>CAVSRG010000006.1:0-925215 GCA_963730265.1 uncultured Actinomycetota bacterium
GGCTACGCCCAGCTGGACCGGGCCACCCGGCTGATCACCGCGCCGCACCCAGCTCAGCGAGGCCAGCGTCCAGTACCTCCCGGCTCTGGGCCAGTACGTGCTGACCAGCTTCTACTACCCGTTCAATGCCCAGTGGCCGGGCCAGGACCAGAACGCCAGCACAACCTGGAGCTTCTACTCCGCACCGCACCCCTGGGGCCCGTGGCAGCGGTTCTTCTCCGCCCCCACCGAGCTGTGCTACGTCACCTGCCAGGCCGAGGGCAACGACGCGCTCGGCCTGTACGACCCGGCGCTGGTGTCCAAGTTCAGCACCGAGGACGGCCTGGGCGCCGTGCTGTTCAGCAGCGGCGTTCGGAGTGACCGGTACCGGCCCGGTGACGACCTCTACCAGCTGCACGCGTTCCCCCTCACGCTGGCCACCGCGACCCGCCAGGTCGTCGATGACAGCGTGGCCGGGACCTACTCGGGGACCTGGACCATCGATGCCGACGCGCCGGGGTTCAGCGACGAGACCGACCACGTCAGCGACACCTGCGCCGGACGCCCGGCCGCGGTGTCCTACCGGTTCACCGGCACGTCCATCGCCTGGGTCGGCAGCACCAGGGACAACCACGGCATCGCCCGGGTCACCGTCGACGGCGGGCCGCCGACCTGCGTGAGCACCTACTCGCGCACCTGGCGCAAGGAGCAGGTCCTGTTCACCGCACGCGGCCTGGCCGCTGGCCCGCACACGATCACGATCCGGGTCACCTACGCCCGCCATCCCCAGTCCGCAGGCGCCTACCAGGACGTGGATGCCTTCATAGTCGGGTCGTGACCGGGCCGCGGCGCCAGCTATGGCCAGAGGCGATAGCCTTGCCGTCCCAGAACTTCTGGACCGACGGGTAGGTCGCGCTCCTGATCGCGGGACAGCGACGCCTTCATGGACCGGGTCCGCTCGTCGGCGAGTACCTCGACCTGGCCCGCCTCCACGGCGTCGAGGGCCTGGCCGACGACCGACTCCGGGCTGTCCTTCGGCCCGGTCACCAGCGCCGCCATATCGGTGTCGATGAACCCGGCGTGCACCGCCACCACCAGCGTGCCCTGGTGGTGCAGCTCGAGGCGGACGCCGTTGGTCAGCGACCAGCCCGCAGCCTTCGACGCCCCGTAGGAGGAGTTGAACGGGTTGGTGTAGAAGCTGGTCACCGACAGCATGTTGACGATGGCCCCGCCGCCCGTCGCGGCCAGGACCGGGGCGAAGGCGCAGCACATGCTCAGCGTGCCGAAGTAGTCGGTCTCCATCTCCTGCCGGGCCGCGTCCAGGTTCGGCGCCTCGGTGAACGTGCTGGCCCGCATGACGCCGGCGTTGTTCACCAGCAGGCTGACGTCCCGCACTCCCCCGCGACCTGCGCGACCCGGCCGGCGTCCGTGATGTCCAGCGCCACCGGCGTCACTCCGGCTCGGTGACCCTGGCCGCATCGCGCGCCGCCCCGTAGACCTTGGCCGCGCCCCGGCGCACCAGCTCACGGGCGTAGACCTGCCCCAGGCCCCGGTTGGCCCCGGTGACCAGCGCCACCGATCCCTCGATCCGCATGACTCTCCCCTCGCCGGTCGAACGGCCCCGTCCGCGTGATCATCTCCCACGATCCCGACCCCGCGCACCCCCGGCAAGACGTTTCCGCGGAAGCGCGGCACCCGGTCCGGGTCCGGTCCGTCGTTACTCCGTCGCGGACCACGGCGCTGCTCATCTAGTCTGGCGCGGTGAGCCTGGGCGGTATCCGGTGAAGGTACGTGAGCTGACGGCGGACGACCTCCCCGCCGTGGCCGGCCTATGCCAGGCCGAGCTAGTCCTCGATCCCGATGCCGCGGCGATCCCGGCTCTGCTGACCGGGCGACCGCACACCGGCCTGGTCGCCGTGGGCCAATGCGGGATCGCCGGGGTGGGCATCTCCTCCAGCGGCCGGGTCGCGGGCGGCGGCAGCCAGGAGGGGTTCCTCGACCTGATCGTCGTCCGCCGCGCGGACCAGCGGCAGGGCATCGCCCGGCGGCTCGTTGGCGAACTGGAGCGCAGGCTGGCCGACGACGGCTGCCCGCGGATCAGGATCGAGGGCCACCCGCCACGCTTCGCCTGGCCGGGCATCGACATCCACTACACCGCCGCGATCTGCATGGCCGAGCAACTCGGCTACCGGCGCGGCTCGTGCGAGGTCAACATGGACGTCGACCTCGCCACCGCCCCGCTGGACACCGAGGCCGACACCGCCCGGCTGCGCGCCCTGGACGTCGAGGTCCGCCGCGGCGGCCCGGCCGACGACGGCCCGCTTCAGGCGTCGCTCGCGGCCGACTGGCCGCCGAACTGGGTCGTCGAGTGCACCCTGGCCCTGCGCAATGCCGACGGCGGCCTGCAACTGGCTCTCCAGGGCTCCCGCTACGTGGGCTTCTGCGCCTACGGCGTGAACCGCGTACGCGAGATCGGGCCCGTGGGTACGGTCCCCGAGCTGCGCGGCCTCGGCGTGGGCCGGGTGCTGCTGCGGCGCTGCCTGGCCGAGCAGCGGGATCGGGGCCTGGCCACGGCCGAGATCGGCTGGGTCGGGCCGCTGGCCTACTACTCGCGCCACGTCCGGGCCACCATCGGCCGGGCCTTCTGGGGCTACCAGAAAGACCTCGGCTGACCCCTCCCGGTCAGAACGGGAAGCCGTGGGCCTGCGGGCCGCGCGGTGACCCACTGCCACTGGGTGAACTCGTCCCAGCTGCTCTGCGAGCCGAACCGGCTGCCGTTGCCCGACGCGCCGGTGCCGCCGAACGGCGCGTACGCGTCGTTGTTCAGCGTCTGGTCGTTGACGTGCACGATGCCGGTGTTCAGCCGGTCGGCGAGCTCCAGGCCGCGCTCCACCGACCCGGTCTGGATGGCGGCGACCAGCCCGTACTCGGTGTCGTTGGCGACCCGGACGGCCTCGTCGGCGTCCTTGACCACGATGACCGGCGCGACCGGCCCGAAGATCTCCTCGCGGAACGCCGCCATGCTCGGCGTGACGCCGCCCAGCACGGTGGGCCGGTAGTACAGCCGCTCGTGGGTGCCGCCGGCGCGCAGCGTCGGCCCCGGCCGCGACGGTCTCGGTGACGATGCGGTCCACGTTGGCCAGCTGCCGCTCGTTGATCAGCGGGCCCGAGCGCCACCTGCTCGGTGAACGGGTCGCCGACCGGCAGGTTCTCGGCCCGCTTGGCCAGCCGGTCGAGGTACTGCGTCGGCGACGGACTTCCAGCACGATGTGCCGGCCGCGCGGTCATGCAGACCTGGCCCTGGTGCAGGAAGGCGCCCCAGGCGCCGGCCGAGCTGGCCACGTCCATGTCGGCGTCGTCCAGCACGATGAGCGCGTTGTTGCCGCCCAGCTCCAGGCTGACCCGCTTCAGCGTCCGCCCGGCGGCCTCGCCGACCAGGCGGCCGACCGCGGTGGAGCCGGTGAAGGAGATCATCGCCACGTCCGGGTTCGCGGCCAGCGCGCCGCCGGGCTCGGCGTCGCCGGGCAGCACGTGCAGCACGCCGGCGGGCAGCCCGGCCAGCTCGAACAGCCGGGCGATCAGGACGCCGCCGGACACGGCGGTCTGCACGTCGGGCTTGAGCACGACGGCGTTGCCGAGCGCGAGCGCGGGGGCGACCGCCCGCGACGGACAGGATCTGCGGGAAGTTCCACGGGCTGATCACGCCGACCACGCCGAGCGGTACCCGCCTGGCGATGCTCTGCCGGCCGGCCTCGCTGGTCGGCAGCAGCTGGCCCCAGGGCTGGGTGGGCAGCGCCGCCGCCTCCCACAGCTCGCCGAGCACCAGCTCGACCTCGAACGCGGCCTTGCCGGGGATGGCGCCGCCCTCGCGGACCAGCCAGCGCTCGAACTCGGCCCGGTTGTCCTCCAGCAGCCGGGCGGCCCGGCGGATCAGCGCGGCGCGCTGCGGGCCGGGCTGGGCGGCCCACTCCGGCTGCGCCCGCTTGGCCGCGGCGGCGGCCGCGGCGATGTCGGCGGCGTTGGCGAGGCCGACCGTGGCGAGCACCGCGCCGGTGGCCGGCTCGACGGACTCGAGCACGCCGCCCGCGCGGACTGGTCCAGCCGCCGCTGTAGACCTTGCCCTGCCAGTCGAGGTCGTCGAGGAGTTCGGCCATGGTGCGTTCCCTCCCTGGTCGGCCCCGGGCACTCGATGTCAGACAAACCCTTGTCGAATCTGGTGACGCGCGTGTTGACTATTTGCGTCAGCGCTCTTGCCTGATCGAGACACGGCCATGCCTGAACAACTGCAAGACCGCCGGCTGACCGCGACGTTCGATGCCGCGGAGCCGTGGCGGGTCCACCTGGGCACCGCGTTCCAGGACCTCGTACCCGAGGCCCTGGACCAGCCGGCCCCGACCCCGGGGCCGCTGCGCGGGCGTGCGGCTCGGCCCGGTCGGGGTGTTCACCGTCTCCGGCACGCCCGCAGGTGGTGCGGCGCACCACCAGCGCGGTGCGCCAGCTCCCCGGGTGACCTGATCAAGGTCTGCGTCCAGCTGCACGGCCGGGCCACCGTGCACCAGGGCGGGCACGAGGTCGTGCTCGATCCCGGCCAGCTCGCCGTCTACGACACCGGGCGGCCGTACGCGATCCGGCTGGAGGGCACGCTGGACCTGCGCCGTCATGGCGCTGCCGCGCGACGCGATCGACCTGCGCGACCGGCGAGCTCGAGCGCTGGATGCACCGGGCCTACCCGGCGGCCCGCGGTCCGGGCGGCGTGCTGTCCCACTTCGTGCGTCGCCGCCGTCGGCCCAGGACCGGCCGCCGGGCGCGGCGGCCGCGGTCAAGCTCGGCGAGGCGGGCTCGACGCTGCTGGCGGGCACGCTGCTGGACGACGGCGACCTGGCCGGCATCGAGGCCGCCGACAGCCTGCGTGCGCACGTCGTCGCCTACGTCCGCGCCTACCTGGGTGATCCGCGGCTGTCCCGGTCCAGCATCGCCGCGGCGCATCACATGTCGCCGCGCACGCTCGACCGGCTGTTCGCCGGCGAGCCGTGGTCGGTCAGCGGCCTGATCCGGCATCGAGCGGCTGGAGGCCGTCCGCCGCGACCTGGCCGACCCGCTGCTGGCGACCGCAGCGTGGCCGCGCTGGCCGCGCGCTGGTGCTTCTTCGACGCGGCGCACTTCAGCCGGGTGTTCCGCCAGCACTACGGCTACCCGCCGTCGCGGGCCCGGTCCGCGGGCTTGTCCTAGCCAGACGACTCCTAGCCGGGCGACTCCTAGCCGGACGGTGGCCGCAGGCCGGCCAGCGTGACGGCCACCAGCCGACGGACCGCGGCGGGTGACGGCAGCCCGCTGGCCGCGCTCAGCGCATGCAGGCAGTAGGCCGCCAGCTCCCCCGGCGGCACGTCGGCTCGGACCTGGCCCGCCCTGGCCCCGTCGGCGAGCAGCCCGGTGATGAGAGGCCGGCCAGGTGCTGGTGGGCCAGGCCGACGTGCTCGCCCTGGTGCAGCAGCGCGGTTAGCTCGGTCAGCTCGGTGCCGTGCGGCCGGTCGCGGGTCATCAGCGCGTAGGCCTCCAGCACCGCCTCGAGCCGCCGGCCGGGGCGGCCTGGTCGCGGATCCGGGCCAGGTCCTCGAGATGGCCGCTGACCTGGCGCTCGTGCCAGGCGACCAGGATGGTCTCGACATCGGGGAAGTACTTGTACAGCGTGGCCCGGCCGATTCCGGCCTCGGTCGCGATCGCGGACATCGTCACCGACGTCAGCCCGCGCTCGGTCACCAGCCGCGCGGCCGCGTCCAGGGTGGCCTCGCGCACCGCCTGGCGGTGCTCGGCCACGGTGTCCGTCCACAGCTTCGGCACGCGCCCAGTGTATCGCCATCGCATACGAGGTGACATGATCATGACAGTACGTCTTGATCGAGACATGTTGTATCGATAAACTTCGGGACATGCTGACTGCCATAGCCCGTATCCCGACGCCGGACCCGGGGCGGTACCTCGTCCGGTTCTGTAAGCACGCCAGCCAGATGGGCGGCCCGCTGCGGCACCGCCCGCGGCCGCACGCCGGAGGCGGCGCGCCGCCCGAGATGCGCAGCGTCGAGTGGGATGACACCGATGGGTCGCTCACCCTGGACTGGGGCCGGTGCACCCTGCACGCCGCCCCCGGCGTGCTGGAACTGCGCGCCGAGGCGGCCGATGAGGAGGGCCTGGGCCGGGTCCAGGAGCTCATCGCCCGGCGGCTGGAGAAGCTCGGCCACCGCGAGGGGCTGACCGTGACCTGGCACCCCCAGGCCCAATAGCCCCCTTGCCAGTCGATACCCTCATGGGGTATCCATGGGCCGAAGATACCCCCCAGGGGTACAATTGCCAGATGTGGAGGATCGCCTTGTCCAGCACGCCGACCGTCTACGCGGTTCACGGCATGACCTGCGCCCACTGCGAGCGGGCCGTCACTGAGGAGGTCGCCGCGATGGCCGGCGTCAGCGCCGTCCGCGCGGACGCCGCCGCGGGCACGGTGACCGTGACGGCAGCCGGGGAAATCGACGAGGCGGCGCTCGGCGCGGCCGTGGCCGAGGCGGGCTACCAGCTCGCCGGCCGCGCCTGAGCCATGAGCGTAGCCACCGCGGGCGGCGCCCGGATCGAGCTGGCCATCGGCGGGATGACCTGCGCCTCCTGCGCCGCCCGGATCGAGAAGAAGCTGAACCGGATGGACGGCGTGGCGGCCACGGTCAACTTCGCCACCGAGAAGGCCCGGATCGCCGTACGACGCCGGGCATCGTCGTGGCCGACCTGATCGCCACGGTCGAGCGCACCGGGTACACGGCGCGGGTGCCGGCGCCGCCGCGGCCCCGTGCTGGTGCCGCGACTGCCGGCGGGCGCGCCGCGACGGGCTGCTGCGCCGCCTGCTGATCACGGCCGCCCTCAGCGTCCCGGTGATCATCCTGAGCATGGTGCCCGCGCTCCAGTTCCGTGACTGGCAGTGGCTGGCCTTCGCGCTGGCCATCCCCGTCGTGGTCTACGGCGGCTGGCCGTTCCACCGGGCCGCCTGGACCAACCTGCGGCACGGCGCGGCGACCATGGACACCCTGGTGTCGCTGGGCACGCTGGCCGCGTTCGGCTGGTCGTCTGGCGTTCCTGGCCGCGGGATGCCCATGCGTCGCCTCGACTCTCCATCGCGCCCGGCACGTCTACCTCGAGACCGCGGCCGGGGTGACCACGTTCATCCTGCTCGGCCGCTACCTGGAGGCGCGGGCCAAGCGGCGCGCCGGGTCGGCGATCCGGGCGCTGCTGCGAACTGGGCGCCAAGGACGTGGCCGTGCTGCGCGACGGGCGCGAGCAGCGGATCCCGGTGGCTCAGCTCACCGTCGGCGACCGGTTCGTGGTCCGGCCCGGCGAGAAGATCGCCACCGACGGCGTCGTGATCGAGGGCACCTCGGCGGTGGACGCCGCCCTGCTGACCGGCGAGTCGGTGCCGGTCGAGGTCGGCCCGGGCGACCGGGTCACCGGCGCCACGGTGAACGCCGGCGGCCGGCTGGTCGTCGGGGCGACCAGGGTCGGCGCGCGACACCCAGCTCGCCCGGATGGCCCGGCTGGTCGAGCAGGCCCAGAACGGCAAGGCCGCCGTGCAGCGGCTGGCCGACCGGATCTCCGCCGTGTTCGTGCCCGCGGTCATCGCCCTGGCCCTGCGTCACCCTGGGCTGGCTGGCTCCTCAGCGGCGGCCGGCCCGGCCGCGGCGTTCACCGCCGCGGTCGCGGTGCTGATCATCGCCTGCCCGTGCGCGCTGGGCCTGGCCACGCCGACCGCGCTGATGGTCGGCACCGGGCGCGGGGCCCAGCTGGGCATCCTGATCAGGGGCCCGGAGGTGCTGGAGTCCACCCGGGCCATCGACACCGTGGTGCTGGACAAGACCGGCACCGTCACCACCGGCACCGATGAGCCTGGTCGCCGTGCATCCGGCCGCCGGCGTGGACCGCGGCCGAGGCGCTGCGGCTGGCCGGCGCGGTGGAGCACGCCTCCGAGCACCCCATCGCCCGGGCCATCGCCGCCGCGGCGGCAGCGCGAGGCCGGGACGCTGCCCGCCGTCGACCAGTTCGCGAACGCGGCCCGGCCGCGGGGTCCAGGGCGTGGCCGAGGGCCACCTCGTCGTGGCCGGGCGGCCCGAGCTGCTGGCGGACTGGGCCCAGCCGCTGCCCGCCGAGCTGGACGCGGCCCGGCAGCGCGCGGAGCAGGCCGGGCGCACGGCGATCGCGGTCGGCTGGGACGGCCGGGCCCGTGCCGTGCTGGAGGTCGCCGACACGGTGAGGCCGACCAGCGCCCAGGCGGTGGCCGAGCTGCGCGGCCCTGGGGCTGACCCCGGTCCTGCTGACCGGCGACAACCAGGCGGTCGCGCGGTCGGTCGCGGCCGAGGTCGGCATCGATGAGGTGATCGCGAGGTGCTGCCCGAGGACAAGGCGGCGGTGGTGGCCCGGTTCCAGGCCGAGGGCCGGGTCGTGGCCATGGTCGGCGACGGCGTCAACGACGCGCGCCGCGCTGGCCCAGGCCGACCTGGGCCTGGCCATGGGCACCGGCACCGACGCCGCCATCGAGGCCGCCGACCTGACCCTGGTCCGCGGTGACCTGCGCGCGGCCGCCGACGCCATCCGGCTGTCCCGGCGCACCCTGGCCACCATCAAGGGCAATCTGTTCTGGGCCTTCGCCTACAACGTGGCCGCGCTGCCGCTGGCGGCGCTCGGCCTGCTCAACCCGATGATCGCCGGAGCGGCGATGGCCTTCTCCTCGGTCTTCGTGGTCAGTAACAGCCTGCGGCTGCGCGGCTTTCAGCCCGCCGCCCCGCGTGATGGCCGGCCCCGCATGTGACTGGGGGTCGGCGTGCACCAGGGCGGCGGTCAGCCGCGGCAGCGCATGCAGGAGAGCGTGTTCCGCGCTGACCGCCACCTGATGGGCCTCGACGACCGTGGCGCCGGCGTCCACGATCACCTCGCACTCGGCCCGGAGCTGGTGGCCGATCCAGCGCAGCCGGACCTGGCCGGTGCCCAGCACGCCCGGGGTCTCGCCCAGCGCCTGCTCGGCCCGGTCGACCAGGGCCGGGTCCACGGCGTCCATCAGCCGCCGCCAGATCTCCCGCGCCGCCTGGCGCAGCACGGCCAGGATGGCCACGGTGATCAGCAGGCCCACGACCGGGTCGGCCCAGTCCCAGCCCAGCGCGACGCCCCCGACGCCGAGCAGCACGGCCAGCGAGGTGAATCCGTCGGTGCGGGCGTGCAGCCCGTCGGCGACCAGCGCCGCCGAGCCGATCCGCCGCCCGACGCCGATCCGGTACCGGGCCACGATCTCGTTGCCCGCGAACCCGATCAGCGCCGCGACGGCCACCGCCAGGAGGCCGGACACCGGGCGCGGGTGCGCGAGCCGGGCCAGCGCCACCACGGCGGTCAGCGCCGACGACGCGGCGATGAGGACCACGATGGCCACCCCGGCCAGGTCCTCGGCCCGGCCGTAGCCGTAGGTGTAGCGGCGGGTCGGCGGCCGCCGGCCGGCCATGAACGCGATGGCCAGCGGCACGGCGGTGAGCGCGTCGGCCGCGTTGTGCAGCGTGTCGCCGAGCAGCGCGACCGACCCGGAGACCGCCACCACCGCGGCCTGCAGCGCGGCCGTGCCCGCCAGCACGGCCAGCGAGATCCACAGCGTGCGCAGGCCCGCCGCGCTGGCCTCCATGGCCGGGTCGACCTTGTCGGCGGGCTCGTGTGAGTGCGGGCGCAGCAGGTGACCGAGCCGGGCTGCCGTCCCGTGCCGGTGGGTGTGCTCGGGCTGGCTCATGTCGTACAGCATGACCGGCTTACCGGATTGCAGCACCTCGACAACGACCAGCTCAGCGCACCTGCAAGACCGTCGCAGCCCTTGTTAATGCGCGGGATTCTGGGCTCAGCCGAGGTCGAGGAGCTGCTCGTAGAAGCCGCCGAAGCCGCGCTCGGGGTCGGTCAGGTGGATCTCCAGGATCCAGTGGCAGCGCCGCCCGGCCCGGTCGACGCGGCGCAGCGGCGTGGTGTTGCCCGGCGCGATGTAGGACTCGATCCGGGCGCCGTCGATGGTCTCGTGCGGGAACTCCCCGACCAGGTGACCCGCGTGCCAGCCGCCCGAGGTCCAGCCGGCCTGGCCGGCCAGGGCCGCGACGGTCTCGTGAAGCTGCTGGCCGGTGATGTCGGGGTCGGCCGCGAAGGCCTCCTGACCGGCCCGGAAGATCACCGGCAGGTCATCGCGCAGCCGCTGCTTGACCGGGTCGGCGCCGAGCACGAAGGTGCGCCCGAAGTCGGCCTCGAACTCCTCGAAGATCGGGCCGAAGTCGGCGAACGCGATGTCGTCGGCGTCGATGACCCGGTCCGGCGGGTTCTCCCGGTACGGCAGGAGGGTGTTGGGGCCGGAGCGGATGATGCGCTTGTGCCAGTGCCGGGTCGGGCCGAACATCTCGTTGGCCAGGTCCCGGACGCGGTCGCTGACCTCGCGCTCGCCCGCGCCGGGCGCGACCAGGCCACGGTCCGCCACGGCCGCGAACAGCTCTTCCGCCTTGGCCTGGGCGACCAGCAGGCTCTCCGCGCGCCGGTCCTCATGATCAGCCATGGACTGACCATAACCACCGGCGCAAGCCAGTTAGTGCGAGCCCGCCACCCAGGGGCCGACGCCGCCGATGCGCTCGACCGAGTAGCGGACGATCCAGCCCGGGGCCTTGGGGGCCGGGAACTCGGTGTCCGGGGAGATGTAGATCTTGGCCAGCCGGTTGAGCAGGTCCCAGGCCCCGTCGCTGGGCTGGATGGTGGCCCGGGCCCGGAGCGAGGCGTAGGGGTTGAGAAAGGCGCTGTGGTCACGCGGCGCGTCGAACGACAGCACGACCCGCGGATCCCGGTCCATGTTGCGCAGCTTCGCGTACCACCCCAGGTGCGCGGACACGAGCTCGTCGCCGTCGAGCCCGATCCAGATGACGGTGACCTGCGGGCTCCCGTCGGCGTTGATGGTGGCGAGGTGGGCCATCGGGCCGGCCTCGATCAGCTCGCGCAGCTCACTCGGCAGTCCTCTCACCGGATCGTCTTTTCCGCCATCGGGTCACCGTATCAACGGTGGCAGTCTGGACCGTATGGAAGAGCAGGCACTGCCGGGCGGGTACGTAACCGAGGTGGTCCGGGTCGGGGACACGGTGCGGCGGACCCCGCCGCGCCGACCCGGCGTTCGTGCACGAGCTGCTCGGGCTGTTCGAGCGGCGGGGCTGGCCCGGGGCACCGCGGTTCCTGGGCCACGATGAGCAGGGCCGGGAGGTGCTGACCTACGTGGCCGGCCATGTGGCCTGGGCGGCGGAGCAGCCCGCCACGGTGACCTCGCCGGCCAGCCTGGCCCAGGTGGCGGAGCTGGTGCGGGAGTTCCACGACCTGACCGCAGGCACGCCGCTGGCCGGCGACCAGGAGGTGGTCTGCCACAACGACCTGTCGCCGAGGAACACGGTCTACCGCGACGACGGCGGCGGGCTGGCCCCGGTGGCGTTCATCGACTGGGACATCGCCGCGCCCGGCGCGCGGATCCACGACGTCGCCTTCGTGTGCTGGCAGTACCTGGACCTGGGCCCGGGCATCACCGACGTGGCGGCGGCGGGCCGGGGCCTGCGGCTGATCTGCGACGCCTACGGCCTGGACGACCGGGGCCGCCTGACTGACACGATCTGGTGGTGGCAGGACCGGTGCTGGCGCGGCATCGAGGCCGGCGCCGCCGCGGGCGACCCGGCGATGGCGGGGCTGCGCGACCGGGGGGCCGCGGACTCCGTGCGGGCCGCGGCCGACTGGGTCAAGCGGCACCGGGCCGGGCTCGACGCCGCGCTGGCCGCTTGACGGGCATGAGGAATGGACGTATCAGATAGCAGGCCGCATCTTCCCAGCACGCTCAGCACAAGGGCACAATGAGGCCATGAATGGTGGCCAGGGGACAGAGGTGTGCCCGCAGTGCGGTAGCGCGGCCGGAGTGCACTCGGTCCAGGAACTCGCTGACCTCGCCCGGATGCGGCTCGGCCAGCAGGCGGGACCGGGCGCCGCGGCCGGCCCGGGCGGCGCGCCGCAGGACGGCTGGGCGGCGGAGCCGCAGGCCGGACCAGTGGCGGGGCCCGGCGGCCAGCAGCCGGGTTGGGCGGCTCAGCCGCAGAGCGGGCCGCCGCCCGGACCGGGCGGCCGGCGGCGCGGCCGGGGCCTGGGCGGCATCGGCGGCGATGCCTTCTCGCTCGGCGACTCGATTGGCGATGACCTGGCCGGCGCGGCCCTGGGCGCGGCCGCGGGGCTCATCGGCCGGTCCATCAGCAAGCGGATGCGCGGCCGACTCGACCAGGCCATGTCGGCGGTGACCGACCGGCAGCAGGGCATGCTGCAGCAGCAGATCGCGATCGCCGAGCGTCACCCCGATCTGCGCGCCTGCCTGAACGATCAGGTGGTCTTCCTGGCCGGCGGCCAGCGCGTGCTGCCGATGGCCGGGCTGACCACGTCACTGACCGTCGAGCAGTCCGACGCCTTGGTGGCCCGGCTGCGCGAAGGATGATCAACTAGTCGCCATTGTCTCTTACTTCGCGGACGTAGGACCTGCGGACTCCTAATCCGCGGGTCCGGAAGCCCAGATCACGAGCCTGCACGAGTCGACGATGTTCGAGACGTCGGCTGGTGGTCAGCCAGTGCGCCAAACACTCCCGTGGTCTGGTTCAGGCGCTGTCGAGCGCGCCATATCGCGCCGAGCCGCGCCCCGGCGCTGAACCCTGCGCGCCATCGCCCGGTCCAACGGCCGCGACGTCCACGTTAGACCCCTCGCTTGTAAGGAGTCTGTGGCCCGCTGGCCAGGACGTCTGACCTGCCGCTCCCCCGCTCCGCCACAGCCCGCCAGTGTCCTCTGTTCACCCCTGGTAATGGCACGCTTATGGCACGTCCAGCGGTCAGGATGACACGGCGTGGCCGTCAGTGTGACACGGCCGTGCTGCTGACCTGTTGCCCGCCAAGGAGGGCATAGACGATTTCGCCGATGCCTCGGTCGAACAAGGCAAGACCCAGGTTCTCAGCCAGACTGGCAAACACCCAGCTCGGGTGACTGCCCACCTGCTACCTCTACTGAGAACGGACGCGGACCTTGCCCGGCGAGGCCCTGTACTCGGCGGGCAAGGGTCAGCGCCCGGCCGCGACCTGCTGCGCTTCGCGCTGAGTGGCGAAGTAGCGCGCGCCGTCGGGCGTCATTCTGACCACGACCATCAGGACGATCCCGACGGCGACGATCCCGGCGATGGTCCAGTTCACGTTAGCGGCGTTGGCGGCCATCGCCCGCTCGATGATCCAGCCCAGGAACACCACCGCAGCCAGCGGCAGCAGCCCAAGCACGACCGCGCCGACCAGATTGGAAAATATCCGCCGCCGGAAGTAAGCGATCAGCGCCAGCCCGGTCAGGATGTAGTAGGAGGCGAACAAGATCCCGGTGCCGGCGACCAGTGCGCTGAACGCCGCCCCGACCGACCCGACCAGCAGGTACACCCAGGTCACGACCAAAAACGCCACCCCGGGGATGATGGTGGCCAGGACGGGAGTGCGGAACCGGGGGGACAGATTGCCCAGCTGGGCAGGAAGCGCGCCGGAAGATGCCATCCCGAACCCGATCCGGCCGAGCACCACGAACCCGGTTCCGGTCCCGGCGATTACCGACAGGGCGACGGCGAGCCCCGCAGCCCGGCCGAGCCACGTCCCGCCGAGCACGTGCCCGATGTACACCAGCGGCGCACTGGCGTTGGCCTGCAGGGCGTGCGGGGATACTGCCCCTTGCAGCGCCGTGGTGCACAGCGCGTAGAACAAGCCCAGGAACACCACGGCCAGCAGCACTGCCCTTCCGGGGTTGATGCTTGGCTCGTGGGTTTCCTCGTTCACGTTCGCCGATCCGTCCCAGCCGACGAACATGAATACCGCGAACAGCAACCCGGCGGACAGGCTGCCCTTGCCGCCGATCCCGGTCAGCGACAGCCACCCGGCCGAGGGCGGGTAGGAACCGGCGGAGTGCCTGCCCCAGAACACGGTTGCTGCGACCGCCAGGGCGATCACGATCCCGTACTCGACGATGGCCAGCACGATCTGAGTGCGCGCGGACAGTTTGATCCCGACGACCGCGATGGCGATCATCAGCACGCCGACCGCGGTATCGATGATGATGTTGGGCCACCGGGCGTTCTGGTTCTGCCCGGCCACGGCCAGCACCGACGGGGCCAGCACTGTGACCGCGGCCACGTTCCCGATCAGGTTCGCCATGATCATCAGCCAGCCGGTCAGCCACCCAAGGTAAGGGGTGATGGACCGGCCGACCCAGGTGAATGCAGCGCCGCAGTTAGCGTTCCACGCGTTCAGCCGGCGGTAGGCGTTCGCGATGATCAGCATCGGCACGGCGCACAGCAAAATGACCGGACCGCTGCCATAGGCCGTCGCCGCGACGATCGCGGCCAATGTCACCGACAATGACAGCCCAGGGCCGGCGTTCGCGGCTCCGATCACGAAGTCCCCGGCGAGCCCGATCCTCGGAGCCAGCTTGCCAGCCTCACGCGAGCCCAGGTCGTTAACGGGTGCAGCCATGGAATCTCTCCAATGTCGCGGCCGGATACTACTCATCGGATCGGGAGGCTTCCGGAAGGGCGGTTGGCGAGCAGCGGCCGACCCGCAGCCGCCGCGGCGCTCCCGCGCCCAGGCGGGTGAAGCCGCAAACATACCGTAGCGCGGACGGTCACCACCGAGCCTAGGCATTCATGGACAAAACCAATGCGCACGGCGGGGTGGGCCACCCTGTGTTCCGCCATTCTGGTGCTGACGGACGCGTGGTTCGACGTGACCACGGCAGCGTCCGGCGTGGCCGAGATCATGGCTCTGGCGATGGCGGCCTGCATCGAGATGCCGGTATCGCTCGTGGCCCCCGCCTGAGCGAGGTGAACCAGGCCCTGTCGGCTAGGTCGTGCCGCACCCGGGCGGCCTGCCGGCGCAGCACCGCGTCCTCGTGCCGGAGCACCAGCTGTGCCTGGCGGGTCTGCAACTCCGTTACCTGGAATCATGCGGCGCGGCGGCTGCCTGAAGGAGATCTCCGGCGGACCTCGGCGCGACTGGCCCGCGACCACTAAGTCCGGCTGGACGCCAACGACTATTCCATGCACCCGGCGGTAATCGGCCGTCGCATCGAGGTCATCGCCGGCCTGGACCGTGTCCGCCGTCCTGTGCGAGGGCCGGGCCGTGGCCAGCCACGACCGGTCGTGGGCCTGGCACCAGGTCATCACCGACCCTGAGCACCTCGCGGCAGCACGGGTACTGCGCACTCAGCGGGCTCGCGTGCTGCGGCCCGCTCCCGAGCCGGAGGTGGAGCAGCGCAGACGCCCGTGGTCGCGACCGTGGTGGCCAGCACGATCCTGCTCGCGCTCGGCTGGATCTACCTGCTCACGACGTCGGTACAGAATGCGTTCGGCTACGTGCTGAACAACACCGGGATCCTGTTCGCGACGTTCTACTGCGTCACCGCCCTGTCCGCGATGGTCTACTACCGGCACCGGGTGCTGAGCACCTGGCAGGACGCGCTGATGCTGGGCATCCTGCCGCTGGCCTCAGTGGTGTTCCTGGGCTATATCGCGGTCAAAAACTTCCTGGCCGCCCCGGCCGCCCAGAACTATTCGCTCCTGGGCTTCGCCGTGGTGGGAATTATCCTGATCTTCGTGGCCAGGTTCGGGCTCAAGTCGCCGTTCTTCGCCATCAAGCGGGAGAGCTGGAGCCCGGACCGGCAGGAAGGCTCGGCGGGTTAAGCTCGACTCGTGACTGAGCATTTTCAGGACGACGGCGGAATCAGCGACGCCTACCTGGTAAATCAGTTGGCCGGCAACGGTCAGTCGATTGACAACCTGGCCTTCATCACCTCCCTCACCGGCGGCAACCTGGAACTGCTGGCGCGGGGCGGAGCGGGCACGTTCCTGAAGCTGAACTACCTGGACGGCGGTGGCACGGAGCGCACCGGCGTCGCCGTGACCACCGGCAGCGACAGCCCGATCGTCTCCATCGCCCCGGAGGCCAACGGCGGGGCGACGCTGGACCTTGAGAACAACGACCTGACCGGGGTGGAAACCGTGGTGCCGTCGCCGGACAGCGACGGCCAGCTGACCCTGGACGGGCTGCTCGCGCTGACCCCGCAGGCCGAGCCCGCCACGCCGGCCAGCGGCGGGGTCCTCTACGTGGATGCCGCGGACGGCGCGCTGAAGTTCAAGGGCAACTCGGGCACGGTCACCACCATCGCGCCTGCCTGACCAGGTCCGCCCGCAAGCGCCCGCCGGTCAGAAGCCGACGACCTGCCGGATCAGCACGACGTGGATGCGGCCGGGCAGTTCCTGGTGGATCTCGAGCACCTTGCCAACCGAGCTGTGCTGGCCGTAGGCGGCCTGGGCGCGGGCGTCCTCGAGCACCAGGCTGTGCTGGTAGATCCGCTCGCGGGCGGTATCCAGGTCCGCGACGAGCTTCTGCGCGCCGACGACGAAGATGACGTTGGCCGCGCCCCAGGCGTAGGAGGCCAGCTGGCTGCCCGAGGCCGAGGCGATGACCAGCGTCCCGCCCCCGGTCACGGCGTGCACGCTGCCGAGCGCGTAGTCGGGCTGGCCGCCGATGGCCTTCATCTGCTGGGCCTGGGTCGCGAAGTCCAGCGCGAACATCTTCTTGCGGGCCGACTCGTAGCGGCCGCTCTCGTTGATGGCCTCGGAGATCCCGGTGTCGTCGAGCGTCACCGAGGTGTTGGTCATCACCGACGAGCCCTCGGGGATGCGGGCCAGGACGGCCGCCCGGGCGGCATCGAGGCTATCGACGACCTCGGTGCTGAAGCCGTGCTCTTCGAGCGCCACCACGGTCGCGGCCAGCTCCTGCTCACTCGGCAGCGTGGTGAAACGGTCCGAGGTGCGGGTCACGCTCATGACTGATTCCTCCTCTGCCCGGCCAGCCGGGCCGACGGACCTTGTTATGGATGACTTGAATCTTCACGTGAATGTTCAATGCTCAACCTACTCAGCGTCACTTGAACCGTCAAGTGATAGCCTTCGTGACGTGAGTCGCACCCGGGCGGCGGCCGCGCCAACCGCGGGCTGGCTGGACCCCGAGCAGCAGGCGGCCTGGCGGGCCCTGAACGGCATGATGGCCAGGCTGCGCTGGGCGCTGGAGGGTGAGCTGCAGCGTGACGCGGGGCTGAGCTTCGTCGAGTACCACGCCCTGGCCCGGCTGTCAGAGGATCCGGAGCTCACGATGCGGATGAGCGACCTGGCCATGGTCACCGACGCCTCGCTGTCCCGGCTGTCCCACCTGATCAAGCGGCTGGAGCAGCGCGGGCTGGTCCGGCGCGAGCCGGACCCGGAGGACGGCCGGTACACCAACGCGATCCTGACCCCGGCCGGCCTGGACCTGCTGGTGGCCAGCGCCCCGGCGCACGTGGACAAGGTCCGCGAGCTGGTCGTCGACGCGCTCACCCCGGCCGAGCTGCGCACGCTGCGGTCGGCGTCCGAGAAGATCCTGCAGCGGATCGACGCTACCGGCCGGTAGCCCGCTTCCCCGCGTCTTCGCAGCTCACAGCCGTCACACGGGGCACGGCCGGACAGTCGCCCCAAATTCATCGATTGCCCCATCAGGCGCACTAATGATCTATACACTCACGCGGGATGGAAGCAGACATTTCATTCCTATCCCGTCGTACGGTCCTGGGCGCCGGGGCCGCCGTCACCGGCGCCTTCCTGGCCGCTGCCGCCGCGCAGCCCGCCGGGGCCGCGGCGCGGGCCGCCGCGGCGGCGGCTCCGTCCGGTCGGCTCGAGGTCGGGGCCAACGCCGGCTGGTTTACCGCCGTGCAGGCGGCCGTGCCCGCGGCCACCTGCCGCCGCGTCTACTACCCGGAGTACAACTACGTCCCCCCGAGCTGGCCGGCGGGCCCGTCGGTGAGCCGGGCCATGGTCTCCATCCGGCCGGTCCCCGCCGACCTGCTGGCGGGCCGCCTGGACGCGCAGATCAGGACGTTCCTGGCCTCCGCGCCGCCGGGCTCGGACCTGACCACCTGGCACGAGGCGGGCAACCTGGCCGGCTACCCCCGCTACATCACCCCGGCCACCATGCGCCGGGTGCACACCCACATGCAGCGCCTGTGCCAGCGCACGAACGTCCGCTACGGCCCGATCCTGTGCATGCGCCCGTCGAGCATGCCGCCGTGGCTGGTGCCGGGCATGGACTGGTACGGGCTCGACATCTACGACTGGCCGGAGTTCCACTTCCCGCACGGCCCGATCGACGTCCACGGCCGGCTGTACCCGCGGCTGAACCAGTGGCGCGCGGTGATCCGGCAGGTGTCACACCGGCGGTACCCGGTGCTGAGCATCTGCGAGACCAACTCCAACCACCAGGCGCACCGGCCCAAGTGGTTCGCGGCGCTGGCCCACTGGCTGAGCCGCAACGGCGGCCGGAGCCTGCTGACCTACTGGAACGACGACCCGAAGGCGGTCGGCCCGTGGCTGCCGCACGACCGGGCGGTCATCAAGGCGCTGCGGCACGCGTCGTCGCTGCCTCGGTTAGGCGGGCCAGCGCCGGGCCCAGGAAGTGCTCGTACGCCTCGGCGACGCCCGCCTGGTCGCCGGTGGCCAGCAGGTCGAGCAGCAGGCCCCGGGTCACGGCCAGGCCGAGCCGGGCCTCGGCGCGAGCCCAGGCCGGGTCGGCGCCCGACCGGACGAGGATGTCCGCGGTGGCGCTGATCCACGGCTCCACCGACGCCTCGAGGAATCCCTCGGTGCCCGGCCGCCCGAGCAGCGCGTGCGCGTAGAGCTCGAAGTACAGCCGCTCGATCGGCCAGGCCGCCGGGTCGGTGAGGTCCTGCCAGAGCTTTCGCGCGTCGGCGGAGACGTCGTTCCATTCGGCCAGGGTGGCGGCGAGGGACTTGTTGACCTCATTGCTGATCGCGACCATCAGGCCCTCGCGGGACCCGAAGTGATACAGCAGCATGCGGTGACTGGTACCGATGGCGGCGGCCAGCTCGCGCATGCTGAGGTCGGTGATCCCGCCCCTGGTCGCCTGCTCCACGGCGGCGGCCAGCAGCCGGTCCCGCGCTGGCGACGTAGCCATGGCTGAATGTACCATGTGGTTCATGTACCACATGGTACATTTACGGGAGACATCCGGGAGGTCCCGATGAGCCAGCTGCACGTGGAAGCCGAGCAGACCGCGCACGCGACGCCGGCGGCGGTCTGGGCCCTGATCTCCGACGCCAGCCGTTACCCGGAGTGGGGCCCCTGGAGCGCGGCCGGCTATCAGCGCCCCGGCGACGACTCGCCCCGCGGCCCCGGCGCCATCCAGTGGCTGCGCTCGGCGCAGCGGTCCTACGGGCGCCACGTGACCTCGGTCGAGCGGATCCTGGTCGCCGAGGAGGACCGGCGGCTGGCCTACACCGTGGTCGGCGGCATCCCGGTCCGGAACTACCGGGCCGACGTCACGCTGACCCAGGCCGGCGACGGCACCCGCATCCGGTGGGCCGCGAACTGGGACCCGACGCTGGCCGGCCGGATCGTGCTGCGCGGGCTGCGCCGGTTCTACCCGGAGATGATGGCGGGCCTGGTCGCCGCCGCCGAGAAAAATAGCTAGCCCGGCCGGGTACCGTGCCGGCATGACAATCGTGCCCGACACCAAGGACTGGACCTGGGTGCTGCGGCGCCCGTGCCCGGAGTGCGGCCTGGACACCCGGAGCTTCGGCCGCGAGGCGATCGCCGGGATGATCCGCGTCAACGCGGCCGCCTGGCCGGACGTGCTGGCCCCGGCCGACGCGGCGCGGCGGCGTCCGGCGCCGGAGAAGTGGTCGGCGCTGGAATACGGCTGCCACGTCCGCGACGTGCTGCGGCTGTATGACCAGCGGCTGGAGATGATGCTCAGCCAGGACGGGCCGCGGTACCCCAACTGGGACCAGGACGCCACGGCGCTGGCCGACCGCTACGGCGAGCAGGATCCGGCCGTGGTGGCCGCCGAGCTGGGCCAGGCGGCCGAGGACCTGGCGGCGCGGTTCGAGTCGGTGTCGGGGGACCAGTGGCTGCGCACCGGCATCCGCAGCGACGGCGCGCACTTCACGGTGGAGACGTTCGGGCGGTACTTCATCCACGACCCGATCCATCACCTCTACGACGTCACCGGGACGGGGTCCTAGGGGCGGTGGTTCCCGTCAGGCCCCAGGGCGCGCAGGACCTCGTCGAGCCGTAGCTGGGCGGCGCTGGAGAGCAGCAGATCAGCCGTCGTGAACCGGGCCGGGTCGGCGTGCGGGTTGGGGATGGCCACGCAGCGCAGCCCGGCCGCCTGCGCCGCCGCCACGCCGTGCGGGGAGTCCTCGACCGCCACCACCCGGTCCGCGGGCAGGCCCAGGCGCTCCAGGGCCAGCAGGTAGACACCCGGATCGGGCTTGGCCTGGGCCACCTCGTCGCCGCAGGCCAGGAACTCGAACGCGGTCAGCGACCCGTGGCCGCCGAGGTGCCTGCTGGCCCACCCGCGCGGGGAGCTGGTGGCCACCGCGAGCCGGAGCCCGAGCCGGGCGGCCTCGCTCAGCCAGTCGGCGATCCCCGGCATCAGCGGCAGGCTCTCGTTGAGCCGGTCACGGTAGGCCAGCCGGCGGCCGTGGCTGGCGGCCTGGTCGTAGGCCGGGCCGACGGCGTCGGCCAGCTGGGCGTACCTGGCCTCGTTGAGGTCACCGCCGTGGTCGGCGAAGAACGTGCCAGTGTCCAGGTCCAGGCCGTGCCAGCGCCATTCGTGCAGCCAGCTGGCCAGCATCGTGCTCTCGGTATCCATCATCAGGCCGTCGAAATCAAACACCACCGCCTCCACCGCCATAGGTGCATTATCTGCGGGCGGTGGAGACGGTGGCCGGGGCGGGGGTCAGGCCGGGTCAGGCCGACGGGCGGGTGGCGCTCCAGGTAATCGACAGGTAGGTGTCGCTGAGCTGGTAGGCCTTCTCGCCCGGCAGGCCGTCGATGGCCGGGGTGGCCGGCTCCAGCGAGCTGGTCTCCAGCACCCGGGTGGCGTCGGGCGCCTCAAAGACCGCCTCGGTGTACTTGGCCTGCGGGTCATAGCGGCTGATCTCCACGGCGGCCCGGCCGAGGCTGTCCCTGGCGTGCGAGTTCACCGCTACGCCGGGGGTGGCCGCGATCACCTTGAACAGGGCCGACCGCAGGGCCGGGCTGATGGCCGGGTTCCAGAGCATCATGGCAGCCTGCGAGAAGGCCCAGTCGTCGCTGGTCTCCTTGGGCTGGCCGGCCATCGTGATCTGCTTGAGGTGGGCCAGGCGCTTGGGCAGCTTCGCCGCCTGGGCCAGCATCTCCCGCTCGGCCTGCGCCTGCTGCTGCTTGGCCTGCCTGATCAGGAAGGGGCGCAGGCTGGAGACGGCGGTGGGGTAGGCGGCGAGCTGAGCCGCGGTCGGCATCCCGTCCTTGCTGAACAGCACCGCGGGCACGCCCTGGCCAGCGTCGGGCTGGTAGGTCCACACGTCGCCGTTGCGGGTGTCGATGATCGTGGTCTTGTGCTGCGCGCCGGCCTGCTCGGTCATCTTGACCCACGGGCCGGCGGGCGCCGTGGCGGCGGCGGCGCGGGCGCTGAGGTGGTTGAGGGTGCGCTGGGCGGCGGTCAGCTGGATGACCGGGCCCGAGCCGCCGGACCCCGCCGGTCCGGCGGCGCTAGTGGCCACGGTGGTCGCGCCGACGGCCGCGGCCGCGGCGGCGCCGGTCACGCTGATGCCCAGCGCGCGGGTGCGCCGGTGACGGCGGCGGCTGGCCGTGACGATGCCGGCGGTGATCTCCGACCGCGCGTGCAGGTCACCGGTGGCCCGGTGCATCAGGTCGCGCAGCAGGTCCTCGTCAGTGGCAGGCATGTTCGTTCTTCCTTTCAGTTGAAGCCTCAGTGGGAGTCGCTGGTGGCGAGCAGGGCACCGAGGCCGGGCTGCTCGCGGAGCCGCGCCACCGCACGTGAGGCGGTGCTCTTGACCGTTCCGATGGAGACGCCCAGCAGTTCGGCGACGTCGCCCTCGCTGCGGTCGTCGAAGTAGCGCAGGACGACGATCGCGCGCTGCTGCGGGCTCAGCGTGCCGAGCGCCGTCAGCAAGGACGGACGGAGTTCCACCGCGGCCAGGGGGTCGCCCGCCCGCGGGTCGCGGCTGTCGTAGCCCGCGTACAGCTCCAGCTCGGACGGCCGGCGCTGCCGGGCCCGCTGCTGGTCAATCACGATGTTGTGCATGACGCGGCGGCAGAACGCCCGCGGGTTCTCGACCCGCGTCCAGCGCCCGGCCAGCCGCTGCAAGGTCTCCTGGTAGACGTCCTCGGCGATATGGACGTCGCAGGTCAGCAGCGTCGCGATGCGCAGCAGCAGGTCGCCGGACTCAGCGACGAAGCTCTCGAAGGCGCGGGCTTGTTTTTTGTCCACTCGATCCCCTGACTGTCGTCGTCACCCAGCTATCCCTTAGACGACCCGCCCGCTAGATGAGGTTGAGTGTTCCAGCCCGGGGGACGTCTCGTACTTTGGGCCGATCTGGAGCGGCGCGGATTCTCGTAACATCTGGGCGTGCGCGCCTTCCTTCGCCCGCTGCGGGCCTCGGTGTGGGATGAGCCGCGCCCGCCCGCGGGCCCGGCCCGGGTGTGGCGGGACTGGCTGCTAGTGGCGGCGGCGGTGGTGGCCGCGGTGCTCGAGGCAGTCCTGCGGACGCACCTGCCGCTGCGGGCCGAGTCGGTCGTTGTCACCGTCGGGCTGACGCCGGCCCTGCTGTGGCGGCGGTCCCGGCCGCTGCTGGTGGTGGTGATCGTGTTCGTCGCCCTCGGCGTGGCGGCGGCGCTGACCGCGGACCAGATCCCGCAGATGTACACCGATGTCTACCTGCTGATCTTCCCGTACGCGCTGTTCCGCTGGGGGTCCGGGCGCGAGGCGGTGGTCGGCGCGGTGGTCATCCTGGTCCAGGGCGAGCTGACGGCGCAGTTCGGCCCGAGCCGCCCGGCCATGACGGCCCAGGGCGCCGCGGTCGTCGTCGCGGTGATGGCCGTGGGCGCGGTGTTCCGGTACCGGGCCGGGGCCCGGCTGCGCGAGCTCGACCAGGTCAAGCTGCTGGAACGGGAGCGGCTGGCCCGCGACCTGCACGACACGGTGGCCCATCACGTCTCGGCCATCGCCATCCGGGCTCAGGCCTGGCCAGGCCTGGCCACGGCGCCGACCGGTCCGGACGCCGCGGTCGACGCGTTGCGGGTGATCGAGGCGGAGGCGTCGAAGACGCTGGCCGAGATGCGCAGTGTGGTCGGCGTGCTGCGGGCCAGCGACCCGGCCCGGGTGACGCCGGGCCCGTCCATCGCCGACGTGGCCGGCCTGGCCGGGCTGGCGGATGGCGACCGGGGCGGCCCGCCGGTCGAGGTGGAGCTGCGCGGCGACATCGAGGGCGTGCCGCTGCCAGTGGCGGCCGCGATCTTCCGGCTGGCCCAGGAGTCGGTGACCAACGCCCGGCGGCACGCCCGGCACGCCACCCGGATCGAGGTCTGGGTGGCGGCGGAGGACGAGGTGGTGCGGCTGCGGGTGAGCGACGACGGCGACACCCCGGCCCGCCGCCCGGCCGGGTCGCCGGGGTACGGCCTGGCGGGCATGACCGAGCGGGCCCGGCTGCTCGGCGGTACCTGCGACGCCGGCCGGCGCCGGACCGGGGCTGGACCGTGACGGCGGCGCTGCCCAGGGCCGGGTCGGCGTGAGCACCCGAGTGCTGGTCGCCGACGACCAGGAGATCACCCGGACCGGGCTGCGGATGATCCTGGACGCCCAGCCGGGCATCGAGGTGATCGGCGAGGCGGCCGACGGGCGGCGGGCGGTCGAGCTGGCCCGGCGGCTGCGCCCCGACGTGTGCCTGCTGGACATCCGCATGCCGGTCCTGGACGGCATCGAGGCCACCCGGCTGCTGGCCGGGCCCGGCGTGGCGGAGCCGCTGGCCGTGGTCGTCATCACCACGTTCGACCTGGACGAGTACGTCTACGCGGCGCTGCGGGCGGGCGCCCGCGGGTTCCTGCTCAAGGACGCCGGCCCGGCGGTGCTGGCCCAGGCGGTGCACGCGGCGGCCAGCGGCGACGCGCTGATCGCGCCGAGCGTGACCGCGCGGCTGCTGGACGCGTTCGCGGCCACCCGGTCAGCCCCCCGCCCCAGCCGGTCGACCCGCTCACCGGCCGCGAGGAGCAGATTCTGGCCACGGTGGCCCGCGGGCTGACCAACACCGAGATCGCCGCCGAGCTGCACATCTCGCTCAGCACGGTCAAGACCCACATCGCCAGCCTGATGGCCAAGCTGGGCGCCCGCAATCGCGTCGAGATCGCCATCTGGGCCTACGAGTCCGGCCGGGCGGGCCGCTGATCCGGCCCGGGTCAGCGACCCGGCCGGGCTGGCCGAAAGTATGACTCAGGTCCGGCCTCAGCGCCGATGACCCGCGCCCCGCCGATCGCCAGGATCGGGGGCATGACCGCCGAACTGAGGTCCCCCGCCCGGCCCCGCTCCCCTGCCCGGAGGCGCTGGCTGGGCCCCGTCGGCCTGATCCTGATGAGCGTGATCCCGATCGCCGGCGGGGCCGCACTGCTGACCGAGCTGGCCCGCGGCGCGCACGTCACCCCGGCTAACGCGCGATTCTTCGCCGAGCCTTTGCCAGTAGCCGTGCACATCGTCTGCGCCAGCACGTACATCCTGCTCGGCCCGCTGCAGTTCATCCCCGGCTTCCGGCGCCGCCTGCCCGGCTGGCACCGGATCGCCGGGCGGGTGCTGATCCCGGCCGGGATCCTGGCCGCGCTGGCCGGCCTCTGGATGGTCGTTTACTACCCGCTGGCCCCGGGCGACGACGAGCTGCTGCGGTACGTGCGGCTGGTCTTCGGCTCGGCCCTGGCCGGGTCCCTGGTCCTGGGCTACATCGCGATCCGGCACCGCGACTTCGCCGCCCACCGGGCCTGGATGATCCGCGGCTACGCCGTCGCCCAGGGGGCTGGCACCCAGGCCCTGATCGGCATCCCCTGGCTGCTCATCGCCGGCCAGCCACGCCGAGTACCTGCCCCGGACCCTGATGCTGACGGCCGGCTGGGTCATCAACGTCGCCGTCGCCGAGCTGATCATCCGAAGGCCGGGAGCAGGGCGGCGTGGGCTTCGAGCAGCTCGTCGCACATCGCAACAGTCTGCGCCGTGGTCAGCGTGGCCGCCGTGTTCGGGTCCAGCAACGCGGCCTGGTAGACGTGGTCACGCGAGCCCTCCAGCACGGCCCGCACCGTCAGCTCCACCACGTTGAGGAACGTCCGGTTCAGCGCCGCGAGCTGGACCGGCAGCGCCCCGACTGGCACCGGCTTAGGCCCCCCGGCCCCGACCAGGCAGGGCACCTCGACGCAGGCCTGCTCGGGCAGGCTGGTGATCAGCCCGCCGTTGCGGATGTTGACGTGCAGCTCGCGCTCCTGGCCGGTCTCCAGCGAGTGGATGAACAGCGAGGCCAGCTCGCCGGGCGGGTCCAGGTCCAGCGGGGCGTCGCTGTCGAGCTGCTGCTGCAGGTCGGCCAGCTCGCGCAGGTTCTCCTCGGACCGGGCCAGGTAGTCGCCCACGAAGATCCGGAACTGCTCGACCTGGTCGTCGTGCCGCATGAACCAGGGCACGTACTCGGCGGAGTGCTCGCTGGACTCGGTCGGGAAGTAGCCGAAGCGGCGGAAGATCTCCACCCGCACCCGGCGCTGGAGCTCGGGCGAGGAGTCGATGGCCTCGGTCAGCCGCGGGTACAGGGACTGGCCGTCCTGCTCGAACCGCAGCACGAAAGCCTGGTGGTTGAAGCCCGCGGTCAGGAACCGGACCCGGGCCGGGTCGGCGCCGACCAGCTCGGTGAGGAAGGCCTGGGTGTCGCGCACGGAGTGGCACAGCCCGTAGACGCGCTGGAAGCTGGTGCCCTCGTACACGGCCCAGGGCAGCATGGCCATCGGGTTGGAGTAGCTGAGCAGGTAGGCGTCGGGGCACACCTCGGCCATGTCGGCGGCTAGCCCGACGGCCACCGGGATGGTGCGCAGGCCCCGGAAGATGCCGCCGATGCCGATGGTGTCCCCGATGGTCTGCCGTACGCCGTACCGGGCCGGAATGGCGAAGTCCAGCTTGGTCGCGTCGTAGCCGCCGACCTGGACCTCGTTGATCACGTAGCGGGCGCCGGCCAGCGCCTCGCGCCGGTCGGCTGAGGCGGTCACCACCGCGTCGGCGCCGGTCTGCGCGCTGATCCGCCGGGCCAGCCGTTCGGCGTGGGCCAGGCGGTCGGGCGAGATGTCGTGCAGGGACAGGTGCAGCTGGCCCCGGAACTCGGGGTAGCCGCACAGGTCCGTGACCACGTTGCGGGTGAACTCGATGCTGCCGGCGCCAACGAACGTCACCTGGATCATGGCTCGGTAGTGTTCCATCGCGAGCAGTTTCGCGCAAGATCGAGCAGAGCGGCCCGGTAGGGCTTGTCCAGGTTTTTCGTCTCAAGGGTATTGACATCACTGGTGTCTGTGATCGATATTGCTTCAAATTCGCGGTGATCAATCATCATTGATCGTGTTCTCGCGACCCCGTGAGCGGAGGGCAAAATGCGACGCGGCTGGATGGCTAGTCACCGAGCCCGAATCCGGGTGGCCTGGTCCCTCGTCGTCGCGCTTGTCCTGGTCCTGGCTGGCTGCGGTACCGGCAGCAGCGGCGGGAGCAGCGGCGCGATCCAGATCTGGGAGGGCTACACCGGCGCCGAGGGCAAGGCGTTCGCCCACCTGCTGGCGCAGTACCACCGCCAGCACCCCGGCGTGCAGGTGACGAGCCTGTTCGTCAACAACGACAACACCCTCCAGAAGGTGCTGACCGCGGTGCGCGGCGGCAGCGCCCCCGACATCGCCTACCTGTACGGGTCGTGGGCGCCCAACGTGGCCCAGATCCCGCAGGTGGTGACCCTGACCAAGGTCGTGGCCAAGCCCAGCGTGAACTGGAACGACTTCTGGGTCGGCGAGCGCGACGTGGCCACCGTCAAGGGCCGGGTGATCGGCATCCCGGCGCTGGTGGACAACCTCGCGGTGGTCTACAACAAGAAGCTGTTCGCCAAGGCCGGGCTGTCCGACCCGAGCCCGGCCTGGACCTGGGCCCAGTTCCAGTCCGACGCCAAGAAGCTGACCAACCCGGCCATCAAGCAGTTCGGCACCGCCTACGTGACCCCCGGCTCCGAGGACACGGTGTGGCACTGGGAGGCGCTGCTGTGGGAGGCCGGCGGGAAACTGCTCACGCCGGACAACAAGAAGGCCGCGTTCGACTCCAAGGCCGGCCTGACCTCGCTGAACACGCTCAGGACCATGGCGGTCACCGACAAGTCGATGTACCTGGACCCGACCGACTCGGCCTACGCCAACCTGTTCAACTCGGGCCACATCGGGATGCTGGTCACCGGTCCCTGGGACCTGTCGGCGTTCCCCAACGTGAAGTACGGCGTCCAGATCATGCCGTCCTACCCCGGCACCGGCGGCGGCCATCAGACCATCTCCGGGCCCGACAACTGGGTGATCTTCAACAACGGCAGCAGCCGGGTCTCGCAGGCCGAAAAGTTCCTGCTCTGGCTGACCGCCCCGGCTCAGGTCAAGTACTTCTCGCTGCACACCGGGGACTTGCCCATCCGGCGCTCGGTGGCCGACTCCCCCGGCTTCAACCAGCAGATGGACACCGCCCTGCCCGACGTGAGCGCGTTCATCAGCAACCTGAACAACGTCCGCCAGGCCCGGCCGCAGATCCCGCAGTACCCCAAGATCTCGCAGATCCTCGGCACCATGATCGTGTCGGTGCTGCTGGGCAAGAGCCAGCCCCAGGCCGCGCTGAACTCCGCCGCGCAGCAGGTTAACCAGGCGCTGGGGAGCTGACGTGGCCGTCTCGCCCGCCGTCGCGCGCCGCCGGCCAGGCCGCCAGCGCCGGCTGGGGCCGTCCGGGCCTCAGCGGTCGCCGGCCGGCGGCGGGCGCCGGCGGGCGAGCAGTTCAGCGGCTGGGGCTTCGTCACCCCGGGCGTGGCCGTCATCCTGCTGTTCGGCGCGGTGCCCATCGTCTGGTCGGCGATCATGTCGTTCCAGCAGAACAACCTGCTCACCGGGAACACGCCGTTCGTGGGCCTGCGCAACTACCGGCAGATGGTGCACGACCCGGTGGTCGCCTCGGCCATCGGCCACACGCTCACCTACACCGCGCTGTTCGTGCCGGGCACGATGATCGTCGGCCTGTTCCTGGCCGTGGCCATGAACCGCAAGATCCGCTTCATCTCGTTCTACCGGACCGCGGCCTACGCCACGATGGCGATCTCGACCATCAGCGAGGCACTGGTCTTCATCTGGCTGTTCGACCCGTCCTACGGCATCGTCAACTACGCCCTGCACCTGGTCGGCATCCCGCAGCAGCAGTTCCTCAACTCCCCGTCCGAGGCGCTGTTCGTCATCGTGATCATGACGATCTGGGGCTGGACCGGGTTCGCGGTCGTGATCTACCTGGCCGCGCTCCAGGGCGTGCCGGCCGGCCTGATCGAGGCCGCGGCCATCGACGGGGCCGGCCCCTGGCGCACCTTCCGCAAGGTGACGCTGCCCCTGCTCAGCCCGGCCTCGCTGTTCCTGGCCGTATGGCTCACGATCAACGCGCTGCAGTTGTTCGACGAGGTGTACCTCAGCACCCAGGGCGGTCCGCTGCACGCCACCACGGTGCTGGTCTATTACCTGTACTACGAGGCGTTCCAGACCTTCCAGTTCGGCTACGCCTCGGCCATCGCCTACTTCCTGTTCGTCATCATCATCGTGGTCACCGTGATCCAGTTCCGGGTCGGCCGGCGATTCACGTACTACCGCTCATGACCGCCACGACGATGGTGCGGCCCCGGTCGCGGCTGCGCCTGCCCTTCAGCCCGTGGCACCTGGTGCTGGTGCCCGCCGCGGTGCTGCTGCTGTTCCCGTTCGCCTGGCTGCTGCTCACCTCGCTCGAGACGTCGTCGGAGGCGCTGCACTTCCCGCCGCTGCTCACGCCGCACGTGCTCAAGCTGTCGAACTACCCGGCGGCCTGGAACAGCGCGCCGTTCGGACGTTTCTTCATTAACAGCGCGGTCGTCGCAGTGACGACCGTGCTCAGCAACCTGGTGCTGTGCTCGCTGGCCGGCTACGCGTTCGCGCGGCTGCGCTTCCTGGGTCGCGGGCTGCTGTTCGCCACCATCATGGCCACCCTCATGGTGCCGTTCCAGGTCACGATGATCCCGCAGTTCATCATCACCAAGTGGCTCGGCGTCCACGTGCTGGCCGGGGTGGGCATCAACCACATCGGCGCGCTCATCCTGCCCAACGCGGCCACCGCGTTCGGCGTGTTCTTCCTGCGGCAGTTCTTCCGCACGCTGCCGCTGGAGTACGAGGAGTCGGCCCGGGTGGACGGGGCCAGCCGGCTGAAGGTGCTGTGGCGGATCGTGCTGCCGTTGTCGGCGCCGGCCCTGGCCACGCTGGCCGCGCTGACCTTCCTCGACTCGTGGAACTCGTTCCTGTGGCCGCTGATCGCCGTCGACTCCACGAACCAGATGACGCTCCCGCTGGGGCTGGCCACCTTCCAGGGCGCGCACTCCACGGAGTGGCCGCTGCTGATGGCGGCGAACGTGATGAGCCTGACTCCGATGCTGGTGATCTTCTTCGTCGCGCAGCGCTATTTCGTGCGGTCGGTCGCCGCGACCGGGCTGGCGGGCACGTGACCACGGAACCGGGGGTCCAGATGAACGGCAACACAACTGCGGGCAAGGAGGCTCGAGTGGCAGAACCGACAGGCAGCCGCACGGAAGCGGAGGTGGCCTCGCAGCCGGCGTGCTGGCGTCAGGCGGCGGCGCTGGCCGCGGACGTGGCCGGGCTGCTGCCGGCGCCCGGCGAGCGGGTGGCCGTGGCCGGGTGCGGGACCTCGTGGTTCATGGCCCAGGCCTACGCGGCGGCCAGGGAGGCCTCCGGCCAGGGCGAGACCGACGCGTTCGCGGCCTCGGAACTGCCGCCCGGCCGGAGCTACGACCGCCTGCTGGTGCTGTCCCGGTCGGGCACCACCACGGAGATCCTCCGGCTGCTGGAGGAACTGGGCGGCCGGGTGCCGACGGTGGCGATCACCGCCGTGCCGGGCACCCCGGTGGCGGCGGGGGCCGACGCGGTCATCGTGCTGGACTTCGCCGACGAGGAGTCGGTGGTGCAGACCAGGTTCGCCACCTCCGAGCTGGCCCTGCTGCGCACCCACCTGGGCCAGGACATGGGCCCGGTGGCCGACGCGGCGCAGCGGATCCTGGCCGAGCCGCTGCCCGCGGCCGCGCTGGCCGCCCGCCAGCTCACCTTCCTGGGCACCGGCTGGAGCTACGGACTGGCCAACGAGGCCGCGCTCAAGCTCCGCGAGGCGGCCGGGATGTGGACCGAGTCCTACCCGGCCATGGAGTACCGGCACGGGCCGGTCGCGGTGACCGGCGAGGGCAGCGTGGTCTGGGTGCTCGGGCCCGCGCCGGACGGCCTGGCCGGCGAGGTGGAGGCGGCCGGGGGGACGATCTGGGCCAGCCCCGACGACCCCATGGCCGAGCTGGTCCGGGTGCATCGGCTGGCCGTGGCGCTCGCCGCCGCGCGCGGCCTGGATCCCGACCGCCCGCGGAACCTGAGCCGCTCGGTCATCCTGCTCCCCCGCTGAGGTGCCCGGCCTCGTGATCACGGTTACCTGCCTGAACCCGGCGCTGGATATCACCCACGAGGTGGCGGGCGTGGACTGGTCCGGGGTGAACCGGCCCGGCCAGGTCCGGGTCCGTCCCGGCGGCAAGGGCCTGAACGTGGCCCGGACGCTGCTGGCCATCGGGGCGCCGGCCCGGGTGCTCGGCCTGGCCGGGGGCGGCACCGGCGCAGAGGTGACCTCGGCGCTGGCCGGGCTCGGGGTGCCGGCGACGTTCACCCCGGTCGGCGGCGAGACCCGGCGGACGTTCGCGGTAGTCGACACCGGCCACGGGCGGACGGCGTTGTTCAACGAGCCGGGACCGGAAGTGACGGCGGACGAGTACGCCGCGTTCCTTGTTACCTATGAAAAGGCGCTGGCCGACAGCGCGGCCGTGGTGCTAAGCGGCAGCCTGCCGCGCGGCCTGCTTGCTGGCGCCTATGCCGAGCTGGTGGCCGCGGCGACATCGGCCGGGGTGCCGGCCGTGCTGGACACCCACGGGGAGGCGCTGGCCCGGGGCGCGGCGGCCGGGCCGGCGATCGTCAAGCCGAACCTGGCCGAGCTGGAGGCGCTGACCGGCCGGGCACTGGCCGGCCGGGGGCTGGCCGGGTCCGACGGGCCCGACCTGGCGGCGGTCTCGGCCGCCGCGTCGCAGCTGCGGTCGGCGGGCCCGGCGGCCGTCGTGGTCTCGCTCGGCCCGGCCGGGCTGTGGGCGGCGACCAGCGCGGGCGCCTGGCGGGCCGTCCCGCCCGGCGAGGTGTTCCGAAACCCGACCGGCGCGGGCGACGCGGTGACCGCAGGGCTGGCCCGCGGACTGACGCTGGACCAGCCCTGGCCCGAGCGATTGCGGCACGCCGCGGCGCTGGGCACCGCCGCGGCGGCGGCGCCGGTAGCGGGCGAGTTCCGCGCGGAGGACTACGCCAGGGTGCTGGCCGAGACCGGCGTGAGCCAGGAAGCGGAGTACACGGCATGACCACGGTATCCATGGCCGAGATCGTCCTGCCCGCCCGCGCGGCCGGGCTGGGGGTGGGCGCGTTCAACGTGATCGGCATCGAGCACGCCGAGGCGATCGTGGCCGGCGCCGAGGCGGCCGGGACGCCCGTGGTGGTGGCGGTCAGCGAGAACTGCGTCCGCTACCACGGCGCGCTCGGCCCGATCGGCGCGGCCTGCGCCCGCATCGCGGAGTCGGCGGCCACGCCGGTGGCGCTGCACCTGGACCATGTCACCGAGGAGGAGCTGGTCCGGGAGGCCGCCGAGCTGGGCTTCGGGTCGGTCATGTTCGACGCCTCGGTGCTGCCCTACGCCGGCAACGTGGCCGCCACGGCCGAGGTGGCCCGCTGGTGTCACGACCGCGGCCTGTGGGTGGAGGCCGAGCTGGGCGAGATCGGCGGCAAGAACGGCGTGCACGCGCCGGAGGCCCGCACCGACCCGGACGAGGCGGCCGCCTACGTCGCGGCCACCGGGACCGACGCGCTGGCCGTGGCGGTCGGCAGCTCGCACGCCATGCTGACCCGCGACGCCGTGCTGGACCTGGACCTGATCACGGCGCTGCCGGCGCCGGCTGACCGTGCCGCTGGTGCTGCACGGCTCGTCGGGGATCGGAGACGACACGCTGGCCGCGGCGGTCCGTGCGGGCATGACGAAGATCAACATTGCCACCCAGCTGAATAAGGTGTTCACTGCGGCCGTCCGCGGCCGGCTGGCCGCCGACCCGGCGCTGGTCGACCCCCGCACGTACGAGCGGCCGGGCCGCGACGCGATCGCGGCCGAGGTGGCGCGGCTGCTCCAGGTGATCGGAGCCATGGACTGAATCAGCACAGCCTGAACCAGCGAGGTGATGCTCCGGTGAGCCGGTACCGGCGGTGGAACGAGCTGCTGGAACTGCTCGGCGCCGACGGGCAGCTCCAGGTCGAGCCGCCGCGCAGGCGCTGGGCGTGTCGCCGGCCACCATCCGGCGGGACCTGGACGAGCTGGCCGACCAGCAGATGCTGACCCGGATCCGGGGCGGCGCGGTGGCTCGGGGCGTCACCTACGACCTGCCGCTGCGCTACAAGACCGAGCGCTACCCGTCGGAGAAGCAGCGCATCGCCGCGCTGGCCGCCGGGCTGGTCCGGCCGGGCCAGATCGCCGGGCTGAACGGCGGCACCACGACCACGGAGGTGGCCCGGGCGCTGGTCGTCCGGCCGGACCTGAACTCCGGCGCGCCGTCCCCGGCGCTTACCGTGGTCACCAACGCGCTGAACATCGCGACCGAGCTGGCGGTGCGCCAGCACATCAAGATCGTGACCACCGGCGGGGTGGCCCGGCCGCACTCCTACGAGCTGACCGGGCCGCTGGCCACCGGGGTGCTGGAGCAGGTCACGCTGGACATCGCGTTCCTGGGCGTGGACGGGATCGACGCCGAGGCCGGGGCCACCGCCCACCACGAGGGCGAGGCGAGCATCAACCGGCTGATGTCCCAGCGGGCCAGCCGGGTGGTCATCGTGGCCGACAGCTCCAAGGTGGGCCGCGCACGCGTTCGCCCGCATCTGCACCGCCCGCGAGGTGGACGTGCTGGTCACCGACTCGGGCATCGCCGCGGCCGACGCGGACGAGCTGAAGGAGGCGGGCGTTGACGTCGCCATCGCATGACCTGGTGATCATGGGTGACTGCAACCCCGACGTGCTGGTCGTCGGCGGTGACGTGACGCCGGCCTTCGGCCAGGAGGAGAAGCTAGTCGGCGCCATCTCCCTGGTCATCGGCGGGTCCGCGGCGATCACCGCGGTGGCCGCGGCCCGGCTCGGGCTCAGCGTCGCGCTGGTGGCCGTGGTCGGGGCCGACGCGGCCGGGGAGTTCATGCTGACCCAGCTGGCCAGGGAGGGCGTGGACACCGCGGCCATCACGGTGCGCGAGGACCAGCCCACCGGGATGACCGTGGCGCTGTCGCGCGGGACCGACCGGGCCATCCTGACCGCCCTGGGCACGATCGGATCGCTGGCCGCGCCGGACGTGCCGGTCGAGCTGCTGACCCGGGCCCGGCACGTGCACGTCAGCTCGTACTTCCTGCTCGACCACACGCTCGGGCCGGGCCTGGCCGGGCTGTTCGCGGCGGCCCGTGCGGGGGGCGCGGTGACGTCGCTGGACACCAACTGGGATCCGGCCGGCGGCTGGGGCGGCGCCCAGCTCCGCGACGTGCTGGCCCAGACCAGCCTGCTGCTGCCCAACGAGGGCGAGGCCCTGCGGATCAGCGGCGCGCCCGACCTGGACACCGCGGCGGCCGTGCTGACCAGCTGGGGCCCGGACCTGGTGGTCAAGCTGGGGGCCAGGGGTGCGCTCTGTGCGCAGGGTTCCCGGTGGCACCGGGCCGAGCTGGCCCCGGTGACGCCCGTCGACGCCACCGGCGCCGGGGACTGCTTCAACGCCGGCCTGATCGCCGGCCTGGCCGGGGGCCTCCCGCTGCCCGAGGCGGCCCGCCTCGGCTGCGCGACCGGCGCGCTGTCCACCCGGGCCGCCCGGCGGCACCGCCAGCGCGCCGAACCTGGCCGAGGCCCGCGCCCTGGCCGAGACGGCCACCGTCCGCCCGGCCTCGGCCGTCTGAGCTGCGCCGGCTGCGACGGCCTTTGTTACTGCATAGATTGTCGGGCGTGATCACGGTAGTTGAGTACGATCCGGACTGGCCGGAGCGGTTCGAGGGGCTGCGCCGCGAGTACGGCGCGGCGATGGCGGCGGCCGGGGTGCCGGTGGTGGCCATCGAGCACGTGGGCAGTACCTCGGTGCCGGGCCTGGCCGCCAAGCCGGTCATCGACTGCGACCTCGTGGTGGCCGGGGCTGACGTGGCCGCGGCGTCGCAGGTGCTGATCGACCTGGACTTCCGGCCGCTGGGCGAGCTGGGCATCCCGCTGCGCTGGGCGTTCAAGGAGCCCGAGCGGCTGGCCGGGACGAACACCTACGTGATCGTGGACGGCTCGCTCTCGCTGCGCAATCACCTCGCGGTACGGGACACGCTGCGCGCCGACCCGGTCCTGCGCGACGAGTACGCCGAGGTCAAGCGCCGGGTCGGCGCGGTGGCCGGGGACATCGACGAGTACGGCCAGGGCAAGAACGCGATGATCCAGCGGATCCTGGCCGCGGCCGGGCTGTCGGACGAGGAGCGCGCGTCCATCGGCGGCAACCAGGTGCCGTCGCACCGGGATGTGCCCAGGTAATCAGGCGGGCGCCAGCTCGGGTGCCGGCTCGGGTGCCGGCTCGGGTGCGCCGTGCAGGGCGGCCTCGATGATGCCAGCCAGCTCGTCGCGGTTCGGGCCGGGCGGGACGGGCGGCCGCCAGCCGGCCTCGTACCGCGCGCGGGCCCGGGGCTCGATGGCGCGCAGCGAGGCGGGCAGCGCGGTCATGCCCAGGTAGCCGAAGGTGGCCGGCGCGAGCTCGGGCTCGGCGCCCGCGACGGCCAGGATCAGGTCGGAGGGCAGCGGCAGGCTCAGGTCGATGTCCTGCCCGGCCCAGCGGCGCTGGGTGGCGTCGTCCATGAGCACGTGGTCGTCCACCCACGGCTTGATCTGCTCGGTGCACCAGGCGTCGAAGCTCTCCCCCACGGCGGCCACGTCGGTGCCGTGCTCGTCGACGAGCCGCAGCAGCTCCCTGGCCTGCAGCAGGGTGGTGGTCACGCCCCGGCCGAAGGTCGGCGTGGTGGTGGCCACGGCGTCGCCGACGCTGACCAGCCCGGGCAGCACGAGCCGCCCGTCGGCCCCGGTCTGGGCGCGGTAGGCGTTGAGCAGCGGGCCGCCGGGCAGCACCGGCGAGACGGGCCGCGCGCGGCCGGGATCGACCCAGTCGGCCAGGCCGGGGATGGCCCGGCTGGCGGCGTCGAAGGCGGCCTCGTGGCGGAGCTGGGCCAGCACCTGATCGCCGGCCGGCCGGACGAGCAGGACGGAGAACCGGCCCTGTTCGTGCACGAAGATGATGGCCTGATAGCCGTCGAGATCGGCCTGCCAGGCGAGCGGGTTGGCCAGCGGGCCCGGCTCGGCACCGGGATGCAGCTGGTACTGCCGGTCCACGTAGGCGATCCCGCAGGGGCCGCCGCTGGTCACCGCGGGGGGCAGGGAGCGGGTCACCCGCCCGGCCCGGCCGGAGGCGTCGATGACCAGGTCAGCGTGGATCTCGGCGCCGTCGACCTGGAGGCCGGCGGCCCGTCCGCCCCGTTGCCGGATGCCGTCGACGTGCCCCTGGCGTACCTCGAAGCCGGGCTGCTCCAGCGCGGCCGCCCGCAGGGCGCGCTCGAACGTCTCCCGGCGGGACCGCATCCCCATGGGCACCTCGGCGCCGCCGGGCAGCGTCAGCATGATCGGCTCGGCGCCGGCCGCCAGCCACCGGTCCAAGGCCTGCGGCAGTTCCTGCTCCAGCGCCTGGACGACCTGCGTCCGGAAGCCGTGCGCGTGATGGAACTGCATGACCCCGCGCCGCGGCCAGCGGTCGCCGTCCTCCGGGCCCGGGTCGCGCTCAACCCCGACCACCTCGTGTCCCCGCCGGGCCAGGCCGGCGCCGATCAACAGGCCGGCTGGCCCGAGTCCGATGATGGCTACTCGCATGCTGATCACCACATTCGATATACTAGTGATGCGTTCATTGCATCAATAGTGCAGTCAAGTTGGAGGTCCCGTCAAGATGCCGGACCAGAAACCGGCTCGCCCGCCGACTCACCCGCCGGCCAGTCCCCCGGCTCCCCCGGCCCGGCGCTACGTGTCGCAGGTCCGCGACGACCAGGCCCGGCGCACCCGGCGGGCGGTGGTGACCGCGGCCCGTGAGCTGTTCCTGGCCCAGGGCTACGCGCCGACCACGATCGACGCCATCGCGGCGGCGGCCCAGGTCAGCCGGCGCACCGTCTTCAACGCCGCGGGCAGCAAGGTCGCGCTGCTCAAGCTGGCCCTGGACTGGGCCATCGTCGGCGACGACGAGCCCGTCGAGCTGGAGCAGCGGCCGGGCGTCCGGGCGATCCAGGCCGAGCGCGACCCGCGCCGGGCGCTGGAGCTGTGGGCGGAGATGGTGGTGGAGATCGCGGGCCGGGTGGCCCCGATCGGCCGGGTGCTCTACGCCGCGGCGGACAGCGACCCGGAGGCCGCCCAGCTGCTGGCCGACGAGGGCCGGGGCCGGATGTACGGGGCCACCGCGTTCGTCAGGCACCTGGCGTCACTGGACGGCCTGGCCGCCGGGGTCAGCGAGCGGCGGGCGGCCGAGCTGTGCTGGGCGCTGATGGACGGCCACCTGTACCACCTGCTGGTGACGGAGCAGAGCTGGACGTCCGCCGCGTTCGCGCGGTGGATGGCCGACAGCCTCGGCGCTACCTTGCTGAAACCGGCTTGCTGAAGCCGGGCTGACCCCGCGGGCTTTGCCAAAGCAGCAAACAGATGTGCCATTTAGGCGCCACCGGGCGTACGGTCGGGGCCATGAACCACGCCCCCCACCACCATCACGCCGGCGACGACGACGAGGCGATCCTGGCCGAGCTGCTGGACCTGGACGCCGAGGTGCTCCAGGCCTACCTGTCCGCGACCATCGATCGGGTGCACGAGCTGGCCGCGCCTGGGCCGGTCGGCCGGATCCTGGACCTCGGGTCCGGGACCGGCACCGGGGCGCTCGCCCTGGCCCAGCGCTTCCCCGGCGCCGAGGTGATCGCGGTCGACCAGTCGGCCGGGATGCTGGCCCGGCTGCGGGCCAAGGCCGCCGACAGCGGGCTGGCCGACCGGGTCCGGACGCTGGAGGCCGACCTGGACGGGGCCTGGCCGGCCGTCGACACCGTGGACCTGGCCTGGTCATCGATGGCCCTGCACCACCTGGCCGATCCCGTCCAGGGACTGGCCAAGATCTTCGCGGTACTCCGGCCCGGCGGGCTGCTCGCGGTGGCCGAGATGAGCACCTGGCTGCGCTTCCTGCCCGACGACATCGGCCTGGGCCGGCCCGGGCTCGAGGCCCGCTGCGACGCCGCCCTGGATGAGCTGCGCGGGACCGAGCTGCCCTACCTGGGCGCGGACTGGGGGCCGCTGCTGACCGGGGCCGGGTTCACCGGGGTGACCGGGGTGGCCTATGACCTGAGCCTGGACGGGCCGCTGCCGCCGGCCGCCGGCCGCTACGCGCTCGGCTCCCTGCGCCGCTCCCGCGGCCGCCTCGACGGCACGCTGGCCGCCGACGACCTGGCCGCCCTCGACGCGCTCACCGCCGAGGACGGACCGCACAGCGTCCTGCGCCGCCAGGACCTGGCCATCCGCGGCACGCGAACCCTCTGGACCGGCACCCGGCCCTGACGAGTTACAGTGCCCTCGCAGGCGAGTTGCGCCTAGTTACCACCCAGTCACACAGAGATCGGATTTCATATTCAGTTGCCGGAGGCAGACGTGAGCGTTCTATTCGGCTCCAACTCCAGGGCTTTCGACCCGATGAACGATGCGGGGATCACTGTCCGCACATTCCGCGCTTACCGGGACCAGTACAACTTCGTGCCCACGGTCTGGCCGTCCAAGGAGACCGTGCCCGAGGCCAAGGTGACGCTGTCGATCCGGCCCGTCCCGGCCGACCTGCTCGCGGGCCAGCTGGACGACAAGCTGACGTCGTTCATCGCATCGGCGCCGCCCGGCGTGAAGCTGTCGGCCTGGCACGAGGCCTCCAACCTGGCCGGATACCCCGACTATGTCAACGCCGGGAACATGGCCGCGGTGCACGACTACATGCAGAACCTCTGCCGCGGCTCCAACGTCCGCTATGGCTCCATCATCTGCGCGGTGCCCAGCCAGACCAAGGCGTGGATGGGCACCAACCTCGACTGGTACGGCGTGGACATCTACGACTTTCCCGAGGGGCAGTTCCGCAAGTGGAGCGGCGGGATCAGCCGGGACAAGCTGTTCGCCCGCCTCGACGACATGCGCGACACCTGCCGCGAGCTGACCGGCCGCGACGCGCCCGAGATCGACATCTGCGAGACCAACAGCCCGCGCATCAAGCACCGGGCGGAATGGTTCGACCTGCTGTTCGAGTGGATGGCCCAGAACGGCGGCGAGCGCATCCAGACGTTCTTCAACCCGACCGGGCCGCTCAGCGGACCGTGGCTGCCCGACGACCAGGACACGATCGACGCGCTGCGCTCACTCACCGCCCGCTACGCCGAATGACCCGCGGCGGCGGCATCGTCGGCCTGCTGCCGCTGCAATCCGATCGCTGACCGCTGGATCCTGGCCAAGGCGCTCATCAGCAGCTCGCGTTCGGCGTCGGTGAGATCCGCGGTAACCGCCTCCTCGATGAGCCGCCGTTCGGCCTCGACCGGCAGCTGCAGGGCGCGGCCCGCGTCGGTGAGCCAGAGCCCCACCAGGCGGTTATCCCGTTCATCGCGGCGTCGGGTGAGCAGCCCGGCGTCGGACATGCGGGTGGCTGCCTTCACCACGGTCGGTGTCGTGACGTGCAGCGCGGCGGCGATCTCGCCGGGCGTACGCCCGTCTCGCTCCCACAGCAGTGCGAGCAGGAGGTCCTGCCCGGCATAAAGCCCGTGCCGCCGCATGGCCGTCTCCGTCACCGCACGAAGCGCCTTCGAGGTCTTGCCGTGCAGGTCCAGGAATTCGGGCATCACGGCCTCCGGTGGTCTGCGGACCCGCCCGATCCTAGCCGCAAATCGATTGACGGCTAATCGTTAACCGGCTAGCGTTCACGTAGTCATTAGACGGCAAACGATCCGGGGAAGCCATCATGATCCTGATCACCGGAGCCACCGGCAACATCGGCCGCGAGCTCGTCCGCGAGCTCGATGAGAAGAACGCCCAGTTCCGCGTCCTCGTCCGCGACCCGGCCCGCGCCGGCGGGCTTTCCCGGTGCGGCGAACAGGTCGTCGGTGACCTGAGCGATCCGGCGACGCTGGTCCCCGCGTTCGACCGAGCCGACAAGTTGTTCCTGCTCACGCCGGGCATCGGCACCGAGCACACGGCCCACGCTGTCGCCGCCGCCCAGGCCGCCGGGGTGCGGCACATCGTGCACCTGTCTTCCGTCAACGTCCTCGGCGACCCCATGCCCGCCATGGGCCGCTGGCACCACCAGCGCGAAGAGATCGTCCGGGACTCCGGCATCCCCGCCACCTTCCTGCGGCCCGGCGGTTTCATGTCCAACGCCTTCGACTGGGCTCCCACCATCCGCGCGGGAGGCTACGTCATCGACCCGATCGGACCCGGCCGCTACGCATTGATCGACCCAGCCGACATCGCCGCCGTCGCCGCCCTCTGCCTCACCGAGGACGGTCACGAGGGGCAGGACTACGTCCCGACCGGCAACGAGCTCATGACCACGGCCGAACACGTGCGGATCCTCGCCGCGGCGACCGGCCTCGACATCGACACCCGCGAGGCGGCGACGCCCGCCGAGGCCGTCCGGGCCCGCTTCCCCCACGGGGCGCCGCCGGCCCTCGCCGACGCCATCACGGAGGGCTTCGCACTGATGCGCGCGGACACGGTCGGGTTCCGCACCGACACCGTGGAGCGACTGCTCGGACGCCTGCCGGGGACCTTCGCCGACTGGTGCGCGCGCCATGCCGACGCGTTCCGGCGGCTCGCGGCCGCCTGACCGCGCACCGCGAGCGCCGGGCGCGGTAGCGTCCGGACATGACCGACATCAGCGCCGTGGACGTGACCCTGCGGACCACCAATGACGACGCCGGGTTCCCGCACGGGCTGGTGGCCGGAACCGGCCCCTCTCCCGACGCCGCCATGGTCACGCTCAAGCGCAACGCCCGCGACCTGGCCGCCCGGCTGAACCGCAGCCCCGTCGAGCCGGGCGACCCCCGCCAGGCGTGGCTGCTGGAGGTCGTCGACGTCCGGCTCGCCTACGGCCGCATCGAGGGCGAGGACGCCTGGTGCGCCTACGGCACGCTGATCTCCCAGGGCCAGAGCCCGGTCGTCGGCGAGGGCGACTACTGGAGCACCGCCGCCCCCTGAGCCTCAGGTGGGTGGCGATGTCAGTCTGTCAGACCCGGACAATATGCTCGAATACATGAGCGAAACATTACCTCCCCCAGGCCAATCGCACCCACCAGGCCAGCCGGGCCCGGCCCCCGAGGTGCCGCTGGAGCACCTGGAAGCGCAGATCTGCGAGCTGGCCGGTCACCTGACCGCGGCGACGTGCCGGTTCCTGCTCCTGGTCGCCGACTTCGACGCCCGCCGCGGCTGGGAATCATGGGACCTGCCCTCCTGCTCAGCCTGGCTGGCGTGGAAATGCCAGCTCGCCCCCGGCACCGCCCGCGAGCAAGTCCGGGTCGCCCGGGCGCTGCGTGACCTGCCCGTCATCCGGGCCGAGTTCGCCGCTGGGCGGATGTCGTATGCCAAGGTGCGGGCGCTGACCCGGATCGCCACCCCCGCCACCGAGCAGGGCCTGGCCGAGCTGGCCGGGCCGATGACCGGCGGACAGCTGGACCGGTTCGCCCGCGCCCACCGCCAGGTGTCCCGCGCCTGCGGCCAGCAGTCCCGCGCCGCCCGGCGGGTGACCTGGCGGGTGGACGACGAGGACGGGTCGGTGGCGATGACGGTCCGCCTGCCCGCCGTCGAGGGCCAGGTCCTGATTCAGGCCCTCCGCGCCGCCGCCGCCGACCTGGACCACCCCCACCGAGCCGACCACGACGACGGCGCTTCCGCGGAAGCGCCGGCCACCCCCGACCGGGGAGCGAGCAGCCCAGGACCGGGCGGGCCGATGGCGGACGGTCCGGAGGCGGGCAGTCCGCAGGCAGCGAGCCTGGCTGATGCGCTGGCCGGGATCGCGGCTGATTACCTGGCCGGGAAGATCGCCGCCGCGGCCAATCCCGATCTCTACCAGGTCATCGTCCACGTCGGCCCCGAAGCCCTCGCCGACCAAGAGCCCAGTCCGGCCGCTTCCGCGGACGCGGCCGCCGACGGGCCGCCCACGGTCCACCTGCCCGGCGCCGATCCGCCCGCGCCCGGCCGGGACCATGCGCCCGCCGGCGCTTCCGCGGAAGCATCCGCCGCCGACTCGCCCGCGCCCGGCCAAGACCCCGCGTCCGCTCATGCTTCCGCGGAAGCGCCCGTCACCGGCGACCCGGCCGCCGGCGACCCGGCCGCCGACGCAGACGCCTGCCGTGCGGACTGCCCCTACCGGCAGGTCGGACACCCCGCCCACCCCCGCCGCTGCCACCTCGAAGACGGGCCCGCGATCAGCCCCGCCACCGCCCAGAAGATCGCCTGCACCGCCACCATCAGCTGGATGCTCCACGACCACGACGGCACCCTCCTCGACATCGGCCGCCGCCACCGCAAGCCCACCCCCGCCATCCGCCGCGCCGTCCGCGAACGCGACCACTACCGATGCCGCTACCCCGGCTGCCACTCCCGCCGCACCGACCTGCACCACATCCGCCACTGGGCCCGCGGCGGCACGACCAGCTACCAGAACCTGATCCTGCTCTGCGAGGCCCACCACGTCATCGTCCACGAACTCGGCTACCTCATCACCCCCGACGACGACGGCGGGTTCAGCTTCACCCGGCCCGACGGCACCCCTCTACCCCCCAGCCCGGCCCTTCCGGCGCCCGCCGGCGGCGGCGACATCACCACGACCCACGACGCGCACATCACTCCCCAGACCATCAACACCCCCGGCGACCGCCTCGACCTGCACCTCGCCATCTGGGCCGCCTTCGCCAACGCCCGCATCATCCACGAACGTCAGCAGCACACCGCCGACCACTAACCCAGCGCCGCCTCCAGCAGCGGGCCGACGGCGGCGGCGCTGGCGCGGCCGGGGTACCAGGTGCAGGCGACGCCGACGGCGACGATCTGGCGGGTGTCGAGCAGCAGGCGCAGGGCGCCGGCGACCTGCTCGGCGAACGGGCCGCCTGGTGCGGGGTAGCGCAGGCCGGGCACCTCGTCCGGGCTGATGACGTCCAGGTCGAGGTGCACGTAGAGTGGCCCGTCGGGCAGCGGGGCGGCACCGATTCCGGCGACCTCGCACTGATGTATCTGCGAGCCGGCCAGGTACTCGACCTCGGGCGGGTCGAGGTCCCTGGTGCCGGCCAGGACGATTCGCTCCTCGGGCACGGGGCGCAGGCTCAGCCGGTTCGCGATCAGCTCGGGACGGTAGCCGGCCAGCAGGCGGAGCGGCATGCCGCCGAGGTAGCCGGAGGCCGTGGTCTCGGGGGTCTGCACGTCGCCGTGGGCGTCCAGCCAGACGATGCTCGGATCGATGCCGGCTTGCTGGAGGCCGGCCATGGTTCCGAGGCTGGTGGTGCAGTCGCCGGACACGACCACCGGGCGATGACCCCGGCTGGCGGAGGCAGCCACGGCCTGTCCGACGGCCGAGTACAGCGCGGCCAGCCGGCCCCAGACGTCATCCTGCGTCAGGTCGGCGGTGATGGTCTGGTCGGGCGGGGGCGCGAGGTCCAGGTCGGGCAGGTACTCGTCGAGGTGATAAGGAACGCCGATGACTGACACGCCCATCACGGTAACGCGGCCGTCCATCGGGGCGGCCCGAGATCGTCGTTACGGTGGCAGGGGGCCGACGCAGCCCCGGCCGTGCGAACAGGCGCGAGCAGACGGGAGCGAGTCATGGCCGACGCGGCAGATCCGGAGAAGCAGGCCCTGCAGTACTTCCTGGACTACCAGCGGGCCTCGGTGCGGGCCGTAGTGGCGGGGCTGGACGAGGAGGCCTGGCACCGGTCGGTGGTGCCGTCGGGCTGGACGCCGGCGGGCCTGGTCCAGCACCTGGGCGACGCGGAGCGACACTGGTTCCAGTCGGTGGTGACGGGGTCTGACATTGACCTGCCCTGGGACGAGGGCCGGCCGCCTACGACCCCGAGGCGCCGTTCATCTGTGACCGGCCGGCGGCGGAGGTGCTGGCCTACTACCGGCAGCAGTGCGAGCGGTCGGACGAGGTGCTGGCCCGAACGCCGTTGTCGGCGGCGCCGCGCGGGCGGCACGGTGACCCGGGCCTGGAGGAGCCGGCGGACCTGCGCTGGATCGTGCTGCACCTGATCGAGGAGACGGCGTGCCACGCTGGCCATCTGGACATCGCTCGCGAGCTGCTTGACGGGCAGACCGACCTCGGCCTGCGCTAGCTTTGGGTGCTCCGGGCAAGGGCCGGGCGGAAGGGTGCTGGTAGGGGTGGCAGAGCCAGGGCTGAGCTTCGCCGGGCTGCTGCGCCGGCTGCGGGCCGAGGCCCGGCTGACCCAGGAGGAGCTGGCCGAGGCGGCCGGGCTGAGCCCGCGGTCGGTGAGCGACCTGGAGCGCGGCATCAACCGCACGGCCCGCAAGGACACGGCGCTGCTGCTGGCCGACGCGCTGGGCCTGACGGGCCAGGTGCGGGTGCTGTTCGTGGCGGCGGCGCGGGGCCGGGGCCCGGCCGCGGACGTGCTCGCCGCGGGCAACGAGACGGCAGAGAACGAGACAGCAGAGAACGAGACGGCAGGAAACGAGGCCGCCGCCCCGGGCGGCACGGGAATGGCGGCGGCGACCCGGACACTGCCTCGGGACATCGGCAGCTTCACCGGCCGTGAGGCGGAACTGGGGCGGCTGCTGGCCGGCCTGGCGGGCGGCCCGGCGGCGGGGATCTGCGCCATTGACGGGATGCCGGGGTCGGGCAAGACGGCGCTGGCGGTGCACGCGGCACACCGGCTGGCCGGGCGCTTCCCGGACGGGCAGTTCTTCGTCGCGCTGCACTCGCACACGCCCGGCCAGCGGCCGGTGGACCCGGCCGACGCGCTGGCCAGCCTGTTGCTGACCGCGGGGGTCGCCGCGCAGCAGATCCCGCCTGGCCGGGAGGCGCGGGCGGCCCGGTGGCGGGACCGGGTGGCGGGCCGCAGGATCCTGCTCGTCCTGGACGACGCGGCGGGGCACGAGCAGGTCCGGCTGCTGCTGCCGGGCGCGGGTGAGAGCCTGGTGCTGATCACCAGCCGCCGGCGGCTGACGGCGCTGGAAGACGCCACGGTGCTGAGCCTGGACGCGCTGGACCCGGATGACGCCGCGGCGCTGCTGGCCCGGCTGGCCGGCCGCCCGGACCTGGGCCCGGACGACGACGTCGCGCGGGAGATCACCCGGCTGAGCGGGTACCTGCCGCTGGCCATCGGGATGCTGGCCCGGCAGCTGCGCCATCACCCGGCCCGGACGGGCGCGGAGCTGGCCGCGAGCTTGTCCTCGGCGCGGGACCGGCTGGCCGTGATGCGGGCCGAGAACGTGTCCGTGGCGGCCGCGTTCGACCTGTCCTACCAGGACCTGGACGACGACCAGCGGCGGCTGTTCCGCCGCCTGGGCCTGGCCGCCGGCCCGGACCTCGACGCCTACGTCGCGGCGGCGCTGGACGACATCGGCGTGGCGGAGGCCCGGACTCGGCTGGACGAGCTCTACGACCACCATCTGATCACCGAGCCTGTGGCGGGCCGATACCTGCTGCACGACCTGCTTCGCGAGTACGCCCGCGGCCTGGCCGCCGCGGACGACGACGCCGAGTCAGCGGCCGGCGAGGAGCGGCTGGTCAGCTACTACGCGCACGTCGCGGCGGCCGCCAGCCGGCACATCGCGACCTGGACCACGGCGGGCGGGCGGCCGCCGCCGGGGCGCCCGCCCGCGGACGCGCCGCGGCTGGACACCGCGGCGGCGGCATCGGCCTGGCTGGAGGCGGAGCGGCCCAGCCTGCACGCGGTGATCGGCGCCTCGGCCGACACCCGGCCCGGCCACGCGGTGGCCATCGCCACCGCCATCGGCGGCTTCCTGCGGGCCCGCGGGCACTGGGACCAGGCGGCGGCCCAGTACCAGACGGCGCTGGGCGCGGCGCGCCGCGCGGGCGACCGGGCTGGCCAGGCCGGGACGCTGGACGAGCTGGGCCTGCTCCAGCAGCTGGTCGGCGATTACGCGGCCGCCACCGCGACGCTGGTCCAGGCCGCGGCGCTGTATCGGGAGCTGGGCGACCGGGCCGGCCAGGCCTACGCCCTCAACCACCTGGGCCTGGTCCAGGGGGAGACCGGGGACTACCCGGCCGCGGCGGCCAGCCACCAGCAGGCGCTGGACCTGGCTCGGGCCGCGGACGATCCGCTGGCCGAGGCCGTCTCGCTCACCGGCCTGGCCATGATCCAGCAGCACACCGGGGACTATGAGCCCGCGGCGGCGGGCTACCTGCGGGCGCTGGAAGTGTTCGAGCAGGTCGGCTCGGAGTTCGACCAAGGCGACGTGCTGGCCGAGTTCGGCATGTTGCTGCGCAAGACCGGCGACTACCCGGCGGCCATCGCCCGGGAGGAACAGGCGCTGGCGCTGTTCCGCCGGCTCGGCGACCGGCTCGGCCAGACCTGGGCCCTGGATGAGCTCGGCCGGCTCCAGCACCTCATCGGGGATTACCCGGCCGCGCTCGCCACCCTGACCCAGGCGCTCGAGTTGCTCCGCGAGCTGGGCTCGCGGCACGGCGAGATCGTGGCTCTCAACAGCCTCGGCGAGCTGGCCGCCGAGACCGGGGCGGTCGGCCAGGCCCGCGACCATCACGACCAGGCCCTCAGCATGGCCAGGGAGATCGGCGCGCCGCCCGAGGAGGCCAGGGCCCTGGCCGGGGTGGGCCGCAGCCTGCTGCCCGGCCGTCCGGCTGAGGCCGCCGATCACCTGCGCCGCGCCCTGGAGATCTACCAGCGCATCGGATCCCCGGACGCCCAGGAGGTCCGGGACCTGCTGGGCCAGCTCGGCGGCTAGGCGTCGGCCGGTCACCAGCCACGCGGGCCGGCCAGCCGCCGGCGGTCGTCCTCGATGACGGCCACGTCGTCCGGGCCGCCGAACGGGCCCTTCAGCAAAGCCGGCGCGCGCAGCAGGGCAAACCACCGCCCGCCCGGTCGGCGAGCGGGCCGAGCTGGGCAACTTGGGCGGACCGGGCGGGCCCGGTCGGTACGGGTCTCGGGGCTGATCCTGGTGTCGATCATCATGTTCGCCTTCCTGCGTGATCCGATGACTCCAGCCTCGTCAGCACCGACTGCGGGAACCACACGTAGCCGCCCACAGGAGCGCCCACAGGATCGCGGCGGATCGGGCATGCTGGTCCGATGACGCTGACGATGTGCGTGCTGCTCTGGGCACGGCCGGACCAGGAAGATGCCCTCACCACCTACGAGGACCGGGTGCTGGCGCTGGTCCCCGAGCACGGCGGCCGGGTGCTCCAGCGCGTGCGGGGCGACGGCGCCGGCGATCAGCCGCTGGAGGTCCAGATCCTGGAGTTCCCGTCACCGCCGGCGCTCGGCGCGTACATGGATGACGGCCGCCGGACGGCGCTGGCCGACGACCGGGACCGGGCCATTTCCCGGACCGAGGTCATCAACGTCGAGCTGATCCAGAGCGCCGGGCGCGAGCCGGTCGGGCGCGAGCCGTCCGGACCCTAGCCGTCGAAGGCCGCCGCCGCGTGGCCCGCGCCCGGCCCCTCGGCTCTGGCGACGATCCGGCCGGCCCGGATGCGGACGGCCGTCTCGGTGACGTCACTGACGGACGGCACGCCCGCCGCCCCGGCCAGGCGGCCGGTCTCGTCCAGCACCACCTGCACGTCCGGCCAGGCCGCGGCCGGGAAGGCCCGGCGCAGGCAAGCCGCTGAGCTCGGCAATGGCCAGCCGGGCTAGGGGGGCCAGCTCGCCGGGATCGCCGGTGACCAGGACGACGGTGACGGCCGACCCGGGCGGCGCGGCGCGTACCGCTTCCTCGGCCGCCGCGAGCCGGTGCAGCCCGAGCACCGTCACCACGCCGTCGCCCGCGAGACGGGCGGGCTCGCGCGCGCACCGCGTCCGCGGCCGGCGGCGGGGCCCACGAGTCGTCGGCGGGCCGCGCGGCCGGGACATAGGGCAGGTGCGGCGGGTCCCACCGGTCACCCAGGTCGAGGCCGACCAGGCGCTCGCAGACCAGGGATATATCGAACGGATCCCCGTAGCCGGGCGCGGCCGCCGCCATCTGGCCGGCGCCGTACAAGATCAGCAGGGCGGCTTCGGCGGTGCGGACGAGCCGCGCCGGCGACCTGGCCAGCCGTTCCAGGCCGAGCCCGAGCAGGACCGCGTCCAGCTTCAGGAGCTGGCCGAACGCGGTCCTGGTGGGCTCGCTGGCCTGGATCTCCGGCAGCAGGTCCGAGCCGAGCCGGGCCGCGGTGTCGTCGGACTCCGCGGCCAGCGGCAGTCCGGCCAGCCAGGCGCGGGCCAGCGCGCCGAGGGCCTGCGCCGGGGTATGTCCGGGCTCGGCGCCGGCCAGGCCGCCCGCCCGCTCGGCGTCCTGGGCCAGGATGGTGAAGTACAGCGCGCGCTTGCCGGGGAAGTTGGAGTAGACCGCGCCCCTGGTCAGCTCGGCCCGCTCGGCGATGCTGTCGATCTTGGCGTCCCGGAAGCCGCGCTCGGCGAACTCCTGCCGGGCCGCGGCCAGCACCCTGGCGCGGTTGCGCTCCTGCGCCTGGGCCCGGGTGAGCCGGCCCATCCCTGCTCCCTCTTCTGATGTTGCTGCCTTCTGATGTTGCTGTCAGCTGCCGGGCAAGATACCGTCACCACTCAGATGTTTACATCATCTGGCGTGACCATTCGAACTGAGACGGCCAGCTGGGGCAGAAATCAGGAGAGCAGATGGCCGATGACGGCGATATCCCGCGGATTGACCTGAGCGACCCCGAGGTGGCTCGCGACCCGTTCACCGCCTACGGCCGGGCCAGGGAACGCGCTCCGCTGGCCCGGCTCATCGCACCCGGCCTCGGGCCCATGTGGGCCCTGACCAGGTACACCGACGCCCGGGCCATGCTGGCCGACGCGCGCTTCCGGCTCAGCCCGGCCAGCTTCCTGCAGCCGCAGGTGCCCGAGCGACTGCCTGGCCGTATATGCGGACCATGCAGGAGATGGAGGGGCCGGAGCACGCCCGGCTGCGGCGGCTGGTCGCGGCCGCGTTCACGCCCCGCCGGGCGGAATCGTTCCGGCCGCGGATCGAGCGCATCGCCGGGGCTCTCCTGGACGCCGTGGCCGATCGGGCCGACGGGGACCAGGCCGACCTGCTGACCGGCTTCGCCCGGGCGCTGCCCATCGAGGTCATCTGCGAGCTGATCGGCATCCCCGGCGCCGGCCGCCCAGCCTGGCGCGACTACGGCACCGCCGTCGCGGCCGGCTATGGCCAGCGGTTCGCGGCCGCCCTGCCGGCCATCATCGCCGACGCCCGGCAGGCCGTCGCGCGCCGACGGGCCGATCCCGGCGACGACCTGATCTCCGGCCTGCTGCACGCCAGGAACCCCGGCGGGGACCGGCTCAGCGACACCGAGGTCGTCACGCTGACCTGGCACCTGGTGCTGGCCGGGCAGACGCCCGCCAACCTCATCGCCAACGGGATCGAGGCCCTGCTCAGCCACCCCGGTCAGCTCGCCGCGCTGCGCGCCGACCCGGCCCGGCTGCCCGGCGCGGTCGAGGAGCTGACCCGCTGGTGCGGGCCGCAGCTGCTGTCGATCCCCCGTTACCCCGGCTCGGACACCGAACTGTGCGGCGTGACGGTGCACGCGGGCGAGCCCGTCACCGCGGTCATCGCGGCGGCCAACCGCGACCCGCGGGTGTTCGACCGCCCGGACCAGCTCGACATCACCCGGCCCTCCGGGGCGCCCGGGCACCTGGGCTACGCGCACGGGCCGCACTTCTGCCTCGGCGCCCCGCTGGCCCGGGTCCAGGCCGAGGTGGCTCTGGCCGTGCTGCTGCGGCGCTACTCCAGCCTGGCGCTGGCCGACGCCGGCCACCAGGCCCGGCATGTTCCCGACCCGGCCACCTGGCGGCTCGCCGCGCTGCCGGTCACGCTCGGTCAGCCGCGCAGGGCCAGCAGCTGACCCCGGCCGGTGAGGGCGAGCAGCTCGCGGCCGGCCCACAGCGGCGTCGCGGCCAGGCCTGGGTAGCCGGGCGGTGCGGGCAGGCGTCGCCACCGGCCGGTGCCGGGACTCCACAGGGCCATGTCGTCGGGCCGGGCCTCCGTCCGGCCGCCGAGCGAAGTGATGTTGACGCCCTGGTCGAGAGCGATGATCGCGCGGCCGGTCCAGATGAACGCGTCCGACTCCCCGAGCGGGGGCGGCGAGATGCCGGTCCGGGCCAGGGTGACCGGATCGGCGAAGTACGCCGGCGTGCCCGCCACCGTGGAGCTGCACCGGGTCCCGCACCAGATCACGCCGGGCGGGACCAGGATCTCGGTACCGGTGAACAGCGCGTCGTTGACCGTGGCGTGCTGCGGCCAGCGGCCGGTCACGTCGCGCCAGGTGCCATCGGCGCCCAGCGCCAGCACGTCGACCCCGGACACGTCGCTGAAGCCGCTGCTGTTGCCGTGCACCACATCCCACATCGACCACAGGATGAGCCGGCTCGCCGTGGCGGTCAGCACCAGGAACCGGACGGGATGCCCGCTGGGCAGCAGCGGCGTGATCATCCGCCAGCGGCCGGTGGCCGGGTCGTAGGCCGCGACGCCCAGCCGTCCGCGGCTGGAACTCGTCCCGGCGACGATCACGTCGCGGCCGGTCCAGACCGCGTCGTTGAGGGTAAGCCCGCCCATCGCCGCGGGCAGCCTGGTCGGCGTCCAGCGGCTGGCGGCCGGGTCGTACAGCGCGGCCCGCGGCCCGCCGGCGACGAACAGCTGGCGTCCGGTCCACACGCTGACCGCGTCGGCCAGCCCGATGCCGCGCTGGCCGACGCCGGCGATGAGGTGCCAGCGCCCGGTGGCCGGGCTGAACACGGCGCCGGCGGAGATGGTGCGGCCGTTGCGGGCCCCGCCGAGCTCGATCAGCTCGCGGCCGGTCCAGGCCAGGACGGGCCGGGACTGCGGCCCCAGCGGCGAGGCGGGCAGGCCGGACCAGCGGAACCCGGCGATCCGGGCCGCGGCCGGGCCGGCCGGGGACCCGGACGGCAGGCCGCCGAACAGCCCGGCGAAGGCCCCCGGCCGTCCAGGCCGGTAAGGGGCGGGCCGCGGGCCGTGGATGATCGCCGGGAGGCCGATCCCGGCCAGCACCGCGACAGCGGCGGTCACGGCGACCACCCCGGCGCGCCTGGTCCGCTGGCGCCGGGCGCGCTGGATCAGGCTCGTCACCGGCGGCCGTACCTCGTCGGGCAGTTCCGCCGCCACGGCCAGCAGCTCCCGCACCTGCATCTCGTCATTCATGGGACGTCCCCTCGGTGGCCAGCAGCCCGGAGCGGCGCAGGGCGGCCAGGCCGCGGGCGGCCCGGCTCTTAACCGTGCCCGGCGAGATGCCGAGCAGCCGCGCGGTCTCGGCCTCGCTCTGGTCGTCGAAGTAGCGCAGCACCAGCACGGCCCGCTGCCCGGCCGGCAGCGCGGCCAGCGCCCGGCGCACGTCGACCGCGAGGTCACCGGTCGCGGCCTCGGGCGGCGGCGCGACCAGCGGCTCGGGCAGCCGCGCCGCCGCGATCTCCCCGCGCCACCGCCGCTGGCCCGCGCGGAAGGCCAGCCGGGTCAGCACCTTGCGGGCGTACGACTCGGCGTTCGCGGGCTCACGCAGCCGGGGCCAGGCCAGGTAAGTGCGGATCAGCGCGGACTGGGCCAGGTCCTCGGCGTGCCCGCGGTCGCCGGTGAGCAGCAGCCCGGTCCGCACCAGCGCGCGATACCGCGCCGTGACGAACTCGGCGAACTCCTCGTCCCTGGCCACCGCGGCTCCTCTCCCGTCAGGGTAGAGGCATCAGCCCGGCCGCCTGGTTCCATGGAGGTACCTCCTCTTACTTGCGCGGCGGTTCGCCGCCGAGGGGTGCCGCGGTGATCGTGAACGACCTGGGCGGCACCGCGGTGGCCAGGCAGCTCCGGAGCTAGGCCGCGCCTAGGGGCAGAACTCGTAGATCAGCCGGATGGCGTCGTCGACGCCCTGGTAGACCTGCTCGATCGTGGCCCGGTTCATGACCCAGGCGCGCAGCTGGCCGTCGAGGACCGAGTTAATGGTCGTGCAGATGGCCTCGCGGTTGGCATCGGGCGGCCCGGCGAAGGCCGACTCGACGATTTCCGCGAACAGCGGCCCGGCGGACTGAAAGATCTCCGCGGCGTAGGCATCGGAGGTGGTGTTCAGCACCATCAGCAGCCGGAAGAACTGGGGCTGGACCTGGAACGCGCGAATCGTCCGCCGGAACACGTCGCGCAGCCGGTCGGCATCGGTGTCGCCGCGGGGGGCGCCCTTCTCCAGCTTGACCTTCAGTGCGCCCTGCCACTCCACGAAAACGGCCGCGAACAGGTGCTCCTTGGACGCGAAATAGCGGTAGAGGGTGCCCAGCGCGACGCCGGATTCGCGGGCCACCTCGGAGATCTTCACCCGGTCGTACTCGCTGCCGGCCAGGGCGCGCAGGGCGGCCCGGACAACGCGCTGGCGGCGGGCGAGCTGGCTCGGGCGCAGCGTTTCCGGCGCCGGCGGGCCCGCGATGTCCAGCACGTCCAGCCTCCTCATCGTCCCCCCTGCACCCGCGATCACGGGCGCAACCTGATACCTGAGTCTACCAACCGCACGGCCGCCTGAGCGGGGCCTGGATGGCGTGCCTGAGCTGGCCAGGTGAACCGAGTACCGTTGCTGAAGAATGAAATTTGATTCTAGCAATTGGATGACGACGACCGGGAAGCTATATAAAGGACTTGCGGAATTTCGGCTACCCCCCGAGGAGTGCACGAGCGTGATGCGCGACAACGGCCTGGCCCAGGCCACCCGGCTGGCCGGCTCAATGCCGGGCCTGGTCAAGTTCGATCACCTGGCGGTCGGCGTCGAGCACTGGCGCGACGGGTTTCCGCGGTTCGCCGGGGAGTTCGGCGGCCGGTGGTCACATGGCGGCGATGCGGACGAGTTCGCGCCGTGCCAGCTGGTCTACGCCTGCGACATGCGGATCGAGCTGATCTCCCCCGGCGCGTCCGGCGACGGCTTCATGCGGCGGTTCCTGGACCGCTCCGGCCCCGGCGCGCACCACGTCACCTTCAAGGTGCCGTCGCTGGAAGACACGATCTCGGACCTCAGCGAGCTGGGCTTCGCGGTGTTCGGCGTCTCGGCGGACGGGCCGGTCTGGCGGGAGGCGTTCGTGCATCCCAAGGAGTCCGGGCTCGGCACGCTGCTGCAGGTGGCCGAGGTGGACGAGCAGGCCATCGCGACCATGACCGGCCGCCGGCCAGCGCCGCCGGAGTTCCCTGAGGTCCAGGCCGAGCCCGCGGAGATCGCCTGGATCGGACTGACCGTGGAGTCGGTGGCGGCCGCGCGCGGGCTGCTGACCGAGGTGCTGCGCGGGGAGCAGGTGGCCGGCGGCCGCGGCTGGGCCCGGCTCCAGTGGGGCACCGGGCATACGCTGGTCGTCCGCGACGGCGCGGCGGCGCCGGGCGACCGGGCGCTGTGGCCCGAGGGGCGGCTGGGCGTGGCCCACGTGCTGTTCGGGCCGGCCGGGCTCGACCCCGGCGACCTGGAGCGGGGCCAGGCCCGGTGCGAGCGCCGGCCCGACGACCCGCTGACCGGCGTGCCGGTCTTCGCGGCCGGCTAGCGTCCTGCAATATGGCAACGGTCAGTGTCCGGTACATCGTCCACGACGTCGACGCGGCGATCGCCTTCTACCGGGACAACCTGGGCTTCACCGAGGTGATGCACCCGGCCCCGGCGTTCGCCATGCTCTCGCTGGGCGACCTGCGGCTGGTGCTCAGCGCGCCCGGCGGCGGGCCGGGCGGCGGCCAGGCCATGCCCGACGGCAGTCTCCCCGAGCCGGGCGGCTGGAACCGGTTCGCGATCGAGGTGCCCGACCTGGCCGCCACGGTCACGGACCTGCGGGCCCGTGGCGTGCAGTTCCGCAACGAGATCGTGCACGGGGTCGGCGGCAATCAGATCCTGGCCGAGGATCCGTCGGGCAACCTGGTGGAACTGTTCGAGCCCGGCCCGGCCCGAGGCGCGGCTGGACAGGTAGCTGCTGACCTGGCCTAGGAAGCGGGTGTAATACCGGCTGGCCAGGCCGTCCGGGACGAGCCGGGCCAGGAGCACGCCGTGCTTGTTGATGTCCTCGCGGCCGGCCTGGCGGGCGACCACTGACACCCGGGACGCCCGTTCCTGCTCGAAGGCGCGCAGTGCGGCCGGCACGTCGGCCGTGGCGCGCAGCGCGCGGGCCAGGCTCCAGGCGTCCTCCAGGGCCTGGTTGGCCCCCTGGGCCCTGGTCGGCGGCATCGAGTGGGCCGCGTCGCCGATCACCGTCATCCGGCCGGTGCCCCAGGCCCGCGGCACCCGCTGGCGGTAGTGCGGGAAGAACCCGGCGTCCGCGTCGGTGACGGCGGCCAGCACCTCGGGCACGGGCGCGGCCCAGTCGCCGAACCGCTCCCGCAGGGCGGCCACGATCGAGGCGGGCTGCGGCGCGTCCGGTGACCACCGCTGGTCGAACCACCATTGCAGCAGCCCTTCCCCGCAGGGCATCAGGCCGCCCCCGCCGGCCCGCGCCGCGATCATGACGCCGCGGCGGGAGGAAGTGATGTCGATCGGCACCGGGCTGACCCCCTGCCAGGTGACCCAGCCGGTGAGCTGGGCCGGGTCGCCGCCCCAGAGCTGGTCGCGCACCACGGAGCCGCGGCCGTCGGCGGCAATCAGCAGGTCGCCGGACTCCGTCGTGCCGTCCGCGAAGGTGGCCCGCACCGCCGCGCCATCCTGCGCGGCGCCGGTGCACGCGCGGCCGAAGGCGACCGAGCCGGCGGGCAGGCCCGCGGCCAGCCGGTCCAGCAGCCTTCGCCGGGGCAGGCAGACGTGCGGATGGCCGAAGTGCGCGGCGGCCCGGGCGACGTCGACGCTGGCCAGCAGCCGGCCGCGGTGGTCGCGGGTCTCCAGCACGTCGATCGGCGCGCCGACGCCGTCGAGCACTACACCCAGCTCGCCGAGGATGCCGGTGCCGTTGCTCCACAGCGTCACCGCGGCGCCGGTCCGGCGCAGGCCCGGTGCCTGCTCGAACACCACGACCTGGTGGCCGTCCGCGCGCAGCGCCCGCGCCGCGGCCAGGCCGCCGATCCCCGCACCGATGATCAGTACCTTCATGACCGGCCTCCCGCGCGTCGTGGATATCACGACGATCATACTACTATCATCGTTGTGGTATCGTACGGTGCCGTCATGGCACCACCGCGGAACCTGCGCCGCCGGGACGCGCTCGCCGACGCGGCGATCGAGATCCTCGGCACGGCTGGCATGCACAAGCTGAGCCATCGCTCGGTCGACGAGCAGGCCGGCCTGCCCCCCGGCACGGCGTCGAACTACTTCCCCCGCCGCGAGGACCTGCTGGCCGCCGCCGCGGCCCGGGTGGCCGAGCTGCACGTGGCCGGCATGACCGCGGCCAGGCCCGAGGCGGCCGGCCCGGTCAGCCGCGATCGGCTGGCCGAGCTCATCGGCGCCAACCTGCTGGACTCTGCGACCCGGCACCGCACGCGGTACCTGGCCGTCTTCGAGCTGACGCTGGAGGCCAGCCGCCAGCCGGCGCTGGCCGGGGCCCTGGCCCAGCTCGGCATCGCCACCCTGAAGTCCACCGTGGCCGAGCACCGGGCGCTCGGCCTGCCCACCACGCCCGAGCAGGTCCAGGCGCTGATGACGCTGTTCGGCGGCACGTTGCTGACGCTGGTCACCGGGCCGCCGGAGGCGATCACGCCGGAGTCCACCCTGGCGCTGGCCCGGGCCATCGTCCGCGGCGTGCTCGGCGCCGCGCCGTAACCTGGGCGGGTGCCACCGGTGATCAGGTACTGCGCCACGCCCGCGGGCCGGGTCGCCTACGCGGCGGCCGGGTCGGGCCCGCCGCTGCTGTGCGTCATCCGCTGATGACCGGGTTCCTGGTCATCTTCTGGGCCGTGCCCACGATGACCGCCGGGCACCTGCTGTTCGCCGTGGCGGCGACCGGCTACATCCTGGTCGGCATCTGGTTCGAGGAACGCGACCTGCGCCAGGACCTCGGCCCGGCCTACCGCGCTTACCAGGCCCAGGTGCCGGCGCTGCTCCCCCGGCCCCCCGCGCTTCCGCGGAAGCGCTAGTCGGTGCCGGACTCCATGGCGGCGCGGTCGAGCAGCTCGTCGTCCTTGTCCACCTCGCCGCGCGAGGCGATGACCTGGGCACCGCCGTACGGCATCTCGCCGACCAGCTCGGTCCGGGAGGTGGTGCCGATGAGCTGGGCGTGCGCGGCGCCGACCATCCCCAGGCCGGCGTACTGCTCCAGCTTGGCCCGCGAGTCGGCGATGTCGAGGTTGCGCATGGTGAGCTGGCCGATCCGGTCCAGCGGGCCGAACGCGGAGTCCTCGACCCGCTCCATGGACAGCTTGTCCGGGTGGTAGCTGAACGCCGGGCCGGTGGTGTCCAGGATCGAGTAGTCCTCGCCGCGGCGCAGTCGCAGGGTGACCTCGCCGGTGACGGCGGCGCCGACCCAGCGCTGAAGGGACTCGCGCAGCATCAGCGCCTGCGGGTCCAGCCAGCGGCCCTCGTACATCAGCCGGCCCAGCCGGCGCCCCTCGGCGTGGTAGTTGGCCAGGGTGTCCTCGTTGTGGATCGCGTTGACCAGCCGCTCGTAGGCGGCGTGCAGCAGCGCCATGCCGGGCGCCTCGTAGATGCCGCGGCTCTTGGCCTCGATGATCCGGTTCTCGATCTGGTCGGACATGCCCAGGCCGTGCCGGCCGCCGATGGCATTGGCCCGCATGACGAGGTCGACGGGCGTGGCGCACTCGGCGCCGTTGATGGTGACCGGCCGGCCGCGCTCGAAGCCGATGGTGACCGTCTTCGGCGCGATCTCGACGGCCGGGTCCCAGAACGGCACGCCCATGATCGGCTCGACCGTCTCGATGCCGTTGCCGAGATGCTCCAGGGTCTTGGCCTCGTGGGTGGCGCCCCAGATGTTGGCGTCGGTGGAGTAGGCCTTCTCGGTGCTGTCGCGGTAGGGCAGGCCGCGGGCGACCAGCCACTCGCTCATCTCCCGCCGGCCGCCGAACTCGCTGACGAAGGCCGCGTCCAGCCACGGCTTGTAGATGCGCAGGTTCGGGTTGGCCAGCAGGCCGTAGCGGTAGAACCGCTCGATGTCGTTGCCCTTGAAGGTGGAGCCGTCGCCCCAGATCTGGACACTGTCGGCGAGCATGGCCCGGACCAGCAGCGTGCCGGTGACCGCCCGGCCCAGCGGGGTGGTGTTGAAGTAGGACCGACCGCCCGATCGGATATGGAACGCCCCGCAGGTCAGCGCGGCGAGGCCCTCCTCGACCAGGGCCGAGCGACAGTCGACCAGCCGGGAGATCTCGGCGCCGTAGGCGGCGGCTCGGCCGGGGACGGAGCCGACGTCACGCTCGTCGTACTGGCCGAGGTCGGCGGTGTAGGTGCACGGGATGGCCCCCTTGTCGCGCATCCATGCGACGGCGACAGAGGTGTCGAGCCCTCCGGAGAAGGCAATGCCGACCCGCTCACCGATGGGCAGCGAGGTGATCACCTTAGACACGCGCAAAAGTATGCCGTGTCATGCATGAGTATGCAAGCTCAGCGCGCGGCCTGGTGATCCGACGCCTGTCGAGCGCGGTACCGGCGCACCTTGGCGATCGTGCCGCAGGCCCGGCCGTCGGGGCCGCCCGCGTACATCAGGCACCAGCGCTTGCTGCCGTTGCGGGTGCTGTCGTAGAAGACCCAGCGGCAGTCGGGGCAGGCCTTCATCCGCTTCCAGGTCCCGGCCCCCGCGGCCGCGACGACGGCGGCCAGCAGGTCGCCAGCGGGCCCGCCCTGGTGGCGGTAGCTGATCTCGCTCCCGGCCACCGAGGGGCGGAGGTCCAGGCGGACGATCCAGTCGTCCAGGCCGGCCGCGGCCGCCTCGCCCTCCACGACGCGCCGCAGGTCATCACGCAGCTCGCGGACCAGCGCCGCCTCCGGCCCGGTCCAGCCGCGCCGCACGGCCAGCGCGCCGAACTCGTCGGTCGGCCGCCGGGAGTCGTTCGGGATCAGCCAGCTGTTCAGCAGCTCGCGCACCGGCTCCAGCGCTCCGGGCGCGGCCTGGCCCGCGGCGTCTCGCGATGTAACCATCTAACAAGGATACCGGTTGCATCCTCACCACAGCCACGGGTAACTTGCTAACCGAATAGCTGGTTACCTCGATGGACACGGAGGCAAGCCGAATGTCCGCTGATCTTGGATGGATGGCCGAGCCCTGGCCGGGCCTGGAGCGCGTGATCGTGACGGCCAGCGCGGCCGGGTACCAGGCGGACGGGCAGCTCATCATGGCCGAGGAAGAGCTGGTCACGGTCCGGTACCAGCTCCGGTGCGATGCGGGCTGGCGGTTCACCGGGCTGTACATCAGCGTGGCCGGCGCCGTCGGCCGCCGGGCCCTGGCGGTGTCCGCCGACGGTGCCGGGACGTGGACCGTCGATGGTCAGCCACGGCCGGACCTGGCCGGGTGCACGGACATCGACATCAACTGCACGCCGCTGACTAACACGCTGCCGATCCGGCGCATCGCCTGGTCTCCCGGCGACGCGCATGACCTGGCCGTGGCCTACGTCAGCGTCCCCGAGCTCGAGGTCCGGGCCGTCCGGCAGCGCTACACGCTGCTGGACACCGACGAGCAGGACGGCGGGGCCCGATACCGCTACGAGTCAGGTTCGTTCCGCTCGGACGTGCGCGTCGACCGGGACGGCTGGGTCACCGACTACCCCGGCATCTGGCACCGGGTCGGCCCGGGCTTCGCGGCGTGAGCCTGACCGGCGTGCGCCCGACCGCATCTGGGTCAGCGCCGCGCCGCCCACGACGATGACCGCGCCCGCCGGCTCGTTCCAGGTCAGCCGCTCGCCCAGCACGACGAGGCCGGCCACGACGGCGACCAGCGGCATCAGGTAGCCGACGGTCGTGGCGATGGTCGCGCCCGCGGCCGCGATGATGCCGTAGTTCAGCAGGTAGGCGATGCCGGTGCCCAGCGCGCCGAGCAGCAGCACGCAGATCACGGCAGTGGCCGGCCAGTGCACAGGCGCGCTGGTCAGCGGCGGGGTGAGCACGGCCAGGATCACGGTGGCGCAGAGCAGCTGGCCCGCCGCCAGGGACAGGCTGGACTGGCCGGTCGTGGTCAGGAAGCGGCGGGTGTAGGGGAAGCCGATCCCGTAGCAGAGCCCGCCCGCCAGGGCCAGCAGCGCCCCGGTCAGGTCGTGGCCGGCCAGGCCGGTCCACGCGCCGAGCACGACGAACACCCCTGCGAACCCGGTGACCAGACCGAGCGCGCGCCGCCGCGTCAGCCGCTCGTCAGGCAGCATGGCGAACGCCACCAGCGCGGCGAACAGCGGGGCGCTGGCGTTGCAGATGCCCGCCAGCGCGGACGGGATCCGCTGCTCGGCGTAGCCGAACAGGCTGAACGGGATCACGTTGTTGAGCACCGCCGCCACGGCCAGGTGGCCCCAGGTCCGGGCGCCGCGCGGCAGCCGCTCCCGGCGGGCCAGCAGCACCAGCAGCAGCGCGGCCGCGCCGACCGCGACCCGGCCGAGCGTGATCTGGAGCGGCGCGAAGGCGTGCAGGCCCTCCTTGATGAACAGGAAGCTCAGGCCCCAGATCAGCGTCAGCGTCAGGTACTGCACTCGCCAGCTCATGCCGCTAATCTGGTCGATCACGTCTCGTAGGACAAGTTAATTATTCTGTCGAGAATGTCGTAGCGTAGCTAACGTGTTGAACCTGGAGCGCCTGCGCGTCCTGCAGGCCGTGGCCCGGCACGGGTCGGTCACCGCGGCCGCCGCCGAGCTGCACGTGACCACCTCGGCGGTCTCCCAGCAGCTGGCCCGGCTGGAGCGGGAGTCGGGCACCACGCTGGTCGAGCGCAGCGGGCGCGGCATCCGGCTGACCGACTCGGCCCTGCTGCTGGCCGGGCACGCCAGCGCGATCCTGGCCCGGGCCGAGGAGGCCCAGGCCGACGTGGACGCCCAGGCCGGCGCCGTGGCCGGGCGGCTGGTGCTGGCCTGCCTGCCCACGGCCACCCGCGGGCTGGCCGCGCCGGCGCTGCGGGACCTGGCCGCCGCGCACCCCGCGCTGCGCGTCGAGCTGACCGAGGCCGACTCCAGCGAGTCCGTCCCCGCCCTGGTCCAGGGCGCGGTCGACCTGGTCATCGCGCACGACTGGTCGAACGCCCCGCTGGCCGCGCCCGACGGGCTGACCCGGACCCGGCTGCTGGAGGACCGGGCCGACATCGCCGTGCCGGCTACCCATCCCCTCGCCCGGCAGGCCGGGGGGCCCGCCGCCGCCGTAGACCTGGACCAGCTCGGAGCCGGGCCGTGGATCTGCGGCACGGCCTGGACGTCCTGCCACGACTGGCTCACCTTCACGCTGCGCTCGGCCGACCTGGAACCGCGCATCGCGCACACGGCCAACGAGTACGCGACCCAGCTCGCCCTGGTCGCCGCGGGCCTGGGCGTGGCGGTGATGCCCCGGCTCGGCCGCGGCCAGGTGCCCGCGGGCGTGCACATGATCGCGGTCCGGCCCACCCTGCGCCGCAACATCTACGCGCTGTGGCGCAGCACCGCCGCGCGCCTGGCGCAGCCATCAGCGCCACCGTGGCGGCGCTGCGCCAGGCCGCCGAGCGCGAGGCCGAGCGCGAGCGCGGGGCCGCCGGTTAGGCCGGGCGGGCCTGCCGGTGAGTCCCGGCCAGGCGGCGGATCGGTACCGGCAGACGGCCCATCCGGGCCGAGTCCGCAAGGAGCATGTCCCATGTCAGAACTGTCTGCCGCCCCAGCCGCCCGCCGCGACGCGCGCGGCCCGGCCACCGGCTCGCCGCCCACCGCGCCCGGTCGCGCCCGGCCGGGCTGGACGCTCGCGCTGGCCGGGATGGGGGCGTTCATGTCCGCCCTCGACATCGTGGTCGTCGCGACCGCGCTGCCCACCATGCGCGCCCACCTGGGGGCCAGCCTGGCCGACCTGGAGTGGACCATCAATGCCTACAGCCTGGTCTTCGGCTGCCTGATGCTGACCGGCGCCGCGCTCGGCGACCGGTTCGGCCGCCGCCGCATGTACGTGACCGGCCTGCTCACCTTCGTGGCCGGGTCGGCCTTCGCCGCGCTGGCCCCCAGCACCGGGGTGCTCATCGCCGCCCGCGCCGTCCAGGGCGGCGGCGCGGCCCTGCTGCTGCCGCTCACCCTGACGCTGATCAGCGACGCCTTCCCGGCCGACAAGCGCGGCGCGGCCATCGGCATCTGGGGCGCCCTGACCGGGCTGGGCGTCGCGTCCGGCCCGGTCCTGGGCGGCGCCGTGGTGCAGGGCCTGTCCTGGCAGTGGATCTTCTGGATCAACGTGCCCGTCGGGCTGGCGGTGGCCGCCCTGTCCGCGGTCCGGCTGCGCGAGAGCCACGGCCCCCGGTCGCAGCTCGACCTCACCGGCATGGTGCTGGCCGGGGCCGGGCTGTTCGCCCTGACCTGGGCGCCGGTGCGGGCGCCCGGCGCCGGCTGGGCCAGCGCCGAGGTGATCGGCTCGCTGGCCGCCGGAGTCGTGCTCATAGCCGCGTTCGTGGCCTGGGAGCGGCGCACCCGCTCCCCGATGCTGCCGCTGGCCTACTTCCGCCTCCGCGGCTTCGCCACCGCCAACGCGGTGATCTTCTTCCAGTTCATCTCGGTCATCGGGTCGCTGTTCTTCATCACCCAGCTGTTCCAGATCGGGCTCGGCTACTCCCCGCTCCAGGCCGGCCTGCGGATCCTGGTCTGGATGGCCGCGCCGATGGTGGTCTCCCCGCTGGCCGGCGCGCTGGCCGACCGGATCGGCAACCGGCCGTTCATGGTGGCCGGGCTGGTCCTGCAGACCGTCGGGCTGGGCTGGCTGGCCGCCGTCACCCGGCCGGACATCGGCTACGGCACGCTGGTCGCGCCGCTGGTCGTGGCGGGCGTCGGCATCGGCATCGGCTTCCCGACCGTGGCCAACGCCGTCACCGGCTCGGTGCCGCTCGAGGGGGTCGGCCTGGCGGTCGGCACCAACAACGCGCTCAACGCGCTGGGCGGGGTGTTCGGCATCGCCATCCTGGCCGCCGTATTCGCCGCCCACGGCAGTTACGCCTCGCCCGCCTCGTTCATCACCGGGTTCCGGCCCGCCGAGTGGACGGCGGCCGCGGCCGCGGCCGTCGGGGTGGCGGCCGCCGCGCTGGCCCCGTCCCGTGCCGGTTAGCTGCCGTGCGGGTCCGCGGCGTTGAGCGTGGCGACGACCTGGTCGTAGTCGCCGCGGGCCTCGCCGTAGCGCAGGAACTTGACCCGCTCCACCTGGATCTCCCTGGCCTCGGGCTGGGCCTCGAGCAGCGCCACGACCTCGGCCACGAAATCGTCCAGCGGCATCGCGAACTCGCTGTCCTCCTGGCCGGGCAGCAGCGCGGTGCGGACCGAGGGCGGCTCCAGCTCCACGACCCTGACGGTGGTGTCGGCGAGCTGGAGCCGCAGCGACTCGCTGAGCATGTGGATCGCGGCCTTCGACAGGTTGTAGCTCGGCGTCACCCGCAGCGGCGTGAAGCCCAGGCCCGAGGACACCGTCATGATCGTGGCGTCCGGCCGGGACCTGAGGTGCTCGATGAACGCCGCGATCAGCCGGATCGGGCCGAGCACGTTGGTGGTCACCACCGACTCGGCCGAGGCCAGGAAGGACTCGGGCTGGTGCCAGTCCTCGACGCGCATGATGCCCGCCATGGTGACCAGGACGTTGAGGTCCGGGTGCCGGGCCAGCACCTGCGCCGGCGGCGGCGGTGATGCTGGCCGGATCGGCGGTGTCGATCTCGACGGTGTCCAGGCCGGGGTGCTCGGCGGCGATCTTGGCCAGCAGGTCGGCCCGCCGGCCGCCGATGATGACGGTGTTTCCCCGGTCCTGGAGCGCGACGGCCAGGGCCAGCCCGATGCCGCTGGTGGAGCCGGGGATGAAGATGGTGTTGCCGGAGATGTTCATGCCGGCGCAGTCTGGCCGGGCGGCGACGGCCGGGGCAGAGAGCGGTTATCGGGGGATCGGCGGTCCCTGGCTGGCCCGCCAGCGCGGCCGGATAATGGAGGCATGGACCGCGCCGCGCTCGCCGCCTTCCTGCGCCGCCGCCGGGAGGCGCTCCAGCCCGCCGACGTCGGGCTGCCCCCGGGCGCCCGCCGCCGGGCCCGCGGGCTGCGGCGCGAGGAGGTCGCGGCGCTGGCCTCGATGTCGGCCGACTACTACACCCGGCTGGAGCAGCAGCGCGGCCCGCAGCCCAGCGAGCAGATGCTCGCCTCGCTGGCCCGCGCCCTGCGGCTGACCGGCGACGAGCGCGACTACCTGTTCCAGATGGCCGGGCACAACGCCCCGGCCTCGATGTCGGCGGCCACCCACGTCGCGCCCGCGCTGCTGCGGGTGCTGGACCGGCTCAGCGACACCCCGGCGCTGATCCTGTCCAGCCTCGGCGAGACGCTGGTGCAGAACCAGCTAGCCAGCGCGCTGCTCGGGGACCAGACGGGATACACCGGCCTGGCCCGCAGCGAGATCTACCGCTGGTTCACCAACCCCGCCGAGCGGCGGCGCTACCCGGAGGATGACCGCGGCCGGCAGAGCCGGGCCCAGGTCGCCAACCTCCGCGCCGCCTACGGCGTCATGGGCGCGAACTCGCCCGCCGGCGAGCTGGTGCGGGCCCTGGCGAAGGCCAGCCCGGAGTTCGCCGGGCTGTGGGAGCGGCACGAGGTGGCCCGGCGCTTCGCGGACCACAAGGTCCTCATCCACCCCGAGCTGGGCCCGATCGAGCTGGACTGCCAGGTGCTGTTCACCGAGGACCAGTCCCAGGCGCTGCTGGTGCTCACCGCTCCCCCGCACACCGAGGGCTACGAGAAGCTCCAATTGCTGGCCGTGCTCGGCCACGAGCGCTTCGCCCGGGCGGATCACGGCTAGCCGGGGACGACGACCACGCGCGGGCCGGACTGGGCCGACTCGGTCCAGGCGGCGCCGATGTCGGACAGCGGGAAGGTCCGGTAGGGCACCTGCACCGAGCCGTCGGCGATCAGGGCGATGTACTCGGGGATCTGGGTCTTGATCTCGGCGGCGGAGACCGAGCCGGCGCCGCTGCCGGAGATGGTCAGCTTCTGGCTGCGCAGCAGCGCGGAGGGGACGGCGGCCTCGGCCCCGCCCAGCGCGCCGATCTGCACGTACGTGATGGCGGTGTCCTGGCCGAAGCCCAGGCGGCCGAGGGCGGCGAACGCGGTCTCGGCCACCGGGCCCCAGACGAAGTCCAGCACCAGCCCCGGCGCCGCGCCGTCCAGGGCGCCGCCCAGGGCCTGCGCGTCGGCGGCGCGGTCGCCGGTCAGGGCGACGGTGTCGGTGCCCGCGGCGGCGGCGCGGTCCAGGCCGGCCGGGCTGCGCCCGGCGCCGATGACGCGGGCGGCCCCGAGCAGCCGGGCGTTCTGCGCGGCCAGGAACCCGGACATCCCGGTGACGCCCAGCACCAGCACCGTGCCGAGCGGCCCGGCCTCGGCCGGGCGGGCCCGCAGTGGCAGCCAGGACGCCAGGCCGGGGTTCACGCCCGCGGCCACCGCCTCGGGCGAGGCGCCGGCCGGCAGCGGGAACCGCATGGCGTCGGGCGAGACGATGCGCTCGGCCAGGGTGCCATGCGGCGGCGGGGCCGACGCGGTGAAGACCAGCTGGCCGCCGGCCGTGCGGGCGACCGCGTTGAGGCCGGGGATGGCCGGGAAGGCGGCCGCCCGGCTGTAGTGGCGGCCCGAGGCCACCGACCGGGTCAGGTGGTGGATGCCCGCCGCCGCCAGGTCCACGAGCTGCGTGCCCGGCCCGGCGGCCGGCTCCTCGAAGTCGTCGTAGACCGGATCGGAGTCCGCCGAGTACAGAACCGCCGCCTTCATGCCGGCCGCCTCCTTAACGTTGTTAAGTGCCGTTGGCCCTAGCGTGCCTTAACACTGTTAAACTGTCAAACCATGCCCGGCGGACTGACCAAGACGGCCATCGTGCAGGCGGCGCTCGACCTGCTCGACGACGCGGGCATGGACGGGCTCACGGTGCGGGCCCTGGCCGCCCGGCTGGGGGTGCAGGCGCCCGCGCTGTACTGGCACGTGCGCAACAAGCAGGCGCTGCTCGATGAGATGGCGACCCGGATCTGGCGGCAGATCGGCGAGGTGATGGCCGGCCTGCCGGCCGACCTGCCCTGGCGCGAGCTGATGACCACCTACGCGGTCACGGTGCGCCGGGAGCTGCTGGCCCACCGCGACGGGGCGAAGGCGTTCAGCGGCACCACGCTGACCGACCCGGACGTGCCGCGGCGCCAGGAGATCACCTTCGCCAGCCTGACCGGCCAGGGCTTCAGCCTGCCCGATGCCACCCGGGCCTTGGTGTTGCTGCACGACTTCACCATCGGCTTCTGCGTCGAGGAGCAGGCGGTGGCCCAGGTGACCGCGGCCGGCGACGACCGCTACTCCCCCGGCCGCCGGGCCGAGCTGATCGGCCCGCAGGACGCGCCGCTGGCCGCCGAGGCGGGCTGGGTGATCTTCGGCGACCCCGACACCCGGTTCGCCGACCTGGTCGGGATGCTGCTGGACACCGTGGCCCGGCTGCTGCCGGGCGGCTAAGCCCCGACTGGGTTTAACCAGGCCGCGCTGGGCGCAGAGGACGGAGTGATGATGATCAGTCAGCACCGCCATCGGCTATGGGGCGCTCCGCGCGCGCTGGTAGTGGCGGCGGGCCTTCATCCGGTTGCCGCAGGCGGCCATGGAGCACCACCGGGCGGTGCCCGCCTTGGTCCGGTCGATGAGGAACAGGCGGCACTCGTCGTTGGCGCACGGGCGCAGGCGGCCAGGGCGGTTCTGGCCAGGGCATCCCAGGCCAGCACGGCACGGACGGCCAGCTCGCGCTCCGGGGCGACGCTGAGGGTCCAGCTGACCTGGCCGCCGGCGATGGCCGGGGCGCAGGCCGCGCCGTCGAGGGCCGGGCCGAGCACGGCCGGCGGCTGCTCTCCGCGCACGACCGCCTGGAGGGCCTGGCGGACCTCCCGCACCCGGGCCAGCTCCGCGTCGGTGCCCTGACCGCCGACGCTGGTCAGCCAGGCGCGGGCCCGCGCGGCGTCGGCCAAGGTGTCGAGGGGGACGCCGTCGATCACCGGCGTGCTGTTCAGCAGGGCCAGCAGGAAATCCTCGTCCGGCATCGCATCTGGCAACGCCGCCTCCCTTTCGTCGCCCACCTAACCAGCTCAATTAGCTTGACAGGTTACAGCGTACCTGCCTAGCCTCGGAACTAACCGGCTAACTGATGTAAGAGGGTTAGAGACATGACGACCGTCCATCACCGCTACGCCACCGTCCGCGGGCACCAGCTCTTCTACCGGGAGGCCGGTCCGGCCGACGCGCCCGCCCTGGTCCTGCTGCACGGCTTCCCGGCCAGCTCGTTCATGTTCCGCGACCTGATCCCGCGGCTGGCCGACCGGTACCACGTCATCGCGCCCGACCACCTGGGCTTCGGGCTGTCCGACGCGCCGCCGGCCGGCGAGTTCGGCTACACCTTCGACGCCCTGGCCGGGCTGACCGGGGCGCTGCTGGCCCAGCTCGGCGTGACCCGCTACGCCATGTACGTCCAGGACTACGGCGCGCCGGTGGGCTGGCGGCTGGCGCTGGCCGACCCGGCCGCGGTCACCGCGATCATCACCCAGAACGGCAACGGCTACGAGGCCGGGCTCGTCGAGGCGTTCTGGAAGCCGGTCCGCGAGTTCTGGCGGGAGCGCAACGCGGAGACCGAGGCCGGCGTCCGCGGGGCGCTGACCGTGGACGCCATCCGCTGGCAGTACCTGAACGGCGTGCCCGACCCGACCGTGGTCAGCCCGGACACCTGGCTGCATGACTTCGCCCAGGTGTCACGGCCGGGCAACGACGAGGTGCAGCTCAGCCTGTTCGCCGACTACGCCACCAACCTGCCGCTGTACCCGAAGCTGCACGCCTACCTGCGCGACAGCCGGGTGCCGGTGCTGGCCGTGTGGGGCCGCAACGACGAGATCTTCGGCCCGGACGGCGCCCGCGCGTTCGCCGCCGACGCGCCCGACGCCGAGATCCACCTGCTCGACGGCGGCCACTTCCTGCTCGAAAGCCAGCTCGACACGGCTGCCGCTTACATCCGCGGCTTCCTCGGCCGGACGCTGTCCTGACCGGGACGTGGTCATGAAGGTGCTCTCGGTCAATGTCGGGAAGCCGAAGAACGTGCCCTGGCAGGGCAAGACCGTCTACACCGGCGTGTGGAAGCACCCCGTCGACGGCCCGGTCCTGGTCCGCCGGCTCAACATCGACGGGGACGGCCAGGGCGACCTCAACGGCCATGGCGGCGAGCAGCGCGCGGTGCTGGTCTACCAGATCGACTCCTACCGGCACTGGGCCCGGCACTTTGGCCGGAACGACCTGAGCTACGGCAACTTCGGCGAGAACCTCACCATCGACGGGCTGCCCGACGACGAGGTCTGCATCGGCGACCGGTACCGCATCGGCGAGGCCGAGTTCGAGGTCACCCAGCCGCGGGTCACCTGCTACCGCGTCGGGATGCGGCTGGGCCAGCCGGAGCTGCCCGCGCTGCTGGTCAGCCACCACCGCCCCGGCTTCTACATGCGGGTCATCACCGAGGGCCAGGTCCAGGCCGGGGACCAGATCGTCAAGACCAGGACCGGCCCGCACGCGCTCAGCGTGGCCGACACCGACGCGCTGCTCTACCTGCCCGGCCGGGACACCAGGCGGCTCCGCGACGCCACCGACATCCCGGCCCTGAGCCCCGGCTGGCAGCAGTCCTTCCGCGACCTGCTGCACCCCGCCGCCCCGGCCGAGCCAGCCTGGCCCGGTTTCCGGCCGCTGCGCGTGGACCGGGTGGTCGCCGAGACCGCGACCGTGTCCTCGGTCTACCTCTCCGCAGGCGACGGGACCCCGCTGCCCGCCGCCCAGGCCGGCCAGTACCTGACTCTGCGCGTCGCCGGCGCCGGTACGCCCGCCCCGGTGCGCAGCTACTCGCTGTCGTCCACGCCCGGTGCTACGGCCTACCGGATCAGCGTGAAGCAGGAACCGCACGGTATCGCCAGCACCTATCTGCACACTCATCTGAAACAAGGGTCCACCCTGGACGCGGCCGCCCCGCGCGGCGACTTCGTCCTGGGCGACGGCACCGAGCCGGTGCTGCTGATCTCCGCGGGCATCGGGGTCACCCCCGTGCTGGCCATGCTGCATCAGCTCGCCGCTGCCCGCAGCCAGCGTGACATCTGGTGGATCTACGGCGCCCGCCGACCGGAAGAGCATCCGCTGGCCGCCGAGGCCAACGACCTGCTCACCGGGCTGCCGCAGGCCCGCGAGCACGTGTTCTACAGTCAGGCCAGCCCGCCGCCGGAGCGCGTCCACGCCGTGGCCGGCCGCCTGACCGCGGACAAGCTCACCGCGCTCGGCCTGCCCTCCAGCGGCAGCGCCTACATCTGCGGGCCGGCCTCCTTCATGACCGACATGCAGGATGCCCTGACTGCGGCCGGGCTCGACCCGGCCCGCATCCACACCGAGCTGTTCGGCGCGCTCCCGTCGGTCAACCCCGGCCTGACCGGCCAGGTTCGCCGGCCACCGCACCAGCCCGAGGGGCCCGCCGCGGACGGGCCGCTGATTACCTTCGCCCGCAGCGGCATCTCCACCCGGTTCGGCCCGTCCTGGCCCAGCGTGCTCGACCTGGCCGACGCCTGCGACGTGCCTACCCGGTGGAGCTGCCGGACCGGTGTCTGCCACACCTGCGTCACCCCGCTGCTGTCCGGCCAGATCAGCTACTCCCCCGAGCCGCTGGAGCCCCCGGCCGACGGCGAGGTGCTGATCTGCTGTACCCAGCCGAAAACCGACCTCGTCCTGGACATGTAAGGGAGCCTGGTGACCACCCCACGGCGTTACCTCAACCTGAACTGCTACCTGCGCAACTCCGGCTACCACGAGGCAGCCTGGCGAGTGTCGCCGGCCGACCCGGCCGGGGTCCTGGACCCGCGGTACTACATCGACCTGGCCCGGACCGCCGAGCGCGGCATCCTGGACTCCATCTTCCTGCCCGACAGTCCCGGCGTGGCCGAGTTCCGGTCGGAGTTCCTGCCCGGCGCCGGGTTCGACCCGCTGCTGCTGCTGTCGTCGGTGGCCACCGCGACCGAGCAGGTCGGGCTGATCGCCACCGTGTCCACCACCTACAGCTACCCATGGGACGTGGCCCGGCGGGTGGCCACGCTGGACTTCCTCAGCCACGGCCGGGCCGGCTGGAACATCGTCACCACCGTCGAGCCCGCCGCCGCCGGCAACTTCGGCGACCAGCCGCACCCGCCGGCCGCCGACCGCTACGACCGGGCCGGCGAGTTCGTCGAGGTCGTGCTCGAGCTGTGGGATGCCTGGGCCGACGACGCCGCGGTCCTGTCCCGCGCCACCGGCCAGTGGGCCGATCCGGCCCGGCTGCGCCCGCCCCGCCACCACGGCCGGTACTTCGACGTCGCCAGCTACCTGCCGTTCCCCCGCTCGCCGCAGGGCCATCCGTTCCTCACCCAGGCCGGCTCGTCCCCGCCCGGCGTGGCGCTGGCCGCCCGGTACGCCGACGCCGTATTTACCCCGCTGGCCGACATCCCCGCCGGGATCGCGTTCCGCCAGAAGCTGCGCGCCCAGGCCGCCGAGCGCGGCCGCGACCCGGACCACGTCCGCGTCCTGCCCGGCCTGTCGTTCCTCATCGCCAGCACCGAGGCCGAGGCGACCGCGCTACGGGACGAGCTGGAAGCGGCGGCCAGCGGTGAGTTCCGCTGGCGCAACCTGGCCAACCTGGCCGGGCTCGACTACGCCACCATCGACCCCGACGCGCCGTTCCCGCCCGACCTGCTGGCCGCCGCGCCCAAGACCAGCTTCGGCGCCTCGATCTACCGGATGGCCGCCGAGGACCCGGCGGCCACCTTCCGGGCCATCGCCCGGAAGCTGTCCGCGCTGCCCGGCGGGCTGGACTATACCGGCACGCCCGAGGGCCTGGCCCAGCTCATGACCGACTGGCACCAGGCCGAGGCCGCGGACGGGTTCACCCTGATGCCCAACGTCCTGCCCGACCAGCTCGCCGTCTTCGTCGATCACGTGGTGCCGATCCTGCAAGCACGCGGCCTGGCCCGCACCGAGTACGCCGGGACCACCCTGCGCGACCACGTCGGCCTGCCGCGTCCCGGCGCCTGACTCCTCACCCGCCCGGCTGGTCCCTGAGGGGTCCGGGACCGCTAAGCCGACCGGGGCTTTTGTTGATGATCACACCGAGTGCCAGGAGCTAGCGCGGCGCTTCCGCGCATTACGCGGCGGCTGGCTCCGCGCTCCGGGCTACTCGCTGATTGCCCACGTCCGGGTACTCGCGGTCGTGCACGAGACCTGGACCAGGGCAGCGTCATTGGCTGTGGAGTCGCCGGCGGGAGCTAGGCACAACCCGGAGTTCTGCGCGACTACCTGGTAGACGCCGCTGCTCACCGAGCGAAGCGTGAACTGCTCGTTGCTGGCGTAGTTGCATGGCCATTGAATGACCGCCGCACCGCTCGCGGTCGATCCGCCGGAGACGTCGAGGCAGTAGTCGGGGGTCATCGGGTGGATGTAGTAGGTACTGCTGCCGGAGGAGACCGGGACGAAGGTGAACTGCTGGTTGGTCCCGCCGTTGCAGGTCCACTGGTCGAACTGCGCCGCGGCCTCGGTGGTCCAGTCAAACTCGTCTGCGCACAGGCTGCTGCCCTGGTTGACGAGCGTGCTGCTGAACCCGGCCGCGAAGCCCGGCGTCAGGTAGATCGCGAATGCGTCGTGCGAGGACTGGAAGGTGACGGGCACGGTGATGGAGCCGCTCGACGTGCTCATGATCTGGCTGGAAACCACCACTGGCGAGTTGAGCGGCGACTGGTCCGGTATCCGGTACACAGTGACATCGACGTTGCCGTTGTTCGGTAGCCACGACACCGACGAGAACCCGCTGAAGGTCACGCTCGTGGCGCCCGTGAAGCCGTTCTCGTCGCCGATGACCGCGACGGCCCGCCGCTTCGAGCTGTCCTCGGCAGCGGAGATGGCGGTGGTCCCTACTTCACCGGAGGTGGACACCAGGGAACCGGTGAGGTCGGCATAGGTACGGAACGTCCACCACTGACCGGTATAGGACCCGCCGCCACTGCCGTTCGGGGCGATGACTCCGCCCAGGTTAGGCGTCTCGCAGCAGTTCCAGTTGCCGCGCATCGCACTGGTGTACCCGGATTGTGCGAAGCGGGCGAGGTACCAGGCCGACTGGCCGGCGGTCTGCTGGTCCTGGGGAAGGAACTCGTTCGCGGTCAGCGGGATGGACGAGATGCCGTTGGACGACAGGTCGCTATCGATGGACTGGGCCACGGCCACGGGGTCGTCACCGTCGCCCTCGAGGTGATTGGAGATCTCGCTGGGGAGTGTCCCGGCTGCCTTGACGTGCGCCAGCCACGTCTGCCACTCGCTGGAGTTCTGCCCCGGGGTGGCGGCGAGCGAGGGCCCGATGATGGTCGCGCCGGAGCTGAGGCCCCGGATCGTCTGCACGGCGGTGTCCCACATCTGGAAATACTGGGTACTGTTCATGCCTTGCGTCCAGAACTCCGTCTCGTCCGGCTCGTTCCAGATGTCGTAGGCGACCGTGACACCGGAAGCCTTGATCGCGCCCACCACGGAGTCGAGGAAGCTGACCCAGTTGGAGCAGTTCCCGCTGGCGCAGGGCCAGACCGTATTGGCGGGCTGCGATCCGTCCGCGCCGTAGATGTCGCTCAGGATGACCTGGAACTGCGCGTGGTAGGGCGACGCGGACAGCCGTTTCGCCTGGGCGATCACCTCGCTGACGTCGGCCTGGGTGCCGGAGCCGTAGGTGTAGCCGTCCCCGATCCAGCCGCTGGAGGCGTGTCCGCCGCCGCGCTGCGCGGTGATGCCGAGCGGCTCCAGGAACTGATCGGAGGGCTGCGTACCGTCCTGGCTGATCCCGTAGAGGAAACCCTCTCCGACGCTGGTCGCGGCCCTCGTCACCGAGGCTAGGTTCACGGTCAGTGACTCGGCGGCGTGGCTCTGGCCCGGCGTCAGCAGCGGGATGGCCAGCGCGGCCGTCGCGGCGGCCGCTAATGCCAGGCGGCGGCCGGGTGTCGTTCTCGTCCTCATCGACTTCCTCTTCCGAGAGATGTGACCGGTCACATGTGAACGGTCACATTTCCTGCCGTGCTCTAGAACGGGTTCTATAAGGGGATCGCGACCAGTGTGAGCGCTAACAATCCGGCGGTCAATAGGCCTGTGTCACGACGCCGACCTCGCAGCCGGCCGACCTTTGGCACCGGGCCGCCGCCGGATCCGGCACCTCTTCTCCGAGGACTCCGACGCCGACCTGTTCGCGCTCAGCGCGGCCTGGCCGACAGCGCCACGAACTTCATGCATTAGCTGCCGACCTCGACGAGCGGCGTATCTTGGCTGCATGCCGGTCGACTGCTCGCCGCTGGTGGCCGGGCAGCTGGCGGCCGCGGGCGAGCTGGCGGAAGAGTTCCTGGGCCAGTCGGGCGTGGATGCCCTGGCCGCCGACTTCGCTGCGTATCCCGAGCTGGTCATTGCGCTCACCATCGACGGCGCCGTGGCCGGAGTGGCCTTCGGTCACCCGGACGGCGAACACGGCGCCACGCTCGATGGCATCACGGTCGATGACGCCCATACCGCTCACGGCCTCGGTTCGCTGCTGCTGGCCCGGTTCGAGCAGGCCGCCGCCGACGCCGGGTGTCGAGACGTCAATCTGGGCTCGGGTGGCGGCTACGTGGAGCACTTCTACGTCAAGAACGGCTACCAGCAAGTGGAGTACATGGTCGTCATCCCGGGCGGCGAACGGCACCGCCTCGACCTGCACGGCCTGAAGGTGCTGCGAGAGCGCCACGGGGAGCCGGACGGCCTGGTGCTGAACATCGCGGCCCCGGAGGGCTACTCGCCCGCGATCAAGGCCGCCCTCGAGAAGCGACTGCACGCCAGCGAGGTCTGCTGCATCTTCAGCAAGCCCATCGCGTAGTCCACCACGATCATGGACGAGCGAGGGTCAGGCGCGGCGGACGGCGAAGTTGTAGCAGCCGTAGCCGACGTTGCGCAGGTGGACCAGCTCGACCTCGGGCCGGGCCAGCAGCTCGCGGATGACGGTCAGGGCGTGCTCGCCGTCGGCCACCAGCACGCCGTCGGCGATCCGGCCCGGCCGGTCGTAGGCGCGCACGACCTGCTGGCGGTGGCTCAGCGCCGGCGGGTACTGGTCCGGGGTGACGTAGCCGGGGCAGGGCTCGGCGTGGATGAACACCGGGCCGCGCTCGGCGTAGGCGCCGCTGCCGCCCGGCGGGGTGTAGACGATGAGCAGCACCTCCTCGCCGGGCCGGGTCTCCCGCAGGCAGCATCGCAGCGGGCTGCCGCCGTCGGCGGTCACCTGAACGGTCAGCGGGTTGCCGGCCTCGTCGGTCATGGCCGTCCTGATCTGCCGCAGCAGCGCGGCCGGGATCGGCTCGAAGCTGAGCCGGCCGTCGTAGGAGGCTTCCGTCCTGGCCGGGTCCATCAGTTGCTCGGTCATGCCCGGTAGACGCCGGGGGCGCGCCGAACGTGAGCCGAGATCGCAGAGAACTTAACCGGGCAGGATGCGCGGCAGGTCGAAGGAGCGCAGCGTGGCGGACTCGAACCGGGTCAGGCCGGCGATCTGGTCGCCGCGCACGGTCAGGACCAGCAGGCCGCTGGCCCGCCACAGGCCGTTGGCCTCGTCGCGGGTGTAGACGGCCAGCGCGGGCTGGCGGTTGGCGTGAGTGGCTACGAACCGGGCCTGCGGGACCAGCCGGAACGCCACCTCGGCCAGGAACAGGGCCGCGTCCCGGCGGCCCAGCCAGACGGCGGGCAGCGGCGGCATGGTGATCCGGATGTCGTCGGCCAGCAGAGCGACGACGGCGTCCACGTCGTGCGCGGTCAGGGCGGCGGTGAGCCGGCTGACCAGCCGCGTCTGGGCCGCGGTGCCGGGCCGGGCGGGCGCGACGTCGTCCGGCTCAGGGGCTCGCTCGCGCAGCGCGGCGCGGGCCCGGCTGAGCGTCATGGCCACGGCCTCGGTAGTGGAATTCAGCGTCTCGGCGGTCTCGCGGGCGCTGAAGCCCAGGACGTCGCGCAGGATGAGCACGGCCCGGGCGCGGGGGGACAGCACCTGCAGGGCGGTGATGAAGGCCAGCGAGACGGCCTCGCGCTGCTCGACCCGGGCGTCGGGACCGGCCTGCTCGTCGGGCAGGCTGTCCAGCAGCGCGTCGGGGTAGGGCTGGAGCCAGGTGACCTCGGTGGAGCCGGTCGGCGCCGGGGCGCTGGCGGGCAGGGGCTCGGCCATCTGCGGCCTCCGGGATGCGGTGCGCATCAGGTTCAGGCAAGTGTTGGTGGCGACCCGGTAGAGCCAGGTGCGGATGGACGCGTGGCCCTGGTAGCGGGCCAGGCCGCGCCAGGCGGCCAGCAGGGTGTCCTGGACGGCGTCGTCGGCGTCGTCGAAGGAGCCAAGCATCCGGTAGCAGTGCACGTGCAGCTCGCGCCGGTGCGGCCGGACCAGGTCGGCAAAGGCCGCCTCGTCGCCAGCTCGGCCCGGTCCAGCCGCACCTGATCGGTCATGTCGCGATGCCTCCGTCCGCGTGAACAGTCCGCGTCAGCCGGAGGTGGAGAAGTGCTCGGTGAGCGGGGTGAGGTAGAACGTCGGCCAGTTGGTGGTGACGTGATCGTGCCAGTCCTCGGGCACGCCGTGCTGGTCGATGGTCAGCTCGGTGCCGCCGTCCGCGGCGGCCAGGCTGAACCGCACGATCGAGTAGGCACCGGGTGCCCAGACGGGGAACCGCCAGGCCTGCACGATCCGGGTGCCGGGCACCAGCTCGACCTGGCGGCCGGTGACGTTGCCGTCGAACGCGGAGAACTCCTCCCCCGCGGCGGCGGGCCGGCCGGTCTTGCCGGACAGGGCCGACAGGGCGCTGGCGTCGGCGAGCACGGCGTACACCCGGGCCGGGTCGGCGGGGATCACGGCCTGCTGGTGGATGCTCATCGTTGGGTCCTTCCTGGGTTTTCCGTCACGGCCGGACGGCCGCAACGGAATAGACACCAGGCGGCGGGACAACCTAACAACGCGGTCCCCGCCGTCCCGAACATGAGGGGTCAGGCCGCGTCGGCGACCAGCTCGCGGACCAGCGGGATGACCCGGGTGCCGTACAGCTCGATGGCCGTCATGCTGGCCTCGTGCGGCAGGCGGCCCATGCCGTACTTGAGGTCGAAGCGGCTGGCGCCCAGCGTGGCCAGGCTGGCGGCGATCTTGCGGGCCACGGTCTCCGGCGAGCCGACGTACAGCGCGCCGTCCGGCCCGGTCTCGCGCCGGAAGGACGCCTCGGTGGGCACGGCGAAGCCGCGCTCCCTGGCCACCTTGCCGAACAGCTCGCGGTAGTGCGGCCAGAACTCCTCGCGGGCCTGCTCGTCGGTGGCGGCCACGTGCCCGGGTGAGTGCACCCCGATGGGTCGCGGGGCCTGCCCGAGCTGGTCCAGGGCGTCGCGGAACAGCTGGGAGAACGGCGCGAAGCGGGCCGGGTTCCCGCCGATGATGGCCAGCATCAGGTTGTACCCGTGGCGGGCCGCGCGCAGCACGGACTCGGGGCTGCCGCCGACGCCGATCCAGGCCGGGAACGGCCCGTTCTCCAGGTGCGGGACGACGTCCTGGTGCAGCAGCGGGGCCCGGTGCTTGCCCTCCCAGGTGACCGGGCCGCCGCGGAGCAGCTCGGCGAACAGCCCGGCCTTCTCCTCGAACAGCTCCTCGTAGTCGGCCAGGTCGTAGCCGAACAGCGGGAACGAGTCGATGCTGGAGCCGCGGCCCAGGATGACCTCGGCCCGGCCGCCGGACACGGCGTCCAGGGTGGAGTAGCGCTGGAACACCCGGACCGGGTCGTCCGAGCTGAGCACGGTGACGGCCGAGCCGAGCCGGATCCGGCTGGTCTGCCCGGCGATGGCGGCCAGCACGACGTCGCCGGCGGGCATCGGGAAGTCGTCGGTGTGGTGCTCGCCGATCCCGAAGAAGTCGACGCCGGCCTGGTCGGCCAGGACGCCCTCGGTGACGACATCGCGGATGGACTGGGCGTGCGACAGCAGGCGGCCGCCGGCGTCGCTGGTCCGGTCGCCGAACGTGTCCAGGCCCAGGACGAGCGGGAACGTGGTGGTCATGTCAGTCATCTCCCTGCTACGAATCGCTGGTGCGAAGCGGACGCGCCGAGGTGGCCGTGCAGTGCCCGGAGGATGTCGTCCAGGGCGTCGATCTGCTCGGGGGTCAGGGCATCCGCGAAGTGCTGCTTGATGGCCCGCGCGTGCGGCGCGGTGGCCCGCCGGAAGATCCCGGCGCCGGCGTCGGTGATGGCGACCTCGGCCCCGCGGCTGTCGGTGGCGCAGTCGTCGCGGCGGATCAGGCCGCGCCGCTCCATCCGCGCGAGGTGGTGGGACAGCCGGCTGCGCTCCCAGTCGATGGCCGCGGCCAGGTCCGAGGACCGCAGCCGCCGGCCGGGGGCCTCGCTCAGCGCGAGCAGAACCTGGTAGTCGCCGGGCGACAGGCCGCAGTCCTGCTGGAGCCGCGCGCCCATGATGCGGCGCAGCTCGGTGGTCGTGTCCATGAGGGCACGCCAGACGGCCAGCTCATGCGAGGTCAGCCGGTCCCCCATCGCCCCACCTCCGGTTATCTCTATTGACACGTCAACTATATGCGCGGTAGTTGACGTGTCAAGTAAGGAAGCAGGGTGGCATAGGCCGGCCGCGGGCGACCCTTGTTAAGGGGATTAATCGGTCTTCTTGACGATCCCCGCGTCGTGGGCCAGCAGCCCGGCCTGGGTGCGGTTGGCGCAGTCCAGCTTGACCAGCATCCGCGAGACGTAGCCCTTGACCGTGGCCTCGGACAGGTACAGCCGGCCCGGCGATCTGGGCGTTGGACAGGCCTTCGCCGAGGCCGGCCAGCACCTCGGTCTCCCGCTCGGTCAGCGAGCTGGCCAGCTCGCGGGCCCGGTCGCGGGCCGACTGGCTGTCGGCGGAGGCGGCGACCAGGCGCCGGGCGGCGGCCGGGGACAGCACGGTGTGCCCCTCGGCGGCGACCCGGACCAGCCCGATCAGGTCCTCCGGCGGGGTGGACTTGACCAGGAAGCCGGCCGCGCCGGCCCGCAGCGCGCGCAGCACGTACTGGTCGGCGTCGAAGGTGGTCAGCACCACGACGACGGGCGGCTGGGCGAGCTGGCCGATCCGCTCGATGGCGGTGATCCCGTCCACGCCGGGCATCCGCAGGTCCATCAGCACCACGTCGGGCCGGCTGCGCACCACGGCCTCGACCCCGGCCGCGCCGTCGTGGGCCTCGTCCACGACCTCGATGTCGGCGGCCGAGCCCAGGATGGTGCGCAGGTGCGCGCAGACCATCGGCTCGTCGTCGACCACGACCACCCGGATCATCGGGAGCCCGCCGTCGTGACCCCGCCGTCCGTGAGCCGCTCGGCCGTCGGCGGACGTAGGCGGGCAGCGTGGCCTCCAGGCGGAACCCGCCGTCCGGGGTGCGGCCCGCCTGCAGCGTGCCGTGCACCAGCTCGATGCGCTGGCGCAGGCTGGCCAGGCCGATGCCGGAGCCGGTGGCGGCCAGGTCGGCCGCGGCCTGGCCGGCGCCGGGCGGCGTGTTGGTGACGGTGACCCGGATCTGCGACGTCGCCGTAGCTGATCCGGACCAGCACCCGGGCGCCGGGGGCGTGCTTGCGGACGTTGGTCAGGGCCTCGCGGACGATCCGGTAGGCGGTGCGCCCGACCACCGGGGAGGCCAGCGCCGGGTCGCCTTCCTCGACGAGCTCGGCCGGGGTGCCGACCGCGGTGGACTCGGCGACCAGCGCGGCCAGGCCCGCGGTCGACGGGGGCCTGGTCGCCCTCGGGCTCGGTGCGCAGGATGCCGACCAGGTCGCGCAGCTCGTCCAGGGCCTGGACAGCCCGCCGCCCGCAGTTCCTCGGCGGCGCGCCGGGTGGCCTCGTCGGTGGCGGTGATGCCGAGCGCGCCGGCCTGCAGCACCATCAGGCTGACCCGGTGCGTGACCACGTCGTGCATCTCGCCGGCCAGCCGGGCGCGCTCCTCCGCGCGGGCCTGCTCGGCCAGCAGGTAGCGCTCCCGCTCGGCCCGCTCGGCCCGCTCCCGGAGGGCGCGCACCATGCCCTGGCGGGCGGTGAAGTACAGCGCCAGCAGCGGCCCGAGCGCGGTCCGCAGCACGGCGACCGTGATCACCTGCCAGGCCGGATCCCAGACCCGGGCCACGATCAGGGTCAGGCAGCCGACCGCGGCGAACGCGGTGCGCCGGTTCCGGCCCGAGTAGAACGGCCCGTAGGCGGCCATCACGGTCCCGAAGGGCGCCCACACGGTGCCGGGGGTCTCCGGGGTCAGCGCGCCGCCCGGCGAGATCAGCAGCGAGATCGCCAGCGGTGAACGCGGCCAGGATGGCGATGACCGACGATGGGCGCGCGCCGCCGGGCGACCAGCGACATGTCGGCGAGCGCCTGGACGACCAGCATGGTCCAGGCCAGCGAGTCCGGGGTGGTGCGGCCACCACGAGATACCGACCAGCGTGGCCAGGGTGTCCAGCGCGGCGAAGCCGACCGCGATGGTCACGTCCGCCGCCAGTCCTCGCGGCCAGAACCGCCTCAGCACGTTCATGCCGCTCACGTTAGGTCATCGCGAGCGGACGGCCCGGCTCCGAGACCATGATCGGAACCATCGGCCGGGCCAGGACCCTACGAAAGTCGCATGCCGCCGCCGGCGGCCCATGCTTTCGTCGGGCCCGGACGGTACCGGCGGCGCTGCCGGACGGCGGCCCCGCTGGCCTGTGATGAGGGTCATGCGCAGAACGAACCAGTGCTGAGCACAGCACCTCGAAGTGCAGAGCCTGCGCAAGAGCTACGGCTCGGTGCGGGCCGTCCGGGACATCAGCTTCACCGTCGCGCCGGGGGAGATCGTCGCCCTGCTCGGCCCGAACGGGGCCGGCAAGACCACCACGCTGGAGATCCTCGAGGGTTTCCGCCGCCGCGACGGGGGCGTGGCCGAGGTCCTGGGGCTGGACCCGGGCGACCGGGCCACCAGCCGCGAGCTGCGCGAGCGGACCGGGCTGGTCCTCCAGGACATCGCGGTCGAGCCCTACCTGACCCTGCGCGAGACGCTGGCCAGGGAAGCGGGCTATTACGCCCGGCCGCGGGACGTGGCCGAGGTCATCGGGCTGACCGGGCTGACCGGCCTGGAGCGGCGCAAGGTACGGACCTTCTCGGGCGGCCAGAAGCGCCGCCTGGACCTGGCCCTGGGCCTGATCGGAAACCCGGAGCTGCTGTTCCTGGACGAGCCCACGACCGGGTTCGACGCCGCCGCCCGACGCGATGCCTGGCAGCTGGTCCGCGACCTGCGCGCGGCCGGGACCACCATCCTGCTGACGACCCACGACATGGAGGAGGCCCAGGCCCTGGCCGACCGGGTGGTGGTGCATGGCCGGCGGCATGGTCGTGGCGGCCGGGCCGCCGTCGGCCATCGGCGGCCGCGACGCCGAGCGGGCCCGGATCACCTTCGCGCTGAACAACGGCTACACGGCCGCCGACCTCCCGCTGCCCGCGACCCCGCTGGACGGGCTGGTCGTGGTCGAGGCGGCCGACCCGACCCGGGTCCTGCACCAGCTGACCGGCTGGGCGATGCAGCACGACACGCTGCTGGCCGGGCTCACCGTGGACCGCCCCAGCCTGGAAGACGTCTACCTGCGACTGACCCACGACGGCGCGCCCGCCGGCGTGCCGGAGAGGACATCCCGATGACCACCGCCCCCATGACCACCGCATCCGTCGCCCGCGCGCGCCGGCGCTCCACCCTGGGCCTGCTGGCCCACCAGATCCGCTACGAGCAGCTGTCGTTCTGGCGCAACCCGCAGAGCGCGGTGTTCACGTTCATCTTCCCGGTCGTGTTCGTCACCATCATCGGCGCGCTGTTCGGCGGGGTCACCAAGAGCCCGTACTTCGGCGGCCGGTCGGCCCTGGGCTACTACGTGCCCACCATCGCCGCTCTGTCGGTGCTCGGCTCGTGCTACGGCCAGCTCGCCGTGGCCCTCGCGGCCCGGCGGCAGAACGGCATGCTCAAGCGGGCCCGCGCCACTCCCCTGCCCGCCTGGGCCTACTTCGCCGGGCTGCTGGTGCACTGCGTGCTGGTCAGCGTGGTCGACATCGCGCTGATCGTCGGGGTCGGCCGCCTGTACGGACTGCCGCTGCCCGCGCAGTGGCCGGCCATCGCGCTGACGCTGGTGCTGGGCGCGGCCAGCTTCTGCGCGCTGGGCGTCGCCGTGGCCTCGGTGATCGCCAACGCCGAGGCCGCCCCGGCCGTGGCCCAGCTGGTGCTGTTCCCGCTGCTGTTCCTGTCCGGCACCTACATGCCCATCACCTCAGGGACCCTGAACCGGATCACGTCCTGGCTCCCGGTGCGCCCGTTCAACCAGGCCCTGCTGGCCTCCTTCGGAGCGCACGGCGGGCCGGGCTGGCAGCACCTGGGCGTGCTGCTGGCCTGGGGTGCCCTCGGCTCGCTGGTCGCCATCCGCCGTTTCCGCTGGAACCCCCGACCCGAGTAATAAGTAACAAGGTCCGCGGGCGAAAGCTGCCGACCTCCCCATTGCGGGGCCTTGTTTCCGATAATGTCCGCTGCCAGAACTCCCGCGGGCCCCGGTCGGCGGCCGCGGAAAGGAGCGCAGCATGGGCAAGGGGCGCCGGGCGCGGCGCACGGACCGATCACCGGACCGTGGACCGGACCGACGACCGGGCCGGCTGCTCGGGGCGGCGGTGGTCGCCGTCGCGCTGATCATCGGCGCGGTGGCCTTCCACCTGGCGGACGGGCCCGCGCCGGCCGCGCTGGACGGCGATGCCAGCGGGACCATCCCGCTGCTCGGCTCCTCGGTGCTCAGCCCGGCCAACCTGAACCGCACCACCGCGCAGTTCGGCCACATGCCGATCGTCCGGGTCTACTTCCCCGGGCTGCCGGGACGCTACGCCTGGACCAGCATCGCCGGGGTCAACAGGTCGGCTGTGATCGTGAGCTTCAAGGCCCGCCCGGCCACGATCCTGTCGGGCGCCGACGACGCGCGGCTGCGGCAGTTCTTCGCCACCGCGCCGCGCGGCCACGCCATCTACTACAGCTACTTCCACGAGCCCGAGGACAACATCGCGCGCGGGCAGTTCACGGCGGCCGCCTACCGGGCCGCCTGGAAGCACATCGCCGGCCTGGCCGACGCGGCCGGCAACCCGTACCTGCACGCGACGCTGATCCTGATGAGCTACGACCTGGTGGCGGGGTCGCACCGGTACTGGAAGGACTACCTCCCGCGCGGCGGGGTCATCAGCGTGCTGGGCTGGGATGCCTACCCGGTCGGCAGCGCGACCAACGTGCACCCGCGGCTGACCGCCCCGGCCCGCTTCATGGGCCGGCCATCGCCGCCTCGCGCAGCGTCGGGCTGCCCTACGGGTTCGCCGAGTTCGGCCTGTCCACCGCGCACGGCCGGCCGGGCTGGCTGAGCAGCGTGGGCCGGTACCTGCTGCACAGCGGGGCGCTGTTCGCCTGCCTGTTCGACGGCAACGGGCAGTACCCGACGCTGCGGCTGACCGACCGCGGCTCGATCGAGGTCTGGCGCCACTACGTACGGCTGTCGGCCTCGGCCCGGAGCTGACCCCCGGCATGCCGGGCGACGCGGCGGGCCAGCCGCTCCCGGACGGCATCCCATTCCGGGGCGATGACCGAGTACATGGCCGAGTCGCGCAGACGGCCATCCTCGCCGGGCGCCCAGGACAGTGACCAGCTGCGCAGAACGCCCTCGAAGGTGGCGCCCAGGGCCTCGAGGGCCTGGCGGCAGCGCCGGTTGCGGGCGTCGGTCTTGAAGTCCACCCGCGCCACCCGCAGCCGGTCGAAGGCGTGGCTCATCAGCAGCAGCTTGGCCTCGGCGTTGATGCCCGAGCCCTGCGCCGGCGCGCCGAGCCAGGTGAAGCCGATCTCGATGGCCCGCAGCTCGTCGCGGCCGGGCCAGCGCCGCGGCTCCCAGTACGCGGTGCAGCCCACCGCCCGGCCGTCGGCCCGCCGGACCTGCGCGAACGGGACCAGGCCCAGCTCCACCCGGGCCGACTGCCCGGCGAGGTAGTCCGCTATCTCCCCGGCGCGCGGCACCAGCGTGAACGCGTAGCTGCCGCGGTCCTCCTCCGCGGCCGTGGCCAGGTCCGCCGCGTGGCGGCCGGACAGCGGCTCCAGCCGGACGAGGGATCCTTCCAGGACGGGTACGTCGAACCACGGGCTCATGACAGCTCCTCATCGGTCCTGGCCTTGGCACCTTGCCGGGGCACGTCGCCGGGGCAGGTTGCCGGACCGTCACGGGGCCAGGTCCCTCGGGTCCTCTGGATGAACGCCGTCGATAATGGCGTGTCGCCATTGACTCAGTCAAGGGAGATTCCGGCGGAAATAGTTAAACCATCACAATTTGTCAACTCGGGGCCGCGCTGGCGCGTCTAACTCCTGGGCTTGGCCGACCCGGACGGCGGACCCGGACGGCGGACCCGGAAGTGGGGCTGGAACATGCTGGGCTGGTTGCGGACGCAAAGTCGGATTCCGATCTGGACGGCGGCCGCGGCGGCCCTGGTGCTGGTCACCGGCGTGGGCTCGGCCGCGGCCGGCGCCGCGAGCGGGCCGGGCACCGCCGGGCCGTGGCAGATCACCACCCTGGCCGGCGGGGTCGGCGGGCCGGGCCCGGCCAGCCAGATCGCGGGGGGCGAGTGCGCGGTCTCGTTCTCTGACGGCTACCTGTACGCGACGGGCTACAGCTACGCGCCGAGCGTGATCCGCCGGATCAGCATGAGAACCGGGGCGCTGACCACGCCCGGCGGGTCAGCGTTCACCGCACCCGGCGCCGCCACCGACGGCACGCCCGCCGCCCGGGCCAGCATCGCCCGGTCCTGCGGCCTGACGACCGACACACACGGGAACCTGTTCTTCACCGACCAAGCCGACCTGGTGGAGATGGTGCCCGCGACCACGGGCAGCTATTTCGGCCGGCCCATGACCGCTGGCCATGTGTACATCATCGGCGGCAACGGCACCGACGGGTACTCCGGTGACGGCGGCCCAGCCGTAGACGCCAAGCTGTCGATCCCGGCCGGGGTGACAGTCGACCCGGCCGGCAACGTCATCTTCGACGACAGCAACAACGACGTGCTGCGGATCATCGCGGCCACGCCGGGGACCTTCTACAGCCAGGCCATGACGGCCGGGGACATCTACACCGTCGCCGGCGGCGGCTCCGACTACGGACACAGCGGGATCCCGGCGACCAGCGCCCTGCTGGAGCTGGAGAATGCGGGCGGCGAGTATCCGGGCGTCATGCCGTGGCCGCTGGTGGCCGAGGATCAGGCGGGCAACATCGTGCTGGACGACGGGGGCGCCGACGGCGCGGCGCTGGTGGAGGTGGTGGCCGGCCGCAACGGGACCTTCTACGGCCAGGCCATGACGGCCGGCGACATCTACATCATCGGCGGCACGGGGCTCAAGGCCGCCAGCGGCGTCCCGGCCCGGCAGGCCAGCTTTGGCATGAGCAGCGGCGTCGCACTGGACCACGCGGGCAACATCCTGGTCGCTGACGCGGCCAACCATCGGCTCGACGTCATCGCCGTCAAGGCCGGTCGCTTCTACGGCCGGACCATGAAGGCGGAGTACGCCTACCGCCTGGCGGGCAACGGGAAGGAAGGGCTGGCCGGCGACGGCGGACCGGCGACCAAGGCCGAGTTCTCCGGACCGGACGGGGTGACGGTGGATTCCGCGGGGAACATCGTGCTCGCCGACGGGCAGGGCGGCGGATTCGACTCGCAGTTCGATAACGCCCGGCTGCGGGTGGTCGCGGCCAGGGCCGGCACCTACTACGGCGTGAAGATGAAGGCCGGTGATATCTACACCATCTCCGGCGCCCGCGGCCACAGCTACTACGGCGACGGCGGACCGGCGGACCGCGCGCTGCTCGACTCGACGGAGCTTTACGGCGACGAGCCGGCCGACACCGGGATAGCGGTTACCCGATCGGGCGGCGCCGTCTTCGCCGACCTGGTCAACAACCGGATCCGTATCGTGCCCGCGGTGACGGGGACGTACTACGGCCGGCGGCTGCGGGCGGGCGACATTTATACGATCGCGGGCAACGGGCATCCCGGGTACGCGGCCGGCCCCGGAACCCGCGCTGAGCTGCGCACTCCGGCAGGCGTGGCGCTGGACGGCGCCGGCAACGCGGTGCTGGCCGACGCCGGGAACAACCGGGTTCGGGTCGTCGCGGCCCGGTCGGGCCGCTTCTACGGCCAGGCCATGAAGGCCGGTGACATCTACACGCTTGCGGGCACCGGCCAGGCGGGCTACTCCGGCAATGGCGGCCCAGCCACGGCGGCCCGGCTCAGCGGCCCCGAGGGGATCGCCGTCGATCACCACGGCAACCTGGTCGTCGCCGACGCGGGCAACGGCAAGCTCCGGGTGATCGCCGCACGTAATGGCCGGTATTACGGCCGACTTATGCGCGCGGACCACATCTACACGGTCGCGTCGATCTCCTGCGCCGGTGTGGCCGTGGATGCCGCCGGCAACGTCGTCGCGGGTTGCGGGGCCAAGGTCGAGGTCCTGGCCGTCCGCACCGGCCAGTTCTACGGCCAGCACATGGTCGCCGGCCGGATCTATGTCATCGCGGCCGGCACCGCGTCCGCCGTTCTCGCGGCGGACGGCGTCGCCGTCGACCACGCGGGGAACGTCATCATCGCCAGCCGCTCCACTAGCAGCTCCACGTTCAACGGGGTGATCCGGGCCATCGCGGCCAGGTCCGGCACCTTCTACGGCGTGGCTATGACGGCCGGGCACCTGTACACGATCGCCGGCGCCGGGAGCTCGGGCGGGCTGGGCGACGGCGGGCCCGCGCTCCAGGGCCGGTTCGACCTTCCCGCCGGGGTCGCGGTCGGGCCGTCAGGAGCCCTCTTCGTGCTGGACCTCAACCGGATCCGGGTCATCGACAACTAGGCCCTGGCCTGCTCGCGGCGGCAGGTAGGCCGCGAGCAGGCGGGCCTGGTCCCGGAGGCGCCGGGCCTGAGCGGTCCGGGCCAGCGCGTCGTAGCGGTCCGCTTCGCGGGTCAGCTCGGCCACCTGGCCGCGCAGGATGGCGTGCAGCTCGCCGAGGTCCAGCGGCCGGCGGGGCGCCTCGGCCGATCCCGCGCCGCGGCGGGCGCCGGCGATGTGCGCGCTGGTCGCGGCAGACTCGTCCGGAGCTACCTCGACCGCCTGGGCGTTGTCGATGGCGGCGATGGCGGTGCGCAGCACGGCCACCGCCTCGGGCTGCCGGGCCTTCAGGGCCGCGGTGAGGTCGCGCCGCAGCGCGGCCGGCAGCGCTTCCGCGGAAGCGTCTCGCCGGGCGGCGGGCGCGCCGCCGGAGCTGGTCGTCACTGGAGCGGGAACTCCTGGCCGTGCTCGCTCTCGGGGCGGGGCCCGAAGATGCGCCGCTGCGACTCCTCGATGGCGACGTCGTTGATGCTGGCCTCGCGGCGACGCATCAGGCCGTGCTCGTCGAACTCCCACAGCTCGTTGCCGTAGCTGCGCCACCACTGGCCTGCCGCGTCGTGCGACTCGTACTGGAACCGCACCGCGATCCGGTCGGCCGTGAACGCCCACAGGTTCTTGCGCAGCGCGTAGTCCAGCTCCCGCCGCCACTTGGCGGTCAGGAAGTCGACGATCGCGGCCCGGCCGGAGATGAAGGTATCCCGGTTCCGCCAGGCCGAGTCCACGGTGTAGGCGCCGGCGACTCGCTCCGGGTCACGCGTGTTCCAGGCGTCCTCGGCCGCCTGGACCTTCTTCAGCGCGGCGGTCCGGTCAAACGGCGGCAAGGGTGGTCGGTCGGTCATGGCTGCCTCTCCTGAGCGGTGTGCCCGGTGGCCCCTCACGACGGATGGTAGCCAGCGGTCGGGGCCCGAGGTGAGGCCTGGGGTCAGCCGAGCTGGCCGGCCCGGCGGATCGTCTCCTCGACCGGATCGCCGGCGTCGATCTCGATGTCGTCGACCACGGCGCCGTCGCGCAGCCGGACCAGCCGGTCGCAGCGGGCGGCGATCTGCGGGTCATGGGTGGCGACGATGACCGTCATCTGACTCTCGGCGCGCAGCCGGGTCAGCAGGTCCAGGATGCCGGTCGCGTTGTGCGAGTCCAGGTTGCCGGTCGGCTCGTCCGCGAGCAGCAGGTGCGGCGTGCTGATCAGCGCCCGGGCGATGGCCACCCGCTGCTGCTCGCCCCCGGACATCCGGGACGGCAGCGAGCGCTCCCGGCCGTCGAGGCCGACCTCGGCCAGGAGCTGGCGGCCGCGGGCCAGCTTGTCCCAGCCTGTCCGGTACGGGAGCACCGGCGCGATCACGTTGTCCAGGGCGGTCAGCGCGGGCAGCAGGTTGTAGCGCTGGAACACGAAGCCCACCGTGCGGCGGTAGGCGGCCAGGGCTCCGCCGCGCAGCGCGGTCACCTCGGTGCCGCCGCTGATGATGGTGCCGGAGTCCGGGCGCTCGATGGCGCCGATCAGGTGCAGCAGCGTCGACTTGCCCGATCCCGACGCGCCGGTCAGCGCGATGAGGCCGCCCGGCTCCACGGTGAGGCTGACATTGTCGGCGGCGGCCACCGGCTCGCCGCCGCCTGTCCCGTAGTGCTTGCTGACCCCCCGCAGCTCGACGGCGGCACGGGGCGGATCCGGTTCAGTCATGGCTCACTCCTGGGCGAGGACCTGGGCGGTGGGCAGGCGGCGGAGCAGGTGGGCGGGGAACAGCGCGGCCGCGCAGGTTGTCAGCACGCCCGCCAGGGCCGCCGCGCCCGCGGCGGCGAACAAGGCCGGCGGCAGCTGGCGGGCGAACAAGGCCGCGCCGGCCAGGCCGAGCGCGGCGCCGGCGACCGAGCCGGCCAGCCCGGTCAGGGCGCCCTCGGTGATGACCAGTCGGCGCAGCGTGGGCTCGGGCCAGCCGAACGCGCGGATGGTGGCCAGCTCAGACGCGCGCTCGGTGATGCTGATGAGCAGGGCATCGGCCACCGCCAGCACACCCAGGATGACCGTGGCCGCGACCGCGACGTAATCCACCCCGCGGACCTCGACCGTCACGAAGCGGCCCAGCAGGGTGCCGGCGACCAGCCCGCGGAAGGCCAGCGTGATCGCGATGAGCAGGGTGAGCGCGGTCACGCCGACGGCCAGGCTGACCGCGCCGATGAGCGCGCGGCCCGGGGTACGGAGCACATTGACGACCGCCAGGCCGGTGATCCCGGCCGGGTGGCGGGAGCGGCGCACGGGCAGCACGGCCGGCCGGACCGTGTCGGCCGGCTCGGCGCGGGCCGCCAGCCAGGCCGGCACCGCGCCGGCCCGATGGCCAGCGCCATGGCGACCGGGATGGCCAGGACCGCACGGGCCACGGAGGCATGCAGGCCCAGCGCCGCGGCCAGCGGCGGGGACAGCAGCGCGCCGAGCAGGCCCGCCACCAGGCCGATCAGCGCGACCTCGCTCAGCACGGCCGCGAACAGCCGGGGCCGGGTCCAGCCCAGGCAGGCCAGCACGCCGAGCTCCGGCCGCCGGCCGCGGACCGCGGCGCTGGCCGAGTTGGCCACGAACAGTGCGCAGACCACGAGGATCAGCACGAACAACACCACGCTGCTGCGGTCGACCGCGTCCAGGATCGTGACCGCGACGCCCTTCCTGACCCAGTCCTCGGTCAGCAGCAGCGGCGGCCGTCCGAACGAGCCGGCCGGAAGCGAGATGGTGGTCGGCGACGGGGACGATCCGGCCACGATGTCCACGGTCAGGTGGGTGCGGAGCTCGATCTGCTCGGCGACCCCCCTGATCCGGTTGAGCGAGGCCGGGTTCGGGCCGGTGACGCCGGCGATGCGGACCCGGATCACGCTGATCGGGGCCCTGGCCAGCTGGGCGCCGCCACCGTACTGGCGGCTTTCCAGCGAGGGCAGCGCGGCCATGGTGGTGATCAGCTGCACCGGCGGGCTCACGTAGCCGCCGAGGTTGAGGCTGGGCAGCAGGTCAGAGCCGCCCAGCGCGTGCCGGCTGGCCGCGTTGGCCGGCGCGGCGGCCGTCGGCTCATAGGGCCCGAGCGGGACGCGGGACAGCGGATCGAAGGCCTGGATCTTCGCCGTGCTGAACGTCCCGGTCATGATCGGCACCGGCAGCGTGCTGCTGATGACGTGCGCATGCTCGCGCACCGTCCGGTACTGAAGGCCGGCGTTGTCCAGCGGTGCGTAGAAGATCCCCGCGCCGGGCAGCCGCCAGATCGATATCGGGTTGCGGACCGTCGCCGGGACCAGGTCCCCGCCGGTGTTGCGCCGGTAGCGCACCGGGCCGACCGACCAGTAAGCCTGGACGGCGTTGACCAGGCGCCCCAGCTTGCTGCGCATCCGGCGCAGCAGGTACTGGTAGGCCTGCCGGGCCGTGATCGTCGTGCCGAGCACCGGGCGGCCGGGCCGGGTCAGGTCCCGGCTCATCGTGGCCTGATTCAGCACCGGCGGCGCCGGCGGCGCGGCCAGCTGCTGGACCCGGGTCACCGAGTACTCGCCGACGCCGCTGTCCGTCGTGGCCAGCATCGGGAACGGGCCGCCCGGCCGGTAGTCCACGCCGTCGTACACGCCGGGGTAGGTTTCCGGCAGGTAGTGACCGGAGGTCAGCGCGCGGCTGAGGCCGTCCAGGCGGGCCTCGGCGACCGGGTCGACCGCGGCGATCAGCATCGGAAACTGCCAGTCCACGCCGAAGCCCGGCCGGCCCATCAGGTCCGGGGAGATGAGCTGCCCCTTCTCACCGAGGCCGTTGGCCTTGGACCAGCACCAGGACATCGTCAGCGTGGCCGGGCTGAACGGGTCGGCGGTCGGGTGGAGGGCCGGGCAGGTGGTGACCTTCGACCCGCCCGGCACGGTCTCGGTGGTCGCGCCGGTCGAGGAGGCGGTGTGCACCCGGTCCGGCGTGACGTAGACGTAGGTCGGGGGCTGGCGGATCCGGCTGGCGCCGTTGGCGCTCACCCAGGTCGTGCTGGCCCGGTACAGCTGCCGGCCGGGCCGGGCCACGTCGGCGTGCGGCAGCCAGACCGGGAAGTCGGCGTTCATGAAGCCGTACCCGACCATGGCGATCGGCGCCGCCACCTGCACGCCGGACAGGTGCTGAATCTGGTGCCACTGGGCCGTGGTGATCCCGCCGTAGATGCCCGACAGGAAGTCCGGCTGGACGGTGCCCGTGGCCGACTCCAGGCGGCTGCGCGCGCCGCGCGGGCGGACCAGGATGTCGTAGGCCGGGCGGAAGTGCGCGCGCACCGCGCCGATGGTGCGCACCTGCGCGGTCCGGGCCGCGGCCGTGAGCACCGTGAACGCCGTGGCCGCGACGAGCATGCCGAGCAGCAGCGCCAGCGCCCGGCCGGACCGGAACCTGAGCTGCGACCAGGCCAGCCTGCTCACCGCCGGCCACCTCCGACTGGCATCTCACCCGGTCACGTGGCGCCGTCCGGGACATGTGACTACTCTGGCCCTTACCTAGTGCCAATGCAAGGTACTACCTAGCGACAATGTAAGCCGAGATCGCATCGTGACGCGGTCCGTCCGGGAGAGCGCCGTATATGCCTCTGCACCACGCCGTGCTGGCCCTGCTCGCGGCCAAGCCGGCCCACGGCTACGAGCTGAAGGGCAGCTTTGAGCAGTCGGTGGGCGACCAGTGGGGCGGGCTGAACATCGGCCACCTCTACCAGATCCTCGACCGCCTGGCCAGGGACGGCCTGATCGACTCCGAGCGCCAGCCTCAGCCGGTCAAGCCCGACCGTCTGGTCCACCGGATCACCCCGGCCGGCCGGGCCGAGCTCGACCGCTGGCTGACCGAGCCCAGCGTGCGCACCCGCGGCTACCGGGACGACTTCTTCCTCAAGGTGATGGCCGCGGCCCAGGCCGGGGATCCGGCCATGCTGACCGACGTGCTGCGCCGCCAGCGGGCCCACCTGCTCCGGGAGCTTCGCAGCCTGGCCGACGCCAGGGCGGCCGCCGGATCCCCGGTCGTGAACCTGCTGGTCGCCGCGGCCGAGCTGCACGCACGGGCCGACCTCGGGGTCGTCGACGCCGCCGAGCGCGACCTGTCCCCCGACGTGCTCGCCCGGCTCCGAGCCCAGGCCATTGCGGATGACCCGCCCGGCGACACGCCGGAGCACGCCGCAGGCCTGGCCTAGGGCATGGCCGATGACCGTGGCGTGGTGTCAGGCCGGGACTCGCGCCAGCAAGGCGCGGGTCTCGGCGACCACGCGCTGGCTGAACTCCGGGTCGCGCACGAGCGTGGAACCGTTCATCGGCCGGCCCTTGTCGTCGTAGTAGACACCGGTGCGGCCCGAGTCGTCGGTCAGCACTCTGGTGATCACCCGGGCGGACGCCTTCGGGTTGCTCCAGTACTTGATGAACGGGGCCAGCGGCGAGAGCAGGTACTTCGCCAGCAGGCGGAGGACTACATTGCTGTCACGGCCGAGATTGGTGCCCGGGCTGAAGCCGGGTTCGACGGCGTTGAAGCGCAGGCGCGGCATCTCCCGCGCGAACGCCAGTGCGGTCGCGAGGTTGCACTGCTTGGACGTGGCATAGGCGTCCCCGCCGGGGAGCTTGGAGCCGCCGGGCGCCCACTCACCACGCGCGCTCGCCTCGGCGGAGATGTAGCGGCCGCCGCGGAAGCCGGCTATCACGGCGGGCCTGCGCTGGGGATCTTCGACGCCGGAGCAGATGAAGACGACCTGCGCGCCGTCCGGCAGGTGCGGTGCGAGCGCTTCGGTCAGCGCGAACGGCCCGAGATGGTCGGTCGCGAACGTCATGTCCCAGCCGAGGGCGTTCTTGGTTGGGCGGGTCTGCGCGATGCCGGCGTTGTTCAGCAGGCCGACGATGGGCAGGCCGAGCTCGATGATCTGGGCGGCCGCGCGCCCCACGCTGGCCAGGTCCGACAGGTCGCAGACGATGGGAACCGCCTGCCCGCCCTGGCCCTCAATGGCCTTCTGCACATCGTCCAGTTTGCTGCGGTCGCGGCCGGCCAGGACGACGGTGCCATGCCGGGCCAGTTCGAGGGCGGTCTGGCGGCCGAAGCCGGAGGTCGGGCCGGTGACGATGTAGGCCTGGTCGCCTGACGGGCCGCTATCGATGGGTGCCATGGTCTCGCTTCCTTTACTGTCTGACTAGTCAGTCATTTATAAGCATGGATTGCCGCTCGCGCCACGATCAGGGAATCAGGCGATCATTCGCCAGAGAGCGTCGAAGCCGGCCCGGCCGTGCGCGTCCGCGTGGTCAGGGTCACGGATGGCGAAGTCGATCGTGGCCTCGGCGAGAGCATTGGCCAGGGCGACGACGAACGCCAGCGGGGCATCGCGCAGCGGCCCGTTCTCGCGGCTTCGCTCCAGGAGTCCGGCGATGCCTGTCAGCGCCTGGCTGGCCGCCTGATGAGTAGGTGACGTGATCTCGTCGGAGACCTCGAGCTGGGCGAGCGCGCGGCGCTTCTCGGGGTAGGCGGTCGCCCAGCGCAGCCACCGGGACCACATGTGGAGCATCTGCTCGCGCACGTCGCCGCCGGCGGGCAGGCCGCCAGTGCCGCCGCACCCATGTCCGCCTTCAGTTCCAAGTACAGCTGATTGAGCAGGTCGGCCTTGGTGTCGAAGTAGGTGAACAGCGACCCGTTGGAGACGCCGGCCTCTCGCGCGATCGCCGCGGTCGCCGCGCCCAGCCCCTGAGCGGCGATGACACCCGCGGCGGCGGACATGATCGCGGCGCGCTTGTCGTCACTTCTCGGCCGGGCCATGCTCCGAGCCTATAAGAGAGTGACTAGTCAGTCAAACAACGGCGGCCAACGCCGCAGGACCGGCGGCGTCAGCGGGCGGATCGCCGGGCGGCCAGCAGGTCGGTGAGGGTGGCCCGGAGGTCGGCCAGGCGCTGGGCGCCGATCTGCTCGGCCCATTCGGCCTCGACCGCGACGGCGGTGGCCTCGATGCGGTGGTAGAGCACGCGACCGCGCTCGGTGAGCCGGACCAGCCGGGCGCCGGCGTCGGCCGGGTCGGTGTAGCGCTCGACGTAACCGGACTGCTCCAGGTGGGTGATCAGGTGGTTGATGGCCTGCCGGCTCATGCCGGAGCGAGCGGCCAGGGCCGAGGGCCGCTGGCCGTCGGGGCCGGGGTGCTGGAGCACGGCCAGGTGCTCGGCGCGCACGTCGCCGTAGCCCTCCTGGGCGAAGGCCAGGTGAATCCGGTCGCGCACCTCCTGCCACAGCACGCGCAGCATCGGCGCGATCGGCTGGCCTGCGGGCGTACTAGGGCTTGACATCGATGTAAAGTCTCTTTACGTTGACTCCTGTAAAGCCAGTTTACAGCGAGGAGGAGCCGTGACCACTGCGACGGAGCCGAGGCCGCGAGCCCTCATCGTCACCGGCGGCGGGCGCGGCATCGGGGCCCGGATCGCGGTACGGGCCGCGCGCGGCGGCACGCCGGTCGCGCTCCTGTACCACTCGCGGCCGGAGAACGCCGCGCGGGTCGCGGCCGAGATCAGCGAGTCGGGCGGCACGGCGGTGGCGATCCAGGCCGACGTGGGGACAGAGGCCGACGTGGCTCGCGCGTTCACGGCGGCCGAGGAGGCGCTGGGGCCGGTGGGCGGGCTGGTCAACAACGCGGTCCTGGCCGGGCCGCCGCGCCGGCTGGCCGAGCTGCCGGCCAGCGAGCTGGCGGCGGTGTTCCGCACGAACGTGTTCGGCGCGTTCCTGTGCTGCCGGGAGGCGGCCCGGCGCATGTCGACCAGCAACGGGGGCGCGGGCGGCGGGATCGTCACGCTGTCCTCGGCGCACGCGGTCAGCACCGGCGCGCCGGGCAACTGGGTCCACTTCGCGGCCAGCAAGGCGGCGCTGGAGTCCATGTCCCGCGGCCTGGCCAGGGAGCTGGCCGGCGAGGGCATCCGGGTCAACGTGGTGCGGCCAGGCGTCATCCGGACGGAGTCACGGCTGGGCCAGCCGAAGGAGCACCTGGAGCGGACCGCGGCGCAGGTTCCGCTGGGCCGGATGGGCACGGCCGACGAGGTCGCCGCCGCGGTCCTGTGGCTGCTGTCCGACGACGCGGCGTACGTCACGGCGGCCCTGCTGGACGTCGCCGGCGGGCTCTGACCGCCCCTGGCCCGGCCCGCCTTGACGGCCGCGTGACAACAGGGCGATGCTCAGACGAGGCTGCGCTGGCGGCTGACCCGGGATGAGCAGCCGGCCGCCGGATGAGCAGCCGGCCGACGACGGAGGGCCTTTGGCAGGCACCGTGCTCCCGCCTCGATCGCAGCGCCAGGACAGCCCGGCCGCCCGCGCGGCCGGGCTGATCGCCGTGGCCGAGGACCTGGCCGGGGAGTTCTCGCTGCGGCCGCTGCTGGAGCGGATCCTGCGCCGCTGCACCGAGCTGCTGGAGTGCGACGCCGGGTCGATCTGCAGCGTCGACGAGGCGGCCGGCACCTACCGCAAGGAAGCCGACATCGGCGTGGCCTGCCAGTCCGGCCGCGGTCTTCCCGCTGACCGAGGGCATGACCGGCGCCGTGGTGGCCCGCCGGGCGCCGGCCTGGTTCGCGCGCTACGACCAGGTGCCGGGCGGGCACGTGGCGCCGCAGGAACGGGCTACCCTGCGCGGCGTCATCGGCGTGCCGCTGGAGTGGCGCGGCCGGATCATCGGCGCCTGCATCGTGTTCAGCCGGGACGAGCGGCGCGAGTTCGGCCCGGACGACGCCGAGCTGCTGCAGCTGTTCGCCAAGCACGCCGCCATCGCGCTGGCCAACGCCCGGATGCACGAGGCGGCCGAGGAGCGGGCCCGCACCGAGGCGGCCGCCGCCGAGCGGGACCGGCTGCTCGGCGAGCTGCACGACACGCTGGCCCAGCGGCTGGTCAGTGTCCAGGTCCACCTGGACAGCGTGCAGCGGGAGCTCGCGGCGACGGCGGCCGACCGCCACGACGAACCGGAGGGCCGGGCCGCGCTGGCCGAGCACGTCGGGCAGGCCGCCGCGGCGACCAGGGAGGCCCTGGTCGAGGCCCGGCAGACGCTGCTGGGCCTGTCCGTGCCGCCCGACGGCCTGGACCTGGAGGCCGCGCTCAAGTCCGAGGCGGCCTGGGCCGAGACGATCGGCCAGCTCGAGGTGCGGCTGGTGTCGGCCGGGCACGCCGGTCGAGGTGGAGGGCCGGGTGGCCAGGGAGCTGATCCTGCTGGCCAGGGAGGCACTGACCAACATCGTCCGGCACGCGGCCGCGAGCAGCGTCCGGATCGGGCTGCTCTACGAGCAGACGGCCGTGTCGCTGCTGGTCCAGGACGACGGCCAGGGCTTCGACACGACCTCCGAGCTGGCCGGGCCACGAGTTCGGGCTGCGCCTGACGACCGAGCGCGCACGCGAGCTGGGCGCGATGGTCGACATCGACTCGCTGCCTGGCTGGGGCACACGGATCCGAGCCCGTTTCCCGTTGCCTGTCTTCCGGACGCGGCAATGGACGGGCCTCCGTTGCGGGTACTCGTCGCCGCCCGGCGCCCGGTGCTGCGCGCGGGCCTGGCCCGGCTGCTGACCTGGACCGAGCCCGGCGCCGAGATCGTCGGCGAGGTGGAGACCGCGGATCGAGGCGCTCGCGGCCTGCCGGGACCTGCGGCCGGACGTGGCGCTGGTCGACCTCGGGCTGCCCGCCGAGGCGCTGGCGGGCTGCGGCCCCGCGACGGGGTGCACCGGCCTGCTGCTGGCCGCCGTACCGGACGCTGGCCGTGGTCGGGCTGTGCGAGGCGGGCGACGACGACCTGGTCGCCGAGGCCATGCGGGCCGGCGCCCGCGGCTGCGTCGACCTCGGCGCGACCGGCCCGCAGCTGGCGCAGGCCGTGGTGGCGGCGGGCCGCGGGCAGGCCATCCTGTCCGACGTGGTGCTCGGCCAGCTGCACCGGGGCATGCGCAGCCGAGGACCTCACCGAGCGGGAGCGCGAGGTCGCGCGAGCTGATGGAGCAGGGCCTGCCCGACCGGGTGATCGCGCAGCGGCTGGTGCTGTCGGTCAAGACGGTGGAGAAGCACGCCGGCGCGGTGCTGCGCAAGACCGGCGCGCGGAACCGGACCGAGCTGGCCGCGCTGGCCGGCCGGTCCCGGCTCCAGGTAGGGGAAGTCCTCCCCTGCATCTGGGGGATTCCACCGATCCGGGATGGGCGGCGCGGCGGGTTAGGTTCGCCTTACGCCGTGAGAAAGGCAGTCGCGCGTGCCCGTCGTCCCGCTGAAGGACATCGTCGACCGCGCGTTCGCCGAGCGCTACGGCGTCCCCGCCATCAACATCGTCAACGACCTGACGCTGGAGGCCGTGCTGGCCGCGGCCGTCCAGGAGCGCTCCCCGCTGATCGTGCAGACCTCGGTCAAGACCGTGCGGTCCATCGGGCTGGACCTGCTGTACGCGATGTGGCGCGAGCTGACGGCGGACATCGACGTGCCGGTCAGCCTGCACCTGGACCACTGCCCGGACCGTGAGGTGATCAGCAGCTGCCTGCGCAAGGGCTGGAACTCCGTGCTGTTCGATGCCTCGGCGCTGCCGGTGGAGGAGAACAAGCGCCAGACGATCGAGGTCGTCGCGGAGGCCCGGTCCTACGGCGCCAGCGTGGAGGGCGAGATCGAGTCGATCACCGGCGTGGAGGACGGCATCGGCTCGGACGAGGAGTCCCGGCGGCAGTCGCTGCCGGTGGCGCTGGACTTCATCCGGGCCACTGGCGTGGACGTGTTCGCGCCCGCCATCGGCAACGCGCACGGCGTGTACCGGACCGAGCCGAAGCTGGACGCCCAGCGGGTCTCCGACATCGTGGCCGCCGAGCCCGATCCCGATCGCGCTGCACGGCGGCACCGGCATGACCGACGCTCAGTTCACCGACCTGATCGCGCGCGGCTGCGCGAAGGTGAACATCTCGACCGCGCTCAAGGTCACGCTACATGCAGGCCAACCTGGCCTTCCTGCGCGACGCCGAGGAGCGGGACCGCTGGGACCCGCCGTCGCTGTTCACCGCCGTGCGCGCGGAGGTGATGGACATGGCGGCCGAGCCATCATGCGCCGGTTCGGCAGCGTCGGCAGGGCCGGGTGATCCGGGTGCCACGGCAGGCGCCGGGCGCTGATCCTGGATTGCGACGGCGTGCTGGCCGACACCGAGCAATACGGGCACCTGGTCGCCTTCAACCAGATGTTCGCCGAGTTCGGGCTTCCGGTCCGCTGGAGCCTGGACACCTACCGCGAGAAGGTGCTCATCGGCGGTGGCAAGGAGCGGCTGGCCAGCCTGCTGCACGCCCGAGTTCGTGGCCGCCGCCGGACTGCCCGCCGACGCCGCCGGGCAGCAGGCGGCCGTGGCCGCCTGGCACCGGCGCAAGACCGAGATCTACACCAGCCTGGTGGCCTCCGGCGCGGTCCCGCCCCGGTCGGGGGTGGCCCGGATCGTCGGCCGAGGCGCAGGCGGCCGGCTGGCCGGTGGCGGTCGCGTCGACGTCGGCCGAGGTGTCGGTGCGGGCCACGCTGGAGCGAGCGGTCGGCGCCGACCGGGCCCGGGCGGTGGCGGTCTTCGCGGGCGACATCGTGCCGCGCAAGAAGCCCGCCCCGGACATCTACCTGCTGGCCATCGACCGGCTCGGCGTGCCCGCCGGCCAGGCGGTGGTGATCGAGGACTCCCGCAACGGCCTGCTGGCCGCCGCCGGCGCCGGGCTGACCTGCGTGATCACAGTCAACGACTTCACCAGCGGCGGAGGACTTCAGCCAGGCCGCCCTGGTGGTGTCCGCGCTCGGCGACCCCGGCGGCGAGGCCGCCAGCGTGCTGGCCAACGCCAGTCGGGCCCGGCCGGGGGCGTGGATCACCCTGGCCGACCTGGCCATTGTTATCGAAAATCCCTGAACGGTCCCTCAGAAGGTCCCTGCAAAGACAGCCTGGAGCGCATATGCCCGCAGCAAGCTTCGGTGACGTCGAGGTCGTCGTGCAGACGATCGCGCAGACCGCGGTGGCCAACGAGAAGTACTTCGGCGACCTGGACGCCGTCGTCGGCGACGGTGACTTCGGGTACTCCATGGCCCGCGGGTTCGAGCTGGTGCTGCAGGACTGGGACTCCTTCGACCGGGCCGACATCGGCACGTTCCTGAAGAAGATCGCCGTCGTCATCACCAGCCGCATCGGCGGGACCTCCGGCCCGATCTGGGGCACCGCGTTCCTGCGCGCCGGCGCCACCGCGGGCGCCGTGACCGAGCTGGCGCCCGAGCAGATCGTGGCGATGCTGCGCGCGGCGATCGAGGGCATCAAGGCCCGCGGCCGCTCCGACGTCGGCGACAAGACGCTGCTGGACGCGCTCAGTGCCCGCGGTCGCCACCATCGAGGAGCAGATCGGGCTGGGCCACGGCGCGGGCGAGACGCCTGCGCGCCGCCGCCGGCACCGCCAGGGAGCGGGCCGAGGCGACCAGGCCCATGCAGGCCATGCGCGGGCGGGCCAGCTACACCGGCGAGCGGAGCATCGGCACGCTCGACGCTGGCGCGGTCGCGGTCGCGGTGATGTTCGAGGCACTTGCCGACAGGTGGCAAGACGAGTCCGGCTGGTTCGCAGATCCCGGAGGTATCGGAGGGAACCCCAGATGAAGAAGTTCGTTAACGACCCCCGCCAGTTCGTGCCCGAGATGCTCAAGGGCATCGCGCTGGCCAACCCCGACACGCTCCGCTACGTGCCGGAGTACAACCTGATCATGCGGGCCGACGCGCCCCGCGACGACAAGGTCTCGGTGATCCAGGGCTCCGGGTCAGGCCACGAGCCCGCCCACGTCATGGTCGTCGGCAAGGGGATGCTGGACGCGGCCTGCCCGGGTGACGTGTTCGCCGCCCCGCCCATGGACTACGTGCTGGAGACCAGCAAGCTGCTGAACTCGGCCAAGGGCGTGCTGCACATCATCAACAACTACACCGGCGACCGGATGGCGTTCGAGATGGGCCAGGAGATGGCCGAGGCCGACGGGATCACCATCGGCACGCTGATCGTGGATGACGACGTCGCGGTGAAGGACTCCACCTACACCGTCGGCCGGCGCGGCGTCGCCGGCAACTTCTTCGTCATCAAGGCCGTCGGGGCCGCCGCCGAGCAGGGCGCCGAGCTGGACGAGCTGCTGCGGATCGGCAACAAGGTCAACTCGGTGACCAGGACCATGGGCATGGCCCTGACCTCGTGCACGCCGCCGGCCAAGGGCTCGCCGCTGTTCGAGCTGGGCGACGACGAGATGGAGATGGGCGTCGGCATCCACGGCGAGCCGGGCCGCCGCCGCGAGAAGCTGGCCAGCGCCAACGCGATCGTCGACGAGCTGCTCGAGGCCGTGGTCACCGACCTGCCCTTCGGCCAGGGCGACGAGGTCGCGCTCATGATCAACGGCCTGGGCGGCACCCCGATCAGCGAGCTGTACCTGCTGTACGGGTACGCGCACGAGCAGCTGGCCAAGCGCGGCATCCACGTCCGGCGCAACTACGTCGGCGAGTACTGTACGTCGCTGGACATGGCGGGCGCGTCGATCACCCTGAGCCGCCTGGACGACGAGATTACCGGCCTGCTCGCCGCGCCCGCCGAGATCGCGATCCGGACGTTCTGACGCCCGGTCCCGCTCTTCCGCCGCGCGGCTCGTCACGGGGGCCGCGCGGCGGAGGGTTACTCACGGCAGGGACGCCGACGGGGAGTTCTTCCAGGCGGCGCCTTTCCAGCGCAGGATCGCGACCTCGCCGCCGACGTTGACCGTGCCGACCGCCCAGGCGTGGCCGGCCGGCCTGCCGGTCACGCCGAACAGGCTGTCGCAGGTCGAGCAGAACGGGTTGGGGCTGGACACCTGCTTCCAGGCCGTGCCGTTCCAGCGCAGGATCATGGTCTTGGACCCCTTGAGGGCCACCTCGCTGTAGCCGACCGCCCAGGCGCTGCGGGCCGAGACGGCGGACACGCTCTGCAGGATGTTCCAGGTCAGCTTGCTGCTGGAGACGGCCACGGGATCGGGGCTGGGAACCTGCTTCCAGGTCTTGCCGTTCCAGTGCTCGATCAGGGTCTTCCAGCCCTCGGAGTACACGGCGCTGTACCCGACGGCCCACGCGCTGGTCGGCGAGCTGGCGCTCACGCCGTACAGGAAGCTGCCCTCGGGGCCGGGGGTGGGGCTGGGCACTCGGGTCCAGCTCTTGCCGTTCCAGCGCAGGATCAGGGTCGAGAGGGTGCTCTCGGTGTCGGCGTAGCCGACGGCCCAGGCGCTGGTCGCGGAGGTGGCGGTGACGCCGTACAGGAAATCACCCTGGGGGCCGGGGCTGGGGCTGGGCACCTGCTTCCACGCGGTGCCGTTCCAGCGCAGGATCACGGTCTTCTCGCCGCCGGTCTCGCCCACGGCCCAGGCGTTACGGGCCGAGGTGACGGCCACGCTCTGCAGGATGCTGCCGCTGGGTCCGGGGTTCGGGCTCTTGACCCGCTTCCAGCTCTTGCCGTTCCAGTGCGCGATCAGGCTGGCCGACCCGGAGGGGCCGGGCAGGTAGCCGACGGCCCAGGCGTCGGAGGCGGACGGCGCGGCCACGCCGTACAGGTCGCCGCTGGCGCCGAGGTTCAGGCTGTTGACGAACTTCCAGGTCTTGCCGTTCCAGCGCTCGATCAGGGTCTCGCCGGGGCTGTAGCCCACGGCCCAGGCGTTGCTGGCCGAGGTGGCGGTGACGGCGTTGAGCTGGCCGGGGTACGGAGTGCCCGGCCGTCCGGTGCCGGGCGCTGGCCTTGACGGCCGGGCCGGCCGCCGCCGAGGCCGCGGTCGAGGCCAGCACCGCCGACAGCATGACGGGTACAGCGAGGACGATTACGGGATGCCTGGTCAGCCGGAACGAACGCACCGGGCTGCCACCCCCCTCCAGGGCAGACGTGCGGAACCTCCCGATTGTGGCCGACCCAGCATCTGGTGACTAGAGGGGATGTTCTCGCCTGGCTGGCCGCTACCTGGCCGCTACTTGACCGCGCCCGAGGTCACGCCCTGGATGATGAACCGGTTGAGCACGATCGCGATGATGCCGGGCACCGCGGCCGCGAGCACGCCGCAGGCCATCAGCAGGGTGAACGGGACGATCCGCTGCCCGTTCAGCGCGGCCACGATGACGGTGACCGGCTGGGCGGACAGGTCGCTGGTCAGCACGAGCGGGAACAGGAACTGGGCCCAGCCGAGCAGGAACGTGATGATCGCCGCCGCGGCGATGCCGGGCAGCGCGACCGGCACCACAATCCGGATCAGCGTGCCCATCCAGGACGCGCCGTCCACGAAGGCCGCTTCCTCCAGCGAGCGCGGGATGCTGTTGAAGTAGTTGTACAGAATCCAGGTGGCCAGGGGCAGGAAGCCCGAGGTGTAGACCAGGATCACCGCGATGTAGGTGTTGATCAGCCCGAAGCTGCTCATGATCCGGTAGAGCGGGATCAGCGTGGCGTAGGCGGGCAGCAGCAGGGTGGCCAGCGTGCTGACGAAGATCACCCGCTTGAACCGGAACTCCAGCCGGGCGAACGCGTACGCGGCCAGCACCGCGATGACGATGGTCAGCACCATGGCCCCGCCGGACTCAATGGCGCCGTTGAGCAGCGAGCGGCCGAACTCGGCCGCGAACCCGGTGCGGGACCCGGCGATCCCGAACAGCTGCTGGTAGTTGCCCAGTTCCAGCGGCGAGGGCAGGTAGTGCGCGGGCCTGCTCTCGGCCGCCGACAGCGTGGTCAGGCTGGTGTTCAGCGCCCAGTACAGCGGGAACAGCGACCACAGCAGGATGATCACCAGCGACAGGGCCCGGCCGGCCCACCGGACGTGTCTCGTCGTCATGAGGCCTCCGCCCGCCGGTAGATGAGCGCGATCGCGGCCGCCGACAGCAGCACGGTCGCCACGGTGACCATCAGCGACAGCGCGTAGCCGCCGCCGAAGTTCAGGTCCTGGAAGGTGGTGATGTAGGTCTGCAGCATCAGCGATGACCCCAGCGGCGCGTTGCCGTTCAGGACGTAGACCTGGTCGAAGACGTTCAGCGACAGCACGATGGCCTGCACCGCCGCCACCGCGATGGCCGGCCGGATGAGCGGCAGCGTGACCCGGCGGAAGGCCGACCAGGCCCCGGCGCCGTCCACCCGGGCCGCCTCGTACAGGTCGAGCGGGATCGACTGCAGTGCGGCCAGGACGATCAGCAGGGACAGCGGCGTGATCTGCCAGACCTGGACGATCTCGACGAGCACCACCGTCAGCCACCGGTCCAGCCCGAGGAAGACGTGATAGCCGCCGATCAGGTGCAGCGAGTGCAGCGTGCTGTTGATGACGCCGAAGTTGGGGTCGTACATCCAGTTCCAGATGACGGCCTCGTCCACGGCCGGCAGCGCCCAGGGCAGGATCACCATGGCCAGCACCAGGCCGCGGAACCGGAACCGGCGCTTGAGCGCCACCGCGCCGGCCACGCCCAGCACCGTCGACAGCACCACGCCGGTCGCCGCGTAGACCACCGTGTTCACCCACGACGTGGTGATCGCCGAGTTGGCGAACAGCGCGCGGAAGTTGCCGAGGCCGTTGAACCGGGTGGGCGGGTCCAGCGGGGACACCCGGAAGAACGCCTCGATCGTGGTGACCACCGTCGGGTAGAACGACAGCGCCGCGATGAACACCACGAGCGGGGCGACCAGCAGCCACGGGAGCAGGCGCCCCCGCCGTGCCGCACGTTTTACTGTATTCAGCTTGAGGCCTTGAGCTGGGCGACCTGGTTAGCGATGCTCTTCACGGCCTGCTTCACGCTCTCCTGACCGGTGGCCGCCTCGTGGATGTTGGTGTAGACCGAGTTGCTGAACTGCGCGTACCAGGGCGGCGCGCCCTGGGGGAACGGCGCCTTGGCGTGCTCGCGCAGCAGCGTCTCGAGCTCGGCCGCCTGCGCGTACTTGCCCGAGCTGGCCAGCAGGGCGAGGCTGGACAGTCGCATCGGCAGCGGGAAGCCGGTGATGACACCCGAGGACCCATTCAGGCCTGCCCAGATGGCCTGGTTCTTGGTCTCGGTGAACCACTTGATGAACTTGGCCGCGCCGGCCGGGTTCTTGGCCGTCTTGGGGATGCCGATGCCGTCCGGGTTGGCCACGTTGGCCCCGGCGCCGGTCGCGCCCGGCGTGGGCTCGTAGGCGACCTGGTTGACGACGTTGGACGAGCTGGGCACCTGGTAGATCGAGCCGACGCTGCCCGAGTAGTCGCACAGCTCCATGGCGACCCGGTTCTTGGCCATCTCGGTGGTGAAGCCGGTGTAGTCGGCCTCGGAGATGTTGCCCTTGGGCACCAGCCCGCTGCGGTAGGCGTTGACCATCCACGTGATCGCCTGGTAGCCCGGCGAGCTGGGCGAGGTGAACTGCGGGGTGTCGGCCGCGTTGAGCACCTGGCCGCCGAAGGCCGCCGTCATCTGGTAAAAGCAGGTGGACAGCCCCTCGGCCGCCGCGAAGTGGATGTCCATCGGGGTCGCCATGCCGCGGCGCTGGAGCTTCTTGAGCGCGGCGGTCAGCCCGGTGACGGTGTCCGGGAAGGCGGAGACGCCGGCCTTCTTGAAGTCCTTGGTGTTGGCCGTGGTGACCATGAACGACGCGTCGAACGGCATGCCGATGAGCTTGCCGTTCACCATGAACGTGTCCAGCTGCGGGACGTCGGACTGCAGCGACGCCGGGCTGAACCACTTGTTCATCGGGTAGAACCAGCCGGTCTTGGCGTACTCGCCGACCCGGGACCAGTCCACGTCGGTCGCGTCGGCGTAGTAGGTGTTGGACGAGGCCGCCGCGGCGATCTTCGTCTGGAGGTCGTCCCAGCCGATCACGACCCAGTTCACCTTGATGCCGGTCTGCTTGGTGAACTGGGCCAGCATCGCCTTGGGCGGGCTCGGGTAGAACATGTCGACCGTGATCGACTTGCTGCTACCGCCGCCCGTGCTCTGGCCGATGGTCGAGCCGCCGGCCGAGCAGCCCGCGGCGAGCAGCACGCCGGCCGCCACCGCCGGCAGGACAGCGAAGCGGCGCCGTGATCTCAGCGCCGTTCTTGGTGTCGTCACTTGCCATCACCTCTCGTGCTGTCAGAAGAGTCCGCGAGGATGACCGAGCGGGCCAGGAAACGCGGATGATCGGGGTCTAGGCCCTGGGCCAGGGAGTTCCTGACCGCGACCTGCTGCACGCGGACCAGCGCCACCTGCGGGTCCTCGGCCGATTCGAGCCAGGTCGCGCCGGTGCTCGCGACCTCACCGCCCAGGCCGCGCGGCGCGGGACCCAGTGACCAGACCAGCGACCGCGGGCCCAGCGTGCTCATCGGGCCGTGCCGCAGCTCCATGGCGGCGTAGGCCTCGGTCCAGGCCCCGCCGGTCTCGCGCATCTTCAGCGCCGCTTCGCTGGCCACGGCGGCACCAGCACCGGTGCCGATGAAAACAAAATGCTCGAACTTGGTGGGATCCACCGGAAGCTCGTCCTCGATCGCCAGCCGGGCCTGCTCGGCGAGCGCCGCGACGTCCTGGCCGAGCTGGGCCCGCAGCAGCGCCAGCACCGAGGTCGCGAACCGCGTCTGCACGAACGAGACCTCGTCAGCGAAGTCCAGCACGATGGACTGCCGGGCCAGGCCGGTCACGGGCGAGCCGGCCGCGCCGGTCAGGGCCAGCACGCTGGTGCCGGGCGCCACGCGCGGGATCAGGTCGAGCACCTCGCTGGTCGTGCCGGACCTGGTGATGGCGACCAGGTGGTCGTAGCGGCGGTCCAGCGGCATCTCGGACGCGGGGTAGGCGTCGGTCTCGCCGTGACCGGCCTGCTCACGCAGCGCCGCGTAGGCCTGGGCCACGTAGTAGGACGTCCCGCACCCGACCGCGCAGACCCGGCGGCCCGACGGCGGCAGGACGGCGGAGCTCTGCGCGGCGACTTGGGCGGCTAGCTCCCAGCAACGGGGCTGATCGACGATCTCATGCTCGATTGCGTTCATTAGCCCTTGAAAATAGTCATAAGTGAACGCGACCGCAAGGCCGGAACCCACCCAGACCATGCCTGTTACATTCATGTGCCATGCACAGGTCCGCTCGGCTGTCCGCCATCTTGGAGCAGCTCGCCGACGGGGGTTCGGTCGCCGTCGCGCAGCTCGCGGACGCGCTGCACGTCTCCCCCGCGACCATCCGCCGCGACCTGGCCATGCTCGAAGACCAGCGACTGCTTGAGCGTATGCACGGCGGGGCCGTGGGCCGGGCCGTCGCCTACGAGCTGCCGCTGCGCTACAAGAGCGTCCGCCACGGCGACGAGAAGCGCCGCATCGCCGAGGAGGCGGCCAGCCGGGTCACCGAGAGCATGGCGGTCGGGCTGACCGGGGGCACCACGGCGACCGAGGTGGCCAAGGCCCTGGCCGACCGGCGCGACCTCACCATCGTCACCAACGCGCTGAACATCGCCTCCGAGCTGGCCATCCGGCCCGACGTCAAGCTGGTGGTGACCGGCGGGGTCGCGCGCAGCCAGTCCTACGAGCTGTCCGGCCCCATCGCCGAGACCACGCTGGCCGGGCTCAACCTGGACATCGCCTTCGTCGGGGTCGACGGCATCGAGGCCAAGGCGGGCTGCACGACCTATCAGGAGATCGAGGCGCACACCAATGGCGTCATGATCGAGCAGGCCCGGCTCGTGGTGGTGGTCGCCGACGGGTCCAAGATTGGCCGGGCCGCCTTCGCCCGGATGTGCCCGCTGTCCGCGGTCGACGAGCTGATCACCGACCAGGAAGCGGACCGCGAGGCGGTCCGCAAGCTGACCGACAACGGCGTGCGCGTGACGTTCGTGTAGCCCGGCCGGGCCGCCGCGCCGGCCTGACGGGCAGGCAGAATGTCTGTCTCGGCCGGTATACCCGGCTTTGCGGCGCGACGCCGAGCCGCGGGAGAGCTCATCGGTGCGCCCGACCATGATTGTTTATGCGCACTTCCCCTGCTCACCGGCGCGGTTCTGCACCCGCGAGCCCATGGTGGTGAGCGCTCTCCCGGCCATGATCGCTGATGTGAGCGAAGTCGATCATCGTGAGACGCCCACGCCGGCCGCCGCCGCCCGCCGGATTACGCCGGGTGATCTTCCGGACAGCTCTGCGGTAAGCGCGTGAAGTGGGATGATCCGTCTGTGACGGCGACTTCACTGGACTGGGGCGAGCCGCGGCCAATCCTGTTTGGCGACGGAAAGGGCGCGGTCGCCTGGCTGGCCTCGGGCGCCGATCCGGCCCTCCTGCGGTCGGCCCTGGGCCTGGAGAATGGCGCGCCGGTGCTGATGATCATCGGCGGCGCCGATGACCTGGCCGGCGCGGAGGCCGACCGGGCCGAGCAGATGCTGGGCTCGGCCGTCCCGGCGGCCGCCGAAGTGTGCGGGGCGGCGGTCGTCGACGGCGGAACTGCCTCCGGCATCATGCGCATCATCGGCGCCGCGCGGGCCCGGCGGCCGGCGGCCCTGCCGGTCCTGGTCGGCGTCGCGCCGGCCGGGCAGGTCACCTATCCCGGCGGTCCCGTGGCGCCCGGCGGCGCCGAGGGTGACCGGACCCAGCTGGAGCGGAACCACTCGCACTTCGTCCTGGCCGACAGCAGTGAATGGGGCGGCGAGACCAGCCTGCTGATGGATCTGGCCGCCGGCCTGGCCGACGGCCGGCGCCCGGTGCTCGCCCTCGCGGGCGGCGGCGCCATCGCCCTGGCCGAGGTACTGTCCGCCGCGCGCCGGGGCTGGCCGGTGTTCGTCGTCCAGGGCACCGGCGGCCTGGCCGACTCCCTGCTGCGGCTCTGGCTGCCGCGCCACCCGCCCCGCCGTCGCGGCGCCGCGCGACTGCTCCCGAACCGCTCGGGCACCATGAGCCCGCCGCCGATCGCCGACCCGGACCTGCGGGAGATCATCGAGACCGGCGACCTGCGGCCGGTCACGGCCGACAGCCCGGCCGAGCTGGCCCGGCGGCTGGCCTGGGACCTTCAGGATGAGCCGGTGCTGAAGTCGGCCTGGCAGGAGTTCGCCAGCTGCGACGACATGGCGGCCCGGCTGCGCAAGCTGTTCGTCAGTTTCCAGGCCACCATCCTGGTGCTCGGCGTCACCGCCACGCTGCTGGCATTGATCTACGACGAGACGCACGCCCGGTTCCTGCACTGGCTGGTCGTGGCCGCGCCGATCGTGGTCTCCGTGCTGATCGCGCTGGCCGGGCGGCATGCCGCCGGCCAGCGGTGGGTACTGCTGCGCTCCGCGGCCGAGGCCATCAAGGCCGAGATCTTCCGGTACCGGACCCACGCGCCGCCCTACGGCGAGGAGACCACCCCCCCGGCCCGCCGCCAGGCGCTCGCGGACCGGACCGACGCCATCCGGGGCCGCCTGATGCAGACCGAGGTGGGCACCGACCAGCTCACGGACTACGACGGCCCGCTGCCGCCCCGGATGTACGGCGCCGGAAAGGACGACGACGGGCTCAGCGAGCTCGACGCCGAGCGTTATCTGGCCATCCGGCTGGACGACCAGCTGGCCTACTACCGCGGCCGGGTGCGGCGCTTCAGCCGGCGCCGCTGGTGGCTTCAGCTCCTCGCCATCGCGGCCGGCGGCGTGGGGACGCTGCTGGCCGCGGCCGGCTTCGACATCTGGGTCGGCCTGACCGGCGGCATCGCGGCCGCCTCGCTGGCCTACCTGGGCTACCTCCAGGTCGACAACACGATCGTGACCTTCAACCAGTCGGCGACCAGGCTGGCGGGCCTGAAGCTGCGCTGGCTGGCCCTCGGCCCGGCCGAGCGCGACTCCGCCGCCTTCGGCCAGCTCGTCGCGGACACCGAGGACGTGCTGACCACCGAGCTGGCCGGCTGGGTCCAGCAGATGAACGACGCCATGGCCGAGCTCAAGCGCCGCGAGGCCGAGCAGGCCCGCCAGCACCACCCCGAACCGCGTTAGTCAGGTAGGTGGGGGGCGAGGAGGGTGAGGTCGGCGGGGCCGAGGCGGTCGGCGGCCGTATTGAGCTGATGCCAGTACGGGTAGAGCAGCTCGGGCTGGCTGACCTTGTCCAGCGCCGCGCGCTCGTCGGCGGCCAGCGTGAGCGCGGCCGCGCCCAGGTTGTCGGCCAGCTGCTCCTCCGTCCGGGCCCCGATGATCAGCGACGTCACCGCGGGCCGGCCGAGCAGCCAGGCCAGCGCGACCTGGGCCGGCGAGACGCCATGCGCCCCGGCCACGTCTACCAGCACCTCGATGGTGTCGTACAGCCGGTCCTGGTCGCGGATGGGCGGCTCGTCCCACTCGCCGGAAACGTGCCGCGTCTGCTCGGACGGTGACGCGTCGCGCCGGTACTTGCCCGACAGCAGCCCGCCGGCCAGCGGCGACCAGACCAGGATGCCCAGGCCCTGGTCGACCGACAGCGGGACCAGCTCGAACTCGGCGTCCCTGGCCTCCAGCGAGTAGTAGATCTGCTGGGCCGCGAACCGCTCGCAGCCGAGGCGGTCGGCCAGGGCCAGCGCCTTCATCAGCTGCCAGCCGGTGTAGTTGGACGCCGCCAGGTAGCGCACCTTGCCCGCGCTGACCAGCGAGGACAGCGCCGACAGGGTCTCCTCGAGCCGGGTCTGCCCGTCCCACTCATGCACGTGGTAGATGTCGATGTGATCGGTGCCCAGCCGGCGCAGGCTGGCGTCGCAGCCAGCGATGATGTGCTGGCGGGACAGGCCGGCGTCGTTGGCCCGTCGCCCATGGACATGCGCACCTTGGTGGACAGCAGCAGCGAGTCCCGGCGTCCCCGGATGACCTCCCCGGTGATCTCCTCGGCCAGCCCGTCCGAGTACACATCCGCGGTGTCGATCAGGTTGATCCCGGCGTCCAGGCACTGGTCCACCTGGCGCCGGGCGCCGTCGACGTCGGTCGCCCCGACCGCGCGGAACCCGCCCCGCCCGCCGAACGTCATCGTGCCCAGCGTCAGCGCCGACACCCGCAGTCCGCTACGACCCAGCTGGCGATACTCCATCGCACACCGCCCATCGTTAGTGACCTTGAACTCGCCTGGGCCAACCTATGCCCGGGCCAGTTGCCGGTCGGCCAGGGCCCGCACCTCGTCCGCGACCCGCGGGTACACCGCGGCGGGCAGGTAGTGCCCGACGCCGGGCAGCATGACCAGCCGGGCACCGCTGATCGCCTGCGCCGTCCGCCGGGCGGCCGCCGGGCGCAGCAGCGGGTCGTCCGAGCCGTGCAGGACCAGCGCCGGCACGCGCAGCTGCGACAGCCGGGCACCGTGCCACTTCGCCCCGGCCTGGCGGCTCTGCGCGGCCGCGTCGCGCATGCCGCTGACCTCGTCGCGCGCGGCCATCCGCCGCACCTCGTCCTCGTCGGGCGGGTAGGCCGCCGAGGCGATCGCGCGGGTGGCGGCCAGGGCCAGCGCGAGGTCGCCGTCCCGGCCCGCCGGGAACTTCAGCCGGGCCAGCCGGGCCACCAGCCCCATCCGCACGTACCGGGCCGCGCCCAGACCGCCGACGTCGCTGGGCAGCGAGGCCGACGAGGTCAGGCTCCGGACCCGGTCCGGATGACGCAACGCGACGCGCTGGGCCACCTGCCCGCCCATCGAGTGGCCGAACAGGTGGGCCGAGTCCCAGCCCATGGCGTCCAGCACCGCGACCGCGTCGTCGGTCATGTCCTCGGCGGTGTAGGCCGGCGAGCGCCGGCGCAGCACGGCCGCGATCGGGCTGGCCTGCCCGGCGTCCGGGAAATGGGTGGACTGCCCGGCGTCGCGCTGGTCGTAGGCCACCACGTGGAAGCCGCGCGCGATGAACTCCCGGACCAGCGCGTCCGGCCACCAGAACCGGGACACCGCCAGCCCCATGACCAGCAGCAGCGGATCGCCGCCTGCTCCCCCCAGATCCTCGAACGCGATCCGCACCTGGCCGTTCTCCGCGTAGCGGGCTGGCCCGGGGCTGGCTGTGGCCATGATTTCTCCTATCTCCGTCGCTAACACCGTTCGCAAACACTGTTCGCAAAGTAGGCTAGCCGTTCGAGTACGATGTTCGCAAACAAAGGGGACGGGAGGCCGGATGACGTCCGAGGCGGGCGGTGAGGTCATCTGGATGCGCGCGGAGCGCGCCGCGACCGGGCGTCCGGCCCGGCACAGCCGGGACGAGATCACCGCGATCGCCGTGGCCATCGCGGACCGGGAGGGACTGGACGCGGTGTCCATGCGGCGGGTCGCCGCCGACCTCGGCACCGGCGCCGCGTCCCTGTACCGCTACGTGAGCACCCGCGACGACCTGCTGGACCTGATGACCGACGCCACCGGCGCGGAGTACGTGCTCGCCCCGCTTACCCCGCCGACCGGCGACTGGCTGGCCGACCTGCTCGACCTGGGCGAGCAGGGCCGCGCGATCATGCGGCGCCATCCGTGGCTGCCGCCCCTGGTCATCACCCGGTCCGTGCTCGGGCCCCGGGGCCTGGCGCTGCTGGAGCGCTTCCTGGAGGTGCTGGCCGCGCATCCGGCCAGCACCGAGGCCAAGCTCGAGGCGTTCGCCATCCTGAACGCGGCCACCGCGCTGTTCGTCCAGAACGAGCTCGGCGGCGGCTCGGCCCGCCAGCAGCGCAACGCCGCCTACCTGCACGACGCCCTGGCCAGCGGCCGCCACCCGCGGCTGGCCGAACTGCTCTCAGCGGCCAGCCCGGCCGGGTCGGAGCCGGACACCGCCGACCGTTACCGGGATGTCCTGGGCCGGATTCTCACCGGCCTGCTCGCCCGGTGACCGCGGACATATCCGGCACCCGATAGCGTGGATCCGTGCCGGTGCCGGAACACTTGCCGGCGTGGCGGCGCACCGTCGGGCTGACGGGCCGCAGCGCCCAGTGCGGCGTGCTCGACCGGCTGGTCGCGGACGTCCGCTCGGGCGAGAGCCACGCGCTGGTGCTGCACGGCGAGGCCGGGGTGGGCAAGACCGCCCTGCTGGAGTACCTGGCCGAGCACGCGCCCGGCTTCCGGGTCGCGCGGGCCGGGGGCGTCGAGTCCGAGATAGAGCTGGCCTTCGCCGCGCTGCATCAGCTGTGCGCGCCGATGCTGGACCACCTGGGCAGCCTGCCGGCACCGCAGCGCGAGGCGCTGGGCACGGCGTTCGGCCTGAGCGGCGGGCGGACGCCGGACCGGTTCCTGGTCGGCCTGGCCGTGCTGAGCCTGCTGTCGGAGGTCGCCGCCGAGCAGCCGCTGCTGTGCCTCATCGACGACGGCCAGTGGCTCGATCACACCTCGGCCCAGGTCCTGGCGTTCGTGGCCCGCCGGCTGGGCGCCGAGTCGGTGGGCCTGGTGTTCGCCACCCGGACGCCGGGCGGCGACCTGGACCGGCTGCCGGAGCTGGCCGTCGAGGGACTGCCGGAGGCCGACGCGCGCCTGGTCCTGGACGCCGTGCTGCCCGGCACGATCGACACGCGGATCCGCGACCAGATCATCGCCGAGACCCGCGGCAACCCGCTGGCCCTGCTTGAGCTGCCGCTGACCCTGACCCCCGCGCAGCTCGCGGGCGGCTTCGGCCTGCCCGGCGCGGTGCCGCTGGAGGGCAGCATCGAGGACAGCTTCCGCCGTCGCGTGGCCGCCCTGCCGGCCCCGACCCGGCGGCTGCTGCTGGTCGCGGCCGCCGACCCGTCGGGCAACACGGCCCTGGTCTGGCGGGCCGCCGCCCGGCTGGGGATCGGCGCCGACGCGGCCGGGCCCGCCACCGAGGCCGGGCTGGCCGAGTTCGGCACCCGGCTGCTGTTCCGCCATCCGCTGGTCCGCTCGGCCGCCTACCAGTCGGCGCCGGCCCGGGACCGGCGCGAGGCGCACCGCGCCCTGGCCGAGGCCACCGACCCGGACCTCGATCCCGACCGGCGGGCCTGGCACCGGGCCCAGGCCGCCGCGGGGCCGGATGAGAGCGTGGCCGCCGAGCTGGAGCAGTCGGCCAGTCGGGCCCAGGCCCGCGGCGGCCTGGGCGCGGCGGCCGCGTTCCTGAGGTACGCGGCGACGCTGACCCTGGACCCGGCGCGGCGGGCCGGGCGGGCCCTGGCCGCCGCCCAGGCCAAGATCCAGGCGGGCTCCTTCGGCCTGGCCGCGGACCTGCTCGACATGGCCGAGGCCGGGCCGCTCAGCGACTTCCAGCAGGCCCACGCCGACGTGGCCAGGGCCCAGCTCGCGTTCGTCACCAGCCGCGGCAGTGACGCCCCGCCGCTGCTGGTCAAGGCGGCCGGTCGGCTGGAGGTCAGCGATCCGGGCCTGGCCCGCGCCACTTACCTGGACGCGCTGTCGGCCGCGATCCACGCCGGGCGGCTGGCCACGCCGGGCAGCAGCGTCCTGCAGGTGGCCCTGGCGGCCAGCGGGGCGCCGCCGGCCGGCCAGCCGGCGCGCGCGCCCGACCTGCTGCTGGACGGCCTGGTCGCGCACTACAACGACGGCTACCCGGCGGGCGTGCCGATGCTGCGCCAGGCCCTGGCCGCCTTCGATGACAGCCTGCCCGCCGGCGAGCAGATGCACTGGCTGTGGCTGGCCTGCGTGGCCGGGGCGTTCCGGGTCTGGGATGACGAGCGCCTGGATGTGCTGTCCGCCCGGCACCTGCAGCTGGCCCGCGACACCGGGGCCCTGGCCGAGCTGCCCCTCGCGCTGACCTCGCGCGCCTACCTGCTGCTGTTCGCCGGCGAGCTGGCCGCCGCAGCCGCGCTGATCGACGAGGCGGAGGGGGTGAAGGACGCCACCGGGACCGGCCTGGCCCCCTACGGCGCCATGGGCCTGGCCGCGCTGAGCGGCGACGAGGGCGTGGCGGTGGCCCTGATCGCGGCCACCATCCAGGACGCCACCCGGCGCGGCGAGGGCGTCGGGATCACGATCGCCCACTGGGCGGACGCCGTGCTGCACAACGGCCTCGGCCGCTACGACCAGGCCATGGCCGCGGCCGAGCGGGCCAGCAGCTACGACGATGACCCGGGCTCGCTGATCTGGACCACGGTCGAGCTGATCGAGGCCGCGGCGCGCTGCGGCCTGCCCGAGGCCGCGGCCCGCGCCCTAACCCGACTGGAGGAGATGACCCGAGCCAGCGACACCGACTGGGGGCAGGGCATCTGGGCCCGGTCCCGCGCGCTGCTGGCCGAGGGCGCGGCCGCCGAGGAGCTGTACACCGAATCGATCACCCGGCTGGGCCGGACCCGGCTCCGGGTCGACCTGGCCCGGGCCCGCCTGCTGTACGGGGAGTGGCTGCGCCGCGAGCGCCGCCGCGGCGACGCCCGCGAGCAGCTGCGCACCGCGCACGGCATGCTGGCCGAGATGGGAGTCGCGGCGTTCGCCGAGCGCGCCCGGCACGAGCTGCGGGCCACCGGCGAGACGGCGCACAAGCGCACCTTCACCGCCGCCGACGCCGAGCTGACCGCCCAGGAGGCCCAGATCGCGCGGCTGGCCAGGGACGGGCTGTCCAACCCGGAGATCGGCACCCGGCTGTTCATCAGCGCCCACACCGTGCAGTACCACCTGCGCAAGGTCTTCGCCAAGCTCGGCATCACCTCGCGCAGCCAGCTGGACCGCGTCCTGCCCAGCGGCCCAGCCGGCGTCTAGCCGCGCGCTACTTGAGGAACGAGGCGCCCTCGAGCGAGGTGAAGCACTGGGCGTCAGACCAGTTCGAGGTCTCGACGTTGACCTCCACCGTCACCGAGCCATTGGGCTGGATGAACAGCCGGCCGTAGTGGGCGTTGCACAGGTCCACCGGGATGTAGACGTCGCGGGAGGGCCGGAAGGCCTTCGGCAGGGTGAACGGGAGCGCGTTGGTGCCCTTGGTCGACATCGCCCCGCGGAACTCGATGGCGCCGGAGACGTTGCGCACGCCCGCCGGCGCGGTGGCGAAGGCCCGGTTCTTCCAGCCGTGGAGCAGCTTGAGCGCGGTGAACCCGCTGGCCGACCGGGCGAAGGTGGCCCCGTCGAGCGAGGTGAAGCACTGGGCGTCAGCCCAGCTGCGCTCGGCGTTCACCGTGACCTTTCCGTTGGTCTGGATGAACAGCCGCCCGTTGTTGGAGTTGCACAGATCCACGTTGACGTAGGTGTTGCTGGCCGGGCGGAAGCCCTTGGGCAGGATGAACGGGATCGGGTTCGTGCCCTTGGTCGAGATGGCGCCCTTGAGGTGCACGATGCCGTTGATGACGCGCACCGCGGCCCGCGACGTCGAGAACGGACCGTTCTTCCAGCCGTTCCGCAGCGGGAGCAGGGTGAACAGGCCGGCCGACTTGGCGAACGAGGCGCCGTCCAGCGAGGTGAAGCACTGAGCGTCGTTGAACTGGTCCTGGACGTCGACCAAGACGTTGCCGTTGGGCTCGACGACCAGTCGGCCCTCGGCCGAGCCGCACAGGTCCACCGGAACATAGGCGATGGTGCCCGGGCGGAAGGCCTTGGGCAGCGTGAAGGCGAGCGGGTTGGTGCCGCTCGTCGCCATGGCCCCCTTGAACTGGACGATCCCGGAGGCGAGCCGCACCTGGGGGTGGGCCGTGCCGTACGAGGTGTTCTCCCAGCCGTTCAGGAGCGTCAGAGAGGTGAAGCCGGCCACCTGAGGTGTCTGTGCCGCCTGGGCGGCACCGGCACTGGCGAATGAGAAGGGCAGCGCGACGGCCGCGGCGCATACGGCGCCGGCCGCCGCGCGGCGGAGTCTGCGGATCAGGGGGGTGGCTGGCATGGCTCATGTCCTCCGTAACTGGCGGACCGTCGTCGGCCCGCTCCCGCCCCATTTGTAGGCCCGGCCGGCCGGTGAACACCTGAGCAGCCGTTACTCATTTCCCGGCGGTGATTACTCAATCCTGAGCATTGGCTTGACTGGCCGGTGCTGCAATGCTGACTGGCGTGGCGCTAGTGCTGCCGCGGTGGCCGATCGTGGGCCGACGGCCCGAGCTGGAGTTGTTCAACCGCGCGCTGGGCTCGGGCGAGAAGGCGGGCCTGGTGATTTATGGCCGGGCCGGCGCGGGCAAGACGCGCCTGGCTGACGAGTGCGCCCGTCAGGCGGCGGCCTGCGGACTGCCGACGGAGCGGGTGACGGGCACCAGGGCGACCGCGCTGCTGCCGCTGGGCGCGGTGGCCGGGCTGCTGGCCGGCGGGCTGGGCGGGCCGGGCCCCGACGGGCAGGTCAACGCGGCGGCGGTGTTCGAGCAGGCCCGCCAGGCGCTGCGCGAGCGGCACGGCGGCCGGCGGCTGGTCACCGTCGCGGACGACGTCTCGCTGCTGGATGCCGCGTCGCTGGCGCTGCTGGGCTACCTGGCCGGACAGGGGACCATCTTCCTGCTGGCCACGGTGCGGACCGGCCAGCCGACGTCCGACCTGGTGTCGAGCCTGTGGCGAGACGCCCGGCTGGAGCGGGTCGACCTCCGCGACCTCGGCCGGGCTGATCTCGACACGCTGCTGCACCTGGCGCTGGGCGCGCCCATGGAGGCGGGGGCCGGGCGGGAGTTCTGGGAGATCACCGGGGGCAACCCGCTATACGTGCGGGAACTGGTGCTCGGGGCGCTGGAGTCAGGGGCGCTGGTGGAGCGGTCCGGGGTCTGGCACCTGGACGCTCCGGTGTCGGCCACGGCCCGGCTGGCCGACCTCGTCGAGCAGCGGATCGCGGGACTGCCCGCCGCGGCCCGGTCGGTCGTCGAGCTGCTCGCCCTGTGCCAGCCGGTGGAGCTGGGCTACCTGGAGACGGTGGCCCCGGCCGGGGTGCTGGAGTCGCTGGAGCGGGCCGGGCTGGTGACGATCGCGGTGGCCGAGGGAGAGGTGCGCCTGGCCCACCCGGTGCACGCCCGGGTGGTCCGCGACGCCATGCCGAGGTCGCGGGCCCGCGCGATGCTGCTGAGCCAGGCCGACCGGCTGGAGGCGGCCAGCCCGGCCGGCCCCGCGGGCCCGGCGGCGCTGCGGATCGCGGTGTGGCGGCTGGACGCGGGGGCCGGCCCGACCCCGCGGTCCTGATGCGCGGCGCGCACCTGGCCCGCTACGCGCACGACTTCCGCGTCGTGCGCCGGCTGATCGAGGCGGTGCCAGCCGAGCAGCTGGACGCGGCCAGCGCGCTGCTGCTCGGCGAGGCGCTGTTCGAGCTGGGCGACTTCCGGGCCGCCGAGCGGGTCCTGGCCCGCGGCCAGCAACTGCCCGCCACCGAGCCGGTCGTGCTGCGCCTGGCCGTGACCAGGGCCAGGAATGCCTACTGGGGCCTGTGCCAGGCCGGCATGGCGCTGGCCATCATCTCCGCAGCCAGGGCCGTGATCACGACCGGGCGGCTGGCCGAGGAACTCACCGCCGACGAGGCGTCGGTGCTCGTGTTCTCCGGTCACCCGGCCCGCGCCCTGGACGTGCTGGGCCGCAGCACCGGCAGCGACCGGCGGACCCGGGTGGCCAGGGCCATCGCGGCGGCGCCGGCGCTGGCCGTCACCGGCCGGACCGCCGAGGCGGTCGAGACGGCCCGGGTCGGCTACGCCGAGCATGTCGCGCTCGGCGACGAGCTGGCCATTGCGCACCCGGCGATGCACCTGGTCAACCAGGTGTTCGGACTGGCCGAGGCGGGCCGGCTGGCCGAGGCCGAGCAGCTGGCCAGGGACGGCGCCGCGATCGTCGCCGCCCAGCGGGTGCCCATCGCCCAGATCTTCCTCGCCGCCAGCCTGGGGCGGGTCGCCACCTTGCAGGGCCGGCTGGCGACCGCGCGCCGCTTCTACGCCGAGGCGGCCGGGCTGGCCGAGGCAAACCGGTTCGCCGGCCCGCGCCGCCTGGCCCTGGCGGGCCTGGCCCTGGCCCAGGCGATGCTCGGCGACGCCGATGCCGCCGCTCTGGTCCTGGCCGAGCGCGACACCGGGCCCGAGTTCGGGTTCCGGGGGCCCGAGCAGCAGCTCGCTGACGCCTGGACGGTGCTCACGGCGGGCCAGCCGACCGCGGCCGCGCGGCGGTTCCGGGCCGCCGCCGCGCGGGCCGCCGACACCGGCCACCGGACGGCCGAGGCCTGGCTGCTGCATGACCTGCTGCGCACCACCGGCGAGGACACTTCGGCCCGGCTCGGGGAGCTGGCCGCCGCGTCCGACTCGCCGCTGCTGGCGGCGCGGGCCCGGCACGCCGCCGCGGCCAGGGACGGCGACGCCAGGGAACTGGCCGCCGCCTCGGACGACTTCGAGGCGCTCGGCGCCATGCTGCTGGCCGCCGAGGCCGCCTCCGGCGCCGCCGACGCCTACCGCCGGGCCGGTGACCGCCGCGCCGCGACGGCGGCGCTGCGCCGCTCCACCACCCTCGCGGCCACCTGCGAGGGCGCGGCCACGCCGGGGCTGCTGCGGGCCACGCCCGTGGTCCCGCTGTCCGGGCGCGAGCGCGAGATCGTCATGCTCGCCGCCAAGGGAATGTCCAGCAAGGACATCGCCGATCGCCTGTTCCTGTCCGTCCGGACCGTCAACAACCACCTCCAGCACGCCTACACCAAGCTGGGCGTCAGCAGCCGCGCCGGCCTGGCCGAGGCGCTCGGGTACCCCGCGTGACGCCGGAACAGATCAGCCTGGTGCAGTCCTCGTTCGAGCGCCTCGGCCCCCGGCTGACCGACCTAACGACGCCGGCTTACCAGGCGTAGTGCTCGGGCGCGGTCTTGAATCCGGGGAAGATCGCGTCGAGCCGCTTGAGCGCGTCATCGTCCAGGGTCAGGGTCAGCGCGCGCTGCGCGTCGTCCAGCTGGGCCAGCGTGCGCGGCCCGACGATCGGGCCGGTCACCCCGTCCTGGTGCAGCAGCCAGGCCAGCGCCACCGCGCCCGGCTCCTCCCCCAGCTCCTCGCAGAAGTCCTCGTAGGCCTCGATCTGCTCGCGGTTGCGCTCGACCGCCTCCCTGGCCCGGCCCTCGGTGCGGCGCCGGCCCTCGCGCTCCTTGCGGAGCACGCCGCCGAGCAGGCCGCCCTCCAGCGGCGACCACGGGATCACCCCGACCCCGTACCTCCGGGCCGCGGGCAGCACCTCCAGCTCGATGTGGCGGGTCATCAGGTTGTAGATCGACTGCTCGCTGACCAGGCCGAAGAAGTCGCGCGCCGCGGCCGCCTCGTTGGCCTGCGCGATGTGCCAGCCAGCGAAGTTGGACGAGCCGACGTAGAGGATCTTGCCCTGGCTGACCAGCACCTCCATGGCCTGCCAGATCTCGTCCCACGGGGTAGCCCGGTCCACGTGGTGCATCTGGTACAGGTCGATGTAGTCGGTGCCCAGCCGCTGCAGCGAGGCGTCGCAGGCCCGGCGGATGTTGAGCGCCGACAGCTTGCCCTCGTTGGGCCAGTCGCTCATCGCGCCGTACAGCTTGGTCGCCAACACCGTGCGCTCGCGGCGGCCGCCGCCGGAGGCGAACCACTCGCCGATGATCTCCTCGGTCCAGCCCGCGTGGGCCTGCTCGCTGTGGCCGACCTGGCCGGGCGGGCTGAAGGCGCCGCCATACCGGTTAGCGGTGTCGAAGAAGTTGATGCCGAGCTCATGCGCGTGATCCATGATCACGCGCGCCTCATCGGGCGGCGTGAGCGGCCCGAAGTTCATGGTGCCGAGGCACAGGCGGCTGACGGACAGTCCGGAACGACCGAGGTTCGCATACTCCATGCGATCAGCTTTTCATAGCCCAAGATCACGCCCGCTTCAGGTGCCGGTCGAGAAAGGCGATGATCCCGTCGATCGCGGCTTCCTGGACCGGGTCCGGGCCCGGGGCATCGCCGCCACTCAGCGGGAGGATGTACCCGTGCAGCGGGTGGTCCCAGGACACCCAATCGGCGTTCTTGCCCGCCTCGGCCAGGAGCTCGTAGCTGAGCCGGAACACGCCCTGGAGGTGATCGTCGTCCCGGCCCATGACCAGCATGGGCAGGTCGATCCCGGCGATCCGCTCGCGGGCCACCGGAAGGTTGGTGCGTGAGCGCACCCAGGCCGCGTCCCTGAGCTGCATCTCCTCGATGTCCCGCACCCCGGTCTCCGGATTGACCGGGGCGGCGTCGTCCAGCCTGAGGTCGAGGAACTCGTGGTTGGCCGGCTCGCTGGCCACGCCCGCCCGGAGGATGCCCGGGTAGCGGTAGGCCAGCTTGAACAGCATCTCCCCCGCGTGGCTAACGCCGACGTGGCCGAGGCTGCCCTGGTCCACCCGCGGGTGGCGGCGGACGTGCTCGAGAATGGCCAGCTCATCCTCGAACTCCAGGGGCGACCGGTTCATGACCTCCATGCCCTGGCGGCCGTCGACCAGGAGCGGGCCGCCGCGGTTGAAGCCGAGCTCGACCTCGGTGCGGTACCGGCCCCAGCCGCAGGCGTAGCCCGCGGCCAGAAGGCGCTCGGTGATGTACGGGCGCTCGCGGACCCACTGGCGCAGCCAGCCGATCCCGCCCCCGCCGTTGCCGTAGGCCAGGAACACGAACGGGAACCGGCCGTCATCGGCGGGCGTGCGCATGGCGTAGGGGACGTACAGGCCGTCGCGCGACTCGGCCAGGTAGTAGGCCGCCGGGCGGGCTGACCCGTTGACGTCCTCCACGAACACGGGCTCGCTGGTGCTCCACGGTCCGGCGGGCATGCTGGTCACGGTCCTCCTCATCGTTACCGGGGCTGGGCTGGGCCGGGCGCGCCCCGGCTGAGGGCTCTGGCGCGCAGCACGTGCTTCTGGATCTTGCCAGTCGATGTCTTCGGCAGGTCCTCGAAGTACACCTCGTCGGGCGCCTTGAAGTGAGCCAGCCGCTTCCGGACGAACTCCGTGAGCTCGCTCCCGGTCAGGTCGGCCCGGCCGGTGCTGACGAAAGCCACCGGACGCTCGCCCCAGCGAGGATCGGGCCGTCCGACGACCGCCGCCTCGAGGACGTCCGGGTGAGCCGCGAGGACCTTCTCCACCTCGACCGACGCGATGTTCTCCCCGCCGCTGATGATGATGTCCTTGCTGCGGTCGGTCAGCTCGACGTAGCCGTCCGGATGCACGACCCCGAGGTCCCCGGTGTGGAACCAGCCGCCCCGGAAGGCCTCCTCAGTCGCCGCGCGGTCATCGAGGTAGCCGGCGGTCACCGTGTTGGAACGGATCAGGATCTCGCCGATGGCCGCGCCATCCGCCGGCATCGGCCTGAGCGCGGCGTCGGCGACCATGACGTCAGCCACCGAGATCGCGGGCACGCCCTGCCTGCTGAGCCGGGTGGCGAGGTCAGCAGCTGGCAGATCAGCCCAGCCCGGCTGGTACTCGCACACCACGGACGGCCCGTAGGTCTCGGTCAGTCCGTACAGGTGGGTCACGGTGATGCCCATCTCCTGTACGGCGGCGATCGTCTGGCTGGTCGGGGGCGCACCGCCCACGGCGGCGCGCAGCGGCCCGCTGGCCCGGAACCCGCGTCGCGCCCCGGCCCTGGCGAGGTCGCTGAGCACGACGGGGGCGCCGCACAGGTGGGTGACGGGAAACCGCTCAGCCAGGTCGAGCGCCTCGTCGGCGTCGAACGAGGGCAGCAGGATGTGCGTGGCGCCGACCGCGGTCGCGCCCCAGGCCATGGACCAGCCGTTGCAGTGGAACATCGGCAGCGTCCACAGCAGCGAACTGACGGGCGCCAGGCCGAACTCCAGGGCCGCGCTGACCGCATTGAGATAAGCGCCGCGATGGGTATAGATGACTCCCTTCGGGTGCCCGGTGGTGCCGCTGGTGTAGTTCACGGCGATCATGGCGTCCTCATCGCCGGGCAGCTCGAGCCCCCGTTTATCCCCGCCCGCCAGCCACTGGTCGTACGGTGTGGCGCCAGGCAGCAGCTCGGCAGGCGTCCCCGGCAGCAGGACGACCCGCTCCACCGGCACCTCGTCCGCGCTCGCCACCGCGAGCCGCGGCAGCAGCTCGGCCGAGACCAGCAGGACCCGGGCTCCCGCGTGGGACAGGATGTCCCGGTACTCGCCAGGCGCCAGCCGGGTGTTGAGGGCGACTAGCGCCGCGCCTGCCCCGGGCACGCCGAAGTGCGCGGCCAGCAGCCAGCGAGTGTTGAGATCGAGCACGGCTACCCGCTCGCCCGGCCCCACTCCCTCGCCGCGCACGGCGCCGGCGAGCGCGTCGCAGTCCCGGCCGAGCTCGGCGTAACTGACGGGCAGGCCGTCAGTGCCGATCGCCGCGGGCTTGTCCGGATAGGCCCGCCGAGCGCGAGTGAGAAAACTGACCGGGCTCAGTGGCACGTGATTGGCAGGACTGATCATCGAGTTCCCTTCGGCCCTGGCCACCATCCGTGCACGTGGCTCACGAGATCGGCAGCTGCGGCCGAGATTACCGCCGCGGGCTGAGGGCGCTGTCGGACGGGGCGAGGGGGACCGGGTCCGCGGGCCGGCGGCACGGCGCCGAGGACCAGCCCGGCAGGAACGACCCGCCGTCGGAGGGCGAATCCGCCCCGGATGACTGATTCCCATTGCCCGCCAGTCACGGCCGGGGCGGGCGGGGCGGGCGCTATCGCATTTGTCCCGTAGTTCTGAATTTGGGCCTGCCTTCGAATGGTCGGCCGGATGTAGCCTGCCATGTGACGCGAAAGCACCACAGACTCGGCTGCCGTGATGGCGGCCGACCTCAGGGGCCATCACATTGATCGGAGGAGCTGTGGTTGGGTTGAGTCGTCGAAACATCGTGGGTATTGGCGTAACCGCATCAATCGTTTCCCTGGCCGCCCTGACGGGCGGCAACGCGATGGCGGCAGCCGGCGGACACCCCGCCGGGGGCCGGGTCGCCCGGGAGTTCGCCGGTGTCCGCCCCAAGATTGGCCCGCCGGTGGGACGGGCCAAGCCCGGCCAAGTCGGCGCCGAACCTCGCTCCTGCGCAAGCGTCGCCCTGGACCGCGCTGACGCACTGCGGCCCCCTTCGATCCCGGCACGATGCTGCTGGCCAGTGACGGCACGGTGCTGGTCCACTCCGAGCCTCCGGCTCGGGGGCACCAGCGCGTGGTACAAGCTCACGCCGAGTTCCACGGGCAGCTATGTCGACGGGACCTGGAGCAAGATCGCGTCGATGCCGACGGGTGATGACCCGCTGTATTTCGCTTCGGCGATCCTTCCGGACGGCCGCATGATCGTCGAGGGCGGTGAATACCTCGGGGGCACCCCGGTCTGGACCAATAAGGGCGCTATCTACAATCCGGTCAGCAACAAGTGGCAGTCAGTTACCCCGCCCGGCGGCTGGACGAACATCGGAGATGCGCAGAGCCGACGTGCTCGCTAACGGCACCTTCATGCTGTCCCAGGCGTGCCAGGACTGCACATCCCAGAGCCCCATCCTGACCACGGATGACGCGCTCTTCAACGCCACCGGCCTGAACTGGCTGGTCATCCCGGGCCAGGGCAAGAATGACCCCAATGACGAGGAAGGCTGGAACCTCGAGCCGAACGGTAAGCTGCTGACCGTCGATACCTGGCTGACTCCTACCACCGAGCTGTTCACGCCCACGAGCCTGAGCTGGTCGTTCGCCGGGAACACGGCCGAAGTCGCCGGTGAACTCCCCGGCGGTCGAGATCGGGCCGCAGGTCGTGATGCCGGGTGGCAACACGTTCGTCGTGGGCGCCGGGACGTCCAATGACATCGCACCGGCGCAAGTGCACCTCGCACCGGCCGGCGCCCACCGCGCTCTATGACTACGCGGCCGAGCAAGTGGGTCAATGGCCCCGTCGATCCCCACGATCGGCGGCCTGCAGTACGACAGCGCGGACGGGCCCGGCTCCATCCTGCCGGACGGAAATGTGCTGTTCGACGTGAGTCCGTGCGTCTACAACGCCCCGATTGCGTTCTTCGTGTACAACGCCAGCTCGAACACCCTGAGCCCGGTCCCGAACGTCCCGAACGCGGCCAACGACTCCACCGTACTACACGCGGCTGCTGGCCCTGCCGAACGGTCAGGTGCTGTTCAACGACGGCAGCCACCACCTGCTGGTCTACACGGCCGGCGGGACGCCCAACCCGGCGTGGGCCCCCTCCATCAACTCGATCAGCACCACCACCTTCAAGCCGGGCACCAGCGCCAGCCTGTCGGGCACCCAGCTCGCCGGGCTCTCCCAGGGCGCGGCCTACGGTGACGACGTGCAGGACGCCACCAACTTCCCGCTCGTCCGCATCACCAACTCCAAGACCGGAGTGGTCACCTACGCCCGAACGAGCAACTGGTCCTCAGTCTCGATCGCGCCGGGCGCCGCTTCTTCGACCGATTTCACCATCCCGAAAACAACCCCGGCCGGGGCGAGCACCCTCGTGGTCATCGCCAACGGGATCGCGTCGGCGCCGGTGCCGGTGACGATCCGCTAGCCGGCACCGGCCAGCACCGCGTGGGCGGTCTCATCGGAAAGCCGATGAGACCGCCCACGGTGCTGGCACGGCTCGATTCACTGGCCGATGCCCACTTGACCGGACGCCTTCGTTCGTGAGAACTTACCGTTCGTGGAGACTTACGAAGCTGTCCTCGACGCGCTGGGCGACCGCACCCGCCGCCAGATCGTGCACCGCCTCCGGGCCGGCCCCTCGTCGGTGGGCGAACTGGCGGCGGCGCTTCCGGTCAGCCGCCCGGCGGTCTCCCAGCACCTGACCGTCCTGCGGCGCAGCGGCCTGGTCCGCTACGAGGAACTCGGCACCCGCAACGTGTACCGGCTCGACCCAGCCGGGCTGACCGAGCTCCGGGCCTGGCTGGACAGCTTCTGGGACGCCGCTCTGGACCGCTACGCCGAGCGGGTCGCCGACGACAACGCCGCCCAAGACAATGCCGCCGACGACAATGCCGGCCGCGGCACGCCGCGGCCTCACGACTAGGGGGAACCTGCCGATGCCTGGCCACCTGACCTCGATCGAACCGGTCCGCAAGACGGTCACCGTCCCCACGGCCCCGCCGCGCGCCTTCGAGCTGTTCACCGCCCACATCCGGGAGTGGTGGCCGCTGGCAACGCACTCGGTCGGCGAGCAGCAGGCAGTCGGCATCGCCTTCGGCGAGGGCGTCGGCGGGGCGATCATCGAGACGCTGGCCGACGGCACCACCTCGGTGTGGGGGACCGTCACCGACTGGGAGCCGCCGCACCGCGTCGCCTTCACCTGGCATGCCGGTACTCTCCCGGCCGAGGCCACCCGCGTGGAGGTGACGTTCGCCGCCGACGGGCCCGGCCATACGGTGGTCCGGCTGGTCCATTCCGGCTGGGAGCGCCGCCCCGACGGCGCATCCGCGCGCGACGGCTACGACTCCGGCTGGGAGCCGATCATCCGCCGCCTCGCCGAGACGGCCGTGAGGATGAGCGGCTGACCACCGGGAGCTGCGGTGCCGCGGCTCAGGACCCGGGCTTGGCCAGCGGGCTGTTGTCGCGCTGGTGATACCCGGCGGTCATGCCGCCGTCGACCAGGAGCGAGGTCCCGGTGATGAACTCCGCCTCGTCGCTGGCGTAGAAGACCGCCGCGGCGGCGACATCGCGGGCCTGGCCGATCCGGCCGATCGGCGGGATCGGCCACTCGCCGCTCTCGGGCCGGTCTTCTTCCCCGGGCGGGGCCATGTGCCGCATGCCGGGCCAGGTGTCGCCCGGGCACAGCACGTTCGAGCGCACGCCGTCCGGGCCGCCCTCCAGCGCCAGCATCTTCCCCAGCATCACCAGTGCCGCCTTCGACACCGAGTACAGCCCGATGGACTGCTCGCCCCAGATGCCCGCGTCGGACGCGATGTGGATCATGGAGCCCCGGCGGCTGGCCAGGTACGGGTACGCGGCCTGGGCGTACAGGAAGCAGCCCCGCACGTTGACGTTCATCAGCCGGTCGTAGTCGGCCAGGGGCGTGCGCAGGAGGCCCGCCTCAACCCCGACCCCGGCGTTGTTGACCAGCACGTCGAGAGTCCCGAGCCGCTCGATGGCCAGGTCCACCGAGCGCGTCACGGCAGCAGGATCGCCGGCGTCAGCGGCCACGAACCAGCCCTGGCCGACCTCGCCGAGCGCCGCCTCCGCGCGCCGACCCAGCTCCTGATCCCGCCCGGTCACCACCACCTGCGCTCCCTCGCGCAGGAACCGGTCGGCGATCGCCAGGCCGATGCCGGTCGTGCCCCCGGTGACCAGTACCTGCTTGCCCAACAGCCGACCCGTCCCGCCGGTCACGTCCATCTGATGCAACTGCCTTCCGTCATGTCACTGAGGCCACCCGCCCCGGGCCCCATTGTGCCGCTGACAAATGTCACGGGTGACCGGGGATATCCGCACCTACCGGAAGCCCGGTCCGGGCGGCGAGGCTGAGCGGGAATTGCCCCTTCCCCGGCGCGACCGGGGCCGGAAGATCTCGTCCGGGACCTGGGGCCGCCGAGGGCGGGCTGGGCGCTCGCGGCGATGACCGCGATCATCGCCGGGACGCTGCCGCTGGCCGGCGGCTGGTGGCTGCCGTCCTTCGCGTCTGTCGCGGTCTGCCTGCTCCTGATGGTGCCGTGGCGCTGGTCGCGGCCGGGCGTCGCCGCCCTGACCGCACGGCAGCTGGACGCCGCCCGACGCGAGCTGGCCCAGGACGCGCTCGGCACGGCCCTGGCCTCGATCGCCGCGCGCGGGCAGCGGTCGGCGGACCTGGCAGATCGGCGGAGTGCTGGGGCTGTCCCCCACCACCGTGCGCAACTACACCTCGAACGCCATCACCAAGGTCGGCGCCCGGAACCGGATCGACGCCATCCGCATAGCCCGTGACGCCGGCTGGATCTGACGCTGTCCGGATCTGTTAGCTCCCGGCGAGTTCAGCCGCCCGCGACGTCGAGGACGATCTTGCCGTCGGCATGCCCGTCTTCCAGGATCCGGTGGGCCTGGTCGGCCGCGGCGAGCGGGAACACGTGGCTGACGACCGCCTGCAGCGCACCTCCGGCCAGCAGCCCGGCCAACACCCGGGTCCGTTCTCCGTCATCCTGGATGAGCACGCCGTGGAAGGTGATGTTCGTGTCCAGCAGCGCGTCCAAGTCCAGCTCGGGAGTCGCTATGGATGCGATCTGCCCGCCGGGCCTCAGGGCCGGCAGGACGGCGGCGGCCAGCCTTCCGCCGACCAGGTCGGCCACGGCGTCCACCGGACCGCCCGCCAGCGCCAGGGCGCGCTGCGCGACATCCTCACGGGTGTAGTCGATGCACCCGGCAGCCCCCAGACGGGTCATCTGCTCGTGCCGGGCCGCCCGCCCGACACCCAAGGTGACGACCCCCGCGGCCGCCGCCAGCTGGAGCAAGAACAGCCCGACGCCTCCGCTTCCGCCCAGCACCAGCAGCCGACTTCCGGCCGGCAGGCCCAGCCTCGAGAGCACGACATGGGCGGTTCCCGCGGCGAGCGGCGTGGCCGCCGCGTCGGCGAATGACATTGTGCCGGGGATCGCCGCCGTCAGGCCGGCGTCGACGACGGCAAGCTCGGCATACCCGCCGGCGCCATCCGGGAAGTGAGTCATCGCCATGACACGGTCGCCGGGTGCCAGGCCGCTTACGCCCGGACCGACGCTGTCGATCACGCCGGCGATGTCATAGCCAAGGATGCACGGCGTGCGGAGCCGGGCCCAGCTGCCGTCCGCCCGGTTGCCGGCATCAACCGGGTTGACCCCGGCGGCGTGCACGGCCACCCTGACCTGCGCCGGTCCGGCGACTGGGTCGGCAGCCTCCCCGACCCTCAGCTGCTCCGGCCCGCCGAACTCGCTGACCACCACGGCTTTCATCAGTAGTGCGCCCTCCGCGTAGTAACGCAGCGCCACGGCCGTCCCGGCTGGCGTCCCCGGCCCGGCATCATGGCACATGCACGCCGATCTGCCGAGACCTGGCCCCGGCCGGGCTCCGACGAGGCATATCTGCGTTGAGTCGCCCCGTGGGCGCGGCCTAGGGTCCTGGATGTGACGATCACGATCCGGCTCGCCGACACCGATGCGGACTACGCCGCCTGGCGGCAGGTGCGCCTGGCCGTGGTGCCGAACGAGCGGGTGGACTCGGTCGAGGACCTGCGCGCGCAGGCCGGGCCGCAGCAGCAGTTCCTTGTCGCCGAGCGGGACGGCGTGCTGGTCGGCTCCGGTGTCGTCGGCCAGTCCGACCTAGCGGGCTCGGGCGCGGTCGCGGCGCGGGTGCTGCCGGGCTGGCGGCGGCGGGGAGTCGGCACGGCCATCTTGCGCGACCTGGCCGGGCGCGCGGACGGGATGGGCTTCACGGTGGTGGCCAGCAACGTCGAGGATCCCGGCTCGGTCACCTTCGCCGAGCGGTACGGGTTTCGCGAGGTCGACCGGCAGGTCGAGCAGGTCCGGGCGATCGGCCACGAGCCGGCGCCGCGGGTGCCGGACGGCGTCGAGATCGTCCGGGTGAGCGCGCGGCCCGAGCTGTGGCCCGCCGTCTACGCGACGGTCGGCGCGCAGGCGTTCCAGGACATGGCCCTGATCGCGCCGCTGGTGGTCAGCCCGGAACAGTGGGAGCGGCACTGGATCAGCGACCCCGACGCGATGTTCGTGGCGCTGGCCGGCGGTGAGGTGATCGGCTGCGCCGGGCTGCTGCCCGACACCGATGACCCGGGCCGGGCCGAGCACGCGCTGACCGCCGTGCGCCGGGACTGGCGCCGCCGCGGCGTGGCCGCCGCGCTCAAGCGCTGCACCCTGGCCTGGGCGGCGGACCACGGGCTGCGCGAGGTCTACACCTGGACCCAGCGCGGCAACGACGACATGCGCGCGCTGAACACGCATCTGGGCTTCACGACCCGCACCGAGAGTCTCAGCATGCGCGCCAGCCTGCCGCTGACCGGGCTGCCACCGAGGCCGGCGACGAGCTGACCAGTTCGCGGGGATTGCCGGCGGTATGACGCGACCGCGATACTTGCTCGGGGTGCTCAGGCGCCGACGATCGTGAGGTGATCACGTGGTCAGGTTCGTGCTCAGGACCGTGGCGGTCGTCGTCGCGACAGGCACCGCGACGCTCGCGTCGCTGGCCGGACCCGCGCACGCCGCCGACGGGCGGAAGGCTCCGGCGGCGAGCTGGAAGCTGTCGGCGGTCTACAAGGCCGAATCGGAGGTAGCGGGCGTCGCAGCGCTGGGCTCCCGCGATGCCTGGGCGGCCGGAACCGAGTGCGGCAGCCCGTGCGACACCAGCACCCTGCTTGTCGGCCACTGGAACGGCAAGAAGTGGGGCCTGATCAGGCCGCCAGCGCAGTTCGTCAATAATGCGCTGAACGCGTCCGCGTCGGCGGTCGCCCCGGTGTCGGCGTCGGTCGCCTGGGTGTTCGCCGACGAGAACGTCGTGGTCAATCATTCGTTCGCGCTGCTGCGGTCCGGCAGTTCCTGGTCGCCGGTCACCCACTTGGCCACCGGAACCTCGATCACGACCGCGGTGGCGCCGACCGCGAAGGACGCGTGGGCGTTCGGCGAGAACGTCAGCTCGTTCCGCCCCTACGCCGTGCACTACGACGGCAAGCGCTGGTCAGCCGTGCCGTTCGGCGCTCTCGGCACGGACTCCAGCGCGCTGTCGGCCAGCAACATCTGGGTGATCGGGCAGGCGGCCACGGTGCCGAAGTCCAGGCTGCGCGTCATCATCGAGCATTACAACGGCAAGACCTGGCGGAAGGTGGCGCTGCCCAAGCTCACCCTGCCGGCCGGGGAGGTCCTCGACGGGTCCGCCATCGACGCCATCGGCCGGAACGACGTCTGGGCCACCGCCGTCCCGGTGTCCGCGACGACCGGCGGATCGGAGCCGGGTATCGTCGCGCTGCACTACAACGGGAAAGCCTGGGCGCAGGTGAAGGTGCCCTACCCGGTGACCTTGGTTGACGGTCCCTTCCTCATCGCTCAGGACGGCAAGGGCGGCATCTGGCTGTCCGCCGACCAGCTCTCCTCGGGCGCCTACCGGCCCTTCCTCTATCACGACAGCGGCGGCCACTGGACCAGGGTCGCGCCGCCGGCCGGCCACGGCGACGCGACAGAGTTGCTGTCCATGGCCTGGGTGCCCGGCACAAGGACGCTGTGGGCCGTCGGACACGAGCTTCCCTTCCCGAGTGATCCCGGCGGGACCGAGCAGGGCGTCATTCTCGGGTACCGCCCCTGACGGGCGGCGGGTCTAGCCTGGTGGCGTGGAGATTGACCGCGTCGCGGCGAGCGCCGGGCTGCTGGCGGCGGCCGGATTGCACGCCGCGTGGGGCGCCGGCTCGGCGTGGCCGTTCCGGGACCGGGCCGCACTCGCTGACGCCGTGATCGGATCGGCCGAGGTGCCCGGACCCGCGGCGTGCCTCGCGGTGAGCGGTGCCCTGGGCGTCGCGGGCGCGCTCGCGGCGGGCTGGCCAGCCCGGCACCCGGCCGTGCGCCGGGCTGGTGTCGGCGCCGTAGCCGCCGTCCTTGCGGCCCGCGGCGGCCTGGGCCTGGCCGGTCAGACCCGCCTGGTGTCGCCGGTCTCGGTATCGGCCCGGTTCACGCGGCTGGACCGCCGGGTGTACTCCCCGCTCTGCCTGACCCTGGCCGGCCTGGCCGCACTGTCCGCCCGTCCGTCCGGCCGCGCCTGACCCCCCGCCCCGCGCGAGACCCGTCCGCGGTGGCGCCAACCGGGCATCGGGAGGTGCTTGAGCTACTGCGAACATGGCGTCGTCCTGTGATCACGGACACTCTGTGCATGGGCGACTGCGGCCCCTACACCGTCGGTCACGAAGGTGAACGGTGCCTCGGGGTGTGCGTCGACCCAGTCGGTGGGGACCCGGTGCGTCACGACGACCACGGGGACGTCCAGTGTGTGGCGAGGACTCCCCCGATGAGTTCTCCGGTCCGGCCCGTCTACATGGACGGCAACCCGTGCCGCACCGAACGGAGGTCGCGCGATGAACGCGAGCGTCCCAGTCGAGCGCCAGGCCGAACTCGATGAGACGGCCCGCCGGGTGATCGATGCCAACCTCTACCTGACCCTGGGCACCCAAGACCCCGATGGCTCGCCGCGGCTGTCGCCCGTGTTCTACACCGCGGCCCGCTACACCGACTTCTACTGGCTGTCCTCGCCGCACGCACACCACTCACGCAACCTGGCCGAGCGCCCGGTGGTCCAGATCGTCATCTTCGACTCCAGGGCCACCGTTGGCCACGGTGAGGCGGTGTACATGACCGCCGCTGCCCGGCCGGTCGGCGACAGCGAACTCGATGCCGTCGGCCCGGAAGCATTCCGGGCGGTGGCCGGCTCGCGCCGGTTCCAGCCCTCCGAACTTCGCGGCGACGCCGACCTTCGGCTCTACGTGGCGCGGGCGAGATCCTGGGAGGTCCACGTCCCCGGCCGCCACCCGGTCCACGGCCGCGGCGTGGACACTCGTCAGCCCGCTAACCCCACTCCAGCCTGAGCGAGCCTGCCGGACGCGACGACCGCGAGATTAGTCGCGGCCTTGTGCGCTCGCCGCCCGACCCCAGTGCGGCTGCAGGGACGGGAGGTCGGCGAGGCCGGGATCGGGCGGCATGGGTGACTGGCCGTCGTCGTCCTCCCAGCGACGGCGGTACTGATCGGGGATGTCGCCCCAGCCCCAGTACGGCAGCGGCTTGTCCGGCTGGATGCCCAGGGCCTCGACCGGGTCGATCCGGCTGGCGCCGACGGTGCACAGGTGCGTCCAGTCGTCGCCGAGGTCGAACACGTAGGTGAACTGCTCGCCCAGATCCAGCCGGGACAGCCTGACGCGCCGGAAGTCTTCGGTGGTCTCACCCTCGACTTCCCAGTCAGGGTCGGGGATGCACAGCCGAGTCTTGCTGGCGAGGGTGAATTCCTGCAGGTGCGAGCGGTCCCAGCGGGCGAAGGCGTCGTCGATGGCGTCGCCGAGGTCCCTGAACGTGTGACTCCGCGCGGCGGCGAAGATCCGCCCTGGCCGGGGCCAGTAGTGCTCGCCGTGTCCCTCGATCAGCTCCACGCGAATCGACAGCCAGTTCCGCGCCATGTCAGGCCCGGCCCAAATCGCGCGTCCGCCCATGGATCGCTCGCATGACGGAAACCTACATGGAATCAGGCCGGATCCGGGTTGGAGCGTGCTAGCTCCCGGCATACCTGACTGGCCGGCACGCCGGCCCGGTCCGCGACCGCGCGGATGAACGCCACCGCTGCGTACAGCGCGTACTGCCAGAAGTCGTCGGTCTGCCACCAGGCAACTTCGTCGAGCAAGTCGGGTTCAGTGCCCCCGCGCAGTGCGGCCGCCGCCAGGATGGCGAACCGCAACTTGCCCCGGTCCCGGCCGCGGAAGGTGCACTCGGCCAGAAACCGCTCCCTGATCCCGTCCAGGGACACTGGATCCGCGCGGCTAGCCTCGGCCCAGTCCAGGGCGTCAGCGGCTACGCCGAGGAAAACCTCCCCTGGAAAGGTGTTGTTGCGCGGGTGCAGAGGCGCCAGTTCAGCAGCGATCTCGAAGATGTCCGTATCGCGGGCCAGCCCGTCGAGCAGGATCTGCCTAGCGGTCGCGGCGTCACCGGGCGCGGGCCCTTTCCTCGGCGGCATGCACAGACCTTAGGCCACCCCCTCCCCGGCTCACATCGAGTTCGCACGGCACGCCAACGGATCCCCGATGCTCGGCCGCCAGGATGCATGAGTGGAGCAAACAATCAGGTCAAGCCGATGAGGCGAGGGCTGCGGAGCGGCGCCCTGGCGAGACTGACGGTGACGGTCTGCGGGCTGGCTGCCGGGTGCACGGTGGCTGCCGCGCCGGTGGCCACCGAGCACCCGGAGGCGACCGGATCGCCGGCCGGGGCGCCGTTCGTGTATGTCGCCGACAAAGGCCCGGACGAGATCTCCCAGTTCGCCACAAAGGGCTCGGGCGCTCTGCGGCCACTCACGGCCAAGAATGTGGCCAGCGGGCCGGGCCCGTACGATGTCGCGGTCAGCCCGCAGGGCACTAGCGTTCAAGAACGCCTATGTCCCCGACTTCACCGCCAAGGCGATCTCCCAGTACCGCATCAACCCGGCCACCGGGAGGCTGACCCCCATGTCGCCGAGGACGGTGCCCGACCCTGACGGCCCCACCGGCATCAAGGTCACCCCGGACGGCCGTTACGCCCACATCACCAACACGAAGCTATGCATCGCCCGCAAGGGCAGCAAGTGCACCTCCACCAACAAGGTCAAGGCAAACACTGTCTCGGTGTTCCGCATCAGCCCGGCCACGGGCGCGCTGAGCGCGAAGGCCGTGGAGACCGTCGCGACCGGGCGCAATCCGCAGATGATCACGGTTGCGCCCGACGGCAGGAGTGCTTATGTCACGGCCACCGACGACAACACGATCTGGCAGTACAGCATTAACCCTGCCACCGGCAGGCTCACCCCGAAGTCGCCGGCGACGGTGTCTGGCGGGGGCGGCCCGCACGACCTCGCCGTCGCGCCGGACGGCAAGAACCTGTACGTCATCAACGTGAGCGGTGGCACCATCGCCCAGTACGCCATCAGCCCGGCCACCGGCGCGCTGAGCGCCAAGCCGGTGTCGACGGCCCGCACCGTGCCGCACCCCGAGGCGATCGCCCTCGCGCCCGATGGTAAAAACGGCTACGTCACGAGCGAGAACGAGGGCGTCCTGTCCCAGTTCGCCCTCAGCCCAGCCACGGGCAAGATCACTCCTCTGGCACCGGCCACCGTGACGTTGCCGCCGAGCGGGTCGCTCGGGCTGGCCATCACCCCGGCCGCAGACCTGGCCGCGAAGGCCAGCGCCACGGCCACGGCCCGGCACGGATCCACGCTCACCTACACCATCAAGATCCACAACGCCGGGCCGTCGCAGGCGTGGCAGGCGGCGGTCACCGACCACCTGCCCGCCGGGACCGCCTTCCGCAGCGCCACGACCGCCAGCGGAAGCTGCTCCAGCCCGCGCGACGGCACCCGCGGCGCGACGGTGCGCTGCCACCTCGGCACGCTTAGCGCCGGTGCCGCCTGGCTCATCCGGGTCAAGGTCACCATCAAGGCCAGCACCGGCAGCATCCGCGACCAGGCCGCCGTCACCAGCGTCACCCCGGACCCGCGCCCCGGCAACAACGCGGCCGCTGCCTCTACCAAGATCACTAGATCGGGCCCAGCCGACGGCGTGCTTCCGCGGAAGCGGCTTGTGAAATCGTGCACAAGGCGCTTCCGCGGAAGCGCCCGTCCGTGGTCCGCTGCTACGAAGATCACCGGATAGCGCCCGGCATGCGGGTCGCGGTGGGCCCGCGACCGCTGTGACCCGCCGGGGACGCGCCGTGCGGCGCGCCCCTGGCGGGTCGTCAGTGGCTAGGGCGGGTTAGTGGAATCGGCCGTTGTTAATAGTGAAGGTAATGGTCTGGGTCAGCACGCGGCCGGTGATCGTGACCGTGTAGCTGCCGGGGGCCATTCCGGTCGTGTCGATGGTCGCCGTGACGTTTCCGCTGCCGTCCGGGCCGGCCACCGTCAGCGGCTGTGAGGCCGAGTCGTGCCGGGGCCCGGTGATCGTCGCGGTCACGTCGTCCCAGGTCTGTCCGGGGACCGTGGAGGTCGGGTCGGCGAACGGCGGGCCGGTCACCCCGAACTGGCCCGGCAGCGGCAGGAACACGCCGAAGCCGTCCTCGACGACGGTGCCGTTCGGGGTCCGGCCGGGGATGAAGCCGGTCCCGGTGATGGTGACGCTCTGGCCGCTGGTCACCCGGTAGGCGGAGGCGCTGATGCCGGCCTCCAGGCGGTCTAGCCGTAGTCGGGCCTGCACGCTCGGCTGGAACAGTCCGTGCTGGCGGTCGATCTGGCCGACCAGGGCGGGCACGAAGGCGGGCGCGAAGATGGTGCCCCAGCCCGACGCGATGTCATAGCCGGTCGCGGTGGAGAAACCGGTGACGCCATAGGCGCTGTTGGTGTAGCCGGCCGGGACATCGATGATGCCGGCCGCGGCGCCGCGCGGCCCGATCGCGGCCAGGGCCGGGTTCACCGTGCCCAGGTCGGCCCCGCGCAGCTGGGTGGCCAGCGCGAGGATGCCCGCGAAGGTGGGCGAGGCCTGGGAGGTGCCGTCACTGGCATCCATGGCGATGTCGGGATAGGCCCGGCCGGTGACGCCGCTGAGCGCCGGGTTGTCGCGCTGCCACCACGGCTTGGGGTAGATGGTGGAGACGCCGGCGCCCTCGGCGTCGGAGTTGGCGTTCCGGGCGATCCACAGGGCGTCGGGGGCGGTCCGCCCGGCTGTCGGTGGCCAGGCCAGCGTTCGGGATGGTGCCGCCGACCGCGGTGATCCAGGGGCTGTCGACGGGGTGACCGGCGGTGACGCCGATCGCCGGGGTGCACTGGCCGGTGTCGCCCAGGACCGGCGGGTCGGTCGGGCCGCAGTCGCCGGAGGCGAACGTCACCGGGATGTTGTGCGCGGCGGCGTCGAGGAACGCGGGGTCGAGCGAGCGGATGGCCGCCTGCTGGCTGGCGTTCGGGTTGGTCGGGTCGTTGATGAAGTCGTTCTCACCGTCACCCAGGCTCACCGAGATGACGTCGGCCAGGTGCTGGTCGGCGATCATCTTGATCGCCTGCGCCACCTCTGGCCAGCCCTGCATGCCGATGGTCTCCGGGACTGGCGGGTGGACGAACAGGATGTTCGCGAATGGCGCCATCGAGTGGATCGCCTCGGCGTCGAGCTGATCCTCGCCCGTGCTGCACTCGATCTGGCAGACCGCGGTCGGGTCGGTCGGCGCGGGGAGCGCCATGTCGGTGATGTTCGCGGGCGGCAGGTCCATGGCCGTGTCGTAGGTCGCCATGGACGCCGCGAGGTTCGGGTCGGGGTTGGTGACGACATAGGCCACGGTCACGCCGGCGCCGTCGATGGCCCGTTTCCACAGGTCGTTGACGCCGTAGTCGATGATGTCCTCGGACGCGGTCGGGTCCGGGAAGCGCAGCCGGAGAGACGTGCCGGCGGCGATCTTCGCCTCGATGGCGTTGAACGTCGCGGTCGTCGCCGCGATGCGCTGGGCCGGCGGCGGGACGTCGCCGGCATGAGCGGCCGGCGCGGTAACGCTGGCCATCGCCGGGCTGACCAACGCCGGACCGGCGGCGAGCAGCAGGCTGGCAACGCCAGCCACGAGTAGGGATCTAGCGACCATGTGTGACGGCCTCCATGCGAAGAACGGCCAGCCTCGCCACTGATCTAGCAGCCACCCGAACGCTAGATCAGCACACGTTGTCCGACAAGTCCCTAATATCAGCTCCGATCCCGGCGGCCAGATTTGGCATTTCCGACAGTTCCCGAGGTGATCAGCCGCCCGGAGCCGGGCAGGAACCTGTGATGGCTCCGCGTGGACTTGCCGCCGCACGCGCCAGCCTGTCCATCGCCGCGATGACGGCGGCAAGGGAAGAAGGTTCCGAGAATGGGCGACCACAACAAAGTCCGCCAGTACGAGCGCGTCGTGGTCAGCGATGAAGGTGGCGCCGCCAGGGAGATCCGAATCTACGGCAGCGAGGGCCGAGTCATCCTGGAGGGCTGGCAGGTTGCCGACGACGGCGGTCAGACGGCCTGGATCAGCGCCGCCGGAGCTATCGCCGTGTTCGGCGAGCCACTGAGTCCCGGCGAGACGACCGAGGCCGGTCCGGTGTGGGTCTTCGATAACTTCACCGAGGTCAAGGAGATGGGCCCCTGTTCGCCACCGTTCATGGCGGAGATCGCCAAATCCCTCGGCGAGCGGTACGAGTCCGCCTAGACCGAACTTCACCGCCGACAGCCTGTAGCACCCAAGGGACCGGCTGCGGCACACTTCCGAGAGAGCCGGGTGGCTAGCACCGCGGACCGGGCGGCGGAGGTGGGGCCGATGGGGTGGGCCGAATCAGGCCAGGCCTGGGGGGAGCGGGCCACGGACTGGGCGTACCTGATGGAGCCGTATGCCCGGGCCGCCAACGACGCGCTTTTTGAGCAGACTGGCGTGGGCCCGGGGACGCGACTGCTCGACATCGCCTGCGGTTCCGGGTACGCGGCCAGTGTCGCGGCCAGGCGCGGGGCCGAGGTCGCCGGGCTGGATGCCTCCGAAGCATTGATCGCGATCGCGCGGGCGCGCACGCCGGGCGCCGATTTCCGGGTCGGTGACATGTTCGCGCTGCCGTTCGACGATGACCAGTTCGATGTGGCAACCAGTTTCAACGGGATCTGGAAGGGATGCGAGGACGCCCTGCGGGAGGCTCGCCGGGTGGTCCGGCCGGGCGGCCTGGCCGGCTTCAGCTTCTGGGGATCTCCCCGGCGGCTTGGCCTGCTGCCGTTCTTCGCGGCACTGCTGGAACTGTCGCCGCCCGGCCACGTCGATGCGACCCTCAATCAGGGCGACACCGGGCGACCTGGTGTAGCCGAGCAGATGCTCGCCGACGCCGGCCTGGAGTTCGCTGGCCGGGGGACCGCGCAGGTCATCAACGAGTGGCCCGACGCCGACCTGGCAATCCGGGCGCTCGCCTCTTCCGGGCCGTCCTGGCCGGCCTTGCACGCGGCTGGCTACGATCGGTTCGCCGAGGCGATGCGCGAGGCCATTCGCTCGCTGTGCATCGAAGGTCTCGGCGTCCGCATCGTTTCGGAGTTCGGCTGGATCATCGGGCGCGTCCCCGGCGGCTGATCCGGGCCGGATCCCGCGGAGGTTCGGGCGCGGCCCGAGTGCTAGGCGCCCTGGCCGTCTGCGGGCGCGCGGCGGCGGCGGCGGTACCAGCGCAGGGTCATCAGGATGACGGCCAGCGGCAAGAGTGCCAGCGGCAGCAGGAAGGCAGGCGGCGGCCCGGGCGCGAAGGAAAAGCCGAAGACGCCGTCGAGAACGTAGAAGTAGGCCGGGAGGGCCAGCGTCACCAGCAGGCGGCGGCTGGCGGCGCGCCGGATCAGCATGGCCGCCGAGATGACCGTGAACAGGCCGCCGAGAACCAGGGCCGGCCAGGGGGGGCGGAAGGCCACGGAGTACCCGTGCGGTGCGAGGCGGCGATACCACCAGCCCACCGTGCCGGCGGTTCCGATCGCGACGCCCGCAGCAATGACCAGGAGATAGTGCCGGCGACTGAGCAGGGCGCGCCCGCGGCGGGGCCCTGGCGAAGCGGTCAGGGCCAGGGCCTCGATGGCCAGGACGGCCAGCAGCAGCGCCGCGCCTGGCCCGATGAGGGTGGGCTCGATGCCTCGGTGCGCATTCAGCAAGTCCGAGCCCACCTGGACGGCGCAGAGCGCGGACAGCAGCAGCGTCGCGGCCGCCGTGCCCTGCCGCCAGCCCAGCACGGCCGGGACGGCGAGCGCGGCCAGCGGGACGAGCGGCCACCACACCGGGCTGTTCCAGGAGATCAGGTACAGGTGTGGCGCCAGCCACCGGGCCAGGGCCGACTGCTGACCTGGGCGTTCCGGGTCATACAGCGTCAGCTGGGTCAGCGCCGCTGCCGCGATCAGCAGGGGCAGGACCAGGCTGGTCTGGGCCAGGGTGTCACGCCATCGATCAGCCGAGTCCGGCCACGTGCCGCGCAGCCGGATGCGCACCCCGCCCGCGACGAGGCTGGCTGACTCTGCGATTCGGGGCCGGCGCTGGCCGGGGCGCGCGCCCGCCAGCAGCACGCCGAGCATCTCCTCCCCGTGCACGTCCCGGTGGCCCGCGGGGTAGCAGCGAAGCAGCCGGCGGTATCCGCGCTCCAGGCTGGCCGCCGGCCTCATGCCGTGCCTCCGATCGGGTGCCGGGCCCGCCTCAGCCGCCGGGTCGCGACCGCCGGACTGGCGCGCATCCGGCCTGCCTCGGCCACCAGGCGCTGGCCGCCCGCCGGGGTGAGCCGGTAGTAGCGGCGCAGCCGGCCCTCGACGATCTCCTCCCGGTCGGCCTCGACCAGCCGCTCGGCGGCCAGCCGGTCAAGGGCCGCATACAGGGCGCCCGCGCGCAGCCTCACCCGGCCGCCGGAGATGTCCTCGACGTCGGCCATGATCCCGTAGCCGTGCTGCGCCCCCGCGGCCAGCGCGGTCAGGATCAGTAAGGTCGGCTCTTGCCGAGGACCTGAGCTCACAGCACCGTTATATACCGCTCATCGGAACATGACAACCGGGCTGGTGAGCGACAAGTGCGGCTCGGGCGCTACCCTGCCGGCGTGGCTGCGGATAGCGAGCTGATCGACGCGCTGCGCGGAGCGCTACGCGAGGCCGCGCAGCCCGAACTGGCCGGATCCATGCAGGCGTACATGAAGTCGGCGACCCCCTACCTCGGCGTTCGGGTACCGGTGATGCGAGCCCTGACCCGGGCGGAAGCGACGCTGCGGCCATTCGCTGCCTCGGCCGACGTCATTGACACCGTCCTGGGGCTGTGGCGGGCGGCGGACTACCGCGAGGAGCGTTACGCGGCGATTGCGCTGCTCGACACTCCCGCGGCGCGGCGGCTCCGGGATCCAGCTCTCCTGGAGACGCTGCGGGAGCTGATCCTCACCGGCGCGTGGTGGGACTACGTGGACGAGCTCGCGCACCGGGTGGGTGACCTGCTGCTTGGCTGGCCGGCCGAGGTCCGGCCGACACTGGTGACGTGGGCCCGGAGTGACGACCGGTGGCTCCGGCGGGCATCGATCATCTGTCAGCTCGGGGCGCGTGATCGGGTCGACCTGGAGCTGCTCACGCTCGCGATCGAGTCAAGCGTGGGCGACAGGGACTTCTTCCTGCGCAAGGCGATCGGGTGGGCGCTGCGGGACTACGCGCGGACCGACCCGGCGTGGGTGCGGTCCTTCGCCGCCACGCACGAACTGAGCCCGTTGTCACGACGAGAGGCACTGAAGCACCTGGCCTGAGCGAATGCTGGCGGTGCCGGGTGGCGAGGCTTACGGCTGGGTGAGCCGGGCGTTGAGATGCAGGTACTGGCCGTACCGGCCAGCGGCCTGCTCGAGGGCCCGGATCTGCAGGGGGGACAGCGTCTGGTAGGGCCGCAGGTCGAACTGGACGTGGCCGGCGGTGATGGTGCGCCGCATGCCGGCCAGGAGCTGCGCGTCGACCAGCGCCATCCCGGTCAAGGTCTCGCGGGTGCGCGGCACGGCGCCGGCGGCGTCGAGCACCCAGCGCGAGTCCTGGTAGCCGCGGTAGCTCTCGTCGAGGATCTGGAGCAGGTGCCCGGCGGGCTCCTGGGCCGGCCGGGAGCCTGCCCGGGGGCGTGCCAGAAGGTGCGGCCGTCGTGCTGGAAACAATCGAGCTGGTCGCGGACGTGGTTCAGGCCTGCGCGTACGTCAGTGAGGGGAAGCGTCGCCCAGTAAGCCAGATCCCGCTCGGTGGCCGGGCCATGGCCGGTGAAGTAGCGCCGGGCGAGCTCGGCCAGGGCCTGGTCCCGGCTGAGCCGGCGTGACGCGGGCACGCGCTGATCCATGAGCGCGTAGGTGTGCTCGCCGTCGGCGGGCGGCCCGCTGCAGATCAGCCCGTCCAGCTCGGCGTGGGCCAGCAGGACCATCAGCATCTGCCCGCTGCCGGTGATGCCGCGCTGGCGCAGCTCGCCGGCCAGCTGCGCGCGGGCGAGCGGCCCCTGGCTGGCCAGCGTCTCCGTGATGGCGGTGACCGCGCGGCCGATGGCGCGCTCGTCGAGGCCATGAGCGGTGCGCAGCGCCCGGCCGGTGAGCTGGCGCAGGCGGGGACCGGTCAGTTCCACCAGCCAGCCGATGTCCTCGGCCCGGACGAAGTGCCACGTGGTTCGCAGCACGTGCGTGCGCACGACCGTGCCAGCTTCCAGCAGGCGCGACAGATCGGCCTGGTCCGGGCTCCGCGTGCGCGAGGCCACGGCCCAGGCCGCCTGACTGGCGTTCTCCGCCTGGACCGCCAGCAGCGACCCGATCACCTCACCTGCCGACACCGCATGCGGCCGGACCAGGTGCTGAGAGCGCAGCCGCCAGCGCGCAATGTCCAGATCCCGCACTACGCCCCCTGTCCTGCCCGGACACCCGGTCCCAGCAACCTAGCGGGCACGGCCGACATCCCCGGGGTCTTAGCCCCTACGATCTGCCGACGACGAACATCTGGTTGACGTCGTTCGCGTCGGCGTAGGTGCCGACTGCGCTGCACTTGCCGGATCGTGAGCATGACACCGAGTTCAGGTCGGCGAGATGCCCGCGTTCCAGGGCGGCCACGCCGGGCACGGGCTGCATCCGGCCCCAGGTGCCATCGCGCTCGCTGACGACGAAGGCGTCGCGGGGGCCGTAGAACGGCTTGCCGGACGGCGTGTAGAACCCGCCGGCGGCGCAGTTGCCCGGCGCGCCGCAGGACACCGTGTCGACCCTGGCGTACGCGCCGCCGTTCAGCGCCGAGCCGGGGACCTGCTGGGCCCTGGCCCAGTGGCCGTTGCGCTCGCTGGCGACCCAGGCCTGCTGGCGCTGCTTGAACTTGTTGGTCAGGTACCAGCCGCCGGCCGCGCAGTTGCCCGCGGACGCGCACGATACCTGGGTCGCGCCGGCGCCGCCGGCGCGGTTCAGCGCCTCAAGGCCGGGTACGGCCCGCGCCTTGCCCCAGACTCCGTTGCGCTCGCCGGCCACGTAGACCTGGTCGCCCGCCTGGTCGCGGAACTTACCGGTGATCACGCAGTTGCGCGCGGACGAGCACGACACCGACTCGACGTCCGAACCGTGCCGGGTGTCCAGGGCGGCCAGGCCCGCAATCCGCTGGGCCGAGCTCCAGCGGCCGTTCCGCTCAGTCACCAGGAAGGCCGCCGTCTTGCCGATCGGCAGCTGGGTGGAAAACGACAGGCCGCCGGCCAGGCAGTTGCCGGGCGTGGGGCACGAGACCGACATCAGCTCCGGCGTGGATGCCTCCGTCAGTCCCTTGACCGCCTGGGCCCTGGCCCAGGCACCGCGGTGCTGGCTGACCACGAATGCCACGCCCGGCAGCCGGGTGTTGGGCTGATTTCCCGCGGAGCCCACGGCGGTGCACTCGCCGGCGGCCGGGCAGGACACGGAGTTCGCGTAGTCCTCACCGCCGCTGGGCCCGCCGGGCGGGAACGCCTCCACGCCGGGGATCTCCTGCGCCTTGCCCCAGACACCGCCGCGCTCGGTGGCCACGAACGGGCGGGGGAACTCGGCCAGGTTCTGGTAGGTCCCGGTGACCGCGCAGTTCCCGGCCGACGCGCAGGACACCTGGCTGATGGCCGGCCCGGCCGGAGAGTCCTCGCCGCCGGTGGGCACGCCGCCGCGGTTCAGCGCGGCTATGCCGGGCACCTGTTCCGCCTTGCTCCACACCCCGTTCTTCTCGCTGATGACGAATGCCGAGATGTCGCCACCCTGGTCCTGGTAGGTGCCGCCCGCCGCGCAGTTGCCGGCCGAGCTGCACGACACCGAGCTGAACCCGGAGTACCCGCCCTGCGGCCCCGTGTAGGCGTTGAGCACGGCGGTGCCAGGTGCCTCGCGCGCGGTGCCCCAGCCGCTGCCCGGCACTTGTGCCGCCGCCGCGGTGCACGCCGCCAGCGCCAGGAACAGCGCCGCCGCGGCCGTGGCCGGTGTCCGTGCGATCCAGCGTCGTCTCACATGCATCTGACGGCGGAGGGCGGTCGGCGGTTTACCGTCTCTGTCATGATTTGCCGGATCTTGGAGTGGGGCTAGGTTCGCCTGACGTAGAGCGCCTCGCCCGTGTGCCCGGCGCTGGTCCCGTAGCCGACGCCGACACAGTGCCCGGCGGACGGGCAGGACAGCTGGCTAATCCCGGAGTCGCCGCCCGGAGACACGCTGCCGAGGCCAGGCACCTCGGTGACCGACCCCCAGTGGCCGCCCGACTCGGTGATGACGAAGGCGAACTCACGGAAGGCCGCGTTCTCGTAGTAGCCGCCCGCCGAGCAGTTGCCGACTGAGCTGCACCGGAGCGAGTACATCTGGGTGCTGGAGCCCTTGTTGTGGGTGAGGATGCCCGGCAAGACGGAAGCCTTGCCCCAGCTGCCCTTGCGCTCGGTGATCAGGAACAGCTCCAGGTGACCGCTCGTCCCGGTGTAGAAGCCGCCGGCCGAACAGTTGGCCGCCGACGGGCACGAGATCGTGGTCACCTGGGCGCCCCCGCCGGCGTTGAGCGCGCCGGTGCCGCGAGCCTCCGCGGCCTTGTTCCAGTGACCGCCGGCCTGCGCGGCCAGGAACGCCTGCGAGTGGCCGGCCGTATCGTGATAGGAGCCGCCCACTACGCAATTGCCCGGCGAGGCGCAGGCCAGGGCCACCGGGGAGGCAGTGCCGCCCGTGTCCAGCGGGGCCAGGCCGGGCACCTGGATGGCGTTGCCCCAGTGCCCGTTCTTCTCGGTGACGACAAAACCCGACGTCGTGCTGGTGTTGGGCCGGTAAGACCCGGCCGCTGAGCAGTTGCCTGCCTTCCGGCAGGAGACGGCGCCGACCTGCGCCCGTCCGCCGGCGTTCAGCGTCGCGGTGCCGGGTACCTCCGTGGCATTGGCCCAGTGCCCGCCAGTCTGGCTGGCCACGAACGCCTGGGTCGCCCCGGAGCCGTCCAGGTAGCTGCCGCCGACCACGCAGTTGCCCGGCGAGACACAGGACACGGTCTGGACGGAGGCGAAGCCGCCGGCATTGAGCGCGCTCAGGCCCGGGATGTTCCCGGCCTTGCCCCAGTGCCAGCCCTTCTGGACGGCGACGTACCCGACCTGGCCCGCGCTGCCGAGGTAGGTGCCCGCGGCCAGGCAGTTGCCGGGTGACGTACAGGAGACCCCGGCCAGCTCGGCATCGCCCTTGGTGTTGAGCGTGACCAGGCCCGGCACGGCCGCGGCGCTGCCCCATCGGCCACTGTTCTCGCTGATCATGTAAACCTGGCTGTCGCCGCCGCTCTGGAAGTTGCCCCCGGCCGTGCAGTTGCCCGTCGACGGGCAGGACACCGACAGGCCGTCCGCGCCGTCCTGGCCCAGCTTGCCCGCACCGGGCAGCAGCGCCGCCTTGCCCCAGCCGCCGGCCGCAGTCGCCACCCGGCCGCTGGCCGGCGTCGCCGCCACCGCGGCCGGGCCGGCCGCCGCCATCGTCGTCACGCCGGCCAGGCCGGCTGCGGCCATCAAGGCCACCAGAACACGCTGTCGCATCGGGATCCCTCGCCGTCCTGTGCCCGCCCTGGGCCGTTTGTGCTGAGGGCGGTCCATCCCGTGCCCCGCCGTTCCACCCGCAGGCCTTGCCCAGGTAGATGGGATGTTGCGGCTCGGCGGTCAGTGATACTCCCGCGCACTACCGCCAGGAACTCGCTGTCACGGGGACCAGATCAGCAGGGCCACGGCCGCGCCGGACAGCAGGAACACGATCCAGCCGGCTCGCCTCAGGACCCGGCGCCGCCGCGACGCGACCAGGCCAGCTATCAAGATCGCGAAAGCGGCCAGGCCGAGGATTAGCTCGACGGCGAAGATCGTCACTATCCCGGCGGAGGACTGGAACCACCCGTGGTCTTGACCGCAGGTGTCGAAGCAGGCGGTTATCCCGATGAAGGCGCTCAGCAGCACGCCATAGGCCGCGACCGGAAGCGTCAGCAGGCACGGCACGACGGTCAGCGCGGCGGCTAGCCAGCGCCGGGGCGGCTTCCCCTCGACGCTCCCGGCGCTGTTCACATTTGCAGTGTCCGGCGGACCCGGTCCTGCGCACCTGAGTACTCCTACTCAAACCGCGTCTTCAGACCCGGGCGATACCATCTCGCGTTGTGGCGGACGGCGCACAGCAGCAGGCGGCCTCCTCCGGACCGGTCCCGCCGATCGCCATTCAGCGGATCCTCATCTACGGGGTGACGGGTTCGGGCAAGACCACCCTCGCCCGGCAGGTCGGTGAGCGGACGGGGCTGCCGTGGCATTCGGTCGATGACCTGACCTGGCAGCCGGGCTGGGTGGCCGTCCCCGACGATGAACAGCGGCGCCGGATAGCCGCGATCTGCGCCGGGGAGCGCTGGGTGCTGGACAGCGCCTACGGCAAGTGGCTGGATCTGCCGCTCGAGCGGGTCCAGCTGATCATCGGCCTGGACTACCCGCGGTGGCTGTCGCTGCAGCGCCTGATCCGCAGGACGGTCGCCAGGGCCGTCGACCGCCGTCCGATCTGCAACGGAAACGTCGAGACCTTCCGGCTCGCTTTCTCCCGGGACTCGATCCTGTTCTGGCACTTCCGGTCGTTCAAGCGCCAGCGCCAGCGCATGCGCGGCTGGGCGGCCGACCCGTCGGCGCCGGCGATCGTGCTGCTCCGCTCGCCCCGCCAGACGCTCGAGTGGCTAGAGCGTCTCAGCTAGGCCGGTCAGCCGGTGGCGACGAAGATCGGCTCGCCCAGCCCGGTGGCATCGACCTCGATGCCCAGGCCAGGGGCCGAGGGCGCCCGGCCCCGGCCGTTGATCGAGCGGGGCTCGTGCCCGGCCACGTGGCCATCGGTCCAGTCGTTGAAGAACGACACGTTCATGAGGTGGTCGGGACTGGTGCTGGCGGCCAGGTGGCTGACCGCCGCGGTGATGATGTCGCCGCCCCACATGTCCTCGACCGACACGGACAGGCCCAGCTCCTGGGCCAGATCGCGCAGCTGCACCGTGCGGGCCAGGCCGCCGACCCGGCTCACCTTCAGGTTGACGGCCAGGGCACCCGCCTCCCTCGCCGCGAACAGGTCGGCGACGGTGACGACGCTCTCGTCCAGCACCATGGGCAATGTCGATCCGCGATGCGCCAGGGCGCACTCGGGGGTTTCCCGGCACGGCTGCTCGACCAGTACGTCCAGGTCCTCCAGGCCCCGGATGGCGCGCCGGGCCTGCAGAAGCTGCCACCCGCCGTTGGCGTCAGCGACAATCACGGCGCCATCCGGGGCCGCGGTTCTGGCCGCGACGACCCGCGCGATGTCGTCGGCGGGATCGCCGCCGACTTTCAGCTGGAACCGGGCAATGCCTGCCTCGCCGCGCGCCTGCACGAACTCGGCCATCTTCGCGGGAGTCCCCAGGGGCACCGCCTCGTAAAGCGGGAAGTCGTCGTTCAGCCGGCCGCCGATCAGGTCGACCAGCGGCCGGCCGACGACCTTGCCGAAGATGTCCCAGCAGGCCAGCTCGAGGGCGCTCTTGGAGTAGCCGTGCCCCATCAGCGCCAGGTCCATCACGCGGCTGATGCGACCGATGTTGGTGGGATCGTGGCCCAGCAGGGCCTCGCCCAGTGTCTGCAGCGCGGCGCGGATGCTCCCGCCGTAGGTGGGCAGGTACGTGCTGCCCAGCGGGGTGATCTCACCCCAGCCATCGACGCCGCCGGAGGTGGTGATCCGGACCAGCGTGCCCGTCTCATGGGTCGCCTGGCGCCCTTGCGACATGACGTAGTTGCCATGCTCGTACCGAAGGCGGTAGCTGAAGGCCTCTATCCGCGTGATCTTCACTCCGCGACAGTACCCTGGGCCGATGTTCTCGCCTCGAGGCCCGTCGGCGGGTGAACTGGCGAGGCAGGCGCTGTCCTCGGTCGAAGGCGGCTATGACTTGCTGGCCCCGAAGTTCGACCACACGCCTTTCCGCACCCCCGAAGTCCTGCTGGACGCCACCGCCGGCGCGCTGCGCGGGCTCGGCCCGTTCGGCCGGGGACTGGACGTGTGCTGCGGCACCGGCGCGGGCCTGGGGGTCCTCGAGTCCGTGTGCCAGGGTCCGGTCATGGGCGTCGACTTCAGCGCGGGCATGCTCGCGCAGGCCCGCCGGGCGTTCCCGGACGCCGGGCGGGTACGGGCCGACGTCCGGGCACTGCCCTTCGCCGGGGCCTTCGACCTGGCGGTCAGCTTCGGCGCCCTCGGGCACTTCCGGCCCGCCGAACGGCCCGCGTTGTTCGCCGGCGTGCACCGAGCGCTGCGGCCGGGCGGAGTCTTCGCCTTTCCGATCGGCGCGCCGCCGCCCGTTACCTCCGGCTGGTACTGGGCCCTGGCCGGGTTCGACCTGGCCATGCGGGTCCGCAATGCCGTGTGGCGGCCCCCGTTCGTCATGTACTACCGCACCTGCTCGCTGCACGCGGTCCGCGACGACCTGATCGCATCGGGCTTCAGCGTGACGACAGTCCCCCTGGAGACTCTGGGCCGGCGCGAGGACGGCAGTCCGCGTTACCGGCTTGTCCTCGCGCGCAGCTGTTACTGATTTGGGTCATATATGGCCTGATGTGCTGACTCTTGCCGCCTTATCATTACCTCAAGACGGGGGCCTCACCCGTGGCGGGAGGGTCAGAGACTCATGCCTGGATGGCTGGCCAGGGGCGGGACCGCGGCGGCAATCGCGGCCGTGGTGGCGCTCGGTTCGTGGCCCTTCACCGCCGCCTCGAGCGCGCAGATTGCCGACGGGGGTCACTCGCGGGCAGGCAGTCCCGGGGCGGCGGTAGCGTGGGCCGGTTTTGCCGGGAACGCCCAGCACACGGCCGTGGCCAGAAAGCGGCCCCAGCCATTCCGCCGGATCCGCTGGCGGGCGAAGGTCGACCTGGCCCCGGTCATAGAGGGTGGGACGCTGCCCATCCATTACGGCTCCCCCATGATCACGGCCGCGAACACGGTGCTGGTCCCGACTCGGATCAGCGCCAAGGCCGGGTTCCGCGTCGTCGCATACTCCGGGGCCAACGGCGCGCGGCGCTGGTCGCTGAAGACCGATTACCAGCCGCCTGCGTTCACCACAGGTACCCATGCCAGCGCCTTCGGGGCTCCGCTGCCGGCGGTCCTCACGCCCAGCACCACCCTGGCCGTCGCGGGTGCGGGCGGCACGGTCCTGATGCGCGAGCACGCCAACCTGAGGGCCGGCGCGGTGCACCGACTGGTGTTCTACGGGGCGGCCCAGTGGCGGGCGCACCGGTCCGCCTACGACAAGGCGGTGCGGATCACCACGCCGCTGACCGCGGGACCAGACGGGTCGGTGTACTTCGGATTCACCGTCACCGGCGCTACGCCGGCGCACCTGACCAGCGGAATCGCCCGGATAGATGCCCGCGGTCACGCGACCTGGATTTCCGCCCCGGCGGCCGCGGGCAACAAGACCGTGATCGGCGTGGCGATCAACTGCGCCCCGGCTCTGTCGCCGACCGACACGACGGTTTACATCACCGTCACCAGCCCCACCGGCGGCATCCTGGTCGGCCTGAACGCCGCCACCCTCAAGCCGCGGTACCACGTCGCCCTGAAGGACCCGGCCACCGGCCACCCGGCAATAATCTCGACCAGTTCGTCCGCCTCACCGACGGTCGGCCCGGACGGGGACGTGTACTACGGCGTCCTGGAGAACCCGTTCCTGAGCCACGACGACCGCGGCTGGCTGCTGCACTTCAACGCCACCTTGACCCAGACCAAGATTCCGGGATCCTTTGGTTGGGACAACACCCCTTCCGTGGTGCCCGCTCGCTCAGTGCCGGGCTACCACGGAAAATCGCCCTATTTGCTGGTGTCGAAATATAACAACTACTACCACATTGGCCCGCACGGCAACGGGCACAACGAGATCGCCGTGCTCGACCCCAGGTCAGGCCAGAAGGACCCGTACTCCAAAGCCCGGGTCATGAAGGCGGTCGAGACCATTCTGTCGCCCGTCCTTGAGCCCGGAGAAAAGGATGGGGCGCGGTACGAGTGGTGCATCAACTCGGCGGTGGTCGACCCCGCCGACGACTCGGTGATCGCGAATAACGAGGACGGCATCCTCTACCGCTGGGACCTGGCCACTAACACCCTGGCCGAGAAGATCCGCCTCAACGCCCCGCGACCCGAGGCCTACACCCCCACGATTATCGGCCCCGACGGCACGGTCTACGCGATCAACAACGCCACCCTTTACGCCGTCGGGCGCTAGCAGTGCGCTAGCCGGGGCACGGTTGTATATCGGCTGAAGCTGTGACATGTTCCAGTCATCGGCGCTAGGCAAACGATAGTCCTAGTTGCGCGCGCGTCGTCGCGAAGGGAGCGCCACATGAAGCTGTCAGGACGTAAGCTGCGCCTCGCCGCGGTTGCCGGAGCCGCCGCGCTCGCTTTAGCGGCCGCGAGCTGCAGTTCCACCAGCAGTCCCGGCCCGACGGCTTCGGGCGGGACAGCCAAGGGCGGGACGGCGACGATCGCGCTGCCGGCCGGAGTGACCTACAGCAACATCTTCCCGTTCTACGGGGTCACTGAGGCCAGCGTCTACAACCTGCAGTTCCAGTACCTGCTGTTCCGGCCGCTCTACCTGTTCGGGAACAACACCGACAGCTCGGTGTCGGTCAACTATCCGCTGTCGACCGCCAGCCCTCCGGTGTACAGCGACGGCGGCAAGACCGTCGTGGTCAACATGAAGGGCTGGAAGTGGTCCAACGGCGAGAGCGTCGATGCCAAGGACCTGATCTTCTTCCTGAACATGGCCGAGGCGGAGAAGGCCAACTGGTACGGCTACGCGAAGGGCCTGCTGCCGGACAACCTGGTGTCGTACAAGGCCACCGGGGCCAACCAGGTGACCTTCCACCTCAACAAGGCCTACTCCACCATCTGGTTCACCTATAACCAGCTGGGCGAGCTCAAGCCGATGCCGATGGCCTGGGACGTCACCAGCCTGACCGGCAAGCCAAACAGCGGCGGCTGCGTCGCCGACAGCGCGGCCGACAACTGGGCCAAGTGCAAGGCCGTCTACACCTTCCTGACCGCGCAGTCGAAGGACCCCTCGACCTACGCGACCAGCCCGCTGTGGAAGGTGGTTGACGGGCCGTGGCGGCTGTCCAGCTTCAGCACCACAGGCAACGTGACGATCGTGCCGAACAAGGCCTACTCGGGCAGCCCCAAGCCGAAGCTGGCGGCGGTCAAGTTCGTGCCGTACACCGCCGACTCGACCGAGTACACCGCGCTGAAGACCGGGCAGCTCGACGTGGGCTACATCCCCTCGGCCGACCTGCCCCAGAAGCCGGCCAACTCGATCTTGCCGGCGACCAACCCGCTGGGCAGCAGCTACAGCCTGCAGCCGTTCTACTTCTTCGGCATCACCTACGCCCAGCCCAACTTCAACAACCCCCAGATCGGCTTCATCGTCCGGCAGCTCTACGTCCGGCAGGCGCTGCAGAGCGCCTTCGACCAGCCGGGCATCATCAAGGCGATCTACCGCGGGTACGCCGTCCCGGCCTCGGGCCCGGCCCCGAACGCGCCACCGGGGAACCAGTGGATCCCTTCCATCCAGGCCCAGAACAACTACCAGGGCCCGTACCCGTTCAGCATCGCCAAGGCGAAGTCGCTGCTGACCAGCCACGGCTGGGCCCTGCAGGGCGGCGTCATGACGTGCCAGGACCCGGCCAAGTGCGGCACCGGCATCAAGCAGGGCCAGCAGCTGAAGCTGACCTTCGTCTACTCGACCGGCCAGGCCGCGGTCACGGCGATGTGGCAGACCTTCAAGTCGGACGCCAGCAAGGCCGGCATCGACATCAACCTCGTCGGGCAAACGTTCAACACCATCGTCGGCGAGGCCGCGCCGTGCGCGCCGATGGGCCCCAAGTGCAACGTCCAGGTGTTCGCCTACGGCGGCTGGGTCTATGACGGCCCGGGCTTCGAGCCGACCGGCGAGCCGCTGTTCGCGACGGGCGCGGGGTCGAACGCCGGCAATTACTCCGACCCGAAGATGGACAACCTGATCAACGCCACGCACACCAGCAGCAGCCTGGATGTGTTCCACACCTACGCCACCTACGGTGCCCAGCAGCTGCCGTTCATCTGGAACCCGAACGCCTACACGGTCCAGGCGATCAGCAGCACCCTGCACAACGTCACGTTCAGCCCGCTGTTCACCCTGCTCCCCGAGTACTGGTCCTTCTCCAAGTAGTCGCGTTCGTGCCGTCGCGGTCCCGCCTGGGGGTACCGCGACGGCCTGGGGCGGCTCAGCCGCCCGGCCGCAGCACTCCGTCCCTCAGCAGAGCGTGGACGCCCCATACGTCGTTGGCCACCTGGGTGACGCGCAGGTCCGCCGTCGTGCTGGCCACGGCCAGGGCGGTGCCCTTGCTCAGCCCGTACAGCGACTGCATCCAGGTGATCATCGCCTCCAGCGCGTCGCCCATGGCCTCGTTGAGGTCCCGGCTGAAGCCGAAGGTGATCCGGCCGGCCGGGGTGACGGCGTGGATCCCCGGCACCGGAGGATCGGTGATCAGGTCCAGGACCGCCTCGGTCGTCATGGTGCACTCGATCGCGGTTCCCCCGACCTCCCCGTCGCCCTGGGCGGCATGGCCGTCGCCCATGTACAGCAGCGCGTCCGGAACGGTGACCGGCAGGTACAGGGTGGAGCCTGCGACCAGCTCGCGGCAGTCGATGTTGCCGCCGCCCTGGGCCCGGGGAGGCTTCGTCGAGTGCTCGCCGGGCTCGTCCGGCGGCATCCCCACCACCCCCAGGAACGGGGCCAGCGTCACCGTGTGGCCCAGGTCGTTGGTCCCGGTGCCGTGATCGGCATCGAGGTCCCACAGCAGCCACGATGACGATCCGTCGGCTAGGCCCAGTCGGACCTTCAGGCGATCGTCGGAGGCCGCGGCAACGGTCCAGCCCCAGTCATCGGGCCGCAGGGACACGAAGCGGACCGAGAGGACCAGGCCGGGCCGCGCGCCCCGGACCGCGATCGGCCCGGTCAGGCAGTGCCCTCTGTGCGCGCTGAACATGGTCGGCTGCCGGTCTCCGGGATGCTGCTGGCGGGCCAGGTAGCCCGAGGCGTCGTACGACCGGACCACCACCGTGTCCCCGGGACTGACGGTCAGCACCGGCGGGCGATCGCGGGTGAACACATCGGTGACGTTGTCAGGCGTCGGCGAAAGCTCGTACCGGGCCATATGGGCGAGCACTCCCGGAAAGTAAGGAAAAGGGTTACGGCCATCTTAAGACCGGACCGGCCAGGCCCCGCCTGGACTGCGGGGCCTGGCCGGCCGGACCGATGATGGCGTTACCTGGTGGTGAGGACCACGCTGGCCAGGAAGGAGGCGACCGCGCCCTTGACGCGTGGCTGGCCGTTGGTGTCGCACTGGCCCTTGTGCGGCCCGGACGTGAACCTCGGGGCAGTGGCCCTGAAGAAGATCTGGACCGCGCCGGGCCCGGACGCCCCGGCGAACGCGCCGGTGCTGCGGCCGCCGACCACGCTCACGACGATGTCCTGGGTGAAGGCTTCCCGGCAGGTCTTGCGGTTGAAGGACTGGGTGCTCTGCGGCTTGGCGGCAATCTTCACGGTCAGGTTGCCCACTGCTGTCTTCAGCGTCTTGTTGTTGCCCTTCTGGGCTCCGCTGCCGCCCAGGGTCACGCTGGAGCGAGTGGCGACCAGGCCGGTCAGCTTCAGCGGGATGATCGTTTTGTTGGCGAGGGCCTTCTTGCCGTGCACGGTTCCGGAGATGACCTCGGGGCCGGTGGTGGGCTTGGCGGCGTGGCCGGAGCTGGCCAGCGCGGGCACGGCCGCCAGCGTGACCACGGCGATGCCGCCCGCCGCGGCCAGCGCGCGGATCGTCCCCTTGAGCTTGAGCATGTTTCCTCCCCAGGCGATGGAGCTACTTACGGGAGCCCGGTGTCCGGGCCTGCCACCACCCTGGGACGGTCGCGTCACACGAGCGTCACACCATCAGCTCGTTTACTCCCGGCCTTCCTTCAGCTCCTCCAGCACTTCCCCCGTCACCTCGGCCAGCTGCCGGGCCTGCTCGGCCACCGCCTCGGCCTGCGCCTCGGCGACCTGGTTTGCCTCTTCCAGGGCCGCGTTCTCGGCCTTGTTCTCCTCGACCGTCGCCTTGGCCTGCTCGGACAGCAGGCTCATGGCGGCGGGGTCAGGCTGGGCCAGCGGGTCCGCGTGATCGCTCGATGTCGTCATGCTGCCCCAGGTTGCCTCAGATCGGCTCGGTACTCATGATCAGCCATGTCAATTCCCGGTTGACCCTGGCCGGGGCCGGTATGCAAGGCTGTCCGAACACCCCGCGGAGCAGCAGGAGGTCGGCATGACTGACACCGGACCGGAGCCTGAACATCAGGAGGACCTGGACCCTGACCAGGCCAGGGACGAGGCAAGGCGCAAGTTCCGCGAGGCGCTGGACCGCAAGCGGGCCAAGGAGGCGGACACCGATGGCGGCCGCGCCGGCACGGAGGCCGGACCGGTGCACAGCGCCCATGGCCCGGCTCGGAGCCGTCGCTCGTTCCGCCGCAAGAGCGGCTGACCAGCCCTGCCCATGACCAGCACTACCCCGTGACCAGTACTAGCCCGTGAAGGGGGCGGCCAGGGCGAGGGTGTCAGCCAGCCGCTGGCGGAGGGCCTCGCGATGCCGGGGCAGCTGCGGATCGCCGCTGCTCCAGTCCAGCCGCACGCCACGGTCAGCCAGCAGGTAGACAACCCGCAGGGTGCGCATCGTGTTAGCGGCGAAGGCCGGAACCGGGCCCGGCTCACCCGCGGCGAAGGCGGCGGCCACCGGATCAAGCCACACCACGGCCTCCGCTTCCGACAGTTCGTCGCGGGTCAGCGTCTGGCCGATGGCGAAGCCGAGCCGGTCGTCCTCCTGATGCGCGAACACGTAGCTGGTGGGGGCCAGCAGGCGCGCCGTGGCCAGGCCGAGCAGCGGCGCCGGATCGACGCTCGGGTGCCGGCCGAACTCGCCGAGAAGATCGGCGCCGTGAGCGACCGCGTGCAGCCAGCCGAGCTCGGGATCATAGCCGCGCAGGTCCGTCTCGGCCGGGTACCACTCGGCGAACGCGGCCAGCCAGCCAGGGTCGTACTCGCCCTGCCGCACGACCGCCGCGAGGATCAGCGGCGCGAAGGTCCGGGCCTGGATCTCCGGGTCGGCCAGCCGCGCCACCATCGTGTCAGCCAGGGCGTGGCGCTCATCCGGGTCCAGCCCCGGAATCCAGCGGGCCAGCAGGGCGTAGGCCTGCTCATCGCGCAGCACGGGATCGGGTGAGCGCAGCGCCTCGCTGAGCCCGGCCAGAGCGGCCGCTCGTGACGCTCGGTCGGGCAGGTCGCCGCCGCTGTCGAGTACCTGCTGCCAGTCAGTCACCGGTCTCGCGCTCCTGGCCGACCTCGACCGGCCCGGTGTAGGCGCGGTAGACGATGCGGGACGGGTGCTGCGCCCCGTGGTGCAGGGTGATGTGCGCGATCGGGCCGTCAGTCTCGTGCTCGTTGGCGCCGCCGGTATGCCAGTTCCGGTCGGCATTCGGGAAGCTAGAGCCCGCGATCTCGACCCGGATCCGGTGCCCGGCCGGGAAGTAGTTCGCCGTGGCGATCCCGCGCACCGTGATCCGGTAGATCTCGCCCGGTTCCAGGTGGGACGGGTGTTCCAGGCTGTCCCGGTAGCGGAGCCGGAGCGCCGTCTCGGCCAGGTTGTAGGCGACGCCGTCCGGATAGACGTCGACCAGCTTGACGAAGATGTCGGCGTCCGGGACGTCGGCCGAGACGTACAGCTCGGCGGTGACGTCGCCGGCAATCGCGACCGCCTCCTCCAGCACCGGCGTGCTGTAGACGAGCACGTCGGCGCGGCACTCCACGGAACGCTGATCGGCGCAGACCGGCGCCGACGCATAGCTGCCGAGGTCGCCGCCGACCGACGGCACCGGGTTGTGGGGATCGGCGATGACGTGGTCCTCGCCGTCCGGCCCGGCGGCCGGCCCCAGCGCGCCGTCACCCCACAGCGTGCTGGCCGACCCGGCGCTGGTCAGGTGCAGCTCGCGCGGCTCGGTTTCCGGCAGCGGCCAGGTGTCGCCGGTGAGCCAGGTATCGGCGCCCATCAGGAACACCTGGACCTTCGGCATCGGCTTCCAGTCGTCGGCCGCGTCCCGCAGCAGCCGGTCGAACCAGCTCACGACGATCTCGTCATACGGGAACGTGGTGTCGCCGACCGGCCGGTCGCCGAGCTTGGCGTCCGGGGCCGTGATCGTCATCTTGCAGTGCTCGGTCGCCGCCATGATCAGGTACTGCTCGGGGTGGTACTGCTGGAACTCGAACAGCTTCACCGTCTCGTACGCGCCGATGTCCATCCAGCCGTTGATATTCAGCGCCGGCGTCGCGCCGGCGTGCTCGGCGTGGATCAGGTCGACGGTGTCCCAGGCCGGGGTGGTCGGACCGGCCATGTACTGCTCGAACCCGGTCAGCGGCGAGCCCATCCGGCGCAGCACCTCGGCGCTCGGCGCCTGCCGGGTCGACTTGGCCAGGGCGGCCGCGTAATCCGGCTGCCGGAAATCAGGCACGCTGACCGCGAACCGGCGGGAGATCCGGGCCATCTCGTCGCCGCCGACATCGGGGATCTTCGGCCGGTGCCGGATGCCGAATGGCGCGTGCCACTGGGCCCAGGTCCCGAGCATCGGCACCCCGCCGCGGAAGAACAGTCCCTGGCAGCCCTCGGTGCCCGGAATGGACCCGATCCCGGCCCCCGAGCTCATCGGCACGCACGCGCGCAGCGCCGGGTGGCCGATGGCACCCAGCTTGAGCTGGTTCTCCGCGGTCGAGGAGCAGCCGTGCGCGCCGACCCGGCCGTTCGACCAGTCGTGGGCGGCGATCCAGTCCAGCGTGTCCAGGGCGTCGTTGGTCGTGCCGGTCAGGTAGCCGAATTCACCTTCGGACCATTCGCTGCCGCGCTCGTTCTGCAGCACGATCGCGTAGTCGTTCTTGAACAGCGGCTTGTAGGTATCGCTCAGGTGCGTGAACGAGGTGAACGCGTACGGCGAGCGGATCATCAGGGTGGGCCGCTGGCCCTCGGCCTTCGGGCGGATCACGATGGTGGCCAGCCGGACGCCGTCGCGCATCGGGAGCATCAGGTGGTCGATCCGGTACCTGACCGTATCCGCGCCGAGCGCTCGCGCCGACTTCTCCAGGTTCGTGGGCGGGAAGAATTCCTGCTGCTCCTGGCCGTCCGCCTGCACTGACACGATTCTCTACCCCGATCGACGCCCGAAACTGACCCGGTCCCGGTGGGATCCGCGCGGCAGACCGCCGAGAGCCAGTCTCACTATTTCAGGCCGCTAACGGGCCGAGCGCCTATTTTCCCGCTCAAGATCAGTCAGGGCGCGGGCAGGTCAGCCGCGATGGACCGGGCACGACGATCGGCCACGATCACGGCGCCGACCGCACCGCCGGCCAGCCCGGCCAGCAGGCCAGCGACCAGCATCTCGCCCAGGATCGGGGACAGCGCCGCGGCCACCAGACCCCCGATGGCCCCGGCTATCGCACCTGCGAGCACGCCCTGACGGATCCGGGCGGCACGCAAGTCGTCCGGATTCCCGGCCTCCGTCACGAGCCGCGCGGCCACCACGCCCGCGCCACCGCCAGCTACCGCCGCGACCAGCGCCACGACCAGCATGGCGCTGTAGAGATTGCCCATGGAAAACGGGAGCGCGCAGGCCGCGGCGGCCGTCGGCAGGCTGGCGATAAGGCCGGTGGTCCAGGTGGCCGCCGTTACCGGCGAGCGGCGGGAGGTCGCGGCCAGGATGCCGGCGGCCAGGATGACCGCGAACGCCTGGAGCGGCACGACCACGAGGGCGACGAGGCCGGCGATCGCGACGATCGCGCCGATCACCCCGTACGCCTCGGCCCCAGCGTTCGGCCGCCTCGCCTTGAGCACCACCGGCGCCGCGAAGCCGACCACCAGGATCACCAGCCCGGCCGCCTCCCGCCACCAGCTGAAATGCCCCGAGCCGACCGTCGAGTTGATGTCGGAATGCCGGTCCACGTGCACGATCGCCAGGCCCATGCCGCAGATGGCGGCGCAGCCGCCGATCCGGACGAGCCGCGCCGCGCTGCTGTCAGCGACCGGGCCGAACCAGCCGCGGCCGCGGGCGACCCACGGCAGCCCGGCCAGCGCGACCGCTCCCACCAGCACCCGGACCCGGTCCGTCGCGCGTTCCGGATCAGTCGGAGGCGCGGTCCGCCAGCTCAGCCAGACCACCCACGCCGCGGCCGCCACCAGTCCCGCCGCCCCCACCCAGTACCCGATCCTGCGGGCCATCGCGCCGTCCTTCGCTATCAGCCAGAATCCGCCCGCCAGCCAGGTCAGGCGGGCCCGGCCGCCCGGCACCTGGTCGGCCTCGGCCCGCACCGCCTCGGCCCAGTGCCGCCGGTCCGCGGGCAGCAATCGCGCCGCGCCGACGAGCAGCCGGCTCAGCGCGCCGTCCAGCCCCCCGGTCCTGAGCCTGCCGCCCGCCCCGCGATGCCTCATACGCGAAACTCTACCTAGATAGATAACTCCATGGTACGGATTACGCAGGAAAGATCGGACTGATGCCGAGCTCGCCCGGTGTGTTCTCCGAGCGCAGGCCCGCGCCCTGCGAGCGCGCCCGCCCATGTCAGCGATCGGCGGCTACTCCCCGCGCGGTACGCCAGCGCCGGCCGCCTCCCGGCTGACCAGGTAAAAATCGCTTCCCCTGGACGACGACGGCGGGGTGGTCCGGCCGACAGCATCGACAGCATGGCAGCGACACCTTCCACAACGCTCGAGCCCCCCACAACGCTCGAGCCCCGCCCGCGGCCTGACCAGCCCGACCAGCCCGACCAGTCGGACCAGAGAGAACAGCGCGACCAGCGCGACCAGCGCGACCAGCGCGACCAGCGCGACCAGCGATCGTTCCTGCTCCAGCGGGCGCAGCCGGCCATGACCGGGCTCATCGACGGCTCCCTGTCGACGCTCGCCCCGATCTTCGCCGTCGCCCTGGCCACGCATCGGCCTCATGACGCCTTCCTGGCCGGGCTGGCCACCGCGATCGGCGCCGGCATCAGCATGGCCTTCTCCGAAGGGCTGTCCGACACCGGCGACCTGACCGGCCGCGGCCGCCCCTTCTCGCGCGGCGCCATCACCGGCCTGGGCACGTTCCTCGGCGGCGTCCTGCACACGCTGCCGTTCCTCATCCCCCAGTACCGCGCCGCGCTGCTGCTCGCGCTCGTCGTGATGACGTTCGAGCTGGTGGCACTGGCCTGGATCCGCCGGCGGTTCTTCGGTACCGGCTTCCTCCGCTCGCTCGTCTCCATCACGCTCGGCGGCGTCGTCATCGCCGCCATCAGCGCCGCGCTGGGAGCGATCAGCTGACCGCCAGGCCCAGCCGGCTGGCCAGCCGGCCGAGGTAGCCGACGACCTCGTCCGGGGCGCGGTCGGGCAGGCCGAACGCGACATCGGTGACCCCGATCCGCGCCCAGTGGGCCAGCGTGTCCGGGTCCGGCCGCCCGGCCAGCGCCGTGACCCGGGGCTGGCCGTCGCGGCCGGCCTGGCGCCAGGCCTCGCGCAGGAGCGAGATCTTGGCGTCGAGATCCGTCTCGCCCGGCGTCGTCAGCCAGCCGTCGGCGTAGCGGGCGATCCAGCCGAAGGTCTTGCCGGTCCCGCCCGCCCCGGCCAGGACCGGGACCCGCGGCTGCTGCACCGGCTTGGGCCACGCCCAGGAGGCGGCGAAGCTGACGAACTCGCCGTGGTAGCTGGCCTCGTCCTGCGACCACAGGGCCTGCATCGCCGTCAGGTACTCCCCCACCACCGCCCGCCGCTTCCCCGGCGGCACGCCGTGGTCGGCCAGCTCGTCGGTATTCCAGCCGAAGCCCACGCCGAGCTCGACCCGGCCGCCGGACAGGTGATCCAGCGAGGCGATGGTCTTGGCCAGCGTGATCGGGTCGTGCTCGGCGGGCAGGGCCACCGCCGTGCCCAGCCTGATCGTGGTGGTGACCGCGGCGGCCATGCTCAGCGCCACCCACGGGTCCAGCGTTCGCAGGTACCGGTCGTCGGGCAGCTCGCCAGTCCCGGTCCGCGGGTGCGGCGCGTCACGCCGGACCGGGATGTGGGTGTGCTCGGGCACGTAGAAGCAATCGAAGCCGGCCGCCTCCGCCGCCCGCGCGGCCTGCGCCGGCGTGATCCCGCGGTCGCTGGAGAACAACACCACACCGTGCCGCATGGTCGCTCCTTCATGCCGCTCCCGGCCGCCTTCCGACATGGATGATATGCGCCGCCCAACGCCCAGCCCCCGATCGCCGTCTACACGTATACGGCCCGGTTTCACCCGTCACTATTCAAGGGACCCCTCGCATGAACCAGACCCTCCTCCTGGCCCGCCTGTTCCGCCCGGTGCCGCGGATCGCGCTGGCCGCTGCTCTCACCGCGGCCGCGGCCGCCGGTGCCCCGGTCATGCGAGCGGCCAGGTCCGTGATCGCCACAGCGGAGTGCACGACCACCGAACTAAAGATCATTTTCATTAACAATGAGGACGCTGCCGGACACGCCTACGACGATCTCGACTTCACCAACTCCTCCCGCGCGACCTGCTACCTGGAGGGATGGCCGGGTGTCTCCTACGCGCAGGCGCCCCGCGGGCCCCTGGTCGGCGCGCCCGCGAACTGGGCCCGCGGGCGCCGGCGCGACGTCGTGCTCCGCCCCGGAGCCACCGCGCATGCCCCGCTGACGTTCGCCGACGGCGCCTCGAGCATCCCGGCCGAGTGCGGCCCGTCGGTCAGCGCGGACTGGCTGCGGATCTACCCGCCCGACCAGTACCGCCCGGCGTTCGTCCGGCTCGGATTCTCGATACCAGCCTGCTCCCGCGCCCAGTTCTGGATCGGCGCCCTTGAAGCGAGACCAGCACGATCACACTGACCTGGGAGTCGGGCCGGTCACTTGCCGAGGTAGGCCAGCACGGCCAGGACGCGCCGGTTGTCGTCATCGGACGGTGGCAGGTTCAGCTTGATGAAGATGGAGGAGATGTGCTTGGTGATGGCGCGTTCGGTGACCACTAGCCGCTGCCCGATCGCCGCGTTGGAGCGGCCCTCGGCCATGAGCTCCAGCACCTCGCGCTCCCGCGGGCTGAGCGCGGCGACCGCGTCGTTGCCGGAGTTGCTGGCCAGCAGGCGGGAGATGACCTCGGGATCCATGGCCGTGCCGCCGCCGGCGACCCGGCGCAGCGCGTCGGTGAACTGGGCGCCGTCAAGGACCCGGTCCTTGAGCAGGTAGCCGACCGCGCCGGTGCCGTCGGCGAGGAGCTCGCGGGCGTACAGCTGCTCGACGTACTGGGAGAGCACCAGCACGGGCAGCCCCGGCATCTCGCGGCGGATCTGCAGGGCCGCCCGCAGGCCCTCGTCGGTGAAGGTGGGTGGCAGCCGCACGTCGACGATGGCCACGTCGGGCCGCTGCCCGAGGACCGCCTCGACGAGGTCGGCCGGGTTGTCGACGGCGGCGATGACGTCGAAGCCACGCGCCTCGAGCAGCCGGGTCAGTCCTTCTCGGAGGAGGAAGAGGTCTTCGGCAATGACAACGCGCACGGGATCTCCAGGCTGGCGATGGTGGGGCCGCCGGGCGGACTGCTGACCGCCAGGACGCCGTCGAACGCGGCCAGGCGGCGCTCGATGCCGGCCAGGCCGGTCCCGTGCGCGGCATCCGCGCCGCCCTGGCCGTCGTCCCAGACTTGGACGTGCAGCGCGCCGCGCTCGTGCCGCAGGTCGATCGTCGCGCGGCGGGCCCGGGCGTGCTTGGCCACGTTGGCCAGCAGCTCGCTGACCGCGAAGTAGGCCGCGGACTCGACCGGCGGCTCGGGCCGGCCCGCGAGCACGGCGGTGACGCGCACCTCCACCGGGCTGTCCAGGGCCAGCGCGCGGACCGCGTCGGCCAGTCCGCGGTCGGCCAGGACCGGCGGGTGGATACCGCGGACCAGGTCCCGCAGCTCGGCCAGCGCCCGGACCGAGGAATCACGGGCCTCGGCCAGCAGGGCCCTGGCCGCGGCCGGGTTATCGTCCAGCAGCTGCCCGGCCGCGTCCAGCGTCATCCCCATGGCGACCAGCCGGGCCTGCGCGCCGTCGTGCAGATCGCGCTCGATCCGGCGGATCTCAGCCGCCCCGGCCTCCACGGTCTCCGACCGGGCCTGCGACAGCTGCCTGACCCGCTGCGCGAGCTGCGCACGGGGGGTGGGGGCCAGCAGCCACCGCGCGTACCGGCCGTAACCGGCCAGCAGCCGCGGCCCTGACCACACACCCGCCAGCATGAACACCACGCCGAGTGGGACCGACAGCCAGGCCGTCGTGGTGCCGGTGACGTGGATGAACGCGTACCAGTTGCTCCCCCCGGCGTACCCGACGGGTCGCCACACGGCGGGCATGGCCACGCCGAACAGGCCCCAGGCGATCAGCGCGGCCGGGGTCAGGGTGAGCAGCCAGCCCAGCAAGCCGTCAAGGACCATCCAGAGCAGGTCCCGCCAAGTCGCCCGATCGGTCAGCAGCCACCCGTAGCGCCGCCAGAGGCCGGGCTGGTCGCCTTCGCCCCAGGGCGGCGGCAGGTACGGGTCGGCGATGGGCACGCCGCACCAATCGCCGGACCGGCGCCTGATCGCGGCGGCCAGCCGGCGGCTGGCCAGCAGGGTGCCGGGGATCAGGAACAGCCCGACCCCTATCCCGGCCAGGGTCACCACCACGGCCAGGGCGAGCAGCATCCCGGCCTCAGCCAGGATGAGCCCGGTCAGGACAACTCCGCGGCCCGACGCGACCAGCCCGTCGCTGACCCACGACCTGGCTGGCTCGTCCCGAACCGTCCTCTCACGGCTACCCGGCGCGCTCATCATCTGGATTCTCCTCAACCTCGCCCAGGCTAATGCTCTTTGCGCATGTCACCGACGAGTCTGCCGCTCCAGTTCGCCGCGCACAGTGACGGTAGGTCCCGGACCCGGGGTGCACTTTCCGGCACCCGCAGATCGCCACCTAGCCGTATATCGCGCCCCGCGGCCGTCCCCCTAGCGTCGGCGGCAGTCATCCGGTGAACCGCACCGGCCTGCACAGAAGAGGTACCGGCATGGTCAACAATCACGTTCGCGCCCGTCGCCGCGGCGGCGCGCTCACCGCCGCGGCGCTGGCAGTAATCTCGGCGGCCGGGCTCAGCGCCTGCGCCGTCATTCCGGCCGCCGCCGCGGCCGGCCGCCAGCCGGCGCCGTCCCGCCCTCGCCCCGTCCTGATCAGCGCTACCCCGATCGCCCGGTTGTCTGAGCGGGCCGTTGCCGCCGAGCTGCGCGGTGCCCGGCTGGGGCCGGGCGATCCCGCCCTGGGCGCCGGCTCGGTCCGCTACGGCATCGTCGCCTACCGCGTCGTGTACCGAACGGTCACCGCACTGGGCCGGCCCACTCGCGCCAGCGGCCTGGTCGCCTTCCCCGCCGGCGGTGCACGGGATCTGCGGCTGGTCGACTACGGCCACGGCACCACGGCCTACCGGCGCGGCGTGCCGTCCACCTTCGGCCTCGACGCCAGCCATGACGGGATTGAGGGCCGCTGGACCTCCGAGCTGTTCGCGTCAGCCGGCTTCGCCGTCGCCGAGCCCGACTACGAGGGAATGGGCGCCGGGTCCGGCCGACCCGAGTACATGGTGGCGAAATCCAACGTCGCCGCCTCACTTGACCTCCTCCGCGCGGCCAAGGTGATCGCCGGTCGCCGCGGCGACCGGGTCGCGAGCGGCGTCATGGTCACCGGCTTCTCCGAGGGTGGCTCCACCGCGATGGCCGTCGGGCGCGCCCTGCAGCAGGGCCGCCAGCCCGGCCTGCGGCTGCGCGCGCTGGCGCCGGTATCGGGTCCCTACGACCTCATCGGCGCCGAGGTGCCCGGCATGTTCAACGGTCAGGTCGCCGCCGACGTGACCCCGTACTACGTCGCCTACACCCTCACCGCCTGGAATCCGATCTATCACCTGTACCCGGCCGCACGCGACGCCTTCCGCCCGCCCTACGCCGCCCGCGTGGCCGGGCTATTCAACGGCAGCCACGGGGACCAGCAGATCATCGCTGCGCTGCCGCATCGCCTGCAAGACCTGCTGACCCCTAGCTACCTGCGCCTGCTGCGGCACCCCGCCGGGCCCTTCAGGCGGGCGCTGATCAGCAACGGCACCTGCGCCGGATGGGCGCCGCGCGTACCGGTCCGGCTCTACGCGGCCCGCGGCGATACCACCGTCACCCAGGTCAATACGCTGCACTGCCTGCACGCCATTCGCGAGCACGGCGGCCAGGCCCGCATGGTCCAGCTCGGCCGGGTCAGCCACGAGATCTCCGACTTCCTGGCGCTGCCCAGGATCGTGCGCTGGTTCCAGGCCCTGCACTAGCCCTTGATCACCCGGACTTTTCAGTAACTATGACTGAGGACTGAGAAGTCCGGGTGATCATGAAGGGCGCCGCCCGGCGAGCACGGCGCGCTAGCCTGTGGCCTTGGCCAGGAGATCCAGCCGGGCCAGCGACGCGGTCATGGCGTCCAGCCATTCCTCGCCGTCCCGCACGGCCTCGCGCAGGTACTGCGGGGAGCGGGTGCAGTCGAACGTCTCGGTGACCACGGTGGCACCGGGGCCGTCGGGAGACAGCTCATACCCCCACCGGTACCGAGGCGGGGCGCCGATGTCCGCCTGCTCCTCCGGAGAGGCCGCCACCCGCACCGGCTCCCACGTCAGCCGGCGGCCCGCCTCGTACTCGACCACCTCGTTGCGGACCTGGTAGTAGCCGTCCCCGTTCCGGTGCATGTCCATCAGGAACGAGTCACCGGCTCGCGGCAGCCGGACCGCCGGGGCCGGCTCGCGCACCATGCCCGAGCCGTCGACCAGCGGGTGGTTCGCCGAGTCGGCGAGCAGCGCGAACAGCCGCTCCGCCGACGCCTCGATGCGCCGGGAGACCGACACGAATCCGTCTGCCATCGTCCTGCCCTTCCTGTTGCCCGGAGTACCCGTGCGTGCAGACGACGCGGGCGGCGCGTAATCATCGGGCACCGCCATCATCGGGCGCGGCCATCGTCGGGCGCCGGCCGGGACGGGCACTGGCGCTGTGCGCCGCGGTCTGCTTTGGTGACAGCGTGACCCTGATGATGGCCGCTGTCGCGCTGGTCGGCACGCTGGACACCAAGGGCCCGGACTACGCCTACCTGGCCGAGCGGCTGCACGCGGGCGGCGTCGACGTCATCGTCGTGGACGCCGGCACCGGCACCCCGGCCGGGATCACGCCGGACATCCCCGCTGACCAGGTGGCCGCCGCGGCCGGCACGACGATCGACGCGCTGCGCTCGGCCGGGGACCGCGGGGCGGCGGTGGCGGCGATGGGCCGGGGCGCGGCGGCCGTGGTCGGCGAGCTGGCCGCCGCCGGCCGGGTGGGCGGCGTGCTGGCCGCCGGCGGCTCGGGCGGCTCGTCGATCGCCGCGCAGGTCATGGCCGCCCTGCCGGTCGGGCTGCCCAAGCTGCTGGTCTCCACCATGGCCTCGGGCGACGTGTCGCCTTACGTGGGCGCGAAGGACGTCTGCGTCATGTACTCGGTCGTCGACATGGCCGGCATCAACCGGATCTCGCGCCTGGTGCTCGGCAACGCCGCGGCGGCGATGGCCGGCATGGTGATGGCGCGGGCCCAGTCGGAAGAGCCGGCCCGCGCGGACGGCGAGCGGCCGCTGGTGGCGGCGAGCATGTTCGGCGTGACCACCCCGGCCGTCGAGACGGCCAGGGCGCGGCTGGCCGATCTTGGCTACGAGGTGCTGGTCTTCCACGCCACCGGCGCGGGCGGGCGCGCGCTTGAGGCGCTGGCCGAGGCGCGACTGCTGGCCGGGGTGCTCGACATGACCACGACCGAGCTGGCCGATGACCTGGTCGGCGGCGTGCTCTCGGCCGGGCCGGACCGGCTCGCCGCGGCCGGCGCCGCTGGCCTGCCGCAGGTCATCGCGCCCGGCGCGCTGGACATGGTGAACTTCGGGCCGCGCGACACGGTGCCCGAGCGGTTCACTGGCCGCCTGCTGTACGTGCACAATCCGACGGTGACGCTCATGCGCACCACCGCCGAGGAGATGGCGGAGCTGGGGGCCACGATCGGCCGCAAGGCGGTGGCGGCGACCGGGCCGACCGAGGTGTTCTGGCCGGACCGCGGGGTCAGCGCGCTGGACGCCGACGGGCAGGCGTTCTTCGACGCCCCGGCCGACGCCGCCTGCCGCGACGCGCTGGCCGGCGAGCTCCGGCGCAGGCCGGACCCTGCGGCGGATCGACGCGCACCTCAACGACCCGGAGTTCGGCCTGGCGCTGGCGGACCGGCTGCATCAGATGATCCAGGACAGGAGCTGACGTGCGGCGAGACGATCTGCTGGCCCGGCTGCGGGCCAAGGCGGACCGCGGCCAGGCCATCATCGGCGCGGGCGCCGGGACCGGCCTGTCGGCCAAGTGCGCCGAGGCGGGCGGGGCCGACCTGATCATCATCTACAACTCCGGCCGGTACCGGATGGCTGGCCGCGGCTCGCTGGCCGGGCTGATGCCCTACGGCGACGCGAACGCGATCGTGATCGAGATGGCGGCCGAAGTGCTGCCCGTCGTGCGGCAGACACCGGTGCTGGCGGGCGTGTGCGGGACCGATCCGTTTCGGATAATGCCGCATTTCCTCGAACAGCTCTCGGTCCTGGGATTCGCCGGCGTGCAGAACTTCCCGACGGTCGGGCTGATCGACGGAGTCTTCCGGCAGAACCTCGAGGAGACGGGCATGGGTTTCGACCTGGAGGTCGAGATGATCCGGCTGGCCGCCGAGCGCGGCCTGGTGACCTGCCCGTATGTCTTCGACCCCGAGCAGGCCGCCGCGATGGCGCGGGCCGGGGCCGACGTGCTGGTGGCGCACATGGGGCTGACGACGTCGGGGACGATCGGCGCCCGGACGGCGCTGACGCTCGACGAGTGCGTGCGGGCGGGTACAGGCGATGCGGGACGCGGCGGAGAGCGTCCGCCCGGACATCCTGGTGCTGTGCCATGGCGGACCGATCGCCGAGCCGCCCGACGTCGCGTACGTGCTGGCTCGCACCACCGGCGTCGGCGGCTTCTTCGGGGCTTCGTCGATGGAACGGCTGCCCGCCGAGCGCGCGCTGACCGCCCAGGTCCGCGCGTTCACGCAGCTGTCGATCGGCTGAGCGAGAGGAATGAGACCAGCCATGACCGTGCCGTCCAGGGGGGACGACCCCCCTATCCCCCCCGCGCCGCCTGCCGGCGACAGGAGAGTCACGCACATCCCGCCTGCCGAGGTGGAGACCTTCAGCTTCGAGTGGGGCACGATGAAGTGGTTCGTGTCCCCGGTGACGATCCCCGGCGCGGCGAACTCGCAGGGCGAGGTCATCGTCAACCCCGGCCAGGGGCACGCCCGGCACCAGCATGACCAGGCCGACGAGCTGATCTACGTGATCTCCGGCTCGGGCGTGCAGACGGTCGGGGATGAGGAGTTCACCGTCACCGAGGGCGATGCGGTCTACATCCCGATGGGGACGCCGCACTCGACGATGAACAGCACCTGGCGCGCGTTGCGGCTGATCGTGACCTACACGCCCGGCGGCGAGGAGCAGGCGCTGACGGTACAGCCGGGCTTCGCCCGGCACCCGGCGGGCGACATCGTGGGCTGGACCCGGTCGGGCGACGGCGGCGGCTACTCCGGTTCCTGACCGGCGGCCTGGTCCGGCCAGATGCCGATGTGGTCGGGCTCCTCCTGCAGCCGCACGCCCTCGATGCGCAGCGGAATCCCGATGTTCTCCGCTGCGGACAGCATCGGCACGAGCCCGAAGGCCTGGAAGATGAACGCGACCTTGTCCCGGCGCAGGGCCAGCCGCTCCCGTTCGGTCATCCGGCTCACCTCGCGGCCGTCCACCCACACCCGGCCGCTCGTCGGGTCGTCCAAGCCGCCGACGATGTTCAGCAACGTGGTCTTGCCGGAGCCGGAGACAACGTCCGCCGCCACGATGACATGCGGCGGCAGGCCGACGTTATCGGTGCTCACAACGCCAACAATTACACCAGATCATTACCTAGCAGCAAGGTAAGGCGCTAGTACACATCGACAGTGGTGCTTCCCTCGAGCTCAGCTTCGGGCCGATGCGGAGCGATCAATGGTGAGGTACCAGGAGCCGCCCACGAGGTTCAGCGTCCCGATGACCAGGAACAGGGCGGCCCATCCGTAGACGCCGTAGGAGACGCACACGAGGCCCGCGGCGGCCGCGACACAGCCGCCGGCGATCCGCCCGGTCCCGAAGAAGCGGAGGTGGCGGTACTCATAGGGGAAGATCAGGCGCTCCAGGCCGGTTCGCGGCGGAGATGCCCACCACGCGCGCAGGCCTCTGGCCGCGGTGTTGTCGTTGGATGCGTTCATCGGGATGCCTCCTGTGGCTGTGATGTCGGCCACCCGACCATCTATCAACATGATATCACATTGATAGCTGGCACGCCATGGGCGGCGGCCGGGCCGACGCCGCCGAGGTCGCCTACGTGCGCGGCGCGAGCTGGCCGTCCTCGAGCCGGAGGACCCGGTCGGCCTGACCGGCGATGGAAGCGTCATGGGTGACGAGGATGACCGTCGTTCCCTCGGTGCGGGAGAGCTCGCGAAGGAGCGCGACGATCGTCGCGCTCGTCTGGGTGTCGAGGTTGCCGGCAGGCTCGTCGGCGAGGATGATCGACGGCCTGTTGGCCAGCGACCGGGCGATCGCGACCCGTTGCTGCTCGCCGCCGCTCAGGCGGCCCGGCTTGCGCTCCTGCCGGGCGCCGGTCAGCTCGACCTGATCCAGCAGCTTCCGCGCTCGCTCCCGGCGCTCGGCCTTCCCGACGCCGATGAACTCCATCGGGAGCATGACGTTCTCCGTGGCGGTCAGGTTCGGGACGAGGTTGTAGCTCTGGAAGACGAAGCCGATCTTCCGCCCCCGGTAGCGGACGAGCTCGCTCGGGCTGAGCCGGGTGATGTCCTGGCCGTCGACCTCGATCACGCCGCCAGTCGGCTGCTCTAGCGCGCCGAGCAGGCTCATGAGCGTGGTCTTGCCGCTCCCGCTGCGGCCGACGATCGCGACGAACTCGCCGTTGGCGACGGTCATCGTCACGCCGTTCACGGCCGTCACCGTGCTGTCGCCGGAGCGGAACGACTTCGTCACGTCTTTCGCCTCGAGCATGGTCACTCGCTCCTCAGGACTTCGGCGGGCCTGATCCGGCCGATCATCCAGGTCGTTGCCGCGCTGGCCAGGACGGCGACGGCAACGGCGGCGGCCAGGGCACCGAGGATCACGACCCACCCGACCTGGGCGTTGATGTCGGTCAGGTGGCCGAGGAACGGGCTCGGCGCCCGGAACAGCCCCGCGCCGCCGGTCGCCGAGGACGCGCCGCTGTTCGAGACGAGCGTCGAGGTGACGGGGCCGGCCGCGACAGGCCGGCGGCGAGGCCCACGACCAGGCCGAGCAGCGTGAAGGTCACCGCCTCGGTCGTGAACTGGGCCATGATCCGGCCGTTCGAGGCGCCGATGGCCTTCAGGATGCCGATCTCGCGCTTGCGTTCCCTGACGATCAGCACCATGACGAGCAGAAGGATCACGACGGCGGCCCCGACGGCCCCGACCAGGCTGTAAAGGGCGATGCCCGTCACGCTGTCGAGGTCGCCGATCGCCTTGCTGGCATCGGCCAGGTTGCTGACCACGCTCGCCCGTGGGCCCAGGTCGCGCTCGATCGCCGAGGTCGTCGCCGAGAGCTCGCTGAGCGAGGCGACGGTGATGACGGCGGTCATGACCTGGCCGGTGTCTCCCGTGAGGCGCTGCAGGACCGGCAGCGAGGTGACGACCGTGTTGTCGGCCGACTGGTTGTCGCTCCGGAAGAGGGCGGCGACGGTGAGTCTCTGGCCGTAGGCGGTGAACGTCGAGCCAACCTTGAGCCCGTTCTTTTGCGCCATCGCCGTGCTCACCATGGCGACGTCCGCCGAGGTGGTCCCCGAGATGGCGGGGCCGCGCACGATCCTGAGCGTCGAGGCGCCGATGTTCACCGGGTTCCCGGGCTGGGTCGATCCGGTGAAGTACACCTGCTGGCTTCCGGAAACCGGCGGAGTGCAGGGTTTCGGCTCACACGCTAGGCCGACCCGCCTGGCCGCCAGGCTCATGGGGGACGTGAGGTTCGTCGAGCCGAGCCTGATGGTGTGGGGCCCGCCCGCGCCATGGCATCTGGCGCCCTTCGGGCAGGGGTTATGCGTCGTGCCGAGCGTGTTGGCGGCGCCGTTGAGACTCTCATCGATGCTCGTGACCCCGTGGAGGTGCGCGATGGGCGCGAGCTCGGTGGTCGTGAGTCGCTTCCCGAGCAGTCCGCCGACCGAGTAGCCGGGCGGGCCGATGGTCACGGTGTTGCCGATCGAGCTGAGCGTGGTGGCCACCTTGCCGGTGACGCTGTGATGGGCAGCCAGCATCACGAAGCTCAGTCCGATGCTGAGTCCGAGGATGGCGACGACCGAGATCGTCCGTACGGCATTGCGGAAGGCGTTCCGGATGCCTCTTCCCAGCGTCGTCATCTCGCCTCCTCGCCGGTGCTCACACCTCTAGTTGGCGTCCTGCTCCGGTAGCGTCACATCCCCTGCGGCCGTGCCGGGCGGCCCGAAATCGAGTGGGGTTAGGCCGGCCACCCGGCCTACGATCGGACGCATGCCGAGCTATGAGTCAGTGGACCTGTCCGCGGCCTGCAACGCGGGCGTGGACGTTCTTGGCGATGAGCCGGGCGATGTCCCGCTCGGGCAGGTGGACCTGCGCGGCCTGCCCTTCCTGATCGGGTCGCAGCCGCCGTCGGCGGAGCGGTGCTTTCTGCTGCCTGGCGCCCCGACGACGGTCGGGATCGGCCGGGTGGCGCGGCGGGTGATCATCGCGCATCGGCTGCTCGAGCCAGGCGCGGCAGCCGGCCACGCGGTCGGCCGCCCGTCGCCGACTATGTTTTCCACCTGGCCGGCGGCGAGGTCGTCACCGCGCCCATCCGGGAGCGGTTCGAGATCCAGGTGGTGCCGCCGGGATGGGGCCGGCTGCCGTTCCTGGCCGTCACCGACACCAGCGACTACAACCTGCCGCGTTTCGAGGGGCGCTGGGACGACGCCGGGGCTCGCCTGGCCGAGCACGACATGGGGTGGCCGGTCGGGTACTTCCTGTGGTGCTGGGAGAACCCGCATCCGGAACGCGCGGTCGAGCGGATCGAGTTCATCCCGCGCGGCGGCCGGTTCATCGTGGCCGGCATCACGACCAGCGACGTTGACGAGCACCCGTTCGTCCGCGCGCCGGCGCGCCCGGTGCGGCTGGTGGCTAAGGACGGGCGCAACGGGGTCCTCGATATCGACGTGGACCGGGGTGTCGCGACCTATCCGCAGCCGCTGCCTGGCGAGGATGACCGGGCCGGCTGGGGAGCGGCCGAAGGAACGTCCGCGTACACCTCCATCGCCGCGCTGCCGTCGGCGACCGTCGCGGTCCGGCGGGACGGCGATGAGCTGGGCCGGGTGCGCTGGGGCGATATGGAACGCGACGGGCGGGCTGACGCTGGCCGGGTCTCGCTTGAGCTGGTGGAAGCCGGCCGCAACTGGGTGCATGTCAAGGTCCTCGACGACGCGACCGGGCGGCCGGTGCCGTGCCGGGTCCATTTCCGCTCGGCGGAGGGAGTCCCCTACCAGCCGCACGGCCACCACAATCACGTCGCGCAGAATCTGGGCAGCTGGCATTACGACGTTGGCGGTGACACCCGTCTCGGGCAGCGCAGCTACGCGTATATCGACGGCACGTGCCAGGGCTGGCTGCCGCGAGGCGATGTCGTCGTGGACGTCGCGCGCGGGTTCGAGTACGAGCCGCTCCGGCAGACCGTGCGGATCGAGCCGGGTCAGCGAGACCTGACGCTGCGGATCAGTCGCTTCGCCGACCTGGCCTCGGAAGGATGGTGGTCGGGCGACTCGCACGTGCACTTCCTGTCCACTCCCGGAGCCCAGCTCGAGCAGCTGGGCGAGGATCTGCGGGTCGTCAATCTGCTGCAGACGCAGTGGGGCGCGCTGTTTACCAACACCGAGGATTTCTCCGGCCAGCCCGCTGTCGTCGATGGCGGCGGCTACCTCACCTATGTCGGCCAGGAAAACCGGCAGCACATGCTCGGCCACATGGTCTTGTGGGGCCTGAAAGAACCGGTCATGCCGTGGTGCAGCGACGGCCCCGACGAGGCCGAACTCGGCGGCGCGCTGGACGCGACGCTGAGCGACTGGGCCGACCGGACGCACGCCCAGGGCGGCACCGTCGTCGCGGCGCATTTCCCGCATCCGAACGGCGAGCCGGCCGTTCTCGTCGCGACCGGCCGGGCTGACGCCGTGGAGATGCTGGCCCATTCCGACGACGCGATGCTCGAGTATTACCGGTACCTGAACAGCGGCTACCGGCTGCCGCTCGTCGGTGGCACGGACAAGATGTCCAGCGGCGTGCCGGTCGGTCTCTACCGCACGTACGCGCGGCTGGACGAGGAGTTCAGCTATGAGGCCTGGTGCCGGGCGGTACGGGCGGGCCGGACGTTCCTTTCCGGCGGCCCGCTGGTGACGCTCTCGGCCGACGGCTGCGAGCCCGGCGGTACGGTCGAGCTTTCCGGGCCGGGAACGGTGAGTGTCCGGGCCGAGGTGCGCAGCATTTTCCCGCTCCGTTCGCTCGAGGTCGTGCGTAACGGCGAGGTCGTCATGAGGGCCGAGGCCAACGGCGGGCGGCGGGCCGAAATCAGCGGCGAATTGCGGATCGACGGGAACTCGTGGATAGCCTGCCGGGCGTTCGGTGTCGATTATCACCTCGATGAATGGGGCCGCCGGGTTTTCGCGCACACTTCGCCGGTTTACATCGCCTGCGGCGGCGCCTGGACGATGACCGATCCCGAAGGCATCCGCTATATGCGGACCCTCGTCGAGGGTGCGCGCGAATACGTACGGCACACCGCGGTCCGCAGGTCCGACCGGTTCACCACGCACCATCACGGTGAGGCCGACCACCTGGCCTGGCTGGAGCGGCCGTTCGCCGAGGCCCTGCGCGCGCTCGACGAGCGCGGCCGGGAGTGAGGCGCTGGCGGCGCTGAACCCGCTCCGTGGTTGCGTTACCCGGCCGTGCAATCGCATAATCTCTCCGGTCTGCTATCGCCGAGGAGCTGGGGCTAGGTGCCGCACATAGTTTCTGGTCGGATCCCGGCCCTCTCCGAGATGTTCGCCCCGCGTCAGGAGACCGGGCTGAGCTCGGCGCACAGCGTGCCGCTGGGCGCGACCGTGGTCCTGGTGCCGGCCGAGGGAAGCATCGGCGCGGTTGGCGGCACCGGCAAGACCCAGATGGCCGCGGCGGTGACCCGCGAGCTGTACCGCGATCAGGCGGTGGAGCTGGTCGTCTGGGTGGCCGCGGCCAGCCTGGACGCCGTGCTGTGCAGCTATGCCCAGGCGCTGCGCGATGTGGGCGTGCGCGTCGCGGCCCAGAGCGCGGAGCAGGCGGCAGCGCGGTTCGTGGCCTGGCTCGCGGCCGCGGACCGGCCCTGGATCGTGGTCCTCGATGACCTCCGGGAGGGGGCTGTTCCTGACGGGCTCTGGCCCCGCGGGCCAGCCCGGCCGGGTGCTGGTTACGTCCTCGCACCGAGACACCGCCATCGGGGCCGCTAACCCGCGCATCATTCAGGTCGGCCCGTTCAGCCCCAGGGAGGCCATGAGCTACCTGTCGGCGCACCTGCACACCGATACCGCCCTGCGGACGGGTGCCCTCGAGCTGAGCCGGGACCTGGGGTTCTGGCCGCTCGCCCTGGGGCAGGCCGCCGCGGTGATAACCGCGAACGGCATCGGCTGCCGTGAATACCATTCCTGGCTGACCGAGTACCAGGTCAGGCTGGCCGACTCGGGCGGCACCGGGGACCTGCGGGATCTGGTGCCGACCTGGTCGCTGGCCGTCAGGACGGCGGACCGGCCGGCCCCGGCCGGGCTGGCCAGCCGGGCCCTGAGCCTGGTCTCGCTGCTCGCGCCGCACGGCATTCCCGGGGTGGTGCTCACCAGCCCGGCGGCCTGCGAGTATCTGACGGGCCGGCCGGGAGGGCCGGCCGAGCGTGCCCTGGCTACCCAGGCCGTCCACAACCTGGCCCGCGCGGGCCTGCTGTCGGTCGACGACCAGAGCGCGGCGAGCACCGTGCTGGTCCACCCCGCGGTCCAGTCGCTGGCCCGCCAGCACCTGCCGACCGCCGAGCGCCGCGGGCTGGTGCTGGCCGCCGCCGACGCCTTGCTCCAGGCATGGTCGCTGCCCGAGATACCGGGGGCCGTCGTCCAGCGGCTGCGCGACAGCACGGCCAGCCTGCACCGGCTGGCCGGGCAGCTGCTGTGGGACGGCGGCTGCCATCCGGTGCTGATCCAGGCCGGGCGCAGCCTCCGGGATGAGGGTGCCGACAGCCGGTCGGTCGACTACTGGCAGCGCCTGCTCGCGGTCAGCGAGCAGGCGCTCGGCCCCGGCCACGCCCACACGGTCCTGATCCGGGAGGAGCTCGCCGCCGCCTGCGAGGCATCGGGCCGTACCGAGGATGCCATCGCCATGTATGAGCGGGTCCTCAGCGAGCAGGAACAGGCCTCCGCCGCCGATCAGGCGCAGACCGGGGTGGCCCGCGTCGCCCTGGCCCGCGTCTACCATGCCGTCGGGCGCGACGCTGACGCGATCCGGCTGGCCCAGGGCGCGCTGGCCGAGGTGGGAGACCAGCGAGGGTCGGTGCTTGACCAGCTCACCGCCCAGGAAGCGCTGGCCCGTGCCTACCTGGCCGCGGGCCAGGTGAGCGAGGCCGTCGCCGGCTTCCGCCAGGTGCTGGCCGAGCGGGAGCGGGTGCAGGGGCCCGACCACCCGATGACCACCACGGCGCGCGGTGAGCTGGCCGCCGCCTGCCAGGCCGCCGGACAGCGTAAAGAGGCCCTCGCCCTGTTCCAGCGCGCCCTGGCCGACTGCGAGCGGGTGCATGGTGCCGGGCATCCGGACACGCTGGCCGCGCGGGCCAGCCTGGCGTCGGCCTACCTGACCGCCTCGAAGCCCAAGCAGGCCATCCCGCTGTACCAGCGGACGCTGGCCGGCCGGGAGCGGCTCCAGGGCCCTGACCACGCCGACACGGTCAGCGCCAGCGGTGACCTGGCCGCTGCGTACCTGGCCGCCGGGCAGCTGGCCCGCGCCGTCACCCAGTACGAAGCCGTGCTCGCGGCCTCCCAGCGCGTATTCGGCCCCGGTCACCAGCTCACCCGCGCCGCGAGCAGCGGCCTGAATGCGGCGGTCGCGCGCGGCATGTCGGAACGCGGGATCGACCTGCGGTCGAGCGTGCGGTAGCCGCCGCCTCCATCACGACCCGCCTGACCCGAGCCGCTGCAGTCCCTGCTACCGGCGCATAAGCCACAAGAGTCACACGAGCCTCAGCGCTAGCCGAGGCGAGCCGGACTGGAGCGACGTGGTTGTTGCTCTCACGTCGCCCCAGCGACGTCGGTGTAACAACCATGTCGCTGGAGCCCTCGCGAACACCAGCGCTGGAGCCACCGGGGCGGCCAGCTGGGACAGCTAACCGTCCCGATCGTGTGCGAGCCAGGCGGTGAGCATGATCCGGTCGATCGAGTCGGGACGGCCGAGCCGGTCCGTGGCCGAGGCGTATTCCCGCAGCTGATCACGGGTGAACCAGCGCGCCTCAAGGATCTCGTTGCCGTCAGCGGACACGGATTCCTCGGCCGTCGTCGCGCGGAACCCGACCATCAGCCCGGCCGGGAAGGGCCACGGCTGGGTGCCGACATAGCTGACGTCGCGCACCCGGACTCCGGCCTCCTCCAGGACCTCCCGGCGCACCGCGTCCTCCAGGGACTCGCCCAGCTCCACGAAGCCGGCCAGCAGCGAGTAGCCGCCGGTCTTCGATTGGCGATGGCGGGCCAGCAGGCAGCGCCGGGGCGGGGCGATCGTCTCGACCAGCGTGATAATGGCGGGCTCAATGCGAGGGAACAGCAGCGCTGCGCACTGGGCGTTCGTGCAGACGCGCAGGTGACCTGCATGGCGGGACTGGGCGACGGAACCGCAGCTACCGCAGAAACGCTGATGCCGGTTCCAGTACAGCAGGCCGCGAGCGTAGGCCAGGACGCCGGCCAGGGCCGCTGGCAGGTCGGCGAACACGGTCCGGATGTCGGCCGCGGCGTCCGCTCCCACGCGCTCGAGCGCTTCGTCCAGCCCGAGATCGGAGAGATCGACGGCGAAGTACGGGGTCCGGTTGTCCAGTCCCAGCAGAACCAGCTGAGCCCGGCCCGCGTCGTCCATGGCGCCGGCTGGCAGCACGAGAGGGCGGGGTGGATCCCCGGCGACCAGGCACTGGTCCCGCCACAGCGGCACCACTCGCGCCTTCGGGTCGGCGGCCAGCGCCGCGACCAAGCCAGGATCCTCGCGCCGCTCGGTCAGGCGATCGAGCGTGAGCCCGGCGTAAGGTGCGCAGATCATGCCACCAAGGAGAACATGACGGCGACCCGGCCGCATCGGCTCTGCGCGGATGCGGCCGGGTCCGCCCGGCTTTGCTCAGTTGTAGGTGTTCAGGTCGGCTACGGTGCTGCCCGAGTCGACCGCGGCGCCGGTGCCGTCGATGATGTGCTCGATGGTTCCGGTGCCGCCCAGCGAGACGGTGACCATGTCGTGCCACTGGACTCCGGACGAGGTCGGTGAGGTGAGCGCGTTGGCGCTGACCTCACTCGGATTCACGTCGAAGAAGCAGTAGACGCCCAGGCCGTAGGCCTGGAAGCTGGTCACGCCGCTGGCCACGGCGATGGAGGGATAGCCGTCGGAGGATCCGTCCATCCAGGCCGACTGGCTGGGCGGGTCGTAGGGCATCTCGCTCTGGTAGAAGTAGTCGGCGCCGCCGTTGCCGTTCCACTGGACCTGCACGGCCTGGTAGTGCTCGACCGCCAGCCCGTACATGGTGACGTTGGCGCCGTTGACGACCAGGCCGTTGGCGGCGGTGTTGGTCGTCCAGCCGACGGTGCCGCTGTTGCCGTGGTCGGCCCGCCACAGCCACAGGTCGTCGCCAACGACGTTGTTGCTGTTGACCTGCAGCGTCTGCGTGGCCTTGCCGACGGTGGCGCCGCCAATGCGGGCGAAGACGTCGGACAGGACGGTTGGGTCCGAGGCGTGGCTGGCGCTGGAGCCGGGCGGGCCGATCTGGACGAGGACGGAACTGTTAGTGGTGCCCGCGTCGAAGATCAGCCCGCCGATGCGGATGCCGTTGACGTCAGCGGTCTGCAGGATCGCGTCGCCGCCATTGGACACCAGGGTGGCCAGGCCGAGGCCGAGCACGACGGTGTCGGGGTTGGTGACGTCGATGGTGCCGTTGATCTGGTAGACGCCGGGGGTGAACAGCAGGTCCTGCCCGCCCGCCAGCGCGGCGTTGATCTGCGCGACCGTGCTGCTGGGCGTCGCGATGTAGAAATCGCTCAGCGGCAGCGAGGTCCCTGGCGTGTTGCCGTTCGCCCAGGAGACGCCCTGCGAGCTGGTCCGGTTCGAGGGCACGAACACGTCCCAGTTCCCGGAGGAATCGATATACAGGTACGGCTTCTCGTCGACGGTCGGCGTCTGGCTCACCGTCGTGTCCGGCGGGCTCGGGAAGCTCTGGGCGGGGACTCCGGTGTCACCCACGAACACCATGTTCCAGTTCGAGCCGGTCCAGCTGCCCAGCTGGTCGTTGCGCATCAGAAACTGCTGCTGGGTACCCGAGCTGACCTGACCGGAGACGATCGAGTCGCTGATGAAGCCGCCGGACGACCAGTTGCTGGTCGTGTTGCCCGAGGTGTCATCGTCGAGCACGAGGTTGCCGTGGATGTCGACCCGGCGCATCGGGTCGGCCTGCGAGACCGCCCACTCGGTGCTGCCGGAGGACGGCTCGATCGTGATGTTCTCCACGCCGCGCCAGAAGTTCTCGGTCGCGTTCCCGCCGTTCCAGGCGGCGTTGGCATAGATCCCGCCGCCGGTGATGACGGTCTGCGACGGGTTCTGCCCGAGGCCGACGACCTCGGTGTAGAAGCCGACCGGGACGCTGACGTCATAGGTGCCAGGCTCGAACATCAGCTCATAGCGCTGGGTGCCGAACTGGTTCGACTGCTGCGTGGCGTAGACCTGATTGATGTCGGCCTGGATCGTGGTGGTCGACATCGAGGTAGTGAACACGTAGACATTCGGGCCGAGGTTCGGCGTGTTGCCGGTGGGCGTCCCGCTGGGCAGGGCCCAGGCCTGGTTGGCATTGCCGGTGCAGTCCCAGATCTGCACCTGGGTGCCAGAGCCGCCGTAGCCGGTGTCGTCGAGGCACTTGCCGGATTCGGGGTTGAGCAGCGCGCCGTCCGACTGGGGCACCCAGGTCTGGGCCCCGGTGCCGTTGCAGGTGTACAGGTCGACGGTGGTGCCGTCGGTGGTGCCGGCGCCGTTCACGTCCAGGCACATGCCGAGGACCTCGAGGGTGTTGTTGGACTCGACCGTCCACTGCTGGGCGCTGGTTCCGTTGCAGGTGTAGACCTGGATCGGGTTGAAGAGCGCGGTGCTGGCCGACCGGTCATCCAGGCACAGGCCCTGGTACCCGACGATCGGCCCCGTGGCCGCGGCGGCGGTCGCGCTGGTCGCGGCCTGCGCCTGGTGAGCAGCGGCCGCGCCGAGGCCGAGCACGAGCGCTAACGCCGCGACGAGGGTCAGGAGTCGTTGCTTCACGGCAGGTTCCACTTCTGGTTGGCGTTGCCGGTGCAGGACCAGATCTGGGCCTGGGTGCCCGAGCCGCCGTAGCCGGTGTCGTCGAGGCACTTGCCGGATTCGGGGTTGAGCAGCGCGCCGCCGGACTGGGGCACCCAGGTCTGGGCCCCGGTGCCGTTGCAGGTGTAGAGGTCCACGGTGGTGCCGTTGGCAGTGCCGGCGCCGTCGACGTCCAGGCACATGCCCAGGACCTCGAGGGTGTTGTTGGACTCGACCGTCCACTGCTGGGCGTTGGTCCCGTTGCAGGTGTAGACCTGGATCGGGTTGAACAACGCGGTGCTGGCGGCGCGGTCATCCAGGCACAGGCCTTCGTACCCGGTAATCGGCCCCGTGGCCGCTGAGCCGCCGCCACCGCCGCCACTGCTGCCTGTTATCTCATTGAATATCGACGAGTACTGGTAGCCCGTCCCCTTGTCGTAGCCGTCGAGCTCCCAGAAGGACAGCTCCTGGACGCCATTGGCGGCGGCGAAGCTCTCTAGCGACTGGGCGTTCGAGGTGGAGAACTCGGTGCCGTCGTCGTTGGTGCCGGCGATGGGGGTCAGGCCCATCATCCCGTAGGCCGCCGAGGTGGAGATCCCGTACAGGCCCGCGAGCTGACTCGCGGTCCCCTGCGCGGCGGACTCGGCGTCCGCGAGATCGTTGGACCCGGCGCCGAAGTCCATGGTCATGATGTTGACGGTCGAGACCTTCACCCCCTGGGCCTTGGCGTCCTGGAGCAGTGCGTACTCCGAGCCGCTGCCGGTGGGCAGCCCCTGGGGGGCCACCGCCAGGGTGAAGTCGACCTGGACCGACGGGTCCTGCGCCTGCAGCGCGGCCAGCGCCTGGTCGCGCCGTGTGGTGGCGGCGGTGTCGGACAGCACGCCGCCCTCGATGTCGAAGTCCAGCCGGGTGACGCCGTAGGTATTGACCACGTTCTGGTAGGCGGCGGTGAGCTGTGAGACGTTCGTGCAGGTCTGCGCGAGCTCACCGCCGGACTCGCCGCCGAAGGAGATGATGACGTTCCCGCCCGCGGCCTGAATGGCGCTGATCTGCGAGGCGAAGGCGCCGACTCCGTTACCGCCGTCCTCCCATTCCGGCGTGCAGCCGGACTGCGGAGTGAGGAAGGCCAGCGTGTAATACTTCACGCCGGTCGCGGCCTGGTCGGCGGCCATGTCGCCGGCGTCCGACGAGTCGATCTGCAGGTAAGGCGCGGCGAAGTGGGCCGGGAAGGCGGATCCGGCCGCGGCGGCCGGCGCTGCGGTGGCGAGCGCGAGCGCGCCAGATCCGAGCGCGGTGGCGGCGGCCAGGGCCAGCCCGACTGACCACGGTTTCCGGGGGATTCTTAATGAACGCATAGTGATCGGATCCCTTCGCCAAACGGTCCGGCGGGAGCGGGGTGACCCGCCGGGTAAAGCCAGGACAGCCCTTGTTTCTGAAACAGTTAAGAAACTATCCTGTTAGCGATTGCAGCAGGGCACTGAAAGGTCGTCAAGATGCTGGTCTGGGATTGACGGTTTGTTAATCCCGGCCTAAGCGGCTCTTATGGAGAGGCGATGAAACAAGCCGTTGTTTCAGATCTTGTTGGTGGTACCGGTCGGGTGACTGTGCGCGAAATCGCGGCCGAAACCGGGCTGTCGATCGCGACCGTCTCCCGGGTGCTCAACGGCGGCGAGAACGTCGCCCCGGACACCCGCCAGCGGGTGCGCCAGGTGGTCGAGCGGCTGGGGGACCGGGCCCCCGAGCCGCGCCGGCGGGCACCGGCCAGGGCCACCCGGCCGCCGGTGTTCGTGCGCTGCCCCTACCTGCTCGCCGATTACTTCGGGCACATCGTCACGTCGATCGCGGAAACGCTGGCACTGCACGGCCAGAGCATGCTGCTCGACGCGGGCGACGCGGTGGTCAGGTCTACCGTGCTACGGGAGCTGCCGCGCCGCCGCGACGCTTACGGCGCGGTGCTGATCCTCCCGCCGGAGCCCCGCGCCGACCTGGAGGCGCTGGCCGCGCGCAGCTACCCGCTGGTGGTGGTGGACCCGCGGACCACCGTGCCGCGCGGCATGGTGTCGATCTCGGCGGCGCATTTCTCCGGCGCCCGGGCGGTCACCCGGCACCTGATCGAGCTCGGTCACCAGCGGATCGGGGTCGTCACCGGGCCGCCGCACTGGCACACCCGCGACGACCGGGTCGGCGGGCACCTCGCCGCGCTGGCCGAGGCCGGAATGCTGGGCGACCCGGAGCTGATGCGGGACGGCGAGCCGGCCACCAAGACCGGGGTGCGGGCGGGCGGGGAACTGCTCGACCTGCGCCGGCCGCCGAGCGCCGTGGTCTGCTTCAACGACAAGGTCGCGGTGGGGGTGATGGAAGCGGCCGCGGCGCGCGGGCTGCAGGTGCCACGGGACCTGTCCGTGACCGGCTTCGACGACATCGACGTCAGCCGGGCCACCACGCCCCTCCTCACCACGGTCCGCCAGCCGCTGCAGGAGATGGGCCGCACCGCGGTGACGATGCTGATGCGCCAGCTCGGCGGGCAGGCCCACGAGACGCTGAGCATGGAACTGGAGACGCGCCTGGTCGTGCGGGAGAGCACCGGCCCGGCGCCCGCGCCGTCGCGGCCAGGCTGCAGCAGGCGATCCGGGCGAGGGTCCGCCGGCCGCGTCGCCTGGCCGGGACCGGCTAACCTGACGGCGGTGACCGTTGTGTTGGCCCTGCTGTCGCGGGTGAGTTACGGCGGCCTGGAGATCACTGGCTCCCGGCTGCCAGACCTGCTTGCGCTCCTGGCCGAGGACCCGCACGCGGGGTGCAGCGCCTCCCGGCTGGTGGACGCGCTGTGGCCAGACGAGCAACCCGAGCACCCGGTCAAGGCCCTCCAGGTCCTGGTGTCACGGGCCAGGGCGCGCCTCGGCCCCGGGGTTATCGTCAGCACGCCGGGCGGATACCGCCTCTCGCTGCGCGACGACCAGATCGACGCCTCGGCCGTCCTGCTCAGCGCGCACGAGAGCGAGAAGCGGGCCCGGGCCGGCGATCACCTCGCGGCGCTCGGGCTGGCCGAGGCCGGGCTCGCGCTGTACGACGGCGGCGCGGGCTGGGACGCCGGGGACCCGGACGCCGGGGACTCGGACGCCGGGGACCTCCACCCGCTGGCCGCGCTGCGGGCGGCCCGGGTGTCCGGCCTACCGGTCGCTGCTGCGGGCCCGCGCGCTGGCGTTGTCACGCCTGGGGCGGCGGGCCGAGGCGGCCGCACCGCTGGGCGAGCTGATCCTCGCGGAGCCCGCGGGACGAGGAAGTCCTGGCCGAGCTGCTGCGGTGCGAGGCGGCGACCACGGGGCCCGCGGCAGCCCTGGCCAGGTATGCCGATTACCGGCAGCGGCTGCGCGACGAGCTCGGCAGCGATCCGGGCCCCGCGGTGCAGGGCGTGCACCAGGAACTGCTGCGGGCCGACGCGCCGGTGATCCGCCGCGGCATCCGGCACGAGCCCAACCCGCTGCTCGGCCGGGACGACGACATCGCCGCCGTGGCCGACCTGCTGCGCACGGCCCGGGTCACGTCGATCGTGGGCACCGGCGGCCTGGGCAAGACCCGGCTCGCGCACGCGGTCAGCAGCCAGGCGGAGCAGCGCGTCGTGCAGGTGGTCGAGCTCGCGGGCGTCGCCGCCGACGGCGATGTCACGGCGGATGTCACGGCCGAGGTCGCGTCCGCCCTCGGCGTCGGCGAGGACGGCGGCAGCCCGGTCAGCCGCCACAGCGCCCCGCCAGCCGGGTCCGGCCGGGATCGTGGCCGCGCTGGGCCCGGGCCCCGCGCTGCTGGTGCTGGACAACTGCGAGCACGTCGTGCACGGCGCCGCGGACCTGGTGCACGCCCTGGTGTCGCTGAGCCGGGACCTGCGCGTGCTCACCACCAGCCGGGCCCCGCTCGGCCTGTCGTCGGAATCGGTGTACCTGCTGCCCGAGCTGGACCTGTCCGTCACGGCCGAGCTGTTCGAGCAGCGGGCCAGGGCGGCCCGGCCCGACGCCGACCTGCCCGCGGCCGCGGTGCGGGAGCTGTGCGGCCGCCTGGACGGGCTGCCGCTGGCCGCGGAGCTGGCCGCCGCGCGGGTCCGGGTCATGTCGGTGGCCGAGATCGCCCGCCGCCTCGACGACCGGTTCGCCGTGCTGCGGGGCGGCGCCAGGGACGCGCCGCGGCGGCACCGCACGCTCCACGCCGTCATCGACTGGAGCTGGAACCTGCTCGACCCGGCCGGGCAGGCGGCCATGCGCGCGCTGTCGGTGTTCCCCGGCGGGTTCACCGCCGACGCCGCCCGGCACCTGGTCGGCGCCGACGTACTGCCGATCCTGGAGCAGCTCGCCGATCAGTCGCTGCTCAAGGTCGCCGACACCACGACGGGCACCCGCTACCGGATGCTGGAGACCGTCCGGGAGTTCGCCGCGGCGCGGCGGGAGGACTCCGGCGAGACCGACCGCGTGACCGGCCGGTTCCTGGCCTGGGCCCGCGACTTCGGCGCCGCGCACTACGACTCGGTGCTCACCGGCGACGACCTCCCGGCCTTCGAGCTGGTCCGGGCCGAGCAGGACAACCTGGTTCAGGCCCTGCGGCACGGGATCGACCGCCGGGACGCCGGAACGGTCGCCGCGGTGTCGGCCGCGCTGGGCGGCCTGTGGATGGTCGAGTCGAGCTTCGCCCGCCTGACCGTCCTGGCCGGGCGACACGGTCCGGATCCTGCCGCGGTTCCGGCCGGGAAGCGCCCTCGTCGAGGCGACCAGGACCAGCCTGGTTCTCGGCGCGGTGAGCGGGTTCCTGCTGCGGGGACCCGGCCCGGCGCGGTTCCTGGCTGGCCTGCGGCGGCTGCCGTCCGCTCCGCCGGACACCTTCGCCCGGGCCGCCCAGGCCGTGCTGAACGCGCTGCACGGGCCGCCCGAGGCCGACCTCGCGGCGCTGCAGGCGCTGAGCGAGAGCGATCAGCCGCTGGTCGCGGGCATGGCCAGCCAGCTGGCCAGCTACGCCTGGGAGGGGGCGGGCGACCTGGACGGCGCGCTGGCCGCGGCGCGGCGGTCGCTCGCCGCGCTCGAGAGCGGCGGCAGCACCTGGCTCCGGACCGCCGCGCAGGCCCGGATCGGCGAGCTGTGCCTCCAGATGGACGAGGCCAGTTCGGGCGACGAGGCGTTGCGTCACCTGGGCGCGGCGCTGTCGGTGCTCGAGGCGTTCGGGGCGCGGTCCAGCGCGAACCGGCTGCGCCAGGCGATCGTGGGGGCCAACGTGCAGCGGGGCGCCTACGACGAGGCGGAACGCGAGCTGAAGCTGACCGAGCCGGACGGCGGGACCGAGCCCTGGGATATGTCGATGTTCGACACCGCGATGCGCGCCGAGATCGCGCTCGGCCGCGGCGACGTCGATACCGGCCTGCGGCTGTGGCGTACGGCCGCGGCGACGCTGCGGGACGCGCCGCGCCCCGGACCCGGCGGCGGCCTGTCCGGCCTGGATCCCTGGGCGCTGCAGGTTCAGGCCATCGCCGCGGTGGCCCACGCGCAGCACGGCCGGCTGGACCTGGTGGCGGAGATCACCGGGGCGCTGCCCGCCGCGCTGGCGGCGCTGACCGCGGACCCGGGGCCGCTGCCAGGGACGCTCGACGCCTCCTATGGCCTCGCCGTCTGCGGCACGCTGGCCCTGGCCCTGGCCATGACCGACATCGACCGGAGCCAGCGCGCGGCGGACGCCGGCCGGGCCCGGTCGGGAGCGCGGATGATCGCGCTGGCCGAGAGCTTCGGCCTCGAGGAACGGGCTCCAGCCGACCATGTCCGCGGCGCGCGCCCGGCGGGTCGCGCAGGACGCCGACGGGCCGGCCTACGCCGACGCGATGGCGTCGTACGCGGGCCTGGACCCGGACGGCCTGCGCGCCGCGGCCCGCGCCGCGCTTCAGGCTCGGACCGCCGCATGGGGGACTGATCGGCCTGCGGAGCCACATCCTTAGGCGATCTTGCGGTGGTAGGTGATCATGGCCAGGGCGTACGCGGCGACGAGGATGCCGACGCACCAGGCCAGGGCGATCCAGATGCCGGTGCCGCCGGCTGCTGAGCGAGCAGGTCTCGGACCGTGTTGACGATGGAGGTCACGGGCTGGTTGTCGGCGAAGGCGCGCAGCGGGCCGGGCATGGTCTGGGTGGGCACGAAGGCCGAGCTGATGAACGGCAGGAAGATGAGCGGGTAGGCGAACGCGCCCGCGCCGTCCACGGATTTGGCGGTGAGCCCGGGGATGACGGCGATCCACGTCAGGGCCAGGGTGAACAGAAGCAGGATGCCGGCCACCGCGAGCCACGCTAGCGCTCCCGCCCCCGAGCGGAAGCCGATGGCGACGGCGATGAGCACGACGACCACGAGCGAGATCAGGTTGGCGGCCAGCGAGGTCAGCACGTGCGACCACAGCACGGCCGACCGTGCGATCGGCATGGACTGGAATCGCTGGAAGATGCCGCCCTGCATGTCCGTGAAGAGCCGCAACGCGGTGTAGGAGATGCCTGAGGCAATTGTGATGAGCAGGATGCCGGGCAGCAGGTAGGTCACGTAGGTGTCCGACCCGTGCCTGATCGCGCCGCCCAGCACGTAGACGAACAGCAGCAGCAGGGCAATCGGCATGACGGCCGTCGTGATGATGGTGTCCGGGCTGCGCGCGATGTGGCGCAGGGACCGGGCCAGCAGGACGGCGGTGTCACCGAGGAAATGCTTGTTCATCGTTTGTTCCTTACCTCTCGGTGCCGTCGCCAACGATGGCCAGGAAGATGTCCTCCAGGCTCGGCTGCTTCTCGATGTACTCGACTTCGGCCGGAGGGAAGAGCTGCTTCAGCTCGGTGAGGGTGCCGTTGGCGATGATCCGCCCCTGGTGGAGGATCGCGATCCGGTCGGCGAGCTGCTCGGCCTCGTCGAGGTACTGCGTGGTCAGCAGCACCGTCGTGCCGCTCCCGGCGAGTTCCCTGATGGCCTGCCACACCTCCAGGCGCCCCTGGGGATCGAGCCCGGTCGTCGGCTCGTCCAGGAAGATCACCGGCGGATTCCCGATGAGGCTCATGGCGATGTCCAGGCGGCGGCGCATGCCTCCGGAGTACGTCGACACCCTTCGCCCCGCGGCGTCGGTGAGCTGGAAGCGGGCCAGCAGGTCATCGGCGATCGGGCCCGGGTCCTTGAGGTGCCGCAACCGGGCGACCAGCACGAGGTTCTCCCGCCCGGTGAGGATCCCGTCCACGGCCGCGAACTGCCCGGTCAGGCTGATGGACTCCCGCACCTGCGCACCCTGCGCGGCAGGGTCGAAGCCGTTGACGGTAGCCGACCCCGCGTCGGGCTTGAGCAGGGTGGACAGGATGTTCACGACCGTGGTCTTGCCCGCGCCGTTGGAGCCCAGCAGGGCGAAGATGCTGCCCCGCGCCACGTCGAAGTCCACGCCGCGCAGCACGCGCAGCTTCGCGTATGACTTTTCCAGACCCTGCACGTGGATCGTCGCGCTCGTCATGCTGCTCCCTTTAGCCATCACCGCGGCCTGGACGGCCGCGATCACGTTGAGGATGCGCGCAGCGGGATTCAGCGCGGTTTCACGGCGGTTTCATAGGCTGGGCTCGTGCGCACCAGCAGGAAGGCGGCCCAGTTCACCGAGTCGGTGATCCGGGAGACATTCCGGCTGGCCGCCGAGCACGGCGCGATCAATCTGGGCCAGGGCTTCCCGGACTTCCCGTGCCCTCCGGAGCTGAAGGCCGCCGCCTGCGCGGCGATTGACGCCGACGACAACCAGTACCCGATGACCTACGGCACTCCGGCGCTGCGCGGGGCGATCGCGGCCAAGACCGCGTGGGCCTACCCGGGCTGGACCGTGGACCCCGAGACGGACATCTGCGTGACCTGCGGCGCCACCGAGGCCCTGGTCGCCGTGACCTTCGCGCTGCTCGACCCCGGTGACGAGATCGTGCTGTTCGAGCCGTGGTATGAGAACTACGGGCCCGACGCCGTGCTAGCGGGAGCGACGCCGAAGCCGGTGCTGCTCCGCGAGCCGGACTGGACCTTCGACGAGTCGGAGCTGCGCGCGGCGTTCGGCCCGCGCACGCGGGCGGTGTTCCTGTGCCATCCGAACAACCCGACCGGCAAGGTCTTCACCGCCCAGGAGCTGGCGCTCATCGGCGAACTGTGCGTCCAGTGGGACGCGGTGCTGGTCGTCGACTCGATCTACGAGCACATCCACCAGCTCGGGCCCGGCGGATACCTGCCGCCGGCGCGGGTCCCCGGCCTGGAGGACCGGACGATCACGATCAACGCGCTGTCCAAGACCTACGCGGTCACCGGCTGGCGGGTCGGCTGGACGGTGGCCCCGCCCGAGCTGACCGCCGCGATCCGCAAGGTCCACGACTTCCTCACGATCGCCGCGCCCGCCCCGCTGCAGGCGGCCGGCGTCACCGCGCTGGAGCTGCCGCCGTCCTACTACACGGGACTGGCCACCGCCTACCGCGAGCGGCGCGACCTGCTCTGCGCGGCGCTGGAGGACCTGGGCTTCGCGCTGCGCCGCCCGGACGGCGCCTACTACATCCTGTGCGACATCGCGCGGCTGGACACCGATGGCGACGGCGTCGCCTTCGCCCGGCGGCTGATCACTGACATCGGAGTCTCGTGCGTGCCCGCGGCGTCGTTCTGGCGGCCGGAGAACGGCGCGAGCGGGCGGGGGAAGGTGCGTTTCGCCTTCCCGAAGCGGACGTCGACCCTGAACGCGGCGATCACCCGGCTGCAACGGCTGGCCGACTAACAATCCCGAGGGGTTCGACATGGTGGAAGCGTTCACGGATCTGTCTACGCCGCTGGTGGCGGACGCCTGCGTGCGCTGCGGTGTGCCGCTGCGGGTGGCCCATCCGGGAATCGGGCCGGTCGTGGCCGGCCAGCGGGTCGCCGGGCGGGTCCTGCCCGCGCGGCACTACGGCAGCGTGGACGTGTTCCTGGAGGCATTCACCCGGGCCGAGGCCGGCGACGTGCTGGTCATCGACAACGGCGGCCGCCTGGAGGAGGCCTGCGTCGGCGACCTGGCGCTGCTGGAGGCTGCGGCGGCCGGGGTGGCGGGCCTGGTGGTGTGGGGCCTGCACCGCGACACGCCGGAACTGGTTGAGATCGGCCTTCCCGTCTTCAGCTATGGCCACCACCCGGCGGGACCGGTACGGCTGGACGAGCCGGAGCCCGAGGCGCTGGTCACCGCGCGGTTCGGGGCGCACCTGGTCAGCGCAGGGGACATGGTCTTCGCCGATGACGACGGCGTGTTGTTCGTGGCCGCTGAGCGGGTCGAGGAGGTGCTGGCCACCGCGCACCAGATCTGGCAGACCGAGCGGGAGCAGGCCAACCGGATCCGGGCCGGCCAGACGCTGCGCCAGCAGACCGCATTCGATGACTACCTGGCCCGGCGCGCCGCTGACCCGTCCTACACGTTCCGGCGACATCTGCGCCGCATCGGCGGGGCGATCGAAGAATAGGGCCTCAGGCCTGCTCGTCGGTGTGGCTGCCACCCTTCCACTGCGCCGAGCCGGCATCCCAGGTGGTGTAGGTGTAGGGGTTGTCCAGGACCGTGGTCGCGGGGACGTCGGGGTGCATGCCCTCGGTCCAGGCCTGCGGGCCGAGCTGGCCCTGCAGGTACTCCACCGTCTGCTCGATGAGCTGCCGGGCCCGGCCCAGGCCGGCGGTGTCGACGAGCCGGTTCTGGTACTTCACCACCCGGCCGTTGACCACCACGGTGTGCACGTCGCCGCGCTGGGCCTGGAACGCCACGTGCCCGTAGGGGTTGAGCACCGGGAACATCACCGGCGAATCATCGTTCTTGATGAGGACCAGGTCGGCTTTCCTGCCCGGCTGGATGCTGCCGGTGGCCGAGTCCAGGCCCAGCGCCGCCGCGCCGCCCCGCGTCGCCCAGCCGACCACGTCCTCCGCCCGCAGGTGCGCGTGGGTGACCGTCTCCTGGCTGGCGTGGGCCTCCAGGTGCTCGCGGGACCGGTCGGCGCCCAGCGTGGTGCGCATCGCCGAGAACAAGTCACCCGACCACCACACGCTGGTGTCCATCGACAGCGACACCGGGATCCCGTGCTCCCGCAGCCGCCACGTCGGCGGATACCCCTGCCCCGCGGACTGCTCGCTCTCGGTCGACACCGACGCCGACCCGCCGGTCGCGGCGATCCGGTGATAGGAATCACGGGTCAGCGTCGCCGCGTGCACGTAGATGGTGGACGGGGTCATGAACCCGTTCTCGTGCATCAGCCGGATCCCGTCATCATTAGTCGCGCCCCACACCCCCGCATGGGTGGTCACCGGCGCGCCCAGCTCCCGGGCCACCTCAAACGCCGCCCGCTCCGGGAACCCCGGGTCCCCGGTCACGTCGAACGCCATCTGGAACCCCAGCAGGCTGTCCCGCCCCGAGAAATCACCGCTGCCGAACCGGCGGGCCACGAAATCGCGGAACTCCGGCGACGCCGACCACTCCCACGGCCCGGCCTGGATATTCCCGTAGGCCAGCACGAACCGGGCCGGCACCTGCCCCAGCGCGTCCACGGCCGCGTCCGCGTGCGCCACCGTCTGCAGGCCATGCGACCAGTCCACCGTCGTCGTCACCCCCGCGTCGACCGCCTCCAGCGCGGCGAGCAGGTTCCCCGCGTAGATGTCCTCCGGCCGGAACACCTTGCCCCACTGCAGGTAGTACCAGACGAAATACTGGGTCAGCGTCCAGTCCGCCCCATACCCCCGCATCGCCGTCTGCCACATGTGCCGGTGCGTGTCGATCATCCCCGGCATCAGGATCCCGCCCGCCGCGTCGACCTCCGCCGTGCCCTCGGGCACCGCCAGGCCCGGGCCCACCGCCGCGATCTTGTCCCCGGCCACCAGCACATCAGCCCCGTAAAGGACCTGATGCGCGTCATCCATCGTCAGCACCGTCGCATTACGGAACACCAGCGGACGCCCCGGCGTCAGGTCAGCGGCAGTCAGGCTAGACATGGCGGTCATGAATCCTCTCTGTCGAAGGCGGCTGGGGAGGCTACTTCGAGAACCAGCTGACTACCGGCTTGCCGAGCGGCAGTCCCTTGCCGCCCACGGACTCGAGCGCACCGCTGAGGTAGGCGTAGTACCCGAAGGCCGCGAAGATCAAGACGAAGACCCCGCCAACCCGGTACGTCCCCGAGGACGTGCCCATCACCGCGATGGCCAGCAGCGCCACACCCACCGTGCCGGCGCCCAGGATGATGGAGAAGACCAGCGGGAGCAGCAGCGTCACCAGGAACAGCATGAAGATCGCGACATCCCAGCCGATGAGGAACTGTCCCAGCGTGTGCGGGATGTCGGCGGGCGGTATGGCGTACCAGTTGTGCGTCAGCCCTAGCACCATCGCCGAGTAGCTCAGCCAGAACCCAGCGAACGTGCCCAGGATCGTCGCGACGAACGTCTGCTGCAGCGCGGCGGCCCAGATCGTGGCGATCACCAGGCCCAGGCCGGTGCCGGCGTAGACGATCGGCTGCACGGTTCCCGGCTGCACCGCCAGCGGCACGTTGCCGAGCAGCGAGATGCCCAGCACGAGGCTGCCGGTCGCGAAGACCATCAGCCCGAGCACCGCGGGGTTGCCCGCTAGCTGCGGGGTCTGGACTGATTCGGCCGGCTGGACCTCGGCACGCTGCGCGTTGCTGTCGGCGGCTTCGGATTGCACATCTGTCATCGAGTGCCTCCCTACCTGGTGGCCGCGTCCGGACGGTGGGTGACCGCCATACGGACACATAAACACCTAGCGAACGGGCACAGCATTTCGCCGGCGTGTATCGCTGTCAAGAGGCCGGTTATGTCACTTGGCAACATCCTGGCCGGGCTAAGCTGACTTGTCCGCCGTGCGGACACTCTGGTCCGGTCGCGCTACTGTCGGTATCGGCGCCGAGGAAGCAGCTGGGGAGGGGAAGGGCATGGCCCGCAGAGATGCCAGCCCGGACTTCATTGAGGCGCTGGCGCGCGGCCTCGACGTGATCCGGGTGTTCCGGCCGCACCAGCCCGTCATGTCCCTGACGGCCGTGGCGGGCGCGGCCGGGCTGGCCCGGCCGACGGCGCGCCGCGTGCTGCTCACCCTCCAGCAGCTGGGTTACGTGCGGGCCGCCGAGGGCGGCTACGAGCTGACGCCGCGGGTGCTCGAGCTGGGCATGTCCTACGTCCTGTCCCGCAACCTGTGGGAGGTCGCCCGGCCGCACATGGAGCGCCTGGTCGCTCAGACTCACGAGTCCAGCTCCATTGCCCAGCTCGACGGCTCGGACATCGTCTACGTGGCGAGGGTCGCCGTCCCGAAGATCGTCGCGCTGACCGTGACGATCGGGACCAGGTTCCCGGCCATGCAGACGTCGCTCGGCAAGGTCCTGCTCGCGGCCATGCCACTGGAGGAGGCCGAGCGAGTCCTGGCCGAGCCGAGCAGATCGGGGATCACCCCGCGCGTTCAGCCCACGGCCGAGGAACGCGCGGCCGCGCTGCGGCAGATCCGGGCCCGTGGCTGGGCGCTGACCGACGAGGAACTGGCCGCCGGGATCCGGTCGGCGGCGGCGCCGCTGCGGGACGGGGACGGCCAGGTGATCGCCTCCCTGAACGTCAACACCCACGCCGCGGAGACCCCGGTCGAGGTGCTGACCGGGCAGTACCTGCCGCTGCTGCTGCAGACGGCCAGCGCGATCAGCGCCGACTGGGCGGCGTACCAGGCTGCGCCGCAGGTCACCGTGGACCGGTCGGCTGCCCCGGCCGCGGCCGGCTAGGTCGGGGCAGCCCGCCCGCATCGCTTCGGACAGATGTCCGGCTGACGGAACATCTAGCCGGTGAGCGGGATCTCCGCGACACCGCCGCGCTGGAGGCCGGCGTACAGAATGAGGCCGTCCGGGGAGAAGGCCAGGGACAGCACGTCGCGGTCGGTCAGGCCGGCCGAGAACGGCAGCCAGCTGCGGCCGCCGTCGGTGCTCCGGTACACGCCATGGCCGCCCTTGAGGAACCCCGCGTCATGGAACGCGCCCGTTGCCGCGTACAGCGTGTCCGGGTGGGCGGGCGAGACGACCAGCGCGGACACCGACAGGTCGAGATCGGGCAGCCGGGCCGGACGGAACGTGACCCCGCCATCGGAGCTGACGGCCAGCCCGGAGCCGCCCACGACGATCCGGTCTGAGGACAGCGCCGCGATAGCGGTGACCGGGCGCTGCTGGAGCCGGACGGCCTTGCGCCCGCGGTGGGCCGACATCCAGAGACCGTCAGGCCCGCCCAGCCACAGCCGACGCGGATTCGACGGGTCGCCGGCCATGGCCGTGATCGGCGCCGGCGTCCTGAAGGTCGACCAGGTCGCGCCCGCGTCCACGCTCATCATCATGGTCGAGCCGGTGATGTCGCTGCTACCGGTGACGAACAGCTCCCGCGGGTCAGCGGGATCGACGAGCAGCGCGCCGGCGCTGCCGTACTGGGTGGCGCCGAGCTGCAGCCAGGTCGCGCCGGCGTCGTGGCTGACGTAGAGCGTGTACGTGCCGATCCTGGGTCCGTTGCGCACCTTGTAGATGACCGAGTGGTCCGGGCTGGCGGCGACCAGCGGGGTTATCCCGCCGACCGCGACGGGCGGGGAGGGCGGCCCCCACGCCGCCGGGTCGCCGGTGGCCGCCAGGGCCGCCTCGGCCCGGTAGGTGTTCGAGTCGGTGCCGGCGACGATCTCGCCGCCGCCCGGGCCCTTGGTCACCGCCACCCCGTACGCGTTGACATCCGGAACCCCGCCGAGCCACCGGTAATGCTGTCCCTGGTCGCTGGTCGAGAACACGCCGGTGTCCCAGGTACCCAGGTAGAGCGTGCGGCCGACCGCGACGACGTCCTGGTTGTAGATGTTGCTGACCGGCTCCGGCCAGGTCGTCCAGCTCGCGCCGCCGTGGGTGCCGACCACGATGGTGTTGCTGGCCGCCCCGTAGACCGTGCCGTTGACGTCCTGGAACATGAGCATCTGGCCGGGCGCGTCGTAGACGTGCGTCCACGTCACGCCGCCGTCCGGCGAGGCGTAGATGCCGCCCTGCCAGCCCGCGGCGTAGACCGTCTGCGCGTCGCCGGCGACGCCCACGACCCACGGCGAGGTCTGGTCCGGCGGGGTGAAGACCAGCACGGGCGCGGCCGGGGTGCCCGCGATGTCCCGCACGACGTACAGCCCGGACAGCGTGGCGACGTAGAGATCCCCGCCGGCCAGCGATGCCTCGGAGTAGGCATGGGAGCTCCACGGCACGGCCAGGTGCGTCCAGTGCGCCCCCTGATCGTGGGTGACGTCGATGCCGTCCGAGGTCACGGCCGCGAGCGTCGAGCCATCGGGGGTGGCCACCACGGTGTCGACGAACGAGTCGGGCAGCCCGAGGTCGCGCCAGTGAGCGCCGCCGTCGCAGCTCTCCAGCACCTTGCCGGTATAGGTGGGGTCGTCGGTGTAGAAGCCGTTGCCGCCGTTGATGGCCAGCACCAGCCGGGCGCCCCGTCCCGGCCGCCGGGCCCGTCCCGGCCGCCTGGCCCGTCCCGGCAGCGCCAGCAGCGCCGTCGGGTAGCCGCCCGCGACCGGCAGGGTGCGCTCCATCCGCCAGCTGCGCCCGCCGTCATGGCTGGCGAACAGCTCGGCGGCGAGCCCGGAGGACAGGTACATGGAGCGCGGGTGGCCGGGATCAACGGCGAAGAGGCCGCCGTTCACGCCCGGCCCGGCCACCGTCCAGCGCGGCCCGGCGCCACGGGGCGGGCTGGTGCTCACGACCTCGTACGCCGAGTGCCCGGTCACCTTCGCGCCCGCGGCCGTGTTACCGGTAATCCGAACCTGGTAGATGCCCGCCGGTCCGCGCGGCAGTGTGGCCCGCCACCACTGCGCCGGCGGTGCACTCTGGTTGAGCGACGCCGTCATCCGGTACCGGCGGCCGTCCGGCCCGGTGACCAGGACAGCCGGTGCGCCGGCCAGCGTGGCCGGACTGTAGACATAGGCCGCGGATCCGGCTGGCGTGGGGTCGGGAGTGGTGTAGACCGCGAGCCCGCCGGCGGGCGTGCTGTCCAGGGGCCGGCCCGTCGGGGTACCGGGCGCGCCCGGCTGGCCGCGACCCGGGCCGGCGAGCGGATCCTGCGTGACCGCAGCGCGCCGCACCGGGCGGCCCGCCGACGCGGCGGCCAGCGCCGCACCAGACTGCGTCGCGAGCATCGCCATGACGCAGGCCACCGCGGCCACCGCGGCACCGCCGTGCCACCACCGTCGTCGCATGTCCATTCCGTGCTCCCCTCCAGATGAGTCAGCGCTTAATGCCGTGTGCCGGCCGCCGCCAGCGCGGCGTCGATGCCGGCCCGCGGGCTGCCGATGCCGGTGACCTGGTCGTAGCCGGGGCCGGCCAGACAGCCGACCGGGCAGAAGCCGTTGGCCGGCCCGGCCGTGATGTCGGCGATCACGGCCGAGGACAGGCCGTAGAGGGCGCGCTGGGCCCCGAAGCCGGCCGCGGTGAGCGGGGCGGCGCCGGCCGCCGCGCGCAACTGGTCGGCGTCAGCCAGGATCGCCGACCACGACGGCGCGCCGAGGCTGGTCCCGCCGACCTGCCACCAGCCGGTCTCGCCCTGGTAGGGCACGCTGTCGTAGACCGCCACGCCGGTCGCGGGGTCGGCGTCGTAGGAGACGTCAGGGAACTCCCGGCGGTCGCCGCTGACGACCGGCCGCTGGCTGGGCGGGATCCGCTCGAACCAGCTCCGGCCGCCGCCGCTGCCGGACCAGGCCACCTCGGAGGTGACCGAGCCGCCGGACGTGAGCGTCAGGCTGGTTCCGCCGACCGCGATCGCGTAGCGGCTGGCCGCCGGGTAGATGCCGGGATGCCCGTTGTCGCCGCTGGCGGCCACGCACACGCTGGCGCTGACCGCGCAGTACCGGTCGTAGAAGGTCTCGTCGGAGAACTCCCCGCCGCCCCAGCTGAGGCTGACCGCCGCCGGGTGCGCGGCGGCCGCCACCTTGACCGCCCGGAACATCGCGCCGAGGCTCGCGTCGCGGGATTCCACCAGCATGATCCGGGCCCGCGGCGCGATCGCATGGGCCCACTCCACGTCCAGCGAGGTCTCCAGGTCCCAGTCGCCGTTCGTGCTGGCCGCGCCCTCGGGCCGGGCCACGTCCAGCGTGAAGCAGTCGCCAGCCTGGCCGCCGGCTCCGCAGACTCCGGGCAGCCCGAACTGCTCACTGAACTTCTGCGCGTCGCCGGCGATCTTCGGGTCACCGTAGGCGTCGACGATGGCGATGGTCTGGCCGCGGCCCTGACCGGAGAGGCCGAGGTAGGACCGGATCAGCGCCGGCGCGTAGCCCGGCGGAGCCGAGGCGCCCGCCGCGTGCCTGGCCGGCCCGGCCACCGGCTGGCTGATGCCCGACCGGGGGGGCTCCGGGCTGGCGAAGCCCGTCGCGCCGGCCAGCCCCGGTGTACCCGTCGTCGCCGTGATGGCCGGGCGACGAGGCGCCCGCGCCGCGCCCGCGGCGGCCCCGGTACCGGTCAGGGCCAGCACGGCCACGCCATGCGGCTGGGTGTCCTGGTAGCCATACGGGTTGGCGCCGGACTCGTTGCCGACCACGCGGTACGCGGTCGAGTCGACGGGCAGCGTCACGACCTGCGGCCGCCCGTTGCCCGCGAAGTCACCGGCCACCAGCATCCCGGCGCTGTAGGTGTTGTCGCTGGCCAGCGGCGCAGCCGACGGATCGGTCAGGGCGCTGGCCCCGTACGCGGTGACGCCGTTATAGGCGACCAGCAGCGCTGAGCTGCCCCCAGCCGTGCTGGCCACCGCCATCGACATGCCGCTCAGCAAGGTCGACTCGGCTCCGCCGCCCGGCTTGATCACCACCGAGCCCAGCTGGGAGACGGCGACCAGCCCGATGCGCGGCACGGTCAGGTAGGCGGTGTGGTCGTCGAGATCGTCGGCGGTGTCGGAGTACAGCAGCGCGCCGGTCCGGATGTCGCGGACGTCGACCCGGCCGCTGCCGCTGGTCTGCCAGGTGAACGCGACGCCGTGGCCCCCGGTACCCGCGATGTCCGGGCTGGCGATCACGCCATTCCACAGCTGGCCGCGAAGGACGGTCCGGCCGGGCTGATGGGTCCACTTCACCGCGCCGGTCGCGGCGCTCACGCCGACGGCGGCCAGATGACTGGCTGCGGCGTCATCCGGACGCTCCGCGCTGCTGTATTCGGCGGCAACGATTCCGTCGGCGACGGCGGCGTTGGAGAAGAACGAGCCAGACGGGGCCCGGTCACGCCACACCACGGTCCCGCGGGCCAGCGAGTAGGCGGTCAGGCTGGTGCCGGGCACCACGGCCAGCGGAGTTCGGCCCGCCGCCGCGAGCGTGACGGTCCAGGCATAGCCGGGCACCTTGATCAGGGTCAGCAGCCGGCCGGTGCGGGTGTCGAGGACGGCCACCGCGCTGCTCGCCGCCGCGACCAGCACCGAGCGCCCGTCCAGCTGGCCGCGCCGGATCTGGTGCACCGCGCCCGGCAGCATCGTGTGCCACAGCAGCTTCGGATGACCCGAGGTCAGGCTGGCCCCGGCGAAGGCAGAAACCTCGCCGTCCTGGTCGCCGGTCACCAGGTCCGTGCTGCTGGCCGACGAGACGCCCGCGACGACGGCGCTGAGCTCATCCCCCGGGCCGGCGCCAGTCCCGGCCGACGAGGTGCCGTCGGGCTGGTAGGTCCGCACGACCTGGTTGCTCGTCACCGCGCGCACCCCGGCCCCGGCCGGGCTCATGGACAGCGGATCTCCGGTGTCCCCGTTCTCCTGCCAGCGCCGCGAGCCATCACTGGCCGACAGCGCGGCCATGGCGTCGACCTGCACCTCCGGCTGCGCGGCGGTCGGGTACAACGGGTCGCCTACCCACGAGCCGACGAAGATCGATCCATGGGCCAGGACCAGCCCGCCGGGCCTCGGCACGCCGTTCGGGCCTCGGCTCGGCAGCCGCACCGACCAGCGGTCCCGGCCAGTCGCCGGGTTGGTCAGCGTGACCCGCCCGCCGGTCGGCTGGTACTCCAGCACCCCCGCCGGCACGGTGGCGTCCACGGCGGCCACGGCCCAGCCCGGCTGGCCAACGGCGAGTGCCAGCGGCAGCGCGCCCGCGCGATGAGCGGTGACCTCGGTAGCGCCGTTCGCGGCGCGCAGGCCCGTGACCGTGTACCCCACCGACTGCAGGGGATCGCTCAGCTGCACCGTGACCAGCTCGCCGCGCGCGGCGTCGGGAGCGAGCAGGACGGGATAGCCTGCGGTCCGGATGTGCCAGCGCTGGCGGCCCGACCGCGCGTCGAAGAGCAGCACGTGACCGTGCGGCGGGGCGGGCACGCCGAGGCCGAACGGGGTGTCGCTCCACGCGACCGCCAGGCCGCTGCCGGCCTGCGTCATCGCGAGAATCCGGGACCAGGGCGCACCGGTCGAGTACGTCCAGCTCTGGTGCGCGGCGAGGCCGCCGCCCGACGGCGTGAAGCTGAGCGCGCTGACGTTGCTGGCCGACCCCCACGCGCCGATGCCGCCCTGGCGCAGCGGGTCTCCGGTCTCGTCGCCGACGATCAGGCGGCCGCCGGCGATGGCGAGCTGGGTGACATAGCCCGGCTCCACCTCGTGGAACAGCATCCGGCCGGTCCGCCCGTCCAGCACGCTGACGAAGGTTCCCAGGTGGACGGATGAGCCGGGCACGTTGAAGGGCCACGCGCAGAACTCGCACGACGACTCCCCCAGCAGGCTGGTCCCGACTACCTCGGCGACGGCCACGTCGGGGCTCCGGCTGCCGCCCAGGTCACCGACGGCGTACGGGGTGACGTCGTTGACCAGGCCGGCGACCCCGCCGGCGAACTGCAGCGGGTTCACCGGGTTGGTTCCCCACGGGACCTCCGGGGCGTTGACGTAGGCGGCCGGGTTCTGCCACCGCACGCCCCAGTCCCGGTAGAGGCTGGCGGTGCCACGCTGCCAGAGCGTCCGGCCGTCCGGGCCGACCATGGACAGCGTGCCGAACGAGTGCACCGCCAGGTACCCGCCGCCCGGCATCGCCGCGGTACGCGTGTCTCCGGTGTCCGTCTCGAAGACCTTCCTGGCGCTGATCGACACGGTGCTCGTGGACACCGTGCTCGTCGACACCGTCCTCGTCGACACCGTGCTCGCGGCCGAAGCCGGGCTGGCCGCCGGCAGCAGCCCGGCGGCCAGGGCGAGCACCGCGGCCGGCACCACGGCAGCACTTCTCCAGCGCATGAACACCCCTCGGTCGGACGGATCGGTCAAATAAAGGCTGTCACTGCGGCGGCCAGAAGTGCTTAAGTGACGTGTGTCGCTTTTGCGGCACTTCGCAAACACGACAGGAGCGGGCCGTGCTGGATGGGATGGGCCTCACTGACGCTGAGGAGGCCGTCTACATCGCGCTGGTTGACCTGTCGTCGGCCGGGCAGCGGGAGCTGAGTGCCCGGTGCCCGGGGGCGAGCGTGCCGGCGGCGCTGGCCGGCCTCGAGCGCAAGGGGCTGGTCTCGCGGCTGCCTGGCTCGTCCGTCCGGTATGCTCCCTCGCCGCCCGACGTGGCGCTGGAGGTGCTGGCCCGGGCCAGGGAGCAGGAGCTGGCCCGGGCGCGGCTGGCCATCGCGCAGCTGACCAGCCGCTACCGGCTGGCCCGGATCGTGACCCGGCCCGACGAGGTCGTGGAGGTGGTGACCTCACGGGAGGCCACGCTGCGCCGCTGGGAGCAGCTGCAGCGGTCAGCCCGGCAGCAGGTCCGCTCCTTCGACCGCGCCCCGTACGTGAGCGACCCCGGCCACAATCCGCTCGAACTCGAGATGCTGGCCAGCGGCGTCGCCTACCGATCCGTCTACCATCCGGCCGGCTTCGCGCTGCCTGGCCGGCCCGAGGCGGTGCGCGCGCTGATTGCCGCCGGGGAGCAGGTCCGGGTCACCGAGGACGTGCCGGTGAAGATGTTCATCGCCGATGACCAGACCGGCCTGCTGCCGCTGGAGGTGGCCGGCAGCGCCGAGTCGTGCCTGGTCATCCATGCCTCGTCGCTGCTGGACACGCTCATCGCGTTGTTCGAGCACGTGTGGGACCGGGCCGTCGCGATTCACGGCGATGGCGAGCTGCCGGTCCTGGATGCCGGGCCGTCCGCAGCCGACGCGGCGCTGCTCCCGCTGCTGGCCGCCGGGCTCACCGACGGGGCGATCGCACGGCAGCTCGGCACCCACCCGCGCACGGTGCAGCGCCGGGTGCGCGACCTGCTCGACAAGCTCGGCGCGGCGACCCGGTTCCAGGCCGGCCTGCAGGCCGCACGCCGGGGCTGGCTGTAAGTTCCTGCGGCCGCCGAGCGACCGCCATCGCGAGCCGGTCGGCGTCCTGGCTGCCATGTACGGGATGACCTGCAGCGGCCTCACTCGGTCGCGTCGCATGCCTCGGGCCGTGCTACGTTGAGCGTGTTGGGGACCCCTTCCGCCGTGTCGGACGTGTCTGTCGTCGTCATGCGGAAGGAACGGCCAGTCATGCCACGTCTTTATGGTCCCGGGCACTTCACCGAGGATCCTTACTCACAACTCGTCTCGCCCCACGGCATTCCGGTGGACGATCTCGTCGCTGTCCTGCAGAAGGAGATCAGGCGCAGCCGCGTCGACAACGCCGTGCTCGCCGCCTACGAGATGTTCACGACCTCGGCAGATGTCGCTCAGCACCTGTGGCGACGGCTGCGGGTCATCGCGGTTGAAGACGTCGGGATGGGCCTGCCCCTCGGGCCCGTGCTGATCGACGTGCTGCACCGCAACTTCGATGCCACCCCGGGCGGGGACTGGATGATGGCGTGTCACGCCGTGCGGCTGCTCGCCTCCGCGCCCAAGGACCGCACCAGTTCCGAGCACGCCGAGTGGGTCTCCACGAAGGTCGCTCGCGGCGAGGCACTGGTCGAGGTGCCCGACTACGCCCACTGCGTGCACACCCGGGCCGGGCAGGAGCTGGGCCGCGGCCTGATGCAGTGGTGGGACAACGGCGCTCAGGTGCGCGACGAGCTGCCCTCAGCCGATCACCGCTACCGTGAGGAGCTGATGGAGATCCACCGCCGCGACGAAGCCGAGAACGGGACCGAGCCTCGCCCGTCCCGCTGGGCCGCAACTAACGGCGTTCAGCCGCGGTGATCGCGGAGTGACCTGAAGCTCGCGCGCATTTCGTCTGAGAAGAGCTGCGGCTGTTCCCAGGCCGCGAAGTGGCCGCCTCGGTCAAGCCGGTTGTAGTGGATCAGGTTGTGCGGATAAGCGCTCTCGGCCCAGCTCCTGGGCGCCTGATAGAGCTCGTCAGGAAACACGCTGATCGCGAACGGGATCGTGATGGGCTTGGCGTCGAAGAAGTCCGCCTTGTTCTCCCAGTAGAGGCGAGCCGACGAAATCCCGGTGTTGGTCAGCCAGTACAGCGTGATGTTGTCGAGGATGTCATCCCTGGTCAGGGCGCTGTCCAGGGTCCCCTGGAGGGCTTTTTCCACGAGCCCGGGCTGGCCGGTGCCGTCGCCGTGGTCGAGCATGAACGCCGCGAGATCGACGGGTGAGTCGGCCAGCCCGTACAGCGTTTGCGGGCGCGTCGTCATGATCTGCGCGTAGGCCACGTGCTTCGCGTAGAAGGTGCTCAGCTGCTCGTACGCGGCCTTCTCTTCGGCGGAGAGGTCCGCTGGCGGCGGGTCGCCGCGCTGGACCGCCTTGTTGATGGCCGCCGGAGCGGTGCCGGGCATGTTGGAGTGGATGCCGAGCAGTTCCGGCGCCGCCTGGATCCCCATCGTCTGCGTGACGGCCGCACCCCAGTCGCCGCCCTGGGCCACGAACCGGGTGTATCCGAGCCGCTTCATCAGCACGACCCAGGCCCGCGCGGTCCGGGCCGGATCCCACCCGGTGGTAGTGGGCTTGGCGGAGAACCCGTACCCCGGCAGCGAGGGAATCACCAGATGGAACGCGTCAGAAGCGCTCCCGCCATGCGCGGTGGGATTAGTGAGCGGCTCGATGATCTTCAGCTGCTCGATGATCGAGCCCGGCCAGCCATGTGTGACGATGAGCGGGAGCGCGTCCTCATGCTGTGACCGGACGTGAATGAAGTGAATGTCCAGCCCGTCAATCTCGGTCACGAAGTTCGGCACAGCGTTCAGTTTCGCCTCGCACCGGGTCCAGTCGTAGGCGGTGCCCCAGTGGCGCGCGAGTTCCTGCATCAGGGCGAGCCTGACGCCCTGCGAGTCATCGGCGACCGTCTCGACCTCCGGCCACCTCGTCGCGCTGATGCGCCTGCGCAGATCGGTGATGTCCGCTTCCGGGAAACCGATGCGGAAGGCGCGAACCTCGGCGTTGTCACTGCGCGCCTGCGTCGTCTCAGCCACAGCCCCTACCCCTGTCCCTCGCTGACGCCGAGCAGCCCGGCCGCCGGCGACAGCCAGACCTGGATCTACACCTCACGCTACGGCGGCTCCGGAAATTAGCAACCAAATTCATAGGTATCTTCGGTGAGACTTGGCCCGGTCCGCACCGGCCGCCGCCGGCCGAAGATCACATTCACCATCCATAACAGCAGCTTGGCCGGGATGCTGTAGTCGGCGGGGCGCGCGCAGCGTCTGGGCCGGGGCCGGGCGCGGTTGTAGAACTGACTGGAGTAATGATCATCTCGTTCGAGAAAGGTGAGCGGGTGCACGTGGAGGGCGTGGTCGTGAGCAGCAGGGCGGAGCCGGATCAGGACGCGTGGCCGGCCGGGCGGCAGGGCCTGGACGGGAACTGGGAGCTCATTGCCGGCGACCACGACATCACCGAGCTCCGCGGCCTGGACGGGGTCCCGATCGAGGTACCCGGGCTGTGGGAAGCACAGGGCCACCTCGGGCTGGACGGCGTCGCCTGGTACCGCCGCTCGGTGGACGTGGAGGATCCCGCCGGATGGTGGACCCTGCATGTCGGGGCCGTCATGGATGACGCCGAGGTGTACCTGAACGGGCAGGTCATCGGCTCGCACCGCGGCGGGTTCACGCCGTTCGACCTGGACTGCCAGGGCTTGGTCGCGGGAGCCAACGAGATCGCCGTCCGGGTCACCGATCACCCGGCGGGCAGCGCCGCGCACCTGCGCAGCGCGCATGGCAAGCAGGGCTGGAACAACGATGTCTTCCCGTCGCCGCCGAGCCTGTACCTGACCTACGGGGGGATCTGGCAGGGCGTCTGGCTGGAGCGCCACGGCCCGGCCCGGATCGCCGACGCGTGGGTGAACGCCGATCCGGACGACCTGGTCGTCGACGTGATGGTGACGGCGCCCAAGGCCGGCGACAAGGTGACGGTGGCGGTCGAGGTGCTCGGGGAGCGGGCCGAACTGCCGGTCCCGGCCGGCGGCGGGCCGGTCACGTTCCGGCTGGGGAAGGTGGATGCGCCGCGGTGGTCGCCCGGCCTCGCCGGTGCTGCACGAGGCCCGGATCCTGGTGTACGCCGGAGGCCGGCGGTCAGGCACGCGGCTCGTGCGTTTCGGGCTGCGCACGATTCGGCTGGAGCCGTCGGGCTTCGAGCTGAACGGCGAGCCGTTCCGGATGGCCAGCGCGCTGGTCCAGGGGTTCTCCGCCCGGACCCTTTACGGAGGGCAGTCGCGGGCCGAGGCGGAGGCCGAGGTCAGGGCCGCGCAGGAGATGGGCTTCAATACGCTGCGGCTGCACATCAAGGCGTTCGACCCGGTCTACCTGGACGTCTGCGACGAGCTGGGCATGCTCGTCCACTGCGACATCCCGGTCGCCGAGCCCATCGCCCACGATGAGCTCGGGCCGGATGGCCCGGTCGCCGAGCAGTGCGTCACCGCCGCCGAGGAGCAGGTGCGGCGCGATCGCAGCCACCCGTCCATCGTGCTGTGGTCGGCGATGAACGAGCTCGGGCTGGGGAACAGGTCCACGCGCACCGAGCCGGGTTACGAGGGATTCGCGCGGCGTCTCTACGCCGCCGTGCAGGACGCCGACCCGACCCGCCCGGTCATCGAGAACGACTGGATCGGCCCCGACCCCAAGCACGTGTTCGCCAGCCCGCTGCTGACCGCGCACTGGTACGGCCGGCTCAGTGCCCAGTACCTGGCCGAGCTGAGCCTGAAGGCCACGCGCTGGGCACGGGCCAAGCGGCCGCTGCTGATCAGCGAGTTCGGTGACTGGGGCCTGCCCGATCTCGGCCCGGTCGAAGGCCAGCCCTTCTGGGACTACGGGCCCGCCCTGCGGGCCCTGATCGAGTCCGCACCGTGGCCGGGCAGCGTGGCCGAGTTCGTCGCCGGGACGCAGCGCTACCAGGGCCTGGCCGACCGATTCCAGATCGAGCTCATCCGGCAGATCCCGGGCGTCATCGGCTGGTGCCTGACCGAGCTGACCGACGTCCCACAGGAATTCAACGGCCTGCTCGACCTGCTCCGCCGGCCGAAGGAGCCCGCGACCGAGGAGATCCGGCACGCGACCCAGGTCATATGCCCGATGCTCGTCCGCCCGCACTGGGCGGCCCGGTCCGGCGGCACCATCGAGGCCGATCTCGTCATCGTCAACGACGGTCCCGCCGTCCGCGACGCGGACCTGATCGTCCGCCTCGGCAAGCACAGATGGCGCGACCGCGCGGACCTGCCCGCGCATGGCGTCACCGCGGCGCGGCCGGTCAGCCTGCCCTGCACGACGCCCGGCACGCTCCCGCTCGAGCTCGAGGTGCGCAGCCGCGACCAGGTCCTGGCCGTGCGCAGGCGCGGCCCGGTCCTGGCCAGCAACTCCTACCCGGTCCGCGTGGTGGCGCATCCGGCACCCGGCCAGGTCCCCGTCGCCGCGCTCGGCGAATCACCGACCGACGAGACGCTGCTCCGTTCCGGAGCAATCATCAGCTCGGTCGGCGACGCGGATCCCAGCCGGGAATTGCTGGTCATCGGCGAGCAGTCCCTCGATGACGAAGCCGTCGGCACGGCGACGAGCTGGCTCAGCCGCGGCGGTCACGTCCTGCTGCTGGCGCAGAGCCAGCCCGGGCTGCTGGCCCTGCCGGGATCGCTCCGGCTGGACAGCCTGGGCACCGCGTGGGGATCCACCCCGTTCATCTTCACGAGTTCTCAGCCCGAGCTGACCTCGCTCCCGCAGAACTCAGTGCTGGCCAGCGAGCTGCTGTCGACCGCGCCCGAGTATGTCTACACCGACGTCGGGGGCCGGCCGTTCGCGCCGGAGACCGCGGTGGGCGTGCTCAAGCCGCCGCCACGCGAGCTGATGGCCACGGTGGTCGGCCGCGTTCGCGTTGAGCCGGGACTGCTGACGGTGTGCCAGCTTCCGCTCGCCAGTGCCGCCCGGGCCGGCGAACCCCTGGCCGCCGCACTGCTCGGCGATCTACTTCGCTGGGCCCGGCCGCCGCGATTCTCATAATTGTCCGTTAATTTGCACAGAATGGCTTTAACGTTCGGCGTCGGAGCGTCAGTCAGCACCTCCTTGACAATGACTTGCACAAGCACGAGAATCATGTACCCCCCCGTTATGGAAATGCACATTACGATGCGGGGGTTATGGTGACGGAAAGTACCTGCCTGGCTGTCATGACCGTAAAATGCCGTTCATGATTACCGGCGAGAGCCTGGCCGCTCAGCTCACTGGCCGAGTCATCCACCCGGACAGCCCGGCCTACACCAAGGCTCGCACCGACTGGGACGGGTTATACCGCTCCTACCCCCTGATGATCGTCTTCGCCGAGACGACGCAGGACGTCGTCAACGCGATCACCTGGGCCCGGCAGAACAACGTCGCGCTGCGGGCGCGCAGCGGCCGGCACTGCCTCGAGGGCTGGTCGAATCTGTCCGGCGGGATCGTCATCGACGTCAGTCAGATGAAGTCCGCTCGGCTCGACCCGGCGGCCCGTACGGTGACCGTCGGAGCCGGGTTCACCCAGGGTGAGATCGTGACGACGCTGGGCAAGGAGAACTTCGCCGTGCCGACCGGGGGGGAGGCGACCGTCGGGCTCGCTGGCGCGACGCTCGGCGGCGGCTTAGGCTTCCTCACCCGCAACTTCGGCATGGCCTGCGACAACTTGATGGCGGCCGAGATTGTCATCCCCTCCGGCGACGACGGCGCCAAGGCCATCACCGCCGACGAGCACCGCAACTCGGATCTGCTGTGGGCCCTGCGGGGCGCCGGCAACGGCAACTTCGGAATCGTGACCTCGTTCACCTACACGATGCACCCGCTGAAGCAGGTCAGCCTGCTTCAGGCGCAATGGAATGGCCTCAAGGACCTGCGGGGCGTCTTCGGCGCGTGGCAGCGGCATGCGCCGGCGACCGACTTGCGGCTCACCAGCGTGCTCGACATCGGACCGGACCGGATCGACCTCCTGGCTGTGCTCCAATCGGGGCCGCCGGACGAGGCCAGGAAGCTGCTCGCGCCGGTGCTGTCGGTGGCCAAGCCCGACGTCTCCGTCGAGGCCGGGATCTGGGCCGACAGCTTTGCCCGACTCCAGCCGCCGTCGAAGAGCGCGATAGAAAAAGCCAAGAACTGGAAGTTCTTCTCGCAGTTCATCACCGAGCCGTATCCGGCGGAGGCAATCGATATCGTCGGCAGGTTCATGAAGAATGCGCCCTCCGAGGTGAGCGATTACTTCTGCTCGAGCCTCGGCGGCGCGGTTAGGCAGGCGCCGCCGGGAGGCTCGGCGTTCGCCCACCGCGACGCGCTCTTCTACGCCGAACCGGGCGCGGGCTGGAGCGGCGACGCGATCACGCCCCAGGCACAGGCCTGGGTCGCCGAGTTCAGCCAGGCGCTGCGACCCTACGTCAACGGCGCGTACGTCAACGTGCCGAACCCGGCCATGCTCGGCTGGGAGACCGCCTACTGGGGTGACCATTACGCCCGTTTGCGGGAGATCAAGGCGAAGTACGACCCGGCCAATATCTTTCAGTACGAGCAGAGCATCCGGCCGGCCTGAACATGCTCGCTATCCTGATCTACGTTCTGATCCTCTGGGGCATCATCGTGCTCGCCTGGCTGGTGGCCTGGTGGCTGAAGCGGCGCGGTGCGGCCATGTCCGGGCAGTTCACCAACATCGTCCTGTTCGTCGGGTTCTTGTTCGGGTTCCTGCTCACCACGCTCCAGGTATTCGCGACCAACCACTACTCCGAGGCCCGCTCTCAGGCCCAGTCCGAGCCGACGAGCCTGGTGACGATGTACGACGACCTAGGCACATTTCCGGCGCACGTACGCGCCACCGGGCATCGCACGATTATCTGCTACATGTGGTCGGTCGCCGAGGGTGACTGGAAGGCGCAAGAGCGGGGGGACGCCCAGGAGTCGCCCGCCACGGTCGCGTGGGGCGACCGCCTGCGAAATTTCAGGAACGCGCTTCCCCAGGACTCGCCTGCCACCCAGGAAATCAGCGCGGACCTGAGCAACGCGGACAATGCGCGGCAGCAGCTTCTGTTCCTGGCCCAGCCCCAAATACCGGCAATCCTGTGGGCTATCGTGTTCCTCAGCAGCGGCATGCTTGATCTTCTTGCAGGTCAGCGACTCTCAATCACAACGAAAGATCATCAGGCGCACCATTGTGACGGCGGTGATCGTGCTGATGACCGTCGAAGTCGCTTCCCTCGCTGTCCTCGACCGCCCGTTCTCCCCCATCGCCCGGATTCAGCCCAACGCGATGACCGACGCCATCGCCCTGCTCGAGGCCGGCCGCTCCGGGCAACCTACCCCGCACGACTGCGGCCTGCGAGCCTGAGGACTTGCGGGATGAACGAGTTGGTGTTCTGGAGCGCGGGCTGACGCTGGCCGCCGACGCTGAACTGTACGGTGCCGCAGGCGGCCGGGCCTTGCGCGACCGCGAGCGGTGGGCCGCCGACCCTGGCCAGGAACGCCAGCCGGATCCCGCAGGCGCCGGCGGCCGGGCAGGAGGCGCCCGGGCCGATCGTGGACAGCTGGAGACTGTCTGCGAGCGCCGCGAGTCGTCGGACGACCGCCAGCTCGGTGATGGTGACCGGCGCTGCCGGACGCCTGGCGTGCGGGTCCGAGCTAGGCATCTGGGTGATCGTGACCACGCGGGCGGAGGTCGGCACCCGTTCGGGTGCTGGCCGGGCAGGCTGCCAGCTCACCTGGGCGTCCACCCGGATCGCGGTCTGGTCGTTGCCTGCTCCGGTCACCTCGACCACTAGGTCCCGGGCGTTCAGCACGCCGGGAACCGGGGATAGCGAGAACGTCCGGTCCCAGGACGGCGGCCCGAAATCGGAGTCTCCGGGCGTGAACCGGCGGGGCAGGTGGGCCTGCTCCCAGTGAAGTACCGCCTGCGGCTGGCCGGGCGCCAGCCAGAAGGAGACGTCGTCCACCAGCGTGGTGGACACGAGGTAAGTGATGGGGACCTTCAGTGCAGTCGGTGCCTGCTTCAGCTGGTGCGCGCCCGGGGGCACGACGAACGCCCTCTGGATGACCGCCGCGTCGGTCATGGCGCGCTCCCGTGGCCCGGGCGACGCAGCCGTGACCGTTCCCGTGGTCGAGTGCGTAGCGGCACAGCCCGCGGCCGCCATGCCCGTGCAGGCAGCCAGGAGGACCGCCGTGCCCGGCGCGCACCGCAGACGTAGTCGCACACCTCTTGGACGCCCAGCGGCGAACCGCGGTTCCGCACACCGGCGGGCACTTTCCGACCCGAAGGCCCGCAGATCGCCTGGGAGCGCTTTCGGCCGGGAGGCGCGTCAGTCCTCGGCGAGCAGGTGGGCGGTCAGCAGCCGGCGCAGCAACCGGGCGGGCAGCGCCGCGGCGGCCGCGGTCACCACCACCCCGGCGACGACTACGGCGGGGGCAATGGCGAGCTGGCGTACCGGCAGCGGGCAGGCGAACTGGGCGGCGGCGGCCAGTCCGAGCGCGGCGCCGGCGACCGAGCCGGCCAGCCCGACCAGAATGCCCTCGCTCACCACCAGCCGGGTCAGCGCCGATTCCCGCCAGCCGAAGCTGCGCAGGGTAGCCAGTTCCATGGCCCGCTCGCTGGTGTTCAGGAACACCACGTCGGCGACCGCCAGCACGCCCAGCGCGAGGATCGCCGTGACCGCCACGTAGTCGACACCGCGGATCCGGACGGCGACCGCGTCGCCGAGCAGCGTCCCCACGACCACGCCATGGAAGGCGGTCGTGATCATGGTCAGCAGCGTGAGCGCGGCCATGCCGATGGCCAGGCTCAGCGCTCCCACCAGCACGCGGCCGGGTGATCGGCTGACGTTCAGGACCGCCAGCGCGGTGATTCCGCGCGGGTGATGCACGCGCCTGACCGCCAGCACCGGCGGGCGTACCGCTTCGAGCGGATCGGCGCGGCACGCGAGCCAGGCCGGCACCGCGCCTGCGGCGACCGCCACCGCCACGGCCACCGGTACCGCCAGCAGCGCCTGCGACAGCGAGGCGTGCAGGCCCAGCACGGCCGACAGCGGCAGCGCAGCCGCTGCGCCCAGGAGCCCGGTGACCAGCCCGAGCGCGGCCAGCTCACCCAGCACCGCCGCGAACAGCCGGGATCGCGACCAGCCCACGCAGGCCAGTACCCCCAGCTCACGCCGCCGCCCGCGGACCGCGGCGGCCGCCGAGTTGGCCAGGAACAGCACGCAGACCAGCAGGATCAGCGTGAACAGCGCGACGCTCTGACGGTCCACCGCGGTGAGGATCTCCACCGCGACGCCCTTCTTCACCCACCCCTCGGAGAGCTCCAGCGGGGACTCGCCGAACCGGCCGGAAGGCAGGTCGATGATGGTGGGATGGGGTGACGAGCCCGCGACGATGTCCACGTCCAGCCGGGTGCTCGCGGCGATCTGCTGCGCCACCTCCTTGATCCGCGCCAGCGAGAGTTTGTCGGGCCCGGTCACCCCGGCCACCCGGACCCTGACAACGCTGATCGGGTCGCCTGCTGGCGGGTTGGCGGTGAAAGAGCTGCGGTTGTCCAGCGCTGGCAGCGCCGCCAGGGACGTGATCAGGTCGACCGGCTGGCTCACATATCCGCCCAGGTTCAGGCTGGGCAGCAGATCACCATGCAGCGCACGTCGGCTGGCCGCGTTCGCCGGCACCGCGGCCACGGGCTGGAACGGCCCCAACGGCACGCGGGTCAGCGGATCGAGCGACGGGATCTTGGCCGGGTCGAACCGGCCCAGTACGTGCACCTCGATGGAGCCGTTGCCTGATTCCGTGGCGCCGAGGCCAGATCCGGTGAACTGATAAGCGTGCAGGCTGCGGTACTGGGTACCGGTCTCGTCCATGGGCGGCGACAGCAGCGCAACCGTGCTCTGGCTGGGCCGCCACAGCGATGGCGGGTTGCGGACCCGGACCGGAATGAGACTGCCGTCGGGGCCGCTCCGGTAGCGCACCGGCCCGGCCGAAAAGTAGCCCCTCACCAGTGGGTAGCTGAGCGGGCTGGCAGCCGCTCCCAGCACCTGCTGGTAGACCTGCTGGACCGACCTGCGGGTGGTGGCGACGGTATGGCCGGGCGCGCCAGCTTCCCTGGTCATGGCCGCGACGTTCAGGCGCGGCGAGGCGACGGGCGCGGCCAGGTGCTGGATCCGGGTCACCGCGTACTCACCAACCCCGCTGTCCGACGCGGCCAGGGCCGGGAAGGTCAGTCCGTAACGGGTCTTCCCTGGCTTCGCGTTCTCGGGCAGGTACCGGCCGGAGATGACCGCGACGTTCAGCCGGTCGAGCTTCGCCTCCGCGGCCGGGTCGACGGCCGCGATCAGCACGGGCAGCGACCATCCGAGGACAGCAAAGGCGCCATGCCGGGGTCCGCCGGTGAACTGTCCGAGGTTCCCGTTGACCTTCGACCAGCAGAAGCTGGCTGACTGGGCCGCGACGCCAAACGGGCTGTCGCCCGCCGCGTATCCGGTGGCCGGGCAGACCGTCGAGGTCGACCCGCCCGCCCGTACCTCCGCCAGCCCGCCGGATGGGAGAGCGGTCAGACGGTCGGGGGTGAGGTAGAGGAAGGAAGGCGGCTGAGCGATCCTGGTTGTGCCGCCGGCGCTCACCCAGGTGGTGGAGAACCGGTACAGCTGGCGCCCCGGCCTGGCATAGTCCGCGGCCGGCAAGGACACCGGCATTAGCACGCGCAGCAGCGTGTAGCCCACCATCGCGATCGGCGCTGCCACCTGCACGCCCGGGACCCGCTGGATCTGGTGGTACTGGGCCAGCGTGATTCCGCCGTGGATGCCGGTCAGGAAGTTGGGCTGGACGGTGCGGGTACGCGTCTCCAGCTCAGTCCTGGTCCCGCGGGGCCGGACCAGGATGTCGTAGCCGGGATTGAAGTGCGCTGCCAGGGTGCCGACCGTACGGAGCTGGGATGTCCGCGAGGCGGCCGTCAGCACGGTGAACGCGGTGGTCGCGACCAGCATGCCGACCAGCAGGGCGAGGGCCCGCCCCGGCCGGAACCGCACCTGGGACCAGACGAGTCTTACCATCCCTGACGTCCTCCGGGCGATCCCGCGGAGCCGGCTAGCCCAGGTCCACGGATGGCAGCTACTCTCGCAACTTACCTAGCGACAATGCAAGGGCGCGAGCCACCTCGGCCGAACATTGCCTGTGGTACCAGAGGCGAGCGGCGGGACCTATGTGGTTCGGCGACCTGGACGCCGCTGGTCCTACGCTAGAGCGCATGACGCTCCCATCCGGTATCCCGATCGACGATCTCGAGCCCGGCGTCCGCCCGCAAGACGACCTGTTCCAGCACGTCAACGGCCGGTGGCTGGCGCGGACCGAGATCCCCGCCGACCGGGCGCGCGACAGCACGTTCCGGATCCTGGCCGAAGAGGCGGAGAACGCGGCGCGCGAGATCGTGGAAGAGGCCGCGTCGGCACCAGAAGGCAGCGAGGAGCGGAAGTTCGGCGACCTGTACGCCAGTTTCATGGACGCGGAACGAGCGGAGCTGCTCGGCTGGCAGCCCATCAGTGCGGCGCTCGCGGCGGCTCGAGCCGTCAGCACCATTCCGGAGCTGCTAGAGACGCTCGGGCGGCTGGAGCGACTGGGAATCGGGGGTCTGTACCGGCTCTTTGTTGACACCGACCCCGGCCAGCCGGAGCGCTACCTGGTGTTCTTCGCGCAGGCTGGTATCTCGCTGCCGGACGAGAGCTACTACCGCGAGGATCGGTTCAGCGGCGTCCGCGACGCCTTCGTTGGTCATGTGCAGCGCATGTTCGAGCTGGTCGGCCTCCCGGACGCCGACCGGGCCGCCAGCCAAGTGTTCGCGCTGGAGACGGCGGTGGCCGGGCACCACTGGGACAACGTCGCGAGCCGCGACCGCGAGAAGACTTACAACCTGTACACCTGGACCAGTTTGCTGTCCGAGGGGCCGGACCTGCGCGGGTGGCTGGCCGCCCTGGACCCGCCCGCCGGCGCCTTCGACGAGATCGTGCTCCGCCAGCCGAGTTTCAGCACCGGGCTGGCCTCGCTGCTCACCGACGAGCACCTTCCGGCATGGCGGGACTGGCTGTGCTGGCAGGTGATTCACAGCGCTGCCGGGTACCTGTCCGAGGCGTTCGTCCAGGAAAACTTCGACTTTTACGGCCGCACCCTGAGCGGCACCCCCCAGCTGCGTGACCGCTGGAAGCGGGGTGTCTCGCTGGTCGAGCGGGCGATGGGCGAAGCCGTCGGCCGGGCCTACGTCGGCCGGCACTTCCCGCCTGGTGCCCGGGAGCGGATGGATGTCCTGGTCGCCAACCTCCTGGAGGCCTACCGCCAGAGCATCGAGAAGCTCGAGTGGATGGGCCCCGACACCCGCCGGCGGGCGCTGGACAAGCTGGGAAAGTTCACGCCGAAGATCGGCTACCCGGTGAGGTGGCGGGACTACTCCAGCTTGAGGATCGACCCGACGGATCTCATGGCCAACGTGCGGGCGGCTCAAGCGTTCGAGTTCCACCGCCAGCTGAACAAGATCGGCCAGCCGATCGACCGCGACGAATGGTTCATGACCCCCCAGATGGTCAACGCCTATTACAACGCGGGCATGAACGAGATCGTGTTCCCGGCCGCGATCTTGCAGGATCCGTTCTTCAATCCCGGCCGCGACGACGCGGCCAACTACGGAGCGATCGGCGCGGTCATCGGTCACGAGATCGGCCACGGCTTCGACGACCAAGGTTCCAAGTACGACGGTGACGGCAGGCTCCGCGACTGGTGGAGCCCAACGGACCGGCAGGCGTTCGAGACCCGGACCCGATCGCTGATCGAGCAGTACAACGCCCTGGCGCCGAAGCAGACTCCGGACCAGCATGTGAACGGAGCGCTGACGATCGGGGAGAACATCGGGGACCTCGGCGGCCTCGGCATCGCGTGGCAGGCCTACCTGCTGTCGCTGCACGGCCAGCAGGCACCGGTCATCGACGGCCTGACCGGCGCACAGCGCTTCTTCCTGTCGTGGGCGCGCGCCTGGCAGGACAAGGCCCGGGACGAGGAAGTCATACGGCTGCTCGCCATCGACCCGCACTCCCCCGGCGAGTTCCGCTGCAACCAGATCGTGCGGAACCTCGACGAGTTCTACGGCGCGTTTGATGTCGGCGCCACTGACGAGCTGTGGCTGGAGCCCGCGGCTCGGGTCCGTATCTGGTAGTCAGGGCCGCCGCGCGCGTCTGACATTTGTCACCGGGAATCAGTGCGGCGGCGGCACTACAGGGCCGGCCTGTGGCACGGAAGCCTGTTAGCCATGGTTACTGGCGAGGTTTCTGATGGCGGGGTTGTCCTGTCCCGCCTGTCCAAGTCGTATGGCGGGCTGCGTGCCGTCGACGTGATCGACCTGAGCATCCCGCGCGGCGAGACGGTCGCCATCCTCGGCCCGAACGGCGCGGGCAAAACCACGACGCTGGACATGGTGCTTGGCCTGACCAGGCCGGACTCCGGCAGCATCACCCTGTTCGGGATGCCCCCCGCCCGCGCCATCGCGGCCGGGCAGGTAGGCGGCATGCTGCAGACCGGCTCGCTCATCGAGTACCTGAGCGTCCGTGAGTTCCTCACGATGATCGCCTCGCTGTACCCGCGGCCGCTCCAGGTCGGCCACGTGCTGCGGCTGACCGGCGCCGCGGAGTTCGCCGACCGCCGCACCAACAACCTGTCCGGCGGCCAGGCGCAGCGGGTCCGCTTCGCCGCCGCGCTGATCGCGAACTCGGATCTGCTCGTGCTGGACGAGCCGACCGCCGCTATCGACGTGGAGGGGCGCCGGGAATTCTGGGCCGCCATGCGGGAGGTAGCGGCCGAAGGCAAGACGGTGATCTTCGCGACGCACTACCTCGAGGAGGCAGACGCCTACGCTGACCGGATCGTCCTGCTCGCGCGGGGCAAGATCGTCGCGGACGGCCCGGCCACCGAGATCAAGGCCAAGGTAAGGGGTCGGACGATCCGCGCGACGCTGCCCGGCGCCGACCGGGCGCAGCTGGGCGGCCTGCCCGGCGTCACCAGCGCGGAACGTCGGGGCGAGACGGTGACGCTCAACTGCGCCAGCTCGGACGACGCGCTTCGCGCCCTGCTCAGCCGCTACCCCGAGGCACGCGACATCGAAGTGCGCGGCGCCGGCCTCGAAGAGGCATTCTTCGCGCTGACGGGCGGCCATGACTACGTTCCAGACCAGGTCCAGGAGGCCCGATGATCCGCTCTACCTACCTCCGCTACGAGGTAGTCCGTAACTTCCGCAACTGGCGCTTCCTGTTCCTGTCGCTCGCGTTCCCGCTGGTGCTGTACTTCGCGGTGGGCAGCTCGAACCGGCACGCCCTCTTCAACGGCATCGCGTTCACCCTGTACTTCATGGCCGCCATGGCGACCCTGGGCACGATGGCCTCGCTCGTGTCGAGCGCCGCGGTCATCGCCGCCGACCGTTCGACCGGCTGGACCCGGCAGATGCGGATCACGCCACTCACCTTCGGCACGTACTTCGGCGCGCGGGTGCTCAACGGCTATCTGCGGGCCCTGCTGACCATCGTGGTGCTGTGCCTGGCTGGGACCGCGCTGGGAGTCAGGCTGTCGGCCACCGAGTGGCTCACCATGGTCGGGCTGCTGCTGGTGGGCCTGATTCCCTTCGCCGTGCTCGGCATCCTGCTCGGGCACCTGCTGAAGGCCGACTCCAGCGCCGTCGCCATGGCCGGGATCGTGACACTGTTCGCGCTCCTCGGCGGCGTGTACGGGTTCCAGATCGCCACGTCAGGCGCGATGTTCCAGGTGATCAGGGCCATACCGTCCTACTGGCTGGTCCAGGCCGCGAAGACCGCGCTGGGCCATGGCGGCTGGCCGGCCGAGGGCTGGATCGTGGTCGCGGCCTGGACCGTGGTGCTCACCGCGCTGGCGGTGTACGTCTACCAGCGCGACACCCGCCGGTAATCACACTCATCGAGATCGGAGAACCAGCATGGAATCCCTCGACCTGACCGTGACGGTCGACCGGCCTCTGCCCGACGCGCAGACCCAGATTCTCGACCGCGTCGACTCCCGGCTGCGGTCGGTCGGCTTCACCGGGCACCGGCAGGACAACGGGCTTGACTACCGGCCGAAGTTCATCGGGCTCGTCATCGTGTGGCTGGTCCGCCGGCTTCAGGACGAGCACGTGATGTTCGCCTTCGAGCAGCGCGGCCAGCTCACCGAGGTACGGGTGACGGGGAAGCTGCGCGACCGGGCCCACGCCGAGGTCACCGAGGCTCTCGGCGGCTTCTAGCCGCACCGTTTACGCTGGAGCGATATGGACCACCAGGGCACGTGGGCCCAGAACAGGCGGCGCCTGGGCGCCTACCGGGCCGTCGTGCTCATCTACCTGTTCTACGTGGGCGAGGCCGTAGCGCACCACGAGCACGGCGTCCGGGCGGTCTGCGGCTTCGCGATCCTCATCGCCTTCGCCGCCTGCTGGCTCGCCATCCCGATGCCCGGCGCGATGGACAGCCCGCGGCGGTTCTGGGCCCTCTACGGCGTGCTGGTCGCGCTGATGGTGGCGGAGTTGCCGTTCGCGCACGCCCAGGCCTTTGTCTTGGCCGCGTTCATCACGATCCCCACCGTAGGCCGGCTAGGCGTCCGTGCGGCCCCCATTGTCATCGCGCTGACGCTGGCCGCCCTGCTGGTACCGCCCGCGGTCCCGTCCTGGAACGTCAGCCTGGCCACGGCCTGGGACGACATCACCCCCGCCGCGATCCCGGTCGTCGCGCTGCTGACCTTCGCCCTTCAGCGGGCGCTGCAGGACAGCCAGGCTCTCGCCGAGGCACGCGCCGAGCTGGCGTCCCTGGCCGCGGAGAACGAGCGCTTCAGGATCGCCCGCGACTTGCACGACCTGCTCGGCCACTCGCTGACGACGATCACGGTCAAGGCCGGTCTCGCGGCCCGGCTCGGCGCAGGCGAGCACGGCCAGGCGATCCAGGAGATGACGGAGGTGGAGGCTCTGGCCAGGCAGACCCTTGGCGACGTCCGCGCCACCGTGGCCAGCTATCGCGACGTGACGCTGGCCGGGGAACTCGCTAACGGACGGCAGTTGCTGCGGGCGGCCGGCATCACGGCGGACCTGCCCAGTGCCGTCGACAACGCGGATCCCGTGCACCAGGAGCTTTTCGGCTGGGTGGTGCGAGAGGGGATCACCAACGTCGTCCGGCACTCCCGCGCCGCCTCATGCGCGGTCCGGCTGTCCGCCTCCTCGATCGAGATCGTGGACGACGGGGTGGGCGGCCCGGCATCGGCCGGGAACGGCCTGACCGGCCTGCGTGAGCGGGTTGCCGCCGCCGGAGGCATTGTCGACGCCGGCCCGCTGCGGCCGAGGGGATGGCGGCTGCGGGTCTCACTGTCACCAACCGGGTCCGCGCGATGATCCGCCTGCTGATCGCCGACGACCAGGAGCTGTTCCGCACCGCGCTGGCCGCGCTGCTCGGACTCCAGGAGGACTTCGAGGTCGTCGCGTCCGTCGGGCGCGGCGACGAGGTCGCGGCAGCGGCCAGGGAGCATCAGCCCGACGTGGCCCTTCTCGACATCGAGATGCCGGGCATCGACGGACTCGCGGCCGCCGCGGTGCTGGCCCGCGAGGCCCCGCAATGCCGCTCGCTCATTCTCACCACGTTCGCCCGCCCCGGCTACCTGCGGCGCTCGATGGAATCCGGCGCCGTCGGATTCGTGGTCAAGGACGCGCCGGCCGAGCAGCTCGCTGATGCGATCAGGCGGGTCATGGCGGGCGAGCGCGTGGTGGACTCGGCGCTGGCCGCGGCGACCCTGGCCGGCGGTGTCTCCCCGCTGACCGCGCGGGAGCGGGACGTGCTGGCCGCGGCTCGCCCGGGCGCCACCGTGGCCGACATCGCGGGCCGGCTCGTCCTGGCCGAGGGTACGGTGCGCAACTACCTGTCGGCGGCGATGGCCAAGGTGGGGGCGCGCAACCGCGCCGAGGCGGTCCGGATAGCCGACGAGCGAGGCTGGCTCTGACCCGGGAACTGGCCTCCCCACGGCCTTAAGCGCGGCCCTTCAGCGCAGCCCGGCGGCGGCCGCTTGCCTGACGGCCTGGGTGACGCGGCCGAGGGCCGCGGTGCCCAGGCGCCACTGCTGCCAGAACAGCGTGACGTCGATCCCGCCCTCGGGATCGAGGCCGACGAAGTCCTCGGCCGGGGCGGCCTGGAGGTCAGAGACCATGCCCCAGCCCAGGCCGAGCCGGACCGCGTGGGTGAACTCGGCCGAGCCAGGCGTGTAGTGGCAGGGCGGATCCAGGCGCCGGCGGCTTCGGTGGCGAAGGTACTGCTCCTGCAGCCGGTCCTGGCGGTCGAAGCACACGACCGGAGCCCGGGCCAGGGCCGCCACGCTCGGGCCATCGGGGAACCAGGTCGCCGCGAAGCCCGGGGCGGCTCGCGGGCGGTAGTGCATCGTGCCCAGGCGCTCGGTGGTGCATCCCGGAATCGCCGCGGCCTGGGTGGTGACCGCCGCCATCACCGTCCCGTCGCGCAGGAGCCCGGCCGTCTGGTCCTGGTCACTTCGGTGCAGGTCGAAAGCATAAGACGGTCCCACGGCCGCCAGAGCGGGCAGGAACCAGGTGGCCAGGCTGTCGGCGTTGACCGCCACGGAAATCACGGTCCCTCGGGCCGCCGGCTCATTCCCGAGCTCCCGGGCGGCCTCAGCCGTCAGCGCCTGCATCTGGCGGGCGATCCTCAGCAGGGTCCGGCCCGAGGGCGTGGGCCGGACGGGCTTGGAGCGGTTCAGCAGGACCTGCCCCACGGAGGTCTCCAGAGCCTTGATGCGCTGGCTGACCGCCGAGGGCGTGATGTGGAGGCGGCGGGCCGCGGCCTCAAAGGTGCCCTCTGCGACGCACGCGCTCAGCGCCTCCAGCTGAGCCTGGTCAAACTCCATGCTTAAGCGTAGCTAATGCTTATGAAGAAACATTAGCTGGACTGGTGCCATGCCCCGCTCATAGCGTTGCTGGCATGCCGTCATCGACCGGCTGGACATGAACGCTCTGCTGGCGTCATGAGTCCGCCGCCCCCGCGCCGCCGGTCGGCCCGCCGCCTTTCCGGCGCTGGAGGCGGAGCGACGATGGCGCTCGCATCCATGTCGTGCGTCCAGCTCGGGCTGGCCCTGTCGGTGCACCTGTTCGGCCAGCTCGGCCCGCTGGGCGTGGCCGGACTGCGGCTGGGCTGGGCCGGCATCCTCCTGCCGGTACTGGTCCGGCCGCGGCTGCGGCAGTTCACCGGCCGGGACCTGGTCGCCTGCGGCGTGCTGGGAGTGGTGACCGCCGGGCTGATGCTGCTGTTCATGCTCGCCGTCGCCCGCATCCCGCTCGGCACCGCCAGCGCGCTGGAGTTCCTCGGCCCACTGTCGGTATCCCTGTGCGGTCCCGGCGGCGGGCGCAGGCGCTGGGCGATCCCGGCCGCCAGCGGCGTCGTGCTGCTGACCCAGCCCTGGCACGGAGCCGCCGACCCCGTTGGCGTCGCGTTCGCCCTGGCCGCAGCGGCCTGCTGGGGCGCCTACATCGTGCTGACCCAGCACGTCGGTGACCGCGTCACCGGCTTGAGCGGCCTGGCCGTCTCCATGCCGGCCGCCGGCGCAGTCGCCCTGGTCGCTGCCGGGCCTTCCCTCGGCCGGGTGACCTGGCCGCTCCTGGGCATCATGCTGGGCCTGGCCGTCCTGCATCCGGTCGTGCCGTTCAGCCTGGAGTTCCTGGCCCTGCGGCGCCTCACCGCCAGCGCCTTCGGCATGCTGATGAGCCTGGAGCCGGCCATCGCGCTGCTGGCCGGGCTGCTCATACTCGGGCAGGTCCCTGGCGCGGCGTCGGGCGCCGGGATCATCCTGGTCGTCATCGCGGGCATCGGCGCCACCCGCTCCGGCGGCCGCGCGCCCGTCGCGGAAAACCGCCGCGACAGCACACCCCACCCGCACCCCTCCGGCACCCCGGAAAACGAGGCGGGCCGCGCCCGGTAGCCCGTGCGCGGCCCGCCCTGGGATCTTCGTCAGTCTCCGAGGTCGCTCAGGAACCTGTCGGTGTACTCCAGTGCTGTCGTGCCGGAGACCGAGTTGCAGGTGGGGGACGCGTAGTCATCGGAGCAGGGTGTGTCCCGGTCCAGTGACCAGAGGTGCAGCCCGGCCAGGCCGTTGCCGGTCGCGTAGGTCGTCAGCGCGTCGACGTCAGCGGGAGTGAAGGTCTCGCTGGTGTTGTCGTTCAGGCCGATCATCGGGGTGACGGCGATCTTGCTCGCCGGGATTCCGTAGGTATGCTCGAGGTTCTTTACCGCCTGGATCGCCGACTGCGCCATCTCGCAGCTACCGGAGACAACGACGCAGACGCTGCTGGACGCGCTGCCGTAGTCCATGGTCATCAGGTTGATGACGTAGTTCTTCAGGCTGGAGCCGAGCACCGCCTCGACGACCTCGTTGCCGAGCGAGTTCACTCCGCCGTAGCTGCCATCGGATGCGGCCAGCGTGGCGAGCGTGAACGAGAACTGCAGGTTCGGGTACTGCGACTGTGCTCCGGCCGCCGCGGCGACCAGACCCTGGATGTCCGACTCGCTCTGGCCGCCTTCGATGTCGAAGTCAATGCCGACCAGGTTCGGGCTGGCGTAGCGAGCGATGAACGACTCCATGCCAGCGGTCGAGTCGCAGCTGAAAGTCCCGGCCTCGCCACCGGTGGAGACGACGTAATTCAGGTTGGCGTCCTGGAGCTGCGGGATGTTCTCGGCCGCCCAGCTGGCCCCCGAGACGCCACCCCAGGTCTCGCTGCCGCAGTTTCCGGTCGCGAACGCGAGGGTGATCGCGGGCAGCTTCGGGATGTACTGCGATACCAGGCTGCCAGAGCCCACCACCGGCAGGTCAGATCCCTCCACGGCCGACTGCATCTCGTCGGTGTTCCAGTTCATGTTGATGGTGACGTCCTTGTACGGGCTGAACAGCAGGCCGCTCACCGAGCCCGTGCCCGACCCGGACCCGGACCCGGACCCGGAGCCTGAGCCCGATCCCGACCCGGACCCGCCGGTGCAGGCGCCGTTGGAGGTCCACGGCTGTCCCGAGCCGCTTCCGCCGTTGTTGGTCGCCGGGTCGTTGCCCTGAGTCCACCAGTTGGCGGTGTAATTGATCCCGGCCTCGCTGGCCTGGTTGCCGGCGGTGTAGACCGCGGTGGAACTCCACGCCGCGGCGCATGTGGTGGATGCCTGCGCGGCGGGCCCCGAGGCCAGCCCTAAGACCGAGCCGCCGGCGGTTAACCCGAGCGCCGAGCCAGCGATGAGAGCTGTGCGCAGAATCCGTCGTCCGACCTGCATGGAACCTCCAGAGGGCGAGGAGCGGAGGCGATCGGGGCCTCGCGTGAGCCGGCAAACCGGTGATTTGGACACTTTGTATGCCCGGAGATCCACGCCGTCAAGTACTGTAAAGAATCTTTCTACAAAGAATCTTTCTAGTTGAGTAGGCCGTCAGTTAGCGGTGCGGCCCGTGCGACCGGGTCCGGTCACCAAAAGTGAGGGTCGGCCGCTGCGCTATCTTCCGGTCACGGTGACCACCCGGAGGTTCGGGTCCGCGGCGATCTGCTTCGGGCAGAACCGGTCCGGCAGGAACTGCTTCTTGCTGAACAGCTTGGTCTGGTCGGCGAAGTGCGGCGACGTGGGGTTGGACGACTCGGAGTAGGTCAGGATCGTGGAACCCACGGGGCATGAGGAGCCCGGCTGCCAGGCCACCACCTGGATGAACGACGAGCCGGTGTCGGGCGAGGTGAGCGAGTCGCCGGGCTCGGTGTTCTCGTAGACCGCGTTGAAGATCCCGTCCGGATCGCCGGGGCCGCCCGGGATCGTGATGTGGCCGCCGTGGTAGGTGACGTACTGCACCGCGCCAAGTGTCGTGTCGATCGGGATGTGCGCCTTGTTGAGCTTCTTGATGGCGTCGCCCAGCGCCGTGCGGACCGTGGGGTTGGCGGTGTTGAGCCCGTATGGCGTGGTGACCGGGTGGGACAGCTGGAACGGGTGGCTGAACGGCGAGGGAGTGGCCCCCTGCGCGAAGTTCCAGAACTCAGCGAACAGGACCGCCCCGCGCTGCGCCGTGTCGGCCTTTCCGTTCCAGCGGGCCAGCGTGCGGCACGCATCGCCGAGCTTGACCTGGCCGCCGCCTGACGTGGGCGCGAAACCCCCCGCGGCCTGGAACTTGTCGCAGAGTTTCACCAGGCCGGCCAGGGTGAGCTGGGCCGCGTACGAGTCGTCCGACAGGTCGAGGCGGCGCATGGCGGCCGGGGTGAAGCCGGGCGAGCCCTGCCCATCGGTGCCGTCGATCCGCGCCTGCACCTGGATCAGGCCGATCCTGGTCCGCAGCGTGCGCGGGGTGCCCTCGGTGCCGATGATCTTGGCGAACCCGTTCAGCGGGTGGTGCGGGTTGGCCAGCCAGTAGCTGTCGTTGGAGTTCGTGACGTAGTCGTGCCGCAGCAGGTACGGCTCGTGCCTGGGCCCGAAGATGCCGGGCACGGCGGCGCCGGGGTCGTTCGCCCAGTCGCAGGACGTCTTGGCGCCGTTCAGGATCGGCAGCCCGACCTGAGCGAATGTGAAGGAGCCCAGCGGCGTGTCACACCGCTTCGCCTGGGCGTTGCTCACGTTCGGGATGTCGCCGATGTCCGCGTACAGGGCGAGGCCAGCCCGGTCCGTCGCGATCGTGTTGACCCAGGGGATGCCCTGGTACTTCTTCAGGATCGTCAGCATCTGCTGAGTACTCGAGGCGCGGTCGAAGCCGAACCAGGTGTTGACCGCCCGGGCCAGGTCGTTGGCGTTGGCGTCGCCGAGGGCAAACGCGGTGGTCTTGGTCCACGGCAGGGATATGCCTTCGAGGTTGTTGAAGACCGGGCCATAGCGGGTCCACCAGAGGGTGTGCCTGACCTTGGTCAGCCTGCCGTTGGCCCGCTTGGCCAGCACGGTCACCTGGCGCGGCGTCATGGCCACGGCCCGGCCGTTCTGCCGGTACTCCGTCGGGTGGCCTTTGACCAGGGTGAGCTGGAACGGGGTGAACCGGAACGCCGTGGACACGGTGTGGCTCCACGCCACGTTGGCGTTGTGGCCGATGAGGATCAGCGGGACGCCGTACAGCGATGCCCCGGTGACGTTGATCTTGCCGGGGATGGTGAGCTGGGCCTGGTAGAAGCGCTCGGTGCCGATCCACGGGAAGTGCGGGTTGCCGAGCAGGAGGCCGAGGTGGTTCCTGGTGCCCGCCGACCCGATCGCGACCGCGTTGCTGCCCAGCGTGCTGGTGTGCGCCCGCCAGGCCGCCGCGAGCGCCCGCGCGGTACGCGCCGGGCTGGCGCCGGCCGGCTGCCCGGCCCGTGCCGCCCTCGGCGGGGCCGCCCCGGTGATGCCCTGTATGACCACGTCGCTGCTGGACTCCAGCATGAGCTGGTAGAAGCGCAGGTAGCTGTCGGACAGCGTGATCGGCTTCACCCACGACTTGCCGCGGCACGTCGGGTCGGGGACCCCCTTCGCGCCGCCGACGTGCGCGAGGTAGCTGTTGTACCCCTTGACGTAACCTTCCTCGGTCTGCCTCTCGTCCGGATTGAGGCCCCGCTCAAGACGCTGCACGATGCCGGAGTCGATGATCTGCTGGAAGAAGAAGTCGGACTGCAGGTTGTTCTCGACAAAGCCATTGCCGCGCTGGACGTAGCTGCCCTTCGGCCCGAAGTACCGGGACCGCTGCGCCTCGACCGTGATATAGCCGTTGGCCATCGTGCAGATGTTGTCCTGGGCGAACGCGTAGCCGTACCCGAACCCGAGATCCTGCCAGTTGCGCGCGAGGATGTGCGGGATTCCGCCGGTGGTGTAGCGGATCTGGGCGGTCAGCTGGCCAGCGGCCGGGCCGCGTGGCGCCGGCGGCCCGCTGGCCAGGGCGGCGGGGGTTGCGCTGCCCACCAGGGCGGCGATCGCGGCGATGGCCGCCAGCATGCGCAACCTCATCACGGCATCCTCCTCATCACGGCCCCCTCGTCGTGAACAAGGGCAACACCACATACTCCCTCACAAGCCGCGCAAAGTGCAGTGGTCCTCACTGGCCATACGATCGCGTTGACGAGGAGGGCCTAACGGTATGGGAGGACCTAGTGGAGGAAGAGCCGGAGCGTCAGCTGGCCGACCCGCCGGCCACCTGGCAGGAGCACTGGTTCGACCACCGCCAGCTGCTGCGGCTTTACCACAGCGACGAGCACTGCGCGGTCTACCTGGACCCGGGCGTGCGCCGGGCCGAAGTCGGGTGGCTGCCCCGGTTCATCCATACGACGTGGCAGTACTCCAAGGCGACCTATGGCGACGCGTTCGGGCCCGACCCGCGCATCTACTCCGTCCACCACGCCGGGCGCCACGGCGGCGGCCACGCGGGCTACTACGTCAGCCCGGTCCACGACTACCACAACGTCAGCGACTGCGGGCTGGACACCTGGCGGGAACGCAACGCCCTCGCTCGCGAGCTGCCCGCACATGAGATCGGGCATTCCGTGGAGAGCGCGAACAACGGCGCCCACGGCTCACCGGCGTATGAGATCTGGGGCGACAGCAAGTGGGCCGAGTTCTACATCTATGACCTCTACACGGCGCTGGGCATGGACCGCGAGGCCCGGGGCGTCCACCGCCGGTTCACCGGCAACAGCGACGATTTCCCGCGCCGGGGGACCCGCTGGTTCCGCGACTGGTTCTATCCGCTCTGGCGGGACTGCGGGCAGGCCGAGGTCATGAACAGGTTCTTCCGGGAGCTGGCCCGGCACTTCCCGCGCGACTCCGGCGGCACCTACACGCGGCGGATGAACTGGGGCGAGTACGTCCACTTCACCAGCGGCGCCGCGGCCGCCGACATGAGCGGCCAGGCCGCCCGCGCTTTCGGCTGGCCCCGCGAGTGGGCCGACCAGCTGGAGCGTGCCCGCGAGCAGTTCCCCGGCATCGCGTACTGAACTACGCAGCTCCCCCGCCCTGCCTGTCCGGAAGTCCCGGATCCGGGTGGCTAAGCCCACGACCGGCATGCCACCGGCATGCACACCGAGCGGCCCTTGTTAATTAAATGAATCTTGATGCGCGCCGGGGCGGCAATCGGCTGGCTGCTCGCGGCACCTCAGCCGAAGTCTTTTTGTGAGGTCCAGATGGCCGGCCAGGTCCTGGTGAGGTGCTGGCAGATCCAGACCGGGGCGCCTTGCTCGTCGTCGTTGATGCCGACGTGGTTGTTCAGGCGTGCGGCGAGGCGGGCTGAGCCGCAGAAGGTGAGCTGGCTGCGCTGGTAGCCGATGACGATCGCGGTGGTCGCCCAGGCCGGTGGCGGGCCCCAGTACCAGAAGGACATGTGGCCGCTGTAAGCGGTCGGCAGCCCGTCGGCCGGGCCGAAGTGATCGACCGCGCCGGCCTCGCCGTAGTTGCTGGCCAGTACGGTCGTGGCCGAGCGCTGGGCGAGCGGCAGCGATCGGTAGGCCAGGGCGATCTCGCGCACGAAGGCGGGCCAGCCGATCGTCTCGCCCGCGTCGTAGTTCAGCGCCACGATCGGTGTGTCGTGAACCGCCGAGACCGGCAAGACCGGCAGGGTGATCGGCAGTTGCAGCACGGCGAGCGCCAGCCCGGCGGTGATCAGCCCGGTCCGGCGCCTGCGGCGCCGACGGCCGATCCAGTCCACGGCGGGCTGGGCCCCGGCGGCCAGCAGGACGGGGAAGTACGCAGCCAGGTAGTACGGCTTGCCACCGGTCAGCATGAACGCCGCGGCCAGCACCGGGTAGGCCACGCCGATGGCCCGGCACCAGCGAAGCTCCGGGTCCCGGAAGAACCGCACCAGGCCAGTGATCCAGATCGGCGAGAAGTACCACGCGACCAAGCCGAACTGCTCCGGCAGGAGCAGCCACCAGGGCGCCGATGTTCCCGATCCGCGGCGGCGATCGACCGGGCCACGGCCAGTTCGGGCCAGCCGTGGCTGCCCTGCCAGGCCAGGTAGGGGGCCCACAAGGCCAGGGCGATGCCGCCGCCGGCGTAGAACCAGCCAGACCGCAGCGGCGCGCGCGGCCCGACAATGACCAGCGCGACGACCACCGCGGCGATCAGGAAGGCGACCAGGTCGGTATCGAGCAGGCCGTGCCTGCCGCCAGCCCGGCAGGCAGCCAGAGCCGCTGATCACCAGTACGCAGGATCCGCACCAGCAGCCACAGCAGCAGTGCCCAGACCGGGAAGTCAAAGGTGGTCGTGCTGAGCAGGTGGCTGGCGCCGGTGACCACTGGCGCCAGCGCGATGACGGCACAGGCCAGCGCCTGCGCCGCGCGCCGACCGCCCAGCTCCCGGGTGAGCAGCCCGGTCAAGAACACCAGCACCCCGCCAGCCAGCGCGGACGGCAGCCGGAGCAGCACCAGCGATCCCGGCGCCACACTGGTCACCAGCCTGGCGACCAGCGGCACGAACGGCGGCTGATCGGGATAACCCCAGGCCAGGTGCTTGCCGCACTCGATGAAGTACAGCTCGTCCCGGTGGTAGCCGTAGCGACCAGACAGGGCGATCAGCAGGCCGGTGAGCACGATCGCGATGGCCAGCACCGGCCTGATAGCCAGGGCAGGCAGCCCGGCCGGGTCTGGTTCGCCCGGCGGGGACCCGGCCCGCACGACGTGTGTTTCTTCGCTCATCGAGGCCCCGTTTCACGTTTCGCCGATGGCGGCGGCCCGGACCGCCAGGCGAAGGGCGAGAGTGTCATCGCCATTCTGGCGCGGCTGCGCGGCAGCATCCAGAACGTCCGGATCTGGGCCCGTTTTGGCGTCCCGCGCCGGGACGAAGACGGATAACTCAGCATCGGCGTCTAGCCTGGAGGCAGGCCAAGACGACGACGCGACGCGAGAGGATGCTCTGGTGGACGGAACGCTCACTGTCGGTGATCTGGAACGACTGCGCAAGGACTTCTCGGCGAGCCCGGTTTACCGGCTCGCCCAGAATGCCGTGACCCGGGTGACCGTCGACGACGTCGCCATCAGCCGGGAGCTGGTCAGCAGCATCGACCACTCCGTGTCGACGACGCTGGACGACTGGAAGGTAACGAACCAGGAGCGGAGCGGCCGCTGCTGGCTGTTCGCCGGGCTGAACCTGCTGCGCGTCGGCGTGATGCGCAAGTGCGGGCTCAAGGAGTTCGAGTTCTCGCAGAACTACGCGATGTTCTGGGACAAGCTCGAGCGCGCCAACTACTTCCTCGAGGCGATCATCGAGACCGCCGACCGTGACCTCGACGATCGCACGGTCGCCTACCTGCTGGAGACGGTGGCCGGCGACGGCGGCCAGTGGAACATGTTCGCGGCCCTGGTAGCCAAGCACGGCCTGGTCCCCAAGGGCTACATGCCGGAGACGCAAAGCTCGTCGGACACCGGCCGGATGAACTCGATCCTGCGCTATCAGCTGCACCAGGGCGCACGGCATGTCCGCGCCGCCACGGCCGAGGGCCTGGAGGCCGCCCGCGCGGCCAAGGCTGAGATCATGCAGGTCGTCTACCGCATCCTGTGCATCCATCTGGGCACGCCGCCAGAAAGCTTCGACTGGCAGTGGACCGACAAGGACAAGAAGTTCCACCGGGACGGCGTCCTCACCCCGCAGGAGTTCGCCAGCAAGTACGTAGACCTGCCGGTCAGCGAGTACGTCTGCCTGGTCAACGACCCCCGGCCGTCCAGCCCTATCGGGCGGACCTTCACCGTCGAATACCTCGGCAACGTCATCGGCGCCCCGCCGGTCATCTACCTCAACGTCGATACGCAGGTCATCAAGGACATCGCGGCGGCCACAATCCAGGGCGGCGAGCCGGTCTGGTTCGGCTGCGACGTCGGCCAGATGATGAGCAGCGAATACGGGTTCTGGGACGCCGGGCTCTACGACCTGCCATCTGTCTACGACACCGCGTTCGACCTGGATAAGGCCGCCCGGCTGGCGTATCACGAGAGCGCGATGACGCACGCGATGCTGTTCACCGGGGTCGATGTCCTGGACGGGACGACCCGGCGCTGGCGCGTGGAGAACAGCTGGGGCACTGACCGCGGCAAGGACGGCTTCTACACGATGAACGACTCCTGGTTCAGCCAGTACGTCTTCGAGATCGCCGCCCGCAAGAGCGCGCTGCCCGCCGACCTGCAAAGCGCCCTCGACGCCGAGCCGATCGTGCTGCCCGCCTGGGACCCGATGGGCGCCCTGGCCCGGTAGCCAGGCCCACCAGACCGTCAGCCCTCGGGGCGTAGCAGGCGTCTCCGGTCACGGCACCCGCAGGACCGCGAAGCGGCCTCGTGACCGGGAGACGCCCGCCACTGACCACTCACCGGTGACATGCCCCAGCGTCCCGGACATCAGGCCAGGGCGGTTCGGCCGGAGCACGCGGTTCACCCGGATCATCACCGGACCGGGCGCGCCACGGGACCGGACGGTGATGTCGGTGCTGCGCGGCCCGTCGGCGAGGTCCACGATTGCGGCCGGGGGCTCGCCGACATGACCGGTGATGCTGATGGTCACGGACGGATCCACGGTGTCGCTGATGCTCTGCGCCTGCGGCACAGCCTCACCGAGGATCAGGGCGAACAGCTGCCCCACGAGAACGGGATCGCGCGTTCCGTCATAAATCCACCGCGTCCCCAGGACACCATGTTCGGCCATCCCGATGAGAGCGTCGTCGGCACCGGTCAGCGGCGCGCCACGATAGCTCAGCGGCACGTGATAGGTGACCGGCTCGTCTCCGGAAGCGTCGGTGACGGCCATGAACTCCAGCCCGACCCTGTCGTCCGGATCGTCCAGCCGGAAACCGCCGGCGGTGGTCAGCAGAGGCACCATACGATCGCCCAGGTACCAGGGTCGGCCCGGCAGCCACGACGTCAGCAGCTCCAGCTTCGTCGGCGCCAGCGCGGCCTCGTGAATGATGGCCATGTGGTCATCCTGTCAGCTGTCGCGGAGTGCCTATCCGAGGCCGCCGGTGGCTACCTGAGCCTGATGCGCTCGTCACCGATGTCGGCAATGATTTCCAGGCTGCCGCCGAGTGCCCGGACGTAGGCGGCCAGCGTCCGGACCTCGCACGCGCCCGGCTCGGCGCGCTCAATCGCGGAAACTCGCTCCAGGCGAACGCCCATCCGCGCGGCCACATGCGCCTGCGTGAGCCCGGTCCGCTCGCGGGCCTGCGCGAGGATGCGGCCCCGGTTGCGGGCGACCAGCGCGGCGGCCCCGATCTCCACCTCGGTTTCCTCACCAGCGAAGAACTCGTCCAGAAACGAATCCGCGTCATAGGAGATGAACGCAGCGGGAGAGAGCTCGGTGGCCGATGGCGCGGACTTGGCCAGCGCCAGGCGGGCTGCGGCGCCGGGCAGAACGTCCTGGTATTCGTCCAGTGACCCGCCCCGGTTCTCGACCCACGCCACCAGCACCGCCGTGTCCTGGGGCTCGATCACGAACAGCAAGCCGACTTCCTCATTGCCCGGTGCACCCGGTCGCAGCTCCATCATGCCCCGCGGCGCCGGGATGCCGCCCTGATCCGCGCTGGCTGCGAGCGGCTCGCTGTCCAGCTCGAACGATTCCGCTGACACGTCCGGCAGATCCAGGTCACTGGCGTCGTCGCCGATGCTGGCGAAGGCCTCGCGGACCCGCCAGGACGCCTCAGCGGCCGTGTAGCGGGCTTTGATCGTCTCCTTCCGGGTCCGGAACTCATCGACCTTGGCCTGCAGGCGCTGGCTGGCGGCGGTCAGCCGCTCCTCCTCATTCTCCAGGACGGAAAGCTGAGGGCGCAGGTCAGAGAGCTGCTCCTGGATTCCGGACTCGCGGGCTCGCGCCTGCCGGGCCAACTCCTCATTCCCTGAGTCCGCCGCGTCCTGGCGCTGCGCGGCCAGCTTCGCGGCACTCTCCTCGAGCTGCCTAGCCTGAAGCTCGACGCGGTACCTCGAGGTCGCCACGTCGGCGACGCCGCGGCGTACATGCTGCAGGATTTCCAGCTGGTGCGCGTAGGAGAAGTCGAGGGCCTCGCGCGGATCATCGGGTTGCCGCAGCACCGACTCCAGCGTGACGACCAGCGGCGGACGGAGCCTCTCGCCAGCATCGAGCAGCGCCACAACCGCCTCGCCAACCAGGCGAGCGAGTTCAGGCTCGGCGCCCCGAAGGTCGGTGAGCCAGTCCCGGATCTCGCTGTGCATCCGGAGGCGATAGCCCATGACGCACCTCCTCTAGCCGCCACTGGGCAGCACGGCGGCCTAGGTTCGTGGAGCACCTTCATCAGGCGGAAGCTCGACCGGCCCGTTGCCGCCTAGCTTGAACTGCTTGCCACACGCCGGGCAGATCAAGAGCAGCGGCTGAGCCGGATCGGGTCGCCGTTGCTGGGCCTTGAGATGCGTGTCGTCGTATGGACAAACGGCAAAGTTCACCCATGCAGCATAGATTCCGAAACAGGCTGGCTACCGAATGGATGGGTTCGGCGTCGAGGGGAATCGCCATGGCACGTACTCGGCAGGTCCTGTTCATCCAGGGCGGCGGCGCGGGCGCGCACGACGAGTGGGACGACAAGCTGGTCGAGAGCCTGCGGCGAGAACTCGGGGATGGGTATGAGGTCCGCTATCCACCCATGCCCGATGAGGGCGACCCGAGCTATGCCCGGTGGAGCGCGGCGATCCGGAGCGAGATAGCGGACCTGGACGACGGCGCGGTCGTGGCCGGCCACTCGGTCGGCGCGGCCATCCTGGTCAGTGCGCTCGCCGAGCAGCCGCCGGAAACAGGGCTCGGGGCCATCGTGCTGATCGCCGCTCCGTTCGTCGGCGAGGGCGGCTGGCCCGGCGGCGAGTTCGAGCTGACGAGCGACCTCGGCGCGAGGCTGCCACCAGGGGTGCGGGTGCATGTCTTCCACGGACTCCAGGACGAGACCGCGCCGTCCTCGCATGCCGACCTGTATGCGCGGGCGATCCCGCAGGCGCAGGTGCGCCGGCTGCCCGGCCGCGATCATCAGCTGAACAGCGACCTGAGCGAAGTGGCCGAGGCGGTCCGTACCAACAGACCAGGGCCCTTCACCCACACGTGAGTCAGACGAAATCGCCAGGACTTGTCGCTATGTGAGACGTCAGCGAGTTATCGCTATGCAAAGATCGAAATGCGGGAGTCATGGAGCCGGCAAACCGGGACGAGGACTTATGGGCGGGACGGACGCTGCGTCGCCAGGGGTGCCGATGCTGACTGTCGCTCTTGATACGCCGTCAGCGCACATTCTCGCCGATCAAGCGTCGATCATTCAAGATCTTCAGTTCGTCATGGATTGTTGCAAGCGGCTGCTCACAGAGCTAGCTAGGCCTGAGGAAGATCGCGATCCTGTCCTGCCGCAGGCGATCTGGTCGGCCGCTCTCGTGGCCTATGCCCGCTGCTTCGACGAGGGCAGGCCATTCGGCTTGGCGACTGAGGATGTGCGTAATCTGCCTCTCCAGGGGGCAGTAATGAAGTTTCATGAATGGGTCATCGGGGAACGCGATAAGACTACTGCGCATCTCGCGGACCCATTTGAGGCGGCGCAAGTTGGGGCCGCGCTTTCTCCGCCTGGGCAGACAGGACGGCGGGTGGAAGGCATCGCGATCTTCTCTGCCAGCCGTGTGCTCATTGATGACATCGGTGTGCGACAGCTCGGTGGCCTGGCGTCAGAACTGGCCAAGCAGACCGCCGAGAGGGCACAGGAACAGCAGGACGCTGTGCTTGCGGACGCACAGCAGCTGAACATAGACAACTTGTACAGTCTGCCGCCGCTGCGTATGCGGGCACCCACTGCCGACGCAGCCGAAGATGCACCATAGGCCAGCGCTATGGCACGCGGGACGAGAGGCGGCGGGGTTAGCTACAGGCTGGCCCACCAGGCGTGGATGATCACGTCGTGGCCGATGCCGGTGTCTATGGTGTGATGCAGGCCGAGGCTGACGATCCGGTCATCGTGCGGGTGAAACGGCCGGGTGGGGTCTTCGCCTAGCACTGGGCCGAAGGAATCGATGAGCGGTTTCCAGAGGCTGGCCCAGTTGCGGCCCGGCCCTGTCGTCAGCGCGATTGTCAGCCCGGCCGGGCCGGGATCGATGGTGGCCGCCTGCTTCGCAAGCCGGTCGCGGAGCTCTTGCTTCCACTCCCGGCGCAGATAAGACCCAGTCATCCGGGTCGAGAACTGCGGGGTGGTCCTGGCCGTGCCTGGCTGGGCGGGGCCAACCGCCAGTGACGAGGGCCCGTGGATCTTGCGGCCGAAGATGGCCGCTACCCGCGCCGGGCCCAGCCGCTGAGCGACCGGGTACAGGTAGTTGTCCAGGTCATGGCCGCCATCAATCAGCGAGACGCCGTCGCTGAACCCGACGATCAGCTCCGCTGCAACCCGGCCGCGCGCAGCCGCCAGTACCGGCCCGGCTATGGCGTCCGCGTCGGCCAGGAAGCGAGCCAGCTTCACCTGGCTGGGATGCCCGGCCCGATCCCAGCTGGCCAGCTGCGGCTTGACGCTCTGCCGCATCACCCCTACCGGGCGCCGGTACACCATGGGCATGTGACTCATCGTCGTGCGCATCCGCGTCTGGTGGCAACCAGCCGGTACCCCGAACAAGTTACGCGCAGCGGTAGAAACGGATGAGTTAGTGGTGGGTCGTGCCGTCGGTCTCAGGGGTGGCGAGGGTGGTCAGGACTCGGTGTTTCATCGTCAGGTACTGCTCGGCGCCCCGCTTGGGCGCTGCGGCGGGACGCCGGACAATCCGCGGCTCCTGGACCACCTCGTTGCTGGCGAACTGCTCGCGGGTCAGGTCGATCTCGGTTCCGTCGGGCAGGAGATTCCAGTAGTGCACGCCCTGGCGGCTGCCGTCGGTCCGGAGTACGTCGGCGATCAGCAGCTCGCCGCCGAGCAGGTCGTGGATGGTCAGCGCGGTAGACCCGCATTGCCCGCGGGACGGATTGGCCTGGGACCAGTCATCCGCATCGACGGGATCACAGGTATCGAGTGCCCAGGCCGCGCGTATCGCGGCCTCCAGATCGTGTCGGCTGACTTCGGCCACGTGCATGATCCCGCCACCGCCACCGCCACCGCCACCGCTGTGCGTCAAGCACTCCGGTCTGGTTGTGCCGACGCTGTCGGTCCTGGCTGTGTCAAGGCCGACCGCAGGCTGCCCGCAGGCCGGAGCGATCCGTGCGCGCCACCGACCAGGCGCGCGCCCATCGGATTCAGGTCCGGCCCCACATCTTTCCCGGCGGCATGACGACAAGATGCCACCACCGCAAGCGGCCACAGCGCCTGCCCGCCGCCGAAAATCCGTTCCGCCAGGCCGGCCAGCCCATCGCCGGTGATCAGCGCCACACCGAACCAGGCCACCAGCGCCACCAGGACCGCGACGGCACCCGCCGACACCCTCGGCCGCAGGCCCCACGGCACCGACGGCCCGCGCCGCCAGGCCCCCGCGGGCCACGCCACAACCCCGGCGCACCCAACCCCCGCGCAGACCATATGCGGAATCGGATAAATGGCCCCCGGATGCTCGGGAAACACCGCTACCAGCATGCCCGCCACAGCCCCCGCCATCAGGATCAGCCGCCCCGGCGCCCGGGCCGGCCGCAGCGCAAGCCCGGTCACGAGCATGCACGCCCCGACCACCACGAACGTCAGCGACATCACCCACCGGTCCGTGGCACCCACCGCAGCCAGCGAACTGACCGGCTCAGCAACAGGATCAAACGAGCGCGGCTGCAGGCCGCCGGCGACACTCCATCCGGCAACCATCAGCACCGGAGCCGCAACCGACGACACCACTCCCCACCACGGCACGCCCCGCACGATCTACCACCGTAGCTGGCCGCACCGCAGCATTCCAGCCGCCCGCAGCAGCGTTGCTCGTCGTCACGAACCGGCCAGCAGGTCATCGCCGAGCCGCGTGCGGGCGTACCGGACGGACCGGCCGTCGCGGCGGGAGCCGACGATGCCGGCCCGCTGCAGGGCGTGCAGGTGGGCGCTGACGGTGGGAGCCGACAGCGCCAGGGCGGTGGCCAGCTGGGTGGTGGACATCGGCAGGTCGAGCTGGCTGAGCAGGATGGCGCGGGTGCGGCCGAGCACCTCGGCGAGAGCGCTGCCGGCCTGCGTCGGGTGCTGGCGCCACACCGTGCCGATGCCGCGCGGCGAGTACGACATAGTCGGGACATGCGGCTCGGCCGTCAGGACGATGACGTCGGGCCAGGCGAAGGCGCAGGGCACCAGGAGCAGGCCGCGGCCGGACAGGCCGGCATCGCCGTCGTAGTACTTGACGACGCGCAGCACCGATCCGACGTAGCTAACGGACGGATGCAGGTTGCGCAGCAGCGTGCCGACGCCGCCATCGGCCAGTTCTTCCAGGCGGTACGCGAGGTCGGCGCTGAGCAGTGCCTGCAGGCGCGGCCAGTGCGGCTCGACCGCGGCCTGCCAGTACGTCTCGAGGGCCGCGGCGACCTGGCTGATTCCGGCGTCAGGCCGGGCGGCCAGCTCGCACAGCAGCCGGGCACGCTCGGAGCGCTGCAGGCCGGGCGCGGCGACGGGATGGGACGCCAGATGCCGCAGCTGCCAGGACACGGCCGTGGGGTCGGCGGCGGCCAGCTGACCCAGGGCCGTCGCGAACGACGACGAGCGCAGCGCGGGTGAGGGCACCAGGAAGTCGGGAATGTAGCCCGCGGGCCGGACCAGGGCCGTCAGGAGGAACAGGTCGACGCCGCCGAGGCGGCCGCGGACCCAGTCCCGCCACGGCCGGTGCACCTGGAGGCCGCCGACGGGCGCCGTGAGCGTGCGCAGGCTCGTGATGGTCTCCCACATGGGCGAGATCGCGAAACGGACCCGGCCGATGTCGGCGGCGGTCACGTGCAGCCTGATCACTATCCAAGATTAGGTCAGAGCCTAATCGTCGACACCTTCCGGCAGGCCGGCGAGCCTCGTAACACACCGTCGAGGAGGCGAGCATGCAGCTAGAAGAGGCCTACGAGCGCCTGCACCGCTACGGCCCGGAGTTCGGCGGCGACGAGGAAGGCAACCACGGCATGACCAACCACGGCCCGATGGCGGTCGAGGTCATGACGCGGCGCGGTCTCGACGTCGACATCACGCGGTGGCTCGACCGCTACGTTCGCCGCCTGGATGAGCTGCCGACGCCGTCGCGGCCGATCGAGGACTGGACCCAGGCGCTGGGCGACCACCGCCGGCTGCCTGAATGGCAGGCGTTCTTCGCCGCCCGGCTGGCCGGGCAGCCGTGGACCGACGTGCTCGGCACCTGGTGGCCGCGGCTGCTGCCGGGGATCGCGGCCGGCTCGACGCACGGCGTCATCCGGGTCGGCCACGCCGTCCGGGCCCTGCGCGGGGGGCTGGGCGGGCCCGCCAGGAACTGGCGCACGGCCTGGCCTTCTGGGCCGCGCGGTACCTGCCGCTGCCGGCCGCCCTCCCGGCCGGGCCGCTCGCCGCCGACGCGGCGCTGCGCGGCGTGACCCGGCTGGCGGACCAGAGCGGGTTCATCGCGCACCGGGCTGGGCGGCTGGCCGCGACCGCCGGCTGGGCCGAGAGCACCGCCGCCATCAGGTCGGTCACAGCGGGACAGGAGCCGGCGGCGCTGGCCGAGCTCGTGACCGCGGCAGTGCGTCAGTACCCCGAGTACGGGCCCGCCGCGCCGGTGCTGCTCGTGCACACGGCTACTGCGCCGAACGCAGTACGGCACGTGCTGCCCAGCCTGCCGAGGTCCCTGTGGGCCGACAGCTTCCGGCACGCGTGGACCGCCGCCGCCGCCATCCAGGCGATGTACGCGCCCGTCGTCGGCGCCGCTGACCGCGCGCCCGCCCCAGGCGGGAGCGATGCCGCGGCCGACGCGCTGCACCGCGCCGCCGAGCACGGCGACGAGCACGTCCTTAAGTTCACCGACACCGCCATCGACGCCTTCGACGCCAGCGGCGATCCCGGCCTGCTGGCCGCCGCGGCGTGGGCCCGCGAGCTGATTTCCCGCCCGTGACGATGGCATCCGCTCACCGATCCCAGCCCGCCGACGCGACCGCCGTCGGCGACTCACCGAAGGAGCACACCGTGGGAATCATCAAGTCCGGGCTGTTCATCTCCCTCGACGGCGTCGTCGAGTCCCCCGACCAGTGGCAGTTTCCCTACTTCAACGACGAGATGGGCGCGGCCGTCGGGGCGCTGATGGCCGGCAACGACGCCTTGCTGATCGGGCGGAAGACCTACGACGAGTTCGCCAGCTACTGGCCGGGCGCCGATCCCGCCGACCCGACGACCGCGCAGATGAACAAGGCCCGCAAGTACGTGGTCTCGACGACACTGACCGATCCAGCCTGGGAGAACTCCAGCGTCGTCAGCGGTGACGTCGCAGCGGAGATCACCCGGCTCAGGCAGGATCACCAGCTGGGCATGACCGGCAGTGCCACGCTCGTGCGCTGGCTGCTGGAGCAGGGCCTCCTCGATGAGCTGCACTTGCTGGTCCACCCGCTGGTAGTCGGCCATGGACAGAAGCTGTTCCCCGGCGGCGCCGGGGTCCCGCTGACGCTGCTGTCCTGCGACACCTTCAGCACCGGCGTCGTCCATCTGACCTACACCCGCGCGGCAGGCGCCTAGCCGACGGGCCAGGCGACCGCTTCCGGGAGCCGCCCGGCCTGACCTGGCCGGGCGGCTCAGCAGCCAACACCGGGGACTACTTGGGGTGACGGCGGCGGAAGCCGAAGCCGTCCGAGCGGGTCCGGGTGGCGGTGAAGGTGTCGTACTCGAGCGGCGTCGGGTACGGGCCCGAGCCGGACCAGGCCGAGGTGTGGTAGTAGCGGAAGGTCATCGTGGTCTTGTCGCCGGGGAAGCCACCGGGGTCCACGTCGAACACGCCGAGGCCCCACGGGTAGGTGGTGTTGGGGTCGGTGACCGCGGACCACGGCGCGTCTTCGGTCTCGGTCGCGGTGCCGCTGACGTTGACGGTCTCGGTCGGTTCGCCCGCGGCGCCTTCCTGGTACACGTCGTCGTGGCCCTTGGTGCCGCCGGTGCCGATCACCAGGTGAACGAGGCCCTTGTCGGAGTCGACGAAGTTCCGTTCGGTGCTGACGACGTGCGGCCGCAGGACGGTGCCGGAGTCGACGCCCGTGCACCACGTAGCTGCGCTCGTAGTCATGGTCGTGGCCAGCCAGCACGAAGTCGACGCCGTACTTGTAGAACAGCGGCATCCAGTTCTGGCGGATGCCCAGGTCGGAGCCGTCCGCGTCGGACGTGGACATGGCCGGCTGGTGCATGACCACGACGATCCAGTCGACCGACCTGTCGAACGACGCCTCGCTCAGCGTGTGCTCCAGCCACCTCAGCTGCTCGCCGCCGGAGTAGCCGGTCAGGATCTGGTTGTCGCCAGTGCTCAGGTAGGTGCCGGTGTCGACCTGATAGCAGACGTCGTTGTTGTCCAGCATGACGAACAGCACCGAGCCGATCTGGAACTTGTACCAGTTCCCCTCGAAGTCCGCGGAGCCGTTCCTCGGCAGTGCGAACCGGGTCTGGTAGGACAGGTAGCCCTGCGGGCCGTTGCCGGGCTCGTTCTCGTGGTTGCCCAGGGTCGGCATCCACGGCCGGTTCGCGGAGGAGAGCTGCGTGTTGTCGAAGTACTCCTCCCAGACCTGGGGCTGGGACAGCTGATTGGAGTTGGCGTAGGACAGGTCGCCGTTGACCAGGTGCACGACCGGGTCGAAGAGCTCGACCGTCGCGGCGGTCGCCACGGCGTTGAGCGACGCCTTGGAGAAAGCGGTGTCGCCGCAGGCGATGTCGCCGACGCTGGTGAAGCGGAACGGCACGCGGCCCTCGGGCGCGGTGCGGAACGCGCCGGAGACCTGGGTCTCGCCGTCGCTGACGATCCGGTACACGTAGTCGGTGTCGGGTCGCAGGCCCTCGATCCGGGCGTGCTGGGCAATCGTCTGGATGCCGTTGTTGGAGTCAGCGTAAGTGCGGGTTTCTGCCCCGATTCTGTGGCCGAAGCCCCCGGCCGGGGTGCCGATCACAACGGTCGGGTTGGACACCGAAGTCGGAGTCACCCAGGACACCGCGACCTCACGGGCTGGGTCCTGGCCGAAGGTCAGGTGAACCTGCTCAGCGGTGACCGTGGCCGCCTTGGCGGCCTGCTGCCACAGGACCGGGCTGCTGGCCACTACAAGACCGCCGACAGTGACGCCGATGCCGCCGATGAACGACCGGCGCGAGAGGCCGGTGCGCTCCATGCTCTCCGTCATTACTGTCCTTCCTGGGGCACGCAGACGAAACACAGCAATGCTTCCGGCCCGGAAGGCCGCGAAGTCAAACCGAAGGTTTACTCCCGGTTAACGGCTAACAGCCGTTAGGTGCGGGCTGCAACAGAACCGGCGCTCAGCGGGCTATCGGAGCGCTAGACGCTAAGGACAGCCGCCATGATGGGCCAGGTCCACAGGTTCTGCCCATCAGGCCGGCCTGGGCCGCTGCGGCCTAGCCGCCGACCACGCCGCGCAGGGCGAGGCTCCCGCGAGTCCTCATGACCGACGCGCTCCCCCGCCACCCTGCCCGATCCCGCCAGCACGTGACGGGATCTCCTGAGAGCCAGGAGCCGGATCACGTGCCTGCCTGAACCCTCATCCGGGCTGATGCTGCAACTCGACGTCTGTTGACCGGCCCGGCGCGCAGTTATCGTCAATTCATGCTGCCGTATCCAGCTGACATGGTGCCGCGGGTCCGTCATCGGTCGGCGTCAGCTGGTCAGGTGCGGGTGGTGCGAGGCCTGATGCTGGTCGCGTTCTTGTGCGGCCTGCTGCTGGCGGGGATTGCGCTGGCTGTCTTCCTGACTCAGGGCAGGCAGGCCCGGGTGGTGGCCGACGTCCTTTCCGAGCGGTGCCATTCCCGAGACGATCTGGCTTTCCCTGGCAGCGTCGAGACCCGCTGCGACGCAGCCGTGCGGTTCACTGCCGGGGGCCGGACTATCACGACGACAGTTACGGATGCGTTTCCGTCTGAGTTCAGCGGATCGGGTCGATTCAGGACAATCGACCTCCGTTACGACAAGAACGATCCGGCGCAGCCGTTCAAGCAGAGTAATTACATGCCCGCCAGTACCTTCGTTAGTCTTCTGGCATCCGGCTCCGCCGTGCTGCTACTGGGATGCTGGGGGGCTGTGCGCGCCAACCGGCTTGCCGATCGGGCCGTACGAAACCGGCGCGCTCGTCTCCGCGACTTGTGAAGTCCGTGACGAAAGCCAAATTCTCTGGCTGGATGCGTCTCACGCCTTGACATGATGGGAGGCATGCCGACTCACGTTGTGTTGCTGCGCGGGGTCAACAACCTGGGCGGCAAGCAGGTCGCGATGGCGGAACTGCGGGCGGTTGTGACCTCGCTCGGCCATGCCGATGTCATGACCTACATCCAGAGCGGGAACGTGCTGTTCACTCCGCGCCTGGCAGATAGCAGGACGGCGGGCCTGCAGGACAGCGCGGCGCTAGGCGCTGAACTGGAGCGAGCCATCGCTGACGGCATCGGCGTGCGGGCCCGCGCCGTGGTGCTCTCCCGCGAGGAGCTTGCTCGCTGCTTCCGGGACAACCCGTATCCGGGTGAGACGAACCCGAAGTTGCTGCACGCGGTGTTCCTGCCCGGGATACCCGGACCCGGCCTGGCCGCCTGGGTCGCCGACGCGGAGCGGCAAGTCCGGGCGAACGGCAGCCGCGACGAAGTCCAGATGCTCGGCGGCACGGTCTACCTGCACACGCCGGACGGGTACCCGAACAGCGAACTGCGCCGCGTGCTCGCCAGGAAGGGCGGACCAACCTCGGCCGCCGTAGCCGGAACCGCGCGCAACTGGGCCACGGTCACCAGACTGGTCGAGCTCACCTCACGAATGGCCAGGCCGCGTTAATGTTCCGGAAAGAATTGTCCTGCGTTTCTGTCCGGAATATCCCGGCTGATTATTGCGAAGCCGACAGTCCCAGAAGAGGCTGCATGACAATCTCTCCCGGCGGCGGTGGCCTGCATTTCCGTCGGCCCGCGGGTGTAAGATGAAGAATGAGCCGAGGGCATTTCAAACGCCGGCAGTCACGCCTGCGCCGTCCGCGGCCCCGGTTAGCCCGGCGCACCGTCCGCCGGGGATGGGACGGCCGACATGTTCGGCTTCAAGATCATCAACCAGTATGAGCAGGGCATCGTCTTCCGTTTCGGCCGGGCGCTGCCCGGACTCCGCCAGCCAGGACTGACCTGGGTCAATCCCTTTTCTGACCGGCTCCGCAAAGTCAACATGCAGATCGTCGCGGCAGCCGTGCCCAGCCAGGAGGCCATCACCCGCGACAACGTCACCCTGCGGGTCGACGCGGTCGTCTACTACCGGGTCGTGGACGCCCTCAAGGCCATCATCAACGTGCAGAACTACGGCTACGCCGTCTCACAGGTCGCCCAGACATCGCTGCGGTCGGTCATTGGCCAAAGCGACATGGACCAGCTCCTGTCCGAACGCGACAAAATTAACACCCACCTCAAAGAGGTCATCGACGCCCCCACCGAGCAGCCCTGGGGCATCCGCGTGGAACGGGTCGAGGTCAAGGATGTCTCCCTGCCCGAATCGATGAAACGCTCGATGTCCCGGCAGGCGGAAGCCGAGCGCGAGCGCCGAGCGCGGATCATCTCCGCCGACGGCGAATACCAGGCGTCCAAGAAGCTCGCGCAGGCCGCCGCCGTCATGGCTGCCGACCCGGCCGCCCTGCAGCTAAGACTGCTGCAGACCGTCGTCGAGGTCGCCGCCGAGAAGAACAGCACTCTGGTCATGCCCGTCCCGGTAGAACTACTGCGCTTCTTCGACCGCGCAGCCCCGGCTGCCGGCCGGGCCACGTCGGCCGCCGAGACCCAGGCCACGCAGGCCACGCCGCCCGCGACCGCCCCGGTCCTAACGGTTCCCGCAATCCTGTCATCCAGCATCCCCGTGACCGCACCGCTCAACAGCGCCGAGAAAGCACCGGCCCCCGCCTGAGCCGCTACTGCTGCACCACCAGATCGGCCGGATCCGCTACAGCCGGCGGGGAGAAATCGCCCGCTATGACCCCCTTCCGCGGCGATGACCGTATACCGGGCCTGATGGCCACCTCCGGCATGCCCGGCGCGCAGGTGGGCTGAGCCAGGCTCAGGCGCAGACCCCGGAATCTGCGCCAGCGGCTTCCCGGCCGCACCTACATCCGCGCGCTGCCTTCGCCATGCCCGGCCCACCGACCTCAAGCTGGCTGACCAAGCGGCCACCTAGGCCGTCAAGAGCGCCTTCACCTTCATGACCGCCGTCTTGACGGTGAGCGTCCAGCCTATGGCGCTCACAATCTGCTGGTCGGTCAGCGTCAACTCGCCGGGCTCGAAGCTGGCGCGGACGGCGTCGATGATCTGCTCGTCGGTCAGCATGCCGAACTCTGCCCGGTACCCGCTCGGTCCCATATCCGTCGCCGTCACGGTCTTGGGCGGGGTGGTCTTGCTGGCCGCCGCCTTGCGCGCGGCCTTCACGTCGGCCGACTGGCGGCCCCCGCCGTTGTCGCCAGTCGTCGTCCGGCCGACCGGGCTGCCGATCGCGGGCTTGGCGGGCGCGGTGATCTTGCGGGCGGTCGGGGTCGCGGCGGCGCTCATGGCGATGCTCCCTGTAGTGGCGCGGGATGCTTTGTTCCTGCACTCAGTATATGTGACGGCACTTTTAAGAAAGACGCCGACCAGAACCTCACTAGCACTTGATGGAGATAGTTCCCTCCGCTATTTCCGAGGGGAACTTTATTTTTCAGCGGCCATGAGCTGGACTGCCGCCGCGAAATACGCGGACGCTCGCGGCGCAGGTCCGGGGTTGCGCCCGGAGTCGGAGATGATCGGCTGGCCGCCGCAGCAGGCTAGCTCCGCGTGACGATGCGGCGGGATGTCCTCCTATCGGCTGATAGTTGATTTCCTCCTATCGGCCGATGGCGGCTCATTCGCTCCGGCTGGTAGGAGTGGAGCCATGTCATCCATGCGGAGAACGGCGGCGGACGTGTCCGGGCCGGTTCCTGCGAACCTTCACGATGACCGCGTGCCGCTGGCCGCGTGGATCATCGCCGCCGCCTATGTCGTTCTTGAGCTGGCGGTCAGCGGCCGGTACGGCTTCCAGCAGGACGAGCTGTACTTTCTCGTGGCCAGTCACCACCTGGCGTTCGGGTATGTGGACCAGCCGCCGCTCGCGGTGCTGCTCGCCCGCACCACTGACCTGCTCGGCGTGAACCCTGCCGCTATCAGGATCCTCCCGGCGCTGGCCGGCGGCGCGATCATCGTCCTCGCCGCGCGGATCGCCGCGCTTTTCGACGGAGGCCGCGCCGCGCGGGTGATCGCGGCGCTCGCCGTGGCTATCGCGCCGGTTTTCCTGGCCGCCATGCACGTCGGGAACACCACACCGTATGACCTGCTCGCCTGGACGGTCGTCACGGTATGCGCGGCCACGGCGCTGCTGCGGGACCGGCCGCGGTGGTGGCTCGGCGCTGGCGTCGCGGCCGGTGTCGGCATCGAGGACGAGTACCTGATCCTGATCCTGCTCGCCGCCCTGGTCATCGGAATCCTTGTCACGTCGGCGCACCGGGCCGTGATCAAAACACGGTGGCCGTGGCTTGGCGGCATCATCGCGCTCGTGATCTGGCTGCCGAACCTCACCTGGCAGTTCGCCAGCGGATGGCCCCAGCTCACGATGGCGTCCGCGCTGCACCAGCAGAACACCTCCACGGCCGACTACGCCGGCGGGCTGCCCGCACAGCTCATCTACGCCGGCCTGCTGGGGATTCCGCTGGTCATCGCAGGGTTCATCACGCTCTGGCGCACTGCGCGGCTACGGTTCCTCGGCGTCACAGCCACGCTTATCTTGATCTACGTCCTGGTATGGATACCGGGGAAGGTGTACTACGTCGACGGGATACTGCCCGTGATACTGGCCGCCGGGTCCGTATCGGCTGAGCGGTGGATCGCGAAGGCGCGCCGGCCTCGCGCCCGGCGCGTGGCCATCGGCGTCCTCGCGGTGGCCGGCACTGTCGTCATCTTGCCGAGCACGCTGCCCCTGCTGCCGATCGCGAGCCTGCATAACGTGAGCGGGGCAACGAGCATCGCCGACGGCATCGGCTGGCAGCAGCTGACTGCCGACGTCGCGGCGCAAGACGCGGCGCTCACCCGGGCGGGCCAGCCGCCGACGTCCATCTTTACCGGTGCCTACGCGGAGGCCGGCGCGCTTGACGTTTACGGCGCGCCGTACCACCTGCCGCTGGTCATCTCGGGTCACAACACGTTCTGGCTGTGGGGACCGGGCGAAGCATCCGACACCACGGTGCTGTACGTCGACGCGGCCGGGCAGCTGAAGCCGTACTTCGCGAGCTGCCGCCAGCTAGCCGTCTACAACCCTCCCGACCAGGTGAAGAACAACTGGAACGACCTGGCGATCGGCGTCTGCACCGGCCCGTCCGGGTCCTGGAAGACGCTGTGGCCGCATATGAAACATTACGACTGACAACTGCGCAAGTGACTCACTCGCCGCCAGCGGGCGCGCCAGGCACCAGGACGTGCACGTGCTCCCTCAGCACGATCCTCAGCCACGTCACCGGGCTGCCCAGCCGGGTCAGCCGACGCGGGCGGGGGTCCTGGCCGCGACAGCGACGATGGTATTCACGGCTATAGCCGCTGACGCGCGCGCCGCGCGGGCCAGCCCCCGGCCGCCGCGGGTGACCGCCGCCACCCGGCGCCCGCGCTGGGCGTCGGTGGACAGGACCTCGGCGCGGCTCATGGTCCGCTCGGCCTGGTACAGCTGGTATCCGCAGTTCGCGTGCATGACATGAGCCTTCCTGCTCGCTTCGGTGTCGTCATCCACATCACGAACGGGCACGGCGCCGATCGACACCTTCCAGAGCCGGGTTATCCGACTGTGCTGCGCGTGTTCGGCTGGCTCGTCCGGCCGCTGCCCCGGTTTCCGGCACGTACCTGGCGCGATGCTCAGCCGTGCTCGATTAGCGAGGGGTGCATCGTCAACCGGGCCGGAGTCCCCACAGCAGACCCTGGTCGAGGTCTTTCCATACGCAGTCGACTTCGCAGAAGCCGGCATCTCGCTCTGGCTAGCCTCCGTCGACGTCGACAGCGCCAGATGGCTCGGCGATGTGGACGTCGGCCCCGTAATCGGTGAAGTTCGCTGTCGCCGGGTACGGCACCTTGTAGTCCCAGCGAAGCGGGTAGGCGGGGCCACTGGCTGCGACATACAGCTTCGAGCCGTCCTGATAGGTGAGCACCACGACCTTGCTGCCATCGAGCGTCGCTTGCCTGACGGCCGGCTTCAGAGGGCTGGGATATCTGGTCAGCTGCGTCGCGGTGAAGCCCGTCGTGAAGAGCCCCGGACCAAAACTGAAGTCTCTCGGCGGGACGTCGAGCCACTGGCCGGCCAGGTGGCGTTGCACCGACATGGGCGCGCCCAGAATTTTCAGTCCGCCCTGATCGGCTTTGAGAAAAGTGTCGCCGCCGATTCTCGTGATCTCGGCTGATCCGCCCACCAGCGTGAGGGTGACGGTCTGGGAGCCACCGTTAATCCGAGCGGACTCGCCCTTGACAGACAGCGACCTGCCCCTAAGGTGCAAGGCGGCTCCGAGCAGGGGGCTTCCCGCGCTGCCGGTAATGTAGACGCTCCTGGCTGCTCTGAGCGCCGCTACTGCGGCCTGCAGCACCTCACCTGAGGACTTCCTCTCCAGGCCACCGCTGCTCGCACTGGCGGCACAGCCGCTGGCGGCCAAGACGACGAACGGGACCACAACGGCGGCGGCGGCAATGAGAGCGCCACCTGGCCGGATGACGTTCGTCAAGATCAAAGGGCTCATCTGACATCCCGTGTCCGGCAGCCGCACGTGCCAGCGAAAGCGCAGGCCCGCCTACTTAAGACGCCCGGCGCCGTCATCTGGACTGCATCGGGCTGCATCGGACCGTCGCAGCCCTGCTGTTACCGGCCGCTGACAGTCAGCGCTCCGCGGCGCCGCTGCCCGTCAGCCCATGATCTGGCGGAAATTCAGCGACCCACCCAGACCGGGGCATACAGGGGCACAGACTGCGGGCCCAGGCGCACAGGCCGCAGCCCACAATGACCAGGTCAGCTCAGCCAAACGCAGATCATCAACCAGCAACAAGCCGAGCAGAACGGCGGTTACTTGCGCTGCTCCCTCGCCGCCACGGCCTTGGCGACCTCCCGGCCTGGCCGGCGAAGAGCGGATGGTCGTGATCAGGTCAGGTGCGTGCACCGACCCAGGCGGCGGAAGCGGGCGGCCCCTGCCGGCGACGGCCGGGTCTGACAAAAGGGATGGACGATGACACTGTCGTCCACCTTTGGCACCTTGACTCCGATCGCATCCTTGGCTAGGCGCGGCCGCCGAGCGTCACCTACACCTCGGCGAAGATCGTGCTGGTCGGCGAATCCGGTGTGGGCAAGACTGGTCTCGAATGCCGGCTCGCCGATGCCACCGAGGAGGCCAGCACCTCCAGCGAGATCCAGCCCGTCAGACGGCCACCAGCGCCCACCACGCCATTGTGAGTTACGACCAGCGGGCGTGAGTATTACCGAGAAAGCAGAGGCCGAGCTCGTATCGGCGTTCGGCACCGATCCGTCAGCTAGGCCGACCGCCGACAGTCACTTCCTGTGATACCGCCTTCGCGGAGTTACGGGGCATGCCCCCGGTGCACCCGCCGTCCCAGCATGGTGGCCCGGAGTACGCCGCGTGCTGGCCGGGGGCAATTCGCTGGTGATCTACCGCGGGGTGTGTTCTCGGAGGAACCGGCCGACTGCTTCGGTGGCGGCGGGAAGATGGTCGGGGTCCTTCCAGGGCTCGAGCAGCTCGCCAGCCGGCGCGAGCGCGGCGATCTCGCGGCCGGTCTCGGCCGGGTGGTACTCATCGACTCCGGGCAGGACGAGCATCGGCGTGCGGAAGGACCGCACCTGGTCCCGGGTCACGCTGACGGCGAAGCCGGGCGCCCACATCGCCGTGGCGAACGCCTGGATCTCACCGGCGCCGAGATCGCCGCGCTCGCCCATGAGCCGCTCACCCCACTGCACCCAGATGCTGTCAAACAGCGCCCGGTTGCTGCCGGTGATCCCGACCGGCTGCTCGAGGACGGCCGCTACGACTCGTTCCGGCGCGAGCTCGCACAGCTTCAGGATGAACGGGCCGCCGATGCAGCAGCCGAACACCAGGAACTCCTCGATACCCAGGTGATCCATGACCGCCAGCTGGTCGGCCGCATAAGCGCCCCACGGGTCGCCGGTCTCCAGCGGGCCGGCGGACCGGCCGGCGTTGCGCTGGTCCATGGCGATCATCTGGAACTGCCCGGCGAACGCGGTCAGCGGGTCGATCGCCGCCGCCTCCCACAGCGAGACACTCGAGCGCATCCCGCCTGGCGCCAGCGTCAGCATCGGAAACCCCGTCCCCTGCTCGGTGTACCAGATCCTCGCCTCGCCACTATCGACGTAGGGCACCCGGGTCTCCTCTCGCGACTCGCTTTCCCAGAACCAGCCTAGGGCCGGGCCGCGCGCTACCACCGGCGCCGGCCCGCGCAGCACGCTGACGAGAGCAGCGCAGCCGTGCAGTTGATGCGCAACTGCGAAGAGGCCGCCAGGCTTGCGGCCGCCAGCAGGTCCTAGCGTCGAACTGTCGTTGCTTTAGCCGATCATCAGGCCGGTGACGGCCTCGGCCGCCGCCAGCGTGTCGCGGCCGAGGGGCTGTAGGTGGATGCGGGTGCAGAGCAGTCCGGTCGACAGCCGCTCGACAACGCCCCACTCCCAAATGGCGACGAGATCGAGCCCCGTGCGGGCGGCCAGCCAGCGGGCCCGGTCGACGGGGTCGCCGCCAACCAGCTCGACGGGATCACCCCGCATGAGGACTCCCAGGTCGTACTCGGCTTCGGCCAGGAGGCCGTCAGGATCGATCAGCTTGAAGCCGCCGTCGCGCTGGAGAGCGTTCAGTTGGTGCACGTCGCCGTGGACCAGCACGGACCTCTCGTCGCGGTGCGCCTGCCCCCGCCGGCGAGCGCAGGCCAGGGCATGGTCGACGGTCTTCTCGGAGCACGGACGGTCGAGCTCCTCCCACGACGTCACGATGAAGTCGGCGAGCCATCGGGCCTTGTCCGCACCCGTGGGCAGTCCGCAGTCTGGCGCCATATGCGCTCAGCGGTGGCGCAGAGAATTTCCAGGCGACGGGCGAGCGGCAGTCCAAGCTCGTACATGGGCCTGCCCAGCCGCTCGATGAGCAAGGCGCCCTGGTCGGGGTCGTGCCGGTAGAGCACCGGGCATCCGTCTCCGCCGACGAGGCGGAGGACGGTCGCCTCGTTGGAGGCGTCGTTGTTCCCGGTCCCTGGGACGAGCACCTTCAGGACGGCAGGGGTACCATCCGCCCGGGTCGCGTCCGCCACGAGAGCCTCGCTGCCGCGCTCGTAGGGGTGCCCGACTGTGATCGACCAGTCGGCCTCCAGGCTCGAGACAAGCGCCGGCAATCGCTCGAGCCAGTCCTTGGCGCCGACGGCGCGGGCTTTGTTTCGCACAACCGCCGGCACGTCGATCATTGCCTCAGTCTCACATCTTCAACCCGGAGCCACCCCGATTACCCCTGCCGCCGTCGACGGGCAAGCCAGATCGCTTCGCCGGGCACCGGGCCGGTGCCTCAGCGATAGGCCCGCCCTCAGCCACCACCTGGCGATCTGGGTCGCCCCGAACGAGCGAGCAGAACATCGCCAACGACGGCTCTTGCGGTCGCCAGCATCGCACCGGGCTGACGTGTAATCCGGAGCAGATCTATTCAATCGTGTTCGGCTGTCGCAACCCTATTCACTGAGATCACCTCAGTGGAGCCCGAGTGATACGCGTGCGCTCCTGAGCTCGCGCGCTGGCGTCAGGAACGAAGGGTGCGCAGGCCGGTGCGGATTTCGCTGACCAGGATCTCGGGCTGTTCCAAGGCCGCGAAGTGCCCGCCCTTGTCGGCCTCGCCGTAGTGGATCAGATTGCTGTAGGTGTCTTCGATCCAGCTTCGTGGCAGGCGTGGGATGTCCTTCGGGAAGACGGTCACCGCGACCGGAAGCGTCAGCTTCGGGCCGGCGAAAGTGCCCGATTTGTTCTCCCAGTAGATGCGGCCGGACGACGCTGCGCTGTTGGTGAACCAGTAGAGGGATATCGCGTCGAGCATGTCGTCCCTGCTGAGGGCGTCCTCGGCGAGCCCGTGGTTGTCGGTCTTGGACTGGAACTTGTCGTAGATCCAGGCTGCCTGACCAGCGGGAGAGTCCGCCAGGGCGAATCCGACAGTCTCCGGCTTCGTGCCCTGAAGGTGGTTCGCCCCACCGAGATCGCCGGTGTAGAGGGCGAGGGTCTCCACGGCGTAGCGCTGTTCGGGCGACAAGGTGTCGGGTATCTGTGCGGGAAAGGCGTACTGGGTGTTCAGATGAATTCCGAGAAGCCCCTCAGGTTGCATGGCCCCGAGGGCGGTGGTGACGACGGCACCCCAATCGCCGCCCTGCGCGGCCCATCTCGTGTAGCCGAGACGCTTCATCAGCTCCACCCACGCGCTTGCGATGCGCGATACAGTCCACCCGGTCTCCGTGGGCTTCTGGGAGAACCCGAACCCGGGGAGCGACGGGACGACGACGTCGAATGAATCGGCGGCGTCTCCTCCGAACGAAACTGGATCGGTCAGCGGGCCGATCAGCTTCAGGAACTCGACGATCGAGCCCGGCCATCCGTGCGTGAGTATCAGCGGCATCGCGTTGGGATTCTTGGACCTGACGTGGATGAAGTGGATGTCCAGCCCATCAACCTCGGTCAGGAATTGGGGGAAGCGATTGAGCTCGGACTCGAAGCGCCGCCAGTCGTAGCCGCGCTCCCAGTAGCCGACCAGAGATCTGGCGTTCTCTACGCGAACCCCTTGCGACCAGTCGCCCACCGTTTCCGGATCCGGCCATCGAGTTCTGGCCAGTCGCTGCTTCACGTCGTCGATCTCCGAATCCGAGATCGAGACGGTGAACGGGCGGACGAGGGCCGAGGTCGGCGGCGTCGGTGCGGTCATTGCCTTCTTCTCTTCTCCTGAGCTTCGAAGCACAGCGCAACTCTCCGCTGCACACTGGTGTGCAGTCTATTTCATTGCACACTGGTGTGCAACAATGGGGTCGTGCCCACCGAGTCCTCCCGTGTGCGCTCGATGAACGAGACACGCGATCGCATCCTCGACGTCGCCCTCGATGTGCTGGGAGAGAACCCCGACGCCGGAATGGGCGACATCGCCTCCGCTGCCGGCGTCGTCCGTCGCACGGTCTATGGCCATTTCCCCTCGCGCCTCGACCTGGTTCGGACACTCACGGAACGGGCCGTCACCGAGATGACAGCCGTGCTCACCGAAGTCAACGCCTCCGACGCAGAAGCGGACGCGACGTGGGTCGAATTCATCGCCCGCGTCTGGCCGGTGGCGCACCGGTACCGAGTGCTGTTGGCGCTGCGCCGCGGCGAGTACGGCGAGGCGATCCACGGCCTGCTCGGGCCAGTCGATGAGCTCCTCGCCGACCTCGTGAAACGGGGCCAGGACAGCGACGTGTTCGCACAGCACCTGCCGGCGGGCATTCTGAGCCAGGTTGCCTACGGCGTCGTGTTCGCCATCGCGGACAGCGACCTGTCGAACGGGACCCTCGGCGCCCGAGCAGCGACGATCACGAGCCTGCTGATGCTGGGAGTTCCCGAGACGCGCGCAATCTCTCTCGTGGGCGACCAGCCCTGACTGTGAGGCAGCACTCGAAGTGGAGCTATGGGGATTCGAACCCCAGACCTCCCGCTTGCCAGCTACGCCAGACTGTCGGAGACAGTCGACCACCTGGCGCTGCGCCCGACCCAGCAGCTCAGAGCTTACGTTTACGATGGTCAGTAAAAAAGTAAACAATTGCTACAAATGGATGAATGATAAGCATGCCGATTATCCACCAAGCTCTTGCCTTATCGGTAATCCCTTTGTTAATGGCCGCGCCAATAATCATCCATATTTCAAAAGCGAAAATCAATAGGGCAATTACAATGATGATTGGCAGCCATGCACCTAGTTGTAATATATGGTGTCTATACATGCGCGTATCATAATAGCGGCGCGGGCAGCTGGGCCAGCGCCAGGTCCATGACCAGGCCAGACGCTAGCTCACGCAAGCTGCGGCGAGCTCAGGTCAGCTCTCCCTAGCGGCGCTCGGCTCCTCACTCTGCCCCTCGCTTCCGCCTGTCGTTGGGGCGGCTCTTCCACGGCACCCGCCGGCAGCAACTTGCCGCCGGGCTATTCGCTCAAGTGAGCAGCGGGCGTCAATGCCTGGACCAGGCTTTGCCGTTCCAGTGCAGAATCAGCGTCTTCTGGTGGCCGGTGACGTTGCTCTCACCGACGGCCCAGGCATCAGTGGCTGATACCGCGGCCACACCGGAGAGGACGCTAGCGGCCGGGCTGGGGCTGCGGACCTCCTTCCACGCGGCGCCGTTCCAGTGCCATACCAGCGTCTTGAAGGTGGCGGGGAACTTGTAGCTGTCGCCGACCGCCCACGCACTGCGGGCGGAAGCGGCAGCCACGCCGTAGGGCCCGTCGACGCCCGGCGTGTAGGGGCCGCCGGGACCGGGGCTGTGTACCCGCTGCCATGCTGCGCCGTTCCAGTGCAGCACCAGTGACTTGCCGCTGCTGCTGCCGACCGCCCACGCACTGCGAGCCGACACCAGGGCGACGCCGGTCAGGCTGCTGAGCCCGCGCAGGCTCCGTACCTGCTTCCACGCCGAGCCGTTCCAGTGCAGGACCAGCGTCCCGCCGAGGATACGCCGGTCGCCGGGACCGCCAACTGGGCTCGGGGTCATGGAACCGACGGCCCACGCGCTGCGGGCCGATACGATGACGACGCCAGAAAGCCCGCTGATGGTTTCCGGGCTGGGGCTGGGCACCTGCTTCCACGCCGAACCGTTCCAGCGCAAGATCAGCGTCTTACTACGGGTATGGCCACTGTTGTAGGTGGTCCCGACGGCCCAGGCATCGCTGGCCGAGGCGGCGGCCACGCCCGACAGCATGCTGCCCCTGGGCGCCCGGCTGGATACCCGCTTCCACGCCGTGCCGTTCCACCGCAGCGCCAGGGGCTGGCCGCTGCCGAAGTCGTTGCCCACCGCCCAGGCATCGCTGGCGGAGACGATGCCCACAGCGCTGAGCTCGCTATCCCTGGGGCTCGGGCTGGGCTCTTGCTTCCAGGCCGTGCCGTTCCAGTGCAACACCAGCCCTTTGCTGCTGCCACTGCCGACGCGACCACTGGCACCGACCGCCCACGCGCTGCGGGCCGATACGGCAGCCACGCCGGACAGGCTGCCGGAGAGCGCGGTCAGCCCCTCCGGCCGGGTCGTCCCCGCGGCAGCCTGGCAGCGCAGGCAACCCGGCAGTAGCTGCGGACAATGCCGCCAAGACGACGATCCAGGCACCTCGCTCAGCACGTTTCCCCACGCGCATTCCCCCCACTCTCTCTGCGAATGCCAATGGCACGCGTACGCCCGGCACCGGCGTGCCAGTCAATCGACGGATAACAAATCGGTATCACACACTCCACGAACGCCGCTAGCCCACCGTGATCGGATGCCGATTAATGGCAGGCCCGGCCGTAGGAGACACCGTCCAGCGATTGACGCCAGCGCTTATATTTGCGCTGGTCAGCGTGCTTATTGGTGGCCGTTGTGCGGCTGCGGGCGCCGTGGCTGGAACTCACTGATAGTGCGAGGATCGGGAATGTACTCGGAAAGGGCCTGCCTGGCCGGGCACTGGGGAGGCATGGGCATGAGATCGATACGGCGCGCTTCGGCCAGGATCGCCGTCCTAACGGCAGCGGCGACATGCGCGGCCGTGCTCGCGGGCGGCACCGCGTCGGCCCACGAGGCACTGGCCCAGATCCTGCCAGCGGCCGCGGCCAGGGCCGAACTCGGCGAGGCAGCGGCGTCTTCGAGGATCAGCGGCCATCTCAGCAGCGTCACTGCGATCTCCGCGAGCGACGCGTGGGCCGTTGGCCAGACCGGCAGCGGCAAGACCTTGATCGTGCGCTGGAACGGCAGGTCCTGGAAGCGGGTGCCCAGCCCCACCCCGTCGGGCAGCGCTGGCCTGGCGGGGGTAGCCGCCACCTCCGGACGCAGCGCCTGGGCCGTCGGCCAGACCGGCACGGCGATCACTAGCACCGTGATCCTGCGGTGGAACGGCAGGTCCTGGAGGCGGGTGCCTAGCCCCACCCCGTCGGGCGGCGGCGGCCTGCTGGGGGTAGCCGCCACCTCCTCCGGCGGCGCCTGGGCGGTCGGCTACGCCACCAGCGGCAGCTTCACCAATACCCTGATCCTGCACTGGAACGGCAAGTCGTGGAAGCGGGTATCCAGCCCCAGCCCGGCGGGCGGAGCAGTGATCTACAGCGTCGCGGCCCTCTCCGCTCGTAACGCCTGGGCAGTCGGCAGCAACGGCGTCCTGCACTGGAATGGCAAGTCGTGGAAGCGGATGCCCAGCATCTCCCTCAGAGGCGGCGCGCTGGATGGCGCGGCTGCCTTGTCCGGCCGCAACGCCTGGGCGGTCGGCTCTGTCGGAGGCCTGCGGACGGCGGTCTTGCGCTGGAACGGCAGGTCCTGGAAGAAGGTGCCTAGCCCGACCCCTGCCGCAGGCGGCGGCCTGCTCGGCGTTGCCGCTACCTCCGCTCGCGCCGCCTGGGCAGTCGGCTACGCGGACACCAGCACCGGCCGCGACAAGACCCTGATCCTGCGCTGGAACGGCACGTCCTGGAAGCGGGTTCCGAGCCCGAGCCCCGTCAGCGGCAGCTACCTCGACGGCGTAGCAGCAGTGTCCGCCAGCAGCGCCTGGGCCGTCGGCTATGCCGGGAACAACACCCTCATCGAGCGATGGAACGGCACCTCCTGGAAAACAAGCTGACCAGCCGTCCAGACGGTGTCGATGATGGCCTCCGAGGCCCGCCGCTGCGACGCTGCGGATTGCCTCTGACTAGGCGGTTACTCGCCGGTTCGGTGTTTGAGGTTACGCATCTGACCTTAGGTGGAGCTATGGGGATTCGAACCCCAGACCTCTTGCATGCCATGCAAGCGCTCTACCAACTGAGCTATAGCCCCGCGAGCGTCTGCCGCCGTCCCGCAGCAGCGCCACGCCAGTGTACAAGAAACCCAACACACTTCGCGCAACGGCCGAGCCCGGCCGCATCAGAGCCCGGCTTCCTCCGCTCCCGGATCACCCTCCGGGTCAGCCACCGGCTCCGGCAGGCCGCCCACGTTGTGCTCCAGCAACCGCCACCGAGCCCGCCCCCGGCTCGCCACCGACCACCGGCAGTTCCCGAACGGGCCGAGGATGCGCGCCCCGTCCGGGATGCCCAGCACCCGGGCCAGCCCGAGCCCGAGGTTGGCTCCGTGCCCCGTCACCACCGCCAGCGACCCGCCCGGCATGGCGTCGGCGATGCGCAGCAGGGCGCCCGAGGCCCGCTCGATGACCTCGGTCACCGGCTCGCCGTCGGGCGGGATCCAGGAGGCGTAGGCGTCGGGGTACCGCTCCCGGATCTCGGCGTTGGTCAGGCCCTCCCACGCGCCGCCGCCCCGCTCGCGCAGGTCGGCGTCGAGCTTGACGCTCAGGCCGGTGAGGCGGGCCAGCGCTCCGGCGGTCTCGACGGCGCGGCTGAGGTCGGAGGAGAAGATGGCGTCGGGCTCCAGCGCGGCCAGGTAACGCGCGGCCACGGCGGCCTGCTCGCGCCCGGTCTCGTTGAGCGGGATGTCGGTCAGGCCCTGGAACCTGTTCTGCGCGTTGTACACGGTCTGGCCATGCCGCCACAGCACGAGCGTGACGAGCTCGGGGTTGCGGCGGTTCGAGGGGTGGTCAGCGGAGCGCGCGGGAGTGCTCAGCGCTGTCCCCGATCGCCTGGGCCGGACTGCGGGCGCTCAGCGCCGATCCCCCGGCGCCGACCGCGCCGACCGGCTCGGGCATGGGGATCACGGGGCAGTCCTTCCAGAGCCGCTCCAGGGAGTAGTAGACGCGCTCCTCGGCGTGCTGCACGTGGACAACGATGTCGACGTAGTCCAGCAGCACCCAGCGGCCCTCGCGCTCCCCTTCCCGGCGGACGGGCTTGGCCCCGGCCTTGCGCAGCCGGTCCTCGATCTCGTCGACGACCGAGTGCACCTGGCGGTCATTGGAGGCCGAGCAGAGCAGGAACGCGTCGGTGATGACGAGTTGGTCGCTGACGTCGTAGGCAATGATGTCGGAGGCGAGCTTGTCAGAGGCGGCTGCGGCGGCGATCTCAACGAGCTCGACGGCCCTGTCGGTGGCTGTCACGGGTGCTGGCGGTCCTCCTTGGAAGTGCCCAGGCTTCTACGATCTCATGATTGGTCAATAACAAGCATCGGTTGTCCTACTCAGGCTATCCCCAGCGTCCTGGTCCCGCCGCCAGCGCAGGCTGCGCCGGGGCGAGTGTCGCAAACATGCTGATCTGGTGATTTGGCGGGCGCCGGGGGGCAGTCAGGCCTGGTAGAGCCGGCGCTTGCTGATGTACTGCACGATGCCGTCGGGGACGAGGTACCAGATGGGATCGCCGGCCCGGACGCGGTCGCGGCACTCGGTGGACGAGATGGCCAGCGCGGGGACCTCGATGAGGCTGATCCGCTCGTCGGGCAGGCCGGTCAGGGACAGCCGGTGGCCGGGCCGGGTGCAGCCGACGAAGTGCGCGAGCTTGAACAGCTCGTCGGCGTCGTGCCAGGAGATCATGAGGGCCAGGGCGTCGGCGCCGGTGATGAAGAAGAACTCGGCGTCGGGCCCGCGCTCGGCGCGCAGGTCGCGCAGGGTGTCGACGGTGTAGGTCTCGCCGGGGCGGTCGATGTCGACGCGGCTGACGGAGAACCGGGGGTTGGACGCGGTGGCGATGACGGTCATCAGGTAACGGTCCTCGGCGGCGGATACCTCGCGGCCGTCCTTCTGCCACGGCTGGCCGGTGGGCACGAAGATGACCTCGTCCAGCGAGAAGAAGTGCGCGACCTCGCTGGCCGCGACGAGGTGGCCGTGGTGGATGGGGTCGAAGGTGCCGCCCATGACCCCGAGCCGGGGAGGTGAATCGCCGCCGTACATGAAGTGACTTTAAAGGGCCGCGGGCCCGGCGGTGGCGGCCGGGACCCGGTTTCGGGGCCGGCCGGCGCCTCAGACGGAAATCGGCCCGGGAGTCAGACCGGAAACGTGACCCCGGTGAGCTGCTCGGAGATGGCCCAGAGCTGCTTCTGGGCGGCGGCGTCGTGGGACCGGCCGCTGGACCGGACGCGGACCGGCGGGCCGCTGAACTCGCCGAACCCGGACGGGCCGTAGTAGTCGCCGCCGCTGGCCGCGGGGTCGGTGGCGGCGCGCACGGTGGGCAGGGCGCCGCTGCCGGCGTCCTGGTTGGGCACGAGCCGGGAGCCGACCTGCATCCAGACGGGCAGGTGGCGGACGAGGGCGGTGTCGGAGGTGCCGGGGTGGGCGGCGACGGCGATGGTGGGGGCGTGGGCCTGGGCGAGGCGGCGCTGCAGCTCGTAGGTGAACATGAGGTTGGCCAGCTTGGACTGGCTGTAGGCGGACATCCGGCCGTACCGGCGCTCGGACTGGAGGTCGGTGAAGTGGATCCGGCCGATCTTGTGGCCGTTGCTGCTGACGGTGACGACGCGGGAGCCGTCGACGTCGAGCAGGCTGGGCAGCACGAGCCCGGTCAGCGCGAAATGGCCGAGGTGGTTGGTGCCGAACTGGAGCTCAAATCCGTCGGCGGTCTGGCCGTAGGGCGGCATCATGACGCCGGCGTTGTTGATGAGCAGGTCCAGGCGGGGGTAGCGGGCCCGGATCTCGATGGCGGCGTGCCGCACGGACTCGAGCGAGGCCAGGTCGAGCACGACGGTGTCGAGGCTGGCCTCGGGGACCTGGCCGAGGAGGCGGTCGCGGGCATCGGAGGTCTTGCCGGGGTCGCGCCCGGCGAGCACGACGGCGGCGCCGCGGCGGGCCAGGTACCAGGCGGCCTGGTAGCCGATGCCGGAGTTGGCGCCGGTGATGACGGCGATGCGGCCGGTCTGGTCGGGGATGTCGTCAATGCCCCATCCGCGGGCCCGGCCGGGCGACTGGGATGCGTGCTGCTGGCTCATCTGCGCTCCTCGGGGACCTACCCAGACAGGGATAAATCTAGGCCAGGCCGGGCAGCGGGGGCTCGCCGCCCGGCCAGCGGCGGACACGCACGGCCTTGCCGACCTCGGTGCGCGGGACGGAGCCGGGGGGCAGCAGGGCCACGGCGACGGACAGGCCGAGCGTCTCCCGCAGCCGCGACTGGAGGCTGGACTCGATGTCAGTGGCAGACGGGAGTCCGGGGGCGCCATTTGTTACCGGCTCAACACATGCCACCAGGCGAAGCTGCGCTGGCTCGCGTTCGTCGAGCACGAGGAGGTAATCGGGGGCCAGGGCGGGCTCGGCCAGCAGGACGCGCTCGACCTCGCTGGGATAGACGTTCACGCCGCGGACGACCAGCATGTCGTCCTTGCGCCCGGTGATCTTGCTCATCTTGACCAGGGTGCGGCCGCATGGGCACGGGGCGCGGCGCAGGGCGGCGATGTCGCCGGTGCGGTAGCGCAGCAGGGGCAGGGCCTGCTTGGTCAGGGTGGTGAACACGAGCTCGCCGGGGGTGCCGTCGGGGACGGGAGCGCCGGTCAGCGGGTCGACGGCCTCGACCAGGAAGTGATCCTCGTTGACGTGCAGGCCGTCGGCGGCCTCGACGCACTCGGCGGCGACGCCGGGGCCGATGATCTCGGACAGCCCGTAGATGTCCAGGGCGCGCAGGCCGAGCAGGTCCTGGATCCGGGCCCGGAGGGCGTCGGTCCAGGGCTCGGCGCCGAAGATGCCGGCCCGCAGGGACGTGCGGGCGTGCCCGGCCTCGGCCAGGGCCTCGCCGAGGCGCAGGGCGTAGGACGGAGTGCAGGTCAGGATGTCGGGCTGAAGGTCGCCGATCAGGGTGACCTGGCGGGCGGTCATGCCGCCGGAGACGGGGACGACGGTGGCGCCGAGCTCGATGGCGCCCTGGTGGATGCCGAGGCCGCCGGTGAACAGGCCGTAGCCGTAGGCGTTGTGCACGATGCTGGCCGGGGTGGCGCCGGCCGCGGCCAGGGCGCGGGCGCACATCCGGGCCCACAGCCGCAGGTCGTCGCGGGTGTAGGCGACGAGGGTGGGGCGGCCGCCGGTGCCGCTGGAGCCGTGCACGGCGACGACGTCCTCGCGGGGCACGGCGAGCAGGCCGAAGGGATAGGCCTCCCACAGGTCGCTCTTGGTGGTGAACGGCAGCCAGGTCAGGTCGGCCAGGGTCAGGCCGGCACCGCTGGTGACGCCGGCCTCGCGGAGCCGGGCGCCCTGGAGGCCGCCGGGGACCGACAGCAGCAGGTCGACCAGGCCGCGCAGGCGGTCCTGCTGGACGGCGGCCAGGGTTTCCGCCGGCATAGCCTCGGCATCGGGCTCAAACATGAACGAAACTAGCTGTGTGCACAACCGGAACTTGCTGGGCGGACACGGCTCCTGCCTTTCGCTTGGCATTCAAGATGTATCTCGATTAAGGTGTAACTCATGACCTCCACGCCGGATCGTTCCCGGGTGCGCCTGCCCGGTATCAGCTCACGTGCTTACGAGCACCCTGCCGATCGCTCTGCGCTCGTAGCGCTGCGCAAGCTGACCGGCTTCGATGTCATCCTCAAGCAACCTCGCGGGGCTGTTCAACGACCGGGCCTTCCGGCTGATGTTCCTGGCCAGCGCGGTGCGGGTGTCGGAGGAGCAGTTCCCCAGCCTGTACCACGACTTGCTGGACGGATGTTACATCCTGGACCTGCCGAAGGTCCCGGAGCTGTTCGTCAGCCAGGACCCGATGGTGCAGGCGATGGCGGTCGGGATGGACAAGCCGTTCATCGTGATCACCAGCGGCATGGTGGACCTGATGGACGAGGACGAGATCCGGTTCGTCATCGGCCACGAGCTGGGGCACGTGCTGTCGGGCCACTCGGTCTACCGGACGATGCTGTACGCGATGATCGCCCTGGCCACCCGGCTGTCGTTCATCCCGTTCGCCTGGGTCGGCTTCAAGGCGGTGATCTGGGGCCTGGAGGAGTGGTTCCGCAAGTCGGAGCTGTCCTGCGACCGGGCCGGGCTGCTGGCCACCCAGGACGCCGAGGCGGCCCGGCGGGCGCTGATGAAGACTGGCGGGCGGCTCGCGCCTGTCCGAGCTGAGCAGCGACGCGTTCCACCAGCAGGCCAAGGAGTACGACGCGGTGCCGGACATCCGGGAGAGCCTGCTCAAGCTGCTCCAGCTGCAGGGCACGACGCACCCGTTCGCGGTGGTGCGCTTCGCGGAGCTGGACCGGTGGGCGGACGAGGGCGAGTACGCGCGACATCCTGGCGGGCAACTACCCGCGCCGCGAGGACGACTCGAGCACATCGGTGGGCGACGAGTTCCGCTCGGCGACCAAGTCGTACCAGGACTCCTGGAGCCGCAGCGCGGACCCGCTGGTCGGCGTGGCCCGCGGCGTGGCCGGGACGGCCGTGGGCGCGGCCGACCGGCTGTTCAGCCGGTTCGGTGGCGGCGGGAGCGGCGGGAGCGGCGGGAGCGGCGGCAGCGGGAGCGGTGGGAGCGGCGGTAGCTCGGGCCGCAGCGAGGACGACTGAGCAGCTTCTGACCGGCGGAAGCGGCTGGCTGACGCCGGCGTAGCGGGCCCGAACCGGGGCGCGCTACGCCGGCGTCAGGCGGTTCAGGACGTCCGGGATGGGGCCGGTGTGCACGACGCCGACCCGCTGGGTGGCCCTGGTCAGCGCGACGTACAGGTCGTTGAGGCCGCGGGGCGAGGCGTCGAGCATCTCGGCCGGGCTCGGCGATGAGCACGGAGTCGAACTCCAGGCCCTTGGCCTGCCGGACGGTCAGCACGACGACGGGGCTGGTCAGGTCGGGATCGGCGCCGACGGCGGCCTCGGGCAGCACGGTGGTCACGGCCCGGGCGAGCTGGTCGAGCCGGGCGGGCGGCACGATCACGGCCAGCTTGCCGTCGCCGGTCTGCCCGGACAGCGTCACGGCGGCCTTGGCCACGGCCTCGGCCAGGTCGGCCTCGCTGGTCTGCTGCCGCCACGGGACCACCCCGGCCTCGCGCACGGAGCGGGGCACGTCCAGGGCCGGGTCGATGGCCGGCCAGCACGTCGGCGGCGACCTCCATGACCTCGGCGGGCGTGCGGTAGTTGATGGTCAGCCCGGCCAGCCGCCACCGGTCCCCCACGTAGGCGCCGAGGGCGTGCCCCCAGGACGGCAGGCCGGCCAGGTCGCCGGTCTGGGCCACGTCCCCGACGATGGTCATGGACTTGACCGGGATGCGGCGCATGACCATCCGCCAGGCCATCTGGGACAGCTCCTGGGCCTCATCCACGATCACGTGGCCGAAGGCCCAGGTCCGGTCGGCGGCGGCCCGCTCGGCCGGGGTGAGGTTCTCCTCGTCCTCGTACCGGGCGGCCAGGGCCTCGGCGTCGATGACGTCGGCGCCCATCAGCACCTCGGGGTCGTCGTCGTCATCGCGGCCGATGATGTCCAGCACGCCCTGGGCGTAGGCCTCGCGCAGCCGGCGGCGGCGCTCCTTCTCGGCCCGCGATGGCGCGGTCGTCCTGGCCGAGCAGCTCGGCGGCCTCGTCCAGCAGAGGGACGTCGGCCGGGGTCCACTGGGTGTTCTGGTCGGCGGCCGGGTCGCGCAGCAGGGCGTCGCGCTCGGCCTGGCTCAGGCCGGGCGCGGCGGTGGCCAGCCGCCGCTTCGAGGCGAACAGGTCGGAGAGCAGCTGCTGCGGCGTGAGCACGGGCCACAGCCGCTCGATGGCCGCCTGAACCTCGGGATCGGCCCGCAGCTCACCGCGCAGGTCATCGATCTCGTCGGCGCCGAGCAGGTTGGGGCCGCCGAGCACGTTGCGGCCGAGCCGGGCGGCGGCCTGCGAGGTCAGCGCGGTGATGATCTCGCGGGCGAACACGGCCCGGGCCAGGTTGTGCGGTCGCCGGGACCGCCGGGCGCGCTCGCGGGCCCGGCTGATGGCCCCGTGCGGGCCAGCGTGAGCTTCTCGTGATCGGCGATGATCTCCACGGGCTCGCGGGGCACCAGCTGGCGGTCGCGCACGGCGGCGGCCACCACCTTGGCCATGCCGAGCTGGCCCTTGATCGCGGCGGTCCGCGGCGGCTCGGTGCCGGCCGGCGCTGACGCCGGGGAACAGGTCGCCGACGGTGGACAGCAGCACGCTGGTCTCGCCCAGGGACGGCAGGACCTGGCCGATGTAGCGCAGGAAGGTGGCGTTGGGGCCGACCACGAGCACGCCGCGCTTCTCGAGCTGGCGGCGGTAGGTGTAGAGCAGGTACGCGGCCCGGTGCAGGGCCACGGCGGTCTTGCCGGTGCCGGGGCCGCCCTGGACGACCAGGACGCCGTCCAGGCCGGACCGGATGATGTGGTCCTGCTCGGCCTGGATGGTCTCGACGATGTCGGACATGGTCCCGGTGCGGGACGCGTTCAGCGCGGCGAGCAGGGCCGACTCGCCGGTCAGCCCCTCGTGCCGGGACGGATCGGCCATGGCCAGGTCCAGGACCTCGTCGTCGTAGCTGACCAGCTTCCGGTCGCGGGTCGGTGATGTGCCGGCGCACCCGCACGTCGCCGGGCGAGGCGGCGGTGGCGAGGTAGAAGGGACGGGCCGCGTCGGCCCGCCAGTCCATCAGAAGCTGCACATAATCCGCGGTGTCGGCATGGATGCCGATCCGCCCGATATAGCGGTGCTCGCCGTCATTGAATTCGAGTCGCCCGAAGACACAGTCCGTGACCGGCGGCGTCAACTGAGCCAGCCGGTGCCGGTACTCGGCACTGAACGTCTCGCGCTCGACGCGGGCCTGGTGCGTGCCGCCGGTTATCCCGCAGGATGCCAGCTAGACGGCGGGCGGCCTGCTCCCTGAGCGCGTCGAGCCGGTCATATAGCCGGGAAATGTAATGCTGCTCACGGGCGACTTCCTCGTTTGACAACCAGGTTCCATTTCCGATATAATTCACGCGTTTCTTAGGTCGCCGAAATGCTTTACGGGGATTGGCGGTCGGCGGGATTCTTCCTCAGGTGCTGGCACGTAAAGATTGATTGTACGTGAGCGACATCGTTGCCTGACTGGCACGGGTTATGAGGAGCGCGTCTGCGGCATCAGGACTCCGGTGCGGGCGCGCTTCTTGCTGTTATCAGACCGACGCGCCGGTCGGGAAAGCGGCCCGCTCTGGATGCCCTGAGGGTCGGTGCGGCCTCGGCTGGCCTAGCCGACGCGGCTGGTCGGTGCCGCGCGGGCCGACGCCGGCCGCCAACGTCACGGTCGGGTCCCAGTCGAAGACGACGGCGTTGTCCTCGGGCCCGATGAGCACCTCGGCCCCGGCCTCGGCGCCCGCCTCGGTCAGGGCTTCCTCGATGCCGAGCTTGGCCAGCCGGTCGGCCAGGTAGCCGACGGCCTCGTCGTTGCTGAAGTCGGTCTGGTGGATCCACCGCAGCGGCTTGGGGCCGCGCACGAGTAACTGTTCTCCCCGGCCCGGACCAGCTCGAAGTCGGGCCCGGACATCGGCTCGGGCCGCAGCACCAGCCGGGTGGGCTCAGGCGGCGGGGCGGCGGCCCGCTCGGCCGCGACGACCTGGGCCATGGCGAACTCCAGCTCGCGCAGGCCCTCGCGTGGTCGCCGCCGAGACCAGGTAGACCGGTCAGCCCGCGGGCCTCGAACTCGGGCACGACCATCTCGGCCAGGTCCCTGGCGGCTCGGGCACGTCCACCTTGTTCAGCACCACCAGGCGCGGTCGGCCGACCAGTCGGGCCCCGGTCTCCGCCTCGTAGGCGGCCAGCTCGGCCTCGAGCACGTCCAGGTCGCTGACCGGGTCGCGGCCCGGCTCCTCGGTGGCGCAGTCCAGCACGTGCACCAGGACCTTGCAGCGCTCCACATGGCGCAGGAAGTCCAGGCCCAGGCCCTTGCCCGCGCTGGCGCCGGGGATCAGGCCCGGCACGTCGGCGACCACGAACTGCACCTCGCCCGCCTCCACGACGCCCAGGTGTGGCATCAGGGTGGTGAACGGGTAGTTGGCTATCTTGGGCCGGGCCGCCGACATGGCCGCGATCAGCGAGGACTTCCCGGCGTTGGGGAAGCCGACCAGGCCGACATCGGCCACCGTCTTGAGCTCCAGCACGAGCAGTTCCTCGGAGCCGGGCTCACCGCTGCAGGGCGAAGCCGGGCGCCTTGCGCTTGGCCGAGGCCAGCGCCGCGTTGCCCAGGCCGCCCCGGCCGCCGGTCACGGCCACGAACCTGGTCCCGGCCCCGGTCAGGTCGGCCAGCACGTGGCCGTCGGCGGACTTGACCACGGTTCCGTCGGGGACCGCCAGGACCAGGTCGGTCCCGGCGGCACCGTTGCGGTTGTTGCCTGAGCCCTGCCCGCCGTTGCCGGCCCGCCGCACGGGCCGGCGGTGGAAGTCCAGCAAGGTGGTCGACGCTGGGGTCGACCTCGAGCACGACGTCGCCGCCGCGCCCGCCGTTGCCGCCGTTCGGGCCGCCCAGCGGCTTGAACTTCTCCCGGTAGATGGAGGCGCAGCCGTGCCCGCCGTTGCCGGCGCGCACCCGCACCTCGGCCTGGTCGGCGAACTCCGCCACGATGTGTCCTTCCCTATCCGGTGCTGCATGCGCGGAGGGGCGGGCCGGTGTCGGCCCGCCCCTCCGCAGGGTCCCGCGCTTGACCGACTTGGTCGGCCAAGATCGATGTCCCGTTCGTAACGCCTTAGGGCGTTACCAACGGACCGTGCTACTCCGCTGCTACCGCCACCGGCACGATGCTGACCGACCGGCGGCCGCGCCGAGTGCCGAACTCGACCTTGCCCGGCACCAGGGCGAACAGGGTGTCGTCGCCGCCCTTGCCCACGCCGACGCCGGGGTGGAAGTGCGTGCCGTGCTGGCGCACGATGATCTCGCCCGCGCCGACCAGCTGGCCGCCGAAGCGCTTCACGCCGAGGCGCTGGGCGTTGGAGTCACGGCCGTTCCGGCTGGAGGATGCGCCCTTCTTGTGTGCCATCTCAGCCCTTCTTCCCCGCGGAGGCCGTCGCCTTGCTGGCACTGGCCTTGCTGCCGCCGGCCTTTTGCCCCGTCGCTGATGGCGGTCACCCGCACCTGCGTGTACTTCTGGCGGTGGCCGATCCGGCGCCGGTAGCCGGTCTTGTTCTTGTACAGCACCATGTTGATCTTGGGGCCACGGGCCGGGCCGACGATCTCGGCGGTGACCTCATAGCGGCCAACCTCTGCCGGGTCGCTGACCACGTTGCCGTCGTCCACCACCAGCAAGGCGGGCAGCGTCACGCTGGAACCGACCTCACCGGCGAGCTTGTCAACGGTCAGGACGTCGTCTACCGACGCCTTCTCCTGCCTGCCGCCGCAGCGCACGATCGCGTACACCGAGAACTCTCTCCCTTGCGCCGGCCCCAGAGATCGATGGACATCATCCGGGGGGCCCGTCTACGTCGCGCACCGCCTGTCTAGCCGCGGTGCAGCCAGATCTATCCCATGCGCCGACGACAAAGGATATCAGACCCAGCGGCCCACCAACCGCGACTGCCCAGCGCCGCTGACGACGGCCCGCCGCCGGCGCCTCAGTGACCAGAGTGGCCCGTGGGGCGGCCGTGACCAGGTCGGCCAGCGCCGCAGCCCGGCTCAGCGACGTGGTTGTAACTCTCACGTCGCTGCAGCGACGTGGTTGCCACAACCACGTCGTTTGCAGCTCTGGCGGGGGCCGGAGAGCCATGTGATTGGCCCTTTCACGTTGTTGCGCCCCTGGGCCCAGGGCGGGCTGCGTCACCGATGGGCCTCTGGTGCTGCTCTAGGCGCACCAGAGGGCCATCGGTGACGTTGGCGTGGGCTTGATCAGGTGTTCAGGCCGGCGTCGGGAGCCGACTCGGGCTCCTGGCGGCTGCTGCGGCGACGGCGCCGCCCGCCGCCAGTGGCCGCCGGTGCCGACTGGCCCTCAGCGGACGGACCGGCGGCAGCACTGGCCGCTGCGGCGCTGTCGGCCGGGGCGGCGTCGCTGCCCGCCGCCGGGGTGTCGCCCGGCTCGGCCGGACCGGCCCCACCGGTGGCCGCGTCGGCGCCGGCCGCCGGGCTAACGCCGACCGTCGGGCCTGCGCTGGCCGTCGCGTCCGCGCTGGTCGGCGCGTCTCCGCTGCCCGCTAGGCCGCCGCTGCCCGCCGGGCCTGCGCTGATGACCGGGCTTCCGCTAGCCGCCGCCGGGCTTGCGTCGGCTGCCGCCGGGCTTACGCCGGCCGCCGGAGTCGGCCCGGTCGGTGACAGGGCGCCGACGCCCTCCAGCGAGGCAACGACCTCCGCCGCCTCGCCGACCGGGCCTGCGCCGTTGTCGTTGCCGCCGTGGGCCGCGCTCGTCTCGGCGGCGAACTCGGGGCTGGCGGGCCCGGCGCCACGCACGGCCCGGCCGCGGCTGCCCCGGGACCTGGATCCGCTCGAACCGCCCGCGGGCCGCCCGCCGTTGCCGGCGCCGTCCGCGGCCGCCGGGCTGTCGGCTTGCGCCGAGGCGTCGGCCTGGGCCTCGTCCTCGCGCTGGCCGCCCGGCTGGGCGTCACCGCCCCGGCCGTTGCCATCGCCACCGTGCCCGTTGCCGTCCCGGCGGCCACCGTCGCGGCCGCCGCCGTCACGGGCCGCACTCTCCTGGCTACCACTGTCCCGGCTACCACTGTCCCGACCGCCACTGTCCCGGCCGCCACTGTCGCGACCCCCGCTGTCACGGGAGTCGTTGTCCCTGGACCCGCCGCGGGAACCCTCGCGGGAGTCGTCGCCGCGCTGCCCACGGCCATTGCGGGAGCCGCGGCCGCCCCGGGACTTGCCGTCGTCCTTGCCCCGGTTGTCGTCGCGGGACGGGGCGTGGTCGTGGTCGACCGGCTCCATGGAGATGATCACGCCCCGGCCGTTGCAGTGCTCGCAGGTGTTCGAGAACGCCTCCAGCAGGCCCGAGCCGACCCGCTTGCGGGTCATCTGGACCAGACCCAGCGAGGTGACCTCGGCCACCTGATGCTTGGTCCGGTCCCTGGCCAGGCACTCCAGCAGCCGCCGCAGCACCAGCTCGCGGTTGCTCTCCAGGACCATGTCGATGAAGTCGATGACGATGATGCCGCCGACGTCCCGCAGCCGGAGCTGGCGGACGATCTCCTCGGCCGCCTCCAGGTTGTTGCGGGTCACCGTCTGCTCGAGGTTGCCGCCCTGGCCGGTGAACTTGCCGGTGTTGACGTCGATGACCGTCATGGCCTCGGTCGGGTCGATCACCAGCGAACCGCCGCTGGGCAGCCAGACCTTACGCTCCAGCGCCTTGGCCAGCTGCTCGTCAATGCGGTACGAGGCGAAGACGTCCTTGTCGTCGTCCTGCCAGCGCTCCATCCGGTCGGCCAGGTGCGGCGCGACATAGCGGACGTATTCGTCCACGATGTCCCACTCGCCGTCGCTGGCGATGACCAGCTTGCCGAAGTCCTCGTTAAAGATGTCCCGTACGACCCGGATGGTCAGGTCGGGCTCGCTGTAGAGCAGCTCCGGCGCGGAGGCGGTCTTGGACTTGCGCTCGATGGCCTCCCACTGGGCGGCCAGCCGGGACACGTCGCGGGCCAACTCCTCCTCGGAGGCGCCCTCGGCGGCGGTGCGCACGATGACGCCTGCACCGTCGGGCATGACCTGCTTGAGGATCTGCTTGAGCCGGGTCCGCTCGGTGTCGGGCAGCTTGCGGCTGATCCCGGTCATGCTGGCGCCGGGCACGTAGACCAGGTACCGGCCGGGCAGGCTGATCTGGCTGGTCAGGCGGGCGCCCTTGTGCCCGATCGGGTCCTTGGTCACCTGGACCAGGATCGACTGGCCGGACTTCAGCGCCGACTCAATGCGCTTGGACTCGCCCTCCAGGCCACTGGCGTCGAAGTTGACCTCGCCCGCGTACAGGACGGCGTTGCGGCCCTTGCCGATGTCGACGAACGCGGCCTCCATGGAGGGCAGCACGTTCTGCACCTTGCCCAGGTAGACGTTGCCGACGTACGACTGGTGGCTGGCCTTGTCCACGTAGTGCTCGACCAGCGTGCCGTCTTCCAGCACCGCGATCTGGGTCCGGTCGCCGCGCTGGCGGACCACCATGACCCGCTGGACCGCCTCGCGGCGGGCCAGGAACTCCGATTCGGTGATGATCGGCGGCCGGCGCCGACCGGACTCCCGGCCCTCTCGCCGACGCTGCCGCTTGGCCTCCAGCCGGGTCGAGCCCTTGATCGCCCGGACGTCTGACACGTCGGTGGCCGCGGACCGCGGCGGACGGACGTGCACGACCGTGTTGGGCGGGTCGTCCGTGGCCGCCTCGGGCGCCTCGCCGCTCGACCCGCTGCGCCGCCGGCGCCGGCGCCGGCGGCCACCGGCCGAGCCCTCGTCGCCGTCGTCGGCCGCGTCGGACTCGCCGGCCCCGGCCGCTTGCTCGGTGCTGGCCTCGGCCGAGGTGCCGTCCGCCTGGGCGGCCGCGTCCGAGGTGTCCTCGGCGCCGTTACGGCCCTTGCCGTGGCCGCGTCCGCCGCGGCGACGGCGGCGCGAGCCGGACTCGCTGTCGTCTTCGTGCTCGCCGCTGGCCTGCTGCTCCTGGCCGTCGCCGGCGGAGTCGGTCGCCGGGGCCTCGGGCTCGGGCTGGTCCTTGCGCCGCCCGCCCCGCTCGCTCGGGTCGGCGGCCGTGGGCCGCGCGGACTCGATGTCCGGGGGCTGGAAGATAACCACCGGGGGCTGGAATGTAGCCGCCGGGATCACCGCGCCGTGGGCGGTCGGCCCGTCAGCCGCGGGCAGGCCCGGGACCACCAGGCCAGCGCCGAACGACGGGGCATCGGCCTGGCCGGCGCCCGGCACCCCGGCCGAGAACGCCGGACGGTCGGTGCCCGAGAACGCCGGGCCGGACTGCCCTGCCCCAGCCGCCGGGGCGGAAGTGGCGGCGGCTTCTCCAGATGCTGCCGAAGTGGATGAGGCTGTTGGGGCAGATGTGGCCGTTTTGGCAGATACGGCCGACGCGGCGGTGCGGCGCCCCCTGCGCGGCTGGTCGGTCGCGGCCTGGCCGGTCGCGGCCTGGCTCGTCGCGGCCTGGCTCGTCGCCGCCTCGCCGGTCGCAGCCTGCTCACTGGGCGCACTGTCCGCCCGGCGCGACCGCCGCCGGCGGGACGGCGCCTTCGCCGCGGCCTCAGGGGCCACAACCTCGGAGGCCGCAACCTCAGGAGCCGCAACCTCAGGGGCCACCGCCTCAGGAGCCGCGGCCTTCGAGACCGTCACCTCCGCGACCGCCTCTGCCTGCGACTCCTCGGCCTCGGCATCCGCGGCCTCGGGCTCCGGCCCGGGCACCTCCGGCCCCAGCCGGCCCGCGCTGAACCCCGATTCGCCGACCACCGGGTCAATGCCGGCCGCGACAGCCGACGCAACGTCGACCTCCGGCGCCGGCGTGGCCCCCACCGATGGACCACCGACCGACGACTCGGTCGTCGGCGCGGCCTCGCTTACCCCAGCCGGGCTTACCCCAGCCGGGCTCACCCCAGCCGGCTGGCTGTCAGCTCCGCTGAACGCCGAAGGGACATCCACCGAAGGAGGCCCGGCCAGGCTTACTGCCCGGCGCGGCTGGCGAACCACCCCACTGTGGGCGGCTACTTCGTGCTTAGCCTGATCTGGACCGGTTCCTCCCGGACCATCAGGTACTTCCTTGCTGTCTGGCTCGATCTCGAGCATGCGGGCTATCTCTCCCGTCAGGCTCCCGGGCGCTGTCGGCCATCGCTGGCCGTCCCGCGCCACGCGGGAGCAATTCGTTCGCGCTCTCAGGCACGGTGCGCGTCAATCCGGCGCTTTCCGCATCCAGGCGCGTTGCCTTTTCCTGTCCCTGGTCAGCGCCTTCGCCGAGGTCCTGCGGCGCACCCCACGGGGATGCGGTTTCCGTCAGTCCGAGCGGTCCCTGCGCCAGTCGCGTCACCAACGGAGGTGACGACGGCGCGAGAGCCGACATACGGCGGAGCGCTACCAAGATGTCGTCGGGTCGGACGGCCGGTGTCATGTGCCGAACAACCATTCGAAGTATCGCACATCCGGCGTCCTGGTCATGCGTGGCACGCCGGTCCAACTCCATCGTCAGCACGGCCGCTCGAGCGTCGAGCTGCCGGGTTCCCTTGCTGGTCAGGCGCTCCACATCCGCGTGCGCGGCGGCGAGGAACGCCTGCACTGCCCGGTCCGCCTCCGCTGGCGGGACACCGGGCAGGACAACCTTCCAGTGCGAGGCCTCTAGGCGCAGCCCTTCCGCTGAGTGCGCCAGGTCCATGACCTCGATCACGTCGATCCCGGTCGGCAGCGCGGCATCCAGCCGCTCCCGAACGTCGGCAGGATCGCAAATCCGCGTGAGGGAAATCTCCAGGAACTCGGCCTCGCTGGCCGCGCCTGTCGGGGCACCGCCGGAGTAAGAGATCTTGGGATGCGGTGAAAAGCCAGCGGAATAAGCGACCGGCAATCCGGCCTTCCGCACTCCCCGCTCAACCGCACGCGCGATGTCCCTGTGGCTAGCAAATCGCATTCTGCTCCGCTTAGCGTACCTGATGGCCAGGCGCTGAACCGCTGGCGGCGGCGCGGGGGTCCGCGGCTGGGCTGCCACTATGCCCGTCCCGCCCCCGCCGGGTCGCCGGCCGGAGCGCCCAGGACGTCCAGCGGCAGCAGCCGCCGGCCGGTCGGGCCGACCTCGATCTGGGTGTCCATGGCCGGGCACACGCCGCACTCGAAGCACGGCGTCCACCGGCAGTCCTCCACCTCGGCCGGCTCGGGGTCGATGGCGGCCAGCCAGTCCTGCCACATCCAGTCCCGGTCCAGCCCGGCGTCCAGGTGGTCCCAGGGCAGCACCTCGCTGTAGGGCCGCTCCCTGGTCGTGTACCAGGCCAGGTCCAGCCCGTCGTCGGCCAGCGCCGATTCCGCGCACCGCGCCCAGCGCTCGAACGAGAACCCCTCGCTCCACCCGTCGAACCGGCCGCCGTCCTCCCACACGGCCCGGATGACCTTGGCCACCCGCCGGTCGCCGCGCGACAGCAGCCCCTCCACCATCGACGGCTTGCCGTCGTGGTACCGGAACCCGATCGAGCGCCCGGAGCTGCGGTCGGCCCGGATCGCCGCCCCCAGCGCCTTCAGCCGGGCATCAACCACCTCATGGTCGGTCTGGGCCGCCCACTGGAAGGGAGTGTGCGGCTTGGGCACGAATCCGCCGATGGACACCGTGCAGCGGATGTCCTTGCGGCCGCTGGCCGCCCGGCCCGCCTCGATGACCCGCCGGGCCACCCGGGCGATGGCCACCACGTCCTCGTCGGTCTCGGTCGGCAGCCCGCACATGAAGTACAGCTTGACCTGGCGCCAGCCGCTGGAGTAGGCCGTGCTGACCGTCTTGATCAGGTCGTCCTCGGTGACCATCTTGTTGATCACCTTGCGGATCCGGTCGGTGCCGCCCTCCGGGGCGAAGGTCAGCCCCGAGCGGCGGCCGTTACGGCTCAGCTCATCGGCCAGCGTCACGTTGAACGCGTCCACCCGGGTCGACGGCAGCGACAGGCTGGTGTTGGTGCCCTCGTAGCGGTCGGCCAGGTCGACCGCGATCTCGTTGATCTCGCTGTGGTCCGCGCTGGACAGCGACAGCAGCCCGACCTCGCCGAATCCGCTGGCCGCCAGCCCCTCCTCGACCATGCTGCCGATGGTGGTGATCGAGCGCTCCCGGACCGGCCGGGTGATCATGCCCGCCTGGCAGAACCGGCAGCCCCTGGTGCAGCCCCGGAAGATCTCCACGCTGAACCGCTCGTGGACCGACTCGGCCAGCGGCACCACCGGCTTGCGCGGGTAGGGCCAGGCGTCCAGGTCCGTGACCGTGTGCTTGGCCACCGAGCGCGGCACGCCGGGCCGGTTGGGCACCACCTGGTCGATGGCCCGGCCCGCGCTGGCGGGCTGGTAGTGGACGTCATAGAAGCGCGGCACGTAGACGCCGCCGCGCTGAGCCAGCTCCAGCAGCAGCCCGTCCCGGCCGCCGGGCCGGCCGGCCGCCTTCCAGTCCCGGATCAGGTCGGTGATGGCCAGCACGGCCTGCTCGCCATCGCCGAGCACCGCCCCGTCGATGAACTCCGCGATCGGCTCGGGGTTGAACGCCGCGTGCCCGCCGGCCAGCACCACCGGGTCGTCCGCGCCCCGGTCGGCCGCCGACAGCGGGATCCCGGCCAGGTCCAGGGCCGTCAGCAGGTTGGTGTAGCACAGCTCCGTGGCGAAACTCACTCCCAGCACGTCGAACGCGCGTACCGGCCGGTGGCCGTCCACCGTGAACTGCGGCAGGCCGTGCTGGCGCATCAGCGCCTCCAGGTCGGGCCAGACGCTGTACGTGCGCTCGGCCAGCACGTCATCGCGCTCGTTGAGGACCTCGTAGAGAATCTGGACGCCCTGGTTGGGCACGCCTACCTCGTACGCGTCCGGATACATCAACGCCCAGCGGACGGCTACCGATTCCCAGTCCTTGACTACCGAGTTCAGCTCGCCACCGACGTACTGAATCGGCTTGCGCACCTCCGGAAGCAAGGCCTCAAGCTGTGGGTACACCGACTGCACGGACATCGTTACAGGCTACCGTCGGCCGGCGGCCCCTCGCGCGTCCGCACCTCGGCCCCGCGGCCGATTAGGTCTTATTTCCCATGAAACAGGCTGGTACGGTGTGGATCGATTCTGAGCCAGAACGACCCGCGGACCACGGCATTCAGGGATCTACACGGAGGCAGGATGCACGTCGACCCCTACATCGTCCTGGGCAGCGCTGTCGTCGGGCTCCTGGTCGGGTTGACCGGAGCCGGCGGCGGGGCGCTGATGACCCCGATGCTGATCTTGCTGTTCGGGATCAAGCCGTCCACGGCCATCTCCAGCGACCTGGTCGCCGCCGTGGTCATGCGGCCGTTCGGGGCCGCCGTCCACATCCGCAAGGGCACGGTCAACTTCCGGCTGGTCGGCTGGCTGGTGTGCGGCTCGGTGCCGATGGCCTTCGTCGGGGCCTACCTGCTGCACCTGCTGGGGAACGGGTCCGCGGCCCAGTCCCTGAACGCCCAGGACCGGGTCGAGACCGTGCTCGGCGCCGCGCTGCTGATCGGGGCCGCGGCCATGGTGCTGCGCTACGTGCTGGACTGGCGCACCGGCCAGCAGCGGCTGGCCAAGGCTAGCGAGATCACCGCCCGGCCGGCCCTGACCATCGCCATCGGCGCCATCGGCGGCCTGATCGTGGGCATGACCTCGGTCGGCTCCGGCTCGCTGATGATCGTGCTGCTGCTGTTCCTGTACCCCATGATCTCGGCCGGGCAGCTGGTCGGCACCGACCTCACCCAGGCCGTGCCGCTGACCCTGGCCGCCGCGTGCGGTGCGCTGCTGTTCGGGCACGTCCAGTTCTCCGTCACCGCCTCGATCGTGATCGGCAGCATCCCGGCCGTGCTGGTCGGCTCGTTCCTGTCCTCGCGGGCCCCCGACAAGGTGATCAGGCCCATCATCACCTTCGTGATCTTCGCGTCCGGGCTCAAGTACGCCGGCGTCGGCACCACCGCCCTGGGCTGGATCCTCGTCATCGTGCTGATCGGCGGCCTGCTGACCTGGATGGCCATCGCCCGCCCCTGGCGCAACGGCAGTGAAAAGACCGCAAACCAGCTATCTAACAGCGTCGGCAGTACCGGCGGGCCGCCGCCCAGCGACCTGGCCCCGCCCGGCCTAGCTGAAGACCGTGTGGTGCCGGTAGACGGCCTGGAGACAGCCGACAGCGATCATGTCGGCGAACATGGCTGACCCGCCGTAGGACACGAACGGCAGCGGCAGGCCGGTCACCGGCATGATGCCCATGGTCATGCCGATGTTGATGAACGCCTGCACGCCGAACCAGATCGCCACCCCGGCCGCGACCAGCATGCCGAACTGGTCGTCGGCCCGGGCCGCGATGCGCAGCGTCCGCAGCAGCACCAGGGCCAGCAGCGCGATGATCACCGCGCAGCCGACGAAGCCCAGCTCCTCACCGGCCACCGCGAAGATGAAGTCGGTGTGCTGCTCGGGCACGAAGTTCCCGCCCACCAGCTGGCCGTGAAACAGCCCCTGACCGAACAGGCCGCCCGAGCCGATGGCGATCTTCGACTGGGCCGCGCTGTAACCGGTGCCGCGCGGATCGGCCGACGGGTGCAGGAACGCCGTCAGCCGGCTGGACTGGTAGGACTTCAGCAGGTGCAGGTTGACCACCGCGACCAGGGCCAGCGCCGCGGCGGCCAGCCCCGAGCCGACCCAGATCAGCCGGACGCCGGACAGTGCCACCAGCCCGACGACCAGGGCCAGCATCAGCATGACCACGCCCAGGTCGGGCTCGGCCACGACCAGCACCAGCGGCACCGCGGCCACGGCCAGGGCGATGGCCACGGCCCGCATCCGGGGCCGCTTCTCGCCCTGGCGCAGCTCGCCGAGCAGGATCGCGCTGATCAGGATGACCGACAGCTTGGCGTACTCCGACGGCTCGATCTGGAACCCGCCCGGCAGCGAGATCCACGAGTGGGCCCCGTTCACGATGGAGCCCAGCGGAGTCAGCACGACCAGCAGCCCAATGCACGACGCCACGTACACGAACGGCGCGTACAGCCGCAGCTGCCGGTAGTCCAGGAACGACACCACCACCAGCAGGGCCAGGCCCAGCGCGATGTTCAGCAGCTGCTTCATCAGGTACGCGCGCGGGTCCGCGCCGGACTCGGGTGGCCGACCAGACCAGCAGCGTGCCGATCAGGCTCAGGGCCAGACCGCGGCCAGCAGGATCCAGTCCATGTGCCGCAGCGGCGACTTGCGGGCGAAGGCCCGCCGGGCCAGGCCGCGCAGCCGGCCCCCGCGGCCTCGCCGGTCGGCCAGCCCGGGGCTGAACCCGCCCCGGCCGGGCTCCAGCGGGGCCAGGCCCCGGTAGGCGCCGCTAGGCCGGGCCGGGTCGGCAATGCCGCCCGGCGCGCCGCGACCGACCCGCGTCGGGTTCCGCGATCCGCGTAGTGACGTCATCCGTGCCTCCTCCCGTTGGGCTTGCGGCCGGCCGGCTGGTGAGTCTTGGTGGCGACGGCTGAGGACACGATCTGGCCCGCCTTGTTCACCTTCGGCAGGCTGGGCAGCTGCCCGCCGGGCAGGGCCGCCTTGTGGCCCTCGAGACCGTAGATCGAGTCCCAGATCTGCCGCACGGCCGGGCCCGACACGTCGGCGCCGTAACCTGAGTCGGGGATCATCATGACCACCACGTACTTGGGGTGCCCGCACGGGGCGAACGACGCGAACACCGAGGTGGCCACCTTGCCGGCCACCTGCGCCGTACCGGTCTTGCCCGCCACGCAGACCTTGCTCAGCGGGAACCCGCCGAAGGCGCTGGCCGCGGTGCCGGAGGTGATCACGCCCTGCAGCGCGCTGCGGATGTAGGCCAGCGTGGACTTGGCCACCGGCAGGTGCCCGGCGACCTTGGGCCGGATCCGCTGCGTGACCTGGCCGTTCGGGCTGAGCAGCGCCTCGCCGATGCGGGGCTGGTACAGCGTGCCGCCGTTGGCCAGCGCCGCGTAGGCGTTGGCCAGCTGGAGCGGGGTCACCGACACGTAGCCCTGGCCGATCGCGGCGTCCACGGCCTGGCCCGGCTCCCAGACGTTGCCGGTCCGGCAGTCGTCGTACTCGATCTGCTGGACGTAGCTGCCGTTGGCCCGGCCGTACTTGCACCAGTTCTGGCCCCGGTGAGCGTTGTCCTTCCAGTAGTAGTACAGCCACTCGCGGGTCGGCACCGTGCCGGGGCTCTGCTCGGGCAGGTCGACGCCGGGGTTCTTGCCGAAGCCCCAGCCCAGCTCCATCTTCTGCATCTCCTGGACCGGCGCGTGCGGGCTGGTCACCACGTTGGCGCCGCGGTGGTCGCGCTGCCAGATCTGGTAGGCGAAGTTGTAGAAGATGGTGTCGCAGGACAGCACCAGCGCCTGGTGCAGCGACATAACCCCGCCGTTGCCGAAGTCGTTGTGGAAGATGTGGCCCTGGACGTCCACCGCGCCCGGGCAGTCGTAGCTGCCGTACAGCGAGTACCCGGCCGCGACGGCCGCCGCGGTGCTGGTCACCTTCCAGGTCGAGCCGGGGGCGTACTCGCCCTGGGTGGCCCGGTTCAGGATCGGCTCGGAGTGGCCGCTGCCGAACAGCCGGTGGAACTCCCGGCCGGTGATGCCGTTGGTCCACACGTCCGGGTTGTAGGTCGGGTAGCTGGCCATGGCGATGATCTGGCCCTTGGTCGTCATCACCACCGCGGCCCCGGTCCTGGCGTTGCCGTTGCCCTCGGCCTCGGTCTTGTGGATCGCGTTGGCCAGGTCGGCCTGCACCGCCTCCTGGAGCCGCGAGTTGAGGCTGGTGACCAGGTCATCGCCGGGCTGCGGGGTAATCCGCTTGATCGTGCCCGTCACCTGCCCGGCCGCGTTCACCGAGACCTCGTTGGCGCCCGCGCGGCCGCGCAGCTGCTGGTCGTACTGCTGCTCGAGCCCGGCCTGGCCGACCAGGTCCACCCCGGAGAAGCCGGTCACCGGGATGCCGAGCTGCTGCACCTCGTGGGCGGTGATGGGCTGGAGGTAGCCCAGGATCTGGGCCGCGTCGGTGCCCATCGGCTGGGCGTACTGGGTCACCGGCTGGACCTGCGCGGTCACGCCGGGGAAGTCGCGCTTGTCCTCCAGCACCTGGACGCCGATCCGGTCCGAGACGTGCTCGGCCACCGGGATGGGCTGGTACGGCGAGCCCGGCCAGCACGGCTGCGACACCGTGGCCGTGCAGATCCGGACCTTCTCGGTCAGCGTCTTGTCGCTGATGTGCAGCAGCGCGGCCAGCTTGCGCAACTCGGCCGCGCCGCCGTCGGACTGCTGCCCGAGCAGCGACATGTTCACCGAGATGACCAGGGCCGAGCGGTTGCTGACCAGCGGCGCGCCGGTGTCGTCGGTGATCTCGCCGCGTACCGTCGGCTCCACGATGTCGCGGATCCGGTCCAGGTTGGCCTGGGCCACGTAGGCCCGGTGGTTCACCACCTGGAGGAACCAGGCCCGGGCGCCCAGCCCCAGCAGCAGTGCGGCCAGCACCACGTAGAGCACCAGCAGCCGCTTGCGGGACACCGGGATCATTTCGGCCCTCCACCCATACCACCCATGCCGCCCATACGTCCCATGCCGCCCCGGCGTCCGGTGCGGCCGACCAGCCACAGGTGCCGGGCGGCCCCGGTGCGATTGCGGGTGATCAGGGACAGCGGCGCCCAGCGGCGGTGCCGGAACCGCGGGCGCTTGCCGCTCATCGCCCGGCCGCTGGCCAGCGGCCGGGACCGGAACCGCGGCGTGGCCGGCCGCCCGTAGTGGCCGCGGCCCGAGCCCAGGCCGCCGCCGAGCATCCCGTCGCCACGGCGGCTGCGCATCCGCAGCCGGGCCGGGCGGGCCGGGCGGAAGGCCTGGATTGAGGGCGAGCCGGGTCCGCCGCTCATCATCGCCGTGCTGGCCAGGGTGGCGCTGTTCAGGGTGCTGCGGCTCAGGGGGCTGCGGCCCTGGGTGTTGCGGCGCAGCGCGCCGCGGCCCGCCGGGCGGATCCGGAACCGCGGGGCGGCGGCCGGGCGCCCGGTGCGGCCCGCCGCCGTCAGCGCGCCGCCGCCGACCACGCCGTCGCGGCGCCGGCCGCCGAACATCCGTCGGCGGCGGCCCAGGTGGATGACGCTGGCCTGGCCGCCGGCCGGGTGGTGGGACGCGCCGCGGTGCCCGCTGCCGAAGTCGATCCGGGCCGGCGTGGCGGCCAGCGGGCGGCGGCGGACCTGCGCGGTCGCCGACCCGCCCGGCAGGACCGAGGGGCGGAAGCCGCCGTTGCGGCGCGAGCGGCGCCGGCCCAGGCCGGACACCGCGGTCCGGCTCAGGCCCCGGCCGATGACCACGCGCTTGCCCACGCCGAGCCGGCCGTCGCGCTTGCTGGCCGCGGCCAGCCGCAGGTGCACCGGCCGGCCAGCGAGGGTCCGCGGGGGCTGGCCGCCGGCCGCCGAGCCGGCCACGCCCGAGCGCAGCCGGGCCGCGCCGCCGCGCCCGGTGAGAGTGCTCACCGACCGGCTGGTCAGGGGCGCGCCGCCGAGCAACCGGGCCGAGGCGCTGCTGCCGATCCAGCCGTCCCCGGCGCGGGCCGAGCCGAGCCGCGGGGTGCGTCGCGCCGCCGCCCGGCGGGCCCGTCGGGACTGGGGCGGGCCGGCCAGCCAGCCGCCCAGGCCGAGCAGCACCGCGCCGCTGGCCGCGCTGGCCGCGCCCGGCGTGCCGGCCAGGCCCTGGCGGCCGGCCGCCTGGCCGCCGGCCAGCACGCCGCCCTGGCTTCGCACCCGGCGCAGCCGGGCCTGGGCCGCGCCGGCCGAGGCGGCCGCCTCCTGGTCCAGGCGCGCGGTCACCAGCAGCACCAGGTACAGCACGAACGGGGTCAGCGCGATGTCGTAGATGACCGCCGCGGGCAGCACCGCGCGGACCGACGCGAAGCTGACCTGGGCCGGCTGCAGGGCCATGCCCAGCGCCGCGAGCAGGACCTCGCCGGCCGCCGCCGCGGCCGCGGAGATGATGATCGGCAGCCAGGCGGACCGGGTCAGCGTGCCGGACAGGCGCCCGCACACCCAGCCGACCAGGCACAGCACCAGGGCGTACTCGCCGATGATCCCGCTGGCCGGCGGCGCGACGTCCAGGCAGAACCCGGCCGCGAAGCCCCAGATCGCGCCGACCGCCGGGCCGTTGGCCATGCCCAGCGCGGCCACCACCACGAGCACCAGGTCGGGCACGCCCCCGCCGGGCAGGCGCAGCCCGTTGATGAGGGTGAGCTGGAGGATGAGCACGGCGGCGAGCAGCACCGCGGACAGGAGGAACCGGCGCATGCTCAGCCTCCCGGCGTCGGGGACGGGGCGGTGCCGCCGGGCGCGGCGGACCCGCTGGCTCCCGGCGTCACGGTCACCGTCACCGTCGGGGTCGGCTTGACGTGCGGCTTGGGCGGCAGGACGGAGAACCGGGGATTGTGCCGCGGCGCCTCGATCACGATGCCCACGATCCCCAGCGCGGTGAAGTCCACGTACGGCGTGACGGTGGCCCGCGCCGTCAGCGCGCCCGCGCGGTTGCTGATCGAGCTGATGAAGCCGACCGGCACGCCGGGCACGTACGGCCGGTCATGCACCGACGCCGAGGTGACCAGCTGCTCCCCCGTCCGGAGCACCGCGCTGGCGTTCAGCACCTGGAGCGAGAGCGCCCCGGTGCCGCTGCGCGTCTTGCCCGGCCCGGTGACCCAGCCGATCTGGCCGCTGGGCGCGAGCTGGATGCCGACGGTCGAGGACGAGTCGCTGGCCAGCAGCACCGTGCAGGTGTCCGGGCCCACCGAGGTGACCTCGCCGACCAGCCCCTGGCCGTTCAGCACCGTCTCGCGCGGCCGGACGCCGTCCCGGCTGCCCGCGTCGAGCGTGACGGTCTGCTGGAAGCCCTGGCCGTTAGCGATCACGCTGGCCGCGACGATCCGGTAGCCGCCCTTGCCCGCCACCGACAGCAGCCGCTGCAGCTGGGCGTAGTCGGACTTGCTCAGCCGCTCCTGGCTCAGCTCCGTGCGGAGCTTGATGACCTCGGTGCGCAGCGCCTGGACCTGGCTGCCCGAGGCGCCGGAGTCCGAGCCGGTGAACACATGGGCCGTCGAGCTGGCCAGGTGCTCGGCGCCGCCGAACACCGACGCGCTGACCCGGCGGATGCCGCCGAAGATGCCGGACCCGCCGCCGGAGTAGTCGACGATGATCAGCCCCAGGGCAGCAACGATCAGCACTCCGAGAATCAGGCGGGTCCGCCGCGAGTCGTGCACAACTATTCACCTCGGGGGACTAGCGGCGGGATTCAGGCACCAGCACCTGACGCAGGGTGTCGAAATCCTCGACGCATTTGCCGGTGCCCAGGGCCACCGAGTCGAGCGGGTTGTCCGCCATGTGGATGGGCATGCCGGTCTCCTCACGCAGCCGCTCGTCCAGGCCGCGCAGCAGCGCCCCGCCGCCGGTCAGCGCGATGCCCCGGTCCATCACGTCCCCGGCCAGCTCGGGCGGGCACTTGTCGAGCGTGCTCTTGACCGCGTCCACGATGACGCTCAGCGGCTCCTCGATGGCCCGGCGGATCTCCTCCGCCGAGATCACGATGGTCTTGGGCAGCCCGCTGACCAGGTCCCGGCCGCGGATCTCGGCGTTGGGCTCGTCGGCCGACGGGTAGGCCGAGCCGAGCGCCATCTTGATCTCCTCGGCGGTGCGCTCGCCGAGCATCAGCGAGTACTCCTTCTTGCCGAAGGTGATGATGGCCTGGTCCAGCTCGTCGCCGCCGACGCGGATGGACTGCGAGGTCACGATGCCGCCCAGGGAGATGACCGCGACCTCGGTGGTGCCGCCGCCGATGTCCACGACCATGTTGCCGGTGGGCTCGTTGACCGGCAGCCCCGCGCCGATGGCCGCGGCCATCGGCTCCTCGATGATGTACACGCGGCGGGCCCCGGCCTGGTGGCCGGCCTCCTTCACCGCGCTCTGCTCCACGCCGGTGATGCCACTGGGCACCGCGACCACGATCCGGGGCTTGGCCAGGTGACTGCGCCGGTGCACCTTCTGGATGAAGTAGCGCAGCATCCGCTCGGTCACGTCGAAGTCCGCGATGACGCCGTCTTTGAGCGGGCGGACGGCGATGATGTTGCCCGGCGTCCGGCCGATCATTCGCTTGGCCTCGACGCCGACCGCGACGATCTGCCCCGTGTTGGTGTTCAATGCCACGACCGAAGGTTCGTTGAGCACGATGCCCCGGCCTCTGACGTAGACCAGGGTGTTCGCAGTACCGAGGTCGACGGCCATGTCACGGCCCAGAAAGGCCATCGCGTTGCTCATCTCCGAACGAGTACCTTCCAGCTGGATCTTGGCAGGTAGATCTGCAATTTTCGCGGCAAGCCGCAGGTGCGGCCCTTCGCAGTACATGGCCGCGACACGTCGGGCTAAACGGCCTCAGATCAAAAGATCTTGCTCTGGCGCCGATCTGCCTGGTCACCGATAGCTGAGGCGAGACCGCCAGGCCCGGGCGGGCGCCCCCACGGGACGTCCAACGCGCCGCCACCGCGGATGGTGCCAAAGCGCGAGAGCCATTCTGACTAGAACCACTCTCTCACTTACTGCGTCCAACCGCTTGCCAGCAGTGACGGGAGTCACCCCACGGCGACCGGCAGTGAAAAGCCTACAGGGCACCCGGGCGGGCCGAACGCCAAGGCACGCCGCACACGGCGACGGGGTTGCCCGGGCCGCCCGGGAGCGTCCGGATTATGGCCCTGCGGGCCGTTCGATCCGCCGTCCGAGCCAGACTCCGACCACCCACAACAGCGCGAATATGGCACCGAGAAAATACATCACTGGCACGATCACGCCGGATGCGATCACGAATACCTGGAGCACGCTGCCGCCGATCAGAGTGGCCGGCAGCAGCGGCCGGGCCAGGATCGCGAACAGCAGCGCGGCGCCGGCCGTGACCCCCGCGGCCACGCCGGCCGACCCCGGCCGGAGGTGATCAATGTGCACCGCGACCGGCACCGCCAGGCCGACGACGATGGCCTCGAAGATCAGCACGGTGGCGAGCAGCCGCTTCATGGCGTAGCGCCCCCCGCGCCCGCCTGCGCGCCGAGGAGCAGCAGCCGGGCCTCGCCGGCCGTGATCACCGAGCCGGTGATCAGCAGCCCGGCCCCGCCCAGCCCGGCGATCGAACTGTCGCCCTCGGAATCGGCCTCGTCGGCCAGCGTCACGCCCAGCTCGATGGCGTCGTCCAGGCGCTGCGCCACCCGTACCCGGTCCGGCCCGAAGACTGACTCGGCCAGCTCGGCCAGCTCGGCAGCGGGCATGGCCCGGCCCGAGGAGTTGGTCGTGGCGACCAGCGAGGTGGCCACCGGCTCGAGCTGATCGAGTACCGCCGCCACGTCCTTGTCCGCGGCGATGGCCACCACGGCGACCAGCGACGTGAAGCTGAACGACTCGTCCAGGGCGGCCACGGTGGCCGCCATCCCGGCCGGGTTGTGCGCCGCGTCCACGATCACCACCGGGCTGCGCCGGACGATCTCCAGGCGGCCGGGCGAGCTCATCCCGGCCACCGCGTCACGGACCAGGTCGAGGTCCAGCGCGCCGGGCGCGGTCATCGTGACCGCGCGCGGGGCCAGCTCGCCCACTTCGGGCTCGTGCCCGTTGAGCTCGGCGTCCTCGGACGTCGGCGCGCCGACGGCGTCGCCGCGGGCGAACGCCTCCACCGCGGCGATGGCGCAGGCCAGGTTGGCGGCCTGGTGGGCGCCGAACAGCGGCAGGAACAGGTCCGGGTAGTCGCCCAGCAGCCCGCGGACCGAGACCTGCTGCCCGGCCACGGCCAGCTCCCGGCCGACCACGCCGAACTCGATGCCCTCCCTGGCCACCGACGCCCCGACGTCGGCCGCCCGGCGCAGCAGCACCTCGGCGGCGGCCGGCGACTGCTGGGCCAGCACCGCGATGGCGCCGGGCTTGATGATGCCCGCCTTGTCCGCGGCGATCTCCTCGACCGTGTCGCCCAGCCAGCGGGTGTGGTCCAGCGAGACCGGGGTGATCACCGCCACCGTGCCGTCGGCCACGTTGGTGCTGTCCCAGGTGCCGCCCATGCCGACCTCGACGATGGCCACGTCCACCGGGGCGTCGGCGAACATGGCGTACGCCATCCCCGTGAACACCTCGAAGAACGACAGCTGCACCGGCTGCTGACTGTCGACCAGGTCCAGGTAGGGCTTGATCTCGTCGTAGGCGGCCACGAAGCTGGCCGCGGCGACCGGTTCGCCGTCGATCCGGATCCGCTCCCGCACCGAGCTCAGGTGCGGGCTGGTGAACAGCCCGGTGCGCAGGCCGCGGGCCCGCAGCAGCGACTCGATCATCCGGGCCGTGGAGGTCTTGCCGTTGGTGCCGGTGATGTGGATCACCGGGTAGGCCCGCTGCGGGTCGCCCAGCAGCGTCACCAGCGCCTCGATCCGGTCCAGCGTCGGGTCGATGGCATGCTCGGGCAGGCGGGCCAGGATCTCGCGCTCGATCTGCGCCAGCCGGGCCCGGTCGTCGCCCGCGCGATTATCAGTCGTCATGCCGTGTTTACCCCGGTCCTCAGCCTAGCGGGAGCGCCGCGAGGCGCTCGGTCAGCCTGCGGACCTCGTCCTCGGCGGCGGCCAGCCGGGCCCGGTTCTTGGCCACCACCTCGGCCGGGGCCCGCTCCACGAACGACGGGTTGCCCAGCTTGCGGCCCACCGACTCGATCTCGGCCCGGGCCGCGGCCAGGTCCTTCTCGGCCCGCTTGCGCTCGGCCGCGACGTCCAGCCCGGCCGCCGTGTCCAGCTGCACGGTCACGCCCTGCGCCTCCACCGAGGCGGTGGGGGTGAACTCGCCGCTATCGCCCGCGGGCTCGGTCAGCCGGGTCAGCGCGCGGATCTGCGCCTCGTGCCCGGCCAGCGGCGTGGCGGCCAGGCCGGCCAGCACGGCCGGCACCCGCTGCGCGGGCGGCAGCCCCTGGTCGGAGCGGAACCGCCGGACCTCGGTGACCAGCCGCATGAGCGCAGTGATCTCGGCCTCGGCGGCCGGGTCGGCGGGCAGCGGCGTCTCGGCCTGCGCCCCGGCCGCGACCGCCCCCGGCCAGCGGGCGATGACCACCGACTCACGGCCGGTCAGCGCGGTCCACAGCTCGTCGGTCACGAACGGCAGGATCGGGTGGATGAGCCGCAGCAGCCGGTCCAGCACCACGCCGAGCACCTGCCGGGTGGCCTGGGCGGCATCGGCATCTGCGGTAGCGTCCGGGCCGGTCAGCACGGTTTTGGCCAGCTCCGTCTTGGCCAGCTCCAGGTACCAGTCGCAGAACTCGTCCCAGGCGAAGTGGTACAGCGCCTCGCAGGCCTTGGCGAACTCGAACCGCTCGAACAGCTCGTCCACCTCGGCGGTGACCGCGGCCAGCCGGGACACGATCCACCGGTCGACGGTGGTCAGCCGCTCGGGCAGCCCCTGATCGGCCACGGCCCCGTTCATCAGGGCGAACCGGGCCGCGTTCCACAATTTGTTACAGAAATTCCGGCTCCCCGCCGCCCAGTCCTCGCTCACCGCGACGTCGCTGCCGGGGTTGGCCCCGCGGGCCAGCGTGAACCGCGTCGCGTCGGCCCCGAACCGCTCGATCCAGTCCAGCGGGTCCACGGTGTTGCCGCGCGACTTGGACATCTTCTTGCCGAACTGGTCGCGGACCAGGCCGTGCAGGGCGATCTGGCGGAACGGGATGGCCCGCTCGGGGCCCAGGCCGGCGTTGGCGTACAGGCCGAACAGCATCATCCTGGCCACCCAGAAGAACAGGATGTCGTACCCGGTCACCAGCACACTGGTCGGGTAGAACGCGCGCCGGTCGGGGGTGTCGTCGGGCCAGCCCAGGGTGGAGAACGGCCACAGCGCCGACGAGAACCAGGTGTCCAGCACGTCGGGGTCCTGGGTCCAGCCCGGCCCGGCCGGCGGCACCTCGTCGGGCCCGACGCAGGCCACCTCGCCGTCGGGGCCGTACCAGACCGGGATCCGGTGCCCCCACCACAGCTGGCGGCTGATGCACCAGTCGTGCATGTTGTCGACCCAGTCGAAGTAGCGGGCCGCCATCTCCTGCGGGTGAATCTGCACCCGGCCGTCGCGCACCGCGTCGCCGGCCGCCTTGGCCAGCGGCTCGACTTTCACGAACCACTGGAGCGACAGCCGCGGCTCGACCGTGGTGCCGCACCGCGAGCAGTGCCCCACCGCGTGCACGTAGGGGCGCTTCTCGGCCACCACCCGGCCGTCCTCGCGGAGCGCGGCCAGCACGGCCGGCCGGGCCTCGAACCGGTCCAGGCCCTCGAACGGACCCGGCACCGTGATCACGCCCCGCTCGTCCATGACCACCAGGCTGGGCAGGCCGTGCCGGCGGCCGATCTCGAAGTCGTCGGGGTCGTGGGCCGGGGTCACCTTAACCGCGCCGGTGCCGAACTCCGGGTCCACGTGCGGGTCGGCCACCACCGGGATGGTCCGGCCGGTCAGCGGCAGCTTGATCTCGCGGCCGACCAGGTGGCTGTACCGGGGATCGTCGGGGTGCACCGCCACCGCGGTGTCGCCGAGCATGGTCTCGGCCCTGGTGGTGGCCACGACGACCTGGTCGTCGCCGTCACCGTATCGAATTGAGACCAGCTCGCCGTCGTCGTCGGTGTGCTCCACCTCGATGTCGGACAGCGCGGTCAGGCAGCGCGGGCACCAGTTGATGATCCGCTGGGCCCGGTAGATCAGGCCGTCGGTGTACAGCCGCTTGAAGATGGTCTGCACCGCGCGGGACAGGCCGGCGTCCATGGTGAACCGCTCACGGGTCCAGTCCACGCCGTCGCCCAGCCGTCGCATCTGGCCCAGGATCTTGCCGCCCGACTCGGCCTTCCACTGCCAGACCCGCTCCACGAACGCCTCGCGGCCCAGGTCATGCCGGGACAGGCCGTCCTTGGCCAGCTCGCGCTCGACCACGTTCTGGGTGGCGATGCCGGCGTGGTCCATGCCCGGCAGCCACAGCGCGTTGTAGCCCTGCATCCGCCGCCGCCGGACCAGGGCGTCGATCAGCGTGTGGTCCAGCGCGTGCCCGACGTGCAGCGACCCGGTCACGTTGGGCGGCGGGATCACGATCGAGAACGCCGGCGCCGGCGAGTCAGGGTCCGGCGTGAAGTAGCCGGACTCGACCCAGCTCTCGTAGCGGCGGGCCTCGACGTCTCCGGGCGCGTACTGGGGCGACAGCTGTCGACGTATTGCGGTGCTCACGGCAGCACAGTCTAGGAGAGCGCGGCGCACCTGGCGGTCAGCACGCGGCCGGGCCGATCACCGTAAGCGGACAATTCAGTAACAAACCAGCTCAGGGCACCCGTCAATGCCCCGCCCACGGGCATCCTGGGGACCGGGGCGCTCACGAGGCGGACGAGAGCGGGCGAGGTGATGCCGCACATGCGCAGGCCGCCGGCAGCTGTGCGGCATATCTCGGCCCACCCCCTCGCGTTCGCCGTCGTCGCCGGCACCGTCCTGTTCACCACGATGTGCGGGGCCGCCGCCGCCTCGTTTGCCAGCGGCGTGACCACCATCGCGGAGCGCCGGTCACTGACCGCCGATCCCGGCACCGCCATCGGCGTCAGCGTGTCCGGCCCGGCGGCGCAGTCCGCGGACTTGACGGCCCGCATCGGGCACCAGCTGACCACCGCGGCGTCCGGCCTGCCGCTGCGCATATCCGACGGCCGTCAGTCGTCATTCTTTAGCCTGCCCGGCCGCGGGCGCACCGAGACGCAGTTCGTCACACTGTCCGCGCTGCCCCGGCACGCCACGCTGCTCACCGGCCACTGGCCTGCCGGGATGGCCGGTAACGGCGCCGGGGGCGCGGCCGGTAGCGCAGGCACGGCGGGCTCGGCCAGCGGCGCCGCGCCGCTGCCCGCCTGCCTGCCGGCCCCGGCCGCCCGGCGGCTGCACCTGGCCGCTGGGGACCTGCTCACGCTGCGCGGCGTGGCCGACCCGATCACCATCACCGCTCGGGTGAGCTGCACCTTCGCCCGTCGGGAGCCAGGCAGCGGGTACTGGTCGCTCAGCCCGGTTTCCGCCGCCGGGTTCCAGAAGGACGGCGGGCCAGTCCTATTCGGCCCGCTGGTCATCACTCCGGCCGTGCTGGCCGCGCGCCAGGTGCCGGTCCAGTCGGCCGGGGTCTGGGCGCAACCCGACTTCGGCCGCCTGCACGCGCCCAGCCTGGCCAGGCTGGCCGACCGGCTCGGCGGCACGGTGAATCGCCTGACCGGCTCCAATGCCCTGGGCGGCGCGACGGTCAGGACCCGGCTGCCCGCGCTGCTGAGCGAGCTGGCCACCGCGGTGGTCGTATCCCGCTCTCAGCTGATCATCGGCCTGCTCATCCTGCTGGTCATCGCGGGCGCGACGATCGCGGTCACGGTCCGGCTGCTGGTGGTGGCCCGCGAGGCCGAGATGGCACTGCTGGCCGCGCGCGGTGCTGCCCGCCGCCAGCTGGCCGTCCGGGGCCTGGCTGACGCGCTGCTGCTGGCCATCCCGGCCGCCGTGGCCGGCCCGATCCTGGGCGGCTGGCTGGTCGCACTGCTCACCCGGGCCAGCCTGCTGGCCAGCAGCGGCCTGGAGTTGCACTCGAGCCGGCCTGCCGCGGCCTGGCTGACGGCCGCGGCCGTCGCGGCGGGCTGCGCGGTGATCATCTCGCTGCCCTGGCTGCGCCGCCCGCCGTCGGCGGTGCTGCGCCGGGTCCAGGCCGGCCGCCAGCGGGCCATCGGCGCCGCGCTGTCGGCCGGTGCGGACCTGGGCCTGGTCGCGCTGGCCGCGGCCGCGACCTGGCAGCTGGCCCATTACTCGGCACCGGTCACGACCGGCCTGACCGGCCGCCTGGGAGTGGACCCGATCCTGGTCACCGCGCCGGTGCTGGCCATCGCGGCCGGCTCGGTGGTGACGCTGCGGCTGCTGCCGCTGGCTGCGCGGCTGGCCGACCACGCCGCCACCCGCAGCCGCGGGGTGACCGGCGCGGTGGCCGCCTGGCAGCTCAGCCGCCGGCCGCTGCGCCATCCCGGCCCGGCCCTGCTGGCCATGTTCGCTGTCGCCACCGCGGTGGTGGCACTCGCTCAGTACGACAGCTGGCATTCCTCGGTCCAGGCCCAGGCCGCCTTCCAGGTGGGGGCGGCCACCGCCGTCTCGCTGGCGGACGGCCAGCCGCTGCCCGTCGGCCAGGTCGCGGCGATTACCGGCGCGACCGGCGTGCGGGCCAGCACCCCGGTCGTGCAGGCCCAGGTGAGCACGCCGGAGGGCAACATCGGCACCGCGCTGGCCGTGAACGGCTCGGTCGCCGCCCGGGTGCTGCCGCTGGCCACGTCCGAGACCGGCCTGAGCCCGGCCCGGCTGGCGGCCCGGCTCGCCGCACTGCGGACGGCCGGGCCGCTGCCCGGCACGGTCATCGCAGGCCGGCCCGCGATGCTGCAGGTCGCGGCCCGGCTGCGGACGTCCGGCCCGGCCATCGGCGCGCCGGTGCTGACCGTCCAGCTGACCGACGCCGCGGGCGTGGCCTACCAGGTGACGGCCGGGTCGCTGCCCGCCGACGGCCGCCGTCACCTGCTGACCGCCGTCCTCGCTCCGCGTCACCGCGCCGACTACCCGCTGCGGCTGACCGGCTACTTCCTGGAGTACCTGCAAAAGGGCCGCAAGCCGGTGCAGGCCAGCCTGGCCATCGGGCCGGTACGCGGCACGGCCGGGCCGGGCAGCGGGGCCATCGCGGCGGTTCCGCCGGGGCGCCCGCTGATAACCGTCACCGACGACTCGGCCGCCGCGCCGACCTCGGCCGACGTCCGGGCCGGCGGCCCGGGCCTGGTGGTGACCTTCCTGACCGGGAAGGCGCAGGCGGGCTTCAACGTCGGCCCGGTGTACACCTCGCTGGCTGTGGCCCAGCGGCCGCCGTCGGGGCCGTTGCCCGGACTGGCCACCCGCAGCCTGGTGAGCGCCGACGGGGTGCACGTCGGCCAGGTGGTCCAGGTGCTGGTGGAGGGCACTAGCATCAATGTCCGGCTGGCCGGCGAGGTCACCCGGTTCCCGACCATCACCGGTCCCGATGGCGGCCTGATCATCGACCAGGCCGCGCTGCAGGATGCCCTGCGGGCCCGCGGCCTGCCGCCAGCGCCGGCCACCGAATGGCTGCTGCGCACGGACCAGACGCCCCGGCTGACCGGGCTGCCGCCCGGCACGTCAGTGGTCAGCAGCGCCGCCCGAGCCCGGGCGCTGAACCGGCTGCCCCTGTCGGTGGCGCCGCTGGCGGCCATGCTGGGCATAGCGGCCGCCGCGATCGCCCTGGCCTGCGGCGGGTTCGCGGCCAGCGCGGCGACCAGCCAGGACCGGCAGCGGGACATCGCCATGCTCGACGCCCTGGGTACCAGGCCCGGCCAGGTGATGCGGATGCTGGGCCTGGAGCAGGCCATGACCGCGGTGCCGGCCGCCGCGGCCGGGCTGGCCATCGGGGTGATACTCAGCCAGCTGATCGTGCCCGCGATCAGCCTGACCGCCGCGGCCGGGCACCCGGACCCGCCGGTCGTGGTTCAGGTGCCCTGGCTGCTGGCGGCGGGCATCGCCGTCCTCATGGCGGCGATGCCGGTGCTGGCCGCGGCGCTGCCGGCGATGCGCGGCCCCGCGGTGGCGGCCATGCTGCGCACTCAGGAACAGACATGAGGCCTGCCGCGCGCGGCCCGGGGCTGGCCCGGGCGCGCTGCGCGCGGGCCCGCCGGGCGCTGACCGGCGAGGCCGGCCCCGGCACGGCCATGGCTCTGGCCGCGGTATCGCTGCTGGTCGCGCTGATAGCTGTCGGGGGCCCGCGGGAGATCTCCGACGTCCAGTACAGCGCGCAGGCCAGCGCGCTGGCCCAGCTGCCGGCGCTGGACATCGCCGTCACCGCCCAGGGCACCTGGCTGGAGAACCAGGCCGGCAACATAGATCTGTCCGCTGACGCGGGCCAGGATCTTGCCTTCCTGCTGGCGGCCGCGGTCCGGCCCGTCCCGCTCGCGCCCGCCGGGCAGTGGACGTCAGTGGTAACCCCCGAGCAAGTCATCCAGAACCCGGCGCCGAAGGCCGTGCTGGCCAGGCCGCCGGCCCTCCAGGTCGTGTACCGCAGCGATCTGGCCGCCTATGCCCGCACGGCGGCCGGGAAGCTGCCCGACACGGCACGGCTGGTGCGCCGGCCCGGCCAGCCGTCCCGAGCGCTGCTCGTGGACGCGGCCGTGACGACCGCCACGGCGAGCCGTCTCGGGCTGCATGTCGGCTCGCAGGTGAACCTCGGCTCCTACCAGCCCGCCAGGCCGCCGTTGCTGCTGCGGGTGACCGCCATCGTGGCGCCGCGCCGGCCCGAATCGCCGTTCTGGCAGGCCGACCCGGTCCTGGCCGCGCCAGTCATCCCAGTATCTAGCCCCGCCCCGGCCTTTTTGCTGGGCGAGGCCCTGGTGGGGCCGGATGAGCTGCCGATCCTGCAATCCGCCTTCGGCGGCGGCTTCATTCACGGCGAGTGGTTCACCCCGCTCGACCTCGCCGCGCTGGACCGGGCGAAACTGACGCCGGTGCTGAACCACCTGCACGGACTGGCCGCCACCGACGGCGGAACGGCCCTGCAGGCGGAGCTGCCCAGCTTCGGCGGCGCCGGAACGAGCAGCACCCTGACCGTCAGCTCCGGCATCCCGGACGGGCTCAGCGGCTTCCTGGCCCAGCAGCAGGCGGCCGACGCCGTTGACACGCTGCTGATCGCCGACGTGCTGCTCGCCGGCCTGCTCCTGATCGCCACGTGTGCCCGGCTGGTCGCCAGCGCCTACGGGCCGGAATTGACCGTGATCCGCGCCCGTGGGGGGTCAGCGCGACAGGTGGCTGGCCGCGTGCTGGCCCGGTCGGCCTGCCTGGCCGGGCTGGGCTCGGTGGTGGGCTCGGTGCTCGCCCTGGCGATCACCCCCACTCCCCCTGGCGGCAGCGCCATCTCCTGGGCACTGGGCAGCCTGGCGGCCGCGGCCGCGATCGTCATCCCGGCCCTGGCCGCCTTCTGGTCGCATCGCGGCATCCGGCCCGCCGGGGACGAGCGCGCCGACCTGGCGTCAGCCCGGCCATCCCGCAGGCGCCTGATCGCCGAGCTCACCGTGCTGGTCCTGGCCGCGGCGGCGCTGGCCGCCGTCCGGCTGCGCGGTATCGGGGCCGGAACCGACCTGTTCACTCAGCTCGCCCCGGTGCTGGCCGCCTCGGCCGCCGCGCTCATCGCGGTCCGGCTGTACCCGGTACCTGTCCGCGGGCTGCTGCGCGCGACCGCCGGGCGCCGCGGCGCCGTGGGCTTCCTGGCCCTGGCCCGCGCCGCCCGAGCCCGGATCGGCGCGCTGCTGCCCGTGCTCACGCTGGTCATCAGCCTGACCCTGGCCGCCTTCGGCGTCATGACCGCGGACTCGGTGGCGGCCAGCCAGGACGCGTCGGCCTGGCGGCAGGCGGGCGCGGACCTGACCGTGCAGACGGCCGGGATTAAACCGGTACCCGCCACGCTGACCAGGGACGTTGCCGCGATGCCCGGCGTCGGTCACGTCGTCGCCGCGTACATCGCGGCCGGCCACGCAGCGACGTTGCAGGCCGGCGGAAGACCCGTCCGGCCGGCCTGGTCGTCGTCTCGCCGGCCGCCTACGCGGCCCTGGCCGGCGACACGCCCTGGCCTGATTTCCCGGCTCAGGCGCTGGCCCGCGGCCCGCGAAATTCGGCCGCGGCCGCCGCCGTCCCGGTGCTGGCCTCGGCTGGCTTGAGCGTCGGCGGCGGCTACGGGACGCTGGTGGTGGACGGAACCCGGCTGCCGGTCAGGATTGCCGGGACCAGCGGCCCGACGCCCGCGATGACGACCGGGGCGTTCGTCGTGCTACCGGACTGGGCCTCAGCCAGGCTGCCGTCAGTAGCGGGCCCCAACACGCTGCTGGCCACCGGGAAGGGCATCAGGCTGCCCGGGGTCCGGGCGGCGGTCCGGCGCCTGCTGCCCGGCGGCCAGATCCGCTCCCGTGCGCAGGTCCTGGCCGGGCTGCGCGACGCGCCGGCCCCGCGAGCCGGGATCCGGCTGTACTGGCTCGGCACCGGGGTGGCGGCGCTGCTCAGCGTGATCGCCCTACTGTTCGGACTAGCGGTGTCCGGGCCCGGACGCGGCCAGCTGATCGACCGGCTGCTCGCGCTGGGCATTTCCACCCGGCAGGCCAGGGCCCTGGCCCTGTCGGAGGTCCTGCCGCTGCTGACAGTGGCCGTCCTGGGCACGGTCATCGCCGGGCTGGCGCTGGCCATCGTGTTCGGGCCGGTGATGAACCTCGCCGTGCTCAGCGGCACGTCGGGCCCGGTCAGCCTGCGGCCGGGCCTGATCGCGGCGGTGCCGGCGGCGGGCATCGTCGTCGTGGGCCTGGTCATCGTGGCGGCGCAGAGCGCCGCGTTCCTGAGCCGGAACCTGGCCGCCACGCTGCGACGGGAGGAAGCGAGTTGAGCGGAGACGGGAGCCATGCCAGCCTCGATGACCTGATCGCGGCCCGCCGGAAGGTCTCCTCGGACGGCCAGCAGCCGGGCGCGGTTCCGCCGGACGCGGTGATCTTCTGCGACCGCCTGGTGCGTATCTTCTCGGTCAGCGGCGTCGAGACCCAGGCGCTGCAGGGCCTGGACCTGCAGGTCACCGCGGGAGAGCTGACCGCGCTGGTCGGGGCGTCGGGCAGCGGCAAGTCGACGCTGCTGAACATCCTGGCCGCGCTCGATCAGCCGACCGGGGGCCAGGCCCTCGTGGCTGGCCATGATCTGCTGACCCTGGGGGCGGCCGAGCGACTGGCCTACCGCCGGTCCACGGTCGGGTTCATCTGGCAGCAGACCAGCCGCAACCTGCTGTCGCACTACACCGCCGCGGAGAACATCGCGCTGCCGATGAGACTCGCCGGGGCCGACCGGGCCGCCCGCCGCCATCGCCCAGCTGAGCTGCTGGAGCTGCTGGACCTGGGCCAGTGCGCCGATCAGGTAGTGGGCGAGCTGTCCGGCGGCCAGCAGCAGCGGGTAGCCGTCGGCGTGGCGCTGGCCAACCAGCCACGGGTCCTGCTGGCCGACGAGCCGACCGGTGAGCTGGACGGCGAGACCGCGGCCGGCGTGTTCGCGGCGCTGCAGACGGCCAACCAGGAGCTGGGCGTCACCGTACTGATCGTCACCCATGACGACATGGTGTCCGAGCACGTCCGCCGGACGATCGCGATCCGGGACGGGCGGATCAGCACCGAAGTCCTCCGCCGGACGCACACCGATGAGCACGGGCAGGAGGCCGAGGTGGCGCAGGAGTACTCGGTGCTGGACCGGGCCGGGCGGCTGCAGTTGCCGGGCGAGTTCGTCAGCGCACTCGGGCTGCGCGACCGGGTCCGGCTGGCCCTGGAACCCGACCACGTCGGCGTCTGGCCTGACCGCCCGGACAGCGACCGCGCCGACGAGACCGGTCCGGGCCATTCCGATCCGGAACCGGACGATGGCGCGAAGCAGGGGCGGTCCCGGTGAGCGCCAGCGAGCCGGCCGCCAGCACGGTGCCGGACCGGCCCGGCAGCAGCGCCATTGTCGTGCTGGCCGAGGTGACCCGCACCTTCGGCCGCGAGCCTGCCGTCGTGCACGCGCTGCGCGGAGTCACGCTGAGCGTGCCGCGCGGTGAGCTGCTCGCCATCCGGGGCCGCTCGGGCTCGGGCAAGACCAGCCTGCTCAACCTCATCGCCGGCCTGGACCGGCCGACCACCGGCCAGGTCTGGGTCGAGGGCCAGGAGGTCAGCGCGATGAGCCGGGAGCAGACCCTGGCTCTGCGCCGGGAGCGGGTGGCCCTGGTGTTCCAGTCGTTCGCGCTGCTGCCCATGCTGTCGGCGGCCGAGAATGTCGGCCTGCCCATGCGGCTGACCAGGGTCCGCGCCGCCGACCGCGAGCAGCGGGCCCGCGACCTGCTGGCCCTGGTGGGCGTGGAGGACCGGGCTCAGCAGCGGCCGGCCGAGCTTTCTGGCGGCGAGCAGCAGCGGGTCGCCATCGCCCGCGCCCTGGCCAACAACGCTCGCCTGCTGCTGGCCGACGAGCCGACCGGGCAGCTGGACTCGCGTTCGGCTGCGAACATCATGACGCTGCTGCGCACGATCGTCAGTCAGGAGGGCATCACGGCCATCGTGGCCACCCACGACCGGACCCTGACCGACGCCGCCGACCGCATCGTAGAAATGCGCAACGGCCAGCTAGCCTGATCACCCGGCCACGGCCTGAGGGGCTCGGGGGTTACCCCCGAGGCATCAGGCCGACTTTTCGCGGGGGGTGCGGCGGGAGACGTCGCGCGGGACCAGCGTCGGGTTGACGTGCTCGAGGACCGACTCGGCGGTAATGACCACGCGCTCCACGTCCTTGCGGCTCGGGACCTCGTACATCACCGACATGAGCACTTCTTCCAGGATCGCCCGCAGGCCCCTGGCGCCGGTCCCGCGCAGGATGGCCTGGTCGGCGACCGCTTCCAGCGCGTCGTCGGTGAACTCCAGGTCGACGCCATCCAGCTCGAACAGCCGCCGGTACTGGCGGACCAGCGCGTTGCGCGGCTCGGTCAGGATCCGGATCAGCGCCTCGCGGTCCAGGTTGTGCACGCTGGTGATGACCGGCAGCCGTCCGACGAACTCCGGGATCATGCCGAACTTCAGCAGGTCCTCGGGCATCACGTCGGCGAACGCGTCGGCGGTGACCTTGCCGGTCTTGACCCGCAGCACCGCGCCGAAGCCCATGCCGCTGTTGCCGACCCGCGACTCGATGATCTTCTCCAGGCCCGCGAACGCCCCGCCGCAGATGAACAGCACGTTAGTGGTGTCGATCTGGATGAACTCCTGGTGCGGGTGCTTGCGCCCGCCCTGCGGCGGCACCGAGGCGGTGGTGCCTTCCAGGATCTTCAGCAGCGCCTGCTGGACGCCCTCGCCCGGACACATCGCGGGTGATCGACGGGTTCTCGCTCTTGCGGGCGATCTTGTCGATCTCGTCGATGTAGATGATCCCGGTCTCGGCCTTCTTGACGTCGTAGTCGGCCGCCTGGATGAGCTTGAGCAGGATGTTCTCGACGTCCTCGCCGACGTAGCCGGCCTCGGTCAGCGCGGTGGCGTCGGCGATGGCGAACGGGACGTTCAGCAACCGGGCCAGCGTCTGGGCCAGCAGCGTCTTGCCCGAGCCGGTCGGGCCGAGCAGCAGGATGTTGGACTTGGCCAGCTCCACGCCGTCGTCGCCGGCCCGCTCGCCGCCGGACTGGATCCGCTTGTAGTGGTTGTAGACGGCCACGGAGAGGCCCTTCTTGGCCTTCTCCTGGCCGATCACGTACGAGTCGAGGAACTCGTAGATCTCGCGCGGTTTGGGCAGGCTGTCCCACTTCAGCTCGGTGGGCTCGGCCAGCTCTTCCTCGATGATCTCGTTGCACAGGTCGATGCACTCGTCGCAGATGTACACACCGGGACCCGCGATCAGCTTCTTGACCTGCTTCTGGCTCTTCCCGCAGAACGAGCACTTCAGCAGGTCACCGCCATCGCCGATGCGTGCCACGCAGCTACTCCTTTGCCCCGCCGCGCGTCGGACCGGCTGCGGCTCCGTGCGAGCCATTACCCGTCGATAGAACCTAGACGGTACCGCCTGCGCGGCCCTGATGGTGGCCGTAAGGACCGCGCCGCCAGCGTGCCGCGCCGGATCCGCGGTTAAGACGACTCTACCTCGCTCTTGCGCTTGAGCATCGTCAGAACTTCATCGACCAGGCCGTACTCCTTGGCCTCGTCGGCGGTGAAGAACTTGTCGCGCTCGGTGTCCCGGCGGACCTGCTCCTCGTCCTGGCCGGTGTGCTGGGCCAGGATCTGCTCCATGGCCTGCCGCATCCGCAGGATCTCGCGGGCCTGGATCTCCAGGTCGCTGGACTGGCCGTAGCCGCTCTCCACCGCGGGCTGGTGGATCAGGATCCGCGAGTTGGGCAGCGCCATCCGCTTGCCCTTGCGTCCCGGCGGCGAGCAGCACCGCGGCCGCCGACGCGGCCTGGCCCAGGCAGAACGTCTGGATTTCGGGCTGGATGTACTGCATGGTGTCGTAGATCGCCATCATCGACGTCATCGACCCGCCGGGCGAGTTGATGTACATCAGGATGTCCCGGTCGGGGTCGATGGACTCCAGCGTGATCAGCTGGGCCATGACGTCGTTGGCCGAGGCGTCGTCGATCTGGACACCCGAGGAAGATGATCCGCTCCTCGAAGAGCTTGTTGTACGGGTTCATCTCCTTGATCCCGTACGACGTCCGCTCGACGAAGGACGGCAGGACATACCGCGACTGCGGCCGGATGCCGGATAATCGGGTGGGTCACCGCTCGTCGCCGTCGCGACTTCGCGCTCTCGCTGAGCATCGCGTCGCGCTCACGACAGCGGGCCGATGGTCGGACACCTCGGTCGCGCTGCGCACGACCTGGTCCACGAACCCGTAGTCCTTGGCCTCTTCCGCGGTGAACCAGCGGTCGCGGTCAGAGTCGGCCTCGATCTGCTCGACGGTCTGGCCGGTGTGCATCGCGGTCCGCTCGGCGAGCACGCGCTTCAGGTACAGGCTGTGCTCGGCCTGGATCCTGATGTCGGTGGCGGTGCCGCCGATGCCGCCGTGCGGCTGGTGCATCAGGATCCGCCGCGTGCGGCATCGCGTAGCGCTTGCCGTGGGCGCCCGGCCGCCAGCAGGAACTGGCCCATCGACGCGGCCATGCCCATCGCGTACGTGGCGACGTCGTTGGGCACGAACTGCATCATGTCGTAGATGGCCAGGCCGGCGTAGACCGAGCCGCCGGGCGAGTTGATGTAGATGCTGATGTCGCGCTTGGCGTCCTCGGCCGCCAGCAGGATCAGCTCGGCGCAGATCCGGTTGGCCAGCTCATCGTCGACCTGCTGGCCGAGGAAGATGATCCGGTGCCGGAGCAGGCGCTGAAACAGCATTTCCGCGACGGGCTGGGCCGGCGCGTCGCCGTGCGCGCCAGCCGCGGAGCAGAGCCGAGCCCGGGACCGCAGCTGCGGGTCGTCGGGAGCCGTGGTCACGGTGCCCTCCTTGCTGTCGTTGTTCCGCGCCGTTGGTCATTGACAGTGACACTAACCCGCTGCCGCGAAGCGGGAAGTCCGCTGAGGGCCGCTGTTCGCTGACGGCGCAGGCTCGGCGCCTGGCTGGCGGCCGGCAGCGGCGGCGGCGCGCGGCGGCCCGCCGGGCCTAGGCGCGAGCCTGCCGGCTCAGGCCGTCGTTGCCCGCCTCGTCGCCCGCCTCGGCGGCGTCGCCGTCCTCGTCACCGGCCTCGGTGTCCTCACCGGCCTGCGTCCGTCACCGTCCTCGTCGTCATCACCGGCCTCGACGCCGCGGAATGCCTCGGCGATGTCCACCGGGCGGCCGGACTCGTCGGTCACCGTCGCCTGCTCGGCGATCAGGGTCAGCGCCTTGGACCGCAGCACGTCGGCGACCACGCTGTTGATCTGGCCGCTCTCGGTGAGCTGCTGGGCGAGCTGGTCGGGCGTCACGCCCATCCGGTAGGCCTGCTCGGTGATGTAGGCGTTCAGCTCGTCGGACTCGATGCCCAGTTCCTCGTCGACCGCGAGCTTGTCCAGGATGAAGCCCGCCTTGATCGAGCGGCGGGCGTCGGCCTCGAACTCCTCCTCGAGCTGCGCGGCCGTCTGGCCGCTGCCCTCCAGGTAGGCGTCCATGGTCATGCCGGCCTGCGCCAGGCGGCTCGTCCAGGCTGTCCCGGCGGGCCTCGATCTCGGCCTCGACGATGCGCTCCGGCAGCGGGATGTCGACCTGCTCCAGCACGGCGTCCAGCGGCGCGCTCCCTGGCCTGGCCCGCCTGGCCGGCCCGGCGCATCTGCTCCAGCTGCTTGCGGGTGCCCGCGCGCAGCTCGCCGATGGTGTCGAACTCGCTGGCCGACTGGGCGAACTCGTCGTCCAGCACCGGGTAGTTCCTTGACCTTGACGCTGTTCACCGTGACCTGGACATCGGCGGCCATCCCGGCCAGCGTGCCGCCGGCCAGCTCGGCGGTGAACGTGGCGGTGTCACCGGCCGACATGCCGATCAGCGGCCTCGTCCAGGCCGTCCAGCATGTTGCCGGTGCCGACCTCGTAGGAGATGCCGCTGGCCTGGGCGTCCTCGACCGCCTCGCCGTCGACCGAGGCGGCCAGGTCGATGGACACGAAGTCGCCGTCCTCCACCGGCCGCTCCACGCCCTTGAGCGAGGCGAACCGCTCGCGCAGCGAGCCGAGGTACTCCTCGACCTGGTCCGGGGTGACCTCGGCGTCGTCGACGGTGACCGGCAGGCCGTCGAGGTCGGGCAGGTCGAACTGCGGCCGGCCGGTCGACCTCGGCGGTGAACGCCAGCTCCTTGCCGTCGTCCAGCTTGGTGATCTCCAGGTCGGGCTGCCCGAGCGCGAAGACGTCGTGCTCGTCCAGACGCCTTCCCGTAGAGCTCGGGCACCGCCTCGTTGACCGCCTGCTCCAGCACGGCGCCTCGGCCGACCCGCTGGTCGATGACGCTGCGGCGGCACCCGGCCCGGCCGGAAGCCGGGAATCCGGACCTGCTGGGCGACTTCCCGATAGGCGGCGTCAAGGTTCTGCTTCAGCTCGTCGAAGGGCACCTCGACGGTGAGCTTGACACGGGTAGGGCTCAGTTCTTCGACGTCGGTCTTCACTGCGAGGTGACTCCTGAGAAGTTCTCCCAGGCCAGGGTCTGCGCGGCCTGGGGCATGGCTGATCGCACATGGCTTCGGCCGCCAAGTCTAGGGCAGGACGGCAGTGTTCACCCGGCGCGGGTGATGATCATCTGCCCAGGTCGGCCGGACGATGACAGATGACCAGCTCCAGGCGGTCCAGATCGGAGGCCGAAATGACTGATCCGCAGGCCAGCCGGCCAGAGCCGGGGAACACGCCGACGGGGGTCGCCCAGGACCGCCCGACGGCAGGTCAGCACGGGGTTCCGGCCCAGGGACGGCCATCGCCGGGCGAGTCGGCCGAGGCCGGTCCCGACCCGCGGGCCGAGCGCCGGGCCGAGGCCGGCCGGGCCCAGGCTCGGATGGCCGGGTCCATCGCCAAGATGGCCTGGCCGGCCGCGCTGCTGGCCGCTGTCGGCATGCTCGGCCTGGGCATCGTGCTGCTGGTGTGGCCGAAGGCCACCCTGACGGTGGTGGCCATCCTGATCGGCGCGGCGCTGCTGGTGGCCGGGGTGTTCCGGCTGTTCGAGGGCATCACGGGCCCGGCGAGAGCGGCGGGATGCGGGCCGCCGACATTGTCATCGGCCTGCTGGCCGTCATCGCGGGCCTGTACTGCCTCAAGCACCACTCGCTGACCATCCTGGTGGTGGCCCTGGTGGTCGGGGTCATCTGGGTCATCCACGGCATCGGGGACCTCATCACCGCCGCCACCATGGGTCATGCGCCCGGCCGGGGGCTGAAGGTCGCTGAGCGGCGTCGTTCAGCCTGGCGGCCGGCCTGGTCATCCTGTTCTGGCCGGGCATCTCGCTGATCCTGCTGCTGACGGTCCTGGGCGCGTGGCTGCTGTTCTACGGCCTGGTGCTGGCCGTGCTGGCCTTCCGCCTGCGGCGGGACTCCAAGAACCTGTCTCGTGCCGCGCAGGCCTCCCCCGTCGTCTAGGACCTGACCGATGCCTGGCCGGGACGCCGACGCGCCCGGCCAGGCGGAGGCTCACAGCAGGTCGAGGCGGCGGCCGCGGGCGATGGCCTGGCGGCGGTTGGCCACGCCGAGCTTGCGGTAGGCCGACCGCAGGTGGGTCTTCACCGTGTTGATCGACAGGAACAGCGCCTCGGCGATCTCCTGGTTGGTCATGTGCGAGGGCAGGAACCGCAGCACGGCCAGCTCGCTGCCGGTCAGCGGCAGCTCGGCCGCCGCCGGCGCCGCGGCTAGCGGCCGGCCGGGGCAGCTGGCCGTCGAACCGCTCCAGCATCCGCCCGGCGAAGCCCGCGCACGCGGCTGGTCGGCGGGACCAGCACGGTCATCGCCGACCGGACCGCCGGCCCGCCGTCCAGGAAGGCCCGGTAGGCGCCCTCCGGCTCGGCCAGCAGCAGCGCCTGCTCGATGTGACTCGGCCGCCTCGGTGACCTGGCTGAGCCGCCGCCGGGCGACCGCGGCGATCGAGCAGGGCGGTCGACCCGGTCGCGCCGCGTGATGGCGCTGGCCGGGGCCTCCAGCCAGCCCCGGGCCGCCTCCAGCGCGCCCTTGTCGTCGCCAGTGGCCAGCAGGCAGCCGGGCCCGGCACAGCCGGGCGGCCAGCCCCGTCGCCGGAGCCGCGCGCCGTCGGATGTCCCGGCGCCGTGCCAGCGCCAGGCCGGCCCGCGCCGTGCGCTCCCCGGCGGCCAGCGCGATGTCGGCCTCCAGCACGGTCAGCACCTCGCCGAGCGGGCCGTCACCGGCGCGGGATGGCCTCCCGCAGCCGGGCGGCCAGCGCGCGGCGCCGGCCGGGTCGGACTCCGCGATGGCGCGCTGGGCCCGGATCACGCCGCCGATGACCGCGGGCCGCGGCTCGCCCGCGAGCCTGGCCGCCGGCCGCCGGTCGGCCTCGTCCAGCCACTGGCCGGCCGCGTCCAGCTCGTCTCGGGCCACGCTGACCTGCGGCGCTGGCCAGCGCCAGCGGGCAGGCCACGCCGGGATGCCGCCCGGCCGGGCCGGCCGGCCGCCTCGGTGATCAGCGTGGTCGGCGGCGGCCAGGTCGCCGCAGCGGGCCGCGGCCAGCGCCTGCCAGGCGAGCGCGCGGGCCCGCAGCCCGGGCAGGCTGCCCGGCGGCCAGCTGGGCGCTGGCCCGGGCCAGCGCGTGCGCGGGCCGCCGCGATCTCCCAGCGGCGCAGCCGCGCGCAGCCGAGCGCGAACCACAGCAGCCCGGCCGCCCGGTACTCCGGCACCGAGGCCGCCGCTTCCGCCGCGTGCTCGGCCCGTGACCATGGATGGCCAGCCAGCCGGGTCCGGCATCGGCCTGGCTGGCGCCCTGCATGACGGTCAGCGCGGTCAGCCAGGGCGCGACGACGCCGGTGCGCGTCGGCGTCCAGCCGGTCCAGCGAGCGCCGCGCGCAGTCCAGGTGCGGCGCGGCGCCCGGCCGCGTCGCCCTGCCACAGCCGGGCCGCGGCCAGCGCCGCCGCCACCGGGGCGGCGCCCGCCCGGTACTCCGGCGGGAACGCGGCCAGCACGGCCTCCAGCTCGGCCGGACCGCCCGGGCACAGCAGGCCGGCGCCGGCCTGGGCCAGCACGCTGAGCCCCGAAATCCCAGTCGCCGGCCTGCGCGGCCGCCGCGCACCGCCGCGATGGCCTGGCCCCGTGCCGCGTGCCAGCGGGCCGCCCGGCCCAGCAGCGCGGGCACCTCGGCCGGGCCGCTCCCGGCGCAGCTCGGCGGCCAGCACCTCGCGCAGCATGGGGTGGTAGCGGTACTCGCCCCGGCCGGACCGGCCGGCTCGACCAGGATGTTCTCCCGGGCCAGCCGCTCCAGCGTCCGGGCGCCCCGGCCGCCCTGCCGGTCATCGCGTCGGCCAGGTCGCCGGACAGGCTCGGCCGCGACGCTGGTGCTGCAGCAGGAAGGCCCGCGTCGGCGTGCTGGCGGCTAGTACCTCGTCGCAGACGTATCACCAGGACCTCCTCGGCGCACGTAGCTTCCCGCTGGGCGGTCCGGGCGCGGCCCCTGGGTCGGCCCAGCTCGGCCGCGGCGGCCCGGCGGCGCGGCCATGGCGGCCAGCCGCAGCCCGGCCATCCAGCCCTCGGTCCGGCCAGCAGCTGCGCGCGCTGCGGTCGGGCGCCAGCGCCGAGGCCGAGCATCGCGACGTAGGCGTCGGCCTCGGCCGGCGTGCAGGCCAGGTCGGCGGCGCCGACGTCGGCCACCTCGCCGGCCACCCGCAGCCGGGCCAGGGCCAGGCCGGGCGGGCACGCGCCCGGCCAGCACCAGCCGCAGCCCGGCCGGGGCGTGCTTGATCAGCTGGTCCAGCCCGGCCAGCGCGCGCGCTGCCGGCCAGCTCGTGGGCGTCGTCGATGACCAGCACGACCGGCTCGGCCAGGCTCCGCGCCGCGGCCACGATGCGCTGCGGGTAGGCCTCGGGCGGCGCGCGGCGCGAGCTGGGCCGCCTCGTCGGCCCCGACGGCCCGGGCGCGGACCAGCGCGGCCAGGACATACGGCCAGAACCGGGCCGGGTCGCGGTCCTCGGCGTCGACGGTCAGCCAGGCGGGCTGGCGCGCGGCCGGCCGGGCCGCGGCCCAGGCCGCGCAGGCCACCGTCTTCCCCGCGCCGGCCGGGCCGGACACCACCGTGACCCGGTGGGCCGCGGCCGCCTCGATCAGGTCCGGTGACCCGCCGGCGCCGCAGCACCTCAGCGTCGGCCGCGGCGCCCGCAGCTTGTCGTCCAGCAGCGGCGGCCGCCCGGCCGAGCGGCCGCCAGCCGCTGCCGCGGCGCTGCCGGTCGCGCTGCTGCGCCAGCCGCTGCTGAGCCAGCCGCTGCGGGCGCACCCGCGGCGGCGCCGCGGCCTGCTTGCCGTACTTGTCATCATTCCCCCGAGAATGAGCCGGCCGCGCCGGCGCGCGGTGCCGGGCTCGTTCACCCGCTGCGGTGAAATTGCAGCTCAAAGCCCCGTAAAGGCCTACCCGCCCGTGCGAGCGCGAATCAGCGGCCCCGGGCTCGCCGCACCAGGCCGATCACCCCGGCGGGGTGATGCCGCCGCGTCAACCGGCTCCATAGCGTCGGCGTGATACTCCGGACAACTGCCGCACGCGGTCAGAGGGGAGTGACCCGATGAGCAGTGCACGAGGACAAGACCGCGGCTACGGGGGCGCGACGCCGCGGCGGGTGCGCAGGACAGCGCCAGGAGACGGCCAGCTACCGGCGGTGCGAGTTACGAGACCCGCGATTACGGCGGCGGGGCGGCGCAGACCGGATTCACGGTGCTGGCCGCATGCTGATGATCCTGTCCGGCCTGTGGGGCTTCTTCGAGGGCCTGGTCGCGATCGTCCGACCAGAGCTTCTACACCTCGCAGACGAACTACACCTTCCAGTTCAACGTGCACGGCTGGGGCTGGATCCACCTGGTACTCGGATCGTGGTGTTCGCCGCCGGCGTCTGCGTGCTGCTCGGCCAGACGTGGGCCAAGCTGCTGGGCATCGTGCTGGCGGTGTTCAGCGCGATCGCGAACTTCATGTTCCTGCCCGTACTACCCGATCTGGTCGATCATCCTGATCGCGATCGACGTGTTCATCATCTGGGCCCTGGCCACCGGCATCGGCCGCCATAGCGAGGCTGCCTAGCGGAGGCCGGGCCGGGCCGCCGCCCGGTCCGGCCTGACCGCTGGGCCACGGGTCCCGCCCCGGCCGCTGCAGGGGCGGGACCCGCCGCCTGCCCGGCCCCCGGCTGCTAGCCCGGCCTCGCCGTCGGCCCGGGTTCGGACGCTAGCCCCGAATGTCCTCCGGCGGCAGCTCGGACAGGATCCGCAGGGCGCGGATGAACGCCGCCCGGTCCGCCTCCGGCAGCGCCGCCAGCACCCGCTCCTCTTCCTGGCGCTGGATGGCCGCGCGGACGGATTCGCGCCGCCGGCCCGCCTCGGTCAGCGCCAGCAGGTGCACGCGCCGGTCGGCCGGGTCCGGCCGGCGCTCGATCAGCCCGTGCTGCTGCAGTTCGTCGAGGACGCTGATGATGCGGCTCTTGTCCGCGCCGATGCGCTGCGCGAGGGCGGCCTGAGTGCGGATCGACGGGGTCCGCACCGGCTGCTCGGCCAGCGCGTTCAGCACCACGTATCCCCACATCGAGACCCGGTGTGCGCGCAGCACCGGCTCCTCGGCCGCGACCAGCGCCCGGGCCAGCGGGACGACCATCGCGGCCAGATCACGCCGGGGCGCGGCCCCGCCCGCCGGGCCTGGACCGGGAGTCCCATTCATGGTGCTCCGGAGGTTAGCAGCCTTTGTTAATTGCTAGGCTAGAACATATGATGTGCAGACGCTTATCATATGCGGAGGTGCACGCAATGACGGAATTCGGCGAGATCGGCCGGCTGATCGCGGCGGCCGACGGCATCGTGAGCCTGGACGCCCGCGCCGTCCAGGCCAGCGTGGCGGTGACGGACCAGGCCGGGCGCGACGACCTGGCCCGGCCCACCCCGTGCGGGGACTGGACCCTGGAGCAGCTGCTCGCCCACATGACCCGGCAGCACGACGGCTTCGCCGCCGCGGCCGCCGGGAACGGCGCCGACCCGGCGGCCTGGCGGCCCGGCCCGCCCGCGGCCGACCCGATGGCCGAGTACCTCGCCGCGGCCGGCCGGGTGCAGGCCGCCTTCGCCGCCGACGGCGTGCTGGACCGGGACTTCACGCTGCCCGAGATCGACCCGGCGGCGAGGTTCCCGGCCGGGCTGGCCATCAGCTTCCACTTCATCGACTACGTGGTCCACGGCTGGGATGTCGCGCGCACGCTCGGCCTGGACTACCAGCTCGAGCCGGACCTGCTCGGCGTGGCCCTGGCCGTGGCCCGGGCCGTGCCCGACGACGACCGGACCCGGCGGCGCCCCGGCGGCGCGTTCGCGCCGCCGGTCAGCGCCCCCGCGGGGGCCAGCCCCATCGACCAGGTCGTCGCGCTGCTCGGCCGCCCGCCCGGCTGGTCGGCCAGCTAACCCGGGGCTAGCCCGCCTGCCCCAGGTCGCGCAGGATCTCATCGGCCGTCTGGTCCGGCGTGCCAGTGGTCGGCACCAGCGTGACCCCCTCGGACGGCTCGGGCAGCTCCAGCGTCGCGAACTGGCTGTCCAGCAGCTTTTCCGGGAAGAAGTGGCCGCGCCGGGTGGTCAGCCGGGCCTCGTCCGCGCTCGTGCTCGACGATCAGGAAGAACATCCGCAGCTCGGGTCGTCCGGTGATCAGCCGCTGCCGGTAGCTGCGCTTCAGCGCCGAGCAGGCCACCACGGCCGACCGGCCCGCCGCATCCTCCTGGTCCATCCAGGCGCCGATGGCGTCCAGCCACGGCCAGCGGTCATCATCGGTCAGCGGCACCCCGGCGTGCATCTTGGCCACGGCGGCGGCCGAGTGGAACCGGTCGCCGTCCGCGAACTCGCAGCCCATCCTGCGGGCCAGCCGCTCCCCCACCGTGGTCTTGCCGCTGCCCGCGATCCCGGCCACAATCACGATCATGGCGCGAGCGTATCTCGGGTCGGCCCGCGCGGTGCTCAGCCAGTCAGCCGGACCTGGTCAGGATAGCCGCTGACGCAGAGCCGGCGCCGTGGTCGAGCTGGTAGTCCAGGTTGATGGCCGCGTTGATCAGCGACAGGTGGCTGAACGCCTGCGGGAAGTTGCCCAGCTGCTCGCCGGTGACGCCGATCTCCTCGGAGTACAGGCCGCAGGTGGTTGGCGTAGGTGTGCATCTTCTCGAAGGTGAGCCGGGCCTCCTCCAGGCGGCCCGCCCTGGCCAGCGCGTCCACGTACCAGAACGTGCACAGCGAGAACGTGCCCTCCTGGCCGTGCAGGCCGTCCGGCGACGCGCTGGGGTTGTACCGGTAGACCAGGCTGTCGGAGACCAGCTCGCGGTCCATGGCCTCCAGCGTGGACAGCCACATCGGGTCGCGCGGGCGCGACGAAGCCCATCAGCGGCATCAGCAGCAGCGAGGAGTCGAGCACCTCGGTGCCGTAGTGCTGGGTGAACGCGGCCGATCTTCGGGTTGAAGCCGCGCGCCATGATCTGCTGGTAGACCTGGTCGCGCTCGGTCCGCCAGCGGATGATGTCGGCGGGCCGCCCGTGCGCGCTCGGCCAGCCGGATGCCGCGGTCCAGCGCGACCCAGGCCTGGAACCGGCCGTAGGTGAAGTCCTGGCGGCCGCCGCGGGTCTCCCAGATGCCCTCGTCGGGCTGGTCCCAGTGCTCGCACACCCAGTCGATCATGTCGGTCACGGCCAGCCAGCCCTGGTGGGCCATCGGTCAGGCCGGTGCTCGTCGGCGTGCAGCAGCGCGTCCAGGGCCTCGCCGTAGATGTCGAGCTGGAGCTGGTCGGCGGCGCCGTTGCCGATCCGCACCGGCCGCGAGCCGCGCCAGCCCTCGAAGTGGCTCGAGGGTCTCCTCGGTCAGGTCGGATGAGCCGTCGACCCGGTACATGATCTTCAGCGGGCCGGATCCGCTCGCCGGCCTGCTCGGTGGCCCGGTCCCGCATCCAGATGCCGAACGCGGCCGCCTCCTCCCGGTAGCCCAGCCCGAGCAGGGCAGTAGACCGAGAACGAGGCGTCCCGGATCCAGGTGTACCGGTAGTCCCAGTTCCGCTCGCCGCCGATCTGCTCGGGCAGGCCCGGCCGTGGGCGCGGCGACCGGCGCGCCGGTCGGGGCGTAGGTCATCAGCTTGAGCGTCATGGCCGAGCGGGCCACCATCTCCCGCCACCGGCCCCGGTAGGTGCGACTTGCCCAGCCAGTCCCGCCAGAAGCCCGGCGTGTCACGGCCCAGCCGGTCCACCTCGCCGGGCGGCAGCCGCCGGGGGCTGCCGCCATGGACTCCAGCACCACGCGCGGCGCCCTGGCCCTCGCCCAGCGTCCAGGTCGCCCGCAGGCCCTCGCCCTGCCGCTTCAGCCTGGTGGGCCGGCGTCCGAGCGGGCGCCGACCGTGTGCAGGGTCAGCTCCTGCTCCGTCGGACCGGAAGACCGCGCCGCTGTCGGAAACCTCGACCGTGTGCGGACCGCCGGGCGTAGTCGAACCGCGGCTGGAGGTCCATGGCGAAGTTCATCGTGCCGCGGTTGACCCGGATCTGCCGGACCATCCGGTGCCGGTCGGTGGCCCGGCCGGTGATCACGGGCATGAAGTCGTGCACCTCGCCGACCCCGTCGGCCGACATGAACCGGGTGACCAGGATCGCGCTGTCGGGCAGGTACATCTGCCGGGTCACGTACTCGCAGCCCGTCGGGCGCGATCTGGAAGTGCCCGCCCTTGTCGGCGTCCAGCAGCGACGGCGAACACGCTGGGCGCGTCGAACCGCGGCGTGCAGAACCAGTCGACGTTGCCGTCGGTGCTGACCAGCGCCGCGGTCTGCAGGTCGCCGATCAGGCCGTGGTCGCTGATGCGCGGGATAGCGGTCCATCGGCTGCTCTCCCCGTCGACGTGAAAGTCAGGACAGCTCAGGACAGGCGGCCGGCCAGGTGGTCGCCCACCCGCAGCGCGTTGGCCATCACGGTCAGGGCCGGGTTCACCGCGCCGATGCTCGGCATGAAGCTGGCGTCGGCCGACGTACAGGTTGTCCAGCTCGTGGGCCTTGCAGTCAGCGTCCAGCACCGAGGTGCGGGTCGGTGCCGAACCGGCAGGTGCCGGCCTGGTGGCGCGACGCCGGCGATGCGGGATGTCCATCTTCGATGTAGAAGTTCTTGTCCAGCACGTGGTGGCTCGGCCAGCCCGACGTGGTTGAGCACGGTCCGCAGCTCGCCGGTACAGGCCCGTCGGCCTCGAACGTCATTGGTCGCGGTGTAGGCCAGGTGGATGTGCCCGTCGTCGGCCCACGGTGACCCGGTTGTCGGGGCGGGCACGTCCTCGGTGGTCAGCCAGAAGTCGACGCGCGTGCCGGGCGACCTCATCGAGCGAGAATCTCGGGGCCAGCTTGGTCAGCTTCGGCTCCTCGCCCTTCATGGCCATCGCGTTGGACTTGCCCAGCATCTGGATGTTGCCCAGCGGCCACTCGCGGCCGCCGGCCGCGAGGTAGAAGTCGTTCAGGGCCAGGGTCTTCTGGTAGACGTGTCGTTCGGCTCGCGGCACAGCGCCACCACGGCCTTGCTGTTGTGGAACATGTAGTTGCGGCCGAGCTGGTCTGAGCCGTTGGCCAGGCCCCGCGGGTGCTGGTCGGTGGCCGACCGCAGCAGGATCCGGGCCGTGTTCGCCGCCCCGGCGCAGACCACGACGATGTCGCCGCTGTAGACCTCGGTATGGCCGTCCCGCACCACCACCACGCCGGTCACGGTCGCGCCCGGCCGGGTCTGTCTCCAGCCGCATGACCTCGGCGTTGACCAGCAACGTCACGTTCGGGTCGGTCAGCAGCGGGCGGACCGCGATGGTCTCGGCGTCGGATTTGGCGTGCACCAGGCACGGGTAGCCGTCACACCAGGCGCACCGGATGCAGGCGCTGGCCGGGCGGTGCTCCTCGTCGAGCATGATGCCGCACGGGGCGTGGAACGGGTGGTAGCCCGCGGCGGCCAGTGTAGTCCGATATCTGCTGGATGCGCGGCTCGTGCGAGACCGCCGGCCACGGGTACTGCCGGGAGTAGGGCCCCTCGGTGGGGTCCTCGCCGTGCGCGCCGTGCACCTGGTAGAGCCACTCGGCCTGGGTGTACCAGGGCTCGAGCTCGTCGTAGCTCAGCGGCCAGGCCGGCGACAGGCCGTCGTCGTGCTTGATCTCGCCGAAGTCCGCCGGCCGCAGCCGGTACAGCGCGGCCCCGTACATCTTGGTCGCGCCGCCGACGTAGTAATGCACCTGGGGCTGGAACGGCTGGCCGGCCGAGTCGTACCAGGTATCCGGCGACATGTACTTGCCGTCCACGAACACCGGCTGGGGATCCCAGTTGTCCATCTCCCTGGGCAGGAAGTCGCCCCGCTCCAGCAGCAGGATGCGCTTCCCGGCCTTGGCCAGTGCGCTGGCCAGCGTGCCGCCGCCGGCCCCGGTCCCGACAATCACCACGTCATAGTGCTCGCTCATGGGGCACATGGTGCCCCGCCGACCGGGGCCGCGCCTCATTCCCCGCAGGTGAACCGAGGTCCGGCCGGCCCGCCCGCGCGGCCCGCCGCGGCACGGCCGGCAATCACCCGGAGCGGATGATGCCCGCCGCCCGGCTGCGGGGCAAGAGTGACGCCATGGCACAAGGACAGGAAGCCGGCCAGGGTATCCAGCTGGGCACGTTCCAGGTGAGCAGCCGGCCGCTGGCGGTGGGCGGCGCGCTGATGGCCGCCGGCGCCATCGTCGGCCTGGCCGGGATGGTGGTCAGCACCACGGTCGTGCTCATGGCGGCCCGGCGCTGGATCGACCAGATGGAGACGCCGCCCAGCGAGCTGGCCCGGCAGAAGTGGAACCAGGCCCGCGCCGCCACCCAGGCCGGCACGAGCGCCTGGCAGAACGGCCTGGCCACCAGCACGCACCGCTAGCGCCAGCCCAGCTGACGCCAGCCAGTGACCCGCGCCCCGCGCAGGCCGAGCCGAGGGCCGGTGACCTGTGAACGTTGACCTTGCCCGGTGGCAGTTCGCCTTCACCACCATCAACCACTTCTTCTTCGTGCCGGTCACCATCGGCCTGGCCGTGCTGACCGCGCTGCTGCAGACCGCCTGGTACCGCCGCGGGCGCCCCGAGTACCTGCGGCTGACCCGGTTCTTCGGCACCCTGCTGGTCATCAACGTGGCCATCGGCGTGGTGACCGGCCTGGTCCAGGAGTTCGAGTTCGGCATGAACTGGTCGGCTTACTCCCGGATGGTGGGCAACATCTTCGGGGCCCCGCTGGCCATGGAGGGCCTGCTCGCTTTCTTCCTGGAGTCCACGTTCCTGGGCCTGTGGCTGTTCGGCTGGGACAAGCTGTCCCGCCGGGTCCACCTGCTGTGCATCTGGGCCGTCGCGGCCGGCAGCATCCTGTCGGCCGCGTTCATCATGGCCGCCAACTCCTGGATGCAGCACCCGGTCGGCTACGTGCTGAACCACAAGACCCACCTGCCCCAGCTCAACGACCTGGGCGCGGTGCTGACCAACCCGGTCTTCGTGTGGGGTTACGCCCATGTGCTGCTGGCCTCGCTGGTGACCGGCGCGGCCGTCATGCTGGCCGTCTCGGCCTGGCAGCTGCGGCACGGCGGCGCCAGGGAGGTGTTCACCCGCTCGGCCCGGCTGTCGCTGGCCCTGCTGGTGCCCGCGCTGCTGTTCGGCATGCTGATCGGCAGCGAGCTGGGCGTCATCGAGGCCCGCTACCAGCCGATGAAGATCGCTGCGGCCGAGGCCCAGTGGACCACCTGCCAGCCCTGCTCCTTCTCGCTGTTCCAGATCGGCGGCGGCAACCACGACCAGTCGCCGACCCAGATCCTGGCCATCCCGCACCTGCTGTCGCTGCTGGCCACCAACCACTGGGACGGCAAGGTGATCGGGCTGAACCCGCTCCAGAAGCAGTACGTCAAGAAGTACGGCCCCGGCTACTACGTGCCCAACGTCTTCATCCAGTACTGGTCCATGCGGGTGATGGCCTACCTGGCCGTCATCGTCTTCCTGGTCGGCGGGTGGGGGCTGTGGCTGCTGCGGCGCCGCAAGCTGGCCACCTCGCGGCGATACCTGTGGATCGCGACCTGGACCGCCGCGCTGCCGTTCGGCATGAACACGGCCGGCTGGCTGCTGACCGAGAGCGGCCGCCAGCCCTGGGTCGTGCAGGGCATCCAGCTGACCAAGAACGGGGTGTCACCATCGGTCAGCACCACCGAGATCGCCATCAGCCTGGGCATCTTCGTCGCGCTCTACATCACGCTGGGCGTGGTCGACTTCCTGCTGATGCTGCGCTACTCCCGCAAGGAACTCGCGCCCGACGCCCGGCCGCGCCGCCCGGCGAGGAAGCCCGGGTCCCGGCGGCTCAGTACTGAGGGCGGGAGAGGCATGATCCCCTTCTGGTTCATCCTGATCACCATCCTGTGGATGGGCTTCTTCGTGCTGGAGGGGTTCGACTTCGGCGTCGGCATCCTGCACGGCGTCGTGGGCCGGAACGAGCCAGAAAGCCGGGCCGCCATCAACACCATCGGCCCGCTGTGGGACGGCAACGAGGTCTGGCTGATCGTCGCGGCCGCGGCCATCTTCGCCGCGTTCCCGGCCTGGTACGCCACCATGTTCTCCGGCTACTACCTGGCCGTGGTGATCCTGCTGGTCGCGCTGATCGTGCGCGGCGTGTCCTTCGAGTACCGCGGCAAGCGCGACTCCGCGCGCTGGCGGGCCACCTGGGACGGCCTGCTGGTCGCGGGCAGTCTGGTCGCGCCGTTCATGCTCGGCGTCGCACTGGGCGACCTGCTGCACGGCGTGCCCATCAACGCCAGCCAGGAGTTCACCGGCACGCTGGCCAGCCTGTTCCAGCCGTACGGGATCTTCACCGGCATCACGCTGGTGCTGATCTGCATCCTGCACGGCGCCACGTTCCTGGGCCTGAAGACCACCGGCGAGGTGCGCGACCGGGCCGTGCGGCTGGCCCGCCGGATCGCCCCGGTGGTGTTCGGAGTCGTGCTGGCGTTCGCGTTCTGGACCCACGCCACCGCGACCTCGAGCGTGCTGCTCAACCCGGTGGAGTTCGCCGCGGTGCTGGCGGCACTGGCCGCGGTGTGGTTCGCGTTCGACCGCCGGGCGGGCTGGGCATTCGCCGCGACGACCGTCACCATGGCCACCTCTGTTCTGGCTATTTTTGTTGATCTGTACCCCCATGTGATGGTGTCCAGCACCAACCCGGCGTTCAGCCTCACCGTGCACAACACCGCGTCGCCGCCCTACACGCTGGGCGTCATGACGATCATCGCGGTGATCGCGCTGCCGTTCGTGCTGGCCTACCAGGCCTGGAGCTACTACGTATTCCGCCGGCGCATCACCGCGGACAGCTTCCGCCCACAGGCGCAGCCGGCCGCCGCGGGCGCCGGGACGGGGGGCGGCGCGGCGTACGCCGCCACGTCGTCGGTGAGCGCGCTGGGCGGGGCCGAGCGGGCCCGGCCGGGCTCGCCCGCGCCGACCACGGCCGCCGCCCGCGGGCGCCGCGCCCTTCGGGTCGGCCCCGGCCGGGACGGCGCGCGGGCGGACGGCCGGGGCGCGGCACCCGGCGCGCGGCCGCGGCACTGGGGTCTGCGGCACTGGGGTGTGCGGCGCCGTGGCTGAGGCCCCGGCTCAGCGAGGCGCAGTTCCGCGAGCTGTACGGCGGCTGCGGGCCCGGCCCGCCTGGGGGCCGCAGGACCGGCGCGGGGCGCTGAACTACCTGACCCCGGACCGGCTGGCCGCGGCCTGCCGCGAGGTGCGGCTGGGCCGCGGCGTGTCGCTGGCCTCGCCGATGGAGGACACGGCCGGCCCGGACAACCCGGAGCCGGTCAGCCACGACATGACCGGCCCGGCGGCCGCCCGCCAGGCGCCCGTGAGGAAAACCCTGAGCGCGAACACACCGCGGTTGCGCCGGGGCTGGACTTCGCCATGGACCGGTTCGGCATGAACGTGCACGGCGACGCGGCCAGCCACCTGGACGCCCTGTGCCACGTGATCTTCGACGGCCAGCTGTACAACGGCGTCTCGGCGGACGAGATCACCAGCGACGGCGCCCAGTCCGAGTCCGTCGAGATCGCCAAGGACGGGATCGTCGGCCGCGGCGTGCTGCTGGACATCCCTCGGCTGCGCGGCGTGCCCTGGCTGGAGCCCGGCGACCACGTGACCGCCGACGAGCTGGCCTGGCCGAGGCGGCCCAGGGCGTCCGGGTCGGCCGGGGCGACGTGCTGCTCGTCCGGGTCGGGCACCGCCGGCGCCGCGAGGAGCTGGGTGCCTGGGACGCCGCGGCCAGCCGGGCCGGACTGCATCCCGCCGCGCTGGAGTTCGTGGCCGACCGCGAGGTTGCCGTGCTGGGCAGCGACAGCAACAACGACACCGCGCCCAGCGCCGCGGACGGCGTGGACTTCCCGGTGCACGTGCTGGCCATCAACGCCCTTGGCGTGCACCTGCTGGACTACCTCCAGTTCTCCGAGGCTGGTCCCGCTGTGCGAGCGGGCCGGGCGGTGGACGTTCCTGTGCGTCATCGCCCCGCTGCGGCTGCCCGGCGGCACCGGCTCCCCGGTCAACCCCATCGCCATCCTCTAGCCGCCAGCGCTAGCCGTGGCGCACCCCGCGCGAGGGCCCGGGAACGTCACCGCTGGCCCTCTGGTGACGCTCTAGCAGCACCAAAGGGCCAGCGGTGACCCTGAGCACTAGGGCTAGGCTGCCGCTCCCCGGCCGGCCTGGGCGCCGCAGCGTCACACCCGTCCCTCCATCACCACACGCCCCGCGACGGCTCGGCTGGCGTGCGCCCGAACGACATGGTTGTAGCTCCGACGTCGCTGGAGCGACGTGGTTGTTGCAACCACGTCGCTGGGAAGAGCGCGGCGGGGCCCGAGGGCATCCAGCCGCAACCCCACGCGCCACATTCGGCCCGGCTGCACCTTCCCTCTCCCGGGGGACGGCCGACGGCCGGGCTAGCCGTCGCGGGCACCGGCCCGGGTGGCTGGCGCCGGGCGGCGCTGTGCCGGACGGGCGCCCGCGCGGGACGCCCGGGCCGACACGAACAGGGCCAGCACCAGCAGCACGGCTGCGATCGCGGCGGTCCCGGTGAAGATCTGCGACAGGTTCAGCCCGGCCGACTGGAGCGGCCCCACGCTGAACGCCGCGATGCCGTAGCCGACCTGGTAGAAGGCGATGACGCCGCCTGCCACCGCGGCCGATACGGCCGTCATGTCCAGTTCGCCGAAGCTGATCGTGAGCGGCAGCATGGCGGAGCAGCCCAGCCCGGCCAGGGCGAAGGCCCCGATGCCCGCGACCGCCTGGTGCCGGCCCAGCGACCCGGTGAGCAGGAACGAGGCGACCAGGACCAGCGGCAGCAGTCGGTAGATTTCGGCGCGGGCAGCCAGCGGTCCAGCGCCGCGAACCCGACCCGGCCCAGCGTCACCATGCCCCAGAACGCGGCCAGGGCCAGCGAGGCCTGGCTGGCCGAGGCGCCCAGCCGCTTGGTCATCTCCAGCTGCGACCAGTTGCCGTTCATGGTCTCGCAGATGCCGTACAGGCCGATCGAGCCCGGCGTAGAGCCAGAACCGGCCCGGCAGCCGCGGCCGCCGCGCCGCGCCGCCACCAGTGGGCGCCCCGCCCGCGGCCGCCGTCGTCCCGCGTGACGCGCAACGGCAGCTGCAGGCTGACCAGCAGCAGGACGATCGAGCAGCGCCGCCGATACCACCGGCAGCCCCCACCAGAACCCCAGGCCCACGAACACCGCCACGAACACCGGGGCCAGCACCGTGCCCAGCCCCAGCAGCGCGTTGAGGGTCAGCACCGCCGAGTCCACGGCGGCCGGATGGAAGGCCGAGGCGTAGGTGTTCAGCGTCGGGACCGTGAGGCCGAACCCGGCGCCGAGGAACGCCGTGGCCACCAGCAGCAGCGGGTAGGCCACCGCCTGGTTGGTCTTGACCGGCGCGCTGACCAGCAGCAGCCCCATCGAGACCAGGCTCATGGTCAGGCCGAGCAGGTAGACCCGCTTGGTGCCGATCCGGGCGCCCAGCCGGGCGCCGGTCAGCGAGCCCGCGATGGCCGTGAGCACCTGGGGCAGGAACATGGCGCCGTACTGGCCGCTGGACAGCCCGTAGTCGCCGGGGCTGGTGAATATCGTGCTGGCGGCCGGGAAGCTAACCAGGACGATGCCCTGCACCAGCCCGGCGATATTCACCACCCTGCTCTGGATTCCCGAGCGCGTTCCCGAGGCGATGACTCCTCCATTCCTCAGCGCTTGTGAAGGGTCTGGGAAATTTCTGGTGTCCTGCGGCCGTCTGGCCGGGCCGGTACGCCAGGCTGGCAGTTATGCCCGGCTAGATGCTGCGCGCGCGCCGGCCGGGCAACATCACCCGTGCCGGGTGGCCCGCCGTGGCCGCGGCAGGCTCGGATTAGACCGTGCGCACTCCGGATAGGGGAAGCAATATGACAACACCACAGCAGCAAGTTGACGCGCTTGTGATCTTCGGTGCGACCGGCGACCTGGCCAAGCTGGAGACCTTTCCGGCCCTGGTCGGGCTGGTCGACCGCGGGGTGCTGGACGTCCCGGTCATCGGCGTGGCCAAGAGCGGCTGGGGTCTGGACCAGTTCCGCGGCTACGCGCGGGACTCGCTCAAGCTCAACAAGATGGATCCCGACAGCCCGGCCGCGGCCAAGATGCTCGGCCTGCTGCACTACGTCGACGGCGACCTGGACGACCCGGCGACCTACAAGGCCATGTCGGACGCCGTCGGCGACGGCAAGCGCGTGCTGTTCTACCTGGAGGTGCCGCCGCCGCTGTTCGGCCGCATCGCCGAGGGCATCTCCACAGGCCGGCCGCGCTGAGGGCGACCGGGTCATGGTCGAGAAGCCGTTCGGCACCGACCTGACCAGCGCCGAGAAGCTGAACGAGCTGATGCACCAGTACTTCCCCGAGGACGACATCTACCGGGTGGACCACTGGCTGGGCCTGGACCCGGTGGACAACCTGATGTTCCTGCGGTTCGCGAACTCCATCCTGGAGCCGCTGCTGAACCGGACCTACGTGCGGAGCATCCAGATCACCATGGCCGAGGCGTTCGACGTCGCCGACCGGGGCAGCTTCTACGACAAGACCGGCGCGATCCGCGACGTGGTGCAGAACCACATGCTCCAGGTGCTGGCCACCGTGCTGGCCGACCCGCCGGACGGCAGCGGCCTGGCCTCCTGGCGCGACTCCAAGTCGCGGCTGATCGGGGCGCTGCGCGCCGCTGGACGCCAGCACGGTGGTCAAGCGGCCAGTACCAGGGCTACCACGACGTGGCCGGCGTCGACCGCCAGGCAGCACGACCGAGACCTACGTGGCCCTGCGGCACCGTCGCCGACTCCTGGCGCTGGGCCGACGTGCCGATCGCTGATCCGGGCGGGCAAGTGCATGCCGGTCACCGCGACCGAGGTGTCGTTCCGGTTCCGCCGGCCGCCGCACGACGTGTTCGGGCTGGGCGACGCCGCCGCTGACCAACGACCTGCGGTTCCGGATCCACCCCAACGACGAGTCCGCGCTGTGCCTGGTCGGCAAGAAGCCGGGTAAGGGCTGGCAGGCCGCAGGACCAGGACCTGGTCTTCACCGAGCCGCCGGGCGAGGACATGCGGCCCTATGACCGGCTGATCGGCGCCGCGCTGAGCGGCGAGCGCTGGCTGTTCGCCCGCCAGGACACCGTCGAGGCGGCCTGGGACGTCGTCGAGCCGGTGCTCGGCACGACGTGGTGCCGGTCCACGCCTACGCCAAGGGCACCTGGGGCCCGGCCGAGGCCGACGCGCTGCTGCCGACGCGGCGATACCTGGCACGACCCGGCGGGCTGACCATGGCTGACGGGGGCGTGCCGGGCGGACCGGTCGTGATCGTCGGCGGCGGCTTCGGGGGCCTGTTCGCGGCCCGCGCGCTGCGCAAGAGCCCGGTCTCGGTGACGCTCATCGACCGGGCCCAGCATCACCTGTTCCAGCCGCTGCTGTACCAGGTGCGCGACCGGCATCCTGTCCGAGGGCCAGATCAGCGCGCCGCTGCGGCAGGTGCTGCGCTCGGCACCGCAACGTCGAGTGCGAGATGGCCGAGGTCACCGGCATTGACGCCGAGCGCCGCCTGGTGCACGCCCGGCGGCCGATCGGCGAGACCATCGACGTCGGCTATGACTACCTCATCGTCGGCAGCAGGGGTCCGGCAGTCCTACTTCGGGCACGACGAGTTCGCGCCGCTGGCGCCGGGCATGAAGACGATCGCCGACGCGCTCATGATCCGGCGCCGGGTGTTCGGGGCGTTCGAGATGGCCGAGACTGGCCGGCAGCGCCGCGGAGCGGCAGCACTGGCTGACGTTCGCGCTGGTCGGCGCCGGGCCGACCGGCGTGGAGCTGGCCGGGCAGATCCGCGAGCTGGCGACCAAGACGCTGCGCCGACGAGTTCCGGAAGATCCGCCCGGAGGACGCCAGGGTGCTGCTGTTCGACGGCGGCGACGCGCCGCTGGCCTCGTTCGGCACCCGGCTGTCGGACATCGCGCCCAGACCCTGCTGGACCTGGGCGTGGAACTGCACATGAACTCGCGTGGTCACCGACATCGACATGAACGGGCTGCACGGTCAAGACCAAGGACGGCAGCACGATCCGGCACGACGCCGGGCGTCGTGCTGTGGACGGCGGGGTCGGCGCGCCGCCGGTGGCCGCGGCCATCGCCGCGGCGACCGGGGCCGAGACCGACCGGGCCGGGCGGATCCAGGTCGGCGACGACCTGACCATCCCCGGCCATCCGGAGATCTTCGTGGTCGGCGACCTGATGAGCCTGCGCAAGCTGCCGGGCGTGGCCGAGGTGGCCATGCAGTCGGGCTACTACGCGGGCCGCCGGATCGGCCGCCAGGTCGCCGGGCGGAAGCCGGGCGGCAAGTTCCGGTACTTCGACCTGGGCTCGGCCGCCTACATCTCCCGCGGCCGGGCCGTGCTGTCGGCGGGGCCGCTGCGACTCGGCGGGCTTCGCGGGCTGGTGGGGCTGGCTGTTCATCCACATCGCCTTCCTCACCGGCTACCGCAACCGGGCCGGCGCGATCCTGACCTGGTGGCTGGCCTTCACCAGGGACTCGCGCCGCGAGCGGGCCTTCACCACGTCCCAGGTCGGCCTCGTGGCCGACGTCTACGACGAGTTCGCGCAGGCCGACGCGGCGGACCGGGCGAAGCACTGAGCTGACGGCGGCGGCGGGGGCGGCTGGTGACAACGGGCCACGTCATGCTCGGCATCGGGCTGATCTTGGTCCTCGCCGTGGGCTCCCAGGTGCTGTCCAGCCGCCTGCGCGTCCCGCCGGTCGCCGTGCTGCTGCCGGCCGGCTTCATCGCGGGCATGGTGACCAGCGACGTGAACCTGCACCGCCTGCTCGGCTCGGTCTACCTGCCGCTGATCTGGCTGGCCGTCGCGGTGCTGCTGTACTACTCGGGCCTGAACGTGGACCTGCACTACCTGGACGGCCCGACCCGGCGCAGCGTGTTCTGGCTGGTCGGCGATCGGAGGCCCGGTCACGGCGGCGCTGGCCGCGGTCACCGCGGCGTACGTGCTGAGCATCTCCGCCGGGGCGGCGGTCGTGCTCGGGGGCGTGCTGGTCCTGTCCGGGCCCGCGGTCGTCGGGCCCCTGCTGGACATCGTGCGGCCCGCCGAGCGGCTGGGCCGCGTGCTGACCTGGGAGAGCAACCTGATCCTGCCGGTCGGGGCGATCCTCGTCGTGATCGCGTTCCACGCCGTCCTGGTCAGCGCCACCGGCGGCGTCGCCGACCAGATCGGGCGGCTGGCCGTCAGCCTCGGCATCGGCGTGGCGGGCGGCATCGTCGGCACGGTGCTGCTCTGGCTGGCCCTGCAGAAGCTGTCCCTGGAGCAGACCCTGGGCACCAGCACCCAGCTGGCCGTGGTGATCGCCGTGGCCGGGGCGTGCGACGTGCTGCGCACCGGCACCGGGATCATCGCCGCGATCATCATGGGCCTGGCCCTGGCCAACCGGCCCGGCTTCGACATCCCGGCCCGGCTGCCGTTCCTGGAGATGCCGATCCAGCTGACCATCGACGTGCTGCTGGTGTCTATCGCGGCGACCGTCGCCCCGCACCTTCTGTGGCCGCTGCTGCTGCCCACCCTGGCCCTGGTCGCCGTTCTGGTGCTGATCACCCGGCCCGCCGTGGCCCTGCTGGGCACCCGACCGGGCGGCCTGACCCGGCGCGAACGGCTCTTCGCCGGCTTCATGGCGCCGCGCGGCATCACCGCCGCGGCCCTGGCCGCCGTGCTCGGCGCCCAGCTGGCCCGGGCGGGGATCCCGGGCGCGGGCCGGATCCTGCCGGTCACGCTGCTGGCGATCATGATGACGGTCATCGTCTACGGCCTGGGCGCGGCCCCGGCCGCCCGGTGGCTGGGCGTGCTGCGCTCGCCGCGCACCCGGCCGCTGCTGGTCGGCGGGGACGCCTGGGTCATCGACCTGGGCCGGATCCTCCAGACCGCCGGGCTCGACGTGCTGATGTGGGCCGGCCTGGAGCGGCAGCGCGAGCAGATCACCGAGGCCGCTCTCCAGCTCGCCCCCGGCGAGCTGCTGGCCTCGGTGACCGCGGACCGGGCCGACCCCTCGGGCATCAACACCGTGCTGCTGCTGACCGGCGAGGACGACTTCAACGCGCTGGCCGCGTCGGTGCTGCGCTACTCCGTCGGCGACCGGGTCTTCCGGCTCGGGCCGCCGGCCGGCGGCCGGGGCGTGGTCGCCCCGTTCACCGGCGGAGACGTGCTGTTCGGGGCCGCGCTGAACCGGTCCACGCTGGCCAGCCGGTACGAGGACGGGGCCAGGATCGTCGCGCTGCGCTCGGCCGACGCGCTGCCCGCCGGGCATGACCTGCTGTTCCTGGTCCGGGCCGACGGGCGTCTGGACCCCGCCACCCGGCGGCGCACGCCCGCACTGCGCGACGGCGACACCGTGGTGGCGCTGAGCGAAGCGGTCGGCTAGCGGCTCAGGACGAGGCCGGCGAGCCGCTGGCCGCGGGCACCGGCTCCTTCGGCTGGGCCGACCGCGCCTTGGGCGCCGCCTCCGGGATCATCCAGGTCGACGAGACGTAGGCCACCACCACGGCCACGATGACTAGCGGCATCACCGCCACCCCGTCGGCATAGAACAGCAGCGTGGCCAGCAGCACCGCCGTGATCGGCAGCCTGAGCATGACCGCGCACATCGCGCCGATGCCCATGGCCATCCCGCCCACCACGGTCAGCCCGGGCACGTGCGACATCGCCAGGCCGCCTGCCGCGCCCAGAAACATGGATGGGAACACCGGCCCGCCCCGGAAGCTGCTCAGCGACAGCGAGTAGCCCAGGCCCTTGCAGGCGATCAGGAGCAGCAGCACCCCTACTGTGTAGGTGCTGGCGTGCTGGACGAGCCCAGGCAGCGCCGACTGACCCGAAAACAGCACCTCGCTCGTGGACCGGCCGCTGCCCTCGGCGTAAGCCACCGCCAGCCCCCCGATGGCGAGCCCCACCACCGGGGTGAGCAGCAGCATGCGCGGCTCCACCCGCGGCCGGATCTCCAGGGCCAGGCGGCGGATGGCCGTGCCCAGCAGCGCGGCGGCCAACCCGATCACGATGGCCCAGCCGAACTCCGAGATCGTCGGACGGCCCACGTGCGGCACGTTCGGGATCTTCAGCGAGAAGGTGCCCAGGCCGGTCCACGCATCCAGCCCGGTGAAGACCAGCGCGCCCACCCCGGCGGCCAGCAGGCCCGGCATCAGCACCAGCTCCAGCGCGGTCCCGCCCAGCCCGACCGCCTCCATCAGCAGCACCCCACCCAGCAGCGGCGACCCCAGCAGGGTGGCGATGGCCGCGAAGCTGCCCGCCGCGGCGACCACCTTCTCCGCGCTGGCCGGGATAGGCCGCCGGCTCAGCCGGACCACGCAGACGGCCAGGCCGCCGCCGATGGCGATCAGTGGTGCCTCCGGCCCCAGCACCACGCCCAGCGCCAGCGTGGCCAGGGCGGCCAGGATCACACCGGGCAGCTCCGACGGGCTGGGCGCGCCGCCCGCGTGGAACCCGTCGGCCGGCGAGTGCCCGCCCTGCCCCGGCAGGTACGTGATCGTCGCCGCCACCAGCACGCCGGCCACCGCCAGCAGCGGGACCGGCCACCACACCGGCTCGCCGTGGAAGCCCAGCCCGTGGGGCAGGCTGGTGAACAGCCAGTGCTGGAGTCGGCTCACCAGGTACAGGAAGAAGTAGGCCAGCGCGGAAATCGGCACGCCAATGGCGGCGGCCAGGGCCAGCAGGGCCAGGTAGCGCTTGCTCCGGATAGTGTCAACCGCGTCGCCGGGCGTACTCATCCCTGCCCTGCCCCGCCTGCGTCACGCAGCCCCGCTTCCCTCGCGGGGCGCCTGAAGACGCCGTCTTCCCTCGTCACTCGTTCCTCGTTCCTCAGTCCAGACGGCGCCGCGCCCGGCCCCAGTCACTACGCTTAGTAGTCTCCCAATTACTATCTGTACAGTCATGCCTATGTCTGCCAAGCCGATCGACCCGCGGCTGCTCAGGCATGCCTCCGCGGCCCGCGGTTACCTGGTCCTCACCGTCGTTCTGGGCCTGGCCGGGACCGGCCTGATCCTGGCTCAGGCCGGCCTGCTGGCCCGGCTGCTGGCCGGGGCCGCCACCGGCATCGGCGTTGCCGTCCTGGCCGGCCCGCTCATCGCGCTGGCCCTGGTCCTGGCCGGCCGGGCCGCGACCAGCTGGGGCGGCGAGGTCGCGGCCCTGCGCGCCGCGGCCACCGTCAAGTCACAGCTGCGCCGCCAGCTCATCGACCGCCTGCTTCGCCGCTCCCCGGCCCCCGGCCCCGGCGCGGGCGCCGACGGCGAGCTAGCCATGCTGGCCACCCGCGGCCTGGACGGCCTCGACGCCTACTTCGCCCGTTACCTGCCCCAGCTCGTGCTGGCCGTCCTGGTGCCGCTGGCCGTGCTGATCCGGGTCGCCCTGGCCGACTGGCTCTCCGCGCTGATCATCGCCGTCACGCTGCCGCTGGTGCCCGTGTTCGCCGTGCTGGTCGGGCTCAGCACCAGGGCCAGGACCCGGCGCCAGTGGGCCCTGCTGGCCCGGCTCGGCGGTCATTTCCTCGACGTTGTTGAGGGCCTGCCCACCCTGCGCATCTTCGGCCGGGCCCGGGTCCAGGAGACCAGCATCGCCGACATGACCGACCGGTACCGGGGCGCCACCATGGCCACCCTGCGCGTCGCGTTCCTGTCCGCCCTGGTACTGGAGCTGGCCGCGACCCTGGCCACCGCGCTCGTCGCCGTCGAGGTCGGGCTGCGCCTGCTGGCCGGGCACATCGGCTACGAGACGGCCCTGCTCGTGCTGCTGCTTACCCCCGAGGCGTTCATCCCCTTGCGCAACGCCAGCGCCCAGTTCCACGCCAGCATCGAGGGCGTCACCGCCGCCAGCCGGGTCTTCGAGGTCATCGAGCACGCCGCCGAGCCCCCCGCCGCCGCCCCGCCCGTTCTCCCTGGCCGCCTCGACCTGCGCCGCCAGACCATCATCTGTAACAAGGTGGCCCTCGCCTACCCCGGCCGCACCCGGCCGGCGCTGTCCGGGCTGACCCTGACCATCGCGCCCGGCGAGCTGGTCATCATCACCGGCCCCAGCGGCGCCGGCAAGACCTCCCTGCTCAGCCTGCTGCTGCGCTTCGCCGAGCCCACCGCCGGTGCCATCGAGCTGACCGGCCCGGGCCTGGCCGGCGACCGCGCCACCCTGCCCGCCATCCCGGCCGGCGCCTGGCGGGACCAGCTCGCCTGGGTGCCCCAGCGGCCCCACCTGTTCGATGACACCGTGGCCGGCAACATCGCGCTCGGCCGGCCCGGCGCCAGCCCGGCCGACATCCGCGAGGCCGCTCACCTGGCCGGCGCCGACCAGTTCATCAGTCGTCTCGAAGACGGCTACCAGACCCCCGTCGGCGAGCGCGGCCTGCGCCTGTCGTCCGGCCAGCGGCAGAAGATCGCGCTGGCCCGGGCCTTCCTCCGCGATGCCCCGCTGCTGTTGCTGGACGAGCCCGCCGCCCACCTCGACCCGTTCAGCGCCAGCCAGGTAGCCGAGGCCATCGCCACGCTGAGCGCCGGCCGCACGGTCATCCACGTCACCCACCGGCCCCCGTTCGAGCTCCCGCCCGGCGCCCTCCTGCTGACCCTCGACGAGGGGTGCCTGGTCACCCCGCCCGCCGCCGTTCCCGCAGCCCCGGCCAGCGCAGCAGGCCGCCCATGACCCCGGGCCTGCCCGTGTCCGCCGGCTGGGCACCGATCACCGGCCTGGCCACAACCACCGGCCCGCCCCGGCCGCAGCTCTGGGTCCGGCCATGACCGCCGCGCCGCTCCCGTCGGCCGCCGCCCCGCCCCGGCCCCGGCCGACCCGGCCGCGCAGGACGTCGTGCTGGCCGGTCGGCATGCGCCGCGCGGGCCGCTGCTGCGGCTGCTGGTGCTGGCCGGACCGCAGCGCGGGCGGCTGATGGCGGCGGTGCTGGCCGGGGCCGCCGCCACCGGGTGCGGGGTCGCCCTGCTGGCCGTGTCCGGCTTCCTGCTGGCCCGGGCCTCGCAGCACCCGAACATCGTGGCCATCTCCGTGGCCGTGGTCGCGGTGCGCGGGCTGAGCGTGGGCCGGGTCGGTGTTCCGTTACCTGGAGCGCCTGGGCACCCACGACGTGGCGTTCCGGGTGCTGGCGCAGGTGCGGGTGGCCATCTACACCCGCCTGGAGCGGCTGGCGCCGGCCGGGCTGGCCGCCTTCCGGTCCGGCGACCTGCTCGCCCGGCTGATATCGGACGTCGACGCCATCCAGGACTTGTTCATCCGCGGCCTTGCGCCGCCGCTGACCGCAGTGCTGGTCGGTGCGGCCGCCGCCGGCGCCGTGCTGGCTATCCTGGCCCCGGCCGCCGGGGCCCTGGCCGCGGGCCTGATCGTCGCCGGGGTCGCCGTGCCCTGGCTCACCGCCCGGTCGGCGCGGCGGGCGGCCGAGCGCACCGCGCCGGCCCGCGGCGAGCTGGGCGCGGCCGTCACCGACTCGCTGGCCGGCGCGGCCGAGCTGCACGCCTTCGGCGCCGTCGGACGCCGCCATTGACCGCGTCCAGGCCGCCGACACGGAACTGACCCGGCTGGCCCGCCGCACCGCCGGGGCCAGCGGCCTGGGTACCGGGCTGACCAGCGCCGTGTCCGGGGTGACCCTATGGGCGGTGCTGCGTGCTGGGCGTGGCCGCCACCGGGCAGGGCGCCCTGGGCCGGGTGCCGCTGGCGGTGATCACGCTGACCGCGCTGGCCGCGTTCGAGGCGGTCCTCCCGTTGCCGGCCGCCGCCATCCAGCTCGGCCAGGCCCGCGCGACCGGCCGCCGGATCGCCGCCGTGCTGGACGCCCCCGACCCCGTGACCGAGCCCGACGGCCCGGCGCCGCTCCCCGTCATGGCGGCGTCGGGCGCGGACGTTGAGCTGCGCGGGGCTCAGGTGGCGTACCGGGCGGGCGGGCCGCTGGCGCTGGACGGGCTCGACCTGGACCTGGCCCCCGGCCGGCGGGTCGCGCTGCTCGGGCCAACCGGGGCGGGCAAGTCGACGGTGGCGGCCGTGCTGCTCCGGTTCATCGACCTGAGTGGCGGGACAGGCAACGTTGAACGGCTCGACCTGGCCCGGCTGAGCGGTGACGAGGTCCGGACCGTGATCGGCGGGCCTGGCCCAGGACGCGCACATGTTCGACACCACGATCCGGGCCAACCTGCTGATCGGCGCGCCGGAGGCCGGCGACGCTGAGCTGGCCGAGGTGCTGGCCAGGGTCCGGCTGACCGACTGGATCGCCTCGCTGCCGGAGGGGTGGGAGACCCAGGTCGGCGCCCACGGAGCGAGCCTGTCGGGCGGCCAGCGGCAGCGGCTGGCCCTGGCCCGGGCGCTGCTGGCCGACCCGGCCGTGCTGGTCCTGGACGAGCCGACCGCGCACCTGGACCCGGCGAACCGGGCCGAGCCTGGCCGCCGACCTGCTGGCGGTCAGCCGAGGGCCGCAGCACGCTGCTGATCACCCACGACCTGCTCGGCCTGGAGCAGGTGGACGAGATCATCGTGCTCAGCGACGGCCGGGTGATCGAGCGCGGCGGTCACGCCGAGCTGCGGCCGGGCCGGCGGCCCCTACCACCAGATGCTGCGGCTGGGCGGACCGTCAGGCCGTTAGCCACGCGAGCCGCGGTCGCGCCAGACCAGGCGCTGGACGCGCAGGGCCAGCACGCCGACGAGGATCAGCAGCACCACGTTGAGCAGGAGCTGGAACGTCGAGCCGCGGGCGGCCCGCCAGCTCTGGAAGGCCACCGAGAGTCCGATGTCGGCGGCGGCCGGGATCGTGGTCACCGAGATGAACACGCCGATCAGCGCCCCGGCCCTGGCCTCGGTGAGCGAGACCACGCCAATGATCCCGGCCACTACGGCGATGACGACCGAGAACAGGTCCGGGCTGTTGATCAGGTCGGACACCGGCCGCACGCCGTCTCGGTAGGCATCCGGCGTATCCCCGGTGAGCCGGATGAACAGGCTGAACACGAACGTGACCACGATCGCGATCAGGAATCCGACCACCAGGGCGCGCAGCCCGCGCCAGATGGCCACGCGGTCGTGCCGCTCGATGCCCATGGCCACCGCGATGATCGCGCTGTACTCGGGTCCGACCACCATGGCGCCGACGATCAGGATCGTGGAGTTGGTGATGATCCCGACGGCGCCGATGACCCCGGCCAGGGCCAGCAGGATGTACAAGCTCGGCGCGTAGACCGAGTCGGCGGCGATCTTCGACTCGACCAGGTCCCAGACCGGCGCGGTCTCCCCCTGGAAGGTGCGGCCGCGGTCGGCGTCTCGGTGCGGCCGGTCCAGTTCGCCGGCCCCGATGGTGGCGTCCACCGCCTCGATGGCGATCGGCCCGGCCTCGGGTAGCCGGAGGTCACGGAGCTGGCGCAGGACCGGATTCGCGCTGGCAATGCTCAGGTCGAACTGGACCGCGTCCCCCGCCGGCTGGCGGGCGGCACCGGGGAGGACGACCAGGTTGACGACTCCGGGGCTGTCCGCCAGCAAACTGACGACCTGCGCCGTCTGGCCCGCCGGACTGGCCACCCGTACGTGCAGCATCGTCGAATCGTCGGCCCCGGCAGCGGCCCCGGCATCACCCCCGGCGGACGATCAAGAGGGATCGCCCGGTACGGGTGAGGTGCCTTGTTATGGAGGAGGGAAGTCTTAACGCGCGGGCTACAGGACCTGCCGGTCAGCGCCGACCGACAGGTCCTGCTCGCCTTTCCCCCTGGCGCCTGGCCGAGAGGAGGCCGCGACGGTCACGCGAGGCGATGGCCGTTCCGGCCGGCTGGCGGTGTCCCGGCCGACCCCGGGGCGCTACGGGCTGCTGTTGTTCCTGCTGATCGCGACGTACCTGCTGTCGGCGTTCACCAAGAGCCACTGGATCGGCGCGATCCAGCTCGCCGTGTTCGTCGCGACCGGGTTCCTGGCCCTGCGCTCGTCTGGGCTGCCCCGGCGGCGGGCGCGGCTGATCGCGATCGTGGGCGTCACGGCGTCGGCCGCCGCCTTCGGCCTGTCCGTGACCCGCCCGAATGACGAGGCCATCGCCGCGGCCAGCATCTGGACCGGCGTACTGCTGCTGGCCACCGTCGTGGTGATCGTGCGGCGCATTCTGGCCTTCGAAACGGTGACCATTCAGAGCATCTTCGCGGCGATCAGCGCGTATCTCATGATCGGCCTGATGTTCGCGGCGTTCTATGCGGCCGACTATCAGCTGCACGGCCACCATTTCTTCGTCGGTCACGAGGGACCCAGCAACTCCCAGACCTTCCAGTACTTCAGCTTCACCACGCTGACCACACTGGGCTACGGCGACTTCACCGCGTCCGACTCCGGCGGCCGCGCCATCGCGGTGCTCGAGGCGCTCACTGGCCAGATCTTCCTCGCGACCCTGGTCGCACGGCTGGTCGCGGCGTTCCGCACGCCCGCCACCCCGGAGGAGGACGGCGAGCGCGAGCAAGGTTAAGCGCCGCGCCAGGCCTGGGCGGGGGATCGGCCTGGCGCGGGCACTTGGGAGGTTACCGGCGTGTTTGACTTTAAACGCAGGCTTTCGGATAACAGGCCAGATTTAGCTGATCGCGCAGGGTAACGCGACTCGTTACCGGACCTGCAGTCGGACCCATCGCGGCGCGCCCGAGCCATTGTGGCGCGCCATTCCTGGCCTGGGCCACGGCGCGCGGAGTGGCCGGGCGCGGCGGCATCAGGACGGCCGCCTCGTCGGCCAGGTGTAAAGCTCAGCGACGGGGTAGCTGAAGCGCATGGGTCGGGCCAGCCCCAGCTGGCCCAGCTATCAGGGCCCGGTATGTCCCGCACCGCGCGCGGGAGATGCCGGGCTCGCCCATGGAACGCCCGGCTCGCCCAGGGAAGGCCAGAAAATTGCCCGCTTAGGTGTAATCGGATCACCCTCGGGTAGCTGACCGCGGGCCCGAGCTAGCCCGCACGCCGCAGGCTCTCCCCCGGCGTGTCCATCCCCGGGCTGGCCTGTCGCCCCTGGGCGGCCACGTCCTCGCGGTGACGCTGGCTCAGCCCCCGGGGCCCGGCACGAACGTGGCGGACGTGCCGGGCCCCGCCCTCACGTTGGCTTGCTTCGGGTGCCCGGTCTCGCCGGTGTTGCCAGTCTCGCGGGGATCCGGGCCGGGCGCCGGTGCCGACTCGACGACATCGCGCCGCTGGAACCTGGCTAGGGGCCGCAAAGGCCGGGTAGCGCCACGCCTCTGGACGCCAGCCGACCGAGCGCTGGCTGGCCCCCCTTGTGGCGTTCCAGACGCCCGGCCAGCACTTGATCAACATTTAAGCAGGCCACGGCCGAGTTTGGCGAGCCGGTGCAGCGGAGGCGCCCGGGGCTGGCGTGGCTGAGGACGGCCGACCCGGGGTCAGTTGTTAGCGCAACCATGGCGGGCGGGCGACCCCGTGGAATGAGGGCCCCGTGCCAGCCATGGGGGGGAAGGGCCAGCACGGGGCAACCCTGATGCTATCCACCGCTACTCCCGTTACGGTCCAGCGACTGGCCTTACGGGCGGAATCGAGCCCTCCGATGGTCCTCGCCAGGCTGGCCAGCCGGCTCCGCCGGGTCGGCGCGTCCGCAAAGTCCGACCGGCGGTCGGACAACGTCGGGCGGCGTCGGCCAGAGCGGGGCGAGCGGTGAATTGCCATGTCATCGGCGCGCAGCCCCCAACACGTCCCCAGCGTCGCGCTGGGCACTGGCGCCTCGAAGTGACGATAGCGCCCGACTCTGACCTTCCGCTCAAGACAGGCGCAGTGTTGGGTTCTCGGATCTGCGTAACCCTGATCCCCAGGGTCAAGCCCAGGCGGTGCCGTGGATGAGCGTGCTGGTGCTCCCCCCGACCCAGAGTGTTCCGTCTGGGTCGGGGGTGATCGTGATGTCGCCGGCCCGGCCCAGCCGGCGGCCTTGTGACACTCGGTAACTGCCCGACACTGCTCCGATGCGCGTAAGCCACTGGCCGACCGCGGCGTTCATGCTTCCGCAGACCGGGTCCTCTGGAATACCGGCACCGGGTGCGAACGTGCGCATCTCGAACGTGTGGTCAGACCCGTCGGGATACGCGCCGATGGCGCCGACCATCGCGTCGGGGATTCGGGACAGGTCCGGATCCAGAGCGAGCACTTCCTGCGCCGTCGCCAGCCGGACCACGGCCCAGCCGGGGCCGTTGTCCACCCACTGGTGGGCGACAACCTGGTCACGGTCGATGCCGAATGCCCCGACGATCGCGTGCAGGTACTCCTCCTCGATGTCCCCGCTGCGGCGCGTGGGCGGCGCCGCGAACGACAGCAACTCGGTGCGGCGTCGTACCTCGACCAGACCTGCATCGCACTCCTGGACGAGGCGCTCCGGCACCTTGGGCGTGCCGCCCCGCTCCAGCCATGCGTGCGCAGAGCCGAGCGTCGGGTGGCCGGCGAAGGGCAGCTCGCCGCCCAGGGTGAATATCCGCAGCCGATAGTCCGCCTCGCGCGTGGTCGGCGGCAGGATGAACGTCGTCTCGGACAGATTCGTCCACCGGGCGATGCGCAGCATGTCCGCGTCTTCGAGATCCTCGGCGTCGAAGATCACCGCCACCGGGTTGCCCAGGTAGGCGGTGGCAGAGAAGACGTCGACCTGGGCGAACGGGCGTTGGCGTGGCATGGGTGGCCCTTCGGTCAGTCCGAGTCGGTGGTCGGGTGGTTCACGTCGCCGCGGATTCGGCGACCGCGTCCGCGGCCGCGACCACGTCGGCGACCAGGTCTTCGGTGTCTTCGGTGCCAGCGGCCAGACGGACCAGGCTCAGGGGACTCCGGACTCGGCGATGTCCTGTTCGCTGAGCATCCCACGCCACATAGCTGCCGGGTGCACCGCCAGCGACTCCACGCCGCCGAGGCTGGCCGACCGGCGGAAGTGGGCGAGCCGGCCGAGAAATGCGTCAGCCGCCTGGTAGCCGCCTGCCAGCTCGACGGCGAGCACACCGCCGAACCCCTGCATCTGGCTGGCCGCCAGCGCGTGCTGCGGATGGCTCGGCAGTCCCGGGTAGTGCACGCGAGCGACAGCACGATGCTCGCTAAGCGCTTCGGCGAGCGCCTGGCCGTTGCTGTCGTGCCGGGGCATGCGCAGCGGAAGGGTGCGGATGCCCCGCAGCAGCAGCCAGGCGTCGAACGGGCCGAGCACCGCGCCGGTGAGCACGGCGACGTCCCAGATCTGGTTCAGCATCTCGGCCGGTCCGGCCAGAACCCCGGCCGACACATCGCTGTGGCCGTTGAGGTATTTAGTCGCGCTGTGCCAGACCAGGTCGATGCCGAGAGCCGTGGGTCGCTGGTTCTGGGGAGTCGCGAAGGTGTTGTCAGCCAGCGTCAGCACGCCGTGCGCGCGGGCCATGGCTGCTACCGAGCGCAGGTCCGTGATCTGCAGAAGCGGATTGCTCGGCGACTCCAGCAGGATCAGGCGGGTCCGAGGCGTTACGGCCCGCTCGAACGCCCCCAGATCGGTCTGGTCGACCTGCGTGGTCGTCACGCCCAGCCGCGGCAGCAGATTCAGCAGGAGCGACGCCGTGCCGCCGTACGTGGACTTCTGCCCGATCACATGATCGCCGGCTCTCACCAGTCCCAGCACCGCGGTGGTGAGCGCGGCCATCCCGGACGCGGTAACCATGGCCGCCTCGGTGTGCTCGAGTCTGGCGACTACCGCCGCGACCTGGGCGTGGTTCGGGTTTCCGTAACGGGTGTAGAAGTCATGGCCCCGTGGATCAACGGCGACCTGCGCGAACTGCTCCGCGTCCTCGGTCCAGAACGTCGCTGTCTGGTAGATGGGCCGCGCGACCGCCCGGCTGGGGTAGACGTCGCGGTCGGCGTGGATCGCGACCGTGCTGCTGCCCGACATGGATGACCCTTCCGGTTGACCAGCTTGCGGCTCGCTCCCGAGCGTGGCCAGCCGACCGTCACCGCAGCAAGCGATCCCGGCAACTTTGGCAGCATCTGGCGCACGGACCCAGCCATCAGAATGTGGTAGAGGTCAGCAGCGCGCAATATTCTGCCACCATGGACGACATCGACCGGTCGATACTGGCCACGCTCGAGAAGCACGGCCGGATCAGCAACGACGAGCTGGCCGCGCGCGTCGGCCTCACGCCCTCGCCATGCCTGCGCCGGGTTCGCCGGCTGGAGCAGACCGGGGTGATCCGCGGTTACCAGGCCCTGGTCGATCCCGCCGCGGTCGGCCGCGGCCTGCGGGTCTTCGCCGGGGTGCGGCTCATCCGGCACGCTCGCGCGGACGTCGTCGCCTTCGAGCGTGCGGTGATCCGACTAACCGAGGTGGTTCACACCCACCACGTCACCGGCAACTTCGACTACCTGCTCCAGGTGGAGGTCGCCGATCTGCCCGCATACGAGGACTTCCACGCCAACCGGCTGGCGAACCTGCCCAGCGTTGCCGCCGTGACCAGCTACGTCGCCATGAAGACACTGTCCGCCGAGCCTGGTTGACCGGCCGCCGGCGGTTTCGGTCGGGCCGCAAACTGGTCGGGGATCGCGTCGGTGACGAACACCAGCCGCAGGGCCCGCGCGAGCCGGGATCTACCGACCTGTTGTTCCTGATCAACTCCGAAGGCACCATAACCCCGGTAACAACCTCTCACCCCTCAGCCCCCCAGCCGGGCGATACCCTCGTCCTCCTGGGCCGGGGCGGAAACGGCACGGCGCAGTGACGGCGGTCCGGGGTGGGCGCAGCGCGGGAGACGGATCGCCTTCAGATTTCGCGCTCAATCCCCAGTACCTGCGGCTGCCGCTGCAGCCACTCCGCATAAGACCTGGAGTCATGCGCACTTAGTTCCAGACCGCCAGGCAGGGCCGTGGCGAACACCAGCGCCGCGGCCGCCTCGAGTTCGCTGAGCAGGACATCGGGGGGGCCGGTTGCCTCGAACCCCAGGGTCCACCAGGCCTCGCCGCCCGCGTGGGCATCGGTAAGCTCCACGGCGCACCCTGGCCCTTCGCGCGATCTCCGGTCACTCGCCCTGGCCGGTCCGCCAGCCAGCGAGAACCGACTGATCCGGCGGCGCTTGGTCACCGGCCGCCAGCCAGCCAAGCCGTCACGGCCCAGGCGGGCCGGCCCGTGCGGAAACGACCACTTCTGCCAGGACTCCAGTCGGCCGCGGGCCCGCCCCGCCACCTCCAGCAGCCCGGGGCTACCGCGGTATGCCTTCACCTCCAGCGCCCGGCCCTGGCGCATCTTCACCGAAAGCCCGGGCAGGTGCGGATCCAGCAGGTAGGCGTCTTCCAGCACCGTCGTCTCGGCCGGGAAGCGCGCGAACCACCCAGCCATCACGTCCGCCAGTTCGCCGGGGAAGATCCAGCGCACCTCAAGGCTGCGGACTCCCTTGGTGCTGAGGCTCTCGGTCTGCTCGGCCGTCATCATCTAGGCCAGTGGGCCTGGCTCGGCGAACTCAGCATGATCGGAGCATGGCGAAAGCATCTGGGCCGGGATGTGCTGGCCGGATGGCCGGGCGCGGTCGGCAGTGTGCCCGATGACATGACAGCCGTTCACCTCCTTCCTTGCCGCACGGCGTCTCAGATGTCAGTGACCGCCTCGGTCCGGCCGGCTTTGACGGCGGCCTGGAGCGCGGCGTAGTCCCGTTCGTTCTGGTCGGCGTATTTCTCGGCGAAGTCGGCGATCGCCTGGTCGAATCTGCCGGAGTTGCCGAGGTAGGCGGCCAGGGCGATGCGGTCGCCGGAGCAGGCGTGGGCCCGGGCCAGGGCCCATCCGCACAGTCCGGCGTAGACCGCCAGGCCTGAGGGGATCATTTGCTCGATCGGCGCGGAGAATTTCCAGTCTTTCAGCTGGCGCACGTAATAGTCGCGGTCCACCCCGTCGGGGCCGGTCACGTGGGTCCAGCCGAGGAATATGTCGCTGTCGGCCTGCATCAGGTGCTGCCCGGCGACCACCCGCTCCCCCTGGTTGCCGTACTGGCTGCGCCCGACATAGCGGGCCAGGACGGAGTCCTGAGCCTCCTTGGGCTGCAAGAACAGCGGCTCGGTCCCGTCCCCGGCGTCCATCAGCGCTATCCAGCAGCGGGTCCCGACGCTGCCTACCCCGACCACCTTGCGAGCCACCTGGACGAGCGTGAAGTGATCGAGCAGGTACTTGCGGTCGGACTCCAGGGTGCGCCGGTACTTGCCCAGCACCCCGCCGATGAGCTGGTAGATCTCACCTGCCTGCACGTCGGCGAAGACCTGCTCGACCGGCTCGATCAGCGGGGGATCGCTGATGATCTGCGGCCGGCCGTCAACCTCGGTGGTGAGCTTGCGCAGCGCCTGCGTACTGTCGTGGGTGTGCGCCTTGGCCACCATCTTCTGGGTCGCCTTGACCCTTTTCTTCTTCATCTGCGACTGGAACCGGCCGATAGCGTCCTCGACATCCAGGTGCGCGTACCAGACCCCCAGGAAAGACTGGTCCGCGAATGCGCGCATGGCCTTGCGGTACTCCCCGACGCCCGACTGGACGATCTTGCGGCGGGCCTTCCGGCCGAATCCGTTGTCCCGCCCGGCAACGGCCAGGCTGGCCGCGAGCCGCTTGACATCCCACTCGAACGGGCCGGGCAGGGTCTCATCGAAGTCGTTGACATCGAAGACCAGCCGCCGCTCCGGCGAGGCGAACGCGCCGAAATTGGACAGGTGCGCATCGCCGCACAGCTGCACCCGCAGCCCCGACGTGGGCGTGGTGGCCAGGTCGGCCGCCATCGGCAGCGCCGCGCCCCGGTAGTAGGTGAACGCCGACACCAGCATCCGCCCATTCCGGACGGGCACCAGCTCCTGGACCCGGCTCTTATCCTGCTCCAGCAGCAAGCCGACCGGATCCCGCGACCGATCCGGCGTGAACTCCGCGTGCGACTCCAGCGGAGCCAGGGTCCGGGCGTCCTTCCCCCTGGCCACCCGGTCCGCACGACTCAGTTGTTCCCCTATCCCGGCCCGCACCGAGCCACGACCGGGCGCCCGCGCGGCAGACCGTGCTCGCCGCACGACATCGTCGGTCTTCACCGTCATGGCCGCCCCTCCCCGCCCGGGGCCAGCAGCACGATCGCCGGAGCTGCCGCCAAACCGACTGGTTATTTCCAGCCCGCGCAGCATCTCGCGAAAGCTCACTATCTGGCCGGTTTATGTGTCACTCGCCGTCAGCTCACCACTCGACCGCGCGCCGGAATGAGTCGCATCACCTAGACGGGGTGAACATCCCTCAGGCCGGGGCGGCTGGTTTCGCCGCGGCTGCGCGGGCCTGTTTGCGGCTGGCCAGGAGGTACTTGACGGCCCCCATGGTGAGGAAGGCGGTGACGACGGCGATCAGGATGGGTGCGGTCTGCAGCGCCCCGACCTGGGTCAAGAACGCGGCCATCAGCACCATGGAGAACGGCGCGGGCGCGACCGCCCCGGGGACGGCGGCGAGCAGGCAGGTGAACGCCAGCCCCAGTGGCACGCTGGGGATGACCTGGTGAACGAGGACCCCGGCGGTTCCGCCGATAAACAGCGAGGGAAAGATAGGCCCGCCGACGAAACCGCTGCCCTGGCTGACGGCGAAGGTGAGCATCTTGGCGATCAAGATGGCCGCGAGCAGGCCCAGGCCCAGGGTCCCCGCGTTTTTGAGTACGGATTTGAGCTGATCGCTGCCCGAGAACATCGTCAGCGGCAGCGCCACGCCGACGATCCCGAAGACCACGCCGCCCAGCGTTGACTTCGCGATGGCGGGGACCTTCAGCTGGGCGAACAGCCGTGATCCCGCCATCATGAATCCGGCCAGCAGCGTCACCACCAGGGCCGCGAACAGCCCCAGGGGAATGCCCGCGAGCAGCTGCCAGTCCTCGAACTTGTAATGCGGAACCCGGTAGTCGTCCAGGAACACGGCGCCGGCGATGGCGAAGTAGATGCCGAACGAGACGCTCGAGGCCACGATCTCCGCGGCGAGGGCCTTGGTGAGCCGCTGCCCGCCCGGGCGGGCGACCTCCAGGATCAGCAGCACCACGATCACCGTGGCGGAGAACAGCCCGCCGTAGGCACCGGCGAAGCCGGCCAGGGTGTTCACCTGGGAGTCCTCTTTGCCGAGCGCCCTTCGCTCGGCCAGCCAGCTGCCCGCTCCGCCGCCCATGGCGCCCAGCGCCTTTTCCGGGCCGAGGCTGGCGCCACCGATCAGCGACACCGTCGACACGACGACGATCCCCGGCACCAGCCCCGGGTCGACGTGCTCGGTCTGCAGGTCGGCGAACAGGCCCGGAATATCCCAGGGCAGCCGGGTCAGACGGCGCAACAACCCGACCACCGCGCCGGCGGCCGCCGCGACCGCCACCCACCACCAGTGCCCGCCGAACCAGCCCGGATGGGAATCGCTATACCACTTGCCCCCGAACTTAATCACTCCGATGAACACCAGGCCGGCGACCGCGCCGAACACCCCCAGGACCACCGCGTAACTCATCAGGACCCAGAACTCCCGCTTCTGGGTGACCGGCGGCGTCGCGGCCGGTCCAGGTGAGATGCTCATGAGCCGGGCCTCAGCGCACGGGACTCTTCCGGCTTCAGCCCGCGACTCCCCATCACCCGATGCTGGAGGTGCTCCCCGTCAAGGGCATCACCTGTGCCGGGTGACCGCACCGTGACCGGACCCCCGGCGGCCGCCGGGGACGCAGCAGCCCGCTCGTGGCCGTTCCGGGCCCTGTTCAACGAGCACCGCTCACACCGGGCCCTGCAGGCCATCGACAGTCAATTAGTGCTGGCGCAGGCCAGCTATCCACGTCCGCCACGACGGTCAGATGATCTTGATGGCCACCTGCATGGCCCCACATCAGCATCCTGACCTGGTCTGCGGATTGCGATCACCCTCTAGCTGACCCGGTTCAAGCTCACGGTCAGATGACGGTCAAACGATCTGGGAGGCCACTCTCGCGGAGCACATCACACCTCTCACCAGCAGTTTCGGTCGGGATGGCGAGATTCGAACTCGCGGCCTCCTGCTCCCAAAGCAGGCGCGCTAACCAAGCTGCGCCACATCCCGTCAGGCCAGCCGAAGCCTACCCTGTCCAGATCGAGCCTGCCTGGCCGTGGTGGCCAGTGCAACTCCTCATCGAGCCGGCCATCGGCCGGTGGGCACAGGCGCGGACGGCGGCTCGGCTGGCGCGCGGTCGGCGCGCAACCCGGTAGGCTACTGCGCGGCGGTGCGAGCCGCCGTGCGGGCGTAGCTCAATGGCAGAGCCCCAGCCTTCCAAGCTGGTCATGAGGGTTCGATTCCCTTCGCCCGCTCTCATTTTCCCAGGTCAGGGACATGATCACCAGCGAGTGAGCAATCTTTAGAACGTCCGTGCCCGTTGCGTGCCCGTCCATCTCCCATCTTCAGTGTTCGTTTGCCGCCGACGGACCAGGACGCGCCACCCCCACTTAGCATCAGCTACCTCGCCGTCGGTAGCCTCTGGGCCGCTCGCCGATCTCCGCGCCCGACTGCAGGCGCTCGACGTTCCAGGCAAGCTGGGCCGTAGCCGCCGCGGGAACGCCTTGCGGGACCGCCACATGATCGAGCGCTGTTGCGAAGTCCGCCAAGGTCGCCGTGACAATCCGCTCTGCCTCGCCGACGCCGAGCGCATTCCATCGCTCGGCTTCGCGGATAAGATGCCCGGCGCTGATGCACCGGTGGTCGAAGCTGCGGTCAATGGCCAGGGCAAGGTCGTAGTTGATCCGGTCTTGCTGGAAGAGGTTCGGGACGGCGTCGTAGACATCTGCGAGCACGCTGCGGCCGGGAAGGTGCAGGATGCCGACATTCTTCGCATGAGCATCGTTGTCTCCAAGGAGCACAGTGAGCGTGAGCCTGCGTAGGAAGTCGGCAACCGGGCGCCCCTCGCCTTGCAGTGAGCCGAGGAGTTCGGCGATCCGGTACGCGCTTGGCCGATGTGAGTCGCGGGGCGCAGCGGGATTCTGAAATTTCGCGTGCTCATCGACCCAGTCGAGGGCCAGAGCCTGGGCAGCGTCCTCCTGGTGTATGAGCGTTACCGTCTCGCCGTCGACAACTCGGTCGTAGCGCTCGATGACAAGGTATTGGCGAGCACCGTTTCCGACGAGTTCGGTGCGGTAATGAGCGAGCCCAAGTTCGGTCGCGAGGGCGTGCCCGTAATACTCGCGAGCGAGCGCGTCAGGGCGTCCGGAGAGCCGCGGTTTGAGAATATGCGTCGAATGCGCCCGGCCTCGAGGCAGGTACCACTGGTCGCTGAACCGGGCGAGCAGCAGCTTCGGCTGGTACCCGGCGAGCATCGAGCGGCTCTGATCGTCTGAGCCAAGGTCACCGTCGGACGCGGCCCGGCGAAGACGCTGGATGATCTCGCGCTCACCTATCGGCTCGTAGCGCGGCTCGGTCCGGCTCGCTGCGTCCGGATCAGCGATCGTGACGGCGCCTGCGATCGAGCTGCCGAACTCGCGGAGCATCGCGTAGAGGTCCGTCGGGTCCCTGATGCCGCGGCGCTGGGTAAGTTGCTCGCGCTGGCGCCCCTCAAGGGCATATCCCCCGAAGAAGCTGCTTGCCGAACCAGTCGGCGCCTTCGACCGAACGGACCCGAACGACTCTGTCAGCGTAACTGGACCCGGCGTGTATTCGCCGATCCACTCGAACTCGATGCGTTCCCGCCGGGAGCCGCGAGTTATCCACCCGATGGGCTGGCCCTGCAAGCGCACCTCAAGGCGATCAGGCATCAGAGCGGCACTCGCCGTCGGCTGGCACCTCCGGGTCGAAAGTGACGCTGAGCGTGATGCCGAGCGACTTCAGCGTGCGCAGCAGTCGGGTGATGTAAAGCGTGCTCCGCCCGGACTCCAGGCCATTGAGATAAAACCGGTCATATGCGTTCGCCTCCGCGAGATCCTCCTGCGAGATGCCGCGCGCCTCGCGTACGGCGCGGATCGCATCACCGATGTCGCGGGGCTTGCGCACTTCGATCGTCTTGCGGGTCATGATCAACACTCTCTATGATGCGTGAGGATATTCGCACGTCTCTAGTTGTGAGGATATCTCCACGTTGAACTCTGTGCGAATAATCCCACACTCGAACGCCCGGCCAGGCGGACTTGCCGCACGGTCCGGGCGCGGCGAGTGCCCGACGCGTGCCCGATCGGGCAGGTCAGGTCAGCGCAGCGTCAGCATGAGAGTGCCGCACCATCAGCTCGCTGTGTCAGCCAGAGCTTGGCTCCGATCTATGAGCCGCCCAGCGAAGAAGGTCCATAATCGCAGCGTTCTGCCGCTCATCTAGACGGGCGACGCGCTCGGGATCACGCTCAATCGTGATGTACCAGCGCACAGCCAAGTCCTTGTCGGTCTGCGCGGGATAGTCGACATACGCGTCAAAGTCGGTGGGCTCCTGGCCGTCGTCCACCGGTTCGTAGTTCCTCATGTTGAGCACCTCGAAGGGTCGGCACTCCCCAGGGTCGCCAACCTACGCCTCCGACAGCGCTATCGGGCCCGGTTTACGAGGCAGCGGGCAACGTGCCGGACGCTCGCACGCCGGATCGGGCGTGCCCGTAACGTGCCCGATGAGAGGGTCACTCAGGGTGTTTCATGGAGACTCACGGCGACTCGCGAACATGCTCTGACGTGGGCCGCAGCAGTTCAGACGCGTGCGGACTACAGCCTTCCAAGCTGGTCATGAGGGTCCGATTCCCTTCGCCCGCTCCCGGCGTCTTCGGTGCGGCAGCAATCTGGCTTAGATGACGCCCAAATGCTGGACACGCACTACCAGCACGACGTCGTCCCGGTAGTCCTCCAGGAACCAGATCAGCCAGGAACCCTCACCGTAGGTCTTCAGGCCGGAGACGGCCTCTTAAAGATCGAAAGGGGTACCGATCCGACGAACGCCAACAGCGTCGGCAAGCCGCACGGCCAGGGCCTCGACCTCGGCGATCTGCTCTGACGTGAGGCCGCCGACGACACTAGCTGTGTCAGGGACGTACTCCCACGTCCAATCGCTCACGCGGTCGCCGACTCCGCCCGGCGCAGGATCTCGCTGATCTCGGCAGCCGCCGCACGCCGCGCATTGCGATCCGCAGACTCAGCGACGACGCGCTCGCAATCACGCAACCGGGCGGCCAGCGCCGGCCAGCGCTCAACCGCCACCCAGGTCCACCAGTGCTCCACGAAGTACCTAGCTGGCATCAGGCTGTACTCATCCCGCGCCCGGGCCGTGGCAGCCGTCCAGTCAGACTCGAACTTCGCCAGCGCACCAGTGTCGAGCTTGGCCACAGCCGCCCGCAGCGCCGCCGGATCTCGCTCAGGGAGCGGCACGACTGGCTGCTGCCCATCCTCACGCGTCGCGGTCATGGCATCGAATGTAGGCCGACCAGGCCTCATGAGCGCATCCTGACAGATTCCGACCCCACCCAGGCTCGGCGCGTGCCCGTTGCGTCCGATCGGAGGGTCAGTGACGGTGTTTCAGGGGGACTCACAGTCACTGGCGAACATGCCCTGACCTGGGCCGCAGCAGGTCAGAAGAGTGCAGGCCGCAGCCTTCCAAGCTGGTCATGAGGGTTCGATTCCCTTCGCCTGCTCTTGCTGTCCCGGCCCAGGTCAAGGACATGATCACTGGTTTCTAAACGATCTTCGGGAAACGCGATCCGGGCGCGTGCTCGTTGCGTGCCAGACTGAAGATCCGTGCTCGCTCCCCGTCCGCCGTTTTGGCCTCCCGCGCTCAACGCTATCCGTGACGCCCTCGCCGGAAAACCCTGGCTATCGTCACTGTCCGCCGTCGGTGGACACCATTCGTGACATCCCCGTGAATAGATACGGCCCGGTTCTTGCCAGAATGGTCATGTTGATCGTAAAATGAGCTTCGTTCGGCGTTTTCGCAGGTCGCTTGATGTTTTCTCATAACCGCGACGAAGGAGGCTGGAGATTTGCAATTCTTACGCCGTAGGCACGTTCTGTCAGGTTACATGGGTAGGGTCGCTGCAGTAATGGGCGGAGCGCTCGCTCTCACGGTCTGGATGGCCTTGCCCGCTAGTGCGGCCATCGGGAACCTCGGGCCGGGAAGCAGTGGCGCCCAGGTCAAGATCTGGCAGCAAGACCTCAACTTCTTCATCGGCATGGAGAACACATGTCACCCGACGCTGACCGTTGATGGGTCGTACGGGACGGCGACGACGAACGCTACGAAATGCTTCCAGAGCCTGAGAGGCGACAGCGTCGACGGTATTGAGGGCCCGATGACGCGCAGCTCGATGTGCGGTTACCTGGACCCGCGCTCGCCCGCGCTCTACCAGGAGACATGCTCGTAACCAAAGGCGTGACAACGGCGGCGACCGCTGTGGGCGATGACACATTGTCCCAGGGGGGTCCGGCCAATTAGTCACAACCGGATAATCCCCAACCTGGCACGCTGACGGCGAGCCGGATATCGCATCATCGATGCCAGCGCAAAGAAATTGCTGCCACGCGCTTCCGGTGCTCGGACGCTGGGCGTCGAGCGTTCCGGGTCGGCTTGCCACCGAGAAGGCGGGGCGGTCACCGCAGGTGGCTAGGGTCGGTGGCCGCCTTCCATGATTAGTCCGGTCCCCGGCGTCCAGGCCACCTCCCCCTGACGCCGGGGACCGCGTGCTCGGCGTTCCCGTCAGGTGCCCGATTCGCCCGCTCTCACCGCTCCGGCCCGGCTCAGGGTCATGATCATCAGTTCCTTCCCCGAGGCGTTCGGGACTCTGGCCGATGCCCGCACTTTCTGCGAGGCGTTCGCCGGCCCCAGGCACCGAAGCTGCCTAAGGCCCGCTTGGATCAACCAGCCCTCGCCGGAGGCCCCTCATCCCCTACCGCAGGGCGATGAGTTTTCGTCCCGCCGGAAGTCCATCCCTGGAGAACGCACGACAGTCACGGCCGTTCGGCGCGACGAAGCTCGTCGGGGATGCGCTGCTTAGCCGTCGTTCCCGGCGCCACCGATCCACGACGTTGCCCTGGAGGCCACGATCTATCCGACGATCTGCTCGTTCCACACGTCCGGCGTCGTCATCGCGGAGGGGTTGCTGTGATGACGACAGTCGAGGCGAACGGCGTCACGCTGGGCGTCGCGCACTTCGGCGACGCGGCGGCGCCGCTCGTTCTGTGCGTGGGTGGCACGACCATGCTCTCCTGGCCCGACGCGCTCTGCGAGTCTCTCGCGCGCGGCGGGCGTCACGTCGTGCGCTATGACCTGCGCGATTCCGGTGCTTCGATCACCCTTGATCCCGAAGCACCGGCGTACACGCTGCGTGATCTTGCCGTCGACGCTGCGTCACTCGCCCGCGAGCTCGATGACCGGCCGGCGCACCTGGCGGGCATCGGCGTCGGCGGGATGGTCGCCCAGGTTGCCGCGCTCGACCACCCGGAGGCGTTCTCGGCGCTCACCCTCGTCGGAACGCGGCCTGTCGCCCCGGGCCCGGTCGACGACGACCTGCCCGACCATGACGCGGCGACGATGGACCGGCTGTTCTCGCGCTCCATGCCCGACTGGTCCGACCGCGACGCGGTGACGGAGTATGCCGCCGCAGGCGCTGAGATCCTCGGCGACGATCCTGCCGCCGCCCGGGCGGTCGCCGAGCGCACATGGGACCGCACGCCGGGCACGCTGCCTGCGGTGCAGATGGCCAACCAGCTGGGCATGGTGTTCGCCAGGCTCGACTGCAAGCCGCGCTGGCGCGAGCGGCTCGCCGAGCTCGCGATGCCGACACTGGTGGTGCACGGTCGCCGCGACCCGTTCTTCCCGGTCGGCAACGGCGAAGCGCTCGCACGGGAGATCCCCGGTGCGCGGCTCCTCGTACTCGAACGGGCCTCGACGGCAATCCCCGATCTGGCTGCCAATGAGGTCGCGACGGCGATGCTAGCCCTCTGACCAGAGGCGCTGAGTGTCGGATCGCGGCCAGGCTATTCGTTGTACGGGTGACGGACACACTTCGGACGGAAGGTCGCGATCATGACGCCGCTCACCTCGGGCACCACTGCCCGCCGCATGTTCGGGCTCGTGGAGCCGATCGGGCTCATCCCCTATGCGGCTCAGGAGCCTGCCGAGGCGCTGCTGGCGCTCGGTCTGCGCAACTACTGGGACACCTATTTCGCCGGGCGGGCAGCCCCGCTGGGCCGCGATGTCCCGGCCGGCGTCGTGCACGCGATCTTCTACAATTTCGCCCCCGGCGAGGCCGCCCGCCACATCCCGCGTGTCTGGGACCTGATCACGCCCGAGGCGGCCCTGGCGGCTCGCGACCGCGGGTGCGTCGCGGCGCTACGGCGGATGCTCGGTGACCTCGCCGACGACCCTAGCGTCGCGCGGGCTGCCGACCTCGCCGTCAAGGCGGCCACCGGCACCCGGACAGAGGGGCGTCCCCTCTACGCAGCGCTGCGGACGATGCCGGCCCCGGAGCAGCCGCTTGCGCGCCTGTGGTACGCGGGCAATTTGCTGCGTGAGCACCGCGGCGACGGCCATACCGTCGCGCTGGTCGCCAACGGCATCGGCGGCACGGAGGCGCACGTGCTGCTCGCGCTGTCGGAGGGCATGCCGGCGGAGAAGTTCGGCCGGGTCTCGCACCTGCCGGCCGCGCAGTTGGCCGCGGTGGTGGACGGCATGCGCAAGCGCGGCCTTATCGGTGGCGATGGCTGGCTCACCGCCGACGGTCGCGCCACCAAGGCCCGGATCGAGGCGCTCACCGACGACCTCGCCGCGCCGGCCTACGACGCCCTCGAACCGAGTGAACTCGCCCAGCTCATCGCCGACCTCGAACCCATCGCCGCCGCGATGAACGCCGCATACGAAGCGGAAAACTAGCCGAAGCCGATGACGACCGGCACGAGATGATTGAGGTCGCTGGCGCTATCAGGAGCTGTAGCGCAGGGCCAGCAGGTGGGTGTCGTCGACCGCCGGCCCGTTGTAGCCGACCGCCTCGCAAACGGGACCCGTCGTGCACGAGATCCCGGACAAACCCGCCCACCCGTCCCCCGCGGGCAGCACCGTCTTCTGCACCGACCACGTCGTGCCGTTCCACTTCTCCAGCACCCCGGCCTGGGGCGGCCCGGCCTGGCCCGCCGCCTCGCAGTCGGTGGCCGAGACGCACGACACCGCGTCCAGGCCGGTAGACGTGGCGCCCGAGACGGCGGACGGGGTCTGGGTGAGCCAGCGAGAGCCAATCCAGACCTCAACCAGCGGACGAGAGGAGCCCCCCTTGCTGTACGTGCCGACGGCCTCGCAGGAATCAGCCGCCGTGCAGGAGACGCCAGACAGCTTCGCCGCCGAGCCGCCGGCCGGCACCGGGACCGGCCGGATCACCCACGACGAGCCGTTCCAGACCTCGGAGAACAGGCCCTTCTTGTCGCTGCCCACCGCGCGGCAGGCGTCCGTCGCGGGGCAGGCCACGGCGGCCAGCACGCCGCCGCCCGCGGACGGCGCGGGAATCGACTGGATCTTCCAGTCCGAGCCGTTCCAGCGCTCGGCCAGCAGGCCGGGCATGCCGGAGCCCTTCCCGGAGTCACCGATCGCGGTGCACGCCGTGGTACCGGAGCACGCCACCGCGGTCAGCGCATTGATCGTGGCGCCCGCGGGAACCGGCGGCGTGGCCTGCCTCCAGGCGCGGCCGTTCCAGCGATCGGCGACCGGGACGAAGTCGTTGCCCGAGGTCCCGATGGTGCCGACCGCCACGCACCACCGCGCGCTGCGGCACTGCACGCCGTACAAGTAGACATCCTCCGGATGCGGCACCATCCGCACGATCCAGCGCGACCCGTTCCAGGTCTCCGCGAACTGGCCGTAGCCATGCTCGTCGTAATCGTGAGTTGCGATGGCCAGGCAGGCCGAGGACGACGAGCACGACACGGCGCCAAAGGACTGGTTGGTCGTCCGGGCCGGCTCCGGCGGCGCCTGCATGTGCCACCTCGGCGTCCTCGCTGCGGCCGCCGTCGTCGCTACGCGACCGGTGCCCGCCGCCGGGCCGGATGCGAACGCGCCCGCCAGCCCGGCCACCGCCGCGAGCGCGCCCACCGCCGCGACCAGCGTCAGCCGCACTGCTACCGACCGCCTGATCTTCATAGTTCATCCTCACATGAGGTCGTGCCGGCCGAGCTCGCGGCGGACAAGCCAGCGTGACTTGCCGCCGCTTCGGCCAGTCGTCCGCTCCACGCGCCCGAATCCGTGGGCCTCGAACAGACCGACGGTGCCCACATACGCGCTGGTCTGCTCAACTCGGTCACCTTCCGGCTCTATCGGGTAACCCTCTATCACGCTCGCCCCATTCGCGCGCGCGTGCTCAACTGCGCCATCCAGCAGCTCGTGCATCAATCCCTGGCGCCGGAATCCGGGGCGCACCACAAAGCAGACCGCCGACCACGCGCCCGCGTCGTCAACATGCGGAATGGTCCGCGAGTTGACCAGGGCACGATAGGTGACCTTCGGCGCGATCGAGCACCAGCCGACGGCCTCGCCGTCCGCGAACGCGAGGACGCCAGGTCCGGGCTCGCTGTCACACAGCCCGCGCATGTGCTTGATCCGGCCAGGCATGTCGAGGCTGGAGTTGCGGTAAGCCATGCACACGCACCCGCCCGCGCCTGGCTTGCCCCGCATCATCAGCGACGCGAAATGGTCCCACCGCCCGAAGGCTGACAGCACCTCGATCCGCACATCGCCAGGATAACGACGGAAAGGGCCAGGCACACGGCCTGGTGACCGGACCGCTGACGGGGCGGCTACGCTACCTGGGCCGACCACCCGCAGCTAGGCTTCCGGCATGGCTGACGCCAGCGCCGACCTCATCGGCCTTTCGGAGTATGTGTACGACCGCACTCGCGGCAGGCTCGAAGGCCTCACCGATGCCGAGTACTTCTGGGAGCCGGTCCCCAACTGCCGGACGATTCGCCGGGTGGGCTCGGACAAGTACCGGACGGATGGTTCGGACTCCCCGGGTATCCCGCCCTTCACGACGATCGCATGGCGGCTGTGGCACCTGGTTGAATGCTACGGAGGAATCCGGAATTCGCAGTGGCTGGGAATCGAGCGACAGCCCGCAGGCTTTGAGAGAGGCGATCCGGCACCGGCGACCGCAGCGGAAGCCATCACTGCACTGGAACGTGCCCACGCCTTTTGGCAAGGCCTGATCCGTGAGCTGCCGGCCGATTCCTGGTGGGAGCCACTGGGCCCCGTTGCTGGCCCGTACGCCGAGGAGGACAAGGCGTCGCTCGTGCTCCATCAGCTTGACGAGCAGATCCATCATGGTGCGGAGCTCGGGGTGCTGCGTGACCTCTATCGACACAGCCGGGCGCCGGATAGGACAGCCGATCCCGCCTGAGGTCCCGGATCAAAGCTGGAAGTAGGCCCGATGATCGACCATGTATACATCTCAGTGACCAATATCGAGAATTCGCTTGCCTTCTACTCCGAAACCTTGAAACCACTCGGCTGGCACGAGTGCGGCAGCTACAACTCCGCATCCGGTCCCGCGGGCGTCCCGGACCTGTTCGGACTCTGCGATGACATCTACGGCACTGGGCGTGGGGTCGGATCGAGCATCTGGCTCCGGCAACGCCAACGGGGTGAGACAGGCCTCTACCTCGGCGTCGTCTGCGGCAGTAACCAGGCTGTCGATGCCGCATACGCAGCTGCGATCAAAGCAGGCGGTATCGACGAGGGCGAGCCAGCCGAGCGTACGTACTTCGCCCCCGGCTATTACGCCGCCAACGTTGCCGACTTCGACGGCAATCGACTGGAGTTCGTCCATAAGGCATGGAATCCTCGGGGACCCTCTTAGTGCGGCGAGCGTCTCTGGAGCAGTGGGTCGAATGCGCGGGCTTGCCGGGCATCTGGCCCGCTCGCTGTTCGAATGCTGGACGGGCCGCTGCCCGGCCGAGCGATGGCGGGCCGGTGCTGGATGCTGTCGCTTACTACACGGCTTCGCCTGCGGATCCGCCTGGCTCGGTCATCGGCAGGCGCATTCGCGAGCTAGGTGATCAGGAGGCTGCTGGCGGGGCGGCTGCCCTGGCGGCCCGGTTCGCCGCGAGCCTGGATTCCGTGCGGGAATCTTGCGCTGGCGCTTGATGCGGCTACGGCAGTGGAGATGCTCGGCCGTGTGCTGCCCGTCGATGAGTGCGCTACCGCGTGCCTGCTGGAGCTCGTCGTCCATGCCGATGACCTGGCGGTGAGCCTCGGACTGGAGCCGGTCGCCTTCAGCGAGCCTGCTGCTGACCTGGTCGGTGGTGACGCTCGAGCCGGATCTCGCGCCGGCGGCATGGCAGCCTCGGCCGTCATCCGCTCGCTGGCCCGGCCCGGACGGGCACCCGCGCGCGGAATCGCGGTGTTCTGATGTCAGAGCCGCACGCCCAGGTCAGCGGCAACCTCCCCGATCGTCTCGCCCGCCGCGACCACGCGCTCAGCGCCGCTCATCATCGGTCAGCTCCAGGGGAGCCAGCTTCGGGCTCGCCACCAGCCAAGCCTGGCAAGTAATGACGAAACCCCGGCCAATCTAGCGGTCGCGCGGCGGGGCCGCATGCAAGTGCAGCAGGGCAGCTGCGGTGCTGGATGCGCGGACCTGCCCGGCGGCGATCAGGGCAGGTACCTCGCGCAACGGTATCCAGTCCAGGCGCTCGGTCTCCCAGCCCGGCGCGCCGCGGTGCCGAGCTCGGTCGGTCCAGAAGACGTGCTGGGCGGCGGCGGCCAGACCGGGTAGCTCATCAAGCTGGACCAGCGGCCGGGGATCCAGCGGCTCCCAGCCGGTCTCGGCGAGCGCCTCGCGCGCCGCCGCAGCCGACAGCTCATCGTCTCTGCCCGCCAGCCCCGACGGCAGTTCCCATCCCCTGGTGCCCGTGATGAAGCGGTACCGCCAGACCAGAAGCACCCGATCCTGGTCGTCCAGCATCGCCGTCAGCACGACCGATGGCCGCCTCAGCACGTAGTGCTCCAGGCTCTTTCCGCCGGGCAGCTCCACAGCAGCAAGCGACACCTCGAACCACGGCGTCTGCAGCACGATGTCCTCGCTGGTGATCCGCCACTCCACCACGGCCGCCCTCCTCGCCATCACCGCACCGCCACGCTACAGCCAGCGACGGCCGGCCTGGGGTGGCGTTCGCGCGGGGGCTACTTTGCTTGCGAGACTGTCGTCTCCCCGGCCAGCGGCGCCAGCCCGACGAGCTTGGAGAGGAATCGATCGGCTTGCTCGGGGAAGGGCGGCCAGGGCAGGTCAGGCTCATTGATCCGCAGAGACAGCATGCCGATGACGGCCGTCCGGAGATCGAGTGCGACGGTGGCGGCGTCCCCTGGCGAGGCAACCCCGGCGTCCATGCAGCGCTGCACCGCAGCCGTAGTGCGCGTGAACGCGGCTTCCTTGAAGGGCATGCCGACCTTGCTCTCATGCATCACCTTGTAGATGCCGGGATGCTCCTGCACCCAGGCCGCCTGCGCCAGGATCCGTGCGCGCAAGCCGAGAGCGGGGTCCTGATGTGCGGCCTCGGCCTCATCCGCAGCCTGGAGCATCTCCGCATGGCAGCGTTCCATGGCCGCCGCGACGAGCGCGTCACGATCTGGAAAGTACAGGTAAACAGAGGTGGGGGATATCGACACCGCGCGGGCAACCGCGCGCAGCGACAAGGCCTCGTCGTCGGCTAGGTCGCCGAGCATCTGCACGGCGGCGGAAATGATCTCCTCCCGCAGCCGCTCCCCCTGCCCGCGCGCGTTGGGGCGGCGAGGGCCAGCAGAGATACCTGCCGAGGTGGTGTCGTCCATCGCCCGGTCATTCTAGCTTCGCGTCCTTGTGCCGCGGCTGTCTCTAACGATACGCTCGTTCATGCAAGGACGATTGTCCACCTAACTCAAGGGATCGCAATGCCGCTAACGCTCCAAGAGGCTCAGACAGTCATCACCGGCGCACACGAGCGCGCCGCCAAGATAGGCGCACTGGTCACGGTCGCGGTCACCGACGAAGGCGGGCACCTGCAGGCCCTGGGCCGCATGAGCGGCGCAGCGCCGCTCTCAGCCCGGATCGCCGAGACCAAAGCGGCCAGCGTCGCCCTCTTCCGCCGCGACGGCGCCGCACTGCGCCAGTTGCAGGAGGCCAACCCTGGCTTCTTCGCCCAGCTGGACCGGGCCGTGCGGGTGCCCATCCTGGCGGGCGCCGGCGCGGCGCTCATCCTGCGGGGGGACACCGTCCTCGGCGCGATGTCGGTAAGCGGCGGAATGGCGCCCGGGCAAGACGACGAATGCGCAGAAGCCGGGCTTGCTGCTCTCGCTCCCTAGTGCAGCCCCTTATGAGTTCCTGACTGGGTCGTGGTGACTGAACGTTGCTGTCATGCGGCTTCGGGGAGGGCGTTCTAGAGCGGGCAGCTAGGGGCGCCGCGGGAAGAGCAGCGCGGTGACGACGGCACCCGCGGCGAGCAGGATGGCCAGGAACGAGAACGCGATGACGTCGCCGTGCACGGTCGCGGACTGCAGGCTGACGTGCGGCTGGTGATGGATCAGGTAGCTCGCGGCGGCGGTGGCGGCGATGGTGTTGAGCAAGGCGGCACCCAGCGAGCCCCCCACCTGATTACTGCTGTTGACCAAGGCGGCGGCGACACCGCTGTCAGCGGGCCGGGCACCGGCCGGGCCGAGGCTGAAGGCGGTCGCGACGATGGCGCCGGTGCCGAGACCGAGGAGAACCAGGGCCGGCGCGACCCGAGTGCCATAGTCGCCATGAACACCCAGCCCGGTCAGCCAGCCAGCCGCACCGGCGGCCAGGATCATGCCGACAGGAACGACCACCTTGGGTCCGAACCGTTTCAGGCCCCTGTTGCTGACGAAGTTGGCTGCGACCACGACACCGCCCACGAAGGGCAGGAAGGCGAGCCCGGCTCGCAGCGGGCTGAATCCCAGGACGTCCTGGAGGTAGTAGGTGATGAGAAGGAACGCGCCGATCAGCCCGATGCCACCGGTGAGGGCGCCAAGGTAGGCGGCGCCGCGGGTCCGGTTGGCGATGATGCCGAGCGGCACCAGTGGGTGCGCGACCCGTTGCTCCACCGCGACGAACGCGCCCAGGAAGACAACTCCGGCGACGATCGGGCCTACGGTCGCTGCGGCGCCCCAGCCGCTGGTCGCGGCCTGGCTGAAGCCGTACACGATGCCGACGAGGCCGCCGGCGGCCAGGAGGCTGCCGGGCACATCAAGCCTGGCTCCGGGGCTGCGCGGCTGGTTCCTGATCAGCGGGATGGCAGCGGCCAGGGCGAGCGCGGCGAAGGCGACGTTGACATACAGGCACCAGCGCCAGGACAGGTACTCGGTCAGGACGCCGCCGAGGATCAGGCCGATCGCTCCACCGCCGCCGGCGATGGCGGTGAAGATGCCGAGCGCTTTGCCGCGCTCGCGTCCGTCGGTGAAAGTCGTGATGAGCAGGGCCAGCGCGGACGGCGCCAGCAACGCACCGAACGCGCCTTGCACGGCCCGGGCGGCAACCAGGGCACCGAAATCTGGTGCGGCGCCGCCGAGGGCTGAGGCGGCCGCGAACCCGGCCAGCCCGGCGGCAAATGTCCTCTTGCGGCCCACCAGGTCCGACAGCCGGCCGCCGACAACCAGCAGGCCACCGAACGCCAGGGCGTAGGCGGTGATGACCCACTGCCGGTCGGTGGTGGAAAAGCCCAGCGCCTGCTGGGCCGATGGAAGAGCAATGTTCACGATGGTGGCGTCCAGCACCACCATCAGCTGGGCCACGCCGACGACGGCCAGGATCAGCCAGCGACGCCTTCCTGGCTCCGGTGCTGCTGTTTCCGTGGGCGCAGCGGGGGACGACCCGGCCGGCGCAGGCCGGGATGCTGATTCGGGCATGGCTAACTCCAGGTGAGAGGTCTTGCGGGGACTAGCTGGCAGCAGTCACGCGTCGAGGGTGCGGGGCAGGCCGAAGCGGGCCAGGCTGCTGTTGTCGAAGCGGGTGATCGCGCTGATCTTGCTACCGGTCAGGTCGAGAACCATGAGACCGTTCGCGTGCAGGACGCCGGAGCGGGGGTCGTGCACGTAGATACCGAAAGGCCGGCTGGCCGTTCGCCCGCGTGGGCACGAGCCGGTAACGGAGCCCGCTGCCGAACAACAGGGAGAGCCCTCGTACCGCTACCTCGCGGCCCCGGTACTCGAAGGGCGCGGGTGGCATCCTCAGCCACACGTTCTCGGCCAGCAAGCTGACGATGCCCTGCACGTCACCCGACGCATAAGCGTCCGTGAGCTGCCCTACCAGCTCACGCTCGGCCGATGACCCCGGCGCGGGCGGCGGTTCGTGGTCGGCTGTCTCGGCTGACCGCCGGGCCAGGGTCGCCCGCGCCCGTTTGAGTGCGCTGGCCACCGACTCGATCGAGGCCTGGAGCAGGCCTGCGGTCTCAGCCGTGCTGAAGCCGAGCACGTCACGCAGCACGAGTACGGCGCGCTGGCGAGGCGGGAGCAGCTGCAGCGCGGTGATGAAGGCCAGGGAGATCGCTTCTGTGCTCTCGTACCGCGCCTCCGGTCCCAGCTCAGGCTCGACCAGCTGGTCGAGCAGCAGGTCGGGATAGGGTTCGAGCCACGGCACATCGCCTACCCGCGTCGGCTCGGGCGGGTCGGGCCACGACTGCGGGACGTCCATCGTGACGCTCCGGTTACCGGCGCGCAGGCTGTTCAGGCACCGATTGGTGGCGATCCGGTATAGCCAGGTGCGAATCGACGCCCGCTGCTCGAAACTGGCCAACCCGCGCCAGGCGGCCAGCAGCGTCTCCTGGAGCGCATCCTCGGCGTCCTGAGCGGAGCCAAGAATCCGGTAGCAGTGGACCTGCAGCTCGCGCTGATAGGGATCCACAAGCTCCCGGAACGCTTCCTGGTCGCCGGCCCGGGCCCGGGCCGTCAACTCCGCCGTCACGATCTGTTCCTTCCATCCGTCCGGTTTCCTTCCCCTCCGCTCGTCAGTACTGACACGGCAGGTCGCGCAAACCGGGCGGTCTTGCCGCGAGGTTTCGAAGGAGCGTGGAGGTGCCTCTCTGGGCAGGGCCTCGATCACGAAGCCCCGGACGCGGCCAGCCGGAGCGGCCGGTAACCGGATGGGTGCTGGTTCAGTCCCTGCCTGCGGCGTGGGCGGCGGCCGTGTCAGCGCGGGGTGAGGACGTCGAACTCGTTGCCTTCTGGGTCGGCGAGGCACGTCCACGGCACGTCGTCGCCCTGGCCGACGTCGATGTCGGTGGCGCCGAGGGCCCGTAGCCGGGCCACCTCCGCTGGCTGATCGTCACCGGGGTACGGACGAAGGTCGAGATGGACGCGGTTCTTCACGGTCTTCACGTCCGGCGTTCGGAGGAACTCCAGATACGGGCCGACGCCCCTGGCGGAGCGCAGCGACGCATGATCGTCGGCTACCTCGTGCACGGTCCAGTCCATCGCCTGGCCCCAGAACCGGGCCATGGCCCGCGGATCCGCGCAGTCGACCACCACCGCGGCGATCGGCCCGGTGTCCCGGTAGATCGGCCGAGGCTCCAGCACGCAGAACTCGTTGCCCTCCGGGTCAGCCAGGACCGTCCAGGACACGTCGCCCTGGCCCACGTCGGCGGGCGTCGCACCGAGATCCCGCAGGCGCGCGATCAGGTCCGCCTGATGGGCCACAGAGGTGGTGGCGAGATCGATGTGCACGCGGTTCTTCACCGTCTTGGCTTCCGGAACGCGAAGGATGTCGATGCAGACGGCGACGGGGTCGGGATAGGCGAAGCCCTCGGGTTCCAGGTTGGTCACGCCGGGCCCCTCGCTGGAAACACTCCAGCCGAGTGCCGCCGCCCAGAACCGGCCGAGCGCCGAGTCATCCAGGGCATTCATCGCAATCTGAACCAGCCGCGTCGCCACGCCGCCGATCCTATGCCTGGCTGCCGCTGCCACTGCCGCTCTCGTCACGGCAGGCCGTCCGCGTCGTCCCCGTTCTTATACCCGCCGTGTTATCCCGGTGACCACCCATGCCCGACCAAGGGCGCTGCAATACAAAGCCACAATGGCGAGGACCAAAGCACGTTGCAGCCCGGCACTCTGGGTGTTCGCCAGGAGCGCTACGGCGAGGCCGAGCTGCGCTGAGTAGGCTCCAACCGAAATCGCCGCGAAGGCGATGTTCAGATTTCTGGTCCGAGAGCTGCGGGAGAAATTTCCAGCCCGCTTGGCCCTCGGTATCAGCTGCCTGGTGGCTAGCAGGCCGATGGCTCCCATGGCCAGGCTTGATAGCCCGAGGACGACTGAGCCCCCGGTCAAGGCCACGATCGATACAAGGAAGATGTCGACCAGGGCAATGAACGCGCTCCCGGCCAGCACCGTTCGCAACTCCCGAGTTGTGGGGTTCGCGTCATCCGCGTTGACGACCGTTACGGCGACGACCAGCAACCCCAAGATGGCAGCGGACGCGCCCGCGCTGGTGATGAAGAAGTTCTCATAGTGGCCTGCCACGACGCCACCCTATCGGGGCATCTGCGGCAATCTTGGCGCCGAGTTGCTCGCTGAACCCCCTTCGGGACCATCATGGCGCCAGCTACCTTGAAAGAAGTCCGGGCGGCGGTGTCGGATCGGGGCTGAGGCGTTCGTAGCAGAGGTGAGCGGCCGCCCGCAGGGGCGCCCCCAACCACAGGAGATGATCGGAGATGCAGTACCTCGTTTCCGTGATCGACGATACGGCCGGCCGTGCCACCCCGGACGAGATGGCGGCCATCGACGTATTCAACGACCGCCTCATCGAGGAGGGTCACTGGGTCTTCGCCGCAGGCCTCGGGTCGCCCAGCGCGGCCACCGTCATCGACAACCGGGGTGAGCAGCCGGTGTTCACCGACGGGCCCTTCGTGGAGTCGAAGGAGTACCTCGCCGGCTTCTGGATCATGGAGGCCCCCGACCTCGACGTGGCGCTCAAGCTCGCTGCCGAGGGGTCCAAGAGCTGCAATCGGAAGGTCGAGGTGCGCCCGCTCCTGGGCGAGTAAGCGTGGCCGACGTCGGGGAGGCGATCACCCAGGCTCACCACGAGGAGTGGGCTCGGATAGTTGCCGCGCTGACCAGGCGTTTCGGTGACCTCGACATCGCCGAGGAGGCGACGGCCGAGGCGTTCGCGACCGCCGTCGGGCGGTGGCCGGCCGACGGTGTACCTCCCAACCCCGGCGCCTGGCTGACCACGACCGCCAAGCGCCTGGCCATCGACCGGATCCGGCGCGAGAGCAAGCGCGACGACAAGCAGAAGGAGGCTCAGATGCTGTACGACGACCCAGCCGAGCCTCCCGGCGCCATCGAAGACGAGCGACTCCGGCTGATCTTCACCTGCTGCCATCCGGCGCTCGCGATGGAGACCCGCGTCGCGCTGACGCTGCGCATGCTCGGCGGCCTGACCGTGCCCGAGATCGCCCGTGCCTTCCTGGTGCAGGAAACCACCATGGAGAAGCGGATCACCCGCGCGAAGGCCAAGATCAAGGCGGCTCGCATCCCCTATCGGGTGCCGTCCGAGGAGGATCTCCCGGCGCGCGTCTCCGGTGTCCTGGCCGTCCTGTTCCTCGTCTTCAACGAGGGCTACCTGGCGACCGGCCCCGACACCGATCCCGTACGTCACGACCTGACCGCCGAGGCGATCCGGCTCACTCGCCTGATCCGTGCCCTCATGCCCGAGGACGGTGAGGTGGCCGGCCTGCTGGCGCTGATGCTCCTCACCGAGGCCCGCCGCACCGCCCGGGTCTCGGCGAGCGGCGAACTGGTCACCCTCGACGAGCAGGACCGCGGGGCCTGGGACGCGGCCCTAGTCGCCGAGGGCCATCGGCTGGTGCGTGAGCGCCTGGCCGCCCGGGTGGCTCCGGGCCGCTACCAGATCCTCGCTGCGATCAACGCCGTGCACACGTACGCCCGCGACGTCCGCGACACCGACTGGTCGCAGGTCGTCGCCCTGTACGACCAGCTCGTCCGTCTCGACCCCTCGCCGATCATCGTCCTCAACCGGGCTATCGCGATCGCCGAGCTTGACGGCCCGGAGGTGGCGCTGGCGGCCGTCGACCGGCTTGAGGACAAGCTGGCGGGCTATCACTACTTCCATGCGACCCGCGCCGACCTGCTGCGCCGGCTGGACCGCAGTCAGGACTCGCGCGCGGCGTACGACAGAGCCATCGAGCTCACGGGCAACACTGCCGAGACCGCCCACCTGATCCGCCGCCGCGACGAGCTGGATTAGCGCCCAGGCGGGCCCCTGACCCAGCCAAGCCGAGGCCGCCCTGAGCATAAGAAAGCTCTGGGCAGAAGAAAAGGGAGCGCACGCGCACTCCCCTCCATTACCAATCTATAGCGAGGCCGGGGGCTTGCGGCAAGACCCGGGTCGTGCCGCATAATCGCAGGCCGGAACCCCGAACCTACGGAAACGGGAGTCATCTGGCTATGACCGAGCACGCGGTGGTAATCACCGGAGGAGGTCCGACCGGGCTGATGCTGGCGGCCGAGCTGGCCCTGGCGGGCGTGGACGTGGCCATCGTCGAGCGGCGGGCCAGCCCCGAGCTGGTCGGCTCGCGGGCGGGCGGCCTGCACTCACGCTCCATCGAGGTTCTCGACCAGCGCGGAATCGCCGACCGCTTCCTCTCCCAGGGGACGGTGGCACCGGTCACGGGCTTCGCCTGGTTTCGCCTGGACATCAGCGACCTTCCCACCCGGCACCCCTACACGCTCGCGCTGCGGCAGAACCACATCGAGCGCATCCTGGCCGAGTGGGTCGCCGAGCTGAGCGTGCCGGTCTATCGCGGGCGCGAGGTGACGGGGTTCGCCCAGGACGACACCGGCGTCGACGTCGAGCTGTCCGACGGCGCAACGCTGCGGGCGGCAGTACCTCGCCGGGTGCGACGGCGGCCGCAGCCGGATCCGCAAGGCGGCCGGCATCGAGTTCCCCGGGTGGGACCCGACCACCAGCTCCCTGATCGCCGAGGTCGAGCTGGCCGAGGAGCCGGAGTGGGGCCGGCGCCACGACGACCGCGGCGTCCGTGCGTTCAGCCGGGCAGAGGACGGGATCCGGGTGGGGGTGCTGGTGACCGAACAGCACACCGGGCACACCGGCGAGCCGACCCTGCGTGACCTCAGCGAGGCGCTCACGGCCGCCTGGGGGACGGACTACGGCGTGCACAGCCCAGTCTGGATCTCCCGGTTCACCGACACGACCCGGCAGGCGGCGTCCTACCGAAATGGTCGGGTCCTGATAGCGGGCGACGCCGCGCACGTGCATTACCCGACGGGCGGCCAGGGCCTCAACACGGGCGTGCAGGACGCGATGAACCTGGGCTGGAAGCTGGCCCAGGTCGTGACCGGGACTTCGCCCGACCGCCTGCTGGATACCTACCAGGCCGAGCGGCACCCGGTCGCGGCCCGCGTGCAGCAGAACACGATGGCGCAGACGGCGCTGCTGCGCCCCGACGCGCGCACGGACGCCCTGCGCGTCACCATGTCCGAGCTGCTGAGCTTGGACGAGCCGCGCCAGCGGATCGCCGCGATGATCTGCGGCCTGGACATCCACTACGACCTCGGCGACGGGCACCCGCTGCTCGGTCGCCGCATGCCCGACCTCGACCTGGTAACTTCCGACGGCTCGCGGCGGGTCTTCGCCCTCCTGCACGAAGCCCGGCCGGTGCTGCTCAACCTGGCCGAGCCCGGCCGCTTCGACATCACCCCATGGGCGGACCGGGTACAGCTCGCCGACGCCAAGTACGCCGGCCCGTGGGAGCTTCCGGTACTCGGCCCGGTCACTGCCCCCGCCGCCGTCCTGATCCGGCCTGACGGACACGTCGCCTGGGCGGGAGACCCGGCCGACCCGGGACTCGCCGAAGCGCTCACCGCCTGGTTCGGGCCGCCCACCGCGGTGTAGCGCGAAGGTGCTCAGGCCCCGGCTGGATCAGCTGCTCGGGCGGCCTGCTCGATCTTCGCGTACCGGGCTTCCCGGAAGGTGTCGTTTCCGTACCCGGCCGCACTCCGCGGGTCCGTCCCGACTCGGCCATCAAGCTGCTCGCGCAGGATGTCGGCGTGCCCGGCATGGCGCGTGGTATCGCAGAGCAGGTGGACCATGATATTGAACAACTTCACCTCGGGACGCGGCCACCACGGCACCCGGCCGGGGGCGTCGATGGGGAGCGCGTCGATGGTCGCGTCCGAGTGCGCCCATACGCGCCGGTAGAGGCCGATGATGTCGTCGCGAGTCTCGTGCTCGGTGGCCCACAGGTCGGTCCCGTCCGTGGTTTCGTCGTCCCACCGGGGCAGGGGCTCGGGGAACGGACGGCTGAAGACCTCGCCGAAGTACCGGGATTCCCAGATGGCCAGGTGCTTGACCAGGCCGAGGAGGTTGGTCCCGGTGGACGTCAGGGGGCGGCGGATGTCGTACTCGGAGAGCCCGTCCAGCTTCCAGACCAGCACCTCGCGTATCCAGCGCAAATCGTCGTGGAGGTGTTCTTTCGCGAATTCATCGATCACGGGGCACGAGCCTGCCATGCCACGCTGGCGGGCTCAACAGCAAACCCGGGCCAGCTCCGACCGGCCCTTGCCTGATCTGCGCCGAATCCTGCATCCTTAGGCGAGGCGCAGGCGACGACAGCACGGGCTCGGGGGCGATCCGATGCGCGACGACGATCATGAGCCGAACCGGGTCTTCGGCGTGCCCAGAACCACCAGGCCGTCCGCCCGGCAGGGCGAAGAGCCGCAGCGCGCGATGGGCCTGCCGGCCGAGTGGTTCGGTCCTATCGACCCCCGGCTCAAGAAGTCACTGACACATCCGGTCCGGGCCTATCGCCGCTGGCGGCTACGGCGGCGCCTGGGCATCTACGCACCAGATGACGACGAGGCTGACGGCTGAGTTAGCCGGGAGTGAGTGAGCAGTGGAGACCGAAGTTCCGCAACGTCCGGGGGACGCCGAGTCTGGCTCGGCGGGACTGGGCGACTCGCTGAAGCCGACGCCTGGCCCGGCCGCGTCCCGCCTGGTGGCTGTTAACGGCGCTGGCCGTTGGCCTGTCGCTGGTCATCGGCGCAACCGTGGAGCACGTGATAGACCGCCGGGCGGCGGCGCGCACGCTCTACCAGATGCAGCTGAACACCACCCTGTCGCGGTTCTTCGATCAGGAACAGGCACAGCTCAGCAGGCCCGTGGCCCAGCGCAGCGCGGCTTCATTCGGCGACCTGGCCGACGCCATCAACGCGGATACGGGTGTCAATGGCTCGGGCACGCTTCAGGTGACCCTGGGCGCGGGCAGCGCCGCCCAGCCGACGCAGATCGCCTTCGCCGCGACGGTGGACTCGCCGTACGCGTCCACCACCGTGGCCGTGTGGTACGTCCGCAGCCGCAGCGGAAACGCGTCGAACCAGGGCGCGTGCGTACTGTCGAGCACGCTGCTGGGCCCGGGCCGGGCGACGACCCAGCTGAACCTGAGCGCCAGCGAGTTCCTAGCGCTGTGCCCGGCGCAATTCTGGTCGGCTGGCTCGGCGGCCAGCATGCAGCCGCGCCTGGGCCTGGCCGGCATCCCGCGGTCACCGGGCGGGTCGTAGCCGCACACGAGGCCAGCCTGGGGCGACCCTTGTTAAGGATGATCTTGTCAGGTATCGCGGTGATCGTGCAGCCAGGCGAGCACCCGCTGGGCGTGGGTGTTCGGCGGGAAGATCGGGTAGAAGACGTGCTCGATGATCCCGTCCCGGACAACCAGCGTGAGCCGCGCGTACAGCCGGTCATGACCGGACGCCGCGAAGGTGGGCAGGCGGAGCGCGTCGCCCAGCGCGAACCGCTGATCGGACAGCATCACGAACGGCAGCCGCAGCCGCGCCACGACCTCGGCCTGATAGTCCGGGTCCTGGCTGGACAGGCCGTACACCCGGGCGGCGCCGGCTTGCTGGAGGTCGGCGAAGTGATCACGGAAGTCGCAGGCCTCGGTCGAGCAGCCGCGGGCACCGGGGATGGCGTCCCAGCCCTCGGGCAGGTCCACGCCGGGCTGGCCGGTCATCGGGTACAGGTAGATGATCGTCCGCCCGGTGCCGAGCGCGCCAAGATCGACGGTGCTGCCGTCGCTGGCGGGCAGGGCCAGCGCAGGCAGGGCCAGGCCGGTCAGGTGGTCGGCGGCGCCGTCGTCTTCGGGCACCGGCAGGTTGTCGGGCAGCGTGGTGTAGTCGGTCATCGCGGCAGCCTCCAGTCTGAGCGTACGGGCCGCGCGTGCTGCGAGCCCGCGCGCGGGACGGCCGCGCTCGCCGGGCCTCGACTACGCCGGTCGGTCGGCGGACATGGCGACGGAGGAGCGGCGCGACCACGCGGCGATAAGCAACACCGCGCAGGCGAACAGCATAGGCGGCGCGAACAGCACCGTCAGGTGGCCCGGCGTCGGCATCCGGAGCAGGTTGCGCTCAGTCTCGTAGCGGAAGATGCCGGAGAAAGTCAGCTGCATCACGTAGGAATAGAACAAGGCCGCGAGCAGGAGCAGGAAATACCAGCTCAGCTTCCAGACCAGGATCAGGGCCACCGTGATCACCGCGAGCGCGGCGCTCAGCACCAGGTAACCCGTAAGGTCCGGCTGGCGCCCCAGGAAGAAGGACAGCGGGCCCTCCTGCCGGTCGAGCACCAGGGTGGTGACCTGGACCAGAGCGGCGGCCGGGAGCAGCACGGCCCAGTGCCGCCAGCTCAGCAGGTGACGGCCCTGGGCCGCGTCCGGCGAGACGAGCAGGGCCGGGCCGCCGATGAGGTAGGCGGAGGCGGTGAGCAGTTGCATCGCGTCCGGAACGCTGGAGATCCCGTAGACGAAGACGATCCAGTAGACGGCCCAGTAGGCGACGGACACGGCCATCGCGATCAGCGCCAGGCGCCGCCGCCCGAGCAGGGCCAGGACCGCGACCACGATCTGGATGCCGACGGCGACGTCGAAGAACGGCACCCGCAGCAGCGACAGCCCGCCGATCTCCGGATGCCTGCCAAGGCCCACCAGGAACCCCCGGGGCAACCCGCTGGTCGGCGGGTAATAGGGCACGGCCACCTCCAGCACGGCGACCATGACCAGGAACACGGGCGCGATGACGCCGAAGACCGCCAGCGCGCGGCTCCAGCCCTGACTCACCGGGGCGGGCCGCAGGGCATGGGCGACGCGAATCGTCAGCGCGCTCCTGATCAGGTCGAATCGCTCCAGCCAGCGGGGCCGCCGCTGGCCGGGCTCGGCGCCGGCCATCAGGACGGCCAGCATCTCGTCTTCCTGCTCCTGGCGGAACGACCGCGGATACCAGGCCAGCAGCCGCCGGTAACCGTCCTCCAGTCCGGCCGACTCGCTCATCCCGTCTCGCCCGCGAGGTGCAGGCGCGACAGCGCGGCGGATGCGTTGGCCTTGAGCCGGGCCGCCTCGGCGGCCAGCAGCTCCGACCCGTTCGGGGTGAGCCGGTAGTAGCGGCGCAGCCGGTTGTCCACAATCTCCTCGCGATCGATGTCGATCAGCTCATCGGCGCGCAGCCGGTCCAGCGCCGTGTACAAGGTGCCGGCGCGCAGCCGGACCCGGCCGTCGGAAATCTCCTGGACGTCGGTGATGATCCCGTAGCCGTGCTGGCTGCCCGCGGCCAGCGCGGTCAGGATCAGGAAGGTAGCTTCCTGCATCGCTCGCTTAGTCACTCAAGCGTTATATACCACTGAACTGGTGGTGGCAAGCGGCTTGGGGCCGTCACGCGAGCGCGCTATGGTCCGGCGAGTGGAACTGCTGCGCACGCCGCGCCTGCTGCTGCGGAACTGGGAGGAGTCCGACCTCCCCGCCTTCTTCGACATCTACTCCCGCGACGAGGTGTCGCGCTGGCTGGGGCCGCAGCCACGCCTTTCGCTGACCAGCGCCGAGGAAGCCCGCGAGCGCCTGGGTCGATGGCGCGACCACGAGGCCGGCCTTGGCGGCCCGTTCGGGCTGTGGGCGATCGTCCCGCTGGATCCGGCCGGGCTTGAACCGCAGGCCGATGGGCCGGTGGGGACGCTCCTGCTGCTGCCGCTGACCGACGCTAACGGGCCGACCGGCCTGGCCGAGGTGGGCTGGCACCTGCACCCGCGGTATCAGGGCCAGGGCCTGGCCACCGAGGCCGCCCGTGCGGTCCTGGCCGAGGCCGCGGCGGCCGGGATCGACCAGGTGCTGGCCCTGACCGACCTGGACAACGTCGCCTCCCAGGCCGTCGCCACCCGGCTGGGCCTGCACGACGACGGCCCCACCGATCGGTGGTTCGGCCTGACCATGCGCCAGTACCGGCAGCCATAGCACGTCGTGCCACGCTCGAGCTGATTCGGCCGGTTGAGGTACTGTCCGGCTGTGGCCGACACCCCCTGGGCGATCCGCCGGCCCTGGGCGATCCGCCGGGCGAGGGCCGAGGACGGATCGTTCCTGACCGACATGCTGGTCGAGGCGGTGAACTGGTCGCCGGAATGGAAGCCGCGCAGCCGCCAGCGCGTCCTGGCCGACCGGAGGACCGCCCGCTACATCGCCGACTGGCCGCAGGATACCGACCTGGGCGTGATCGCCGAGGCGGCCAGCGCCGACCCGGCCCGGCCGACCGAGCCGACGGGCGCGACCTGGCTGCGGTTCCTGCCGGCCGACGAGCCGGGCTACGGGTTCGTGGCCGAGGACGTGCCCGAGCTGACCATCGGCGTCGCCGCGTCCTGGCGGGGCCGGGGCCTGGGCCGGGCGCTGCTGCGGGCCGTCGCCGAGCAGGCGCGAGCCCAGGGCATCAGCCGGATCAGCCTGAGCGTGGAGCGCAAGAACTACGCCCAGCGGCTCTACCTGTCCGAGGGCTACCGCATCGTCGATTCCAGCGACAAAGACGCTGACACGATGGTCAAGGACCTCTGACTCGGGACCTCGGGGTGACTCGGGACCCTCGGGGTGACTCGGGTCGCCGGGTGACTCGGGGCGCCGGGCAACGACGTGATTGGCCCTTTCACGTCGTTGTAGCGACGTGATTGGCCCTTTCATGTCGCTTTCATGTCGCTGGGGGCTCGGGCCAGCGCGACCGGCCCTCGCCCCGGCTCACCTTCCCGTCACGCAGCCACCGCCAGTAACACCCGCCCCAGGCGGCGGCGGGCTGGGCGGCCGGGCAACGACGTGGTTGTTGCTCTCACGTCGCTGGAGCGACGTGGTTGTTGCAACCACGTCGCTCCAGTGGGCAGGCCTGCCAGGCCGGGCTGTCCGACCCGGCGGCTAGGATCGCCGGGTGGTTTCCGAGACCGACCTCACCCTCAGCGACGGCCGCACGCTGCACGTTTATGACACCGGCCCGGGCAACGAGGGCACCCTGACCGTGCTGTGGCACCACGGCACCCCGAACATCGGCGCGCCGCCCGCGCCGCTGTTCCCCGACTCGGCCCGGCTCAACATCCGCTGGGTGTCCTACGACCGGCCCGGTTACGGCTCGTCGACCCCGGTCCCCGGTCGCGACATCGCCTCGGCCGCCGAGTACGCGGCCGCCGTGGCCGACGCGCTGGACCTGGGCTCGTTTGCGGCCATGGGCCATTCCGGCGGCGGACCGCACGCCCTGGCCTGCGGCGCGCTGCTGCCCGAGCGGGTCCTGGCCGCGGTCAGCGTGTCCGGGCTGGCCCCGTTCGGCGCCGCGGGCCTGGACTGGTTCGCGGGCATGTCAGCCGGCGGCCAGGCCTCGCTGCGGGCCGCCGCGCAGGGCCGCGAGGCCAAAGAGCGCTACGAGGCCGAGGCCGAGTTCGACCCGGAGATGTTCACCCCGGCCGACCGGTCCGCGTTCGACGGCGCGTGGGGGTGGTTCGGCGAGGTCGTCGGTCCGGCCATCGAGGGCGGCCCCGGCGGGCTGATCGACGATGACCTGGCCTACGTCTCGCCGTGGGGCTTCACGCCGGCCCAGGTCACCCCGCCGGTGCTGCTCATGCACGGCGGCCAGGACCGGGTGGTGCCCAGCTCACACGCCGAGTGGCTGGCCGCTCACCTGCCGTCGGCGCAGCTGCGGCGCTACCCCGACGACGGCCACATCTCGGTCCTCAACTCGGCCGTCTCGGCCCTGGAGTGGCTGCGCGAGCGCGGCTGATCAGAACCGCGCGGGCACGGTCAGCGCCTGCGGCGGCAGGACGGGCACCGGCCAGTCCGGGTCGGGCCGCCAGTCCGGCCAGCCTTGGGCGAACGGCCCCTGCCGAGCCTGGACCAGGGCCAGCACGGCCTGCCGGGCCTCGTCGACCCGCGCGTGGACCGCGTCGCTGATCAGGCCGAGCCGACGGCCGTGCTGGTACTCGTCCTCGTCCTTCCACCGGTAGGCCAGCGAGTCGGGATCCACCACCAGGTCCACGAGCAGGTCGAAGCTGTCGATGCCGATGCTGGTGCGCCGCGCGGGCAGCTCGAAGTTGACGTACCAGCGGGCCGCGTCCCGTTCCGGCCCGCTGAACTGGTGGACGCTCCAGTAGTCGCCCGCGCCGAACCGGCTGCGCACCGAGGTGTCGCGCCAGGTCCAGCGCTCCAGCTCCCACCGCCGCGCGGCCAGGTTCGCGACCGCCTGCTGGCGCAGGCTGACGTCGCCCGTGCGCAGCCACTCGGTCCAGGTGGTCGGCGCGAGCACCTCGATGCCCGGCCAGCAGGCCAGGACCAGCTCATCACCGGAGTCGGCCAGGACCCGGTGCGGGGCGGCGGTCCAGATCAGGCCGTCGAGCGTGTCCCGGCGGACAACCGTCGAGCCCATCCGAAACAGGGGTGGTCCGGGCGACCCGGCGTGGTCGGCATGATCGGGCACGAGCCCGATCATGCCACGCCGCCGGGCGCCTCAGCCGGTGACGGTCATCGGCAGCGGCGGGGTCCGCACCGCCCGGCCCGCGGCCGGATCCAGCGTGACCTGCAGACCCCATTGGCCGGGCGGGATCGCGTAGCCCAGGTCGGGCACCCGGCTGGCCGTGGCGACCAGCATCGGGATCCGCTTCGCGGTGGCCGGGGCCACGGTGAAGGTCTGGAGCATGAGCCGCAGGGCGCCGGAGTAGCCGCCCACGACCTCGCCCGTGGCCGGGTCCACTACCTCGGCGATCAGCTCCCCGGTGGTCCCGATCACCACGTCGCGGCGACCGAGGTTACGCACGACCAGGCCGTGGTGGGCCATGGTGCCGGACCGGATGGACAGCGGCCCGTCCAGCGTGACGGACAGCTCGGCCGGGTCCATTTCGGGCACCGGCGGGCCCGCGGTGGGCGGGATCGGCAGGGTGCGCTCCGGATAGCGCAGCGCCCCGACCATGAGCTGGACGTCGTCGCCGAACTTGGCGTGCAGATCGTGCGCGACGTCGATGGCCCACGGCTCCAGCTCGATCGCGAACGGCGGCTGCCGGCCATCGTCCTGGGCGGGGTCGGGCCAGCTCGTCAGCGGCACGGGATCCGAGCTGGCCAGCTCGGTGAGAATGGGCTTGAGTTCGTCCCAGGTGGTCATGGCACCGACGGTACGCCGGGCAGCCCCGGCGGTGCACGGCCGACTCGCCCGTGACGGGCTGGCTACTCCCGGTAAACTCGCCGTAGATCAGCGCGGCGGGCTCAGCCGTCATCGACCAGGGCGGCCACGACGGCAAAGGGCAGGTGCCGGGGGTGCACGAGCAGGGCCCTGGCCACCCGCTGGATCGCCAGCCGCCGCGGGGTCAGCAACCGCTCGCTGTACCGCCAGGCGCCGACCTCGTCCGGGCCGAACCGGGTGCGGAGCGTCTGGCGGAAGCGCCGGGCATCGCCGCCGTCGGCCCGCCAGGTGGGCAGCCAGCCCCGCAGTTCCTGGTCGCCGTCGAGCATGGTCCAGCCGCGCAGCCGCTCGGCGATCTGGCCCGCCGCGTCGATCACGAACTCCAGGTCGGCGGCGCCTTGGATGCCGTGCACCCGGCCCTGGCTGGCCCGGCCGTGGCGGCCGGACCCGTGCCGGATGCTGGCCGAGCTGAACCGCGCCCCGACGGTCAGCGCGGCGACCGCGTGGCCGGCCTCGTGCCAGGCGGTCACCGCCGCGGCCGTGCGGGCCGGCGCGTAGCTGGCGAAGGCGCCCACGTCGTAGCGCTGCCGGATCCACTGGTCGTGCACGATCGACTCGTCGTCGTACCGGATCAGCCGGCTGAGCTCGGCCCGGATCTGGGTCAGGGTCCGCTCCTCGGCCGGCTTCAGGGCAGGCCGGGCGGCCAGGTCAGGCGATCCTCCGGTAGCTGAGGTCAAAGTCGTGGCTCCAGCTCACGCCGTCCTTCGAGAGCTCCCAGGCGCCGGTGATCGTGGTGCCGTCGGGGTCGAGCGTCCCAGCGTAACGCTGCCAGAAGCCCGGCGCGTCGCGCCAGAGCCGCCAGACCCCGTCGCGCAGGCTCATGGCGTAGACGCGCTGCACGCCGCGGGAGTCGAAGTACCGCTGGGTGAACATCCCGTCCGCGCTGGCGCCGATCATGGCCAGGCCATTCGGGGCCTGGCGATGGTCAGCCCAGAACCGCTGGATGAGGTAATGCTGGCCGGCCAGCCATTCGAAGGTGGTGAGCCCGCGCACCACCGCGGCCGGGCCGTAGGGCAGCCACGCCTCGGTCTCCCACTCCCCCGCCAGCACGCCCAGCTCGTCCAGCCAGGGCGGCCGCAGCGCGGGGACGTCCTCGGGCACCTGGTGGGCCCCGGGCTGGTCGTGCTCTCGGGGCGGGCGCGTCCCGCAGCGGCCGCCGGCAGGCGGCACGGGAGGCATAGAGGGGTCGTCCCCCCTGGACGGCACTGTCATGAGGATTGGACGGACCGCCAGGGTCAAAGTCATCGGGTGGCGGTGACGAACCCGCTGCGGGCGTCGTCCGGCGGCCGGCCGTAGCCCGCTGCCACCTCGGCCAGGTCGCGGCGGGCGGACCGCCAGCCGTGCCCGGCCAGCCAGGCGGCGTTGTCCTCGCCCAGCCCGCCCTGCCATAGCGCGGCCAGCCGGGCCCCGCGCGGGGTGGCGCTGGTCTGGCGGATCAGGCTGGACACCGACTCACCCCGCTCCAGGGCGACCTGGCTGCCCGCCGCCGACAGGCTCCCCACCTCGATCAGCAGCCGGGCGGCCTGGTCGCTGGACAGGTAGATCAGCAGGCCCTCGACCAGCCAGGCGGTCGGCTGGGCCGGGTCGAAGCCCGCCGCCGTCAGCCGGGCAGGCCAGTCGCCGCGCAGGTCGACCGGGACCGCGACGCGGCGGCAGCGGGGCCGGGCACCCTGGCCGCTCAGCACCGCGGCCTTGAACTCCAGCACCTCGGGCTGGTCCAGCTCGAACAGCGACACGCCGTCGGGCCAGTCCAGGCGGAACGCCCGGCCGTCGAGCCCGGCGGCGACCAGCACCACCTGACGGCATCCGGCCGCGGCGGCGCCGAGCAGGTAGTCGTCGTAGAACCGGGTCCGGATCACCACGTGGAAGCCGAGCAGGCTGGTCGGAGTCCCGCCCGGGCCGGGCGGCTGGCCGTCGATGGACGCCTGGTCGGCCGGGGCCGCGGCCGCGAACGCGGCGGCGAGGGGATCGTCGAACAGCCGGTCCGGACGGGCGCTCTCGGCCGCCCGGATCCGGGCCACCCCGAGGGCGGTCCGGCCGACCCCCGGCGGTATCTCCGGGAGCTCCTGGCCCGCTGAGGATCCTGCTGAGGGTGGCACAACCGAGATGCTATGCCGGCACACATGAAGATGCTCCCCCCGCCCTGCCGGGCGGGGGGAGCGTCCGGTGTCTTCCTAGCCGGGCCCAGGGAGTCTGGCAGTGACCCACCTGGGTGCCGGCGCTGTGCTCATGTGAACTGTGCTTATGTGAACTGCCCTGGCGGCTGACGTTGCGCCGCCCGCCGCCGGGGCAGCGGCCGGGCTAGGTCAGTGGACCGGCCCGAAGGTGAGCGTGAACTCCTGGCTGTCGGGCGAGACGCCGCCGGTCAGGGTGTTCAGGTTGGCCAGCTTGAGCTGGTTGATCGGGCGCTGCGTGCCCGGGTCAACCTGCAGGGTCAGCGGGTGGCTGAAGTTGGTGCTCGCGCCATTCACCCACGGGGTGTACAGGCGCCCGTTGTGGAAGGTGGAGTTCTTCAGGTCGCCGACCCAGATCGTGCTGGTCTGGCTGCCGCAGTTCTGCAGCGTGACGTTCTCGCCGCTGAACACCGGCTGGAAAGCGCCGACGCACAGGCCGCTCTGGTTACCGAACGGCGACCAGTTCGACTCGAACACCGGGTAGTTCGACGGGTAGTTGATGCAGACGTACGCAGTGGCCGACAGGCCGGACCCGCCGAAGTTCGGGCAGAAGTTGAGCAGGGTGCCGACCTGAGCGCCAGTGAAGTCCTGGTTCGGGTGGCTGTTGCTGGCGAAGTTCATGTTGACCCGCTGGCCGACCCGGCCGCCGGTGCCGGTGTCACCGGGCACGTAGGCGTTCTGGATCGTGCCGCGGCCGAGCGTCAGGCTTGACAGGTTGAAGCAGTTGAACCCGCAAGCAGGCGTGGCGTTCGGCCGAGCCTTGGTCGTGGCAGCGGAGGCCACGCTCGCCGCAGAGAGGCCAATCACAGACGTGACGGCGACCCCAGCCGCGAGCACAGAACACGCCCTCGCAAAGCGGTTACGCATTGGGGAATTCCTTCCTGTTTTGGAATTCGCCAGACCGACTGCCATAACCCGGCGACTTGGGCGGTCAAGCCGAAACCGGTAACGGCTGGCGACGATACTGCGACGATGCTGGCTAAGGTTACGCTCTGTTATCCCGCCCTGCCAGTCAGTAGTTGTACGTTACCACGGGTGTCCCCGGTGCAACGGGAGGTAATCAGTTTTCTCGCCAGGACTAAACGGACAAGGCGGGGGACAGCCTGGCATTGGTGCAAAACACGCCCGAGGTTTTACGCAAACACGGGCGCAGCGGTCACCATCGGGTGGCGCAAAAGCCACTCGCGGCGCGACGGAAATCTACTGCCCGAATCGGATTCGGGCAGTAATGCGATAGCCGCACCTCGCACACTCGCCCGCCATCCGCCCGGCGAATCTCCAGCGGCGGGCCGGCCCCAGCGTCATCGCCGGCCCTCTGGTGCGCCGAGAGCAGCACCAGAGGGCCAGCCATGACGCTGATCCGAGCTAGCGGGCCGCCTGGCCGGGGCTGGACTGGCCGTCGTCGCCGGGCGCGACGTTCAGCGCCGACGAGGACGCCGCGTCCGGGGCGGCGGTGGCCAGGTTCTTCTTGACCGCGTCCAGGATCGACAGGCCCTGGCCGACCAGGCCGGCCGCGATCTCGCCCAGGCCGTCCGCGCCATTCAGCACATTGATGTTGGCATTGGCCAGACCGCCCGCCGCTTCCCGGACGATCAGCGGCAGCTGCTCGATCAGCATCCGGTCCAGGGCGACCCGGTTGTGCGAGGCGGCCGCCTCGGCCTGCATGGTGACCCGCTTGGCGTCGGCCACGGCCAGGATGCGGACCTTCTCGGCCTCGGCCTCGGCGGGCCTGATCACCTCGGCGACGAGCTGGCGCTGGCGCAGGTCAGCCTGGCGCTGGGCGAGGTCGGCCTGGGCCGAGAGCACAGCCATCGTGGCCTGAGCCTGGGCCAGCGGGCCCGCCTGCGCCGCCTCGGCCTGGGCCTTGTCGACCTCGGCCTTGTACTGGGCCTGGACCACGGAGGTCTGCCGGGCGTACTCCGCCTGGGCGCGCTGTGACTGCTGCTGCGCCTCGGCCGAGGCCTGGTTGGCCTGAGCCTGGGCGATCTGGGCCTGGCGCTGGATGGCCGCGTTGTGCGGCGCCGCCATCGCGTCGATGTACCCGATGTTGTTGTCGTCGATCGACTGGATCTGGAGCGAGTCGACGGTCAGGCCGATCTTGGCCATCTCCGACTTGGACCCGTCCAGTACCTCGGTGGCGAGCTTCTGCCGCTCGGTGACGATCTCCTCGACGGTCATCGAGCCGATGATCGAGCGCAGGTGCCCGGCGAAGATCCGTCCGGTCAGGGTGGACATCTGGTCCTGGTCGGACAGGAATCGCTGGCCGGCGTTGACGATGCTCTCCTCGTCGTTACCGACCTTGAACGCAATCACGGCCCGGACATTGAGCGAGATGCCCTGCCGGGTCACGCAGGTCTCGGAGACCTCCGACTCGGTCATGGACAGCGTGAGGAAATTGACCTTCCTGATGAACGGCGGCACGAATGCGCCGTGCCCGGTGACGACCTTGAATGGGGCGCCATCGCGCCCGTGCCGGCCGCCTGCGACGAGCATGGCCTCATCAGGCCGCGGAACACGATATCCAAACATCTTTCATCTCCAGTCGGGGCCGAGCGGGGCCAGCAGGGAGGTTACTGGCGAATACGCACGAATAACCTTCTTACTCCTCGCTCAGCCTTCGGGGAAGTGGGCCAGCGGGTCGGTCCACTGGCTTACGTCAACGGTCCGGGTGCCGCGGGATTCGATAACCAGGACCGTGCTCCCGCGGGGTAGCGGCTCGGGCGACCAGGCGATATAAGTCTCCGAGCCGCCGCGGATCTGGACCAGCACCTCGCCGGGGCCAGCCTGGCCCCTGGTGGCAATGGTGATCACGCCGATGCTGCCGACAAGCGTGTCGTCCCGTGCATAGTCCTGGCCCACAGGCGCTCACCCCTTCCTGGCCGCGGACCCCCTTTTCTCATTATCTCCCCGCCCGAGCTGACTTCGGTCTTTCCAAGTCAGCTACAGTAGGCCCGTGGACTACACTCTGCATCTTCCTGATGACAAAGAGTCACAACAGAGCGCGGCCGATGATGTCGCCGCCCACGACAGCCTGGTCAGTGGTTTCCAGGGGCGCGACGATCCGGGGCCCGCCAGCCTGGCCCACGACGGGTCGGTGCACCGGGCCTGGGCCCGCGAGCGGTGCTCGATCCGCCGGGCCCTGGAGGTGGCCGGAAACCGGTCCGCGCTGCTGATCATGCGCGAGGCGTTCTACGGCACCAGCCGGTTCGACGATTTCGCCGGGCGGGCCGGGATCAGCGAGCCGGTCACCGCGACCCGGCTGCGCGACCTGGTCGATCAGGGCCTGCTGCGGCGCGAGCCCTACCGCGATCCGGGCCAGCGCACCCGGATGGCCTACCGGCTCACCGACATGGGCGCCGACCTGCTGCCGGTTCTCATCGCGCTGCTGAACTGGGGCGACCGGTGGCTGGCCGATGGAGCGCCGCCGGTCGCGGTGCGCCACCACGGCTGCGGCGGGCCGGTCCGGGCCGAATTGCGCTGTGCCCTGGGCCACCGGCTCGGCGCCCCGGACCTGGACCTGGCCGCGGGATCCGGAGGCCGGCTGGCCGACGGCGCCCCCGGGCCAGGGGACGGCTGACGCGCTGCGGCACCTGGCCCCGGTCCGGCCCTGGGCCGGGGCCGGACTGGCGGCTTGCGTGATCCGCGTCGGACCGGGTAATGGCACGGCAAGATGAACAGGATTCAGGACCTTTTGCGCACCGCCGACCGGACCCAGCAGGGCCGGCGCTGGCTGGCCATCCCGGTGGCCACCTGGAAGAAGTTCGGCGACGATCAGGCCGGCAACCTCGCCGCGCTGATCTCCTACTACGCGTTCGCCTCGATCTTCCCGCTGCTGCTGGTCTTCGTGACCATCCTCGACCTGGCGCTGGCCAACAACCCCGCCGAGCGCGCCAAGCTGGAGAACTCGGCGCTCAGCCAGTATCCAGTGGTCGGCAACGACCTGCTCAAGCACGTGCACGGGCTGAGCGGGACGGGCTTTGCGCTGGCCATCGGCCTGATCCTGGCCCTGCTGGCCGCGCGGGGCGTAGCCAACGCGGCCCAGAACGCGCTGAACTCGGTCTGGGAGGTGCCGCTGATGCGGCGGCCTGGCTTCCCGTGGAATCAGGTGCGCAGCCTGGCCCTGGTCCTCGTCATCGGGCCCGGCATCCTGGCCACCATCGTGCTGTCCAGCCTGGCGGGCGGCACCGGCCACGTGATCAGCGGGGTCCTGGCTCACATCCTGACCGTCGCCCTCTCGCTGGTGCTCAACGTCGGGCTGTTCTGGCTGGGCTTCCGGATCGCCACGGCCAAGGAGGTCGCCACTCGCGACCTGCGGCTGAGCGCGATCCTGGCCGCGGTGGCCTGGCAGGTACTTCAGGTTCTCGGTGGCTATTTCGTCGCCCATGCCGTGAACAGCAACTCGGCCTACGGGGTGTTCGGCGTCGTCCTGGGCCTGCTGGCCTGGTTCTACCTCGAGGCGCAGATCACCCTCTACGTGGTCGAGCTGAACGTGGTCCGGGTGCGGCGGCTCTGGCCGCGCAGCCTCAACCCGCCGCCGCTGACCGACGCCGACCTGCGTTCCTACGAGCTCTACGCCGGCGCCCAGCAGCGCTCGAAGGAGATCGAGATCCTCACCCGGCCGGCCGCCCGCGAGCAGACCCGCCGGCCCGGGCGGAGCGTGATGCGCCGCCGCCGGCCGACGCCCGGCCCGCCCGGCCCGACTCCGACTCCGACTCCGACTGTGCCCGAGCAGCGGACCGGCCACCGGCACCGGCAGCGCCGATCCTCCCTGCGGCAGTACGCTACGCGTGCCACGCACCGGCTCCGGAGAGGATGACCTCGTCATGCCGAAGTTCTCAGGCCAGCAGGATCAGTCCGCGAGCTGGGAGCCGGAGGCGGCCGACTCCCGGCTGGCCCACACCGCGGGCGCCGACCCGGCCGGCGTCTTCACCTCCGACCTGTCGGTGTCGGAGTACGCGCTGCTCGGCGAGGCCGGGTTCGAGCCGCTGGGCTTCGTCGTCGGCTCGTCGATCTACCACGTGGGCCTCCAGGTCGCCCGCTGGAACAAGAACACCGAGCTTCAGGTGCTCACCCAGGCCATGTACAACGCGCGCGAGCTGGCCATGAGCCGGATGCGGGCCGAGGCCGACCACCTCCAGGCCGACGGCATCGTCGGCGTCACGCTCAAGATGCAGATGTACGCCTGGGGCCAGGACGTGCTGGAGTTCGTGGCCACCGGCACCGCCGTCCGGGCGCTGGCCGGCACCGGCGCCCACCGCGCCCCCGACGGCCGGGCCTTCACCTCCGACCTGACCGGCCAGGACTTCTTCCGGCTGCTGGCCAGCGGCGCGGTGCCGGTGTCGTTCGTGCTCGGCACCTGCGTCTACCACATCGCGCACCAGGGGGTCATGCAGTCGCTGCGCCAGGCCGGCCAGAACCAGGAGATGCCGCAGTTCACCCAGGGCGTCTACGAGGCCCGCGAGCTCGCGCTGGTCCGGATGCAGGCCGAGGCCAGCCAGGCCCGCGCGTCGGGCATCGTCGGGGTGACCGTCGGCGTGTTCAACCACGTCTGGGGCGCCCACGCGACCGAGTTCCTGGCCACCGGCACCGCCATCCGCCGGCTGTCGGACGAGCACAAGCTCCCGGAGACCACGCCGCGGCCCACGTTCACCCTCGGGCTGGATAACTGAGCCCCTGGCCCCGCCGGTTCGGGTCCGGGGGCCCGGACGGCTCCAGCGGCGGGGCCCCCACCGCGCAGTTCGTCAGGCACTCGGGCATCGCGGCCGCCGCGCCCGACTTCGGGCGCAGCACGTCGGTGCGGATCAGCAGCGCCGACATGACCGAGGCGATGGCCAGGATCACCGCGCAGATGATCGCGGCCTTGTCGAAGCCGCGGTTGAAGCTGGGCGGGTCGTGGTAGCTGGCCGGGCCCAGGCCGACCACGGCGGGGAGCGCGGCCACGGCCAGCAGCCCGGCCGCCCTGGCCACCGCGTTGTTGACGCCGCTGGCCACCCCGGCGTGCCGGACATCCGCGGTGGCCAGCACGGTGGCGGTGAGCGGGGCGACGGTCAGCGTGAGGCCGACGGCGAACACGATCGCCGCGGGCAGCACGTCGGCCACGTAGGAGGCGTGCGGGCCGATGCGGACCATCAGCACCAGGCCGACCGCGGCGATCGCGGTCCCTGCGGCCATCGGCCAGCGCGGCCCGATCTTCTGGGCCAGGCCGCCCGCCCGGGCCGAGAAGGCCAGCATCAGCAGCGTCACCGGCAGCAGCGTGGTGCCCGCCTTGATCGGCGAGAACCCCGACACCACCTGGACCTGCACGACGAGCAGGAATAGCAGCCCGCCGAACGCGCCGTAGACCAGGAACGTGATCATGTTGACCGCGCTGAACTCACGCGAGCCGAACACGTCCAGGGGCAGCATCGGCGCCACCGGATCCGGGTGCCGGGTACGCCGGCGCTCCACGACCAGGAACACGACGGCCAGGACCACGCCGACCACCCCGGCGGCCAGCGCGCCGACCCGGCCGCTGCCGTGGCTCGGTCGCCTCGATCAGCGCGTAGGTGATCCCGCCCAGGGCCAGCGCGGCCAGGGCCGCGCCCTCGATGTCGAACTTGCCCGCGGTCGTCTCGTCCCTGCTCTCCGGGACGTGCCGCCGGGCGACCACGAGGACCACCACGGCCAGCGGCAGGTTGAGGAAGAACACCCACCGCCAGCCGACCGACTGCACCAGCACGCCGCCCAGCAGCGGGCCGACCGCGCCTGCCGACGCCGCCCAGGCCGGACCAGGCGCCGACCGCGCGGGGCCGGTCCTCCTCAGCGAAGGTGGCCTGGATGATGGCCAGCGACCCCGGCGTGAGCAGCGCCCCGCCGACGCCCTCCAGCACCCGGGCCCCGATGAGCACCCCGATGTTGGGAGCGAACCCGCACACGGCCGAGGCCAGCGCGAACCAGACCACGCCGATCATGAACACCCGGCGGCGGCCGAGCCGGTCGCCGAGCGAGCCGCCGAGCAGGATCAGCCCGGCCAGCGAAAGCGTGTAGCCGTTGACCGTCCACTGCAGGCCGCCCAGCGAGGCGTGCAGCTCCCGGCCGATGGTCGGCAGGGCGACGTTGACCACGGTCGAATCAAGGAACGCCATGCTCGAACCGAGCACCGTGGCCGCCAGGACCCAGCGGCCGCGGCCGGAACTCAGCCGCAGGGCCGGGGTGGCCGCGTCAGGGGCCGCCGTCATCTGGAGATCGTCTCACCGACTGTGCTTCAAACACCAATTTAGGCAGGGCTAAAGGGCAGGGCTAGAGGGCCAGGCCACCGATGCCCGGGCTCGTTGGCGGCCATCCGCTCGATGTAGCCCTGGGTCATCCGGACCAGGGCATTACGGCGGTCCGTCGGGCCGTTCAGCGCGTGCACCGTCTCGACCTGCCAGGTGGCCCCGGTGCGCCCGGTCAGGCAGCGCTGCTCGATGATCCCGAGCAGCCGCTCGGCATCCGAGCTGTCCACGCCCCACTGGCTCAGGCCCTCCCAGGCCATCGGGAGCAGCCGCCGCAGCATCAGCTCGGTGACCGGTACCTGGCCCAGGCCGGGCCAGTAGACCCGGGCGTCGATGCCGTTCCTGGCCCCGTTGGCCAGGTTCTCCGCGGCGGCCGAGAACGACATCCGGGTCCAGATCGGCCGCTCGGCCTCGGCCAGCGCCCGGACCACGCCGTAGTAGAAGGCGGCGTTGGCCATCACGTCCACGACGGTCGGGCCCGCGGGCAGCACCCGGTTCTCCACCCGCAGGTGCGGGCGCCCGTCCTCGACCGCGTACACCGGCCGGTTCCACCGGTAGACGGTCCCGTTGTGCAGGGTCATCTCGGACAGCTCGGGCGCCTGGCCGCAGTCCAGCGCGGCGACCGGGTCCTCGTCCTCGCGCAGCGGCAGCAGCGCCGGGAAGTAGCGCAGGTTCTCCTCGAACAGATCGAACACCGAGGTGATCCAGCGCTCCCCGAACCAAACCCGGGGCCGCACGCCCTGCTCCTTCAGTTCCTCGGGCCGGGTATCGGTGACCTGCTCGAACAGCGGCAGCCGGGTCTCCCGCCACAGCTCCCGGCCGAACAGGAACGGCGAGTTGGCGGCCAGCGCCACCTGGACGCCCGGCCACCGCCTGGGCCGCGTTCCAGTAGCTGCCGAACGACTCCGGGCTGACCTGGAGGTGGAACTGGACGCTGGTGCACGCCGCCTCGGGCATGATCGTGTCCACGTGGGCCAGCAGCCGTTCCGGGCCCTCGATGCAGATCTGCATCTCCTCGCCGCGGGCGGCGAACATCTGCTCGTTCAGCATCCGGTAGCGCGGGTTGTCCGACATCGCGTGCTCGGTGACGTCCGACGGCCGCAGCGTCGGCAGGATGCCGACCATGACCAGCCGGGAGCCGACCTCCAGGGCCCGCTTGTCGGCGTGGTTCAGGATGGCCCGCACGCTGGCTTCCAGCTGCGTGAACGCGTCCCCGGCCAGCTGCCGGGGCGCGACGTTGATCTCCAGATTGAACTGGCCGAGCTCGCTGGCCCAGCTCGGGTCGGAGATCGCGGCCAGCACCTGGGTGTTGCGCATCGGCCGGCAGCGCGGCCTCGTCGACCAGGTCCAGCTCGATCTCCAGGCCGAGCTGAGGCGCCTCGTTCTCGAAGCGGGACTCACGCAGCATCCGGGCCAGCACGTCCAGGCACACGCGCACCTTCTCGCGGTACGCACGCCGGTCCTGCTGGGTGACCGAGATGGCTGGGACATCCCTGCCCATCTGACCTCCAAATGCTGGCAATGGGCCGGGGCTCGTTACCACATTCGCACGGAACGTGCCCGCTGGCCAGGCCAGCTTTTCCGCGGCCAGTCCCGGCACACGGAACACATGGTCAGATAAGCGCGCAAAGGCTGACGACTAAACGGGGCGAAGACTACGAGACCCTAACGACCCGCCGCCGGGGTCCAGTCCAGCGCCGGTCCGTCGGGCACGATGCGGGACGGGTTCAGGTGCGGGTGGGTCACGTAGTAGTGCCGCTTGATCTGGTCGAAGCGCGTGGTCTCGCGGAAAGCGGGCAGCGCGTACAGGTCACGGGCGTAGGCCCACAGGTTCGGGTAGTCGGTGATCCGGCGCAGGTTGGTCTTGAAGTGCGAGTAGTAGACCGAGTCGAACCGGGCCAGGGTGACCCACAGCCGGACGTCGGCCTCGGTGATCGTGTCGCCGGTCAGGTAGCGCCGCTCCCCCAGCCGCTGCTCGAGGTCGTCCAGCACCGCGAACAGCCGGGTGAACGCCTCGTGGTAGCTCTCCTGGGTGGTGGCGAAGCCGCACCGGTAGACGCCGTTGTTGACCGCCGCGTACACGGTCTCGTTGATCGCGTCGATCTCCGGGCGCAGGGCAGCGGGGTACAGCTCGTAAGCCGGGTCGGCCCAGCGGCCGAACTGGGTGTCCAGGTCGATGGTGATGTCCGGGAAGTTGTTGGACACGATGCGGCCGGTCTGCCGGTCCCACAGCACCGGCACCGAGATGTGGCCGTCATAGCCGGGCTCGGTCGCCTCGTAGGCCTGGCTCAGCAGCGCGAACCCGTTGACCGGGTCCAGCGAATAGCCGTCGCCGTCGCGGAAGGCCCAGCCGCGGCCGTCCCGGACCGGGTCCACGGCCGACAGCGAGATGACCTCCTCCAGGCCGAGCAGCTTGCGCACGATGGCCGACCGGTGCGCCCACGGGCAGGCCCAGGAGATGTAGAGGTGGTAGCGGCCCGCCTCGGCCGGGTAGCCGCTGGACCCGTCGGCCGTGATCCGGCCCTGGAACGGGTACGGCGCGCGGACGAACTCTCCGGACTTGGGCGGCGGCGCGGCGGCGCGCTTCTTGGCCAGGTAGTCGCCGTAGTCGCCGTAGGTCGCGAAGTCCACCGGGCTGGCGCCCCCGGCCTGCGTGGTCACTGTGCTCATAACCGGAGCAACGACCCGTGGCGCCCGGCTGTTCCGGCCGGGAAGCGCGGACCGGCTGAGGGCGAGGCGGAAACGCCCGCCAACCTCTTGTTAAGGAAAAAAAGCTGTGATCTGCGCCGTCTAAGACACCGCGGCGGCCATCCGCTTGACGGCCTCGCCGATGAGCGCGGGCGAGGTGCCGATGTTCAGCCGGGCGTAGCCACGCCCCGCGTCACCGAAGTGCGGGCCGGGGCTGAGCGCGACCCGGCCGCGCTCCAGGAACGCCTCGGAGGGGTCGTCGCCGAGGTCCAGGCGACGGCAGTCCAGCCAGGCCAGGAAGCTGGCCTCGGGCGGGACGTAGCGGACGGCGGGCAGGTTGTCGGCCAGCAGGCGGGTCAGCAGCCGGCGGTTCTCGTCGAGCTGGGCGACCATGGCGTCGAGCCAGGGCCGGGCGCTGGTGAAGGCGGCGACGGAGGCGACCACGCCGAGCTGGGCGGCGAGCAGGGCGTCCCAGCGCTCCTCCAGCAGCGCGACGGTGGCGGGCGACCCGGCGATGGCCACGCCGCACTTGACGCCGGGGATGTTCCAGCCCTTGGTGGCCGAGGTGAACACGATGGCCCGCTCGGTCATGGGATGGTCCAGGGCGCCGAACGGCACGTACGAGGCGCCGGGCAGCACCAGCGGGGCGTGGATCTCGTCCACCAGCAGCACGGTGTCATGCCGTTCGCACAGGTCGGCGACGGCCAGCAGCTGGTCGCGGGACCAGACCCGGCCGACCGGGTTGTGCGGGCTGCACAGCAGGTAGGCGCGGACGTCCTCGGCGGCCAGGACCCGGTCCAGCGCGTCGAGGTCCAGGTCGTAACGGCCGCCGGTGTTGCTGAGCGGCGCCTCGGCCAGCCGCCGGTCGGCCAGCCGCAGCCGGAAGAAGAACGGCGGGTAGACGGGCGGGCTGATGGCCACGGCCGAGCCGGGCGGGGTCAGCGCGGTAATGGCCTCTACGATGCCGGTCATCACGTCGGGGATGGGCACGACCAGCGCGGGGTCGGCGGCCCAGCCCAGCCGCGCGGACGCGAACCCGGCGTAGGCGTCGCCCAGCTCGCCCTTGTCGGGGTAGCCGCAGTCGTTGGTGTCCAGCGCCTCGCGGATGGCGTTCTTGATCGGCTCGGCGATGTCGAAGTCCATCTCGGCCACGAACGCGGGCAGCACGTCGCCGGGGTAGGCCCGCCACTTGAAGCTCTTCCGTCGCCGCAGGTCCTCGAGCGCGCAGTCTCCCAGCATGGCGTCCACCCGATGATCGTAACGACCGGGCCGGGCGGCCTTGACGAGTTACTCCCATTTGGTATTATTCATTTTCGTGACAGATCTGCGGAGCGGGGCGATCCTGGCCCTGCAGCGGGCCACCCACGCCACGCTGCACGTGCTGGCCAGGGACCTGGCCGGGCTGGGCCTGAACAGCTCGGAGACCAACGTGCTGGCCGTCCTGGCCGACGGCCGGCCGCGCGCGGTCGGCGAGCTGGCCTCGGCCACGGCGACCCGGCCGACCACGCTGACCAGCGTGCTGGACCGGCTGGCGGGCCGGGGGCTGGTGGTGCGGGAGCTGGACCCGGCCGACCGGCGGTCGTTCGTGGTCGAGCTCACGGGCCCGGGCCAGGACACGGCGGCGGCCGTGGACCGGGCGGTCCGGCGGCTGGAGCGGGCGGCGCTGTCCGGGGTCCGCGAGGGCGAGCTGGCCGGGTTCCGCGCCGTGCTGAGCGCACTAACTGAGGAGGAACGATGACTGGCGACCGACACCATGCGGGGCTGCCCGGGGAACTGACCGAGCTGCTGGATCAGATCGTCCCGGCCGGGGCCGAGGGCTTCGGGCACCGGGACCATGTGCACCTGGCGTTCCTGGCCGTGCGGCGATACGGGACGGCCGAGGCGGCGGACCGGATCGGCCGGTGGCTGCGCCACCTCACCGTCTACGCCGGGGCGCCGCAGAAGTACAACGCCACCGTCACCTGGGCCTGGACCGAGATCGTGGGCCACCACCTGGCCGCCGATCAGGCGGGCCCGGGCCCGATGGACTTCGACAGCTTCGCCGCCCGTCATCCGCGGCTGCTGGACAAGCGCCTGCTCAGGGGGCACTACAGCTCGTCGGTGCTGGCCTCCGCGCGGGCCCGGACGACCTGGGTAGAACCAGACCTGGCGCCCTTTCCCTGGAGGCAGCGATGAACGACTACCCGCAAGCGATCGTGCCGGTCGACCACGTCGAGCCGGTGCCGCGCCGGATTCGTGCGGTGCTGGGCGGGGAGACCATCGTGGATACGCGGCGGGCCCGGTACGTCTGGGAATGGAGCAACTATCCGCAGTACTACCTGCCGGTGACCGACGTGCGTCCCGGCGTCCTGGTCGACTCCGGCCGCGAGGAGAAGCTGAGCCGCGGCACGGCGCGGGTGCACGGGCTGCGGGCGGGTCGGGTGAGCCGGGCGGCCTGCGCCCGGGTCTACGGCGACGACGCGGTGGACGGCGTGGCCGGGACCGTGCGCTTCGACTGGGCCGCGCTGGATGCCTGGTACGAGGAGGACGAGGAGGTCTTCGTCCATCCCCGCAGTCCCTACAGCCGGGTGGACGCGGTGCGCTCCACCCGCACGGTCCGGGTCGAGCTGGACGGCCTGGTGCTGGCGCAGTCGTCGTCGCCGGTCATGGTGTTCGAGACCGGGCTGCCGACCCGCTACTACCTGAACCGCACCGAGGTCGACTTCGGGCACCTGGTGCCGTCGGCCACGGTCACGGCATGCCCCTACAAGGGCCGGACGACCGGCTACTGGTCGGTGCGCTCGGGCTCGGCGGTGCACCAGGACCTGGCCTGGTCCTACGACTTCCCGACCCGCCAGCTCCTGCCCATCGCGGGCCTCATTGCCTTCTACAACGAGAAGGTCGACATCGCGGTGGACGGGACGCTGCTGGAGCGCCCCGTCACCCACTTCTCCTGAGCCGCTGCCTGAGCCTCGCCTAAGCGGGCTCAGGCGGTGACGCGGACCCGGACCGACTCGCCGTCGCCCACCGGGACCGGCTCGCCCGCCGCCGGGTCGCCATCCAGCGCGGCCGCGTCGGCCAGCTCGAGCTTGGTGGCCAGCGTCTCCCTGGCGATGAGCTCCTGGTGGGCGCGCATCGCCGCCTGGGCCGCGGGCGTCGCGGCGATGGTCAGCCCGATCCGGTCGGCCACGTCCAGCCCGGCCGTCCGCCGGGCCTGCTGCACCGCCCGGATCACGTCACGGGCCAGACCCTCGGCGGCCAGCTCGGGCGTCACCGTGGTGTCCAGCAGGATGAAGCCGCCGCCAGGCAGGGTGGCGGTCGCGCCCGCGCCGTCGTCCACCACCGTGTCGATGGTGTACTCGCCGGCCTCCAGCTTGACGCCGCCGACGGTCACCACACCCAGGGTGTCCACCGACCAGTCGCCGGACTTGCTGGCCTTGATGACGGCCTGCACGTCGCGGCCCAGGCGGGGGCCCGCGGCGCGGGCGTTGACCGTGAGCCGCTGTGAGACCTGGATCTGCTGGGCCGCGGCGTCTGCCACGTCCAGCAGCGTCACCTCGCGGACGTTTACCTCGTCGGCGATCAGCGCGGTGAAGTCGGCCAGCGTCTCCGCATCCGCGGCCACGACCGTCAGCTCCCGAAGCGGAAGCCGCACGCGCAGCTTGTTCGTCTTCCGCAGTGAGGCGGCCGCCGAACACACCTCCCGCGCGCGGTCCATGGCCGCCACCAGGCCGGGGTCGGACGGCAGCCCGGACACGTCCGGCCAGTCGGCCAGGTGCACCGAGCGCTCGCCGGTCAGGCCGCGCCAGACCTCCTCGGTGGTCAGCGGCAGCAGCGGCGCCGTCGCCCGGCAGGTGACCTCCAGCGCGGTGTAGAGGGTGTCGAAGGCCTGGCGGGCCACCGACTCGGCGGCCTCGCCGGTACCCCAGAACCGCTCGCGCGAGCGCCGGATGTACCAGTTGGTGAGCACGTCCAGGAACGTCCGGGTGGCGTCGCAGGCGTTGGCGATCTCGTAGTGGTCCAGCTGCCGCTGCACCGTCTCGACGAACTGCCGCAGCTTGGCCAGCAGGTACTGGTCGAGCAGGTCGTCGGAGGCCGTGGTCGGCGCCGCCTCGTAGCCGGCCGCGTTGGCGTACAGGCTGAAGAAGTACCAGCTGTTCCACAGCGGGATGAGGACCTGGCGGACGCCCTCGCGGATGCCCTGCTCGGTGACGATCAGGTTGCCACCGCGCAGGATGGGCGAGGACATCAGGAACCAGCGCATCGCGTCGGCGCCGTCCCGGTCGAACACCTCGCGCACGTCCGGGTAGTTGCGCAGCGACTTGGACATCTTCTGCCCGTCGGAGCCGAGCACGATGCCGTGGCTCATGCAGGTCTCGAACGCGGGCCGGCCGAACAGCGCGGACGCCAGCACGTGCATGGTGTAGAACCAGCCGCGGGTCTGCCCGATGTACTCGACGATGAAGTCGCCGGGGAAGTGGTGCTCGAACCAGTCCGAGTTCTCGAACGGGTAGTGCACCTGCGCGAACGACATCGAGCCGGACTCGAACCAGCAGTCCAGCACGTCGGTGACCCGGCGCATGACCGATTCCCCGGTCGGGTCGTCCGGGTTGGGCCGGGTCAGCTCGTCGATGGCGGGCCGGTGCAGGTCGGTCACCTCGACCCCGAAGTCGGCCTGAAGCTGCTCCAGCGAGCCGTACACGTCGATGCGCGGGTAGGCCGGGTTGTCCGACTTCCACACCGGGATCGGGCTGCCCCAGAACCGGTTCCGGCTGATCGACCAGTCCCTGGTGTTCTCCAGCCACTTGCCGAACTGGCCGTGCTTGACGTGCTCGGGCACCCAGGTGATCTGCTCGTTCAGCTCGAGCATCCGGTCCCTGATCGTGGTGGTCGACACGAACCACGAGGTCACGGCCATGTAGATGAGCGGCCGGCGGCACCGCCAGCAGTGCGGGTAGGAGTGGTCGTAGGTCTCGCGGCGCAGCAGCACCGTGCCCTCGGTGGTCGCGCCGGCGTCGGCGCCGCCCCGTGTATCGCCCTGGGTCCGGGCCTTGAGGTGATCGATGATCGGCAGGTTGGCGTCCAGGACCAGGATCCCGGCGTACTCCGACACCGGGTAGGTGAACTTGCCGTCGGGCCCGACCGGGACGACGGGCACGATCCCGTACTGGTCGGTGAGGAGCTTGTCCTCCTCGCCGAAGGCCGGCGCGATATGCACGATGCCGGTGCCGTCGGCGGTGGTCACGTAGTCGGCATGCAGCACCACGTGCGACTTGTCGTGGCCCAGGAAGTAGGTGAACGGCGGGGTGTACCGCAGCCCGACCAGCTCGGCGCCCTGGCAGCGGCGCACGATCACCGGGTCCTCGCCCAACTCGCGTGCGTAGGCGGCCAGCCGGTCGTCGGCCAGCACGTAGCGCTCGGTGGTGCCGGAGAAGTCGGACTCGACGACCACGTAGTCCACGTCCTGGTGCACCGCCATGGCCAGGTTGGACGGCAGCGTCCACGGCGTGGTGGTCCAGATCAGCGCCAGCTCGCCGGTCTCCAGCCGGTAGCCGACCGTCACCGCCGGGTCCTGGCGCATCTGGTAGACGTCCTCGTCCATCCGCAGCTCGTGCGCGGACAGCGGGGTCTCGTCGTTCCAGCAGTAGGGCAGGCAGCGGAAGCCCTCGTAGACCAGCCCCTTGTCGTAGAGCTGCTTGAACGCCCACATGACGCTTTCCATGTAGGTCACGTCGAGCGTCTTGTAGTCGCGGTCGAAGTCGACCCAGCGGGCCTGGCGGGTGACGTAGTCCCGCCAGTCCTGGCGGTAGCGCAGCACCGACTCGCGGCAGGCCTCGTTGAACTTGGCGATGCCGAGCTGCTCGATCTCTTCCTTGGTCTTGATGCCGAGCTGGCTCATCGCCTCGAGCTCGGCGGGCAGCCCGTGGGTGTCCCAGCCGAACCGGCGGTCGACCCGCTTGCCGCGCATGGTCTGGTAGCGCGGGACCAGGTCCTTGACGTAGCCAGTGAGCAGGTGCCCGTAGTGCGGCAGGCCGTTGGCGAACGGCGGGCCGTCGTAGAACACGAACTCGTTGCTGCCGTCCTCGCCCGCCGGCCGGTTGCTGACCGAGGCCCGGAAGGTGTCGTCGGCCGCCCAGTAGGCCAGCACCCGCTCCTCGATCTCGGGAAAGCGAGGGCTGGCGGGAACGCCGCCGCTGGCCGCGCTCGCGCCCGTCTCGTCCTGGCCGGCGGCGCCGGGTCCGGCGGCGTCCAGCCCGGCGGTGGAGACCTTGGGGTAGCTCATCGGTGATCCTTCGCGGTCGGTCGTCTCTCCGGACGAGGACGACATCACCCGGGCGCTGGGCCCGGGCGGCACCGCGGTACCACCTCGCTTGCCGCCTCCGCTCCGGCCGGAAGCCGGGGACGCGACCGCTTCATTCGCAGGCTGTGACGGGCCCGCCCGTCCGGTTCTAATGAGGCACAGTGCCGTGAAGCGCAGTGCGCCCGTTCTTCCGGAGGCTCACCGGTGATGGCCGGATCAACGCCGTGTTACCTCTAGCGTACCGAACCGCGGGTGCGGGGCGCGCCTCACTAACGGTCACGGCCGGTCGATGGGCCCGGTGAGGTAGCGGTCCAGCGTGGGCCCGATGGTGGCGGCCAGGTCGTCGGGGCTGGCCGAGGCGATGGGCTCCAGCTTGATCACGTACCGGCTCATGGCCAGCCCGAGCATCTGGGTGGCCACCGCACCGGCCCGGTAGGCGGCCTCGTCCTCGCTGTCCGCGCCGTCGCCGTCGCCGTCGTCGTCGCCGCGGGCGCGGGCCACCGCCGCGACCGGGCTCAGGATGGCGTCGGTGATGAAGCCGCGGAACATGTCGGCCGCCTGCTCGCTGGTCAGCGCCGACCGCAGCAGGCCCAGGAAGATGCCGAGGACCTCGGTGCGCTCCCAGACCGTCAGCGCCATCCGGACCAAGTGCTCGCCCATGCCGCCCGGCCCGTTCCCCTGACCGTCCGCGGCCTCGGCGAACGCGGCCGTGAGCACCTCGCTGGGCACCACCGGCAGCCGCATGGCCGCCGCGAACAGCCGCTCCTTGGTGCCGTAGAAGTGGTGCACCAGCGCCGGGTCGACCGCGGCGTCGCCGGCGATGCCCCGGATCGTGGCCCCGTCGTAGCCTCGGTCGGCGAACTGGCGGCGGGCGGCATCCAGGATGGCCTCCCTGGTCCCGCTGTCCCCGGCCCGGCGTCCGCCGCGAGCCCGGCCCGCCCGCGCGCCCTCGGCCCGCTCAGTCATCGGTGCTCACGCGCCTCCCCGCTGGCTCTCCGCCGCCTGGCTCTCCGCCGCCTGGCTGTGCTCCACCAGCTGGAAGAACCGCTCCTCCAGGGTCGCCGGCGCCGGATAGACCCTGACTCCGGCCCCGGCGAGGGACTCGCCCAGCGCCTGGCGCACCGCGTCCGGGCCCGCGCCGGGCACCCGCAGGGCGCTCCCGGCCAGGTTCACGTCCAGCCCCCGGTCCTCGAGCCGCCCGAACGCGGCCCGCCACTCGCTCGTCTCCACCACCGTCACCGTCGCGTCGCCGATCACCTCGGCGGGCGTGCCCCGGGCCACCACCGCACCGTCGGCCATGATGACCAGCCGGTCGCACTCGTGGGCCTCCTCCATGTAGTGCGTGGTCACCAGCACCCCGGCGCCCGCCTCGGCCGCTGACCGGACGGTATCCCACAGCCGCGCTCGGCCGAGCGGATCCACGCCGGACGTCGGGCTCGTCCAGGATCAGCAGATCGGGCCGGTGCGCGAGGGCCTGCGCGAAGGCGGCCCGCCGCTGCACGCCCAGCGGCAGCCGCCCGACCGGGATGCCCGCCGCCGGGCCGAGATCGGCCGCCGGGACCGCCTCGGCCGGGCTGCCGAACACGGCCGCCGAGAAGCTCAGGTTCTCGGCCACGCTCAGGTCGTCGTACAGGCCCAGGCCCTGGGGAACGTAGCCGATCCGGCGCCGGGTGGCCCGCGAAGGCTCCGCCCCGAACAGCGCGATGGTGCCGCCGGAGGCGGGGAGCAGGCCGAGCAGCATGCGGATCAGCGTGGTCTTGCCCGCGCCGTTGGCCCCGAGCAGGCCGACGATCTCCCCCGGCCCGACCCGCAGGCTGACCTCACGGACGGCGGTGAAGTGGCCGAACCGGCGGGTCACCGTCGCGCACTCGGCCAGCGCCACCCCATCCGCCGGACCGGCCTCGTCGATGACTGGCCAGGGCGGCGGGCTGGGCCGGGCGGCCGGACCGGGCTCGGGCTGGGGTTCCCTGGCCAGGGCCGCGACCGTGACGGCGTCCTGAAGGTCGGGGGTGATCCGCTCCCCCGGCGGCACCGAGGCGCCGGGCGGCATCCAGGTCCGCCAGTTTCCGCCGCGGCGCCAGCTCCGGGCCCGGCCGGCGTCGTCGGGCTGCGCCGGCCAGCCCGACGATCGCGCCCGGCGTCGCGGCCACGATCTGCTCCGGCGTCCCGGTGCCCAGCGGCTGCCCGTCCGCCAGCACCAGCACCGAGGCCGCGCGCTCCGCCTCGTCCAGGTAGGTGGTCGCCAGCACCACGGCCGCGCCCGCCGCCGCGGCGCCGGCGATCAGCCGCCACAGGCTCGCCCGGCTGACCGGGTCGATCCCGGTGGTCGGCTCGTCCAGGATCAGCAGGTCTGGCTGAGGCAGCAGCGCCGCGATCACGCCCAGCTTCTGCCGCATGCCGCCGGAGAGCTGCGCCGGCCAGCCGGTCCCGCGCTACGGAAAGCCCGGCCTTGGTGATCAGCTCGGCGGCACCGCTCGCGGGCCCGCGACGCCGACAGCCCGTAGGCGGCCGCCCGGAAGGCCAGGTTCTCGGCCACCGTCAGGTCCGGGTAGGTGCCCGACCCGGCCGGCAGGTAGCCGATCCGCCGCGCGCCGGGCGTGCGCACCTCGCCGGCATCGGGCGCCAGCGCCCCGGCCAGGCAGCGCAGCAGCGTGGTCTTGCCCGCGCCGTCGCCCCCCACCACGACCGTGACCTGGCCCGACGGCGCCGGGAGCCAGATGTCGTCGAGCGCCCGCGTTTTTCCATACGTAACAAAGACTCCGCGCGCACCCCAGCTTGGCCCGGCCGGGCTGGCCGGGGCGCCGGCCAGACCCCCGCCGCCGGGCCGGTCACGCGCCCTCCCCCGTCGCCGGGACCGCCGCGCTGGGACCGGCGCCGGTGACCGCGCGGCCTCGGTGGCGTCGGCCCGACGGGGCCAGGAACGCGCGGAAGCGCAGGGTGGCCAGGGTGACTACCGCCACGCCGAGCAGGCCCAGGATGAGCAGCGGCTGCCAGAGGGCGCCGATCGGCTCGGCGCGCAGCATCACGCCGCGGGAGATCTCGTTGAAGTAGGTCAGCGGCAGCAGGTAGGCGATCCAGCGCACGCCCACGGCGATGGAGGACAGCGGGAAGATCAGCCCGGACAGCAGGATCTGCGGCAGCATGGTCATCACCGCGAGCTGGATGGCCTGGCCCTGGTTCTGCGACACGCTGGAGATCAGCACGCCGATGCCGAGGGTGACGAACAGGAACATCAGGGCACCAAGCCCGAACACCGCCGCCGAGCCGCGGAACGGCACTCCGAACACCGCGATGCCCACCGCGAGCACGATCGCCAGGTCGACGGCGGCCACCACGAAGTACGGGACGATCTTGCCGAGGTAGACGTCGCGCGGCCGCAGCGGCATGACGGCCAGCTGCTCCAGCGTGCCGGACTGCCGCTCGCGCACGACGCCGAGGCTGGTGATGATCGTCCCGATGAACACCAGGACCACGCCGGCCAGGCCCGGAATCATGACGTCGGACGTCGTCAGTTTCGGATTGTAGAGAATCGACACCCGCGGGGCGGTCGGCGCCGCAGGCGCCCCGGTGTGCGTCATCCGGCCCAGGGCGGTCAGGGTCGCCTGCGCCGGGAACAGCTGGGTGCCGTCGATGAGCACGTCCGGGCGGGCGCCGCCGGTGAGCACGGCGACCGCGGCGTGGCCGTCACGCAGCTCGCGCAGCGCCCAGGCCCGGCCCTGGCCCGGCGCCGTGCTGACGATGTGGAACGTCCTGGGCAGCTGCGCTTCCACCGCGCTGGCCTGGGGCCCGGCCACGGCGACGGGGATGGACGTCACGTTGAAACTGGCCGCGTAGCCCAGCACGACTAGCAGCACGATGGGCATCAAGATCATCATGACCAGCGTGCGCCGGTCCCGCCTGATCTGCCGGAACTCCTTGACGATCATCGCCCACACGACCGTGCTCCCTCCAGGTCAATGAACTCAACGCGTGTTGAATTCTACGCATGTTGAATTCCGTCAGGCAAGGGGCAGGCGCCCAGGCGGTGTTCGCTCCCCGGCCGGATATCTGGTCAGATGAGGTCCATGGTCGTCACGCGATACGGGGGGCGCTGGACGCTGGAGGACCGCTTTGCGTCGGCCTACCAGTACCTGCCGGTCGAGATCCCGCGCGGCAGCTACGCGCTGCGGGTCGAGCTGGAGTACGAGCGGTCCGACGCGATCATGGACCTGGGCTGCCTGGGCCCGGCCGGGTTCCGGGGCTGGTCCGGAGACCGGCGGCGGTCGTTCGTGATCACGCCCGAGACGGCGACGCCGGGTTACCTGGCGGGCGAGCTGGAGCCGGGCACCTGGCAGGTGATGATCGGGCTGCACCGGGTGTCGCCGGACGGTGCCGACTACCGGGTCAGCGCGGAAGTCTCGGACCGGCCCGGCGAGCTGGTCCCCGCCGCGGCGCCAGAGGACCCGCCGCCGCTGACCGAGCGGCCGCCGCGCCGCGACCTGCCCGCCACGCCCGGCCGCCGCTGGCTGGCCGGCGACCTGCACACCCACACGGTGCACTCGGACGGGGTCATGACCGTGCCGGAGCTGGCCCGGTTCGCGGCCAGCCGGGGCCTGGACTTCCTGTCCATCAGCGATCACAACACGGTCAGCCATCACCGCGAGCTGGCCCAGGCCGGCGCGGCGCACGGCATCGTGCTGCTGCCCGGCCAGGAGGTGACCACCAGCACGGGCCACGCCAACGCGTTCGGCGACATCGGCTGGATTGACTTCCGCGACCCGCCGGACCGCTGGCTGGACCGCACCGAGCAGGCGGGCGGCCTGCTGTCGGTGAACCATCCGATGGGCGGGGAGCTGAGCTGGATGATCCCGATGAAGCGGCGCCCGCCGCTGATCGAGGTCTGGCACTGGAGCTGGCTGGACACCCGCTGGACCATGCCGCTGGGCTGGTGGCTGGCCTGGCACCCGGAGGCGATCCCGGTCGGCGGCAGCGACTGGCACCAGCCCGGGCACGACGCGCCGCCGGGCACGCCGACCACCTGGGTGGAGGCCGAGGCCGAGGACCCGGCGGCGGTGCTGGAGGCGATCCGGGCGGGCCGGACGGCGGTGTCGGCGGGCCGGGACGGGCCGGTCCTGCTGCGCGTGGGCGACGAGCTGGTGGCCAGCGGCGCGGACGGGTCGATCCTGGTCGGCCCGGACGGCCCGAAGGCGCGGGTGCGCGGGGAGGTGGCCCGGTTCCCGGCCGCGGAAGGCTGCCTCCGCCTGGTCGACCCGACGGGAGCGACGCTCGCCCTGACCGGCTCGTACACTCGTCTGCCCTAGCCGCCCAGCCGGCCTGGCCCCGCCCGCCTGCCTGGCCCAGCCGCCTCGCCGGAGCGGCTCCCGCCACCCGCATGGCCCCCGAGCCAGCGCCCCACCCGGCGCCCAGTCCGCGCCTGACGCACCAGGCCCCCTGCGCCACATCAGCCCCAGGCCAGCGATCTTGATGGAGTGGCGGTACGACGTGGTTGTTGCTCCCACGTCGTTCCAGCGACGTCGTTGTTGCTCCCACGTCGCTGCGTGACGCACGGGCGGCCAACTTCCAGGCCCGGGCGCCGGGGTTGGTGGCCCCGGCTCGGGGCGGGAGCGCGCCGGCGGGCTGGAGGGGCCAGTGTTGCGGATGGGCGCTGGCCCTGGCGGGTGTCCAGCGACGTAACAGGCCCTCTGGTGCTGCTCTAGGAGCACCAGAGGGCCGTCGGTGACGCTGGCGCGGGCGGGGCCGCTGGCCGGGCCCCGCTGGCGCTAGCTGGCGCGGGCGCGGCGGGGCGGCCGGGCCTCGGCTGGCGCTAGCTGGCGCGCGCGGGGCGGGCCGGCCGGGCCCCGGCTGGCGCTAGATCGCTGAGCCGATCGGCTGGGCGGCGGGCCGGGGCCCGGCTGGCGCTAGCTGGCTGGGCGGGGGCGGCGCCAGCCGGGGAGCCAGCGGGCACCGATGGCCAGGCCGACAGCGATCACGGTCTGGATCGCGAGCACGACCAGGAAGCCGTCGCGCATCCCCACGCCGTCGCGGGCCAGGGCAATGAACAAACTGCCCAGGGTGGCGACGCCGAGGGCCAGCGCGACCTGCTGGGTGGTGGTCAGCACGCCGCTGCCCGCGCCGGCCGAGGCCGGCGGGACGTCGGACAGGACCACACCGAACAGCGGGCTCATGATCAGGCCCTGCCCGGCGCCGGCCACCACCATGCCGGGCACCAGCCAGGCCAGGGAGACGTCCGGCCAGGAGGCCACGACCGTGACCCCGAGGATGATCAGCCCGGCGCCCTGGAAGGTGGCACCGGCCGCGAGGACCTTGGCGCCGAAGCGGCGCAGCAGCCGGGGGGTGGACAGCGAGGCGGCCAGGAACACGGCGGCCATGGGCGCGAGCGCGGTGCCGGCGGCGAGCGCGCTGTCGTGCAGGCCCTGCTGGACCAGCAGGGCGTAGCAGAACATGAAGGCACCGAAGCCGGCGAAGAACGGCAGCGCCATGAGCAGGCCGCTGCGCATGCTGCGGTGGCGCAGCAGCGAGGGCGGGACCAGCGGGGTGCGGCCGGACCGCTCCTGGCGGACCTCGAGGAAGGCGAACAGCGCGGCGGCCAGGGGGGCGGCGGCGAGCAGGCCGATCGACCAGGCCGGCCAGCCGAGCGACTGGCCCTCGGTGAGGGGGATCAGCAGCGCGAGCACGGTGACGCCGAGGGCGGCGGTGCCGTGGTAGTCGATCCGGGCCGCGTTCTGGGACCGGGTGTCCGGCACGTGGCGGCGGGCCAGGAACAGCCCGACGATGCCGACCGGCACGTTGACCAGGAAGATCGGCCGCCAGCCTGAGCCGGCCAGGTTGGCCGAGACGAGCAGGCCGCCGAGCAGCTGGCCGGCGACGGCGGCGATGCCGCCGGCGGCGCCGTAGCGGCCCAGGGCCCGGGCCCGGCGCTCGCCGGTGGTGGTGGCCTGGATGGTGGACAGGACCTGAGGGACCATCATGGCCGCCGAGGCACCCTGAGCCGCCCTGGCAATGACCAGGGCGATGGCGGTGGGCGCCAGGCCGCAGGCTAGCGAGGTCAGCGTGAAGGCGGCCATGCCGATCAGGAACAGGCGCTTGCGGCCGAAGCTGTCGCCGAGCCGGCCGCCGACCACCAGCAGCAGGGCGTAGGCGGACGCGTAAGCAGCGACGACCAGCTCCAGCATGGGCGCGCTGGCGTGCAGGTCCCGGTCGATGGTGGGCAGCGCGACGTTGACGATGAAGAAGTCGATCATGGGCAGGAGCACGCCGACCAGCACGACGGCCAGGCCGGCGCCGGTGAGCGCGGCCGGGCGGCCGGGCTCGGACGGTGACGCCTGGCGGTCGCGTCGGTCGTGGCTCCGGGGCGGCAGGACCGTGACCGCCGCCGCGTTCGCGGGCGCGCCAGCGGGCCGGGAGCCGCTTTCAGTGGAGTTCAGCACGGAAGGCATGTCACCATAGTGGCGGCAAACCTTAGCCAGGTACTAGAGCCTGTTTATACGGGTACTGACACTACCTGGCAACTGCATAAGATGCGTGGCATCATAGCAGCATGAGCACTCAGACCCTGGTTGGCCGACCCGAGCCAGCGGCCCGGGCCGCTGCCCGGACGGTGCCGCCCGGCCACGCCTCGTCCCGGCGCCAGGAGCTCGGCGAGTTCCTGCGCAGCCGACGGGAGCGCATCGCGCCGGAGGACGTCGGGCTGCCGCCCGCCTCCCGGCGACGCACGCCCGGCCTGCGCCGCGAGGAGGTGGCCACGCTGGCCGGGGTCGGCGTGACCTGGTACACGTGGCTCGAGCAGGGCCGCGACATCAACGCCTCGCCGCAGGTGCTGGACTCGGTGGCCCGCACGCTGCTGCTGGACCCGCACGAGCGCGAGCACCTGTTCCGGCTGGCCGACGCCCCGGATGGCGTGGGCCAGCCCGACTCCCAGGCTTTGCCGCCGACCGTCCAGCTCTTGCTGGATCAGCTCGGGTCGTACCCGGCCTGCGTCCGCAACGCCCGCTACGACGTGCTGGCGTTCAACGACTCCTACGAGCGGCTGATGAACCGCTGCCTGCAGGACAAGCCGTTCGAGGACCGCAACTCGCTGTGGTGCGTGTTCACCAGCCCCGAGTCTCGCGCGGCGATGATCGACTGGGAGGACGCGGCCCGCCGGATGGTCGCCGAGTACCGGGCGGCCATGGCCGAGCACGTGTCGGAGCCGGCCTGGAAGTGCCTGGTCAGCCGGCTGCTGAAGGCGTCACCCGAGTTCACCGAGCTCTGGGAGCGGCACGAGGTAGCGGCCCCGGAGAACCGGACCAAACGCTGGCTGCATCCCCAGGTGGGCCTGCTGGAGCTGAACTACACCAACCTGTGGCTGGGCCAGCGGCTCGGGACCCGGATGATCACCTACACCCCGGCCGACGAGCGGACCGCCGAGCGGCTGCGCGAGCTGGCTGAGCGGCCCTCGCCGCACCAGGTGGGCTGCGAGGCGGCGGCTAGCTGACCGCCGGGCTAGCTGACCGCCGGCTGCTGGCCGCCGGCTGCTGGCCGACCGGCCCGGTTAGTTGATGGCCAGGCGGAAGACCGGGTAGCCGGGGGCAATGGCGAGCAGCTCGCCGTCCGTGGCGTCGGGGCCCACGCCGTCGAAGAACACGCCCACCTCCATCTTCCAGCGGCGCAGGTAGGCGCGCAGGATCTCGGGCTTCTCGGTGTCGGCCAGCTCGGTGGCGGTGAACTTCTCCACCCGGCGGCCCACGTGCAGCTCACCGCCGCCCGCCACCCGCATGTTCCTGACCCACTGGGTGTGGCCGCGCGGCGCGACCAGGTAGCTCTTGCCGTCGTGGCGGAGCAGGTTGACCGGCGTGGTACGCCACTGGCCGCTCGTCCGGCCGCGGACGTACAGCACCCGGCTGCCGAGCACGCTGATCCCGGCCTTGGTCAGACCGGCGACGACGGAGTTGAAGAAGCCGAGCATGGCCCGGCCGGGGCCGCTGGTCGGCACGACGTAGCGGCTGGCGTGGTCGGCGTGATCGGCGTGGTCGGTGCGCTCGGACATCGGATGCTCCTCGTGGCTGTCGTCCGGGGTCGCGAGGCCCCGCCGGTCGCAGCGCCCCGGCGGGAGCACTGCTCTGCTTTCAGATCAATGTTCACTCCAAAGCGGCAGTCTTGTCAAGAGCAGTGCTCTCGTTGTTGATCGGCGCTCTCGTTAGTGGCACACTGACGGCATGAAGGCGGCCCGGGGATCGAGGGTGGCACGGGATGAGGCACGGGATCAGGACGGCGCGGGGATGCGGGTGACGCGCGGATGAGGGCGACGCAGAACGCGCGGGAGCGGGCCCGGGCTCAGCTCACCCGCGAGATCAAGGAGGAGGCCCGGCGGCAGGTCGCGGCCGGGGGCGCGCAGCAGCTCTCGCTGCGCGCGGTGGCCAGGGAGCTGGGCATGGTCTCCTCGGCGCTGTACCGCTACTACCCGAGCCGGGACGAGCTGCTCACGGCGCTGATCATCGACGCCTACGACTCCCTGGGCGCCGCCGCCGAGGCCGCCGTGGCCGGCGGCGCACGGACGACGAGCGTCCGCGATCGCTGGCGGGCCTGCTGCCGGGCGGTCCGGGACTGGGCCAGGGCCCGGCCGCATGAGTACGCGCTCATCTACGGCTCGCCGGTGCCCGGCTACCAGGCGCCGCCGCAGACCGTGGCCCCGGCGGCCCGGGTGCCGCTGGCGCTCGGCGGGCTGCTGGCCGAGGCCTGGAAGGACCCGGCCGGCCACGAGACCCCCGCGCCCGCAGGTCGGCCAGCCCGGACAGCCGGCCTAGCCCAGACCGACCAGCCGGCGCTGCCCGGACGGCTGGCCAGCCAGGCCGAGGTCGTCGCCGCGGCCATCGCCCCCGGGGTGCCGCCCGCGGTGATCGCCCGCGCGCTGATCGCCTGGACCCAGCTGTTCGGCATGGTCAGCTTCGAGCTGTTCGGCCAGCTGGTCGGCAGCGCGGACCCGGCCGATGATTTCTTCAGCTATTCCGTGGAGCAGATGGCCGACCTGGTCGGGCTGCCCGCCTGAGCCGGGCGGCCAGGCCGGGCCACGCCGGCCCGCCAGCTGGCTCGGGCCTGGTCGAGCCGGACCAGCTCCTCGGCGCTGAGCTCCAGCTCCGCCGCCCGGGCCGAGTCGGTGATGGACTCGGGCAGGCTGGCGCCGGGGATCGGGATGACCACCGGGGCCTTGGCCAGCATCCAGGCCAGCGTGACCTGCTGCGGGGAGACGCCGTGGGCGTCGGCGACGGCCTGGAAGGCGGGATGCCGGGCACCGAGCGATCCGGCCCGGCTGCTCCCGCCGAACGGGCTCCAGGGCAGGAACGCGATGCCCAGCCGCGCGCAGTGGTCCAGCTCGCCCTCGCTGGACCGGAACGAGGGCGAGAACTGGTTCTGCACGCTGGCCAGGTTCTCCGGGCCCAGGATCGAGCGCGCGAGCTCGATCTGCTCGACGGTCGCGTTGGAGATCCCGGTCAGCCGGACCTTGCCCGCGTCGTGCAGCTCCTTCAGCGCCCCGATGGACTCCGCGTAAGGCACGCGAGGATCGGGACGGTGGAACTGGTACAGGCCGATGGCGTCCACGCCCAGGGCCTTCAGCGACGCCTCCACGGCCTGGCGCAGATGGGCGGGCGAGCCGTCCACCGTCCAGGTCCCGTCGCCGGGACGCAGGTGGCCGCCCTTGGTCGCGACCAGGACGTGACTGGTGTCGCCGCCGTAGGTGGCCAGCCCCCTGGCGATCAGCCGCTCGTTGTGGCCGACCTCGCCCGCCTTGAGGTGGTAGGCATCGGCGGTGTCGATGAACGTGACGCCCGCGTCCAGCGCGGCGTGAATGGTCCGGACCGAGCGGTCCTCGTCCGGCCGCCCCTCGATCGACATCGGCATGCCGCCAAGACCAATGGCGCTCACCGGTGTTCCGGCGATCGACCTGTCGCGCATGACACCTCCCGGCTCGAGTGCGGGGCCGCGGCGGGCTCCGCCACCCGGTAACCACTCGGGCCCCGGCCCATCATCCCGCGCGCCGCCATCCGGCCTAGGACCGCGCCGCCGGGTCCGTCACAATGGCAGCACGCGACCGGAGGAAGGACGACGACGATGGCCGGAACGCAGCGCTGGGGGCTCACCCTGCCGCTCCACGGACTCCCCCTGGCCGAGCAGCGGGAGATCATCACCGCGCTGCCGGTGCTCGGCTACACCGACGCCTGGTCCGCCGAGCTGAACGGGGTCGACGCGTTCACCCCGCTGGCCCTGGCCTCCCAGTGGGCCCCGCAGCTGCGGCTCGGGACCGCGATCGCCGGGATCTATACCCGCGCGCCGGTCGCGCTCGCGGTCAGCGCGGCCACGCTGGGCGCGCTGGCGCCGGGCCGGTTCGTCATGGGCATCGGGACCTCGTCCCAGGTCGCGGTGGAGCAGTGGAACGGGATCCCGTTCGAGAAGCCCTACCAGCGGGCCAGGGACATGCTCCAGTTCCTGCGCGCGGCGCTGGGCGGGCAGAAGGTCAGCCAGGACTACGAGACGTTCTCGGTGCATGGCTTCCGGCTGGATCCGGCGCCGGAGGTGCCGCCCGCCCTGGCCCTGGCCGCGCTGCGGCCGGGCATGGTGCGGCTGGCGGCCAAGGAATCCGATGCCGCGATCACCAACTGGCTGGCCCCGGCCGACGTACCCCGGATCCGCGAGGTGGCCGGGCCGGACTGCGAGCTGGTGGCCCGGATCTTCGTCTGCCCGACCAGCGACGCCGAGATGGCCAGGAACATCGGCCGCCGGGTGCTGGCCGCCTACCTCACCGTCCCGGTCTACGCGAAGTTCCACGAGTGGCTCGGCCGCGGCGACCTGCTGGCCCCGATGCTGGACGCCTGGGCCAAGGGCGACCGCCGCGGCGCCCTGGCGGTGATCCCGGACGAGCTGGTGGACGACCTGGTCGTGCACGGCCCGCTGCCGGCCTGCCGGGAGCGGGTCGCGGAGTACCAGGCCGCCGGGCTGGACACCCCGGTGATCGGGCTGCTGCCCGCACCGGACGTCGACCTGACCCGCGCCATCCGCGGCCTGGCCCCGGCCTAGAAATCCCGCGCCCGGCGAGTATTTCCGCCGAATTAGCCAAATAAAATAACTGCTCGCATCATGACGTTGACACTGACCCATTATCAGCCTATTTATCAAAACGATCAAGAATTCGCTCTTGAAATACCGCTGCTAACCATCTATTAACCATCTATCGTCGGGTCATGCTATCTGCGAACAATTTCCAGTATGGCCTGCTGACCCCGGTGACCGGTTATCTGCTGTCCTGTCTGGGAGCGTTCCTCGGACTACGCTGCACGACACGGGCCCCGGCCTATCAGGGCCCAACGCGGGCGCGGTGGTTATTGCTGGCCGCGGTGTCGATCGGCGCCATGGGCATCTGGGTCATGCACTTCATCGCCATGCTCGGTTTCACGATCCCCGGTCAGACCATCCGGTACAACGTGCCGGTCACGATCCTGTCCATGCTGATCGCGGTGGCCGTGGTAGGCGTCGGCCTGTTCATCGTGGGCTTCGGCCCGGACGCCTGGTGGAACCTGGTCCTGGCCGGGGTGACCACGGGCATCGGCGTGGCCAGCATGCACTACACCGGAATGGCGGCCATGCGCATGCCGGCCCGGATGACCTATAACCCGAGTTTATTCGTGCTCTCGGTGGTTATCGCGATCGTAGCCGCGACCGCCGCGTTCTGGGCGGCGCTGCGACTGCATGGCATCCGGTCAACCCTCGGTGCCGCGATGATCATGGGCCTAGCCGTCAGCGGCATGCACTACACCGGAATGGCCGCCATGCGTGTCCTCCGCCTACCCCCGGGCCCCCTGATGAGCATGGACGGCGCCACCACCGTCGGGTTCTTGCTTCCACTCATCAGCGGGATCACCCGGGGGCTCCAGGTGTAAGCCAGGTTGTCAGATAATCTATCGACCGCTATTAAGTTGTTGTCCTGAATTGCGCACGGCCGACTTGCAATGGTTCTCTGAATTAGCGCGGCGCGTGATCTATCGTCGGCTTTATGTTGGCTGTCCATAACTTCCAGTACGGCCCGGCCACTCCGGTCGCCGCCTGCCTGCTTTCCTGCCTGGGCGCCTTCCTCGGCCTGCGCTGCACGGCGCGGGCCCGCGTGTTAGCCGGCGCGGCCAGGGCCCGCTGGCTGGTGCTGGGCGCGGTCGGGATCGGCGCGCTGGGCATCTGGGTGATGCACTTCATCGCCATGCTCGGGTTCGCCATCCCCGGCGAGACCATCCACTACAGCGTGCCGGACACCCTGCTCTCGGTGCTGATCGCCGTGGCCGCGGTGGCCACCGGCCTGCTCATCGTGGGGTTCGGCCGGGAGACCTGGCCCAACCTGGGCCTGGCCGGCGCCATCACCGGCCTCGGCGTGGCCAGCGTCCACTACACCGCCATGGGGGCGATGAGGATGCCCGCCCTGATGAGCTACAACGTGCCCTTATTCTCGGTTTCCGCGCTTATCGCGATCGCGCTCGCGACCACCGCGTTCTGGGCCGCGATGCGGCTGACCCGTATATGGCCAACAATCGGGGCGGCCGGCCTCATGGGCATGTCCGTCACCGCCATGCATTACACCGGAATGGCCGCGATGCGCGTTTCCCGGCCGCCGATGGGCATGATCATGAATACCAGCGGGGCCACGATCGGCGGATTCCTGATCCCCCTTATCTGCTGCATCACGCTGCTGACGTTCCTGCTGATCTCGATCATCGGGATCTCGCCGAGCGCGCAGGAGATCAGGGACGAGGCCGAGCTGCTGGAGCGCAGCCGGGCCCGCGGGCTCCAGATCTAGGCCAGGATCAGAGCCTGGCCCGGCCGGGTCGGCGTCACCAGCTGCCGGGCACCTCGCGGCCGAACCAGGACTGGATGATCTGGTGCGCGATCGAGACCGGCGGGGGCAGCCGGATCGTGCCGTCGGCGACGGCGGCCGTCAGCTCGTCCCGGCTGTACCAGCCGGCCTCGGCGATCTCGTCGTCGTCTACCTTGAGCTCCATGCTGCCCGTGGCCTCGGCGCGGAACCCGAGCATCAGGCTCTGCGGCATCGGCCACGGCTGGCTGCCGAGATAGTGCACCTCGCCCACCGCGATGCCGACCTCCTCCTGCACCTCGCGGGCTACCGCCTGCTCGGCCGACTCCCCGGCCTCCACGAACCCGGCCAGGATCGACACGCGGTGCGCCGGCCAGGCCGCGTTCCGGGCCAGCAGGGCGCGGTCGGCCGGGTCGGTGACCAGCACGATCATGGCCGGGTCGCTGCGTGGGAACTCGTCGGTGCCCTCCACCGTGCAGCGCCGCGCGTGGCCGGAGTACACCGGGACGCTGGGCTCGCCGCAGTTGGGGCAGAAGTGGTGGCTGTCGTGGAAGTTGCCGAGCGCGACGGCATGGGTCATCAGGCCGGCGTCGCGGTCGGACAGCAGCGGCCCGACCTCGCGCAGCGGGGCCGCCTTGACCTCGTCCTCCGGCTCCGGGAGCGGACCGTCCACGCCGAAGTAGACCACGCCGTCGGCCGCCACCCCGAGCAGCATCCGCACGCCGTCGGGGGCGTTCGGGGGCGCGGTGAAGACCAGCGCCGCGCCGTCGCCGGCCAGCCTGACCAGCGCGCGGCCGTGGTCCACCACGACGACGCGGGTGTCGGGCCGGGCCCAGGCCGCGGCCAGCCACTCCTCGTCGCTGCGGAAGTGGGCCGACCGGTCAACCTCGCCGCGGGCCAGCGCCAGCCGGCCCAGCGCGGTGCCGAACGCCGGGATCTGGACCTCCTCGCTCACTGGTCAGCCGCGAGGTCGGCCGTGAGCTCGGCGGCCAGCTCTTCCCACAGGTAGGCGGCGGCCTGCGCGCCCTTGAGCAGCAGCTCCATCTCGACCTTCTCGTTGGGGGCGTGGATGCGGTCGGAGTCCAGGCCGACGGCCACGAACACCAGCGGCGCCTGGAGGATGTCGGCCAGGTCGGCCTCGGGGCCGCTGCCGCCCTCTCTGGTGAACAGCACCTCGGTGCCGAACGCCCGCCGCATCGCCGCCCGGCCCGCCCGCACCGCGGCCGAGTCCGGGGGCGAGAACGAGGGCCGGACGCCATGACCGGGCGACGTCACCGTGGCCTCGATGCCGGGCGGCGTGTGCTGCGCCACGTACTGGCGCAGCCCGGCGATGACCGCGTCCGGCTCCTGGTCGGCGACCAGCCGGAAGGACAGCTTGGCGTGCGCGGCGGCCGGGATGATGGTCTTGCCGCCCGGCCCGGTGTGCCCGCCCCACATGCCGTTGACCTCGGCGGTGGGCCGGGCCCAGATCCGCTCCAGGGTGCTGAAGCCGGCCTCCCCGGCCGCGGCGCCGCTGTTGCCCGCCTCCGCCAGCCAGGCCTTCTCGTCGAACGGCAGCCGCGCGAACACCTCCCGCTCCTCCGCCGACACCGGCCGCACCGCGTCGTAGAAGCCCGGCACCGTGACCCGGCCCTCGTCGTCGTGCAGCCCGGCCAGCAGGCCGGCCAGGGCGTGCAGCGGGTTGGGCACGCCGCCGCCGAACGAGCCCGAGTGCAGGTCCCGCTCCGCGCCGCGCAGCTCGATCTCGGCCTCGGCCAGGCCGCGCATGCCGATGCACATCGACGGCACGTCCGCGGCCCACATGGTGGTGTCGGAGATGACGATGACGTCGCAGCCCAGCCGCTCCCGCTCGCGGCGTAGCAGCGCCGCGAAGTGCGGCGAGCCGGACTCCTCCTCGCCCTCGATCAGCAGCTTGAGGGTGACTGGGAGCGAGTTGTCGCCGGCCGCGGCCAGCGCCGCCCTGGTGCCCAGCGCGTGGAACAGCACCTGGCCCTTGTCGTCGGAGGCGCCCCTGGCCAGCAGCTGGCCGTCGTGCTCGGCGGGCTCGAACGGCGGGCTGGCCCACTCCTCGAAAGGCTCGACCGGCTGCACGTCGTGGTGGCCGTAGACCAGGACGACCGGCGCCGCCGGATCGTCCGCGGGCCAGTGCGCGAAAACGGCGGGCAGGCCCGCCTGGCCGCCCTCGCCAGTCTCCCAGACCTCGGCTATCGGGAAGCCGCTGTCACGCAGGTGATCCGCCAGCCACTCCGCCGACCGGCGGACGTCGCCGTGCCGGGCCGGGTCCGCGGAGATCGACGGGATGGTGAGCCACTGCTTCAGCGCGCCGAAGAACTCGTCGGCATGATCATCGATGTACTGCCGGACGTCCATGGCAGAAACTCTAGCGATGCCCGTTTCAGGCCGGCCTGGCCGGCTGCTCCGCTGCCAACTGCTCCGCCAGCCGGCGCCGCTCCCGCCAGCGCACCTCGGCCTCGCCCATCGGGGTGGACGGCGGGCCCTGGATGAACGGCCAGATCTCCTCGGCGATCTGCCGCCAGTTCGCGGTCGCGTGCAGGTCGCCCAGCAGCGCGAACAGCCCGAGGTTGATCCGCTGCAAGATCACATAGGACCGCGGGATGCTGGCGTACTCGGTCACCGGGTTGCCGACCGCGAAGAACCGGCGCACCACCGCGGAGGCGTAGTCGCTGGTCACGGTCATGGTCCGGGACTCGCGGACGAGCTCGTAGAACACCGCCAGGTGGTCCACGATGGCCTCGGTGGTCAGCGGCGCGCCGGGTGCGATGAAGCCCGCCTCCTCCAGGCTGGCCCGGAACTCCTCGGGCTTGTCGTCCACGCACAGCGTGCGGACCATGTCGATGAGCGGCCGCAGGTCCTCGTCGGTGAAGTGCTTGACCAGCCCGAAGTCCAGGAACGTGACCCGGCCGCCGCCGTGGAACAGGTAGTTGCCCGGGTGCGGGTCCCCGTTGAACGCGTGCACCTCATACAGGCTGCGGAACACGAACCGGTAGATCGTCTCCCCGGCCAGGTTGCGCTCCTCCTGCGACCACGTGGCCAGCTCGGCGAACCGCGCCCCGTCGGACAGCTCGCTGGTCACTACCCGCCGGGTGGACAGCTCGTCGATGACCCGCGGCACGTGGATGGTGGGGTGCCCGTCGTAGTAGTCGGCCAGCAGCCGCTGGTTCCTGGCCTCCCGGCGGTAGTCGAGCTCCTCCAGCACCCGCTCGCGCAGCTCGGCCACGAGCCCGTCGACGTCCTGGTTCGGCGCGGTGATCTTGAGCATCCGGCGCAGCAGGGCCACGTTGTCCAGGTCAGCGGCCATGGTCTCGGCGATGCCGGGGTACTGGACCTTGACCGCCACGGCCCGGCCGTCGTGCGTGATCGCGCGGTGCACCTGACCGATCGAGGCGGCCGCGATGGGCTCGGGATCCCACTGCGCGAACACCTCCTCCGGCGAACCGCCAAGCTCTTCCGTAACAACTTCCGCGGCCAGGGCCGGGCTCATCGGCGGGATGCTGTCCTGCAGCCGGGAAAGCGTCCGCCTGGCCGCCGGGGCCAGCCCGTCATCCATGTAGCTGGCCATCTGGCCCAGCTTGACCAGGACGCCCTTCATGGCCCCGAGGGTCACGGCCACGTCCTCGGCGGTCTGCAGGGCCAGGTCGTTGCGGAGCTGCTGGCGGTGCTCCCCGGCGGCGGCGAACAGCCGGGGCGCGTTGCTGGCGTACCGCACGCCGCCGCGCAGCACGAGCTGGACGGCGGCCAGACCCCGGCTGAAGCGCAGGCGGCCCACGCGGCGGCGGACGAGCACCGTGGTCAGCGCCGCGGCGGCGGCCCCGGCGGTGAGGGCGACGGCCAGGTTCCGGCCAGCCCGGACCCGGCCGGCCGGGGCGGGGGCGACCGGGGCGGCGAAGCTGTTACGGATGGTCTTGGTGGTTCGCGGGATGAGGTTCATGCGCGCTGAGCGGCCCGCATCCGCAGGGTGATCCGCTGTCTGGCCTCGAGCACGCCCGGCTCGCCGATGTAGACCGCGTCCAGCACGCCCAGGGCCTGGCGGATCTCGGTGCGGCGGGCGTCGGTGAGCGGCGGGGTGTCGTAGCCGTACATGTCGCGAGCCCAGGCGGGCAGCGCACCGACGGCGCCGGCCGCGACGTCGCGCCAGATCTCGGCGATGTCGTCGTCGAGGCCGGGCGGGTTGAGCAGGTAGGCCATGGACTCGCTGGCGGCCGGGGTGCAGCGAAGCTCGGGGCGGACGTCGGTCAGGTACTGGCGCAGCGCCCCGGCGGTGCGCGGCACCTGGGCCGGCGGCACGCCGACGAGCTCGGCGGCGACGGCCATCTCGGCCACGTACTGGTCCTGGTCGGCCGGGGACAGCGAGGCGCCGAACAGCTCGCTGACGGCCAGCGTGGAGTCGACGAGCGCGGCGTGCACCCACAGCAGCAGCGCGGGGTCGCCGGCGGCGTAGGGCTGGCCGGTCACGGTGTCGGTGCCGCGCACGTGCTCGTGAATCTTGCGGACCCTGGCCGCGGCCCGCTCGGCGGCGGCCCGCTCGCCGTAGGTCACCGTGGTGACGTAGGCGGTGGTGGCGGCCAGCCGGCCGACCGGATCGCGGCGCCAGTCGCTGTGCTGATCCACTCCGGCCATGGCCAGCGGGTGCAGCGCCTGCATCAGCAGGGACCGCAGGCCGGCCACAGCGCCCGACAAGTCAGCGTTAATCCGCCAGGTCACGCTGGCCGGGCCGAAGAAGCCGTCGTCGGCGGGGTGCTCCGGCACCCCGCTGACCTGTGCCGCCGCCGCCCGCTCCACCAGCCCGGCCGCGGCGGCGTACCGGTCATCACCGAACGAGGTAATCGCGCTCATACCACTCAAGCTACCCACTCCAGCCCACCACTCCCCCAGCCGGCCAGGATGGGGAGGGTGGGCGGCGCTGATTTCGACTCGATTACCGAGGTGGCCATCGAGGAACTCGAGGTGGCCGCGGCGGGCAGCTGGCAGGCGCCGGAGCAGGAGCGGCTGGGCGGCTGGCGGCTGCGCGCCGCGGCGGGCTTCACGGGGCGGGCCAACAGCGCGCTGCCCGCGGGCGATCCCGGGCGGTCGCTGCCGGCGGCGGTGGAGGCGGTGCGGGCCTGGTACCGGGCCCGCGGGCTGCCGCCGATGATCTCGGTGCCGTTCCCGATGGCGGGTCCGGAGGGCAGCGAGGTGGACCGTTACCTGGACGAGCAGGGCTGGCCGGTCCGTAACGGCGCCGCGATCGTGATGACCGCGCCGCCGGGGCTGATCGCAGGCGCGGCGGGCGGCACAGCGGGCGGCACGGCGGAGCAGGCGGCGATGACGCTGGCGGCCGAGCCGGATGAGGACTGGCTGGCCCGGTACCACTATCGCGGCACGGTCCTGCCGCCGATCGCGCGGCGGCTGCTGCTGTCGGCGCCATGGCAGGCGTTCGGGAGCGTGTGCGCGGACGGCCAGACCATCGCCATCGGCCGGGTGGCCGCGGCCGGGGGCTGGGCCGGGCTGACCGCGATCGAGGTCGACCCCGGCCACCGGCGCCGCGGGCTGGGCCGGGCGGTGACCGGGGCGCTGGCCGCCGCGGCGGCGGACCGCGGCCTGACCGGCCTCTACCTGCAGGTGGAGGCCGAGAACACGGTGGCCCGGGCGTTGTATCACCGGCTCGGGTTCACTGACCATCACCGGTACCACTACCGGGTCGCGCCGGGCTGACCCCGGCCGCCGGGCCAGGGCTCAGCTGGATGGCAGACCGGGCTCGCGGATGATCAGCACGATCGAGATGATCAGCAGCAGGGTGCCGAAGACGACCAGCGCGTACCTGACGCCGGGCAGCTTGAACGAGCTGCCGATGCCGACCAGGAACAGTACGGCGGCCAGGAACACCGTGATCCGGACATAGTCGTCGCCGATCTGGCCCGCGTCGTTGCCGGAGTTGAACTTGGCGGTGGCCGCGGCGTCCAGCGCGTTGCCCTTGGCCTGGGCGGGCAGCTTGTACTGCGGCATGTAGGTCGGGCCGGGCGGGGCGTGCGGGTTATGCAGCGGGTCAGTGGCCATCCAGGCGTTGAAGGCGACTCGGAAGGCGGGCCGGAAGCGCCGCACCGCGATCCGCTCCTTCTGCTTGCTGTTGAGGGTGAACGCGATGTACCAGGCGTTGAAGGTGGCCGAGTCGAAGTTGCGCAGCTCCAGGGCGGCGATGTCGTACCTGGTGGCGAGGTTGCGCAGGGTGGAGGAGCGCGCGATCTCGACCCGCGACGCGGTACCCCACCGGGCCGCCGAGTAGCCAGCCCAGGCGGCGGCGATCGTGACCAGCGCCAGCAGCACGGCCTCGCAGATCTGCACGATCCGGGAGTGCCGGGCTTCACGCCCGCCGGACCCGCCCGCCTCACCGGACTCGGGCCCGTCTTCGGCGTGCTCGGCCGCCTCGCCGTGCTCGTGCAGTTTCTTGCCGGCCTTGATCGGGTCCAGTCCCTCGGCCATGGCTAACCCAGCTCCCCCCAAAGCTGGTTCGAGCATATCGGCCGGGCCCCCGTCGCGATCATCACCGGGGTCGGGCGAGCCAGGGATCAATAGGATGCAGCGCCCCAGGTCAACGCCCCGGATCGCTGTTACGATCCCGGTCATGAGCGGGCGCAGGGCCTGGTGACCGGGCGGCGCGGGGGCGGCTTGGCTTGAGTCGGCTCCCGGCGTATCACCTCAGGCGGCCGCGGCTGACCGATCGGGTGGCCGGGGCGAGCGTCGGCGTGGTCGTGGGCGGCGCCGGCTACGGCAAGTCAATCCTGGCCGCCGAGGCCTGCGACCACCTGGGCGTGGCCGCGGTGATGACGGCGCTGGAGCCAGGCGGAGTCTCGGCGGGCATGCTGCCGCTGCGGCTGCGGTCGGCCGCGGCGCGGGTGGGCCTGTCGGACATGGCCGCGCGGATGGAGCAGGCGTCCGCCGCGGGTCCGGCCGGGGTCATGGACGCGATGCTGGAGTCGATGGCCGCGCAGCCGGCGGTGGTGGTGGTCGACGAGATCCAGAACGCCGAGCCGGAGGCAGTGTCGCTGCTGACCCGGATGGCTGGCCAGCTGGCCAGCGGCCAGCGGCTGCTGCTGATCGGGCGGGACGCGCCGCCGGCGCTGGAGCCGCTGCGCCGGGACGGCTCGGCGGCCTGGCTGGGCTCGGCCGACCTGGCCATGACCGCCGACGAGGTGCGGGCGCTGTGCCAGGAGGGCTTCGGGCTGCCGGTGTCCGCGGCCGACGCCGAGCGACTGCGGGCGGCCACCGACGGCTGGACGGCCGCGGTGGTGCTGGCGGCGTCACGGGCCCGGTCCGCGGGCGGGCGGGTACTGGCCGTCGAGCAGCTCACCGGCGGCGGCGTGCAGGTGCTCACCGGCCTGGTCGACCAGATCCTGCGCACCCTGCCGCGCCGGCACCAGGCCGCGATGATCCAGGCCGCCCACCTGCCGCTGCTGGACGACGAGATCGCCCAGGCCGCGACTGGCGTGGCCGGGCTGCTGGCCGCGGCCGGCCGGGCCGGGCTGCCGTTTCAGGACAGCGGCGACGGCTGGGTGCAGCCCGCCGGCCCGGTCCGTGACCTGCTCATGGCCCGGGCCGCGGCCCGGCCGGCGATGCTGGCCCGCGCGGCGGCCCAGTACGCCCGCCGCGGCCGTCCCGAGCTGGCCGCCGGCCTGCTGATCGGCGCCGCGCCAGGCCTCGGACGCGGCCGCGCTGGTGGCGGCCATGTCCCCGCCGCAGGCCGAGCGCCTGGGCCTGGACGAGCTGGTCGCGATCGTGGACCGGCTGCCCGCGACCGTGGTCGCCGAGCACCCCCGGATCCTGATCCACGTGGCCAGGGAGTGCGAGCCCGCCGCCGCGCTGCGCCGCCGGGTCGACTCGCTGCACCGGGTGCTGGAGGTGCTCGGGGAGCCGCCGTCCGACCCGGCGCTGGCCCGCGAGGTCCAGGCCGAGGTGGCCCGCGACCTGGTCCGCGACGACGACCCGGAGGCTGGGGAGGAGCTGGCCTCTCGGGCCCTTAGGGGAGACGGGCGCGGATGAGGAGCAGACCCGCGCCCGGCTGCTGGATGTGCTGGGCCGGGCCGCAGCGCGGCGCAAGGACGCCGAGCACCTCGGCTTCGCCGAGGACCGCTTCATGATGGCCGCCCGCAGTTACCGCGAGCGGGGCCTGTGGACCTGGCTGGGCCAGACCATGGCCATCCTGGCCCTCTGGGTGCTGTTCGACAGCGGCGCTGTCGACCAGGCCGTCAGCCGTATCGACGACTCCCTGGAGGTCATGCCGCCGGGCCAGCGCCAGCAGCGGGCGGTAATCCTGACCTTCCGGGCCGAAGTACTGGACAGCGTCGGCCGCTATGACGAGGCGGCCGCCAACCTGGACGAGGCCGAGGCCATCGCCCGGGTCATCGACGACGTCCGGGTCCGCGCCTACGTGGCCTGGGAGTGGGCCCGCGGCCTGTCCCAGCAGGGCGACGCCGCGGGCACGCTGGCCGCGGTCCGCACGGCCGAGTCGTTCCGGTCAGACTGGTTCGACGGCTGCGGCGGCGAGTTCCTGGCCGATGCCGCCGACGCACTGGACCGGGTCGGCCACACCGACCTGGCCCGGCGCTACCTGGAGCGGGCCAGGGTGCACTCCGACCACGAGGGCTTCGAGGTCGCCCGGGCCGAGATGGCCATCCTGGCCCGCAGTGGCGACCCCGAGGAAGCCGAGCAGCGGCTGCTGGCATTCGCGGCCTCGCCCCAGTGCGAGCCCTTCGAGCAGTGGCGCATCCTGCTCCTGCGCGCGGTCGCGGCCGACCGTCGGGGCGACGGCCGCGCCGCCGAGCTCGCGGTGGAGGCGTTCGAGCAGGCGGCCCAGCTCGGGCTGCCCGCGCTGCCGTTCATCCGGGAGCGGCCCAGCGCGGAGCGCCTGCTCCCCCTGGTCGCCGGACACCCGGTGGCGGCCGCGCTGGACGAGCTGACCTTCCCGGTCGCCATCACCCTGCTGGGCGGGTTCACGATCACCCGCGGCGGCCAGCCGGTGGACGTGCCCGTCGGGCAGGGCCGCCAGCTCATCAAGCTGATCGCGACGTCTGGCGGGCGGCTGACCGCCGACGCGGTCATGGAGTCCCTGTGGCCCGAGACAGGGGCGGAGGTGAGCGCGAACCGGCTGCGCACCGTTTTGAATCGTCTTCGGGAGTCCGCCGGCGACGTGGTCATCCGGGAGGCTGGCCTGCTGCGGCTCGGGCCGGACTCGCGGACGGACACGATGGTGTTCGAGCAGCACGCCCGCCGGGCCCTGACCCTGGCCGCGCAGCGGTCGCGGGAGGCGGTGTCCAGCGCCCGCGCGGCGCTCGCCCACTACCGGGGCGACCTGCTGCCCGACGATCCCTACGAGCCGTGGGCGGAGGCGGCGCGGGAACGGCTGCGGCGGCACGCGCTGGCCCTGCTCGACCTGTGCGCGGCGTCGGCGGCGGCGGCCGGCGACCTGGACGAGGCCGTGCGCTGCCTGGAGCGGGCCATCGAGATGGCGCCCGACGAGGAGGAACGCTACCTGGGCGCGGCCCGGCACCTGCTCACCCAGGGCCGCCGCGGGGCGGCACGGGCCATGGCCGCCCGGGCCCGGCAGGTGCTCAGCGAACTCGGGCTCAGCCCGCCGCGCTCGTTGCTTGAGCTGGAGCAGCGGGTTCGCTAGGCGGCGTGTGGTCACTGGGCGGCGTAGGTCGCGCGGTGCGGGGCGGGCGGTGCGGTTCGGGGCGGGGCGGGCGCCGTCGGTGTGACGCCCGAGTGACGCGGCCCCGAGAGGGTGAGCGCGAGTCCGGCAACCGTCGCCGGCCGTCGACTCCCTGGGAGGGGATCATGAAGGTTCGCACGTCTCTCGCGCTGGCTGGCTCCGCCGCCGCCCTGGCCACCGCCGGCCTGCTGGCCGGGCCCGCGCTGGCCAGCAGCGCCAGCGCCACCCACACCCTGAAGTTCAGTACCCACGTGATCACCCAGCACTCCCTCGGCAAGAAGGGCGGTGCCGAGCTCGACAAGGACACCCACGGCGGCAAGATCGTCGCCTACGACATGCTCGACTTCGTCTCGGCCAACGGCGCCGACGTCTCACTCGGGCTACCGGGCGGCTTCTTGTACGGTCACCTCACCTTCAACACCAAGACTGGTGTCGTCACCGGAAAGATCACCGGCGGCAGCGGCGCCTACCGAGGCGACACGGGCACGGTCAAGGGCGCACCAACGAGCAAGTCAGTGGACAGCGTCACGGTGAAGTACCACCACTGACGCGCGGCGGCACAACGGAACGCGGTCGGTCATGCGATGGGCGGGGGCGCGCGTTCGTCACCGGCTCGGGCGGCTTGCGGGGCGCCGCCCGGGCCCGGCGGCGGTGCGCGTCCTCGTCGTTGATGACGACGAGGTCATCCGCCAGCTGATCGCGGTGCACCTGCGGGTCGCGGGATTCGCGGCCGACCTGGCCGCCGACGGGCGCGCCGGGCTGGAGCGGGCCCGTTGTGACCGGCCTGCCGTGGCCATCCTCGACGCGGGGATGCCGGGGCTGGACGGCTGGGGGGTGGCGGCGCGTCTGCGGGCCGACCCGGCCACCAGCTCCACCAAGATCATCATGCTCGCGCCGGGACAGGGAGGTACGCCGAGCGTGGAGGGCGGCGCGGCCGGGCCGGGGGGAAGCCGGGCGGGACCGGAGAGCGACGCGCCGAGGACGGGGGGCGGCGCGGCGCGGCCGGGGAGCATCACGCGGCGACCGGCGGGCGCTGCCCGGCCGAGTCAAGCGCCGGAGTGGACGCCTGCCTGGCCAAGCCGTTCGACCCCGCCGAGCTCATCGCCACCGTCCGGTGGCTGACCCGTGGTCAGGACCGGCCCTGGATGTCCCGGTGGCCGCGACGAGGGCGGTGACGCCGGTGCGGCAGCCGAGTGACGCGTGGGGTGACCGCGAGGCGCGAGGCGCGCTTGCGGCCGGGGCGCGGGCCGGGGCCCTCGGCCGCGAGTCACACGCGCCCCATTCTCACCTCGCGTCACAGTGGCCCCGCGCACCTAGTGATCATGGTCGTGGGTGCCGAGTTACCTACAGCCCGCTGTAGGTAACGAGGCACCCGACGAGGACCTGATCTTGCGACGGGGCCCGCGACACTCCCTGGGCGGTCACCTTGACCCCGCATGACCCTCCAGCAACATCAGTCACAGTCGCCACGCATCCGCTGCTCACCGGCTGGTCTGGATGTCCCCTGCTGGCTAGTCCAGGTCGGCGATGAACTCCTGGAGGAGCTCGGTGAACGGCCCGGGCGTCTCCTCCTGCAAAGCGTGACCCGCGCCGGGCACGATCTGGATGGCGCCGCGCCACAGCGTCGGGATGGTCAGGGCCCGCAGGTAGTCCAGGCTGACCAGTTGCTCGCCCTCGCCCTGGAGGACCGCCAGCGGCAGGCCCAGCGTCGCGGCGATGCCCACCTGGTCGCCGAACCGGCCCTCGCCGATGCTCGCCATCAGCCCGGCGCGGGCCGCGCCATCCGTGGCCAGGACGTCGGCCACGAACTCGTCCAGCCCCAGCGCCGAGCCCGGCGCGACGAAGCTGGCCGCGTAGGCCCGGGCCTCCGCCGGGCTGACCGCCGCCGTGAAGCCGACGTTCATCGCCGGGTTGGGCAGGAACGCCGTGGCCAGCTGCTCCGCCGAGGACACCGGCGGAGTGCCGAACACCACGAACCCGGCCGCCTCGGGCAGCGCCGGCGCGGCCTCGATCGCGATGTGCCCGCCCAGGCTCCAGCCCACGACCACCGCGTCCGCGGCGTCCAGGGCGGCGGCGAACCCGGCCAGCACGTCGGCATAGCCCGGCAGGGAGTAGGCCGCCTGGTCGCTGGGGGGCGGCGACTGCCCGTGGCCGGGCAGGTCCAGCGCCAGGCACCGGTAGCGCTGCCGAACGGCCCGTCCAGCACGGCGTGCCAGGTCCGGGCCGAGGACGAGTTCCCGTGCACGAAGATCACGGCCCGACCGCTGCCGCTGCTGCCTCGGTAGGCAATCTCCTGCCCGCCGACGCTGACTGCCTGCTCGTCCACTATCGCCTCCGTGATCGGGCCTCTGCTGGCTCCACCCGCATCGGGCGAGTAGCTACAGTAATTCGCCTAGCTCGCCCACCCGCAAGCAGATCGCGTCAAAGGCGGGAGGATTGCCAGGCCCGAAGTAGAGGTCGGCCATAGTCGCTGCGTAGGCCGCACGCAGCCGTTGGGAATCATCGCCGCCCGCGTTAAAGGCGGCGCTACGCGCCCATCCGGCGGCCGGACGCAGTTCGCCGCCGCCGAAGTAGGACTCGGTCACGTCGCGCCTCGCTGACCCAGTAGTCCTTCTCGACCGCCGCCGGGCTGATGCCGAGACGGGCCGCGGCGGAGTCTACGGTCGGCGCGAACTCGGCGGAGTCCCGGAATCGCGTCACGGCTACCCGACCAGGTCCATCCGGCCGCGCAAAGAGTGGCTGCGAGCGCGGGGCACTGACGCGGCCGCCTGCGCAGGCCAACGCTCCCCGAGCAGGTCCCTGAGGCCCTCGCGCACAACTGGCGGCTCGGTAGCGGCGGCCCGAGCCAGCCGGTCGGCGCGAATAACGCCTGAACCGACGAGGTCGGTGATCCGGCTGGTGGCTTCCTGCGCCGGAGCCTCGACCAGGACATCCCAGGCGCGCAGCACTTCCAGCAGCGCGACCTCGGCCGGGGTCAGCCGCTCGCTGCGGCGCTTGGCACTGGCCGCGACCGACTAGGCGCAAGCCGCCCGGCTGGGGGGCGCGGGCAGGCACGGCGATCGTCTCGTGCCTGGGGACCTGAGTCGACAGGCCGAGGGCCAGGGCGGCACTGCGCCCGGCTGGGCCAGTCCCCCGAGACTGCCCGGCGACCTCCCTGGCCAGCCGGTCGGGTGGCGGCGGGGCCATGCCCAGGCGAGTGGGTGTCCCCCGCCAGTAGAGGCCACGGCGGACGCGGCGCAGCTCGCCGTCGCGGGTCAGCCGGGACAGCGCCTGCGCGACGGCATCGGGAGAGTGATCACCAAAGCTGTCGGGGCGCCAGAAGCGGTCGCGAGAGGCCAGGACCCGCTCGCGCACCTCGCCCGCAACGCTCGTGAAACTCACCCTTCCATGTTAATACTTCTGTCAACTTCATGATACGTAAAGCTGACACACGGGCACCGCGTAGATGTCTGGGTGGCCGGGGTCAGTACGTTGTTGCTGACAGGCGGACAAACTGACTGAGGGAGGCTGGATGCTGGTCGCGTTCTCGGTGACACCGCTGGGGGTGGGCGATTCGGTGGCTGAGTATGTCGCGGACGCGGTCCGGGTGGTCAGGGACAGCGGGCTGCCGAACCAGACCGACGCGATGTTCACGACCATCGAGGGCGAGTGGGACGAGGTGATGGCGGTGGTCAAGGCGGCCGTGGACGCGGTCGCGGCCCGCGCGCCCCGGGTGAGCGTGACGCTGAAGGCGGACATCCGGCCCGGCGTGACCGGCGCGCTCCACGCGAAGATGGTGGCGCTGGAGAGCTACCTGGACTCCTGACCCCGGCCGGGCAGGTCCCGGGTCACGGGGGCCACACGGGTCACGCGGGGTCCTCGGCGGCCGGGACGGCGGCGAGCAGGGCGGCCAGCCCGGCCTCGTCCATCAGGTCGGCCGGGCGGACGGTGAGGTCGGCGCGCGACGTAGTAGAACGCGGCGCGCACGCTGGGCACCGGGACGCCCGGCCAGTCCGGCCCAGGCCAGCCGGTAGGCGGCGAGCTGGACGGCGACCGCGCGCGCGCTCGGCGGCGGAGGACGGCGGGCGGCCGGTCTTCCAGTCGACGACGTCGTAGGTGCCGTCGGCCGCTGTCGGCGAACACGGCGTCGATGCGGCCGCGGATCAGCCGGTCGCCGATCAGGGTCTCGAACGGCACCTCGACCTCGGCGGGCTGGCGGTCGGCCCACTCGCTGGCCTCGAAGCGCGGCCTTGAGGCCGGCCAGCTCCGGCGTCGGGCTCGGTGCCGTCCAGGTCGTCGGCGGCGCCGGGCAGCTCGTCGGCGTCGATGAGCTGCGGCTGGCCGAAGCGCTCCTCCAGCCAGCGGTGGAACTCGGTGCCGCGCAGGGCGTGCGGCGCGGGCGGGCGCGGCATCGGGCGGCGGACCTGCCGGGCCAGCTCGGCCGGGATCCCTGGCCATGGTGACCAGGGCGGAGACGGGCAGCTGGCGGGGCAGCGACGACCTGGGCGTGGCCAGCCGCCGCGACGGCGGGCGCCGCTCGGCCAGCAGCAGCGTCGGCCTCGCTGGCCCAGGAGTCGATCAGCTCCTGGTGCGGGCCGGCGGCCTCGGACGGGCCGGCGGCAGCCGGAGCGGGCTCGGCGGCGGGCGCGGCGGGGACGGCGGTCAAGCTCGGCGATGGCCTCGTCGACCAGGCCGGCGGCGGCACGGACGGCCGCCGACGCGGGCGGTCGGCGGCGCTGCTCGGCGGGCCAGGCGCGGTCGCGGGCTCGGCCAGCGCCGGGTTGGCGGCGTCCGGGCTCGGGCTCGGCGGCCCAGACGGCGACGACGTCCCGGCGCCGGCCCGGCAGGCGTCGCGGACCTCGTCCAGGAACGCGGACGGCCCGAGGCGGGACAGCCGTCGCCCCACCAGTAGCCCGAGCAGCCCAGCCAGAACGCGGCCCGGGTGGCGGCGACGTAGGCCAGGCGGCGTTCCTCGGCCAGCTCCCGGCCGGTGCAGGCCTCGGTGAAGGCGGCCAGCTCGCTGGCGGACAGCCCGGCCAGCGGCGGGCAGGTCGACGGCGTCGCCGCGCAGGCTGAACGGCAGCAGCCGCGGGTTCTCGGTCCACCGGGTGGTGGACCCGGGGCCGGGCCGGGAAGACCCGCGACTGGGCGCCGCCGGACAGGCCGGGCACGATCACGGCCGGCCACTGCAGGCCCTTGGCCGCGTGCACGGTGGCGAGCTTGACCGAGTCGGTCTCGCCGACCCGGCCGCCCTCCAGGCCGAACTCCTCCTCCTCGGCGGCGCTCAGGTAGGCCAGGAACGCGCCGAGCGTGGATCCCTCCTGCGCGCCGGCGAAGCGCGGCCGCCGCGTCGGTGAAGGCATCCAGGTCGGCCCGCGCGGCTGGCCGGGTCGGCGCCGGGCCGGGAGCGCGACCTCGATGTCCAGGCCGAGCGCCCGCTCGACCTCGGTGACCAGGTCGGGCAGCGGGCGGGCGACGTGCGCGCGCAGCGGCCCGCAGCTCGGCGGCCAGGGCCGACAGCCGCGCGTAGGCGGCCGGCGAGTAGTGCGGCCGGGCCGTCGAGGTCGTCGAGCGCCTCGACCAGGCTCCCGGCGTCCCTGGTCAGGTCGGTCACGGCCCGTCCATCAGGTCGTCGGTGCGCTGGCCGGGCTCGCCGCCGCCCGCCCGACCTCGGCCGGCCGATCCCGGCCCGCCTGCCTGACCAGCTCCGGCGCTGGTACCTCCCTGGCCAGCGCGCCGGGCCCGGCGGCCCAGGGCGACCAGGTCGGCCGGGCCGATCCGCCACCGGGGCGAGGCCAGCAGCCGGGCCAGGGCGTCGGAGGCGGTCGGGTCGTGCAGGACCCGCAGCGTGGCGACGATGTCGGCGACCTCGGGCACGGTGAGCAGGCCGCCGAGCCCGACCACCTCGACCGGGATGCCGCGCGCCTCCAGCGCCGCGCGCAGCGCCGGGAACTGGGCGCGCTTGCGGCACAGCACCGCGATGTCGGACGGGCGGACCCGGTCCGGGCGCGCCGTCGGGCCACGGCCGGCCGTCCGGGGCGCAGGCCGGGCTCCAGCGGAGCAGCCCGGCGACCTGCCGGCCACCCAGTCCGCCTCTGCGCGGGCCGACTCCAGCAGGGCGCAGGCGACCTGGCCGCGGTCCCCGGCCGGGCGGGGCGACCAGCAGCGGCACCTCGGGGGCCGGCCGCGCGCAGCTCGGCCTGGAGGGCGCCGGCCGCGCGCAGCACGCGGCCGGTGTTGCGGAAGCTGGTGGACAGCAGCAGCACCGGGGCCGGCCGGCCCTCGTGCACGGGGAAGTCGGCCCGGAACCGGCGCAGGTTGCCCGCGCTGGCCCCGCGCCAGCCGTAGATCGACTGGCACGGGTCGCCGACCGCGGTGACCGGGTGACCCCCGCTGAACAGGGCGCGCAGCAGCACCAGCTGGGCGTGGCTGGTGTCCTGGTACTCGTCGAGCAGGACGACCTGGTAGCGGCTGCGCTCGGCCGCGCCGACCTCGGGATGGCGGGCCGCGATCCGGGCGGCGATGGCCATCTGGTCGCCGTAGTCGATGACCTCGCGGGCGGTCTTGGCCGCGGTGGTAGGCGGCCACCAGCGGCAGCAGCTGCTCGCGGGTCTGCTGGGTGGCGATCACCTTGCGGGTCGGCGGCGGGCACCCTGCCGGGCAGGCTCGGCCAGGCCGCGGTGCAGCCAGCCGCCGACGGCCCAGCACGTCCGCGGCGCGTGCGCAGGTGCTCGGCCAGCTCTCCGGCCAGGTCGATGACGGCCGCGGTCACGGTGGCCGGGCGCCCAGCTCACGGCGTCCATCGGGCCGTCGTAGGCGGCCACCACGCGCGCGGCGATCTGCCACGAGACGGCCGGGGTGACCAGCCGCAGCGACGGCTCCAGGCCGTCGCGCAGGGCGTGGTCGGTGACCAGGCGGCCGGCGTAGGCGTGGTAGGTGGACACGGTCGGCTCGCCGGGCAGCTCGTCGTCGCCGGAGACGGCCAGCCCCGCGCGGTGCAGCCGGTCCAGGCGGGCCCGGACCCGCTCGCCCAGCTCGGCGGCGGCCTTGCGGGTGAACGTGAGGCCGAGCACGCGCTCGGGCCGGACCAGGCGGTTGGCCACCAGCCAGACCAGGCCGGTCGGCCATGGTCTCGCTCTTGCCCGAGCCGGCGCCGGCGATCACCGCCATCGGGCCCAGCGGCGCGCCGATCACGGCCGCCTGCTCGGCGGTCGGCGTCGGCCGTGCCCAGCAGCCGGGCGAGCTGGACCGGGCTGTAGCGAGGCCCGGTCACGGCGTCACCTGCGCGCCGCGCTCGTGCACCGGGCAGCAGGCGGCCACCGGGCAGACCCGGCAGCCGGGATTGGCGCTGGCCTGGAACACCGGCCCGGCCATCCCCGCGGCGACCGTGTCGACCAGCTCGCGGGCCCAGCCCGGATCAGGGTCGCTCGGACAGGCTGTGCTGGCGGCTGCACCCGCACGCGGCGGCCAGGCCGGCCTTGCCGACCTGGACCAGCTCGGCCCCGCCGGGCTCGGTCAGGCCGAGCTCCTCGAAGGCGCCCAGCATCACCGCGAGCTGGTAGACGCCGAGCTGCGGGTTGCGGTCCAGGTCCGCGTCGGCCGGCCGGGAGCTGCCGGTCTTGATGTCGACCACGATGGCCATGCCGTCGGCGTCGCGCTCCAGCCGGTCGACCTGGCCGGTGATGGTCACCTGCCCGGCCCGGACGGCCAGCTCCTGCTCGACGGCGACCAGCTCCCGCGGGTTGTCCGCGGTGCCAGGCCAGGAACTTGTGCCACCATCCGCTCGGCCAGGTCGCGCTGCTTGGCGCTGTACCAGGCACTGCCGAAGTCCAGGTGCTGCCACATCTCGTCCATGCGCTTGGCGATGTCGCCGTCCTCGGCGCCCTCGGCGGCCAGCGCCGCGGCGGCATGGATGACGATGCCGAAGTCGCGGGCCACGGCGGGCGAGCCGACGCCGACGGCGGCCTCCAGCAGCCAGCGCAGGCCGCACTTGGTGAAGGTCTCCACCCGCGACGGCGACAGCCGGACCTCGCCCGCGATCGGCCGGCCGGCGCTGGTCAGCTCGGTCATGGCGTACCAGTGCCGGGGGGCGGCGCCCTGGACGCCCGCCGCCGCCAGCCGGGCCAGCTGGGCCGCGGCGGCCCGGCGGACCGCGTCCGGGCAGCGCGGCGTCGGCCGCGGCCCGGCGCAGGCTGGCCGTGAGCACCGGCAGCGACAGCCACTGCCGCGCCGGTGGCGGCCACGTGCTCGATCGCGATCTGGTCGCCGGCCAGCTCGGCCAGGAACCGGGAGGGCCGTTCCTCGGCTCTCGGCCGCCGCCGACCGCGGTCACGACCAGCGACTGGCGGGCCCGGGTCACCGCGACGTAGAACAGCCGGCGCTCCTCGTCCAGCAGCTTGGAGACCAGCGCGGCGGCGCGCCGCGCTCGGCCGCGTCGGGGCCGCTCGTCCAGCCGACCGGCGGCGACTCGACCAGCTCGTCCATGCCCAGCAGCGAGCCGCGCTGGCGCAGGTCGGGCCAGGTGCCCTCCTGAACGCCGGCCACGACCACCAGGTCCCACTCCAGGCCCTTGGACCGGTGCGCGGTGAGCACGGCCACGGCCTCGCCGCGCGGCGCGCGGGAGGCCAGGGTGTCGCCGGCGATCTCCTGGCCGACCAGGCTGTCCAGGAACAGCCGGGCCGAGCCGTGCGGCAGCCGGGCGGAGAACCGCTCGGCGGCGTCGAACAGCGCGACGACGGCGTCCAGGTCGGCGTCGGCCGCCGCGCCGCGCTGCCCGCCGGCCGCGGCTCGCCTCCTGCCACTGGGCGGCCAGCCCGGAGGCGTTCCAGACGGCCCACAGCACTTCGTGCGGGGTGCCGCCGCGCGCGGCGGTGTCGCGGGCCAGGGCCAGCAGCGCGGCCACCCGCCGCGCCGCCGCCAGCGCCGGGCCGACCAGCCCGCCCGCCCTGGCCGTCAGCCCTCCGTGCCGTATCGCGCGGCGGGCGCGGCCGACCAGCCCGCCGGGATCAGCTCACGGGGGTCGGCCAGCGCGGCGGCCAGCGGCTCTTCGGGCGGCGGCCCGACGGTCTGGGCGGCGGCGCGCAGCACCCGCCGCAGCCGCCGCAGGCCGAGCGCGTCGGTGCCGCCGAGCGGCCCGGTCAGCAGCTCGGCCGCGGCCTCCTCGGTCAGCGCTCCGGGCCGCAGCGCGCAGGCCAGCAGGGCCAGCAGCGGGCGGGTGCCGGGCTCATCGGTCAGCGGCAGCTCGTCACCGGCCACGGCTACCGGCACCCCGGCCGAGGCCAGGGCCCGCTGGAGAACCGGGACCTGACGGGCGGCCGACCGGACCAGCACGGCCATGGAGGACCAGGGCAGGCCGTCGATGAGGTGCGCCCGGCGCAGCGTATCGGCGATCAGCGCGGCTTCCTGGCTGGCACTGGCGGCGGTCATGATCCGCACCTCGCCCGCAGTGGCCGTCGGGACGGGAATCAGGTCGCGGTGAGTGTGTTGCGGATGATCTTGAGACCGACGGGCCAGGGCGCTTGGCATCCGGGCCGTGACCCGCCGCGACGCGGCCAGCAGCAGCGGCCCGCTGCGACGGCAGGTACGCAGGGCGACGACCTGGGCGGGCTCGCCGTCGGGCGTCCGGAACTGGTCCGGGAAGCGCCGGATGGCGTCCACGTCCGCGCCGCGGAAGGCGTAGATGGACTGGTCAGGGTCACCGACGGCGATCAGCTCGCGGCCGCCGGAGGCGAGCTGGCGCAGCAGTCTCCTCCTGCGCCGGGTCGACGTCCTGGTACTCGTCTACGCAGATCGCGTCGTAGGCGTCGCGCTCCCTGGCCAGCACGGCCTTGCGGCGCAGCAGGCCGCCCGCGATGCGGATGATCTCGGAGTAGTCGTAGGCCGGGACCGGCGCGAGGTCGAAGCGGGCGGCGTAGTCGTCCAGGAACCGGCCGGCCGAGATCCAGTCGTCGCGGCCGCGCCGACGCCCCAGCTCGGCCAGCCCGCGGCCGTCCAGCCCGCGCTCGGCGGCCCGCAGCAGGAAGTCCCGCAGCTCGGCCGCGAAGCCCCTGGTGTTCAGCGCCGGGCGCAGCCGCTCGGGCCAGCTCTGGCCGCCGTCCTGGGCCTCGCCGCGCAGCAGGCGGCGCACTTCGAGCAGCTGCTCGGGGCCGGACAGCAGCGCGGGCGGCTCATCCCCGGCCAGCACGAACTCGCGGCGCACCAGGGCGTAGGCGTAGCTGTGGAAGGTCAGCGCGAGCGGCCGCCTGGTCGTCGCGCCGAGCCGCAGCGCGATCCGCTCCCGCAGTTCCTGGGCGGCCTTGCGGCTGAAGGTGAGCACGAGCAGCCGGCCGGGATCGATGCCGCGGTCGGTGATCCGCTGGGCCACGGCCTCGACCAGGGTGGTGGTCTTGCCGGTGCCGGGCCCGGCCAGCACGAGCAGCGGACCGCCGCGGTGCTCGACGACCTGGCGCTGGGCGGGGTCGAGCACCGGCGGGCGGGACGCCGGGATCGGCGTGCGGACCAAGCGGTACGGGGTATGGGTGGGCGCGGCACGTTCCATCTCGGATGGCATTCCAGCAGAGGATGCCGACACTCTGGGCCCGGTTTGGCAGTTAGCCATTTTTCGGCGCGCCGGATGGGGGTGGCGCCAGGCCAGAAGCGAGGCCAAAAGCGAGGCGGAAAGCGGCCGTCAGCCGGTCCAGCGGGCGCGGCGCATGTCGACGCCGGATGGGCGGCCGTCGGCGGCGTGGCGCAGCGGCGTGCCTTCCTCGCGGTACTGGGTCAGTGCGGCGCGCTCGTGCCCGGCTAGCAGCGAGCCGTTGGCGTGCACCACCCGCCACCAGGCGACCCCGCCGCCCCACAGCGTCATCACCCGGCCGACCTGCCGGGGACCGCCCTCGCCCAGGTACTCGGCGATGTCGCCATACGACATCACCTGGCCTGCCGGGATTATCTCGACCACGTCCAGCACGCGCGCGGCGAAGTCACTGACCGCGGGATCCGGGCTCACAAGCGGCTGCCAGGGCCCGGACTTCGATCGGTTGGCGCGGCATGCCGCCCGCCCGACGGCGCCGACCACGGGAAGCGCACGAAGCCCGACGTCCCGTCCGCCGGACCGGGACCGCCCGCCGACTCAGGACCGCCCGTCGACTCGGGACCGCCCGTATCGGCACCCCCCGGCCCGCCCGCCTCCGGCGGATCGTCGTCCTCATCGCCCGCCGCCGGGAGCAGGCCCCAGCCGGGCGTGGGCGGCAGCGGCCCCCGCGGCTCGGCGTGGGCGGCCAGCGGCCGGGCCGCGACCAGCCGCACCGCCGCGAACCCGATCATGGCCAGGCACGCCACCCCGAGCAGGCAGAACAACAGCAGTCCGGCCCGCCCGCGCGGCGCCACCGGCGGGCCGGGAATGGCGGCCAGACCACCGCCGAAGTGGCTGGAGGCGGCCACCGTGCGCGCGGCCCGGCCCTGGCGGTTGATCCGGTGGGCCGCCCGGAGCGCGGCGGCGGCGTTCACGGTGCCGAACCCGACCTGCTCGTCGGGCCCGCCCCTGGGCCGGTGCCAGGTTGACCTGGTGATGGCGTCGCCGACCTGGGCGTCGGTCAGCCGGGGGTAGCGCGACTTGATCAGCGCGGCCACGCCCGCGGTGAGCGCGCAAGCCGGGCTGGTGCCGCTGACCAGCCAGTAACCGCCGTCCCGGCCCTGGGCCGGAACGTCGACGCCGGGCGCGGCGACCTGGACCGAGACGTTGTCGCTGGAGAACGACGCGGGCTGGCCGTTCCTGGCCACCGCGGCAACGCCCAGCACGCCGGGGTAGCTGGCCGGGAACGAGTACGGTGCGCTGCCCTTCCCCCTGGCCTCGGCCTCGGTGCCCGAGTTGCCGGACGAGGCCACGACGACCACCCGGTGTTCGTAGGCGTCCTGGAGCGCGGCGCGGACCGGGCGGCTGGGCGCGCCGTAGCCCAGCGACATGCTGATCACCTCGGCGCCGCGGCCGACCGCGTACCGGATGGCCGCGGCCAGCTCCAGCTGGCCGCGGTGTGGCGACTGCTTCTCGTAGGCCGCGTAGCCGGGGTCGTGCTTGTCGGTGATGACCCGGACCGACAGCACCCGGGACTGCGGGGCCACGCCGATGATGCCGCTGGCATCGCCGGGGCCGTGGCCGTGACCCGCGATGAGCGAGGCCATCCAGGTGCCGTGCACGCCCCAGTTGGGGTTGCCGGGCGAGGTATGCACGCCGGTGTAGTCGGGACCGGAGAGCACCGAGCCGCTCAGGTCAGAGACCCCGCCGTCCACGCCGCTGTCGATCACCGCGACCACGACGCCGCGGCCTTCGGTCAGGCGCCAGGCGGGCCGGACGTTGATGTCGTTCAGCACCCACGCCTCGGCGCTGCGGACGCTGTCGGCCCGGGCCGCCGGAGCGCCGCCGAGCACGGTCAGGGTCGAGGCGGCGACCAGGCCGACCAGGCCGACCAGCCCCGCCCGCCGCCAGCACCTGAAACCGCTCAGCCTGAAACCGCTCAGCATCCGGGTGCCCCCGGGCAGCTCGGCACGGCCGGCGGTGGCCCGAGGACGCTGGTGACGGCGCTTTCCAGGCCCTGGGCCAGGCTCGTCATCTCGACCCTGAGGTACGGGTCGTCCGTCATGTCCACCCGCGGCCGGGCATTGGCGTAGCCGACCGTGGCCAGGATCAGGTACGGCCCCGACCGTGAGTTCACGTTGACCTGCCGCTGGCGGTCATCGAACCGAGACGCCAGCGTGCCCGGCACCGCGGCCGGCCGGACGCTGTCCGGCGGCGCGCCCTGGGCCGGCCGGCCCAGCTCGCCCTCCGCCGTGCTGGCCTCCGTGCTGCCCGACAGCACGGCCACCCCGACGGTAGCGACCATGCTCCCCGTGGCGTCGGTGTAGGTGGCCCGCAGCAGCGCCGCGCAGCGGTACCGGCCCAGCACCCGGGCCGCCGTCGGGCTGGTCCCGTTCTGGCAGGTGGCCGGGGTGCTGACGGCGAGGCGGTGCGCCGTCAGCGGCAGGCTCTGGTTGCTGTACAGGTCGGTGCCGGACAGCCGGTAGGCCACCGTGGCCGGGAAGATGGCCGATTCGGGCAGCGCCCGCCAGCGCCGCGCGACCTCCCAGGCCTCGATCTTGTGCTGCTGGGTGACCGAGAACCGCCGGGGCAGCACCTGCGAGGCCACCCCGGCCGCCGACACCGCGAGCCCGCACAGCCCGACAGCGACCAAGCCGATCAGCCCCGCCCGCCGCCAGCGCCAGGAGCGCCGCAGCGCCAGTGACGGTCGCGGCGCAGCACGGGACCCGTCGTCGTCCGCGGATCCCGGCTGCATTACCACACCGGAATGGTACGGCCTAGGCCGGCCAGCCGGATCCGTCCCGCGCCTGGTAACCCCATTACCGCGTGATAACGACTGGCGCCAATTAGTAGGTCGGCAGCGACGGGTCGATCTGCTTCACCCAGGCCAGCACGCCCCCGCCGACGTGCACCGCGTCGGAGAAGCCCGCGTTGTGCAGCACGGCCAGGCACTCGGCGCTGCGCGCACCGCTCTTGCAGTGCAGCACGATCTTCTTGTCCTGCGGCAGTTCCTCCAGCGCGGTCCCCTGCAGGATGCGGTCCTTCGGGATCAGCGTCGCGCCGGGGATCGACACGATCTCGTACTCGTTCGGCTCGCGGACGTCGACCAGGAAGATGTTGTCGTCCCGGTCGAGCATCTCCTTCAGCTCGGTCGCGGTGATCGTCGAGCCGGACGCCGCCTGCTGCGCGTCGGCCGACAGCGTGCCGCAGAACGCGTCGTAGTCGATGAGCCCCGTGATCGTCGGGTTCTTGCCGCAGATCGCGCACTCCGGGTCCTTCCTGACCCGCACCGTGCGGTAGTTCATCTCCAGGGCGTCGTAGATCATCAGCCGCCCGGACAGGGTCTCGCCCACGCCCGTGATGAGCTTGATGGCCTCGTTGACCTGGATCGACCCGATCGACGCGCAGAGCACGCCCAGGACGCCGCCCTCGGCGCAGGAGGGCACCATGCCCGGCGGCGGGGGCTCCGGGTACAGGCACCGGTAGCAGGGGCCGTACTCGGCCCAGAACACGCTGGCCTGGCCGTCGAAGCGGTAGATGGAGCCCCACACGTAGGGCTTGCCCAGCAGCACGCAGGCGTCGTTGACCAGGTAACGGGTGGCGAAGTTGTCCGTGCCGTCCACGATCAGGTCGTACTGCCCGAAGATCTGGAGAGCGTTGTCGTTGTTCAGCGGCTCCTCGTGCAGGACCACGTTCACGTACGGGTTGGTCTCGGCGATGCTGTCCTTGGCGGACTGCGCCTTGGAGCGGCCGATATCGGACTGCCCGTGGATGATCTGCCGCTGCAGGTTCGACTCGTCCACGACATCGAACTCCACGATGCCCAGCGTGCCCACCCCCGCCGCGGCCAGGTAGAGCAACGCGGGCGAGCCCAGCCCGCCAGCGCCGACGCAGAGCACCTTGGCGTTCTTGAGGCGCTTCTGCCCGGCCATGCCGATCTCCGGGATGATCAGGTGCCGCGAGTAACGCTTAACCTCGTCGACACTCAGCTCGGCAGCCGGCTCGACCAGTGGTGGCAGTGACACTGCGATCTCCAACGCTCGACGATTCGTCAGTAGAGGAGAACCAGCCCGGCGGCGGTTGCATTCCAGCCTGGCAGCGCCCGCGCGCGGCCTCCGGGCAGGCCGGAAATGTCGGTGGCTGGCGGTAGAACCGCAGACATGCGAATCCCTCACTCGGACTTACCGGCCCAAGATCCGCAACATTGGTCGCCCGCGCCCGGGCAACCGCCGCCACCCCGATTGCCGTGGGAGCGGGACTGGCGCGGTCGTCCGCTGCCGGACGCCGTGGCCGTGCGCCGTTGCCCGGTGCCGGCCTGGGCTCCACCGTTCGACACCCCGGCAGCCCCGGCCCGAGCCACCCTGGACCCGCCTGTTCCCGGCCCGGTCATCCCTGGGTCCGCCGGCAGCCAGCCTCAGGCAATCCAGGCCGCGCCCGCACCAGCCGGGCCCACCCCGGACTCGCAAGACCTCCCCGACCAGACGGCAACTGGGCCGGGTACGGCCAGGCGGGCGGTGGCCGAGCCACCCGCAAAGGGGCCGAACGCGGCCAAGCCGAACGCGGCCGGGCCAGAAGCGGCTGGGCGGGGAGCGGCCGAGCCGGGTGCGCCTGGGCGGGATGCGGCTGGGCGGGGAACGGCCGAGGCGGGTGCGCCTGGGCGAGATGCGGCTGGGCGGGATGCGGCTGGGCCGGGAGCCGTGAGGCCGCGTGCGGCTGGGCCGGAGTCGGCTGGCCAGGGCGCGGCGAGGCGGGCGGGGGCCGGCGTAGCGCCGGGTAGGCCGCAGACTGCTGGCCGCGGGTCCGGCCAGCCGCCGCGTGAGGGCGAGTGGGCGGCTGGGTGGCCAAGCCAGTTCGCGCAGGTCCTGGCCGAGACGCTGGCCGGCTCGCGCCCGGCTCAGCAGGTCCGGCCGTGGACGACCGAGCAGGCCCGTAAGCGGATCAGGCAGCTAGGCCCGGTACTCCAGGCCAGCCAACGCCCCCGGGTGCGCCGAGTCCTCACCTCACAGCCCCGGCCCGGCGTCGTCGAGATGGCCGTCATCGTGGGCATCGGCCCCAGAACCCGCGCCCTCGCCGTCCGGCTGGAGCACGGCGGGCCTGGCGGTGTCGCACCGGACCGGGCTGGCCGCGCCCGACCCGGCCGTTCGCCGGAGAGCTGGATCTGCACGGCCATCGAGGCGGCCTGACCTGGGCGCTCGGCGACCCTGACCACGAGCAGGTTGTTCACGGCGCGATGGTCTGCTGGGCGGAGCGGGGGCCCGCCCGGCTTTCGGCACCCCCATTCAGGGGCTGTTTCATCAGGGGCTGCTCCATGAGGCTGGCGGGGCTGGCCCACTCATGAGGCTGGCGGGGCTGGCCCACTCATGAGGCGGGGGCTGGCCCACCGTGCGGGGGCTGCCCATCATGGGCTGGGGGCTGGCCCGTCTGGAGTCTGGCCCACCGTGGGGCGAGCCCCACTGGTCATCACGGGGCATCTGCCGCTCGGGGGTCACACTGGCCCCAAGGCGGGTCAGGGCCGGAATGGGGTTTCGGCTGGCCACAACGGCAACCACCATGATCCTGACCGTTTTTCCGCGGAATTCTTCGGTAAAACGGTCCTGATCATGAGCTGGCCGAATTCGGCCAACCGGATCACGCTTTCCGGTCGGCCGGAACACGCTCCAGCATGACCGCGGAAACCGGCCAGCGCATATCGCTGACCGATTTCCGGGATCATGAGGGCCAGCGGGTGTACCGGGCTAGCGGTTGCGCGGGTCGCCGTGGCACTGCTTGAACTTGCGGCCCGAGCCGCAGGGGCACGGGGAGTTGCGGCCGACCTTGGAGTAGTCAGCCCCGGATGCCGAGGTCGCCGAGGTCGCCGTGTGCCGCTCGGCGGTGCCCGACCCGTCCTCGGCGGGCGCGGTGTAGCTGAGCTGGCCCGAGCGCTTGGGCCGGGCCAGGCCCGGTGCGGCCAGGCCGCCGGGCAGGTCATCCTCGACCTGGGCGGCCGGCGCCGCCGCATGCCGGCCACGACCTGGGCCGCCCTGGCCCTGGCCCTGAGCTTGAGCGGCCTGGCCCTGGCGATGCTGACCGCCGCGACCCGAGCCACCCTGACCCGACCCACCCTGACCCGACCCACCCTGACCCGAGCCGCCCTGACCTGACCCACCCTGAGCCGAGCCAGCGCGACCCGAGCCACCTTGACCCCGACGATCGTCGACGGCCTGGTCCGGGCTGGCCTGGCCAAAGGCACCCCGGCCCGGGGCACGCTGCCCGGCACCGTTGCCGGCCGGGGCCGGGGCCGGACGCGTGCCGAGCGCCGGGCCGGCCGCTGCGGCCGCGCCTAGCGCCGGGGCGGCCTCGTCGCCCTCGGCCACGATCGGGTCCTGCTGCACCTCGACCTGGAGGTTGAACAGGCTGCCGACCGACTCCTCCTTGATCCCGTCCATCATGGTGTTGAACATGTCGTAGCCCTCGCGCTGGTACTCAACCAGCGGGTCGCGCTGCGCCCAGCCGCGAAGGCCGATGCCCTCGCGCAGGTAGTCCATCTCGTATAGGTGCTCGCGCCACTTCCGGTCGAGGACGGACAGCACGACCCGCCGCTCGAACTCGCGCATGAGCTCCTCACCCAGCTCCTCGGTCCGGCGCTGGTAGGCGGAGCGCGCGTCCTCGCGGACGTACTCGGTGATCATCTCGCCGGACAGGCCGGACTTCTCGCCGCCGGCCTCGTCAACGAGCTGGTTGACGGTCATGCCGACCGGGTAGAGCTGGCGGAACGCGCGCCAGAGCCGGTCGAGGTCCCACTCCTCCGGGAAGCCCTCGGCGGTGGCTCCGGCCACGTAGCTGGCCACCACCTCATCGATCATGCCGTTGATCTGCTCCTGGAGGTCGGCGCCCAGCAGCACCCGGTGCCGCTCGTCGTACACGACGTGCCGCTGCCGGTTCATCACGTCGTCGTACTTGAGCAGGTCCTTGCGGATCTCGAAGTTCTGCGCCTCGACCTGGGACTGCGCCGACCGGATGGCCCGGCTGACCGTCTTGGACTCGATCGGCACCTCGGGCGGGGTCTTGAGGATCTCCATGATGTGCGCGATGCGGTCGGCGTTGAACCGGCGCATGAGGTCGTCCTCGAGCGACAGGTAGAACCGGGACTCGCCGGGGTCGCCCTGACGGCCGGCGCGGCCGCGCAGCTGGTTGTCGATGCGGCGGGACTCGTGCCGCTCGGTGCCCAGCACGTACAGGCCGCCAGCGGCAACGACTTCCTCGTGCTCCTCGGCGACGGCCTTGCGCGCCTTGTCGACGGCCTCGGGCCAGGCGGCCTCGAAGTCCTCGGGGGTGTCCACCGGGGACAGGCCGCGCTGGTGCAGTTCCAGGTCGGCGATGAACTCGGGGTTGCCGCCCAGCATGATGTCGGTGCCGCGGCCGGCCATGTTGGTGGCCACGGTGACCGCGCCCTTGCGGCCGGCCTGGGCGATGATCGCGGCCTCGCGCTCGTGGTACTTCGCGTTCAGTACCTCGTGCGGGATACCGCGCCGCTTCAGCGCCTTGGACACCCGCTCGGACTTCTCCACGCTGGTCGTTCCGACCAGGACGGGCTGCCCGTGCTCGTGCCGGTCGACGATGTCGTCGACCAGCGCCTCGTACTTGGCCGGCTCGGTCTGGTAGACGACATCGGACTCGTCGCCCCTGATCATCGGCTTGTTGGTGGGGATCGGGACCACGCCGAGCTTGTAGGTCCCGTGGAACTCGTTGGCCTCGGTGATGGCCGTACCGGTCATCCCGGCCAGCTTGCCGTAGAGCCGGAAGTAGTTCTGCAGTGTGATGGTGGCGAGCGTCTGGTTCTCGTCCTTGATCGCCACGCCTTCCTTGGCCTCCACGGCCTGGTGCATGCCCTCGCTCCACCGCCGGCCGGGCAGGATGCGGCCGGTGAACTCATCCACGATCAGGATCTCGCCGTTCATCACGACGTAGTCCTTGTCCTTGGAGTACAGCTCCTTGGCCTTGATCGCGTTGTTCAGGAAGCTGATCAGCGGGGTGTTGATCGACTCGTAGAGGTTGTCGATGCCGAGCCAGTCCTCGACCTTCTCGATGCCCGCCTCGGTGATGCCGACGGTCCGCTTCTTCTCGTCGACCTCGTAGTCGCCCTCGCCGTCCTCGCCGCGCCGCAGCCGGGGCGCGATGCGCGCGAACTCCTGGTACCAGATGCTGTTCTGGTCCACGGGGCCGCTGATGATCAGCGGGGTCCGGGCCTCGTCGATGAGGATCGAGTCGACCTCGTCCACGATCGCGAAGTGGTGCCCGCGCTGGACGCACTCCTCCAGGCCCCAGGCCATGTTGTCGCGCAGGTAGTCGAACCCGAACTCGTTGTTGGTGCCGTAGGTGATGTCGGCGGCGTACTGCTGGCGACGTACGTCGGGCTCCATGTCGGCGAGGATGACGCCGACCTCCAGGCCCAGGAACCGGTGAATCCGGCCCATCCACTCGGAGTCGCGCCGGGCCAGGTAGTCGTTGACCGTGACGATGTGCACGCCCTTGCCGGTCAGCGCGTTCAGGTAGGCGGGCAGCACGCCGGTCAGGGTCTTGCCCTCACCGGTCTTCATCTCGGCGATGTTGCCCAGGTGCAGCGCGGCACCGCCCATGAGCTGGACGTCGAAGTGGCGCTGGCCGATGGTCCGCTGGGCGCCCTCCCGGACCACGGCGAAGGCCTCGGGCAACAGTTCGTCCAGCGACTCGCCGTCGGCGTGCCGCTGCTTCAGCTCGTCGGTCATCGCCCGCAACTCGGCGTCGCTCAGCGCGTAGATGTCCGGCTCGATCGAATTGACCTGGTCGGCAATCCGCTTGAGCTTGCGCAGGGTCTTGCCCTCGCCAGCGCGCAGGACGCTGTCAATGATGGCTGGCACTTGTCGTCGCGCTCCTCGCGGATCGTCTGGCTTCTCTGGCCGGGCACCGCAAGCGCCTAACACACTGGCCCGGCCCTCTGCCCGTGGACCCTGCCAGAGCAGGCTGGATGCGCTGCGGCGGACCGGCACACAGTCCTGGTCCCATGGTAGGCGAGAGAGCGGGCTGAGCCGAGCCGACGAGGGTTATGCGGCCGCACGAGAGAGTTACGGCAGGGTCACGCGGGAGCCACGAGAGGGGCCGATTAAGCCCCTGTACGCTGGCCTGGCCACAATGATAGGTACATCGCGAACAGGCATGAGAGGAGCAGGGCGCATGCCGAACCAGGTGGAGCCAGGCACGATGGGTGGCGCCCCGCCAGAATCGGTCGGTGCCGGCGGCGCGGCCGCCGGGGCCAGACCGCGTACGGCGGCCCGGACGTCCTGGGCGGCTCCCCCGCCGGAACGCTGGCCCAGCCGGGCCCGACCGGCGAGCACGAGGCATTCCACGGCCGGCCGGTCTCCTGGGTGGCCGTCACGCTCATCATCGCCGGCTTCGTCGCCGGCGGCCTGTCGATCGTCTTCGCGGCCTGGCCCACGTTCTGGGTCGGCGCGGGCATCGCGGCCATCGGCGGCCTGCTGGCGGCCTTCACGAACATCTTCGAGGACTGGTACTAAACCGCCCGTTCCCGGCCACATCAGCTCGTACATCGCTAGCTCGTACCTCAATACTGTCGGCGGGGTCGGTTACGCTTCCCGCTCGTGGCCCGATCTGATCTTCCCGCGCCCCAGCTCACCCTGACGTCCGATGAGGCCCGGCTGCTGACGCTGCGCGCCCAGGGCCTGATGGGCGCCGACAGCCGCCGCGGCGGGGTGACGGCCATGCTGCGCCGCCTCGGCGGCGTGCAACTGGACACCATCAGCGTGCTGGCCCGCTCGCATGAGCTGGTCGCCTACGCCCGCCTCGGCCCGGTCGGCCGGGAGCGGGTCGAGCGGGCCTACTGGAACCCGCGCCAGCCCGGCGCGTTCGAGTACTGGTCGCATGCCGCCTGCGTGCTGCCCATCGAGGAGTGGCCCTACTACGGGTTCCGGCGCCGCGCCCTGCTGGCCAGGGGCCAGCGCTGGCACCAGAGTCACCCCGACGTCTGCGCCGCGGTGCTGGCCCGGATCCGGGCCGAGGGCCCGCTGACGGCCACCGAGCTGGGCGGGGCCAAGAAGGGCGGCCCCTGGTGGGACTGGTCCGACACCAAGATCGCCGTGGAGTGGCTGCTGGACACCGGCGAGGTGGCCTGCGTCCGGCGGACCGGCTGGCGGCGGGTGTATGACCTGCCCGAGCGCGTGCTGCCGCCCGAACTGCTGGCCGCCGACCCCTCCGACAAGGACTGCGTGATCCGGCTGGCGGCCACCACGGGCCGGGCTCTGGGCGTGGCCACCCAGGCCGACCTGGTCGACTACCAGCGGGTGCGCTGGGGCGGCACGGGCCAGCAGAAGGACGGTCAGGTGCTGGCGCCGCACGAGGCGGCGGCCGCGGCCGGGCTGGTCCCCGTGCACATCGCGGCCAGCCGGCCCGGCGGCACCCCGCTGGCCGCCTGGGCCGACCCCGAGGCCCTGGCCCGCCCGGTGACCGGCAGGCACCGCACCACGTTGCTGTCGCCGTTCGACTCGATGGTCTGGGACCGCAAGCGCACGCTGCGGATGTTCGGCTTCGAGCACAGCCTGGAGGCCTACGTGCCCGCCCCCAAGCGGGTGCACGGCTACTTCGCCATGCCGCTGCTCGCCGCGGCCGGCTGCTGGGCCGGGTCGACCCGGCCCGCCAGGGCAGCACGCTCATCGCCCGCAAGCTCACGCTGGACAAGGCCCCCGCCGCCGAGCCGATGGCCAGGGCCCTGACCGAGGCGGCGGCCTGGGTCGGCTGCGACAGCGTGGCCCTGGAGCAGGTCAGCCCGCCCGCCCTGCGCTCCCGCCTGGAGTCCGCCCTGGCCGCCGTCAGCCCCGGCTAGCCGAGCTCGATGAGCTTGTCGCGGACCGCCACCATCACGGCCTCCATCCGGGAGTGGATCTGGAGCTTCTCCAGGATGTTGCGCACGTGGTTCTTGACCGTGTTCTCGGAGATGAACAGCTCCTTGGCGATGTCGCGGTTGTTCATCCCCCGGGCGATGAGCTTGAGCACCTGCATCTCGCGGTCGGTCAGCTTCGGCGCCGGAACCTGCTGCGGCGGCTCGCTCTCCTCCCGCCGGGCCAGGGCCGCGAACTCGGTCAGCAGCTTGCCCGCCATCGACGGGTTGATCAGCGACTGGCCGCCGTCGACGGCGCGGACCGTGTCGGCCACCTCGTCCAGCGGGATGTCCTTGAGCAGGTAACCGCTGGCGCCGGCCCGGATCGCCTCGAACAGGTCCTCTTCCTCGTCGCTGATCGTCAGCATGACGATCTTGGCGCTCGGGACCACGTCCTTGAGTGCCCGGCACGCCTCGATCCCGCTGCTGCGCGGCATCCGGATGTCCATCAGCACCACGTCGGGCAGCGACTCGCCGGCCTTCTCGACGGCCTCGGCGCCGTCGCTGGCCTGCCCGACAAGCTCGATGTCCGGCTCGGAGTCCAGCACCATCTCCAGCCCGCGCCGGAACAGCGCGTGATCGTCCACGATCATCGTGCGGATCGGCTCAGGTCGCGCCCCAGCAGGTTGGCCCGCCGCTTCGCTGGCCCCGGCGCTGCGGCCCATGCGCATTCCTCCTGACGGGCCGCGGCTGGGTATCCGCGCGGCACCAGTGACTGCCAAGGTGGTGGCAGTTGCTCAAACTCTCGCCGACCGGGGCTTGCCGTGCAAGCCCCGCCCCGCGGGGCGGGTCGGCGGCTGAGCTATCCGCTAGCGAGATTAGCGGCTCGCGGTGACTGCCCGATCGCCAGCCCTGGCCCGGGCCGGGCCATCGCGGCGTCCGCGGCCGGCGCCGCGCGCTCCGCCCGCCTTGCGTCCCCCGGCGCGGGAGCCACCTCCTCGACCAGCCGGATCACCCCGTACTGGTAGCCGCGCCGCCGGTAGACGACGCTGGGCAGCCCGTCGGTGGTGTCGGTGAACAGGAAGAAGTCATGGCCGACCAGCTCCATCTCGAACAGGGCCTGGTCGATGGTCATCGGGCAGGCCACGTGGAACTTCTCGCGGATGACCAGCGGGCCCTCGCCGTCCATCGCGATCGGGACCCGGTTGTCCAGCATGACCTCGGTGTCCGGCGCCACGCCGTTCGCCGCCGGGATGCTGTCAGCCGACCGAGCGGACTCGCCGGCGACGGCCTTGTTAATGCTGGAGGGGTTGTCTGGTGCCGTCCTGCTCATGGGCACGGACCCGACGGGGACCGGCGCGGGCGCGGGCAGGCTCGCCTCCGGCCTGCTCGGCCGTCGTCAGCCGGGCGGGCGGAGCCGCCGAATGCCGGGCATTGCGCCGTTCACAGGCGCGCCGCAGCCGGGCCTCCAGCTTCGCCAGCGCCATGTCCAGCGCCGCGAAGCGATCCTCGGCCGCGGCCTCGGCCCGGATGGCAGGCCCGCGGGTGGTGATGGTCAGCTCGACGCGCTCCTTGCGCCCTGACTGACGGGGGTTGTGCTCGGCCGTGACCTCGACGTCGACCCTGATCGCCTTGTGGTCCAGCTTCTCCACCTTGGCAAGCTTGCCCGTTGCGTGCTTCCGGAACTTCTCCAGCACGTCGGTGTGCCGGCCTTTGAAGACGATGTCCATGTACACCGAGCCCCTTCCGGTCGGTCGAACCAGCGGCACCCGCCCGGCCGACCTGGTCTTCTACCCCACATCCGCCTGCTGAGGGGGTCGCGGCGCGCTTGTGCCACTACTGCCCTTCTCCCGGCCCGGGCGATGTCGGATCGCCCGGCGGGGCAGGACTTACCTCTAAGCCGCACCGTGATCGGTCGACGATAAGTCGCCTTACGTGGGCCGTTTTGCCTGCGGCTGGCATCGGCTTGCCCGGCCGGGCGTCCAAAGCGGACGGCCAGCCCGGCGCAACCACGGACCCGGGCGGGTGCCATGACATGACGCTAGCCCTGTGAGCTGAAGATGTCAGGACCGCAGCCGCATCGAGTCCTAAGAACCCGCGAGCGCGCTGACCAGGCTGACCTCATAAACGCGGTCCCGCCCGGCATTCCGGTTACTTCGCATCCGTAACAAATGAACCCCAGGGTCAGCCCGGATACGTCGGGCTGGTCCCCTTCGCGGCGGGCTGCTGGCTCTGATTCGGGCCCGAAGACGTGAGGATCACCCCGGCGCCCGCCGTCGCCACCTGGCCGGGGCCGGCCGCGGCCACCAGCCGGGCGTTGGGCGCGGGGCCCGCCGCGATCGGGGTGCTGCCGTTGACCGGCACCTCGTAGAGCTGGGACCGCGACAAGGCCATCACGTGGTCGGCGTCGTACCAGCTCAGCGCGACCGGGTCGGCCAGGCCCGTGCCGATGGTGATGGCCGAGCTGAACATGATGTTCGCGCCGCTGCCGCCGATGGCCGTCAGCCCCACCTGCTGCGAGCCGTCCTTGTTCCGGATCAGAAAGGCCGCCCGGATCCCGTCCGGGGCCACGCTGAGCGCGACGACCTCGCGGGGCGGCTTGCCCGACGGCAGCAAGGGCAGCGCCACCTCGGTCGGCTGCCGGGCGCCGGGCGGCAGCACCCAGACGGCGTGGCCGGCCACGGCCCAGATGTTGCCGCGGCTGTCCCAGTCGACCGAGGTGCACGGGCCGCTGTGCGCAATGGGGATGGCCTGATGGGCCAGCGAGCCGAGCCTGGTCAGCGGGCCGTAGTAGATGACGCAGCCGTGGGAGGTGGTCATCGTGCCCGCGAACTGGGGCCGGCTGCCGTCAGACACCGCGATCAGGCTGAACGGCTGCTGCCCGCTGGTCAGCGGCTTCTGGATGGGCTGTGCGGCGGTGCCGGGCCGGAGCTCGCTGACCAGGCCGGCGCTGTTGATGAAGTACAGCGGCAGGCCGGCGGTGAAGCCCGGCACCAGGTGGGCGTAATGGGACAGGCCGACGAAAGACCGGCCGCCGATGGGCCGGAGCCGGCCCTTCACCTCCAGCGTGATCCACCTGGCCACCGGCGGCTGGGTGTAGGACTTGCTGGTCAGCGTGACCACCAGCTGCGCCGCCATCTGCTCGAACTGCTCCGGGCTGGCCCTGGCCGCGGCGCCGCCCAGGTTCACCGTGGCCGTCTGGCCGTCGACGTCGACGCGCCCGAGCAGCTTGGTGCCGGGCGGGAACCGGGATTCGGTGTCCGACCCCAGCCAGCTCGTGTGAGCCTGGTTGGCCAGCAGCGCCTTGATCAGGTTCTGGGCCACCGACGAGGCGGTGGCGCTGGTGCCCTCCTGCGGGGCGAAGACCGGCTCGGGCACCAGGGACTGGGTGGCCTGGGTGGACGGGGTCCAGACGTACAGGTTGCGGGGCTGGTAGACCTCCTGGAAGTCGGACTGGGTCAGCAGCAGCAAGGACGACGGCGACGGCAGCCCGGTGATCCGCCACTGATTGCCCACCCGGGCCACCTGGAACGTGTACGTCGTCGAGGCCGGGGAGTTGAGGTACCGCCCGACGTCGCTGATCGTGGCCACCTGGTGCGCGGTCACCTTAACCGTGGCCAGCAGGGCGGACTCGCCGTTCACGTTCACGGGCCCGTTCGGCTCTTTCGACACCTTCGGGGTCAGGTGGACCACGATGGCGGCGGCCCAGCCCGGCTTCCAGGTGCGCTGGAGCTTGGGCTCAAGGAACGCGCGGGCAGCCGCGTGGTGGTTGGCGAAGCTGGCGCTGGCGGCAATGAAACCCTGCACGATGTCCAGCTCGTTCATGCTGGCCTGGGGCACCGGCGGGACGGGCTGCACGCTGGGCTGGCCCTGCTCGGTGCTGATGCCCCTGACCTGGGTGGGCTGGCCCACGGTGGGAATGTTGGCGCAGCCGCTGGCCAGCAGGGCGGCGGCGGCTGCGAGGGCCACCGCCGCGAAGGGCAGGCGCCTAGCCACGAGCGGGCACCTCGGTGTCGGTCCCCGGCCCGGCCAGCTCGCCTCGGGCCGGCACGGGGCCGTCCAGGGAGACGACCGTCGTGGTCAGGCCGACCACCTCCGCGTCGACGTCACCGGGGCCGGGCCCGAGCGGCAGCGGCGACCCGGCCAGCCCCTCGCCGGCCACCCGGGGCAGCGTGAGCCGGAACACCGAGCCCCGGCCGGGCTCGCCCCAGGCCTCCAGCCAGCCGCCGTGCAGCCACGCGTCTTCCTGGGCGATGGCCAGGCCCAGTCCGGTCCCGCCGGTGGTCCTGGCCCGGGCCGGGTCGGCGCGCCAGAACCGGTCGAAGACCAGCTGCTCCTCGCCCGGCCTCAGCCCGACGCCGAAGTCGCGCACCGTCACCGCGACCGCAACCGAGTCGGCGGCCACGGTCACCACGGCCTCCCGGTTCTCGCCGTGCTCGACCGCGTTGACCAGCAGGTTGCGCAGGATCCGCTCGACCCGGCGGCGGTCCACCTCGGCGATGCACGGATCGGCGGGCAGCCGGAACTCGATCCTGGTGCCGCGGCGCTCGGCCAGCTGCTGGGCCACGTCGGCCGACTGCCGCGCGATGTCGCACACATCGACCGGCTCGGCCTCCAGGGTCGCGGCGTTGGCGTCGTAGCGGCTGATCTCCAGCAGGTCGGTGAGCAGCGACTCGAACCGCTCCAGCTGGCTCTGGAGCAGCTCGGCCGACCGGGCCGGCGCGGCCTCCAGCCCGCTCCTGGACGCGAACAGCACGTCGGCGGCGATCCTGATCGTGGTCAGCGGAGTGCGCAGCTCGTGGGAGACGTCCGAGACGAACTGGCGCTGGACCCGGGACAGGTCCTCCAGCTCGGCCATCTTGTCCTGCAGGCTGGCGGCCATCTGGTTGAACGAGGTGGCCAGCGCGGCCAGGTCGTCGGAGCCGCGGACCTGCATGCGCTCGTCCAGGTTGCCGGTGGACAGGCGCAGCGCGCCGTGCGCGGCCAGCCGGACCGGGATGACCACCCACCTGGTCACCAGCCAGGCGATCGCCGCCAGCAGGAATACCGCGGCCACGCCGACCAGCAGCAGGGTGTGCTGGGCCTGGGCCAGGCTGGACTGCTCGGCGGTCAGCGGGAAGAAGTAGTAGAGCTGGTACACGCTGCCGAACGAGCCGCCGTAGGCCAGGCCCGGCACGCGCGGGCTGCCCACGATGCTCATGGTGGTCGGCACCACCCACAGCTTGCCCGGGTTGCGCACCACCTGCCGGATCAGGCTGGCCGGCGGGCGGGGCACGCCGGACGGGAAGCCTGAGTTCTGGCCGCCGCTGTAGACCGGGTCGCCCTGGTACTGCGCGGGCACGGTGACCATGACCGCGTAGTCGCTGCCCGACCGGTTGCCGGTGGCCTGGAGCTTGGTGACGATGCTCCCCATCAGCTGCGACGCGCCGGACGTGGGCGTGACGCTCACCCCCGGGGTGTACTGGGCCACCGACAGGCCGACCGAGGCGATGTTGTCGGCCGCCCTTTCCTTGCTCTCGATGACGTTCTGGGCGATCTCCTGCATGAGCACGACGCCCAGCACCACCACCACCAGCCCGGACACCACCAAGGTGGCCGTGATCACGCGCAGCTGGAGGGACCGCCGCCACTGGTCGCCCAGCGCGATCAGACCGGCCAGCGTGCTGCGCCGCAGCCGGTGGCCCAGCCGGGCCAGCCGCCGGGCCTGGGCGAGCGCGAACCGGGCCGCCGCGTCAGCACGCCACGCGGTTGCCCGCTCCCCGACCGCTGCTCTCATCCTTCTCCCGCTCGCCCGCGGAGCGCCCCGGGACACTCCGCAGGCTCGCTCCTGCTCAGCCTGAACCGGCCTTGTAGCCCACGCCCCGGACCGTCACGACGATCTCGGGGCGCTCCGGGTCCTTCTCGATCTTGGCTCGCAGCCGCTGGACGTGCACGTTGACCAGCCGGGTGTCCGCCGCGTGCCGGTAGCCCCAGACCTGCTCGAGCAGGACCTCCCTGGTGAATACCTGACGCGGCTTGCGGGCCAGCGCCACCAGCAGGTCGAACTCGAGCGGGGTGAGGCTCAGCGGCTCGCCCGCCCGCTTCACCGCGTGACCGGCCACGTCGATGGTCACGTCGCCGATCGACAGCATCTCCGGCGCCGGGTCATCGGTACGGCGCAGCCGGGCCCGCACCCGGGCGATCAGGACCTTGGACTGGAACGGCTTGACGATGTAGTCGTCGGCGCCGGACTCCAGGCCCAGCACCACGTCCACGGTGTCACTCTTGGCGGTGAGCATGACGATCGGCACGCCCGACTCGGCGCGAATCTGCCGGCAGACGTCGATCCCGTCCATTCCCGGCAGCATCAGGTCCAGCAGTACCAGGTCAGGTCTGGACTCCCGGAACACTTCCATCGCCTTATCGCCATCCGCGACGAAGGTGGGCTCAAACCCCTCGCCGCGCAGGACAATCCCCAGCATCTCGGCGAGGGCAGCGTCATCATCGACGACCAGCACGCGACCTTTCATATCCCTCATCGTTCCATGTCGGCGGCGGTGGGGCGCTAGCGACGACGGCAGTTCCCGCACCCTGTTTGGCACTCTGGACTCGCACATTACCCGCTGTGACCGGCTGAATGACCCCGCGTTCTGTCACGATGGCGGTCACCAGGGACGGTGGTGTCACGTCGAACGCAGGATTGTAGGCGGATGTCGCTTCCGGCGCTATGGCCTGCCCCGCCACAGTTACCACTTCAGCGGCCGGCCGGTGCTCGACCGGGATCCCCGAGCCGTCGGGTGTCGCGAGGTCCACCGTCGACATCGGGGCCGCCACCACGAACGGCACCTCGTGGTAGCGGGCCAGCACGGCCAGGCCATAGGTACCCACCTTGTTGGCCACGCTGCCGTCGGCGGCGATCCGGTCGGCGCCGGTCAGCACCAGGTCCACCTGGCCGGAGGCCATCAGGGCCGCCGCCGCCCCGTCCACCAGCACCGAGTGCGGGAGCCCGGCCCGGCGGGCCTCGTAGGCGGTCAGCCGCGCGCCTTGCAGCAGCGGCCTGGTCTCGTCTATCCACAGCCGGCCCAGCCGGCCGGCCCGGTACGCGGCCAGGATGATGGCAAACGCGGTGCCCTCTCCGGCCGAGACGAGCCCGCCGGTGTTGCAGTGGGTCAGGATCCGGGCCCCGTGCGGCACGAGCGCGAGCCCGTGCGCGGCGATGGCCGCGCTGGCCTCGGCATCCTGCGCCGCGATGCCCCGGGCCCTGGCCAGCGCGGCCAGGCCCGGATGGCCGTCCTGGCCGACGGCGCGGGCCGCATCGGCCATGTCAGCCGCGCCGGCCATGTCGGCCGGGCGGTCGCTGGCCGGACCGGCGCCGCCCTGACTGGCCTGCTCGTACGCCGCGAACGCCTCGGCCACGCCCCGGCTCAGGTTGATCGCCGTCGGCCGGGCGCTGGCCAGCGCCTGCGCGGCCCGCGCCACGTCATCGCCGCGCAGCGCGGCCAGGGCCACGCCGTAGGCGCCCGCCACGCCCAGCAGCGGCGCCCCGCGCACCACCAGTCGCTGCATGGCGTCGACCAGCGTCGGCACGTCGGCGCAGGTCACGATCTCCTCGACGGCCGGGAGCCGGGTCTGGTCCAGCAGCTCGATCGCGGGTCCGGCGGGGGGATCCACCCAGCGCAGCGCGGGAATGCTCACATCACGAGTGTGCGGCTCCCGGCGCCGATAGGCGAGCCTGGTCCGCCGCAGGCGGCATCACCGGCGGCCGGCCGGGGAGATTCGGGGTGAAGATAGCGGAATGCACAAATTCGTGCCTGGCTTGGCCAGCCCCGGCCCTCGCCGACATGGAAGTATGTAGCGCGATCGGCGGCGCCGCCGGGCCGGCGAAACGGACGGCGGCCACGGGAGTCGCCTTGGGAGCTTCAGATGACCGACAACACGTCCCCGGAGGGCGAGCCGGGCCAGCCAGATAATGGCTCGGCCGATCGGCCCCCGGGCTACGGCCAGTCGGGTTCGGATTCGGCGGAACCAGGCTACGAGCCGGATCCGGGCGAGCCAGGATCCGGCGAGCCGGGGTATGGCGCTGGCGGGAGTGAGCCCGGGTACGGCCAGGCCTCGCCGTCCGGGCAGCCGCCGGCCTGGGGGCAGCCGCCAGCTTCAGGTCAGCCGCCGACTTCAGGTCAGCCGACCGCCGGGGAACAGCCCACGTTCTACGGCCCGCCCAGCGGCCCGGGCCAGGTACCGAGCTGGCCTCAGGCGCCCGGACAGGCTCAGCCGCCGCCCGCTTCCGGGCCGCCGACGGCCTCAGGCCCGCCGACCGCCGGCGAGCAGCCGTACGGCCAGCCGGGACCGGGCCAGCCATGGGGCTACGGGCCCCCCGCTGGACCCGCGTACGGTCCTGGCCCGGGTCGAGCCGCCCGGCCAGGACCAGCGACCCGGCTACGGACAGCAGCCGGGTTACGGCCCGCCGCCGTCGTACGGTCAGCCGCCCGGCCCAGGCCAGCCGCCCTACGGTCAGCCTCCTTACGGTCAGGCTCCCTACGGCCAGGCCCCGCCGTACGGCCAGCCGCCCTACGGCCCGCCGCCCTATGGCCCAGGCCCGTATGGTCAGCCGCCCTACGGGGGGCCGCCGGGCGGCCCGCCGCGCTACCCCGGTTACGGGGCCGGCAGCTGGAACACGGCCGGCGCCCCGCAGCCCGGCGGCATCCCGCTGCGCCCGCTCGGCCTCGGCGACATCCTGAACGGCTCGTTCACCGTCATCCGGCGCAACCCGGCCGCCACCGTGGGCCTGGCCGCCATCGTGCTGGCCATCTCCGGCGTGGTGTCCACCGCGTTCTCGCTGGCCGCCACCCACGCGGTCACGACCACGCCGGGCACCGTCACCTCCAGCCAGGTCGGGCATGACCTGGCCACGATCGCCCCGCTGTTCGGACTGACGCTGGTGCTCAGCCTGCTAGCCGACATCATCCTGACCGGGCTGCTCACCGTGGTGATCGGGCGCGGCGTCCTCGGCCAGCAGCTCACCATGGGCCAGGCCTGGAGCCTGGCCCGGCCCCGGCTGGCCGCCGTGCTCGGCGTCACGGTGCTGATCTGGCTGATATTCGTCGGCGCTGTGGATTCCCTACGTGCTGATCCTGGTGCTGCTGATCCTGACCCACATCACCGCGCTGGCCGTGATCTGGGGCATCCTCGGGATCCTGGCCCTGATCGCGGCCGAGGTGACGGCCTGGATCCGGTTCAGCCTGGCCGCGCCGGCCGTGGTGCTCGAGCGGCTCGGGCCGGTCAACGCCTTGCGCCGGTCATGGCGGCTGGTGACGAGCAGCTTCTGGCGGCTGTTCGGGATCCTCCTGCTCACCGTGATCATCGTGTTCGTTGCCGGGCTGGTGCTGCAGATCCCGTTCTACGTCGGGCGGGGCCTGCTGGGCTCGGAGTCGGCGGCGGGGATCATCCTGGCCGGCATCGGCGGGATCATCGTGGGCGCGATCACCCGGCCGGTCCTGGCCGGGGTGACCGTGCTGCTCTACCTGGACATGCGCATGCGCAAGGAAGGACTCGACCTGGTCCTGCGGGATGCGGCCCAGAACCAGGCGATGACCGGCGACGAGTTCGCGGCCCTGTGGCGCGCGCCCGCGCCGGGTCAGGAAGCCCCGGCCGCGCCGCCGTCGTCGTGGTGATGTCGCGAGACGGGCGGCCGGCGGCGCCACCCGGCCCCGGCTCGAGTCTTCCGAGCGCCTGATCCATGCCAGGAGCGTTTTCTGGTGTCCCGGCCGCCCTGCTGGCGGCCGGGGCCGGGCACGGGCGGGGCTCGGGCCCGCCGGTGCCGCCGGGCATCCACCGGATACCCGCGCAGCGCCTGGCCCGCCGGGAGCTGGCCAAGGCCATCTACCGGCCGTCGTTCTGGAGCCGGCTGAACCGGGACATCTTCGGCTGGCTGAACTCGCTGCAGATCGGCCCGCAGAGAGCCGGCTGGTGGGCGCTGATCACGACGATCGTCGTGGTCGTCCTGGTCATCGCGGGCGTGCTGTACTGGATCGGCCCAATGGGTGCAGCGCCGGCGGGCAGGGCCCAGGGCCTTGCTGGCCGGCCCGCAGCTGACGGCCGGCGATTACCGCCGGGCGGCCGAGCGGCGGGCCGACGCCGGCGACTACGCCGGGGCCATCATCGAGCGCACCCGGGCCATCGCGGTGGAGCTGGAGACTCGCGGCGTGCTGCTGCCGCGACCGGGCCGGACGGCCAGCGAGCTGGCCGCCGAGGCGGCGGTCTCGCTGCCGGACCACGCCGCCGGGCTGCGCGAGGCGGCCCGGCTGTTCGACGACGTCCGGTACGGCGACCGCCCGGGGACGCTCGCCGGGCTATCAGCAGGTCCGGCACCTGGACGAGAGCATCCGGTCGGCCCGGACGCCCGCCGTCGCGGCGGCCGGGCCGACGGGCGGAGCCGATGCCACGGCCGGCCGGCGGGGCGGGGCTGATGGCATGAGCACGACCACGCCGACCACCCCCACGCCGCCCGCGACGCCGACCACGCCGGCGACTCCGGCCACGCCGCCCGGCCGGGTGGCCACGGCCCGGCCGGACGGCGCACGCCGCCGGGCGCTGGCGCGAGTGGCGGACGCCGATCGTGATCTCGCTCATCGTGCTGCTGGCCGGGGCGACCATCGCCCTGCTCCAGCCGTCCCCGTCGGTGCTCGGCTACCTGAGCCCGGACGACACGACCGCCACCGGCAGCCATGCGCTGGCCGACCTCCTGGCCGCCCGCGGTCACGCCGTGGACACCGTGACCACGGTCCCGGCCGCCGTCGGGGCGGCCACGGCGGACAGCACGCTGGTGGTCACCAGCCCGTACCTGCTGACCGCCCGCCAGCTGCGCGAGCTGGGCCGGACCGGGGCCGACGTCGTGGTGGCCGAGCCGGACCAGGACACCCTGCGGGCGCTGGCGCCGCAGGTGTCGCTGTCGGGCGGGGAGCCCCTCGGAGTGCAGCCGCCGAACTGCCCGCTGCGGGCGGCCATCCTGGCCGGCCCGGCCGACCTGGGCGGGCCCGGCCTGCATGTGACCCCGGCCGCGAACGTGACCCAGTGCTACCCGGTCGGCGGGCTGCCCACGCTGGTGCAGATCCGGTCGGGCGGCCGCCTGGTCACCCTGCTGAGCAGCGGCGCCCCGCTGAGCAACGCCTACCTCGGCCGCGACGGCAACGCGGCGCTGGCCATCAACCTGCTCAGCGCGCGGGGCCCGGTGGTCTGGCTGGTGCCCCAGCTCGTAGTGCCCGCCAGCGGGGCCACCAGCGGCTCGCGGCCGTTCATCGACCAGGTCCCGCTGGCCGCGTGGCTGGTGGCCATCGAGCTGGGCGTGGCCCTGCTGCTGGCCGCCTTGTGGCGGGCCCGGCGGCTGGGCCCGCTGGTCACCGAGCGGCTTCCGGTGGTGGTGCGGGCCTCGGAGACGGTCGAGGGGCACGCCCGCCTTTACCGGTCCCGCCGGGCCCGCGACCGGGTGGCGGCCACGCTGCGGCAGGCCGCGGTGACCCGGCTGGCCCCGGCGATCGGGCTGCCGCCGAACGCCGAGCCCCCGGCCGTGACCGCGGCGCTGGCCGCCAGGTCGACCCGGGATCCGGCGGGGATCGACGCGCTGCTGTATGGTCCACCGCCGGGCAGCGATGCCGAGCTGGTGACATTGGCCAGTGATCTGGACGCCCTCGAAGGAGAGGTACGCAGGCAGTGAACGTCGACTATCCAGGTGGCACCGTGGCCGGCGGCGTCACCGACCAGCGCGACGAGGGTGACCCTCGGGCGCCGCTCGGTGAGCTGCGGGCCGAGGTGGCCAAGGCCGTGGTCGGGCAGGACCAGGTGGTGAGCGGCCTGGTCATCGCGCTGCTGTGCCAGGGTCACGTGCTGCTCGAGGGCGTCCCCGGCGTGGCCAAGACCCTGCTGGTGCGGTCGCTGGCCGCGGCGCTGTCGCTGGACAGCAAGCGCGTGCAGTTCACCCCGGACCTGATGCCGGGAGACGTCACCGGCTCGCTGATCTACGACGCGCGGACGGCGCGGTTCGAGTTCCGCGAGGGGCCGGTGTTCACCAACCTGCTGCTCGCCGACGAGATCAACCGGACGCCGCCCAAGACCCAGGCCGCCCTGCTGGAGGCCATGGAGGAGCGGCAGGTGTCGGTGGACGGCGAGCCCCGGCCGCTGCCCGTGCCGTTCCTGGTCGCCGCGACCCAGAACCCGGTGGAGTACGAGGGGACCTACCCGCTGCCCGAGGCGCAGCTGGACCGGTTCCTGCTCAAGCTCACCGTCGCCCTGCCCGAGCGGGCCGATGAGATCACCATCGTGACCCGGCACGCGACCGGCTTCGACCCGCGTGACCTGGGAGCGGCCGGGCTGCGCCAGGTGGCCAGCGCGGCCGACCTCGCCGTCGCCCGCCGGTCCGTGGCCCAGGTCCGCGTCTCACCCGAGATCACCGGTTACATCGTCGACGTCTGCCGGGCCACCCGGCAGTCCGCCTCGCTGCGGCTGGGCGTGTCCCCGCGCGGCGCGACGGCCCTGCTGGGCACCAGCCGGGCCTGGGCCTGGCTGTCCGGCCGCGACTACGTGACGCCGGACGACGTCAAGACGCTGGCCCGGCCGACCTTCCGGCACCGGGTGCAGCTCCGGCCCGAGGCCGAGCTGGAGGGGGTCACCGCCGACGGCGTGCTGGAGGGCGTGCTCGCCTCCGTGCCGGTGCCGCGGTGACCGTGACCAGATGGCTCTGACGGGGCGGGCGGCGATCGCCGCGCTGATCGGCACGCTGGTCACGCTGGCATTCCGGGACATCCCGGCCCTCGTCATCGTGGACGCGCTGATCGCGGCGGCCATCATCGCGGACTGCGTGCTCGCGGCGGGCGTCCGGCAGCTCCAGGTCAGCCGGTCCGGCGACACCAGGATCCTGCTCGGCCAGACGGGCACCGTGACGCTGAGCATCGCCAATCCCGGCGGTCGGCTGCTGCGGGCCGTCGTGCGGGACGCCTGGCCGCCCAGTGCCCGGGCCGAGCCGGGCCGGGTACGGGTGCTGATCCCGCCCGGCGGCCAGGTCAGCGCGACGACCACGCTGCGGCCCGAGCGTCGCGGGGACCGGCCCGCGGGCCTGGTCACAGTGCGCTCCTTCGGGCCGCTGGGGCTGGCCGCGCGGCAGGCCAGCCTGCCCGCCCCGTGGTCGGTCCGGGTGCTCCCGCCGTTCCTGAGCCGGCGGCACCTGCCGGAGAAGCTGGCCCAGCTTCGCCAGCTCGACGGCCAGCATCGCAGCATGGTCCGCGGCCAGGGCACCGAGTTCGACTCCCTGCGCGAGTACGTGCTCGGCGACGACGTGCGGTCCATCGACTGGCGCTCCACGGCCCGGCTGACCGACGTGATGGTGCGGACCTGGCGGCCCGAGCGGGACCGGCGGATCATCGTCGTGCTGGACACCGGGCGGACGTCGGCGGGCCGGGTCGCCGGCGTGCCGCGGCTGGACGCCTCCATGGACGCCGCGCTGCTGCTGGCCGCGCTGGCCAGCCGGGCCGGCGACCGGGTCGACCTGCTGGCGGTGGACCGGCAGGTCCGGGCCCGGGTCATCGGTGCCGGGCGGGGCGAGCTGCTGGCCGCGCTGACCGACGCCATGGCGGTGCTGGACGCCGAGCTCACCGAGCCGGATTACGGCGTGATGGCCAGCGCCGTCCTGGGCGTGGCCCGCCAGCGCTGCCTCGTGGTGCTGCTGACCGACCTGAATCCGGCCGCGGTGGCCGAGGGGCTGCTGCCCAGGATCGCGCTGCTCACCTCCCGGTACCGGGTGCTGATCGGCGCGGTCGCCGACCCGCGGGTGAGCGAGATGGCCGCGGCGCGCGGCGACGCCGAGGCGGTCTACGAGGCGGGGGCCGCCGAACGGGCTCTGGCCGAGCGGGCCCGCATCTCCGCTGAGCTCCGGCGCCGCGGCGTGGACATCGTGGATGCCCCGCCGGACCGGCTGCCGCCCGCGCTGGCCGACGCCTACCTCCGCCTGAAGGCGGCCGGCCAGCTTTGACCCGCTAGCTACGGCAGGCCGTGGGCGAGGGCGTCTTCGGGGTGTTCCACGGCCAGCCCTCGTTGCACCAGTTGTCGGTGCGCAGCCGGGACAGCAGGTTCTTGTTGTAGACCAGGATGCGCCAGTCCCGGAAGGAGTAGGTGACGGCCGGCGGGCCGAAGCTCTGCCGGACCGAGTGCAGGCCCACGCACACGCCGCTGCACGTCCACCACCGGGACGAGATGACGAAGTTCGCATAGTGGTGATGCGAGTCGTACCACTCGCCGGACGACTCCGACAGCGTAGTCACGATCCGGTCCTCGAAGGTGCGCACCGGCCGGACCCTGACCCGGCCCCCGGAGGCCACCGTAGTGTTGGTCGAGTTCCAGAAGTTGCCCAGGCCGTAGACCAGGTGGTGGGCGTTCAGCCAGGCCCCGAACTCAGCGGCCCGGCCCAGGTGAGCCGGGCGGAGCGCATTGCTGCCCAGCATCCCGGCGTAGATCACCAGCACGATGGCCAGGGCCGGCACCAGTTTGTTACGGATAATCGGCGCGGTGAGGACCCGGCCCGCGAGCACCGCGCCCAGCGGCAGCAGGCCGACGATCTCGTTCTCGTCATTCTTGGTGCCGAGGACGTAGGCGGCCAGCAGGATGACGAATCCGATGCTCAGCACCTGCACGATCAGGTCGGCGTCGGCGCGGTAGAGCCTCCGCAGGGCCGCCGCCACGGCCCAGATCACCAGGACCACGCCGATCAGCTTGAGCAGCGTGTCGGTGGCGTCGCTGCCCACCTGCATGCCGAAGAACTTGGCCCCGAACACGTCGAGCATGCGCGCGAAGTCGGTGAAGATGCCCTGGGGCAGCGCCTTGACCGTGGTGAACCGGACATTCGGGTTCTTGACGATGAACCCGCCGGAATCCCTGATCAGCGTCTCGATGTGCTTGGCCGCGACCGCGGAGATCGCCGCGCCGAGGGTCAGGGACAGGTCAAACCAGTTCTGGGCCAGCGGCCCGCGGCGCCGGTTGGCGCGCAGCAGCCCGACGAGCGCGATCGGGATGGCGGCCTCGTACAGCACGAGGGTGTCCGCGATCTGGGCCCAGGTCAGCATGATCGCGATCAGGACCGGCGTCCACCACTTCCGCGGCGCGCGGTCCAGGACCAGGAAGATGAGCAGCAGCGGGGCGTCGGTCCCGATGTGATCCGGGTTGCCCAACAACAGCGAGGTGTTGCTGAGCGGCGGGGCCAGCATGATGCCGGCGGCGATGAGGAAGCGGATCAGCCCCTCGCGCCCGGTCGCCCGGCCCTTGGCCAGCAGCCCGCCCAGCAGGACGATCAGCGTGTAGGACAGCGCCGCGGCCACGTGCACGGTGTCGCTGTTCAGCCCGTGGACCACTCCACGAGCATGTACTCGGGCAGCTCGGTCGTGTAGAACGACACGTCCGACATGGTCCAGCCGCTGAGCAGGAAGTTGCCGTGCAGCATGTTCCAGGCCTGCAGGGCCTGGCCGCCGCCCTCCGAGGTGGCCGGGATCGACCGGGCCTGGGCCAGGTAGGCGGTGTACAGCAGGATGCCGAGCACCACGAAGGCGACCGGCCCGATGGACCGGCGGCCATAGCGCAGCAGCCGGGCGCCGCTGCCCCGGGGCCGGTCCGGATCCCGCGGCTGGCGCAGCCGGTCGACCTGGGCCCGCAGCCGGGCGAGCTGGCCGCTCAGGCCCGGCTGGGCCGAGCTGGGCGGTGCTTCGGTAGCGGGCGCCTCAGTCGCGGGTGCCTCGGTCGCCGGGGCCTGCGCCTCGGTGGCCCGCGTCGCAGCGGCCGACGTCGTGGGTGCGGCCGTAGCCGATGCCTCGGTGGTGAGCGGGATCTGGGCCTCGGCAGCCGTCATCTCGGCCTCCGCGGCCGGAGACTCGGCCAGCGCCGGGCCGGCGAGCTGGGGCTCGGCAGCCAGGAAGCCCGCATCGGAGTAATCAGCCGCAGCGGTGAAACCAGCGTCGGCGTAGTCGGCGTCGGGGCTGAATCCGTCGTCCGAGTAGCCGGGCTCAGCCGGGTGATCGGCCGCAGGCGGCCACTCGGCCGCCGCGGGCTCGGCCGCCGTCTCAGCCTCCGGATCGCATCGCTTGTCGGGCATCGCCCGGACGTCTGGCCGGTCCGAATCAGATCTGGTCACCACACCACGCGCGCTGACGACCGGGTCACAGCTAGCCTCCTCCCCGGTGACCGCCGCGACCATGCGACCGGCCGGTGTAAAGGTTTGGACGCCACGGCCAGCCCGGTCCTGGCCGCGGCGGCGTCGGGTGGTCAGATCGTTCCGGCCTCGATGGCGCTGCGGATCCAGGGGATGACCTCGTCGAGCATCTGGTCCAGCGATGGTGGTCGCCTCGAAGCCGAGGACCCGCTTGGACTTCTCCGTCGCTGGCACGCGGCGCCGCACGTCGAACTCGAACGGCTCGTCGCTGACGATCCGCAGCGGCACCTCGGGGCCCTTGATCTTCCGCCAGATGACCTCGGCGAGCTCGAGGACGGTCGTGCTCTGCGTCCGTGGACAGGTTGAAGTCGTCGTTGAGCGCGTCCGCGTGCTCCATCGACGGCGACGATGCCCTCGGCCAGGTCCCCGCCGTAGGTGTAGTGCCTGACCTGCTCGCCCGACCCGAGGATGTGCAGCGGGTCCTGGCCCTTGAGCACCTTCTGGACCAGGTCCGGGACGACGTGGCTCATGGCCAGCTGGACGTTCCCGGACAGGATCTCCTCGTCGCCCACGGCCCGGCCCTCGCCGATGCCGACGCAGTTGAACGGCCGGATGATCGTGTAGGGCAGCCGGTGCTGGTCCCACGCGGCCTTGGCGAAGTACTCCACCGCGAGCTTCTGGAAGCCGTAGGAGGACAGGGGCGGCGGGATCTCGCGCTGCTGGCCCTCGTGGGACGGCCACTCGGTGGCGCTCTCGAAGACCATCGAGGAGGACAGGTAGGTGACCTTCTGCAGCCGTCCCTGCTGATGGGCCGCGATGGCCGCGTCGCAGGACGACGCGATGATCCGCTCATTGGTGGCCAGCAGGTCATAGGCGTAGGTGTGGAAGTAGGAGATGCCGCCGATCATGGCGGCGCCCGCCACGAACTGGTCGCAGTCGGACAGCAGCCGGGTCATCAGGCCGACGTCCCGCGCGTCGCCCTCCACCAGCTCATACCGCGGATGGTCGTCGTAGGACTTCCGGACTTTCCCGTACTTGGAAAAGTTGTCCACTCCGACGACGGTGTACCCGCGCCGAAGCAGCTCCTCGACCAGGTAACCGCCGATGAATCCGGCAGATCCACTGACCAGGACCTTTTCCATCTACTTCTATCTCCTTGATGTTTTGCGGGCGGCACCGATCGCGGATCTGCTCGGCGGACAGCCGCGGGGCCGAACGCGAACCGGTACCAGCGAAGGTAACTGGGGATCCAGCGGGCAACTTTGAAATTTGAGATGCCCGCCTGCCGGTCCAGCCAGATGGTCGGGATCTCGGCCACCGGCCTGCGCATGCGCCTGGCCTTGGCGGTCAGCTCGATCCCGATCTCGAAGCCGTCTCGCGAGTCGACGCCGACCTCGCGGACGAAATCGCGTCGAGTACGCCTTGAACGAGTTGGTCGCGTCCCTGGTTCCGACATGCGCCAGCAGCCGCAGCGAGCGGCCGGCCAGCGCTGACAGCGTGCCCTTGATCGCGGGACCGCCGACCTGCTGGCCGCCGGCCATGTACCGCGACGCGGCGGCCACCGCCACCCCCCGCTCCACGAGGCGCACGAGCTCGTCGACCTGGTCGGGTCGTCGCACCCGTCCGCCATCGTGACGACGGCCACCGGCGCGGCCGCGGCGTCGATCCCGAACCGGATCGCGTTGGCCGGGCCGGGACCGTAGGTGTTGACCAGGCACCGGAGCCGAGGTTCCTTGAGCGCGTACTCCTCGGCCACCGGAATGGTCGTGTCCTGCTCGGTGTCCACGACCACCAGCACCTCGCAGGACAGCTGCACCGCCTCGAACAACCGGTCTAGCACCGGGACGATGTCCTCGTCCTCGTTGTAGGCCGGGACGACGATCGAGACGCGTGGATCGCTCAGCGTCATATACGTACGCCTGCTCCGAGGATGTTCCAGATGTCGGCCACGGGCTTGTCGGTCACCAGGCCCCGATACTCGGGGTGCGGCGCCGCGATGACGAGCATGTCGGCGGACTTCAGGACCTCATCCAGCGGATGCAGATCCGGATCCGTCGGTGACGTACGGGTCGGTACACAGCACGGCGCCGGCCTTGAACGCGAGGATCCGCTTGAGCTTGTAGGACAGGCTGGACCGGGTGTCGTCCGAGCCGCCCTTGAACGCCATGCCGAGAACGCCGACGGTCATGGCGGACAGGTCGTGCCGCTGTTCGATGCGGTGCACCAGGTATAGCGGCATTCCCTCATTCACCGCCATCGCGGCGTGGCCGAGCGGGAAGTTGTTCTGGTTATAGGCGGCGAGCTGCATTGTGTCCTTGAACAGGCACGGGCCCGCTGCGAAGCCGGCCGCGGGCATGTCGGCCGCCCGCGGATAGTCCTCGGCCAGTCCCTGCCGAATCCGCTCGAAGTCCAGGCCCTGGTCATTAGCCATCATGTAGAGCTGGTTCGCGGTGGCGAACTTGATGTAACGCCAGACATTGGTGTAAAGCTTCGCGAGCTCGGCCTCCTCCGGAGACATCGCCACGAGCTTGCTGGTCAGCAATCCGAATAGCTTGCTGGCCCGTTCCGTACCGCGCGGGGTGCGGGACGAGACTATCTGCGGGAGCGCGAATAGCTCGGTCATCGCCTTTCCCTCGGCGATTCGCTCCGGGCAGAACGCGACGTCGATGTCCATGCCGAGGCCCGCGATCATCTTTTCGACCTTCGCGGTCACTCCGGGGTAAACGGTGCTGCGCAATATCAGAATCTGCCCGGCACGCAGATATTCAGTGCACCCGCCCAGGGCCTTGGGGACCGCGCCCTGGTCCGGGTTGAGGTGGGCGTCCACGGGCGTGCCGATGACCACGATCACGTGCTCGGCGCGGCCGACGATCTCCGCGTCCGCCGATGCCCGGAGGCGGCCGACTGCGGAGACCCGCTCCAGCACGTCATCGGCACCCGGCTCGGCGAAGGGCATCCGCCGGGAGTTCACCGCCTCGACGGCGGCCTCGCTAACGTCGTAGATCCCGACCCGGGCCCCCCGGTCGGCCAGGGCGATCGCCAACGGCAACCCCACGTGGCCGCAGCCGCCGATGACCACAACGTCCAGGTCAAATTCCTCTTGCCGCACCGGTCCGGTCACCACACGTTCCTTCCGCTCCCATGGAACTGGTCAGGCGAGCCCTGTCCGGCCGGGATTCCCGGACGTAGCAAGCTCACCTCAGCGCGACAGGCTGTGGCGACCGCACGAGGTTTATCCGAAGCCCCACACATGACGTGCGGCCTTGGGCCCCCCGCGGGAGCAGCGGACTGCTGTGTCCCGCCCCCGTACTACGGCAATGGTCACCGCCACCGAGACCCGTCCCGGCACTGACCCGACCGAGTCAGTGAGATGGTCACGCCGTCGGCGAGCCCGGCCGACCCGCCAGCGCCATAGTAGGCGCTACCGAGGCTGGCCGGGAACTGACCGTCTATGTCTATAGATGTCACACCCGGGCCATACGTTGCTTCTCGGAGCAGAAATCTTTAGACAGGGGAAACGAATGTGATACCCGATCATGGCGATTACCTTGTGGTCCCGGCGTTCCCGGCCACATTCACCTGCAGCGTTATGCGGCCGTAACCAACGGACCGGCGGCGGCCGCATACGAGAACAAGCCTTTCCCGGCCGGCCGCTCGGGCAGCCGCGGCTTGGCCATAGGATTACCGTCCTTTTGCGTGCCGACGCCACCGCAGTACACCCCGGGCGGGAGCTAGGCCGGGCCTAGCCCGCCACCGGCGCGAAGTCCGGTGCCTCCTCGATGTCGGCCGACTGGCCCGCTCGCACCGCCCGGCGGCCGAGTACCAGCACGTAGCCCAGGAAGGCCGCCTCGGCGCAGGCCCCGATCAGGATGCGGGCCCAGGTCGGCAGCGGCGACGGCGTCACGAACGCCTCGATCACCCCCGAGACGCCCAGCACCACGATCAGCCCGAGGGCGATGGTGATCGTCTGCCGGCCCTCCTCGGCCAGCGCCCGGCTCCGCGGCCGCGGCCCCGGGTCGATGACCGCCCAGCCCAGCCGCAGCCCGGCCGCGGCGGCCAGGAACACCGCCGACAGCTCCAGCATCCCGTGCGGCAGGATCAGCGCGAAGAACTCCGTCGCCCGGCCGTGCCCGATCACCAGGCCGCCGTCCACGCCCAGGTTCAGCGCGTTCTGCAGCAGGACCCACAGCGTCGGCACGCCCAGCAGTACACCGAAGATCAGCGCCTCGGCCGCCACCCAGACGTTGTTGGTCCACACCTTGAACGCGAATGCCGTCGCCGCGTACTGCGAGTAATAGTTCCGAAACTGATGGTTGACCAGGCTGGCCGCCTGCGACCGCGTGACCAGGCTGGCCTGGACCGCCGGGGACCGGGCAATCCACCAGCCCGCGATCAGCGCCACGGCCAGCGATATCACCGCGGTGCCCAGCCACCACCAGCGCAGCCGGTAGGCCATGGCCGGGAAAGAGACCGCCGCGAAGGCGCCGACGCTGCGCCAGGCCGGGGTGTGCGCCCCGCCGATGGCCGCCCTGGCCCGGGCCAGCCGGGCCGACAGCCGCGCGGTCAGGGCCGGGTCATGGCCCGCACTGCGCAGCTGGGACAGGTGCGTCGTGGCCCGCTGATAGGTGCTGACCAGCTCGTCGATCTCCGTGCCGGACAGCCGCCTGCGGTGGCGCACCAGCCAGTCCAGCCGGTCCCACTCGGCCCGGTGAGCCGCCACGAAGGCATCTACGTCCACGGCAGGAGATTACTGCGGCCGATGGGTAGCCTTGGGCCGGTACCGCGCCAGGTCGCGGATGAGGCGGAGGAACCTAGTGACGGAGGTCGTGACCGGCGAGGCCGTCGTGCTCGATGTCCCCTGCGCCCAGTTCCCCAGCCGCCTGGCCGCCCTGCTCATCGACATGGCCATCCAGATCACCCTGCTGGCCGTGGTAGCGATCGCCGTCGCCGTCAGCTCCGGCCACCTCGACGAGGCCGAGGTGGCCGCCATCCTGGTGGCCAGCTTCGTCGTCATCGTGGTCGGCTACCCGACCATCTTCGAGACCCTGACCAGGGGCAAGACGCTCGGCAAGATGGCCATCGGGCTGCGGGTGGTCAGCGACGACGGCGGTGCCGAGCGGTTCCGCCAGGCCCTGGTGCGCGCCCTGACCGGCGCCATCGAGATCTGGACCATCATCGGCGCGCCCATCGGGCTCATCCTGTCCATGGTGTCCGCCAGGGGGAAGCGGCTCGGCGACATGTTCGCCGGCACCTACGTCATCCAGGAGCGAGCTCCCCGGCGCCCTGACCTGCCGCCCGCGCTGGCCATGGTCCCGCCGCCGCTGCTCGGCTGGGCCCAGGTGGCCGAGATCTCCCGGCTGTCCGACCTGAACGCCGAGGCGGCCAGCAGCTACCTGCGCCGCCTGTATGAGCTGCGCCCGGCGGCCAGGGATGAACTGGGCCTGCGCATCGCCACGGCGGTCGCCGCTCAGGTCAGCCCGCCGCCCCCGCCCGGCACGCCGCCCGCCGCCTACCTGGCCGCCGTCCTGGCCATCCGCCGCGACCGCGAGTTCGCCCGCCTGGCCAGCCAGCAGCCCGCCCCGGCCCCGGGTACTACGCCGCCGCCACCATCCTCCGGGGCCTGGCCCCCGCCGTCCGGGGCGCCGCCAGCCCCGGGGGCCTGGACCGCCCCGCCCACCGCGCCGGCACCGGCATCGGCCCCGTGGCCCGGATCGCCCCCGTCCCCCGGAGCCTGGCCGCCGCCACCCGCACCCGCGGCCGACCCGCTCGCTTCACCCGATCAGGGCCCCCAGGACGAGCCGACCCGCGACCAGCCCGCCCCGGGCGGCTTCGCTCCGCCGGCCTAGCCGCCCCGGCTGGCCGCGGCCAAGCAGCCCGGCAGCAACGTCACCGCAGGCCCGCTGGTGACGCTGGAACAGCACCAAAGGCCCGTCGACGTCGCTGGACGCCAGCAGGTCGGCGCCCCGGACGCATTGCCCTCTCCAGTCCCACCGGTCACGACAACCACGGCCCGGGCTCGCCGCAGTCATGAACGCAGAGAAAGGGGGCGTCCAGAACGAGGATTCTGGTCATCCGGCTGGCAGCGAACCGGACCTTCAGGGGCGGTGGGCGGGGCCGTCGGCCAGAAAGGGGGCCATCAGGGGGCCGGTGGCGGCGCCGGCCAGGGCAATGGCGTCGGCGGCCGGGATGTCGTGGGCCACGTAATGCTGATGGCCCGCGGCCGTGGTCGCCGCCAGCGAGACCAGGCCCTGCCGGCGCTGGAACCAGCTCTGGTGGATCCGCCAGCCGATGATCCCGTCGGTGGACAGCACGCAGCGCCGCCGGACCACGGAGCCGGTCCGGGTGATCAGCCAGCCGTGGGTCAGCCGGTGACCCAGGCTGCGGTACCGGTCGGCGGCCAGGGCGGCGGCCACCGGCAGCAGCACCAGGGTGGCCAGCCAGGCCCAGGCCGGGATGGCCCCCGCCCGCCAGGCCAGCGCCGTCCCGGCGATCAGCGCCAGGGCGCCGGCCAGCGCCCGGACGTAGCGCCGCCGCCGGGCCGCCGGCCCGTGCCGGACGAGGTCGCCGGTGACCAGCGCGTCGGCGACGCCCTCGGCGCGCCCGGTGGTGGCCAGGACCGACGCGGTGACCTGACGGGCCACCGGGCGCGGGGCGGCGGGCAGCAGCAGCGACCCGCCGTGCTCACCGCCCTCGCCGACCCGCAGCCCGGTGGTGATGGCCAGGCAGCGGGCCCCGCCGACCAGGCGCAGCAGCAGCGGCTCGCTGAACTCGGCCCCGCGCAGCCGCCGGACGTCGATGGTGGTGGTCCTGGTGGTCAGCAGGCCGCGGGAGACCCGCAGCACGTCGCCCATGCGGACCAGGCTGTAGCCCCAGAACAGCGCGACGTAACCGGCCACGGACAGCAGCACCAGCAGGATCAGCGCGGTGACCGCCCCGCTGAGCAGCTTCTCCCCGCCCGGGAGGGTGTCGAACCGGACGACCAGGTGGTAGACCGGCGCGATGGTGTTCAGGCTGACGTGCGCGTCGTTGACGACCTGCGCGGTGGTGCCGAGCACGACGCCGGCGATGACCAGGCCCGTCATGGTGAACGGCGCGAAGCGGATCCAGCCCGGCCGCAGCCGGGCCAGCTCAGTCACCCCGGCGGAGGCGGCCGCGGAGGCCGCAGGGGCCGCGGCGCCGTCCAGGCCGGTCTCGGCCGCCGGCCCGGTGACCGCCGGCCCGGTGACCGCCGGCCCGGCGCCGGCCGCCAGCCCAGCGCCGGTCAGCCCCGCCCCGGCCAGCCCCGCCCCGGCCAGCAGCAGCGCGCGCAGCCCCTCGGCGTCGGCCACCCGCAGCGCGTCCAGGTGCAGGATGCCCCCGCCGTGCCGGTCGCTGCGGCCAGTGCCCACGGCCACCCGGCTCAGGCCCAGCAGTCGGTAGACCAGATGCGCGGTCAGGTCGACGCTGCGCACCCGGTCCCTGGGCACCGACCGAACCTTCGTGCTGAACAGGCCGTGCCGCAGGTAGATCCGCTCGGCCGTGATCCGGTACCGGGTGGTGCACCAGCGCACCACGCTGGTCAGGATGGCCAGCCCGGCGAACACGGCCGTCCAGTAGTGGCCCAGCCCCTGCGACGAGCCGAAGAACAGGATCCCGACCAGCACCGGCAGCAGCCGGATGAGGTCGGTCACGGGCCGGACGATCAGGCTGCGCGGGCTCAGCCACTGCCAGCCCGAGTCGGCCGCCTCGGGCCGTTCCAGGGCGCTGTTCGCGGTGCTGTCGGCCGCCGTCACGTCGCGTCGCCCGGCGTGTGCCCGGTGGCGATGGTCAGCTCGTCAAGCAGCCGGTCGGCCGTGGCCCGGTCCAGCCCGTGGATGTGCACGTGACCCTCGGCCGAGGCGGTGGTCGCGGTCACGTTGGCCAGGCCGAACAGCCGCTCCCCCAGCGAGCGATGGCTGTCGATGGTCTGGATCCGGTTGATCGGCGCGATCCGCCAGTGCACCGAGATCCAGCCCGCCCGGGTGTAGACGGCCTCGTCGGTGACCTCCCACCGGTGCACCCGGTACCGCCACCGCGGCATGATCACCGTGTCGCCGGCCGCGAGCAGCGCTATGACCGGCAGCACGACCGCCTGCCAGTCGCCGAAGCCGACCCCGACCGCGACCCCGATCTCCGCGCCGAGCAGGACCAGCCCGCCGAGGGCGGCCCGGGCGGTCCAGTACCGGACCGCCCGGCGGCTGACCCGGTGGGCCGGATCGCGCAGGCCCGGCAGCATCGGGGTGGCTGCTTGGTTCATGCCCCCAGCGTGCCACAGCCGGGCCGATGAACCAGAAGATCATTAACAGGGCGCGGTCAGCTGCCCTGGCGCCAGGACTCCAGGTATTCCTGCTGGGCCGCGGTCAGGACGTCGATGCGCGCGCCCAGGGCCGCTAGCGCCAGGCCGGCCACCTGGGTGTCAATGGCCTCCGGGACCGCGTGGACGCCCGCCGGCGGCATCGCCTCCCCGCTGGCCAGCCAGGCCAGCGCCAGCGCCTGGACCGCGAAGGACACGTCCATGGCGGCGGGCGGGCTGCCCTCCGCGGCGACCAGGTTGACCACCCGGCCCTCGGCGAGCAGGATCAGCCGCCGACCGTCGGCCAGCACGTACTCGTCAGCATGCGGCCGGACCGCCAGGTTGACCTCCACCGCCTGCTCGGCCAGCGTGCGGACGTCGATCTCGACATCGAAGTGGCCCGCGTTGGCCAGGATCGCGCCGTCGCGCATGGCCTCTAGGTGAGCCGGGCCGATGACGTCGGGCGACCCCGTGGCCGTGATGAACAGCTCGCCGACGCTGGCCGCGGCCGCCATGGGCAGGACCCGGTAGCCGCGCACGATCGCGGCCAGGGCGCGCGCCGGGTCCACCTCGGTCACGACTACCTGCGCGCCCAGGCCCCTGGCCCGCTCCGCGATGCCGCTCCCGCACGGGCCGAATCCGGCCACCACCACGGTCTTGCCGGCCAGCAGGGTGTGCGTGGCCCGGATAACGCCGTCGATGACCGACTGGCCCGTGCCGCAGGTGTGGTCGATGAGCTGGCGGGTCGCGGAGGCGTCGGCCGCGATGACCGGGAAGGCCAGCGACCCCGCGGCGGCCATCCGGCGCAGCCGGGCCACCCCGGTCGAGGTTGACTCGCAGCCGCCGCGCACCCCGGCCAGCAGGTCGGGGTGCTCGGCGTGCAGCGTGTTGACCAGGTCGCCGCCGTCGTCCATGACCAGGTCGGGACCGCCGTCCAGGGCCCGGTGCAGGTGCTCGTAGTAGGAGTCCCGGTCCAGCCCGGACCGGGCGTAGACGCTGACGGCCGGATCGGCGGCCAGCGCGGCGGCGATGTCGTCCTGGGTGGACAGCGGGTTCGAGGCGGCCAACTGGACGCGGGCCCCGCCCGCGGTCAGCAGCCGGACCAGGCCGGCCGTCTCCGGGGTCACATGCAGGCAGGCGGCGACGGTCAGCCCGGCCAGCGGCTGCTGGTCGGCGAAGGCGCCGGCCAGCCGGGCCAGCACCGGCATGGTCCGCCGCGCCCAGTCGATCCGGGGCTGGCCGACCGCGGCCAGCCCCGGATCCAGCACATCTGAGGGCATCGGCTAGTAGCGGTAGTGGTCCGGCTTGAACGGGCCCTCCACCGGCACGCCGATGTAGGCGGCCTGCTCCTTGGTGAGGGTGGTGAGCCGGACGCCGAGCGCGTCCAGGTGCAGCCGGGCCACCTTCTCGTCCAGGTGCTTGGGCAGCACGTGCACGCCGACCGGGTACTCCTCGCCCTTGGTGAACAGCTCGACCTGGGCGATGACCTGGTTGGTGAAACTGTTGGACATCACGAAGCTGGGGTGACCGGTGGCGTTGCCCAGGTTCAGGAGCCGGCCCTCGGACAGCACGATCACGCCGTGGCCGTCCGGGAAGGTCCACTCGTCGACCTGCGGCTTGATGTTGATGCGGGTGACGCCGGGCAGCCGGGCCAGGCCCGCCATGTCGATCTCGTTGTCGAAGTGGCCGATGTTGCCCACGATCGCCTGGTGCTTCATCCGGCTCATGTGCTCGGCGGTGATGATGTGGAAGTTGCCGGTCGCGCTGACGAAGATGTCCGCGGTCTCGACGACGTCCTCCATCTGGGCCACCTGGTAGCCGTCCATGGCCGCCTGGAGCGCGCAGATCGGGTCGATCTCGGTCACGATCACCCGCGCGCCCTGGCCGCTCAGCGACTCGGCGCAGCCCTTGCCCACGTCTCCGTAGCCGCAGACGACCGCGACCTTGCCGCCGATGAGCACGTCGGTGGCCCGGTTGATGCCGTCGATCAGCGAGTGCCGGCAGCCGTACTTGTTGTCGAACTTGGACTTGGTCACCGAGTCGTTGACGTTGATGGCCGGGAACCGCAGCGTGCCGTCCGGCCGCCATCTCGTACAGCCGGTGCACGCCGGTGGTGGTCTCCTCGGTCACGCCCTGGATCGCCGCGGCGGCCGCGGTCCACTTACCCGGCGTCTGCTTCCAGCGAGCGGGACAGCAGGCTCGAGCACGACCTGCCACTCCTCCGCGTCGTCGTCGGCGGGCATCGGGGCCGCGCCCACGGCCTCGAACTCGGCGCCCTTGTGCACCAGCAGCGTCGCGTCGCCGCCGTCGTCCAGCAGCATGTTCGGGCCTGGCTCGCCCGGCCAGCTCAGCGCCTGCTCGGTGCACCACCAGTACTCCTCCAGCGTCTCGCCCTTCCAGGCGAACACCGGGATGCCCTGGGGGTCGTCGAGCGTGCCGTCCGGGCCCACGGCCATCGCGGCGGCGGCGTGGTCCTGGGTGGAGAAGATGTTGCAGGACGCCCAGCGGACCTGCGCGCCCAGCGCGACCAGGGTCTCGATGAGCACGGCCGTCTGCACGGTCATGTGCAGCGACCCGGTGATCCGGGCGCCGGTCAGCGGCCGCTCCTGCGCCCACTCCTCGCGGACGGCCATCAGGCCGGGCATCTCGTGCTCGGCCAGCCGGATCTCGCGGCGGCCGAAGTCCGCCAGGGACAGGTCGGCGACTTTGAACGGCACGGCTTCGGCAGGCATGTAACTCCTCAAGGCTCAGGTTCGGTGCGCGACGGGCGCCGCGCCGGCGTGCGCCGCATGCGGGTCCGCGCGGGGCGGACACCACCGACCGTACGGGATGACGGCGGCCCCGTGCACGCCGAAAGTGTCGTTCCTGACAAGAGAATGTTAGATTCGGCCCATGCGCATCACTGAGGCGGCGCAGGCGCTGGGCACCTCCCCCCGGATGCTGCGCTATCGCGAGTCCCTCGGCCTGCTGCCGCCGGTCCAGCCCCGCCGCGCCCGCACCCGCCGGGCCCGGGCGATTGCGACGGGCGGGGCAGCGGGGCACCGGCAGTTCTCCCAGGCTGACCTGGCCGCGGTGGCGCTGGGGCTGTCGATCGAGCGGCGGTACGACATCAGCCCGGCGGCGCTGTCGTTCGCCATCCGGGTGCTGGCCGACCCTCGGGTCAGGGCCGAGGTAGCGGAGCTGGGCCGGCGCATCGGCCGGATCCAGCCGCTGCCCGCCCGCGCCCTGGACTTCGAGCAGGAGCGGGCCCTGCGCCTGCTCCGCCTGGACCCGCCGCGCCCCTGAGCCGCAGCTGCGTGGGCGGCTGGTAAGCCGATGGGGGCGGTCAGGCGTAGGAGGGGCGTGGGAACCCAACGGATGGACTTCGCGGAGTTCTACCGCGAGGCCAAGGACGACTGCCTCCGCACCGTCCTGGTCAGCGTCGGCGACCAGGACACGGCGCAGGAACTGGTGGCCGAGGCCTTTGCCCGAGCCTGGGCATCGTGGCGCACGGTCAGCAGCCACCCGGCGCCGCGGGCCTGGGTCGTCCGCACCGCGCTCAACCTCAGCGTCTCCCGGTGGCGGCGCCACCGTCGGGAGGTAGCGCTGGCCGACCCGGGCGTGGTCGCGGACCGGCCGGACGGCGGTGCGTCCGACCGCCCCGTCGACGCCACGATCATGGCCGCCCTGCGGCGGCTGCCGGCCCGGCAGCGGGAGGTGGTCGCGCTGCGGCTGTTCCTTGATCTGGACACCGCCCGGACCGCGGAGGTCCTTGGCATCGCACCAGGCACCGTCAAGGCCCACCTGACCCGTGCCACCGCCGCCTTGCGCGAGGAACTCGCGCCCGCCCGAGAGCAGGAGAACCGAGCATGAACGACGATGAGCTGCGCACCACGGTGAGGGAACGCTTCACCGGCGTGCACATGGACACCCCGGTAGACGAGATCATCACCCGCGGCCGGGGAGTGCGCACCCGGCGCCGGATCCCGGTCGCGGCCGGCGGCCTGGCTGTGGCCGCGGGCGTGGCGGTGGGCGTGGCCACCCTGCTGCCAGGAGGCCAGGCCGCCAGTCATCCGACGAAGGCCACCCTGACCGCCTGGACAGTGCAGAAGCAGGCCAACGGAGACGTCCGGGTCACCATCAGGGACCTGCGCGATCCGTCGGGGCTGCAGGCCCGGCTGCGGGCCGACGGCATCCCGGCCAACGTCAGCTTCAGCGGCCTGCCGGCGGCGTGCCAGCCGGTGGCCGTGACCAAGAGCCAGCTGCACAGCGTCGGCAACCGTCAGCAGCACGGCCGCCGCCTGGTGTTCATCATTCACCCGTCGGCCCTGCCCAGTGGCGACGGGGTATTCATCTTCGATCGGGTCGCGGCGCCGCCGCCACCAGGCACGCACCTGCACGGACTGCTGGCTTTCGGCCTGGTGCAGATCAGCCCGGCCTGCACCGGCTAGCCTCCTAGCCGACTGCCCAGGGGGGCGAAGGGGCCGCGCGATCACGCGCGGCCCCTTCGCGCGTCCTGGCACTGGCCCGATCCGCGACAATGGGTCCAGGGATCAGGCGAGGGAGGTGCGCGTGCGGATCGGGGTGCTGGGCCCGCTCGAGGTCCGCGACGACGCCGGGGCTCCCGTGCCGGTGGGCGGGGCCCGGCTGCGCAGCCTGCTGATCCGGCTGGCGGTCGGGGACGGGCGCCCGATATCGGTCGAGCGGCTGGCCGACGACCTGTGGGCGGACGACGCCCCGGCTGACGCGGCGAACGCGGTCCAGGCGCTGGTGTCCCGGCTGCGCGGGATCCTGGGCCGCGACGCGATCGAGCACGGCCCGGCGGGCTACCGGCTGGCGGCGGACCCGGGCCAGGTGGATGCCCGGGCATTCGAGCAGCTGGTCGCGGCGGGCCAGGGCGGTGCTGGCCGACGGCGATCACGTGGCCGGCGCGGCGCTGCTGCACCCAGGCGCTGGACCTGTGGCGCGGGCCGGCGCTGGCCGACGTGGCCGACTCGCCGTTCGCGGCCGCGCCGATCACCCGGCTGTCCGAGCTCCGGCTCGGCGCCCTGGAGGACCGGGTCGAGGCCGAGCTGGCCCTGGGCCGCGGCGCCGGGCTGGTGCCCGAGCTGCAGGAGCTGGCTGCGGCGCACCCGCTGCGGGAGCGGCTGCGCGGCCAGCTCATGCGGGCGCTGCAGGCGGCGGGCCGCCAGGCGGACGCGCTGGCCGCCTACGAGGACACTCGCCGGGTGCTGGCCGACCAGCTGGGCGTGGACCCGTCGGCGGACCTGGCCGCGGTGCACCTGGCCATCTTGCGCGGCGAGCAGCCGCCGCCGGCCGGACCGGGCAACGGCCAGGGGCCGACTGGGGCGGGCGGGGCGCTGCCGCGGACCGGGACCCGGTCACGGGCCGGGCTGAGCGGCCCCGCCCAGCCCTCGTCTCTCGTCCCGGACCGGTCCAACCTGCCCGCCCAGCTGACGAGCTTCGTGGGGCGCGAGGAGGAGATGGGCCGCCTGGGCAAGCTGCTGGGCGAGTCCCGGCTGGTCACGCTGACCGGGCCGGGCGGCGCCGGGAAGACCCGGCTGTCGGTGGAGGCCTCGGGCCGGCTGGCCGGTGAGCTGGCCGACGGGGTCTGGTTCGTGCCGCTGGCGCCGGTCCGCGACGCGCTGGACGTGCCCCAGGCGGTGCTGACCGCGATCGGGGTGCAGGACGCGGGCTGGCTGGATCCGGCCGAGGCGGCCCGGCTGGCCGCGCTCGCGCCGGCCGATCGGCTGGCCGACGTGCTGGCCCGCCGGGAGCTGCTGCTGGTGCTGGACAACTGCGAGCATCTGGTCGGACGCGGTGGCCCGGCTGGCGGGCCAGGTGCTGAGCCGGGCGCCGGCGGTGCGGATCCTGGCCACCAGCCGGGAGCCGCTGGGCATCACCGGGGAGACGCTGTGCCCGGTGCCGTCGCTGGAGCTGCCGCCGGAGGAGTCCGGCGCGGAGGAGGCGGCGCGGTTCGCGGCGGTGGCGCTGTTCACCGACCGGGCCTCGGCGGTGCGGCCGGGCTTCACCGTGGACCACGCCACGGCCGGCCCGGTGGTCCGGATCTGCCGGGCTCTGGACGGCATCCCGCTGGCCATCGAGCTGGCCGCGGCCCGGCTGCGAGCGCTGACCGCGGCCCAGGTGGCCGACCGGCTGGATGACCGGTTCGGGTTGCTGTCGATGGGCAGCCGGACCGCGCTGCCGCGGCACCAGACGCTGCGCGCGATCGTGGACTGGAGCTGGGAGCTGCTGGAGGAGCCGGAGCGGGTGGCGCTGCGCCGGCTGTCGGTGTTCCGCGGCGGCGCGACGCCAGAGAGCGCGGAGGCGGTCTGCGCGCTGGACGGGGACCGCGGCCCGGTCGTCGACCTCGTCGCGGCGCTGGTGGACAAGTCGCTGGTCACGGCGACGGGTGAGCAGGAGGTGCGCTACCACCTGCTGGAGACGGTGCGCGCGTACGCGGCGGACCGGCTGGCCGAGGCGGGCGAAGCAGGACGCGGCGCGGGCCGCCCACGCGGGGTACTTCGTGGCCCTGGCCGAGCGGGCCGAGCCGGAGCTGCGGGCCCGCGACCAGGTGCTGTGGCTGAACCGGCTGAGCGCGGAGCACGACAACTGCGCGGCCGCGCTGCGGTTCGCCATCGACGGCGGCGACGTGCCGCTGGCGCTGCGGCTGCTCGGGGCGCTGACGTTCTTCTGGATGATGCGCGACTACGACGCCGAGGCCCGCGAGTGGGCGGCGGCGATCGAGGCGATCGCCGGCGACACCGCGCCGCCGGGGCTGCGCGACGCTTACGCGCTGTGCCGGATGATGGCGATGCTGGCCAGCCCGACGTCGGAGGAGTTCACCGGGGTCGGCTCGATCCAGGAGATGATGGACGTCCTGCTGCCGCTGACCGAGGGCAGCAGCCATCCGATGGTCGCCCTGGGGCGGTCGATGGCGCCGATCCTCACCGGCGACGTGGACGGTGCCCGGCGCGGCCTGGCCGGGCTGGCCGACCGCCCGGATCCGTGGCTGCGCGCGGCGGCCCTGATGCTCAGCGGGCAGCTGGAGCTGAACGTGGGCCACGTCGACCTGGCGGCGGACCAACTGGAGGCGGGCTGGGCGGCATTCAGCGAGATCGGCGACCGGACGGGCCTGATCATCACCCTCGACCGGCCTGGCCGCAGGTCGCGATGGCCAGGGCGCAGCCGGACGAGGCGGTCCGGCTGCTGGAGGCAGGCCCGCGGCTACGCGGCCGGGGGCCTGGCCATGAACCTCGGCGAGATGATGCGCGTCCCGCTGGGCCGGGCCCGGACGCGGACCGGCGACCTGGCCGGAGCCCGCGCCGACCTGGAGCGCGCGGTCGAGCCTGGCCGGGCGGATCGGCGAGCACGACGATGAGGCCGGCGGCCTACGTCGAGCTCAGCGAGCTGGCCCGCCGCGAGGGTGACCTGGCCGCGGCCGCACGCCTGCTGGCCCGCGCCCTGGAGGTCATCGAGCCGCGGGCCGCCGAGTCCCGGCATGCAGGGCGTGGCCGCGGCGGTCTACACGGCGTTGGGCTGCCTGGCCGAGCAGCAGGGGGACCTGGCGGGCGCGGCGGAGTGGCACGCGCGGGCCCTGGCCGCGCTGACCGGCGCCGGGCCTGATGCCGATGACCCCGAACACGGCGCTGGCCGGCGCCGTCGAGGGCATCGCGGCGCTGGCCGCGGCGCGCCGGCGAGCATGGCGAGAGCGGCCGAGCTGCTCGGCTTGGCCGCACGCGCTGCCGGGCTACAGCAACGATTTCAGCCTGGAGGTGGCCAGGACCGGTCGGCACTGGCCGAGGCGCTGAGCGAGGAGGAACTGGCGGCGGCGTACGCGCGAGGCCGGGCGCAGGGCCGGGACGAGGCGCTGGCCCTCGTCCCGTGAGCCCCGCCGCCCGGCCCGGCGGCCCCGCGGTTACAGCTTGCGGGCGTACATCCGCATGGCCACCGGGAAGGGACCAGCACGATCCCGGCCGCCCAGGCCAGCGTGTACCAGATGTGCATGCCGACCGGGCCGCCGATGGTCAGCGCGCGCACCGAGTCGGCCAGGTCGGTCACCGGGTTGACCTTGACCCAGGCCTGGAGCCAGCCCGGCATGCTGGCCGTGTTGGCCAGCAGCACGCTGCTGCCGAAGGCCAGCGGCATGGTCCAGATGAACGAGATGCCCTGCACCGTCTGCGGCGACGGCGCGACCAGGCCGACCAGTACCGAGACCCAGCACACGGCCGAAGTAGAACACATAGGCCAGGCCGTAGGCGGCCAGGATGCTCGGCACGCTGGCGTGGAAGCGGAAGCCCAGCGCCGAGCCGAAGCCGGTCAGCACGGCCATGACCGCGAAGAACCGGACCGAGTCGCCGATCACCGCGCCGAGCAGCGGCGCCGAGCGGGCCACCGGCAGGCTGCGGAACCGGTCGAACACGCCCTTGTGGATGTCCTCGCACAGCGCCGTGCCCAGGCCCATGGTCGCGAACATGGCCATCTGCGCGAACAGGCCGGGCAGCAGAATCCTCCAGGTAGGCGTGCGTGCTGCCGGCACACCACGCCGCCGAACACGAACAGGAACAGGACCAGGAACACGATGGGCATCAGGGTGACGTCCATCAGCTTCTCCGGCGAGTGCCGGAGCTGCATGACGCTGCGCCAGGCCAGCGTCAGGCGTTATCGATGGCCTGCCGGACGCTGATCCGGCGGCGCAGCGGCCGGGCCGTGCGCGGCGCCGGGCGGGCCGGGATCGGTGGTGTCGATAGCTTCGGCTACTGGCGGTGCTCATGCCGCCCTCCCCGGGGTCTGGTCGTCGTCAGAGTCGGTGCCGGTGTCCTGCGCGGGGTGCCCGGTCAGGGTCAGGAAGACCTCGTCCAGGCTGGGCAGCCGGAGCCCGAGCTCGGCGGCCACGATGCCGGCCTCGTCCAGCCGCCGGACCAGCGCCGACAGCATGGCCGGGTCGCCCGCCGCGGCCAGTGACCAGGCCGGTGTCGCGGTGCACGTCGGGCCGCGCCCCGGTGATCTCGGCCACCACGGCCGCGACCGGTTCGGTCGTGCGCGCGGTCGGCCGCCCGGACCACCAGCGACTGGCCGCCGGTCCGCGCCTTCAGCTCGGCCGGCGTCCCGTCCGCCACCACCAGGCCGTGATCGATGACCACGATCTGGTCGGCCAGCTCGTCGGCCTCGTCCAGGTACTGGGTGGTCAGCAGCACGGTGGCGCCGTCGGCCACCACCCGCCGGATGGTCTCCCAGACCTGGTTGCGGGCCCGCGGGTCCAGCCCGGTGGTCGGCTCGTCCAGGAACAGCACGTCCGGGTCGCCGAGCAGGCTGGCGGCCAGGTCGAGCCGGCGGCGCATGCCGCCGGAGTAGGTCTTGACCGCCCGCCGGGCCGCGTCGGTCAGCTCGAACCGCTCGATCATCTCCCTGGCCCGGCCGCGGGCGGTCAGGCGGCTCAGGCCCAGCAGCCGGCCGATCATGATGAGGTTCTCGGTCCCGGTCAGCTCGTCGTCCACCGAGGCGAACTGGCCCGTCAGGGCGATGAGCTGGCGCACCTCCACGGCCTGGCCCACGACGTCGTAGCCGGCGATCCGGGCCCGGCCGCCGTCCGGCCGCAGCAGCGTGGCCAGGATGCGCACGGCGGTGGTCTTGCCCGCCCCGTTCGGGCCGAGCAGGGCCAGTACCTGGCCGCCGGCGCGGCGAAGTCCACGCCCGCCAGCGCCTGGGTGGTGCCGAAGCGCTTGGTCAGCCCTTCGGCCTCGATCACGTCTGTCATGCCAGCCTCGCTTGTCGCACGTCGTCGTTGATGCTGTCGTTGATGCGACCAGGCTGGCCGAGGGCGCTGACAGCGCTCCGTCAGCGCGCTGACATCCCGGTGATGGCCGGCCGTTACGCGGGCAGGCCGGCCGGGCCGGCCGGGTCGGGCAGCTCGGCGAAGTAGGCGGCGGGCGTGGTCCCGGTCTCCCGGCGGAAGGCGGCCACGAACGCGCTGGCGCTCTCGTAGCCGGCCCGGCGAGCCACCCCCGAGATGGGGTGCCCGGCGGCCAGGGCGGGCAGCGCGGCCTGGAGCCGGGCCAGCACCCGCCAGCGGCCGAAGGTGAGGCCGGTGCCGGCCACGAACGCCCGGGCCAGGGACCGCCCACTGGCCCCGGCCAGCCGGCCCCACTGCTCCAGGGTCCGGTGATCGTCGGGGTTGGCGGCCAGGGCCTGGGCCACCTGCCGGGCCGGGCCCGGCGGCGGGAAGCGCAGCTCGATGGTGGCCATGGTCACCGGCTCCAGCAGGCCGGCCAGCACCGCCTCGGCGTGCGCGCGCTGGTCGGCGGCCAGGTCGCCGCTCTCCAGGTAGCCGACGAGCTCGGCCAGCAGCCGGGTCGCGGCGACCGGGGTGGGCTCGGGCCAGCTGACCGGGCACTGGGCGGGGCTCAGGTAGGCCGACCGCATCACGGCGGTGCCACTGGACCTGGTCTCGTGCCGCAGCCCGGCCGGGATCCACAGCGCCCTGGTCGGCGGCAGCACCCAGGTGGCGGTGTCGGTGAGCACGGTCAGCACGCCGCTGGCCGCCCAGGCCAGCTGGTGGTCGGTGTGGGTGTGCCAGTCGAAGACGAAGCCCGCGGGCATCGGGAACGTGGCCACCTGCACGGCGGGCGCGTCGCCCGGCCGTGCCCCGGCGCAGTTCCGGTCGTCCTCGGGCCGGTGTCCTTCTGGCGACACAGCCTGGCAGCCTACGCCCTTGGCCGGCGCCGGACGAGATCCTAGCGTCGGCACCATGAACGGCAACCACGAGAAACTGTGCCCGAGCCCGGAGTGGGCCGCGCACCTGCAGGCCGATGTCCTGCCCGCCGTGACCACGGGGGTCGACCTGGGCGCCGAGATGCTGGAGATCGGGCCCGGACCGGGCGCGGCCACCGACTGGCTGCGGCACAAGGTCGGCCGGCTGACCGCGGTGGAGGTCGACGCCGGCGGCGGCCGCCCGGCTGGCCGAGCGGTTCGCCGGCACCAACGTGGTCGTCCGCACCGGCGACGCGACCCGGCTGCCGGACGCCGACGAGTCGTTCGACTCGGTCGGGACGTTCACGATGCTGCACCACATCCCGACGGCGGCGCTGCAGAACCGGCTGCTGGCCCAGGCGTTCCGGGTGCTGCGGCCGGGCGGCGTGCTGGTCTGCTCGGACAGCCTGGCCAGCAACGACCTGCACCACTTCCACGAGGGCGACACCTACAACCCGGTGGAGCCGTCCTCGCTGCTCGGCCGCCTCCAGGCCATTGGCTTCGGGCCGGTCACGATCAGGGTGGACGGCGTGCTGTCGTTCACCGCCCGCAAGCCCGGGCCGGACGCCGAGTGAGCTGGGTGGCCGGTCACAGCCGAGCGGAGCGGCCCCAGCCGCGGCTGGCCCGCAGCGTGGTGACCAGGCCCGCGGCGACGGCGAACGCGGCCAGCACCGCCGAGGCGGCCAGCGTCCGCCCGGCGTCACCGCGGAACGCCGCGTCCAGCGCGCTCACCGCCCAGTAGCCGGGCGAGGCCGGGGCGACCTGCCGAACCCAGCCCGGCAGGGCGGCCAGCGGCACCAGCGCGCCGCCCAGGCTGGACAAGAGCATCGCGCCGATGTCGTAGGCCGCCGACAGCTCGGCCAGGCTGCGGGCCAGCACGCCGAGCATGGCGCCCAGCCCGAGCAGGGTCAGCGTCCAGGCCAGCAGGGCCAGCATGAGCAGCGGCAGCGCGGCCACGGCCAGGCCCAGCACCGCGACCCCGAAGACGATGATCAGCGCCTGCTGGGCCAGCAGCGCGGCCAGCACCGGCAGGGCCTTGCCGGCCAGCAGCTCGGCGGGATGCACGGCGGTGGCCCGGACCCGCTCCCAGGTGTGCCAGGAGCGGTCGGTGAGGATCGACGCCGCCCACGATGCTCAGCGCCAGCAGCGAGAAGGTGATCAGCGTCGCGATGACCGCCTGGGCGGTGCCGCCGCGCTGGCCCTGGGCGGCCTGGTAGAGCGGGTGCAGCAGGATCAGGAAGGCCAGCGGCATGATCATCCGGCTGGCCAGCGGGCCGGGCTCGCGCAGCATCAGGACGGTGTTGTGGCGGATCAGCGCGGTGGTGCGGAGGGCGGCGTCATGCGGCATGGGACACCTCACGCAGGGTCTCGGGGTCGGCCGGGCTGGGGTCAGGGCCGCCCGGCGTCCCGGCCAGGGCGGCGTACAGGTCATCGAGGTCGGGGCGGCGCACATCCACCCAGGCCGGGGCCAGGCCCGCGGCCAGCAGGGCGGCCAGGTCGGCGGGCGGGTCCGCGCTCGCGATGCGCAGTTCCCCGGCCACCTGGCGGGCCCGGCCGACGAGGCCGGCGGGCAGCGCGGGGCGGCCCGGCTCTGGGTGGTCCGGCACAGTCGGCGCCGGCACCGGGCTCGAAGCGCAGCCGCAGCTCGCCGGTCAGGCCCCGGGTCAGCCGGTCCTGGGTACCGCGGGCGATGACCCGGCCCGCGCGGGCCACGGCCAGGGTGGCGCCCAGGTCGGCCAGCTCCGGCAGGTAGTGGGTGGTGTAGAGGACGGCGGCGCCGGCCGCGGCCCGGGCCCGGATGGCGGCCAGCAGCGCGGCGCGGGTCTCCGGGTCGGCGCCCGCGGTTGGCTCGTCGAGCAGCAGCAGCGGCGGGTCGGCGATGAGCGCCGTCGCGGCCTGGGTCCGCCGCTGCTGGCCGCCGGACAGCAGGCCGACGCGCTGGTCGAGCACGTCGGTGAGCCGCAGCTCGTCGGCGACGGCGTCGATGCCGCGGCGCAGCGCGACCCGGCGCAGCCCGGCCAGCGCGCCGAACAGCCGCAGGTTGTCGCGCACCGTGGCGGTCAGGTAGAGGGCCTGCTCCTGGGGCGCGACGCCGAGCAGGCGGCGGGCCGCGCGGGGCGCGCGCCGGGCGTCCACGCCGCCCACCCGGACCTGGCCCGGCGTCGGGCCGGACCAGGCCGGTCACGACCTCCACGAACGTGGTCTTGCCCGCGCCGTTGTGGCCGACCAGGCCCGCGATCTCCCCGGCTCGCACCTCCAGGTCAAAGCCCGCCAGCGCGGCGCGTCCGCCATAGCGCTTGACCAGTCCCGTGGCTTCCAGCATCTTCGAACCGCCCGTCTCTCTAAACGATCTACACTGTATAGAATCTACACTGTATACCGTGGACCGGCAAGCAGAAATCCTGGACGTCGCGGTGGCGCTGGCCGACGAGCGCGGCCTGGACGCGGTGTCGATGCGCTCGGTCGCCGAGCTGGTCGGGGTGACGCCGATGGCGCTGTATCCCCACGTGGGCAGCAAGGCGGCCCTGCTCGACGGCATGGTCGGGCGGCTGCTCGGGCAGGTGATCCCCGAGCCGGGCCGGATCTCGCCCGATCCCCCGGCCGCGCCGTGGCAGGAGCGGCTCGGGACGATCGCCCGCGGGGCCCGGCAGATGGCCGTGCAGCACCCGTGGGCGGCGGGGCTGCTGTTCTCCCGGCCCGCGGTCGCGACCGGCTCCATGCGGGCGGTGGACCTGATCTTCGCGGCCCTGCTGGACGCCGGGATACCGCCCGTCGAGGTGCCCCGGCTCGAGCGGATGGTCAGCTCGTTCATCCTGGGCCATGCCGCGTCCGAGGCGGGCGGCCGGTTCGGGCCGCAGACACAGGACCTGCGCGACGAGCGCTACCGCCAGCCCGGCCAGGAACTGCCGGCCCACGCCCGGCTGGCCCGGGTCCTGGAGACGCCGGTCGACTGGGACGCCGAGTTCGAGGCCAACCTGGACGACCTGGCGCTCATGATCGAGGGCGTGGCCGCCCGCGCCCGCCGGGGTCGCTAGCCAGCTCGCTGACCGGGCCGTACAGCGGCATGGTCCGCGCTCTCCGATTCAGGCCGGTCTGCCGACGGCCGTCATGGGAGGGTGGCGAGAACTTCCTATGTTTCGGAATCGGCGCGGGATCCGCGGGACACGCTCAGATGCGGACGAGCTTCCAGTGCTGCCCGCCGTCGCGGGTCACGTAGAGCTGGCCCAGGTTGGCGGCGAAGGTGTTCACCGGGCCGTAGACGGCCCAGGCCACCTGGCGGCTGGTGAAGGCCAGGTCGTCCCAGCCCGCGCCGCCGTCACCCAGGCCGAGCACCATGGACCACTTGGTCTTGTGGCTGTCGTTCAGGTACATGAACGTGCCGTCCGACCAGGCCCCGACGAGCAGGTTCCCGGCCGGTGAGGCGGCCAGCTCGGCCTCGATGCCCAGCGGCCCGGTGGTCCCGGCCTTAGTGTCGGCCCGGCCGGTGTTCACCGACCGGTAGACGGTCTTGACGGCCTTGCTGAAGCCGGGGTTGCCGTCGCACAGCAGGGCCACGTGGCTGGCCGAGGTCGGTACGGCCTGGATCAGGCCGATATCCTGGGCGGCCGGGCACGGCGAGGGCCGGGCCGAGAAGTGACGGCCGTCGGTGCTGGCCAGCAGCCGGCCCGGCAGGCCGGGAGCGACCAGGTAGACGGTCTTCCCGAACGCCGACAGGCTGGCCGACTCGTTGATCGGCAGGCTGACCGGGATGCGAGTCCAGGACGTGCCGGTCAGGGATGAGGTCCGCCAGAAGCTGAGCTGCTTGCTGGTGCACTTCTGGGCGAACTCCTTACACGGCGAGACCACCGCGTAGTTCGCCGACGCGCTGTGGGCCAGGGCCAGGACCTGATGGCCGTGACCGGGGATCGGCGCCGCGGCCCAGGACTGGCCGCCATTGGCGGTCCGGTACAGCGCCGGCCCGTAGGCCCAGCCCACCGACGTGGTGGCGAAGCGGACCTCGTCCACCCCGACATCGGCCGGCGTGGCGTTGGTGCCGATCGGGGCCTTGATCGAGCCGGTCAGGTGCCAGCTCGTGCCGCCGTTGCTGGTGGCCAGGACGTCGGTGCAGCTGCTCTTGCCGCACGGCGCGGCGCCGAGCAGCCAGCCGCGCGTGGCCGACAGCCAGGTCAGCGACGCGGCCTTGAACTTGGCCGGCACCGCGGCGGCCCTGGGCGGGGCGGCCGGGGCCGCCTGGGCCGCGGCCGGACCGGACAGGGCCGTGCCGGACAGCGCCGCAGCGGCCGCGGCGGCGAGGAGGGTGACAGTGGTGACGCGCCGCGCGAAGCGAGCGGTCAGGTTCATATTTCTCCCTGCTGGCTAAGGGTCTGGCCCACCCGGACGGAATGGAATGGGCCTATCACGCCCGTTATGACGCCATTGTGCGCCGCGTGGTTGGGCCGATCTGAGGCCCCAGCCAGGCGGCCGGGCCCAGGACCGGTAACTGGCGCCGGGCGCGCAGCGCGCGCCGTCCCCTGACCAGCAGCGACGGCGGGCGACGGGCGGCGCGCACGGCCGGGTCGCCCAGGTCGACGCGGGCCGCGCGGTACAGGTCCGGCTCCAGGAAGATGTGCTCGGCGATCGGCACCGCGGCCCGGACCCGGCGCTCGGCGGCGTCGATGCCCGCTACCAGGCGGGTCGCCGGGTCGCTGCCCGCGACCGCGATCTTGGCCGCCACCAGCAGCGTCTCCGGGCCGACGTGCAGGGTGCGCAGGTGGATGACGCACAGCACCTCCGGGCCGTCCTCGATGGCCGCGACGATCTCGGCCTCCACGTCCGGGCTGGCCGACTCCCCGATGAGCAGGCTCTTCATCTCCACCGCGAGGATCACCGCCACGCAGGCCGAGCAGCACCCCGATGGCGATCGAGCCGGCCCCGTCCCACCGGCTGTCCCCGGTCGCCTCGGTCAGCGACACCCCGGCCAGCGCGAAGACCAGACCGGTCAGCGCCGCGGTGTCCTCCAGCACCACCGCGGGCAGCTCGGGGGCCTTGGCCCGGCTGATGAACATGACGAAGCTGCAGCCAGCTCGCCGAGCCGCGGTCCGGCCGGGACTCAAAGATCGCGGTGCGCAGCGAGAACGCCTCCAGCACGATGGCGATGAACAGCACGCCGAACGCCACGAAGGGCGAACTGACGTGCTCGGGCTGCCTGATCCGCTCGACGCCCTCGTACACCGAGAACAGCGCGCCGACCGTGAACAGCACCACCGCCACGATGAACGCGTAGAAGTACCGCTCGCCGCCGAAGCCGAACTGGTGCTCCTCGGTCTCCTCGCGCATCGCGCGCCGGCGGCGGCCGAGCAGCAGCAGGAGCCTGGTTGCCCGAGTCGGCCACCGAGTGCGCCGACTCGGCCAGCAGAGATGCCGAGCCGGTAATGGCGAAGGCGGCGAACTTGGTCGCGGCGATGCCCAGGTTGGCCGCCAGGGCGGCGATAACGGCCCGTTTGCCGCCACTGTGCTCTGATTCCGGCGACCGCCGCCGCCGGCTGGCGTAGTGCCGATCCGTCGCTCACTCCCGGTTCGCGGGCTTCCTCGATCAGCAGGACGGGGATGTCATCGCGCACCGGGTAGGCCAGACCGCAGTCCGGGCCGGTGCAGATCAGCTCGTCGGCGGCCGTCGTCGGCGCGCAGCGGGGAGTGACATTTCGGGCAGGCCAGGATGTCCAGCAGCCATTCGTCGATCTGCACGGAACCTCCCTTACGAGCCGTCTGAGCGCACGATACCCAGGACCTCGTCGCGGACCATGGCCAGGGTAGCCGCATCGGCGCGCTTCGACGTTCAGCCGGAGCAGCGGCTCGGTGTTCGACGGCCGCACGTTGAACCACCAGTCCGGGCCGGTCACGGTGAGCCCGTCCAGCTCGTCGGTGCTGAAGCCGGGCCGGCCGGCGAACGCGGCCCGCACCTTCTCGGTGGCCGCGGCCTGGTCAGCTGACCTCGCTGTTGATCTCGCCCGAGGCCACGTACCGGGAGTACTCGGCGAGCAGCTCGGACAGCGGCTGGACGGTCGACCCGAGCGCGGCCAGCACGTGCAGCGCGGCCAGCATGCCGGAGTCGGCGAACCAGAAGTCCCGGAAGTAGAAGTGGCCGGAGTGCTCGCCGCCGAAGATGGCGCCCGCCTGCGGCCATCTGGGCCTTGATGAAGGAGTGGCCGACCCGGGTCCGGACCGGGACGCCGCCGTGCTCGGAGACGATCTCGGGCACCGCGCGGGAGGTGATCAGGTTGTGGATGATCGTGGCGCCGGGCTCGCGGCCCAGCTCGCGGACGGCGATCAGGGCGGTGAGCACCGACGGGGAGACGATCTCGCCGCGCTCGTCGACGACGAAGCAGCGATCGGCGTCGCCGTCGAAGGCCAGCCCGAGGTCCGCGCCGGCCTTCACCACGGCCTGCTGGAGGTCGGCCAGGTTGGCCGGGTCGATCGGGTTGGCCTCGTGGTTGGGGAAGTTGCCGTCCAGCTCGAAGTACAGCGGCACGGTCTCGATGGGCAGGCCCTCGAAGACCCTGGGCACCGTGTACCCGCCCATCCCGTTGCCCGCGTCCACGGCCACCTTGAGCGGCCGGATGCCGGACAGGTCGACCAGGGTCTTGAGGTGGTCGGCGTAGCCGGACAGCAGGTCCCGGCTCGGTGATGGTGCCCGGCGTCGCCCGAGTAGGCCCGCACCCCGGCCGCGGCCATGTCCCGCAGCTGCATGAGCCCCGTCTCGGCGCCGACCGGCCGGGCGCCCGCGCGGCAGAGCTTGATCCCGTTGTACTGGGCCGGGTTGTGGCTGGCGGTGATCATCGCGCCGGGGATGTCGAGGCTGCCGCTGGCGTAGTAGAGCAGGTCCGTCGAGCCGAGCCCGGCGCTGATGACATCCGCGCCCTGGGCCGCCGCGCCGCGGCCGAAGGCCGCGGGCCAGGCCGGGCGAGGACAGCCCGCATGTCGTGGGCGGTTACCACCGCCGGGGCCCCGGTCAGCCGGACGAACGCGGCCCCGGTGGCCTCGGCGACGTGCTCGTCCAGCTGCTCGGGGACGACGCCCCGGATGTCATACGCCTTGAAGATCTTCTCGTACTCGGCCACCAGGCCCGCCTCTTTCGCCTCCGCCGCCGCGGCCGGGGCCGCGATGTAGGGGACCGAGCCTACCGGGCGGCCTTCGGGTCCAGCCGGGCGTGCGGCCGGCTGTTTACCTAAACCGGCTAGTGGCCGCGGGGGCGGGCGTCGGACGGCGCGGACCGCAGCACCCGCAGGTGCCCGCGGCGGCCGATCTCCACGCCCTGCCCGACCGGCTCGGCGGGCCGTGCGCGGCGTCGTCGCCTCGCGGACCGCGTTGGCCAGCGCCTCAAGATCATCGGCGGCCTCGGCCTCAGTCTCCTCGGAGGGGGCCGGCAGCCGGACCACGTCCCAGCCGCGCGGCACGGTCAGCCGGTCCGCGTGCCGGGCGCACAGGTCGTAGCAGTGCGGCTCCACGTAGGCGGCCAGCGGCCCGAGGACCGCCGTGGAGTCGCGGTAGACGTAGGTGAGCGTGTAGACGGCCACCTGCCTGCAGGCTGGCCGCGAACAGGTGCGGGTACTCATCTGCGCGCCCCGCGGCGTCTGTCTCCACGGATGACTGCACCGTGCCCGCGTACGTCGCTCACAACGGCTGACGGTACTTCAGCAGCCACCGGTAACGCCACCACCTGGGGCACTCTGCACGATCGTGTCTCCGATAGCTACATCGGAGTCTGAGATCTGATTGGGATACGCTCAGTGACCGTGCTTAACGGTGATGGCCGGGACCGGCCGGGCAGCCGGATCAGGCGACGGGATCGCCACGGTCGTGGCCTGCGCGGACTGCTGGTTCCGCCCGACGTTCCGCTCTACCGCAGCCGCAGCGAGCGGTTCGACGACCTCGTGCTGCTGGCCGTTTCTCAGCTTGAGCCCCGATGGGAGGCGGAGCTGGCGGGCGTCGAGTTCGGCGTCGAGGAGATCCCGCCCGCCGAGCCCGCCAGCGAGGACCCCGATCCCGTGCCGCTGGCCCGCCTGGAGCAGGGCTCGGCGGACGCCGGGAGCCCGGCCCGCCCGGCCCGGCCCGCCCGCATCGTCCTCTACCGGCGGCCGCTGATGGCCCGCGCCGACGGCGATGAGGAGCTCGGCGAGCTGGTGCTGGACGTGGTGGTCGAGGAGTTCGCCCGGCTGCTCGGCCTGGACCCGCAGATCGTCGACCCCGGCTACCCCGGCGACGAGGACTAGCTGGTTAACCCGACCAGCCCGGCTAGCCGCGGCTGGCGGCGGCCAGGGCCTGCTCGGCCACCGGCAGCGGTATCCAGGTCAGCGCGCTGGTCATGGGCATGATCGTGCGCACGATGCCGCCGCGCGAGCTGATGATCCGGCCCACGTAGACCGGGCCCGAGCCCGCCTCCGGGGTGACCACCACCGCGAAGCTGGCCGGCTTGCGGCCGGGGGACCTGATCCGCGCCACGACCGTGTGCCCGCCCGGGACGTGCACCACCGTGGCCTGCTGTCCGGAGAAGCTGATCTTGGACGTGGCGGTCAGGATCCGCACCGTGGCCGCCCCGTGGGGGGCCGAGATGACCAGGTTCGCCGACCCGGCGGCGGGCGCCGGGTTGTCGGCCGCGATGGCCTGCTGGCTGATCGGTGCGGCCGCGGCCGAGAGCGCCCCCGGCGCCCCGCTGACGCCGCCCGGCACCAGGACGGCGGCCGCCACCGGGACGTTGGACGAGATCTCGAGCGCGGCCGGGACACCCGAGAGGGACGGCAGCGGGATGGCGGTGGCCGAGTCGCCGGCCAGGTCAATCCCGCTGCCCCCGGTGGGACGGTAGGAGCCCCGGCTGGTTATGGCGGTCACCTTGATCTGGGCGGCGGCGGTGCCCGGCACGGCCACGTACAGGGTCCGCGTGCCCCTCGAGGACGGCAGGCCCGGGATCACCTGACTGCGGGTCGGTGCCTGGGTCACCGGCAGCCAGGTGCCCTCGCCGCCGCCCTTGTCGTCTTCCCGCACCGCGGCCACGACCCGGCCCAGGCTGGTGCTCACGTGCAGCGCCACGACCCGCGAGCCGTGCAGGAGCTTGCTCAGCGACTGGCCGATGATCCCGTGCGGCGGGACCACGATGCCGGTGTCGGAACTACCCAGCAGCGGTCCGTTGTCGGTCAGCGCCTGGACCTGGACGTCGGCGGGCTGGGTGTCGGTGTTCATCAGGTACAGCTCGATCAGCGACGCCGTCGTGGCACTCGGGCCGGCGAACCAGAAGTCCGTGCCGGGGGCCTGGCACGGCGCGGTGACCAGGCCGCTCGGGCTGGTCTGCTCGACCTCCAGGCCCTGGGCCAGGGCGCCGCTGGCCTGGACCATGACCCCGCCGCGCCCCTGGATGGTGACCACGCCGCCCGAGTCCGGGTCGCCGGGCACGGCCCGGGTCCGGGGCTTGGGCGCGGCCGATACCTTCGACAGGCCCAGCACGCTGGGCGTGGTCAGCGTGGCCACGGCGGGTCCCGCGGCCGGACTGCCCAGGCCCGACAGCCGGGTGATGGCGGCGCGGCCCTGCCGGGCCGTGCCCGGCACCGACGCGGCGGCCACGCCGGCCGCGGTAACCCCGACGGTGCCGGGTGACGGGCAGGCCCTGGTGGCGGAGTTAACGTCGGCCCTGGTCGCCTGGCTGATCTTGACCACGCTGCCCACCGTCGTGGGGTGCACGACCGTGCCCGCGCCGTAGGCCGCGGCCAGGCCCACCACCACGACGCCCACCGAGATCAGCCGGCCGCGCGTACCTCCCGGAGCGAGCCTCACCAGCCGTTCCTCCCGTCGCCGTCATCGCCGTCCGGCGCGGGCCAGCGGCGGCGCGAGCGGTCGTCAGGACCGCCCCCGCCGCGGTGCGTCTGCGTGGACGGCAGCGGCTCGAGGGATTCGTCCGAGCCGGGCCAGTCGGCGTCGCTGTCGTCCGGCGTCCAGTCCGGACCGCCGCCGCCGTGGGCCGGGTCGTTGCCGTAGGCCGGGTCGTGGCCGTAGGCCGGGTCGTTGCCGTAGCCGGAACGGCCAGGGGGCTGGTCGAGGGATCGGCCAGTCCCGCCGGGCTGCGGGCCGGGGCGCCGTGCGGGCCGCTGGGCCGCCGGCGGCCGGGTCGATGGTGGCGGGGCGGCGGGTGGCGGGGCGCCGCCGCGCCAGGCCCCGCTGGCCCCGGCCGGCCAGTCCGGCCGCTGGTCGCCGCCGGGCCAGGACGGCGTCTGGTCGCTGCTGGCCCAGCCGGCCTGGTCGGCCGCCGGCCAGGCGGCCTGGTCCTCGGTGGACGGCCAGGACGACTGGCCCCGCTCGCCGGGTCCCGGCCCGCCGCGCGGGGCGGGGACCTCGTAGTCGCTCGTGCGGCCGCGTGATCCGGGTCGGTCATACGGTCCCGTGCCGCCCGGACGGGGGTATTCGCCCGATCCGCCTCGCCCGGGCCCGGCGTACGGGCCGGACTCGGCGTACGGGCTGCCGTCGGCGTAGGCGCCTGGCCGGGCGTACTCCCCCGACCCGCCGCGCCGCTCCGGACCGTCGTAGGCACGGGACCCGCGCCGTCCGGGACCTTCGTACCCGTCGGGCCCGCCGCGCCGCTCCGGGCCGTCATATCCGCCGGGCCCGCCGCGCTGGCCCTCACCTTCGTACGGACCGGGCTCGGCGTACGGACCGGGCCGCGCGTACTCGTCTGACCCGCCGCGCCGCCCAGGTCCGTCGTAGGCGCCCGTGGTGCCCCGCGCCGGCGGCACGTCATACTCGCCGGTGCCGCCGCGCGGCCCCGAGGCGTCGTAGTCGCTGTTGCCGTCGCGCGAGCCGGACCCGTCATTCTGGCCCGAACGGCCGCGCCTCCATCGGCCCCCGTGCTGGCCCGCGTCCCCGCGTGATCCGGACTCGGCGTACCCGTCCGACTCGCCGCGCCGTCCGGATCGAGCCCCGTCGCCCGACCCCCGCCGGCCGGGCCCGGCGTGCTGGCCCGATCCGCGCCGCCCCGACCGGCCCGCTGGCACCGGCGCGGCTGGCTGGCTCGGCCAGTCCTGATCGGCCTGACCCGCCTGAGCCGCATCGAGCCGGCCCCGCCGCGACTGGCCCTCCTCGGCCCAGTCATTGGCCGGGGTTCCATAGGGCGCCTCACGAGAGGAGTTGCCGCCGTGGGATCCCGCCACCGGGTACGGGCCGCTGCCGTAGCCGACCGCCGTCATGTCCGGGTCCTGCTCGCCGGTCAGACCGCGGCCGGACTGGGCCTGATCGAGATCGTCGTCATCCGGATACGGCCAGGCGCCCGTGGGCGACCGTACGCCGGCCGGCGGGCCCATCCGCCCGCCCGGCGGGTCACCGGCCGCGGATCGCCCGGCCGGAGCTGGCCCGGCGGCACCAGGCGGCAGGTCGGGCACGCCCGAGCCGTCCCAGTCCTCGCCCTGGCCGCGGTCCCAGTCGGCCCGCGCGCCGGCCGCGGCCAGCCCCGCACCGGCGGCGAGCCGCCCCGGCCCGCCGGGTCCGTCGGGTCCGCCGGCTCCAGCCGGCTGTGCGCGCCGGTTTCCCGGCCGCGCCGCGCTGTCCGGCCCGGCCTGCTTGCTCCGGCGGCCCAGGCCCCGGCCGGGCAGCCGGCCCTTGCCGGGGCGCGCGCCGAGCCGGGCCGCGCCCCTTCGGCCGCCACCGGCCTGGCCCGCGTTAGCCACCCCGGCGTTAACTTGGCCGGCGCCGACCCGGTCGTCGTCAGCCGCGTCATCATCCAGCCGCTCATCGTCGAGCCGACCGTCATCGAACCGGCCGCCGTCGGCCTGCCGGTGGCCGGTGCCGGCCCGGCCGCCGCCGGCCGGCTCACCGCCCCGCGCGTGGGCGGCCCGCCCGGCGCCATAGGCCGCGCCGACCATCGTCTCGTCCCCGGCCGGGCCACCCTCACCGTACCGATCCCCACCGACACCCGCGCCGGCACCAGCACCAGCACCAGCAAGCTCGTCGGCCTCGACGGCCGCGCCACGGCGGCCGGCACTGACGCTCGCCTCGACGGTCGCCGTCTCGGCCCCGCTCCGGACACCGGGCAGCGCCAGCGCGGCCACCACCAGGGCGGCCAGCAACTCCAGGATCAGGGCCAGCTCATGACCTAGCTCGCTGCGGCTGATGTCGAGGGTGCCGCCGCCACTGGGCAGCCGGAACGCCTGGGCCCAGCTACCAGCGGGCGACGGGACGGCAGTCAGCGCGTGCCCGTTGAGCGTGGCCTGCCAGCCGCCGGCGGGCTCGGCCAGCAGAAGCGTCCCGCCCGCGGCCGGGGCGGCGGCGCCGGACACGTTCACCGGTCCGGACGGCACCGGCACCACGGCGCCGCTGTTCTCCAGCACGCTGACCCGCGAGGGCATGGTGGCCAGCCGCCACAGGTCGAACGAGGCCGTCATGCTGACCGGGCGCAGTCCGGTGACCGCGTCCAGCGTGCGGGCCAGGGTCGGGTCGACCGGCGCCCGCAGCAGTACGAAGCCGATGTCGAACCGGGCCAGCGCCTGGGCCTGGTCCACGGCCTGGCCCCCGCCGGGCGCGGCCAGCGCGGCCACGGCAGTGCGCAGCGCCGACTCGGCGGCCGGCACCGGGGCCAGCTCGGCGTCGCCGAGGTTCAGGCCGGTGCCCCGCAGGAGCTGGTAGGAGATGCCCGAGCCCTGCCTGCTCAGGATGAGCGTGCGGACCTGGGCGCTGCTGACCGCGTCATCCGAGACGAGCGCGGGCACGAGCTGGCCGCGGGCCGCCCCGACCGGTCCATCGACGCCGTGGCGGACCCAGAACGCGGCGGCCGCGACCGGGGCCGAGCAGCCGATGACGGCCAGCAGCACGAACGCCACGCCGCGGCCCCCGGCTATCCGGCGGGTGCCCGTGCGGCCGCTGGACACCGCGGCCCGCAGGCCGTCGCTGCCGGCCGCCGCGGCCAGCAGCAGGCCCGCCGCGGTGATCGCCAGGGCGGCTCCGGGCCAGGCCGTGATGGCCGGGCCGCTGACCGCGGGCCGGACCGACACGCGACTGGCCGGGATGGCCACCAGCAGGCCGAGCACGGCCACGGTCCAGCCCGACACCACCAGCAGCCGCCGCCGGGAGGCCAGCAGCGCCACCAGCGCGACGATGATCAGCCCGGCGGTGACCCAGAACGGTGGCAGGCCGGGACCGCCCGGGCTGAGCAGCATCAGCGACCTGGTCGCCAGGTGCGGGCTGGCCAGGCCGGGCTGCTGGACGCCGGCCTCGAGCAGGAGCCCGGACGGGTGCGCCGCGAGCTGGAAGGTCCACGGGATCAGCAGCACGGCCGGCACGACCACGGCGATGCCGATGTTGATCAGCTGCCGACGCCCGCCGCGCAGCAGGGCCGCGGCCACCACCCCGGCCAGCAGCGCGATCGGCCACACCAGCGGCACGAACGCCGCGGCGACCGCGGTCACCAGGCCGGTGGCCCAGGCCGCCCGGCGGGCGATCCGGGGCGGCTGGCTGAACATCCGCCCGGCCAGCAGGCCGATCAGCGGGATCAGCGCGAACGCCGCGGCGGTGCCGACCCGGCCGGCGGCGATGGCCCCGGCGGCTACCGGGATCAGCGCGTAGGTGGCCGCCACCCAGATGCGGACCGCCACCGACGCGGTCACCCGCCGGATGGCGAAGTAGGCCGTCAGGCCGGCGATGGGCACGCAGCCGAGCAGGATGACGTCCACGGCCAGCCAGGCCTTGCCGGTCAGCAAGGTGGCCAGCAGGGCCAGGATGACCAGGTAGGCCGGCGAGGTGCTGGGCGAGCCGACACCGGTGGGATGGAAGCCGAGCAGGTACTGGTGCCACACGCTGGCCGCGCCCCCGGCCGGGAGCAGGGCGCCGCCACCGAGCGTGCCGGCGCTCAGCAGCGACCGCTCGGCCGCCACGGTCACGACCGCCAGGCCAATAAACAAAAGGACGCCCGGGTTGGTCAGGATCCGCTGGACGATCCCGCTATCGGTGAGCAGGAAGTCGTCGACCTCGTCGGGGTCCTCGGTGGCATGATGCGAGCCCGCCGCGGCCTGCTGCTCGGTGGCGAACATGGCCGCGACGAACTCCGCCACCCGGCGCAGCGACCGGCCCGGCGGTATCTCGGCTCGCAGCCGGCTGTAGGCCGCCTTCCGCCCCCTGGCCCGCATACTGCGCACGCGCATCAGCCGCAGCGGGTGCAGCAGCACCGAGCCGACGGCCGCGCTCTCGTCCAGCGCCGCGGTGACCCGCTTGGCCACCAGGAAGAACAGCACGCGCAGGAACGACACGCAGATGTTGCCGGCCAGCGACTTGAGCATCGGTACCAGCGGCAGGTTCCCGGTCAGCGTGAGCAGCGCGTTGCGCCGGTTCAGCAGCTGCGGCCGCCGGCCCACCGACACTGACCGGCGGCGCCGGGCCGCGGCCTGGGCGTGGAAGACGACCGCGTCGGTGATGACGCGGACCCGGAAGCCCGCCGCGTGTACCCGCCAGCAGAAGTCGACGTCCTCGCGGAACAGGCCCATGCTGGGGTCGAAGCCCCGGACCAGGTCCCACACGTCGCGCCGGATCAGCATGCCGGGGCTGCCCACGGCCAGCGTGTCCCGGTCCCCGTCGTGCTGGCCCTGGTCGACCTCGCGCGGCTCGATCCCGGTGATCCGGCGGCCGACGGTGTCGATGCTCAGCCCGGCCTCGAGGATGACGTCCCGGTCCGACCAATCCATGACCTTGGGGCCCAGCACGGCCGCCTGCGGCGTCTCGGCCGCCCCGCGCAGCAGTTGCTCCAGGGCGTCGGCGGCGGGCTCGCAGTCGTCGTGCAGGAGCCAGATCCACTCGACCCGGTCGTCCTGGCCGCGCCGGGCCGCGCCCGGACTGGCCCGCCGCTGACGGCACGGGCACGGCGACGTTCGCCGCCTTGTGCTGGAGCGCCTTGGCCACCGCGGCCCCGTAACCGGTGCCACGGTCCATGCCGAAGACGACCCCGCTGCCGAGCTTGCTGGTCAGCAAGCCGCCGCTGCGGTCCCGGCTGCCGGTGTCGACCGCGACGACGCGCTGCACGGGCCGGGTCTGCTCGAGTAGCGCGTCGGGGACATGCGACAGCCACGGCGCACCGTCATGCGCGACGATGACCGCCGTGACGACATGCTGCGGGTACGTATCGTTGCGCGACAAGGGGGGCTCGGTGGTAGCTTCCGGTTCGTGGCACGGCAATCCCCGCCGTGTTCTCGGCGCGGACTTGCCCTGCGGTCGGGTACCCGTGCACAATACGCGAACCGGGTCTGCCCCGAAGGTCAGACGCCAGCGCCGACAGCATCGCCCCCGGTCACGCCCGCTGCGGCGGCCCGTGCCGCGGCGGGCGCCCGCGTTGTGGCTAGACGGCCGCGCGCTTCAGCCGGCGCCGCTCCCGCTCGGACAGGCCGCCCCAGATGCCGAACCGCTCGTCGTGCTCCAGCGCGTACTCCAGGCACTCGGCCCGGACCTCGCAGCTGCGGCAGACCCGCTTGGCCTCCCTGGTGGAGCCGCCCTTCTCCGGGAAGAAGGCCTCCGGGTCGGTCTGCGCGCACAGCGCCCGGTCCTGCCAGCCCAGCTCCTCGGCATCGTCAGCGCCGATGTCAAATCCGTCGTGCACCAGCGAGACGATGATGTCCGCCACAGCGCACCTCCCTGCCCGATCAGGTCCCCGTGATCCTGCGGCCGCGGCCCGGCCCCAGGAGAATTACACCATTGAAATTACACGCGCGTGTCTTGCCTCTCGTCAAGCGGGATACGTGATAATGGCCCCCCTGTTGCGCAGGGATGACGGGAAAGTCCGGTCGGCATTTTCCGGCTCGGCACCGGCTGTCGACCCCTCGGTCACCCCCCGTACACCGAGGTTCCGGGCATGTCGCCCGGCCGCTCCGAAGCCCGCGGTGACGCTGGCGGCGGGGCTCGGTATGACGGGACCGGCCCGGGGTTGCGAGACTTCCTGAATGCGCATCACCGTTCTGGCCGGCGGCGTCGGCGCCGCCCGCTTCCTGCGCGGCCTCAAGGCCGCCGCGCCCGACGCCGAGATCACCGTGATCGGCAACACCGGCGACGACATCGTCCTGTTCGGCCTGCACATCAGCCCGGACCTCGACACCGTGATGTACACCCTGGGCGGGGGCATCAGCGAGGAGCGAGGCTGGGGCCGGGCCGACGAGACGTTCACCGTGCTGCCCGAGCTGACCGCCTATGGCGCCGGGCCGGACTGGTTCACCCTGGGCGACCGGGACATCGCCACGCACATCACCCGGACCGCGATGCTGAACTCGGGCGCCACGCTGGCCGAGGCGACCCGGCGGCTGTGCGAACGCTGGGCTCCGGGGGTGATCCTGCTGCCGATGTCGGACGACCGGATGGAGACGCACGTGGTCCTCGACAGACGGCACGGGCCCGCGCTCGGTGCACTTCCAGGAGTGGTGGGTGCGGCTGCGGGCGGCCGTGCCGGCCAGGCAGATCGTGGCCACCGGCGCGGACCAGGCCCGCCCGGCGCCGGGCGTGCTGGCGGCCATCGAGGCGGCCGACTTCGTGCTGCTTCCCGCCGTCCAACCCGGTGGTCAGCATCGGGACGATCATGGCCGTCCCGCGGCATCGCGCGAGGCCGTGGCGGGCCAAGACCGTGGTCGGGGTGTCCCCGATCATCGGGGACGCACCGGTGCACGGCATGGCCGACGCCTGCCTGGCCGCGATCGGCGTGGCGACCACGGCCACGGCGGTCGCGGCGCATTACGGGCCGGGCCTGCTGGACGGCTGGCTGGTGGACGAGCGGGACAAGGCGGCCGACGACCGCGCCCGAGCTAGCCGGGATCGCGGTGCGGGCGATGCCGCTCTACATGACGACCTGGCGGCGACCGCGCAGATCGCCCAGGCCGCGCTCGAACTCGCCAAGGAGCTGTCCCGATGAGCGCCGACTTCGCCGCGCCGAGCGCCCCGGCGAACCCGGCCGACGGACCCGCTCAGCCCGCCAGCCGCCAGCCCGCGGCCGGGGAGCTGGCCGTGCTGCCGGTCACCGGGCTGCCCGAGATCGCCGCCGGGGCCGACCTGGCCGCGCTGATCAGCGAGGCAGCGCCGGACCTGCGCGACGGCGACATCCTGGTCGTGACGTCCAAGATCGTCAGCAAGGCCGAGGGCCGGGTCGTGACCGGGGACCGGGAGGCGTCCATCGACGCCGAGGCGGTCCGCACGGTGGCCCGGCGCGGCCCGACCAGGATCGTCACCAACCGGCACGGGCTGGTGATGGCGGCGGCCGGGGTGGACAACTCCAACACCGCGCCGGGCACCGTGGTGCTGCTGCCTGAGGACCCCGACGACTCGGCCCGGCGGCTGCGGGCGGCCATCGCCGCGCGGCGCGGGCTCACCGTCGGCGTGATCGTCAGCGACACGATGGGCCGGCCGTGGCGCACCGGCCAGACCGACACCGCGATCGGCGCGGCCGGGCTGGCGCCGCTGCGCGATCACCGCGGCCAGGCCGACACCTTCGGCAACCTGCTCGAGGTGACCATGGCCGCCGTGGGCGACGAGATCGCGGCCGCGGCCGACCTGGTGAAGGGCAAGACGACCCAGATCCCGGTGGCCATCGTCCGCGGCCTGCCGGAGCTGGTGAGCAACGCGGACGGGCCGGGCGCGGCGGCGCTGGTCCGGCCCGCCGAGGAGGACATGTTCCGGATGGGCACGGCCGACGTGCTGGCCGAGCGGCGGACGGTGCGGGAGTTCACCAGCGAGCCGGTGGACCCGGCGGCGGTACGGCGGGCCATCGCCGCGGCGCTGACCGCGCCCGGCCCCCCACCACAGCGAGCCGTGGCGATTCGCGTTGCTGGAGTCGGAGCAGGCCCGGACGGCGCTGCTGGACCAGATGCTCGCGGCGTGGCAGGCCGACCTGCGCGGCGACGGCTTCACCGAGGAGCAGATCGCCCGGCGGGTACGCCGCGGCGAGCCGCTGCGCCGGGCCCCGCTGATCATCGTGCCGTGCCTGGTCACCGAGGCCGCGCACGCCTATCCCGACCTGCGCCGGAACGCCGCCGAACGGTCGATGTTCCTGGTCGCCATGGGCGCCGCCGTGCAGAACCTGCTGGTCGGGCTGGCCATCGAGGGCCTGGGCTCGTGCTGGGTGTCCAGCACGCTGTTCTGCCCGCCGGTCGCGGTCGCGGCGCTGGACCTGCCGCCGGGCTGGGAGCCGATGGGCGCCGTCGGCGTGGGCCACGCGGCCGCGCCGCCGCGGCCGCGGCCCGACCGCGACCCCGACCGCTTCACGCTGACCCGCTGACCCGCAGCCGCCGACCCAGCCGACAGGCGCCGGACGGCGCGTCAGCGGCGCACCCGGTCTGCACCAAGATCATCTGGCGTTGCGGGTGGGGCTGACGGGGACGGTGACGCCTGTGGTGCGGCCGGGGATGCGATGTGGGGTCGGGCCCAGGCGGGGCAGGGTCACCAGAGGGCCTCTGGTGCTGTTCTAGCAGCATCAAAGGGCCAGCGGTGACGCTGGCGCGGTGGCGCGGGCGGCCCGGAGCGGCGGCGGACCGATCGGCCGGGCCGGGCTGGACCAGGCCGGGGTGCGTCAGTGGCGCGGGCGGCTCGGGTGTCGCGCAGGTCGGCGTCGACGTAGTAGGTCGCGCCGTGGCGGCCGCTGGTCAGCAGGGCGCGGGCGTGGGCCAGCACCACCGAGTCGTTGTCCACGCAGACGACCCGGCTGCCGGGTGCGACCGCCGGGCCACCTCGTGGGGTACGGGATCCCGGTGCCGATGTCCAGAAACTGCCGGATGCCCGCTTCCCCGGCCAGGTAGGTGACCGTCCGGCGGAGGAACGCCCTGGTTGGCCTTGTTCCGCGGCCTGGGGTACCGGCTGGAGAGGATCGCTGGACGTCATTGTCGCGGGGGCCTTTCGCGGTCATGACGGATGTGCGCCATCGCATGCCCGCGACTGACTGACTGAACATTCAGAAAGCACGGGAAAGAATGCGATGCAATCGCTTGCAGTTGCGATTCAGCTCGGGGAAAGAGCGATTCACGGAACGGTCATGTGCGGAAAAGGCGCTACATGTCCTTGATGATCTCGGCCAGCAGGTCGGCCGAGTCCGCCGGGGTCTCCGCCTCGGCACTCAGGCGGTTCATGACCTCCATGTAGTTGTCCGCCTCGTCGCGCCGGTCCAGGTAGAGCGCACCGGTCAGCTGCTCGATGTAGACGATGTCGGGGAGATCGGGTTCTGCGAAGCGCATGATCGTGAACGAGCCGCCCGCGGCGGGGTGACCGCCCTGGCTGAACGGCATGACCTGGAGGGTCACCCGCGGCAGGTCGGCGACCTCCATCAGGTGCCTGAGCTGGGCGCGCATCACGTCGCGGCCGCCGACCGGGCGGCGCAGCGCCGACTCGTCGATGACGGCCCAGATGCGGGGCGGGTCCGGGGTGGCGAGCAGGTCCTGGCGCTGCATGCGCAGGCCAACCCGGCGCTCGATCTCGCTCGGCGGGGCGGACCGGTGGCCCAGCACGGTGACCGCGCGGGCGTAGTCCTCGGTCTGGAACAGGCCCGGCACGAACTGCAGCTCGTAGGTCCTGATCAGCGAAGTGGCCTGCTCAAGGCCGACGTAGGACTCGAACCAGTCCGGCATGATGTCGTCGTACTTGGCCCACCAGCCCTGGTTATTGGCCTGCTGGGCGAGCACCAGCATGCGGTGCCGCTCCCGCTCGTCGGTGACGCCGTACAGGGAGAGCAGGTCCTCGACGTCGCGCACCTTGAAGCCGACGCGGCCGTGCTCGACCCGGCTGATCTTCGACCGGGAGGCCCGGATCTGATATCCGGCCTGCTCCGGCGTGATGTTCCTGGCCTCACGCAGCTGGCGCAGCTGGATGCCGAGGAGCATGCGCAGCACCGTCGGGCCACCGCGCGGCTGGTCCCCGGTCGGACCGCCGGCAGGCCATTCACTGCCTGGCTGAACCATGTTCATCTGAGCTCCCGGAGCGACAAGTGGAGCCTCTCGGCCCCACATCCCCCCCAACGGCGCAGCCGACGACATGCGCCCCCGCTTGCCACGCTCTTTCCCGACCCCAAAGCAACTTCATGCCTGCACCGCCGACTCACGGACGAGCCAGAAACAACCGCTCAGCCGACGGTGCACAGTGCACGATATCATCCACTGCGCCAAACGTCTCCCGCCAGATTTTCCCGTACGTAGCGGGAAACATCTAGAGGCTCGGCGCATCTGCGATCTAACTAGCCCTCCAGGTCGTCGAACTCCCCATTCCTGATGCCGGCGATGAATGCCGCGATCTCGGCCCTGGTGTAGACGAGGGCCGGCCCGGACGGGTGCCGGGAGTTGCGCACCGCGATGCCCCCGCCCGTCAGAGTGGCGATCTCGACGCAGTTACCGCTGGGGTTGCTGGCCTGGCTCTTCCGCCACCGGGCCACCCCGAGCTGATCCGCCGGAGCGCCGTTCGCGAACTGCATGCTTCTCTCCCTGGGCTGGTACTGTTGAGGCACGGGCAGATGCACGTGCATCTGCACAGCACGGACGCGCGGTGCGCGTAGCAGGATAACAGGACGACTGCACGTGCAGGTGCGCTTGCAGCAGGCCCGTGCATGAGGCAGGATTCAACTTGGCCCAGAGTTCGGTGTAGCGATGGGACTCCTCGTAACCGTGACGACCGCGAACCAGGTATCCAGCTCGCCGGTGAGCAGGACCGGCTGGCAGTGGCTGCACTGCGCCGCCGAGATGGCGGCCGTGGCGAGCGGGTCGTCCACGCTGTCCCCCGCGGTCCCCGTTATCCCGGCCGCGCCGGGCTGGACGGCCTTCCCGCGAGTCGCGATGCGCACGCCGGGTATCGAGCCGGGCTCGGTCTCCGCGGCCCGCCGGTTCACCACGCTGACGATGACGCGCTGGGGCCTGGCCGAGCGCGGCGACGACGTCGCGATCGTGGTCTCCGAACTGCTGTCGAACGCACTGCGGCACGGGCTGCCCCCGCTGGCGGAGGTCCGCCCGGACCGGCCGATCAGGCTGGGCCTGGTGCACTCGGGCCCGAGCGTGCTGTGCGCCGTGGCTGATCCCAGCGATGAGCTGCCGGTGCCACGAGAGGCTGGCTGGCTGGACGAGAGTGGCCGAGGCCTGCACGTGATCGCCTCACTGAGCGATCAGTGGGGCTCGTGCATGGCGCGCGGCCGTCCCGGCAAGGTGGTCTGGGCCACCTTCGCCACGTCCGAGTTATCCGGCCTGCCGCGGACCGCGTGAGCGGTCGCCAGGACGCGGACCCCGGACGCGGACTCCAGAACGCGCCGCTCCCGTTAGGGCTGGGCTAGCGGGAGCGGCGTCCGCGTGCCCCGCACCGATCCGCATACGCCGTCGCTGGCCGCCGCGGCCGCCATCCGCTCCGCGCTCGGCTGGCCGTAACCTGTCGTCCGCTGGCGCAGCGGCCGCCCGGTCGGCGCGACCAGCTCGCGCATTCCGCTGATCGTCTTGTAAGAGCCGTTCTCTGAGCCCGCCATCCGGCTGATGGTCTCCTCCATCAGCGTCCCGCCGAGGTCGTTGACGCCGCCGCGCAGCACGTCCTGGACCGCGCCGGGGTCCAGCTTGACCCACGAGCACTGGATGTTGGCGATGGCGCCGTGCAGCATCAGCCGGGAGACGGCGTGCACGGCCCGGTTCTCGCGCCGGGTCGGGCCCGGCCGGGCCAGCCCGGCCAGGTAGATCGGCGAGCTGGCGTGCACGAACGGGAGCAGCACGAACTCGGTGAACCCGCCGGTGCGCTCCTGGATGCCGCGGATCACCCGCAGGTGGCCGACCCAGTGCGCCGGGGTGTCCACGTGCCCGTACATCATCGTCGAGCTGGTCGGGATGCCCAGCTCGTGCGCGGTGGTGATGACATCGATCCAGGCCGCGGCGGGCAGCTTGCCCTTGGTCAGCACCCAGCGCACGTCGTCGTCCAGGATCTCGGCGGCGGTGCCGGGCAGCGAGTCCACGCCGGCCTCGCGGGCCGCGGTGAGCCACTCGCGGACCGGCATGGCGGTGCGCGAGGCGCCGTTCATCACTTCCATGGGCGAGAACGCGTGCACGTGGATGTCGGGGACGCGCCGCTTGACCTCGGCGGCGAGCTCGAAGTACGCGGTTCCGGGCAGATCGGGATGGATGCCGCCCTGCATGCACACTTCGGTCGCGCCGGCCTCCCAGGCCTCCTGGGCCCGGTCGGCGACCTGGCCCAGCGACAGGGTGTAGGCGTCGGCGTCGGTGCGGCGCTGAGCGAAGGCGCAGAACCGGCAGCCGGTGTAGCAGACGTTGGTGAAGTTGATGTTCCGGGTCACCACGTAGGTCACGTCGTCGCCGGCGACGTCCCGGCGCAGGTCGTCGGCCAGTCCGGCCAGCGCCTCCAGCTCGGCGCCGTCCGCGTCGAGCAGGGCCAGCGCCTCGGCGTCGCTGATCCCGGCCGGGTCGCGCTCCGCGCTGCGCAGCGCCGCCGCCACCTCGGGCCGGATCCGGGGCAGCACGACGGGCTGGGCGGGGCTGGCGGCGGGCGGGCTCCGGGCCCTGTTACCGGCTTGGAAGTTGTTATCCGGGCCCGGACCTCGTCCCAGTCGCCGTAGACCTCGGCGAAGTCGTCCCGGCGGTCGCGGGTCCGCCCGGTGGTGTCGATGGTGACGTGCAGGTCGGTCCGGCCCGCGCCGGGGCCGCTGAGCACGTCGCCCCAGCCGCCGTCGGGCTCCTGCCAGGGCAGGCCGCGGGGCATGGCACCGGCGGCGGCCAGCCCGCTGGCCGGGTCGGCCAGCGCGGCCACGTGCGCGGCCAGCCGCGGGTCGAGCCACGGCTCGCGCTGGTAGCCGGGGTAGATGGTGAGCCGCTCGGCCAGCTCGAAGCCCTCGGCCGCGGTGCGCGCGGCCAGGTCGTCGATCTGCGGCCACGGCCGCTCGGGGTTGACGTGGTCCGGGGTCAGGGGCGACACCCCGCCCCAGTCGTCGATGCCCGCGCTCAGGATGAGCGGGTACTCCTCGCCGATGAGGTTGGGCGGGGCCTGGATGCGGGCCGCCGGGCCGAGCACGAGCCGGGCCACGGCGATGGTGGCGGCCAGGTCGTCCAGCTCGGCGTCGGGGGTGGCGCGCATCTTGGTGTCCGGCTTGGCCCGGAAGTTCTGCACGATGACTTCCTGCACGCCGCCGTACTCGCGGGCGACCTGGCGGATGGCGAACAGCGAGTCGGCCCGCTCGGCCAGCGTCTCGCCGATGCCGATCAGGATGCCGGTGGTGAACGGCACGCTGCTGCGGCCGGCGTCCTCCAGTACCCGCAGCCGGACCTTGGGGTCCTTGTCCGGGCTGCCGAAGTGCGGGCCGCCCTTCTCGGTGAACAGCCGCTCGGCGGTGGTCTCCAGCATCATGCCCATCGACGGCGCGACCGGCTTGAGCCGCTGGAAGTCGGCCCAGGTCAGCACGCCGGGGTTGAGGTGCGGCAGCAGCCCGGTCTCCTCCAGTACCCGGATGGCCATGGCCCGGACGTAGGACAGCGTGTCGTCGTAGCCGTGGGCGTCCAGCCACTCGCGGGCCTGGTGCCAGCGGTCCTCGGGCCGGTCGCCCAGGGTGAACAGGGCCTCCTTGCAGCCCAGCGCGGCACCGTCGCGGGCGATCTGGAGGATCTCGTCCGGCGACAGGTACGGGCTGTCCAGCCGGCCGGGCACGGTGACGAACGTGCAGTAGGCGCAGCGGTCCCGGCACAGCCGGGTGACCGGGATGAAGACCTTGCGCGAGTAGGTGATCACGCCGGGGCGGCCCGCGGCGGCCAGGCCGGCGTCGCGGACCCGCGCCGGCGTGCGCGAGCAGGCCGGTCAGCGCCTCGCCGCGGGCCTGGAGCAGGACCACGGCCTCGGCCTGGTCGAGCGTCTTGCCGTCGCGAGCCCGGGCCAGCGCCCGGCGCAGGGCGGCCGGGCTGGCCTCCGGGACCGGGCCGGGGCGGGAAGGCGTCGGGACATCGGGTTCGGGCTGGCGGCTGCGAGGGGCGGGCGCGACGCTCGATTAGTCCACCCTAGGTGGCCAGCCAGGTGACCTCGCCCGCCAGGCCGGCTCCTGGATCGCCGGCGGTGGCGGCCCGCGCGGCCGCCCCGGCGGCCAGCAGCACCGACGCGGTGCGCTGGTCGGCCGGGAGAAACGCCTCCAGCCGCAGTTCAGACACCGTGACGTCGACCGCGGTGGCGAAGCTGGTGATGGTCGTCATCAGGGCCAGCTCACCGTGCCGCGACCGGAGCTGGAGCGGGACCGCGAAGCCCAGGTGCCCGGGCCCGAGCCGGGCCGGCGGCACGTACTCGCTGAGCTCGGCGTGCAGGGCGGCCAGCTCAGCGTCGGGGCTGCGGTCCAGCTCGGCGGCGATGGCGTTGAGCACGTGCCGGGCCCACTCGGGGAAGTTCACGATCCGCGGGGCCATGCCGTCCGGGTGCAGCGCGATGCGGAACGCGTTGGCGGGCGGCGCGAGCAGCTCGGCGGCACAGCCGTCGAACAGGATCTGCCGCGCGGCGTTGGTCCCGACCAGGCCGCCGCGCCGGTCCACGATGACGGCCGGGTAGGGCAGGTGCGCGGCCAGGATGTGCTCGAGCGCGGCCCGGACCGGGGCCAGCCCGGCGCCGTCCAGCGGGGTTTCCGGGTAGGCGGGCGCGTAGCCGGCGGCGAGCAGCAGCTCGTTGCGCTCCCGCAGCGGGAGCCCGAGGGACTCGCCGAGCCGGACGACCATCTCCCGGCCGGGGACCGACCGGCCGCTCTCGATGAAGCTGAGGTGGCGCTGGGTGGTACCCGCCCGGATGGCCAGGTCCAGCTGGCTCAGCCGCCGGCTGGCCCGCCGGTCACGCAGGGCCTGGGGGAAGTCCACGGCATCCGTTCTAGCCTGTCCCGCCGACAGTCCGCGATTCCCTGCAGGGAATTGCCGCTGGTCACGGCCGGCCACACGATGGCGGGCATGGACATGGAAGAGGACATCCGGCTCGGCGTGCTGGCCCCGGTCGGCCAGGCGCAGTGGGGCGCGGGCGCGGACCCGCGCGAGCTCGTGGACTTCGCGGTGCAGGCCGAGGAGCTGGGCTACGCGTCGCTGTGGGTCAACGACGGCCTGCTCAGCCCGCGCATCGAGGCCCTGACCATGCTGGCCGCCGCCACGCCGGTGACCAGGACCATCACGCTCGGCACGGCGGCGCTGCTGCCGGTGCTGCGCCGCCCGGTGCAGACGGCCCAGGTCCTGGCGTCCCTGGATGTGCTATCCGGCGGGCGGCTGGTGGTCACCGTCGGTGCGGGGTTCCCCGGCGCGTTCGGGGAGCCGCAGCACCGGCTGTCGGAGGTGCCGTGGGAGCGCCGGTTCACCCGGCTGGAGGAGACGGTGGCTCTGTGGCGGCAGCTCTGGTCCGGGCCGCAGGACACGTCGTTTCACGGGGAGCTGCTGAGCTTCGATCAGTTGCCGGTGATGACGGCGCCGGCCCGGCCGGGTGGTCCGCCGATCTGGCTCGGCGGCGCCTCGCCCGCGGCGCTGGAGCGGGTCGGGCGACGGTACGACGGGTGGCTGCCGTATCCGCCCGCGCCCGAGGCGTACCGGGACGGGCTGGCCGCGGTACGGCGGGCGGCCGCCGGGGCCGGGCGGCGGGCCGAGGACATAACGCCCGCGCTGTTCGTGTCCGTGGTGGTGACCGACTCGGCGGAGCGCGGCCGCGAGCTGCTGGAGGAGTTCAGCCGGGCCAGCTACGGGCTGCCGCTGGCGCAGCTGGAGACGATCCAGGCCCTGGCGGCCGGGCCGCCCGAGCTGGTGGCCGAGCGGCTGCGCGGCTACGTGGCCGCGGGGGCGCGGCACCTGGCGGTGCGCATCGCGACGACCAGCCTGGCCAGCCAGCGCGAGCAGCTGGAGCAGATCATCAAGCTCCGCCCGCTGCTGGCCGGGGGCTAGCCCGGCGGAGGCCAGTGGTCGGGCCGGGCCAGGTCGCGGAACGCCCGGTCCGCGTGCCGGAAGGCCAGCACCGCGGCCCGGTGGCCCTCGATGCGCCAGTCCTGATGGTCAATGCCCTGATGCTGGCGCTTGTCGAACCAGACGAGGCCGAGCAGGTGGCGCCGGCGGACCCCTTCGAACAGATTCGGGATCTTGGCCGCCTGGCCGGCCAGCTCGCCGACCCCGGTCTCCGAGATGAGGATGGGCTGGGACGTCAGCGCGCGGATGGCGGCGATGGTGGCGCCGAAGACGCTGGCGAAGGTGTCGGCGGGATGGAGGTAGTACCCGTCGATGCCGACCCAGTCCACGTACGAGCGGCCGGGCCACCAGTCCTTGATCGGCCCCTCGCCGCTCGCCTCGCGGTTCACGGTCCACAGCCAGGTCACGTTGCCGGCGCCGGACTGGCGGAAGATCGTCACGAGGTGCCGCCAGGCCGCCACCCAGGTGGCGGCCGGGACATGGCGGTAGCCCCAGGGAAACCACGTGGTGTTCATCTCGTGGCCGAAGCTGATCACGACGCGATGGCGATAGCGCCGGATCTGGCCTGGCGAGGAGCCGGATGTAGTCGTCGCTCAGACCGCCGGCGATCGAGGCGAGGCTGATGCGGCTGGGGTCGATGTCCACGTACGGCTCGGCGCCGTGCCGGTAGGCGGCCTCGGCGAACCGGGCCGGGAAGGGCTCGCCCAGCCGGCGTAACGAGCGCGAGGTTCGGCTTGGCCCGCACGGCCGCGGCGAACTTCGCCACCCCGGAGAACGAGTCGGGCGACGATGGCTCGTACACGCCCAGGTAGGACATCGGGCGGGACGGCGGCCCGGTGAGCGCGACCGGGCCGACTGCCGCGCCGGCCGTCGCGCCGAAGCCGGGCGGCCGGCAGCCGGCCACGGCGACGGCGCAGGCCGCCAGCGCCACCACCGCGCCCAGTGCCTGCCCGGCGCATCACCGCGTCACTGGGCCCGCCCCCGGCCGGGGAACAGGACCCGGGCGACGACGACCAGGTTCACGACACCGAAGGCACCGATGGCCGCGAAGCGCACCGACGGGTCCTGGCTGAATCGCCACGCCACCAGCACCAGCCAGGCGACCGCCAGGGAGCCGTTCCAGGACAGGACGGCCTTACGGAACCGGCGCGAGGCGTCGCCCGGGCCCCGGCTCGGCTGCCAGGACATGACCTTCCCGCGGGCGTAGTCCCAGATCGACAGGATCTGCGCCCAGCCGGTGGCGATGGCCAGCGGCCACATGCCCGGCGGATAGCGGGAGTTGTGCCACAGCGGGTAGAGCAGCATCCCGTTGATGACCACCGGGATGAGCAGGATCGCGTTCCGCAGCCGGACCTCACCGGGCAGCAGCGCCAGCAGCGTGATCGGGAACAGCGGCGCGATGAGGGTGCGCAGCCCGGTCAGGAAGTTCCACAGCCACCCCGCCACGTAGGGCAGCCGGGACACCATCGGCATCGGGACGGCCCACATGTGCCTGCTCCACACCAGCGAGGTAGCTCCGCAGCACCAGCGGTACTGCTGCTTCATGTAGGAGTCGATGTCTGCCGGGCAGACGCCGGCGGCGAGGACCACCGGCAGGTACACCAGCCGGTAGCCGTGATAGCGCATGTCCAGGCCGGTGTGCGAGTCCTCGGCGTACGGAATCTGGGTGAAGCCGCCCTCGCCGGCCAGCGCGGCCCTCCGGTAGACGGCGTTGGAGCCCACGCACAGCGCCGAGCCAAAGCGGTCCCTGGATACCTGCACCGCGCGGTAGAAGACCTCGAGCGACGCGCCCGCGGCCTGCTCGACCCAGGTCTGGGTCTTGTCCACGCGGAAGTACTGCGGGCTCTGGACCAGGCCGACGCCGGGATCATCCAGGTAGGGCAGCATCTCGGTGAGGAAGTCCCGCCGCGGCCGGAAGTCCGCGTCGAAGATGACCACGTGCTCGCCGCTGGTGCGCTCGAAGGCGTAGTTGAGGTTGCCCGCCTTCTTGTGGAACCGCAGCTGCGGCCGCCGTACGTAATGAAAGCCGAATGGCCGGGCCAGCTGCCGGGCATCCTCGCTCGGGCCGTCGTCGAGTACATAGACCCAGGCGTCGCCCGGATAGGCGTAGACGAGCTCGAATACGCCTTCCCAGGTGTTGCGGAGCACCTCTATCGGCTCGCCGCAGATGGGCAGGAAGACATCCACCGTCGGATAGGAGGCCGGCCACCACTGGGCGACGCGGGCGCGGTGGCCGGCCAGGTCAAAGCTGCGGCCGACAAAGTTCATCGGCAGGCTGATGGCCTGGTAGATGACGTAGGCCAAGGTGTAGACCGCGAACGGGAGCGCGATCACGTTGTTGATCTCGAAGAAGGCCTGGGCCAGGATGACGCAGACCGAGCTGATCAGCAGGGCGACCGCGAGATAGGGCAGGGCCCGGCTGACGTAGGAGTACTTCTCACTGTCGTCGGGGGACGCCGGGAGCACCGTCGACTCGCGGGTGTGGCGCCCCGCACTGGCCAGGGCGGTCATCGCGCCGGACTCGGGGTGGTGCGCTGACTCGGGGTGGTCCGCTGGCTCGGGGTGGTGCGCTCCCAGACGATGTAGTCGCCGGCGCCGTAAGGGATGGTCGCCGTAGCCAGGTAGGAATGGCTCGCGGCGAGGTCCGCGGCGATATGGCGATCAAGCGCGCCGGTATCTTCAAAATTGAGGGCGACCACCGAGAAATACCCCCTGGCAATGTACGTGGCATAGAAAGCGGCCGCGCGGGCGACGCCGACGGGCGCGACGACGTGATGGCCGCTGGGGATGACGATGCTGCGCGTATTCGACCATCGCCACCACTGCCGGCCAGCGGGCAGGTAATACTCGGCGACCGACGGGTCCTCCACGAGGAGCCGGCCGCGGCGGGCCGCGATCGGCGCGAAGGCGGCCACGAAATCGGCGGCATTCGGCCACAAGGAGAGTGACGCGGCCTGCGCCACGGCCAGCTGGGCCGGGAAGATGAGCAGGCCCGCGCAGGCCAGCAGGGCGGCGGCCCGCACCGCCCTGGGCCTCAGCCAGGCGATCACCCGGTCGACGGCGTAGCCGGCCGCCATCGCCGCGAACCACGCCCCGATGTCCATGTGCTTGTCCAGCGAGGTCAGCGTGCGGATCCGGGCCTGCTCCGCCGGGACGAGCAACAGCGCCCCGAACATCAGGGGCGGTATGAGCCGGCGCGGCCCCGATGACCGCCGGGTCAGGGACACCACGGCCCCGAGCGCGGCCAGCACGGCCAGCGGAGCGACCCACCGCCCGGCCGTTTCCAGGACCACCGCCGGGGAGTCGGTGCCATAGGCGCGCGCCACCACGGTCTGGCCGATCCCGGCCAGGTAGAACCCGCCGCCGATGGTCACGCCGACGATGACCAGCGAGGTGACGTAGGCGAAGAGGGCGGCCCCGCGCCGGGCGGCCAGCTTGGTGGCTGGCCGACTGGCGCTAGTGCCCGCGCTGGTGCTCGTGCTCGTGCCGGCCAGGATGGCGAGCAGGATGACCACCGGGTCAAAGATGGCCGACGAATAGGCGGTCGCGTTGGCCAGTGCCAGGGCCACCGCGCTGGCCACGACCCACCCGGTGGCGTCGTCGTCGCGGCCGCTGGCGGTAACGGCGCACCAGACCGATATCGCGAGCAGCAGCATGGCCAGCGCGTCGAACGTGGCGAACGCCCCCACGTGCAGCGTCAGGCCCAGGAACGCGAAAAGCCCGGCCGCGAAGAACGCCGCCCTAGGTCCGAATATCCGCGCCGTTGTCCGCCACAGCAGCGCAGAGGCACCGAGCATGAAGACCAGCGACAGGCCCCTGGCCGCAGCCAGGCCGCCCAGGCTGTCCGCCACCGCCCCGATCGGCGGATAGATCACTGGCGCCCCGCTGAAGTAGGTAGCGAACGGCGGGAGCGGCGTGCCGTGCAGCCAGTGCGAGATCTCCAGGTGACCGGCCCACAGGTAGAGCCCTTCGTCCTGGAACGCGGTGCAGGTCCAGATCAGCCGGAACGAGAGGATCGCCTGCACGACCAGGACGGCCAGCAGGGGCGTCACCGCGGCCCAGTTGCGGCGCCGGGCCGACGCCGGATCATCCGGCGGCCCTGGCTCGGCTGGCATCGGCTCGCCCAGCCGCAGCAGGGCGCCAAGCCCCAGGCGCTGTCGCGCGTCGAGAATCGCGCTGGGAGGTCCGGCAAGATCGGGCCCCGGCCAGCTGGCCGCGTCCGGCAATTCCCTACTTTCTAGGAGCTAATTGCGACATCGGGCTCTGCGCCCGCCACCCCATGTCGCGCTTTCATGTGATCTGTGATCAGGCTCCCGAGCACGACGAAGGAGAGACTAAGTGATCTAAGGGCTGGCTAAAGCTCCATTAATGAAGCTGTTTCATTGTGCGGACTCCTATAACCCGCCTGTGCGGCCGCTCGGCGGAGTTCGGACCAGGAGGGCGGGCCACCTGACCATCGCCTGGGCGGCGGGTCTCGCGCTGTCAGTGGCCTACGCGGCGGTGGCGGGCGGGCCGTGTGCTGGCGGGTCGGCCCAGAGAGGGTCTTGGCCGGGTGGGGGGCTGTGGCTGTGCAAGATCTTTCGGCCGTCGGGGCTGGTGGCGGTGGTGGTGCCGTCTGCGTGGAGTTGCAGCGTCCAGCCCCAGCGGTGCACCGCGATCAGATGATGAAACAGGCACAGCAGGGTCAGGTTGTCCAGCCGCGTCGGGCCGCCCTGCGACCGGGGGATCACATGATGCACATGACAGCGCACGGGCGGCGCGGTGCAGCCGGGGAACGAGCAGTGCCGGTCCCGCGTGATCACCGCCCGGCGCAGATGTGGCGGGCACTTGCTCGGTCGGCTCGCCGAGGTCCAGGGGCAGGCTGGGGGATGGGAAGAACCCGCCGGTGAGCTGGGTGCGCAGGTAGGCCGCGAGCCCGGCGGGGCCGGAGAGCAGGCTGACGGCGTAGCGCAGGAGGGTGTCCTGGAGGCGGGCCAGCCCGCCGGGGGTGAGTGCGCTGCCGGCGGCGGCGCCGGGGTCGGCGGGGCCGCCGGCGAGGCCGGGCGGGACCGGGCCGGTGGCGGGGGGCTGGCCGGGCGCGGTGGCGGCGGGCCGGGGCATGCCGGTGGCGGGCAGGGCGCCGGGGATGGTGGGGCGGGGCGCGGGCGGGTGCTCGTCGCAGGCGCACCGGGGCCCAGGGGCGGGTACCGGGTCGGTGCTGGTGACCAGGTTGGCCAGGTCTCCGGCGAGCAGTTCGGTGACGGCGCGGGCCAGGAGGTTGCGGTCGAGGTGGCCGCAGACCATGGGGGCGATCTTCGCGTCGCAGGTGTAGGCGGCGGCGGCCTTGCCGGTGAGCCAGCCGGGCTGCCCGGCGCGGGCGGCGGCGCGGCGGGCGGCGCGGGGCCGGGCCGGCCGAACGGGTCGCGTGGGTCAGGGCCGATCAGCTCGTCGAGGTCGGGCCTGGACGAGGCCGACTCACCGGCCTGGCTGGTGTCCGGGTGGCCGGCGGACGCGCCGGTCAGGCTGCCGTCGCCGTCGCCGGGCTGGGCGTCGGCGAGGTGGCGGGCGAGCCAGGCGCTGGCCGCGTGCCGCGCGCCGGGCATGCCCATCAGCTCGTCCAGGGTCAGGTGCAGCTGGACCTGCGCGGCCTGGCCCGCCCGGTCCGGGAGGCAGCCGGACGCGAGGAGGAGGCGCATGGCCTCTTCGAGGGCGTCGTGGCGGCGCTGCCCGGCCGACCGGTCATCCTCCGGGCCCGCCTTCTTCCCGAGCGTGTCCAGGACTTCCTGGACCGCGGCTAGGCATTCGGGGGTGAGGTCGCCGTCGGCTTTGCCGTGACCCTGGAACAGGCGGGTCAGCCGGAAGAACCGGTCCTTGAACCGGGCATCATCATCTTCGTCGCGGTCCGGCGGGGCGACCTGGGAGTAGATCTGCTCAGCCAGCCGCGACAGGCCGTCCAGGTCCAGGCCCTCAGCGGCCTCGGCCGGCCAGGAACTCATCCGCCTCGTCGCGGTAGGCATACGGCAGCGTGTCGGTCCAGCCGCAGATCTTGCGGGCATAGGACTCAGTGATGGTCCCGGCGGCCAGGGCGGCGGCGATCACCGGGTGGGCCGACAGGCGGCGCATCCAGCCGATCGACCCCGACGCGGCCCTGGCCGTGACCCGGGTCTGCCAGGCCAGCCAGGGGTGGGAGCCGCCGTGGCCGTCGTCGGCGTAGCCGCCCTGGGCGGTGAACGCGGTCAGCACCCGGGCGCGGCCGGCGGTGTGCTGGGACCGAGCCCGCTCGAACTCACGCAGCAGCCGGGCCTGGGTCACGGCGGGCAAGGAGGCCGCATCAGCCTGGGCGAGGTAGCCGAGCCCGGCGCGGACCAGGTCCATGGCCTCATCGACCGAGGCGAACGAGGCGCGGCCGGCGGGGCTGGGGCTGGGGCTGGGGCTGGCATCCGGCGACCTCCGTCCCTGGCCTCGAACTCGCTTTCGATTACACCTTGACGGTATCGGCCGGGTACGACAGTTCCGGGGGCTGCCGAGCGCCGTTACGGAAGGAATTTCAAGATTTCTTTGTGGGTCCAGCGCCCGCCTCAGAAGCTGCGGTAGTCGCGGACCGAGTTGCGGGGGCCGTGGCGGGGCGGCCGGATGCCGCTCAGCTCGATAAGCCGGGCCGCCCGGTGCCGCTGCCCCGCGTAGGGCGCCAGCAGCTCCAGCATGCCGGCGTCGTCCACGACGCGGCCCGCCAGCGCCCAGCCGACCGCGCCGGGCAGGTTGTAGTCGCCGACGCTGAGCGCGTCGGGGTCGCCGCAGGCCCGCTGGCGGATCTCGGCCGAGGTCCAGACTCCGATGCCGGGCAGCGAGCGCAGCCGGCGGTCGGCCTCGGCGGCAGGCCGGGTCACGATCTCCTCGAGCCGGCCGGCCACCCGAGCCGCGCCGCGGATGGTGGCGGCTCGGACGCCCTCGGCCCCGGCGCGGTGCCACTCCCAGGACGGGATGGCCGCCCAGGTGGCGGCGGGCGGGCAGACGCGCATTCCGGCCGGGGCCGGGCCGGGCGCGGGCAGGCCGAACCGGCGCAGCAGCAGCCGCCAGGCCCGGAACGCCTCGAGGCCGACGACCTTCTGCTCCAGCACGGCCGGGACCAGCGCCTCCAGCACCCGGTCGGTCCGGCCGATGCGGCCGCCCGCATGCCGGAAGGCCAGCTCGCGCAGCAGGGGGTGGGCGGGCCGGAAGTCGCCGGGCTGGTCGCGGGCGCCGAGCAGGTCGGGCAAGGTATCCAGCATCCAGCCCGCTCCGGGCCCCCAGGCCCGGGCCGGACCAGGGTGCTGGGCTCGGCCGGGCTTGCCGTCACGCCGGGCCGACGGGCGGTCAGGCGCAGCGTGGCCGGGCCCGCCGGGGTCAGCGAGGTCTTCCAGATGGAGCCGTCGGCGCCGGACCGGAAGGTGGGATCGCCGCCGCCGTGCCGGTGCGGGCCCAGCAGCAGGCCCGTGTCCAGCGGGAACGGCGCCCGCCAGTCCCGGCCGAGTCCTTCGCCCGCGCTGGAGCCGGAGCGTGCTTCGACGGGCGCGGTGGTCACGGACCGACCGTACCGGCTGCCACCGTCAACAGCGTCAACGCCGTCAGGCGTCGGTCGAGAACCGCACCGCCGTGGCGCTCAGCTCCACGCCCGGCCAGACCCGCAGGCCGTGGCGCAGCTCGTTGCCCGGCCCGATCCGCGCCGCGTCGCCGATGACCACGCCGTCCAGGACCGTGCCCGCGCCGATCCGGGCCCCGCAGCCGACGATGCTGGCCGTGACGACCGCGTCCCGCTCGATGATGGCCCCGTCCATCAGCACCGCCCCGTCGAGCCTGGCCCCGTCTTCGACCACGCAGTCCGCGCCGACCACCGTGCCGCCGCCGACCGTGGCCCCGGCCGCGACCCGCGCGCCCGGCAGCAGCAGCGCGTCGCCAACCGGACCGGGCAGCACCGGGGACGGCATCCGGCCCCGGACCAGGTCGCGCGAGCCAACCACGAACGCCTCGGGGGTGCCCACGTCCAGCCAGTACGAGGTGTCGATGTAGCCCATCACGACCTCGCCCGCCTCGATCAGGCCGGGGAAGGTCTCCCGCTCGACCGACACGACCGTTCCGGCCGGGATCTGGTCGATGAACCGGCGCCGGAACACGTAGCAGCCGGCGTTGATCCGGTTAGTCACCGGGTGAGGGGTCTTCTCCATGAACGCCGTGACCCGGTCGTCGGCGTCGGTGGGCACGCAGCCGAACCGGGCCGGGTCGGGTACCTCGACCAGGTGCAGGGTGACCGCGGCCTCGGCCTTCTCGTGCATGTCCAGCTGGGCGGACAGGTCATGGCCGGACAGCAGGTCGCCGTTGAGCACCACGACCGGCTCCTCCGGGCCGCAGCGCAGCTGGGACGCCGCGTTGCGGATGGCGCCGCCGGTGCCCAGCGGCTGGTCCTCCTCGACGTAGGAGAGCTCCAGCCCGAGCCGGGAGCCGTCGCCGAACGCCTCGGCGAACCGCTCGGCCTTGAAGCAGGTGGCCAGGATGACCCGGCTGATGCCGGACGCGGCGGCGTGGGCCAGCTGGTGGGCGAGGAACGGGACTCCGGCGCACGGCACCAGCTGCTTGGGCCGGTCCACGGTCAGCGGCCGCAGCCGCGTGCCCTGGCCGCCGACCAGCAGGATCGCCTCAAGCGGCGCGGGCCGCGGGCCGGGCTGGAAAAAGGGCCCGCTCGGCCCCGGAGGAGTCGCTCATCATGCGGCGAGGTTACTCGCGCTCCCTGAGCGGCCGCGCGCTCGTAGCTAATCATGTGAGCCTCGGCCGAGGCGGCCCAGGTGAACTCGCGGGCGCGGTCGTAGCCGGCCCCGCCGAGTGCGGTCCGGCGATCGGCGTCGGCCAGCAGCGCACGCAGCGAGGTGGTGATCGCGCTCACGTCCGGCTCGGTATAGGCCACCGCGTCGCCACCGACCTCGGGCAGCGAGGTCCGGTGGGTGGTCAGCACCGGCGCGCCGCAGGCCATGGCCTCCAGCACCGGCAGCCCGAACCCCTCGCCGATGCTGGGGAAGGCGACTACGAGCGCTCCGCCGAAGTAGCCGGGCAGGTCGTTGGCGTGCAGGTAGCCCGGCCGGACCAGGCGCAGGTGGGCCGGGACCGCCGCCACGGCGTCGTCCACCTCGTCGCTCCAGCCGCTCCCGCCGGCCAGCACCAGGGCGGGCGGCTCGGACAGGTCGGCCACGGCCGCGGCCCAGCCCTCGATCAGGGCGGGCACGTTCTTGCGCGGCTCCAGGGTGCCCAGGTAGGCCACGTAGGACTGGCCGTGCAGGCCCAGCCGGCTGCCGACCTGCTCCAGCTTCTGCTGGTCGGGCCGCCGGAACAGGTTGTGGTCCACGCCGTGGTAGGCCACGTCGATGCTGGTCGGGTCGGTGCCCAGCACGCGGACCAGCTCGTCCCTGGTCGCCTTGGACGGCACGATCAGCCGGGTGGCCCGCCGGGCCGAGGTCCGGATCGCCGCCTTGTAGAACGTCGCGGCCAGCGGGCTGTGCGCGTCCGGCTCGGTGAAGAACGTCAGGTCGTGCACGGTCACGACAATGGGCACGCCGGGCCGCAACGGCATGGAGTAGTGCGGCGAGTGGATCACGTTCGCGCCCACCTGCTGGGCGACCAGCGGCAGGCCGCTCTGCTCCCAGGCCAGCCGGGCCGGCCGGTGCGCGACCGCCGGCGGCGCCGCGACCACCCTGGCCCCCGGGACCAGGCGCCCGTACCGTTCCTCATCGGCGCGCTGGCAGGCGACCGCCAGATCAGCTCCGGCCGCGCCGAGGGCGCAGACGAGACCGTCGACATAACGGCCGTGCGCGCCGCGGTCCGCGGGTACCGCGGTCGCGTCTACAAGAACACGAGGCGCCACGACCAGTCCGGCTCCTTCCGCGTTGTGAACCCCAACCCTGAACCCCAACCCTCACGTCACAGGAACCACATTCGGGTTCCCGTTAGTTCCGAGCGTACGCCCTCACAGGCGTCCCCGCGCCCGCGCCGCCGGGCCGGCCAGCCTCGGTAACCCTGCCGTAACCGACCGTCTACGACCTGGTCCGCCGCTGGTCCCGGGGCGGCCTCTCAGGGCCGGGCCTGGCCCGGCGCCGAGCCGGCCGCGACCTTCTCGGCCTGCTTGAGCGCCGAGTTCATCTTGGCCAGGTCCGCGCCGAAGGCGGCGAAGCTATGGGGCAGGGCGGCCTGCGCCTCGGCGTAGTACATCTCCGCCTCCTTGAGGTAGCGCAGCACGCTGCCCGGCGGGGCGGGCGCGGGGCCGGCCCGGTGCCGAGCACCTGGCCCAGCGCCCCCTGGAGCGTGGGCGCGTAGCCGACCTGGCCGTCGAAGTAGGCGAAGACCCGCTTGAGCGCCGGATAGGAGCCCGCCGCCGACGAGGACACGTACAGCGGCTGGGTGGACAGCAGGCCGCCGCCCAGCGGCACCGTGACCAGGTTGCCGAACGTGACCGTGGACCCGCCCTTGCGCCACAGCGACAGGTCGCTCGACGCGCTGGTGTCGGCCTCGAAGGCGTCGTGCACCTGCTGCGGCCCGTCGATGCCGGTGTTCTGCGGGAGCTGCAGTATCTCCAGCCGTCCGTAGCCGGGGCCAGGCTGGCTGTCCACCGCCATCAGCGCGGCCAGGTTGCCGCCGGCCTCGCTGGGTGAACGTGGTGAGCAGCGAGAACCGGGGCGTGGCCGGGCCCGGCATGATCATCGTCAGGTAGTAGGGCGGCTGGCTCAGCCGCCCGCCCGAAGCGGTGCCCGAGGCGCTGGCCGGGTCTCCGGGCACCGACCAGAAGTCCTGCCCGCCGTAGAAGTCCGCCGCGTCGGTCTCGTGGAACTGGGTCAGCACCTCGCGCTGGAGCCCGAACAGCGCCTCCGGGTAGCGCAGGTGCGCCCGCAGCCCGGCCGGGATGTCGTTGCCCGGCCTGATCAGGCCGGGGAACGCCTTCTTCCAGGCGGCCAGCAGCGGGTCGGCGCGGCCCCACTGGTACAGCGTGACCTGGCCGGTATAGGCGTTGACCACGGCCTTGACCGAGTCGCGGAGGTAGTTGACCTGGCGCCGGGCCGTTGACCAGGCCGCCGCCGGGCTCGTAGGTGTCCGCCGTGGCCTGTTCCGCCCCGAGCCGCGCCGAGTCCGGGTAGTCGTCTGAGGTGGTGTAGCCGTCCACGACCCAGTCCAGCTGGCCGCCGGCCACCACCGGGTAGACGTCCCGGTCCAGGGTCAGGAACGGCGCCACCTTCGGCCACCATGGCCAGCGGGGTCCGGATGTACATGATCCGTGACCGGCCGTCGATGGCGCCCGACAGCAGGATGTTCAGCTGGCGGAATTTGATCGCGAACAAGCAGCCGTCCGAGCAGCGAGCCGACCGGCACCCCGCCGCGCCGTGGTAGGTGCTGTCGTGCTGGCCGCCGCTGGACTGGTCGGCGGGATAGTCGAGCTCGCGCTGGCCACGGCCGCCGACGATGACGTAGTTGGTCTCCTGCTCCCCGAAGTAGACCTGGGGCTGGAACGAGCCCAGCCGTGGCCGTCGGCGGGATGTCGCGCTCGGTGAAGGCCGGGCTGCCGTTGGCCTGCCGTGGCGCTGGCCGTCGCGGCCGCGACGACCCCGTAGCCGTGGGTGTAGACCAGGTGGGTGTTGACCCAGCTGGCCTGGCCGCGGGGCGGCCCGCTCATGTCCCGGACGCCGATGATCGATGTCCTCGCGGGCCGGGTCGCCCGGCACTGGTACCGGTCGACGCTGAGCACCGGCGGGAACTGGTAGTAGCTCTTGACCTGCTGGAGCTGCTGGAACGCCGGGGAGAGCACGCCGGGATCGGCCAGCCGCAGGTCCGGCAGCGCGGCTGCCTCGCGGCCAGCTGCGCCGGGCGACTGGCTGGACGTCGCGCCGTAGTTGATCACCCGGACCTGCTCACGCCGTAGGCCTGGCGGGTGCTGGTGATCTCCTTCGCCAGGAACGGAGCCTCCTTGGCCAGCTCGTTCGGCTTGACCACGAACTGCTGCATGATGGCCGGGTAGACGCCGCCGAGCAGGATGGCCGACAGCACGAACAGGCCCAGGCCGATGGCGGGCAGCATCGATGCTGCGCCGGGCCGCGCCGACCAGGAACAGCAGCGCGCAGATGAGCGCGATCACGGCCAGCACGGTCTTGGCCGGCAGGATCGCGTTCACGCCGGTGTACGAGGCGCCGGTCTGTACGTCGTCGCGCTGGGCGAAGTCGATGCCGTACCGGTCGACCCAGTAGGCCGCGGCCTTGAGCAGCACGAACGCCCCGGCCAGCGCGAACAGGTGGACCCGGGCCGCGTCGGTGGCCAGCCGCCCGCGCAGCCGGAAGGTGAGCCCGCCGTACAGGTAGTGCACCCCGGCCACCACCGCCACCGACAGCAGCACCGCCGCGAACAGGTAGGCCAGCACCAGCCGGATGAGCGGGTAGTCGAACACGAAGAACGAGATGTCCAGGTGGAACTGCGGGTCGGTGCGGCCGAACGAGGTCCGGTTGGCGAACAGCAGCCAGGTCCGCCAGCTGCCGGCCGCGCTGGTCCCGGCGATCAGCCCGGTCAGGCCGACCAGCACGGCCAGCGCCAGCCGCCGGTGCGGGTCGACGCAGCGGCGGTAGGCCTCCGGGCCGGGCTGCTCCGGGGAGGCGCCTGACGGCGGCAGGCGCAAGCGGGCTGGGCGCAGCCGGTAGGCCAGCCAGGCGTTGCCGCCGATGACGCCGGCCATGAACACGGCCGCGATCGCGGAACAGCGCCCACTGCGTCCCGAAGGTCACGGCGAAGGTGCCGGCGTGCCCGACGGACTGGAACCACAGCAGGTTGGTCCAGACCCCGGCCAGGACGCCGATGGCGATGATCACCAGGACCACGGTCACCGCGGCCGGGACGAGGCGCCGCGGCCAGCGGGGCATCGCGACCGGGCGGCGGGCCGACCGGGGTTGGCCTGGAGCACGGAAGGCCACGCGCCCTCCCCCTCTTGCTCGACCTCGGTTGCTCGACCTCGGTTGCTCGACCTCGGGCCCGCGGCGCGGGCTAGCAGCTCGGGACGGGCTGGCCCTGCCTGAGCGCCTTGAGGTCGCGGATCGCGCCGCTCAGCGTGCTCACCTTGATCAGCCGCAGCCCGGCCGGCACCGCGCCCGAGGTGTCCGGGCAGTTGCGAGGCCGGGGTCAGGAACACCGTCGCGCCCGCCGCCCGGGCGCCGGCCATCTTCTGCTGGATGCCGCCGATCGGGTCCACGTTGCCGTTGACCTCGATCTCGCCGGTGCCTGCGATGAACTTGCCGCCGGTCAGGTTCTGGTTGGTGAGCTTGTCGATGATCCCGAGCGCGAACATCATCCCGGCACTCGGCCCGCCGATGTTACCGATGCTGATCTTGACCTTGAACGGGAACACGAAGCTCTCGCCGACCTGCACGCCGATCTGGGGCACGCCGCCCACGTTGGCCGTGTGCAGCGTGACTGGCCTGCTGGTGCCGCCGCGGAGGACGGTGAGCGTGACCGGGGCGCCGGGCTTGCGGTCCCGGATCATGGTGGCCGCGTCATGCCGGCACGTCACCGGGGTGCCGTCCACCGCGGTGATCACGTCGCCGCGGCGCAGCACGCCGGTCGCGGGCCGGTGCTTCTCGACCACCTGGATGGTGTCCACGGTCTTGAAGTTGATGTTGAGCTGGCACAGCGCGGCCGCGGTGGCGGTCTGCTGGGAGCTGACCATCTGCTCGGTGTCCTGCTGGAGGACCTGCTGCTGGCTCTGGCCCGGGGTGAAGATCTCCTCCTCGGGCACCACCGCGTCGTTCGGGGTCAGCCAGGAGCGCAGGGCGGCAAACACGTTGAAGTTGCTCTGCGGGCCGCCGATGAACGAGACGGTCACCATGTTGAGGTGACCCCGGGTCGGGAAAGGTCTGGTGGCCGCTGATCTGGATGAGCGGCTTGCCGGACAGCGAGCCCAGCGTGTTCAGGGTCGGGCCGGGGGTCAGGGCCACGTACGGGACCGGCAGGAGCACCGCCACGGCCAGCGCGGCCACCACCCCGGCGCCCGCCACGAGCAGCGTGATGCCCCGCCGGGTGATGCGGCCGGGGCCCGGCCACAGGACACGGGCCGACCGGCCGAACAGGTCTCTGGGCTTAGGCACTGTTCACCCACTCGCTCTGGCCGTCGGCGTAGCGCTGGTTCTTCCACACGGGCACGTCCGACTTAACGTCCTCGATCAGCGCCCGGCAGGCGGCGAACGCCTCGTCCCGGTGGTCAGCGGCGGCGGCCACGACCACGGCGATGTCGCCGATCTCCAGGTCGCCCACCCGGTGCACGGCGGCCAGGGCCCGGACCTGGAACCGGCCGGCCACCTTCTCGGCCACCTGGGCCAGCTCAGCGGCGCCGGACGGATGGGCGCTGTAGGCCAGCGCGGACACCCCGCGGCCCTGGTCATGGTCCCGCACCGTGCCGACGAACAGGGCAATGGCCCCGGCGGCCGGGCTGGCGACGGCCGCGCGCACCTCGTCCACCGACAAGGGCTCATCGCGGAACTCGGCCATCCGGATGACTGTCACTGAGCCAAGTTACAACCCCGCGATAGGAAACCTGTCACCTGGTGGCCAGCTACGGCGCCAGGCGACGGCGGCAGGCGACGGCGGCAGGCGGCTAGCTGCGGCGGCGACGGCGGGCGTTCCTGACGATGGCGGCGGTGCCGATGACGGCGACCGTGGCGCCGGCCCCGGCCGCGGCGGTGATGGTGGCGTCCTTGCGGCCCAGGCGGCGTCCGGCCACGGCGTGATGCCCGGCCCGCTGGTCCAGGAGCACGCCGACCGCGGCCGCGTTGTCGTAGCTGGGGCGCCAGCCCGCCGCCCGCAGCGAGGCGCAGTCGACCACCCACGGGTAGACCACGAAATGCAGGTCGTGGACCGGGGCCGGGGTGATCCCGGCCCGGTACAGCCGCTGCGCGGTGGCGAACGTGAGGCCAGCGGGCAGCTCGATCCGCTTCAGGCCGGAAAGCTCCTCGAGCTGCTCGGGCTCGAGCCAGCCGTCCGAGCCCACGGCGAAGGCGCCGGTGACCTCCCCGGCCGCGGCCAGCTCAAGGGCCGAGACCAGGTCGTCGATGTGGCAGAACTGCCAGCGCGCCGCGCTGCCCTTGACCGTCAGCAGGCGGGGGGCCTCGAAGTGCCGGGTGATCAGGGTGTCGATGCCCTCGCCGACCAGGGCCGCAGGCCGGACCACGGTGATCGCCATGCCGGGCTGGGCCCGGACCGAGCGCTGCGCGAGCTGTTCGATCTCCAGCAGGTCCCCGACCACACTGCCGTCCTGGTCGGCACCGAGCGGGGCATCCTCGGGCAGCGGCACGGGGTTGTCGGGGCGGGCCCCGTAGACCATCGCGCTGGTGACCAGCACGACCCGGCCGACCCCGCCGGCCGCCGCCGCGGTCAGCACGGTCTGCGCGCCGCGGACGTTGAACGTGCGCCGCTGCCGGGAGTCGGTCTCGGGGGCCAGGTCCAGATCGGTGTGCACGACCACGTCCACGCCCGCCAGCCGCCCGGCCAGGGTCGGGTCGCGGACGTCGGTCACCCGCCAGGTGACCCCGGTGGTGTCGCCCCGGTGGTCGTCAATGGCGATCACCCGGCCGATGCGGGCACCCTCGGCAAGCCGCGAGATCAGGGCGTGCCCGAGGCCGCGGGCGGCCCCGGTGACCGCCACGACCGGACGGCCGCCGCCCGGTTCGCGCCCCGCATCTCCGCCCGGCCTCGGCTCGTGCCGGTCAGCCTCGGACCCCGCGGGGTGGCTATCGGGGTGGCTGTTGTGCGCCCTGCGCGTGCTGCGCCCACGGCGAACCTCGGCATCTCGGTTGCTCACGACCCATCGCTCCCGGGATAGCTTGGCCAACATGGACTCTTCCATCCTGCCTGAGAGGCCGCGGAGATGACTGACCCTCCCTTCGGCTTTGGGAAGCCCGGCAACCCCGACGAGGGCTCGGGGTCGGGCGGATCGGGCTCTGGCGGCTCGGGTTCCGGCGGCTCGGGATCTGGCGGCCAGGGCGCGGGCGGCCCCCTGGGCCCGCTGGGCGACCCGCAGCAGCTCGCGGACGCGCTGCGGCAGTTCGCCGACCTTATGTCCTGGCAAGGGGGCCCCGTCAACTGGGACCTGGCCAAGAACATGGCCCGGCAGGCGGTGGCCGCCAAGGGTGATCCGAGCGTGCTCGACAAGGAGCGCAGCCAGGTCACCGAGGCGCTCCGGCTGGCTGACCTGTGGCTGGAGGACGCGACCGAGTTCCCCAGCGGGATCAGGACGATCCAGGCCTGGAGCCGCTCGGAATGGGTCGAAGCCACCCTGCCGGTCTGGTCCAAGCTCTGCGACCCGATCGTGTCCCGGCAGGTCGAGGCCATGGGCGGGATGCTGGGCGACAACCCGGCCGAGCTCGCCGCCGACCTGCCGCCGGAGATGCGCGCCGCGATGACGGCCATGTCCGGCGGCCTGGGCGCCCTCGGCGGCCTGGGCGACATGATGCGGCGGATCGGCGGCATGATGGTCGGCGGCCAGGCCGGTGTGGCCATCGGGAACCTGGCCGAGGAGGTCGTCAGCTCCACCGATGTGGGCCTGCCGCTCGGCCCGGCTGGTACCGCCGCCCTGCTGCCGGCGGGCGTCAAGGCCTTCGGGTCCGGGCTGGAGGTCAGCGAGGACGAGGTCCGGCTGTTCCTGGCCCTGCGCGAGGCGGCCCACCAGCGGCTGTTCGCCCATGTCCCGTGGCTGCGGCCCCGGCTGCTGGGCGCGATCGAGGACTACGCGCGCGGCATCAAGGTGGACGCGGCCGCGCTGCGCGATGTCATGCCGCAGATCGACCCGTCCAACCCCGAGGCGCTCAACGAGGCGCTGTCCGGTGCGGCGCTGTTCCAGCCCGAGGACACGCCCGAGCAGAAGGCCGCGCTGGCCCGGCTGGAGACCCTGCTGGCCCTGATCGAGGGCTGGGTGGCCACTGTGGTCGGGGTCGCGGCCCAGAACCGGCTGCCCCAGGCCGGCGCGCTGGCCGAGGCCATCCGGCGGCGCCGGGCGGCCGGGGGCCCGGCCGAGCGGACGTTCGCCGAGCTGGTCGGCCTGGAGCTGCGGCCCAGGCGGCTGCGCGAGGCGGCCACCATCTGGCAGGGGCTGACCGAGGAGCGGGGCACGTCCGGCCGCGACGCGATCTGGACCCACCCGGACCTGCTGCCCACGGCGGACGACTTCGACGACACCGACGGCTTCGTGCGCGGCCGGCCGGAGCTGGACATCTCCGACCTGGAGGCCTCGCCCGGCGAGGACACGTCCGGTCCCGATCAGCCGGACAAGGGCGACGACAAGCCCGAGGGCGACGACCGGACGGACCCGGAGCCGAGCTAACCGCGGCGCGGCGTTTCCGCGGAAACGCCGCGCACTGGCTGACCGTCGGCCTCAGGCGGCGGTCGGCCAGGCCTGGCCCAGCAGCGGCCGCAGGTACCGCCCGGTGTGCGAGGCGGCCACCGCGGCCACCTCCTCGGGCGTGCCCTGCGCGACCACCTGGCCGCCGCCGGCCCGCCGTCCGGGCCCAGGTCTATGACCCAGTCCGCGGTCTTGATCACGTCCAGGTTGTGCTCGACCACCAGCACGGTGTTGCCCATCGCCACCAGCGACTGGAGCACCCCCAGCAGCTTGCGCACGTCCTCGGGGTGCAGCCCGGCCGTCGGCTCGTCCAGCACGTACATCGTCCCGCCCGTCGAGCGCCGGTGCAGCTCCGCAGCCAGCTTGACCCGCTGGGCCTCGCCGCCCGACAGCGTCGTGGCCGGCTGGCCGAGCCGCACGTAGCCCAGCCCGACCGCCTCCAGCGCCCGCAGGTGCCGCGCGATCCGGTCCACCGGGCGGAAGAACTCGGCCGCCTCCCGGACCGTCAGGTCCAGGACCTCACTGATCGTCTTGCCCTTGTAGTGCACGTCCAGCGTCTCGCGGTTGTAGCGCGTGCCGTGGCACACCTCGCAGGGCACGTAGACATCCGGCAGGAAGCTCATCTCGATCCGGATCGTGCCCTCGCCCAGGCAGCTCTCGCACCGTCCGCCCTTGACGTTGAACGAGAACCGGCCCGGCTGGTAACCCCGTACCTTGGCCTCGGCCGTCTGCGCGAACAGCTTCCGGATGTGGTCGAACACGCCCGTGTAGGTGGCCGGGTTGGACCGCGGCGTGCGCCCGATCGGCGACTGATCGACCCCGACCACCTTGTCCAGGTGCTCGATGCCCGTGACCCGGGTGTGCCGCCCCGGTGCCAGCCGGGCCCCGTTCAGCCGGTTCGCCAGCGCCGGGTACAGCACGTCGCTGACCAGCGACGACTTGCCCGAACCAGAGACCCCTGTCACCGCCACGAACTGCCCCAGCGGCACCGTGACGTCGATGTCGCGCAGGTTGTGCTCCCGCGCGCCCTCGACGACCAGCTCACGGCCCGGCTGCCGGGCCCGCCGCTGCTCCGGCACCTCGACCTGCCGGCGCCCTGACAGGTACGCCCCGGTGACCGACTCCGCCGAGCCCTCCAGGTCGGCCACGGTCCCGCTGACCACCACCTGGCCGCCTTGCTCGCCCGCGCCCGGACCGACGTCCACCACCCAGTCCGCCGCCCGGATCGTGTCCTGGTCGTGCTCCACGACGATCACCGTGTTGCCCAGGTCGCGCAGCCGCAGCAGCGTCTCGATGAGCCGGTGGTTGTCCCGCTGGTGCAGGCCCGCCGACGGCTCGTCCAGCACGTACAGCACCCCGGCCAGCCCCGACCCGAGCTGCGTCGCGAGCCGGATCCGCTGCGCCTCGCCCGCCGCCAGCGTGGCCGAGGCCCGGTCCAGCGACAGGTAGTCCAGACCCACGTCGGTCAGGAAGCCCAGCCGGGCCCGGATCTCCTGCAAGACCCGCGCGCCGATCAGCGCCTCGCGCTCGGTCAGCCCCAGCCCGTCCAGCCACTCGGCCGTCTCGCCCAGGGACAGCGCCGCGATCTCGGCGATCGACCGGCCCTGCACCGTCACGGCCAGCACCTCCGGCCGCAGCCGGGCACCCGCGCAGACCGGGCACGGCGCCTCGCGCATGAATGCCTCGTACTGCTCGCGCTCCGCGTCCGAGGCCGCTTCCGCGTGCCGTCGCTTCAGCCAGGGCAGCACGCCCTCGTAGGTCACGAAGTACGACCGGTCTCGCCCGGACCGGGTCTGATAGCTGATGTGCACCCGGTCGCCGGTGCCGTGCAGCACCGCCGTCCGGGCCTCCTCCGGCAACTCGTCCCACGGTGTGCTCACGTCGAATCCGCGCGCCTGCGCCACCCCCAGCAGCAGCCGCTGGAAGTAATCGCGCTCCTGCCAGCGCGCCCACGGCGCGATGGCGCCCTGGGCCAGCGTCAGGCTCGGGTCCGGCACGATCAGCTCCGGGTCGACCTCCCGCTGCACGCCCAGGCCCGTGCAGGCCGGGCAGGCGCCGAACGGCGAGTTGAACGAGAATGACCGGGGCTCGATCTCCTCCACCGCGAGCGGATGGCCGTTAGGGCAGGTGAACGATTCCGAGTAACAAGGCCGTCGCCCCGGGTCGTCATCCGCCAGGTCGACCAGGTCCAGCATGACCACCCCGTCGGCCAGCCGCAGCGCCGTCTCCACCGAGTCGGTGATGCGCTGCCGGCTCGAGGCACGGGCGGTCAGCCGGTCCACGACCACCTCGATGGCGTGGTCCTCCCCCGCTCCCAGCTCCGGCGTCTCGACCAGCGGATACACCGTGCCGTCCACCCGGACCCGCGCGAAGCCCTTGGCCTGGAGGTCGGCGAACAGCTGCCCGTAGTCCCCCGCGCGCTCCCGCGCCAGCGGGGCGAGCAGGTGGAACCGGGTGCCCTCGGGCAGGTCCAGGATCGCGTCGACGATCTGCTGCGGCGTATGCCGGCTGATCGGCGCCCCGCAGACCGGGCAGTGCGGGTGCCCGATACGCGCCCACAGCAGCCGCAGGTAGTCATAGATCTCGGTGACCGTGCCCACCGTCGAGCGCGGATTCCGCGACGTCGACTTCTGGTCGATCGACACCGCCGGGGACAGCCCCTCGATCGAGTCCACGTCCGGCTTGCGCAGCTGGCCCAGGAACTGCCGGGCATAGGCCGACAGCGACTCCACGTACCGCCGCTGTCCCTCGGCGAAGATCGTGTCGAAGGCCAGGCTGGACTTCCCGGACCCGGACAAACCGGTAAAGGCGACCAGCGCGTTGCGGGGCAGGTCGAGATCGACGCTCCGGAGGTTGTGCTCGCGGGCGCCGCGGACGATCAGGCGGTCAGTCAAGATGAAGCTTCCTGTCGGCGGAAACAGACACTGATGGAACAAGATGATCATGGTTTTCGTTCCTGATAAGCCTCCGCCGGCAGGCTCGAGCGGACGGCGGAGTGTCCGAGCGGGATGCGACGCTGCGGAGCGTGAGACCAGCGCTCAAGGCCGGCCTGCGGCCGGTGTGGCGGGACCGGCAAACGGTGCAGATCGGCATCGACCCGCGTCGGGCTGTCGCGCTGACCGGGATGGGTGACGCCGCCGCCGTCATCGGCCTGCTGGACGGCAGCCGGGAGCGGGACCAGGTCGTCAGCGCCGCAGGAGCGCTGGGCGTTCCCGCGGCCGGTCACCGAGCGGATCCTGACCCTGCTCGCGGCCGGCGGGGTCCTCGATGACTTCCCGGCCGCCGAGCTGGCCGCGCTGACCCAGGACCAGCGCGGCCGCCTGGGCGCCGAGTTAGCCACCGCCGCCCTCGCGCGCGGCTACTCCGACGCGGGCGCGGCCTTACTGGCCCGGCGCGAAGCCGCCCAGGTCCAGATCCACGGCCCGGGCCGCATCGCGGCCGCCCTGGCCGACATCCTGACCACCTCCGGCGTCGGCCTCGTCTCCACCTGCGACGACATCCGCCTCCCCGACGCCACCACGGCCACTGACGCGGATAGCGCGGCGTCAGCCGGAAGCTGGCGGCGAGACGGCCGGCCAGTGCTGCCTGACCTGGCCATCCTGGTCGGCTATCAGCAACCCGAGCTGGCCGGCTGGCTCATGCGGGCCGGGGTAACGCATCTGGCCGTCACCGCCGAGGAGGCCATCGGGGTCGTCGGGCCGATGGTCCGGCCGGGCCAGACCAGCTGCCTGAACTGCCTGCATCTCACCCGCAGCGAGCTGGACCCGGCCTGGCCGCTCATCCTGGCCCAGCTGGTCGGGCGGAGTGCCAGCCTGCTCGCCTGCGACGCGTCCCTGGCCGCCGCCGTCGCCGCTCAGGCCGCGATCCAGGCGCTGGCGTTCCTCGACCGCGACCCGCTCCACGCGCCAGCCGAGAACGGCACCCTGGAACTGGCCCTCCCCGACTGGCAGTGGCACCGCCGCACCTGGCCCCCGCACCCCGCCTGCGGTTGCATCCGTCCCCGGTGAGCCACCGTTCATGATCACCCGGACTTTTCATAGTTACTGAAAAGTCCGGGTGATCATGGATCCACGATTGCCTTGGTCTTTGACAGGCCCGCGGACTCCTCTGCGCCGTCACCTCGACCCCACGTGTCACTTCAGCCACATCAGTCACAATCCGCGGCGCACCGCCGCTCGCGGGCTGATCTGCATCAGATGCGCCGGGGACGGGGGACGGGGACGATATCCGGGCGCATATCGGCTGCTGAGCGGTGGCGGGCTGGCGCGGCGGTACCCGTAACTGCGTTCGGTAACCGACAATAGGAATCGTGAGTGATCTTCCCCGCCGCGCCGTGACGCGCACCGCGAAGCTGGCCACCCTGCCGGTCGGCCTGGCCGGCCGGACCGCCCTGGGGCTCGGCAAGAGACTGGGCGGCCGGCCGGCCGAGCTTGTCGCGCAGGAGATCCAGCAGCGCACCGCCGAGCAGATCTTCAAGGTGCTGGGCGAGCTCAAGGGCGGGGCGCTCAAGCTGGGCCAGGCGCTGTCGATCTTCGAGGCGGCGCTGCCGCCGGAGATCGCCGGGCCTTATCGCGCGACGCTGACCCGGCTCCAGGACTCGGCCCCGCCGCTGCCCGCGGCCACGGTCCACCGGGTCCTGGCCGAGGATCTGGGCGAGAACTGGCGGGACAACTTCGCGGAGTTCGACGACCGGCCCGGCGGCGGCCGCGTCGATCGGGCAGGTTCACCGGGCGGTATGGAACAATGGCCGGCCGGTGGCGGTCAAGATCCAGTACCCGGGCGCCGGCAAGGCGCTGAACAACGACTTTACCCAGCTCAGCCGCATCGCTCGGCTGTTCGGGGTGCTGATGCCGGGGCTGGACACCAGGCCGCTGCTGGAGGAACTGCGGGCCAGGGTGGCGGAAGAACTGGACTACCGGCTGGAGGCGGAATCACAGCAGGCCTTCGCCGACGCCTACGCGGGCGACCCGGACATCTTCGTGCCGCAGGTGATCGCGGCGACGGACCACACGCTGGTCACCGAGTGGATGGACGGCACGCCGCTGTCCCGGATCATCTCGGACGGGACGCAGGAGCAGCGCGACCGGGCGGGCATCCGGCTGGTCCGGCTCATGTTCTCGGGGCCGTCGCGGGCCGGGATGCTGCACGCGGACCCGCACCCGGGCAACTTCCGGCTGCTGGATGACGGGCGGCTGGGGGTGCTGGACTTCGGCGCGGTGGACCGGCTGCCGGAGGGGTTCCCGATGTTCTTCGGCGAGCTGCTGTGGCTGATGCACACCGACGGCAACATCGAGATGGTCGAGCGGGTGCTGCGGGAGAACGGCTTCCTCCGCGACGGGGTCAGCGTGGACCTGGAGGCGCTGCACGCGTTCCTGGCCCCGCTGGCGGAGCCGTCTCGGGTGGAGCGGTTCAAGTTCAGCCGCGAGTGGCTGCGCGAGGAGGCGACGCGGGTGGCGGACCTGCGCTCCTCGAACGTGGCCCGGCAGCTCAACCTGCCGCCGTCCTTCGTGCTGATTCACCGGGTGTCCACGGCGGGCATCGGGGTGCTGTGCCAGCTGGGGTGCGAGGGCCCGTTCCGGGCCGAGGTCCTGACCTGGATGCCGGGCTACGGCCCGATGCTGGACGACACCGGCCAGGTCACGGCGCCGGAGGGGCCGGTGGGCCCGCAGGGGCTGGCGGGCCTGGACGAGCTGGAGGGCCGGGAAGAACTCGATGGCCGGGAGGCCCCCGAGCCTCCCGGCCATCTCCTGACGAGTTCAGGCGAGTAGTTCTGGGCTAGCCAGAGCTACTGCCACGAGTCAGCGAGCTCCGTCAGTTCCGCTCGCCGCTGCACGGCCAGGTGCCAGCTGCGCGAGAGCTGCCGCTCAGCGCGCTCGGCCCGGCGCGCGGCCCGGCTCAGCTTCCTGACCTGGTGGCTGCTGTTGTAGCTTTCTGCCGCACTCAGCAGCGCGTATTGTCGCTCCCTTGCTTGTTCCTGGATGCTTTGCATGACACTCCACCGCATTCTCGTCGTCATCGTCCGGGCGTCTGCCGCCTGGGCAGACGCGGGTCAGGCGGCCACAGTCGCCTTACGGGGACGCCCCCGCGGCCGCTTGTAGGGCACGACTTCGCCGCGAAGGAACAGCTCTCCGCCCCAGACACCCCAGGGCTCGCGCCGCTCAACCGCGCCGGCCAGGCAGGCGATCCTGGCCGCGCATCCCCTGCACAGGGACTTAGCGAACTCGACGTCGTCGGGCGACTCGGCGAAGAACAGCTCCGGGTCATCGCGGCACGGCAGCTCGAGGCCACCGGGCACGCTGACCATCGCCCCGCCGCCATCCTGCGGCTGGATGATGCTGTCTCGCCTCATCGACGTTCCCGCCGACTGGTACTCCTGCGGCGCCGTTCTCTCCAGCACTGCCGTGGTGCCGGGCCACTGCATCGGTGCCATCCCCTCTCGCGTTCTCTCGTCTCAGCGTCTCTCACGCGTCTGACAAAACCGGTGGCCTCACATAGATAAGGCCGCGGACCCTGTTTCGGGTCCGCGGCCTGGAGGGGATCTGGCCGGTCTGTTTAGACCGGTTCCCTCGCCGGATGCGGACCCAGGTCACCAGCGCCTTCGGCGATGGTCAGGGTCATGTTGTTGTAGGCGGACTGCTGGTCGCTGGCGGCGCTGCCCTTGGCAGCAGCACCCTTGGCAGCGCTCGCGGCCTGACCGGAAACGGTCAGAGCGGAGTGCTGGCCGAGGCCGGCGACGGGGGCGGACGGTCGCGCCGAAGGCACCCGTCCCCTTGCTAGCGGGCGTGGCGGCAGCCATGGGCAGGCAGGCGCCCAGGCCGAACCGCGGCAGCGGCTTCTGCGTCATCTCGACCGGAGTCATCTCGAAGTCCGAGATCATGTTCAGCACGACGGGCACCTCCTTCAGCTTGGCTAGGCCCGCTTGGACATGAGGAAACTTTATCCTAGGCCCCTGACACGGGGGCAACCCTTTTTTGACCTGGGCTTTCACCGGTGAGCGCGGGACCGAGCGAATGAGCCCCTCCTGCACCACGGAAACCACAAGAGTCCCGTCCTCGGTGTACACCTCACCGCGGGCCAGACCCCTGGCGCCGCTGGCGTTCGGCGCGTGCTGCGCGTAGAGCAGCCACCGGTCGGCCCGGAACGGGCGGTGGAACCACATGGCGTGGTCCAGGCTCGCGCCGGTGGTGCTGCCGTCCATGAACGACCGACCGCTGGCCAGCAGCACGGTGTCCAGCAGGGTCATGTCCGAGGCGTAGGTCATCAGGCACACGTGCAGCAGCGGGTCGTCGGGCAGGTCGCCGTCGGCCCGCAGCCAGACCCGGCTGTGGTTGGAGCGCAGCGCCGGGTCCTGCTGCGGCCTCGATGGCCAGCGGGCCGACGTGCCGCATCTCGATGGGGTTGTCGCGGGCGTAATCCGCGAGCCGCGTCCCCGAAGACCCGCCGGTACCGCTCGGAGGTCGGCTCGACCTGGTCCGGCGGCGGCACGTCCGGCATCGAGCTCGGCGTGCTCGACGCCCATCTCGCCGTGGTGGAAGGAGGCCGACAGCGTGAAGATCGTCTTGCCGTGCTGCACGGCGGAGACCCGCCGGGTGGTGAACGACCGGCCGTCCCGGACCCGCTCGACCAGGTAGACCAGCGGCACGGCCGGGATCCCCGGGCCGGATGAAGTAGGCGTGCAGCGAGTGCACCGGCCGGTCGGCCGGGCACGGTGCGGCCGGCCGCGACCAGGGCCTGGCCGGCGACCTGGCCGCCGAACACCCGCTGCCGGCGCTCCCCGCCGGGCTGCGGCCGCGGAAGATGTCCAGCTCGATCTGCTCCAGGTCGAGCAGGTCGACCACGTCGTCGAGCGCCTTGCTCATGATCGGAGTCCACCGCCAGTCTGTAGCGGGGTCACGGCACCGGGCTACGGGGGCATGGCGCCGGGCTACCGGGCCGCATGCCGGCTCGCCGGAGGCCGTCGCAGGAACCGTGATGGCTTCCGGGTGGCGCGGCCACCGGGCGACCGGGCCAGCGCCCAGGACAGGTACAGCTGCTCACGGGCCCGGGTGACGCCGACGTACAGCAGCCGCCGCTCCTCGGCGATGGCCTCGTCGGTGTGGGCGTAGATGATCGGCATCGTGCCCTCGGTCAGGGCGGGCAGGAACACGACGTCCCACTCCAGGCCCTTGCTGGCGTGCAGGGAGCCGAGCGTGATGCCCTCCATGGCCGGGACCTGGCCGGTCGCGCTGCGCCGGGCCAGCTCGCCAGCCAGGTCGGCCAGGCTCCTCGCTGGCCCCCGTCCTGCGGGGCGCCGGCGAAGAAGTCGTCGGCCAGCTGGGCCAGCGCCTCCAGGGACTCCCAGCGGTCGCGGGCGGTGCCGCGGCCCACCGGCGGCTCGCGGGTCAGCCCGAGCCCGGCCAGCACCGGCCGGACCTGGCCGGCCGGGTCGTCGCCCGGCGACACCGAGCGGGCCGCGCCCCGCAGCAGCGCGACCCCCTGGCGCACCTCGGGCCGCTCGAAGAACCGATCCGCCCCGCGGACCAGGAACGGCACCCCGGCGCTGGCCAGCGCCTGCTCATAGCCCTGGGTCTGGCCGTTGGTGCGCAGCAGCACCGCGATCTGGCTGGCCGGGGTGCCCGACGAGATCAGCGTGGCGATGCGGCGGGCCACAGCAGCCGCCTCGGCCGGGTCGTCCGGGTACTCGGTGAACACCGGCCGCGGGCCGGCCTGCCGCTGGGCGGCCAGCGGCGCCCCGCCCAGGGCCGGGACGCCCGCCCGAGCCTGGCTCAGCTCGTTGGCCAGCGCCACCACCTGGGGCGTCGACCGGTAGTTGCGCACCAGCTCGACGACCGTGGCGCCGGGGAACTCGGCCGCGAAGCCGCGCAGGTAGGCCGGGGTGGCCCCGGTGAACGAGTAGATCGTCTGGCGCGGGTCGCCGACCACGCAGACGTCGTCCCGCTCCCCCAGCCAGGCCTCCAGCAGCAGCTTCTGGAGCGGGTTGACGTCCTGGAACTCGTCCACCACGAACGCCTGGTACCGGTCCCGGACGGCGGTGGCGGCGTTGGGGTGCTCGACCAGGATGGCGGCGGCGAGCTCGAGCACCGACTCGAAGTCGACCAGGTGCTTGTCGCGCCGCAGGTCCTCGTAGGCGGCGAACAGCCGGGCCAGCTGGTCGGGCGGGAACGGGCCGCTGCGGCCGGCCTTCGCGCTGGCTTCGGCGTAGTCGTCCGGCCGGACCTGGGTCACCTTGGCCCACTCCACCTCGGCGGCGACGTCGCGCAGCTCGGGCAGCCCGGCCGACAGCCGCAGTCGCCGGGCCGCCTCGGAGATCAGCCCGATCTTGGACTCCAGCACCTGCGGGGCCGGGCCGCCCACGGTGCCCGGCCAGAAGTGGTTGAGCTGGCGCAGCGCCGCCGCGTGGAAGGTCCGGGCCTGGACTCGCTCCAGGCCGGCCTCGGGCACGACGCGGCTCAGCTCGTACAGCCGCCCGCGCAGCTCCCCGGCCGCCCGGGTAGTGAAGGTGACGGCCAGCACCCGGGCCGGGTCGACGACGCCGATGGCCGCGGTGTAGGCGATCCGGTGCGCCACCGCGCGGGTCTTGCCGGTGCCCGCCCCGGCCAGCACGCACACCGGCCCGCGCGCGGCCACCGCCACGGCGCGCTGCTCGGGATCGAGCGAGCCGAGCACGGCATCCGGCCCCCCGCCCGCGTGCCCGGCGCTGCCCGACTGCCCGGCCCTGTCCAGGGCTTCCAACGGCCACCTCCACGAGTCCCAGCGGTCATCTTCCCGCATGGCACCGTCTTTCGGTGCGCCCCGCGGACGAGCCGGTTGACGGCCACCGCTTGTGTCGCGGGGCCGCGTGTCTTCCAATGGCAGTGAGGGGCAGTGCGGGCCTCCCCGCGCTGCCCTCCGGGTGCTCGCCGTACGCTGGCAGGGCTGCGCGGTTTCCGCGGGGCCCGGTCCGGGCGGGAAGTACCTGGGGCTCGGAAGTGTTAGTAATGTGCAGTTCGTAACGGCACGCGGAGGGGGAGCACCCGATGGCACAGCCGCTCACCATGTACACCACCACGTGGTGCGCCTTCTGCAAGCGGCTCAAGAGCCAGCTGGCACGCGAGGGCATCGAGATGGCCGAGATCAACATCGAAGAGGATGCTGCCGCGGCTGACTTCGTGATGTCCGTTAACGGGGGGTTCCAGACCGTGCCGACCGTGGTGTTCCCGGACGGCAGCGCCATGACCAACCCGTCCGCGGCTCAGGTCAAACAGCGGCTCAACGAGCTAGCGGCAGTGAAATGACCGCGGGCAGCCACGACCATCGCACCAGGGAAGCCCACGACGTACAGCCCGAGCCGCAGGCCGGGATGGACGGCACGGGCGAGATGGCCGCGATCTCGGATGACGCCGTCGTGCGGCGGACCAAGGATGGCTGGCGGGTCGGCGGGGATGACCTGCCGGACCTGACCTCGGCCATGATCCTGGCCGACCTGCTGGCCGCCGAGCAGGGCGGCACCGACGGGCAGGTGACCCGCAAGCCGGCCCCCGAGCAGCAGGCCGGCGAGACCGGCAAGCTGCGGGCCACGGTCAGCCAGCTGGAGCACGCCCTGCTGGCCAGGGTCCGGGTGGAGCAGGCCATCGGCGTGCTGGCCGAACGGCACCGGATCAAGCCCCGCCAGGCCTTCGAGCAGCTCAGGACCGCGGCACGCAACCGCGGCCGCAAGGTCATCGACATCGCCAGCGACGTGGTGGCCAGCGCCTCCAACCCGCTGCTCCAGCTGCCCGAGGAGCTGTCCCGGCCGCGCGCCGACGCCGCGCCGCGCCGCGCGCCAGCCCAACGGCGCCTGACCCGCCGGGGACCAGCCCGGCCCACTCGACCATTCAAGAAGCCGTCAGCGCAGGTCGCTGGCGGCTTTTTGCATCGGTCGGCCGGGCCACCATTTGTTACTTGTTGTAGTCATGGTTAGACGTTTCGTTACGGCGGGTAACTAAGCGTCGAGGGTCACATGGCCCGGGACGAGGGCGAGAACGTGGACGACGGGGGATCTCCCGGCCGCCTGCTCATCATCGGGGGCGCCGAGGACAGGTGCTGCGGCGCGGGGCTGCTGGAGCGCTTCGCGCAGCTGTGCGGCGGCGAGCAGGCCCGCATCGTGCTGGTGACGACGGCCACCGGGCAGCCTGAACAGGTGCGCGCGGACTACGAGCAGGTGTTCCGCAAGCTCGGCGTGCACCGGGTCAGCGAGCTGCGGCATGCGCGGCCGGGCCGACGCCGACAGCGAGCAGGCCGCCGCCGCGCTGGCCGCCGCCACGGGCGTCTTCTTCAGCGGCGGCGACCAGTCCCGGCTGCGCACCCTGGTCGGCTCGCGCTCGGCCGACGTGCTGCGCCAGCGGCTGGCCGGCGGCCTGGTCGTGGCCGGGACCAGCGCCGGCGCCACCGCGCTGGGCCACGTGATGATCCTGGGCGGCAACGGCGCCGACGTCTCGGCCGCCGCCGTCCGGACCGGCCCCGGCCTCGGCCTGGTCCCCAAGTCCCTCATCGACATGCACTTCGGCGAGCGCGGCCGGCTCCCGCGGCTGCTCAGCGCGGTCGCGCTGGACCCCGATCAGCTGGGCATCGGCATCGACGAGAACACCGGGATCCTGGTCGAGGGCAGCCTGTTCGAGGTGCTCGGCTCCGGCGTGGTGACCGTCGTGGACGCCGAGGACGCCACCGTCGTGCACGCCGCGACCGAGTGCGGACCCCATCACACTGTTCGGCGTGCGGCTGCACCTGCTGCCCGCCGGCTGCCTGTTCGACTTCGCCACCCGGACCCCGGCCATCGGGCCCGGGCACGACCGGTACTGACCCGGACGCGGGAGACCCGGTCGCGCTGCCACGTGGGAGCACCTGCGCCATGCTCGAGCGGCCCGAACGTGTTCACCGGCCAGCCCGGTGAGCGTCGCCCGGCTGGAGCTCGACGAGCTGACCGGCCGGGAGACCACCGACTACCCCGGCCTGGCCGCGGCGGCTGACCCGCCTGCTGCCGGGGCTGGCGGGCCACCACTGCGCGGCCGGGCGGCCCGGCGGCTTCCTGGCCGCCATGGACCGCGGCACCTATTTCGGCCACGTCGCCGAGCACGTCGCCCTGGAGCTGTCCAGCCTGGCCGGCCGCGAGGTCTGCCTGGGCCGCACGCTGTGGGCGGGCGCCGACGGTCACTACGACGTGGTCCTGGAATGCCCGCCGGACGAGGCCGCCACCTCGCCGGTGCCCGCGCGGCTGCTCGATGCCGCCATCGAGATCACCGAGGACCTGCGTGGCCGGCCGGGCCCCGGACGTGGACGCGCGACTGGCCTCGATCACCGATTTTGCGGCAACAGGGTGAGCTCGGGGTCAGTACCGCCGCCATCGCCGCGGCCGCCCGGCGCCGGGGCATACCGGTCCGCCGGGTCGGCTGCCACGAGCATGCTGCGGCTGGGTTACGGCCGCAACCGGCGGCTGGTCTGCGCCGCGCTCACCGAGCTGACCTCGGCCGTGGGGGTGGACATCGCGGCCGACAAGATGCTGGCCAAGCAGTTGCTGGCCGACGCCGGGATCCCGGTGGCCGACGGCGTCGCTGGCGGCCAGCGCCGAGGAGGCCGCCCGGGCCCTGGGCGTGCTCGGGCCGCCCGTGGTGATCAAGCCGCTGGGCGGCAACCAGGGCCGGTGCGTGACCGTCGGCGTACGCACGCCGCACGAGGCCGATCGCCGCGTTCGACCAGGCCAGCGAGGCCGGCTCGCCGGTGATCGTGGAGCGGTTCGTGGCCGGCCACGACTACCGGGTGCTGGTCATCGACGGCCAGGTGGCCGCCGCCGCGCAGCTGCGCCCGGCCTGCGTCACCGGCGACGGCACGCACACCATCAGCCAGCTCGTCGCCCGGGTCAACGCCGACCCGCGGCGCGGCGACGGGCACGCCCGCGAGCTGACCAGGATCACCCTGGACGACGAGGTCATGCGGCACCTGGACGCGGCGGGCCTGGACGGCGGCTCGGTGCCGGCCGCCGGCCAGCTCGTGGCGCTGCGCCAGAACGCGAACCTGTCCACCGGCGGCACCAGCCGCGACGTCACCGACCTGGTGCACGACGATGTGGCCGCGCTGTGCTGCGGGCGGCCGCCGCGGCCGGGCTGGACATCTGCGGCGTGGACCTGCGCGCTGCCGACATCGCGGCGCCCCTGGACGCCGGCGGGGCGGGCGGCGGAGCAGGCGTGGCGGTGCTCGAGCTGAACGCCTGCCCGGGGCTGCGCATGCACCTGGCGCCGGTCGACGGCCGGCCGCGCGACGTAGCCGCGGCCATCGTCGACACGGCTCTACCCGCCCGGCCGCCCGGCCCGGATCCCGGTCATCGCGGTGACCGGCACCAACGGGAAGACCACCACGGTCCGGATGATCGCCCACGTGCTGAGCCAGGCCGGGCTGCGGGTCGGGCATGGCCACCACCGACGGCGTGTACAGCGGCGGCCGCCTGGTCTACGACGGCCGACGCCTCCGGGCCCCGGTCGGCCGAGATGGTGCTGGACGACCCGAGCGTCGAGGCCGCCGTGCTGGAGACCGCGCGCGGCGGGATCCTGCGCGGCGGGCTGGGCTACGACCAGGCCGACATCGCCGTGGTCACCAACATCACCGCCGATCACCTCGGCGTCGACGGCGTCGACGACATGGACGAGCTGATCCACGTCAAGGCGCTGGTGGCCGAGGAGATCCGGGCCCGCGGGACGGTGGTGCTCAACGCCGACGACCCGGCCGTCGCGGGCTGGCCGACCGGCCCGGCGGTGCGCCGTAACGACCCGGTGATCAGGTACTTCACGCCAGCAGCCCGGCAACCAGGTGCTGGAGCGGCACAAGCGGGCCGGCGGACTGGCCTACGAGGTCCGCGACGGCGAGCTGGTCGGAGATCGAGGGCGACCAGGTTCGCCCGCTGATCGCCGTGGCCGAGCTGCCCGGCGCCTTCGGCGGCGCGGCCGCGCACCTGGTCGCCAACGCGCTGGCCGCCGCAGCCGCCTGCCGGGCGGCCGGGTTCAGCGCCAAGGACATCAGGCGCGGCCTGGCCACGTTCACGCCAGTACAGGCCAACCCCGGCCGGGGCAACGTGTACCAGGCCGGCGACGTGCCGGTGATCGTCGACTACGGGCACAACGCCGCCGCGCTGGACGCCACCGGCGCCATGATCACGAAGGTCTGGGGCGGCGAGCCCGCCGCGGCCATCACGCTGCCCGGCGACCGGCGCGACGACCTGATCACCGAGACCGCCGAGGCCGTCGCGGCCTGGTTCGGCAAGGTCGTCGTCTACGAGGACAGCGACAAGCGCGGCCGCCGGCCGGGCGAGATGCAGGAGCTGATCACCGGCGGCCATGCGCCGGGTGCGCCCGGACATTGCCTGCGAGCCCGCCGCCGGGCCGGAGCAGGCGCTGCGCCGGGCTGTCGCGCTGGCCGACGGCGGCCCGGTGCTGTTCCTCTACGAGAAGCTGGCCGCGGCCCGCGCCGCCGTCGAGTCCATTGGCGCCGAGTCAGTGCCTCAAACGTCAGTGCCCCAAGCCCCGGCCGCCGACCGGTCCTAGCGCTGCGGATACCGTTGCCTGCACCCGGCTGTGGGTAAACGGGACATCTCAGGTCCAGGAGGTCCGGGCTGTGCTGACCAGCCGTGCCGTGGTATCCGGGCCGCCGCCGCCGACCATGCGGCGGCTGGCCGTGGCGCTGACCGCGGGGACGGTTGTGGGGGTGGTCACCGCGTTCCTGGGCGACTGGCGCTATGCGCTGGCCATCGGCTGGGATGCCGCCGCCATCGTCTTCCTCACGTGGGTCTGGCTGGTGGTCTGGCCGCTGTCGCCGCAGAGCACCGCCGCGCAGGCCACCGCCGAGGATCCCAACCGGGCTACTAGCGACACCATCATGCTCAGCGCCTGCGTCGCCAGCCTGGCCGCAGTGGGCATGGTGCTGGTCTACGCCCACTCCTTGCCACGGACGGCTCAGGTCCTGCTGGCCACCCTGAGCCTGATCAGCCTGGCCGTCTCCTGGTTCACCGTGCACACCATCTACGCCCTGCGCTACGCGCTGCTCTACTACCGGCAGACGCCGGGCGGCATCAATTTCAACCAGCCGGAGCCGCCCTGCTACCGGGACTTCGCCTACGTCGCGCTGACCCTGGGGATGACCTACCAGGTATCCGACACCAGCCTGCAGAACACCGACATGCGTTCGACCGCGCTGAAGCACGCGCTGCTTTCTTACCTGTTCGGCGCGGTCATCCTGGCCGCCGCGATCAACCTGGTCGCCGGGCTCGGCAGCAGCGGCCTGTTCTCCGGCTAGTCGCGTCCACCGGGACGCTAGCGGGCGCCCCGGTGAACGAGCCGGTCAGGAGCTGCGCACGTAGGTGTCGGTGTAGTCGGCGCCGCCGTCGGACAGACCCGACGGCTCGGCCATGATGTTCCCGGCGGGATCGCTCATGTCGACCACGGTGGACGACCACAGGTAGCCCGGACTCAGTGTGCCGTGCGTGCCGTCGCGACTGGTCACGACCGTGTCGGTGAACTTAATCGAGCCGAAGTCGGCCAGGTCGTTCCCGTCCGCCACGCCGCCGCCGTAGTCCTCAGCGATGACCTCGGCGGTGTTGTTGGGGCAGCTGTGACCGCTCGGGCAGTCCTGGCCGGGCACGGAAGTGCTGGCACCCGTGCTCTTGTCGTCCAGGGTCAGCTGGTAGTTGGAGCCGGTGTAGTAGACCGACACCCCGATCGAATCGCCGGGGTTGATGTCGTACAAGGGCACCTTGGCGTCGGGGAATATCTGATACCAGAGGTAGTAGGTCGGCAGGCCGTTGTTGCACACCCCGTCGACGCCGGCCTGCTCGACGGTGCCGTTGGTCTGGTTCCAGCCGTTGATCCCGACCCAGATGGAGACGTCGGCCTTGCCGCTGCTGGGGCAGCGCAGTGTCGGGACGGTGAAGTTGCTGGCCACATAGCGCAGGGCCACGTTGGGATCGGCGACATCGATGTAGCCAGACCAGGGCTGGTTGTCCGAGCCGGTGTTCGGGCCCGACAGGTGGGTGGACGGTAGGTGTACCCCCCACGCGCGGTGCAGTCCATGTACGCGCCCGATGGGCGCGGGGGCCGGTGCCCGTGGGCTCGCGGATGCGGGCGCCGCGGTGACTGCGGGTGCCACCGCCAGGCCGCCCGCCATGGTCAGCGCGATCAGTAAGGGCCGGATACTCATGAGTCGGGCCTTTCCGCATGGGCCTCCGGCGACGTAGCCGACCGGCCTGGCTTGTACGGCATATACGGAACATGCACATATGAGCGACATGCACACATGAGCCACATGATCGTCGGCCGGCAGCGGCCAGCTGTCAATACCGCGGCCGGCGCCTCCCAGCCCGCAGCGACCGGCCCGGCTAGCCGACGAAACCGCGGCCGCTGGTCAGGGCGCGGGCGATGACCGTGCGCAGGATGTCGTTGGTGCCCTCGCCGATGACCATCAGCGGGGCGTCGCGGTACAGCCGCTCGACGGTGAACTCCTGCGAGTACCCGTAGCCGCCGTGCACCTGCATGGCGGTGAACGCGCACTCCTGGGCCACCTCTGAGGCGTAGACCTTGGCCATGCCCGACTCCAGGTCGTTGCGCTGGCCCGCGTCGGCCTTGGCCGCGGCCCAGTAGGTCATCAGCCGGGCGGCCTGCAGCTTGATGGCCATGTCGGCCAGCTTGAGCTGCACGGCCTGGAAAGCGGAGATCTTCTGACCGAAGGCTTCCCGCTGGCCGGCGTAGCGCAGGGCCTGGTCGTAGGCCTCCTGGGCCACGCCCACGGCCCGGGCGGCGATGTTGACCCGGCCGGTCTCCAGGGCGGCCAGCACCTGCTGGAGGCCACGGCCCTCGGCGCCGCCCAGCAGGGCGCTGGCCGGCACCCGGACATCGTCCAGCACCAGCTCGCAGGTCTCGGGGCCGCGGTAGCCGAGCTTGGGCAGGTCGCGGACGACCTCGAAGCCCGGCGTCCCGGCCTCGACCAGCAGCACCGACATGCCGGCGTGGGCGGGCCGGGCGGCCGGGTCGGTCTTGACCAGCACCGGCAGCGGATCGGCGTGCCGGGCGTTGGTGATCCAGGTCTTCCGGCCGTTGATCACGTAGCTGTCGCCGTCGCGCCGGGCGACCGTCTCGATGCCCTGGAGGTCGCTGCCCGCCCCCGGCTCGGTCAGGGCGATGCCGGTGCGGCGGGTGCCCGCCGCGAGCTCCGGGAGGTAGCTGGTCTTCTGCTCCTCGGTGCCGTACCGGGCGATCATCCAGCAGGACAGCGAGTGGCTGCCGATGATGCCGGCCACGCCCATCCAGCCGCGGGAGATCTCCTCGAACACGATGGCCAGCGACACCATGTCGGCGGCCATGCCGCCGTACTCCTCGGGGACGGTCAGCCCGAACAGGCCCATCTCGGCCATGCCGGCGGCGATCTCGTCGGGGTAGCGACCCGACGACTCCCACTCCCGTGCGACCGGCCGGATCTTGTCGTCGACGAAGGCGCGCAGGGTGTCGCGGAGCAGGCGCTGCTCGGCCGAGAGGTCAAAGTCCATGCCGTCTCCTCGGTAGGGGCCCGATTCCTGGGTTATACCAGGGCGGCTCCTTCCCACAGCGCGGTCATGTCCCGGAATGGGACCTCACAGGGCGGGCCGTCGGCCACGCGCAGCCGGGGCGCGCCGGGGGTGCCCGGCACGGTCACGATCAGCGCCGAGCGGGTGCCGTACTCCTCGCCGTGCACGCAGGCGGCGGTGAACGCGAGCGGCCGGGCCGGGTTCTCGCCCACGGCGAGCTCGGTTGCCGGTTCGTGGTCGCGGAGCACCTCGGCCAGGGCGTCGGCGGCGGACTCGGCGGTCTCCGCAGACCGCCCGTCGCGGGCCGCCTGGGCGGCGCGCTCGCGGGCGACCAGCTGGGTGACCCTCGCGACCTTGGCCGAGGGGGCGCGCATCGGCAGGTTCTCCAGGACGTGCACGCCGGGGGCGAGCCGCTCGACCTCGGGGTGGGACCCGCCGGCCAGGCCGACGGAGAACAGCACATGGCGGTCGCCGACCAGGAGCCAGCACGGGTTATAGGCGGCCGGGTCGAGGGTGGCGCAGACCCGGCTCACGGCCTCCTCGGCGCTGGAGTAGGCGGCGAAGGCCAGCGGCAGTTCGCCGCGCGACCGCTTGGTCAGGTCACGGCCGCCGGGGGCGGGCTGGTTGGTCAGCCCGGCCACCACGCCGTGCTCGTTGACGGCCAGCCAGGTACCGCCGGCCAGCTCGTCCCGGCCGCCGAGCACCCGCGGGTCCGCGTCGCGCAGGGTGGTCATGGTGACGGCGGGCCGACGGTAGAACTCGTCGCGGTTGGCCGCCACGATCAGGGGCGCGCCGGGCACCACCCCGGACAGCGCGATGAGAAGGCACACGCTGTGACGGTACCGCCCGCTGGCCGCGGGCCGGTCCGGGTGCCGGTCCGGGCGGGCACCGAGGGGCCGCGGCCGGTTAATTCTGAGGGTTGTCCGGGTTGAGCTGGGGGCCGGGCGCGGACTCGAACGCCTGGACCCGGCGGGCCACGGCCTCGTCCAGGCGCTCCTCCAGCGTGCCGATGACTGACCGGCAGCGGGCCAGGTCGTCCGGGTCGAGGTCGCCGAGCAGGTCACGGGCCAGGCCCTGGTAGGAGTCGTTCAGCTGGACCAGGGTGGCCCGGGCGGCGCCGGTGAGCGAGATGATCGTGGCCCGGCGGTCGACGGGGTGCGGGCTGCGGGTCACCCAACCGTCGGCCTCGAGCGCGTCGATGAGGCCGGTGACGGTGCGCGGCGAGATGCCGAGCTGCTGGCTGAGCGCCCGCATCAGGACCGGGCCGGATTCCTGGAGCGCCCACAGCACCCGGCCCCTGGCGAAGCCGAGACCGTACTGGCGGGCGCCGAGGTCCTGCAGCTCGACCAGCCGCGGCGCGAGCCGGAACAGCCGCCCGACCAGGCTGACGGCCAGATCGCCTGGCCCGGAGTCGCGTCCGGTGATCAGCGACCCGCGGGCCGCCTCCAGGTCAACCGCCGCGGCGTCGGCGCTGGCCTCAGGCTGGCCGTGGGGTGGATATTCTGAGTCCGCCATATTGTCCGGTGTCCTCACTAACTGCTAGCCTCACAGTGTGCGTGATTCTATAACTTCGGCTGGTCCCGCGGCCATCGAGGCAGCCGGGGTGACCAAGTCGTTCGGCGGACGCTCGGGAGAAAGGGTCGCCGCGCTGGCCGGGGTCGACCTCACGGTCCGCCCCGGCACGCTGGCGGCGCTGCTCGGGCCCAACGGCGCGGGCAAGACGACGCTGGTCCGGATCATCGCCACGCTGACCAGGCCCGACGCGGGCCGGGTCCGGGTGCTGGGCTTCGACGTGACCGCCCAGCCCGGCCAGGTGCGGGCGCGCATCGGGCTGACCGGACAGTACGCGGGCCTGGACGAGGCCCTCAGCGGGCGGGACAACCTGGTGCTCATCGGCGGGCTGGCCGGCCTGCGGCGCCGTCCGGCCGGGGAGCGGGCGGCGGAGCTGACCGCGCTGTTCGGGCTGACCGAGGCCATCGGCCGCCCGGCCCGGACCTACTCGGGCGGCATGCGGCGCCGGCTGGACCTGGCCGCCAGCCTGATGACGCGGCCGGCCCTGCTGGTCCTGGACGAGCCCACAACCGGCCTGGACCCGGGCAGCCGCCAGCAGCTGTGGGCGGTGCTCTCGACGCTGCGGGCCGAGGGCACGACCATGCTGCTCACCACGCAGTACCTGGAGGAGGCCGACCGGTTCGCCGACATCGTGCACGTGCTGAACCGCGGCACGATCATCGCGTCGGGCACGGCCGCCCAGCTGAAGGCGCGCCTGGGCCGCGGGGTGGTCGAGGTCTGGCTGGCCGAGCCCGCGGCCACGGCGGCCGCGGCCCGAGTCCTGACCGGGCGGCTGGCGCTGCCGCCGACCGCGGTGCACGCCGAGGACGGGACCGGGCGGCTGACGGTGACGGGCGGGACCGAGGCCGGGGGGGCAGGCGAGGGCACGGGGACGTTGCTGGCCGCGGCGGCGGCGCTGCGCGCGGGCGGGGTGCCGGTGGCCGGCCTGAGCCTGCGCCAGCCCTCGCTGGACGAGGCCTTCCTGGCCCTGACGGGAGACCGAGCGTGACGTGGGTCAATGTGGCTACCGGGTCCGTGGCGCGGGACAGCGCGCTGCTCGCGGGCAGGCAGCTGCGGGTGCTGCGGCTGAATCCGGGCCGGCTGATCTACCCGCTGGTGCAGCCGGTCGTGCTGCTGGTGCTGTTCGTCTCGGTGCTCGGGAACCTGGCCCTGGCCCGCGGCGCCGCCAGCGGGTCCTACCGCCAGTTCCTCATCCCGGGCATCTTGATCCAGAACGCGGCGCTGACCGCGCCGAGCACCGGCCTGGGCCTGCTCCGCGACGCCGGCAGCGGCCTGGCCGACCGGTTCCGCTCGCTGCCGATGTCCCGGTCGGCGGTGCTCATCGGGCGGCTGGCCGCCGACGCGGTGGTGTTCGCGGCCCAGGCGGTGCTGCTGCTGGCCGTGGCCGCGCTGCTGGGCTTCCGGGTGCACAGCGGACTGCCGGGCCTGGTGGCCATCGTCGCGGTCGCGGTCAGCTTCGGCCTGGCCCTGGCGGTGATCTCGGCCTGGTTCGCGCTGCTGATCAGGGACGCGGAGGCGGCCGAGCGGGTGCTGTACTTCCCGGCCATCGCGCTGGCCTTCGTGAGCTCGGCGTTCGCCCCGGCGGGCGACCTGGCGGGGTGGATGCAGCCCATCGCCCGGGCCAGCCCGGTGACAGCCGCGGCGGGCCTGATCAGGTCGGTGGCGGGCGGCGGGGCGGTGGCCAGCCCGTTGCTGCATCTGGGCCTGTGGGTGCTGGGCCTGGCCGTGGTGCCCGGCGTCCTGGCCGTCCGGCGCTGGCAGTCCTCGGCTTAGCGCGGGGCGGGCGCGGGGTCAGGGTGGGTCGAGGGTGCGCTGGAGGAGGATGGTGTCGACCCAGCGGCCGTGCTTGTGGCCGACCTCGGACAGCCGCCCGGCGTCGGTGAAGCCGCACCTGCGGTGCAGGGCCACCGACGCGGGATCGCCGGTGTCGGCGATGACCGCGATCACCTGGTGGACGCCGGCCGCCGCGCAGGTCGCGAGCAACGCGTCCAGCAGGAGCCGGCCGAGCCCGTGGCCGCGGCTCTCGGGGGCCAGGTAGACCGTGTCCTCGACGGTGCGGCGGTAGGCCGGCTTGGGTCGCCAGGGGCTGGCGTAGGCGTAGCCGGCCACCGCGTTGTCCAGCTCGGCGACCAGCACGGGCAGGCCGGACCCGGCCAGCCCGGCCAGGCGGTCGCGCCACTGGCCGGCCGTCGGCGGGGTCTCCTCGAAGGTGACGACGCTGCCGGTGACGTACTGGGCGAAGATCGCGGCGATGGCCTCGGCATCGGCGGCGGTCGCCTGCCTGACCAGCGCCTGCTTAACCGACATGCGGCCCACGGTAGCCGCCGATTGTTACGGCGATTTGAAATCGGCGGGCCGGACCGGCTTGGATGGGCAGGTGCCGCGTGCCGGTGGCGGATCGCGCCAGGCATGGAGGCACCGTAGGGGAAGGTTCCCATTCCTGTTGGCTACGCCTGACCGCGTGGTGGCACTGAGCGAGCAGCTGATTCAGGTACACCGGGATCTGCGGGAGCGGCTGGCGTCGCTGCGCCGCGACCTGGCCGACGGCACCGGCCGGTCGGCCGACGGCACCGCCATTCCGGACGACCTGCTCGGCCACTGTCTCGGCTTCTGCACCGCCATTCACGCCCATCACACCGGCGAGGACGAACGGCTGCTGCCGCAGCTCCGCGCCGCCGCGCCGGGGCTGGCCCCGGTGATCGACAACCTCATCGAGGACCACGCCCTGGTGAGCGGCATCCTGCGGCGAACCCGCGAGCTGCTCGCCCCGGATCAGGGCGCCGGGCCCGCGGTGCTCGGCCGCGAGCTGGACGGGCTGACGGCGATCCTGGAGTCGCACTTCAGCTACGAGGAACGCCGTCTGGGCCAGGCCCTGGACGCGCTGGATCCCGGCACCTCGATCCCGGACGTGTTCACGCGGCCCAGCGCCCTGGATGGCTGACCCCACGGCCAGCGCGAACTTACTTGCTCACCACCGCGATCCAGTTGCCGTCCGGGTCGGCGACGTAGGCCCGGCGGTGCCCGGCCGGATGCCGGTAGGGCTCGACCAGCACCGGCGCTCCCGCGGCCCGCAGGGCGGCCACCGCATCGTCGGCCGACTCGCAGCCCAGCACCAGCTCCAGCGGGTGACCGGCCGTCGGCGCGGGCAGTCCCTGCTCGGGCACCGCGTCGCGGCTGCTGACCGCGATGGTGATGTCACCGAGCCGCAGCTCCACGTGCACCGGGGGTCCGTCGGCCGGGGTCCGAAACGTCTGCGTGCCGCCGAGCAGATCACGGTAAAAGGCGACGGCCCGGTCGACGTCGGCCGAGTACAGGTTGGGCATCACGGAGGTGAAGGCCATTGTTAATTCCCCTCTTGACGGTCTTACCGGGCTTACCGGGCTGGGATCCGGGCGGTGAGGTGGCGGGCGAACGCGGTCAGCGGGCCGCCGCCCTTGGCGTCGAGGATGCGGCGCATCCGCTCGGCCTCCGGGCCGTAGCGCTCCAGGTGCCGGTGGGTGAAGTCGACGCGGGTCGAGTCCGGCCCCTCGGGGGTGAACGTGACCTCGATCTGCGAGCCCCGGTCCGGATCCTGCTCGTAGGTCCAGCGCGGGCTTACCTGCCAGGTCAGCAGCAGCCGGTAGGGCGGCTGCCAGGCCAGCACGGTGCCCCAGTCGGTCTCGGTGCCGTCGGCCGCGCGCTCGTACCACCGGCCGCCAGCGAACGGCTCCAGCACCACCTCGCGGCCGTGCGGCTCGGCCAGGTGATGGGTGTCCACGGGCCACCATTCCTGGTCGACGAAGACCTCGAACGCCACCGCGAGCGGGGCATTCACCAGCACGGTCTTGGCCACCACGATCTCCGGCTCGGCCGTCATCCGCTGCTCCCCTGCTCTGTGCTGCGCAGCCCGGTACTGCGCGGCCCGTTCCTCGGCGGCGCGCTGGTACGCCGTGAGCGACCGCTCCCAGTACCAGTGGAGGTGATCTCGCACCTGACGCAGCGCCTCGGGCTCCAGGTGATAGACGCGGCGGTTGCCGACCGCCAGGTCGCCGACCAGCCCGGCGGCCTTGAGCACGCGCAGGTGCATCGACACGGCCGTCCGGCCGATCGGCATGCCCGCGGCCAGCCCGCCGACGTCGAGCGGGCCGGCGGCCAGCCGGCCGATGATCCGCCGCCGCATGGGATCCCCGAGGGCATCCAGCGCCGAATCTATGTCAGTATCCATTGACCGTCAATATAGAACGACGCTGCGATTCCGTCCATCACGATGGCAGAATCGGGGGCTATGCCTGTCAGCCTCATCCGCAGCGCCCGGCTGTTCCCCGGCGCTCCCTACGCCTACGCGGCCCAGGCGCATCCGGCCGGCCTGATCCTGACCGCGGGCGCCTGCCCGCTCGACGAGCACGGCGAGGTCACCGCGCCGGGCGACGTCGCCGCGCAGATGCGCCAGGCGCTCGGGAACCTCCGGATCGCGCTCGAAGAGTCCGGCGTGACCATCCGGGACGTGCTCAAGACGACCGTCTACGTCGCGACCAGCGACCGCGACGACCTGGTGGCGGCCTGGAACGAGGTGGCCGCCGTTTTCGGAGATCACGACGTGCCGAGCACGCTGCTGGGCGTTACGGTGCTGGGCTACCCCGGCCAGCTGGTCGAGATCGAGGCGGTCGCCGCGGCGGCGTCTTGATCGGGGCGTGTTCGGCCGTGAGCTAGCAGCGGGCCGGACTCGCCACCAGCTCGAGCTCGAAGCCGGTGCGCAGCTGGTATTCCTGGCTGCCGACCCGGTACCAGACGTTGATGCCCTGGTCGGTGGACTTGCGGGCGGATGTCCTGACCACCAGCAGCAGGTTGGTCTCGATGCTCAGGTGCTTGTTGTAGGGCACCCGAGCACCGACCGCGTTCACGTGGTCCGTCCACGGGTACTTGAAGCCCCCGTCGTTCGGCGGCAGGCCCGGCATGGTCCCGTAGAGCGGGTGGTCGTGCAGGCGGACAGCGTAGGCCCGCACGAGCCGCAGCCCGTGCGGTCGCACCAGGCTGATCTTGCTGATGACCGCGACGGTGCCGCGCCAGCTGTCGCGCACGTCGTAGAACCCGTCGGTCACCAGCTCACCGGAATGGCTGATGGGGACGCAGTACTGCCCGGTGTTCCAGTCGGCGCCACCGAAAGGGCCGGTGTTAACCGGGTTACCCGAGCACCCGGCTATGGCCACGGCTAGGGCGGCCGCCACGGCGACGCTGGCGCTCCGGGCCGCCCACCTGCATTCCGACACCTGAACCCCTAAGTGAGTCCGGTCATGCCAGCAATCTAGGGGCGGCGCCGTCAGGGACGGTTGATTGCCGATTAAGGCCGGGTCAGCGAGCGTCGCGGCGGCTTCCTAGTTCGCTGGGGCGGCGGCCGTGGCCAGCGGCCAGCAGACCTCGGTCTGCCACTGGGTGTTGTCCGGGGTGTCGAGAGGGTCGGCCAGGTACCGCTCGCGCACTGGGCCGGCGCCGTCGCGGCCGTGCGCGGCGGCGTACGTGCCGAGCGCGGCGTAGGTGCGGTCGACGTCACGATGGGCGCCGGGGTGCAGCGCGACGGCGAACCGGCCGGCGGGCAGCTCCCAGCGCGCGCCCGTGCCGTCGAGCGCCGGCGAGTCCCTGACCGGCAGGTAGACCCGGGCGTGCCCGGCGTCCTGCGTGAACAGCTCATCGTCGTACAGGCCGCCCACCGGGCCGGTCTGCTCAAGTCCGGCCGCGGTGGCCATCGAACGCAGGCCGGCCAGGGCGTCCCACCACCAGGCGGTGACATCCGCCCGCATCAGGTCGGCGGCGACGGAGATCGTAGGCCCGCCTTCGAGGACCCGCTCGTCGATCTTGAGGGCCGTCGAGCCGCCCTCGAGCATCCGGCGCAGTGACTCGACCGCGGCCTCGGTCTGCCGCAGCTGATCGCGCATCCGGTCGAGGTGGCCGGCCAGGATCGCGTCGCGGGCGGTCAGGTCAGGCGCGGCCAGGACGGCCTTCACGTCGGCCACCGGCAGGCCGAGATCGCGGAACCGCCGGACCAGGTGCGCGGAGTGCGCCTGGCCCGGCCGGTAGTAGCGGTACCCGCTGTCCGGATCGATCACGGCAGGCTCGAGCAGGCCCACCTCGTGGTAGTAGCGAAGCGTCTTGATGCTCAGGTGGGTCAGGCGAGAGAACGCCCCGATGGTCAGCCGCTGCATGAGAGCCAGTCTCAGCTCTCCCGCCAGGGGAGAGTCAAGCGACGTGGCAGGCCGGGACGGGCGCCGCCGACGCGTGTTGACTCTCCCCTGGCTGGAGCCCTGAGGGTAGGTCACGAACCCCCGGAACCAACCTCGGAGGCCCCTCATGAACCCTTCTGCAGCACTCCTGACCAGGCCCGCGCTACCGCGCGCCGGACAGCGCCACGCCGATACGCGCGAATGTGCTGCTCGCCGTGCTCGCGCTGGCCGGGACCGTTTTCGCGATGATGCAGGCGCTGGTCATCCCCGCCCTGCCGCAGATCCAGGCCAGCCTCGGCACCAACGCGGACGGCGCCGCGTGGATCTCGACCGCGTACCTGCTGAGCGCCAGCATCCTCACCCCGATCATCGGCCGGCTCGGCGAGGTGGCGGGCAAGAAGCGCATGATGCTGGCCAGCCTGGCCACGTTCGCGGCCGGCACGCTGGTCTGCGCGGTCGCGGGCAACCTGGGCCAGCTCGTCGCCGGACGGGTCATCCAGGGCGCGGCGGGCGGCATCTACCCGCTGGCGTTCGCGATCATCAGGGACCGCCTGCCGCGCGAGCGGGTCCCCGGAGGCATCGGGCTGGTGTCATCGCTGCTCGGCATCGGCGGCGGACTCGGCCTCGTGCTGCCGGGGCCGATCATGACCCGGCTCTCCTATCAGTGGCTGTTCTGGCTCTCACTGGTGGTCATCGCCGTCGCGCTCGGGCTGGCCGCCCGCTGCATCCCGGCCGACGGCCCCGTCGAGGCCGGGGCCAGGGTGCCGTGGCGCTCCTCCCTGCTGATGGCGGCCGGCCTGTCGGCGGTACTGATCGCGGTGAGCGAGGCGGCCACCTGGCACTGGGGGAGCATCAGGACGCTGGGCCTGCTGGCGCTCGGCGCGGCGGCCCTGCTGGCCTGGGGCCGCGCCGAAGCCCGCAGCAGCAGCCCGCTGGTGGACCTGAGCCTGATGCGGCTGCGCGGCGTGTGGCCCGCGAACGCGGCCGCCCTGCTGATCGGCGTGGGCATGTACGCCTCGTTTCTCGATCATCCCCGAGCTCGTCCAGGCGCCCGCGCGGCTCGGCTACGGCTTCGGCGCGTCGGTGACCGGGGCGGGCCTGTTCATGCTCCCGACCGCCGCCGTGCAGCTGCTCCTCGGCCCGGCATCCGGCCGACTGCACCGCCTGCTCAGCCTGCGTGCGCAGCTGATCGCCGGCCAGCTGAGCTGCGCGGCGGGCTTCGCCAGCCTGGCCCTGTGGCACGACGCCGCCTGGACGGTCTACGCGGCCACCTCGGTGCTCGGCATCGGGTTCTGGCTGTGCCTCGTGGCCTTGCCGAACCAGGTCGTCTCCGCGGTGCCCGCCGCCCGCACCGGATCGGCCACGGCGGTGAACACCGTGGTCCGCAACGCCGGGGGCGCCCTCGGCGGCCAGCTGGCCGCGGCCATCATCGTGTCCTCGGTGCACGCCGGCACGGGTGCCCGGCGGCTGCCCCGGCCGCGTCGGGCTACATCGGCGCCCTGATCATGTGCGCCGGGGCCACCTGCGCCGGCGCTTTCGTAGCCTGCGCCACCCCGCGCAAGAACCGCCGCTAGTTGCTGGCCAGGACGGCGGGCACGGCCACGCCCTTGTGCAGCCAGGGCCGGGTGAAGCCGATGGGGTCCCGGCCGGTGTAGGGAGCGATGCGGATCGGGAACCCGGTCGCGTAGGCCTCGATCATCTTGCCGCCGCCGATCACCAGCCCGACGTGGCCGGGCGACGTCTCGGTCCCGTCGGCACCCACGAAGAACACCAGGTCGCCCGGCTCGACCTGGCTGGCCTTGATCCGCGGCCCCCACGACCACTGATCCTGCGAGGTCCGCGGGATGTCGATGCCCGCGGCACGATAGGCCATCATGACCAGGCCCGAGCAGTCGAAGCCGTCCGGGCCGATGCCACCCCAGATGTACGGCTTGCCGAGCTGCTGCTCGGCGTAGGAGATGACCGTGGAGGCGACGGCGTTGGGCGTCTTCTGCACCCCGGTCAGACAGGCCGGCGCGGCATCCAGGGTGACCGGGCTGACCGTGAAGCCGCCGCTGGAGTAGGTCTTGGCGTAGAACAGCACCGACTGGACATAGGACTCCAGGTGGTTGTAGGCGAAGATCGCCTGCGCGACGTTGCCGAGCACGCCGTGCTCGAGCAGGTACTTGGCCGCCCCGGCGATCGCGTCGGCCGGATCGTAGACGCTGACGTACTTCTTTCCGTCGGCGTCGGTGGCGACCCCGTTCACCTTCTCGGTGGCCAGGTGGATCGGGGCGCCGCCCCAGGTGTTCCCGGCCGCCCCGGTGACGCCGATCTGCATCGGGCCCGCCGCGCCGAAGGCGTTCCAGCCGCTGTGCACGCCGGGCAGCTTGCTGCGGCCGTCGTCGCTCTCGACCTCGCCGATGCCGGCCAGGATGACCCAGGGCACGCCGTACTTGGCCCCGGTCGACTTGAACAGCGCGAGGTAGTTGGCCGGGATGGAGTTCTTGGCGTCGGCGCTGGGCGGCGGCTGCGCCCCCTGACCGTGGGCCGTGCTGCACGCGCTGCCCGACTCGAACGAGAAGCTGCCGCTGGCGAAGATCATCATCGGCGCGACCAGGAGCGTGCCGACCAGCAGGCCGACCACGCCGATGATGGCCAGGACGGCGCCCCGGCTCAGCCCGCTGCCGGAACGCCCGATCACGACTGGCCCTGTGACTGATACTCGATGCCGCTGACCTGCCAGTTCGTGCCGCCGCCGGTGACGGTGACCGCGTAGCTGGTCGTGTTCGAGCCGCCGTCCTTGGTCGCGGTCACCTTCTCGGTGACGGCGACGACGAAGGTGATGCTGCTGGGCCCGAACGCGCGCATCGAGGTGATGGCCGCCGACCCGACCGAGACCTGCTTGCGGCTGGTGCGCAGGCTGGCCACGCCGGGCGCGGAGTAGGCCGCCGCGATCTGCCCGGCCAGGTCCGGGCTGATCAGCGCGCGCATGGTGGCCACGTAGGTCGAGGTCTTCTCGGTGTAGGAGAAGGTGCCGTAGGCCTGGCCGAACCTGGTCGTCACCGACGCGGCGCTGGCCAGGCCCGCCTTGCTGAACGGCAGCCACTGGTAGATGTCCGGGGCCTGGCTCGGGCCCGCGGACGGCGACCCGGCCGCCGGGCTCGTATCAGACGCGGTCGGCGGCGGGCTGGCCGGCGGCGTGCTCGCGGGGGCGCGGTGGTGCGATGGCGACGCGGTCGGCCCGGTGCTGGCCTGGCTGGACCCGCTCTCGGCCGAGTCGAGCAGGTAGACGCCGAGCCCGGCCAGCACGAGGACGATCACGGCGAAGACGAGCCTGCGCTGCGCAGTGCTGAGCTCCATGGCGGGCTACCGGCGACGCCGCAGGGGCCTCAGCCAGAACGGCCCGGATGCCTCGCCCTCGGGCGGCCCGGCGAGCGGCCCGTGCGACGTCTGCTCCGGCTCGCCGCCCGACGAGCCGTAGTCAGACGAGCCGTAGTCAGACGAGCCGTAGTCAGACGAGCCGTAGTCGGCGGAGCGCCGGGGCGGCGGCGGGGCGGGCCGGCCGTTGCGGCTCGGGGGCGGGGCGGCGGGCCGGGCCGGGCGGCCCTGGCGGGGCGGAGCCGCCTGCCGCGGCGCGGGCCCCGGCCGGGGCGGGGTGGATCGCCGGGCCGGGGCCGGGCGCGCGGCGGGCGCAGGCCCAGCGGGCGGCGGCGATGACGCCGGGGCGCGGCAGCCTGCGGCGCGGGCCGAGCGGAGGGTGGTGGCGCAGGCGGAGCGGAAGGCGGCGGCGCGGGCGGACCCGATGTCCACGGCGAGCCGGGGCCACCTCCGACGAACCGCCGGGGCGCGGCCGGGCGCGGTGCCGACGGCGCCCTGGACGGAGCGGACGGAGCCGCCGGGCCGGCCGGGGCCGCCGGGGCCGAGGACGAAGCCGCCCGGGGCGGCGCGGACGCGGGCGCAGACGTCGCCGGCTGGCGCGTGGCCGGGCGTCCGGGCCACACGCCTCGCCGGCGGGCGCGGCGCCGTTCGCCGACCCGGCCCCCGCCGACCGGGCACTCGCCGGTCCGGCCGCCGGTCCCGACGCGGAGGTCGGCAGCCTCGGCGCCGACCGCCCGGCCGTCGCCGCGCCGTTCTCGCTCCTGGCCGCCGGTGCCGGACCCCCCGCCGGCACCGCCGCCCCGGCGCCGTTGCGGGACGGCAAGTTGAGCGGCGGCGGCGCCTGCCGGCCCGCCGGTGTCGTCGGCGCTGGCGGTCGGCCAGGCCCTGGCCCGCGCGGCCGTCCCGACCCGGCCCGGAGCCCCGCCGCTCGGCCGCGGCGGCCGCGGCGGCCGCCGTCTGGTCCTCGGGCAGCGAATACGACTCGGCCGACTCCGCGTCGGCCCCGTTCGCGGCCATCCCGCCCGCCGCCCGGCCGGCCGCGCCCACCGCGCCACGCCCGCGGCCGTCGCCGCGCTGAGTCGCCAGGGCCGCCGCCTGGGCCGGGTTGCGCCGGGCCTAGCGCGCCGCGCGGTAGGCGGCGAAGCCGGGCACGGTGAGGGTGGCGGCCGACTGCGTGTCCGTTGCGCAGCGTGCTGCCCGCGCGGGCCAGGTCCGCGTCGGCCCGCTCGCGCGCGCCGATCACGCCGTAGCCCACGGCCGAGAACAGGTGGGTGAACGGCTTGCGGTAGATGAACGCGGCCACCGTGACCAGGGCGATCATCAGGATCTTCAGGGCCCACGGCAGGACCGCGTCACTGGTGCCCATGATCAGCGCGTAGCAGTACAGCAGGACGCTCAGCACCAGCGCGACGGCTGCCTGCTTCAGCAGCACGCCGACGAGCATCTCGACCCAGCGCAGCGCCACCACCCGGCCGAACCCGGGATGCGTGCCGATGAGCAGGAAGAACGGGCCGACGATGAGCAGCAGCAGGAAGCCCAGCTTGAGCAGGATCAGCGTCACCGAGATCAGCAGGATGAGCACGCCGGCGACCACGGCCGCGAACAGCGCGGCGAAGGCGATCTCCAGCCGGGTGGTCCACTGCTTGCCCTGGAACAGCGGGTAGACCGCCGGGCTGGTTGTGCTGGAGGCTCGTGCGCGATGCCGGCGTAGGTCGCCTGCTTGGCCTGAGATGAGGCTGGACGTCGGCTTTCTCGTTGACCGCGATGGCCTGGGCCCACAGCAGCTGCCGGCCGTAGGCGTTCACCACGGTCGGCTTGCCGGTCGGCGCCGCGAAGTTGGCCGTGCCCAGCTCGCCGTCGAGCCACGGCTTGCAGACCAGCACCGTCCACAGCTCGTCGGCGTTCTGGTCGACCACGGAGCTGCCCGAGGTGTAGGCGAAGTTGGTCGGCCGAGCCTGCGGGTCGCCCTTGCTGGAGCGGCACGCAGTTGCTCGGCCCGGGGCTCGGCAGCTTGGCGAACGCCACGTTGAGGGCCTGGCTGATGCCGTCGGACACGCCCTGGCCCAGGCCGGTGACCTCGGCCGGCTTGCCGATCAGGAAGATCGCCGCCGACGGCGGCCACCACCATCCAGATCGTGCCCTCGATGGTCCGGGTGCCGCGCTTGCGGATCAGGCCCTGCCAGGCCAGCCAGATCGCGCCGAGGATGACGACCACGGCCAGGTACGGGAAGTAGATGGCGTTGCCCAGGCTGGTGATCAGCTTGTCGGTGACGTTGCTCAGCCAGCTCAGGATGCCGTTGCCCGCCGCCGACTGGTACACCGTGATCGTGACCCGGTCGAGCGACTTGGCCGCGTCGAAGACGATGCCCGCGACGTTGTTGCCGATCAGCGACGTCATGTCCGAGCACTGCAGGTTGGTGGCGGCCCAGTAGTCCCCGGCCACGCCGTCCTCGTCGTAGAGCGTCTTCGGCTGCTTGCCGGCTGGCCGGCGGCGCGACCATCGCGTCGATGCCCGAGTTGGCCGGCTCGGGCTCGGGCAGCGACGGCGAGCAGATGTTGTTCAGGTCGCCGGTGAGCCCGATGTGCTCCCGCGGAGCAGAACCCGAGCAGGCCGCCGATGTCGCCGATGCCCGGGCACCGAGCAGGGCCCGACAAGGCCGAGTCGCCCGACGTCCTCGAGGTGCTGGCGGCCGTCGAGGCGGTCGACACCGCCGCGCTGGCGTGCTGCGCAGCAGCCGCGGCCGTGGCGGCCTGTCCCGTCGCGGCCTGCGCGGCCTGGGCGCCTGGGCGCTGGCCGGCATCGCGAGCACGGCGGCCAGCACGGGCCAGGACCAGCGCGACCTTGCGGGGGACGTGGAAAGGCGTGGCATGTTAGGGGGCTCCTGGTGGTGTCTGGTCGTCGCTGCCGCTGGCTAGCCAGCACCCGGCTGGGCTGGGTTCGGGACCGGCCCCCCGGATCCCCTGGATGATGTTGTGCCGGGCTGGGTCGAGCTCGCCCCGCGGCGAGCCCACGGGCACGTCGCCCGGTCGTGCCCGGTCGGGTTGGTGTCCAGGCTGCGCGCGCAGGTCATCGGCGATCAGGTCGATGCCGATACGCCCGGCCCGGCCGTCCAGGTCCCGGAAGATGCACTCGCCGTTGCCCAGCGCGCGCAGGCTCGCCGCGTGCTCCTCGGACCGCTCCACGCCGAGCAGCGAGAGCACGTTGGCAACCTCGGTGCGCTCCGAGGAGCGGAACGCGAAGACGCTGGAGATGCAGTTCGTGACCTGCTCGTTCAGCAGGTCGCCGGCGTTCTGCGAGACCATGATCAGCGCCGTGTTGCGGGACCGGCCCATCCGGGAGACCTCCGGGATGAGCTTGGCCCCCTGCGGTGTGGAGGTGATCGCCCACGCCTCGTCCAGGAAGATCGCCTTGGGCAGCCGCCGGTCCATCCCGTTGAGCAGCCGCCGGGCGAACTGCGACACCAGGTACAGCAGCGCCACCGACAGCCGCTGCTCGTAGGAGAAGTCGTCGCGGCGGACGGCCGCGTCCGGCAGGGTCAGCCCGGCCAGCGTGAACACCGTCGTCCAGCCCGGCCGCGTCGATGCCCTGGCCGCCCGACGGCGAGAAGCACAGCTTGGCCAGCCGCATCTCCGACATGGACCGCAGCACCGCGCCCAGGTTGACCGAGGCCGGGTCGGCCGACTTCTCCAGGTGCGCGACGACCTTGCCCAGGCTGGGCTCCTGCTCGGCGGCCACCGCGGCGACCGCCTGGATCATGGCGCTCTCCCGCTCCTCGCTCATCCGCGGCAGCAGCAGCCGGAGCGTCTCGGTGGCCATGGTCCGGCGCTCGGCCAGCTCGTCGCCGAACGAGAACGGGTCGAGCAGGCCGGGCGCGGCGCTGCCCAGCGGCAGCACCCGCGCCTGCCGGCCGCGCTGCCGGAGCAGGGCGACCAGCGACTCCGCGTCGCCCTTGGGGTCGATCACGGCCACCGTCGTGCCGCGCAGCGCGAGCTGGAGGATGAGCAGCAGGGCCAGGGTCGTCTTGCCGCCGCCCGGCTCGCCGGTGATGGCCACCGCCGTCGGCCGGTTCCGGGCCGCCGCCACCAGCGGGTCGAAGTGCACCACCGACCGCGCCCGGCCCAGCGTCTCGCCGATGTAGGGCCCGATCCACCCGGCGTCGGGCGCGGCCCGGTCACCCAGGTCGACCGTCGCCGTCGGCATCCCGCCCGCGATCGTGTACAGCGGCTGGCGCTGGAGGTAGGAGTTGAGCCGGACCCGGTCCCCCGGCAGCGACTCGCACAGCAGCGAGAACTGGTCGCCGGTCGAGTTGACCACGTCGATCCCGGCATCCCGGTAGTGCTCGATCACCGCCTCGGCGCGGTTGAGGCACAGTTCGCGGGTCGGCGCGGCCACCATCAGGCGATGCCACCCGTAGACGAACGGCAGCCGTTCCTTGGTGATCCCGTGCTCCAGCAGCCGGGCCGCCTCGATCTGCTCGGCCAGCGCGATCGGAAGCTCGGCCCCCGCCTCCCGGATGTGCGCGTCCATATCCCTGGCGTGGGCCAGGCGGCGGCTGACGTCCTTGCTGGCCCGGGCCGGGGCGATGAGCTTCATCCGCAGGCTGGCCTCGACCGGGAACGGCAGCGCGTCCGCGTAGTGCAGCCACGGCTCGCCCTCCGGGAAGTACATGACGTCCGGGAACCGCGCGAACGACAGGAACGCCGCGTACGACTCCCCGCCCGGGTGCTCCAGCCGCAGCGTCGTCCGGCCGTTGTGCACCTGGCCCTCGAGCAGGGCCTCGATCTCGCCTGCGCCCCACTTGCGCCGAGGCGTCGCCGACGGCGGCGGGTCCGCCACCGTGCCGGTCAGCGTGTGCCGGAACAGCCAGGCGATGTCCTCGCTGGTCGCGTGGCGCGCCACCAGCGTGCTGGAGCGCAGCGCCCGGCCCAGCCGCTCCGACTGCTCCGTCCAGCGGGCGATCTCGCCCGCCGAGACCGACTCGTCCTCGAGGCCGAGCGCCTGCTCGCCCGCCCGGTAGGCGCTGATGAACGAGGCCAGCACGCCGCCCGACAACTGGGCCCGCATCCCGCGCTGGCCGAGCCGGACTCCGATGTAGACCTCCTTGGTCCAGAAGTCCTTCGCCCACACATGGCGGTACATCTCGTCCAGGTAGTCGTGCCAGCCCGGCCCGCCGTCCGACGTCGCGTCCAGGCTCGTCGCCCACTCCGCCGCCGGGTACGAACGATGGCCGATGCGCAGGTGCACCTCCGCGTCCGCCATCCGGATCGCGGCCAGGGCCACCGTGATGTTGGTGGCCAGCGCCTCCCGCTCGGCCGGCGTCGTGAACTCGTAGGACACCGTGGGCAGCCGGTAGTAGGCCCAGGCGTGCGCCTCGGTCAGCAGGATCCGGTCGTCAAAGTACCGGACGGCGATCCGGCTGCGGCCGGCCGTTCTCGTGCTCATACCCGGGCCTCCGCAACTGGTCAGGGTCGGCGAGACCCGCGACGAGCACGCCCGCCAGGGCCGTGTAGGCCTGGGTCAGCGCCGGGCCCAGCAGGCTGGCGCCCTGGTGCCCGACGGGCGCGGGCAGCGCGCCGCGGGCGTCGCTCTCGGCCGGATGGCCGTGATTGTTGGTGGCCCGGCTGCTGGCCTGGCCGCTGCCGGCAGGCATGCCGCTGGCCCTGGCGTGGTCGGCGCCCGGCCCCCGGTCGGAGGACAGCTCCTTCAGGTGGCTGTCCCAGGGCACCTTCACGATCGCCCGGCACCGGCCGTTGGCCACGTTGGCCGCCTGCTCCACGTGCGAGGCCGTCGGCCCGCTGACTCCGTTCAGCACCGTGATCGCCGTCGCCGCCAGGCGGCCGTGGCCGTGGGCCTCCAGCCACTCGAACGTCATGCCCAGCGCCCCCGGCGCCTCCGCGCTGGCCGGCGCCACGATCAGCAGCTGATCGGCCACGTCCAGCGTCCGCGGCACGTAGCTCGCCGCCGGGTCCGCGATCGTCAGTAGGTAGCGCGCTGCGACCAGGTCCAGGATGCGCCCCGCATCGTCGCCCCCGGCGGCCGCCGCGCTGCCGCTGATGACCTGCAGCCCGGTGTCCGGCGGCGGACTGCCGATCGCTTCCGGCAACCCGTATCCCCGTGACCGTGTCCGCCGGACCCCTGGACCAGGCCCGGGATCGCGGCCGCCTGGTCGCTCAGCGAACCGCGGCCGGGGTTCAGGTCAAGCACCGCCACCGGCTGGCCGCGCAGGCTGGCCAGCATGTCCCCGGCCAGCAGCACCGTGGTGGTCTGGCCCGCCCCCCGCGTGCAGCCCAGCACGACGATGCGCCGCGCCCCCTCCACCGGGAGCCGCGCCCGGGCCCGGTCTCGCTGAAGCTGGTCCGGCTTGCCCGGCCGGTGTCCCCCGGGCACCACCACAACGCGCTCGCCACGCCAGCCGTCCGCGCCCCGCCCCGGCTGACTCCGCAACGCCCGCTCGACCACTCGCAGCGGCCGGTCCCCGGCCCGGTCCCCGGTGACCTTGACCACCGGCCGCGCCGCCCGCTGCGGCGGAGCCTCACTCGCCCCGTCACCATTCGCCCGATCCGCGTCCCCAGCGGCCTCGTCCGCATGCGCCTCATCCGCGTGCGCCTTGTCGGGGTGCGCCTTGTCCGCGGGCTCGTTGTCGGCAGCCGCCTTGTCGGCGTTCGCATCGTCGGCAGCCGCCTGGTCCGCGACCGCGCCGTCCCCGGCAGGCAGTCCGACAGCGCCGTCGTCCGCCGCCGGATCGTCCCTGGCCGGCCCAGCGTCGTGGTTGTTGCTCTCACGCTGCTCCAGCGACGTGAGAGCAACAACCACGTCGCTGGCAGCCGGAAGCGGCCCACCGCTGGCGGGGCTCACCGGGTCCGCGTGACTGGTGTGGCTTGAGGGACGCTGCTCCTCCGCCGCCGACCGATCTTCGGCGGACGACGAACGCTGAGCGGGCACATCGGCCCCGGGCCACGACTCGATCCCGCCCACCGCAGCCGACGGGACAGCCTCAGTCGACGGGACAACCTCCGCGGCGGCCCGTCCGGCGATCGCGTCCTGGGTGACGGTCGGCTCAGGCGTGGGCGCCTTGGCCGTGGCTTCAGCCGCCTCACTAGCACCGGCCTCGGCGACCCCTGGCATGCGGCCCGGTCGCATCTGCCCGGGCGCGACGTGGAGCCGGGTCGGCTCGCCCGGCGTACCGCGACGCGGCTCCGGCAGGCCTTGCCTCGGCCCGGCTTCCGCTGGACGGCCCTGCTCCCGCGCACCCTGGCCGCTCGCAGCTTGCCCGGGCGCAGCTTGGCCGGGCGTCGCTCGGTCCGGCCTGGCCTGCACCTGCGCCGCCTGCGACCGAACGACCGGCCCCCGCGCCGCCGGACCCGGCACGGCTTGATCCGCCGACTGGCCCGGCAACGCCGGACCCGGCACGGCTTGATCCGCCGGCTGACCCGGCACCGGCTGACTCGGGACGGCTTGATCCGCGGGCTGGCCCAGCGCCGACTGACCCGGCATGGCTCGCTGCGGCGACTGACCTGACTCAGCCTCCGCCGGCCAAGCTTGCTGTGCCGCTTGGCCTGGCCTCGTCTGACCCTGAGCATGCTCTGACTGCGCGGCCTGGCCCGGCCACCGTTGGCCCGGCACGGCCTGGCCTGGTGTGGCCTGCCGCGCGGCCGGACTCGCCACTGACTGATCCGGCCTTGTCTGACCGGGCGCGGTCGACGACGGCGCGGCCTGGTCGGGCCTCCCCTGGCCCGGCATCCGCTGGCCGGGCACCGCCTGAGCCGGTGCGGCCTGAGCCGGTGCGGCCTGGGCTGGCCCCTGCTGGCTCGGCACGGCGGGCACCTGCGTGGTCTGGGCGGGCATCGCCGGGAACGGCCTCGTCTGTCCCGGCAACGGCTGCGACTGGGCCGCCTGACCCGGTACCTGATGACCCGGCAGCGTCGTGCTCGAGACGGGCTGGCTGACCGCGGGCGGCGGCTGCGCGGCCTGGTTCGGCACCGCCTGGTTGACACCGCCTGGTTCGACACCGCCTGGCTCGATACGGGCTGCGGCCGCGCCGCCTGGCTCGGCGCCGGTCGGCTCGGCGCGGGACGATCATGGGCGGGCTGACCGTGTGGCGGCTGAGCCGACACCGGCGGCCCGGCCACCTGCTGCCTCACCGCCTGCGGTTCCGGCGCTGTCTGACCCGCGGCCTGCTGACCCTGGCGGGACTCGCCGCGCATGAGCCAGCGACGTGAGGGTGTGTCCTGGACCGGCCAGGTCGCTGGGCGTGGCGCCGGTCCGATCTGGGGCGAGCGACTGGGCGCAGGCGGACCCTGGCCCGGCTCTGCCGCCGCTGTCCCGCGGGCCTGCACCGGACGACCCCGGACTGGCCGACTGGTCATCGAACGCTCGGGCGCGGCGCCGCCCGAACCCGCCCGAACCCCGGCCGAACGATCCTCAGCCGCACGACCGTCGGCCGCCGCACGCTCCCGAGCCGCGACACGACCAGCGCGACCCCCGGCCCGGCTCCGCCGGCCCGAGCTGCGCTCGTCCGGACTCTGTTCTCTCAAGCCCCGTTCTCCCAAGCCCTGCAGTGGGCGGCTCTCCAGCGCGGCCTCCGCCGCCGCATCCAGCGCTGCGCCACCTGCGGCCGGTCCAGCCGTCGCCGGTCCGGCCGACGCCGAGGCGCCGCCCGCCAGGCGCCCGCGCACCGGACGCGTCGTCAGGGTCAGCGGCCGGGCCACCCGTCGCCCGCTTGTAGCGTCCGCCCCATCACGAACGCTCGACACCGCCACGGCGACCTCCACCACAGGCTCGCGCTCGGCCCGCCGCCAGACCCGGCAGACGATGACGATCTCGTTCTTCTCGGCGAACGGGGCCATCCGGCACCAGGTGCGCGGCTCCAGCAGGTACCGCGTCTGGGACATGATCAGCTCGGGCAGCCGCTTGCCCTCCAGCACAGGTCTGGTCGTCAGCCAGGCCAGCACGCCCGGCGGCAAGACGTAGACCCACAGCAACGTGTGGCTGAACGGCAGGCCGATCAGCGAGAGCACCAGTACGTAGGGAACGGCGAAGGCGAGGAAGACGGCGATCTGGCCGACCGGAAGCGGCATGGGCAGCCGGAAGTCATACAGCTTGTACAGCCTTTTTTCGATCCGCCAGATATTGGTGTACGTGGGCAGATCCACGCGCCGTCCTCCTTCCGCCTGCTACGGCCGGGTGCAGCGAGATCCGGGTGAAGCTCAGTGCACGCCGAGCGCGTTGGCGATCCCCGTGGCGATCGTCTGCACGATGCTGGGGGTGTAGAAGACAACGGCGATCGCTACTGCGAGCACTAGGAACTGCACGAAGCGGATGATCTCGCGCGTGAACAGAAAGAAGATGGCAACGATACCGACGATCCCCAGGAACAGCGGTCCGAATAGGCCCTGAAGGTAGTTAACGAGGCCTGAGGTGCTGAGTGCGGCAGGGGATGCCGTAATGAATAGATGCGCCGACATCGGTACTCCGGGGGGTGTGAGTGCACGGCTGTGGGGGGTCCGTGTGATCGGGGATAGTTCATTAGGGCGGTCCCGGCGACGATGACGAGGCCCCGATCGACAGCACGTACCAGCTGGTCCCATGCCGCACGACGGTCATGCGGTAGGTCACCTGGAGGCTGGCCGGCGAGGTCGCGATGGGAGGCGCGTGGGGGGCTGCGCCGCTGGAGGCGATGTTCCAGTTCACGACGACCGTGATGTGCCGGGTGTTGCCGCCGAACGGGGCGGTGACGTTCTGGATCGAGTTGAAGCTGACGGTGCCGCCCAGGCCCTTCACGTGGGCGCCGGGGGCGAGGAACCGGCCGAGCGTGATCCCGTCTCCGCTGGCGTAGGCGCGGAAGAACGGCGGCAGCTGGCTGGTCAGGGCGTTGACGGTGGTCTCGTCGGAGTTCACCTGAGGCGCCGTGGGCAGTGCAGCGCGGGCAGGCGCGGGCCAGGATGGCCGGCTCGCCGGAGACGACGAGGGCGCCGCCGGAGGCGTAGACCGGCACGCCCAGCTCGATCATCTGTGTTGTTGACCTCGGCGAGCACGTTCACAATCGCGGAATGCGCGCTGACCACGCGGATCGAGGCGACCTGCTCGGCCTGGAGGTGCTCGGTGCCGGCCCCGTCCCAGCCCAGCTCGTTACTGCTGGCGGTGGCGCTGGACGGCAGGTAGGCGGACAGCTCGGCCGACCGCCGGTCCGCCGTGGCCGGGCTGAAATTCAGGTAGATGCTGGCGAAGTTGAGCGCGTAGGCCTCCGCGGTCAGCTGCGGGAAATCCGGTGGCGTGACTGGCCGACGGCGTCGCTCCCGTCGTGGTGGTCCGCGAGCCATCGATGATGGCGACGACGCCGCGGTAGCCGATGACCAGCAGCACGGCCCAGGCGAGCACGCGCAGGACCCAGACGAACCACCGTCCGCCCGAGCCGCCCCACGGCGCTGGCCGCGCGCGACCGGGCGCCCCTGCGCCGGGGCGACGGGTCGAGCGGCAGGTGATCATCCTCGGCAAGCATCCCGGCCCCCGGTCCGGGCATGCCACGGTCAAGGGTTGCCCTTCGAGCCATACACCTCCCTCCGCTCACCGTACCTGCCCAGCAAGGATTCGCGGCGCGCCCTCCCGCGCGTCGGCCACCATTCTGCGGCAAAACGCCCAGGCATCCCCGGCATTGACACGCGCCGGGCGTCTCCGACTTGCAGGCGTATCCGACCGTCAAGGTGTGACGATCGCTGTGACACAGGCTCTGACCGGGCAGATAGCCTCGGCGGGACCGCGCCTGGCAGGTCCGTCGTTATGGCCCAGCCGGGCACGGGGCACCGCGATCAGGCATCCGCCCGCGATAAGCGCAGCCGAATTGCCGTGATCATGGCAGCCGCATTCCGGCCCGGCCGGAATCAGACAGCCGGAGGGCCGCGCCGGCGAGACCGCCGCAGCAGCCCCTGCGGCGGGCCGGCCGGGAGATTTACTGCGGGCCGGTCGCCGGTGGCGGATGATCCAGGCCAGCACCATGGCCTCCTCGCGCCAGGCGTCATAGCGCCCGCTGCGCCCGCCGTGACCCGCGCTCATCTCCGTCTTCAGCAGGAACGGGCCGCCGCTGCGCGTCGGCCTGCAGCCTGGCGATCCACTTCGCGGGCTCGCTGTACAGGACCCGGGTGTCGTTCAGGCTCGTGACCGCCAGGATCGGCGGGTAGGCCGCGTCGGCGTCGATGTTCTCGTACGGCGAGTAGGACTTCATGTACCGGTAGACCTCGGGGTCGTGCAGCGGGTCGCCCCACTCCTCCCACTCGGTCACCGTCAGCGGCAGCGACGGGTCGAGGATCGAGGTCAGCGCGTCGACGAACGGGACCTGGGCCACGATGCCGCCGAACGCGTCCGGGGCCAGGTTCGACCGCCGCGCCCATGAGCAGGCCGCCGGCGCAGCCGCCGCGGCCCGATCCAGCTGGTCCGGGCTGGTCCAGCCCTCCGCCACCAGGTGCCGGGCACAGGCGACGAAGTCGGTGAATGTGTTGATCTTGTGGAGCATCTTGCCGTCGTCGTACCAGCGGCGGCCCATCTCGCCGCCGCCGCGGATGTGCGCGATCACGTACACGAAACCCCGGTCGAGCAGCGACAGTCGCGGAATCGAGAAGCTCGGGTCGACCGAGATCTCGTAGCTGCCGTAGCCGTAGAGCAGCAGCGGTGCGCTGCCGTCCCTGGGCGTGCCCTTCGGACAGACCAGCGAGATCGGGATCCGGGTGCCGTCCGGGGCCGTCGCCCACTCGCGGTACTGCTCGTAGTCGGCGGGGTCATACTCCCGGCCGCCGGGCAGCGGCAGCACCGGACGGCGGCGCAGCAGCGTCAGCTCGCCGGTCACGGTGTCGCAGTCGTAGACCGAATCCGGCGTCACCATCGAGACGTAGCCCAGCCGGAACTCGACCGCCGTCGTACTCGGGATTGCCGCCCGGAGCGACCTGGTAGATGGGCTCGGGGAAGTCGATCTCAAACTCGGTACCCTCCCGCAGGACTCGCAGCCCGGTCAGCCCGTTCCGGCGCAGGTGCACGACCAGGTGCCCGGCGAACGCGTCCACGTCCAGCAGCCGGGTGTCCTCACGGTGCGCGATCAGCGGCGTCCACGCCGTCGGGTCGGTGACGGGCGCCTGGGCCAGCTCGAAGTTCTCGGCGTGGTCGTTGTGAAGGATCAGCAGCCGGTCCGTCCCGTCCGCCGTGACCTGGTGCTCGACCGAGTACTCGAGGCCGTGGCGGCGCGGCACCACGACGCTGAACTCGCCCGTGGGGTGGCTGGCGTCCAGCATCCAGGTCTCGCTGGTCAGCTTGCTCGAGCTGGAGATGATCAGGTACCGCTCGCTGCGGGTCAGGCCGACGCCGACCCAGAACTTCTCGTCGTTCTCCTCGAACACCACCACGTCGCTCGCCGCCGGGGTGCCGATCAGGTGCCGCCAGACCCGGTTCGGCCGCCAGGCCTCGTCCACCGTGACGTAGAACAGCGCCGACCCGTCGGCCGACCACGCGCTGCCGTAGAAGGCGCCGGGGATCTCGTCCGCGGCCACCTCCCCGCTGGCCAGGTTCTTGAACCGGACCGTGAACCGCTCGCTGCCCTCGAAGTCGGTCGAGTACGCGAGCTGGCTGCCGTCCGGGCTGACGTCGAACGTGCCCAGTGAGAAGAACTGGCTGTCGCCCGCGACCTCGTTGAGGTCGAGCAGGATCTCCTCGTCCTCCAGCGGGCCGCCATCCTCGGTCATCGGCGGCCTGGCGTCGGAAGGCAGGACCTCGCGGCGGCACTGGACCGAGTACTGCTTGCCTTCCTCGGTCCGCCCGTAATACCACCAGCCGCCCTTGCGCGACGGCACCGACAGGTCGGTCTCCTTGGTCCGGGCCTTGATCTCGCCGAAGATCGTGGCCCGCAGCCCAGCCTGGCCCGCCGTCAGCGCCTCGGTGTAGGCGTTCTGCGCCTCCAGGTAGGCGATGGTGTCGGGGTTCTCCTTGTCGGCCAGCCACGCGAACTCGTCCACGAAGGTGTCCCCGTGGTGGATCCGCTCGCTCGGCACCCGCCGCACCTCAGGCGGCCGGGCCGCGACCTGCGGCTGGCTGCTCACATCCTGCTGATCGCCCGTCTCCGAAGTCATAACCCGGAGTCTAAAGGCGTCGACCGTGAGGTCAGCGACCGCCGTACACGCAGTGCGGTACCGGTCAGCGCGCTGGACGAGTGGCCTGCCGGAAGACGGCCGCGATCTCGTCGACGGAGTCGAGCTCTCCGACGGCAACCGCCATCACCAGGTCATAGGCGGCGGCGCTGGTCAAGGTTGGGCGGCGGCCGTTGAGCCCGTAGAAGGCGATGATCGCCGTCAGGGCGAGTCGCTTGTTGCCGTCGATCAGGGCACGGTTGCGGGCGACCGAGTGGAGGAGCGCCGCGGCCTTGCTATCGAGATCCGGGTAGGCATCCTTCCCGAACACCGTGGCCTGAGGTCGTGCTACCGCCGCCTCTAGCAAGCCGTAGTCGCGCACTAAGCGGCCTCCAGCGCCTCACGGGTAATGAGCGCATGAAGGCGGATCTGGCGGCTGGCTAGTGCGTCAGCGCCTCCTTCCTGCCGGTCGATGACGCACAGCGCGTGACCTATCGAAGCGCCGAGATCACGGAGTAGGCCCGCGGAGATGGCGATCTGCCCCGCCGACGTCACTACATCCTCAATGATCAGGACCTGGCGCCCGGCGACCTCGGCGCCTTCGGCCAGCCTGGACGTGCCGTAGCGCTTAGCCTCTTTCCGCACGAAGGCGCACGGCAGGCCGGTCCGCTGCCCGAGCGCGGTGACGACCGGGATGCCTCCCATCTCCAGGCCAGCCAGAACCTGCGTCCCGGCTGGAATGAGAGGCACCATCGCCCCGGCAAGCTCGTTGAGCAAAGCCGGGTCGGCCTCGAACTGATACTTGTCGAAGTACTCATCGGTCGTCCGACCCGAACGCAGGACAAAACTGCCGGTCAGCCGACAGCAGTCGCGAACCCGGCGGGCCAGGTCTTCATGGGTCACGAACGGATCATCTCAGGCCAGCTCACCCGGCGTTCCCGATGGTCACAGTGGCGTGAGGAACATCAGGATCTCGTCTCTGGTGTCGTCAGGAGCAAACCGGAGCTTGCCCGGCCAGCGGCCTGTTATCCGCCAGCCGAGCCGAGAGTAAAAGTCCTCGAGTCCCATGCCGCCGCGGGCCGCCAGGTGGAGCTGCTCCAAGCCCATCTCGTCGCGGGCAACTTCCCGGAGTCGATGCATCAGGGCCGACCCGATGCCCTCGTTCCGGCGCGCGAGCTGCGTCTGCAAGTGCCTGACAACGCCCCAGTGCGCGATGAGAGGGCTGGGATCGCGGCTGAGGACCACCCATCCTCCGAGGGCGCCGTCGACGCGGGCAAGCAGTATCCGGGCTTGGCTGGGATCGAGACAGGACGCAAGAGCATCGACGGCCGGCCGGACATGACTAGCGTCGACCGGGGGAAACGGGAATCCCGCCGCGCCGCCGGCGTTCGTAACCGCTATCCAGCATGCGGTCAGCTCCTGTCTCACCACCGGATCAGCCTCACCCGGGTTAGTGAGCTGGATGATCTCGAGGTTCTCGCAGGTCGTCATAGTTAGACGTTGAAGCGGAACTCGACGACGTCGCCGTCGCGCATGGTGTAGTCCTTGCCCTCGATGCGGGCCTTGCCGGCCGACCGGGCGGCCGTGATCGAACCCGCGGACATCAGGTCCTCGTAGGACACGATCTCGGCCTTGATGAAGCCGCGCTGGAAGTCGGTGTGGATCACCCCGGCCGCCTCGGGCGCCGTCGCGCCCTCCGGGATCGTCCAGGCCCTGGCCTCCTTGGGCCCGGCGGTGAGGAACGTGGACAGGCCGAGGGCGGTGAATCCGGCCCGGGCCAGCTGGGCCAGGCCGGGCTCGCCCAGGCCCAGGCCAGCCAGCATCTCGGCGGCGTCCTCCTCGGACAGCTCGGCCAGCTCGGCCTCGGTCTTGGCGTCGAGGAAGATCGACTGGGCGGGGGCGACGAGCGCGGCCAGGCGGTCCCTGAGCACCTTGTCGGCCAGCTCGGACTCGTCCATGTTGAACACGTACAGGAAGGGCTTGGCGGTCAGCAGCTGAAGGTCGCGCAGGTCGGCCAGGTCGATCCCGGCGGCGGCCGCGCCGGCGAACAGGGTGGTCCCGGTGTCCAGCACTTCCTGGGCCTTGGCGGCGGCCTCGGCGGCCCTGATCCGGTCCGGGTCCTTGGCGAACTTGGACTCCTTGGCCAGCCGCGGCGCGGCCTTCTCCAGGGTCTGGAGGTCGGCCAGGATCAGCTCGGTGGCCACGGTGTCGATGTCGCGCTCGGGCGACAGATCGCCGTCGACATGGGAGACGTCGGGATCGGTGAACACGCGGACAACCTGGCAGATCGCGTCGGTTTCCCGGATATGGGCGAGAAACTGATTCCCGAGCCCCTGGCCCTGAGACGCCCCGCGGACGAGCCCGGCGATATCGACAAAGCGCACGGTGGCGGGCACGATGCGCGCGGAATCGTAGAGCCCGGCGAGCGCGGTCAGGCGCTCGTCGGGGATCCCTACGATGCCGACATTCGGCTCGATGGTGGCGAACGGGTAGTTCGACGCCAGCGCACTGGCCCTGGTCAGCGCGTTGAACAGGGTGGACTTGCCGACGTTGGGCAGGCCGACGATGCCGATCGAAAGACTCACCTGCGTGAGTCTAGGGCCGTCGGCGGCCTGGGTGGTTCACCCCCGGGGGCTCGCGCCGGGGGCGGGGGTGTGGCCGCCATGGTCCTTGAGCACGGGCTTGATGGTCGGGCTGGCCGTGGCGTGCGGGGGGAGGCTGGCGACGATGCCGAACTTGACCAGGGCGGCGCTGTAGGCGGGCTGGCCGGGGGCGACGGTGCGGACGCCGAGGTAGGCATAGTCCTGGCGGCTGAAGATGATCACGTTGGTGATGCCCTGGTAGGTCCACCGGATGCCGACGCCGGACCGGCCAATGGCGTCGGTGACGTGCGCGGCGACGGTAAAGCCAGGGGTACGGGCCATGAACTCATACAGCGCGGCGCGCTGCGCGGGCTCGAGGTAGGTGTCACTGAGCATGACGGCGAGGATCTTGCCGATGTCGTTGGCTACCCAGTGCGCGATGGGCTTGTGCAGCCTGCTCCCGCCGGGCTGGTCGGCGGCGTCGGCCAGCCCGATCTTGGTCAGGTAGGCGAGCACGGCGCTGGGGTGCACGGGCAGGCCGGGCAGGTAGCCGGCGGTGGTGGCGCAGTGGCGGGCCTGGGCCTGGATCACGGTACAGGGAGTCAGCGGGATGGTCCCCGCCGCGTTGATGACCAGGCCGACCTGGCTGCCGTCGGCGGACTGCCAGATCTGGTACTTGGAGCTGCCGCCGGGGCCTTCGGTCTCGGCGTACACGAACTGGCCGGGCTGGGGCGGGGAGAGGGGCTGGGTCAGGGCTGCCTTGGCCGCGGCGTCGAGGAAGCGGGCCGCGGTCAGGCGGCCGGTGAAAGGCTTGACAGCACTGGCCTGACCGGAGGGACCGGGGTGGCCGGCCGGGCCGGGGGCGCCGGAGGGCGGGGCGACACCCGGTTCCCGGACACCGGGGATGGCGAGCAGCACGGCGGCCACGGCAGCGGCGGCGGCGGCGAGGGCGACACCGGCGAGGGCCAGCCGACGCCCGGGCCGGATGGTGCGGGCGGGGGCGAGTGGTGACGCGACCTCTTGTTTCGGATGAATGGAAGCAGGGGCGGCGGGGGCGCGAGCCGCGCTCATCTCGGCGGCGATGGCGTCGGTGAGGCGGCGGCGGGCGGGGGCGAGCTCGCGGGCGTCGGCCAGCCGCTCGTCGGGCCGCAGTCGGGTGATCAGGTCGAGGTCATTCATTGGCGAGGATCTCCTCGAAGGTATCGGTCGGCCCGGCGGCCAGCGAGGCGCGCAGCCGGGCCCGGGCACGGTTGAGCCGGGACCGGACGGTGCCGACCGGAATGGCCAGCGCGCGGGCGGTCTCGGTGTAGCTGAGCTGCTCCCAGGCGATGAGCACGAGGACGTCCCGGTCGCCGTCGGCCAGCTCGGCCAGAGCGGCGGCAAGCTGGTGGCGCACGGAGCGGGCGGTGACGTCGCCGACGACCCGCTCGTCGTGGCCGGGCTCGGCCAGCTCGGGCCAGGCGGCCTGGCGGATCCGGAACTGGCGGACCTCCTCGCGGCGGTGCTGGCCGACGAGGTTGGTGGCGATGCCGTACAGCCAGGGCCCGGCGTCGCGGTAGGCGGTGAAGTACCCCCGCCGCTTGGCGAAGGCGGCCAGGAAGGTCTCGGCGACGAGGTCGTCGGCCGCTTCGCGGCCGACCCGGCGGGCGACGTAGCGATGGATGCGCGCGGCGTGCCGGTCGAACAGCACGGCGAACCGCTCGGGCTCGCGCCAGGAGCGCTCGATGATGGCGGCGTCGTCGTCGAGCTCAACGTCGGGCAGGGGGCCGGCGTCATTCGCGATCCCGGTTCATCGGCGGCCTCTTTCCTGTGCGGCGCTTATGTCACTAGGTATCAGCACGAGCCGCGCAGGCAGTTCACGCCGGATCTACATGATGCGGGCGAGCGGGACGTCGCGCCGGGCGTGTCGGGCCAGTAACTGTCCGACCGGGCTGCGAGCATGGTCAGACATGGACGCGATCTCGCTGTTTGCCGGGATCGCTGATCGCGCTGGCGATCGGTGCGGCCCTGGGCTACCTGTACGCCCGCAGCAAGCTGGCCGGGCTGAGCGCCGACCTGACCGGGCAGGCCAGGGCGGCCGAGGAGCGCGCGCGGGCGGCGCAGGGAGCGGGCCGCGCTGGTGGACGGCCAGATGGCGGAGCGGTTCGAGGCAATGTCGGCCCAGGCGCTGGACCGCAGCGCCCGGACGTTCCTGGAGCTGGCCGAGGGGCGGCTGGGCGCGGCCAACGCCAGGGCGGCGGGCGAGCTGGAGTCGCGGCGGGCGGCGGTGGAGCACCTGGTGCAGCCGCTGCGGGAGACGCTGGCCAAGGTCGAGGGGCAGCTGAAGGAGACCGAGGCGGCCCGGCAGCTCTCGCATGCCGCGCTGGCGGAACAGGTCACGATCGCCCGGCAGAGCTCGGAGCGGCTGCGCGAGCAGACCCAGGCGCTGGTGACAGCGCTGCGGCGGCCGGAGGCCCGGGGCCGGTGGGGCGAGATGCAGCTGCGCCGGGTGGTGGAGCTGGCCGGGATGAGCCCGCGCTGTGACTTCGACGAGCAGGTCAGCGTCCAGGCGGCTGACGGGGCGCTGCGGCCGGACATGGTGGTCCGGCTGGCCGGGGGCAAGAACATCGTGGTCGACTCGAAGGTCTCGCTGGCGGCCTACCTGGAGGCGGCGGAGACCTCGGACGACCAGGTGCGCACGGCCCGCCTGGACGCCCACGCCCGGCACCTGCGCGAGCACGTGGACCGGCTGGCGGCCAAGGCGTACTGGGCCGCGGTGAGCCCGGCCCCGGAGTTCGTTGTGCTGTTCATTCCCGGCGAAGCGTTCCTGGCCCCGGCGCTCGAGCACGATCCGAGCCTGCTGGAGCACGCGCTGGCCCGCCGGGTGCACATCGCCACGCCCACGACGCTGGTCACGATGCTGCGCACCGCGCAGTACGCCTGGCAGCAAGAGGCGCTGTCGGACAACGCCCGGATGGTCTTCGACCTGGGCCGGGAGCTGTACGAGCGGCTGGCCAGCCTGGGCAAGCACGTGGACGGGGTGGGCCGAGCGCTGGGCAACGCGGTCTCGACCTACAACCGCGCGGTCGGCGCGCTGGAGAGCCGCGTCCTGGTCAGCGCGCGCAAGCTGAACGAGCTGGGCGTCGTCGACGCAGGCCTGGAGTCGCCCCGGCCGATCGAGGAGACGGTGCGATCGCTGTCCGCGCCCGACCTGATCGTGGACTCGGTGCCCGAGCTGGTGGCGGGGTCGGACGAGGTGACCTCATCGCTGGTGAGCGGGCAGCGGCCGGCGAGTGCGGCAAGCTAGCGACGTGAGCACTTCCGGGGAAACGCGGCCTTTGTCGTCCGCGGACGGCGGACCTGGCCCTGGCGGGGCGGGCTCGTCGGAGCCGGGGTCATCGGGGCGGGCGCGGCTCACGGGGCGGGGCTGCGTGGTGCTGATGCTGCTGATCTTCCTGGTCAGCGACCTGCTCGCGAATAAGCTGGGCTGGGGCTGGCTGGGCGGCACGGGTTACGGGCTGGGCTCCCTGCTGGCCGTGACCTACGCCCGCCGCGAGGCGCTGCTGCTGGTGGTGACCGCGCCGCCGGTGCTGTTCCTGGCCGCGCTGGTCACCGCGCAGCTGATCACCGCGACGGGCAGCACGGTGCTGGCCACGGCGGAGGGCACGCTGCTGGCGCTGGCGACCTGCGCACCGTGGCTGTTCGGGGTCACGGTGGTGGGCCTGGTCGCGGCGATGATCCGCGGGCTGCCGCAGTGCGTTCGCGACTTCAGGGCGGAGCTGAGCGGGCTGGGCGCGGGCAACGAGCCGACAGCCGGGTCCGGCCTGACGCGCGCTGGACTGGGGCAGCCGACGCAGAGCGTGACCCGTCCGCCGTCCTGACCGGCCTGATCCGGCAGTCAGGCCTCGGGAGTGGCGCTGGCCTCGGCGCGCGGGCGGAGCTCGCGCGGCAGCGCGAACACCATCCGCTCCTGTACCGCCTCGACCTCCTCGACATCGCCGAAACCGAGCTCGGCCAGCCGGTCAAGCACCCCGACGACGAGGTCCTCGGGCACCGACGCGCCGCTGGTCACCCCGACGGTCGTGACGCCCTCCAGCCAGCCGGGCTCGACGCCCGAGGCGTCGTCGACCAGGTAGGCGGCCGGGGCACCCGCGTCGCGGGCCACCTCGACCAGCCGGACCGAGTTCGACGAGTTGGTCGAGCCGACGACGATGACCAGGTCGCAGTCCCGGCCGATCTGCTTGACCGCGGTCTGCCGGTTCTGGGTGGCGTAGCAGATGTCGTCGCTAGGCGGGTCGAGCAACTGCGGGAACCGCTCGCGCAGCGCCGCGACCGTCTCCTTGGTCTCGTCCACCGACAGGGTCGTCTGGGACAGCCAGGCCACCTTGGCCGGGTCGCGCACCTCAACGGAGGTGCTCTCGGCCGGGCCGTCCACGAGGTGGATGTTGGCCGGGGCCTCGCCGGTGGTGCCGACGACTTCTTCATGGCCCTCGTGGCCGATGAGCAGGATGTCGTAGCCCTGAGCGGCGAACCGGCGGGCCTCATTGTGCACCTTGGTGACCAGCGGGCAGGTGGCGTCGATGGTGCGCAGGCCCTGGCTCCGGGCGTCATCTCGGACCTGGGGAGCGACCCCGTGGGCGGAGAAGACCACGACCGAGCCCTCGGGGACCTCCTCGGTCTCCTCGACGAAGATCGCGCCGCGCTTCTCCAGGTTCCTGACCACATGCGTGTTATGCACGATCTGCTTGCGCACGTAGACGGGAGCACCGTACAGCTCGAGGGCTCGCTCTACCGCCAGGACCGCGCGGTCAACGCCGGCGCAGTAGCCACGCGGCTTAGCGAGCAGCACTTTTCGGGTCGGTGCAGCCATGGGACCCATGGTAGGTGATGGGTGTGAGGGGCGGCTCAGCGCCATGACGAACCCGTCAGCGGGGCCCGTCAGCGGGCTCGCCGCTACGGTGTCAGTGACCTGGAGTGTCAGTGACAAGGTGTATTCGAGACCATGGGACCGATTCCGGCCTTGCACAGGCAAGGCGGGAGACGACAATGTTCCGAAGCGCCGCGGCGGCTTGTTCGGCGTGAATCCGGGCAGGTCGCGGCCCGGGGAGCCCGCAGCGCGTGGGACAGCCGAGGGAGATCGATCATCATGCGTATCCCGCAGACCACTGGTCGTGTGCGACGTGGGCCCGGGCAGGCGCTACGGGCGGTGTTCACGGGGATTGGCCAGATGTTCCTCGCGGCTGACCGGCTGAAGGAGCAGGTCGAGTCGGCGGCTGACGCGAAGTCGGGCGATGGGACCGCCGGTGGCTGGTCCCACGAGAGCGTTCGGGTGGCTGGCGGGAAGGCGGCCCCGGGCAAGGCGGCCCCGGGCAAGGCGGCGGGGCGGGCGGATCGCTCGCGCCGGTCAGCGTCAGCGGGCGCGGGCACGGCAGCGCAGAGCCGGTGGCGCTCGCTGGACGCCACGGGCAACGTGCGGCTGCTCTCGGCCGAGGACCTGGCCCTGGAGTTCCCGGAGACCCCGACCGCGCCGACCGAACCGGATATACCAGCCCGACCCAGGCGAGAAACGCCTCCTCAGACGCTGATCGTGGGCCAGTCCCCCGCCCTTGACCGGCCCCGGTCGCGAACACGGTCGACGACGAGGAGACGATCGATGAACGGCCCGCGTCGGACGAGGTGACCGAGACGGTTGCGGCCCCGGCGCCGGTCGAGCCCGCGAGCGAGGCACCGCCGAGGACGATCGTCATCGTCGACGAATCTCTGGCCAGGTACGAGGCCAGGCAGGCCGCAGCGGACGACGACGACGCAGTCGCCGCGGAGACCACCACGAGTGCGCCCGCCTCCCCGAGGGACCTCATCGTCATTGTCGATGACACCGCCTACGACGACACCGCCCTGGACCCCGGCGTTTCCGCGGAAACGCCGGTCGCCGCGAGCACCGCCGACGAAACAACGGCCTTCGATCGGCCCGTTCCGCCCCCCGATGCCGACGCGCTGCCGGTGCCTAGCTACGACTCGCTCTCGCTGCCGTCGCTGCGGGCGCGGCTGCGGAACCTGGACATCGACCAGGTTCGAATGCTGGTCGAGTACGAGCGCACGCACGCGGCCAAGGCCGACGTCATCACGATGTTCGAGCGCCGCATCGACAAACTGGCCGCCGGCCAGTGACCGCCGCCCTGCCGCCCCAGGCCGGACCGTGCCGCTAGAGACGAGCGCCGAGGCGCCGGTCCCGGTCCGGACCGTCATGCGGCTGGTCGGCGACTGGATCGGCCGGCTGGGCCGGGTCTGGGTCGAGGGCCAGATCGCCGAGCTGAACCGGCGCGGCAGCACGGTGTTCCTGACGCTGCGGGATCCGCTGGCGGCGGTCTCGGTCCGGGTCATCTGCCCCCGGACGGTGCTGGAGGCGACCGAGCCGGCGCCCGACGAGGGCGCTCGGGTAGTGATCTGGGCCAAGCCGGAGTTCAACGCGGCCAAGGGCACCTTCGCCCTGGCCGCGACCGAGATGCGGGCGGTGGGCATCGGCGAGCTGCTGGCCCGGCTGGAGCGGCTGAAGAAGTCGCTCGCGGCCGAAGGCCTCTTCTCCGCCTCACGCAAGCGTCCGCTGCCGTTCCTGCCCGCGACGGTCGGGCTCATCTGCGGCCGCGAGTCGGCTGCCGAGCGGGACGTGCTCAGGAACGCCGCCCGCCGGTGGCCCGCGGTGCAGTTCCGGGTCGAGGAAGTGGCCGTCCAGGGTCCGAACGCGGCCGGCGACGTCATCCGGGCCCTCCAGCGCCTCGACGCCGACCCGGCGGTCGAGGTGATCATCATCGCCCGCGGTGGTGGCTCGATCGAGGACCTGCTCCCGTTCTCGGACGAGGACCTGGTCCGGGCGGCGGCGGCCACGGTCACGCCGGTCATCAGCGCGATCGGCCACGAACAGGACGTGCCCCTGCTCGACTTCGTCGCCGACGTGCGGGCCTCGACGCCCACCGACGCCGCCCGTCGGGCGGTGCCCGACGTGGCCGAGCAACTGGCGCTGATCGACCAGCTCCGGTCGCGGGCCCGCCGGAGCCTGGCGGGCCGGCTGGAGCGGGAGCTGTCCTGGGTGGCAGCGGTCCGGTCCCGGCCGGTGCTGGCCAGCCCCATGCGTGAGATCGACCGCCGCGAGGAACAGATCATGGCGCTGACCGAGCGGTCCCGGCTGTCGCTGCAGACGAGCCTGGGCCGGGCCAGCGACGACATCGCGCACACCAAGGCTCGCCTGGTGGCGCTGTCCCCGGCGTCGACGCTGCGCCGCGGCTACGCGATCGTCCAGCGCGAGGACGCGGGCGTGGTCCGCGCGGCCAGCGAGCTGACCGCGGGTCAGCTGCTCACCTTGCGCTTCCCCGAGGACCAGGCCCGCGTCACGGTGACCGACTCATCCCCGCAACCCGGCCATTGAGCATGATCACGACCGGTTTGCCGTACTGTCCTGCGGCAAACCGGTCCTGATCATGGAATCTGACATTCCGGCCTGACCAGAAACATCGGTTTCGGGCCGCCGCCTGCCATGACCACCCTGCTATGGCCACGGCGAGAGTCGGGACCCTGGCCGGTCAAAGGCGCTCAGCGCCGCGGGCGTAGGCCGATGAGGGGACCCGGCGTCAGTGCCGGCTTGTAGGGTGAAACGGTGATGGCGACCGACGGCGGCAAGCGCGCCGAGCGCCCGGCCACGTCTGGCCCCGAGGCCAAACAGCCCGACGCCAAACAGCCCGAGGCCAAGCAGCCCGACGCCAAGCAGCCCGACGCCAAACAACCCGAGAGCAAACAGGGGGCCAAGGGCGCCAGGAACGCCGCCCGGACGGCCAACGGCAACGGCAACGGCAACGGTGACGGTGACGGTGACGGGGTACGACTCCCCTACGAGCAGGCCCGCGACCAGCTGACCGAGCTGGTCAAGCGCCTGGAGGCAGGCGGCCTGACCCTCGAGCAGTCGCTGGAGCTGTGGGAACGCGGCGAGCGCCTGGCGGCCATCTGCGAGGACTGGCTGGAGGGGGCCAGGGCCAGGCTGGCCGCTGCGATGGCCCAGCGCAGCGACAACGAGCCAGCCCCGGGCACCCCGTTCTAGCCCGCGAGCCGGGCCCCACCACAGCAGGCCCGGCAAGGCCGGACCCCACAACGCCAGGCCCCGCAAGCCCCGGCCAACCGCAACAGCCCAGCCTAAGAACGAATCTCCAGGCGCGACAACACGCTGATCACGCCATCGGCGATCAGCCGGGCGCGAACGCTGTCCGGGGCGCGGGCCAGCTCCGACACCGCCAGCATCATGGCCCCGGTCATCACGATGGCCACCGCCTCGTCCAGCGGCTCGCCGCTGCGGGCGAAGAACTCGGTGTTCTTGCTCACCCAGTCCCGCAGCCGCTGCTGCCAGACCATCTCAAACCCCGGCGGCCCGTCGCCCCGCGCGAACACCCCGGCCAGCTCCCGCTGCTCGATGCTGACGTCGAGGTACCCCCGCGCGCCGATCAGGAACAGCACCATCGGGTCGGATACCCCGGCGTCCTTGGCCCCGCGCACCGCGCTGCGGGTCCGCTCGATGTAGGCGTTCTCCAGCTCATCGAACAGCGCCAGGTACAGATCGGCCTTGCCGGCGAAGTGATGGTAGAGGCTGCCCACGCTGGCTCCGGCGCGCGCGACGATGTCGGTCACGCCGGCTTGGGCGTAGCCCTCCTTGATGAAAACCGCCCGGGCGGCGGCCAGCAGGCCAATGCGGGTAGCCGCGCCGCGCTCGGATGCGCGAGCCGCGGGCAGTGCCTGGTCAGTGCTCATGTAGCTGCGCTCATGCGGCCTCGCGCTTCCCCTCTCTGCATTGCTGCCGGTCGTTGCTGCCGGTCGTCGCCCGCCGGCCTGGGGGGCCGCGGATCAGATACATAGGATTCCATCACGCCGACTGACAGGGAAGGCACATCCGTTATGACCGAAAATCAGGCCGCCTCGACCCCCGGCCAGCCCGTTCCCTGGAGCCGGGCCGACGAGCCGGAGCCGCCCCCGGAGCCAGGACGGCACGCCCCCGACCGCAACCTGGCCATGGAACTGGTCCGGGTGACGGAGGCGGCGGCGATGGCCTCGGCCCGCTGGGTCGGGCGCGGCGACAAGAACGGCGCGGACGGGGCGGCCGTGAACGCCATGCGACGGCTGATCAACACCGTCTCCATGGACGGCGTGGTGGTGATCGGCGAGGGCGAGAAGGACGCCGCGCCGATGCTGTTCAACGGCGAGCAGGTCGGCGACGGCACCGGGCCGCGCTGCGACGTGGCCGTGGATCCGATCGACGGCACCCGGCTGACGGCCAACGGCATGCCGGACGCGATCGCCGTGATCGCGGTCAGCGCGCGCGGGTCGATGTATGACCCGTCAGCGGTCTTCTACATGAAGAAGCTGGTCACCGGGCCCGAGGCGGCCGAGGTGGTGGACATCGACGCCTCCCCGGCGGAGAACATCGCCGCCGTGGCCCGGGCCAAGGGCTGCTCGTCGCATGACGTCACGGTGATCATCCTGGACCGGCCCCGGCACGCCGAGCTGATCAGCCAGGTGCGCGAGGCCGGGGCCCGGATCAAGCTCATCACCGACGGCGACGTGGCGGGCGCGATCATGGCCGCACGGGCGGGCACGGGCATCGACCTGCTGCTGGGCATCGGCGGCACGCCCGAGGGGGTCATCGCGGCCTGCGCCATCAAGTGCCTGGGCGGCGTCATCCTGGGCAAGCTCACGCCGCGTGACGAGGCCGAGCGGACCAGGGCGCTGGACGCAGGCCACGACCTGGACCGCATCCTGACCACCGACGAACTGGTCGCCTCCGACGACGCGTTCTTCGCCGCCACCGGGATCACCAACGGCGAGCTCCTGGCTGGCGTCAAGTACCGGGGCGGCGGCGCGCACACCCACTCGCTGGTCATGCGCGCCCGGTCGGGCACGGTCCGCAACATCTACAGCGAGCACCAGCTCTGGAAGCTCAGCGCCTACAGCGCCGTCAACTTCGACGGCGACTAGCCGACCCCGGACGGGGCAGCCAGCCGACCCCGGACCTGGCGGCCGGCCGACCCCGGGACGTCAAGCCATTAGGAGCACAACTTCCCGGGATTTCGCTGTGAGTGGCCGACCCCCCTTGCGCCGTTCGTTACGTGGCCGTAACCTACTCGCCAGTAGCATCCCAATACACGAACAACACGGCGCGCCCGGCCGAACTGCGCAGACGGTCACGGACCGCCCTTTCCCGGGGGTCATAGCGCCACGCGGCACCAGCCGGGCGATCACGAGCCGGCGTGGGAAGGAGTCGCAGGACCTGAACGATCCCATGTGCCCGAGCACATCGGCCAAGGAGGAATGGAACAGCATGCGCACAGGCATAGCCAGGGTTCTCGTTACCGGCGCCGCGGTCACCGCCGCGGTCGCCCTCAGCGCCACGACCGCCTTCGCCTCAACGGCGACGACGAAGTACACCGTCTCCCCCGGCGGCAAGTACACCGCCGCGGCAGGCAAGACGGTCCTCAAGGACAACAAGACGAAGACCGTGCTGAACTGCAAGTCGGCGTCGGCCAAGGGCACCCTCAAGAAGGGCAAGGGCCTGGCCGGCAAGAACATCGGCACGATCACCAGTAGCGCGTTCAACAAGTGCAGCGGCCCAATTGGCCTGACCTTCAAGGTCAAGCAGTCCGGCACCTGGGACCTGACCGTCACGAAGTTCAGCAGCAAGAACGGCGGCGTGGCCACCGGCTTCATCGGCAACGTCAAGGCCACCCTGTCTGGTCCGGGCTGCTCGGCGACTGTGACCGGCGCCACCGACGCGACCTACTCCAACAAGACCGGGATCCTGTCGGTCAAGGCCGTGGCCAAGTCCGGCCACCTGCTCAAGATCTCGAAGGTCAACGCCTGTGCTGGCCTGATCAACAACGGCGACACCTCCGACTTCACCGGCAGCTACAAGCTCAAGCCGAAGCAGAAGATCACCTAATCGCCGCGGCATCAGCCGCTAACTGACTGCGCGCCGCCCGGCCGCCGGAGTGCTTCCGGGCCGGGCGGCGCCGCATTCTCCCCCGTGATCGCAGGCCCATGCCCAGGGCGGCGGTCGCATGCCCGGAGTCAACCCAAGGAGGGCAACATGATGTGGTCGAATGGCCGGGCGCGGCTGCTGCGCAGCGCGACGCTGGCCACCGTGGCCGGCCTGGCCGTGACGGCCGGCGGGATCGCCAGCGCCGGCGCCGCCTCCGCGGCCACCGCCGCCAGCAAGCTCACCGTGCAGTACAAGGTCACGGGATCCACGTTCCTTAAGTCCATCAACACGACCGCGTCGCTGGGGCCCGGCACCCTGAAGTCGACGGTCAACCTCAGTAACGGCAAGCTCACGGCCAGCCTGGCGCTGCCTCCCGCGACCGTCTCCTTCAAGGAGCTCGGCCTGGTCCCGGTCACCGCGACGACCGAGTTCGTCCAGGACGGCCCGACCACCGGCCAGCTGAACGTCAGCACCGGCGCGGTCTCGACGACCTCCAAGATCATTCTCAAGCTGACGAACATGACCGTCGCCGGGCTGCCCGTGCCGGTGCCCAGCTCCTGCCAGAGCGCCCCGGCCACCATCAAGCTGAAGAGCCTCAAGGGCTTCAGCGTGGTCAGCGGCGGCAACCTGTCCGGGACCTACACGATCCCCAAGTTCGCGGGCTGCGGCGTGCTCACCCCGGTGCTGAACCTGACCATCCCGGGCTCGGGCAACACCATCGCGCTCAAGCTCGGCAAGGCCAAGCGCGTCTGACCCCAGGCGAGCACGGGCGCGAGCCAGACCCCTCCTGGCTCGCGCCCGCATCGCCGGTCAGCTTTTATCGCGCTCCGCCCGACAAAACCCGGCGAAACCCCACGTGACCAGAGAAGATAAGTTCCTGCCTTTGACGGCGGCGGTGGCATTCGATCCGTAACAGGCCGCGGTCGCCCGACCCGGAGGAGTCCAGAGCTTGACCAGGCACGTGGCCCGCGCAGTGACCGGCATCGCCGCGGTCGGCCTGACCGTGGCCGCCGCCGCCGTCGCGGCCGCCGCCACGGCCGGGCCCCCGGCCACCCAGCAGCACGCCTCGGCCCAGGTCACCTACACCTGCCCGCAGTCGTCGGGGCCGCTGTCGGTGCCGGTCACCGTCGCCGCCACGATCCCGGTCCGGATGACGTCCGGCCAGCCGGTCAGGCCCGCCGCGGCCCAGCTCACGATCCACCTGCCGCCGGCCCTGGTCACCACCCTGGCCGCCCGGCCACGCCGCGACGCTCGACGGGACCGCGCACCTGTCCGTGGCCGTCGCCCAGGGCAAGAGTCAGGCCACCGCGAACTGGGCCGGGCTGAGCTGGCCGTCGGCCACCCTCCCGGCCAGCGGCGGGCTGACGCTGACCGCGACCGGGCCGGTGCCCGCCGTCCAGCCCCGCGCGACGGGGCCGCTCACCTTCACCCTGGCGGGCCTGAGCCTGGTGCTCACCCCGCACGCCCGGGCCGGGACCGGCACGAACTCGCCCGGCCAGCAGCCGGTCACCTTGGCCTGCACCCCGGCCGCCGGCCAGAAGCTGACCCTGGCCACTGTCGCTGCCGCCCCCGCCAGCAAGCACCGGCATAAGGCCAGAACCGCCGCCCACCACAAGCCCTTCTGCCCCCAGCAGCCCAAGGGCGGCTACAAGCTCAACCCCCGGTTCAAGCCGCCCAGGCTGCCCAAGGGCATCGTCGTCCACCGGCCCAAGCCCTCCCTGGGCTGCGCCTTCGCGGTCGGTTACGCCGACGTCCGCAAGCTCAACGGCGCCTCCCGGCTAGGCCCGGTGACTGTCGCCGCGACCGTGGCGATCAAGGTCGACTACAACTTCGCCAAGTCCACCTACTTCGAGGAGGACTCGGCCGGAGAACTGGACTACCGGTCCTGTATCAAGCAGAAGTGCACGATCAAGCACGGCCTGCCGCCGACCCAGGCCACCTTCCTGGCCTTCGGCTTCGTGCCGGCCACGGCCACCATGCACCTGGACGAGATCGGCACGCTGGACCTGTTCGGAGTGGGCACCACGACCGCGCTCAAGGTCCAGTACTCCTGGGCTCTGATGCGCCTGTCGATCTCCAACGTCAAGGTCAACGGCGTCCCGCTGAACGTCGGCCCGAACTGCCAGACCGTGCACCCGGTGTCCATCGAGCTGCTCGGCCGGGCGCCCGGCTATGCGCTCCAGACCGGCGGCCCGCTGGACGGCAACGTGAACATCCCGGCCTTCAAGAACTGCGGCGTGGGCGAGAATCTCGATCCGCTGTTCGGCACGATGCGCCATGGCGTGCTGGTCGGGAGCATCTCGGGCCGGCCAACTTCAGCATCCTGACCCAGGGCAGCCTGTGCACGCCGGCCAGCGACTCGGGCTGCCCGCCGCGGCTGCCGAGGCCCATCCATTGAGCCCCTGACCGCGCAGCTCAGGAACCCGGCCGGACCCGTCAGTATGCAACTTCGGCGTCCTTGACCATGAAAAGTATGTAAATTTAAGATACTGGCCGGTAACATACGTGGGATTGCCGCCAGGGCCGCAGCGGAAAGACGGTGGGAACTGTGCGGGATCCGGCCGGAACGTTGACGTCTCGGTATAACGATCGCATTCAGCGTATACGGGGCGCAGGCCAAGGCCACTACGCTGGCCAGGTTCCGCACGAGTATGGAGGCCCGGCTCGCTGCCCGACCTGCAGGAGGCCCGATGGGCGTTGAGGTCGTCATCGAGGGGCTGACCAAGTCCTTCGGTGGGCAGACCGTCTGGCGCGACGTCAGCCTGTCGCTGCCGGCCGGCGAGGTCAGCGTGATGCTGGGCCCGTCGGGCACCGGCAAGACGGTGTTCCTCAAGTCCCTGGTCGGCCTGCTCAAGCCCGACCGCGGCCGGGTGGTCGTCGACGGCGTCGACATCGTCGCCTGCTCCGAGCGCCGCCTCTACGAGGTACGCAAGCTGTTCGGGGTGATGTTCCAGGACGGCGCGCTGTTCGGGTCGCTGAACCTGTACGACAACATCGCCTTCCCGCTGCGCGAGCACACCCGCAAGACCGAGGCCGAGATCCGCTCGCATCGTGCTGGAGAAGATGGAGATGGTCGGCCTGGGCGGCGAGGAGCGCAAGGTGCCCGGCGAGATCTCCGGCGGCATGCGCAAGCGGGCCGGGCTGGCCCGGGCGCTGGTGCTCGACCCGCAGATCATCCTGTGCGACGAGCCCGACTCCGGCCTGGACCCGGTCCGGACCGCCTACCTGTCCCAGCTGCTCATCGACCTGAACGCGGAAATCGACGCGACGATGCTGATCGTCACGCACGACATCCAGATCGCCCGCACCGTGCCCGACAACATCGGCATGCTGTTCCGCGGCGGACTGATCACCTTCGGACCTCGCGAGGCGCTGCTGACCAGCGACAACCCGGTCATCACCCAGTTCGTGAACGGCCGCCGGGCCGGGCCGATCGGCATGTCCGAGGAGAAGGACCAGGCGCTCGTCGCGGCGGAGCAGGCCCAGGAGCTGCCTCCGTCGTGACCGCTGCCGCCGCTGTCGCCCCAGCTCGAGCCCAGTCCGGGCCTGCCGGTCCGGCAGGCCGTCCAGCGGCGCCGGGACCGGGTGATGGGCATGCTGCCGACCCTGTCCGAGCCCGCCCAGCGGGCCATCCTGGACAGCCTCACGCCCGCCGAGCGCGCCCGCTATGCCCAGGCCAACGGCGAGGCCCACGCTAACGGCGAGACCCGGGCCAGCGGCGAGCGGCAGGCGGGCTCGTGACGAGCGGCGACCAGCCGGCCCGGCCGGGTCTGGGCGCGCTGCGCCAGACCGGGCTGCTGTTCGGGCTGGCGGCCAGCGTGATCCGGCTGACCTTCCGCCGCCCGTTCCAGGTCCGCGAGCTGATCGAGCAGTTCTGGTTCATCGCCAGCGTGACCATCCTGCCCTCGGCGCTGGTGTCCATCCCGTTCGGCGCGGTCATCGCCCTCCAGGTCGGCTCGCTGGCCCAGCAGCTCGGCGCGGAGTCGTTCACCGGCGGGGCCAGCGTGCTGGCCGTGGTCCAGCAGGCCAGCCCGCTGATCGTGGCCCTGCTGATCGCCGGCGCGGGCGGCTCGGCCATCTGCGCCGACATCGGCGCCCGCACCATCCGCGAGGAGATGGAGGCCATGGAGGTCATGGGCGTCTCGCCCGATCCAGCGCCTGATCGTCCCCCGGGTGCTGGCCGCCATGGGCGTCGCGGTGCTGCTCAACGGCCTGGTCTCGGTGGTCGGCGTGCTGGGCGGCTACTTCTTCAACGTGATCGTGCAGCACGGCACGCCGGGCGCCTACCTGTCCAGCTTCTCCGCGCTGGCCCAGCTGCCCGACCTGTACGTCAGCGAGCTCAAGGCGCTGATCTTCGGGTTCATCGCGGCCATCGTGGCCGCGCACCGGGGCCTGAACCCCCGTCCCGGTCCCAAGGGCGTCGGCGACGCGGTCAACCAGTCGGTGGTCATCACGTTCCTGCTGCTGTTCTTCGTGAACCTGGTGATCACCGCGATCTACCTCCAGATCGTCCCGGCGAAAGGCTCCTGATGGGCATCGAGACAGTCGAGGGCGGCACGGGGCCCGGCAGCACCGGCCCGGACGATCACGGCGAGGACGCGACGCCGTGGTCGCGGCGGCAGCGCCGCCTGGACCGCTCGCTCGGCTGGCTGGACATGCTCGGTGACCAGCTCATGTTCTACGTCAGCGCGGTGGCCTGGACGCCGCGGGCGGTCCGCCGCTACTCCCGCGAGGTGCTGCGGCTGCTGGCCGAGGTCAGCTTCGGCAGCGGGGCGCTCGGGCTGATCGGCGGCACCGTCGGCGTGATGATCGGCATGACGCTGTTCACCGGCACCGTGGTCGGCCTCCAGGGCTACGCCGCGCTGAACCAGATCGGCGCCTCGGCGTTCACCGGCTTCGTGTCCGCCTACTTCAACACCAGGGAGATCGCCCCGCTGGTGGCCGGGCTGGCGCTGTCGGCCACCGTCGGCGCCGGGTTCACCGCCCAGCTCGGCTCGATGCGGATCAACGAGGAGGTCGACGCTCTGGAGGGCATGGGCGTGCCCAGCCTGCCCTACCTGGTCACCACCCGGATCATGGCCGGCGCCGTCGCGATCATCCCGCTGTACGCCATCGGCCTGCTCAGCTCCTACGTGGCCGCCCGCTTCGTGACCGTGTTCTTCAACGGCCAGTCGCCGGGCACCTACGACCACTACTTCGCGCTGTTCCTGCCGCCGATCGACGTGCTGCTGGTCGTTCGTCAAGGTGCTCATCTTCGCCGTGGTCGTCATCCTGGTGCACTGCTACTACGGCTACCGGGCCAACGGCGGCCCGGCCGGGGTCGGCGTCGCGGTCGGCCGGGCCGTGCGCACCGCGATCGTGCTGATCAACGTCATCGACTTCTTCATGAGCCTGGCCATCTGGGGCGCGACCACGACCGTGCGGGTGACCGGATGACTGTTTCGGCCGGCTGGCTCGAAGACGCGACGCCCGGCTCATCGGCATCGTGTTCCTGGCCATGTTCGCGCTGTTGATCTGGCTGTCCCTGGCCATCTACAACAAGACAGTTCACCCCGGTGCCATGGTCACCCTGTACACCGCCAGCGCCGGCAACGAGATGAACATCGGCGCCCAGGTCATGGTGCGCGGGGTCCAGGTCGGCGAGGTCCGGCAGATCAGCGCCAACGGCCAGGGCGCCCGGCTGGAGCTGGCCATCGACCCCGGCATGGTGCACCTGCTGCCCGCCAACGTGACCGCGCAGATGCTGCCGACCACGCTGTTCGGGGCCCGCTACGTGGACCTCATGCTGCCCGCCCGGCCGGTGACCGCCCGGCTGGTCAGCGGCAGCGTGATCAGCCAGGACCGGTCGGCGGACGCCATCGAGATCGAGCAGGTGCTGAACAACCTGCTGCCGCTGCTGACCGCGGTCCAGCCGCAGCAGCTGTCGCTCACGCTGACCGCCATCGCGCAGGGGCTGAAGGGCCGGGGCACCGAGCTCGGCCAGACGCTGGTCCAGCTCAACGCCTACCTGCGCGGGCTGCGCCCGCACCTGCCCGCCCTGGACCAGGACATCGCCGAGCTGGTCAAGGTCAGCCAAGACCTACACCCAGGCCGCCCCGGACATCCTGCGGGCGCTGACCGACTTCTCGGTCGTCAACAAGACGGTCTACCAGCAGCGGGCCAACCTGGCCGCGCTGTTCTGACTCGTCACCACGGCGTCCCGTGACCTGCGCGCCTTCCTGGACGGCAACTCGCGCAACATCATCTCGCTGTCCCAGGCAGCACGGCCACCCTCCAGCTGCTGGGCCGGTACGCCCCCGAGTTCCCGTGCACGCTGCAGCGACCTGGTGGCGTTCGAGCCGAACATCAACCGGGTGCTGGGCGCGGGCACGGACCAGCCCGGCCTGCACATCCACGTCAACGTGGAGCACTCCCTGGGTCGCTACCTGCCCGCAACGCCCCGCACTACGGGGACAACCTCGGACCTCATTGTTACTCGATCCCATTCCGTGGCATCACGCTCAACGACGGCGCGGGAGCGGCCACGGCCGGGGCGGCACCGCTGGCCACACGGCCCGGACGACCGCAGCGCGAATGTGCGGCACCGGCCAGCGAATCGGGCTCGGACTGGCCAACTCGCCGCAGGAGAACGAGCTGGTCAACGAGCTGGCCGGCGCTGACGTTGCGGCACGCGCCGCGATCCCTGCCGGACTGGAGCAGCCTGCTGGTCGGGCCGCTGTACCGGGGCGCGGAGGTGACGCTGCGATGACCAGCGACACCCAGACGGGGCGCCCGCTGCCGCCGGCCGGGCCGCCGCCGCGCCGGGCCAGCATCGCCGGGCCGCTGGTCAAGTCGGTCATCTTCATCGTGGTGACGGCGCTGGCCACGGCCCTGCTGGCGATCAGCATCACCAACTCCGGGGTCACCGGCACGGTCGGCTACCACGCCGTGTTCACCGACGTCACCGGGCTGATCGTGGGCAACGACGTGGACATCGCCGGCGTCCGGGTGGGCCAGGTGACCTCGATCAGCGTGTACCGCCGCGACCTGGCCGTGGTCGGCTTCGCGGTGCAGCCGGGACGGTCGCTGCCCGCCTCGGTCACGGCGCAGCTGTTCTACCGCAACCTGGCCGGGCCAGCGGTACATGGAGCTGGCCCAGGGCGCGGGCCCGGTGGGCCGGACGCTGCCGCCGGGCGGGACGATCCCGCTGGCCCGGACCACCCCGGCGCTGAACCTCACCGAGCTGTTCGACGGGTTCCAGCCACTGTTCCAGGCCCTGTCCCCCGGCGACGTCAACAAGCTGTCCAGCGAGATCATCCAGCTGCTCCAGGGCGAGGGCACCACCATGGACAGCCTGCTGGTCCAACATCGCCTCGCTGACCAGCGCGCTGGCCCGCAAGGACCAGGTCATCGACGAGGTGATCGACAACCTCAACGCGGTGGTCACGACGATCAACTCCCGCGGCAACGCCCTGGCCCAGACGGTGACCACGCTGCAGCAGCTGGTCACCGGGCTGGCCGCCGACCGCCAGCCCATCGGCGAGGCCATCTCGGCGCTGGGCAGCCTGACCAGCGCCACAGCCGGGCTGCTCCAGGTGGGCCGGGCCCCGCTGCGCCAGGACATCGTCTCGCTCGGCCAGCTGGCCACCAACCTGGCCAACAACAGCCCGGCGGTGCAGACCTTCCTGCAGAACCTGCCGGTCAAGATGGACGGACATCGCCCGGCTGGGCTCTTACGGGTCGTGGCTCAACTTCTACCTGTGCGACGCCACGGTGACCGGCGTGCACAGCGCCCTGCACGGCACGGGCGCCCAAGGGCGTCCCGATCACCGCGGCGAGGTGCCAGGCATGAGAGCCGATAACCGAGCGCAACCCGGTCGCCGTCGGGCTGGCCGGGCTGGCCGTCATGGGGCTCATCGCGCTGGCCGTGTTCTTCAACAGCGACCTGCCGCTGATCGGCGGCGGCACCAGCTACTCGGCCTACTTCACCGAGGCGGCGGGCCTCGCAGCCGGGCAACGCGGTCCGGATCGCCGGCGTCACCGTGGGCCGGGTGACCGGGGTGTCGCTGGACGGGCGACCGGGTGCTGGTCTCGTTCAAGGTCAAGAACGCGTGGGTCGGGCGACGCGAGCACGGCCGGCATCGACATCCAGACCGTGCTGGGCGACAAGTACCTGGCCCTGGACCCGCACGGGCGGACGGCGCAGAACCCGGGCCAGACCATCCCGGCCAGCGCGCACCACCTCGCCCTACGACGTGACCCAGGCGTTCGGCGGCGTCGGCCAGGACATCAACCAGATCAACACCAAGGAGCTGGCCAAGAGCCTGGAGACGATCGCGGTCACGTTCCGCAACTCGCCGCCCTACGTGCACACGGCCATCCGCGGGCTGGCCGCGCTGTCGCGGTCCATCGCCTCGCGGGACACGCAGATCACCAGCCTGCTGGCCGGGACCAACAAGGTCACGGGCCAGCTGTCCAGCCAGGACAGCCGGTTCAAGACGCTGCTGTCGGACGGGAACCTGCTGCTGACCGAGCTGCGGGACCGCCAGCAGGCGATCCACAACCTGCTCATCGGGTCGCAGCAGCTGTCGGTGCAGCTGTCCGGCCTGGTGTCCGACGACAGCGCCACGCTGGGCCCGGCGCTGCGCGCGCTCAGCCAGGTCACGGCGGTTCTGGAGGCTAACCAGGCCAACCTGGACAAGGCCCTGTCGCTGACCGGGCCGTATTACCGGCTGCTGGGCAACGCGCTGGGCAACGGGCGCTGGTTCGACGTGTACGTCTGCGGCCTGATCCCCAAGTCCTACACCGGCGGCCGCGGCCCGGCCAGCGGCTGCCAGCCGCCGAAGTCGACGGGAGGCAGCCCGTGAACCGGCGCTGGGGACGCGGCGGCCGCGGACGGCGTGAGCGGCGCGGTGGCGTGTCGATCTCGGGCCTGCGCAGCCTGCTGTCGCGGCCGGACGAGCCGTGGCCCGAGCGCCCCGAGCCGCCACCCCAGGCCGAGTCGGAGGGCGGCTCTGGGTCGGGGGCCGAGGCTGGGTCTGGGTCTGGGTCTGGGCCCGGGGCTGGTGAGCGCGCGGGCCGGTCGCCGGAACGCGAGCCCTCGGCCAGCCGGACCGGGCGGGCGGCCGCCGCGCTGGCCCCGGCCTACCAGTACTGGCGGCGGCGCCCGGCGCTGCGCTGGGCCAGCCTCACCGTCGCCGTGCTGCTGATAGCCGGAATCTGGGTCGGCTACTCGCTCACCCACCAGGGCCAGCAGATCACCGCCTACTTCAGCCAGACCATCGGTGTCTACCGCGGCTCTGACGTGCGGATCCTCGGGGTCCAGGTCGGCACCGTGGACGCCGTTCAGCCGGTCGGCGGCCAGGTCAAGGTGACCATGACCGTCGACCACGGCGTACCCGTGCCCGCCGGCGCCAAGGCCGTCGTCGTCTCGCCCAGCGTGGTCGCCGACCGGTACGTCCAGCTCACCCCGGCCTACACCGGCGGCCCGAAGATGGCCAGCGGCGCCGTCATCCCCGTCCGCCGCACCGCCACGCCGGTCGAGGTGGACGAGCTGTACGCCAGCCTGAACAAGCTGTCCATCGCGTTCGGCCCGCACGGCGCCAACGCCCACGACGCCCTGTCCGACCTGATCAAGAGCGGGGCGGCCAATCTCAACGGCAACGGCAAGGCCCTGGCCAACATGATCACCCAGTTCGGCCAGGCCATGGGCACCCTGGGCGGATCCGCCACTAACCTGTCCGCCACCATCGACCACCTCCAGCTGTTCACCTCGATGCTCAAGGCCAACGACGGCCAGGTACGCCTGGCCGAGCAGCAGCTGGCCCAGGTGACCGGCTTCCTGGCCGCCGACCGCCAGAACCTGGGCGCGGCCCTGGACGACCTGGCCACCGCGCTGGGCCAGGTCCGCACGTTCATCGCTGACAACCGCGCGCTGATCAAGACCAACGTGACCCGGCTGGCCGCGATCACCGGCGTGCTGGTCAAGGAGCGGGCCTCGCTGGCCGAGGCGCTCGACGACGCCCCGCTGGCCGCCGACAACCTGCTCGGCGCCTACGACCCGGTGCACCACACCCTGGACGGCCGCGGCGACCTGAACGAGCTCAGCATGGGCCCGGCCAGCCTGGTCACCGGCACTGGGACGACGGCCGAGATCCTGTTCCAGGTGCCGGCCTCGCAGCTCGGCTCGCTGCCGCCGCTGCCGTTCCCGGTCACCGGCCCCGTCTACGCCACCCCGCACGCCACCCACGCCACTGCGGGAGGCCACTGATGCGCCTCCCCTGGCCCGGCCGCGCACGCCTGCCCCGCCCTCCCTCGCCGCCCTCGCACCCACTCCGCCCTCCCTCGCCGCTTACGACGTGGTTGTTGCAATCACGTCGTTCCAGCGACGTGGTTGTTACAACCACGTCGCTGTGGTCGGTCCGCCGCTTGCTCCTAATGTCACCATGGCCCTCTGGTGCTCCTCTAGGAGCACCAGAGGGCCATCGGTGACGCTGCGACTGACGCGCCGTCGACGGGCCGCCGCACCACAGTCACACCGGCCCGCCCAGCCTCACGCGTTGCCGCGATCACCGCCGGAGCCGCCGCGCTGACGATGGCCGTGGCCGCCTGCAGCGGTGGTGGCGGCGGCGGGTACAGCGGCATCTACAGCCTGCCGCTGCCCGGCGGGGCCAACCTCGGCCCGCACCCCTACCGGGTGACCGCCGAGTTCAGCAACGTCCTCGACCTCGTGCCCCAGTCCGCCGTACACGTCAACGACGCCGCCGTCGGCCGGGTGGTGCGGATCTACCTCCCCCCGCACAGCTGGACCGCCCGGGTCGTGATGCTGGTCAACGGCCGGGTCCACCTGCCCGCCAACTCCATCGCGCAGATCCAGCAGTCCGCCTTGCTCGGCGAGCAGTTCGTCGCGCTGTCCGCGCCGCCCGGCGTGCCCGGCACCGGCCAGCTCAGCAACAACGCGCTGATCCCTATCTACCGCACCACCAGCAACACCACCGTCGAGCAGGTCCTCGGCGCGCTGTCGCTGCTGCTCAACGGGGGCGGGATCAACCAGCTGCACACCATCGTGACCCAGCTCAACGACGCCTTCAGCGGCAACGAGCCGCAGATCCGCGCCCTGCTCCCGCAGCTCAGCCACCTGCTGGTCAACCTGTACAACCACCGCAAGGACATCACCGAGGCTCTCGACGGGCTGAACAAGCTGTCGCACACCCTGGCCACCAGGGACCGGCAGATCGGCTACGTGCTGACCAACCTGCACCCCGGCCTGCGCGTCCTCGCCCGCCAGCACACCGAGCTGGTCACCATGCTCAACGCGCTGCACCGGCTGACCGGCGTGGCCGTGAACACCATCCACGCCAGCCAGGCCAGCTTCGTCGCCGACCTGCGCGCACTCGCGCCCACGCTCCAGCAACTGGCCAGCGCCGGCTCCTCGCTGCCCCTGTCCCTCCAGGTGCTGCTCACCTACCCGTTCACCGATCAGGTGCTCAACGACATCAAGGGCGACTACCTCAACACCTACCTGTCGGTGACCGCTCCCCACGGCACGACGATCATCCCGCCCGCCACCCCGCCGGGTCGCCACCATCACCGGAAGGGCGGCCGCTGATGCTGACCAGGGCGACCAGGATCAAGATCGTGGTGTTCGCGGTGATCACCGTGCTGGTGGTCGGCTACACCGGGATCCACTACGCCAAGCTCGGCCGCTTCGTCGGACTGCGCGGGTATTACGTCGTCAAGCTGAACCTGGCCAACGGCGGCGGCCTGTTCCAGAACGCCGACGTCGACTACCGCGGCGTGTCCATCGGCCGGGTCGGCGCGCTCAGCCTCACCGCCACGGGCGTGCAGGCCTCGCTGGACATCAGCGACTCCGCCCCGCCCATCCCGGCCCAGCTCAAGGCGTCCGTGGCCGACCTGTCCGCCGTCGGCGAGCAGTACGTCGACCTGCGGCCGCAGACCGACCAGGGCCCCTACTTGACCAGCGGCTCGGTCATCCCGCAGCGCGACACCCAGCTCCCGCTGCCCGTGACCACCGTCCTGGAGAACATCAACCAGCTCGCCACCTCCGTGCCGCTGCGCGCGCTGCGTCAGGTGACCAACGATCTCGGCACCGCGTTCGGCGGCCAGGGCGGTAACCTCCAGCAGCTCGTCGACGGCAGCTACAGCCTGGTCAAGGCCTCCTCCCAGAGCCTGCCCCGGCAGATCGGGCTCATCAACGCCGCCCGCACCGTGCTGCGCACCCAGGTCAGCGAGACCCAGGCGCTCGACTCCTTCGGCGCCAGCGCCCGGCAACTCGCCGCGACCCTGGCCGCGTCCAACGCCGACATCCGCAAGCTCATCGTCCAGGGCCCGAGGGCCGCGACCCAGGTCGCCGCGCCTGCTGACCGACAACAACCCCGGCCTGGCCGTGATGATCGCCAACCTGCTGACCACCTCGGAGCTCACCGCCACCCGGGGCAGCGCCCTGGCCGAGCTGCTGTCCGCGCTCCCCGCCGACATCGCCGCGGGCTCCACCGTGATCACCTCCGGCGGGGCCAACTTCGGGATCGCGCTGACCTTCTTCGACCCGCTGCCCTGCACCGCCGGGTACGGCGGCACCGTCTACCGCAACGGCCTGGACACCTCGCCCGCCCCGCTCAACACCTCGGCCCAGTGTGACGAGCCAGCCAGTCAGGGCGACGCCCGCGGGTCCGCCCACGCGCCCTCCGGCGGCGGGGTCCCGACCCCGGCTCAGCCCGGCCTGAGCCAGCTCCTGGGACTGTCTCCATGATCACCACACAGTCGGCGCGGAGGCCGTGATGGCGGATTTTCCTCAACAAAGTGGTCGTCGGCTACTCGCCGCATCCATCGCGGTGTTCGTGGTCGCCCTGGCTTGCGCCGCCTGGTTCGGCTGGTCGTGGCACACCGCCGACGGCGCTACCCCCAGCGGCCCCGCCCAGCAGCGTGACACCGCACTGGCCGAGGGCGAGCAGGCCGTGCAGAACTTCAACACCCTGGACTACCGGCACGTGGACCAGGGCATCCGGCTCTGGCTCCAGTCTTCGGCCGGCGCCCTGCACAGCCAGGTCCAGCACAGCCGGACCGCGTTCGCCCAGCAGGTCCAGCAAGCCAAGACGGTCACCACCGCCCGCGTGCTGGACGGCGCGCTGACCGCGCTCAACACGCGCACCGGCACGGCCAGCATTATCGTGGCGCTCCAGATCACCGTGATGCCGCCCAGCGGCACCCCGGTGACCAAGCGCAGCCGCTTGCTGGGCCAACTCACCCGCACCGCCGCCGGCTGGCGGCTGACAGAGATCGGCCAGGTGCCGGTGAGCGGCACCGGCTCCGGCGGCTGACCGCCCCGCGAGCCGACGACCGGCCCAGACCAGCCAGCCCGGACCAGCGCCGCCGAGAGGAGGGACCCCGATGGCCCGCCCGCCCACCCCTGCGAGCCCCGCAGCGGAGGCCCCCGCCACCGAAGCAACCGAGCCCGAAGCCCAGGCCGCCGAGGGCCCGGACGCAGCCATTCCTGCGCCCGACGCCGACGCCCCGGCCGTCGCCGTGGTCCCCGCAGACGAGGAACTAGTTCCCGAGGAACCAGTCCACCAGGAACTAGTTCCCGGGCACCTAGTTGACAGGGAACTAGTTCCCGAAGAACTAGGGACTGGCGAAGTAATCGCCACCGACAGTGCGGCCGAGACCCAGGATGCCGAGAGTCCAGGCGCGGACGGCACGGGCGCAGACGACACGGGACAGCCACGGCACAGACGACACCGGCACCGGCGAGTCAAGCCCAGACGAGTCAAGCCCAGACGAGTCAAGCCCAGACGACTCGAGCACGGAGGACTCGAGCACGGAGGACTCGGGCGCCGACGGGACGAGAGCGGGCGCCGCCAGCGCGGCCCGTCCGGCGCGAAGGCGAGGCCTCGTCCCGGTGCTGCTCATCGCCGGAGCCTGCGTGCTCGGGGGTCTGGCCGGCGTGGCGGCGGTTCAGGCCCATAGCCTGCGCTCCGACCAGGGCAGCCGCAATATGGCGCTGACCGACGCCGCCACCACCAGCCAGGTCCGGCGGCAGGTCACCAGCGCCATCAACACGATCTTCTCCTATAACTACGCCGACACCGCGACGACCAGGGCGGCCGCCCAACGGCTGCTGACCGGGCCGGCCGTGCGGGAGTACGACAGCCTGTTCCGGCTGGTCCAGCAGGATGCCCCGGCGCAGCACCTGGTGCTGACGACCAAGGTCACCGACGCCGGCGTCGAGCTGCTGGTCGGCGACCGGGCCCGGGTGCTGATCTTCGCTGATCAGCGCGATACGCGGAAGACGACCAGCCAGACCTCGTACGCGGGCGCGATGTTCGCGGTGAACGCCGTCCTGCGGGACGGACGATGGAAGATCGAGAACATCGACACCTTCACCGGCGGCTCGTGATCAGGGCTGGAACTGCCGCCCGGGGCGACGCAGCCGTGGCCGCGGCCACCGGGAACGGCGCGGCCTGATCACCTTGACCCGGCCGCCGAGCGAGAAGGCCCGCACTTCGACGACGGGCTGTTCGGGCGGGGTGACGGCCCGCTACGGGCGACGCCCGACCCAGCGCCGGGGCCGGCGTCGGCGGTGGACCGGCCGAGCGGGCCGGTGCCGGTGATCTCGACGGCCACCTCCTCGGGCACGATGAGCCGCAGCGTGCCGAGGATGACGGTGGCCATGACCACGATGCGGCTGCTTTGCAGCAGGGCCTGCCGCAGGTCGAGGGTGACCTCGCCGCAGATGGCGCTGGCGGCCAGCCGGTCGGGCACGACCCAGTGGCCCTCGCGCGACTCCCGGCGGAACAGCCCGGTGACCGCCCGGTGGGAGTCCAGCTGGATGGGCTGGCCCGACGGGCAGGCCAGGTCAGTGGTCAGCCCGGCCAGCTCACCGAGCGTCCGGGCGGCGTAGGCGCGCTCGGCGCGCTCCGAATGCTCGTCCAGGGTCAGCCGGCCGTCCGCCGCCGCCTCGCCGAGCAGCGTCAGCACGCGCTCGCGGTCCGCGTCGGAAGCGCGCAGGTCACGCGGCGAGGGGCGGGAAGCCATATCCCGAAGATACGCCAGCATGAAAGCCCCGGGCGGTCGATGCGGCGGCGAGGAAATCAGTTCCAGGTCTGGCCGGTGTCGCTGGTGTCGAGCTCGATCACCGCGCCCGCGCTGTCGGTGTAGTACAGGCGGCCCTGGTCGTCGCCGATGGTGATGAGCGACGGGCCGCCCTTGGCCTTCTCCTTGCTGACGTTGACCCAGCCGCCCCACTTGCCGCCGACCCACCGGTTGGCCTGGATGAAGCCGCCGTGGCCCAGGCCCGCCACCACTGTCACCCCGCTGGGCCAGCGGGCCGAGGCGAGGGGGCCGACGATCGATCCGCCAAGGTTATGCAAGTCGGGCTCCTTCTTAGCCTTGCCCAGGTCATCGAACATGGCCTCTTGGTTCTTGTAGTGCGCGACGTCCCGGTCGATGGGCCCGGTAATCACCCACTGGTGGATGGCCCAGTGCTTCCACGGCGCCGGGACCCGGGGGTGGCCGCGGCGGCTGGACGGATCGGCGATCCACAGCGGGAAGTGGCCGAGCCGGGCGCAGTTGCCGCCCTGCGCGAAGCTCAGGAACGTGTACAGCAGCGGCTTGCGGTCGAGATTGCGGGCCAGCTCCTCCAGGACCGCCAGCGCCCAGGCGTCGACCTCGGCGGGGGTCTTGCCGTCGGAAACCTCCAGGTCCAGCGCGACGCCGTCGGAATCCCGGAGGCCGAGCTTGCGCAGCTCGCCGGTGAACAAGCTGACCGACTCGGTCGGGCTGACCGACGGATGCCCGAACATGTAGGCGATGCGGCCCTTGCCGTTACTGCGCAGCCAGTGCCAGTCGGCGGCGGCGTCCGGGTTCACGTACCTGATGCCGCCCGGCTCCAGCTCGGTGAGCTTGACCGCGGCCCAGCTGAACTTCCCGGCCGCCGAGCGCCAATCCGCGGGCGGTCCCTGGAAGACGGCCACGTCTACCCCGACCTGAAGGGCGCCTCCCGACTGGGACGCCAGGTTCCGGAGCCAGCTCAGCACGAAGTGACCCTACCGAACTTCACTGAACAAACAGGCGCGGTTCGCCGGTGACACGGTAATTAGCCGCTTCGCTGCCATCCGGCCGCATTTTGGTCCAGCCCGGACGTCAGATATGCGCTGTCCGGGTCGCGGCCCAGCCTGTTAGTTTGTATCTACCAAATATCTGGGCAGACGAGGGAAGCAGTGAGGGAGCCGCGGTGAGCGAGACGCGCGCGGAGCGCCAGCCCGGGGACCGCTACAAATGGCTCGCCCTGTCCAACACCACGCTGGGCATGCTCGCGGCTACGGTCAACGCGTCGATCGTGATCATCTCGCTGCCGGCCATCTTCCGCGGTATCAAGCTCGACCCGCTGACCCCCGGCAACGTCAGCTACCTGCTGTGGATGCTGATGGGCTACCTGGTGGTGTCCGCCGTGCTGGTGGTCACGCTCGGCCGGCTCGGCGATATCTACGGCCGGGTCCGGATGTACAACGCCGGGTTCGCCGTCTTCGGCCTGGGCGCCCTGGCGCTGCCGTTCGACCCGCTGACCGGCGGGGCGGGCGCGCTGTGGCTGATCGGCTTCCGGGTCGTGCAGGCGGTCGGCGGGGCCATGCTGATGGCCAACGCCCCGGCCATCCTGACCGACGCGTTCCCGGCCAACCAGCGCGGCACCGCCATGGGCATCAACCAGGTGGCGGGCATCTCGGGCCAGTTCATCGGCCTGATCCTGGGCGGCGTGCTGGCGGCGATCAACTGGCGGCTGGTGTTCATCGTCTCGGTGCCCATCGGGCTGGGCGGCGCGATCTGGTCCTACAAGAGCCTGCGCGAGATCGGCATCCAGACCAGGGCCAAGATCGACTGGGTCGGCAACGTCACGTTCGGGGTCGGCCTGATCGCGCTGCTGACCGGCATCACCTACGGGATCCAGCCCTACGGCGGGCACAACATGGGCTGGACCAGCCCGCTGGTGCTGACCGGGCTGATCGGCGGCGGCGCGCTGCTGATCACGTTCTGCATCATCGAGCTGCGGGTCAAGAGCCCCATGTTCGACCTGCGGCTGATGAGGATCCGCGCGTTCGCGGCCGGGGTCAGCGCCACGCTGCTGGCCTCCATCGCCCGCGGCGGCCTCCAGTTCATGCTGATCATCTGGCTGCAGGGCATCTGGCTGCCGCAGCACGGCTACAACTTCAAGGACACCCCGCTCTGGTCGGGCATCTACCTGCTCGCCCTGACCTGCGGCTTCGTGTTCTCCGGGCCGGTGTCGGGCTGGCTGTCGGACAAGCACGGGGCCCGCGCGTTCTCCTCCGGCGGGCTGCTGGTGTCGGCGGCCGCGTTCGCTTGGCCTGCTGTTCATCCCGACCAACTTCCGGTACCCGGAGTTCGCCGCGCTGATCTTCGTGGCGGGCGCGGGCATGGGCCTGTTCTCCGCCCCCAACGCGGCCGCGATCATGAACAGCGTGCCCGCCCGGCAGCGCGGCGCCGCCTCCGGCATGCTGGCCACCTTCCAGAACTCCGGGTTCGTGCTGTCCATCGGCATCTTCTTCTCGCTGATGATCGCCGGCCTGGCCGCCACGCTGCCGACGACCCTGACCCGCGGCCTGAGCGCCCAGGGCGTGCCGCACGCGATCGCGCTCCAGATCGGCAAGCTGCCGCCGGTGGGCAGCCTGTTCGCCGCCTTCCTCGGCTACAACCCGGTCAAGCAGCTGCTCGACGCCGACCGGCGTGCTGGCCCAGCTGCCCCCGGCCAACGTGGCGCGGCTGACCGGCAGGAGCTTCTTCCCCCAGCTGATCTCCCAGCCGTTCCACCACGGCCTGGTCATCGTGTTCACCATGGCCGTGGTCGTCCTGGTCATCGCCTCGCTGGCGTCGCTGCTGCGCGGCGGCCGGTACGTGCACGAGGAGGCGGTGCCGGCGGCCGCCGTGGCCGCCGCCACCGCCACCGAGGGCGCCGGCACCGACATCGTGTCCGACGAGGAGGCCGTCCAGGCCGCGGACGCTACCGACGCCGCGGACGCTGCCGACGCGGGCCGCCCGGCCCCTGGAACCAACGGGACGGGCGAGACGCACGTGAACGGGTCCCGGCCTGTACGGGCCGGCGAGGAGCGTGCTAAACCCTGATCCATGACATCGCAGCCCGAATCGTCCGCCGACGACCCGCAGATCAGCCCCGCTGATGCGGCGGCGGCCGCCGTGGAGACCGCCGACGCCCACGGGCTGGAGCTCGTGCGGTTCCTCTACGCCGACCACGGCGGCATCATCCGGGGCAAGGCCGCCACCCGGCAGTTCCTGCGCGAGCGGATGTCCAGCGGCATCGGGCACAGCCTGGCCATGATGGCCATGTCCATGCTGGACTCGCTCCAGCCGGTGGACGGCATGGGCCCGGTCGGCGAGATCCGGCTCATCCCCGACCCCGCGACCCTGGTCCCGCTCCCCTACGCGCCCGGCGCCGGGGCCATGCTCGCCGACCAGGTGTGGCCCGACGGCTCGCCCTATGAGGCCTGCGCCCGCACCTTCCTCAAGCAGGCCATCGCCACGCTGGCCGCCGAGGGCTACACCATGTCGGCCGCGTTCGAGCCCGAGTTCACCCTCGGCCGCCGGGTCCTCGACCCCGTCGGTCCCGACCGCCTCGAGCCGGTCGACGACAGCCTGGTCTACTCCGCCACCGGTTTCGCAACCGCCCATGACTACGTCATGGACCTGATCGCCGCGCTTCGGGCCCAGGACCTCGAGGTCGAGCACTACTACCCCGAGCTCGGCCACGGCCAGCAGGAGGTGGTCATCCGGTACGCGCCCGCGCTGCGCGCCGCCGACAACCACGTCCTGTACCGGGAGACCGTGCGCGGTGTGGCCTTCCGCCACGGCCTGTGGGCCAGCCTGGCCCCCAAGCCCATCCCCGACCAGGCCGGCAACGGCACCCACCTGCACGCCTCGCTGACCGAGATCGCTACCGGCCGGGCCGCGTTCGCCGACCCCGCCGACCGGCTCGGGCTGTCGCCGACCGGCTACCACTTCATCGGCGGCCTGATCGCTCACCTGCCCGCCCTGCTCGCCTTGACCTGCGGCAGCGTGAACAGCTACCGCCGCCTCCAGCCCCAGTTCTGGAGCAGCGCCTTCATCGCCTACGGCATGGACAACCGCGAGGCTCCCGTGCGAATCTGCTCGCCCCTCGGCGGCGATCCGGACGGCATCAACCTGGAGCTCAAGCCCTCCGACTCCACCGCCAACCCCTACCTCGCCCTGGGCGCGGTCATCCATGCCGGGCTGGACGGCATGCAGCGCCAGCTCGACCCCGGCGAGCCCCTCGACGTCGACCCGGCCACCCTGTCCGAGGCCGAACGCGAGGCCGTGGGCGCCCGCCGCCTGCCCAAGTCTCTGACCGAGGCGCTGGACGCCCTGGAGGCCGACAAGGTGATGATGGAGGCGCTCGGTCCGTTGCGGTCCACCTCCTACATCGCCGTGAAGCGCTCCGAGGCAGCCACCTTCGCGGAGCATGACACCGCCTGGGAGTGTTTCCACCACTTCACTAAGTTCTAACCATGGATCACACCCACAGTCGTCTGCGCGGCGCCGCGATAACCGGTGCCGTGATCGTCGGTGCCGCCGCCTTAGCCAGCGCGGCCTACCAGGAAGCCGCCGCCGCCCGGGACCGGCGGCGGTTCACCCCCTTAGGACGCCTGGTCAGCGTCGGCGGCCGCAGGCTGCACGTCCTGGAGGCCGGGCACGGGCCGCCGACCATCGTGGTCGTGCCCGCGCTGGGCGAAGGCGTCATCTCCTGGGTGCGGGTCCAGCGTGAGCTAGCCGCCGAGATGCGGGTGGTCCTGTACGACCGGGCCGGAATCGGCTGGAGCGACCCGCCGCGCCGGGGCCGCAGAACCAGCGACGGCGCCGCGGAGGACCTGCGCGGACTGCTGGCCGCCGCCGGGGTCGAGCCCCCGTACGTGCTGGTCGCACACTCCCTCGGAGGCATCTTTGCCCGGCGGTTCGCCGCCCGCTACCCCGGCACCGTCGCCGGTCTGGTCCTCATCGATTCCAGTCACGAGGAGCAGTCCAGCCGGCCGGGTGTGCACGGCTGGCCGTACGGCCGCTCCTCCTACTTCAAGAACGCCTGGCAGTGGCAGCGCTACGTCCTGGGCGCCCGGCGCCTCGCCGCCGGGCTGGGCCTGCTGCACGAGCTGGACGCCGACACCGCCACAGATGCCCTGCCCGAGCATGCCGGCGCGTACCGGGCGATCATGCTGTCGAGCCGCGAGCGGCGCGCCGTGGTCCGCGAGATCCTGATGATGGCCCGGCTCTCCGAGCCGCCCCGGCCCCTGGAGTCCATCCCGGTGACCGTCATCACCGCTGGCCGCGAGCAGATCCCCGGCTGGCGCGAGATGCAGGACGAGCTAGCCGCGCTGTCCGCCGACAGCACGCACATAGTGGCCGACGACGCCGGCCACTACGTCCACCTGGATGCCCCCGAGCTCGTCATCCAGGCCATCAGGGACATGGCCCGCAAGGTCGCCCCCGACTAGCCGCCCGGCGGAGCTCAAGGCCTGGCCAGCCTGCGCAGCAGGTCGGGCAGCTCGGCGGGGTAGAAGGTGTCGGCGGTGGCGGCCAGCTCCTCGGGACTCCACCACCGGTAGCCGGTCACCGTGCGGCGCTCTATGTCGTCCAGGCCGGCCAGGCTGACCGGTACGTCCCCGACGCGCAGCAGGTAGTAGTCCTCTTCCAGCTGGTACCAGGTGCCGTCGAAGCTGAACTGGGTGCTGCGCCGCCAGACCGGGCCCGCTAGCTGGTCGGCAGCCGCGACGATCCCGGCTTCTTCCCCTAGCTCCCGCACGGCGGCCTGCGCTGATTGCTCGCCATCGTCGAGGCCGCCGCCGATGGTGAGCGGCTGGCCGGATGTGAAGTCACAAACGTATTGCTTACGTGAGTCGTGATCTCACGGTTCGCCCGGACGCGCGCTGGCACGGTCAATTCACGGACGTGCACAACCTGCCCGGCGGCTACCTCGAGCACGGATGGCCCGGCCATCGATCGAGGACGCGCATGGCGGGCGCCGGGCCCGTGATGGGAGAAACCTGTGACACGCTACAACCGGTATGACGGTCGCTCACCGGCCTGGAAGGTCAAGGCCGCAGTCGGCGCCCTGGTTCTGGCCGGCGGAGTCGTCGGCGGAGTGGCGCTGACGCACCAGTCCGCCACTGTCCGCGACAGCGCCTTCCAGTTCGGCTTCGGCGAGAACGGGAACGGCGCGATGCTGGACTCCGCCATGAACGGCCTGTCCGCGCCCGGCCTCTCGCCGTTCATGCGGACGCGATCGCTGCAGGAGCTGGGGGCATTCCACGGCTTCGGCGGCCAGTTCGGCTTCTGGCACCACCACAGCTTCAGCAGGCTGGCGTTCGAGCGCGGTCAGGTCGTGTTCATCACCCACCACTTCCTGATCGTGCGGAGCCTCGACGGCAGGCTCACGGTCTGGCGGCTCACGGGCGGTACCGCGGTCAAGGATGTGATGCCCACCGCGATGGCCCCGGCACCGATGCCCACGTCAGCGACCCCGTCGCCGACCGCGACCGTTCCGGGCGCCACCCCGACCCCGACACCACCGACCACGACCACCGCGCCCGTGCCCACGGTGCCCGTGCTGACCAGCACCACCGCGGCCCGGGCCGTGACCGGCGGTACGCCGGTGACCTCGATGCTGAACAGCACCGCGGCCACGCAGCCCGGCACGACGACGGTGTCGGTGACCACCGGCGGCATCACGGTCACGGTGACGGTCACCAGCACGGCGACGGTGGCCCGGATGGCCACGGTGACCACCCCGACCGCCACGACGACTGTCCCCACGGCGGCACTGACCTGGAACGGGGCGGCTCCCGGACTGACAACCGGGCTGGCGCCGGGCGACATCGTGTTCGTCGCCGGGCACGTGCGGGGTCACCATCGCCTGGCTCAGCTGGTGCTCATCGAGTCGGCCGGCACCACTACCCCCACGGTGACGCCCACGATCACCCCGACCATGACCGCCACCCCCACGGTTACCCCGACCAGGCCGGTCAGCCCCACGATCACCCCGACCACCACGGTAACCCCGACCACGCCGGTGACCCCGACCACGCCGGTGACCGGGACAACAACTCCCGTGCCGACGGCCTCCCCGACGGTGCCCGGGAACCAGTGACCTAGAGCGTCACGGCGCTGCTCTCCGGGGTGGTGCCGCATCACGCCTGCGCGGACGGCGGTCGCTCGCCCGCGCAGGCGTCATGGCGATGAGGAAAGGGGAGGAGGGGAAGACAGCGAGGCCTGACATGACACCAGATGGCCAGGTTCCACGTGCCATCGTCGCGGTCGCCGAGCGGAGCATCGGTGACGGCGCGGGGCTGGCGGCCCATGACCCCGCAGCCGGCGCCATGCTGCGCGCCGGAGACCTGGTTGTCGACCAGGCCCGGTGGACCGTGCACCAGGGGGGCACCCCAGTGGAGCTGAGCCCCACCGAGTTCCGGCTGCTCGCCTACCTGATGCGCAACCAGGGGCGGGTGCTGACCCGGGAGCAGATCCTGGCCCAGGTGTGGAACCGCGGAGCGGACCCTCAGCTCCAGATCGTGGCCACCTATGTCAGCTACCTGCGCCGCAAGCTCGACCCGCTGGGGCCGCCGCTGATCCACACCCAGCGGGGCGCGGGTTACTGCCTGCGCCCAGAGCCTGCCCAGAGCGGCCGCGCCCCGGGCCGGTGACGACTAGTCGAACAGGGCGCGGATGTCGTCGGCGTTAAGGGCGGAGCCGAACGCGTTGCCGCTGTCGATGACGCTGGAGAACAGCTGGGCCTTGCGCTCCTTGAGCGCCATGACCTTCTCCTCGATGGTGCCGGCGGCGATGAGGCGGTAGACCATCACGTTCCTGGTCTGGCCGATGCGGTGGGTGCGGTCGATGGCCTGGGTCTCGGTGGCCGGGTTCCACCAGGGGTCGAGCAGGAAGCAGTAGTCGGCCTCGGTGAGGTTCAGCCCGAAGCCGCCCGCCTTGAGGCTGATCAGGAACACCGGCGCGGTGCCCTCGCGGAACTCCTCGACGACGGCGGCCCGGTCCCTGGTCTTGCCGTCGAGGTAGCAGTAGGCGATGCCCTCGGCGTCGAGACGCTCGGCGACGATCCGCAGGAACCCGGTGAACTGGCTGAACACCAGAGCGCGGTGGCCGCCGCCGGCGACGTCGCGCAGGTGCTCGAGCAGCACCTCGATCTTGGCGCAGGGCAGGTCGTAGTGGGCCTCGTCGACGAGGCCGGCGTGCAGGCTGAGCTGGCGCAGCAGGGTGAGCGACCGCAGGATGGTGAAGCGGTTGGCGTTCATGTCGTGGATCAGGCCGAGTATCTTCTGCCGCTCTCGCTGGAGGTGGGTCTGGTAGACCCGGCGGTGCCTGGGGTGCAGGTCGACCTCGAGCACCTGCTCCTGCTTGGCGGGCAGGTCGGCGGCCACGAGCTCCTTGGTGCGGCGCATGACCAGGGGCTTGATCCGCCGCCGGAGCTGACCGAGCAGGTCGGCCTGGCCGTCGCGCTCGATGGGGCGGGCGTAGTAGTCGCGGAAGCGCTCGGGCCGGGGGAACAGGCCGGGCGCGGCGATGGACAGCAGCGCCCACAGCTCCATGAGGTTGTTCTCCATGGGGGTGCCGGTGATGGCAAGCTTGAACGGGGCGGCCAGCCGGCGGGCGCACTGGTAGATCTTGGACTGGTGGTTCTTGGCGAACTGGGCCTCGTCGAGGATCAGGCCGGACCAGCCGAGCTCGGCGTAGCGGTCGAAGTCGATCCGCAGCAGGGCGTAGGAGGTCACCACGACGTCGGCCCCGGCGATGTGCTCGGCCAGGCTGGTGCCGCGGCGGGCGCTGGTCTCGGCCACGGCGACGACGGTCAGCTCGGGGGTGAACCGGGCGGACTCGGCGGCCCAGTTGGATACGACGCTGGTCGGGGCGACGATCAGGAACGGCGGCAGGCCGGGCTCGGTCTGCCGGGCGTGCGCGATCAGGGCCAGGGACTGGAGGGTCTTGCCCAGGCCCATGTCGTCGGCCAGGATGCCGCCGAGCCGGTGCTGCCACAGGAAGGCCAGCCACTGGAAGCCGTCGAGCTGGTAGGGGCGCAGGCGGGCCCCGAGCGCGGGCGGCGGCTGGGCGGCGCCGACGGCCCCGGTCGCGGCCGCCGCCAGCAGGCCGTCGACCTGCCGTTCCCAGGCAACCGCCTGGCTGGTCACGACGCCGATCTCGGTCAGCTCCTGCCACAGCCCGGCCTGGAACCGGCTGATCCGGAGGCTGCCGTCGGCGGGCGGGACGTCCTGCAGCTCCCTGGCCTCCTCGATGAGCTGGGCCAGCCTCTGCAGCTCGGGCTTCTCCAGCGAGAAGTAGGCGCCGTCGTCGAGCAGCAGGCAGGTCTGGCCCTGGCTGAGGGCCAGGAACAGGTCGCCGAACGGGATCTCGTGCCCCTCGACCAGGATCGTGACGCCCAGGTCGAACCAGTCGGTGTCGCCGGCCACGGCGCCGGCGGACAGGCCGATGCGCAGCGAGTCGTCGGCGGCGCGGTAGTCGGCGGGCTGGCCGGTGACCTCGACCAGGATCCAGGGATGGTCGGCCAGCAGCGGCAGCAGCTCGGTGGTGAACAGCATGGTCTCGATGCCGCTGAGCTGAGCACTCGCCGGCACGACGGCGTCGATCAGGCCGATGAGGGCTGGGATCGCGCGCTGCAGGCCGCAGCGGTCGAGCGGCAGATCCAGATCCAGGCTGGTCAGCAGCATCCGCTCGGTGTCCAGGTCACGGTAAGCGGCGGCCGGGTCGGGCACCAGCGGGGTGCGGTGCTGGGCCTCGCCGACCTGATAGGCCCAGGCCCAGCTGATCTCGGCCTCGTGGCCGGCGCCGTAGCGGACGGACAGGACCAGGGTCGGGTCGGAGATCTCGGGCGGGGTGAAGGCCCCGTCGGAGGAGATCACCGAGGCGGTGTGCCGCAGGCGAGGGTAGAAGTCGTCGCGGAACCGGGGCAGCTCGGCGGCGGGGATCTCCAGCCGCTGGCCGGCCAGCGCCATCTTCTGGATCGCCGACGGCACGCCCCTGGCCAGCCGGGCCAGGCCGAACCGCCAGGCGGTGTAGTCGGGACCGCGGTCGGCCTCGCCGGGGTCGACGTAGACCAGGCCGTGTCCCTCGGCGCCGATGAACGCCACGGGCCGCAGCCGGGTGCTGGTTTCCTCGATGCGGATGACCGGGGCGACGGCGAGGGACCCCGGTGAGGCGCGGGTGACGTCCAGGCACAGCTCGGCGTACTGGTAGGTCGGCACCGGGCCGAGCTTGCGGCTGTAGAGCAGCGGGATGCCGGCCGCCTGCATCCGGTCGAGCAGGGGCCAGAGCTGGCCGGACTCGAACCCGCACAGGTCGATGGACTTCTCGTCGCCGTAGCCGCCGTAGCCGTGGAAGGCGGGCCGGCCGCTGGAGTGGTACACCGCGTACAGCTCCTGGAGGAGTTGCACGGCGTCGGCCTGGTAGCCATCCTGGAAGCGCAGGCCGGCCAGCCGGGACCAGGCCAGTGAGCCGGCCACCCAGCTGCCGCTGCGGCCGGGCTGGACCAGCCGGGCCGACAGGCGCATCGGCTGGCCGCCGGTGGCCTGGACCCGGCCGGGGCGCCCGGCGGGGGCCAGGCTGAGCTCGACGCCGATGGGCGTGTCGCGCCGCGCTACGACCGGGCGCGACGGCTTGTCGGCCAGCAGGGACTCCAGGGACTTCTCCCAGGAGACCGGCTCCGGGGCCAGCGCCCTGGGCGGCGGCACGCGGGTGGCGTTGGTGCCGGCCAGGATCAGCGCGACGACGTGCTTGCAGTTGAAGCCGACCGGGCAACTGCACCGGCCGTCCTCGAACTGCGGCGGCAGCCCGTCGGCGAGCATGAAGAACGCGGTAGTCGAGTAGAACTCCCCGGTCCGGCCGCGGACGTTCCCGGCCAGGGCGCTGCGCGAGGCGTCCCACCAGACGCGCCCGACGGCGCCCTGCTGGTAGTAAGCCACGCCCCTGGCGTAGCTGGCGGCGCCGACGGCATCGACCAGGCTGGCTGGCTCGACCCCTCCTAGCACCACTGGGCTCATGGTGGGGAACGTACCTCCGCCCACCGACACTGCGGTGGCCGAACACGCCGACCGGGCCGGGGAATCACCGGCGTAATGTCGGGGAATGGCCGCGGAACAGGTGCTCCAGGACGGGCCCCACCGGCGGGTGGTCCGGATCGGCGGCACAGTCCGGCGGCCGGTCCAGCCGTGGGCTCAGGCCGTCCACGCCCTGCTCGGCCACCTGGAAGCGGTCGGCTTCCGGTACGCGCCGCGCTTCCTCGGGCTGGATGAGCAGGGCCGGGAGATCCTGACCTACCTGCACGGCGAATCGGGCCCGCGGGGCTGGGCCAGGATCGCCGACGACGCGGGCCTGATCCGGTTCGCGCGGCTGCTGCGCGACTACCACGACGCGGTGGCCGGCTTCCGGCTGCCCGCCGGGCTGGCCTGGTTCACGGGCGGGACAGGACCGGCCGACGGCGAGCTGGTCTGTCACGGCGACTTCGGCCCGTGGAACGTGGTCTGGCATGGCCCCGCGCCGGTGGGCATCCTGGACTGGGACTACGCCCGGCCGGCGCCGCGGGAGCACGACATCGCCTACGCGCTGGAATACGCCGCGCCGTTCCGCGACGATGCCGAGTGCCTGCGCTGGCTGGCCTATCCCCGGCCGCCGGACCGGCGGCACCGGCTGGAGCTGTTCGCGGCCAGCTACGGGCTCACGTCGACCGCGGGCCTGGTCGATGCGGTGATCGCGGTCCAGCGTGACGTCATCGAGCAAGTACGGTGGCTAGCCGCCGGCGGGCAGCGGTTCCAGATTGACCTGATCGCCGAGGGGCACCTGGACGAGCTGCGGGCCCGGCTGGCCTGGAGCCAGGCCAGCCGCCACCTGTTCGAGTAGCCGGTTCCTAGCCGCTCAGTAGACGACCAGGCGCTGGCGGTCGATGAAGCTCAGGTCGCTGGACAGCCGACTGTAGCGGGCCCGCAGGTGGCGGCGGCCCTCGTCGTCGCGGGCGCCGAGCATGGTCTCGACGGTGGCGGCCGGGAACAGGTTGATGATCTCCAGCGCCAGCCGCCGGGTCAGCTCGTAGCCGTGGCTCTCGATCAGCTCCAGCGCCTTGACCAGCGGCGGGCGCAGCCCGGACCGGTCCGGCCCGGCGCCGTCAGCAACGACCCCCTCGCCGTCGGCCGCCTCGCCGTCGGCCGCGCTGGCCCGCAGGAACTTGTCCAGGATGGCGGTCAGCACGACGGCGATCTCATCGGTCTGCATGGCCCGGATCAGGTTCATCAGCGGCGCCGACACCTTGGACACGCCCCTGGCCACCAGGCGGCCCGCGGGGGTGACGACCTCGATCACGTCTCCGCCGCTGAAGTTGCCCTCGACCTTCTTGATTCCGGAAGCAAACAGGCTGGCCCCGGCCCGGATGCTGTCCTCAGCCGGGCGGTTGATGACGATGGAGCCGTGGCCGGCGGCGATGCCGGAGATCCAGCGGTCCTCGGCGGGGAACCGGCCTCGGGCGGGCGGGATCCGGGTGCCGACGGGCTCGCCCTTGACGCAGGCGGTGATGACGCCGGGCTGGCGGGCCCCGGCGATGTGGGTCTCGATGCCGTTGTAGGCGGCCAGCTCGGCGGCCCGCAGCTTGGACCGCATGCCGCCGCGGCCCTGGCCGGGCCGGCCGGTGGGCACGCCGCGGATGGCGGCGGCGGGCAGGTCGGTCAGGTGGGTGGCGGCCCCGGTGGTGCCGTCGTGCACGCCGGGCACGTCGGTGAGCAGCAGCAGCCGGTCGGCGCCGCTGGCCACGGCCAGGCCGACGGCGATGCCGTCGTTGTCCGAGCCGCGCAGGTCGGTGACGTCGTTGCCGTTGACGATGGGGATGATGCCCGCGGCCTGGCACTCCTCCAGCACGGCGCAGGCCGACGACATGGCCTGCGGCGAGCGCAGGTCGCTCTCGGACATGAGGATCTGGCACACGTGGCGGCCGGACACGTCGGACACCGAACGGTAGATGTCCATCAGGAACGGCTGGCCGACGGCGGCGGCCAGCCGGGCCGAGCTGGCCAGCTCGGTGGTCCGGGCCAGGTAGGCCGACCCGGAGGCCACGGCGCCGGAGGAGACCAGCACGGCGCTCCAGCCGAGCGACCGGGCACTCAGCGCGGCGTCGAGCGCGCCGGTGAGCACGACGGGGTCGGGCCCGGTGGCGCGGGTGACCGAGCTGGAGCCGATCTTGACGACGATCGACCTCACGTGGCCCTCGCGGGCTGACCGGGCTGAGCGGAGTCAGCGGGCCGCACGACGTACTGCCGCAGGCACAGGTCGTGGAAGGTGACCGGGCCGCGGGGGCCGGGCACGTGATCGACGTTGATGCCGGTCTCGGGCACGCCGCGGAGCTTGAAGCCGTCCAGCAGCCGGGTGCTGGCATTCCAGAACGCGCCGGTGCCGTGGTAGGCGCCCAGGAACTGGCCGGCCGCGTCGGGGTCGGCGGTGACGATGGCGGCGGCCAGCCCGGAGGTGCAGTCGTTGGCGATGCCGGCGGCCTGGGCCGGTCCGTCAGCCGGGGCCACGGTCACGGTGGCCTCCTGGCCGGGGCGGAGGGCCCACTCCTGGCCGAGCGGGTGGTCATGCGGCGGCAGCGACGGGGTCACGCCGCGGGCCTGGAGCGCCGCCTGGGCCACGGGGAGCAGCTCGTCCCAGGCGCCGGCGCAGATGAGCAGCAGGTTCAGCCGGTTGCAGACGCCGAGCCGGTCCAGGCTGGCGGTGATGATCTGCCCGGCCAGGGCCGGGTCGGCGGCTCGGTCCAGGTAGAGCACGCCGCCGCCGTCGGCGTGGGCCAGGGTCCTGACCCCGTGCCGGGCGGCCTCGGCGGCCAGCAGCCGGGTGGTCTCGCCGCTGCCGCGCAGGATGACCAGCGGGATCAGGCCGGGCTGGCTGACCAGCTCGGTGGCGGCCTGCCGGTCGGCGGTGCGGACGAGCTGGAAGGCGCCGGGGTCGAGCCCGGCGGCGGCCACGGCCGGCCCGATGACGTGGTCGAACAGGGCGGTGGCGGAGCGCAGCGCGGCGGCGCCGGTGCGCAGCACGCCGGCGTTGCGCGACTTGAGCAGCTGGGAGGCGACGTCGAGGGTGACGTTGGGCCGGGCCTCGAAGTTGGCCCCGACGACGCCGACCGGGACGCGGCGCTCGGTCAGCGCCAGGCCGGTGGCGGGGCTGGCGCCGGGCAGGTGGCCCAGGTCGGTCTCCTCGGCCGGGAAGGGCGCGTCGGCGAGCAGGCCGATCTGCCGGGCCATCTCGGCGATCCTGGCCTCGTCGAGCTGGAGCCGGTCCAGCAGGCCGCGGCCGAGGCCGGCTGCCTCCCCGGCCTCCAGGTCGGCGGCGTTGGCGGCCAGGATCCGCGGCGCCTGGTCACTGAGCCGGTCCGCCATGCCGCGCAGGGCCTTGTCGATGACCTCGGCCGGGGCCGTGCCCAGGCTGGAGGCGCCGGCGGCGGCCGCCTGGCCGCAGGCGATGACCGCACTCCGGGTGTTCTGTCCGTCTGCCACGACGCCGAGCCTAGTTGAGATGGCCTCGAGCTCGCTGGGCCCGGAGCCTGGCGCGGGCGGGGGTCAGCGGAAGCCACCGAGCGCTGTTACGCAGGTATATATTTAGCTCTGTGAAAGATCCATCCGGGCTGGACCCGGACCTGGCGGCCAGCCAGGCGGCGGCCGCGGAGCTGCTGAACGCGATCGGCATCGTGCGGCGGACCGTGCGCCGGGCGACGCGCCAGGCCTGGCAGCAGGAGCCGCTGCCGCCGGCCCAGTCGGAACTGCTCCGGCTGGCGGCGGCCGGCCAGGCATCACGGTGGCCGACGCGGCGCAGGAGCTGCGGCTGGCGCCGAACACGGTGAGCACGCTGGTGGGCCGGCTGACGGCGGCGGGGCTGCTGGACCGGGCCCGGGGCGCGGCGGACGGGCGGACGGCGTTGCTGACGGTCACGGACAAGGCCCGGCGCCGGATCGCGGAGTTTCGTGACCTTCGGTCCGAGCTGGCTGGCGCGGCGCTGGCCGAGCTGTCCAGCGCGGACCGGCAGGCGCTGGCCGGGGCGGCGCCGGCGCTGCGGCGCCTGGCTGAGCAGCTGGAAGCACCGGGCTGATGGCGGCACTGGCTGGAGAAGCCCGGCTGGAGAAGCCCGGTTGGAGGCGACAGAGTGACCTCGGACGTTACGGCACTGGCCGATGACTCGCGGGTGCCGGGGGCGCGCAGCGCGGTGGTGTGCGCGGGCCTGACCTACCGGTTCGGCCGCCACACGGCGGTGGACCATGTGGACCTGCGGATCGAGCAGGGTCAGACGTTCGGGCTGCTGGGCCCGAACGGGGCGGGCAAGACGACGACGATCCGCATGATCACGACGCTGCTGCGGCCGATGGAGGGCGTGGTCTCGGTGTTCGGGATCAACGCGGCCGCCGAGCCGATGCGGGTCCGCCGGTCGATCGGCTACGTGCCGCAGCTGCTGTCGGCCGACGCGACGCTGACCGGCCGGGAGAACGTGGAGCTGTTCGCGCGGCTGTTCGACGTGCCGCGGCGGGAGCGGGCCGAGCGGGTGACGGCGGCGCTGGCGGCGATGGGCCTGACCGAGCCGGCCGGGCGGCTGGTGAAGACCTACTCGGGCGGCATGATCCGGCGGCTAGAACTGGCTCAGGCGCTGGTCAGCGCGCCGCGGCTGCTGGTGCTTGACGAGCCCACGGTGGGCCTGGACCCGATCGCGCGGACGGACGTGTGGGAGTACATCGCGGCGCTGCGCACCAGCGCGGACATGACCGTCCTGATGACCACGCACTACATGGACGAGGCCGACACCTACTGCGACCAGGTGGCGCTGATGCACGCGGGCTCGATCCGGGCCACGGGCACGCCGGGCCTGCTCAAGGCGATGCTCGGCGACGGGGCCACGCTGGACGACGTGTTCCGCCACTACACGGGCGGAACCCTCGACGACACCACCGACCAAGGAGGCATCCGTGACGTCCGCCGCGCCCGGCGCACCGCCCGCCGTCTCGGCTGATCTGGCCCTCCCGTCGGAGTCATGGCCGGCCGTGCTGCGGCGGCTGGCCAGCCGCATCGGCACGCTGTGCTGGGTCGAGCTGCGCAAGATCCGCCACGACCGCACTGAGCTGTACACCCGGGCCATCCAGCCCGCGCTCTGGCTGCTGATCTTCGGCGAGACGTTCACCAAGATCCATGCCATCCCGACGCCGGGCGGCATCCCGTACCTGGCCTACCTGGCGCCGGGCATCCTGGCCCAGTCGGCGCTGTTCATCGCGATCTTCTACGGCATCCAGATCATCTGGGAGCGGGACGCGGGGGTGCTGACCAAGCTGATGGTCACGCCAACCCCGCGGGCCGCGCTGATCAGCGGCAAGGCGTTCGCGGCCGGGGTGCGCTCGGTGGTGCAGGCGACGGTGATCGTGGTGCTGTCGGCGATCCTCGGCGTGACCCTGACCGACAACCCGCTGCGGCTGCTGGGCACGGCGGCGGTGGTAGTGCTGGGCTCGGCGTTCTTCTCCTGTCTGTCGATGACGATCGCGGGACTGGCGCTGTCGCGGGACCGGCTGATGGGCATCGGGCAGGCGATCACGATGCCGCTGTTCTTCAGCTCCAACGCGCTGTACCCGGAGAAGATCATGCCGGGCTGGCTGCAGGCGATCAGTAAGGCCAACCCGCTGTCCTATGAGGTGGACGCGTTGCGTGGGCTGCTCATCGGCACGCCGGCGCGCCTCGGGCTGGATGTGCTGGTGCTGGTGCTGGCCACGGTGGCGGGCGTGACGGCGGCGGCGATGTTGCTGCCGCGGCTGGCCCGCTGACCCGGTTGCCCGGGCGCCAGCCCGCTTGCCGCCCGGCCGCCGGTCTAGGGCCAGCGTCACCAGCGGCCCTTTGGTGCTGTTCTAACAGCACCAAAGGGCCGCTGGTGCTGTTCCGGGCGGCGCTTGGGTCAGCCAGTCGGTGCCGTCGTGGTGCGGGTGTGACCAGCGGGACGCAGGTGGGGTGGGCCACCTCGCCGGTCCCGCCGCGCGCCCCCGAACGCCCGCGCTGAACGTCGTGGTTGTTGCTCTCACGTCGCTGTTACGACGTGAGAGCAACAACCACGACGCTGGCCGAGTGAGCTGAGCGACACCAGCAGGCGACCAACGACGTGACTGGCCCTTTCATGTCGCTGGAGCAGCGTGAAAAGGGCCAATCACGTCGTTCGAGCGGCGCCCGAGGGCGACCGCCGCGACCCCGACCGGACGCCACCCGACCGGACGCGGGCGCGACCCGGATCGCCGTCCGCCCGGCCCGGCGGGCGGCGGACAGCACGGCGGGCATCACATATCGGGGCTGACCGACTGGCCGGTGGTGAGCGCCGCGCGCACCAGCGTCTCCGCGGAATCGATGGCCGCCCGGGCGGTGATCACGGATTCGTGCGCCTGTTCCAGGTGATCGAGGCCGATGCAGTCGAAGGCCACCCGGGCGTCGTGAATGGCCAGCTCGAGCTGGCGGGCCGCCTCGTTCAGGTCGACGGGAGTGCTGCCATTGCGCGGAATGCTCACCAAGTTCTCCGTCCCAGCGGCCGCGGGCTCGTCACCCTCGGCTGTTGATCCACAGTTGCCCGCCGGGGTCGCGGTCATGCGGCGCGGTCCCTGCCTCAGCAGCGAATCAGGGCGGCCCCGCCGCGTCCAGCGAATCCGAGAACCGCCGGGCCGCTACCGGCCGGCCGGCTGATCGGCCGGCTCGGGCATCAGGCCCGCCAGCACCATGGCCAGCATCCGCTCGGGCTGATCGGGGTCGATGGGCGAATAGTCGCAGGCCAGCATCATGCCGTGGACTAGCCGGAGCAGGTCGGTACCCTGCACGTCGCTGCGCGCCGCCCCGGCTTGCTGGGCTCGCTCGAGCAGCTGGCCGGTGCACTGGCGCAGCATCGCCCCGGTGGAGGTGAGCAGCTCGGACTGCTTGCCGATGGTCTCCAGCAGGGCCTTGTTCATCGAGCGCTTGGTGATGCCGAAGGCCATCAGCGCCCGCAGCCACGCGTGCAGCCCCTCGCCCGCCGATTCCCAGCCGAGGTAGTCAGCGGCCTGCCGGGCCAGCGTCTCGACCTGATCGCGGTAAACCGCCTCGAGCAGCGCCTGGCGGGTCGGGAAGTGCCGGTACAGGGTGCCGATGCCCACGCAGGACCGCCGGGCGATCTCCTCCAGGGACACGTCGTCGGCGCCGCGCTCGGCGAACGCCGCCGCGGCCTCCCGGAGCAGGCGCTCGTAGTTGCGCCGCGCGTCGGCGCGCATCGGCCGCTCGCTGGTCGCGGCCAGCGCGGAAGCCAGAGCGGCCGGGTCGGCGGCCTTGGTCCCGCTCATTCCTCACCTCGCTGTGGCGTCAGGCGGCGGCGGCCGCAATTGCCCTGCTGCAAACAAACCCGGTTGCGAACCGGAGGCACCCTCCGTATAGTTAATCCGGAGGCGCCCTCCGCATCAAGGCTAGCTCATCTGTCCAGCGCTTGCGACCCCTTCGGGATCGCCAGGCGTTCTCCTCAGCATTCCTGGATATCCCTCGGGAAGGAACCCATGCCTTCGTCTGCCGTCGACATCGCCCGGCTTCGGACCGGCCCGGCCGCCGCGCCGGCGCCAGCGGCCCGGAATCACCCTGGCCATCATGCTCTGCGCGCAGCTCATGATCGTGCTCGACATGACCGTCGTGAACATCGCGCTGCCCAGCATCGCCCATGGCCTGCACTTCACCGCGTCCAGCCTGTCCTGGGTGCTCAACGCCTACGCCCTGACCTTCGGCGGCCTGCTGCTGCTCGGCGGCCGGGCCGGGGACATCCTGGGCCGTCGCCGGGTCTTCCTGGCCGGGCTGGCCCTGTTCACCGTCGCCTCCCTGGCCGGCGGCCTGGCCACCTCGGCCCCGTGGCTGCTGGCCGCCCGCGCCGCCCAGGGCGTCGGCGGCGCCGATCGCCACGCCCGCGGTACTGGCCATCATCGTGTCGGGCTATCCCGACGGCCGGGAGCGCACCCGCGCCCTGAGCCTGTTCACCGCCGTGATGATGGGCGGCGGCTCGCTGGGCCTGGTGCTCGGCGGGGTCATCACCGAGTGGGCTCCTGGCGCTGGGTGCTGTTCATCAACGTGCCCATCGGCCTCGCCGTGCTGCTGATCGGCCCGAGGTTCATCGCCGAGTCAACGCGCCAGCCCGGCCGGCTCGACCTGGCCGGCGCGCTCACCTCCACGCTGGGCATGTCGGCGCTGGTCTACGGGTTCATCAAGGCCTCGTCGAGCGGCTGGAGCGACCGGCTGACGCTGGCCGCGTTCGCCGCCGCCGTGGTGCTGCTGGCGTCGTTCATCACCATCGAGACCCGGTCCCCGCAGCCCATCACGCCGCTGCGCCTGTTCACCGACCGTAGCCGCTCCGCCTCGTTCGTGGTGCGCCTGCTGCTGGTGGCGGGCATGTTCGGGATGTTCTTCTTCCTGACCCAGTTCGTCCAGGAGGTGCTGGGGCTGACCCCGCTCCAGGCCGGGCTGTCGTTCCTGCCCATGACCGGGGCGCTGTTCGCGGTGTCGCGGCTGGCCCCGGTGCTGATCCCCCGGTTCGGCGCCAAGCCGCTGATGGTGGCCGGCCTGATCCCGGCCGTCGCCGGCATGGCCTGGCTGGGCCAGCTGTCGCCGACCTCGACCTACCTGTCCGGCGTGCTCGGCCCGATGCTGCTGCTCGGTGTGGGCATGGGCATGGCGTTCGTGCCGCTGACCATGACCTCGCTGGCCGGGGTGGCGCCCGAGGACTCGGGCGCCGCGGCCAGCATGGTCAACGTCACCCAGCAGGTCGGCGGGGCGCTCGGGCCTGGCCATCCTGGTCACCGTGTTCGGCACGGCCAGCAAGGCCGCGGCGCGGCACCCGCTGGCCCACGCCGGGGCGGTCGCCCAGGCGCACCACGTCCTGACCCACGGCATGGCGGTGGCCTTCACCGTGGCGGCCGCTTTCGACCTGACCGCGCTGCTGGTCGTGCTGCTGGCCATCAAGATGGTGCGGCCGGCGCGGCCCTCGGTGGCCGCCTCCGCGGCCGATCGCGAGCTGCTGCAGGAGGCCGAGCTGGAGACCGAGCTCGACCTGGCCGAGGGCCCGGCCTAACCGTCCAGCCCTCAGCCCGCCCGGGCCCGGCCCCGCCGTGTGATCGGCGGGGCCGGGCCCGCCTACGATGAAGGGCAGTGCGGCTACACGACCCACGATGCAGCTAACACCCAGTGCAGCACACAACCTTCGCCAGCGTCGCCGAGGATGACCCTGATGCCCGAGTTCAGCTTTTCCGATCTCCTGCCCACCGGCCCGGACACCACGCAGTACCGCCACCTGACCAGTGACGGGGTCACCGTGCGCCAGGCCCTGGGCCGAGAGTTCCTGGAGGTCGAGCCGGGCGTCCTGACGCTGCTCACCGAGCAGGCCATGCACGACATCGCGCACCTGCTGCGGCCCGCGCACCTGCGCCAGCTCCGGTCCATCCTGGACGACCCGGAGGCCAGCGGCAACGACCGGTTCGTCGCCGGCGACCTGCTGCGCAACGCCTGCATCGCGGCCGGCGGGGTGCTGCCCATGTGCCAGGACACCGGCACCGCCATCGTCATGGGCAAGCGCGGCCAGAACGTGCTCACCGACGGCCGCGACGACGAGCACATCGCGCGCGGCGTCTTCGACGCCTACACCAAGCTCAACCTGCGCTACTCCCAGCTCGCCCCGCTGACCATGTGGGAGGAGCGCAACACCGGCAGCAACCTGCCCGCGCAGATCGAGCTGTACGCGACGCGCCGGCGGCGACTACAAGTTCCTGTTCATGGCCAAGGGCGGCGGGTCGGCCAACAAGTCCTACCTGTACCAGGAGACCAAGGCGGTGCTGAACCCGGCGCGGATGCTCTCCTTCCTGGAGGAGAAGCTGCGCTCGCTCGGCACCTCCGCCTGCCCGCCCTACCACCTGGCCATCGTGGTCGGCGGGACCAGCGCCGAGTACGCGCTGAAGACGGCCAAGTACGCCTCGGCCAAGTACCTCGACGCCCTGCCGGCCAGCGGAGACTCGCCGCCGGGCACGGCTTCCGCGACCTCGAGCTGGAGCAGCAGGTGCTCGAGCTGACCCGCAAGATCGGCATCGGCGCCCAGTTCGGCGGCAAGTACTTCTGCCACGACGTCCGGGTCATCCGGCTGCCCCGGCACGGTGCCTCCTGCCCGGTGGCCATCGCCGTGTCCTGCTCGGCCGACCGCCAGGCGCTGGGCAAGATCACCAGCGACGGCGTGTTCCTGGAGCAGCTCGAGACCAACCCGGCGCAGTACCTGCCCGACACCACCGACGACGAGCTGGACGGCGACGTCGTCCGGATCGACCTGACCCGGCCGATGAGCGAGATCCGCGCCGAGCTGTCCCGCTACCCGATCAAGACCCGGCTCTCGCTGACCGGCCCGATGGTGGTGGCCCGCGACATCGCCCACGCCAAGATCGCCGAGCGGCTGGACGCGGGCGAGCCGATGCCCGGCTACCTGCGCGACCACGCCGTCTACTACGCCGGCCCGGCCAAGACCCCCGAGGGCTACGCGTCCGGCTCCTTCGGCCCGACCACCGCGGGCCGGATGGACTCCTACGTCGATCAGTTCCAGGCCGCCGGCGGCTCGCTGGTCATGCTGGCCAAGGGCAACCGCTCGGCCGCCGTCACCAGCTGCCTGCCGCGACCACGGCGGCTTCTACCTCGGCTCCATCGGCGGCGCCGCCGCCCGGCTGGCCCAGGACTGCATCACCAAGGTCGAGGTGCTCGAGTACCCCGAGCTGGGCATGGAGGCCGTGTGGCGGATCGAGGTCGGCGACTTCCCGGCCTTCATCGTCGTCGACGACAAGGGCAACGACTTCTTCGCCGACGTCACCTCGCCCGGCCAGCCGCTGCTGACCATCGGGTCGAAACCCGCTACCAATTAACAAATGAACTCCACCGAGCCGCCCCCTGGCTACCGCATCGAGCATGACTCGATGGGCGAGGTGGCCGTGCCCGCCGACGCCCTGTGGGGCGCGCAGACCCAGCGGGCCATGCGAGAACTTCCCGATCTCCGGCGAGCGGCTGTCCCGCGACCTGATCGGCGCCCTGGCCTCGATCAAGGGCGCCGCCGCCATGGTCAACGGCGAGCTGGGCGTGCTGCCGCCGGACTTGGCCCAGGCCATCCACGACGCCGCCGCCGAGGTCGCCCGCGGCCAGGACGACGGCGAGTTCCCGCTGGACGTCTTCCAGACCGGCTCGGGCACCTCGTCCAACATGAACGCCAACGAGGTCATCGCCACCCTGGCCGCCCGTGAGCTGGGCCGCCCGGTGCACCCCAATGACCACGTCAACGCGTCCCAGTCCTCCAACGACGTGTTCCCGTCGGCGATCCACCTGGCCGCCGCCCGGCTCATCAGCCGCTCGCTGCGGCCCGCGCTCGATCACCTGGCCGCCGCGCTGGAGGCCAAGGCGGCCGAGTTCACCGACGTGGTCAAGAGCGGCCGGACGCACCTGATGGACGCCACCCCGGTCACGCTCGGGCAGGAGTTCGGCGGCTACGCCGCGGCCATCCGGCACGGCGGGCAGCGGGCCGCGGCCGCGCTGGCCGACGTCAGCGAGCTGCCGCTGGGCGGCACCGCGGTCGGGACCGGCCTGAACGCGCCGCGTGACTTCGCCGCCCGGGTCATCGCCGCGCTGGCCGCCGACCTGGACCTGCCGCTGACCGAGGCCCGCGACCACTTCGAGGCGGCCGGCGGCCGAGACGCCCTGGTCGCCGCGAGCGGCATGACCCGGACCATCGCCGTCGGCCTGTACAAGATCTGCACCGACCTGCGGCTGATGAACTCGGGCCCGCGCACCGGCCTGGCCGAGATCACCGTGCCCGACCTCCAGCCCGGCTCGTCGATCATGCCGGGCAAGGTCAACCCGGTCATCTGCGAGGCGGTCAGCCAGGTCTGCGCCCAGGTCATCGGCAACGACGCGGCCGTGGCGTTCGGGGCCGCGGCGGGCAACTTCGAGCTCAACGTGATGCTGCCGGTCATCGGCCGCAACCTGCTCGGCTCGCTGACCCTGCTCAGCGCGGCCGCCCGGCTGCTGGCCGACAAGTGCGTGGCCGGGATCACCGCGCACGCCGAGCGGCTGCGCCACAACGCCGAGTCCTCGCCGTCCATCGTGACCGCGCTCAATCCCTACATCGGCTACGAGGCCGCCGCGGCCATCGCCCACGAGGCGCTGGAGACCGGCCGGACGATACGGGACGTGACCGTGCGCCGCGGCCACGTGGCCCGCGGCGAGATCACCGAGGAGCAGCTGGACCGGGCGCTGGACGTGCTGGCCATGGCCTGGCCGCACGGTCACCCGGCGGCCGGTCAGCCGGTGGATGGTCCGGCCGCTGACGACTAGCAGACAGCCAGCTGACCGTTAGCCGCGCAAACCCATAACTCTCATCGATCTCTCAGCAAACTGTCGGCAAGCTCCCGATAGTGTCCTGCGCATGCATGCTGTCACCGGCACCGGCCGCCTGATCGCCGGGCGGTACCGGCTTCAGGGCCCCGTCGGCCGCGGCGCCATGGGCATCGTCTGGCGCGGCCGCGATGAGCTGCTGCACCGCGACGTCGCCGTCAAGCAGGTGCAGATCACCGCGCTGACCCTGCCGGCCGAGGCCGAGGTCGCCTACCAGCGAACCCTGCGCGAGGCCCGCACCGCGGCGCGGCTCAGCCACCCGGCCGTGGTCACCGTCTTCGACGTCGTCGAGGAGGACGGCAGCCCGTGGATCATCATGGAGTTCATCGGCGGCCGGTCCCTGGAGCAGGTCATCGCCGAGGACGGCCCGCTGCCGCCGCTGCACGCGGCCGAGCTGGGCGCCCGGCTGCTGAGCGCCCTGGAGACCGCGCACGCGGCCGGGGTACTGCACCGTGACGTGAAGCCCAGCAACGTGCTGATCTCGGCCGACGGCCGGGCCGTGCTGAGCGACTTCGGCATCGCCACGTTCGCCGAGGATCCCGGCATCACGCAGGCGGACATGGTGGTGGGCACGCCGGGGTTCACCGCGCCCGAGCGGGTCCGGGGCGGCAGCGCGACGCCCGCCTCGGACCTGTGGTCGCTGGGCGCCACGCTGTACGCGGCGGTGGAGGGCCGCGGGCCGTTCGAGCGGCCGGGCGGCTCGATGGCCATCATCGCCGGGGTGGCGGCCGAGGAGGCGCCCCGTGCGCCGTCGGCCGGCCCGCTGGCGCCGGTCATCGAGGCGCTGCTCAGCCGGGACCCGGCCCAGCGCCCGGACGCGGCCGGGACCTCGGCCCTGCTGGCCGACGCGGTGGCGGCCGGCACCGCCACCCGCCCGGTGGCGGCCGACCAGGGCTACAACAGCCTCGGTTACAACAGCCAGGGCCAGGACAGCCGGGGCCGGGACAGCCTGAGCTACAGCCAGCGCATCATGGGCCCCGGCAGCCGGGCGCTCAGCCGGCTGGGCTACCTCAACCCGGCCAGGGGCGCTGACCCGGCCGCTGCTGCCCCCGGCCGCGATGGTGCGGCGAGCCCACCGGGCGGCCCGGCCTGGGACGGCGCGGCGAGCTCATCGGGCCGCCTGGCCCGGGACGGCGTGGCCGGTCACGATCCGGGCGGGTCGGGTCCGGGCGAGGCCGGCTCCAGCCACCGCATCGCCGCCGCCGGCCCCGGCCCGGCGAGCCTGGGCACCGCCGACCGGGCCGGCCAGCCTGGCCCAGCTGCGCTCGACCCAGGGCAGCCGGAACTGGGGCCGGCCGCTGACCGGCGGCCAGGCCCGGATGGGCCGGGACCCGGCGCAGCCGGGCTCAGCACGGCGGCCGGCCCGGGCAGCCTAGGCACGGCGGCCGGCCCGCCCGGCGCAGGCGCAGCCGGGCTCAGCAGGGCGGCCGGCGCGGCTGGGCTCGGCACGGCCGAGCCGGGCACCGCAGGCCCCGGACCGCTGGATCCCGGCGCGGCTGGCCTTGGGGCGGCCAATCTCGGCTCGGCGGCCGGCCCGGCTGGCGTCGGCGCGACCGGGCTCGGGACGGCGGCCGGGATGGCCGGCGCGGCCTACCTCGGGGCGGCCGGGGCGGCCGGAGCGGCGGCCGCGGCGGGCCTTGACGTTGCTCAGCCGGGGCGCGGCGTCCGGGAGCCCGTCGAGTCGTTCCTGGCCCCGCCGGACTTCGCCCGGCTGCAGATGCCGGGACCCGGCGACGACCTGGCCGAGATAGCAGGCTCCTTGGCCCCGGACGCCGCCGTGCCGAGCCCGCCCGGCCATCCGGGGACCGGCTCGGTCGGCCGGGCTGCCCGAGTTCATGGATCCGCCGACCGACCCGGCCGGCGCCGGCGGCCCGGACGGCCCGGCGGGCACGGCTGGTCCCCCGGGCCCGGCCGACGCGCCCGCGGCCGGGCCGAGCCGAAGCGTGTGGGCCCGGCACTGGCGGTTCGCCACCGCGGGCGGGGCCATCGCCGCCATCGTGGTCGCGGCGGTGATCGGGCTCGGGGTCTACTCCGGGTCGCTGGCCGCCGGCTCCCCCGTCCCGGATACCCAGCCCGGCGCGTCCGGGCCGGGACCGAGGGTCACGACCAGGACCGGGGACACCCCGCGGCCCAGCACCGGGACCCGGCCGACCGCGAGCACCGGCGGCGCGCCGGGCGGCGCGGGCCCGGGCGGCAGCCCCAGCCCGAGCCACAGCGTGAAGCCCAGCCAGGGCACCAGCGCCACGCCCACGACGTCCCCGACGCACCCGGCCGGGGGCGGCCACGGCAGCACGTCACCAAGCCCCGGCAACGGCCTGGGCCAGGCGCCCGCGGGCTACCAGTGGCAGACGGTCAAGGCGGCCACGCTGGGCACGACGGCGGGCTTCGCCATCGCCGCGCCGGACGGCTGGCAGCTGACGGTTACCGGCAAGACGGCCTACCTGGCTCAGCCGGGTGGGCACGGCCGGGTCGCGATCAGCCTGCATCCGTGGATGTTCGCCGGGGCGATGCGCGAGGCTCGCTACCTCCAGAAGGTCGCCCAGGGCAACGACCCCGGTTATCAGCTCGGCGCGGTCCGGCCCACCGACTTCATGGCCGCGACCGCCGCGGTCTCCCGGTTCAGCTGGCTGCCCGCGGGCCGCGCGCACCGGCAGGTCGTGCTGTCGGAGCTGGTCACGCTGGCCACCGCGGCGGGCGTGCAGCCCTACCAGATGACCCTGACCGTGGGCCAGCCCTACCTGGCCGTCACCCGGCCGGTCTACGAGAAGATGCTGTCAACGTTCCAGCCCCTGACATGAGATGAGGGGCGGCGAGCCTCACGGCCCGCCGCCCCTCATCGCTGTGACATCACGCTGTGAAAGTCGCCACGAGCTACCCGCGGCGCACCCGGAAGTACATCGTCGGATGCCAGTAGGCATTCATCCGGTGGTACCCGATCCGGGTGCCGGGCCGCGCCGCGCCGAACGTCCAGTTGCCGTGGTCGTACAGCTCGACGTGTCCGGTGCCGAAGAAGGCCAGGTCGCCCCGGCGCGCCTGGCGCTTGCTGATCCGCTTGAGGTGCCAGTTGCCCAGCATCTCCTCGGTGGTGCGCGGCAGCTTCACGCCGTGGTGGCGGTAGGACGAGTAGACCAGCCCGGAGCAGTCGAACCCGTGCGGGCCGGTGCCGCCCCAGATGTAGGGCTTGCCCTTCTGGTGCAGCGCCCAGTGCCAGATCTCCAGCCGCAGCTTCATGCGGATGGAGTGCGCGGTCGCGGCCTGGGCCGGCGTCGCCTGGACCAGGCCCAGCGACCCGACGACCAGGACGGCCGTCATCATCAGCGCGGTGGTGACCGCGCGCAGCCAGGCCATCAGTACCACCCGTCCGATTCCTCATGGCCCCAGGCCGCGCAGGGCGAGCCGTAGAGGCCCTTGATGTAGCCCAGGCCCCACTTGATCTGCGTGGTGGCGTCGGACTGCCAGTCCGGACCGGCACTGGCCATCTTGGAACCAGGCAGCGCCTGCGGGATGCCGTAGGCGCCGCTGGCGTTCTCCGCGGTCGGGTTCCAGCCGCTCTCGGCGTTCCACAGGTCATCCAGGCAGGAGAACTGCGAGGAGGACCAGCCGTAGGAGCCCAGCAGCGACATGGCAATGTGCTGCGGAGTGCCGGACGGCGTCGCCGGGGCGGGGGTGGGGGTGCTGCTGGCCGTCGGCGCCGGGGTCGGCGCCGCGGTGGCGCTGGCCGCCCTGCGCTCGGCGGCCAGCTGCGCGGCCCGGCGGGCCGCGCGGACCCTGGCCGCCGCCCTGGCCCTGGCCGCGGCCAGCCGGGCCTGTCGGGCCGAGGTCGAGGCCTGCGCCTGTGCGTGCTGGGCCTCGAAGTCAGTCAGCGACTGGCCGAGCCCGGCCTCGGTGGCCGGGGCGGGCTGGATGCTGTCGGCCGACTGGGCGGTCGCCGCTCCGGGCCACAGGGCCACGCCGCCCGCGGCCGCGCCCGCGGCCAGGACGGTCGAGCAGGCGACGGTCAGCGTGAGCTTAGAAGGTTGACGGTAACGGACACGGGAATGTTTGCCGTGCGACGAAGACAAGATGGGCCTTTGGTAAAGCGCTCACAGGCGCTCACTGTCACCCAGGACGCTGCCGTCCGGCGATGCTCGGGGGGATGTGGCAGTAGCGAACGGACGGGACGCGGGTCAGGGCGACCGAGTTACTCGCGGGTACTCGGGGCAACCGTCCCATTCACTGGGTGCTATCGGCCACCCACCATGCCGGTCCGAGACGCCCCGGTTGGCGGATACGGCCAGAAAATCCGTATGAGGTATCTCACAACACATCTGCGCTTGATGCGTAGTTTCGCCCCAAACACGTCATCTACCTCGGTCTTTAGGCTCCGAACGATGCGGGCGTGGCCAACCGCGCTCTTGTGTGACGTGCATCACAGAGCGGGCGGGAACGAGTGGCGGGAACGACCGTCTGTTAAGGAAAGTAACTAAGGGTAACTTTGAGGCAAGGCCGATCACGGGCCAATATCGCTATCGGCTCGTGATCGGGGGCTGCTCTCGCGGGGCGGGATCAGTAGTAGCTGTGCGCTTGCCAGAATGCCCAGGCCTGGCACGGGCTGCCGTAGATGCTCTTCATGTAGCCGATGCCCCACTTGATCTGGGTGGTGGGGTTGGTCTGCCAGTCGGGCCCGGCGCTGGCCATCTTGGAGCCGGGCAGGGCCTGCGGGATGCCGTAGGCGCCGCTGGCGTTCTCGGCGTTGTAGCGCCAGCCGCTCTCCCTGGTAAAGATGTCGTTCACGCAGGGGTACTGGCTGGCCGCGTTGAAGCCGAAGCTGGGCAGCAGCTGGTAGGCGATGGCCTGGGCCGTGCCGGGGTCGGGCGGCGGAGCGCTCACGACCGGGGCGCCGCCGCCGGAGCCGCCGCTGGACCCGTCGGAGCTGGTCGGCGGGGACGCGATGGGCTGCGCGGCGACCTTGGGGGTACCGATGATGGTCATCGTCTTGGCCGCGGCGTCAAGCTGAATCATGTGCTGGCGGGCCTGCACGAGCGCCTTGCCGGCGGTGCCGACCGGGAGATCGGCCGCGGCGGCCGCCACCGGGTCACTGCCCGGGCTCTGGCCGCGAAGAACCGCGTAAGCGCCGCCTGTGATAGCCAGGATGGCAGCCATTGACGTGATCATGAACACGCCTACGCGCCGGTGTGAGCGCTTGTCCGGCGACCGTCTCCGGTGCTCCGACAATGCGGTCCTTCCGTCGGCCTGAAACGCGGCCGGGCGGGGTGCCCGGCGCGCGGACCGCTGCGATGCCAGGCAGCGAGTCGTGACGTCCGCCTCGAAAGCGCCGACAGCCATTACTACGCGTACTGGCCTGGCTGCGCGGCCCAGCGGCGTCGCCGCATAACGTTGCCAGAATCACGGGCGCCGGCAGGCCGTTTCGGCCTAAAAAGCTGTGTCGCCCACCCGCAAATAACCCATTGCAGATCACGTTTAAGCAATGCGTGACGTAATAATTACTCGACGTAATGAATTACGGACTGTCATCACCGTGCGCCATACGTGACCGCCTGACCCGGCGCGCGGGCTTCCCGTGGGACCATGGTGTGGCTAGCGTCGAAGACACGGCCCCTGACCGGCGACGGGATACCACCACGATGAGCGACCTCTCATGAGCGAGCCGGAGGCGCGCCGCGGCCGGGCTGGCCGGGCTGGCCGGGCTGGCCGGGCTGGCCACCGATCGCCGGCCTGCCGCCGGACGGCGATCGGCCGGTCCTGGCAGATCGGCGCCGAGGACCCGGCCGCGGTGCTGGCCGGGGCCCGCACCGCACTGTTCATCATGGTCGGCGTGCTGGTCCTGCTCTGGGTCATCCAGATCGTCAACTGGGCCGACGGCTACCGGCTGACGTTCGAGTACGGGATCAGGGCGCACGATGTGGGCGGGCTGCCCGACATCATCACGGCGCCGTTCCTGCACTTCAGCTGGGCACACATCGAGAGCAACTCGGGCCCGCTGTTCATCTTCGGGTTCCTGGCCGCCTACCGCGGCGTGGGCAAGTTCGTCACGCTCACCGGGCTGGTCGTGCTGACCAGCGGGCTGGCCGCCTGGTTCTTCGAGGGCTCGGGCACGGTCGGGGCCGGGGCCAGCGGGGTGGTATTCGGCTACTTCGGCTACATCATGGTGCGGGGGTTCTTCGACCGGCACGTCATCGACATGGTGGTCGGCGTGGTGATGGCGCTGTGCTTCGCCTACCAGTTCACGGTGCTGCTGCCGCACGTGGGCGTGGGCTACCAGGCGCACATCGGCGGCCTGGTCGGGGGCATCGTGGGCGGCTGGCTGCTGCGCGACCGCCGCGCGTCCCGCGCTCCCGCGGTCGCGAGCGGCTCGGGGTCGGGGTCCGGGTCGCGGTCAGGCTCGCCGGGCACGGCCGTGACGCCCGCGCCGGACACCAGCAGCACCACCCGCCGGGCCAAGGACACCAGCCCCACGGCCCCCTACACCGGCCCCCGCGCCGAGCTGCACCAGGAACTCGACGACCTTGGCCTGTAGCCGCCCCGCTTCCTCCGGCTACGGATGTCCCGTTGGGCAGAGCTGGCACGTATAGACAGTGCCGCCGGAGTGTTACCAATGGGTTACCCAGAGGCCCGTACTGTGGGCAACTGCGACGAACCGGGCGGCGGGAGGGGGGCATGGCGATGGTGCCGGTGCTGGACGCGCACCATCACTTGTGGGATGTGTCGGTCCGGGCGCAGCCGTGGCTGGACACGGATCCGGCGCTGGCGCCACTGCGCCGCGACTTCGGGCTGGACGACCTGGCGCCGCTGGCCGCCGCGGCCGGGGTGACCGCCACGGTGATCGTGCAGACCGTCGCCGAGCCGGGCGAGACGCCGGAGATGCTGGCCCTGGCCGCGAACGGATCCCTGGTCCGCGCGGTGGTCGGCTGGGTGGACCTGACCGCGCCGGGCGTGGCGGACGACCTGGCCGCGCTGGGCGGGCGGCCGGACGCCGGGCGGCTGGCCGGGATCAGGCACCCGGTGCTGATCGAGCCCGACCCGGAATGGCTGATCCGGGCCGAGGTGCTGCGCGGGCTGGCGGCGGTGGGCGCGGCCGGGCTGACCTACGACGTGGTGGTGCGGCCCGAGCAGCTGCCCGCCGCGGCGCAGGCCGCGGCCCGGCTCCCGGAGATGGAGTTCGTGCTCGATCACCTGGGTAACGTCGAGGTCCAGCCGAAGGTCGACGAGGAGTGGGAGGCGGCGTTCCGCCGGTTCGCGGCGCTGCCCAACACGGTGGGCAAGCTGTCCGGGATGTTCGCCGCGCCGCCGCCTGCCGGTGCGCCGCAGCCAGGCCCGGACGGGCCTGAGGTCGAGCACCTGCGGCCGTACTTCGAGATCGCGCTGGACGGATTTGGCCCCGGCCGGCTGATGTTCGGGTCGGACTGGCCGGTGTCCTCGCTCGGGGTGGCCTACGGCGACGTGGTGGGTGCGGCCCGGAAGCTGACCCGCGACCTGAGCCAGGCCGAGCAGGAGGCCATCTTCGGCGGGACCGCCCGGCGCGTCTACCGGATCGATAACGGGGACTAGCCGCCGGGCACCAGCCGCCGAGCCCTCTGGGCCGCGAAAACCGCTGGACCTGGCGACATCGCCTTGGGTACGGTCGGCGCGACCAGTGACGGCATGAGCGCGAAGGGGAGGCGAGATGCGGCGGAGCCTCGGATTCATCAGGTGGCCCATCCCTGCTTCCGAGGATTTGCGCGCTCATGCGGACCCTGAACCTTGGCATTCTTGCCCACGTCGACGCGGGCAAGACCAGCCTCACCGAACGGCTGCTGTTCGATAACGGCAGCATCGGCCAGCTTGGCAGCGTCGACTCCGGCAGTACCCAGACCGACACCGACGAGCTAGAGCAGCAGCGCGGCATCACGATCCGCTCGGCCGTGGCCTCCTTCGCCGTCGGCGACCTCCAGGTCAACCTGGTCGACACGCCCGGCCACCCGGACTTCATCGCCGAGGTCGAGCGGGTCCTGGTGGTGCTCGACGCGGCCATCCTGGTGCTGTCCGCCGTAGAGGGCGTCCAGGCCCAGACCCGGGTGCTGATGAAGTCGCTGGCCCGGCTGCGCCTGCCGACGCTGCTGTTCGTCAACAAGATCGACCGCCGCGGCGCCCGCCAGGACGACCTGGTGGCCGACATCCGGCGGCGGCTGGCGCCGGGCGCGATCCCGGTGCAGACCGTGACCGGGCTCGGCACCCCGGCCGCCCGCACCGAGCCGGGCGCCCTGGGCCAGCCGGTCGCTCGCCGCCGGGCGGCCGAGATCCTGGCCGAGCACGACGACGCCCTGCTCAGCCGGCTGCTCGACGACGCTGTCCCTTCGCGCGCCGACCTGGAGACGCGACTGGCCGGCCAGACCGCCGCCGCGCTGGCCCACCCGGTGTTCTTCGGATCGGCGCTGACCGGCCAGGGGTCGGCCGAGCTGACCGCGGGGATCGGGACGTTCCTGGCCCGGCGCCCGGGTGCGCCGCCCCATTCCGCCGCGGCCGATGTCGAGACCGGCCCGAGCGGGACCGTGTTCGCGATCGAGCGCGGGACCGGCGGCGAGAAGATCGCCTACCTGCGGCTGTTCTCCGGCGAGGTGCGGGAGCGGCAGCGGGTGACGCTGGCCCGGCACGAGCCGGGCGGCGGGGTCAGCCGGATCACCGGCCCGGTTACCGGCCTGGAGGTCGTCGCGCCGCAGGACGCCGGGGGCGGGGACGCTGCGGGCGGGGAGGCCGGGCGGAAGCGGGGCGGGCGGGTGCTGACCGCGGGCAACATCGCGCGGGTCCGCGGCCTGCCCGGCGTCCGGGTCGGTGATCGCCTGGGCGAGCCGGACGGCCGGGCCGGGACGGCACAGTTCTCCCCGCCCAGCCTGGAGACCATCGTCACCGCGCGGCCGGGCCAGGCCGCCCGGCTGCACACCGCGCTGCTCATCCTGGCCGACGAGGATCCGCTGATCCGAGCCAGGGCCGCGGGCGGCGGGGCGACCTCGGTGCTGCTCTACGGCGCGGTCCAGCAGGAGGTCATCGCGGCCCGGCTGGAACGCGACTTCGGGGTGACGGCCGAGTTCCAGCCCATCCGGCCGGTCTACTTCGAGCGGCCGGCGGGCCGGGGCGAGGCCTGCGAGCAGATCCAGCGGCACGGTCCGAACGACTTCATCGCCACCGTCGGCCTGCGGGTTGAGCCCGGCCCGCCGGGGACCGGCCTGTCGTTCATCCGTCAGGTGGAGTACGGCGCGCTGCCGCGAGCGTTCCACCGGGCCATCGAGGACAGTGCGCTGGCCACGCTGGAGCAGGGCCTGTCAGGCTGGGCGGTGACCGACTGCGCGATCACGCTGATCCAGGCCGGGTACACCAGCCCGACCAGCGTCGCCGCCGACTTCCGCGGCCGGACGCCGATGGTGGCGATGCAGGCCCTGCGGGCAGCCGGCACTCAGGTCTACGAGCCCTGCCACCACTTCGAGGCCGAGATTCCCGGCGACGTGCTCAGCCCGGTGCTGAGCCACCTGGCCGGGCTCGGGGCCGACGTCGCCCAGTCGGCGGACGCGGGGCCGAACTGGCTGGTGACCGGGCAGATCCCGGCCCGGCTGGTGGCGGAGTTCACCAGAGCGCTGCCCGGCCTGACCCGCGGCGAGGGCGCCTGGTGGTCCCAGCCGGCCGGGGACCGGCCGGTCCGGGGCCAGGTCCCGGTCCGGGCCCGCACCGACGGCAACCCGCTCGACCGCGAGGAGTACCTGCGCTTCCTGGCCCGGGGCCGAGACGGCTGAACGGCCGGATAACTGGGCCTGGGCGGGCGTCCTGGCGCGGGATACGGTACGAGAACGGCGGTCCGGGCCAGGCCGGCCGGACCGCGAGGCTGGGCCAGGGAGGCGTGTTGGCGAGCGATCCGGGCTGGGTACCGCCGGGCGTAGATCCCGGCCAGGCCAACGTGGCCAGGGTCTACGACTACTGGCTGGGCGGCAGCCACAACTTTTTGGCCGACCAGGACCTCGGCCGGGCCATGGCCGCGGTGGACCCCAACGTGCGGGCCATCGCCCGGGCCAACCGGGCGTTCCTGGGCCGGGCCGTGCGGTTCCTGACCGCGGCCGGGATCAGTCAGTTCCTCGACATCGGCTCGGGCATCCCGACCCAGGGCAACGTGCACGAGGTCGCTCAGCAGGACGACCCGGCCGCCCGCGTGCTGTACGCCGACATCGACCCGGTCGCGATCGCGCACAGCAAGGCGATACTCAACGGCGACCGGACCGCGGCGATCATCGAGGCCGACCTCCGCGAGCCCGAGAGCATCCTGGACCATCCCGCGGCCCGGCGGCTGATCGACCTGGACCAGCCGGTCGGTTTGCTGCTCGTGGCCGTGGTGCACTTCCTGGATGACGCCGACGACCCGTGGGGCCTGGTGGCGAAGCTGCGCGACCGGCTGCCGTCGGGCAGTTACCTGGTGCTCAGCCACGCCACCAGCGAGAGCAGGCCGAAGGTGACCCAGGCCGCGTCGACCATGTACCGCAGCCGGGTGGCCAGCAAGGGCCGGGCTCGCTCCCGCGCCGAGATCGGGCGCCTGCTGGACGGCTTCGAGCTGGTCGATCCGGGGCTGGTCTACCTCCCGCAGTGGCGCCCCGGCCCGGCCGACCAGGTGCCGGCTGACCCGAGCCAGCTCTGGTTCCTGGCCGGCGTGGGCCGCAAGCCCTGACTCACAGCGTCCACAGCGCTTGTGTGGGTGACAGGCGGGCGGCGCGGATGGCGGGGAGAAGTCCGGCCAGGGCGCCGATGAGCAGGGCGGCGGCCAGGCCGCCGGCCCACGCCTCGGGAGGAATGACGATCGGCCAGCCTCGGGCGTGGCCATAGATGACGGTGGCCGCGGCCCCGGCGCTGACCCCGACCGCGCCGCCGGCCAGGGCGAGCAGGATGGCCTCGGCCAGGAACTGGCTGCGGATCTGGCCCCTGGTCGCGCCCAGCGCCCGCCGCAGCCCGATCTCCTGACGCCGTTCGAGAACCGAGATGACCATAATGTTGGCCACGCCGACCGCCCCGACCAGCAACGCGACGGCACCCAGTCCGAGAAACAAGGTGTCGAAGGCGCCGGCGGCGTCGGCCTGCGCGGTCAGCGCTTGCGACGGCTGAGAGACGTCGACCTCGTTCGGGTTCTCCGGATTGGCCTGCGCGGCGAGCAGATTGTCCACCCTGGTGGTGGCGGCCGGGGTGTTGACGCTGCGGACGTACAGCTCGGAGGGAGGGCCGTCGAACCCGAGGTAGGTCCGCGCGGCGCGGAAGCCGACCAGGATCGACGTGTCGATCTGCGACGCGAGGGTGGCGGGGCGCAGGATGCCCGCGAGGTAGAACCACTGGCCGCCGACCCAGATCCGCTCGCCGGGCCAGATCCGGTCGATGCCCATCAGCTGGGCCGCTGCCGCGCCGAGCACGGCGACCGGCTGCCGGGCGGTGGCGGCGTTGAGAAAGCTGCCCTGGGCGACCGAGGTGCCGGCCACAGCGGGCAGGCCCAGGCTGGCGGCATCCACGCTGAGCCCGTTGGTGTCGACGGGAGGAACAAGCGGGCTGCGGTAGGCATCGGCGCCGACCGTGGCGGTGTACTGGACGGCGGTCACGCCGGGCAGCTGGCCGATCATCCCCGGCGCGGCTTCGGGCAGCTGGGCGGGCTGGCCGGTGATGCTCTGGCCGTTGGTGACGGTCAGCAGGTTGGTGCCCAGGCGGCTGATCTCGGCCAGCAGCCCGGCCTGGGAGGACCGGGCCAGGCCCAGGACGGCCACGATCGCCGCCACCCCGATCGCGATGCCCAGCGCCGACAGCGACGCGCGCAGCCTGCGAGTCCGCAGCCCCACGCTGGCCAGGCCGGCCAGGTCGGCCGGGCGCAGCCGGACCGGAGCCGGGGCGGTCGTGCGGGTCATGACATTCCTTCCCGGGCCAGCCCGCCCCCGGCCGGGACGGGACCAGTGTCGGTGATGATGCGGCCGTCGAGCATCTCAATGCGGCGCCGCATCGCGGCGGCGACCGCGTGATCGTGGGTGATCACGATGATCGTGGTTCCCTCGGCGTTGAGCTCTTCCAGCAGGGCCAGCAGCGAGGCGCCGGTGCCGGAGTCCAGGTTGCCGGTCGGCTCGTCGGCCAGCACGACTGGCGGGCGGCCCGCGATGGCCCGGGCGATCGCCACCCGCTGCCGCTCCCCGCCCGACAGCTGGGTCGGCCGGGCGGTGGCCCGGTGGGCCAGGCCGACCCGGTCCAGCGCATCGGCGGCCATCCGACGGCGCCCGGCCCGGGCCACGCCCGCGTACAGCAGCCCGTCGGCCACGTTGGCCAGCGCGGTCTGGTGCTCGGCCAGGAAGAACTGCTGGAACACGAACCCGATCCGCCGCGCCCGCAGCGCCGACACCTCACGGTCGGTCATCGCCGCCACGTCCAGGCCGGTGACCCGCACCGTCCCGCTGCTCGGCCGGTCCAGGGTGCCCATCAGGTGCAGCATCGTGCTCTTGCCCGACCCCGACGGACCGACCACCGCGGCCAGCTCCCCGGCCGCCACCGCCAGGCTCACCTGATCCAGCGCCCGCACCGGCGGGGACCCCGGATACTCCCTCGTCACCCGCTCCAGCTCCAGGATGGCGCTCATGTTCCCGGCACCACTACGTGCTCGCCGGGTGTCAGCGCCCCCGCCACCTGCACCAGGCCGGAGTTGTCGTCGAAGATCCCGGCCGTCACCGCCACCAGCCGCCGGGTCCGGCCCGGCCCGATCACCTCGACCGCATACCGCCCGTCCGCCTCCCCCGGCCGGCCACCTGGGCCAGCAACGCCGCCACCGGCACCGCGAGCACCGGACCCCGGCTGCTGGCGGTGGTGATGTACACCGTGACCGGCGCCTGGTCCAGGGTTCCGGCCGCCGACGGGTGCGTCAGCGTCACCGTCACGGGGATCGTCGCGCTGCTGGCCATCCCGGACGCCACCCGGCCGACCGAGGAGACCTTCCCCGCCGCGGCGGCCCCGTCCGGCAGCGTGACCGTGACCGCGTCCCCCACCGCCACCTCGGTCTCCTGAGCCGTGCTCAGCGGGATCGTCACCACGTGCCGGTCCGAGGTCGCCGTCAGCACCGGCCCGGCCGCCGGGCCGCCCAGGCCGCCGCGCACGCTGGCGACCCGGATCGCGGCCGGCTCGAACACCACCGACCCCAGCGGCAGCGACCCCGGCGGGCTGGTGACGCCCAGCGCCGACTCCAGCTGCTGCACCCCGTACGCGCTCTCCCAGGAGAAGTAGTCCCAGCCCAGCGCCCGGATGCCCGAGCTGCTCGCGTAGCCGAGCGCGACCAGGTCGTGGTTGAGCTGGCTCACATCCGTGCCGGTCAGGCCCTCGTCCAGCGTCCGCCAGGCCGGCACGGCTCCGTAGAGCAGCACCACCGGGCTGGCGTTGTCGACCCGGTACAGCACGTGGCCCTGGCGTATCACCTGCCCGGCGGACGGCAGCCAGGTCAGCGCACCGCCGCCCGGTCCCCGCACCGTGTAGGACTTCGCGTATCCGAGGGTCGCGTTCACCGGCGTAGTCGACGACAGATCCTCCCGGACCACCGGCCGCGTCGCCGGCGGCGGTGCCCCCGGCCCGGCCCCGGTCGAGTCATGCGACCCGAACGCCCCGACCGCCCACCCAGCTCCCGCCCCCGCTCCGAGTACGACCAGCACCGCCGCGACCACCCGGCGGCGCGCGCGGCGGCGCGCCTCATGGCCGGTGCGTCCCGGCCGACTGGTTGATCGAAGATGTGCGCCCCGGCGGGGACCAGATGCCGACAGGCCTGCAGCGCGGCCTTGAACCCCGGCGAGCTCGGGTTGATGGCCGGACCTTTACCGGACGCCGGGGCGCTCTGGCCGCTCAGCGCGGGGTCGGGAAAGCCCGGCACGCCATGGCTGCGCATGCACTGGGCGAACTTCACCAGCGTGGGGAGCTCCTGCTCCTCTCGCTGCTGCCCTTGCTGCACCTTCTGCTCCAGCTGCGAGACAGACGGACCGCCCGGCAGCAGATGCCGGCAATGGCCGTAAGCGGCCTGGACCGGGCTGCTGTTGATGTCGACTGATCCCCCGGCGCCCTCGATCGTCCCGCCCGGACCCAGCGAGTAGCCCCCCGATGCGCTGGGGTCGGGGAAGTTCGGCACGCCGTGGCCGCGCATGCACTGGGCCAGGGCCAGTTCCTGCGCGTAGGTCGGCCCGGGCTGGCCGCGGACGGGGCACCACCGCCGCAGGCCGTGGTCAGGACGGCGACCGCGGCGGCGACAGCCAGGGCGGCCGCACGCCGCGGCCCGCGGTTACGGCCGGGCTCTTTGTTCATCGTGTTCTCCTCAGAAAGCCAATCTGGTCATCACGTGCAGTTGTACAGAACGGGAGGTGACAGGACGGAAACCGAAAATGTCACCTGGCTGTCACCTGCGGCCTGCGATCCTGGGAGTCAGGCGGCTGGGATGCCGCGGGCACACGTGACGCGGCGGGCGATTGCATGCGGGTTCTGGTGACCGAGGACGACGAGGTCCTGGCCACGGCGGTGGCGGCCGGGCTACGCCGCGAAGGGATGGCGGTCGACATCGCACTCGACGGCGCCGCGGCCCTGGAGCATGCGGCGGTCAACCGGTATGACGTGGTGGTGCTGGATCGCGACCTGCCCGGCATGCACGGTGACGACGTCTGCCGCGCCCTGGCCGCGAGCCAGTCGCCGAGCCGGGTGCTGATGCTCACGGCGGCCAGGTCGGTCAGGGACCGAGTCGAAGGCCTGGACCTCGGCGCCGACGATTACCTGCCCAAGCCGTTTGATTTCGCCGAGCTGGTGGCCCGCATCCGGGCCCTGGGCCTGGCGAGCCGGGGCTCCGCTGCCCGCCCGCCTCGAGCACGGCGACCTGAGCCTGGACCCGGCCCGGCGCGTCGCGGTCCGCGCCGGGCTGCGCCTGCCGCTCACCACCAAGGAACTCGCTGTACTGGAATGCCTGCTCGCCGCCGATGGACGGCCAGTGCCAGCCGAGGAACTGCTGGAACGGGTATGGGACGAAGCAGCCGACCCGTTCACGAGCACGGTGAAGACCACCATCGGCCGGCTCCGGGCCAAGCTCGGCGACCCGCCGGTGATCCAGACTGTCCGGGAGAGCGGCTACCGGATCGGAGAACCCTGATGCGTACTCCCCGTCCGCGCTCTCCTCGTCCGCGGCCCGGTTTGCCGGGCTGGCTGCGGGTGCCCCGGCGCACCGCCCGGCTGCGCCTGACCGTCCTGTACGGTGCGGCGTTCCTGGTCTGCGGCGCGGCCGTGCTCGCCGTCGTTGCCTACCTGCTCTACGGGAACACGACGAACCAGCCGTCCTCCAGCCACCTGAACGGCTCCGCCTCCGCCGAACTCCATGGCCGAGTTCCCATCGCCGACGTCCACCAGAGCGGTCGTTACGACGTAATCAGGGTTCCCTTCAAGGTGCCTATCGCCGACGTCCACCAAGTCGGCCGCTACGACATACTCCGCGCGCGCATGCCCGTTGCCACCTCCCCGGTGCGCCAGAAGCCGCCTGTCCTCACCGCCGCTGAGCAGGCTAAGTTGCTGGCCAACGCGCAGTTTCGCGTCAATTACGACAAGCGGCAGATCCTGATCATCTGCGCCATCGTCCTGGTGGGCATCGCGCTGGCCGCCGCCGCGATCGGCTGGATGATCGCCGGCCGGGTACTGCGCCCGCTGAGCACGATCACTGCCGCCGCCCGCCGGATCGCGGCCAGCAACCTGCACGAGCGACTGGCCCTGCGCGGACCCGACGACGAGCTCAGGGAACTCGCCGACACCCTCGACAACCTGCTGGCGCGGCTGGAGGCATCGTTCGACGCCCAGCGGCGGTTCGCGGCCAACGCGTCGCATGAACTGCGCACCCCGCTGACCAGGGAACGCACCCTGCTCCAGGTCACCCTGGCCGACCCGGCCGCCACCACCGGCACCTGGCAGGCCGTCAGCCGGGAACTGCTGGCCTCCAACGGCGAGCAGGAACGCCTCATCGAGGCGCTGCTCACCCTGGCCAACAGCGAAGGCCGGCCCCGGCGAGCGCGAGCCGGTCGACCTGGGCGCCATCACCAGCGCGGCCCTGGACGCCGCTCGGCCCGCGATCAGCCGTCTCGGCCTGAACGTGCGGGCCGACATCCAGCCCGCCATCTTCGATGGTGACCTGCTCCTGGCCCAGCAGCTAGCCGCCAACCTGATCGGCAATGCCGTCGGCCACAACATCCCCGGCGGGGAGGTCGAGGTCGCCACCGGGACCAGCGCCGGTCACGCGGTCCTGTCGGTGACCAACTCGGGCCCGGTCATCCCGCCGGCCGAGGTCGACCGCCTGTTCCAGCCCTTCCAGCGGCTCGGTCCGCGCCGCGCCCGCCGCGACGGCGGCCACGGCCTGGGCCTGTCCATCGTCCGCGCCATCGCCACCGCCCACGCCGCCACCATCGCGGCCCGCCCGGTGCCCGGGGGCGGCCTCGCCATCGACGTAACGTTCCCGCCGCCACCGGGGGCGCCGCCGAACGCTGACCTTGGTCAGGCCGGGGTTCCAAGGCTTCTTTAAGGTCGCTGGAGGGCCGGTCTTGGGCCCCGCGGGTGGACTTGGGGATCTCATCGGAGAACAGGAGCGCCCCATGCCGGCCCTGCACCGTCGTCCTCTGCACCGTCGTCCTCTGCACCGTCGTCTCGCCATCGCGGGAGTCATCACGGCTACGGCCATCGCCGTCCCGGCCAGCGCCCTGGCATCCGGATCCGGTTCACCGTCGGGTTCGCCGTCCGGCAAGTCAGGTCCGCCGCAGGCGTGTGTCAGCAGCGCGTGCAAGTCCAAGGCCAGGCACGCTGCCGCGGCCAAGGCCGCGGCCCGGCCGCCGCTGGCGGCGCTAGCCGCGTCCGCGGGCATCAGCACCGGCCGGCTCGAGGCCGGACTTGAGGCCGCCAAGCGGGGCGGCGGCAACCCGGCCGCGATCATCGCGGCATTCGCGGCATCGACCGGGGTGTCGCACGCGACCGCGCAGCGAGTCATCTACGACCTGTTCGGGGGCCGGGTCATTCAGGGCGGAGTGACCGGACCGCCGGCGGCGGCGAGGGCACTGGCCGCGCGGCTGGGAATCAGCCTCGACGCAGCCGGCCCGGGGGTTCAAGGAGATCACCGCGTTGAGCAGCGAAAACGGTCGGGTCAATCCGGCCAGCTCGGCGTTCGCCGCGATCGCCCGCGATCTCGGGGTGAGCCCGGCCCGCCTGGCGGCCGCCTGGGACGCGGTCGGGCGGAGCGCAGCCGGGCGGAGCGCGGCAGGCAAGTAAGCGTCGGGCGGCGCGAGTCCCTTGCACAATGGTTAACGTGCGGGTTCTCGTGGTCGATGACGATTCGGCGGTGCGCCGATCGCTGTCCACCGCGCTGGGGCGTGACGGCTACGAGGTGCTGGCCGCCGAGGGTGGCAACGCGGCGCTGGCTCACCTCGTGGCCGCCAGCGTCGACGCGATCGTGCTCGACGTGGCGATGCCCGAGCCGAACGGCCTCGAGGTGTGCCGACGGCTCCGCGCCCGCGGCGACCGGACGCCGATCCTGATGCTCACCGCCCGCGACCTGGTCGATGACCGGGTCGCCGGGCTGGACGCCGGGGCCGACGACTACCTGGTCAAGCCGTTCGCGCTGGCCGAGTTGCGCGCCCGCCTGCGCGCACTGATGCGCCGCAACGCGGCCAGCGCGGAACAACTCAGCTACGCCGACCTGGTGCTCGACCTCGCTGCGGCCCGGGTGACACGGGGCGGGCGCGAGGTCTCCCTCACCCGCACCGAGTACCTGCTGCTCGAGCTGTTCCTGCGCAACCCCGGCCGGGTCCTCAGCCATTCGCAGATCTTCCAGGCGGTGTGGGGTTACGACTTCGGCCTGCGCTCGAACAACCTCTGGGTGTACATGGGCTATCTGCGCACCAAGCTCGAGGCGGCCGGCGAGCCACGCATCCTGCACACCGTGCGCGGGCTCGGCTACGTCCTGCGAGATGCGCCGTGACGCTGCGGAACCGCATCTCGGTGGCGGCGGCAGTCGGGGTGCTGATCGTCGTCGCCGCGGTCAGCAGCGTGCTGTACTTCTCCTACGCCGCGAGCCTGCGCTCCCGCGTCGACGCAACCCTCGTCGACGCCGCGCAGCAAACCGCCTCGATCGCCCGTCGCGTCAAGCAATCGGCGGCCAGGGACCAGCGGGATCACCCGGCCGGTCACTGTGGGCAACGTAGAAGTCCAGCTGTTCCCTGGCCCGGTGGCGGCCGGTCAGTCCACTCCGTTCGGACCACTCGGCAAGCGCGATGTCGCGGTAGCCGCGGACGCGCAGCCGCCCTACTTTGCCGATGCCCGCGACGCCGGCCAGCCGGTCCGGGTCTACACCGCCGCGCTTGCCATCGCCCCTGGTGGCGGGCTGGTACGCACCAGCCAGGCCGCGAACGCCGACAACGGTGCACTGCGCCAGGCGGCCCTGCTGCTCGCCGGGCTCACCGTCGCGGCCGCGGGCATCACCTATGGCGCGGCCCGGCTGACGGCTGGCCGCATCTTGCGACCCATCGCCGAGCTCACCGCGACCGCCGAGCACGTCGCCCAGACCCGTGACCTCACCGCCCGCCTCCACTCCAGCGGGACCAGCGATGAGGTAGGCCGGCTCGGCTCGTCCTTTGACACCATGCTGGCCGCGCTGCACGAATCGGTCACCGCCCAGCGCCAGCTCGTCGCCGATGCGTCACACGAGCTGCGCACCCCGCTGACCAGCCTGACAACGAACCTGGACTTGCTCGAGGACGGCGCCGGGCTGGCCGACCCGCAGGCGCCCGCCCTGGTCCGGGCGGCGCGAGAGCAGGCCGGCGAGCTCGACCAGCTCATCACCGACCTGCTCGACCTGGCCCGTTACCACGAGTCCGCACCGCATCGCGAGACCGTGCGCCTGGACCTGCTGACCAGCGAGGCGGTGCACCGCATGCGGCAGCGCATGCCGCAGGCCGCCATCGCCGCCGACCTGCAACCGTGCCTGGTGCACGTGGATCCCGCCGGGGTCGACCACGCCATCTGCAACCTGATCGACAATGCGATCAAGTGGAATCCGCCCGACGGCGCGGTGCAGGTCATCGTCGCCGAGGCGCGTGTGTCGGTCAGCGATCACGGCCCGGGCATCGCCGACCAGGACCTCCCCCGCATCTTCGAGCGCTTCTACCGGGCACCGGCCGCCCGAGGCCTGCCCGGCGCGGGCCTCGGGCTGGCCATCGTGGGCAGCGTCGCCCAGGCCAACGGCGGAACCATCGAGGTACGGACGGGCCCGGACGGGTCGACATTCACCCTCACCTTCCCGCCGCACCCTGGTTCCGAGGTTTCTTTAAGGCGTCTGCAGGGCTGATCTTGGGCGCCGTCGGTGGACTGGGGGCTGACCGGCACGGGCGCCGAGTCGCGTCGGCGTCGTCATCCAGCCCATGAGGAGTGCGTGATGAACGTCAGCACCTGGGTCATGCGCCGACCCCGGCGGGCGTGGCCGCATGCAGCGCGAACGGGGGCCGCCGTCATCGTCACGGCCGGCCTGGCCCTGCTGGCGGCATGCAGCGGCAGCGCGTCCGGCGGGTCCGGCGGGTCCGGCGGGTCCGGCGGGTCATCGAATGCGGGAGGGGCAGCGAACTCGCTGTCAGCGAACTCCCGGAAGGCCCTGGCGTTCTCGCACTGCGTCCGGGCCCGTGGGGTGCCGAAATGGCCTGACCCCACCAGCAGCGGAGGGATTCCTAAGGAAACCGCTCAGCAACTCGGGGTCGGCACCGCCCAGCTCCAGGCGGCCCTGAACGCGTGCCAGCACCTGCTGCCGAACACCGGCAACATCGATGATGACCCGGCCGCGCTGAATCAGTGGTGGGGCCAGATGCTGCACTTCGCCCGGTGCATGCATGCCCATGGGGTGCCGAACTGGCCCGACCCCAGCCCTTATCCGCCGGACCCGGCGCGGCCCACGTTCAACCTGCACGCGGCCGACATTGGCTTCCACCGGGGAGCCCAGCCCGGAAACGTCATGAACTCGCCGCAGATCCAGGCCAAGGTGCGGCAATGCGAGCTGGTGGTGCACGAAAACGTGTCGGGCTGGTTCGACTAAGGAACGTGGATCGTGAGCGAGACGGTGTCGCGGGGCCGGGAGGCCGAGCCGCGGGCGGAAGGCCAGGCGGAGGCTCGGGAAGCCGGGGAGGTACCTGATTCGGGCGGACGTCGCCGGGGTGCTGGCTGGGTGGCCGCGGGGCTGGTGGTGGTGCTGGCGGCGGGGGTGGCGGTGGCGTGGCGGGCGGGAGCGTTTGGCTCGGGCGCTACGTCGGCGTCGGGGTCGCGGGGTGTAGTGGCGCCGGCGACGGCGCTGGTGACGCGGCGGGATCTGTCGGCGGTGACGCCGGTGTCGGCGACGCTGGGGTACGCGGGGTCGTGGACGGTGACCGGGCGGGGTGGCGGGACGCTGACGTGGCTGCCGCCGGCGGGCCGGGTGATCGGGCCGGGGCAGGTGCTGTACCGGGTGGATAACGGGTCGCCGGTGGTGCTGCTGCGCGGCCGGGTGCCGGACTGGCGGGCGCTGGGCGTCGGGGTCATCGGCCAGGATGTGTCGCAGCTCAACCATGACCTGGTGGATCTCGGCCATGCCGTCCGGGCGGAGGTGGCGGCGGCGGGCTGGGATTACTTCTCGTGGGCGACGGCGCAGGGGGTGCAGCGGCTGGAGGAGCACCTGGGGGTGGCGTTCCCGCCGGGTTCACTGGCGTTGGGGCAGGTGGTGTTCGAGCCGGGGGCGCTGCGGGTGAGCCGGGTGACCGGGAGGCTGGGCGGCCCGGCGGCCGGCCCGGTGCTGGCCGGGACGTCGGACCGGCACGTGGTGACGATCGCGCTGGATGCCGCGCAGCAGTCGCAGGTCAGGGCGGGCGACCGGGTGACGGTGACGCTGCCCGGCGGGACGGTCACGCGGGGCGTGGTCTCGTCGGTCGGCACGGTGGCGACCACGTCCGGGTCGGCGGGAACGACGATCCCGGTGCAGGTGCGGCTGACCGAGCCGGGGGCGGCGGGGCGCCTGGATCAGGCGCCGGTGACGGTGAACCTCATCACCGAGCGCAGCCCCGGCCCGGTGCTCGCGGTGCCGGTGACGGCGCTGCTGGCCCAGTCATCCGGGGGTTACGCGGTCGAGGTCATCGGGCCGCGGGGCGCGCGGCGGTGGGTGGCGGTGCGGCCGGGGATCTTCGACGACAACTCGGGCCTGGTGCAGGTGACCGGCGCGCTGGCCCCCGGGCAGCGAGTCGTGGTGGCGGCGACATGACCGCCGCGGACGCCGCGCTGGCGGCCCCGGCCCGCGCCGACGCACCGGGCAGCGGGCCAGGCCCGGTGCTGGAGCTGGAGCTGGTGTCGAAGGTGTACCCGGGGCAGCCACCGGTGCGGGCCCTGGACCAGGTGAGCCTGGCCATAGCGGCCGGGGAACTGGTCGCCGTGGTCGGGCCGTCGGGGTCGGGGAAGTCGACGCTGCTGCACCTCATGGGCACCCTGGACACCCCCACCGCCGGCTCCGTCCGCGTCACCGGCCTGGACACCGCCGCCCTGACCGACCGCCAGCTGTCGGCGCTGCGGGCGGCGCGGATCGGGTTCGTGTTCCAGCAGTTCTTCCTGGCCGAGCACCACACCGTCCTGGGCAACGTCACCGGCGGGCTGCTGTACGCAGGGGTCCGCCCCGACGCCCGGCGCAGGCTCGCCGCCGCCGCGCTGGACCGGGTCGGCCTGGCGGACAAGGCCGCCGCCCGGCCCACCCGGCTGTCCGGCGGCGAACGGCAGCGCGTCGCCATCGCCCGGGCGGTGGCGGGCGGGCCGCCGATACTGCTGGCCGACGAGCCGACCGGCAACCTCGATTCCGCCACCGGCGCGTCCATCCTCGCCCTGCTCGAAGAACTCAACACCGCCGGGACGACGGTGATCATCATCACTCACGACCCGGCCGTCGCCGCCGCGGCCCGGCGGCGCATCGAGATGCTCGACGGCCACATCACCGCCGACACGGGCCCCGCACCGGCACCGGGAGCCATCCCATGACCAGCCCGTCGCCCCGGGCGCCCGCCCCGGCCCTCGCCCCGGCGCGGCTGCGGCCCGCCGACCTGGCCGCCCTGGCCAGCATCGGGCTGCGGACCCGCAAGCTCCGCGCCGCCCTGTCCGCGCTGGGCATCGCCATCGGCGTCGCCGCCATCGTCGCCGTCCTGGGCCTGGCCGCCTCCGCCCAGGCCGCCCTGCTCGCCGAGATCCAGGCCCTGGGCACCAACCTGCTCACCGTCACCAGCGGGCAGACCCTCACCGGCGCCCCCGCCGAACTTCCCGACACCGCCCCCGCCATGATCGCCCGGCTGCCCGGCGTCACCGCCGTCCAGGCCACCGGTACCGTCAACGGCGTCAGCGTCTACCAGTCCCCGCTCATCCCCGCGATCCAGACCGGCGCCCTCAGCGTCGACGCCGCCACCTTGCACCTGCCCGCCGCCGCCGGCACCAGCCTCGCCCAGGGCCAGTTCCTCAACGCCGCCACCGCCCGGCAGCCCGTCGCGGTGCTCGGCGCCGCCGCCGCGCAGCGGCTCGGCATCGACCAGATCCGCCCCGGCCTGCGGATCCGCGCCGCCGGCCAGTGGCTGTATGTCACCGGCATCCTCAAACCCGACACCTACGCCCCCCAGATCGACTCCGCCGTCCTCATCGGCTTCCCCGCCGCCGAGCACTACCTGCACTTCGACGGCCACCCCTCCCAGATCTACGTCCGCACCACCCGCACACCCGCCGTCACCACCCGCGTCGACCACCTCCTCGCCGGCCAGGCCAGCCCCGAGGGCCCCGGCCAGGCCAACGTGTCCCAGCCCTCGGCCGCGCTCACCGCCCAGGCCGACACCCAGGGCGCCCTCGACACCCTGTTCCTCGGCCTCGGCGCCGTCGCCCTGCTGGTCGGCGCCATCGGCGTCACCAACATCATGATCATCTCCGTGCTCGAACGGCGCTCCGAGATCGGGCTGCGCCGGGCGCTGGGCGCCACCCGCGGGCAGATCCGCGCCCAGTTCCTCGCCGAGGCCACCCTGCTCTCCCTCACCGGCGCCGCCGCCGGCATCCTGGCCGGCGCGGCCGCCACCGCCAGCTACGCCCGCAGCCACGGCGAAGCCGTCGTCATCCCGCCCGAAGCCTGGGCCGGCGGCCTCGCCGCCGCCATCATCATCGGCGCCCTGGCCGGGCTCCTGCCCGCCATCCGCGCCGCCCGCCTCTCCCCCACCCGAGCCCTCTGGAGCATCTGACCGGCGCCTGGGCTGCTACTTCCGTGACCCGGTTGCCACTCCGGTCAGGCTGACCAGCTCCTGGAGCACACCCGAGGCGATGTCGGGGAGGGACCGCGTTTCACCTTCGCGGATCCACTGGGAGAACGCGATTCCGAACACGGTGGCGCCGGACTGGGCGGCCAGGGTGGCGGCCGGCTCGGCGATGCCTCGCGCGCGCAGAGCCTCGGCGACCGTTGTGGCGACGCCTGCGAGCTTGTGCAGTTCGCGTTCGCGGAGCGCGGGGTTCTGGTCGATCACGGACTGTCGCGTGCGGGAGTGCGGGCGGCGCTCGTCGGGGAAAAAGGCTGTCGCCGCGTCCAGCGCGGAGGCGATCACCTCGAGGGGGGTTGCATCAGGCGGTGCGGCGTTCACCCCGTCGATGAATGCCTGGAGGAACTGCTGCTGCCCGTAGAACAGCACCTCGCGCTTGTCGCTGAAGTGCCGGAAGAAGGTGCGCTCGGTCAGCCCGACGGATTGCGCGATCTCCGCGGCGGTCGTCTGCTCGAACCCGCGAGTGGCGAATAGCCCGAGCGCCGCTTCCTGCAGGCGTTCTCTCGCACCCGGCTCCCAGCGCACCATGGCACTCAGTCTAGTGATGACAGTGACTGTCGTATACGTGTATGGTGATGTCTGTAGCTGACATCAGTCACTGACATCAGTGGATCAGCCGCTCCGCCTGCGGGCGGAGCCGAAGGGAGACAGTGCCATGCGCGTATTCGTCACCGGAGCCTCCGGATGGATCGGCTCCGCCACCGTCGATGAGCTTCTCGCCGCCGGGCATGAGGTCACCGGGCTGGCCAGGTCCGATGCTTCCGCCGCCGTTATCCAGGCCAAGGGGGCCCGCGCCCTGCGCGGTGACCTCGACGATCTGGCCAGCATCCGGGCTGGCGCCGAGGCCGCCGAGGCGGTCATCCATCTCGCCAACAAGCACGACTGGTCCGACCCGGTCGCCACGATCGCGGCCGAGCGAGCCGCGATCCAGACCATCGGTGATGCGCTCGCCGGCACCGACCGCCCCTTCCTGTTCGCCTCGGGCGTCGCCGGCCTCGACCCAGGGCCGGCCCGCCACCGAGGCCGATCCGTCCCCGTTCCATGGCCCCGACTCGCCGCGCGGAGGCAGCGAGAACCTCGCGCTCGAGTACACCGGCCGCGGCGTGCACGCCGTTAGCCTGCGCTTCTCGCCGACCGTGCACGGAACTGGCGACCACGGATTCATCGCGATCATCGCCGCGGTGGCCCGCGAGAAGGGCGTCTCTGGTTACCCGGGCGACGGGACCAATCGGTGGGCCGCCGTGCACCGCTCCGACGCCGCGCGCCTCGTGGCGCTGGGACTCGCGAAGGCCCCGGCCGGCGCTCGCCTCCACGCCGTCGCGGAAAGCGGCGTGCCCACCCGCGACATCGCGGAGGCCATCGGCCGCGCCTTCGGCTTGCCCGTCGCGTCGATCGCCACCGATGACGTCCAGGACCATTTCGGGTGGATCGGCACCTTCTTCGGGATGGATCTCGCGGCGACGAGCACGGCCACACGGGAGCTTCTCGGCTGGGCACCGACCGGTCCCACGCTTATCGAGGACCTCGACGCGGGCGCGTACTCGGCGCACTGAGAGTTCTCGGCGGCCCGCCGCCTGACCGGGAGAAGGACGGCCGTCAGCGGGCGCCGTCGAGGACCTCGCGCAGCCTGCGCGCGAAGGCCTCAGGCTGCCCGGCGTAGCCGGAATCGCCACCGACGAAGCCGCCATGGTGGCTCGGGAAGACGGTCGGCTGCTGACCGAGCAGCTGGGCCACCGCTACGGAGGTTCGATCGGTGAAGGTGCCCGCGGACTCTTCACCCACGGCGATCACCACCCGCGTCGGCGCGGCCGCCAGCGCGTCGGCAGCGGGCCGGTAGCTGCTCACCGCCCACGACCGGTCGGAGAGCAGCGGGTCGTCACGGGAGCCGTCATCCGCGGTCGCCATCCCGAACGCGGCGGGATCCGGCGCGGGCTGGGCGAAGTAGTCGTCGGTATATTCGCCCCGCCACGACGTCATCATGATGAAGGCCGCCATGCCCGCGCCGGAGCCCCGGTCCTGGTACGCATCCCGGACGCCGGCGCGGGCGCGTTCGGCCGCCTCGGCGTCGGGGAGCACCGGAATCAGCGGCGGCTCATGCGCCACCAGGTTGGTCACGTCGTCCGGGAACGCCGCCACCAGGGCGAGCGCGGTCACCGCACCGCCGCTGCTGGCGAACATCTCGACCGGCCCCGCGCCGAGCGCCTCGATGAGGGCGTGCACGTCGGCGGCCTGGACCTCGGGCGCATGATCGACCCGGCCGTCCTTCCGCCTGCTGCGGCCGAGACCGCGCGGGTCATAGGTGACCACGGTGCGGTCAGGGAACAGCGACGCCAGCGTGCTGAAGCCGCCGGCGTCCATGGGCTGGCCGATCATGACCAGCGGAGGGCGTCCATCGGCGGTCGGCAGCGGGCCGTGGATGTCGTAGACCAGGTCGACCTCGGGAGTCTCGAGCTTGTGTGTCGTCATAGCCCGTTCGACTCCCTCCCCACCGGGAACTCATCGGCCGGACAGCTCGCGGGCCAGCCCGGTCAGCACCGGACCAAGCGCCCGGTGCGCCTCAGAGGTCCGACCTGTTCGTGTGGATGGCCTGCAGCTCGGTGTAGGCCAGCATGCCCCAGGGGCCGCCTTCGACACCGATCCCGCTCCACTTGAAACCGCCGAAGGGCTGTCCGGGGATTCCGGACTGATGGGTATTCACCCAGACCGTGCCCGACTCCACCCGCGGGGCGAGAGTTCGGCCCCGCTCAGGGTCAGCGGTCCAGACAGAAGCGCCAAGCCCGTAGTGGCTGTCATTCGCTTGCGCGATTGCCTGCTCAACCTCCGAATACTGAATGACCGGCAACGCCGGGCCGAACTGCTCTTCCACGACAATGCGCTCGTTACCCTGGAGCCCGGCGAGAACAGTAGGCTCATAGAAATACCCGGAGCCGTCGGCCATTGATCCGCCCGTCGCGACCCGGACCCCGGATCCGACGGCGTCGCTCACCAGTTCCTTAATGCGGTCGCGCTGGGTCGGATTGCACAAAGGTCCGATTTCCGTGCCGGCTGCCTGCCCGTCCCCCAGCCGAGCCGCGCGGGCCCGGTCGGCCAGGGCATCGACGAGCTGGTCATAGAGCGACGCGGGCGCGTAGACCCGCTTAATGGCGACGCAAATCTGACCGCAATTCGCGAACGCATTGGCAAACACGCCATCGGCGACCGCGTCCACGTCGGCATCATCGAGGATGATCGCCGGGTCGTTGCCACCGAGCTCGAGGACGATCCGCTTGAGGTCGGTGGCCGCGGTCGCGGCGATTTTCTTGCCGGTGGCGACCGAGCCGGTAAAGCTGATCATCCGGACCAGCGGATGGCTGGTCATCAGCGCGCCGAGGGCGTCGTTACCGCTGACGATGTTGAGTACTCCCGCTGGTAGCGCGTCTGCGACCAGTTCTCCGAACCGCAGGGTCGACAGCGGCGTATACGGGGAGGGCTTGAGCACGACCGTGGCTCCCGCCGCCAGCGCCGGCGAGAGCTTGGATATCGCGGTGCCGACTGGGAAGTTCCACGGCGTGATGGCCGCGACTGGTCCGACCGGCTGCCGGAGCACCTGAACGATACGCTCGCCGTTGTCGCTGATCGTCTCGACTGGCAAGCTCAGTCCGGAATAATAGCGCGCATCTCCAGCGGCGGCGCTGAGTTCATCCCTGGCTTCATGCAATGGCTTGCCCTGCTCCAGGGTGATAAGTCCGGCCAGCTCCTCGAGATTGCTCTCGAGCTTGTCGGCAATGTCGAGCAAGGCCGATGATCGCGCGGCCGGATCGGCGATCCAGGATTCGCGCGCCTCGTGAGCGCTGGCCACGGCCGCGTCCAGAAGATCCGCGGTGCATTCCGGAGCGTTCCCGATTACCTGGCCATTGGCCGGATTGAGGACCGGGAATGTTTCCTGGCCCGCTTCGGCTTTGCCCGCGATAGTCATGGTCGGCTCGAGCATTGGACTCCTTCGACGTAACGATCCTCGCCGATCGCAGGGGTTTGCGCACGGCCGTCACCATGATCCTCGCATCGAATCCTGGTCGAACGCTAGGTCGCACAATTGTTCACTTCTTCCGCTCTGATCAATTATTCGCCCTATCCGCAAAGTCCCCCGGCCCGCATCCGCCCGGCCGACCAGACTCCCGACTACGAAGCGTGACGATCCGGTGTCAATGCGGCCAAGGTATCGGTTTGATCACGAACATTGACAGGACCCGTCGACGACGCCCAGCATCTCGTGCACAGCAGTTCCCCTTCGTGAACAATTGTGCACTATCACCCCTGACGACTGGCGGCACCATTGAGGACAGCGCGAACGCAGGCAGACCTGCAATCCGTCCGCGAAGAGCTCGTCGAGTGCGGCGTCCGCCTGCTCCGCAAGGGACTCCTGACCCAGACGTCAGGCAACCTCAGCATCCGTATCTCGCCGGACGCGATAGCGATCACGCCGACATCCATCGAGTACGACCGGATGAAGCCCGAGGACATCGTCGTCTGTGACCTGGACGGGACCGTCCTTCAGGGAACCAGGGCGCCCTCGTCAGAGACACCCCTGCACGCCGCGGTCTACCGGCTTCGCGACGACATCAACGCGATTGTTCACACGCACTCGCAGCAGGCCACCACGCTCGCCATCCTGGGCCTGCCCATCCCGGCGGTGCATTACATCATCGCCAGCCTGCACACGACGACCGTGCCGGTGGCCCCCTATGCCACCTACGGGACCCCGGAACTGGCGGCCAGCGTCCGCGACACCTTCCAGGCTCCCGGCCTGGCCGTGCTGATCGCCAACCACGGCATGGTCGCGGGCGGACGAACCCTGAAGCAAGCCGCCGACGGCGCGGAGACCACCGAGCTCCTCGCCGGTTACTACTACCGCGGACTGACGGTCGGCCAGCCGAACGTCCTGACCGACAGCCAGATGGACGAGGTCATCGCCAAGTACCGGCGCAAGCCGGCGGAAGCGAACGCCGCGTACTGATCTTCAGCCCCGACCACCAGAGCAGCAGGGAGGGTCCCGATGCCTGAGATCGTCGTCACGCTCGACATCGGCGGCTCTGGTGTCAAGGCCAGCTGCTTTGACGTGGCGGGGGACGTCGCGACCACGTCCGCCGTGGTGCCCTACCCGGCTGGCACTTCTCACGACGACGGCACCTTCGATCCGGACGTGTGGGCCGATACCGCGACGGCCGCCCTGACCCAGATCGTCGCCCGCTGCCCGGCGCAGGCGCACCAGTACCTGGGCATCACGGTCAGCGCGATCCGCATTCCGTTCGTGCTGCTCGACGCCGATCAGCGGGTCGTCGGGCCCTCCCTGCTGAACCGGGACCGGCGCGCGCTGCCGATCGTCGACGAACTTGTGGCCACCATCGGCCATCGGGCGCTGCACCGGACGACCGGACACTGGGCGGCGCCCGAGTTCGGGCTGCCCAAGCTGCTCTGGATCCAGCGGAACTATCCCGACGCCTGGCCGCGCGTCCGGACCGTCATCCAGCTCCATGACTGGTTCGTTTTCCGGCTCTGCGGAGCCATCGCCAGCGAGGCCTCGTCCGCGGCGATGAGCCAGATGATGGATGTCTCGGCAGGCACGTGGGCCTGTGACCTCCTCGCCTCCGAGTGCGGCATCGGACCCGAGATGCTGCCCGAGTTCGCGGCCGCCGGGAGCCGGGCGGGCGGACTCCTGGGCGCTGTCGCCGAGCAGGTCGGACTGCCGGCCGGGCTGCCCGTCCACCTCGGCGGCGGCGATACGCACATGTCCGCGCTGGCCGCCGGGGGCCAGGCGTCAGGCGGCCCGGTCGTGGTCGCCGGCACCACCGGACCCGTCCAGCTGGCGGTCCGGGCTCCGCTCAGCCTGGACGCCTGGTTCCCGCTGCTCGTCAGTCCGCTGCCTGGGAGACCACTGCCTGGGAGACCACTGCCCGGGACACCTCTGCCCGCCGGGACCGGCTGGGCCCTGGAGTCGAACACCGGCCCGACCGGGGAGATCGTCGACCGGCTCCGTGACCTAAACCGGCTCAGCGGCGAGGGCCTCCGGGTCGCGCTGCTGGCCCGCGGCTTCCACGTGGACAGCACGCTCGGCTACTCCGACGGCCTGACGATCCTGGCCGGCAATCCCTTCTTCGGGCCGGGCTGGCACAGCTGGCCCGCGCCGACCATCTTCGGCCTCACTCCCCGGCACACTGGCGCCGACCTGCTCGACGCCGCGCGGACCGGCACGTGCCTGGCCCTCAGCGAGGTCCTCGACCAGCTGTCCGGCGCGTCCGGGTCCCGCAGCGACACGGTGATCGCGACCGGCGGCATGAGCCGCAGCGCAACGTGGAGCCAGACCCTGGCCGACGTGACCGGCCGCAGCGTGCTCGTCCGCGAGCTTGATCATGTGTCCGGGCTGGCCGGGGCGGCGCTCGTCGCCGGCGTCAGCGCCGAGTCGCTCTTCGGCGACCTCCAGGCCACCCGGTACACCCCCGACGCGAGCAGACGCGCCGACCTTCAGCGCAGCGTCGAGGCCTACTGCCGCCTCTATGCCGCGAGCCAGGCCCGATCTCAGGAAAGCCCGTTCCCGACCATATCTCCAGGCATATCTCCAGCTAAATCTCCAGCAAATCCCCCGCGAGATGAGGTGGACGTCCATGCGAGCCCTCACTAGTTGCGCGCTAGGCGCAACCTTGGTGCAGGCGCTCGAGACCCAGTGGCGCTGGCAGGTCGACACGGTCGACAGCATCAAGGTAGCCACGGCGGAACTGTCCGCCGACGACCGGGCCAGCGTGCGGGCCGTTCTCGTGGAGACCGAGCCGGTGACGGCCGCGCTGATGGACGCCCTCCCGAACCTGGAAGTCATCGCGGTGATGCGATCAGAGCCCGTCAACGTGGACATCACCGCCGCCACCGAGCGCGCGCTGCCGGTCATCCACACGCCGGGCCGGAACGCGGAGTCCGTCGCGGACTTCACGCTCGGACTGACGCTGGCCATGCTCCGGAACATCGCCATCACCCATCACCGCATCATGCGCGGCGACATGACGCGGGCCGACTCCCGAGCCGATGAGATCGGCCGGATCACCGACGTGATCTGGCGTCCCGACGATCCGGCCGAGCCGATCCCCTACATCGCCTACAAGGGACGTGAGCTGTCCAATCTCGTCATCGGCGTCATCGGCTACGGCGCCGTGGGCCGGGCGGTGGCTCGCCGGTTCCTGCCGCTGGTTCGCGAGGTGATGGTCGTCGACCCGGCCGTGCCGGACAGCGAGATCACCTCGGCTGGCTTCACCGCCACGGACATGGCGTCGATGCTGCCTCGGGCCGATGTCGTCACCGTGCACGCCCGCAGCGCATCGGTCATCATCGGCGATCCCGAGCTGGCACTGATGCGGCCCGAGTCCTACCTCATCAATACGGCACGGGCGACGGTACTCGACTACGAGGCACTCGTCCGGGCCCTGCACGCCGGGCGGCTGCGCGGCGCGGCCCTCGATGTGTACCCCGAGGAACCGCTGCCGCGGACGAGCCCCCTGCTCTCAGCTCCCGGTCTCACTCTCACCCCTCACCTGGCCGGCGCAACCGAGGAGGTCAGCGGACGCATGTACGACATAGCGCTACAGGCCCTGAGCGACATCTACCACCGGGCGGACTGGGCCGGGGTGGCCGTCCGGAACCGGCAGGTCCAGCAGGCCTGGACCCGCGCCCACGCCAACGGCAGGACGCCGCAGTCCACGAGTGCGGAAGCAGGTGGGCAATGACCGTCAAGATCGCCGTCATTGGCGGCGGCAGCTCGATGTTCGTCCCCGGCCTGGTCCGGCGGCTCGTGGATCTGCCCTGTTTCGACGGTGCCGAGCTGGCGCTGATGGACATCGACGAGGGGCGCCTGGAGACCATGCGCGTGCTGTCCAGCCAGCTGGCGGGGAGCAGCGGCCAGCGGCTCAACGTCACCGCGACGACCAGCCAGCGGGAAGCGCTCACGGGCGCGGACTTCGTGATCGTGGCGATCAGCGTCGGCGGGATGGCGGCCTGGGCGTCCGACATCGAGGTCCCGGCCCGGCACGGCATCTTCATGCACATCGCCGACAGCGTGGGGCCGGGCGGGATCATGCGCTCCCTTCGCAACACGCCGGTCGTCGCCTCGGTCGCCCGCGACGTCGCGGAGGTCGCGCCGGACGCGATCGTGCTGAACTACACCAACCCGGCCAGCGCCAACGCCATGGCGATGGCCCAGGTCGACACCGTGCGCTCGCTGTCCCTGTGCTCATGCTCGCCCTTGCCGTTCAACGCGGACTGGCTAGCCGATCAGGTCGGCGTCAGCAAGGAGCAGATCTCCCTGCCCCTCGAGGTGGGCGGGATCAATCACTGCACGGGCATCTTCTCGCTTCGCCTGACTGACGGTCGGGACGCCATCCCGCTGGTCCGCGAGCGGACCAGCGATGCGATCACCCGGTGGGCGATCGACACCTTCGGCGTCATCCCCTACTGCTGGGCCCACTGGATCGAGTTCTTCCCCCAGCTGCAGCGCCTCGAGGAGCCGTACGCGGACCGGGCCCAGGGCCTGGCCATGCGGTACGGCCGTCGCATTTACGACATGGACTCCCAGCTGGAGCGGATCAGGACCTGGGACGACCTGGCCCGGTCCTGGTCGGCCACCAGCGGCACCCGGCAGCTCTCCGACCTGCCGCACGGCCCGGAGGACGAGGGAATTGTCGTCGCCGAGGTCATGCAGTCGGTCGTGGACGATCGCAGGGACCTGTTCGTGGTCAACGTCATGAACGGCAGCGGGCTGATCAGCAACCTGCCCGCGAGCGCCGCGGTGGAAGTGCCGGCCATCGTCGACGGCCAGGGGGTACACCCACTGGGCATCCCGGACCTGCCGCCCGGCCTGGCGGCCACGCTCAGCCTTCATTCCCAGGTCGAGGCGATGACCATGCAGGCGGCCCTGACCGGCGATCGCGGGCTGCTGCGGCAGGCCATGCTCACGGACCCGCTGGTGGCCGCGACCCTCGAGCCGCACGAGGCGGAGGCGATGACCGACGAGCTGCTCGCGGTCAACGCCCGCTACCTGCCGCAGTTCGCTTCGTCGATCGGCGGTGCCGCATGACCGCCCTCGCCGAGCCGCCGGGCAGCGACGACATCGTCATCGCCGAGCCGCGACTGCGCTCGCTGATCCGCCACGCCGTCACCACCGTCTGGCTGCTGCCCAGCGCCGCGCTCCTGATCGGCCTGTTCCTCATCCCGGTGGGCTACGCCGTCTACCTCGGCTTCACCAACCTGGAACTCCTGGGCCAGTACGCGCAGACCTACAGCTTCACCGGGCTCGCGAACCTCCAGCGGATGATTCACGATCCGACGTTCTGGTACAGCGTCAAGCTCACGCTCATCTTCGTGATCGGATCCGGGATCATCGCCCAGACCGTGCTGGGCCTGGGGCTCGCGCTGCTGGCCCAGCGAGTCAACGTCATCGTCCGCTCGAGCGTCGGGGCGATCGTCATCCTGGCCTGGGTCCTGCCGGAAATCACGGTCGCCTTCGTCTGGTACTCATTCAGTCAGGCTGGCGGCACGCTCAGCCACATCTTCGGCACCCCGAAAAGCGACCTGCTTTCCACCGTGCCCATGCTCGTGGTCTGCCTGGCCAACGCGTGGCGCGGCACGGCCTTCTCGATGCTGCTGCTCAGCGCGGGCCTGCGCAACGTTCCCGGCGAGGTCGATGAGGCCGCCCAGCTCGAGGGGGCCGGCGTACTGGCGGCGGTTGTTCACCGTGACGCTGCCGATCATGCGGCCCACCCTGATGATCAACCTGCTGCTCATCACGCTGGGCACCATCTCCGACTTCACGCTGATCTTCGCGATGACCCAGGGCGGACCCGGCAATCAGACGGCCATCCTGCCGGTCTACATGTACATCGAGGCGTTCCAGTTCAACCAGCTCGGCTACGGCACGGCGATTGCTCTCACGCTCGTGCTCATCGGAGCGATCTTGTCCATCGCCTACATCCGCCAGCTGCGACCCGAGCTCCAGGACGTCACGCCATGACCCGCCACGCCATGAACCGCCGGACTAGCTCGCTGAAAGGTCGTCGAGATGTCCGCTGACCAGGCCGTCGCGGCCTTGCCCGAAATGACCGAGCCCGTCGTCGTCCGCAAGCGGCGATCGCCGTCACGTCCGGTCATCAACGTCCTCATGGCGATCATCGGCGTGGTATTCCTGCTCCCGCTCCTGTGGCTGATCCTCGCCTCGTTCAATCCCCAGGCGGGCGACTCGCTGTCCCTGCCGCACCCCTTCTCCTTCGTGAATTACCATCTCGCCTTCCGGGCCGGGGCCGGACCGCGATCGTGAACAGCCTCTATCTCGCGGGCGTGTCGACGGTCATCGCGACGGCCGTGTCGACGATGGCCGGATTCATGCTGGCCCGGCGGAGGATTCGCTTCAAGGGGGCCTTCCTGGTCCTGATCCTCTTTCTCACCGGCATCCCCGTGACGCTGCTGCTGATTCCCACCTACCAGATCTTTGTCGGCCTGGCCTGGCTGAACTCGAGGTTCTACACCTCCATTGTCCTGGCCTCCATGTCCGTGCCGTTCTCCATCTGGCTGCTGAAGAACTTCATCGGCCAGGTCCCCCGTGAATTCGAGGAGGCCGCGGCCATCGAGGGCGCGGGCGAGATCAACATCCTTTTCCGCATCGTGATGCCGCTGATCATCCCGGGCATCCTCGTGTCGGCGATCCTGACCTTCATCAACTCATGGGGCTCCTTCCTGATCCCCCTGGTCCTGGACGCCAATCCGGCGGACACTCCCGGTGCCGTCGGGATTTACCAGTTCATGAGCGCCAACGGCCAGGTTCAGTTCGGGCAGCTGGCCGCATATTCGGTGCTGTTCTCGGTGCCGGTCATCATCCTCTATCTGATCAGCTCCCGCTGGCTCAGCGGCGGCTTCTCCTTCGCCGGAGGGGTGAAGGGCTGATGCCGAAGCTGGCCCGGCCGAATATGACAGGAGCGCGGTAATCCATGGCGAAGATCGTGCTGCGCAGGGTAACCAAGTCCTTCGGTTCAAAGATCGCCGTGGACGACCTGAACCTCGAGGTCGAGGACGGCGAGTTCCTGATCGTCGTCGGGCCCTCAGGTTGCGGCAAGACCACCACATTGCGCATGATCGCCGGGTTCGAGGCCCCCACCATGGGCACCTTGCACATCGGCGACACCCTCATGAACCACGTGCCGCCGAAGGACCGCAACCTGGCGATGGTGTTCCAGAACTACGCGCTGTTCCCGCACATGTCCGTGGCCCGGAACCTGTCCTACGGCCTGCGAGTCCGGAATACGCCAAAGAAGGAGGTTGACTCTCAGGTTCACGAGATTGCCGAGATGCTCGGCATCCTCCCGCTACTGGACAGCAGGCCGAGCCAGCTGTCCGGCGGTGAACGTCAGCGGGTCGCGCTCGGGCGGGCGCTGCTGCGCAAGCCGCAGGCATTCCTGCTCGACGAGCCGCTGTCCAATCTCGACGCCGCGCTGCGCGCGCAGATGCGCTTCGAGCTCAAGCGCATCCACGCGCAGTTCCCGGTCACGACCGTCTACGTGACCCACGACCAGGTCGAGGCAATGACGATGGCCGACCGGATCGTGCTGATGGACCACGGCGAGCTGCAGCAGGTCGCACCGCCCGAGTCGCTCTACACCGAGCCGGCCAACGTCTTCGTGGCCGGCTTCATCGGCAGCCCGAAGATCAACCTGATCGCCGGCCAGATTGACCATCCTGACGGGGCCAGCGCGCTGCGCTGCCTGGCGGCAACCATCCCCCTGACGCCGGAGATAGCTGATCGGCTCCGCTCAGCGCAGGGCGAGGACGTCACCATCGGGATTCGCCCGGAAGACATTCTCCCGTGCTCGCCGCTGGACGTTACCGCCGGGCACCCGGTCATCTCCGGCTGTGTCGAGGTGATCGAGCCACTCGGAGCCGAGACGCACGTGGCCGTCCGCGTCGGCGACGAGATCGTCACGTGCCGGACTCCTCCTCGCTCGGGATTGGAGGTGGGTTCCACCATCAACCTCTCCTTTGACATCGCGCAGGCCAGCATCTTCGACACATCGAGCGGCCTCCGCCTGAGCTAGCTGAGGCCGACCGCCATACACCCGCCAGCCATACGCCCGCCAGCCATACACCCCGCCAGCGTGCACCCGCCAGCACGCATCCAGGCGCAGTGAGATCTAGCGCCAATCGCAGTCCAGCGCGTCCTAGACGCAGCAGAAAGGGAAGTCGCATGAAACGTCTCACGCGGATCATCGCGCCTGCCGTCGGAATAGCTCTTGTGGGTACCGCAGCAGCCTGTTCCAATTCCGCCGCCGGATCAGGATCATCCGGGTCCGGTTCGAGCAGCAACACGGTCACCGTTCTCTACTCCAATAACTACGTCTTCAACTCCGACTCGCTGGCCACCAAGTGGTGGACCGGTATCGCGAAGCAGTGGAAGGCCAAGTACCCGCACACCAAGCTGGTGCTCGAGGGCACCGGCGGCACGGACATCGACCTGATGAACAAGGCGGCCATCCTGTTCCGGTCGCCCAGTACCACGCCCGACGTCATCCAGATGCCGACCACGTACGTGGCCCAGTTCGCGGGATCGAACTACCTGGCCCCCCTCAACAGCTTCGTCCAGTCCGCTCAGGCCAAGAGCTTCTGGCCGACGATGCCCGCGGGCGTTCAGCAGATGAGCGCGATCGGCGGCCAGATCTACGCGATCAACGCCGGGAACAACAACACCGGGCTGCTCTACAACAAGGCCATGCTGACCAAGGCGGGCGTCAAGATGCCCTGGGACCCGAAGAACTGGGCCCAGATCCTGCAGGTCGCGGAGAAGGTCAAGGCCGCGAATCCGGGCGTGTGGCCGCTCTGGGTCGCTTCCGGCGTCGCCGCCGGGCCGACGAATGTGCTCCAGGGCAGCGGCAACCTCATTTTCGGCTCCTCGAATGCCACCATGTTCGATGCCAAGACCAAGAAGTGGGTTGTTAATTCTTCTGGAATCAAGGCCACCCTCGACTTCTACCAGAAGATGGACAAGATGGGCCTGGGCGCACCGACGTCGCAGCTGTTCCGGGCCGACGCGGTCGGCCAGCCGCCGTTGCTGATGAAGCAGGGCAAGCTGGCCATCTCCATCGGCTCGAACTGGTACCCGACGGTCTGGGCATCCCCGCAGTCCGCCGCGCCGTGGGCGGCGGCCAAGACCGCCGTTGGCTCGGCACCGTTCCCGACCGAGAACGGCCAGGGCCCTGGTGCGGCGTCCACGCTCGGCGGATGGGCCTACGCGGTGTCCAAGGCGTCGAAGAACATCCAGGGGGCGGAGGACTTCATCGCGCTCGCGTCCACGCCCCAGAACCAGCTGACCACCGCTGTCTGGTCCGGCTTCGTGCCCCCGTCCACCCCCGTGGGCGAGCAGCCATTGTTCATCAACTTCGCGCCGCCGTTCCAGGCCGACTTCAACTCCTACGCGAAATACGGTGCCGCCCTGCCCAACAACGTCAACTTCCCCGTTTACGCTCGGGCGCTTAATACTGTTACCGGCGACTTCGCGCAGAATCCGAACGCGAGCATGAGTGCGGAGCTGGCCAAGTTCTCCAGTCTGGTGACCCAGCAGCTTGGGTCGAGCAGCGTGGAGACGCAGCCGTAGCAAGCAGGCCTTCCCTGGGTGCCCGCGTCCTTTATGGCGCGGGCGCCCGGGGACACCCGCACGACAGGAAGGCCCGAGGTGGCGAGCGAGGACGATCTGATGGCCAGGGCGGCCCGACTTCACTACGAGTTCGACCTGACCCACGAGCAGGTTGGCACCACCCTGGGCGTGTCCAGGGTCAAGGTCACCAGAATGCTCAAGAAGGCCCGCCAGATCGGCCTGGTGCAGATCACGGTCATGAGCGAGCTGAGCCTGTTCATGACCATGGAAGAGCAGCTGTGCTCTCGGTTCGGCCTGGTCAAGGCCGTGGTAGTGCCCGACGCCGTCAGCCACGGACGGGGACCATTCAGCGGCGTGGCCCGCGGCGGGGCCTCCTACCTCAATCAGATCGCGGTCGACGATGCCGTCATCGCGGTGGGCCTCAGCCGTACGGTCGCTGAGATCCCGCACTGGCTGGGTTCCGTCAGCCCGGCCCGGGTCCGCTTTGTCTCGCTGGTCGGCGCCTCCCGGGCCACCGGCGGCGGGGCCCGCAGTCCCTATCTCGTCACCGACGCCCTGGCCAACGCGTACTGCGGCATGGCCGAGCACCTGCACGCGCCGGTCATCGTCCGCAGCCGCTCCATGGCCGAGGAACTCGTCCTCGAGCCGTCCGTCGCCGAGCCGCTGGCGCGGGCGGCGGCCGCCGACGCGGCCTTCGTCGGCATCGGCGGCATCAAGGACCGGGCTGACCTGGTCTGGTCAGCCGACGTGTCCCGCTCCGAATGGGCCGGGCTGGTGGCGGCCGGCATGGTCGGCGACATCGCCTGCCGGTTCTTTGACCGGGCCGGGAAGCTGATCGATCACGAGATCAACCACCGGGTGATCGGCCTGACCCTGGATCAGTTCGCGGCCATCCCGACCCGGGTGGTCGTCGCCGCCAGCCCGGCGAAGGTCGAGCCGCTGCTGGCGGCCATGAACCGCCAGCTGGTCAACGTCCTGATCACCGACGCGGGCACCGCCAAGGCTCTCTTGCAGGCATCCCCCTCAGGCAGTGAGGAGAAGTCATGACATCGGACGTCTACACCCTCCAGGCCGGACCGCTGACGGAAGAGCGGTGGGCGCCCTTCGGCTGGCTGCCGGTGCGCGACACCGATTCCCGTGACGGCCAGTCCCGCCTCGAGTTCACCCTGGATGACGTGCACCTGAACGTCATCGCCCACTACACGGGAGAGATCCCGCACGCCGACGGCGGGCTGGTCTGCCAGATGCTCTTCCGGCACGCGACGCACACTCAGGCGATCATGGTCCTCGACCATGACGCCCTCATGGTGGTCGCCCGGCCAGGGAGCAGCCTCACCTCGCCGGACGACCTGGGTGAGCTGCAGGCCTTCCACCTCCGGGCCAGGGACGCGTTCGTCCTGCACCGGAGCACCTGGCACTGGGGACCATTCCCGGTCACGGCGGACGAGGTCACCCTCTACAACGTCCAGGGTCTGCGCTACGCCGAGGACAACGAGTGCTGCGACCTGACGACCATCCCGACGACCATCGAGGTTTTCCCGCAGGGGTAACCGACCGACCCGGCAGGCACGAACAGGAGAGGCACATGGACGTCCGCAACATCAGCGACATCGCACCGGTGGCCGAGCACAACGGGACCACCCCTGTCTGGTACATGTTCCCGCCGGGCACGATGCGCGACATCACCAAGGGCGGCTCCCTCGAGCTCATCAACGAGTTCGAGATCGTCGGCGGCGGCGCCGTGGATCCCCACACCCACCCGACCCACGAGTTCTATTACGTGCTCTACGGCAAGGGCCTGATGATCATCGACGGCGAGGAGCGGGACGTCGCCCAGGGCGACCTCGTCTACATCCCGCCGAACAAGGTGCACAGCCTGGTCGCCTCCAGCCCGAACTCCCCCATCCGCTGCTTCTGCTTCGCCGTGGCCGAGCCCGGCGCCGGAGACATCAACTACACCGAGCACTAACGAGGCCCGGCCGGAACCGATGATCAGGACCCCATGATGAGGACCTACGCGCCCCGGATCGAGCTGATGTCCAGGCCGAGCAGCTCGACCGTGGTGGCGCCCGCCTTCAGGCGCTCGAACATGGCCAGCTCCTTGGCCTCCCTGGCCCGTCCGGCCGCGAGGACCTCGTCCAGGGCGTCGGGCCCGATGGCCACCACGCCGTCGGCGTCTCCGACGAGCCAGTCGCCGGTGCGCACCGTCACGTCCCCGAGCGAGACGGTCCCGCCGGTCTCGCCCGGTCCGGACTTGGCCGCCCCCGGAAGGGAGTGCCCGCGGGCGAACACCGGGAACTGCATGGCCGCCAGCCGGTCCAGGTCGCGAACGGTGCCGTCGATGACGAGCGCGACGATGCCGGCCGCCTGCGCGGCCGTGGCCAGGACCTCGCCCCAGTACCCCCGCGAGACATCGCCGGCGACGGTGACGGCGAGCACGCTCCCGCGCGGGGCCCGGGCGACGCCGGCGTGCACGGCGAGGTTGTCCCCGACCGGACAGCGGACAGCGAAAGCCGGCCCGGCAAAGCTCGCGCCCGGCCACATGGCGTGTATGCGGGTATTCAGGCCCTGGCCGCCGCTTTCGCCGAGCGTCGCGCTGCCCAGCTTCAGTAGTGCGTCAGAAAGGGCCGTTTCTGTTTCGCTCAGGGACTGCTGTGTCATAGGCAGCACGTTAACACAGACAACCGCGCTGAAGGTTAAATAAATCGGGATATTTAACGCCCTCTAGTATCTCGACAGAGTTCTTCGTTTCCCTCATGTTCGTTATCCCGTCATCCCTCATGGAGGCGCTCCACATGGCCCATCGGGCAATCTCAGTAACTGATGCACCGGTCGCGTCAGGAAACTACTCACAGGCCATAGTCGCTGCGGGGTTGCTCTTCGTCGCCGGCAATGGCCCCTACGATCCCGTGACGCGAAAGGTCGTCGGCGAGACGATCGAGGAGCAGACGGACCGCACGATGCGCAACATCGAGGCGATCCTCAATGGGGCCGGACTCGACTGGTCGCACGTCGTGAACACGACCGCCTATCTCGAGCATCTCCTCCGGGACTGGGCCGGCTTCGACCGCGTTTACGGCACATTCCTGACCCCCCCTTATCCGGCCCGGGCGACGACCGGCGCGGCGCTGAAGAACATTCTGGTCGAGATCAGCGTGGTCGCGGTGATGCCCTCGTGAGCGAGCTCGTCTTCGTCACCGATGTCTCGCCCTACCGGGATGCGGCCGGGACGGCCAGCCTGGCCGGCGCCCACCACAGCCTGCCCTCCGCGGTGACCACGGCCGCCCAGATCGCGCAGCTCAACGGCCTGACCTTCCGGCATGTGGCCCACGTGGCGGAGCTGTCCGTCTCCGACCTCGAGCGAGCCCGGCTGCTGATGCTCTTCACCATCGGCGAGACCGGCTGGTCCGACGATCAGCGCTCGGTCATCGAGCGCCGGGTCCGCCAGGGCGAGCTCGGGTTCGTCGGCCTGCACTCGGCCAGCGATTCGGCCTACCGCTGGCCGGCCTACGGGGAGTTCATCGGGGCCCGGTTCGCCGGGCATCCCGTCACCGGCATCCTGCCCGTCCTGGTCGTCGACGACGCCCATCCGGCGACCCGGCACCTGCCCCGCCCGTGGCCGTTCCAGGAGGAGTTTTACCTGTTCAGCGACCTGGTCGAGGATCGACGCGAGCTGCTCGGACTGGAGTTCGGGCACTCCCACGACGGGACCGGCGGCCAGGTCCTGCCGCTGGCCTGGTGCATCGAGCGGGGGCCCATGCGCACCTTCTACACGGCACTCGGCCATTTCGGTGCCGCCTACGAGAACGTCGACTTCGTGCGGCATCTCGGCGGCGGCGTGTCGTGGGTCCTGTCCGGGTCAGCGTCATGACCGCGTTCCTGACCGAGCTCCAGTACTCCATACTCCGGGCCGTGTGCGCCCGGCTCGTCCCGGCGGACGACGCACCCGACGGCACCGAGATGGGAGCGGTCGACTACATCGACACGCTCCTCGGCGCATTCACCTTCACGCCGCCGCGCATCTGGGCGGGCGGCCCGTTCTCCGGCCGCTTTGGCGGGGCGGCCTCATTCTCCGAATTCGAAGAGCTCAGCCCGGCCGAGGAGCTGGCCTGGCGCACCCGCATCGAGGGTTCCCGCGGAATTCCGGAACGAGAGCGGCTGGGGCCGGTTACCGGCCTTCAGGAGACCTACGCCCGGGGCCTGGCCGAGCTGGGCGAGGAATTCCTCGCCCTTGATCCCGCGGCCCAGGATGACCGGCTGACCGAGGCCGGTGATTTCACCCGGCTGGTTTATCAGCATACCTGCGAGGGCCTTTACGGAGCACCCGAGTACGGGGGCAACCGGGACCTGGCCGGATGGCGTTACCTGAACTACGAGGGGGACGTACAGCCCCGCGGATTCACCGATGCGGAGGTCAGCGGAGCATGAGCAGGGATTTCGACGCCATCATTATCGGCTCGGGCCCGGGCGGGTCGACCGCCGCCGAGATCCTGACCGAGGCCGGCCTTTCCGTCCTGATATTCGAGCGCGGGCGCAACCACCTGATCGACCTTGATAATCCCGCGGTCCTCCCGCAGCATTTCTCCAATGACGAGCTCAAGTACATGACCCGGCATTTCCTCGGGCCGGATCCCTGGGCCGAGCCCCGCACGTTCCGCACGTCCATCGCGGACGGCGACCGCCAGCTCATCGGGGAGGTCAACAACCTGCCCGCCACGGTGGGCGGCGGCGGCGTGCACGCCGACGGGAAGCTGCCCCGGTTCCGCGAGGATGACTTCCTGGTCGAGTCCGAGCTCGGCGCCATCGAGGGCGCGAACATCGCCGACTGGCCGGTCACCTACGACGAGATGGAGCCCTACTACGCCCAGGCTGAGCAGATCATCGGCGTCGCCGGCCGGGCCGGGGCGAACCCGTTCGCCGCCTGGCGGTCGGGCGAGTACCCGATGCCGCCCGGTCCGCCCATGTACGGGGCGCTGGTGACCTCAGCGGCGGCCGAGAAGCTCGGCTACCACCCCTACCCCGCACCCACCGGCGTGAACTCGATCGAGTACGACGGCCGCCCGGCCTGCAACAACTGCGGCTTCTGCGCCTACTTCGGCTGCCCCATCCACGCCAAGGGCGACCCCGTCGCGCCGCTGCGCCGGGCCCTGCTCACCGGCCGGGCCCAGCTGCGCCCGCAGAGTCACGTGTCCCGCATCCTGATCGAGAACGGCCAGGCGACGGGGGTCGAGTGGATCGACGCCCGCGGCGAGCGCCACACCGAACTGGCCGGGCGGATCGTCGTCGCCTGCGGGGCGATGGAGACGCCGCGGCTGCTCCTGCTGTCCGGCCTGACCAGCGAGCAGATCGGCCGGAACGTCATGTTCCACATGCAGACGTTCGTCTTCGGGATCATGCCCTTCCGGGTCCACGGGCACATCGGCCGGTCGGTGACCCACGTCCACGACGACCACATCATCGTCGACGAGGCCGCGCGGGCCGCCGCCGCCGAGGCCGGCCTGCCGTGGATCAAGGGCGGGCTGGTCGAGCACTGCAGCCCGTCCCACATGATCGCGGAGGCCAAGCAGTACCCCTGGGGACCGCAGCACAAGATCATGATGCGGGAGTCCCCGATGCGGGACCGCCTGCTCGGGTTCTGCATGCAGGGCGACGACCTGCCCCAGGTCACGAACGCAGTCGACCTCGACCCGGCCGTGACCGACGTCTGGGGCCTGCCCGTGGCCCGGACCACCTACCAGCTGCACGCCCACGAGCTGGTCGCCTCGCGCCACCACGGGGCCCGGCTCGCGCAGATCATGAAGGAGACCGGCGCCGAGCGGATCATGACGGCCACGTCTCCGAAGACGACCGGCGATCTGGCCACCTCGCACTCCGAGATCAGCCAGGTGCCGATCTCGCGCCACGTCGCCGGGACGGCCCGCTTCGGTACCGATCCGTCGTCCAGTGTCTGCGATCCGTGGGGTCGCCTGTGGGAGGCTCCGAACGTGATGATCGCCGATTCCTCCCTGTTCCCGACCGGATCGGGGTACGGGCCGACCCTGACCCTGGTCGCCCTGTCCCTGCGCAACTCGCGCGCCTTCGCCGGATGAAGCGGCGGCTGCTGCGGCCCGACGAGCTCAAGCCCCTGCTGAGACTGCGCCCGCCGGTCCTCGACCCGGTCGAGCGCCGTCTTGGCCAGGCTCAGACGATCGCCGACCTGCGCAGCATTGCCCGCCGTCACACGCCGCGAGCGGTTTTCGATTACACCGACGGCGCCGCGGACGGCGAACTCAGCCTCAAGCGAGCGCGAGACCTGTTTCGGAGCATTGAATTTATCCCGAGCGTGCTGCGCGACGTCAGCGACCTGGATACCGCCACCCATCCCCTGGGCCGGGAAAGCGCCCAGCCGTTCGCCTTCGGCCCGACCGGCTTCACGCGGCTCATGCACCACGCCGGGGAGGCCGCCGTCGGCGCGGTCGCCGCCCGGCGGCAGATCCCGTACGCCCTGTCCACGATGGGGACCACCTCGGTCGAGGACCTGGCCGCGGCGGTGCCCGGCGGGCGGCTGTGGTTCCAGCTGTACGTGTGGCGCGACCGCGCTCCCGCCGCCGACCTGGTCGGCCGGGTCAAGGCGGCCGGGTACGAGGCCCTCATGCTCACGGTCGACACGCCCGTCGGCGGCAACCGGCTGCGCGATGCCCGCAACGGCTTCACCCTGCCGCCGACGTTGTCGCTGCGCACCCTGGGCGATATGGCGCTGTATCCGCGCTGGTGGGGGAACCTGCTGACCACTCCGCCGCTGACCTTCGCCTCCCTCACCGCCTGGGACGGGACCGTATCCGAGCTCATGGACAACATGTTCGACCCGTCGCTGACGGTCGATGACCTGGCCTGGGTCAGGTCCATGTGGCCCGGCCCGCTCATCGTCAAGGGAATCCAGTCCGTCGCCGACGCCCGGCGGGTCGTTGACGCGGGCGCCGACGTGGTCCTGCTGTCCAACCACGGCGGACGTCAGCTCGACCGGGCGCCGGTGCCGCTACGGCTGCTGCCCGAGGTCGTGGCCGAGGTGGGCGACCGGGCCGAGGTCTGGGTCGACACCGGCGTGACCAACGGCGCGGACATTGTCGCCTGCATCGCGCTCGGCGCTGATCTCGTCCTGGTCGGACGCGCCTACCTGTACGGGCTCATGGCCGGCGGCGAGCGCGGCGTGGACCGGGCCGCGGAGATCCTCATCCGCGAGGTGGCCCGGACCATGCGGCTGCTCGGCGCGACCCGCATCAGCGATCTGACCCCCGAGCAGGTACGCCTCCCCCCGCGATCGGCAGCCCCCAGCTAACCGGCGCAGCCGCCGGATACATCGCTCGTGCATCAGACCTTGATGACCTGAACGTCGGGCATTGCGTCGTAGTCAGAATCCTGAGTAACGATCGGAACATGATGGGCGATGGCCGTAGCGGCGATCCAGCTGTCGTTGACCGGCACCTTCCGGCCGGCCGCGCGAAGCCGCGATACCAGGAGTGCCCAGGCCTCGGAGACCGCCTCGTCAACGGCGAGGGCCTCGAACCGCTGAGCGAGCTGGTAGGTCGACAGCCTGCGGGATGCGGTCTCCGGGTCCCTGGCCTGCAGCACGCCGAGCCGCAGCTCACCAAGCGTGACAGCCGAGATGCCCCACTCAAAGTCGGCGAACCGGCCGGCGTCGAATCGCGCCGCCTCCAGGCCGATGAACACCGACGTGTCGGCCAGCGCTCGCTGCACTGTCACCACGGCAGATCGTCAGTCGTCTCGGTCAGGACTTCCCGCAGTTCCTCGGCCAGCCCAGTGGTATCAGGACCCAGCCGGGCGAGCTCGTGGCCGATCTCCGCCGCGGGCAGCCATTGCCGCCGCCGCGACAGCGGGATGATCTTTGCTACCGGGCGGTTGTCCTTCAGGACCTCGATTTCCTCACCGGATTCCACACGTCGCAGCACCTCTGCCGTGTGGTTGCGAAGATCACGTGCCGGGATAGCGCTCATGGAAACGAGTGTAGCCTTTTCGCTACATGCGTAGCAAACATCAGTTCACAGGTCGCTGCCGTCCGGGTGGCAAGATGGGCCGGGTGACTGCCCGCGCGCTGTACCACACGGGGCCGCGCCAGGTGGAGATCAGGGAACTGCCCTCGCCGCGGCCTGCGGCGGGTGAGGTCCTGGTCGCCACCTTGTGCTCGGGCATCAGCGGAGGCACCGAACGACTGGTGTACCGCGGCGAGGTCCCGGCCGAGCTGGCGCTGGACGACACGATCGGCGCGCTGGGCGGCACCTTCACCTATCCCTTCGCCTACGGGTATTCGTGCGTCGGCCAGGTAGCGGAGACTGGCCAGCTGGTGTTCGCGTTCCATCCGCACCAGGACGTATTCGCGGCGCGGGCTGCCGACCTGATCGAGCTGCCCGCCATGGATCCCGCGTCAGCAACCTTGCTCCCGCTGGTCGAGACGGCGTTGCAGGTAACGCTCGATGCCGGGGCCGGATATCGGGACCGGGTCATCGTGCTCGGTGCTGGCGTCCTGGGGCTGCTGACCGCCCTGCTGCTGCAGCGTGCCGGATGGCGGCCGCTGATCGCCGAGCCGCAGGCCTGGCGCCGCGACCTGGCCAGCGGCCTCGGCGCCGCCGCCGCGGCACCGGAGGCGCTGGCCGAGGAGCGGGTCCCGCTGGTCATTGACGCGAGCGGCAACCCGGACGCGCCGGGGATGGCGCTGAACATGCTGGCTCACGAGGGAACCCTGCTGATCGCGTCGTGGTTCGGCGTCAAGCCAGTGGCGCTGCCGCTCGGCGGCGCTTTCCACCGGAGGCGCCTGATCATCCGCAGCACTCAGGTGTCCACGGTGCCGACCCGGCTGTCCGGGACGTGGACCCACTCGCGGCGCCGCCGGGAGACGGTTGAACTGCTGGCCGAGCTACCGTTGGCCGAGCTGTGCACCCACGTCTTCGCGTTCGGCCACGCGGCCGACGCGTTCCGGGCCGTGGACCAGGGGGAACCCGGGCTGATGCATGCCGTTCTCGACTACGACAGGAGTGCTGCCGGTGACCTATGAGGTCGGGCTGAGCCGAAACGTCCGCGCTTCCCACATCATGCCGGGGATGCCCGGACCAGAGGGGCAGCTGCATGATCATGATTACCGGATTGAGATCGTCGTAGACCGCGAGCAGCTCGACGACCGGGGCATGGTCTGTGATCTGGATGTGCTGGAAGCGGCCCTGGCCGAGCTGACCGGCCGGATCGAAGGCCGCAACCTGGAGGAGATTCGCCCGGCCGAGGCCGAGGCGGTCACGGTCGAGGTGTTCGCCCGCTGGGTGCATGACACTCTGTCGCCCGTCGTCGCTGCCGGTGGCGGCGACGCGCTGGCCGTGCGAGTGTGGGAGACGCCCGTCGCGTTTGGCGGATATCGCGCACGATGCTGATGTTGATGGTGTCTGAGGGCTGAACCGATCCGCTGACTTGCTCGTGTTGCGTTGCATAGGACCGGCAAGATCTTCGTACCTCGCGGGATGGCCATATGACACTGGGCTGGGACAACCCGAACACAGATCCCACCACCACCGTCCTGCTGCGGCACGGCGACACCCGACTGTCGCCTGAGCACCGCTTCAGCGGGCTGCGCGACCTCCCGCTGAGCGACAGCGGGCTCCGGCAAGCCCGGGCCGCCGCCTGCCGCCTGGCCACTGGCGCCCCGATCGATGCCGTAGTCAGCTCGCCACTGCAGCGTGCTGTCGCGACCGCCGCGATTGCCGGCGACAAACTGGGCCTGACCGCAGTCACCGACGACGATCTCCGGGAAACCGACTTCGGCGACTGGGATGGCTTCACCCTGGCCGAAATCCAGCAGCGCTGGCCGGTGGCCGCGGCAGCCTGGCGACGGGATCCTGAACAGGCGCCGCCGGGCGGGGAGAGCTTCGCCGACACCGCCCACCGGGTAAACCGGGCCTGTGACCGGCTGCTGCGAGACCATGGCGGCAAGACCGTGCTGATCGTCAGTCACATCACCCCGATAAAGATCCTGCTGTGCCGGGCTCTGAGCGTCCCGCTTGGCACTCTCTACCGGCTGTACCTCGGCTCGGCGAGCATCAACGAGATCCAGTGGCACGACCGCGGATTTGCCGCCGTGTGTCGCGTCAACGACACCTGCCACCTGCCCTGACCCGCCCGGAGCGGCTCCTCCCGCGGCCCGCGCGGATCCGCGCTTACCGGCTGAAGGCCTTGAGGAACTGGTTGCGGAAGGCGCTCATTGGCTCCAGCGGAGCAGAGCGGCCGGGCACTAGCCCGTCCTGCCAGTGCCAGGAGGCGATCTGCCGGAACACGGACGGGTCGTGGGCGATGATCGAGATCGGCACATCGTGACTGGCCCCTATGCCGCTGACGGGGGTGTCGGGCTGGTGGTCGCCGAGCAGGATGAGCACGAGGTTCGGGATCGTGGAGCTCGGTTACCCATGAGGTGAGGACGTGCAGCGAGTACTGGATCGACCGTGCCGTAGGCCTTGCGCATGCTTGCTGGCGTTATGCCAGACGGTATCGCGGATCTCGCTTTCCGCGGGCATCGGGTCGAAAATCGAGCCGTTGCCGACCTTGTTCCAGGGCACCATGGTCGGCAGCGGGGCCCAGGGCGAGTGCGAGGAGACCGTGTCGATCTCGGCCATCACGGGCTTGTGGCCGGGGGCGAGTTCGAGCCGCTGGAACGCGGACAGGATGTACTGGTCGGGCATCTGGGCGTAGCTGAAGGTCGGGCCGTGGTAGCCGACGTTGCTTCGGTCGTAGAGCTGGTCGAAGTGGTAGAACTGACGTGCCGGACGGCCAGCTGCGTCGTCGGTAGCGAGGGCTGTCGCCGACGGTGCGCCAGCCGGCCTTGTCGAAGGCGTCGCTGAGAGTGAACCGGTTGCTGTCGATGAGCTGGCATATCGCTGTCGGCTGTTGACCCACAGCCCCGACTGCAACGTGGAGTGGGCTAGCCAGCTGATCCCGCCGAAGGTCGGCGACGTCACCCAGGCGCTTTGCGCGGACAAGCCCGCGCGTGCAGCGAGGCGTTGTCTCTGGCGCAGTACGGCGTCGATGCCGGGCGAGAAGCTTGCGCCATGGACGGCGACCTGTCCGTAGCTCTCGACGAAGACGACGAGGACGTCCTTGCCGCGCAATCCGGTGAGCAGGTCCGAGGCGGGGATCCTGGCTTCGGGGTCGGGGCTGCGGGTGGCCTGCTCGAAGATGCGCTGGTCGGTGAGCGCTGCCTCGGTGGCCCGCACCTGTGCGACGGCCAGCGCCGGCACCGCTCGTCGAGGCGACCGGGGATCCGGGGATGAGCTGCAGTGACAGGCCCGCGCTCATGCCCCCAGGCTGCGGTCAGGCCGGCGAGGCCGCGGAGCGTGCCGCGGCGATGCCGGGCGGCGACGGTGGTGATGTGAATCGTTGACGCGGTGATGGCGACGACGAGCAGGATGAGACCGAGGCCCGAGCGAGACGAGCGCAATGTAGGTGAGCATGGGGCCGAGCGTGTCGCTGACCACGCCCAGCGCCGCGCGGATGCTGCTCCAGTCGTACACCGGGTTGAACGCCCGGTCGAGCGTATTCGTAGAACGCCATGTTGAGGATCTTGGCGATGGTGAGCACGCCGAGCAGGAACCCAGCGACAGCGGCCAAGATCCGTCGCGGCCGGGGCGGCAGCACTAGCGCGATCGCGACCAGGACCAGCAGTTCCACGGGGATGCGCAGAAAGACGGCGGGGGTGAGCTGCCAGTACTTGTCGGGCGCGAGGAGGTTAAGCCAGACGAGCGCGACCGCCAGCACGGTGATGGCCACCCGCACCGTCAGCGGGTTTTCCGGCCGGCGCCCGTCCGGTACAGCCAGATAACGTCGCGGCCGAACGACTCGGCCAGCAGCAGCAGCGCGGCAGCGACCGCGATCATCCCGACGAGGCGGTGGAGCACTCCGGATGCGGCGACGGTGAGCACGATGCCCTGGACCGCGGCCACGACCTTGCGCCAGTACCGGGGTGGCAGCGGCGCGGCCAGCCACGGGATCAGCCAGCCCGCCAGCAGCAGCGACATAACGGGCGGCGCCGATGACCAGCACCCAGCTGCCGTAGATCTCGCGATACAGAGACGCTGAGCAGCAGGATGAGGAAGGCGTCGACCTCGCCATCGAGGCGCGCGCCCAGCGGGGTGGCGGTGCCGGTCCGACGCGCCACCTGGCCGTCCACCGCGTCGAGCGCCAGCGCGATGGCGGCCAGGGTGGCCAGCGCCATGCTCGACACGGGCCGGACGAACGAGTCGGCAACCAGGCCCGCGACCCCGGCGATCAGCAGCGCCCGGGTCAGCGTGACCCAGTCCGCCGGGTGCATCGCCGGCTGGTCGCTGCGGATGCGGGCGGTGGTCAGCAGCGCGGTCGCCGCCGCACCGATGGCCAGCCCGGTGATCCACCCGGCGACGCCGAGACCAGCCGTGGCGGACACGACGCCGAGTAGTGCGGCGGTGGCGGGCATCCCCAGGATCGCGGCGAGCCGAATCGTGGCAGTGCGCCGTTGTCCACCGGGCGATATCAGGTTCGCACGCCTCTTCCTGCACCGGGCGAATCGTACTCACCGCACCTCCGTCTCCGTCGGCCGTCGTGCCGCCGTACTCGAGAGGGATAACGGGTCCGCGGGCACGCTGGTTCACGCGCGGCGGGGCCGCCGGCCACGCAGCATGCGTGCGCCGCCGGACGGTTGAACGATGTGTCCGGCCGGCCCGTGTTACCCGGTGTGACGTCAGTTCACTCAGCTGCGGCTCGGGATCGGTCGGTCCGTCTGCCGGTTCGGCCCGTCGTTGCTGCGCGTGGCCGCCGGCGTCACCGTGCTGTGGTTTCTGGTGCGGCAGGTGGGCGCGGCGCCGTTCGAGGACGGGCTGCGCGCGGTGACCTGGCCCGCGGTCGTGGCCGCCGTCGCGCTCACTGTCTTGACGACGGTGTGCTCGGCCTGGCGGTGGCGGGTCGTCGCGCGGGCACTCGGCATCAGCATTGGCCTGCCGGACGCGATCGGCGCCTACTACCGTTCCCTGTTCCTCAACTCCGTGCTCCTCGGCGGGATCCTCGGCGATGTGCACCGGGCGGTCACTCACGGGCGGCGCGCTGGAGACGTGGCGCGCGGGGTGCGCGCAGTCGCGTGGGAACGGCTGTGCGGTCAGGTCATCCAGGCCGTGGTGACCGCCGTCGTGCTGCTGACGCTGCCGTCGCCGGTCCGGCCTGCGCTGCCGTACATTCTGGCGGGTACCGTCGGTGTCGCCGGGGGCGCCGCGCTGGTGGTGCGCGGTGCCGCTCGTCGTGGCCGGTCACGGCTGGCCCGCGCAGCCCGGGCCGTCGCCGAAGACCTGCGTGGCGGGCTGCTGGCCGCGGACGTGTGGCCCCGGCTCATACTGGCCTCGGTGCTGGTCGTGGCCGGGCACACGGCCACGTTCGTCATCGCGGCCCGGGTCGCCGGGTCGACCGCGCCGCTGGGCGAACTGGTCGCACTGCTGATGGTGGTCCAGGTCGCGATGGTGATCCCGCTGGGTATCGGCGGGTGGGGGCTACGGGAGGGTAGTTGCCGCCTGGGCCTTCGGCGCAGCCGGGCTCGGCGCGGCCACCGGGGTCACGGCCACCACCCTCTACGCGGTACTCATGCTGGTCGCGGTGACCCCGGGCGCTGTCCTGCTGCTGCGAGACGCCGTTCGCCGCCGTCGCGGCCAAGGGACAACGCGGCCGAGCCGAGACGACCCGAGCTGGCCCCGCCGACGCTGGAGGTCGTTCGTGATTGACCGGGCCGTACCCGGTGACCGGGGTGGTCCCGAGGGCAGCGATCCGCCGGCGTATCCGCATCCCGCTGCGTTTCGCTGACGACTACTCAACGATGGCCACGGTCGTCAGCTTCACCGGTCTGACCGACGCGCAGCAGCACGTGGCCCTCGAACTCGGCCGGCCTGCCGTGGCCGGGCTGCCGCTGGTGCGCCTGCACAGTGAATGCCTCACCGGTGACGTATTCGGCAGCCAGCGATGCGACTGCGGGCCGCAACTGCGCGAGGCGGTCGAGCGGATCACCGAGCACGGCGGGTACGTGCTGTACATGCGCCAGGAAGGGCGCGGCATCGGACTGTACGACAAGCTCGACGCCTACGCACTGCAAGATCGGGGTCTGGATACCTACGACGCCAATCTCGCGCTCGGTCACCAGGCCGACGAGCGCGACTACACCAGCGCGGCACAGATGCTGCACGCGCTCGGCGCCAGCCGCATCGAGCTGCTGAGCAACAACCCGGACAAGGGCGCTCAGCTGGCCCGCCTGGGCATCACGATCGCCCGGCAGATTCCCACCGCACTGCACCTTACCGGGGCGAACGCCGCCTACCTGGCGACCAAGGCCGAGCGCGGCGGGCATAATCTGCTGTCGCGGAGCCTTGAACGCGCCGCCGAGCCGCACCGGCAGGCCGGTCACGGCCGGCCCGGCCCACCTCGGCATCGAGGGCCCATGACCCGCGGACCGGCCGCCGTCACCGGGCGCTGGCGCACCGCTAGCCGGGCGAGCGCCCCGCGAAGTCAAGCTGGTGGGCCATGTAGACGAGCTCACCCGCGGCCAGCTGCCGGCCGCGCACGCTCAGCCAGTCGGCCAGGTGCGCCGGTTCCACCCGGTCCGGCCGATTCCGCAGCGCACTGTGGATCGTGCTCAGGATGCTGCGCAGGAAGTAAGCCTCCTCGCCCGGGTAGCTCCCGTCGGGCCCCGCGCTGACGACCCAGTCCGATGACCCCGCGGCCAGCGCGGGCGCCCCCGCGGCCCGCAGGTTGTGAAACAGGTGACGGCCCGTCTGGCTCTCCCCGGCCGGGCGGCCGTACCGAACGCGCTCATCCATGTCGCGGTGGTAGGCCTGCAGGATCTGATCGTCGTGCGGGTGGCCAGGCACGAAGATGCTCTCGCCGTCGTAGTTGATCGTGAACCAGTAGACGCCGCCCGGTGCCAGCAACCGCAACAATCCGGGCAAGACGGCCGGAACGTCCACCAGGTCCAGGACGGCGTTGGCGATCAGCACATCGGCCCGCGGCGCATGGGCGGCCTCCAGGTAGCTGCCGAGCTCGGCGTGCACCAGGCGCACCCGGAGATCACCCAGCTGCAGCCCATCCGGCCGCAGGTCGCTGCTGAGGCCCCGCGCGGCCGCCCAGTCGCACAGCCACCGGCGGGAACCATCCAGCAGCTGCTGATCCGCATCCAGCAGGATGTACTCCCCGGCGCCGACCGCGCCCCAGTCCATCAGGCGGGCCACCATCGTTCCCAGGCCGGCGCCGACCTCCAGCAACCGCGGCGCACTCGCGGGCATCAGGCGGCGCAGCTCGTCCAGCACCGGCCGGTTGAGGGCCCGGTCATCCACGGTCGTCTTGGCCGCCAGGAAGCGGGCATAGTCCCAGGTCATCGAGGCTTCACCGAAGCACGTCATTGCTTGCGGCCACCATCGCGAACTTGCGCACCCGCCCGCTGCCGAGCCAGTTACTCCACAGCCGATGGGCGGTGATCAGCTCCTCGGTGGCCTGCGTCCCGATCTGGCCCGCGATCTGGCGTGACTCAGCCCGATAACAGCCCAGCAGGGCCGTAGCGGCCGAGCTGATGGGCGGAGCTGTACTCCTGCTGCCAGGTCACGGTCAGCCCGGCCTGGCCCAGCACGCCCGTCAGTTCCGCCAGCTCGATGAGCCAGACTGTATCGGCGCCGGGCATCTGCGTCCGCTCCGGCTGGGTGAGCGGCCGGCCTTCCTCGACCGTGAACGCGAAACGCCCGCCCGGCTCCAGCACGCGCGCCACCTCTCCGGCCAGGGCTTGCCGGTCGGGGAAGGCCAGCATCGTCTCCAGCAGGAGTACCACCTCGAAGCGGCCCGCGGGCAGCGGCGGGAGGTGGGCCTGCTCAAAGCGGCAGGGAAGATCCCCAGGCCCGCTCCCTGGCGGTGGCCAGTGCGCCGGCGGAGCGATCGACACCCAGGTAGTGGCAGGCCGACTCGGCCGTGATCATCCGGCCGGGGCCGGCCACTCCGCAGCACAGGTCGAGAACCGAGACGCCGGGGCCGACCCCGGCCTGGTGGGCCAGGGTCCGGATCTCGCTGGCCCGCATGAAGCTCTCCTGGCCGACATACTCGCCTGCGGGGAAGGCAGCTGCCCGCGCCCGCTCCAGCGCGGTCAAGAACGATGCCTGCTGATCCTGTCTCATGCCGAACCGTGTCCGTCGCTGTCTGCGTTACCCACCTGTGTCAGGTATGACGGATCGGCGGCCGGGTGTGGTTCAGCCCGGGCGCAGGGGGGAGGCTGGCTCGGTGCGGCATAGGCTCTGGACGCCCGGAACATCGTGCGGGTACACGTAATAGTCCCCGAGGGCTTCGACGATCCTGGCCAGCCGACCGGCGGCAACATCTACGACCGGCGGGTCTGCGCGGGGCTGGCCGAGGCTGGATGGGATGTGCTGGTCAGCGACCGTCGCCGCGGCGTGGCCGGTACCAGGCCCGGGCGCCCGCGCCGACCTGGCCCGCATCGTCTCCGCCATCCCCGACGGTGAGATCGCCCTGATCGACGGGCTGATCGCCTCGCCGACCGCCGCGCAGCTGCTGCCGCACGCCGGCCGGATACGAATGACGGTGCTGTTGCACATGCCGCTGGCCACGGCCCTGGACACGCGCCACGATGCCAGCGCGCAGCGCTCCGAACGGGCCGTGCTCCGCGCGGCCGCCGGCGTCGTCGTGACCAGCGAATGGACCCGCCAGCAGGTCCTGACCCGATACGAGGTCCCGGCCTGCCGGGTGCACGTCGCCCAGCCCGGCGCCGATCGGGTCGCGGCCGCGCCCCGGCCCGTCCGCGGCCACCTGATCTGCGTCGGCACCCTCGGCCGCCACAAGGGGCAGGACCTCCTCATCGAGGCCCTGGCTGAGCTGGGTGACCTGGACTGGCAGTGCGTGCTGGCCGGATCGCTCGACCGCGACCCGGACTTCGTCCGGCACCTGCGGACCCGCATCACCCGCCTCGGCTACGGCCACCGCGTCCGGCTCGCTGGCGTCCTGACCGGCGCGGCGCTCAGCCACGCCTACACCACCGCCGACCTGCTGGTCGCGCCGTCCCGCGCCGAGACCTACGGCATGACCGTCACCGAAGCGCTCGCCCACGGCCTGCCCGTCCTAGCCGCCGCCGTCGGCGGGCTGCCCGAGGCGCTCGGGGCCAGCACCGATGGCACCCGGCCCGGCCAGCTGGTTCCTTCCGGCGATCCGGCGGCCCTGGCCATCGCGCTCAGGGACTGGCTCGGCGACGAGCACCACCGACGCCGGCTCCGCGCCGCCGCCCGACAGCGGCGGTCGACCCTGCGCGGCTGGGAGCAAACCACGCAAGACATAGCGAACGCGCTAACCACCCACTTGCAGGCGTCTCAGGCGGCAGGTAATCGTCTCGGGGACCCTTCTGCAACCGGAAAGAGAATTGCAAGGTCACGATGACATTTAGAACTGAAAGTCGGATAACGATCGCCAGCAGCGTCCCGGACTCGTTCGCGTATCTCTGTGACGTCGGACGCTGGCCGGAATGGGCGCCCACGGTCCTCGAGTGCTGGGTCCGCGGCGGAGGTCCGGTCCAGCCCGGCGCCCGGGTGGAGCAGCGAGCGAAGGGGCCGCTGTGGCTGACTCACCGCCGCGGCCAGGAGGTAACCACCGTCGAGGCGCCCCGGTCCCTCTCGTTCGCCGGGCCGATGGGTACCTCCCAGGCGCGCTGGGGAATGGAATTCGACCCGGCGGCTGACGGACAGACCGACGCCATGATGTGGATTGAGGTCGACCTCGCGGGCATCATGCGCGCGGTTCCCAGCGGCATGATCAAAGGCAGCATCCAGCGCGTCAGCGATATCGAGATGGTGGCGATCAAGGCCGCGCTCGAGTCCGCGGCGCTACCGAGCTCGAGGAGCACACCTTGAGCCAGGTCGACCGTACGCGAGAGCACCTGATCGCGACCTACCGTAAGAGCGCGAAGCACTACGACATCACCTCCCGGCTCTACCCGGTACCCGGCTACCCCCAGGTGGCGCAGCGCCTCCGGACCGTGCAGGCGCTCGGCCTTCGCCCGGGGGCCAGCGTGGTCGACGTCGCCTGCGGCACCGGCCTGAACTTTGCGCTGCTTGAGCAGGCGATCGGTCCCGGCGGCCGGATCGTCGGCGTCGATCTGACCGACGCGATGCTCGACCAGGCCCGGGAGCGGATCAAGACCAACGGCTGGGACAACATCAGCCTGGTGCAATCCGACGCGGCCGAATTCGAGTTCCCGCCTCAGGTCGACGCGATCCTGTCCACGTACGCGCTGTCGCAGGTGCCCGACTGCGCGGCGGTCATCGCCCACGGCGCCGCGGCCCTGTCCGCGGGCGGACGCTGGGCCGTGCTGGATCTGAAAGTTCCCGACCGCACGCCCAGGTGGCTCACGCAGCTCGGAACCGCGAGCGTGCGGCCGTTCGCCGCCATAGATGAGTGGATCATGCGCCGTCCGTGGGCGGAGATCCACGGAGCCATGCAGGAAGAACTGGCCGATGTCTCCTGGACCGAGTTGTTCTTCGGAACCGCGTTCCTCGCGGCCGGGTCGCGCCGCCCGGCGACGGCCGGCGAGACCGAGGCGGACCCGGTCTGATGCCTGCCACCACCAGCGGCTAGCCCTACTTCAGCAGCTGGCGGGCCATGACCACGCGCTGGATCTGGTTGGTGCCCTCGTAGATCTGGGTGATCTTGGCGTCGCGCATCATGCGCTCGACCGGGTAGTCGCTGACGTAGCCGTAGCCGCCCAGCAGCTGCACCGCGTCGGTGGTGACGTCCATGGCCACGTCCGAGGCGAAGCACTTGCAGGCCGAGGACATGAACGTCAGGTCCGGGACGGCCTCGCCCGCCATGGCCCGCTCCGACCGGGCCGCCGCGGCGTAGGTGAGCTGCCGGGCCGCCTCGACCTTCATGGCCATGTCGGCCAGCATGAACTGCACGCCCTGGAACTCGGCGATGGCCTTGCCGAACTGGCGCCGCTCCTTGACGTAGCCGATGGCGTAGTCGAGCGCGCCCTGCGCGATGCCCAGGGCCTGGGCGGCGATGGTGATCCGGGTGTGATCCAGGGTGGCCAGCGCGGTCCGGAAGCCGGTGCCCTCGTCGCCGATCATCCGGTCGGCCGGGATCACGCAGTTGTCGAAGTACAGCTCGCGAGTGGGCGAGCCCTTGATGCCGAGCTTGTGCTCGGGGGCCCCGAACGAGAGGCCCTCGTCGCCGTCCTCGACAACGAACGCGGAGATGCCCCCGGCACCGGCGGCCGGGTCGGTGACGGCCATCACGGTGTAGAACTTCGAGACCCCGGCGTTGGTGATCCAGCGCTTGGTCCCGTTGAGCACGAAAGTGTCGCCGTCGCGGGCCGCGCGGGTCTTCATGGCGGCGGCGTCGGACCCGGCGTCGGGCTCGGACAGGGCATAGGAGAACATGCCCTCGCCGCTGGCCACCCGGGGCAGGTAGCGGCGCTTGAGGTCGTCCGATGCGGACAGCATGCAGCGGCATGGTGCCGAGCTTGTTCACCGCCGGGATCAGCGAGGAGGACGCGCAGGCCCGTGCGACCTCCTCGATCACGATCGCGGTGGCCAGGGCGTCGGCGCCGGCCCCGCCGTACTCCTCGGGGATGTGCACGGCGTGCAGGTCGGACTTGACCAGCGCGTCGTGGGCCTCGACCGGGAACTGGGCCGACTGATCGACCTTCGCCGCGTAGGGGGCGATCTTGTCGTCGGCCAGCTGGCGCACGGACTCGCGGAGCGCCTCGTGCTCGGGCGACAGGGCAAAGGCCGGGAAGTCAGAGCTCATGACCTGATGGTAGGAGCCGCGGGGGCCAGCCCCAAGCGCCGGCGGCCGCTTTCTGGGCAGGCCCGCGCCGTCCGCCGCGTAGCCTTCAGCCGTGACTTCGCTGGCCGTGCTGCTCTCCCCCGCCGGGCAGGAGCTGCTGGACCGGCTGAGCGGCGAGGACGTGACGGCCGAGCAGGCGCTGCGGCTGGCCGAGCGGCTGCGCGGCCGCTACCCGCCCGACCTGGTGGCGGCGGCGCTGACCGAGCAGGCGCTGCGGATGAGCGCCAGGGCCAAGTTCCGCCGGGCGGAGGAGATGCTGTTCACCAGGGACGGCCTGGAACAGGCGTCGTCCGAGCAGGCGGCCGCGCACAGCGCCGCCCGTTTCCGGGCCGCCGGGACCGTGGCCGACCTGTGCTGCGGCATCGGCGGGAACCTGGTCGCGCTGGCCGCGAGCTCGCGGGTGCTGGCCGTGGACCGCGACCTGACCAGCCTGGAGTTCGCCCGGCACAACGCGGCGGTGTCCGGCGCGGCGGGCCGGGTGCTGGCGGTCTGCGCCGACGTCCGCCAGCTCGTGGCCGACCGCCCGGACGCGGCGGGCCGGCACGGGATCGGCGCGGTCTTCATCGACCCGGCCCGTCGGGCGGCCGGGCGGCGGCTGCGGGCCGGGGTGAGCGAGCCGCCGCTGGACTGGTGCCTGAGCCTGCCGGACTGGGTGCCGGCGGTGGGCATCAAGGCCGCGCCGGGGCTGCCGCTGGAGCTGGTCCCGGCGGGCTGGGAGGTGGAGTTCCTGGCCGTGGGCCGCGGGCTCAAGGAGGCGCTGCTCTGGTCCCCGGCGCTGGCCTCGGCCCCGCGGCGGGCCACGATCCTGCCCGCGACTACGGGCCAGGCGCTGGCCGGGGCCCGGCGCTGGCCGCCGGGCACACGCTGACCGCCGAACCCGGCCCGCCGGTGCCGGTGGCCGCGCCCGGCGAGTTCCTGCTCGACCCCAATCCCAGCGTGACCAGGGCCGGCCTGGTCGAGGACCTGGCCCGGCGGATCGGGGCCTGGAAGATCGACCCGATGATCGCGTTCCTGGCCACCGACCGGGAGGTCAGCACGCCGTTCGCCCGGACGCTGCGCGTCCTGGAGTCCATGCCCTGGCACGAGAAGCAGGTCGCCCGCCGGCTGCGCGAGCTCGGCATCGGCGCCGCGGACATCCGCCGCCGCGGGCTGGCCGGGGACGTGGAGCTGATCCACCGCCGGCTCGGCCTGCGCGGCGAGGGCGCGGCCACGATCGTGCTGACCCGCCGCGAGGACCGACCCTGGGGCCTGATCTGCACTCCGCTGCGCGCTCACGGAAGTCCGTCAGCGAATATCGCTGACGGACTTCCGTGATCACGCAGGGCGGCCCGGTCAGGCCCGGTCAGGCCGGGTCGCCGGGGTGGGCGCCGAGCTGGGCCCGCAGGCGGGCGCCCTTCTCCTGGGCAGTGGCCCGCAGCTGGTCCTGGAAGGCGGTCATCCGGGCCCGCAGGTTCGGGTCCGTGGCGGCCAGGATGCGCACCGCGAGCAGGCCCGCGTTGCGGGCGGCGCCGACCGCGACGGTGGCCACCGGGATCCCGGCCGGCATCTGCACGATGGACAGCAGCGAGTCGAGCCCGTCCAGGTGGGCCAGCGGCACCGGCACGCCGATGACCGGCAGCGGCGTGACGGCGGCCAGCATGCCCGGCAGGTGGGCCGCGCCGCCCGCCCCGGCGATGATGACCTGGATGCCCCGCTCGGCCGCCGACGCGCCGTAGACGATCATGTCCTTGGGCATCCGGTGCGCGGAGACCACGTCGGCCTCCCACGGCACGCCGAACTCGGTCAGCGCGGTGACCGCGCCCTCCATGACCGGCCAGTCCGAGTCGCTGCCCATGACCACGCTGACCTGGCTGCCATGCCCAGCCTAGTCTAGCTCCACGTCCCCAAGCCAGGTAGCGGGCCGCCCGCCGGGCCCGCTCGGCCGCGGCCTCCGGCTGGTCGTGCCGAGCACCGTGACGTGGCCGACCTTGCGGCCCGGCCGGACCGCCTTGCCGTACAGGTGCACCTTCACCCCCGGGTCGGCCGCCATCACGTGGGTCAGCCGGGAGCGCAGGTCGGGGTCGTCGCCGCCGAGCACGTTGACCATCACGGCGGCCGGGGCCAGGGCCGTGGTGGTGCCCAGCGGCAGGTTCAGCACGGCCCGCAGGTGCTGCTCGAACTGCGAGGTCAGCGTGCCCTCGATGGTCCAGTGGCCGCTGTTGTGCGGCCGCATGGCGACCTCGTTGACCAGCAGCCCGTCCGTTGGTCTCGAACAGCTCCACGGCCAGCAGCCCGGTCACGTCCAGCTCGGCGGCCAGCCGCAGCCCGAGCCGCTCGGCCTCGACCGCCGTCTCCTCGTCCAGGCCGGGGGCCGGGGCCAGCACCTCGTGGCAGATCCCGTCCCGCTGCACAGTCTGCACGACGGGGTAGGCGGCGCCCTGGCGGCTCGGGGCCCGGGCGACCAGGATGGCCAGCTCGCGCTGGAACGGGACGTACTCCTCGGCGATCAGCCCGATGCCGTGGGCCAGCACGGCCGCCGCCTGCTCCGGGGTCTCGCAGACCCAGACGCCCCGGCCGTCGTAGCCGCCGGAGATCGCCTTGAGCACGACCGGCCAGCCGCCCTGCTCGGCGAAGGCCGTCACCTCGGCCAGGTCCCGCACCGGCGCGAACCGCGGGCAGCCGATACCCAGGCCGGTGACCCGCTCGCGCATGGCCAGCTTGTCCTGGGCGTAGCGCAGCGCGTGCCCGCCCGGCCGGACCGCGGTCCCGGCCTGCTCCATGGCCGTGATCAGCGGGCCGGGGACGTGCTCGTGGTCGAACGTGACTACGTCGCAGTCGCGGGCGAAGGCCAGCAGGTCGTCGGCCTGGCGGTAGTCGCCGAGCACGGTGCCCGCGGTGACCTGGGCCGCGCTCTCGTCGGCGGCGGCGGCCAGGACGCGGAAGTCGATGCCCAGGCCGACCGCGGCCGCTGCCGTCATCCGGGCCAGCTGGCCGCCGCCCACCATCCCGACCACCGGCGCCGCTCCGGCCCCTGCACTGCTGTCGCTCACCCGCCGTAGCCTACGAGGTAACCCGCCATGGCCCGGCCCCGAGTCCCGCGCTCAACCCACCGTGCCCAGTCCATCGCCAGGCCGCTCAGGCTGGGCCGCTCACCGCCGGCCCGGCCGGCGGGTCGGCCGTGCCGTGCGGCAGGAACAGCGCGAACACGGCCGGCCGCGGCCGGACCAGCACCACCTGGCCGCCGTCGGCGGCGGCCACGGTGCGGGCCAGCGCCAGGCCCAGCCCGGTCCCGCCCGGCGATGCCGCTGACGCTGCGCTCGAAGATCCGGGCACCAGCTCCGGCGGGCACGCCGGTGCCCTCGTCCCGGACCTCGATCACCACCGAGCGCCGGGTCTTGGACGTCCTGATCGTCACCGCGCCCGCCCCGTGCACCAGCGCGTTGTCCAGCAGGGTCGCGATGACTTGAGACGCGCCGCCCGGCGTCGCGTAGGCGTACAGGCCCTTGTCGCCGGTGACCTCCAGCTTCCGGTTGACCCGGCGGAAGGCCGGCTCCCACTCCACCACCTGCTGGGCGACGATCTCGTCCACGCTGGCCAGCGCCGGGGCGCCCGCGATGGACCGGCCCGCCTGGCCCAGCAGCTGGCTGACCACGTCGGTCAGCCGCTCGGTCTGGGCCAGCGCCGCCGCGCCCTCCTCACGCACCACGTCCGGGTAGTCCGCGGCCGCGATCATCTCCTCCAGCCGCATCGACAGCGCGGTCAGCGGCGTCCGCAGCTGGTGCGAGGCGTCGATAGCGAAGTCCCGCTCGGCCGACAGCAGGTCGGTGATGCGCTGCGCCGACCCGTCCAGGCCCTCGGCCACCCGGTCCAGCTCCGGGATGCCGTACCGGCGGCCGAGCGGCCGGGCGGCGCCGGAGCCGAGCCGGTCGGCGGCCCGGGCCAGCTCCTGCATCGGCCGGGCCAGCCGGCGGGCCTGGAGCAGCGCCAGCACGACGGCCACCGTCACCGCGAGCAGGGCCAGCCCGCCGATCTGCAGCCCGGCCCCGTAGACCCGGTTGGTCACGTAGGACGAGTTGGTCTCCACCGTGACCCGCACGTCCGACGTGCTGGCCGACTCGCCGACCGTCTGGTGGCTCGGCGGCCGGACTCCGATCCGGATCGGCTTGCTGTTGTTCTCGGTCACGATCACGTACCGGTCGCTGAGCTGCGCGGCAAACTGCCTGACCGGCGGCGGGAGCCCGGTCGAGACCCGCGCCTGGAGGCTCTTGGCCAGGTCGTTGGCCTCCCTGATCAGCTCGGCCTTGGCGTCGTTGGCCTGCTGGTGGCCCAGCACGAACCCCAGCGGGATGCCCAGCAGCAGGACCGCCGCCACGGCGACGGCGAGGGTCGAGACGAGCAGCCGGCGCTGCATCGCTCTGCCCTACGTCCCCTGGCTGGGCATCATCGGCACTCCAAGCCCGAAGCCCCTAGCCCGCCGTCACTCGCCACGCTCGAAGCGGAACCCGACGCCGCGCACCGTGGTGATGAAACGCGGGCTGTGCGCGTCGTCGCCCAGCTTGCGGCGCAGCCAGGACACGTGCATGTCGAGGGTCTTGGTCGAGCCCCACCACTTGCTGTCCCAGACCTGGCGCATGATCTGCTCGCGGGTCACCACCTTCCCCGCCTCGGCCACCAGCAGCGCCAGCAGGTCGAACTCCTTGGAGGTGAGCTCGATCTCGTCGTCGCCGAGCCAGGCCCGGCGGGCATCGGAGTCGATGCGCACGCCCTGGACCACCTTGGTCTCCGAGGCGCCGCGGCGCAGCAGCGCGCGGACCCGGGCCAGCAGCTCGGCCAGCCGGAACGGCTTGGTCACGTAGTCGTCGGCGCCCGCGTCCAGGCCGATCACGGTGTCGACCTCGTCGGCGCGGGCGGTCAGGATCAGGACCGGGACGGACTGGCCCGCCGAGCGGATGCGCCGGCAGACCTCCAGCCCGTCGATGCGGGGCAGCCCGATGTCCAGCACGATGAGGTCGATCCCGCCCGCGCGGGCGGCCTCAAGCGTGCCGGGTCCGTCAGCTGCCACGCCAACCTCGTAGCCCTCGCGCCGCAGAGCCCGGGCAAGCGGCTCGGAGATCGCGGGGTCATCTTCGGCAAGCAGAACGCTGGTCATGCAACGATCGTAAGGCGAACGGCAAGTATTTCCTGCTTGCTACACGCGGTGACCGGAAGCTCACCGAATCCTCAGACCGGGGTAACGCCGTGCCGGCGGCGCGAGAACGCCCGGTCCTTGCCCGCCGCGGCCCGCAGCCGGCGGATGATCTGGGCCCGCAGATCCTCGGGCTCGACCACGTCGTCGATGACCAGTTCCCCGGCCAGCCGGAGCACGTCGATGTCCGTTTCGTACTCCTCCCGCAGCCGCTGGGTCAGCTCGTCCCGCTCGGTTTCGTCGGCCACCGCGGCCAGCCGGTTGTAGTAGACGGCGTTGACCGCGGCCTCCGCGCCCATGACCGCGATCTTCGCCGTGGGCAGGGCCAGCGTGGCGTCCGGCTCGAAGCCCGGGCCGGCCATGGCGTACAGCCCGGCGCCGTAGGCCTTGCGGACGATCACGGAGATCTTCGGCACCGTGGCCTCGGACACCGCGCTGATCATCTTGGCCCCGTGCCGGATGATGCCCTGGCGCTCCACGGCCGTGCCGACCATGAAGCCGGGCACGTCGGCCAGGAACACCAGCGGCACGTTGAAGGCGTCGCACATCTGGATGAACCGGGTGGCCTTGTCCGCCGAGTCCACGAACAGCACGCCGCCCTTGAACATCGGGTTGTTGGCCACCACCCCGATCGCCTGGCCGTCCAGCCGGGCGAAACCGACCACCAGCTCGCGCGCCCACAGCGCGTGCACCTCGAACAGCGACCCCTCGTCCACCAGGCCGCGGACATACCGGCGCATGTCGAACGCCTGCCGCTCGCTGGCCGGCACCAGAGCGCGCAGGTCGATCCCCGCCGGAGCCAGCGCCGCCGCCGCGGGCGGGGCCTGCTGCCAGTTAGACGGCAGGTAGGACAGGTACTGGCGCACCGCGGCCAGCGCCTCCTGCTCGGAGGCGGCCAGGTGGTGCCCGACGCCGGACACCGTGCAGTGCATGCGGGCGCCGCCCATCTCCTCCAGGGTGGTCCGCTCCTTGACGACCATCTCGACCATCCGGGGGCTGCCCAGGTACATCGAGGCGTTGCCGTCCACCATGGTGACGAAATCGCAGAAGGCCGGGATGTAGGCGCCGCCCGCGGCCGACGGCCCGAACAGCGCGCACACCTGCGGGATCGAGCCCGAGGCCCGGACCTGGGTGTGGAAGATCTTGCCCGCGCCGCGGCGGCCGGGGAACATCTGCACCTGGTCGGTGATCCGGGCGCCGGCCGAGTCGACCAGGTAGATCATGGGGACGCCGTCGGCGTAGGCCTTCTCGATGATCCGGATGATCTTCTCCACGGTACGGGCGCCCCAGGAGCCCGCCTTGACCGTGGAGTCGTTGGCCATCAGCGCCACCGGCCGGCCGTCCACGGTCGCGGTCCCGGTGATCACGCCGTCGGCCGGCAGGCCGTCGGCCAGCACGTTGGCGAACGCGCCGTCCTCGGTGAAGCTGCCCGCGTCGGCCAGCAGCTCGACCCGCTCCCTGGCGAACAGCTTGCCCTTGGCCGCCGCCGCCTCGTGGTACCGCTGGGCCCCGCCGCGCTCGATGCGGGCCCGGATCTCGGCCAGTTCGGGGTGGGCCGCCACGGGACCGGCTGGCCCCGCGGCGGCCTCAGGCTGAACCGCCTTTGTTGCATCATTCACGGTCGCGAGCGTACCGCCGCTAACTCAGGTGCAGGCTGACCCCCAGCAGGACTAGCCACCACAGCCAGATGGCGAGCAGGGCGGACAGCAGCAACTGCAGGAGCCGGACGGTGATGTAGCCGCGGTCCCACGCGACCACAATGCCGATGATGACGTAGATCAGCCAAAGCAGCCGCCAGCGGCCTCTGAAGATGAGCATGACCCACCGCTCCGTTTCCGCCCCGCGGCCGGACCGCACTCTGGATCCGACTGCACCGACGAGGACTGGCGCCTAGGTCTCCCGGCGTACCTGCCTCAAACACCGCGGTGCCCGGCGCGCGCATGGGGGAGGGGCCGCGCGCCGGGCACCCGGGACCTGACGGTCAGCGCTTACCTGGGCTAAGGCCGAACACGATGTGGTAATCGCACCGGCCCGAGCAGACGTACACGCTCGTCGCGTCGTCATCGACGTAGGAGTAGGCGTACGGCTCGGCCCGCTTGAACACCCGGGCGTAGTCCACCGGCCACTTGCGCGGGTTGCACTTGGCCCGCGGCGCCCACTTGCCGCGGCAGCAGTACTGGTCGCCGCCGAGCTTGGCGCAGGCCGACTCGCAGGCGACGTACTTGCCGCGGTAGTTGATCTTGAGGACGTTCGGGCAGCGCACGGATGAGGTGCAGCCGGCCGTGACGCAGCCGTGCACGCTGACCTTCTTGGTCGCGTGCCCGGTCGTCGGGTAGATGTACATCGGCAGGTTGCTGCCGTCGACCATGCTCACGTCGTAGAAGTCGAGGTTGTCCCAGGCGTCCAGGTCGTACTCGGCCAGCGTGGCCGGGATCGTGCCCCAGCCCTGGCACTGGAGGCGGCCCGCGCAGTCGCCGGTCTGGCAGTGGCCCCGGCCGCCGTGGAACACGCACCCGGTCCGGCCCCAGAACCGTCCGTTCCAGCGGTTGGGCACGATCACCGTGACCCGGTGACCGGGCCGCAGCACCCACCCGGTGCGGGCCATCGGGTGGCTGGCATCCGGCGAGGCGGCCACCCAGATCGTCTGCTTCATCCGGTTGATGAAGGTCACCCGGCGCGGCCCGTTCGCCGTCGCGCTGGCCCCGCCTGCCGGGGCCCCGCTGGACGCCGCCCCGCTGGAGTCGCCCCGCTGACGTCGTCGCGCCGGCTGGCCGGCCGGGCGGGCTGCACCCGGGCCACCGTCTTCATGGCGACCGGCCCGGCCGCGCCGCACCCGGCCAGCAGCGCGCCGACCGACAGCACCGCCCCGATCACGGCGCCCAGCCGGGCGCGCCTGGTCCTGGAGATTCCGGGCATTCGCTCACTGCCTCCTCTGGCTGGCGGAGGCCCGCTTGGCGCGGGCCGCGTGGGTCCCCTGCACCGGAGACAGCCCTACCGGCCTGCGGATAACAGAAATTTCCCGTAACAAGGGTCGGTCGCCCAGCCGGACCCGCCCGCCGCCAGCCCGGTCAGCCACAGCTCCGCCCCACGTCGCCGGGCGGGGCCGGTCAGGCCGGGATGGTCCGGGTCCTGGGCCCGGCGCGGAGCACCTGCGACGGCAGCTGACGGCCGATGACCTGCTCCGCGTCGGCCGCGGCGTCGATCATCGCCTCCAGATCGATCCCGGTGGCCACGCCCATGTCCTCCACCATGTGGATCAGCTCCTCGGTGGCGATGTTGCCGGTCGCGCCCGGCGCGTACGGGCAGCCGCCCAGGCCGCCCACGGAGGCGTCGAAGTCGGCCACGCCCAGCTCCAGCGCGGTCAGCACGTTGGCCAGCCCGGCGCCCCTGGTGTTGTGGAAGTGCAGGTTGAGCGGGACGCCGGGGTAGGCCGACCGGAACTCGCCCGACCAGCGCGCGCACCCGGCCGGGCGTGGCCATGCCCGTGGTGTCCCCGAACGAGACCGAGTCCGCGCCGTCGGCCACCGCCCGGCCGGCCACCCGGACCACCCGGTCCACCGGGACGTCGCCCTCGTACGGGCAGCCCCAGGCCGTGGACACGATGACCTGGCAGCTCACCCCGCGCTGGTGGGCCTGGTCGATGATCTGCGCGATCTCGTCCAGCGACTCCTCGGTGCTCCGGTTCACGTTCTTGCGGTTGTGGGTGTCGGACGCCGAGACCACCGCCTCCAGTCTCGGCCAGGCCCGCGTCCAGCGCACGCTGCGCGCCGCGCAGGTTGGGCACCAGCGCGGAGTACCGCACCGACGGCGCCCTGGCGATGCCCGACCAGACCTCATTGGCGTCGGCCATCTGCGGGATCGCGGTGGGCCGGACGAAGGACACCGCCTCGATCCGCCGCACGCCGGTGGCCGACAGGCGGTCGATCAGCTCGATCTTGGCCGCGGTCGGCACCGGGTCCTCGTTCTGCAGCCCGTCCCGGGGCCCGACCTCCCGGATCGAGATGCTGCTGGGCAGGTCAGTCACAGGGACCCTCGTTCCGAGAAAGATGGCGGTACTGGCGGCCAGACGGGCGATCGCCGGGCCGCGAACGCGGCGATGCCCTCGCGGCGGTCGGCGGACAGCGCGGCCGTCCGCCAGGCGGCGTCCTCGACCTCCAGCGCGGCGCCCAGGCCCAGCCCGCCGCCGAGCCGGATGGCCTGCTTGGCCGCGCGGACCGCGACCGGGGAGTTGGCCGCGATCTGCCGGGCCAGGCCCATGGCGCACTCGACCGCCCCGCCCGCGGGCACCCGCCGGTCGGCCAGCCCGATCCGCTCGGCCTCGGCCGCGTCCAGCTTGCGCCCGGTGAGCACCAGGTCGGCGGCCCGGCCCGGGCCGAGCCGGCGCGCTGCGAGCTGGGTGCCGCCGCAGCCGGGGACCAGCCCGACGCTGGTCTCGGGCAGGCCGAACACGGCGGTCTCGTCGGCCACGATGATGTCGCAGGACAGGGCCAGCTCGCAGCCGCCGCCCAGGGCGTAGCCGTGCACGGCGGCGATGACCGGCTGCGGCAGGCCGAGCAGCGCCCCGAACGCGGCCCGGAACACCGGCCGCTGGGCCAGGATCTGCTCGTCGGTCATGGCTGCGCGTTCCTTGAGGTCGGCGCCCACGCAGAAGGCCCGCTCGCCGGCCGCGGTCAGCAGCACGGCGCGGACCTCGCCGTCCGCGGCCACCTGGTCGCACGCCTGGGCCAGGCCGGCGCAGCATCGCGGTGCTGAGCGCGTTCAGCGCGGCCGGCCGGTCCAGCACGATCTCGGCGATGACGCCCGCCGCGGCGGCCGGCCGCCGGCCGCCTGCGCGGTCTGCACGGGATGCACGCGCAGCGAGACACCCTCGGCCTGCGCACTGCCTGTTGTCACACCAAGCAGGCTAATGCTCCGGGCGCGAGCCTGCTCGTCCTCGACGAGCTGGAACAGCTGGGCCTGGACCTCCTGCACGTGCGGGATCTCGGTCAGCACGAGCTGGCCGTGCTCGCCGGCCGACTCCACGACCAGCTGGCCGCTGCCCAGGATCCGGTCCAGCAGCCCCGTGCGAGAACGACACGTCGCTGATCCGGGCCAGCGGGAAGTCCCGGCCCGGTGCGGGACAGGATGCCCGAGCGCAGCCGCAGCCGCCGGTTGGTCAGCTCGTAGCGTCGTGGTCCGCCAGCGCAGCAGCGGGACCAGCGCACCAGGCGATGGCGGCCACCACCGCGGCCGCGCCGATGCCCAGCCGGACCGGCGGCTTGGCCACCGACGACGGCAGCATGATCAGCAGGACCAGGGCGGCCGCGATGATCAGCGCGAGGACCAGGATCGGCCGCAGCACCGTCTTCCAGTGCGGGTGCACCCGGAGCACGAGGTGCTCCCCCTCGGTCGAGCCCTTCTCTGCAGCCATAGGCCTCATGGTGGCACGTAACGCGCAATCGCGGCGCTAACTCGGCGCGCCGCGCCGCGTCGGGATTAGCGTCGGGGCCGGGCCGCGCCGGCCTCAGCCGGGGTGCGGACGTGGATGACGTCGCCCGCGCTGACCGCGGCGGGTCCGGCGGCGGTGTCCACGATCAGGCGGCCGACCGGGTCGATCCCGGACGCCACCCCGGTCAGCGCCATCCCGCCCGGCAGCTCCACCCGGACCTCCCGGCCGATGGTGGCGCGACAGGCGCAGGTACTCCGCGCGCAGGCCGCTGCCCTCGGTGTCACCGGGGCTGGGCCGAGTCCAGCGCCGGTACCAGTCCTCCAGCTCGGCCAGGATCCCGATCAGCAGTGCCTCGCGCACCAGACGGTCGGGCCGACTGGCCGAGCAGCGCCAGCGAGGTGGCCGGCAGCGCGCCGGGGCCGGGCGGCGGCAGCTCGTCCCTGGTCGCGCCGACGTTGATGCCGATGCCGACGACGATGGCGTCGCCGGCCTGCTCGGCCAGGATCCCGGCCAGCTTCGCCCCGTCGGCCAGCACGTCGTTGGGCCACTTGAGCGCCGCGTCCGACGCGCCGCCGGCTGGCGCAGCGCCCGGGCCACGGCCACCCCGGCGAGCAGCGGCAGCCAGCCCCGGCCCGCGGGCGGCACCGCCGCCGGGCGCAGCAGCACGGAGAAGGTCGAGCGCCGAGCTGGCGCGGGAGACCCACGGCGGCCCTGGCGGCCGCGGCCGCGGGTCTGGTGCTCGGCGGCCAGCACGGCGCCCTCGGCGGCGCCCGCCCGAGCCGCGGCGAGCAGGTCGTCGTTGGTGGACCCGGTCTCCGCCAGCACGTCCAGCCGCGACCACAGGCCGCCCGGGGTCAGCACGGCCCGCCGCAGCTCATCACCGCGCAGTTCATCTAGGTGCAGTGCGCCCTGCTCCGGCGCACCCAACTCAATTGGTGACACTTCAGACACCGTCTGTGTTCGCCGTCGTCCAGCCGATATTGTCAAGGGCCGAGGATAGCCTGCGCGGCGCGAGGTGCCGCGGGAGACCGAGCAGGGCCCGGGCGGGCCGCGACCACGGATGGACGCGGCGCGCCCATCGGGGGCTCGCCCAGCAGAGTCGAGGAAAACCCAGTGGCTGATCTGAGTACCAGACAGCAGCGCCCGGCCCAGGCCCCGCGGCTGCCCGCTGGGGCGCGGCCGCCGGCACGCTGGCCCGGCTGCGGCCCGCGGCGCTGTGGCGCGAGCACCGGCTGTTCACCATCCTGGTGCTGCTCGCGCTGGTGCCGCGGATCCTGGCCGCGCTGGCCTTCCGCCCCGCCCTGCTGACCGCCGACTCGTTCCTCTACATGCAGGGCGCGGTCACCGGCACGGCTCGGCGACCATCCGGCCCTCGGGCTACTCGTTCTTCCTGTTCTTCTTCAAGCACCTGCCGCACCCGCTGCTGCTGGTGACGACACTCCAGCACCTCATGGGCATCGCCATCGCGGTCATCGTCTACGCCCTGCTGCGCTACTGGGGCCTGCCCGGCTGGGGCGCGTCGCTGGCCGCCCTGCCCACCCTGTTCGATGCGCGCGAGATCGCGCTCGAGTCCTACATCCTGCCCGACACCGTGTTCTGCCTGGCCATCCTGATCACGGTCGCGCTGCTGCTGACCCGGCGAACGCCCCGCCCCTGGCAGTGCGCCGCGGCCGGCCTGCTGATGGCCTACGCCAGCATCCTGCGCGGCAACGGCATCCCGCTGGTCGTGATCGTGGCCGCCTTCATGCTGATCCGGCGGGTGGGCTGGCGGGCCCTGGGCGCGGCCGCCGTGGCGTTCGTGCTCCCGGTGGCCGGCTACGTGCTGGCCTTCCACGCCCAGTACGGGGCCTATAACCTGACCACCAGCGACGGCCTGTTCCTGTGGTCGCGCACCACCAGCTTCGCCAACTGCGCCGTCATCAAGCCGCCGCCCGACCTGCGCCCGCTGTGCCCGAACCGGGAGAAGTCCGTCCGCGTCCCGCCGCCCGCGCCTGGTCCATCTCCCGGCTGCTCAGCGAGCCCACCCCGGCCGACTACCTGTGGGCCAGCGACGCCTGGTGGCGGATCGACGCCCACCCCGGCATCAATCCGGCCAACAACAAGCTCGGCGAGCGGTTCGCCATCGACGCCATCACCGCCCAGCCGCTGGACTACCTGCGGGTGGTCGGCCGCGATGTGTTGCTGACCTTCGTGGCCACCGACCGCCCCCAGGGCGGCGCCGACATGACCTTCACCGCGCGGCCGCGCATCCCCGTGCTGCCCTGGTACTACCGCGACGACATCCGGGCCTACGCCGGCACCGCGGGCAACAGCCACGCGGTCGACCCGTACGCGTTCTTCGTGTTCCTCTACCAGCAGCCGGTGATCTTCCCTGGCCTGCTGTTCCTGCTCGTGCTGCTGGGCGGCCTGGCCGGCGTGGTCCGCGCCTGGCGCCGCTGGGGCGGCATGGCCGCCCTGCCCTGGGCCCTGGCCGCGGTCAGCGTGGTCAGCCCGGCCCTGCTGACCCAGTCCCTGTACCGCTACGTGATCGTGGCCATCCCGCTGGCCTGCCTGGCCGCCGGGCTGGCCTTCGCCGACCTCCGCCCCCGCCAGGCCCGCCACTCCCGCCCGACCGCGCCCACTCAGCCCGCGCCCACTCAGCCCGCTCCGACTCAGTCCCCACTCCGACTGAGCCCGCGCCCACTCAGCCCGCGCCACGGCGGCCACTCAGGCAACTCCGGCCACATCAGCCACATCAGCCACACAGCCCGCTGCCGACCAATCCGGCTGGTCCATGATCGCGGTGGATCTGGGCCACGGGCGGCCCAAATCCACCACGATCATGAAAGTGCCCGGCGCCGGGGAGGTGGGTGGGACGGGCGGGGCGGAGTGTCCTAGCCTGTGCGGCATGGCCACCGATGCTCCTGAGCCGCTCAGCGACGGGGCGGCTGCCGATCCGCACACCACCGCGGGCAAGCTGGCCGACCTGGACCGACGCCGCAACGAGGCCGTGCACGCCGGGACCGAGCGGCAGGTCGAGCGGCAGCACGCCAAGGGCAAGATGACCGCCCGTGAGCGCATCGACGCCCTGCTCGACCCCGGCTCGTTCACCGAGCTGGACGAGCTGGCCCGGCACCGGTCGACCGACTTCGGCATGGCCAGGAACCGCCCCTACGGCGACGGCGTGGTCACCGGCTACGGCACCATCGACGGCCGCCCGGTCTGCGTGTTCAGCCAGGACTTCACCGTGTACGGCGGCTCGCTGGGCGAGGTCTACGGCGAGAAGATCGTCAAGGTCATGGACCACGCGCTCAAGACCGGCTGCCCGATCATCGGCATCAACGACGGCGGCGGCGCGCGCATCCAGGAGGGCGTGGTCGCCCTGGGCCTGTTCGCCGAGATCTTCTACCGCAACGTCATCTCCTCCGGCGTGGTCCCGCAGATCTCGCTGATCATGGGGCCGTGCGCCGGGCGGCGCGGTGTACTCCCCGGCCATCACCGACTTCACGCTGATGGTCGACCAGACCTCGTACATGTTCATCACCGGGCCCGACGTGATCAAGACGGTAACCGGGGAGTCGGTGACCCAGGAGGAGCTCGGCGGCGCGCACGCGCACAACACCAAGTCGGGCGTGGCCCACTATCAGGCCACCGACGAGCAGGACTGCCTGGCCTTCGCCCGCGAGCTGCTGTCCTACCTGCCGTCCAACAACCTCGAGGAGCCGCCGTCCGTCGCCGCCCGCGGACCCGGCCGCGGCGCTGGCCGTCACCGATTACGACGGCGAGCTGGACACGCTGATCCCGGACTCGCCGCGGCAGCCCTACGAGATGCACACGGTCATCGAGCACGTGCTGGACGACGGCGAGTTCCTGGAGATCCACGCCGAGTTCGCGCCGAACATCGTGGTCGGGTTCGGCCGCGTCGACGGCTCGCCGGTCGGCGTGGTGGCCAATCAGCCCATGCACTCGGCGGGCACCCTGGACATTGACGCCTCGGAGAAGGCGGCCCGGTTCGTCCGCACCTGCGACGCATTCAGCGTTCCGGTGGTTACCTTTGTTGATGTGCCGGGATTCCTGCCGGGCACCGGGCAGGAATGGGGCGGAATTATCCGCCGGGGCGCCAAGCTGATTTATGCCTACGCCGAGGCCACCGTGCCGAAGATCACGATCATCACCCGCAAGGCCTACGGCGGCGCCTACGACGTGATGGGCTCCAAGCACCTCGGCGGCGACATCAACCTGGCCTGGCCCACCGCCCAGATCGCGGTGATGGGCGCGGACGGCGCGGTGGACATCCTGTACCGCCGGGACCTGGCCGCCATCGAGGATCCGGGGGAGCGCGCGGCCGTGCGGGCCCAGAAGGCGGCCGAGTACGAGGACACGCTGTTCAATCCGTACATCGCGGCCGAGCGCGGCTACGTCGACGCGATCATCCGCCCGGCCGAGACCCGCGCTCAGGTGACCAGGGCGCTGCGCGCGCTGCGGACCAAGCGGCAGACCCTTCCGCCCAAAAAGCACGGGAATATTCCGCTGTAATTGGCCTTTGCCGCGCAGGTGCTGTAGTTCGGCGAAGGGTTATAGGCATTATTGCAGCGTGCTCTTACCTCCAGGCCGCGCTGCGTTTCCTGGCGAGAAATCGGCTATTTGCCACCTTATTCGCCGCCGGGCTGGCCCTGCGCGTCCTGACCGCGGTGGGCTTTCCGCCGTCGATCTGGTACGCCGGCGACTCGATCTCCTACGTGACCTCGGCGCTGAACCTCTCGCCGGGCATCTCCCGGGTGTCCGGGCTACTCCGTCCTGCTCATCCTGCTCCGCCCGCTGCACAGCTTCGCGGTGGTGACCAGCGTGCAGCACCTGATGGGCCTGGCCATGGGTGTGATGATCTACGCGCTGCTGCCCGCCGCGGCCTGCCGCGCTGGGGCGCGGCCCTCGGCGCGCTCCCCGTCCTGCTCGACGCCTACGAGCTCCAGCTGGAGCAGGAGATCCTGCCCGACATCCTGTTCGCGTTCCTGGTCGTCGGGGCCGTGACGCTCTATGTCTGGTGGCCGGACGCCCAGCGACCGCGGTGGGCCAGCGCGACCGCCGCCGCGGCGCTCGGGGCGTCGGCCGTCTGCTGGCCGGTCGGCCTGCCGCTGCTCGTCCTGCTGGTGCTGGTCATGATCGTCCGGCGAGCCGGCTGGCGGGCGGTCACCGCCGCCGTCGCGGCCGGGGCCGTGCCGCTGGTCCTGTACCTGGCCTGGTACCACCAGGAGCACGGCCGGTTCGCGTTCAACAACGCCTCCGGCGTCTTCCTCTGGTCGCGCACCATGACGTTCGCCGACTGCGCACGTGATCAGGCTGCCCGCCGACGAGCGCCCGCTGTGCCCCGACAAGCCCGTCGGCTCAGCGCCAGGCCGCGTCGCTGTGGATCTGGCAGCGGCACACCCCGCTGGCCAACATGCCCGGCAAGTTCAGCGTCCGGACCAACCCGCTGGCCGGGGACTTCGCCCGCCGCGCCATCCTGGCCCAGCCGCTCGGCTACGCCCGGGCGGTGCTCGACGGCTTCGCCATGACCTTCACCTGGAACCGCCCGCCGCATCCCAACCAGCTGATGAGCGAGCGCTACCAGTTCGCGCTGGCCACCCGCGACTGGGACCACGGCGCGCGCGCCGTGGCCGTCGTCCGGGTGCAGCGCGACTACACCGGCGGCCACCTGGCCGATCACCCGGGCGGTCGAGCCCGTCATCCGGCGTTCATGATCGGCTACCAGCGCTTCATGTACCTGCGCGGCACCATGGTCGGGCTGCTGCTGCTCTCGGCCTGGCCGGGCTGGTGCGCTGGCTGATCTCTGCTGGGTCACCCGCCGGGTTCGCTGGGGGTGGCCCCCGGGCAGCGCCGCGACTGGGGCGGCCCCGCGCTGTTCCCGTGGCTGACGCGGGCTGGCGGTGCTGCTGGTGCCGGTCATGACCGCCGACTTCTCGCTGCGCTACGTGGTCCCGGCCGTGCCGGTCATCTCGCTGGCCGCCGCGCTGGCGTTCCTGCGACCGGTGCCCGTAACCTCCGCCCGCCGGGTTCCGTCGCCCCGCGCGGCCGAGCCCGAGCGGACCGCCGGCGTCCGTCCGGCCGCCGCCCGCGTGGACATGACCACGCCGCCTGCCACGAGCAACAACTCAAAGTAATTGTTGAGTTACCTAGCGATACGGTGGTCCAGGCTCTCGCTTGTGCCACTAGAGTCGTCTCTACTATGACCGAATCCGGTTCGCCGCTACCGCTGCTGTCCCGTTACGCCATCATGGTGGACGTCGGGTACATCTACGCGTCCGCCGGAGAACTGCTGTTCAGCGCCGCTTCGCGGCGCGAGTACCAGGTCGACGCGGACAAGCTCATCCAGGCCCTGACCAAGCACGCCGAGGACCAGGTCCGGGGCGAGCTGCTGCGGATCTACTGGTACGACGCGGCCCGCGACCGGGTGCCCGACCATCGACCAGCGGGTCATCGCCCAGATGCCGTGGGTCAAGCTGCGCCTGGGCAACCTGAACGCCCGCGGCCAGCAGAAGGGCGTGGACGCGCAGATCCGGGCCGACATGGAGGCGCTGGCCCGGCACCGGGCCATCACCGACGCGATCCTGGTGGCCGGGGACGAGGACATGGTCCCGGCCGTCGAGGCGGCCCAGGCCTTCGGCGTCCGGGTGCACCTGTGGGGCGTCGAGCCGCCGTACGGTACCAACCAGGCCGAGCGGCTGGTCTGGGAGTCCGACACCGTGGAGGTGCTGGAGCGGCTCGTTCATGGAGCCGTTCTTCACCCGGCATGTCGCGCCCGAGCCGTCCAGCGCCGCGGTCGGGCCGGTCCGGGCCCCCGGCCAGCCGGTGCCGGTGCCCGGCAGCCCCAGCGCCCCGTCGCCGGCCCAGGTCTTCGGCGAGCGGCACTTCCCCAAGCAGCCCGGCCAAGCCCGTCCCGCTGCCGCACCCCGGCGGCCCTCAGCCACCTGCCCGGCGGCCGGCTCGGCCCGGACCGGGAGCGGGTCGAGGAGGCCGGCGAGCACGTGGCCCAGAAGTGGATACTGACCCGCGGCGAGGACAACATCCGCGACCTGCTGCCCGGCCCGATCCTGCCGCCGGTCATCGACAAGGAGCTGCTGGTCGAGGCCGAGAAGGACCTCGGGCTCTCGCTGCGCGCCTACCAGGAGGCGCGGGAGTGGCTGCGCGACGCGTTCTGGGCCCGGGTCCACCGCGAGTTCGGCATCGGCGTCGGCAAGTCGAAGGGATAGCCAGGTGACCGACGGCCCCGCCGCGCGGACGGGCCCGACCCGCGGCCAGTGCTGACGATCGTCTCCGGCCAGCCCACGCCCGAGGAGACGGCGGCCGTCATGGTGGTGCTGACCGCCCTGCTCAGCCAGCCGGCCCCGGAAGCCCGGCCCGCCCCGTCGCAGTGGTCGGCCCGGTCCCGCTTCCTGCGGGCCCCGGTCACGCCCGGCCCCGGCGCCTGGCGGGCCAGCGCCCTGCCTCGCTGACCCGCCCGGCCGCCCGTTGCTCAGGAGGCGGGGGCTCGGACGCGGTCCAGGACCGTGGTGCGCAGCGCCGCCGGGTCCACGCCCAGGCCGCCCAGGACCTGCACCCCGACGCCCTCGCCCTCGGCCAGCATCCCGAGCAGCAGGTGCTCGGTGCCGATGTAGTCGTGGCCCAGTTCCGATTGACTCCCGCAGGGTGAGCTCCAGCACGGTCTTGGCCCGCCTGGTGTAGCCGGGCCGCGGGAACTTGAACCGGCCGGGGCCGAACGTGTCGTCGGCGCGCCGCCGGATCTCCTCGACGTCGATGCCGATGACGGCCAGGGCCTCGGTGGCCTCGCGGCCGCCGTTGGCGCTCACGCCCGCCGCCTCCAGCAGCCGCAGGGTCTGCGCACGCGCCTGGTCGGCGGTGACGCCGTGCTCGCCGAGGATCTGGCCCGCGGTGCTCTCGGGCACCCGGACCAGCCCGAGCAGCATGTGCTCGGTCCCGATGAAGTCATGGCCCAGCGCGATGGCCTCGTCCTGGGACAGCGTGATCGAGCGCTTGGCCAGGTTGGTGAATTTCTCGAACACCTCAGTTCTCCTTGCCCGTCGTCTTGCGCCGGGACGCGTGCTTCTCGTGCACGGTCTGGCGGCTGACCTTCAGCGCGTTCGCGATGTCCTGCCACGACCAGCCCCGGTCGCGGGCGTTGTCCACGTGCAGCCGCTCCAGTTCCTCCAGCAGGCGCCGGAGCGAGACCACGGCCCGCAGCCCGACCGCCGGGTCGGAGCTGGTGACTTGCCCGGCCAGCACGGCCGGAGTGTTCTCTGCGTTCATGGTGGTGAGGATCTCCTGACATCAGAGGCGTTGTCAAGAAGACCTGACAGAATCCGCTGCGGGCGAAAGCAGCTGGGCCGACCCTGGGGCTGAATATGGCGGGACGGGCTCAGGCCGGGCCGACGTCGAAGCGGGGGCGGGTGGCGAGCAGGTCGCTGACGTCCGAGCCGGGCGGCGAGCTCGCGGGGCTCGGCGGCGCGGGTGAACAGCCGGGCCCCGGTGGTGCCGCCGGTGCGGGCCAGGCCGCCGCTGACCCGCAGCCACGAGCCCTCGCGCAGGCCGAGCACGGGGACGTCGTTGTCCTCGAGGAACTCCTCGATCCGCTGCTGGCGCGGGTCTCGCCCTGGTGGGTGCTGGCCGGGTCGGGGTCGACAGGTAGTGCGGGTTGATCTGGAACGGGATCAGGCCGAGCGCGGCGAACGACGCGGGCTGGATGATGGGCATGTCGTTGGTGGTGCGCAGGGTGGGACAGGCCATGTTGGTCCCGGCGCTGGAGCCGAGGTAGGGCAGCCCGGCCCGGACCCGGCTCGGCGATCGCCGCGCCCAGGCCGGTGTCCTGGAGGGCGCGCAGCAGCCGGAAGGAGTTGCCCCCGCCGACGAACACGGCATCGGCGCCGGCCAGGGCGCTGGCGGGCGCCCCGGCCCGGTGGGCGCCGGTGACCTGGACCGACAGCGGGCGCCAGCGCGGCCAGCCATGATCTCGGTGTAGCCATCGTGATCGGCTGAGGCGTAGGGCACGAACAACATCGCCGGCCGGGCGGGATCAGCCGGGAGATCTGGCCGCGGGCGTGCTCCAGGAAACCCATGCCCGGGCTGGTGGAGTTGGACAGCAGCAGCAGTTCGGGCACCTGGTGATGTTATGCCCGGCCGGGGACGGTCCGGATGGCCAGGAGGCACGGTTCCCGGGCGGCTCACTAAACTCCTGGCCATGCCCTGGTCGCCGGCCGGGCGGTGCCCGAGCCTGCCGGGGCCGACTGGCCGTCCCCTCGGCCAGCTGAGAGGAGTCGTGGCCGTGCGCAAGGTGCTCATCGCCAACCGCGGCGAGATCGCCGTCCGGATCATCCGAGCGTGCCGTGATGCCGGGCTGGCCAGCGTTGCCGTCTACGGTGAGCAGGACCTGGACGCGCTGCACGCGCAGATGGCGGACGAGGCGTTCGCGCTGGGCGGCCAGACCGCGGCCGAGAGCTACCTCGACATCCGCAAGATCCTCAAGGCGGCCGCCGACTCGGGGGCGGACGCGGTGCACCCGGGCTACGGGTTCCTGGCCGAGAACGCGGAGTTCGCCCGCGAGGTCATCGCGGCCGGGCTGACCTGGATCGGGCCGCCCGCCGGAGGCCATCGACGCGCTGGGCGACAAGGTGAGCGCCCGGCACATCGCCAAGTCGGTGGGCGCGCCGCTGGCGCCGGGCACGGACGGGCCGGTGGCCAGCGCCGAGGAGGCGGCGGCGTTCGCGGCCGAGTACGGGCTGCCGATCGCGATCAAGGCGGCGTTCGGCGGCGGCGGCCGGGGCCTGCGGGTGGCCCGGACCGCTGACGAGATCACCGCCCAGTTCGAGTCGGCGGTCCGCGAGGCGGTGGCCGCGTTCGGGCGCGGCGAGTGCTTCGTGGAGCGTTACCTGGACCGGCCCCGGCACGTGGAGACGCAGTGCCTGGCCGACACCCACGGCAACGTGGTGATCGTGTCCACCAGGGACTGCTCGCTGCAGCGGCGGCACCAGAAGCTGGTCGAGGAGGCGCCGGCGCCGTTCCTGACCGCCGAGCAGGACAAGCTGCTGCGCGAGTCCTCGGCGGCGATCCTGCGCGCGGCGGGCTACGTCGGCGCGGGCACCTGCGAGTTCCTCATCGGCCAGGACGGCACGGTGTCGTTCCTGGAGGTGAACACCCGGCTCCAGGTGGAGCACCCGGTGACCGAGGAGGTCAGCGGGGTCGACCTGGTCCGCCAGATGTTCCGCATCGCCGACGGGGAGGCCCTGGACTTCACCGACCCGGAGCTGCGCGGGCACTCGATCGAGTTCCGGATCAACGCCGAGGACGCGGGGCGCAACTTCCTGCCCGCGCCGGGCACGATCACGGCCTGGCGGCCGCCGTCCGGGCCCGGGGTCCGGCTGGACGCGGGCTACGCGGCCGGGATGACGGTGCCGCAGGCGTTCGACTCGCTGATGGCCAAGCTGATCGTGACCGGGGCGACCAGGACCGAGGCGCTGGAGCGGGCCCGCCGGGCGCTGGCCGAGTTTCAGGTCGAGGGCATGCCCACGGTGCTGCCGTTCCACCGCGCGGTGGTCGAGGATCCGGCGTTCGCGGGCCCGGTGTTCGGGGTGCATACGCGCTGGATCGAGACGGAGTTCCGGAACGAGATCCCGCCGTACGTAGCCGTTGTTACGGATGAGGGTGAAGCTGCGGCGCGAGAGACGATCACGGTCGAGGTGGGCGGTAAGCGGCTGGCGGTGACGATCCCGGCCGACCTGCACCGGCCGGCGGGCCCGGCCCCGGCTGGGGGGCCCGCGGCCGGGCGGCCGCGGCGCGAGTCCCGGCGCAGCGGGCCTGCGGGCGGCCAGGCCAGCGGGAACGCCCTGGTCAGCCCGATGCAGGGCACGATCGTCAAGATCGTGGCGGCCGACGGCCAGCAGGTGTCGGCAGGTGACACAATCGTGGTGCTGGAGGCGATGAAGATGGAGCAGCCGCTCACCGCGCACAAGGCCGGGACGGTCAGCGGGCTGGCCGTCGAGGTCGGCCAGACGGTCTCGGCGGGCGCGGTCATCTGCGAGCTCGGCGACTAGGCGATTAACCGGATCAGCGACCGCACGGAGTGATGATGGCCAGGCTGCCTGGCGACCCTAGCGTCGCCGGATGGCTGCTGTTCGCGGTCGGCTTCCGGCTGCCGGCCAAGAACCGCGACTGGGTCCGGCACGAGCTCACCGACGCGGGCTGGCGGGGCCGGACCGTGCTGCGCCACCTGGCGGTGATCATCCCGGTCTGCGTGTTCCTGGCCGTGCCGGCCGCCGTGCTGCTGCCGGCCCCCCTGTGGCTGATCCTGGCGACGATCGCGCTGATCCTGTCGGGCAGCATCTTCACGGTGGCCGCCTACGCCGATGACATCCGCGCCTCAAGGCTTCGCCAGCACGGCCTAGACGTCCCTAACGACCCCGACTTGGGCCACCCCACCCACTGAGTTGACGCAGGGTCCGGGGGATACCCCCGGGTCAATCCGCGCTGGTCGGGCGCATGAGGCGGCGGGCGGCTTCGGTGATGCTGCCCGATAGCGAGGGGTAGACGGCGAAGGTGTGGGCCATCTGGTCGACGGTCAGCATCTGCTCGACGGCCAGCGAGACGGCCAGGATCAGCTCGCTGGCCCGGGGGGCCACGACGACGCCGCCCAGGACGGTGCCGCCGCTGCGCCGGGCGAACAGCTTCACGAAGCCATCCCGGAAGCCCTGCATCTTGGCCCGCGCGTTGGTGGCCAGCGGGAGCTTGACCACGATGGCCTCGGCCTCGCCGCTCTCCACGGCCTGCTCGGTGACGCCCACGGTGGCGATCTCGGGCTCGGTGAAGATCGTGGCGGCCACGTGGCTGAGCCGCAGCGGCTGGACGGCCTCCCCCAGCGCGTGCCACATGGCGATCCGGCCCTGCATGGCCGCCACCGAGGCCAGCATCAGCACCCCGGTGCAGTCCCCGGCGGCATAGACGCCGGGCACCGAGGTCCGGGAGACCCGGTCCACGGGGATGAACCCGTTCTTGTCCACGGTGACGCCGTGCTCCTCCAGGCCCAGGTCGGTGGTGCTGGGCACCATGCCGACGGTGAGCAGGCAGTGCGAGCCGCGCACGGTCCGGCCATCGGCCAGGATGACGGCCACGCCATCCCCGGTCCGCCGGACCTCGGCGGCGCGGGAGCGGCCCAGCACGGTCATGCCGCGGCGCCGGAACACCTCCTCGACGACCATGGCGGCGTCGGCGTCCTCGTGCGGCAGCACGCGCTCACGCGAGGACACCAGCGTGACCTGGGAGCCGAGGGCCTGGTAGGCGCCGGCGAACTCGGCCCCGGTCACGCCGGAGCCGACCACGATCAGGTTCGGCGGCAGCTCGGGGAGGTCGTAGAGCTGGCGCCAGGTCAGCATCCGGTCGCCGTCGGGCACGGCGCCGGGCAGCACCCGGGGCTGGGCGCCGGTGGCGATCAGCACGGCGTCGGCCTGGATCTCGCGGTCCCCGACCGCGACGACCCGGCGGCCGGCCAGCCGGGCGGTGCCGGCGATAACCTCGACGCCCTCGGCGCACAGCCGCTTGGTCACGTCGTCGGACTGGGCCTGGGCCAGGTCCCGGACCCGGGCGTAGAGCCGGCGCGCGTCCACCGAGGCGATCGCGCCGGCCTGGATGCCCAGGCCCGGCGAGCCCTCCAGGGCGGTCATCATGCCGGAGGTGGCGATCAGGGTCTTGGAGGGCACGCAGTCGGTCAGCACGCACGCCCCGCCCAGGCCGTCCCGCTCGATAACCGTGACGGCGGCACCAAGCTGCGCGGCGACCAGGGCGGCCTCGTAGCCTCCTGGCCCGCCGCCGATGATCGCGATCCTCGCCTGCGGCTGGCTCACGGTGCCCCATTGTGTCGCATCCCCGACCGGGCCCTGGCGCGCGGCCCGTCCGGGCGCTCTGGTCACGATCACGCAACGCCTGCCCCGCCGGGCCGGCGGGCGTGCGCGACCGGCCTGCACGCGGTCTGCATGCGGCCTACCCTTGGCTACCGTGGCGATGTATGCGGCTTACGGGAGCAACATGAACCCGGCGCAGATGGCGGAACGCTGCCCGCACTCGCCGCAGCGTGCTTCCGGCTGGCTCGAGGGCTGGCGGCTGACGTTCGGCGGCGAGGACATGAACTGGGAAGGCGCCCTGGGCACCGTGGTCGAGGACGCCGACTCGCGGGTTTTCGTGGTGCTTTACGAGCTTTCTGAGGCCGACGAGGCCAAGCTAGACAGCTGGGACGGGGCCACGCTGGGCTACTACCGCAAGTCCAAGGTCCGGGTCACGACGGTGGACGGCGAGATGCTGGCCTGGCTGTACGTGATCAACGGCTACGAGGGCGGACTCCCCTCGGCCCGTTACCTGGGCATCATGGCCGACGCGGCGGAGGCGGCGGGGGCGCCCGCCGAGTACGTGGCCGACCTGCGGGCCCGGCCCTGCGCCTCCATCGGCCCCTGAGCCCCGTTCAGGGCGTGGCTGGACGGCCCGGCCGACGGCTAGCCTGACGGTCATGGCCCCGCCCGCACGTACCTGACGATCGCTGAGCTGTCGGCGCGCAGCGGGGCGGCGCCCTCGGCGCTGCGCTACTACGAGGACCAGGGCCTGATCCGGCCGAGCGGACCGCCGGCAACCAGCGCCGGTACCCGCGCTACATGCTGCGGCGGGTCGCGTTCATCCGGGCCGGCCGCCAGCTCGGCCTGTCGCTGCGGGACATCAAGGCCGCGCTGGACACGCTGCCGGACGGCAAGGCGCCCACCAGGGCCCAGTGGAGCCGGGCCGCCCGGACCTGGCAGGCCCGCATCGACGATCGCATCGCCGACCTTCAGCGGCTGTCGGACACGCTGGACGGCTGCATCGGCTGCGGCTGCCTGTCGCTGCGCACCTGCGCGCTGTACAACCCCGAGGACGCGGCCGCGGGCCTGGGCGACGGGGCCCGGTAGCTGCTCGGCGACGAGCGGCCCGAGCCGGCCGCTAGACGGCGATCCGGCTTGGCCCGCTAGAGAGCGATGACGACGGCCAGCAGGATGGCCGGGAGCACGACGGCGCCGACGCCGAGCCAGTCCCACTGCCCCTTCAGGGTCCCGCCCTGGGCTCCCTGGCCGACCGCTGCCTCACGGCGCCGGGCCAGCTCACCGGCCATGATGTGGCTGGGGTGCCGGCTGGCCAGCTCCTTGGCCTGCCGCGGCACCCGCCCGAACGACTCCGGGTCGACTTCGAACCGCCGGCGCTGGTGCTGCGCGTCGAGCCGCTGCCGGTTCGGGCCCGCGCGGAAGCTGCTGCGCAGTTCGGCCCGCGCCCGGGCCCGGCGGGGTGAGTAAAGCGCCCAGCTATAGATGGTCTTTTCCTTTTTGGGCGGCGGTTGCTCGGCGCCGATCTCCACGGAGTCACCGACGAACACCCCGGTGACCAGGCCCCAGGGCACGGTGTGGTCCCGGAACGGGTTGACCACCGTGATCCCGTTGTCATCGGTGATGATCCTGGGCCGCACCGTGCAGACGTACATGATGCCGGTGGCGAGCAGGAGCGTGCAGGCGACCTCGAGTCCGAACCGGTCGCGGCCCTGGATGGCCAGGTCGATGAAGTTGATCACCACGAAGGCGACCCAGATCCACCACAGCACGAGCGGCGGGATCAGCCGGAACACCGTCCGGCCGTCCGGGCCGGTCTTCCAGGCCGACTAGCCGGCTGGTACCGGGGAACTGCCCGGCCGAGCCGGAGGACGGGCCCGGCGGCACCGGTCCGCTGGGCGGCACGGGGCCCGGGGGCACGGGACCGCGCATCTTGCCCTGAGAGGGCAGCGAGCCATTGGGCCCGGAGGGGCCCGGCGATGCCTGATCCGAGTGTGAGGACACGGCTGTGCACTCCGCTAGCTGGGTCAGGGCCGCCGGGATGGCGACCCGGCGACCAGCCTATGCGCAAACCAGACCACGGCAGGAGGACGAGCCGATCTCAAACTGGTACCACCCCGGACACAGCCCGGCCGGTGTGGTCCGGGCCGATGTCGTTCAGGCCAGTGCGGTGCCCTGGAGCGGGACCGGCAGGGGCGGCCCGCTGCCGCCCATGGCCGTGAGGGCGGTCGCGGCCATCAGCCGGACGCCGATCGCCGATGGCCCGCTCGTCCACGTCGAACGTGGCCTGGTGGATGTCGAAGTCGTCGGGCGCCCCGGCGTCCGGGTGCCGAGCCGGGCCAGCGCGCCGGGGATGGACTCCAGGTACCAGGCGAAGTCCTCGCCGCCCAGGCTCTGCGGGGCCGGGGTGACCGCGTCCGGGCCGAGCACCCGGTCGGCGGCGGCCTCGATCATCGCGGTGCAGACCGCGTCGTTGACCGTCGGCGGCACGTTGCGCTGGTAGATGATCTCCGGGACCACGCCGTAGGACGTGGCCACCGAGTCGACCAGGGCCTTGACCATGTCCGGCGCGGCGTGCCAGGCCTCGTCGTCCAGGCAGCGGACCGTGCCCTCGACCATGCCGTCGTCGGGGATGGCGTTGGCCGCCGATCCCGGCCATCACCCGGCCCCAGACCAGGCTCAGGCTGGACCGGGGGTCGACCCGCCGGGACAGCGCGGCGGGCAGCTCGGTGATGATCTTGCCGAGCGCGAAGACCAGGTCGGCGGTCAGGTGCGGCCGCGCGGTGTGGCCGCCGGGGCCGGTCACCTTGACCTGTGATCTTGTCGCAGGCCGCGGTGATCGGGCCCGGCCCTGGTACCGATCTTGCCGACGTCCAGCCGCGGGTCGCAGTGCAGGGCGAAGATCCGGTCGACCGAGGCGATGCCGCCGGCCGCCATGACGTCGATGGCGCCGCCGGGCACCTCCTCGGCGGGCTGGAAGATCAGCCGCACCTTGCCCGGCAGGGCCCCGGCCGCGTGCGCCCTGGCCAGGAACAGGCCGGTGCCGAGCAGGATCGAGGTGTGCACGTCGTGGCCGCAGGCGTGGCAGGCGCCCCGGGCCGTGGACCGGTAGGGGACGTCCTTCTCGTCGCTGATCGGCAGCGCGTCGATGTCGGCCCGCAGCGCGACCAGCGGCTCCTCGGCCCGATCCGCCGCCGATGTCGACCATCAGCCCGGTGCCCTTGGGCAGCACCGATCGGCCGCAGGCCCGACCGCCTCCAGGCGCAGCGCGATCCGCCGGGTGGTGCGGTACTCGTGGTAGCCGGTCTCCGGGTGCGCGTGCAGGTCTCGCCGGAAGTCGATGAGCTCGGCCTCATGCGCCGGCCAGGAACGCGTCCAGCTCGCCTTCCAGGTCATGCTCGGCCATGCGCAGCCTCCCCAGGCACGACGAACCGATCCTCCGCGAACTCCGCCGCGAGCGCGTCTACCACGTCCGTAAGCTCTCTGCCGCTGGCCACCAGCGCCCGCTGGCGCTCGTAGGACGCGCCATGCTCGAGCACGTCGAACGCCACGGCCAGCTCGGCGGCGCAGCCGAGCCGGTCGGCCACCGGCTCGAGCTCGCGCACCAGCTCGTAGAGCTGGTCGCGCAGCGGGGCCGTCGACCCGTAATCGTCAGTGATGACCATCGCGTCCAGGCCGTACCTGGTGGCCCGCCACTTGTTATCACGAACAACCCAGGCCGACGGGACGGCAGCGTGTAGCCGCGGTCGAGCTGGGCATCCAGCAGGTGAACCAGGGACTGCGACAGCGCCGCGGCCATGCCGATCTCCCGCAGGGTGGGCAACCCGTCAAACATCCGGACCTCGACCGTGCCGAAGTCGGGATGCGGCCGGATATCCCACCACACCTCCTTGATGCTCCGGATGGTCCCGGCACGAAGAAGCGTGTCCATGTAGTCCTCGAACTCACTCCAGTCCGGCTAATGGCTGCGGCGGCCCCGAGGTCGGTAGTCCGCCGAAGATCACGGACCGGCTCGAGGCGAGCCCTGTGTCGTGCCCGCTCCAGAACGGGCTCGAGGCGGTCAGCGCCAGGAAATGCGGCAGGTACCCGGCGAGCGCATTGACGATGGGTATCGCCTTGCTTCCGGTCGCGAATACCCACGTGCACGTGCACGCCGAATGTCTGGATCCTGCGGGCTAGCCACTGCAAATTCTCGAGCAGCTCGGCATATCGCTGAATAGGCGCCATCTTGGCATCCCGCCAGTCGCTGACGGGATGTGTACCAGCACAGGCCAGCATCGTACCGCGCTCGCCGGTTATCCGCTGAAGTTGCGAGATTGTCGCCGCAAGATCCCCCTTGGCCTCGTCACGGTGCTGCAGATGCCGGTGACCACCTCCACCGCGGACTGCATGAGCTCGTACTTCAGCTTCGGGTGCTCGCCGGACTCGCCGACGGCCGGGCAGCGCGGCCAGGACCTCCCGGGCGTCCTGGCGGAGCATCCGGCTGCGGCTGTCGATGAGCTGAAGCTCCCACTCGATGCCCAGCGTCGGGCCGCGGGACGGGTCCAGGGGATGGCGACCATGGGCTCAGCTAATCAGTACACGTCGGGTGGCTGATAGAGCCCCCAGACCTCGCGCAGCGCGTCGCAGACCTCGCCGACCGTGGCCAGCGCGCTCAGCGCCTCGCGCAGCGGGTACAGCAGGTTGTCGGTCGCCCGCCGCGGCGCGCGCGCACCTCGTCGAGCCGGCGGCGCACCTCGCCCGCGTCGCGGCGGCCGCGCAGCTCGGCCAGCCGCTCGGCCTGCTGCTGCTCGATGGCCGGGTCGACGCGCAGCGGCTCGTAGGGCTCCTCGTCCGGGCGTGACGAAGGCGTTCACCCCGACGACCTTGCGCTCGCCGGTGTCGATCTGCCGGGCGATGCGGTAGGCCGACCGCTCGATCTCGGCCTTCTGGAAGCCCTGCTCGATCGCGGCCACCGCCCCGCCGAGTCGGCCACCTTGGCCATCAGCGCCGCGGCCTGCGCCTCGATGTCGGTGGTCATCGACTCGATCGCGTACGAGCCGGCGAACGGGTCCACGGTGGCGGTGAGGTCGGTCTCGAAGGCCAGCACCTGCTGGGTGCGCAGGGCCAGCCGGGCCGCCTTCTCGCTGGGCAGCGCGATGGCCTCGTCGTAGGAGTTGGTGTGCAGGGACTGGGTCCCGCCGAGCACGGCGGCCAGCGCCTGCAGCGTGACCCGGGCCAGGTTGACCTCGGGCTGCTGCGCGGTGAGCTGGACGCCCGGCCGTCTGGGTGTGGAACCGCAGCATCTGCGACCGCGGGTCGGTCGCCCCGAACTCGTCGCGCATGATGCGCGCCCACAGCCGCCGGGCGGCCCGGAACTTGGCGATCTCCTCCAGCAGCGGTGGTCCGGGCCACGAAGAAGAACGACAGCCGGGGCGCGAAGTCATCCACCGCCAGCCCGGCGGCGAGCGCGGCCCGCACGTACTCCCGCGCGTTGGCCAGCGTGAACGCGATCTCCTGCACGGGCGTGGCGCCGGCCTCGGCCATGTGGTAGCCGGAGATCGAGATGGTGTTCCACCGCGGGATCTCCGGCGGCAGTAGGCGAAGGTGTCCGCGACCAGGCGCAGCGAGGGCTGCGGCGGGTAGATGTAGGTGCCGCGGGCGATGTACTCCTTGAGGATGTCGTTCTGGATCGTGCCGGTGATCTGGCCGGCGCTGACCCCCTGCTCGGCCGCCACCAGCTGGTAGAGCAGCAGCAGGATGGCCGCCGGGCGCGTTGATGGTCATCGAGGTCGACACCTTGTCCAGCGGGATGCCGTCCAGCAGCAGCCGCATGTCCTCGATCGAGTCGATGGCCACGCCCACCTTGCCGACCTCGCCGCGGGCCTGCGGCGCGTCGGAGTCGTAGCCCATCTGGGTGGGCAGGTCGAAGGCCACCGACAGGCCGGTCGTGCCCGGCCTCGATGAGCTGGTGATAGCGGCGGTTGGAATCGGCCGCGGTCGAGAAGCCGGCGTACTGGCGCATGGTCCAGGGGCGCTTGATGTACATGGTCGGGTAGATCCCGCGGGTGAACGGAAAGGCCCCCGGCTCGCCCAGATCCGTCGCCGGATCCAGGCTTTGCACGTTCTTGGGCTCATAGACAGATTCGATCGGCGTGCCCGACTCCGATATGCGGCTCATAGGACCAGATTATGGCGTGTGTTGGTAGCGTCCTAGGTGGGGAAGGTCACAGCGAGTGACACCGGATGCGCGCCGGCGTCGTAAACTGCTGCATCGCCGCGGCCAGAAGCCCTGGCATAGTGTCGATCGAGGCGCGGGATCCGGCCGGGCGGCTGGCCGCGTGAGTGGCGGCCGATTACACGGGTGCGAGGCGCCCGCCTGAGCGGGAAGTTGAGGACATCATGAGAGCTGGTGCTCGCGCGCCTGCTGCCCTGGTCGCGGGCGTCGCGGCCGTAGCCCTCCTGGCCGCGCCCGCGGCACTGGCCGTTCCGGCCGCGGCCGCCGCCGCCTCGGGCCGCACCACCTCGTCCGCCTCGGCCGCCTCGGCGGCCACGTCCGGGTCGCCGACGGCCACGCCCAGCCAGGCCCAGCGGCTCGTGGTGGGCGGGCCCAAGATGGCCAGCACCGGCATCGTCGTGAACTACCCGTCCTCGGGCAAGGTCTGGAAGCTGCCCAAGATCCCGGCCTAGGCCTACGTCATCGCGGACGCCAATACCGGCCAGGTGCTGGCGGCCAAGGACCCGCACGGCCAGTTCGCGCCCGCCAGCACGCTCAAGATGCTCACCGCGGTCACGCTGATCCCGGCGCTCAACCCCAGACGCCATGGTGAAGGCCAGCCGGCTGGCCGCCGACCAGGAGCCCAACGACGTCGGCCTCGTCCGCGGCCGCCAGTACCAGGTGGCCAACCTGTTCCGGGCCCTGCTGCTGATCTCGGCCAACGACGCCGCGGTGGCGCTCACCCAGGCCACCGGCTCGTTCAGCAAGGGCATGGCGCTGATCAACGCCGAGGCCCACCACCTCCAGGCCTACGACGTGGTGGCCAAGCTGCCCAACGGCCTGCCCGCGAAGGGCCAGGTCGTGTCGGCCTACGACGAGGCGCTGATCGCGCGCCAGGCGCTGGCCATCCCGGCCTTCATGCGGCTATGACTCGACCCTGGCGGCCCGGTTCGAGGTCAAGAGGTCAAGAAGCACGAGGCAAGGAAGAGTGGGTCACGCTGGTCAACCAGAACTACCTGCTGACCCAGTACCGGGGCGGCATCGGCGGCAAGATCGGCTGGACCGAGAAGTCGGAGGCCACCTACATCGGCATGGCCCGGCGCAACGGCGTGACGCTGATCGTGACCGTGCTGCATTGCACCCCGCTGAAAGAGATCACCGCCGGCGAGAAGCTGCTGAACTGGGGCTTCGCCATGGCGGCCAGGTCAAGCCGGTCGGCACCCTGGTCCCGCCGCTGCCCTCAGCCGCCACCGTCCGCAAGGAGCAGCAGGCCAAGGCCGCGGCCCAGGCGGCCAGGGCCCGCCGGCACGCCGCCCGCCAGCACGCGGTGCAGGTGGCCAGCCAGGCCGAGGCGCGGTCCAGCGGCCACATGGACATCGGCCTGGCCGCCGGCGTCGCCGTGATCGCGGTCCTGGGCCTGGGCGGCGTGGCCCGCCAGCGCCGCCGGGCCAGTCCCGCAGCCCGGCCCCGCTAGGCAGTCTCCGGGCCACGCCGTCGGCTAGCTGTCGGCTAGCGGGGCGGCAGGAAGCCGACCTTGTCGCAGGACGGCGGTCATGGTCTGGCGGGCCAGCTTGCGGGCCCGGGCCGCGCAGGCGGCCAGCAGGGAGTCCAGCTCGGCCTCGTTGGCCAGCAGCTTCTCGGTCCGCTCCCGGATCGGGGCCAGCGCGTCGACGACCACCTCGGCCAGGTCCTTCTTGAACGCCCCGTAGCCGCGCGCCGGCGTAGCGCTGCTCCAGGCTCTCGATGCTCTGCCCGCCAGCGCCGAGTAGATCCGCAGCAGGTTGGTCACGCCGGGCTTGGCCTCCTCGTCCGCCCGGACCTCGCCGTCGGCGTCGGTCACCGCGCGCATGATCTTGCTGCGGACGGCGGCCGGGTCGTCCAGGACGTCGATGATGCCCTGCGGCGACGACGCCGACTTGCTCATCTTGATCGTCGGGTCCTGCAGGTCGGCGATCTTGGCCACCTCGGGCAGGATGTAGGGCTCGGGCACCACGAACGTCGGCCCGAACCGGTGGTTGAACCGCTGGGCCAGGTCCCTGGTCAGCTCCAGGTGCTGGCGCTGGTCCTCGCCCACCGGCACCTGGTCGGTGGCGTAGAGCAGGATGTCGGCGGCCTGCAGGATCGGGTAGGTGAACAGCCCGACGCTGGCCGCTCCGCGCCGCCCTTGGCCGACTTGTCCTTGAACTGGACCATCCGGCTGGCCTCGCCGAAGCCGGTGATGCAGGACAGCACCCAGGCCAGCTCGGCGTGCTCGGCCACGTGGCTCTGCACGAAGACGATGGAGCGGTCCGGGTCCAGCCCGGCGGCGAACATCTGGGCGGCCGCGATCCTGGTCCGGCGGCGCAGGTCGGCGGGCTGCTGCGGCACGGTGATGGCGTGCAGGTCGACGACGCAGTAGATGGTGTCGTGGGTCTCCTGGAGGGTGACCCACTGGCGTACCGCGCCCAGGTAATTGCCGATGTGGAACGAGTCGGCCGTGGGCTGGATGCCGGAGAACACACGTGGTCGGGACATGCCGGAAGTCTAGTTGCCCAGGGTCAGCGCGACGCCGAGTAGGTGACCAGCGAGGGCCGGCTGGCGGGCGTGCCGGCGGCGGTGTAGCAGCCGACGTCGCGCACGATCACGTTGCCGGGCGGCGCCGGTGGTGGCCCACGGGCTGATCAGGTTGCAGAACCCGCCCGGCGTGGCCTGGAACGGCGTCACCAGCACGGTGTTGGGCAGCCGCCCGACGCGGGGGAACGTGACCAGCCGCAGCCCGGCGCCGGACCGCACGATGGTGTTCACGCCGGTGGCGGAGTTGAAGTTCAGGGCCGCGGGGGCGGGCGCGTACGGGCCGACCACGGCGGGCTTGTTGTCGAATGTGTAGGCGAACAGCTTGGGCTGGCTGCCCATGATCGCCCGGCCGCGCTGGTAGCTGAGCGTCCAGCCGGTGTTCATCGGCGCGATACCGGGGTGGTAGCAGCGGACCCGGATCACCTGGGCCGCCTTGGCCGAGGCCCACAGCGACACCTCGCACTTGGCGGGCACGGCCGGGTTGACCGGCGTGACCTGCACGTTCCCGGCCGGGCCAGGCCGAGCCGAGGCCGTGCAGGGTGACCTGCCAGACGCCGGTGCCCAGCTGGGCCACGGTGTTGGCCCCGCAGGCCGAGCTGAAGCTGGCCACGACGCCGGAACCAGGCTGGTAGCGCAGGTAGCCGTAGGCCCGGCCGGCCGGGAACGGGGCCTTGGAGCTCTGCGTGAACATGACCACGAACGGCGCGAACACCGGCGCGCCGGTGTGCTGGTAGCAGCGCACCGCGACGATCTCGTCGGCGCCCGAGCGGCTCCACTGCTGGGCCTGGCACCAGGTCGCAGTGTCGGTCACCGCGGTCACGTGCACGACCCCGCCCTTGACCCCGATCTGCGGGAAGCGCACGATCACCTGGCCGGGGACGCCGGGCGTGGTGTGGACCTTGAAGGCGGCCGGCCAGTTGCCCGCCTGGTGGCTGGCGGGCGGGATGCCGGCCACGGCGGGCTGGCTGACAAAGGCAAACCCCCAGTGATCGGGCACCGACGCCTGCGCGGACCCCGACAGCACCGTGACCAGGGCACCGATCATAAACAAGGCCGTCAGGAGCACGGCGGTCCGCCGCCCGATGCCGAGTGACCTGATCATCCCGAGCTCCTCGCGCCAGCCATCGTCCCGGATGCCACCGCAGGTTGAGCGGAACATAACTCCGCCGGCTGGGCTCGTCAATGGGCACCGGGCGAGACGGGCGGCCGGCGGCAAACCCTCGGGTTAGCCGATCACGGCACCGTTGCTGACCACCGGCACGATGTCCGGTGCGCCGAGCCGGATCGCGTCGGCGTCCTGGTCGGTGACAGCGTCCTGGGAGGCGTGCTCGGCCGCCACCCGGGCCCGGTAGTTCTCCAGCTCCCTGGCCACCTGCCGGGACTTCCAGCCCATCGGCCCGGCCATCAGGGACGCGGCCTCCTGCGCGGCGGACAGGCCGCGGTCCCAGCTCTCGATGGAGACGTGGGTGCGGCGGGTCAGCACGTCGTCCAGGTGGCGGGCGCCCTCGTGGGTGGCCGCGTAGACGACCTCGGCCCGCAGGTAGTCGTCGGCGCCGGCCAGCGGCCTGCCCAGGCCGGGGTCGGCGGCGATCAGGTCGAGCACCTCGCCGGTCAGCGAGCCGTAGCGGCGCAGCAGGTGCTCGATCCGGGCCACGTGCAGGCCGGACGAGCGGGCCAGCGCGTACCGCGAGTTCCACAGCGCGGCGAAGCCGTCGGCGCCGGCCAGCGGGATCACGTCGGTGCAGGACGGAGCGACCCGGCCGTCCAGGCCGTGGGCCACGGCGTCCACGGCGTCCCTGGCCATCAGCCGGTAGGTCGTGTACTTGCCGCCCGCGATCATCACCAGGCCGGGCACCGGGTGGGCCACGGTGTGCTCGCGGGACAGCTTGGAGGTCGACTCGGACTCGCCGGCCAGCAGCGGCCGCAGCCCGGCGTAGACGCCCTCGACGTCATCGCTGGTCAGCGGGACGGCCAGGACCCGGTTGAGCTGGCCGAGCAGGTAGTCGATGTCGATCCGGCTGGCCGCCGGATGGGCCTTGGACAGCGACCACTCGGTGTCGGTGGTGCCGATGATCCAGTGCCGGCCCCACGGGATCACGAACAGCACGCTGACCGCGGTGCGCAGGATGATGCCGGTGCTGGAGTGGATCCGGTCGCGGGGCACGACCAGGTGGATGCCCTTGGAGGCGCGGACGTTGATCATGCCCCGGCCGCCGACCATCTCCTGGATCTCGTCGGTCCACACGCCGGTGGCGTTGACCACCTGCTGGGCCCGGATCTCCAGCTCGCGGCCGGACTCCAGGTCCACCGCCGGACGCCGGTGACCCGCTCGCCCTCGCGCAGGAAGCCGGTCACCTGGGTGCGGGAGGCCACGCTGGCGCCGTAACCGGCCGCGGTCCGCAGCAGCGTCAGCACGTAGCGGGCGTCGTCGACCTGGGCGTCCCAGTAGACCAGCGCGCCGGTGACGCGCGGAGCGCTTCGAGCGCCGGGGCCAGCCGGAGGGCGGCGTGCCGGGTCAGCTGGCGGTGGCCGGGCAGGCCCCGGCTGGCCCATGGACATGCCGAGCAGGTCGTAGGCGGTGACGCCGGCGCCGACGTAGGCCCGCTCCCAGACGTGATGGGTGAACGGGAACAGGAACGAGACCGGGCGCACCAGGTGCGGCGCGAGCCGCTGCAGCAGCAGTGACCGCTCGGTCAGCGCCTCCCGGACCAGGCCGAAGTTGAGCTGCTCCAGGTACCGCAGGCCGCCGTGGATGAGCTTGCTGGACCGCGACGAGGTGCCCGACCCGAAGTCCCGCGCCTCGACCAGCCCCACCGACAGGCCGCGGGTCGCGGCGTCCAGCGCCACCCCGGCGCCGACCACGCCGCCGCCGACCACGAGCACCTGGTGCTCGGTGCGGGCCAGCGCGGTCAGGGCGCCGGTCCGCGCTCGGCCGGCCCGCAGTCTGCGTGTTCCTGCGCCTGTCGCGCTGTCACGTCTCGCAGCGCTACGCCGGCCGCAGGCGCTACCGGTGCGGCCGCACTCGGAGTGACGACGACCTCGACCCGCTGGAACTCCTTGAGGTCGGAGTAGCCGGAGGTGGCCATGGTCCGCCGCAGCGCCCCCATCAGGTTCATCGAGCCGTCGGCCATCGTCGACGGGCCGTGCAGGATCTGCTCGATGCGTGCCGATGGTGCCGACCCGGACCCTGGCCCCGCGCGGCAGGTCCGGGTGGTGGGCCTCGCTGCCCCAGTGGTAGCCGCGGCCCGGCGCCTCGGCCGACGCGGGCGAACGGCGAGCCGACCATCACCGCGTCGGCGCCCAGGGCCAGCGCCTTGGCGATGTCGCCGCTGCGGGTCATGCCGCCGTCGGCGATGACGTGCACGTACCGGCCGCCCGACTCGTCCAGGTAGTCGCGCCGGGCGGCGGCCACGTCGGCGATCGCGGTGGCCATCGGCACGGCGACGCCGAGCACCGCGGCGGTGGTGTGCCCGGAGCCGCCGCCGAAGCCGACCAGCACGCCGGCCGCCCCGGTGCGCATCAGGTGCAGCGCGGCGGTGTAGGTGGCGCAGCCGCCCACGATCACCGGGACGTCCAGCTCGTAGATGAACTGCTTGAGGTTCAGCGGCTCGGCCTGGCCGGAGACGTGCTCGGCCGACACCGTGGTGCCGCGGATCACGAAGATGTCGGCCCCGGCGTCCAGCACGGCCTTGTAGTAGCGGACCGTCCGCTGCGGGGACAGCCGGGCCGCGGTGGTCACCCCGGCCGCGCGGATCTGCTCGATCCGGCGACCCGATCAGGTCTTCCTTGATCGGCTCGGCGTAGATCTCCTGGAGCCGCCGGGTGGCCGCCTCGTCGTCCAGCTCGGCGACCTCGGCCAGCAGCGGCTCCGGGTCCTCGTACCGGGTCCACAGGCCCTCCAGGTCGAGCACGGCCAGCCCGCCGAGCGCGCCGATGGCGATCGCGGTGGCCGGGGAGACCACGCTGTCCATCGGCGCGACCACCAGCGGCAGCTCGAACCGGTAGGCGTCGATCTGCCAGGCGATCGACACCTCCTCGGGGTGCCGGGTGCGGCGGGACGGGAACGATGCCGATCTCGTCGAGCGCGTAGGCCCGGCGGCCGCTCTTGCCGCGGCCGATCTCCACCTGAGTCATGCCGGCGCGCCGCCCATGTAGTTGGGGGCCTCGGCCACCATCTGCGATGTCGTGCGGATGGCTCTCGGCCAGCCCGGCCGCGGTGATCTGGATGAACTGGGCCTCCTGCAGCTCGGCGATGGTGCGCGCGCCGCAGAAGCCCATGGCCGCGCGCAGGCCGCCGATGAGCTGGTGGGCGACGGCCGGCCAGCGGGCCGCGGTAGGGCACCTGGCCCTCGACGCCCTCGGGCACCAGCTTGTCCTCGCGCAGCACGTCGTCCTGGAAGTACCGGTCCTTGGAGTAGGACCGGCCGCGCTCGGGGTTGCGCATCGCGCCCAGCGAGCCCATGCCGCGGTACAGCTTGAACTGCTTGCCGTTGATGAAGACCATGCTCGCCGGGGCCCTCCTCGCAGCCGGCCAGCAGGCTGCCGAGCATGACGGTGTCGGCCCCGGCCGCGATGGCCTTGGCGATGTCGCCGGAGTACTGGACGCCGCCGTCGCCGATCACCGGGACGCCCGCCGGCCGGGCCGCCAGCGGACGCCTCGTAGATCGCGGTGACCTGCGGCACGCCGACGCCCGGCGACCACCCGGGTGGTGCAGATCGAGCCCGGCCCGACGCCCGACCTTGACCGCGTCGGCGCCCGGCGTCGATCAGGGCCTGGGCGCCGGCCCTGGTGGCCACGTTGCCGCCGATCACGTCGACCCGCGGCGTTGGCCTTGAGCTGGGCCGACCATGTCCAGCACGCGCCTGGGCGTGGCCGTGCGCGGTGTCCACGACCAGGAAGTCGACGCCCGCCTCGATCAGCGCCTGGGCCCGCGCGCTTGGCGTCCTCGCCGACGCCCACGGCCGCGCCGACGATCAGCCGGCCCGTCGTCGTCCTTGGTCGCGTTGCGGGAACTTCTCGCTCTTGGCGAAGTCCTTGACGGTGATCAGCCCGCGCAGCCGGCCCGGCGTCGTCGACCAGCGGCAGCTTCTCGACCTTGTTGCTGGCCCAGCAGCCGCCAGCGCCTCGGCCCGCGCTGACCCCGACCGGCGCGGTGACCAGCGGCATCGGGGTCATGACCTCGGTGACCCGGCGGCGGTGGTCGGTCTCGAAGCGGATGTCCCGGTTGGTCACGATGCCGAGCAGCGTGCCCGTCGTCGTCGGTCACCGGCACGCCCGGAGATCCGGTAGCGGGCGCACAGCTCCTCGACGTCGGCCAGGGTCGCGTCCGGGCCGCAGGTCACCGGGTTGGTGATCATCCCGGCCTCGGACCGCTTGACCATGTCGACCTGCTGGGCCTGCTCCTCGACCGACATGTTGCGGTGCAGCACGCCCACGCCGCCCTGGCGGGCCATGGCGATGGCCATCCGGGCCTCGGTCACGGTGTCCATGGCCGCGGAGACCAGCGGGATGCCGCAGCGTGATCCGCCGGGCTCAGCCGGGCCGTGGTGTCGGCCTCGGCCGGCAGGACGTCGGAATGCGCCGGCAGCAGCAGCACGTCGTCGTAGGTCAGGCCGGGCGGGCTGAACTTCAGGTCGTCGCTCATGATCACATTCCGTAGGCCGAGTTCAGGGATGCGCTTCATCCTAGTAAGCCCAGGGCCGGCCCGCCGGGCTCCCGGCACGGGGGACCAGTGGCAGCCCGGCGGACGGGTCCCCGACATGGACCCACGGGGGTCAGGCGAGGCTCCCGGCGATGGCCCGCAGCCGGGCCAGCGCCCGGTGCTGCGCGACCCGGACCGCGCCCGCCGACATGCCCGAGCTCGTCGCCGGTCTCCTGCGCGGTCAGCCCGGCCAGCACCCGGAGCACCAGCAGCTCGCGCTGCTGGTGCGGCAGGCGGCGCAGCAGCGCGCGGACCCGCTCGGCCTCCAGGCAGGCCACGGCGGTCTCCTCCGGGCCGGGCCGGTCGTCGGGCTCGTCGGGCAGGTCCTCGGTCGGGATGGCCAGGTTGGCCGCGCTGCGCATGGCGTCGGCGACCTTGTGCGAGGCGATGCCGAACACGAAGGAGGCGAACGGCCGGCCCATGTCCCGGTACCGCGGCAGCGCCGATACCAGCGCGATGCAGACCTCTTGGGCGACATCATCGGCGACCTGATAGTGCCCGGAAATGCGACCCAGCCGGGCCCGGCAGTAACGCAGGACCATGGGCCTGATCTGCCGCAGCAGCGAGTCGATGGCGGCGGGCTGGCCCCCGACGGCCTGCGCGCGTCAGGTCCCTGCATGCTGATCCGGTTACCGGCATCTACCTGCGTATTCATTGGCCCCCCTGATCCAGCGACGGTATCGCGCTCCGGTACTCCCCGTAGCGGTCATGCCCCGGGGGCAGGCCAGGGTCAACATCACTGATGCAACAGAAAGGTCACAGTAATGGGCTACCCATATCTTGTTACGATGAGTAGCCGTCCATTACTTAGAGTGAATAGCGCTACTGCATTCGGACTGGGGCCATCAGGCTGAAAGGTCGGTCAAGACGCTGGACCGAGTCCGTTAATCCTATTGGTGGTCGTTTGTTGCCTATTACGACAGCAAGGGCCCGGCGCGCAAGCGCGCCGGGCCCTTCCCGGACTGCGAACTGCTAGCCGGAGGTCAGTGAGCGTGACCGTGGCCGTGGCCGTTGGCCTCGGCGGCCTCGGGCTCTCGGGCTTCTCGCGTGACCAGCACCTCGGTGGTGAGCAGCATGCCCGCGATCGAGGCGGCGTTCTGCACCGCCGACCGGGTCACCTTGACCGGGTCGATGACGCCCTGAGCGATCAGGTCGCCGTACTCGCCGGTCGCGGCGTTGTAGCCGTGGCCGACGGGCAGGTCGCCGATCGTGGCCACGACGACGCCGCCCTCGGCGCCCGCGTTCTCCGCGATCCACCGGGCCGGGGCCGACAGCGACTTGCGGACGACGCTCGACGCCGGTCGCCTCCTCGCCGGTGAAGCCCAGGTCACCCAGCGCGGCCGCGGCCTGCACGAGCGCGCTGCCGCCGCCGGCGATGATGCCCTCCTCGATCGCGGCGCGGGTGGCCGAGATGGCGTCCTCGAGCCGGTGCTTCTTCTCCTTGAGCTCGACCTCGGTGGCGGCACCGGCGCGCAGCACCGCCACGCCGCCGGCCAGCTTGGCCACCCGCTCCTGGAGCTTCTCGCGGTCCCAGTCGGAGTCGGTGCGCCTCGATCTCGGCCCGCAGCTGGCGGATCCGGTCCGCGACCTGCTCCGCCTCGCCCGGCGCCGTCGACGATGGTCGTGGTGTCCTTGGTCACCACCACGCGGCGGGCCTGGCCGAGCACCTCGAGGCCGACGGAGTCCAGCTTGAGGCCGACTTCCTCGCTGACGACCTGGCCGCCGGTCAGGGTGGCCATGTCGTCCAGCATCGCCTTGCGACGGTCACCGAAGCCCGGCGCCTTGACCGCGACGACGTTGAGCAGGCCGCGGATCTTGTTGACGACCAGGGTGGACAGCGCCTCGCCGTCGACGTCCTCGGCGACGATCACCAGCGGCTTCTTGGTCTGCGCGATCTTCTCCAGCAGCGGCAGGAACTCCGCCATGGCCGAGATCTTGCCGGAGGTCCAGCAGGATGTAGGCGTCGTCGAAGACGGCCTCCATCCGCTCGGGGTCGGTGACGAAGTACGCCGAGATGTAGCCCTTGTCGAACTGCATGCCCTCGGTGAACTCGAGCTCCAGGCCCATGGTCGGCGACTCCTCGACGGTGATGACACCGTCCTTGCCGACCTTGTCGAACGCCTCGGCGATCAGCTCGCCGATCTTGGCGTCCTGCGCGGAGACCGTCGCCACGTTGGCGATCTCGCTCTGCTCCTCGACCTCGCGGGCCGACTTGAGCAGGATCTCGGCCACCGCGGCGGCGGCGGCGTCGATCCCGCGCTTGAGCGCCATCGGGTTCGCGCCCGCCGCGACGCTGCGCAGGCCGCTCGTGCACCATGGCCTGGGCCAGCACCGTGGCCGTGGTCGTGCCGTCGCCGGCCACGTCGTTGGTCTTGGTCGCTACCTCGCGGGCCAGCTGCGCGCCCAGGTTCTCCAGCGGGTCCTCGAGGTCCACCTCACGGGCGACGGTGACGCCGTCGTTGGTGATGGTGGGTGCGCCCCACTTCTTGTCGATCACGACATTGCGGCCCTTGGGACCCAATGTCACCTTGACGGCGTCGGCGAGCCGGTTCACACCGCGCTCCAGCGCGCGCCGCGCGTCCTCGTTGAATACCAAGCTCTTGGCCATCGAGTACCTCAGCCCTGTTGCGTGAATGTCCTGCATTACCCGGGAACGACGGCTACCTCCCGCGCCCGTTCGCGCGCGTGCCCGGCACCGGACGATCCCCGGGCCGGGCACGTGCGCGTTCTGCTAATACTCTACTTCTCGATGACGGCGAGCACGTCACGGGCGGAGAGCACCAGGTACTCCTCGCCGTGGTACTTGACCTCGGTGCCGCCGTACTTGCTGTACAGCACGACGTCACCGACGCTTGACGTCCATCGGAACGCGCTTGGCGCCCGCGTCGTCGAACCGGCCCGGGCCCACGGCCAGGACTTCGCCCTCCTGGGGCTTCTCCTTGGCGGTGTCCGGGATAACCAGGCCGGACGCGGTGGTCTGCTCAGCCTCGAGCGGGCGCACCACGATCCGGTCTTCGAGCGGCTTGAGAACAACCTTGGTGGCGGTCGTCACGATCTGACCTCCCCCTCCGGAAAGGGCTAGCTGAATATTGAGAGAGGGCGACCATGTCAGCCTGCCGTCGCGGGTGCCAGACCAACCTGTCGCATTAGCACTCTACCTTAGCGAGTGCCAGTCCCGAACATTAACGCCGGGTCGCGCACACGTCAAACCCCTGGCCGCCGGGGCTGACCCGGCGGCGTGTCTGGCGCGGCCCGCGAGCCTGGCCACCGTACTACGCTGCGGGAACGAGCAGCGCCGGTGGGGCGCGCTGACCACCGATGGGGGCTGTGGTGCGCATGTTCGCGGCTGGTGCCGCTGATGTGGCTGGTGCGACGGGCCAGGCTGACGCGGCGGGTGCGTCTGGTCCGGCGGGCGGGCCTGTTGCGGCGGGCACGGCGGGTGGGCCTGGCGCGGCGGGACGGCGGGCGCGGCGGGGCGGCGGGGGTGGCCGACGCGGATGGCACGGCGGCCGGGCGGTACGCCCTGGCGGCCAGGGATCCGGGCCCGCTGCGGTCATTCGACCCGGTTCAGGTCGGGCACCTGGAGTCCGCGGTCTGGGTGGCTTATTACCGTCGGCAGTGGCCGCGGCTGCTCGGGCTGTCGATGGCTGCTGGTCCACCGGGCGTTCCGGATGGACTGGCCCCGGACGCTGCACGGCGCCTGGCTGCTGCTGCGGGCCAACCAGCTCTGGGCGCCCAGCCCCGGCAACGATCCCGATGGCGCCCGGCGCTGCATGCGCCGGTTCTACGCGCTGCTGCGGCTGGCCCACGGCGGGCCGCGCGACCCGGCCCGGGCGGCGGCGCTGGAGGTGGACTGGTGGGCGGCGCACCGCGAGCACCAGCAGCACCCGGACGGCAGCTCGGCGCGTGGTGACGGCGCTGGCCCGGCTGTATGCCTACCTCTACAGCGTGGACGAGGCGACGGTCCGCCCGGCGGCGGAGCTGCGGGCTGAGGCTATGGACTTGTCGGACGAGTGGGTGGGCCAGGGCTGCCCGCCGCACAGCTCGCTGATCGTGGCCGAGCGGGCTGCCCTGGTCCGCAGCTACGCCTCCCTGCTGGCCGCCGTGCATCGCTAGCCCGCGCGGGCCGGCGCCCGGCCTCGAGCCCGCGCCCTCGGTCGCGTGCTCGGCCGCGCGCTCGGTCGCGCGCTCGGCGCAGCGTCACCGGTGGCCCTTTGGTGATGCTGGAGCAGCACCGGAGGGCCAACGGTGCTGTTGGCTCGGGGAACGAGCGAGGTGCGGTCGGTCTGCGGGCTGACTTCGGCTGGGCCGCGCCCTGCCTCCGCCGCACCGCCCGGCCGCGCCCCGCCCCGCTCCGCCGCACCGCCCGGCCGCGCCGCGCCCCGGCCCGCCCCGCCGCGATCCAGCGACGTGGTTGTTGCGCTCACGTCGTCGGAGCGACGTGGTTCGTCGCAACCACGTCGCTGGGTGACCGGACCGCGGCGCCGGGCCGACCCGGCGGGCGGCGGGCGGCGGGGCCGCGAGGCTAGGCGGCGATCGTGGTGGTGATGGGCAGGGCCGAGTCGGCCGGGAAGGCCAGCGACGACGGGGCCGCACCGCGGGCGTGCAGCTCGGCGCCCAGCGCGGCCACCATGGCCCCGTTGTCGGTGCACAGGCCCGGCCGCGGCACCCGCAGCGCGATGCCCGGCCGCCTCGCAGCGCTCGGCGGCCAGGGCGCGCAGCCGGGAGTTGGCCGCCACCCCGCCGCCGATCACCAGGTGGTCGACGCCCTGGGCCCGGCAGGCGTCCACGGCCTTGCGGGTCAGCACGTCGGCCACCGCCTCCTGGAAGGAGGCCGCCACGTCGGCCACGGGGACCGGCTCGCCGGCGGCCTCGCGGGCCTCGACCCAGCGGGCCACGGCCGTCTTCAGGCCGGAGAACGAGAAGTCGGAGGTGCCGTCCCGGTACTTCCCGCGCGGGAAGGCGACGGACCGGCCGTCGCCCTCCGCTGGCCGCCCGGTCGATGTGCGGGCCGCCGGGGAACGGCAGCCCGAGCACCCGGGCCACCTTGTCGAAGGCCTCGCCCGCGGCGTCGTCGATGGTCGCGCCGAGCGGCACGACCTCGCGGGCGAGGTCCGGGACCAGCAGCAGCGAGGAGTGCCCGCCGGAGACCAGCAGCGCGATGGCCGGGCTGGGCAGCGGGCCGTGCTCGAGCTGGTCCACGGCGACGTGCGCGGCCAGGTGGTTGACGCCGTACAGCGGCTTGCCCAGGGCCAGGGCGTAGGCCTTGGCCGCGCAGACGCCGACCAGCAGCGCGCCGGCCAGGCCCGGGCCGGCGGTGACGGCGATGGCGTCGACCTCGGCCAGCCGCACGCCGGCGGTGGCCAGCGCCCGGTCCACGGCCGGGACCATGGCCTCCAGGTGGGCCCGGCTGGCCACCTCGGGCACCACGCCGCCGAACCGGGCGTGCTCGGTCCACGCTGGAGGCGACGCGTCGGCCAGCAGCTCGTGGCCGCGGACCAGCCCGGCGCCGGTCTCGTCGCAGGAGGTCTCGATGCCGAGGACCAGGGGCCCGGTCACAGGGCGCCTCGCTCGGTCGCCCCGGCGGCCTTCCCCGCCGAGCCCTCCGCAGCGTCCTCGGCGGCGTCCCCGGCGGCGCCCGGCCTGGCCAGCTCGTCGGCCAGGTCGCGGCGCATGACCAGGGCGTCGGCGCCGGACGGCTGGTAGTAGCCGCGCCGGACGCCGACCTGCTCGAAACCGCGCGTGCGGTAGAGCCGCTGGGCGTGCAGGTTGTCCACCCGTACCTCCAGGAATACCTCGGTGCAGCCGCGGCGGCGGGCCTCGGCCAGCAGCGCGGCGAGCAGCGCCGCGCCGGTGCCCTGGCCCTGGCGGTCGGCCGGCTAACCGCGATGGTGACCACGTCGGCCTGGCTGCCCGGCGGCCAGCAGGCCCGCGTAGCCGACGATCTGCGCCGTCCTGCTCGGCGACCAGGTAGTGCCGGCTGCCCGGCTCTGGGCCAGCTCGCCCTCCAGCATGGGCCGGGACCAGGCCTCCTCGCCGAACAGCCTCCAGCTCCAGGCCCAGCACCGCGTCGAGGTCGGCCGGTCGTCACCCGGAGCTCGGCCGGGGCCGGGCCGGGTCGTGGTCACGGGGTCACCCGCTTGCGCTGGCCGGGCTCTCGGGCATCAGGCCGACGCAGGTAGAGCGGCTGCGGCCGGCGCCGGGGGCGTCCCGGCCGCGATCCGCTCGGCGGCCAGCGCGGCCAGCCGGGCCGCGGCCGGGTACCGGGCCGATCGAGCGCCTGCTCGACCAGCTCGGGGTAGAGGCGGGCGCCCTCGCCCGCCACCGGCAGCCCGGCCGGCAGGTCGGCGGCCGGGCTGACCTCCGGGCCGGTGACCCGCTGCCCGAAGGCCGAGTAGCTGGCCCAGTACAGCTCCTTGCGGCGGGCGTCGGTGGCGACGAGGAACTCGCGGCCGCCCGCGGCCTCGGCCGCGCTGGCCGCGATCACGTCCAGCGTGCAGATCCCGTCGACGGGCAGGCCCAGGGTGGCGCCGAGCACCCGCGCGGTGACCAGTCCGGCCCGCAGGCCGGTGTAGGGGCCGGGGCCGGTGCCCGACCGCGATGGCGGTCAGGCGGCCGGGGTGGCGCCGGCGCTGTGCAGCGCCTGGTCGATGAACAGGGGCAGCAGCTCGCCGTGCCGCCGGGCGTCCACGGCCGACTCCTCCGCCACGACCTGGACACCGTCATGGACGGCCACGGTCACGGCGGGCGTCGCGGTGTCGAACGCGAGAATCAGCACGGTTGACCAGCCTACGACCTGCCGGGAGTGACCGATCCCACACCGTCAGCCGGCGGGCGAGGTCAGCGGGCGAGGTCAGCGGGCGAGGTCAGCCCTTCTTGACCGTCGGCTCGGTCGCGGCCTTGGCCAGCATGGCCTTGGCCACGGTCTGGGCGCCGCCGGCCAGCGCGGCGGTCGACACCGGCCCGTAACCGCCGCCGGCCGTCTGGGCCTGCATGAACACGGTGAGCAGCACGTTGCGCTGCCGGGCCATGACGGTGACCAGGTCGGTCACCGTACGCCCGCGGTGCAGGACCTGGAGGGCGCTGATGGCCTCTGGCCGAGGCCGGAGACGCTGGTGATGCTGGCCTTGGGCAGCGGCGACTTCTTGCTCGGGCTGGCCAGGGCCAGCCGGGCGGCCGCGTAAGCGTCCGTCGCGCCGGCCGTGGCGCTGCCGTTGCCCGCGACCACAGCGCTGGGCTGGAACGCCTGGATGGTGATCTGCAGGACCCGGAACACCGGCCGGTGGTCGACGGTGAAGCTGCACTGGCTGTTAGTCGGGCCGTTCCCGGTCGGGGTTACCTTACGAGCCTGGCCGGTCAGGTTCTGGCTGAGCAGGCTGGAGCTGACTGCCGTGCAGGCGTTGGGCACCGCCTTGAACTCGCCCGGCTGGAGGGTGTTGATGAAGCTGCTCTTGGGGGCCGGGCTGGGCAGCTCGACGATGACCGCGACGACCGCGATGATCACCGCGGCCACGATGGCCGAGCCGCACAGTATGTAGACCCGTCGCCTCGACTTGCGCAGGCGGGCGGCGGCCGCCCGGCCGCGCCCCCGGCGTCGCCGCGGCGCGGGGGCACTCTCCGGTGCCACGGCGTCCGGCCCGGTCTCCTGCGCCTGCTCGGTGGGCGGGCCCATCCGGCGGCCGCCGGCCCTGGTGGCGTAGATGCTGGGACCGGCCCAGGGCGGCAGTTCGCTCTCGTCGCTGTTGGTGAAGGGATCCTGGTCCCAGACCTCACGCTCGCCGCGGCCGGGCCGGGCGCCGCGGGCCGGGCGGGCGGCGGCGCCGTGTCGTTCGGTGACCGGGGACCGGGGACGGTCATAGTCCGACGGGCCCCCGTCGTAGTCGGCCCGGGGCGCCTCGTAGTCGGACCGGGGGGTGGTGTACTCCGGCTGGGGATCGTCGAACTCCGGCGGCGGGCCCGCGTAGTCGGCCCGGGGATCGGCGTACTCCGACCGGGGCGCGGCGTGGCCGTGCCGGCCCGTGTCCGCGTAACCGGACTGGCCGGGGTCGTCGTAGCCGGCCACGTCCGGACGCTCATCCAGCGACGGACCGCGGTGCGACGACGGGCGGCCATGGCGGCCGGTTCGCTCAGGACGGCCGGTCAGGTTCGGGTCGTCCGGCACGTCGGGCCGACCGGACGACGGCAGGCGCGACGGGCGACGGGGCGGGGGGCCCTGCTGAGCCACGGCAAGCCTCCGGGGCGAGACATCAGACCGTGCGAGGACGGCAGCTAGCTGGTGCGGATCACCGGAAGTTTAGTGGTGCGAAGGATGGCGCGGGCGGACAAGTCGGAACTCTATGCGCGCCGCCCGGCCAGGGCCTGCCGGGCGGCGGGCGCGGCGTCCCGCCAGCGGTCGCCCCAGCCGAGCACGCGCACCGTGCGCACTTCGTCGCCATCCCCGGCGGAATGATCGGCACCGGGCTGACCTCCACCGGGCTGGCCTGCCCGGACTGCCCCGCGCTGGGCTGTTCCGCGCTGATCGCGATCTGCAGGAAGCTCGGGGCCAGGTCCTCGACCAGGCCCTTCGCCCCATTCCACGACGGTCACCGAGGTGGCCACGTCGGTGTCCAGGTCCAGGTCATCGACCTCGGCCCGGCTGCCCAGCCGGTAGGCGTCGGCATGCACCAGGTCGGGGCCGCCGCGCAGCGACGGGTGCTGCCGGGCGATCACGAAGGTCGGCGAGGTCACCGGCCCGCGCACGCCCAGGCCGGCGCCGATGCCCTGGGTCAGCGTGGTCTTGCCCGCGCCCAGCGAGCCGGACAGCACGATCAGGTCGCCGGCGCGCAGCAGCCCGGCCAGCCGCTCACCCAGCTCGCGCATCTCGGCCGCGGTGGGCACGGCGACGCTCTCGTCGAGGGCCGGCGAGTTCGGGTCCATGACCAGGCGGTCCTCGGCTCGGGAGTGCCGGGACTGCCGGGACTGTCAGGGCTGCCGGGACGGCCAGGGTTACCGGGGCTGCCGACCTCCCTGGCCTGCGCCAGCAGGCGCAGGATGGCCTCGTTGACGACCTCGGGGCGCTCCAGAAGACCAGGTGGCCCGCGCCCGGCACCAGGATCAGCTCGGCGCCGGGGATGCCCGCGGCCAGTTCGCCGGCCAGCCGCGACGGGATGACCGGTCCCGGTCGCCGGTGAGCACGAAGGCCGGAGTCCGCCCGAGATCGCCAGCGCGGCCCGCTGGTCGTGGCCGAGCAGGGCCAGGTAGAACTCGGCGATCACCTCGACCGGGGTGGACCTGATCATCCGTTCCAGCGAAGTCGACCACGCCGGGCTGACGCTGGAGTCGCCGAAGCCGATGAACCGGGTGGACAGGAACGCGATGTCGCCGGCGGCCTGGCGGCCGCGCTCGATCAACGCGGCCTGGCGCCCCTGCGCCGCGCCGCGCAGCACCGACGGCGCGGCCTGCGCGGGCCAGCGGGCGCAGCGGCGCCGGCAGCCAGCGGGCCGGGTCACGCCGGAGGCGGCGGTGGCGATCAGCACGGTGCCGATGATCTTGCGTGCCGAACAGCTCGGGCTGCCGGGCGGCCAGGGCCATGATCGTCATGCCGCCCATCGAGTGGCCGACCAGGATGACCGGGCCGTCGCCGGGCAGGTCGCGGCCAGCACGGCGCCCAGGTCCGCGCCGAGTCTGGTCGATGGTCGAGCTGCTCCGGGTCGCCGCGGCCGGAGCGGCCGTGGCCGCGCTGGTCCCAGAACACCAGCCGGGCCGCCTCCTCCAGGGCCTGGCGCTGGTAGTGCCAGCAGTCCTGGCTCAGCGTGTAGCCGTGGCTGAACACGATGGTCACCGGCGGCGTCGTCCGGGCCCGCTGATCTCGACGTGCAGCGGCACGCCGTCGTCGGCCAGCACGGTCAGCGGCCGGCCGCGCAGCTGGCCCAGCGGCTCGTCGGCGGCCGGGTCGGGGCGCAGCCGCAGCCGGCCGACCGCGATCTTCTCGGCCGCGATGACCACGCCGGCGCCCGCCGCCGCGGCGCCGACGGCCAGGCCGCCCGCCTTAGTGAGCTGCAGCCACCTGCTCATCGGTCCTCCCGTCAACGGCGAGCACCGCGTCTTGCCCGGATCTTGGACCCGATCCTGGACCAGATGTTACCCCGGAGTAGCTTCGCGGAACCTTGCCGGTGAACCGGGTCACGATCTCGTAGGACAAGGTGCCCAGGGCGTCGGCCCACTCCTGCGCGGTGGGCTCGCCCGAGTCGCCGGGCCCGAACAGGATGACCTCGTCGCCGGCCTCGGCGGGCAGGTCGCCGAGGTCGAGGATGGTCTGGTTCATGTTGACGGTGCCGGCGATGGTGAACCGCCGGCCGCCGCACCAGCACCGGCGCGGTGCTGGAGGCGAGCCGCGGGCATGCCCTCGTTGTAGCCGAGCGGGACCACGCCCAGGGTGGCCGGGCCCCGGGTGACGTGGCGGTGCCCGTAGGACACGCCCGTGCCGCCGGGCACCCGCTTGGTCTGGACCAGCCGGGCCCGCACCGTCATGGCCGGGCGCAGCCAGTCCGGCGCCCCGCCGGGCAGCGTGGACAGGCCGAAGATCGCCGCCGCCCGGCCGGACCAGGTCGAAGCTAGGAGTCGGGCAGCGTCAGCGTGGCCGGGGTGTTGGCCAGGTGCCGCACCTCGGGCTCGGCGCCGGCCCGCTCGGGCCAGGTCGACGGCCGCGCGGAAGGCGGCTGAGCTGGGCCGGCGATGGACGGGTGGCCGGGCATGTCGGCGCAGGCGAAGTGCGACCAGATGCCGGTGATCCGGGCCTGGCCGGCCGCCTCGCGCGCCGAGCGGCCGCCGCGACCAGCGCCCGGCCAGTCGGCGGTCGGTCGCGCCGCCGCGGCCCATGCCGGTGTCGGCCTCCAGGTGCAGCCGCGCGGGCCGGCCCGGCCCGCCGGGCGGCGGCGGCGATCTGCGCCGCGACCGCGGCCACGGTGCCGGCCGTCAGGTCAACGCCGGCGGCGATGGCCTCCTCATGCGGGGCGTCCGGCGCGGCCAGCAGGCAGAGCACCGGCACGGTGAAGCCCGGCCTCCCGCAGCGCGAGCGCGTCGGCGAGCTGCACGACGCCGAGCCAGCTCGCCCCGCCGGCCACGCGCGGCCGTCGGCGCGGGCACCATGCCGTGGCCGTAGCCGTCGGACTTGACCACCGCCATGAGCGCGGCGCCGCCGACGTGCGCGGCCAGCGCGGCGGCGTTCGCCGTGATGGCGTCCAGGTCGATGAACGACCTCGGGGTGACCGTCCATGCGCCAGTGTGCCAGGCCAGCGGCCCGGGAGCGGCCCGGGCGGCAGTGCGCCAGCCGGGGCGGGCACCGCGGCGGCGCACGGCAGTCGGCCCGGATACGGTGGAGAGTCCCGGTCGCCAGTCTGGCCCCTCCGGGCGGTCCGGCCCCGGACACCTTTGTTATGGATATAGGGAGATACGGGAAGAATGCCTGAGCTCATTCCGCTGCCCGTCCTGTTCGGCAACCCCGAGCGGGTCAGGCCGAGCATCTCCCCCGACGGCACCCAGCTGGCCTGGATCGCCCCGCACGAGGGCGTGCTGAACGTGTGGCTGGCGCCCGTCAGCGCGGCCGAGGGCGTCGACCTGGCGGCGGCGCGGGTCATCACCGACGACACCGACCGCGGCATCCGGCAGTTCGGCTGGGCGCACGACGGCCGCCACCTGCTGTACCTGCAGGACACCGGCGGCGACGAGAACTGGCGGCTGCACGACGTCGACATGCAGACCATGGAGCGGCGCGACCTGACCCCGTTCGACGGCGTGCAGGCCCAGCTCATCGCGCATGGAGCGCAAGCTGCCCGACGAGATCCTGATCGGCCTGAACCGCGACAACCCGCAGCTGCACGACGTGTACCGGCTCGACCTGGTGACCGGCGAGCTGACCAAGGAGGTAGAGAACCCGGGCTTCATCGGCTGGGTCGCCGACGCGCAGCTGGTGGTCGCGGCGGCGCCATCGGCCCGCTGCCGGACGGCGGGTTCGAGCTCCTGGTCCGCGACGACGGCCGACGCGCGACTGGCGGCCGCTGCTGACGGTCCCGGCCGACGACGCGCTCACCACCGACGTGGTCGCGTTCAGCGCGGACGGGCAGCTCGCTGCTGATCACCAGCTCGGTCGGCGCGCAGACCGCCCGGCTGGTCCGCCTCGACCTCGCGACCGGCGAGGTCGAGGTGCTGGCCGAGGACCCGGAGGCCGACGTCAGCGAGCGTCCGGGTGCACCCCGACACCCGCGAGCCGCAGATCGTCACGGTGCTCAAGGCCCGCTCGGAGTACCTGGTGCTGGACCCGTCGGTGGCCGGCGACCTGGCGGCCATCCGGGCGCTGCACCCCGGCGACCCGAGCCTTCGTCAGGCGCCGACGACGCCGACGACATCTGGCTGGTCGGCTTCACCAACGACGCCGGGCCGGTCCCCTACTACGCCTACGACCGGGCCACCCGGACCGGCGCGGTTCCTGTTCGAGCACCAGCCGGAGCTGTCCCGGTACGAGCTGGCCCCGATGGAGCCGTTCCGTTCACCGGCGCGGGACGGCCTGACCGTGCACGGCTACCTCACGTTCCCGCCGGGCGCCGAGCGGCCGGCCTGCCGACGGTGCTGAACGTGCACGGCGGGCCGTGGGCGCGCGACACCTGGGGCTTCAACCCCGAGGCCCAGTGGCTGGCCAACCGCGGCTACCTGTGCGTCCAGGTCAACTTCCGCGGCTCGACCGGCTACGGCAAGGAGTTCGTCAACGCCGGCGACCGCGAGTGGGGCGCCAAGATGCAGGACGACCTCAGCGACGCGGTCGCCTACGTGATCAGCCAGGGCTGGGCCGACCCGGCCCGGGTGGCCATCTACGGCGGCAGCTACGGCGGCTACGCGGCGCTGGCCGGCGCCGCGTTCACGCCCGGACCTGTACTGCTGCGCGGTCGACATCGTCGGCCCGTCGAACCTGATCACCCTGATCGAGTCGGTCCCGCCGTACTGGGCGCCGCTGATCGCCCAGTTCCACCGGCGGGTCGGCGACCCGGAGAAGGACGCCGACTTCCTGTGGTCCCGGTCGCCGCTGTCGCGGGCCGACGCCATCCGGATCCCGCTGCTGATCGCCCAGGGCGCCAACGACCCGCGGGTGAAGCAGGCGGAGTCCGAGCAGATCGTGGCGGCCCTGGAGCAAGGCGGGCATCGAGCACGAGTACCTGCTGTTCCCCGACGAGGGCCACGGCTTCGCCAAGCCGGAGAACCGGCTGCGTTTCTACGCCGCGGCCGACCGGTTCCTGGCCCGCTACCTGGGCGGCCGCGCGGCGGAGTAGCTGAGGGCCGGGGTTATGGGCCATCCCTAACGGGCCGCGGTAGCCCGGGCCCTGGCGTCCAGAACATCCTGGGTCCTGCCGCCGGGGTCAGAACCCAAGGGGGTGCGGGCGCCGGGCAGTCGCCGGCCAGCGGCCCGCAGCCCGGGTCATGGGGTCGTCCGGGTGATCGTCCTGATCGCCTCGGGCAGGGCGGTGATCAGGTCGGACGCGCCGATGGGCGCGTCCGCGCGGCCAGCCGGCCGGCGATGCCGTGCAGGTAGGCCGCGACCGCGGCGGCCGCGGCGGCGGCGAGGCCCTGCGCAGCAGCGCACCCGGCCAGGCCGGACAGCACGTCGCCCGAGCCGGCCGTGGCCAGCCACGCCGAGCCCGGTGGAGTTGACCAGGACCGGCTGCCCGTCCGGGCTCGGCGATGACCGTGGTCGAGCCCTTGAGCAGGACGGTCACGCCCAGGTCGGCGGCCGCCGCCGGTGGCGTGCTCCAGCCGGCGCGCCTCGATGTCGGTCGCGGTCGGCGCCGGTCAGCCGGGCCAGCTCGCCCGGCGTGCGGGGTGATCAGCGTCGGCGCCGGACGCGGTCCAGCAGCTCGCGGTGCGCGGCCAGGATCGTGATCCCGTCCGCGTCGACCAGCACCGGCAGGCTGGTGGCCAGGACCGCGGCCAGCAGCCCGGCCGCGTCGTCGCCCGTGCCCATGCCCGGCCCGGCCGCCCAGGCCTGGACCCGGCCCGCCGCCTCGATCGACTCCGCCGGGCGCGGCCGGGTCGGCCGCCGACATGACCGCCTCGGGCCAGTGCTGGCGGGCCGCCGCCAGCGCGCCGCGCCGCGGACACCAGCCGGACCATGCCCGCGCCGCCGTGGATCGCGCTGCCGGTGGCCAGCACCGCGGCGCCGGTGTACTGCTGGCTGCCCGCGAGCACGCCCGAGCACGCCGCGGCGGTACTTGTCCGACTCCGCCGTCGGCCGGGGCAGCGAGCGCGGCGATGTCGGCGGCCTGCAGCGCGCCGACCGCCGGCGCGGCCCAGTGCGCGGCCAGCCCGATGTCGATCAGCTCGGCCGGTCCCGGCGTGGCTGGCGCCCGGGGTCGATGAGCAGGCCCGGCTTCCAGGTGCCGAACGTGACGGTGACGTCGGCCCTGATGGCCGCGCCCGGCCACCACGCCGGTGTCGGCGTCGACCCCGCTGGGCAGGTCGACCGCGACCACCATGGCCCCGTCGCCCGGGCCAGCTCGGTCAGCCGGGCCAGCGCGGCGGCGGGCTCGCGCAGCCCGCCCCGCCCGCCGATGCCCAGCAGCCCGTCGATGATCAGGTCGGCCCGGTCAAGCGCGTCGGCGACGGCCGCACTGATGCCGCCCCGTGCCCCTTCACCGTCGCCGGTGGCGTCGTCGACGGGGCTGGTCGCCGTGAGCAGGCGGCCGCCCGCGCCGCGCAACTCGGCGGCACCCCCGTCATGGATACGGTCGCTGGCGGCGATGGCCGTGACCGCCGCGCCGCGCCGGGCCAGGATCGCCCCGGCGAACAGCGCGTCGCCGCCGTTGTCGCCGCTGCCGGCCAGGATCGCGACCCGCGCCCCGTAGACCTGGCCGAGCAACGTGGCGCACACCGACGCCAGGCCCGCCGCCGCCCGGCTCATCAGCGCGCCATCGGGCAGGCGGTCCATCAGGGCCCGCTCCGCCACCCGGACATCGTCTGTCACATGGGCGTTTCTCACCGCTCAGTCACCACCCGTCGTCCCTGGCTATCTCTCCGCCACGACCATGGCTATGCACACCCCGGCATCGTGGCTGATCGACAGGTGCCAGGTGGCCACCCCCAGCCGCTCCGCCGCCGCGGCCACCGTGCCGCGGACCTCGAGCAGCGGCCGGCCCAGGCTGTCATGTGCGACGATCACGTCCGTCCAGCGCAGCCCGGCCGGGCCGCCCAGCGCCTTGGCCGTGGCCTCCTTGGCCGCGAAGCAGCCGGCCAGCGAGGGCATGGGCAACTCGCGTTCGCTGTCCGCGAACAGACGGTCGGCCAGGGCGGGAGTCCGGCGAAGCGCCGAGTCGAGCCGGGAGATGTCAGCGACGTCGACGCCGATCCCCACGATCATGAGCCAAGCTTCCCACGCGCCACCACACCCCGCCGGCCGCGCCTCGGCCCCGCACCGCTGGCCGGGGCAAGCTCATGATCCCGGAGAGTTAGAGGGCGCTGACGACGCAAACGCTACGGGATCATGCAGCGCCCTAATTGCGGCGGCCGGAATGCCGTCATCGGTCAGGCCAGATGGGCTGCTGCGGACTGCGCCGCCTGATGTCGGCCCCGCTGGCCTCATCAGGCCGGTCAGCCACACCCAGTCCGGGTTCGCAGCGGCCTGGTTGATCGCAGACACCAATCAGCGCCCCACCCACCACACGTGTCTGTCTGCCGAGTGGGCCGTTCCATGATCCTGGTGGATGTGGGCCGCGGACGGCCCACATCCACCAGGATCATGGACTTCCCTCATGGGCTGCGCCCAGCACCCCGGCGCCGCCCCGTCGGCCAGGCGGCGCCGCCAGCCCGGCGGCCGCCCAGCCACATCGCCAGCCGGCGGCTAAGCCGCGCCCACCGCCGGCTGTCGCAGCACCGGCGGCTAAGCCGCACCCACCGCCGGCCGTCGCAGCACCGGCCGCTGGTCTGCCCGCGCGAGCTCACGCCGCATGGCCGCCGAACGCCCAGCCACGCTGGCACCACGGGTCACGCCAGCAGCATACCAGCAGCACCAACCCGAGCCGACAGGCCAGCCGCAGGCACAACACCCGCCCCAGCGCCGCACCAGCACCAGCACCAGCACCAGCGGCACCAGCTACCGCACCGCTTGCCGATCCGGCCGGGCCGGGCTCGGCCCAGGCGTCGACCAGGTGGTGGCGGACCGCGAACGAGGCCGCTTCCAGCCTCGAGTGCACGCCGAGCTTGGTCAGGACCGACTGGAGATGCGTCCGGACCGTGGTCCGCGACACGCCCATCCAGGCCACGATCGCGGCCGTGTCCAGGCCCGCTACCAGCAGGCTCAGGCACTCCCGCTCCCGCCCGGTCAGGGTGGCCGCCACGGTGTCCGCGTGCGACGCGCGGCGCGGGCGCCGGGTCGGCCAGGCGTCCGGGAGGTCGATGACCTGCTCGCCGTTGGGCATCCGCTCCAGCGCCGAGACCAGGACCTCGACCCCGCGCGACTGGTGCAGGTAGCCGGATGCGCCGGCGTCCAGGGCCAGTTCGGCCGCGTCGACGTCCGGATCGGCGCCGAGGACTACCACGGTGGTGGCCTCGCTGGCCTCGATGACCCGCTGGATGGTCCTGAGCCCCTCGTCGACGGCCAGGTTGCAGTCGATGAGGCAGGCATCGGGCCGCTGATGACCCACGTAGGCGATCATCTCCTCGGGGCTGCGCGCGACCGCCCCGACCTCGTATCCGCGCTGGATCAGCACCGTGGACAGGGCATCAAGGAAAATTGCCTGATCGTCTCCCAGAACCAGTCTCATCGGGACCTCCCGGACACCGGGAGACGGTCGAGCGCAATTGTCCCATTCACCACTGGGGTGAATGCCGATTCGCCGAACTTTGCCAGTGGCCGGCCCAATACCGCCCCGGCTGGCAGGCCTCTTTCCACGCAGCACCACCGCTGCATAGACCGCACAGTACCCATCGCTTCTCCCCCCGCTACCCCGAGGCGGCGGACGCCGGCATGGCGCTCCTGGCCTCGGATCAGCTTGACCCTGAGTCGTGCTTAACGCGCCGACGGTCATGACTGAACGTACAGACAAACACCGAGCGCGTCAGAATGATTCACACTTCCGTGTTTAGCTCGTCAGACTTAGCGGTGACTTTACTTTCCGGCCCTTAATGCCGCTCAATTCACCCATATGGGGGATGCCGTGTCACCCAGCGCCAGGAGGCGTCCGTCTTATGGTTAAGCCGGACGGGCCAGCGAATCCTCCGCCACTTGATCAGCTACCCGGCTCGGCACCCATTTATCCCGGACATAGGCCGCCATCAGGGCATCTCCCAGGGCCGGGGCCCCGTACCGGCCGGAGACGTGGGCCCGGGCCGCGGCGGCCATCCGGGCGGCGGTGGCGGGCGAGTCCAGCAGGTGACCGATGGCCGAGGCCAGCCGGGCGGGCCGCCGGGGCGGCACGAGCAGCCCGGTCTCACCCGGAACGACGAGGTCGGGTACCGCATTGACCGCGGTGGCGATCACCGGGATACCGCAGATCATGGCCTCGACGATGGCCGTGGGCAGGCCCTCGTAACGGCTGGGCAGGACAAACACGTCGAAGGCGGGCAGGAGGTCGAGCACGTCCAGGCGTTCGCCCGCCAGCACGAGGCGGCCCCCGGCCAGTCCTGGCCATCCGGGCCTACCGGGCACACCGGGCCGACCAAGCAGACTCGCGGCGCGAGCCCGGACCCGCCCGGCTAGCTCGCCGTCGCCGATCCAGACGCCGGCCACGTCGGGACGGTTCAGCTCGGCCAGCGCCGCGACAAAGTCCTCGGGCGCCTTCTGGTAGGTCAGCCGGCCGACGGCCCCCACGACCCGGGCGTCGGCGGGCAGGCCCAGCGCCCGCCGGGCCCGGCGGCGGGCCTCCGGCGAGGTGCGCGGGCGGCGGGCGCGGCCCGGCTCGTCGGCGCAGACCCCGATGGTGCGCACCCGGTCCGGCGCGATCAGCTCGCGCCGCACGGCCTCGGCCGCCACCCCGGTCCCGACGCACAGCGCCACGTCCGTGATCTGGCCCAGTCGCTGCTCCACCGACACGTAGGCCCGCCGTAGCGGGCCCGCCTGGAACTCGTGAAACGGGAACCCGTGGTAGGTGTGCACCACCCGGGGCACCCCGGCCCGGCGGGCCGCCACCCGTCCGACGGCGCCGGCCTTGGCGCAGTGGGTGTGCACCACGTCGAAGCCTCGCGCGGCCAGCAGCGCGGTGAGCCGACGCAGCGCCCGCACGTCGCTGGCCGGGCGGATCGGCGCGCGCAGCGCGGGCTCGATGATCACGTCCAGCCCCGCCGCCCTGGCCTGCGCGACCAGCCGGTCACCCTGGCCGGTAATGATGGTCGGCCGGCACGCCGTCGGGTCCAGGGCCAGGGCGCCGCGCAGCGCCAGTACCCCGGCCCCGCCCTCGAGCCTGGTGATCACCGTGGCCACCCGCAGGGGCCCGGGTCCGGCGGCTGACGCGGCCCGGGCCAGCATCACGGCCGCCTCGAACGTGAGGAAAGACCATCCGTAACAAAGTCGCCTGCCGTACCCCGGCCCGCCGGGCCGGTCGCCGGCCCGGCCGCGCCGCCCGCCGGACTGCCTCCTGCCGAGCCGGTCCCCGGGCCGTCCGCGGTCGCCCCGCCCGGGCTGCTCCCGCCGGGCTGGCCACCCCCGTCCGCCCGGCCGCCCGCAGCCGGTCGGCCAGCCGCATCTGGTCGGTTACCCGCGGGCCGGGGTCCCGGATTCAGCCGGGACATGGCCGGAGCGGGCCCGGCCGGGCCCGGCCTGCCATCGCGGCCGGTTTCGGCCCCCCGGCCCGGCTCGCCAGCCTGGTCGGGCTGCGCTCGCCGCGCGGAGTGGGTCACCGGGCCTCGCAGGCCACCGCGCTCGGGCCCGCCCGAGCCAGGCCGGCCCGAACCCGATCCACTCAGCCCAGATCCCCCCGAACCGGACCCGCGCCGTCCCGGCAGGCCGGCCCGTCGCTCTCGTCCGGCCGCCGGCAGGCCCTCCGCCGGGCCCGGCGAGGCGCCCGGCTCCGGCGACTCCTCCTCCGGCAGCCCGGACTCGTCCGGGCGCAGGCCGGCCGCCCAGGCCACGCTCACCGCCTCGATCCGGCTGTGTACCTCCAGCTTGCCGAAGATGCTCCTGGTGTGCGTGCGCACCGTGTCCGCGGAGATCATCAGCTCGGCCGCGATCTGCCGGGCGCGCTTGCCCTTGGCCATGCTGGTCAGCACGTCCAGCTCGCGCGGGCTCAGGGTGTCCAGCAGGTTGCTGCTCTCCCTGGCCGTCTCCACGTCGTCGCGCAGCCCCCGGATGACCTCGCCCAGCATCTCGGGCGGGAACCAGGAGTGGCCGCGGGCCACGCCGCGCAGCACGGTCTCGAGCTGGTCGGCGCCCTGGCTCTTGGACACCCAGGCGTCGGCCCCGGCCCTGGCCGCATCCACCGCGTGGGAGATCTCCTCATCGGCGCTCACCACGATGATGCGGGCGTCCGGCCAGGCCGCCCGGATCCGGCTCAGGACCTCGGCGATCGCGATCCCGAGCGGCTCGACATCAATGAGCACGATGTCCGGGCGCAGCCACCGGACCACTTCCGGCAGCCGCGGGTCATCGGTCTGGCAGCACCCAGCCACCCAGAGGTCGGGCGCTGCGGACAGTCGTGACGCCAGCGCCTCAGTCACCATGCGGTAGTCATCCACCAGCACCAGCCTCAGCACGTCCATTCGACGACTGTGCCGGGTCGCGGCGCGATAAGCCTCATGCAGATGAACGAGAAGTCTTGCCTGATCACGTCACGTGCCGCTATTTCGCTATGAAGCTACTGAAGGTTATTGACTGAACACTCAGTGCAACCACGCTGGGGGTGACGGGACCTAGCGCGACGGGCAGTTGGCCGCGACGGTGGGTGCCTCGCGGCCCCAGTAGTGGGGCAGCGCGCTGTACGGGTTGGGCGTCACGTCGTCGGTGACGTAGAGGTAGCCGGCGTTCCGGTCGCGGGACAGGTGGACCGCGCCGGCCAGGTCCCGCTGGGTGGCGGCGTAGACGGTGTGCGCGAACCGGTCGGGCGGGTAATGCCGGGCCCACTTGGGCACGTGCACGCCCAGGTAATCCTGATAGGAGCCCTCGAACACCATCACCACGGTGCCGACGGACATGTAGGCGCGATCGGGGTAGACGCCGGGATTAAGCCAGATCGGGGCGCCGGGGCTGAGCGTGTGGATGTACTTGGCCAGGGCCCGGTAGTAGCCGATCTGCTGGGTGCCCGACGTGGGCGACTGGTCAAGGAAGATCCCCCGCACGCCGTACCACTGGCGGTACTCGCGGATGTACTGCTCGGACTGCCACAGCGGCCGCTGGCCGTAGTTGGTCCCGACGTAGCCGATCACTGCGCTGCCGTTGGCCTTGGCCTGCTGAACGGCGTGGCGGAACTCCGGGTTCGGCCCGCGGCCCGGCCCGGACGCCGGGTTGAGGATCATCACGGCGGGGTTGCTGCCCGCCACCGCGACCCGGTTCCAGTCCGACGGCGGGAAGAACGCGGGCACGAAGGACGCCTGACACGGCGGCCCGGGCTGGACCACCAGCTTGGCCGCCAGCCCGCAGCCGGCCAGCAGCACCAGGACCACGGCCAGGATCACCACGGCGCGCGGCCGGCGGCGGAAGTCACCCCCGGCGCCCGGGCCGCCGGGACGAGCGGAACTGCTCCATCCGCTCACGGCCGGGTCCACGGCGAGGACTGGCCCGCCCAGGACAGCGGCGCGGGCACCATGGCGGGCAGCCTGCGGTACGGGTTGCCGCCGCTCAGGTCGGTGGCGTACACGCAGCCGGCCCGCCGCCGGCCGGACATCAGGAACGCGTTGCCGAGGTGCTCGGGCGGCACCGAGTAGACGACGTGGTAGAAGCGGTCGGCGGGCCAGGCCCTGGTCCACTGGGGCACGGCCTGCTCCAGGTAGACATCCCACGGGCCCTCGAAGGTGCCCAGCACGTCGGCGTGCCGGGCGTAGGCCGGATGCGGGTGCACGCCGTGGTTGAAGACCACGGTACCGGCGCCCGCCTGCCGGGCCCGGCGGGCCAGCAGCGCGTAGCGGCGCAGGTCGGCCAGGTCGGCCGAGACGCGGTCGAACATCACGCCGTCCACCTGGTACCAGTCCAGGTAGCGGCGGATGTCGGCCAGCGCGTCTCGCCAGGGACGCTGGCCGTAGTTGGTGTCCGCGTAGCCGGCCACCGACACGCCGGCCTCGCGCAGCCGGCCCAGGACCGAGTGGAAGGCCGGGTCGGGCTCGTCGCCGGGGCCGCTGGCCGGGTTGAGGATCACCAGCCGGATCCGGGCCGCGTGCGCGGCCATCCGGGCCCACTCGTCGGGCGCCACGGCGGGATGGAAGTAGGCGGGCACGATCAGCCGGGGCACCACCGGCGGCGACCACGACGGCAGGCAGGCCGGGCTGACCCCGTCGCGCGGGCCAGCCAGGCCGGACGCCCCGGGCGAAGCTCACCGGGATGCCGGGTCACAACACTCCTCCCACAGGTCGGCCAGCGATTCGCCCAGGTCGCGGCGGGGCTGCCAGCCCAGCACCCGCCAGGCCAGCCCGATGTCGGCCTGCTGCCAGGACGGCACCGCGGACCGCGGCGAGCCGTCGGTGTTCTCGTGTACGGGACCGTCGTACCCGCTGATCGCGGCCAGCTCCCTGGCCAGCGTCCGGGCTGGCCAGGCCCTGGCCGCTGGCCACGTTGATCACTGCCTCGGGCAGTCCCCCGGACGGCTCGTCGGGCCTGGCCGCCGCGGCCGGGCCCGGCGCCAGCGCGGCGGCGATCACCGCGTCGGCCACGTCCCGCGCGTCCACGAAGTCCCGGACCGCGTCCAGCGGGCCGAGCTGGACCTCCGACCCGTCGGCCAGGGCGCGGCGGAACTCGGAGACCAGCCGACCGGGCAGGATCCCGTCCGGCGCCCCCGGCCCGACCGGGTTGAACACGCGCAGCACGACCGCGTCGAGCCCGGCCGCGCGGCCGAGCTCGACGAGGCGGGTGCCGGCCAGCTTGGTCACCCCGTAGGCGCTGGCGGGCCGGGGCGGCGCCGACTCGGCCACCGCCGTACCCGGCTCGCCCGGCCCGTACTCGGCCGCCGAGCCCAGGTGCACCAGCCGGGCCGGGAGGGCCGCCATCAGCATGGCCCGGACCAGGTCGTAGGTGCCGGTCACGTTGACCGCGGCCAGCGCCTCGGGCGGGCCGGCCGTGGCCCCGGCGCAGTTGACCACCACGTCGGGGGTCAGCGTGGAGAGCGTGCCGGCCAGCCGGGCCGGGTCCTGGGCCCCGAGGTCGATCAGGCAGTGCGCGGGCGAGTCCGGCAGCGGCGACCGCCCGGCCGTGATCACGTCCAGGCCCGCGGCGGCGGCCCGCTGGCGCACGTGACGGCCCAGGAACCCGCTCGCGCCGAGAACGACCAGCCGCAGCCGGCGCCGCGGCCCGCCCGCGACCCCGCCACCCGTGACCTGGCCGCTGGCGACCCCGTTGACGGCGCCGCCGCTGACCGGACCGCCGCTGGCGCCCGTCATGACGGTCCTGCCCGGCCCGCGGTCACTGCTGGTAGCCCGTCGCCGTGTAGTAGGCCAGGTTGACCGGGTCGCTGAACCACTCGATGGTCTGGCCCAGGCCCGCCGCGCGGGTGAACCGCGGCGCCCAGCCGGTCCGCTCGCGCAGCCGGGTGGCGTCGCACACCAGCCGCATCACCTCGGAGTCCTTGGGCCGCAGCCGCTGGGCGTCCTCCACGATGTCGGCCTGCACGCCCATCAGCTCGGTGATCTCCTCGGCCAGCCGGCCGATGGCCACGTCGTCGCCCGGCCCGCAGTTGAACACCTCGCCCAGCACCGCCGAGCCCGGCGCCTCGCCGACCGTGACGAACGCCTCGGCGGTGTCGGTGACGTAGCTGAAGTCCCTGGTCGGATCCAGCGCGCCCAGCTTCAGCACCCGCGACCCGGCGGCCAGCTGGGTGATGACCTGCGGGATCACCGCCCGGGTGGACTGCCGCGGGCCGAAGGTGTTGAACGGCCGCAGCGTGACCGCCGGCAGCCCGAAGCTCAGGTAGTAGGACTCGACCAGCTTGTCGGCGCCGACCTTGGACGCCGCGTAGGGCGACTGGGCCTGGAGCGGGTGTGCCTCGCTGATCGGCACCGTCCGGGCCGTGCCGTAGGTCTCGCTGGTCGAGGTGTGCACCAGGCGCGGCGTGTGGCAGGCCCGCACGGCCTCGAGCACGTGCAGCGTGCCGATGGTGTTGGTGTCCACGAATGACCGCGGGGCGGTGTACGAGTACGGGACGGAGCCGAGGGCGGCCAGGTGGTAGACGGCGCTGGCGCCGTCTACCAGCGACAGCACCGACCCCGGGTCGCGCACGTCCCCGAACACCACGTCGACCCCGGCGGCGATCTCCGGGTCCAGGGTGTCCAGCCAGCCTCGCGCGCTGAACATGTTGTAGAGCGCCATGGCCCGGACCCGGTGCCCGCGCCGTACTAGCGCCTCGGTCAGGTGCGATCCGATGAAACCTTCGGCTCCGGTTACCGCGACTATGTCGGACATTTAGCGATTCCCCCCTTGTTAATGGAATATCTAGAAGGCGTGGCGGATGGCGGCCGCCAGCACGCCCAGTGCGTAGGCGCCGAGCACGATCAGCAGGCCGACGCAGGCCGCCAGCTGCACGATGATGCCCAGCTCGTGCCAGGTGAGCTCGAAGGCCAGGGCCACGGCGCACGCGACCACCGGCACCGCCCGGACGCCGAGGGCCTGCAGCGCCAGCGCGATGAACATCGCGCTGCCCAGGGCCAGGTAGACCACCAGCTCCGGGTAGATCAGCTGGGCTCCGGGGTGGACCAGGCCGGTGGTGAACGCGATCCAGGTGGCCACCGCGGTCAGCGCGATCGCGGCGGCCAGGTACTGGGCCACGGCGGCCAGCAGGGCCAGCCGGGCCCGGCGGCCGAAGGTCTTCACGTCGCTGGTCGTGCGCAGCGCCTCCCTGGTCTGCCGTCGGTACCGCAGCAGGCACCACTCGGCCGCGCCCATGGACAGCGACAGCGGCAGGGTGGCCAGCAGTGCGCCGATGTTGATGCCGCCGCGGCCGTGCACGCCCGACACCACCGGGAAGGCCAGCAGGCCCGCGGCCAGCAGCCCGAACGCGGCCGCGGGCAGGGCACCCACCAGTTCCTTGCGGCTGACCACGGGCGGCCGGTCGCCGGCCTGGCCCTGGCCCCGGCGCGTGGCCACGAGGGCCACGACGACGGCCAGCGCGGCGGTGGTGGCCAGCGCGGCCCAGGAGGCGTGGTCCAGGTTCCGCGGACGGCCCAGGGCCAGGAACAGCGAGCTGCCCAGCACGCCGGGCACCAGGATGACCAGCAGCCAGCGCTCGGCGCCCAGCACCAGCAGCACGCAGGCGCCGAGCATGTAGGCGCTCTCGCCGACGCCGAACAAGGCGACCGGCGGCCGGGCGTGCAGCATCAGCATGGCCGCGGCCAGGATCCCGGTGACCAGGACCAGCCCGGCCAGCAGGCCCGCCCGCAGCAGCCGCTTGGCCTGGCCGCGGTCACCGGTTCGGCCCAGCCGCTGGTAGCCCAGGCTGGCCAGGCTCTGGCTGGCCGACCAGGAGGCCAGCAGGGCGACGATCAGGATCACGTGCGCGCCCAGCCCGCCCAGCAGCACGGCGGCGGCCGGGAAGCACACCGCGGGCAGCCCGTACAGCAGGCCGTGCAGCGCGGGCTGGAACCGGCCCACGGGCCAGGGGTCCTCGGGCGGCGGCGGCTCGGCGGGCTGCCGCGGCACCTGCACGTACATCTCGTTGGCCAGCGCGAACACGTCGGAGTAGCCATAGCGCTCGCGCACGGTCTGGTCGCCCATGCCCTCGAACTCCAGGGCGCTGGCGATCTCCAGCGGGTCCACCGCCGACTCGCAGACCTCCCCGTACTCCTCGCACAGCGCGGCGACGGTCAGGGGCGGCGCGGTCGCGCTGCCGATGATGTCCCGCAGCCGGGCCAGCCCCTCGCCGGGGCGGGCCGACTCGACACCGGCAGTCATCCGGCCTCCTCGTCGGGCACCGCGGCCAGCCGGGGGGCGGCCTGGTCAGCCTCGGGGTTTTGCGGCCCGCTTCCGGCGAGCTCAGGGCCAGACCGCGGCATCGGCAGCGGCAGGCCGGTGCCCATGAACATGTAGATCTCGTCGAAGGCGCTGATGGCCCGGTCCACGGTGAAGTACTCCAGGGCCCGGTTCCTGGCCGCGGCGCCGAGCCGGTGGCGCAACTCGTCGTCGCGCAGCAGGGTCAGGCAGGCCTCGGCCAGCTGGCCGGGGTCGCGCGGCGGCACCACCAGGCCGGTGTCCCCGGCCGCCTCGGTCACCCCGCCCACGTCGGTGGCCACGCAGGGCCGCCCGCAGGTCATGGCCTCGATCAGGGTGTAAGGGAAGCCCTCGGTAATGCTGCACAGCACCACCACCTGGCCGGCCGCGTAGGCGTCGCGGATCTCCGCCACCCGGCCCTCAAAGCTGGCCGACTCGCCCAGGCCCAGTTCCTCGGCCAGGGCCTGGCAGCGGGCCAGGTACTGCTCGCGGCCGCGGGGCGGCGACCCGAACAGGCGCAGCCTGGCCTCCGGCATCTCGGCCCGGATCAGCGCGAACGCGCGCAGCAGGGTCTCCAGGTCCTTGACCGGGTCGACGCGCCCGGCCCAGGAGATAGTCGGCACCTCGGGCTCGCTGTCGAAAGCCGGGAAGTCATTAGGGTCGACGCCGTTGTAGACGGTCCGGAGCTTGCTCACGTCGGCGCCGAGCTGGCCCTCCCAGCGCTTGTTGAACACGTTCCCCGGCGTGATGATCGCCGCCTCGGTATAGCCGAGCATGCACAGGCGGCGCAGGAACTGGAGATGGAACTGCTTGACCGGCCACCGGTAGGGGGCGTGGCGGCTGTGCAGGTAATGCTCGCGCATGTAGATGCCGTGCTCGGTGACCACGATCGGGGTGCCGTAGGTCCACTTGGCGGCCAGTGCGGGCAGCACGCCGATGCCGTTGGTCACCGAGTGCACCACGTCGGCCCGCGGCGGCGGATGGCTCAGCGGGCGCAGCGCGTGCTCCAGCAGCTGGATCGCCACCGTGGCGTCGTGCAGGGTCGGCGGAGCCAGGTCGGGGTCGGGCCACCGCCGTCGCCAGGCCTCGCTGAGCAGCCACACCGACTCCTCGCTGGCCAGCTCGGCCGACAGGTTACCGAGCCGGGCGTAGCTGAGCAGGCCGCGCAGCACGTCGGCGAAGCGCTCCTGGCCTTCGTCCGGCGGGCTGAGCAGCACGTCGATGAGCTCGGCCACGGGCGGCCCGCTGCGCGGCCGCAGCCAGCGCGAGCCGGGCGCGGCCGGGGGCGGCGGCCCCCACAGCGGTATCTCGGTCAGCCGGGTGACGTTGGGCGGCAGCCTCCACCGCACCGGCTCGCCTCCGGCCGCGGTCAGCGCGACCAGCTCGAAGTCGTACTCGCGCAGGCCCCGCACCAGCTGGTCACACCACACGCTGACCCCGCCGAACTGGTGCGGATAGGTTCCCTCGGCAGCCAAAGCGATATCCACCTCAGCGGCCGGGGCCCGACATCCGGGTCGGTGCTCCGATGATCGATGGCAGACGGCCCAGCACGCGCCGGGGTCGCCGGCGCCGGGCCGCCTGGCGCTGGTAGAGGTCGTCGATGCGGGCCGCGACCGACTCGATGCCGTACCGGTCGAAGACCTCGATGACCGGCTGCCGGGGCCGGACGCCGGCCTCGATCTCCTTGGCCAGCTCGGCGCGCAGCGCGCGCACGTTCCCGGCCACCTGGCGGGCCCGGTCGGTGCTGATCCCGTCCAGCGCCGGGCACGTGGTGTAGAGCACCGGCAGCCCGTTGGCCAGCGCCTCCAGCACGGACAGCCCGAACGTCTCCTGGAGCGAGGCGGTCAGGTTCAGGTCGAAGGCCGACAGCATCGCGGTCATGTCGGCCTGGTAGCCGCCGAAGATGACGTGCTCGGCCACGCCGTGCTTGGCGGCCAGCCCCTCCAGCCGCTCGCCCTCCTCGCCGCGCCCGATGATCAGCAGCTTGCACCGGTCGCCGAGCAGCGGGGCGGCGGCCTCGATGACCAGGTCGATCCGCTTGTTCGGGTCCAGGCGGCCGAGCGTGCCGATCACGAAGGCCTCCGGGTCGATGCCGAACTGCGCCCGGACCTCGGCTCGGGTCGCCGGGTCGAAGCCGAGGCCAGCGAAGTCCAGGCCGTTCGGGATCACGGTGATCTTCCGCTCGGGGACGCCCCAGCGCATCAGCCGGTCGCGGACCACGTCCGCCACCGCGATGGTGGCGTCCGAGGTCAGCTCGGAGGCCAGGTACAGGGCCCGCACCGAGGTGGTCATCCGGCGACGCTCGATGTGCGTCTCGCCGATGGAGTGCTCGGTGGTCACGATGACCGGGACGCGGGCCAGCCGGGCGGCCGGGCGGGCGTAGATCTGCGCCCGGTACAGGTGCGCGTGCACCACGTCGTAGTGCCCGTCCCGGATGATCTGGTACAGCCGCACCAGGGCGCGCAGCTCGGTGTTGCGCCGCATGCCCAGGTCACGCACTGACACGCCGTGCTCCCGGAGCTTGTCGGCGACCGGCCCGGGGTTGTACAGAGTGACGACGTCGGCGTCGTTGCGGGTGTGCTGGAGCACCGCGTCCAGCTGGAGCTCAGCCCCGCCGACGTCAAGCCCGGTGATCACATGCAAGACCTTCATACTGTGCCTCCCGTTCGCTTCGGGGGCGCCTCGAGACGCCGCCTTCCCTCGTCGCTCCTCGCTCCTGCGTCGCTCGTCGCTCCTCAGTCCAGGCGGCGCCGCGCCCCCTCCGCTCACTTGCGCCTCCCCTTAATCGCGACATAGCCCTTGTGCAGGCGCCGCTTGACGGTCATCCGGGCCGCGCTGTCGCGCTGCCCGATGTAGATCCGCGGCAGCGCCAGCGGCCCGAGGCGGGCCAGCGGCGTCTCGACCGCGCACGCGTACTGGTAGCCCGCCGCGCCGACCGCGTAGCGGGCGGCCTCGTCCATCGACCCGTACGGGTAGGCGAAGCCCGGCACCGGCGCGGACAGCAGGTCCTCCAGGCGGCCGCGGCTCGCCGTGACCTCGGCCGCCTGCCGCCGCGCGGCCACCCCGGCCAGGTGCGGATGAGTGGCGCTGTGCGAGCCGATCTCCACGCCGGCCGCGGCCAGCTCACGCACCCCGCCGGCGTCCAGCAGCGGCCAGACCGGCCCTTCGTCCCACTCGTTGGTGCCGCCCATCCGGTCGGAGATGATGAACGCGGTGGCGCCGAAGCCGTGCCGGTCCAGCACGGGCAGCGCCGTGTCCAGCACGCTGGTGTAGCCGTCGTCGAAGGTGAGCCCGACCAGGCCGCGGGCCTGGCCGGCCGCCATGGCGGCGACGAGCTCGGCCATGCTGACCCCGCGCAGCCCGCTGCGCGACAGCCAGGCCATCTGCTCGGCGAACCGGGCGGGCGACACCGCGAGCTGGTTCGGGTCCTCCGCGGCGTCGGCGACGGCGTGGTACATGAAGATCATCGGCGCGTCGCGCAGGGTCACCCGCAGCTCGGCGGCGTCCCCCGGCGGCGGCCGGCCCGGTGTCCGGGACCGGCGGTGACCCGACCGCCGGTCCCGGCACCTCCCCCGACCCTGGTCTTGTTGCCGCCGTGCGGCGCGGGGGGGTTAGGGGGGTCGCCCCCCCTGGACGGCACAGTTGTGCTCAATGTCATCGGCGTCATCGGCTTGCTCCCAGGCCTGCTAGGGCTGACCCGACGGTGCGGATCAGGATGGCCATGTCCAGCCACGGCGACCAGTACTCGATGTAGAGGTTGTCGAAGCGGCTGCGCTCAGCGATCGAGGTGTCGCCGTGCAGCCCGTGCACCTGGGCCCAGCCGGTCAGCCCGGCCCGCATCCGGTCACGGTCGGCGTAGCGCGGGATCTGCCGGGCGAACCGCTCGGCGAAGTACGCGCGCTCGGGCCGCGGGCCGACCAGGGACATGTCGCCGCGCAGCACGTTGACCAGCTGCGGCAGCTCGTCCAGGTGGGTGGCGCGCAGCCGGCGGCCCAGCCAGGTGCACTGCCCGGGGTCCACCGCCCAGCTCGAGCTCGGGTCGCCCGCCACCGTGATGGTGCGCAGCTTCAGGATGCTGGCGTGGCGGCCCAGGCCGGTGACCCGCTGCTGCCGGAACAGCGGCGACTGCCGGGTCCGCAGCCGGATCAGCCCGGCCAGCGCCAGCATCAGCGGCAGCGTCACGGTCAGCAGGACGGCCGCCACGGTCACGTCGAAGCCCCGCTTCAGGCCGGCCGCGACCCGGCTGCGGCCGAGCTGGCGCAGCGGGATCAGCGGGATGCCCCAGATCTCGTCCAGGCAGCCGCGCGGGATGGCCTGGCCGATCTCGTGCAGCCGCGGCACCACGCAGACATCGGCCGGCAGCCCTCGGCAGGAGCGCAGGATGGCCACCAGGTCCTCGTCGCGCCAGTCGCCGTAGCAGACGATCACCCGGCGGATGCCCAGCGCGGCGACCACCTGGCCCAGGTCCTCGGGCCGCCCCAGCGACGGCTCGGGCAGGTCCCGGCGGGGCGGCCCGGAGTCCAGGAAACCGCACACCCGCAGGCCCAGCTCAGGATGCTGGCGCAGCTGCCCGGCCAGGTAGGCCCCGAAGGTTCCGGAGCCGAGCACCAGCGCCCGCTCGGTGAGCCTGGCCCCGCCGGTGCGCCGTGCGCAGCAGGGCGCAGGCGGCCAGCCGGAAGGTGATGACCAGCCCGGCCGATAGCAGCGCCAGCCGGGCCGCGCCCGGCGCGGGCAGGATCGGCAGCAGGAGCAGCACCGGCAGCGCGACCGCGGCCAGGATCCGCGAGATCTGGTCGGAGACGCGCAGGCAGATCCGCAGCCGGTGCAGGCCGGCGGCGGACAGGCCGACCAGCACGGCCAGCGCGTACAGCACCGACGACGGTCCGTCTGGCGAGGTGAAGCCGGCCGCGACCAGGGCCAGCGAGTCCGCTACCGGCAGTGCCACCAGCGGCGCAAGCTGGCGCGCCCGGATGGTTCCCCGGTCCCCGGCCGGGGCGGTCAGCCCCGCCCTCGGCTGGGGCACGGTCAGCCGCCGGCCGACGGCCGGGCCGTGCTCGGAGAACCGGTCCACCTGGTTGCAGCCTTTCCTCGGGTAGCTCGGACAGGGTCAGCGGCCGGCCAGCATCGGCCGCCGCGCGGCCGCGCGGGCCGAGCCGGCCAGCTCGCGGGCGACGGACGGGGCGGCGTGCGCGGAGCCGTAGACGAACCGCATGACCGGTCCGTAGGTGGGCGCCACGGCCGGGCCGACGACGAACAGGCCCGGCACCGCGGACTGGTAGTTGCGGCCGACCGCCGGGGACTCGTCCACGGTGCCCAGCTGCGCCCGCAGCCCGGCGTCCAGGAACGACAGCCGGGACAGGTCCGGCCGGTACCCGGTGGCCGCGATGACGTGGTCGGCCTCGAGCTCCTTGGCCGACCCTTCCCTGGTGATCAGGCCCAGCCGGACCGCATCGCCGGAGCCGCCGGAGACGGCGGTGGCCGAGCGGACGGCGTGGCTGGTCAGCACCGGGAACTGGTTCTCCACCCGGCTTCGCAGCCAGGAAGCTCCGGCCGGGCCGAGCGCGGTACGGGCCCGGTAGATCCTGGTCTGCTCGGGCAGGTGCCGGAACATCTCCGGGTGCCGCGAGTAGAACCAGGTCGACCAGCCCGAGCCGAGCCCGGACTCGGGCTCGCGCATCCGCTGGGGCAGCGGCCGGTCCGGGTCGAGCGGCACGCCGTTCCAGCGCACCCGGCTGGCCCGGGCGACGATCTGGACGTCGGCCCCCGACTCGTGCAGCAGGGCGGCGCTTTCCAGCGCGGACTGGCCCGCGCCGACCACGACGACCCGCTGGCCGGCGAATGTGCTCAGGTCGGTGTGCACCGAGGCGTGCGTGCACATGGCGTCCGGCAGGTCGGCCAGCATCCGGGGCATCCGGGCGAAGTGCTCGACGCCCGCGGCCACGACCACGTTGCTGGCCCGGACGGTCTCGCCGCTGGCCAGGCTGACCGCGAAGCCGTCGCCCTGCCGCGCGACCTCGGTCACCATGACCTCTTCCAGGCTGGGCACCAGCTCGTCAGCGAACCACTGGCCGTAGCTGATGAAGGTGTCCAGCGGCACGGGCAGGCCGTAGCTGGCGTACGGGTGGCCGGTCTTCTGGCAGAACGCCTCCAGGGTGTGGCTGCCCTCGGGATCGGACAGGTTGGAGGCGAAGCCCTGCGACTTGAGGAACATCCCGCGCGGCATGGCCTCCCGCCACAGCCGCATCGGCAGCCCGAACTGACGACTGCTCAGCCCGGCCGCACGCAGGTGCGCCCCGACCGACAGTCCGTACGGTCCGGCTCCGACGATGGCAACGTCGACGGCCTCGCTCATGAACTAGCCTCCTCTTTTTTCGTGCTCATCTGCTTGCTGCTCATCTGGTTCCTGCTGATCGTGAATCTGCTGATCGGCCGGGAGATCAGGCGCCAGCCCATGCGCACGCACATCAGGCCGAACGGCGCCAGGTCGTCGGTGGCGAACCAGGCGGTCTCGTCGATCCCGCGCAGCGACGCCGCCCAGGCGCGCAGGCCCAGCTCGCCGCGCCGCCAGTAGCCGAGCGCGCCCAGCGGGTCGTAGTTCTCGACCAGGAACCGGCGCCCGGCGACTGGCTCGCCCGCGGGGATCGCCGCGCCGGTCAGGTCCAGATAGGCGGCCGTGGCCACGTCGACGCCCGCGGTGGTCTGGAAGAGCCGGAACTGGGCCCCCAGGCGCGGGTTGAAGTCCAGCAGCTTGTACTCGCCGTCCCGCCGGTCAAGGCGCAGGTCCAGATCGAGGATGCCCCGGTAGCCGAGCTTGCCCAGCAACGCGGTGACCTGGTCGCTCAGGACCGCGTTCGGCTCGCACCGGCCCAGGCTGGTCAGCCCGGCATGGGCCGGATAGGACCGCTCCTTGACCCCGGTGAAGGCGGGACGGCAAGTGGATGCGGCGTCGCAGTAGCCGTGGAAGAACCAGTCCTGGTCGATGCCGCCGGGGATGAACTCCTGGAGCATCAGCCCGGCCCCGGCCCGCGCGCTCGCGGCCAGCAGGCTGTCGAGCTCGTCCTGGCTGGTCAGGATCGAGGTGCTGGGCAGCCCTTCGGCCCGCCACGGCGAGGTCAGCTTGGCTACGAGAGGATAGCCGGCCACGGCGGCGAAGTCGCGGGCCGCGGCCGGCGTCTCCGGCACTGCCGCCTCGGGGGCCGGAATGCCCAGGTCGCGGCACAGCTGGTAGAGCGAGAACTTGCCCGCCACCTGCCGGGGCAGCTCGGCGGGCTGGTCCGGGAAGATGAAGTGCGTCCGGAGGTCCGCGCCGTGCTCGGCCAGGAAGATCGCGCCCGCGTCGTCGGTCGGCAGCAGCACCGCGGGGCGGCCGATCCGGTCGGCCAGGGTCAGCAGCCCGGCGCGGATCCGCTCGGCGTCATCGGGGCCCGGCTGCCAGTAGTACCGGCCGCGCAGGTACCGCGAGCTGGCCGCCGGGGCCAGCCGTCCCTCGTGCACGCCGTAGACCGGCACGCCGAGGCGACCCAGGCTGCGGATGACGCCCAGCCCCCCGTGATGCATGACGTTCGGGTCGAGCTTGAGCACCACCGCGGGCGTGCTGGCGTCAGTCCCAGCCCGCGCGCCATCGTGCTTCCCCATCCCTGCCCCCCGCTTCCCCTTCGCGACGTGACGGCGTCATGCCATCACTGCACGTGAAGAAGACACTGCCAGGGGGACCTGCCCGGAACATCCACCATCGGGGTGAGGAAACATACCCACAGTGGCTGAGTCCGGCGCCGGCCGGGCCCAGCGGGAAGGCCAGAACCCTTACGGCTACGGGGTTTGCGGGCGGCTGACCCGGCCGGCCGGCGGATTACCCCGGCGCGCGGCCGGCCTACCCAAGATTGCGGTGTCCATCAGCCAGCCCAGAGACCGGGCGGCGGGTCAGATGCTCGGCTGCGGGGTCGGCCAGGGCCGGCGCTAGCCCAGGTCGCGGACGGTGGCGGCGAGCTGGCCGGCCAGGCGGACGGCCTGGCCGGGGTCGACGGCCTCGACCATGACGCGGACGGCGGGCTCGGTGCCGCTGGGCCGGACCAGCACCCGGCCCGAGTCGCCCAGCTCGGCCTCGGCGGCCGCCACGGCCTCCCTGAGCGCCCCGGAGGAGGCGACCAGGGACTTGTCTACGCCCTTGATGTTGATGAGCTCCTGGGGATACCTGGTCATCACGGCGGCCAGGTCGGCCAGCGGGGTGTCCTGGCGGGCCATCTGGGCCAGCAACTGGAGGGCGGTCAGCAGGCCGTCGCCGGTGGTGGCGTGGTCGAGCATGATGATGTGGCCGGACTGCTCGCCACCGAGCACGAACTTGCCGTCCAGCATGGCGGCGATCAGGTACCGGTCGCCGACCGGGGTCTCGACCAGGCTGATCCCGGCCTGGCGCATGGCCTGACGGAAGCCCAGGTTGGACATGACGGTGGCGACCACGGTGTCGCCGGCCAGCCGGCCGGCGTCGCGCAGCGCCAGGGCCAGCACGGCCAGGATCTGATCGCCGTCGATGACCTGGCCGGCGGCGTCGACGGCCAGGCAGCGGTCGGCGTCACCGTCATGGGCGATCCCGGCGTCGGCGCCGTGCGCCAGCACGGCGGCCGACAGCGCCCCCAGGTGGGTCGAGCCGCAGCCTTCGTTGATGTTCAGCCCGTCCGGGGCGGTGCCGATCTCGATGACCTCGGCCCCGGCCCGGCGCAGCAGGCCGGGCGCGAACCTGGAGGCGGCCCCGTGCGCGCAGTCCACGACCACCCGCAGCCCGGCCAGAGGCCCGGTCTCGGCGTGCTCGGGCCCGGTCACGGTGGACAGCAGGTAGTCCAGGTAGCGCTGGCCCTCGCCGGAGGCGTCCCGGACCCGGCCGAACCCGCCCTCTGGTACGCCGGACGGGCCGGCCAGCCGGCCCAGGCCTGCCGTGGCGGCGGCCTCGCCGGCCTCGGCCAGGCGGGCCTCGATCTGGTCCTCGACGGCGTCGGGCAGCTTCACGCCGCCCCGGGCGAAGATCTTGATGCCGTTGTCCGGCGCGGGATTGTGCGAGGCGGACAGCATCACGCCGAAGTCGGCGTCCAGCTCGGCGGTCAGGTAGGCGACCGCCGGGGTGGGGATGACACCGAGCCGCAGCACGTCGACCCCGCTGGCGGCCAGCCCGGCCACCACCGCGGCCTCCAGGAACTCGCCGGAGGCCCGCGGGTCGCGGCCGACGACGGCAACGGGCCGGCGGTGAGCGTCCTGGGCCCTGGCGAAGGCGCCGGTACCCGCGAGCACGTCGGTGGCCGCCGCGGCCAGGCTCATGGCCAGCCCCGCGGTCAGCTCACTGCCCGCTACTCCCCTAACACCGTCCGTGCCAAACAGTCGGCCCATGTATCCCGCCCCGTGCCTCTCGACGCAGTTGGTCTACCCGACGCCGGCGCGAGACTAGCGCTTGGAGTACTGCGGCGCCTTGCGGGCCTTCTTCAGGCCGGCCTTCTTGCGCTCCTTGACCCGCGCGTCCCTGGTCAGGAAGCCGGCCCGCTTGAGCGCGGGGCGGCTGTCGGGGTCGACCAGGATCAGCGCCCTGGCGATGCCCAGGCGCAGCGCGCCCGCCTGGCCGGTGACGCCGCCGCCGCTGATCCGGGCGATCACGTCGAACTGCTCCTCGGCGCCCAGGGTGACGAACGGCTCGTTGATGAGCTGCTGGTGCACCTTGTTCGGGAAGTACTGGTCGAGCGTACGGTCGTTGATCTTCCACTGGCCGGTGCCGGGGGCGATGCGCACCCGCGCGATGGCCTCCTTGCGCCGTCCGGTGCCCAGCGCGTTGCCGGTGACGACGGGCTTGCGCGGGGCGGCGCCGCGCGCGCTGGAGTCGCTGGTCTGCGTGGAGTATTCCGTCAGCGTCTCCGCGGCGCTGTCGTCAGTAGTCCCGGCGGCCAGCGTGTCAGCAGTGGGCTCAGACACGATTCGTTTCCTCGTACTTCCTGATCGGCTCTTGCTACGTCAGCGCGGGCGCTACTTGGCGGCGGCCCGGCTGGGCTGCTGCTCGATCTGCGTGATCTCGAAGGGCTCCGGCATCTGCGCCTGGTGCGGGTGGTCCGGGCCGGCGTAGACCTTGAGCTTGCTCAGCATCTTGCGGCCCAGGGTGTTCTTGGGCAGCATGCCGCGGACCGCCTTCTCGACGGCCCGCTCGGGGTTGCGCTCCATCAGCTCGCTGTAGGCCACCGCCCGCAGCCCGCCCGGGTAGCCCGAGTGCCGGTACGCCTTCTTGTCGTGCAGCTTGTTGCCGCTCAGCGCGACCTTGGCCGCGTTGACAATGATGACGAAGTCACCCGTGTCCACGTGCGGCGCGAAGACCGGCTTGTGCTTGCCGCGCAGCAGGATGGCCGTCTGGCTGGCCAGGCGGCCGAGCACGACGTCAGAGGCGTCGATGACATGCCACCGACGCTGGATGTCGGCGGCCTTGGGGCTAAATGTGCGCACAGTCGTAAGCCTTCGCGTGTGAGTCCTGAATCCTGGCCCGCGCCCGGAGCACTGCTCCCTGGCACGGAATCCGTAGCATCGGCCGCAGCTCACCGCCCGCAAGCACGGACGCGCGGGCATGCCGATACACATGGACGCCTAGGAAGGATACCGGCCCTCAGCCGTACTGGTCAAAGCGAGCGGCCGTGCGGGGCCCGCACACGGCCAGGACCGGGCCTATTACCGCTGACGCGGCAAACTGGCTCGCTGACAGCGATAAAGTCACCCGCATGCGCCACCCGGGTGACTCTACTGCCGGACGGTCGGCCAGCAGGCCGCGCGACCCGGCCTCAGGCCAGACGTCAGGTCGGCGCGGCCGGTCCGCGGGCGGTCCGCCGCTCGCCCGGCGGCCGGCTGGCGGGCGGCCCGCGGACGGTTCGTCCGCCGCCGGGCCGGACGGCGACCAGTCAGTCTTCGTGCCGGGCTACCGCAGCGAGCGGCCGAGCGACTTGGGGGGCCGCGGGGCCGGGCCGACGGCACCGGCCTCGGCATGGCCGGGCCGGGCGCTAGGCGACGCGGCGGGCCGGGGCCCGATCCGGGGATTCCCGCCGGCCCCCGGGCAGCCGCCGCCGCTGTACCCGCCCGGCCAGTTCGCGGCCTGGAACCGCCCGGACGGCCAGGTCGCGGTGGCCGATCCGGACTCGGCCTGGCCCGCGGCACCGGGCAGCGACTGGAGCCAGGACCGGCCCTGGCCGGCCGACGACGCGCTGGCGGTCAGCGAACCGTCGGCCGACGTCACGGCCACCGGGACGTGGCGGACCTATTCCGACGCACCGGACGACGGCACCTGGGGTCAGCCGCGCGGCGGCGTGGCGGCTCAGGTGCCCCAGCAGGCTCAGGTGCCCCAGCAGGCTCCGCCGCCAGCGGGCGAGCTGGCCAGGGACGGGCTGGACGCGGCCGCCGTGGCCGGCGGCCGGCCGTCAGGCACGCGACCGGGCCGGGCCGGGGGCGGTGCGCCGACGGTCGTGCCACCGAACGGATCCAGCGCCGCGGCCCACGCGGCCACCGCCGGGCCGACCCCGGCTATGGCCGGGACGGATCCGCGGGCGACCGCTCGTTTGGACCGGAAAGGCTCGTCGCGCAGGAACTCCCCGCCGCGGGGCCCGGCCACCAAGGGCGCCTCGGCCAGGGGCCGGAAGAAGGGACGGTCCAGCGTCGTGCTGGCGGTCAGCGCGGTGGTGGTCCTGGCCGTCGCGGCGGCGGCGTTCCTGCTCTACACGGCCAGCCACCAGAACTCGCCGTCGGTGGCCGCGCCGACCAGCCCGAAGGCGACCAGGCACCAGAGCACGAGCCCAAGCCCGAGCCCCACGCCGACGGACCGCATCCTCAGCCGCACCGCGGACCCGCTTCCGCTGTCGGTGGCGCAACTGTTCCCGGTGCGGTTCACGGCCGGGGGCCGCTCGTTCGCCCGCACCGTGGCCAAGACGCAGAAGAACTGCCCGGCGGCCATCGTCGGCAGCCGCCTCCAGGCGGCGGTCAAGGCGGCCAAGTGCAGCCAGGTGATCCGGGCCAGCTACGTGTCGATAGCGATCAAGGTGATGGGCACGATCGGCGTGCTCAACCTCGGCACCAGCCAGCAGGCGGCGAAGGCCGGTCACGCGGTCGGCGCGTCGGATTTCATCGCGCTGCTCAAGGCCCGCAAGGGCGTCACCCGCGGGCTGGGCCGCGGCACCGGGATCGTGGAGGCCGAGGTGAAGGGCCACTACCTGATCCTGATGTGGGCGCAGTTCACGACCCATCACCGGCCGCGCAAGGCGACGCAGAAGACGCGGCTGGAGAACTTCATGAAGAACCTGTTCGAGCAGACCGCGAACGTCAGCCTGACCCGGCGGATGGTGGACGGGACGCCCTAGCTGGCCCAGCGGCTGGCTCAGCAGCTGGGCCAGCAGCTGGCTCAGCCCGCCTTAGCCGGCGTCAGCCCGCCCTGGTCCGCACCAGCGCCTGCGGGGTCAGGCCGGACAGCCGGACGCATTCCCTGGTCAGGTGGGGCTGATCGGCGTACCCGGCGGCCACGGCGGCGTCGGCCAGGCCGCCGGGCAGCGGCCCGGCGTCGACGGCCGACACGAACCGCCGGAAGCGCAGCACGCGCTGCAGGGTCCGCGGCCCGTAGCCGACGCTGGCCTGGCACCGACGGCGGAACTGGCGCTCGCTGAGCTCCAGTTCGCCGGCCACCGCCTCGGCGCGGCTGGCGGGCCGGCCGAGCAGCCGAGCGGCATAGGTCATGGCCGGGTCGGCCGGGCGCTGCTGGACCAGGTCGGCGATCAGGCTGGTGAGCGCGGCCAGGGCGCAGCAGGGCGGCAGGTCGGCGGCCGGGATCCGGCCGCGCAGGGCCGGGATGTCGGCCGTCTCGACCTGCTGGTTGAGCACCTCGGAGAGGGGCAGCCCGAGCACGGTGCCGCCCGCGCCGGGCCGGAACCTGGCCCCGACCGTCACCATGCCGCCGGGTGCCGAGGAGGGCGTCGGGCCGGTGTCGGGCCCGGCCAGGAAGCTGCGGGCGCCCTGCTGCCAGACCAGGTCGACCGCGCCGTCCGGCAGCACCAGGGTGGTATGGGCGGGGCCGGGCGGCGTGACCCCGACCCACAGGCAGGACAGGGCATCGCGCAGCCCGGCGGGCGGCGCGAACTCCCGGTAGCCCGGTGACCAGTCCATACGTCCACTGTGCCATAGCGGTTGTCCGATTCGTTCAAGCCAGCGCGGGCCGCGGTGTGCTGTGCTGGCGGGCATGACCTCTGTGCCTGCACCTGATGTGCCCACCGCGGATCTGGACGCCGCCCGGCAGTTCCTGGCGGCCAGCGGCCGCATCGTGGACCGCCGCGTGTTCGACCGCCTGTTCGACGGCGGCCCGCCCGAGCCGGTGCGCGACGCGGTGGCCGCCTACCGCAACTCCGACGGGGGGTTCGGCCACGGGCTGGAGCCCGACTGCCGGAGCCCGGGCAGCCAGCCCGCCGCGATGGCTCAGGCGCTGCGCACGCTGGACGAGGCTGACGCCTGGGACGCGGACCTGGCCGCGGGGGCGTGCGACTGGCTGGCGGCGCATCCGGCGGACGGCGGCGGCAGCGTGTTCGTGGAGCCCACCCTGGCGGGCTGGCCGCACGCGCCCTGGTGGGTGCCGGCCGCGCCGGAGGAGGGCCGTCCGGCCTCGCTGATCTCGACCGGCATGCTGGCCGGGGTGCTGCACGCCCGGCAGGTCGAGCATCCCTGGCTGACCGCGGCGACCCGGCTGCTGTGGGACCGGATCGACGCGCTGACCGAGCCGAGCGCCTACGACATGCTGGGCGTGTTCCGGTTCCTGGACCACGTGCCGGACCGGGACCGGGCCCGGGCGGCGGCCGAGCGGGGCGGAAAGCTGCTGCGGTCGGGCGGTCTGGTCGAGCTGGACCCGGAAGCGCCGGGCGAGACCCACTCGCCACTGTTCTTCGCGCCGCTGCCGACGTCGGCGGGCCGGGTGGCGTTCAGCGATGAGGCGATCGGGGTGCACCTGGATCACCTGGCCCGGGCCCAGCGGCCGGACGGCGGCTGGATGTTCAACTGGCTGGCCTGGTCCCCGGCCGCGGAACAGGACTGGCGCGGGTTCGTCACCATCGAGGCGCTGTACACCCTGCGCGCCAACGGCCGCCTCTGAGCCGATCTGGCTCAGCCGCGGGCGGGCCCACTTTCATGATCACGGCAATCCGTCGGTGACTATCGCTGACGGATTGCCGTGATCAAGGAAGACCGCCCGGCGCGGAGGGCGGGACTGGGCGGACGCGGCGGGTGGCCTGGGCCCGGGAGGCCAGGTCGGCTGGGTCGGGGTAGCGGACCTCTTCCAGGCACAGCGCGTGCGGCGGGGCGACGCGAACGGCCGGGTCGCGGACCCGGGCGGCCAGCACCTCGGCCAGCCAGCCGGGTGGCCGGCTGCCCTCGCCCACGGCCAGCGACGCGCCGGCCAGGGCGCGCACCATGTTGTGGCAGAACGCGTCGGCGGCCACGGTGGCCACCGCCACGCCGGGCTCCGGCCGCGCCCAGGCCAGGGTCAGCAGCTCGCGGACGGTGGTGCCGTTCTCCTTGCGGCGGCAGAAGGCGGCGAAGTCGTGCTCGCCCAGGCAGCGCCGGGCGGCCTCGTTCATCAGGTCCAGGCTGAGCGGCCGGGCATGCCACAGAGTGTCGTGGCGGCGCAGCGGGTCAGCGGCGGCGGGGTCGTCGCAGACGCGGTAGGAGTAGCGCCGCCAGAGGGCGGAGAAGCGAGCGTCGAACCCGTCCGGGGCCGGTCCGATGGCGCGCACCCGGACCTCGGGCGGCAGCAGGCCGCCCAGCCGCCGCAAGGCCGCCCCGGCCGCCGCCGCCCAGCCCTGGGCCGGCACGTCGACGTGGGCGACCTGGCCGCGGGCGTGCACCCCGGCGTCGGTGCGGCCGGCGACGGTGAGCCCCGGCGGCTCGGGCAGCGCGAGCACCAGGGCCAGCGCGTCCTCGACGGCCTGCTGCACGGTGGGCAGGCCGGGCTGCCGGGCCCAGCCGTGAAACGCGGACCCGTCGTAGGCCAGGTCGAGCCGGAGCCGGACCAGCGCCTGGCCACCAGCCGCCTGGTCACCAGCCGCTTGACCACCAGCCGCGACGTCCCCAGCAGCCTCAGCACCAGCACCAGCACCAGCAGATGACTCGGACCCGGTCGGCACAGGGCTAGTCTGCTCTGCGCCGGCCGGGTCCGTCCGCGCTAGGTGGGTCGCGGGCTGGCTACTCGCCGGAGTCCTTGGCGTCAGCGTCATCCGCGGCCGCCTCATCGGTGGCCTCGGCCTCGGCCGCCTCCGCGGACGTGGCCTCAGCTTCCGTAGCCTCGACCTCAGCGGCCTCCGCCTCAGCAGCTTCCGCCTCGGTGGCTGAGGCCTCGGTGGCCTCAGCCTCAGCCGACGTAGCCTCCGCCGACGTGGCCTCGGCCGCCTCAGCGACGGCCGGGGCCTCCGGCGTGGCGGCGCGACCGCGACGGGCCGACGGCGCAGCCGCCGCCGGGCGGCGGGCGCGCCGACGACGCGACTGCTTGGCCTCGGGCTCCTCGCGAACCAGCTCGATCACGGCCAGGGCGGCATTGTCGCCCTTGCGCGGCCCGACCTTGGTGATCCTCGTGTATCCGCCGTCGCGGCTGGCGAAGCTCGGCCCGATGTCGGCGAACAGGTTGTGCACGACGGACTTGTCCGTCACCACCGAAAGCACCTGCCGCCTTGCGTGCAGGTCGCCGCGCTTGGCGAAGGTGATCAGCCGCTCCGCGTAAGGGCGCAGCCGGCGCGCCCTGGCCTCGGTCGTGGTGATCTTGCCGTGCTCAAAGAGCGCGGTGGCAAGGTTCGCCAGCATGTGCCGCTGATGGGCCGAGCTGCCGCCGAGACGCGCGCCTTTGGTGGGCGTGGGCATCGAAGAGTTCTCCTCGGTTTACTACCGTACGGGCCGGTCGGCCCGTCAGTACTGCTCGGTTTCGACGTAGCTGTCGTCGTCGTCGGCCCCGTAGCTGTCCGCGGCCGTGCCCGGGTCGAACCCGGGCGGGGAGTCCTTCAGCGAGAGGCCCATGTCGACCAGCTTCTGCTTGACTTCCTCGATCGACTTGGCGCCGAAGTTGCGGATGTCCAGCAGATCCTGCTCGCTGCGGGCGACAAGCTCGCCCACGGTGTGGATGCCCTCACGCTTCAGGCAGTTGTAGGAACGAACCGTGAGGTTCAGCTCCTCGATGGGCAGGGCCAGGTCGGCCGCCAGCGCGGCGTCCGTCGGCGACGGGCCGATGTCGATGCCCTCGGCATCGATGTTCAGCTCCCTGGCCAGGCCGAACAGCTCAACCAGCGTCTTGCCCGCGCTGGCCACGGCGTCACGCGGCCGCATGCTCTGCTTGGTCTCGACGTCCAGGATGAGCCGGTCGAAGTCGGTCCGCTGCTCGACTCGGGTGGCCTCGACCTTGTAGGTGACGCGCAGGACCGGCGAGTAGATGGAGTCGATCGGCACCCGGCCGATCTCCTGGCCGGGCTGCTTGTTCTGGGCGGCGGAGACATAGCCGCGACCGCGCTCCACGGTCAGCTCCATCTCCAGCTTGCCCTTGCCGTTCAGCGTGGCGATGTGCAGCTCGGGGTTGTGCACCTCGAGGCCCGCCGGCGGCGCGATGTCGGCCGCGGTGACCTCGCCCGGGCCCTGCTTGCGCAGGTACATGTGCATGGGCTCGTCGTGCTCCGAGGAGACCACGAGCTCCTTGAGGTTCAGGATGATGTCCGTCACGTCCTCGGTCACGCCGGGGACGGTCGAGAACTCGTGCAGCACTCCCTCGATCCGGATGCTGGTGACGGCGGCACCGGGGATCGACGAGAGCAGGGTACGGCGGAGTGAGTTACCGATGGTGTAGCCGAAGCCCGGCTCGAGCGGCTCGACGACGAACCGCGACCGGAACTCGCTGACCTGCTCCTCGGTAAGGCTCGGACGCTGGGCGATGAGCATTGCTGTTCCTTTCCGCGCTGCCCGCTATATGACAGCTGCGATGCTGGCCGGCGACTCGCGCCGCCGGCCTTGCGGACCGCCCGCACGAGCGGACGGCCCACCCCCGCTATTTACTTCGAGTAGTACTCGACGATGAGCTGCTCCTGGAGCGCGGCGTCGATCTGGGCCCGGACCGGCAGCGTATGCACCAGCACGCGCATCTTGTCCGGGATGACCTCGATCCAGGCCGGCACGGGGCGCTCCCCGGCCTCGGCCTTGGCCACCAGGAAGGGGGTCATCTCCTGCGACTTGGCGCGAATCTCGACGATGTCGCTCTCGCTCACCCGGTAGGAGGGGATGTCCACCTTGCGGCCGTTGACCAGCACGTGGCCGTGGCCGACCAGCTGGCGGGCCATGTCCCGGCTCTTGGCGAAGCCGGCCCGGTAGACGACGTTGTCGAGGCGGGTCTCCAGGATCTGGAGCAGCACCTCACCCGTCTTGCCGCGCTTGCGGGCCGCTTCCTCGTAGTAGTTGCCGAACTGCTTCTCGAGGACGCCGTAAACGCGCTTGGCCTTCTGCTTCTCCCGGATCTGGAGCAGGTACTCGCTCTCCTTGGGCCGGTTGCGGCCGTGCTCGCCCGGCGGGTAGGGCCGGATCTCAATGGGGCACTTCGGCGAGTCGCACTTCGGCGCCCTTCAGGAACAGCTTGGTCTTCTCGCGGCGGCAGCGCTTGCAGTCGGGGCCGGTGTATCGAGCCATCTCTCGTCTAACTCCTCAGACCCGGCGCCGCTTCGGCGGCCGGCAGCCATTGTGCGGAACCGGGGTGACGTCCTGGATCGAGCCCACCTCCAGGCCGGTGGCCTGCAGGGACCGGATGGCGGTCTCCCTGCCGGAGCCGGGGCCCTTCGACGAACACGTCAACCTTGCGCATGCCGTGCTCCATGGCCCGGCGCGCGGCGGCCTCGGCGGCCATCTGCGCGGCGAACGGCGTGGACTTGCGCGAGCCCTTGAACCCGACCTGGCCGGACGAGGCCCACGAGATCACGCTGCCGCCGGGGTCGGTGATGGAGACGATGGTGTTGTTGAACGTGCTCTTGATGTGCGCGTGCCCGTGCGCGATGTTCTTGCGTTCCTTGCGGCGCACCTTCTTGGCGCCGGTACGGCTCTTGGGAGGCATCCTGCTCCTATAGCTTGAGGTCATCGGTCCACTGGAGAGCCGGCGCTCGCGGACCCGGCATGGACTACTCTTGCCGGCCTTCTTCTTGCCAGCCACGGTCTTCTTCTTGCCCTTGCGGGTGCGGGCGTTGGTCTGCGTGCGCTGACCGTGCACGGGCAGCCCCCGGCGGTGCCGGATGCCCTGGTAGCAGCCGATCTCGACCTTGCGGCGGATATCGGCCTGGACCTCACGGCGGAGGTCACCCTCGACCCGGTAGTTGGCCTCGATCCAGTCCCTCAGCGGCGACGAGGTCGTCCTCGCCGAGCTGGTGGACCCGGGTGTCGCCGCTGACGCCGGTGCGCGCTCAGGGTCTCGAACGCGCGGGTACGGCCAATGCCGTAGATATAGGTGAGCGCGACCTCAAGCCGCTTTTCATTCGGCAGGTCGACGCCGACCAGGCGTGCCATCGCGGGCAGTTCTCCTTCGCTGCGGGAGGTCGCTGCGCGCCGCTCCGCGTCCCTGCCCGGACACGGCCCCGGCCTCCTCCGGGGGTGCTCCGCCGCCACCTCACCTTCAGGTGGCAGCGGATCGCGGTGCGCGAATTGCTATGCAGTTGTGGGTCTGTGCAGTTGGCTGGCTGATCAGCCCTGACGCTGCTTGTGCCGCGGGTCAGAGCAGATGACCATGACCCGGCCATGCCTGCGAATGATCCGGCACTTGCTGCAGATCTTCTTCACACTCGGCTTGACTTTCACTGTGGGTCTCCTACGTCGGGCGCTCGGGGCCGGGTAACCGGCTCGTGCACCGTCAGCTCGTTACTTGTACCGGTAGACGATCCGCCCGCGACTCAGGTCGTAGGGGCTGAGCTCCACGACGACCCGGTCATCGGGCAGGATCCGGATGTAGTGCATCCGCATCTTGCCGCTGATGTGGGCTAGGACTTTGTGCCCGTTGTCCAGCTCCACCCGGAAGAAGGCGTTCGGGAGCGACTCCACGACCGTTCCCTCGATCTCGATGGCGCCGTCTTTCTTGGGCATATCCTCCGCGCTTCACTGCTCGTCGCTAGCCTGCCGGTCACTGCGTGCTAGCTGGTGCTGATGGTTTGGCTTGTTCCCAGCTGGCTCAGTGAGCCGTGTGCGGTCGGCCACGATGCCCAGGATCATCGGTGGCTTCCCGCGATCCGGCTCATGCTCGCGCACGCCGCCGGTTCGGGAGACCCGCTCCAGCACACGCGCATCGCGCACTGCGCAGGCAGCAGTCAACGGGCCAGGGCAGAGTCTACTTCAGACCCTCGAGACATTGCGAACCGGGCCTGGTTGCCCGTTCCCGGCGCGTCGTGTTAACGGGGAGCGCCCCGTCGATATTCCTGCAGGCTGCGACCAAGCGCCGAAACGAGACTGTCGCACCCGGCTAGTCGTGATCGCCCGGCAGCTCGCGGGGCGGGCTGTCCTCGCCATGGGCCGGCCTGGCCGGCGATCCCGGTCGTGCCCGTCCGGATGGTTGCCGGTGAGCCAGCGGGCCGAGCAGCACCGCGCCCCACGGGCCGATGATCCAGGCGAACCACGGATAGCCCATCCCGCTCAGCGCCCAGATCACGATGAGCACCGCCGACACGCTGAGCCACGAGCCCCAGGCCGCCTGCCAGGCGGGGAGAGCCGGCCGTGCTGGCGCGGCCGGGGCGCCCGCCGCGGCGGCCGCGGCCAGCGCCGAGAGTGGCCGGGCGTGGGCCGGTCGCCGGTGCAGGGACTGGTCCGGCAGCCGGTACAGGTCAATGGCGGGCAGGTCGGCCAGCAGCTCGTCCAGCTCGCCGACCGTCTTGGCCGCGAACGTCTTGTCCAGCCGCTCGTTGAACTCCTCGGCGTCCAGCCGGCCGGCCGCGTGGTGCTCGCGCAGCAGCGTGGCGGTCCGGTCCCGGTCGTCGTCCGACGCCCGGATCTGCGGGTCGCTGGCGGCCATCAGGATCCTCCCGAGTTCCCTGTCGCGCCAGCCGCGGCGCGGGCATGCTCGCGGGCCGAGGCCGAGCTGGAGGCCGAGGCGGCCTGAGCGGCGGCCCGGCCGGCGCGGGCCGCCGCCAGGCCGCTGGCCCCGCCGTCGGCCGCGGTCAGCACCCAGGGGCCGTCCGCCGTGATCGCCACCGTGTGCTCGAAGTGCGCGGCCCAGGCTGCCGTCCGTCGGTCACCACGGTCCAGCCGTCGTCCAGCACGCCGCGTCTCCTGGTCGCCCAGCACCAGCATCGGCTCGACGGCCAGGGCCATTCCCTCGGTCGAGCAGCGGCCCGCGGCCCGGCCGGCCGTAGTTCGGCACCGGCGGGTCCATGTGCATCTGGCGTGCCGATGCCGTGCCCGGCGTAGTCCTCCACGATCCCGTACGGGCCGGCGCGCGCGCGCTGCGGCCTCGACCGCCGCGCTGATGTCGGATGAGCCGGCCGCCGGCCACCGCGCGGGCCAGGCCCTGCCACAGGGCCTGCTCGCAGGCGTCCAGCAGGCCGGCAGCTGGGCCGGGCTTACCGGGCCGACGCCGACGGTCACGGCCGCGTCGCCGTGCCAGCCGCCGACGATGGCGCCGCAGTCGATGGAGATCAGGTCGCCGGCCGCCAGCACGCGCTGCCCGGCTGCGGGATGCCGTGCACGACCTGCTCGTTGACCGAGGTGCAGATCGTCGGCGGGAAAGCCGTGGTAGCCCATGAACGAGGGCACGGCGCCGGCCGTCGCGGATGACCCGCTCGGCGATGGCGTCCAGTTCGGCGGTGCTGATGCCCGGCTCCACCGCGGCGCACCGCGGCCCGCAGCGCCGCGGCCACGACCAGGCCCGGCCTCCCGCATGCAGGGCAAGCTGCGCGGGCGTCTTGATCTCGATCGACCGATTCCTGCCTGCGCCGCATGCCGTCACTCCCCATGTTGGCGAGCCGTGGCTCGACAGCCACCTCTGCTAAAGTTACCCGTGCGTCGGCCGGACCGGGTCAGCGGACGAAGCGGCGCAGGGCGCTCATGGCCCGGTCGGTGATCTCCTCGACCGGGCCGGTGGCGTCGATGCCCAGCAGGGTGCCCTCGTCGGCGTAGAAGGCGATCAGCGGCCGGGTCTGCTGCTGGTAGACGTCCAGCCGGTGCCGGATGGTCTCCTCCTGGTCGTCGTCGCGCTGGAACAGCTCGCCGCCGCAGTCGTCGCAGATGCCCTGGCGGGCCGGCGGGTCGAAGACCACGTGCCAGATCCGGCCGCACTTGCGGCAGGTGCGGCGACCGGACAGCCGGCGGACCACCTCGTCGTCGTCCACGACGAGCTCCAGCACGATGTCGAGCTTCGCGTCCCACTCGGCGAGCATCTTCTTCAGCGTCTCGGCCTGCGGGACGTTCCGCGGGAACCCGTCGAGCAGGAAGCCGTCCTGAGCGTCGTCCTCCTGCGAGCCGTGAGCTGACCATCGCGATGGTGACCTCGTCCGGCACCAGGTCGCCGCGTGTCCATGAACGCCTTGGCCTGCCTGCCGAGCTCCGTACCCGAGCTGACGTTGTACCGGAAGATGTCACCTGTCGAAATTTTCGGGATCGACAGGTTCGAGGAGATGAACTGGGCCTGTGTCCCCTTGCCCGCTCCGGGGGGCCCGACGAGGACCAGGCGCACTATCGCAGGAAGCCCTCATAGTTGCGCTGCTGCAGCTGGCTCTCGATCTGCTTCACGGTGTCGAGGCCGACTCCGACCGCGATCATGATGCTGGTGCCGCCGAGCGGGAACTGCTGAGTTCGCGAGCGAGCAGGCCGATGGCCACGACCGGGATCAGGGCGACCAGGCCCAGGTACAGCGAGCCCGGCGGCGGTCAGCCGGCTGAGCACGTAGCTCAGGTACCCGGCCGTCGGGCCGCCCGGCCGGATGCCCGGGAATGAAGCCGCCGTACTTCTTCATGTTGTCGGCCACCTCGGTCGGGTTGAAGGTGATCGACACGTAGAAGTAGGTGAAGAAGACGATGAGCATGAAGAACAGCGACCGCGTACGTCGGGCTTGGTCCCCGCTGACCAGGTTGGTGTTGATCCACTGCACCCAGGCCGGCGTTCGCGTTCTGCGCCGAACAGCTGCGACGCGAGCTGCGGGATGTACAGCAGCGAGGAGGCGAAGATGACCGGGATGACGCCCGCCTGGTTGACCTTCAGCGGGATGTAGGTCGACGTGCCGCCGTACATGCGGCGGCCGACCATGCGCTTGGCGTACTGCACCGGGATCCGGCGCTGGGCCTGTTCCATCAGGGCCACGAACGCGATGATCGCGATGCCGACGACGCAGCACGAGCGCCGAAGACGAACGCGTGCTTGTCCTTGTAGATCAGCTCAGCATCTCGCCGGGGATGACCGCGATGACCTGAGTGAAGATCATCAGCGACATGCCGTTGCCGACGCCGCGGTCGGTGATCAGCTCGCCCAGCCACATGATGACGGCGGTGCCGGCGGTCATGCAGATGACCATGGTGGCGATGGTGAAGACCGACGGGTTCGGGATCAGGTTGCTCCGTGCAGCCGCGGGATCAGGTTGCCCGACCGGGCCAGCGCGATGATGCCGGTGGACTGGAGGATGGCCAGCCCGATGGTCAGGTAGCGGGTGTACTGCGTGATCTTGGCCTGGCCGGACTGGCCCTCCTGGCGCAGCGTCTCCAGGCGCGGGATGACCACGGCGAGCAGCTGCAGGATGATGCTGGCCGTGATGTACGGCATGATGCCGAGCGCGAAGACCGAGAGCTTCAGCAGCGCCCCGCCGCTGAACAGGTTGACCAGCTGGAAGCATGCTGGTCTTGCTGGCCGTGGTGCTGAGGCAGGCTTGACGGCCTGCTGCGGAGCACGCCCGGCGTCGGCAGCGAGGAGCCCAGCCGGAACACCGCGATGATGAAGACCGTGAACAGCAGCTTCTTGCGCAGGTCGGGCGTCCGGAACGCCCGGATGAAACGCGGTCAGCATGCGCAGTCCTCTGCTTCGCTGGGTCACGTCATCTGCCGCGCTGTCGCGGACCAGTGGTCGCAGCTCTCACCACGTGCCAGCAGAGCCCGCGCCGAAGTCTGACGCGCTCCGAGGCCACAGCAGCCGGTCCGAGCTGCCCTCTCCCGCGCTCGCGGCCCGGGCCAGCGCATGACAGCCAGCCGCGGGCCGGAGGCGGTGGAGGGTCAGCTCTACAATTCGGTAACGGAGCCGCCGGCGGCGGCGATCTTCTCCCTGGCGGTGGCGGAGAACGCGTGCGCGGTGACGCGCAGCGCGGCGTCGGTCTCGCCCTGGCCGAGCACCTTGACCAGCTCGCCCGGGCGCACCGCGCCCTTGGCCACCAGGTCGTCCGGCGTCACCTCGCCGCCCTGCGGGGTACAGGGCCGCCAGCCGGTCGAGGTTGACGACCTGGTAGGTGGTCTTGAACGGCAGGTTGGAGAAGCCCTTGAGCTTGGGCAGCCGACGGTGCAGCGGCATCTGGCCGCCCTCGAACGCCGGCGGAGACCTGGGTCCTGGCCTTGCTGCCCTTGGTGCCGCGGCCCGCGGTCTTGCCCTTGGACGCCTCACCGCGGCCGACCCGCGTCTTGGCCGTCTGGCGAGCCCGGCGCCGGGCGCAGGTGGTGGATCTTCAGGCCCGCGGCCCAGTGTTGCTCGCCTCGTGGGCGGTCGCTGTCTGCCATCGTCAGTTAACCTCCTCCACGGCCACCAGGTGGCGGACCACCTGGATCATGCCGCGGATCTCGGGCCGGTCGGCCTTGACGACGACGTCGCCGATCCGGTGCAGGCCCGAGCGAGCGCAGCGTCTCGCGCTGCGTCTGGTTGCCGCCGATCTTCGACTTGGTCTGGGTGACCTTGAGATCTGCCATGTGCGTGCTCCCGCTCAGCTATTGTCGTTCGCTGGTGCCGGACGGCCGTGCCGCGGCCGCGGCGCGGGCCCGGAGCATGGCCGCCGGGCGCGACGTGCTCGATCGGCAGCCCGCGCCGGGCCGCGATCTCCTCGGGCCGGCTGCAGGCCCTTGAGCGCCGCCACGGTGGCGTGCACCACGTTGATCGGGTTGGACGAGCCGAGCGACCGGGACAGCACGTCGTGGATGCCCGCGCACTCCAGCACGGCGCGCACCGGGCCGCCGGCGATGACGCCGGTACCGGGGCTGGCCGGCTTGAGCAGCACGACGCCCGCCGCCTCCTCGCCCTGCACGGTGTGCGGGATCGTGCCGGCGATGCGGGGCACCCTGAAGAAGCCCTTCTTCGCCGCCTCGACGCCCTTGGCGATGGCCGCGGGGACTTCCTTGGCCTTGCCGTAGCCGACGCCGACCATGCCGTTGCCGTCGCCGACCACGACGAGCGCGGTGAAGCTGAACCGGCGACCGCCCTGGACGACCTTGGCCACGCGGTTGATCGTGACCACGCGCTCCAGGTAGGCGGTGCCCTTCTCGGCGGCGCCACCGCGGCGGTCGTCGCGACGGTCACGCCGCTCGCCGCCCCCGCCGGGCCGCCGCGTCCGCTGCTGCTGGTGGCATTAGTTGTCCTCTTCCGTAGTTGCAGTGCGACGCTGATCCTCATAGGTCCAGCCCGCCTTCCCGGGCGCCGTCCGCGAGCGCGGCGATCCGGCCGTGGTAGGCGTTGCCGCCCCGGTCGAAGACCGCCGCGGTGATGCCGGCCTGGCTGGCCCGCTCGGCGAGCAGCGCGCCGACCTGCCGCGCCTTGGCGGTCTTGTCGCCCTCGGCGCCGCGGATGGACGCGTCCAGGGTGGAGCGCCGAGGCCAGCGTGTGGCCGGCCACGTCGTCGACGAGCTGGGCGAAGATGTTCCTGGACGAGCGGGTCACGACGAGCCGCGGCCGCGCGGCGCTGCCCTCGACCTTCTTGCGGACGCGCACGTGGCGTCGCTGCCGCGACGAGATCCGCGCGGCGGTGCGGCCGGTGCTGCGCCCGTGCGCCCGTGTCTTGGTGCCAGCCATGCTTACTTCCCAGCCTTCCCGACCTTGCGGCGGATCTGCTCGCCCTGGTAACGCACGCCCTTGCCCTTGTACGGGTCGGGCTTGCGCAGCTTGCGGATGTTCGCGGCGACCTCGCCGACCTGCTGCTTGTCGATGCCCTCGACGACGAACCGGGTCGGCGTCTCGACCCGGAAGGTGATTCCCTCCGGGGCGGTCACCGGGACCGGGTGGCTGAAGCCGAGCGCGAACTCCAGGTCCTTGCCCTTGGCCTGGACCCGGTAGCCGACGCCGACGATCTCCAGCGTCTTGCGGTAGCCGTCGGTCACGCCGGTCACCATGTTGGCGATCAGCGATGCGGGACAGGCCGTGCAGGGCGCGGATCTCGCCCTCGTCGCTGGGCCGGGTGACGGTGATGGTGCCGTCGGACCTTGGCGACCTCGATGGGCGCCGCGACCTGCAGGCTGAGGGTGCCCTTGGGGCCCTTCACGGTGACCTCGCGGCCGTTGATGGTGACATCCACGCCGCTGGGCACCGTGACGGGCATGCCGTCCGATTCGTGACATAGCTGGCTCCCCTACCAGACGTAGGCGAGGACTTCCCCGCCCACGCCCTTCTTCTTCGCCTGCTTGTCGGTCATCAGGCCCGAGGACGTCGAGATGATCGCGACGCCGAGGCCGCCCAGCACCCGGGGCAGGTTGTCCTTGCGCGCGTAGACGCGCAGGCCCGGGCTTGGACACCCGCTTGAGGCCCGCGATGGAGCGCTCCCGGGTCGGGCCGAACTTCAGCGCGACCACCAGGTTCTTGCCGACCTCGGCGTCCTCGACGCGCCAGCCCGAGATGTAGCCCTCCTGCTGGAGGATCTCGGCGATGTGCACCTTGATCTTGGAGTGCGGCATGATCACGTCGTCGTGATAGGCCGAGTTGGCGTTGCGCAGCCGGGTCAGCATGTCTGCGACCGGGTCGGTCATGGTCATGGCCTGGTGGCCCTCCTCGCCGTGGTTTCCCGTGGTCTTTGCTGCACAGGACCTTCGGCGTGTTAGATGGGCTCTCGTATGTCGGTCATGTGGTTACCAGCTGGACTTGGTGATGCCGGGCAGCTCGCCCCGGTGCGCCATCGTCCGGAAGCAGATCCGGCAGATGCCGAACTTGCGGTAGACGGCGCGAGGGCGGCCGCACCGGGAGCACCGGGTGTAGCCGCGCACCTCGAACTTCGGAGTGCGCTTGGCCTTGGCGACGAGGCTCTTCTTCGCCACTGCTCAGTTCTCCTTGAACGGGAAGCCGAGCCGCCGCAGCAGCGAGCGGCCTTCGGCGTCGTTGGTCGCGGACGTGACGATGGTCACGTCCATTCCGCGCTGGCGGTCCACCTGATCGGGGTCGATCTCGTGGAACATCAGCTGCTCGGTCAGCCCGAAGGTGTAGTTGCCGCGGCCGTCGAACTGGCGGTCGCGACAGGCCGCGGAAGTCACGGATCCGGGGCAGCGCGATCGACAGCAGCCGGTCGCAGAACTCCCACATCCGGTCGCCGCGCAGGGTGACGTGCGCGCCGATCGGCATGCCCTCGCGCAGCTTGAACTGCGCGATGGACTTGCGGGCCCGGGCCACCGCCGGCTTCTGGCCGGTGATCACGGTCAGGTCCTTGACGGCGCCGTCGATGAGCTTGGCGTCCCGGGCCGCCTCGCCGACGCCCATGTTGACCACGATCTTGGTCAGCGCGGGCACCTGCATGACGTTCGGCGTAGTTGAACTCCTCGCGCAGCGCGGCGGGGATCTCGTCGGCGTAGCGCTGCTTCAGCCGCGGCACCGCGCGCTCGGCCAGGGCCGTCGCTCCACCCGCCTGCTTAGTATCAGTGGCGGCCATCAGATGTCCTTACCGCTGGCCCGGGAGATCCGGACCTTCTTCTTGTCCTCGTCGACCCGGTAGCCGGCCCGGGTGGGCTTCTTGGTCTCCGGGTCGATCAGCTGGACGTTGCTCACGTGGATCGGGGCCTCCTGGTGCACGATGCCGCCTTCCTTGGCGCCACGGCTGACCCTGGTAGTCCACCTTGGTGTTCTTCTTGATCATGTTGACGCCCTGGACCAGCACCTGCTGCTGGTCCGGGTAGGCGAGGATCACCGTGCCCTCGCGGCCGCGGTCCTTGCCCGCGGTCACGATGACGTGATCGCCCTTCTTGATCTTCATCACAGCACCTCCGGCGCGAGCGAGATGATCCGCATGAATCGCTTCTCGCGCAGCTCGCGGCCCACCGGCCCGAAGATGCGGGTCCCGCGCGGGTCCCCGCCGTCCCTGATCAGCACGGCAGCGTTCTCGTCGAAGCGGATGTAGGAGCCGTCGCCGCGGCGCCGTTCCTTGCGCGTGCGCACGACGACGGCCTTGACCACGTCGCCCTTCTTCACCCCGGCACCGGGGAGGGCATCCTTGACGGTGGCGACGATGACGTCGCCGATGCCCGCGTATCGCCTGCTCGACCCGCCGAGCACCCGGATGCACAAGATCTCCTTGGCACCGGTGTTGTCGGCGACCTTGAGCCGCGACTCCTGCTGGATCACGTCAACTCCTGCTTCTCACGCGCCGGCCTCCGTCGCGGGAACTCCCGCGGAAACTGGCGGGCCCTGGCTACTTCGCCTTTTCCAAGATCTCCGCGACGCGCCAGCGCTTGGTGGCCGACAGCGGGCGGGTCTCCATCAGCAGCACTCGGTCCCCGACGCCGCAGGCGTTCTCGCCGTCGTGTGCCTTGTACTTCTTCGTGCGGCGGATGACCTTGCCGTACTTGGGGTGCTTGACCCGGTCCTCGACCTCGACTACGACGGTCTTGTCCATCTTGTCGCTGACCACGAGGCCCTCACGCACCTTGCGGTAGCCACGCGACAGACCGTCGGCCGCCGCCTCATCTTGCGCCAGCGCGCCCTGGGGCTCACTCATCGGTCGTCCGCCTCCTCCTCAAGCCGCACGATGCCGAGCTCGCGCTCGCGCTTCACCGTGTAGATGCGCGCGATCTCCTTGCGCACGGCACGCAGCCGGCCGTGGCTCTCCAGCTGCCCGGTGGCGGCCTGGAAACGGAGGTTGAACAGCTCGATCTTGGCCTCGGCCAGCTTGAGCTCCAGCTCGTCCTCGGTCGAGGTGCTCAGGTCAGCGGCTGCCAGTCCCTTGGCCATCACGCTTCACCGACCTCTCGCTTGACGAACTTTGCGATGTCATAAGCAGAGCATCGGGAGCTTGTGCGCTTGATCATCACGCCTCCCCGACCTCTCGCTTCACGAACTTGCACTTCATCGGGAGCTTGTGCATGGCGCGGCGCAGGGCCTCGCGGGCGATCTCCTCGGACACGCCGGACAGCTCGAACATGACGCGGCCGGGCTTGACGTTGGCCACCCACCACTCGGGCGCGCCCTTGCCGGAGCCCATCCGGGTCTCGGCCGGCTTCTTGGTCAGCGGCCGGTCCGGGTAGATCGTGATCCACACCTTCCCGCCACGCCGGATGTGCCGGGTCATGGCGATACGTGCGGCCTCGATCTGCCGGTTGGTCACGTACGAGTGCTCAACGGCCTGAATGCCGAACTCGCCGAACGTCACCCTGGTGCCGCCCTTGGCGGCCCCGTGCCGGTCCGGCCGGTGCTGCTTGCGGTGCTTGACCCGCCGCGGGATCAGCATGACTCAGCCCTCCCCGCCGGTCGTCTGCCCGCGGTCGGCTCGGCGCTGGCGGTAGCCGGCGTCGTGGCTTCCGGCGTGGCGGCCGTGCCCAGTGGTTGGCGGCGCAGTGGTTGGCGGCTCGGTACTTGACGGCGCGGTGCTCGCCGGCGCGGCACTGTCGCCGCCCCGGTCCCCGCGGTCGCCGCGGTCCGCGCGGTCGCGACCGCCGCCGCCGTCCGAGTCACCCCGGCGAGGGCGGCGGGACGCCGGGCGGTCCCGGTCACGGTCGCCGGGCCGCCGGCCGCTGGCCCGCGCGCAGGGCCGCAGCCGCGGCCTCCCGCTCGGCCCGGGTCTGCGGGGCCTCGCCGCGGTAGATCCAGACCTTCACGCCGATCCGGCCGAACGTCGTCCGGGCCTCGTAGAAGCCGTAGTCGATGTCGGCGCGCAGCGTGTGCAGCGGCACCCGGCCCTCGCGGTAGAACTCCGAGCGGGACATCTCCGCGCCGCCCAGGCGCCCGGCGCACTGCACCCGGATGCCCTTGGCGCCGCCCTTCATGGCGGTCTGCATGGCCTTGCGCATGGCCCGGCGGAAGGAGACCCGGCTGGACAGCTGCTCGGCCACGCCCTGGGCCACCAGCTGCGCGTCCACCTCGGGGTTCTTCACCTCGAGGATGTTGAGCTGGATCTGCTTGCTGGTCAGCTTCTCCAGGTCACCCCGGATCCGGTCGGCCTCCGCGCCGCGGCGGCCGATGACGATGCCCGGCCGGGCGGTGTGGATGTCGACCCGTACGCGGTCCATGGTGCGCTCGATCTCCACCTTCGAGATGCCCGCGCGCTCCATGCCGCGCTGGAGCATGCGCCGGATGGCGACGTCCTCCGCCACGTAGTCCTTGTACAGCTTGTCGGCATACCAGCGGCTCTTGAAGTCGGTGGTGATGCCGAGCCGGAACCCGTGCGGGTTTACTTTCTGGCCCACTAGCGGGTCCTTCTCCCTGCTGGCGGCAGCTCGCGTCACTCCGGACCAGACGATGACCGTGATGTGGCTGGTGCGCTTGAGGATCCGGGAGCCACGGCCCTGAGCCCGCGGCCGGAACCGCTTGAGCGTCGGCCCCTCGTCCACCCAGGCCCGGCTCACGACCAGCGAGCTAGCGTCCACGTGACGGTTCTGGCCGGCGTTGGCGATGGCACTGGCCAGCACCTTGCCCACCGGGTCGCTCGCGGCCTGGGGCGCGAACGTGAGCGCGGCCTGCGCCTGGTCGGCGGGCAGCCCGCGGATGAGGTCCACCACGCGGCGGGCCTTCCGCGGCGTGACGCGCACGTAGCGCGCCTTCGCCCTTGCTTCCATCAGTCGTCTCTCGCTTTCCGCTAGCGCCGGCTGCGCCGGTCGTCCCGCACGTGACTGCGGAACGTACGGGTGGGCGCGAACTCGCCGAGCTTGTGTCCGACCATCGCTTCGGTGACGAACACCGGCACGTGCTTGCGGCCGTCGTGCACGGCAATCGTGTGGCCGAGCATCGCCGGGACGATCATCGAACGGCGCGACCACGTCTTGATCACGTTCTTGGTGCCCTTGTCGTTTTGCACGTCCACCTTCTTCATCAGGTGGTCGTCGACGAAGGGTCCCTTCTTCAGGCTACGAGGCATCGTCAGGTGCTCCTACCGCTTCTTCTTGCCGCGCCGACGCGAGATCAGCTGGTCGCTGGGCTTGTGCTCCTTGCGGGTACGGCCCTCGGGCTGGCCCCACGGGCTGACCGGGTGCCGGCCGCCGGAGGTCTTGCCCTCGCCGCCGCCCAGCGGGTGGTCGATCGGGTTCATGGCCACGCCGCGGACGGTGGGCCTACGGCCCTTCCAGCGGCTGCGGCCCGCCTTGCCGAGCTTGATGTTGCCCTGCTCGGAGTTGCCGACCTCGCCGATCGTGGCCCGGCAGCTGACGTCCACGCGCCGGATCTCACCCGACGGCATTCGCAGCTGGGCGAACCGGCCCTCCTTGGCCAGGAGCTGGACGCCCGAGCCGGCCGAGCGGGCGATCTTGGCGCCGCCACCGGGCCGCAGCTCGATCGCGTGCACCACGGTGCCGGTCGGGATGTTGCGCAGCGGGCAGGCAGTTGCCCGCCTTGATGTCCGCGCCCGGCCCGTTCTCGACCTGGTCGCCCTGCTCGCATGCCCTCCGGGGCGAGGATGTAGCGCTTCTCGCCGTCGGCGTAGTGCAGCAGCGCGATCCGCGAGGTCCGGTTCGGGTCGTACTCGATGTGCGCGACCTTGGCCGGCACCCCGTCCTTGTCGTTGCGGCGGAAGTCGATCAGCCGGTACGCGCGCTTGTGCCCGCCGCCCTGGTGCCGGGTGGTGATCCGGCCGTGGACGTTCCGGCCGCCGTGGCCGTGCAGCGGGCGCACCAGGGACTTCTCCGGCTCACTGCGCGTGATCTCGGAGAAGTCGGCGCCGCTGGCCCCACGCCTGCCGGGGGTCGTCGGCTTGTACTTGCGGATGCCCATGTGCTCAAGCTCCTATGGATCGCCCGGCTAGCTGACCGGACCACCGAAGATGTCGATCCGCTCGCCGGCGGCGAGGCTGACGATGGCGCGCTTGGTGTCCGGCCGCTTGCCCCAGCCGGCCCTGGTCCGGCGGCGCTTGCCCGGACGGTTGAGCGTGTTCACGCCCGTGACCTTCACGTTGAACACGGCCTCGACGGCCTGCCGGATCTGGGTCTTGTTCGACCCCGGCGGCACGATGAAGGTGTACTTGCCGTCGTCGGCCAGCCGGTAGCTCTTCTCCGAGATGACCGGCCGGATCAGGATGTCCCGCGGGTTCGAGGTCTTGTTCACGCCTGTCCGCCTTCCTGATCCGCGGCCTTGGTGTTAGCCGCGCGGTGGCCTGTGGATCGGGCCACGAAGCTGTCCAGCGCCGCCTGGGTGAAGACCACGTGGTCGCTGACCAGCACGTCGTAGGTGTTCAGCTGGCCCTCGTCGAGCAGGTGGACGCCCGCCGCGTTGCGCAGGCTCGCCAGGTCACCTGGTCGGTGACGCTCGCGACGACCAGCACCGGCGCCGTGCCGGCCGCCACGCCGGTCACCGCGGCCAGCGCGGCCACGGCCTGCTTGGTCCTGGGCGTGTCGCCGCTCGACCAGGCTGGCCACCACGTGCACGCGGCCGTGCCGGGCCCGGTCCGACAGCGCGCCGCGCAGCGCGGCGGCCTTCATCTTCTTGGGCGTCCGCTGCGCGTAGGAGCGCGGCTGCGGGCCGTGCACCACGCCGCCGCCGGTGAACTGCGGCGCGCGGGTCGAGCCCTGGCGGGCTCGGCCGGTGCCCTTCTGCCGGTACGGCTTCCTGCCGCCGCCGCGGACCTCGCCGCGGGTCTTGGTCGCGTGCGTGCCCTGCCGGGCCGCCGCCTCCTGGGCCACGACCACCTGGTGCATCAGCGGCACGTTGACCTTCGCGTCGAAGATCTCGGCGGGCAGCTCGGGGCGCGCCGCTGGTCTTCGCCGGGCTCATCTCGCCTCACTCTTCGGGGCCAGCCCGCCGGGGGCGAGCGGGGTCTTGACGGCGGTGCGGACCAGGACCAGGCCGCCCGCCGGGCCGGGGACCGCGCCCTTGATGAGCAGCAGCCCGCGCTCGGCGTCCACGCCGTGCAGGGTCAAGTTGGGGGCCGTGGTCCGCACGCCGCCCATCCGGCCGGCCATCCGCGTGCCCTTGAACACCCGGCCCGGGTAGGCGCAGCCGCCGATGGCGCCGGGAGCGCGGTGCTTGCGCTTGGTGCCGTGAGAGGAGGACAGGCCGCGGAAGCCGTGCCGCTTGACGGGGCCCGCGAAGCCCTTGCCCTTGCTCGTGGCGGTGACGTCGACGAGCTGGCCCGCCTCGAACGTCTGCGCGGTGACCTCCTGGCCGAGGGAGTACTCGGTGGCGTCACTGGTGCGCAGCTCGACCAGGTACCGCCGCGGCGTCACGCCGGCCTTGGCGAAATGACCGGCGCGCGGCTTGTTCACCCGCCGCGGGTCGATCTCGCCGTAGCCAAGCTGCACGGCGGCGTAGCCGTCAGCGTCTGGCGTCCGCACCGCGGTGACGACGCAGGGTCCGGCTGCGACCACGGTGACGGGCACGATCCTCCCGCCATCGTCGAAGACCTGGGTCATGCCGAGCTTGGTGCCCAGGACCCCCTTGATCTGCTTGGTCATCTCGGTGCGTCCCTCTACAGCTTGATCTCGATGTCGACGCCCGCAGGCAGGTCGAGCCGCATCAGCGAGTCGACGGTCTTCGGCGTCGGGTCGATGATGTCGATGAGCCGCTTGTGCGTGCGCATCTCGAAGTGCTCCCGCGAGTCCTTGTACTTGTGCGGCGAGCGGATCACGCAGTACACGTTCTTCTCCGTCGGCAGAGGCACTGGGCCGGCGACCTTCGCCCCGGTCCGCGCCACCGTGTCGACGATCTTCCGGGCCGAGTTGTCAATGACCTCATGGTCATAGGCCTTGAGCCGGATGCGGATCTTCTGTCCCGCCATGGGCTTTGCTGTCCTTACGCTTCGTTGCCCGGAAAACCCGGGGCCTGCCGGTACCTGATGCAGGGCGACCGGCCCCGCTGCTCTCTTCTGTTACGCCGCGCTCGACCCGCCGTCCGGCCTGAGGGGCCGGATGTGGCTGTCGCATGACTCACTGAAGCTGGAGGCCAGGCGAGCCTGGCCCCCAGAACCCAGCTACTTGATGATCTTGGTGACCCGGCCCGCGCCCACGGTCCGGCCGCCCTCGCGAATCGCGAAGCGCAGGCCCTCCTCCATGGCGATCGGCTGGATCAGGTCGACCTTCATCTCGGTGTTGTCGCCCGGCAGCACCATCTCGGTGCCCTCGGGCAGGTGCACGACCCCGGTCACGTCCGTGGTACGGAAGTAGAACTGCGGCCGGTAGTTGTTGAAGAACGGCGTGTGCCGTCCGCCCTCGTCCTTGGACAGGATGTAGACCTGAGCGTCGAACTCGGTGTGCGGGGTGTTGGTGCCCGGCTTGATGACGACCTGGCCGCGCTCCACCTCCTCGCGCTTGATGCCGCGCAGCAGCAGGCCGGCGTTGTCACCGGCCATGCCCTCGTCCAGGATCTTGTGGAACATCTCGACGCCGGTGACCGTGGTGGTCTGCGCCTTGTCCTTGATCCCGATGATCTCGACGGTGTCGCTGGTGTGGATCACGCCGCGCTCGATCCGGCCGGTCACCACGGTGCCGCGGCCGGTGATCGAGAACACGTCCTCGACCGGCATCAGGAACGGCTTGTCGGTCTCGCGGACCGGCTCCGGGATGTTGTCGTCGCAGGCGCCCATGAGCTCGACGACCTTCTCGCCCCACTCGGCGTCGCCCTCGAGCGCCTTCAGCGCCGATACGCGGATCACCGGGACGTCGTCACCGGGGAACTCGTAGGTGGTGAGCAGCTCGCGGACCTCGAGCTCGACCAGCTCGAGGATCTCCTCGTCGTCCACCATGTCGGCCTTGTTCAGCGCGACGACGATGTACGGCACGCCGACCTGGCGCGCGAGCAGCACGTGCTCGCGGGTCTGCGGCATCGGGCCGTCGGTCGCGGCGACCACCAGGATCGCGCCGTCCATCTGGGCGGCACCGGTGATCATGTTCTTGATGTAGTCAGCGTGACCCGGGCAGTCGACGTGCGCGTAGTGGCGCTTGTCGGTCTGGTACTCGACGTGGGAGATGGAGATCGTGATGCCGCGCTCCTTCTCCTCCTTCGCGTTGTCGATCTGGTCGAACGGCGTGAAGGGGTTCACGTCGGGATACTTGTCATGCAGCACCCGGGTGATCGCCGCGGTCAGGGTCGTCTTGCCGTGGTCGATATGACCGATGGTGCCAATGTTGACGTGCGGCTTGGTCCGCTGGAACTTGGCCTTCGCCACTGATGTCTCCTCGTTGCGATCGTTTCCCCACCGCGGTGGGGCCAGGCGCTCCCGCGCGCTGCTTGGTTCTGTCGTCCTGACTTGTTGGTCTGCTTGCCGTTACTCGCCGCGCGCCTTGGCGATGATCTCCTTGGCGATGTTCGGCGGGACTTCGGCGTATGAGTCGAACTGCATGCTGTAGTCCGCCCGGCCCTGGGTCCGGCTGCGCAGGTCACCCACGTAGCCGAACATCTCCGAGAGCGGGACGGTGGAGCGGACTACCCGCCCCCCGGACCGCTCCTCCATGGCCTGGATGTGGCCCCGGCGGCTGTTCAGGTCGCCGATGACCTCACCCATGTAGTCATCGGGCGTCCTGACCTCGACCGCCATGACCGGCTCCAGCAGGACCGGGTTAGCCAGCGCGGCGGCCTTCTTGAAGGCCATCGAGCCGGCGATCTTGAAGGCGAGCTCGGAGGAGTCCACCTCGTGGTAGGCGCCGTCGGTCAGCGTCACCTTGACGTCCACCATCGGGTACCCGGCCAGCACGCCGAATTCGGCCGCCTCCTGGCAGCCCGCGTCCACCGACGGGATGTACTCCCGGGGGACCCGGCCGCCACGGACCTTGTTCTCGAACTCGTAGCCGCCGCCGTCGCCGCCGGTCGGCTCCAGGTTGATCACGACCCGCGCGAACTGGCCGGCGCCGCCGGTCTGCTTCTTGTGGGTGTACTCGACCTTCTCGGCCAGCTTGCGGACGGTCTCCCGGTAGGCCACCTGCGGCCGGCCGATGTTCGCCTCGACCTTGAACTCCCGGCGCATCCGCTCGACCAGCACCTCCAGGTGCAGCTCGCCCATGCCGGAGATGATCGTCTGGCCGGTCTCCTCGTCGCCCCGGACCTGGAACGTCGGGTCCTCCTCGGCGAGCCGCTGAATCGCGACGCCGAGCTTGTCCTGGTCGCCCTTGGTCTTGGGCTCGATGGCGACGTTGATCACCGGCGCGGGGAAGGTCATCGACTCCAGGATTACCTGCTGCCCCTGGTCGGACAGCGTGTCCCCGGTGGTGGTGTCCTTCAGGCCCATCACCGCGACGATCTGGCCGGCCACCGCGGTCGGCCGCTCCTCGCGCTTGTTGGCGTGCATCTGGTAGATCTTGCCGATCCGCTCCCGGCGGCCCTTGGTGGAGTTCAGCACCTGCGTGCCGGTCTCCAGCGTGCCGGAGTAGATCCGGATGTAGGTCAGCTTGCCGAGGTGCTGGTCCGACATGATCTTGAAGGCCAGCGCGGCGAACGGCTCGCTGGTGTCAGCGTGCCGCTCGATCACGACCTCCTCGTCGTTCACCGCGTGGCCCTTGATGGCCGGAACGTCGAGGGGGCTGGGCAGGAAGTCCACGATGGCGTCCAGCATCGGCTGCACGCCCTTGTTCTTGAACGCGCTGCCGCACAGGACGGGCGTGACGCCGCCGGCGATGGTGGCCCGGCGGATCGCGGCGACGAGCTGCTTCTCGTCGGGCTCGGTGCCCTCGAGGTACAGCTCCATCATCTCCTCGTCGTTCTCGGAGATGGTCTCGACCAGCTTGTCGCGCCACTCGCGGGCCGCCTCGAGGTAGTCGGCCGGGATGTCGACGACGTCGTACTTGTCGCCCTTGCCCTCCGTCTGCCAGATCAGCGCCCGCATGCGGATCAGGTCGATGATGCCGCGGAAGTCGCTCTCCACGCCCCAGGGGAGCTGGATGACCAGCGGGGTCGCGCCCAGCCGGTCGGAGATCATCTCGACGCAGCGGTGGAACTCCGCGCCGACGCGGTCCATCTTGTTCACGAAGCAGATCCGCGGCACGCCGTAGCGGTCGGCCTGCCTCCAGACGGTCTCGGACTGCGGCTCGACGCCGGCCACGCCGTCGAAGACCGCGACCGCGCCGTCAAGCACCCGCAGCGACCGCTCCACCTCGACGGTGAAGTCGACGTGGCCGGGCGTGTCGATGATGTTGATGGTGTGGTCACGCCAGCTGGTAGTCGTCGCGGCGGAGGTGATGGTAATGCCGCGCTCCTGCTCCTGCTCCATCCAGTCCATCGTGGCGGCGCCCTCGTGGACCTCACCGATCTTGTAGTTGATGCCGGTGTAGAACAGGATCCGCTCGGTGGTCGTGGTTTTGCCCGCGTCGATATGCGCCATGATGCCGATGTTCCGGACATTGGCGAGTTCGGTGGCGGTCTGTGTGGCGGCCACTTGCTTAGATCCTCGATCCCTCGTGTGGTGTTTCGCTTGTGCTAGTTACCAGCGGTAGTGCGCGAAGGCCTTGTTGGACTCCGCCATCTTGTGGGTGTCCTCGCGGCGCTTCACGCTGGCCCCGAGGCCGTTGCTGGCGTCGAGCAGCTCGTTCATGAGCCGCTCGGTCATGGTCTTCTCGCGGCGCTGGCGGCTGTAGGTGATCAGCCAGCGCAGCGCCAGGGTGGTGCTCCGGGAGGCTCGCACCTCCACCGGCACCTGGTAGGTGGCACCGCCGACCCGGCGGCTGCGAACCTCCAGGGTCGGCTTGACGTTGTCCAGGGCACGCTTGAGCGTGACCACCGGGTCGTTGCCGCTCTTGTCCCGGCAGCCCTCGAGCGCGCCGTAGACGATGCGCTCGGCCAGCGAGCGCTTGCCGCTCACCAGCACCTTGTTCACCAGCGCGGTGACCAGGGGGGAGCCGTATACCGGATCGGTGACCAGCGGGCGCTTGGTCGCGGGGCCCTTGCGCGGCATGTCAGCTCTTCTCCTTCTTCGCGCCGTAGCGGCTGCGTGCCTGCTTACGGTTGCGGACGCCCTGGGTGTCCAGGGAGCCGCGGATGACCTTGTAGCGCACGCCGGGCAGGTCACGCACCCGTCCGCCGCGCACCAGCACGATGGAGTGCTCCTGGAGGTTGTGTCCCACGCCGGGGATGTAGGCAGTGACCTCGATCTGGCTGGTCAGCCGGACCCTGGCCACCTTGCGCAGCGCCGAGTTCGGCTTCTTGGGCGTGGTTGTGTAGACACGGGTGCACACCCCGCGGCGCTGAGGGCTGCCCTTCAGCGCGGGCGTCTTGTCCTTGGCTACCTTGTCCTGCCGCCCTTTGCGGACCAGCTGCTGGATCGTGGGCACCGCGTCTCCGTCTTCCTTCGCCGCGCCAAGAGGCGCGAGTGTTTTCCTAGCCTGATGATCTCGTGGCCTAGCGGCCTGACCTGCTCGTTTCACTCCCTGCCCGTACCCCCGCGCTCGGGCGTGTCGGCCGCACCAGAATTCGGCGCGGGCCCGCAACCGAGCCCCGGGACAACTGAGAGGGAAGTCTCTGCCCGCCCGGCCCATGCGCCTCCCCGGTGCCGCAGCCAGACACCGTGGTGTTTGGAACACAGCGGCCGGAGGACGGAGGTTACACAGGCGTGCACGTACCCGTGAGGTACGGGCACGGAGGACTAGGTTACCCAATCTGCGATGCACAGGCAAAGCGGGCCGGGCGCCAGGTCCTCAGCTGCTGTTCAGTTTAGCTGATACCGGCGGCCAACTCGCACCAGTTCAGCAGGTGCGGGCCAGGCTGGCTCAGCCATCCGAAGTGATAACAATTCGAGATTGACCAGTTATATTCCCGAGGCCTCCGGTAAAGCCCGCGAGCACAAGAACGCCCCCCGTCCCGCGGCGACTGCGGGACGGGGGGCGAGCCGGAACGGTGTCAGAGCCCGCAGGCCTGGGCGACGGCCTGGGCGGCCGCCTCACGGTTGGCCGCGGCCGGGTAGCCCGGGCGCTCGAAGTCGTTCATGTAGATGTCGGCCGCCGCGGTGGCGCTGGTGGCCGCGTTCAGCACGGTGACGTCCTGCGGGAACTGGTCGTTGAACGTCAGCACGCCGGCCAGCTGCGTCTGCAGGTCGGTGGCCACGTCACCGGTGACATACCCGTGCGGCAGCGGCGTCCAGCCGATCAGCCCGCCCGCGTCCCCGGCCGCGGCCTCCGGGTCCCCCCGCGATTCCTGGTACATGTTCCCGGCGATGCCCGCCGCGGCCACGCCGGTGTAGCCGTGCTCGGTCAGGAACTCCATGATGGCCGGGTAATTCTCCGGGAGCATCGGCCCGCTGGCGCCGGAGCAGTGGACGCCGGGCTTGCCGGCCGTCTTGCGGACGATGGTGCCGGTGCTGGCCGAGGGCGCGGCCGCGGGCTGGGCCTCGGCGCTGAGGCGGGGGTGGTGATGGTGCGCGCGGTGCGGGGGGTGGTAGGCCGCCTTGAGCTTGGCCAGGTCGCTGAAGCCGGAGCTCTGCAGCTGATCGGCGGCGAGAGCCCGGGCCGCGGCCTGCGGCCCGGTGGCCGACGGGAGGCCGTGATGAACGTGCGGTGCGGCCGCCAGGGCCCCGACCACCGCGACCGCCGGGGCGGCCATCCCGGCCCGCTTGGCGACCTTCTGAACCTGTGAGGGGGCCGTATGCCGGCCCTTACGGAAAAATTTGCGTTTCCTGCCGTGTGCGGGTAATGATCTCACGAACCTGCCTTAGGCCGGAGCGGCGCCCAGCTACTCAGCAAACCGCGCCTCTCGCCGGGCCTGGCACCTTTCCTCGGGGCAGCATGGCAGGCCAGGCGCGTGGTTGCACGTAAATCAGTGCTATAGAAGCGGCCGGCTTTTTCCGTTGAGAAAACTCCGCAGAAGATCCGCTGTCCGTGATAGTGACCGTTTATCCGTGGGCTTTTCCCCGCTAATCGGTCATCGCTCAAGGGCCGGAAAAAGCCAAGGCGCGGCGCCCCCCGAGGGGAACGCCGCGCCCTGTGTCGCTTCGAGTCGGTCTGACTCTTACCGGTTATAAGCGCCGAAGTCGTACTCCTCCAGCGGGATGGCCTCACCTGAGGTCTGCCCGAAGGAGTAGTCGACCGGGGCCTCGTAGGCGGTCGGCGGGTAGACCGCCGACCGGGCGTCCTCCGTCGGCTCCACGCGCAGGCTCCGGTAGCGCTGCATGCCGGTCCCGGCCGGGATCAGCTTGCCGATGATGACGTTCTCCTTCAGGCCGACCAGCGAGTCCGACCGGGCGTGGATCGCCGCGTCGGTGAGCACTCGCGTGGTCTCCTGGAAGGAGGCCGCCGACAGCCAGGACTCGGTCGCCAGCGACGCCTTGGTGATGCCCATCAGCACCGGGCGGCCCGCCGCTGAGGTGCCGCCAGCCTCGACCACCGCGCGGTTGACCTCCTCGAACTTCGTCCGCTCGACCAGCTCGCCGGGCAGCAGATCGGTGTCGCCAGACTCCAGGACGTTCACCCGCTTGAGCATCTGCCGGATGATGATCTCGATGTGCTTGTCGTGGATCGACACGCCCTGAGACCGGTAGACCTCCTGGACCTCCTGCACGAGGTGCAGCTGCACCTCGCGCGAGCCCAGGATCCGCAGCACCTCCATGCGGGTTGACCGCGCCGGCGATCAGCTGCTGGCCGACCTTGACGTGGTCGCCGTCGGCGACCAGCAGCCGGGCCCGCATCGAGACCTGGTAGGCGCATCTCCTCGGAGCCGTCGTCGGGCACGATCACGATCTTGCGCGACTTCTCCGGCTCCTCGAGCCTGACCCGGCCCTCGACCTCGCTGATCGGCGCCATGCCCTTGGGGATCCGGGCCTCGAACAGCTCCTGGATCCGGGGCAGGCCGTGGGTGATGTCCAGGCCCGCCACACCACCGGTGTGGAAGGTCCGCATCGTCAGCTGGGTACCGGGCTCACCGATGGACTGGGCCGCGATGATGCCCACCGCCTCGCCCACGTCCACCCGCTTGCCCGTGGCCAGCGACCGGCCGTAGCACTTGGCGCAGACACCGACCTTGGCCTGGCAGACCAGCACGCTGTAGGTGCGCACCGACTCCACGCCGGCGTTGACCGCCGCCTCGATGATGCCCTCGGTGATGTCCGAGCCCGCGGTGGCCACCACGGTGCCGTCGGCCGCCTCGACGTCCTCCGACAGGATCCGCCCGGTGCCGGTGTTCTCGATGTTCGGGAGCTTGCGCACGGTGCCGTCCGAGTCCTTCTCACCGATTCGCATGGGCAGCGACCGGTCGGTGCCGCAGTCCTCCTCGCGGACGATCACGTCCTGGGCCACGTCCACCAGGCGCCGGGTGAGGTACCCGGAGTCGGCGGTGCGCAGCGCGGTGTCCGCCAGTCCCTTGCGGGCGCCGTGGGTCGAGATGAAGTACTCGACCACGGTCAGCCCCTCGCGGAAGCTGGAGGTGATCGGCCGCGGGATGGTCTCGCCCTTGGGGTTGGACACCAGGCCGCGCATGCCGGCGATCTGCCGGACCTGCGCGTTGTTACCGCGGGCGCCGGAGTTGACCATCATCCAGACCGGGTTGGTCTCGGGGAAGGCCGCCTCCATGTCCTGGGCCACGTCGGTCGTCGCGTGGGTCCAGATCTCGATCAGGTCCTGGCGACGCTCGTCGTCGGTGATCAGGCCGCGCTCGTAGTCGAGCTGGACCTTCTCCGCCCGCCGCTCGTAGTGCTCCAGGATCTGCGGCTTGTTCGGCGGGGCGACGACATCCTCGATCGCGATCGTCACGCCGGACCTGGTCGCCCAGTGGAAGCCGACGTCCTTGAGCGCGTCCAGCGCCGCGGCCACCTCGACCTTGGGGTAGGTCTCGGCCAGCTCGTTGACGATGACCGACAGCTGCTTCTTGCTGACCTCGTAGTTCACGAACGGGTAGTCCCGCGGCAGCGCCTCGTTGAACAGGGTGCGGCCGAGCGTGGTGGTCAGCCGCAGCGGCTGCCCCGGCGTCCCAGCCCTCCGGCGTGTCGAACCCGGCCGGCGGCGCGACGTCGCGCAGCCGGATCTGGATCTCGGCCTGGAGGTCGAGCTCGCCGCGGTCGTAGGCCATCTGCGCCTCGGACAGGCTGGAGAACGACGCGGCCCGGTGCCGGGGGTGTCCGGGGTCAGCCGGGTCAGGCTGTAGATCCCGATCACCATGTCCTGGGTGGGCATGGTGACGGGCTTGCCGTCCGCCGGCTTCAGGATGTTGTTGGTGGACAGCATCAGGATCCGGGCCTCGGCCTGCGCCTCCGCCGACAGCGGCACGTGCACGGCCATCTGGTCACCGTCGAAGTCCGCGTTGAACGCGGTGCAGACGAGCGGGTGAATCTGGATGGCCTTGCCCTCGACCAGCTGCGGCTCGAAAGCCTGGATGCCCAGCCGGTGCAGCGTCGGCGCGCGGTTCAGCAGCACCGGGTGCTCGGTGATGACCTCTTCGAGGACATCCCAGACCACCGGCTTGGCCCGCTCCACCATCCGCTTGGCCGACTTGATGTTCTGCGCGTGGTTGAGGTCCACCAGGCGCTTCATCACGAACGGCTTGAACAGCTCGACCGCCATCTCCTTGGGCAGGCCGCACTGGTGCAGCTTGAGCTGCGGGCCGACGACGATGACCGAGCGGCCGGAGTAGTCGACGCGCTTGCCGAGCAGGTTCTGGCGGAACCGGCCCTGCTTGCCCTTGAGCATGTCCGACAGCGACTTGAGCGGGCGGTTGCCCGGTCCGGTGACCGGACGGCCGCGGCGGCCGTTGTCGAACAGCGAGTCGACGGCCTCCTGGAGCATCCGCTTCTCGTTGTTCACGATGATCTCGGGCGCGCCCAGGTCCAGCAGCCTCTTCAGCCGGTTGTTCCGGTTGATGACCCGGCGGTACAGGTCGTTGAGGTCGGAGGTGGCGAACCGGCCGCCGTCGAGCTGCACCATCGGGCGCAGGTCCGGCGGGATCACCGGGATGCAGTCCAGCACCATGCCCAGCGGGCTGTTGCTGGTGTTCAGGAACGCCGAGACGACCTTCAGCCGCTTCAGGGCGCGCGCCTTGCGCTGGCCCTTGCCGGTCCGGATGATCTCCCGGAGGTTGGCCGCCTCCGACTCCAGGTCGAAGCTGCCGACCCGCTCCTGGATGGCCTGGGCGCCCATGCCGCCGCGGAAGTACCGGCCGAACCGGTCCCGCATCTCGCGGTAGAGCAGCTCGTCGCCCTCCAGGTCCTGGACCTTCAGGCTGCGGAACCGGCTCCAGACCTCCTCGACCCGGTCGATCTCGCGCTGCGCGCGGTCGCGGATCTGCTTGCACTCGCGGTCGGAGCTCTCCCGCACCTTGCGGCGCGCGTCGCCCTTGGCCCCGGCGGCCTCCAGCTCGGCCAGGTCCTTCTCCAGCTTGGACTGCCGGGCCTCGATGTCAGCGTCGCGGCGCTGCTCGAGCTGGTTCTTCTCGACCGTGATCTTGGCCTCGAGCGAGGGCAGGTCACGAGCGCGCGACTCCTCGTCCACGTACGTGATCATGTACGCGGCGAAGTAGATGACCTTCTCCAGGTCCTTCGGCGCCAGGTCGAGCAGGTAGCCCAGCCGGCTCGGCACACCCTTGAAGTACCAGATGTGCGTGACCGGGGCGGCCAGCTCGATGTGGCCCATCCGCTCACGCCGGACCTTGGCCCTGGTGACCTCGACGCCGCAGCGCTCGCAGATGATGCCCTTGAACCGGACCCGCTTGTACTTGCCGCAGTAGCACTCCCAGTCCCGGGTCGGACCGAAGATCTTCTCGCAGAAGAGCCCGTCCTTCTCCGGCTTCAGGGTGCGGTAGTTGATGGTCTCCGGCTTCTTGACCTCGCCGTGCGACCAGAGCCTAATGTCGTCGGCCGTGGCCAGGCCAATCCGCAGGTCGTCAAAGAAGTTGACGTCTAGCACGTTGTTTTTCCCCTGGGGTAGATCGGATCAGACTTCCTCGACGCTGCTCGGCTCGCGCCGGGACAGGTCAATGCCCAGTTCTTCCGCAGCGCGGAAGACGTCCTCGTCGGTGTCCCGCATCTCGATGGCCGCGCCGTCGCTGGAGAGGACCTCCACGTTCAGGCAGAGCGACTGCATCTCCTTGATCAGCACCTTGAACGACTCGGGGATGCCGGGCTCGGGGATGTTCTCGCCCTTGACGATGGCCTCGTAGACCTTCACGCGGCCGAGGATGTCGTCGGACTTGATCGTGAGCAGCTCCTGCAGCGCGTAGGCGGCACCGTAGGCCTCCAGCGCCCAGACCTCCATCTCACCGAAGCGCTGGCCGCCGAACTGCGCCTTACCGCCGAGCGGCTGCTGGGTGATCATGGAGTACGGGCCGGTGGACCTGGCGTGGATCTTGTCGTCCACCAGGTGCAGCAGCTTGAGGATGTAGATGTAGCCGACGGAGATCGGGTCCTTGAAGGGCTCACCGGTGCGACCGTCGAACAGCCGGGCCTTGCCGGATGGCGCCGACCATCTGCTCGCCGTCCCGGTTCGGCAGGGTGCTGCCGAGCAGGCCGGTGATCTCCTCCTCGCGGGCGCCGTCGAACACCGGCGTGGCCACCGGCGGTGCCCTTGGGCGCGCCGTCGGCGCCGATGCTCTTGCAGCCGCTTCTTCCAGTCCTCGTCGTCGCCGTCGACCTGCCAGCCGGTCGCGGCGACCCAGCCCAGGTGGGTCTCCAGGACCTGGCCGACGTTCATCCGGCCGGGCACGCCGAGCGGGTTGAGCACGATGTCGACCGGGGTGCCGTCGGCCAGGAACGGCATGTCCTCGACCGGGTTGATCTTGGCGATGACGCCCTTGTTGCCGTGCCGGCCGGCCAGCTTGTCACCGTCGGTGATCTTCCGCTTGGCGGCGACGTAGACCCGGACCAGCTCGTTCACGCCAGGCGGCAGCTCGTCGCCGTCCTCGCTGGTGAACACGCGGACGCCGATGACCTTGCCGGACTCGCCGTGCGGCACCTTCAGCGAGGTGTCGCGCACCTCGCGCGCCTTCTCGCCGAAGATCGCGCGCAGCAGCCGCTCCTCCGGGGTCAGCTCGGTCTCGCCCTTGGGCGTGACCTTGCCGACCAGGATGTCGCCGGTGACGACCTCGGCGCCGATGCGGATGATGCCGCGGTCGTCGAGGTCGGCCAGCACCTCGTCGGAGACGTTCGGGATGTCCCGGGTGATCTCCTCCGGGCCCAGCTTGGTGTCCCGCGCGTCGACCTCGTGCTCCTCGATGTGGATCGAGGAGAGCACGTCGTCCTGCACGAGCCGCTGGGACAGGATGATCGCGTCCTCGTAGTTGTGGCCCTCCCAGGGCATGAACGCGACCAGCAGGTTGCGGCCGAGCGCCATCTCGCCGTTGTCGGTGCACGGGCCGTCCGCGATGACCTGGCCCGACCTCGACCCGCTGGCCCTCGTCGGCGACCGGCTTCTGGTTGAAGCAGGTGCCCTGGTTGGACCGGCGGAACTTGGCCACCAGGTAGTCGGTGCGGGTGCCGTCGTCGTTGGCCACGGTGATGTAGTCGGCGCTGACCTGCTCGACCAGGCCGGGCTTCTCGGCCACGATCACATCGCCGGCGTCCACCGCGGCGCGGTACTCCATGCCGGTGCCGACCAGCGGCGCCTCGCTGCGCAGCAGCGGGACGGACTGGCGCTGCATGTTCGAGCCCATCAGCGCGCGGTTGGCGTCGTCGTGCTCGAGGAACGGGATCATCGCGGTGGCCACGGAGACCATCTGCCGCGGCGACACGTCCATGTAGTCGACCTCGTCCGGGCGGATGTAGTCGACCTCGCCGCCCTTGCGCCGGACCAGCACGCGGTCGTCGGCGAAGGTGTCGTCGTCGTTCAGCGGCGCGTTGGCCTGCGCGACGACGTGACGGTCCTCCTCGTCGGCGGTCAGGTAGTCGATCTGGTCGGTGACCTTGCCGCTCGTCGACCTTGCGGTACGGCGTCTCGACGAAGCCGAACGCGTTGACCCGGCCGTAGGAGGACAGCGAGCCGATCAGGCCGATGTTCGGGCCTTCCGGCGTCTCGATCGGGCACATCCGGCCGTAGTGGCTGGGGTGCACGTCGCGGACCTCGATGCCGGCCCGCTCACGGGACAGGCCGCCGGGGCCCAGCGCCGACAGGCGGCGCTTGTGGGTCAGGCCGGCCAGCGGGTTGGTCTGGTCCATGAACTGGGAGAGCTGGCTGGTGCCGAAGAACTCCTTGATGGAGGCGACGACCGGGCGGATGTTGATCAGGGTCTGCGGCGTGATCGCCTCGACGTCCTGGGTCGTCATCCGCTCGCGGACGACGCGCTCCATGCGCGCCAGGCCGAGCCGGACCTGGTTCTGGATCAGCTCGCCGACCGTGCGCAGGCGCCGGTTGCCGAAGTGGTCGATGTCGTCGACCTCGACCGGGATGAGGGCCTCGCCGGCGACTTCATCTCGTCCTCGCCGGCTGTGCAGCCGGACCAGGTACTCGATGGTGGCGACGATGTCCTCTTCGGTCAGCGTGCCCTGGGCGATCGGCTGGCCGAGGCCCAGCTTCTTGTTGACCTTGTACCGGCCGACCTTGGCCAGGTCGTAGCGCTTCGGGTTGAAGTACAGGTTCTCCAGGAGGGCCTGGGCGGACTCCCGCGTCGGGCGGCTCGCCGGGGCGCAGCTTGCGGTAGATGTCGAGCAGCGCGTCGTCCTGGCCCGTGGTGTGGTCCTTCTCCAGGGTGGCGCGCATCGACTCGTAGCCGCCGAACCGCTCGAGGATCTCGCGCCTCGTCCCAGCCCAGCGCCTTGAGCAGCACGGTGACGCTCTGCTTGCGCTTGCGGTCGATGCGGACGCCGACGAGTCGCGCTTGTCGATCTCGAACTCGAGCCAGGCGCCGCGGGACGGGATGACCTTGCAGCTGTAGATGTCCTTGTCGGAGGTCTTGTCGACCTGGCGGTCGAAGTACACGCCCGGCGAGCGGACGAGCTGGGACACCACGACACGCTCGGTGCCGTTGATGATGAACGTGCCCTTGGGCGACATCAGCGGGAAGTCGCCCATGAACACGGTCTGGCTCTTGATCTCGCCGGTGCTGTTGTTGATGAACTCGGCCGTCACGAACATCGGGGCGGAGAAGGTCATGTCCTTCTCCTTGCACTCCTCAGCGGAGTACTTGGGAGGCTCGAACCTGTGGTCCCGGAACGAGAGCGACATCGTCCCCGTGAAGTCCTCGATCGGGCTGATCTCCTCGAAGATCTCTTCGAGGCCGGACTGCTCAGGGAGATCCTTGTGCCCGTGCCGCCTTCTCGGACTCGATCCGCGAGCGCCAGCGCTCGTTGCCCAGCAGCCAGTCGAACGAGTCTGTCTGCAGGGCGAGGAGCCCGGGAACCTCTAGGGGTTCCTTGATGCGGGCGAAGGAGACACGATGTGGACCGGGAACTGTTAGCTGAGGCGCTGCGCGAGGCTGCCAACAGGGGTCCTTCCGAGCTTGAAGCCGACTGTCACGCGCGCACGTGAGACCGCCCTGCGGCTGCGGCCGCTGATGAGACCAGCACCGAGGGGTCCGAAGACTCGCCGAGGACGAGAGAGTGCAGCGCAAATTAGCAGTGTAGTCCGAAGGACACACCACTGGTCAACTGTACGCCACCTTTATGTTCACGGTTGCAAGGCAGCATCGCTCCTGCGGGGCGAAACGTCAAGCCCAGGAGGCCTGATGTCGCAACCTGACCGCACGTGACGAGAATCACAACCAGATCGGTGTTTAGTCTACCGGGTCGGCTGGGGACATATGTGCGTTACGCCTCCGAGGTCGGTGGCGCCCCAGCCAGCACCCTGATGGCCGCCTTGTTCCCGGCCGGCGGGTTCCCGTGCCTGGGCACGCTCGCCCGCCACGGCCGGGCCGTGGCGGGCAGAGAGCTGATGCGGCAGCGGGCCCCTGCGGACCGCTGCGCTGCGGCGGTGCTACTTGACCGTGACCGTGGCGCCGGCGCCCTCGAGGGCGGCCTTGGCCTTCTCCGCGGTCTCCTTGTTGACCCGCTCCAGCAGCGGCTTGGGCGCGCCGTCGACGAGGTCCTTGGCCTCCTTGAGGCCCAGGCTGGTGAGGGTCCGGACCTCCTTGATGACCTGGATCTTCTTGTCGCCCGCGGCCTCGAGGATGACGTCGAACTCGTCCTGCTCCTCGGCCTGCTCCTCGCGGCGCCGCCGCCACCGGCCGGCCGGGCCGCCGCGACCGCGACCGGGGCGGCGGCCTTGACGTCGAAGGTGTCCTCGAACTGCTTCACGAACTCGGAGAGCTCGATCAGCGTCATCTCCTTGAACGCGTCGAGCAGGTCGTCCGTGCTCATCTTCGCCATGGTGGTGCTTCCTCCGTCTGTTCCTGTATTCCAGCTGACTTCCCGAGGCCCGGCCAGCGACCGCGACCGCGGGTCTGTTTCGGAAGCTCGTCTGCCGACTGCTACTCCGCGGCGCTCTCGCCTTCGTCGGGGGTCCCGCCCTCGGCCGGGCGCTCGCCTTCGGCAGTGCTCCCGGCCTTCGGCAGTGCTGCCGCCTTCGGCCGTGCGCTTGGCCTCCAGCGCGGACGGCCAGGCGGGCCATCTGCGTCGGCAGCGCCGCGAACGTCGCCGCCGCGCCGGACAGCGAGGCCTTCATGGCGCCGGCCAGCTTGGCCAGCAGAACCTCGCGCGGCTCCAGGTCGGCCAGCTTGGTGATCTCCGCCGGGCCGAGCGGCTTGCCGTCCAGCACGCCGCCCTTGATCACCAGCAGCGGGTTGGCCTGGGCGAAGTCGCGCAGGCCCTTGGCCGCCTCGACCACGTCGCCCGTTGACGAACGCGATCGCCGACGGCCCGGCCAGCAGGTCGGTGAGCTCGCTGGAGACCCGGCCTCGGCGGCCGCGATCTTGGTCAGCGTGTTCTTGACCACGGCGAACTTGGCGTGCTCGTCCGAGTGCCTGGCGCAGCTCACCGAGCTGCGCGACCGTGAGGCCGCGGTACTCGGTCAGCACGGCGCCCGACGACGCCTGGAACGCTTGCGTCAGCTCGGCGACTGCGGCGACTTTTTCCGCGTTCGCCATGGGCCTCCCTTCCGTTCCGGGCCCTCGACGCGCGAGGTGCGCCCGGAGATATCGATCACGTCGGCGACGTCATACGAACGCGACGTCATACGAAGGGAGCCGCACATGCGAACGCCCCGTGCGCAGGCGCGACGGGGCGTAGATCACGGACGGGCTTGAAGCCGCGTCCCTGTTCTCAGTCTCGGTCACCTGCGTGGGCCGCCCGCGAGGCGGGCCTTCGGCCACCGTGCTCGGCGCACGGCGACAGCCGACGGTCTCTGGCTACCCACCAGAATACACGTGCTGGAATGCAGAATGTCCCGCTGGCCACGGGAGGCCAGCGGGACATCCAGTCGTACGAGGCGGTGCCGGGCGGAGCTAGGCCGAGGCCGTCTCCAGCTCGTCGGTCAGGCCGCGGGTGATGCTCGGGTCGACCGGAACGCCGGGGCCCATCGTCGTGGTCAGCGTGATCTTCTTCAGGTACCGGCCCTTGGCCGCGGCCGGCTTGAGCCGGAGCACCTCGTCCAGGGCGGCGGCGTAGTTCTCGACCAGCGCCCGGTCGTTGAACGACGCCTTGCCGATGATGAAGTGCAGGTTGCCGTGCCGGTCGACGCGGAACTCGATCTTGCCGCCCTTGATCTCGGTGACCGCCTTGGCCACGTCGAGGGTGACGGTGCCGGTCTTGGGGTTCGGCATGAGGCCGCGCGGGCCGAGGACCCGGCCCAGCCGACCGACCTTGCCCATCATGTCCGGGGTCGCGACCACGGCGTCGAAGTCCAGGAACCCGCCCTGGATCCGCTCGATCAGGTCGTCGGAGCCGACGATGTCGGCGCCGGCCGCCTCGGCCTGCGCGGCGCGCTCGCCGGTCGCGAAGACCAGGACGCGGGCGGTCTTGCCGGTGCCGTTCGGCAGGTTCACCGTGCCGCGGACCATCTGGTCGGCCTTGCGCGGGTCGACGCCGAGCCGCAGGGCCACCTCGACGGTGGGGTCGAACTTCGTGGTCGAGGTCTTCCGGGCCAGCTCGACCGCCTCGATCGGGCGTGTAGAGGTGCTCGGGGTCGATGAGCTCGTCGGCCTTGCGGTAGGCCTTGCTGCGCTTCACGTGCTTTCTCCTTGTGTCGTGCGGAGGTCGTGGTCGTCGGGCCAGCGCCTGGCCCTGCCACTAACTGCCTGTCGGTTGCCTGTTGGCTTGCTTGGTCCGTTGGCCTGTGCGCCTGTTCGCGGGCCGTCAGCCCTCGACGGTGATGCCCATCGAGCGGGCGGTGCCGGCGATGATCTTCTCCGCGGCCTCGATGTCGTTGGCGTTCAGGTCGGGCATCTTGATCTGGGCGATGTCGCGGACCTGGGCCTTGGTCATGCTGCCGACCTTGGCCCGGTGCGGCTCGCCGCTGCCCTTCTGCACGCCCGGCCGCCTTCTTGATCAGCTCGGGCGCCGGCGGCGTCTTGGTGATGAAGGTGAACGACCGGTCCTCATAGATGGTGATCTCGACCGGGATGACGTTGCCGCGCTGGGTGTCCGTGGCGGCGTTGTACTGCTTGACGAAATCCATGATGTTGACGCCGTGCGGGCCGAGCGCGGTGCCGACCGGCGGTGCCGGGGTGGCCTGGCCGGCGTTCAGCTGGACCTTGACGAGCGCGGCGACCTTCTTCTTCCTCGGAGCCATCGAACCTGAGTCCTTTTCTTCTTGCTAGATCTTGCTGACCTGGTCGAACGAGAGCTCCACCGGAGTCTCCCGGCCGAAGATCGAGACCAGCACCTTGAGCTTCTGGGTATCGGGGTTGATCTCGTTCACCGTCGCCGGCAGCGTCGCGAACGGACCGTCCATTACGGTAACGGACTGGCCGACCTCGAAGTCCACCGCGGCGGCCCGCATGGTCTCGGCCTTCTTGGCCGCCTTCTCCTCCGGGACCGGGGCCAGCAGGTTGGCCACCTCGTCCAGGCTCAGCGGCGACGGCTTGCTGGACAGTCCGACGAAGCCGGTCACGCCGGGCGTGTTCCGCACCGCGGCCCAGGACTCGTCGGTCAGGTCCATCCGGACCAGGATGTAGCCGGGCAGCACCTTCTCCTGGACCTGCTGCCGCTTGCCGCCCTTGATCTCCACGACCTCGTGGGTCGGCACCTCGATCTGGAAGATGTAGTCCTCCATGTTGAGGGACTGCGTGCGGCTCTCCAGGTTGGTCCGGACCCGGTTCTCGTAGCCCGCGTAGGAGTGCACCACGTACCAGTCGCCCGGCAGCGTCCGCAGCTCGCTCTTGAACTCGACCACCGGGTCGACGTCCTCATCCTCATCGGCCTCGTCATCGGCCTCGTCTGCGCCGGCCTCCGTGGCCTCTGTGGCCTCTGCCTCCGGGCTCACCTCGGCCGTCTCGGCCTGGACGTCGCCTTCGGCCTCAGCATCGGCTACGGCCTCGGCATCGGCGGGTGAGAAGGCATCGTCGGAGAGGGCAGCCTCGTCGGAGGCTCCGTCGGAGGCTCCGGTGGCGTCGGCCGGCATGCCTAGGCCGCCCGGCTCCCCCAGCACGGCATCGGCGGACTGCTCAGCCGACTGTTCCCCAGCACGCAGTTCGGACTCGGACACGGTTACTCTTCTCTCCAGTACTCTTCCTGCACGGCAATCCCTGGCGGTACCAGCCAGGGCCGTGCCGGCTAGCGCGGTGCCAGCCAGTGCGGTGCCAGCCAATCCGCAGCCAGCCAGTGCGGTTCCCACATCCCCCGGGCCTGATGACTCCGGCCACTAGTCCCGAGGAGACGGGCATCCTAGCGCCAGGCCCCCGGCGGCAGCCCCCCGTACCAGCCCGGCTCGGCCAGCTACCGCCTCAACCGAAGACGGCCAGGACCAGCTTCGTGAACCCGTAGTCCAGGCTCGTGACGATCGCCACCATGACCAGGATGAAGACCAGCGCGACGGTGGTGTAGGTGACCAGCTCCCTGCGGGTCGGCCAGACCACCTTCCGCAGTTCCTGGATCACCTCCCGCACGAACCGTGCCGGGGTAACCCGGTCCTGCTTAGCCGGGCGGCCCGGCTTTGCGGCCTTCTCCGGGGCCGGGCCACGTGTCTGAGTCGCCATGTCCTCACCTGAGCAACGATCGTCATGCCGGCTGGCGCCGCCATCTTCCCGTGAGGTTCACGGGCCGCACTCGCAGGGCAGGAGGGACTCGAACCCCCAACCGCCGGTTTTGGAGACCGGGACTCTAGCCAATTGAGCTACTGCCCTGTGTTTGCTAACTCTGTGCTTGCTAACTCTGTGCGAGCCTGTGCGCCCCTCAGTAGCAAGGCACGCACCGACCACCCAGTGGGTCAGCACTGGATACGTAAGTCTACGATGCCCGGCGGCCCTCGTCGAACCGATCGGCATAGTGCCGTATCCGCCCTGTTCACGATCATCAGCGGGGTCGCTCAGGGCGTGGTCAGACGACGCCAGGGGCTCCGGGGATGCAACGATAGGGCCATGGCATCCGCACAGAACAGGATCTCAGCCCGGGTCTCGGCGATCACCGAGTCAGCCACGCTTGCCGTTGACGCCAAGGCCAAGGCGCTCAAGGCCGCGGGCCGGCCCGTCATCGGCTTCGGAGCGGGCGAGCCCGACTTCCCGACGCCCGATTACATCGTCGAGGCCGCGGCTCGCGCCTGCGCCGTGCCTCGTTACCAGAAGTACACCCCGGCCGCCGGCCTGCCCGAGCTGCGCGAGGCCGTGGCGGCCAAGACCGCGCGGGACAGCGGCTTCGGCGTCGAGCCGGCCCAGGTGCTGATCACCAACGGCGGCAAGCAGGCCGTCTTCCAGACCTTCGCCACCCTGCTCGACCCCGGCGACGAGGTCCTCATGCCCACGCCGTACTGGACCACCTACCCGGAGTCCATCGCGCTGGCGGGCGGGGTCCCGGTGCCCGTGATGACCGACGAGAGCACCGGCTACCTGGTCAGCGTCGAGCAGCTGGAAGCGGCCCGCACCGAGCGGACCAAGATCCTGCTGTTCGTCTCGCCGTCCAACCCCACCGGGGCCGTCTACCCGCCCGAACTGGTGGCCGAGATCGGCCGCTGGGCCGCCGAGCACGACCTGTGGGTGGTCACCGACGAGATCTACGAGCACCTGGTCTACGGCGACGCCCGGTTCGTCTCCCTGCCCGTCGTGGCCCCGGAGATCACCGACCGTTGCGTCGTGCTGAACGGGGTGGCCAAGACCTATGCCATGACCGGCTGGCGGGTCGGCTGGATGATCGGCCCGACCGACGTGATCAAGGCCGCCGCCAACCTCCAGTCTCACGCCACCTCCAACGTCTGCAACGTCGCCCAGGCCGCCGCGCTGGCCGCCGTCTCCGGCGACCTGAGCGCCGTCGCGACCATGCGGGCCGCCTTCGACCGCCGCCGGCAGCTCATGACCGCCATGCTCAACGAGGTGCCCGGCGTCCTGTGCCCGCTGCCCGAGGGCGCGTTCTACTGCTACCCCTCCGTCAAGGGCGTCCTCGGCCGCGAACTGGCCGGCCGGCGGCCCGCCACCAGCAACGAGCTGGCCGAACTGCTGCTCGACGAGGCCGACGTCGCGGTGGTCCCCGGTGAGGCCTTCGGCACGAACGGCTATTTCCGGCTGTCGTGCGCGCTTGGCGACGCCGACCTGGAGGAAGGTGTCGGGCGGCTGGCCAAGCTGCTCAGCGAGGCGCACTAGCAGCGGGCGGCGGCGAATGGGCGGCGGCGAGCGGCCCGAGGCAGGCGGCGGGTAGTGCGCCGCCTTATCGGTGGAGGGGCCAGACTTAGCCATGGCTAGGCCGCTCGCCGCGCTGCCCAAGGCGCACCTGCACCTGCACTTCACCGGCTCCATGCGGCATACCACGCTGGTCGAGCTGGCCGCCGACCACCGGATCCACCTGCCCGAGGCCCTGGTCTCCGAGTGGCCGCCCCGGCTCAGTGCGGCCGACGAGCGCGGCTGGTTCCGGTTCCAGCGGCTGTATGACACCGCCCGGTCCGTCGTGCGCACCGAGGCCGATGTCCGCCGCCTGCTCGCCGAGGCGGCGGAGGACGAGCGCGCCGACGGCTCCCGCTGGCTGGAGATCCAGGTCGACCCCTCCGGCTACGCCCACCGGTTCGGCGGCCTGACCTCCATGCTCGAGCTGGTGCTCGACGCCGCCACCCAGGCCAGCGCCGCCACCGGCGTCGGCATCGGCGTCATCGTGGCCGCCAACCGCACCAAGCACCCGCTTGAGGCGCGGACCCTGGCCCGGCTCGCCGGCCGGTTACGCCGGCGCAGGGCGTCACCGGCTTCGGGCTCAGCAACGACGAGCGGCGCGGCACCGTCGCCGACTTCGTCCCCGCCTTCCGGATCGCCCGCCGGGCCGGCCTGCGCTCCGTCCCGCACGGCGGCGAGCTCGTCGGCCCGGCCAGCGTCGCTGGCCTGCCTCGATGACCTGCACGCCGACCGCATCGGGCACGGCGTGGCCGCCGCGGGCGACCCCGCGCTCATGGCCCGGCTCGCCGCCCAGGGCATCACCCTGGAGGTCTGCCCGTCCTCCAACGTCGCCCTCGGCGTCGCCGCCAGCCCAGGCCGACGTCCCGCTGCGCCCGCTGCTACCAGGCCGGCGTTCCATCGCCCTCGGCGCCGACGACCCGCTGCTGTTCGGCCCCCGCCTCACCGCCCAGTACGAGATCGCCCGGCACAGCCACCACCTGACCGACGAACAGCTCGCCGACCTGGCCCGGATGTCCGTCACCGGGTCCGCCGCTCCCGATCAGCTCCGCGCCGAGCTGCTGGCCGGCATCGACGCCTGGCTGGCCGGCGGCGACCAGGACCCCGCGGCCCAGCCCCGGACCGTCACGGCCTGAGGGTTCCCGGCGTAACCGGCCGTCAGAGGGCCACTCCGACCAACACCGGCTCGTTCGAAAGATTCGATCCCAAACATGGCTCGGACGCCCGCCCTGATCTCCCTGGCCAGCGCCAGCAAGTCCGCCGTCGAGCCTGCGGCGGGGTTGGTCAGCGCCAGCGTGTGCTTGGTCGAGATCCGGACGGTGCCATGAGCCGGGTAGCCCTTGGTGAAGCCCGCCCGCTCGATCAGCCACGCCGCCGGCACCTTCACCGCCCCCTCGGCCGGTCCGCCGTCCGGCGGTGCCTCATCGGCCGGGAAGTGCGGCACCGACGTCTGCGGTCCTAGCCGCTCAGCGGCCCGCCGCTTGAGTTCTTCGAACTGAGCGGCGCTCACGATCGGGTTGGTGAAGAACGAGCCCGCGCTGCGCGTGTCCGGGTCAGTCGGCGTCGAGCACCATGCCCTTGCCCCGGCGCAAGGCCAGCACGGCGGATCGGGCCTCCTCCAGCGGCACTCGCCCGCCCACCTCAACGCCCAGCGTCCGAGCCAGCTCCGCGTACTTCACCGGCCGCGACAGCCCCCGGCCCGGACCAGCCGCCGGGCCAGCGACGTCCGGCTCCGCCTCGGCCCGCCGGAGCCGGAACGTGACACTCAGCACGACGAACCGGCCCGTCGCCAGCCCGGCCGCGGCCCGCTTGAGCATGCTCGTCCGGTACCCGAACTCGCAGTCAGCCCGGCTCAGGCGGATGACCTCGTCGCGCTCGCGGTCAAACGCCCGCACCTCGGTGATGGTCTCGGATACATCCTGACCGTAGGCACCGACATTCTGGATCGGCGTGGCGCCGGCCAGACCAGGGATGCCGGACAGGCACTCCAGCCCGGCCAGTCCCTCGGCCACGCTCCACTCCACCAGCCGGTCCCAGGCCTCCCCCGCCGCCACCGTGACCAGCACGGACTCACCGTCGCGCGCCGTCCGTGCCGAGCCGGGCGTCATCGACGGCGATGCCCCGGCTGGCGACCTGGATGACGGTGCCGGGAAAGCCCTCGTCGGCGACCACCAGGTTGCTGCCGCCGCCCAGGATCAGAACGGGCTCCCCGGCCCGATCCGCCTGCGCGGACCGCCGTGATGACCTGCTCGTCGTCACGGGCCGCCACGAACCGGCCGGCCGGGCCGCCCAGCCCCAGCGTCGTGTACGCGCTGAGCGCGACGCGCTCGCCGACCATGGCCAATGCCGCTCCGCTCCCTCGCCTGCCTCGTGCCGTCGCGCCAGGCTGCCCGCCAGGTCACCCCGGCATGCCCGCCTGCCCGGCCCTGACGATAGCTCGACCATCCCCCGGCGCGATGCCTGATGAGCGGCACCCCCAGGGCTGCCTCAGGCCGGCGTTTCCGCGGAAACGCCGGACGCATGTGCGTGACGCACATGCGCGAAACGTTTCCGCGGAAACGCCGGCCAGCCGGATTCGCTGCGTGCAGAGCACCGGGAAGCGGTCAGGCCAGACGGGCGACTACGGCGTCGAAGGCCTTCTCAACGGCCTGGCGGGATTCATCGGTGTGGTCGAGCACGTCGAACGCATGCTGGCCATGTGGCACGTCGATGATCTCCAGTCGGGCCTGGCCGGCGCGGGCGGCCGCGATGAACGCCTTAACCGTCTCCGCGATCGGCGGGCGCTCGCGGCCGACTCGGGTCACCACGATCGGCAGTGTTCCAGCCTCTCCGATCGCTTGGGCTGGGCGGAACCGCGGATCAACGTTCCAGTCCGGCAGCGGCGCCAGCAAGGGATAGCTGGCGGCGACGCAGCGCAGCCAGTCCGGCGGAGTGCGCAGCCAGTCGGCCAGCAGCAGGCCGCCGCCGGAGAAGAACCACAGCGCTAGTCCGGCCGGGGTCGATACGAGGGTCCGCCCGCACGGCCTCCAGAGCCGCGGCGACATCAGCAGCGGCCCTGGGATAGTCGCCCGTGTCATACAGCCGGTGATCAACCGTGACCCCGGCAATGCCGCGACTGGCCGCCAGCGACCCATACCCCTGGTAGACCGGCCAGTCGCGAGGCGAAGGGCGCAGGCCAGCGGGAATCGGGCCGCCATGGACGAACACGATCGCGGGGCTGCGCTGCGCCGCCTGCGGCAGGTACAGATCAATGTGGCCGTGACGTTCTGGCGCGATGGATCGGGCAGGCAGCACGAACGGGCTGAGATGATCAGGAGGAGCCATTTCCCGCAGCCTACGCCGGCCGCCGCCGGGAACCCAGCGAGCGCACTATCGGTCTGTGCAGCACCGCCGTCGGCACGTTCTGACCCATATCCGGACGCTCATCCTATCCTCTTGACAATCAGTGCAGCGAGCCATCATTCTACGACTCAACCATTGATGGGCTGGGGGGAACGTGGCTTTTCTTATTCCTGGAGGCCGCGGCCGAAGGCGGCAGGCGGACCGGCAAGATCAGTATGCCGCCGAGTTGGGGAAGTTGCAGCTCGAGGCGATGAAAGCCGTGATGGCGAAGGCACATGAGGCACTTGGCAGAAATGAATTTGATGTCTACAAATCATTGAGCAGCCAGGTCTTCGAAGCAGGGTACCTCACTCCCGGAGCTAGCAATGAGGTGCAGGAACCGCTGACTCGCCACGAGCGCCAACTAGATGGATGGCGAATCGTCACCACGATAGTGCCTGGTAGGAGGGCTCCTCATCGTGGTTGGCCTGGTGCTATTCACAAAAACATCCACTAACGCCGCGGCGCCGTTCATCTCACTTGTCAGCGGCCTTGCCGGCATTGCCCTCGGGTGGATGTTCGCTGGTGCGGGCAACAGTAACCTCGGCAAGCGGGCGGAGACGAGAGCGAGGCGCGCGACGGGTCAGTCGACGGTGATTCCTCCGGCAGTCGCTGCGCCGGTACCCCCGGCAGGCGCTTCCCCCGCGCCGAGCGGCCCGGGTGCTGCTAGCTAATAGCGTTCTGGAGGCGCGCGATTGCCGACATGCCCGATGATTATGCGAGCGGCCAGGCTCTGGAGATGCACGCTCTCATCCCGCGGACTCCCGTCATCGTGCCAGCCACTTCAATGCTCAGGTAGTTACTGCAGGTTCGCTGCAGGCCGAGCCGCCGTTACGGGCGGCTGGAACTAAGGGCGGGCAGAGTTGGCAAGCCTGCACACTCGGCTGGTATGGATAGCGGCGCCAACTGACCTTAAGTCCGTTGGCCATAGGCCGACCCCCAGCCCAGGCTGCCGGTCAGGCGGGCGGCGATCCAGGGGATCCGGGGACCAGCAGGCCGCGGTTGAAGGCCTCGGCGACGGCGGCGGCGCGGTCGCTGACGCCGAGCTTGGCGTAGATGCTGAGCAGGTGGGTCTTGACGGTGGCCTCGCTGATGAGCAGGCGGGCGGCGGCCTCCCGGTTGGTGCTCCCGCCGCGCGACCAGCTCGAGGACCTCGAGCTCGCGCTGGCTGAGCGGCGGTCCGGCGGCTGGGCGCTGGCGCGCGCACCCGGCTCATCAGCCGGGTGGCGACGGACGGCGAGAGCACGCGCCTCGCCCCTGGCCGCGGCCCGGACGGCGCGCAGCAGCTCGTCCGCGGGGCGTCCTTCAGCAGGTAGCCGGTGGCGCCCGCCTCGATGGCGGGCAGCACGTAGCTGTCGGTGTCGTAGGTGGTCAGCACCAGCACCCGGGCCGTGCTGCCCAGCCTGGCCAGCTCGGCCGATGCGCGGCGACGCCGTCCATGCCGGGCATCCGCAGGTCCATCAGGATCACGTCCGGCCGAGCGTCCCGGCCAGCCGGACGGCCTCGGCGCCGTCGGCGGCCTCGCCGACCACCTCGAAGCCGGGGTCGCTGGCGAACATGCCGCTCAGCCCGTCGCGGACCACGGGGTGATCGTCGGCGATCGAGCAGGCGGATCGGCGCGCCCGGCTCGCCGGCCTCGCCCGCCTCGCCGGCCTCGCTGCCGGCGCGGTCACGCCGGGCTCCCGGCCGGCTGGCCGGGCACGCAGGCGGAGATCGCGGTCCCGGCGCCAGGCTCGGACTCGATCTCCAGCGTGCCCGACAGGCCCTCGATCCGCTCCCGCATGGCGATCAGCCCGAATCCGCCCTCGGGCGCGGCCGCCGGAAGCGGCCCGCCCGCCGCCGGCCCCGACGCCGACCGCGGCCGTGCCGACCGCTGGCGGGGCACGAACCCGCTGGCCGTCGTCGCGCACGTCGAGGGCCACCGGTCCTCCAGGTAGGCAGGGTCAGCGCGACGCTGCTGGCCCGCGCGTGCCGGGCCACGTTGGCCAGCGCCTCCTGGGCCGTCCGCAGCAGCGACGAGCTCGGCCTCCGGCCGCACGGCCGGGCCGTGCCGGTCGTGGTGACCTGGACGGCCACGCCGTGCAGGGCCGACCAGCGCGCGGCCACGTCGGCCAGCGCCTCGCTCAGCCGGGCCGTCTCCAGCGGCTCGGGCCGCAGCGCGTGCACCGACCGGCGGGCCTCGGTCAGGCTCTCCCGGGCCAGCCCGGCCGCGGCCGCGAAGTGCGCGGTTCGCCGCTCGGCGGGCTCCTGCTCGGCCTGCTCGGCGGCCTGGAGCTGGGTGATGATCCCGGTCAGGCCCTGGGCCAGCGTGTCGTGGATCTCGCGCGCCATCCGCTGCCGCTCGTCCAGGACCCCGGCTTCCCGGGCCTGGGTCAGCAGCTGCTCGTGCAGGCCCGGCGTTCTCGGCCAGCGTGGCCTCCAGCTGGCGGTTGGCCTCGCTCAGCTCGGTCCATCGCCTGCCTGCGCTCGTTCGCCCTGCAGGTCGCTCAGGTAATCCGATCCAGGCCAGCCCGCACATCGGCACCACGTTCACGGCCAGGACGCGCCAGCGTAGACGACCAGGCCGAGCGGCGGCGTCCTTGTGCAGGCCGTTGGCCTGGGCGGTGCCCGCGACGAGGGCCACCGCGGTCGACCCCGGGCAGCCGCCACGGCCAGCGGCAGACCCGAACGCGAAGAAGTAGCCGGTGAACGTGAAGAACCCGAACCACGGGTCCCGCATGACCAGGACGGCCGATCAGCGCGATCAGCCCGGCGAAGAACACCGCCATCAGCCGCGGCCGCTCCCGCCAGGCCGGGTGCAGCGTGAACATCCAGCAGCGATCCACGCCGCGGCCAGCGCGCGACAGCGCCAGGTCGATAGCAGACGGCCCGCGGCCGCCTTCGAGGAGACGGTGTAGACGGGCCAGGACGGCCAGCACACGTAGGGGACGCACCATCGTGGCGGGAGCAGCCGTCGTTCCACGCCGTCCACGGCGCGACAGCGGCATGCTCGTCGCTCGGCATGTCTGTGGCTCTGGCACTGCCGTCACCCCTCGCCGCCGAATCTCACTCCCAGCGGAACAATCTAGCCGCCGGCCAGGCCGAACATCATCGCGTAGGCGGCCAGCGTGATCAGCTGGAGCCGGGTGCGGCCAGTCGCCCTGCCGGCGTCCTGGCAGGGCCTGAACCGCGGCGCCGAGCGGGGTGGCGTGGCTGATGTGCTGCAGCACGGGCGGCATCGACGGCGATCGGCAGCCACAGCCCGGCGAAGAACATCAGCGGGAAGAACAGCGATCGTGCCGATGGCCTGGGCCGCCCGCGCGGTCGGTGGCGACCGCGGCGATGAACAGGCCGAGCGCTGAACAGCGCGGCGGCGGCGAGCAGCCAGCGGCCAGGATGAAGCCGCCGGCCTGGCGGGGCAGCGGCACGCCGATACGCGATCCGGGCCACCGCGAGCAGCACGACCAGCGTGACGCCGCCACCACGGCCAGGTTGACCAGGAGCTGGGCGGCGAGCACCCGGCCCGCGCCCGACCGGCGTGGTCGGCAGGCGGCGCAGGACGCCCTTCTCCCGGTAGCCGGCCAGCACCGGCGGCAGCACGTTGAGCGCGAGCATGCGCCAGCACGAAGGCGATCAGGATCGGCACGTAGACGTCGAGCAGGCTGTGACCGCCGGGCTGGCGCGGTGCTGGCGTGTCGGAACGGGATGCTGCCGAAGATGACCAGCAGGACGAGCGGGAGGCCGAGCCGCGCAGACGAGCCGGGCGCGCTCGCGGAGCGAACAGCCGCAGCTCGGTGAGCGCCAGCCGCGCAGGATCGGCGGACGGGTCGGCGGACGGCGGGTGCGCGGCGGATGGCGGTGACTGGACATGGTGATCTCCTGCTCCTGGGCTGATCAGGTGTCGGGCGGCTCGGGCTGGCTGGTCGGCCGGTGTCGTGCGTGGCCGGTGAGCGCGACGAACGCGTCCTCCAGGCTGGCCTGCTCCACGCGCAGCTGCTGGGCCACGATCTGGTTGCGGGCCAGCGCCGAGGTGACCGCGTTGAGCGCGTTCGTCGGTGCCGGTGACCACGCACCGACATCGCCGCCGGCTGGATGACGCCGGTGACCTCGGGCAGCGCGGTCAGCAGCGCGTCGTCCAACGGCACCGACGGGCGGAACCGGATCCGCTGGCCGCCGCCTGCAGGCCGCTCGGCCAGGCCGGCCGGGGTGTCCACGGCGACGATCCGGCCCGCGTCGATCAGCGGCGACCCGGTCGCACAGCCGCTCGGCCTCCTCCATGAAGTGGGTGACCAGCAGGATCGTCACCCCGCGGGCGCGGACGCCCTCGATCAGCTCCCAGGTGTCGCGCCGGGCCTGCGGGTCCAGGCCGGTGGTCAGCTCGTCGAGCACCGCCACCCGCGGGCTGCCGACCAGCGCGAGCGCGATGGACAGCCGCTGCTGCTGGCCGCCGGACAGCTTCTGAACGTGGTCTCGCGCTTGTCGGCCAGGCCCGAGCGCGCTCCATCAGCTCCCGCCAGTCGGCCGGGCTGCCGGTAGAACGAGCTGTACAGCTCCAGCGCCTCGCGCCACCCTCAGCTTGTCGGGCAGCGCGCTGTCCTGCAGCTGCGACGCCGAGCAGCTGGGTGCAGCTCGGCGCGGTCCCGGCGGGGGTCGAGCCCGAGCACGCTGATCGTCGCCGCCGTCCGGTGCGCGCAGCCCCTCGATGCACTCCACCGTGGTGGTCTTGCCCGCGCCGTTCGGGCCGAGGATCCCGAAGATCTCGCCCTCTTCACGGTGAAGCGAGACATCGTCGACGGCGACCGTGTCCTCGTAGCGCCTTGTGCAGGTGCTGCACCTCGATGACCGCTGGCATGCCCTCAGCGTCGCAGCGGCGCCGCCCGCCCGACATCGACCGGCCAGCCAGATCCGCGGGTCGCGGCTCGCCAGCGGAGCCGACCGGTCGGCTGAGCTCATCCACCGATCGGCTGACCCGCCGAGCTCAGCGAGCCTGCCGCCAGGGGCTCCTGCCGCCTTTGAGGGAATCCTTTCGGCGAATCGCACATCTAACGGCTACCCGCAGAAAGCGGCGCCTATCGCCGCGAGCCGGAGGATAACAATGCGCCCCTTTGTCATTCCCGCATGCCTTCTGCTAGCAGCGGGGACGCTGGCCGCGACCGTTTCTGGCGTCTCAGCGGCGGCCGCGCCTGCCGCGGCCAGGCCAGTGACCGCCGGGTCGGCCCTGGCCAGCCGACCGGGCCGGCCGCCGGTCGCCTATGTCCTCAACGACGGTGTCCTGAAGCACGACGCGGGCACCGTGACGCCGATTAACACCGCCACCAACAGGGCCAGGGCCGGCCCATCAAGGTAGGGCGGGGGCCGGATGGGATCGCGATCACCCCGAACGGGCAGAGGGCCTACGTCACCAATTCGGACTCGGGCACGGTGACGCCGATTGACACCGCCACCGGCAAGGCTGGCCCGCCCATCGAGGTAGGGCCGGGACCTGGGGCGATCGTGATCACCCCGGAGCGGGAGGACCGCCTACGTGGCCAGGGACTCCGGCGTGATCCCGATCAGCACGCTCACCAACCGGCCCGGAAATCTCATCAAGTCCGGGCTGTCCTGGAGATCCCCGGACGCGCTGGCGCTGACCCCCGATGGCACGACCCTGTACGCCGAGGACCAGGTAGCCGAAACCGTCACCCCGATCCGGACCGCCACCAACACCGCGCTCAAGCCGGTCATAGTCGCCCACGACCAGGGCAGCTTCTTTGGCGGCAAGCTAGGAGAATTCGCGATGAGCCCCGACGGAAAAACCCTTTACGTGACGCACTGCACGGAAAGCGGAATCAACGGGGTGTTCCCCATGAGCACGGCCACCAACACCGTCCTGAGGAAAATCCGAACCGGCAGTCATACCTGTGTCCAGCAGATCGCGATCGCCCCTGGCGGGAAGACCGTCTACCTCGTCAGTTCGCCCGACGGCATCGTGTTCCCGATCAGCATGACGACCGGCACCTTGCGCAAGCCCATCCGGATCGGGGCCGAGTTCAGCACCACCCTCAGCTCGGCGATCGCGATCACCCCGAACGGGACGACCGCCTACGTGCTCGCGCAGCGGTCCAAGCCCGACAGGAGCCTGGTCATTGCGATCAGCACCGCCACCGGCACCACGTTCAAGCCGATCAGGGTTGGCTACGAGGGCGTCGACATCACCATGCTGCCCCCGGTCCGGCGCTGAACCGCTGGGAAACAGGGGGAGCACTTCGGGGCTAGGCGACGGAGGCCCGCCAGGACGGGCAGATCTCGTCGATCAGCGCCTCGGTCTCCGGGGCCATCCGGGGCAGCACCTCGTCCAGCGCGGTCCGGGCGCACACCTCGTCCACGACCGAGCGGAGCAGGTGCTGGTCGCCGGTGGCGTGGGCGGCCAGCAGCAGGTCGCGCCACAGCAGCTCGTCGGCGAAGGCCAGCCGCAGGCCGGACCGGGCGGCGTTCATGGCGCCGTCGGCGTCGCCCCGACCGAGCCGGAGCGAGGCCAGCCGGTGCGCGGCGTCGGCGACCCGCGCGGTGACCTCGTACTCCAGGTCATCGGCGGCCAGCCAGGCGTAGCGGCCGGGGTCCCGGCCGGTGAGCAGCTGACCGTCGATCAGGCCGAGGGCCCGGGCCAGGCCAGTCTCCTCCTCGCCGGGGTCGCGGGCCTGCTGGGCGAGCCCGGTCAGGGCCCGGAACACCGGCCAGTCGACGCGGACGCCGGGGCCGAGGGTCAGCCGCCCGGCCGGGTCGGTGTCCAGGTGCGGGCGGCCGGTGGCCGGGTCGACGCCGAGCCACTCGGTGGCCCTGGTCAGCGCGGCGTCCCTGATCTCGCTGGTCACGCCCCGCGGCCAGACGGCGCCGGCCAGGACGTTGGGGTGCACGCCCTCGGGGTGCACGGCCAGGTAGACGACCAGCTCGGTGACCAGGCCGACGCGGTCGGGCTCGATGACGCCCGGCGCCTGCACGGAGACGGGGCCGAGGACGGTGATCTCGACGGGCATCGCGGCACCGGGCACGAGCTGGGCGGCGGGCACGGCGCTGGCGGGCGCGGGGTCGAGGGGCGCGCCGGGCGGCTGCGCGGCACCCGCGAACAGCTCGACCAGCGCGGCGTGCTGGCCGGGCGGCAGCATCTGGGCCTGGACGTCGAACCCGAGCTGGTTGGCGACGAGCTGCCCCTGACCGTCAATCTCCCAGGTCCACGCGGCACCGGGCACATCTCCGGCGACGACGTAGCCGGCCGCGGCGGCGTGCCGGATGGCGGCCAGGGCCAGCAGCCGCTGCTGCTCCTGCGGCGAGGGCGGCGTGGCCATGATGAGGTAGTGCGGGGCCCAGGTCTGCGGGTCGGCGCCGCGGGCTCGGCCGGTCAGCACGGAGCCGATGCCGGCCATGGCCATGGCGTCGGCGACCTCGGCGGCCCGCGCCTCCAGGGCGGGCAGGGCCTCGGCCAGGGTGCGCACGGCGGTGATCCGGTCCGGCGCGAGCAGGGTGAGGTCCTCGCCGAAGCCGACCAGCGTGATGCTCATCCGGTCGGACCAGCGGTTGGTGGCCAGCTCGACGACCATGGCGGACAGGGCCGAGGTAACCGTACCCTCGGGGCCGCTCAGGCAGATCAGGCCGTGCGCGGCCTCGAGGTCGACCAGGACCCGGCCGCCGCTGTCGGTGCCGAGGGAGACGAGCCCGGGGAACGGGGCGAGGGCGCCGGCGACCTGCTCGGGGTCCAGCCGGTGCAGGGCGGCGGCGGGCAGCCGCCACACCTGGCCGTCGCCGATGGCGGTCCACGGGGACGGCGCGCCGATGTCGGCGGGGGTGACCCACAGGTCCAGGTTGTCGGCGCTGAGGTGGGCGGCGACCACGGTCGGCGGAGTGCGGCCGTCCTGGCCGAGCGCCTGCGACAGGTAGCGCAAGCCGGTGTCGAGCAGCCAGGTCAGCGGCTCCTGCGCGCCCAGGCGCATGGCCACCTCGGCGCTGGCCGCGGCCGGCGCGGGGGCGGCGATCCGGGCGCCGAAGGCCCGGCGCCAGAGCTGCTCGCGGCGACGGCGGCCGAGCGCTGCCAGCACGCCCGCAGCCAGCAGCGAGGCCGCGGCCAGCTCGTCGGGGAAGGTCAGGCCGTGCTGCGGGGCGGGAGCCGCGGGCGCGGCGGCGGTCCCGCCGTGCCGGCCGGCGCCCTCGCGCCCGCCGCCGGCCAGGCCGCCGCTCCCGGCTTCGCCGTGGCCGCCGCCCTGGGCCTGGTGGCCGTGGTCCCTGGACACGGTCTGCACGTCGGATCCGTGATCGCCGGCGTGGTGGTGCCCTTCGGCGATCACCTCGATGCCGGGTCCGTGCGCGTCGGCCGGCATGTGCAGCACCCAGCCGGGCCGGATGAGGCTGGAGATGGTGAGCATGGAGCCGTCGGGCTGGACGCGGTCCTTGTTCATCTGGAAGATCTCGCGGTAGCGCCGCCCGTCGCCGAGGTGGTTCTGCGCGATTTCCCACAGGCTCTCGTGATAGCGCCCGACGGGCGGCTTGACCACGTAAATCTTCTCTATCGGGGCCCGGTGGCTGTCGTCGTGGGCAGCCAGGCGCGGCATGCTGGCCGGGGGCGATGTAGGCGGGCACGGCGGAGGCGCTGACGGCCGCGGGCCGGGGCGGCGGCGCCGCGGTGTGGTGAGCGAACGCCGGGGACAGCACGGTGGTCGCGGTGACCAGCAGCAGGGCCGCGGTCACCAGCCGGTGCACCATCATCTGGGTGCCGCCGGCCAGCGGCACCCTGGCCGGCATGCCCGGCGTTGCGCACCGCGGCCCGGATCTCGACGATCACGCAGAACACGAGCTGGATCCAGGCCAGCCAGACCAGGACCATGAGCACCTTGATGACGGCGAACGCGTCGAGCTGATGGGTGAGTATCGACATCGACGGCATGGAGTGCGGTATGGGCAGCCCGAAGATGGTGACCAGCGCGAACGGCACCCCGGCCGTGAGCGCGGCCAGCGCCACCACGGCCAGCAGGCCGATCAGCATGTCGCCCGCGGACCGGCGCCGGACCGGCACCGGACGGCGAGTGCCGGGAATGGGTGGTGCCATCAGCACTCCTTTCCTTGCGCGATCCCGCACTCGGTGACCGCGCTGTCCTGGCCGGTCTCGGTGAACCCGCCCAGGACGCCCACCAGCGGCTGGGTGGTGATCCGCACGATGACCGTGGCCTGCTCAGAGCCCGGCGGGGCGTCGCAGCTCAGCATGATCGCGGTGTCCACCTTGTCGACGCCGCCGCTGTCGAGCTGGGCGTAGCGCTGGACCAGCTGATTCGCGACCGCGCACGCGCCCTGGCCGATCTGGGCCTGGCCGGTGGTCTGGAGCGCGCCGACGTCAATGTCGCCGGCCGCGGCCCGGGCGGCCTGGCCGGCGATGTCGGCGGCCCGCTCCCGCGCGTTCATCGCGATGCCGCCGTCCATGATCAGCGCGGTCAGGAACACTACGGCGATGGCGAACACCGCGGTGAAGACCGCGACCGAGCCACGATCGCGGTCCGGCAGTCGGCGAGCTATCAGCCGTATCAGCGGGGTCAGCATCCCTGGGCGTCCCGGCAGGTGAAGGTGTCCAGCGGGGCGATCGCCGACCCGGTGAACTGCATGGTCTGGCCGAATCCGAGCAGCCTGAACGGGCTCATGTCGACCGAGCACTGCACGGTGACGGTCACGTCGGTGCCCTCGGGGACGGCCCCGGTGGGGAAGCCGGATACCTGGGCCTGCACGCTCCCGCCGCTGCACCAGCTGGTCGAGTCCAGGTCGGCCAGCGCCGCCTGCTGGGCCAGCTCGCTGGCCTGGGCGGACGACTGAGCCAGCGACGCGGCCCGGGCGGCGTCGCGGGCCGCACCGTCGATGTGCCCCTGCACCTCGACGACCCGGCCGCCCGCCCCGACCAGCAGCAGTAGCAGAATCAGCCCCGGCGCGATGACGGCCAGCTCGACCGACATCGAGCCCCGCTCCGTCCTCGCCACGGGCGGCCAAGCCACCGGAACGCGCGTCGCCCGGTCCTGGTCAGCACCGTCATGGTCAGCAGCCGTTCTGCCCGGCGGGCCGGAAGCATTCGACCGGCCCGCCCGCCGTGGCCGAGATGTTCAGCTTCAGGGCGAAGAACGGGAAGACCGAATAGCCGAGCTTGCCGCTGACCGTGACGTACACGTTGGACCCCGGTGCGCCGTAGGCCCGCGGCGCGATGTCGGTGAGCAGGCTCGAGTGCAGGTTGGTGTAGTAGCTGGTGGCCGCGCTCTGCGCGTCGGCCTGCCAGCTGGAGCGGGACGCCGCCTCCTCGCGCGCCACCGTGGCGCCCGCCTGAGCCGCCGCGACCGCCACCTGCCGGGCGTTGAACCACAGCCCGAACTGGAGGATCAGCATGCAGAGCATCATCAGGCCCGGGGCCAGCACGGCCAGCTCGACCACGCTGGCCCCGCGATCAGACGTCCCGACGCGCCGGGCCAGCCAGTGACGGCCGCGGCGCCACGGGCCGATGCCGGCGCGGCGGCCGTCAGCCGCCGCCGCCATTGATCTGGCCGCTCTGGTTCGTGACGAAGGTCTTGATGGCGGCCAGGATGATCCCGGCGATGACCAGGATGACGGCGGTGATGATGGCCAGCTCGACCGCGGACGCGCCGCGGTCCTGCGCGGCCTGGGCCTCGCGCAGCCGGGCCAGCCGGCTACCGAGAACGGTCCGCATGTACGCGTACGACGTCATGATCGGGTTCATTTCAGTTCCTTTCCCTGAGCTGCGTGAGTCCGGTAATCCGCGGGCGGGGCCCGCTCGGGGAGTCGGCTAGCCGGATCCAAGCAGCACTCCAATCACCGGATAGGTCAGGAAGACCAGGAAGCCCGCGCACAGCAGCATCTGGGCGACGAGCATGGACTGCGAACGTCTCGCCCGCCTGGCCCTCCAGGTCGGCGAGCTCCCGGCGGCGCAGGCTCGCGGCCCGCGCGGTCAGCGACTCGCGCACCTTGGCGCCGTCCTCGGCGACCAGGCTCAGCGCGGCGGCCAGGTCGCGCAGTTCGTCGACGCCGGATCTCCTCGCCGAGCCCGCCGAGGGCCTGCCACGGGGTCTGGCCGGTGATCCGGGCGTTGGCCAGCGCGTCCCGGATCCGGCCACATCGCCCAGCCGCTCGCCGATCTCGCTGGCCGCCATCAGCGCCTCGGGCACGCCGCGGCCGCCGGCCAGGTTCATCGCGACCAGGTCGAGGAAGGAGCCGACCGCGTGCCGGAAGTCCGCCGGCGCTCGCGTCGGCCTTCTGCTTGAGCTCCAGGTCGGGCAGGAAGAAGAAGACCCCGGCCAGCGACCAGGCCGACCCAGACCGGAATGACGAACGGGACGTGGATCCCGGCCACGTCCGGCCAGGACGAGCAGGACGGGCACGAGCAGCAGGCCGGACAGCGCCGAGCAGCACCTTGGTGGCCAGGTAGCTCTCGAACGACTTGCCGATCAGCGACAGGTTGGCCCGCAGCGAGGGGAACTCCCAGCCCTGCTCGGCGCAGAACGTGGCCAGCCGCGCCGCCGACCCGCCGGCTGAGCTCGCTCTCCTCCTCGCCAGCCGGCCGTCGCTGAGCCCGGCTGCTGGCCGGGCCGGCGCCGCGTCGAACGCGGCGATCTGGCGGGCCAGGCGCGACCCGGCGCGGGATGCAGCGCAAACACCAGCAGGAACAGGCCGATGCCGCCCAGCGCACCGACGACCAGCGCCGCGGTCATGCCGCACCTCCCGCCACGCGCCCGGCGGCCTCGCGGCTGCGTCGGCCGGGAGTGCGCGGCTCCGGCGCCGACCAGCAGCCGTCGGCACGTCTGAACGTGGCCAGCTTGCGCATCCAGACGAACCCGGCCCCGTACAGGCCGACGACCACGACGAGCACGACCTGGCCGAGCGCGCTGTCGTAGCCCTGCACGTAGCCGTGGTTGAACATGGCCAGCAGCGACGGCCAGGCCGACCGAGAACCCGACCACGATCTGCGCGCTGCGCCGGGTGGACCGGCGCTCGGCTTCGACCTTGCGGCGCATGTCGAGTTCCTCGCGGACCGACGCGGACAGCGCGCCGAGCAGGTCGCGCAGGCCCGGGCCGCGCAGCCGGGAGTTGATGATCAGCGCGGCGATGATCAGGTCGGCGCTCGGGTCGTCCAGGTCGTCGGCGAAGCGGCGCAGCGCGTCGGGCAGCGGCACCCGGGTGTGCAGCCGGTCGACCAGCCGGGTCAGCGGCTCTTGCAGCGCGGGCGCGGCCGCGCGCAGCGAGGCGGGGATGGCCTGCTCCAGGCCGACCGCGCCCGCGATGGTGTCGCGCAGCGACTCGGTCCAGGTGGCCAGGGCCTCCAGCCGGGCCATGGCCCGGCCGCTCGCCGCCCGCGCCGCCGACAGGCTGCGCCAGCCCAGGACCAGCAGCGCGGCGCCGATCCCGCCGACCACCCACCGGTGGCGAGCAGCACCAGCGCACCCGCGACGAGCGCGATCGCGCCGCGTGGCCCGATGAGGTCGCGGACCTGGCGCTCCAGCCGGGCCGGCCGGCCGCCGGGCGGGCGTGGGCGGCAGCCCGCGCAGGGCGACGATGAGCAGGAACAGGCCGCCGCCGCCGACGGCTCCGAGCAGGACGGCGAGCAGCTGGCTGGCCGAACGCCAGGCCGTTCACCAGTGCCCGCCGCCCGCGGCCGCGTAGCCGTACTCGGCCAGCTCGTCCAGGCACGAGAGCGGGCGCGTGCGGCACGGCCCGGCCGTCGGGACCCGGGGTGAAGACCTCGCTGGACAGCACCCGGCCGTCGATCCCGGTGACCTCCCGGACGCTGCTGACGAACCGGCGCAGCCTGCCGCCCAGGGCGTACTCGTTGCGCTTCTCGATGAAGACCACGAAGTCGATCGCCCCGCGATGAGCATGTGCGTGGCCTCCACCGGCAGCCGCTCCTGGCGACTGGATGGCGTAGGTGGCGATGCGGTTGAAGACCTCCAGCGAGGAGTTGGCGTGGATGGTCGGACAGCGAGCCGTCGTTGCCCTGGGACATGGCGTTCAGCATGGTGACGATCTCGTCGCCCAGGACCTCGCCGACGATGACCCGGCTGGGGTTCATCCGCAGCGAGCGGCGGACCAGTTCGGCCATGCGCGATCGCGCCCTGGCCCTCCATGTTGGGCAGCCGCTCCTCGAACGCGACCACGTTGGGGTGCAGCTCGGGGAAGTGGTCGAGGCCTAGCTCGAGGGCGCGCTCCACGGTGATGAGCCGTTCGTCGCCCGGGATCTGGTTGGCGATCGCGCGCAGCAGCGTGGTCTTGCCGGCGTTAGTCGCCCCGGCGATCATGATGTTCTTGCGGGCCGCCGTGGCCGCGGCCAGGAACGTGGCCACCTCGCGGGACAGCGTGCCGTTGCCGACCAGGTCGGCCAGGAACACCTTGCCCAGCCGGGAACGGCGGATGGAGATCGCCGGGCGCAGGGTCACGTCCATCACCGCCGACAGCCGGGAGCCGTCGGGCAGCCGCAGGTCGAGCTGGGGGTTGGCGGTGTCGAACGGACGGCTGGACAGGCCGGAGTAGGCGGCCAGCACCTGGATCAGCTCGATCAGTTCCTCGTCGCTCTCGGCGACCGGCTCGCCCATGACCTCGCGGCCGTCGGCGTAGCCGAGGAACACCCGGTCGCAGCCGTTGATGTCGATGTTCTCGATCTGCTGGTCTTCCAGCAGCGGCTGCAGCCGGCCCACGCCGAACAGCGCGGCGTGGATCGCCGCGGCGAGGTCCTCTTCCTCCTGGGCGTTGGGCGGCGCGCGGCCGGCGGTGATCTCGACCCGGGCGTGCTCCTCCAGGACCTGGGCCACCACCGCCCGGGCGAACTGGCGCTCGTCCTCGCCGGACATGGGCGGCATGCCGGTCGCCGCGTCGAGGCGGCGCTGCTCGGCCAGCCGGTCCCCGACCTCGCCGCGCAGGCGCTTAACCAGACCATGGTCCATGCCGTCACCGCCGCCCCGGCTCGGCGGTGACCTGGCCCGAAGAACCGCCGGCATGCCCGGCCCCGGCCCCCGCTCCGGCCGCCGTCCGCGGGCGGCTGCCCGCGCCGCAATCCGGGGATCAGGTCGCCGGAGCGGTCCGGCTGCTCGGCCGGCTCGGGGTACTCGTCGTCCCGCGGGTAGTCGCGGCGGGCGGCGTAGTCGTCGCCCGCCGGGTAGTCGGTGCGCTCCGGGAAACCGGCGCGCTCCGGGTAGTCGGTGCGCTCCGGGTAATCACCGCGCTCCGGGAAACCAGTGCGCTCCGGGTACTCGGCCCGCTCGGGGTAATCGGCGCGGGGCGGGTAGGCCGGGTCGCGGTGTACCGGGGCCAGCTCACGCCGGTCGGCCGACGGCGGCGCCGGGTGCTGCCGCGACGGCGGCCCATACGGCTGCGCCTCAAACTGCCTGCCCGCACGCTGCTCGCCCTCAAACTGCCCGGACCCGAACCGGTCGGACCCGAACTGCTGAGGCACGGCTGACGGGGGCACGGGCGACGGGGGCACGGCTGGCTGGGGCACGGCCGGCTGGGGCCGGCGGGCTGCGGTCCGGTCCGCGGCTGGGGTCCGGTCGCCGGACCGGGCAGCTGCGGCACCGCCCGCAGCGGCACCGGTCGCGCCGGAGTCCGTCCCCCCGACTGGTGAACGCCGGACTGGTGTATCCCGGACTGCTGTACCCCGGATTGGTGCGCCCCGGACGGCTGAGGCTGGTGTGACTGGGGCGGCTGGAGCGCGGGCGGCTGCGGCGGTGTCAGCCGGGCCGCGGGCAGCGCCGGCGGCTGAGCCCCGGCCGGGCCGGGCGGCGCTGCGTCCGGCCGCTGGTAGGGCAGCGTTGGCGGCGACGGTGCCAGCCGGTGGAACGGGGACACCGGCGCGGAAGCCGACTCGGCGGCCGGATGCGCCGACGCGGGCGGCTGACCGGGCGCATGCGGCTGGCCGAGAGCGGGCGGCTGACCGGGCGCGAGCGGCTGACCGGGCGCGAGCGGCTGACCGGGCGCGAGTGACTGACGGGGCGTGGCCGACTGATCGGGCGCATGCGGCTGACCGGGCGGCAGTGGCGTGAGGGGCCTGGGCTGCGGCCAGGGTTCGGCGGCCGCCGCCCGGACGGGCACCTCGGGACGCGGCTCAGGCCCGGCCAGCGAGCCCGACGCCGGGACGCCCACCGAGGACGCGGCCGACCCCAGCGGCGCGGCCGGGACCGGGGGCACCGCCGCGGCGGAGTGCACCGCCGCGGCTGGGTGCGTAGCGGCGGCCTGGCGCGGCGCCACGGACCCGGCCGGCAAGTCCAGCTGCCCGGACAGCTCGCCGGCCACCTCCCTGGCCGTCCTGATCAGCAGCGACTTGTCGAGCTTGCCGCCCCACTCGCCGCTGAGCAGCTCGGCGCTGCGGGGCTCGTAGGCGATGCCGCCCAGGATCGGGGCGGGCCAGTCCCCGCCGCTGAGCACCTGCTTGACCTCGCCCAGGGCGGCGGAAAAACTCTTGTAGTTGGCGATGACCAGCACGCTGACCCGGCCCGCTCCCGTGCGCCGGCGCACGGCCGCGTCTACCACCGAGACCCGGTCCCGCATCCGCACCATGTCGCCCAGGCTGGCCCGCGTGATCATGACGACGGCATCGGCCCGGGCCAGCAGGTCGTAGTAGCGGCCCTCGGACCCGACCCGGCCGCAGTCGGCGATCACGTCAGCGTCCGGCAGGCCGGCCAGCGCCGCGCCGACCTGCCCCCACAGCGGGTCCAGGCCCGCGCCCTGCTCCGCGTTGGTCACGCCGACCAGCACGTCCAGGCCGCCGCGCAGCTTCTGCGCGTGCTCCCAGACCTGCCGCGGCTCCAGGCCGCGGCGCGCGGAGACGGCCAGGCTGAGCAGCCCGCGCCGCGGGTCGAGCCGGGTGCCGTCGGCCGACGGCAGCCGGTAGACCAGGTCGCCGCCGGCCGGGTCGCACTCGGCCAGCAGCACCGGCCGGGGCCAGACCGCGGCCAGGGCCACCGAGGTCGTGGTTACTCCCGGCGCTCCCTTATCGGCAGCGACAGCGATCAGCGCCATGGGTCAGTGGGTCCCATGGCCGGGCGACGCCGACCGGGACTGTCCGCCGGGGGCCTGGTTCTTGGTCGTGCCGCCGGTGGTCGAGCCGCCGCCGGTGCCCTGACCGGGCTGGGTGCCGCCCGTACCGCCGTGCCCGCCGGGGTTGGCCGCCCCGGCACCACGCCCGCCGTTGGGCAGCACGGCGATGCCCACGATGCCGTTGGAGGCGTTGCACGCCACCGCGCACGGCGTCCGCCGGGGGCCAGCGCCACCTCGACGTCCTCCATGGCCGAGGTACCCGAGTTGATCTCGGGGGTGTCGATGGCGATCACGATCGCGTTGGGGGCCAGCGTCGATCCGGGGTGTCCGGGGCACTGCTGGGTGGAGTCGCTGACCTCGTAGATGTCGATGTGCTGGCCGACCTGCAGGCCACGGGGCAGCTGGCCGTCCTTGAGGGCCAGGCCCTCCAGGGCCCGGCCGGCCGTCGAGGTGGTCGAGGACGCGACCATGGCGTTGGTCAGCAGCGTCCCGGCCGGGATCGGGCTGGCCGCGTAGAACCGGGCCACCTGGGCGGCCTGGTTCCAGGGCACGTAGGACAGCCCGGAGTTGGACGCGATCTGGACCTCCTGCATGGCCGTCGCCGGGATCCGCTGACCCGCGCCGACCTCCTGGGATATCTCAATCGCGGCGACCCGCTTGCCGCTTTGGATGACCAGGAAGCCGGTGCCGAGCGCGCAGCCGAGGATCAGCAGGACGGCCAGCGCGGCCAGCGCGGGCTTGCGCTCGCGGGGCGCGCTCGGCAGCCGCCGTCCGCCCGGTGCGGTCGGCTCCTGCCAGGCGGAATGGTCGCCCCCTGGCGCCCCCCGCTGCAATGTGCTCCGGTCACTGGGCATGTAGCGACGATCTCCCCTGCTGGAAGGCTGCCTGGTCGCGCGCACGCGACCTGCGATGATTCGGAAGCCTTTTCCACGATAGGGCCACATGCCTCAGCAGATGGGCTATATAGCCCGGAAAGCGGCGCTACCTCAAAGGGTGACCGGATCACTACACGACCATTGGCCACGCCGTCCGGCGGTGCAAGGGAGCGGGCGCGACAGCATGCTTTTGCTGGCCAGGGCCCACATCGGACGACGCAATGGCGGCCATCGGGCGAGGCCGTCGGGGACGGAGCCGACCCGGAACGGCGGACTCGCGCCAGCGCCGCGCCAGCGGAATGACAGCGGAATGACAGCGGACCGCGGCGCCGCCTGGCGTGGACCGCGAGCCGGGAACGAGCAGGGCAAAGGCCGCGAACGACCGGGATAGACCGGCCCATAGCCGATAACATCGTGCGTTCCGGGCAGTCCAGCTTCGAGGCCCCAGCTTGGCCGTCCAGCTGGCGCCCCGGACACGGCGCCGCGGGCGGGTGACTGGGCGAGCCGGTGACCGGGCACACCGCGGCCGAGCGTGACGGAGAGGCAGATGCGGATCACGCTGACGGCACTCACTCCGACCGGACCCCGCGACCTGGTGATCAGCGGCGACGACGGGCTGACGGTCGGCCAAGTGGCGGCCGAGCTGCGCGGCGCGGTCTGGCCACGGGAGCAGCTGGCCGAGGTGATCCCGCTCCCCGGTGCCGAACCGGGCAGCTGGGCGACCAGGCGGCAGGCGCACGCCAGGGGCGCGACGCTGTGGGTCAACGCCCGCCCGCTGGACCCCCGCGCCACGGCGGCCGGGATGCTGCGCGACGGCGCGGTGGTCGCGACCGACCCGCGGGCCGCCCCGGCGACCATGCTGGCTGAGCCCTCGGGCGCGGTCGAGGTGCGGGCGGTGGGCGGCCCGGTCGCGGGAACGGTGCGGCGGCTGGGGTTCGGCACGGTGACGCTGGGCAGCCTCGCGGGACTGCCGCGTGCCGGTGCCGGGACTGCCCCCGCATGCCGCGCGGATCACGGTCAGCCCGCGGCGTGCCGGGCCGGCGTGACGTCGAGCCGCTGCAGGCCGGGCAGGTCCAGGGCGGCCCGGCACTGCTGCTGGACGGCGAGCCGCTGGCCGCGCCGCGGCCGTGGCCGCCGGGCGCGCTGCTGCAGGTCGGGGCCGACGTGCTGGCCCTGGCCCTGCCCGAGCAGCCGGACGCGCACCTGTCCCCGGTCGGCGACGGCGGGCTGGCCTACAACCGGCCGCCGCGGCTGCTGCCGGCCAGCCGCCCGCGCCGATCGAGATTCCGGCCGAGCCGAAGCGCGGCGGAGAAGGCCCGGCTGCAGCTGCTGTCCGCGCTGCTGCCGCTGGTCTTCGGCGCGGTGATGGTCGATGGCCCTGCACTCGGCCCTGTACGCCCTGTTCATGCTGATGAGCCCGGTCATGGTGGTCGGCCAGTGGATCAGCGAGCGGCGCGCACGGCCGGGTCTCGCACCAGCGGGCGATGCGGGAGTACAAGCGCAAGATGGCCGAGCTGGACGCCGATCCTGGCCGCCGAGCGGGCCGCCGACGAGGCCGCAGCGGCGGGACGCCGCGCCCGACCCGGCGCAGGTGCTGCTCACCGCGACCGGGCCGCGGCGGCGGCTGTGGGAGCGCCGCGCCGCACGACCCGGACACGCTGCACCTGCGGGTCGGGCTGACCGACCGGCCCGGCCGACGATCGAGTTCGTGGCCGGAGAAGGGCGCGCCGCGCGACGCCGAGCTGCCGCCGGCGCCCGCGGCGCGCAGCGTGCCCGGTCCCGCTGCCGCTGCCCGAGCTGGGCGTGATCGGCCTGGCCGGGCCGCTGGACGCGCTCCCGCGGGCTGGCCCGCTGGCTGGTCGCGCAGGCCGCGGCGCTGCACAGCCCGCGCGACCTGCAGATCGTGGTGCTGGCCGCCGACCCGGCAGGCGGGCCGGCACTGGAACTGGGTCCGCTGGCTGCCGCACTGCGCGCCGCGCAGGGCGAGGACTGCATCGCGCTGGTCGGCACGGACCCGGACTCGGCGGCGCGGCGGGTGGCCGAGCTGGCCGCCGAGGTCGACCGAGCGGCTGGAGAAGGCCCGCGAGCATGCCCGGCGTCAGCCTGGGCTCGGCGAGGCAGCGCGGCGGCCAGCCGACCCGACCTGGGGCCGAAGATCCTGGTCGTGCTGGACGGGGCGCGGGTGCTGCGCCGCATCCCCGGCATGCCGCAGGTGCTGGCCGCCGCGCCGCCAGGCCGGCGTGTACGCGATCTGCCTCGACGAGTCCGCAGCGGGTGCTGCCCGAGGAGTGCGCCGCCGTCGCCTCCTGGGATCCCGAGCCGGCCCGGCTGCGTGCACCTGCGCGGCAGCGGCCTGGAGCTGCTCGGCTCGGTGCTCGCCGACCAGGTCAGCGTGGCCTGGGCGGACCGGGTGGCCCGGGCGCTGGCCCCGGTCGGGACGTGAGCCGGGACGACGCCGACGCCGCCGATCCCGGCCGCGGCCCGGCTGCTCGACCTGATCGGCATGCCCGACCCGGCGCCCGGCGACGTCGCCGACGGTTTGGGAACGGCTCGGCCGCACGACCGCGGCGCCCATCGGGGTCAGCGCCGACGGGCCGTTCGTGCATCGACATCCGGGCCGACGGCCCGCACGGCCTGATCGCGGGCACCACCGGCGCGGGCAAGTCCGAGCTGCTGCAGACGCTCATCGCCGTCGCTGGCCGTGGCCAACCGGCCGGACGCGATGACGTTCGTGCTCATCGACTACAAGGGCGGCAGCGCGTTCAAGGACTGCGCCCGGCTGCCGCACACCGTCGGCATGGTCAGCGACCTGGACGGGCACCTGACCGAGCGGGCGCTGGCCTCGCTGTCGGCCGAGCTGAAGCGGCGCGAGGAGATCCTGCTGCACGCCGGGGCCAAGGACATCGAGGATTACTGGGACACCAGGCGGCTCAGCGCCGGAGCTGGACCCGCTGCCCCGGCTGGTGCTGATCATCGACGAGTTCGCCTCGCTGGTCGCCGAGCTGCCCGACTTCGTCGACCGGGCTGGTCGGCATCGCCCAGCGCGGCCGGTCGCTCGGCGTGCACCTGATCCTGGCCACCCAGCGGCCGGCCGGCGTGGTCAGCGCCGACATCCGGGCCAACACCAACCTGCGGATCGCGCTGCGGGTCACCGACGCCGAGGAGTCAGCCGACGTCATCGACACCCGCGACGCCGCGTTCATCGCCAAGTCCACGCCGGGCCGGTGCTACGTCCGGTCCGGGGCGGCCGCGCCGGTCGCGGTCCAGTCGGCCCGGATCGGCGGCCGCCGCCCCGGCGCAGGGCCGGGCCGGCCGCGCAGGCCCGGGTGATCCCGGTGCCGTGGCACGGCCTGGGCCGCCCGCTGCCCGCCGGCCGGGCCGGGCCGCGAGGACGACGGCGACGCATGGCCACCGACCTGTCGGTGCTGGTCGACGCGATCCGCCGGCGCGGCGGCCAAGCTGGCGTACCCGAGCAGCGCAGCCCGTGGCTGCCGCCGCTGCCCGAGGTCGTCACGCTGGCGACCTGCTGCCCGTGCCGGCCGGGGCGGCGGCGAGGTGCACGCCGCTGCCCTACGGACTCACCGACGTGCCCGACCGGCAGTCCCGCGAGCCGCTCGACCCTGGACCTGGCCGCACGGCGGGCACCTGGTCATCGCGGGCGCGGCGCGCACCGGCCGGTCCACCATGCTGCGCACGCATGGCCGGCTCGGTGGCCGCGCACGCCTCCCCGCCGACGTGCACATCTACGCCATCGACTGCGGCACCGGCGCGCTGCTGCCGGTCAGCGCGGCTGCCGCACTGCGGCGCGGTCGTGTCCCGGGACCAGGCCGACCGGGTCGAGCGGCTGCTGGCCAAGCTGCGCGGCGAGATCCGCCGCCGCCAGCAGCTGCTGGCCGCCGAGGGCTTCGCCGGGCTGGCCGAGCAGCGCGCCGCCCACGACCCGGCCGAGCGGCTGCCCTGGATGCTGCTGCTGCTCGACTGGTGGGAGGGCTTCTACGCGGCCTTCGAGCAGTACGACTACGGGCGCCTCATCGAGGCCATGCTGCAGCTGCTGCGCGAGGGTGCGGCGGTCGGGCTGCGGGCGGTCGTTCACCACCGACCGGTCCGCGCTGCTCGGCCAGGCCGGGCACCGTGTTCGGCGCAGCGGATGCTGCTGCGGCTGACCGACTCGTCCGACGCCGGCGCTGGCCGGGGTCAGCGAGCGCAGCCTGCCGGCGTCCACCAGCCGCCGGGCCGGGTCATGTTCGAGGCCAGCCCGCGCCCGCTGGAGGCGCAGGTCGCCATGCTGGACGCCGGACCCGTCGGGCCCGGCGCAGGTGGCCGCGCTACGCCGGCTCGGCGACGCGGGCGCAGGAGCGGCACGGCCGGCCGCCTGCACGCGCAGCGGCCGCTGCGCGTGGACGCCCTGCCCGGCCGGATCACCGTCGCGGAGGCTCATGGCGCTGGACCCGGAGCTTCGCGCCGCCGTCGCCGTTGTGGGCGATGGCCGGCGCGGGCGGGGACGAACTGGCGCCGGTGGGCCTCGACCTGGGCGACGAGGGGCCGGGCTGGTGGTCGCGGGCCCGCCGCGCAGCGGGCGGTCCAACGCCCTGCTGGCCATGGCCCGCTCGCTGCTGCGGCCAGGGCACGCCGGTCCTGGTGATCACGCCCGCGCCGGTCACCGCTGCGGGCGCTGGAGGGCACACCGGGGGTGCTGGCCGTGCTCGGCGCGGACGCCAGCGAGTCCGAGATCGATCGGCCCTCGAAGGCCTGGAACGCTACGTGGTCCTCGTGGACGACGCTGAGCTGCTGGTCGACAGCGCGCTGTCGGAACCCTTGCGCGGCGCTGATCGTGAGCGGCCGGGACGCCGACCACGGGCTGGTCCTGGCCGGGCACGACCGGCGACCTGGGCCGCGCGTACTCGGGCTTCATCCCGGAGGCGCTGAAGTCGCGGTGCGGGGTCCTGGTCGCGGTGGACTCGCCCAGCGATGGCGACCTGTTCGGCGTCCGGCTAACCCGCAACGCCGGGCCCGGCCCGCTGGGCCGCGGCCTGCTGATCCGGCCGGGCCGGGCCGAGCCGATCCAGCTCGCCGCCTGCGAGTGACACGGTCCGCGAGCGCCGGAGCCCGCGACTGGCGGCACCCGCGGCGGGCTGGGTCTTGACTAGCCCGGACACGCAAAAGGCTGGTCCCGTGGCGGCAGCGGGACCAGCCCTTTGTTAAGGAAAATGCAGCTACACCAGCGGGAACTAGGCGTGCGAGCCGGTGGCGGCCTCGATCGCGTTGAGGTTCTGGCCGGACACCTTGGACGCCTCTTCCAGGACCCGGTTGAGGCCGACGTTGGTCTGCTTCACGAAGGACGCGAAGTCGCTGCGGAACTTGTCCGCGTTGTTGCCCGTCCAGTAGCTGGCGCTGGCCTGCACCTTGCTGTTCATGGCATTGAGGTCGCTGTCGAGCTGGGCCTTGAGAGGCCCGCCGAGCTGGCTCACCAGGGCACGCAGCTCCCCGAGTTGTGCACCGACCATGGTCATAGTGGGTTCCACCCTCCGTGATTGCGGCTGCGCGTCTGCCGCCAGCCACCCGTGGCTTACAGGAACGGCATCGTGCCACAAAAAGGCTCGGGAGAATGGTGTCTTCGTTATATTAGGTCATGCGGCGCGGCATTCGTCCGATACGGTGAGGCCTTCCGGCGCGGCGCGGGGAGCATCGACGACTGGGGAGCCTTCATGGGGTACGGGAGCTTGATCCAGGAGGCGGTGAGCGACGCCGAGAACGACATGGCCAGCGTCAATGCCGCAGCTCAGGCGATTGTCACCGCCATCAACGGGGCCAAGACCTGGATCACCGATCAGACCTGGACCGGTACGGCCGCCACGTCGTGGTGCGGTGACTGGAACGGCTTCTACGCCCAGCTCCTGAACCTGCTCAGCAACCAGCTGCCCGGCGCCGAGACGACGGTCGTGAACAACGTGCGGACGCAGATGGAGAAGCTGGCCCAGAACCAGCCGAAGACCACGGCGACCGCGAGCTGACGGGACCAGCCATGAGCGACGACTACGCCGGGGTAGACCCGATCCGCATGGCCAAGGCCGCGTCGGCCCTGGAGAACCTGCGCGACGTGCTGGCGGCCAACGTGCCGAAGATCCTCAACACCATGAACGGCTACGGGTCGCCGATCAGCCTGTCGCTGCTGCCCCAGGCCCAGGCCCGGTCGGTGATCGACGCGGCGGACATGCGGGCCCGCTCCAACCTGGCCCAGAAGCTGCTCGAGACCGACAGCATGAACGCCTGCGTCTCCATGGTCACCATCCCGTGGAACGGCTCGGCGGTGGACGCCGCCAACGCGCAGGCCGACGCGCAGCTGCTCACGTCGGCCGAAAAGGACCCGAACTCGCAGCAGGCGCTGGCCGACATCCAGACCGTGGCCGACGACGTCAGCGACCACGTCAAGGAGAACGACTCGACCTACCTGGCCGACTTCTACAACCAGGCCGGACCGCAGGTCGCGGGGCTGGCCGGGGTGCTGCACAACCTCAACGGCAGCTCGAACGACATCCCGGTCTCGACGATGTTCGCGAACACGTTCAGCAAGCAGGATCAGCAGATCCTGAACACGTTCGCCACCGGCCTGGCCTATGTCGACTCCAAGAGCCTGCTCCAGCCCTCGACCATCAAGCAGCTCACCGCCACCTCGACGCTGTGGTCGATGGGCATGCTGGTCAAGTACGGTCCGTCGGGATCGGCGTGGAGCACCGCGGACCCGACCGCGCAGTCGCAGAACTTCCTGGCCCAGCTGACCATGGCCGAGTACAACGCCGAGCAGAACGGGACCCTGCAGATCCCGCTCGGCCCGACCAGCAAGTACCCGATGCCGATGCAGGCCTACCAGCAGGTGGAGCAGGGCCTGGCGCAGTACGACCCGCTGTCCGCGCTGCTGGCGGCAGACGCGCAGAACAAGACCGCGGCCATGCAGCTGCTCGGCGGCAAGGACGGCAGCACGCTGTCCAGCTTCCTGCTCAACGGCGGCGGCGTCAGGTACTCCTATACCGACGGCGCGAAGTACTTCACGGTCCTGGGCCCGAACGAGCGGCCGCCCGGCAGCTTCCCCGAGGTCTACGAGGGCGGCATCGACGAGCAGGCCATGGGCAGGTTCCTGGACGCCGCCACCTCCGCCCCGCGCGGCGACGGCGTGCCCTCGCAGCAGTCGGCCTGGGCCGCCTACAACATCATTAACAACGTGCCGGCCCCGCTGATTGACGGCGGCAGCGTCATCTGGCAGGTGTCACCGCCGGTCCGGGCGGCGCTGATGGACACCTTCTCCCGGTACATGCCGGACCTGGCCGCCTCGTCGGACGGCCCGCAGCGCAGCCCGGTGTTCCAGCCCGGTCCCGGCCAGCCCTACGTCATCGGGGTCAGCGGGTCGCAGCTGTCGGCGTACCTGCAGGAGCTCAGCCTGAACCAGAGCGACCTGACCCAGATGCAGGCCATGTCGAGCCTGGCCATGGGCAGCTCGCTGGGCATCCTGACCAACGGCGGCTCGATACCCGGCCTGGCGAGCCCGGTCCAGGCGTTCGCCTCGCTCTACTCGCGGATCAGCGTCGAGGCCAGCAACGTGGGCATCACCCAGGCCCAGCAGGAGGACCTGCACAACCAGATGCTGAACCAGATGATCTCGATGGCCGAGACCGGATTCGGGATGATCCCCGGCGACGGCCAGGTCCTGACCGGGGCCAAGTCGCTGCTGTCGCTGGCCGGGCCGATCCTGCCCCAGTTCTCGACGGACAACGCGTCCAACGCCGTGTCGTCCCAGACCAGCCAGATCCAGGTCGACGAGTGGCTGTCGGAGATCCCGCTGCTTCAGGGCCTGGACCAGGTCGGGGCGCTGAAGACGCCGCTGCCCCCCGACGCGTTCGGGCCCAACGGCCAGCCGTCACTCGACCTCGGCACCTACTGGAGCGAGCACTCCAACGACGCCTACGGCACGAGCACCCCCGGCGGCGAGCAGACGCTCGAGAACTGGCGGCTGCTCATCGCCAAGACGATGGACCTGCAGCTCGGAGTGAACGGCAACAACGGTGGCTGACCGTAACCTATGGGCTACGAGGACCTATGGGCGGCCAATCGCTACCAATGGAGGACGGCGTGACCAGGCTTAACCTGAGGGCGCTGGCCGCGGCCGCCGTGACGGCGGCCGCCCTGGCCTGTGCCGCGTGCGGCAGCTCGAGCAGCCCGTCGGCCGGGGGCGGGTCATCCTCGCCGCCGGCCAGCCCGTCCTCCGGCTCCAGCAGCCCCACCGCGACCCAGCTCACCGTGCAGCAGGCCGCGCCCCTGCTCGTGCAGTGCTTCGCCGACAAGCACCTGATCCCGGCGTCCAAGCTGGCGGCCGGGAAGACCTCGCACCCCCGCAGCGACTCCTCGACCTGGCTGCACGGCGGCAAGGTCACCGGGAACCAGCGATTCGGCGACTGGTACTCCAACACCGGCTCGGCGGTCACGGTTGACGGCAAGTCGATTGGCACCTGGGTGACGGCGGTGGCGGCCAGCGGTAAGGCCTGGCCAACGGCCACCTGCGGCCCCATGCCCGGCTGACTGTTTGACCGGAAGGGCTCGCGCAACGGCGCCGGGAACGGCCGTCGGCCGGGAGGATACCAACTTGATGAATGGCACCTACCGGTTTGACCGTAATTGCTAAGGTATCGCCATCATGGGGAACCCAGGATTCGGACATCGCTATCTGCGGCGGGGGCTCAGGGGCGCCCTCCTCGCCGGATCCGGCGTGCTCGCCGTGGCGTGCAGCACCGCTGCGCCGCAGACCTTCCATCCGGCCAGCGATAACTCGACCGCCGCCAGCTCGCCGACCTCGGCGCCGTCCGCCCCGGCCGGTCCGCTGACGCTGGTCCGGCCGCCATTCGGCCGCAACGCCCACGTCCTGATGACGCCGTGGATGCCGGGCCGCCCCGGCGAGAAGGCCGCCGTGATGGCGGCCAAGGACTTCGTGCTCGCGGTCCTGTACGCGGACTACACCGGGGACCGCGACCAGCGCTGGCGCAGTTACGCCGCCTCGGCCCGGGTCCGGACCGGCCTCGCCGCTACGTTGCACGTGGCGAGCGTGACCACCGAGTCGTTCACCGGGACCGTCCGCTTCTGGCGGATGCACGCGGTGCACGGGGCCAAGGGCACGATCGTGGTGACCGAGTGCGTGGACACCGCACGGGCCCGCAACACCAGCCTGTCTACTGGCCAGATCCTGCCGCCTGGCCAGCAGACGCCGCACAACCAGAACTACTACAGCAACTCTGATGTGCTCGCCAGGGAGAGCAGCGGGCGCTGGGGAGTCGTCTCGATTCCTACCACCGTCTACTATCCACAGGCGCAGGAGTGCAAGCCATGAAACGACGCGTGATGTTCGCGGGCGTCGCCGCCATCGCCGGGCTGCTCGTTCCGCTGGCCGCCGCCGTCCCCTCGGCCGATGCCGGCACCGGGGTCGGCTGCGTGGGGTCGCAATGCTCGGTCAGCGTGTGGCAGTTCGTCAAGCTCGGAGGACCCGCCTACCACCAGGGCTCGAGCAACACGGTCCCGGTCAACGTGCCTCCGCCGCCCTGTCTATGGAACCCGATTGGCGACGCGACCAGCGGCAGCCAGTACATCATCGGCGAGTTCGGCACGGTCACCAAGCAGGACTCGCAGTTCGACGTCTACCAGTCCGTGCAGCAGGCCAAGCAGCTGCTGGCGGCCCCGAAGCCGGGCACATGGTACGAACTGCCGATCAACCCGAACGCGGGTGCGGCGGGCGCGGCCGAGTGCCTGAAGCTGCCCCTGTTCGCCTTCGAGGCACCAAATGTCCCGCCGCCCATGCCCAACGTGCCGCCGGTGGACCTGGCCGACTATGCCTACAACAACATGCGGGTCCCTTCCCCTGGGGTGCAGCTCATGCCGGGGACGCGGGGCTGGGTCAACCTGGCCACCTACGTGCGCCTGACCAGGCTGCATAGAACCTTTGTCACGGCCAGCCTCGGTGACCAGGCCGTGCGGGTGACCGCCGTGCCGACCAAGCTGGAGATCAGCAGCAGCTCGGGCGGCCAGGTCTACTCCCAGGGCTGCACTCTGACCGGCTCGAAGTATCAGGCCGGTCACCTGCCGACCGCCGGAGCAGGCGTGCCGCCGGACTGCGGCGTGCTGTGGCAGGCCCCGACGACCGCTGGGACCGTCACCGCGACCGTTACCTGGGCCATCACCTGGCGCGTCACCAACGGCGACGTGGCTGGCAACGGCGTGCTGCCGCCGATCACCCTGGCCGGTACGAGCGCCGCGATCCGCGTCGCGGAGATCCAGAGCATCAACGGCACCGGCCCCGGCAACTAGCTAGCTCAGTCAGTATGCGAGGTCGGCCCACCGGCCGACCTCGCATACTGGACAGTCATGGATACCTCGGCCTGGGTCACCGTGATCGTCGCGGCGCTGGCGGGCCTGGTCGCCGGGTCCTGGGTCACCGCGATGATCGCGTGGCTCCCCCGCACCGAGCCCGGCCGGCGGCTGCCGCCGTGGCGCTGCCCTGGCTGCGGGACCGGATTCCGGCCCGCTGACCTGATTCCGGTCACCGGCTGGCGCCGGCTCCGGGACCGCTGCTGCGCGGAGGAAGGCGCCGCCGGGAGCGGCTTGGCTGGGAGCAGCGTGGCCGGGTTGCTCACGGCGGCCGTGTTCGTGGTGATGGCGGTGCGCTTCGGGCCCAGCCCGGTACTGCCCGCGTTCTGTTTCCTGGGTGCGGTCGGGGTGGCGCTGGCGTTCATCGACGCCAGGTACCAGCGGCTGCCCGACGCGCTGACCCTGCTGTCCTACCCGGTGGCCCTGGTGCTGCTCGGCGCGGCCGCGCTAGCGGTGCCGGACGGTGGCCGCCGCTTCGTGGTCGCGCTGATCGGCCTGGCCGCGGCCTGGCTGCTGTTCCTGATCCAGGCCCTCATCTACCCGGCCGGAATCGGCTGGGGGGACGTCAAGCTGTCCGGGGTGCTGGGCCTGTACCTGGGCTGGCTCGGGGTCAGCGCCCTGGTGGCGGGCCTGTTCCTGGGCTACCTGCTGGCCGCGCTGGCCGGGCTCGGCCTGCTGGCGGCACGCCGGGCAACCCGCAAGTCACAGCTTCCGTTCGGGCCGTTCCTGCTGGCCGGCACGCTGGTCGCGATCCTGCTCAGCTATTCCGGCGGCCCGCTGCACTAGCGGGAAGCCTCAGCTAACGGGAGGGCTCAGCTAGCGGGAGGGCTCAGGGGAGGCGGACGATGGCGCGGGCGCGGGCCAGCACCTTGGTGCCGGCCGAGCGGGCGGTCAGGGACAGGGCGACGCGGTGGTCGTCCAGCTTCTCCTCGACCTTGCCGCTGACCTCGATGGTGGCGCCGGTGTCGTCATCGGGCACTACCACGGGAGCCGAGAACCGGACCCCGAACTCGGCCACCGTCGCGCCCGGCCCGGCCCAGTCGGTCACGTACCGGCCGGCCTGGGCCATGCTGAACATGCCGTGGGCGATGACGTTGGGCAGGCCGACCGCCTTGGCGATCCGCTCGTTCCAGTGGATGACGTTGAAGTCGCCCGAGGCGCCGCAGTACTTGACCAGGCTGAGCCGAGTCACTGGGTAGGTGACCACGGGCAGCTCGGCGCCGGCCTGGACCTCGTCGTAGCCGACCGTGCCGCTCACTACCTCGCTCATGACGCCGCCCCTTGGGCTGGGGCCTCGGCGCCCCGCTCGACCAGCGTGGACACCGCCGTGCATACGTGCTCGCCCGCGGTGGTGCGGATCTCGGTGCTCGTGGTCATCATCGACAGGCTGCCCACCGACCTGATGCCGCTGATTGTCGTCTGCGCGGTGACCACGTCACCCGGCCCCAGCGGGCGCGAGTACTGGAACTGCTGCTCCCCGTGCACGACCATCGCGTAGTTGATGCCCAGGCCGGGATCGCCCACCGCCCCGCCGGTCGAGGCCATGCTGATCACGATGGCGAACGTCGGCGGGGCGATCACATCCGGATGCCCGGCCGCCCGCGCCGCGTCGGCGTCGCGGTAGACCGGGTTGGGGTCGCCGATCGCGTCGGCGAACTCCCTGATCTTGACGCGGCTGACCTCGTACGGCGCGCTCACCGGGTAGGTGCGGCCGACGTAGTCGGGGTTGATCGGCATGCCGCGCCGCCCGCGACTAGCGGGTCTCGCGGTGCGGCTGGTGCTTGCGGCAGAACGGGCAGTACTTGCTCAGCTCGAGCCGGTCCGGATCGTTTCGCCGGTTCTTACGGGTGATGTAGTTGCGGTGCTTGCACTCCTGGCAGGCCAGCGTGATCTTGGGCCTGACGTCAGTCGCAGCCACGTGGAGTGCCTCTCTTTCCTGCGGTCAGATCTCTTCATCGGGGGGGTCGCGGCCAGACGGCGCGCGCCCCGGAAGAGGAGCGCCCCGGCTGCCCTGGGTTATTCCCTGGGAGCGTTTTGCCTGGCCATACGTCACAGTTCGTAGCGGAGGCCGGACTTGAACCGGCGACACAGCGATTATGAGCCGCTTGCTCTGCCTGACTGAGCTACTCCGCCGCGCTTGGGGCTGACCCAGCTTACCGGGAATTCCGGGTGGCTGCGCGACCGGGATCCCGGCCGGGGAGGCGGTCAGCTCCAGTCGTAGCGGGAGACCTTGCCCCCGGCCACCATGACCGTGCCCGCGGCGGTGGCCCCGTCCCGCCAGATGGTGTACCGCCCGGCGGGCAGATCGGGGTAGATCGCGGCGTAGCCGGTGCCGGTGTCCACCGGCCGGGCGCGCACCTGGGCGTGGCTGCGCCGGGCGCCCATGGCCCCCGACGGGCTGATCTCGATCTCCTGGCCGTTCAGCTCCTGCGGCGTGTGCAGGATGAGCGCCCCCACGCCCGGACGGAGGTCGAGCACCACCGTCCCAGGCCCGGTCGGGCCGTACAGCCCCTCAGCCATGTGCGTTTTCTCCTTCCTGGTGCCACGGCTACGCCGAAAGCGGGCGTGCCGAGGGCAGGATTAGCCGGTTAGCTGCCGTCAGGAACGCCGCAGCCAGGCGAGACCAGTCCAAGTCAGATTGGCCGCCGCGGCCACACGCGGCGAACTCGGGCCAGCCTGGGCCACGAGCATGACGTAGCGACGTACTCGATAGTAACGACGTTCCTGCCCACATGCCGGTTATTCGGGCCGACCCAGGGGGTGGATTGGTAAACAGTCATAACTAGCCTGGGAATGGCCCGGCCGGAACTCCGATTACGGTCATTTACCTCATTCGGCATGGCCCGGTGCGCGGTTCCGGGTCAGGTAGTCGGCCACCACCACGGCCACGATGACCGCCGCCGCGCAGATGGCCAGCGTCAGCACGGCCACGTGCGGGGCCAGCAGGCCGAGCAGGGCCAGCACCGCCACGGCCGTGATCCGCGACCAGGAGACCGTCCGCCAGACCACCGCCTTGAACGCCGCATGCGCCGGCCAGGTAGAGCGCGTATCCGCCCAGCAGCAGCCAGGCCGCCGCGGCCGTGGCCCTGGCCCGCGGGTCGGACAGCACCACCTCGTCGGCGGCGGCGAGCCACGATGATCCCGGCCACCATGACCGGGTGGATGAGGTGGTAGGCCGACCGGCCCAGCCGACCAGGGTCGGCCGAGCGGGCGATGGTCCGGGCGCCGGCCTCGGCGCTGCGGTCGAAGTACAGCCACCACAGCCCGGCGCTGCCGATGAACGCCACCGCGAACGCCGCCACCGTCGGGGCCGCGCTGGCGTGCGGCGCGGCCAGCGGCCCGGCCAGCAGCCGGGCCAGCGTGGCCCCGGTGACCACGATCGACTCGCCCAGCGCGATCAGGATGAAGCCCTGGCAGCGCTCGGCGAAGTGACCGCCCTCGATGTCCCATTCCTGGGTGCTGGACCGGCCCAGGCCCGGCGTGTAGAAGCCCACCGAGCTGCCGGCCAGGTCCACCGCCACCGCGGCCAGCCACAGCGCACCCCGGACGTCCGGCCCGGCCAGGCCGCCCGCCACCGCGAGCCCGCCGCTGACGCAGCACCAGCACAGGATGCGCTCGAAGTTGCGCCGCTGGGGCGCGCCGCGCAGCGCCCAGACCGCAAACAAGCTGCGGCCCACTTGCATGACGGCGTAGGCCCCGCCGACCAGCACCCCGCCGTCGGTGAACGCCTCCGGCAGCCCGGCCGACATGACCAGGCTGACCAGCATCAGGCCGAGCAGCAGCAGCCGGATCGGGATCCGCTCGGGATCCAGCCAATTGGTGACCCAGGTCGTGTAGGCCCACAGCAGCCACACCATCACCAGCAGCAGCCCGGCCCGCAGCGCCCCGGTCACCGTCTGGTGGGCCAGGAGGTAGTGCGAGAGCTGGGTGACCGCGAACACATAGACCAGGTCGAAGAACAGCTCGACGTTGGTCACCCGCGACTGGCCCCCGGCGCGATGCCGCCGCAGCCCGCGCTCGGCGGGCCGCCCTGCCCGCTGCTCCGTCCGGCTCACCCGCCGCTCCCGCCCGTCAACCGTCTCACCGACAGCACCATGATCCCCCCGCGCCCCGCGAATGTTCGGCCCGTCCCGCGCTCCAGCGACGTGGTTGCAACAACCACGTCGCTGGAGCGACGTCAGAGCAACAACCACGTCGTTCCCAGAGCCCGCGCAAGATCATCGGCCTGGTGGGCGCCGGGCGGCTGAAGCAGGGGTGCGGGGCGGGTGGGGCCTGCGGGGCTGGACGGGGCCGCGGAGTTGAGGGGGCCGCTGGGCTGATCGCGGCTGCGGAGCTGCGGGCTGCGGGCCGGGCGTGGGCTGCCGAGTGGGGGCTGCAGGGCGGGGCGGGACCCGCCACAACGACGTGAAAGGGCCGTTCACGTCGCTCCTGCGACGTGAACGGCCGTTTCATGACGCTGACCCGGCGGCGGAGTGGGGCGGGCGGGCCGGCAGCGCTGATCGGGTCGGGCAGGCTGCGTCGAGCGGATCGACCAGCGTCACCGGAGGGCCGCTGGTGTCGCTAGAGGAGCACCAGAGGGCCGTCGGTGCTGCTCGAGGGCGGCATGCGGAGCGGAGCAGCGGCGCGCAGGGGGACCGGGCGGGCCGGGGCGGGCGGCGGGGGGTGTGGGGCGTCCGGTCAGCACTCGACGACGTTGAGGGCTAGGCCGCCGCGAGCCGTTTCCTTGTATTTGTCTTTCATGTCCGCGCCGGTCTCGCGCATGGTCTTGATCGCCTTGTCCAGCGAGACCTTGTGCTCGCCGTCGCCCCGCACCGCCATCCGCGCCGCGGTGATCGCCTTCACCGACGCGATCGCGTTCCGCTCGATGCACGGGATCTGGACCAGGCCGCCCACCGGGTCGCAGGTCAGGCCCAGGTTGTGCTCCACGCCGATCTCGGCCGCGTTCTCCACCTGCTCGGGCGTGCCGCCCAGCACCTCGGCCAGCGCCCCGGCGGCCATGGAGCAGGCGGAGCCGACCTCGCCCTGGCAGCCGACCTCGGCCCCGGAGATGGAGGCGTTCTCCTTGAACAGCACCCCGATGGCCCCGGCGGTGAGCAGGAAGCGGACCACGCCGTCGTCGTCGGCGCCGGGCACGAACTGGGTGTAATAGTGCAGCACGGCCGGGATGATCCCGGCGGCGCCGTTGGTGGGCGCGGTCACCACCCGGCCGCCGGCCGCGTTCTCCTCGTTGACGGCCAGCGCGTAGAGCGGTGATCCACTCCATGGCGTGCAGCGGGTCCCCGATGTCGCCGTCGCGCTCCAGGCCCTCGCGCAGCGACCGGGCCCGGCGGCGGACCTTCAGCCCGCCGGGCAGCACCCCGTCGGCGGCGCTGCCGCGGGCCACGCACTCCCGCATCACGGCCCACAGGTGCAGCAGGTCGGCGCGGACCTGCCCGGCGTCCCGGCGGGCCAGCTCGTTGGCCAGCATGATCTGGCTGATGGGCAGGCCGGTGGCGGTGGCGTGGGCGAGCAGCCCGGCCCCGGTGGTGAACGGGTAGGGCACCGGGGTCTGGTCGGGCACGATCCGGGGCTGCCCGGCCTCGTCCTCGCCCAGCACGAAGCCGCCGCCGACGGAGTAATAGGTCCGGGCGCTCAGCTCGCCGCCCCCATCGGCCAGAGCCGCGAACCTCATGGCATTGCTATGAAACGGAAGTCGCTTGCGCCGGTGCAGGACGATGTCCTCATCAATGTCGAAGGGGATGCCCGCGGTGCCGGGCAGCCGGAGCAGGCCGGTCTGGCGCACCGCGTCGACGAGCGGCTGGGCGGCGGCCGGGTCGACCAGGTCGGGCTGCTCCCCGGACAGGCCGAGGACGACCGCCTTGACGCTGCCGTGGCCGTGCCCGGTCGCGCCCAGCGAGCCGAACAGCTCGGCCCGGACCCGGGTGACCTTCTCCAGCAGCCCGTCGTCGGCCAGCGACCGGGCGAACAGCGCCGCGGCTCGCATCGGGCCGACGGTGTGCGAGCTGGACGGCCCGATCCCGACCTTGAACAGGTCGAAGACGCTGATCGTCACTAAGGTAGTTTCCTCACTGAGGTGCTCTTCACTCGGGTGCTCCGGAATCGGGTCGGACGCGGTGGCCCGCCGGGTCATACGGCGCCCGCAGCCCGGCCGCGGCCCAGACTAGCTGGCCGCCGACGTTGACCTGGTACTCCCCGGTCCGGGCAAACGCGGCGGTGACCGGGGTGCCGGCCGGGTCACGGATGTAGCCCAGGCCGACGGCGCCGCCGACGGTCTCGCCCCAGGCGGCCGAGGTCACCTGGCCGACCGGCACGCCGTCGCGCAGGATGAGCTCGCCGCCCCACATCATGACGTCGGGATCGCGCAGCACCAGCGAGATCAGGCGACGGCGCGGCCCGGCCGCCCTGGCCTTCTCGACCGCCTCCCGGCCCAGGAAGCCGACCTCGGTGCCGAGCTTGCAGGCGAACAGCAGGCCGGCCTCGACCGGGTTGTAGTCGGGGGTCAGCTCGCGGCCGAAGGCCCGGTAGCCCTTCTCCAGCCGGAGCGACTCGATGGCGTAGTAGCCGGCGTTCACCGCGCCCAGGTCCTCCCCCGCCGCCATCAGGTCCTCGTACACGCCGACCGCGAACTCGGCGGGCACGTACAGCTCCCAGCCCAGCTCGCCGACGTAGGTGATCCGGGTCGCCCGCACGGTGGAGTAGCCCAGGTCGATGAGGGCGCTGCTGCCGAAGGGGAAGGCCGCGTCGGACAGGTCGCGGCGGGTCAGCCGGGCCAGCAGCTCGCGCGAGCGCGGGCCCATGACCCCGTAGACGGCGTAGGCCGAGGTGACGTCGACCAGCGTGGCCCGGCTGCCGGGCGGCATCCGGCGCCGGATGTGGTCGATGTCCCGCTCGGTGGTGGCCGAGCTGGCGACCAGCAGGAATTCCTCGGCCGACAGGCGGGTCACGGTGATGTCGGACTCGTAGGTGCCGCGGTCGTTGAGCAGCCCGGTGTAGACGGTGCGGCCGGGCGGGACGGCCACGTCGTTGGTGCACAGCCACTGCAGCGCCGACTCGGCGTCCGGCCCGGTCACCAGGTACTTGGAGAACGAGGTCTGGTCGTAGACGGCCACCGCCTGGCGGGTGGCGAGCTGCTCGGCCGAGGACCAGGGCTGCCAGTTCTGCTTGCCCCAGGAGTACTCGATCCGGGGCTCGCGCCCCGGCGGGGCGAAGAAGTTGGCCCGCTCCCAGCCCATCTTGGACCCGAAGCCGGCGTTGGCCGCGCGCAGCAGGTGATAGGCGGGCGAGCGGCGGAACGGGCGAGCGGTCTCCAGCTCGCGGTTGGGCCAGGGCACCGCGTAGTGCAGCCCCAGCACCTCGCCGACCCGGTCCCGCAGCCAGCGGCTGTTCCCGTTGAACCGGGCGAACCGCCGGATGTCCACGGTGGTCAGGTCGGTGTCGGGCTGGCCCGCGGTGATCCACTGGGCCAGCGCCAGGCCGGCCCCGCCCGCGGACGCGATGCCGACCGAGTTGAAGCCGGCGGCGACGAAGAAGTTCCGCAGCTCGGGTGCCTCGCCGAGGATGAACTGGTTGTCCGGGGTGAAGCTCTCGGGGCCGTTGTAGAACTTCTTCACCCCGGTCTGGCCCAGCACCGGCAGGCGCAGCAGCGCGCTGTCCATGAGCACGCTGAAGTGGTCCCAGTCCTCGGCCAGGAGCTGGAACTCGAACGGCTCGGGGATCTGGTCGGGGGCCACCCAGGGCTTGGCCTCGGGCTCGAAGCCGCCCACCACCAGGCCGCCGACCTCCTCCTTGAAGTAGGTGTAGCCGTCGGGGTCGCGCAGGATCGGCAGGTCCGGGTGGACGCCGTCGATCTGGTCGGTGACCACGTAGAAGTGCTCGGCCGAGTGCAGCGGCACGGTGACCCCGCACAGCTCGCCGACCTGCTTGGCCCACTGCCCGGCGCAGTTGACCACGACCTCGGCTTCGATGTCCCCAGTGTCGCCAGACCCCGTGGCGGTGCGCACGCCGGCGGCGACGCCGTCCCGGACCAGGATCCCGGTGACCTTGGTCCGCTCGCGGATGGTGGCGCCGCGCTGCCGGGCGCCGCGGGCCAGCGCGGCGGTCAGGTCGGTCGGGTTGGCCCGGCCGTCGCCGGGCAGCCAGATGGCCCCGACCAGGTCGTCGGTCGCCATGATCGGGTACAGCTCGGCGGCCCGGCGCGGGCTGATCAGCTCGCAGTCCAGCTCGTAGGCGGTGGCGGTGGCCGCGGTTCGCGCCAGGGCGGCCATCCGCTCCGGGGTCCGGGCCACGGTGACGCCGCCGCAGCGGCGGAACCCGGTGGCCTGGCCGGTCTCGCGCTCCAGCCGCTCGTAGAGCCGGGTGGAGTACTGGACCAGCCGGGTCCCGGCCTCGGAGGCCCGCAGCTGGCCGACCAGCCCGGCCGCGTGCCAGGTCGTGCCGCACGACAGCTGCCCCTGCTCGAGCAGCAGCACATCGGTCCAGCCCAGCGCGGTCAGGTGGTAGGCCACGCTGGTCCCGATGACCCCGCCGCCGATGATGACGACCTGGAAACGCTCGGACACTGGGTCAGTCCCCTTCCTGAACGTCAGCGAGCAGGCGGGCAAACCCCGGGCCGGTGAAGGCGGCCGCGGCGGCCTCGAAGCGCTCCATGGCCCAGGCCCAGAAGTCGAAGTCCAGCGGGCTGGTCGCATGCTGGATGGCGCCCCACAGGGTCCACCCGTACTGAGACACCGGGATAAACAACTGCGCCCGGGCCACCCGGCCCGGCCGCCGGCTGCCGTAGTAGGCGGTCACCAGGTTGTCCAGCGCGTCGGCCGACAGGCCGCACTCGCCGGCGATGTTGCCCAGCTCGAAGCAGGGGTCGTTGTTGCCGGAGTACTCGTAGTCGATCAGCGCGATGCGCTCGCCGTCGTCGATGAAGTTGGCCGCCAGCAGGTCGTTGTTACAGGGCACGGTGCCCTCCGCGGTGGCGGCCAGGACGGCGCGGGCGGCCTCGAAGGCCGGGGCCAGGTCGTCGTAGCCGGCGGGCACGGTCATCCCGCCCGACCGCGCCGCGCGGTAGTAGCGCGGCTGGATCTCGAACATGTCGAAGTCACTGACGAACCGGGGCGCCGCATGCAGCTGGCGCACGGCGCGGGCCACGCGCGGGATATTGGCCGCGTTCTGAACATCCGCGTTGCCGAACGTGCGCCCCTCCAGGAAGCCCAGCACCAGCACCCGGTCCCGCGGCCGGTACTCGATGACCGGCGCGCCCACGCCGGCCTCGGCGGCGATGACCGAATTGCGGTACTCGTGGTCCCGGTTGATGGCCAGCAGGTCGCCGCCGGTCTCGGACCAGATCCGGGCCACGAAGGCGCCGGCCGGGGTGGTCACCTTGTAGTTGCGGTTGGTCAGGCCGCCGGGCAGCTCAGCGATCACGCGCGGGGCCCCGGCCAGGCTGGGCACCTGGTCGAGGATGGCGGCGACCTCGGCGTCCGCCGTGGTCTCCGGCCGAGGAGCCCCGGCCCGCAGTTCGCTGGTCATCAAGCGCCCGCCCCGCTGTCCCTTCGCTATCCCCTTCGCGCGTGCTTCCTCGCTCCCGAAGGCTACGAGCCCGAGGCCGAAATGGTCTAGACCTAAGTGCTGATTCGGCGGATCTTGTGACCTGGGACCGCGAATGGGTCTGGACAGTTAGCTGATCGCGCCCCTACGCTACGCCTCATCGTTCGGTCCCCGTCAGATACAGGAGACCAGGTCATGGCCGCTAATACCGGCGTAGACGGCGGGCACGAGCGCGACAGCGCCGACCTCGCCCAGTTCGGATACAAGCAGGAGCTCAAGCGCTCGCTGGGGACATTCAGCTCGTTCGCGGTCGCGTTCAGCTACATCTCGCCGTCCACCGGCATCTTCACGCTGTTCGCCCTGGGCCTGACCACGCTGGGCGGGGTGTTCATCTGGACCTGGCCGGTGGTCGCCCTGGGCCAGTTCATCATCGCGCTCAACTTCGCCGAGGTGTCGAGCCACTACCCGGTGGCGGGCTCGGTCTTCCAGTGGACCAAGTACCTGTCCAGCCGGAGGTACTCCTGGTTTACCGGCTGGGTCTACCTGTTCGCCGGCATCCTGACCGTCACGGCGGTGGTGGCCACCCTGCCGCTGGCGCTGATCCCGGCTTTCGAGGGCCTGGGCTGGCACGGCCTCCAGCTGACCCTGCACACCGAGCTGGTGTTCGCGCTGATCACCCTGGTGGTGATCACGATCCTGAACATCTACGGGGTCCGGCTGGTCGCGGTCATCAACAACACCGGGGTGCTGTTCGAGATCCTGGGCATGTTCGTGTTCGCGCTGATCCTGCTGGCCTTCCACAACCACCAGGGCATCCACGTGATCACTAACAGCGCGGGCATCCACGTGGCGCCCAACACGTTCCTGGCCGCGATGTTCATGAGCCTGTTCGTGATCTACGGCTTCGATACCGCCTCGACACTGGCCGAGGAGACCCGTGACCCGCGCCGGGCCGCGCCCAAGGCCGTGCTGGGCTCGGTCATCGGCGCGTTCGTCATCGGCGGGGTGTTCCTGCTCGGCACGCTGGTGGCCATCCCGAACCTGCACGGGGCGATCAAGGGCGCCTACGGCCCGGCCCAGATCATCGAGGCCAACTTCTCAGCCCCCTTCGCCACCATTTACCTGCTGGTGGTGTCGGCGGCCATCTTCGTCTGCTGCCTGTCGATCATGGCCGCGACCATCCGGCTGTGCTTCGGGATGTCCCGCGACAACCAGCTGCCGTTCTCGTCCCTGTTCTCCAAGGTGTTCCCCAGCCTGCACACCCCGGTCTTTGCCTGCATCGTGGTCGCGGTGCTGTCGGCGATCCCCTTCATCCAGTTCTCGGGCGCGGGCATCATCGCCATCGCCGCCACCGGGATGATCTACCTGAGTTACTTCCTGGGCAACCTGGTCATCATGCGGGCCCGGCTGCGCGGCTGGCCCAAGACGACCGCGCCGTTCAAGCTCGGCCGCTGGGGCCTGGTGGTGAACGCAATCGGCCTGCTCTACGGCGGCGCGATGCTGGTCAACTTCGCCTGGCCGCGGGCGGCCAGCAACCCGGAGCCGAACCAGACGGTGATCGCCGGGGTGCAGTCGCTGGACTTCCACATCGGGTTCCTCAACAAGATCCCGATCCTGTGGACCGTGATCATCTTCATCGTCCTGGTCGGCGCGATCTACTACCTGGTCACCGGGCGCAACAAGGAGTTCTCGCCGGTCATCGCGCCGTCGCCGGATGATGCGGTGCCCGCGGGCGGCCCGGCCGAGAGCGCCTCCTAGCCCGGCGGGCGGATTCGTGACCCCGGTCTCCGGCGCGAGCGGAGAGCGGACCGGTGCGCCTTAGGCCGGACGGCGACGGGTTAGGGTCGGTGTCAGCTGCAGCAGCGCCGGGCGGCCTGGCCCGCGCTGCCGGGGGCGCGGCGGCGCGGGAGGACAGCGAGATGCAGGCAGAGCAGGGCACGCTCGGCGGACGCCGGGGCCGGATGGCGCTCCCCGTCCAGCCCGGCAGCACTGTTCCGCCCGGCCGCCTGGCCCGGATGCCGCCCAACCTGGTCCGTGGACCGGGGACCACCGTGCACGCGCAGATCGAGGACTGGCTGGCCGGGGCGATCGCCGCGGGCGAGCTGGCGCCGGGCGACCGGCTGCCGACCGAGCACGACCTGGCCGCCTGGCTCGGGGTCAGCCGGATGACCCTGCGCCACGCGCTCGGCGAGCTGGTCCAGCGCGGGCTGGTGGTGCGGACCGTGGGCCGGCGAGGCGGCACGTTCGTGGCCGAGCCCAAGCTGGATCAGGACGTGACCACGCTGGCCGGGTTCTCCGAGCAGCTGCGCCGGCACGGCATGGTGGCCGGGGCCCGGGTGCTGGCCGCCGCGCAGATCCCGGCCAGCCCGGCGGCCGCGGCGGTGCTGGCCATGCCCGACGGGGATCCCGTGCTCGAGGTGCGGCGGATCCGGCTCGCCGACGGGCGGCCGATGGTGCTGGAGCACTCGCTGTTCCCGGCCCGGCTGTTCCCCGGCATGCTGAATTGCCGGCTCGACGGATCGCTCTACGAGCTGCTCGACGAGAAGTTCGGCCAGCGACCGCACCGCGCGAAGGAGACGTTCGAGCCGGTCATCGCCAGCGTCCGGGAAGCCGAGGCGCTGGAGGTGGAGGAGGGGGCGCCGCTGATGCTGGTCGAGCGCACCGCCTACTCCCGGACCGGGCTGCCGCTGGAGTACGCCCGCGATCTGTTCCGCGGCGACCGGACTCGCGTGGTGATCTGGACCTCTGAACTGGCCGGCGAGCTGTAAGCCGCGATAACGTCCCTGCCATGACGGTCAAGTTGATGGTGCTCTACACCCAGCCCGAGGACCCGGCGGCCTTCGACCAGCACTACTTCGGGACGCACATGCCCCTGGTGCACGCGATACCCGGCCTCCAGCGGGCCGAAAGCGGCCGGTTCGGCACCAAGGCGCCCTACTACCGGGTGGCCGAACTGTACTTCGCCGACCGGGACGCTCTCAACGCGGGGTTCGGGTCACCAGAGGGGGCCGCAACCAACGCCGACTACGAGCAGATCGCCCCGGAGGGGTCGCAGATCCTCATCGAGCAACTCGACGACTAGCCGCATGGCGGACGGAACCGGCGACACCGGCGAAGCGGGCCGCCCCGGCCGCCCGGCCCCCGCCGACCAGCCGGCCCGCCGGGGCTGGCTGCGGCTGCGGGAACGGGGGGCAATCGGGCCGGGGGCGCACGGCGCGGCCGATCCCGTCGCGCGCGAGGGGCACCTGGAGTTCGACCGCATTCTGTTCTTCACCGACGCGGTCTTCGCCATCGCGATCACGCTGCTGATCGTGGACCTGCCGGTGCAGGTCGAGCGGGCGCACGGGACCCTCAACTCCGCCGACCAGCTGCGCAAGGACCTGCCCGGCATCCTCGGCTTCGGGATCAGCTTCGCGGTGATCGCCCTGTTCTGGCTGGCCCATCACTCGACGTTCCGCTACATCAAGGCCATCGACCGGCCGCTGATGCTGATCAACTTGCTGTTCCTGGGGGTCATCGCGTTCCTGCCCTACCCCACCGAGCTGCTCAGCGCCTCGTCGAGCGGCCAGTTCGCGGCCGTCGCCTTCTACGCGGCCTGCGCCGGGAGCGCCGGGCTGCTCGAGACGCTCTCCTGGTACTACGCCATGCGCGCGGGCCTGGTCGAGGGCCTCAGCCGGGCGAGCCAGTGGCTCTTCCTGCTCCGCGCGGCCCGCGTGCCGCTGGTGTTCGGCGTCTCCATCGTCATCGCCATGGCCAGCCCGCGCGCCGCGAGCTACTTCTGGCTGGCCCTCGTGGTGACGGGCTGGCTGGTCAACTCTTACTACGACCGCTACATCTCCACAGGCTCGCCCGCCGCGCCCGTCGAGGGCTAGGCCGGACGGCCCGGCCGCCGGGTCGGGATGACCTCCACGCTGGTCTCCTCCAGCCCGGTGATCTCCCAGCCGGTCGGCCACATCTCCACCGCGGCCCGCGACTTGGCCAGGCTCAGGCCGCCGACGCGCATGGGCAGGTAGCGCTCGGGCATGGCCGGGGCGCACCACAGCTTGCTGGCCGGCATCTCGGGCGCGAAGCGCAGCAGCGTGTGCACCATCAGCAGCGGCGCCGCCGCGGCCCAGGCCTGCGGCGAGCAGGAGGTGGGATACGGCACCGGAGTGCCGAATTCCTGCTGCGAGAACCCGCAGAACAGCTCGGGCAGCCGGTAGCCGAAGTGCTCGGCCGTGCCGAGGATGGCCTCGGCTACCCGCTGGGCCTGCTCCACGTAGCCGTAGCGCATCAGCCCGGCCGCGCAGATCGCGTTGTCGTGCGGCCAGACCGAGCCGTTGTGGTAGCTCATCGGGTTGTAGGCGGCCATCGACTCGGCCAGCGTGCGGATCCCCCAGCCGCTGAACATGTCGTCGGACATGAGGTGCCGGGCCACCGCGGCGGCCTTGTCGTTGTCCACGATGCCGGTCCACAGGCAGTGCCCGATGTTGGAGGTCAGCGAGTCGATGGGCCGCTTGTCCCGGTCCAGGCCGACCGCGAACCAGCCCCGGTCCGGAAGCCAGAACTGCTCGTTGAAGGCCCGCTTGAGCTGCTTGGCCTTCTTGCGCCACAGCCGGGCGGTGGAGCTGTCGCCGCAGTTCCAGGCCAGGTCGGCCCGGGCCAGGTAGGCCGCGTAGACGTAGGCCTGGACCTCGGCCAGCGCGATAGGCGGCTCGGCGATCTTGCCGTCGGCGAAGTTGATCCCGTCCCAGGAGTCCTTCCAGCCCTGGTTGGCCAGGCCGTGATTGGTCTTGCGGCAGTACTCCACGAAGCCGTCACCGTCGGCGTCCCCGTAGCGCTCGATCCACTCCAGCGCCCGGTCGGCGTGCGGGATCAGCGCGTCGACCACGCTGGCCTTGTAACCCCAGCGCTGGAGCTCGCCCAGCAGCATCACGAACAGCGGGGTGGCGTCGGCCGTGCCGTAGTAGGCCTTGCGGCCGCCCAGGGCTACCGCCGAGGCGGGCCCGAACCGGACCTCGTGCAGGATCCGGCCCGGCTCCTCCTCCGAGGCGGCATCGGTGTCCTTGCCCTGCCAGGTGGCCAGGGTCTGGAGCGTCCCGGCGGCCAGCCCCGCGTCCCAGGGCAGCAGCATCCAGGCGGTGAGCAGCGAGTCCCGGCCGAACAGGGCCATGAACCAGGGCGCGCCCGGCCGCCACCACCGGCCGCGTCGGGGTGCTCGGGGTCGAAGATGCGCAGCCCGCCGAGGTCCTCGATGCTGCGGTCCAGCACCGCGGCCAGGGCCGGGTCGGCGGTGCGCACCTGGGGCCCGCGGCGGCGCCACTTGCGCAGCCGCTTGGCCGGGATGGCCCGCCGGATCTTCTTGCCCCGCGGATAGCGCAGCGTCATCGGCACGCCGTCGTTGACGGGCACGGCCTCGATGCTGACCGTGCGTTCGGCGTGACCGGGGATGGTCAGCCGCCAGGTCAGCGACCCGTCGGTGATGACCGGGTCGCCATCAGCGTCGATGACCAGCTCCTGGTCGCGGTCGCGGCGGCCGCTGGTGATGACCAGCCGCGGAGTCGGCCGCGTGCACGCTGGCCGCCTGTCGCGGCTTGGACCGGCCCTTGACCTCGAACAGGTCGGCGAAATCGGCGTCGGCGGCCAGCTCCAGCTCGCAGCGGACGGTGCGGGCCGCGGTGTTGCGGAGGGTGATGTCCTCGCGCATGCCGTCGCCGATATAGCGGCGGCGCACCACCAGCAGCGTGCAGTCGGCCCGGCCCGGCCCGCGGCGGCATGCGGGCCAGGAAGGTGGCCGAGAACGGCTCGTCGTGCTGGATCGACAGCGGCTGGGGCTCCTTGCCGTCCACGGTGAGCTCCCACCGCGACAGCACCCGGGTGTCGCGCACGAACAGGCCCTGCGGCTGGCCGGGCAGGATGTCGCCGCCCGGCTCGCTGATGCAGAAGGTCGAGCCCTCGATCAGCGTCGCCGGGCTGGACGGGCCCAGGCCTTGCGCGCCCGGGAACTGCGACATCGCCACCTCCGTGGGAGCGGGTCGTCGACCTTGCTCTGGGCGGTCGACGGCCCGGCCGCCGCGCTGAGCGGGCGGCCGGGCCGGACCTGACCTGCTACGCGCTGACGAGCGACTCGCCCGCCGCCGGAAGCCGGTCGATGACCTCGCGGTCCAGGACGCGGCGGTAGAACCGCTCGTGATCGCGGGCCATCCGCTGCAGCGAGAACCGCCGCTCGGCGGCCCCCCGGCACTGGTCCCGGTCGATCTCCTTGACTCGGTCGATGGCCTCGACCATCTCGTCCTCGTCGCGGCACAGGAACCCGGTCCGGCCCGGGTCGACGATCTCCGGCGCGGCTCCGTTCGGGAAGGCCAGGACCGGCGTGCCCGAGGCCAGTGCCTCGGCCATGACCAGCCCGAACGGCTCGCGCCAGGTGATCGGGTTGAGCAGGGCGGCCGCGTCCTGCGAGCAGCGCGAGCCGCCGCCGCAGCGGCATCTCGGTCGGCGTCTCGTCGTCCACCGTCAGCAGCGGGCGCACCGCCCGGTTGAAGTACTCCAGCTCGCCGGCCTCGCGCATCTTGGTCGCCATGATCAGCGCGCAGGCCGGCCTTGCGGGCGATTTGCACTGCGTGGTGGACGCCCTTGTCGGCTGACATCCGGCCGATGAACATGACGTAGTCGCCCTCACCGGGACCGGGCTGGTGCACGTCCAGGTCGATGCCGTGATGGATGACCGCCGCGACCGGCACGTCCCCCGACGCCCTGGCCTGCGAGTGCGAGATGCAGATGATCGAGGCGTGCCGGGCGGTCTGCCGCCAGATCGGCCGGGTCTCGTCGGTGAACGGCCCGTGGTTGGTGGTGACCACCGGCGGCCGCGGCCCGGTCATCCCGGCCGACCCGGCGATCAGCGGGCCGAGCAGCGTGTGGTCGTGGATCAGGTCCACGTCGGCCATGGCCTCGTAGGCGGCCAGCACGTGCGTGGACTCGGCCACGGCCAGCCCTATCGGCGCGGCCGGCTCGCGGAAGAGGTACTCCTTGGGCACGGGGCAGGTGGACTCGCCGACGGTGAAGAGTCGTGACGTCGTGGCCGAGCTCCTTGAGCCCTCGGGCGAGGTTGTCGATGACCAGCTCAGTACCGCCGTAGGCCGGCGGAGGTACAGGCACCCAAGGCGGGGCAATCAGGCCGATCCGCATGTGAGCTCCTCCTCGTATCACGCCGCGTGACCCTCACGCTTTACCTGGGCGCACCTAAAGCCGACTCTGCGCACCCACGGGGCGGCGGCAGAGACAACCGATGAGGTGAATACCGTACGTATCCTGTTAGTAACCGAGAGTGATCTTCCCGGCGCATTGCGCCGGCAAACTTGAGTAACCGCAAAGGCGGCCGGGCGGCGGGCCGGCAGCGGTCCTGCCGAGCGGTCCTACAGAGTGAGCACGGCGGCACCGGTGAAGCGGTCGGCGGCCAGGTCGGCCAGGGCCCGGTCGGCCTGGTCGAACGGGTAGGGAACCACGGAAACCTGCAGCTTGAGGCGGGCCGCCAGGCGCAGGAACTCCTCCGCGTCACCCCGGGTATTGGCGGTCACGCTGCGAATCTCTCGTTCAAAGAAAATGTCGTCCGCGTAATCAAGCGCGGGAATCTGGCTCAGGTAAATACCAGCTATCGCCAGCACGCCGCCACGGTCCAGGGCCCGCAGCGCGGCGGGCACCAGGTTGCCCACCGGCGCGAAGATGATCGCCGAGTCCAGCGGCTCGGGCGCCGGGTCAAAAGAGTCCTGCGCGGACGCCGCCCCCAGCCCCAGGGCCAGCTCGCGCGCGGCGGCGGCCCGGGTGAACACGTGCACGGCCGCACCCTGGGCCATGGCCACCTGGGCGGTCAGGTGGGCCGAGCCGCCGAAACCCCACAGGCCCAGCGTGCCGCCCGGCGGCACCTGCGCCCGGACCAGCGCCCGGTACCCGATGATCCCGGCGCACAGCAGCGGGGCCAGCTCGGGGTCGGTGAAACCGGAGGGCAGCCGGTGCACGTACGCGTCCGCCGCGACCAGGTACTCGGCGTAGCCGCCCGGAATGTCCCAGCCGGTGTAGGTCGAGGCCGGGCAGAGGTTCTCCCGGCCCCGGCGGCAGTACCGGCAGGAGCCGTCGGTCCCGGCCAGCCAGGCCACCCCGACCCGGTCGCCGGGCCCGAACCGGGTCACGCCGGGACCCGCGCTCACCACCTCGCCGACGACCTCGTGGCCGGGCGTCAGGTCGGGGTGCTTCGGCGGCAGGTCGCCCTCGGCCAGGTGCAGGTCGGTCCGGCAGACGCCGCAGCACAGCACCCGGATCAGCAGCTCCCCGCGGCCCGGCTCGGGCACGGCCCGGTCGACCAGGCGCAGCGGCCCGGCGGTGGCTGGCCCCGGCTGATGGACTACCCACGCCCGCATGATCTCCAGGCTACGCCGCGCCCGGTGGCTGCTACCGTCGGCTCACCGACTGCCCCCGCCTCCCGGGAAAGCCGCTCCCGGGTAAGCCGCTCCCTGGTAAGGAGTTCGCCATGGCCGCCTCGCCGCTGACGATCTTGTTCATGCCGGAGAGCGCCTACGGCCCGACGAACAACTGCGTCGGCATCGGCGACGTGCTGCGGCAGCGGGGACACCGGGTGGTGTTCGCGGCCGAGGCGTCGTGGCGCGGGCGGCTGGAGCCGCTGGGCTTCACCGAGGACCTGGTCGACCTGGCCCCGCCCGCTCAGGCGGCCGGCCAACCCGGCGACGCGCCGGACGCCGGGCAGTTCTGGAAGGAGTTCATCGCCCGGACCGCGCCCGAGTTCCGCAAGCCCACCATCGATCAGCTCGACACCTGGATCAGGCCGGTCTGGGCCGAGCTGATCGACGGCGCGCACTACTGCCACGAGCAGCTCACCGAGATCATCGCCAGGGTCAGCCCCGACGTGATCGTCGAGGACAACGTGGTGGCGTTTCCGGCGCTGATGACCGCAGGCGTCCCGTTCGTGCGGATCGTGTCCTGCCAGCCGCTGGAGGTCAAGGACCCCGGGCTGCCGCCCGCGTTCTCCGGCTACCCGGCCGCCGATCAGGCCGGCTGGGCCGAGTTCCGGGCCGAGTACGACCGGGTGCACCGCCCGCTGTGGGCCGAGTTCGACGCCTGGGTCACCGGGCAGGGCGCGCCGCCCCTGCCCGACCTGGAGTTCATCCACGAGGGTGCGGCCAACCTGTACGTCTACCCCGAGCTGGCCGACTACCGGCGGTCCCGGCCGCTCGGGCCGGGCTGGCTGCGCCTGGACTCCTCGGTGCGGGAAACGGACGCCGAGTTCCGCCTGCCCGACGAGCTGGCCGACGGCGACGGCGCGCTCATCTACTTCTCGCTCGGCTCGCTGGGCTCGGCCGACGTGGACCTGATGCGCCGGGTCATCGGCGCCCTGGCTCAGACGCCGCACCGGTACATCGTGTCCAAGGGCCCGCTGCACGCCGAGATCGACCTGGCCCCGAACATGTGGGGGGCCGAGTTCGTGCCGCAGACCTCGGTCCTCTCCCTGGTCGACCTGGTCATCACGCACGGCGGCAACAACACCACCACTGAGGCCCTGCACTTCGGCAAGCCGACGATCGTGCTGCCGCTGTTCTGGGACCAGCCCGACAACGCCCAGCGGATGGACGAGCTCGGCCTGGGCGTCCGCCTCGACACCTACGGCTTCACCGACGGTGAGCTGCACGGCGCCATCGACCGGCTGCTCGGCGACGGCGCGCTGCGGGCCCGGCTGGCCGACGGCGCGGCCCGGATCCAGGCCCGTCAGGGCCTGCGTGCGGCCGCCGACCTCATCGAGCGCACGGCCTGCGGCTGAGCCTGACCGGCCCTGAGCCTGACCGGCCCTGAGCCTGAAGGAGTCACCAGGCCCTGGTGCTGTTGCCGACGACCCAGTTCCGGCCCTGGACGGTAAGCCGGTACTTGCCGAGGTGGGCGGCGGGCGTCAGCTCGACCAGGCCCTGCTCGACGAGGCGGCCTACCGTGGCATCCGCCACCGCAACGTCGGCGAACATCTGCTGGTCGGCCAGGGCCCGGCCCAGCTCGTCCATGGTCATCGGCCGGCCCTCCATCAGTGTCGCCAGCACGTGCACCTCAGCCGCAGTCAGGTCAGCCATGCTCCCATTCTCCCCCTACTTGAATGGCCGGACTTTTGGCATCATGTCACCACACGACTTATGTGACGGGATGTGGCGTATGGGCGGGATCTTCACGCGAGGTGCCGGCGTGCTGGTGGCGGGCGTGGTGGTGGCGGGCCTCTCGGTACCGGCGGTCGCCGCCCAGGCCGTCACGTCGCCGGCCACAGCTGCGGCGTCAGGGTGGCGGCTGACCAGCGTGTTCGGCACCGGGGCGGCGAACATCGATGCGGCCTCGCCGGCCGGGATCGCGGCCCCGGGCCGGGACAGCGCCTGGTCGATCTGGGACGGCTGCACCTGGCCGTGCGACTCGGCTACCCCGCCGCCGGTGGTGCGGCACTGGAACGGCCGCGGGTGGGCGGCCATCCCGGCCAGCGACCTGCACGGCCTGTCGGCCATCGCGGTGACGGCCAGCTCGGCCAGGGACGCCTGGCTGTTCGGCTCGTTCCCGGACGCCAAGGCCTCGGGCGGCACGATCGAGGGCGCGCTGCACTGGAACGGGACCGCGTGGAGCAAGCGCGCGGTGCCGGACTGGCTCATCAGGATCAACGGGTCGGGCGACATCGATCTCTATCCGGCCGATCTCGGCCGCGGCGGCACGTGGGTGTTCAGCCTGGGCGGCTACATCGGCGAGACGGCGGCGTTCGCCGGCCGTTATCACCATGGCCGGTGGACGAAGATGCGCCTGCCCGGCGTGCCGAACTCGGCCGCCGCGCTGTCGGCGAACAACGTCTGGGTCCTGGGCTACGTGCTGGCCCACCCCAGCCGGTCCGTGCTCATGCACTGGAACGGCAAGCGGTGGACCACCACCGCCCTGCCCCGGCAGAGCGTCGCGGGGGAAGCGGCCGGCCTGGTCGCCACCGGCCCGCGGGACCTGTGGATGTCGTGGATCCCGACCAAGCCCGGAGCGAAGGGGTACCTGCTGCACTGGGCAGGCGGGCGCTGGAGCAAGGTGCGGCCGCCCGCCGGTGCTAGCGGCGGCCCCGCGGTCAGCGACGGCGCGGGCGGCTTCTGGGGCAGCGGCTTCACGGCCGGGCCGAACGGCGTGCAGCTGTTCCTGCACTGGCACGCGGGCCGCTGGACCATCACGAAGGTGCCGAACGGGACCCACGAGCCGGGCAACGTGGACGAGCTGGCCCTGATCGGCGGCACCCGGTCGGTGTGGGCGACCGGCAACGTGTTCGGCCCCGGCGACGGCACCATACTCAACCGCGGCACCATCTGGCGGTACACCCCCTGACCGGGCCGGCCGGGCGGCCCGGCCCCGGTCAGGTGCCGGGTACCGCCAGGCGGTGCCAGGTGCGGCCGCCGTTGGTGGTGCGCCACAGTGACGTGCCCGCGATCCAGCCGGTCTGGCTGGTCACGAAGTCCACCACCGGGGGCGTCGGGTCGTCGTAGGCGTAGTAGACGTGAAAGGCCACGTTGCTGGTGATGGTGCGCCAGGTCCGCCCGGCGTTGTCGGTGGCCAGGATGTGGTCGCCGGCCACCAGCCGCCAGCTGGTGCCGCTGATGGCGTCCGCCACCCAGCCCTGCGGCGCACCGGGCGGGGTGACCGGCCGCCAGGCCAGGCCGCGGTCGGTGCTGACGTAGACCACGGACCGCAGCGGCGAGCCGTCGATGGTGTAGCCGACGGCGCCCCGGCGCCCGGACACCAGCGGCCGGCCGGCGAAGCCGGAGCCGGAGTCGACCGGGCCGCCGGGCGGGGCGGCGACCCGGCGCTTGACCCAGGTCTTGCCGCCGTTGGTGGTCTCGTACAGCGGCGCGGCCTTGGGGCAGGTGAAGCTGGCCCAGCCGGTCGTCGGGCTGGTGAACTCGAGGTCCTTGTCGCATCCCCAGGGCAGCGAGCCGGGTTTGTTGGCGTTGGGGCCGGTGACCGAGACCCGCTGCCAGTGCCGCCCGCCGTCGGTGGTCCGGTACAGGTCCACGCCCTCGGAGCCGACGTAGGGGGGCTCGGTCTGGCACCAGCCGACCGACGCGGTGACGAAGTCCAGGCCGCAGTCGTAGACGTAGGTCGAGAAGCCGACCGTGGTCAGCGGCTCGCGGCCGACCACGGTCCAGCGCCGCCCGCCGTCGGTGGTGGCGGCGATGTGCTGGGCGGCGCCGTTCTTGATGCCGCCGTAGGTGACCCAGGCGTGCTGGGCGCCCAGCGCGAAGAAGCCGGTGATGACCTTGCCGCTGAGCTGCCGGGTCAGGCCGGGCGGGGTCACGCTGGCCCAGGTCCGGCCGCCGTTGACGGTCCGGGCCAGGCCCTGCGGGGCGCCGCTGAGGTCCTGGGTCCAGGCCCACGCGGTGTCGGCCCCGGCCGGCCAGACCTGGCGCAGCGTCTGGCCGGCCGCCACGGCGGCGCGGGGCGAGATAGCGGGAGCGGGGGGCGACGTGGCGACGGTCCGGGCGACGGCGGACACCGCGGTGGGCGGGCTGGCGGCGGCGCAGGCCGCAACGGCGACCAGCGCCCCGCAGGCCAGTACCGAGAGGGACAGCGGCCGGCGGACCGGGATGCTGGGCATGCCACCTCCTGTTAGGGAATCTGGTCTTGAAGACGCTGATCGCCGGGTCCCGGTTGCGGGGAATTGCGGAGATTGACCGCGCGGCTCGCTGCGGGCTAGCCGCGGGCCGCCCGGCGCTGGAACAGGTACGCCGACGCGGCCGCGGAGACGACCAGGATGCCGCCGCACCAGGCCAGCGCGATCCACGTGCTGCTCCCGTCCGGGAGGGACATGAGGTGGGACCGGACGCTGTCGATCACCGGGGTGGCGGGCTGGTGCCGGGCGAACCCGCGCAGCCAGGTCGGCATGGTGGCGATGGGCACGAAGCCGCTACTGGCGTAGGGCAGGAACAGCACGGCGAACGTGGCCCCGTTGGCGGCGTCGGGCGAGCCGGCCAGCAGGCCGATGACCGCGGACAGCCAGGAGATGGCCAGGATGAAGGCCAGCAGCACGCCGCCGGCCACGAGCCAGCCCGCCGCCCCGGCGTGCGGCCGGAAGCCGATCGCGAAGGCCACGCCCAGCACGAGCAGGGTGGAGATCGTGTTGCGCACCACGCTGGCCACCACGTGGCCGGTCAGGAAGGCCACGCCGCCGATGTTCATGGACCGGAACCGGTCCACGATGCCGTCGGTCATGTCGGTGCAGACCCGCACCGCGGTCAGCGCCGAGCCGAAGCCGGCGCACAGCACCAGCACGCCGGGCACCACGTAGTTCACGTACGCGGTGCCGACGTGGATGGCCCCGCCGAACAGGTAGACGAACAGCAGCATCAGCATCACCGGCAGGATCAGCGCGGTGAGCAGGGCGTCGATGTTCCGCCAGTTCAGCCGCAGCGCGCGGCCGGTCATGACCATGGGGCCAGTGGAGCTCAGACATGAGCGGTCTCCTCTTCGGTCGAGTGCCGGGCCGAGTCGTCGGCCGGGCTGGGCGGGGTGGCGGAGTGGCCGGTCAGGGCCAGGAAGACGTCGTCCAGGCTGGCCGCGTGCACCGCGAAGCTGCGCACCGCCGTCCGGCCGGGATCAACCTGATCAAGGAACGCACGCACCTCCGGGCCGCTCCCGTCTGTTGCGACGCCGAGGGTCAGGGTGGCGCGCTCGCCTCGCACCACGCGCTGCCCGAGTCGCTGACTGATGTCGTCGTAATCGGCGGCGCTGGCCAGCACGAGGTCCAGGCGCTGGCCGCCGACCTGCTCCTTCAGGGTCCGGGGCGTGCCGTCGGCGACGATCTTCCCGCCGTCCAGCACGCTGACCCGGGTGGCCAGCCGGTCGGCCTCCTCGAGGTACTGGGTGGTCAGGAAGATGGTCACCCCGGCCTGCGCCAGCCCGGTGATGACCCGCCACATGGCCTGACGGCTGGGCAGGTCCAGCCCGGTGGTCGGCTCGTCCAGGAAGATCACCTCGGGCCGGCCCATCAGGCTGGCGGCCAGGTCCAGCCGCCGGCGCATGCCGCCGGAGTAGGCACCGGCCCGCTTGCGGGCGGAGTCGGCCAGGTCGAACTGGTCCAGCAGGGCCCGGCTGCGCAGCCGGGCCTCGGCCCGGCTCAGCCCGGCCAGCCGGCCCATCATGCGCAGGTTCTCCTCTCCGGTCTGGCCGGCGTCCACGGCGGTGTACTGGCCGGTGAGGCTGATCTTCCGGCGCACCGCGGCCCGGTCGGCCACGATGTCGGACCCGGCCACCCGGGCCGTCCCGCCGTCGGCCCGCGTCAGCGTGGCCAGGATGCGGACGGTGGTGGTCTTGCCGGCGCCGTTCGGGCCCAGCAGCGAGTACACGCTGCCCCGATCGACGGCCAGGTCCACGCCGTCCAGCACCGCGTGCTGGCCGTAGGACTTGCGCAGTCCGGTGACCTCAATCGCTAGGTCCCTGGTCGTGGGCGTCATCCCGTGTATCCCTTCTCGCTATCCTTCTGCGTATCGCGTACTCTCTACTGCGTAACTCATACGCACTACTGCGTAAGTTATACGCAGTTCTAGGATGACTGTCAACCACGTTGGAGGCGGTGGATGACTGAGGCGAGCGGACGGGGGCCGGCCGGCCGACGGCGGCGGGGCCGACGGCGGCCGGGCCGGCAGCGGCGGCCGGGCCTGGGGCGGCGGCCGGGCCTGGGGCGGCCGGGCCGACGGCGACGGCTGGCGTGGCGGACGGGCTTCCGGCCAGCCTCGCGGCGGTGTGGGGGCTGCGCGAGCGGCCCGGCAAGGGGCCCAAGCCGGGACTCAGCCTGGAGAAGATCGTCGCGGCGGCGGTCCACGTGGGCGCGACCGACGGGCTGGCCGCGGTCTCGATGGGCCGGGTCGCAGCCGAGCTAGGCGCGGGCACGATGGCCCTGTACCGCTACGTCGGCTCCAAGAGCGAACTGCTGAACCTGATGGTGGACGCGGCGTTCGGCCCGCCGCCCCCGCTGCCCGAGTCCGCCGTGGGCTGGCGGGCCGCGCTGTCCCACTGGGCGTGGGCCGAGCTCGCCACCATGCGGGCCAGCATCTGGGCCGTGCCCATGCCGATCAGCGGGCCGCCCGCGACGCCCAACCAGGTGGCCTGGATGGAGCAGGGCCTGCGCTGCATGCGCGACACCGGCCTGACCGAGGGCCAGAAGATGTCGGTGATCCTGCTGCTCAGCGGCTACGTCCGCAATGAGGCCATGCTGGAAGCCCAGCTCAGCGAGGCCATCCGCACGGCCGGGATCACCGACCAGCAGATGATGCTGGACTACAACCGGATCCTGGCGACCGTGATCGACCCGCAGCGGTTCCCCGAGCTAACGACGGTCGTGGAGTCCGGGGTGATGAGCAAGGCCGACCACCCGGACGACGAGTTCACGTTCGGGCTGGAGCGCATCCTCGACGGCATCGGCACGCTGGTCGACAGCCTGCCCCGACCGCTACCCTGACCACACCCACCTCGCCAGCCCCACCAGCCCCAAAAGCCCCAGAAGCGCTCAAGATCGGCTGTGGGTGCTTAGTTACCTACAACGGGGTGTAGGTAACTAAGCACCCACGCGCGTTTCGGGCGCGCGGGCTGGTTTCGGGCGGTGTTGGGGCTGGTTTTGGGCGGCGGTTAGGGGCGGAAGGCCTCGCCGGCGACCTGACGGCCGGCCACCGTCTGCTTGAGGTAGCCGTAGGTGCCGGCGTCGCGCAGTTCCCTGGCCGCCGTGGCCAGGGCGTCGATCGCGGCGTAGGCGAACGCCCCGCCGACCGAGATCCGGGCCACGCCCAGCCCGGCCAGTTCGGCCACGCTGGGGACGCCGCCGAAGGCCAGCACGTTGACCGGGCGGTCGACCGAGGTCACCACGGCCCGGATGTCCTCGGGCCGGGTCAGGCCCGGCGCGTACAGCACGTCGGCCCCGGCCTCCTGGTAGCGCTGGAGGCGGGCGATGGTGTCGGCCAGGTCCGGGTTGTTGCGCAGGAAGTTCTCGCACCGGCCGGTGAGGACCAGCCGGACCGGCCCGGCGTGCGCCGCGTCGGCGGCCGCGCTGATCCGCTCGGCGGCCAGCCCGATGTCGTAGATGGGCTCCTCGTCGCGGCCGCTGTAATCCTCGATGGACAGGCCCGCCAGCCCGGTCCCGGCGGCCAGGGTCGCGGTGTCCGCGACGCCCGCGGGCTCGTGGGCATACCCGTTCTCGAGGTCGGCCGAGACCGGCAAGCCGGTCGCGGTCACGATGTCGGCCGCGTTGGCCAGGGCCTCGTCCCGGCTCACGGCGCCGTCGGGCCGGCCGAACGTGGCCGCGAAGCCGCTGCTGGTGGTGGCCAGCGCGGCGAAGCCGAGCGAGGCCAGCACGCGGGCCGAGCCCGCGTCCCACGGGTTGGGCAGCAGCAGCGGCTCACCGGGCCGGTGCAGGGCCAGGAAGCGGGCCGCGCGCTCCGCCGCGACCTCGGTATCCGTCGCGCTGGTGTCCGTCGCGCTGATGTCCGTCGCGCTGTCATTCCCGGCTGCGGCAGCGTCGCCGTGCATGGGCAGACCATCTCCTCACCAATCGTCGGTCCCGAATCGTCTGCCCCGAAGCCTAGTTCGGGCTGTAGGGGGTGTTGCGGAGGTCGGCGGCCGGCATGGAGGTGAGGGCGCGCAACAGCGTCGTCTCCTTGAGCAGCAGCGCCCGCTCGGCGGTCAGTCGCCGCAGCGCATCCGGCTCGGCCAGCAGGGCCTGCTTGTCGGGCAGGTCCACCACCACCGACGCGGCCACCACGTAGGACAGCAAGACCGGCTCGTCGGGCAGCTCGGGCACGTTGACCCGGGTCGCGCCGCGCTGGGCCAGCACCTCGAGGTAGGCCAGGAACGCCTCCTGCACGGCGGTGACGGCCAGCCCGGCCGACGCCTCGTCGCCGGCCTCGTCGGTCAGCAGGTCCACGTCGGCCTGCAGGTAGGCCCGTGAGTCGTCCAGGCGCAGCAGCCGGAACCGGTCGGCGCCCACGGTGACCAGGTTGTACCGGCCGTCCTCCTGCTCGTCGACCTGGCGCAGGATCGCCGTGCAGCCGATCTCGTGCAGGGCCCGGACACCCGCGATGCCGGTCTCCCGCCCTTCGCGGATGGCGATGACCCCGAACTGCCGCGGCTCGGGCCGGCCAGCAGGTCCCGGACCAGTTCCCGGTACCGCTCCTCGAAGATGTGCAGGGGCAGCACCAGCCCGGGGTACAGCACCGTTCCCAGCGGGAACAGCGGCAGGCACTGGCTCATGGTTCGACAGTATGCCGATCATGGCCCACGGTGACAGGCCCCATCGTTCGGGGTCAGGCGTCGTAGTCCACGGTGAGCTCGTCGGACACCGGCAGGGACTGGCAGGTGAGCACGTAGCCGGCGGCCAGCTCGGCCTCGTCGAGGGCGAAGTTGCGCCGCATCCGCACCTGGCCGGCGGTCAGCCTGGCCCGGCAGGTGCCGCAGACCCCGCCCTTGCAGGCGAACGGCAGGTCGGGCCGCGCCCGCTGGGCGCCGTCCAGGACGGGCGTGCCGGGGTCGACCGTGGTCGTGGTCCGCCGGCCGTCGAGGATGATCGTGACCTCGCTGCCCTCGATCCGCGCCTCGTCGTGCCGCTCCGGCTCGGGCGCTACGTCCTCGACGTAGAACAGCTCGCGGTGCACCCGCTCGGCGGGCACGCCGAACTCGGCCAGCACGGCGGTGGCGTCGGTGACCATGCCGTAGGGGCCGCACAGCCACCAGTGATCCACGGCATCGACGGCGCAGGTCACCGGTAGCAGCAGGCGCAGCCGGTCGGCATCCATCCGCCCGCTGAACAGCTCGACCTCCTGCGACTCGCGGGACAGCAGGTGCACGAGCTGGAGCCGGCTGGGGTAGCGGTCCTTGAGGTCGGCGATCTCGTCGGCGAACATCACCGACGCCGCCCGCCGGTTCCCGTACAGCACGCTGACCCGGGCGTCCGGGTGGGACAGGGCCGACGCGGTGATGGACAGCACCGGCGTGATGCCGGACCCGGCCGCGATGAGCACGTGCCGGGCCGGGGACTCCAGGTCGGGCGTGAACGACCCGGCGGGCGGCTGGACCTCGACCCGCTGGCCGGGCCGCACCTCGCGGACCAGCCAGCCCGACATCGCCCCGCCGGGCACCTCGCGCACGCCGATCCGCGGCGGGTCGCCGGCCGGGGAGCAGATGGAGTACGACCGGCGCTCATCCCGTCCGTCGATCACCCGGCGCAGGGTGAGCGACTGGCCGGGCCGGAACCGGAACAGCTCGGCGTGCTCCGGCGGCACGTCGAAGGTGATGGCGGCGGCATCGTCACACAGCCGGTCGACGCGGCTCACGGTGAGTTCCAGAAACAGCCGCGGTCGATTCGCTGGCGGCACTTCAGATCTCCTTGACGTGCGCGAAGGGCTCCGCGCAGGCCTGGCAGCGGTACAGGTCCTGGCAGGCGGTGCCGCCGAACGCGGCGGTGCGCACGGTGTCGGCCGCGCCGCAGGCCGGGCAGTCCACGGCGGCCGGGGCGGCGGTGAGCGTGATCGGCACCGGGCCGGGGGCGCGCTTCGGGGCCGGGCCGGGGGGCGCGATCCCGGCCGCGGCCAGCTTGCGGCAGCAGGCCGGGGTGATCCAGTCGGTGGACCACGGCGGGCTGAGCGCGGTCCGGACCTGCACGTCGCCGAGTCCGGCCGCGGCCAGCCGGGCGGCCACGTCGCCGCTCATCTCGCGCAGCGCGGGACAGCCGGAGTAGGTGGGCGTGATCCAGACCACGACGCCGGCGTCGTCGGCGGTGACCTCGCGCAGGATGCCGAGGTCGCCGAGGGTCAGCATGGGCAGCTCGGGGTCGGGCACGGCGGCGGCGATGGCGCGGGCCCGTGCCCGGGCCAGCTCCCGGGTCAGCTCCGAAGTCCGTGCCGAAGTGGTCACCAGGTCCCTCCGGGGAGAGCGCGGGCCACGCTCTGGAGCTCATCCAGGAGCCCGGCCAGCTCGGCCGTGTGCACGCCCCGCGGCTCGGGCTGGACCGGCCCACCCGGCCAGGCCAGGCCGGCCCGGCTCAGGACGGTGGCGAGCACCGCGTCAAACTCCGCCTGGAGGTCCGACGGCCGGGGGGCGACATGCGGGCAGAGTCCTTGTTCAAGATCCGAATCGAGGAACAGCTCGGGCACCAGCGGGGCGACGTCGTCCAGGCCGGCGGTCATCCGCTCCCGCGAGTAGTCGGTGCCGCCGGCCAGCCGCAGCAGCCACTGGGCCGCGTAGTCGCGGTGGTAGGTGAGCTCCTGCACGCCCTTGGCGGCGATGGCGGCCAGCACCGGGTCCGCTGATTCCCGCAGCCCGTCCAGCAGGGCCAGCCGCCAGGTGCTGAACACCAGCAGCCGGGCGATCAGGCCGCCGAAGTCGGCGTCGCGGACCTCGGCCAGCCGGACGTTGCGGAACTCGTCCGGGCCGCGGCCGAAGGCCAGGTCGTCCTCGGTCCGGCCGGTGCCGTCCGCGCGCCCGGCCCTGGTCAGCAGCAGCCGGGCCTGGCCGAGCAGGTCCAGCGCGATGTTGGCCAGCGCGGTCTCCTCCTCCAGCTCGGGCGCGCGGGCCAGCCACTCTTGCAGCCGGTGCGACATGATCAGCGCGTCGTCGCCGATCATCAGGCAGTACGCGGCCAGGTCTTCGCCGGGCACGCCGTCGGGGACGGCGGTGTCCACGCCCGCCAGTGGGTCGGCGAAGCCGGTGCCGAAGGCCCAGCGCTGGTCGCCGGATTCCTCGGTGATGGCCTCGTAGGCGGTGTCAAAGCCCATGTGCGCTCCCCCGATTCAGATGTGCGGGACTCAGATGTGGGGAACAGAGTCGGGGATGTCGTAGAAGGTCGGGTGCCGGTACACCTTGTCGCCGCTGGGCGCGAAGAACGGGTCCTTCTCGTCCGGGCTGGACGCGGTGATGTCGGCGGAGGCGACGACCCAGATGCTGACGCCCTCGTTGCGCCGGGTGTACAGGTCGCGGGCGTGCCGCAGGGCCTGCTGGGCGTCGGCGGCGTGCAGCGAGCCGACGTGCACGTGGTTCAGGCCGCGCTTGCTGCGCAGGAACACCTCGTACAGGGGCCACTCGGGATCGGTCATGAGGCCTCCTTCGATTCCCTTGCCGCGTAGGCGAGGGCGGCCTCGCGGACCCAGGCGCCGTCCTCGTGCGCCGCGCGCCGGTGCTCGATGCGCTCGGCGTTCAGCGGGCCGTCGCCCGAGATGACCCGCTTGAGCTCGGCCCAGTCCGGCTCGCCGAAGTCATAGCCGCCCCGCTCGGCGTTCCAGCGCAGCTCGGGGTCGGGCAGGGTGACGCCGAGCGCCTCGGCCTGGGGCACGGTCATGTCCACGAAGCGCTGCCGCAGCTCGTCATTGGTGTGCCGCTTGATCCGCCAGCGCATCGACTGCGCGGTGTTGGGCGACTCGCTGTCCGGCGGCCCGAACATCATCAGCGACGGCCACCACCACCGGTTGGCGGCCTCCTGGACCATCTCCTGCTGGGCCGGCGTGCCGCGCATCATCGTCAGCAGCAGCTCGTAGCCCTGGCGCTGGTGGAAGGACTCCTCCTTGCAGATGCGGATCATCGCCCGGGCGTACGGCCCGTAGGACGACCGGCACAGCGGCACCTGGTTGCAGATGGCCGCGCCGTCGACCAGCCAGCCGATGACGCCGACGTCGGCGAAGCTCAGCGCCGGGTAGTTGAAGATCGAGGAGTACTTCTGCGCCCCGGAGATCAGGCGGCGGGTGAGATCGGCCCGGTCGGCGCCCAGGGTCTCGGCGGCCGAGTACAGGTACATGCCGTGACCGGCCTCGTCCTGGACCTTGGCCAGCAGGATGGCCTTGCGGCGCAGCGAGGGGGCGCGGGTCACCCAGCCGCCTTCTGGCTGCATGCCGATGATCTCCGAGTGCGCGTGCTGCGCGATCTGCCTGATCATCGTCTTGCGGTAGCCGTCCGGCATCCAGTCGCGCGGCTCGATCCGGCGGTCGTGGGCCACGGTCTCGTCGAAGTGACGTTCCAGCGGCTCGGTGTCGCCATTGATTCCCGGCACGGGACCTCCAGCGAGAGCATTTACAAACCGATCGTTCGGTATGCTAACCTGCTCCGATGGTACCTGGCAAGGCGGCCAGCGCGGGCGGCCGGCGGCGCGGGCGGCCCGGCTATGACCGTGAGTCGCTGCTGGCCGTGGCCGTGGCGGTGTTCAACGAGCGGGGCTACGACGGCACCAGCATGGAGGACCTGTCCCAGCGCCTCGGCATCGCCAAGTCGTCCATCTACCATCACGTGGACAGCAAGGAAGACCTGCTCACCCTGGCCCTGGACCGGGCCCTGGACGGGCTGTTCTCGGTGGCCGACCAGGCCCAGAAGATTCCCGAGCCCGCCATCGACCGACTCGAGTTCCTGGTCCGGGGCAGCGTGCGGGTGCTGGCTGACCGGCTGCCATATGTGACGCTTCTGCTGCGCGCCCGGGGCAATACCGCGACAGAACGCCACGCGCTCAGCCGCCGGAGAGACTTTGACCAGATCATTGCCGACCTGGTCAAGGAGGCCGCCGTCGATGGTGACATCCGGCCTGATATCGACCCGGCGATTACCGCGCGACTGCTGTTTGGCATGGTCAACTCGGTGTCGGAGTGGTACCGGCCGGGGCGAGGAACTACCGGACGCGACGGTAACGGCGATGACCTGGCCGACGCGGTGTGCGCGATGGCATTCGATGGTCTGCGCGTCCGTCGCGGATAGTCGCGCGCGGCCGCCAAACGGGTTAAGCTAATAACTCCGACAGCCGATGCCGGCGTGGCCGGCTGCCCTGCATCTGGGACTTGATGAAAAACTCACCTTCTTCCCGTCGCTTCCCCGTCACTGTTACGCACCTTCCCGTCGTCCGCTGTCAGGTTTGCCAGCGGACTATGGCGCATCAGCCCGGAAAGGCGAGCCAGGTTCTCACCGATCATTACCGTCGCTCGCATCCCGAGAAGCTGGGGCTCTCCGCCGAGTAATTACCGGCTGATGCGGCCGAAATGTCATTAGCTTTCAGTGTCCTGAGTGTTCGGTGTCCCTGGTGTTCAGTCGCCAGCGTTCAGTCGCCAGCGTTCAGTCGCCGGACCTGATGTCGGTGTCGTCGTCGTCCACCGTGTGCACCGCGGCTTCCTCGGCCGACGCGGCACCGCCGTCGATCCCGGCGTCGTGGGCGACCAGGTCGGCCTCAGTGACCGAGTGCGCGCCCTCATCCTCGGCTACCAGCCGGCCCGACCGCGGGTCCGGGCCGTCGTCCAGGAGCAGCCCGTCGATGTCCTCGTCCGCGGCGTCCTCGTCGTCGTCGCCTGACGATTCACTTTCGTCGTCCTCGTCCTCGCTGTCCAGCTTGGCGAAGACGTCCGGCTCCTCCTCCGCCAGCAGCTGGTCGAGGGACTCGCCTTGCTCCTCCTCGGCGGCCGTGGACCCGAATCGCATCCCGGCCGACCACTTGTCCGCCGGGAGGATGCCCGCGTCAAGCGGGTCGTCGCCGGGGTTGCCCTCCAGCGTGTCCGACGCGTCCAGATTTCCCTCGTCCTGGAACTCGTCGTAGTCGTCCGGGTTGTAGTCCTCGTCGTCAGACATCTCAGCTCCTGTCCAGGGCGTCTAGTGAACTACCGGGCATAGCGGGCGTGCTGAGCGGGATCTCCGCTGAGTCGGTCAGGCGCAGCTTGCGCCGGGCGCGCTCATAGAACGTAGTCCGGCCCAGGCGGACCACCCGCGCCGCCCCCGGCCGGGGCTGAAGCTCGATCAGGTCACCCGGCCCGACGTGCGCCGCGACCTGGCCGTCCACCTCGACCGCCAGCCGGCCGCTGGGCGGCAGGATCTCCAGCATCAGGCTGTCGGTCACCGACAGCACCAGCCCGCGGTTGTAGGCCGAGTGCGGCGCGGCCGGCGTCACCACCAGCGCCTCCACCGCTGGGCTGACGATCGGCCCGCCCGCCGAGAAGCTGTACGCGGTCGAGCCCGTCGGCGTGGCCACCACCACCGCGTCCGCCGCGTAGCTGACAAATGGGTGACCGGCCACCCGGACCGCCACCTGAGCGCTGGCCTGGCCGGGGAACCGGACCACGGCGATGTCGTTGAAGGCCGTGACGACCTGGTCCCCGATGACCGCGTCCACCGCCAGCCGCGGCTCGATGGTGAAGTCCTTGTCGTCGATGGCCGACAGCGCGCCCGGCAGTTCCGGCACGTCCACCTCGGCCAGGAAGCCCAGCTTGCCCAGGTTGACCCCGAGCACCGGGGCCCGCTGCCGGTCGGCCAGCCGCATGGCCCGCAGCATCGTCCCGTCGCCGCCCAGGCTGACCACCAGGTCCGAGCGACGGCCCAGCTCCTCGGGCGTGACCGCGATCGCGCTACAGTGCAGCCGCACGATCTCGTCGTTGATGCCGAGGATCTGGGTATTGCGCTGCGCGGCCCAGTCCAGGACCGCGTTCACGGCACTCTCGGAGTCCCGCTGCGGATGCAGGACCAGTCCGACGGCGTGCATCTCAGCGCCGTCCAGCGAGTTTCAGCCTCATGAGGCCCAAGCTACCGGGCGCGGTCACCCGGCCGCGGCCCGGCAGGACGGTTTCGCCCGCGGCACATCATCGATTCCCCCGAAAGGCCAGAAAGTGCGGCGATTCATCATGACCGGGGCACCCGGCTGCGGCAAGACGTCGATCCTGACCGCCCTGCGCGACCGGGGCTACGCCGTCGTGCCCGAGGCGGCGACCGACGTGATCGCGGCCGAGCAGGCTCGCGGCATCGACGAGCCCTGGACCAGGCCGGAGTTCGCCGACCGGATCATCGAGCTGCAGCGGACCCGGCAGCTCGAGGCCGCCGGCGACCCGCAGATCTACGACCGTTCCCCGCTGTGCACGCTGGCCCTGGCCCGGTACCTGGGCCAGCCGGTCACGCCACCCCTGGCCGCGGAGATCAAGAGATTGAGGGAACAACAGATATTTCAGCGCATGGTGTTCTTCGTCCGGCCGATCGGGTTCATCGAGCCGACGGCGGCCCGGCGGATCAGCTACGAAGAGTCACTGGTGTTCGAGCGGCTGCACGAGGCCGTCTACCGGGAGCACGGCTTCGAGCTCATCGACGTGCCGCCCGGCCCCGTCGATGCCCGGGCGGCCCTCGTCGCCGGCTATCTCTCCGCCGTCACCTGAGCCAGGTCAGTTCCTGAACCAGGTCTCGCCGTCGATCAGCTCGCGGACCGCGTCCAGGTGGCCGGCGTGGCACGCCGTCTCCGTGATCACGTGCATGATCAGCTCGCGCAGGTCGTGCAGCCGCCAGTCGCCGAACTGCTCCGCGGGCCAGAACGCCAACGGGGCGTCGATCGGGGTGGCCGCGATCACCGCGTTGGCCCGCTGGACCTCGTGGCGGTAGGCGTCGAGGACCGCCTGGGCGGAATCGTCCGGGCCTACCTGCCAGCCGACCGCGTCCGGCTCGATCCGCTGGCCCGCGGCGACGATGCTGAACCAGAGTTGCTCGACGTCGACCGTGAGGTGGCGGACCAGGCCCAGGCAGCTCCAGCCGGTGGGCAGCACCGGTCGCCGCAGGGCCTCGTCGGACAGCCCGTCCAGGATCCCGAGCACGTGCTTGCGCTGGCTGTTCAGGGCGGACAGCATGAGCGCCTTTTCGGCGCTGGCGCTGCTCGTGCTGCTTTCGCGGCCGGCCGACTCGCCGCTTGCGACCTGGCCGCTGATTCCGTCGCTGGCAATGGTGGCTGACGACATGGCTCCTCCTTGTTAATGGAAGTAATTCACCTGGGCAGTTCCTGCGCGATTTCCCAGATGTGCCCGCCGGGATCGGCGAATGCGGCCGTCCGCATTCCCCACGGGCGACTGACCGGCCCGTTGATCAGCGTCACGCCACACTCGGCCAGGCCCGCGCAAACCGCGTCGACATCGTCGACCCAGATGCTGAACTGGAAGCGCGATCCGGCCTCCGGCCCGGCCACCGTGGCCGGCTCGATAAGCCCATGGGCCTCCGTCGTGCGGAGCAGATTGATGATCGTGTTATCGAGCTTGAATACCGCCGAGTTGTCGTCGGTAAAGACCATCGACAGGCCGAAGACATCCTGGTAAAAGGCCTTGGCGCGGTCCAGGTCCTCGACGAACAGGGTGATGGCGCCGATGCTCTTGTTGGTCGTCGACCATGCGCTCACTTCCGCACCTCTTTCGCAGTTCGCTTGTCCGGCTGGTCGCCAGCACGACGATCTCGAGGGACGGCCATGGACAGGCCCGAGGCACGAATTTCTGCGGCGTGGCCGGCCGCGCGGTCCGCGGCGCGGCTGAGGCGCGGGGCGGACGGGTGGCGCGGCGGATTAGCGGTGGGCGGCCCGCGGCCGGGTGTCGCGCGCGTGCACCGGCTCGCCGCAGTCCTGGCAGACCAGCTGGGGCGCGAGCGGGTGATCCCCGTTGTGCTCGATGACCAGCGGCGGCCCCGTGCCGTCGTCCAGGTGCCGGTCGCCCCAGTTCATCAGCGTGACGATGACCGGGTAGAGGTCGCGGCCCGCCTCCGTCAGCCGGTACTCGAACCGGGCCGGGTGCTCGGCGTACTGGACGCGCTCCAGGATGTCCGCCCCGACCAGCGTGCGCAGCCGGGCCGCCAGCGTGTCCCGCGGCGCGCCCGTGCGCCTGATCATCTCGTCGAACCGGCGGTTGCCGAGGAACACCTCGCGCACCGCGAGCAGCGCCCACTTCTCGCCCACGATCGCGAGCGTGCGGGCGATGGAGCAGGCTCGCGGCTCCGGCGTGACCGACGTCATGGCCCCGAGCTTACCTCGGTGAGTCCAGTTTCTGGACTCACACGCGAAAGTCGGAGTAGGGTGAGTCCAGATTCCAGACTCACACCGAATCAGGATCACCGGGCGCCGGACTCGCCCAGCGCCCGACTAGTACGAGGATGTGCCGTGGACTCAACCCCTGCGACGGATGCCCAGTCGTCCGACGTCCGTCCGCAAGCCCTGGCCGGCCGATCGCTGTCGCCCCGTCAGGTGGCCGGGATCGTCGGCGTGCTGTCCCTGGCCGTGTTCATGTCGAGCCTCGACCTGTTCATCGTCAACCTCGCGTTCCCGTACATCGGGCACGAATACCACGGAACCAGCCTGAGCTCGCTGTCCTGGGTGCTGAACGGCTACACCATCGTGTTCGCGGCGATCCTCGTGCCCGCCGGGCGCTGGGCCGACCGAGTCGGGCGACGGCGGCTGTTCGTCGCCGGGCTCATCACCTTCAGCTTCGGCTCCCTGCTCTGCGGCCTGGCCCCCGGCGTGCCCGAGCTGATCATCGCCCGGCTCATCCAGGCCGCCAGCGCCGGCCTGATGGTGCCCGCGTCGCTGTCCCTGCTGCTCGCCGCCGTCCCCGCCGCCGACCGCCCGCGCGCCATCGGCACCTGGTCCGCCCTCGGCGCCCTCGGCGCCGCCCTCGGCCCCGTGATCGGCGGCAGCCTCGTGCAGATCAGCTGGCGCTGGGTGTTCTGGATCAACCTGCCCGTCGGCCTGGTCGCCGTGCTGCTCGCGGCCCGCGTCGTTCCCGAGAGCCGCGACGAGAACGTCCGCGGCCGCCCCGACCTCATCGGCGCCGCCCTGCTGGCCGCCGCTGTCGGCCTCATCGCCCTGGCGCTGGTCAAGGCCCCCGAATGGGGCTGGGCCTCCGGCCGGTTCATCGGCCTGCTCGTCGCCGCCGTGGCCTGCGGGGCCGCCATGGTGTTCCGCTCACACCGCCACCACTCCCCCGTCATCGAACTGGGGCTGCTCCGGTCACGGACCTTCAGCGGGACCTTCCTCGCCTCGATCCTCTACTACGCCGGCTTCGGGGCCTTCGTGCTCAACTCCGTCGAGTTCCTGACCGGCGAGTGGCACTACTCCGCCGTCCGGGCCGGCCTGGCCATCGGCCCCGGGCCGCTCATGGTCCTGCCGTTCGCCCGCTTCGTCGCCCCGCGACTGGCCGCCGTCCTGGGCGGCCCCGGCCGGGTCGCCGTCATCGGCTGCCTCGTCAACGTCGCCTCGCAGTGGCTGTGGCTGAGTCAGATCCAGGCCCACCCCGCCTACCTGACCCATCTGCTGCCCGCTCAGCTCATCGGCGGCGCCGGCGTCGGCCTGACCATCCCGTCGCTGCTCGGGGCCGGAAGCGCCTCACTGCCGGCGTCCCGGTTCGGGACCGGCAGCGGGGTGCTCAACATGGCCCGCCAGGTCGGCACCGTGCTCGGCGTGGCCGGGCTGGTGGCGATCCTCGCGCACCTCTCGCCCACCGACCCCATCGTGACTTACCGGCACGCGCTCGAGCTGATCGTCGCGTTCTTCGCCGGCGCCGCGGTCGTCGCCGCCGGCCTGCTCACCAGTCGGGCCACGCCCAGGTCCACCGGGAACGCCGCCCCCGCCGCGTCTTCTGCGTCGTCTGCGTCGTCCGCGTCCGCTGCGTCCGCTGCGTCTTCTGCCGTCGAAGGGGTTCGATAGTGTCCACCGATTCTCAGGCTGCCGAGCGCACCGAGCACACCGACGTGGCGCCGCCCGGCTGGGGCGACGCCCGGTCCAAGACTGTTACCTGGTACGACCCCGCCATCACCGCTGGCGGCGCCGCCGGGCTGTCCGGCCTGGAGTTCATGCGTTCCGTCGCCGCCGGCGAGGTCCCGCCGCCGCCCATCGCCCAGCTCCTGAACATGCGGCTGCGCGAGGTCGACCACGGGCTGGCCGTTTTCGAGTGCGAGCCCGACGAGTCCGTCTACAACCCCATCGGCGTCGTGCACGGCGGCCTCGTGTGCACCCTGGCCGACTCCGCCGCCGGCTGCGCCGTGCACACCACCCTCGCGCCCGGCGTCGGCTACACCTCGGTCGACATCACCGTGAACTACCTGCGGCCGGTCACCCTCAACAGCGGCACCCTGACCGTGACCGGCAAAGTCGTCCGGTCCGGCCGGCGACATGGCCCTGGCCGCCGTCGAGGTGCACGACAGCGCGAACCGCCTCGTCGCCACGGCCAGCAGCAACTGCCTGATCATGACGCCGTCCTGATCATGATGCCGGGATGAGCCCCAGCCGCTCCTGGGCCTTAGCCACCCCTTGCGGGTGCCACGTGCGGTCGAACACTTCGCTGATGTCGTACGGCACGTCCACCCCGCCACTCCACTGCACCGCCACGACCTTGTTCATGTCGGCCAGCTTGTGCGGCTTGCCCGTCCAGTCGGCGACCCACAGGCCGTAGTCCAGGCCGGTGCACGCCTTGCGGATGTCGGCCACCAGCGACCGTTCCACGTAAATGACCGCGCGCTTCTTCTTCTGGCGGCGGTCCCGGATGAACGCCGGCGCGTCGTCCACGCTCGCCGCGCCCGACTCCACGTCGAGTACGCCGGCATCCTTGGGGTCTCCGGGCGGGATGACTGAGATTCGCACGTGCGCGGCCTTGGGGAACCTGGCCCATGCCTCCGCTGGCCACGCAAAGGCGCCGTCCACATATCCGGCGACCATCTTGGCGTTCGCGGGTATCTTCTGCCAGTCCACCGAGTCGTACATTGTACGGGTCATCTGTTTACTTTACTCCGATAGGGGATGCGGCGAAGGCGAAGGCGACTGCTGCGGCAGGAAACGCCAGCGCATCGCAACCTCGGCCCATTGGCTGGCCAGCGTATCGGCCTATCCTGTGCGTTTCATGAATTCGGTCCTGTTGCCAGAACGGCGCTTATGCCCTGCCGTTGTCCATGAAGCCACTGTGTTAACTGGGGTGGATGTCGGGTTCGGTGGTGTAGATGCGGCCGGTGGGGGTGGTCCACTGGAAGGTGCCGGGGCGGGGCTGGGTCAGGGTCCAGCCCTGGAGTTGCTTGAGGATGTGGTGGGTGCGGCACAGGGCACCGAGATTGCAGGGGCAGGTCGGGCCGCCTGTGTGCCAGGGGCGGGTGTGGTCGAGGTCGGCGTGCCAGGCGGGCTGGCGGCAGCAGGGGTAGCGGCAGGTCTGGTCGCGGGCGGTGACGTAGTCGCGGATGGCCGCGGTGGGCCGGTAGGCCGCGGTGGCGCTGTGATGTGCGCAGCCGCCCGCGCCGGTGGCGTCCTGCCCGGTGTCGGGCTGCTCGGTGTCGGGCTGCCCGGTGCTGGGCCGACCGGTGCCGGGTTGGGTGCTGTTGATCTCGTGCTGGAGGCGGGCCAGGGCGCGGGCGGCGGCGCGGATGATGGCGGGCAGGAGGGGGTGGCTGCCGGGGGGTAGGGGCGCGTCGAGGGCGGTGATGGGCATGGTGACGGTGACCCGGCCGATCAGCGCGGTGCCAGGCGGCCCGGCGAGGCCGGCCGGGCTGGCCGGGTTCCGGGCGGCGGGGCGGGTGGCGTGGCGGGGGATGGTGGTGACGGCGAGGGCGTGGCCGTGGGAGTCGGTGAGGATGACGCGCCAGCGGGTGGCCGGGGTGGCGGCGGCTGCGGCAGCAAGGAGGCGAGCCTGCTCGGCCGTGATGGGCCCGATGCGGCTCAGGGTGGCAGGGCTGGCGGAACGCAGGGCCACCGCGGACCAGGCCACGGTCAGCTCCAGCAGCCCCCGCGCTGGACGGCCCGGGTCCTCGGGGTCAGGGGCGGCGTCGGCTTGGCCGGGCGGAGGCGGAGCTGCGGCAGCCAGGCCGGGGCTAGTTGTGATGGCGTGGAGGCTGGGCCAGGCGGGGATGGGGCTGGCGTCGGCGGGCTCGTCGTAAAGGTCATAGTCGGGGTAACCGCCGTCGTCGGCGTATCCGTCGGGGACCTGCAAGGGCGGCTGGCGGACCCCATCGTCCACAGGCGCGTCATCGTCGCCAGGCCAGCCTTCGGGCGGCAGGCGGTCACTGCGCACCTCGGGAGGGTCGGGCGGGTCTCCCGGAGCGCCGGGGGACGGCCCGCCGGGATGTCGACTCGAACGGTCGGGGCGGTCCGGGGCGCGCGGGCGGCCGACCGGTCCGGCCGGAGTGCCCGTGCTGCCGGGCGGGCTGCCAGGCGGGCTCGGCCGGGCAGAGCCTGGGTCGGGGCCGCCGGGACCGGGCTGACCAGGGGGTGGCCGGTCCCTGGTAGCGCTGTCGTCTGGAGCAGGCTGGCCGTTGGGGCTGCGGCGGCGCCCGGTGCGGGTGGTGCCGGGCCGGGGCGGCGTGCCGGGGTCGCCGCTGCCGCGGCGGCGGGTCCTGCCGCGCGGAGTCGTCTCGGGCCGCCCGGTGCTGTCGGGGTCGGCCGTGCCGTCATCGTCCAGCTGGCCGTCACCCGGGCCGCTGTCGTCCGACCCGCCGGGCCCGGGGTCGCCAGGCCAGGGCCCGCCGGGGCCGGGCCCGCCGGGGCCGGGGTCGTCCGGGCCTTCGGGTGGGGTGTCGGGGGGTGCGTCGGGGCGGGGCGGGATGAGGGGCAGGGTGTTGAGCAGGAGGCCGAGGTAGGCGTGGGAGCGGAGCAGGTCGATGCCGCCGCCGGCGCCGGCGGCCTGCATGGCGCGGGCGAGGGCGGTGAGGCGGGCCATGGCGGCGGCGGCGTGCACGGCGGGCAGGTTCATGCCGGTCAAGGTGGCGGTGTGGTGGTCGCCGGGGTACAGGCCGACGCGGGCGCGCCGCTCGGTGGCCTGGCGGCGTTCCTCGGCGCCCTGCGGGTCGGCGAGGATGACCGAGCGGGCGGCCGCGGCGCGGAGCTGGCCGTAGGTCTGGCCGCCCGCGGCGGGCAGGACCTGGGCCTCGGCGGCGCGGGCGGTGTCGTCGGAAAGGACGGCGGTGGCCTCGGCGATGATCCGGGCGCGGGCCAGGTCGATCTGCCCGGCCGACAGCGCGGCGGCCGTGGCGGGCAGCCGCCAGCCCAGGGTGACGGCCAGGTCGGTCCACCAGGACGCCGCGCCGGGCGACAGGGTCAGGGCCAGGCCGGCCTGCGCGGCGGCGTCACGGGTCACCGCCGCGGGCAGGCCGTCGTCGCCCAGGCCGGCGTGCGGGTCGCGGGCGGCGGACCGGGCGGCGATCTGGGCCACCACGGCCAGCTCGGCGGCCTGCGCCCACGAGGTGACCCGGCGCAGCGCCGCCGCCACCGCCGGCAGGTCCACGTCCGGCAACTGCGCGGGCGGGCACTGAGCCACCCACGCCGCCAGGCCCGGACCGGCGGGCAGCGCATCCGCCACCAGCCCCAGCATCCCCGGCCCGAGCATCGCCGGGCCGCCGACGCCCGGATCACTGCCGGGATCACTGGAGCTCTGGCCCGTCGCGTCGCCCGCGCCCGAGCACGGGGCCGCCGTCCGGGCGTTAGTCTCGGCGCCGGCGCTGGCCTCTCGGGCGCCGCCTGGCCCGGGACGGCCGACGTCGGGGTTGGCGGCCGGGCCTGGCGTGCCAGTCTCGGTCGCCCGGTCAGCGCCGCCACCGCCACCGTCGCGGTCGCGGTCTGCTCGGTCCAGGGCTTCCAGGTCGGCCAGGATCTGGTCCTGGTCACCGCCGCCAGGTCCGGCTAACGGCAGGCCAACACCGGCTAGCGCCCCGGCCAGGTCACAGCCGAACGACCAGCGCAGCTCATCCCCGCCGCCCGCCGGCCAGGCAGCCTCCTCATCGACGCCGGGCATCAGCACCCCATCCGGCCGTACCAGCACCGGAACGGCGCCCCGCCCGGCACGCGGATCCGGGTCGCAGCCGGCCAGGCTGTCGTCGCAGTCGATGGGGTCTGGCACCGGATCACCTCCCGGACGCTCGATCCGAATGGTCTTAGACCATAATATCGCCTTCGTGGCAGGCACGCATCATATTATCGAGTATATTTTCGATGAACTAGAGCACCACTGAGATACGGCGCCGGGCGGCCATTACTCGTAATACGGCCAAAGCGGCCCGTGTCTGTTTATTGGTGAGAGTGTGACTAATGGGGCAGTCAATCCTGGACGTGCTGACGGAAGAGCCGCGCCGGGCGCGGCCTCGACGGCTGCCTTGCTCGCCGGGGATCGGAGACTAATGGCATGCCCCGGTGCACGGTCGGGCGCCGGGACTGAAAGGCTGGGAGTCACAACCAAGGAGGATCTCTATGGGCAGCGAGCCTTCGGCCACCGCGGCGGGCACGATCGACGTCGGCGGTGACCTCACCGTCAACAGGCTTGGGTTCGGCGCCATGCGCATCACCGGTCAGGGAATCTGGGGCGACCCGGCGGACCGGGAGCAGGCCAGGGCCACCCTGCGGCGCGCGGTCGAACTGGGCATCAACTTCATCGACACCGCGGACTCCTACGGTCCGGAGGTCAGCGAGACCTTGATCGCCGAGGAGCTGTACCCCTACCCGGACGACCTGGTCATCGCGACCAAGGGCGGCCTGGCCCGGTCGGGCCCCAATAAGTGGGACCAGGACGGGCGGCCGGCTCACCTGCGGGAGGCGTGCGAGGGCAGCCTGCGTCGCCTGCGGCTGGACCAGATCCCGCTGTACCAGTTCCACGCGCCGGACGCGCGGGTGCCGCTGGCGGACTCGATCGGGACGCTGGTGGAGATGAAGGCGGAGGGGAAGATCCGGCACATCGGGGTGTCGAACTTCTCGGAGGAGCAGCTTCGGGAGGCCCAGACGCTGACGCCGGTGGTGTCGGTGCAGAACCGCTATAACGTGGGCGACCGGTCCTCGGAGTCGATGCTGGACCTGTGCTCGCAGGAAGGGATCGCGTTCATCCCGTGGGCGCCGATCCAGCAGACCGACGACAAGGCGGCGGTCCGGGTGGCGGCGGAGCGGCTGGGCGTGGATCCGCGTCAGGTGGTGCTGGCCTGGATGCTCCAGCATTCGTCGGCCATGCTGCCGATTCCCGGCACGGGCTCGCCGAAGCACCTGGAGGCGAACGTGGCGGCGGCCTCGCTGAACCTCACCGGGCAGGAGCAGTCGGCCATCGCCTCGGGCGGCTCATTCCAGGCCAGCATGATCGTCGGCGGTCTGGTGCTGCTAGAGCAGCACCAGACCGCCGACGACGACCCTGAGCCGATGAGGTCGGGCCAGCGTCAGCCACGCAGCTCAGCAGGCGAACGTTGCTGAGTCAGCCGCTGGGCAGCCAGCGCGGCCAGGCTGAGGGCGGCGACGCCGATGCCGTAGACCAGCGTGGTGGCCCGCAGGCCGGTCGACACGGCGGCCACGCCGGCGAACACGGCTGGGACACTGAAGGCCAGGTAGGCGATCACGTAGGCGACAGAAAACAACTCGCCGCGCTCACCGGGCCGGCCAGCCGGGCCAGGGTCCCGAAGCAGGCCAGGAGCCCGGCCCCGAAGCCGACGCCGGCGACGGCGGTGCCGAGGGCGGCCAGCAGGATGCTGTGCGCCTCGACGCCGCCGAGGGTCAGCACGGTCCCGGCGGTGAGCAGGATCGCCGCCATGGATAGCAGCCGACCGACGGGCCGGTGCCGGAACGCGAACGCGGAGATGGCGCCGGTCCCGCACAGCACCGTCACGACCAGCCCCTCGATGAGGTGGCTGCTGAGCCCGAAGACGCTGGCCGCCACGGACGGGCCGAGCGACAGGTACAGGCCGCCGAGCGCCCAGCTCGCGACGAGCATGGGCACGAGGGCGTAGACGTCGCGGCGCAGCCGGGACGGGACGCCGAGCCGGGGGGCCAGCGAGGCGCGGGCGCCAGGGCGGCGGGCGGAGGTCTCGGGCATCACGGCCACCACGATGGCGGCCAGCACCAGCCCGGCCAGCAGCAGCACGAACACCAGGCGCATGGGCGCGGGGGCGAACTGGATCAGCGCCCCGCAGCCGAGCGCGCCAACCGCGAGGCCGGAGACCGAGGCCACGCTGCTGACCAGGCCGGCCCGGCCGGGCGCGTGCGCCGGGTTCATGTCGACCAGCGTGGCGCCGAGCGTGGTGATGGCGGCGCCGGTGGCGATGCCCTGCACGATCCGGGCCAGGAGCAGCACCCACACGTCGCCGGCCACCAGGAACAGCACCATTGCGGCGGCCTCTAGCGTGATGGCGGCGGCCAGGACGGGGCGCCGGCCGACGTGGTCGGACAGCGCGCCGAGCACCAGCAGCGCGGCCATCAGGCCGACCACGTAGACGGCGAAGACGACGGTCAGGGTCATCGCGGAGAAGCCCCAGGCGCGCTGGTACACGACGTACAGCGGGGACGGCGCACCGGCCGCAGTCATGAACAGCACGAGCACGGCGCTGACCGCCGCGAACATGCCGGTCCTGGCCCGGCCCCGGGCGACATTCCGATGCGTCAGCGCGGGCTGTGCTCCGGGTCGGGCGGGTGACTCCAGCGCGGACACCGACGCCCGCATGGCCATCGTGGGCTGGGGCCGCTCCGCGCAGGACGGCTGAGCAGAAGGCATGACGCTCCTCGAAGCGAGTCGAGAACAGACTGGTCTGTCTGACAGACTTACACTAGACAGACCGGTCTGGTATTGTCAACCCCATGAGTACGTCGACCACCGAACGGCAGTCAGCCCGCGAGCGGTTGCTGACGGCCGCCAACGAGCTGTTCTACGCCGGCGGCGTCCACACCGTTGGCATCGACAAGGTGATTGAGCGCGCGGGGGTGGCCAAGGCCACGCTGTACAGCGTGTTCGGCAGCAAAGACGAGCTGATCCGGGCCTACCTGCAGCGCCGGGGCGAGGCCTGGCACGAGCACCTGACCGGGGAGGTCGAGCGGCGCTTCCTGGACCCGCGGCACCGGCTGCTCGGGGTGTTCGACGTGCTCGCCGACTGGTACCTGACGCCGGGGTTCCACGGCTGCTCGTTCGTCAACGCCAGCGCGGAGTCACCGCCGGGCGGCCCGGTCGAGGAGGCCACGGACGAGGCGCGCGCGTGGGTGCTCGACTTCTTCATCGGCCTCAGCGCGGACGCGGGCGCGCCTGATCCGCGCAGGCTGGCCCAGCAGCTGGCGCTGCTCTACCACGGCGCGACGCTATCGGCCCGGATGGACAGGGACCCGGGTGCGGCCCTGGTGGCTCGCGCCGCCGCCGAGACGCTGCTCGACGCGGCCCTGTCCAGCCAGGCCCAGCCCGCCGGCCAGGCCTAGCACACCGATCGACCCATGCGCGCCGACCCAGATCGGCCCGCCCGCCACCACGGCCGGCCCGGCCGGCCCGGTAACGCCGGGCGTAGCCGAGCCGCGGGCTCTCCGAACCTGGGCTCCAGGCCTCGCCCGGGGGGCCGTCGGCGCCGTGACGCCCGGCCGGCGCGCGTTCGCGACCCCCGACCCGACCACGCGCTACTCGGGGCCGCCAGGTGTGTGGCCGTTGTTATTGCGATGGTTTGTACCGTTCCGCGCCACCGCGAACTCGCGGGCCACCTCCAAATCATGCGATCGCCATGGCTCTGAGGACTCCGCCGCTGAGGACTCCGCCGACCCGGACGACTCGACTGGTTCCGCGCGGCCGATCACAGCTCGGGCCAGGGCCGATCCCAGCAGCCGCGACCCGGACAGCGCCGACCCGGCCAGGCCCGACTGCATCGACCCAGGCTGCTTGGACACCGGCTGCTTGGACGCCGACTGCCCGGACCCGTTCTGCCCGGACCCGTTCTGCCCGGGCCCGGCCGGCCCCGATCCAGCCGAAGCACCGGCCAGCGCAGGCGTCCGCCGGCCAGTCGCGATCACGTTACCGACCGCCTCCGACAGCCGCCGCTTCAAGATCGGCGCCACCGGTCGCTCCACCGCGCGATGAATCCCCCAGGCCAGCCCCAGCATCGCCGCGTAGACCAGCACCACCAGCGCGATCGACGGGACCTTGTCCCGCAGGTAGGCGATCGTGGTGAAGCCGATGTCCTGGTGGATCAGGTACAGCGGGTAGGTCAGCGCGCCCGCCACCGGCAGCCACCGCCAGCGGATGCGATCCAGCTTGTGCGTGGCGACCAGCCCCATGATCACGAAGAACGAGGTCAGCACCACCGCCAGCGGCCACGGAGCGTACCCGCGCGGGGTGTTGATGGAGATCAGCCAGGAGTAGGCGACGATCCCCCAGAGCAGCAGGTTGCTGCCGAACTTGTGGATGAGGAAGAAGGCGATGCCGGCCACGAAGTAGGCCGAGTACGGCGCGTTGACCAGCGTGGTCAGCGCGGAGTCGTGCGAGCCGGCCACCGCGATGGAGGCCACCGACCACAGCACGCAGAACGTGACCATGCGCCGGTAGGTGACCCCGCCGATGGCCACGATGCCGAACAGCAGGTAGAACGTCAGCTCGATGAACAGGGTCCAGAACGCGGGGACCAGGTTCTGCACCCCGTAGGCGGACTGGACCATGGTCAGGTTGGTCAGCACCACGCTCGGCCGGACCCCGGAGCTGAGCCGCGGGAACGCGACCAGCACCAGTGTGGTCAGCGCGATGGCCGCCCAGTAGCCGGGGACCAGCCGGACGACCCGCGAGACAAAGAAGTCCGCCGGTCTCCGGCCCCAGCCGCTCATGCAGATGACGAATCCGCTGATCATGAAGAAGAGCTCGACACCCGTCCAGCCGTACATCGCGATCGAATGCATAGTGGCCGGGAACACGCTCGACGTGGGTTTCCCCCAGGCAGCTGCGTCGGTTCTACCCTGATGACCGATCTCGGCGTTGGACACCCCGACGTAGTGGTAGAACACCACCATCGTCGCAGCTAGGAGCCGCAGCCCATCCAGGACTACGACCCGCGGGGCGTTTCCGTTCCGTGGGTTAGCGACACGTCGCTCAGCGCACATAGACACCGAAGTACCGTATCCGCCGAATTTCAGTCTTCCCTGAAGGAAGAAGAATTATTTGAACGATGCGACGGTACATAACTCTCGTCACACAGACCCCAGTACAACCCCCAGGGCCCAGTCTTTCAGGCGACCGGGATCACCGTGCCGGCCGTCATCGCGACCAGCTCCTCGAAGTTCGTGGCGAACATCGTGTACTTGTCGCCGCCCCCGGCCCAGAGCACGCCGAACTGGGCCAGGTCCGGGTCGACCACGGTCCGCACCGGCCGGGGGTGGCCCACCGGAGCCACGCCGCCGACCTGCTGCCCGGTGTGCTCGAAGACGAACTCGGGGCTGGCCCGACGGATCTTGCCCGTGCCCAGTCGCTCGGCCAGGCCAGCTGTGTCGACCCGGTGCGCGCCGCTGGCCAGGACCAGCAGTGGCACGGGCGGCTCGCCGGTCCCGGCCTGCCCAGCCGCCCCCTGCCCCGCCGACCCCTGCTCCGGTGCCTGGGCCGGCGACTGGGCGAAGACCAGGCTGTTGGCGATGGCGCCCACCTCACAGCCCAGCACCACGGCGGCCGCGGCCGCCGTGGGCACCGACTCGGAGAAGGTCCGCAGCTCAGGCTCGACGCCCGCCGCTCGCAGGGCGGCCTCGACCGCCGCAACCGCTGAGGAGATCACCCCGCGACCTTAGCCTCACCCGCCCCGCGACCCAACCGCTTTACCCGCCCCGCCCAGGCCCCCTGACTCCCCAGCGGCCAGCCGCCCCCGGCCCACCCGCGGCCCGCCCAGGGCACGACCCCAGCGCCCAGTCCTATTTCATATTAAGTCAGTAGTAATACTTGACTTTCAGGCGGACCTGACGGAGGTTAGCTAACGAAGGGACAGCCCAGACCTCGAAAGGTGCCCTCGCATGACCCAGGTCCAGGACCACCCGGCCCTCAGTACCGCCGGGACCATCCCCGCCGCCGCACCCGCCGGCTTCCGGCACATCGACGTGACCCAGGTCGGCGGCAACATCGGCGCCGTCATCGGCGGCATCCGGGTCGGCGGCGACGTCGCGCCCGACGCGCTGGCCGAGCTGCGGGCCGCGCTGCTGCGGCACAAGGTGGTGTTCCTGCGCGACCAGCAGCACGCCACCGACGCCGACCAGCGCGCCTTCGGCGAGTTGCTCGGCCCGCTGACCAAGCCGCACCCGACCGTCGCGGGCGACGGCCAGGCCGTGCTGCCGATCGACTCCGAGCGAGGCAAGGCCAACAGCTGGCACACCGACGTGACCTTCGTAGACCGCGTCCCGGCCATCAGCATCCTGCGCGCCATCACGCTGCCGCCCTACGGCGGGACCACGGTGTGGGCCAACACCGTGAACGCCTACCGCCGCCTGCACCCCAGCCTCCAGGCGCTGGTCGCCGACCTTCGCGCGGTGCACAGCAACCTCTATGACTACGCCGCCCAGCGACCGCAAATCGGCGGCATCGACGTCAAGGAGGAGGCCTACCGCCAGGAGTTCGCGCACCTGGAGTTCGAGACCGAGCATCCTGTCGTCCGCATCCACCCCGAGACCGGCGAGCCGTCGCTGCTGCTCGGCCACTTCGTCCGGTCGTTCGTGGGGTTCAGCAGCGCCGACTTCCACGACCTGTTCACGCTGCTCCAGCGGCAGATCACCAGGCTGGAGAACACCGTCCGCTGGACTTGGCGCGACGGCGACATCGCGATCTGGGACAACCGCGCCACCCAGCACTACGCCGTGGCCGACTACGACGACCAGCCGCGCCTGCTGCACCGCATGACGGTCGCGGGCGACGTCCCCATCGGCATCGGCGGCGACACCAGCGTCGTGCGCAAGGGCGACGCCAGCCACTACTCCCGGCTCGCCGCCTAGACCCCGGCGCTGTTCCTGGCCAGCATCCTCCGTCGCGGCAGGCCGCCGTGGCCAGGCAGGTCCTCCTGCTCCAGCACCGCGAAGCTGGCCGGGAGCAGCGCCGCCGGCTCAGCCGGGCCCAGGCACCACGCCGCGGGCAGCTCCGGCCGCCGGTCGCGGGCCTGCGCCGTCAGCCCTTCCCAGGCCAGCACCCCGCCGGGCGCCACCGCGGCGACGGCCGCCCGGAACGCGGCCTCGTCCCAGAAACCAATGCACAACACCAATCCATAACAGGCTGGCGCTGGCCGCCAGGTCGTCACGTCGGCCTGGACGACGGTGAGCACCGTACCGAGCCCGCGGCGGCCGGCCTCGGCGGCCAGCTGATCCAGCCCCACGTCGGACACGTCCACCGCGGTCACCCGCCGGCCCAGCTCCGCGGCCAGCAGTGCGCTGCCGGACGGACCGCTGGCCAGCTCCAGCATCGGCCGGTCGGGCAGCGCCCGGTCATGCACGAGAAGGGCCAGCGCCGCCACGGCCAGCGGGTGTGGGGTGAACGTGGCCTCGCGCGCGGCGTACCGGGCGTTCCAGCGCCGCCGGTCCGGATGGTCGGCCAGGTCAATGCGCGGGTCGGGCGGCATACCCTCACCCTATGAGCGAGCCCAGCGCGCCGAGCGAGCCGATCGCGCTGACCCAGCCGCCTGAGCTGCGGGCTGACTGCGCGCGGTGCGCCGGGCTGTGCTGCGTCGTCCCGGCCTTCTCCCGCTCGGCCGACTTCGCCATCGACAAGCCCGCCGGCCAGCCCTGCCGCCACCTGGGCGCGGACTACCGCTGCGGCATCCACACCGACCTGCGCGGCCAGGGCTTCCGGGGCTGCGCCGTCTACGACTGCCTCGGCGCGGGCCAGCAGGTCTGCCAGGTGACCTTCGGCGGCCAGGACTGGGCCGACCCGGCTACCGCGGGCCAGATGCACGCCGTGTTCCCGGTCATGCGCCAGCTCCACGAACTGCTCTGGCACCTGGCCGCCGCCCAGTCACTGCCGGAGGCGGGACCCATGCAAGCCGAGCTGGGCCAGGCCCGGCAGGAGGTCGGCGCGCTGACCCGGCTCGAGGCGCCGGCCCTGCTGAGCCTCGACCTGGGCCGGACCTGGCAGCAGGCCAGCGCGCTGCTCCGGCGCGCCAGCCAGCTGGCCAGGGCCGGCGTCGAGGGCGCGGATCACGCGGGCGCCGACCTGGCCGGGGCCCGGCTGCGCGGCGCCGACCTGACCGGCGCCAGCCTGCGCGGGACGGTGCTCATCGGCGCCGACCTGCACGCGGCCCGCCTGCGACGGGCCGACCTGACCGGCGCCGACCTCCGCGACGCCGACCTGTCCGGCGCTGACCTGGCCGAAAGCCTGTTCCTGACCCAGGCCCAGCTCGACGCGGCCCGCGGCGACGCCGCCACCCGGCTGCCGCCGTCGCTGCTGCGCCCGGCTCACTGGCCGCGATGACTACCCGCAAGCCGGGTCGTCGTACCTAGCATGAGCAAGGTGAGCAACGTAGACCTCGCACCCGCGGCTGGGCAGCTCGCCGACCTCGTCGCCCGCGTCACCGACGCCGAGCTGGCCCGGCCCACCCCCTGTCCCGCGTACACGCTGGGCGACCTCATCGAGCACATCGGCGGCACGGCGCTGGCCTTCACCGCGGCCGCCCGCAAGGACTCCGGTCGGCGGGCCGACCGGGCCCCGGCCGGGGACGCCAGCCGGCTGGAGCCGGGCTGGCGCGAGCGGATCCCGCGCGACCTGGCCGCGCTGGCCGCGGCCTGGGCCGAGCCCGGGGCCTGGACCGGGATGACCCGGATCGCCGGCGGTGAGGCCCCGGCCGACGTCGTCGGCCTGAGCGCGGCCGACGAGCTGGTCGTGCACGGCTGGGACCTGGCCCGGGCCACCGGCCAGCCCTACGCCGGCGACCCCGAGGCGCTGGAGGCCGCCCGCGGCTTCCTGTCCATGTTCGCCAGCCCGGACGCCCCGGCCGGACCCGACGTGCCCTTCGGCCCCGCCCGGCCGCTGCCTGACGACGCGCCGCTGCTGGACCAGGTGCTGGCCCTGGCCGGCCGGGACCTCGCCTGGCCCGGCGCGCCCGCCCCGGCCGACGTGGTCCGCGCCTCGGTCGAGGCCTACCTGGCCTTTGACCGCGCCGCCGTGGAGGTGCTGCTGGCCGAGGACTACGTGTTCACCAGCCCGCAGGACGATCACATCGGCAAGGCCGAGTTCCTGGACCGCTGCTTCCCCACCGCCGGCCGCCTGCGCTCCCAGCGGATCGTCGAGCTGGTCCCGGCGGGCCAGGACGCGGTATTCCTCCTGTACGAGTACGAGCTGGCCAATGGCGAGCGGTACCGCAACACCGAGTTCAGCACGGTGCGCGGCGGGCAGCTGACCGAAACTCAGGTCTTCTTCGGCGGCCGTGTGCGTGACGAGGGGCGCCCGGCCTAGAGGAGGTCGGCGATCAGGGCCGCCGCCCGGGCGGCGCCATCGGTGGCAACGGGCAGGTAGTCCACTTTGCGGCCGATCTCGCTGACAATCGCCGCGGCGATGTCGGCCGGGCTGGCGGTCTCGAAGTCCATACACCGCCCGGCGCGGTAGCGCTCCAGCCGGTGCCGCACATGAAGATTCTGCTCGAAGTGGTGCCGCAGCGGGAAATACAGGAACGGCCGCTGGCTCGCGGTCAGCTCCATCGCCGTTGTCAGCCCGCCCTGGACGACAGCGAGATCACAGGCAGCCAGATGACGGTACAGGTCGGGGACGTACGGGCGGATCTCCAGTCCGTCCGGGGCCGGCAGGCTGCCCGGATCGATCCGCGGCCCAGCCACCACGATCATCCGGAGGTCAGGCACGCGCGACTTCGCCTCGGGAAAGGCGGCGATTACCCGCCGCAGCAGGTGGCCGCCGACGCCCGATCCGCCCACGGTGACGATGCACACGCGCTCGTCGGCACGATAGCCGAGTGCTTCGCGGTCGGCGAGCTGGTGCGAGTTGAAGCCGGTGATGTAGCCGGCGAAGTCGTAGTGACTCTCGGTCCAGTCGCGGATCGGCGGGAGACCGGCGCCGAAGGTGTCCGGGACGATGTCGTCGGGGTCGCCGACGAAAATGGCGCGGTCGCGGACCCGCGGGAAGCGGTCGATGTGCTCGATCATCTCGGCGTTGTAGTCGGCGGTGAGAAACGCTTCGCGGTCGCCGCCGTCGGGCATCGGCAGCCATCCGACGAAGTCGGTGAGCCAGGCGTACGCGGCCGATTTCAGTTCCGGGTTCTCGTGCAGGTAGTAATCCAGCTCCCAGGATTCGTCGCCGATCCACAAGTCGTAGTCCTCGGCGCGGTTGAGGTCGTGGAAGACCATGAAGTTGGCGAGCAGGATCTCGTCCATCCGCCGTATGGCCTGGAAGCAGTGCAGGTCGTGCTCGGCCGATTCGGATTCGACGTGGCCGGATTCGCTGGCCAGGTAGGCGCTGGCCGGGTGGATGCGCTCGTCATGGGCTTCCAGCACCTTGGTGACCGGATGCTGGGCCAGCCAGTCGATCTTCACGTCGGGACGCAGTTTGCGCAGTTCGCCGGCGATCGCCACGTCCCGCTGAGCGTGGCCCAGGCCGATCGGCGAGGAGATGTACAGCACGCGCCTGGCCCGGGCCTGGCCGCGGACCCATCGCGAAGCAGTCTGCGCCGGGAGGGCGAAGTCACGCAGGAGCAGGTTGACCTTGACCGGGTCGCGCACGTGGGGGCCGTGAGCCGAGCCTTCCAGCAGGACCAGGTCGCCGCCGGTCGCCTCAGCGAGCGCTGTCCCGCGGCCGGGCCCGGTAACGGGATCGGCCGTGCCGTGGATCACCAGCACCGGGCAGCGAATCCGGCCGCACAGCTCGCGAGTGGCCTTCTCATCGAGGCCGTTGCCGATTTCGGTTGCGATGAGCGTCTCGGCCGTGGTCTCCAGGCCCCAGCCGACGCAGTCTTCGATCGGCTTGGTGGAGTGCGGCTCGGTGAACATCTGGGAGAAGAAGAACTCCAGGAAGCCGCTGTAGTCCTGTACCAACGCGGAAAACGTGTCCCTCGGCCAGCCCCGGTCGGTGGGCAGCACCGCGTCGAGCAGGTCGTGCGCGTCGCCCGCCGGTCGCGGTCGGAGCGGTACGGACGGGCCGATGAAGACCGCGCCGGTCACGCGGTCGGGGTGCTCGGCCGCCAGGATGAGAGCGCGCTGCGCTCCGACGGACAGGGCCACGATCGTTGCGCGCGGGGTCCCGGTCGCATTCAGCACGGCCAGGGCGTCGGCGGCGAACTCTGTCTCTCTGTAGGCATCCGCGTCGGCCGGGCGGTCTGAACGGCCGTTTCCGCGACCGTCGAACGTGATAACGCGACAGTGCCGGGCGAGGTAGGGAATCTGCATCTTCCAGTGCCGTGAGTGGATGATCGACCACGTCGGCAGGAGGAAGATGGTCGGCTCGCCAGAGCCGTAGACCTCGTAGTACAAGCGCACCCCGTCGCGCTCGACGTAGCCGGTGGTGTCGGGGTAACGCGCCCACGTCTGCTCGCGCGGCCCAGCACCCGGCAGGCCCGGCTGATCCTCAGCCGCAGGCCAGTCCGCGGTGGTCATGGTGCCCTCCCCGGGGACAGGGTTTGCAGCGAGCGTAGGTTCGGGATTGGCTGTTTCGCTTCCGTGGGGTCACCTAGTCCTGGCCGCACCTGGCCGGTGCTGGCATCAGGTTGCCTGCAATCGCGCCATGCTGCCGGGCCGGCGGCTACGCGGGCAGCACGCTGGGCTGGTCGGCGATCCACAGCCAGCTGCCGTCCGGCTGGCGGCGGGCAATCTCCGCGGTGGCGTTGCCCGGCCGGGTGGTGGAGGTGAGGGCAATGTCCCCTTGTTTCAGAGCCGGACGAGTATCACCGGAGAACCTCAGCCCGCTGGCCAGCAGCTCGGCATACACGGCCCGGATGGCCGCGGTGCCGACGGCCAGCTGGCCGGGCGCGAAGGCCAGCACCGCGTCGGGCTCGTAGAGGGCCACCACCCCCTCGACGTCACCGGCGTTGGCGCGCGCCAGGAACAGCCGGTCCAGGTCCTCGGGCCGCTCGGCGCGCTCCCGCGTGTCCGCTGTGCTCATGGCGCCACTATCCCCCTGGCCACCGACAGCCCCGGCGCGGTGCGCGCCCATCGGCGAGTGCTACCTTCCGCGCTATGCCAGGCAACGTCGCGATCGTCACCGGAGGCGGCACGGGCATCGGCCGGTCGGCCGCCCTGGCCCTGGGCCGCGAGGGCTACTCGGTGGTCATCGCCGGGCGGCGGCACGAGCCGCTCGAGCAGACCGTGGCCGACGCCGGGACTGAGGGGCTGGTGCTGTCCAGCATGGTCACCGACGTCAGCGACCCGGCCGACGTGCGCGCGCTGTTCGACGCCGCGGTGGAGCGCTACGGTCGGGTGGACGTGCTGTTCAACAACGCCGGGCGGGGCGCGCCGCAGGTGCCGCTCGAGGACCTGAGCTTCGAGGACTGGCAGTCGGTGGTGGCGGTCAACCTGACCGGCCCGTTCCTGTGCACCCGGGAGGCGTTCCGGGTTATGAAGGAGCAGGACCCGCGCGGCGGCCGGATCATCAACAACGGGTCCATCTCGGCCCACGTGCCCCGGCCCCGCTCGGCGCCCTACACCGCGACCAAGCACGCGATCACCGGCCTGACCCGGTCGACGTCGCTGGACGGCCGGCCCTACGACATCGCCTGCGGCCAGATCGACATCGGCAACGCGGCCACCGACATGGCCGAGTGGATTTCGGCCGGGGCGCTCCAGGCGGACGGCAGCACCCGGCCCGAGCCGATGATGGACGCCGAGGTGGTGGCCCGCGCGGTGGTCTACATGGCCAGCCTGCCGCTTAACGCCAACGTCGAGTTCATGACCGTGATGGCGACCAAGATGCCGTACATCGGCCGCGGCTAGGTCGCGTCGGCCCGGGCCTCATCCAGCATCGTGGTTGTTGCTCCCACGTCGCTAGTACGACGTGGGAGCAACAGCCACGTCGCCGTGCCTGGCTCAGGCGCCCGCGGAATCGGCGGTCGCCGCCGCGTGACGGCGCAGCCAGGACTGCGGCTGGCCGGACTCGGCGGCCATCGCGGCCCAGGTCCAGCCGGCCGCGCGACGCCGCGCTACGTACTCGGCGACGCTGGCGCAGCCCAGGTCGGCGGCCACCCGCGCGGCCCGCTCGGCCGCGGCATGCCGCTTGGCCGCGTGCGCGACCCTGGTCAGCCCGTGCCGGCGCAGGGCGGACTCCACGGCGTGATAGGACACCCCGACCTCGGCGGCGATGGCGTTGACCGACCAGTGCCCGACCGCGTGCCGGTCGCGCAGGTAGCTGGCCACGTCGGGGAACCCGAGACGGCCGAGCGCCGGGCGCCAGGGCACGTCGTGCCGGCCTCCGCCGTCGCGCCGGACGGCCGCAGCCGTGCCGGGGTCCAGCCGCTCCAGGTAGCGGGACAGCCAATCCTTGTGCAGCCCGGCCTCGCGGCTGATCGCGGCCAGGCTGGCCCCGGCCTCGGTGCGGGCCAGCACCAGCGCCGCCAGGTCCGGGTACCCCAGCCGGCGAGCCGCATCGACGGCCATCCCGGCCAGGTACTGGTCGGCCCGCTCCCGGCTGGCCCGGCCGGCTCCGCGGCGACCGGGCCGCGGGCGAAGGCCCGCGCGGCCTTCCTGCGGCGCTGTTCCGGGAACGAGCGGCCGCGGGCGGCCTGGGCCGCATCCCTGGTCAGCTCGCCGCGGCGGGCCCGCTCCCGGCCCGCGGCGCTGCCCGCCCGGATGGCCAGGTCGAAGACCAGTCGGGCGCTGAGCGCGGCGGCCCGCAGCTTGCGGGTCTCCGCCCCCTCCAGCGACTGGCCGCGCTCCAGCCCGAACGCCTCGCAGTACTGCTCCTTGGTCCAGCCGTGCGCGGCCAGGTGGGCGGCCACCGACCGCAGTGAGCGCCCGCACAGGTGACAGGTGACCAGCGGGCCATCCACCACGACCTCACCGATGGGCGCGTAGAACGCCGTGCCGTCGGCCAGCACGCCGACGACCGGGCGCAGCGCGGACCGCTGCGCGGCCGGGGCCGCCGCGGGCACCCCCAGCCCGGCCGCCGCTGGCACCGCCGGCCCGGCTGCCGCGACCGAGCCTGCCCGGCTGATCATCGCGTCCTACCTCCCGTGAATCAGTGGTAGTCACATTGAGACTACCGGGCCGACCAGCCCCGCGGCAGGTGGGCGGTCTAGCGGGCGGCCTATGGGCGGCGGCTGCGGCGCGTCAGCCGGGTCTGGCGGGGAACCGTTCGGGAAGACTGCACACCAGGGCCCAGCCGCTTCCGGCCGGGCGTAACAGTCATCCGGAGGGAGCAAGCACCATGCCACTCAGTGCGCGCAACCAGCTCAGGGGCACCGTGGAGAACGTCAAGACGGGCGCCGTCATGGCCGAGATCACGGTGAACGTCGAAGCGGGCCCGGTCATCGCCGCCATCACCGACTCGTCCCGCGAGCGCCTGAACCTCAAGGAGGGCGACCAGGTCACCGTGGTGATCAAGGCCACCGAGGTCATGATCGCCACCGACTAGCCCGGCCGCCCGCGACTGGGGGCCGTAGCGCCATTCGCGGTCCGTGATCACCCGGACTTTTCAGCGATAGTGACTGAAAAGTCCGGGTGATCACGGTTTCGCGGCCGCGCGGGCGCGGTCGGGTGTGGCCAGGCGGACCGATAGCGTGGGCGCGTGCTGGAGTGGGCGCAGATCCGCGCCGATACGGTCATCTACGAGGATGAGGCCGTCCTGGCCCTGAACAAGCCGGCCGGGCTGGCGGTCATGGGCGAGCGGCACGAGACCGACCTGGTGCGCCTGGCCCAGGAGGCGGGCGAGAAGCTGTACCCGGCTCACCGGATCGACAAGGTCACCTCGGGCGCGCTGCTGCTGGCCAAGGAACTGAGCCTGCACGGCGACCTGACCCGGCAGTTCAACCGGCGCACGGTCGAGAAGGTCTACCTGGCCGTCACCCGCTCGACGGGCCTGCCCGAGCGGGGCACCATCGAGCTCCCGCTCAGTGTCGGCCGCAAGAGCCGGGTCCGGGTCGCGGCCAATCGCGCCGCGATCACCTTCGACGAATCCCGCTCCTACTGGTCGGTGGCCACCCAGGAAGAGTTCCAGCACGTCCGGACCTACCCCTCGGTGACCACGTTCGCGCGGCTGTGGAGCGACGGCCAGCACACCCTGCTCGCGGTCCATCCGGTCACCGGCCGGCGGCACCAGATCCGCGTGCACCTGGCCTGGATCGGCCACCCGATCGAGGGCGACCCGCTGTTTGGCAAGGTGACCGACGGCCGCACGTTGCTGCACTCGTGGCGGCTCGGGTTCGACGCGGCGTGGGCCGACGGCGCCCGCATCGAGGTCGAGGCGCCGCCGGAGCCGGACTTCTGGGCGCCGATCAGCGGAGAGGCCGACGGGGCCGGCGGCCAGCCGGTGCCGCTGCCGGACCGGGAGGCCGTACGGCGGATCCTCCCCCAGCCGGCCTGAATCCGTTGACTGGCGGACGCCGGGAAACAATCGGGAAATTGTTACTGTAACGGCAGGGCCTGGCGGGCTCCGGTCTGTACGGCCTGCCACCATAGGTGTCCTAGGCCAGCGACGGGTGCCGGTGGAGGGGCGACGAACAGCCGCGACAGCCAGGGTGACCCTGGTCCTGACACACCGGGGGCCGAGACCGAGCCGGACCCCCGGTTCACGCTGGCCAACGAGCGCACCTTCCTGGCCTGGAACCGGACCGCGCTGGCCCTGGTGGTGGCCGGGCTGGGCATCGTCCAGCTGCTGCCGCCGTTCCCCGGCGTCCCGTGGGGCCGCCACGTGCTCGGCGTCCCGCTGATCGTGCTCGGCGCGACCATCGCCGGAACCGCCTACGCCGAGTGGCGCCGTAACCAGATAGCCCTGCGCCACGGTCGGCCGCTGCCGCGGTCGATACTGCCGCGGGTGCTGGCCGGCACCATCGGCGGCATCGCCGCGCTGTCCGCGATCATCCTGCTCGTCTCGGCCGTACGGTAGGCCGGCCGTGCCTGATGACGACCCCGAGGACCTCGACCCCGGCCTGGCCAGGGAGCGGACCCGGCTGGCCTGGGCCAGGACGGCGATCGCGTTTGCTGCCGTCGGCGCCGTGGTGGTGCGCAAGGACGTGCTGGATGGCCTGCTCGTGCTGATCGGCGCTCCGCTGGTGTGGTCCATCGGCCGCCTGGCGGTGCGGCAGAAGCGGCCGGAGCAGGCGTCCGCGCGGTTGCTGGTGGTGACCGTGTGCGTCATTGTGGCCGCCGCGGTGGCCACCGTCGTGGCGTTCCTGGGCCACAGCCCGGCCAGCCTGGACCAGATTCTCCCCCGACACGGCTGACCAGGTCCGAGGCGCTTTCAGCGGACCGATTCCGGGCGTACGCTCATGATTGTGATACTCGAGGCAATTGGGTGGTATCGCGATCCGTACGGGGTCCATGAACACCGCTACTTCTCACAGGGGTTTCCGACCAAGCTGGTCCGTGACGGCGGCGTCGAGTCCTACGATCCGCCGCCCGGCCGGCGGCTTCCTGCCCGGCTGATCCCGGTCCCGGTCAGCGGCCCGGATGCCCGCGACGGCTTCGACCTGCGCCGGGCCGGCGATGACACCCGCCTGGCCGCCCTATGACCGCCTGCCGCTGCGCTCGGTGCTCAACGTCTTCTAGCAGCCAGGTCATAGAGCAGCCAGGTCATTTCCGCGGCCAGCCGAGCGCCCCGGGCTAGCCTCGGCACGTGGCAGAGCACCTGGCAGACGATGACACACGGCCCGATGACAAAGGGCCCGATGACACCGGGCCGCCGTCCCAGGCGACCGGGACCGCGGCCCTCCAGGCCGGATGGTCCCACGGGCACCGGGATGTCTCCGGCGGCTGGCTGCGGCCGACCGTGTTCGGCGCGGTCGACGGGCTGGTCACCAACGCCTCGCTGATCGCCGGGGTGGGCGGGGGCGGCGTGTCCGACCACGCCGTCGTGCTGACCGGCGTGGCCGCCCTGGTGGCCGGGGCGTTCTCCATGGGCACCGGCGAGTACGTGTCGGTGACCAACCAGAACGAGCTGGTCCTGGCCGAGGTCGAGCTGGAGCGCCGGATGCACGCCGAGTTCCCGGCCGCCGAGCAGGACGAGCTGGCCGGCTACTTCCGCTCCTACGGCGCGGACCCGGAGACCGCCGACCGGATGGCCATCGCCGTGTCCCAGGACCCCAGCACCGCGCTGCGCGTGCACACCCGCGAGGAACTGGGCGTCGACCCCAACGAGCTGCCCTCCCCGCTGCTGGCCGGCTCGGCCTCGCTGCTGGCGTTCTCGCTGGGCGCGCTGCTCCCGCTGCTCCCCTACCTGGTCGGCCTGCCGGTGCTGGGCGCGACCCTGGGCCTCACGGCGCTGGCCCTGGTCGTCGGCGGGATGGTCGTCGGCCGCCTGACCGGCCGCCCGCTGCTGCGCTCCGGGCTGCGCCAGCTGGCCCTGGGCGCGCTGGCCATCGGGGTCACCTACGCCGTCGGCAGCCTGATCGGCAGCCACGTCGCCCACGGCTGACGAGCCCGCGACGTGCCTATGATCGGCCCATGTGGCCGCAAGAATCGCGGGCCGCTGACCCCGGCCCGGCCGCCGACCGGCAGCTGGCCCGGCTCGGCGCGGTCCTGCTCGACCGGATCACCGAGCTGGCCGAGGCCATGGCCGGGCGGATCACCGCCGAGGTCAGCTTCTACCGCGACTTCCCCACCGTGTCCCCCGATGAGCTGCTGAAAAGCTGCCAGTCGCACCTGGAGTTCGTGCTCTGCTCCCTGGGCACGGCGACGGCCGGTGACACCTCGCCCGCCGAGCTCAACGGCCGCCGCCGGGCCGGGCAGGACGTGCCGCTGCCCGCGCTGATGGACGCCTACCGGATCGGCTGCCGGTTCATCTGGGAGTCCTTCGTCGCCGAGGCGGCCCGCTCCGGCGTGCCCGACGGCCCGACCCTGGTCCGGGCCGCGTCCGAGGTCTGGCTGCTGCAAGACAGCTTCACCCAGGCCATGGCCACCGGGTACCGGGACGCCATGACCGAGCGCATCCTCAGCCGCGAGCAGGAGCGGTCCGCGCTGGTCGAGGCGCTGCTCGAGGGGCGGATCACCGAGACCAGGACGCTGTGGGAGACCGCGGAGATCCTGCGGATCTCCCGGCGCGGCCCGTACGTGGTCGTGGCCGCGGAGGTGCCCGAGCTTGGTCGTCAGGCCATGCAAGATATTGAACAAAGGTTGCGTGCCGAAGGCTTCTCCAGCGCCTGGCGGCTGCTCCCCGATCTCCAGGTCGGCGTCGTGGTGCTGCGCGGCTCCCGGCCGCTGGAGCGGCTGGTCGCGCTGGTCAGCGGCCGGGCCCGGCACCGGGTCGGCATCAGCCCGCTGTACTCCCGGCTGGACCAGACCCTCCGGGCCCTGCGGTTCGCGCGGATCGCGATGGGCGGCGCGCCGCCCGGCACCGCGCAGGTGACCGTGTTCGACCACGCCCCGCTGGCCGTGACCGCGGCCAGCTCGCCCGAGGTCATGACCCACGTGGTCGATGCGGTGCTCGGCCGCCTGAACCGGCTGCCCGCCGCCGACCGCGCGATCCTGCTGGACACCCTGGAGGCCTGGCGGGACTGCGGCGGGTCGGCCACCCAGGCCGCGGACCGGCTGTTCTGCCACCCCAACACGGTGCGGCACCGACTGCGGCGGATCACCGCGGCGACCGGCCGGTCGCTGACCGCGCCACGCGACGTGGCCGAGCTGTGCCTGGCCCTGGAGGCCGCCCGCCAGCAGCCCGCGGGATGAGCGGCTTGACAGCTGGGCTGCCTTGACAACCATGGCTAATCGGATTAGCTTAAGGCTAATCACATTAGCCAACTGAGTTATCTGCGGGAGGACATCATGACCGAGTTCCTGGACCACGAGGGCGGCCGGCTCGAGCTACGACGTGACCGGCGACGGACCGCTGGTCGTCCTGTCGCCCGGCATGGGTGACCTGCGCCAGTCTTACCGCTTCCTGGCCCCGCAGCTGGCCCAGGCCGGCTACCGAGTGGCCACCGTCGACATGCGCGGGCACGGCGACTCCAGCCTGGGGTGGCCCTCGATCACCCGCACCGACGTGGCCGGCGACCTGATCGCCCTGATCCGCCACCTGGGCGGGCCCGCCGTCATCGTCGGGCAGTCCCTGTCCGGCGGCGCCGCCACGATCGCCGCGGCCAAAGAGCCCGGCCTGGTGGCTGGCATCGTCGAGATCAACCCGTTCACGCTGACCCAGAAGACCGACCTGGGCGCGCTGCTGCGGGTCCGCCGGTACCGTCGCGGCGGGCTGCGGCTCATGGGCACCCAGCTGTTCCGCAGCCTGAGCCAGTGGCTGAGCTACCTGAACGTCGCCTACCCGACCAAGCCCGCCGACTGGACCGAGTACACGGCCGCGCTCACGGCCAAGCTCCGCGAGCCGGGCCGGATGGCCGAGTTCATGAAGACCGGCAAGTCCACCCCGGCCGACGCCCAGGCCCAGCTGCCCAACGTCCAGTGCCCGGCGCTGATCATCATGGGCGCCGAGGACCCCGACTTCCCCGACCCGCGGGCCGAGGGCGAGGCCATCGTCGCCGCCCTGCCCGCCGGCCTCGGCACCCTCGCGGTGATCCCCGGCGCCGGGCACTACCCGCACGCCCAGACCCCCGACCAGGTCGCCGCGCTGGTGATCCCGTTCCTCCAGAAGAACGCCCGTGCCTAGAGCGGGCCTGACCCGCGACGACGTGGTCGCCGCGGCGGCCGAGCTGAGCGACGAGATCGGCTACCCCGAGCTGACCATGGGCCTGGTCGCCGAGCGGCTCGGGGTCCGGACTCCCTCGCTGTACAAGCACGTGGCGGGCCTGGCCGACCTCCAGCACCGGGTCGCCACCCTGGCCATGACCCAGGTCGGCGACCAGATCCGCGACTCCCTGCAGGGCGCCGCCGGGCTGGACGCGCTGACCGCGCTGCTGACCGCCATCAGGGCCTACGTCACCGCGCACCCAGGCCGCTACAACGCCACCGTCGGGGCCGAGCTCACCGGCCCCGACGACCCGCTGCTGGCGGCCAGCGCCCGGGTCATCGAGTCCATCGCCGCCGTGCTGCGCGGCTACGGCATGGGCGAGAACGAGATGACCCACGCCATCCGCACCATCCGCTGCGCCATCCACGGGTTCGCCGCGCTCCAGGCCTCACGGGGCTTCCAGTGGGCCGAGGACCCGGACGAGAGCTTCCGCTGGATGATCAGCTTCCTGGACCGCGGCCTGCGCGCCTCCCGCCCCGGCCAGGGCGAGGGGCTGGCTGAGAGCGCCTAGGTGAAGGCGCTCAGCCCGGTGATCGTGCGGCCCACGATCAGGGTGTTCATCTCGCGGGTGCCCTCGTAGGAGTAGATGGCCTCGGCGTCGGCCACGAACCGGCCCACGTTGTACTCCAGCAGGATGCCGTTGCCGCCCATCAGTTCGCGCGCCCAGCCGACCGTCTCCCGCATCCGCACCGTGCAGAACGCCTTGGCCAGCGCGGAGTGCTCGTCCCTGGCCTGCCCGGCCTCCTGCAGCGTGGCCAGCTGCGAGCAGAGCGCGGCCGAGGCGGTGATGTTGGCCAGCATCCGCACCAGCAGGTCTTGGACCAGCTGGAAGCCGGCGATCGGGCCGGCCGAACTGCTCGCGGCGGGTGGCGTAGGCCAGCGCGTGCTCGTAGGCGCCGCGGCCGCAGCCCACCGCCATCCAGGCCACTCCGGCCCTGGTCAGCCGTAGTACCTCGGCGGTGTCCCGGAACGAGCGCGCGTTGGCCAGCCGGTCGGACTCGGGCACCCGGACGTCGTCCAGCGTGATCCGGGCGTTCTGCACGACCCGCAGCGCGATCTTGTCCTCGAGCTTCTCGGTGGTCAGGCCCGGCGCGCCCTTCTCGACCACGAAGCCCTTGACCTGGCCGTCCTCGACGTCCTTGGCCCAGATCACGATGAGGTCGGCGAACGTGGCGTTGCCGATCCAGTTCTTCTGGCCGCGCAGTACCCAGGCGTCGCCGTCCCGGCGCGCGGTGGTGGTCAGGCCGCGGGCCGCGCCGGAGCCCACGTCGGGCTCGGTCAGGCCGAACGCGCCGATCTTCTCCATCCGCGCCATCACCGGCAGCCAGCGCTGGCGCTGCTCCTCCGACCCGCACACGTAGATCGAGCCCATGGCCAGGCCGCCGTGCACGCCCATGAACGTGGCGATGGACGGGTCGGTCCGGGCCAGCTCCAGCGCGATCAGGCCGTCCAGCAGCGGGCGCGCGCCCCCGCACCCGTAGCCGCGGTAGGGCAGTCCGGCGATGCCCAGGTCGCGCAGCCCGGGCACCAGCTCGTGCGGGAACTGGGCGGCGACCCAGAACCGGTTGATGACCGGGGCCACCTCCTTCTCCATGAAGGTCCGCACCCGGTGCAGCAGCTCCCGCTCGGCGTCGTCGAGCAGCAGCTCCAGGTGGTAGAAGTCGGCGTCGTGGGGCATCGCTACCTCCTGCCTTTTGGACTCTGCTCGTTCAGGAACTCGGTGATCAGGGGCGCGAGCAGATCGGGGCGCAGCACCAGCTCCACGTGACCGCCGTGGTACACGTGCAGCCGGGCGCCGGGGATCAAGGCGGCCATCACCCTGGCGTTGATCAGCGGGATGATCGGGTCGTCGTCGCCGGCCAGGACCAGCGTCGGCTGGCGGACCAGCGGCAGCCACGGCAGCGAGTTCCAGCCCGCGCCGGCGGCGAGCTGGTACAGGTAGCCGCGGGCCGGGCCGACCCGGGTCCACGGGTGCAGCACGTCGACGATGCGCTGTGTATGGTCGCGGGCCGTGCCGCCGTACAGCTCGCCGGCGATCTGGCGGGTGTAGCCGACGTCGGTGTACCGGCGCGGGGTGGCCAGCCGGGCGATCACCCGCGGGTGGCCCGGCACCATGAACATGCCCGTCCCGGTGGCGACCAGCACCACGCGCCGGCAGCGGCCGCGGGCGGTGAGCGCGAACTGCTGGGCCAGCGCGCCGCCCCAGGAGATGCCCAGGATGTCGGCGGTCTCGTGGCCCAGCTGGTCGAGCAGGCCGGCCAGCATCCGGGCCAGAGTGGAGAACCGGTAGGGGCGGGCCGGCAGCGGCGAGCCGCCCACGCCGGGCACGTCGAACCTGATCACCTCGATGGCCGGGTCGAGCGCGGCCACGAACGGGTCGAAGGTCTCCAGGCTGGCCCCGATGCCGTTGGCCAGCAGCAGCGGCGGCCCGGCGCCGGTGCCGGGCCGGACCGCGATCCGGATGGGCCGGCCCGCGACGACGACCGTCCGGGTGCCCGGCCCGCGCTGCCCCCGCACGCGGTCAGCGATCGAAGACATAGCTGCCCGGCGCGGGCTCGACGGATGGGTGCTGGTCATCGCCGGGCGTCGCGGGCGCAGGCACCGCGGCGCCGCCGTGCTCGTCCAGCCAGCGGGCGAAGTCCGGCCACCAGGAGCCCTTCTCGGTCGTCGCCGCGTCCCGCCACTGCTCGGGATCGGGCGGATTGTCCGCGGCCACCCGGTACTCGGCCTTGGCGTTGCCGACGGGGCTGACCATGGAGGCGATGTGCCCGCTGCGGGCCAGCACGAACCGAGACGAGCCGCCGAGCAGCTGGGTGGTGCGGTAGCAGGACTGCCACGGGCACAGGTGGTCGGCGGCGCCGGCCACGACGTAGGCGTCGGTCCCGATGGCCGACAGGTCCACCGGGCTGCCCAGCATGGTGGCCTTGCCCGGCACGGTCAGCGCGTTGTCCAGGGCCAGCTCGATGAAGTCCTTGTGCACCCCGGCCGACATGCGCGTGGTGTCGGCGTTCCAGTACAGGATGTCGAACGGCGGCGGCTTGCGGCCCAGCAGGTAGTTGTTGACCCAGTAGTTCCAGATCAGGTCGCCGGGCTTGAGCCAGGCGAAGATCTCGGCCAGCGCCGCGCCGTCGAGGTAACCGCGCACGGCCGAGGCGGCGATCGCGGCCTGGGCCGTCCGCTGGTCGGTCAGCGCGCTGGGCAGCCCGGCCCTGGCCTGGTCCAGCACGGTCACCGCCAGCGCCAGCCCGGCCACCTGCCCGGCCTGGCCGGTGTCGGCCAGGTGGGCCAGCGCCATGGTGGCCAGGATCCCGCCCGAGCACACGCCCAGGATCATTCCGGCGTCCGCCCCGGTGATCTCCCGCGCCGCGGTCAGCGCATCCAGCACGGCCGCGCCGTAGGTGTCCAGCCGCCAGTGCCGGTGCCGGGCGTCGGGGTTGCGCCAGGAGATCATGAAGACCTGCTGGCCCGCGCCGACCAGGTACTCGACCATGCTGCGGCCCGGCGCCAGGTCGGTGATGTAGTACTTGTTGATCACCGGGGGCACGATCAGCAGCGGCCGCTGGCGCACCTGCTCGGTCACCGGGGAGTACTGGATCAGCTCGAACACCGGCGTGCGCAGCACCACCGAGCCCGGGGTCAGGGCCAGGTCCTCGCCGACCGCGTAGGCGTCCGGCTCGACCATGGCCGGGATCCGCGGCGGCGTGGCCAGGTCGGCGGCCAGGTGCCGGGCGCCGGCCAGCGCGCTGCCGCCGCCGGAGTCGATGAGCGCCTTCAGCGCGGCCGGGTTCAGCAGCGGGTTGTTGCTCGGGGCCAGCGCCTCGACCAGGTTGGTCAGCAGGAACGAGACCCGCTGCTGGTCGGCCCAGTCCAGCTCGGCGTCGGCCTGCAGACCGTCCAGCGCGGCCGCGCCGGCCAGGTAGGCCTGCAGGATCCGGTGCAGCACCGGGTTGCTGGTCCAGGCCGGGTCGGCGAAGCGCCGGTCCTTCGGGCCGGCGGCCAGCTCGGAGCGGCCCGACGCGACCCGGCCCAGCTCGGCGCCCAGCTCGGCCAGTCGCAGCGCCAGCACCGCGGGCTGGCGGGCCAGCTGGGCGGCGAACCGGGCCATGGCCATGCCCGGCACGAACCGCCGCGTCGGGCCGAGCGCGGCGTCGGCCAGCAGCATGTCCAGCGCGCCGGCGACGTCGCCCGGGTCGTCCTGGCTCGCGCCATCCGCGCTCTTGTCATCTGCTCCCCGACGGGGCGCCTGATGACGCGTCGGCTCGCTCATAGCGCCAGGTCCTGCGGCGGGTGCACTTCGCGGCGCAAGATCTTGCCCGTCGGGCCCTTGGGCAGCGCCTCGACCAGCCAGACGTGCCGCGGGTACTTGTAGGCCGCCACCCGCTCCTTCACGAAGGCCCGCAGCTCGGCCGGGGTGGCGCTGGCCCCCGGCTTGAGCGCCGCGGCGGCGCCGATCTCCTCGCCCAGGGTCTCGTGCGGAATGCCGATCACCGCCGCCTCGGCCACGGCCGGGTGCTCGTAGAGCACTTCCTCGATCTCCCGCGGGTAGACGTTGAAGCCGCCCCGGATGACCACATCCTTCTTGCGGTCCACGATGAAGTAGAACCCGTCGGCGTCGCACTGGGCCAGGTCGCCAGTGCGCAGCCAGCCGTCCGGGATCGCCTCGGCGGTCGCCTCCGGGCGGGCCCAGTAGCCCTTCATCACGTTCGGCCCGCGGATCGCGATCTCGCCGACCTCGCCCTCGGGCACCTCGGTGCCGTCGGCGGTCACCAGCCGGAACTCCACCCCGGCCACGGGAGTGCCGATCGAGCCCGGCTTGCGCACCCCGCCGGGGTGGTTGAAGGAGGCCACCGGGGAGGTCTCGGACAGCCCGTACCCCTCCAGGATGATGGTGCCGAACGCGTCCTCGAAGGCCCGCAGCAGCTCCACCGGCAGGGCCGCGCCGCCGCTGACGCAGACCCGCAGCGAGCTGGTGTCGTAGCGCTCCCGGTCCGGGCTGTGCAGCAGCGCCGCGAACATCGTGGGCACGCCCTCGAACACGGTCACCCGGTGCCCCTCGATCGCGGCCAGCGCCGCCCCCGCGTCGAACCGGGCCAGCAGGGCCAGCGAGGCCCCACAGTCGATGGCCGCGTTCAGCCCGCAGGTCTGGCCGAAGCAGTGGAACAGCGGCAGGCAGCCCATCACCACGTCGGACGGCCCTAGGCGCAGCAGCGTCGACTCGGTCACCTTGACGTTGGACCGGAGGTTGCCGTGCGTCAGCTCGGCGCCCTTGGGCCGGCCGGTGGTGCCCGAGGTGTACAGGATCACCGCGGTGTCGTCGTCGGCCCGGTCGGCCAGCGCCGGCGCCGGGGCGTGCTCGCTCACCAGCGCGTCCAGCTCGTCCGGGTCGGCAGCAATGAACGGGACCCCCGCGGCCTGCGCGCCCTGGACCGGCTCGCCAGGCGAGGACTTGGCCGCCAGCAGCAGCCGCGCGCCGGAGTCAGCCAGGTAGTACTCCACCTCCCGTGACTTGAGCAGCGGGTTCATCGGCACCACGACGCCGCCGGCCCGCAGGATGCCGTAGTACAGGACGCAGAACTCCGGGGTGTTGGCCAGCATCAGCCCGGCCCGGTCACCGGACCCGAACTCCCGGCGGGCCAGGAACGCGGCCACCCGGGCGGACCGGTCATCCAGCTCGGCGTAGCTGATGACCCGGTCGCCGGCCAGGATCGCGGGACGCTCGGCGTGCGGCCCGGCCGAATCGGTCAGGATCTGGGCGAGGTTGGCCATCGTCTGCCTCCCTGGACGACCGGCGGCACGAGGCCGCCTACCTTGTCCATCAGGATCGACCGCGCCAGCCCAGGTGTCGAGGTCACCGCGACACAAAGCTGGCCGCCCGCGGTTGTCCCGCCGGACAACGGCGCCCAGGCCCTAGCGTGTGCGTCATGGCCGAGAAGCTGGTGCTGGTGGTCCGGACCGACCTGGGCATGGGCCGGGGCAAGATCGCCGCCCAGGCGGCCCACGCCGCCGTGGCGGCCACGCTGGCCAGCCTGGGCAGCGCCGATTTCGCCGGGTGGCTCCGAGAGGGCCAGCCCAAGGTGGTGCTCCGGGCCGGATCGGCGGATCAGCTGGACGACATCGCCCGGCGGGCCCGGGCGGTGGGCCTGCCGGCGGAGGTGATCCACGACGCCGGCCGGACCCAGCTCGAGCCCGGTACACCGACCTGCTGCTCCGTCGGCCCGGCCGAGGCGAGCCGGATCGATGCGGTGACCGGCGAGCTGGCCCTGCTGTAACACGCTGGGCGACTGGCGCCCCCGGGGGCATCCGCGTTTCTGGCTGGTTGCTGAGGGTGGCTGCGTGGGTACGGTGAGGATGTCTTCCGGCCGGGCGAGGAGGTGACACATGCAGGCAACCGTCGGGGATCGACTGCACGTTCACGGCAACACGGTGGGCCAGGCCGAGCACATGGGCGAGATCGTCGAGGTCCACGGGGCCGGCGGGGAGCCGCCGTACCTGGTGCGCTTCGACGATGGGCACACGGGGCTGGTGTTCCCTGGCCCGGACGCGGTCGTCGAGCACCCGCGCGCCAGGGGCCGCAAGAAGCGCCGGAGCTAGGCCGGCGGCGCCAGGTAAAAACGCCGTATAGCTGGCCGCGCCCGAGCGCCGGCGGCCCGGTGGGGAGCCGGATCTCGCATACCTTGGAGAGGTCGGTAACTCCCCTCGGGTAATGGCGGTTTCATGGCGGCCCTGCTGTTGATTGGCCTTGTCGGTGCGGTGCTCGTGCTCTACGTGGCGGAACGCTTCCTGAAGGCGCGGCGCAGAGGGCTGCGGCTGCGCCGCATGAGCGATCGGCTGGATGCCGCCGCCCGCCGAGCGCAGCAGCAGCACGAGCGGCGCGAGGTGGCGGCGGAGGCCAGCGCGGCGCTGACCTCGTTCATGCCGGCCATCAAGGGCCCGCCGCTGACGGTGCCGGGCACGGAGGTCCAGGTGGCTCAGGTGGCCGAGGCGGCGGAGGCCACGGGCGACCGCGACGGCACCGGCCGGCCGGATCATGGCCGGGGGCACCGCGGCTCCCGCACCGGGGAGCAGCGCGTACACACCGGCGAGCAGCGCGTACACACCGGCGAGCACGGCGCGCGGTCCGGGGAGCACAACGTGCGATCCGGCGAGCTCGGGGTCCGGTCCGGCGAACACCCGGTCAGGTCCGGCGAGCACGGGGTCCGGTCGCGGGCCCACTGAGGCGGTGCGGATCACCGTCCGGGTCCGGCCCGGCTCCGCTCGGGCCAGCGTGGGCGGCGAGCATGACGGCGCGCTGGTGGTCCGGGTGCACGAGCGCGCCGTGGACGGCCGGGCCACGGCGGCGGCGCTGAGCGCGCTGGCCGCGGCGTTCGGGGTCCGGCCGCACGCGGTCACGCTGGTGGCCGGGACGGCCAGCCGAACCAAGATCGTTGATATCGCGGGCGCGGACCCGGCCGTGCTGGAGGGACTGCTCACGGCGGGCTAGCGCCAGGCCGCTCCCGGCGCTGCCTCGGGTGTCGCGGGCCGCTTTTGCGTGGGGCCGTGCGTGCGGGTGCGTTGGTCTGGGTCGCGGCTGCCCGGCTTCTCCCGGACCGTGCATGCATTGCTGGCCTTGGCTAGCGCGTTGGCCGGTGTTCGCGCGGGACCTACAGCGCGCGACCACGACGACGACGGAAAAGAAAACTCTTTCAGACAGTTCCAACAGTCTTGACAATAATAATTGTCGGTGACACGGTTGTGGCATGCAAGAGGTCGCAGTGATCGAGGATGCCGCAGCCGCGGAGGTCTCGCTCGATCCGATCCGGGCCCGGTTGCTCGCGGAGCTGGCCGAGCCGCACACCGCGACCACGCTCGCGGCGCGCCTCGGGCTGGCCCGGCAGAAGGTCAACTACCACGTCAAGACCCTTGAGCAGCACGGTCTGGTGGAGCTGGTCGAGGAGCGCCGCAAGGGCAACATGACCGAGCGGGTCGTGCGGGCTTCCGCCGCGGCCTACGTGATCTCGCCGGCCGCGCTCGCCGCGGTCGCGCCCGATCCGGCCCGGTCGCCCGATCGACTGTCCGCGCGCTGGCTGCTCGCGCTGGCCGCGCGGCTCGTCCGGGAGACGGGCGCGCTCATCAACGGGGCGGCGCGGGCCAACAAGCCGCTCGCCACGTTCGCGCTCGATGCCGAAGTCCGGTTCGCCAGGCCGGCTGATCGCGCCGCGTTCGCGGGCGAGCTCACGGACGCGATCACCAGGATTATCAGCAAATATCACGTCGAAACTGGTCGGCCGCATCGCCTCATCGTCGCGGTGCACCCGAGCATCACCGAAGACGCCGACCCGCCAGCAGAGGAGCAGCAGCAGTCATGACGCATCCATTCGAGGTACGCGAAGAGTTCACCGTCGACGCCACGCCGGACGAGGTGTGGCAGGCGATCACGACGGGGCCGGGAGTCGACTCCTGGCTCATGGGGCGCACCGAAATCGACAGCGCCAGCAAGACCAGCACGTTCGACATGTTCGGCGAGGTGTCCACCGCCAGCATCACGGCCTGGGAACCCGGTCACCGTTACGCGACGCAGGAGGACCAGAACCCGGACGGCACGTTCATGGCCTTCGAGTGGCTTATTGAGTCGCGGGACGGCGGCGGGACGGTGGTGCACGTGGTGCACAGCGGTCTCCTCGGCGACAACTGGGAGGCCGAATACAACGGCCTGTCCGTCGGCGACCACGCCTACATGACGAAGCTCGTCGTCTACCTGAAGCACTTCGCACCGCGCACCGCGAAGAACTCGCTGTTCCTGCCGGGGCCGATCACCAAGGACTCGTGGGCGGCCATGACGGCAGCGGTCGGCGCCGGCGCGGACGCGGCGGACGGTCGCCGGCGCGGCTCAGTGTGCCCGGGATCGAGCCGGTCGACGGCACCGTGGAGTTCACCGGCTCGCCGAGCTTCGTGGGCATGCGTACCGGCGACGCGATGTACATGCTGATCCACGGCTACAACGACATGGTCTTCGCGACCGCGCACTACTTCGACGACCGCGACCCGTCGACCGAGACCGAGGCGTGGCAGAACTGGCTCGGCGGCCTCGCGGCCTGATCAACGGCAGCTGTCGTCACGCGACCCACGAGGGGACGACCTGGGCCAGCCGGTGCGGGTCGGTCAGCAGGCGGATCGCCGTGATGGTGCCGCCGGTGACCGTGAAGGCCATGACCGTGACCGGCCGCCCGTCCATCGTGACCAGGACGCCAGGGACACCATCGACGAGCGCCGGATGGGCCCGGACGCCCGCGCGCGGGCCCTGGGCCATCCGCGCCTGGCCCGCCACCTGGTCCGCGCCGCGCAGGGTGACGGTGCCCCAGGGGCCCGGGCCCGGAACTCCACCTCGGGAGCGAGAACGGCCAGCAGCCCGGCGAGGTCGCCGCGGCCGACCGCGGCGAAGAACGCGTCGACGACCTCAAGGGCCGCCGCGTCCGCGGCCGTCGCGGGCGGGCCCAGGCGGATCCGTCCGCGGGCCCGGCTGGCCAGCATCTTCGCGGCCGCGGTGCTCCGGCCGAGGATCGCGCCGATGGCGTCGAACGGGATCTCGAAGACGTCATGGAGGACGAATGACACCCGCTCGACGGGGGTGAGGGCGTCCATGACGACGTAGAGCGCGAGGCCGACGGAGTCCGCGAGCAGGGCCTCCTCCTCGGGACCGATCCCGGGGTCGGTGGCGGCCTCCGCCGGGAGCATGCCGACGGCGAGCTCGAGCGGCTGCTCGCCCCGCACTCCGCGCCTGCGCAGCGCATCCAGGCAGATCCGGCCGGTGACGGTGGTGAGCCAGCCGCGCAGGTCCTCGATGTCCCCGCGCCGGTCCGGGCCAGGCGGAGCCAGGCCTCCTGCACGGCGTCATCCGCGTCCGCGTGCGAGCCGAGCACGCGGAAGGCGATGGCCCGCAGATAGGGACGATGGCCCTCGAACTCGGCGGCGAGCTGTTCTCCGGTCACGATCCTCCTCGGCGACAACGGCGGCGTCACTACCAGGACGCCTGGCGCGCTGGGGAGGTAACACGCCAGGGCCGGCGTTACCTCCCGCCGCGGCCGGACGTCGTAGTGCCGTCCACTGATCCACCATCTGCTCTATGGAGGAGAGATGACAGCACGAATCCAGAACATGGCCGCCGAGCCCGACGTCAGCACGGGCGTCCAGCACCTGCTCAAGGCGGCGTACGCCGGCGGCGTGCCGCGTCAGACGATGGAGCTGGTGCACCTGTGTTAAAAACATGCGGGCGCGCGAGCCAGGTCAACGGGTGCAGCCCCTGCGTCGACGGCCGGCGCCGCGAACGCGGGCAAGTCCGGCCTAGTAACGAGAAGCTGCTCGCCGTCGCCGCGTGGTACGAGAACCCGCTCTTCGATGACGCCGAGCGGGCCGCGCTGGCCCTCACCGAGGCCGCGACCCGGCTGGCCGACCGGCCCGGCGCGGTCACCGACGAGATCTGGGCCGAGGCCGCCCGGCACTACGACGAGCGGCAGCTCAGCGCCCTGGTGCTGATGGTGGCGATGAGTAACTTCTTCAACCGCATCAACACGACCCTGCGGGTGCCGGCCGGGACCAGGTGGGACTGACGCCGGCCGTTAAGGCTTGCGGCCCACTCCGGCGGTGATCTTCAGGCGGGTGGGGGCCACGGCCGAGTTGTGCCGCCATTCCTGGACGCTGGTCAGGCCGGGCTCCAGCAGCTCAAAGCCGTCGAAGAAGCCCTGGATCTGCGGCCGGGGCCGGAAGTAGGTCTCCACGGGCGTGCCCTTGGCCACGGCGCGCAGCTCGGTCATGGCGGCCTCGTCGCTCTCGGCGGCGAACTGGGAGAGCACCAGGCAGCTGCCCGGCGCCATCCGGTCCGCGTACTGGGCCACGATCCCGGCCGGGTCCTCCTCGTCCGAGACCAGGTGCAGCACCGAGACGCACAGGACACCCACCGGCAGGCTGAAGTCGATCAGCCGGCTGACCTCGGGGTGATCCAGGATCGGCTGCGGCTGGCGGATGTCGGCCCGGATGGTAGCCAGCCGGTCGTCACCCGCCAGCAGGGCCGTGTTGTGGGCGTGCACGATGGGGTCGTAGTCCACGTAGACCACCGCGGCGGCCGGGTTGGCCAGCCGGGCCACCTCATGCACGCTCGGCGAGGTCGGGAACCCAGTGCCCAGGTCGATGAACTGCCCAATGCCGCTGTCGGCCAGCACCCGCAGCGCGCGGATGGCGAACGCCCGGTTGGCCCGGGCCAGGTTGCGCTGGTCGGGGGCCACGGCCAGGACCCGGTCGGCGGCGGCCCGGTCCACGGCGTAGTTGTCCTTGCCGCCGAGCAGGTAGTCGTAGATGCGGGCCGCGCTGGGCTGCGTGGGGTCGTCACTCGCCGACATGCCCGCCTCGTGGGCCATCCGCGGCCTCCTGCCTGCGGCCAGTATTCACCAGGAGACTACCGTCCGATACGCCAGGCGATCACCCGAGATGGGCGATCAGCGGTCATATAGGACCGGGGCCGAGTAGCGCGGGTCCTCGTGGCGGGCCCAGTAGCGGTCCCTGAGCCGCAGCGTGCGGGGGCCCGGTGTCCCGGTCCCGACCGGGCGGCCGTCGACCTGGGTGACCGGCATGATGCCGCCCGCCGTCGAGCTGACCAGGACCTCATCCGCCCGGCGTAGGTCCTCGGCGCTGAGCGACCCTTGTTCCAGATGATGGTTTTCCTCGGCGGCCAGCTCGATCACCGATTGCCGGGTGATGCCCTGGAGGGTGCCGCCGACCGGGGTCAGCCAGCGCCCGCCGGTGTAGGCGAACACGTTGAACCCCGGGCCCTCGGTCACCGCGCCGGAGGCATCGCGCAGCACGACCAGCTGGGCCCCGTGGTCGTAGGCGTCGAGCAGGGCCAGCTCCATGTCCAGCCAGTGGTAGTTCTTCACCGTCGGGTCCACGCTCTGCGGCGGGATGCGGGTCACCGGGCTGATCCACAGGCTGGCGCCGGCCGCCTGCTGGTCCGGCGAGCTGATCCACACGAAGGGCACGGCGTAGCAGTAGAAGGTGGACCGGGCGGTCCGGATGTCCCGGCTGCCGGGGGTCACCGGCCCGGGTGCAGGTCATGGACACGTACGCCTCGCGCAGGCCGGTGCGGGCGACGCAGCCGTGCAGGATGTCCTCGATCTGGCCGCGGTCCTGGCCGGGATCGAGGCGCAGCCGGGTCATGCTGGCGCTGAACCGGTCCAGGTGGGCGTCGAGCCGGTAGAAGCGCCCGCGCCACACGTGGACCACGTCGTAGGTGCAGTCGGAGCGGGTGACGCCCAGGTCCAGCACGGAGAGCTTGGCGTCCTCGACGGGGCAGTATTCTCCGTCGATCCACGCGGCGCCGCCGGGCCACAGCTCGCCGTTGGTCATGTCTTGGGCCATGTCTTGGGTCATGACGCGGGCTTCTCCCAGACCGAGACGTGCGAGCGGCTCTCGCTGGTGAAGGGCAGCCGGGCCCAGTCGGCCCAGCGGTCGCGCAGCCGCATCCCGGCCAGCTGGGCCATCAGGTCCAGCTCGGCCGGCCAGACGTACCGGAACGGGATGGAGCCGGTACGAGCCGCGGCCCTCGGTGACCTCGATGTAGTTCGAGCTCATGGCCTGGGTGGCGACGTCGTACCGGTCGAAGGCCCACCGCGTGGGGCTCACGTGGAACGGCACGACGTCCTGGCCGGGCGGGAGCAGGCGCAGGTCGGCACGCCACCTCGATGACGAAGCAGCCGCCGGGGGCCAGGTGGGCGGCGGCGTTGCGGAAGCAGTCGACCTGGGCGTCCTGGGTAGTCAGGTTCATGATCGTATTGAAGACCAGGTAGGCGACCGAGAACGAGCCCTCGACCCTGGTCGTGGCGAAGTCGCCGAACGTCACGGGGAGGCCGGCGCCGCCGGGCTTGGCCCGCAGCCGGGCCACCATGGCCCTGGACATGTCGATGCCGTGCACCGGCACGCCGCGCCGGGCCAGCGGGAGGGCGATGCGCCCGGTGCCGATGGCCAGCTCCAGGGCGCGGCCTTGGCCGGCCAGCTCGGCGAGCACGTCCACGGCCGGATCGATGGCGGCGGCCTGGAACATCTCGTGATCCGGGTCGTCGTAGGTCGCGGCGACGCTTTCCCCGAAGTAACCGTCCGGGTCGTCTGGGTCCTCCATGGGCCGGAACGTACCCCACTGTCCCGCCACGCTGTCCACGGGTTTTGCGTCAGTCAAGGAACTTGACTATCTGGATCGGCGTCCCTAGCCTGGCCCGCATGGACGATGAGCGCGACCCCGCCACCAGCGCCGAGACCTACTACTCCACGCCGACGCTGATGCGCGCGGCGCGGGGCGCGTATGCCTGCTCTATCCGGGCTCAGCTGCACGAGGCCGGGCTCGACGACCTGCCCAGGAACGGCGCGTTCATCCTGTCCGGGATCGCCGATACCGCCGACGCCCCGCGCACGGACCTGCCCGGCGACCTGGGGGTGACCAAGCAGGCGGTCAGCCAGCTCATCGACATCCTGGCCACCCGCGGCTACGTGGTCCGCAATCTCGATCCCGGTGATCGCCGCCGGATCAGCCTGGAGCTGACCGACCGCGGCCAGGCCGCGGTGGCGGCGGTGCGGCGCGGGGTGGAGGCGGTCGACCGGCAGCTCGGCGAGCGGATACCGCCCGAGCAGGTCGAGGCCATGCGGTCGGCGCTGCTGGCCCTGGCCCAGATCAAGACCGCCGGGCAGACCAGCGGCGCCGGCCGTGGCCGGCCGGCCCGGCAGCTGCGCCGCTTCTGCCCGATCTTCGAGGTCCGCGACCTGGCGGCGGCGCTGGCCCACTATGCGTCCCTGGGCTTCAGGACCCTGGCCCACGAGGAGGGCGACGAGTACGGGTTCGCCAACCGGGACGGCGTCGGGCTGCACCTGGAACTCAGCCATGGTCATGATGGCGGGGATGCGCACGGGCATCACCATCACGGGTCGGCTTACCTCTACGTCGTTGACGCGGACGCCCTGTACGCGGAGTGGAGCCGGCCGGGCATCGGCGGCGTCACGCACCACGTGATCACCACCGGCTACGAGATGCGCGAGGGCTCACACACCGACCCGGACGGGAACGTCATCCGCTTCGGTTCGGCCATCGAGGAGACGGCCAGCGAGAGCTAGGCCTGCTCGTCGGTCTTGCCGCCGCCCTTCCACTGCGCCGAGCCCGCATCCCAGGTGGTGTAGGTGTAGGGGTTGTCCAGGACCGTGGTCGCGGGGACGTCGGGGTGCATGCCCTCGGTCCACGCCTGCGGGCCGAGCTGGCCCTCAGGTACTCCACCGTCTGCTCGATGAGCTGCCGGGCCCGGCCCAGGCCGGCGGTGTCGACGAGCCGGTTCTGGTACTTCACCACCCGGCCGTTGACCACCACGGTGTGCACGTCGCCGCGCTGGGCCTGGAACGCCACGTGCCCGTAGGGGTTGAGCACCGGGAACATCACCGGCGAATCATCGTTCTTGATGAGGACCAGGTCGGCTTTCCTGCCCGGCTGGATGCTGCCGGTGGCCGAGTCCAGGCCCAGCGCCGCCGCGCCGCCCCGCGTCGCCCAGCCGACCACGTCCTCCGCCCGCAGGTGCGCGTGGGTGACCGTCTCCTGCTTAGCGTGGGCCTCCAGGTGCTCGCGGGACCGGTCGGCGCCCAGCGTGGTGCGCATCGCCGAGAACAAGTCACCCGACCACCACACGCTGGTGTCCATCGACAGCGACACCGGGATCCCGTGCTCCCGCAGCCGCCACGTCGGCGGATACCCCTGCCCCGCGGACTGCTCGCTCTCGGTCGACACCGACGCCGACCCGCCGGTCGCGGCGATCCGGTGATAGGAATCACGGGTCAGCGTCGCCGCGTGCACGTAGATGGTGGACGGGGTCATGAACCCGTTCTCGTGCATCAGCCGGATCCCGTCATCATTAGTCGCGCCCCACACCCCCGCATGCGTGGTCACCGGCGCGCCCAGCTCCCGGGCCACCTCAAACGCCGCCCGCTCCGGGAACCCCGGATCCCCGGTCACGTCGAACGCCATCTGGAACCCCAGCAGGCTGTCCCGCCCCGAGAAATCACCGCTGCCGAACCGGCGGGCCACGAACTCGCGGAACTCCGGCGACGCCGACCACTCCCACGGCCCGGCCTGGATATTCCCGTACGCCAGCACGAACCGGGCCGGCACCTGCCCCAGCGCGTCCACGGCCGCGTCCGCGTGCGCCACCGTCTGCAGGCCATGCGACCAGTCCACCGTCGTGGTCACCCCCGCGTCGACCGCCTCCAGCGCGGCGAGCAGGTTCCCCGCGTAGATGTCCTCCGGCCGGAACACCTTCCCCCACTGCAGGTAGTACCAGACGAAATACTGGGTCAGCGTCCAGTCCGCGCCATACCCCCGCATCGCCGTCTGCCACATGTGCCGGTGCGTGTCGACCATCCCCGGCATCAGGATCCCGCCCGCCGCGTCGACCTCCGCCGTGCCCTCGGGCACCGCCAGGCCCGGGCCCACCGCCGCGACCCGGTCCCCGGACACCAGCACATCAGCCCCCTGCAGGACCCGGTGCGCGTCATCCATCGTCAGCACCGTCGCATTACGGAACACCAGCGGACGCCCCGGCGTCAGGTCAGCGGCAGTCGTCATGTCAGACCTCCACAATGAGGTGGTCGGAACTCAGCGGCGGACATCTGTCCGGAGAACGGCCGCAAGGGCCTGAGCGGAAGCGTGGCCGCAGCGCGCGCCGCTTGTCAACCGGCGCGGTGTCAACCGGCGGCCGCCCGGCTCACTCCGGGTCGTAGGCCAGGTTGGGGCGCAGCCACCGCTCGGTCTCGGCCCGGCCCATGCCGCGCCGCCGGGCGTAGTCGAGCACCTGGTCCCGGCCGACACGGCCGACGGTGAAGTAGCGCGCCGCGGGGTGGGCGAAGATCAGCCCGCTCACGCTGGCCGCCGGGCTCATGGCACAGGACTCGGTCAGCCGCATGCCCAGCTGCCCCGCGTCGAGCAGGGCGAACAGCTCCCGCTTGCCGCTGTGGTCGGGGCTGGCCGGGTAGCCGAACGCGGGCCGGATGCCGCGGAAGCGCTCGGCGTGCAGGTCCTCGATGGCCGGGCTGGCGCCGGGCTCGAACCAGTCGCGGCGCGCCTCCAGGTGAGCCAGCTCGGCGAACGCCTCGGCCAGCCGGTCGGCCAGCGCCTTGACCATGATCGACCGGTAGTCGTCGTTCTCGGCCTGGTAGCGGTCGGCCAGCGCCTCGGCCCCGTGAATGGCCACCGCGAAGCCGCCCAGGTGATCCCCGGCCGGGGCCACGTAGTCGGCCAGGCAGCGGTTGTGCCGACCCTCGGGCTTGGTCGTCTGCTGGCGCAGCATCGGCAGCCGGACCGGCCCGCCGAGCACACCACCGACTGCACCGCCAGCCGCACCGCCAGCCGCGTCCCCGGAGACGTCGAGCACGATGTCGTCGCCCTCCGCGTGCGCGGGCCAGAACCCGTAGGCCCCGTGCGCCTCCAGGTCCCCGGCGGCGATGATCTCGTCCAGCAGCGCGTTCCCGTCGTCGAACAGCTCGCGGGCCGCGGGCTCGGCCAGAATCGCCGGGTACTTGCCCTTCAGCTCCCAGGCCAGAAAGAAGAACTGCCAGTCGATGAGCTCGCGCAGCCGGGCCAGGCCGGGCTGCAGGGTGCGGACCCCGGTGAACGCCGGCACCGGCAGGTCGCCGAACGGCACCGGCTCCCGGTTCGCGCGGGCCCGCTCCAGGGGCAGCAGCGGGCGGCGCTGCTGAGACTCGTGCTGCTCGCGCAGCCGCTGCTGCTCGGCCCGGTTGCTGGCGGTCAGCTCCGCGGCCCGCTCGGGGCTGAGCAGGCCGGAGACCACGCCGACCACCCGGGAGGCGTCCAGCACGTGCACGGTGTCGCCCGCGTAGGCCGGGGCCACCCGCACCGCGGTGTGCTGGCGCGAGGTGGTCGCCCCGCCGATGAGCAGCGGCACCTTCAGCCCGCGCCGCTCCATCTCCTTGGCCACGCTGACCATCTCATCCAGCGACGGGGTGATCAGCCCGGACAGCCCGACCGCGTCGGCGCCCTCGGCCACCGCGGTGTCCAGGATCTTGGCCGCCGGGACCATTACGCCCAGGTCGATGACCTCGTAGTTGTTGCAGCCCAACACCACGCCGACGATGTTCTTGCCGATGTCGTGCACGTCGCCCTTGACCGTGGCCATCACGATCTTGCCCTGGCCGCGGGTGGCGGCCAGCCGGCCCTCGCGCCGCGCTTGCTCCTTCTCGGCCTCCATGAAGGGCTCCAGGTGGGCCACGGCGCGCTTCATCACGCGCGCGCTCTTGACCACCTGAGGCAGGAACATCTTCCCGCTCCCAAACAGATTGCCGACCACCTTCATGCCGTCCATCAGCGGGCCCTCGATCACGTCCAGGGGCCGCTGCGCCTGCTGGCGGGCCTCCTCCGTGTCGGCCTCGATGAAGTCGGCAATGCCGTGCACCAGTGCGTGCTCCAGGCGCTGGGCCACGGGGGCCTCACGCCAGGACAGGTCCACGGTCCGGGTCGTGCCCGGCCCGGTCACCGTGGCCGCGAACGTCACCAGCCGGTCGGTGGCATCGGGCCGCCGGTCGAACAGCACGTCCTCGACCAGCTCCAGCAGCTCGGCCGGGATGTCCTGGTAGACCGCGAGCTGGCCCGCGTTGACGATGCCCATGTCCAGCCCGGCCCGCACGGCGTGGAACAGGAACGCCGAGTGCATGGCCTCGCGGACCACGTCGTTGCCGCGGAACGCGAACGACAGGTTGGAGATGCCGCCGCTGGTCAGCGCGCCGGGGCAGCGCTGCTTGAGCCGCGGCAGCGCGTCGATGAACGCCTTGGCGTAGCCGTTGTGCTCGGCGATGCCGGTGGCCACGGCCAGCACGTTGGGGTCGAAGATGATGTCCTCGGGGGCGAAGCCGGCCTGCTGCACGAGCAGGTCGTAGGCGCGGCCGCAGATCGCCACCTTGCGCTCCGCGGTGTCGGCCTGGCCCTGCTCGTCGAACGCCATCACCACCGCCCCGGCGCCGTGCTCGCGGATCTGCCGGGCCTGCTCCAGGAAGGACTCCTCGCCCTCCTTGAGGCTGATCGAGTTGACCACGCTCTTGCCCTGCACGCACTTGAGCCCGGCCCGGAGCACGCTCCACCGCGAGCTGTCGATCATCACCGGGATGCGGGCGATCTCCGGCTCGGTCGCGATCAGGTTCAGGAACGTGGTCATGGCCTGCTCGCTGTCCAGCAGGTCGGCGTCCATGTTGACGTCGAGCAGGTTGGCCCCGCCGCGCACCTGCTCCAGCGCGACGGCCACGGCGCCCTGGTGGTCGCCCGACTCGATCAGCCGCCGGAACCGCCGTGAGCCGGTGACGTTGGTGCGCTCCCCGATCATGACGAACCCGGTGTCGGGGCCGATCTGGAACGGCTCCAGGCCGCTGAACCGGGATGGGGCGGCCAGCGCGGGCACCGGCCGGGGCGCCAGGCCGGCCACGGTGGCCGCGATCCGGCTGATGTGGTCCGGGGTGGTCCCGCAGCAGCCGCCGACGACGTTCACGGTGCCCGCCGCGGCGAACTCCCCGACCAGCCGGGCGGTCTCGTCCGGGTGCTGGTCGTAGCCGCCGAAAGCGTTCGGCAGGCCCGCGTTGGGGTGACACGCGGTGTAGGTGCCGGCCAGCCGGGACAGCTCGTCGACGTGCGGGCGGATCTCCCTGGCCCCCAGCGAGCAGTTCACCCCGACGACCAGCGGCTCGGCGTGCTCCACCGAGCGCCAGAACGCCTCCACGGTCTGCCCGGACAGCGTCCGCCCGCTCAGGTCCACCACGGTGACCGAGATCCACAGCGGCAGGTGCGGCGCCTCGGCGCGGGCGGCGGCGATGGCGGCCTTGGCGTTGAGCGTGTCGAAGATCGTCTCGATCAGCAGCAGGTCCACGCCGCCCTCGGCCAGCGCCCGGACCTGCTCGGCGTAGGACGCGTACACGTCGTCGTAGCTGACCGCCCGGTAGGCCGGGTCGGCCACGTCCGGGGACAGCGACAGCGTGACGTTCATCGGGCCGATCGAGCCGGCCACGAACCGGCCGCCGGCCTCGTCCGCGGCCAGCCGGGCCAGCTGCGCGCCGCGCAGGTTCATCTCCCGGACCAGGCCCTGGAGGCCGTAGTCGGACTGGCCGATGCTGGTCGCGGTGAACGTGTTCGTGGTGGTGATGTCCGCGCCCGCGGCCAGGTAGCGCCGGTGCGCCTCGCGCACCACGTCGGGCCGGGTCAGGTTGAGCAGGTCCGGGTCGCCGGTCACGTCCCGCGGGTGATCACGCAGCCGGTCGTTGCGGTAGTCCGCCGCGGTCAGCCCGGCGTCCTGGAGCAGCGTGCCCCAGGCCCCGTCGAGCACCACGATGCGCTGGTCGAGAAGCTCCCGCAGGCCTTGGCCTGTGATGGCGGCTGACATCTTGCCCGTGCACCTCCTGAGTTCTCAGGAGGCGCCCTTGCTCATCACCGGTGCCGGCCGAGCGTGGCGGGCGACAGCCCGTTGCAGCGCCTCTCGGCCAGGCCACCCACTTTACCGTGCGGACCCCGCCGGGGCCCGAACGGTTTTATCGGATGGCCGGGCTGACCTCGGCGGGGTTCAGGCCAGCGTGATCTCGAAGTAGGCGCCCTGGTCGTCGTGGCGGATCAGCGCCGGGCCAGACCAGCCCGCGAACCCGCCGGTGCCGGTGCCCGGCACGATGTGGCCCCAGACCGAGGCCGGGTCCGATTCCAGGGCCCCGTGCTGGACGGTGACCGAGCCCTCGCGCCCGTCGTCGGTCCGGCCGGTGATCCGCTCGGTGGCCGCATAGGACCGCGAGCCCTCGATGCCCGCATGCATGAACAGCGTGGTGGCCTCGCCGGTGATGCCGGACGTCAAGGTCTTGCTGAAGGTCAGCAGCGTGAACCAGTCCGCGTCGAGCCCCTTAACCTGCCGGGGCTCGAAACCGTCGACCTGAAAGCGCGCGATGATCGTCATGAATCCTCCGGGGTTGACGGGAGCTGGGTCAGCGGTCCGGCCAGGCCGGGTCCCGGCCAGACAGGCCGAGCAGCCGGTCGAAGGCGGGCGCGGTCTCGGGCACGGTGACCCGCGGCGCGAACGCCTTGCCCGGGCCCTGGTAGTCGCCGGTCAGCATGCCGGGCGCGAAGCCCAGCGACTCCCGCGCCGCCGCGTCCGGCGGCGACCAGGGCTGGCCGGTGGCCCGGGCCAGGTCCCAGCCGTGCACCTGATACTCCCAGAGGATCATGCCCAGGGCCATGTCGCCGGGCATGGCGCTGCCCCCGAGCCGCAGTGGCCGGCTGGCCGCGCCCGCGCGCAGCGCCTGGTCCATGCGGCCGGCCGCGGCGGTGACTTCGGCCCTGGGGTCGTCCGGGGCCTGGTAGCCGTCCGTGCTGGCCTGCGGGGCCTGGCCATCCGGGTCGGCGAAGCCGTCCGCGAAGGTGGTCAGCCAGCCCAGCACGTGATCGCGGAGCTGGGCCACGTCATAGTCGGTGCAGGGCGTCGGGTCATGCAGCTGCCGCTCGTCGATCCCGCCGACGACGCCGGCCAGGTCGGTGAGGACGACGGTGAGCAGTCCGCGTGTTTGGTCATTGTCCGTGGTCATGCTGGCCACGCTAGGGGGCCCGGGACGCGGCGGGCTTGAAGATTCGCGTCAGGCTAAGCCGCTAGGGTCACGACATGAGCAGGTCCGGGCCCGATCCGGTGGAGCGGGACAGCCGGGGGATCCTCGATCCCTGGCTGCTGCGCCAGCGCGTCGAGCTGACCAGGTACCCGGCCGGCCCGGCGCTGGCCCCGCTGGTGGACTGGTTCTGGGCGGTGCGCTGGGACCTGCCGCCGGGCACCGTGCACCGCCAGCAGCTGCTCCCCCACCCTGGCGCCAACTTCAGCGTCGGCCATCCCAGCGCCCGCCGCGGCGACCGTCAGCCCGGCCCGGTCGAGGCCCGGCTGAACGGCGTCTCCCGCGGTCGGACCAGCCGGGTGCTCGTCGGTCAGGGCTGGGCCGTGGCCGCGCTGGCCCGGCCCGGCGGCCTGGGCGCGTTCATCGACGGCTCGGCGGCCGACTTCACCAGCCGCGTGGCCCCGCTCGGGGCGGCCATCGGCACCGACGAGGCCGCGCTGGTAACCGGGATCTGCGCCGAGGCGGACGAGGGCGCGCGGGTGGCGCTGCTGGCCGACGCGCTGGAGCGGGCCGTGGACCCGGAGCGGGCCGGGCCGCCGCGCAGGTGGCCGAGGTGGCCCGGCTGGCCGAGACTGACCGCGAGGTCCGCCTGCTCAGCGACCTGTGCTCAGCGGCCGGACTCGGCCAGCGCACCCTGCAGCGGATGTTCCTGCAGTACGCGGGAGTGTCCCCGACCTGGGTCATCCGCCGTTACCGGCTGCTGGAGGCGGCCGAGGCGGTCCGCGAGGGCGCGCCGGTGTCCTGGGCCGAGGTGGCCGCGAGCCTCGGCTACGCCGACCAGTCCCACCTGACCCGGGACTTCCGGGCCGCCATCGGCCAGACCCCGGCGACCTACGCCCAGGCGCAACAGCGCCGGTTGGAGTAGGGCCGCTTGGAGTAGGGCCGTTGACCGAACCGCTCCCGCTGGTTAGCTTCCACTAGAACACGTTTCACTTTCGTTTACGTGGCTTGTTAAAACCGTGGAGGCGCCGTGGCAGCGTCGTCGGCCGACCAGTCGCCCGCGGAACAGCCGTCGGCCGACCAGTCGCCAGCCGACCGGCCGCCGGGCGAGAAGCGCAAGATGACCGTCAGCGAGCGCAGCGTCGGCGACCTGGCCGCCGCGCTCCAGGACTGGCTGGCCAGCCAGCCGGGCGCGCCGGGTCAGCCGACGGTGAGCGGGGTCCGGCTGCCCGAGAGCGCCGGCCTGTCGAGCACGTCAGTGCTGTTCGAGGTGAGCTGGTCGGACGGTACCGGTGACCCCGGCGCGGGAGGTGCGCCGCCCGGCGCCTACGTGGCCCGGCTGGCGCCCGAGCCGAGCGCCGTGCCGGTGTTCCCGCGCTACGACCTGCCCGCCCAGTACGAGGTGATCAGCCAGGTGGCCGCGCGCAGCGACGTTCCGGTGCCCCGGTTGCGCTGGAACGAACCCGACGGCGGCCCGCTCGGCACCCCGTTCTTCGTCATGGACCAGGTCGACGGCCGGACCCCGCTCGACAACCCGCCCTACGTGTTCGGCGGCTGGCTGCTCGAGGCCGGGCCGCAGGAGCGCGCCCGGCTCCAGCGGGCCAGCATCGGGATCCTGGCCCGGCTGCACGCGATCGCCGATCCCGCCGCGGCGTTCCCGGTGCTGCGGCCGCCTGGCGGCGGCGACGCGCTGCGCGGCCACGTGGACAGCCAGCACGAGTACTACCAGTGGGCGTTAGCGCGCGACGGCCTGCGGATACCGATCATCGAGCGCGGGCTGGACTGGCTGGAGGCGCACTGGCCGCGCGAGCCGGGCCAGGACGTGCTGTGCTGGGGCGACGCCCGCATCGGCAACATCATCTACCAGGGCTTCGAGCCCGCCGCCGTGCTCGACTGGGAGATGGCCACGCTCGGCCCCCGTGAGCTGGACGTGGGCTGGTTCGTGTTCCTGCACCGGTTCTTCCAGGACATCGCGGAGTTCTTCGGCCTCGACGGCCTGCCCGGCTTCCTGCGCCGTTCGGACGTGGAGCGCTGCTACACCGAGCTGGCCGGCACCCCGCTGCGGGACATGGACTTCTACCTCGTGTACGCCGCGCTGCGGCACGCGATCGTGATGGCCAGGATCAAGCGGCGGATGATCCACTTCGGCGAGGACCAGGTACCGGAGGATCCCGATGACTACGTGCTGCACCGCGCCAGCCTGGACAAGCTGCTCGCGGGCACTTACCGATGGGACTGAGGCGAGTGCCGATTCCGCTCGATGAGTACCCCGTCCACCAGACTCCGCTGCCGATGAGCCGGGTCGCGACCAGCGACCGCAACTTCTACGACCGCTGCTACCTCAACCTGCACGGCCCCGACGGCGAGGTGTTCCTGGTCACCGGGCTGGGCGTGTATCCGAACCTGGGCGTCATCGACGCCTACGCCACGGCCCGCCGGGGCGACCGGCAGTGGACGGTCCAGTTCTCCGGGGCGCTGCCCGAGCGGAGCCTGGAGCAGCAGGTCGGCGGCTACCGGATCGACGTCGTCGAGCCGCTGCGCGAGCTGAGCCTGCGGTGCGCGCCGCCCGACGGCGAGATCGACTTCGACCTGCGGTGGACCGCGGCGTTCCCGGCCGTGCAGGAGGAGCCGCACCTGCTGCTGTCCGGCGGCCGCCCGATCCTGGACGCCTCCCGGTTCTCCCAGCTGGGCCGCTGGAGCGGGCGGCTGCGGGTGGCCGACCGGGAGTTCGCCGTGACCCCCGACCAGTGGGGCGGGGCCAGGGACCGGTCCTGGGGCATCCGGCCCTCGGGCGAGCCCGAGCCGCCCGGCCGGGCCGCCAGCGAGATGCCCCTGGGGTTCTGGTGGCTGTACGCGCCGCTCCAGTTCGAGCGCTACGCGGTCATCGTGATCTTGCAGGAGAACCCGGACGGTTACCGGACGCTGAACGACGCCAAGCGGGTCTGGCCCGATGGCCGGGTGGAGCAGCTCGGCTGGCCGCGGGCGGAGATCAGCTACGCCTCTGGCACCCGCCATCCCCGCTCGGCCCGGCTGCACCTCGCCGACCGGCAGGGGCACCCGCTGACCCTGGACCTGGAGACCGTCACCTCGGTCCCGCTGCACGTCGGCGCGGGGTACGGCGCCGACCCGGACTGGTCGCACGGCCGGTGGATGGGCCCGGAGTGGAGCCGGTCGGCCGTCTACGACCTCACCGAGCCGGCGGTGGCCGGCCGGGTACCCTTCGGGGTGATCGATCACCTGGCCAGGGCCCGGATCGGCGACGAGACGGGCTGGGGGCTGTTCGAGCACGCGAGCATCGGCCGGCATGACCCGACCGGCTTCGCCGACTGGTCGTCGGTCGCGCCCTGAAACCGAAGATTTCACGGGAGGCTGACCATGGCGGACCCGAGCGAGGTCACTGACCCCGCCGTGCAGAACCTCATCGCGGCCATCAACGCCGGCGACCGGACGGCGTTCTTCGCCGCGCTCACCGCCGACGCGACCATGTCCGACGACGGCCAGGACCGCGACCTGGCCAGCTGGGCCGACCACGAGATCTTCTCCGCGGCCGGCCACCTGGAGGTCGTCTCGGCCAGCGACGGCGGCCGGTCGCTGATCGCCGACTACCGCAACGAGCGGTGGGGCCAGATGCGCACGCGCTGGGCGTTCACCATCACCGGGGGCAAGATCAGCCGCTTCGAGACCGGCCAGGCCTAGCCCGGCCGGCTCGGCTCGGCTCGGCCAGGTTCGGCTGGGCCGGGACTGCCGGGCTTGTGTGGTTGACCCCGCAAAATGCCGATTCGCCTGCGGGCGGCCGGTAGCGCTGTCGATACTCAGCGCTGTGATCGGCGAAGGCTTCCCGGCGGTGCTGATGGCCGCTCAGGACGGCAGCGAGGCGGCGTTCTCGCAGCTGTGGCGGGATGGCAACCCGGTCCTGCTGCGCTACCTGCGGGTGATCGCCCCGGATGCCGCCGAGGACATCGCCGCCGAGACCTGGGTCCAGGTCGTCCGCGGGCTGACCGACTTTCGCGGCGACGAGCGCGCCTGGCGGGCCTGGCTGTTCACGATCAGCCGCCGGCGCACGCTGGACGAGGGGCGACGGCGGTCCCGGCGGTCCGCGGTGCCGCTGGAGTACATCCCGGAGTCCACCCTGCCCGGCGCGCCGGACGCGGCCGACCTGGCGCTGGAGCACCTCGGCACCCGGGCCGCGCTGGAGCTGCTGACCCGGCTGCCGCGGCTCCAGGCCGAGGTGATCTTGCTGCGGGTGGTGGCCGGGCTGGACACCGACTCGGTGGGCCGCATGCTGGGCCGCAGCCCCGGCGCGATCCGGGTCGCCACCCACCGGGGCCTGAAGCGGCTGGCCGAGATCGCCGAGCAGGCCGGTGTAACGCTGTGACGGGGCCCGGCGTTTCGGACGATGACATGCCGAGCTTCCGATGGCCACCCCGCCGCGACGAGTCCGCCCGCACGGACGAGTCCCTGGCCGCGCTGCTCGCGGGTGCCCTGCCGCCGGAGGACGTCCCGCCCGAGCTGCGCCCGGCCCTGGACGTGCTGGCCGCGCTGCACGCCCAGCCCGGACGCGACGAACTGCTCGACGAGGCCGCGGCGCTGGCCGAGTTCCGGATCCGCGCCGCCCGGCCGGGTCCCGCCGGCCTGCCCCGCCGCCGCAGGCCGGTCCGGCTTCTTCCCTCGCTGTCGGCCAAGATCGCCGCAGCGACGGCCGTCATCGCGGTCGCCCTCGGCGGCGTCGCCGCCGCCGCGGTCGTCGGCGTGCTGCCCACGCCGGTCCAGCGACTGGCCCACGACCTGGGTTTCCGGGCGCCCGGCAACCACCGGAGCAAGCACAAGATACGGATGACCTCCGGGTCGGCCCGCGGCCCGCACGAGGCTGCCGCGCAGTGCGCCGCCTACGCCCGGGCGCAGGCAGGCGGCAGCGCGTCGCGGCGGGCCCGGATCCGCCGCGAGCTGGCGATCGCGGCCGGCGGCGCGGACCGGATCGACGCGTACTGTGCCCGGCCAGGACGGCACCCGATCGCCCCCGCGCCGGTCGGGCCTCGGCATCATCTCCGCTGCGCGCCCGTGGCGCGGGCGTCATGGTCGATGCACCCCCGGCCGTCCTGGACCCCGACCGTGCGACCGACAATCTGGCCGACCGCCTCCGGCACGCCGACCCGGTATCCGATCCTGGATCCGACTCGATGCGGCTTCGGCTGGCGCTGGCACTCGGGCTGGCGCCTGCGGCACCAGCGCTGGACGGGCGGCCGGCGCTCGCCCAGCCCGTCCGCCCCGCCGCGGACCGGCGAACCCGGGCACCACCGAATCCGTGTGCCCCTCCCGCACTCCGGCGACAGCCCCGCCCCGCAGTCCAGCCCTCAGTCGAGGCTGGGTCACACCACAGCCCGGCCGATCGCGCGCTCGGGAAAGCCCGCGCAGCACGCGGCCAAGCTCGTCAAGCCCGCGGCGCACGGCAGCCATCCGGCACCGCGCACCACCCAGTCCGGCCAGCCCGCGCAGCTCAGCGGTGCCGTGCGGACCTAGCTCTTTATCCCGCGCCTCGGAGATCCTCCCGGGCGCACGGGGGGACCGGGGCCTATCCCCCGGGGCCTCGGTCCCCCGCCCCTCGCCCGCGGGGGCCAGGCTGGCTGGTCACCGGCCTGGCCCCCGGGGCACCTCAGGGGCGGGGACCACGGCCGCGCCGGCCTCGGCCACCAGCTTGATCAAGGTGTCCACGTCGGCGGCCGTGGTCAGCGGATTGACGAAGCAGGCGCGCAGCACCGTGCGCCCATCGACCTCGGTGGTGGTCAGGAAGCTCTCCCCGCCGAGCTGCAGGCGCCGCGCGATCTCGTTCTGCGCCTGGTCACCGGCCGCCACACCGGCGGAGGCACGGTAGCGGAAGCAGACCACGCTCAGCCCGCTCGCGATCAGCTCGAGGTTGGGGTGCTCGCGGACCCCGGCGGCCAGCCGCTCGGCCAGGTCAAGGTCGTGGTCGATGAGCCTGGCAGTAGCCGGCCCGTCCGGTCGAGGCCAGCGTGGCCCAGACCCGCAGCGCCCGTGGCGGCCGGGTCTGCTCCGGGCCGTACTCGCTCAGCCAGGGCGCGTCGCTGATCCCCTCCGGGTCGTGATCCACCGCCAGGTAGGCCGGGACCAGGCTGAACGCGGCGCGCAGCCGTTCCGGGTCGCGGACCAGCAGCGCCCCGGCGTCGACCGGCACGTACAGCCACTTGTGCGGGTCGAGGGCGATGCTGTCGGCCTGGCCGAGCCCGGCCAGCTCGGCCCGGTAGCGGTCGGTCAGCACCGCGGGCGCGCCGTAGGACCCGTCGACGTGCAGCCAGACCTGATGCCGGGCGCAGACCGCGGCGATCTCGGCCAGCGGGTCGATCGCCCCGGTGCTGGTGCTGCCCGCGGTGGCCACGACCGCCACCGGGCGCTCGCCCCGCTGCCGCGCGGCGTCCAGCGCCCGGTCCAGGTGGCCGGGATCGAGGCGGCGGCCAGGCAGCACGTGCAGGTGCCGCCGGCCGAAGCCGAGCAGCTCGACCGCCTTGGTCACGCAGCTGTGGGCCTCGCCGCCGGCGTAGACGGTGAGCGGCGGCTGCCCGGTCAGGCCCTGCTCGCGCACGTCGTAGCCGGCGCCGGCCTGGCGAGCGGCGGCCAGCGCGGTCACCGTGGCCAGCGAGCCGCCGCTGACCAGCAGCCCGCCCGCGCCCGGCGGCAGCCCGGCCAGGTTCGCCAGCCAGCGGATGACCAGCCGCTCGAGGTGCACGACGGACTGGTTACCGCCGGCGCAGCTCGGGTTCATCGCGCTGGCCAGCAGGTCGGCCAGCACGCCGGCGCGGTCCGGCGGCGAGTTGACCCAGGCGTGAAACCGCGGGTGGCCGTTGCCGAGCGGATGACGCAGCACGTCGCGCTCCAGCTCGGCCAGCAACCGGTCCAGCCCGACGCCGTCGGCGGGCCAGTCCTGCTGCCGCCAGCGCTCGGCGGCCGGCACCGGCACCGGGATCAGCACCGGACGGTCGCTCAGCCCGGCCAGGTGGTCCGCGGCCAGGTCGGCGACCCGGTGGGCGGCGGCCCGGAAGGCGGCCTCGTCCCAGCCCCAGGCGCCCGGCAGTGAGTCAGCCATGACCGCCGCCAGACCCCGCGGGCAGGTCCATGACCAGGTAGTACACGCACGGGCTGGCCTGCCGGTTGCGGAATCCGTGCAGGCAGTCGCCCTCGTAGTAGATCGCGTCGCCGGCCCGGAGCTGGTACGGCTGCCCGTCGATGGTCAGCTCCAGGTCGCCGGACTCCACCGCCACGTACTCGCGCGAGCCCGCGGCGTGCGGGTCGAAGGCCCCGGCGTCGACCCCCGGTCCGAGCGTGGTACGCATGAACTCGAACTCGACGCCCGGCAGCGCCGGGGAGACGATCCGCCGCTCCCAGCCCGCCGCGGCCTTGGCCACGGACTGCTCCTCGCGCGGCAGCGGCACGACCCGGCCACGCCGCTCGTCGTCCAGCAGCCGGGCCATCGACGTGCCCAGCGCCGTGGCGATGCGGTCCAGCACCAGCACCGTCGGCGCCTTGCGGCCGCGCTCGATCTCGTAGAGCATGCTCCGGCTGACCCGGCTGCGCGCGGCCAGCACCTCGGCCGACAGCCCGCGCCGTTCCCGCTCGGCCCGCAGCCGCGCGCCCAGCGCAGTCAGCTTGAGCGAACTGTCCTCGATAGTGGTGGGCATGTCCACCATCGTAGTAAAGCGACCTCCGGCGGGCCGACGCGGCAGGCCCGGTCTCGGCCCGTGCTCTCCGCTCCTAACGTCACCGGCGGCCCTCTGGTGCTCCTGTAGCAGCACCAGAGGCCCTCCCGTGACCCTCGTGACCTCGGCCCCGCGTGACGGGAATGGTAAGAGAGGCGGTAGTGACGGCTGTGGCGGGCCCGCGGCACGCGGAGCCGACCGCGGCGGTGCCTCAGGAGTCCAGTCCGGCCCAGCCAGCGACGTGGTTGTTGCTCTCACGTCGCTGGAGCGACGTGAGCGCAACAACCACGTCGTTGGAGGGCAGACAGCAGCCTAGGTTCTTGCTGTTATCAGATGGGTCGGCGGTGAGGGGTCGCCGGCCGGGCGGGCGGTCAGGCGTTGTCGAGGTCGGCGCGGAGGCGGCGGAGGCGGTCGGGGCGGTCGGCGGCGAAGCGCTCCAGGGCGGCCAGGATGTGCGCCTGGTCCAGGTGGGCCTCCTCGATAACCTCCGTCACCGAGCCGCCCGTGCGCCAGCGGTCGTCCCAGTCCGAGGACAGCGAGTACTCGCGGACCAGCGGCCCGTCGGCCCAGTCGGCCATCAGCTTGAACGCGCCGTTGGTGATGACCATGGCGTCCACGCGACCGCCGGCGCCGACCACGGACTCTCGGTACTCCGGCGTCTGACGCGCGAACAATTGGGGGCTGATTGCGGCGACGATCCGTATGTTAATGCCCCGGTTATCCAGCTCGGGCAGGAGGCTGACCAGGTTCTGCGTCGGCATGGTGCCCCGGACGTAGACGGTTCCGCCCCTGGGCTGGCCGGGCCGGTAGTCGCGCAGCACGTAGGCGCCGCGGGCGGCCTCGAAGTGCGACGGGATGCCGAGTGCCTCGCGGTCGGGGATCTCGATCGGCGGCCGGGTCAGGTGCAGCGCGACGATGGGCACGTCGAGCCCGAACGCCGCGCCGAGCAGCACCGGCACCTCGTTGTACTCCCACGGGTGCAGGTCGATGACGTGCCCGAACGGGAACAGCTGGGTGACGCCGATGGAGAAGATGCCGAAGTGGGTGCGGGAGTCCTCGGCGGTCTCGGGGCCGGAGTGGCCCGCGATCCACAGCACCTTGCCGACCTGGAGCTCGGAGTCCTGGGCCAGCTGGCTGAACAGCCGCAGGGGCCCGTACTTGAGGTAGGAGAACGAGCCGTAGGTGGAGCACGCGCCCCAGAACCCGTTGAACCGCCCGAACGGGTCGTCGGACAGGTTGACCGTGGCCAGCCCGGCGACCATGCCCGCGTTGGAGAACTCGGTGATCTCGGTGGGCAGCAGGGCGCCGGTGGGGTTGGTGTTGCGCTCGTACCAGCCGGTGCCCGGCGCGCCGTCGTAGTCCTGGCCGAAGCCGGCGATGTTGGTGGACTCGGCCAGGTCGGCCGAGGCGGCGATGAACAGCGGCCGGCCGTAGTCGCGCAGGGCCAGCGAGTTCACGTAGGCGCCCCAGGCGGCCAGGCCGGCCCGGTTGGGCGCCTTGTCGCCGGGCTTGCGCCACATGCTCTGCGGGTAGCTGGCCACGTCGAAGATGCGGCGGTCGGAGAACACCTCGGCCGAGTGCTCGTCCAGCCGGAAGCCGTCGATGTCGTCGGGCACCGAGGCGGCGACGGCCGCGAGCCGGTCGGACAGCCAGTCGACCAGGTCATCGTCGCGGCGCAGCACGCTCATGGCGATACGCAGGTTGGCCTCGGCCTGGGCGGCGACGGCGGCCGGTTCGGCGGGCGCGGGCTGGTCGACGCCCTCGTACTCGACGCCGTGCCGGGCCATGAACTCCTTGCGGACGGTCCAGAACTGGTCGGCGTTCATGGGCCAGGCGGTGCCGTGGCTGGCCGCGTCGAACTTGCCGTAGCCGCGGCCCTTCTGGGTTCGGAACCAGGCCATGCTCGGCACGTGGCCCGGGTTCGGGCCGCAGGCCACCTCCAGCACGTTCTGGGTAACCGGTCCCCACTCCATGCCGTGCTCGGTGCCGTTGACCCGCCAGCCATAGGGCGCGAACCAGTCGACCGGAGTGCCCGGCGACCACGCTGGAGGCGGGCCGGGGGTCGATGCCGAAGTCGTTCCAGTCGACCATGAAGACCAGGTTGTCCAGGCCCAGGCCCCAGGCCAGGTTCTTGGTCTCGTGGGCCGAGCCGGGGGTGAGCCCGCCCTCGCCCTCGAACACGAACACCTTGACCTGGTCGGCGCCGGCCAGCTTGAGGCTGAGTGCCTCGCCCGCGGCGGGCGGCATGCCGTGCCCGGAGGGGCCGGTGTTGAACTTCAGGAACAGGGTGCGGCCTTCCATTTCCGCGTGCCCGGGCAGGCCGCCGTGGCGGCGCAGCTTGAGCAGCCATTCCCAGGTCAGCGCCCAGCGGCCGTCGTCGGGGAAGGCGAACTCGGCCGCGCCGGTGCGCTCGTGCCGGGCCCGCATGGCCTCGTTGAGCACGGCCAGCGTGGCGTAGACCAGCGGCACGGTGTGCCCGGCCGACAGCACGAACCGGTCGCCGAACCGGCGCCAGGGCCGCAGCACGTCCCAGCGCATGGCGCCGGACAGCAGCAGCGAGACCATCATGTGCACCTTGGACCGCGAGCCGCCGGGGTGGCCGCTCTGCCGGTAGTTGAGGGCCAGGTCGATGCACTCGTCGATGAGCTCCTTGACCACTTCGTAGCGCGCGAAGTCGGGCTCGGCCGCGGCCAGCAGCCGGGCCGCGTCCGTGTCGCTGCCCGACCGGCCGATGATGTGTGCCGCCACCGTTTCCCCTCCATAGCTGCCAGGACTCCTAGGCTGACGGGTGTACGTGCCGTTAGGCAAGAGTCTGGTCACATGCGGAACATTCGAGTCTTACGCCCAAACCAGCCCAGCCTTATCATCAGGCCATGACGGCCATCCCCCTGGCCGACCGCATGGGTCGGCTCGGTACCGAGTCCGCGTTCGAGGTGCTGGCCAGGGCCAGGGCCCTGGAAGCCGCTGGCGCCAAGATCATCCACCTGGAGATCGGCGAGCCCGACTTCCCGACCCCGCCGCACATCGTGGCGGCGGCGGTCGAGGCCCTGCAGGCCGGCCAGACCCACTACGTGCCCGCGCCGGGCATCCCGCAGCTGCGCGAGTCGGTGGCCGCATTCCTGGAACGCACCGGCCGGATGAAGGTCAGCCCGGACCGGGTGATCGTCACGCCGGGGGCCAAGCCGATCATGTTCTTCGTGATCATGGCGCTGTGCGCCGAGGGCGACGAGGTGCTCTACCCCGACCCCAGCTTCCCGATGTACGAGTCGATCACCTCGTTCGCGGGCGCCACCCCGGTGCCGATCCCCCTGCGCGAGGGCAACCAGTTCCGCATCGACACCGACGAGCTGGCCCGGCTGATCACCCCCCGGTCCAAGCTGCTGATCATCAACTCGCCGCACAACCCGTGCGGCAGCGCGCTCACCCGCGAGGACTGCGACGCCATCGCGGAGCTGGCCCAGCGGCACGACCTGACCGTGCTGACCGACGAGGTGTACTGGGCCATCCGCTACGGCGCGGGGAGCACGCCAGCGTGCTCGACGTGGACGGCATGGCCGACCGCACCATCCTGCTGGACGGCTGGTCCAAGACGTTCGCGATGACCGGCTGGCGGCTCGGGTTCGGGGTGTTCCCGCAGGAGCTGGTCGAGCCGATCACCCGGCTGGTGATCAACTCGGTGTCCTGCACGTCGGCGTTCAGCCAGTTCGCCGCGGCTGCCGCGCTGGACGGGCCGTGGACCGCGGTGGAGGAGATGACCGCGGAGTTCCGCCGCCGCCGCGACTTCATCGTGGCCGGGCTGAACGACATCCCCGGCATCACCTGCCTGGAGCCGCAGGGCGCGTTCTACGTGTTCCCGAACATCACCGGGACCGGGCTGACCTCGGCCCGGTTCCAGGAACGGCTGCTGAACGAGGCGGGCGTGGCGGCGCTGGCCGGGACGGCGTTCGGCCGTTACGGCGAGGGCTTCCTGCGCTTCTCGTACGCCAACTCGGTGGAGAACATCCAGGCCGCGCTGGAGGCGATCCGGGCCTCCCTGGACTAGTTAGCGGGCAGGTGCCAGGCCTGGTTGCCAGCCTGGTTGCAGTGCCAGATCTGGATGGCCTCGCCGTTGCCGGTCTCGTCGGCCGGGTCGGTCAGGCACTGCCCCGACGACTTCTGCACCAGCGCGTTGTTCTGGGTCGGCTCGGGCGTCCAGACCTGGCTGGCCGCGCCGCTGCACGGGTCGAGCACCACGTCCGTGCCGTTGGTGCCCGCGCCGCCCGCGCTGTCCAGGCAGAACTTGCCGTCCAGCCGGACCGTCCCGTCCGCGTTCAGCGTCCACTGCTCCTGCGGGTCGCCCTCGCAGGTCCACATCTGGACCTTGTTGCCGGTGGTCGTCTTGCCGCCCGCGTCGTCCATGCACGGCACCTGGGTGTCCTGCTGCTGCAGCTGCGATGAGACCGGGCCGGTCGGCGCGCCCGTCGGCGGGCCCTGGGCGGCCGGCAGCGGCCAGGCCTGGTTCGAGCCGCCGTTGCACGCGGCGATGTCCAGCGTCGTCCCGCTGGACGTGCTGCTGCCCGGGTCGTCCAGGCAGACCGGCTGCCCGGCCGCGGTGCTGGCGCCCGTGTTGACCAGGCTGTTCCCGGTCCCCTGGGTCCACTCCTGGGTGGTCGAGCCCGACTTGCAGGCGGCCAGCACGACCCCGGTGCCGGGCGCCGTCGCGCCGCCCGCGGTGCCCAGGCACAGCTTGTTGATCTGGAGCGTGTGGCCGGCGCCCTCGGACCAGTTCTGCTCCGGGTCGTTGGCGCAGGTGGCGATGGCGACCGAGGTGCCGGAGTGCTCCAGGCCCGCGTCAACGCACATCGGGGTCCCGGTGTTGGCGCCGCCGTCCTCGATGAACATGCCGGACGGGATCGGCCCGCCCGCCGTGGCTGAGGTCGTGGCGGCGGTCGGGAACACCGCGTTCTCGGCGTGGTAGGTGCCGCCGATCATGTCCACGTCGGTGCCCATGACCAGGCCGGGGTTGGCGCCGTCATAGCTGTTCGCGCCGAACGTGTTCAGGTACATGACCCCGTCGCCGCGGGTGGTCTGCGGGTGCCACCACGGCAGCCCCAGGCCGGTGTTGGCGTCCAGCGCGGACAGGCCGTTGACCAGCACCGCGTTGGGCTCGCAGGCGGAGTTGTTGCCGCAGAAGTTGTTGACCCAGCGGTCGTGCCCGCCCGCGTAGACCACGTTCCCGGCCACCGCGACCGAGTAGAACGAGTCGCCGCCGCCGTAGTCGATCCAGGACGGCGCCACGTTGACCGGGGTGCCGGTGGCCGTGGTGCTGCTGGCGGCGACGTTGAACCGGGCCACCGCGTCGCAGACGCTGAACGGCTGCGAGCCGTCACCCATGTAGCCGGTCCCGCTGATGGCCAGGAACGAGCCGTCCTGCGAGAACGCCACGCTGCGCACGTAGTCATGCTGGTTCTGGCAGTTGTCGCTCAGGATCGGCGCGGTGAAGTCGGCCAGCGACGACGGCGCGCCCAGCTTGGTGCCGGTGTTGATGATCGCCAGCCGGGGCCGGGCCTGGCCGTTGACCTGGAGCGCCGGGCCGACCACCGCGAGCTCGGCGCCACTGGGCGACAGGGATATCGCATCGGCCTTGATCGGCGATCCCGCGGGCGGGTCGCTGAGGGTGAACGCGAACGAGGAGTCCAGCGCGCCAGTCACCGAGTTCAGCCGGGCCAGGCCGCTCACCACGGCCCCGCCGGCGAACTGGCGGACGCCGTCCGCCGAGCCGAACTGCCCGGCCACGTACAGCGACTTGCCGTCCGGGCTCAGCGCCAGGCTGTGCACCGTGTCCCCGACCTTCCCGGCGAACCCGGTCACGATCGTGCCGTCAGCGTCCGGGCCCTTGGTCACGCCGGGGTTCACGTGCAGCTGGACCAGGCCCTTGTGCGTCGCCCCGTTCACCGAGGAGAACGAGCCGCCCACGTACACCGAGTCGCTGCCCTTCGGGCCCGCGATCACCGAGTAGACCGGGCCGGCGTTCAGGATCGGCCGGAAGTGCGGGTCGATGGCCCCGGTGCCCGCCTTGTAGGCGAAGATGTCGTCCCTGGTCACCTGGCTCTTGGCCGCGCACAGGCCCTTGGCCAGCGGGCCCGGCGGGCAGGTGTGGGTGAACGCGCCGGCCACGATCACGTCGCCGTGCACGTAGGCCGTGCTGTAGACCTCGGACTGGCAGGCGGTCCGGGTGCCGAAGAACGTCGCGTTGCACGCCGGACCGCTGCCCTCCTGGCCGACCTTGGCGTCCGCTGAGACGTTCGGCGTCCACGTGACCGGTTTCTGCGTCACCACCGTGGCCAGCCGGGCCGACGCGTCGGCCGTCGCCGACATCGCGGCGAGCGGCAGCACGGCGGCACAAGCCCCGGCGAGCAGGACTCCGGTGAAGTGGCGGCGGCGCATAGCAACGGCTCCTTTTACAGGCAGATCGGGGGCGATCGGGGGGCCGGGTCTACGGCTAGGTCTACGGCTAGGGAGCCAGCTTGGCATGCCTGGTCAGGGCTTCTGCTGGTTTTGCCGGTCTTTCAGGCAGATTTCGGCGGCCTGGGCTGGTGTGCGGCCTTTAAGCCGAGCGAGACCAGGGGCTGCCCGGCTAGATTGGACTCCTGGGTCGCACGGACCTCCCCGGCAAAGCCCCGTTGGGCCGAGCCCGGCCGGCTGGACAGAAAGGTCACCGTGACCCAGCTCACCGAGTACTACCGCCATCGCGCCGCCGAGTACGACGCCGTCTACGCCAAGCCCGAGCGCCAGGACGACCTGGCCACGCTGCACCGCCTGCTGCCGCCGCTGGTCCAGGGCCGCCGGGTGCTGGAGATCGCGGCCGGCACCGGCTACTGGACCCGCACGCTGTCGCGGTCCGCCGTCGCGATCACCGCCACCGACCTGAATCCAGAGACCCTGGACGTGGCCCGGGCCAGGGACTACGGCCCGGCCGCCGTCACGTTCCGGCGCGCGGACGCCTTCGCGCTGGACGAGGTGCCGGGCCGGTTCGACACCGCGTTCATCGGGTTCTTCTGGTCCCACATCCTGCGGGCCGACCTGCCCCGCTTCCTGAACGGCCTGCACGCGCGCCTGGGCCCGGGCGCTCGGGTGATCGCGGTGGACAACCGGTTCGTGGCCGGCAGCAGCACGCCGCTCAGCCGCACCTCCGCGGCCGGCGACACCTACCAGCACCGCACCCTCAGCGACGGGCGCGGCTACGAGATCGTGAAGAACTTCCCGGACCGCGGCCAGTTCGGCGCCGACGTGGCCGCGGTCGCGGGCGAGGTGAGCTGGACCGAGCTGAGCTACTTCTGGCTGGCCACTGGGACGCTGGCCTAGCCCGCGCCGGAGATGGCCACCGCGACCGGGAAGTTCCCGACCCGGATGGGCGCGAAGGCGTGCCGGGTGCCGGTGCTGACCAGGCTGACCTGGCCCGAGTAGCTGTCCACCACCACCGCGGTGCCGCCCGCCACCGTCAGCGTCGTCGGGTAGGAGTACAGCCCGACGGATATCGGCTTCCCGCGCCGGCCGGTCGCGGCGTTGATGGGCGTCACCGTGCCGGAGATCGTGCCGACCACGTACGCCGTCGCGCCGGACATGGCCACCGCGGCCGGCGAGTAGCCGACCCGGACGGTCCGGGTGCGGCCGGTGGCGATGGTGATCGCGGTCACCGCGTCGGAGTTGCCGTCGACCACGTCCACCGTCCGGCCGTCCGGGGAGACGGCCAGGGCATCCGGGGCGTACCCGGCCGGGATGGGGTGCCCGGCCCGGCCGGTGGCCACGGTGATCGGAGTCACGGTGTCGGCGCCGAAGCTGGCCACGTAGGCGGTGCGCCCGCGCGGGCCGAAGGCCAGGGCGACCGGGAACGCGCCGACCGGGATCGGGCGGCCGGGCCGGTCGGTCCGGGTGCTGATCGGCGTGACCGAGCGGCCGCCCCAGTTCAGCACGTACGCGGTCCGGCCGTCGGGCGTGATGGCGATGCCGCGCGGATCGGCCCCGACCCGGATCGGGCGGCCCGCCCGGTCGGTCCGGGTGCTGATCGGCGTCACCGTGCCCGAGCCGCTGTTGGCCACGTAGACCGTCCGGCCGTCCGGCGTGACCGCGACCGCCCAGGGGTCAGTGCCGACCCGGATCGGCCGCCCGGCCCGGCCGGTCGCGGTCGTGATCGGGGTCACCGTGCCCGAGCCGCTGTTGGCCACGTAGACGGTCCGGCCGCCCGGCGTAACCGCGAGCGCGCGAGGCTCGGCCCGACCCGGACCGGCGGGCCTGCCTTGCGGGTGCGCAGGCTGACCGGCGTGACCGTCCCGGAGGCAGAGTTCGCCACCCACGCGACCGGTGAACGTTTTTCATTTCCCTTAACAGCCCTCGTCAGCCGGACCGTGCGCCGTCTCGAGACGGACTGCCTGGCCGGAATGGGCGGCGCGGGCCTGGCGACGGGCCCGGCCCGGTCCGGCCCCGGCTGGCTGTCGGCCGCCGACCGGCCGAAGACGGCATTGACCGGCTGGGCGTAGCGGTCGTTGGCGGTCAGCGTGCCCAGGCCCAGCGCCGCCTCGATGGTGCGCAGCAGGCTGTAGTGCGTGAACCGCTGGCGGGTCACGAAGTCCCGCCGTACCCCGGCCGAGCCCAGGACGATCGTCGGCGTCCGCTGGGCCGGGCGCTGGCCGTCCTGGGCGTCCTCGTCGAACGTGATGATGGCCAGCGAGCGCTGCGTCCGCCAGGCCGGCGAGCGCATGATCGCGTTCAGCTCGCGGGCCAGGAAGTCGTCGCCCGCCTTGATCCCGCAGCCCTCCATGTCGGTGCAGTCGTTCGGGGCCACCCAGGCGAAGTTCGGCGTGGTCGACGCCCTGGCCAGGTCGCCGGGCAGCGACTCCAGCGGGACCACGTGCCGCGCGCAGTAGGCCGGGCGGTCCCGCACGTCGGCGAAGTACATCATCGGCTGGTCGTCGTTCCAGTAATAGGTGTGCACCGTGTCGTCGCACGGCCCGGCCGCGCTCTGCAGGTAGGTCTTCCAGGTCTCGTGGGCGGCGTCGAGAGGTCGCCGATGTTGCGGGCCCGGATGGTGTAGAGCGGGTTCTCCTCCTCCGGGTCGGTGAGCGGCACGCCGAACGTGCTCCCGCCGGCCAGCGCCAGGTAGTTGCCGTCGCTGGGATGCTCCTCGGCGTAGAACTGGGCCAGCAGGCTGGACTGGGGCAGCAGGCGGTTCAGGTACGGCGCTTGCTTCGTGTTGCCGATGACCGAGTGGTAGTCCTGGTTCTCGAAGTAGAACAGGAAGACGTGCTGGAAGCGCGGCACCCGCGGGGTCGGCGGCGCGGGCGGCCGCGGCGCGTGCGACCGGCGCCGCGACGGTCAGGCTCAGGTCGCCGGCCACGGCCCGGTTGTACCCGGTGACCGGGGCATACGGGCCGTTGACGTTGCGCAGCGAGGTGGCCAGCACCAGCCGCACCTGCGCGGACGCGGCGCCGGCGGGCAGCGTCCCGGTGCTGGCCCGGCGGGCCAGCGTGGCGTGACCGCGCCTCGTGCGGCCGACCGGGCCGATGACCCGCTGGGCCAGCAGCCGCCCGCTCGACGACAGGAACCGGACCCGGACCTCGGCCCAGCTCGTCGCCGTGCCACCCAGCCAGGCCGACAGCCGGTAGCGGGTGCCGCGCGGCGCAGGCCGGCCCGAGGCCAGCCGCAGCGCGGCCCGCTGCACCAGGCTGGCGGTGCCCCCCGCGCCGCCCGCGAACAGTCGCCCGCGCGCGGCCGGCCAGGACCGCGGCGGCGCGGGGGAAGCCGCGGGTGCCGTAGCGCACCACCGTCGGCAGGCCGGCCGCGACCCGCCAGCCCGGGATCGTGACCGCGTCCCAGCCCTGGGCCGAGGCCGCGCCCACGGTGCCGCGCGGGTTGACCACCAGGTCGGCGCTCTCCCGCCGGCTGACGTGGGTCGCGCGGCTGGCCGCGACGGCCGGCTGGGCCGCCGCCAGGGCTCCGGCGCACAGGACCGTGGCTATCAGGACATGAGCGCGCCGGGGTGCCATCATCGCGAGGCCCTTTTCGTCCGAGCTGGTTTCGTCCGAGCTATCTGACTATTCAGTCAATATGGTGCTTCCGCACACCACGGTAGGGAGCGCCGCGACCCCGGTCCACTGTTGCCGCTGAAACACTCGCTAGCCGGACGGTGAATGACCAGCCGCCTCGGCGATCGCCCCCTGGGTAATGACTGGCCACGGGTGATAGACACAGTTCATGAGCGAACTGCCCATCCCTGACCTAGCCGACGTGCTCACCGCCCGGCAGCGCATCGCGCCGTACCTGGGCCCGACTCCGCTCTACAGCTACCCGTCGCTGGACGCCATGACCGGCGCCCAGCTCCGGGTCAAGCACGAGAACCACCAGCCCGTCGGAGCCTTCAAGGTGCGCGGCGGCATCAACCTGGTCAGCCAGCTCAGCCCGGCCGAGCGCGAGGCCGGCGTCATCTCCGCCTCGACCGGCAACCACGGCCAGTCCGTGGCCTACGCGGCCCACCTGTTCGGCGTGCGCGCGATCATCTGCATGCCCGAGCAGGCCAACCCGGTCAAGGTCGAGTCGATGCAGGCCCTCGGGGCCGAGGTGGTGTTCCACGGCGCCGACTTCGACGACGCCCGCGAGCACTGCGAGAAGCTGGCCGCCGAGCACGGCTACCGGTACGTCCACTCCGGCAACGAGGCCGCGCTCATCGCCGGCGTCGGCACCTACACGCTGGAGATGCTCGAGGCCCGGCCCGACACCGAGGTCATCGTGGTCCCGGTCGGCGGCGGCAGCGGCGCGGCCGGGGCGTGCGTCGTGGCCAAGGCCGTCCGCCCGTCGATCGAGGTGATCGGCGTGCAGTCCGAGGCCGCGCCCGCCGCCTACCGGTCCTGGCGGGCCGGCGAGCTGGTCGCCGACACCACCACCACGTTCGCCGAGGGCCTGGCCACCCGGACCGCGTTCGAGCTGCCGCAGCGGATCCTGCGCGACAAGCTGGACGACTTCGTCCTGGTGTCCGAGGACTCCCTGCGCACCGCGACGAAGCTGCTGATCGAGAAGACCCGCAATCTGGTCGAGCCCGCCGGCGCGGCCGCGCTGGCGGCGGTGCTCAGCGACCCGGACCGGTTCGCGGGCCGCCGGGTGAACATCGTGATCAGCGGGGGCAACATCAGCCCCGCCCAGCTCATCTCACTGTTGAGCAGCTAGGGCTAGCTCGCGACGCACGGCAAGCCCGTCGTCAGGGCTGCTGGCCAGCGCGGTCGACGATCGCCATCTTGACCAGCGCGCTGCGGAGAACTGCGTTCGGCGCCCGGAGGCTCCACGACGCATCGCCCAGGTAGGCATACGTCCCCGGATCCAGGATGATCGCCGTGGCGTTGCCCTCATAGGTCCACTTCACGCCGACGCCGACCCGCCCGGCCGCGTCGGCGATGTGCGGCACGATGGTGAAGCCAGGCGTCCGGGCGATGAGCCGGTACAGCGCGGCCCGCTCGGCGGGCAACAGGTCGGTGGTCGGCATGAGTTCGTCCACCGCCTTGCCGATGTCGTTGGCTTTCCAGGCCGTGCCCCAGCGCTCGGCGGGAAGCACGTCGGTATTAGTGATCTTCACGCGGTTCAGGTAAGCCAGTAGCCTCCCCGGGCTGCGCAGGCATGCCCGCGATGAAGCCGGCTTCAGGGAAACACCCACGCCGCGCCCGAGCTTGCGCGAGCGTGCACGGCGATATCTTCGAGCCCGCCAAGAAGGAGCTCTTCGCATAGCCGAACCGAGCGCCATCAGCCGACCGCCAGTTCTGAGCCGTTGAGATGGCCCCAGATCCCGAAGAGAATTCCACTCGGGAGTACACGAACTGGTCCGGGGACGGCCGCATGGCGGCCTCGTGCGTGACCCTCGCGGCGGCCCGGACCAGGAACCGGGCTGTGGCCATCGATACGTGCCGGTCAGTCACCGAGCTGGGATGCACTGGCGCCGTGCCGCCAGATGAGGTCACGGCTACGATCGCGGCCACCGCGGCGGCCGCGGCGGCCGTGCTCGCAGTCGCCGTCAGCACCCGGCGCCCAGTGCGGCCTCCGCGCGTGAACGCCGGCCCGCCGCGCCGGGGCTCCGGGCTGGACGATGACAACTGTGCGGCCCGGCAGCTCGCTCTCAGCGGCGATCTCCGCCGTCAGCCGGTCACGGACCGCGGTCAGCTCTACGGCGGAAGCCAGCGGCACGTCGGGCCAGAGGTCCTTGGCCAGGTCAATGTCAGTCATGTGAACAAGATCTCCTCTATCGACTCGGAGCGTCCGTTAGCGGCCAGGGACCGGCGCAGGCTCGCCCGCGCGCGATGCAGCCGGGACCGCACGGTGCCGACCGGGATGGCCAGCGCGGTCGCTGTTTCCTCGTAGGTGAGCTGTTCGGACGCGACGAGGACCAGCACGTCCCGGTCTCCGGGCGGCAGCTCGGCCAGTGCGGCTGCCAGAGCGCCGCGCAGGCTCCGCGCCGTCGTGTCCGCCGCCACTTGCTCGTCATGGCCGGGCAGGTCCAGGTCAGGGATCGCCGCCTGCCGGATCCGCAGCTGCCGGGTCTCCTCGTGCCAGTACCGGCTGACCAGGTGGGTGGCGATCCCATACAGCCAGGGCCGCGCGTCCCGGTAACTCGCGTCGTACCGCTGCCGGTCACGGAATGCGATCAGGAATGTCTCAGCGGTAAGGTCATCGGCGAGCTGCGTCCCGGCGCGACGGGCCACATACCTGTGGATGACCGGTGCGTGCCGGTCGAAGAGCGCCGCGAATTGCTCCGGCTCGGTGACCGACGCTTCGATCAGCGCCGCGTCGTCACCGGCAGCGCGCACTCGGCTAGCCGACCATCCGATCATGTCGTACCGCGCGGCAGGTCCCGGGTCATGGGCTGGTCCTCTCATCGGGGATGCTGGCAGAGAATCGCTGCTACTGGTTATGCGCAGGAACACCCAGATGAGTTCGCGGCCGACGGCGGCCGAGCCCTGGGGCCGACCGAGGCCGTTCATGATCGTGACCGCCTGACCGCGGTGTCCTGCGGTCAGACGGTCACGTTGGTGAGGAGCGCCCTGGTGGCTACCGCCGGGGCGCGGGCGCGAGGCGGACCGGGCCCGCGATCGCGCAGGCTCGGGCCGACACCTGCAGCCGGAGTCGGCTAAGCCGCGGTAGCTGCCCCGGCCGGACCAGCCGCTGTGGCCGGGCCACGATGACGCAGCACCGAGCCGCCGAAGCCTGCTTAGCGCGCGCGACCCGGCACAGCCGGACCTGCCCCGGCCTGACCCGCAGCACCGGCGGCGTCGGGCACGCCGACCCCTTGATCGCCACCGGCGCCTGGACCGCCACCGGCGCCTGGCCGCGCACTCGGCTCAGCCGTAGCCGACCCGGCCGCACCAGCTGTAGCCGCTTGCCCGGCCGAATCCGGAGCACGGGCGGTTGCGGCTTACCCCGCAGCACCCGCTGTAGCCCCTTGGCCGGCAACACCCGCAGCACCCGCTGAGCGCCCCGTGCCCGGCCGCACCCGCAGCACTCGCTGTAGCGGCTTGCCCGGCCGTACTCGCAACACCGACTGTCCGGGCGCCTTTATCGCTTGCCGCGCTGGCCGTGGTACCTGCACCTGGACCCGGGCCGACCCCGGACGAAGCCGGACCTGGCACGCCGGCATCGCGGACCGGCGTCCCCGGCAGGCATCGCTGTCGCTGCACTCGGGTCTGGCCCTTGCGTCGCACGATCACCGCGCAGGCCCGCGGCGGACCGTGGCCCGCGGTGGCCCCGGCCGCGTTCGGGTGGGCCGAGGCCGCGCTGGCCGTGGCGATGAGCCCGGTCCCGGCCAGCAGGCCGATGCCCAGGCTGAGCACGGTGGCCTGGCGCAGCCAGTGACCGCCCGCCCGGCCGACACGGAGTGGATGTTTCAGAGGAGGCATGCTCACGTTCCTTCCTGACCGGCCGAGGCGACCGGCCCCGGCCGAACTGCCGCTAGTGCGGCTACTCACCGAGTCACACGAGTCGCCACCGGCACGGGCGGCTGAACACGCAACGTCCGAGCCGGACCCGGCACCGGTTCCTGGGCCGCCACCGGCGACCGCTCACAGCTCCGCGCGATCCGCACGATCCGGTTGATCTTGGCCGGGCGGATGCGCGCGACCCGGTCAGGCCGGGTTACCCGTACCTGCGGCCGGGCCGGATTCGCCATCGCCACCGCCACCGCCAGGCCCCGCCCCCTCAGCCGCAACCGACTCAACCGGGGCCGACCCGACGGGGGGCCGCTCAACCGGGGCCGACCCGACCCGGGCTGACTCAACCGGGGTTGGCCCGGCTGCAGGCGAGCGCGTCGGCGGGCGGTCGCTGAACGGCGCACGGGCGATCGGCTGCAGCCTGGTCCCTGGCACCGCCGACAGCCGGACCTGGAACAACGGCTGCACCAGACAGTTGCCGCTGGCCACGGCGTGCGGTGCCGGGCCCGGCCCCGCGCTGCCCGTCACCGCGTACGCGCCCCCGACCATCGCGATGATCACCGCGGCCGACATCACCGCCAGCGCGTTGCGGGAACCGGCCAGCTCCCGGGCCCGCTCCGTCATGGCGCCCGCGACCAGGTTGAGCCCGGCGGGCAGCGGCGTCGTCTCGCCCGCGCGGATGAGCTCGTCGGTCAGGCTGGTCACCTCGGCCCCGTACCGGTCCCGCCAGGCCCTCGGGTACAGCGCCACTAGCAGGCGCGTCACGCGACGATTCATGACCGGGCCTTCATGACCGAGCGGTTCACGACAGAGCGGTTCATGACGAGGCCGCCGCGATGCGCCGCAGCCCGACCTCCGCGATGCGGGCCGACTCCGACAGCCGCTCCCGCAGGTGCTCCCGGCCGGCCGCGGTGATCTGGTACGGCCGCCGGCGTTCCTCGGCCGGCAGCGCCAGGACCAGCCCTTCCCGCTCCAGCTTGGCCAGCGCGCCGTAGAGGGTGCCCGCGCCCAGCTTCACGCCCGCGAACTCCTCGATGTCCTTGATCAGCGCGTAGCCGTGCCGCGGGCACGAGGCCAGGCTGGTCAGGATCAGGATGCTGCGGTCCGATGAGCCGCGGATGGAGTCCTTCGTCACGCCCGCCTCCCCGAGTAGCTCCATTAAGCGTATATCGGAGAGTGTAATAGCGGCAACCTCAGCGCGGGTGCCGACGCTCGCGCCGCGAACGGTTCGGCGGGCCGGGGCCAGCCCGGCAAACCACGGCCAGCCCAGACAAATTTGTTGCGGAGACTTCTAACATCGACGGGTGACGACACAGCCGCCCGCGGACCAGGCCGCGCACAACCAGCACACCCGTGAGGCATACGACCGGCTGGCCGCCGTGTGGTCGGCCACCACCGACGAGGGCCCCTACAACGGCCTGCTGGAGCGGCCCGCGCTGCGGGCGCTCGTCCCCACGCCGCTGACCGGCGCCACCGTGCTCGACGCGGGCTGCGGTTCCGGCGGCCAGGCCGCCTGGCTGCTCGAGCAGGGCGCCGAGGTGATCGGCTTCGACATCAGCCCGCGCATGGTCGAGGAAGCTCAGCACCGCTGTGGCGGCCGGGGCCGGTTCGAGGTCGCCGACCTGTCCCGCCCGCTGCCCCTGGAGCCGCGGTCGCTGGACGGCATCACCTGCTCGCTGGCCCTGCACTACGTGGAGGACTGGAGCGTGCCGCTGCGCTCGTTCGCGGCCGCGCTGCGGGCGGGCGGCTGGGCGGTCATCTCGCTCGACCACCCGTTCGCGCCGGCGGTGCCCAGCCAGCGGGGCGGCTACTTCGAGAAAGAACTGGTCAGCGACACCTGGGCGAAGGGCGACGTCGAGGTCACGCAGCACTTCTGGCGACGGCCGCTGACGCAGGTGTTTAGCGCGTTCGCCGACGCCGGGTTCGCGGTGGACCGGATCGCCGAGCCGCAGCCGTCGCCCGAGGCACTGCGCGAGTACCCCGACGACCTGGCCGGGCTGGTCGGCGTGCCGAACTTCATCGTCTACCGGCTCTGGCTCCGGGGTTAGCCCCGGGTCGGACGGACCGGACCGGCTTGCCGCCGGTCAGGTGCCGGCCGTCGTGGGGTCAGGTCGAGACCAGGTCGCAGACGAAGATCAGCGTCTCGCCCGGCGCGATGGCGCCGGGCGCGCCGCGGTCGCCGTAGGCCAGGCCCGGCGGGATGATCAGCTGGCGGCGGCCGCCGACCTTCATGCCCTGCACGCCCTGGTCCCAGCCCTGGATGACCTGGCCCACGCCCAGCCGGAACTGCAGCGGAGAGCCGCGGTCCCAGCTCGCGTCGAACTGCTCCCCGGTCGAGAACGCGACGCCGACGTAGTGGACCTCGACCGTGTCGCCCGCCTTGGCCTCCGCGCCGGTGCCTTCCCAGAGGTCGGTGATCTCCAGGTCGGCCGGCGGCTCGCCCCCGGGGAAGTCGACCTCCGGCTTGCTGCTGCTCATACTTTGTTCTCCCTCAGTGACTGTCGTCTGCAATTCGCGCTCAGCCAGGCTATGCGGCTGGGCCGGTGCACGATGACCTAGCCTGGCGGAATGTACTCGACGACGGTCTCCTGTCATGTGCGGGCCCCGCGCTCGGTGGTGTACCGGCTGCTGCTGGACCCCCAGGCGGTCGCCCAGTGGCGAGTGCCGGAGGGCATGACCAGCCGGGTCCACACGTTCGAGGCGCACGAAGGCGGGGCGTTCCGGGTCTCGCTCACCTACGACGCACCCGACCGGACCGGGAAGTCGCAGGCCCAGACCGACACCTACCACGGCCGCTTCGTGACGCTGGTGCCGGACGAGTTGATGGTCGAAGAGCTCGAGTTCGAGACCGGTGATCCGGACCTGCGCGGCACGATGACGATGCGGACCACGCTGACCGACGCGGCTGGCGGCACGGACGTCGAGGTGGTGCACGAGGGGCTGCCCGACAAGATCCCGGCCGCCGACAACGAGCTGGGCACGAGCATGGCGCTGGCCAAGCTGGCCCGCCTGGCCGAGAGCGGCTAGCGGCCGGCTGTCAAGCAGGTCACAGTGCGACCAGGTCGCGCTCAACACGCTCGGCGACACCGGGCTTCAGCGTTCCGGCTGGCACCAGATTGACCTGGGCGCCGGCGATCGCCTCCAGTTCAGCCTCCACTCGGCCAAGGCCGAGCGGGCCCATCCCCGGCGGCACGTCAGCCAGCAGATCCACGTCGCTCTCGGGGCGGTCCTCGCCACGAGCCACGCTGCCGAACACTCGGAGGTTCCGCACGCCATGAGCGGCGGCTGCCGCGACCAGTTCCCGGCGGCGGCGACGTACCCGGCGGCCCACCGGTCCCGACAGCCCGTTTAGCCGCTGCGGCTGGTCGGACCGTACACCGATGACCAGCTCGTACCCGGCGGCTTCCACCAGAGCGGCCAGCGTCGGAAGCGCTGGCTGCCGATGCCCGGACTCATAGGCGCTGATCACGCTCTGCGCAACGCCAGCCTCGGCGGCCAGCTCCACCTGCGACATCCCAGCCCCTGTCCGGGCCTGCCGGAGAAGCGACCCCGCGCTCACAGTCTCGGAACCCATACGCTCCAGTATAGCGAATCGTCGATATTGCTCGTTGTTAGCTGAGAGCGAGCCCGATGATGTGGCCAGTCAAGGCCCGGTCAGCGCGACGGGGCGGGCGACATCGGGGCTGACGGCCACGCACCGGGTCGTGGTCGGGCACGAGATGCCCCGCACCATGTAGGCGCCTGAGGGCGTCGGGGCCGCCTTCCAGGTCTTGCCGGACCACAGCAGCAGCAACCCGACGGGCTGCGCGGCGGTGTTCTCGTATCCGCCGCCAACCGTGCACTGCGAGGCGGTCGGGCACGACACGCTGTCGAGGCTGACCGACGGGTTGCTGGCCGCGCAGGCCAGCAACGGCGCCTTGGCCGCGGTCCAGGTCGTGCCCGAGCGGGTCAGCAGGAGGCCCTGCTCGTTTCCCTTGCTGTCGAGGTAGGAGCCGACCGCGACGCAGTGCGTGGTCGTCGGGCACGACAGGCCGCCCATGTCGACCTGCGGGCTGCTGGCGGCGGCGCCCGAGGGCAGCGGCACCTTGACCACGGCCCACTTGTTAGAGGACCACCGCAGGATCAGCGGCTGCGTCTGAGCTCCAGAGCCGTACTCTCCGGCGGCAAAGCACAGGGTGGTGGACGGGCACGACAGGGCACTGAGGACAGATCGCCGGCGAGCCCGCCGGGGTCGGTGCCGTGGCCGCGGTCCACTTGTCGCCCGACCAGCGCAGGAGCAGACCGTATTCCTGGTTCGTGGCGCTGTAGGCGCCGACCCCGAGGCACGTGGTCGTCGACGGGCACGCCATCCCGTTCACCTGGGCGTCCGCACTCTGGCTGGTGTTGCGCCAGGGCGCGGGCGCCTGCGACGCGGTCCAATTCTTGCCCGACCAGCTCAGCAGCATCGCATCGTTGCCGGACAGTGCGCTCGTACGTGCCGCCGGCCAGGCACCTGGTGGCTGACGGGCACGACATGCTGGTCACGCTCGACGACTCCTGCAAGCCTTTCTCTGCGCCTGCTGGCAGCGGTGCCGTGGTCTCGGACCATGCCTTCCCGGTCCAGTGCAGCACCGCGGCCAGGTTGGCCGCGGACTCGCGATCGGCGTAGGTCCCGCCACGCCGAGCACTGCGTGGCCGTGGGGCACGAGATAGCCAGCGGGGTGAAGTCGTTGACGGGGTCGACACCGGCGGGCGTCGGCAGCTTGGCGGCGGTGAAGGGCGAGACCGGCGGCGGGGCGAAGCACCGGCCGTGGGCGAGCGTGTTCGAGTTGCTGCCGTTCGGGCAGATCGTGTCGCTCCACACCGCGCCGGTGAAGTTGGTACTGCTGACCGTGGCGCCATCCAGGTCGGCCTTGGTCAGGTTGGCCGAGGTGAAGTCGGCGCCGGTGAGGTTGGCCTTGGTCAGGTTGGCGCGAGTCAGGTTGGCGTGCTCGAAGGTGGTGCGCAGCAGCGTGAGGCCGCTGAAGTCGACGCCGGTCAGGTTGCGGCTGTTCAGGTCGGCGTCGGTCAGGTAAGTACCGGCGCCGGGACCGATCAGGTAGCCACCGACCAGGCTCCAGTGGGCCGGAAGCGAGGCCGGGGTCCCCTTGATGCTCACGCCGGAGGCTCCGGTCAGCGTCGTACCGGCCAGGCTGGCCCCGGTGAGGGTGGAGTCCTGCAGGACCGCATTGGTCAGGTTCGCTCCCGTCAGCTTGGCGTCCGTCAGGTTCGAGCTTTGGAGGTTGCCGCCGTCCAGGTCGGCCTGGTCCAGCGTGGCACCGGTCAGGTTCGTCTTCCCCGCGTCGGCGCCGCTGAGGTCCGCGCTGGTCAGGTTGGCGCTGGCCAGGCTGACGCCGAGGAGGTCGGTGCCGCTGAGGTCCGCGCCGCTGAGGTCGGAGCCGTTCAGCTTGAGGCCGACCAGGCTGGCGCCGCGCAGGTCGGCGCCCGGCCCGATGAGGAAGCCGCCGGTGATCGACCAGCCCGTCGGCAGCGCCGCTGGAGTTCCCGTGACTTGCTCGGACTGCTCGCCGGCCAGGCTGGCCCCGGCCAGGTTCGTCCCGCCGAGGTTCACCCCGGTCAGGATCGCGTCGTCCATGTCGGTACCGCTGAGGTTAGCCCCGCTCAGGTCCGCCGCGTTCAGGTCGACGCCGGTCAGAGTCAGGCCGGACAGGTCCACGTTGATCAGGACCGCCGAGTCCAGATCCGCCGGCCCGACCAGGTAGCCCCGGCCACCGACCAGTTCGCCGGGAGCGAGGCGGGCGTTCCAGTGATGCCGCTGGACGCCAGCCCGGTCAGGGTGGCCCCGGCCAGGTCCGCTCCGGTGAGCGTGACATCGCGCAGGCTGGCGTCGGTCAGGTCCGCGCCGCTCAGGTCGACGTTCGTGAGGTCGGCGTCAGCCCAGGCCCGCGTTGCGCAGGCTGGCACCGGGTCCGACCAGGTAGTTGTTGAGCAGGAGCCAGTCCGACGGCAGGGCCGACGGCGTGCCCGAGATACCTCCCGATGAGACACCGGTCAGGGTCGCCCCGGTGAACGTGGCGTCGGAGAGGATCGCCTCCATTAGCTGGGCGTCGGTGAGGTTGGCGTTCGTCAGGTCGGCCGATCCCAGGTCCAGGCCCTTCATCGTGGCCCCGGTGAGGTTAGCGTTGGCCAGCTCGGCGCCGAAGAGGTTGCCCTGCGTCATGTTGGCGCCGGCCAGGTCGGCCCCGGTCAGATCGCAGCCCGCCCACTGCACGCCGGGGCCGGGCGCGGGCGTGACCGCCCCGGTCGACGGGTCGACCGTCGGGCACGTAGCCGCCTCGGCCGGCCCGGCAAATAGGATCACAGCCGCCGCCGTCACCCCGAGCGAAGCGGCTAGGCGAAACACGCGCATACGAGATGGTCCGCAGGCCACCGCTGCTCCTTGAGTTGGCACGACACGATTCCACCGGAGTCACCCTGAAACAGGGCGATCGGAATGTATCGGTCGTAGAGCCCGCAGGCAACAGTCGTTACGCGGATTTCACCGAGTCGCACAGCGGCGTCTTAGCGCTCAGCGGCACCCCCCGCGAGTGCCGCTCAGCGGCCCCTGTCATCCGGCGCAGTCAGAACACCAGAGACTGCGGCTGGGCGAAAAGGGCTTCCGCGATGTCCGTACAAGGCCGTACATCCCGCGTACACCCCGCGTAGACCGCTAGCAGGGCGGGTGATAGGGCAGGCCAGGGATGTACTGACGCCACTCGCTCCTGGTGATGAGATCCCCGGCCGTAGCGCATACATAGGCCGCGACCTGCTGGACGTTGACGTCCCAGAGGCTAACCGTATTGCTGGCACCAGCCGAGGCCAGGATGTTCCCGGCGGCGTTGAAGGAGACGGCGTACATGGCGCCGGTCGGGCCGGTGAGCGTGGCCAGCAGGCTGGGCTGCCGGACTGAGGACACGTTCCAGAGCCAGACCGAGCCGTCACCCCCCGCAGTCGCGGCCAGAGTCCGGCCGCTGGGGCTGAAGAACACGGAGTTGACGTAGCTCGTGGGACCGTCAGCGGCGCCCCCAGCAGCATTGGCCGACGCGGATCAGCGACGTCAGGAGCTGGACATCTCCGTTGGCGATGCCCGCGGCCAGGGTGCGGCCGTCCGGGCTGAAGGCCACCGCGTTCACGTAGGTCCCGGCTTCGATCAGCGGATGGGCCAGCGGAACCGGCGCGCGTGGCGCCGAAGATCGCCCACAGGTAGACATGCTCGTCCACGCTGGCGGCGGCCAGCATGCGGCCATTGCGGCTGAACGCGGCCGAATAGACATAGTTGGTCGGCCCGGTCAGCGTGGCCAGCTTCTCCGGATTCCGGGGGTCGGCCATGTTCCACAGCCCTACCGTGTGGTCGTTACTGGCGATGGCCAGCAGCCGCCCGTTGGCGCTGAAAGTAATTGACTCAATGAGGCCCTTTGGCCCACCGAGTTGCATCAGCGGGACGGGATCCGCCGGATCCCGCACGTCCCATACCTGGCTGGTTCCGTCGTCGGCGCCAACGACCAGGGTGTCCCCGTCCGGGCTGAGGTGCTGCAGCCCCGCTACCGTTCTTGGACCTGGCCGCGTCTGTCAGGACCGGTCCGAGGGGAACCGGCTGCCGGGGATCGGCAACATTCCAGAGCCGAGCCGTATTTCATTGCTGGCTACGGCCAGCACGTGGCCGCGGGACAGGTCCGCGGTGAAGAACGATCCCGGTTCGCCGGTCATCAGGGGGCCGGGCAGGTGCCAGATTCGCGCGACGCCGTCGGCGTCGCTGGTCGCCAGCGTGTCGCTGTGGCCAAGGTAGAGCACAGACGTGACCGGTTCGGGATGCGGGAGGGTCGTCGTGACCCGCTTGGTGGCCAGATCCCAGATCCATGCGTTGCCGTCCGAGCTTCCCGCGGCGAGACTGCGTCCGTCGGGGCTGAACGCCACTGAGTTGATCCAGTTGGTCGGGCCAGCCAGCGGTAGGCCGCTGGCAGCAGGGCGGCGTGAATCGCCGACGTTCCACAGCTGGACCTTCCCCGCGGCACTGCCGACGGCCAGGGTGGCGCTGTCCGGGCTGAACGCGACGCAGTACACGGCCTTTCCGGGGCCAGTCGGCACCGGCCCGACGGAGACCGGATGACGCGGGTTGGTGATGTCCCGACATTCGTACCGTCCCGGCCTGCTTGCCCGGGCTAGCCGTGCTGCCCGCGGCCAGCAGCCGCCCGTTCGGGCTGAACGCCACCGACTGCACGTAGCCCGAATGCGGCCAGGTTGAGGGGTGGCCCGAGCGAGTCGGGGCGATGAGGATCGGCGACATCCCCGAGACTCAGGGTGCCGTCGGCGGCTGTTTGCTGCTAGGACTCGCCATCTGGGCTCAAGGCCACGGAGTACACGGGGTGCTCAGCGGGGCCGGTCAGCGGTGGCCCCCAGGGCCAACAGGCCCGGGCGGCCGGATGTCCCAGAGGTGCACGGTCTGGTCCTCGCCCCCGCTGGCGAGGGTGCTGCCGTTGGGGCTGAAGGCCAGCGAGAACACCGATTTCGGGTCGCCGAGGGTGCTGCCGGTCCCACCGGGGAGCGGCTTACTCTCCGGCGCGGGATGGGGCGAGCGGGCCAGGTTCCACAGCCGGATCACCGAGTTCTCGCCCGCCCGCGGCCATAGTGGTTCCGCCATGGGTGAAGGCGACGCTCTGCATAACTCCGGGCTCGCCCAGGATCCGGGCTCGCCACGGCCGGGCCCGAATAGGAATCCAGCAGGCTGGACCTGGCTTCCGGCGTAGGCGACACCCGGTACGCGGCCAGCGACAGCTGCGCGGCCAGGGCGGGTTCGGTGGTGCGTAGCTGGTTCGCATCGACGGCGACCTGCCGGGAGATCGCGAGGTCGCGCTGGTGAGTGGCGGCCGCCTTCTGCTGATAGGCGAATACGGCCAGGAATCCGGCCACCAGCGTCAGCACGGCCAGGGCGGCGACGAGCTGCTGCAATCCGCGTGTCCGGCGGCGCGCGGCCCGCTCTTCCGCCGTCTGTTGGTCCACGCTGGCCTGGAGGAACTCACGCTCAAGGACGTTGAGGCCCGCCCGGTGGACGGCGTCGTCGGCCCAGTCAGTCGCGCTGGCCAGGCGTACGCCGCGATACAAGGTGTGGGCGTCTCGGTTGGAGTCACGCCAGATCTCCGCCGCGTCGCTGAGCTGGCGCTGGACGCGCCCGCCCGTCCGATCGGCGTCGATCCAGCCGCGCAGCCTCGGCCACGCGGACAGCAATGCCTCGTGGGCGATCTCGACCTCGTCGGTATCCGCGGTGATCAGGCGCCGGTCGATGAAGAGGTCGAGGACGTCCTCCGCGTCGTCATCGCCAGACAGCAGCTCAGCCCGGGCCACGCGGCGCCGGGTGTCGGCCGTGTCGTCGGCGACATGGACCAGGCGCAGGAAGATCTGGCGGGCCAGCTCTTGCTGGGCTCCGGTGAGCTCACCGAAAGCCTGCTCGGCGGTGCTGGCCACCGCGCCCTCGATCCCGCCGACCGCCTGGTAATCGGCCACTGTCAGCCGACCGCGGCTCGCTCGCTCCCAGGTCGTCAGCAGGGCATGGGACATCAGCGGCAGCGAGCCGGATTCATGGGCGGTCCCCAGCCCGGCCTCGCCGGCGGCCGGGGCCAGATCACGCAGCACCAGCTCGACGAGGCCGTCCTCGATCTCCAGCCGGGCCTGCGCGCGGGCTCGGTGATCGCGCTCGCAGTTCCGGCTCCGTCATCGGGCCGACGAGAACCTGCCAGTGCTGGAGTGCCGACCGAGCTCGGATACCGCAGCGCGTGGGGATAGAAGTCGGCCCGCAAGCCCAGCACGACCAGCGCGCGGGTCCTTGGTCGCCCGCGGTCCGCCGTGAAGCGCGGACAGCGCCGTGATGAAAGCCGTGCGCTCGCGCTCATCCGAGCACGCTGTGAAAACCTCCTCGAACTGGTCAATGATCACGACCAGGCATGCCACATGCCGGCCGCCCGCCCGTCGCTGTCGTCCCCGGGCCGCCTGTCCCGGCGTCGCTTGCCTTCAGCCGGGCTGGACTCCCGGCGAGGAACAGGGCCACCGGCCAGGTGGCGGATCTGGCTTGGCCAGCACGCGGGACCGCGGCGCTGGAATCACTCCGGCCCTCAGCAGCGAGGATTACCAGATCCGACGGCCCGACGACGAAAAGGAGACCGCCGTCGCGATAAAGCTCTCCTAGATGGCTCACCACGACGTCGATCAGATCTCGCGGCCAAAGAACCAGCCCGCTTCGTCCGGCTGGAAGCTAGCTAGCCCGCGGTAGGGAATCGGCGCATCCGCGGGTCGCCAGCCCGGCAGCCGGCGTACGCGATGCAGCGTCTCGACCCATTCCTCTATCACCGCCGGTCGGTGACACCGCACGCCTGGAGAATCTCTGAAGCTGGTCCGGCGGCCTGAGGGGCGGCACGTGACGCCCGCTGAAATACCCGCCGATGGTGCTGTCCGGGACGCCTACCGCCCTGGCCACATCACGAACCGTGAGGCAGGCGCGCTCCCTCAGGGCGGTGAGTGCACGTCCGAAATCCTGTCGTGTCTGAACTCCCGGCCAAAGAGACCGCGTCATCGCGGCCATGGCTCTCCCCCGAGCAGACGGTTTCCTACCCACCCCTGGACCCCCGGTCCGTCATAGTGGTCTAAATTTAGGAGCACGCCTAATTCGGCACAATAGGAACATCAAATCAGCCGGTCTGATCTGCTATTCGGCTGGTCTATACCATTTTGCCGGAAAGTAAATTCCCGATCGCCGCTTAGGAAATTAGGTCCTCAAGGAGGGCGTCAAGGGTGAGTTCCTCTTCGATGCGCAGGTTGCGGCGGCGCATCGCCGACGGCGAGGTCCGGATCCCAGGGCGTCGCGGCCGGCTCGCCGACGAGCCCGGCGAGCGGCGTGCAGCGGACGCGCCGCCAACGCGCGGCCTCGTAGGCCAGGTGGTCGTAGCGCCATGGCCGCCAGTTCACCCGCTGGCGCACCGCGCCGGCGATACGGACACCGCCCCAGTCGAAGTCGCCGTGGTAACCGAACTCCGCGCCGCCGGCCGCGAGCAGGTCCAGCAGCCGCCATCCGGCGGCGGAGGGCTGGCCGCCGACGCAGACCAGCGGCTGGCAGCGGGCCCCCAGCTCGTCGGCGGCGGCCGCGACCACGACCGGGTTCTCGCAAATCCGCACCCGAGCGGCGCGCAGCGGCTCGTCATGGCAGCGGAGCTGGCGGAGCGTGAGCACCGCCGGCTGTCCCGCCTCGCGGCACGCCGCCAGCATCCGGCCCAGGGCGTGCGCGCGTCGCCGGGCAGCCCCAGGCAGAGCACCAGGGACGAGAGCTCGTCGAGGTGGACTCCGACGGCGGCCCAGGCGGCGCGACGGGCCTCGGCGGCTGCCCTCCGCCGCGAACGGCAGGCCGGCCAGCGCGCGGACCGCCGACAGCGCCAGCGTGCCGGCCGGGCGCCCGTCGTCCAGGGCGTGCGCGTCACCGCAGCATTCGGCGGCCAGCCGGCCGATGGGGATGCCGCGCGAGGGCAGCCGCCGGAGCACCGCCGCGACCTGCGCGAGGAGAAGCCCGCGCCTGCCGGGTTCGGGGGCGAGCCGGCGCACCACGCCGGTCGCGTCGAGCCAGGCCCGCCACGGCGCCAGCTCGTCCCGGCCGTCGACGGCGGCGTCCAGCGGCGCGAAGGCGGCCTCCCAGGCCGCCGCCAGGTCGGCCCGCTCGCGGTGGCGATCGCGGAGCGGGCCGGTCAGCCGCGTCACCGCCTCGGCCAGCCCGCCCGGCGCGGCGCCGCTGTCCCGCAGGATGCGGTCGACCTCCGTCAGCGACACCGACAGCGACGCGCCGGAGCGGGCTGCTCTTCCGGTCAGCCGCTCGGCGGCGCGCCGCTGCTCCTCGCTGGCGGCGGGCAGGGTGACGGTGCCGGTCAGCGGACGTCCCGTCTCCAGGCGGTCCCGCGCCCGCCGCACCAGCCACGCGAGCGGCTCGCCGCCGAGCAGGCGGTGCAGGCGGTCCGGCGCCGGCGTCGGCTTCGGTCATGCCCGGCTGCCTGCTCGTGCCGGCGTCGGCGTTCCCGGCCGTCCCACCGCCACGGGGTGACCAGGACCGCGTCGATGCCGTCCTGCCGCGGCAGCTGGCAGATGGCCAGCCCGGGGACCTGCGGGTAGCATCCCCACTCCCGCTCGCTGGTCATGACCACGTCCATGTCGAACGTGGCCAGCAGCCCGAGGCACTTGGCCCGGGAGTCGTCGTCGACTCCGGCGAAGGCCTCGTCCAGCGCGATCAGCCGCGGCGCGTGCGGGTTGCCCGCCGACTTGTAGTGCGCCGAGGCCGCGGCGAACAGCGGAACGGAGGCGGCCAGCGCCCGCTCGCCGCCGGAGGCCGGGCCGGTGGCGGGGCGCCACTGGCCGTCCTGGTAGCGCTGGATCACGAACTCGTGCCACCTGCGGTAGTCCAGCGCCGCGGTCAGCGCCTCGGTCCACCCGGCCGCCGGGATTGTCCGGCGTGCTCGGTGGCGATGCGCTGCTGCAGGAACGCCCCCACCGCGGCGCGGTCCTCGGCCGACCACGCGTCGATCGTCTGCCGGAGCTTGTGCCGGACCCGGTCCAGCCCGTCCGGCGCGTCCCGCGCCTGCTGCCAGATCAGCCGCAGCTTCATGCCGGTCGAGGTCGGCCGGGACTCCAGCTCCTCGTTCATCTGCCGGACCTCGGCCTCCGCCGCCGTGATCAGCTCGTGCAGCGTGCCGGCCACCTCGTTGAGCAGGTGGTTCTCCAGGATCTCCCGCTCCCTGGCGGACAGCAGCCGGGCCCGCTGCTCGGCTTCCTCGCCGAGCGCCGCGGCCAGCCCGGGAATGTCGTGGCTGCGGCCCTGGAAGACCACGTCGACGACGATGACGCCCGTCGCTCAGGGTCAGCCCGGCCGAGTGCCCGTGCCGGGCCATCGCGTCGGCGAGCAGCTTGTGTTCCTCGGTCGACCCGCTTCTGGATCCGGTCCCACGGGCCGTCCGCGTCGTCCACCGATCCAGCTCGGCGTTCACGGCCCGGGCCAGCAGGACGGCGGGGGTCGGCGGCCCACGGCTGGGCCGACGTCGGGAGCTCGAGACCGGGCAGCGCGACGCCCAGCAGCCCGGTGGCGGCGAACGACTGGAACTCCGCGACCGCGGCGTCCCGTGACCCGCGCCGCCTCCTCGATCTCGGCGCGCAGGCGTGTCCCGCGTCGCCCTCGGCCTTGCCGCGGTCGCTCGAGCGCCTGCTGCTCCCGGCCGCGGGCGGCCTTCTCGTCGGCGTCGCGCCGTTCGAGGTCGCGCCGGACCTCGTCGAGCTGCCGGTACAGCTCCTCGACCGCGGCCCCGGCGGTCTCCAGCAGCTCCTCGTACATCGCTCGGCGCGGCCGACGCCTCCTGCCGCGCCGTCGCCGCGGCTGCTCGGCCGCCTCCGCCAGGCGCTCCGGCGCTGTCGGCCAGTTCCGTCCGCGGCCTCGTCCGCGGCCTGCGCGGCCTCCTGGCACGCCTCGGCGGCCGGCCAGAGCCCGGCCAGCGCCAGCCGGTAGTCGCGCCACCCCGGCCTTGACCGCGGCGAGCTCGCCCGGGCTCGGCGGGCAGGCCGACGTCGCGCGGCGAACTCTTCCGCCCGCGCTGCGGGCCGCCTCGAGCCGTCCTGCCGCTGCGCGCACGTCGCGTGACGCGCTCCGCGGCGTGCTGCTCGCGCAGTTCGCCGCGCCGCTGCGCGCTCGGCCGCGGCCAGCGGTGTGCGCCTCGCGCACGGCCGCGTCCGGCGGCACCGCGCGGTGCTCGTCGGCGAGCCGTGTCCTGGCGCGCGGCCGAGCTCGGTCAGCGCCCCGTCGAGCTCGGCGATCGCGCGTTCGCTCTGCGGCCAGCTCCTCGGTGAGCCGGGCGATGCCTGGCGCGGCGCGCCGCCTCCCGGGCGCCCTCGCCGATGTAGCCGGCGCTGTCCTTGCGCCAGGCGCCGCCCAGCACGCCGTTCGCCCAGCGGCCGTCCGGCGATACCCAGGTGGTCCCGGCGCCGCTCGGCCCGAGCCCGATCGCGGCCAGCACGGCGCGGACGGCGTCGCCGGACAGCGCCCGCGCCTGCGGGTCGCCGGGGTCGATCGCCGGGACCAGGCACGGCGTGCGCAGGACGGGCCGGGCGACGGGAGCCAGCCCGGGACCAGCGACCACGTCGCCGTCGACGAGGTTCCCGTCGGGGGTGACCCAGGCGTCGAGGATGCCCGCCGCCTCCAGCGCCGCCTCGAGCCCGGCGCGATGGTCGGCCGGCACGTCCGGCGCGAAGTCGGTCACCTTCCACAACGGCGCGCCCGGGCGGTCGTCCCGGATGCCCGGCGCCCTGGTGTGCGGAGCGGGCGGGGCGTCGTGGCCGCCGGCCTCGCAGCCGCTGCGATCTCCGCCTCGAGCTCGGCCGCGCGCTCGGCGTGCGCAGTCGCGGCGGGCCGACAGCCCGGCCTCGACCGCGGCCCAGCTCGGCGCTCGGCCGCCCGGGCCGCGTCGTCGACCGCGCGCGACCGCCGGGTTGGCGCCGTCCCCGGTGGCGGCCCACGCCGCCAGCGGCGGCGAGCAGCTCGTCCGGGTCGGCGATCCGCAGCTCGGCGCAGCCCGCCGAGGTAGCCGCGGTAGGCGCCGGCCAGCTCGCCGGCACTCGGCTCGGCCGCTCGGCCGCGTCCGCTCGGCGGCGGCGAGCCGTTCGGACGCGGCCTGGACCTCGCGCGGTGAGCCGGTCCTCCTCGGCGCGCGCGGCCTCGCACCGCCCGGCGCCGTTCCGCGGCCTCGGCGAGCAGCCGCTCCAGCTCGCCCACGGCCTCGGCCTGACGGTCGGCGACCGCCTGCGTCTCCGCGCCGGGCGCGGGCCAGGTCCTGTTCCCAGCCGTCGGCCGCCGTCCGGTGACCGGCCGCGCAGCCGGCCGCGGCGGCCGCCTGCTCGGCCTGGCGCTGCGCGGCGTCCAGCGCTCGCGCGGCCTGCTCGGCCCGCTGCGCGGCCTGACCGGCCTGGGCGACAGCGTTTCCGCACCTCGTCGGTCAGCCGGTCCCGGTCCTGCTCCCTGATCCGCGCGGTCTCGTCCCGGCGCCGCGCCTCCTCGCGCATCTGATCGAGCCGCTCGGCGTCCCGCATCGCCGGGTCCTGCTGCAGCGCCTCGCGCCGCGCCTCCAGCCTCGATCCGCTCGCTGCTCGAGCTCGGCCAGCTCGCGCTCGCGCCGCCTGCAGCTGCGCGTCCGCGGCGGCGAACGCCTCCTCGGCCGTCGGCCAGATCCCGGCCGAGCTGCTCGTACCGGCTCTGCGCCTGCCGCGGCCCGGCCGCCTTGCGCTTGGCCGCGACCATCGCGTACCGGCGGTAGTGGCGCAGGAAGCCGTCGCGGCCTGCGCGGGCCTCCTCCAGCGCCCGCAGCGCCTCGCGCTCCTCGTCCAGGCCGCGGAACGCCTCGGCCACCGTCGTCACCAGGCCGGGGCTGAGCGGCGGCAGCGCCTCGGTCAGCGCGCGGGACAGCAGCTTCTCGTCGGGCCGCTTGGACAGCTGCGGCTGGCGGAGCTGGATCAGCAGGTTGACCAGCGCCTCGTAGCGGTGCTCGCCGAGCCCGAACAGGGCCTCGTCCACCGCCCGGCGGTAGTCGGCGGCCCGGTCGTACACCAGCCCGTGCCCGTCGATCTCCTCGCGCAGCTTCTCCCTGGTGAGCGGCACCCGGCTGGCGGGCAGCAGCTGGAGGTCCGCGCCGACGCGCTGGGTCGTGACGAAGAACCAGTGCCGCGCGATGCCGCGGCCCGCGACGGCCTTCAGGCCGCAGCCGATGGTGCGGAACTCGGTGGTCCCGTCGGCGGCGCGGCGGCCGAACTCGAGCCAGGTGTAGCCGAGGCGCTCGGGGTGCGGATGCCTGCCGCCGAGCAGCAGGTTCCACTCCATCTTCTTCTGCCGGTCGCCGTCCGGCTCCACCCGGTGCGGCGCGAGCTCGCCGTCCAGCAGGAACGGCAGCGTCAGCGCGAGCACCTTGGACTTGCCGGTTCCGTTGTTGCCGCGCAGCAGCAGCCGGCCGTCGTGGAACCAGAACTCCTCGGCGTCGTAGTAGAACATGTCGACCAGGCCGGCCCGCAGCGGCTTCCACCGTTCAGAACAGGGCGATGGCAGCATCGGCCGGTGCCTTCCTCGTGTCTCGCGGATAGTCGGCTCGTCCAGGGCGAAACGCGCGATCGCCGGCCGGCTGCGGACCACCTGCCCGTCCCGGTCAACCAGGCGGAGCGCGGACAGCTTCTCCAGCGCGATGGCGAGCAGCTCCGTTTCCGCGCCCGGCTCGGTCACGCCCTTGCGCCAGTACGTGGCGTGCTGCGTCGGCCGCCTGCCGCACGAAGGCGTGCAGCTCGTCCAGCGTGGCCTGCTCCCGGCGGGCGAGGTACTCCGCGACCAGCAGCGTGACGTGCCCGTCGGTGCGCTGCTCGGGCATCCGCACGTCGGTCAGCTCGTCCTCCGGGTCGACCATGGCGATGCCCTCGGCGCGCATCTCGGGGATCAGCCCGGTGGCCTCCTCGATCCGCCGGGTGATCGCGTGCCGCTGAGACAGCAGGTAGGCGCGCTCGTCCTCGTCGAGCTCGTCGTAGTACACCACCGGGTCATCCAGCAGCCGCCGGGTAAGCCGCCGCCGCAGCGCCTGGTTGCGCAGGTCGTCGGTGTCGGCGACCGGTTCGGCGGTCAGCTCGGCGAGCCGTCCGCGAACGTCCCGGCCGTCACGGTGGACGGCCCGCGGATGCCGGACAGCAGCACGCCCAGCACCGGCCTGCGCACGTCGTACAGCACGTCGGTCCCGGCCGACAGGTAGGCCTCCTCGTCCCCGGCGACCCGGCTCAGGACCCCCCAGCCGAGCAGCAGCCGGACCACCGCGACCAGGTCGGACCGGTCCGCCCGGCTGTCCAGCGTCAGCGTGAACCCGGCCGCGGCCAGCTCCGGCTCGGCGGCGGCGGTGAGCACGTCGTCGGCGAGGCTGCCGAGCGTGGTCTGCGCGTCGGCGCGGGCCAGCACCGACAGGGCCAGGCACAGGGTGACGTACCGGCGCCGGCCGAACGGCTCCTTGTTATGTCCCCGCGCGGGGTGGGTCGCATCCGACGGCGCCGTGGTCGTCTTGAACAGCCGGGCCGTCTCCGAGTCCGCGACCAGGCGCCAGCCGGTCTCGCGGCTCAGCCACTCGCGCAGCTCGGTCAGGTGCCGCCGGACCAGGACCAGCGCGTCGCCGTCGGCGTCGGCGACCAGCAGCGGCCTGGCCAGCAGGGCGCGGAGCGCGGCCTGGCGCTGCGCCTGGTCCTCGGCCGGGATCATCGGATCGGGCCGCCCTCATGAGGCCAGGTCGCTGATCTCGATGACGTGCTCCGGGCCGGTGAGCATGCCGTCGGCGGTGCGGATCGTCGCCGTTCCGCCGTCCGGGACCAGCGACAGCCGAACCTCCAGCGTGCCGTCGCTCGTCACGGTCTTCACCTCGGTGTCGCCGGGCGCGCGGGCCGCCAGCGCGTCGCCGAGCAGCGCCAGGAACAGCCGGAACGCGCGGGGGTCCAGCACGCCGAGGTCGGACAGCAGCGTCGGCCCGGTCGTGCGGAGACGTCGCCGGGCCGCGGCGGTCTCGGCCGCCTCGCGCTCGGCCTGCCGGCGCAGGAACTCTCGCTCCGCGGACCGGTCGCGCACCTGGTTCGGCTTGCCGCGGCGCTCGTAGGACCCGGTCTTCCGCAGCTGCGGGGAGATGCGCAGCGGCGGCGCGTCTCGCCAGGCCGTTCCGGGCGGAAGGTCGCGCCAGGCGTCGGCGGTCTCGCCGGTCACCGACAGGTGCCGGGCGGGGGACAGGCCGAACGCCGCCCGCCACAGGCGGTGGGCGGCCTCGTCATCTGGCGCCTCGGCGAACCAGCGGGCCAGGGCGCGGAAGTCCGCCGACCGGTCCGACCGCCCCGAGCGCCGCTCGTTGAGCAGGCCCACCGCGTCGATGAGCTGCTTGATCGCGGTCACCGCCGCCTGCCGCAGCAGCCGGGCCTGCGACGGGTGCGCCGCATCCCGCGACGTGAACCAGTCGTCCAGCCCCCGCCACCGGTTCCGCCACGCGTCGAGCGCCTGCTTTTCTGCTCGGGTCACGGACTCGGCGGTGTCCGTGCCCTCGGGAACCGCGTCGGCTGCCTCCCGCCGCGCCGCGAGGGCCAGCAGCCGGTCATGGCCGGCGGCCTCCAGCTGGCCGAGCAGCACGGCGATCTGCGCGCCGGAGTTCGCCAGGTCCGCGATGAACCGGTTGATGTAGTCGATCAGCCGTTCCTTGTAGGCGAGGAAGCCATCGACGTCCCCGTCCGAGAAGTCGATCGCGCGCCGCAGCGCGGACATGAACGCCTGCGCGTTGTCGGCCAGCGAGGAGAACCGCTCCGCGACGGACAGCAGCAGCAGGTGGACCTTGGCCGGATCGGGATCAGTGCTCCGCGGCGAGGACGTGCAGCGACCGCAGCCGGTCGGCGATGTCGGCCAGCGCCACCGACTGGAGCTGACCCCGCCGGCCGATGGCTTCCTCGTAGAAGGCGATCGCCTGCTCGGCCGCCTGCCCGGCGCCGGTGAGCTGGTAGAGGGACCGCTTGCGGTGGAAGTCCTCCACCGTCGTGACCCGGCTGGTGTCGACGTCCGCGCGGAGGTTCCCCCACGCGACGAGCTGGTCCAGAGCCTGGCTGAGCTGGTCGTCGGCGTCGATCCGCAGCTCGGCCGCCACGTCCTCCGGGCGCAGGTGGACGATGAAACGCTCCTTGGCCCGCGCGAAGGTACGCAGCAGACCCCGGTAGAGATCGGCGTTCGGGACGCTCAGGTGCGTGAATGGCTGCGGCTCGGCCGGCCCGTGCGCCTGTTGAGAGACTCCGCTAACCACGGTGACATCCTCCCGCACGCTACCGACAGAAAGTGCGCAACTGACCGCGGGAGAGCGCAAGCCTGTTCGTGGGAATGATCTTGCCGGCGGGTCGGCTGGGCGAGAGCCGGCCGACGCTACCAGCGGGAACTATGCTGGGTGGCTCGACCAGAAGCTAGACGATGGGGGGGTCGCGATGCCGGTCGTGCTCGTTCACCAGGGACCCACGATCACGCAGGAGCGCTACGACGAGGCCATCCGCAAGCTCACGGGCGGCAAGAGCCGGGTGGAGTCAACGGCGGACTGGCCCGTCGAGGGCCTGCTGGTCCATGCCGCCGGACAGGGCGAGCAGGGCTTCCGGGTCATTGACGTGTGGGAGTCCGAGGATGCCTGCCGCCGGTTCGGCGACCGGCTCATGCCGATCCTTCAGGAGGTCGGCATCAAGGACGAGCCGGAGATGTATCCCGCGTACGCCTTCGTGTCGGCGTGAGCTAGCGGTCATCACGCGCGCGAGCTGAGCTAGCGTGCGCGGGCTGAGCTGACCGCGGCCCGCGGTGTGGCGCCCAGTGCTCTCGGCTCCTACCAGCGTGCCGTGCGACTGGTGCTGACCAATGACCCGGCGCTAGCCAGCGGTCAGTGTTCGCGTCCCGAAGCGGGCGTCCTTTTGACCGGCGCAGGCTCGCCTACCTGTGCGTGGTCCTGGCCACCATCCAGCGGTCGCGGATCGAGATCAGCCTGGTCCTGGTCTCTTGGGTCGGCTGCGAGCCCTCGCCCCTGCTCGCCGATGCCTACTGCCGTCCGCTGCCTGCCGGCGATCGGCTCGCGCCGCTGGCCGTGACGTAGTTGGGCCGCTGAAGGAGGCCGGGCTGGTCGTGTCCAGGTAACCATCGACGTCGACTCCGCGCAGCAGTAAGATCGAGCTAGACTGTAAGTCGCAGATATGCGACTCTAACTTGTTTAAAGTTGCAGGAAGTTCGCTTTAGGAACCCAGATGACTGAGTCGAGGACACCGATCGCGGTGGCGAGCGGCCAGCGGCGTATCGGCGAGTATCTCGCCACCTGGCGTCGGCTGCGCCACCTGACCGCAGCCCAGGTCGCGGACCGGGCCGGACTGTCCCGGCACACCGTCATGCGCCTGGAAAACGGCGAGGGCGCCAGTGTGGAAAGCATGCTGCGCGTGGCCCGGGCGCTGGGTGTGCTGGACTCGCTGGTCGAGGCACTAGATCCGTACGTGACCGATGTGGGCCGGCTGCGATCGGAGGAGGCGCTGCCGCAGCGGGTCCGTCAGCCCAGGCCGGAGCAGGCAGCCATGACCGACGAGATCTCCGTCTATGTCGCGGACGGCGAGGAGAACGTCCTGGCCGGGCGAATGTACTCCCACCGCCGCCGCGGAGTCGAGTCGTCCAGCTTCGTCTACGCCAGCAGCTATCTGGCCAGCTCGGAGGCCTACGCCCTCGACCCGGCACTGCCGCTGGTCACCGGCACTTTGCAGACACCCGCAGGTCGTGCGCTATTTGGGGCGTTCTCTGACAGCCTGCCAGACCGGTGGGGGCGGACCCTGATCCACCGCGCCGAGCGGATGCGGGCCAGGGCCGCGGGAACCGCGCCGCGTTCGATTGGCGAGGCTGAGCTGCTGCTCGGCGTGCGAGACGACCTGCGCCAGGGAGCGCTGCGCTTCCGGGCCGGCGACCAGGGACCATTCCTCGCCACAGAGGACTCCGAGTTCCCGTCCTGACCGATCTCCCGGCCCTGCTGGACATCGCCACCCATGTCGAGCGGGATACCGCCGACTACGACGAACTCCAGCGGCTGCTACGCGCCGGCAGCTCGCTGGGGGGCGCCCGTCCCAAGGCACACGTCATAGACGCCACCGGTCGCCTGGCCATCGCCAAGTTCCCCAGCCCGAGCTCGGATACCTGGAACGTGATGGCCTGGGAAAAGGTAGCCCTCGACCTGGCGCACGACGCCGGGATCACAGTCCCCGACTCTCAGCTCATCCGAATCGGAGACCAGTCCGTCCTCATCGTCGACCGGTTCGACCGCCGCGGTGCCGCCCGCATCGGCTACGCCAGCGCGATGACCATGCTCGAGGCCCAAGACCGTGATCAGCGCAGCTACCTAGAGATCGCGGCAGTCATCGAGGAACGATCCCCGGCCGCCACCGTGGACCTGCACCAGCTCTGGCGCCGCATCGCCTTCTCCATCCTGATCTCCAACACCGACGACCACCTCCGCAACCACGGATTCCTGCACCGGCACGCCGACTCCTGGATGCTGTCCCCCGCGTTCGACCTCAATCCCAACCCCGCCCCCGGCCCGAAAGACCTCAGCACCGCCATCGACTACGGCGACACTCGCGCCAGCGTGCAGACCCTCCTGGACGTCGCCGACTACTTCCGCCTGGACGCCAGCCAGGCGCTAGGCGTTCTCGCCGAGATCACGCAGGCGACCGCAAACTGGCGCCGGGTCGCCGAATCCCACGGACTGACCCAGCGTGATCTTGACGGCATGGAGCCCGCCTTCGAGCACCCCGAGGCCGGGCAGGCCAAAGCCCTCACGCAAGGCCACCCGGCGCATCCCGCCTAGACCGATCGGGCGGCCCTGCCGGGAACAACTGGGGACAACTGGCAGAGCGAACCTGTGGGTCGAGGTGCGCTACGGCGCGGGCCGGTGTCGGTCAGTCAGGCCTGGGCGGTGGGCGCGACCGGCAGCAGCCCGGACCCGTTTATCGAGCGCTGGAACGGCACGGCCTGGGCTCAGATGGCCGCGCCGAAGCCGGGTTCCGGTGGCCGACTCAATGGCGTCGCCGCTACATCGGCTACCGACGCCTGGGCTATCGGCGTGGTCGCGGCGGCACCGGCCAATCGCTGATCCTGCACTGGAAGAAGTGGAGGACGGTCGCCACCCCGGACGTCAGCAGCAGCGACTTCCTGTTCGGCATCGCCGCCGCGTCCGCGACCAGCGCGTGGGCCGTGGGTGAGGCGAAGGGCAACCAGACCCTGGCGCTGCACTGGGGCGGGAAGTCGTGGAAGCTGGCCAAGGTCCCCAGCCCTGGTTCGGGCGACTTCCTGAACGGCGTGACCGCGACGTCGGGCTCTAACGCGTGGGCGGTCGGGTACACCGGCAGCCGGGCAGACGCTGGTCATTCACTGGAACGGGACGTCGTGGAAGCAGGTCACCTCGCCTAGCCCGTCAAGCGGCGGGTTCCTGTATGGCGTCGCGGTGGCGTCGGCGCATACGGCCTGGGCGGTCGGCTACACCGGGGACGTCACGTCGCTGATCCTGCGCTGGAACGGGACCTCGTGGAAGGTGTCGTCGTAGGCCGGTGGTGGTGCGGGTGGTGTTTCCGCAGGTCGTGGTGTCCTGTATCGTCCGGCTGCCAGGCCGACGCGGGCTCGCTAACCGCGGATTGCTTCACGCAGGTTCTGGGTGTCGCAGGATCCGGCGCGGGGTGAGGCGACGGTAATATCCTGGCCGACTTGCGGGCCTGGATGATGAGCAGGGGACGCGCTGGGCTGAGGTCAAGGTGGTGATTGCAGTGGTGGCGGTACTGGCTGCCTCGGCGGCACCGCCGTGCCGTGCGAGAAAGGTGCGCGGTCGACAAGGATCAGTGGCCGGGTCGCTGGTAGCGGTGGGAACCTGAGAGGTGTACATCGCCAGCTCGCGGCGGGGAAGCCGAAGAACACCTCGTCGGCCTGGACGGTGGCCAGGTGGCTGGCAGTGTGCTCGGCCTCACCTGCACCGCAAGATCGGTAGCGTTGACTTATGCAGCGGGTCGCGATCATCGGGTGCGGCGGGTCGGGCAAGACCACGATCGGGCGGCAGCTCGCCGGCCAGCTCGGCACCCAGATCACCCACCTGGACGCCATCTACTACGACGACCAGTGGAACAAGATGGACGCCGACAAGTTCGCCGCCGCCCAGGAGGAACTGGTCGCCGCCCAGACGTGGGTGAATCGAAGGGAACTACGCCAGCACCCTGCCGATCCGGCTGAAGCGGGCCGACACCGTCATCTTCCTCGACCTGCCCGCCCTCACCTGCCTGCGGGGCATCGCCCAGCGCCGCTGGAGATACCGGGGCGGCCAGCACGACAGCACCGGCGTCTACGACCGGATCACCTGGGGATTCGTGAAGTACGTGTGGGGCTACCGCAAGGACATGGCCCCGCGTGTCCGCGCCCTGATCGCCGAACACGCGGCCCACGCCGACGTCCGCATTCTCACCTCCCGCCGCGCCGCCAACCGGCTCCTGGCCGAGCTCAAGGCCTCCGGCAACTGCCTGACCGCCGGGGTGGCGCGGTGAGCCACCCGTTCCACGGCCGTGACCCGCCGCCCTCTACACCAGCCAGGACCGCACCCGGCAGCGCAGCGACGCGCTCCTGTCGGCCAAGTCCAGCGGGCGGAATATCAGCGAGGTGATCTGCGGACTCGCCGACACCACCGGCCTGCCCGCCCGGCCGACGATCATCGACGTCGGCTGCGGCCAGGGCAGGACCACCGCACGGCTTGCCCGCCGCTACCCGGCCGCCCGCATACGGCCTGGGCGGTCGGCTACACCGGGGATGTCACGTCGCTGATCCTGCGCTGGAACGGGACCTCGTGGAAGGTGTCCTCGTAGGCCGGTCGTGGTGCGGGTGATGTTTCCGCAGGTCGTCGGTGTAGGTGATGATAGAGACATGACGGCCGAAGAGTTCACTAATGCACACCCGGCGCTGGCGGAGTTCTGGCATCCGGTGGCTCTGTCCTGCGACGTTGGCTCGGAGCCGGTGGCGGTGCGGCTGGCTGGTCAGGGCTGGGCGCTGGCTCGTCTCGGCGGATGACGGTGACGGCGGGGGCTTGGCGGCGTTCGCCGATGCCTGCCCGCACCGGCGGGCGCGGCTGTCGGCGGGGTCGGTCACTGGCGGCACGCTCCAGTGCATCTATCACGGGTGGCGGTTCGGGTCTGATGGCCGGTGCGTGGACATCCCGGCGCTGGGCGACGAGGCGCAGATCCCGGCGCGGGCTTCCTTGCAGCGGGCGGCGGAGGTCACTGAGCGAGATGGCTTGGTGTGGCTGGCTCCGCGGGCGCCGCGCGCTCCGCTGCCTGAACTGGTGCCTGGCGTGCCGCTGAAGGGAGAAGGCGTCGCCACGGTCCGGCTGCCCGTGCTGCGGGTGGAGGCCAACGCGGCGATGCTGATCGATAACTTCCTGGACGAGTCGCATCTGCCGTTCGTGCATGCGGCGACGATCGGCGGGGCGGGGGTGGAGGTCATTCCGCGGGCGGAGGTGGTGCGGGATGGGCTGTCGTTCACGGCGGTGCGGGAGCATACGTTCACGAACCTGACTGACCCGGCGGTGCTTGATGGTTCGCGGCCTGCGGTGCAGCGGAGGCGGATGACGTACCGGTATCAGGCGCCGCTGACGGCGACGCTGTTGCTGGAGTACCTGGACGCTGAGGGGTGGCAGTTCCTGACGTTCGTGGTGACGCCGGAGGACGAGAAGACTTGCCGGGTGTATCAGTCGGTGACGGGGCCTGGGCTGGAGGATGCCGAGCAGGCGGAGAGCGCGGCGAAGTACGAGATGTCGATCTTCGAGGAGGATCTGGACTTGCAGCGGCGGGCGCTGTCGGGGCTGGAGTTTCCGCTCGATCCGGCCGCCGAACTGCACACCCGGGCCGACCGGGTGTCGGTGGAGTTCCGCCGAGTCCTCGCGGCTGCAGTCGGCGGCTCAGCCGCTTAGCTGCAATAAGTAGAACACCTTATGCGATCAACCCTGACGCAAGCCGGGCATGAGCAGTCCCGCCGCTATCTCGGGTCGATCAGTACTACCGATGCCCGAGTGGTTTGGTCCAGACAAGCGCCTTATACTGGTACAGCAGGTAATTGGTGAGCAGCTGGATATCCCGTGAGGTGTTCTGCAGTTCGTTCCATTTACGCTGCGCACCTGGGCCGAAATCCCAGAATCCGTGGGTCCAGCGGCACAGGCTACTGAGTTCGCTGAGGTCAGCCGAAAAGTCGTCCTTGTCGGGAATCCGCTCTCGGCTGTAGCGGTCGAAGATCGCGTCCATCAGGAAGCCCAGGCTCGCGATACCGACGCCGTGCATGAGCCTGGACTGGCGTGGCGGCTTGTCCCACGCATCGTCGAAGACGTCCCTGACTGCGGACCAGAAGTCGATGAGCAGGGACAGCATCTTGTCTTCGTCCCCGGCTCCGGTGTCCGGGTCGCGGAACGTGTACAGGGCGCCGTCGCTGAGGCTGTTCTCGAGCATCTTCAGCATGGAGTTGTCTTTGACGATGCCTTCTGGCGTGGTCGGCGTGCGGATCTTCCGGTAGAGCGGGGAACTGAACTGGTAGTTGAGCCTGTGCAGCAGGCGCGCCGGGAATTTGCGCGACCTGCAAGTGGCACGGGCAGGGTGCCGGTGGTCGCGGGAAGGAGCTCGTAGATCAGCCCCTTAGGCAGCGGCTTGGCGGAGTTCACCAGGATGAACTGGGAGCGCTGCTCCTCGTCGGAGTCAGTGATGAACGCCGTCACCACACCGGGAAACTGTCGATCCGGGCGTCCCGGATCGCCGCACTGCGCTGCTGGCCGTCCACGATCCAGCCAGGCTTATCCTCATCGGGCATGTCGCCGCCGACGGGGATGAGTAGCGTGCCGTGGCGGGCGTAGCCCGTGGCTGAGGCCGCCGGGCAGCGGATCGAACCTGACCCGCTTGTCAAACGCTATGACCAGGGCGTTGGGGATCATCGGCGCGCCGGATTCAAGGTACCTGCGGATGGAGGCGATATGCGAGAGGACCTCAGGGCGCTGATAGCCCTCGATGTCGGCAGTCCCCGTCGCGGCGGATTCGGGATACTGCGGCGAAGTCGGCAGTTTCTTCCCGTCAACAGCGAAGCTGTAAAGGACCCGGCCATTGCCCTGGAGAACTTCAAGTGCGGGCAGGCGATGATCATCTGCTCGGCATCGCTGGCGCTCATCGAATTCCTGGCAGGTCTAGGTGGCCGACGGTCATGCGGCGCTCCCTGCTCGTAGCTCGCGGTCAAGACGCTGCCTGAATGCGTAAATATTGTGGAATCCGCGCCGTCTTGTTGCGTTCGGATCCACGGAATATTACCACGTCTGATGCCGGCCTTTGCGCATATCCCGCAGGCGGCATTTCTTCCAGGGCGCATTCTGTCAGCGATCTCGTGGTAGGCGCGCGTGTAGTCCTTGCGGCCGTCGAAAATCTCCTGAGTACGCCTGCAGGGCGTCGATGACAGTGCCGATCTTGACGTCTGCCGGCGTCGTAGTCCGCGGAGCAGCGCGCAGGCATTCCTGCTCCAGCCGGACGGCGTGCTGCTGGGAGATCCGGCCGGCCTGGATCTGTGCCTCGAGCTTGGGGTTGCCGTCCACCTGGGGCACGCGCAGCGCCGTGTAGGTGCGGTCGGCGGTGTGGTAGTTGTCCCGGTCGTCTTTGAATGCCTGCCGGAACGCTGAGGTGCTGTCGAAACTGGTGACCCCGAAGGACGCGAACTCGCCGCATGTTGCTGCACCGGGTGATGCCGAGCAGGTGCAGTTGGGTGCCGGGTTCGCAGGACCGTGCTGATCTCCTTGAGGCAGGCGAGGATCTCCTGGGTCTTGAGCGGGACCATGCCGCCGATCGGCGATCCGCGTGTAGCCGATCTTCTGCAGTTCGCGGACCGCAGAGGCGTACGAGGCCGGGCTCCATCCCTGGGCCACGCCCAGGGGCTCGAACCGGGCCTTGCGGCTGCGGCGACTGCGGCCAGGAACTGCTGCGGCCAGGTCCAGGGTGAGGCTGCTGCCGGGCCTTCCAGCGCGGCGCCTGCGGGTGATCAGGGTCGTGGTCGGCGGCCGGGTCGTAGCCGAAGATGACGTGGTCGACGGAGATGCCGAGGTCGAAGCCGCATTCTTCGTAGAAGTCGATGACCTCGTCTGGCGTGTAGGGCGGGGCGTCGTCACGGACGTAGCTGAACGCGCCGCAGTCGCCCATGGTCAGCAGCCGGCGGGCCTGGCGCCGTGTCGAGGCGGAAGAAATTCCTGACTCCTGCCCGGTACAGGCGGTGGCGCTGCGCCAGGGTGTACTTTCCGGCGGCGCCGGGCAGGCCGTCCACGATGGCCTTGGACACCAGGAGGCCGTCGATGACGTGCCTGCTGAGCGCCTCGTGGGCGTAGAGGTCGTCGCGTTGCCGGACCTCGGCAGGATCGACCGTTCCTCGGTGAGCGAAGTCGAAGCAGGGGTCGATCTGGTCCTGGCTGTCGGGGAAGAAGAACTTCATCGCTGCCCGGCCCGCGCGTGCAGGTAGGTGCGCATCAGGTAGCTGGACAGTTCGTGGATGTGCCGGGGCACGTTCTGGATCTCGTTCCAGCGCATGCCCAGCCCGTCCCACCGGCCCTCGGTCCAGTGGCAGTACGGGGCCAGCAGGGCCAGGTCAGCGTGCACCTGTTCGCGCTGCGCCGGGCTGCCGGGCGTCGATGGAGGCCATGATCGCGGTCCATCAGCCGTCCCATGGCCCGGATGCCCGCGCCGTGCATCAGGCGGCTCTGCGTCGGGCGGCTTGCCCCAGGCCTGGGGGAAGGTGTCCTTGACGGCGGTCCAGTACAGCAGCAGGGCCGCCCACATGCCGGTGAAGTCGGTTTCGCCGCTGCTGAGGTTGCGGTAGGGGAACAGGCAGCCCGACGGGGAGGTCAGGCTTTCCTGCAGGGCCTGGATGATGCTGGTGTCGGTGACGACCGCGCTCTTGCCGCTGCTCCTTGCTGGCCGACGGGCGGCGGATCAGGCCGCGGAACGGGGAGTCCTCGCTGCTGTTCAGCAGGTCGCACAGCGCCGACGGGATCTGGCGCAGCGACAGTCGCGGCGGCAGCGGCGTGCTGATCTTCGGCAGGAGTTCGGTGACGAGCCCGCGCGGCAGCGGCCTGGTGTTGTTGATCCGCAGGAACTGGTCGCGCTGGATGTCCACGGAGTCGGCGACGAAGGCGTTGACCGGGACCGGGAAGTCCTGCCGCTTCGCGGCTGCCAGCGCGAACGCGCGCTGCTGGCCGTCGACGATCCAGCCCGGCTTGCGCCCGTCCGTTGCACGGCAGCGGGATCTCGAGGGTCCCGCTGGCCGCGATGCCGTCGCTGACGTTCGGGCCGCGGCTGCAGGTGAACCGGACCGTGGACGGCAGCGCGATGATGATCGGGTTCGGGAACAGCGGCTGGCCGCTGTCGAGGTAGTCGGTGATCTCCTGGATGTGCTGGCGGACCTCGGGCCGCTGGTAGCCGATCAGTTCCCCCAGATCGTCGCGGCTGACTCGGGAGATATCGGCGACCTGGAGGATCTCCCCGGCCGTCAGGGTGAACATGTACAGCGGCGCCTCGGCGGCCTGGGTGATGCGCAGTGCCCGCCGGGCCAGCACGGGGCCGCAGCCCGGCCGGTCACTGGCTCGCCCCGGTGACCAGGCGGTGCAGCTGCGCCGAACCGCTGCTGCTCGCATGCGTATCCGGCGTCGCGGAACTCGCGCAGCAGCCTGCTGGCCGAAATCCCGGGCGCCTGCGCCAGGCGGCTCGGCGATCATCTCGCGGACTTCCTCGTCGGTGAGTTTCTTCCGCTCATACCGGCGGACGGGTGGCTGCTCGGCGAGCAGCTGCGTCAGGTGCCGGGAGCGTCGGCGCGGCTGCTGATCCCGGCGGACAGCAGGTGGGCGGCGATCCGGACGTTGAGCGCCTGCCGGGTTCCGCCCAGGCAAGCCTGCAGCCGGGCCGACGCCGGCACCATCGACCCGGCCGGTGCTCCCAGGAAACCGGGCTCCGGCGGATATGACCATGAAGGCGTCCGGGTCCGCGCACCTGCGGTGGCGGCGCGGTGATGTCGTCGCGGCAGGCGTCCAGGTAAGCAGCGGACAGCGCGAGCAGGAAGCATGCAGAGGGGTCGGCGGCGGCCAGCGAGCGGATGCTGCGCGGCTGGCCGGGCGTCCGGGCCTTCCCAGCCAGCCAGGGCCTGCCACCATTGGCGTGCGCCGTCCCCGCCGCCGGGCACGCGGTCTGTCCGGGCCGCTGAAAGTTGCGGCATACGGGCGTACTTGGGCGTCCACGGGGATCAGGCCGTAGCCCGCCGAGCACACCCACAGCCGGACCTGCGCCTGGCCTGCCACGCCGTGGCAGGCCGCGCGCGATCATCCAGTGCTCGCCCGCGTACAGGTCCCGGGCCGCGGTCAACGGGGCTGCCGGCCAGCCCGTCAGCCGCCTGATCCATTCCGGGCGCGCCGCTCCGCTGCGGCCCGGGACACTGTCCAGGCGCAGTCCTGCGGGGACCGGCACGGGTCTTCCGGTTGGCGCAGGTGACGACCACGTGCACCGTCCCGGGCCGCCAGGGTAGTCTGCGCGGTCGCGGTCATGCGAATGCCCGCAGCCTCATCGAGGTGCGCCTGCCCGGCCGGCGAGGGGACTGGATGCGGGCGAAGGCGCGGTGGTTGTGGATGCTCTCCTCGCTGGCGGCCTGA
>CAVSRG010000007.1:0-33338 GCA_963730265.1 uncultured Actinomycetota bacterium
CCCCTTCCTCAGGCGCCCAGGTAGGCCAGGACGGCGAGGACCCGGCGGTTCTCGGTGTCGGTCGGGGGCAGGCCGAGCTTGGCGAAGATGGCGCTGATGTGCTTCTCGACCGCTCCAGGCCCGACGACGAGCGCGGCGGCGATGGCGGTGTTCGAGCGGCCCTCGGCCATCAGGGCCAGGACCTGGCGCTCGCGTGCGGTGAGGGTGTCGAGCGGGTGCCCGCGCCGGGTCAGGAGCTGGCCGACGACCTCGGGATCGAGGACGCTTCCCCCGCCGGCGACCCGGTGCAGGGCGTCGAGGAGCTCAGCGATGTTGCCGACCCGGTCCTTGAGCAGGTATCCGACGCCGGCTTCGGGGTCGCGATTGCCGCTGAGCAGCTCGGCGGCGTAGCGCTCCTCGACGTACTGGGACAGCACGAGCACGCCGGTGCGCGGCCAGCTCTGGCGGACCACGAGGGCGGCGCGCAGGCCCTCGTCGCTGAAGGTCGGGGGCAGCCGCACGTCGACGACGACAGCGTCGGGCTGCTCGGCGTCGACGGCGCGCAGGAAGCTCTCGGCATCGCCGACCGCGGCGACGACCTCGATGCCGGTCTCGCCGAGCAGCCGGGTGAGTCCCTCGCGGACGAGCACGGAGTCTTCGGCGATCACGACGCGCATGGCAGCTCCGCGGTGATGAGGGTCGGGCCGCCGGGCGGGCTGTCGATCGTCAGCCGGCCGTCGACGGCGGCGACGCGGGCGGCGAGCCCGGCCAGCCCGGCGCCGGCTGGATCGGCGTTCCCGATCCCGTCGTCGTGGACGGTGACGATGAGGCGGCCAGGGTCGCCGCGCACCTCCACGCGAGCCCGGGTTGCGCGGGCGTGCTTGGCCACGTTGGTGAGGGTCTCGGCCACGATGAAGTAGGCGATGGCCTCGACGGCCGGCGCGGGCCGGGCCGCCATGTCAACATCGACGGTGACCGGGACGGGGCAGAGGGCGGCCAGGCCCGACAGCGCGGCGTCGAGGCCGCGGTCGGACAGGACCGGGGGATGCACGCCGCGCACGAGGCTGCGCAGCTCGGCGAGGGAGGCCAGGGCCTGGGCGTGGGCCTGGTCGACCAGTACCCGGGCGGCGGCGGGATCCTCGGCGGCGAAGCGCGCCTGCGCCCGGGCCAGCTCCATCGTCATGGCCACCAGGCGCTGCTGCGCGCCGTCGTGCAGGTCGCGCTCGATCCGCCGCCGCTCGGCCTCCGCGGCGTCGATGACCTCGGCCCGGCTGTGCTCGAGCTCGCCGATGCGGTCGGTGAGGACCTGGCTCTGGCCGGGGCCCAGGAGCAGCCGGGTCCAGCGGGCGACGACGATCGTGAGGCCGCGGGTGGCCCAGGGCGCGGCCAGCAGCAACACCACCCCGCCTGCGGACCATGCCGTCAGGGCAAGGCCGTGCACCGGCCGGCTGCCGAACTCCACCCCGGCGCCCTTGCTGTTGTAGGCCGGCAGCACGGCCAGGGCCGCGCCGCCGGCCCAGCAGACGGCGACCACCGCGAAGCCGGCGAGCTGCACGGGCAACAGCGCCACCACCGCCAAGGCCTGGCGCCATCGCCACCGGCCGAGCACGACGCGCCAGCGCGGACGCCACCACGCCCCGCTGGTCAGCGCCTCGGGCGGCGGCGCCGGGACCGGGACGCCGGCCAGCGCCGCGGTGCAGGCCCGCTGCAGGCGGCACAGCTGGTCGATGACGGCGAGGATGATGGCCAGCGCCGGGATGCCCGACAGGGCCAGCGCAATAGCGGCGACGGCGAACGGCAGGCCAAAGGCGACCAGCGCGGCTCCGGCCAGGCCGATGGGCAGGCCGGTGAGCAGGTAGGCCACCGCGAGCCAGGTGCGGGCGGAGGCGAACGGGCGCAGGACGCGGCCCGCGAGGCTGGCCAGTGCCGCGGGTGCCGCCGGGCGGGAGGCGGCGGTGGCGGAGCCCATGGCCCGACTGTACGTGGACGCGCGGACCCGATCCATCCCGCCTGCCCACGTCCTCAACGGGGGGTTATCCCCCTGGTGAGGACGTGGGAAGGCCGCATTCCGGCCGGGCCCCGGGGCCGGAATGCTGGACGCCATGACGACAACGAACGCGGCGTTTGCCATGCCCGCACCGGTCGGCCGACCACAGCCAGGCCGGTTTCCCAGTCCCCCGGGATCCCGGGAGAGACATCCGGGGGACGCCGTGGTCCTCAGCAACGTCAGCAAGCGCTACGGCCGCCGCGGGGGCGTCGAGGCCCTGGCCGACGTGACGGCCCGCTTTCCCCGCGGCTCCTTCACCGCGGTCATGGGCCTGTCCGGATCGGGGAAATCCACGCTCCTGCAGTGCGCCGCCGGGCTGGACAAGCCCAGCTCCGGATCGGTGCACCTGGGCAGCGTGGAACTGACCGGGCTCAGCCGCCGCAAGCTGACGGTCGCGCGACGGGAACGGGTCGGCTTCGTGTTCCAGGCGCTCAACCTCGTGCCCACCTTGTCGGTGGCCGAGAACATCGCCCTCCCGCTCCGGCTGGGCCGCCGCCGGGTGGACCAGGCCCGGATCCGCCAGCTGGCCGAGCGAGTCGGCCTGACCGACCAGCTCCGGCGGCTCCCCGACACGCTGTCCGGCGGCCAGCAGCAACGGGTGGCCATCGCCCGGGCCCTGATCACCGAGCCCGACGTCGTCTTCGCCGACGAGCCCACCGCCGCCCTGGACCTGTGCACCGCCGAGGACGTCCTGGACCTGCTGCGCCGGGCGGTCGACGACCTCGGCCAGACCATCATCGTGGTGACCCACGACCCGCTGGTGGCGGCCCGCGCGGACCGGGCGCTGCTGCTCGACCGCGGTCACCTGGCCGGGATCATGGACTCCCCCGAGCCCACACAGCTCACCGCGGCGCTCCGGGAGCTGGGGAGGGCCCGGCGATGAGAATCCTCCTGGCCACGCTGCGCCGCCGGCCCGCGCCCCTGATCGGCACGCTGGTCTCGCTGACTGTCGCGGCGCTCCTGGTCACGATCGTGTCCGGCCTGGTCGGCACCGCCATCACGATGACGCTTCCGGCGGGCCGGCTGGCCGGGGCCACCGTCGTGGTGACCGGCAACCCGAACATGAGGTTCACCTACGGCACCGGTCAGGGTGCCAGCAGCGACACCGTCCCGCTTCCTGCCTACCGGCGGGTACCCGCGGGCCTGGCCGCCCGGCTGGCCGCGCTGCCGGGCGTGGCGCGGGCGATCCCGCAGGTATCGGTGCCGGTCGCGCTCGAACTGCCCGGCGGCCGCGTCGTGACGGGCGGCCCGGCCGGGCTCACCGGGTATGGCTGGCCGAGCGCGGCGCTCACCCCGTTCACGCTGGACTCCGGCCACGCGCCGGCCGGGCCGCGGCAGATCGTCGTGGGCGCAGGCGTGGCCCGGTCGGCGGGGCTTCGAACGGGCGACCAGGTCCGCCTCGCCGGCGCGAGCCAGCCGCCGTACACCGTTGTCGGAGTGGCCAGCTCAGGCCGGAATCCGGCCCAGAACTCGTCGGTGTTCTGGACCGCGGCGCAGGCCGACGCCGAGTACGGCCATCCGGGCAGCGCCGATCTCATCGGGGTCATCGCGCGCCACGGGACGGCCGCGCCCGCGCTGGCCGCGCGCGTCCGTACGCTGGTCGCCAGCACCGGGCTGGCCAGCACAGGGCCCGCCGGGCGTCACCTCTCGGTGGTAACAGGCACCGCCCGGGGCCCGGTCGCCGACCTGGCCGCGGCGCCCGACAAGGACAACCTGTCGCTGCTGGCCCTCAATCTCGGCATCGTCATGGTCATCGTCGCCATGTTCGTCGTGGCCGGCGCCGTATCCCTGTCGGTGCTGCAGCGCCGCCGTCAGTTCGCGCTGCTGCGGGCCATCGGGGCCTCGTCCGGCCGGCTCCGGCGCATGATGATCGTCGAGCTGGCCGTGCTCGGGATCCTCGGGGCCCTGATCGCCTACCTGCCCGGGGTCCGGCTGTCGTCGCTCGCCCTGCGCGGCCTGGCCGGCCAGCAGTTCGTCCCGGCCGGGACCCGCCTGTGGACCAGCCCGCTGGTGCTGCTCATCGCCGCGGGCGCCGGGGTGCTGGTAGCCGAGCTGGCCGGGTTGGTCGCCGGGCGGCGGGCGAGCCGGGTCCGGCCGACGGAGGCCCTGGTCGAGGCGTCCGTGGAGCGTCGCTGGCCGCACCCGGTCCGGGTCGCGCTCGGCATCATCGCCCTGGGCGGCGCCGTGACCCTGGGCATCGTCACGCTCGGTCAGAACGTGAACCCCAACCAGCAGGCCAGCAACGCGCTGCTCACCCTGCTCGTCTCGATGGTCGCCGTGGCGTTCCTCGGCCCGCTCCTGGTCGCCGCCGCCGAGCTCATCCTGCGCCTGCCGCTGCGCCTGCTGGCGGGCGCCGCCTGCCGGCTCGCGCTGGCCGACATCCGGGTCCGGCCCCGGCGGATGGCCGCCGCGGTCGTCTCGGTGGCACTCGCCGTGGGCTTCTCGGGGACCATCTACCTGATCGACGCCACGGGAACCCACGCCGCCGTCGTCCAAGGCCGCCAGCGGCTGGTCGCCGACGAGGCCATCTCCGCACCCGGCCCCGGCCTGGCCCCCGGCGCGCTCGCCGACGTCGCCGCCCGGCGCGGGGTGGCCGCCGCCATCGGGCTCACGCCGACCACCGTGCTCGTGGCCGCCGAGGGTGATGAGAGCGCCTCCGGCGAGGCCGTCACCCCGGGCCCGCTGGCCGAGGTTCTCAGCTTGCCCGTCATCGCCGGCAGCCTGGCGCACTTCCGGCCCGGCGACATCGCGCTCAGCAACATGATCACCGGGAACGGCGGGGTGAACGCGCATGTCGGCGAGCGCATCACCAGCTACCTCGCCGACGGCACCCGGTACCGGGCCACGGTGACGGCCATCTACAGCCGGTCCCTCGGCTTCGGCGACGTCCTCGTCCCGGCCGGCGCCGCCGGCGGCGGGCACCTCGGCACCCCGGCGCTCGGCGAGATCCTGGTGCACGGCTCGGCAGGCATCGCCACCGCCACGCTCGCGCGGCGGATCGCTCCCCTGGCCCGCCGGTTCCCCGGCCTGCAGGTCGCCAGCCGCAGCGTCGTCAACGCCCAGTACGCCCGGCTGACCGCGCAGAACTCCTACCTGAACAACCTCCTGCTGGGCCTGATCATCACGCTGGCCGCCGTCACCCTGGCCAACACGCTGATCACCATCGCCGTCGAGCGCCGCGAGCCGCTCCGCCTGCTCAGCCGGGTCGGCGCGACGTCCCGCCAACTGCTGGCGATGACCAGCTGGCAGGTGGTGGTGCTGAACGCCACCGCGATCACGGTCGGAGCCGGGGCCGCGACGCTCGCCGTCACCGTCGTGTCGCGGGTCCTGACCGGCAGCTACCTGCCCTACCTCACCTGGACACCGCTGCTGGCGCTGGCCATCTCGGTGCTGGCGCTGTCAGGCCTGTCGAGCGTAGGCCCCACGGCCCTGGTCCTCGCCCGCTCCGAGGGTGCCTGACTGGCTTGGCCGGTCAGGACCGGCCCGGGTCAAGCCGGCCGGGCGGAGCCCGCCGTGGCTTGTCCCGTTGCGGCCTGGGCGGGGGCGGGCGGCGGTGGGCCTGCCGGGCGCAGCGGCCCGGTGCGGAGCAGGGCACCCCCGATGACCGCGCCGGCGGCGAAGATGCCGGCGGTCCACCAGAACGCGGTGTCGTAGCCGTGCGCCAGCGCCAGCCCGTTCAGGGCCTGGCCGCCGGTGACCCGGGCGGAGGCGAGGTGCGCGGCGAGGTAGGAGGTGACGGCGCCGGCGAAGATCGTGTTCAGCAGCGAGGTGCCGATCGAGGCGCCGAGTTGCTGGCCGACGGTGACGGTCGCGGAGGCGACCCCGGCGTCTTGCTGGGCGACGCCGAACGTCCCGGTGGATATGGACGGCGCGATCACCATGCCCATGCCGGCGGCGGCCAGGATGAGCGGGCCGACGACGCCCGAACCGTACCCGGTGTGCGGGCCGAGCTGGGCCAGCCAGACCGCCGCGCCCGCGGCGGTCAGCATCCCGCAGGCGATCAGCGGCCGGGGCCCCACCCGGGGCATCAGCACGATGGTGGCCAGGTTGGAGGCGACCGCGGAGCCCGCGCTGAACGGCAGGAACGCGACCCCGGTGAGAAGCGGGGAGTACCCCAGCGTCTGCTGCAGGTAGTAGCTCAGGAACAAGAAGATGCCGAACAGCCCGGCTCCGACGACGAGCATCGACAGGTAGGCGCCGCCGCGGTTGCGGTCCAGCACCACGCGGGGCGGCAACAACGGGTGGGCCGCCCGGCCCTGCCAGGCCGCGAAGACCGCCAGCAGGACCACTCCGGCGGCGATGAATCCGTAGGTGGAGGGGCTGCTCCAGCCGTGCGTGGCCGCGTTGGAGAACCCGTAGACCAGGCAGAACACCGCACCGGAAACCAGCAGGACGCCAGGGATGTCCAGCACTGGCTGGCCCTGGGTCCGCTGCCGCTGCAGCAGCAGCGCTCCCCCGATGAACGCGACCCCGGCGAACAACAGGTTCACGTACAGCGTCCACCGCCAGGACAGGTACTCAGTCAGCGCACCCCCGAGCAGCAGGCCCACCGCACCGCCGGCGACCGCGATCGCGCCGAACACCCCGAACGCCCTGGCCCGCTCCTTCTGCTCGGTGAACGTGATGACCAGCAGCGACAGCGCCGACGGCACCAGCAGCGCGGCGAACGCGCCCTGACAGGCCCGCGCCGTCACCAGCATGGCGAAATTCACCGACGCACCGCCGACAGCCGAGACCCCGGCGAAACCGACCAGCCCGACCAGGAAGGTCACCTTCCGGCCCAGCAGATCAGCCAGCCGACCGCCCAGCAGTAGCAGGCTCCCGAACGTCAGCGCGTAGACGGTAACCACCCACTGCCGGTCCACCGTCGTAAAGTCCAGCGCCCGCTGCGCCGACGGCAACGCGATGTTCATGATCGTCAGGTCCAGAACCACCATCAGCTGGGCCAGGCCGACCACACCCAGAATCAGCCAGCGCCGGTCCCGTGCGCCGCCCACGGGCTTGCCGTCAGACATGAGATCACCGCTGCTTCCACTGTTGTCAGTGCCGGCGCGAGTCAGTGCCGTGCGAGTCAGTGCCGGCGCGAGTCAGTGCCGACGCCTGTCAGTGCCGACGCGCTTTCTGCAGGGCCGGGGTTGCCGGTACGTAGCCAGGCTGGCGCACGGCGAGGTGAGCCGACATCACTGGATTTCGGTGATTGAGTCCGCGGATCACCAAGATCCGGTGATGACCTGTCACCTTCGCGGCGGGGAGGCTCAGTGACGGTGAACGCCGGCCACGAGATCCCCCGCCGGATCGGCCGGCGCCGGGCGCGGAAACACATCAGGAGGCGAGCCACGATGAGTGAGTCGGACGGCACGGTGGCGATCATCGGCACGGGCACTATCGGCAGCACGCTGGCGGCCGAGTTCGCGGCCGGCGGCCAGGATTTCCTGCTGGCCGGTCGCGATCAGGAGGCCACCGGCAAGATCGCGGCGGGCCTGGGCGGGCACGCCGAGGCGGTGAGCGTGGACGAGGCGGTTGACCGGGCCGACGTGCTCGTGGTGGCTGTCTGGCTGGACGACTTCAGGCAGTTCATCGCCAGCTACGGCGGGCGGCTGGCGGGCAAGGTGATCGTCGACCCGAGCAACCCGGTCGGGCCGGACGGGGCCGGCGGGTACCGCAAGGTCATCGGCGAGCAGGAGTCCTCCGGCCAGATCCTGGCCGGGCTGCTACCGGCCGGGGCCCGGCTGGTCAAGGCGTTCGGCACGCTGTCGGCTCCCTCCCTGGCCGCGGCCGCCCGGCAAGAACCCGACCGGGCCGTGCTGTTCTACGCCGCCGACGATGACGCGGCCGGCGATCTGGTCGCCGGGCTGATCCGGACGGCCGGCTTCGACCCCGTTCGGGTCGGCGGGCTCGATCAGTCCATCCGCATTGAGATGTACGGCGACCTGCACGAATTCGGCGCCCTGGGCCGGGTCGTGACCGCCGCCGAGGCACTGAAAGTCCTGTGACGGTTATGTCTGAGGCTAGGAACGTCGGCGTTGTCGAGCGTGGCCTGCTGATCGGCGGTGCGAGCGGGCCCGCGAGTTCCGGCAAGCTCGCGGACGACGTCTCGCCGTGGACCGGACAGGTGTACGCCCGCGTCGCCGCCGGGACGCCGGCGGACGTCACCCGGGCCGCCGACGCGGCCGAGGCCGCCTTCCCCAGCTGGTCGCAGATGGGGGCGTTTGAACGACGCGAGATTTTCCTGAGGGCCGCCGACGTGATGGCCAAGCGCGGCGAAGAGGCGATGACGGCCCTGGCCCAGGAGACTGGAGCGTCCCAGGTGTTCGCCGGCTTCAACCTGGCGTTCTGCATCCAGGTGCTGCGGGAGGCCGCCGCGGCGATCACCCGTCCGGTAGGCGAGTTGCTGCCGACCTCGATCCCCGGTGCTTACTCGATGGCCCAGCGGATACCCCTCGGCGTGGTAGGGGGCGATCTCACCGTGGAACGCGCCGCTGGTCCTCGGCATGCGGTCGATCGCCATTCCCCTGGCCGTCGGCAACACCGTGGTGATGAAGCCGAGCGAGGATGCTCCGATCACGTGCGGGCTGCTGCTAGCCGATGTCCTGGCCGAAGCCGGGCTCCCGGCCGGGGTTCTTAACGTCGTCACCAACGACCTAGCCGACGCCGGCGACGTGGTCGCTGCCCTCATCGCCGACCCGCGCGTGCGGAACGTGAACTTTACCGGCTCGACCAACGTCGGGCGCATCATCGGGACCCAGGCCGCCCAGCATCTCAAGCCGGCGGTGCTCGAACTCGGCGGGAAGAACCCGCTGATCATCCTGGAGGACGCCGACCCGGACCTCGCGGTCGATGCCGCCGTCTTCGGTGCGTTCATGAACTCCGGGCAGATCTGCATGTCGACCGACCGGATCATCATCCATGAGAGCCTCGTCGAGGCGTTCATCCCGAGGTACGTGGCGCGAATTAAGGCGCTGCCCTGCGGGGACCCGGCCGATCCCGCGACGATCGTCGGGCCCCTCATCAACAGGCGAGGAGCGCAGCGTACCTCGGCACTCGTCAAAGACGCCGCCGCCAAGGGCGCCACCCTGCTCACCGGCAACGGATCGATCGAGGGCCCCAACGGGACGCTCATCAGGCCCGTCGTGCTCACCGACGTGACTACTGACATGGACATCTTCCGCTCCGAGATCTTCGGGCCGGCGGTGGTCATCCACCCGGTCGGCTCGACCGACGCCGTCATCGACCTGGCCAACGACACCGAGTACGGGCTGACCGGCGGGGTCATCTCCCGAGACCTCGGTGCCGCCCTGGAGGTCGTCTCACGCGTCCGGTCGGGGATCGTCCACATCAACGATCAGGGGATCGCCGATGAGCCCATGGCCCCCTTCGGCGGCGTGAAGAGCTCTGGCTATGGCAAGTTCGGCGGCACAGCGGGTATCGAGTCCTTCACCGAGCAGCGCTGGGTCACGATCCAGCACAGCGGCCGCCCCACCTACCCGTTCTAGCTGCCGAGCCTGCCGCGCCGGAAATTAGCGGGCTAATAGATAGCCTGTCAGTATGTCGCAGGCTGCTGCGCCGCTGGTGCTGACCGATGAGGACCGTGCTGAGCTGGCCCGCCGGACGAAGGGCAGCCCGCCCTGGCTAGCGGAGCGGGCGCGGATCGTGCTGGCCTGCGCGGAGCCGGGATCGGCTGTCGCGGGGGTGGCCGCGGAGCTGGGGTCGACGCGGATGACGGTGCGCAAGTGGCGTCGGCGGTTCGCCGAGGATGGCCTGGCCAGCCTGACCGAGCATGGCCGGCCGGGCCGTCCGGTGGCTGACCTGGCGCTGACTGGCGCGGAGCGTGATCAGCTAACCGAGTGGGCGCAACAGGCCAGCTGCGCGCAGCTGTCCGTCTCGCCCAACACGGTCAGCACGCACATCCGCAGCATCTACGCCAAGCTCGGCATCGCACATCGCTCCGCGGCGGTCCGACGGGCCCGCGACCTGCGGCTCCTCGCCGCCGTCGACGCGCGACGTTCCTAGTATCTGCTAGAAGCTTCAAGTACATCGCGTGCGTAACACCAGCTTGGACCCGTAGTTCGCAGCCCGGACTGGACGCTAAAAGTTGACCGTTCAAGTAAATGCGGTCTAGTGTGAGGTCTTAGTTGAACCGTCAAGTAACTCAGAGAGGAGCCCGGCCATGAAAGTGGCACTCACGGGCGCGACAGGATTCATCGGATCTCACATCCTGGCCGAGTTGCAGGCCAGCGGCCACGAGGTAAGCGCGCTCGTCCGCGACGACGCCCAGGCGAACGCGATCGCCGACCGCGGCGCCACGCCCGTCGTCGCCGACCTCTACGACCGGCCCGCCCTCGCGGGCTTGCTCAGCAGCGCGGACGGGGCCATCCATACCGCCAGTCCCGGCGACGCCACCAGCGCCGATCTGGACTCGGCGGTGGCCGACGCGGCGATTGACGCGCTGGCCGGCACCGGAAAGCCCTACCTGCACATCAGCGGCGTGTGGGTCTACGGGAGCAACCCCTCCATCAGCGAGGAGTCACCCTTCCGCGCGCCCGCCCTGGTGTCGTGGAAGGAGCCCATCGAGCGCCGGATCCTCGGGACCAGCGGCATGCGCGGGGCCGTGATCGTCTCCAGCGTCGCCTACGGCGACGGCGGGGGCGGCATCCCCGGCCTGCTGCTCGGCTCACCCCGAGACGACGCCGGCCACCTGATCATGCTCGGCACGGGACAGCAGCATTGGTCCACCGTGCACGTCGCGGACCTGGCCGAGGTGTTCAGGCGCGTCCTGGAGGACGACTCGGCCCGCGGCTACTACGTGGTCGGCAACGGCCAGAACCCGACCGTGGCCGAGCTCACGGCAGCGGCCGCGGTCGCGGCCGACTCCCCTGGCGCGGTCCCCGGCTCGGGCGCCGAGGCCAGGGCCCGCCTGGGCGACTACTTCTCCGAGGTCCTGTTGCTGGACCAGGGCACCGACGCACCCAGGGCACGAGCCGAGCTCGGCTGGCAGCCGTCTCGCCCGACCCTCACCGACGAGTTCCGTCACGGCAGCTACCGCAAGTAACCCCCTTTCAGAACACACCAAGGAGACCGTCATGAGGAAGTTTCACAGGGCCGCCCTGGCCGCGGCCCTCACCGTCGCCACGGCCGCCGGGGTAGCCTCCGCCGCCACCACGGCGAGCGCGACAACAGCAACCGCCGGCCACGCCACCCGGCCGGCCACCGTCGGGGCCAACGAGCGGGTGGTCCGGGCGTTCCTCCGCGACGTCATTGACGAGCACCATGGCGACCACGCCGGCCGCTACCTGACCCGCGACATGCAGTGGCACGGCGGCACCGTGGGCACGGTCAAGGGCCGCACCGACGTGGCCGGGCTGTTCGCCGGGGTGGTGGCCTCCCTGCCCGACGCGCACGCCTCCATCAAGGACATCTTCGGCCAGGGCAGCCAGGTCGTGGTTCGCGTGGTCGTGCGCGGCACCCAGAAGGGTGCCCTGCTGGGCATCCCGGCCACCGGGCGCAGCATCCACTGGGACGGAGTCGACATCTACCGCCTCACGGACGGCAAGATCAGCGCGATCTGGGCCGGCGACGACTGGACCGCGATCCTCTACTACACCGGCACCTACAAGGCACCCTGGATCCGCTGACTGACCGTCGTGGCCTGCGCCCGGGAGGCGCAGGCCACGACGGCCCATGGTGTCCGCGGGCACCCGCGTTACTTAATGTCAAAGGTGTCGATGCGCGACATGATGCGGTCGGCGGACAGGCCGAGACGTCGCAGCTGCTCCGGCGACAGGACATCGATGACCAGCGACCGGACATGGGCCACGTGTGCGGGCGCCGCTTCTGCGAGTACCTGGAAGCCCTCGTCGGTCAGGACCGCGCTGATGAACCGCCCGTCCGCGGGGTCGGGCTCGCGGCGTATCAGGCCTCGGTCCTCAAGGCGTTTGACCAGGTGCGACAGCCGCGACAGCGACGAGTTGACGAGGTCGGCCAGCAAACCCATCCGCAGGGTCCGTTCCGGGTGCTGAGACAGCCTGGCCATGACCTGGTACTCCACCATGCTCAGGTCGGAATCGCGCCGGAGCTGATGATCGATCGACCAGGGAAGCCAGGTCACCAAGCGGACCACGGACAGCCAGGAACTCACCTCCGCCTCCGTCAGCCACTTGACCGGAGCATCATCCGCACCGCGCCCGGCTCCCTCGGTCACCGGATCAGAATACTGATGCGTCGCCCGGGCGATCGAAATCTGACTTGTTTAGTGTTTTTTAATGCCGATGGCTATTGTCGGCTTCCCCGCGCCGGGTTTGACTTCGACGTGACGTGACTGCTGAGCAGTGATGGAGGCTGTCGTGAAGTCGTTAGCCGGCGCAGGAAATCGCTCGAGTCGCTGGAATCGCGGGATGTACAGGACAGCCGCGACGGCCGCCGCGGCACTGACGCTGGCGCTGGCGGCGCTCGCTGCCCCCTCCTCCGGCACCGCGGCCCAGGCGGCGGCAACGGCCCGGACGACCGCAGGCACGACTTCCTGCCCGTGGCTCAACCAGTCGCTGCCGATACGGCAGCGGGTGTCGATGCTGATGGCGCAGATGACCCTGCCAGACAAGATCAACATGGTGACCGGGGCCGGGTTCAGTGAGCCGTACGTCTTCTATATCTCCGCGATCCCGAGCCTGTGCGTCCCGGCGATCGGCGAGGAAGACGGCCCGGTCGGTGTGGGGGACGGCCTGACCGGCGTGACGCAGATGCCCGCCGCCGCTTCCGTGGCGGCCTCCTTCGACCCCACGCTGGCTTATAAGTACGGGCAGGTCGTCGGGGCGGAGGAGCGGGCCAAGGGAGCCATGGTCGACCTGGGACCGACGGTGAACATCGACCGCGACCCGCGCTGGGGGCGTTCGTTCGAGGCCTACACCGAAGACCCGTACCTGAACTCCGCGCTGGCGGTCGCCGACATCGACGGGGTACAGAGCCAGGATGAGATGGCGCAGATCAAGCACCTCGCCGTCTATAACCAGGAGACGAACCGCAACACGCCCGCCGACGACGCGATCGTGAGCACCAGGACGCTGAACGAGATCTACCTTCCGGCATTCTGGGCCGGGACGACGCAAGCCCATGCGGCGTCGGTGATGTGCGCCTACAGCACGATCAACGGCCAGGCCGCCTGCCAGAACCAGTACCTGATGCAGACCACCCTGGATCAGCGGTGGGGCTATCCCGGCTTCGTGACCTCGGACTACCAGGCCACGCATGCCACGGTGCAGTCCGCTGACGCGGGCATGGACCAGGAGATGCCCGCCCCGCAGTTCTACGGCCCGGCGCTGCAGGCGGCAGTGCAGTCCGGCCAGGTCTCCACGGCCACGCTCGACGACATGGTCAGCCGCATCCTGACCGAGATGTTCAAGTTCAACGAGTTCAACAACCCGCCGACCGGGTCGACGAGCGCGGTCGTCACCACCCCCGCACACCAGGCGGTCTCTACCTCGGTCGCCGAGGCGGGCACCGTGCTGCTGAAGAACGCCGGCGCCACCCTGCCGCTCGCGGCGAACGGGGCCGGCAACGTGGCGGTGATCGGCCCGGCCGCCTCCGCCGCGCCGGCCGACACCGGCGGCGGCAGCGCGTACGTGACGTCCACCTTCAACGTGACGCCGCTGCAGGGCATCGAGGCCGCGGCCGGGCCGGGAACCACGGTGCAGTACGTGCCGGGCCTGCCCACGGACACGTCCCTGTCATCGATCCCGAGCGCCGACCTGACCCCGGCGTATCAGTCGACGAACTACGGCCAGAGCTACACCGGCACGCTGACCGCTCCGGAGACCGGCACCTACGTGCTGGCGTTCCAGAACCCGGGCTCCTATACCGCGACCAACATGTACCTGAACGGCAAGGAGATCCTCTCCAATCCGGGCACCCCGCCGGTCTCTACCTACTCGGTCAGCGTCGACCTGACCGCCGGCCAGACCTACACGCTGCAGCTTTCCGGCGGCGGCCCGTCGGCGTCACTGAGCTGGGCCACCCCCAGCGACCTCGCGCCGGGGATCGCGCAGGCGGTCGCCGCGGCCAAGTCGGCCAAGACTGCGGTGGTCGTCGTGTCTGACGACACCGAGTCCGAGGCGGCGGACCGCGCAGGCCTGTCCCTGCCGTCCGCGCAGAACGAACTGATCTCGGCGGTGGCCGCGGCCAACCCGCACACGGTCGTGGTCGTGGACGCGGGCGCCCCGGTGGCCATGCCGTGGCTCAACCAGGTCTCCTCGGTGCTCGACGCCTGGTACCCGGGCGAGAGCAACGGCACGGCGCTCGCCTCGGTGCTGTTCGGCGCGACCGACCCGGGCGGCCACCTGCCGGTCACCTTCCCCACTGACCTTTCGCAGGTGCCCGCGTCCACCCCGAGCCAGTTCCCCGGGACCGGCGGCGAGGTGCAGTACTCGGAGGGCCTTGACGTCGGATACCGCTATTACGACGCGAACAACGAGACCCCGCTGTTCCCGTTCGGCTACGGCCTGTCCTACACGACGTTCGCGTTCAGCCACCTGAGGGTTAACCCGCAGGAGGTCATGAACGACACGTCGAACCCCGGAACGACCGCCTGCCACTGCAACGGGCAGTCGAGCTCCCAGGTGACGGTGTCCGCCACCGTCACCAACACCGGCCAGGTGGCGGGCTCCGACGTGGCCCAGCTGTATCTCGACGACCCGGCCGCGGCCGGCGAGCCGCCGCGCCAGCTCAAGGGCTTCCAGAAGGTCACGCTGCAGCCCGGGCAGTCCACGACCGTCCACTTCACCCTCTCCGGCCACGACCTGTCGTACTGGAACGACAAGGCCAGCGGCTGGGTGGTCCCCGATGGCACGTTCGGCGTCTACGTCGGCGACTCCTCGGCCCTGGCCAACCTGCCGCTGCGTGACCGCTTCACGGTCGACCGGACCGTCGGGGCCCGCTACGCCACCCTGGCCGCCCCGGCCACGGTGACGCCTGGTTCCCCGGCCAGCGTGACCGCCACCCTGGTCAATGACGGTGACTACGCGATGCCGCGGGCGCAGTTCAGGCTGCGGGTGCCGGCCGGCTGGACCGCGAGCAGTCCGGCGCCGGTCACCGTGGCGCCGGGGCAGACCGTCACCGAGCACTTCACCGTCACCGCGCCGTCCAGCGCCCAGCCGGGCACCAGCACGCTCCAGGTCGTGATCGGGTCCAGGACGGGCAGGCCCGCGGCGGGCCGGTTCGGCGACCGCACCGGCCTGGTGGAAGCGTCAGCCACGGTGACCGTTCCCTACTCCTCACTCGCCGCCGCCTACAACAACACCGGGATCAGCGATAACTCCGACGTGACCGCGGCCGACTACGACGGAGTCGGCGACAGCTACTCCGCCCAGGCGCTGGCCGCGGGCACGCCGACCCCGCTCACCCCCGGCGGGCAGGTCACGATCGGCGGCACCACGTTCACCTGGCCCTCGGCCGCGCCGGGGACCCCGGACAACGTGGTCACCGGCGGCCAGACCGTCGCGCTGTCCGGATCCGGGACCGACCTCGGGTTCCTCGGCGCCAGTCAGAACGGCACCGCGAGCGGCTCGGTCACCGTGAACTACACCGACGGCAGCAGCCAGTCCTTCAACCTCAACATGGCGGACTGGTACGCCAACAGCCCGGCAGTCGGCAACCAGGTCCTGACCACGACATCGAGCTGGAACTTCTCCAGCAGCACCCAATCCGCCCACCCGGTCAGCATCTACTTCGGCTCGGTGCCGCTGCAGCAGGGCAAGCAGGTGTCGTCGGTCACGCTGCCCGTCCTCAGCAATGCGGGCGGAACCACGGCCATGCACATCTTCGCGATGGCCACCGGAAGCGGGACGCCCACGACCGGAGCGCCGTACTCCTCTCTCGCCGCCGCCTACGACAACGTCGGGATCACCGACAACGCCGACCCCGCGCCGGGCAACTTCGACGGCACCGGGGAGAGCTTCTCCGCCCAGGCGCTAGCCGCCGGGACGCCCACCCCGCTGACCGGGGGCGGCCAGGCCACGTTCGGACAGACCACGTTCACCTGGCCCACCGCCGTCGGCACACCCGACGACGTGATCGCCGACGGGCAGACGATCAACGTGTCCGGGTCAGGGACCGACCTGGGGTTCCTCGGCTCCGGTGCGTTCGGGGCGGCCAGCGGGACCGGGACGATCACCTACACCGACGGCAGCACCCAGTCCTACAGCCTGGTCATGGCGGACTGGTACAACAACGCCCCGGTGTCCGGCGACCAGATCGCGACCACCACGACGAGCTGGAACTTCTCCAGCAGCACCCAGACCGCCCATCCGGTCAGCATCTACTTCGCGTCGGTGCCGCTGCAGGCCGGCAAGACCGTGGCATCGGTCACGCTGCCGACGGTGAGCGCAGGCGTCGGAAACGGAATCACCGCGCTGCACATCTTCGCGATGGCCATCGGGTCCGGCACGCCCACCAGCGGCCGGCGTCAGGCGATCACCTGGAAGGCCGGCCACCCCCGCCATTGAGGATCGCTAGCGGTCAGCGCAGGCCCGCGCTGCGGGCCTGCGCGGCGGCGTCGGCCGGCGTGCCCGTGAACGGCTCGCCGTGGCCGGGCAGCAGCAGGCCGGCGCTGATGGCGTCGAGTGTGGTCAGGGAGGCGAGGGCCGCGCGGCTGTCGTGAGTGAATGCGCCCGAGACGACGGTGGGCCCGCGGTGGCCGGTGATGCCGTCGTAGGTGACCAGGGCGTCCCCGGTGAACAGGAGCCCGCGGTCGGTGAAGAGATAGCCGACGCTGCCGGGGGTATGGCCCGGCAGGGTGATGACGCGCGGGCGGCCGGGCACGTCGGTCAGCAGCCGGTCGCCGTCGATGGTTCGGGGATCGAGGACCCGCGAGGCTCTGAAGCCGCCCTGGCGGGCGATGGAGGCGATCGTGCGCAACGTCGCGGGCCGGCGGATGAGGTAGGGCAGCAGCGGGCGCTCGGGCCTGGCCAGCCGGTTCGCGGCGCGCGCTCCTGCGGCGAGCGCAGCGGCGTCACGCTCGTGCACCCACACGTCGGCCCCGGCCTGCCGGGCGGCGGCCGCGGCCCCGGTGTGGTCGGGGTGCGCGTGGGTCAGCAGGACCGCGCGGATGTCACCAAGCGAGCGGCCGGCTCCTTCCAGGCGTGACTGGAGCTGCGCGAGATGCCCGGGCAGCCCGCCGTCGACCAGCACGAGGCCGTCGGGAGCCTCCAGCAGGTAGAAGTTGACCTCGGGGCTGCCGAGCCGGGTGACGCCCGGCGCTGGCGACGGCTTCGCCGCCCGGCGGGAGACGGTGCTGGGCATGGCATCCTCCAGGTGAGCACGGGGCGGGCGCCGGGGGTCCGCATAATTGGATACATACTACTGTAACGAATTTGGGGAGGCACGCGATGTCCGCGCCCAGGCCCTACGACGGCAGCAGCCGGCGCGAGAGCGCCGCCCGCAACCGCGCCGCGGTCCTCGCGGCGTGCCGCGAGCTGCTGTTCCGCGACGGCTATCACCGCATGACGGTGCGCGCCGTGGCCCGGCAGGCCGGGGTGTCGCCCGAGACCGTCTACAAGGCCTTCGGCGGCAAGCCGGGGCTGATGAAGGCGCTGTGGGACGTGACGCTCGCCGGCGACGACCAGCCCGTGGCCATCGCCGACCGCCCTCAAATGCGGGAGGTGCAGGCTGCGAGTGAGCCGCAGCAGAAGCTGCGCCTGTGGGCCGGGTTCGTCCGCGGCGCCAACCAGCGGCTGGCGCCGCTGTACGGCCTGCTCGCCCAGGCGGGCCCCGAAGTCACTCAGATGCTCGCCACTACCCAGCAGGAACGGCTGACCGGGGCCCGTGCGCTCGTCACGCACCTCGCCGACTCGGGCCAGCTCGCCGCCGGCCACGACCCGGCCGCCGCCGCGGACGCCTGCTGGGCGCTGACCGGCCCGAGGCTGTTCCTCGACCTGACTGCCGACCGGGGCTGGCCACCGGACCAGTACCAGGACTGGCTGACCCGCATGCTCACCGCGAGCCTCCTGGCCCCCGCCCGCCACGCGCCGGCGCCCAGCCACACAGACGCCACATGACGGCCGGCATTGGTCAGGAGCGCGGCCGGACCAGGCCGGCATCGTACGCGGCGACCGCGGCCTGAAGGCGATCGCGCACGCCGAGCTTGGCCAGCATGCTCTGCACATGGCTTTTCACCGTGGTCTCCGCCAGGTGGAGCTTCGCGCCGATCTCGGCGTTTGACAGTCCGCGGGCGACCAGCAGCAGCACGTCGACCTCGCGCGCGGACAGCAGATCCCTGATCTGCCGTCCGCCGTCCCCGCCGGCCGAGTCCTCGGCCATCCGCTCCAGCAGCCGCCGGGTAACCGACGGCGCGAGGATCGCCTCGCCCGAGGCGATCACCCGCACCGCCTCGATCAGCTGGTCGGCGGTTGCCTCCTTCAGCAGGAAGCCGGACGCGCCGGCTCTCAGGGCCTCGGTGACGTACGCGTCGAGGTGGAAGGTGGTCAGGATCAGGATCCTGGTCGGCACCGGGGCGGCGCCGCGAAGCAGCGCTCTGGTGGCCGCGACGCCGTCCAGGCGCGGCATCCTGATGTCCATCAGCGCCACGTGCGGGCGCAGCCGGCGCACGGCCTCGACCGCTTCGGCGCCGTCGCCAGCCTCGCCGACGACCTCCATGCCCGGCTCGGACTCGATGATGGCGCGCAGTCCCGAGCGGATCAGCGCCTGGTCGTCGGCGATCAGGAGACTGATGTTCATGACGCCTCCGGCTCGGGCAGGGGGATCGACGCCTCGACCTCGAACCCGCCGCCCGGCCGGGCCCCGGTGCGGAGGGTCCCGCCGTACGCGGCTACCCGCTCGCGCATCCCGACGATGCCGTGTGCCGTGCTCGAGGCCGGGCCGCTGGGTCCCGCGCCATCGTCGTGTACGGAGACCCGCACCGTTCCCCGGCTTCGGATGATGGTGACGCCGGCCTTCGCATCGGCCCCGGCGTGCTTGAGGATGTTGGTCAGCGACTCCTGCACGATCCGGTAGACCGCCAGTGCCATCCCGGGCGGCAGGTGCATCGGCTCCGCCTCGAGCCGCGTCTCCAGGCCGCCCGCGCGCAGGGTCGCGACGAGCTCGCCGACCTGCTCGAGCCCGGGCTGCGGGCTCAGCTCCGCTTCGGCGTCCGGGCGCAGCACGGCCAGCACGCCGCGCATCTCCGCGAGCACTTGCCGGCTCGCGGCCGAGATCCCGCTCAGGAAGGCCGGGACCGCGTCCGGGTTCGACCGGGCAGAGCGGGCCGCGGCCTCCGACTGGATCGCGATCAGGCTGATCGAGTGGCCGATCACGTCGTGCAGCTCGCGGGCAATCCGCAGCCGTTCGTCCACGACCGCCCGCGCGGCGCGCTCGCCCTCCGCCGCCTCCAGCCGCGCCGCGCGGTCCCTCAGCTCCGCCACGTAGTCGCGCCGGGTGCGGAGCGCGTACCCCAGAACCCAGCTCGCGGCGATCAGCGCCCCGAGGCTGAACGAGCCCCAGGCTCCGGACGGGTCGCGTGCGCCCGGAGTCACGTCAGCCACGGCCAGTGCGACTGCCGCGAACAGCACGGCGGCCGCGCCCCGCAGCGTCCCGGCGAGCTCGGTCCCCCCGGCCCGCCGCCCGTGCACGGCCAGGGCGTAGGCGGCGCAGCCCGTAGCGAAGCTCGCCGGGATGGCCGGATAACCGACAGTGAGCATGAACACGCCGAGCAGCGTCGCCGCGGCGAGGACCGCGGCGGGCGCCCGGCGCCGGGCCAGCAGAAGAAGTCCCTGCGCGAGCGCGAGCGGCACGATGACGCTGCGGGGCAGCCATGGGGCGACCCCGTCCCAGGACCCGGCGGCGGTGACGAGCGCCGCGGCCACGCCGACGGCCACGTCCCCGGCCAGCCGGCCCGGTCTCCACGCCCGCACAGCCACCATCATGCCCGCCAGCAGAAGGCCCGGCGCGTCAGGCGTCGCGGCCGCGCAGCGAGAATGCCGCGACGGCAGCCAGGACGAGGACCCAGGCCGCGAGCCCGAGCTCACCGCGACGCCGGGGCTGACAAGGTTGCCCCGGTGGTGAGTGCCACAGCGCGTTGCCGAGGTTCCAGGGGAGATACGGCACGGTATGCCGGGTCACGGCATCCGGCGGGATCTTGTCGACCAGGACCGGGAACACCAGCAGGAGCCCGAAGATGCTGGTGATCGCCGCCGCGGCGCTGCGCGCCAGGACGCCGACGAACAAGCCCGATCAGGGCCGCCGCCGTCAGGTAGCAGACCGCACCCATCAGGTGGCCGAGCACGCCATGATCACCGAGCGAGACGTGCGGCGCATGACCGCCGGAGAGCATGGCCTGACCGGTAAAGAACGCCGTGAAAGCGATCACCACCGCCAGCGCGAACGCGGCCAGGCCGGCCAGGACCGCCTTCGCGGCCAGGACCAGGCCGCGCTGCGGCGTCGCCGCGAGGGTCGTGCGGATCAGGCCGCTGCCGTACTCGTTCGTGACGACAAGCGCGCCGAGCACGCCGAACAGGACAATGCCGAGCACCATCGAAGTTGAGGTTGATGTCGAGCGGATCGAACCGGGCCTGCTGCGCCGCGCCGAGGTGCGCCCAGTTCGCCGCGTTGTTCCTGGACGCCCAGGTCCGCGAGCCCGATGGACGCGCCCGCGCCCAGCAGCGTCGTTACGAGCATGGAACGCAGCGACCGGAGCTTGATCCATTCGGTGGCCAGAGCGGCCCGCGCCCGGCGGTACGCGGCGGGCGGCGCGTGTCCTGCGGAGCCCGCACTCGAGGCGGCCATCGTGCGGGACATCACGCGTCCCTCCTTCGGATGAGTGCGAACGCGGCGACCGCGGCCACCGCGACGTAGGCGAGCAGGACACCGAGTCCCGGCCAGGGCCCGAGCGTGTACGCGCCGCCCGGCAGCAGATGCCAGGCCCGCGCGCCGGCGTTGCCGGGCAGGTATTCGGCCAGCAGTTCGAAGGGATCCGGCCCGGGATCTGCGTGAACACGATCGGCGGGACGACCAGGAGCCCGAAGAGCGCGGCCAGGGCGGCGGGCGTGCGCCGCACCAGGACACCGATGAACAGGCCGAGCAGGCCGACCAGGGTGAGGTACAGGCCCCCGCCGAACACCGCCGTCAGCAGCGCCCGGATCACCGATCCCGACGTGCCTGGCCGGGGCTGAGCACGCTTTGCCCGAGGAAGAACGCCGCGAACGACAGCGCGGTGCAGCAGGCCCACACCACCACCGCGAAGACCAGCGCCTTCATCGCGAGCACCTGGGCGCGCTGCGGCGTGGCCACGAACGTGCCGCGGATCAGGCCGCTGGTGTACTCGCCGGTCACGGTGATCACGCCGAGCGCGCCGACGAACAGCTGCGCCAGCTCGATCGCCTGCAAGACCGTGTAGACGGGGTCGAACGCGGCCTGGCCGGCCGGCGACGCGGCCAGCGTAGCTGCCGCGGCTACTGTCGCCCAGCAGCCAGGCGCCCACCAGCACGATCAGCGCGGTGGCCGGCAGGGCGAGCGGGCCCGAGCGCACCGAGCGGAACTTGATCCACTCGCTGCGCGCGGTGGCCCGCAGGCGGGAATCCAGCCGGATGCCCCGGCGCGGGACGGTGCCCGCCTGCGCGCTCACGACGCCACCGGGGCGCGCAGCCCGGTACTCGACGCTCTCACCGGTCAGCCGGAAGTAAGCCTCCTCAAGCGACGCGGTCACATCGCGCAACTGATACAGCACGTGGCCGCGCTCAGCGGCCAGCTCGCCGATCTGCCTCGACCCGAGCCCGACTCACGCCGAGCGTCCCGTCCGGCTCCAGCGTGACCTGGGCGCCGGCGGCGCGCAGGTCCGCGGCCATCCGCTGCGGGTCAGCGGAGCGGACCTCGACCCGATCGCCGGAGTTCCGGGCGATCAGCTCCGACATCGGCATGTCCGCGATCATCCGGCCGCGGCCGATGACCAGCAGATGGTCCGCCGTCAGCGCCATCTCGCTCATCAGGTGGCTGGAGACCAGGACCGTGCGGCCCTCGGCGGCCAGCGAGCGCATGAACGTCCTGATCCAGATGATCCCCTCCGGGTCGAGCCCGTTGACCGGCTCATCGAACAACAGCGTGCCCGGATCGCCGAGCAGCGCCCCGGCGATGCCGAGCCGCTGGAACATGCCCAGGGAGAACCCGCCGGCCCGCTTGCGCGCCACCGACGTCAGCCCGACCTGCTCGAGCACCTCATCGACCCGCGCGCGGGCGATGCCGTTGGCCGCGGCGAGGCTGTGCAGGTGGTCGTAGGCCGAGCGGCCGGGGTGCACGGCGCGCGCATCCAGCAGGGCGCCGACCTCGTGCAGCGGCCACACCTTGCCCTGGTAGCTGCGCCCGCCGACAGTCACCGTGCCCGAGGTCGGCCGGTCGAGCCCGAGGATCATGCGCATCGTCGTCGACTTGCCGGCGCCGTTCGGCCCGAGGAACCCGGTGACCATCCCGGGCCTGACCTGAAAGTCGATTCCATCGACCGCGGCCTTACCGCCGTAAACCTTCGTCAGTGATAGCGCCTCGATCACGCGCTGCTTCCCGTCCGTCATGTCAGCGACGCTACGATCCGCCCGGGCCCGGCGGCGTCGGCCGAAGGGAGGAAACCAGGCACCACGCCGCGCAGAGGCTCCTCCCTGAGGAGGAGACGAGGATCCCCGCCCCGGAAGCGCGGTCGGCCCGCCGTCAGCCGGGCTGGCTTATCGCACAAGATATCGCACAAACAGATCGCATTTCTCTCTTGAATCTCACAGATTTTCTGTTCATACTGTTCGTTAATTCGTTCGATTTGAACGCAAGCTGGCGCGGCACGCCGCGACGCGAAGGAGGTCTTGCGATGTCAGAGGCCATAACGCCCGCCGACGCAGTTCTCGCGGGAGCGGACGGAGGCGACCAGCCCTCCCGCCGGCTCGGCGCGAACAAGGTGGGCCTGCCCGGCGTGCTGATGCAGGCCGTAGCGCAGATCTCGCCGACGCTGGGCATCTTCTACACGATCGCGTTCACCACGGGCCAGGCCGGGATCACCGCGCCGCTGACCTACCTGCTGGCCTTCATCCTGTGCCTGACCCTGGCCGTGCCGCTCAGCGGCCTGGCCCGGCGCCTGCCCAGCGCCGGCGGCTATTACACCTACGTGAGCCGGGGCCTGGGACCCCGGACCGGCTACCTGACGGGCTGGCTGTACGGCACGTCCGTGGCGCTGGTCCCGGCCGCCCTGGCCGCGTTTACCGGGGCCGTCCTGCAGGACGAGCTCAACAGCGAGTACCACTTCGACCTGCCGTGGTGGGTCTACGCCGTCGCGATCCTGGCCCTGTGCTGGTACGTGGCCTACCGCGGCATCGTGATCTCAGCCCGGTTCATGCTGACCATGGGGGCCTACGAGGTCGTGATCGGCCTGGGGCTGGCCCTGACCGGGCTCATCCACCCGGGGCCGGGCGGACTGACGGCGCGCGGGTTCCTTCCCTCGCACATCGGCAGCTCGTCGGGGTTCTTCCTGGCCGTGGTGCTCAGCATCTTCGCGTTCACCGGGTTCGAGTCAGCGGCGACGATCGCCGAGGAGAGCCGGAATCCGACCCGGTACGTGCCGTGGGCCATCACTGGGTCGGTCGCCCTCATGGGCATCTTCTACGTCTTCTGCGCGTGGGGCCTGCAGGTGGGCTGGGGTGTCAGCAAGCTCACCGCCCTGGCTAACTCGCCGACCGCGCCAGCGTTCGTCCTGGGTCACCGGCTGTGGGCCGGGGCCTGGGTGCTGATTCTTATCGCGCTGCTGAACAGCGGCATCGGGGTCTGCATCGCCTGCACGACGTCCTCGACCAGGACGCTGTTCAGCATGGCCCGCAGCGGCGGACTGCCGGGTTGGCTGTCCGGCGTCCACCCGGTTCACCGCACCCCCTCCCGGGCGGTGACCCTCCAGTTCGCCGTGGTCATCGTCCTGCTGATCGCGATGGGCGTCCCGCTGGGCGCGGACAACATGTTCAACCTGTTCGGCACGACCGGCACGTTCACCTACGTCATCATCTACGGGCTCGGAAACATCGCCGCGTGGCGGTATTTCCGCACCGAGGGCCGGGACGAATCCAGCATCATCAAGTACGTGATATTCCCGGTCCTAGGGACAGCCGCGTTGCTGTACATCGCTTACAAGTCCTACATCCCGCTCCCGGCCGCGCCGGTTCTCTACGCGCCCGTCATCGTCGGCGTCTATCTCGCCGCCGGCGTGGGCTGCCTGATCTGGGCACTGCGCCCGCAGCGGCGCCAGTGGCTGACAAATGCCGGGAGCGCCGAATGAGGCCGACCGAGGAGCGCTACCAGGCGATCCTGCGCCTGGTAGCGGCCAGGGACCGGGTGAGCATCGCCGAGCTGAGCAGGCAGCTCAAGGTCTCGGAGATGACCATCCGCCGCGACCTGGCCTCCCTGGACGCCGAGGGCGCGCTCCGCCGGGTGCGCGGCGGCGCGGTACCGGTGGCCAGCGGAAGCTACGAGCCGCCGTTCGCCGCGCGGGCCAAGCTGAACACCGACGCCAAGCGCGACATCGCCGTGGCCGCGGCCCGGCTGGTCAGTGACGGGGAGACGGTCATCCTCGACGGGGGGACGACCGGCGCCGCGATCGCGGCGGAACTGCTGGGCCGGGACATCACGGTGTGCACGCCCTCGCTGCGGGTGGCCGACGTGCTCAGCGGCTCGGCCACGGTGCGGGTCATGATCCCCGGCGGCATCGTCCGGCCCGACGAGCGCACCCTCATCGGGCCCCCGGCCCTGCGCATTTTCGAGGACCACCGGTTCGACGTCTACCTGATGACGGTCAGCGGCATCCACATCACCGCGGGCCTGACCGAGTGGAATCTCGACGATGCGGCGGTGAAGCGAGCGGCGCTCAGCGCGGCCAGCCGGTGCATCGTCGCCTGTGACGCGACCAAGTTCGGCAAGACAGCCTTCGGCCGGCTCTGCCCGGTCGACCGGGCCGACGTCATCGTCACCGACGCGGCGATCGCCGTCGAGCAGCGCGCTGCCTTCACCGCTGCCGACGTGGAGCTGAAGGTCGCATGAAGGGCGCTGACCTCCCAGAGGGCGCCGATACCGTGGTGATCGGCGGTGGCACCGGCGGAGCCGCGCTGGCCGGCGTGCTGGCCGAGCACAGTTCCGAGACGGTGGTGCTGATCGAGGCGGGCCCCGACTACGGGCCCGGCGGCGACGGCGGCTGGCCCGGTGAGATCCTCGACGCCCGCGCCGTCCCGCTCTCCCACGACTGGGGGCTGGACACGGGCACCAGCATGCCCGGCCGGGTTCTGGACCTGCCGCGCGCCCGGATCCTCGGCGGCTGTTCGTCGCACAATGGTTGTACCGCATCGCTCGCAGCCCGGGCCGATTATGACGACTGGGCCGCCCGGGGCAACCCCGGCTGGGCCAGCGCCGACGTTGAGCCCTTGCTGCACTGGGCCCACGCGCGGTTCCGGGTGCGCCGCTACACCAGCCGTGAGCTGACCGCACCGCAGGCCGCGTTCGTGCAGGCCGGACTAGCGGCGGGCCTGCCGTTCGCCGACGACCTTGACGACTTGGACGCCGGGCCGGGCATCGGCCCGATGCCCGTCAACATCACCCCCGACGGCACCCGGTGGAACGCCGCCTTCGCCTTCCTCGACCGGGTCCGGGACGCACCGCACCTGCGCATTGCCGACCGGACCGCGGCCCGCCGGCTGGTCATCCGCCGCGGCGCCGCGGCCGGAGTCGAGGTGACCACCGCAGACGACCGCGCGCATACCATCCGGGCCGGGCGTGTCGTGCTGGCCGCGGGGGCCTACCACTCCCCCGCCCTGCTGCTCGCCTCGGGCATCGGCCCGGCCGGCGAGCTGCGCGAGCTGGGCATCGCACCGGTGGCCGACCGGCCCGGCGTCGGCCGGCACCTGCTCGACCACCCGTGCGCCGCCCTGCACTTCGCCGGGCGTGACGGCCTGGCCGCCGAGGTCGCCGCGGCCGGCTGGTACCCCGACGAGCAGACCGTCGGCCGGGCCCGGTCCTCGCGCTGCGACGCCGGACCCTACGACATGCACGTGTTCATGGTGGCCGGCGCCAACAGCGGCCACCCCGGCCTGCCACCGATCAGCCTGTACGCGGGCGCCATGCGGGCCAGGTCCGAGGGCCGGGTCACCCTCGCCCCCGCGACCGCGACCGGGCTGGCCATCGATCACCGCTACCTCAGCGACCCTGACGGGCACGACCGCGCGGTCCTCGCCGAGGCGCTCGAACTGCTGCACGCCATCCTGGCCGACAGCAACCTGGCCACGATCCTGGGCGACGCGGCCGACCCGGCGGCCGATCCGCTGGCCACCCCGGCTAGCTACTGCCACCCCGCGGGCACCTGCAAGCTCGGTCCCGCCAGCGACCCCGACGCGGTCGTCGACGCTACCGGCGCGGTGCACGGCATCGATAACCTGTACGTAGCGGACGCGTCGGTCATGCCCGCCATCACGCGCGGCAACCCGAACCTGCCGGTCGCCATGATCGGCGCCCGGATCGCGGCCGGGCTGCTCGGCCTGGCGCCCTCGGACGTCGCCGCCGGCTAGCACCTCTTGTACCCTGCGACCGAATGGACCACGACCCGGTGACCCTCAGCCCGTTCGAACTGGACATCGCCGCCCAGCCCGACGCCCTGCGTGAGTTCGCCCAGGAAAGCCCCGCCAGCCCCGCCAGGCCCGCCAGCCCGGCCGCAGAGCTGGCGGCCATCGCCCGCGGTGACTACGACCGGATCATCTTTACCGGGATGGGCTCCTCCCACGCCGCCGCCCTGCCGAGCTGGCGCCGGCTCATCGCGGACGGCCGCAGCGCGTGGTGGGTCGACACCGGGCAACTGCTCGACAGCCCTCGCCTGATCACCGAGCGCACCCTGCTGGTCGTCACCTCCCAGTCGGGCGCCAGCGGCGAGATCGCCGCCCTGCTCGGCTCCGCCGAGAGGCGCCGGCTCTCCCGCCCCCGTGCCCTGGTGGGGATCACCAATGAGCCCGGAAGCCCGCTCGGCCTCGCCTCGGACGCGGTCATCTGGCTGCGCAGCGGGACGGAGGCCACCGTCAGCACGAAGAGCTACCTCAACAGCCTGGCCGCCCATCAGCAACTGCTGCGCGCCCTGGCCGGACCGGCCACCGCGCCCGGTTCTCCCGCCGACACGGCCGACCTCATCAGCGACCTCAGTCCGGTCCCGGCCGCTACCGCGCTGGCCCGGGTGGTCACCTCGGCCAGCAACCCCCGCGTCGTATTCATCGGCACCAGAGACGACGGCGCCACCGCCCTGTACGCCGGACTGATCACCAAGGAGGCAGCCAAGATCGCCGCCGAGGGCTTCATCGGCGGCCAGTTCCGGCACGGCCCGCTCGAGCTGGCCGGACCCGGCCTGGCGGCCATCTTGTTCGGCGCCCGGGCGGATGATGCCGCCAGCCTGATCACCGGCCTGGCCGCTGACCTCTCCGCCACCGGAGCCGACGTGACGCTCGTGGGCGACCTCACGATGCCGGGTACGCGGACCATCGCCATCCCGCGCGGCACGACCCTGACCGAGCTGGCCGCCGGCGCGGTCGTGGCCCAGCACATCGCCGTCCGGATCGCCCGCGCCCGCGGCATCGAACCCGGCGCCTTCGCCTACGGCCAGAAGGTCACGACCAGGCTGTGACCAGCTCGTCCTCCGGCACGGGCCCGGACGTCACGGCAGCGGTCACCGTCGGGATCGACCTCGGCGGCACCGGAACCCGGCTCGTCGCCCTCGGCCAGGCCGGCGTTCTGTGGTCACGGCTGACCGTGCCGACCCGCCACCAGCCCGCCGCCGACCCCGGCCAGCTCATCACCGGCCTCGCCGCTCAGATCCAGGACGCCGTCAGGGGAGCCAGGCTGGACGGGGTCGGCATCGGCGCTAGCGGCCCGGTCGACCCCGAGGGCATCATCCGGAACGACGCCACCCTCCCGGCCTACAGCCACGTCCCGCTGGTCCCGCTCCTCACCGCCCGCCTCGGGGTGCCCTGCGCCATCGACAACGACGCCGTGGCCGCCGCCCTCGGCGAGAACACCTATGGCGCCGGACAGCACAGCCCGGCGCTGCTCGCGATCACCCTCGGCACCGGCATCGGCGTCGCGCTGCTCCACGGCACCACCCCGTATCGCGGCAGCGACGGCGTCCACCCCGAGGCCGGCCACATCCCCGTCCCCGGGCCCCCCGCACCCTGCTACTGCGGGCTGCCGGTCTGCTGGGAGCAGCTCGCCTCCCGCACCGCCCTGGACACCGCCACCGGCCACGCCACCGACGAGATGGCCACCACCGCCGCCGCCGGCGACCCGCGCAGCCGCCAGGTCTTCGACCGCTACGCCGGGCACGTCGGCACCGGGCTCGCGACCCTGCTGACCGTGTTCCGCCCCGCTCGCGTCGTGGTCGGCGGCAGCGCCGCCCAGTACCTGCCGCTGCTGCGGCCCGGCATCGACCGGGCCCTGGACCGATCCGGGCCCTTCGCCTGGAAGCCCCCGATCGCGGCGGCCGAGCTCGGTGAGTACTCCGGCGCGATCGGCGCCGCCATCCTCCCCCCGGGCCACGAGCGCCGGCCAGGGCCAGGCCCGCCCCGCAGGCACCGGCCTGGCCGGATGAGCCGCCGCCAGCGCCTGCTGGTGCCCTAGCCTCGGAACGTCGTCTCCTCGTCGTTGAGGGCCGGGAAGCCGGTGGTGCCGTTCGCGTCGGCGCTGATGGCCACGGAGGTGATCTCGGCCTGCGTCCCGCCGGGCGGCTCGCCCTTGGTGTTGGCGGCGCGCAGCCCGATCAGGATCACGGCGCCCACGAAGAAGGTGGCGCCCAGCAGCGCCCGCGTGTAGCCGCCGACCAGGGCATCCGGGAGCGCGTGATGCGTGGCCGCCAGCGCGTTGGTCCGGGCGGTGGCCAGCGCGGACAGGATGGCCAGGCCGAGCGCCACGCCAAGCTGGAATGACGCGGTGATCAGCGCGCCAGCCACGCCAGCCTGGTCCGGCGGCACGCCGGCGTTGCCGGCGATCTGGACGCCGACGAACACCAGGCCGAGGCCGAGCCCCATGATCATCATGGGCGGGAAGATGTCGGTCCAGTAGGAGCCGTGGACGGGGATCCGGGAGACCCAGTACATGCCGCCGGTGGCGATGACCGCCCCGGCGATGATGAGCGGCCGGGTGCCCAGCCGCGGGACCAGCCCGGAGCCCCCGATCGAGCCGACGGCGACAATGGCCGCGATCGGGACGTACGCCGCGCCCGCGCGCAGCGCGGAGAAGTGCAGGACCTCCTGCATGTACAAGGTGATGAAGAAGAACGCGGAGTTGAACCCGGCCAGGCCGAGCACCTGCGCCGCGTCGGTGGCGGCCAGGCCCTTGATCCGGAAGATCGACAGCGGCAGCACCGGGTTGGGATGCCGGAGCTCGTTGACGATCAGGGCGGCCAGCAGCACCCCCGCGCCGGCCAGCTGGCCGATCGTCGCGGCCGATCCCCACCCGTTGTCGGGTGCCTTGACCAGCGCGTAGATGAGCAGCAGCATCGAGCCCGTGCCCAGCAGCGCGCCCAGCGCATCGAAGCTGGCCAGTCCCGAACGGCGCGGTGCCTCGCCGCTCATGAGCAGGTAAGCCGCGATGATCACGACCGCGCCGAGCGGCGCGTTGATGTACAGCACCCACCGCCAGCCGGAGCCGGACGAGATGACGCCGCCGAGGAACACCCCGAGGATCCCGCCCGGCCGCCCATCGCACCCCAAGCGCCGAGCGCCTTGACCCGGTCGGTGCCGATGTTGAAGCTCGTGGTGAGGGTGGACAGCCCGGCGGGAGTCATCAGGGCCGCGCCGAGGCCCTGGGCGAGCCGGGCACCGACGAGCGTCCCCGCGTTCGGGGCGGCGCCGCCGATGATCGCAGCGATAGCGAACACCGCGGTCCCGAGGACGAGCGTCACGCGTCGCCCGAGCAGGTCGGCCAGCCGCCCGCCGAGCAGCATGAAGCCTCCGTAGGTGACCACGTAGCCGCTGATCGACCCATTGCAGGTTTTGCTGGGAGAAGTGCAGGTCGCGCTCGGATGCTCGGGAGCGCGACGTTGACGATCGCGATGCCCATGAAGTCCAGCAGCGCGACCACGAGCAGGAAGACCAGCGTCAGCTGGCCCTTGCGGGTCGCGAGGAATGACGCGCCAGGGGGCGCCGAAGCCTGCGTCATGACGTGAGGCCTCCGTAAAACATCAGGACGATGTTGCTCATGGCCCTCACGCTATGGAGCCTGCGCGGGCCGATCCATGACAGGCCGAAGCCGAAACATGCTTGTTCGGCTCACGTCGTATCCTTGTGGGCATGGGCAGGATCCTGAACGATCCGGTGGCGGACATCGTCGCGGACGTGGTCGCCACCACCCGCCGCGGCAGCCTCATGTACTCGCGCAACCACTTCCATGCGCCGTGGGGCGCCTCGTTCCCGGCCGGGAACCTGGCCAGCTTCCATGTCATTACCACCGGGGCGTGCTGGCTCACCGTCAGCGGCGCGAGCCCGGTGCAGCTCACCCGCGGCGATGTGGTCCTGATCCCGTCCGGTGCCGCGCACGAGCTCGGCGACGCCCCGGAGCGCCCCGCCCGCCCGATGCCTGAGATCGCCGGGCGCACATTGGACGACGGGGCACCGCCGTGCAACGTCGTCATTGAGGGCGACGGCCCGGCCACGGTGTGGATCTGCGGCGGGTACCGCCTCGCTGCCGGAGTGCGGCATCCGCTGACCAGCGTCCTGCCCGACCTTGTGGTCATCACCGCCGCCGAGGCCCGCGGCACCGGGCTAGGTGCCGCCGTGGACCTCATCGCGGCCGAGGTCGACGGCACCGACCCCGGCGCGCCCGCGGTCATGGCCTCGCTCGTGGACCTGCTGTTCGTCTACCTGCTGCGAACCTGGTTCGCCGAGCACCACGACAACGCCGGCTGGGGTCGCGCCCTGTTCGATCCCACCGTGGGGACCGCCCTGTCCCTGATTCATACCGACCCTGGCCGGGCCTGGACCCTCGACACGCTGGCCCGCTCCACCCGACCCCGCGCGCTACGCTCACCCGCCGCTTCGCCGCCCTGACCGGCCAGTCGCCCATGGCCTACCTGGCCGCCTGGCGCATGTGCCTGGCGGCCCGCAGGCTGCGCGACGGCGACGCCACCGTACGCCAGATCGCCGATGAGGTCGGCTACGAGTCGGAGTTCGCGTTCGCCCGCGCCTTCAAGCGCGCCACCGGGTCGGCGCCGGGTCAGTACCGCAAGCTCACGACGGCCACCGGCTGACTGAACCGACCAGGTCCGCAGCTACCGCAGCACCGCCGCCAGCAGGTCCGTCCCCAGCGCCGTCGAGGGCCGGAAGGTCCACGGCGTAGTGCACGTAGCGGCCGCGCCGCTCGGCGGTGAGCAGTCCGGCGCGGCGCAGGACCGCGAGGTGGCGGGAGACTTCCGGGGGCGTCAGGTCCCAGGCGAGGGCCAGCTCGCCGGTGGTGTGCGGGCCGCGGGCCAGGGTGCGCACGAGCCGGAGCCGGACCGGGTGGGCCAGGGCGCCGAGCCGGCGCGCGACCGCGTCCAGCGATACCGGCTGGGCGGCGCTGGCCTCGGCGACCGGATACTGCACCACGGGCCGCCAGCCCGGCGCGTGCACCGTCACGAGGTGCGGACGCCCGAACACGCTCGGGATGAAGGTCACCCCGGCCGCTCCGGCGCTCGTGGCGTTGTCCTGGAGCTTGTCCACGACAATGCGGTCGCCTTCGGGCGCAGCGCGATCGCCCCGGACACCGCGGCCAGGGCCGCGGCGAGTCCGTGGCGGTCCCGCAGGTCGGCCTTCATCCGCTGATCCGCGGCCATCCTCGCGGCGAGCCCGGGCCACGCCGCGTCGAAGAACGCCGGCGCGCACTGCTCCAGGGTCTCCCGCACCCTGGCCCGCACCGCGCGGGGTCCGCGAGCAGTCGTCCGGCGAACGCCTCCTGGAGCGCGCCGCGGGCCTGCGCCTGGTCCAGGGCGCGCTCGCGGGCGTCCGCGTCGGCGAGCGGGGAGGGCCGCCGAAATGGACCCGGCTGCTGCCGCACGTGGTGACAGCGCGGAGGTGACATACGCCTCGTCGGTGATCCGGTCGACGTCGTCCAGTTCGGCCGTCAGCGTCTCGCGCGGCTGCGCGGGCAGCAGGAAGTCGGCGCGCGAGGACCGCCACAGGAACTCGGCCTCCTGCAGGCGCTCGGCCAGTTCCGGCCGCAGCCCGCGCGCGGACGCCAGCGGCCCACGAGCTGCAGGTGCGGGTGATGCCCGGGCGCGGCCAGCGCGTGCAGCATCGCGGTCAGCTCGGCCAGCGGCGAGGCCGCGAACGACACCCGCTCGGGCGGCAGGCCGGTGATGTCGATGCGCAGCGTCATCCCCCCATCATCCCTGGCCTGGCGCTCCGGCCGCCGCTCCGTTGACGGATGCCGTCAACCGGCGGGCCCGCGCTCGGGGACCGAGGCCGCACACAGTGGCCAGGCAACCACGGCAACCGTCCGCCCGCCCTCGTCCGCGCCTCCGGCGGCCCGCGCTACGCCATCGCCCTGGCCGTGGACGCGCTCGGCACCGGCCTGCTGCGGCCCTTTCTGCTGCTGTACGGGGTCGACGTGCTGCGCCTGCCCGGCCCTGACCGCCGGCCTGGCCATGACGGCGGCGTGGCCGCCGGGCTGTGCGGCACGCCAGCGATGGGCCGCTGGCTGGACCGGGGCGCGCGCAGCACGGCCGTGGCGGCCTCCATGCTGGTGCGCGTGCTGGGTATGGCGCTGCTGCTGATCGCCCCCGCGGCCAGCACGGGCACCGTGTGGCAGTTTGCGGTGCCGCGCTGTTCCTCGGCATCGGCAACCAGGCCTTGCCGGTCGGCCCACGCCGCCCTCGTGGCCACGGTCTCGGCCGGCCGGGAACGCGACGCCGCGCTCGCGGGGGGCCGCTCGGTGCGCAACGCCGGCCTGGGCCTCGGCGCGCTATCGCCACCGCCTGCCTCGCCGGGGCACCACCGCCTGCGCGCGCTGGCGGCCGGCACCGGGCTGCAGCTACCTCGTCGCGGCGGCCCTCGCCTGGTCCGTCCGCGTCCGCGCCGCCGTCAGCCGTCCCCTCCGCGACCCCGGCGCGGCCCGCGCCGCGGGCCGCCCTCGCCCGGATGCGCCTGCTGCTCGCCGCGAACGTCAGCTACGTGTTCTGCCTCAATGTTCCGGAGGTCGCGCTTCCCTGGTCCTGGTGACGCAGTGCACGCGTCCCCGGTGTGGGCGGCGGGATCTTCGTGACCAACACGGTGCTGGTGGTCACCCTCCAGGTTCCGTGACCGTCTGGATGTCCCGTTACTCGCGCCGC
>CAVSRG010000008.1:0-383432 GCA_963730265.1 uncultured Actinomycetota bacterium
GTGCGTGGTCACGCGCTGGCCCGGCGAACTGGCGTCGGGATCGTGGGCCTGGGATTGATCGGCGCGGCCTTCTCGGCGGCTCCATCGGCGGCCCAGGCCGCCGTCAGAGCCGGGGCCAGCCTCCAGGCGCGGGCCGGCAGGCCCTCGGTATCCAGGGTGTCGCCCTCATCGGGATCCACCGCGGGCGGCACGACGGTGACGGTGACCGGCAAGAACTTCATCAGGGTCCGCGCGGTCGACTTCGGCTCGGCCAGGGGCGGAAAGCTGAAGGTCTCCTCCACCACGAGGCTGACTGTCGTCGCCCCAAAGCACGCGGCGGGGCTGGCCGCGGTCAAGGTGATCACCGCCGCCGGGTCCTCCGCCGGCGTCGCGGCCGACCGCTTCACCTACGTGGCGCCGCCGGGGCGGGTGACCGCCGCTGGTCTGCTGACAGCCACGCCGCACAGCCTGACGCTGGCCTGGACGAATCCGGCCAGCAAGTCGCTGGCCGGGGTGACGATCCGGCGGGCGACCGGGTCGACGGCGCCGCGCAGCGTGACCTCGGGCCAGGCGGTCGCCACCACGAAGCCAGCCACCACCCAGTACACGGTCCGCGGGCTGGCCGCTGGGACGACGTACAGCTTCGCGCTGTTCGCCCAGGGCAAGGGTGGCATGGTCGCGGCGGCCGACACGCTGACGGTGAGGACCAGCCGGCTGCTGAAGGTCTCGAGCACGAAGCTTCCGGATGGCCTGGCCGGAGGGTCGTACCTGGCCGCGGTGACCGCGACAGGCGGGGTCGGGCCGTACACGTGGACGGCCCACGGGCTCCCCCGCGGCCTGGCCCTGTCTCGCAGCGGCGTGCTGACGGGATTCCCGGCCCAGACCGGCACCAGCAAGGTCACCGTTCAGGCCACCGACGCCGAGCACGCCACTGCGACCGCCACGCTGGGCCTGGCGGTACCCAAGGCACTGCCGTCCGCATGCGCCGCGAAGTCGTGCTCAGTCGTCACCGATGACGGCGCGACGATCCAGTGTCCCGGCGCCGACCTGGTGTCGATCACGCGGAACTCGACGGACAGCGCCGTCACCGGCGCGACCCTGAGCGGCATTAGCGTGGCCGCTGGCGACGTGCTGGTGTTTGCGGCCGGCCCTGACCTGCCCGACCGGCCTGATCGCCATCGCCGGCGCGGTCACCGGCAACAGCGACGGCAGCAGCACCGTCACCCTGACCCCCGGCACCGTCGGGGACGCCTACGCCAACGGCACCGTCCAGGCTCTCGGCGGAGCCAGCAACGGCATCGCGGGCCGTGCCCACCCGCGGCCAGCAGCGGCAACGGCGCGCTGGAATGCAGCGCCGGAGTGTGCGTCCAGCCTGCACGGGCTGAACGTGACGCATCAGCTAACGCCGACCCTGACGGCGATCTGGAAGCATCCGTTGTTCAAGGCGGGCGGCTTCTACCCGGGAACGGGCGGGCTGAGCATGTTCTACGCCGGGCTAGACGGCACGGTGACGGTGAACATGGGCATCACTGTCTCCGGCTCCGCGACCTGCTCGCTGGACCTGCCCAGCGCGGAGGTGGCGTTCCCCGCCGGCGAACTCGGCGAGGTCGACCTCGATGTCGAGCCCTCGCTGACCTTCACCGTGAATGGCGGGATCGACGTGCGCGCCTCGGTCACCCTCCAGTGCGGCGCTTACTACGAGTGGACCGCGCACGGGCGGGAACTCCGGCGGCAGGTACTGCGTCCCGACCTACACCCCGCCGAAGCTGTCCGCGCCCCGGCGGCATCGACGCGTCGCTGAAGGGCGGCCTGGATGTCAGCCTGACGCTGGACGACACGACCGGCGTCAGCGGCAGCATCGACGCCACCGCGCGCCTGGGCTTCCATCCCGGCCAGCATCCCGCCGCCGAGCTGGATGTCAGCTCGGACTGGGACATCCAGGGCGTGCTGGCCAAGTGGTGGAAGAACGGCCCCACGGTCGCCATCGCCTCCGGCACCCTGCTCGACCACAAGATCATCTGGTCCAGCGACCAGGCCGCCGGCCGGCCCGCCCGCCGGTCATCACCACCACCCACCTGCCCGCCCGCGACCGTCGGGCAGGCGCTGCAGCGCCTCGGCTGACCACCGCCGAGGCCACCGCCTGGGCACCTGGGCCATGCACCACCGGCCGCCTGCCCCGCGGCCTGGGCTTGTCCCAGCGCCAGCCCGTCAGCGGCACGCCGAGCACCGCGCGGCCGCCGCAGCTTCTCCCTGAGTCCGCCGACACCGGTAAGCAGACCGCGACCGCCCCGCGACGCTGACCGTGGCCCCGGCGTCCAGCTGGACATCGGCGGAAGCCCCGTTCCCCGGCCGGGCGGCCGCGACTTCCTTCCATCTGAAGAACGACATCGCCTCCCAGGGCGGCAGGCTCCTGTACCGCCGTCAGGTACTACATGGACCCGACGAGCCGGGCAGCGAGAACGGGCTATCCAGACGCTCGCCAACGGCCAGTGGAGCGCGCTCACCGCACCCGTGCCGTCGCAGCTCAGCGACACGTACCCGGCCGCCGTCGATTTGTACTCGGTGGCCTGCCCCTCGACCGCTTCCTGCATCGCGGTCGGCACCCATGAGAAACAAGGCGGATCGCTCCAGCCTGATGCCCTCGTCATCGAGACCCTCGCCGGAGGCACCTGGACGGCCACCGAGGCGCCCCTGCCGGCCGGGGCCAGCGACCCGGCGCTGGAGACGATCACCTGTGTCTCGGCCGCCTATTGCGTCGCGGTCGGACAGTACACCGACAGCGATGACAACCAGGAGCCGCTGATCGACACGCTTAGCAACGGGACCTGGGCCACGACCGCGGCCCCGCTGCCGGGCACCGGCAGCAGCAGCGCTGAGCTGCCGTCGGTCTCGTGTGTCGCCGTCGGCACCTGCGTTGCCGTCGGCATGTACACCGACGGCAACGGCCACCCCGAGGGGCTGATCGAGACGCCTGAGCAGCGGCAGCTGGACGGCCAGGCCCGCGCCGCTGCCGGCCAACGCTGACGTTGCCTCGCCCCCCGGCGGAGAGCCCACCATCCTGGCGTCCGTCGACTGCCCAGCGGTCGGCTCGTGCGTCGCGGCCGGGTCCTATCCGACTAGCCCAGGGAACCTGGCAGGGGCTGCTCGAGCAGCTGTCCGGCGGAACCTGGACGCCGACCTCGGCACCGCTGCCGACCGACGCCGCCACCCCGGCCGCCTCCGTGTTCACCCAGATCGCCTGCCGCAGTGCCCAGTCGTGCCTGACCATCGGCTGGTACAGCCAAACCGATGGCGCTCTGACCGGCGTGCAGGACACGCTGTCCGGCGGAACGTGGACGGCGGCCGATACGCCGACGCCCGACAACAGCGGCATTTCCCAGCTGGAGTCGGCGGCCTGCGCCAGCACCGGCTGCGCCGTGGTCGGCTACGACGGCACCGGGGTCAACTCGATGATCGCAGCTGACTTCTCCGGCACCTGGACGGCGATCAAGGCGCCGGTGCCAGGGAACGCGGGCAGCGGCACCAACTCCACGACCGTCCTCAGCAATGTGACCTGCACCCCCTCCGGGTACTGCGCCGCAATCGGCATCTACAAGACCAGCATCGGCGACCAGGAAGACATGATCGAGACGCGCTAGATCGGCGGCCCCTGGCTGTCGATCCCGGGATCGGCCGTTCGTCGTAGAGGTGACAGGGACAACCACTGGGGGGAGAAAGGGTCGGCTATGTCGGACGATGTACGTACCTGGGCGATGATCCATGCCGAGCGCAAGGCCCTGGCCGCCGAACTAGAGGACCTGACGCCCGAGCAGTGGGCCACCGCGTCGCTCTGCGCGGGGTGGTCGGTCGGTTTCCTCGCGGCGCATGTGCTGGCCGGCGCGGAGCAGACTCCCGGACACTTTGTGGGGGGCATGGCGGCCACGGGCTTCCGGTTCAATACGTTGATGGAGCGGGACGCCCGCAGCCGCGCGGAACTGTCCCCGCGGCAGATCGCCGACCGGCTACGGCAGCGGACTACGACGACTAATCGTCCGCCCGCGCCGGTGGTGGCCATGCTCGGCGAAGTCGTCGTGCATGGTGAGGACATCCGGCACCCGGTCGGCCTGCCGGGGACGGTTGCCAATGACGCCGCGAACGCGTGCCTGGACATGTACACCAGGGCGAGCTTCCCCGTGGGCGGGAAGAAGCGGATTCACGGCCTGCGGCTGACCACTACTGATACGGGCTGGTCCTACGGAGCCGGACCGGAAGTATCGGGGCCCGCTCTGTCGCTCCTGCTCGCCATGACCGGCCGTCCGGCCGGCCTGAAGGAACTGTCGGGCGACGGCGCACCCGTGCTCAGCGAGCGCCTGACGGCATCAGCCGCCTAGCTCACGACCGGATTGGCGCCGATCATGGTGGTCATGGCGCGTGAGGCCGCGGTCTACGAGGAGCGCTACCGATGGAGCAGGCGCACCGCGTCGGTGGTGGCGGCTGGCGTGCTGGCGGTACTGGTGGCGGTCGGCGTGGAAATACCACTGCTGCCCACGCTGATACTTCTGGCCGCCGGAGTGCTGGCCCTGCTGTGGGGGGCGGTGAGCCGCCGCGTGGCGGTCCGGGTGGACGCGCGCGGGGTGACCCTGGGCGGGTCGCCGCTGCGCTACCGGTCTACCACCTTGCTGGTCCCCTGGGCCGACATCACGAACGTGCTGCTCTGGCAGCACCTCCTCCCGCCGGCACGCTCGTCCCGCGCCTGGGCCTGGAGCGGGGTGCTGGACTGCGACACCGGCCAGCGCGTGACCGGGGACGGGCATCCCAGGACTCCGTAGTGTGTCTCAGGCCGGGCTGAGGATCTCGAAACGCTCGGTCGGCGCTACCGCCCCCTTTTGACCGCACCGATCAATCCGGCGTCTGCGCTCCGTCCCAATGCGCACAGGACCTGCCGACAATCGAGGAGGCCGTGATGGCGCTGCCCGAGGTGGTCTCGCGCGAGGAATGGCTGGCGGCCCGACGGCGGCTGCTGGCCGAGGAGAAGGAGCTGACCCGCCGACGGGACGCTCTCAACACGGAACGACGGCGGCTACCGATGGTCTGGATCGGCAAGGAGTACGTCTTCGACGGCCCGCAGGGGCCGGTCAGCCTGGCCGGGCTGTTCGGCGACCGCCGGCAGCTCATCGTCCAGCACATCATGTTCGGCCCGGACTGGGACGCGGCCTGCCCGGTCTGCACCGAGTTCACCAGCCAGCTCGGGGAGGCCTTCATCGCGCGGCTGGGGTCACGGGACACGGCCTACGCCATGGTCTGCCGGGCGCCGATGGACCGGATCGAGGCCTACCGGGCGGGCCGGGGCTGGACGGTGCCCTGGTACTCCTCCTACGGCAGCGACTTCAACTACGACTTCCAGGTCACGCTGGACGAGTCGGTGCCGCTGGAGTACAACTACCGGCCCGAGCCGGACGTGCTGGGCGGCGCGCGGTCGACCGAGCTGCCGGGCGCCAGCTGTTTCCTGCGCGACGGCGGCGAGATCTACCACACCTACTCGGCCTACGCTCGCGGCCTCGACCACACCGACCTTTCCTACGCCTTCCTGGACCTGACCGCGCTGGGGCGGCAGGAGGCGTGGGAGGAGCCCAGGGACCGCGCCCCGGCTCTGCACTAGCGGCGGAGAAAGACGCAGACTCCCGGCCGACCGTGCATGAGGACGGACGGCCGGGGTAGCAGCACTGAGTGACTAGCGATGCACACAACGCTTTCCGCGGCTTCGCGAAGACCGTGCTGTCGCACCATCACGGCGCGCCGCACGGCCAGCACGCCGCCGCCGAGGTGTACCAGACCTCGACCATGGCCGCGCTGCTGGACGGCATCTACGACGGCGAGGTGACCATCGCCGAGCTGCTCGGCCACGGCGACTTCGGGCTGGGCACCTTCAACCACCTCGACGGCGAGATGGTGGTGCTCGGCGGCGTCTGCCACCACCTGCGCGCGGACGGCAGCGCCAGCGTCGCGGCGGCCGATGACCACACGCCGTTCGCCGCCGTTACCTGGTTCCAGCCCGAGACGACCGTGCCGCTGCCGGAGCCCGCCAGCCGCGCCGAGGTCCAGGCCCGCGTCGACGAGGTCATCGAGAGCGCGAACCTGATGCAGGCGGTCCGGATCTCCGGCATGTTCAGCCGGATCCGGACCCGCACGGTGATGGCGCAGGCCCAGCCGTACCCGCCGCTCACCGAGGCCACCGCCGACCAGCCGGTCACCGAGTTCCACGACGTGACGGGGACGCTGGCCGGGTTCCGCACGCCGGACTACGAGCAGGGCATCTCGGTCGCCGGGTACCACCTGCACTTCATCAACGAGTCCCGGACCCACGGCGGCCACGTGCTGGACTTCGAGATCCGGCAGGGCACGGCCACCATCGCCGTGTCGTCTGAGCTGCACCTGAGCCTGCCGCGCACCCCGGCGTTCCGGACCGCGAACTTGTCGATGGCCAACATCGCTCAGCAGATCCACCAGACCGAAGGCGGCTGATCCAGGACCCGGCTTATGCCCGTTAGCGGCGCATAACGGCATGTTAGCCGCAGGCAGGCCGTTCGCGGCCGAAACCTTTGCCCAGCCTGGACTCTTAGCCGGCCGCCTGCGAGTTACCGTGATGGGCGACGCGACCGGCCCGTCCGGCGCCGCCCGTCCGGCCTGGCCGGCCGCGTGTCCGGGGGGACGTCATGCGCCACAGCCTGCTCACCGTGATCATCGCCGGAGCGGTCGCCGCCGGGCTGGCCAGCCCGGCCGCGGCTGCGTCCGGTCAGTCCGGTGGCGGCGGTCACCACGCCACCCGCACCCTGTGCGCCGGGCGGCGCGGGCCCCGCGGCCGGGCCGCCGACCAGCCCGGCGCCTACGTCGACGGCCGGCGCTACTGGGTCCAGGACGACCGGTTCGGCACCGACGACCGGCAGTGCCTGACGCTCGTCCCGCACGGCCGGGCCGCGTTCACCGTCTCAGTGTCCAGGGCCGACAACCCCGGCAACACCGCCGAGGCCTTTCCCTACATCCAGTACGGCTGTTACTGGGGCTGGTGTACCCCCGGCTCCGTGCTGCCGCTGCGGGTCAGCGCCCTCAGGTCGGCCACCTCGACCTGGTCCACCCGCGAGCACGCCCGCGGCATCTGGAACGCGGGTTACGACCTGTGGCTGAACTCGACCCGGCTGGCCCGCCGGCACGCCAACCGGGCCGAGGTGATGATCTGGCTCAACGCCACGACCCGGCACTACCGGATCCGCGGCCCGGCCGGCACCCGGCCGGTGACCGTGGCCGGCCGCCGCTTCTACCTGACCCACTGGCGCACCGGCACCGGGACCATCCGCGGCGGCTGGGAGTACGTGCAGTACCGGCTGGCCGGCGCACCCCGGCGGGTGCGGAACCTGAACCTCCGGGCGGTCCTGCTGGACGCGGCGCGGCGGCACCTGATCTCCCGGTCCTGGTACCTCCAGGGCGTCCTGGCCGGCAACGAGATCTGGCGCGGCGGCCAGGGCCTGGCCACCACCCGGTTCTCGGTCACGGTGACCGGCCGGCGGCACGCCCGCCGGTGACCTCTTCCGCCCCGGCCGCGACCAGCGGAGGATGACGGCGTGGAGACTCTGGCCGACCTGCGGGTGCGCCGGGCCATCGAGTGCCGCCTGGCCCCCGGCCGGGAGCTGCGGAGCCTGGCCGAAGCCGGGGAGTTCCTGGACGAGCGGGGGCTGCTCACCCGGACCCCGGACTGCGCGCTGCCCAGCCTGTACGAGGCCTGCCAGGAGGAGCCGTACCAGGCTGGCGGTCGCGGATTCGCGAGCTGGCCCGCCACCAAGTGGCCCTGGTTCGGTGAGCTGGCCGAGCGGGGCTACCTGATCACCGCGATCCACCGGGGCAAGAACCTGCTCATCACCAACGCGGTCGCCCGCCTGATCGACCCCATCGCCCGAGCCGAAATCGTCCGCTGGCGCGCCGCCGACCGAGGCTCGGCCCGGCTGCTCGACCACCTGGCCGCGGCCGGGCCGTCCGAGCTTGAGGACCTGCGCACCGAGCTGGGCCTGAGCCGGGCCGAGCTGCGCTCGCTGCGCGCTCCCCTGGAGCGCTCCGGCGCCGTCATCGCCCGGTCGGCCGAGGTCACGGCCGGGGAAGGCCACCTGCACACCAGCGAGCTGTTCCGCTGGGACCAGGCGTACCCGGACTCGCGGGACTCCGGCACGACGCCGGCCCAGGCCCTGGCCGACCTCGTCGTGGCCGCGGTCCGCGCCGCAGTGGTCGCCCCCGAGTCCGAGCCCAGAAAGTGGTTCGCCTGGCCGTGGTATTGGCGCTCCACGCTGATTGACGACCTGGTCCGCGAGGATCTCCTGCGCCGGGTCGAAGGGCATATCACGGCCGGACGCTAATTCAGATGACAAACCCTCCGAGGCGGGGGATCGTATTAACATGCGCCCGCTAAGCAAGAAGCTCATGAACTGGGCTTCGATCCTGGAGCCGTAGACCCGCGAGCAGGCCGAGCGGACAGCCTCGATGCCGTTCATCTTCCCACACCTCGCGCTGATGCCGGATGCTCACCTCGGCAAGGGCAGCACAGTCGGCTCGGTGATCCCCACGCTGCGGGCGATAATTCCGGCTGCGGTCGGGGTTGATATCGGCTGCGGGATGCTCGCCGTCCGGACTCAGTTCACCGCTGAGGACATGCGCGGACGCGGTGACCTGGCGCAGCTGCGCGGGGTCTATTGAGCGGGCTATCCCGCTGTCGGCCGGAAAGTACAACACCGGCATCTACAGCGACGAGACGGCCACGCGAATCGCCGAACTGGAGAACCGCGACGGCATCGCAGAGCGCCGAGCAGATCGCGCCGAACTGGCGGCTCCAGCTCGGCTCGCTAGGCGCGGGCAATCACTTCATGAGGTCTGCCTGGACGAGGAGGAAAGCGTCTGGCTGTTCCTGCATTCGCGGCAGCCGCGGCGTCGGCAACAAGCTGGCCGTCAAGCACATCAAGATCGCGCAGGAGCTGTGCAAGCGCTGGTGGATCACCCTGCCCGACCCGCGACCTGGCCTACCTGGTCGAGGGCACCGACGAGTTCTGGGCCTACATCCGCGACCTGCGCTGGGCGCAGCACTTCGCCCTGCTGAACCGCGGCCGAGATGATGCACCGGGTCGTCGACTGCCTGGCGGCTGGATGGGCGAGCCGGTCGGAGACGGCGAGCGTGCGAATGCCATCACAACTACACAGAGCGAGAGAAGCATTTCGGAAAGCAGGTGTGGCTGTCCCGCAAGGGCGCGATCGACGCCAGCGCGGGCAAGCCGGGCCTGATCCCCGGCTCGATGGGCACCGCCTCCTACGTCGTCGACGGGCAAGGGAAACCGGCTGTCGCTGAACTCCTCGCCGCACGGTGCGGGCCGGGAGTACAGCCGCTCCAAGGCCCGGCGCGACGTTCACCCGCGAGCAGCTGGACGCGGCGATGGACGGGCATCGAGTGGCGGCCGCACCGACGCGTTCCTGGACGAGATCCCCGGCCGCCTACAAGCCCATCGACCAGTCATGGCGGACGCGGCCGACCTCGTGGAGATCCGCCACACGCTCCGGCAGATCGTCAACGTCAAGGGCGACTAGTCGAGGCCGGCCGCGGTCAGGCGCCGCGGCCGGCCAGGCCCAGCAGGCGGGCGGCGTTCTCCTTAAGGATCAGCGGGCGGGCCTCGGGCTTGATGTCCAGCTCCGCGAAGTCGTCCAGCCACCGGTCGGGCGTGATGACCGGGAAGTCCGAGCCGAACAGCACCTTGCGCCGCAGCAGGCTGCCCGCGGCCCGGACGAGCTGGGGCGGGAAGTAGCGCGGCGACCAGCCGGACAAGTCGATGAACACGTTGGCCTTGTGGGTGGCCATCGAGATGGCGGCGTCCTGCCAGGGCACCGAGGGGTGGGCCAGGATGATCGTCAGCTCAGGCAGGTCGGCGGCCACGTCGTCGATGAGCATCGGGTCGGAGTAGCGCAGCTTGATGCCGCGCCCGCCGGGCAGGCCCGCGCCGATCCCAGTCTGGCCGGTGTGGAAGATGACGGGCAGGCCGAGCTCGGCGGCGGCCTCGTAGAGCGGGTAGTGGGCCCAGTCGCTGGGCACGAACGCCTGGAGCGACGGGTGCAGCTTGAGGCCGCGGGCCCCGGCGGCGGCCAGTTCCCGCAGCCGGCTGGCGGGGTCGGGGGCCAGCGGGTCGACCGAGGCGAACGGGATCACCACGTCGTCGTAAGCCCGGGCGTCGGCGATGATCTGGGCGCTGGACACCGGCGGGTGGCCGGTGGCGGTCTGGGCGTCGACGGTGAACACCACGGCGGCCAGCCCGCGCTCGCGGTAGTAGGCGGCGATGTCGGCCAGGCTGGGCGTGCGGTTGACCCCGGCCTTGAAGTACGCCGCCGACGCGGCCATCAGCTCGTCTTCCAGCGCGTGGTGCCCGTGCCCGTCGTCCTCGACGTGCACGTGGGTATCGATCGCGGTGATCGCGTCCAGGTCTATGGGCATCGGGGATCCAGCTTCCGGGAGACGGCGGCACGGCCGATGGCGTGGGCATCACAGTAGGCGGGTACCCGGCGACCCGGCGCAGGCCGGGGACCCGCCGGGCGGAATACTGGCCTGAATGGCGAGCACACCGGGCCGAGCACCGGCCGGCACGGCACCGGCCAGCACGGCACCCGCCGCGGAACTCGCCGCGGAACTGCGCCGGGCCGGGCTGGCAGAGGTCAGCGACACCGCGCTGCGCCGCGCGCTCTACACCAGCGACGCCTCGCTGTACCGGGTCACGCCGGCCGTGGTGGCCGGTCCGCGCGACGCCGACGAGGTCGCGGCCGCGCTGGCCGTGTGCACGACCCTCGGCGTGCCGCTGACCTGCCGCGGGGCCGGGACGTCCATCGCGGGCAACGCGATCGGCGCCGGCCTGATCCTGGACTTCAGCCGGCACATGGCGGGCATCCTCAGCCTGGACCCCGAGGCGGGCGCGGCGACCGTGCAGCCCGGCGTGGTGCAGGCCCAGCTGCAGCGCGCGGCCGGCGCGCACGGGCTGCGCTTCGGGCCGGACCCGTCTACGCACGACCGGTGCACCATCGGCGGGATGATCGGCAACGACTCCTGCGGCTCGCGCTCCCTCCAGTACGGCAAGACCTCCGACAACGTGCTCGGCCTGGAGGTCCTGACCGGCACCGGCCGCCGGCTCCGGCTGGCCGGGCCGCGGGACCGGGCCGCCGACGGGCCGGGCGGCGGCGATCCGCAGCTCGACGCGGCCCTGGGCGCGATCGTGACCGACGGCCTGGCCACCATCCGGACCGAGCTGGGCCGGTTCGGCCGGCAGGTGTCGGGCTACGCGCTCCAGCACCTGCTGCCCGAGCGCGGCTTCGACGTGCGCCCGGGCCCTGGCCGGGAGCGAGGGCACGCTGGCCATCGTGACCGGCGCGACCGTGCGGCTGGTCCGCGACCCGCCTCACCGGGTGCTGGCCGTGCTCGGCTTCCCGGACATATTCGCCGCCGCCGACGCCGTGCCCCTGATCCTGCCGCTGCAGCCGGCGACCTGCGAGGGCATGGACTCGCGCCTGGTCGACGTGGTCCGCGAGCTGCGCGGCGGCGGCGCCGGTGCCCGAGCTGCCGCCCGGCTCGGGCTGGCTGTTCGTGGAGGTGACCGGGGACACGCCGGAGGAGGCGCTGAGCCAGGCCCAGCAGGTCATCAAGACCGCCGGGGCGGTGTCCGGCCAGGTGGTGACCGACGCCGCGCATGCCGCGGCGCTGTGGCGGATCCGCGAACAGGGCGCGGGCCTGGCCGGGCGGACCGGGCCGGGCGGGGCACCCGCCTATCCCGGCTGGGAGGACTCGGCGGTGCCGCCGGAGTCGGTCGGGCGCTACCTGCGCGACCTGGACGACCTGATGCGCCGCCACGGGCTGGCCGGCATCCCCTACGGCCACTTCGGCGACGGCTGCGTGCACCTGCGGCTGGACTTCCCGCTAGACCGACCCGGCGGCCGCGCCGTGCTGCGCGAGTTCCTGCGCGAGGCGGCCGAGCTGGTCACCGGCTACGGCGGGTCGCTGTCCGGCGAGCACGGGGACGGCCGGACCCGCAGCGAGCTGCTGCCGGTGATGTACTCGGCGGCGGCCATCGAGCTGTTCGGCCGGGTCAAGGAGGTGTTCGACCCGGCCGGGGTGCTGAACCCAGGCGTGCTGGTCCGGCCCCGGCCGCTGGACGCCGACATCCGGGTCCGGCCCGCGCCGCGGGCCGGCGGCGCCCGGCCAGCCGCCCGCGAGCGGCTCGGGCTCACGTTCGCCCACGACGGCGGCGACTTCGCGGTGGCCGTGCACCGCTGCACCGGCGTGGGCAAGTGCGTGGCCAGCACGGCCGGCACCAGCCGGGTCATGTGCCCGTCCTACCAGGCGACCAGGGACGAGAAGGACTCCACCAGGGGCCGGGCCCGGATCCTCCAGGAGATGGTCACCGGCAGCGCGGCCAGCCCTAGCGCGGGCACCGCCAGCGCGGCCGGCGGCAGCGTGGTCACCGGCGGCTGGCGCGCGCCGGAGGTCCGCGAGGCCCTGGATCTGTGCCTGTCCTGCAAGGCCTGCTCGGCCGAGTGCCCGGCCGGCGTGGACATGGCCGCCTACAAGGCCGAGGTGCTGCACCAGGCCTACCGGGGCCGGCTCCGGCCCCGCAGTCACTACGCGCTCGGCCAGCTGCCGCGCTGGGCCCGGCTGGCCTCGCGGGTGCCCGGGCTGGCCAACGCGGCGCTGGCGGCACCGGGCCTGGGCCGGGCGGCCCGCCTGGCGGCGGGCATTGAGCCTCGTCGCTCGCTGCCGCCGTTCGCGGCCGAGTCGTTCCGCTCCTGGTACCGGCGGCAGGGCGCGGCGGGCAGCCGGGCCGGGTCCGGGACCGGGCGCCCGGTGCTGCTGTTCGTCGACACCTTCACTGATTTCTTCGTCCCGGAGATCGGGCAGGCCGCGCTCCGGGTGCTGGCCGACGCCGGGTTCACCGTGACCATCCCGGACCGGCCGACCTGCTGCGCGATCACCTGGATCAGCACCGGCCAGCTCACCGCGGCCCGGCGGATCCTCGGCCGCACCGTCGCCGAGCTCAGCCCGGCCGTCCGGGCCGGCGATCCCGATCGTGGGCCTGGAGCCGTCCTGCACCGCGACGCTGCGCTCCGACGCGGCGGACCTGCTGGGCACGCCGCAGGCCAGGGACCTGGCCGGGGTCGGTGAAGACGCTCAGCGAGGTGCTGGCCGACGTGCCGGGCTGGACGCCGCCGCGGCTGGACGGCACGGAGGTCGTGGCCCAGCCGCACTGTCACCACAGCGCCGTCATGGGCTGGGAGGCGGACGCGGCGCTGCTGCGCCGGGCGGGCGCCGGCCTGACCCGGCTGGGCAGCTGCTGCGGCCTGGCCGGCAACTTCGGCATGGAGCGCGGGCACTACGCCGTGTCTACCGCGGTGGCCGAGACCGCGCTGCTGCCCGCCGTCCGAGCGGCCGGCGACGATGCGGTGGTGCTGGCCGACGGCTTCTCCTGCCGGACTCAGCTCAGCGACCTGACCCCGCGCTCCGGGCTGCACCTGGCCCAGCTGCTGGCCGGCCGCCGGACCGCCGGCCGGGACCCCGCAGGCCCCGGACCGGCGCAGTAGCGCGAAACCTGACTGACGCCTGGGACGCGGGGCTAGCATGAGGCGCCATGCGACTCTTGGGTGGATTGACGGCCATTTCGGCAGCCATTGCCGCGGGCGGGCTGGTGTCCGCGGCCCTGATCACGGCGGCCACCGCCGGCGGCCCCGCGGCCCAGACCGTCGCCGCGCAGGTATCCGTCGCGCGGCTGCCGCAGGCGGGCAACCCGAACGGGCACGCCTACGTGCCGCCCGCGGGCCGTGCGGTCAGCACCGCCCACCCGACCCGGGTGATCGGCCGCGGGACCGCGGCTAGCTGCACCTCCCAGGCCGTCGTCCGGGCCGTGGCCAGGGGCGGGCTCATCACCTTCAACTGCGGGCCCAGGCCGGTGACGATCACCATGACCGCCACGGCCAAGGTGCGGAACACCAGCCAGCAGGTCGTGCTGAACGGCGGCGGCAAGGTCACGCTCAGCGGGGCCGGGAAGCACCGGATCCTGTACATGAACACCTGCGACAAGCACCAGGTCTGGACCACCAGCCACTGCCAGAACCAGGCCACCCCCCGGCTGACCATCGAGAACCTGACCTTCACCCGCGGCAACGCCAGCGGCCACTTCATCGGCAGCGGCAGCGGCGGCGCCGTCTACGCCCAGGGCGGCCAGCTCAAGGTGGTGAACTCCCGGTTCATCAACAACCGCTGCTACCGGGTCGGCCCGGACCTCGGCGGGGCGGCCATCCGCGCGCTGATGCAGTACCGCAACCGGCCGGTCTACGTGACGCACAGCACGTTCACCGGCGGCGTGTGCTCCAACGGCAGCGCGCTGAGCAGCATCGGAGTGTCCTGGACCGTGCTGAACAGCCTGTTCGCCCACAATCGGGCGATCGGCTTCGGCGCCAATCCGCAGCAGCCGGGCACGCCCGGCGGCGGCAGCGGCGGCGCCATCTACAACGATGGCGACAACTACTCGCTGATCATCCGCGGCACCGTGATGCGGTTCAACCACGCCCGCGAGGGCGGCGGCGCGATCTTCTACGTCTGCGACGGCGACTGCGGTCACGCCTACGTGCGGATCTTCCGCTCGACGCTGCACGACAACCCCAGCGCCGGGTTCTCCACCAAGGGCTACCCCGGCATCTTCTACCACACCACCGGCGGCCCGGCCCACCCCGTCGTGACCGACTCCAAGCTGAACTAACCGCAGTTCCCCGGGCCCGCGCGCTGCCCCGCGGGCCCGGCTCGCGTGTTCACTCCCGGCGGGTGATGCTCCGGGCGGCCCTCGCGGCCGACAGTGAATCCGGGCCTAGCCGCCGGCGGGCAATTGCCCGCTGGCCGGAACCAGGATGCGGAGACACGAGATGGCAGCCTTGACCGTCTGGAAGTTCCCCACCACCGCAGGCGCCGATCAGGCCCTGGGCACGCTCGAGAAGCTTGAGGACCAGGCGCTGATCCAGGTCCACGACGCGGCCGTGGTCAGCTGGGAGCCGGGACAGCACAAGCCCAGGACGCGGGAGTTGCACAGCCGGACCAAGATCGGCGCGCTCGGCGGCGGGTTCTGGGGCCTGTTGTTCGGGCTGATCTTCTTCATCCCGCTCCTGGGCCTGGCCGTCGGGGCCGCGACCGGGGCGCTGTTCGGCTCGATGACCGACGCCGGGATCAGCGAGTCGTTCGTCAAGAAGGTGCGGGACAAGGTCAAGCCGGGCACCTCGGCCCTGTTCCTGCTCAGCTCCGATGCCGTCTTTGGCAAGGTGCAGGCCGAGTTCGACGGCACCGAGGCCGAGCTGATCCAGACCAACCTGACCCAGGAGCAGGACGCCCGGCTGCGCGCGGCCTTCGGCAACGAGGGCTGACGGGGCCTGGTCGAAGGGGTAGGACCATGTTCGAGAGCGCCGCCGGATTCGCCCTGCTGTCCGCACTGTCTCCGACGGCGGTCCTGGTCGGCGCGGTCTACCTGGGCTCGGCCAGCCCGCGCCGGACCACCCTGCTGTACCTGGCCGGGGCGCTCACCACCACCGTGATCATCGGCATCATCGTGCTGGTGGCGCTCCGGTCGGGCGGCCTGAGCCTGCCGACCAACCGGTCGCCGCGGTACGGCCTGCGGCTCGGGCTCGGCGTGGTGGCGCTGGCCGGCGGCCTGTACATGACGCGTCGCAAGCCCAAGCCCCCCGACCCGGCCAAGAAGAAGAAGCCCGGCCTGGTCAGCCGGACAATGTCCCGGCCCGAGCCGCTGTTCGCGTTCGTGACCGGGCTCGTCGTCTTCCTGCCGTCGGCCGCCTTCCTGGCCGCCGTCCAGGCCATCGCGACGGCCAAGGCCAGCGATCTGACCACCGCGCTCACCCTGATCACCGTGATCGTGATCGACGTCATCCTGATCTGGCTGCCATTCCTGTTCTACCTGGCCGCGCCCGAGCGGACCACGAGCACGCTCAAGCGATTCAATGCCTGGCTGCGGGCCCACGGCCACGCCATCGTGGCGGGCGCCCTGCTGGTCGTCGGCGGCCTGCTCATCGGCAACGGGATCTCGGGCCTGACCTAAGCTGCCCATTCGAACGAACAAAATGTCTGTTCGTATTCACATTTTATGTGGTTGAATGACCACTATGGATGTGCGAAACCGGCGACGGGCGCTGCTCGACGCGATGCAGCGGGACGGGGAGGTCCAGGTCCGGCAGCTCGCCACCGAGCTGGGCTGCTCCGAGATGACCGTACGACGGGACCTGGACGTGCTGGAACGCGACGGGGTGGTGCGCCGGGTCCACGGCGGGGCGGTCCGGGTCCAGCTGCGCCGGGACGAGCTGCCCTACGCCGCGCGGGCGCTGGAGGCCATCGAGGCCAAGCAGCGGATTGCCCAGGCCGTCGCCGGGCTGATCTCCGACGCCGAGACCGTGATCCTGGACAGCGGCACCACCGGCCTGGAGGTAGCCAGGGCGCTGCGCGGGCGGCCGGTGACGGTGCTGCCGCTCGGCCTGCGGGCGCTGCTCGAGCTGGCCGACGACGACCAGGTCAGCCTGATCTGCCCCGGCGGGGACGTGCGGCCGGGCGAGCTGACCGTGACCGGCGACCTGGCCGAGGTGGCGTTCGAGCGGCTGCGCTTCGACACCCTGGTGCTGAGCGGCTGCGGCCTGCATGAGCGCGAGGGCGTGACCACCCACGTGCCCGCCGACGCACGAGTGCGGCGCGCCGCCCTGGGCGCCGCCCGGCGCACCATCCTGGCCAGCGACGCGGCCAAGATCGGCCAGGTGACCTTCGGCCGGGTGTGCTCGCTGGACGTGGCCGAGCGGCTGGTCACCGACGCCACGCCGGAGCTGACCGGGCCGCTGGAAACCGCGGGCCTGCCGGTGCAGCATGTCTGAGGTGCGGCATGTCTGAGGTGCGGCATGTCTGACCGGGTCCTGGACCGGTCGGCGGGCCCGGCCACCGGGCCCCGGGCCGAGCGGGTCCGGCGCCTGGCCGTGCTCACGGTGTTCGCCATGCTGGGCGTCTCCGAGGGCACCTGGGCGGCCCGGATCCCGGCCATCAAGGCGGGCCTGCACCTGTCACCGGGCCTGCTCGGCCTGGCCCTGCTCGGGCCCGCGGTCGGCTGCGTGCTGGCCATGCCGGCCACCGGCGCCGTGCTGGCCTCGGTGCCGCCGCGGCGGGTGGCCCAGGCCGGGCTGCTGCTGCTGGCCGTGATGCTGCCAGTGACCACGGTGACCGGCTCGGCCTGGCAGTTGTTTCTGGTCCTCCTGGGCTGGGGCGCCGGCATCGGAATGCTCGACGTGGCGATGAACACCGAGGCGGCCGCGGTCCAGGATCAGCTCGGACGGCGGCTCATGTCCGGATTCCACGGCGCCTACAGCGTCGGCGGCCTCGCCGGGTCCGGCCTCGGGGCCATCACGGCCGCCACCGGGCTGTCGGCGCGGACCGCGTTCCTGATCGCGGCCGTCCCGATCGTGGCCGCCGGGCTGGCCAGGCGCCCAGGCGTTCGCGTCCCGGCCCGCGCATCACGCCAGCGGCCAGCCCGGCCGCGTGGCGCGCTGGCCCAAGTGGTCATGGGCGCTGGTGGCGCTGGGCGCGATCTCGTTCGCGAGCTTCCTGGGCGAGGGCGCGGCGGGCAACTGGAGCGCCGTCTACCTGCACTCCTCGCTGGGCGCGTCGGCCGGCGTGGCCGCCGTGGGATACAGCGTGTTCGCGGTGACCATGACCGCGGGCAGGCTCAGCGGGGACTGGCTGACCGACCGGGTCGGCCCGGTCCGCCTGGTCCGGCTGGCGGGCGGCCTGGCCACGGCCGGCTTCGGCTGCGCGCTGCTCATCGGCCACGTGTGGTCGGGCCTGGCGGGCTTCGCCGTGCTCGGGGCGGGCCTGTCGGTGGTGGTGCCGCTGGCGTTCACCGCGACGGCCGGGCTGGGCCGGCCGGGTCCGAGCCTGGCCATGATCACCTCGTTCGGCTATATGGGCGCGCTGGCGGGTCCGGCCATCATCGGCGGCCTGGCTGACGTCACCAGCCTGCCCGTGGCGCTGGGCACCGTCGTGGTGCTCAGCGCGCTGATCGTGGTCCTGGCCGGCGCCGTCCGGCCGCGCCGCCGCCCGGCGGCTGCGCAGGACCCGCAGGCCGAGCCGGACGGGGCCCGGCTGGCCCCGCCCTGACCGTTTCGTGAAGAATGCTGCGGTGGCGCCAACCGGGACCGATGCCTACCGCGGCCTGACCGGCCTGCCGCCCCTGGTCGAGAGGGCCGTCGCGGCGGCCCGGCGGGCCGGATTCCGCAACTCGTGCCTGCCCTCGCACGGCCGCCTGCTCCAGTTGCTGGCCGCCGGGATCGGCGAGGGCATGATCGGCGAGACCGGCACCGGCTGCGGCGTCGGCCTGGCCTGGCTGGCCAGCGGGGCCAGGACCGGGGTCCGCCTGGTCAGCGTGGAGCACGACTGGCTGCTGGCCGACACCGCCCGGAGCGTATTCGCCGAGGTGCCCGCGGTCACCGTGCTGCACGGCGACTGGACCGAGCTGCGCACCGAGGCTCCGTTCGCCCTGCTGGCCCTGGACGGCGGCGGGCAGGGCAAGGGCACCGACCAGGCCGTGAGCCCGCGCGAGTGGGTGCGGCCGGGCGGCACGATCGTGATGGACGACTTCACGCCGACCCGCGAGTGGCCGCCGATGCACGACGGACGGCCGGACGCCGCCCGGCTGCACTGGCTGGAGCACCCGGACCTGCTGGCCGCGATGATCAGCACCGAGCCGGATGCGGCCACGGTGGTGGCGACGATGAAGGGCGCCGCGGGCTAGGACGTGGCCTCGGCCGCCACCGCGCCGCCCGCCCTGGGCTCGGTCACGGCCGCGACCGCTCGGTCACCACCGGCCCGGCCTCCGCGCCCCGGCCGCCGGCCGCGCCGCGCCGCAACGGCAGCGCGCCGCTCGCGACCAGCACTCCGCCGCAGACCAGGACCGCCCCGGCGACCTGGAGCAGCGTCGGCCGCTGGCCGAGCACCACCGCCGCGACGACCAGCGCGGCAGCCGGCTGGAGGAGCAGCAGCAGCGAGGACACCGCGGCGGGCAGCCGCGGCAGCGACGAGGTGATCAGCAGCCAGCCGATGGTCTGGCTGGTGGTGGCCAGCAGCAGCAGCCAGGCGAACGCCGACCAGCTGATGTGCAGGGTGAAGCCGCCGAACAGCAGGCCCAGCACCAGCGCGCCGAGCGCGGCCCCGGCGGTGGCGTCGGCCAGCGGCCCGGCGACGTGCTCGGTGCCGGTCGACGAATGCCGGAAGATGAGCAGGAACCCGGCGTAGGCGATGGACGTGCCGATTCCGTAGACGATGCCGGCCAGGGCGTGATGGCCGGAGCCGCCGCCGTCGGCCAGGCCGGAGACCAGCACCACGCCCGCCATCACCACCGGCAGCATGAACAGGAACCGGCGGCTGAGCCGCTCACCGAACAGCAGCCAGGCGGCCCCGGCGACGAACGCCAGCTGGAGGTTGCCCAGCACCGTCGCGATGCCCGCGCCCACCTCGGCGATGGCGTGGTTCCACAGCACCAGGTCCACGGCCAGCAGCAGGCCGGCGACCACCGCGCCCAGCCGGGCCCTGGCCGCGCGGCGGCCGTGCCGCCGCTGCTCGATCAGGGTCAGCACGGCCAGCACCGGGAGGGCGAGCACGCAGCGGAAGAACGCCGTCGTGGCCGCGGCCGTGCCAGCCAGCGTGACCAGGATGGCCGAGCAGGAGATGCAGGCCGCGCCCAGCGTCGCCGCCAGCATGGGCCGGCGGCGCGCCTGGGCGTTGGCTGTCATGACTGTCTTCGCATATGGTGCTGACACACTCAGCAGCCTACGAGGGTGCTTTGTCAGGAGTCAAAATGCTTTTTGATGCTGACCAGCTGGAGGCGCTGGCCGCCTGCACCGAGCTGATAAACACGGGCCGCTCGCGGTCCGGCGAGGGGCTGCGCGGCGTCGCGGACGTCCAGGACATGGCCCGCCGCTACGCCTTCTACCCGCGGGCCGCCACGACCGGCGACGTCGCCCTGCTGCGGGCGCACCGGGCCCGGCTGGACACCATCGCGCGGGCCTGCGAGGCCGGCGACACCGACAAGGTCACGGAGCTGGTGAATTCCCTGCTGGCCGAGACCGGCGCCGTCCCGCAGATCGCCTCCCACGACGGCCGCGGGCCGCACATCCACGTGTCCCGGTCGCAGGCGCCGCTGGCCGACCGGATCGCGGCCCAGCTCGCCATGGGCCTGGCCGGCCTGGTCGTGGCGGGCGAGACCGACCGGGTGCGGAGCTGCGGATCGCCGGACTGCCCGGATGTGTTCGTGGACTTCTCGCGCAACCGGTCCCGCCGGTACTGCGACAATCGCAGCTGTGGCAACCGCCTGCATGTCGCGGCCTACCGGGCCCGCAAGTCGGCGCAGGAGCAGACGACCCCGCACTAGGCTGCGGGGTGGAAAGTCATGATCTACGCCATTCCGCTATCTTCAGCTATCGTCCGCTATCGTCGGGGAGCGCTCATGAAGCTGCTGGTCACCGGGGGCGCTGGCTATGTCGGAAGCGTCGTCGCCGCTCAGCTCGTCGAGGACGGTCATGAGGTCGTCGTGCTGGACGACCTGTCCACCGGGCACGCCGACGCGGTGCCCGCCGGCGTCCAGTTCGTCCAGGGCGACCTGCGCACCGACGCCGCGGCGGTGCTGGCCACCGGGATCGAGGCCGTCCTGCACTTCGCGGCCAAGTCCCTGGTCGCCGAGTCCGTGGCCCAGCCGGCCAGGTACTGGCACCACAACCTCGGCGGCTCGCTGGCGCTGCTGGAGGCCATGCGGGCGGCGCGGGTGGGCAGCATCGTGTTCTCGTCCACCGCCGCCACCTACGGCGAGCCGGAGTCGGTGCCCATCGAGGAGACCGCCCCGACCCGGCCGACCAGCCCGTACGGGGCGTCCAAGGTAGCCGTCGACACCGCGCTGGCCGAGTACGCCCGGATGTTCAGGCTGGCCGCGGTCAGCCTGCGCTACTTCAACGTGGCCGGCGCCTACCGGGAGCGGGCCGGGAACTGGCTGGGCGAGCGGCACGACCCGGAGACGCACCTGATCCCGACCGTGCTGGCCGCCGCCTACTCCGGCGACAGCGATCTGAAGCTCTACGGCGACGACTACCCCACCCCGGACGGCACCTGCATCCGGGACTACATCCACGTGTCCGACCTGGCCCGCGCGCACCTGCTGGCGCTGGCCGCCTGCCAGCCCGGCGCCCACCGGATCTACAACCTGGGCAGCGGATCCGGCTTCTCGAACCGCGAGGTGCTCGCCGCGTGCCGCGACGTGACCGGCCGCGACATCCCGGCCGAGATGGCCCCCCGCCGACCCGGCGACCCGGCCGTGCTGATCGCCTCCAACGACCGGATCCGGGCCGAGCTGGGCTGGCGTCCGGCCCGGAGCCTGACCGACATGGTCGCGGACGCGTGGACGTTCACGCAGGCCAGAGCGGGTGCCCGCTGAACTCGGCGGCCCTGGTCCGGGCGGCCGTGGCCGGGGCGGGCGCGGTCCGGGCGGGCGCAGACCGGTGACGGTGCCGCAAGCGCGTGAGGACGCCGCGGTCCTGTTCACCCAGCGGTTCGGCCGTCAGCCCCGCGGGGCGTGGCGGGCGCCGGGCCGGGTGAACCTGATCGGCGAGCACACCGACTACAACGAGGGCTTCGTCCTCCCGTTCGCCATCGGCGCCGGCCTGAGCGCCGCCGCCGCCCAGCGCGACGACGGCGTGCTCGCGCTGGCCTCGCGCCAGGCCCCCGGCGAGGAGCTCGCCGTCGCCCTGGACTCGCTGGCGCCCGGCTCGGTCAGCGGCTGGGCCGCCTACCCGGCCGGCGTGGCCTGGGCGCTGCGCGAGGCGGGCTACCCCATCGGCGGGGCCAGCATCGCCATCGACTCCGACATCCCGCTCGGGGCCGGGCTGTCCTCCTCGGCCGCGCTGGAATGCGCCGTCGCGCTCACCCTGACCGAGCTGTACGGGCTGACCGTGCCGCGGGCCCAGCTCGCCGCCATGGCCCGCCGGGCCGAGAACGACTTCGTCGGCGCGCCGACCGGGATCATGGACCAGTCGGCCGCCCTGCTCAGCCAGGCCGGGCACGCGCTGCTGCTGGACTGCCGCAGCGGCATCGGCACTGCCGTGCCGCTCGATCCCCGTCGGCCGGCCTGAGCCTGCTGGTGATCGACACCAGGGTCCGGCATGAGCTCACCGACGGCGGTTACGCGGCCCGCCGCCGGGCCTGCGAGGACGCCGCGCAGGCGCTGGGCGTGCGGTCGCTGCGCGACATCACCGATGGCTCGCAGCTGACCGGTATCGATCCGCTGCTGGAGCGCCGGGCCCGGCACGTCGTCACCGAGAACAACCGGGTGCTGGTGACCGCCCAGCTGCTCCGCGAGGGCGACCTGACCGGGACCGGCCCGCTGCTGACCGCCTCGCACGAGTCATTGCGCGACGACTTCGAGGTGTCCTGGCCGGCCGCCGACGCCACCGTCGCGGCGGCCCTGGAGGCCGGGGCCTGCGGCGCCCGGATGACCGGCGGCGGCTTCGGCGGCTCGGTGATCGCCCTGGTGCCCGCCGAGCGCGACGAGGCGGTCCGGGCGGCGGTGGCCGAGACGTTCGCCCGGCAGGGCTGGACCGCGCCCGGCTTCTCCGACGCCGTGCCCTCGGCCGGCGCCCGCCGTATCCGCTGACGGCGGTTCGCCAGCGCGCCGTCGGGGCGGGCAGACTGGGACGGTCCGGTACTCAAGCCCAGGAAGGCCAGGCGATCCGGTGCGGTTCGTGTTCAGCCCGCCCGCCGACGAGGCCGCGGGACTGCTCAGCCTGCCCTGGGAGCAGCCGCTGGCCGACTGGCACGACGACCGGCTGGTCGAGATCCGCCAGCGCGGCCTGTCCCGGCACGTGGTCCGCTTCGTCGCCGACAACGGCGTCCTGTACGCGCTGAAGTCCATCAGCGAGCGGCTGGCCCGGCGCGAGTACCGGCTGCTGCGCGCGCTGGCCGAGCTGAACGTGCCGGCGGTCGAGGTGGTCGGCATCGTGGTGGACCGCGGTGCCGACGCCGACGCCATCCTGGTCACCCGGTACCTGGAGTACTCCACCACCTACCGGGCCCTGTTTTCTAATCCCCGTGGCGGCCGGCCCACCGACCCTCTCATTGATGCCCTGGTCGAGCTGCTGGCGCGGCTGCACCTGTCCGGGTTCTTCTGGGGCGACTGCTCGCTGTCCAACGCGCTGTTCCGCGCCGACGCGGGCGCCCTGGAGGCCTACCTGGTCGACGCCGAGACCAGCGAGCAGCACGACGAGCTGACCGCCGGCCAGCGGAGCTGGGACCTGGAGCTGGCCAGCGAGCGGGTTTTCGGCGAGCTGTCCGACCTTCAGGCCGGCGAGCTGCTGCCGCCCGAGGTCGACCCGTTCGAGGTCATCGAGAAGCTGCAGCGCCGGTACACCCGGCTGTGGGACGAACTGACCAGGGAGGAGACCCTCCGGCCCGACGAGCAGCGCTACCGCATCGCCGACCGGCTGCGGCGGATCAACGAGCTCGGCTTCGACGCCGACGAGGTCGAGCTGCTCAGCACCCCGGAGGGCACCCGGCTGCGGGTCAGGACCAAGGTCGCCGAGTCCGGCCAGCAGACCCGCCAGCTGTTCCGCGAGACCGGCATCGTGGCCGACGAGAACCAGGCCCGGCGACTGCGCAACGACATCGCCAGCTTCCGGGGCTACCTCGAGCAGAAGCACGGCCACCCGGTGTCCGAGACCGTGGCCGCGCACCGCTGGCTGGAGGAGGTCTACGACCCCGTCGTCGTCGCGATCCCCGAGGGCCTGCGCGGCCGCCTGTCGCCGCCCGAGATCTTCCACGAGATCCTCGAGCACCGCTGGTACCTGTCCGAGGACGCCGGCCGCGACGTGGGCACTACGGCCGCGGCCAGGTCCTACTTCGACAACGTGCTGCCCGCCGTGCCCGAGCCATTGTCCACGCCCGCCGATCTCGACGAGCTGGCCCTGGCCGAGGACGGCAGCTCGTCCCCGCTGTTCCCCGACGACCTGCCCTAGCGAGCCGACACAAACAGCGTCTGCGTGCCCTGGCCACACAGCCCGGCGAAGTCCGACAGCGTGCTCACCGCCAGCGCCGAGCCGACCGGGCCCAGCGCCGTGGCCGCGTCGAGCAGCAGCCACTCGTCCGCCGGGTCGCGGTGCAGCACCACCTTCAGGTCCACGTTCACGAAGACGTACTCGGCCGGGTCCAGCTCCGAGCTGAGGCCGTTGCCCGAGTCCGCGATGAGCAGGGCCCGGCACATCGGCGACATGTCCTCCCCCGGCAGCAGCGGAATCAGCGGCCGGACCCAGGCCACCCCCGGCCCCCGCTTATCGAAGCCGCCCGCCACGTACCGCCAGTCCAGGGCGGACAGGTAACCGTCGGCCACCACGCCGGGCCACGGGCTGGTCTGCATCGGCCGCGGTTCCGGTATCAGCGGCGCCTCGTGGTCGTCGGCCAGGGCGTCGAGGTCGAGGTCCGGCGGCACCGCGATCCGCCAGCCGCGGGCCCGCAGCACCTCCTGCCCGCCCGCCTCCAGGACCGTCTCCAGCAGCGCGACCCGCTTGCCCGGGCGGATGGTCGCCGTCCTGGCGGTCAGCTTGCCGGGCGGGACCGGCCGCAGGATATCGACGGTGACGCTGGCCAGCCGCTGGTTCTCGGCAGGCTCATGCGCTTCCATCAGCCGGGCGGCCAGCGCCGACGGCGGCCCGCCGTGCTGGGCGTCCGGGCTCCACGGCCCGATGGTGGCCTGAGTGGCCACGAACGTCTCGGCCCCGGCCGCCTCGTAGAAGACACTGTGCACAGACCGGACGCTACCCGAGCCCCGGTGTCGCCTGTCCGCTGAGGTCGCCCACTGCCTCGGCGTACCAGGGCGGCCCCACGTGCTCGGCGATCTCACGCAGCGTCCAGTTGGGATGCCGTGACGCGTCCCAGGCCTGCGGCCCGGCGGCCGCGAAGCGCAGCACGTAGAGCCGGGCCAGCCGCCGCAGCCGCTCGTCCGCCTCGTTGAGGTCCTCCTCGGTGAAGGCGGCCAGGTCGCTGCCCAGCGTGACCGCACTGGCGTGCCAGTGGTCGGGCTCGGTGGGCGCGCCCGCCAGCAGCGCCTCGATCTCGGCCAGGTGGTCGACCAGGTGGTCGGCGTGCCGGCGGAGCGCCTTGTTGGGCGTGTAGATCCGGTCCTCGGCCGGCACCGGGACGCCGTCCCAGGCCAGCCAGGTCCGGGCCAGCTCCAGGGTCCGCGCTACTCCGGCGGCCACGACCTCGGCCGGGTTGGCGCCCTCGGGCGCCGGGCTTCCGCTCGTTGTCATGAGCAGCACCCTAGGACGAAGATACTTCGCCCTCCAACGAAATATTCTGTCCCCGCCGGTCCGGCTCGGTCACCCCTGGCACCAGCAGTACGCTGCCCGTGGCCGCCGCGATCGACCCGCCGATGATCAGCGCCAGGCGGACGCCGGCCAGGCCGGCCACCGCACCGCCCGCGATGGTGCCCAGCGGGGCCAGGGCCAGCGACAGCATCCAGTCCACCGACGAGGCCCGGCCCAGCATGTCACCGGGTACCTCGCGCTGCATGAGCGGGAACCAGAGCACGTTCCCGTAGGTGACCCCGGCCCAGGCCAGCCCGGCGAAGACCAGCGCCAGCCACAGCCACGGAGCCAGGCCCAGCCCGACGGCGGCCAGCCCGGTCCCGGACCACGCGGCCCAGATGGTCGCGATCCGGCGCCGCGGCGCGGGCCACCGGGCGGCGGCGACCGAGGCCAGCGCCCCGCCCGCGCCGCTGGCCGAGTACATCAGGCCCAGAGCGACCGGCCCGGCCCGGAACACGTGCCGGACCAGCAGCGGCTCCAGCACGGCCAGCGGGACCACGCAGGCCAGGTTGGCGATCCCGACCGCGATCATGCTCCACCACAGCCAGGCCTGCGAGCGGCAGTAGCGCAGCCCGGCGCCGACCTCGGCCAGCAGCGAGCCACCGGACCGGGCCAGGCAGGCGAGTCCGGTGCATCGCGGCCAGGCAACCGGCGCTGGCCGCGAAGCTAACGGCGTCGGCCCCGAACGCCCAGGCCGGGCCGATGGCCGCCACGATGAGCCGCCGGCCAGCGGGCCGAGCAGGTACTGGGCCAGCGACTGGCTCAGCGAGGTCAGCGAGCTGGCCGACACCAGCAGCCCTTCGGGCAGGATGTCGGCGGTGATGGCGGTGGACGCGGGCTTGAAGAACGCGGCCGCCACCCCGAACGCGGCCGACAGCGCGGCGAGCTGCCACAGCTCCGCGTGCCCGGTGGCGACCAGGATGGCGACCAGCCCGACGCAGGCGCCGCTGACGCTGTCGGAGACCAGCATGACCAGGCGCCGGGACACCCGGTCCACGACCGTGCCGCCCGCCAGCAGGAGCAGCACCGCCGGGATCGTCCGCGCGCTGACCACCAGGGCCAGGTCCAGGGCGCTGCCGGTGAGCCGCAGCACCTCCAGCGGGAGCGCCACGGTGAACACGCCGTTGCCGGCCAGGGAGACGGCCTGGCCCAGCCACAGCAGCGCGAAGTCGCGATGCCGGAGCGCGCCGGTGACCTGAGCGGTATGCGATGCTGGCCTCATGCCGGCAGCCCACCAGCCCCCGCATCGACCGGGAATTGATTAAGGCCCCGGCTACATGTTCCGGCTCGAGCTCGACGTGCAGGACCTGGCCGCGGTCTGCTTCACAATCTCGCCGCTGCACGAGGTCACCAGCAGCCTGTGGCCGGTCTACGGGCCGTTCCCGGCCACGCCCGAGCCGCTGCGGCCCTGGGCCCGCCGGGTGGCGGCGCAGCCGGGCCTCGATCATGAGCTGCTGCGCGCCCTGGTCAGCCCGCGAGGCTGGATCCCGGACTTCGCCGCGCCGCCCCCGGCCACGCCGTGCCCGGCCATCGCCGACCAGCTGGCCCATGTCCGGGCCACCCCGCCGGACCGGGTAGCGGCGGACGTCGTCGCCGCCTACGGCCGCGCACCATTGCCCGCCCGGCTCCGGGAACTGGACCGCGACCCGGCGGCCGTGCGCGACCAGGTGGCCGACGCTCTCGGCCGGTACTGGCGGGCGGTCATCGAGCCGCGCTGGCCGACGCTGCGGACCCTGCTCGAAGCCGACCTGCTGCACCGCGGCCAGCAGCTGGCCCAGGCCGGGCCGGGCGTGGCCTTTGGCAGGCTTGACCGGCGGATCCGGTGGTCGGCGGGCGGCGTGCTCGCGGTGGACATCATCCACCAGTGGCGCCGCGAGCTGCCGGTGGCGGGCCGGGGCCTGCGCCTGGTGCCCAGCCTGTTCGCGTACTTCCCGCACCTGCCCATCGACGTGGCCGACCCGCCGGTGCTGGGCTACCCGGCCCGCGGCATGGCGCTGCCCTGGCAGCGGGGCCCGGCCCCGCCGCCGGCCGCGACGCGGGCGCTGCTCGGGCCGCCGCGGGCCCGGCTGCTGGCGCTGCTGGACCAGCCCGCGTCGACCACCGAGCTGGCTCACCGGCTCGGTGTCACGCCCAGCGCCGTCTCCCAGCACCTGCGCGTGCTCGCCGCCGCGGGCCTGGTCAGCCGGGCGCGAGCGGGCCGGGTGGTCCTGTACCGGCAGACCGAGACCGGCGCGCGCCTAGCCGGACCGGCGCCCAGCCCAAGCCCAGACCCAGGAGACTCAGCCCGAGGGCTCCACCACCGGGTCATCCTCGCTCACCGCGACCAGCGTGCCCCGAAACAGGTAACGGTCGGCCCGGTAGACGGTGCGGGCCAGCTCGAAGGGCCGACCGAGCTGGTCGTAGCCCGTCTGCTGGAAGATCAGCACCGGATCGCCCGGCCGCACGTCCAGGTGCCGGGCCAGGCGCGGGCTCGCAGGCCGCGGCCTGGATCGCGAACTTGCCCCGGGCCGGCATGACCCGGTACTCCGAGCGGAGCACGTCGTAGAGCGACTGGGCGGCGAAGTCATGGCCGGCCAGCCCCGGCGCCAGGTAGTCGGGCACGATCGCCTGGGTCTCTGCGATCGGCACGCCGTCGAACCCGCGGATCCGGGCCAGGTCGCAGACCCGGCTGCCCGGCGCCACGCCCAGCTCCTCCGCCTCGGCCAGCGTCGCCTCGCGGGCCTGGCAGTGCAGCACCTCCGAGGTCACCTTGAAGCCGCGCTTGCGTCCCATGTCGGAGAAGCTCAGCAGCACGTCGCTGCCCTCGCTGACCGGGCCAGGCGAACCAGCCGGTTCGCACCGACGACCGGACCAGGTCCTTCTCGGCCAGGTGGGCCAGCGCCCGCCGGATGGTGATCCGGCTGACGTTCAGCCGCTCGGCCAGTGCCCGCTCCGACATCAGCCGCTCGTCCGCGCCGAGCGCGCCGCTGCGGATCTCTGCCTCCAGCTGCGCGGCCGCCTGCTCGTACATGGGCACCCGCCGCGCGGCCGTCAGGCCCTTGCCGCCGTGGCCCGCTGTCACCGTGATCCCGCCTCCCGTGCTCCCGCCACCCACGCAGGCCCCGTTATGTCCTGGTCATCATCCAGGCTCGTCAGCCCCGCTGTCACCAGCCCCGGCCCGGTCCGCGGCGCGCTCATTCCACGACGGACCCGGAGAACAGCCCCGCGATGAAGCTGCGCTGGGCGAACAGGTACACGATTACCACGGGCAGGGCGGCCAGGCAGCTGCCGGCGGCCAGCGCGGAGTAGTTGTTGAAGTGCGCGCCCTGGAACGTCGACAGCCCCACCGTCACCGTGTAGAGCGAGGAGTTGGAGACCATCACCAGCGGCAGCAGGAACGCGTTCCACGTCCACAGGAACACCAGCGCCGCCATCGTCTTCACCGCCGGCCCCACGTTCGGCACCAGTATGCGCCACAGCAGTGACAGCCGGCTCGCCCCGTCGATCGTCGCGCTCTCCGACAGCGACTTCGGGATCGACCGGAAGGCCACGTACATCCAGAACGTGCCGAACGCGATGGACTGCGCCGCCTGGGGCAAGATCATCGCCCAGTAGCTGTTGACCAGGCCCGCGGACTGGAACTGGTAGTACCACGGCACGATCAGCGCCTCGACCGGCAGCATGAACCCGAACACCGCCGTGTACAGCACCCAGCGCGCCCCCGGCGGCCTGACCAGCGCGATCGCGTAGCCCGCCGGGACCGCGATGACCGCGGAGATGGCCACCACCGAGACCGTCACGATGACCGTGTTGGTCATGTAGCGCGAGAAGTCGCCCGACCGCCACGCGTACGCGAACGCCGACAGCGATACGTGCGGGCTGAAGCTGATCCCGCCCGACGCCCCGCTCGGGGCCAGCGCCGTGGTGACCAGCGTGACCAGGGGGTACAGCGTGACGATCGCGGCCAGCAGCAGGATGGCCAGGCAGGCGAGCCGCTCAGCACGCGACAGCATGAGAACCCTTCCCATTAACAAGAGGCGGTCCGGCCCTCACGTCGCCTTCCTCTCGATCAGCGCCCGGATGCCGAACGTCAGGCCGAAGATCAGCACCGACATCGCGATGCCCAGCGCGCTGGCCGAGCCGACCGCGCCGAGCTGGAAGGCATCCCGGTAGACCAGCAGGCCGGGCACCATGGTGGCGTAGCCAGGGCCGCCGTTGGTGGCCTGGTAGATGAGCGTGAAGCTCTGCAGCGCCGCCACGGCCGTGATCGTGATCGCCGCGCCGATGTCGCGGCGCAGCATGGGCACGGTGATGCGGAAGAACTCGGTCAGCAGCCCGGCGCCGTCCACCCGCGCCGCGTCGTACAGCTCGGCCGGGATCCGCTGGATGCCCGGGATCAGCAGCACGAAGCACAGCCCGAAGTCCAGCCAGGCGGCGATGAAGCCGACCGCGGGCAGCGCCGTGCTGAAGCTGCCCAGCCACGGCGTCCCGGTGCCGCTGCCCAGGCCCACCAGGTGCAGGATCTCGTTGATCGTGCCCGCCCCCGACGGCGCCGCCAGCCAGGTCCACACGATGGCGACGACCACCGTGACGATGGCCTGGGGCAGGAAGAACACCACCCGGAAGAACCCGGCGCCGCGGATCTTGCTGCGCCGCATCAGGTTCACCGTGACCAGGGCCACCGCGGTCGGGATCAGCGAGTAGAAGATCAGCAGGATGCCCAGGTTGACCAGGGACCCCCGCTCGATCGGGTCGGCGAAGATTTCCAGGTAGTTGTGCAGCCCGACCCACTGCGCGACGCCGATCCCGTCCCAGTTGTCGAACGAGTAACCAAGCGCCCGGATCAGCGGGTAGACGATCAGGACGGCCAGGAAGACCACCGCGGGGGCCAGGAACAGCCAGCCCGCGAGCCAGTCACGGTGCTTGCGACGCCGGGCCAGCGCGGCCGTCCCGGCCGCGCTGGCCCGGCCGCGCTGGCCTGGCGCCGACGCGGCCAAGCTGGCCGCGCCTGCCCGCCCGGCCCGTGCGTCCGGCTCGGTCCGGGCGACGCCGGCCGCTGGCACGGCCGCGTCTGGTGCGCCCACGGGGTCCTCCTCAGTTCGGCTCAGCGCCGGTCAGCCTTGCTGCGACCAGTAGGCCGTGTAGTCCGCTTGCAGCGACTGCATCAGCGCCGACGGCGTGGTGCGCCCGCCCTGGAGCTCCTGGATCCCGGCCATCTCCTGATTGAGGAAGTCGGGCGTGGCGTAGTCCAGGTAGGGCACGAGGTTGCTGGTGCGCACCGAGGTCGACCAGCCGGTCGAGGCCGACCGCAGCAGCGGCGAGGCCTTGGCCAGCGCGGCGGGGCTGACCGCCGTCACCGGGATGTCGCCGTTGGCCAGCAGCGCGTCCTGGATCTTGGGGCTGAGCAGCGCGTTGATCACCGCGGCGCCCGCGTTCGGGTCCGGCGCCTTGGCCGGGATGGACCAGCCCTCGCCCGGCCCGCCGGTGACCACCGGCGGCACCCAGAACCCGGCCTTGCTGCCCAGCGCCTGCTGCACCGAGCTGGAGTACCAGTCGCCCTCCAGGAAGAACCCGGCCTTGCCCTGGTCGAACAGGTTCAGCGCGGCGGTGTCGGACAGGCCCTGGTAGCCCTTGGGGAAGTAGCCCGCCTTGGTCCAGGCCTGGAACGTGGCCGCGGCCTGCACGTAGCCGGGGATGTCGATGGACGGGTGCGCGCCGCGGTGGAACACGAACGCGTTGCTCACCGCCGCCGACACGTAGTGGTTGGCGATCGTGTAGAGCATGTGCACCGGCTGGTAGGCGGTCGGCTGGCCCGCCGCGTAGGACATCGCGGTCTTGCCCGCCTTGGCCAGCAGCGCCATGTCGTGCGTGAACGCACCCCAGCTCGTCGGCGTGGTGCCGCCGACCGACTTGATCAGAGCCTTGTTATAGAAAATTCCTACGACGGTGCCGGTCTCCGGGACGCCGTACACGGTGCCCGACCCGAAGGTCTTCCCGCTCGCGGGCAGCGAGTTGTACTGCAGCGGCAGCGGCCCGACCTTGCTGAACCAGTGGTAGACCTTGTCCCACGGCGCCAGCGGCAGCAGTTCCTTGTCGGTCACCAGCCGACCCTGGTTCTGCAGCCCCTCGTTGGTCTGGCTGACGTCCGGCGCGCTGGAGCCGTTGGCGAAGGCCAGCGGCAGCTTGTCGTTCTGCTCGGCCAGGCTCATCGAGGTGTTGGCCACCTTGAGCTTGGGGTACTCCTGCTCCAGCATCTTGATCAGGATCGGGATGACCGCGTGCTCACCGGGGTCGTCGCCGGGGATGTCCCAGTTCCATTCCTGAACGGTGCCCTTGGCGCTGGCGGTCAGCGCCGCGGGCTTGGTGCTCGCCGCGCTCGGGCTGCCCGAGCCGCCGGAGCCGCACGCGGTGACGGCCGTCGCGGCCACGACGCCGAGCGCGCCCAGCCTGATGGCCAGCCGGGGATCACGCCGCCGCGGGGGTCTCGGCACCTGACTGTGCTGTGTTCTGGCTGCCACCTGCGACCACTTCCTTATCCCAGTGAGTTCTGATCGGTTGACGGTGTTCATCGCGGCCCGGCCTGGCACAGGCCGGTCAGGCCCGCGCCGATCACGCCGGCGTCGGCGCCCAGCGCGCCGCGGGCCAGGACGGTGCCGGCCGCGAAGTCGTGCAGGTACTGCCGGGCGTAGTCCCGGGTGGCCTGCCAGTAGCTGGTGTCCGCGCTGCCCAGGCCGCCGCCCACGATGACCGCCTCGGGGTCCAGCACGTTGACCAGCAGCGCGATGGCGATGCCTAGCGTCCGCGCGCCCTCGTCCAGCACCTCGGCGGCCACCTGGTCGCCGCGCTGCGCCGCGGCCAGCACGTCGCCCGCGCCCTCGGCGTGGCCGCCGCGGGCCACGTAACGCTCGACCAGCGCGCTGCCCGAGGAGATCCGCTCCAGCTCCAGCTCGCGCGGCTCGCCGTGGTTTTCGGTGGACTGTCCGGCGCAGTTCTCGGGCAGGCGGGCCAGCACCGTGGTGCCGATGTTCAGCGCCCCGCCGCGCGACCCGGCGATAGGCCGGCCCTGGTAGACGGCGGAGTAGCTGATCCCGGTGCCCACCGTGACGAAGACCAGGTAGTCGTGGCCCTGCCCGGCCCCGAGCACGGTCTCCGCGAAGGCCGCCGCGCGCACGTCGGCTTCCACCCGGACCGGCGCGATCTCGCTCAGCACCTCGGCCACCGGAAGCTCGTTCCACTGCGGGATGACCTCGCCCGAGACGATGTCCCCGGCCAGGCTCACGATCTCCGGCACGACCAGCCCGATGCCGCTGACCCGCCGCCCCCGCGCGGCCGCCCGTCCGGCCAGGTCGGCGGCGCTGGCCCGGATGTCGGCCAGCACGGCCTTGCCGCCCCGGTCCCGCCCGGTCGGGATGACCACGGACTCCAGCAGGCTCAGCTCGGCCGCGTCGAGCAGCCCGAGCGCCACCTTGGTCCCGCCCACGTCGATCCCGATGGCCGCGTTCCCGGCTCGCCGGTCGATCCCAGCCACACTCAGGCCGCTGAACATCACGCCTCCGGCTCGGTGTCTGAGGGCTGCGGTATTGGCGGCTCCGGTGTTTGCTGCTCCGGTGCTTGCGGCAGCGTGGGCGCGAAGCCCGTCAGGTAGCTGCTGCCGCCGTCACCGAGCGCACGGACCTGGTACCGCTCGCCGGCCGGGACGAAGAACCCGTCGCCGGGGGCCAGCTCGTCCCAGCTCCGGCCCCGCCCGGCCAGCCAGAGCGCCAGCCCGCCCGACAGCACGTATCCGCCGGCGTCGCCCCGATGGCTGATCCAGCCGCTCCAGCGCGGCCCGCGGACCTCGCACCGGCCCACGGTCAGCTGCGGCGTGCTGGCGATGATCCCGGTCAGCACCCGGTCCCGGTCGCCGTCCAGCCGCCAGCGGTAGTCATCGGGCCGGACTACGACCAGCCGCGGCTGGTCCGCCCGCCGGGCCCGGCCGGGGAGGATCGTGCCCAGCTCCGCGTCGTCGGCGTACCGGCTGGCCGGCAGCAGGGGCTGCTGCTGGGCGTAGGCGCCCGACGTCCCGGTGGCCGGCGGCGGTGCGAAGAACTCGAGGATCCGGGCCGGGCCAGGGCCGAAGTTGAAGGCGTGATGCCAGGTGTCGGGCCCGAAGAACACCGCGTCGCCCGCCGCGAGGCGCACGACCGATCCCCTCTGCGGGTCCGCGAGGGCGATGCACCCCTCGACCACGTACAGCACTTCGTCGGCCCCGAATATGGTCCGGAAGTCGGCCGAGTGCGTGAACTGCCCGCCCGCCGGGATCTCGAACAGCAGCTCGTGGATCCGCTGGTTCGAGACGTAGACCAGGTCCAGGATCTCGCCCGACTCGGCGTCACCCCAGACGTGCCGGGCGGCCTGCGATCGCAGGATGGCGGTGCCGTGGTCGTAGCTCGGCCGGGGCGAGTGCTGGTAGCCGGAGGCGGCCGGGGCGGGCGCGGTCATCAGTCGACCTTCGTGTCGTCCTGGTGGAACCGGAACTCGCCGTCGGGCAGCTCGGCCGCATCCGCCAGCGCCCCGCTGATGGTCTGCAACGGCAGGATCCCGAGCATGGCCAGCGCGGCGTCATCGCCGCCCGGCACCCGGAACACCGTCACTCCGGTCACTCCGGTCACTCCGGTCACTCCGGTCAGCCCGGTCAGCCCGGCATCGTCGAGAGCCGTGATGAGCAGGATCGTCGCGCCGGTGCCGGCCAGCGACGCCGCCAGCCGGGCCTCGCGGGCACCGCCGATGATCAGCAGGCCCAGGCCCGGCCCGGCCGCCTCGATCGGCCCGTGCAGGTACTGGTAGGTCTCGTAGTGTGACGCGGGCCGCTTGGCGACCTCCCGCAGCAGCAGCGCGCCCTGCGCGGCCGTGCCCGCCTGCGCCCCGGCCCCGACGACGTCAAACGACCGGACGTCGCTCAGCGCCCCGAGCAGGTCGGCCGCGAGCCGCTCGGCGGCGGGCAGCTGCCGGTCCATCTCGTCGGCCAGCCAGTCCCAGTCCGCGGCCGGCCCCTGGCCTGGCCCCGCCAGCGCGCCGGCCAGCAGGAACAGCGCCTGGAGCGTGCCCGTGTAGCCGATCGTGCGGACGTTGCTGTCCTCCAGGAGGGCCAGCCCGACCGTCGCATCGGCCAGCCGCGCGGCCGGCGAGTCGGGCCCGTCGGTGACCACGAGCTTCGGGTAACCCGAGACCGGGCCGTCCAGCGCCGCCACGATCTCGGCGCTCTTGCCGCTCTGCGAGACCGCGATCACCGCGTCGAAGTTGCCCGCCACCCCGGCGTAGCCCAGTTCGGAGCCCAGCCACGCGTTCGCCGGCAGGCCGGCCGCCCAGTAGCTGCCCAGCGCCGCCCCGATCGCGTTCGCGCTGGCGCCCATGCCCACCAGCCCGAGCCGCCGGCCCCGCCAGGGCGCCAGGTCCAGGCCCTTGAGCTGGTCCGCCACGGCTGCCCTGGACGAGCGCAGGTTCTTCCCCTGCGCCCGTACGGCCTCGATGTACCGCATCCCGCTATCTCCGCCTACCCGTCGCCCTCACCCGCCCGCACACTTTGTCCGGGCCTGCCCGGACGGTGCTGGTCTGCCACCTGCTGGTCTACCATTCTGAGCCCAAAGGATCAATAGTCCAGCTCAAAATAAGAGCCCAAAAGAGCCCAGAGAGCGAGCGACCACGCGCGCTAGCTAGCGGCGGTTACCCACAGGCCGCTGTGGGCGGAGCGACAGCCCAGCGGAGCCGCTGAATCAGCAGTTCGGACGGCCTAAGCCACGGTTCGAATGATCCGAACTAGTGATCGATATCCACAGTCAAGCGGTAGTTATCCACAGACACAAGCCGGAATTGCCGGGGCGGCTCGCCCGGCTCGCCGCCCCGACCGGGACGGCGAGCCGTTCAAGCGAGCGGGGCAGTCCGCCGAGCAGTTCAGCCAGAAGAACAGTTCAGCCGGAAGAACAGTGCGAGGCGGGGGGCGGGACGTCGAGGGTCGGGTTGCGGGCGAAGAAGCCCGTGGGCTTGAGCACGAACCCGCAGCGCGCCACCGGCATGACCGGCCAGTCCTCCGGGCGCGGGAAGTGCGTAGGCCCGAACGTGTGCCAGACGACGATGTCCTCGCCGTCGATGTCCCGGTCACGGGCCTGGAACTCCGGCAGGCCGGCGCCGCCAGGGTGCTCGTTGACGAAGTCGCCCGCCGGGTACCGGTGCGATGGCTCGTACCGGGTGACCCACAGGTGGTTGGTCGCGAACCGGGCCCGGGCGTGTATCGAGGACTCCGGGTCGGCCAGCAGCGTCGGTGCGGCCTCCGGGTAGAGGGTGTAGCCGACCGGCTTGCCGTACCGGTTCTGCACCTCGGTGTTGACCACCCGCCAGGTCCGGCCGCGGGTGGTGTCCACGCGCCGGGCGGCCTCGGATTCCCGGCCGAGCCGGGTCACGGTCTGCACGATCGCGTTGCCGTAGGGGTTGTCCGGGCCGATGGGCAGGCCGCCGAAGTCCACTTCCTCCACGGCGTTGGCCTGCCCGTCCACCGCCATGTCCAGCCGCGCGCCGAACAGGTGCTGGTGGACCGGCGCGCCGAGCCCCGGCGCCACCTCCGCCGAGTACGGGTTGGTGCCGTCGGTGGCCGCCGTGAACAGCACGCCGGTCAGCTTGATCTCGCACTCGATGGTGCCGTCCAGGTAGAAGTACCAGTAGAAGCCGTAGTCGTAGTTGCCGACCGTGGTGAAGAAGGAGACCACCAGGCGGCGCTGACGGCGGGACTGGCTGGAGCCGTTGAAGATGTCGAAGTGCTTCCAGAGGATCCCGAAGTCCTCCTCGTGGATGCAGATCGCGTTCTTGATCACCTGGGGCTGGCCGAAGTCGTCGGCGACCGTGGCGTCCATGTAGGTGATCTCGCCCAGGCAGTCGCAGCCCAGCTCCAGCGAGTTGGCGAACTTGCCGACCAGGTACTCGCCCGAGTCGAAGTAGGTCTGCCAGTACCGGAACTTCGGGTCGCCGTAGGGCACCACCATCTCCGGCACCGACGCCCGGTACATGACATCCCGCTGCCGGTCGCCGTCGGCGATGCTGATCTGGTGCAGCGTCAGCCCCTCGCGGGCGTCGAAGCCGACCCGCATCGACCAGCCCTGCCACTGGAGCAGGTTCCCGTCCAGGGTGAAGCTCGGTCCCTCGGGCTGGGTGATCTCGATCGGGCGCAGCCCCTCGCGCAGCGGCCCGCGCACGTCCGGGTCGTCGTAGTCGCCGGACTCGGCGGGCACCGGCAGCTCGAACTCATCGATGAGCTTGAAGACCTTCTTCTCGACCAGGTCGACGTAGGCGCACAATCCGTCGATCGGGTGGGCCCAGGCCAGGTCGTGCTCCTGCGCCTGGAGGAAGGCCAGCACCCGGACCATCCGCCGCCCTTCCTCGTCGGGCCGCCCGAACGAGCCGGCCGTCAGCGGGCAGGCCCGGATCTTAGATACGTCGGTCAGGCCGCGCCGGGCCACGGCGGCCTGCCAGCCCGGGTCCGCGCGGACGATCTCCTCGGCCAGTGCGAAGTCGTTGGTGATGATCGGCATCTGGCCGTCGGTGCGCGGATCGAGGATGGCGCGGCTGACCACCCGGCCCTCGGTCAGCGACACGACGACGTCGCTGGACTCTCCGGTCGCGATGTCGAGCAGGAACGCGCGCAGCTTGCGCTCGGGCTGCCCTTCGGCCAGCACCTCGTCCTTGGGCGGCTCCTCGAGCCCGTAGTAGGCGAACCTGACCGGCTCGGCCAGCAGGCCCTCCTGGGCCAGGATCTGCCGGCCGGCCAGGTATTCCTCTGCTGTTACCTGGCTGAGGGGATGCGCCGGGAGCGCGCCCAGGTCAGTCGCGCTCGTAGCGGTGTCCGTCATGGTGAAACTCCCAGAAATCGAAACGGATGACCTGCCGCCGCATCCCCGCGGCCAGCCGGTCCGGTTACTCGTCGGCGACGATCGAGCCGACTCGATCGCCGAGACCGGGGTCGCGCCGGCTGAGGACGACGGCGTAGACCACGGAGACCACGATCACGACCAGCGCCGCGTACGGGAACCAGTCGTACGGTGCCGGCTGGCCCGGCTTGACCAGGTAGTACACCGGCACGCCGATGGCGATCATGCCCAGCACGGGCAAGACCAGGTGCTTGACGATGTGGAACTCCTGCGGGCGGTACTTCCGGTAGTAGAACGGCAGGGCCAGGTTGGACAGGAAGTAGACGACCAGGATCAGGATGGTGCCCAGAGTGGATGACTCGAAGAAGAAGTTGATCGGGTCCATGTTGCCGCTCTGGCCGTGGCCGATCAGGTGCAGCAGGCCCCAGACCAGGATGATCGCGCTGGCGATGATCACGAACGCGAAGATCGCGTTGACCGGCGTGCGGCGGGTCCGGTGGACCTTGCCCAGCCAGGCCGGCAGCAGGCCCTCCCGGCCGGCGTTGAAGATCAGCCGGGCACTGCGAGTTCACCGCCGAGATCAGCACGCCGAGCGTGGAGGTCATGCCCGCGATGTAGGCGCACAGCGCCAGGCCAGGCCAGATGCCGTGGGCGACCGTGATGAACGGGATCGTGGCCGCGCCCAGCTTGGCGCCGTTGTAGCCGAACCCGGTCACCGTGGCGAAGGAGTACAGCAGGTACCCGACCGACATGATCGCGATCGACATGAACACCGCCCGCGGCACGTTACGCCGCGGGTTGTTGGTTTCCTCGGCCAGGGCGGCCGAGTTTTCCCAGCCGATGAACAGATACACCGCCAGCGGGAAGCCGGCCGCCAGGCCGCTGAAGCCGTTGGTGAGGTGGCTGGGCTCGAACGGCACGCCGCTGAGGTGACCGCCGTGCTTGATGAGCGCGGCCACCGACACCACGATCAGCACCAGCATCTCGAAGCCGAAGAACAGCCCGGCCAGCTTGGTCGAGACGGCCACGCCGCGGATCATCATCAGCACCGCGCCGGCGGTCAGGATCAGCGAGAAGATCCCCCACGGGACGTTCCAGCCGAAGTAGTAGTTCAGCAGGATCGACAGGAATCCGCCGACCACGGCGATCACCGACGAGATGGCGATGATGTAGCCCACCCCGCACAGCAGCGCGGTCGTCACGGCGCTGGTGCCGCCGAAGGTCTTGCCCACGAACGAGATGAACCCGCCCGTCGACGGCTGCACTCGGGAGAACTGGGCCAGGGTGTTGCCGAGCAATGCCACGGCAATGGCCGCCGCGACGATGGTCAGCGGCGCGGCCAGCCCGGCCACCAGCACCAGGCCCGCGAAGCCGAAGTAAAAGCTGTAGGCCGGGCCGATGTTGGCCATGGTCGACGCCGATATGTCCACCAGGCTGAGCGCACCGCGATGCAGCCGGTCGGCCGATTCGGGCGCCTTGGTTTCCGAGAACGGAACGGAGGCCGCTTCGCTCATCGTCACTCCCCTCGTATTAACTAGGTGGCTGCCCTGCATTGTGGGACATAGCGTCCGCGCACGGAAGGGCCCGACACCACAAGATCAGTACGGGTAATGAGCTGGCAGGGGGTTGATCGTCAGCCAGCGCCGCTCGGTGAACTCCTCGATGTTCGAGTCACCGCCGGACCGGCCGCCCAGGCCGGACTGGCCGATGCCGCCGAACGGGGCCAGCGCCTCGTCCTGTGGCGTCGCGTCGTTCAGGTGCACCATCCCGGCCCGCAACCGCCGGGCCACGTCCAGGCCCCGCTGCACGTTGCCCGAAATCACCGAGTCGACCAGGCCATAGGCCGTGTCGTTGGCCACCTCGACCGCCTCGTCGTCGGTGTCCACGACCAGCACCGGCGCGATCGGCGCGAAGATCTCCTCGTTCCACAGCCGGGACTCCCGGCTGATGCCGGTGACCACCGTCGGCCGGAAATAGGGCCCGTCTACCTCGCCGCCCGTGACGATCGTGGCCCCCTCGGCCACCGCCTCGGCCAGCATGGCCTGGGCCCGCTCGATCTGCCGGGAGTTGATCATCGGGCCCAGCCCGACCTCCTCGGTGACCGTGTTGCCCATCGTGATCGCGGTCGCCCTGGCCGCCAGCCCGGCCACGTAGGCATCGGCCGCACCGCGCTCCACGATGTGCCGCCCGGCGGTGATGCAGGTCTGGCCCTGATAGTGATAGGCCGACCAGGCTCCGATCATGGTGGCCTGCTCCACGTCGGCGTCGTCGAGGACCAGCAGCGCGTTGTTGCCGCCCAGTTCCAGCGAGACCTTCTTCAGCAGGCCGCCCGCCGTGGCCGCGATCTGCCGTCCCACCGCCGTGGACCCGGTGAAGTGGATCATCCCTACGTCCGGGTGGCCGACCAGCCGCTCACCCACCGCGACGTCGCCCGGCAGCACCTGGAAGACGCCCGCCGGCGCCCCGGCCGCCTCGAACAGCTCGGCGATGGCCAGCCCGCCCGAGACCGGAGTCTCCGGCGACGGCTTGAGCAGGACCACGTTGCCCAGCGAGATCGCGGGCGCGATCACTCGCATGCCCAGGACCAGCGGGAAGTTCCACGGAGTGATGACGCCGACCAGTCCCACCGGGAGCCGCTCCGACAGCGAGAACCGGCCCGCGTGCCCGGTCGGCAGCACCTCACCCGTCGCCCGCGAGGCCAGCGCCGCCGCCTCGGTCAGCTCGCTCACGGCGGCGCCGATCTCGTAGTCCGCCTTGCCGCCGATGCAGCCCGTCTCCCGCATGATCAGCTCGCGCATGGACTTGGCCCGGTCCGTCAGCGCCGAAGCCACGCCCCGCAGCAGCGCGGCCCGCTCCGCGTAGGTGCGCTCCGCCCAGCCCGGCTGGGCCGCCTTGGCCGCCGCGACCGCCCGGTCCACGTCGGCCTCCGTCGCCCGCCCGGCCGTCGCGAAGATCTCTCCCGACGCCTTGTCCCGCACGTCGATGGTGCCGCCCTCGGCTGGCCGCTCGAAGGCCCCGCCGACGAACATCGCCTCGTGCCACGCCTGCTGGACAGATCCCACGACTATCTCCGCATCTTGAGTGGGGCCGGAGTCCAGCGCTTAGCCGCCCAGTGTGGCAAAACCCGTGTGGCAAGCGCTTTCCATATTCAGGCGAAAGTACCTGAGGAGGACGGAGCCGCGCAAGAGCCAGCCGACCGCCCGAAGGTGTCTGTTCGGTAACTGCCGCCACGCCACCCGCAACGCCCCCACCAGCCCTGATCCACCCCCGCCTCAGGCCCGCCCGCCCCCGTTTGGCCCTCAGACTCCACCTTCCCGCTCCGCCCGCCCGGCCCGACCGTCGCGCCCGCCCGGTGGACTGGTCCGTCCCCGCTGCACCGCCCGTCTCGCTGAGGACCCGACCGGATACCGGCTTACTGCCAGCCGTAATCCGGGCCGCCAGGATCGCGGACATCCGTCAGCGATATTCGCTGACGGATGTCCGCGATCCTGAGCCAGTGCCTTCCGGGCCGCCGCAACACCGGTTCCGGCCACCCGCAACGCGGGTCCCGGCTCGGTCGGCTGGCACGAGCGCTCGCGGGTGCGCCTCCGCCTGCCCCAAAGTGACGAGTTGCCGGAGCGGCGGACGTGGCGGCGGGCTGGTCAGGCCGGTGGGCGGGGCAGGGTGCTGTCGCGCAAGATGACCTCGCCAGGGACCGGGACGATCCGCGGGCCGTCTGGGCTGGTGTCGCTGAGCACCAGGTTCGCCGCCATCTCGCCCATCCGCTTCAGCGGCAGCCGGACCGTGGTCAGCGGCGGGTAGACGTCGCGCAGCGTCAGGATGTCATCAAAGCCCGCCACCGCGATGTCGCCCGGAGCGCTGACCCCCTCGGCGCGCAGCCGGGCCAGCGCGCCCGACGGCCATCACGTCGTTGACCGCGAACACGCAGTCCGGCACGCACTCCCGCCGCCAGCAGGCCGCTCATGGCCTCGTAGCCACCGTCCCTGGTGAACTCGCCGTGCACTACGCAGCGTGGGTCCAGGCCGACTGACCAGGAGGCCAGGCCGGCCACAAAACCGTTGAGGCGGTCGCGGGCGGTGAGCAGGCCGCGCGGCCCGGCTAGCACGGCGAAGCTGCGGTGTCCCACGGCGACCAGGGCGCGGGCCAGGGCCTCGGCGCCGGCGGCGTTCTCGGGCATGATCGTGTCGACCCCGAGCAGGTCCTGGCCCACGCACACGGCCCGGCCCCCGGACCGGGTGAACGCGCTGATCTCGGCGGCCAGGTCGGCCCGGGCTCGCTCATCGTCGGACCGGCTGCCGATCAGGATCACCGCCCTGGCCCGCTGGGCGTGCATGAGCGAGACGTACTCGCGTTCGCCGGCCTCCCTGGCCGCCGTGCTGGACATGCAAACCAGCAGGCCATTGGTGTAGGCCACGTCGATGAGGCCGGCCGCGATGGAGGAGAAGTACGGGTCGGCGATGTCGTGCACGACGACGCCGACGGTCGTGCTCTGGCCGGTCGCAACCGCCCTGGCCTGCAGGTTGGCCATGTACCCGAGCTCGGCGACGGCGTTGTTGACCCGGCTGGCCATGGTGGCGCTGACCCGGCGCGAGCCCTCGTTGACTACGCGGGACGCGGTCGTCAGCGACACCCCGGCCCGGTCCGCGACGTCCTGCAGCGTCACCCGGCCGCCGAGGCCGTCGGCGCCGGACCCGTTGCCATCGGCCCGGCGGCGACGGCGGCCTGGGCCCTGCTTAACGTCGGTCACTGCCGCCACCTCTCCTGCTGCCACTGCTCACGCCACCCACAACGCCGCGCCATTGCCCGCCGCGCCATTGCCCGCCGCGCCGCTACCCGCCGCGCCGCTATCCGCCACGCCACATCAGGCCAGGAACAGCCATACCACCAGCCGCCGCCGCACCACGGCGGGTCGATCCGATCAGCCGAGCCGCGCCCGGCCATCCCAGCGCCACCCAACCCTTTCCAAGATCGGGTTGTGGGTGCTTAGTTGCCTACACCCCGCTGCAGGCAACTAAGCACCCACAACCCGCCCGCCGCCCTGCCGCGCCGGGTCGGCCACCGGCCCTAGCCGCCGCCCCCATCGCGTCCCACCCGCATCCTGGCCAGCCGCACCTGGGCGCGGACCGGCGACCGGCCGCAATCCCCCGGTTGACCCGACTTTCGGCCTCAGCTTAATCTTTGGAAAGTGCTTTCCCAAGACTCTGCGCTTCCTAACCCGGCGCGGAGCCACCTCCTCTAGGGGTACTTCATGTCGCGCAAGGTCGTCCACGTTGCCCTGAACGGCGTCACCGGCCGGATGGGCTACCGCCAGCATCTGGTCAGGTCCCTGCTCAGCATCCGCGAGCAGGGCGGCGTGCCGATGGACGACGGGACGGTCATCTACCCCGAGCCCATCCTGGTCGGCCGCAACGAGCAGCGGCTGCGCGCCATCGCCGAGCGGCACGGCCTGGAGCGCTGGACGACCAGCCTGGACGAGGTGCTCAGCGACCCGGCGGTGGAGGTCTACTTCGACACTCAGGTCACCTCGGCGCGCGAGCCGAGCCTGGCCAAGGCCATCGCGGCGGGCAAGCACGTGTACACCGAGAAGCCGGTGGCCGAGTCGCTGGACGGCGCGCTGCGGCTGGCCGCGGCGGCCAGGGAGGCGGGCATCACCCACGGCGTGGTGCAGGACAAGCTGTTCCTGCCCGGCGTGATCAAGCTGCGGCGGCTGATCCGGGAGGGCTTCTTCGGCCGGGTGCTGTCGATCCGGCTCGAGTTCGGGTACTGGGTGTTCGAGGGCGACGGCATCGCGGCCCAGCGCCCGTCCTGGAACTACCGCAAGGAGGATGGCGGGGGGATCGTGCTGGACATGTTCCCGCACTGGCAGTATCTGCTCGAGGACCTGTTCGGGCCGATCAGCGCGCTGTACGCGCGGCACGCGACCCACCTGCCGCAGCGCTGGGACGAGTCGGGCGCGCCCTACGCGGTCACCGCGGACGACGCCGCGTACGCGCTGCTGGAGTTCGAAGGCGGGGCGTTCGCCTCGGTGAACTCGTCCTGGGCCGTGCGGGTGAACCGGCGCGAGCTGGTCGAGCTGCACGTGGACGGGACGCACGGCAGCGCGGTGGCCGGGCTGCGCAACTGCGCCGTGCAGCACCGGGTGTCCACGCCGATGCCGGTGTGGAACCCCGACCTGCCCGACCCGATCGACTACCTGGCCCAGTGGACCGACGTCCCGGACAACGAGGTCTTCGACAACGGCTTCAAGGTCCAGTGGGAGCTGTTCCTCAAGGATGCCGTGCAGGGCCAGCCGTTCCGCTGGGACCTGGTCGAGGGGGCCAAGGGCGTGCAACTGGCCCGGCTCGCGCTCCAGTCCTCGGCCGAGGGCCGCCGCGTCGAAGTGCCCCGGCTGGCCTTGTGAGCGAGCCGGAGGGCCGCAGGCGAGTGGACCAGGAGACACTGTGAGCGGGACGGCGCAGATCAAGCTCCCCGGCCGCGACGAGCCGGTGACCGTCAGCGCGCCGGGCTGGGCGGCCAGCTACCCGCCGCCGACCTCGCGCCGGGTCTACGCCGCGGCGCACGTGGCCGCCCGCGCGGGCGGCGAGATCGACTGGGACGCCACGCTGGCCTTCCGCGACTACCTGTGGACGCACGGCTTTGCCGTGGCCGAGGCGATGGACACCGCGCAGCGCGGCATGGGCCTGTCCTGGCCCCAGGCCCGCGAGCTGATCACCCGGTCCGCCGCGCGGGCCGCCGAGCGCGGCGCGGGCATCGCCTGCGGGGCGGGCACCGACCAGCTGGCCGATGGCGGGCACTCGCTGGCCGAGATCACTCGGGCCTACGAAGAGCAGCTGGCGGTGGTCCAGGACGCCGGGGCCGAGGTGATCCTGATGGCCAGCCGCGCGCTGGCGGCCAGCGCCCGGAACGCGGCCGACTACCTCGACGTCTACGGCCGCCTGCTGGCCCAGGCCCAGCGGCCGGTGATCCTGCACTGGCTGGGTGATGCCTTCGACCCGGCGCTGCGCGGCTACTGGGGCAGCCCGGACTTCGCCGGGGCGGCCCGGACCGTGCTCGAGCTGATCGACCGCTCCGGCGGCCGGGTCGGCGGGGTCAAGCTCTCGCTGCTCAACGCCGACCACGAGCTGACGCTGCGGCGCCGGCTGCCGCCGGGCGTCCGGCTCTACACCGGCGACGACTTCAACTACGCCGACCTGATCAAGGGCGACGCGGCCGGGCACAGCGACGCGCTGCTGGGCGCGTTCGCGGCCATCACCGCGCCGGCCGCCGCCGCGCTGCACGCCCTGGACGCGGGCGACCTGGCCGGCTACGACGCCGCCATGGGCCCGACCGTGGCGCTGCGCCGGCTCATCTTCACCGAGCCGACCTACCACTACAAGGTCGGGGTGGCCTTCCTGGCCTGGCTCAACGGCCTTCAGCCCCAGTTTGCGATGGTCGGCGGCCTGGAGGCGATGCGCGGCACCGATCATCTGTCCCACGTCTTTGAACTGGCCTCGGCCGCGGGCGCCCTGCGTGACCCAGAACTGGCCGTGGCCCGGATGACCGAATACCTGCGGGCCGCCCCGTGACCGACCTGGCCGGCTGTCGCTCAACCAGGCCACGGTCCAGCACCTCGACGTGGCCCAGGCCGCCGACCTGTGCGTCCGGCACGAGATCCCGGCCATCGGCCTGTGGCGCGACCCGGTGGCCCAGACCGGCCTGGCCGCGACCGCCGCCATCGTCCGGGCGGCGGGCCTGCACGTCTCCAGCCTGTGCCGGGGCGGGTTCTTCACCCACGCCGACCCGGCCGCCCGCGCGGTGGCACTCGCCGACAACCGGGCCGCCATCCACGAAGCCGCGGAACTGGCCGCGGACACCCTGGTCCTGGTGTCCGGCGGGCTGGTGCCGGGCAGCCGCGACATTGGCCTGGCCCGGCGCATGATCGCCGATGCGATAGCCGACCTGGTCCCGATGGCCCAGGACCTGGGCGTGCGGCTGGCCATCGAGGCCCTGCACCCGATGTTCGCCGCCGATCGCTGCGTGATCTCCCGGCTGGGCGAGGCCGTCGACCTGGCCGTGCAGTTCCCGGTCGACGCCGTCGGCGTGGTCGTGGACACCTACCACGTCTGGTGGGACGCCCAGGTCAGCGGGGACATCGCCCGGGCCAGCGGCCGGATCGCCAGCTATCAGGTCTGCGACTGGATCCTGCCGCTGCCCAAGGACACGCTGCTCGGCCGCGGTCACATCGGCGACGGGTACATCGACTTCGGGCCGATCTCGGCCCAGGTGGCCGCGGCCGGCTACGCGGGCTACATCGAGGTCGAGATCTTCAATCAGGAGATCTGGGACGCGCCGCCAGACGACACCGCCGCCATCATCCGGCAGCGTTTCGCCGGCCTGCCGGACTAGCCCTCGGTGGCGAAATCCTCGGGGCTGAACTCCCGCGGCTCCACCAGCACCATCCAGTTGCCGGAGTTGTCGCGCATCACGGCCTCGACGCCGTAGGGCCGGTCGGCCGGCTCCTGCAGGAACGTGACGCCCTTCGCGCTGAGCTCGGCGAAGGTCTTGCGGCAGTCATCCGTCTGCAGGCCCAGGCCGTGCATCTCGCCCTTCTCCAGCTGCCGCCGGATGAAGTCAGCGGCCTCGGGGGTGAGCGGCGGGCCGGGCAGCATGAGCGCCACGTCCAGCTCGGGCTGGCTGGGGTGCCCGATGGTCACCCAGCGGAAGCCCTCGCCGAGCGAGATGTCGGTGCGCGGCTCGAAGCCGAGGTGGGTGACGTAGAAGTCGCGGGCCTGGTCCTGGTCCAGGCAGTGCACGGTGGCCAGGGAGATGTTCGTGATCATGCGACGAGCGTAGGCCGGCCTGGCTCGCGGGGGCTTCTCTCAGCTTGCGCAATCCGTGCTGACCTGGCCCGCAGTGCCGCGCGGATCCCGCACCCCGCGCATGAACAGGTAGCAGCCGGGCACCCGCGGCCCGCCCCGTGCCGCCCACCGGTCCCGGTAGGCGGTCGGGCTCTCGCCGACGATCTGGCTGAACCGCGACGAGAAGGAGCCCAGGCTGGCGAAGCCGACCAGCATGCAGACCTCGGTAACGGTCAGGTTGGCCGAGCGCAGCAGGTCCTGGGCGCGCTCGATGCGCCGCCGGGTCAGGTAGCGGATGGGCGTCTCGCCGTAGGCGGCCTCGAAGCTGCGCGCGAAGTGGAACCGCGATACCCCGGCCACTCCGGCCAGCCGGTCCAAGTCCAGCGGGCTGGCGTAGTACCGATCGATGTGGTCGCGGGCCCGGCGCAGGTGCGGCAGCAGCCCGAGCGCGACCTCGGGTGCGGGCGCCGTCCTGGACATGCCCCGAGCCTACGACTCGGGGCATGTCCAGCGGGATCAGGCCACCGCCCGGAGTCAGCTGGCCAGCGTGATCGTCACCTGGGTGGCGCCCGTTGAGGTGGCGGTCACGGTGTTGGTGGATGAGTTGTAGGTGCCGCCGGCGACCGAGTTCACGCCGGTGGTCAGGAAGACCGGCAGCTGGATCTCGATGGGCCCGCCGGGCGGTGTGCCCGTGATGCTCACGGTGACCACGCGGGTCGCGCCCGGCTTGGTCACCGCGATCGACACTCCGTAGGTGCTGCGGGTGCCCGACGTCGCGTTGTACGACGTGGTGAGGTTGCTGGCCGCGATGGTCTGGCCCGCCGCGATCCAGGTGTTCGGGATCCCGCGGCCGACGTATAGCGGCTCGGTGAAGGTGTACGGCCCGGTGCCCGAGGAGGACAGCCCGGTGGCCGCGATGGCCTGCATCAGGCCGAGCTGCTGACCGGAGATCGGGAACCCGTAGGGGCAGGCCCCGAACTCGGGCGGCGCGTGGTTGCCAATCCACGGGTTGCTCGGGCTGGGCCCGCTCCCGTTGGCCTCCCACCAGGCGTTCGGGCCGCCGGTGGTGGTCTCGATCTGCCACGCGTAACTGGTGATCGGCAGGTCACGGTAGTCGTTGCTGTACAGGCCGTCGTTGGAGTAACTGGTGTTGTAGGCCGACGAGTACCCGGTGAAACCGCCGAAGGTCGGGTACGGCAGGCCGTTGGCGGCCAGCCGGGCGAAGCCCATCTGGTACATCTGGTCGGCCTGCGACGGCTGGCCGATCAGGCCGGTCAGCGTGCCGCCCATCAGCATCGTCGACCACTGGTCCTGGCCGACCCAGCCGGCTGAGGCCCAGTTAGCGTCGTTGTAGGTGCCGCACCGGTTGGCCGAGTCCGGCTGGGTCAGCGTGCAGGGCAGGAAGGTGAACCCGTTGGCCGACTCGTTCTGGCCGACCAGTGTGTTCACCGCGTTGAGCAGGCTGGTGTAGGCGGTGGCCGCCCACTCCGCCTCGCTCGTCTGGCCGATCGTGGTGGCGATGTACTTGTACGCCGCCAGCGCCTCCAGGGCGGAGTAGTCGTCGAACAGCCAGCGGCCCTCGGAGTCGTTGTCGTCGCTGGCGGCCAGCGCCCCGTCCGAGGACAGCTGCGACGAGTAGATGGTGTGCATCATCGTGTAGAGACTCGGGCCCCACTGGCTCGGGGCGTTCGCGTCGTCGTGGAAGTACTGGCTGACGAACGCGGTATCGCCGGTGAGCCGCAGGTAGTCGGCCCAGGTGCCCAGTGTCTTCCAGACTCCGTCGTAGTACCAGTTGGCCCCGACCTCGTTGAAGCTCGGACTCTCCGAGATGCGGGCCGTGAGCAGCAGGTTCTGCGCGTCCTGGAAGTCCCCGCTGTCGAACTTGGCCTGCAGCTCACCCGGCACGTCGTGGTTGAGCAGCCAGGCGTAGTTGTTGGCGGCGGAGAACTCGCTCTTGCCGACCTGCATCATCAGGTCGTAGATCGTGCCCGCCTTGAACGCGTCGGCCAGCGCCGTGCCCGGGTTGGCCAGGCTGCCGGTGTTGGGCAGGGTCAGGTTGGGCAGCGCAAAGGTGGGCGTGGCGGCCAGCCGCCCGTTCCAGTAGGTGGTCATCTGGCTGAACGCGGTGTTGTAGTCCGGCGCGCTGCCCGACAGGGCCGTTCCGGTCGGCAGGGCCGCGCCGGTGCCGAAGTTGTCCACCGCGACCACGAAGTCGTTGTCGTTGGTCTGGCCCGGCTGGACGGTGCTCAGCGACGAACTGGTCAGCTGGATCAGGTTCGGGCCCGACCCGCCGGGCGGCACGCTGACCGCCGACGACCCATTGTTAGTTACCGCGACCCGCGTGTAGATCAGCATGAACGGGTTGCCGCCGATGGTCACCTTGTCGGCGAAGTCCGTGATGGCGATGACGACCGAGCCGACGGTCCGGGTGGTCGTCATGGCCGGCAGGTAGCCGCTGGCCTCCGTCCACTGGACCGACTGCGCCGCGGGCGCCCCGCCGAAGTCGTAGGCGCTGAAGGAGTACATCGCGCCGCAGTAACTGGTGCCGCTCTGGGTGTAGGTGTTCACCACGCCGCGGGCGAAGAACGACCCGGACAGGTACTCGAACACCGGCCAGTAGTTGCCGTCCCAGCCGATCGTGGTCTGGTTGGAGAAGCCCTCCCCGTTAGGGTCACTCGGGGTCGGGAAGTTGGTGCCGTAGGCCTTGGGCAGGCTGGAATTCTGGCAGGCGTTCGGGGCGATATTTGGCAGGCCCTGAAATCCCGTGGTGGTGCCGGTGCCGGGGCTGTAACCGGGCAGCCGCCACACCCGGGTGGTCGCAGTGGTGCACGGCAGCTGCACCAGCACCGTGTCATTGGCGGTGGTGTCGCCGGTCGGCACGATGCACTTGGACGAGTGCACCGCCTCCAGGTTGAAGGTGTTGGTGGCCCCGCTGATCGTCACCGGCTGCAGCTCGAACTCCTGATTGGTCTGCCCGTTGCACGTCCACTGGATGACCTGGGCGTTGTCGGCCGTCGAGCGACCGGAGACGTCCACGCACAGGCTGGCGAAGGAGGTGATGGTGTAGGTGTTCGTAGTGCCGGAGACCGGGGTGAAGGTCCAGTTCTGGTTGCTGCCGGAATTGCAGTTGTACTGAATCAGCTGGACGCCGGTCGTGGTCTGCGAGTTGGGATCATCCATGCACAGGCTGCTGCCCTGGTTCACGTTCGTGGTCGTGAAGGCCACCGGCTGGGCCGCGGCCGGACTGGCGCTGGTCAGGACCGGCAGGAGGGCGGCGGCTAAGACGGCGGCCGCGGCCACCGTGACGCCACGTGACCGCGGTCCGAAGAGGCGACCCAGCCCGTCCGCCGAGGGCCGGGCGAACGGTCTGCGCGAGCGTGTCGTCTGCGGGTGAATCACAGGTCCTCACATCCTCTGACACGACAGGACAGCCCTTTTGTGATCGCTAACATCCTGCCTGTTAGCGCTAACAGTCGACGTGCGGATCGCGGTCGTCAAGGGTCAATCTGAGCCGCCATCAGCCACCCGGGCCGAAATGGCGAACCGGCCACCCCGAACTGAATTGGCCACTCACCCCGGAAGCACACGAGCGTGATCACGACCGACTTGCCGCAGCCCGCCGCGGTCAAACGGTCACGCTCACGGGAGCCACATTCCGGCCCGCCGCATAAACGGAATGCGGCCCAAACTCATTGGGGCCATACGAGGCGACTGATCAGAACGAGGCTGGTGTGAAGGGGGACTAGTCCAGCCGGGCCTGGCCCGCACGGGCCCGCCGGCGCGTCAGCGGTGGCGGGGCGGCGGGCGGGCATGGCTAGCCGCTGGCCGGCCATCTGGGTGCCGGCCTGCTTGGTCCGCCGGAGCACGGGCGAGATGACCAGCTGCCGGACCCCGGCCGCCGCGCTGACCTTCGTCGTCACGTACCGGTACAGGTCCTCGACGTCCCGGCACAGGATCGACGCGGCGAGGTTGGCCGAGCCGCTGACCGCGGCCGCGAACGCCACCTCGGCGTGCCCGGCGAGCTGCTCGCCCACCGCGGCCAGGCTGCCCGGCTCAACCGTCAGCCAGAGGTAGGCCGGGGCGGTGAAGCCCATCAGCCCGCTGGCCAGGTCCACGTCGAAGTACAGGATGCCGGCGCGGCGCAGCGCCTCCAGGCGCCGGGTGACCCGGCCCACCGTGGTCCCCGCGACCGTGGCCAGCGCCGCATAGGTGGTCCGGCCGTCCGCGGCCAGCTCGTCGAGCAGCGGGCCGTCCTCCGGCCGCAGGCTCACGGGCTCGGTCGCCGGCTCGCCCGGGTCCGCCTCATCGGCAGGCCCGCCAGCATCGCCTCGATCTGATCAGGGCGCAGCACCTCGCCGTAGCCGGTCCAGTCGGTGGAGGCCCCGCCCACGAACCGGTGCAGGACCGCGTACACCTCCATGGTCAGCACCTGGCTGGTCGCGGGCAGCCGCTGCAGCAGCAGCTCATCGCGCTGCTCGGGGCTGCGCGAGCGAACCGAGCAGACGATCTCCGAGCCGCCCGCGGTCAGCGTGACCCAGGAGACGTCGTCGCGCCGGGCGAGGGCCTCGGCCAGCCGCCCGACTCCGCCGGGCAGGCAGCCGACCCGCACCATCCACTCGGACTGGCCCACCGACCGCGGATCCACCAGGCCGATGACCCGCAGCAGGCCCTCGCCGCGCAGTCGCCGGTAGCGCCGGGCCACCGTCTGCTCCGACACGCCGAGCACCTCGGCGATGCGGCTGAAGCCCGCGCGCGGGTCGATCTGAAGCGCCTGGATGATCTCTCGCTCCAGATCGCCAAACTCGGCTGAATCAACCACTGGAGGACTATCCATGGAGGAAACATACGCCACAGTGCAGCTGGATGGCGACTGACACCCGCGATCGGTCACCGTCATCAGGTCGCCCCAACCAGACAGGGAGCCTTCCGATGCGCAAGTGGATGCCGCTGATCGCGGTGTGCCTGGGCACGTTCATGCTGCTGGTCGACGTCACCATCGTGACCGTCGCGCTGCCGGACATGGCCGTTGACCTGAAGACCTCGTTCTCGTCGCTGCAATGGGTCGTGGACATCTACACCCTCATCCTGGCCGCGCTGCTGCTGGCCATGGGCTCGGTGGCCGACCTGTACGGCCGGCGCCGCCTGTACCTGGGCGGCCTGGTCGTGTTCGCGCTGGCTTCCCTGGCCAGCGGGCTGGCCCACAACACGGCCCTGCTGATCGCGGCCCGCGGCGTGCAGGGCATCGGCGGCGCGGCCATGTACGCGACCACGATCGCCCTGCTCAGCTCGTCCTACCACGGCCGCGACCGCGGCATCGCCTTCGGCGTGTGGGGCGCGGTGTCCGGCGCGGCCGCGGCGGCCGGCCCGATCCTGGGCGGCCTGCTGACCGAGAGCCTGTCCTGGCGCTGGATCTTCTTCGTCAACCTGCCGGTCAGCGTGGTCGCGCTGGTCGCCTCGCGGCGGTCGCTGGCCGCCGACCGCCCGGCCGGCGGCGCCCGGCCCGACGGGCTCGGCCTGGTCAGCTTCACCCTGGGCGCGGCGGCCGTGACCTACGGCCTGATCCGGGCCGCGGTCCACGGCTGGGGCAGCGGCACCACCCTCGGCCTGCTCGGCCTCGGGCTGGCCGCCTTCGCCGCGTTCGTCTTCATCGAGCGGGCCCGCCAGCGCGGCGGCGCCGGCGTGCTGCTGGACTTGGCCCTGTTCGGCCGCCCGGCCTTCTGCGGCGTGATGATCGCGGCGCTGCTGCTCAACGCGGCCGCGTTCGCCTACCTGCCCTATACCTCGCTGTGGCTGCAGACGGTGCTCCGGCTGACCCCGGTCAAGGCCGGCCTGGTCGGCTCGGCACCGCTCTCGCTCGCGGCGTTCGTCATCAGCGCGCTGATCGGCCGGTTCCTGCACAGCCGGTCCCCGCGCTGGATCATCGGCGGCGGGCTGGCGCTGGTCGGCGCAGGTGCCTTGCTCCAGGCCACGCTCAGCGGCCAGTCGGGCGACCTCGCCCTGCTGCCGGGCCTGATCGTCGCGGGCATCGGCGTCGGCCTGGCCACCCCGCCCCTGGTGTCGAGCGCGATGGCGGCGGTGCCACCGCGCAGCGCGGGCATGGCGGCGGGCGCGGTGAACACCGCCCGCCAGCTCGGCTTCACCTTCGGGGTCGCGGTGCTGGGCGGCGTGTTCTCGGCCCGCGTCGCCCGAGTGCTGGACGCCGTCGGCACCGGCCGGGCCGGCGGTACCGCGGGCACGGGGAGCACCGGCGGGCACGGCGGCATCGGCGCCGTAGCCCCGGCGGTCTCCGGAGGTCAGGCTCGGGCCGTGCTGGCTCACGTGCCCAGCGCCCAGCGTGGCCTGCTCGACCAGCTCATCCACGCCGCTACGGCGTCGGGCCTGAATCAGGCCCTGCTGGTGGCGGGCCTGCTGGGCCTGGCCGCCGCGCTCGTCACCATCGTGACCGTGCGGCGCCCGGTCTCGCCCCGGGCTCCGGACCGGCACGCGCCGGCCGGGCGGGAGCCCGGCGCTCAGGCCACCGCCAGCCCCGCGCCCGCCGACGCCTGACCAGCCGATGCCCGGCGGTCCGGGGCATGGCTATCGTTATCGCGTCTTGGTTGGGTGGTGCCGAGTTGGCGAGCTGGACTAATGAAGGGCCGTAGCAAATTGACCGGGGTGCACAAGACGACGATCCGGCTCGCCGACGGGCGGGAGCTGACCTACTACGACACCGCCGCCGATCAGGCCAGGGATGCGGTGGACCGACGCCAGCTTCCGCCCGCGAACTCGGCCTCGCAGCTGCGCTACGAGCCGTTCCTGGACACCTGGGTGATCTACGCCAGCCATCGCCAGGACCGCAGCTACATGCCGTCGGCCCAGAACTGCCCGCTGTGCGCGTCGACCCCGGAGCACCTGACCGAGGTCCCGGCCGCGGACTACGAGGTAGTGGTGTTCCAGAACCGGTTTCCGGCGCTCAGCCCACCGCCGCCGGAGGCGGTCGGCAGCCCGCCCGGCGCGCTGCTGGCCGACCGGCCCGCCGGGGGCCGCAGCGAGGTCGTCGTCTACACCGCCGATCACGACGCGTCGTTCGCCGAGCTGACCCCGGAGCGCGTGGAGCTGCTGCTGGACGCGCTCATCGACCGGACCGCGGCGCTGTCCGCGCTGCCCGACGTGGACCAGGTGTTCTGCTTCGAGAACCGGGGCGCGGAGATCGGCGTGACCCAGCCCCACCCGCACGGGCAGATCTACGCCTACCCGTTCATCACCCCGCGGACCAGCAAGGCCCTGGACTCGGCCCGCGCCTACTACCGCCGGACGGGGCGCAACCTGTACGACGACGTGCTGGCCGCGGAGCGCGCCGACGGCCTGCGGGTGGTGACCCAGACCGAGCACTGGACGGCGTTCGTGCCGCACGCGGCCCGCTGGCCGTACGAGGTCCACCTGTATCCGCACCGCCGGGTTCCGGACCTGGCCAGCCTGGACAGCCTGGAGCGCAAGGACCTGGCCGAGGTGGAGCTGGACATCTTCGGCCGCTTCGCCCGGCTGTTCGACGCCCCGGCGCCGTACATCGCCGGCTGGCACCAGGCGCCGGTCCGCGACGGGCGCGAGATCTTCGCGCTGCACCTGGAGCTGTTCACCTCGCGCCGCACCAGCGACAAGCTCAAGTACCTGGCCGGCTCGGAGTCGGGCATGGACGCGTTCGCCAGCGACGTGATACCCGAGGCGGCGGCGGCCCGGCTGCGCGACCTGGCTCCCTAGCGGCGTACCCCGGGCCGTCGCGAACGAGGCGGCCCTGACCGGCTGCGGCTAGGCGTCGAAGTCGTAGCGGAAGACGTATGACGAGGCGTCCGCGGTCATCTCGTTGACCTCCACGATCTGCCCGTCCGCGGTGTAAGCGCTGCGCACGATGTCCATGACCGGCGTACCCGGCGGCAGCGCCAGCCGCTCGGACTCGTCGGGCTCGGGCATCCGGGAGCGCAGGTCCTCGCGGAACCGGGCCGGCGCGTGGCCGAGCTCGCGCAGCCGGGCGTAGATGCCGCCCGGCCCCGCGTCCTGGTACTCCATCATCGTGCCCGCCGCGATCTGCGCCGGGAGGTAGGACACGGCCAGCAGCACCGGCTTGCCGTCCAGCACGTAGCGCCGGCTCCGGGCGATGACCCGGACCTCGGGATCGTCGGGCAGGTCGAGCAGCAGACGGATGTGCTCGGGCGGCTCGGCCCGGCGCACCTCGAGCTGGTCCACGACCAGCTCGCGGTCGTCGATGTCGGCCGACCAGATCGACCGACCGGACCCCCAGCCGCGGCCGGACAGCCGGCCCACGCCCGCCCGGATCACGGGCCGGAACTCGCGCACGTAGACGCCCGAGCCCTTCCGGGCGACGGCCAGTCCCTCGTTGATTAGCTGTGCCAGCGCCTGCCGGGCCGTCATGCGAGCCACCCGGTACTGCTGCATGAGGTCGTTCTCCCCCGGCAGCCGGGCCTGCGCCGGGTATTCACCCCGGGCCATGGCCGCGCGCAGGTCGCTGGCGATCACGCGGTACTTTCGCTCGCTTACCGGCCCAGCTGAATTTGGCACTATCCGGCCTCCTAGCACGCCACAGCCCCCAATCGGCCTTAGCGTCTCTAGAGAAGTAGATTAGCAGCGATGCCGCTGTTCAGCCGTTCTGTTGAGGAATGACGGACAAGACGACACCAATGAGGGGCTGGATATCTCTTGGGGTCTGGGTTAACGTCTCTAGAGAAGCCGGGGAATGCCGCGCCGTCGGCAACCTGGCCTTCTGATTTGAACGGCACGGTTGTAACAGCACGGTTGCCGACATGGTTGTGACAGCACGGATGTGACAGCACGGTTGTAACGGCTCAGCGCAACTCCGCTGTACAGGGGCTCGACCAGCCCAGGGCAGAAGGGCAGCACATGAGCGCGGCACTTGGCATGGCCAGGCCACTGGCCGAGGCAGGCTCCCTTTCTCCAGAACTAGGGTCGACGCAGCGGGCCGCCGGCCACGCTGACTCCGGTTCCGCGCGCGAGAGACAGACCGGTGCCGTGGCCGCCGCGAGCCGGGTATTCGCCGCCCAGCCGTTACAGGTCGCGCAGGCCCGCCGGTTCGTCGGCGGCGTGCTGTCCGGGATCGTGGTCGCCGACGACGTCGTGCTGTGCGTCTCCGAGCTGGCCAGCAACGCCGTGCTGCACAGCAATTCGCGCGAGCCGGGCGGCCAGTTCGCGGTCCGGGTCTGGATGACCGCCAGGGGCGTGATCCGGGCCGAGGTAGAGGACCGCGGCGGCCCGTGGTCCCCCGACCCCGAGGCGGGCGAGGAACGGGGGCGCGGCCTGCTCATCGTGGCCGCGCTGGCCACCCGCTGGGGCATCGCCGGCAGCAACGCCGGCCGCGTCGCCTGGCTAGAACTAGACCCTACCTAGGCTCGCTCGAGCGTGAGCCCGACTACTTGCCCGGCGACGTGGTTGCGACTGCCACGTCGCTCCAGCGACGTCGTTGTAACAACCACGTCGCTGCCCCCGGCGCGGAACGGGCACCGGCGGGCCTGGCGGGATCAGTGTGACGGCAGGGGCCGATGGGTCTCGCGGCTGGCCAGGGTGGGGCCGGACGGCGGCCGGTCCTAGCGTCAGCGGAGGCCCTCCGGTGACGCTAGAGCAGCACCAAGGGGCCAGCGGTGACGCTGGTGACCGCCAGCCGAGCGCCCGGCCGACCTGGGCCAGCCCTGGCGAGCCCGGGTGGCGGGAGTACTGCGGCGCTGGGCCAGGACCTGGGCGGCCGGGGTGGCGTGGAATGCTGCTGGGGTGGCGGATCTGAGTGAGCTGCGCGGGCTGATGCGGCGGTTCAGCGACGAACGGGACTGGGGGCAGTTCCACGACCCCAAGTCGGTGCTGCTGGCCCTGGTCGGCGAGGTGGGCGAGCTGGCCGAGCTGTTCCAGTGGCTGCCCGCCGACGACGCCCGGCGGCTGGCCGAGGCCGACCCGCTGCGGACCAGGGCCGGCGAGGAAATGGCCGACGTGCTGCTGTACCTGGTGCTGCTGGCCGACGTGCTGGACATCGACCTGGCCGACGCCGCGCGGCGCAAGCTGGCCGACGCCGAGCGGCGGTTCCCGCCCGCCTCAGTCACCGGCCAGGCCCCCGAGCGCCCTTAGCCACCCGCCCACGCCCGCCCACGCCCGCCCACGCTTGCCCACGCTCGTCCGGGGGGCCGCGACTGAGCGGCAGCCGGACAGCCCGGTAACGTGCCGGGCATGGCCAGCCGGGCGGAGCGTGCACAGTCATTCGGGGCGATCGCCGGCGACTACGACCGGCTGCGGCCTCCGCCGGCCGAGGCGGCGGTGGACTGGCTGGTCCCGCCGGGCGCCCAGGTCGTGGTCGACGTCGGCGCGGGCACCGGGCTGCTGACCAGGGCGCTAGCCCGCCGGGTGCCGCGGGTGATCGCGGTGGAGCCGGACGAGCGGATGCGGGCCGTGCTGGCGGCCCGCTCGCCCGGCGTCGAGGTGCGGGCGGGCCGGGGCGAGGCCATCCCGCTGCCCGACGCCAGCGCCGACGGGGTGTTCATCTCCTCGGCCTGGCACTGGATGGACGCGGAACTGGCCCTGGCCGAGATCACCCGGGTGCTGCGCGACGGCGGCCGGATGGGCCTGATCTGGACCAGCCGGGACCGCCAGGTCGGCTGGCTGCGCGACCTTGGCCACCGCCGCGGGCCGGGCGCGGCCCCGCCCGATGAGCAGGCCAACGGGGCGCCGGGCCGGCGGCCGCGCCAGGTGGACCTGCCCGCGGGCGTGCCGCTGGTCAACGGGGTCCGGGCGTCGTTCGCCTACACCCGCACGATGAACGCGACGGACTTCATCGAGCTCCAGGGCACCTACAGCGGCGTGATCACCGCCACCCCGGCGGACCGGGCGGCCGAGCTGACCAGGGCCAGGGCGGCCCTGGAAGAGAGATTTCCCGGCGCGACCGAGATCGAGGTGCCGATGCGCTCGGAGTGCTGGCGCGCCGACCGGGCCAGCCGTCCCGACGCCGGCTGGGCGACCGGCCAGAGAACTCAGGAGACCTGAGCCAGCCAGTCCCGGTAGGTCCCGGCGAACGGCTCCGCCCCGGCGCTGATGGCGTCCCGCAGCCAGGCAGCGGCCTGCTCCGCCTCCCGGATGACCTCGGCCGGGTAGCCGTACAACCGCTGGTGCTCGTCGAACTCATCGGCGTCCACGATCTCGACTCGCTGGTCGGCCCGACGTCGGACCACGTCCAGGTCCAGGTCCACCATCGTGACCTCGCCGGGGTCCGGCCAGCGGGCCGGGGTGGCGATGTCGCAGTAGATCTCGGTGCGAGCCGGCGCGGCGTTGAAGATCGCCGTCCACCAGGTGTCCCGCGCCCCGCGCGGGAACAGCAGCACGTGCGCCTCCCTGATGACCACCTGGTGCTCATGGCCGCGGCGGGCCACCAGCCCGGGCGGGGCGCCGAGCCAGATGCCGTGCTCGTCCTCCCCCAGGTACCTCATCGTGTAGTTCCAGTGCAGGCTGCCGTCGTACTTGGTGTACACCACGCGCACATCGCGCCCGTTCGCGGTCACGAGCACCTACCCTGCCAGAACGCCCGGAAGGGGACGACCCCTGGCGGGTCGTCCCCTTCCGCGGTGTAGCGGCGTGCGTCAGGCCGCGTCGTGCGTCAGGCCGCGGCGCTGTCCCGGGCCGGGTCGGTGACCACCAGCTGGTGGACCACGTTCTCGGTGGTGACCTCATGGGCGGTCAGGTCGCCCAGGGCGATGACGCCGAGCGCCACCGCGCCCGCGAACACCAGCCAGGTCAGCGCGGTCCCGCTGAACAGCAGCGTCGCGATCAGCGACCACAGCGCGACCAGCCCGAGCAGGCTGTGGCTGGCCCGGCGCACCAGGCCCCGGCCGAACAGCGTGCTGGCGGCCGCGACCACGGTCAGCCCGGTGAACACACCGAAGCCGGTCCAGCCCGCCACCGACGAGCTGAATGCCATGGCCGAAACGGCCAGGAATGCTCCGCCGATAACGAACAGCTGGTCAATGGCGAAGCGGGGGGTGAGGTTCATTCTGAGCACCTCCTTGGCGCCGCATTCGGGCGCCGGCAGATCCGACGGCGGGTCGATTCGGGCGTTGCTCACGCGCTCGGACCGGCTCGTCGGGCTCCCCGTACTGGGGTTTCTCGAAGCCATTCGCGCTAACTCAGCGGCGCCGTCGCGCATGCCCGTCCGGAGTGTCTGATAGATCACATCGGTCCCGGCTCGTGAGGTCCGGCCGGGCTTTGCCGAGTTGACACCTTCCGTCCAGCAACATCCCCGCGCTTTGCGGCGTCTAAAGGAGCGTCCATCCATCAACGGGCGGAGAGTCCGGGAGAGAAGGCTCTGATGAGACACACGCGGATGAGACACGCGCGACGGCGCCAGGTGGCGCCCGTGGCGGTCGGCCTGGTGGCAACGGCCATGACGGTGGCCGGGCTTGGGGCCGCGACCGCGAGCGGGGCGGCCGCGTCCACGACGCCGGGTCCGAAGATCAGCCTGATCGCGCCCCAGAAGAGTGTCACCGTTCCGCGCTTCGGGAAGCGAGTGTTCCTGGACCCGGGCATCTGGGTAGCGGCGAACAAGGCGCCGCTGCGCATCGATGTGGCCCGGTCGAGCTACACCACTCCGGTCCGGGCCGTCCAGGTCATCAAGGACCACGGAGTGACGATCGAGCGGCCGCTGCCGTCCTGGGTCCTGGACGGCTGGAACGGCCTGCGCGACTTCATGCGGATGACGGTGCGCAACGTCCACGGCAAGGTGGTGGCCTCGAGGCTGGTCACCTTCTGCCCCGACTCCTACAACGCGGAGCGCGACGGCCCGAACAGCGCCACCACCGATCCCTACCCGCAGGGCTGCGGCCCCGGCGATCCCTTCCCGATCAGCGAGGTGTGGGGCCTGGCCAGGGGCTGGGCCGCGGACCCGGCCAGCCAGTTCTTCGGGTTCGGGCCCGGGAGCGGGCCGGGCTTCAAGCTCGGGCTGGGCAAGTACCGCGTGACCGAGACCATCACCCCGGGCTACGACCAGCTGTTCGGGATCCCGGCCCGCGACCGCAGCGCCACCGTCACCGTGCACGTGGTGAAGCAGCAGAACTGCTGCTCCCCGAAGGGCTGCTGCACCAGCGGAGACAGCCAGCGCCGCGGACCGGTCAGCAAGCCGCTGCCCTCACTGCCCAAGAACGTGCCGCTGCTGTCGCACGTCCCGGCGAACGCGCTGCCCGACCTGACACCGCTGCCGTCGTGGGGGATCAGCACCTCCCACGTCCGCAAGACCAAGCAGGACTTCGTGAACTTCGGCGCCACTGTCTGGGTCGGCGGCCACTCGCCGCTGGACGTGGAGGGCTTCCGCACGCCGGGCTCGGCCACCATGAAGGCCTACCAGTACTACTGGCACGACGGGCGCATCGTCGGCCGCACCCCGGCCGGCACCATGGGCTTCGACAACAAGAAGGGGCATCACCACTGGCACTTCGAGCAGTTCGCCAAGTACGTGCTGCTCAACGCCAGCAAGAAGGTCGCCGTTCGGAGCGAGAAGGTCGGCTTCTGCATCGCCCCGACCGACTCGGTCAACATGGCCATGCCGGGCGCCACCTGGCAGCCGACGTCGATCGGCCTGGGCGGCGAGTGCGGCGTGCCGACGGCCTTGTGGGTGCAGGAGTACATGCCGATCGGCTGGGGTGACACCTACGACCAGTTCAAGGCCGGGCAGGCGTTCAACATCACCCACCTGCCCGACGGCACCTACTACATCGAGATCATCGCCAACCCCGAGCACCTGCTGCACGAGGTCACCCAGGCCAACGACGTCTCCCTGCGGAAGATCATCATCACCGGCCCCGCCGGGCACCGGCACGTCCGCGTCCCCGCCTGGCACGGCATCGACCCGGAGAAATAACCCCTGAGATAACAGGGCGCGGCGGCCGGAGTCATCCAGCCTGCCGCGCCCTGTTAATGATCCGAACCCAGAACGCCGTGCACCCGACCGTCAGAGCGTGTCGGACACCGACCACAGGTTGATGCCCGCCTCGACCGCGTCGCGGTCAATCTCGGCCAGCTCGGCGTCGGTGAAGTCACCGCGGCCCGCGGCGGCCAGGTTCTCCTCCAGCTGCGCGACGCTGGACGCGCCGATCAGCACGGAGGTCACCCGCTGGTCGCGCAGCGCCCAGGACAGGGCGAGCTGGGCCAGCGTCTGCCCGCGCGCGGCGGCGATCTTGCTCAGCGCCGTGACGTGGGCCAGCGTCTTGTCGCTGAGCTGGTCCTTCGACAGCGAGGAGTCCCGGCTGGCCCGCGAGCCCTCCGGGATGCCGTCTGGCGTACTTCCCGGTCAGCACGCCCTGAGCCAGCGGCGAGAACGCGATGCAGCCGACGCCCTCGCGCTCCAGCACGTCGAGCAGGCCGCCCTCGATCCAGCGGTTCAGCATCGAGTAGGACGGCTGGTGGATCAGCAGTGGCGTGCCCATCTCGCGCAGGATCCGGGCCGCCTCCTCGGTCCGGTCCGCCGAGTACGACGAGATGCCCGCGTACAGCGCCCGGCCGGACTTGACCGCGGTGTCGAGGGCGCCCATCGTCTCCTCCAGCGGCGTGTCCGGGTCGAACCGGTGGCTGTAGAAGATGTCGACGTAGTCCAGGCCCATCCGCTTCAGCGACTGGTCCAGGCTGGCCAGCAGGTACTTGCGCGAGCCGCGGTCGCCGTACGGGCCGGGCCACATGTCCCAGCCCGCCTTGGTCGAGATGATCAGCTCGTCGCGGTACGGGCGCAGGTCCTCGGCCATGATCCGGCCGAAGTTCTCCTCCGCCGAGCCGTACGGCGAGTCCTGGGTGCCTGTCGCGAAATGACCTCGGCGGGCGCTTCGCCGCCGTAGTTGTTGGCCAGGTCGAAGTGGGTGACGCCGAGGTCGAAGGCTCGGCGGAGGATGGCGCGCTGGGTCTCCAGAGGACGGTCGTTGCCGAAGTTGTGCCAGAGCCCGAGCGACACCTCGGGCAGGTCGATGCCGCTGCGCCCGCAGCGGCGGTAGTGGGTCTGCTGGTAGCGGTCGGGTGCGGCAACGTAAGTCATGAGCAGGAGTCTGCCAAAGCGGCCCAGCGCCCGGCCTGGCAGTGCCCTCGTGATCGTCGTCCTCGTGATCGTCCTCCACAGCATCTCCACATCTCGTGCATGCCGGGCGCATGGGCCAATGGTCGGATCTAGGTATTGCGCGGAGGGGGGGAAGCCCGCCCGGCACTCGCTCACTGCTTACGGGCGGGCGGCGGCTGCTGAGTCCCCGGCCATGAACTTGCCGGGGCTCAGCAGCCAATTCCTTGGCTTCTTGGGCCCGGTCTGGCCCTGATCCCGCGAGACGGGCTCCGCGCGGCCGCCGCTGTCCCGCAGCCGTGAGCCCGCTCGGACAGCGGTGGGCCCAGCGTGTTGATCAGCCCCTATGGAGGGCTAGGAGCGCGATTCGGCGTCCAGGGTGTCGGCGAAGACCTCGGCGACGCGGTCGAGTTCTGCCTCGGTGATCACGAACGGGGGCGAGACCTGGAGCGCGATTCCGCGCAGCAGCCGGGTGATGACGCCGCGCTGGCGAGCACCGGCGACCAGGCGGGCGCCCAGCCCGGGGTCGGCCTCGCGGGCCTCGGGGGCCAGCTCCACCGCCGTGAGCAGGCCAATCCCGGACCGCACCTCGCTGACCAGCGGGTGGTCGGCCAGGGGCCCGAGCTTGCCCGGCAGCACCGACTCCAGCTCGGCGACCCGGCCGATGAGGTGCTCGCGCTCGAGCAGGTCCAGGTTGGCCAGGCCGACCGCGCACGAGGTCGGATGCGCCTGGTAGGTATAGCCGTGCCGGAAGACCTCGGCCGTGCCCGGCCGCCAGAACGGCTCGGCCACCCGCGGGCCGACCAGCACGGCGCCGAGCGGGGCGTAGCCGGACGTTAGGCCCTTGGCACAGGTGATCATGTCGGGGTCAAGCGCCGAACCGCTCGCTGGCGAACCAGTGGCCCGCCGGCCGAACCCGCAGATGACCTCGTCGGCCACGAACAGCACGTCCTGCTCGCGGCAGATCTCCTGCACCTGGGTCAGGTAGCCCTCGCGGCGGGTACAGGACGCCGCCGGCCCCGACCACGGGCTCGCAGAAGAACGCGGCCACCCGGTCGGCGCCGACCTGGCCGATCAGCTTCTCCAGGGCGGCCGCGTCGTCCCAGGGCACCCGCTCGACCTGGGGGACCAGCGGACTGAACGCCTCGGTGTTGGCCGGGATGCCGCCCAGCGAGGTGCCGTAGGCGTTCACGCCGTGGTAGGCGTGCGTGCGGCCGATGATGACCTGCTTGCCGGGCTGGCCGACGCGCCGCGCCAGTAGGCGCGGGCCAGCTTGGCCGCGGTGTCGATGGCGTCGGAGCCGCCGCCGGGGGTGAAGAAGACCTTGGCGTCCGGGATCGGGGACAGGTCGCTGATCCGCTCGGCCAGGGCCTCGGCCGGGCGGTTGGAGAACACCTCGAAGACCTGGTAGGCGGCGATCTCGCGCATGCTGCGCGGCGGCGGCCTCGGCGATTTCGGTCCGGCCGTGCCCGACGTTGCAGTACCACAGGCTGGCCAAGGCGTCGAGGTAGGCCTTGCCCTCGGCGTCGTAGACCGTGGAGCCCTCACCGCGAACGATCGTCACCACGCCGTTGGCGGCCAGGCTGGCCATGTTCCCGTACCCGTTCCACATCACGGGCTTGCGCGCCGCGCTGGCAGTCTGCTCTGTCACAGCCTCATCCCCTCCGGACCTATCAGCCCCGTTTGCGCACGGTAGCGGCACTCAATCTAGCGCGCGGGGGCCGGCCTGGTCAGGCCAGGACGGCGAACGACGGCGGCCGGCATGGTGACCGTGGTGTCGCCCAGACGCACGCCGGGGCGCGAGGCGGCCAGCACCGCCGCGGGCGGCACCGGGACCGGGATCTCCAGCGGCACCTCGGCCAGGCTGGCCACGATCAGCAGCCCGCCCCGCGCGGCGACCAGCCAGCGGGCCGTCCTCGTCGTAGCTGACCTCGATCCCGGTCCAGCCGCGGGTCGGTCAGCTCGGGCCGGGCGCGGCGCAGCGCGATCAGCTCCCGGTACCAGGCCAGCAGCTCGGCGTGCGGGTCGCTGGATGGCTGCGACCAGTCCAGCTTGGAGCGCAGGAACGTCTCGCGGTCCTGCGGGTCGGGCACGTCGGCGGCGTCCCAGCCGTGCGCGGCGAACTCCGCGCGGCGGCCGTCGCGGCACCGCCTCGGCCAGCCCCGGCTCGGTGTGGTCGGTGAAGTACTGCCACGGCGTGTCCGCGCCCCACTCCTCGCCCATGAACAGCATCGGCGTGAACGGCGCGGTCAGCACCAGCCCGGCCGCCGACCCTGAGCAGGCCCGGCGGCGACCAGGTCGCGCGATCCGGTCGCCGGCCGCCCGGTTGCCGACCTGGTCGTGGTCCTGGAGGTAGCCGACGAACCGGTGCGCCGGGGTGCGCGGCCGGTCGACCGGGCGGCCGTGCGACCGGCCCGCGGAACGACGACCAGGTGCCGTCGTGGAAGAACACCCGGGTCAGCGTCTTGGCCAGCGCGGCCAGCGAGCCGAAGTCGGCGTAGTAGCCCTGCCGCTCGCCGGTGAGCGCCGCGTGCAGCGCGTGGTGGAAGTCGTCGCTCCACTGCGCCGTCGAGGCCGTAGCCGCCGGCCTCGCGCGCGGTCACCAGCCGCGGGTCGTTGAGGTCGGACTCGGCGATCAGCGACCAGCTCGCCGGCCCAGCCGCGCGCGCCAGCGCCTGCACCTCGCGCGGCCAGCTCCTCCAGCAGGTGCAGCGCCCGGCTGGTCGGCCAGCGCGTGCACGGCGTCCAGGCGCAGCCCGTCGAGGTGGTAGTCGCGCAGCCACATCAGCGCGTTGTCGATGATGAACGCCCGGACCTCGTCCGAGCCGGGCTGGTCCAGGTTGACCGCCGGGCCCCACGGCGTCGTGTGCGCCGTCGGTGAAGTACGGGCCCGAAGTCGCGCCAGCCGGTTGCCGATGCCCGACGTGGTTGTAGACCACGTCGAGCAGGACCGCCAGGCCGCGGGCGTGGCAGGCGTCGACGAACCGCTTCAGCCCGTCCGGCCCGCCGTAGGGCTCGTGCACCGCCCACAGCCCGATCGCCGTCGTAGCCCCAGCCCCGCTCGCCGGGGAACGCCGCGACCGGCATCAGCTCGACGGCGTCGACGCCGAGGCGCGGCCAGGTGGTCCAGCCGCTCGATCGCCGCGTCGAACGTGCCCGTCCGGCGGTGAACGTGCCGACGTGCAGCTCGTAGATCACCGCGCCCGGCAGCGGGACGCCCCGCCAGCCTCGCGTCGGTCCAGGCGAACGCGCGCGTGGTCGTAGCCCCGGCTGGGGCCGCTGACGCCGGCGGGCTGCCACGGCGAGCGCGGGTCGGGCAGCAGGTCGCCGCCATCGAGCCGGAACCGGTAGTCGACGCCGGCGCCCGGGCCGGGCACGTCGGCCGCCCACCAGTCACCGTCGTCGGGGGCCATGCGGTGCGCGGTACCGTCCACTTGGACCTCGACCCTGGCGGCTGCGGGCGCCCACACGCGAAACACGGTCACCACGGCACCCAATCACAGCGTTTGCGTGCCGGTCGCAGCCACCCGGCTGATGGACGGCAGCGCGGCGCAGCCGCGGACGGCCCGCGGCGCGCCCTCATAGGATGCGTTCCATGCCGGACGCTCCGCCCCGCCCCGAGCCGTTCACCCCGCAGGCCGCGCCCGCGGCGCTCGGAGGACCTGCGCGCGCGGCTGCGCGCCACGCGCTGGCCGGACGCGCCCGAGGACGCCGGCTGGTCGCTCGGGACCGACCTCGGCTACCTCCGCGAGCTGGTCGCCTACTGGGCCGACGGCTTCGACTGGCCGGCCCAGGAGGCGGCGCTCGCCCGGCTCCCCCGTTTCCGCGTCGCGGCTCGGCGGCCTCGGCATCCACTTCGTGCACGCCCGGGCCGTCGCGCCGGCCGGGCCCGTCCTGCCGCTGGTGCTCAGCCACGGCTGGCCGGACTCGTTCTGGCGCTACGCGAAGGTCATCCCGCTGCTGACCGACCCCGGCGCGCACGGCGCCGACCCGGCCGACGCGTTCGACGTGGTCGTGCCCGACATGCCGGGCTACGGCTACTCCGACCGCCCCGGCCGGACCGCCCCTGGACTCCATCGCCGTCGCCGGCCTGTGGGCCGAGCTGATGGATGTCCTCGGCTACCCGCGGTTCGGCGCGGCGGGCGGGGACATCGGCAGCCACGTGAGCCGCTACCTCGCCCTCGACCACCCCGACCGGGTCGTGGCCGTGCACCGCACCGACGCGGGCGTGCCCGTCTACACCGGCGACCCGGCCGACCTCGCGCCCGAGGAGAGCGCCTGGTTCGAGCGGCGTCGCGGCCTGGGGCGCGGCCGAGGGCGCCTACGCGGCCATGCACCGCACCAAGCCCCAGACCGCCGCGTTCGGGCTCACCGACTCGCCGGCCGGGCTGGCCGCGTGGATCGTCGAGAAGCTCCGGACGTGGAGCGACTGCGACGGCGACGTGGAGCGCAGCTTCACCAGGGACGAGATCCTCACCAACGTCACGCTCTACTGGCTCACCGCGACGATCGGCTCGTCGATGCGCATGTACCACGCGAACGCGGCGATCCCGCCCGCCCAGCACGCCCGCCGGGTCGAGGTCCCGTCCGGCTTCTCGCTCTTCCCCGGCGACATCGTCCGGCCGCCGCGGGCGTGGCTCGAGCGCACGGCGAACGTCGTGCGGGTAACCGAGCCGCCGCGCGGCGGGCACTTCGCACCGTTCGAGGAGCCCGAGCTCTACGCGGCAGGAACTGCGCGAGTTCTTCCGCCCCTACCGGGCGGGGATGACGGGCTGATCCCCGGCTGAGAACGCCTGGCTGCCTCCCCGGTCACCCCACCTCAGGCCGGGATGAGCAGGGCGACCGGCAGCTGGCGGGTCAGCTGCTGCAGCGAAAGCCGCGGGCCCGGATGGACGATTCCGGTCAGCGCGTCCCGCCACCCGGCTGAGCCCGCCGCGACCGCGGGCATGGGCAGTACGGTGCGTCGGCCCAGCCGCCGCGGTCGCGCAGGCCGGCCGGCAGCCGGGTGGCGACGGTGACCGCCGCGCCGCCCCGGGCGAACGCGAGCGCATGCCCGGCGGCCGGGCCGCTGGCAGCCAGCGGCTCGTACGTCCCGGCGAACCAGTCCGGGTGATCGCGGCGCAGCCGCAGCGCCCGCGAGGTGACCAGCAGCTTGTGCCGGCGTCCAGCCCGGCCTCGCCCGAGCCGCCCACACCGACCGCGGCGCCCGAGCCCGCGTCGTCCAGCGCGGCCAGCATGGCCGCGGCGGCGGGCGAAGTCGACCGGCCGGCGGTTGTCGGGGTCGACGAGCGAGAAGCTGCCCAGCTCGCAGCCCTGGTAGAGGTCCGGGACGCCCGGGCATGGTGAGCTGGACGAGCTTGGCGCCGAGCGAGTTGACCCGCGCGTCGGGCTCGATGCGGGCGACGAAGCCGGCGATCTGAGCCGGCGCAGCCCGGCGTCGGCGAGCACGGCGCGGGCCAGCCCGGCCACGGCGTCCTCGTAGGCGGTGTCCTGGTCGGTCCAGGAGGTGCGCGTCTTGGCCTCGCGCATGGCCTTGGACAGGTACTCGGTCAGCCGGTCCGGGCTCGATCGGCCACGCGCCGGCCAGCGTCTGCCACATCAGGTACTCGGTGTCCGGCTCGGGCCGCGGCCCCCGGCGCCACGGGCGCGCTCGTGCCAGGCCGCCACCGCGGCGGCCCACTCGGCCGGGCGCTCGGCCAGCACGGCCAGCCGGGCGCGGACGTCCTCGCCGCGCTTGGTGTCGTGGGTGGACAGCGTGGTCATGGTGGCCGGCCAGTCGCGCGGCCAGCCGGGCCGCGAACGCGTGGAAGCCGGCCGGGCTGACGGCCAGCCGGCCGGGCTCGCCGCCGACCTCGTTCTGCGCGGTCAGCCGCGACCAGCGGTAGAACGCGGTGTCCTCCACGCCCTTGGCCATGACCGGGCCGCAGGTCTGCTGGAACCGGACGGCCAGCTCGGCCCGGGCCGCGACCTCGGTGCCCGGCTCGAGCAGCACGGCGCGCAGCGCGTCGAGCGCCGGATGCAGCCGGGCGGGCAGCGCGCGCGCGACCCGGCCGGCGGCGGCCGTCAGCAGCGCCGCCGACGCGGCCGGCGGCGGCTCGCCGGGCACCACGTAGGCCCGGTAGACACCGATGGCGCAGACCAGCTCGGCCAGCACCGCGCGCAGGTCGTCCGCGCTGGCCCCGGTCAGCGCCGGTCGCCGGTCCGGGCCGCGACCCGGGCCAGGCGGCTGATCTCCGCGGCCAGGGAGCCGTAGGCGATCTCCCGCTTGGCCGCCGCGGACACCGGCCCGAACTCGGCCGGGCCGCCCGTGAAGCCGGACGTACTCGGCGGTCAGCGGGCCCGCCCCGGCGGGGTCGGTGAACAGCCCCGCCGATCCGGCCCAGCGCGTCGTAGCCGGTCGTGCCCGCGCAGTCCCAGTCGGCGGGCAGCTGCTCGTCGCCGGTCAGGATCTTCTCGGTAACAACCCAGCCGCCGCCGGTCGCCTCGGCCAGCCGCCGCAGGTAGCCGCGGGGGTCGGCCAGCCCGTCCGGGTGGTCGATGCGCAGGCCGTCGATGAGCCCCTCGTGCGCCAGGCGCGAGCAGCACGTCGTGGGTGGCGGCGAAGACGTCCGGCGTCCTGGACCTGGACCCCGATCAGCGTGGTGACGTCGAAGAACCGCCGCCAGTTGAGCTCGGCGGCGGCCGGGCGCCAGTCGGCCAGCTCGTAGTGCTGGGCGGCGAGCAGGTCGGCCAGCGGCAGGTCAGCGGTGCCCGGCGCCAGCGGCAGCACGTGCTCGAAGTACCGCAGCACCGGCTCGCCGTCCGGCCCGCGTCAACGATGAGGTCGGCGGCGCAGTCGGCGAGCGGGCCGCCCAGGATCGGCAGCAGCAGCCGTCCGCCGCGGGCGGCCCAGTCGATGTCGAACCAGTGCGCGTACGGCGAGCTCCGCCCCCTCGGCCAGCACCGACCAGAACTGGCGGTTGAGCGACTCCGGCGCGCCGATGCCCATGTGGTTGGGCACCACGTCCACGACGATGCCCAGGCCGTGGCGGCGCGAGCGCGCCGACCATGGCCCGGAACCCGTCCTCGCCGCCCAGCTCAGTCGCTGACCCGCGAGTGGTCGACCACGTCGTAGCCGTGCATCGAGCCGGGCGCGGCCTGCAGGATCGGCGACAGGTACACGTGGGTGACGCCCAGGGCGGCCAGGTAGCCCGCGACGGCGGCGGCGTGCCGCGAACCCGAACTCGCGCGTGCAGCTGCAGCCGGTAGGTCGCGCCGGGCCGGTCAGCCACGCACGCTGGCGCAGCGACCTGGAGCGAGCGGCTGCACACCTCGATCGTGTCGCCGGGCCGTGCGGTCGCCTCGGCCGGGGCCGCGTCCGCCTCGGCCGGCCTGGCCGGCCGCGGTGTCGAGCATCGCGCGGTCCACTGCTCGCCGTAGCGGGCCGGCGGGATGGCGAACTTGAGGTCGTTCTCGCTGGCGTTGAACAGCAGCAGGAACGAGTCGTCGCTGACCGGCTGCGCCGCGCGGGTCGGGCTCGCTGATGCCGTCGCCGTTCAGGAACACGGTCAGCGACTTGGCGAAGCCCGCCGATCCAGTCCTCGTCGGTCATCTCCTCGCCGCCGGGGGTGAACCAGGCGATGTCGCCGACCTGGTCCGTGCAGCCCCGGAGACCGGCTCGCCCTGGAAGAACCGCCGCCGCCGGAACACCGGGTGGCTCGGCCGCAGGCTGATCAGCGCCGGGTGTAGGCCAGCAGCGGCTCGTTCGGCGTCCGACGGCTCCGGCCAGGCCAGCCCAGGAGATCTCGTTGTCCTGGCAGTAGGCGTTGTTGTTGCCCCGCTGGGTGCGGCCCAGCTCGTCGCCGGCCAGCAGCATCGGGCACGCCCTGGGACAGCAGCAGGGTGGCCAGGAAGTTGCGCTGCTGGCGGGCCGCGCAGCGCGTCGATGCCCGGGTCGTCGGTCGGGACCCTCGGCGCCGCAGTTCCAGGACCGGTTGTCGTCGGTGCCGTCGCGGTTGTCCTCGCCGTTGGCCTCGTTGTGCTTGTGGTCGTAGGACACCAGGTCGGCCAGGGTGAACCCGTCGTGGGCGGTGACGAAGTTGATCGACGCGACCGGGCTGCGGCCGTCGCTCTGGTACAGGTCGCTGGAGCCGGTCAGCCGGGAGGCGAACTCGGGCAGCGTCGCCGGCTGGCCGCGCCAGAGGTCGCGGACCGTGTCGCGGTACTTGCCGTTCCACTCGGTCCACAGCGGCGGGAAGTTGCCGACCTGGTAGCCGCCGTCGCCGACGTCCCACGGCTCGGCGATGAGCTTGACCTGGGACACGACCGGGTCCTGCTGGACCACGTCGAAGAACGAGGACAGCCGGTCGACCTCGTGGAACTGCCGGGCCAGCGCGGCGGCCAGGTCGAACCGGAAGCCGTCCACGTGCATCTCGATGACCCAGTAGCGCAGCGAGTCCATGATCAGCTGGAGCACCTGCGGGTTGCGCATGAGCAGGCTGTTGCCGGTGCCGGTGGTGTCCATGTAGTACTGCGGGTCGTCGTCGACCAGCCGGTAGTAGGCGGCGTTGTCGAGGCCCCGGAACGACAGCGTCGGGCCCAGCTGGTTGCCCTCGGCGGTGTGGTTGTAGACCACGTCGAGGATGACCTCGATGTCGGCCTCGTGCAGGGCCCGGACCATGGCCTTGAACTCCTGCACCTGCTGGCCGCGCTGGCCCGACGCCGCGTAGGCGTTGTGCGGGGCGAAGAACCCGATGGTGTTGTAGCCCCAGTAGTTGGACAGGCCGCGCTCGCGCCAGCCCGCTGTCGCTGACGAACTGGTGCACCGGCATCAGCTCGATGGCCGTGACGCCGAGCGGCTGCAGGTGCTCGATGATCGCCGGGTGGGCCAGGCCCAGGTAGGTGCCGCGCTCCTCCTCCGGGACCTCCGGGTGCAGCGTGGTCAGGCCCTTCACGTGCGCCTCGTAGATCACGCTGTCGTGGTACTGCGTGCGCGGCGGCGCGGTCGCCGCCCCAGTCGAAGTACGGGTTGATCACCACCGAGCGCGGCACGTGCGGCGCCGAGTCGGCCTGTGTTGCGCAGGCTGGGGTCCTGGAACTGGTAGGAGAAGACGGCCGGGTCCCAGCTCACACTGCCCTCGACCGCCTTGGCGTACGGGTCGAGCAGCAGCTTGGCCGGGTCGCAGCGCTGCCCGGCGGACGGGTCGTACGGGCCGTGCACCCGGTACCCGTAGCGCTGGCCGGGGCCGACGCTGGGCAGGTAGCCATGCCAGACGAACCCGTCGACCTCGCGCAGCGGAACCCGGCTCTCGGCGCCCGTCCTCGTCGAACAGGCACAGCTCGACCTGCTCGGCCACCTCGGAGAACACGGCGAAGTTGGTGCCGACCCCGTCATAGGTCGCGCCCAGCGGATGACTCACTCCTGGCCAGGCCGGATCTGGAGTCTGGTCTGATGTCTGGTCGGGCAAGGTCGGCTGTCCGTCCTTTCTCGCGCGACGCGGTTAGCCAGGATCCCACGGTAGAGCCAGGCCGTCTGCTGCCCCGCCAGGCCACCCCGCAAACACAAGCCGAAAACACCCATCGCCAACACCGCTCGGCCCCGCCCGGACCGTGGCCCGCCGACGTGTCAGGATGCCAGGGTGACGCAGCCCACCTATGACCTTGTTGTCCGCAATGGCACCATCGTGACGCCCGGTCACCGCGAGCAGGCCGACGTCGGCATCGCCGGCGGCCGGATCGCCCAGCTCGGCGGGGCCATGACCGGGCAGGGCGAGATCGACGCCGGCGGCCTGCTGGTGCTTCCCGGCGGCATCGACGCGCACGTGCACCTGGTGTGCGCCGAGGTGGCCGCCGCTGGTGGCCGCCGAGTACCCCGGCGAGCCGGCCTGGGTCGACGACTTCTGGACCGGCTCGCTGGCCGCCATCGGCGGCGGCATCACGACCATCGGCAACATGACGTTCGCCATGCCCGGCGAGTCCATGACCACGGCCATGGCCAGGGAAATGGCCGGCGCGCAGCGCCGAGGCCGCCGTCGACTGGTTCCTGCACCCCGTGCTCACCGGCCTGGGCGACGCCGAGCGGGCCGAGGTGGCCGCCCTCGCCGCGGACGGGCACACCAGCGTCAAGGTGTTCCTGTCCAACCCCGCCTTCGCGGCGGGCACCCCCGGCCTGGCCGAGGTCATCGCCGCCGCCGGCCGGGCCGGGTCGATCACCCTGGTGCACTGCGAGGACGCCGGGATGCTGGAGCGGACCGGCCGCGAGCTGATCGAGTCCGGCCGCGGCGCGATCCAGTTCTTCCCCGACGCGCGGACCGTCGACGCGGAGGTCGCGGCGGTCGACGCGGCCATCGGCCTGGCCGCCGACACCGGCTCGGCCGTCTACATCGTGCACCTGTCCAGCGCCGCCGCCCTGGAGCGCTGCCGCCAGGCCCGCGTCTCCGGCCTGCCCGTCTACGTCGAGACCAGGCCGTTGTACCTGCACCTGACCCGGTCCCGGTTCACCGAGCCCGACGCGGCCAAGTACGTCGGCGCCCCGCCCCTGCGCGAGCAGGCCGACCGGGATGGCCTGTGGCGGGGCCTGGCCGCCGGCGACGTCGACACGCTGTGCAGTGATCACGCGCCGTGGACCCTCGAGCACAAGCTCGATCCCGCGCTGGACGTGGTGACCGCCCGCCAGGGCGTGGCCGACCTGGAGACGCTGATGCCCATGCTGTTCTCCGAGGGCGTCGTGACCGGGCGCATCACGCTGGACCAGTTCGTGGAGCTGACCTCGGCCCGCGCCGCCCGGCTGTTCGGCCTGCACCCGCGCAAGGGCACCATCGCGGTCGGCGCCGATGCCGACCTCGGGCTGTGGGACCCGGATGAGCAGCGGGTCATCGACGGGGCCCGGATGGCCTCGCGGGCCGGCTACTCCGTCTACGACGGGTGGACGGTGCGGGGCTGGCCCCGGTTCGTCATCCGCCGCGGCCAGCCGGTGCTGGCCGACGGCCAGGTCACCGTGAGCCCCGGTCAGGGCCAGTGGGCCCGGCGTGGCCCGGCGCCGGACCCGGTCGCGCGCCCTTGATGTCAGTCCTCAGCATTAAGGTCGTCACCTGGGTCTTCGTCGTCGGTGTCCGCCTCATCCGGGCCTGCGGAGCTTAAATCCTCGCGGACTACCTCGGCCGGGTCCCGGTCGTCGCGCAGGCCCTTGTAGGCGGGCGCGCGCAGCCGGCCGGCGCTGGTCCACTCGGTGAACGCCACCTCCACCACCAGCCGCGGCTCCACCCACACCGCCGACCGCGCGTGGTCGGGCGGCACCTCGGTCGCGAACGGCGGGGTGGCCCGGCGCAGCGGGGCCAACAGCCCGGCCAGCAGCCGCAGCGTCTGCTGGGTGAAGCCCGTCCCGACATGGCCGGCGTAGGCCAGCCCGTCCGCGGTCTGGACGCCGACCAGCAGCGAGCCGATCTGACCCGACCGGCCGCGCTCGCCCGGCTGCCAGCCGCCGACCACTGCCTCCTGGCGGCGGATGTTCTTCACCTTGATCCAGCTCGCCGTCCGCCGCCCCGGCTCGTAGCGGGAGGCCAGCCGCTTGGCTACCACGCCCTCCATGTGCTGCTGCTTGGACATGGCCAGCACGTCCGCCCCGGCTTCGCCGGCGAAGGACGGCGGCGTCTGCCAGTGCCGGCCGTTCAGGTCCAGCTCGTCCAGCAGCCCGCGGCGCTCGCCGTAGGACAGGTCCAGCAGCGGGTGCCCGTTCAGGGCCAGCAGGTCGAAGGCCAGGTAGGTAACCGGTACCTGGCCGGCCACGAGCCGGACGTCGGCGGCGGCGGTGAGGTTCATCCGCTGCTGGATGGCCTCGAAGCTGGGCCAGGCCTGGTCGCCGAAGGCGACGATCTCCCCGTCGAGCACCGCGCTGGTCGCCCCGGCCTGCTCCACCGCCTCGGCCAGTCCGGCCAGCTCGGGGTAGGTCGAGGTGATGTCCCGCCCGGTTCGTGACACCAGCCGGAGCCGGCCGCCCTCGATGTGGCCGATGGCCCGGATGCCGTCCCACTTCATCTCGTACGCCCAGCCGGCATCTTCGAACGGCAGCCGCCCGGCCGTGGCCAGCATCGGCCGCAGGTCCTCGGGCAGCCCGCGCTCCGCGGCCGGGCTCCGCCGACGCCGACTGCCGGCCTGCCCTCCGCCGGCGGCCTGCCCTCCGCCGGCGGGCTGCTCTGGGCCGCCCGGCTGAGCCCGGCTGCCCGGCCGTCCACGGCCGCCCGACTGCCCCCGATTCCCCGTGCCGGTCACACCCGGTCAATACCCCCGCGCCGCCGGGCTAGGCTCAGCGCCCGGCGGCGAGAGGTCAGCCCATCGACTTGGCGCCGTCCAGGGACTCGCGGATGATGTCGGCGTGCCCGGCGTGCTGGCTGGTCTCGGTGAGGATGTGAAGGAGCGCCTGGCGAGCCGACCAGGTCGCCCCGGCCTCGAACCAGGGCGCCTCGGGCAGCGGATGGGCCACCTCCAGGTCGGGCAGCGTCGCCAGCAGCTCGTCGGTCTGGCCGGCGACCTCGGCGTACTGCGCCAGCAGGCCGTCCAGCGTCTCCCCCGGCATCATGCGGAAGCCGTCCAGCCACGTGGCCACGCCCGCCTCAGACTCCCAGCCGCCGCTCATGGCCGACGGGCCCTCGACGATGAACCGGGTCCACTGCCGCTCGGTCATGGCCACGTGCTTGATCAGGCCGCCCAGGCACAGCTCGCTGGCCGTGGTGCGCTGCGCGGCCTGCTCATCGGTCAGGCCGCGAACGGTGTAGCGCAGGAAATGCCGCTGCTTGGCCAGGGCCCGGGCCAGGTCCGCTCGCTCGCCGGTCATCGTCGTCTCATCTGACGTCATCGCGGTCCCTCCCAGGTCAGCCGGTCCGTGCCCACCCCCTCACGCTACGACCTGGGTCTGACGTTCTACCGGCGGGAGAACCAAGCCGCGCCGACACCGAGCATGATCAGCAAGCCGCCGGCCAGGGTGGCCGGCGACAGCCCCTCGCCCAGCAGTATCGCCGCGCCGGCCACGCCCACCAGCGGCTCCAGGTAGAGCAGCAGCCCGGCGCGGGTGGCGCCGGCCCTGGTCACCGCGACGCTCCACAGCAGCAGGCCCGCGACCGTGCTGCCCACGGCCAGGAACGCGAGCTCGCCCCAGGCCGCCGGGTGCAGGCCGGCCAGCGGAGCCGAGGCCAACGTGCCTGCGAACAGGGCGTAGGGCACGGCGCCGGCGACGGTGGAGGCCGCCGCGGCCGGGACCGCGCCGTAGCGTTCGGCCAGCGGCCGCAGCACGATCGTGTAGGCCCCGAACAGGGCTGTGCCCAGCAGCACCAGCCCGGCCCCCGCGAGGACCCGGCCGCTGGACCCAGCCGCGAACGCCTCCGGCCCGGCCAGCACCGCGACGCCGGCCACCGCCACGGCGGCCCCGGCCCAGGACCAGCGCGGCACCGGCTCGGCCAGGAACACCCGGCTCAGGACCAGGATCCAGATCGGCTCGGTGGCCAGGATCAGCGCGGCGGTGGAAGCGGGCAGCCACTGCAGGCCCACGGTGACGGGCAGGTTGTAGCCGACCATGCCGAGCAGGCCGGCGGCGATCAGCCGGGGCACATGAGCCCGGTCGAGCCGGCGCAGCGCCGGAATGGCCACCGGGAGCAGGATCAGGCCGGCGACCGCGACCCGGAGCACGAGCAGCGGCAGCGGCGCGAGCTGGAGGACCAGGGCCCTGGTCGCCACGGGCGCCAGGCCCCACAGCGTCACGGCGATCAGCCCGCTGGCCGTCCCCGAGCCCGCCCCGCCCGAGCCCGCCCCGCCCGAGGCCGCCCCTCCCGGTCGCGCACCGCCCCGTCGGGCCAAGCCCCATCGCGCCAAGCCCCGTCGTACCGGGCCCGGTCGGGCCTCCGCAGCATGCGCTTCAGCCGCCTGCGCGCTCGGTCCGGTCTTCGGGTCCACCAGGCCACTGTCCCGTAATGGTCTTATGCACTTCAACGCTTACACGACCGCGCCGCTCCCTTGGGCATCAATGATCATCGAGACAGCTGTGATCACGGACGATCGTCAGCGATATTCACTGACCGATTGCCGTGATCATGGTGCTGGGTATTCCGGTGCGACCAGAAAGCAGGATCTGGGTTGACCTGATCTGTGGCAATCGAGATAAGTCAGGCACCCTGCGACGGCACGGGCTGCGGTGACCAGCGAGGCTCGGGGCTACGCAGTCCCAGCCGGCCAGCCAGGCCTGCGGGCGAAGCTCACGCCCGGCAGTCGGCGACAGCCTCCTCCCCCCAGGGCGCCCGGTCGTGATCATGGCGGCCCGGGCCCTGGCGGGGTCATGAACCGCACCGCCACGGCGGCGGCGGCCGGGTCAGACTGGGTTTCGTGACGCTGATCGTGGTGTCGGGCGCGCCCGGCACCGGCAAGTCCACCATCGCCGCGGCCCTGGCCGCCGACCTGCGCTGGCCGCTGCTGTCGCTCGACCCGGTCAAGGAGACCCTGGCCGACGTCCTCGGCCTGGGCGACGAGCACTGGTCGGACCGGCTGGGCGACGCGGCGGCCGGGGTCATCTTCCGGCTGACCGCGCAGTTCCCCGACTCCGTCGCCGAAGGCTGGTGGCGCGGAGCGCGCCGGGAGCTGGCCCTGGCCGCCTTCGCCGGGGCCGTGGAGGTGTTCTGCCGCTGCCCGCCGGAGCTGGCCGCACGCCGGATGCACGACCGGCACGGGGTCAGCCGTCACCCCATTCACCGCGACGTGATGAACCCGGCCGTGGCCGACCGGGCCTTCGAGCTGGCCCGGACCGTCGCGCCGCTGCGCCTGGGCGCGGCCCTGATCGAGGTGGACACCGGCCAGGGGGGCGCGACGACCCGGGCCGCGGCCGCCGTCCGGGCTGCGCTGCACCGCTGAGCACGCGGCGACCCGCACACCAGACCCGAGCACCGGGAAGCTAAGCGACCATCACGGTGCCAGCAGGCACGCTGACCTGGACGTGAGCGCTGGCGTTGTCTCATGTTGTCTCATCTGGGGCCAATGTCGTCCCTGACAATTCCGGCCCGCACGAAAGTAGGAACCACGGCCGGTGCTGGTCTGGCAGATTCCAGCCCTGGCCGCCCAGGACCTGACGGGGCACGCCCCTCGTGCCCCTCTCCTCGTCAGGTTCTGGGAGCAACCGCCGACGCCGTGGTCCCGTCGTGGAACCGGAAGCCCGCAGCGGGACTGCGGTGTCAGCTCACTGCCGAGGAAGCCGGCCGGGGTTTCCCGGGCCAGGCGGAGCGCCGCGGCCACGAGCCGGTCGGCTCGCCGGGCGGCGGCGGGCTCGTGCTCGATGGTCAGGGCGATCAGCTCGTCCGGGTCCTGGCCGGCTTCCTCGGCCACCGCCCGCGCCTGGGAATCCAGCCAGCGCTTGAGCTGCTCGCCGTCGACCTCAGGGTGGAACTGGACGGCCAGGTGGCGGCCGATGCTGAAGGCCTGGACGCAGACGTCGTTGCGGGCCAGCAGCCGCGCGTGGGCGGGCGGCAGGCAGCGGTCGTTATGGAACTCCAGCCACGGGCCGGGCTCGATCATGTCGGGGTCCAGGGTCTCGACCATGGTCCAGCCGACCTCGGTGAACCCGACCGGCACGACCTGGCCGCCCATCGCCGCCGACAGCGCCTGGGCGCCAAAGCAGATCCCCAGCACCGGCACGTCGGCCCGGTCGGCCTCGCGCAGCCAGTCCAGCTCGGCGCCGATCCAGTGGCCGATGGTGGCCTCGTCGTAGACCGACCACACCGCGCCCAGCAGCACGATGTGGTCCACGCCGTCCAGCGGGGGCAGCGGACCGTCGTCCGGCACCAGGTGCACGGTTATCTCGGCTCCCCGGGCCACGAACGCGGCCTCGATGAACCCGGCTTCGTCGATGTCATGGTGACGGACCACCAGTACGCGCATGCGCCAACCTCCGGCTTTCACGACCCAGCGCCTATGTCGCACTGTGCCATCCAGACCGCCCCGCGCGCCACTGCTGGGCGGGCCGCCGCCTTGTTCAATACGCAACTGCGACACACTTGTAGGAGCCGCGCGACGGACGGCGGCGCCGAGGAGGTCTAGATGGGAATCGGCCAGCGGATCAGCTACGTGCCCCTGGAGCAGATGGACGAGCAGATGCAGGCGGAGATGGACCGCTGCCGCCGGGAGGGCACACCGCGGCCGGAGAGCTCGGCGATCCGGGCCCACGTGCCCGCCGCCTTCTGGGCGTTCGCGAACTCATGGCGGGACATCTTCCGCGACGGCGTCTGCGACCACGGCATCAAGGAGCTGTGCCGGGTCTACATCTCGCGGTCGGTCAACTGCGAGTACTGCGGCAACCAGCGCTCGGAGAAGGCCGCCGCGCAGGGCTTCACCGAGGCCAAGTACGACGACCTGCTGAACTTCGAGAAGTCGGAGCGGTTCGACGAGCGGGAGAAGGCCGCGCTGGCCTACGCCGAGGCCATCGCCTGGAAGCTGCCCGACAGCGACGCCCTGTGGGAGCGCCTGCACCAGCACTTCACCGAGCCCGAGCTGGTCGAGCTGGGCTGCTTCATCGCGCTGACCTTCGGCCAGCAGAGCTGGCTGCGCCTGCTGAACATCGAGCACCACGAGGTCATGCCGGGCACCGCGGCCTCGATGGCGCCGGGCTTCGAGACGGCCGAGAGCCTGGCCGCCAGCAAGAGCTCGCCCGACTACTGGGCCAGCCGCTGACCTCGCACCAAGCTCAGCGGCTCACGGTCAGCGGCTCACGGTCCAGCACCCGTCACCCCTCACGGCCGCTCGTCGCGGCCTGGCGGGCCGGCGGCGTTGATCTCAGCGGTCGGCATCTCGTCGCGATCCCGGTGCCGATGCCGGCGGCGCAGCACGAACAGCGCCACCAGGATCAGCCACCACGGGACCAGCACGATGTGCACGTGGTGGCCCGACCCGAGCGCCCCGGCCACCGTGGCCACGGCCGCCACGCACGCCGCCACGCAGATCCAGGCCACCGGGCCGAGATGCCGACCCGAGCGCCGAGCCGGGGCCGCGGTAGTCACCACCTGCGCCGCGGGCAGGTCGGCCAGCAGGACGGCCAGGTCGTTGCCGGTCCGGGCGCGCAGGGCCCGGCCGGTGCGATCCTCAAGCTCGTCGGCGGTCAGCCGGCGGCCTGGAAGTGCTCGCTCAGCTCGGCCAGGGCCCGGTCACGGTCGGCGTCGGACACCCGGAGGTCCCCGGCGGCGTAGGCCCGGCGGGCCCGCGAGGTCGTGTCCATGACGTTTCCCTTTCCTGCGCGGTCCGGCTCAGGCGCCGGGCGTGAGGGCCAGCTCGCCGCTGGCCGCGGGCAGCCAGCGGGCGCGCAGCCGCATGGTGGCCAGCCGAGCCGTGACCTCGACCAGGGCCATGATGACCAGGGCGGCCACCCAGGCCTGCCCGCTGGTGATGCTGTGCGCGGCCGAGAACCGGCCGATGGCCGGGCCCGCGCCGTGGTCCGAGGAGTAAGCGAAGACCATCCGGGCGCCAATGCCGACCACCCACAGCACCGCGGCCAGCCAGCCGGCCCGGGCCAGGGCCACCCCGTCGCGGCCGCGCCGCATGCGCGTGGCCAGCCCGCAGCCGATGCCCAGCACCGCGCCGGCCGCGGCCAGCGTCAGGTCGAGGGTGACGTCGTTGCCGGCTGTCGGGACGGATCGCAGGTAGTAGGCGGCCGCTCCGGCGACGAGCACGACCGGCAGCACGAGGCTGATCAGGTCCAGCCGGCTTCTCCCGGATCTGGCGCAGCACCAGCAGGACGAGTATCGCGTTGATGATGTACCCCGTGGCGTTCACGGTCTTCCTCCGTTGGTCGATGGTCCCCTTATCGGTCCAGCACATTCAGGACCAGCACCATGAACGCTAGGCCGGGGCGGCCGCCGGGCCATCGGCCCGGGAGTTGAGCTTCGCGCGCGGCCCGGCTCCACCCCCGGGTGGAGCCGCGCGGCCCGGCTCGGCCCGCGGGTCGAGGAGTCAGCCGGGCGTGGCCAGCCCGTGCCGGAACGCGTACCCGACGAGCTGCGCGCGGTCGCGCAGGCCGGTCTTGGTGAAGATGTGGTTGATGTGCGTCTTCACCGTCGCCTCGGACACGAACAGCGCCGCCGCGATCTCGGTGTTGGACAGCCCGGCCGCGATCTGGGCCAGCACCTCAGCCTCGCGCGGCGTCAGCTCGTCCGGCAGCTGGTCGGACCGCCCGGCCGGCTCCGCCCCGGCGGCCTCGGCCACCGCGAACTGCTGCCCGCTCCCGAACGCGTCCAGCAGCCGCCGCTGCACCGACGGGTCAAGCTGGGCCTGACCCGCGGCCACCGTGAGCACCGCCCGGCGGATCTCGTCCGCCCCGGCGTCCTTGGTCAGGAAGCCGCGGGCCCCGGCCTGCAGCGCCGAGAACACCCAGGCGTCGTCGGAGTACGTGGTCAGCACGACCACCCGGGTGGCCGGCTGCTCCTCGCGCAGCCGCCTGGTCGCCTCGACGCCGTTGCAGCGCGGCATGTTCAGGTCCATCAGCACCACGTCCGGGCGCAGCGCCGCCGCCTGCCGCACCGCGTCGTCGCCGTCGATGGCCGCACCGACCACCTCGATGCCCGGCAGCAGCCCCATCAGCGTCACGAGCCCCTCACGGACGATCTTCTGGTCGTCGGCGACCAGCACCCGGACCGGCGCCTCAACCGACGGCGAGCCGCCCGCCGGGCTGGCCGCGCCCGCCGCCGTCATGAGGGCGTCCCGTTTTCTGCATATCCCTCCGTAACAGGCCCTCGGCCGCCCGGGCCGCTCGGCACGGGGCCGTCGGGCGATGCCTCCGCCGGCACCGAAGACCAGGCCCGGGTCGGCAGCCACAGCCGCACGCAGAATCCTGCGTCGGTCGGCCCCGCGGTCAGGCTGCCGCCCAGCAGCTCGGCCCGCTCCCGCATGCCGGTCAGCCCGTACCCGCCGAACGTCAGCCCGGTCACCGGCGGCGACGGGTCGTCTCGCCGGCCGTCCTCGATGACCAGCTCCACCGCATCGTCGGCGTAGCCCAGCCGCAGCTCCGCGCGGGCGCCCTGGCCCGCGTACTTGGCCGTGTTGGTCAGCGCCTCCTGGGCCGTCCGGTACAGGGCCAGTCCCACCTCGGGCGGCAGCGGCCGCTGCGGGCCGGTCACGCTCAGCGTGGCCGCCAGCCCGCTGGCCGCGGCCGCGTCCCCGACCAGGCGGTCCAGCAGCGCGGGCCCCGGCAGCTCGTCCCCGCGCAGCGCCGAGATGGCCCGCCGGGTGTCGGCCAGCCCGTCCCTGGCGATCCGCTGGGCCCGGCTGACCTGCTCCATCATCCGGTCCATGGTGGCCGGGCCGGCGTCGGCCTGGCGCCCGAGCAGCTCCATGGTGTCCAGGGATAGCACCAGCCCGGACAGCGCGTGGGCCAGGATGTCATGAATCTCGCGAGCCAGCCGGGCTCGCTCGGTGAGCGCCACCGCCTCGGCCTGGGCCGCCTGCGAGGCCTGGAGCTGGCGCAGCAGGTCCTCGGCCCTGGCCCGGGCCGCGGTGGCCTCGTCCCGCGCGATGCGGGCCGACCGGGTGAACGCGCCCACCGCGAACACGAACGCCGCCCCGATGTCCTGGCTGACCAGGCCGGCCACGTTGGCCCCGGTGGTCACCTCCCGGCCCGACAGCAGGTAGGCCAGGTTGAGCACGGCCAGCACGGTCAGCCCGAGGACGATGGCCGGGCTCGGCGGCGCACGCATGGCGATGCCGGCCAGGGCCAGGTAGACCAGCACGAAGCCGGGCGTCTCCGGCAGCAGGCCGGCCAGCACCACGCCGGCGAAGCCCACCGCCATCAGCGCGGCCAGATCCAGAACCAGCGAGTCCGAGCCGGTCAGGTTCACGTAGGCGGTGGCCGCCGCGCCCACGGCCAGGGCCACCGCGGCGGCGGCGATGACGCCGGTGGTCTGGCCGGGCAGGCTCGTGGCCACCCCGACGACGGTGACCACGATGGCCGCCACCGAGGCGGGCAGGGCGATCCAGCGCAGCCCGCCCGGCACGCCCGACGGCACGTCATGCATGTCGCTAACAGTAAACGCGCGGCCCGGTTCCGGGGATCGGCGTCCGGGTGGACAGCCTGGCGGGCCGGGTCCACCTGGGGGTGGAGCGCTTCAGGCCGGGCGGGATTCGAGCTGGCGCTCGGCGGCGGTCAGCACGCGGGTGATATCCCGGCCGAACCGCACGTCGCACGGGTGCTCGGTGCGGCCGGACCGGACGTTGGCGGCCAGCTCGGTCAGGGCCACCCGCAGCGCGATGACCGGCTCGGGCGTCTCGGTGGGCGAGGTGGACCAGCCGGGCGCGCCCCACAGCGCCAGCTCGAACTCGCCCGCCGCCTCGGGCGCGCTCAGCGTCAGGGTGGCCGTGCTGGTCACCCCGCTGGCGTGGTGCAGGATCAGGTGGCTGATGTCGGCCAGCCCGCGGTCGGCGGTGACCGAGACGACCGGCCCGAGGCTGGCCCAGAACATCGAGACCACATGCGGGCCGAGGTCCCACAGGCCGCCCTTGAGCCGCCGCCAGGGCGTGTTGAACGGATTGCCCTCCTCCAGCGCGGTGCCGGGCCAGATGGCCCGGCCGCCCAGCCAGCCGCGGGCCGCCGTGACCTCGGCCAGCCAGTCCCGGACGTCGGCCTGGAACCGCGAGGTGAAGAACACCACCGAGGCGACCCCGGCCGCCTCGGCCGCCTCGACGAGAGCGTCGGCCTCGGCGTCGGTCAGCGCGATCGGCTTCTCCAGCAGCAGGTGCCGGCCCAGCCGGGCGGCCCGCACCGCGATCTGGCTCTGCACGTCCGGCGGCACCGCGAACGCGACCGCGTCCACGCTGGCCAGGAACTCATCCAGGTCAGCGTGCGCGGTCGCGCCGTGCGCGGCGGCCAGGTCACGGGCCGCGCCGGGGTCACGGCCCCAGACGGCGGCGAACTCGATGCCCTCGGTGGAGGCCAGCGCGGGCGCGTGGGTGATCCGGGCCCAGTGACCGGTGCCGACCAGGCCGCAACGCAGCGGGGTGACCGTCGTCATCCCGCTTTCCTAGCACGCCGTGATCAGCTAGAACGCAGATTTGAAAAAGGTTGGTTATCCTATTAATCATGAGTGTGGCGTGGCAGGGCTCGCTGCTGGACCTGGGCACCGAGCCGGACGTGGGGCCGCTGGGGGCGTCGGTGGAGCGCACGGTGCTCGGCCGCGGGGCGTGGATCGACCTGCGGCGAGGCTGGCTGACCGGCGCTGATGTGCTGTTCGAGCGGCTCGCCGACGTGGTCCCGTGGCGCGGCGAGCGACGGCACATGTACGACCGGATGGTGGACGTACCCCGGCTGCTGTGCTTCTACGACGAGGACGAGACGCTGCCCGACCCCGTGCTCGACCGGGCCCGGCGGGCGCTGAACGAGCACTACCGGGCCGAGCTGGGCGAAGAGTTCATGAGCGCGGGGCTGTGCCTGTACCGGGACGGCCGGGACAGCGTGGCCTGGCACGGTGACCGCATCGGCCGGGGTCGCACCGAGGACACCATGGTCGCGATCATCTCGCTGGGCACGCCGCGGGCCCTGGCGCTGCGCCCGCGCGGCGGCGGCCCGGCGATCCGGCATGAGCTGGGCCACGGCGACCTGATCGTGATGGGCGGGAGCTGCCAGCGCACCTGGGAGCACGCGGTGCCCAAGACGGCCAAGCCGGTGGGACCGCGGATCAGCGTCCAGTTCCGCCCGCACGGCGTCCGCTAGGACAGTCAGGTACCCAGGAACTCGGCTAGTTCGGCGGCCGTCGGAGCGGTGGCCGGGCCCGGGCGGGTGACGGACAGGGCGCCGGCGGCGTTGGCCCGGCGGGCGGCCTCCAGAGGATCTGCGCCGTGAGCCAGGGCGGCGATGAAGACGCCGGTGTGAGTGTCCCCGGCGCCGTTGGTGTCGACAGCGTCGACCGGGAAGCCGGGCACGTGGATGGGCTCGGCAGCACCGGGCGGCACGATCAGGCAGCCATCAGGCCCGGTGCGGACCACGACGCCGCCGACCGGGCGAGGGTCTTCATCAGCGTGGGGGATCTGGGTCGCCGGTGGCCCCCGATCCCCCACGATCATGGTGGGCCGCCGGGCGAGGGCGCGGGCGGCGCTGGCGACGTCTTCGTGACCGGTCAGGATGGCGGCCTCGCGGGCGTTGCAGCTCAGCCAGTCGGCCCGGCCCGTCGCGGCGGCCCAGGCGGACGGCGGGATCTGCGCCGCCAGCGGCCCGGGGTCGAAGAAGACGGGGCTGGCCTCGTTCAGCCCGGCCAGCCAGCTGAGCAGGGCGGCCCGGTTGCTGGCGTGCAGCAGGCTGTATCCGGACAGGTAGACGGCGTCGGCCGGCTCGGCGCGCACCCGGGCCAGGTCGCCGGCGGTCAGGCGGGCCTCGGCGCCGGGGCCGGTCACGAACGTCCGCTCGCCCTCGGCGTCGACCAGGCTGATGACCACGCCGGTGTCCAGGCCGGGCCGGGGCGGCTGAAGGACTTCGATGCCCTCGGCGGCCAGGGCCGCGGCGGCCAGCTCGGCGAACGGCCCGCTGCCGCGGGCGCCCGCGTAAGCCACCGGCAGGCCCTGCCGCGCGGCGGCGGCCATGACGTTGAACCCGCCCCCGGGGGTGGCCGTGGTGGCGCTGGCCAGCACGTCGCCTCCGCGCTCGGGCAGCGCCGGGACGGTCAGCACAACGTCGATCACGACGTTGCCCAGGTGCAGCAGCCGGCGCACGGGACCGGTCACGGAACGCCGTCCGCCTGGTGGCGGGCACGGAGGGTCAGCAGGCCGACGGCCAGCCCGTCCAGGTCGAGGCGGTTGACCTGGTCGATGGTCTGGCGGGCGGCGGCGGGGAAGGCGGCCGCGCCGTGGCAGGCGCCGGCGATGGCCCCGGTGATGGCGGCGATGGTGTCGGTGTCCCCGCCGAGCGAGGCCGCGATCCGGCAGGCCAGCCAGGGGTCGGCGGGGCAGGCGGCCAGCACGGCGAAGGCGGCCGGGACCGACTCCTGGGTGGCCAGGCTGGTCCCGACCAGCCGGTCGATCACGTCGATGAGGTCGGCGGTGCGCAGGCCGCGGGCCAGCCCGACGGCCCAGCGCAGCCGGGCCGCGACGTCAGCGGCGGCGACCCAGTGCCCGCGCCGGGCGGCCCGCTCGGCGGCGGCGCTGGCCAGCCGGGTGGCCTCGGCCGGGCTCGCTCCGTCCAGGCCCGCGCTGACCGCGGCGGCCACCGCGGCGGCCCCGGCCAGGGCCACCCCGGTGTGATGGGTCACCTGGCTGGCCGCCACCACGTGGTCGACCAGGCGGTCCAGGTCGGTCGCGGGGACCGCGATGCCGACGGGCGTGATCCGCATGGCGGCGCCGTTGGTGGTGCCCAGGCGCCCGGCCTCGGCCAGCGGCTCGCCGGCCAGCAGCGCGGCGATGGCCCGCCGGGTGGACGGCCCGAGCAGGTCCAGCGAGCCGCGGGCCCGCATCTCGTCCTCCCAGGCCACCAGCCGCCGGGCCAGCTCGGCCGCGTCGACCTCGCCGAGGCCCTCCACCAGCAGCCGGCCGAGCAGCACGGCCTGCTCGGTGTCGTCGGTCACCGTGCCCGCGGGCAGCCCGGCGGCCAGCGGATGGCCGGCCGGACCGGGCTCGAAGCCGCTGACCAGCGGGCCGTGGCGGGCGACGATGGCGGCGCGGGGCAGCGACTGGGTCGGCATGCCCAGCGCGTCGCCGATGGCCAGCCCGTACAGCGCCCCCAGAGCCCGTGCCCCCAGAGCCCGCGCCCGCAGAGCCCGCGCCCCCAGAGCCCGTGCCCCGGCGGCCCGTGATGGCCGACCGGCCCCGCTGGTCACGAGCCGGGCGGGCCGAGGATGTCGGCCAGCGTGACCACCTCGATCAGCGGGCTGTACAGCCGCATGATGTCCAGGGCCTGGCGGTGGGTGTGGTCGTTGACCCCGGCGCAGGCGTCGGCCACCACCTGGACGCCAACGCCGGTGTCGGCGGCGGCCAGCGCGGTGGACAGCACGCAGCAGTCGGTGGACACCCCGGCCAGCACCATCCCGCCGTCGCCGACGGCCTGGGCCAGCTCGGGACCCCACTTGCCGAACGTGGTGGTATCCAGCGTCCGGGCCGGGGTGAACTCGCTGACCAGGTCGTAGATCGGGGCCTGGGCGGCAGCAGCGCGAACGGCCACTGCTCGTAGTAGCGCTGCCAGGCCCCGACGGGCACCTCGGGGGCGACGAACCTGGTGAACGTCACCCGGTCCCCGAACGCCGTTACCAGCCGCCGGACCGGGTCCACCACCTCCGCGAACCGCGCCGCCAGCCACGGGCTGTCGGGTTCAGCGAACACCCGCTGCATGTCGATGACGGCCAGGTGGTGGCCCTTGTTAGGGGGAATTCCGGGGGTCACGCCTGGACCGTGGCTCGGGCGTCGGTGGGCAGGGACTCCTGGGCGCGGATCGCCGGGCGGCCGATGGCCAGCATGCCGGCGAAGCCGATCACCAGGGCGACCAGGACGCCCAGGTTGGCGAAGGCCCAGGCGCCGGCCTTGCCGCCCAGGCCCAGCGGGCCGAGCAGGTAGCCCTGCCAGGTGAGCCAGCCCGCGTAGGTGTTGGTCACCAGGCCCCAGCCGACCGCGGTGCCGATCACGATCAGGGACAGCGGCATGACCCGCACGTCGCCGTAGCGGCCGGCCGGGTTGTACAGGTCGGCCTCGGAGTAGTCGCGGCGGCGCAGCGCGATGTCGGCCAGCATGACCCCGCACCAGGCGGCGATGGGCACGCCCAGGGTGATCAGGAAGCCCTCGAACTGGTTGAGGAAGTTCTTGGCGATGAACACGACGTAGATGGTGCCCAGGATCATGACCACGCCATCGATCGGCGGCGGCGGCGTAGCGCGGGATCCGCAGCCCGAGCGTGAGCAGGGCCAGGCCCGAGGAGTAGATATCCAGCACCGAGCCGCCAACCAGGCCGAGCACGGCCACGATGGCGAACGGGACCAGGAACCAGGTCGGCAGCAGGGTGGTCAGCGCGCCGATGGGGTCGGCGCCGATGGCGCTGCTCAGGCTTGGCCGACGAGCCGGCCAGCAGCAGTCCGAAGACCAGCAGCACGATCGGCGCGACCGACGAGCCGACGGTGGTCCACCCGACCACCGCCCGGCCTGAGGAGCGCCGGGGCAGGTACCGGGAGTAGTCGGCGGCGGCGTTGACCCAGCCCAGGCCGAAGCCGGTCATCATGAATACCAGCGCCCCGATGAGCTTCTGCGGCGAGCCGGAGTGGATGGCCGCGACCGTGTGCCAGTGGATCTTGTCGGCGACCAGGACGATGAACGCGATGGTCAGCACGCCGGTCACGACGGTGATGATCGACTGCATCCGCATGATCAGGTCGAAGCCCATGACGCCGCCGAAGATGGTCAGCGCGGTCACCACGATCAGCGCGATGACCTTGGTAGCCGTGCCGCCGCCCCAGCCCAGCCGGTCGAACACGGTGGCCGTGGCCAGGGTGGCCAGGATGATCAGCACGGTCTCCCAGCCGACGGTGAGCAGCCAGGAGATGACCGAGGGGAGCTTGTTGCCGCGCACCCCGAAGGCGGCCCGGCCGAGCACCATGGTGGGGGCCGAGCCCCGCTTGCCGGCCACCGCGATGAACCCGCAGAGCAGGAACGACACCACGATGCCGACCAGCCCGGCGACCAGGGCCTGGCCGAAGGAGATGCCGAAGCCGAGCACGAAGGAGCCGTAGCTCAGGCCGAGCACCGAGACGTTGGCCGCGAACCACGGCCAGAACAGGTCACGCGGGCGGCCCTTGCGCTCCGCGTCGGTGATCACGTTGATCCCGTTGGCCTCGATCTGGAGGGGACGCAGTTCTGATCCTGCCGGCGAGTCACTGACGCGGGTGCCTGCGCTGTCTGCCATGGTGTTTCCTTCCGCAAACGGTGCACCTAGTGTCCCCATCTGTCCTTGCCTGCGGAAACCCGGACGCCAGATTTGTCATTCCCCGCCCCTCCAGGGGGAAGTCACCACGGGTGACGTCACGCGGAGGCGAGAGCAGGGCCCGGCGCGCTGCGGGGGGCTCGGGGAGTCGTCCCCGCGGGCGAGCACTGCCCTGGTGTCCTATGTGAGCGCTCTCGGGGCGGAATATCACCAGATCAACCGCGACGCGGGTAGCGTGCGCGTAAAGGAGGCGAGAACAGCGGATGACAGGGCATGGAACGGCCGCGGGTGAAGCGGGCGGCACCGGGGCTGGCGGCGCTGCCGGGGCTGGCGGCGGCACCGGGGCGGCGGCCCGGCCCGGCCACGCCGGGGGCGGGGATACTAGCGTGGCGGTAGACGCGCGGCGCACACGGCGACGGCCTGCGCTGGGAGGGCAATCTCATGGGGGCCGGCAGCTTTCCGTCCCCGGGCTCGGGCTGGGGCTCGGGTTCGACGGGCCAGGGCGGCGGGAGTTCGGCGAGGACTACGACGACTTCTCCCCCTATCCGCCGATCGCCGACTACGCGTTCCTGTCCGACTGCGAGGTCACGGCGCTGGTCGCGCCGAGCGGCGCGGTGGAGTGGATGTCCCTGCCCCGGATGGACTGCCCCAGCATCTTCGGGGCGCTGCTGGACCGGGACGCGGGCTGGTTCCGGTTCGGCCCGGAGGACATGTCGGTCCCCGCCGACCGGCGCTACCTGCCCGGCACCATGGTCCTGGAGACCAGCTGGGACTGCGGCGAGGGCTGGCTGGTGGTGCGCGACTGCCTGGTGATGGGGCCATGGCGGCACGACCACCGGGACCGCAGCACGCACCGGCGGCCACCGACCGACTACGACGCCGAGCACATCCTGCTGCGCACCGTGCGCTGCATGAACGGGTCCGTCCAGCTCAGCATGGACTGCGAGCCCGCCGCCGACTACGGCCGCCAGCGCGGCCGCTGGGATCACACCGGGCAGGGCTACCACCAGGCGGTGATCGCCCCGGCGGGCGCGGACCTGACGCTGACCCTGACCTCGGACATCCGGATCGGGCTGGAGGGGCCGAGCGCCAGGGCCAGGACCCGGCTCAAGGAGGGCGAGACCCGGTTCTGCGCGCTGTCCTGGGGCAGCCGCAAGCCGCCGGCCGACTACGAGGACGCGGCGGCCCGGCAGCTGTGGACGGCCCACCACTGGCAGCACTGGCTGGCCCGCGGCTCGTTCCCCGACCATCGCTGGCGCCCGCTACCTGACCCGCAGCGCGCTGACGCTGAAGGGCCTCACGTTCGCCCCCACCGGGGCGATCGCCGCCGCGGCGACTACCTCGCTGCCGGAGACGCCGCACGGGGAGCGGAACTGGGACTACCGGTACAGCTGGATCCGGGACGCGACGTTCGCCCTGTGGGGCCTGTACACGCTGGGCTTCGAGTGGGAGGCCAGCGACTACTTCGCGTTCCTGACCGAGGTCGTGGAGCGGGACGGCGGCGACCTGCAGATCGTCTACGGGATCGACGGCCGGTGCGGACTGAGCGAGCAGACGCTCGACCACCTGCACGGCTATCAGGGCGCCCGGCCGGTGCGCATCGGCAACGGGGCCTACTCCCAGCAGCAGAACGACGTGTGGGGCGTCGTGCTGGACTCGCTGTACCTGCACACCAAGTCCAGGGACCGGCTCGACGAGCGGGTCTGGCAGCTGGCCCGCAGCCAGGTGGAGCACGCGCTGGAGCACTGGCGCGAGCCCGACCGGGGCATCTGGGAGGTGCGCGGCGAGCCCCAGCACTTCACCTCGTCCAAGCTGATGTGCTGGGTCGCCGCCGACCGCGGCGCCCGGCTGGCCCGGATCCGCGAGGACACCGACGCGGCCGACCCGGTGGCAGAAGGCGGCCGACGAGATCCACGCCGACATCTGCGCCAACGCCCTGGACGCCCGAGGGGTGTTCTGCCAGCACTACGACACCACGGCGCTGGACGCGTCGCTGCTGCTGATGCCGCTGCTGCGGTTCCTGCCCGCCGACGACCCGCGGATCCGGGCCACCGTGCTGGCCATCGCCGACGAGCTGACCAGGGACGGCCTGGTGCAGCGCTACCAGGTCGCGCAGACCGACGACGGGCTGGCCGGCGAGGAGGGCACGTTCACCATCTGCTCGTTCTGGCTGGTGTCCGCGCTGGCCGAGATCGGCGAGCACCGGCGGGCCCGTGACCTGTGCGAGAAGGTGCTGTCCTACGCCAGCCCGCTGATGCTCTACGCGGAGGAGATTGACCCGCGGTCGGGTCGTCACCTGGGCAACTTCCCGCAGGCGTTCACCCACCTGGCGCTGATCAACGCCGTCATGCACGTGATCAACGACGAGACCGAGGCGGCGGCCCAGGCGATGGCCCGGGGGGCGACAGTGACGCCGCGGCATATGTGAGCGATCTGCGGTGAGCGATCTGCGCTGAGCGATCTGCGCCGTTTGTGACACGGCTGTTGGGCGGAGTTTTACCTACCAGACACCTGAATGGCACGTCTTGTTGGCCTGGCTCGCGCTGCGTAGGGGCGAAGAGTTGTCACTCGCGCTCGCCCAGGGGGAGCCATGTCCCGAGCCCCGATTGTCTCTCGTTCCCGAGTCCTGACGGCCGGCCTGTACGGCCTGCTGGCCACCGCCCTCGCCACCGCCGGGGCCGCCCCGGCGGTGGCCGCCACCGCCCAGTCCGGCTCGACCCAGTCCGGCTCGACCCAGGCCGGGGCCGTCCGCGGCGCGGCCCCGGCCTCGGTCATCCGGCCCGGCGTCTGGGCCCAGGTGACCACGCCGCTGCCCAACAACCCGCTGATCCCCGAGATCGGGCTGGCCCGCGGGGCCGACGGCGTGCTGCACGTCCTGTGGACAACCGGCTCGGGGCCATGGCATGTCAAGGACACGCCGATCGCGGCCAACGGCAAGGTCGGGACGGCCACGACCTTGGCCACGGACTTCCTGGCCACCGATCCTGACGTCACCACGACCCCGTCCGGGGTCGTCGCCGTCTGGAACGGCATCAAGTCGAACACGCCCAACAGCCCGGAAGGCACGTTCACCGCGCACCGGCCGCCGTCGGGCGGCTCATGGTCGGTATCTGGGTCGGCCATCGCGCCGCTCACGGCCGTGCCGGACACCAGCAGCCCGGATACCGCGACCACGGGCAGCGACGGCCAGCCCTGGTTCGCCTACTCCGGCACCGACTCCATGGTCGTCGACCATGTCGGGCATCCCGAGGTGCAGGTCGCGCCGGCGGACAAGTGCTGCTTCGACAACGCCGGCCTGGCCGTCGACGGCGCCTCGGGCCGGACCTGGCTGGCCTACTCGTCGCTGATCCCGGGTGGCGAGGGCATCTTCACCCGGCCGCTGTCGGCCACCGGCCAGCCGTCCGGCCCGGCCGTGCGGCTGCCTCAGTCGCTGCCGTCGAGCGGCAACATCATCCCGCCTGAGCAGCGCACCGCGGTCACCGGCCGAGGCCACGGCCGCGGCGGTGTGTTCGCGGTCTACGGCAGCGGCTGGCCGAAGTTCACGTCGCTGAAGGAGATCCGGCTCGGCACCGGGTCGGCGCGCACCATGGCCACGTTCGGCCGCACGCAGGACCTGGCGGGCACGGCCATCACCGGCGATCAGGCCGGGCCGGCTGTGGGTGGCCTGGGCCACCGGCCGGGGCACCAGGCCCGGCCTGTTCGTGCGCCGTTCCAACCCCGCCGCGGGCGTCTTCTTCGGCCCGGCCGAGCGCGTGGCGCTGCCCGGCGGCACCACGGCGGTCCTGAAGGTCTACATCAACGCCAGGGGCGGCGCGCTCGACGTGGTCGCCCTGATCGACCGCGGCAACCTCAACAAGACCAGCTACTGGGCGACCGAGGTGCTGGCCCCGCTGGCCCTGTCGGCGACCCGGAGCAGCAGCGGCGGCGCCAGGGTCACCTTCCGGGTGGCTGACGCGGGAACCGCGGTCCAGGGTGCCACGGTCCGGTTCTGCGGCAAGCACTTCACCACCCCGAAGTCGGGCCAGGTGACCTTCCGGGTGGCCAGCGTGTCGCACGGCTCGGCCACCGCCACCGCGGCCAAGGCCGGCTACGCCGGGGCCAGCATGAAGGTCAAGGCGACCTGCTGATCCGCGCTGTCGAGATCTGGGCCCGGCGCGCTAGGCGGCGTGCCGGGCCCAGACGTACAGCCGCCGGGTGGGGTGCTCGGTCGGGTAGGGGTCGCGCTCCTGCTGCCAGTCCACCGTCAGGCCGGCCTCCTCGAGCAGGCCGGCCAGCTCGCCCGGCGAGACCAGCGTCACCCGTACCTCGACCGGATGGCCGAACGCCTGGGCCGACCCCGTCACGCCCGACCCGCCGTGCATGGCCAGCAGCAGCGAGCCACCCGGCGCGAGCACCCGCCGGAATTCGGCCAGCGCGACCGGGATCTGCTCGCGCGGCAGGTGGACGACCGAGTAGAACGCGACGATCCCGGCCAGCCAGCCGTCCGCGATGGGCAGCCTGCGCATGTCGGCGACCCGGAACTCCAGGCCGGGCTGGCGCTCGCGCGCCACCATCACCACGCCGGGCGAGACATCCGCGCCGACCACCTCGACGCCGCGATCGGCCAGGTACCGGGTGATGTGGCCGGCGGACCCGCAGCCGATGTCCCAGACCGGCCCGCGCCCGCCCACGGCGCCCGCGAACCCGTCCAGCAGCTCCCGGTCGAACGGCTTGCCCGCCAGCTCGGCCGCGAACAGTCCGGCGTAGTCCCCGGCTACCTCGTCATAGGCCGCGGTGATGTCCGGCCAGCCGTCGTACTGGCCCGCGTCACCCTCGCTCATCGACGCCGGCGGCGGGGCCTCCGGGGACCACTACCTGCTCGGCCCGGGTGCGCCGGCCCAGCCACCAGAACAGCACCCCGATGACGATGAAGATCAGCACCGGGATGGCCTCGGTCCACAGGTAGGTGAACCGCTGGGCGTAGGTCCAGCTCTCGGGGATGAAGTCGCTGCCGAACCAGTGGCTGCCGAGGCCGGGCGCGATGAGCTGGACGCGTGGCGATGGCGACCAGGACCATCAGCACGACCGTGAGCACGCGGTAGGCCGGCATCTTGAACGGCCGGGGCGTGTCCGGGTGGCTGCGGCGCAGCTTCCACAGGGCCGGGTAGATCAGCAGGTAGCTGATCAGCGTGGTGGAGATGGTCACGCCGAGCACGGCGTTGAAGTACTTGGCCGCGTCGCCGCTGGTGATCTGGTGGGCCAGCACGACCACGATGGTGGCCACGATCCCGCTGAAGACGTTGACCCGGACCGGCGTGCCGTACCGGGCGTTGATCACGCCGAGGAAGCGCGGGCCCGGAGCCGTCGTAGCAGGACACGGCCAGCGCCCGGTCCGAGCCCATGATCCAGGTCGCGCCGGAGGTCAGCAGGCACAGGATGAACATCACCGCGCAGGCGTCGCCCAGGATCAGCCCGGCCGCCGGTCAGGGTGGCCGCGCCCGACGCGCTGATGTGACCGCCGTAGACGGTGAACACCGTCTGGATGGCGCTGACGAACCCGCTGAAGTTGGTGATGGCGCTGCGCCGGCAGCACGATCAGGATGCCGAGGACCGGCAGCGCGTACAGCAGCACGCTGCCGACCGCAGAGCGGACGATGGCGAACGGGACGTCGCGCTGCGGGTCGTCATCTCCTCCCCGGCGCTGCTGGGCAGCTCGAATCCGACGAAGTTGAACAGCAGCACGCCGACGAGCAGCACGAAGCCGCCCTCGATGGGCTTGTAGCCGCTGGCCCCCAGGCCGTGGACGCCGTGCTTGACCGCGTAGATGATGACCGATGAGGGTGAACAGCCCGAGCAGCAGGAAGCGGGCGAAGGCCCCCGCGGTGGGCAGCCACTTGCCCACGCTGAACGACATGATCGCGGCCACGATCGACAGCCAGACGAATGCCAGCGCCACGATGAACCAGGCCACCGTCGGCAGGTTGCTGCCGCTGGTTGAAGAAGACCTGCACCGCGCCGATGCAGCTGATGGTCAGCGAGCCGCCGATCCAGACCGGGTTGGTGATCCAGTACAGGAAGTTGTTGACCGCCCCGGCCAGGTGGCCGAACGCCAGCCGGGTCCAGTAGTACGGGCCGCCCTCCATCGGGAACGCCGTGCCCAGCTCGGAGAACAGCAGCGCCTGCGGGACGAAGAACACGCACCGCGAAGACCATCATCCAGGTGAACGCCTGGCCGCCGCCCTGGGCCACGTTGGCGATGGTGTCCACGCCGACGATCGTGCAGATGAGGAAGAACAGGATGTCGAAGCGGCCGAAATGGCGCTGCAGCTTCTGGCTCTCGATCGCCGCTGCGGCGGTAGTCGGTTCGAGGGTGATGTCAGTCAACGGGCTTTCCCCCGGGCGCTAGAAGCGGAGTCCATATCCTGACCTGCACTTCCGCACAGGATGATGTCCGGCATGCTACATGTTTGTGACATACACGACTATGCCTCAGCACGGTGTTATTTAGGCGGTGTGATATACGACGGCTGACACCGGGCCGGTTAGGGCAGGTCAGGGCCGCGCGATCGGGGCCACCGTGGCCCCTGCGGCGCGGATCAGGTCGGCCGGGGCCAGCTCGACCTGGAGCCCGCGCCGTCCGGCACTGCAGAACACCGTGGCGAAGGCGGTCGCGGACGCGTCCACCACCACCGGCAGCCCGGCGCTGGCCCAGCGGCGAGATCCCGCCGGTGACATAGCCGGTGGCCCGCTCGGCCGCGGCCGGGTCGGCCATCCGGGCCTTCTTGCCGCCGACCGCGCCGGCCAGCGCCTTCAGGTCCAGGCTGCCCGCCACCGGGACCACGGCCACGGTCAGCTGGTCGTCCACCTCGGCTACCAGCGTCTTGAACAGCCGCTCGGGCGCCACGCCGAGGGCCTCGCTGGCCGCCAGGCCATAGCCGCCCTCATGCGTGTCCGCGTCGTAAGGGTGCACCGAGTACCCGATCCCCAGCCTGGTCAGCAGCTGAGTGGCCTGAGTGCCATGTCCTGCCACGGGCCGCGAGCTTACGCCTGCGAGACTGAAGCGTGACCAGCTGGGTGCTGCACGTCGACCTCGACCAGTTCATCGCCGCGGTCGAGGTGCTGCGCCGACCCGAGCTGCGCGGGCGGCCGGTGGTGGTCGGCGGCGACGGCGACCCGGCCAAGCGCGGCGTGGTCGCCACCGCGTCCTACGAGGCCCGGGTGCACGGCGTGCACTCGGGGCTGCCGCTGCGCACCGCCGCCCGGCGGTGCCCGGACGGGGTGTTCCTGCCCGTGGACCGGGCCGCCTACGAGGCCGCGTCCGAGGTGGTGATGGACGCGCTGCGCGGGCTGGGCTACGATGGTGGAGGTGATGGGCTGGGACGAGGCGTTCCTGGCCGTGGACACCGACGACCCGGAGGCCGTCGCCCGGAGATCCAGGCCGCGATCCGGGCCGCCAGCCCGGCTGGACTGCTCGGTCGGCATCGGCCGGAACCGGCTTCAGGCCAAGCTGGCCACCGGCTTCGGCAAGCCCGCCGGGATCTTCCGGCTGACCGGCGACAACTGGTTCGAGATGCTGGGCGCGCGGCCCACCGACGCCCTGTGGGGCATCGGCGCGCAAGACCGCTCAGAAGCTGGCCGACCTGGGCATCCAGACCGTGGGCGAGCTGGCCGCGGCCGATCCGGCCGGGCTGGCGGCCAGCTTCGGTCCCGCCACCGGGCCGTGGCTGGTGCAGACCGCGCGCGGGATCGCCCCGGCCGACATCACCGACGAGCCCTACCAGGCCCGCGGTCACGGCCGCGAGACCACCTTCCAGGAGAACATCCGCGGACTGGGAGCAGGTGCGCACCGAGATAGTCCGGCTGGCCGGGCAGGTCTCGCAGGACGTGGCCGCCGAGGACCGGCCCGCCGCCCGGATCGTCGTCAAGGTGCGCTACGCCCCGTTCTTCACCTATACCCGCGGCGTTTCGCTGGCCGCGCCGACCATGGACCCGGCCGCCATCGAGGCCGGGGCCCTGGCCGCGCTGGCCCGATTCGAGCGCCGCGACCCCGGTCCGCCTGCTCGGCGTCCGCGCCGAGTTCGCCGAGTCCGGCTAGCCCGTCTGGCCCGACGGGCTCGTTTGGCCCGGCGGCTTTCACAGGGCGGCGGCTGTCACAGGGCGCCGGGGTCCTTCGTCTCAGAGTCTGGATTCAGGGTTCTGGATTCGGCGGCAGACGAAGGGAAAGGAGCCGACCATGAAGGTATTCGTAGCGGGGGCCACCGGGGCGGTCGGACGGCACCTGGTGCCGCAGCTGGTGGCGGCCGGGCACCAGGTGACCGCGACCACCCGCAGCCAGGGCAAGCTGGCCGGGCTGCGGGACGCGGGCGCCGAGCCGGTGCTGCTGGACGGGCTGGACGGCCTGGCCGTGGGCGAGGCCGTGGCCAGGGCCGAGCCGGAGGTGATCATCCACGAGATGACGGCCATCCCGGCGAACATGGACCTGAAGCACTTCGACCGCACCTTCGCCGCCACCAACCAGCTGCGCACGAAGGGGCTTGATCACCTGCTGGCGGCGGCGTCGGCGGCCGGCGTGCGCCGGTTCCTGGCCCAGAGCTACGCGGGCTGGCCGAGCATCCGCTCCGGCGGCCCGGTGAAGACCGAGGAGGACCCGCTGGATCCCAGCCCGCCGGCGGCGCAGCGGGAGACGTTCCAGGCCATCAAGTACCTCGAGCAGGCGGTGACCAGCGCCCCGATCGAGGGCCTGGTGCTGCGTTATGGCGGCCTCTACGGGCCGGGCGCGTCCGAGGTGATGGTGACCATGGTCCGCCGCCGCCGGGTCCCGATCATCGGCGCGGGGACCGGGGTGTGGTCGTTCCTGCACATCACCGACGCGGCCGGGGCAACGGCGGCGGCGGTGGAGCAGGGGGACCCGGGCATCTACAACGTGACCGACGACGAGCCCGCGCCGGCGGCCCAGTGGCTGCCGGTGCTGGCCGCGGCCGCGGGCGCGAAGCCGCCGATGCGGGTGCCGGTGTGGCTGGGCCGACTGGCGGGCGGCGGCGCGGCGGTCTCGATGATGACCCAGATCCGCGGGGCGTCGAACGCCAAGGCGAAGCGGGAGCTGGGCTGGAAGCCGGCCTGGCCGACCTGGCGGGAAGGCTTCCAGGACTGGGTGCGCCCGTGACCGTGCAGCCCGAGGACTCAGCGTTTCAGAACCTGCGGCCGCTGATGTTCGCGATCGCCTACCGGATGCTGGGCCGGGTCACCGAGGCGGAGGACATCGTGCAGGAGGCGCTCCTGCGCTACCACCGAGCCGTGACCAGCGGATCCTTCCAGCGGCCCGGCCAGGCCGGCCCCGGCGAGCCGGACTCGCCCAAGGCCTACCTGTCGGCGGTGACCACCCGGTTGTGCATCGACCACCTCCGCTCGGCCCGGGCCCGGCGCGAGGCGTACGTGGGCGAGTGGCTGCCCGAGCCGCTGCTCACCGGCCCGGCCGGGGCCGTGGTGGGCGGGATGGGGGCCGCGGGCGGGCCGGGCGGCGTCCTGGCCGACCCGGCCGAGGCGGCCGAGCAGGCCGACTCGCTGTCGATGGCGTTCCTGCTGCTGCTCGAGCGCCTGTCACCGGTCGAGCGCGCGGTCTTCCTGCTGCACGACGTGTTCGGCTACGGCTACGACGAGACAGCGCAGATCGTCGGCAAGAGCGAGGACAACTGCCGCCAGCTGGCCCGCCGGGCCAGGCAGCACGTCGGCGAGCGTCGGCCCCGATATGAGCCGTCCAGAGACAAGCGTGACGAGCTGGCCGAGAAGTTCTTCGCCGCCGTAGGGGACGGCGACATGAACGGCCTGGTCGATATGCTGGCCGCCGACGCGGCGGTCTACGGCGACAGCGCCGGCCAGCGGCCGTCGTGGCCGCGCCCGATCTTCGGTCGCGAGCACGTGGGCCGGCTGCTGGCCGCCCTGGGCCTGGCAGGCCCGGCTCGTCGGCGCCGTGCAGCGGCCGACCGAGGTCAACGGTCAGCCGGGCCTGATGTTCCTGGCCGCCGACGGGTCGCTGATCAGCGTGCTGGTGCTGGACATCGCCGACGGCCAGGTGCACACGGTCCGCTCGGTCATGAGCCGGGACAAGCTCCGTCACCTGGGGCCCCTGGCCGACGTGGAGGCGCTGCTCAGCCAGCTGCGGAACCGGCCAGCCGAGCCTGGAGATCAGCCAGCGCCCTAGACGGGGGCTGGCTCAGCGCCAGCAGGTCCGCGACCACCTCGCGGGCCCGGCCGCTGGCGGTGACATAGCAGGCACCCTCGGCCTCGGCCGCGGCCAGGGCGCGCACCGCGTCGTCGACCTGCTTGCGCAGTGCGTAGGCGCGGGCCACGTCGATGAGCGTGCGGGCCCGCCGTCCCGGCGACAGCCGGGCCAGGTCGGTGGCCGCCGCTACCCGCAGCGCGTGTCCGGCGTCGCCGAGGTCGACGCTGACCGCGATCTCGTACAGCGCGACGCACTCCGGGCCGAACTCGGGAAAGCCGCCCGCCTGCTGGCCGCCGAGCCGGGCGGCCAGGTGCCGGGCGCGGGCCAGCTGGCCATAGGCCGCGCTCAGGCGGCCCGCGCGGGCGGCCACCGCCGCCCGCAGCAGGGTGAGCCCGCCGCACAGCGCGACCGCGTCGGGATCGCCCAGCCCAGCCAGCCCGTCCAGCGCGTCGATGGTGGTCCGGGCCGTCTCCTCGGCCAGCTCGTAGCGCTGCGCGCCCAGGAAGACCGACGCCAGCCGGTGCGCGCCCGCGGCCACCAGGACCAGGTTCCCGGCCCGCTCGGCGGCGGCCATGGCCCGGTCGGCGGCCACCCAGGCGGCCTCGGTGTCGCCCAGCCGGGCCAGTGCCGCCGCGCAGGTCTGATAGGCCACCGCCATCAGCTCGTAGAGGTCGCCCGCGTCGGTCCGGGTGCCGGCGCCGGTGCTGGCGCGGACCGCCGTCTCCAGGCCGGGCAGCAGGCTGGCCAGCACGTCGGTCAGCTCGGCGAAGCGCCCGGCCGCGGCCAGCGTGCAGGCCCGGTCGGTACCGGCCCGGAGCCAGGCGGCGGGCGGCGCGGGCCGCTCCCCCAGCATGGCGCGCAGTGAGTGGACGCCGGCCAGCACCACCCGCAGCTCGGCGGCCACGGCAGCGCTGGAGGCTAAGCCAGGCGGGGCCCCGATGACCGCGGTGCCGTCGGCCGGGGCGCCGTTGGCCGCAGATCCGTTGGCCGCAGAGCCGTTTGCCGCGGTGCCACTGGCCGCAGAGCCGTTGCTTGAGGCGCCGTTGGCGATGCCGTTGGTCGTAACGCCGGGGGTTAGCTCGGCGAGCGGCAGATCGAGCGCGACCGCGACCGTCTTGAGCAACCTCGGGCTGTCGATGGGCTGGATGCCGCGCTCAAGCTGGGACACCCAGGCCGCCGGCCGGTCGACCATCGCGGCCAGCTCCGGCTGGGACAGCCCGTGCCGACGGCGCTCCTGGGCAATCCTGCGGCCCAGCACGAGCTGATACTCCGCCGAGTTCACCGGCCTACCTCCAGCCGGCCAGTGGCGCGGGCCATTACTGATCACTCCTGACCGGCCAGCCAACGGTCGTGTGTGTTCTGCATCTTGAGAATTGCATGTTTCGGGCAGCCCGCGCAAGTGCGTCAGATGCAATCCAAGTCAGGATCCGGACGGCGGCCGGTGGCCGCTGGCAAGTGCCCAGTTGGCACGCGCGGCACCGGCTGAGGGATGATCGCTTCTTGCCAAGGCTGTCCCCGGCGTGAGGAGAGACATGGCCGTACCGCTGTTCGCCCGCTACATCGCGGCGGTCGTCGGCGTGCTCATCGTGCTGGTCTCTGCCCGCAGCGTGATCGGCACGCTCATCGTGCCCCGCGCCGTGTCGTCCTGGCTGACCAACCAAGTCGACCGGGTCGTTGACATGGCCTACCAGGCCGCGTCATCCCGCATCCGCGACCACCCCCGCCGGGACCGGGTGCTGGCCAGTCAGGTGGCGACGCTGCTGATAGCCCAGATCGTCGTCTGGCTGCTGATGTTCTTCCTCGGATTCTCGCTGATCCTCTGGCCGCTGGTCTCTGGCGGCATCACCAACGCCTTCGGCACCGTTGCTCCCGCGCTGTGGGAGTTCGGCGCCGAGCGGCCGGCCAGGCGGTCTCGCCCGAGTGATCCTCGACCTGGCCGCACTGACCGGGCTGATCACGATCACGCTCCAGATCGCCTATCTGCCCACCTTGTACTCGGCGTTTAACCGGCGGGAGACCGAGGTGGCGCTGCTGAACGCCAGGGCCGGAGTGCCCTCGTGGGGGCCCGAGCTGCTGGCCCGCACCCACTACGCGCTCGGCTCGGGCGTGTCGACCATCGACACCCTGCCCCAGCTGTACGCCGACTGGGAGCGCTGGGCCGCCGACGTCACCGAGAGCCACACGACCTACCTGCCGCTGGTGCGATTCCGCTCGCCCCGTCCGCTGTCCTCGTGGGTGACCGCCCTGCTGGCCATCCTGGACTCCGCGGCGCTGATCCTGGCCCTGTCCCCGCAGCAGGCCCCGACCGTCCCGGCCCGGATGTGCCTGCGCAGCGGCTTCCTGTGCTTCCGGGAGATCGCCAGGGCCATGGGCTTCGACGTGCCCGACGAGCCCGACCCGGCGGGCGGCATCAGCCTGACCTATGCGGAGTTCCTCGACGCCATCGCCCGGATGCGCAAGGTGGACTTCCCCATCGAGCGCGACCCCGAGGATGCCTGGCCCGACTTCGTCGGCTGGCGGGTCAACTACGAGGCTGCGGCCTACATGATCGCCGAGGCCGTCGACTCGGTGCCCGCCCTCTGGTCGGGCCCGCGCCGGCTGCCCGGCGCCCCCGATCGCCCCGATCCGCCCGCCCATCGGCCGCCCGCCCACCAACAGCGGGGACAAGCAACCCGTCGGGGACAAGTAGCCCGCCGGCCCAGGCCACCGACCCAGCCCGCCCGCCGCCCCCGGCATGCCGGTGCCCCCGCCGCGTGATCACGGCGGGGGCACCGGTCCGGCCCGGCGTGCCGGGCCCCTTGAGACGGGCGGACTAAGGGCCGGGCGCTGCTAGCGGCGCCCGCGTCCCGGCCCGGGCAGCCACGGCAGCTGGTAAGCCCGGTAGGTGTTGACCCCAGTCGGGAACTCCGCGTTGAACAGGAGCTGTCCGGACGGGCTGAACGAGGAGAAGTACGGCAGCGCGCCCCAGCCGACGACCAGGTCACCGTTCCTGGTGGTCTGCGCGTCGCCCTGGGATGCCGCCGACAGCCCCTCGGGCTGAGCGTCCGCGGCGACCAGCGTGGCCACCCTGGTCCGGTAGTCGAGCCGGACGGTCACCGCGCGGCTGTAGGACAGCAGCGGCGTACCCGCCGAGTCGTTGTCGAAGAAGGTGAACGTGTTCGGGCCCACCTGCTCCGGGTCGTGCTGCCAGGCGAAGATCTCGCCCGCGCTGTCGAGCACCTGGCCCGGCGCCGGCGCGAACCGCGAAGCTGCTGTCCTTGCCGCCCAGCCGCCAGATGATCCGGCCGGTGCGCAGGCTCACCTTGTAGGTGGTCCAGGTGTCCCGCGCGTCGATCAGCAGGTTCCCGTCCCTGGCCAGGTGGACGGCGTTGACGTGGAACCAGTCCCACGGCGTGCTCGCCGACGCGGGCAGCGGCTGCTCGCTCTGGCTGTAGGGCACGTGGTCCGCGCTGTTCCACTGGAACAGCACCCGGCCCGTCCTGATGTCGATCTCCTGCACGATGCCGTCGATGACCGTCTGGTCGGCCGGGCCGCCGATCGAGGTCAGGTTCGCCGTCGCCGTGGTGTAGGACAGGATCAGCGCCGTGTTCCACGGGGTGATCAGGAACTCGTGCCCGTCGGCGCTGTCGCCGTTACCCGCGTTGACCGGGCGATCTGCTGGTAGTGGTCGTTGTAGATGTAGTCGGTGCCGGTGGAAAGGCCGCCCAGCCCGGTGCCCTGCCACCAGGTCAGCACGGGCTGGCCGTCGTAGGTCTGGGTCCGGAAGTCGGCGGCCTCCTCACCTGCCGGCACGGCCTTGAACCAGATGACGCTGCCCTGCGGGCTCAGGATCTCCGGGCCGCTGGCGTAGCTGGTCCCGGTGCTGAACGGCGAGATGAACAGGTCGCCGTCGCGCCGGCTGGCGCCGTTCGTCAGGATCGTGACCGGCGGTGGCGCCGTGGGCGCGCTCGAGGCCGCCCGGGTTGCCGTAGCCGCCCGAGCTGTCGTGGCTGGCTTCGCCGTGGCCGCACCGGCCGGCGGCGCTGGCCACCGCGGGGATCACGGCGGCGGTGACCGCGGCTGCCCCCATGACGAGTCGCGGCCACCGCCGCGCCCGGAACCCAGCGCTGGGTGAGAAGGACGATCTGCGCGTGTTCAGCTGAACCCCTCCAGGACGTCAGCACCGGAGGGTGGCGCCGGTCCGGCGCCCGATGAGCCTCCGGACTAATTCCTAGTATTACAGGTGATTTACTCGGAAAACTAGGGATAGAGACCACTGTTTATCCGCAACCCAGACAGGCCCGGGCACCGCCTAGGGCGCTCACAGGCGCAGTCGGGTCGGCACGGTTGGCCAGGGGCCGGCGGAGCGGGCCGGGCTGGGGTCAGCGCGGCAGGAGTGACTGGCGAGGCGGTATCCGCGATGGCTGATCGAGGTGGACCATGATCTCGGAGAGTTAGAGGTACTGGAAGCCCTCTAACACTCCGCCTTGATGCTGGCCCCAATTTGGGCCACCCGGAATTAGGTGATCCGGCCGGACCCAGTCTGAGGTGATCTAGCCAGTCGGGACAGTCGGGATCGGCTGGGCAGCAGTGACCGTCGGGGCGGATGTGATCGACGCCGAGAGTGTCCGACGGGGCCGACGGGGACTGTGGGACGGCTAGGCGAGCACCGTCTGAGCGTCGACCATGATCGTGGTGGATTTGGGCCACCCGCGGCCCAAATCCACCACGATCATGGAGCGCCCCGGCGAGCCGCACCGGCCCGCCCGCCTGGCAGCTAGGCAGGCCCCGGCCAAGCCCGCTCGGAGTTGGCCTGGCCGAGCGGGGCACGTCAGCCCGAGGTGGCCGTGCCGGTGCTAAGTGCGATCGGCGCAAGCCGGGCTGGCCCGAGCGGGGCAGGGTCCGCCCGACGGTGGCGGTGGCGGCTAAGTGCAATCAGCCGAGCCGGGGTGGCGGCTAGGACGAGGGCGGGCTGGAAGGGGTCGAGTGACGGGCGCTGGACGAAGGACGCCGGGCGTCGGCCGGGTCAGGCAGCGGCGCCAGCGCCGGGCCCGATGAGGACGAGGACGAGGGCAAGTCCGGGCCGCCAGCGAAAGCTGACGGCGCGCCCGGTCCGGCCGACGACGAAGACGACGAAGACGACGCGGCAGAAGCGGAAGAAGAGGCCGCCCGGGCCGCGTCCTCCAGCGGCAGCGGCTCGTCGGAGGCCGGGCGGGACGAGGCGGGCGGGGCTAGCGCCGGGCCCAGGGCGGGGGCCAGGACCTGGCCGGCCGCGCGGACCACGGCCTCGCGGAGGGTGTCGCCGATCAGGCGAGCCGCGTAGGAGAGCAGGCCCTTGCGCTCGGCGTCGTCCTCCTGGCCGGCGGCGGCCGAGAGCTCGGCGGCCAGCTTGGTGACGAAGCTGTCGGGGGTCGGCCACTGGCCGACGGCGCTGCGGGCCTGCGGGGTAACCTTCAGCACGTACCAGAACGTCGGGTCCCCGCCCGTCGTGGTCTTGCGGAAGTCGAGGAAGACGGGGTCGAGCGCCTCCAGCGCCCGCGCCACCGTCGCGGCCTCAAGGCCGGTGCGCGTCGCGATGTCACTGACCGTGACCATGTAGCTCTCCTCGAGCAGGCTCACGGTCGCGTCCAGCACCGGCAGCTCACGAGTTACCCAGGTGTCTTGCACTGCTACTGCCTAACCGGAGCCCGCGGCCGGCTGACCGGCTCCGGTGGGCCCCTGCGATTGTCGGCTCCGGCTCCGCGCGAGCGCAGAGCCGAAGTTCCTGGCGAAATAGGAGACTAGCCGCCGAGAGCGATAAGCACCGCCTTACTGGCCCTGATCCGGCATCTGCGATCCGTTGGCCTGGCTAGCCCGCCAGGGTCGCTAAGCTGTGCCAACTTGATGCCGGCCCGGCGGGCCACCACCGAGAAGATCAAAGAGGATCAACATGAGTGACGTCACTGGCCTGGAGCGCACGCTGGTGCTGCTCAAGCCTGACGCCGTAGCACGGGGCCTGGTCGGACATGTGCTCACCCGCTTCGAGAACACCCTACTGAAGGTTATTGCGGCCAAGATGGTGTGGATGGACGCCGATCTGACCCGGCGTCACTACTTCGACCTTGAGGACCGGTTCGGTCCCGATGTCTACAACGCGATGGCCAGCTTCATGCAGACCGGCCCGGTCATCGCGATCGCCCTCGAGGGCGTGGACGCCATCGCGACCACGCGGAAGATCGTGGGCGCGACGTACCCGGATCAGGCCGCCCCCGGCACGATCCGCGGTGATTTCGCGCATATGAGCCGGTCCTACGCGAACAGCCACAAGGTAGCCGTGGCCAACCTGGTGCATGCCTCGGGCAATGCCGAGGAGGCGGCTCGGGAGATCGACGTCTGGTTCGCCAAGGACGAGATCCACGAGTACCGCAGCGCCGCCGAGCAGTACGTGCGCTAGCAGCGCGCGAACGCCGAAGATATGCCCGGGGCTGATCGGATACGCCCCGGGCCGTCGGCAGCCGATTGCGAAAAGCCTGAATTTTAGCTGGCCATGACCTGAACCGGCCCACCATGCGCGCCCGTTCCTGCAAGTGCGGCCCGGCGTCTCGCCGGGCGTCGGCTGGGGCCTGGGGTGCGGTATGCCTCCGTGACCGAGGGCCGCAGCTGAGCGGCTCTCGAATGGAGCATCGCATGAAGGCTCTGCAACGTATTGCCACGGCGACCGCGGCGGCTGGCGCGGTCGCCCTGGCGCTCGTACCCGCGGCGCAGGCCGGGGCGGCTACACACCACTCGTCCTTTATCGGGCGCTTCCACCGGATCAAGACGATTGCCTCGACGGTGCCGCACAACGGCGACGTCAACCCGTACGGCATCGTGGTGATCCGGCACAGCCACGGCCGACTCCGTGCCGGGCACATCCTGATCAGCAACTTCAACAACAAGGCCAACCTCCAGGGCACCGGCACCACGATCGTGCAGATCAGCCCGCGCGGCCACCGGACGGTGTTCGCCAAGATCAATGCGAGCACGCTGCCCGGACCGTGCCCCGGTGGCGTGGGCCTGACTACGGCCCTGGCCGTCCTGCGCGGGGGCTGGGTGGTGGTCGGCAGCACGCCGTCAAGTAACGGCATGGCCGCGACGGCCAAGGCCGGCTGCCTGATCGTCCTGAACAACCGGGGCCACGTGGTCGAGACGTTCGCGGGTCACGGCATCAACGGGCCCTGGGACGCGACCTCGCTGAATGAGGGCAACCAGGCGGCCCTGTTCGTCACCAACGTGCTCAACGGCACGGTGGCGGCCAAGGGCAAGGTCGTGCACCGCGGCACCGTGCTGCGGCTCCAGCTGCGGGTGTTCAACCACATGGCGCCGCAGCTGCTGTCGGTCACCAAGATCGGCTCCGGGTTCCCGCAGCAGACCAACGCCGCGGCGTTCATTCTCGGGGCGACCGGGGTCGGGCTCAGCCGGACCGGCGCGCTGTACGTGGCGTCGACCCAGAACAACCAGATCCGGGTCATCCGCAACGCGGTGACCAGGTCGAGCACCGCGGGCCGGGGCATGCTGCTCACCGCGGGCGGCAAGCTGAACAACCCGCTGGGGCTGGCTGTCTCCCCGCGGGGCAGTGTGCTGACCGTGAACGGCGCCAACGGGCTCATCGTGGAGACCACGCCGGGCGGGGTGCAGATCGCGTCCAGGCTGCTGGACAACTCGGGCAGCCCGAAGGGCGCAGGTGCGCTGTTCGGCCTGGCCGTGCGGCCGGGCGGCCGCGGCGTCTACTACGTGGACGACGCCGTCAACACGCTGCGGCTGCTGCACTAGCCCGGCTGCGATAGCCGGACTGCACTAGCCAGCTGATGGGGCCAGCCGGGGACTACTCCCCGGCTGGCCCCAGCCAGCGGGCCAGCCAGGCGAACTCCTCGGCCAGCACGTGCAGGACCGACTCGCGGGCCACGTAGCCGTGGCTCTCATAGGGCAGGATCACCAGGCGCGCCGTACCGCCGGTGCCCTGCACGGCCTGGAACAGCCGCTCCGACTGGATCGGGAACGTGCCGGAGTTGCTGTCCAGTGCCCCGTGGATGAGCAGCAGCGGGGTGGTGATCCGGTCGGCGTACCGGAAGGGTGACATCCGGTCGTAGACCTCGGGGACCTCCCAGAAGCTGCGCCGCTCGGCCTGGAAGCCGAACGGCGTCAGCGACCGGTTGTAGGCGCCGCTGCGGGCGATCCCGGCCGCGAACAGGTCGGTGTGGGCGAGCAGGTTGGCGGTCATGAACCCGCCGTAGCTGTGCCCGCCCACCGCGACCCGCCGCGGGTCAATAATCCCCCGCTCGTCCAGGGCCGCGATGTGCGCCGCGGCGGAGGTGGTGATCTGCTCCACGAACGTGTCGTTCATGGTGTCGGGATCGCCGATGACCGGCATCGTGGCGCTGTTCAGCACGGCGTGGCCGCGCAGCACGAACCAGATCGGCTGGCCGGGCTGGAGCCGGGTGAACCGCTGGGTGCTGCCGCGCACCTGGCCGGCCGTCGCGGCGTCGCCGAAGTCGAGCGGGTAGGCCCAGACGACCAGCGGCAGGCGGCCGTCGCGCTCCTGGTCATAGCCGGGCGGCAGGTAGAGCATGCCGGTGAGCTGGACGCCGTCGCCGCGCTCGTAGGCGACCAGCTGCTTGGTCAGTCCGGCCAGCTGCGGATGCGGGTCGGGCCAGGACGTGACCGGCCGGGGCGGGCCGCCGGCCAGCTCGGTGACGGCCAGGTTGGGCGGCTCGCTGGGGCTCTCGTGCCAGATCAGGACGCGGTCGCGGCTGCCCCGCACGAACCCGAGGACCTGCTCGTAGGCGTCGGCCGGGCTGCGGAACAGCCGGGTCGTGTCGCCCGAGGACAGATCCAGGGCATCCAGAAACGGACGGTCGCCCTCCGGACTGCCGCCGTCTCCGCGCAGGTAGACGGTCTGGCCGTCCTGGAGGACGGTGCGGGTGCCGTCCGGCCGCAGCGCGGTCAGCGGGGAGCCGGGATCAGCGTAGGAGTCGTCAGCGGAGTGATCGAAGATGACCCGGCTGGCGTCCGGGTCGGACAGGTCGAGCAGCCAGCTGGTCAGCCAGCGCCGGTCCCGGTCGTGCTCGGTCATCATGATCCGGTCGGGCTCGCTCAGGTCGAGCCAGCCCAGGCACCGGTGCTGGACCAGCGTGCTGGCCCTCGGCGCCCGCGCCGGCTCGGCACTGGCGCCGAACGGGGCACGCAGCTGCATGACCTGGTCCCGGTGCTCGGCCTCGGCGTGCGGGTCGCCGCCGTCCAGCGCCTCCACCCAGAGCAAGGCGGCCGGGGCCGACTCATCCCAGGACACCCCGCGCGGGCCGGTCGGCACGCCCTGGCGGGGCACCTCGTCGCTGACCGGCAGGTCGGCCACCACCGTCTCGAGCGGGCCGTGCGCGGACCACACCTCGACCCGCCGGGCGAAGTAGCCGGAGGGCACCCGGAACGAGAACGGCCGCTGGAGCCGGTGCACCAGCAGGTGCTCACCGTCCGGGGACTCGATGATCTGCTGGTACAGCCCCGCCGGGCCCAGCTCCTTGGCCGCGCCCGAGCCCGGGTCCACCCGCAGCGGGATGCTGGTGGCCAGCTCCTCGAAGGCATCCTCGTCCGCCTCGGTACGCAGCAGGTCCTGGTAGGTGGCCATCTGCGAGTGCTTGCCGGACGCCTCGTCCAGGCGGGGCTCGATCACCTCGGCCGGCAGCGTCAGCGGCGAGCGGCCGGCGGGGCGGCGAGGGCCAGCAGCGACGCGCCGTCCCTGGACCAGCGCACGGCCGCCGCCGACGAGGTCGGGTCGCCGCCCAGGGTGTCGCGCACTCGCAGACCCGGCACCTGGCTGGCGGTGGCCGTGACCGCGTCGCCGACCCAGACGCCGACCCCGTCCGGCTCGTCCACGGTGAACGCGAACCGGTGCCCGTCCGGCGCCCAGGTCGGGATGCTGACCGACGCGCCGGCCGGCAGCGCGATGGCCCGCTCGCCACCGTCGGGCAGCTCGATCACCGACAGGCCGGTCAGCCGCCGGGTGCGCTGGCGGCCGCCGATGACCGGGTCCAGACGCAGCCCGGCCAGCGACAGGTAGGGCCGGGACAGCTCGGCGACCGGCGGATACGCCTGGTAGTGCACCAGCGCCACGAAGTTCCCTCCGGGCGCCAGCAGCGCTACCGGGGTCGGCGGGGCGTCGACGATATCGACGATGTCGGCATCGGGGAGCTGGTAGGGCACGCGGCTGCTCGCTTTCTTCGGGTCAGCACAATGGTCTCTTACCTGGCCAGTCTCTCCCGGCCGGGCCACAAGCCGGAAGTCGTCTTGCCGCCGAAGGCGGCGCCGGGGGGATAGGGGGGTCGTCCCCCTGGGAGGAGGGTTATGTCGCAGCCAGCCTCACAGCCAGGCTCAGGCCCTGCCGGGGTTGACGTTCCCGGCCTCGTAGATCACCACGCTCACCTGCTCAAGGACGCGGCCGGGAGCGGCTGGGCGGTCGCCGCGCCGGCCGTGCGCGCCTTCCACGAGCAGGTCGCGCGGGACGGCAGCACACCCATGGACGTGCCGGACCCGGTGCCCGGCGGATCGCTGGCCGGGCTGGCTGCCCGGCTGCGGGCCGGGCTGGAGCGCGCCGCCACGGCCGGGCTGGTCGAGGTGACCGAGATGGGCCTGCGTGACTGGCGGTACCTGGATGCCCTGGCCGAGCTCCAGGCCGCGGGCCCGCTGCCGGTACGGATGCGCGTCTACCTGGCCAGCGGCCTGGCCGCCGAGGCCAGCCCGGCCGAGCTGGGCCGCCGCCGGGCGCGGTACGACGGGCCGTGGGTCAGGCTGGACGGGGTCAAGTTCTACGCCGACGGCTGGCTCGGCCCGCGAACCTGCGCCGTGTGCCGGGACTTCGCCGATGCCGGGTCCGGCGGCCTGCTGTTCCTGGACGGGCCGGCGCTGGCCCGCCGGATCGCGCCGCTGATCGAGGCGGGCTGGCGGATCGCCACCCACGCCATCGGTGACCGCGCGGTGGCGGCGGTGCTGGACGGCTACGAGCTGGCCTGGGCCGGCGACCGGGCCGCGCTGGCCGCGGCGGCGCCGCGGATCGAGCACGCCAGCCTGCTGTCGGCCGAGCTGATCGCGCGGCTGGCCGAGCTGGGCGTGACGGCCTGCATCCAGCCGTCGTTCGCGGTCACCGACGACGCGCAGGTCGACCCGGCGCTCGGCCCGGGCCGCCGGGACCTGGCCTACCCGTGGACGGCGCTGGCCGAGGCCGGCGCGGCCATCCTGGCCGGATCCGACTACCCGATCGAGACGCTCGACCCGCTGGCCGGGCTGGCCCGGCTGGTCCGGGGCCGGTCCGACCGCGACGGGTTCGCCACGCCGGACACCGCCCCGGCGCGGTCACGACTCAGCATGGCGGCCGCGCTGGCCGCCATGTGCGATGCGGCGTCCGGGACGACCAGGCTCAGCGCCGATCCGCTGAGCCTGGCCCCGGACCAGATCGACATGCTCTCGGTGCTAGGGACGCAACCGAGTCCGTTTCGGAGCTAGAAACCCGCGGGCCGCCTACGGCACCGACCACTGCTGATTCGAGCCGCCGTTGCAGGTCCACAGGTCCAGCTGGGTGCCCTCGGTGGTGTTGAAGCCCGGGTCGTCCAGGCACTTGCCGGAGACCGGATTGACGAGCTGGCCGTTGACGGCCAGCCACTGCTGGTTGGCGCCGCCGTTGCAGGTCCACTCCTCGATGAGCGCGCCGTTCGCCGTACTGGCCCCGGTGATGTCCAGGCAGTTGCCGTTGATCTGCACGGTGCCGTTGCTGGCCATGGTCCAGGCCTGCGACGAGGGGCTGCCGTTGCAGTCCCACATCTGGATCTTGGTGCCGTTGGCGCTGGAGCCGCCGTTGGCGTCGACGCACTCGGCGGTGTCCACGCCCGCGACGATGGGACCGGTCGGCGTGGTCGAGCCGACCAGCGTGACCGACAGGTTGTCGAACTGGTCGGTCTGGTAGCCGCTGGTGCCCAGCCCGACCATGCCGGAGGCGTACGAGGAGTCAGTGACCGTGCCGACGGTGGTGCCGTTGATGGCCGCGCTGATCGAGCTGCCGTTGAAGGTCAGCGCCAGGTGCTGCCAGGTGCCGGTGCCCGGCGCGGTGACCGTGCCGCTGGCCAGCGTGGTCAGCCCGCCGCCCTTGGAGTTGCGCACGATCGACCAGGCGCCGGTGTTGCTGAGCTGGAGGTAGTAGTCGTTGATGTTGGCCGGCGAGAAGCTGTCCTGGGTGCCGACCCGGCCGAGCAGCTGGACCGCGCCCGCCTGCTGCATCAGCGCGTCCGCGGACACGGTGTAGTTGGCCCAGCTCAGGTTGCCGCCGATGGTGTAGGGGTTGGCGTTGTTGTCCCACTCGATGGGCTGGGTCGGCGGCCTGCTGCTGGACGCACTGCCCGGACCGGCCGCCGGCGCACGGCTCGACCTCGAACGCGCCCTGCTGCTGGGACAGGTAGCGCGGCTGCTGGCCGGCGGTGTCGCTGTCGAAGGTGTCGGAGTACGGCAGCGTCAGCGTGCTCTGCGCCGGGCTGGCCGCGGTGCCCTTGCCCTGGCCGCGTCGTGGTGGTCAGCGTGTAGATGTAGCCGGGCTGCACGGTCAGCGAGTAGGAGCCGTTCGACGGGCGTGATGCTGGCCTGCTGGACGAAGGTGTTGGCCGCGGTCGGGGCGTTCACGTCGGTGGACCACACGTGCACGGTGCCGGTCGGACAGGCCGCCGGAGACGTTGACGGTGACGGTCTGCGCGGCGGTGGCCGTGGTGGTCTCGATGATCGTGGAGTAGTCGGTGCCGTCGGTGGACTTGAGCGTGACGTAGCTGCCGTTGGACTCGGCCGCCGCCCAGGTAGCCGGAGCCGGAGTTGAGGAACTGCCAGCCGGGCGCGGTGAACTGGGTGACCTGCGCGGTGGCCCACAGGCTCTCGCCCAGGCTGTAGGCGCCGGACCAGGGCTGGTTCGCCAGGATCAGGCCGTCGGTGTCGTAGGGCAGGTTCGGGTAGATGGCGGCGATCAGCGGCCAGTTGATGTAGGCGGACAGGTCGGCGTCGACGTAGCCGCGGGTGATCGACCGGATCAGCGCGGGTGCCCCCGAGTTGAGGTCCTGGGACCCGTTCTCGCTGGCCCACAGCGGCTTGCCGGTGCCCTCGGCGGTGGCGTTAGCCGGGCAGCTGTCGGCGCTGCCGCCGTCGCCGCCGGCGCAGGGGTAGTGCACGCCGATGATCGAGACCGCGCTGGCGAACGTGGGGTTGCTGGCGATGTCGGTGGCGATGCTCCAGTCGCTGTCGGCGCCGACGATCTGCACGCTGGAGTAGCCGTCGGCGTTGAGCGTGGAGCGGAGCTGCTCGTACCAGGAGATGTTGTAGCCGCGCTCGTTCCAGCCGCCCAGGTAGTTGATGGTCAGGCCGTGCGAGGTCGCGCAGTTCAGCCAGCTGACCAGGTAGTTGATCATGTCGGTGGAAAAGAAGCTGCCGCCGCCGATCCAGCCGGGGGCGCCCCAGGCCAGGCCGTAGAGCTTGATGTTCGGGTTGAGCGCGCTTGGCCTGCTCCATCAGCCACCACTCGTAGCCGTTGCTGCAGTTGATGCTGCCGGAGGTGTGCTCGATGCAGGACTCGGAGCCGTCGGTGGAGTTGGTGTCGCCGCCGATCTCGACCTTGAGGATCTGCAGGTTGGCCCCGTAGTCCGGCTTGAACAGGTAGTTCAGGATCTGCTGCTGCTCCGCGGCGGGGTAGTCGGTGAGCAGCCGCGAGTTGCCGCCGCCGCCGCTGATCGCGCCGATGCCGCCGAACGTCCGCCCGGCGCTGGTGCCGTTCACGCTGATCGTGGTCGTGGCAGCGGCCGCGGTGTGAGCGGTGGCGGTGGCGCTGGTGGCGGTGGTGGCCGTGGCGGTGCCGGCGGCGTAGAGCAGCCCGAGGGCCGACGTCAGGGTGAGGGCGGCTAGCGGGGTGACGATCGCGGATAAGGTCCGGCGGCGGATGGCCATCTCAGGTGCGCCCTTCGTGCGTGTGCGGGTCTGATCGACCGCGTGAGAAAGTGTGCGGGCTTGCCTTACATTCGGGCACACCATCGGCACGCCGTCAAGGCCCGGACAATGGCCCGATCCGGGGGGCCGGCACCCGTCGCCGAGCGGCGCTTGCGCAATTGCCCGGACTGCACTCGGCGAGGATTGGGCCGTCATTGCGGCAGCCGGCTTTTCTCTTCAGTCCGATAATAAATCTCGCTAACAAAATCTGCGCTTTCACAACGCCCGAACCGCGGTTAGCCGACGCTGCCCGCGGGGCATGAACCGGAGCGCGGCCAGGCGACGGCGGAAGCGGTCACTGCTCTACGCACATGCGTGAGGGAAATGCGTACGCTACCGGCCGAGCCACACGGCCAGAAAGGGCTCGGCCGGAGCCGACCCGGTCCAGCCAGACCGTGCGGAGTCATGGCGATACGGGACGTACCCTTTCACGGGCACGCCGGACAGTGAGCACGTCATCACATATTCCAACAACGGCGCCCAGGCCAATCAGGATCACGTGCAGAAACGGTCGGCGAGCCGGAGCCTGACGCCCAGGATTCGGCCCGTATAGCACCGTCTCGCCCGGCTTGACAACCCGGTCGGCCGGGCGCAATCTGCTTCTGGACCAGAATGGTCGGCCTGATCTGCGATAACGTTCGTAACCCGACCCTCGATATACGAGAACAGAGAAGCCTGCTAGCATCACGTCTTACTGATCATGGAGTGCTACGCTGCACCCCGAAATCTCATGTCCCCGTCGCGGGCTAATACTACTGACGACCCCGATAAATTTAGCTTTATTTATCGGGTTTTCAGTCGTCAAAGCCCGAGGGTCAGGCCATGAGTAGGTCAGTGCCCTGTTATATTGTTTCCGAACGGAGATCGGTTATGATGATGGGCCAGAATCAGAGCGGTCCGAATTGGACCAAAAGCTCGCGGTGCGCAGGAAACGGCGCATGTGTGGAGATTGCCACTAACTTGCCCGGCGGGCGTGTCGGGGTAAGGGACAGCAAGAACCTCACCAGCGAGGAAGTCCTGGTTTTCCCGCGTGGGGCGTGGGAGGGCTTTCTTTCAGATGTAACGGCGGGCCATTTCGCCGCTAGTTGACTGCCCAGGTCAACGTTGCGCTCCCAGCCTCGGCGCCGGGCCGACGGCTGGGAGCGCTCTGGGCTCAGGCACGGTCTTCGGTATCGACGTGATGACGTCCTCGCGGCCCTGCTTGCACCCGGCGGTCCAGCTCGCTAGCTCTCTGGACAGCTGGAGCTGCTCGCACCCTGGCCCGCGGTCTCCGTCAGCGCGTGCATCTGTCCTGCGGCGATGTACGGAAAGTCACACCACTTCTCCTATTCTGTAAAGCATGACGGAGTTCTGGTCTTATCCGGGCGGGCGAGGGCCGCGGGCCCGCGCACTGGCGGGTAAGCGCGCGGGCCGCGGGATTGCGGCCGACTCGGTCTCGACGCACGGGGCTCGGGCCGACCGGGTCTGGACCAACAGGGCTCTGACGTCCGGGTTCGCGGTACGGGCCCGCCGTGGAAGCGGCCCGGACCCGCTCCGGGCATGCGGACCGGCCACCCCCCGCGCCCGCCATCTTCATGATCGCCGCCGTCCATTCCCGAACGGGCCCTTCGCTATTGATTGTCGCGCAGTCTCGTGAAATTGCAATATGCAGTGAATGGTGCACCGATACTCGCACTGAACCCTTCACATACCCGACAACTAGCGCTACTCTTCACGGAGTCCCTTGTCACCGCATGGGGCTGCCGAGTCAAGATTGGCTGGGCAGATGCCTGAGTACGGCAGTCCAACTGTCCGGCGGCGCCGGCTAGCGGCCGAGTTGCGTCGGCTACGCGAGCATGCGGACCTGACCGGCGAGGATGTCGCGGAGCAGCTGGGCTGGTCCGCGTCCAAGGTCAGCCGGATCGAGCTGTACCGGACCGGCGTGAAGACCGCCGACCTGACTCGGCTGCTCGACCTCTACGGCGTCACCGGCACCCACCAGACCGAGCTGCTGGCGCTGGCCACGGAGCCGCGGCGCAAGGGCTGGTGGGAGGCTTACTCGGACGCGCTGCCCGAGGAGTACTCGGCCTACATTGTGCTGGAGGCCGAGGCGGAGTCGGTCGAGTGCTGGTCCCCGCAGCTCGTGCACGGACTCCTGCAGACGACGGACTACGCGCGGGCCGTCATCGAGGCGCACATGGGGTCGACGGTGGGCCTGCCGCCGGGGAAGATCCGCCAGCGCGTGCAGACCAGGATCGAGCGGCAGCAGGTGGTCACCGGCGCGCGGCAGCTTCCGCTGTCGGTGGTGCTGGACCAGTCCGTGCTGCTGCGCCGGGTGGGCGACGAGCGGATCATGCGCGAGCAGCTCGAGCATCTCATCGAGCTCTCGAAGCGGCCGAACGTTCGGATTCAGGTGCTGCCGCTGGCCGGATCGCATCCCATCGGCACCGGGGCCTTCGCTCTGCTGCACTTCGCGCCGGTGCCCGGCATCTCCCAGTCCACCGACGTCGTCTACATCGAGCAGCTGGGCCGGACCGCCCTGTACGTCGAGGACGAGGACGAGGTATTCGACTACCGGCTGGCCCTGACCAGGACCACCGAGCGGTCGCTCAGCCCGGACGAGACCCGGCGAGCTGATCGCCAAGGTGGCCCGCGAGGACTGGTCCTGACCAAGCCCCGGCCGGGGTGGCGGGGCTGGCGGGGTCCCGGGCCTGGCCGGGCGCGGCCGGCCTCGGCCCAGGACCCCCAGGCCGGTCAGTACCAGCCGGATCCGATCTCGTGCGCCCAGGCCCGGCGCGGCGAGCCGTACCGGTCCCTGATGTACCGCATCCCCCAGCGAATCTGGGTCCGCGCGTTGCTGCGCCAGTTCGGGCCCGCGGTCCCCATCTTCGACCCCGGCACGGCCTGCGGGATGCCGTAGGCGGCCGAGTACGGGTTCTCGGCGTAGACGTTCCAGCCGCTCTCCCGGTTCCACAGCCAGTTCAGGAACTTGAACTGGCGGCGCGACCAGCGGAAGTGCCGGAGCATCCCCCGGGCGATGGCCCGCGCGGTGGCGCGGTGGCGGGCCTTGGCCTGGCCGCCGCCGCCCGTGCCGCCGCCGCCGCTGGCTTGCGGGTTCGCGGCATGCGACGTGAACGCGTCCAGGGCGAGGGGGCGGCTGGCGCCGGTTCGGGTGCCGATCTGAGCGGCGCCGGCCCGTGCGGTGCCGGCCTGTGCGGCACCGGCGATGGTGGTCGCCGGGTGAGCGGCGCCGCCGGACCAGGGGCCGGCGAGGCCGCCGGCCAGAGCCAGGAGGGCGAGCGCGGGGCCGCTGACCGCCAGCCTCAGCCGGAGCGAGGCGGGCCGGTGCGGCCGGGAGGAGTCCGAGGTACGGGCGGAGGTTGCATGTGTCCTGCTGGAGAACAAGACGGACCTTTGGTCGGGCGCGTGGAGGAGCGCTCGGCTCTCACCCTGGGCACCTGCCGGCCACCAGCTTGGGGCTGGCCAGGCAGCGGCGTGCGGACTTGGCGCAAGGTCAGGGCGACATGGTTACCGTTCGTAACCATCGCGCACGCAGGGTGCTGTCGAACCACTACGATGCACGAGGTCGGCGGCTCTTGCCCGGCGAAAAGCCGATCCTCCGGGTATGAGCCCAGTCACACGTTCGCTGGGCTGGACCTGGTTCGCGAGCGAATATGACCTTCTGACCTGCGCATTTGTCCTGCGTTATGAGGCCGAGAGGTGGCATGTGATCTATGTCACAATATGGAACTCTCACGGTTTCGCGAACGTCTAAGAGAGTGGTGAGGCCTGTGCCACGGGCGGGACGCGTGTGGCACATCTGGCGTGTCGCGTGGCTCGTGTGGCGGGCTGGTGTGCGGCGCGGCTGAATGTGCGAGTCTCCCGCCATGGCCACAGACGGGGACGTGGCCTGCAACCAGCTGAACCGGCAGTGGGTGGCCGGGACCGGCACCGACACCAGCGCGCACCGGGTCTTCAACCCGACCGTGCCGGGCCGCCGCTTCGATCCCGGCGACAGCTACGTGCGCCACTTCGTGCCCGAGCTGGCCGGGCTGCCGGCGGGCGAGATCTACGACCCGGACGCGGCGGCCCGGCGGCCCGGCGGCGCTGCGGCTACCCCGCGCCGCTGGTCGACCACCGGGCCGCGGTGGCGCGGTACCGGGCCCGGCGCAGAAAGTAATCGCCGCCGCGATGTAACGCGCGCCCGGCTGGCGGGACTGAGGGTCGGCATGCTCAGCCTCTGAGAAGGAGAACGCATGAGATCCCTGACCCGTCTCGCTGGCGCGACCGCGCTCGCGGCGGCCACGCTCACGGCAGCCGCGGCGGCCTTCGCCGGGCCGGCCGGCGCGCCGGTGTCCCAGCCGCGCTACCCCGGGTTCCCCGGTGCCCGGCACGCGGTGTTCGTCCAGACCGACAACCTGGCCGGGAACCAGGTCGTCGCCTACCACCGCGCGCCGGACGGCACCCTCACCCAGGCCGCGACCTACGCCACCGGCGGCCTCGGTGGCCAGCTCAGCGGCTCGGTTGTCGACCACCTGGCCTCACAGGGCTCGCTGACCTACGACCCGGCTCAGGCCACCCTGTTCGCGGTGAACGCGGGCAGCAACACCGTGTCGGTGTTCGGCGTGCACGGCGACCGGCTGGGCCTGCGCCAGGTGATCCGCTCCGGCGGTCAGTTCCCGGTCAGCGTGACCGCCCGCGGCGACCTGGTGTACGTGCTGAACGCGGAGAACGGCGGCTCGGTGCAGGGCTACCGGGTATTTTCGGCCGCCTCGTGCCGATCCCCGGCTCGAACCGGGCGCTGGGCCTGAACCCGGCGGCCACGCCGCAGTTCACCAACACGCCGGGCCAGGTGGCCTTCTCGCCCGACGGCCAGCAGCTGATCGTGACGACGAAGGCCAACGGCAACGACATCGACGTGTTCGGCGTCAGGTTCGACGGCCGCCTGTCGGCCGCCCCGGTCGTGAACTCCGAGCCGGGCACGGTGCCATTCGCGATCAGCTTTGACCAGGCCGGCCACCTGGTCATCGCCGAGGCCGGCACGAACGCGCTGGCCACCTTCCGTCTGCACGGCAACGGGACGGTGACCCAGCTCGACGCGGTCGGTACCGGCCAGTCGGCGACCTGCTGGGTGGCCCCGGCGCGCGGCTACTTCTTCGCATCCAACGCGGGCAGCGCGAACATCAGCGGCTACCGGCCGGCCGCGGCCGGGCAGCTGACCCTCATCGGCGCGACCGGCACCGACCCCGGCACCGTTGACGCCTCCGCGTCGCACAATGGCCGGTTCCTCTACGTCCAGACGGGCGGGAACGGGATCGTCGACGAGTTCGCCATCGGCGCCGGCGGCACGCTGACCAGCATCGGCAGCGTCACCGTGCCGAACGCGGCCGGCGGCGAGGGGATCGTCGCGCACTAGTTCCGGCACACTGAGTAAGGGCGGCCCGGTACCGGTCGACCGCGAGAGAAAGGCGCATAGGCTGATCGCCGTGACTCAGGACCCGGACGCCGGTCTGCTCGACCGGCTCCGGTCGGGCGACGAGCAGGCCTTCGTCGCCCTGGTCGGCCGGTACCGGAACGCGATGCTGCGGCTGGCGGCCGGCTACGTGCCGAGCCGGGCCGTGGCCGAGGAGGTCGTCCAGGAGACCTGGATCGGCGTGCTGCGCGGGCTGGATAACTTCGAGGGCCGGTCAACGGTTCGCACCTGGCTGTTCCGCATCCTGGTCAACCGGGCCAGGACGGCCGGCAGCCGGGAACGGCGCAGCGTCGCGGTGGAGGACATCGGGCCCGTCGTCGACCAGTCGCGGTTCGACGGGTCCGGCGGCTGGATCGCGCCGCCTGAGCATTGGATCGAGCGAACCGAGGACAAGCTCATGGCGGCCAAGATGGCCGACCGGATCCGCACGGCCATCGGGGACCTGCCCGCTCGGCAGCGGGAGGTGGTGACGCTGCGCGACATCGAGGGAATGAGCAGCAACGAGGTCTGCGGCGTGCTGGAGATCAGCGAGGCCAACCAGCGGGTGCTGCTGCACCGGGGCCGCAGCCGGCTGCGGCAGGTCATCGAGACTGAATTCGGGGAGGCCTGACATGGCCCTGAGGCTCAGGCTCCGTCGCGACCTCGTCTGCCAGCAGGCCGTCGAGCTGGTCACCGATTACCTGGAAGACACCTTGTCCCGCGGCGACCGGCGCCGGTTCGAGTCCCACCTGGCGGGCTGCCCGCACTGCACCGAGTACCTGGCCCAGATGCGCGTCACGATCACGCTCGCCGGCTCGATCACGCCCGAGGACCTGACCCCGGGGATGCGCAGCGAGTTCATCGATCTCTACCGGAGATTCCAGGCCGGCACCGAGCCGGGCGCTGAGTCGGCCACTGAGTCGGCCACTGAGTCGGCCACCGGGCCGGGCGCCGGGCCACGGCCGGAACCGGACCCGCAGGACCCGGGCACATAGACGACCCGCCCGCCGGGCGGCCAGCGGACGGGCCGACTGATAGTCCCGTCCGCGCCCCCCTAGCTGACGGTGCTATGCCTGTACTTCAGCGTTCGGGTGTGCAGCCGGCCTGCCGACGATGTGTGCGCGGTGTGGAGAAGTCGCAGCCGCCTCAGCGATCGCAGTCCGCGCAGTAGCGGGCCTGCGGGGTACGGGTGAGCCGGGCCGCCGGCACCGGTTCGCGGCACCGCTCGCACCGGCCGAACGTCCCGTTGGCCAGGCGGACCAGCGCCGCCTCGATCTCGGCCAGCGCCCGCCGCTCCGCGACCGCCTGGCGCAGCAGCGGCCGCGCCTGGCGGTCGTGTGCCGCGGGCCCGTGCCCGGTGCGCGTGGCGGCCTCCTCGGCGTCGTGGTAGGCGAGGGACAGCTCGGTGACGCGCTCGAGACGGGAGCGCCAGTGCGCTTCGAGCAGAAGGCGCCAGCGGGGCCGGGCCTCCGGCGCCAGGTGCGGCACCCGCTCGGCGGCGCCGGGTTCGGGCCAGGCGTGCGGCCGGTCGGTCGCCGACTCGGAGCGCATGGTTCGCGGCGAGCCGATCGCCAGGTCTGCGGACATCGGAACTCCTCCCGGACGGCTGGCCCCGGCCCCGGTGACGGGTGCCGGATCCGCTATCCAGCAGATCCGGTCATGCTGCATGGAAGCCGACCAGGATGCTGATGGAATGGTGTGAATGTGGTGGCGAGATGTAGACGGCCCCATCCGGGGGCCGGAACGGCTAGGCCGCGGGCAGGGAGACGACCACGACCGTGCCGCGGCCCGGTGTGCTGTCCACGCTGATCTCACCGCCGTGCCCGCGGACCAGCTCGGCCACCACGGCCAGCCCGATCCCGCTGCCGGCCGCCCCGGTCGGGTTGCTCCCGCGCCAGAACCGCTCGAAGATATGCGGGAGCTGATCGGCCGTGATGCCGACCCCGGTGTCGGCCACGCTGAGCGTGGCCCGGTCGTTGTCCAGCCCCGTGCTCAGCACGACCCGCCCGCCCGCGGGCGTGAACTTGGCCGCGTTGGTCAGCAGGTTGGTGATCACCTGATGCATCCAGCGCGCGTCGGCCCGCACGGGCGCCGCGTCGAGGTGGCGCTCCAGGGCCAGCTGGCTGGACTCAAACCGGCCCGCCAGGCTGTCGCCCGCCGCGGCCGCCATCTCGGCTAGGTCACCTTCGGTGAGGGTGAGCTGGAGGGCGGCGGCCTCGGCCGCCGCCAGCGTTTGCAGGTCGTCGACCATCCGGGCCAGCCGCAGCACCTCGTCGCGCAGCGAGGCGAGCTGCGCCGGGGTCGGTTCGACCACGCCGTCGAGCAGCGCCTCGTGGCCGGCTTGCAGGACCGCGACCGGGGTCCGCAGCTCATGGGCCACGTCGGCGACCAGGTAGCGGCGCAGTTGCTCCTGGCGGTCCAGGGCGTCGGCCATCTCGTCGAACGTCTCGGCCAGGTTGGCCAGCTCGGTGGCCCCGCCCAGGTCACCGACCCGGGCCGTGCGGTCGCCCGCGCCGACGGCGTTGGCCACCTCGATCAGGCGCTCCACCGGCCGGGTGAGCCGCCGGGACACCGCGATGGCGACCACCAGGGCCAGCAGCGCGGCCAGCCCGGCCGCGCCGGCGATGGCCCGCCAGAACTCGGTACGCAGCCGCGTGTCGGCCGTGCCGAGCCCCGGCCCGAACCGGACCGTGACCGTGCCGACCCGCTGCCCGCTGACCATGACCGGATACTTCTCGACGGGGCCAGGCCGGGACCGGAAGCCCGGCGTGACCCGCACGACTCCGCCCGCGGCGTCGGTCACCTGGATGTCCGCGCCGATCTTGTCGGCCAGGTCCGTGGCGGACATGAAGTCCGTCCGGGTCCAGCTGCCGGCCTCGGCCCGCGATGCGCTCAGCACCGAGGCCATGGCCTGGCTCAGCTTGGCTCGCTGGGCCTGCGAGAGCTGGTCCACGTCGGTGGCCGCGAACACGGCGGTCAGCACGCTGAGCAGGGCCACGGCCGACAGCGCGACGGCGACGAAGGCCAGCGAGAGCCGCATCCCGAGCGGAGCGGTGTCGCTCTGCCTAGCCATCCCGGCTCAGGCCCAGGCGGTAGCCCCCGCCCAGCACAGTCTGGATGATCTCGGGCCGGGCCGCGTCCACCTCAATCTTCCGGCGCAGGTTCTTCACGTGCGAGTCGACGCTGCGCTCGTATCCCTCGAACTCATAGCCGCGGGTCCGGTTGATGATCTCGTAGCGCGAGTAGACCCGGCCGGGGACCGTGGCCAGGGCGACCAGCACGCCCCACTCGGTGGGGGTGACGGCGACTTCCTCGCCGCGCACCCGCACCGTGCGGCGCTGCTCGTCAATGACCAGCTCGCCGCCGCCGAAGGTGGTCGGCTCGAAGCTGGCGCCGGCCGGCTGACCGCCCCGGCGCAGGATCGCCTGGCAGCGCAGCACCAGCTCACGCGGGCTGAACGGCTTGGTGACGTAGTCGTCGGCGCCCAGCTCCAGGCCGCGGATCCGGTCATCCTCGCTGGCCTTGGCCGTGAGCATGAGGATCGGGGTGGCGCTGCGCGACCGCAGTTCCCGCGCGACGGTCTCGCCCGGCACGTCGGGCAGTCCAAGGTCCAGGACGACCAGGTCCGGCTCGGTCGAGCCGGCCAGGCTGAGTGCCTCCGCGCCCGAGCCCGCGGACAGCACCGTGAAGCCGCCCCGCTCCAGGTAGGACCGGACCAGTTCCCTGAGCTTCCGCTCGTCCTCGACCAGCAGGATCGTCGCCGCCACTCTCCGGTCCCCTCCTCCCGCAGGACTGGCCAGACGCCCGTACCAAGGCTACGTCCCCGCCCTGCCCTCGGCTCCACAGCATCACCACATGGGCTTCACCGAACGTGCCTGCCGGCCGGGTGAACTGTGTTCGCACGCCCGGACTGTTAGGCCAGCGCGCAGCGCCCGCTGGAGCCGGCCCCACATCCCCTTGAGGAGGAGCATGACCGATTCTGACCTCCTCGTGCTGGCGCCCTGGGTGCTGTTCGCCGGCGGCGTGATCACCCTGATGGTGCTGGCCGTCACCAGGGAGCGCCGCCGGAACCGGATCATCCGCGGGCGGCGGGGGCGGCGCAAGGACCACTAGGCCAGGATGGCGTCTGCGAATCCATTTAAACGGCTCGCTTCATTCACTTCTACCGCAGAATTTCCTATCCATCCCGCTTGCATCAGGGATACCGCGAGGAAACTGGGGCCCGACCCGGAGCCACTCCGGACCCTCCGGCGGGAAACCTAGTTATTTGCCCCGTTCTGACCACCGACAACACAGTCATCATGACGACCGTACGGGACCGTGATACGCCGAGTTCCCGCATGGTGTTTGATAGAAGTGGTTACACTCGCATTTCGCGAGGGCGACCTGCGCGTGTCAGTCAGTTCTGGCGCGGGCCTCAATGGGGGGGTTCCCGCCGTTACCGGGGGGCGCGCGGTCGCGTAACCCAGGATCCTCATCCGTGGATCCCGTAGATCACCCAGTAGGAGAAGGCACATGCCTCAGGGCACCGTGAAGTGGTTCAACGCCGACAAGGGCTACGGTTTCATCGCCCCGGACGACGGCACCGCCGACGTCTTCGTGCACCACTCCGCGATTCAGGTAGACGGTTTCCGCAGTCTTCAGGAGAACCAGCGAGTCGAGTTCACCGCCGGTCAGGGGACTAAGGGCCCGCAGGCCGAGCAGGTTCGCCCGCTCTGACGTCCGGGCCGGAATCCGTGGCGGCGGATCCCCGGCGCGGCTGAGGGGGGCGGCCTAACGGCCGCCCCCATTCATATATTTTATTTCGCCATTTCCGCCGCCAGAAGCGAAATGTCCGTCGGCGCTCCGGATCAGTGGCGCGGACGCCTCGCACCATTCGCCCGGGTCCCGTCGCGATCATGAAAAGCGCCGGAACGCGGGTGGCTCAGTGCGTTCCGGTACCGGGTGCCGGGTATCGTCAGGCCGACGCGGCATGGGCGGCCGGCCAGCGCTCGCGTCCAGGCGAGAAGGGGCGCGCAGATGACTCGACCGCTGCTGAACCGGCGGCTTACCGGCATGGGCACGACGATCTTCGCCGAGATGTCGGCGCTGGCCGTGGCGACGGACTCCATCAACCTCGGCCAGGGCTTCCCGGACACCGACGGCCCGGCCGAGATCGCACGGGCCGCGGCCGACGCCGTCCTGGCCGGCCGCGGCAACCAGTACCCGCCCGGGCCCGGCGTCCCGGAGCTGCGACAGGCCATCGCCGCCCACCAGAAGCGGTTCTACGGGCTGGAGGTCGACCCGGACACCGAGGTGCTGGTGACCGCCGGGGCCACCGAGGCGATCGCGGCGACCATGCTCGCGCTGCTGGAGCCCGGCGACGAGGTGATCGCGTTCGAGCCCTACTACGACTCCTATGCGGCGAGCATCGCCATGGCCGGCGCCACCCGGGTCCCGGTGACGCTGCGGCCGCCGGCCTTCCGGCCCGACCTGGACGTGCTGCGCGACGCGGTGACCAGCCGGACCCGGCTCATCCTGGTCAACTCCCCGCACAACCCCACCGGCATGGTCCTCAGCCGCGCCGAGCTGACCGAGATCGCCCGCCTGGCCGTGGAGCGGGATCTCATCGTGGTGACCGATGAGGTCTACGAGCACATCGTGTTCGAGGGGGAGCACATCCCGATCACCACGCTGCCGGGCATGGCCGAGCGCACGGTCACGATCAGCTCGGCCGGCAAGACGTTCTCCTTCACCGGCTGGAAGGTGGGCTGGGTCACCGGCTCGGCCGCTTTGGTCAACGCGGTGCGCACGACCAAGCAGTTCCTGACCTTCGTCAGCTCGGGGCCGTTCCAGTACGCCATCGCCGCCGGCCTCGGCATGCCGGACAGCTTCTACGGCGAGCTGGCCGGCGGCCTGCGCCGCCGCCGCGACCTGCTCACGGCCGGACTGACCGCGGCCGGCTTCGACGCCTTCACGCCGCACGGGACCTACTTCATTACCACCGACATCGCGGCGCTGGGCGCCGATGACGGGCTGGCCTTCTGCCGCGACCTGCCCCGGCGGTGCGGCGTGGTCGCGGTGCCCAACGTGGTCTTCTACGACGACGCGCAGGCGGGCCGGACCCAGGTGCGGTTCGCGTTCTGCAAGCGCGAGGAGCAGCTCCGCGAGGCAGCGCGCCGGCTCCAGCAGGCCTTCCGCCCCGCGGACGCCTGACCGGGCCCCGGCGCACAGCCCGCACCCGCCAGCCGCACCCGCCACGCCAGCAGTACCCGCACCGCGGTCCGTGTGAGCGGAGGCTCTGGTAGCGGCTGTTTTGAATGCGTTCAGCTTTCCGGCGTAGGCTGCCCCCGGGTCGAGCCCTGCGCTGTGCGATGGTGATGAGCCCCGATGGCGGCGGTGTGTTCCGGAGGCTGCTGGGACTGGCCCGGCTGGGGCTCGGCGGCCCGGTCACGGGCGGCATGCAGTACGTGTCCTGGATCCATGACCGTGACTTCGTCCGCGCGGTGGAGTTCCTGGTCGCCCGCCACGACCTGGCCGGGCCGGTCAACCTGGCCGCGCCGGGCCCGCTGCCGCAGCGGGAGTTCATGCGGGAGCTGCGGGCCGCGTGGGGCATCCCGGTGGGCCTGCCCGCCACCAAGGGGATGGCGGAGATCGGCGCGCTGGTGCTGCGCTCGGACACCGAACTGCTGCTGAAGAGCCGCCGCGTGGTTCCCGGCCGGCTGCTCGAGGCGGGCTTCGCCTTCGAGTTTCCCGGCTGGCCGGTGGCCGCACGGGACCTGATCCGGCGGGTCCGGGAGGACCGCGCCGGTGCGGGGAACAACGCCCGGGCTGATAGCGTTTCGGATTGAGCGGCAGATGACTGCCGTCACTCTGGCGGGCGAGCGGCCCGCACGGTCGGTTGTGTGCGCGCTTCGCTGCCCGGTGAGCTCTTCATCGCGGCGTTGTCGCCGGTGAATGTCCCGCGACTCGGCCCCTAGCTCAGATGGAGCTTATGCATGCCTGATGATCCGCAGCGCCGCCGTGCGTCCGGCCGCCCCGGCGAGACTAACTCGCGGGCCTGCCGGCGATCCGGCGGTGCCGGCGGTTCGGGTCGCGCGGGCCGGTCCGGCCATGACGCGCGGTCCGGCAGCTCGGGCCGTTCCGGCGGTTCGGGCCGGTCGGGGAACGACGGCCGTCCCGGCAACTCCGGCTGGTCCGGCAGCGGCCGGTCGGGCAACGGCGGCCGGTCTGGCCGCCCGCGCAACGCCCGCAATAACAGTCCCCGGCCGAGCAGCCGCCCGGTCGAGAAGGCGCCGTCCGAGCTTGACCTGGCGCTGACGGCCGCGCTGGCCGCACCGGCACCGGAGCCGACGACGTTCGCCGCGCTGGGCCTGCCCGGCCCGGCTGGTGTCGGCCCTGGCGGCGCAGGGGATCGAGGCGCCGTTCGCGATCCAGGCCCGCGCCCTGCCCGACGCGCTGGCCGGGCGCGACGTGCTGGGCAAGGCCCAGACCGGCTCCGGCAAGACGCTGGCCTTCGGCCTGCCGGCGCTGACCAGGCTGGCCGCCCAGCGCCGGCGACGGTCAGCCGCGCCGGCGCCGCTCCGGCGCCCCGCGCGCCCTGGTGCTGGTGCCGACCAGGGAACTGGCGGTGCAGGTGGCCGACGCTCTGGAGCCGCTGGGCCGGTCGCTGGGCGTCACCGTGACCACGGTCTACGGCGGGGTCTCGATCGGACGGCAGATCGACCGGATGCGACGCGGCGTCGACCTGGTGGTGGCCACCCCCGGCCGTCTGATCGACCTGCTCGACCGGCGCGCCTGCACCCTCGACGACATCGAGATCAGCGTGCTCGACGAGGCTGATCACATGGCGGACCTCGGCTTCATGCCCGCGGTCACCCGGATACTCGACGCCACCCCGGCCGGAGGCCAGCGGCTGCTGTTCTCGGCCACGCTGGACCGCGGCGTGGACCGGCTGGTGACGTCCTACCTGACCGACCCGGCCATCTGCGCCGTGGCGCCCGAGGTGATCGACTACGGCACGGCCGAGCACAGCGTGCTCGTGCTCGCGGCCGCGGACAAGGTCCAGGTGGCCACGGAGATCGCCGGACGGCCCGCCAGGACGCTGTTCTTCGTCCGGACCAAGCACGGCGCCGACCGGCTGGCCCGCCAGTTCGACCGGGCGGGCGTGGCCGCTGCGGCCATCCACGGCAACCTGAACCAGAACCAGCGCCAGCGCGCGCTGGCCGGCTTCGCGGCCGGGCACCCGCGCGTGCTGGTCGCCACCGACGTCGCGGCCCGCGGCATCCACGTGGACGACATCGAGCTGGTCGTGCACTACGACCCGCCGAACGACCACAAGGACTACCTGCACCGGTCCGGGCGGACCGCGCGGGCGGGCGCCAGCGGCATGGTCGTGGCGCTGGTCGAGGAGGCTCAGGTGCGCGAGGTGGAGCGGATGCACCGCGCGGCCGGGATCAGTCCCGCCCGGCACCAGGTCGCGCCCGGCCACGAGGTGGTCACCGGGATCGCGACCTCCGGCACCCCGGTTCCGCCGCCTCCGCCGGCCAGCGCCCCAGAGCCGACCGGAAGCGGTCACCGCAGCCGGCCGCCGGCGCGGCGGTCCCGGCCGCCCCGGCGGCCGCACTCCGGGCCCGCGGGACGGCCGCGGCCCAGCGGCGGCTCCCAGCGCGACTCCGCTCGCCGCGCGGCGATCTGAGCCGGCTGGCTACGGCTTGCGGCCGACCGCCGCGTAGCACGGGATGACGTGCTCCGGATTGGGCTGCGCCCGCCATTCCGGCATGAGCACCAGGCCGGGATCGACGAGGTCCAGGCCCTCGAAGTAACCCGCGATCTCCTCGCGCGAGCGGCGGGTCAGCCGGATCGGGCCCATCCGCTCGTTGAGCTGAGCGGTGGCCCGTCCGGCGCGCTCGGCGTCGATGTCCCTGGTGGTGTCGGACACGACCAGGTAGCTGCCGGACGGCACCGCGTCCAGCACTCGGGCGACGATCTCGTGCGGACGGTCGGAATCCGGGATGTACTGCAGGGTCATCAGGAACATGACCGCCACGGGCTGGCTGAAGTCGAGCGTCGCCGCGGCCTCGTCGAGGACGCGGCCGGTGTCCCTGGCGTCCGCGTCGATGTACCGGGTCGCGCCCTCCGGAGTGCTGGCCAGCAGCGCACGGGCGTGGGCCAGCACGATGGGGTCGTTGTCCACGTACACGATCCGGCTGTCGGGCGCGACGGCCTGGGCGACCTCGTGCGTGTTCTCGGCCGTGGGCAGCCCGGTGCCGATGTCGAGGAACTGCCGGATGCCGGCCTCGCCGGCGAGGAACCGCACGGCCCGGCGCAGAAACGCGCGGTTGGCCCGCACGCCGGGCAGGATGTTCGGGTTGGCCGCGATGACCTGCTCGGCCGCCGCCCGGTCGGCCTCATAGTTGTCCTTGCCACCCAGCCAGTAGTCATAAACCCGGGCCGGATGGGCCACGCTGGTGTCGAAGGACGGCGTCTCCGCGTCGGCGCGCTCCCCGCCCGGTCCGCTGGCGGCGTCCTGGTCTAACCCGTTCCCCGGTCCTGCGCTCATCGCCCGCTCCCCGGCCGCCGTGCCACCGTCCGGCCGCGCCGGGCCGGGCCGGAACTACTTCATGACCGCATAAAACGTATCACCCACATGGTCCGGGTTTCGGTGGCCTGTGAACCGTCCCGTACGGGCTGGCGCAGGTCAGTCGCCGCGGTCCAGGAACCGGAAAAGCTCTATCCACTGATCGGGGCTGACGAAGGCCACCACCGCGCTCCGGTCGATCCCCGCGGCCCGGAACGCGGCGCCCAGCCGGTCCGCAGGGAAGTCGCGCCGCAGCGAGGCCAGCAGCGAGCCGCCCACGCCGCTGAATCCGGCCCGGACCGCCCGCTGGTAGGCGGCCAGCCGGTGGGCGGGGATCAGCGGCTGCGGCCGGCGGGCCAGGTGCAGGATGCCGGCGTCGACCCGCGGGACGGGGCGGAACTGCGTGCGCGGGATCGTGCCGCGCAGCTCCCACCGCACCCGCGGCCAGGTGCTGACCGTCAGCAGGCTCCACCGGCCATAGTCGCCGGTGCGCTTGCGCGCGTACTCCAGCTGGGTGATGAGCGTGGCGCTGGTCAGCGTGCTGGCGTCCAGGCACCAGTCCACAATCGGCGAGGTAACGGAGAACGGCGCGTTGCCGACCACCTGGAACGGCGTGCTCGGTGGCCGTGCGGCCAGGAAATCGCCGATGACCACGCGTACATTGCCGCGGCCGGCCAGGCGGGCGGTGAGTCGTCCGGCCACGTTCTCGTCGAGCTCGTAGGCGACCAGTTCGCGGCACATCCCGGCCAGCCGGTCGGTCAGGATGCCCTCGCCCGCGCCGACCTCCAGGCACAGGCCGTCGGGGTCGACCCGCACCGCGCGCAGGAACTGCTCGGCCGCGGCGGGCGAGCGCAGGTAATTCTGGGACAGCTCGCGGCGGCGCCGGTCGCGGTCCGTGCGCGGCGGGCGGCCCTGACGCCCGGCCGGGCTCGCTGACCGGCCCGGCCGGGACCCGGCCGGCCCGGGGTGGACCCGGGCGACCGTGGTGTGGACACCGGCCCAGCGTACTGAGCGCCGACCGGTCAGTCGTCGGTCGAGCGGCGCAGCCGCTTGGTCTGCGAGCGGCGCTGCTTGTCGGCCAGGCGGCGCTCGATAGCACCGCGGCTCGGCCGGGTCGGCCGCCGGGGCCGGGGCGGCGGCGCGGTCGCCTCGGCCAGCAAAGCCGACATGCGGGCGGCCGCCGCCTCGCGGTTGCGCAGCTGCGACCGCTGCTCGTTGGCGGTCACGGTGATCACGCCCCCGGCCAGCCGACCCTCCAGGGCGGCGAGGGCCCGTGCCTTCAGCACCGCCGGCAGGACCTCCGACTCGGCGATGTTGAACGACAGCTCGGCGCGGCTGTCGGTGGTGTTAACGGACTGGCCGCCGGGTCCCGGTGACCGGGAGAAGCGCCAGGACAGCTCGTCGGGCGGGATCGTGATGCCGCGCACCGTGACCTCGAGGCTCACCCCGCTTGCTTATCACATGGCGGCCGGCGGCCTGGTTTCAGCACAATTGGTCGGATGCCGGAGGACACGGATGCGGGAGACATGGTGACCACGACGGCTCAGCAATACCTGGCGGCCGCCGCGGCCGCGGCGGGCCTGGTCAGCGACCCGGCGGTGGCCGCGCGGTGGGCCGAGCCGAGCGCGCTGGCGGGGATGTCGGTGGGGGCGCTGGCCGGGCACCTGGGCCGGCAGATCTTCAACGTCGAGGCCCTGCTCGCCCAGGGGGCGTGCGAGGATCCGCCGATCCCGCTGCTGGAGCATTACGCCCGGTCCGCGTGGCTCGGCGCCGCGCCGGATGACCCGTCCAACGTGACCGTCCGCGAGAGCAGCGCCGCCGAAGGGGCGGGCGGTCCGGCCGCGCTGGCCAGGCGCATCACGGCCGCGCTCGGCCGGCTGGCGGAGCGCCTGCCGGGCGAGCCGCTGAATCGGGTCGTCCTGGTGCCCTGGGGACCCTGGCCGCTGACCCTGGCCGACCTGCTCATCACCCGGATGATGGAGATCGCCGTGCACGACGACGACCTCGCGTGCAGCGTCGGCCTGCCTGCTCCGGCCCTGCCGGACGAGGTGACCGACACGGTGGTGGTGCTGCTCGCCCGGCTGGCCGTGCGCCGGCACGGCCCGGCCCCGGTCATCCGCGCCTTCAGCCGCGCCGAGCGAGCGCCGGTGACGGTCGCCGCGTTCTAATCAGATTGCGATCGCCTGATCACAATCGGCTACATGACGGCGCTGGATGCGGCAGAATGCACGACGTTCGAGGTCATCAGGAATGGCAGGGAGGGATGGGCAATGATCCGTCGGGGCCAGCAGGCGCTCTCGGCCGCTGCCGCCGGGGCGTGCCTGGCGCTATGCGCGTGCGGTTCGGGCTCGGCGCCGGCCGCCAATGGCTCCAGCGGATCGGCGGCGCCCGGCGCCGGGTCCCCCACCGTGTCAGCGGGGGCCACGATCCGGGGCACGAGCAAGTTCTGCCGCAAGGCCGGTGCCTTCATGGGAAAGATCCCGCCCGCGCCGACCGGGCACGTCAGCGTGGCGGCGGCCAGGGCCAACCTGACCACTGTGCTGCAGACCACCGTGAAGGGTTTCACCGAGCTGCGCGCCGAGTCGCCGCACTCCCTGCGCCGGCCGCTGAAGAAGATCATCGCCGTCTACCGCGCGGACGAGAAGGCCGTCCGCTCGGCGACCAGCATCTCGCAGCTCAGCGCGGCGATGGTCAAGCACAACGAGTCGATCGCCGCCGACTTCGGGCACGTGCTGAAGTACATCTCGGCTAACTGCCGCTAGCCGCCTCGAAGGCCAGCTGGAGCCGGTCGGTCACCGGCCGGTAGCCGAGCCGCACGTACAGGGCGTTGCTGGCCGGGTTGGCCAGGTCGGTGAACAGCACCACGCCGTCGGCCCCGTCATCCAGCCCGGCCAGGGTCACGGCGACGGTGGCCGCGCCACCGTAGCCCCGTCGGCGCTGTCCGGGCGGCGTGTACACCGGCCCCACCCGAACGATCCCGGCGGCCGGCCGGGCGCGCCCGGCCATCGCGGCCGGGACCCCGTCCACCTCCCAGATCGTCAGGCCGCCGTAGCCCAGCCGGTCGATCACGTCGCGCCGGGCGACCCCGTCATGCTGGCCGGTCTCGGCCGCGAACGCGGCATACCAGCCGGCGAGCAGGTCGGTGTCGGCCTGGGCGGCGATCCGGGCCGCGCCGGCCGGCATTGGCTCGGGAAGGATCAGGTCACCGAGCCGGAACAGCCGCGACCGCCGCTGCACGGTCGACGGCGCGCCGGTGTGCTGCTGCCAGGCGGCGGCGAACGAGGTCACGCCGTCGGCCGGGCCGTTGACTCCGGGCAGCGCCCGCCCTCGGGCGGCCAGTTCCGCGGCCAGCGGGGCCGCCGCGGCCGGATCGCCGCTCAGCAGCGCCGGATAGGGCGGGGTGTGCAGTAGCGCGGCGGCGATGTCCCCGGCCGGCGAATACCACCAGCCGAACAGGGGTGGCGGGCCGCCGTAGGCCGCCGGGCCGCGGGCGCGCAGCGTCTCGGTGGCGACGAGCTCGATGGTGTTCTCCACGGGGCTGGCTCGCAGGTAGCCGCCCGCCTGGGCCAGGTACTCCGCGATGCTGTCGGTCAGCGTCCAGGCCATGCCCCCATCATTGGTTTTCCTTATCAGCGATGCACAGCATTTCTCGACGCTGGCGGCATCGGGGTTGATAGCTTCGCCAAACCGCCGGTATCGGCACGTCTGCTACCGGCTCTGCTACGGAGGGCGAGGCACATGAGCGGCTTCAGGAAGTTCTTGATGCGCGGCAATCTTGTCGAGCTGGCGGTGGCGGTCGTGATCGGCGTGGCGTTCAACGCCGTTATACAGGCTCTGATCAGCGACATCATCACCCCGCTCATCGCGGCCATCGCGGGCAAGCCCAACTTCAGCGCCCTGACGTTCACGATCAACCACAGCAAGTTCAGCTACGGCTCGTTCATCAACGCCCTGCTGTCATTCGTGATCATCGCCGCCGTGGTTTACTTCCTGATCGTCTCGCCGATGGCCAGGGTCATGGCCAGGGTCGACCGCAACAAGGAGGCCTCGACCCGCCAGTGCCCCCAGTGCCTCAGCGACATCCCGGTCGGCGCGACGCGCTGCATGTACTGCACCTCTGAGGTGCCCCCGGTCACCCCCGCCGCCGGACGGCACGGCCGGTCTGGCTGAGCGAGGGGCTCGAGCTAGTAGCGCCCGGAGTGCTGAGCACCGGCCGGCGGTTCACTTAGCGTCGGCGTAGCAATCCACCACGGCGGTGGTCATCGGGAAACTGACCTGAGTCGCGCCGAACAGCAGCCGTCCCGCCTCCCGGGCCGACTCGGCCACCGCCGTCACCACCTGGTCGGCATCGGCCGCCGGACAGTGCACGATGACCTCGTCATGCTGGAAGAAGACCAGATGCGGCCCGGCCCAGCCGGAATCGGCCCGGCCACCGCCCATCGCGTTCAGCCGGCGGCGCAGGCTGGCCAGCAGCACCAGCGCCCAGTCGGCCGCACTGGCCTGAACCACGAAGTTCCTGGTGAACCGGCCCCGGGCCCGCGCGGCCCGGCCCGCGCCCAGATCCGGCCCGCCCTCGGGGTCGCCGGATCCGAGGGTCATCGACCGCCAGGCCTCCGACGGCGGCGGGCAGGTCCGGCCCAGCACCGAGGAAACCGTGCGGCCGTCTTCCCCGGCCTGCGCCGCCGTTTCCACGAAGGCGTAGGCCTGAGGGAACCGTCGGCGCAGCACCGACAGAAGCTGCCCGGCCTCGCCGCCCGACCCTCCGTACATGGCCGACAGCAGCGCCTTCTTCGCGTCGTTCCGGTCACCGCCGAACGCGCTGGCCAGCGCCGTGTACAGGTCACCTGCGGCGGCCGCCGCGGCGAACGCCTCGTCTCCGGCCAGCGCGGCCAGCACCCGGGGCTCCAGCTGGGCCGCGTCCGCGACCACCAGCACCCAGCCCGGATCGGCGATTACCGCGCGGCGCAGGGTCCGCGGAATCTGCAGCGCTCCGCCGCCCCGCGTCGCCCAGCGCCCCGATACCACCCCGCCCACCAGGTACTCGGCCCGGAACCGCCCCTCCGCCACCCAGGTGTCCAGCCACGACCAGCCGTGCGCCGCGTGCAGCCGGGCCAGCTCCTTGTACTCCAGCAGCAGCGGGATCGCCGGGTGGTCGATTTCGCGCAGCACCGCGAACCTGGTCGACGAGACCTGCACGCCATCGGTGGCCAGGGCCCGCACCAGCTGGGCCGGCGAGTCCGGATTCACCGGCCGCCCGTCGCCGAACGCCGCCGATATCCGTGCCACCAGGTCGGCCAGCCGGGCCGGCCGCGGTCCCGCCGGGCCGGCCGGACCCGGCGGCCGCGGCCCGAGCAGCTCGGTCAGCAACTGGTCGTGCACCTCGGCCCGCCACGGCAGCCCGGCGGCGCTCATCTCCGCGGCGATCAGCCCGCCCGCCGATTCCGCCGCCACCAGCAGCCCGAACCGTCCGGGCTGCGGCCCGGCCGCGATGCGGGCCAGCTGGCCGGCGTGCACCGCGACCAGGTCGGCCAGCGTGGCCGCGGCCTCGGCCAGGCCGTCCTGCGGCGATTCCGGCGTGTCGAATAGCGACGGCTGCGGGCCGTCCCTGACCGGACGGCTGGCCGGCGGCACCGGCCGCCCGTGCCGCCTGGCCGCGGCCGCGGCCAGGTAGGCCGGCTGGCCCGCGGCACCTTCACGGCTCAGCAGCAGCCGCTCGGTCAGCGTGATGTCATGGCAGCGCTCGACCCGGATCCCGGCGGCCAGCAGCACGGGGTACAGCTCGGCGGTGTCGGCCCACACCCAGCGCACGTCGCCGCGCTGCTCATACTGGCCGACCGCCGCGGCCAGGTCGGCGGCCAGGATGACGGGACCCGCCGACCCGTCCGGCGCCGCCGCGCCAGTGCTGTCGCCCGCACCTGCGGTGTCGCCCGCACCCGCCGGCCCCACCCCATCTGCGATGTCGGCCGTACTCGCCCCGCCCGCGATGTCGGCCGTACCCCGCGACGCCGAGTCACGATCGCCGCCGCCCAGCCCCGGGCCGTCCGCTTCTGGCCCTAGCGGGCAGAGCAAGCCCGACCGCCCCGGCCCGGGCACCACCGCTACCCGCACATACCGATTGTGCGCCAAGGGCCTGACACTTTGCTCCCGCTGGCCCGCCGCCGCGCCCAGCCCCGGCGCGCCCAGCCCCGGCGCGCTCAGCGCGGCCGGTCCTGGGCACGTTCACTAACCTGCGGATCTCCGGGTTAGCTGGCCTGCCAGCAAGCCATCGACCCCGGACCACCTGGTCGGCCTGCGCGGCGCGCGCAGATGGTTGATGGGCAGGTGCCGTCCGCTGGCGCTTCCGCGGAAGCGCCGGGCCCGGGCAGCGCGGACGCGCCCCGGCCGAGGTGCGGCTACCGGGCGGCGTCGTCACGGTCGGAGGCCGCGGCGACGGCGTGGGCCGGTTTGGCGTGGTTCGGCCGGACGACGGCGTGGGCCGGATGCGTCGGGCCGGTGTCGGCCGCGGTCAGGGCCGCGGAGGCGCCCCCCAGCAGCGCGGCGACGGCGATCGCGCCGACGATCAGCCAGCGTCCGGAACGGGCGTGCCCGCCGCCCGGAGGCGCGAGCCGGGTGGGCGCGGCCCGGCAGATCGGGCCGGTCATGATCAGGCGAGGTCCGTTACGCCAGACAACAGACTCGGCGCCCTCGTGAGGCATGCGAACGGGCTCCTTCAGGCTCCACTGCGGCGGCAGGTGCGACTAGCTAGCGTGCCCCTCGAACCTGAGGGCAACCTGAGTACTCACGCTGAAGGCCGATCCCTGGTCAGATGCGGAGGTCCCGTTGGCGACACCGTGGTGTTGCCAACGGGACCTTCCTGCCCGCGCCGGAATCGGCGCCGATGTCGGGGTCCCTCCTCCTAGACGGCGGTGTCGGTGACGGCGGCCTGACCGGGAAGCTCGCTGGCGTTCCAGGCCGCGGCATCGCTGGCCGCCGTGGAGCTGACGCGGTCGCGGCCGTCCTGCGGCCGGCCCGAGGGCGACGGCCCGTCCTCCTCGGCGTCCTGCTGGGCCTGCTCGGGAGCCGGGCTGCCGGGACGCTTGAGCCGGGACAGGGAGGCGCCGCGCAGCACCCGGCCGACCCGGGTCGGCTCGCTGCCCGCGTAGGGCGCGGCCGGGCCGCCGAGCCGCGCCGAGCCAGCCAGCTCGGCGGGCTCGGGAGCGGCAGGCTCCCAGCCGTCGGGGTAATAGGCGGCGGGCTCGGGCCGGGGCCGGAAGGCCACGATCTCGGACGCGGTCGAATCGGGCGGCCCGGTGAGGTCGCCGCGGTCGTCGGCCGCGCCGGGCTCGGACGCTAACCCGCGGTCGCCGACGGCCCGGCGGTCGTCCGCCGGCTCGAGGTCACGGGCTGAGCCGGAGCCACCGGTCATGATCTGCGTGTCGTCACCGGGCGCGGTCCCCGGCCGGATCGGCGCCGTCCGCTCGGCGGGGCGGGCGGGCCCGGCCGGAGCGGCGGGCGGCGCGGCGGGCGGCACGGACGACGCCTCCGCGCCAGACGGCAGGCCCGGGTCGGCGGGCCTGGCCGGGTCCGCTGATGCCCCGCCCTCGGTGGCACCGTCGGACCCGGCCGGAACCGCGGCGGCGGACTCGGCGCTGGCGGCCTCCCGGCGGCTGGCCATCGAGGCCTCGACCGCTCGCGACGCAGCCAGCGCGATGGGCGTCCCGATCCCGGACCGCCGGGGCGCGACCTGGCTGGTCAGCGCGGCCGCGGCGGCTTCGCGCGGCCGGGGGCCAGGTGGCGCGGGCGGCGTGGGGCCCGGCCGAGACGAGGCCGAGGCCGCTAACGGCTGCTGGCCCGCGCTGGCCGGGGCCGGCGCCGGGACGTGCACGAACCCCGGCTGGGTGAGAGGCGGCCCGGCCTGCGCCGCCGGCTCCGCCTGCTCCTCAACCCGGCCGTCCGGATCACGGCTGTCCTGACCGTACTCATCCTGGCCGCGGCCGTCCTGACCGAGGCCACCCGGACCCCGGACGTCCTGTCCCCGGACATCCTGCTGCTGGGCACTCTGCTGCTGGGCACTCTGCTGCTGGGCACTCTGCTCCCGGACATCCTGCCCCCGGACATCCTGCCCCCGGACATCCTGCCCCCGGACATCCTGCCCCCGGACATCCTGGACCTGACTGTCCTCGGCCCGGCTGCGGTGTGTCGCGCCGACCGGCTTGGCCTTGACCGACGCGTGCACCGGGCCGACGCAGTCGTGCCGGTCCAGCAGGGTGGCCAGCTGCGCGGCCTCCTCGGCGCAGATGCCGAAGACGATGCGTGGCTGGCCCCAGGGCGCATCTAGTGAGAAACCGACATAACTGGACACGGCCGGCGCCGGATCGGCGGCCAAGCCGTGCATGTTGCGCCAGCGGCACCACGCGCTCTCCAGCGCTGTCGCGGCCTCCTGCGCACGCACAACCAAATCTGGATCACGCATGCGATCCTCCCCTCGAAGCGACGGCACGCTTCCGCCTGCTGGCGGGTCCCCCGGGCGTCGCGCGCCGCACTATTGGCACGACCACATGGGCCAGAGCGCGGCACTACGCCAGTCATTGCCGCCGGGCAGCCAACGGCGGCATGCCGACAAGTATGACTGGGCCACCGCCTCAGCAGGCACGATTACGAAAAGTTGATGGCCGCTACCTTCAGTGATCAGGTGCGCCGTGTGCCCGTGGTCGTTACAGGTGACCCGTCAAAGGCGGTTATGTGCGCGCATGGCGCGCGGCCACGGCGACGTCGGCGGCGGCACAAGGCCGCGTCAGGCCGCGTCGGGGCTGGGAAGGTGCTGAGCGAGGAAAGAGGTCAAAGCGTTCAGCGATCTCGACGGCCTGCTGACCGCGGCTCTCCGCTGGCTCAGTAGGCCGGATCGACCCCGGCATTGTCGGCTGGCTTGCTCTCGCCGCATCTTGCGCGAACCGCGTCCCCCGATGCAGCGACCGGACCCGCCGGGGTCGACCCCCCCTCTAACTATCTTTTTGTACTGCGTGCTTGGTGCTTTACCGCGGGCGGTTAGCCCGGGATCATTCGGAACGCTGCTGGGGGATGCCCGCCAGCAGAGCGCGAACCTCGGTCTCCCGGTACCTGCGGTGACCGCCAAGGGTCCGGATGGACGTGAGCTTTCCAGCCTTGGCCCACCTCGTGACGGTCTTGGGGTCCACCCTGAACATTGTGGCGACCTCTGCCGGCGTAAGCAGCGGCTCGGCCTCCGGTGTGCGTGCAGACATTTTGACGGCCTCTCCTCCTGGACCGGTACTGCGATCCCTGCGTTTGTTGCTGTTCCTGGCTCCTATTGGGGAACCTGCCTCGGATGTCCCATATAGTCTGCTGAGACCATATTGCCATCACCAGCGGTGACAAGTCGACCACCAGGAGCAAAGTTTCCGATGTGAGTCACCCCGTTGCCCCCCCTGCTCTCTGTCACGCTGCGTGATTCTAGCGACACGGATCGTCGCAACGGGCGGATTCGGAAAAGTCATCCGCGCCTCCCATCGACTACTTAGCTAGATTGCCTCCGTGTCCCTATTGCCCCGAATCGTCGGCACTATCTGACGGCGCTGGCAGATGTGATCGCGCCGCCCCCAGAGCACCAGGCGGTATCTCCGGGAGATCCGCAGGCCGACGCTTCGCTGGCGTGGGGTGACAATCGAGAGCGAACGACACGTCCGGCATACGGATCGCGTGCTGACATTCGACGGCAGTCCCTCCCTTCCGCTGCGCCAGGCGAACTGCCGGGCGACGCGCTCTCTGCCGGCCCGGCCGGCCCCATCGGCCGGGCGATTCAATTAGGGTCGCGGGTCGATGGACTTCCGGCCTCGACCGGCGATGAGCCCGGACCGGACGGCGTAGCTGACGGCGCCTGCCCGTGGACTCCGACCGTGCCACTCGCTTCCTACAGGAACCGGTAGCGGCGCTGAGATAATCCTCCAGAGTGCAATGAGATGCCTCGTTTCGACTGTATTTGCCCGCTCAGCAGCATCCTTACACGCTGAGTAGTCGATCCGATGCGAGACTGCCTGCCCAGGCGCGGGCGCAACACCGGCATAAGCCCGCAGACCGGTCTCATCAGACAGCATGACTAATCGTGACATGCCCGGCGCTTGTGATAAAGGTCTGGAGGCAATCAGTTCAGAAAGCACCGGGGCACAACGGGTTCCGGTCCCCCACTAGGCTGGTCGCGAATCCCGCGTCAACGGCGACGCGGAGCTACACCAGGAGTCAGTCCCGTGGCCAGTGTTCAGGGAATCTTCGACCGGGCCGGCGACGCCGAGGCCGGCGGTCTGAATGACGCAAGCGCCTTTGACCAGCCCGGACACGAGCAGGTTGTGTTCTGCCAGGACCGCGAGTCGGGCTTGCGCGCGATCATCGCCATCTACTCGACGGTGCTCGGTCCCGCGCTCGGCGGCACGCGCTTCTACCCCTATCCGAGCGAGGAAGCGGCCCTAGCGGACGTCCTGAACTTGTCCCGCGCCATGGCCTACAAGAACGCGCTGGCCGGGCTGGACCACGGCGGCGGCAAGGCGGTGATCATCGGCGACCCGGCGCAGGCCAAGTCCGAGGCCCTGCTGCGGGCCTACGGCCGGTTCGTCCAGTCGCTCAGCGGCCGCTACATCACCGCCTGTGATATCGGCACCTACAGCGAGGACATGGACATCGTCGCCAGGGAGTGCCGCTACGTCACCGGCCGCACGGTGATCAACGGCGGCGCGGGCGATTCCTCGGTGCTGACCGCCCTGGGCGTGTTCCAGGGCATGCGCGCCGCGGCCGAGCACGCCTGGGGCACGCCCAGCCTGGATGGCCGCGTGGTCGGGGTCGAGGGCGTGGGCAAGGTCGGCCGCCGGCTGGTCGAGCACCTGATCGCCGACGGCGCCCAGGTGGTCATCTATGACACCAGCGCCGCCGCGGCGGGCCAGGTCCAGGCCCAGCACCCGGCGGTCACGGTGGCGCAGAGCCGAGCCGAGCTGATCGCCAGCCGGCTCGACGTGTTCTCGCCCTGCGCGCTGGGCGGGTCGGTAGATGACGCCGCGGTGGCGGCCCTGGGCACCAGGGCGGGTGACGCCAAGGTGATCTGCGGCGGGGCCAACAACCAGCTTGGCCACCCGGGCATAGCGAAGTTGCTGGCCGATTACGGGATCGTGTACGCGCCCGACTATCTGGTCAACGCGGGCGGGGTGATCCAGGTGGCCGACGAGCTGAACGGGTTCAGCTTCGAGCGCGCCAAGGCCCGGGCCGAGCAGATCTTCGCCACTACCCAGCAGCTATTCGCCACTGCCGCGGCCGAGGGCGTGCCGCCGGGGGTCGCCGCCGGGCGGCTGGCTGAGCGGCGGATGAGCGCGATCGGCCGGCTCCGGGGCATATACCTGAGCGGCTGATGCGGGCTCGCTGACGATCGCCGGAGGCGCTAGTCGCCCAAAGCAGGTACGGTTGTACCTGTAGGTCAGGCACTGAGCGCTACTCTTTCGTCGGCGGAGGGGTGGCAGCAGAGTCTGTCGTGCGGCCAAGCCCGTGTACGTCGGCATGGTAAGAGCAACTTTCAGTGCGGTGGACCAGGGGCCCGTTGGGCCCCGTACGTTCGAGGGGGTCGAGCCAATGGGGCGCGGCCGAGCCAAGGCCAAGCAGGTAAAGGTAGCCCGTCAGCTTAAGTACAACGGCGGCGGCACTGACCTTGACCGGCTGCGGGCCGAGCTGGGTGTCGGCACGGAAACTCAGGACGCTGACGCGTATGCGGACTTCGGCGACCAGTACTCCGGCGACGACGACGAAGACGATGACGAGTCGCTTGACGACGACGAGGACATCGACGACGAGGACCCGCATCCCTCGATGAGCAGGATCGCGGGAGACTGACCGGGCAGCCAGAGTCCTAGCGCGGCCCGAGCACGGGCCGCGTCGTGCTGCTGTGCCGTGCCGCGGTTGTGCTGTGCGCGGTTTCGCCCCGTGTGGCTCTGGCGTTCTCCCAGTTCCGGCAGGAGCAGCGCCGACAGGCATGGCTCAGGCCGGATGGCTCAGGCCGGATGAGTCAGACCGGATGATGTCCGTCCAGCCGCGCCGTCCCGCTGCCCTCGGTCACCTCGCCGGCGACCCAGGCGGGCACGTCCCGCTCGGCCAGCAGCCGCAACGCCCGATCGGCGTCCGCGGCGGCCACGATGGCGACCATGCCGACGCCCATGTTGAACACCCGCTCCATATCCGCGCCGGGCACCCCGCCGTGCCGGGCCAGCAGGCCGAATACCGGGCCCGGCCGCCAGGTGGCGCGGTCCAGCACGGCGTCGGCATGGCTAGGCAGCACCCGGGCCAGGTTGGCGGCTAGCCCGCCCCCGGTGACGTGCGCGAACGCGTGTACCTCGGTCCCCTCGGCCAGCGCCAGGCAGTCGCGGGCGTAGATCCGCGTCGGCTCGAGCAGTTCCTCGCCGAGCGGCCGGCCCAGCTCGGCCGGGACCGCGGCCAGGTCCAGCTCGCGGCCTGGCGCGTCGATGATCCGCCGCACCAGCGAGAATCCGTTGGAGTGCAGCCCCGACGAGCCCAGGGCGATGACCACGTCGCCCGGCCGCACCCGGTCCGGCCCCAGCGCCTGGTCCGCATCCACCACGCCAGTCGCCGCACCGGCCAGATCGAAGTCATCCGGCCCGAAATGTCCGGGATGCTCGGCGGTCTCCCCGCCGATAAGAGAACATCCGGCCTGAACGCAGCCCCGGGCCACGCCGCCGACGATCGCCGCGATCCGCTCCGGCCGGACCGCGCCGCAGACCACGTAGTCGGTCATGAACAGCGGCTCGGCGCCGACCACCACCAGGTCGTCGACCACCATGCCGACGAGGTCGACGCCGATGGTGTCGTAAACGCCGAGGCGCTGCGCGATCACCACCTTGGTGCCCACGCCGTCGGTCGAGGTGGCCAACAGCGGCCGTCTCATCCGGGCCAGCGCGGACGCGTCGAACAGCCCGGCGAAGCCGCCGATGCCGCCCGCCACCTCGGGCCGCGCGGTCCGCTCCACCGCGGCCCGCATCAGGTCCACCGCCCGCTCGCCGGCGTCGATGTCCACGCCGGCCGCGGCGTAGGCCGAGCCCTCCGGAAAACCCGAGCCCTTCGAGCCAGCCGCGCCGCCCGTGCTCTCAGCAGTCACGGTCAGCGCCCGCCGGCACCGCCGCTGGCGGCCGTGGCCTCGAGCACGAACTTGCCCTGCTCGGCCTCGTCCACCCGGACCGGATAGTCACCGCTGAAGCAGGCCTGGCAGAGCTGACGGCCCGGCAGCGTCGTCGCGGCGACCAGGCCTTCCAGCGACACGAAGCCCAGCGAGTCGGCGCCGATGGACTGCCGGATCTCCTCGATGCTGAGGCTGCCCGCGATCAGCTCAGCCCGGCTGGCGAAGTCGATGCCGAAGAAGCAGGGCCAGGCCACCGGCGGGCTGGAGATCCGGACGTGCACCTCCGCCGCCCCGGCCTCGCGCAGCATGGCCACGATGGCCCGCTGGGTGTTGCCGCGGACGATCGTGTCGTCCACCGCCACCACCCGCTGGCCGGCGATCACGTCCCGCAGCGGGTTCAGCTTGAGCCGGATGCCGCGCTGCCGGATGGTCTGGCTGGGCTGGATGAACGTCCGGCCCACGTAGGAGTTCTTGACCAGGCCCTGGCCGTAGGGGATCCCGCTGGCCTGGGCGTAGCCGATGGCCGCCGGGGTGCCGGATTCCGGCACCGGGATGACCAGGTCGGCGTCGGCCGGGTGCTCGGCGGCCAGCCGCCGGCCCACCTCGACCCTGGTCGCCTGGACGCTGCGGCCCGACAAGGTGGTGTCCGGGCGGGCCAGGTAGACGTGCTCGAACAGGCAGCCTTTGGGCTGGGGCGGGGCGAAGGTGCGCGAGCGCAGGCCCCGCTCGTCGATCGTGATCAGCTCGCCCGGCTCGACCTCGCGGACGAAGGCCGCCCCCACGATGTCCAGGGCGCACGTCTCGCTGGCCACCACCCAGCCCGCGTCCAGCCGGCCGATGACCAGCGGCCGGAACCCGTGCGGGTCGCGGGCCGCGTAGAGCGTGCGCTCGTCCATGAACACCAGCGAGTAGGCGCCGCGGACCAGCGGCAGCGTGGCCATGGCGGCCTGCTCCACGCTGCCCGCGATGGCGGGGGGCGTCTCCTCGGGCATCCCCGGCAGGGTCTCCTGCGGCAGCAGGCCGTCCTCGATACCCGGCGACGCGGCCGGCTGCGGGGCCGCGAACAGCGCGGTCAGCACGTCGGTGTCGGAGGTGGCCAGCATCCCTCCGCCCGCCCCGTTCCGGCCCGGCGCAGTGTCCCGCTCCGCGGCCAGGGCGGCCAGCTCCAGCGTGTTGATCAGGTTGCCGTTGTGGCCCAGGGCCAGGCTGGCCGTGGGTGTGGCCCGGAACGTCGGCTGGGCGTTCTCCCAGACCGATGAGCCGCTGGTCGAGTAGCGGCAGTGCCCGACGGTGATGTAGCCGCGCAGCGTGGTCAGCACCGACTCGTCGAACACCTGGGGCACCAGCCCCATGTCCTTGTAGACCACGATGCGCTTGCCGTCGCTGACCGCGATGCCGGCTGACTCCTGGCCGCGGTGCTGGAGCGCGTAGAGGCCGAAATAGGCCAGCTTGGCTACGTCCTCGTGGGGGGACCAGGCTCCGAAGACCCCGCAGTGGTCCCTGGGCGGCTGGTCGTCGGGATCGAGAGCGTCGGTCAGGCGGCCATCCGGCTTGATCACGGCGTCAGTCTAGGTGACTCCCCCGCCCGCCACCCCGGCCCTCTTCATTGGCCATCTGCCCAGCGCCCTGGTAATGCCCCGCGAACTGCTGCCGGAGCTTGTACTTCAGCACCTTCCCGCCCACCGTCTCGGGCAGCGCCGTGGCGAAGATCACGCCCTTGGGCGTCTCGAAGCCCGCCAGTCGCTCGCGGCAGAACGCGATGAGCGCCTCCTCGGTCAGCCCGTCTTCGCCGAGGCCTCCTTCGGCCGACACAGCGCCGGGCCGGGGGACCACGATGGCCGTCACCGCCTCGCCCCAGCGGTCGTGCCCGAGCCCGATGACCGCCGCCTTCACCACGTCGGCGTGCTGATGCAAGATCGCTTCCACGCGCAGGCTGGAGACGTTCTCGCCGCCCGACTTGATGATGTCCTTGTACCGGTCGACCATGATCCGCAGGCCGTTCTCGTCGACCATGCAGCTGTCCCCGGAGTGGAACCAGCCGTGCCGGAACGCCTCCTGGGTGGCCGCCGGGTCCCGGTAGTAGCCCGACGCGACGGCGGGCGAGCGGTAGACCGCCTCGCCGGGCACGCCGGGCTGGTCCAGCAGGTGCGCGCCGTCGGCGTCCATCACCGTGGAGCCGAGCAGCGGGTTGGGGATCCCCACGTAGTTCAGCTGCGGGGCGGTGGCCAGGTAGGTGTCCTCCCACACGTCCGGCCAGAACCGGTGGCAGGAGATGGCCTCGGTCTGCCCGAAGATGCCGACCAGCAGGAACTGATCGCCGCACAGCTCCTGCAGCCGGGCCCGGACGGCCGGCTCGATCGCGCCCCAGCCGTAGACCAGGACCTGAAGGCTGTGCGCCGCAAGTTCGGGCTGGCCCGCGTCCAGTGCGGCCGCCAGCGCCTTGACCAGCTGCGGCGAGCCGCCCCACAGCGCCGTGACCTTCTCCCTGGCGATCGCGGCCGCCATCTGCGCCGGGTCCGGCTTGCGCCCGATCACCAGCGACCCGCCGGCCAGGAACGCGGGCAGCGACAGCACCTGGTCGGCGACGTGGTAGATGACCGGCAGGAACGAGCACAGCTTCAGGTCGGCCTCGACGCGCACGCCCCTGGTCAGCGACAGCGCGAACGACATCGCGCCCATGTGCGCGTAGGTGTGCGACAGCATGACGCCCTTGGGCATGGCGGTCGTGCCCGAGGTGAACAGGATTTCCCAGATGTCGTCGCCGTGCACCACCGCGTCCGGCTCGGAGACCGGCTGGCCGTCGATAAATTCCGAGAACGACACTCCGCCCTGAGCCACTCCCCCGGCGATGGGAATGGTCACGTCCGGGCGGAGACCGGCGGCGCCGATGACGTCGGCCACTCCCGACCACAACTCGCCGTCCACGATCACGAACCGGGGCTCGGCCAGCTCGATCAGGTAGGCCAGCACATCCGGGGCCAGCCCGGGGTTGACCGGCACCGCGACCAGCCCGGCCTTGGCCGTGGCCAGCTTGGCCAGGTAGGCCTCGACGGAGTTCTCGCAGATGAGCAGGACCCGGTCGCCGCGGGTCAGGCGACGCTCGGGGTTTGCAACACCACGCTCGGGGTTTGCAACATGGGCCAGCAGCCCGTGGCTGAACTGGTTGGCGATCTGGTCGGCCTGCCGGTAGGTGAGCCGCTCGAAGCGGGGCTCGCCGAAGGCACCGGCCCAGCCGGTGATCGCCACCTGGTCGGGCCGGCTCCAGGTCACCCGTTCCAGGATGTCGCCCACGCAGACCCGCTCCCAGCGGTTGTCCGCGCGCCGGTTGTACAGGCTGGTGACGTCGATGGGCACGGCTGGCTCCCTCGATCGCGGAACGGCGTGCGACCTTTGTTAATCGCGATGTTTGTGAATCATGAAGCACTTGCCTGGCCAGCGTCAATAGTGCCCAACCGGCCGCATAGCCACAAGTCAGGGCTCGACTGCCAGTGGCGACTGTGGCTAGCATTAGTGATCCGTGAGTCACTAACTCCAGACACGGGAGGCCTGGGTGGCGGCAGCGCAGGACATGGCCGGGCCCGCCGAGCACGCTGAGCTGCGGGCCACCGTGAGCCGCATCGCGGCCAAGTTCGGCGGCTCCTACTACGCCGCCCGCGCGCAGGCCGGCCGGTCGTGCGACGAGCTGTGGCAGGCGCTGGCCGAGGCCGGGTTCATCGGGGTGAACATCCCGGCCGAGTACGGCGGGGGTGGCGGCGGGATCACCGAGCTGGCCATCGTCTGCGAGGAGACGGCGGCCCAGGGCTGCCCGCTGCTGCTGCTCCTGGTGTCCAGCGCGATCAGCGGCGAGGTGCTGGCCCGCTACGGCACCGACGAGCAGCGGGGCCGCTGGCTGCCAGGCATCGCCGACGGCACCGGCAAGGTGGTGTTCGCCATCACCGAGCCCGACGCCGGGTCGAACACCCACCGGCTGGCCACCACGGCCCGGCTGGACGGCCAGGGCTGGGTGCTGACCGGCACCAAGTACTACATCTCCGGAGTGGACGAGGCGGCCGCGATCCTGGTCGCGGCCCGGGTCGAGGCGCCGGGGTCGGCTGCGGAGGATCACTCCGGCGAGCTGGCCCTGTTCCTGCTGCCCGCCGACGCCCCCGGTCTGACCGCGCGGCACCTGCCGGTCGACGCGATGCTGCCCGAGCGGCAGTTCACGCTGCACTTCGATGACATCAGGCTCGGCCCGGACGCGCTGGTCGGCGGCGACCTGGGCGGCCTGGCCCAGGTCTTCCACGGGCTCAACCCGGAGCGCATCACCGCGGCCGCGGTCTGCGTTGGCATCGGCCGGTACGCGCTGAACAAGGCGGCCGGCTACGCCCGCACCAGGACCGTGTGGGACGCCCCGATCGGCAGCCACCAGGGCGTGGCCCACCCGCTGGCCCGGGCCAAGATCGAGATCGAGCTGGCCGCGCTGATGACCGGCAAGGCGGCCTGGCAGCACGACCACGGGCAGCCCGCCGGGGAGGCGGCCAACATGGCCAAGTACGCGGCCGCCGAGGCCGCCATCGCCGCCGTGGACCAGGCCATCCAGACCCACGGCGGCAACGGCCTGAGCAGCGAGTACGGCCTGGTGCCGCTGTGGGGGCTGGCCCGGCTGCTGCGCATCGCCCCGGTGAACAGGGAAATGGTGCTCAACTACGTCGCCCAGCACAGCCTGGGCCTGCCGAGGTCCTATTGAGCGCCGACGCCCTGGCCAGCACCTTCGCCGCCAGCCGGGCCGCCGAGGGGCCCGTGCTGCGCTCGACGCTGGACCCGGCGGGCGACACCTACCGGGCCAACCGGGCGGCCCAGCTGCGCGTGCTGGCCGAGCTGGACGAGCAGATCGAGCAGGCCAAGGCGGGCGGCGGGCCGCGGTACGCCCAGCGCCACCACGACCGCGGCCGGCTGCTGGCCCGGGAGCGGGTGGAGCTGCTGCTCGACCGGGACAGCCCGTTCCTGGAGCTGTCGGTGCTGGCCGCCTGGGGCACGGAGTTCGCCGTCGGCGCCGCCCTGGTCACCGGCATCGGCGTGGTGTCCGGGGTGGAGTGCGTGCTGATCGCGCACGACCCGACGGTGCGCGGCGGCTCGATGAACCCGTACTCGCTGCGCAAGTCGCTGCGCGCGCTGGAGATCGCCCGGCGCAACCGGCTGCCGGTGATCAACCTGGTCGAGTCCGGCGGCGCCGACCTGCCGACCCAGTCCGACCTGTTCGTCCCGGCCGGCAAGATCTTCCATGACCTGACCGAGCTGTCCGCCCTGGGCATCCCGACGATCGCGCTGGTCTTCGGCAACTCCACGGCGGGCGGGGCCTACGTGCCGGGCATGTGCGACTACAGCGTGCTGGTGGACGGCCAGGCCAAGGTGTTCCTGGGCGGCCCGCCGCTGGTCAAGATGGCCACCGGGGAGGAGGCCGACGACGAGCAGCTGGGCGGGGCCCGGATGCACGCCCAGGTGTCCGGGCTGGCCGACTACTTCGCCACCGACGAGCGGGACGCGATCCGGCTGGGCCGCCAGATCATGGCCGACCTGAACTGGCGCAAGCAGGGCCCGGCGCCGGCCGGGCCCAGCGACGAGCCGGGCTACGACCCCGAGGAGCTGCTGGGCATCGCGCCGGCCGACATCCGGGTGCCCTTCGACCCGCGCGAGGTGCTGGCCCGGGTGGTGGACGGCTCCCGGTTCGGCGAGTACAAGCCGTCCTACGGAACCAGCCTGGTCACCGGCTGGGCCCGGGTGCACGGCTACCCGGTCGGGGTGCTGGCCAACGCCCGCGGCGTGCTGTTCAGCGAGGAATCCAAGAAGGCGGCCGAGTTCATCCAGCTGGCCAACCAGACCGACACCCCGCTGGTCTTCCTGCAGAACACCACCGGCTACATGGTCGGCACCTCCTACGAGCAGGGCGGGATCATCAAGGACGGGGCCAAGATGATCAACGCGGTGACCAACAGCACGGTGCCGCACATCACGCTGAACCTGGCCGCCTCGTTCGGGGCCGGCAACTACGGCATGTCCGGCCGGGCCTACGACCCGCGGCTGATGTTCGCGTGGCCGGGCTCCCGGCTGGCCGTCATGGGCGCCGCCCAGCTGGCCGGGGTGCTGTCCATCGTGGCCCGGGCGGCCGCCGAGTCGTCCGGCCGCCCGTTCGACGCCGACGCCGACGAGCTGCGGCGGCAGGCCATCGAGGCTCAGATCGAGAAGGAGTCGCATGCCTTCTTCGTCACCGCCCGGCTCTACGACGACGGCCTCATCGACCCCCGCGACACGCGCACGGTGCTGGGCATCGCGCTGTCGGCGGCGCACTCCGCGCCGGTGACCGGGCGCCGGGGCTACGGCGTCTTCCGGATGTGAGCCCCGTGCCCGCCATCAGCAAGCTACTCATCGCCAACCGCGGCGAGATCGCGCTGCGTGTCATCAGGACCGCCCGCGAGATGGACATCGCCACCGTGGCGGTGTTCAGCGACCCGGACGCGGGCGCCCCGTACGTGCGCGCCGCCGACGAGGCGGTCCGCCTGCCCGGCGCGGCGCCGCGCGACACCTACCTGCGCGGCGACGCGATCATCGCGGCGGCCCTGGCCACCGGGGCCGGCGCCGTGCACCCCGGCTACGGGTTCCTGGCCGAGAACGCCGGCTTCGCGCGGGACTGCGCCGCGGCCGGGCTGACCTTCGTCGGGCCCTCCCCCGAGGCCATCGAGGCCATGGGTTCCAAGATCGCGGCCAAGGAACTGCTGGCCGCCGCGGGCGTGCCGGTCCTGCCCGGCGTCACCATCGGCGGCGGCCAGGATGCCGCCGAGCTGCCCGAGCCGACCGCGCTGGCCGAGGCGGCGGCCGGGATCGGCTACCCGGTGCTGGTCAAGGCGGCGTTCGGCGGCGGCGGGCGCGGCATGCGGATCGCCCGCGACCCAGGCGAGCTGGCCGAGGCGGTGGCCAGCGCCAGCCGGGAGGCCGCCGCGGCGTTCGGCGACGGCACCGTGTTCATCGAGCGGTACGTGGAGCGGCCGCGGCACATCGAGGTGCAGATCCTCGGCGACACTCACGGCACCGTGGCCCACCTGTTCGAGCGGGAGTGCTCGATCCAGCGCCGATACCAGAAGATCATCGAGGAGGCGCCCGCGCCGGCCGTGGACGAGCGGCTGCGCGCCGAGCTGGGCGCGGCCGCGGTCACCGCGGCCAGGGCCATCGGCTACGTGGGCGCGGGCACGGTCGAGTTCGTCATGGCGCCGGACGGCGCGTTCTGGTTCCTGGAGGTGAACACCCGGCTCCAGGTCGAGCACCCGGTGACCGAGCTGATCACCGGCCTGGACCTGGTCCGGCTCCAGCTCGAGATCGCCGAGGGCGCGCCGCTACCGCCGGAGGTGACCGGCGCCCGGATCGCCGGCCACGCCATCGAGGCCCGGCTGTGCGCCGAGGACCCGCAGGCCGGGTTCCGGCCCGCGGCCGGGGTGCTGCACCGGTTCGACATCCCGGCCCTGCCCGGGGTCCGCACCGACACCGGCGTGGCCGACGGGAGCGTCGTCGGCGTGCACTACGACTCGATGCTGGCCAAGGTCATCGCGCACGGGCCGACCAGGGACGCGGCCCGGCGGCGGCTGGCCCGCGCGCTGGCCGGGGCCCGGCTGCACGGGGTCACCACCAACCGGGACCTGCTCGTCGCGGTGCTGCGCGAGCCCGAGTTCACGGCCGGCCGGATCGACACCGGCTACCTGGAGCGCCATGACCCGGCCGAGCTGGACGGCGGGCCGGGCCAGGCGGCGCTGGACCTGCACCTGGCCGCCGCCGCCCTGGCCGCCCAGGCCGCCCGGCGAGCCGCCGCCCCGGTGCTGGCCGGGCTGCCGTCCGGCTGGCGGAACGTGCGCAGCGAGGACCAGCACGCCGTCTACGCCTGCGACGAGGAGCGGCACGAGGTCCGGTACCGGCTCGGCCGCGACGGGCTGGTGGTGTCGGTGGACGGCCGGCCGCTGGACGGCGCCGAGCTGGGCGCGGCCCGCGCCGACCACGTGGAGCTGACGGTGGCCGGGATCGCCCGGCAGTTCAGCGTGCACCAGGTCGGCGGCGCGGTGTACGTGGACAGCCCGCTCGGCGCGACCGCGCTGACCGAGGCCGAGCGGTTCCCCGAGCCCGACGCGCTGGCCGCCGCGGGCTCGCTGCTCGCGCCGATGCCCGGCACCGTGGTGCGGGTGGCCGTGGCGGCGGGCGACAAGGTCGAGGCGGGCGCGCCCGTGGTGATCCTGGAGGCGATGAAGATGGAGCACGTGGTGGCGGCCCCGGCCGCCGGGGTGGTGGCCGAGGTGGCGGTCCAGGCCGGCCAGGCCGTGGACGCGGGCGCCGAGTTGGCCCGCGTCGACCCGGCGGAGTCCTGACCATGGCCGGTCCGGTAGTGACATACGAGCTCGTCGGGCCGGTGGCCTGGCTGACCATCAACCGGCCCGAGGCGCGCAACGCGCTGTCGGCCGAGGTGCGGGCCGGGCTGTTCGACGGCCTGCGGCGGTTCAACGCCGACGACGAAGCCCTGGTGCTGGTGCTGACCGGCGCGGGCGACAAGGCGTTCTGCGCCGGCGGTGACCTCAAGGAGATGGCCGTCGAGGGGCTCGAGGTGCCGCCGCCGGACTACGTGCCCCAGCCCGGCCGCAACATCGATGTGGCCAAGCCGATCATCGCGGCGGTCAACGGCGTGGCCTACGGGGGCGGCTTCCTGCTGGCCCAGAGCTGTGATCTGTGCCTGGCCGCGGACACCGCCTTGTTCGCCATCACGGAAGCCAGGGTGGGCCGGGGCGCGCCGTGGGCCGCGCCGCTGCCGTGGCTGATCCCGCCCCGGATCGCGATGCAGCTGCTGCTGACCGGTGAGCCGATCAGCGCCGAGCGGGCCGGCCAGGTCGGCCTGGTCAACGAGGTGGTGCCCGCGGTGGACCTGCGCCCACGGGCCCAGGCGGTGGCCCGGCGGATCGCGGCCAACGCCCCGCTATCGGTGCGGGCGGCCAAGCGGACCGTGGGCCTGATCGCCGAGCAGCCGCTGAGTCGGGCCTTTGAGGCCGCGGAGCGGATCTGGGAGCCGGTCTACCGCAGCGCGGATGCCCAGGAGGGCCCGGCCGCCTTCCGGGAGAAGCGGGCTCCCGTCTGGACCGGCCGCTGATGGCCGTGGACATGGCCGCGCTGGTGGCCGACCTGGCCGCGGAGTCGGCCGAGCTGACCGCGATCCTGGTGCCGCTGGCCCCCGGCGACTGGGACCGGCCCACCCCGGCCGACGGCTGGGCCATCCGGGATCAGGTCAGCCACCTGGCCTACTTCGACGAGACCGCGACCATGGCCGCTACCGACCCGGACCGGTTCCGGGCCGAGGCGGCCCAGCTCAAGGCGCGGGCTGCGGTGTTCGCCGACGTGGTGGCCGCCGACCACCGCGGGATGGACCCGGCCGCCCTGCTGGACTGGCTGGGCACGGCGCGCGGGCGGTACCTGCGGACGTTCGCGGACCTGGATCCGGCCACCCGGCTGCCCTGGTACGGCCCGCCCATGAGCGCCGCCTCCTCGGTCACCGCCCGGCTGATGGAGACCTGGGCCCACGGCCAGGACATCGCCGACACGCTCGGGGTAACCCGCCCGGCCACCGCCCGGCTGCGGCACATCGCCCACCTCGGGGTGGCGACGCGCGACTTCGGCTTCATGGTGCACGGCCAGCCGGTGCCCACCGCGCCGGTCCGGGTCGAGCTGACCGCCCCCGACGCGAGCACCTGGATCTGGGGCCCGCCGGAGTCCTCCGACCTGGTTCAGGGCGACGCGCTGGATTTCTGCCTGCTGGTCACCCAGCGCCGCCACCGGCTGGACACCGGGCTGCGCACGTCCGGCCCGGTGGCCGCGGCCTGGCTGGCCGTGGCCCAGGCCTTTGCGGGCCCGCCCGGATCCGGCCGCCCGCCGCTGGGGGACCGACCGGTCAGGGGTGATGCTGGTGCCTGAGCTGACTGAGCGGCGGCCGGTCCGCATCGCCAACTGCTCCGGGTTCTATGGCGACCTGCTCGACGCCGCGCGGCAGATGGTCGAGGGCGGCCCCATCGACGTGCTGACCGGCGACTACCTGGCCGAGCTGACCATGCTGATCCTGTGGAAGGCGCGGCAGAAAGACCCCGCGGCCGGGTACGCCCGGACCTTTCTGGCCCAGCTCGAGCAGGTGCTCGGCACCTGCCTGGACCGCGGCATCAAGGTCGTGACCAACGCGGGCGGGCTCAATCCGGCCGGGCTGGCCGACGAGGTCGGCAAGGTCGCCGCCGCACTCGGCCTGCAGCCGCGGGTGGCCTACATCACCGGCGACGACCTGCTGGACCAGATCCCCGGCCTGCTGGCGGCGGGCGTGGACCTGGCCCACCTGGACACGGGCCAGCGGCTGGCCGATGCGGGCGTGCAGCCGGTCACGGCCAACGCCTACCTGGGCTCCTGGGGGATCACCCGGGCGCTGGAGGCCGGCGCGGACATCGTCATCTGCCCGCGGGTCACCGACGCGGCGCTGACCGCGGGCCCGGCCGCCTGGTGGCACCACTGGGACCGGACCGACTTCGACCGGCTGGCCGGCGCGGTCATCGCGGGCCACGTCATCGAGTGCGGGCCCCAGGCCTGCGGCGGCAACTACTCGTTCCTGAGCGAGATCACCGACCGGCGCTACCCCGGCTTCCCCATCGCCGAGGTGGCCGCCGACGGCAGCAGCGTGATCACCAAGCACGACGGCACCGGCGGGCTGGTGTCGGCCGGGACGGTCACCGCCCAGCTGCTGTACGAGATCGACGGCCCGGCCTACCTCGGCCCCGACGTGGTCGCGCACTTTGACTCGGTCGCGCTGACGGCCGACGGGCCGGACCGGGTGCGGATCTCCGGGGCCCGCGGCACCCCGCCGCCGCCGACGCTCAAGGTGGCAATGAACTACCGCGGCGGCTACCGCAACACCATGACGCTGGTGCTGACCGGGCTGGACATCGAGGAGAAGGCGGCCTGGGCGCGGGCCGAGCTGTTCGGGTTGCTGGGCGGCGAGGACCGGTTCGAGCGCACCGATGTCCGGCTGCTGCGCTTCGACCAGCCCGACGCGCCCGCCAACGAGCAGGCCACCGCGCACCTGCGGGTGACGGTGCTGGACCCGGACCAGCGCCGGGTGGGACGGGCGTTCTCGGACGCGGTGCTGGCCCTGGCCCTGGGCGGTTACGCGGCTTCCACACGACCACGCCGCCCACCGGGGCCAGCGAGTACGGGGTGTTCTGGCCCGCGCTGGTGCCGGCCGACGTGGTGGAGCAGACGGTCGTGCTGCCGGACGGCAGCCGGCAGGTGGTGCCGCACACCCAGCAGCTGGTCGGCGCTCAGCCGGAGGCGGCACGCGTCGACGCCGGTCGCCCGGCAAGACCAGGTATTCCAGGTGGCCCAGGGGGGCCGGAAGCGGAGCCCGGCCCGGTGCCGGTCGCCGAGCCCGGTCCGGCCGGGCCGACCCGGCGCGCGCCGCTCGGGCTGGTCGCCGGCGCGCGGTCCGGCGACAAGGGCGGCAACGCCAACGTGGGCCTGTGGGCCCGCGACGACGCTGGCTACGCCTGGCTGGCCCGCTGGCTGACCGAGGACCGGTTCCGCGAGCTGCTGCCCGAGGCGGCCGGGCTGGCCGTGCGCCGCTACGAGCTGCCCAACCTGCGCGCGCTGAACTTCGTGGTGGTCGGCCTGCTCGGCGCGGGCGTCGCCGCCAGCACCCGGCCCGACCCGCAGGCCAAGGGGCTGGGCGAGTATCTGCGCTCGCGGCTGGCCGACATCCCGGTGGCGCTGCTCGACACGGCGAGCGGGCCCGGCGAGCCGGGATGAGCACGGCCGAGCTGGCCCGGGCCCGCGACCCGGACCGCCGGGAGAAGATCCTGCGGGCGGCCGGGGAGCAGTTCGCGGGGCGCGGCTACCACGCGGTCAGCCTGGCTGAGATCGGCGCCGCGGCCGGGATCGTGGGATCGGGGATCTACCGCCACTTCACCAGCAAGTCCGCCATCCTGGTCGCCCTGCTCGACCAGGTCATGGGCCGGCTGATCGACGAGGCCGGGCAGATCCTGGCCACCGAGCCGGACGCCGCCCGTCAGCTCGAGGCGCTGATCCAGGGGCAGGTGGCGTTCGCGGTCGACGACCGCTACCTGGTCCGGCTGTGGCAGCGCGAGGTGCACGTGCTGCCCGAGGCCGACCGGCGGCGACTGCGCCGGCTCCAGCGGCTGTACGTGGAGGAATGGGTGCACCTGCTGGCCGAGCTGCGGCCGGGCCTGGGCGACGGGCAGGCCCGCGCCCTGGTGCACGCGGCCATCGGCGCGATCCAGTCGGTGGCCAGCTACGACAGCGGCCTGCCCCGGCCGCAGCAGGTGGCGCTGCTGGACGACGCGGCCTGGGCCTGCCTGGCCTGCGACGGCGAGGCGGCCAGCTAAAGCACCGGTCAATCGGCACCCGCATCAGCCGGCACCGTAAGCGGGGTCGGCATGAGCGTGGAAATCGGTCAGCGCTATTCGCTGACCGATGTCCGTGATCATGGACCACCCGTGCGGGACATCCATAGCTGAGATCACAGCCGCCCCGGACAACATGAGCTTTCGGTCTTTGCTTGAATGAGCTACTTTTAGCTCATGCAAGCAACAGGTCGGCCGGAGCGCACCAGCGCCGGACGCGAGGACGGCCGGGGCCCGGACGACGTTCACCGAGGACGCCCGGCGTGCGCAGATCGTCGCCGCCGCCATCGAGACCATCGCCGACCTCGGCTACGCGAACGCGTCCTTCGCCCAGATCGCCCGCCAGGCCGGGCTGTCCAGCACCGGCCTGATCTCCTACCACTTTCGCGGCAAGAGCGACCTGATGGCCCAGGTCGCCCAGGAGGTGTTCGGCCCGATCACCCAGCACATGGCGGAGCGCATGACGGGAGTGACGTCGGCGGCGCAGGCGCTGGAGACCTACCTCCGGGCCACCGTCGAGTTCATCGCCGCCCATCGCCGCCAGATGAAGGCGGTGCTGGAGATCTTCATGAACGGCGGCATTCACTACGAGCGCGGCACCGAGCTGGTCGTGCTCTCCCCGGTGGAGGAGATCCTGCGCGGCGGGCAGGAGGCCGGCGAGTTCCGCGCCTTCGACCCGCGGGTGATGGCCGCGGTCATCCAGCGCGCGCTGGACGGCCTGCCGTTCCTGCTGGAGACCTACCCCGACATCGACCTGGACGCCTACGCCGACGAACTCGCCACCACGTTCGCGCTGGCCACAGCGCGACCGGCCGGCGAGTAACAGGAGGTGCCTCCCGTGAACACCGCCCCCAGCACCCCGCGTGACGTCGGCGAGCCGGGCCCGGCCGAGCCCGGCGCCGCTGCCGAGCCCGCCGCCGCCGCGCCTGGCCCCGCGACCTCGGCCCGGCCGTCCCGAGCGCTGCTGACCATGGTCATCGACATCGTCGTGCCCATCGCCGTCTTCTACGGCGTGCGCGGGGCGGGCGGCAGCGTGTGGCTGGCCCTGGCGCTCGGCGCCGTCGCCCCGGCGGCCAGCGCGGTAGCCGGGCTGGTACGGGGCCGCCGGCCGGACACCATGGGCGTGATGATCCTGGCCACCCTGGCCCTCAGTGCCGGGCTGTCGCTGCTCACCGGCAGCCCGCGGGTCCTGCTGGCCAGGGACGGCCTGCTGACCGGTGCCTGGGCCGCCTACATGTACCTGAGCCTGTTCGCCCGCCGCCCGGCCACGTTCGTGGTCTCCCGGCCGCTGCTGGAGGGGCGGCGCGTTTACGACCCGGCCCAGGGCCGGTGGGTCAGGCCCGCCGCGCGGACCTGGGACGAGATGTGGGAGCAGGTGCCGCGGTTCCGCTCGATCTGGCGGGTCTGCACCATCATCTGGGGCACGGCCATCCTGGCCGACGCGGTGGTCCGGGTGGTCATGGCCTACGCGCTGCCGGTCGGGGTCGTCCCGGCGCTGGGCGGGGCGCTGTGGCCGGTCACGTTCATCGTGCTGCAGGTCATCACGAACGTGTACTTCGCCCGGGCCGGGTTGTGGCGCATCCTCCAGGCCGGGGCCTGACTCAGGACCGGGGCCTCAGTCAGCACCGGCGCCTGACTCAGGGCCGGAGCCGGACCAGCGGCAGGTAGTCGGACACATCCGCGCGCGGGCCGCTGACCCGCAGCTTCCCGCTGGCCACCGCGGCCGCCCAGTCCATCCGCCCGGTGGCCAGGTCCAGCCAGGTCAGCGGGTCGGTCTCGATCACGTTGGGCGGCGTGCCCCTGGTGTGCCGGGGCCCGGCCACGCACTGCACGGCGGCGTAGGGCGGGATGCGCACCTCCACCGCCCGGCCGGGGGCTCGCTCGGCCAGCGAGTCCAGCAGGAAGCGGGTCGCGGCGCGCAGTGCCTCGCGGAGCGGCTCGCGGCCGGCGTCCACCGCGGCCCGCACGGCGGTCACGCTGGCCCGGCCCAGCGCCGGGCCGGACCGCTCGGGCGGCGGCAGCGGTGGCTCGCCCAGGGCGGCCCGCTGCTCGTTGACGGCGGCCACCATCCGGGCCGGATCGGGCTGTCGGGCAGGCACGCCTGAGAAGGCTAGCCGACCGCGCCGCAGGCGTTCCGGCAGGTCTCATCAGACACGGAGAGTAATCGGTTGCGCTCGTTTTCGGACATGCACTGCGGCACTGGTCACCAGGGGGTAATCGTACGTATATGCCGCGTCAGCTCACTACCAGCTCCGGCCGGACCAGGGGATCGTGGACTCCCCGGCTGGCCGGCATCGGCGCTGCGGTGCTCGTTGCCTCCGGAGGAGTCGCCGCGTACCTCGTCGCGAGCCCGGCTCACGCCGCGCGCCGCATCGAACAGCTTCCGACCAGGGTCGCCTCCGTGCAGACCGTCGGCATCGTGGCCCAGCCCCACGGCCGGGCCCGGCTGCTGCGCCCCGCGGGGCCGGCCTGCGCTGGGGCGCGATGCCCGCAGGCGCGAGCCAGTCCCAGGGCGACCCGCAGTGGACCGCCGACACTATGGCCGGCGGGACCATGGTGTTCATCTACGTGCCGTCCGGGCAGTGCCTGGCCTCGGTGCCCCGCAGGCACGGCCCGCTGCTGGCGCTGCGCCGCTGCGATCTGGACGCGGCCCAGCGCTGGCAGGAACTCGGCGGGGCCCAGGCCAGCCAGCGGCAGAGCGCCCAGTATCGCAACCTGGCCAGCCGCCGCTGCCTGATGGCGGGCGGCACCGGGCGGCCGGGCAGCCCGGCCGTGCTGGCCCCGTGCGCCACGACCGCCCCCGGCAGCCAGCTCATCTCCTTCTGGTGGGGCGCCTGAGCTCGCTGGTGAGGCGCCTGAGCTGGCCGATCCAAACCCCAACCAGCCACACCAGACGCGCGCGTTGCTGGCGGGACCGGCCGGGCGGGTGGGCCCAGGTGCGGGCCCGGCCCTGGCTGACCGGCATGTCCGGGCGTGGGTGTCCCGTTGCCTACCCCAGGGCGTACGCAACGGCACACCCACAAGCCCCGCGGGCCAGCCAGCAGGTGTGCTCCGGGTGGCCCGACCCCGCTGGCGGCTAGTCGAACAGGGCGGGCAGGGTGGCGCGGTGGGCCGCCGCCAGCTCGTCCAGGCCGATCGCGAAGACGCCGCTGACCTCGAGCGCATCCCCGCCCGTGGTGCCGATCACGTCGCCGGGCACCCCGGCCTCGGCGCGCAGCGCCGCGAACTCTGCCTCGCGCCCCGGCCGGACCGCGACCAGGGCCCGGCCCGCTGACTCGCTGAACAGCAGCGTGAACGCGTCGCCGGGCAGCGTGACCCGCGCGCCCAGGCCGCCCGCCAGGCAGGACTCGGCCAGCGCCACGGCCAGTCCGCCGTCGGACAGGTCATGCGCGGCGGCCAGCAGGCCGCGGGCCGCGGCCAGCACCAGCACCTCGGCCAGGGCTCGCTCGGCCTCCAGGTCCACCGCGGGCGGGCGGCCGCCCAGGTGCCCATGGGCCACCCGGGCCCACAGCGAGCCGCCGAGCTCCGGGCGAGTCTCGCCGAGCAGCAGCAGCGTGTCCCCGGCCGAGCTGAAGCCCGATCCCACCCGGCGGCGCACGTCGTCGTGCACGCCCAGCACCCCGACGACCGGGGTGGGCTGGATGGCCGCGGTGCCGGTCTGGTTGTAGAAGCTGACGTTGCCGCCGGTCACCGGGATGCCCAGGGTCAGGCAGCCGTCGGCCAGCCCCGCGCACCGCCTCGGTGAACTGCCACATCACCTCGGGGTCCTCGGGCGAGCCGAAGTTCAGGCAGTTGGTCACGGCCAGCGGGCGGGCGCCGGTGGCGGCCACGTTCCGGTAGGCCTCGGCCAGCGCCAGCTGCGGTGCCGGCGTAGGGGTCGAGCAGGCAGTACCGGCCGTTGCCGTCGGTGGCCAGGGCCACGCCCAGGCCGGTCGCCTCGTCGACCCGGATCAGGCCGGCGTCGTGCGGCATGGCCAGCACGGTGTCGCCGCGCACGTAGCGGTCGTACTGCTCGGTGACCCAGGTCTTGTCGGCCGCGTCCGGGGCGGCCAGCACGGTCAGCAGGGCCGCGCGCAGCTCGGCCGGGCTCACCGGCCGGGCCAGCCCGGACGGGTCGTCGGCGGCCAGCGCGTCCTGGCCCGCGGGCCGGCGCACCGGCCGGTCGTAGACCGGGCCGTCGTCCGCGGCGCTGCCGGGCGGGATGTCCACGACCGGCTCGCCGTGCCAGGTCATCTCCAGCCGGCCGGTGTCGGTGACCTCGCCGATCACCGTGGCGGGCACCTCCCACCGGGCGCAGATCTCCAGGAAGCGGTCCACGTCGGCCGGGGTGACCACGGCCATCATGCGCTCCTGCGACTCGCTCATCAGGATCTCGGCCGGGCCCAGCGAGGCGTCGCGCAGCGGCACCGAGTCCAGCGCTGACCCGCATGCCGGACTGGCCGCCGGCGGCCAGCTCGGTGGTGGCGCAGGCCACGCCGGCCGCGCCCAGGTCCTGGATGCCGACGACCAGGTCCGCGGCGTACAGCTCCAGGCAGCACTCGACCAGCAGCTTCTCCATGAACGGGTCGCCCACCTGGACGCTCGGCCGCTTAGCGCCCTCCCCGCCGACCGCCGAACCGCCGCCGAACGAGGCGCTGGCCAGCACCGACGCGCCGCCGATGCCGTCCGGCCCGGTGCGGGACCCGAACAGGATGACCTGGTTGCCGGGCCCGGTGGCGGCGGCCAGCTTGAGGTCGGCGGGCCGGAGCACGCCGACGCAGAGCGCGTTGACCAGCGGGTTGCCCGCGTAGCAGGGGTCGAAGACCAGCTCGCCGCCGATGTTGGGCAGGCCCAGGCAGTTGCCGTAGAAGGAGATGCCGCCGACCACGCCGGGCAGCACCCGGCGGGTGTCGGGGGCGTCGGCGGGCCCGAATCGCAGCGCGTCCATCACCGCGACCGGCCGCGCGCCCATGGCCAGGATGTCCCGCACGATGCCGCCGACGCCGGTCGCCGCGCCCTGGAACGGCTCGACGTAGGACGGGTGGTTGTGGGACTCGATCTTGAAGGTGACGGCGTAGCCCTGGCCGATGTCCACCACGCCGGCGTTCTGGCCGATGCCGGCCAGCAGCACGTCGGTCGGCGGCGCCTTCTCGCCGAACTGGCGCAGGTGGCGGCGGGAGGACTTGTAGGAGCAGTGCTCGCTCCACATCACCGAGTAGATGGCCAGCTCGGCGTCGGTCGGCCGGCGGCCCAGCATGCTCGGCGATGCGGCGCGTACTCGGCGTCGGTCAGGCCCAGCGCGGCGTAGGGCTGGGCCCGCTCCGGCGTGGCCGCGGCCTGCGCCGACCGTGTCCGCCCGGCCCACGACAGTGCTCACGCGGCCACCACCGAGCGCAGCACCGAGGTGAAGAAGCCCAGGCCGTCGGCCGACGGGCCGGTCAGCGCGTCCACGGCGTGCTCGGGGTGCGGCATCAGGCCGACCACGTTGCCGGCCTCGTTGACTACTCCGGCGATGTCGCCCTGCCGAGCCGTTGGGGTTGCCGCTGGCGTAGCGGGCCAGCACCTGGCCGCGGGCGGCCAGGTCGTCCAGCGTCGACTGCGTCCGCGACGTAGGCGCCCTCGCCGCTCTTGAGTACCACCGTGATCTCCTGACCGGCCGAGAACTGGCGGGTCCACGATGAGTCCTGTGTTCTCGATCCAGATCCTGATGTCCCTGGTGACGAACCGCCGGCCCGGCGTTGCGGGTCAGCGCCCCGGGCAGCAGGTGGGCCTCGCAGAGGATCTGGAAGCCGTTGCAGATGCCCAGCACCGGCAGGCCCGCGCGGGCGGCCGGGATCAGCTCCGTCATCACCGGCGCGAACCGGGCGATCGCGCCGCAGCGCAGGTAGTCGCCGTAGGAGAAGCCGCCGGGCAGCACCACGGCGTCGACGCCGTGCAGGCTGGCCTCGCCGTGCCACAGCGGTACCGGGGTGCCGCCCGCCAGCCGGACCGCGCGGCAGGCGTCCTGATCGTCGAGGGAGCCAGGAAAGGTGACGACTCCGACCCGGGCTGTCAGCATCCCAAACCGCATGCCACGCAGGCTACCGGGTCAGCCGGCGTCCCTGAGCCGCTGCCGGGGCACGGTGGCGACCGGCGGCGTCGGCGCGCCAGCCGATGCGCTTCTCCAGCGACACCACGGTGCCCTGACCCGGGCCGCTGCTGCAGCGTGACGTCGTCGACGCAGGCCCGCATGATGGCCAGGCCGCGGCCCGACTCGGGCAGCTGGGCGATGCCGCGTTGCGGCGGTTCAGCGCCGCGGCCGGGCGATCCGGCGGCGCAGCGTGACGGAGGTGGTCGGGCGAGCCGGGCGTGACCAGCGCCGGTGACGGCGGCGCAGCGCGGCCACCCGGCGGACCGGGCGGCGGACCACCGGGCGGCGGCCGGGCAGGGCCGCGTTCGGGTCGAAGCCGCGGCCGCTGTCGACGACCTCGAGCTGGCACCGGTTCCCGGCCACCCGGGCGATGATCTCGTAGCCCCGGCCCTGGCCCGAGTGCCGCAGGACGTTGGTGCACGCCTCGGTAACGGCCAGTAGCAGGTCGGCGATGCTGCCCTCGTCCACGCCCGAGCCGGCTGAGGATGTCACCGAGCACCCGCCGCATGACGGGAACGCTGAGCGCCTCTCGGGGGAACAGCAGGCAGAACCGAACGTCTGCGTCTGGCTCCCCGCAATGCGTCACGCGAGTTCGCATCGGCTCCTTCGCCCCCGGGCTGATGGATTTACGCGCTGCTCACATTGTGAGGGTTTCCCGCGGCGGGAACTGCGGTAATCATGAGGTCGGGCGATCTCTGGACGAACAATGCCGTTCCGGCCGGTAAACGCACCGATCGGAAGCACCCGGCCGAGGCGGGCCGGCGCCGCCGGTCAGCCGGGCTCGACCGTGAATTCCTCGATGACCGGGTTGGCCAGCAGCTCGCGCTGCGAGCTCGGCCACTGCGCGGACCGCCGCCTCGTCGGCGGGCCCGTCGCCGTCCAGCTCGATCTCGAACCGCTTGCCCTGACGGACGGCGACCACCTGTCCAGGCCCAGCCGATGGCAGGCGCTGGCGATGGCCTCGCCCTGCGGATCGTGGATCTCGGGCTTCAGCATCACGTCAACGACAACTCTGGCCACCAGGGCAGCGTACGGCACGGCACCGGGCGGACCTGCGCTGCATTCCCGCCCGCGGCGGGTACTGTCACTAGCGAACACGACGGATGACCTGCCGGCCGGGTCTGACCTGGACCGGCGGTGATCACGCAAGGAGTGGCACGTGACCGTCAACGATGCCGGGCGAGCCGCCTCCCGCGCCGACGGGCCGCTGCCTCCCGGCGACCCAGTAGTGCGGGCGGACTCGACGGAGCTGATCCAGCTGCTCACCCCGGAGGGCGAGCGCGTCGAGCATCCCGAGCTATCCGCTGGAGATCTCCGCCGACGAGATCAAGGCCCTCTACCGGGACCTGGTGATCGTCCGCCGGATCGACTTCGAGGCCATCGCCCTGCAGCGCCAGGGCGAGCTGGGCATCTGGGCCTCGCTGCTCGGCCAGGAGGCCGCGCAGGTGGGCTCGGGCCGGGCGCTGGAGCCGCGGGACATGGCCTTCCCGACCTACCGGGAGCACGGCGTGGCCTGGTGCCGCGGCCTCGACCCGGCCCTGCTGCTCGGGCTGTTCCGCGGAGTCAGCCACGGCGGCTGGGATCCCCGCGAGCACAACTTCCACCTGTACACGATCGTGATCGGCAGCCAGACCCTGCACGCCACCGGCTACGCCATGGGCATCCAGCGCGACGGCGCGGTGGGCGAGGACGGCGAGGCCGTGATCGCCTACTTCGGCGACGGCGCGACCAGCCAGGGCGACGTCAACGAGGCCTTCATCTGGGCCTCGGTGACCAACGCCCCGGTCGTGTTCTTCTGCCAGAACAACCAGTGGGCGATCTCCGAGCCGCTGGAGCGGCAGAGCCGCGGTGCCGCTGTACCTGCGGGCGCACGGCTTCGGCTTCCCCGGCGTCCGGGTCGACGGCAACGACGTGCTGGCCTGCCTGGCCGTGACCCGCAAGGCGCTGAAGGCGGCCCGCGAGGGCCAGGGCCCGACGCTGATCGAGGCCTTCACCTACCGGATGGGCGCGCACACCACCACCGACGACCCGACCCGCTACCGGCTGTCGGCCGAGCTGGAGCTTGGAAGCTGAAGGACCCGATCGCCCGGGTCAAGCAGTACCTGATCCGGTCCGAGCAGGCCGACATGCAGTTCTTCGACGAGATCGACGCCGAGGCGGACGAGGTCGGCCTGCGGGTGCGCGAGGCCTGCCTGGACGATGCCCGACCCGGAGCCGACGGCCATGTTCGACAACGTCTACACCGGCCCGACCGCCCAGCTGGCGGCCGAGCGGGCCGGCTTCGCCGCCTACCTGGACTCGTTCGTGGGGACGACACGGAACTCGCCCTGAGGAGGCGCGATGACCACCCTGACCCTGTCCAGGGCCCTCAACGAGGGCCTGCGCAAGGCGCTGGAGGACGATCCCAAGGTGCTCATCATGGGCGAGGACGTCGGCAAGCTGGGCGGCGTCTTCCGCGTCACCGACGGCCTGCAGAAGGACTTCGGCGAGGCCCGGGTGATCGACACCCCGCTGGCCGAGTCCGGCATCATCGGCACCGCCATCGGGCTCGCGCTGCGCGGCTACCGGCCGATCTGCGAGATCCAGTTCGACGGCTTCGTGTTCCCGGCCTTCGACCAGATCGTGTCCCAGCTGGCCAAGATGCGGTACCGGTCGCTGGGCAACCTGGCCCTGCCGATCGTCATCCGGATCCCGTTCGGCGGCGGCATCGGCGCGGTCGAGCACCACAGCGAGTCGCCCGAGGCGCTGTTCGCGCACGTCGCCGGGCTGCGGGTGGTGGCCTGCGGTGACCCGGTCGAGGCGTTCACCATGATCCAGCAGGCCGTGTCCTGCGACGACCCGGTGATCTTCTTCGAGCCCAAGCGCCGGTACTGGGACAAGGCCGACGTCGACATCGCCGGCGCGCTGGCCGCCGCGCAGCCGCTGGACCAGGCCCGGGTCCTGGCCAGCGGCACCGACGTGACCGTGCTGGCCTACGGGCCGATGGTCCGGACCTGCGCCGAGGCCGCCGCGGCGGCCGCTGGCGACGGCCGGTCCCTCGAGGTCATCGACCTGCGCTCGCTGGCGCCGCTGGACACCGAGACGATCTTCGCGTCCGTGCGGCGGACCGGCCGCTGCGTGGTGGTGCACGAGGCTCCGGTGACCGGCGGCCTCGGGCGCGGAGATCGCCGCCCTGGTCACCCAGGAGTGCTTCTACCAGCTGGAGGCCCCGGTGCTGCGGGTCGGCGGCTACTCCACCCCCTACCCGCCCTCCCGGCTCGAGGACTACTACCTGCCGGACCTGGACCGGGTCCTGGACGCCGTCGACCGCACCTTCAGCTACTGATCGCTTACTGAGAGGCCCCCAAGTCCATGTCAGAGCTCAGGCAGTTCAAGCTCCCCGACGTCGGAGAGGGCCTGACCGAGGCCGACATCGTGCGCTGGCACGTGCAGCCGGGCGACGCGGTCAAGGTGAACCAGATCATCGTGGAGATCGAGACGGCCAAGGCCGTCGTCGAGCTGCCCAGCCCGCACGCGGGCAGGTGTCGAAGCCTGCTCGTGGCGGAGGGTGACACCGTGGACGTGGGCACCCCGATCATCTCGATCGAGACCGGCGCGGCCCGCGGCCGGACCCGCGGCGGGCGGACCAGCCGGAACACCGAAACCAAGGCCGCCGGGGCCGGGGCCGCGCCACCCGCCGGCACCGATGAGGCCGGACTGCGGCGGGCGCCCGCGCGGCGATGGCCGCGGATCTCGTCCCGCCGCTCCCGGTCGACGGCGACGACGCCGCGGCGCGAACGGCGCTGCGAACGGCGGGCGGCCGAGACCGCGCCGGAGCGCCAGGCCGTGCTGGTCGGCTACGGGGTCAAGCTGGGCTCCACGGCCCGGCGGGCGCGCAAGCCGGGCGCAGTCCCGGCGTCAGTGCCCGGGCCGCGGGCGTCGGCCACGGCCGCGCCGGCCAGGGACGGCAGCGGCCAGGCGAGCCAGGGCCGCGCGGGCCGACGGGGCCGAGGAGGCCGAGGCCGCCCCGGCCCGCGAAGGCGGCGCCGTGCTGGCCAAGCCGCCGGTCCGCAAGCTGGCCCGCGACCTGGGCGTGGACCTGGGCGCCCTGACCGGCACCGGCCCGAACGGTTCGATCACCCGCGACGACGTGCAGGCCGCGGCCGCTGCCGCGCCCGCCGCGGACTGACCCGGCGACTGGCCAGCGCGTGGCCGCGGCGAGGAGCGGATCCCGATCCGCGGCGTGCGCAAGCACACCGCGGCGGCGATGACGCAGAGCGCGTTCACCGCCCCGCACGTGACCATGTTCCTGGAGATCGACATCACCGAGACCATGGCGGCGACCGGGCCGGCTCAAGGCGCTGCCGGAGTTCGCCGAGGTCCGGGTCTCGCCGCTGCTGCTGGTGGCCAGGGCGCTGCTGGTCGCGGCGGCCCGGCACCCGATGATCAACTCCACCTGGGACGAGGCGGCCCAGGAGATCGTGGTCAAGCACTACGTGAACCTGGGCATCGCGGCCGCCACCGAGCGCGGGCTGGTGGTGCCCAACATCAAGGACGCCCAGGCCCTGAGCCTGCCCGAGCTGGCCCGCGCGCTCACCGAGCTGGCCGGGCGGGCCCGCGCGGGCAAGGCCACGCCTGCCGACCTGGCCGACGGCACGATCAGCATCACCAACGTCGGCGTCTTCGGCGTCGACACCGGCACGCCGATCCTGCCGCCCGGCGAGGCGGCGATTCTCGCGTTCGGCCAGGTCAAGGATGCGCCATGGGTCCATCACGGCGAGCTGGCGGTGCGTAAGGTCTGCACCCTGACGCATCTCGTTCGACCACCGGATCGTGGACGGCGACCTCGGCGCCACGGTGCTGCGCGATATCGGCGCCATGCTGACCGACCCGCTGCGGATGCTGGCCTGGTCCTGACCGAGTCTCAGGTGGTCCTACTGGATGGCGTTATCGGGGAGCGGAACCGAAGGGAGTTCCATGATCCGGCATGTTGTGATGTTCACCTGGACGCCCGAGGCGACGCCCGAGCAGAAGGAGCGAGTGCTGACCGAGCTGCGCACCCTGCCGCCGCTGATGGCCGGCCTGCGCGCCTACCACGCCGGGCCCGGACGCGGGCCTGGTGCCGGGCAACTTCGACTTCGCCGTGGTGGCGGACTTTGACGACGCCGGGAGCTACCTGGCCTACCGCGATCACCCCGCGCACCGGGCGGTGATCGACGAGCGGATCCGGCCCATCATGGCCGGGCGCTCGGCCGTCCAGTACGAGATCTAGATGCGGCGCTGAGGCCGCTGTCGCCGGCGGGTTCGCCGGCGACAGCGCCTCAGCTACGGCCGCCTCAGCTACCGGTTACCGGGAGCAGAGCCCGGACGGGCTCGAGGTGGCGCAGCGGTTCTTGATGAACGCCACGTTGGCCCCCGTGCCGTCCCAGCGCAGGTCGAACGGCCGGTTCCGGTGCAGGGTGTTGCGGGTGACCAGGATGTTCTTCGGGTTGTGGCCGTGGGTCAGCTGACGCGCGCTGAGCACCACGATGCCGCCCGAGTTGAACTGCCGGCCCGCATTGTGGGTCACCAGGTTGTGCGCGACCAGCACGTTGGTGGCGCCCAGCAGCAGGATGCCGCCGCCTTGCAGGTCCACCGGCGTGTCGTCGTTCTTCGGGCAGAACTTGTTGTTGGCGGTGGTGACGTTGTGCTCGATCACCGCGTTGCCCGCGCCGCCCCGCTGACCGTCGTCCAGGACCAGGATGCCCTGGCAGTTCCCGGCGGCCAGGTTGCCCGTCACCGCGACGCCCCTGGCGTGCCTGACGAAGATGCCCAGCGTGTTGCCCTGGGCGAGGTTGTGGCGCACGATCGTGGCCGCGTCCGGCGAGTCGCCGACGTAGAAGCCGGCCTCGTCGTTGCCGATCGCCACGTCGTGGGCGAACAGCGTCCGCGTGGACACGAACCGCGAGATGCCGTAGCCGCCGTCCCGCACCGCGGTGACGTGGGTGACTGTCAGGCGGTCCGTGCCGTAACCGAACACGCCGTTCTCCCCGAAGCCGGCCACGTACAGGCGCTGGATGGTGTCGCCGCGGACCGGCTGGATCACCGCGCCGTTCTTGCCGACCTGCCTGGCCAGGATGCAGACGCCGGTCGGCCCGAACGCGGCGTTGCACGCGCTGCGGACCTTGTGCCGCGGCGGGATGAGCACCGTGCCGTGCAGCGAGTTGCCCGAGCCCCGCAGCGTGATGTTATTCGTGCGGATCTGCACGCTCTGCCGGTATACCCCGGCCCGGACCAGGACGGTGTCGCCCGGCCGGGCGACGTTGACCGCGGCCTGGATGGACTGACCGGGTGACACCACGATCGTGGTGCCGCTGGCCGGTGTCCGCGCGGCCGCCGACGCCTCGGCCACGTAAGCCGCACTGAGTGAGATACCGAGCGCCGAAGCGCACGCCAAAGCAATGAATCGTCGCATTTCTCGCCCCCCCGTAGCGCGAAACATGCCGCCCGTGCGAGTAGTGCATAACCTCATGCGACGCTAAACCAGCCACCTCACGTCTGGCAAGGAAAGGTAAAGCGGACTCATCACCGCCGCGCGGCGAGTTCAGCCCGCCGCGCGGCCAGGTCCGGGCCAGAATCCCCGGGGGCTAGAACGAGTCCTCGGACAGCTCCATCAGGTCCAGCGAGGTCGCCTCGGCGATCTCGCGCTCGGCGGCCAGCCGGGGCAGCACGGTGGCCGCGAAGAAGCCCGCGGCGGCGACCTTGCCCTCGTAGAACGCCGGTCGCCGGGCTGCGGCGCCCTCGTCGAGCCGGGCCAGCGCCACCTCGGCCTGCCGGGCCAGCAGCCAGCCGATGACCAGGTCGCCGAGCGCCAGCAGCAGCCGGGTGGTGTTCAGCCCGGCGCGGTAGATCTCGGCCGGCTGCTCCAGGCTGCCCGCCAGGAAGCCGTGCATCGCGGCCACGATGCGCCTCGACGTCGTCGGCCGCCCGGCGCAGCGCGGACCGCTCGGCCTTCAGCCGGCCGTTGCCGCCGTCCGCCGCCGCGAACTCGCGGATCTCGCCGGTCAGGTCGGCCGAGCGCCGCGCCCTGGTTGCGGACGATCTTGCGGAAGTACAGGTCCATGCCCTGGATCGCCGTCGTGCCCTCGTACAGGCTGTCGATCTTGGCATCCCGCAGGTACTGCTCGATCGGGTAGTCCTGGAGGTAGCCCGAGCCGCCGAGGGTCTGCAGCGACTGGGTCAGCAGCTCGAAGGCCCGCTCGGAGCCGACCCCCTTGACCAGCGGCAGCAGCAGGTCGTTCAGCGCCGCGGCCGGCTCGTCCTGCTCGCCCGCGGCGGCGGCCACCTGGACCGCGTCCTGGAGCTCGCCGTGTACAGGACCAGGGCGCGCAGCCCCTCGGCGTAGGACTTCTGCAGCATCAGGCTGCGGCGCACGTCCGGGTGGTGCATGATCGTGACGCGCGGGGCGGCCTTGTCGGTCATCTGCGTCAGGTCCGCGCCCTGGACCCGGGTGCGCGGCGAAGTCCAGGGCGTTCAGGTAGCCGGTGGACAGCGCCGACGATGGCCTTGGTCCCGACCATCATCCGGGCCGAACTCGATGATCATGAACATCTGCCGGATGCCGTCGTGCGCGTCGCCGACCAGGGTTCCGACGGCGGGGTGCTCGGCGCCGAAGGTCAGCTCGCAGGTCGTGGAGGCCTTCAGCCCCATCTTGTGCTCGACGTTGGTCACGTAGACGCCGTTGCGCTCGCCCAGCTCGCCGTCGGGGCCGACGTGGTACTTGGGCACCAGGAACATCGACAGGCCCTTGGTGCCGGGACCGGCGCCCTCGGGCCGGGCCAGCACCAGGTGCAGGATGTTGTCCGGACATGTCATGCTCGGCGCTGGTAATGAAGCGCTTGACGCCCTCGATGTGCCAGGTGCCGTCGGGCTGCTGGATCGCCTTGGTCCGGCCCGCGCCGACGTCCGAGCCCGCGTCGGGCTCGGTCAGCACCATGGTGTAGCCCCACCGGCGGCTCGACCGCGTGCTCGGCGACGCTTCTGCTGCTCGGGCGTGCCCAGCTCCACAGCGCCCGGGAGAACGAGCCAAGGCTGGCGTACATCCAGACCGCCGGGTTGGCCCCCAGGATCAGCTCGGCCGACCGACCAGGCGATCGTGCGCGGGACGCTGGTGCCGCCCAGCTCGGACGGGAGCTCGAGCCGGAACCACTCGGCGTCGATGAAGGCCTGGTAGGACCGCTTGAACGCCTCGGGCATGCGTGACCGAGTGCGTGGCCGGGTCGAAGACCGGCGGGTTGCCGGTCGGCCTCGGCGAACGACTCGGCGACCGGGCCGGTCGGCCAGCCGGTGGACCTCGTCCAGGATGCCGCGGGCGGTCTCCTCGTCCACGTCGGCGTATGGCTCGCGCCGAGGACGTCCTGCCGCCGCAGCACCTCGAACAGGTTGAACTCGATGTCCCGGAGGTTGCTCTTGAAGTGCCCCATCGCGGCCCTCCCCGCAGCGCGACGGCAACTGTTCTACTGATCGGTAACGTACCCTCGATCCTACCCGCTGGTAACAAATGCCCGGGCCCGGCCTCGCGGCGTCCGCGGGCTCGCGGCACCGGCCCACGCCGCCCGCGGGCGGACATCGCGCCGTTGCGCCGGCCGTTGCCCTAGATGGCGTAAAGTCGGCGTCGCAATACGGCGAACCACCATAACCGTGGCCTAACGTTGGGTGACGTAAAAGAGGGGCCTCGGCGGCAGCCGGGCCCTCGTTCACGGGCGGCATTGTTGACGGGCACTGTTGACGGGCACTGTGATGACCAGGCACTGTTGACGGGCATTGTTGAGCAGCGCAGGGTGATCGGCCGCGGCCGTTCCGCCAGGGGGGTCGATGACTGACGGTGACCACTCGCCCGGGCCCGGTCGTGACCCGGCCGACCGGTCCCGTCACCCGGCCAGAGTCGGCCCGGCGTTCACCGCGGGCCGCGCCGATGGCCGCCCAGCGGCGGCTGATGGCCCAGATCGCGGCCGGCCGCCGGGCCCGCCAGCAGCGCGCCCTGCTGGCCCTCGCGGCCGCGTGTCCTCGCTGGTGCTGGTGACCTCGGGCGGCGCGTGGATGCTGACCAGCTACGTCACCGGTCATCTGGACCGCCTCAACGCCGGCACATCGGGCACGCCCGAGCAGCGGGCCGCTGAACATCCTGGTCGCGGGCGTGGACATCCGGGCCGGGCTGACCCGCCGCCAGCAGGCCCGGCTGCACGTCGGCCACGAGGTCAGCGACAACTCCGACACGCTCATGCTGGTCCACGTCCCGGCCAATCACAGCTACGTCCAGGTGGTCAGCCTGCCCCGGGACTCCTGGGTGAACATCCCCGGCCACGGCATGAACAAGATCAACGCCGCGTTCGGGCTCGGCGGGCCGAAGCTGATGGTGCGACCGTGGAGGCCGCGACCGGGCTGACCATCAATGACTACATCGAGGTCAACTTCCTGGGCTTCGTCAAGGTCATCGACGCGCTGGGCGGGGTGAACATCTGCCTGCCGTTCGCCGTGGACGACCCTATAGCGGGCTGCACATGTCCGCCGGGGTCCATCACGTCGACGGCATCACCGCGCTGGAGTTCGCCCGCGACCGCCATTCCTTCGCCACGTCCGACCTGGCCCGGATCGACGACCAGCAGCAGCTGCATGGCCACCATGCTGAGCAAGGCGGTGAGCACGGGCACGCTGAGCGACCCGTTCAAGCTGCGGCGGATGCTCGACATCGGTGACCTCGGCGATCCAGGTCGACCAGGGCTTCAACGTCGTGGGCCTGGCCAGCGAGCTGCGCGGCATCCGGCCCGGGGATGTCGGCTTCACCACCGTGCCGCTGGCCAACTACGACTACCAGACGCCCACGGGCGAGTCGGCGGTGCTGTGGGACAAGACCCAGGCCGGGCAACTGTTCGCGCAGATCAGGGACGACCAGCCGCCCGCGGGCGCGGCCCGCAAGGCCGGAGCCGGTCACCACGGGCGGCCTCAGCGACATGCCGGGCATCACCGGCGCCGGCACCATGGCGCGTCGTCCGGTACGACGTCGCCTGGCCAGGGCTCATCCCCTGGCCAGGCCAGGACCGCCGCTCAGGACGCCTGCCGGTAGGCATCCTCCCGGTTTAGGCCGGCCTCGCGGTCAGGCCTGGGGCGGGGACGCGGTGCCGTCCCCCGGCTGGGACGGCCCGCCCTGCTCCGGACCGCCCTGCGGGGGCACGTTCGCCGACTTCTGAGACAGGTTGATGCCGTTCTCCGCCTCATGGGCCTGGATGTCGCTGATGAGCTTGTTGATCTGGTCGTCGGTGTCGGGGGCGCCGCGGTTGGTGCGCTCGGCGTAGACCAGGGCCCCGAGGTTGCGCAGCAGCATGTCGGCACGCCGGTTGGCCTGCGCCTGGTCCAGACGGGCCTTGCCCTCGCGCGCGGTCTCCTGAGTCTTCTGAGCGAGCTGACCAGCCTGCGCCTTGACCTTGTCCATCAGTCCCATGTCTGCCTCCAAGGGCACTGTGCATGAAACACACTGGGCGTTCGGGCTAAGTCCACAGCATAGGCTCCGCCGTTCGGGCCGCCCCGGGGCGGCCCGAAGGGCAGCGCCAGCGTCACCGGCGGCCCTCTGGGGACGCTGGAGCAGCACCAGAGGGCCGCCGGTGACGTTGCGGCCGCGCCGGGCGGAAGCCCCCGGCCGCCCGAGGCTGCGTTGGCCCGGCACCGGCTACCCAGGGACTCCCGTCCAGCCCGGCCCGCAGCCCTAACGACGTGGTTGCAAACAACCACGTCGCTGGAGCAGCGTGAGAGTGACAACCACGTTGTTGCGGCCGCGCCGGGCGGGAGCGGCTCTGTGGCGGGCGTGACTAGAGGGACTGCCGGTAGTCCGGCCGGCCGACTCCGGGGCTCAGCCCTTAGCCTCGGCCAGGCCGGCCGCGCTCTCCCGCTTGATCGCCATGTTGTCGTTGACCACGGTGACCAGGCGGCAGCCGTTCTCCCGGTACAGCCGGGCGGTCGGCCCGTCCGTGGAGTGCACGCCGACCGGCTTGCCCGCCTCGGCGCACAGCGCCCAGAGGCGCTCGAAGGCCGGCCGCAGCACCGGGTCGGTCGGGTCCAGCGGGCGTCCCAGGGCCAGCGACAGGTCGCGCGGACCCACGTAGATCCCGTCCACGCCGGGGATCTTCAGGGTCTCCGGCAGGTCGGCCATCGCCGACTGCGACTCGACCATCAGGATGCACAGCGGCAGCTCGGGGGTGGCCAGCACGCCGCCCGCGGACCGGTAGCCGTCCGGCGGGAACCGGCAGGCCCCGACGACCGACCTGGCCTGCTCGGCCGAGTCCACGTTGGGCACGATCACGCCGTCGCAGCCCAGGTCCAGCGCCCGGCCGATATCGGCCGGGTGGGCGTGCCGGACGCGGCCCAGCGGCGCGGCGCCCGCCAGCCGGATGGCGCTGGTCAGCTCGGGCAGGTCGTGCTCGGTGGCGCCGCCGTGCTGGAGGTCGATGCAGACGTAGTCCACGCCCGAGCCCGGCCAGGGCCCGGGCGCTGACCGCGCTCGGCACCGACAGCCACCCGCCGTAGACGACATCACCATTCCGGACGCGCTCGCAGAAAGTAGTCGTGGTCACGGAGTCAAGCCAAGCACACCGCCCGCGGACCCGGCCAGGACGGGTCATAGTGGACGCCCAGGAGGCGCTGGCCCTAGGCAGAGCCGCGGCGCTCCCGGGCCGAACCCAGGCCACGCTCAGGCTTCACCCAATTACGGCGAGCGCCGACATCGCGTAGTAGCTCTTCCTAAACTGGCCTGGGGGCACGCACATACCCGAATACCCGGATGAAGGCGATCTTCAGTGCCGCTTTTGCGCAACCTAGTCCTGGTGCCCGTCACCGCTGCCACGCTGCTGGGCACGACCATGCTCGGCACGACCGTACTGGGGGTGGGCGCCGCCCCGGCTCAGGCCGCGACGGCGACCAGTACGACCTCGGCCGCGAGCACCGCCAGCAACGCAAGCACTGCGAGCCCCTGCCCGCGCCCGTCCGGCGCGGTGAGCTGCACCCCGGCCCAATGGCCTCCGCACCTGCTGGCCAAGACCAGCAAGACCAACCAGATCCGGCAGATCGTGCAGTGCGGCTCGCGCATGTACGCCGTCGGCACGTTCCAGCTGATCCTCGGCCGCAACCCGAAGACCGGCAAGTTCATCATTTATCACCGCAGCAACGCGTTCAGCTTCGAGGCCACTCGCCCCTACGCCGTGACGAGCTGGAACCCGAACGTCAACGGCCAGGTCAACTCGGTCGCCGTCGGCAGCAACTGCACCACGGCCTACCTGGGCGGAACCTTCAGCCAGGTGCACGGCAAGACCCGGCACAACGTAGCCGCGGTGGACACCGCCGGTGGCGCGGTGCGCTCCGGCTTCGAGGGCGACGCCAGCAACAGCGTGGAGACGCTGCTGCTGCACGGCGGCCGGCTGCTCACCGGGGGCTACTTCACCAAGATCAACGGCGCCGCCGCCCGCTACTTCGTCGGCCTCAGCCCGACCACCGGCAAGCCCGACGCCTACCTGCGCCTGGACATCTCCGGCAACTACTCCTACCCGGGCGTGGTCAGCAACGCCACCCGGGTCTACAACCAGCAGATCAGCCCCGATGGGGGACGGCTGCTGGTCGAGGGCGACTTCACCTCGGTGGCGGGCCAGCCGCGGCAGCAGATCTTCATGATCTCGCTCGACAAGGACCAGGCCCGGCTGACCGGCTGGACCTCGACGGAGTTCGACGCGCACTGCTGGACCACCGAGCCGTTCTACATCCGGGCCGCGGCCTGGGGGCCGACCGGCACGGCGATCTACCTCGCCGACACCGGCTATCAGCCCGACGGCAACACCCAGCAGGCCCGGTCCGGGCTGTGCGACTCGGTGTCCCGGTTCCCCGTCACCCAGACCAGCGTCTCGCACTTCTGGGTCAACTACACCGGCTGTGACTCGCTGTACTCGGTGGCCGCCGGATACGGGACGGTCTACGTCGGCGGCCACGAGCGCTGGGGTGACAACAGCGACGGCTGCGACAACGCCGGCACCGGCGCGGTCTCGGCCCAGGGCCTGGGCGGCCTGGTGGAGAACACCGGCGCCCTGCTGACCGAGAACGACGGCAAGGGAATGTACGTCCGCTCCCGCGGGCTGGGCGCCGACGACATGCTGCTCACCAGCGCCGGGCTGTGGATCGCCAGCGACAACCAGACCGGCCTGGACGCCCACGGCAAGCCCTACACGAGCACCATGTGCGGCGGCGCCAGCGGCCACGCCGGCCTCTGCTTCCTGCCCAAGTAGCACCAGTCAGCCAGCAGCCCGGCGGCCCGGCCGTGGAACACGGCCGGGCCCGCCGGGCTAACCAGCGCGTGACTAGCAGGTCCGCCAGCTGTGCCCGCTGCCGAGCACCTGGCCCGAGGCCCGGTAAGCCGTCCAGCCGACGACTCGCAGGTGCGCGCCGATCACGAACGCGAAGTACCGGTGGCCCGCCAGCCCGGCCGGGACAACGCGCTGCGTCGTGCCGTCCGAGATCCGGAACTTCAGGTAGCCAACATCCGGAGCGGCGAGCCCGTCCGTGAACTGGCCCGGGCCGCCGCCGCAGCCCATCCACCTGATCAGCTGACCGGTCCTGAGGCTGGAACTCCCCAGGCAGACGTCGTTACCGCCGTCGCTGCTCCACAGACAGACGCCCCAGGGCCCGACGTAGCCCGTGAACGACCAGTGCTTCCCGTCCAGCGTGCCCGCCGCGATCCGCGTCGTCTGCCTGGCGCAGGCCATGCTGGCCCGGGCGGAGCCACACGTTGATGGTGCCGCGGAAGGGGACCGCGTAGGCCACCTCGCCGCGAGTGGAGTACGCCACGGCCGTGCGGAGCCGCAGGCTGACCGGGAGCAGGACGCCGACCCACCGCCGACCATGCCAGCGGACCGCGGTCAGGTCGACGGCCGACCCGCCGGGCTGGTTCAGGGCCAGGTAACTGACGTCCCGACGGACCTGGCCCGCCAGGGCGAGGCGCGTGCCCTCGCCGGCGCCGGCCAGGTTCGCGGGCGCGCCGTCCGGGCTCAGGTCGGCCATGTCGTTCGATGGCAGCCCCGGCCCGCTCAGCACGGGCGCGCCGTGCTCCCAGTCGATCGCGAACCGCCACGGCCGGCCGTCGATGGTCCCGGAGAACGTCAATTTGCTCGGCGTGCTCCGCGGCGGGTTGTCGGTCACCCGGTAGCTGGGCTGCACCGGCGGCGCGGCGTGCACGTGCCCGGTCAGCCCAGGCAGCGCGACGCCCAGGCCGACCACGACGGCCAGCCCGGCGGCCACCATCACGCGGCGGCGCAGCCGGATGGTCCGGCCCTGCCGCATGACCGCGCTCACTGGCGGGCTGGGTGGCGTGATGGTGTCCAGCGCCCCGCCGAGGCGATCGCGGATGTCCCGCTCGTGGTCGGTGCTCATGGCTTCATCCCCTCGGCCAGTCCCTCGGTGAGCCGCAGCTTGGCCAGCGCCCGTGAGGCCTGGCTCTTCACGTTGCCGACCGAGCAGCCCAGCGCGGCCGCCGCCTCGGTCTCGCTCATGTCCATCCAGTAGCGGAGCACGACGGCCGCGCGCTGTCCGTAGGGCAGCGCCATCAGCGCCGCCATCAGCGCCGTCCGGTCGTCGCTCAGGTCGACCGCGACGATCGCGGCGGCGTCGGGCACGTTGCCGGTGAGCCGCTCGGCCACCCGGCGCTTGCGGAACCGGCCGCTATTCGCATTGACCATGATCCGCCGCACGTAGGCGTCGGGGTTGCCGGTCCGCCGGACCCGCGACCACGACGCGTAGGCGCGGGACAGGGCCGTCTGGGCCAGGTCTTCGGCTAGGTGCTGATCGCCGGTCAGGCCGTAGCCCAGCCGGACCAGCTGCGCCCAGCGCCCCTGCATGAACTCGGTGAACTCGGTATCGGCCGAGGCGTCCATGGCCACCTCCTTCACCCGTTCAGAGCACCGACTCCGGGCACACCGTTGCACCGATCGTCCCGCTTCTTCGCGCGGTGCGCAGCGACCTCAGGATGCTCCGGTCAGCGTGAGCGCGGCCAGCGCGAGCGCCATCGACAGCGGAACCGCGACGAGCCCCAGCCGGCTGGCCCTGGCCACGGACGGCCGGGCCCCCGCGGCGCGCGCCGCGCGCAGCCACAGCAGCCAGGCCAGCGAGCCGGTGACGAACAGGTTAGGCCCGAGATTCAAGCCCACTAGCACTAACAAGGGGTGGGCCGGGGCCCGCGCGGCCAGCAGCGAGGCGGCGGGCAGGTTGTTGAGCAGCACCGTCGACAGCCCGGCCACCGCCGCGCTGGCCCAGCCGTCCAGGTGTGACATGAACGCCGCCGGGCCCGCCCAGGCCCGGCCCACCGCGCCCAGCGCCACGGCCACGCCGAACAGCCCGATCAGCACCGGCAGGCCCAGCACCTCGCGGACCTGTGCCAGCGTCACCCGGCGCTGGGCCAGCCGGATGCCGACCGCCACGACGCCGATGGCCGCGACGGCGAGCGCGGGCGACGCCAGCGTGACCACCAGCACCGTGGCCAGCAGCACCGCCATCAGCCCGGCCCCCAGCACCGGCCGTCCGGGCAGCGCAGCCAACTCAGTCGACTCAGCCCGCCCGGCCGGTTCGGCCACCTCCGACGCTCCAGCGGACACCGGCCGCACAGCTTCGGTCGGCACGGCCTTGGTTCGAACGGCCCTGGTGCGCACGGCCACGGTCCGCAGCGAGCGCCGCTCGCCGATGGCCACCACGGCCGCGGTGCTGGCCACGGCGGCCAGCCAGGGCAGCCACATGCGGGCCACGAACTGCCCGCCGGTGAGCTGCAGGTGGCCCAGCACGATCAGGTTGGTCAGATTGGACCCGGGCAGCAGCAGCGAGGCCGCGTTGGACAGCAGCAGGGCGCCGTAGAGCAGCGCCGAGGCGGCCACCATCCCGGCCGCGCCGGGTGCTTCCGCCGACCCGCCCGGACGCTGGCTGGCCGCCGTGTAGACCAGCACCGGGGTCAGGAACGCCACCGAGGTGTCCAGGTTCAGCGTCGCCGTCACCACCGCGATGATCACCACCGCGCCGGCGAACAGCACCGTGCCGGTGCGCGCGACCCGGCCCAGCTGCCGCCCGGCGAACGCGAACAGCCCGTCCTTGTCGGCCGTCAGCCCGATCAGCAGCAGCCCCGCGACCAGCACGAACGGGGACCAGTCCTGGGCCGCCGCCTGCCGCGCGTCCTTCGGCCAGGCGGCCAGTACCGCCCCGGCGCCGACGATGCCGGCCAGCGCGAGCAACCAAGTCAGCCGCCTCGGCCCGGCCGCTGCCGGTTCAGCCTCATGCGCGGACCCGGCCTGCGCCGAGCCCGCGCCGGTCAGGTCAGGCCGGCGAGCCGTTCCCTGGCCCGCTGGATGCGCAGCAGCGTCTGCTCCCGGCCCAGCACCTCGAGCGACTCGAACAGCGGCAGGCCCACCGTGCGGCCGGTCACCGCCACCCGTACCGGCGCTTGCGTCTTGCCCAGCGACATCCCGTAGCTGGTCCCGATCGTCTCCAGGCGAGCCCGCAGTTCGTCCGGCTGCCAGGGCACCACCGCGTAGGCCGTCTGCACCTCGGCCAGGATCTGCTCGGCCGGCTCCTTCATGGCCTTGGCCCATGACGCCTCGTCGACGGCGGGCTCGGCCAGGAAGGCGAAGTCGACCATGGCCGTGATCTCGGACAGCAGGCTGACTCGGGTCTGGGCCAGCGGTGCCAGCGCCGCGAACACAGCCGGGTCGAAACGCTCGGCCGGCCAGGGCGCGGCGGGTGGCTCCAGCCAGGGCTGGCAGGCACGGGCGAAATCATCCGGCGCAAGTGCCCTGATGTAGTCCCCGTTAAACGCCCGGAGCTTCTTGACGTCGAAGAACGCCGGGGACGGGTTCACGTCCTGCAGCCGGAACTCTTCGACGATCGTGTCCCAGGGGACGATCTCGCGGTCGCCGCGCGGCGACCAGCCCAGCAACATGAGGTAATTGCGCATGGCCTCCGGCAGGTAGCCCTCGTCGCGGAAGTCCTCGACCGACACGTGGGTGTCGCGCCGCTTGGACAGCTTCTGCCGCTTCTCGTTGACCAGGATCGACAGATGGGCCCAGGCCGGCGGCTCCTGGCCCAGGGCCGTCCACAGCAGCTGCTGCTTGGGCGTGTTGGACAAGTGCTCCTCGGCCCTGGCCACCAGGCTGATCCGCTGGCTCATGTCATCGACCACGTTGGCCAGCAGGAACAGCACCGACCCGTCCGCTCGGACGAGGACGAAGTCCTCCAGGGTGGCGTTCTCGAACGACGTCTTGCCCCGCACCAGGTCATCCACCACGGTGGTGCCCTCGTCCGGGGTGCGGAACCGCATGGCCCGGCCCTCCCCCGGCCCGAGGCCCCGGTCCCGGCAGAACCCGTCGTAGCCCCGGTGCTGATCACCGGTCCGCGCCACGATGTCGTCGCGGGTGCAGTCGCAGTAGTAGGCCCGCCCGGCGGCGTACAGCCGCTGCGCGGCCGCCTGGTGATCCGCCAGGTTGTCGGACTGGAGGTAGGGACCCTCGTACTGGTCGGGCGTCATGCCCAGCCAGGCCAGGGCCGAGACGATGCCCTCGATCCACTCCGGCCGGTTGCGCGCCGCGTCGGTGTCCTCGATGCGCAGCACCAGCACGCCGCCCGACTGCCTGGCCACCACCCAGTTGACCAGTGCCGACCGCGCACCGCCGACGTGCAGGTAGCCGGTCGGGGACGGCGCGAACCGGACCCGCACTCCACTGGTCGAGTCCGCCCCCGTGGGGCCTGATGTCGTCGAGGCTGTCACGGGAGGCGAGTCTGAGTAGAGCAGCCGCCACCCGCGCCGTGGCCAGCGTTTCGGTGCCGATTCGTCCAAGCCCGGTGGGCCGGCGGCGGGCATCATCGATGTCATGACGCACCCAGCATTCACCAGCCTGACGCCCTACCTGCGCTACCCGGACGGCGACGCCGCCGCGGAGTGGCTCAGCCGCGTGCTCGGCTTCGGCCCGGCCCGGAGCGTGCGCGCCGCCGACGGGACCTGGTCCGAGGGCGAGATCGCCGTCGGACCGGTCCGGGCCGACATCAGCGGCGGGGCGCCGCCCTCGGGCCGGGGCGAGGGAACGCTGTTGATCATCGGCGTCAGCGACGTCGACGCCCAGTACGAGCGGATTCGAGCCGCCGGGGTCGAGATCGACCCGCCCAGGGACGAGGCCTATGGCCCGCGTTCGTGCCACGTCACTGACCCGTGGGGCTACGAGTGGTACTTCTGGCAGGGCGACGCCGTCTACCCGCCCGGCTAGCGGGCCCGGGCGCGAGCCGATCCGTTCCCGGAGGCTGCGGGGCTCAGCAGGCGGGCCAGGGCCGCGCCGAGGGCGGCGCGCGGGTCGGCGGCGGGACCGGGATGGCGCCACGCCACCACCTGGTCCGGCCGGACCAGCAGCGCGCCTCCCTTTCCCGTGCCGACGGCAGCGCCCCAGTCCGACAGCCGGACCCGCCCGACCCGGATCTCCGGCCCGCCTGACGACGCCGCGTCCGCCCAGGCTGCCCCGTCCGGTCCCGTGATCAGCGTCAGCTCCCGGCCGACCAGGTCCAGCGTGGACCGCTGCCCGCCGGGCAGCCAGCGGTGCGGGAGGCGGGTGCCCGGCTGACCCCGCAGGTCCAGGTGGTCGATGGCGGTCGTGCTGCCGTCACCGATGACGGCCCCGCCGGGGTACTGGAAGCCCAGCGTCAGCGCCAGGGGGTCGGCGAGCGGGGTGTCGTCGACGGAGGTCGTCTGCATCTGGCGCAGGTTGGGGGCGCGGGCCAGCGACTGGCGGGCCGCGAACCAGGCCGCCGGGTGCCGTTCGGCGTGGTAGCTGTCCAGCAGCCCCGGCGCCGCCGTGCCATCGATGACCCGGGCCAGCTTCCAGGCCAGGTTGTGCACGTCCTGGATCCCGGTGTTGGCGCCCAGGGCGGCGAACGGCGGCATCACGTGCGCGGCGTCCCCGGCCAGGAAGATCCGGCCCCGGCTTAGCTGGTCGGCGACGAGCTGGGCCAGTTCCCATTCCTGAACGCTGTCGACGCTGACCGGGATACTGGGGCTGCCGATGGCGACCCTTGTTATCGCATGCCATTCATCGGTGTCGCGGGCCAGGCCGGGTGCTGTCGTGAAGATCCACCGATCGGTGCCGTTGATCGAGGCGAAGGTACCCGGCGCGTCTGGGTGCTCGATCTGGCACAGGTTGAACTCCCGGCCGCGCACCAGGTCGGCCAGGTCAGCCCGCAGGTAGACGCTGGCCACCCGGCGCAGGGTGCCGCGGCCGCTGCGCGTGATGCCCAGTCGTTCCCGGACCGGGCTGCGCGGCCCGTCGGCGGCGATGAGGTAATCGGCGCGGATCCGGGCCAGCTCCCCGCCAGGGCCGCGGATGGTGGCCGTGACCCCGTCGGCGTCCTGACTGGTGTCCAGGACCTCGGTGCCAAAGCGGACGTCGCCGCCCCGCCCGGCGGCCAGCTCGCGGAGCACGGGCTCGAGCAGGTCCTGTGCGCACAGGCAGGCCGTGACGGGCGAGCAGTCGGCCCAGTCCGGATTGCCGCCCGGCGGCCGGAAGGGCAGCGGCTCGGCCCGGGCCAGGGTCGGCCCGGCCGACATGCGCTGGAAGTCGGCCAGCGTCGCGGCGGCCTTGGCCACCGGGCCGTCGATGCCGAGCTGCCGGAACAGCTCCATGGTCCGGATGCTGATCCGGCGTGCCTTGGGCTGGGGCGAGGTCGTGGCGCGGCGCTCGGCCAGGATCGACGCGACGCCCTGCTGGCTGAGGAACAGCGACGCGCACAGGCCAACCAGGCCGCCGCCGACGATCAGGATCCTGGTCTGCTCGATCCCGCCTCCGGAGGTGCGCTCGCGAGATGCGTGTACGTTGTACATCATGGTGTACAACGTACACGCACTGATTTCAGATGGCAACGCTGTTTCGGCGCGGCAACTGCCATGATCAGCAGACGGCTGCCGAGCACCGGGAGGAGCCTTGGCCCCCAACGCGCCGCGCGAAGCCGACCGGCCCGGCCCGCTGGTCTGGACACTGCCCGAGCCGCCTGGCCGGGCTCCGGCCTCGCTGAGCCGCCCGGCCGTCCTGGCCGCCGCGCTGGCCGTGGCCGACGGCGAGGGAGCGCGGGCGCTCACCATGCGGCGGGTGGCCGCCGAGCTGGGCTCATCCACCCCCATGTCGCTGTACCGGTACGTGGGCAGCAAGGACGGGCTGGTGGACCTGATGATCGACGCCGTCTACGGCGAGGTCGGCCTGCCCGAGCGGCCCAGCAGCGACTGGCGGGCCGACCTGGAGCCGCTCACCCGGCAGACCTGGGCGGTCATCCAGCGCCACCTGTGGTTCGGCGAGCTGGTGCACACCCGGCCGCCGCTCGGCCCGAACGCCCTGCGCTACTTCGACTTCCGGTTCGCCGCGCTGGAGTCCGAGGGGCTCGACGCGGACGCCATGACCCGGATCACCGGGGCCATCGACAGTCACCTGATCGGCTCGGCCCTCCAGCTCGCCGAGGAGAGCCGGATGCGCCAGCGCACCGGACTGGCCACCGACGAGCAGCTCCAGGCGGCCGCCGAGCCGTTCCTGGCCCCGATCCTCGACTCGGGCCGCTACCCGGCCTTCGCCCGGTGGCTCCGCGGCCGGACCCCGGCCGGGGCGGCCGGCCAGTTCGACTACACGCTGGGCTGGCTGCTGGACGGGATCGCCGCGCACCTGGCCTGAGCCGGCGGATCCTCGGGGCCGGCCAGCCGGGCGCGCAGATCGGCCGCCCGCGGGTCGCTGTACCGGTCGAAGATCCGCACCGCGGTCAGCCAGGCATCGCGCGCCTGCGCCGCACGACCGAGCGCGTCCAGCGCGATGCCCAGGCCGTACAGGACATCAGCCTGGTCGGCGTGATCCCGGGCGGTCTCCTCGAGGGCCGCCCTGGCCTGCTCGTAGTGCGCCACGGCGTCCTCGAACCGGCCGAGCTCGCGGCAGGCATCGCCCAGGGTGCTCTCGGTGATGCCCTGGCCGTACCGGTTGCCCGTGGCCTGCCGGATCTCCAGGGCCCGGCCCAGGTAGCCCAGGGCCTCACCCGGCCGCCGCAACCCCAGCAGGGCGTGCCCGATGTTGTTCAGCACGATGCCGACCTGCGGCTGCTCACCCAGCGAGGTGTGAATGGCCAGCGCGGGCCACAGGTACTCCAGCGCCTCCCCGAACCGCTCCTGGTAGAACAGGTCGCAGGCCAGCGAGTTGAGGATCGCGGCCTCGCCACCGCGGTCCCCGGTGCGGCGCCTGATCTCCAGGGCCTCGGTCAGGGCCCGGTGCGACTCCGCGATCCGTCCTCCCTGGGTGTAGTAGGCCTGGCCGAGGCCATTCAGCATCCAGGCCAGGGCGCCGTCGTGGCCGATCCGGCGCGCGCTGTCCACGCCGATCTGGCTGACGGCGATCCAGTCCTCCAGGTACGGCGTGCGGTTGAAGAACCCCCACATCGCGATGGCGATCTGCGCGGCCACGTCGTGCATGCCCCGGCCCACCGCCTGGCGGGTGGCGGCGACCAGGTTGGCCAGCTCGCCCTCGAACCAGTCCAGCGCCAGCTCGGGATCGGTGATGGCCGCGGGGCCGTCCGCCAGGTAGCCCACCGTTATGGGCAGCTTGGTGACCGGGCTGAGCACCTGAGCGGCGGCGACGGCCTGCTCGCTGTACCAGCGCAGCACTCGGCCGATGGCCGCGTTCTGCTCGGCCGCCGTCTCGGTCTCCTGGGCCAGCTCGGCGGCGTAGCTGCGCAGCAGGTCGTGCAGTCGGTACCGGTCCGGCGCGGGCGACTGGATCAGGTGCGCGTCGGTGAGGATGTCCAGCGCCATCGCCACGGCCGGAGCCGGCCCTCCGGCCAGCGCGGCGATGGCCGGCAGGCTGAGCACCCGCCCCGTGGACAGCCCGAGCAGCCGGAACACCCGGGCCGGGTCCGGATCACCGGGCCCGGTCGGGGCGGGCAGAGTGTCGTAGCTGACCGCGAAGCTGGCCCGGACCGCCAGGTCGCCCGCGGTCAGCTCGGCCAGCCGGGCGTTCTCGTCGGCCAGCCGGCCGGCCAGGTGCGCGATCGTCCAGCCCGGCCGGGAGGCCAGCCGGCTGGCCGCGATCCGGATGGCCAGCGGAAGGCCGCCGCAGCTGGCCAGCACGCTGGCCGCGTCCTCCGGCTCGGCGGCCGCACGCTCCGGGCCGACGATGACCCGAAACAGCTCCCGAGCCTCGGCCTGGTCGAGCACCTCCAGGTCGAGCAGGGCGCTGCCCGGCAGCCCCGGCAGCGTGGTCCGGCTGGTGACGATCACCCCGCAGCCCGCGGTGCCGGGCAGCAGCGGCCGCACCTGGCCGGCATCCCTGGCGTCGTCCAGCGCGACCAGCACCCGGCGCCCGGCCAGCACGGTCCGGAACCGGGCCGCCCGCTCCGCCTCGCCGGCCGGGATCGCCACATCCGGTACGCCCAGGTCGCGCAGGAACCGAGCCAGCACCTCGGAGGACCGCAGCGGGCTGGTCGCGCCCTGGAGGTTGGCGAACAGCTGTCCGTCGGGGAACCGGTCTCGCAGCCGGTGGGCGACGTGCACCGCGAGCGCGGTCTTGCCGATGCCGCCCATGCCCGCCACGGCCGAGATGACCACCGCGCCCGGCCGGTCTCCCGACGGCTCCGCGTGCAGCAGGCCGCACAGCAGCCTGACCTGTTCATCCCGCCCGGTGAAGTCGCCGGTGTCCGGGGGGAGCTGGGCAGGCACGCCGACCGCCACGGCGACGGGCGACAGCGCCGCCTGCCCGCCAGGCGCCGGGCTCGGTTCGCCGGTCGCGCCGGTGCCCTGGCCGCCGGGCTGGCCGTGACCGGCAGGCTGGCTGTTGCTGCCAGGCGGCCCGTTGCTGCCCGGGCGGCCGTTGCTGCCCGGGCGGCCGTTGCTGCCCGGGCGGCCGTAGCCCGATGGGTGGCCGTGGCCGCCGGGCGGGCCGTAGGCCGTCCCGAGGCTGGCCTGCGTCTTGAGCCATGCCGATGCCTCGGCCCAGGCGTCCCGCCACCCGGCGGGATCGGCTCCGCACCCGGCCACGTAGGCCAGCGTGACCTCCAGCGACGGCAGGACCTGGCCCGCGGCCGCCCGGGCCAGCGTGGCAGGCGAGTAGTGCGTGGCCGCCGCCAGCCGACGGTAAGAGGGCTGCCCGGCCGCCGCCCGCACCGCACGCAGCCGCCGCGCGAACTCCGTCAGCGGGGTGCCTTCACCTGGAAGGTCCCGCTCTGGCCGGCCCACCGCTCCCCGTGTCGTGGTCAGCACTGCGTCGTGATCAGCACTGCGTTTTGGTCGCGGTGCGTTGTGGTCAGCAATGCGACATCAGCAGCGGCGAGTTGTCTCACCGTTGTCTCAGCAGTCTAGGAGACAGGACCGACAATCTGACATGAGACCACCCAAACATCTCCAACCGCACACCGTGGGTCACGGACGGCCCCCTGATGGCGCCGGCTGGCCGGGTTAGCCTCGGACCATGGACTTCAGCCCGGAGCTGCGCGAGGACGTGCTGACCGGCGAGATCACCGTCTCCTATCGGCTCTGGAGCCGGCCGAGGGTGAAGGCCGGCGGCCGGTACACGGTCGGTCCCGGGCAGATCGAGGTTGACTCGGTGGAACTAGTGCCGTTCGCCGCCATTACCGCGGCCGACGTCCACCGTTCCGGCGAGCGGGACCGAGAAGCGCTGCGGCGGCGAGCCGCCCATGCCGGGCCGATCGACGACGGCACCCTCCTGTACCGGGTGGAGTTCCACCTCGTGGACCCGGCCGGGTAAATAGGTTCGCCCGCTGCCCGCGGCCCGGTACCGTACTGCCCCCGAGGGCGATGGAGGCTGAGGCACGATGAGGAGCGAGCCAGCGGGCGCGCACACGGCGATCATCACCGGCGCCAATCACGGCATCGGAGCGGCCACGGCCATCGCGCTGGCCCGGCAGGGCTGCGCCGTGCTGTGCACCTACCTGCGGCTGCAGGATCAGGAAGACGACGGCACCCCGGCCGCCTACCGTGATCACCGGTCCAGGGACGGCGACGCCGTGGTGGCTCAGATCCGCGCGGCCGGCGGCCAGGCGCTCGCCGTCGAGGCCAACCTGTCGGAGCCGACCACTCCGGCCATGCTGTTCGACACCGCCGAGGAACGGCTCGGTCCGGTCGACATCCTGATCAACAACGCCACTGGCTGGCTGGCCGACACCTTCGCGCCGACGAGCATCGACCGGCACGGCCGCTCACTCCAGCCCGTCACCGCGGCCAGCTGGACCCAGCAGTTCACCGTCGACGCCATGGCCGCCGCCCTGCTGATCAGCGAGTTCGCGCGACGGCACATCGCCCGCGGCGGGGCGTGGGGCCGCATCATCGGGCTCACGTCCGGCGGCGATCTCGGCTTCCCCGAGGAAGTCTCCTATGGCGCGGCCAAGGCCGCCCAGGCGAACTACACCATGTCGGCCGCGCTCGAGCTGGCCCCGTTCGGCGTCACCGCGAACATGGTCTACCCGCCGGTCACCGACACCGGCTGGGTCACCGATGCGGTCCGCGAGGCCGTGGCCAGTTCCTCGACGCTCATCCACGTGGCCGCCCCGGCCCAGGTCGCCGAGGTCATCGCCTACCTGGCCTCCGACGCCGCCGGGCTGATCACCGCCAACGTGATCACCCTGCGCTGATCACCGGGCCCGATCATCCCCCGCTGACCGGCCCGGCCGAGCGGGTCCAGCCCCGCCTGGTGCGGGTCAGCTCCCGGAAGCCGCAGGCTGCGAGCAGCGCCCGGTAACCGTCATGGCGCTGGCCCGTGTCGTCGGTGTCCTCCAGGTAGGCGTAGTCCAGCAGCCGGTCCACGTGGGCCAGCTCGAGCCACTCGGCCGCCTGGCCGAACAGCCAGGTACCCACGCCGCGGCGCTGATACCGCTCGGCCACGTGCAGGTTGCCCACGTCGGCCCAGCCCCCGTGGCGGGCCAGCCGCTCGCCCTCCTCGAAGATCTCCATCTCGATGTAGCCGATCGCCTCCTCGCCGAGCATGGCCGACAGCCGGGTGCCGTTGATGCCGACCGACCGGCGTATCGACAGCCCCTCGACCGGCGGCCGGGCCGGCCGCGGCAGGTCCGCCACCCGGATCAGGTAGACGATCTCGGTGTGCCCCTCGTGCGCGAACCCGGCCCGCTCGTAGAGGTTCCGGACGTGCGGCCACTGGTCCGGCACTCCGTAGACCCCGCGCACCGGCAGCTCACCCTCCGCGGACTGGCTGGTGACCCCCCAGTCGTCCAGCTGCCGCAGGCAGGCCGCGATCAGCTTCTCCGCGGCCTGGGTCGCGTCCGACCAGTACGGGTTGCCGGCCGGTGCCGCCGGCCAGAACAGCAGCCAGCGGATGACGCCGCTGTTGGCGTAGGCCGGACTCACCCGCTCGTCGGCGGCGTAGCGGAGCAGGTGCGCCGCCGCGCCGATGCGATCGCGCTGCTCGGCGACCAGAGTCAGCCGCTCGCTGACCCAGGGATCGATGAGGAACTCCCCCGGCTGGCGCTCCAACTCGCTGAGCATCGAGCTCACTGATATGCCCAGGCCGGGTACCACGGCCGCGGCGTGCGTATTGACCAGGGCGGTGAGCTGATCCCGGTCCCCGCGGCGGAACGGACGCACTTCGATAGACGACATGAGCAGGCCTCCTCGACACAGCAAAGGAACTCGCGACGATAAGGCCCGCTACCGGTGCGGTACGCCAGCACGATAACACCCCAGTGTCCGACCAGCGAGATACGTTAACCCGCGCACGATCACGTTCCGTCTCGATGAGGAGGATTTCGTTGGCCGACACCGCCGTTCCACGGTTCGACAGCGTGTGCATCGACTGCCCGGACCCCGCTGAGCTGGCCCGCTTCTACGGCGCGCTGCTCGACTGGCCGGTTCCCGAGGGCGGCGGCAACAGTGAGTACGTGTCGCTGGACCCACCGGGCGGCGGCACCGCGGCCCTGACGTTCCAGCGGGCCCCCGGCTTCGCCCCGCCGACCTGGCCCGAACCCGCGGTCCAGCAGCAGATGCACCTCGACTTGGCCGTCGCCGACCTCGAGGCCGCCCACCAGCGGGCCGTCGCCTTGGGCGCCCGCCACCTGGACACCCAGGGAACGTTCCGGGTCTACGCCGACCCGGTCGGCCACCTGTTCTGCCTCTGCTCCTCGTAGCCGAGCTGGGCACGAGAGCGGCCAGGCGAGAATCGTTCGGGAATCACGCCTGAGCGCCTGCTTCCTTTACGGTCAGGCGGCAGGCACATGGGCTTCCCTTTAAGCATCCGAAAGAGAGTTCTCCGCTCGTCATCTGCGTTGCCAAAACAGGGATCTTCCTGAAAGACTGCTAACTCTTGCGCTGCTCCAGACCCCGGCGGTGATGCTTAAGCATTGGCCAGGGCGGAGCATGTCCGCAGCCACCCCGCGCATCCCGACCGGTACTCGGCTGTGCTGTCCGAGGTGCGCGGCTCCGGCACCTGCGTACTGGCCATGTTGACGGCACGGGCCGTGCGTCCCCGGAAGGGGGGCCAGTCCGATCCTGTGGCTGGACAAGGACCGGACTGGAGGGCCGCACGGCCCGCGCCTGCACTCCATCGGCGATCGCACTCCCGGCCTGCATCGCGACGCCGACGGGACGGGCGGGCGTGGGGCCCGGCTGCTCATTGACCAGCAGCCCGAGGCGGGAATGCCCGCCCGGCCCATCGTGCTCGCCGTGTGCTACTCCGTTCTCGATGTACTGGCCGACGACGCTGACCTGCTGGGCCAGGATCTGAGCGCGATCCGTCAGTCGCTGCCGGTGACGGCGCAGCAGCACGCGCAGCGCCTCGTCGTCCGGGTCGTCCAGGACCTGCCGGACCGCCTCGATCGGCATGTCGACCCGACGCAGCGCACAGATCATCCGGGCTCGGTGAGTGTCGGTGGCGGGTGATAGGCCAGCTTTCATGAAGGTCGTCGTCACCACGCCCGCCGGTCATGTCGGATCCCGCGTCGTGCAACTGCTCATCCAGGCCGGCGTGCGCCCCACGCTGCTGACTCGCCACCCCGACCGGCTCGATCCGGCCACAGCCGCTCGTGCCGATGTCGTCCAGGCGGACCTGGCTGACGCAGCGACCGTGGTGCGCGTGACCCGGGATGCCGACGCCCTGTTCTGGGTCAGTCCGGCCGCCCAGGACCCGGACGCCGATCCGGTCGCCTGGTATGCCCGGCTGGGCGCGAACGCGGCCCGCGCGGTGACCGAGAACCAGATCGCCCGCACGGTGTTCCTCAGCAGCATCGGCGCCGAGATGCGCTCCGGAGCGGGCGAGATCGACGGCCTGGCCCGGGCCGAGGAGCAGTTTGACGCAACCGGCGCGTCGGTGCTGCACCTGCGCTGCGGCTACTTCTTCACCAACCTGGACCTCGACTCCATACGCGCGGGCGTGCTGCGAGCGCCGATGGCCGTCGACTACGCCCTGTCCTGGGTCGACCCTCGTGATATCGGCGAGGTGGCCGCGGTCCGGCTGCTGTCCACCGGCTGGTCCGGCCGCCAGGTCCAGGCCGTCCACGGCCCCGAGGACCTCACGCTGGCCCAGGCCGCCCGGATCATCAGCGACGCGACCGGGTACCCGGTTCACGCCGAGACGATCTCCCAGGAGGCGCTGCGCGAGTTGCTGCGCGCGGAGGGACTTGGCGACCGGCAGGTGGAGGGCATGGCGGGGATGTCAGCGGTGCTCCGCGACGATTTCATCGCCGAGGACGAGCGCACCATCGTCACCACGACACCGACCACCCTGGCCGCCTGGGCCCATGCCTATCTGCGGCCCGCGCTGGCCGCCGAGCCGACGGCCCTCTAGACGGCTGCTACGGACACCGCCGGCCGGGCTCGCCCGGCCTAGGCCGGCACGACCAGTGATCTAGCGCGCATCCCTGATGAGGCGCCGGAGATCCTGACCGGATGCGGCGCCAATCACCCGCCCGGCGATTCTGGCGCCCGGGGAGATCACGAGCGTGCTGGGGAAGGCGGCGATGGGAATGATCCGATTGAACTCGGCGGCGATCACATCCCCCTGGTCGTTCAGGCTCGGATAACCAATCCCGTAGTGCTGCATGAAAGCCCTGGCGCTGGCCGAGTTGTCCGCGACGTCGACACCCACGAACCGGACCCCGGACGGCTGGAACTCGCGCGCGGCGACCGACAGCGTGTGCGCCTCCTGATGGCAGACCGAGCACCACGATGCCCAGAAGTTCAGCACCACCACGTGCCCGCGATCGGCAGCCAGGCTGAGCTTCCCGCCGGTCACCGTCCGGCCGGACACCCCTGGCAGCGCTGGCCGCTGGCCAGCGCGGAACATCGTCATACCCAGCGGGTCTGTGCCGACTGACCCAGAGGGAGTCGTCGAGCAGCCCGCTACCAGCAGGCCTGCTATCGCACTCGCGCTGAGCAGTCCCAGGCGGACGGAACGTGGCATGGCCGAATACTACAACGTGTAGTAACAGATTGGCGGCGAGAACGAGTCCGCACTCTCAGCTCGGGAAGCTCAGGGACTGCCTCTGGGCCGACCCGGCTGGTCCCGGTACGCTCGTTGATCACGAGCACCTGAGCCAGGCGCGAGGAGAGGCAAAGGCATGAAGTACCAGGTTGTGAACCCGTCCACCGGCCAGGTGGAGCAGGAGTACCCGACGGCTACCGACGCGGAGATCAGCGAGATCCTGGACCGGGCCGGCCGGGGCTATCCAGCGTGGCGGCGGACGGCCATGACCGAGCGCGCGGACATCCTGCGCCGGGTGGCCCAGCTCTACCGGGACCGGTCCGCCGAGCTGGGCGCGATCATCACCAGGGAGATGGGCAAGACCACGGCCGAGGCCCTGGGCGAGCTGCAGTTCACCGTCGGCATCTACCGCTACTACGCCGACCACGGGCCCGACCTGCTCAAGGACGAGCCGCTGCAGTCCAACACGCCGGGCACAGCCTGGGTCCGCAAGTCCCCGATCGGGGCCCTGCTGGGCATCATGCCCTGGAACTACCCCTACTACCAGGTGGCCCGGTTCGCCGCCCCCAACCTGATGATCGGCAACACCATCGTGCTCAAGCACGCGCCGCAGTGCCCCGAATCGGCCCTGGCCATGGAGCAGATCTTCCACGAGGCCGGGTTGCCCGCCGACGCGTACATCAACGTGTTCGCCAGCAACGAGCAGGTGGCCGAGATGATCGCCGATCCGCGGATCGCCGGGGTATCGGTGACCGGCAGCGAGCGGGCGGGCTCGGCCGTGGCCGCGACGGCCGGCAAGAACCTGAAGAAGGTCGTGCTGGAGCTGGGCGGCTCAGACCCCTTCATCGTGCTGGACGGGGCCGACCTGCCCAGCGTGGCCAAGGCCGCGGCCGCCGCCCGGATGGAGAACGGCGGCCAGGCGTGCAACGCCTCCAAGCGGATGATCGTCGCCGACGACGTGTACGACGAGTTCATGTCCGAGTTCACCGCCGCGATGTCCGGCTACATCACCGGCGATCCCACCGACCCGGCCACGGCCTACGGGCCGCTGTCGTCCGAACAGGCGGCCCGCAACCTGATGGAGCAGATCAACGACGCGGTCAGCAAGGGCGCGACGGTGCACCTGGGCGGCCACCGGCTGGACCGGCCCGGCGCGTTCGTGGAAGCCACCGTGCTGTCCGGCGTGACCCCCGAGATGCGGGCCTACCGCGAGGAGCTGTTCGGCCCGGCCGCGGTGGTCTACAAGGTGTCCAGCGCCGACGAGGCTGTCGAGCTGGCCAACAGCAGCTCTTACGGGCTGGGCGGCGCCGTGTTCTCCAGCGACGATGCGCTGGCCATGGACGTGGCCGACCGGCTGGATGTCGGGATGGTCTGGATCAACCAGGCCGAAGGCGGCGGTCCGGAACTGCCCTTCGGCGGAACGAAGCGCTCGGGCGTCGGCCGGGAGCTGGGGCCGCTGGGCATCGACGAGTTCGTGAACAAGAAGCTCATCCACACCACGCCCGACGGCGACTAAGCAGTCCCGGCGTCATGAGCCCCGGCTGAATGCCAGAGCAGGCCGAGCCGGGGCTCATGCATGCTGGCATCGGCTCGTTACCTCGGTTGAGCTACAGGCGCTCGGGCGCAGTAACGCCGAGCAGGTGAAGGCCGTTCGCCAGAACGATCTGCGTTGCCTCGGCCAGCCACAGCCGCGCCCGCCCGAGGTCGTCGATTGGCTCGCTGCCCCGAGGCAGCACGCGGCACGCATCGTAGAACCGGTGATAGGTGCCGGAGAGGTCTTCCAGGTATCTCGCGACCCGGTGTGGCTGACGCAGCTCGGCCGCGCCGGCGATCACGCTGGGGAACTCCGCGAGGGCCTTCAGGAGGTCGTTCTCACGGTCGTGGGAGAGCAGGCTCGCGTCGTAGTCGCGGCCGCGGCTGATCCCTGATTCCGCGGCGTTCCGCAGGAGGGAGGCGATCCTGGCGTGCGCATACTGGACGTAGTACACGGGGTTGTCGTTGCCCTGCCGGGTCCATACGTCCAGGTCTAGGTCAATCGTCGAGTCCAGCGAGTACCGAGCCAGGGCGTACCGGGCGGCGTCGACGCCGATGGCGTCGACGATGTCGTTGATCGTGACGATGGTGCCCGCCCGCTTGGACATCCGCACGGGCTGGCCATCCCGGACCAGATTCACCAGTTGGCCGATGAGGACCTCTAGCGTCTGATCAGGATCGTCGCCGAAACAGGCGGCTATCGCACGCAGCCGGCCGATGTAGCCATGGTGGTCGGCGCCCAGGATGATAACGACCTTGTCGAAGCCACGAGCTCGCTTGTCCAGGTAGTACGCACAGTCCGCGGCGTAATAAGTGAAGTCGTCATTGCTGCGAACGTAGACACGGTCCTTGTCGTCGCCGTAGTCCGTAGTGCGTATCCAGGTGGCACCGTCGGCTTCGTAGACATGCCCGGTCTGCCTGAGCCTCGTCAGGGCGGCGCCGAGTTCGCCCCTGTCGTGCAGATCCTTTTCGGCGAAATACACGTCGAAATGCACCCCGAAGTCGGCGAGGGAAGCCTTGATCTCGTCGAACATCAAGGCCACGCCTTCGGAGCGGAAGATCTCCTGCGCATCAGCATCGGGGTTGGCGAGCACGTCCGGATGATTCTTCAGCACCGTCTCGGCGATCTCGCCGATGTACTGGCCGGAGTAGCCATCGTCCGGCGCCGCCTCCTGCCGGGCTGCTGCCAGCAGCGATGCGGCGAACCTGTCAATCTGCGCGCCCGCGTCATTGAAGTAATACTCGGTTGTGACAGCAGCACCCTCCGCGCGCAGCAGGCGGGCAAGCGCGTCGCCCACGGCGGCCCACCTGACTCCGCCGATGTGAATCGGGCCGGTGGGGTTGGCCGAGACAAACTCCAGGTTCACCTGCTGACCTGCGAGCCTTGATCCCTGCCCGTAGGTACTGCCTTGCTCGATGATGGTGCCCGCGATCGCCCCGGCCGCGGACGGATGCAGCCAGATATTCAGGAAGCCGCGGCCAGCGATTTCCACCCTTAGGATCGCCGGGTCGCTGATGAGCTTGTCGGCGATCGACTGCGCCAGCTCAGGCGCAGGGATGGCCGTCTTCTTGGAAAGCTGGAAGGCGAGCGTCGAGGCATAATCACCATGATCGGGATTCTTGGGTCGCTCCAGGACTGCCCTGGGCGGCAGCCCGGACGGATCGAGCTGCCGGTCGGCCAGAGCGGCAGCGGCAGCGGCCAGGACGGCGTCGGCGAGCTGCGCAGGGGTCACACGGCCACATGGTAATAGCCATGGCGCCACGGGATGCCTGCGACGACTCAGGCACCCCGGCGATCAGACGGCCTTTCACGGGAAGGTATGCGAACGTGACTGACGTGGATGCTCTCGCCACGTTCGACTTCACGGCGTTCTTCGCCGCGGTCGACGATGCCCGCCGCGACCGGGATATGGGCTGGTACGACCTGGCCGGCGAACTATGGGATCAGTCCGCACAGCTCAATACTCAACGCGACGACCATCCGCTCTGCGGTGGCGCCGTCTCCCGGCTGGGTACGCGAGGCGAAACGTCGTGCCAGTACGCGCTCTACCTGCTGCGGTGGCTCGGGCAGGCACCGGAGGAGTTCCTCGCCGGCCCGGCCCGAGACGTCGGAGACGTGCGGCTTCCTGATGCGGGCCCGGACTGCCGGCTCCGCTGGGATCTCGCCCAGCTCCATGCGGCGCTCAACGAGGAGCGGCAGCGGCAGCGGCTGACCTGGGCGGGACTGGCTGAGCAGATCGGCTGCACTCCGAGTCGGCTGACCAATATGCGCACCGCACGGATGGCCGATATGGCCCTTACGATGCGCGTCACCCAGTGGCTGCGCAGACCGGCAGCCGAGTTCATCCATCCCGCGAGCCTGGGGCACCGGGCCGAACTGCTCTAGGTCCCGGCAATCCAACGGTCGCCGGTGTCAGGGGCGCTGACCAGGGGCGCGGGAGGACTCGCGAAGTGAGCAGTGGCGGTGAGCTGAGGGTCTACCGGGCTCCTTTTGCCTCCGTCGCTCCTGCGTGGGTGGGCTCGGCGGCCTTCTTCCTTGTTGGCCTGAGCATGGTGACGGTCGGCCCAAGCCAGCATGACGCAGTGGGCAGCCTGGTCGTAGGGATACCGGTGTTGCTTCTCTCCGCGTGGCTCGGGGCGGTGCTGGCGACTAACAGGCTCACCGTCACGGAAGCTGGCCTGGTCTACCGGCACAACCTGCGCCGCAGGTTTATCGGCTGGCCTGAGATCCGGTCCTTCGGCGTAGGGCCGAGTCGCTCACGTATGCGCTGGCCGTGCCTGGTCATCCAGCTCGACAACGGCTCTGTCACGGTCAATGGCCTGTCGTCGTTCACAGCGACGTATCCGGCTCGTGTCGCCGGTGAGCTGAGTGCCATGCAGCGCGAGCTTGCGCCTGGCCAGACTCGGCTAGGCGATGAGTAACCGCGACTCCCGTCGTCTACCTCCCATACGTCTCCGTCGCTGATGGTTATGGCCGACTCAGCGTTCCTGGATACCAACACGGCCGAGATGAGGAGGAGCAAGTGACCATCGGTGGCTTCTCACCGAAACGGCTCGCCCGGGTCCGAGAGGTGCTGGAGCGTCACGTCGACGCCGACTACATCCCTGGTGCGGTCGCCGTCGTCGCCCGTCGCGGCGAGGTCCACATCGAGGCAACGGGCAATCTCGCGTTTGAGGGCGAGGGCTCGGGGACGCCGATGGCCGCCGACACGATCTGCCGCATCGGCTCGATGACTAAGCCGGTCGTCGCGGCCTGCGCGATGACGCTGGTGGAGGACTGCACGCTCCGCCTCGATGACCCGGTCGACGAGTTCCTGCCGGAACTGGCGGACATGAGGGTGCTCGCTGATCCGGATGGGCCGCTGGACGACACGGTCCCGGCGAGCCTGCCGGTAACACTGCGGGATCTGCTCACCTTCACGCTCGGCACCGGCATGGTCCCGGCCGAGCCGGGAACGATCCCGATCTCCGACGCGCTGAATGCGCTCGACCCGCCGCCGTCGCCGGATGAGTGGATTCGCCGGCTCGGCCTGCTTCCGCTGGTTTACCAGCCGGGTGAGCGCTGGATGTACCACACCGCCGCTAACGTGACCGGTGTCCTCATCGCCCGCGCTACCGGCATGTCCTTCGGGGATGCCCTGCGCGAGCGGATCTGCGAGCCCCTGGGGATGAAGGACACCGCTTTCAGTGTCGGCGGCGCGAATATCGGCCGGCTGGCGACCGCCTACCAGCGCGACGACGCCACCGGCGAGATCGTCGTCGAGGACGGCCCCGACGGGTACTGGAGCCAGCCGCCGACGTTCGAAGACGGTGGCGGCGGGCTCGTCTCGACCGCCGACGATTTCCTCGCGTTCGCCTCGGCCCTGCTCGCCGGCGGTACCCGCAACGGCGAGCGGGTGCTGTCGCGGCCGTCGGTGACGCTGATGACCAGCGACCACCTGACGTCGGCGCAGAAGGCGGTGTCCGGATTCACGCCGGGCTACTTCAACGACATCGGCTGGGGTTTGGGAATGTCGGTCCGCACCCGGCGCGCGCGCACCGGGCCCCCACCGGGCGTGTCATATCCCTGGGCCGCCTCGGTCGGGAGCTACGGATGGCCCGGCGTATATGGCACCGGTTGGTACAACGACCCGGCTGAGAACATGACGACAATCCTCATGATCCAGCGGGTGCCCGCGCCACCTTCGCTGCCGATCTTGCTCGACTTCTGGACGGCCGCCTACCAGGCCATCGACGACTGACCGCGCCGGAGACCGCCGCGTCGGCCGCCAGGACGGGGTAATCCGTCGCTGAGGTCTAAAGGCGCTTGAACATGTGGACGTCCTCGCCCCCGCCTGGGATGCTCAGCGTTCGCCCCACAGCATGCTGATCCCGCACAGCCCGGCCCACGTCCAGGCGGTCAGTCCGCCGACGATTTCCCCGTCCACCCGGTTGACCTTGACCGAGAAGGAACCCTGGTCCTTCTCGCTCGTCCCGGTGGCCGCGAAGTTGTGCTCGTCCAGGCCCTTCTCCAGGACGTCGGCGAGTTCGGGGTCTCGGTCACCGACACTCAGCCCCCCCCCCGCAAAACGATCATCGATCATGACCCGCAGTCTGCCACGGCATGCCGCCGGCCAGGGGTGACAGCGGCGGGGTAACGAGACGTCACTTGACCAACTCCACAAGCGCGTCCTTAGAGGAAGCGAAGGTCGACGCGAAGTTCGAACTGGCCAGCCCCTCTGCCCCACCGCGCCGCGCCGGGTTCTTGCTTTCGCGAGCAGAGTCGATGAGGCCAGCAGTTACCGCAGCGGCCAGCTCCCCGAGGGGGAGCTTCTCGCCCTTACGTGGCCCAGGGCTTTCAAAGAAGACTCCTTTTGCCTGCATGATGACAGCGCCAGCATCACTGCCGAAGGCGCAGATGGTCTTGCCACCCCGCACCCAGTCGATGTCCTCGAAATAGAAGGCCGCCCCGAACATGCAGCCTTCGACAGCTTCAGCAACCCTCCCGTGTCGGTCTGAGAAGATCCAGGGACCCTTCCTGGCTCCCCGCACGTCTGGACGACTGAGGCCTAGTCGAACCGCCCTCTGGGTGATGAGAATCTTTCCGAGCAAGCTCTGCGCTCGCAGACCCTGCTTGGGCTGACCGTCCACGAACCAGGTGCCGTGTATCTCCAAGTCGGGCTTGCCGCCGGACGTGGCCCACAGCCAGCGGCTAACCGCGGTCTCTCCCTTGTCCGGCCACGACAGCGGTTCGCCGTTCTTCTTCATGCCGATCCAGTGCTCGCTGTCATTTTCGACCAATTGAATGTTCTTCCCGCTTTGGGCAGGTCCAGGCTGGAAGAGTGCGCCAAATGGGGTACTGGTGAACGTGCTGAATGGACAGTTTCCGCTGAATGTCATTTCGCATACTCCAACTCAGTTCCCAAGCCAACGTCAGCAGACCGAACCTAGTGAGCATGATGTGGCTTGTGCAACCGCTTTGGGCGAAATAATCTGGAACGGGTCATGATCGAGACGCGATATCCGGGAATAGGAGAACCAATACCGCACGGGTCGCCCGCCTCCGGCCGAGCGCGGACCGCCGACCGCCGACCGGGACGACGCCCGCGATCAGGCCCCCTTTTCCAAGCTCTAACAAATAACGCGATAGTCGACGAGCAGATAGCCAGTCGGTGAGATATCGCTTCGGATCGATTCGAGCTGAATCGATGGCAAGCCGTCGAGGAGTCGTCGTCCGCGGCCGGCGATCCTCGGCGCTATCACGAGCCTGAGTTCGTCGACAACGCCGGCGGCGAGCAGTGCCTGTGCGACTGAGATACTTGCGTGGACGCCGACATCGCCTCCGCGCTGCTGCTTGAGATCGCGAACGAACTCGACCAGCCCGCCGTCGACGGCCGTCGCATTGGCCCAGTCTCGGTCAAGCGGCGTCGAGGTCACGACGTACTTCGTGACCTTGTTGATAAATGTCGCGAATGGCTGGATCTGGCTGCTCGGCCAGAACTGCGCCCACTCAGTGTAGCTGCGGCGGCCGAGAATCACCGCGTCCTGCGGCGCGATGACAGCGGCAAGGTTGGCGTCCATCGCGTCGTCCCAGTCGGCGAAGAAACTATCTGGGTCCTCGGCAACCCCGTCGAGGGACAGCAACTCGTAGACAACGATCTTTCGCACGCCCTGCACCTCCAGTTGGTCTCGCTGCTACAAGGTGACTGATAAAGCTGCCGAAACTCATCGCTGCGACGTGCCGGACGTGGGAAGTTCAGCTTGCGCGCCGTCAGCAGGCTCCGGGGCGGCGCGCTCATGCTCTCGTCCCTAGTGTCGGAGGATGGATATTGACTGGAACGCCGAGGTGGTCGATCAGCTTGAGTGGCACTGGCAGCACCAGCTTCGGCCCCGGCTCGATGGCCTGACCGATGACGAGTACTTCTGGCAGCCGGTACCTGGCTGCTGGACGATCAGCCGTCGCGGCGAGGACTCGGCGCCGGTCTCGGTCGGCGCGGGCCAGTTCACCATGGACCACGGCAAGCCGGCGACCGAGCCCGAGCCTGTCACCACGATCGCCTGGAGGCTCGCGCATCTCATCGACGTGTTCGGGCCGCCGGATGTAGCCCATTTCGATGTCCGCCCCGCCGATCCCCCCGGCCGCCCGCTACTCGGGCACCGCTGAGGAGGCGTTGCGCCAACTCGATGACGGGCACGATGCCTGGGTCAGCGATGTGCGAAGTCTCGGCACGGAGGGGCTCACCCGACCGCAAGGAACTAACTCACCACCCCAGTTCGCAGATGCGCCGATGGCGAAGCTCATCCTGTACACCCACCTGGAAGTCATCCATCACGGGGCCGAAATATGCCTGCTTCGTGACCTCTACGCGCGGAAAGACAGCCGAGATTGGCATCGGCCTGATCCGCGGTGAACAAGGGAACATGGAGTAAACGAAAGCTGGCCGTCTTTCTCGCGGCCTTACCCGGATACCCCTTTAACTGGCCGTGATGCTCTATAACGCAGCGAGCAGCAGCCGCTCCGGCGAGAAATGCTAGGGTGGAGTTAAATGCGAATGGTCCAGTTCGCCTTCAGGTAGCAGCAGACATCCTGCGAGGGTGAATGATCAAGATCAGGCGGACGGTATCAGGGCGGCTGACGCGGGTCGTGGCGGCGGCGGGCGCGCTCGTAGCCGTAGCCGGGCTGGCGACCGCGCTCGCCACCATCCCGGCGGCGAGTGCCGGTCCCGGAACGAGGAACGCGACGTGGAGGATGCAGGCGCCGCCGGAGCCGACCGGAACGACCGACCAGGTGTTTGGCGCCGTGTCGTGCTCGTCTTCCTCGGCCTGCCTGGCGCTCGCCATCAACGATTACCCGCGGGGCTTCGGCGAGTTCGCTGAGACCTGGAACGGGTCGCGCTGGACCGTACGGACAGTACCGGACGGGAAAGCCACTGACGACCTGGAGGGCGTGAATTGCCGCAGCGCGCAATGGTGCGTGGCGGTCGGCAGCAATGCCTTCGGCGCCGACTCCGTCCCGGTCGCCGATCTCTGGAACAGCAGTGCCTGGACGCGGACCAAGCCCCAGGTCCCGGTCGGCGCCACGAACACTGATCTGGCCGCAGTGGCGTGCTCGGGCACCACGGCGTGCACGGCGATCGGTGGGTCCGCAAAGGACAAAGGCGCCCCGACCCCGCTGGCCGAGCGATGGAACGGCTCGACGTGGAAGGTCCAGTCAGTTCCCGAGCCGGCGGGCGGCGGCGGCCTGCTCAATGCCGTCGCGTGTCCCGCGGCGCACGCCTGCCGCGCCGTGGGCAGCGACGATAAGGGCCTGTTCTCCGAGATCTGGAACGGCTCGTCGTGGCTGATCCGGCCGGTCCGGGTGCCGGCTGGCGGGTCGTTCGCGGATCTGAGGGGCGTCTCCTGCGCGGCGGCTGACTCTTGCGAGGCCGTCGGCTCGTACGAGAAGGGCGGCACCTTCCGCTCGCTGGCCGAGGTCTGGAACGGCTCCCACTGGGTCATCCAGGAGCCTCCCAGCGTCTCGGGCGCTACGTCCTCCCAGCTGAACGCGGTCTCGTGCGTCACGGCCACCGACTGCGAGGCGGCAGGCAATGCCCATACGGCGGCCGGCACCGAGGTCGCGGTGCTGGAGAAGTGGAACGGCACCAGATGGTCGGTGCAGAAGAACGTACTGCCCGCGGGCGACAAGTCCGCGAACCTGAACGGGGTCTCGTGCACGACGGGCCCCGTTTGCGAAGCGACCGGGTTTCATCAGAAGACGATCCCCAACGGCCACCTGCTAGCCCTGCGCTACTCCTCCTGACAGCGGACGCCATCCTCCTATCCGGCCGCCCAGCAGGTTCAAGGGCCTACGGCAACAGGCGCTCTGCATGAGGCTGCGGTCATTGCCCGGCCGCGATGTCAGCCCGCGCGATCGCGGCGGCATATCGGCGGCATCCTTCGTCGCGGCCGGTCGCCGCCGCCACCTGCGCCCAGGTCGCTCCCGCGAGCAGTGCCCGATGCGCATGGGCGGGGTGCCGGTAATAGCGAGCCATCCAGTCGGTGCCTGATTGTCAGGATTTGTTGATATTGGTCAATCCATCCGGAAGTTGACAGCTGGTCAAGAACAGGCCAATGCTTGGCCACCTGGGCATCTAAGCGGGGGGCTACGATGCGCAAAGTTCTGATCATGCTGATCGCGATCTGCGGGGTGGTGGCTGCAGCGCTGCCGTTGGCGTCGCCCGCCGGGGCCGCCAGGCCCGGAGCGGCGGCCGCTACAGCGTTCAAGCAGGGCGGGATCGCCTGGAAGAGCTGCTATAAGAAGTTCAGCAAGCAGTTGCAGTGCGCCAGGGTTTCGGTGCCGTTGAACTGGCACCGGCCGGCCGGCAAGCAGATCCAGCTCGCGGTCATCCGCCGCCTGGCCAGTGATCAGAAACACCTGATCGGCTCGATGTTCGTCAACCCGGGCGGCCCGGGTGAAAGCGGCGTCGACCTGGTGCGGGATAAGGGTTCTGACTTCAACGCTTCTGGCGGCGGCCGGTTCAATATCGTGAGCTGGGACCCGCGGGGAACGAACCGGAGCGACCCGGTGCGCTGCTTCACCAGCCAGGCGAGCGAGGCGCGGTTCTGGCGGGGCGTGCACATTCCGACGACCGCGGCCCAGTCGCGTGCCTACGCACGCAGGGCCACCGAGCTGGCCCGCCGGTGCGGTCAGGTGAGCGGGCAGCTGCTGGACAACATCTCCACCGAGGACACCGCCCGTGACCTCAACCGGCTGCGCCAGCTCGTCGGGGACCAGACCCTGACCTACTTCGGCCTTTCCTACGGCACCCTTCTCGGTCAGATCTACGCCAACCTGTTCCCGACCCGGGTGCGAGCGATGCTACTCAACGCCGTTGTCAACGCGGTGCCCTGGGTGAAGAGCGCGGAGGCGAGGACCGCCTACCAAGCCGGCTCAGCCGACGCTGTCTTCACCCAGTTCATGGCGCTCTGCCAGGGCGCCGGCCCGGCCCGCTGCGCGCTCGCCGGCCACCCCGAGACTGTAGCCCAGCGCGTCGCAGGCCTGTTCCGACGGGCGCGCCGCGCGCCGATCCCGGCGCCGCACGCATCCCCGCCTGGCGTGCTGAGTTATAGCGACCTGCTGCTGACGACATTCTCGGCGCTGCGGTCTCCGGACGGCTGGCCCCGGTACGCACGGGAACTCGACGCGGCTGCCGGCGGCGACGGCTCTGCCCTGGAGACACTCGCGCGCCAGATGCTCACGCCCTTTGCATTCGCCAAGGCGACGACGTCGACCGCGATCCAGTGCCTCGACGCACCGGCCGGGCAGCCTGTCAGCGCCTGGCCCAGGGTCGTCAAGAACGTCAACCGCACGGGCAAACTCTGGGGACCGTACCAGGTCTGGACGCAATGGGCTCCCTGCGCGGCGAACTGGCCGGGGCACGCCACCGAGCGCTACGCCGGCCCGTGGAACGCCAAGACCAAGACCCCGATCCTGCTCATCAACAACGTGTATGACCCGGCCACCGGCTACTCCGGCGCCCAGCGCGTTGAACGCCGACTGGGCAACACGGTGCTGCTTACCGTGGCCAGCTACGGCCACCCGATTGAGCTGCCCAGCCCGTGTACCGACAAATGGAGAATCCGCTACCTCGTCCATCTCGTCACCCCGCCGCCGGGCACGGTCTGCGGAGCCCAGCGACCGTTCCGGTGATACCGGCCACCGATACCGGGGTTCCGAGCGGTTCTGGCATCACGTGTGCGGCCGGTCAGACCCCCAAACGACCGAAGGCCCAGCGTGAAGAATATGCTTCCGACCTGGGCCTTTACGTGATGGAGTTGGACGTCCAAGTGGCCCGCAGCGACTGGTACGAGCAAGCCGTCGAGAAGCTCGCCATCGGCAGTTACCTGATCACGCCGGTCTACCTGCCAACGGCGCGAAGACCTGGCAGGCCACGCTCGGGCACATGAACAACGCGCTTAAGGCGCTCGTGCAGGGCAACCCACCCGGCGTGTTCGGTGCCCGCTGGGCTGCCATCGACGCTCTGCAGGTGATTCCGCTCCGGAGCCTGACCGGCCAAGGTCACCGACGTCACCGTAAGGCGGCAGCGCCTGGGCCAGGCTGGCCGCAGCAGCCGGGCGGGGTTCCTAGCTGATCCCTGCCTGTCTGGCCGTCATCAGCTGTCAAGCCGGCGCCGGAAGCGGTAGTAGTCGTCTTCGACCAAATCTGGTCGCGCGAACAGCGGGTCGACGTAGGTGGCCCTCGTCTTGGGGATGCGCCGGAGCAGGAAGCCGAAACGCCGTGGGCGGGTTCCGTGGATTTCCGTCGTGGTACCGCCAGTGGTCCCTGAGCCGGCTGCGGCGGGCTGGGCGGGTTGGGCCCTGTCGGCTGCGCCGCGGCGCAGCGGTGCCTGCCCCCTGCGGCGGCCGTAGCCCGGAGCCGGGGGGCCCGGGGCTGTCTTAGCCTGTTCCGAGCCGCCCGTGGTGGCGTCAACAGCAGGCGGGGCGGCTGGCATGGCGCCTCCTCCTCCAGGTATCGCGTTGTTTCTCGGCAGCCCGGCGGTTCTGATCGGCTCGGCCTAGCCTGGGATTCACGGCAGGTATCTACGATCAGCTGCGCGGAGTGGGTTTACTGCACGCAAGGGCTCACACGACGGCTCGCCGGCCATGGTCTCGCCGGGGTCGGCGCAGATGCGTCCCAGGGCCGCGTCATCATCGATCACGTTGTCTAGCGCCGCCAGCACATCGGCCATGCCCCGACCGACGGCTGCATCAGCGGCCTCCCTCTTGGTTCCGCCGCCGAAAGCATCGCGCAGCCACCTGATCATCGCTTCTTCCTTCGTCCGTAGAACCGGCCGAGGTTCTTGCGGGCCTTGGCGTAGCTCTGCCTTACTGATTCCGGGCTGACCCCCAACTCGCGGGCGATCTCGGCGGCGCCGAAGCCGTCGATGATCCACGCCATGACCTGGCGCTGTCTCGGCGGCAGTTCCTGCAGCGCCGCGAGCACCTGCCGGGCTTCTTCGGTCAGCTCCACCGCCAGCGCAGTCGACACCGGCACCGGCGCGTCCGGCAGCGTTGCATGCGGCGTCTGGCGGCGCGCAGCCTGCCGGGCAGCAGTCAGCTCGTTCACCGCCACCCGCCGGATCCATGCGCGCGGCACCCGGATCACATCCCAGCTCTCGAATGCCTTGACGAACGTCACCTGCGCGATCTCGGCGGCCTCATCGCCCCCTGCGCCGGTTGCCATCACGAACCTGATCAGCTTCGAGTGCTCGGCGCGGAAGAACTGGGCGAACTCGACGTTCCGCGGCCCGCCGGAGCCCAAAGGCACAGCTCCCGCCTCAGGGCCGACCGTCACTGTCACCACTCCGCCTCCGCCTCCGCCCCGCGCGACCACTGCCAATGAAGCTGTCCCACCGGACGCGGCCGCACCTGCCCCGCGGCGCGCGCCTGGACGCCAGATACCAGCTGGGCCCGTCTGCCACCCCGCGGCACACTCCGAGGCGCACACCGTGCAGCTCCAGGCTAGCCAACCGCGGCACGGCCACCCCGCCCGCGCAACTCACCCTGCCCCACCACAGATCCTCCGCACAGATCGCATAAGCGACAGGTCCTCCCATGAGCGCCGGATTCGCGCCGCCTACCGCGGCGTTGCCTACTAGAGTGGCAAGCCGCCCCGAACGTGACCTCCCGCGCGAAAACTGCCACGAGAACGCCGCCGATCGTGTCACAAGCGCTCGCACCAGCACCGCGCGGCGTGAGGATGCTGTCTAAAGCCAGCGAGATACCGCGCGCTGTCGCACTCGTAGTGGCGACGATCTGCGGCACACCGGGAATACGTTCGCGGCGGCGGGCGGGGCCGGGATCAAGGATCTGATGGCGCGGATGGGCCGTGACAGCGAGCGCGCGGCGATGATCTGCCAGCACCAGGCGCGCGGCGCGGACCAGGCGATCACGAGCGCCATCGATGCCCACGTCCAGGCCGAACAGGCCGAGGATGACGACGATGAGGACGGCACGGCGGGCGTCCTGGTCCCGGCAGGCACGCTAATGGCACGGGAGATCAACTACGACCCTGGAACGATCAAGGCCCAGGCCGGGGATTGCCGCCCTGGCCTGGGCCTTTGTCATCGGAGCGGGTGACGAGAATCGAACTCGCACTATCAGCTTGGGAAGCTGACGTTCTACCATTGAACTACACCCGCGAGGCTCCGCTCGGCGCCTGCCAGGTCCCGCCGCGGGACCTCGTCGAACGCCGAACTACGCACTGCCCGGATATCGTACCGGACCCCACGCGGTGCCGCCGCCCGGCTCCGACCCCGACGGCGCATCATGCGCGGTTAAGACTTATCTCAACTTTCGGCAGATTCGCGTGACCCTGCGTGCCGGTGCGCTAACGTGATCATGAGGCCAGCACCTTGCACGCCGCAAACGGGCGTCGGCTGGACCGTTCACGTGGTCGTTACGAACTCGAATCAGCCCGGCAACTAGCAGTCTGCATTGTCGGGGGTGGTCGCACCCACCGGGAGGCCGCATGGCTCTGTGGAAGATCCGGATCAGGCTGTCGGACGACCCGCACAGCCGCGCGCAGCTCGACTTGGCCCTGGCGGACCACCGGGTCAAGGACGTGACCTTCGCGCCGCGCGACGCGGACTCCGCGGAGATGGCCGGCGACGTGGTGCTGGAGCTCCCGCAGGACGAGGACCTGAGCCCGCTGCTCAGCGCGCTGCACCGGATCAGCCCGCAGGTGTTCGTGAGCCGGGTGGACGACGACCAGCCAGCGACCACGGGACCGGCCCTGACCGGGCGGTTCGGCCGCCGGGGCGGTTTCGCCCGCCAGGCGGCTAGCTCTCGGACGGCTGACTAACCGACCCGGCGAGCGCGGTCAGCGCGGCGCGGAGCTGGTCGCGCTCGGCCTCAAGCTCACGCACCCGGTCCTCGAGCACGAGTACGCGGCGGATAGCGGCCAGGGTCATGCCCTCGTCGGCGAGCCGGACGACGTACTGCACGACGGTGATCTCGTTGCGGCTGTAACGGCGCTGGCCGCCCTCGGATCGCGACGGCCGGACGATCTGGTGCTGGTCGAGGCGCCGCAGGAACGCCTGCTGGATCTCGAGCATGCCGGCGACCTGGCCGACGGTGAAGAGCGGCAGATCCGCGTCATCAAGGGGCAGCAATGGCACGGCTCAGCTCTCCTCTCATTAACCCACCCTCCCGGAACCCCCAGAGTGGTAGGGGCCCGCGCGGCGGGTCAGCCGCGCGGGCCCCATGGCAGCGTACCGCTGGTGTCGGGGGGTACCCGATCAGGCGGCGGGCAGCTCGGCGGCCGGGGTGCTGACCTCGACCTTGCGGGGCTGCGCCTTCTCGGTCAGCGGGACGCGGACCTTCAGCACGCCACCCTCGTAGGCGGCGTCGATCTTCTGGCTGTCGACGGTGTCGGACAGCCGAACCCGGTGCGAGAACGAGCCCATGACGCGCTGCCGGATGAACGGCTTCTCGTCCTCGGCGTACTCCTCGGACCGCTTGGCGCTGACGGTCAGCACGCCGCGGTCGACGGTGACGTCCAGGCTGTCGGTGTCGATGCCGGGCAGGTCAAAGCGCAGCTCGACCTCCTCGGGACGGCGGATGGCGTCCATCCGGATGCCGGGGCGCCGGGTGATGCGGTCGAACTCCGCGAACGGGTCGAAGGTGGTGAGCACCATGTTCCTGTACCTTCCAGTGTGCAGTTACCTGAGCCGGACTGGCTATGGTTCCTGATCTCTCACTGGTATAGAACTTGTAACTCCAGAGATATATTTCCTCTAACGGACTCGGTTCACCCAGCCGCCTCTGACGGGCCGCCCCGTGTATCTGGCAGGCCGGCCGGAGGCCGGGCCAGCCGGTCTAGGTGAGCCGCTCGATGATCGTGGCGTTGGCCTGGCCGCCGCCCTCGCACATGGTCTGCAGGCCGTACCGGCCGCCGGTGCGCTCGAGCTCGTGCAGCAGCTTGGTCATGAGGATCGCGCCGGTGGCGCCGAGGGGGTGGCCGAGGGCGATGGCGCCGCCGTTGGGGTTGGCCTTCTCCAGCGAGGCGCCGGTATCGGCGGACCAGGCCAGCAGCACGGGCGCGAAGGCCTCGTTGACCTCGAACACGTCGATGTCGTCGATGCCGAGGTGACCCTTGTCCAGGGCGGCCTCGGTGGCGGGCATGGGCGCGGTGAGCATGTAGACGGGGTCGGAGCCGACCACGGACAGGGAGTGGATCCGGGCCCTGGGCGTGAAGCCGTGCCGCCGCACGGCGGCGGGCGAGGCGATCAGCAGGGCGGCGGCGCCGTCGGAGATCTGCGAGGCGGTGGCGGCGGTCAGCTCCCAGCCCTCGCGCAGCGGCTTGAGCTCGGCCATCTTCTCCAGGGTGGTGTCCCGGCGCGGGCCCTCGTCGGCGGTCACGCCGGCCACGGGGGTGATCTCGCGGTCGAACCGGCCCTCGTCGATGGCGCGGATGGCGCGCCGGTGGCTCTCGTACGAGAACTCCTCGAGCTGGGCGCGCTTGAAGCCCCACTTCTCGCAGATCAGCTGGGCCCCGCGGAACTGGGAGATCTCCTGGTCTGCCGTAGCGCTCGCGCCAGCCGTCGCCGAACGGGGGCGCCATGCCCTCCTTCATGGGCAGGGCCACGCTGGTGCCCATCGGCACCATGCTCATGCTCTCGACGCCGGCCGCGACCACGAGGTCCTGCATGCCGGACAGCACGCCCTGGGCGGCGAAGTGCACGGCCTGCTGAGACGAACCGCACTGCCGGTCGATGGTGACGCCGGGCACGCCCTCGGGCAGTCCGGCGGACAGCCAGGCGTTCCTGGCGATGTCGATGGACTGCGGGCCGACCTGCGAGACGCAGCCCATGATGACGTCCTCGACGGCGGACGGGTCGGCGCCGGTCCGGGTCATCAGCTCGGACAGGACATGGGCGGCCAGGTCCACCGGGTGGACGCCGGACAGCCCGCCGTTCCGGCGGCCGACGGGAGTCCGCACCGCGCCGACGATGTATGCCTCTGACACCTTGACCTCCACGTCAGCCGGTTATGTTCCGAGGTTACCCCGGAGTACGGTCGCGGCCATACCCCCGCCCAGGCCGGGCCGGCGGGTGATGATCACCGGCCGCTCGATTTCCCTCCGCGCAGAGCTACCACACCGCTACTATCCGTAATGAGCCAAGGCTAGGGGCGTATTGAGCCGCGGTTTGTCACACCAAAAGTCCGCTACAGGGGGGCGCGACCGGGGTTGTACCCGGGTCGCGCTCGGCGGGCATATCACGGGGAGTAGTCACAGGCATGTCGAAATCGGCCGAGGAAACGACGGGGCTGGTGAGCATCGGGCAGCTGGCCAAGGCCGCGGGGGTGAGCAGCCGGACGATCCGGTACTACGAGGAGCTCGGCATCCTGCCCGAGCCGCGGCGGTCGGCCGGCGGCACGCGCAAGTACCCGAGCGAGTACAGCGGCTACATCGCGGCGACGCTGGCCCTCAAGGACCTCGGCTTCCGCCTCGACGAGATCAAGCCGCTGGCCCGGCTGGCGCTGGGCCGGTCGGTGAGCCCGGGCCAGCGGGACACGGCGGCCCGCCTGGTGGAGGACCGGATCGAGGCGCTGGCCCGCCAGGTCACGGTGCTGCGCCGGCTGCACGACTCGGTGCGCACCCCCGACGCGGTCGCCTCCGTTCCGGCCATCCTGGGCGCTACGGTCGCCGCGGTCAGCCCTGATCCGCAGGCCGAAATGGCCGGGTAACCGATTGCACCACCTGTTATGGAGCGCCTAACGGTCTCAGGGCGGCGACATCGCCTTATGCTCAGGGGAGAGCCGACCGAGGAGGCCTCCGGTGACGCCAGGGCTGATCCTGCTGCTGTTCCTGGCCGTGCTGTGCGCGTTCTTCGTGCACCGGACACGGCGCCGGATGGGGCTGGGCTCGTCGGGCCGGATCTGGATCATGGTCATCACCGGGTTCGTGCTGATCGTGCTCACGGCCTGGGTGGCCCAGCAGTAGGCCGCCGCTCCGCGCGGTAGGGCTGCCCGCGCGCCGGGTTACCGGCCGCCGGCGCCGACCTTGAGCGGCAGCTCGAACCACACGGCCTTGCCGTCCTTGGTCGGGCGCGAGCCCCAGCGCGTGGCCAGCTGATCCACGAGGTACAGGCCGCGGCCGCCCTCGTCGCTCTCGCCCGCGCTGCGGATCCGCGGCAGCCGCATGTCGGCGTCGAACACCTCGACCCAGATGGCCTCGTGGCCGCGGCGCAGCCGCAGGGTGAACTCGCTGCTGCCGTCGTGGCCGGGCAGCACCTCACCGAACGGCGACACGTCCCAGGCGGCGAGCCCGCTGGACCCGGCCGTCTCCAGGATGAGCTCGGGGCGCGGGCTGGGCGTGGCCGAGGCGTGCAGCACGACGTTGGTGACCACCTCGGACACCAGCAGGCAGGCCAGGTCGGCCTGCTCGAGCTGCATGCCCCACTTGATGAATGTCTCCTGGGCCAGCCGCCGGGCCTCGGACACCTTGATGGGCTCGGCCGCGAAGCGGCCCTCCCAGGAGGCCAGGTTGGCCACCGAGGTGCGGACCACGACCACGGCCATGTCGTCGTCGATCTCGCCGGGCACGGCCAGCTCGGCCGCCTCGGCGACCTGGGCCACCGGCCCGCGGGCGGCGGCGCGCACAGCCTGGCGGAGCATCTGCTGGACCTCGGCGTCGGTGTAGTGCCCCTCGCCGTCCACGCGCTCCCGCCGGTCGACCAGGCCGTCGGTGTAGAAGACCAGGGTGGAGCCGGGCGGCAGGTAGCGCGACTCCTCGCGGTAGGTGGGCAGCGCGGGCATGCCCCGGCCGCGCACGCCGAGCAGCACGCCCTTGTGCCTGATCTCCAGCTGGGTCACGTCGTGCCCGCTGACCATCAGCGGCGGCATGTGCCCGGCGTTGGCGAAGGACAGGATCCGGGACCACGCGTCGTAGACCAGGTAGGTGCAGCTCACGATCGGCGGATCGGCGGCCTCGGCGTTGTGGTCGGCGGACGGCAGCGGGGCCAGCGAGCGGCACCAGTCGTCCAGCCGCCGCAGGATCTCCGCGGGCGGCTTGTCGTCCTGGGCGAAGGCCCGCAGCGCGGCCCGGAGCTGGCCCATCACGGCGGCCGCCCGGGCGCCGCGGCCCTCGACGTCGCCGATGACGATGCCGACCCGGCCGGCCGACAGCGGGATGATGTCGTACCAGTCGCCGCCGACCTGGGTCTGGATGCCCTGGCCGTGGGTCTCCAGCGGCTTGGCCGGCACGTACTTGTAGGCCACGTCCAGCCCGTCAAGCGCGGGCGGGTCGAGCGGCAGCAGGCTGGTCTGGAAGGCCAGCGCGGTGCGGCGCTCCTCCTCGAACAGCATGGAGTTGTCGATGGCGACGGCCACCCGGCTGGCCACGGCGGACAGGAAGTCCCGGTCGTCGGCGCCGTAGTGCCGCTCGCGGCGCTCGGTGAGCTGGGACAGGGCCATGCTGATCACGCCGAGCAGCTGGCCGCGGGCGATCAGCGGCGCGGCGATGACCGAGGTGAGCTGGACGTCGTCGCAGACCTCCTGGCTGCGGCGGCTGGGCGCGGGGAACTGGTCCTGGGCCAGGTCCTCCACCACGACCGCGTCCATCCGGGCCATGGCCTGCTGGCAGAAGTGCCCCTCGGGGTAGGCGATGGGCTCGCCGACCAGGGCCCAGGTGCCCGGCTCGGGCATCCAGCCGCGCGAGTGCAACTGCGCGCGGCGGATCAGCTTGTCACCCTGGAACAGGTCGATGAAGCAGTGGTCGGCGAACTGCGGCACCAGCGTCTGCGCGACCTGGCTCAGCGTGACGCTCAGCTCCAGCGAGCCGGCCAGCCGCTCGCCGATGCGCTCGAGCACGCCGATGCGGTCGCTGCCGCCCAGGCTGCCGTGGTTGCTGGTCTCGCGCGCGATGATCGCGATACCGGTGATCTCGCCGTCGGGGGCGGCCAGCGGCGCGGCCTGGGCGCGGATGAAGACCCGCGACCCGTCGACCCGCAGGGTCGCGAACGTGCCCTCCCAGGGCCAGCCGCGCATCACCTGGCGGGTCATGTCGCGCGCCTTGCGGGCGTCGCCCTCCTCGAAGCCGAGCGACAGCAGGGACCGGCCGACCAGGTGCTCGGCGTCGTCGGGGAAGCCGAACAGCGAGACGGCGAAGTCGTTGGCGTACAGCAGGAAGCCCTCGCGGTCGATGACCACGACGCCCGCCGCCATCTGATCCAGCACCGCCTCGGCGCCGAGCGGCGGGCGCGGCGCCGGGTGCTCGGCCTCTCCGGCCGGCTCACCAGCTGCTCACCCACCGCCCACCTGCTCGCGCGGCCGGCCGTCACGACCGAGTGACGAACACATGCGCCGCGATCTGCCGGGGAAGGTCATCCCCCAGGCTCGCCGACCCTGTCGCCACCTGTCACCCGTATGCCTTCGTTGCTGACCGCGAGGGTCACCTCGCGTCCGGGTTGTATCCCGATGTTCTTGAGTTTAAGCATCACAGCTGCGTCGCTCTGGATTTGTTCGCTAATACGGCGGACCACCACCGGCTCGTCGCCCGGCAAAGTGATCTTTGTCATGGCGATACCCGCCTCATCCACGGCCTGAGCTGCGCGCTTAACCGCGTCTTCGGGCACGCCGAGCTCGTCCAGGCCCGGAATGATATTGCCGTGCGGGCAGTGCACCGGATACTCCAGCAGCTCGACCAGCCGCCGCTCCACATGGTCGGAAATCACGTGCTCCCAGCGGCAGGCCTCGATATGGACTTCCTCCCAGGGCAGGCCGATAACGCTGACCAGCAGGCACTCGGCCAGCCGGTGCTTGCGCATCACCCGCATGGCCAGCGCGGCACCGCTCTCGGTCAGCGCCAGCTGCCGGTCGCCCTCCACCGTCAGCAGCCCGTCCCGCTCCATCCGGGCCACGGTCTGGCTGACGGTCGGCCCGCTCTGGGACAGCCGCTCGGCGATGCGCGCGCGCAGCGGGACGATGCCTTCTTCCTCGAGCTCGAAGACCGTGCGAAGGTACATTTCGGTCGTATCGATCAGCCCGTGCGCCGTCACGTGCACTCCTTCCAGGACCGATGCTATGTCGCGCGGGCGCAAGCGCGAACCAGCAGCGGTGATCCCGCGGCCGGCGGTCTGACCAGGCCGGGGCGCGTCAGGGCGAGAGCCGCTCGGGGGCCCAGCCGCCGGAGGCGTCCCTGCGGTACCGGAAGCGGTCGTGCAGCCGGTCCACCCGGCCGTGCCAGAACTCCATGACCTGCGGCTCGACCAGGTAGCCGCCCCAGAAGTCGGGCATGGGCACCTGGGTGCCCTCGGGCCAGCGCCGGCTGAGCTCGGCGACGCGGTCGTCCAGCTCGGCCCTCGACCCGATGACGGTGGACTGACGGCTGGCCCAGGCGCCCAGCTGCGAGCCGTGCGACCGGGAGTGGAAGTAGGGCTCGCTCTGCTCGGTGGTGAGCTGCGTCACGGTGCCCTCGATGATCACCTGGCGCTGGATCGCGTACCAGGGGAACAGCAGGCTGGCCCGCGGCACCTCGGCCAGGTCGCTCGCCTTGCGCGAGGTGCGGTTGGTGTAGAAGGTGAAGCCGCTGGCGTCGTAGGCCTTCAGCAGCACCATCCGGGCCCGTGGCCGGCCGTCGGCGGCCACGGTGGCCAGGGCCATGGCGGTCGGCTCGGGCAGCCCGATGGCGACCACGTCGGCCATCCAGCGGGCGAACAGGTCCATCGGGTCGGCGGGCAGCATCGACTCATCGAGGGTCTGGTCCAGCTCGCTGGTCTTGTCCTGGGCACTCACGGGTACTGATCCTCACACAAGCTCGCTCGAGCCCGATAGACCCATCCGGTTACCAGTCCGTAGGGACAGAGGGGTTCAATAGATCTGCTGGCCGTAGGGCCCGCTGGCCCCCGCCGCTCACGCACGTGCGGCCTGATCATCTGGCCAGCCCGCCGGCCCGCCGCGGATTAAGGAGACGGAGGAAGCACGCATGTCCGACTTCACGCCGGGCCTAGAGGGCGTTGTGGCATTCGAGACGGAGATCGCCGAGCCGGACAAGGAGGGCGGGGCGCTTCGGTACCGGGGCGTGGACATCGAGGAACTCGTCGGCCACGTCTCTTACGGGCACGTCTGGGGCCTGCTGGTCGACAACAAGTTCGCCCCCGGCCTGCCGCCGGCCGAGCCGTACCCGATCCCGGTGCACTCCGGCGACATCCGGGTCGATGTGCAGAGCGCCCTGGCCATGCTGGCCCCGGCCTACGGCATGCAGCAGCTGCTGGACATCAGCGACGAGCAGGCCAGGGATGACCTGGCCCGGGCCTCGGTGACGGCGCTGTCGTTCGTGGCCCAGTCGGCGCGCGGCCTCGGGCTGCCGATGGTGCCGCAGAAGCGCGTCGACGAGGCCAACACCATTACCGAGCGGTTCATGATCCGCTGGCGCGGCGAGCCCGACCCCAAGCACGTCAGGGCCATCGACGCCTACTGGACCTCGGCCGCCGAACACGGCATGAACGCCTCCACGTTCACCGCCAGGGTCATCGCCTCCACCGGTGCTGACGTGGCCGCGGCCCTGTCCGGAGCGGTGGGCGCGATGTCCGGGCCGCTGCACGGCGGGGCGCCGGCCCGGGTGCTGCACATGATCGAGGAGGTCGAGAAGACCGGCGACGCCGCCGCCTACGTCAAGAAGACGCTGGACAGCGGCGACCGGCTGATGGGCTTCGGGCACCGGGTGTACCGGGCCGAGGACCCGCGGGCCCGAGTACTCAGGCGCACCGCCCAGGAGCTGAACGCGCCGCGCTACGAGGTCGCCGCGGCGCTGGAGAAGGCGGCGCTGGACGAGCTGCACGCCCGGCGCCCGGACCGCGTCCTGGCCACCAACGTGGAGTTCTGGGCCGCGATCATGCTCGACTTCGCCGAGGTGCCGTCGCACATGTTCACGTCCATGTTCACCTGCGCGCGGACCGCGGGCTGGGCCGCGCACATCCTGGAGCAGAAGCGCACCGGCCGGCTGGTCCGGCCCAGCGCCCGGTACGTCGGCCCGGCCGCCCGCTCGGTCCGCGACGTGCCCGGCGCCGCCGAGGTCCTGGACCACGATGTCTGATCCGCGCTTGTCCGGCTTGCCGGGGCCGTCGGGTCCCGGCGGGCCGGGCCCGGACGGCAGCGCCAAGATCGAGATCCCGGCCGGGCTGCGGCCCGCCGACGGCCGGTTCGGCTGCGGACCGTCCAAGGTCCGGCCCGAGCAGGTGGCCGCGCTGGCCGGGCCGGGGGCGGCGCTGCTCGGCACCTCGCACCGGCAGGCCCCGGTCCGTGGCCTGGTCCAGCGGATCCGGGAGGGCCTGGCCGAGCTGTTCGGCCTGCCGGACGGCTACCTGGTGACCCTGGGCAACGGCGGCACCACCGCGTTCTGGGACGTGGCCGCGTTCGGGCTCATCCGGCAGCGCGCCCAGCACCTGTCGTTCGGCGAGTTCTCGGCCAAGTTCGCGGCCGTGACCACGGCCGCGCCGTGGCTGGACGAGCCCACGGTGATCCACGCCGCGCCGGGCTCGCATCCCGAGCCGAGCGCCGAGACCGGCGCCGACGCCTACGCCCTGACCCACAACGAGACCTCGACCGGCGTGGCCATGCCCATCCGCCGGGTGCCCGGCGCCGACGCCGACGCGCTGATGCTGGTCGACGCGACCAGCGGGGCCGGGGGCCTGCCGGTGTCGGCGCGCGAGTTCGACGTGTACTACTTCGCGCCGCAGAAATCATTCGGGTCCGACGGCGGCCTGTGGATCGCCCTGCTGTCCCCGGCCGCGCTGGAGCGCGGCGCCGAGATCGCGGGCAGTGACCGTTACATCCCGGAGTTCCTGTCGCTGGCGGCGGCGGTGGCCAACTCCAAGCAGCAGCAGACCTACAACACCCCGGCGCTGGCCACGCTGATCATGCTGGCCGAGCAGGTGGACTGGATGCTGGCCCAGGGCGGCCTGGCCTGGACCACGGCGCGCACCGCGCAGTCCTCGAGCCACCTGTACGACTGGGCCGAGCGCACCGACTACGCCACGCCGTTCGTGACCGACCCGGAGCAGCGCTCCCAGGTGGTCGGCACCATCGACCTGGCCGGCGACATCGACGCCAGCGCCGTGTCGGCCATCCTGCGGGCCAACGGGATCGTGGACACCGAGTCCTACCGCAAGCTCGGCCGCAACCAGCTGCGGATCGGCATGTTCCCGGCCGTGGACCCGGCCGACGTCCAGGCCCTGACGGCGTGCATCGAATATGTGGTGGAGCGGCTGTAGCGGTTTCGGCATGCTGGCCTCATGACTATCGAGCGAGCCGAGCCGCCGCTGACCGCCAGCGAGCGCGACATGCTGGACGGGTGGCTGGAGTACCACCGGGCCACCCTGGCCTGGAAGTGCGAGGGGCTGTCGGCGGACCAGCTGCGGGAGCGGGCGGTGCCGCCGTCGTCGCTGTCCCTGCTGGGCCTGGTCCGGCACATGGCGGAGGTGGAGCGGGGCTGGTTCCGGCGCCGGGTCGGCGGGGCCGACGTGACCTGGCTGTACTGCACCGCCGAGCATATGGACGGGGACTTCGACGACGTGGCCGACGCCGACGTGGCCGAGGCGTTCGGGACCTGGCGGCAGGAGTGCGACCACGCCAGGACCATCGCCGCGGCGGTGCCGAGCCTGGACGACACGTTCGAGGGCAACGACGGGCAGACCTACTCGCTGCGCTGGATCGTCTCGCACATGGTCGAGGAGTACGCCCGCCACAACGGCCACGCTGACCTGCTACGCGAGCGGATCGACGGCGCCAGAGGCGACTAGGGCCGGTCAGGCCAGGGGCCAGGCGGCCAGGCTGGTGTAGACCGGGGTCCGGCCGGCGCCCGGTTCGGGCAGCCGGCTGTGGATGAGCTGGATCCGCCCGGCGGTCCACGGCGGGCCCTGCAGGCCGGCCAGCTCGGCGGTGAGCGGACGGACGTCGGCGGGCGCCCGCAGGCGGGCCAGCGTGATGTGGGCCCGGAACCGCCGGTCCTCGTCGGGTGATGGCGCGCCCGGCCCGGCGGGCGCCCGCCGCGGCGGAGGCGGCCAGCGCGGCCAGCGCGGCCCGGTCCGCGTCCAGGCCCGCCCAGACCACGCGGGCCCGGGGCGGGCTGGGAAAGGCGCCGCCGCCACGGACCGCGAGCGACTGAGCCTGATGCCGCCGGGCGGCCCGCTCCAGGCGGGTGCTCAGCTCGGGCACGACCTCCTCGCGCACCTCGCCGAGGAAGGCCAGCGTGATGTGCCACGCCTCCGGGCCGGTCCAGCGCAGGTCCGGCCAGGCCGACCGCAGCGGCGCCGTGCGGGCCTCGAGCTCGGCCGTCACGGCGGGCGGGGGGACGATGGCCACGAACAGCCGCACCCGCCTATTACTAGCAGGCGGGACCAGTTGTGGTAGTTGATGATCGTCGGAAGTCTGGTGCTGCTGAGCAGCACCAGACTCCGACGATCATGGAATACGGCTCGCTTCGCTCAGGCGACGAGGCGGGCCAGCCGGGCGGGCTTGAGGTAGGACCAGGCCGGGACGCCCCGGCGGCGGGCCAGCATCAACCCCACCACCGTCGTGGCGATCACCGAGATGACCCCGCCGGAGATGATGCTCACCCGCGGCCCGAAGTCGGCCGCGATCCACCCGGCCAGGGGGGCGCCGAGCGGCGTGCCGCCCAGGAACACCAGCATGTACAGCCCCATCACCCGGCCGCGCATCACCGCGGTGGTGCCCAGCTGCATGGTCGAGTTGGTCGCCGTCGTCAGCGTGAGCAGCGTGAGCCCGGTCGGGATCAGCATGATCAGGAAGGCCAGGAAGTCCGGCATCAGGCCGGTCAGGATCTCGAACAAGCTGAACGCCATCGAGGTGACCAGCAGCAGCCCGAGTGTCGGCCGGCCCCGCTGGGCCGCGATCAGTGCGCCGCCCAGGGCTCCGAGCGCGAACACCGCCGAGGCGATGCCGAACGCGCCCGCGCCGGTGTGGAACACCCCGCGCGACATCAGCGCGGTGGTCACCTGGAAGTTCATCCCGAAGGTCGACACGAAGAAGATGAGGATCAGCGTCATCCACAGCGTGGGCCGGGCCCGGACGTAGGCCAGTGCCTCGCGCAGCTGTCCCTTGGCCCGCGGAGCCCGGGCGACCCGGTGCAGTTCGTCGGGCCGCATCAGCTTAAGGCCGATCAGCACGGCGCCGTAGGACGCCGCGTTGACCATGAAGGCGGCCGGGGTGCCGACCGCGCTGATGACCAGGCCCGCGACCGCGGGCCCGGCGATCCGGGCCAGGTTGAACACCGCGCTGTTCAGGGCGATGGCGTTGGCCATGCCGTCCTTGCCGACCATCTCGACCGCGAACGCCTGCCGGGTCGGGTTGTCCACGACCGTGACCATGCCCAGCCCGAAGGCCAGCAGGTAGACCTCCCAGATCCGGACCGCGCCGGTCAGCGCCAGCACGCCCAGCAGCAGCGCCAGGGCGCCCATCAGCGCCTGGGTCACCATCAGGATGCGGCGCTTGGAGTAACGGTCGGCCACCACGCCGCCCCACATGCTGGCCAGCATGGGCGCGAACTGGAGGCCGGTCGTGATGCCCAGCGCGGTACCGCTGTTGTGGGTGAGGTTGAGGACCAGCCAGTCCTGCGCCACCCGCTGCATCCAGCTGCCGGTGTTGGAGACCACCTGACCGGTGGCGAACAGCCGGTAGTTGCGGGTGCGCAGCGAGCCGAACATCCGGTCGCCCAGTCCGGCCTTCTCCGGCGCGCCCTCGGGCGTCGGTGCCGGGGCCAGCTCCGCCGAAGCGGGCTCGCCGGTCAGGACTGGCTGAGCCGCTGCAAGATCGGGGCCGCCGCGCGCAGTGCCGCGCGCTCCTCCGGGCTGAGCTCCCTCAGCCGCTGGGCCAGCCACGCCTCCCGGAGCCGACGCGACTGCTGCACTAGCTCCCGGCCCTGCTCCGTGACCGTCAGCTTGACCTGCCGGCCGTCGGTCGGATGGGGGGCCCGCGTCACCAGCCCGCGCTCCTGCAGGGCGGCGATAACCCTGGTCATGGACGGCGGCTGCACCTTCTCGTGCTCGGCCAGCTCGCCCGGCGTCATGGCCGTGTGCCGCTCCAGCGCCGCCAGGGCGGCCAGCTGGGTGTCGGACAGGTCGGTCGCCACGCCCCTCGCGACCCGCTCCGCCCGGAGCCGGCGCGCGAGGCGGCTGACCGAGATCCGTAGCTCTGTTGCCAGGCCCGCGTCGGTCCTGGTCTGCGATGCTGCTGCCATTTTCGTTAACCTGAGTCATTACTTTAGCTAAGTATAGGGCAAGACCGGGTATTCCCAAGCCAGCATGGTCCGTCGCGCCGGGTGACGCGGCCGCGCGGACAGACGCGGCCCCTGGAGCAATTGTGCCTGCCCGAGCCACCACCCCGGACCACGACGCTCCCGCTCCGCCCCGGCTCTGCCCTCGCAGCGACGTGGTTGATGCCCTGACGTCGCCGGAACGGCGCTGGAACGACGTCGCTGTTACCGCCACGTCGCTGGAAGACCAGCCCCAGGGCGGCGATCAGCGGCGGCCCACGGCCGGGGATGAGTGGTGGCCGCCGGGCCCGGCATGAGTGGTGGCCGACTGGCCCGGGATGGGCACCGGGCGGACGAGCGCCGGGTGCCAGTCGGCTTCGGATGGCCGACCGGCCGTCCCCAGCGGTCGGCCGGCCACCCGGCCGACCGCGCCAGCCGAAGCTGACGGGCCTGCCGAGGTGTCCGCCGCCTTCGCCCCCCTAGGTACGATGACGACGGCCACCGGCTACGGCCCGTGGACTGCGCCCCCGCTTGGCGGTCCCAGGGCTTAGGCTCAGGCTCCCTCCGCGGCACCGGCCGGGCTGGCGGAGGTATTGCTCGAACCTGACTGTTATGAGCATGACTGCGGGGTATTGCGTGACAGTTAAGCGTCCGCCGCCCCGCGGACCGCAGGACCGTGTTCGTTATGCGCACTAGCACCCGAAGCGCGCCCGAGGTCACAGTGCGCTATGTTTCGGTCGCTTGAATGGGACACATTGGCGCAGTTGCCTTCAGCCATGATTGAGTGTCGATTAAGCGGTAGGTTTCCCGGCTGGCATTAGCGCGGAAACGGAAGAGCACAGACATCTCGGCCCGCCCTCGGGCGGCGCTGGCGGACTCAGACTGGGCGGCACGGTGCGGTTTCGGATTCTGGGCCCGCTCGAGATCTGGACGGCCCAGGGCTGGAGCGGGATCGGTGCGTCGAAATGGCGTGCCCTGCTGGCCGCGTTGCTGCTCAACGCGGGTCAGGTGGTCTCCACCGATCGGCTGATCGCCGATCTGTGGGCGGACCGGCCCCCGGACCGGGCGGCCAACCTGATCAGCGTCTACGTGCTGCGGCTGCGGCGGATGATGGATGACCCGCAGGGCCAGATCCTGACCACCCGGGCCCCTGGCTACCAGCTCCGGCTGGGCCCGGCTGACCTGGACGCGCAGACGTTCGAGGCGCTCGCCGGTCAGGGCCGGCAGGCCCTGGACGAGGGAGACGCGTCGCGCGCCGTCGCGCTGCTGGCGGAGGCGCTCGGGCTGTGGCGGGGCCGGGCCCTGGACGGCGTTCCGCCGTCCGACCTGGTGCTGGCCGAGACGAGACCGCCTGGAGGAGTCGCGGCTGGACGTCCTGGAGCTGCGGATCACGGCCGACCTTCGCTGCGGACGCGCCGGGCAGCTGGTGTCGGAGCTGCGCCGGCTGATCTCGGAGCATTCGATCCGCGAGGGCCTGTGGGTCCTGCTGCTGGAGGCCCTGGACCTGGCCGGGCGGCGCGCGGAGGCCATCGCGGCGTTCGGCGAGGCCAGGTCGGCGATCAGCGACGAGCTCGGCGTAGATCCCGGCCCCGAGCTGCGTCGCATCTACCAGCGGCTGCTGGCCGCGGACCGCGCCGAGTCGGACGCCGCCGACGGCCCTGGAGAGGCTGAGCTCCCCGGGGAGCGTGCGGGCGCTGAGGCGGCCGGGCGGGCCGAGCGCGACCCGGATGCCGGGCTGGCCGACGCCGCCGCCGTGGCCGTGGCTGGCGCGGGCGGCGCATCCGAGCCCGGCGGCCCCGGGCAGCTGCCGGCCGACGTGGCCGACTTCACCGGGCGCCACGAGCACCTGCTCAGACTGCGCCAGATGCTGACCCCGGCCAGCTCCGCCGCCAACCCGGCGGCCGTCAACATCGCCGGGGTGGTCGGTACGCCGGGCCTGGGCAAGACCGTGCTGGCCGTGCACGCGGCGCATGCGCTGCGCCGGAACTTCCCCGATGGCCAGTTGTTCGTGAGCCTGCTGGGGGCCAGCCAGCAGCCGGCGAAGCCCGATGAGGTGCTGGCCCGGCTGCTGCGTGATCTGGGCGTCGAGCCGGACCGGATCCCGGCCACCCTGGAAGAGCGAGCGGCGCTGTACCGGACCCGGCTGACCGACCGGCGGGTGCTGCTCGTGCTGGATGACGCGCGGGACTCGGCTCAGGTGCGGCCGCTGCTGCCGGGCAGCGCGTCCTGCGCGGTGATCGTGACATCGCGGCACTGGCTGTCGGACCTGGCGGGCAGCCGGCTGGTCGACCTGGACGTCCTCGACGACGACGAGGCCGAGCAGATGCTGACCCGGATCATCGGCGAGGACCGGGTGACGGCCGAGCCGGGGCCGGTGCGGGACGTGCTGCGGGCGTGCGCGGGGCTGCCGCTGGCGATCCGGATCGCCGGGGCGCGGCTGGCGGCCCGGCGGGGCTGGACGGTCGCCACGATGGCCCGGCGGCTGGCCGATGAGCGGCACCGGCTGGACGAGCTGACCGCCGGCGACCTGGCCGTGCGGGCCTGCTTCGAGGTCAGCTTCACCTCGCTGCCGCAGCCCGCGGCACCGGGGACAGTGGACCCGGCGCGGGCGTTCCGGCTGCTGGGGCTGTGGCAGGGGCCCGACATCAGCCTTCAGGCGGCCGCGGCGCTGCTGGACGAGCGACGAGGACCGGGTCGCGGACGCGCTGGAGATCCTGGTCGACGCGCACCTGCTGGAGTCCACGTCCTCGGACTGGTACCGATTCCACGACCTGCTGCGCACCTACGCCGCGGAGCGGGCCAACGCCGAGGAGCCGCCGCAGGCCACCCGGGCCGCGATCAGCCGGCTGCTGCACTGGTACCTGCGCTCGGCCGACGCGGCCTCGCACCTGATCAACCCGCTGCGCGACCGGGTGCCGCTGGACCGCGAGCCCAGCAGTGCGCCGATACTCAGCTTCGCCAGCACCGACGAGACGCTGACCTGGAGCCGGCTCGAGCGCGACAACCTGGTCGCGGCCACCCGGCAGGCCGCCGCCGAGGAACTGCACGACGTGGCCTGGAAGCTGCCGGTGGCCATCATGCTGTGCTTCGACCTGCACGGGTACCGGGCCGAGTGGCTGGCCACCCATGAGGTGGGGCTGGCCAGCGCACGAGCCATCGGCGACCGGGCGGGTGAGGCCTGGGTGCTGAACGACATGGGCGTCGTGCTCAGCCAGCAGCAGGTGCCCGACGCCGACCGCTACTTCGTGCAGGCCCTGGAGATCCGCCGGGATCTGGGCGACCTGCGCGGCCAGGCCCAGATCACGAACAACCTGGCCTTCAGCTACCACTTCCAGGGCCTGCACGAGAAGGCGGTGCAGCCGCTGCACGAGGCCCTGGCGCTGCAGCGCGCGGTCGGCCATCGCTACGGCGAGGCCACGACGTTGTGCAACCTGGGCGAGGCCTACCTGGAACTGGGCCGCCTGCCCGAGGCCATCGCCCGCGAGCGCGATGCCCTGGCCATCGTGCACGAGATCGGCCTGCCCCGGCTGGAGGGCTGGGTACTCCAGCACCTGGGCCGGGCGCACCGCGACAGCGGCCAGGCTGGAGGAGGGTGCGGCCCTGCTTGAGCAGGCGCTGGCCAGCCACCGCGCCGAGGGCAACAAGCTGGGCGAGGCCCAGGACCTGGAGCACCTGGGCCGGGCCGATGGCCCAGTCCGGCCGGCCTGCCGAGGCGCGCAGCCTGCTGGCCCGCGCGGCGGAATTGTTCGAGGAAATCGGGGAGACGAGCCGGCGGCCCGGATCCGTACCGAGCTGACCAGACCGGGCACGTTAACGGCTTCCGCCTGAGCGGCTGTTCAGCGAAACCGCACTAGTTCGCAATCTTGGCGACGATAAGAATTCGGTTTTTTCGCCGATTAGATACGATCGCTGGCGCTATCATGCGTATCGCCAGTATCCGTTCGGTCGATCTAATGTCGACCCACATTACGGAGGGGAACGAGAAATGGCACTCTCAACCGCACCCATGGGGAAGACACCGCCGCCGCCACCGCCGCCCGATCCCTGGCAGGACGAGCCGCTCAAGCCGGTCACGGAGCCGACGCCGCCGGCCACGGAGCCGACGACCGAGCCGAAGCCCACGCCGAAGCCGGATCCCTGGCAGGACTAGGGAAGCACGCGGACGCTACGTACCACCGGCCGGGAGCCAGAGCTCCCGGCCGGTGGTGCGTTAGCCTGGGCGGATGCCCCGGCCCAGCCTGCCGGTCCCGCCTCCGCTGGAGGGCAACGACCGGCTGATCACCCTGGTCATCACCGCCGCGTGGGCGGTGGCCCTGATCGTGCTGCTGGCCGTGCGCAACCAGCTCGCCGCGGCCGACCGGTGGTGGACCTGGGCAGCGGCGACCGGGGTCGGAATCGGGATCTTCGCCCTGTTCTACGTGCCCTGGCTCAAGCGGTCACGCGACCGCGCGGCGGCCCGCCGTTCCGCCCGCGGCGCAGACCAGCCGGAAGGCTAGCGCGAGTCGGCGCCGGACGTTCCGTCCGCCGCCCCGTGATCGAGGGTCTCGAAGACCGTCTCAGCCATGGACACGCCCGCCGTGTCGACCAGGTCATAGCCGAGTTCGTCGATGACCGGCAGCTGAGTGCCCTGGCTCGGGGTGGCTCCGGCCGACTCCGAGTGCGCGCCGCAGCCGTGGTCGAACGACACCACCCGTCCGTCGTCGGGCGCGTACTCGTTGGCGCAGACCCCGAAGACCTGGCCCAGCGGACCGGCCAGGCGAACCATGAACCCGCATGTCACGCACGGCCCCGGCGCGGCATTGGCCAGCGGCGTGCCCGGTCCGTGATCGCTGGAGTACCAGCGCAGCGCCGCGCCGTCCCGGCCGATGGCCGACAGCACGCGAGCCCGGCCGACCGGCTCGGCCTCGGCCTGACCCGGCACCAGTGGCCCGCGGGGAGCCTGCGGCCCGGCCAGCGCGGTCGGCTCGGTGTAGCCGAGCGACGCGGCGAGATCACCGCCGCCCTCTTCCCAGGCGCTGTCCTCGCCCCACTCCAGCACGCCGTCGTCGCCCTCCAGCGACGCCACCGGGACCAGCCGCTCGTCGTCGGACGGCGCGGGCATCAGGTCGCCGACGCCGAGGTCGCCGGGTCGCACCCGCTCGCTCCACGGCACCCAGTCGGGCGCCAGCAGCGAGTCCGGGCCCGGCAGCAGCACGCACTCGTCGACGGTGACGACCTTGGCCCGCGAGGCCCTGGCCACCGTGACCGCCCAGCGCCAGCCCACGTAAGCGCGGTCCAGGCAGGTGAACAGGTGGGTCACGACGCGGTCGCCGTCGGCCTGAAGGCCGACGTGCGCACCGACCTGGCCGGGACCTGCGACCTCGGTCGGCGGCGGCCCGGGCCAGGTCAACCGCGGCCGCGCAGGCCTCATCCAGTTCCCTGCTGCGCGTGCGAGTAGGGCTCACGTTAAGTAATTGTTCCTCATCTGACGGTAGCTATGCAGCCCCCAGAACGCCGCCATGCGAGGGCCGCTCGGCCGGGCGTGGTAGTACCAGGCCCGCATAGGAAGAATACTTGAGTCATGGGAGACGCGGACCGCGAACCGAGGGCCCGGCGGGCAGGCCGGTCGATCGGCTCGGCGTCGCGGACGGCAGGCCGGTTCGGCAAGGGCGCCGCGAACGGCGCCGGCCGCGTCGTGCACCGGCTGAGCAGCGCCTCCGGGGCCGGCCGCACCGGCCTGTCCAGCCTGATCGAGCTGACCGCCGCGAGCTCGTGGGGGACGCGTTCGTGGCCGTGTCGCTGGCGGGCACGCTGTTCTTCAGCGCGTCGGTCGGACGAGGCCAGGGGCCGGGTCGCCCTGGCCCTGCTGATCACGATCGCGCCGTTCGCGATCCTGGCCCCGTTCCTGGGCCCGATGCTGGACCGGGTGCAGCAGGGCCGCCGCTACATCCTGATGGGCACGCTCCTGGCCCGCGGCCTGCTGTGCTGGGGCATGGCCGGTGCGGTGCAGCACAACGACACGCTCACGCTGCTGCCGGCCGCCTTCGGCGTGCTGGTACTCCAGAAGGCCTACGGCGTCACCCGCGCCGCGGTCACGCCCCGGCTGCTGCCCAGCGAAATCACGCTGGTGTCGGCCAACGCCCGGTCTGCGCTCGGATCGGGCTGGTCGCCACCTCGCTGGGCGCCGGGGCTGCGGCGGGCGTCTCCTACGTGTTCGGCGGCGGCACGGGCGGAGCGGCCTGGGTGCTGCGCATCGGCACGGCGGTCTACCTGGCCGCGATGGTGCTCGCGCTGCGGCTGCCCGATGGCGTGGACTGCCCCGGAGCCGGCTCCGGAAGCGGCCGCGGACGGCCCCGCGGACAGCCCGCTCAAGCCGGGTGACACCTGGCCGGAAACCCCCGTGCCGGGCGAGTACGCGGGCCAGGAGCAGTACGCCGGCGACGACGGCCCCCAGCGGAGCGAGGACCGGCCAGGACCGGGCGGGGCCAGACCCGCGCCCGCGGGCCGTGGCTCGGGCCGGACCGGGCTGCGGCGGCTGTTCACCATGCCCACGATCGGGCCCATCGTCCGCGAGGCCATGGAGGGCAACGCGACCCTGCGCGCGTTCTCCGGCTTCATGATCTTCTTCCTGGCCTTCATCCTGCGCACCGAGCATTTCGCCGGCACGTCCGGACAAGCTCGCGCTGGCCGAGATGATCGGCGCGGCGGCGCTCGGCGGCTTCATCGGCACCGGCATCGGCGCCGCCCTGCGCTCCCGCGCGCCCCAGGTCATCGTGTTCGCCACGCTCATCCTGGCCACCGTGAGCTGTGCGTTCTGCGCCATGCTACTACGGCCTGTGGGCGGCGCTGATCGTCGCGCTGGCCGCCGCGCTCTGCCAGGCCCTGGTCAAGCTCGCCCTGGACTCGATCCTGCAGCGACGAGATCGGCGAGGAGGTCAGGTCGTCCACGTTCGCCGTCTCCGAGACGCTGCACCAGCTGTCCTGGGTGGCGGGCGGACTGCTCGGCCTGGCTCATGTCGCTGACCGGCAGCGGCGTCGCGGGCCTGGCCGTTGCGGGCGCCGGGCTGGCGGTGGCCCTGGTCGGATGCTGCTGGCCCGGCGGCGCCGGGTCCTGAACGCGGCCGAACCGGCGGCCGCCGAGGTCGGCAGCCCGGTCAGCAGTTCATGAGCTGGCCGCGGATCGCTGCGGGGCCTCAGGCCTCGATGTCGGCGGCCACGGCTCGCAGCACGGCCCCGATCTTCTTGGCGTCCCGGCTGTCCGGGTGCTTGCCGCGGCGGTAGGTGTTGGACACGCCGTCGAGCAGCTTGATCAGGTCCTCGACGAGCAGCGACCATCTCGTCCGGGTCCTTCCGGCTGGCCTTGGCCACCGAGGGCGGCGGCTCCAGCACGCGCACCTGAAGGGCCTGCGTACCGCGACGGCCCTCGGCGACGCCGAACTCCACGCGCTGGCCCGCGCGCAATGTCGTGCCGCTGGCGGCCAGCGCGGTTGAGTGCACGAACACCTCACCGCCATCATCGCGGGTGAGGAAGCCGAACCCCTTGTCGGCGTCATACCACTTGACCTTGCCAGTGGGCACGAGCGGGAACCTTACACGAAGAGGGACCATAGGGATGCGGCCCGCGACGGATCGGAGCCACCGCACCAGGCTATCGGTTAGCGGGGTATCTCGGCGATGGTGAATCACCGCGCCCGGCTGTGGCGCAGCGCCGACGCTGGGCTCAGCCGAACCGGCGCGCCTTCTGCCACGGCGGGACCCCGGGCGAGCGCGGACCGCGCTCGACCCGCCAGGCCAGGTAGATCGCGCCCAGCAAGGCGAGGATCCGGCTGAGGTGGCCGGCGAACACCCAGGCGTCGCGGACGTACGTGGTCCAGTCCTTGTGGGTGCCGGCCAGCGACACCTCCACCACGATGCCCACGATAACCAGGAACACCGGCAGCGCCAGGCCGATCCACTTGTCGCTGATGCTCCAGGCCTTGGAGAAGACGGCCACCAGGGCGCCCATCAGCCAGACCGGCGGGTAGATCAGCCCGCCCAGCCCGAGCAGCACCACGGCGACCGCCTCCAGCGGATGGCGCCGCACCCACCGGACCACCACCTGGGCTGTCCTCCCGGCGGCGCCGCCGGCCGTGGCCAGGAACTCCCCGCCCGGCCTCGGCGGCCCGTCGGGCGCGGCGCCCGCGGCCGGGCCGGACTGGCCGTCGCGTGGCCCGCCCGACCGGGTGCCGCTCAGCCGCGCGGACGCGGTCCGCACCGGACCTATCCGCATGGCCCGCGAGCGCACGCCGCTGGCCCAGGTCACCCGCGCACCGCGAGGCGGAACCGCCGGGCCGGGTCCGCTCCCGCCGAAGGCGGACCGACCAGCGTATTTCCATGTAACGGGCCGCGGCTCCTCCTCGTCCGCCGGGACGGCCGCCTCGGTCCCGGCCGGGCTGGCCGAGCCCGGTCCCGTGCTGGCGGCCGCGGACGCCGCGGCGCTGCCGAGCCCGCTGTCCGGCCCGGCGGTGGCGGCCGCGGACGCCGCGGCGCTCCCGGGCTGGCTGTCCGGTCCGGCGGCTGGTCCGGACCCGGCCGTTGCCGCGCCTGGCGGCCGGCCATCGCCGGGTCCGCTGTCCCCGGCGTCGGCGGGCGGCGGGATTCGTTGGCCAGGAACGGCCGTCGGAGCGGCCCGCGGTCCGGCCGACGCGCCATTTGTTAGGGATGCTGATCCGGGGCCGCTGGCGCTGGCCGCGCGGTCTGATCCGGCTGCCGGGCCGGTCCAGTTCCCGCCCGCCGCGGCCGGGCCCGCCCGAGTCTGCCTCCGTCGGGCTCAGGGTCGTCCAGTCTGCGCCCGGAGCACTCGGCGCGGTGTCGCCGGCCGCCGGGCGGTCGCGGTCGGTGTCCGGCGCGGGCGGCCGGCCCGCTGCTGGTAGCGCTCTCGCTGGCCGCGGGCACGTTCGTAGCGGGCGGACTGGTAGTGGGCCCGTTGGTGGCGGGCCGGGAGGGGCGGGTGGTGTCCGGCGCCTCCTGCGTGCTCGTGTTCCTGAGGAGTCGGCGGGGCCCCAGATGACGGGCCCCTCCGACTCTCGGCCGCGGGGCGGCGGGCGGTCACCGACGGCCACTCGGGCCGGGCCCGCGGCGCGGAATCGGGCGACGGCCTGGCGCCCGGCTCAGCGGGCGCGGGCGGCTGCGGCCGACCGTCCGCGGGCGGCAGGCCGGGGCCGGGGCGGCGCCGGAGGCCGGGGCGGCGCGGGCCCGGCTGACGCGGTATGACGATCTCGCCTGGCCGCCAGCGCGACGAGATCGGCCGCCGCACCCGGACGATCTCCTCGAAGTCACCGGTCAGGGGGTTGTCCTCGGCGGGCTCGGGCACGATGGGCGCGTCACCGGGCGCCACCACCGCGGCGGAGGCCCGGAGCAGGCTGGCGACATTGGCCGGGGCGGCGCGCAGCCGCCGCGCCCTGGCCGCCAGCGAGGTGTCCGGCGGGGCGTGCGCGCCGAGCTCGGTGCCTTCGGCGGCGAGCCGCTCGCGCTCGGCGTTCACCAGCGACGAGGGATCACCGAGCTCGGACAGCAGCTTGATCACGTCGGCGGTCTGGATGCGTCCGACCGCGCGCGTGTTCTGCTCGATGAACTCGCGGGTGCGGGCCAGGAAGGCGCGCCGGTCGTTCGCGGAGAGGCGGCCGCGCGCAGCAACGGACACGCGATTGAGGTAGTCGCGGATCAGTTGTTCCGTCGGGGGGTTCACGGCCCGATAATCCCCCTTCTGCGCCCTCCTTGTGGAGCCGGCACGCAGCGAAAAATCCCGTTACGCGACCCGCTGCCGGACCGCAGGAATGGAAGAAGGCGGCCCCGGCGCTAAAACCGGGACCGCCTTCTGCGTGCTGCAGCCGACTGGCTCGGCGGGCTTCTCGCCTCGTCCTGCCCGGCGCGCAGGCCGGGAGTGCGGGACTAGAAGTCCATGTCACCGCCGCCCGGAGCGGCCGGAGCCTTCTCCTTCTCGGGCTTCTCCGCGATGACTGCCTCGGTGGTGAGGAACAGCGCCGCGATGGAGGCCGCGTTCTGCAGAGCAGAGCGCGTCACCTTCGCCGGGTCGATGATGCCGGCCTCGAACATGTCGACGTACTCGACCCGTCGCGGCGTTCAGGCCGTGGCCCGGCTCGAGCGAGCGCACCTTCTCGGCCACCACGCCGCCCTCGAGGCCGGCGTTGATCGCGATCTGCTTGAGCGGCTCGTCGAGCGCACGGCGCACGATCTGCGCGCCCGGTCGCCTCGTCGCCGGTCAGCTCGAGCTTCTCGAACGCGTTCTTGCCCGCCTGGAGCAGGGCCACGCCGCCACCGGCGACGACACCCTCCTCGACCGCGGCCTTGGCGTTGCGCACCGCGTCCTCGATGCGGTGCTTGCGCTCCTTGAGCTCGACCTCGGTCGCCGCGCCGGCCTTGATGACGGCCACGCCGCCGGCCAGCTTGGCGAGCCGCTCCTGGAGCTTCTCGCGGTCGTAGTCGGAGTCGGTGTTCTCGATCTCGGCGCGGATCTGGTTCACCCGGCCCTGGATCTGGTCGGCGTCGCCAGCACCGTCGACGATGGTGGTCTCGTCCTTGGTGATGGTGACCTTGCGCGCCCGGCCGAGCAGGTCGAGGTCGGCGTTCTCCAGCTTGAGGCCGACTTCCTCGCTGATCGACCTGGCCGCCGGTCAGGATGGCGATGTCGCCCAGCATGGCCTTGCGGCGGTCACCGAACCCGGGCGCCTTCACCGCGGCGGACTTGAACAGGCCGCGGATCTTGTTGACCACCAGGGTGGCCAGGGCCTCGCCCTCGACGTCCTCGGCGATGATGAGCAGCGGCTTGCCGGACTGCACGACCTTGTCGAGCAGCGGGAGCAGGTCCTTGTTGGCCGAGACCTTGGAGTTGACGATCAGGATGTAGGGGTCCTCCAGGACCGCTTCCATGCGCTCAGGGTCGGTCACGAAGTAGTGCGAGATGTAGCCCTTGTCGAAGCGCATGCCCTCGGTGAGCTCAAGCTCGAGGCCGAAGGTGTTGCTCTCCTCGACGGTGATGACGCCTTCCTTGCCGACCTTGTCCATCGCCTCGGCGATCATCTCGCCGATCGCGGTGTCCGCGGCGGAGATGGAGGCGGTGGAGGCGATCTGCTCCTTGGTCTCCACGTCCTTGGCGAGCTTGGACAGTTCCTCGCTCACCCGCTCGACGGCCGCCTCGATGCCGCGCTTGAGCGACATCGGGTTGGCGCCGGCGGCGACGTTGCGCAGGCCCTCGCGGACCAGCGCCTGGGCCAGCACGGTGGCGGTGGTGGTGCCGTCACCGGCGACGTCGTCGGTCTTCTTGGCGACTTCCTTGACGAGCTCGGCGCCGATCTTCTCCCACGGGTCCTCGAGCTCGATCTCCTTGGCGATGGACACACCATCGTTGGTGATCGTGGGGGCGCCCCACTTCTTCTCCAGCACCACGTTGCGGCCCTTGGGGCCGAGGGTCACCTTCACGGCGTCAGCGAGCTGGTTCATGCCGCGCTCGAGGCCGCGCCGGGCGTCCTCGTCGAACGCGATCATCTTCGCTGCCATTAGGCTTCCAGTCCTCCCAGGAACTTGCTGCCTTGCAGGCCGATCGGGCCGATGCCCGCGACGGACGGCCGACCCCGGCGGACAGTCCCTTCCTGCCGCCGGCTCGGCCTCATCGCGCCCGATAACGCCACTGCGTTGTCACTCTCACCCCGAGAGTGCCAACGCCCTGTTTAGCACTCTCCGGGGTGAGAGTGCAAGCGGAGGGTCCCGGTCGAGGCATCTGTGCAGGTCAGGCCGGTTTTGCCCGGCCAGCCCGAAGCGGCTCGAGAAGCGCGAAGGCCCGGCGCCCCCGAGGTCCTGGGGGTGCCGGGCCTGTCGCCGAAGGCCGGGCATCACTCCTGGCGGCGTCCGGCCTTCGACTACGGAGGTGCTACACGGCCGCACGGCCTCCGCCTGCGGTCCGCGCTCGGTCTGCGTGATCTCGAACTCGACCCGCTGCCCCTCCTCGAGGCTGCGGTAGCCATCCGACTGGATCGCGGAGAAGTGGACGAAGACGTCCCTGCCACCGTCGACCGCGATGAAGCCGTAGCCCTTGTCCGCGTTGAACCACTTGACGGTGCCCTGAGCCATTCCCAACACTCCCTAACTTTTGCTCGGGCTGCGAGTCCCGCCCTTGCCACGCGGGAGCCCGTTGATCGCGCCACAGGCCAGGGATCGCGAAAGCTCAGCTGCCGCTCACGCCGTACCAACAACAGCGACCGGTGAAGACTTTACATCGTGCCGTGCGTCACTGCGCCCACTTGCGCCCCTAAATCAGTCGTAGTGCGACCCGTGCACCAAGCGGCTGATCCGGGGCAGACCGGGCCTCAGCCGCCCGCTACCGCCGGGATGACCGACACCTGAACGCCCGAGGGCACCTCGGTATCGAGGCCCTGGGCGAGCCGGACGTCCTCGTCGCCGACATAGACGTTGACGAACCGGCGCAGCTTGCCGGCGTCGTCCAGGATCCGGCCGCTGAGGCCGGGATAGGCGCGTCCAGTCCGGCAATGACCTCGCGCAGGGTGCCGGCGTCGGTGGCGACCTCGGCGGCCCCGCCGGTGTAGCTGCGCAGGATGGTGGGGATCCGGACTGACACGCTCATGACTGCTCTCCTGCTCGCTGTGCTGACGTACTGGTAATGACCTGGCTGGTGACGGCCTGGGCCTCGTGGGCGGCGAACGCCTCCAGCGTGGGCCGGATCGGCTGGATCGGCGGGATGGTCGGGGCCACCGCGTCCAGGGTCTTGAGGCCGTCGCCGGAGTTGATGATGACCGTCTCGGCGTCCGGGTCGAGCTGGCCCGCGGCCAGCAGCTTGCGCAGCACGGCCAGCGTCACCCCGCCCGCGGTCTCGGCGAAGATGCCCTCGGTGGCGGCCAGCAGCCGGATCGCGTCCACCAGCTCGGCGTCGGTCACCGCCGCGACCGCGCCGCCGGTGCGCCGCACCACGTCCAGCACGTAGGGGCCGTCGGCCGGGTTGCCGATGGCCAGCGACTTGGCCACCGTGGCGGGCCGGACCGGCTGGACCACGTCGTGGCCCGCCCTGAAGGCCGCCGCGACCGGGGAGCAGCCCTCGGCCTGGGCGCCGAAGACCTTGCAGCTGGCCTCGGGCACCAGGCCCAGCTCGGTCAGCTCGCGGAACGCCTTGTCGATCTTGACCAGCTGGGCGCCGGACGCCACCGGCACGACGATCTGCTCGGGCAGCCGCCAGCCGAGCTGCTCGGCGATCTCGAAGCCGATCGTCTTGGAACCCTCGGCGTAGTACGGGCGGACGTTCACGTTCACGAACGCCCAGTCCTCGCGCTCGTCGGCCAGCTCGGAGGCCAGCTTGTTGACGTCGTCGTAGCTGCCCTCGACGGCGACCAGGGTGCCGCCGTAGATCGCCGTGCCGAGGATCTTCTGCGGCTCCAGGTCGGCCGGGATCAGGACCACCGAGCGGATCCCGGCCCGGGCCGCGGCCGCGGCCACGGCGTTGGCCAGGTTGCCGGTCGAGGGACAGGCCAGGACCTTGAAGCCGAGCTCCAGGGCGGCGGCCAGCGCGACGGCCACGACCCGGTCCTTGAACGAGTGGGTCGGATTGGCCCGCTCGTCCTTGACCCACAGCGAGCGCATGCCCACCGCGCGGGCCAGCTGGTCGGCCCGGACCAGCCGGGTCCAGCCCGGCTCGGTGTTAGGCCCGGACGCGACGTCCGACGGCACGGGCAGCAGGCTGGCGTAGCGCCAGATGCTGTTCGGCCCGGCCTCGATGTCCGCGCGGGTCAGCCGGGGCAGGTCGTAGGCGACCTCCAGCGGGCCGAAGCACTCGGCGCAGACGTGGGTGGCGCCCAGCTCATAGGTCTGGCCGCACTCGCGGCAGGACAGGTGGCTGGCATTGCCGAAGCGGGACGTACCGGACTTGGACGTGGATGTACTTACCGCAGATGCAGTCATGTATGCGAGGCCTCTCTCCTCATCTGCCCCAACGGCGGTGAGCCGTGGGCCGGAGTTGGCACCTGTCGCGAGACGACCTCGCCGCTAGCGCTGCTGGTGACCAGCAGAGTTTGTGACCTGCACTGTCCGCGGTGCGGACTAGATCATGCGGGCGCGCGATCTCGCGATGGTTGCCGGGGCTTCAACGGGCCGTTCCCTCCACCCCTCTGGATGAGCGTTATGAAGTTGTGGCTTCTACTTTAACCGTGCCGTCGGCCGGAATTCCAATCGGAATATCCAGGCTGGCCCTCCGGCGCGCGCGGGCGCTCCGCTTCCGGGCCCCGCGGACCCGGCCCGGTAGCCTGGGCCGCGACATGGGCGCAGCAGCAGCCGACGGGCCGGTACTAGTCGCATCGAACCGGGGGCCTCTCTCTTTCAGCGTGGGTCCCGGCGGGCAGCTCAGCGCCAGGCGCGGCGGCGGCGGGATGGTGTCTGGCCTGCTCACGGTGGCCAGCCAGACCGACCTGCTGTGGGTCTGCGCCGCGCTCAGCGACGCCGACCGGGCCGCCGCCCGCGCGGCGCCGGAGGGCCGGCTGGAGCTGGATGGCCAGGACGGGGCCGGGAGCTCGGCCGTGCTGATGCTCGACATCCCGGCGGACACCTTCGCCGCCGCCTACAACGCTGTGGCCAACTCGACACTCTGGTTCGTCCACCACATGCTCTATGAGCTGCCCCGGCAGCCGTCCTTCGGACCCCAGTTCGAGGCCGAGTGGGAGCAGTTCCGGAACTACAACCAGGCCTTCGCGACGGCCCTGGCCCGGGCCGCGGACGGCCGCCACGGGTCGGCCGCCGGGGCTCGCGCGGTGGTACAGGACTACCACCTCAGCCTGGTCCCACGGATGCTGGCCGACCGGCGGCCGGACCTCAGGATCGCGCACTTCTCGCACACGCCGTGGGCTCCGCCGGACTACTACCGCGTGCTGCCGGACGGGGTCGCCCGCGAGGTGCTGGACGGGATACTCGGCGCCGACCACGCCGGGTTCCTGTGCCAGCGCTGGGCCGACGCGTTCGCCGACTGCTGCGAGGCGATCCTGGGCGCCGAGGTGGACCGGGCCCGGCAGCAAATCAGCTACCGAGGCCACGTCACCGGCATCGGGGTGCACGCCCTCGGCGTGGACGCCGCCGAGCTGACCAGCCGGGCCGCGGAGCCCGACGTGGCCCAGCGGCTGGCCGAGCTGACCGAGCTGGCCGGCGGCCGCAAGCTCGTCGTCCGGATCGACCGCACCGAGCTGTCCAAGAACATCGTCCGCGGCCTGGCCGCCTACCGCGAGCTGCTGGTGTCCCGGCCGGAGTGGCACGGGCGGGTGATGCACCTGGCCTTCGCCTACCCGTCCCGGACCGACCTGGCCGAGTACCGCGAGTACACCGCGGCGGTGCAGCGGCTGGCCGCGCAGATCGAGGAGGAGTTCGCCACCCCGGACTGGACGCCGCTGGTGGTGCGGGTGGACGACGACTACGCCCGCTCGCTGGCCGCCTACCGGGCGGCCGACGTGCTGCTGGTCAACCCGACCAGGGACGGGATGAACCTGGTGGCCAAGGAGGCCCCGATCGTGTCCGACCGCGGCTGCGCGCTCGTGCTGTCCCGTGAGGCAGGCGCGGCGGCCGAGCTGGATCAGGCGGCGCTCATGGTCAACCCGTTCGACATCTCCGCCACGGCCGCGGCCCTGCACGAGGCACTGGCCATGGGCGACGCGGAGCGAACCCGCCGCTGCGGCGAGCTGGCCCGGGCGGCCGGAGCGCTGCCGCCCGCCCGCTGGTTCGCCGACCAGCTAGCCGCGCTGGATACCGCTCTGGATGGTGTCGGCTAGCGCGGCGAGCAGCGCCGCCACCTCCTCGGGCCCGTTCACGACCAGATCGGCGGCCTCGGCCAGCTCAGGGACCTCGGCCGAGCCGCTGCACACCACCACCCCGGGGATGCCGCGGTCACGCAGCTCCCGAACGGCCTCGAACGCGGGCCGGTCACCGAGATCATCGCCGCAGTACATGGTCGCCGCCGCGCCTCGCTCCTCGACCAGGGCCCGGAGCGTACCGCCCTTGTCGGCGCCGGGCGGCCGGAGCTCGATCACCATCCGGCCGGGCTCGACGGCCAGCCCGCCGCTCGCGGCCAGCTCGCGCAGCGGCGCCTCCAGCAGCTCCAGCGCGGCCCGCGGGTCGGCCGTGCGGCGGGTGTGCACGGCCAGGGCGTCGCCCTTGTCCTCGATCCGGGTGCCGTCGGGCGCGCCCGCCGCGGCCAGCACTCCGGGCAGCCGGGCCCGGACGCCAGCCAGGCCCTCGGGCGGCGGCGGGGAGGTCAGCGTGCCTGCCTCCCAGCGCTGCCGGCCGTACTGCCCGAGCACCAGGACGCCCGGCACATCCCCGAGGCCGGCCAGGCGCACGGCGTCAGGCGCGGGACGGCCGGTGATGACGGCGAGCGTGCCGACCAGGCCGCTCAGCCGCCGCAGCGCCGCCGTGGCGGCGGGCAGCGCCCGGGCGTCGGCGGGATCGGGCACGATCGGCGACAGCGTGCCGTCGAAGTCCACGCCGATGAGGGCGCGGGCCGGGGCGGCCAGCACGGCGGCCAGCCCGGCCCGGCCCGCTGGCGTGCCGGGCACCGGCAGGGCGCCGCCGGGGCTGGCCGATCGGGGGCCAGCGGGACGGTCCGGGGAATCGGGCACGTGGCTAGTCTGGCCTGGCGTCGGGCCGCGCGGAGCGCATCCGGCGGCGCCGGACGCGCTGGCGGCGCAGCCGGGCCACCAGGGCCGGGTCGAACTGGGCCGCCTCGGGCCGGTCGATCAGCTCATTCAGCAGCTGGTAGTACCTGGTCGCCGGGAAGCCGAAGACCTCCAGGATCTCCCGCTCCTTCGCGCCGGAGAACCGCCACCAGCCGCTCTCGAAGACCAGGATGCGCTTGTCGACCTCGGTTAGCGCCGCCACCTGGTCCTCCCTGCACCACGCACATGTAAAGCATCCATCGTAAGCAGGGTGAGGCGTCCCGGCCCACCCCGTTGCTATACGCGGAGACCCGTAAGGCCGTACGCTCACCATTCGTGACTGGCTTTGACTACCTGACGTTCCTTACCGACTACGGGCTAGATGACGGCTTCGTCGCGGCCTGCAAGGGTGTTGTCCTGCGCATCGCCCCGCAAGTCGGCCTGATCGACATCACTCACCTGGTGCAGCCCGGCGACGTGCGCCGCGGCGCCGCCGTGCTGGCCCAGACGGTCGGCTACCTGCCGCCCGCGGTGCACGTGGGCGTGGTCGACCCCGGCGTGGGCACCTCCCGGCGGGCCGTCGCGGTGCAGGCCGGCCACTCGGTCCTGGTCGGCCCCGACAACGGCCTGCTGTCCTGGGCGATCTCCGCCCTCGGCGGCGCCTCCCGCGTCGCGCACCTGACCAACGGTGACCTGTGGCTGCACCCCGTCTCGGCCACGTTCCACGGCCGGGACATCTTCATGCCGGTCGCAGCGCACCTGGCCGCGGGCACCGACCTGAGCGCCGTGGGCGACGAGATCGATCCGGCCGACCTGGTCTCGCTGCCCGCGCCCACCAGCCGGGTGCTCGACGGCGAGGCCGAGGGCGAGGTGATGTCGGTGGATCGCTTCGGGAATGTGCAGCTGTCGATCCCGGCCGGGGATGTCGGCCTGCTCGGCATCGGAGTCGGCACGCCGCTGGTCGTCCGGGCCGGACGGCGGCAGCTCACGATCCCGTTCACCGACACCTTCGCCGCCGTGGCGCCGGGCGAGATCGTCGCCTTCACCGACAGCGCCGGGCTCATCTCGCTGGCCGTCAACGCCGGCGACGCGGCCCAGGAACTCGGCCTGCCGCCGGGGGCGCACGTACGGCTGGCGCCGGCCCGCCAGTCCTGAGCCTGCGAGCCGAAGGGCCGCGGCGCCGCCTGGACTGGCGAGCGAGAAGCGACGAAGGAGCGCCCGAGCGACGAGGGAAGGCGGCGCGTCAAGGCGCCCCATCGCCTCGCGAGTAAGCAGAGCAGCAAAATATGCCCAGAAGCCTACGAACAGACCCGAACATGGCACAATGCGGTGGACTCACACGGAAGGCAGATCCGGCGTGCCGCTGAGGTTCCCCCGCCCGGTCGCGCCCGTGATCGCCGCTGGCATGACGGCGATTTGGGTGGTGGCCGCGAGCACACCTGCCCTGGCTGACCAGACCCGGCAGCAGGAATGGTGGCTGAGCAAGCTGAGCGTCAGCCAGGCCTGGCGAGCCACGCGCGGCAGCGGCGTCACCGTTGCCGTGCTGAGCGACGGCGTCAGCTCGACCCAGGCCGACCTGGCCGGCTCGGTCACCGTCGGCCCGGACTTCACCAACACCAACGAGACGGCCAGCACCTACGTCGGCCTCCAGGGCACGCCGATCGCGAGCCTGATCGCCGGGCACGGGAGTGGCACGGGGGGCACCTCGGGCGTCATCGGCGTCGCCCCCAGCGCCCGCATCCTGTCCGTCCGGGTCACCCTCGACGTGCGCGATCCCGCGCTGGACAGCGCCACGACCGGCGCCGGGCTGCCCGACGCCATCGCCACCGGCATCAGGTACGCGGTGGCCCATCACGCCAAGGTCATCGACCTGCCGCTGGACCCGGGCCAGCCTGACCCGGCCCAGGTCTCGGCGCTGCCCATCCCCACCGGCACCGGCGCCACCACCCCGCCGCAGCTGACCGGCATCAACGCCGCGGCCGGCGGCAGCACGGCCGAGGCCGCCGCCGTGACCTATGCGCTGCGGCACAACGTGGTCCTCATAGCGCCGGCCGGGGACAACGCGGCAACCACCGACGCGGTGAACTACCCGGCCGCCTATCCCGGCGTCATCTCGGTCGGCGGGTTCGGCGAGAACTTCGCGCTGGCCCCGTACTCCAGCCGCCAGCCCTACGTCACGCTGACCGCGCCCGGCCAGGGTGTCGTCGCGGCTGACGCGGCGGGCAGCTACGAGCCGGTCAACAGCACCACCGCGGCCAGCGCGATCGCCAGCGGCGTCGCCGCCCTGATCAGGTCCCGGTTTCCCGGGCTCTCCGTGGTCCAGGTCCGGCACGCGATGACCAGCAGCACGGTGTTCCGGTCGATCCCCGGTCAGAAGCACGGCGCCGGCCTGGGCACCGTGAACGCCGAGCGCGCACTGGCGGCAGCGGCCGCGGCCGCTGCCCCGGCCAGCCAGCGGGCCGGGTCCGGCTCGCTGCCGCTGACCAAGCCGGCCAGCCCGCCCGCCCCGACCGTGCAGACCGACGCCCTGAAGCCGCGGGTGCTGCGGGCCGGTCTCTACGCGGGCGGCGTGCTGGTGATCCTGCTGCTGCTCATCGCCGCCTACGCCGCGCTGCGCGGTCGCCGGCGGTCCGGCCAGGCCGAGAAGGTCGCGGACTGGAACCCGAACCCGCAGCCCGCCTACTCGCCTTACGGATCCGGCGACCCAGACCGGCGCGACGGGATGCACGGGATGATGGAGTTCTTCGCCGCGCCAGCCTCCTCCGCCCCGGCCCCGGCGACCGGGCCGTTCCCCCAGTTCCAGCCGACCCACTTCCAGGCCGGGCAGGCCGCCTCGGCCCAGGTGCCCGCGGCCGGCGTCCTGGGGGCCGGAGCTGACGCCGCGGCCGACGGACATCGTGTCGGCGCCTGGATGCCGGTCGGGTCGGGCGCACGCGGCCACAGCAAGCCCGCGCCGGTGTCCGGCACGCCGCCCTGGGAGCCCGCGCCCAAGCCCGACAGCGAGCTGCCCTGGGCCGTGCCCGCCGGCCCGCGGCGGGCCACCGCCCGGCCCGCGATCGCCGCTGGTCAGCCGGCCCCGCCCAGGCGGCTCCGGAGCTCGCCTGGCCGGTGAGCACGGCCGCTGCGGCAGCCCCGAGCCCGAGGTCAGCGGAGGCGCAGGCGCCCGCGGCTAAGCCGGCCGAGGCCGGCGAGCCCGTCGCGTCCGCCTCGGCCGCGCAGGCGGACCCGGCCGCGCCATCGCCGACGGGGCTGGCCTGGGAGGATCTCACCGACAGCGCCATGAAGGCGATCCGGGACACCGCACCCGGCTCGTCCACGGCGTCCGGCCTTCCCCAGAGCGCGGCTTCGGCGGCGAGCAGGCCTCGGTCGCCCTCGGGCTCGGACTGGGAGCGGCCCGACGTCAGCGAGCCCGCCGGCCCGGCGGACTCCGCCGAAGCAGCCGACCCGCGGTGGGACTCCGCCGACGGCGATGCCTACCGGCCGCCGCCCGCCGGCACCCGTGCGCCAGACCCCGGCAGCGGGCCCCGCTGGCGCCGCGGCGAGCCCAGCGAGGCCCGCCGGCCCCGGTCCAGCAGCGGCAGCCACCGCAAGACCGCGGGCCGGGGAGCCGAGAGCCGCGGTGAGGCCGGAGAGCCGGGCGCCCGACGCGCGGGAGCCGAGCGCTAGTGACACGGGCAGCTTCCGCGTGCCGACCTCGCCGGATGCGGCCTGGCCGGCCGACGACGCCGCACGCGGCTGGGAGTCCGCCGACCGCGACAACGGCCTGGCCGTCCACGTCCGAGGCGCACTGGCAGCTAGACGATGAGACCAACTGGCCGACGGCGGGCCACCCGCCCTGGCTGCCCGCCGCTCCGGCGGCCGAGCCCGGCGACTCGGGCTGGCCCGAGCCCGCCGAGACCAGGCCGACCGCCGCCGAGCCCGCGGAGACGTGGCCGTCCGCCGACAGCGCCAGATGGCAGCCGGCCGAGTCGGAGGCCCTATGGGAGCCGCCCGCCGCGGACCGGGAGCCCGGTGGCGAGCAGGCGGACGAGGACCCGTTCGCGTGGCGCCCGAGCGCCCAGACCGAGACCTTCCCGGCCATCGGCGAGGACTCCGAATAAGGCCCGGGCGGGCTAGCTGGCGGCCCGCTCGGCGGCCAGCTCTTCCTTGCGGACCGACGCGTACATCGGCACGTACTCCTGGCCTGAGAGCTTCTGGATGGCCTGGACGACCTCGTCGGTGACGGCCCGCCGCTGCCGGGCGCCGGTGCCCTGGGCCCGGAGCGCGGCAAAGGTCAGCGGCTCGCCGATCCTGATCCCGATCTTGCCCGGCCGCGGGATCCTGTGGCCCGGCGGCAGGATCCGCTCGGTGCCGATCATCGCCACGGGGATCACCGGGGCGCCCGAGTTCAGGGCCAGCCAGCCGGTGCCGACCCGGCCCCGGTACAGGCGCCCGTCCGGTGACCGGGTGCCCTCCGGGTAGATGCCGAACAGCTCGCCGGACTGGAGCAGGGCCAGCGCAGCGTCCAGCATGGCCTGGGCCGCGCGCGGGCCCGCGCGGTCGGTCGACAGCTGATTGGTCGCCCGCAGGTAGGCCGCGATCGCCTTGTCGCGCAGCCCGGTGCCGGTGAAGTACTCGGACTTCGCGGCGAACGTCACTGGCCGGGGCACCATCAGCGGCAGGAAGATCGAGTCGACGATCGACAGGTGATTCGACGCCAGGATGGCGGGCCCCGACTCGGGGATGTTCTCCATGCCCGTGACCTCAGGCCTGGCCAGCGCCCGCAGGGCCGGTCCAGCGATCAGCCTCGACGCCCGATACTGCACTCAGCCCTCCTGCTCGCAGCCCTCCGCGGACACCCAGGAGACCGTCGCCCGGGGCCAGTGCGGCCCTCACAGATTAGCCCGCCGACCGGCGGTTACCGCATCGTGGCCGCCCGCTTGTGCACCCGATGAGCCGTTAAAGCGTCTCTTGTGTGGGCCCAGCGTGAAATAAGCAGGGGCGCGGCGACGGCCGCGCAGGTTTTGGGGGGGTCAGCGGCATGACCTCACGGATAGCTAGTAAGGGCGGCACCGGAGGCTGACATGACGAGCAGCATTGAAGAGATCCGCAACCACGGGACGGCATCGAGCTATAACAACCTTGGCTGCCGGTGCGACGAATGTCGCGCCGCCGCCTCTGCGGCCCGGCAGAGCTGGGTGCGGTCATTGCAGAACCGGAAGTTCGCGGACGTGCCGCACGGCACGCCCTCGGGCTACCGCAACTGGGGCTGCCGCTGCGACCGGTGCACGCTGGTCCGCGCGTCGGAAGCCCGCGAGCAGCAGCGCAGGAAACGCGCCAAGGAAGGGTAACAGGCCGGCGCGTTATGGGGATGCCGGGACGGGCCTGGCGGCAGCACAATGCCTCATGGCTTCCTCGTTCTGGCCCCTGGCCGACCTGCGACTGCGGACACCGCTGCTGGAGCTGCGGTGGCCCAGCCAGGCCGACCTGGATGCGCTGGCCGGGCTGGCCGCGGACGGGGTGCACGACCCCGCGGTCCAGCCGTTCGGGGTCGCATGGACCGACGTCGGCCCGGCCGAACGGGCCCGCAGCGTGCTCCAGTACCACTGGGGCCGCTGGGCGGCCTGGACGCCGGCGGACTGGCGGCTTGAGCTCGCCGTCGTGCGGGACGGGACCGTCGTCGGGACCCAGGGCGTGTCGGGCACCGACTTCGCCGTCCGGCGGGAAGTCGCCACCGGGTCCTGGCTCGGCCGTGCCTTCCAGGGTCAGGGCATCGGCACGCAGATGCGGGCCGCGGTCCTGGCCCTGGCCTTCGAGGGCCTGGACGCCAGGTACGCGTGCTCGGACGCCTTCGAGGACAACGCCGCCTCGCTCGGGGTATCGCGCAAGCTCGGCTACGCCGACGACGGCATCCAGCTACTCAGCATCCGAGGCCGGCCCGCGGTGTCCCGTCGGCTGCGCCTGGACCGGGCCGCCTGGCAGGCGGCCCGGTCCGTGCCGGTGGAGGTGACGGGGCTCGAGCCCTGCCTCCCGGACTTTGGTCTCGGCGGCTGAGCGTCCGGACGGCGGGGGGCCGCCGGACGGGCTAGGCCCGGGCGGCGGCCATCTCCCTGGTCGGGCTCGTGTCCCGCGCGCCATCGGGCCGGACCGCGCCGGCCAGCACGGTTCCCGTCAGCACCGGGCTGGTGCGCACCGTGCCGCTGATCACGCTCGGGCCCTCGATGGCCCGCATCGACGGTACCGTCAGGGCGACAGGCGGGCGCTCGGCCAGGGCCGGCCGGGCCCGGGCCGGACGGGCAGCGGCCGGGCGAGCGGGCGCCGGACGCCAGAGTCCCACCCGCTCCCGGCGGAGCATGACGACGAGCCCGGCGATGCCGGCCGCCGACAGGGCGAGCAGGGTCACCAGGATGACGAGCAGCACGCTGGTAATGACGGCCGCGGCCGAGCTGATGGCCGCGGCCGTCAGTACTACGGCAGCGATGGCGGCGGGGGTGGATACGTCGGTGGATGCCTTGGTCTTGCACATCTTCTGACCACCTGGGAACGCGGGACTGGCCTTTCCCGGAGCGCGGTGCGCTTCGGGCAAAGCCCGGCTAGGGCCGAGCCCGGCGTCGGCGCTGAGCGCCGGGAACGATGAGATTCGCGACACCGGGGGCAAGCGGCGCGGAATCGTGCCCACCTTCAGTGGAAACCACCCGAGCCGGTCTGGCAAGAGGGATGACCCGGCCCCGGCTAGCCTGTCGCCATGGACGCTCCCGGCGACGAACGCGGCGGACCTCAGGCCCGGGTCCAGGCTCAGCTCTCGGTCCGGCACGGCCGCGCCGCCGTGGAGTTCTACCAGACCGCGTTCGGAGCCATCGAGCGGTACCGGGTCGGCGGCACCGACGCCCACGAGCCCGTGGTGGCTCAGCTCTCGGTTGGCGACTCCTGGTTCTGGGTCGCCGACGAGTCCCCCGCGCACGCCAACTTCAGCCCGCCCTCGCTGGGTGGCGGCACCGTGCGGATGCTGCTCATTTCGGCCGATCCGCGGGCGCTGATCGAGCGGGCCGTCGCCGCCGGCGCCAGGGAGGTGTACCCGGCGGCCGAGGCCCACGGCTGGCTGCTCGGCCGCATCGAGGACCCGTTCGGACATCACTGGGAGATCGGCCGCCCGCTGGCCGCCTGGCCGCCTGCGCACTGACCGGCGGCGGCCCCACTACCCGCCCTGGCGGTCAGTCGTTACCGTGCCTGCGGGCCAGCCGCCGGGCGCGGTGGCCCGAGCCGGTGTCAGCGTAGCTGTCGTACAGGTCTTCAGCGCGGCGGTCAGTCTTGCGGGTCATCATCTCGGTCCGGAACCGGACCAGGCTGACGAACGCATATACGACGAGAGCCAGCACGCCAGCGGCGATGAGATACTCCCACCACATCTTGATCACCTCGATCTACGGCGCCTTCGCCGCCGACCTTCGGCTACCCCGGCTGGGCCGACTCATGCCCCCGGCCGGCACGTGACATGCTTGCTAGAGCAACCGAGCCCGGGGCTGAGCCCCGGAGCCGAGCCCGAGTCCGATTCGCAAATATCAGGAGGTCGTGCATGGCCAGGCCCAGCCGCTACGCGGCCGCCGCGGGGCTGATCGGGCTGGCGGTATGTGTCACTGACGCCGTATCCAAGGCCCTGGTCGTCGCCGACATCTCGCCGTACCGGCCCGTGCGCCTGCTCGGCGGGCTGCTCACCCTGGACCAGGTCCGCAATCCCGGCGCCGCGTTCGGCCTCGGCCGGTCCTACACCGCGATCTACGCCCTGGTCGCCGTGGGCGCGCTGATCGCCATCCTGCGCGTCTCCCGGCGGCTGCGCAGCTGGCCCTGGACCGTCGCGCTGGGCCTGCTCCTGGGCGGCGCCGCCGGCAACCTGCTCGACCGGGTGTTCCGCTCCCCCGGATTGCTGCGGGGCTTCGTGGTCGACTGGATCAAGCTGCCGTACTTCGCGCAGTCGTTCAATATCGCCGACTCCTGCATCGTCATCGGCGTCGCCCTGCTGGCGCTGGCCAGCCTGCGCGGCTGGCGCCTGGACGGTAACAGCGCCTCGCGCGGCCAGCAGTCCCCGGCGCACCCCCAGGCCCCGGACGTCTCGCCGCCCGTGAATCCCTGACGATCCTGCGACCCGCTCAGAGCTACTGGCGCACCACGTATGACTGGCGGGAGCACGAGGCGGCGCGGAACAGCGGATCCTACTTCGAGATCCAGGCGCAGCGCCCGCAGACACTCGGCCGCACGCTGCGCTGACCTCGGACAACTCGTGGCCAGGGGGCCCTACGGCCAGCCCGCTCCGGGCACCTCGACCTCGGTGGCGAGTACCTGGCCGCTGCCGGGCGCCACCATTTCTGCCCTGCCGCGCCACTCGGCGGCCACGATGAACAGCGTCGTTCCGGCCGGGCCACCCAGCGCGCAGGCAAAGCCACCACGGTCCAGCGGGACGGTCCGCAGCACCGCGCCTCCCTCGGCGACGCGCACGCACCGCTGGCCCGGCACGTCGGCGTACCAGGCCGCGCCCTCGGCGTCGACGCAGATGCCGTCCGGGGCGCCGTTGCCGAGGTCGGCCCAGATCCGCCGGCCGGACAGCCCGCCATCCGCGCCGATGTCGAAGGCCACCAGATGATGACGATGCGAGTCCGCGACGATCAGCGTGGCCGCGCCGGCACCCCCGCACCGCAAGCCTGGCCGGCGCGGCCCAGCCGACGGCAGATTCCGATGTGGCCCGCTCCCGATGACAAATGTCACCCGCGGGAACGGGCCGGGCCCCGCGTGACAGATGTCGGGGCTGTACCCCGCCAGTCCATACTGGTGCCGATGGATATCCAGGCGCTGCGGGCGCAGACACCGGGCTGCGCTCAGCGGATTCACCTGAACAACGCCGGGGCCGCGCTGATGGCACAGCCGACGCTGGACGCCATGACCGGCATGTTGCGGCTCGAGGCGGAGATCGGCGGGTACGAGGCCGCCGCAGAGTCCCGCGATGCCATCGCCGCCACCCATGACGCCCTGGCCGAGCTGGTCGGCGGCCAGGGCGAGGAAATCGCGCTGTTCGACAACGCCACCCGGGCCTGGCACGCGGCGTTTTACTCCGTCCCGCTGCGCCCTGGCGATCAGGTCCTGACCGGCCGGGCCGAGTACGGCAGCAACGTGCTGGCCTACTGGCAGGCGGCGCGGCGCACCGGGGCCGAGGTCGTGGTGGTGTCCAATGACCGGCACGGCCAGCTGGACGTCGCGGCCCTCGCCGAGCTGGCGGGAGAGCGGACGGCCCTGATCGGGGTGAGTCACGTGCCCACCAGCGGCGGCCTGGTGCAGCCCGTGGCCGAGATCGGCCGGATCGCCCGCGCCTGCGGCGCGTTGTTCTTGCTGGATGCCACCCAGTCGGCGGGCCAGTTCCCGGTGGATGTGGACGCGATCGGCTGTGACCTGGTCGCCGGCACCGGCCGGAAGTTCCTGCGCGGCCCGCGGGGTACCGGGTTCTTGTGGGCGCGTAACGCCGTGCTGGAGAAGCTGGACCCGTACGTCGCCGAGATCGCCTCGGCGACCTGGGATGGGCACCGCGGCTTCACCTGGGCCGCCGGCGCCGCCGGTTCGCCACCTGGGAGCAGAGCTTTGTCAACGTCCTGGGCCTCGGTGCGGCCGTCCGCCAGGCCCTCGACCTGGGCCTGGAGGCTATCGGGCAGCGCTCGGCCGCACTGGGCGCCCGGCTGCGCACCCAGCTCGCCGGGCTGCCCGGCGTCACGATCCACGACCTCGGCCAGGTCCGCTGCGCGATCGTCACCGCGAAGATCGCGAACGTGCCCGCCGAGCAGGCCGCCGCGGCTCTGGCCCGCGCCGGGATCAACGTCACTGTGACCGAGCCCAATGACAATCCCCTCGACACCGAAGAGCGTGGCGTCCACCCGCTGATCCGGCTCTCCCCGCACTACTACAACACCGAGGACGAAATCGACCGCGCTGCTGAGGTGATCGCCAGCCTGGTCACGCCCGGTTAGCCAGGGTCTTGATCAAACCGGCGGCGGCTCGGTCAGGGCGGTGCGGCGGGCAGCGCCGGCCTGCCGTCGCCGCCGAGCCGGCGCAGCACCCGCCGCCACAGCGCCCGCCACCGGCCAGTGCGGCGGGCGGGCCGGGCCGAGAGCGAGCCGCTGCCGACCCGGCCGGCGACCTTCACCCGCAGCTCCACCGGCGCGTCAGGGGCGCCCGGCGGGGCCACGACCTTGACGCTGCCGCTGCGCACTGTCACGTCGTCGGCGTCCACCACGATGCCGGGCCGGGTGATGAGCCTCAGGCTGCCGCCGGCGATCTGGGCGTTGATTCGCAGCTCCGGCACGGCGATCACGGCCTGCCGGAAGTCGAGCCGGACCGAACCGCTGCCAATGTCGATATCCAGGCGCCGGGGCACCACCCAGGAACTGTCCCGTCGGGCGGTCCCGGAACCGCATTCAATGCGCGCCAGGTCCGGCACCTCGGCCACGGCGGCGGCCGTCAGGTCGGCCAGTAGCGGCTCGAGTTCGGCCAGCGTGCGAGCGGAGAGCGCGACCTCCAGCCGCTGATCGAGCTCGTCTGCGGTGAGCCGGCCATCGCCCGCGGCGGTCCTGAGCACCTCGACCACCCGATCCCGGTCGGCGTGCGAGGCCAGCAGCCCGGCCGGGCGCCCATACTCCGGCCCGGGAACTGCTACCCGCGCAGCCAGGAACGCCGCCTCGACCTGGTAAATCCGCTCCGGCCGGCTGAGGTCCTTCAGCTGGCGCGTCCCCAGCTCCCGCAGGCCCACGCCCTCGGGCAGCTCATCAGACAGCAGTTCCGCCGCCACTCCGGACACCAGGACCTCGCCGCCGCTGGCGACGGCCAGCAGCCGCGCGGTCCGGTTCACCGCCGGCCCGAAATAGTCCCCGTCGCGCTCCTCGCAGACCCCGGCGTGCAGGCCCATCCGCACCACGATCGGCCGGCTGGTCGGCCACGACTGCGCAGCCAGGTTCCGCTGCGCCGACAGCGCCGCGTCGAGCCCGGCCCGGGCGGCGGAGAACGCCGCGCAGAACGAGTCGCCGACGGTCTTGAAAACGTAGCCACCGACCTGCTCGATCGCGTCGCGCAGGATCTCGTCGTGGCGGCGCAGCGCAGCCGCCATCGCGTCCCGCTCGGTGTCCCACAGCCGGGTGGAGCCCTCCACGTCAGTGAACAGAAGCGTGACGGTTCCCGACGGCATACCGCTCATCGACGCCCCGCGGACGGGGATAGCGTCACCGGGTCCACCTCCAGACCGTCGATCCCCCCGAAGTCTGCCGGATGTCAGGAGCACACGGGAAGACCTCTGCGGATCGGTAAGCGCGCAGGACGGTTGCGGGATGATTCTGCCCGACCGGCGCGTTGACGATACAGGACACGACATATCGTGTGTGGACAGGCCTCGGCCATGACGGGCGCCGGGCCTTGAGAGGTGAGCGTGATGACCGGTTGGTACGCGGAGCGGGCGCCGGGCAGGTCGGCCAGGGCCATGATCGTCGTGACGCTGCTCGCGCTGCTGGTGGTGGCGGCCGTGCCGCTGGCCCTGCTGGCCGCAGTGGTCATGATGGCGCTGGGCTACGTTGTCGCCGGGCTCGCGGTATTCGGCGGCTCGGTTCTTGCCGCTGTCCTAGCGGTCACGCTCGCGGGCATGAGCGGGATGCGGCAGCTGCGCAAGCTGCTGTCCGAGGGCAGCCGCATCGTGCGGCTGAACGGCAGCCAGTACGCCGACGTGGCCGAGCCGGAGGACAGCGAGTACGCCAACGCCGTGCACCTGGACCGCAGCGAGTACACCGAGGTTCGCTGACCTAGCTGCGGCCGCTACCGGGACGGCAGGTCGAGGCCGACCGCCTTGGCGCCAGCCTCGGAAAGGGCCGCCGCCATCATGTCCGCGGCCCGGCCCGCGGCGGACAGCGCCTCGGATACTTCCACCAGAACCTCGTCGGGGTCGCCGCCAGCGCCGCGCACGATCTGGCCGTCCTCACGCTGCACAACCAGGAACCGGGCGAGCTGCTCGCACAGCTGGGGCAGCTGGCCGCCCATCAGCGCCAGCCGGCCGACGACCTCGCGGGCCTCACCGGCGCCGGCCAGCTCCCCGCCATCGGCCATCAGCTGGTTCAGCGCCCGGACCGCCTCCACCGCCTGCGTGGCGACCTCCCCGACCGTCATCGTGGCGGCCAGTTCGTTGACATACCCCGGCTCAGGATCCAGCCGGGACCGGGTCAGCGCGGCCGCCTCGATGTCATCGCCGGAACCGTACGGCCGAACTTTCCTGGGCATCTTTCTCCACGGGTGATTTACGGTCAAAGACGCGGGCCCCCAGTACAACGGCCCGCCTGCACCATGCTCGCACGAGCTGTCGCGTGCGCGGACCGCTGAGCCCAGCGGTCCGGAACTCAGACTGCAACCCGGTGGCCGCAGCGAGTATTTCCCTAGCCAGGCACCGAGTCCGATCTCGGCCGATGTGAGCCAGGTCGGCCAGCCCCACGGACGAGTGCCAGAATCATGGCCACCGAACAGTGCAGAGAGGATGCCCCGCATGTGGCCAGTTCAGGATGGAGTGCTGGAGCTAGGCGATCTGCCGGTCGAACGCGGCGGTGTGATCGGCGATGCACGCGTGGCCTGGCAAGCCCACGGGACGCTCAATGCCGCACGCGATAACGTGATCGTCTACCCCTGCAGCTACACCGCCGACCACGAGGAACTGGCCTGGCTGATCGGCCCGGACGGGGTGCTGGACCCAACCAGGTGGTTCATCGTGGTGCCCGACATGTTCTCCAACGGCGTGTCCTCGAGCGCCACGGATACCGCCGACTATCCGGCCGTCGTGACAATGGCCGACAACGTGCGGGCCCAATATCGGCTGCTGACCGAGCATTTCGGCACGACTAGGGTGGCGGCGGCGTACGGGTTCTCGATGGGAGCTGGTCAGGCCTATCACTGGGCCGCGCTCTACCCGGACTTCGTCGAGCGCGCCATCATCGTGTGCGGCAGCGCGCGGACCTCGCTGCACAACAAGGTGTTCCTGTCCGGCCTGCTGAGAACACTGGAAGCAGCGCCTGAATACCTGGGCGACGGCCGGTTCAGCGCCGAGCCCGTCGCGACGCTGCGCGCATTCGCCCACATCTACGCCGGGTGGGGACTGAGCCAGGACTTCTACCGCGAGCGCCTGTTTGAAACCGCGCTCGGCCGGGCCGACCTGGACACATTCCTGAAAGAGGACTGGGAGATCTCCTTCGCCCAGAATCGCGCGGCGAACCTTTACGCGCAGGCACGTACCTGGCAAGAGGCCGACATCAGTGCCAACGAGCTCTACTCCGGAGATCTCGCGAAGGCACTCAGCTCGATCACGGCTCGCGTGCTGCTCATGCCAAGCCAGACGGACCTGTACTTCAGGGTTGCCGACAACGAGGCCGAGCTTGTGCATCTACGGCACGGCCAGCTAGCCACGATTCCCAGCATCTGGGGTCACTGGGCCGGCAGCCCGGAAGGTATCCCGGCCGACCTGGCCTTCCTGACCAGCCACGTCCGAACCTGGCTGGACAGCTGAACAAATAAACAGCTGAGCCGCGGCCAGCAGGTCTGCTGTGAGCCGGTGAGCGGGTTCGAACCGCTGGCCTGCCGTTTACAAGACGGCTGCTCTGCCAACTGAGCTACACCGGCGGGACAGGGTGCATGGTAGCCCACGTCCGGCCGTTCTGGCTCGCCCGCAGCATGTCAGACCCGCCCGGCACAATAGCCGTAGCGGCCAGACGATGCTGGAGGACCCGGTGACTGACGTGCCCGCGCCACGGGAGCGCTCCCGATGAAGGTCATCGACAGCGGGCTGCGGCTGTCGGCCAGCGACGTGGCCAACTTCCTGGCCTGCCAGCACCTCACCCGGCTGGACCTGCTCGCGGCCCGGGGCGAGCTGAAGCCGCCCCGGGAGGTCGACGTCGGCTTCCTGGACCTGGTCGCACGCGGCGAGGCCCACGAGGAGACGGTTCTGGCGGGGCTCCGCGCGGCGGGGCTGGGCGTCGCCGAGATCGCCGCCGCCTCGGACGCCGAGGCGGCGCGGGCCACCCTGGAGGCCATCCGAGGTGGCACCGACGTCATCTACCAGGGCGTCCTGCTCAGCGCGCCAGGGGGCAACGACGGCAAGGACGGAAACGACGGAACGGACGGTGCGCTGCTGGGTCGGCCGGACTTCCTCATCCGGGCCGGACTGCTGGCCGCGCCCGACGGCGAGCCGCGGCCAGCGGAGGCTCACTACGAGGTGGTGGACGCCAAGCTGGCCCGGTCGGCGAAGGGCCGGGCGGTGGCGCAGACGGCGTTCTACACGCACCTGCTAACCCAGGCGCAGGGCGTCCGGCCGCGCTGGATGCACCTGGCGCTGGGCCACGGGGAGCTGGCCTCGTTCAAGGTCGGCGACTTCGCGGCGTACGAGCGGCAGACCCGCCGGGTGCTGGCCGAGTTCATCGCGGCCGATTCGGGGCACAACCCGCCCGCTGACCCCTACCCGGATCCGGTGGAGCACTGCGCGATCTGCCGGTGGAGCCCATTCTGCGCGAGCCGTCGGCGGCGCGACGATGACCTGTCGCTGATCGCCGGCGTCACGGCCGACCAGCGGCGGGCGCTGAAGGCGGCCGGTGTGCTCACGCGGCGGGCGTTCGCTGGGCGGGCGGACCTGGCCGGGGTACGCGCGGGCCGGGCGGCGCTGGAGCGGGCCCAGCGCCAGGCCCGGTTGCAGGTGGCCAGCGAGGACGCGGGGCGGATCGAGTACGAGGTGCTGGACCCGGAGCGGGACGCGGCGGGGCAGCCGGTGCCGAACCGGGGGCTGCTGGCGCTGCCGGAGCCCGCCGCGGGCGACCTGTTCTTCGACATCGAGGGGGCTCGCTACTACACCGAAGACAGCCGGGAGTTCGGGCTTCAGTACCTGTTCGGCATCGTGGACACGGCCGACACGGACGCGTCCGGGGTGCCCCGGTACACGCAGATCTGGTCGTTCGACCGGCGGGGGGAAAAGCGGGCCTTCGAGGAGCTGATCGACTTCATCACGCGCCGGCGAGCCCGCCATCCGGGCCTGCACGTGTACCACTACAACCACTACGAGCCGACGTCGATCGACCACCTGACCGAGCTGCACGAGACCCGGCAGGAGGCGGTCGGCGCGCTGATGGGCCGGTTCGCCACCCGCGAGGACGAAGTGGACGACCTGTTCCGACGGGGCGTGTTCGTGGACCTGTACCGGGTGGTGCGGCAGGGCGTGCGCGCGGGCGTGGAGAGCTACTCGATCAAGCGCCTGGAGCCGCTGTGCGGGTACCGGCGGCAGGTGGAGCTGCCGGAGGCGACCAGCAATCTGATCGCCTTCGAGAACTCCCTGGAGTACGGGACGGCCGAGGCGGCCGCCGCCGAGCGGCGGGTGGTCGCGGGCTACAACGAGGACGACTGCCGGGCCACGCTGGCGCTGCGGGACTGGCTGGAGGGCGCCGGCGGGACCTGGCCACGCGGCTGGGCCGGGACCTGCCCCGACCGGTGCCGCCCGAGGCGCCGCGGGCCGCCGGGGATCCGGAGCTGACCCGGATCGCCGCGGCGCTGCTGGACGGCGTCCCGGCCGATCCGGCCCTGAGGACGGGGCCGCAGCGGGCCAGCGCCCTGCTGGCCGACCTGCTGGACTGGCACCGGCGAGAGGCCCGGCCGGGCTGGTGGCGGTACTTCTACCTGCGCACGCTCTAGCGATGACGAGCTGATCGGCGAGCCAGATGCGCTCGGCGGGCTGACCGGCGGCACGGTCATCGGGCAGGCCAGGCGATCGGACGTGCACCGCTTCTGGTTCCCGGCCCAGGAGCACAAGCTGGCCGCCGGGGACACGGCGCACGACCCGGCCACCGGCCGGGCCTGGCCGGTGGCGGCGCTGGACGATGAGCGGGGCACGATCGACCTCACGGTCGGCGCGGGCTACGCCGGGCCGCTGCCGAGGGCCCTGATCGAGGCCGGCCCGGTGGACACCCGGGTGCTGGCCGGGCGCCTGCGTGACCTGGGCGACCGCGTGGCACGGGACGGGCCGGACGGCCGGGACGCGGCGACCGCGCTGCTGCGGCGACTGCCGCCTGTCGCTGGCGCGCCCGGTGGCCAGGGCGGGCCGCTGCGCCGCGCGGGCGAGACCGCGACCGAGGCCGCCGTCCGCCTGGCCGCCCAGCTGCGCGGCTCGTACCTGCCGATCCAGGGCCCGCCGGGGACGGGCAAGACCTACACGGCGGCCGAGCAGATCCTGGCGCTGACCGCGCGGGGCGCCGCGGTGGGCATCACCGGGCCCTCGCACGCGGTGATCGCTAACCTCATCGGCCAGGTCATCGAGCGCGCCGCCGCGAACGGACTCCCCCAGCCGCGCATCGGCCAGAAGACCGAGCCCGGTCACCCGCACCTGCACCCGCTGGCCACGCGGATGACCTACGACCAGATCGAGCGCCAGCTGGCCACCGGGGACCTGGCCATCGCCGCGGGCACGCCCTGGATGTGGGGCCGCCCGCAGTTCACCGGCGCCGTCGACACGCTGGTCGTGGACGAGGCGGGCCAGCTGTCGCTGGCCAGCGTGCTGGCCGTGGCGGGCGCCGCCCGCAACCTGGTGCTGGTCGGCGACCCCCAGCAGCTGGCCCAGCCCAGCCAGGCCGCCCACCCGCCGGGCGCGGGCGTCTCGGCCCTGGAGCACGTGCTGGGCGACCAGCCGACCATGCCGGCCGAGGCCGGACTGCTCATCGACACCACCTGGCGGATGCACCCGCGGCTGTGCCAATACACCTCCACGGCCTTCTACGACAGCAAGCTGACCGGCTGGCCGGCCTCGAGATTCAGGAGGTGCTGGGCGAGACCCCGCCGCGGGGCGGGCCTGCGGGTCCACGCGGTGCCGCACCAGGGGAACACCAGCTCCTCACCCGAGGAGGCACGGGAGGTGGCGCGCCTGGTCCGGGCGCTGACCGGCCGCGAGTGGCGGGACGCCCAGGGCTGCCGCCGGCCGCTCGGCCCGGACCAGATCCTGATCGTCACGCCCTATAACGCGCAGGTCCGGGCGATCGAGGAAGCGCTCGGTCAGGCGGGCGGCCCGGCCGGGGTCCGGGTCGGGACGGTGGACAAGTTCCAGGGCCGGGAGGCCGCGGTCGCGATCTACTCCATGGCCACCTCGTCGGCCGGCCAGGCGCCGCGCGGCCTGGAGTTCCTGTACGACAGCCGCCGACTCAACGTGGCGACCTCGCGAGCGAGGGCGCTGGCCATCGTCGTGGCCAGCCCCGACCTGGTCCGGGTGCTCTGCCGCACGCCGCGGCAGATGGAGCTGGTCAACGCGCTGTGCCAGGCCTGGGAGGCCGGGGCGTGACCGAGGCCCCCGGTGCGCCTAGCCTGAACGCCATGCCGAGATCAGGCGCCAGCCCGGCCCAGGGCCGCCGTTACCACCACGGCGACCTGCGGGCCGCGCTCGTCGACACCGCCATCGAGCTGATCGGCGAGCGCGGCGTGCGCAACTTCTCCCTGGCCGAGGCCAGCCGCCGCCTCGGCGTCGCGGTCAGCGCCCCCTACGCCCACTTCGCCGACCGCGACGCCCTGCTGGCCGCCGTGACCGTGCACGCCTTCGAGACCTTCGCGGGCGAGCTGCAGCCCGGGATGGACTCCGGCCAGGATCCGTCCGCCCGGCTGGCCGCTATGGCCCGCGGCTACATCCGGTTCGCGGCCAGCCACCGGGCCCTGTTCGAGGTGGTCTACCAGGTCGGCCTGGACAAGGCCCGCTTTCCCGAGATCGCGGCCGCCGAGCAGCCCCTCAACGATGCCTTCGCGGCCTGCGTTACCGCCCTGTCCGGGCACCAGACCGAGGCCGACGACCTGGCCACCGCGGTCGAGGCGACGGCCAAGGGGCACGCCATGTTCCTGCTCGACGGCGACTTCGGGTCCGGCCAGGCGGCCATCGACGAGGCGGCCGACCGGGCCGCCCGCGCCACCCTGGCCCTGATCCAGGGCCGCCAGGCGCTCCGCCGGACGGGGCCCGAGGTCGCCCCTCCGCCGGATCCGGCGTGACGGTCCAGACTTCGCCAAAGCGTTGTCCGCGTGACACAGGCCGCGCTAGCGTCCAGAAGGTGGGCGGAGCAGACGCGTTGCTGGCCGCGCGCCTCGCGGCCGGCGATGACCAGGCTCTCGAGGAGGCGTTCGACCTCCTGGCGCCGGCTGTCTACGGCGCTGCCCTGTACGTGCTCGGCCAGGGCAGCGCGGCCCAGGATGTCGTCCAGGACGTGTTCGTCGAGCTGTGGAGTCACCCGGACCGTTACGACCCGGCCATCGGCAAGCTGCGCACCTACCTGACCGTGCTGGCCCGGCACCGGGCCGTGGACCTGGTGCGCAGCGAGCTGCGCCGGGTGGCGCGACAGGAGCGCCACTACCGGCTCACCCCCAGCCGCCCGAACCCGTCGCCGCACGACCAGGTCGCCGACGCCGAGGCGGCCAGCGTGGTCCGCGACGCGGTCCAGCTCCTGCCCGATGAGCAGCGGCACGTGGTCGAGCTGGCCTACTTCCGGGGCCTGACCTGCCGCGAGGTCGCGGCGGCGGCGGGCATCCCGGAGGGCACGGCCAAGTCACGGCTGCGGCTCGCGCTGGCCAAGCTGGAGGCCGTGCTGGACCGCCACCTGCTGGAGTCCTCATGAGCACGCCCGGGCTGGGGGGCGGGACGGCCAGCGGGGAGCAGGCGATCGCCCCGCCGCCGGACCTGCGGGCCCAGGTGCTGGAGGCCTCCCGGCGCGGCCGGGCACCGGGCCGGCCCGTGCCCGATGTCCCTGACATCTCGCCCGTGGACGCCTTCAGCCGGCGCGGCCACGCCTTCTCTACGACGCTGAGCGGGCTTGATGGCGAGCAATGGCACCGGCCGGTGCTGCGCGACCTGGAAGTGCAGGGCCTGGTCGGCCACCTGACCGGGGTCGAGGAGGACATGCAGCGCGGGCTGGACGGCGATCCCGAGGTGGCCCAGGCCGACCATGTGACCTCCACCCAGCCCGCGGCGCTGCGCCAGGCCGGGCGCCCCCCGGCCCAGACCCAGGCGGAGTGGGGCCAGGCCGCCCGGCAGACCCTGGCCCGGGTGCGCGACGGCGGCGATCTCGACGCCATCGTCACGGTCTACGGTCTTCCGCTGCCGCTGGGCGTGTGGCTGGTGGTCCGGGCGTTCGAGCTGTGGACACACGAGAACGACATCCGGGGGGCCGCCGGGCTGCCCGCCTCGGTCCCGGACCCGGCCACGCTGCGGCTGATGACCGATCTGGTGGCCGGGGTGCTGCCGCTGGCCACGGCCGGCGCCGGGCTGGACCAGGCCATCAGCCTGCGGCTGGTGCTGACCGGCCCCGGCGGCGGCGCCTGGGACGTGCCGGTCGGCGGGCCCGGCGAATCCGGGCCTGGCGCCGCCCCGATGCGGATCGTCACCGACGCGGTCGGGTTCTGCCAGGCTGGCGGCCAACCGGTGCGCGCCGACGGACCTGGACCTGCACCTGACCGGCGACCCCGGGCAGGCCGCCCTGGTGCTGGCCGCCGCGACGACGCTCGGACTGGACTAGCTCGTCATCCCGAGTAATCCCCGAGTAATCCGCTGGGTGATCTGCAAGGTGATCTGCAGGGCGCTCCGGGTAGGTATCCCGGCCACAGGCTGGTGCGCCGCCGGCGCGCCGGGCAGAGGGGGGAATCCAGATGAGCGTTCTGATCATCACGAAGGTCCAGGGCGACACGGCCAAGTTCAGCCAGGCCCTCACCGACCGGGCGAGCGAGTTCGCCCAGATCGCCGACCGGGCCCGATCGGTCGGCGCGATCCATCACCAGTTCGGCATCGGGGACGGTTACGTCATGATCGTCGACGAGTGGGAGACGGCCGACGACTTTCAGAAGTTCTTCTCCGACCCCGACCTCCAGGCGTTCGTCGCATCGGTGGGCGGGGCGGCAGGCCGCGCCGGAGGTGACGGTCTGCACCGCCACGCAGTCCGCTGACCGGTTCTAGTGCCCCACTCGGGCAGGAAGGGGGCTGGCCGTGAGTGCTGACATCAACCTGAAGACCGTCGTGCAGGCGTACGAGGCGTTCGGCCACGGCGATGTCGCCGGGATCCTGAGCACCCTGACCGACGATGTCGACTGGGCCGCCGAGGCCAGTTCCTCGGGCGCTCCGTGGTACGGCGTCCGGCACGGCAAGGACGCCGTCGCGCAGTTCTTCACGGAGTTCGGCTCGGCGATGGAGGTCGAAGACTTCACCCCGGTGACCTTCGCCGCGAACGACACCGACGTCCTGACCGTGGTCCGGTTCGCGGCTCGCTCGCGGGCGACCGGCAAGACCACGTCGATGAACCTGCACCATTTCTTCCGGTTCCGCGACGGCAAGATCGCCTATTACCGCGGCAGCGAGGACACGGCGCAGGTCGAAGCGGCCCTCCGGCCGTAGTCGCTGGGCGACCGTGGCCGGGGTCGCGCTCGTGTCCCCGGCCGCGGCCTCAGCGGGTCTCCCGTTCAGGGCGGCGGCGTGCGCTGGGCGATGACGTGCAGCAGCGCGCCCACCGAGCGGTACGGGTCGAGCCGCCCGGCCTGCTCCTCGCAGGCCAGCAGCTGCTCCAGCGCCCCGGCCTCGGGTACCGGCGCGTCGTCGGCGGCCTGGTCGGTAAAGACACGCACGCCGTACCAGCGCCGCACGACCAGGTGGCAGGCGCGCAGCCGGGCGATCAGCTCGGCCCGCCGGTCGGCACGGGCCGGGATGCCGAGCCGGTTGTGGTAGCTGGTGGCGCCGAAGGCGCCCGCGGCCGCCGCCCAGTCGCCGCGCAGTCCCGGCCGCATGGCCAGCGCGTCGCCGTTGCGGACCAGCAGGGAGACCAGGCCGCCCGGCGCGGTCACGGCGGCCAGGGCGGCCAGCAGCGGCGCCGGGTCCTCGACGTACATGAGCACGCCGTGGCACAGCACGACGTCGAACTGCCCGGCCCCGAACTGGGCCGCTATGTCCAGGGCGTCGCCGTGCACCACCCGGACCCGGTCCCGGAGCGCGGGCGGCTCCGCGCTCAGGGACCGGTCCAGGTCGGCCAGCAGCTCGGCCGAGCTGTCCAGGCCGGTGAGGTCATGGCCGCGCCGGGCCAGCCGGAGCAGCTGCGTGCCCTGACCGCAGCCGACGTCCAGGATCCGCCGCCGCGGCCGGTCCGGGACGTGCTCGGCCAGCTGTCGCGCTACCAGTTCCTGGCGGACGACCTGGCGCAGTGTCCCCAGGCGCGCTCGCCACTTCTCCTCGCCGGCGGTGAACGTCGTGCTCAAGCAGCTCCTTCCGCGGTCTCCCGCTCGATTCGATTTTTACTTCCCGCTCTCATTCGTTCAAACATTCGTTCAAACGTTGCCGAAGATCGGGCCGACGGACGGCGCAGGCGGGCTGGAAGCCGGGACTGTCCGGCGCCCAGCGCGTTGATCATGTCCTGGAGCGCGTTGGAGTCGTAGGAGATCGACGATGTGATCGCTGGCGTCCTGCGAGCACTGGTTCTGGAGCGTGATGTTCTGCACGTTCGGCCCGGCGGGCAGGAACGCGTTGGTGTACGGGGTGACCACCTCGTCGTCCGCGGTCTCGATCACCACGTACTTCACGCCCGCGGCCGTCGGCGCCTGGTTCAGGCTGGCCAGGAACGACGACCCCTGGAGCTGCTGGGCGCAGGCCGCGCAGGCGACGGAGAGCAGCGCGGTCGTCGAGCGCCGAGCGCGCCGAGGTCGGAGATCAGGTACGACGAGGCCGTCGAGCGTGGTGCCGTAGTTCGACGGCGCGAAGCCGACCAGCATGTTGACCTTGGACGCGCCGCCCAGGTCATTGATGTAGTAGCGCGGCATCATGCCGCCCTGCGACCAGCCGACCAGGTCGACCTTGCTGGCGCCCGGTCGCGGCCAGCACCTGGTTGACCTCGGTGGCCAGCTCTCTGGCCGATGTCGGCGATGTCGCCCATCGCGTAGAACCCGGTCAGCGGGAGGGTCTGGCCGTAGTTGAAGGCGTAGACGCAGTATCCGTTGTTGACCAGGTCCGGAGAGATCGCCCCGAAGCTGTTGTACATGCTGGCGAAGGTGCCTTCCACCAGCACGACCGGATACGGATGCGCGGCGGACGGAGTGACACCGCGATTGGCGCCGGGCGGCGACGCGCTGTAATTCCAGAAGAGCGTCGAGTTAAGGAACGCGATCGCCTCGCATTCCAGCGGCAGCGTCGCAGCCTGCGCCGGGACCACTCCGGCGGTCAGGACAACGGCCGCGCTGGCGGCCAGGGCGGACAGGGTTAACAGAACACGCCGACGCCGGTACCTCATTCTCCCTCTCCCTTTCTGAATCAGGGCATGCTAACGCCCAGTGCCGTGAGGGAATAAGCGGATGTTACCGACGAGTATCAGACGCGGATCATTTAGTGTCAATAGGTCGGCTGCGCCGGCCCGGCGGCGGGCATGACCCAGCCGACAGGCAGGCCGAAGCCGGGCGCCATTTGTTAATGATCAGTGGCGGAGCGGTCCTGAAGCTACTCGGGCGCCTGGGCCAGGGTCAGGCCGAAATCGCCGTCCGGGTCGGTCCAGAACGCGCACCGTCTCCAGCCCGGCGGCGGCCAGCTCGGCCGCGATCCGCTCGCGGGCCGGAACTTGGCCGAGATCTCGGTGCGCATCTCCTCGCCGGCCGCGAAGGTCACGGTCAGGTCCAGGTCGCGCGACCGTGACCTGCTGCTCCACGCGCGGACCGCAGCCGCATCTCGATCCACTCGCGGCGCGGCGTCCCAGAGCGCGACGTGCTCGAACTGCTCCACGGCGAAGTCCGCGTCCAGCTCGCGGTTGATCACCCGAAGCACGTTGCGGTTGAACTCGGCCGTCACCCCGGCGGCGTCGTCGTAGGCCCGCTGCAGCCGGACGGGGTCCTTGACCAGGTCGGTGCCGAGCAGGAAGGTGTCGCCCGGCCGCAGCGCGCGCGCCGACCTGGCGCAGGAACGCGGCGCGCGGCGGCGGGCTCGAGGTTGCCGATGGTGGAGCCGAGGAACGCGATCATCCGCGGCCGCGCCCGGCGTGCCGGGGCATCGCGCCCAGGTCGCGCTCGAAGTCGCCGACGAACGGCGCGATCCGCAGGCCGGGGTACTCGGCCGCCAGCGCCGTCGCTGGCCTCGGCCAGCACGGCCGGGTCGACGTCGAACGGGCACGAACTCGCGCAGCGTGCCGGCCGCTCGCAGCGCGCGCAGCAGCAGCCGGGTCTTGGCCGACGTCCCGCTGCCCAGCTCGACCAGCGACTCGCACCGGGCCAGCCCGGCGATCTCGGCCGCGTGCGCGTGCCAGGATCGAGGTCTCGGCCCGGGTCGGGTAGTACTCCGGCAGCCGGGTGATCTCGTCGAACAGCTCGCTGCCGCGCGCGTCGTAGAAGTACTTGGGCGGCAGCGATCTTGGGCGTCGCGGTCAGGCCGGCCGCGACGTCGGCGCGCAGCGCCTCGAGGTAGGCTCGGTCGGCGATGGGTCGGACGCGGTTCGGTCGCGGGCATCAGTCAGTTCTCCAGGTCGGTGATGGTCACCGCGTCGGCGGTGACGTCGACGAGATGGTGATCGGGGACGTCGGTCCAGCGCGGGTCGTCGTCGTAGGGCTCGCTGGCCACGACGACGCCGTCGTCGGTGCGCAGCACGCTCAGCGTGTCGTCCCAGCGGGTGGCCAGGATGCGCTGGCCGTCGGTGAGCAGCAGGTTCAGCCGGGCGCCCGGGTCGCGCCGGCCGAGGTCGGCGACGAACTCGCCGACCCGCTCCGGGCCGAAGTCGAAGCACGTGCGCGGCCAGCTGCGGCGGCGTCGCACACCGACTCGGCCGCCGGGTGCGGGCCGAGCACGGCGCGGTCGACGACGCCGTTGTGGGACAGCAGCCAGCGGCCGGACTGGAACGGCGCGGCGGCGGTCTCGTCGGCCGGCATGCCCGGCCGTGGCCGAGCGGACCGCGGCCAGGACGCAGCCGCGCCGAGATCAGCGGGCGCGACCGAGGCGAACGACGCGTCGCTCCACAGCGGCCGGCTGGACCGCCAGCGCGCGGGCTCGGCCCGGCCCGGCGGCGTAGAAGCCGACGCCCCAGCCGTCGGCGTTCATCGGCCCGTGCGCCTGCCGGCGCGGCGCGTAGGACTGGCGCGAGCAGGCCGTGCTCGGGCTCCAGCAGCAGCTCGCCGAGCGAGCGCGGCGCGCCGAGCCAGGCCAGGTGCCGGCACATCTCAGGCGTCCCAGGCCAGCCGCACGCCCGGTGAAGATCTGCCGCCGGATCGGGTGGTCCCAGTTGCGGAACGAGGGCCGGATCGCGGCCGGGGCCACGGCCCACGAGCCGCCGCGCAGCACCTTGTAGTCGCCGCCGAAGAACGGCTCGCTGTAGGCGCGGTAGATCATCGGCGACGAAGCCCGGCCACGGCGTGAAGTCCGACGACGTCCACTCCCACACGTCGCCGATCAGCTGCTCGACGCCGTAGGCCGACGCGCCCGCCGGGTAGGCGCCGACCGGGGCCGGGCGCAGCGCCGCAGCCGCCGAGGTTGGCCACGCTCCGGGGTCGGGCGGGGCCGCGCCCCACGGCCAGGCCGCGCCGGGCCCGGCGTCGCGGGATCCCAGGCGCAGGCCTTCTCCCACTCGATCTCGGTCGGCAGCCGGGCGCCGCGACCAGGCGCGCGAACGCCTCGGCCTCGTAGTAGCAGACGTGCTGGACCGGCTCGTCCGGCGGCACGTCCTCCTCGATCCCGAACCGGCGCCGGGTGCCGTCGGCGGTCCAGAACTCGGGCCGCTCCAGGCCGGCCTGCGACCCGGTGCGCCCAGCCCCGGTCCGACCACAGCTCGCGGCCGCGTCGTAGCCGCCGTCGGCGATGAACTCGCGCCACTGCCGCGTTGGTGACCGGGACCCGGCCGATCCAGAACGGCGCCGACGTCCACGGTGTGCGCGGGGCGCTCGTTGTCGAGCGAGAACGGCTCGTCGGCGGCGTCGACGCCGAGCACGAACGGGCCGCCCGGCCACGAGCACGCGCTCGCCGCGCCACGCGGCCGGCCCGGCGGCAGCGACCGGCGTTCCAGCAGGACGGGCGGTCCCTGCCGCAGCTGCAGGGTGGCGAACATGGTCTCGTCGTGCTGCTCCTCGTGCTGCACGACCATGCCCGCGGTGAACAGGTCGCTCGCTCGGGCGTGCGCTCGAGCAGGTCCAGGACCCGGCCGCGGACCTCGTGGTTGAACGCCCGGGCCTCGACCGGGCGGCAGCAGCGGCAGCGCCGGGCGGTCGGCCCGCCGGTGCTTGAACGCGTCGTACAGCGAGTCGACGTCGGGCGGCGAGCAGGCCCGGCCGGGCCGAGGTCGCCGCCGCGCAGCAGCCACAGCTCCTCCTGCTGGCCGATGTGGGCGAGGTCCCAGACCAGCGGGCTCATCAGCGGGTCGTGCTGGGCCAGCAGCGTCGGGCTCGTCGAGGTCGGTCAGCTCGAGCGTGCGGTCGCGGGCCAGCTCCAGGTCGCGGACGACGTTGCCGTCACGCATGAGCCAGCTCCTCGAACGCGGCCAGCGGGCCCGACCTCGGCGATGCGCTCGGCCAGCAGGTCGCCCGGACAGCGGCCCGACTCGACCAGGTCGGCCAGGTCGGCGACGGCCGGGGCGAGCTCGGCCGGCACCCGGCTGGCCGCGATCGTCGAGGCAGCGGCGGGCGGAGTCGGCCAGCGACGGCGTGGCCCAGCCCGTCCCGGGCGGCCTCGGTCCACAGCGCGGCGGTCGCCTCGGTCGCCTCGGCGGCCTGGTCGGCCGCGACCGGGTCGTCCATGAGCGTGGTCGCGACGGCGGCGATGGCCGGCCACCAGCGCGGCGGCGTCATGTCCAGGTAGCGCAGCTCCAGGTAGCCGCGCAGCCGGACCGGCGGGAACAGCGTGGTCAGGTGGACGTCGAGGTCGGCGGCGGTCGGCGCGCGGCGGCCCAGCCGGACGGCGCCGCTGGCCCACTGCCCGAACGAGACGGACGCGCGCACGGCGCGTGACCTCGTCGCCGCCGCGCACCGGACGAAGACGACCGGGGCGGCCAGCGCGTAGCGCGCCCAGGCCGCGGCCGGGTCCAGGCCGTCGTCCGCCGGGCTGGGCGCCACGCAGCCGGGCACCGGGCCGCAGGCCCGCGGGTCCAGCCCGACCCAGGCCCGCTGGCGGGCCGACTTCCAGCCGGTGTCGCGGCCGTGCAGCCAGGGCGAGCAGGCCGAGATCGCCACCAGCGTCGGGCCGAGCCGGTGGGCCCGGGCCACCCGCTCGGGCCAGCCGCGGCCGCGGCCCGGCCTCCAGGTTGACCTGCAGGGCCGCGGTGGAGTTCATCATGACCGCGCCCGCCGCGGCCCGGCCGGTGGCGGCGAAGTGCCGCTCCATGGCGCGGTAGCGCGGGCGCGGGTTGACCCGGCGGGACGGCCGCAGCGGGTCGGCGCCGGCGTGGGCCAGGCCCAGGCGCATGCGCGGCCAGCGCCAGCCGGGCCGGCCTGCACGTCCTGCGCGCAGCTCCGGCGACGGCGGCGGCGACGTCGGGCGCGGGCGGCCGGACAGCTCCAGCTGGCCGCCGGGCTCCAGGGTGACGGCGCTGCGTCCCGGCGGCGGCCCGGACCACGTTCGAGCATCGGCGTCGACCCGGTCCCAGGGCACGCGCTCGGCCACCGAGTCCAGGTCAACCAGGTGGGTCTCGATCTCCAGCCCGACCGAGCCGATCTCGGAGTCGGCCAGCGCGGCCTCGTGCGAGCGAGCGTAGGCCGCGTCGACGGTCAGCGGCTCAGCCAGATCGAGGGCATGGACGGATACGCGCGGGACGGTCATGACGACCCCCTCCAGGTCCGGGCCGGCGGACAAACGCTGTCCACCGCGGGTCGGTGCGGGGGCGGCCAGGCTGCAGCCGTCCTCTTGGCGGCCACCCGGCGAACCGGGGGCCACGCTCGTAATTTTACAACGTCGGGTACGACAGTTTCGGTACCGCTGGCCGCCGGGGGATCGCCGCGGGCCTGGTCTGGCCGCGCGGCCGGCAAGACCGCCGGCCGGTTATCCGTGCAGGTAGGAGGGGCCGTTCGCGGTGCGAGCGGCGACCGCGGCGGGGATGCGCGCGGCAATTTCGGGCCGCAAGAAATGGGCGGATTCTGGGGGGTCGATGAACGCGAAGTCGTCCAGTTCCTCGCGCTGGAGCCGGATCCCGTCCGGGCCGTCCACCGTGCCGCCGTCGAAGATGAACGCGATGTTCGGGTCGGTCGCGCTCGCCCTCGGGCGGCAGCCAGTGCACCACCAGCAGCCGGGCCGGGGTGATGGCCAGGCCCACCTCCTCGAGGACCTCGCGGGCGCAGGCCAGGTGCGGCGGCTCGCCGTGCTCGCACACCCCGCCCGGCAGGCTCCAGCCCGGCCGGTAGTTGGGCTTGACCACCAGCGCCCGGCCCGCGGGGTCGGTGATCAGCGCGCCGGCCGAGGCGACAACCCTCGCGAGCTGGGCAAACCAGGCGGCGGGATCCAGGAAGCCGGGCTCCGTCATCGCGCGGGCGGCTCCAGCGCCAGCACGGAGGTGTGCAGCGTGGCCCGGTCGGTGACCAGGACGTGGCGGCGGGGCAGCGGCGTCCAGCCCGGCATCGGCCAGCCCGAGCTGGCCACCACGACCGAGTCGGCGGTGGCCCGGTAGGCCAGGTCGAAGTAGCAGGCGATGTCGTCCGGCCGGTCGGCGTAGCCGCGGGCCCGCAGCTGCGGCGCGGGCACCTTGGCCGGGTCGTGCCAGGAGATGGCGTAGAGCTTGTCCGGGGCCAGCAGGATCGCGTTCAGGCTGTTCGGCGCGTACCGCTCCTCGATGTCCGCCGTGGTGTCGGCGATGGCCGCCACCATGTCCCCGTCCCGCGCCCCGAGCCGCCACATCAGGTGCAGGAAGTACCGCTCGCTGTCTGTGGTGCCGGTCAGCTGCCGCTCCCAGTCCGCGGGCAGCAGCTCGCCGAGCCGGTCCTGCGGGTGGATGGCCCCGTTATGGGCCAGAGCGTACGGTCCGTAGCGGAACGGGTGCGAGTTCCGGTCGTGGATGCCCAGGCCCGGCGTGGCCCAGCGCAGGTGCAGCAGGCCGAGGTCGCCGAGCGGCTGCCAGGCCAGCTTGTCGTACTCGGGCTCGCTGTCGGCCCGGCCCGGCGACTTGCGGATCACCGGCTCGTCCCCGTCGTACCAGGCCATCCCCCAGCCGTCGCTGTGCAGCGACGACAGCGCGGTGAACTCGCTGAACGCCTGACCGCCCATCAGGTCCGCGAGCGACGCACGCTCGCGGGAGCAGTAGCCAAGCAGACGGCACACGGTCTCTGGTCCTCTCTACAGGTACTTGCCCATGCCGCCGCCGACGTCGATGGACGCCCCGGCGATGTAGCTGGCCCGGTCGCTGGCCAGGAACGCGACCAGGCCGGCCACCTCGTCGGGCCGGCCGAACCGGCGCAGCGGCACCTCATCCTTGGCCAGCTGGCCGAAGAACTCCTCGGCCGGCATCTCCGGGGCGCGCCGACGGTGAATGTTCTGCCATTGCGGGGTTTCCACGAAGCCGATGTTCACGCTGTTGACCAGGATGCCCTCGCCGCCGAGGTCGATGGCCAGGGCCTTGGACAGGCTCAGGCAGGACGCCCGGTTGACCGACGAGGCCAGGAACGAGGGGTCGGGGTAGTGGCCGTACAGCGCGTTGATGTTGATCACGCGCGGGGCGGCGCTGCGGCGCAGCTCCGGCAGCGTAGCGCGAATGCAGCGGATCTGCGAGAACAGCTTGACCTCGATGTCGGCCTGCCAGTCCGCATCGGTCAGCGTCGCGAACCGGCCCGGCCGTGCGCCGCCCGCGTTGTTGACCAGGATGTCCACGCCGCCCATCCGCTCCGCCGCGGCGGACACGAACCCGGCCACCTGGTCCGGGTCAGTCACGTCGCAGGCCATGGCGTACACGGGGGCGGCCTGGGCGCCGGCCTGCTCCTTGAGCAGCGCGGCGGTCTCGTCGAGCTCGGCAGCATTTCTCGAACAAATGGACACGGCCGAGCCCTCGGCCAGCAGCTCAGCGGCGATGGCCTTACCGAGCCCCTTGGACCCGCCGGTGACGATGGCCCGGCGCCCGGCCAGCCCGAGGTCCATCTATGCCTCCTCCGCCGGCGCGGGGTCGGCCTGCGCGGTGTCGGCGGCGGGGACGTCGCCGGCGGCCTGGGCCTCGGCCAGCTTGAGCAGGCTCTGCCGAGGCGGGCTGAACACGTCCAGCTCGGTGCAGTGGCTGTCGGTCGTCCAGGCCCCGTGCGGCACCCAGGAGGGGACCACGGCCACGTCGCCCTTGCGCATCACCCGCACGTCTCCATCGAGGTCGAACGTAAACTCGCCCTCCAGCACGACGACGATCTGCTCTTCCTCGTGCACGTGCCGCGGGGCGGTGGCGCCCGGCGCGAAGCGTCACGAAGTTGGTCATGGCCTTCTCGCCCCGCACCGGCCGGAAGCCGAGCCCGGGCAGGAACTCCACCGGCGTCAGGCTGTCCACGTTCACGTACCGGCCCGGCGCCGTCGGCTCGCCCGCCGCCTCGGTGGTGAAGTGGCTCTGGGCGTCGCCCAGCGGGTTCGCCGCGTCGCTCATTTTTCCTCCAGTGCGGTACGGAACACCTCGCCGATCCGGCGGATGCCCTCGTCGATCAGGTCATCGGCGACCCGGCTGTAGGCCAGCCGGATCTGGGTCGTCCCCGAGCCGTCAGGGTAGAACGGGCGGCCGGGCACGTAGGCCACCTGGCGCTCGCTGGCCGCGGCCGACAGCGCCACCGTGTCGACCCCGTCCGGCGCGGTCACCCAGACGTAGAAGCCGCCCTCCGGGGTGGTCCAGGTCGGTGCCGGCGGGCATGTGCACGGCCAGCGCCTGGGTCACCAGCTCGGCCCGCCGCGCGTACAGGGCGCGGGAGCGGAGAATCTGGCGGTCCATCTCGCCGCTGCGCCCGTACTCCTCCATCATCCGCTGGCCCAGCGCGCCCGCGCACTGATCGGAGTTCTGCTTGGCCACGCCCAGGCGGGTGACGATCTCGGCCGGGCCGGCGGCCCAGCCCATCCGGAAGCCGGGCGAGAAGATCTTGGAGAAGGTGCCCGCCTGGAGCACCACGTCCGGGGCCATGGACCACAGGCTGGGCGGCGGCGCCTCGCCGAAGCCCAGCTCGCGGTAGGCGACGTCCTCGAGGATCAGGAAGCCGTACTGGCGGGCCAGGGCGACCAGCGCGGCCCGGCGCTCCGCGGACAGCGACAGCCCGGTCGGGTTCTGGTAGTCCGGGATGGTGTAGAAGATCTTCGGCCGCAGGCCGCCCGCGAGCAGGTCGGCCAGCACGTCCACGCGCACGCCGTCGTCGTCCATGGGCACGCCGCGCACGTCGGCCTCGTAGCCCCGGAAGGCCATGATGCCGCCCAGGTAGGTGGGCGACTCCACGACCACCACGTCGCCGGGGTCCACGTAGCTCTTGGCCAGCAGTTCCATGCAGTCGATGCCGCCGCTGGTGATCATCAGCTCGCCGGGGCCCGGAGCCTGGCCCTGCAAGCCCGCCACCCGGCCCGATACGTAGTCGCGGACGCTGGCCACGCCCTCGGTCGCCGCGTACTGGAGCGCCACCCCGGCGTCCTCGCTGATCAGCCGGGCGGCGATCGACGACAGCACGTCAGTCGGCCAGGTGGCCGGATCGGGGAACCCGCCGGAGAACGTGATGACGTCGGTGGCGCCGGCCAGGGCGAGGATCGCGGTGATCTCGCCGCCGCCCAGGCTCTGCGTGCGCCGGGCCAGGCGCGAGCTCCAGTCGTGTCTCTCCAGTGCTGCCGTCATCGGTCGGCTCCGTCCCTCACCAGCGGATACACCCGCGCCGCTCTTGACAGAGGGATTTTACAAATGTAAGAATCCCCCCACGCTGTGATTTACATTGATAATCCAGCGGTCTCCAGAGTACCTCACATCATTGTGATTCACGACGGGTTACCTGGCATATGCCTTCGATCTCGGCCCCCTTGGCCAAGCTGACTGAGGTCGCCTCGCCATCGACGCCCAAGGCGGAGGTGGACGAGCTCGACCTGGCGCTGCTGCGCGCCCTGGCGGCCGATGCCCGCCAGTCCCAGCGGTCCCTGGCCCGGCAGATCGAGATGTCGCCGCCCGCCGTGGCCGACCGGCTGGCCCGGCTCGAGCGCAGCGGGGTGATCCGCGGCTACCGGGTGGACATCGACTGGGCCGCGCTCGGCTTCCCGGTCGTGGTCTACCTGGCCGTCACCGCCGGGGCCGGCATGGACCTGAGCGAGATCATCCAGGCCATCTCGGCGCTGCCCGAGGCCGAGGACATGAGCGTCGTCACCGGCAGCCTCGACCTGCTCGTCCGGCTGCGGGTCCGGGACCACGCGCACCTGCGCGAGCTCCTGCTGGCCAAGATTTTCACCATCAACGGCGTCCAGCGCACCGAGACGTTCCTGTCGCTGGCCGACGTCGAGCCCGCCAACTTCACCGCCGCGATGCTGGCGCAGATGAGCCAGCACCGCGGCGATTGAACTCCCGACTTGGATTTACTGATCGGAGGCTTTCCACCGTGGCAAGCACAGAAAGTGCCGCAAACTCCGGTGCCGCAAACACCGGTGCCGCGCATCGCGTTGACGGCGTGGGCCAGGCCGGCTTCGTGGCCCGGCACAGCCTGTACACCGCCGAGCAGTCGGCCGCCGCCGAGGCCGTCGCCGCCCGCATCCGCGAGCTGGACCTGCGCACGGTGCGGCTGGTCGTCGTGGACCAGCACGGCCAGCCGCGGGCCAAGTCGCTGTCGCCGGACGTGGCCATCGCCGCCATGTCCAACGGCCTGGACTTCTCCGGCGCCATTTACAGCCTGGACACCGGCAACCAGGTGTTCGTACCGGCCTTCGCGGCCGGCGGCGGCTTCGGCATCGACGAGTTCACCGGGTTCCCCGACGTGGTCCTGGTGCCCGATCCGGCCACCTTCCAGGTCCTGCCCTGGGCCGACCGGACCGGCTGGATGCTCACCGACGTCTACTTCTCCAGCGGCGCCCCGATGCCGCTGGACGGCCGCGGCCTGATGCGCCGCCAGCTCGGCGAGCTGGCCGGCGCGGGCTATGACTTCCTGGGCGGGATCGAGGTCGAGTACTACATCGTCAAGCTCGACTCGGACCGGATCGCCTTCGAGGACGCCGGGTTCACCCCGCCCGCGCCCCCGGTCAGCGTGTTCGAGCGCGGCTACCAGTACCTGTCCGAGGTCCGGCTGGACAGCGTGGCCGCCACGCTGGAGGCGATCCGCGACGGCCTGGGCGCCGTCGGGCTGCTGCCCCGGTCCATGGAGGACGAGTGGGGCCCCGGCCAGATGGAGTTCAGCTTCAGCCCCATCGGCGGGCTGGCCGCGGCCGACGCGGTCGTGCTGTTCCGCTCCGCGGTCAAGCAGATGTGCCAGCGCCGCGGCCTGCTGGCCACGTTCATGTGCCGGCCCGCGCTGCCCAACTTCTTCTCCTCCGGCTGGCACCTGCACGAGTCGCTGATCTCCCGCCAGGACGGCAGCAACGTGTTCGCCAGCCCCGACGAGGTGCTGTCGTTGACCGGGCGGCAGTTCGTGGCCGGGCTGCTCGACCACTCCATGCCCATGGCGGTGTTCGCCGCCCCGACCGTCAACGGCTACAAGCGGTTCCGGCCCTACTCCTTCGCCCCCGACCGGATCTGCTGGGCGGTGGAGAACCGCGGCGCGCTGGTCCGGGTGCAGGGTGCGCCCGGCGACGCCAACAGCCACGTCGAGATGCGGATGGGCGAGCCCGCCGCCAACCCCTACCTGTACATGTCGGCCAACATCGCGGCCGGCCTCGACGGCATCCGCCGCGAGCTGGCGCCGCCGCCGCCGGTGGAGGCCGACCCCTACGCGGCCGAGGCCCCGCCGCTGCCCGCCTCCCTGCACGAGGCAGTCAGCGCGCTGGTGGAGGACGACTTCTACCGCAAGGCGTTCGGTGACGTGCTCGTCGACTACCTGGTCCAGATGAAGCGCGCCGAGCTGGTCCGGTACGACGCCGCCATCGCGGAGAACCCGCCCCCCGAGGGCCAGGACGTCAGCGACTGGGAGATGCGCGAGTACTTCGAGTTCTACTGACACCCCCACGATCCGAGGCAGGCAATTTCAGGGAGGGCAATTTCCGATGAGCCTGCAGCACATCGTCTTGTTCAAGTTTCCCCGCGAGCTCACCGCCGAGGAGGACGCGCAGATGCGCGCCATGGTCGCGTCGTGGCCGGAGAAGATCGGCCTGATGACCAAGGTCCGGCTGGGCTCGGACATCACCGGCGGACGCAACCGCGGCTACTCCCATCTCCTCTACACCGAGTTCCCCGACTTCGACACCATGAACGCCTACCGGGCCCACCCCGTGCACGTCGAGTTCCTCAACTTCACTAACGACCTCGGCTGCGAGCCGCTGGCGTTCGACTACGCGCTGGACGAGCACACCGTGCTCATGCCCGAATGAGGGAAGTGACCCCATGGCCAAGACAAGCCCCGACCTGATCCCCGGCGCAGCCACCGGCGAGCTCGCACATGGCTCCCTGCGCCTGTGGGATGCCATCGCGATCTCGGTGTCCGTGCTGGCACCCGGCATGGCGATGCTGCTCAACGTGTCCGGCGTCGCCGCCGTGAGCGGCGGCTCGACACCCCTGTCGTTCCTGCTCGGCGGGGTCGGGTGCCTGGCGCTCGCGTTCGTCGTCATCGGGTTCACCCGCCGGATGGCCTCGGCGGGCTACGCCTACACCTACGCCAGCCGCAGCCTCGGCAAGGGCGCCGGCTTCATGGCCGGCTGGCTGTACTTCTTCGGCATGATCTGCTTCGTCCCGATGACCATGTCCGGAGTCGGCTACCTGGCCGCCGACCTGCTGGGACTCAACCCCAAGTTCTGGATCCTGTTCTTCTTCATCGGGATGGCGCTGCTCATCGCGCTGGCCACCATCAGGGTCAAGGTCACCACCCGGGTCCAGCTGGTCGTCGGCATCGTCACCGTCGCGATCATCGTGCTCGTCGACCTCATCACCACGGCCAAGGGCGGCAGCCATGGCCAGGCGGCCGGCGCGTTCAGCTTCGGGCACACCGTCAGCGGCGGGTTCAACGGCGTGTTCTACGGCATCATCCTCGGCGTCACGTCCTACATCGGCTTCGAGACCGCGGCCGACTTCGGCGAGGAGACGGCCAAGCCGCGCAAGTACATCCCCATCGCCGTCATCGCCGCGACGCTGTTCGCGGTGGTCTTCTACCTGTGGACCACCTACAGCATCACGATCGGGTTCGGGGTCAAGAACGGGGCCAAGATCGGCGCCGACCCGGTCGCGCTGAAGACCGTGGCCACCACGTTCATCGGCTCCTGGCTGGGCACGCTGGTGGAGATCGGCGGCATGCTGTCGGCGTTCATCGTCTGCGTGGCCTGCGCCACGGCCGCGTCGCGCACCCTGTTCGCCATGGGCCGCGAGAACGTGCTGCCCGCCGCGTTCGGCCGGACCTCGCCCCGGTTCCGGACCCCGGTCAACGCCACGCTGGCCGTGGCCGGGATCGCCACCGTGATGGCCCTGCTGGTCGGCTACCCGCTGTCCAGCGGCGAGTTCGGCCAGCCGTTCTCGAACTACTACTTCTGGGCCACGACCGGCACGCTGGTGATCATCGTGGTGTACATCATGCTGTGCATCGGCGGCATCGTGTTCTTCTGGAAGACCCGCGAGTCCCGGAACTGGAACCCGGTGATCCACGTCGCGGTCCCGCTGATCGGCGCGATCGTATTCGGCGCCGCGCTGTACGGCTCGGTGCACCCGACGCCGCCGAGCATCCTGGCCTGGACGCCGCTGCTGGCGGGCATCTGGCTGGTGCTAGGCGTCGGGGTGCTGCTGTGGCTGCGGGCCCAGCGGCCGGACTCGGTGGCCCAGATCGGCTCGATCCTGGGCGAGGAGGGCGGCTCGGACGCCGCCATCCTGGACACCTAGGGCTAGCGCACGAGCAGAACGGGCCGCGGCGTCATGCCGCGGCCCGTTCTGCTGCTCGAGCCGGCGGTCAGTCCGGGAACGGCCGGGCTCAGTTCGCGGCCGCGACCTTGGTGTCGGCGTGGTGGAAGACGAACTCCTCGATGTCGATGGCCAGCAGATCGGCCACCGCAGCCACCAGGATCTGCATGACCAGGCCCTCGAGGATGGCCCGCTGGGCCGGCGGCCGCTGCGGCAGCCGGACGGTGGCCAGGTTACGGCGCGACTCGACGTCCGCCGTGGTGACCAGGATGACCTGATGGCCCGCCGCGGCCAGGGTGTCGGCCACGGCCGGCTCGCGGACGTCGCCGAACAGGACGTGCACGGTGTCGCCGGCCGATTCCATCGAGCCGTGCAGATACTGGCGGGTGCCCAGGCCGGTGGCGGGGACCCGGGCCACCTCGCGGAACAGCAGGGCGGCCGCCTCGGCCGATCCGACCGACGCGCCGGCGCCGACGAAGTCCGCGGCCCGGGCCTCGGCGAAGACCGGGGCCAGCGCGGTCACCGGCCCGGTGAGCCGCTGCTCGGCCTCGGCGAACGCCGCGGCCAGGGTCTGCCAGCCGGGATCGGCGCCGCCCTGATCCCAGGCGTCGGCCAGGATGCCCAGGGCGGCCACGGTCGCGGTGTAGCCGACGGTGGAGGCGTAGCTGTCGGGGATGTTGCCAAGGTCGATGACGGTCCTGGCCACGTCGGCGATCGGCGACGGGGCGGTGTTGACCACCGCGTACCGCAGCTCCTCCTCGACCGACTCGAGCACGGCCAGGGTCTCGGCACTGCGGCCGCTCTGCGAGACGCCGACCACCGGGTGGCGGCTGCGCGGGAACGGCAGCGGGTAGTCCCCGGCGCCCAGCCGCCAGGAGTGGATGCCGCGGCTGCGCAGCACCCAGACCGGCGCGCAGGCGGCCGCCAGGCTGGCCCCGATGCCGGTGAAGATGGGACCGGGCCGGGCCAGGTCGCCGGCCGCGGCGAGGCCGCCGACCGACCGGATGACCACGTCAATGGCCTGGCCCAGGTGCTCGGCCTGGGTGGCGCGGGCGGCCGTGAAGGGGATGTGGCCGCCGTTCACGGGGCCGTCCGCTCGGGCTGGAGGGTGGGGGTGCCGGGCGACCAGTCCTCGTCGAGCGGCGGGACCGGGTCGGCGGTGCTGGTCACCGGCACCGGCTGGCCGGACGCGGCCGACTCCTCGATGGCCAGCAGGACGTCAAGCACGTGGAAGGCGAGCTGGCCGCTGGCCCGCGGCGGGCAGCGGCCCGGATGGCGCGGGCCATCTCCAGCACGCCGACGCCCCGGTCCCGGCTCTCGCCCGGCGGGGCGATGGTCTCCCAGCTGGCGTCGGGCCCGGGCTCGCGCAGCAGGCGGGTGGGCCCGTCGAAGCCGCTGACCGGCACCTCCATGGTGCCGTGCGCCCCGGAGATCTCGAACGCCTGCCGGCTCACCGCGGAGTCGAAGCTGTAGACCGAGGTGCCGACGACTCCGGACTGGAACGTGGTCAGCACGCTGACGTGGGTGTCGACCTCGACCGGGAACGTGGTCCCGGCGTCGGGGCCCGCGCCGATGACGCGCCGGGCGCGGGCGCGGTGGCCGGCCGCCTCGACCTTCGCGATCGGCCCCAGCAGCTGGACCATCGTGGTCAGGTAGTACGGCCCGATGTCGAACAGCGGCCCGGCGCCGGGGGCGAACAGGAACTGCGGCCGGGGGTGCCAGCGGTCCGGGCCGGGTCCCTGCATCAGGGTCAGGACGGTCTGCGGCGCGCCGATGGCGCCGCCGGCCAGCAGCCGCTGGGAGTTCTGGATGGCGGGGCCGAGGATGGTGTCCGGGGCGTTGCCCACGGCGACGCCGGCTGCCGCGGCCGCGGCCAGCACGGCCCCGGCCGACTCGCGGTCCATGGTGAGCGGCTTCTCCCCCCACAGGTGCCGCCCGGACTCGACCACCGCCAGCGCGACCTCGGCGTGCGCGGCGGGCGTGGTCAGGTTGACGACCAGCTCGATGTCGTCGATGGCCAGCAGCTCGGCGGCGGTGCCGGAGAACGGCAGGCCGTACTCGGCCGCCACGCCGGCGGCCCGGCCGGTGTCCAGGTCGGCGATGCCGCGGACCTCAATGTCGGGGTAGCTGAGCAGGCTGGGCAGGTACTGCCCGGTGACGTTGCCCGCCCCGATGACGCCGACCACCATGGGCCCGGCGCCGGCCCCGGCCGACGGCCCGGTCATGCGCGCACCTGGCGCAGGAAGAACTCGGCGTTGCGCTCCAGCACCGGGAAGATGTCCCCCTCGTGCACCACGACCTCCACCACGGGCATGGCCGCGATCGAGGCGCCGAGCGCGACGACCTCGTCCATCCGCCCGGTGATGTCCACGCCCAGGATCGGCGGGTCGTCGTCGTCCGGCGGCTCGTTCTTCACGTGCAGGAACCGGACCCGGCCGGCCAGCCGCGGCAGCAGCTCGAACACGTCGGCTCCGCCGGTCGCGGCCCAGTAGGTGTCCACCTCGAGGAACACGCTGTCGTCCAGGGCGTCCAGCAGGATCTGGTAGGCGGGCACGCCGTCCACGTGCTGGCGGAACTCGAAGTCGTGGTTGTGGTAGCCGACGGCGATGCCCTGGTCGGCGGCCCGCCGCGCGGCCTCGTTGATCGAGGCGGCCAGGGTCAGCACGCCCGCCCGGTCCCGCAGCCCGTCCGGGTCGGCCCACGGCACGATCAGCGCCTTCAGGCCGAGCCGGCCCGCGGCGGCCAGGAAGGCCTCGCGGTCACCAGTGGCCACGTTGGCGTGCGCGGCGACGGCGCCCAGGCCGGTCCGGGCCAGCCCGGCGGCGAGCTGGCCGGTGTTGGCCAGGATGCTGAACGGCTCGACGTGGGTGAAGCCCATGGCGGCGATCCGGTCCAGCGTGCGGTCGAGGTCTGCGGGACCGATGTCGTCCCGGACGCTGTAGAGCTGGACGCCGAGAGGCGCTGACGACGGGTTGCCCCCGGCCGGGGACGCGTGGCTCACAAGGACTCCGCGGTGCGCTCAGTGAATAGATCAGGGGATAGATCAGAGCTGGATATGGTGGCTACCATTGCAAACCACATAATACCAACTATGGCCCAGTATGGAACAGAGCAGGGTCCACCTGGCTTTTAGCGCGCGACCGGGTCAGGAGGTGCGCACGCGCTCCCAGGTGCCCGACCTCATCGAGGCGTAGCAGGCGTCGATGACGCAGTTCACCACGTGGCCATCGGCAAACGTCTCCCGCGGTGCCTGGCCGGCCGCGAAGCAGTCCGCGAAGTGCCGCATCTCCTGGCTGAATCCGTAGGCCCGGGCCTCCTCGGGGACCGGGAACACCCAGCCCGTCTGCGCGTCAGCCTTCTCCACCAGGTAGCCGGCCGGGTTCTCGATGAACCCCCAGACCGGGGTGGCCGAGGTGTCGGTGACCAGCCGGCCCGCCGTGCCCACGAACTCGTGCCGCAGCTGCATGCCGCCCTTCTCGATCCAGGACGACTCCACCGTGGCCAGCTGGCCGCCCGCGAACTTGAGCAGCGCGACCGCGCTGTCCTCGCCGGTGGTCTTGTCGCCGTGCACCAGCGTCGCGCCCCAGGCGAACACCTCGGTGATCTGGTTGTCCTTGCCGAAGAAGTGCCGGGCCGACTCGATGGTGTGACAGCCCATGTCCAGCAGCGCCCCGCCGCCGGCCGGCCGGCGTCCCAGAAATGCGGGGCGTGCGGGCCGGAGTGCGCCTCGCGGGCCCGCATGGTCAGCAGGTCGCCGATGGCGCCCGGCCTCGACCATCTGGTAGGCCTTGGCCACGTTGGGCGAGAACACCGAGCTCTCCGCGTAGCCGTGCCACACCCCGGCGTCCGCCACGAGGGCCAGCATCTGCGCCGCCTCGGCGCCGGTGCGGGCCAGCGGCTTGGTGCAGACGATCCCCCGGCCCGCCGCGGCGGCGATACGCGTCGCCTCCAGGTGCACCTCGTTGGGCAGCGAGATCACGACCAGGTCCACGGCCGGGTCAGCGCACAGCGCCGCGATGTCGTCGTACTGGCGCGGGATCGGGCCCCACCGGCCGGCGAAGGCCAGGGCCCGGTCCAGGTCACGGGAGTAGTTCGCGGTGATCTCGGCGTTCCCGACGTCCTGGAGCGCCTCGGCGTACGTGCTCGCGATGAATCCCGACCCGATCAGTCCAACCCCGATCACAACCGCTCCGTTTCCCGCCGCCGCGTGGTTTCCACGGCAGACCAGTTGAAGACCAAGCCATAACAGACCGGCCCCGCCGCCGGTCGCCTCATCCGCGCCGGCCCAGCGACTGCGGGCGCGAGAACGAGGTCCGCAGGCGGTAGCGCTCCCCCGCGTACTTGATCGTGGAGCTGAACAGCGGCCGCTCGGCCGTGTCCACCGCGAGCTGGTGCATGACCAGCAGCGGCTTGCCCACCTCGATGCGCAGGTACCGGGCCTCGTCGGCGTCGGCCTCGCGGGCCTCCATGGTGGCGTCGGCGCGCAGCGGCTCGATGCCGGCGTCGGACAGGGTGGTGTACAGGGAGTCCCTGGTGAAGTCGGCCTTGCCGATCTCGGGCAGCACGGCCAGCGGGATCTGCGTCGAGTCCAGCGCGATGGGCATCCCGTCGAGCAGCCGGACCCGGTCCAGGTGGAACAGGTCGGTGCCGGGCGCGATGGACAGCTCCTCCGCCTCGTCGAAGCTGGCCGGGGCGGCCTCGGACCGCAGCACCTCGGACTGCGGCTCCAGGCCCATCCGGGCCGCCGTCTCGCTGAACGACTCCAGGGTGCTCGGCCACTCGCGGCGGGTAGCGGTCTTGGCCACGTACCAGCCGCGGCCGTGCGAGGCATTCAGCACCCCGGCGCCGACCAGCTGGTTGAGCGCCTTGCGCAGCGTGACCCGGCTGATGCCGAGCTGCTGGCACAGCTCGCGCTCCGGAGGCAGCCGAGCGCCGGCCTTGAGCACCCCGCCGTCGATCTGGTCGTGGATCAGGGTCGCGGCCTGAATCCACAGGGGTTCTGGATAATCGGACCGGATCATCGCGACTACCTCGCGGGCGTTGTCCATGACCTCGGGCCTCTCGTGCTCAGTTGTGCTGTCGCCGGATCCTTCTCGGCTGTGCCGGTGGCGGCGGGGCAGATGTCGGCTCTGTCTGATTACGGCTGCGCCGGCGGCCTGGTTCGACCCCGTGCCCCCTTCCTGCGGCGTCATTGTGCCAGCAGCCGGTCGAAGGCGGCATCGAGGTCCGCACTGGCCCGCTGGCGGGCCGGGTCGCCGTCGTAGTACTCGATGATCCCGCGAGCCCCGGCCGCGAAGGACACCCGCGGCGCGAAGCCCGGCACCAGCCGGGCCAGCTTCGCGGTGTCGAACAGCATCGAGTGGCGGAAGTCGTGCTCCAGCACCTCGCCCCAGGCACGGCCACTCGACGGCGATGGACTCGCTCGACCGGTGGGCCAGCAGGGGCCTGGTCACGCCCGCCGCGGCGGCCAGCGTGAGGTGGATCTGGTCCCAGGTGAGGATGTCGCCGCTGACCACGTTGACGCTCTCGCCGATGGCGTGCCCGTTGCCGAGCAGCGGCACCAGCGCCCGGGCAAAGTCGCTGGCGTGCATCAGCGTCCACAGCGAGGTGCCGTCGCCGTGCACGATGACCGGCCGGCCCGCCGCATCCGCTCGATGGCCGTCCAGCCGGCCAGCACCGGGACGACGGTGGCGTCGTAGGTGTGGAACGGCCGCACGATCGTCAGCGGCAGGCCGCCGGCCCGGTAGGCGCTGGTCAGGAACTCCTCACAGGCGATCTTGTCGCGGGCGTAGCCGAACACCGGCTGGCGGCGCGGCGAGGACTCGGTGACCGGCAGCTGCGGCACCGGGCGCGCGAACACCGAGCAGGTGCTGATGAACACGTACTGCCCGGCCCGGCCGGCGAACAGCTCGGGGTGACCGTCGAGCTGGGCCAGGGTGAAGCCAACCCAGTTGACCACCGCGTCGTAGTTCCCACCGGCCAGCACGCCGCGCAGCCCCGCCGCGTCATGAACGTCGGCGCGCAGCTGCCGGACCTCGGGCGGGATCCGCCGCCGCGGCTCGCCCCTGGTCACGATGGTGAGCTGGTGGCCCCGGCGCACCGCCTCCGCCGCCGCGGCCGAGCCGATCATCCCGGCCCCGCCAAGAAAGAGGACATCCATGCTGGTCAAACCGCCACTGACCCGGGCGACAGGCCGCGGCCGACCAGGTAGGCGTAGCTGGTTCCAGCGCCTCGAAGGTGTCCATGTCCAGCTGCTCCAGCTCGACGATGTGCCAGCGCAGGCCGGAAGGCGCGGTCAGTACCCGGACCCAGTCGATCTTGCCCTCGCCCACCGGCACCATCACGTCGTCGTAATAGCTCGTCGGAGGCGGTCAGCGGTGACGCCCGGTCCGTCCTTGACGTGGATGAAGCGGATGCGGTCGCCCAGCCGGGTCACCACCTCGGCCGCGTCCGCGCCGCCCAGCACGGCCCAGTAGGCGTCCAGCTCGACCAGCACCCGGTCGTCCAGCTCGGCCAGCAGCAGGTCGTAGGCCTGACGGCCGTCGAAGAACTGGGAGAACTCGGCAAAGTGGTTGTGGTACGCGATGCGCATGCCCCGGGCGGCGGCCCGCTCGGCCGCCTCGTTGACCCGCCGCAGCCCGTGGCTGATGGCCTGCGGGCTGTCGAACTCCGCCCGCTCCATGCTCCACACCAGCACCTCGGCACCGAGCTCGGCGTTCTGGTCCAGGATCCGCTCGGCCTGGTCCCCGGCCGGGAACGGCGCGTGGGCGCTGGTCAGCACCAGGCCCGCGGCGTCGATGGCCCGGCGGACCCGGGCCGGCCGAAGTGCTCGACCAGGCCGTAGGTCTCGATGCCCCGGTAGCCGATCGCGGCCAGCCGGGCCAGCGTGCCCTCCAGGTCGGCCCGGGCCTGCTCCAGGACGGTGTACATCATCACGCCCGCGCCGGGGAGCGCCGCGGTCCCCGTCACGCGGCGGCCCCCGACAGCCCGGCGGCCCAATAAAGCGCCTGGCGGACCAGCGCGCGGAACGGCGGCTCGCCCCAGGCCCGCATGTCGTGGCCCAGGGCCAGGTACACCACCCGGCCCGCGCCGACCTCGCGGGCGTACATGACCGGGATGATCACGCCGTCCGCGCGGTGCCGCTGGGCCAGCACCGTGACCTTCTCGTCAGCTAGCTCGAACTCGTAATACTCGTCGAACAGCTCGAAGTCCGTGACGCCCGCCGTCACCGGGTGGTCGGCCACGATCTCGATCGTGTGCCGTCCCTCGTGGTGGCCGGGGCCGTGCGACAGGTACCGGTTGCCCAGCAGCTCGAATAGCGGCCGGTCGGCGGGGTTCAGCCCGTCGCCCTGCCAGCGCATGATGTTCGAGCAGTGGACCGACACCATGCCCTTGCCGCCGGCCACCGCCTCGGCCAGGGCCTGCTGCTGCCCGGTCCCGAACTGGCCGCCCGACGTATAGAACAGGTAGACCCCGGCCTCGGCGGTCTCGGGCCGCGGGTCGATGAACCGGCCGGTGCCCGCGGCTCTTCGAGTAGCGAACCCGGCCTCCGTGCCGATCTGCTGGAACACCAGCGACGCGCCGATGAGGTCGTGATGAGTGTCATCGCCGTTCACGATCACCATCGCGCGCGGCGCCGACTGCATGACCACGTTGTAATTCCTTCCCGCCGGAAAGCGGGGTCCCCGCGACCCAGCTCGCGGGGACCCCGGTCTCTGCTAGCTGGCCGCGTGCAGGTGCAGGGCCACGACCTCGTTCGGGCTGGGCATGAAGTACGGGTCGGAGGCCGTCGCCCACCCGGTGACCTTGCCGGAGTTCCACTCCGCGTAGTCGCCCCAGTAGATCATCGAGATGACCGGCAGCTGGCTGGCCCAGATGCCCTCGAGCTGAGCGTTGATCTTCGTCTGCTCGGCCGGGCTGGCCGTCGGGTACTCCTGGAACAGCTTGAGCGCCGTCGGGTCCTTGAACCGCTCGATGTCCTCGTAGGTCGGGATGTTCTTGCCGATGGGCTGGTAGAACTGCGGGTCCATCTGCTCGGAGTAGAACGACCACGCCGTCGGCACGTAGCCGACCGGGTAGCCCATCGTGGACTGGAACTTGCCCAGCCCGGTGAGCGTGTTGATCTCGTTGGTCGGCACCGTGTCGATGGTCATCTTCATGCCCAGCGACTTGAGCTCCTGGGCCAGCACCGACGCGGCCGCGGCGATGTCGGTGAAGGCACCGGGGAACGACACCGAGAACTGGAGCTCACGGCCGCCCTTCTCCAGGTAGCCGTTCGAGCCCATCTTCCAGCCGTCGGCGGCCAGGATCTTCTTGGCCGCGGGAACGTCCTGCTTGAAGTTCATGCCCGCGTACTGCGGGGCGATGATCGACTGGAAGCTGGGTACCGGGAGCCCGGTCACGTTCGTCGCCGGCGGCGAGTTCCGCGCGGCCCCGATGGCGCTGCGGTTGATGCCCACGCTGATCGCCTTGCGCACGGCCAGGTCGCTGAGCGGCCAGGTGTCCAGGTTCGGGATCAGGCCGTCCGAGCCGGCCTCCGGCACCCAGTAGTTGTTGTCCTTGCTGCGGTTGAGGTAGGTCGTCGACGCGTTGGGGATGTAGTCCGCCGCCCAGTCGATCTGGCCCTCGGTGATGGCGTTGGCCTGCGTGGAGTTGTCGCTGTAGGCCACGAAGCGCAGCCCGGCGATGTCCGGCTTGCCCTTCTGCCAGTAGTGCGGGTTCTTGGTCAGCAGGTAGCTCTGCGGCGTGAAGGTGGACAGCTCGAACGGCCCGGTGCCGACCGGGTTCGCATCAGCGAAGGTGGTCGGGTTCTTGACCTTGCTCCAGATGTGCTGGGGCACGATGATCAGGCTGGCGATGGGGTCGAAGTTCAGCTCCTCGGGCGCGGCGAAGGTCAGCACCACGGTGCTCGCGTTGGGCGCGGTGACCGACTGGAACTGGATGCCGTTGCCGTTCAGGGCCGGGTACTTCTTCATCAGCTCGTAGCTGAAGACCACGTCCGCGCTGCTGAACGGCTTGCCGTCGCTCCACTTGACGCCCTGGCGCAGGTGGAAGGTGAGCGTCTTGTTGCCGTTCGACCACGCCCAGGACTGGGCCAGCCACGGGATGACGTAGTTGGAGCGTACGTAGTCCACCTGGACCAGCGGCTCGTTGATGAAGCCCGAGGAGTTGCCGCCGGCCACCGAGTTGCCGGCCAGGCCCAGCGCGTTGGTGGGCAGGTAGGGGTTGAACACCCGGGTCATGCCGACGGCCTCGCCCGCCACCGTGAGGGTGATGTTGGAGCCGTGCCCGGATACGCCGCCGCTGCCGGCGCCGCCGCCGCTGGAACAGGCCGCCACGGTGATCACTGCCGCCGCCGCGGCGGTACAGCCCAGCCAGACTCTTATCTTGCTCATGACACGAATACCTCCAGGTTCTCGCCAGATGGCACAAGCGGTCGTTAGCTGGCGACCCCGCCAGTGGGGGCACCGCCAGTGGGGGCACCGCCGGACTCGAACAGCCAGCAGCGCGACCAGTGCCCGCCGCCCAGGTCGAACCGGGGTGGCGGCTGCGTCGAGCACTGCGGCATGGCCAGCGGGCAGCGCGGATGGAACCGGCAGCCCGCGGGCGGGCTGATCAGGCTCGGCGGCTGCCCCTTGTCCTGCACCTCCGTGCGGCCCGTGCGCCGGGCCGGGTCGGGCGCGGACGAGATCAGCAGCCGGGTGTAGGGGTGGGCGGGCTCGCCGGTGACCTTCTCCGAGGGCCCGCTCTCGACCAGCTCGCCGGCGTACATGACCGCCGTCTCGCTGGCGAAGTACCGCGCCGACGCGACGTCGTGCGTGACGTACAGCAGCGCCACCCGGCTGGCGCTGGTCAGGTCGGCCAGCAGGTTCAGCACGCCGAGCCGGATGGAGACGTCCAGGTTGGACACCGGCTCATCGGCCAGGATCACCGAAGGGCGGGCGGCCAGCGCCCGGGCGATGGACACGCGCTGCAGCTGACCGCCCGACAGCTCATGGGGATATTTCTCCAGGAACTGCCGCGGTGGTACCAGGTTGACCTGCTCCAGAAGTTCACCGGTCCTGGCCCGCAGCGCGTCGCCGCGGCGGCCGGAGTCGTGGATGCGCACGGCCCGCTGGAGGTGGGTGGACACCTTGAGCATGGGGTTGAACGACCCGTAGGGGTCCTGGAGGATCAGCTGGACATCGCCGACGTGCTCGCGGAAGGCCCGGCCGTGGGTGGTCCGGACCGGCTGGCCGCGCAGCAGCACCTCGCCCGAGGTGCGCTTGTACAGCCCGGCCAGGATCCGGGCCAGCGTCGACTTGCCCGACCCGGACTCGCCGACCAGCGCGGTCACCTGGCCGGGGTACAGCCCGAGCGAGGCGTCATCCACCGCGTGCACCACGCGCCGGCGCAAGTCGCCGAAGCGCCCGTCGCTCTTGCCCCCGTGCACCGGGAAGTGCTTGGTGACGTGCACCGCTTCGAGGATCGCGTCAGGCATGACTGCCTCCGGTGGTCAGGTCCTGCTCGGGGACCGGGCGCCTGGCCTGGTATAGGAAGCAGGCGACCTCATCGGAGGGCACGTCGGACGGGCTGACGAGCACCGGCGGTGACTGCGTGCACAGGTCGAAGGCGCGCGGGCAGCGCGGCTGGAACGAGCAGCCCGCGGGCAGCCGGCGCATGTCCGGCGGGTAGCCCGGCACGCCAGTCAGCGTGCGCCGGGGCCCGGTCAGCGTGGGGAACGAGCCCAGCAGGCCCTGGCTGTAGGGGTGCAGCGGGTGGTCGTACATCTGCTCGGCCGGGGCCAGCTCGACCATCTTCCCGGCGTACATGATCGCGATCGTGTCGCAGAGCTCGATGAGCAGGGACAGGTCGTGGGTGATGAAGATGACCGAGAAGCCGAGCCTCTCCTTGAGCGCGCTGATCGTCTCGATGACCTGCCGCTGGATGACGACGTCCAGCGCGGTGGTCGGCTCGTCCATCACGATGATCTCGGGATCGAGGGCCAGGCCCATGGCGATCATCGCCCGCTGCCGCATGCCGCCCGACAGCTCGTGCGGGTAGGCGCCGGCCCGGTCCGGCGAGATGCCGACCAGCTTGAGCAGCTCGCGGACCCGGGCCACCCGCTGCGGCTTGCGCATGCCGGGCCGGTGCGCCCGCAGCACGTCGTCGATCTGGGTGCCCAGCGTGAGCACCGGGTTGAGCGCGTTCATGGCCGACTGGAAGACGATCGAGACCTCTTCCCAGCGGAACTTGCGCAGGTCCTTGTCGGCCAGCCCGGCGATGTCGATCTGGCGGCCCGAGCGGTCGGTGTAGACCATCTCGCCCGCCACGATCTCGGCCGGCGGCCTGAGCAGCCGGGTCACCGCGCGGGCCAGCGTGGACTTGCCCGACCCCGACTCCCCGGCGATGCCCAGCACCTCGCCCCGGTGCAGCGTCAGCGACACGTCGTTCACCGCCTGGACCGGCGCGCTGCCGCTGCCGTAGACCACCCGCAGGCCGCGCAGTTCGAGCACCGGTGATCCCGGTGCGCCCGCCGCCGCCTCGCCAGCGCCAGGCTCGACCCGGGTCGCCTGGACCCGGGCAGCCACGGTCCTGGGCGGGCGCGCCGCGCGGCCGGCGAACCAGGCCACCGCGCGCAGGCCCAGCCAGCGCCGGCGCTTGGGCTGGCCGGACCGCAGCCGGGGGTTGATCAGGTCGTCGAGGCCGAAGTTGATGAACGCCAGGCCCGTCCCGACCAGCGCGATGGCCAGGCCCGGCGGGATGAACCACCACCAGGCCCGGGCCAGCTCGGCGCCGCTGACCTGGGCCCAGTACAGCATCGTGCCCCAGGACCACTGGGTGACGTTGCTCAGGCCGAGGAAGGCGATGCTCGCCTCGGTCAGGATCGCGCCCACCACCGAGGCCAGGAACGTGGCGGTGATGATGGCCAGCTCGTTCGGCAGGATGTCGAAGAGCATGATCTTGAGCGAGCTCTCGCCGGTGGCCCTGGCCGCCTCCACGAAGTCGCGTCTGCGCAGCGAGAGCGTCTGGGCCCGGAGCACCCGCGCGCCCCAGGCCCAGCCCGTGACCGTGATCACGATGATGATGCCCGTCGACCCCGAGTTGGGCAGGTACGAGGCCAGGATGACGACCAGGGGCAGGCTCGGGATGACCAGGAACACGTTCGAGAACATCGACAGCAGCTCGCTGCCCGCGCCTGACATGTAGCCGCCGGTCAGGCCGACGATCACCGACCACAGCGTGGTCAGGATGCCGGCCCCGAACCCGACCTCGATGGAGATGCGCGCTCCGTAGACCACCTGGGCCAGCACGTCCTGGCCCTGCTGCGTGGTCCCCAGCAGGTGTGCCGCCGACGGCGGCTGGAGTCGCACGCTGGTGATCGCGCCCGGGTCGGTGTGGTCAAGGAACGGCCCGAAGATGGCCATCAGCACGAAGAACAGGACGATGACCACGCCCACCAGGACCTTGGGCACGAGCAGGCCGCGCAGCCAGGCCCCGCCGCTGGGGCTTTCCTCGGTGTCGGCCGCGGTCTCGAGTTCGGCGCTGATCAGCATCTACGCCTCCCGCGTCCGTGGGTCGAGCGCGATGTAGGCCAGATCGGCCAGCAGGTTGGCCACCAGCACCGCGATCGTGATCGTCAGGAAGATCGCCTCGAGCAGCGGGTAGTCCTGGCCCTTGGCCGCCTGGAAAAGCACGGTCCCGATGCCGGGATAGTTGAAGACGATCTCCGTCACGATCGCGCCTCCGACGACGAAGCCAAGCGACATGGCAAAGCCGGCGACCGACGGCAGGACCGCGTTCCGGCCGGCGTAGGTGAACATGACCCGGAGCCGGGACAGGCCTTTGGCCTCGGCCAGCAGGACGTAATCCTCATTGAGGGTGGTGATCATCATGTTGCGCATGCCGAGCAGCCAGCCGCCGACCGACGCCACCACGATGGTCAGCGCGGGCAGCGTGCCGTAGTACAGGGCGCTGCTGATGAACGTCCAGGTGAAGCCGATCGGGACGCCGATGCCGTAGCCGCCGGAACTCGGGAACCAGCCCCAGGTCACCGCGAAGATCAGGATCGCCATGAGCGCGAACCAGAAGTAGGGCAGCGAGGACAGGAACGTGGTGATCGGAATGAGCGCGTCCCGCCACGATCCGCGCCGCCAGCCGACGATCATGCCGAGCAGCGTGCCGAGGACGAACCCGATGACCGTGCAGAACCCGATGAGCACCACGGTCCAGAAAATGCTCTGCCGGATTACCTGGCCCACCGGCGTCGGGTAGTACGTGTAGGAGATGCCCCAGTTGAAGGTGACGACCTGTTTCCAGTACGCGAAGTACTGCGAGATGAGGCTGGTGTGCGGCTGCCCGAACAGCACCTCGATGGCGTGCACGGCGGCCGGGCTGAGGCGCCCCGCGAAGCGCTCGATCAGGCCCTGGGCCGGGTTGCCCGGCATGAGCCGGGGCAGGATGAAGTTCAGCGTGATCGCCGCCCACGCCGTCACGACGTAAAAGAACAGCCGCCTGCCCAGGACTCTCATACCGCAACGGCCTCCTTGCTAGCCCGGGGGCCGACCCCCGGACCCCCAGGCCGGGGGGCGGACCCCCCCGGACCCCCCTGGACCGCCCACAGCGCGGCGCGGGTGATGAGGGTGCGCACCGAGGGGTCGTCCCAGGCCCGCATGTCGTGGCCGAGTTGCAGGTAGCAGACGCGGCCGCGGCCGTGCTCCCGGACGTGCATGAGCGGCTCCCGGCCCGTGCTGGTCTGGCGCCAGGCCACCACTTCGACGTCGGAGGCCAGCTCGAGCTGGTAGTGCTCGTGGGTTATCTCAAACGGCCCGCTATCCCCCCGGTCGCGGGTGAGCAGGTGGTCCGGCTCGGACTCGACCAGGAACCGGCTCTCATGCGGCCGCGGGCCGTGGGACACATAGCGACTGCCGATCAGCTCGCAGGCCAGCCGGAAGTCCTCGTCCAGTAGGCCGCCGGCGCTCGGGAACACGTTGGAGGCGTGCAGGGCCAGCAACCCGGCCCCGGCGGCGACCGCCTCAGCCAGCGCCGCCTGACGGGCGGGCGGGAAATAGCCCATCGCCGTGTACAGCACGATCAGGTCAGCGGGCCTGGCCTTCCGCGCCAGCGCGGCCGTGCCCATCGCCGTCCGGGTCGCGAACCCCAGGCCGGCCAGCAGTTCCTGGAGCTTGAGCCCCGCGCTGAACAGGTCCTCGTAGACGTCGTCGCCGTTGAGCACCACGACAGCCGTCGGCGGTCGGCTCAGCGCGGGCGGTGGGTTCATGTCGGCGGCCTCAGTAGGTCGAGCGCTGTTCGCCGACGGGCTGCCAGAAACCTTGCGCCAGCCCTGTGAGCAGGGCGTTGTCGCGGGTATCCAGCGGCAGGAGGACACGGCGCCGAGACCGGCTGCTCTCGTAGGTGGCGAAGATGATCTCCGCACCGCGGGTCCCGAGCTCGGCCCGCAGCACCGGCTGGCTCCCGGCAGCCAGGCACGTCAGCAGATCAGCGATGGCCTCAGCGGTGCAGGCGATGATGGCCGGGTCAACGAACCGGGCCCAGTTATCTGTATTGCGGTCGAACGGTGAGGTGAAGACCAGGTCCTCCTGGCCGAACCGCCGGATCACGCAGCGCGCGCCGCGCGCGTCGAGGCGTCCGCTCGTGCCCTGGACCAGGATGCCGAGATTGTTCTCTAGGTTGAGCAGCGGCGTCTGCGGCTCGCGGCCGGTCGTGATCACCGCGCTCACGCCGTCGTCCCACTTGACCTGGGTCAGCGAGGAGGTCTCGGCGAAGGCGCCGTAGACGTAGCGGTTGACCGTAACGTCCACCTGGCCCATCACCCAGCTCGGCGGCCGGTCGCCGAGGTAGAACAGCAGCAGGTCGACGACGTGCGACCCCCAGTCCGGCAGGTTCGGGCAGTAGCCCTCCAGGCTGACCACCTCGCCGATGGCGCCGGCCGCGATCTGATCGCGGGCGAATCGGTGGACCGGCTCGAAACGCCGTTGCAGGTTGACCGTGAGCTGGACGTTCGCGTCCCGGGCCAGCCGCTGCATCTCCAGCACGTCGCCGTAGGAGGTGGCGATCGGCTTCTCGCAGTGAATCGCCCGCACCCCCGCCGCGATGGCCGCCCTGGCGATCTCCAGGTGCATGGCCGGCGGCGTGCAGATGCTGATCACGTCCGGGTGCTCGGCCTTGAGCATCGCCTCGTGGCTGTCGTACACACCGGGGATGTCCAGCTCGGCGGCCCGGTCACGGGCCGCCTGCACGTTCGTGTCGGCCACCGCCACCAGCGCCGCACCGTGACTGGCTTGCGCCGCCTGGTAGCCCTGGGCGTGGACCCAGCCCTGGGATCCGGCCCCCACCACGGCGCAGGTGCACGAGGTCAACGGCACTCCTTCGCGGGTTGGGCCATCGGCGGGTTAGGGCGGTAGACCGTGGTTTGCCTTTAGCAGACCACTACACTCCACTAGAAGCCAGTATAAGACGAGACATGTCCGCTACAGCAAGACCTTGCGTACGATTTACGCCTCGGACATACGCCCGGATGCCTGTTACCGCGCACATCAACTGAGGTAGTTTCGCCCGTTCTGCCCGAGGAGGAACGCATGAGGATCAGCCAGATCGTCGGGCCGCGCACGTCCGAGGTCATCGAGGTCGCCGATCCGGTGCCCGGCGACGACCAGGTTCTTGTCGCGGTGGTAGCTAGTGGCGTGTGCACGTCCGACCTGACCCCGTGGCGCACCGGCGGCCGGGGCGGCGAGGCGGGCGCGACACCGATCCGGCTCGGGCACGAGATCGCCGGCCGGGTCGTGGCGGGCGGCCGGAACGCCAGGGGCTGGTCCGCCGGGGACCTGGTGACCGGCCTCGGCAGTCCGGGCTTCGCCTCGCTGGCGGTCATGAACGCCGCGCGCATCCTGCCCGTCCCCCGTGGCATCGAGCCCGCCCTGGCCATCGGCGAGCCGGTCGCCGACCTCGAGGAGGCGCTGTCGCGGACCCGGATGACGGCCGGCGACCGGGTGGCCGTGGTGGGCCTCGGGTTCATGGGCCTGGGCCTGATCCAGCTCGTCCGGGACCGGGCCCCCGGCCTGCTGATCGGCGTGGACCCGATCCCGGCCGCGCGGGCCCGCGCCCTGGAACTCGGCGCGGACCTGGCCTTCGCGCCCGGCGAGGTGCCCGCCGAGTACCGCGGCGCCGGCCTGGACGGCGCGGGCCGGGCGCGCGACCGGCGGGCCGACATCGTGCTCGAGGCGACCGGGGTGACGCCGGGCCTGGCCACGGCGTCCAGCCTGGTCCGGCCCTACGGCACGCTGTGCGTGGTGGGCTACCACCACACCGGGGACGCGATGATGGACATGGACCTGTGGTACAAGGCCGTGACGGTCGTCAACGGCTTCTGCCCGGACCAGACGCGCCTGATGCGAGCCATGAGCCACGCCCTGGACCTCATCGGCACCCACCGGTTCAGCTACGCGCCGCTGATCACCCACCGGTTCGGGCTGGACGGCGTGGACCAGGCCTACGAGCTGATGGACGCCCGCGCCGACGGTTTCGTCAAGGCCGTGCTCGAGCCCTGACGCCAGCGGCGCGAGACTGGCTCAGGTTGCGTTCAGGTTCGGCCGTGCTGGGGACTCAGAGTCTGCGGATATCCTCCCGGAGGTGCAGGAGAGCAGAGCGCGGCGCGTCGTGGACCGGCTGCGGGAACGCGGGGTCAAGGCCACGCTGGCCCGGGCGAGCACGGACCGGTTCGGGATCGCGGTGAAGCTGACCGGCGGGCGCGAGGCGCAGTGGAATACCGAAGGTACGGCGGGACTGAGTGCCCAGGTGCTGCGGGACGGCGACCTGGTCGGCTTCGTGCCCAAGATCGAGGGCTCCGAGAACTTCAGCGAGGACCAGATCGTCGACGCGATCACGCGGGCGGACTACGACCAGCCGGTCGGGCGGCTGCGGGCTGAGGCACCGCCCGACGGGCCGCCGCTGCCGCTGGCCGGCGGGGTTTTCCGCCGCATGCTCGACGGGTTCCGGGACTGACCGGCCTCCTTAGGGGTGCGCTCGGAGCGCCGCCATGACCCACTGGAAGGCGGGGATCGTGCGGGTGAACGGCGGGCGGTCGTTGAGGATGCCGGCGAGCTCCCAGTAGCGCTCGATGCGCTCGTCCGTGAAGGTCTCCAGCACGCCGAGAATCTGCTCACGCTCGGCCCTGGACGTGCTCGCCGGGATGATCTGGTCCAGAACCGGCCGGGCCTCGGGCGAGACCGGGTCGACACCGTCGGCCAGGGCGCGGCCCGCGTGCTCCAGGACAGCGCCGGAGTCGACGCCCCAGGGCGGCCTGATGGCGCTGCTTCCGGCCTGGACCATGTCCCTGGCGCGCCGCTGGAACCCCTCATCCGCCACCAGCCCGGCGAGCTCGATCCAGGCGTCCACCTGCTCGGCCGACGGGTCGTCGGGCAGCTCGGCGGGCATCGCGCGCATGCCGCGGGCGATGCCCATGGCCGGGGTGTCCGGCGCGACGCCGGCGAACGTGCGGTCCACGAACTCGTCGATGATGTGCTGCCGCTCCTGCGCGGACAGCCGGGCCAGATCGGTCATCAGCCTTGCCTCCTCGATGTCGCTGCCGCGAGCGGCCACGGAACGGAGCACAGCGCGGCGCAGCCGCAGCACGCGAATCTGCGCGTCCAGCGCGGCCGCGTGCGTACTGGCCAGCTCGCCCACGGTGGCGCGGCCGCGCAGTACCTCCCGGATCTCGTCCAGGCCCAGGCCCAGGTCGCGCAGGGCGCGGACCACGTCCAGGCGGGCCACCGCGGTCGCGTCGTAGCGGCGGTAGCCGCCCACCGACCGGTCGGTCGGCGCCAGGATCCCGGCGTCGCACCAGAACCGGATGGTCCGGGCGGGCACGCCGACCCGCTGCGCGACCTGCCCGATGGTGTACAGCTCCGGTGGCTCGCTCACGCCAACGACTGTGCACCTTCCAGCCGCTGGAAGGTCAACCGACGGGCCCGCGGGCCGGAATAATCGGCGACGGACGTCGGCTGGGGCGGTCTGGAGGAGAGGAAGGGAGACAGGCCATGCCGAAGGCGATGCGGGCAGTACGGTTCGACGAGTACGGCGGGGCGGACGTCCTGAAGGTAGTCGAGGTGCCCCGACCGGTTCCCGGTCCGGGTGAGGTGCTGGTGCAGGTCAAGGCGGCCGGCATCAACCCCGGCGAGGAGAAGATCCGGGCCGGCCTGCTGCATTCCAGGTGGCCGGCCACCTTCCCGTCCGGAGAGGGCAGCGACCTGGCCGGGATCGTGGCGCAGACGGGTCCCGGCGTGACCGGGTTCTCCGCCGGAGACGAGGTCATCGGCTGGACCGACAACCGGGCCAGCCACGCGGAGTACGTGGTGGCCGAGGCGGAGCACCTGACCCCCAAGCCGGCGGCGCTGCCGTGGGACGTGGCCGGAGCGCTGTTCGTGGCCGGCGTCACGGCGTTCGCGGCGGTCCGGGCGGTCGGGCTGAGCACTGCCGACACCGTGGTGGTGTCGGGCGCGGCGGGCGGAGTGGGCTCGATCGCGGTCCAGCTGGCCCGGCGGACCGGGGCGACGGTGATCGGCCTGGCCAGCGAGGCCAATCACGAGTGGCTGCGGGCGCACGGGGTCATCCCGGTCGCCTACGGCGACGGGGTGGCGGGCCGGATCCGGCAGGTGGCAGGCAAGGTCACCGCGTTCATCGACACGTACGGCGCGGATTACGTGGAGCTGGCCCTGGATCTGGGCGTCGAGCCCGCGCGCATCGACACGATCGCCAACTTCCCCGCCATCGAGAAGTACGGCGTCAAGGGCGACGCGAGCGCGGCGGGTTCCAGCGCGGCCATCCTGGCCGAGCTGGCGGGCCTGGTCGCGGCCGGGGACCTGGAGGTCCCGATCGCCGCGACGTTCCCGCTGGACCGGGTGCGGGACGCCTATCGGCTGCTGGAGCCCGGCCACATCCGCGGCAAGATCGTCCTCATCCCCTGACGGCGGCCAGCCCCTCGCGGAGGTAGGGGGTGATGTTGCGCCAGGCGCGGGCGACGTACTCGTCCTTCTCGCCGACCGGCGCGACGTAATGCAGGGCGCTCTCGGCCGCCTCGACGCCCTCGAGGCGGGCGAGGATCCAGGCGGCGAGGTAGTGCGAGGCCAGGCAGCCGCCCGCGGTCGCGACATTGCCGCGGGCGAAGAAGGGCTGGTTGAGGACCTCGATGCCGGCCGCCACGACCCACGGCTTGGTGATGAGGTCGGTGCAGGCCGGGACATCATCGAGCAGGCCGAGCCGGGCCAGCACCAGCGTTCCGGAGCACTGCCCGGCGATCAGCTGGCGGGACGGGTCCAGGTGCCGCAGCTGGCTCATGATGGCCGGGTCGGCGACCACCTCGCGGGTCATCGTGCCGCTGCCCACGATGACCGCGTCGGCGGCGCAGGCCTCCTCCAGGCTGGCCATCGACTCGATCACCACGCCGTTCATCGACCGGACCTTCGGCGCCGGCGTGGCGATCGACACCCGCCAGTCATCCTTCCTGACCCGGTTGAGCACGCCGAGCGCGATGAGCGAGTCGAGTTCGTTATAGCCCTCGAAGGTGAGGATCGCGATGTGCACGCCGGGTCCCTTTCTCTGGTGTGGGACTCACGGTAAGGAGCCGATTTAGGACAGTCAAAAAATTGTCCTGCATACAATCGGCACGTGGCGGTTTCTCGGTACAAGGGCGTGGTGGACGCCCTCGCGGCGGGCATCCGAGCGGGTCGCCTGTCAGCGGGGACCCGGCTGCCGACCCATCGTCAGCTGGCGGCGCGCGAAGGCCTAGCGCTGGCGACCGCGTCGCGCGTATACGCCGAGCTCGAGGCCATGGGGCTGGTAAGCGGTGAGCAAGGCCGGGGCACGTTCGTCCGCGACCTCAGCCTGCCGCCCGGGCACGGCATCGACCAGCAGGCGGCAGCGGCGGGCACCATCGATCTCAGCTTCAACTACCCCTCGCTCCCCGGTCAGGCCGACCTGCTGCGCCACGCCTTGCGGGACCTCGCCACGTCCGGCGACCTGGACGCCCTCCTGCGCTACCAGCCGCACAGCGGCCGCGCGCGCGACCGAGCCACCGTCGCCCGGCACCTGCGGCAGCGCGGACTGAACGTTGACGCCGAGCGGGTCCTGATCGTCAGCGGCGCCCAGCACGGACTGGCGGTAACGATCATGGCCACGCTGGGACCGGGCGACGTGGTCGCGGTCGACGCGCTCACCTATTCCGGCTTCAAGGTGCTCGCCGGCGCACTCCAGCTGGAGCTGATGCCGCTGCCAGCAACGCCCGACGGGCCCGATCTCGACGTACTCGAGCGGCTGTGCGGCCAGCGCCGGATCCGGGCCCTGTACGCCATGCCCACCCTGCACAACCCACTCGGCTGGGTGACGGACGCCGCCACGCGGAAGCGGACCGTCGAGATCGCGCGTCAGCACGGCCTTCTCATCATCGAGGACGCCGCCTACGCCTACCTCGCCGAGCAGCCGCCGCCCCCGCTCGCAGCGCTCGCCCCGGAAACCACCGTCTACGTCTCCGGGCTGTCGAAGAGCGTCGCCACCGGCCTGCGGGTCGGCTTCGTCGCGGCGCCGGCGGCCCTCGTGCCGCTCATCGGGCGGGCGATCCGCGCCACCACCTGGAACACCCCCGCGATCACCACGGCGATCGCCTGCCGCTGGCTCGAAGACGGCACCGTCAGCCGCCTGGAAGCCAGCAAGCGAGACGACGCCAGGGCCCGGCAGGCACTCGCCCGCGACGCCCTCGCCGGCCTCACCCTGATCGGCCATCCGTGCTCGTACTTCGCGTGGCTCCCGCTGCCCGAGGACGCTCGCGCGGACCGGATAGCCGCGTCGCTCGCGCGCCGGCACATCTCGGTGTCCACCGCCGAGCCCTTCGCCATCTCCACGCCGGTACCGCAGGCGATCCGGCTGGCCCTGGGCTCCGCCGACCTCGGAAGCCTGCGCGCAGCACTAGGCACGGTCAGGCAGACCGTTGAAGCAGACGCCTTGCGATAGTGCCCACCGGCCGCCGCCAGGCGCGAGCGTCCAGCCAGCGCGCTCAGGCCGACCGGGCCCGGAGGTGGGCCCGCTCGCCCTGGGGACCGAACAGACTCAGCAGCTCAACCGGCTCATCGCCGGCGCTGCTGAACCAGTGCGGGACCCGGGTGTCGAACTCGGCCGCCTCGCCCGGCTTCAGGATGATGTCCCGGTCGCCGAGCACCAGCCGGAGCCGGCCGTCCAGGATGTAGAGCCAGTCGTAGCCCTCATGGGTCTTCAGGTCGGGCTCCTCTCCCCGGTTGGGGATCAGCAGCTTGAACGCCTGCACCCCGCCCGCCCGCCGGGTGAGCGGGATCACCGTCTGGCCGTGCCAGGTGACCGGGCGCAGGTGCACCCGGGGATCGCCGGTCTGCGGGCCGTCGACCAGGTCGTCGAGCTGCACGCCGTAGGCGCGGGCCAGCGGCAGTAGCAGCTCCAGGGTCGGCCGCCGCTGGCCGCTCTCCAGCCGCGACAGCGTGCTCACCGAGATCCCGGTCGACTCGGCTAGCGCGGCCAGCGTGATGTCGCGCTGCTGCCGGAGCGCCCGCAGCCGCGGGCCGACCGTGGCCAGCACGCTGCCCAGTTCATCATCCATACGGTCTAGTTTGCCATCTCGGCAAGCTTCCTTGCCGTCCGGCTGCGGCCTGGGCATCCTGCTGGCCAGGAGGTCATGATGACAATGGAAACCACAACCATGAGTGAGCATGCCGGCCGGCGCGTCGATGTCGCGGTGATCGGCGGCGGCGCGGCCGGGCTGAGCGCCGCGGTGGCGCTCGGCCGGGCTCGCCGGACGGTGATCGTGCTGGACGACGACTCGCCGCGCAACGCCCCCGCCGACGGCGTGCACAACTACCTGACCCGCGACGGCATGTCCCCGGCCGAGCTGCTGACGGCCGGCCGCAAGGAGGCCGAGCAGTACGGCGCCCTGATCTTGCGAGCCGAGGCCACGGCGGCCCGGCGGGCCGACGATGGCTTCGAGGTCACCACCGGGGACGGGGAAACGGTCCTGGCCCGGCGGCTGATCGTGACCACCGGGCTGACCGACGAGCTGCCGGAGGTGTCCGGGCTGCGCGAGCTGTGGGGCCGCGACGTGGTGCACTGCCCGTACTGCCACGGCTGGGAGGTCGCGGACCAGGCCATCGGCGTTCTGGGCAGCGGGCCGCTGGCCGTGCACCAGGCGCTGCTGTTCCGGCAGTGGACGGACGACCTGGTGCTGTTCACCCACAGCGCGCCCCCGCTCACGCCCGAGCAGTCCGGGCAGCTCGCGGCCCGCGACATCCGTGTCGTGACTGGTCGGGTAGACCGGCTGGAGACGGCCGGCGGGCGGCTGACCGGAGTGCGCCTGAACGACGGCTGTTATATCGCTCGTTCCGTGCTCGTGGCCGGACCGCGGATGGTGGCGCGCTCGGCGGTGCTGAGCGGCCTAGGCCTGCGGTCCGGCCCGCATCCGCTCGGCGCGGAGGCGGGCGAGTTCATCGAATCCGACCCGACCGGCCTGACCGCGGTGCCCGGCGTCTGGGTGGCCGGGAACGTGACCGACCTCCAGGCCCAGGTCATCACGGCCGCGGCCCAGGGGCTGACCGCCGCCGCCGCGGTCAACTGGGACCTGGTCATGGAGGAGACCCGGCGAGCCGTTGCCGCTCGCGCCCGCTGACCGGCGGATCCGGCAGGCGGGGACCCGTGGTCATGCTCGCGTCCGGCTAGATTCGGGTGGGTGAGCGGCGCGCTACAGACTCGGCCTGGTTTCGGGGACCTCCTGCGGAGCTGGCGGGTCACCCGCCGGCTGAGCCAGCTCGACCTGTCCGCCGCCACCGGCGTCTCGACCCGGCATCTCAGCTTCCTGGAGACCGGCCGGGGCCTGCCGAGCCGGCAGATCATCCTGTTCCTGGCCGAGCAGCTCGACGTCCCGCTGCGGGACCGCAACGAGCTCCTGCTCGCAGCCGGGTTCGCCCCCGTCTACGGGGACGCCGCGCTCGACGACCCCGCCATGCGACCCGTCCGCGAGTCCATCGAGCGCCTGCTGGCCGCGCACGAGCCGTACCCGGCCCTGGTCATGGACAGCCGGTGGAACCGGCTGCTGGCCAACGACGGCGCGCGGCTGTTCATCGACGGCGTCGCGCCCTTCCTGCTGACCGAGCCAGTCAATGCCCTGCGGCTGACCCTGCATCCCCAGGGCATGGCCCCGCGCATCGCCAACCTGGCCGAGTGGAGCCAGCACATGCTGCGCCACCTGCGCCGCCGCATCAGCCAGACCGCCGACCCCGCGCTGGCCGCGCTGTACGACGAGCTGGCCGCCTACCCGGGCGTCACCGGGCCGGCCGGGCCATCCGACCCGCCCAGCGCGGCCGGCGAGTCCGGCGAGCGCGTCGTGCTGCCGCTGGAGTACCGGGGCCCGCACGGCTTGCTGCGCTTCCTGAACACCACCACCTCGTTCGGCGCGCCGCTCGATGCCGCCCTGTCCGAAGTCGTCATCGAGTCCTTCTACCCGGCCGACGAGCCCACCCGGCTCGCCCTGCTGGGCCTCTGACCCCGACGGCCGCCATTACCAAACGCGTAATCGCCGCGGCCCGCCCGCTCGCAGCATCGTGGACCTTGCCCGTCACGACGAGAAGGTGAGTGTTCAGTGCCGTACCTCAGCGCATCACGAGTAACAGATCTCTACTACCGCGACCACGGCGACGGACAGCCGGTCGTGCTCCTGGCCAGCCAGGGCCTCAGCGGCCAGATGTGGCAACCGCTGACGGCCCGGCTCACCGGCCGGGGCCTGCGCTGCGTCGCGCTCGACCGGCGCGGCCACGGCCGGTCCGACGACCCCGGCCGCGGCTTTGACTACGACACCCTGGCCGACGACGTAGACCGGCTCCTGACGGGTCTTGACCTGCAGGACGTCACGCTCGTGGGCCACTCTCTCGGCGGCGGCGAGGCCGTCCGGTACCTCACCAGGCACGGACGCGACCGGGTCTCCCGCCTGGTGCTCGCCAGCGCCACCCTGCCGTTCCTGATGCAGACGGCCGACAATCCGGTCGGCGTCGACAAGGCCGTCTTCGAGTCGCTCTGGGAGCAGTGGCGCACCGACTGGCCGCACTGGATCGCCGAGAACGCGCCGCCGTTCGCCGGGGCCGGCCTGCCCGGCTGCTCGGTGTCGCCGGAGCAGCTGGCCCGGGGCATCAGGGATATGGAGCAGACCTCGCTGCTGGCCCTCCTGGGCTGCAGCGAGTCGGTCTTCACCACCGACTTCCGGGCCGAGCTGGCACGGCTGGAACTGCGGACGCTGATCATTCACGGAGACCGGGACGCCTCGGCTCCCGTGGAGCTCACCGGGGCCAGGACGGCGGAGCTGATGCCGACCGCGGAGTTCAGGCTCTACGAGAACGCGCCGCACGGGCTGGTCGTCACGCACCCGCGGCAATTCGAGGCTGATCTCGTCGACTTCATAAAGGCGTGACGTATTCATGCCCGGGAGTTAGACCACCAAAGTCATCTCGCAGCAACCGCTAAGGTGGCCTGTAATACAGCGGCCCGACGGGCTTCCGCAGCCTGCACGTAAAGGCGCGGACATGCTCCCACCCGCGCGATCTTCGCGTGCTGTGCGGGAGTCCGTTCTTGACGTTGATCCGGCGGTCGGCCGCGGGCCTGGCCGAGCTGGCCAGCAAAGGCAGCGTGGCGGAGCTGATGTTCGCCGAGATGCTGCGCGAGTACCAGGCCCGGCCTTCACCCGCCGAGGCCCGCTCTTGGGAACGCAGCATTCCGGTTCTCGCGCGGGACCTTGTCGAGGCCGGGCTGGACAACGTCGAGGTGCTGCTCGAGCACCGGCTCCCGCTGTGCAGCCGTCGCGTCGACGCGGTCCTGGCCGGCCGCCACCCGGTAACCGGTGAGGCGTCGTATGTCGTTATCGAGCTCAAGCAGTGGAGCGGTGCCGAGCTCTACGAAGACGAGCCTGGCCTGGTCGTGATCGACGGACTGGGACAGGAGCCGAGACTTCATCCTCTGGAGCAGGTCCGTTCGTACTGTGAGCACATCGTCGATTTCCTCCCAGCGCTCAGCCATGACGGTCAGGTGGTGTGTGGGGTGGCCTACCTCCACAACGCCACCGAGTACGGTGTGGCGGCCCTGCGTCGGCTTCCCGACACCAGCCAGGCGCGGCTGTTCACGGGCGAGCGGCGGGCTGACTTCATGGACTTCCTGCGGTCTCGGTTGTCGGCCGAGGCAGCAGGAGCTCGGTACGCGGATGAGTTCCTCAGCGCCCGCGTCGCGCCGAGCAAGCAGTTGCTCGCCCTGGCCGCCGAGGAGATCCGTGACCGTGAGCAGTTCGTGCTGCTAGACGAGCAGCGGGTGGCGTACAACCTCGTCCTGCACGCAACCGAGGCGGCTCGAGCGGGTGACGTGAAGACCGTCGTGATAATCACCGGGGGTCCCGGCACCGGCAAGAGCGTGATCGCGCTGTCGTTGCTGGGCGAGCTCGCTCGTCGCGGGCGGACGGCCGTGCACGCAACCGGCTCCCGCTCCTTCACGCAGACCCTGCGCAAGGTCGCCGGGAAGGGCTCGGGCCGGACGCAGCGGCTGTTCAGATACTTCAACGACTTCATCGCTGCCGAGCGGAACGGTCTGGAAGTCCTCATCGCCGACGAGGCCCACCGGATCAGGGAGTCGTCGGCCAGCAGGTTTACCCCGGCCTCGCTGCGCACCGGCCGGCCGCAGGTGGACGAGCTGATCTCTGCGGCCCGAGTTCCGGTCTTCCTGCTGGACGAACATCAGGTCGTGCGGCCTGGTGAGCTGGGCACGGTCGAGGACATCGAGGGGCACGCCCGCAAGCTCGGCCTGGCCATCCGCAAGATCTCTCTGGACGATCAGTTCCGCTGCGGTGGCAGTGAGGCCTATATGCAATGGGTGCGCCGTCTGCTAGGACTCGCGCCCGGCGGACCGACGCCGTGGGACGGCGACCCGGCGTTCGCCGTCCAGGTGGCCGACACACCTCAGGAGCTGGAGCACCTGCTGCGGTCCAAGCTCGATCAGGGATACGGGGCGCGCATGGCGGCCGGATTCTGCTGGCCGTGGAGCCCGCCTCGTCCGGACGGATCCCTGGTGCCCGATGTAGTCATCGGCGACTGGGCGCGGCCGTGGAATCTACGCAGCGAGCGCTCGGTTGGCGGGGCGCCGCCGTCGGCGTTGTGGGCCACCGACCCGGCAGGCTTCGGGCAGGTCGGTTGCGTCTACACGGCGCAGGGCTTCGAGTACGACTGGAACGGCGTCATCATGGGACCCGACCTGGTCTGGCGGGACGGCGGCTGGATCGCCCGGCGTGACGCCAGCCGGGATCCGGACCTGCGCAGTCTCAAGAAGGTGAGCGACCACGAGTTCGGGCGGCTGGTCCGCAACGTGTACAAGGTCTTGCTGACGCGCGGAATGATCGGCACGGTTATCTACTCCACGGACCCCGAAACCCGCGCGCTGCTCAGGTCGCTGGTCTAGCAGCGGATTCGGCCGCCCCGGCGCGCCCTCCATCGGCTCGCTCCGACTCCTACCATGGTCACCGCAAGGCCTTCGACCCGTAAGGACCACAGCAGCACGTGGAACCGTCATATACCCCGGCCCACAGATTCCCGGTGTCGGTCAAGGGCGTTGCCGCCCAGCACGGAATGGTCCTGCTCCTGCAGAACGAGCGGGACGAGTGGGAACTGCCCGGCGGCAAGCTGGAGCTGGGCGAGGATCCGGCCGACTGCGTCGTCCGCGAGATCGGTGAGGAGACCGGCTGGCAGGTCACGGCCGGGCCGCTGCTGGACTGCTGGCAGTACCACATCCGCGAGGGCCAGGACGTCGTCATCGTCACCTACGGTTGCCCGGTGCTGAGCACCGAGCCACCGGTCGTCAGCAACGAGCACAAGCGGGTCGGCTTGTTCGCCGCCGCAGAGGTAGAGCCGCTGGCGATGCCCGCCGACTACAAGCGCTCGATCGCCGCCTGGTTTGCCGCGATGGCCAGAGCCGGGACGTGAAGTCGAGTAGGTGGTCTGCGATGGCCACCATCGGCATTCGCCGACACTAACTTAGGCGTCGGGGAACAGCTGGTCCGCGAGATCCCGCAGGCCGACCGTTCCGGGCGCGCCGCCGCCCGCCGGCGCCGCCTCCAGGCCCCCTCCGCCCGCGCGCGCGGCACCGGGGGCCGCGTGCCGCACCGCCAGGGCCAGGGCCTCGCCCCGGCCCTGGGCCACGCCATGCGCCCGCGCCGCCTCGGTCGCCTTCCCGGTCGCGTCGGCCGCGGCGTTGACCGCGCCCTTGTTGACCTCCTTGCCGAACAGCCAGCCCACGCCGGAGAACGCCACCGCCTGGACACCGCTGAACAGCAGCAGCTTGCGCCCCCAGTCGGTCTCAGAGTTCCCGACCTGACCCCAGAGAATAGCGACGAAGACGACGTAGACCGCCGTCACTACGACCGCCGCGATCGGAGCGACGATGTTTCTCAGTGCGTTCACGTGCGTCCTCCGCCTACGTCGTCGGTCTCAGCCGCTCACCGGGCCAAGGTCAGAAAGAGGGCTTGTCCACCTCGTCGCGGTAGGCCTGAACCAGCGCGTCGTTCCAGATCGGGCGGTCAGCTCCCTCATGGTTCAGGAAGTCCGACACCTGGCGTCCCTGCTCGGCCACCGTCTGGCCGCCCAGCGCCTGGCGCAGGCTCTGCGTCCCGGCAGGCGTCGCATCCTGCGCGAACGAGGCGAAGCTGCTGATCTGCTCGCTCGGCAGAAGGTCGTCCAGGATCCGTCCCGCGGCGCCCTCGATGTCGAGACCCCCGACCCGGGCCGCGTCCGCGATCAGCTCGGGCAGGTCGAACCCCACCTCGGCGGCCGCGTCGCGCAGCAGCGACGGATTGCGTGACCGTTCGGCCCTGGTCAGCTCGCGACACTCCTCGATGACCTGCTCCCGCAACTGGTCCTCCAGGTCAGCGCCGTCGGCCGGCGGCGAGCTCGACCGGCGATACAGTCGCAGCCGGGCCACGTCGGCCGAGACCGCGCCGATGTGGTCGCGAGTCGCGCGGGCCGCTTGGCCCGCGCGTTCAGCCAGCTTGAGTGCCACGTCGAACTGCCCGGCGTCCTCGGCCAGGCGCGAGGCCAGCAGCGCGACTTCCACGTAGATGGCCGACTGGTTGTCCTCGGCCGCCGGGGTCAAGCCCGACTCCGCCGCCTTCAGGGCCTCGTCCGGCTGGCCCAGGGCGGCCAGCGCCTCGACCTCCAGCGCTAGCAGCGCCGACCGGACCGCCCGCCCCGGCCGATCCCGGATCAGCACCAGGGCCTCCTGAGGCTGCCCGGCGTCAAGCAGCTCCCGTGCGGTGCGGGCCGCCTGCCGGATCCAGGTCGCCTCGTCTGCCTCGGCCAGGGCCTCGGGATCGGCCGGGAAGCCCAGCCGCTCCGCCAGGTAGACCCGGCCCACCGCGGGCAGCTCGTCCAGCGCCCGCTCGAGCGTGGCCCCCGCCGCATCCTGCCAGTACTTGTCTATCGTCGCGGCGGACTGGCCCAGGGCCAGCCGGTGGTACAGCTCCTCGGCCTTGGCCACCGGCCCATCCTGGTCGCGGTAATAGCTGATGGCCCGCCGATGGATGCTCCGCACGACGTCGGGGTGATCCCGCCGGAGCAGGGGCAGCATCTCGCGCCGTACGTCGGGCCGGTGCGCGAGGGTGTCCGCGTCTACCGGCTCCACCAGGGAGGCCTCCTGCCTGAGCCGGGCCAGCAGTTCCCTGGCTCGGTCCGGCCCGACCGGGCCCAGCCCGCACGGGACCGCAAGTACCTGCGCGATCACGTCTGCGGTGAGGCGCCGCACCACCAGCCCGGGGTTAGCAATCCGGCGCAGATCCGGGTCGTCGAGATGGTCCAGGATGCGCCGGTAGAGCACCCCCTGCACCTCCTCGGCGCGCAGCTGGAAGAAGACTTGGTCGTTCAGCCCGTCCGTCCCCTCGCGGCGCAGCAACTCGGCGGCCAGCTTCAGGCTCAGCGGGTTGGCGTCGAGCTGCCGGGCCACAGTGCCCAGGAATCGATCGCGGACGGGCAGGTCCGGCAGCTGAGCACGGAGGAACGCAACAGCCAGCTTGCGGTCGAAGCCGTGCAGCGGCAGCTCGTCGGTCACCTTGCCTGCGAGGGGCGCCCGCCCCGCGAAAACGACCCGCAGGCGGGGGAACACCGCCTGGAGGTCGTTGAGGAATCCCCACACGCGGTCGACGGCATGATCTCCGTGCCGCTGCGCCTGCTCGAAGGCGTCAAGCACCCACAGCAACGGCTCGCCGCTGGCGATCACACCCTGCACCAGCTGACCGAAGCGAGCCAGGATGTCCAGCTCGTCCGAGCCCCACAGGGAGATCGACGGAGCTAGGGAGCGCGAGGACCGCCCCCGCTCCTGCTCCGCTGCGGACCGCGAGGTCATCGTCGCCCGCGTCGACGCCTCCAGGCTGAACGCCTCCGACTCGGCCCACGGATAGATCGCCGCGAACTGGCGGATGGCCTCGGCCAGCAGCGTGAGCGGCTGCCGCGGGTCCAGATCCGCGCGGTCGAACGACAGGTAGGCGAACGGGAAGCGCCGGTCCAGGCCCAGGTCGGCCTGCTCCAGCACGAAACGGGCGACCAGCGTCGACTTTCCCATGCCGCCGGGCCCGTGAATGACCATCGGCGGCTTCTCCGAGAACCGGAGCACGTTCGCTATCCGCCAGGCCCGCCGCCGCACCGAGCCTCCGGGCGGCACGCCGACGTACTTGTTCAGGCGGTCCAGCTCGGCCTGCCGGCCGACGAAATGATCCCCCACGAGCGCGCGCAGCGGCTCCATCAGGGTGGCCAGGGCGACGCGGCCGCGGACGCTCCCGGCGTCGGGCAGGCTCAGGCTCAGGCCCAGCGGGGCCAGCCACTCGATCACCAGCAAAGAGCCGTGCAGCTGGTCGACCGTCTGCTCCTCCACCGGCGGGGCGGTGCCGGTCAGGTAGGCCTGCGCCATAGCCCGGCCCAGGTCTTGCGGGTCGGCCGGAACCGCGGCCAGCGCATCGAGCATCCGCTGCGGCCGACCGAGGCGGCCGAGCGTCTGGCGGCGCACCCCGGCGGCCAGCCGCCACCGCGGTCCGGCCGTGGTCGCGACCCGCTCGCAGTCCCTCGTCACCAGCTCCCGCAGAGCAGTCTCGCTTGGCGCCCGGTGACTGGGTCGCAGTGTCCCGGCGTCGAAGAAGCTGAGCAGGGCGGCCGCCTCCCGGTAAGCCCAGCGCGCCTCGTCCGCCTCTTCGCGCGGCGGCGCCACTCCCGCCTCGCGCAGCCGTCGCAGCCGCAGCGCCACGTCACCGGCTGGCACCTGCACCAGCTCAGCCATGGTCGGCCCCGTTATGGAAGAAGGCCCGCGCCAGGATCCCGGCCCGGGCCGACACATCGGCCAGGGAGATCACCGCTGGATGCGGCTGCGGACCAAGAATCTCCTCAACTAGGAGGTCCAGCCCGGCACTGTCCAGCTCCTGGCCGACATCACGGGCGGCGGCCCGGAAGAACGCCCGCAGCTCGGCCACGCCGACCTGGCTGATGTGCTCACGCAGCGCGTAAGGATCGACCTCCTGTGGCAGCGTGCGACTGTACTCGATGAGCACCACCCGCAGCTCGCCGGCCTTCTCCGACTCGGCCGCGGTCGCGATGCCGTCCACCAGCCGCAGTGCCGCGTCGGTCATTGTGGGACCCTGGAGGCCGTCGAAGATCAGCCAGTGCCGGTCGCGCTCGGCGGCCATCTTGCCGCTGAACCAGGACAGCAGGGTTCGGGCCTGGGCATCCTCCATGGCTGTGCCATCCGTCGGCTGCATTTCCCAGCACAGCGCGTTTGTGATCAGCCTCATGACGTCAGCCGGGCCGGCCGGCCGCCCCGACCACTGAGACAGGTCCACCGGGTGGGGCACGAATCCGCCCTGCCGGCGGACGTGGTTGATCAAGTACCAGGAGTAGCTCTTCCCGGACAGCGGCGGACCGGTGACGATCAGGACCCGCGGGCCGGCCGGGTCGGCGAGCTCCCGGACACACTGGCGCAGCGTGGTCCGGTCGATGAAGGCACGCCGGCCGCCGGTCCCCAGCAGGCAGGCCAGGAACGGATCGGTCGGCTCGGCCGCCGTCGCGGCCAGCAGGCGCGCGAAGACTGGGTAAGCCGCGCTCCCCGGGTCGTCCCGGATCGCCTTGAGCAGGCGCGACATGGCGTGGGCGGCCGCCGCGCGCTCGAGGATGTGCGGCCAGACGTCCTCCATGGGCGTGTTCCAGGCGAACAAAGCCGGCCGCAGGCCGGCTATCTGTACCAGCGTCCTGGCCCGCTCGGCCTGATAGTAGAGGTCCAGCACGGCGGCGAGCAGTTCCTGCCCGTCCTGGTCGGCGGGGCTGAAGTAGGTCTGGTCCAGGATGCCCACGGGTACCTCACAGCAGTCCCGCGGCGGTCAGACCCTCCGCCACACGGGTGATGCGCTGACCCTGATTGCGGTATTCCGTAGCGCCCTGGCTCTGCTGCTCGACCCAGCGGTGGTGCAGCGCCACGAGCTGCCAGTCCTCGTCGAACACCGGTGACCCGGACGAGCCCGCCTCGGTGTCGGTCCAGTACTGGATCACGTCGTCGTCGACGTAGCGGACCACGTTGTGGATCATGCCGATCTTCTTCGTGCCGCCGTTCGGGTGCTGGATGATGTACACCCGGTCGTCCGGCCGCACCGGCCCCGCGCCCGTGAGCCTAATCACCGGCGCGCTGGCCGGCATTGGCGTCCCCACGCGGATCACCGCCCAGTCGCGCCCGGCGTCACCCTCGATAGTCTCCGAACGGCACGTCACCGTCTCGTGGGCCAGCGGCTGTCCAGCCAGATCGTTCTCGTAACCGAACCACGCCACCACCTCCGAGGCCGGCTTCCCGCTGTCCTCGTCGAACAGCACGTGATGGTTGGTCAGCAGCAAGTCCTCGCCGATCCGGAACGCCGTGCCGTAGTACTGGCCGCTCGGCAGCGTGACCAGCAGCCGGGCCACGGCCGCCGACAGCTCCACCCCGCGCCGCAGGAACGCGATGTCCAGCAGCGTCGACTCGTCGAAGATACGGCGCTCCAGCTCTTCACGGTCGCCGAAGCCCTTCCAGGCCACCGGCCCCGGCTGGCCTGTCGGAGCGGCCACCACCGGCGCCGCCGCGAGCAGCTCCTGCAGCCGGATCGCGACCGCCGCGTCGCCCGTACCAGCGATCTGCTCGAGCAGCGAGCGCAGCTTTTCCTGGTTGCGGGCCTGCTGAATGACGTCGTGCCAGACCTGCTGCATGGGCTGATCCCAGCCGATGGCCGCGGGCGCGATGCCAGCCTGCTGGACCAGCTCGATGACCTGAGCCGTGCGGTAGTAGCTGCCAGCCAGGAGGTCCCGCAGCTCGCGCGCGCCAGGCTGACTCCAGTCGAACGGGAGCGTATCCAGGAAATGCGTCATCGACTCCCCCGTCCCCCGGTGTTCCGCGACATGCGCACGACCCTCTAGAACGATCATGTTCGCGCCATTCCCCCCGACCATCACGGTCGATAAGCCAACCATAGTGACTCGCCTATAGGGATGCCACTAAAAAGATTGGCCGAGCCGACCAAAGGCTCACACATATTGGTCGTTTACCGATGAAAACGGATTGAGTCCGGAACCGCGCCGCGGTCCCCTGTGCAAACAGTTCCGCAGAGGCATGCGAAGAATATTCGTGCCCGCAGTCAGGGCCGGGGCGTGAAGCCGAGCAGGCGGTCCGCGGTGGCCACGACGACATCGGCGTTCGTCACCGCTGGCTGCGCGTGCCCGGCAACGCTGATCCCGGCACCTTCGCATGGCCACCTGGTGGCGGAGACCACGACGGCGGGGCGGCTGTGCCGGGAGGCCGCGAAGGCCAGCCGGTAGACCGCGAACACGATCGGGCAGCTCGGGGTCTTAACGGACAAGGCCAGGCGACCGGTTGAGCGCATCGGCGAGTCGCCTGATCGCGGGCTGAGACGTCACGACCCGACGTATCGTGCGCAGCCGCGGGTTGTAGACGGTGACGGAGATCTGGAGCGCGTGATAGCGCGCCGGATCGATGTACTCGGCTGCGGTGCGGGCTGGGATCCAGAACACCTGCGCGTCAGCCCGCACCAGCGATCCGCCGGCCGCGGATGGCGCCACCGTCACCGTCAGTTGCGCCTCATCAGATACCGACGGGCAGCGCCCGCGGCGTATAGCTGACGCCGTCCAGCGGGCGGGCGGTGCCGCCGTTTTCGCCCGTGCCCGACAGCCGCATGCCGGCCGGCCGGGCCGCAGCCAGGTCGGCGGCGACAGCGGCCATCGGCTGCGGCAGTGAGAACAGCCGGTATGCGTCCGTCAGGTTCGCGGCGCGGCCCCAGGACATGTCGGGCTCTCGCAGCGGCCGCGGCACGGGCGCCGACGGCAGCCGGTGCGCACCCGCCGGCAGCCGCAGCCGGGACAGCAGCCGACCGGCCAGGGCGGCGGCACGGGCTGGGCTGCCGGCGGGCGGGCCGAGGCGAGACCGGACCAGCCGGGGTTCGGCGGAGTGCGCTGAATGCGGCGGTGCGGCAGTCGGCGCCGCGATGCTGCCGCAGGCGGCGAGGGTAGCGGCGGTCGCGAGAACCAGGCCGAGCCTGACTGGGGTACGCATGATCGGCCTCCTGAGGGACTAACCCCTTGGACGCTGCAGTCCAGCCGCGGGTTCCTTCGGCGGCAGAAGCCCCGTCAGCTGCCTGGCAGCGGACATTCGCCACCGGTCCAGGGACAAAGCCTCGGCTCATAGTCACGCTGGGCCAGGTCGCGCAGGAACGCGGCATTGTGGCCGTCCTCCCGGTTGATCCAGCGCCCGGCCACCAGCGACGACACTCGTCCTGCCCCCGCCCTCCGGAGCGCCAGCGCAGCCGACTGGGCGTGGCCGCCGCTGGCCCAGGTGTCGTCCATCAGCAGCACGTGGGAGCCCGCGGGCAGCGGTCCCTCGACGCTGAAGTGATCGGGGCTGGCGGCCCGGGCGTAGTCGGTCCACTCGGCCGCGCTAAGCCGCACCTCCGCGCCCGGCGCCAGGCGGCCGACGAGCCGGTGAAAGGGATGCTCACCGGACTTGGCCGGTAACGATGGCACGGTTGCCCAGTGGGTCACTGGGGACCCGGCCAGCACCGCGGCGCATCGGGCGTGACCGGCCAGCCCGGCGTACAGCAGCAGCGTCACGATGGTGCGGTGCTCGGGCAACGGCTGCGGTGCCTTGTACCCGCGCATGACGTAGCCGGATTGCTGCCCGGCGACGGCGTAGGTCAGGAAGGCGGTGGCGTCGGCTAACCCGTCGTGACCGCGATGCTGCTGGCATTTGTAGCAGCGCTCATGGCCGGAAACGGGCCTCGCGCACACGACGCAGGTCCGGCCTGCAGCGCGGACCGGGTTGTATAAGTAGCCTCCGGCCCGCGAGACCAGGACCGCCCTCAGCCGGGCTAATACCTCGCTGCCGGACATTACTGGGCGGAGGCGAGGCGCCGGAGCTCGGCGTCGACGCTGGCGCGCTCGGCGATGAGCCGTTCGACCGCGCTGGTCACGTCGCGCAGGCCGCGGGCCACGTGCACACCGGGCCGGCCGACCATGGCCTTGGCCCAGTCGTTGCGGTCCACGACAGCGCCGGTGAGGATCACCGGGCGACCGTGCTCGACGGCCAGTCGGGCCTGAACCCGGGCGCCGCTCTTCTCGCCGGCCTCCACGACGACGGTGGCCAGGCCGTAGCCGGACATGGTGGCGTTGCGCATCAGGAAGGTGTGCCGCTGGGGCGGCGCCTCGGGCCAGAACTGGGACAGCAGCAGGCCGCGGGTGGCGATCTCCTCGTGCAGGGCATCGTTCTCGGGCGGATACACCCGGGCGATGCCGGTCGCGATGACGGCGACGGTGCGGCCACCGGCTTCGAGGGTGGCCCGGTGGGCGGCGGTGTCGATGCCCCGGGCCAGGCCGGCGACGACGGTGATGCGGCGGGCAGCGAGCTCGCGCGCGATGCCGGCCGCGACGTCCAGGCCGCGTTGGGAGGCCTGACGCGAGCCGACGACGGAGACGGCGGGGTCGTCGGCGATGAGCGTGCCCCGCGAGAACAGGACCGGCGGGGCCTGGTGGATCTCGCGGAGCCGGGCCGGGTAATCGGCGTCGAGGATGGTGGCCAGCCGCCAGCCCTGCTTGGCCCAGCGGCCGATCTGCCCGGCGGCGGCCGCCAGGGCGTCGCGCTCCGCGGGCCGGGCCATGAGTGCGGCGGGGACCTGCCGCTGCCAGACGGCCAGGGCACTGCCGGCCTCGACGACATCAGCGGCGATCTCGGACCAGGGGCGGGCCGGGGCTCCGGCTCGCAGCAGCGCGATGAGCGCGGCTCGCTCCTCAGCCCGGCTCGCATCCACCGCCCCAGGGTAAGTGGCGGACGGCCGCCCATGGCTACCCCGATCTATTTGCGCAGGACGTAGACGGTCTGGCCGCCGATCTTGACGGACTTGAAGTGCGCTTCGACCCAGCTGGTGATCTGGCTCGCGCTGCCGCTTCCCCGGCCAGGTCCGCCGCCCATGCCGCCTCCGGCGATGTAGTAGGTGATGTCGCCGGCTGCGACGTAGGCCTTGAACTGGGCCAGCGTGGGCGCGGGGTCGGTGCCGGTGAAGCCGCCGATGGCCATGACGGCCTGGCCGCCGCTGGCCAGTTCCAGGCTGGCGGCGCTCTGTGAGCCGTCCACGGCCGCGGCCCACCGGGTGGTGGTCTTCTTGAGCGCGGCGACCAGCGCCTTGCTCGCGCCGCCCGCGCCGGCACCGCCCGAGCCGCTCAGGCCAGCCGGCGCCACGCTGTCAGGTGCGCCACCGGTGGGCCGCGTGCCGGTCGGGCCCGTGCCCGACGCGCCGGGTGAGCGACCGGCCTCGGTGCCCGTCGGTGCACCGCCGCGAAGCCCGCCCTCACCGGCCGCCCCGGGCCGACCGGCGCCGCCCGGTAGGCCGCCAGCTCCGAAGCCAGCTGAGCCGCTGCTGGCCACGGCGGTCGGAATGCTCCCACTGTGCGGCGTCCCGGCCGTGGCCAGCCCCCAGGCACCGACCGGCACCGCCAGCGCCAGCACCGTCCCGAGCCCGGCCACCACCGCGACCCGACCACGCGCCCGCAGCCGTACCGCCGCGACCACCAGAGCCGCCACGGCGAGCAGGCCGACCACTAGCGCCACGCCGGCCACCGACGGGTGGAACGAGGACTGGGACCGCAGCAGATCGACGCCCCACGCGCAGGTCACCAGTACGACCACGGCCAGGGCCGCGTACGCCGCCCGGCCCAGGTCGCGCCGCCGCTCCCAGAGCAGCCTCCCGCCGATGCCCACCAGCGCCGCGATGGCCGGGGCCAGCGCCACGGTGTAGTACGGGTGGATGGTGCCCTTCATGTAGCTGAAGGTCACCGCCGTCACCAGCAGCCATCCGCCCCACACCAGGAGCGCCGCCCTGGCCCGGTCGGTGCGGGCCCGGCCCCAGGTCAGCCAGACGCCGATGCCGAGCAGCAGCAGCGCCGCGGGCAGCAGCCAGGAGATCTCCAGCCCGAACTCGCCCCGGAACAGCCGGGCCAGCCCGGTCGCGCCGCCGAACCCGGTGTTCCCGCCCGCCCCGCCGCCCGCTGCGGCGGGGCCGCCTCCGCCGCCCGCGTTGCCCTCGCCGCCGAACAGCCGGCCCAGGCCGTTGTAGCCGAACGCCAGCTCCAGCGGGTTGTTGTCGGTGCTCCCGCCGATGTACGGCCGGTCCGCGGCGGGCCACAGCACCACCGCCGCGATCCACCACCCGGCGGCCAGCACCATCGCCGTCAGTGCGGCGGCCAGCTGGGCCACCCGCCGGCGCAGCGACACTGGCGCCGCGACCAGGTAGGCCAAGCCCAGGCCCGGAACCGGGAGCAGCGCCTGGCCGCTCTTGGTCAGGAACGCGAAGCCCACCGCGGTTCCGGCCGCCACCAGCCACCGGGTCCGCCCGGCCTCCAGCGCCCGGGTCACGCAGTAGGCCGCCAGCACGAGCAGCAGCACCAGCAGCGCGTCGGGGTTGTCAAACCGGAAGATCAGCACCGCCGCCGGGGCCACCGCCAGCGCCAGGCCCGCGAGCAGGCCGGCGGCCGGGCCGGCCACCCGGCGCACCGCCGCGGCGAGCAGCCCCACCGCCGCGACTCCCTCCAGCGCCTGGGGTACCAGCAGGCTCCAGCTGCTGTAGCCGAACAACCGGGCCGACAGCCCCATCACCCACAGCGCGCCGGGCGGCTTATCCACGGTGATGAAGCTCGACTTGTCCAGCGCGCCGAAGAACCAGGCCTTCCAGCTCAGCGACCCGGCCTGGACGGCGGCGGCGTAGAAGCTGTTCGCGTTCCCGGACGCGCTGAGATCCCACAGGTACAGCAGCGCGGTGAACAGCAGCAGTACGGCCAGCGCGGGCCGGTACCAGCGCGCGGACGCCGCCGGGCCCCGAGCCAGGTGGCCCCGCCGCGAGAACTGAGTGACGGGCTCAGCCCGCTGGGCGACCCGCCGCCGGGCCACCTTGTTATCGCCGGTCCCGATCATCTCGGTCCCACCGCGCAGGCTCGGGCCACCGGGCCGGTCGACGAATATTGGGCAGCACTCAAGGCCGCCAGAAATGTCAGGATCATGAGCTCGACAGTGCCAGCCCCGACATCGCCCCAGATCAACCCGGCCTCTGCGCCAGCTATGCGTCCTCATCGCCCTATCGCGTCCGGCGAAATGTCAGAACTGCGGGAGACAGTGATAGAGCGATCAGCCGCAAGGAATCGGGAGGTGCGGGTGCCACCAGATAGACACGGAAGCAAACCTGGCGATACCATCGATGGTATTCTTTGGGGGCAGGTCGAGCTTGAGCCCGAGGTGTCCGGATGGCTGGATGGCCTAGATGACAAACGCTGGGCGCAGGCGTTATTCCACTTGGACCTGCTGGAAGAACGCGGTGCGCTCCTGGGTGAGCCATACACTCGCCAGCTGGCCGGCAAGCTCCGGGAACTGCGCTTCTACTGTGGCGGGGAGCGCATCCGGATCACTTACTGGATAGCGCCGGGTCGGAGGATCATCGCCTTGACCGTTTTCGCGAAGACCAGGATGCGCGAGAGCGCCGAGGTCTCTCGGGCGATCCGAGCAATGGCTCGCTGTCAGCAGGAGGGGCATACAACCGAAGAAGACGAAGAGGAGGAGTCGCGATGAGCGGTCCGGCGCGGCGTCGCGCGACCCTAGCCGAAGCGCGGGCGGCCAGGATGGATCGCCCCGAGGCGGCCGAGGCCTACGAGCAGACCAGGCTGCGATTCGAACTGGCCGAAGTGGTCCGGCTGCGGCGCGAGGAACTTGGCTGGTCTCAGCGACAGCTGGCGGAGCGGGCGGGCATGACGCAGCCGGGTGTCGCACGCTTTGAGGCCGGCGGCACCACCCCGACCCTGCCGCTGCTTGAGCGCCTGGCGGATGCGCTAGGGCTGCGCCTGACCGTGACTCTCAGCCCGGCGCAGCGCCGAACCGCGTGATTGTCGACCTCGGGCATTTATGGCGTCCGGCAGCAACCGGAGCTTGGACGCCTGGTGATGCCCATCGGTCTCCTTGCGGAAGGCGATCAGGGCGCCGCTCGCTCCGAGAAGTCGGACGATCCCCGGAACGTCGGGACGTCATCGTCCGGGCCCATGGGGTCCGTCCGGAACGGGTAGACCGGTGGATCCTCCTGGAAGTCACTTCCATGGACACGTTGTCCTCCGCGTTGTGCCGTCACCTCGCTCGACCTGGCCTCGCGGGCGCTCCGGAACAGGCGTCACGCTATTGCCACCGGTAACTATGCACACGTACCGTAACTAGTGTCGCATTATTGGCCAACGACCGGCGTGTGCTGACTTCTGACCGGAGTCAGGCCGCGCTGGTGAGGGGGTCCTGGGTGTCTGACCAGTCCATCACCACGTCCGACAGCCAGGCCGGGACTCATGGCCTGAAGCGCAACCTGCACGTCTGGGAGGCGATCGGCCTGTCGGTCGGCGCCATGTCCCCGGCGCTGGCCATGTCGTTCTCGGGACCCGGCGTGGCCGGGCTGGTCGGCCGGGGCGCCGCCCTCTCGTTTGTCTTCGCGGGCGTGACCTGCTGCCTGATCGGCTACGGCTACATGCTGCTGACCCGCAAGTACAACCACGCGGGGTCGGTCTACGGCTTCGTCGGCGCCTCGCTCGGCCCGCGGCTGGGGGTCTTCTCCGGCTGGGCCATGTCGCTGATGTACTTCGTGTTCGTCCCGGCCTCGGCGGCGGCGTCGGGCTACTTCCTGGCCGGCGTGCTGCAGGATCTCGGCTGGTGGCACAACGCGGACTGGATCTGGCTGGCGCTGCCGATCACCCTGATCCTGTGGGCCTTCGCGGCCGGGCTGATCAAGCGCTCCACCCGCGCGCTGCTGTACATCGAGGCGACGACGGTGGCCTTGATCCTGGTGCTGATGGTGATCATCCTGGTCAAGGTCGGCCAAGGCCACGGCCTGAACGGCGGCACGCTGACCGGGAGCATCTTCACCCTGCCGGCGGGCGTGAACGTGCACGCGCTGATCCTGGGCTCGGTATTCGGCTTCCTGGCTTTCGCCGGGTTCGAGGGCGCGGGCGCGCTGGGCGAGGAGGCGCAGAACCCGGAGAAGGCCATCCCGCGGGCCATCGGCTCGTCGGTGGTGGCGCTGGCCGTCTTCTACATCGCCTGCATCGCCGTGCAGTCGCTGGGCTTCGGGGCGACCAAGGCGGGGTCGGCCGCGTTCGCGGGGTCGGGCGGCCCGCTGTTCCAGCTGGCCGGGGTCTACGTGGGCTCGGCGATGCGCGACCTGATCGAGCTGGGCGCGGCGTTCAGCGCCTTCGGCGCCGGCCTGGGGGCGGCGGTGGCCGGGGCACGGCTGATCTTCGGCGTGGCCAGGGACGGTGCGCCATCCACGCCGCTGGCCCGGGTGTCGGCGCGGTCCGGGGCACCGCGCCCGGCGGTGCTGCTGGTCATCGTGGTCAACGTGATCTGCCTGGTCATCCTGCGGGCACTCGGGGCCACCGGCCTGGAGGTCTGGCAGTACCTGGGCACGCTGGGAACGCTGGCCATCCTGGTCGGCTACGGCCTGGTCAACGCGGGCGCGACCCGTGCCGTGCTGGACAACAGCCTCGGCGTGCCGCGCTGGCGCGGTGTCCTGCCGGGGATCGCGGTGATCCTGGTCGCCTACGTGCTGTACGCCAACGTGTACCCGGCCCCCGCCGCGCCGTACAACCTGTTCCCGTACATCCTGCTCGGCTGGCTGATCGTCGGGGCCGCGGTCATCCTGCTGTCCCCGGACCTGGTCCGCCGGGTGGGCCGGGGCCTGGCCCGCGACCTGGACCTGCCGGCCGGCCGGGTGGCGGCTGAGGTGCTGCCGCCACCCGGCGACTGAGCCGCCCGGGCCCGCCGCCCAGGCCCGCGCCGCCCCGGCGAAAGTAAGCTGACGGGAAGGCATTAAGTCCCGATTCAGCGAAGAGGACCGTCGTGGCGGCTGACAGCGCGGAAGGCATCTCGCCTGACCAGGCCGAGCCTGGTCAGGCAGCGGACGACCTCGCCCGGTTCGACACGGGCGTCGCCCACCCGGCCCGGATCTACGACTACTGGCTGGGCGGCAAGGACAACTTCGCCGCTGACCGGGCGGCCGGCGAGGCGGTGATGGCGGCCCGGCCGACGGTCGTGCGCGACATCCGGGCCAACCGGGCGTTCATGCACCGAGCGGTGGCCTACCTGGCCGAGGAGGCCGGCATCCGGCAGTTCCTGGACATCGGTACCGGCATCCCCACCAGCCCCAACGTCCACGAGATCGCCCAGGAGGCCGCGCCGGACGCCCGGATCGTCTACGCCGACAACGACCCGATCGTGCTGGCCTACGCCCGCGCGCTGCTGACCGGCACCCGCGATGGCGCGACCGATTACGTCGATGCCGACCTCCGCGAGCCCGACAAGATCCTCGACCACGCGCAGCGCACGCTGGACTTCAGCCAGCCCGTCGCCGTGCAGCTCATCGGGATGCTGCACCTGATCAGCGACGAGGAGGACCCGTACGGCATCGCCGCCCGCCTCATGAACGCGGTGCCCTCCGGCAGCTACCTCGTGGTCACCCACCCGGCCAGCGACGTGGACGCCGAGGTGGTGGCCGAGGGCGCACGCCGCTACAACGCCTCCTCCAGCACCGCCCAGACCCGCCGCAGCCAGGCCGAGGTCACCCGGTTGCTGGACGGCCTGGAGCTGGTCGAGCCGGGTGTCGTCCAGGCCCATCGCTGGCATCCCGTGCCGGGCCTGGACGTCAGCTCCTACGAGGTCTCGTGCTGGGTCGGCATCGGTCGCAAGCACTGACGCCGCGGGCGCGGGCCCAGCCCGCCGCTCGCGCCCGTTCTCGCGGCTACGGGCGGACCGCGCTGATCTGGAGCCGGACGTAATCGATGACCGGCTCAGCCAGGCGACTGGCCACTTCACTCACCAACAACTTCCGTTCTCCCGGCGGCAGCTCGCGCAGCACCTTGCCCAGGATCACGGTGGCCAGATAGGCCAGGATCTGCTCGCCCGGCTCCAGTCGCACTGGATCGGGCACCACCCGCACGTCGATCTGGGTGAAGCCCGCCGCCTCCAGCCGGGTCCGGGTCTCCGCCGCCCCGGCGAACTGCGCTGTTCCGGCGCTGTCGTCGACGCCCAGCTCGTCCAGCACGGCCTGGATGCTCGCGATGTTGCCCGGCCCGCCCGCCTCGGCCACGAACCGGCCGCCGGGCCGCAGCGCGTTCGCGACCCCGGTGAACACCAGCTGGTGGTCGGGCAGCCAGTGCAGGGTGGCCACGCTGATCGCGGCGTCCGCCTGCCGGGGCAGCACCAGCGGCTCGCGCAGGTCGGCGGACACGATGTCGACGCGGTCCAGGTCCCCGGCCAGCCGGGTGCGGAGCTGGGCCAGCATCTGCTGGGACCCGTCCACCGCCATCACCCGGCCGCGCGGCAGCAGACTGAGCAGCTGCGCGGCGTCCCGGCCCGTGCCGCAGCCGATGTCGGCCACCGTCTCGTCGCCGTCCAGCCGCAGCTGCCCGATGACCCCGGCGCCCCACCGCACGTGCGGGAGCGGCAGGGAGTCGTACGTCTGGGCGTCCCACTCCAGCAGGTCCTCCGCGCCGCCCGCCTGACCACCCGTCACTGCGCCTCCCGGTCGCTCGCCAGCTAGCCTTCAGCATGCCACGAGATTGGCTATCTGTCTCATTTATTGACTGCAGAAGATCAAATAATGAGACAGTGATCTATCAGATCATGGTTCATTGACTGAACTATTGGGCCTGGCGTAGTGTCGGGGTTCGTTTGCTGGACTCAGGCCGGGAACGAGCCGGGAAGGAGCCACGGAGACCATGACGATCCTCGTTGTCGGGGCCGGCGCGACGGGCGGCTACTTCGGGGCGCGGCTGGCCCAGGCCGGGCGGGACGTCACGTTCCTGGTCCGCCCCCGCCGGGCCGAACAGTTGCGCGAGCGGGGCCTGCGCATCGTCGGGCCCGGCGCCGAGCCCGACGAGGCCCGGGTAGTGACACCGCACCTGGTCATGGCCGACCAGCTCAGCGGGTTCGCCGACGTGGTGCTGCTGTCGGTGAAGGCGACCGCGCTGGAGTCTGCCATGGCCGACTTCGCCCCCGCCGTCGGACCGCAGACCGCCGTGGTGCCGTTCCTGAACGGGATGGGCCACCTGGCCGTGCTCAGCAAGCGGTTCGGCGACCAGGCCGTGCTCGGCGGCGTAATCCTGATCGCCACGCAGCTCAACGACGCCGGCGACATCGTCAAGCTGGGATTGTCGGCCAGCCTGACTATCGGCACCCAGGACGGCGGCCCCAGCGAGCGGCTGCAGGCGGCCTATGACCAGCTCAGCGGCGCGGGCTTCGAGGCCAGCATCAGCGACCAGATCGTGGCTCAGATGTGGGCCAAGTGGGTGTTCATCGCCACCATCGGCGCGCTGACTGGCCTGATGCGCGGCACCGTGGGCGACATCGTCGCCGTGCCCGGCGGTCGTGACCTGGGCCCGGCCATCCTGGCCGAGGCCAGCGCGGTCGCCGCCGCCGCGGGCTACCCGGTGCCCGCGGACCGGCTGGCCCCGGTCCGGCAGACCGTCACCCAGGATGGGTCGGCGGTCACCTCGTCGCTGTCCAGGGACGTCTCCGAGGGACGGCCCGCCGAGGTCGAGTCGGTGCTCGGGAACCTGGCCCGGCGCGGCGCCGAGATGGGGGTGCCCACCCCGCTGCTCGACCTGGCCACCATGAACCTGCGCATCTACAACAACAAGCTCACCTAACCCACCACCCCCGCCCCGTCGACGTCGCTCACGACGTGGTTGTTGCAACGAGGTCGTATGAGCGACGTGGCTGTAACAACCACGTCGTTCCGGGTGAGCGGCGGCGGCCGGGCGCTTCCCGCGCGGGGCCGGGCGCATGTAGATTCGGACAGGATGAGCGCCAGGACCTCCCCGGCCGCCCGGATGCTGGCTCGCGCCAGGGCCGTGTCGGCGTACGCCCGCCGCACGGGCTGCGGAGTCGACGAAGCCGATGACATCCTGCGCGAGGCCGCCGTGTCCCGGCGGGCCGCGCTGACCGGCGCCGGGACCGCGGCCCTGGGCCTGGCCGTCCCCGCCGTCCTGGGCCACGAGCCAGCCCGAGCCGAGATCGCCGACGGCCACCAGCCCCGCGTGGTGATCATCGGGTCGGGGCTGGCCGGGCTGGGCTGCGCCGACCGGCTCTGGCGGCGGCACCGCATCCGCAGCGAGATCTACGAGTACAACCCGGACCGGCCCGGCGGCCGGGTCTACACGCTGCGCGGCTTCTTCGACGCCGACCAGTACGCCGAGCAGCACGGCGAGTTCATCTCCAGCGAGCACACCGCCATGCGCAGGCTCGCGGCCAGCCTCGGACTCACCCTCGACAACGTGAACCGCTACCCGCCGCACACCCACCCCCAGGATGAGCGGCTGCGGTTCCACGGCCACTTCTGGTCCCAGGCCGCGCTGAACCGCGAGTGGCACGAGTGGGCCTGGAAGCTGTTCCACGACGCGGCCAACCGCCAGGCGCCCTGGCCGACCCTGTACAACCAGCACACCCCCGCGGGCCGGCGGTGGGACCATCAGCCGGCGACCCGGTGGATCGAGGAGCACATCCGCGGCGGCCTGGACTCGGACTTCGGCCGACTGTGCGTCTCCGTGCTGCTGGACGAGTACGGCGGGCCGGTGGCCGAGCAGTCCGCGCTGAACCTGGTCTACCTGCTCGGCCTCTACGACAGCTCGGCCAGCGGCCTGCAGCCGCGGTCCGCACCGGAGCTGTCCGGCACGGACGAGAAGTGGCACATCCGCGGCGGCAACGACCAGGTCATCTCGGGCCTGGTCCGGCGGCTGCCGGCCGGGAGCATCCACCTGGGCCACCGGCTCGTCGCCCTGCGCGAGCGCGGCCACGGCCGGTACACGTGCACGTTCGCCGTCGGCCACGGGACCCGCGAGGTGCACGCCGACCGGGTCGTGCTCGCGCTGCCGTTCACCAAGCTGCGCGAGGTGGAGCTGCGCGGCATCGACCTGCCGCCCCGGCAGCTGCGCGCCATCCGCCACGAGCCGCTCGGCTCGAACTCCAAGATCCAGCTCCAGTGCTCGCGCCGGGTCTGGAACGCCGACGGCTGGACCGGCGACCTGTACACCGACGGCATCGTCCAGGGCGGCTGGGAGACGACGCTCGACCAGCACGGCACGCCGGGCATCCTGATCGCGCTGCCCGGCGGCGAGGTCGGGGCCGACATCGGCCGCCGGTACCACCTGCGCTCCTACTTCGGTCCCGCGCCGGCTGAGATGGCCGCCGATTTCATCGATGACTTCGAAACAAACTTCCCTGGCGTCAAGGCCGCCTTCAACGGCAAGGCGTATTACACCTGGTCATCGGCCGATCCGCACGTCGGCGGCGCCTACTCCTACCTCAAGGTCGGCCAGTACACCGCGTTCAACGGCATCCAGCCCATCCGGCACGGCGGCCTGCACTTCGCCGGGGAGCACACCTCGCTCAACTTCCAGGGCTACATGGAGGGCGCGCTGCGCAGCGGCTACCGGTGCGCTGGCGAGATCCGCGCCTGAGCTCCGGGAAGAATGGTCCCGCCGCGTGTCGAGGTGCGCCCGGTGGCTCCGACCTAGGAATACACGGAATTCACGGGATACACAGCGGCCGTCGCGGCCGCCCCCGCGCGAGGGAGACGACATGAAGTACCTGCTCATGATCTATGCCAACCAGGAGACCTGGGCCGGGCTCAGTTCCGAGGAACAGACCACGGGAATCGCCGAGCAGGACGCGTTCAACCAGGAGTTCTTCGAGACCGGCGAGCTGCTCGGCGCCTACGGGCTGGCCGACGCCGAGAGCGCCAAGGTCGTCCGGGTCCGCGAGGGCGCGGCCGCGGTGACCGACGGCCCGTACGCCGAGGCCAAGGAGCACCTGGCCAGCTACTACCTGCTCGACGTGGAGAGCGAGCAGCGGGCGCTGGAGATCGCGGCCCGGATGCCGTTCGCCTCGTTCCGCGGCGTCGAGGTGTGGCCGGTGCTGCACGAGGCCGGAGCCGAGATGTGATCACGGACCGGTCGATCGAGGACCTGCTGCGCGCGCTCACGCCGGCGGTCCTGGGTGCCCTGACCCGCCGCTACGGCGTGTTCGACCGGTGCGAGGACGCGGTCCAGGAGGCACTGCTGGCCGCCGCCACCCAGTGGCCCGCCCAGGGCATCCCCGACGACCCGCGGGCCTGGCTGATCACGGCGGCCAGCCGCCGGCTGACCGACCAGCTCCGCAGCGAGGGCGCCCGCCGCCGCCGCGAGGAGCGCGCGGCCAGCCTGGAAGTCCCCGGCGACGTCCAGCAGCCGGCGGCGAGATCACCGCCGACCGGGACGACAGCCTGCTGCTGCTGTTCCTGTGCTGCCACCCCATGCTGACCCAGGCCTCGCAGATCGCGCTCACCCTGCGCAGCGTCGGCGGCCTGACCACCGCGCAGATCGCCGCGGCGTTCCTCGTCCCCGAGGCCACGATGGCCCAGCGGATCAGCCGGGGCAAGCAGCGCCTGCACCAGGCCGGGGCCCGGTTCGCCAGGCCGCCGCCCGAGGAGCTGCCGCAGCGGCTGGCCGCCGTCCTGCACGTGCTCTACCTGATCTTCAACGAGGGCTACGCCGCCGCGTCCGGGGCCGAGCTGACCCGGGCCGAGCTGACCGGCGAGGCCATCCGGCTCACCCGTGAGCTGCACCGGCTGCTGCCCGACGACGGCGAGGTCACCGGCCTGCTGGCGCTCATGCTGCTGACCGAGGCCCGGCGGCCCGGCCGCACCGCCGCCGACGGCGCGCTGATCCCGCTGGCCGAGCAGGACCGCGGCACCTGGGATCGGGCCTGCATCGACGAGGGCGTCGCGCTGGTCAGCGATGCGCTCACTCGCACCCGGCTGGGCCAGTACCAGCTCCAGGCCGCCATCGCCGCGGTCCACGACGAGGCGGCCGACGCCGAGACCACGGACTGGACCCAGATCCTCGGCCTCTACGCGCTGCTGGAGTCCATCGCCCCTAACCCCATGGTCACGCTCAACCGGGCCGTGGCGCTGGCCATGGTCCGCGGCCCGGACGCCGGGCTGCGCCTGCTGGAGTCGCTCGATGACGATGAGCGCCTGGCCCGCCATCACCGCCTGCCCGCGGTGCGCGCTCACCTGTTCGAGATGGCCGGTCAGGCCGGCCCGGCCCATGCCGCCTACCTGGCCGCCGCGCGCCGGACGACCAGCGCGCCCGAGAAGCGCTACCTGGAGACCAGGGCGGCCCGGCTGGCCGCCGACTGACGGGCCGGGCGGGAGTTCAGGCCCTCCGCGTCAGCCAGATGCCGGTCCCGGTGACCCAGATCAGCAGGAGCGGGCCGCTGACGAACGCGGTCCAGGCCAGCGGGTTGGCCAGCAGGACGTAGGCCACGCCCGAGGCGACCAGGGACATGGCCATGGCCACCGCGGTCACCGTGAGCCAGCGCGGCTGGCGCGCGGCCGGGTTCCGGGTCGCGACGAAGCAGGCGCCCACGCCGGCCAGGGCCAGCATCTTGACCCCGTCCAGCCGGTTCACCAGCGCGAACAGCTCACCGCCTGCCGCGATCCGATGCTCGGTGGCGGCGGCGATCACGGCCAGCCCCACGCCGCACTGCACCACGGAGGTCGCCGCGGCCAGCGCGCCGAGTCCGATCGCCGTGCGGCGGCCGGCCACGGCCTGAGCGCGGTGTCGGCCCAGCAGGCCGGCGGCGAGGACCACGCCGAGCAGCAGCCCGGCCAGCCCCTCGACCAGCAGGTACTGGGTCGCGGCCCCGGCCACGTGGGCCCGGTGGGCCGCCGCGACCTGGGCGCTGGTGGCGTTCAGGGCCAGGTTGGCCGGCCATGCGGCCAGCCCGGCCACCCAGGCCGCCAGGTAGGCGACGCCGGCCCAGGCCGGAACCCGGGCGGGCCAGCCTCGCGCTCGCCGGTGGCCAGGCTCGGCCGGGCCATCGGTCAGCGATCGCGTCGCGGAGCCCGGCCGTGGGCTCGAAGCCGGTGCGGTCATCATCACTATCCCTTCCGGGGGCCGGCGTCACCGGCCCTCGTTTCTTGATGCAACTTGGTGTTGTGATAGTGAGCCTGACAGGGCCCGGCGGTAAACGCAACTTGATTTTGCGTTAACATGACCGGATGAGCGCGCCAGGAACCGCCCGGCCAGGCGGCCGGACCGCCCGCACCGCGGCAGCGGTGTTCGCCTCGACGATCGGCGAGCTGTCGGCCCGGCCCTACTCCGAGATCAGCGTGGAGTCGATCGCCGCCCGGGCGGGCGTGCACAAGACGACGGTCTACCGCCGCTGGGGCAGCAAGGCCGAGCTGGTCGCCCAGGCCCTGGCCAGCGCCGCCGCAGGGGCCATCGAGATCCCGGATACCGGCCACGTGGAGTCCGACCTGCGCGCACTGAGCCGGTCGGTCGGGGCCGTGCTGGGCGACCCGAGGGGCGCGTTGATCACCCGGGGCCTGCTGGCGGGCGCGGCCGAGTCAGCGGAGATCGGCGCGCTGATGGACCAGTTCTGGGCCACCCGCCTGGCTGCCATCAGCGTCATCGTGGACCGCGCGGCGGACCGGGGGGAGATCCCGCGCGGCACCGACGCGGCGGAGTTCATGCACGCCCTGGCCGCGCCGCTGTACTACCGTCTGCTGGTCACCCGCGAGCCGGTATCCGAGCGGGACGCCGATCAGGCCGCCGCCGCCGCGGTGGCCGCCGCGCGGGCGGGCGTGTTCACGCCGCCCCGACGGCCCGCTACCAGCGGCCGCGGTGCTCCGGCACCAGCAGCAACAGCGGGAGCACGGCGATCATGATCAGCCCGAAGATCACGAAGATGTGGGCCTGGGCCAGGCTCGGATGGGCGCTGCGGGCCAGCACCGCGGCGGTCAGCGAGAGCGCGGTGATCGCGCCCGACTGCCGGAACATGCCGCGCAGGCCGGCCACCGCCGCGCTCTGATCGGGCGCGAGCTGGAGCGTGGCGTTGTTCGAGGCCGGCGTAGGGACGCCCATGCCCACGCCGGTCAGGCCGGCGGCCAGCGACAGCCAGGTATAGGGCGACAGCCCGTGCGGGCTGACCGCCATGCCGATCAGGCCGATCGGCGGTGAGCGAGAACCCGATCAGCATCGGCCAGCGATACCCGGTCCGGCGCAGCATCACCACGGCCAGCCCGGCGCGGCGATGACCCCGACGCCGCGGGCGGTGAGCAGCGTTCCGGCGTCCAGCGTGGGCAGCCCGTAACGCTGCTGGGCGTACAGCGGGACCAGCGCCGCGAAGCCCAGCACCGACGCGCCGAACAGGAAGTTGATCAGGTTCATCACGCCGAAGCCGCGGCCGACCAGGAACTCGGCCGAGATGAACGGCGCCGCCGACGCGAGCCGTGTGCCGGGCGAACAGCACCAGCCCCGACCACGGCCAGGCACTCCAGCACCAGGAACGCCGGATCGGCCGGGGATTTGCCGTCGCCGAGGATCGCGACGCCGAACATGGCCGCCAGCAGGGTCGCGCCGAGCAGGACCACGCCGCGCACGTCGAGCCGCTGGTCGCGGTGCCAGGTGCTGGCCGGGATGAATACCGCGCCCGCGCTGATCAGGATGATGCCGAGCGGCACGTTGACCAGGAAGATGCCTCGCCAGGACCAGTAGGTCACGAACAACCCGCCGAGTACCGGGCCGATGATCCCGCCCAGCGGGAACACGCTGGAGAACAGGCCGACGGCCCGGTCCCGGTCCCGGCCGAACTGCTGGCTGACGATGCCGGTGGCGGTGGGCATGAACGCGCCGCCGCCGATGGACTGGAGCCCGCGCAGCACGATCAGCATGTAGATGCTGTTGGCGAAGCCGCAGCACAGCGAGGCCGTGGTGAACAGGACGGCGGCCCCGAGGAAGATCTTCTTGCGGCCGTACTGGTCGCCCAGCTTCCCGGCCAGCGGCATGACCAGGATCTGGCCCAGCGCGTAGATCGTGATCGTCCAGGTGCTCCAGTTGACCGGCGCGTGCAGGTCGTGTTGGAGGGAGGGCAGTGCCGTCGCGACAATGGTCTGATCGACGGACGCCATCATCAGCGCCAGGGACACAATCGTGAAGACGACATACCGGCCAGGGAGGGCTTCGCCGCTAGCCGGCTCCCGCTCCTGGGCAACTCCGGCCACATGCTGGTCCGTCGCCATATGCCCAGAACACTACACTGCTTGCCAGCAAGCAACTAGTCTTTTGCCGCCGCCTGGTAGGCGAACCGACCGGCGGGCGAACGACCGGTGAAGGAGCATCCAGATGGACGCTGACGGAGTAACCCGGCTGCGCGGGGTCATCGGCCGGCTCGCCCGGCAGCTCAATGCCTCCTCGACCGGTGAGGGACTGACGCCGTCGCAGGCCTCGGTGCTCGGGCTGGTCGTGTTCCGCGGGCCGCTGAGCCTGGCCGAGCTGGCCGAGCTCGAGGGCCTCAACCCGACCATGCTGTCCCGCGTGGTCGGACGCCTCCTGGAGCTGGAGCTGATCCGCCGGATCCCCGACCCGGCGGACCTGCGCAGCGCATCGGTGGTGTCCACCCCGGCCGGGCAGGATGTCGACCGGCGGGTCAAGTCCCAGCGCGCGGCGGTCGTGTCGGAGTGCGTGGATCAGCTCACGTCCGAGCAGGAGCAGGCCCTGAACGACGCGCTGCCCGCGCTGGACGCGCTGGCCGAGGCGCTGAAGAAGTCGACCCGCCAGGCCGCCCGCTAGCGGGTCGGCGCGGCCCGCCCACCGGCGGGCAGGTGGCGGCGCAGGAATTCCTCGGTGCGCTGCCAGGCCCTGGCCGCGGGCTCGGGCCGGTGGAACATCGGGGCCTTGCGGTTGTGGAAGGCGTGCCCGGCGTCCTCCTCGACGTGCATCTCCACGTTCGGGCGCCCGGCCGAGGCCTGCTCGACCAGGGCCACCTGGTCGCGCGTGATGTACGGGTCGGAGCCGCCGAAGTGGAACTGGATCGGCACGCTGATCAGCTCGAGGACCTCGAGGCTGCCGGGCACGGCCGAGCCGTAGAACGAGACGACGGCGGCCGGGGCGGCGGCGTCGGGGCGGGCGGCGAGGAGGTAGGCGATGGAGCCGCCCAGGCAGAAGCCGATCACGCCGGTGCCGCCGGTCACCTCGGGCAGCGCGGCCAGGTGGTCAAGGGCGGTGCCGGCGTCGGCCACGCCCTGCTCGAAGTCGAACCGCGAGCCCATCTCCAGCGAGGTCTTCAGGCCGGCGTCGTCGTGCGCGGCCTGGTAGCCGGGAGTCAGTCGCCAGAACAGGTCGGGTGCCCCGACCACGTAGCCGAGCCCGGCCAGGTCCTCAGCCACGGCCCGGATGTAGTCGCTGACCCCGTAGATCTCCTGGATCAGCAGGAGGCCGGGTCCGCGACCCGCCGGGGGCAGCCACAGGGGCAGGCCGAAGGCTCCATCCGGAGTGGGGACCGACTCGACACGGGACTCTGCCATGCCGCCTCCTTTGTTATGGCCCCGGATCTTAGTCCCCGGCGGGCTGCGGCTGGCCGGTCGCGGCGGGCATGACGTCGTGGAACCGGTCGACGCGGGCCAGGCCGGGGAAGAAGCGACGCCAGCTCACCGCGATCAGCACCGTGATCACCCCGCCGCCGATGACCGCGGGCACCGCGCCGATCAGGAACGCGGCCAGGCCCGACTCGAACGCGCCGAGCTGGTTGGAGGCGCTGACGAACACCATCTCCACCGCCGCGACCCGGCCGCGCAGCCGGTCGGGGGTGGCCAGCGCGACGATCGTCGTCCTGATGTTCATGTTGAACAGATCGGCGAACCCGCTGACGGCCAGGGCAACCGCGGAGAGCAGGAAGATCCGGGACAGCCCGAACACGATGATCGCGATGCCGTAGACCGCCACCACGGTGAGCAGCGTGCGGCAGGCCCGGCGGCCGATCGGCCAGCGGGTGATCACCAGCGCGGCGGCCAGCGCCCCGATCGCCGGAGCGGCCCGCAGCGCGCCCAGTCCAGCCGGGCCGACGTGCAGGATCGACCGGGCGAACACCGGCAGCAGCGCGACCGCCCCGCCGAACAGCACGGCGAGCAGGTCGAGCAGGATCGCCCCGAGCAGGATCGGCGTCCGCCGCACGAAGCGCAGCCCCTCCAGCACCCGCTCCAGGCCGGGCGGCTCGGGGCTGGCGTTGGCTGAGCTGGCGTCGGCTGAGCTGGCTACCGCCGGGCCGGCGGCGCCGCGGGTGCCTGCGCGCGCACGGTGACCACGCACCCCGCGGCGATCAGGCACATCCCGGCGGCCAGCAGGTAGACCAGCACCGGCGAGACCGGCGTAGAGCACGCCGCCCAGCGCCGGGCCGAGCACCTGCCCGGTCTGCGACGCCACCGTGCGCAGCGTCATCGCGTTCGGGAGCATCGCCGCGGGCACCAGGGTCGGGGCCATGGCCCGCGCCGCCGGGGTGCCCAGCGCCGTCACCACGCCCGAGCCCACCGCCAGGCCCAGGTACGGCACCACCGAGGTCTGGCCCGAGGCGCTGACCGCGGCCAGTCCGGTCCCGACGCCCGCGCCGAGGACCAGCGCGGCCCCGAACACCAGCCGCCGGGGCAGCCGGTCGGCCAGGTGGCCGGCCGGCAGGGCGAGCACGAACAGCGGCACGAACTCGGCCAGCCCGATCCAGCCCAGGTCCAGCGCGCTGCGGTGCAGGGCGTAGACCTGCCAGCCGACGGCCACCTCGAGCATCTGCAACCCGATGCCCATGGCCAGCACGGCCAGCCACCACCGGCGGAAGCCGGGGATGCGCAGCGCGGGAGCGAGGTCCTTCACGCGGACGGATAGCGGGGACAGCGAGCAATCACGCGCAAGTTGACCGTCTCTGGATCAGCGCTGCGTTCGGTACGAAACGTCCACGAGTGTACTGAGCGCCTGCGCTGCGGGAACGGGCCGGCCTATCGCTGCTGGAGCACGGACAGGATGTTGCCCGCCGGGTCGGTGAACCAGGCGATGTACGGCCCGCCGCCGCGGCTGATCCCCTGCTCGTCCTGGCCGGTCCCCTCGTAGCGCTCGAACTTGACGCCGCGACCGGTGAGCTCGGCCACGGCCTGGTCGATGTCGTCGACCGGGAAGTTGAGGATCGTGTAGGCGGCCGGGACGTGATTGTCCTTGGGGTAGACCAGGGTGTCCCGGTCGCCGGCCAGGTGCAGGATCAGCATCCCGTGCTCCGGCGAGGTGCGCAGGCCGAGCGTGCCGCCGTAGAACTCCTGCGCCCGCGCCACGTCGTCGACCGAGAAGCCGCTGAAGGCCCTGGTATCCGCGAACATGGTCGTGCTCCTTTCCGAGGTCTGCCAGTTGAGACCGCCGCCGGGCCCGGAACTCATCGCCCGCCTGACGCTGGTGTCGATCGGCGGCCGGCAGCAGACTGGCCCTCAGCGGAAGCCGGACGGGCCGGTCCTCCGTGGCGGCTGGGACAGGTGGACGTTGACGGGAACCGGAACGAGTAACGGACTCGGTGCGGCGGCGGATCGCCCGGCCGACACTGACCAGGCCTCCGGCTGGGCACCCGAGGTCGAGGAGATCGGTCGCCGGCGCAACCTGGCCGCGGCCATGGGCGGCCCGGACAAGGTCGCCCGCCAGCGGGCCACCGGCCGGCTCACGGTCCGCGAGCGCATCGACGCGCTGGCCGATGCCGGCAGCTTCGCCGAGATCGGCGCGCTGACCGGGTTCGCCCGCTACGACGACGAGGGCCGGCTGACCTCGGTGCTGCCCGCCAACTTCGTCGCCGGCACCGCGCGGATCGACGGGCGCCCGGTGCTGCTGGGCGCCGACGATTTCACCGTGCGCGGCGGCTCCGGCGACGCCGCCATCCACGCCAAGCAGGTCTTCGCCGAGCAGTACGCGGGCGAGATGCGGCTGCCGGTGGTCCGGCTGCTGGACGGGGCGAGCGGCGGCGGCAGCGTGAAGATGACCCTGGAGGCCGGCTACGCCTACGTGCCGGTCAACCCGGCCTGGGACGCCGTGGTGGACAACCTGTCCCTGGTCCCCGTGGTCGCGGCGTGCCTCGGGCCGGTGGTGGGCCTGGGCGCGGCTCGCCTGGTCATGTCGCACCTGGCCGTGATGGTGACCGGCATCGGGCAGTTGTTCGCTGCCGGACCGCCGGTGGTGCGCGGCGGCACCGGCGAGGACCTGACCAAGGAACAGCTGGGCGGCGCGGCCGTGCATCGCGGCAACGGCACCATCGAGCGCTTCACGGCCAGCGAGGACGAGGCCTTCGAGGTCGTCCGTGCGTTCTTGTCGTACCTGCCGGGCAGCGTGTTCGAGGTGCCGCCGGTCCGGACGGTATCGGCGGGCGCCGACGATCCGCCTGGCCGGCGGGCCGAGTCGCTGCTGGCCGCGGTGCCACGCGACCCCCGCCAGCCCTACCGGATCCGGCCGATCCTCGACGCGGTCTTCGATCGGGGCTCGGTGTTCACCTACGCCGAGTACGGCGGAGCCACGGTCACGGCGCTGGCCCGGCTGGACGGGCACCCGGTCGGGGTGCTGGCCACCGACCCGTACAAGGGCACGACGATGTCGGTGGCCGGGGCGCAGGCGGTGACCCGGCTGGTCGACCTGTGCGAGACCTTCCACCTGCCGATCGTCAGCCTCACCGACCAGGGCGGGCTGACCGTGGGCCGGGTGGCCGAGGAACGCGGCACGATCCGCTACGGCGCCCGCGCGATCGCGGCCATCTACCAGGCCCGCGTGCCGCAGGCCGAGCTGATCCTGCGCCGGGTCTACGGGGTCGGCGGGGCCGGCATCGTGAACCGGCACCGGGCCGGACGGAGCTGGGCCTGGCCTTCCGGGGACTGGGGCTCGCTGCCGGTCCAGGGCGGCGTGGAGGCGGCGTTCCGCGCGGACCTGGAGCGCGCCTCGGATCCGGCCGCCGAGATCGAGCGGATTCGCCGACGGCTGGCGGAGGTGGGCTCGCCGTTCCGGACGGCGGAGCGGTTCGGGGTCCAGGACCTGATCGATCCGCGCGATAGCCGGCCGCTGCTGTGCGCCTGGGTCCGCGACGCCTACCGGGTCCTGCCCGAGCTAACGGGCCGCCCCGCCTTCGGCGCCCGCCCCTGACGCGCGGAATGGCGAGGTCGCCATTCCGCGGAATGGGCGGGATAAGCGGGGCTGGTGGGGCAGGAGTGCTGGGCTGCCTGGCTGCGGCCGAGGGTCTGCCGACGTGAATGTCCGCAAAACCACACAACGGCGTCTGGGTTACGGGACATCCACGGACGGGGCGGGCCGGTGCGAGCTCAGCCCGTGGCCTCGCACGCCCCTGGAGCACCGTCTGCCCCGTGATCCCGCCCGTCTCGCCAAGGACCCGGCCAGATCTCGCCTTATCGTCCCGCCGAAATCCAGGGTTCATGAGCACGCGGACTTTTCAGTAACTATGACTGAAAAGTCCGCGCGATCATGAAACGGGAGCCTGCGCCCGGACGGACGGACTGGCGTGCTTGCTGCCGGGCCTGGCGGGGCGGGTGGTCCGGGCGCCCGGGAGGCTGCGCGGGGCTGGCCGGACCGGGCCTGGCCGGTCGTGGTGTCGCACGGGAATCGAGTCAAGCGTGAATGGCGACTGGGCACGTCGGCCGGGCCGTCGCGGAATGGCGGCTTCGCCATTCCGAGAAGGGCGGGATATAGGGGTGTATCCGGATGGATTGCTCCATTCCCGTTGACCGGCTGATGAGACAGGCATAGCCTCTGGCTTAACTAATAGGAAACTTTCCTATTAGTAGGACTTCCTTCCCCTCTCAGGAGGATCCGTGCCTCAATCCCCGCATCACCGGTCGCGCCGCGTGGCGTGGCCGGACCGTCCGGCCTGGCCCGGGCGGACCGTAACCGCGGCCGCCTGCGCCGTACTGCTGACCGGCGGCATGGCCGGCGCCCTGGTGGCCACGGCGCGCCCCGGCGCAGGCCGCCCCCGCGGTGGCCAGCGCCTCGGCGCTGTCAGCCAACTGGTATGAGTCGGCGCCGTACTACAGCACACTGGACTCCAGCGCCCCTGACCTGGGGCAGGTGATGTCGGCCACCGGGCAGAAGGCGTTCGACATGGCCTTCATCCTGGCCAACGGCGGGTCCTGCGCCCCGTCCTGGGACGGGACGGACCCCGTGTCATCGGACACCCAGGTGGCCGGCGTCATCAACGAGGTCCGCTCGGACGGCGGCGACGTCATCGTCTCCGCGGGCGGCTACAACGGCACGAAATTGGGCCAGGTCTGCAGCTCGGCGGCGGCCACGGCGGCGGCTTACCAGCAGGTGATCACGACCTACGGGCTGCACGCGTTCGACTTCGACCTGGAGGAGCCGGAGATCGAGAACTCGACGGCCATCTCCTACGAGCTGGGCGCGGCGCAGATCCTCCAGCAGGAGGACCCCGGCCTGTTCATCTCGATCACGATGCCGTCCACGACGTCGGGCGCGAACTACTTCGGCCAGCTGCTGCTGGATGAGGCCAAGAGCCTGGGCTTCACGCCCAACGACTACACGATCATGCCGTTCGACGGGGGCTTCAGCGGCGGGTCGTCACAGGTCACGGCGCTGCAGGACTTCAACTCGCAGCTGATGAGCACGTTCGGCTGGACGAGCGCGCAGGCCTACGCTCACGAGGGATTCTCGGGCATGAACGGCCGGACGGACTCGGCCGAGTACTTCTACCAGAGTGACTTCCAGACGGTGCTGAACTTCGCCGAGAGCAGCGGCATGAGCCGGTTCACTTTCTGGTCGGTGAACCGGGACCGGGAATGCAATCCGGTCAACAACCAGGTGACGTCCAGCGATTGCAGCAGCGTCAGCCAGAACCCGTGGGACTTCACCGCGTACACGGTGGCCTTCGCGAACAACACCACCTCGACCGGCGGCGGAGGCGGCGGGGGCGGAGGCAGCGGCGGGGGCGGAGGCGGAGGCGGAGGCGGAGGCGGCGGTAGCTGCGCCGCGGCCTGGGTGTCGAACAACGCCTACACCTCCGGCGACGTCGTGTCCGACAACGGCGACAACTGGACCGCCAACCAGTGGAACTACGACGAGGTTCCCGGCGGCACGGCGGGCGCATGGAACAACGACGGCGCCTGCTGACCCGTATCGCCCTCTAGCACGAGCACCTGACGACGCTGCCGGGCGGTCCCTGGTGGGGCCGCCCGGCGGCAGTTCGGTAACGTCATCGCGTTACTGGATTGTCAGACAACCGTGTGGACTGTGGAGGGATGCGCGATGAGCGCCGTGCCGACCATCAAGCTGAACAATGGCGTCGAGATCCCGCAGCTGGGTTTCGGCGTGTTCCAGGTCCCGCCGGAGGACGCCGCTGAGGCCGTGACCGTGGCGCTGCGGGCCGGGTACCGGCACATCGACACCGCGGAGATGTACGGCAACGAGAAGGGGGTCGGCGAGGCCATTGCGCGCAGTGGCATCGACCCGGCCGAGGTGTTCGTGACCAGCAAGCTCAGCAACGCCAAGCACGGCTTCGACGACGCGCTGGCCGCGTTCGACGGCACCCTGGCCGCGCTGGGCACGCCCGTCATCGACCTGTTCCTGATCCACTGGCCGCTGCCGACGGTGACCGACTTCGTGCCGGCCTGGCGGGCCCTGGAGCGGATCTACGCCGAGGGGCGCGCCCGGGCCATCGGAGTGTCCAACTTCCAGCCCGAGCACCTGCGCCGCCTGGCGGCCGAGACCGAGGTCACGCCGGCCCTGAACCAGATCGAGCTGCACCCGTACCTCACTCAGGTCACGCTGCGTAGCGTGGACACGGAGCTGGGCATCGCCACCGAGGCCTGGTCGCCGATCGCGCAGGGCGCGGTGCTCGACGACCCGGCCATCGTGGAGATCGCCAAGGCTCACGGGCGCACGGCGGCCCAGGTGGTGCTGCGCTGGCACATCCAGCTCGGGAACGTGGTCATCCCCAAGTCGGTGACGCCGGCCCGGGTGGCGGAGAACTTCGACCTGTTCGGATTCGAGCTGTCCACCGAGGAGATGGCCAGGATCTCCGGGCTCAACCAGAACCACCGCACCGGCCCCGACCCCGACGTCTTCGACTGGGTCCCCAGCTAGCACCCTGACCAGCGCCAGCTGCCATCCGCGGGGCGCACTTGACCATCTGCTGACCTCTTGACGCCGGGGTGCCGCGCTGCTTTAGTGGTCTAAAGAACAGTCCTTTAGACCACACACTCTGTGACAAACATCGCGCGGTAAGGGGGACGGCGTGGCGCTTGGCTATGCGTCGGCTGACTGCGATCCAGTCGGCTACGCGCCGGGCAGCTTCGAGGCGGTCGATCACGCCATCGAGGCCGGAGCCGAGGCCGCCTTCTCGTTCCTGGAGAAGCTCGTCGCCGCGCCGAGCACCGTCGGTCACGAAGCGCAGGCCCAGGAGATCGTCGCGGCCGAGCTGGAGCGGCTGGGCTTCGGCGTGGCCGCGGTGCCCGTACCGCCGGAGACCGCCGACGCCGCCCCGGGCGGGGTGGCCCAGGCCTCCTACGCGGGCCGGGACAACGTGGTCGGCCGGATCAAGCCCGGCGCCGGGCCCTCGCTCCTGCTGAACGGCCATATCGATGTGGTGCCGGCCGAGGACTGCGCAGGTGGTCGGCCGCGCCCTTCGCCCCCGCCGGGTCGGCGGCTGGCTGACCGGCCGCGGGGCGGGGGACATGAAGGGCGGGTTCGCCATGGGCCTGCTCGCCATCGAGGCGCTGCGCGCGGGTCATGCCGGACTCGATCACCGGGGAGCTGACCTTCCTCAGCGTGATCGAGGAGGAGTGCACCGGCAACGGCACGCTGGCCGCGTGCCGGGCGGGGTGCTGGGTGACGCGGTGGTGCTGCTCGAGCCGACCGGCCTGGACTTGCTGCTGGGCGGCGTCGGGGTGCTGTGGGTGGAGATCGGCATCGACGGCGTCCCGGCTCACGCCGAGGCCGCCGACCGGGCGGTGAACCCGGTTCAGTGCATGCCCGTCATCCTGCGGGCGCTGGCCGACCTTGAAACCGAGATGAGCGCCCGTCGCGATGACCCGGCGTTCAGCGAGGTGGCCAGCCCGTACAACGTCAACGCCGGGCACGGTGGCCGCCGGCGACTGGCCGTCCAGCGTGCCGGGCTCGGCCCGGCTGGGAGTGCGGGTCGGCTACCCCCGAGCCTGGACGCCGCAGCAGGCGCTCGAGCGGGTGCAGCGCCGCGGTGCGGGTCGCCGCGCAGCTGCACCCCTGGCTGGCCGAGCACCCGCCGACCGTCCGGCCGACCGGCTACCGGGCCGAGGGATACCTGCTCAGCCCCGGAGCACCCGCTGGCCACCGCCCTGTCGAACGCGCACTGCTGGGCGCACAGCGGCCAGCCGCGGCGGCTGGTCATCGGGTCGACCACCGACGCCAGGTACTACCTGAATCAGTTCGACCGGCCCGCCCTGGCCTACGGCCCGCGGGCCCGCAACATCCACGCGGCCGACGAGGCGGTGGAGCTGGCCAGCATCATCGGCGGCGCCCGCACCATGGCCCGGTTCATCGCCCGGTACTTCGCGGCCGGTGGCCTGCCGGCCCACGCGCCGGAGGCCATCAGCCTCGACACCCCGCAGGCCATGCTGGCCACGCCCGGCCTGCCGGATGCCGCGGACTCCGGCTCGAGCCGATGAGCGGGACCAGCGACAGCGCCGCCAGCCCGGCGGCGCCAGACGAGGACGCAGCCGCCACACCTGCCGCAGGCGTCACGCCCGCCGCAGGCACGCCGCCCACGATCGACCCCTTCGGCCAGCTGCTCACTCCGCTCACGCTGCGGACGGCCGGCGAGCGCATCGCCGAGCGGTTCGTGACCGCGATCGCGCTGGGCGAGTTCGTGCCCGGCCAGCAGCTGCCGTCCGAGCGCGAGCTGGCCGCGCAGCTCGGGGTCAGCCGGACCACGGTCCGCGAGGCGCTCCAGCGGCTGCACGCGGCCGGCTACGTCACCACCCGCCGCGGCCGCGGCGGCGGCACGTTCGTGCAGACCGACGCCGGCACGGCCGAGTCCGAGGAGATGATCCGCCGCGCGCTGCTGCCCGCCTGGGAAGAGCTGACCGAGGTGCTGGACTTCCGCCAGCTCATCGAGCAGCAGATCGCCCGCACCGCGGCCGAGCGGCGCGACGACAACGACATCAAGGTCATCCGCGAGGCGGTGATTGCCTACGAGCGAGCCCAGAACCGGGAGGAGTCCCGGCTCGCCGACGCCGCCGTCCACCTGGCCATCACCCAGGCCGCGCACAACACCCGGCTGACCGAGCTCAGCGCCCGGATCCGCCGGGAGGTCAGCCTGGGGTTCGACGCCGAGCCCTACTCGCCAGCGGTCCGGCGCCGCGCCCTGCACCAGCACCCCGAACTAGCCGAGGCGGTTATCGCCGGCGACGCGGCGACTGGCCGCGCGCGCGGCGGCCCAGCACTTCTCCCTGACCGAGGACATGCTCAGGGAACTGCACGCTCGCATCCGGCTTCGGTCCGAAGGAGACCTCCATGCCCGTAGCCACGATCAATGACATCAGCGTCCACTACCGGCTAGACGGCGAGGGGGACGAGACGATCGTCCTGATCAACGGGCTGGCCGACGACCTGCAGACCTGGGCCTACCAGGTGGACGACTTCCTGGCCGCGGGCTACCGGGTGCTCAGGTTCGACAACCGGGGCATCGGGGCCAGCTCCAAGCCGGCCGGGCCGTACTCCAGCCGGATGCTGGCCGACGACGCCAAGGCGCTGGTCGACCTGCTCGGCATCACCGACTTCCACCTCATGGGCGTGTCCATGGGCGGCATGATCGCGCAGGAGTACGCGCTGGCCTACGCCAGCGACCTGCGCTCGGTCACCTTCGGCTGCACCTACGCCGCGCCGGGGCCGTTCTGCTCCCGGATGTTCGCGATGTGGCAGGACATGGCACCGGTGCTCGGGGTGCCGTTCATCATGCGCGACGTGACGCTGTGGGCATTCACCGTGCCGTTCTTCGAGCAGCGCGGGGCGGAGCTGGCCGAGTTCGAGCAGGCCATGCGCTACATGGACCAGCCGGTGCACGCCTACCTGGCCCAGCTGGCCGTGATCCAGGAGCACGACACCACCGCCCGGCTGGGCGAGATCACCACGCCCACCCTGGTCCTGTCCGGGGAGCAGGACATCCTCATCCCGGTCTCGCTGTCCCGCGAGCTGCACGAGGCCGTGGCCGGCGCGGAGTGGGCCACCACTCCCGGCGGCCACGCCTGCCTGTGGGAGCACCCGGCCGAGTTCAACCAGGCATTCCTCGCCTTCGTCAAGCGGCATGGAAGGGGCTAGACCATGGCCTCGGCGCAGACATCCTCACCCGCCCCCGCATCCCTGGAGCGCGGCCAGCTCGGCCTGTTCGGGGTCATCATGCCCGGCCTGGCCCAGGTCGCCCCGGCCTTCAACCTGTTCTTCACCACCGGCCTCATGGTCGCGCTCGCGGGCGCCTCGGCGCCCCTGATCTTCCTGATCAGCATGGTCGGGATGATCGCGACCGCGAGCAGCCTGGCCCAGTTCTCCGGCGTCTACCCCAGCGCCGGCTCGTTCATCACCTACATCACCCGCGCGATCGGGACCAAGGTCGCCACCGCGGTCGGCATCATCACGATCCTCGGCTACATCATCGCCTTCGGCGGCATCTACATCTTCGTCGGCAGCTACATCGTGCAGAACGTGTTCAACAACGTGCACGTCTGGGGCCTGACCGGCATCGTCACGATCGTCTACGGCGCCCTCGTGGTCGCGCCGGTGGTGGTCGGGCTGAAGTTCGGCGTCCGGATCACCGTCGCCCTGTACCTGTTCGAGGTCGCGCTGCTGCTCGTCCTGAGCGTGACGATCCTGGTCAAGGGCGGCAACAGCGGCCTGTCGGCGACGCCCTTCCAGTGGCCGAGCGGCTCGGCCAAGGACGTGCTGGTGGCCTTCAGCCTGGCCGTGCTCGCCTTCGGCGGGTTCGAGGCCGCCGCGCCACTGGCCGAGGAGACCCGCAACCCGCGGCGCACCGTCCCGCTCGCCGTGCTCGGCGCCGTTGTGGTCAGCGGGATCATCTACGTGCTTGGCTCCTATGCCCTGGTCATCGCCTTCGGCGTAGGCCATGCGGGCACGCTGGCCGCCGACGCCAACCCGTTCCACACCGCGGCCAAGGCGTTCCTGCCGTTCGTCGCCCCGCTCATCACCTGGATCTTCCTGTCCAGCGTGACCAGCTCCTACGTGGCCGCTAACACGCAGACCTCGCGGGTGATCTTCGCCGGCGGCCGGGGCGGCCTGTGGCCCCGCGCGCTGGGCACGGTCCTGCCCCGGTTCAAGACCCCGGCGGTCGCGGCGATCGCGTTCGTCGCGCCGAGCATCGCGATCGGCGTCATCTCCCTGGCGTTCACCGATCCGGGCACCGCGGTGGGCCTGCTGAGCACCTGGGGCATCCTCGGGCTGATCATCATGTACCTGATGGCCAACCTCGCGCTGATCGTGGAGTGGGTGAAGTTCCGCCGCAACGGCATCCACAAGAACGTCTGGCTGTGGGTGGTGACGCCGATCATCGGCATCGCCGTCCTGGCCATCCCGATCTGGGGCGACCTGCGCCCGGGCCAGCCCAGCCCGCTGAACGCCCTGCCCTGGCTCACGCTTGGCCTCATCGCGGTCGGCGCCGCCTACGCCCTGATCCTGGGCTGGCTGCGGCCCGACGCGCTGCGGAAGGCGCCCGCCCTGCTGGAGGGCGAGGAGAGCCTGGAGACCGACCCGCTGCCAGTCACCCAGTAACACCGCGCCGCCCGACGGCGCCCATAGACGGCAGGCCCCCCGCCAGGACTGGGCTGGCGGGGGGCCTGCTCACCAGCAGGTCACCGGAATTGGCCGCGGGCTAGCCGCCCAGGTAGCCGCGGGCCACCTCGCGCAGGTGGCCGTGCATCTCGTGGCCGGCCCGGACGGGCAGGTAGTCCTTGCGCAGCTTGGCCACCGACGTGTAGTTGGTGTCGCAGACGTTGGCCAGCGGCGCCTCGACCGCCTGGGTCACGAACTGATAGGCGTCCAGCATGGACAGGCCCATGCTGGCCGCCACCCACTGCACCATGTCCAGCTGGGCGATCCGGAACGCGTCCTCCAGCGGCCGGGCCGAGCCCGTCGACATGATGTGGGTGTCGGACTCCAGCCGGGGCCACGGCGTCGGCTCGCTCTTGATCAGGTCCACGATGAGCACCGTGTTCATCGCGCACTCCACCGCCACGCCGCAGGTCTCGCCCTCGCCCTGGCGGGCGTGGCCGTCGCCGATCGACAGCAGCGCCCCGGCCACGTTCACCCCCAGGTAGCAGGTCACGCCGGCGCGCATCTCCGGGGTGTCCATGTTGCCGCCGAACGCGTCCGGGACCAGCGCCGAGCGCACCTCCAGGTTGGCCGGCGCCACCCCGACCGTGCCGTGCATCGGGTTCAGCGGCAGCTCGGCGGTGAAGTCGCTGTCCCTGGCCGTGAACTGGCAGGTGCCCTTGGACCGGTCCAGCTCCCAGATCCACACCACCTCGGGCAGCGGGTCCTGGAGGGTGGCGGTCAGGTGGGTCGAGGTCAGCGCCCCGAACAGCGGCACGGTGGTGGACGCGGCCCAGTCCCTGGACGGCTCCAGCGAGACGAAGTGCACGGCCAGGGTGTCGCCCGGCTCGGCCCCCTCGACGTAGAACGGCCCGGTCTGCGGGTTCAGGAACGGGAACTCGCAGACCTCCGAGACCAGGTCGCCGGGACCCTTGACGCGGCCCGCGAAGCAGTCCTCGGTCCACAGTTCCAGCACCGTCCCCGGCGTGATGCGGGCCACGGGCGGCACGCCGCCGAAGGTCCACGCGAACTGCCCGGCCTCGGGCCGGACCGACAGCACCTGCGGATCACCCATGCTGGCCTCCATGCCGGCTGCCGGCGGCCGCGAGTTCCGGGCCGCCGCAGCTGTGTTGTGGTCTGGGCCGAATCCTAGGCCCTCGCCGTGAACAGGAGCCAGCGGTCTCGAAAAGACCTTTCGAAATAACATTTCGAGGATTAGGCTGGCCGCATGCCCGATAGCCCAGGCCCGGATCGAGAGCCGCCCGCGAGCCGGCCGACGCGGACGATCGGCGATGCCCGGTCGCTTCAGGCGCTGGCCCATCCGACCCGGCTGGCGCTGATGGAGGCCATCGCCCTGTCCGGCACGCTCACCGCCACCCAGGCCAGTGAGGTCGTCGGCGAGAGTCCCACGGCCTGCGCCTACCATCTGCGGGTGCTGGGCCGACTGGACCTCATCGAGGAGGCCGGCCGCGGGCCGGGCCGGGAACGGCCCTGGCGCCTGGTCCAGTCCAGCGTGTCCATTGCCGAGGACAGCGACGACCCGGCGGCCGAGCAGGCCGCCCGCGCCCTGTCCACGGCCGTGATCGAGCGCTTCATCGCCCGCATCCGCGCCTTCGAACTGGCCCGGCCGGCTTTCCCGAGGACGTGCGCGCGGTCACCGGCGCTCAGCAGTCCATCGTGTTCGCCACCCCGGCCGAGATGGGCCGGCTGCGTGAGCAGCTCAGCGCGCTGCTGGAGCCGTACTTCAACCGGGCGGACCCGGCTCAGCGCCCGGCTGGCTATCAGCCGTTCGAGCTCGTCACCTTCATCCACGTCCTCAACCGCCCCCAGACGGGAGGCCACGATGCGTCAGCTACTCCGGATCCGTAACGCGCGGATCTATCTGCTGGGCGACGTCGTCTCCACCCTCGGGGACTCCGCGCTCTGGCTGGCCATGGCGATCTGGATCAAGGAGCTGACCGGTAGTTCGGCCGCGGCCGGCCTGCTCATGTTCTGCTACGCGGCCGGGAGCCTGTTCTCCCCGGTGGGCGGCGTGATCGCCGACCGGTTCCGCCGCCGGCCGTTCCTGATCTGCGCCAACCTGGCCGCGGCCACGGTGGTGCTGCCGATCACCCTGGTCCATCACCGCGGCCAGATCTGGCTCATTTACCTGGTGATCTTCGCCTACGGGGTGATCGGCAGCGCGATCGGCCCGGCTGAGACGGCACTGCTCCCCGCCCTGGTGCCCGAGGACCTGCTGGCCGAGGCCAACGGCGCGCAGCAGACCCTGAACCAGGGGCTACGGATCATCACCCCGCTGGTCGGCGCGGGCCTGCTGGTGCTGCTCGGCGGACCCGTCGTGGCCGAGGTCGACGCGGCGACCTTCCTGGTCGCCGTGGCCTCCCTGGTGGCGCTGCGGGTCGACGAGCCGGAGCCGGAGCGGTCCGCCGGGCCCGGGCCGCGCCGTGAGTTCACCGCGGGCTTCCGGGTCCTCGGCAGCGATCCGGCGCTGCGCTCCATCACGATCGCGCTGGCGCTGGCCATGCTGGTGTTCGGCTTCACCGAGACGGCGTGCTTCTCGGTGGTCACCGTCGGCCTGCACGACAAGCCCGCGTTCGTCGGGGTGCTGATCACCATTTCGGGTGTCGGCGCGGTGGCCGGCGGGCTGACCGCCGCGGCGGTGCTGCGCCGCCTGTCCGAGGCCCGGCTGACCGCGCTGGCCCTCAGCTTCGCCGCCGTCGGCGTGCTCCTGCTGACGCTGCCCAGCATCGTGCCGGTGATCATCGGGGCGGTGCTGGTTGGGTTCGTCGGTCCCTGGGCCAGCGTGGCCGTTATCACCGCCCTCCAGCGGCGTACGTCACCGGCGGTGATCGGCCGGGTGTCGGGCGCGCTCGATCTCAGCCTGAGCGTGCCCCAGGTCGTGTCGGTCGGCCTCGGCGCGGCGCTGATCGCCGTGCTGAGCTACCGGCTGCTCCTGCTGATCATCGCCGTGGTCGCCGCCGCCGCCGTGGCCTTCCTGGTCAGCCCGGCCGGGCGTGGGCGCAGCCGCTGAGCAGATGACCTCGTAGCTTCCTGGTCTAGCCGACCACCGCGCCGCAGGTGAGGTTGAGCGCCGTGGCGGTCATGCTCCGCGCGTAGTCGGACGCGGCGAACGCGGCCACGTGCCCCACGTCGGCCAGCGTCGCCGCCCGGCCGAGCATGGTCTGGCCCACGATGCCGTCGGTGATGGCCTGGCGCGGGGCGAAGTCCTCGGGCAGCGTCTCGGGTATCCCGCCGGTCTGGAGCGTGAGCACCCGGATCCCGTGCGGCCCGAGCTCGCGGGCCAGGCCCCGGCGCAGCGCCTCCACGGCCCCGAACGCGACCTGGAGCCCGCCCACGTTCGGCACGGGGTCGCCGTAGCCGCCGAACATCAGGATCACCCCGGAGCCCTGCCGGATCATGTGCCGCGCGGCCGCCTGCGCGGTGATGAACGTGGCCCGCAGCGCGGTCAGCACCGGGCGCTCGAAGTCGGCCACGCTCAGCTCGGCCAGCGGCGTGCCCTGGACGTCGGCCATAGAGACCAGGGGCATGGTGATGTCCAGGCTGCCCCGCGCCGCCACCACCGCGTCGGCGTGCTCCCGCACCGCCCGCTCGTCGAGGGCGTCCACCTCGGCCACGTCGGCCTGCCCGCCCTCGGCCCGGATCTCGGCCGCTACCCGGTCCAGCGCGGCCCTGGTCCGCCCGGCCACCTGGACCCGCGCGCCCTCGCGGGCGAACGCGCTGGCCACGGCCGCGCCGATGGCGCCGCCAGCGCCGTAGATGACGGCGTTCTTGCCGTCCAGGAGCTTGGTCATCCCGATCTCCATAACCGATTCGTTTTAGAACAACTCGGTTAAGGATCCGCCGACACGGCGGCCCTTGTCAAGGTACGCGCCGGATGAAGCCCCGCTAGCCAGAGGTGCGCGGCAGCGGCACGGTGTCGCGCGGCGACGCGCCCGGCGCGACCGCCACCGAGCCGCGCAGCTGGAGGGTTATCGGCTCGCGGATCAGCACGTCCGTGGCCGGCTCGCCCTCGATCCGGGCCACCAGGGCGTCCACGGCCGCCGTGCCCAGCTCCGCCAGCGGCATGCACACGCTGGTCACCGACACCTCGAGGAAGGCCAGGCATTCGTCCTCGTCGAAGCTCACCACCGACATCTCGCCCGGCACCGAGACCCCGGACTCGCGCAGCGCGCCGAGCAGCCCGAACAGCTGGTTGATGCTGCCCACGCCGCAGGCCGTGGGCCGCGGCTCGCGGCGCAGCATCCGCAGCCCCGCGTCCCAGCCGCCCTCCTCGGTGGCCGCCGCGTGCCGGATGCTCAGGCTGATCCCGCGGGCCGCGCACAGCCGCCGGGCCGCGCTGGCCCGCCGGTACACGGTGTCCACCTCCTGCGGCCCGTCGATGAGCACGATCGATCGGTGCCCGAGGTCGGCCACGTGGTCGATGAACATCCGGACTGCCGCGACCTCGTCCATGATCACGTCGTTGCCCTGGTCCGGGCCCCGGCGGTTGACGTAGACGTGCGGGATGGCGGTGATCCCGGACTGGTGCTCGGGCACCCGCAGCGAGGTCGCGATCAGCAGCCCGTCGACCCGGGACTCCTCGACCAGGTACCGATAGTGGTCGGGCGGCCGCGGCTCGTCGGTCGGCTCCTCCATGAACATCACGACGTAACCCCGCTCGCGGGCCCGCTGGAGCGCGCCGCGCTGCAGTCGGGTCCAGATCGGGTTGCGCAGCAGCGGCACGACCAGGGCGAATGCTCCGGTCCTGCGGCGCTTGAGGGCCCGGGCCAGGGCGTTGGGCCGGTAGCCCTGCTCGCTGGCGGTGGACAGGATCCGCTCGTAGGTCTCCGGCCGGATAGACAGCGCCGGGTCGCCGTTGAGCACCCGCGACACCGTCGAGACGTGCACGCCGGCCGCCTCAGCGATGTCCACCAGTCGGGTCGCCCGGCGCCGTCCGGCGCGCGTCTCTCCGCCCGCCGTGACCGGGGAGCCTGGTACCTCCGCGTTTGTCATGGCCGGTTCCGTGGACCGCCGTCCTGGTTCCACGGGCTCAGGCCGTGCCGCCGCCGTCGGCCATCAGCACAGCGCCGTACAGGTAGCTCGCGCCGTCCGAGGCGAGATAGGCGACACCGTCGGCGATCTCTCGCGCGGTGCCGATCCGGCGCGCCGGGATGGTAGCCGCCCACTGTTCAAGCGCCTCCTCGTCGTGCCGGATCCAGTCGGCCATCTCGGTGTCGATCAGCCCGGGGCACAGGCAGTTGACCCGGACCCCGTCAGGTCCATGATCTTTCGCCAGGCTCCGGGTGAGCTGCACCAGGCCGCCCTTTGAGGCACAGTACGCGGCGCGCCGCCGGCCGCCGCGCACGCCGGCCGTGGAGGCGATGTTCACGATGCAGCCGTCATGCGCCTCAATCATGGCGGGCAGGAACTCCCGGCAGGTCAGGAACGGCCCCTTCAGGTTGGTGTCGATGAGCCGGTCCCACTCCTGCTCGTCCAGCTCAGTCACGTACTGGATGCTGAACACCCCGGCCGCGTTGACCAGCAGCCACGGCGGGCCCAGGTCGGCCCGGATGGCCTGCGCGACGGCCCGCACCGAGTCCGCGTCGCTGACGTCGGCCGCGTAGCCGCGGGCGCCGGGCCCGGCGGGGCCGGACAACTGAGCCGCCGTCTTCTCCGCGTCCGGGCCGCGCACGTCCAGGCAGGCCACGGCGAACCCGTCTGCGGCCAGCCGCTCGCAGACGGCCGAGCCGATCCCGCCCGCCGCGCCCGTGACGACGGCCACCCTCCGGCCCGCCTCCCCAGCCCCCTTCATACCGTGTCCGCAGCGGAGCGGCTGATCATGATCGCCGCGCAGAACGAGCGGTAGGTGCCGAGCAGGTCGTCGCCCTGGATGCGCAGCTGGCGCGGGCCGGTCTGCTCCACGCCCCGGACCCAGCTGGCCGCCTCGGCGATGTCCGTGGTGCGCACGAACAACTCCAGCACGCCCGGATTCAGCGGTGGCGGCCCGGCCTCGGCCGCCCCGGCGACCGCCTTGTGGGCGGTCTCCCGGATCAGCTCGCGGGCCCGGTCGGGATGCAGGCTGTGCGCGGCCATCCGGCTGACGTGCTCCTTCACGACGGCACCGTGCACGCCGGGGATGAGCGCGGCCGTCTCCTCGCAGGCCACGCGGTCCCCGGTGACCAGCACCACGGGCACCCCGTAGTGCGCGGCCACCAGCGCGTTGATCCCGGCCTCGCCGGTCACCGTCCCGTCCAGCCGGGCCTCGATGACAGCGCGGGGGTTATAGGTGTGCGACATCCCGGCGGGGGCGCCGACCGAGCCGTGGTAGGACACGAACAGCACCGCGTCGAAGCTGTCGTCCAGGCCTTGCATCATGTACACCGGCTTGTTGCTGCCCGATATGTAGGACGCGCCGCCGACCAGCTCGTCGGGGGGCAGGTTCCGCATCGTCGAGTGCGAGTCGTTCACCACGATCTCGGTGGCGCCGCCCGCGATCGCACCCTCGATGGCCGCGTTGACCTCGGCCAGCAGCAGCCAGCGGCCGGCCGCGGCCTGAGGGCCGTCACCGACGCACTGCTCCCAGTCGACGACCCCGGCCGTGCCCTCCATGTCGCTGGACAGGAAGACCTTCATATCCGTGCTACCTCCAGGGATCCATAACAGGCGCGGTCCGTCCCCCGCCCTTCTTCGCCGCCCGCATCAGGTATATGCCCCGTCACGACGAGCCTGCCGCCGGCGCCGGGGCAGCGGACTCCGCGTCGGCGCCGGCCGCCACGGACGTCGGCGGCACCGGGCCGAAGGCGAAGTGGCAGGCCGCCTGGTGGCTGGCACCCCCCGGCGCGGCGGTCAGTGCCGGGTCCTCGCGGGCGCAGATGTCCTGCGCGATCGGGCAGCGGGTGCGGAACCGGCAGCCGGACGGGATGTTCAGCGGGCTGGGCGGGTCGCCGATGACAGCCGGCGCGTACTCGCTCATCGGGGTCATCCGCGGGATCGCGGCCAGCAGCCCTCGGGTATAGGGGTGCGCCGGGTTGGCGTACAGCTCCGCGGTCGGCGCCACCTCGATGATCCGGCCCAGGTACATGACCGCCACCCGGTCGCACAGGTGCCGGACCACGGCCAGGTTGTGCGAGATGAGCAGCAGCGTCAGGCCCAGGGTGGACCGCAGGTCCTGGAGCAGGTTGAGGATGGTCGCCTGCACGCTGACGTCCAGGGCCGACACCGGCTCGTCGGCCACCAGCAGCTCGGGCCGCAGGGCCAGGGCCCTGGCGATGGCCACCCGCTGCCGCTGGCCGCCGGAGAACTGCCGCGGGTAGGCGGTCAGCGCGTCCTCGGTCAGCCCGACCAGGCCGATGAGCTCCTTGCTGAACGAGTCCACCTCGCTGCGCGGCACCACGTGGTGCACGTTCAGCAGCTCATGCAGGATGCCGCCGACGGTCAGCCGCGGGTTCAGCGATGAGTACGGGTCCTGGAACACCATCTGGACCCGGCGCATGTCGCCGCGAGCCCGGCGCTTGCCCAGCACCTTGCCGTCCAGCTTGATCTCGCCCGCGGTCAGCGGCTCCAGCCCGGTGAGGGCCCGGGCCAGGGTGGACTTGCCGGAGCCGGACTCCCCGACCAGGGCCAGCGCCTCGCCGCGCTCGATGGTCAGGTCCACGCCGTCGACGGCGCGCAGCACCCGCTCCTCGTGCCGGATCCGCGCCGCCAGCGGGCTCATCACCGAGAAGCCCACCGACAGCCCGGTCGCGGTCAGCAGTGGCCCAGCCGGGGCCCCATCCACGGCCACGAAGTCGGCCAGCGGCACGGGCGCGTCCTTCGGCACCGCCTCGGCTGGCGGCACATCCTGCTCCGGCATCACCGGCTCACTCATGCCCTGTCACCCGCTCCCTGCCATGTCCCCTCGGTCTCGAGAACCTCGTCACACCGCTCGTGATGCAGGCACGCCGTGGCCCGGCCGCCGGCCAGCAGTCGCAGCGGCGGGACCGTGGTCTGGCAGTCGTCCTCGGCGAACTGGCAGCGCGGATGGAACCGGCAGCCCGACGGCGGGCTGATCAGGCTCGGCGGCGAGCCGGGGATCGGCACCAGCGAGTCGCGGACCTCCTCGACGTCCGGCGCCGAGCGCAGCAGCCCCAGGGTGTAGGGGTGCTGCGGCCGGGCGAACACGTCGTGCACCGGGCCGCTCTCCACGATCTGGCCGCCGTACATGACGTTCAGGTGCTGGCACAGCTGCGCCACCACGGGCAGGTCGTGGGTCACGAAGACCAGGCTGACCCCGGACTCCCGGCACAGCTTGGCCAGCAGCCGCAGGATCTGGTCCTGGATGGTCACGTCCAGCGCGGTCGTGGGCTCGTCGCAGAGGATGACCTCGGGGTCGCAGGACAGCGCGATGGCGATCATGACCCGCTGCCGCATGCCGCCCGAGAACTCGTGCGGGTAGCTGCGGAAGCGCCGCTCCGGGTCGGGGATGCCGACCCGGCGCATCAGCTCGACCGCGCGCTCGGCCGCCTTGGCCCGGCTCAGGCCCAGGTGCACCTGCGGGCCCTCGGCGATCTGCCGGCCGACCCGCATCACCGGGTTCAGCGCGCTCATCGGCTCCTGGAAGATCATGGCCAGCTTGGGCCCGCGGATCCGGTTCAGCGAGCTGGACGGCAGCGGCACCAGGTCCGTCCCGTCCAGGAGCACCTGGCCCGAGGTGATCCTGGCCTCGCTGGGCAGGACGCCGAGGATGGCCCGCAGCGTCATGCTCTTGCCCGAGCCCGACTCCCCGACCAGGCCGACCGCCTCGCCTCGCGGCACCTCGATGGACACCCCGTCCACCGCCCGGACGATCCCGCGGCGGGTGGCGATCTGTACGTGCAGGTCCTTGACCTCCAGCACCGGCCCAGTGGCAGACCCGGTCACGGGCACCTCCGCCCTCGCCGCGGTCATGACTGGCCCGGCCGGAGCAGGTCGGCGAGCCCGTCACCGATCAGGGACAGGCCGAGCCCCACGACCACCACGGCCAGGCCGGGGATCGTCGCGAGCTCCCAGTGCGTGGTCAGGAAGTTCTGCCCCTCGTTGATCATGGAACCCCATTCCGCCGTCGGCGGCGGGATGCCGAGGCCGAAGTAGCCGAGCGTCACGATGGCCAGGATGTCCTGGACGATGTCGGACATCGCGTAGATGATCGCCTGGCTGATGACGTTCGGCAGCAGGTGGCGGCCCATGATGCGCAGGCTGGACAGGCCGCCCGCCTTGGCCGCGAGCACGTACTCCTGCCGCTTGGCGACCAGGATCTCGGCCCGCACCAGCCGGGCGTAGGACACCCAGCCGACGATCGTGATCGCGATGTAGATGCTGCTCTCGCCGGGGCCGAGCACGAACACCAGCGCGATGAGCAGCACGTAGAACGGGAAGGCGACGACGATGTCGACCAGCCGCATGACGATCAGCTCGATCCAGCCGCCGAAGTAGCCGGCCAGGCTGCCCAGGACCGTGCCCAGCACGAACGGGAACAGCACGGCGATGAACCCGATTTTCAGGTCCACCCGCGCCCCGTACAGCAGCCGGGTGAAGACGTCGCGGCCGAGCTGGTCGGTGCCGAGCAGGTGGTGCGCGCTCGGTCCCTGGAGCGTGGCGTTCAGGTTCTGCGCGATGGGGTTGTACGAGGTGATCAGCGGCGCCGCGATGGCCAGCGCGATGATCACCAGGATGATCACCAGGCCGGAGATCAGCGCGGGCTGCCGGTACCAGTGCGCCCGGCGTGGCGCCGACCGCTCCGGCACCACGGTGACGAGGGTAGCGGCGCTCACCGATCGAACCTCACCCTCGGGTCGAGCGTGGCGTAGGCCACGTCGGTCAGCAGGTTGATCAGGACGACCAGCACCGCGAAGACGAGCGTGACGCCCTGCACCACGGGGAAGTCCCGCTGGAAGATGGAGTTGATCATTAGCTGGCCGACGCCGGGGATGGCGAAGACATTCTCGATGATCACTGTGCCGCCAATGAGGAAGCCGATGTTGATACCCAGCACGGTGATCGCCGGGATGATCGCGTTGCGCAGCACGTGCCGGATGAACAGCCGGCTCGCCCGGCACTCCCTTGGACCGGGCAGTGGTGATGTAGTCGGCGCCGAGCACGCTGAGCATGCTGGCCCGCAGGCTGCGGATGACCACCGGCGCGAGCGCGATGGCCACGGTCAGGCTGGGCAGGAACAAGTACAGCAGGTGCCCGCCGAACCCCGTGCCGTAGCCGCTGACGGGGAAGATCCGCCAGTGGACAGCGAACGCGTCGATCAGCAGGAACCCGACCCAGAACGGGGGCATGCCCAGCCCGAACAGCGGCACCGCCCGGACCGCCTGGTCGCGCAGGCCGTTGCGCTTGCTCGCCGCGAGCATGGCCAGCGGCACGCTGATCGCGATCGCGAGCACCGTCGCGTACACGATCAGGAACAGGGTGGCGGGCAGGTGGGACAGGATGAGGCTGGACGCCGAGACGCCGTAGATCAGGCTCTGGCCCAGGTTGCCGTGCACCAGCCGGTCAAGGAACAGCCAGTACTGGCTGACCAGCGGCCGGTTCAGGCCCCATTCCCGGTGCAGCTCGGCGATGGCCTTCGGGGTCGCGTGGATCCCGAGGATCGTCCGGGCCGGGTCACCGGGGATCAGATGGATCATGAAGAACACGATGATCGTGACCCCGACGGCTACTGGCACGAGTTGCAGCAGCCGCCGGGCCACGAATGACATACGACCCACGGGCGATCGTCACCTTCCGCGTTATCGAGTCGCCGTCACTTACTGAGCCACACGTCTTCCATGTGCATGTTGCCGAGCGGCGTCACGAAGAAGCCGTGCACGTTGGTGGTGGTGGCGTAGGGATAGGGCGAGTAGTAGAGGAAGGCCATGAACGCGTCCTGGGCCGCGCCCGTCTGCACCTCGTTGTACAGCACCTGCCGCTTGGCCGGGTCGGTCACCTGCTCGGCCTCGTGGGTCTCCTTCACGACCGTCGGGTTGTCGTAGGTGGTGAAGAACGACTGGGCGCCCGACTTGGGGTCGACCGCGAAGGTAGCCAGCTCGTCCGGGTCCGGGATGTCCATCGTCCAGAGCGTGAGCGTCATGTCGTACTTGAGGCTCTGCTGGTCGGTGTTGGCCGTGTTCGGGTCGAGCTGCTGGATCTTCAGCGTGATGCCGAGTGGCTTGAGCTCCGACTGGAGGATCGTGCCGATCGTCAGGTAGTCAGAGTTGCCGGCGGGCAGCAGCAGCGTGGTGGTGAAGCCGTGCGGGACGCTGGACTGCTTCATCTGCGCCTTGGCCTGGGCCAGGTTGTACTGGTAGCCGGGCGTGTTCGGGTCGTAGTACGGCACCTGCGGCGGGAACAGCGAGTTGGCTGGCTTGCCGTGGCCGAACAGGACCGCCTTGACCAGCGCGGCACGGTTGATGGCCAGCGAGATGGCCCGGCGCACGTGCACGTCCTGGAACGGCTTGACCTTCTCGTTGAACGACATGTAGTTGGTCTGCGTCGAGTTGAACAGGTGCATGTCGACGCCCGGCGTCGACTGCAGCTGCGACACCGTGGACCAGGCCGGCGTCTGGTCGATCTGCGCCTGCCCGCCCTTGAGCTGGAGCTGCCTGGTGTTGTCGTTGGGGACGTCGGTCCAGGTCACGCTGTTGAGGTAGGGCTTGCCCTTCTGCCAGTAGTACGGGTTGCGGACCAGCTTGAGGGCCGAGCCCTTGTGCCAGTAGTCCCACTTGAACGGGCCGGTGCCGATCGGGTGCTGGTAGAACGCGTTCTCGCTCTGGCCGTCGTAGTTGGCCGGGATGATCCCGTTGGCGAAGATCGACAGGTCGGCCAGCAGCGGCGCCCAGGGGAACTTGAGGTGGATGACCACCGTGTAGGGCGACGGGGCGTCCACCGACGAGATGGCCGAGTCGAGGTAGGCCCAGCCCTTGGTCGCCTTGCGGTTCTGGTCGATCGAGAACTTCACGTCGGCCGAGGTCATCGGCTTGCCGTTGGAGAACTTGACGCCGTGCCGCAGGCTGATCGTGTAGGTCTTCTTGTCCGCCGACATGGTGTAGCCGGTGGCCAGGTAGGGCCGCACGCCCTTGCCGCTGTTGGTCACGGTGAACAGCGGCTCGTAGATCTGCTCGAAGATCCAGATCGAGTTGTTGTCGAAGACCGTGGTGTTGTTCATCGACTGGGCGTCCTGCACGGCCGCGAAGACGAGGTTGCCGCCGCGCTGCGGGCCGCCACTCGAGTTTCCGGTCGATGACGTCCCAGATCCCGATCCGCAGCCGGCCAGGACCGCGAGTGCCGTGACCGCCACCCCGGCGATCAGGCCCCGCACTGCAGTAGGTCGTTGTATCACTGATAACTCCCTGGGTCGGTAGGGGCGCGGCTGGGAGGGCCGCGACCCCGTGGACAGTTGCGCGGCGAACCGCGCCGGGGTACCTGCGCCGACTGGGACGGTGCTGGCTCGGGCTGTATTGCCGTATGTGGTCGTACCGGGAGATGCTGTCTGAGTCGCTCACATCGCTACGCGGTGTGAGCGAAACTACCGGAGCAAACCTTTGTCTGTCCTAATCTGGCGGCAAGCTCACGATTTGTAAATAGAGGGCCGATACCTGGACTACGAGATTTACGGTGTTGTAACGTTGCGCGCCGTGCGCTACCTCGTGCTGGGCTGCGGTGCCATCGGCGGCACCGTCGCCGCAGGTCTCGTCCGTGACGGCCATGACGTGCTGGTGGCCGACGCCGATCCGGCCGTCGTCGCCGCGGTGAACTCGGCCGGCCTGCGGATCACCGGGCCGGTCGAGGAGTTCACCGTGCGCGTGCCCGCGGTGCTGGCCGCCGACCTGCCGGACAAGATCGACGGGCCGGTGCTGCTCGCGGTCAAGTCCCACCACACCGCCGCCGCGGCTGCCCTGCTCGCCGGCCGGCTGGGCGGCGACCCGACAGCGGGGTACGTGCTCTCGCTCCAGAACGGGCTTAATGCCCAGGTCATCGCCGATGCCGTGGGCCCCGGCCGGGTCGTCGAGGCGTTCGTGAACTTCGGCGCGGACGTCATCGAGCCCGGCGTCGTGCTGCGCGGCAACCGGGGCACGTTCATGATCGGCGAGCTGGACGGCGCGCTGACCGACCGGGTCCGCGCGCTGACCGAGGACATCGCCGACGCCAAGCCCACCACCGAGGTGCTCGGCTACCTGTGGGCCAAGGAGGCCTACGGGGCCCAGCTGTTCGCCACCGCCGTCAGCGACCTGCCCATCTACGCCGTCTTCGACGATCCGGCCTACCATGACCTGCTGCTGGCCGTGGCCCGCGAGGTGCTGGCCAGGGCGCCGGTCGAGCCGGTGGGCTTCGACGGCTTCGACCCGGCCGACCTGCAGGGCTCGCTGGCCCGGCTGGCCGACTTCAACCGGGCCTCGGCCAAGACCCACTCCGGCGTCTACCGCGACCTGGCCATCCGGCACCGGCCCACCGAGGCGCCCGCCATCCTGGGCCCGCTGTCCGGCGGGCCGCTGATTCCCCGGATCGCCGAGCTCATCGCGGCCATCGAGCGCGGGGACCGCACCTGCACCCGGTCCAACCTGGACCTGCTGGCCGCCTACGAGCGCCTGGAGCGCCTGGGCCGACCGCTGAACGCCGTGGTCCGCGCCCTGCCCGCCCCCGAGCGGGCCTGGCCGGGTGCCGGACCGCTGGCCGGGCGGCCGGTGGCGATCAAGGACATCGTCGCCGTGGCCGGGGTGCCCACCACCTGCGGCAGTCCGGCCAGCGACCCGTCGCCGGCCGAGCGGGACGCCACCCTGGTCGCCCGGCTCCGGGCGGCCGGCGCCGAGGTCTTCGCCACGACCCAGTGCCTGGAGTACGCGGCCGGCTTCGCCCACCCGGAGATCGGGGACACCCGCAACCCGCGCGATCCGTCCCGCACCTCGGGCGGCTCGTCGGGCGGGTCCGCCGCCCTGGTCGCCGCGGGCGTCTGCGACCTGTCGATCGGCTCGGACACCGGCGGCTCGATCCGCATCCCGGCCGCCTACTGCGGCATCGTCGGCCTCAAGCCCAGCTACGGGCTGGTCCCGGTGGACGGCGTGTTCCCACTGTCCCCCAGCTGCGACCACGCCGGCACCCTGACCGCCACTGTCGAGGGCGCCGCCGACCTCCTGTCGGTCATCGCCGAGCTCCCGGCGCCCGCACCGGCCGCCTCGGCCGGGCCGTTCACCGTCGGGGTGCTGGCCGGACAGCTGGCCGACGCCTCGGTTACCGATGAGGTGCGGGCCGCGGTCAGCGACGCGGTGGGCCGCCTGGCCGAGGCGGGCTGGGCGGTGCGCGAGATCAGCGCCCCGTGGGTGGACGATTCGGCGGAGTGGGAGCAGGTGCTGGCCGTCATCGTGGCCCGCGAGGCCCACGAGGTCCACCGGGCCGCCGACACGAGCCGGTACGCGACCGGCACCAGGGAACTGCTTCGTTATGGAGCATCGATAACCCTGGCTGAGTACGACGCCGCGCTGTTGGCGCGCGAGCGGCTGGTCGCGGCGGTCGATGACAGCCTGTCCGGCGTGGACGTGCTGGCCGGCCCGACGGTCGGGTTCACCGCGCCGGAGGAGGACCCGCCGTTCGGCGTCGGCGAGGACAGCGGCGAGGGCCGGTTCACCGGCCCCTACAACCTGACCGGCCATCCGGCCATCTCCCTGCCGGTGGCCACCACCGGGCTCCCGGTCGGCGTGCAGCTGGCCGGGCGCCGCGGCGGGGACGCCGATCTGCTGCGGGCGGCCGCGGCGGCCATGCCACTGCTCGGGCCGCTGCCGCCGGCCCCGATCACGTCCTGAGGAAAGCGAGCTCGCCATGCCCACCACCGTTTCCCGCCGCACCCTGGACCTGGCCGGCCTCGAGGTCCCGGTCGTCGAGCTGACCGGCGCCCAGGACGGGCCGCTGCTGACCGTGATCGCGGGCGTGCACGGCTGCGAGTACGTGCCGATGGCGGCGGTCCGCCGCTGGACCCGCAACCTGGAGCAGCGGGAGTTCAGCGGCCGGGTCCGCGCCGTCCCGATCCTGAACGTGACGGCGTTCCGGGCCCGCAGCCCGTTCGTGGTCCCGGAGGACGGCAAGAACCTGAACCGCTGCTTCCCCGGCGACCCGGACGGCACGCTGGCCGAGCGCCTGGCCTACGCGGCGTTCACCGAGCTGATCACGGGCTCCGACGCGGTCATCGACGCGCACTGCGGGGACATGGTCGAGGCCCTGGAGCCGTTCGCGCTCTACGAGGCGGGGGCGGCCGAGGCGACGGCCAGGGACATGGCGCTGGCCTACGGGCTGGGCTACGTCATCCGCCAGGAGCGCGGCCCGGACCGCGCCGTGGCGGGCACCTCCAGCGGCGCGGCGGCGGAGGCGGGCATCCCGGCCATCACCGCCGAGGTGGGCGGCTGCGGGCTCGTCGAGGCCTGGGCGGTGGACACCCACGAGCGGGGCCTGAACGCGGTGCTGACCCAGCTCGGCATGACCGCCGGCGGTGAGGTCACCGGAAGCTCGCCGACGCAGCTCGGCCGGTTCCTGTGGCTGCGCTGCGCCCGGGCGGGCTTCTGGGACGCCGCCGTGGCGGCGGGCGAGAAGGTCAGCGAGGGCCAGGTGGTCGGCACGGTGAGCAGCCTGGACGGGTCGGAGCTGTACGAGACGATCACCGCCCCGGCCGACGGGGTGATCATCTTCCTGACCACGTCGCCCGCGGTGGCCGACGACGGCCTGCTGCTGGGCCTGGGCGCGGCCTAGCCTTTCCGCTGGCCCCCACGCTGGTCCCTTTTTCATGATCACGGCAATCGGTCAGTGACTATCACTGACCGATTGCCGTGATCATGAAGTGCACCAATGCGGTCTGCACGAACCCTCCGTTAGGGCCAGCCAATAAGGCTGGCCCGCTGTCGGACGACCACGCAGGTCAGCGGGGCGCAGGCGGACATCGCGAGCCCCGGTTTACGGCTGGCCGCGACGGCAGCCGGATGGCGGTCACCATGATCACGACCGTTTTGCCCGCGGTGGTCTGCGGTGAATCGGTCGTGATCATGCTTCCCGGGGGTGCCCTTTAGTGTCGGGCGTGACTGGCGCGTTTGATGTTAGATGCTCGCTGACCGGGTAGCTCGGGCGGTGCTCACGTTCGCTGCACCGGAGGAAGCCCATCATGCCGAGCATGCGCCGTCATCCTGCCCGCCAGCCGCTGCGCCGGGTGGTGATCCTCGCCGCTACTGCCGCGGCACTGGCCGGGACCGGCGGCTTAACGACGGCCCTGGCCAGTTCCACCCCGGCGACGGCTCGCTCGGCCGCCGCCGAGAAGGCCGCGGCGACCGCCCAGGCCGCGGCCGGCGAGCCCTATAGCTGCGCGCCCAACGGCCCGCCGGGCAGCCAGACCATCTACGGCACGTTCGGGGATGCCAGCGTCATCGGCTGGACCGGGAACAGCGAGGCGGTCACCGCCTGCCTGGGCGGCAGCTTCTTCGTCACCACCGGCGACGGCCCCGGCAGCGGCGCGACCGGCGCCGTGCAGGGCACCAGCTACGGCTACGGGATCTACAACGACACCCGGACCACCTGGGCCAACGCCGACGGCTACCTGCCCGCGCTGGTGACCAGCTTCCGTCGCGATGGCGCCCGGGTGTCGATCACCAACTTCGGGGACGAGGTGACCATCGGCGGCCACCGGTTCGTCGCCATCTACAGCCGGGTCACGGTGACCAACCCCACCGGGCAGCCCGTCACGCTCAGCCCGCAGCCCTCGGCCGGGCTGATCCCGCTCAACTCGGCCTCGGACACCGTGGCCCCGCACGCCAGCGTGAACCATGACTACGTCGTGGCCAGCAACAAGTTCGGCGGCAGCTACCCCTGGCCGTCCAGCCAGGCCCTGGCCGCGGCGGGCGGCTACGACCAGCACTTCGCGCACATGCGCGGCTACTGGAACGCGCAGCTGGGCCAGATCGCGCAGATCGTCCGGCTGCCCGACCAGAGCCTGGCCGACGCCTACCGCACCGGCTTCATCTACACCCAGATCATCCGGTCCGGCAACGAGCTGAAGACCGGGGCCAGCGGCTACGACCAGGAGTTCAGCCACGACGTCATCGGCATCCTGGCCAACCTGTTCACTCAGGGCTATACCAGCGGCGCGCACGGCCTGCTCAACCGAGCCCGTTACGTCATCGGCAACCAGACCCAGTACGACGACGGGGTGTGGACCTACCCGTGGATCTGGGCCATCTACCTGCAGAAGACCGGTGACCTCAGCTTCGTCAAGGCCAACTTCGATAAGGAGGGCCCGGCGGGGAAGACCGAGCCCAGCATCGAGGACACCGCGCACCTGATCGCCGCCGACCGGACCGGCCCCGGCGGGATCATGGAGAAGACCAACGACATCGACGCCAACGGCTACTGGACGATCGACAACTACGAGGCGCTGACCGGGCTGGCCACCTACCGCTGGCTGGCCGAGCAGGTGGGCAACACCGGCCAGGCCACGTGGGCGGCCAGCCAGTACGCCAGCCTGCTGGCCGCGACGAACAAGACCCTGCGGGCCACCATGTCGGCCGGTCACCTGAACTACCTGCCGTGCTCGATGGTCGAGCCCAACACCGACAACCGCTGCGCCAACGCCGAGGACGCCAACTGGGCCGCGCCGTTCCTGTTCGGGCGCTGGGCCTGGGATGGCTACCTGTTCGGCGCCCCGCGCAGCGGGCCCGGCCTGACCAAGATCGACGCCACCTACGACTACGGCTTCGCCCGGCTGGCGGGCAAGCTGCCGCCGAACACCTTCGGCGGCTACCCGACCCAGTACTACAGCACCGCCTACAACGCCGGCTACGGCGAGTGGGGCCTGGCCAGCAATGACCATCGTGACCAGGGCATCCTCAGCTACCAGTTCATGATCGCCAACGGGCAGAGCGGCCCCTACTCATGGTGGGAGAGCCAGCAGTTCCCCAACCCCGGCTCACCGTGGGCCGGCACCCACCCCGAGGCCGGGAACGGCGTCCTCCCCGCACGCCTGGGGCATGGCCAACGCCAACCTGGTCCTGCTGGACTCGCTGGCCGCACAGCGCGCGGACGGCAGCCTGATCGTCGGCCGCGGGGTGCCGGACAAGTGGGTCGCGCCGGGCCAGGTGATCAAGGTGGCCAACTTCCCCACCACCGACGGCCAGCATCTCGGGCTGACCATCTCGACCAGCGGCAGCGCGGTCACGCTGACGCTGAGCGGCGGCCATCCGGCCGGGCCGGTGCTGTTCCAGCTCCCCGCGTTCGTGCGGAACATCGCCAGCGCCAGCACAGGGACCGTGGATCAGGCCACCGGCACCGTCACGCTGACCCCGTCGGCCACGTCGGTCACCGTCCGGCTGCGGCACGCTGCCTGACGGTGACCCGCTAGCCGCTGGCTACGTTCCAGGCCGCCAGGACCTCGGCCGCGGCGGTCGAGCCCGCCGCACCCAGGATCGGGTGCAGCTCGATCGCCGGAGAGTACTTGCTGGCCGGGGCCTGGCGGCCGAGGGCCTCGGCCATGGCCCGGACGTGCTGCGGCCCGCCGCCGCAGCAGATCCCCACGTAGTTGACGCCCAGCTCGCGGGCGGCGGTCGCGAAGCTGGCCATCTCGAACCTGGTGCAGGTGAACGGCTCCAGGGCCAGCGGGAACACGCGGTCGATGCCGTCAGCCCGCAGCGACTGCATGGTCGGGCTGGCCTCGGTCGTGCGGTAGGGCACCGGCTGGGCCGCCACCGGGACGTCCACCGCCAGCCGGATCCGGGCCAGCAGCGGGAGCATGGTCTCCGGGCCCCGGTCGCAGTTCAGCCCGACGATCGTGGCCCCGTGACCGGCCAGGATCCGGCACGCCTCGACGTAGTCGTAGCCGTCCCTGGTCCGGCCCGGCAGCGTCGAGGCCAGCGTGACCATCGACGGCAGGCCCAGCTCCTGGATCACCTCCAGCGCGATCAGCGCCTCGCCCAGGTAGTCGTTGGTCTCCGAGATGACGAAGTCGATGCCCTCCTCGACCGCCCAGCCCAGCTGCTCGGCATACTGCGCCCGCACCACCGCGGTGGTCGAGGGGTCGGCCGGATCGTAGGCCCAGGTGTTGCAGACGTTCCCGGCGACCAGGGCCCCGCCCTCCCGCGCCACCTCCCCGGCCAGCCGGACGGCGTGGCGGTTCATGGCCTCCAGGTCGCCCTCGCGGCCGACGTGGCGCAGCTTCTCGCGGTGGGCGTAGTAGGTCAGCGCGACCATCACGTCGGCGCCCGCGCGCAGGAACTCCCGGTGCAGCTCGCGGACCGCCTCGGGGTAGTCGAGCACCACCTCGGGCACGTACGGGCCGGCCTTGATGTAGCCGCGGCGCTCCAGCTCGAAGACGTAGCCCTCGGCGCCGAGGACCACCCCGTCGGCCAGGCGCTGCTCGAGGCTCGCTACCGGTTGCCTGGTCATGATGCCTTGCCTCCCGCATGCATGGCCGTCCCGCCGGGGGCGAACCGCCCCGGTGCGAACCGGCCGATGTCGTAGACGGTGCCGTGCTGCACGGAGAGCTGGGCCAGCACCCGGCCCACCCACGGCGCGAACTTGTACCCGGTGCCGCGCCAGCCCACGCCGGTGAACACGCCCTCGGCGCCCGGCACCGGCCCGAGGATGAAGTTGTCGTCGCCAACCAGGTCGTAGAAGCAGGTGTCGACGCCGCTGGCCTCGGCCACGTCCACGGTCCGCGCATCGCGCAGCCCCGGCATGCATTCCGCTACGAAGTCCTCCACCGAGCCAATCCGCGAGGGCACCACGGTGGCGTCCGGCGGGTTGTAGAAACCGATCTTGACCCCGGGCGTCCGGCCGTCGTAGATGGGATGGCCGTAGATCCCGACGTCCAGGTAGGCGAAGACCGGCATGACCTGCTCGGTGTACTGGTCGCGGGTCGCCGGCTCGGGGATGAAGTACTTGGACTGCGCGGGCCGGTCCGGGCTGAGCGGAAACCGGGTCGCGCAGCCGGGGATCAGCTCGAGCACGTCGTTGGTGCCCAGCCCGGCGGTGATCACCAGGGCGTCGGACTCGACCGTGCCGGTATCGGTCCGCACCTGCCAGCAGCCGCCGTCGCGGACGATGCCGAGGATCCGCGCCCCCTCCCTCACCGTCACGCCCCGCGCGGGGAGCGCCGCGGCCAGCAGCTGGGTCACCGCGGCCACGTCGGCGAAGCCGGCATCAACGTCCAGCCAGCCGCCGTCGGCCGCGAACTGCGGGAAGCGCCGGGTCAGCTCCGGGCCGCTGAGCCGCTCACGGCGCAGCTGGAGCTCCTCGAGCACGGCAAAGCTGCGCGCCGCGTAGGTGGCCCCCACGTCGGGGGTGACGCTGGTCTTGACCAGGTTCAGGCAGCCGCAGTCCACCAGCAGCCGCTGACCGCCGCGCTCCTGCAGGTCAGCCCAGAGCTGCCGGGCCTCGAAGGCCAGCCGCGAGTACTCCAGGTCGAGGTAGTCGTTGCGCACCGAGCGGGTCAGCGCGAACGAGGCCGTGGCCGGATCGCCCACCCGCGACTTGTCCAGGACCGTGACCGACGCCGCCAGCGGGGCCGCGTAGTAGGCCGTCATCAGGCCCATGACCCCGCCGCCGATGATGGTCAGCCGCCTGCCCCGCACTGCTGTCACGTACTCGCCTCCCAGTGATTACCAGAGACCGCCATGGTAAGCGCAGGTCACCGGGCGCGACAGCGATCGGCAAGCGGGACGGCAGCGGATCGCAAGCGGTCGTCGCTAGCCTCGCCGGGCGGGATGCTGCCTGGGTGCTGGTGCTGCGGGGCACCGGCCCGCCCGGGCGGCATCCCGCTCGGGCGGCCGGGGCCCGGCGCTAGCCGCCGAACGCGAGGTTGCGGCCGCTGATGTGGCCCACCACGCCCTGGCCGGTGATGCGCACGCTGTCGATCTTCACGCCGAGCGGCAGCTTCGGGATCGGGATGTTGATGGTCTGCAGGGAACTGAGCGCCGACGCTGGCACTCCGCTGCTGCTGACCAGCCTGACCTGGAGATCCTGACCGCTGAGCCGGGTCACCCGCCAGGTGGCCGACCCCGATGCGACGAGCAGGTTCAGGCTCGCCTTGACCTCGTCGGGCCCGGCCGCCGACAGGGTCAGGCCGGACGAGCTGAGCAGGGCGCCCAGCGGTCCGAGCCGCGAGTTCAGGGTGTGGGCCAGGGACGGGAAGGTGACCAGCACCGAGCCGGCCAGCTTGTCGACCGTGCCACTGGAGAAGCCGCCGTTGAGGTGGATCCCGTTCATGACCGCGCTGATCCTGGAAATCTCGACCGGGCCCTCGGGGATGTTCTGCGAGCTGATCCGGACCTGATGGATGTCCTTGCCGATCACCTGGGTGAGAAACGGGAAGCCCTCAATGCTCACCGACGGCTTCTTCGGGAAGCCGTGCGACTTGATCTGGCCGGCGATCTCGTTTTCCGCGAACGCCTTAGCGGCGAAGTCACCGGCCACCAGCAGGACGACCAGCGCGATCAGCGCGATGACGAAAGTCCGGAGGCAGCCGCCCCGGCGGCGGGTCGTCCCGCCGCGCAATGTCCTGGTGCCGCTCACCGCGCAAGTCCAGGGCCGGTGGCCATGTGGGTCATTGTCCGATGCTATGGCATTCCGTCACGCGTCAGGCTCGGCTCGCGCGGCGTTCAGGGCAGCTTCGCGATATTCACCTGCTGCAGCTGACCTGGCTCATGCGGCGCGTCGCTGGGGTTCTGCTCGGTGGCCAGCAGGACGTCGCCCGGCGCCAGCGTGACCTGGCGCGGCTGGCCCATGGCCTCGACCAGCTGGATGACGATGGGCTTGTGGTTCAGCACGTCGGCGGTGTCCACGATGGCCAGCTGGCCGTCCTTGCCAGTCTTGTTGTTGTTCGAGGTGGCGTAGTTCGAGTCGGCCACGATGAGCTTCTTTCCGTGGTCGGCCGGGGAGAGGCCGATTGGCCCCGGGCCGACCGGTATCTCGGCCAGCAGCGCGTGACCCGGATCGGCGACCAGCTTCGCCGCCGAGAAGGCCAGCAGGGAGTTGCTGTCCCGCGCCGTCACCCAGACATCGGCCCCGTTGCCGGTGAGGACTACCCGGGCCGGGCTGCACCCGGCGTCGACCGTCGTCTTCACCGACTTGCCGGGCTGCGTCTCCGCCTTCTGCCAGCTGATAACGCTCAGCGTGCCCACCGACGGGCGGTCGCCGGTGTCCTTGCGCTCGAAACTCGTCACGTAGATCCATGGTGACGACTTGGAAGGCGAGCTGATGCCGACCGGCTGGACATGCAGCGGAACAAGCCCGACCAAGTAGCCCTGCTGGAAACCGCTCGAAATGGCCTTGGTCAGGTTGAACACCGCCATCTTGGTGGTGTTCTGCATGGTCACGAAGGCGAAGTTATTGTCCGGCGTCACCTGCACGCCGATCGCGTTGTTGCCGTTCTTGCTCAGGCTCGGCGCGTTCATGGTGCCCAGGATCATCGGGCTGGCGCCCGATTCGGCGTTGGCCGCGTTGATGACGACCGCGCCCTGCCCGTTCGCCGACAGCAGGTACTGGCCATTGCTGGTGATGGCCAGGCCCTTGTTGGCACCGGGGACCGAGATGGTCCGGACCATCTTCGGAGCCCGCCCGGACTGATTCAGCCACACCTCGATCCCGTCCTTGATGGACACGAACGAGTACTTGCCGTCCGCGCTCTCCCGGACCGCGAACGGTGAGGGCCCGGTCTGGACGTTGGCGCTCTTGAGGTCGATGGTCTTGGTGCTGGGTGCCGAGCTGGCGCAGCTGGCGGTGGTCCCCGCGCCGCCGGTGTGGCCGCCGCCGGTTCCGCCGTTGTGCCCGACGAGGAAGAACGCGCCACCCCCGATGATGACGATCAGCGCGCAGATCGCCGCGAGCGGTACCGGCGAGCGGTACCAGGGCGACCGGCGCCGGCCGCCGCCGGCGGCGCCTGACCCGCCAGGGCCGCCGTAGCCGCCACCACCGTAACCGCCGTCGGCGGGGCCGCGTGGGCCGCCGGCGCGGGCCGAGGGGTCGGTCAGGCCCGGCCTGGTGGGGCGCCGGATGTCGGCCGCCTGCGTGGGCGGCCCGCCCGGCGCTGGCTCGGCCGGATCGCCGCCGGACTGGCCGGGGCGGCCCGGCGGGGCGGGTGCGCCGGGACCGTCGGCACTGGCGGCGGCCGCACCGGCGGGACCGGCACCGGCCGCGCCGGGTGCACCGGGCGCCGCGGGTGCACCGGGCGCGGCGGGTGTAGCGGGCGAGGCGGCGGGACCGGCATCGGCGGGCTGAGGAGCGGCGGCTGGACTAGGTGTGCCGGAGGGCTCGGCGCCGGGGCCCGAATCGGGCTGGCCTGCGGCATCACCGGGGTGGCCCGGAGCCGCACCCGCCTGGTCAGCGGCATCATCGGGCCGGGCCGGAGCCGCACCAGATTCATCGGCGCCATCATCAGGCCGGCCCGGACCGCCGCCCGGCTCGCCAGCGGCGCTGGGCAGGTCGCTGATCTCGGTCGCGCCCGGCCCCGGCGGCCCGGCGGCGGCCGCCGCGGCGGCGCCTGCTGCGGCCGCGGCGGCGGCAGCGTCCTCGCCCGAGGCGGGGCCGTCGGCGGGACGGTCGGCCGGGCGGCGGAAGGGGGCGGCGATCTGAGTGGCCGGCCGGGCGGGCGGCTGGGGCCGCGGGGCCGACTCCGCGCCGAGGCCGAAGACCCGGCGCAGCGCCGCCGCGAACTCCCGGCAGCTCTGGTAGCGGTCTTCGGGCCGCTTGGCCAGCGCCCGGTTGAACACCTCGTCGGCCTGACGCGGAAGCCCCGGCCGGCGCGAGCTGAGCAGCGGCGGGGCCTGGGACACCTGCTTGTACATCACCGCCATGCCCTCGTTGCTGCGGAACGGCGGTGCTCCGGTCAGCAGCTCGAAGGCGGCGCAGCCCAGCGCGTACAGGTCGGTGCGCCCGTCCACCGGGCGGCCCTCGATCTGCTCGGGCGCGACGTAGTCCAGGGTGCCGAGGAACTGCCCGGTGGAGGTCAGCCCGGCGGCCGCCTGACCCAGCGATGCCTTAGTCAGGCCGAAGTCGGCCAGGTAGACATGGTCGGGCCGGTCGCTGTCCGGGCTCTCCTCCAGCAGCATGTTGGCGGGCTTGACGTCGCGGTGGACCAGGCCGCGTGCGTGCGCGGCATCCAGCGCCGAGGCCACCTGCGAGACGATCTCGGTGGCCCGGGCCGGCGACAGGGGGCCGTCCCGGTCCAGCAGCGAGCGGACATCCCCGCCGCGCACGAAGCGCATGGCGATGAACAGCACGCCGCGGTCCTCGCCTGCCTCGTAGACCGGAATGATGTGCGGCTCGTCCACGCCGGCCGCGGCCCGCGATTCCCGGATGAAACGCTGACGGAAGGCCTCATCCTGGGACAGTCCGGGGGCCAGGATCTTGAGGGCGACATCGCGGTCCAGCCGCGGGTCGTGGGCGCGGTAAACCACGGCCATGCCGCCGCGGCCGATCTGCTCCGCTAGCTGATAGCCAGCGACGAGTGAGCCCGCGGCGAAGTCACCAGGACCGCCGCCCGATTCCTCGCTCACAGCTCCTCCACCCGCTTTCCGCCCCGCACCCCGCTGGGCAAGGCGGTGGCCTCGCCGGTCTGAACAGCCGGTCTACACAGCCGGTCGACAAAATGCCGGACGCCCGGTCATTGACCTTCCGACCGTCCAATTATTCAGTGCGGCACGCCCGCCCGCCGCACCATAGAACCCCGCGTGGTGATCGTAACCGGCAGACGGGTCTCCTACACCAGCACCATGCGGCCTGATATGCGATGGTTACTCCCGATGCGGGCCAGCGGGCCGACCGGCCCGCTGGCCCCCCTCGGGGTCCGACCAGCAGTGACGCCGCCACTGCCGGCTCCCGGAGCGACGCCGCAGACCGCAGCATCCCGCACACAGCCCACCGGGCGTGGCCGGATGCCGCGTGTGGATTAGATGTACGACAGATGGAATCCTGGTCCGGTGAGAAGCAACGTCCAGACGCCAATTCTTCTCCGGCCCAAATCCCTCTAGAGTTGGCAGATGAAGATCGACCCAGCCATCTCGCCGGGCGACCTGCCGCTATATGTGCGCGCGCAGGGGTCCGACCGGATGCTCCAGGCCGGCCCGAGCTACCGGATCGGGCGAGATCCGGAATCGGACATCGTCGTGGAGGACCCGCGCGTGTCCTGGCACCATGCCGTCCTGCGGCTGGAGCGCGACTTCTGGCTGCTTGAGGACTCGGGCAGCACCAACGGGACCTTCGTCGGGGTGGACCGGGTCCGGCAGGTCCCGATCACGGGCAACTGCCTCGTGCGGCTCGGTCACCCGGAGGACGGCCCGGCCGTCTCCTGCTCGCTCGGCCGGTCGCCGGCGGGGGGCCGCGGCGACACCGCGGTCGCTGATCCGCCCTCCGCGGCCCCGGCCGCACCGCCGGTCGCGCCCTCGCCCGCCCCGGCCTATCAGGCGCCCCGATTCGAGGCCCGATCCGCCCAGGCCCCGCCTGCTCAGGCGCCGCCCGCTCGGACCCCGCCCGCCCAGCCGCCATCTGACCCCTGGCCGGGCCTGAAGAACGTGCCTGAGTCGCAGGTCCTCCAGCGCCCGCCCAGCGCCGTCATGCGCGTGACGACCACGGTGCTGCGGATCGGCCGGGCGGCCGACAACGAGGTGGTGGTGTCGGACCTGAGCGTGTCCCGCTACCACGCCGAGCTGCGCCGGACCGCGCGCGGCAGTTTCGAGATCGTCGACCTCGAGAGCCACAACGGCACCTTCCTCAACGGCCAGCGGATCAGCGCCGCCCCGGTCACCGAGGATGACCTCATCGGCGTCGGGCCGGCCACGTTCCGGCTGGTGGGCGAGGAACTCCAGGAGTTCATCGACACCGGCGACATCTCGCTGACGGCCAGGGACCTCACGGTCACGCTGCCCAGCGGCCGGGTGCTGCTCGATCACGTGAGCTTCCCGCTTGGCGAGCGCTGCCTGCTCGGCGTCATCGGGCCTAGCGGCGCGGGCAAGTCGACCCTGCTCGGGGCGCTGACCGGCATGGCCCCGGCCAACGGCGGCGGCGTCCTGTACGACAACCGCGATCTTTACACCCATTACGCCGAGCTGCGGCACCGCATCGGCCTGGTCCCGCAGGAGAACATCCTGCACACCCAGCTGAGCGCGGAGCGGGCGCTGGGCTACGCGGCTGAGCTGCGCTTCCCGCGCGACACCAGCAAGGCCGAGCGCCGCCGCCGGATCGCCGAGGTCCTGGACGAACTGTCGCTGACCCGGCATGCCAAGACCCGCACCTCGGCCATGTCCGGCGGCCAGCAGAAGCGGGTGAACGTCGCGCTTGAGCTGCTGACCAAGCCGTCCCTGCTGTTCCTGGACGAGCCCACCTCCGGCCTGGACCCGGGGCTGGACAAGTCGGTCATGGAGCAGATGGCCAACCTGGCCCACGACGGCCGGACGATCATCGTCGTCACGCACAGCGTGGCCAACCTGAACCTGTGCGACCGGCTGCTGGTCCTGGTGCCCGGCGGCAAGATCGCCTACTTCGGGCCGCCCGAGGAGGGGCTGCGGCACTTCGGGCAGCCGGGCTGGGCCGAGGTGTTCCAGGCCTTCGAGTCCGAGCCGGATCGAGACTGGGCCAGCGAGTACCGCCGCTCGCCGTACTTCCACCGCTACATCGCCAGCGACATGGACCAGCCCGCGCCGGTGGCCAGGGGACCGCAGGCCCCCTCGGCCCCGCCCGCGTCGCGCAACCGGCTGGCCCAGTTCAGCACGCTATGCCGCCGCTACCTGGCGGTGATCGCCTCCGACCGGGCCTACCTGGCCGTGCTGGCGGTGATGCCGATCATCCTGGGCGTGCTGGCGGCCCTGGTGCCCGTCGCCGCAGGGGCTCACCGGGCGGGCCAACACCGACGCCGACGTCGGTGCTGCTGATCCTGGTCATCGCGGCCTGCTTCATCGGGGCCGCGAACGCGGTGCGGGAACTGGTCAAGGAACGGTCGATCTATACCCGAGAACGGGCCGCCGGCCTGTCGGCCGGCGCGTACCTGGCCTCCAAGCTGATCATCCTCGGCGGTGATCAGCGCGGTCCAGGCGATCGTGCTGGTGCTGATCGGCCTGTTCGGCCGCAAGCTCCCGCACACGGGCGCGTTCCTGACCCACCTGCCGCTGGTCGAGATCGTGCTGGCCATCGGCATCCTGGCGGTGGTCTCGATGACGCTGGGCCTGCTCATCTCGGCCATGGTCAACAGCTCGGACAAGACCATGCCGCTGCTCGTGGTGGGCGTGATGTTCCAGGTCATCCTGACGGGCGGGATCTTCCCGGTGGCCGGGAAGGCGGGCCTGGAGCAGATCTCCTGGCTGTCGCCGTCGCGGTGGGGCTTCGCGGCGGTGGCCTCGACGGTGAACCTGAACGTGATCCAGCAGCCGCCGGGGGTCAAGGCGGCGGGCCCGCCGGTCGCGCCCAGGTCGTCGGCGGCGGGCCCGGCCGGAATCTCGGCCATCGGGACCTCCGCGGCGGGCGCGACCAGGCCGCTGGCGGCGGGCAGCCCGACGAGCAGTCCGACCAGCAGCCCGGCGAGGGGGGCGGAGCCGACCGTGCAGGCCCTGCCGACCGATCCGCTCTGGCGGCACAACGCCGGCCGTCTGGCTGAAGAACATCATCCTGATGCTGGTGCTCGGGCTGGCGTTCACGCTGATCACCTGGTGGCGGATCGTCAAGATCAAGCCGGGCCGCCGCCGCCAGCCGCGGGGACCGCGCTGACCATGCTGGGCCCAGGGGTTACAGGCGCCCGGCGTCGATGATGCGGCGCAGGAAGCGCTGCGTCCGCTCGTCTCGCGGGCTGAGTGAACAGCTCGGCCGGGCGGCGCGTCCTCGACGATCTGGCCGTCCTCCAGGAAGCAGACCCGGTTGGCGATGTCCCTGGCGAAGCCCATCTCGTGGGTGGCGATCAGCATGGTCATGCCGCCCTGCGGCCAGCTCCCTGATCACGTCGAGCACCTCGGCGACGAGCTCGGGATCCAGCGCGCTGGTCACCTCGTCGAGCAGCATGATCTGCGGGTGCATGGCCAGGGCCCGGACGATCGCCACCCGCTGCTGCTGGCCGCCGGACAGCCGGTCGGGATACTCGTCTTGCTTGTCGGCCAGGCCGAACCGGCCAGCAGCTCCCTGGCCTGCGCCTGCGGCCTCCGCGCGCGGCATGCCGCAGCGCCTTGATCGGGGCCAGCGTCACGTTCCGCAGCACGTTCATGTGCGGGAACAGGTTGTAGGACTGGAAGACGATGCCGACCTGGCGGCGGACCAGGTTCTCGTCGACGCCCGCCCCGGTGACCTGGTGCCCGAGCAGGCTGATCCGCCCGCTGTCGATGGGCTCCAGCAGGTTGATGCAGCGCAGCAGCGTCGACTTGCCTGAGCCCGAGGCGCCGATCAGGCAGATGACCTCGTGGGCGGCCACGGACAGGTTGATGCCCTTGAGCACCTCGTTGGTCCCGAAGGACTTGTGCAGGTCCTCGATCAGGATGGCCTGGGCCGCCGCGGGCCGAGGGTGCGCCCGCCGCCTCGATCTCGGAGCGGCTCATGCCGTCGCCCCGGCCAGCCGGCGGCGGCGGTCCCGGTCGATCAGCCGGTCGGTGAACCGGGCCAGCGGGATGGTCAGGATCAGGAACAAGATCGCGGCCACCGTGAAGCTGGAGTAGTTGAACACCGTGCTGGCGTAGATCTGGGCCGCCTGGTTGGCCTCGATCGCGCCGAGCACGCCGACCAGCGCGGTGTCCTTCTGCAGGCTGATGAAGTCGTTCAGCAGCGGCGGGATGATGTTGCGCACGGCCTGCGGCAGGATCACGTACCGCAGCGCGGTGCCCTGCGACAGGCCCAGCGAGCGGGCCGCGGCGACCTGGCTGCGGTGGACCGAGTTCAGCCCGGCCCGGTAGACCTCGGAAACGTAGGCCGAGTAGGACAGCGTGAGCGCGATGACGCCGTAGACGGCCAGCGGCTGGGTCGAGACGACCGACAGGCGCAGCGCGGGCAGGCCGAACCCGATCGCGTAGATGACCAGCAGCAGCGGCACGCCGCGGAAGAAGTCCACGTAGATCAGTGCGAGCACGCGCAGCGGGAACAGCACCGGGCTGGTGGACTGCCGGATCAGGGCGATCACCAGGGCCAGGACCAGGATCAGGACCTCGGCGGCGAGGAACATCCGGATGTTCAGCCAGATGGCCTCGCCGACCGAGTAGTAGCCCTTCTTCGGGTTGCCGATGAAGGACTGCCACATGTCGTGCGGGTCGAAGAAGGTGTGCCGGACCTGGCTGCTGCCCGGCGCGCGCCAGGAAGAGATCGCGACCAGCGGCGATCAACGACCACCGTGCTCGCCGTGGAGATCGCCGTCGCCCGGCGGCCGCCGCCGGACAGCAGCCGCGGCCCGCGGCCGCCGAACCCGCCCGAGACCTGCGCAGCCCGGCGCCGATGCTCCAGGCCTCCCGGTGATGCCGGCGTCCGGGAGGCCGCCCTGGCTCGCTATCGGTCATTACGGCTTGATGGTGGGGAACTTGAGGTAGATCTGCAGGTACTTCTTCTGCAGCGCGGCCAGCGTGCCGTTCGGACTTGAGCGTCGCGATGGCCTTGTTCACGCAGGTGACCAGCGGGTTGCCCGAGGTGGAACAGCAGCCCGTAGTGCTCGCTGCCGCTGGAGAACTGGCCCACCATGACCGAGTGCGGGATCTCCGAGGAGGAGATGTACTGGGCCGTCGGGGTGTCGGTCACCAGCGCGGCGATCTGGTGGGTCTGCAGCGCCTGCTTGACGTCGTTCAGCGTGGAGAACACCTTCGGCTGGCTGGTCGGCTGGATCTGGCTGGTGATGAATGCCAGGCTGGTGGTGCCGATCTGGTCGCCGAAGACGTACTTCCGCAGGTCGGCAGGCGTGTGCTGGGTGATGATCGGCGTGCCCTTCAGCGCCACCAGCGCCTGGTTGTACGTCGTAGTAGCTGTCCGAGAAGGTGACGGCCGTGGCCCGCTGCGGGGTGTAGGAGATCTCGTTGATGTCGAAGTCGAACTTCTTCGGCCCCGGCGCGTAGGAGGCATCGAACGGCTCGTAGGCCCAGTGCACCTGCGACGGCTTGAAGCCCAGCTGCTTGGCCACCGCGTAGGCGACGGCGCTCTCGTAGCCCTTGCCGTTGGCCGGGTTGTTGTTCTCGAACCAGGGCGGGTAGGCCGGCTTGTCGGTGGCGACGGTCAGCGCGCCCTTGGTGAACAGATCCTTCTGGATCGAGGCATTCGAGCAGCTGGCCGTCGATCCGGTCGACCCGGTCGACCCGCCGCCGGCCGAGCTGCCCGACGGATGCTGCCGCAGGCCGCCAGGCCGGCGGCCGCGACCGCCGCAGCGGCCGCGATAACCAGTCGTCGCATCCGAACCCACCCCAGTTCCCGGGCAGCGAGCTGTCCGGCATGACCTTGTCCGACTTTCCGCGTCAGCCTACCTGTGTTCCCTAGCTCGTCACTCGGGAGCCATGGCGGCACGGCCGGAACACTGGTCACAAGCCAGCGGGCGGGCACGGCAGGCCCGCCCGCTGCCTGAACCTAGGTCAGGTCTGGATCAGGTCCGGCCCCAGATGTAGACCTCGGCGCCCTTGCCGGGCGTCTCGCTGATCGGGATGAGCTTGTGGAAGAAGTTGGCGACGTCCATCGGGATCCGGACGCAGCCGTGCGAGGCGGCGGTAAAGCGGGACCGGGATGTCGCCGTGAATGGCGTAGGAGCCGCCGATGAAGAAGACCGGGTTGTACATGGTGCCCAGCGGCACCGTCAGCCAGCCCCGGCGAACCAGTTGGCCTGGTAGTTGCCGTCCGGCGTGATCGCGGGGCCGCAGGTGCCGCCCCCGCCGGGCAGGGGTAGTAGTAGCGGCCGCCCGAGGACACGTGGCTGATCAGCACGACCTTGCCGTTGTGGTACAGGACCAGGACCTCGATGTTCTGGTTGACCTCGATCCGGTAGGCGTTGCGACGGCCGCGCGGCCAGACCGGCCTGGGGATCCGGGGGTTCACCAGGCGGCGCTGCATGGCGATGCCCACGTCGTTGGGGTCGCTGGTCGGTGCCCAGGTGCCTGGATCTCCTTGAACGCCCAGACCGCCTCCAGGGTGCTCTGACCGAACTGACCGTCGACCTTGCCCGGCGTAGTAGTGCAGCTGGTTCAGGCGCTCGCTGCATGCTGCCTGCACCGCCGGCCCGTGCTGGCCGTACAAGATCACGTGCCCGCTGCGGCTTATAGGCCGGGGCCGCCTCCCGAGCCGTGTGCGCTGGCTGGTCAGTCGCCGCCCGCCGCCTCCCAGCCCCGCCGAGGATCGCCGCCCCGACTGCTGCCGTCGCGCCCGCGCCGGTCAGCCACCGCCGAACTGCCTGCCTCATTCCCGCTCCTCTTGTGCGCAGCCCTCCACAACGTGCATCCCGCTGCATGTTCGCAGAATCCCGGCCCGACCCGGTGCACCGACGCGAATCGTCTTCGCGGCGGCGAGCTGCACAAGAAGAGCTTGTTCGCTTTTCCCGACGTTTAATCTCGGGTTTCGGTTGCTATCTGGACACGGATCCTGTGGTCCGGCCTGGCCGCCGTCGGCCCGTACGTGTGCCGTCGCTGGCGGAGGGTATCTAGCTCGTCATTCAGCGTCGCGGGAGGGCGACGCTGGTGTCGTAACGGGGGGCCAGTGGTGATTTTCGTCGCGAGGATCAGTGTCCGGCGCCGCGGCTAACGGCCAGGTCGGCGAGCTGCTCGACGAGCTCGCCCGGCAGCTCGGACTGCGCATGCGGCGAGCAGGGAGACCGGACCAGGCTGGTGAAGCCGCGATGGCTCGCACGGTCAGCACCTGGCAGGAGGACTACCCGTACGCCGAGCGACTCGGCCGGCACCACTACGAGGCGCAGAAGCGGGACCTGCAGATCGAGCTGCTCAAGATGCAGCACTGGGTCAAGGACGCGGGCGAGCGGCTGATGATCGTCTTCGAGGGCCGCGACGCGGCGGGCAAGGGCGGGACGATCAAGCGGTTCACCGAGAACCTGAACCCGCGCGGCGCGCGGGTGGTGGCGCTGGAGAAGCCGACCGAGAAGGAGCAGAGCGAGTGGTACCTCCAGCGGTACATCGCCCACCTGCCGGCCGCGGGCGAGATCGTGATGTTCGACCGGTCCTGGTACAACCGGGCCGGGCGTCGAGCGGGTGATGGGCTTCTGCCAGCCCGAGGAGTGCATGGAGTTCCTGCGTGAGGCGCCGGAGTTCGAGCGGATGCTGGCCAGGGACGGCATCACGCTGATCAAGTTCTGGTTCTCGGTCTCCCGCACCGAGCAGCTGCGGCGGTTCATCAACCGGCAGACCGACCCGGTCAAGCGCTGGAAGCTCAGCCCGGTCGACCTGGCCTCGCTGGACAAGTGGGACGAGTACACCGAGGCCAAGGAGTCCATGTTCTTCTTCACCGACCTCGCCGACGCGCCGTGGACGGTCGTGAAGAGCAACGACAAGAAACGGGCCCGCCTGGAGGCGATGCGCTACGTGCTGTCGCGGATCCCGTACGCCGACCGGGACGAGGAGATCGTCGGGCACCCGATCCGCTGATCGTCGGCCCGCCCACGACCGCTGCCGGTCAGCGGCGAGCGGGCCCGGCACCTCCGTGCTGTAGGCCAGCCGGCGGCCAGCCGGATCGTGCGGGCGGCGCAGCACGATCTGGTCCTCGGCGCGCGGTCAGCTCGGCGTCGGCGGCCAGACGGTCAGGGCCAGGCTCGCGCGGTGCCGGGCCGGTCCAGCTGGTCCCAGGCCGATGCCTGGCTGGCCAGGTGCCCGCCAGCGCCGGGCCGCCCGGCCCGTACCCGCGCACCACGATCTCGCCCGGGTAGGCGCGCTGGTCCAGGCCCGGCCGGGACGCGGTGCTGGGCGCGCCCCGCGGCGGCCGCACCCGGGCCAGCGCCGGCGATGCCCAGCGCCGTGCTCGTGCGCCCGCCAGGCCGCCGAACGGCAGCAGCGGGCCCACCTGGGCCCGGCTGGCCGCCGTTTCCATGATCGTGAGCCGGGTCAGGCCGGGCTGGGTCAGCGTCAGCCAGCAGGTCCAGGTCGGCCAGCTCGTCCCGGCTGCGGGCCCGGATCCCGGCCCCGACGTCCAGCGCCGGAGCCCGCCGAGCGCCGCGGCCAGCGCCGCCGGGTCCACCGGGCGGCCGTCGTCGGCCTGCGCGTACAAGCCGGGCGACAGGCCGAGCGGGCGGAACGGCTCCGGGTCCGCGAAGGCCCCGGCCATCCGCACGAACCCGCACCGGAACGCCGAGGTGGCCACCCAGCTACCCGACCGCGGTCCGCGCCGCGCTCCAGGCCAACGGACAGCTGGATGCCGCGCACCGACAGCGGCAGCACCAGCCGGCCGCCGGGGCCGAGCTGATCCAGCCAGGCCGGCGCGATGTCCCAGGCCCCGCCGTCACGATGACCCGGTCGAACGGGGCATCCGCCGGGTCGCCGTAAGCCGCCGTCCGCGCAGCTGCGCCCGCACCTGGCCGTACCGGCCGCAGCGAGGCTGGCCTGCGCGCGGGCGATCAGGTCGGCGTCGATGTCCACGGTGACGACCTGCGCCCCGCGGGCCGACGATGTGAGCCATCACCGCCGCGTTGTAGCCGGTGCCGGTGCCGATCTCGAGCACCCGGTGGCCCGGCTGCAGGCCGAGCTGCTCCAGCATGATCGCCATCATGGCGGGCTGGGACGAGGAGCTGACCGGCAGCCCGTCCGCGCCCGTACTTGATGACCAGCGCCTCGTCCTGGTAGGCGGTGGTGGCGTCCAGCTCGGGCACGAACAGGTGCCGCGGCACGGCCAGCGAACGCGGCCTGCACCGCCGGCTCAGGCGTACGGCCGCTGTCGCGCAGCGCGCGGGCCAGCCGGGCTCGCGCCGCGTCCGCCGCGGGGTCGAGGCCCCGGCTGGGGCGGCTCCGTCACCCGTCGTCATGGCGCGACCACCTCCCAGTCCCACCATAGGCCGCCGGGCGGAGGGGGAGGCTAGGCGCGCAGCTGAGATACCGCGTACAGGGCGATGCTGGCGGCCACCCCGGCGTTGAGCGACTCGGTGCCGCCGGTGATCGGGATCCGGGCCACCGCGTCGCAGCGCTCGGCGATCAGCCGCGACAGGCCGCGGCCCTCGCCGCCGACGACCAGCACCAGCGGCGAGTCGGCCAGCTGCGAGCTCGCCCGATGTCCTCGGCTCCGCGCCGCGTCCAGGCCCGACCACGAACAGCCCGGCCTCCTGGTAGGCGGCCAGGGCCTGGGCCAGGTTGGAGGCCTGGGCCACCCGGACCCTGGCCAGCGCGCCGGCCGAGGCCTTCCAGGCGCCGGCGGTCACGCCCGCCGACCGGCGCACCGGCACCAGGATGCCGTGACCGCCGAAAGCGGCCACCGAGCGCGCGATCGCGCCGAGGTTGCGCGGATCGGTGACGCCGTCCAGGGCCACGATCAGCGGCTGGGCCGCCGCGTCAGCGGCCGCCTCGATGAGGTCGTCGGGGGCGGCGTACCGATACGGCGCGACCTTCAGGGCCAGGCCCTGGTGGATGGCGCCGCCGGTCATCCGGTCCAGCTCGGACCGGCCCGCCTCGACCACCGGGATCCCGTGGTCGGCGGCCAGCATGACCGCCTCCCCGATCCGCTCGTCGGAGTCTAGCCGCGGGCCGACGTGCAGCGCGCTGGCCGGCACCCGGGCGCGCAGCGACTCCAGGACCGCGTTGCGCCCAGCGACGATTTCGGCGCGCGCTGCCCGGCGCCGCGCGTACCGCCGGCCGCTGCCGCTACGAGCCGGGCTGCTCCGGCCGCGCCCGCCTCGCGAACCCGGCTGGCTCGCCGCCTTGGCCTGCGCCGAGGCGCCGGCGCTGGGCCGGATGGCCGGGGCGCATCGCAGGCGGGCGGGGTCGGGCCCCTTGCCTTCCAGCATGCGCTTGCCGTAGCCGCCGGTGCCCGGACGCGGCTTGCCTGACTTGGTGCGGCCGCCCGGACCCGGCCGGGACTGCCCGCCTGAGCGCCCGCTCATCGCCGCAGCTCCCAGCGCGGCCCGCGCGGGGTGTCCTCGACCAGTACGCCCGCCTCCTGCAGCTGGTCCCGGATGGCGTCGGCCGCGGCGTAGTCCTTGCGCTGGCGGGCCGCCTGCCGCTGGTCCAGGGCCACGCCGACCAGCGCGTCGACCACCGTGCGCAGGTCATCCCCGGCCTGCCCGGCCTGCTCGCCGGCCCAGGGCTCGGCCAGCGGGTCCAGGCCCAGCACGCCGAGCATGGCCCGGACCTGGGCCAGGTGCTTGGCCGTGCCCGCGGCATCGGCGGCGGCCAGCGCGCTGTTGCCCTCGCGCACCGCCTCGTGCACGCACGGCCAGCGCCTGCGGCACCCCGAGGTCGTCGTCCATGGCGGCGGCGAACGCGGCCGGCAGCGCCGCCGGCCGTCGGCGCCAGGCCTCCCGGCACCAGCTCGGCCGCCCTGGTCACGAAGCCCTCGATCCGCCGGTAGGCCGTCGCGGCCTCGGTCAGCGACTCCGGGGAGTAGTCGATCTCCGAGCGGTAGTGCGCCTGGCCGAGGTAGTACCGCAGCTCGACCGGCCGGACGGTCAGCACCATGGCGTCCACGAGCAGCGAGTTGCCGAGCGACTTGCTCATCTTCTCGCCGCCGATCCGGACCAGGCCGTTGTGCACCCAGTACCGCGCGAACCGGTCGCCGACCGCGTGCGACTGGGCCTGCTCGTTCTCGTGATGCGGGAACAGCAGGTCCAGGCCGCCGCCGTGGATGTCGAAGGTCGGGCCCAGGTACTTGGTCGACATGGCCGAGCACTCCAGGTGCCAGCCCGGCCGGCCCGGCCCCCAGGGCGTCTCCCAGGACGGCTCGCCCGGCTTGACGCCCTTCCACAGCGCGAAGTCGCGCGGGTCGCGCTTGGCCTCGGCGTTCTCGGTGTCGTTGGCGGCCAGCATGTGGTCCGGCCGCTGGCCCGACAGCTCGCCGTACTCCGGGAACGAGGACACGTCGAAGTAGACGTCGCCGCCCGCGGCGTAGGCGTGGCCGGAGTCGATCAGCCGCCGCATCAGGACGATCATCTCGGGCACGTGGCCGGTGGCCCGCGGCTCCACGTCCGGCGGCAGGCAGCCCAGCACCTGGTAGGCGCGGGTGAACGCGCGCTGGTTGCGCTCGGCGATGGCCCACCAGGCCACGCCCTCGGCGCCGGCCACGTTGATGATCTTGTCGTCGATGTCGGTCACGTTCCGGCAGAACGTCACCTCGTAGCCGCTGGCCCGCAGCCAGCGGATGAGGATGTCGAAGTTGATGCCGGAGCGGATGTGGCCGATATGCGGCGGCGCCTGCACGGTGGCGCCACACAGGTACAGCGAGGCCTTCCCAGCATCCAGCGGGGAGAACTCGCGCACCGAGCGCGTGGCGGTGTCATGCAGGCGAAGGCTCACCCGCCAAGGTTACGGGATCAGCGAGCCGCCCGGCCCCAGCTCCAGGCGTACTCCGGGTCCTCCGCCCTCCTGGCAGGCTCCGGCCAGCAGCAGCGGGCGGAACGTGTCGATCATGACCGCCGTCTCGTCGGTGGTGTTGCGGCCCTCCTCCAGGCCCCGGATGACCGCCTCCACCGCGCCCGGCTGCGGGCCGTGGGTGAACCCCGACGGGTGCAGCGTGATCGAGCCGATGCCGACGCCCGAGCCCTTGCGGGCCGAGTAGTCGCCGCCCACGTAGTACATCATCTCGTCGGAGTCGACGTTGTGGTGGTTGTAGGGGATCGGCACGGCCTCCGGGTCGAAGTCCAGCGGCCGCGGGCAGAACGAGCAGATCACGAAGTTCGGCCCCTCGAACGTCTGGTGCACCGGCGGCGGGCGCGTGGGTGCGCTTCACGATCGGCTCGAAGTCGGCGATGTTGAACGCGTACGGGTACAGGCAGCCGTCCCAGCCCACCACGTCGAACGGGTGATAGGCGTAGGTCAGCCGGGTCAGCCCGGCCCGGTTGCGCACGATGACCGGCACGTCCTCGCCCTCGGCCAGCAGCGGGCCGTCGGGCCCGCGCAGGTCCCGCTCGCAGTACGGGGCGTGCTCCAGGAACTGGCCGAACTGGGACAGGTAGCGGCGGGGCGGCCGGATGTGCCCGCTGGCCTCGATGACCAGCGCGTCCACCCGCCGCCGCAGCGGCAGCCAGCGGTGAATGGTGCCGCGCGGCACGATCACGTAGTCGCCGGGGGCCGCGTCGATCGTGCCGTAGACCGACTCCAGCCGGACCCGGCCGGTGCGCACGTAGATCGGCCTCGTCGCCGGTGGAGTTCCGGTACAGGCCGGACGGCGCGTCGGCGGCCGCAACGTAGATCCGGACGTCGTCATTGCCGACCAGCAGCTGGCGGCCCAGCACCAGGTCGCCGCCCGCGGGCAGGTCCTGGGTGCGGTAGTGGCGCGGCAGCAGCGGGTGGTTGGCGGCCAGCCCCGGCTCCGCCGCCACGTCGGCCAGGCCCTCGCTCTTGACGATCGCCGTCGGCGGGTGCACGTGGTACAGAAGTGAGGAGTCGGACGAGAAGCCCTCCTCGCCCATCAGTTCCTCGGCGTACAGATGCCCGTCCGGGGCCCGGAAGCGGGTGTGGCGCTTGCGCGGAATCTCTCCGGCCACCCGGTAGTACGGCATGTCGTCTCCTCTGCGGCCTATGCGCGACCATAGGCTGCTGCCAGCCAGCCTAACTAGGAAGGACCAGTGCGTCATGAGCGACCACCGTCCCCCCGAGGGCCACCCCGTGCTGCGCGGCCTGGGCCTGTGGGCTGTGGCCGCGGGCGTGGTCGTGCTGGCCGCCGCGGCGTTCGTGCTCTCCTACCCCGGCATCCACGTCGTGGCGCTGCAGGCCGGGGTCTCCCGGCCGCTGGCCCGCATCTATCCGGTGATCTTCGACGCCATGCTGGTGATCGCGTGCGCCGCCGTGCTGTCCCTGCGCGGCGCGGGCCTGCTCAGCCGGTGCTACGCCTGGCTGTCCCTGCTGGTCCTGCTGGCCGCCGCGGCCGGCGCCGACGCCCTGCACTCCGTCGACGTGAAGCTGCCGCACCGGGCCGCCGCCGCCACCGCGGCGATCATCCCGTGGGCCCTGCTGCTGATCGGCTTCGGGCTGCTGCTGGCCATGCTCCGGCACGCCAGGCTGCGCCGGGCCGCGGCCGCCGCCGGGGACGCCGAAGCGATCCGCCAGCCGCCGGACCTGCCCCGGCGATGGCCGCGCTGCCCGTCCGGGCACCGCCGCCCAGGCCGACCGTTCCGCACGGCTCCGAAACAGGCCGTCGCCTCTCGAACTGCGCGCCCGCGAGCCGACCACCGAGTCGAGCGACCCCGACCCCGCCGACCTGAGCACGACCGAGGCGCCGCGAGGCCACGCCGAGGCCGCACCGCTGGTGCCGCCGAGCCGCGGCGCCGAGCCGCGGCTGAGGCGCCGCCGTTCCGACCGGATGTGGAGCACCCCGACGCCACCGGACGAGGAGCTATCGGGCCGACCGCCGAGCGGCGCGACTAGGTGGCGCGACGGCGACCAGGGCGGTCGCGATCGCGGCGATGCCCTCGCCGCGGCCGGTCAGGCCCAGCCCGTCGGTCGTGGTGCCCGAGACGCTGACCGGCGCGCCGCCCAGGGCGGCCGACAGGGCCGCCTCGGCCTCGGCCCGGCCGGGCCGAGATCCGCGGGCGGTTGCCGATCACCTGAACGGCCACGTTTCCGACGACGAAGCCGGCCTCGGCCAGAATCCGGCCGGTCTCGCGCAGAAGGGCGGTGCCGCGCGCGCCCGCCCACTCGGGCCGGTCGGTGCCGAACTGCCGACCCAGATCGCCGAGGCCGGCCGCCGACAGCAGCGCGTCGCAGGCGGCATGGGCGGCCACGTCTCCGTCGGAGTGGCCGGCCAGGCCGGCCTCGCCCGGCCACAGCAGGCCGGCCAGGTAGAGCGGGCGGTCGGCCGCTAGCGGGTGGACGTCGGTGCCGATGCCCACGCGCGGCAGCCGTCCGGGTACAGAGCATGCTGGCACGGCCAATCACCAGAAAGTGCGCGCGTCAGGTACCGAGAATCTCGTCGAGCAGGGCCTCGGCCTTGTCCTCGTTGGTCTTCTCGGCCAGCGCCAGCTCGCTCACCAGGATCTGCCGGGCCTTGGCCAGCATCCGCTTCTCGCCTGCGGAGAGCCCGCGCTCCCGGTCCCGGCGCCACAGATCGCGAACGACCTCGGCGACCTTGTTGACGTCGCCGGACGCGAGCTTCTCCAGGTTGGCCTTGTAGCGCCGGGACCAGTTGGTCGGCTCCTCTGTGTACGGGGCGCGCAGCACCTCGAACACCCGCTCCAGCCCTTCCTGCCCGACCACGTCCCGGACGCCGACTAGCTCGGCATTGTCCGCGGGGACACGCACAGTCAGGTCGCCCTTGTCGACCTTGAGCACGAGGTAAGTTCTATCCTCACCTTTGATCGAACGGGTCTCGATCTCCTCGATCCGAGCAGCCCCATGATGGGGGTAGACGACGGTGTCGCCGACCTTGAATGACATGTGGCATGTACCCCTTCCGCTGCAACTATCTTACCACGCGCAGCAGGGGCGATTAGCCCTCGTTGATGGCAAAGATGCAGGTCAATGGCGCCGATTACTGGCACCGATTTTGGCCGGCGATGCAGCGGCGGCGCGCGCGCCGGCGCCCCGGGCGGCCTACCGGCGGCCATGCAGGGAGGACTGGGCTCGAGCGGTCCGCCGACCGGCTGGCTCATACTGAGGGGAACGCTCGCTCTTGCCGGAGAGGTGCTTGTGAACCTTGGCGGCGAACCGGAACGGGACGACTCGGGTCTCCCGCCGGTCGACATCGAGATTCCCGACGACGCGCGGGAACTCGATCGAGACGTGCAGGCATACCGCCGCGAGCTGCGCGCGCGGCGCCGCCAGGAGCGCCGCATGCGCCTGCACGCGCCGCTCACCCGCGACGGCGTGGTGCTGCCGCTGCTGGCCAGCTGCCTGGTCCTGGCCCTGATCGCCGGGAACGCTGCTGACGGTGTTCACCGCCGGGCCGCGGCGAGGCGTGACCTGCCGCGCCAGCCGACGCGGCCGCCTCCACCCGGTCGAGCAGCTCCCGGTCGGGCAGCCCGGCGGCCAGCGCCAGAGCCCGGCCGACGGGCTCAGGACTCGCCGACGGCCAGACCGAGCACGCAGAAGCTGCCGGCCGGGCCGATCATGTCCGGCGGCCAGCGGGTCTTGTCTGACCAGCCTGGTCAGCCGCGGAAGCCTGGTCATCGCGCTGCGTACCGGCGAAGCTGCGCCTGCCGTAGCCGCGGTCCAGCGAGCTGGCCGACCAGGTGGCGGCAGGCCGGGCTGCCGATGTACCTGGTCAGCGCCGAGGCCGGCAGCTGACGAGCCGTACAGCGCGCTGGCCAGCGGACAGGTCCGCAGGGCCATGCATCGCCGAGGACATCTCCGGCGCCCTGTATCGCGACTACGCGCCGCCATGGCCTGACCAGCGCTCCTGCGCCTCCGTCCCGGCTGGCAAGGTGGGCACCGTGGCCCTGACGCGGCTCAGACCGACTGGCCCTGACCACCCGGCTCGCCGAGCTCTACCGGGAGGCCTGACAGCCGCTCAGGCGTCCACGCCAGCCGTCGACGGTGTCCGCCGAGCACTACGATCGGTCACCCCGAACAGCCGGGCCGGCGCAGCGCGGGCGCGCCGTGGCTACTACGCTTTGTCGACGTCCCGTGGCTGGCACATCGAGGGGAGCACGCCGTGTTCTGGAGCAGCCGGGCAAGCGGATGCCGCGCCGCCTGCTGATCGTGGCGGCCGCCGCGCTGGTCCCGGCCATGGCCGGGTGCGAGGCGGGCAACAACGCCCCACGCTGAACTGGCACTACCCGACGGACGGCGTCGGCACGGTGACGCACGGCATCTCGATCAGGAACGTGTTCGTGCTCGGCGCCCGCCGGATCCGCGGCGCTGCCGGCCGGTCAGTCGGCCGGGCTGTTCTTCGCGCTGGTCAACAACGGGACAGCGCCGGACCGGCTGCTCAGCATCCAGGCTCCCGGCACCGCCACGGCGGTCACCCTGCCCGGCGGCGAGCATCAGGCTGCGCCCCCAACCGCGTCGTGCTGCTGGGCGGGCCCGCAGCCCGAGGCCCTGCTGACCGGGCTGACCCGGCCGGTCGGCGGCGGGTCCGTGCTCACGATCGTGCTCAACTTCCAGAAGGCCGGCGAGCGTGACGCTGCGCGTCCCGGTCATCGCCGAACAGCGCGGCCTACGCCACGTTCTCGCCCGCGCCGTCCCCGTCGCCGACCACCACGCACGGCCTCGGCCGGGCCGGCACAAGAGCGGCACTCGGCCTACGTCCGAGCCCGTCGCCCAGCGCCTCCTAACCCAGCGCTTCCTAGCCGACCGGCTCGAACTTGTAGCCCAGGCCCCGCACGGTCACGATGTGCGTCGGGTTGGCCGGGTCCATCTCGACCTTGGCCCGCAGCCGCTTGACGTGCACGTCCAGGGTCTTGGTGTCGCCGACGTAGTCCGAGCCCCAGACCCGGTCGATGAGCTGCATCCGGGTCAGCACCCGGCCCGGCGTTGCGGAGCAGGAACTCCAGCAGCTCGAACTCCTTGAGCGGCAGCTGGACCTGCGCGTTGCGCACGGTCACCACGTGCCGGTCGACGTCCATCCGGACCGGGCCGGACTCCATGACCGAGGTCACCGGCTCCTCGGCGTCGCCCCGGCGCCGCAGCACGGCCCGGATCCGGGCGACCAGCTCGCGCGAGGAGAACGGCTTGGTGACGTAGTCGTCGGCGCCCAGCTCCAGGCCGACGACCTTGTCGATCTCGCTGTCCTTGGCGGTCAGCATGATGACCGGCACGTTGGAGCGCTCCCGCAGGCTGCGGCAGACCTCGCTGCCGGGCAGGCCGGGCAGCATGAGGTCGAGCAGCACCAGGTCGGCGCCGGTGCGGTCGAACGTCTCGATGGCGTCGGGCCCGGTGGGGCAGACGGCGACCTCGAACCCTTCCTTGCGCAGCATGTAGGACAGCGCGTCGCTGAACGATTCCTCGTCCTCGACAACGAGCACCCGTGTCACTTGACTGCCTCCCTGGCAGGTCGCGCTTGTGGCATGATCAGTACCGCGCTCGGCCGGCCCGGCTAGGCGAGCTTGCCGAGCGGCAGCCGCAGCGTAAAGGTAGAGCCGGCGCCTTCCTTGCTCCACACCGTGATCGTGCCGCCGTGCGCGGCGGTGACGTGCTTGACGATGGCCAGGCCGAGGCCGGTGCCGCCGGTGGCCCGCGACCGGGCCGGGTCCACCCGGTAGAACCGCTCGAAGATGCGCTCCAGGTCGCGCTCGGGGATGCCGATGCCCTGGTCGGCGACGCTGATCTCGGCCGTGTCGGCCCCGGCCCGGCGGGTCGAGACCAGCACCCGGGTCTTCTCCGGGCTGTAGGCGACCGCGTTCTCCAGCAGGTTGCGCAGCGCGGTGACCAGCAGGTCCTCGTCGCCCAGGATGCACCAGCCCGTGCTCGCCGCTGGCGGCCAGCTCGATGCCGTGGGCGCTGGCCTTCATCCGGCAGCGGTCCAGGGCCTCGGCCACCACCACGTCCAGCTCGATCGGGCTGGGGTCGGGCACCGGCTCGGCGGCCTGGATCCGGGACAGCATGATCAGGTCCTGGACCAGGTCGGTCAGCCGCGAGGCCTCCTGGCGCATGCGGCCGGCGAACCGCAGCACCGCCTCGGGGTCGTGCAGCGGCGTCCTCGACCGTCTCGGCCAGCAGGGCCAGCGCGCCGACCGGGGTCTTGAGCTCGTGGCTGATGTTGGCCACGAAGTCGCGGCGCACCTCCTCCACGCGGCGGCTCTCGGTCTGGTCCTCGGCCAGCAGCAGCACCAGGCCGCCGTCGTCCGACGGCGGGGCCCAGCGCGGCCGACCCGGACCGCGAAGCTGGTCGTCCGGCCGTTGAACCGGCTGGTCGAGATCTCGATCTCGCCCTCGCGGAGCTTGCCGTCCCGGCGGACCTTGCCGGGCCAGCGCGACCAGCTCGCCGACGACCAGGCTGGTCGCCGTCGACGAGCCCGAACGAGCGGGCGGCGGCACTGGCGCGCAGCACCCGGTCGTCGCTGATCCAGCACCACGGCCGACGACGAGAGCACCGCGAGCACCGAGTCGATGCCGGGCGGCAGGCGCCGTCCGGACAGCCTGCCGCCCGTGGCCCGACAGTGTCGCCACGGGTATGTCAGCGCCAGGACCGGCCGTATTCACCGTCATGTCCACACGTTCGATCGTATGCCGGCGGGGCCGGTGGAGCACACAGCCGCGACACCGCCGACCAGCGGTTCTTCGCGCAATGTTCACGGTCAGGACGACCTCCGTCCATGTTGGCTCTGCCCGCCGACACGCTTCGCCCAGGCATTGTGCCATATGTGATCACCTCTGGCCGGATTATCGACGTCCGAATTGGGCGATTCCGCGGTATCAGGCGCTTAGCGGCCCTGGGCCGCAACGGCCTCGGCCGCCTCGGCGGCCGCGTCCGGGTCCAGGTAGCGGCCGCCCGCGACCGACCGGCCGGAACCGCTCGTCGAGCTCGTAGACCAGCGGGATGCCGGTCGGGATGTTCAGCTCGGCGATCTCCGCGTCGCCGATGCCGTCCAGGTGCTTGACCAGGGCCCGCAGCGAGTTGCCGTGCGCCACGACCAGCACGGTCTGGCCCGCGGCCAGGTCCGGGACGATGGCGTCGTCCCAGTACGGCAGCATGCCGGCGCGACCACGTCGCGCAGGCACTCGGTCCGGGGCAGCAGGTCGTCGGGGAGCAGGGCGTAGCGCGGGTCGGCGACCGGGGACGGTCGGGTCGTCGTCGGGCAGCGGCGGCGGCGGCACGTCGTAGGAGCGACGCCAGAGCATGAACTGCTCGTCGCCGTACTGCTCCCGGGTCTGCGCCTTGTCCTGGCCCTGAAGGGCGCCGTAGTGGCGCTCGTTGAGCCGCCAGGACCGGCGCACGGGCAGCCACAGCAGCCCGGCCGACTCGAGGGCGAGGTTGGCCGTCTGGATCGCCCTGGTCAGCACCGAGGTGTGCACCACGTCCGGGCGCAGGCCGGCTTCGGCCAGCATGCGTCCCGCCCGCGCTGCGCCTCGGCCGCGCCCGCCGCCGACAGCCCGACGTCCACCCAGCCGGTGAACAGGCCCTTGGCGTTCCACTCGCTCTCGCCGTGCCGGAGCAGCACCAGCGTGACTCATGGCAGCTGAGCCTAGCGGCCCTTGTTAATTGTCCTGATTGCAGTCCCAGCGAGGGCCGGACGGGGCGCTGCCGGGCAACACGGACACAAATTGGGTTCCAGAACATCGCGGGAACATGCGCGGCCGGTCCGGGGTTGGCTCGTGCGGAGGTGGATGCCAGTGCCGCGACGCTTGCCCCGGCGGATCGCGACCGTCAGCGTTCACACGTCGCCGCTTGAGCAGCCGGGGACCGGCGATGCGGGCGGCCTTAACGTGTACGTCGTCGAGGTCGCCGAAGCGGCTGGCGGCGAGGGGCGTCGAGGTCGACATCTTCACCCGCGCGGTCTCCCGCGAGCAGCCGCCGGTGGCCGAGCTGGCGCCCGGCGTGCTGGTCCGGCACCTGACCGCAGGCCCGTTCGAGGACCTGGACAAATCCGACCTGCCGGGCCAGCTCTGCCAGTTCACCTTCGAGCTGCTGCGGACCGAGGCCGCGCACGCGCCGGGCCGGTATGACCTGGTGCACGGCCACTACTGGCTGTCGGGCCAGGTCGGCGCGGTGGCCAAGGAGCGCTGGGGCGTACCGCTGGTCCAGTCCATGCACACGCTCGGCAAGGTCAAGAACGCCGCGCTCGGCGGCCGGCGAGCGGCCGGAGCCCGCCGTCCGGCTGCGCGGCGAGGCCGAGGTCATCGCAGCCGCCGACCGGCTGGTCGCCAACACCGACGACGAGGCCAGCGCAGCTCATCAACGGCTACGACGCCGACCCGGCCAGGGTGGCGGTGATCAATCCCGGCGTCAGCCTGTCGGTGTTCCGGCCCGGCTCGCAGGCGGAGGCCCGCCAGCAGCTCGGCCTGCCCGCCGACGGCGTCGTGCTGGTGTTCGCCGGCCGGGTCCAGCCGCTCAAGGCGCCGGACGTGGTGCTGCACGCGGCCGCCGCGCATGATCGCCGACGACCCGAGCCTGGCCAGACGGCTGACCATCGCGTTCGTGGGCGGGCCGAGCGGCGCCGGCCGCGCCGACCCGGACGGGCTGACCGAGCTGGCGGCCCGGCTCGGGCTGGCCGGCCTGGTCCGGCTCGAGCCGCCGTGCCCGCAGCCCGAGCTGGCCAGTGGTACCGGGCGGCGACGCATCGTCATGGTGCCGTCCTACTCCGAGTCATTCGGGCTGGTCGCCATGGAGGCCCAGGCCTGCGGCACGCCGGTGGTGGCGGCCGCCGTCGGCGGGCTGCGCACCGCCGTGCGGGACGGCGTGCTCCGGGGTCCTGGTGGACTCGCGTGACCCGGCCGGTACGCCAGGGCGATGCGCGAGCTGATCGCCTCGGCCGCAGACGCTGGCCCGGCTGTCGGCCGGCGCGCGCGAGCACGCCTCCCGGTTCGGCTGGTCCGTGACCGTGGACCGGCTGCTCGGACCTCTACAGTGAGCGTGATGAGCGACACAGCCGCCGGCCGCGGCTCGAAGCGTGAGCGCACGACTAGCCGCGACGGCGCGCTCGACGGACGCGCTGGCGGAGCCTGGGCGTGGAGTTCGAGTCGCCGCAGCCGGGCGTCGTACCTGGTCGCGCTGCACGGGCGAGCACAAGCTCGCCACCATGACCTGGCTCATCGCGGGCGCGCACAGCCTGCACGTCGAGGCGTTCTTCTGCCGCCAGCCCGACGAGAACCACGCCGAGTTCTACCGGTTCCTGCTGGAGCGCGGCGGCCGGATGTACGGCGTGCACTTCGCGCTCGACCCGACTGGCGACGTGTACCTGGTGGGCCGGCTGCCGCTGGCGGCCATCAGCTCCGGAGGAGATCGACCGGCTGCTGGGCTGCGTGCTGAGCTACGCCGACGAGACCTTCGACCAGGCGCTGATGCTCGGCTTCGCCTCGTCCATCCGCAAGGAGTACGCCTGGCGGGTCAAGCGCGGCGAGAGCCTGGCCAACCTCCGGCCGTTCGCCCGCCTGACCGGGGCCGCGCGGTTCGGACCGCCGAGCCAGGGCTCGCCGGCTAGGACCTGACCAGCCGGGAGATGGCCTCGGCGGCCTCCTTGACCTTGTCCTGGGCGTCCGGGCCGCCGCTCTCGATGGCCTGCGTCACGCAGTGGCCCAGGTGGTCCTCGAGCAGCCCGATGGCCACCGCCTGGAGCGCCCTCGTCGCCGCTGAGATCTGGGTCAGCACGTCCACGCAGTAGGTGTCTTCCTCGACCATCCGCTGCAGGCCGCGCACCTGGCCCTCGATCCGGCGCAGGCGCTTGAGGTAAGCATCCTTGTCCTGCGTATATCCGCGCATGGTCAGAAGGTACCTGACCAGGCCGACAGTCCGACAGTCCGTGACCCGCGGCGCCGGCAGCGGCCGGGGCACGGTAGAAAGTAGGTGAGCGACTCGTGGGGCCAGGCAGGAGAGGACCGTGCCATGTCCGGTTACGACATGCGCTACGCCGCGGCCAGGCGCGACGACGGCGTCCGGACCGTCACCAAATTCACCTGGCGAGTCGGCATCGCCGGGGTGATCTGCTCGGCCGTCATCGGCCTGGCCTTCGGCCATCACGCGGACACCCAGACCGCCCAGGAGCGCCAGCAGGGCATCCTGGTGCCCGAACCAGCCTCCCGCGCCCGGGCACGGTGCCGGCCAGGTGACGTCAGGCGCCTCATGACCACTCCGACGGTCGCCCGTGACACCTTCGGCGTGTTCGGCACCACGGCCGTGCTGCTGGTCACCGACGCCGGGCGCGCTGGCCGAGGCCCGGGCGCTCGCCGACCGCGAGCTGGCCGCCGTCGACCGGGCCGCCAGCCGGTTCCGCGCCGACTCCGAGCTCACGGCGCTGAACGCGGCCCGCGGCGCCGCGCGGCCCGTCAGCGACGCTGTTCGCCGACCTGCATCGCGGCCGCGCTGCGGGCCGCCCGGCTGACCGACGGCGCCGTCGACCCGACCTGCGGCCGCCGCCCTGGCCGGCCTGGGCTATGACCGCGACTTCGCCCAGGTCCGGGCCGGGACGGCCCGGCCGGCCTGGCCACCGCCTGGGCCCGGTGCCCGGCTGGCGCCAGCGTCGAGCTTGACCAGCAGCTGGGCAGGCTGCGGCTGCTCGCGCGGCGCCCAGCTGGACCTCGGCGCCACCGCCAAGGCCTGGGCCGCCGACCGCTGCGCGGAGCTGATCGCCGGCCGCCTGGGCTGCGGCGTCCTGGTCAGCCTGGGCGGAGACCTCGCCGTCGCCGGACCCGGCGCCGGGCGGACGGCTGGCGGGTCCGGGTCACCGACGACCACGCCGCCGGGCCTGAGGCGCCGGGCCAGACCGTGGCCATCACCGACGGCGGCCTGGCCACCTCCAGCACCACCGTGCGGGCCTGGACGGCGGGCGGCCGCCAGGTCCACCACATCATCGACCCGGCCACCGGCCAGCCCGGCCCGAGTCCTGCTGGCGCACCGTGAGCGTGGCCGCCGGGACGCTGCGCTGGACGCCAACACGGCCAGCACCGCCGCGATCGTCCGCGGCGAGGCGGCCGCCGGCTGGCTGAGCGACGCCGGGCTGCCCGCCCGGCTGGTCCGGCCGGACGGCGACCGTGGTGACGACCGCGGGCTGGCCCAGCTGATCTCCGGCGCCGGCCAGCGCCGAGGCCTGGTGGTCACCGGCTCTAGCCCGCTGTGGTACACCACCCGGGCCACCGGCCTGGTCGCCATGGTGCTGCTGACCATCAGCATGGCGTTCGGCCTGCTGTCCTCCGTCGGCTACCAGCGGCCCGGCCTGCCCCGGTTCGTGACCGTCGGCCTGCACCGCAACGCCTCGCTGCTGGCCCTGGCGTTCACCGCCGCCCACGTCATCACCACCGTGGTCGACTCCTATCGTGCACATCCCAGTCCAGGACGCGTTCATCCCGTTCATCTCGTCCTACCGGCCGCTGTGGCTGGGCCTCGGCACCGTCGCCTCCGACCTGCTCCTGGCTCTGACCGTCACCAGCCTGCTGCGTTCCCGGATGAGCTACCGGACCTGGCGGGCCGTGCACTGGACCGCCTACGCCTGCTGGCCCGTCGCCCTGCTGCACGGCCTGGGCACCGGCACGGACACCCCGGTCAGCTGGGTCCTGCTGCTGACCCTGGCCTGCGTCGCCGCGGTGGCCGCGCTGGTCGCCTGGCGGCTGGCGGTCGGCTGGCCCGCGCACGCCGCGTTCCGGGTGGCCGGGGCCGCCGCCCTGCTCATCGCCCTAGCCGCGGGCGGGGCCTGGCTGACCGCCGGACCGCTGCGGCCCGGCTGGGCCCAGCGCTCGGGCACACCGTCCTCGGTGCTGCACCACGCGGCCGGGCCGCTGCGCGGGCCGGGAGCGCGGCGGGCGACAGGAGCGCGGCTGTGACCGCCGGGCCCGCGGCCCGGCTGCTGCCCGAGACGCCGCAGCTCACCCTCGACCAGCACCTGGACCTCACGGGCCACCGCCCTTCGCCGACACCGGCTACGGCACCGGCGGCGGCCGGCCCGGTGACAGCCGCCTGATCGAGGCGGTCGAGCAGGCCGGGCTGACCGGCCGGGGCGGCGGCGGCTTCCCGGCCGGGCGCAAGATGCGGGCCGTGGCCGAGGCGGGCGCCGGGCCGGGCCGCTGCGCAGCCCGGCCGGCCGACCGTGATCGCCAACGGGTCCGAGTCCGAGCTGACCAGCGCCAAGGACAAGCTGCTGCTGAGCCGGGCGCCGCACCTGGTACTCGACGGCGTGGCGCTGGCCGCCGAGGCGGTCGGCGCGACCCGGGCCTTCCTGTGCGTGCACGGCGACCCCGCCCCACTGCGCGAGGCCATCGATCAGCCGGGAGCGAGCCGGGCTGAACCGGCTGCCCATCCAGGTCGTCACCGTGCCCGCCGGCTACGTGTCGGGCCAGGAAACCGCGCTGATCAGCCTGCTCAACGGGGCCGGGCCGCGGCCCACGTTCGTGCCGCCCCGCCCGGCCGAGCGCGGCGTGCGGCGGCATCCCGACCCTGGTGCAGAACGTGGAGACGCTGGCCAACATCGCCCTCATCGCCCGGCACGGCCCGGACTGGTTCCGCGCGGCCGGCCCGGCGACGGCGCCCGGCACCGCACTGATCACCGTGACCGGCACCGTGGCCCGGCCGGGGGTCTACGAGGTGGATCTGGGCACCCCATCGGCGCCCTGCTGGACCGGGCGGGCGGGTACACCGAGCCGCCGCAGGCCGTGCTGGCGGGCGGCTACTTCGGTGGCTGGCTGACACTGCCCGCCGCCGCCGACGTGCCGCTCACCGACCAGGCGCTCCGGGCGGCCGGGGCCGCCCTCGGGCCCGGCGTCCTCATCGTGCTCCCCGCGTCGGCCTGCCCGCTGGCCGAGACCGCCCGCGTCACCAGCTACCTGGCCAGCCAGAGCGCCGGGCCAGTGCGGCCCGTGCCTCAACGGCCTGCCCGCGCTGGCGCGAGGTGCTGAGCCTGCTGGCCTTCGGCTGGGCCGGCCCCGACGGGCTGGACTGGATCCGCCAACTGCTGGCCTGGTCAGCGGCCGCGGCGCCTGCCACCTGCCGGACGGGACCGCCGGCCTGGCCGACAGCGCCCTGACGACGTTCGCCGATGAGGTTGGCCGACACGTGTTGCATGGCCCGTGTGATCGGGTCCGCCGGGCACCCGTGGTGGCGGTGCCCGCGCCGCCGCGGGAGGGCGCGGGAGCCGCGGGTGCCGCAGCCTCTGGGGCCGGCGGGGTCCGGCCGGGGACACCGGCATGAGCCGCAACGGCGCGGACCGGGCCGACGGGCGTCGCGCAGGCCGGAACTGGCCAAGCGAGAGCCGGTCGGGCGGGAGCCGGTCGAGCGAGAGCCGGTCGAGCGAGAGTCGCCCAGGCGGGAACCGGGACCGGCGCGGCGAGCCGCTGCCCGAGCTTAAGGTGAACCCCATCGCCTGCGAGGGACACGGCATGTGCATAGAGCTGCTCCCCGAGCTGATCGCGCCCGACCCCTGGGGCTATCCGCTGATCGCCCCCGGTCCGGTACCCGAGGAACTGCTCGGCCTGGCTCGGCGCGCGGTCAATTCGTGCCCCACGCTCGCTTTGCTGCTGACCCGGTCCGCCGAGCCTGCCCCGGACGACTTGCCGTCCCGTGAGGCCACCAGCTAACTCGGATGATCATGCACCTCGACTGGCTGGATGACCGCGGGCTGATCACCCTGCCCAGCGGGGCCAAGGTCCGCGGCCGACGCCTCGTTGATCAGGTCAGCCCGGCCGACTTCGCGCTGGTCCTGGCCAAGGGACCGGTCCCGGCCTGGCCGCACCGCCTGATCCGCTGGCCCGACTTCGGGATCCCGGCCGACCGCGAGGACGCGCTCAGAGCGCTGCACGAAGCGCTCGGCCGTGCTCGCGGCGGCGAGCGAGTGGAGGTGGCCTGCCGCGGCGGCGTCGGCCGCACCGGCACCGCGCTAGCCGCGCTAGGGATCCTCGATGGCCTCACCTCTGCGGAGGCGCTGGCCTGGGTCCGCGCCGGCTATCACCACCGCGCAGTCGAGACGCCCTGGCAACGGCGCTGGCTGCGCGGGGTGGCCTAGTCGGGGTAGGGGTCGGGGGTGGTGGTGTAGGTCCGTCCGGCTGGGGTGGTGAGCTGGAAGTGGCCGGGGGCGGGCTGGGTGAGGGTCCAGCCGGGGAGTTGCTTGATCTTGTGGTCGCGGCGGCAGTGGCCGCCGAGGTTGCAGGCGCAGGTCGGGCCGCCTTGGTGGAAGGGGGTGGTGTGGTCGAGGTCGGCGTGGCGGGCGGGCTGGCGGCAGCGGGGGTGGCGGCAGGTCTGGTCGCGGGCGGTGACGTGGTCGCGGATCTTCGGTGTCGGCCGGTAGGCGGGGGTGGCGGTGGTGTGGGCGCACCCGCCGGGCGCGGCGGCGTCGGCGGCGGCCTGGCGGCGGGCGCGGGCCTGGGCACGGCGGGCCGCGCGCAGGACTGCAGCCGTGATCCCGGTGCTCCCTGAACTGATGCTGGCGGCTGCGGGGCGATCGGACCCGTGGTCGGTGAGCTGGGCCAGGACGGCGGCAGGGATGGTGACGGTGACCAGGCCGGTGACCCCGGCCGGCCGGGCCGGCTGCGCCCTGGCGGTGGCGGCGACGGATGGTCTCGGTGGCCATGGCGTAGCCGTCGGGGTCGGTGAGGATGACCTGCCAGCGGGCGTGCGGGTCGGCGGCGGCGGTGAGAGCCAGCAGCAAGGCCTGCCCGCCGGTGATGGGGCCGATGCGGCTGAGGGTGGCGGGTCCGGCGGGGTCGCCGGTCAGCGCCCGCCAGGAGATGACCAGCTCCAGCAGGCCCGGCGGGGGGCGGCCGGACTGGCCCGCGCGGTGGCGGCCGGCCGGGTGGTGGGTGGCTGGTCGGGGGCGGGTGGCCGCGGGGTGGCGGCTGGCCGAGGAACGGGGGGATCTGCGCGGCGGTGCCGGGTACCGGCGGCCAGGCCTCCGGCGGGCCGGGGGCGAACGGGCCATCGTCCTCGTCGTCGTAGGCGTCGCAGTCGCCGCCCTGATCGTCGGGCGGGGCGTCGGACGGGTCCGGGTCGGGCGGCACCGGCACGTCCGGCCGGGGGTCGCGGTGGTTGTCTGCGACGTCGTCATCATCCCCGGCGGGGCCTGGTCCGCCGGGCTGCGGCCGCCGGGCCCCGGGCCGGGGTTCGCGCCGCCGGGGCCAGGGTCGCTGTCGCCAGGGTTGCCGGACGGTCCGGCGCCGGGGTCTGCGGGACCACGGCGGCCGGGACCGGGGCCGCTGGGGCCGGATCCAGGGCCGGGGGACGGGGCCGTCGGGCGGGCCGGGGTCGGGATCGGTGGGGCCGGGCGGGCCGGGGTCGCCGGCGGGCGGCGGGACCAGCGGCAGGGTGCCCAGCAGCAGCCCGACGAACGCGATCGCGCGCAGGTAATCCAGCCCGCCGCCCATCCCCGCGGCCTTCATCGCGCGGGCGATCGCGGTCAGCCGCGCCATCGCCGCCGCGGCGTGCACCGCCGGCAGCCGCGCCCCCGCCAGCGTCGCGGTGTCCGCATCGGGATCGGGGTACAGGCTGACCTTCGCGTGGCGCTGCGCGTCCTTGCGGCGCTGCTCGGCGCCCTCCGGGTCCGCGGCGATGACCGCGCGGCGCAGCGCGACGCGCAGCTGCCCGCTGGTCTGCCCCCCGGCTGCGGGGAGCACCGCCTGCTCGACGGCGCGGGCGGTGTCGTCATCCAGCGGTCCGGTGGCCTCGGCGATCAGCCGGGCCCGGTACAGGTCGATGGTCCCGGCCGACAAGGCGGCGAGGGTCGCGGCAGCCGCCACCGCAGGGTCACGGCGAGGCTGGTCCAGGCCATCGCGGTGGGGTGGGACATGACCAGTTCCAGGCCGACCGTCGACGCGGCGGCGGGGGTGACCTGGTCGGGGCGGCCGTCGGCATCGACGCGGACGTGGTCGTCGCGGGCCGCGGTGCGGGAGGCCATCTCGGCGACCGCGGCGAGCTCCCCGGCCTGCGCCCACCCGGCCAGCCGCCGGAACGCCGCCGCGACACCCGGCAGGTCCCACTCCGACAGGCCCGCCGGGTCAGCGCCGGACAGGCACCCGGCCAGGGCCGGGCCCGGCGGCAGCTGATCCGCCAGCACCCCGGTCACCTCCCGCGGCGGGACCCCCGCCGCCGCCGCAGCCGCCATCGCGGCGGCTTCCCTGGCCGCGGCCTGCTCGTCACCGGGGTCGCCGGACTGAGCAGCGCCGACCGCGGCCAGCAGCTGGGACAGGTCCAGCTCATGCGACCACGCCAGCCCCTCGAAGCGGCCGGAGTCGTGATCCGTAACCCCTGGAGCTGGCATCGGATCACCTCCTGCGCGTCGCGGCGGGCTTGTCGTCTTCGATAACATTACCGTCCACCTCTGACAATCTGACGACTCAGGCGAACACACAAGCGATAAAATCCGAAGAGTCTTTAAGATGCCGGGACGCCAGCCAGAATGCGTTCCCCCAACGCTGACGTAGGGGAAATCGGCCCGCCACGCTTGGGGATGCGATGTGCGGCCCGCGCTTACCTGCGCTGGCCGGGTGGCTATTGTCGGACTCTGCCGGGCTGGGTCGCCGAGCCGGGCTGACGGCTGAACTGGCCTGGCGGCGGAGGCGGGCATGGGTCCACTTGATGGAGTGCGGGTCATCGAGATCGCGAGTCTGGCGCCCGCGCCGTTCGGCTGCATGGTGCTGGCGGACCTCGGCGCGGACGTGCTGCGCGTCGATCGCGCCGACCGGAGCGGCCCGCAGGCGCGGACGCCCGTGGATCCGCTCATGCGGGGGCGGCGCTCGATCGGCCTCAACCTCAAGGACCGGTCCGGTGTCGACCTGCTGCTGCGCCTCATCGAGGGCGCCGATGTGCTGGTCGAGGGGTTCCGGCCCGGCGTGGCCGAGCGCCTGGGCTTCGGGCCGGAGGAGTGCGCGCGGCGCAACCCGCGGCTGGTCTTCGCCCGGATGACGGGCTGGGGCCAGGAGGGCCCGCTGGCCCATACGGCCGGTCATGACATCGACTACATCGGCATCTCCGGCGCGCTGGCCCCGATCGGCCGGACGGGCGAGCGGCCGGTGCCGCCGCTCAACCTGGTCGGGGACTTCGGCGGCGGCGGAATGCTGCTGGCGGTCGGCGTCCTGGCCGCGCTGGTGGAGCGGGAGCGTTCCGGCCTGGGCCAGGTTATCGACGCGGCGATGGTGGACGGGTCGGCGCTGCTCACCTCGTTCATCTACGGCATGCGGGCGACCGGGACCTGGCAGGACCAGCGCGGCTCGAACATGCTCGACGGCGGCGCGCCCTGGTACGACACCTACGAGACGGCCGACGGCGGCTACGTGGCGGTGGGGGCCATCGAGCCGCAGTTCTACGCCGCGCTGCTGGACGGCCTCGGCCTGGCCAGCGCGGACCTGCCCGGCCAGCTCGACCCGTCCGGCTGGCCCGAGTTGCGCCGCCGGTTCGCCGAGGTGTTCGCCAGCCGTGGCCGGGACGAGTGGGCCGAGGTCTTCGCCGGCACGGACGCGTGCGTGTCTCCGGTGCTAAGCATGGCCGAGACGGCCGGCCACCCGCACGCGGTAGCCAGGAACGCGTTCATCGACGTCGGCGGGGTGACCCAGCCGGCGCCCGCGCCGCGCTTCGGGCGGACAGCGGCCGGCCAGCCCACCCCGCCGCCGCGACCCGGCGCGGATACCGACGCGGTCCTGGCTGACCTGGGCCTCAGCACCGGCCAGGTGGCCGACCTGCGGGCCGGCGGCGTCGTCGCCTAGCGCCCCAGCCAGCCGCCAGCCGCCAGCCGCCAGACCTACACCGGTCAGTCCGCCCGGCCGGGGCGCTGCCGCAGAATACGAGCCAGCTCGTCGGCGAACGAGGTCGCCTCGGCCGACGCCAGCGTCGAGTAGCAGACCCGGATGCCCGGCGGGGCTGCGATACGGAACCGCTCGCCCACGCCCACGGCCCAGCCCGCGGTCAGCAGCGCCGCCGCCACGCCGCCTTCGTCCGCCACCGGGATCCAGCTGGTCAGCCCGGACCGGCCGCTGGCGGCGATGCCATGCCGGGCCAGTGCCGCCTGCATGGCCTGCCCGGCGGGCCGCGTAGGTGGCCGCCACGTTGGCCAGCAACGCCCCGGTCGCCCGGTCCGTCCACAGCTCCGCGACCATCCCCTGAAGCTGGTAGCTCACCCAGCCGGCGCCGAGCGCCTGGCGGCCCTCGACGCGGGACACCGTGGCCTCGTCGCCGGCCAGCACCGCGACCCGCAGGTCGGGCCCCAGCGACTTGGACACCGAGCGGAGGACCGCCCACCGATCCAGGCCCGCGCAGGCGGACACCGGCGGCACGCCCGCCACCGGGCCCGCGTGATCGTCCTCGATGACCACCAGGCCCGGATGCCGCCCGAGAACCTCCCGCAGTTGCCCGGCCCGCTCCGGATCCCACGCCGCGCCCGTGGCCGCCTGGGCCCGCGGCGTGAGGATGACCGCCTCGGCGCCCCGGTCCAGCGCCTCGGCCAGCTCCGCCGGCCGCACGCCGAACTCATCCATCGGCACCGGGACCGGCTGGAAGCTCATCGCCGCGACGAGGTCGTGGGTGCCCGCGTGCCCGGGGTCCTCGACGATGACCCGGTCGCCCGGCGCCAGCCAGGCCGCGAGCACGCGCTCCACCCCGTCCAGCGCTCCGCTCAGCACGGCCAGGTTGCGCGCGCTGATGCCGTCCGCCTCCAGCCGCTCCGCGGCCAGCTCTCCCAGCCGGGCCAGCACCGGCGGCTCGCCATAGAGCCGGTGCGGCACCCGGACCGGCGGCAGCGCGGGCAGGAACTCCGGGTCGGGCCAGCCGGTGACCAGGTTGCGCGTGCCCGGCGGCGCCGTCAGCACCAGCCGGGTGCGCACCGGCGGCCGGCTGGCGCACCCGGGTGCCGCCCCGGCCCACGCCGGCCACGATCCCGCGCCGGTGCAGCTCACGGTAGGCCGCCGCCACCGTCGACGGGCTGATGCCGAGCCGCCCGCCACCCGCCGGACCGCGGGCAGCTGGTCGCCGGGAGACAGCTCGCCGTGTCGCACCGCGGACTCCACGCTGGCCGCAATCTCCCTGGCGCTGCGGCCGACCGGAAGATATTGTAGTGGCGTGTTCATGAGAATGTACTGTAACAAATTCTGTTGCCTGGCGAGCCGCCTTCCGCAGGCTCATGGCCGCTAGACCTGTGCTGCGCCGCCTGATCGCGGCCGCGCGCAGTCCGCAGGACGGCGAGATCCTGAGGCTGGCTGTCCCGGCGTTAGCCCTGTACTTATCTCAAAGC
>CAVSRG010000009.1:0-3275030 GCA_963730265.1 uncultured Actinomycetota bacterium
GGAACTAACACGCTGAACCGGCACTGCCACTTCTTCTCAAATTCGCCAATGCCTGGCCGGTAATAGCATCATCGTTGATGGATTCGCCGCAGATCAGCCTGATCTGGAGCGCCGTGTATCGCGTCGGTGTTGTCTGGGCGGCCGCTGTATCGGCGGCGGGGGTCGGCCATTCAGCAGCAGGATCACGCGAAGCGGATCCGGTCTAGCCACCCCATCCCGCCCGACACCACCACCAGCTGACCCAGACCGGCACCCGAAACAATGAGCATGCCCAGCTACCACTACAACCGGCGCGGGCTATCTGTTGCGCCGACTGTCGGACGCCTGGGTACGGTAAGTATTCGGCGCGCGCGACACAATCTTTTTCCGGGCGATGACTAAATCAAGAGTGTAGGATAAATGCCTGATTATGTCGGTCTATGAAGGAGCCGGTGCCGACCGAAAATGATGGTCGCGGTCGTGCGGGTCGCATCGGCGTGAGGAGGGCACGGTGACGATCCCTGCAGGCCTCAGGTCCCAGCCGGACGTGGTGTCGCCCGAGTACGCGCAGCTGCTGCTTCCCAAGCTCACCGACGAGCAGCTGACGACGTTGATGTCTTATGGCACGACGGAGCAGACGTCGGTTGGGCAGATCCTGGCTGCCGCCGGCGACCTCAGCTACGACTTGATGGTCGTGCTGGAGGGAGAAATCGAGTGTTCCGACATGCACGAGGGACACCGTCGCGCCCTTCTCATACACGGGTCCCGTGACTTCATCGCCGAGCTTGACCTCCTGACGGGTCAGCGGGTCTACGCCACATTCGTGGTCACCCGGGCGGGATCCATCCTGCGGGTGCCCCGCTCTGCGATGAAGACGATAATGGAGGCGGACAGCGCGCTGGGCGAGCTGCTGGTGCAGACCTTGTTCCGCCGCCGCGAGGCGCTCCTGCTGATGGGCTCGGGCATGCAACTCATCGGGTCGCGGTACTCACCCGACACCCAGCGGCTGCGGGAGTTCGCGGCGCGCAACCGGCTGGCCTATTCGTGGATCGATCTGGATAACGACCCTGTCGCGCCGGCGCTGTTGCGGACGCTCGGACTTGAGCTGCGGGACACTCCCGTCGTGGTGCTCGGCGGTTCGGCGGTGCTCGTCAATCCGTCCAGCGGCGAGTTCGCCACCGCCGCCGGGATCGCCGAGGCGCCGGTGTCGGGCAGCGTGTTCGACCTGCTCGTCATCGGCGCCGGGCCGGCCGGGCTGGGGGCCGCGGTGTACGGAGCGACCGAGGGGCTGTCGACGGCGGTGATCGACGCCGTCGCCGCGGGCGGGCAGGCCTCGACCACTTCGCGCATCGAGAACTACCTCGGGTTCCCCGCCGGTGTGTGGGGCACCGAGTTCGGCGAGCGCGCCCAGCTGCAGGCGCAGCGCCTGGGAGCGAAGATGTACGTGTCCCACGCGGCCGTCTCCCTGTCACATTCCGAGGGTTACTACCACGTGAGTCTCGACAACGGCGCCGAACTGCTGGGCAAGGCTGTCATCATCGCCACCGGGGTCACCTACCGAGGGCTTGACGTGGCCGGCATCGAGCGGTTCGAGGGGCTGGGCGTGTTCTACTCGCCGGTCGACGCCGACAAAGTCGAGGCGGGGGAGCCCGTCGTCATCGTCGGCGGGGGCAACTCCGCTGGCCAGGCGGCCACCGCCCTCGCCGCGTCGGGGCACCGCGTGTTTGTGCTTGTGCGCGGCGAGGGGCTGGCCCAGACCATGTCGACCTATCTCCTCGACCGCATCGAGCACGATGCCGATATCACCGTGTACCCCCGCACTGTGGTGGATGCGGTACACGGTGACCGACAGCTCGACTCGGTCGTGATGCAGGACCGTCGGACTGGCGAGCACACCGACATACGCACCCACTACCTGTTCGCCATGATTGGCGGCGAGCCGCACACAACCTGGCTCGCCGACGCCGTGCAGCGAGATCGCTCAGGGTTTATCCCTACCGGGGACGACATACCTGCCGCGGTGCTGTCAGACAACGACTGGGCGGCCGTGGGCAGAGGCCCGTACCTCCTGGAGAGCAGCCTGCCAGGCGTGTTCGCAGTCGGCGACGTCCGGGCCCATTCGGTCAAGCGGGTCGCGGCCGCGGTGGGAGAGGGCAGCATGGCCGTGCGCCTGGCCCAGCAGTACCTCGGGCAGACCGGCTAACCGAATCGCCGGAATGACCTCCGACTTTGAGCACGCACCCTGAGCCGACGCGACCATGACAGAACAATTGCTCGCAGGCTCGACTCCAGCGCGGTCACGGCGGTTACTGGTGAATTCTGTGCCGGATAAGCGCTTCGGCGTCGCGCCCGGCGGTCTCCGGGCCTCGTTCTGCGGAGCGAAAGCAGCCAGTGGTTCAGTGAGGCCATGACGAGCCCGCGCGGACTGTACCCGGCTGAGGCGACCCAGCAGGCAAAGCAGGCTCTCGTCGCGGCGGGTCTCGGGTGGACTGGGTGACAGCTACGGGCCAGGGACGGAGACCTCTTGCGCACAGCAGCAGCGGCCGCGATCTTCACGGCCCGCTCAAGGGCAGCCTCCCGTGCGGGCACGTCGACGACGGTGACGCCTCCCCACACAGCTCCTTGGTCTGCGGGAAAGTGCCGGCGGTAACCGTCCCGTCACCGACCACCATGACGGGCTCCATCTCCGCCATCGCGTCGACCGGCCACCGCCGCTGCCGGACCGGTCACGACAGAGGGCAGGCGTTCCGCATCTTCCTGGACGGTCAGTGTGATCATGAATTGCTCGCGTGACCAGTCGACTTCCTGCAGGTAAGCACCCAGATTCCCTTGAGTCTGTGACGATGCTCGGCGTCGAGAGCCGAGAACGGGCCGGATCGATCCGGCGAGTACCCTTGAATGATGGGCGCTTCGTTCCGTCGTCCTATCCGTGGACGTGAGCAGGAACTCGCGGTCATCCGCCGGAGATTGAGCCAGGTCCGGGCTGGCACCGGCTGCGTGGTTGTGGTGGAGGGGAGTGCCGGGCTCGGCAAGACGAGTCTGCTCGACGAGTGCGTATCGATAGCTGGGCAGCTCTCGTTTCGGGTCGGGCGGGGAGCGGCCGAGCCCGGGCGGGCAATCGAGCTGGGTGCCCTGTTCGACGCGCTGTTTGAGGGGGACCGGCCGCTCGCCGACCGGCGTGCGCTTGACGACGTTCACGCTTCATCGGAGTTCTTGTTCTGGCTCCTCCAGGACGTGCAGTCCCTCATCGAGGAGGCCGCGCTCAAGGATCCGATTCTTATCTGTCTCGATGACCTGCACTGGAGTGGCACCAGCCTCTCGGCTGCAATGCGGCAGCTTCCTGCCCGCCTCTCGTCGCTTCCCGTGGCATGGCTCATGGCATTTCGGCCCGGTCAAGGCCAACAGCAGGTGCAGCAGGCGAAGACCGAGCTCATCGAGTCGGGAGCGGAGCTAGTCCGGCTGGGCCCGCTCAGCCGCGAAGCGGTCGCGCAGGTCGCGGCCGACGTGCTCGGAGTCGAGGCGGACGAGGAACTTCTCCACCGGGCGGGCCGGGTCCACGGCAATCCGTTCCTGCTCGTCGAGTTCTTCCGCGGGCTCCAGGACGACCTGCTGGTGTCGTTCGATACAGGGCGCGCGACGCTCGTCGAGGACCGGCTGCCCCGCCGTGTGAGTGACAGCATGCGCAGGCGCCTGGCGGCCATGTCGCCCGCGTCGGAACGGGCTGCGACGTTCGCCTCAGGGCTGGGACGCAGGTTCAGCATCCATGACTTGGCCGCGATGACCGATATGTCGCTCACGGAGCTGATCGAGCCGGTCAAAGAGCTCGTTCAGGCCGATATCTTCGCCGATGACGGCGGCCAGCTGGCGTTCCGGCACGACCTCCTCCGAGAGGCTGTTCGCGGCAGCTTGCTGCCACCGGTCCGACGTGCAGTCGACCGGCAGGCGGCTGACGTGTTGCTCGCCCGCGGCGCTCTGCCGGCCGAGGTGGCTATCCAGCTCGTTGAGAGCTCAGAACCGGGCGACGACCTGGCGATCGAGACGGCGCTCAAGGCAACTCAGGCTCTCAGCGCTTCGGATCCGGCCGCAGCAGCTGAACTGGGCGCGAAGGCGCTCGACCTCACGCCGCCCCGCCACTGCCTCCGAGGTCCGCTGGTCGCCCAGCGGGTCCTCTCACTTTTCGCAGCTGGTCTGGCGGAAGAAGGAAAGCGATTCGCTGATTCTGCACTCCGGCAGGCGATGCCAACCGAGGAAGAGGCGAGGGTACGGGCCAGCGTCGCCAGCATGTTCGACCTCTCTCCGGAAGTCCGGTCGGAGAACGCTCGCGCTGGCCTCGCTCTGCCATCGTTGTCTGCCGATCTTCGGGCCGAGTTGTGGGCTGCGCTGTACCACAGCCTCAGCGTGGCCGGACGGAGAGAAGAGGCGCTAGGCATCGAGCCGAGCGCCCGCGAGGCAGCGTACGCGAGCACGAGCGAGGCGTGCCGATTCGCATTTCGACTCCCGGAGTCAGGGCTGGCATACCAGCTACTCGACTTCGGGCGCGCGCTTGAGATCCTCCTGACCGCGGAGCGCCGTCAGCTTGATGGCCAGGGCGACGCGCGAGCTCGTCTGGCGCACATGCTCCGGTCGTGGATCCTCGCCGCTATGGACCGGTATGAGGACGCGCTGCAGGCTATCGAAGCGGGGGTCATCGCCGCGCAGCGTGACCGGCAGAACTGGGCGCTTGGCCTGTTCGAGACAACGCGCGGTCGGCAGATGCTCCAGATGGCGAACTTCACCGACGCGGCGCTCGCGCTTGAAGGCCGCTTTACTCGCGGGGAGGCCCATCTCATCACCGGAGCCACCCACGCGCCCTCGGTCGTCGCACTCGGCGTAATCAAGATTCACACCGGAGACAAGCCCGGCGCTCTGGAGGTCGCCGAGATTGCGAAGATCATGTTGCAGGCGACAGCACCGTGCGTCAGGCACCATGCGATGTGGTACCTCGCGCTGCTCGCACTATCGCAGGACGACCCGATGCAGGCGCACGAGCGCCTTTGCTCCTCCGGGCATGAAGAGCGGCTCTCCATGTGGCCGCTCTACCCGCATGAGGCCATCTACGACGCCGAGCGGGTCCGTATCGCTGCCGCCGTCGGTGACGAGGAACTCGCGCAACAGGGAATCTCGATCGCGGAGCGACGCGCGAGCCTCAATCCCGATGTCGCTTCGTGCGCGGCAGCTGCAGCGCACGCGCGAGGCATCTGGAGCGAGTCCGCGGAGGATCTCGGTCGAGCGGTTTCGCTCTACCGCCACGGACCTCGCCCTCTTGCCCACGCCTCCGCGCTTGAAGACCTGGGCCGGGTGCTGGCGCAGCAAGGCGACCACGCCTCGGCCATCGCCGCACTCGACAGCGCACTGACCATCGTGACGCGCGCCGGGGCGACCTGGGACGTCGCGCGCGTTCGGGGCCGGCTTCGCCGACTCGGCGTACGACGGCGTTCAGCCAGAACCGATCGGCCGAAGACCGGATGGGAGGCACTGACCAAAGCCGAGTTGGCGGTCGTCGAGCTAGCCTCGCACGGCTGCACCAACCGGGAAATCGCTGACAGGCTCTTGATCTCGCCGCACACGGTCAGCTGTCATCTTCGGCACGTCTTCGAGAAGCTCGGCGTCAATTCCCGAGTACACCTCACCAGGCTTGTCGCAGCCCGATCGCTCCAGGCGCCAGTGGATCCGAAACCCGAGCCCAGGTGAGCGCCGCGGGTCCTGGGGATAAGGCGGGCCGTCGCATCGAGTCGACGGGAACCTGGCTGGCGTAACTCGCCAGGGAGTTGACCAGCTGCACGCGGGATTGCACGCCGAGTTTCGCGAACACCGCGCGGAGGTGGGTGCTGACGGTGTTCGTCGAGACGCCCAGGGCTGATGCCGCGGACTTGTTGGTGTGTCCCTGGCTGATGAGGGAGGCGACGCGCCGCTCGGCCGCGGTGAGAGAAGCCCATCCCGTCGCCCGCGCGGTGGCCGCGGCAGACCATTTGGCACGGCGAGCGCCGGCCTTGCGCATAGCGCCTTGCACGTTGTCGCGGAAAGCCCTGGCTCCCATGTGGTGGTACTCGTCCCAGGCCCGGTCGAGTTGGGCCAGCGCTTCGGAGCGTTGATCGGCGGCGAGCAGGGCGTGTCCGTAGGATTCGGCACCGACCGCGCGCAGGATGGGGCGCGGGCTGCGGTCGAGGACGTGCACGGCCTCAGCGAGGATGTCGAGGTCCTTCTTGCGCAGTCCGCGCAGGTTGAGGGCGACGCCCTCGAAACTGGCCACGCCGGGGTTGCGGGCCGCGTTCGCTTCAGCGACGTCAAGGCAGGAGGCGGAGAAGTCGTCGTCACCGATGGCGGTGCCGACCTGGAAGAAAAGCCCGTTCCAGCACGGCCACAGCGGCCAGTAACTGCGGGACTGTTCCGCGCCCTGCAGGACCGGTCGCAGAGTGTCGCGCGCGGCGGGCAGATCTCCACGGCTGGCCGCGAGCCAGCCACGCATGACGGTGACGCCGGGGTTACGGATGGCCTCGTCTGCGCCGGTGTGCTGGTCAGCGAGCTGCAGCAGGGCCGCGGCGATCTCAGTCTCGCCGCGCAACAGCGCGACGGCGGTACGGACAGTGATGGCATCGAGCAGGTGCAGATTGGTGCCCAGCTCGCGGCCGAGCTCAATCAGTGTGCGAGCGCCGGCGTCCGCGTCGTCAAGGTGCCCGAGATTGAAGTCATGCCACATCTGCGCGCAGGCGATACCCGGCAGCAATGGCTCCGTCGTGCGGGCGGAGCTGGCACGAGCCTGATCGAGCAGGACCCGGGCGTCGTCGTAGCGGTCCACGAACTGCAGTGCGGTGATCTCCTCGGAGAGGTACGGCGCCCCGGTGAGGGTACGCAGCTCACGGAAGTGCCGCAGAGCCACCTGATGGCGGCCCTGGTTGCGGGCTGCCTCGCCGGCGGCCTGTACCGCCAAGGTGATCGCTTCTGCGTCGCCGCTGTCGCGGGCCTGCTTGAGAGCGCTGGCCGCTTCCCTGGCTGCCAGCTCGCCGGTCAGGGTCCGGGTGCAGGCCAGCGCGCAGGCCGCGCGCAGCCGGACGGTGACCACCGCCTCCAGGTCGCTGCGCCGCAGGGTCTTTTCGATCCTGGTGGCCAGGTCGCCGAGGCGTCCGCTCAGCCACAACGCGCGGACGGCTTGGGTTTGGACCTGTGCGGCCAGGTTGGCGTTGTCGACGCGGGCCAGGATCTGATCGGCGACGCTGATCGCCTGGGCGGCATGCTGGGCCTGGCACAAGACCGATAGGCAGCGACGGCTCACCTCCAGCCACTGCGGCTGGGCGGGACTCACCGTGGCGAATGCGAGCGCAGCGAGTTCCCCGGCATCCTCGGCGCTGGTGCGGGCGAGGGTTTCCGCTCCCGAGACCAGGATCAGGGCACTTTCCAGGTCACCCGGCGCCGCGGCTGCGCGGGCGTGGGAGACGGCGACCAGCGGCTCGCCGAGCACGCTCAGGTGGTAACTGGCCAGGCTTGCGTGCAGCTGACGGGCACGATTGCTGGCGAGAGTGGCGTAGATCGTCTCCCGGACGAGGTCGTGTCGGAAGGTCAGAGCCCCGGCCGCCGAAATCGTGATAAGCCCGGACGCAACGGCGCCGGAGAGACCGTCCTCCCGGTCGCCGCTGCCACGGCCGTCGCGGCCGCCTGCGCCGTACTGCAGCGCCATCGCGTCGCGGACCGGTAGCGGCCGGCCAGCGGCTGCGACTAGCTCCAGTAGATCGCGCGCGGGACCGGGCAGATCGGTGAGGCGGCGCGCCAGCGATGCGCTGAACTCGCCGGCTACCGCGTCGGGTTCACCGGCTGCAGCCGAGCGGGCCAGGCTGTCGATGATCTGAGCGGCCATGAACGGATTGCCGGCGGTGGCGTGCAGGTAACGGCGGGTCCGCTCGTCCGGGACCCGTCCGAGCCGGTCCCGGGCCATCGCCGCCAGGTCCGGCATGGTCAGCGGCCCAAGCTCAAGGAGCTGGCAGCGGACGAGGTCGGGCCGGCCAGCTCGATCCCGATATCGTCATCACGGCTGGCAAGCATCCAGACCACCGGCAGGCCAGCCAGGCGGGACATCAGGCTGCGCAGCAGGAAACGGCTGACCCGGTCGGCCCACTGGAGGTCATCGATCGCGATGAGCAACGGCTCCACGGCGGCCAGATCCTCCAGCCGGGAGGCGATCAGTTCGGCAAGCAGCAGTGGCTTGCCCACTTCCTCGGCGATCCGCTCGTACTGTTCCGCCGTAGTCAGTGGGTCCCGCCCGGCGCGCAGCGCCGCGATCACCGGGGCGCCCGGCCAGACCTGCTCGATCGGGTCGCACTTACTCCAGCCGACGCGGAACTTCATCCGGGAGGCCTGCTCGCAAACCTCGGCCAGCAGCGCGGTCTTGCCGATGCCGGACGGTCCGGAGATCACCACGCTGGCACTCGTTCCGTGCTGACACGCACCACGCAGCGCCGACAGCGCGCTGGCCATCTGATCGCTACGACCTCGCAACGGTCCTGTGCGCACGTCACCACCTCAGGAACGGCATTTCTCCTGGTGAGGGTGCCACGCGCCGCGCCGCCGCACATCGACCAGTCGTGCGATGCGTACCGCCGAGCATCGCCGGTTCATGCGATGTCTAACGGACTCGGCCACGGCGATGCATCTTCCTCCAGACCATGGAGGAACCCGATGGACAGCTATGGCCGCGGTCAGCCTGATCGATCGTGCGGTGCCTAGGGATCTCAGCACTTCTCACCTGAATAGACGAGCGCGCCGGGCGCGCCGGTCTGGCTATAGTCCGGAACGTGGTCAGCGATCACGGCTGGAGCGACGCCGGGCGAGAGGATGCCTCCCGCCGGGAGGCGCCAGATCGGCGGCTGGGCGTGGTCGAGCACGGCAGCGGGTCGGTCCCGCTGGTCCTGCTGCACGGCTGGCCGCAGACCTCGCATGCGTGGCGGCATGTGACACCGCTGCTCGCCTCGGACTGCCACACCCTTGCCTATGACCTGCCTGGTATCGGCTCCTCTCAGCCGGCGGCCGGTCAGTACGACAAGTGGTCGGTAAGCGGTGATCTGCATGCCGCTCTGAGCCAGCGCGGCGTTCGGCGCCCGCTGATCGTGGGCCATGGCATGGGGGCTCAAGTCGCATACGCCTACCTGCGCCGCTACCCCGCGCAGGTCCGCGCCGTGCTGATGCTGGACACCCCGATCTGCGGAGTCGGCGGGTGCGAGGACCTCTTTACGTCAGCCGCGTTCTGGCACATCGGGTTCCACCAGACCATGTGCGGGGACACCGGCCTGGCCGACCTGCTGGTCGCCGGCCGGGAGCACCGTTACTTCCGCAGTCACATCGACCGGTTCGCCGCCCACCCGGGGGCGATCAGCGATGCCGACGTGGCCGTCTACGCCTGCGGTTACGAAGGGCCGGGTCGTCTGGCTGCGGGCTTCGCCCTGTACCGGGCGATCCCGCTCGATATCGCCCGCAATGAGAGCAGCACCGGCAGCCTGGACCCCCCGATCCGGCTGGCGTTCGCCGAGTTTTCTCAGGCCACCATCCTGCCTGAGGTGGCGGCCGGACTGCGCGAAGCCGGCGCTCACAACGTGGAGACCAGCATCATCGCCGACAGCGGGCACTGGGTGGCCGAGGAGCAGCCCGCCGAGGTCGCCGCAGCGATCGACAGGCTCATCGCCGCCACCTGACGCCCGCCGTATTGCCGCAACCCGTTCTGCCTGGCGCGACGACGGTGCATTCGAGGGAGACCCGGTCGCTTCAGGGCGCTGGCCAGCGAGAGCCAGCCGTCATACCACCGCGGCCGCTGATCGACGGCTATGTCTCGCCTCACCCTAACGTGTGAGGGATCGTCGTCGCCCGTCGAGCGAGGCTGGCGTCTGTGCGGCTCCAGAGGTGGAGCCATCGCCGTCACAGGAGGAAGCCATGTCTACGCAGACGAAGCCGAGCATTGTGTTCTGTCACGGGATCTGGGCCGACGGGTCGTGCTGGAACAAGCTGACCGGGCCGCTGCAGGCCGAGGGATACGAGGTGATCTGCGCGCAGTACGGCCTGGACACCAACGAGGCCGACGTCGCCGCGACGATCCGTACCTTCAACCGGGTCCACGACCGGATCCTGCTGGTCGGCCACTCCTACGGCGGTGCCGTCATCACCGCCGCGGGCACTGATGACCGGGTGGCCGGGCTGGTTTACGTCAACGCGCTGGGCCCGGATGAGACCGAGACCTCCCAGGCCGAGCAGGACAAGTTCCCCCAGACGCCGGCGTTCGGCCAGATCGAGGTCGCCGACGGGCGGATCTGGATGCTGCCCGGCGGCGCGGCCTGCTTCTGCGGAGACCTGCCCGAGGCTGAACAGAAGGTCGTCTGGGCGACCGCGTGGCCCCCGTCCGTCGAGCTGTTCAGCAGCAACGCCCCCGGCGTCGCGTGGCGGACCAAGCCGAGCTGGTACATCGTGGGCAAGAACGACCAGGCTGTCCACCCCGACCTGGAGCGGGCCGCGGCCAAGCGGATGGGCGCCACCACCTACGAGTTCGACAGCAGTCACTGCCCCATGCTGTCCCAGCCCGAGAACGTCCTCGACGTCATCCGCACCGCTGCAGCAGCCATCTGAGCCCCACGCTTTCTGAGCCCTGCTCGCCGGCTGGGCGAGCAAGGGCTCAGAAAGAGTCAGCTCAAAAGGGAGGGCCCGGTGGCATCCGAGCAGGTGCTCGACATACCCGTGCGCCGCCATGTGCTGACCAGCGAACGGCCTTTCCAGGTCGTCCTGGACGGCATCTACGGCGGCATCAGCCAGCCCGACATCGGGGCACTGTTCGCCAGGCTGGCGGCTAGTACCTCCTACGAGGAGTTCAGCGCGCTGGTCGGGCAGGCGGAGGGCAGCGCTGGCCTGATGCGGTTCCTCCGCCTCGACGACGACCGCGTCCTGGCCCTGGACCCGCAGGCGGATCAGGCCGGGCGGCGCCTGGTCCGCCTGATCGCCGGCAACCCGGTCACCATGGGACAGATGACCCGCCACCTGCCCGATGCGGCCTCCTACGCGCCGGTCACCATCCTGATCCAGGAACTGGCCGGCGGCGGCACCCGGGTCGCCTACGACACCGTCACCAGCGCGATCGCGCCCTACCAGAATGCCGCCGCCGCCCGGGTCGCCCTGCGGCTGGACACCGAGGTCCTCAGTCTCCTGCGCCATGCGACCGGCATACCGGCCACCACCCCACCACGGTCCCCGGCCACGTCCTAACGCAGCCGCGGACAGCCCTGAACGCACCCAGCACCCAGAGCCGACGAACACGAGCAGATCACGCCTGCCGGCTTCAGCAGGCACCGGCCGGAGTGATGATCATGAAAGCAACCAGCATCAGACGTCAATCAGTCCACCGGGGCACAGGCATCAGCGCGGTCGTGTTCCTGCACGGCCACCAGCTCGAACGCAACCTGGCCCGGGCGCTCACCGCCGAGGCGGTCGGCACCTTCGTGCTGGTCCTGGCCATCACGAGCACCGCCGTCGCGGCGACCCTGTCCCGGCCGATCGCCGGGACCCCCTACGGATCCCTGGCCGTGCCCGTCGCCGGCGGAGCGGCGCTGGCCATCGCCGTCGCGGGCGCCGGCCACATCTCCGGAGCCCACCTCAACCCCGCGGTGACACTCGGGCTGGCCGCGAGCAGGCGCTTCCCATGGGCGCACGCCCCCGGCTACATCATCGCCCAGTTCACCGGCGCGATCGCCGGGGCCGCGGTCACCTGGGGCCTGTACGGGGACCAGGCCCGCTCCACCGCCGCCCTCGGCGCCACGGTCCCGGCCGCCGGGGTTCCCGCGGGCCGGGTCCTCGCTGCCGAAGCCGTCGCCACCTTCGTCCTGGTCCTGGTCATCGTCGCGGTCGCCAATGACACCCGCGTTCCCCGTGGCGTCGCCGCCCTGGCCATCGGCGCGGCCCTCGCCGTCGCCATCCTGATCAGCGGACCCGTCAGCGGCGCCGGCGTCAACCCCGCCCGCGCGATCGCGCCGATGATCCTCGCCGGCCAGTTCACCGACTGGTGGGCCTACCTCACCGCACCCCTCGCCGCAGGCGCCATAGCCGTCGCCCTCTACGACAGGCTCCTGCACGCCGGCACCACCCCCGCCTAGCGACTTCCGCCCGTACACGACAACCTCTCGCCGCCACCGAGCACCGAGATGATCGCCATCCCTGGCCAGAACTGGCGGCTGCTGGCCGCATGCCGGCACGCCGACCCTGAACTGTTCTTCCCGGTCTCCCTCTCAGGCCCCGCCCTTGAGCAGATCATGCAGGCCAAAGCGATCTGCGCCTGTTGCCCGGTCCGGCGCCAATGCCTGGCGTTCGCGCTGAACACCCGACAGGACCACGGCGTGTGGGGAGGCATGACCGAGCAAGAACGCCGCCCCCGCCGCAATAGGAAGGAAGTGCCGATATGACTGTCCGGCCGAACATTGTCCTTGTCCACGGTGTCTGGGCCGACGGCTCGAGTTGGAGCGAAGCGAGTGCAGATGCCAGCAGCGCCTGATGCCCTTCCCCAGGTGGTGCGGAGCCTGATCCCGGCCCGGATGGACAGGCTGCCGTGGACGCGATTCCATACCAGGCTGATCATGGCGCTGGGGACTGCGTGGATCCTCGATGGACTGGAAATCACGATGGCCGGCTCGGTGTCGGCCGTGCTCACTCAGCAGGACACTCTCCACATATCACCGGCGGCGGTCGGCGCTATCGCCACCGTCTACCTAGTCGGCGAGGTTGTCGGCGCGCTGATCTTCGGCAAGCTGTCAGACAAGCTAGGACGGCGCAAGCTGTTCTCGGTGACTCTGGCCGTGTACCTGATCGGCAGCGGGCTCACGGCCGCCACGGCCGGAGCCGGTCCCGGCTGGGTGGTGTTTCTGTACGCCACCCGATTCATTGCCGGGACCGGGATCGGCGGCGAGTACGCGGCGATCAACTCGGCTATCGACGAGATGATCCCGCCGCGCTACCGGGGCCGGGTCGACATCGGCGTCAACGGCACCTACTGGGCCGGGTCGATCATCGGCACGGTGGCGGCACTGCTGTTCCTGAACGTGATCGGCCCGGTGCTGGGCTGGCGGCTCGGATTCCTGATCGGCCCGGCCCTGGCCGTCGTCATCATCTATGTCCGCCGGGCCCTGCCCGAAAGCCCGCGCTGGCTGCTCACCCATGGCCGCGAGACGGAGGCGGAGCAGACCATCGCCGGCATCGAGGCTCAGGTACAGAAGGACACCGGTCATTCGCTGCCGCCGGCAGATGACAGTCTGGCGATCGAGATCCGGCCGGCCTCCCGCACCGGCTACCTCGCCCTGCTGCACCTGCTTTTTACCAGTTACTGGCGCCGCGCGGTACTGGGCGCGGGGCTGATGATCACCCAGTCGTTCCTGTACAACGCGATCTTCTTCACCTACACGCTGGTGCTCACCAGGTTCTACGGGGTCAGCTCATCTTTCGCGCCGATCTACCTGATCGCCTTCGCGGTCGGGAACCTGGCTGGCCCACTGACCATCGGCCGGCTTTTCGATACCGTCGGCCGCAAGAAGTTGATCTCTGGCACCTACATCGCCTCCGGCCTCATGCTGGCCGTCACCGCCTGGCTGTTCGACCAAGGCACGCTGACCGCGGTGACACAGACCATCGCATGGTGTGTCATCTTCTTCTTCGCGTCGGCCGGAGCCAGTTCGGCCTACCTGACCGTCAGCGAGATCTTCCCGCTGGAGGTGAGGGCCGAGGCCATCGCGGTGTTCTTTGCCATCGCCCAGTGCTTCGGCGCGATCGGCCCGATCCTGTATGGCGCCCTGATCGGCGCCGGCGCCGACCCGTTCAGGCTGTTCATCGGCTACCTCATCGGCGGCGGCATCATGATCTTGGGCGGCGTCATCGAGATTGTCTTCGGTGTCGAGGCGGCGGGCAAGTCCCTTGAGGCCGTCGCCCGCCCGCTGTCCGCCATCGCCCCGCTGCACAAAGCCGCGTACTCGGCCGGCTCGATGCCATCCGGCTCCGCGGCCGCTCGGACCGGCTGAGCTCGGTCATGCTGCGGATCTTGCTGCTGCAGATCGACCTAACCACTTCGACGGAAGGACAACGCAATGCCCATGATCGACGTGTATGCCACGGCGGGCAGATTCACCGACAAGCACTCGCTCGCCTCGGAGCTGGCGGCCACCTTGATGACCATCGAGGGCGTCCCCGATGTTCCGCCAGAACACAGCCGGCTTCATCCACGAGCTACCCGCCGGGGACCTGTCCAACGTCGACGGCGCCTCCGACTACGTTCGCGTGCAGGTGCTCACCAACGCGGGCGCGCTCGACCGGGACAAGCAGCTCGCGGTCGTGAGCCAGTTCACCGGGATGATCGCGGCCGCCGCTGGGTGTTGCTGACCGAGGCCGTGCCGGGCGGATGGGGGCTCAGCGGCCACGCCAACACCAACGAGGAACTCGTCACCGCGGCCCGCGCTCAGATCGCCGAGCTGCAGGCAAGAGCCGGCGAGCCGGGCAGCTAGCCCGGCAGGGAGTGCTTGATGTCTCCCGGTCTCCTCCAAGATCAACTGGGAGGAATTTGGGAGATCGCAACGACCCCGAACCCGCTGAACTGCGTCCAACTGAGTTGAAGTTGAGCCTCTGACCTGGCTCTCAGCCAGTTTCCGCAGGTCGGGGGAGTGGTCGGACTCCTCTTACAAGCGAGGGGTCACTGGTTCGAACCCAGTTCTGTGAGCTGTAATGCACGACGACGTCGGCCAGGCCGTGAGCCTGCCTGCCGGACCCGACGCGGCGACGGTCACTGCCAGGAACAAAGATCGAATAGCCGACGCACGAGCATCCGCCGATCGGCGCGGCTCGGGAACGTCGGCACTCGCCAGCTCCGGGGCGCGCGAATGGGTGATCTGCGCGGTCCGGTATACCCGACACTGCCGGCGTTCTTCTCCGTCTGACCTGGGCTGAGGCTGCGACTGGGGTGGTCGGTGCCGGGAAGGGTAACGTGCTCCGCGGATCCGGGTTGCTGACGAGGTTCACCGCGGCGCGATCCCGATGACAGGGCGGGAGAGACGGCAGGTCCGGGTTCGTGGTTCACTCGAAACCGGACGTGTCACCTGCTCCGCGCCGCAGGATCTCGGGTTCTTCCCGGGAGAAGTCGATGACCGTTGTGGGCTCGGTGCCGCAGTCGCCTGAGTCGATCACCGCGTCCACGGCGTGGCCGAGCTCGTCGGCGATCTGCCATCCCCGGGTCATGGGCTCGTCCTGGCCAGGCAGCAGCAAGGTGCTCGAGACAAGCGGCTCGCCGAGCTCGGCGAGTAGTGCCCGGGTCACCGCGTGCCGGGGGATCCGCACCCCGACGGTCTTCTTCCCCGGGTGCTGCAGCCTGCGCGGTACCTCCCTGGTCGCGGGCAGGATGAAGGTGTAACTGCCCGGCGTTGCCGCCTTGATAGCCCGGAACACGGAGTTGGCGACGCGGGCGAACTGGCCGAGCTGGGCGAAGTCCTGGCACACCAGCGTGAGGTGGTGCCGGTCATCGAGGTGGCGGATCGCCCGGATCCTCGTGATGCCGTCGGTGTTGCCGAGCTGGCAGCCGAGCGCGTAGCAGGAGTCCGTCGGATAGGCGATCACGCCGCCCGCGCGGACGATACCGGCGACCTCGGCGAGGGTGCGCGGCTGCGGGCTGGCCGGATGGATGTCGAAGTACCTGGCCATGCGACGAGCTTAGGGGTCACGACGGCCCGCACGGGGCCAGCGTGCCAGTGGGCTCGCCACACCTCCCAGGTCGGCATTCCAGGGGCGAAGCCTTAGCCGGGTCATGGCGCACGATTGGGGTCGACCGCTGCGGCGGGAGATACGTGGTCAGGTTGCCGTCGGAGGATATTTCCAGGATCTGCGCGAATCGGCCCCGCCGAGCCCTGGACCTGGCGACCCTTCACAAAGGGCAGCCATCTGCGAGGACGATGGCAAAGAGCAGTAGTCGGGACGGATCGCAGGCGTCGTCCTTCTCCGCTGTCGGTACATTAGCCAGCTTCGGCCGTACCGGAGCTGGGTTAAGCTGGAGCCTGGAAGAAGTCTCGCAGGGCGCGCGTCACCAGTTCGGGGTTGCCCCGGACCTGCTTGTTCCATGGTGCGGAGTGGCTGAGGCCGGGCAGCTGGATGCGCTGGGTGCCGGGTACTGCGCGCTCGACCCGGGTGAGGGCGTCCTTGATCAGTGCTGAGCTCTTGCTTCCGCCCAGCAGCAGCACGTCCGCGGGCACGTCCTTCATGGCGTCCAGCGAGCCGCTCATGGCGACGATTTCGTGGCCTTCGTAGTGCAGCGCGGGCGCGAGGTCTGTGAAGGCGATGTAGTCGCCCTTCGGTGTCCAGTTCGCCATGGGCCTGGTCAGGGTAGACAGCAGCCAGTGCGGCATGGCGTTCATGAGGGGTGAGCCCATCTGGGCTCCCTTCATCGCGGTGCTGAGCGCGGAAGTGACCTTGCCAGCGGCCATCTGCTGGTCGTAGCGGGCCATCATCGCGCTCGCGGTCGCCGCGTTCGGGAGCAGCAGCGGTTCGTACAGGGCCAGTTTGCTGATGGCGGACAGGACGAGGGCCGCCTGCAAGGCTATGACCGCTCCGACGCTGACGCCGAAGACGTTCTGCGCGCCGGTCCTGGTCAGCACCGCTTCCAGGTCCTCTACCTCTTGCTGGATGCCGTCGCCGTCCTGGTAAGCGCCGCTGAGGCCGCGGCCGCGACGGTCAGGCAGGTAGATGGTGAAGGCGTCGGAGAGCGCTTCGGCCAGCTCGAGGTGGTAATAGCCCGATGACATGGATCCGTGCAGCACGACGATGCCGGGGCCCTGACCGAGCTGCCGATAGCCGATTGTGGTTCCGTCCTTGGAGGAAACGGCGTGAGTCGTGAAAGTCGCTGCGTTCATGTGAGTTCTCCTGATCCTGATCAGGCAACTGATAGATACGGGTGCGCTCGGCGGGATCAGGGCAGGTGAGCCTGGTAGAGGTGCTCGGTCCATGGCCCGGCCCAGCCGTTCTTCGGGTCGGTGATCCGCTCGATGAGTTTTTCGAGGAACGTCGTCTCGGCATCGAGGAGTGCCACGCGGTATTCCTCATCGACTAGGAACAGCGGTGCCAGGCCCTCGGCGACGGCCTTGCTGATCATCGCCTGCGTCCCGGCCCGGACCTGAGCGACACGGTGGGAGCGCTCGCGCAGCAGGCCGGTCACCTCGCCCGGGGGAAGGGCGGCCACCAGGGACAGGGCCACGACGAACAGCGGGTATTCGTGGCGCGGGTCCTCGATGAGCTCGCGCAGCCAGCCGTGCCATTCCTCCCGGCCGGCCTGGGTCAGCGCGTAGGTGGTGCGCTCGGGGCGCATCCCGGTGCGCAGCGTTTCGTGCTCGACGACGAACCCGGCCTTCACCAGCTGCTGGACCACCATGTACACCGATGCCGGCGTGAACTTGACGCTGCGCCCGTCCGCGTTGTCGCGCAGCGTGCGGACCATGTCGTAGGGGTGCATCGGCGCCCGGCTCAGATATGACAGCACGGTCAGGGCCAGCGGATTTGACACCTTGCTGTTCCCAGCCACGTTCCTCCCTTGGCCAACGATCTCGCCGCTCCAGCCGGTCTATGGTCGATCCTAACTGTTCAGGACTGATTAGTCACGAGTGACTATTAGGGCGGGCTCCACACGCCAGGCGACCCAAGGTCAGTCACGGTGACGCACGGACACTCGCAACCGCGTAACCAGGACAGACCGCTTCCCAGCTCACGGGCGATGCCGCGACACCGATCCCCCAAGCTGGTGATCCCGGTCCTCCCCGCCGCTCGATTGCCTCGGCCGAGCCCCCGCGTCAAGGCCAGGCAGCATGCGGTCGTTCCCGAGCCTTGACACGGCCCCGGCCCGAGGATGGCGTGGGCGTGTCCTGCCAGCTGTGTAAGTGACGTGGCCTGACGATGAGCCGCAGGAAAGGCGGCTCGCGGAAGGACACGCGATGACTGACACTGCGAGAGTGCCCCGCGATCGTGAGGACCGCCCGCCGGGCGGCCGGCTGTCTCAGATGACGAAGGTGGTGCTGGAGCGGGTGCTGGCCGAGGAGATGACCGGGCACCTGGGCTATGACAAGCATGACCCGGCCGGGCGGGGCAGCGGGAACAGCCGTAACGGCACGACGCCCAGGACTGTGCTCACGGACGTGGGCGCGGAGCTCGCGGCTTCAGGAGCGTGGAGCTGGTCGAACATACCTATGAGAACGACATCGATCTGACCTACGTCGCGGGCCACCTCTACTCGGCGATGTCGGAAACCATGGTGCCCGTGGAGCGGCGGCCGGAGTTCCAGTCGGGTCTGCAGCGCGCACTCGGCAAGCACCTTGCCAAAGGAAGGCTCATCGAGCGCATAGACGCCACAGCCCTCATCGGCCAGCCTTGAATGGCATAAGCAAAGGAGTTCCCTCCATTGGCAGAGTCGGAGGCTGCTGCGAACCTCGCCACGCACAGATCGTCCGGTTTAGCTGGGGTTCCCGGGCTGGAGGCGTGCATGCTGGCCGTGTCCTGTGACTCCGTTGGCGCGGCGGTGTAGGGGTTATCTTGTGTCTAGGCCTCCGACCCTTGGGGCCGCGGATGAGCCCATGAACCGCAAGGTAGGAGCACTCCTGCTCGCTCATGTCATGGCCGCTAGTCGAGCGGTCCCTGGCCGCTTAGGCAGGACCTGGGTCAGCGCGGCGAGGAGGGCTCGGTCAGCCCAGTCCAGCCGGGCCGTGGCTGGGTATGCCGCAGGCTTGCTCTCCCGTATGGACGAGCAAGATCGAGAACCCGCGAACGTCATCAGATTCAAGCCAGTATCCAGCGGCGTACCCAGGGCTATCAGATCACGTGAAGGCACACCGTAAAGGTCATCGTCGTGAACCGCTCAGGGTCGGCGAGGACGGGAACCTTGACCGTGTACGTGTAACACGATTTGCCAGCATTCGGTACCACCCCGATGCCAAAGGACCTCAGTCGTTCCTCCAGCCGAGCTGTTCGGCCCTCTCTCGGTGCGGATTCAACGGTGTTGGCGAGCTGGCTGTCGAGAGCGGCGGCAATGAGCGCCGCAGTCTTGTCGTCGACGACGATTTCCGAGGGTGCGGGATCCCCGCTGTGGATCGCAAGCCATAGCGCGATCAGCGAAGCGACGTCCAACTCACGGTCGTCAAACACAGATGCTGTCCTTGTATTCGTGATTTCCATCTCGGTGGTGGGAGGTACTGGCTGGCTCATGGTCTGCCTTTCGCTTTGTTCGCGCGAGTAAGGGTTAACTACTCCTGCCTGCTTTAATCGCGGTCCATTGGTCTTGGCCGATCCTCACTGAAGATCGACATGGACCCGGACTGGAAGGAGGGCTGCGTTACGTAGACGGTGCCGGTGCGCGGGTTCACTTCGACTCCGGTTGGCTGCGAGCCAACGGCCTGCTCGCGCGAGGCTGTACGGCAGCCGCTGGTGGTTATCGCGTTGCACCGTGCGGCGTCTAGTACGGTGACCGCGGCGCTGGAGAAATCGGCGACGTAGACGATGCCGGTGCGCGCGTCCACGGCGACCGCCGAGGGCGCTATGCCGGTGGGCAGGACAGGGAAGGGCCGGTGGCAGCCGGCGGTGCGGGTGCCGTTGCAGGTCGCGGCGTTGATGATCGATACCGTCCCGGGCGATTCGCCGTTGGCGTTGTTGGTCACGTAGACCGTGCGGGTCCGGTCATCGACGGCGACGCCGATCGGGACCACCCCTGTCCTGGCGGTCGCGGAAAGGTGGCCGCAGCCGGCGTGGCTGGTCGCGTTGCAGGTCGCGCCGTTGATCACGGCGACCGTGTTGCCGGCAGTGCTCGGTCCGTAGACCGTGTCGGTCGCCTGGCTCACCGCGAGAACGTACGTGCCGCCCCCGACCTTGACCACACCCGGGTGCTGCCCGCAGCCGGCGGTGTCGGTGGCGTTGCAGGTCGCGGCGTTAACGACGGCCACCCGGTTGCTGTTGTTCGCGCCGTAGGGCACGTAGAGCGTCCCGGTAGCCCAGTCCAGGACCGGCGCACCGGGTCCGGTTCCGACCGTGATCACTGGCGGCGTGGCGGCGCAGCCGGCGGTGGCGGCAGCGTTGCATGTTGCGGTATTGATCACTGAGACCGTGTCCGAGTACGGGTCGGCGGCGTACAGCGTGTGGGTGGCGTCATCGACCGCTCCTACGTTGGCCTGCGGGTGGGCCATCGGGATCTCGGCGACCGGGGCGCACCCGGCCAGGTCCGCCGGGTTGCAGGTGGCGCCGTTGATCACGTCGATGTCCGGCGTGTTCTGGTTCCCGCCGTAGATGGTGTCGGTGGCCGGGTCGACAGATATAAGGAACTCGCTGTCGGACACGCTGGCCGCCGGGCGGCGGCAGCCGCTGGTGTCGGCGGCGTTGCAGCGGCTGATGCTAGTCACCGAGAGGATGCTCGCCCCGCCTACATTGACTATGTACGCGGAGCCGGCCCGGGGGATCAGTCCGAAGGCGTTCGGCGAGGAGTTGAATCCGGGGCGCTGGTCCGGCGTGGCCTGCTGGCTGGGCGGCCTGGTGCGGCAGCCGGATGCCACGGTGCCGCGACAGGTCCCGGTGTCGATCGCCGACAGCGTGTCATCGCCTGCGTTGACCGTGAACACCGTGTGCAGCCCCTGGTCGACGGCGACGAACTGAGCACCCGCGCCAGTCGTCACCGCAGGCGGGGTGCGGCCGCACCCCGCCGTCGTGCGGGCGTTGCACCGGGCGCCGTTGATGACCGAGACCGTCCCGTCGTTGTTGCTGGGGACGTACACGGTGTCGCTGGCCTGGTCGACGGCGATACCGAACGGGCCCCCGCCCACCGTGACGGTCGGCGGGACCCGGCTGCACCCGCGCCCGGTGTGCCCGTTGCAAGACACCCCGTCGATCACCGAAACGGTATCGCCATCTCCCGACGCGCCGCCGTTCGCCGCGTAGATGGTCCCGGTCTCAGCATCGACATCGAGCCAGGTCGGGCCGGCCTTGTCTGTCACGGTACGAGCCGGGCGCGAGCATCCGTCGGTCCTGCGGCCATTGCACCTGGCCGCGTTGATCACCGAGACGCTGCCCCCGCCCAGGTTGGCCACATACAGCGTGCGCGTCGCCGGGTTGATGGCCGCAGCGACCGGGAACTTGCCGACCCTGACCGTCGCCACGGGCAGGCCGCAGCCGCGGGTCACCCGGGCGTTGCACCGGGCGCCGTTCAGCACTGACACGGTGTTACTGGTGCCGTTGACGACATAGATGGTGTCGGTCCGCTTGTCGATGGCGGCCGCGAGCGGGCTATTGCCGACCCTGGCCCTGGCCACCACCCGGCAATCCGAAAAGACCTTAGTGTTGCATTTCGCGGCATTGATGACGTCCACGAAATGGCCGGGCGTATTTGGATTACAAGAGCTTTCAGTGCACTGAATCGGCACATAGACGGTATCCGTCTGCGGGTCGGCGACTGGGGTGCCCGGGCTGCCGCCCAGCACGACCGACGGGCCTCGGCGGACCGGCCTGGCCTGAGCCGCAGAGCCCACATGAGCCAGCGCCGCCCGCCCGGCGCCGCCCGGCCGGGCCGACCCGGCCCGCAGCGCCCCGAACCGCGCAGCTGCCGCGCCCGGCGCAACCGGACCAGGCGCCGCCGCAACTGATCCGGACGCAGCCGCACCGCCCGTCACGGCAAGGCAAGCTGCCACGCAGCTCGTCACCGCCAGCGCCGCAACCAACCGGGAACCAGGCGGCCTCCGATAGCGCACGGACCAGCGGTTCCCGGCGTTGCGAGTCTCTGCTTGTCCCGATGCGCTAGCACTGCCGATTGCCGATATGCGACTGGGCATGGTGGGCTTCCAAGGTCGTCCGACACGGTTACCGGGAGTCTTAGTCCCGAGACCTCACAGAAAGCTCACATGGCTGCTGGGAGCGGCGCTGTCAGCGCTATCCGCCGGTGCGTCGGCGTGCTTGACTGTGCTCGGGAGCTGGGAAGTGATCGACTATCGCCTTCTGGGGCCGCTCGAAGTCGCGGTCAGTGGCCATGCGATTGACGTTGGCGGCCTGAAGCAGCGGGCCTTGCTGGCGATCCTGCTGCTCCACGCGAACCAGCCGGTTCATCGTGATGTGCTGATTGACCAGCTCTGGGCCGGGCATCCTCCTGCGGGCGCCGAGCATGCGGTGGAGGTGTACATCTCGCGGCTGCGCAAGGCGCTGGAGTCGGCAGCGGGCAGTCAGGACGTGCTGACGCGGCCGGGCGCCTATCTCCTTCAGGCTGCGGAGGAGCAGGTTGATGTGGCGCGGTTCGAGCGCCGCGCGGAAGCCGGGCGGCGCGCGCTGGTGGCGGAGGATCCCGACCGCGCCGCCGCTGATCTTGGCGAGGCTCTGGCACTGTGTCGGGGTCCGCTGCTCGCCGATTTCAGGTCTGAGCCGTTCGCGCAGGGCGAGATCGCCCGGCTGGAGGAACTGCGGGCGGGGGTAGTTGAAGATCGGATCGAGGCGGATCTCGCGCTTGGACGTCACGCGTCTGTTGTCAGCGAGCTGGAGGCGCTTGTTGCCGTGCAGCCTCTGCGCGAGCGGCTGCACCAGCAGCTGATGATCGCGCTGTACCGCTGCGGGCGGCAGGGGGATGCCCTGGCCGTCTACCAGAAGGCGCGGCGGATGCTGATGGCGGACCTCGGGATCGAACCGGGCGAGCCGCTGCGGCGGCTCCAGCGCGGGATCCTGGAGCAGGATCCCGCGCTGGAGGCGCCGCCGATTACGAGGCCCGGTCAGGCGCTAAACCTGGTGGACGGGAGCAGGACCGGACATCCGGCTGCCGTGACTGCTCGCGCGTTTGACGCGATAGCGGAGCGAGGCAGTCCTCGCCGATCGGCCTGGACCGGAGGGAAGCGGCTGCTCGCTGTCGTCGGGGCGCTGGCGGTGGCGATTGCGGTGCTGGTGGTGCTGGCCGGCCGCGGGCGGGCGCATCTGTCCGCGGGCCCGGACACCATCGGCGTGATCGATAGCGAACAGGGCAGCCTCAGCGCTGTCGTGACCGGAGTCGGACGGCCGAATGGGATCGTCTCCGGAGCCGGCGCCGTCTGGGTCACCGATAGCGCGGAGGACCTCCTGCTCCGGGTCGACTCGGCTGGGCAGGTCATCGACCGTATCGCGGTCGGCCGCGGACCAGCCGGCGTGACGGTCGCCGACGGCCTGGTCTGGGTTGCCAACCAGCTCGACGGCACCGTTTCCGAGGTCAATCCGGGCGCCGGAACGCAAGTCGGGGTGATCACGGTCGGGATCGGCCCGAGCGTGATCGCGTCCGGGTACGGATCTGTCTGGGTCGCCAGCGTGACCAGCGACACCCTGTCCAGGATTAACGCAGCTACCGGTGAGGTGGTGTCGGTCATTCCTCTGGGCAGCGCGCCGACCGGCATCGCGGTCGGCGCAGGTGCGGTCTGGGTTGTCAGCCAGGAAACCGGCGAGCTGCTGCGCGTCGATCCAGGTGACGACCGGCCGTCGCAGGCGATCGCGATCGGGCATGGCCCGGACGGCGTGGCCGTCGGCGCGGGGAGCATCTGGGCCGCTGACACCGGTGGCGCAGTCACGCGCTTCGATCCGCGCACCGGCAAGGTGCAGACGATCAGAGTGGGCGGGGCGCCCGCCGGAGTCGCGTACGCCAACGGTGCGGTCTGGGTCGCGGACAGCGTCAGCGGGACCGTGTCCAGGATCGATCCGGCGACAGGTGCGACGCAGCTCGTCCACCTTGGCAACGAGCCGACGGATCTCGCCGCCGCTGGCAACCACGTATGGGCAACGGTGCTCCCGTCGCTCGCGAGCCACCGCGGCGGCACGCTCACCGTCATCGCTCAGCTGCCACCGGACGAGGGGACCCGGCCGCCGACTGACCCCGCAGTCGCGTATTACACGTGGGCATGGCAGATGCTGGGCATGACCAACGACGGGCTCATCGGCTACCGCCGGGTCGCCGGCCTGGCTGGCGACCAGCTCGTCCCCGACCTCGCCGCCGCGCTGCCCGTGCCCACCGACGGCGGCAGGACTTACACCTTCCGGCTCCGCGCGGGCATCAGGTACTCAACGGGAGTGCTGGTTCGGCCAGCGGACTTCCGCCTGGCTATCGAGCGCGTTTTCATGATCGACAGGCAGCCGGACTCGCCAATTTCGTCCGTCTACGCCGGAATCCTCGGCGCCACCCAGTGCGAGCGAAGGCGCGGCCCGTGCAACCTCGCCCGCGGGATCGTCGCCGACGACGCCACCGACACGATCACCTTTCACCTCACCGCACCCGACCCGGAGTTCCTGTACAAGCTGGCGTTCCCGTGGGCCTGCGCAGTCCCTCCCGGCACACCAGACCACGAGATCAGCGCCGCACAGCTGCCCGCCACTGGTCCCTACATGACAAAGTCCCTGGTGCCAGGACACACCTGGACCCTGGTCAGGAACCCGCGGTTCCGCCAGTGGTCGCAGCAGGCACAGCCCGGCGGCTACCCGGACCGGATCGTCCTCCGGCTTGACGTCAGCCCTGGCCAGGCGGTCGCCGATGTCGAGCACGGCCAGGCCGATGTGCTGCTGTCCCCGCCACCAGATCGCGTCGGCCAGCTCGCCACGCACTATGCAAGCCAGCTGCACAGCGGCCCGCTCGCGGCAACCATCGCGCTCACGCTGAATACCCGCAGTGCGCCCTTCGACAAGCTTGCCGCCCGGATGGCCGTTAACGACGCGATCGACAGGAACACAGTGATCGCGCTCAATGGCGGGCCGCTCGCAGTGCAGGTGACCTGCCAGATCTTGCCGCCGGCCATGCCTGGCTACCGCCCGTACTGCCCTTACACGATCATGCCGGACCAAGGCGGCGCCTGGACCGGGCCCAATCTCGTGCTGGCGGAGCGGCTCGTCCGGGCTTCCGGAACTCGTGGCGACCGCGTGACGGTGCTGTACGGCCGCGAAGGTACGCTCTTCCCCTCTCCTGCGACCGGGCGCTACGTCGTGTCAGTCCTCGACCAGATCGGGTACCGGGCCGCGCTGCGAACGGTCGGCCCGCAAACGTACTTCGGCGTCCTGGCCAATTCCCGCGACGGCGTGCAGGCTGGGTTCTTCAGCTGGTACCAGGACTACCCGGCACCATCGGACTTCATCGACCCGCTCTTCACCTGCGGTTCCTTCCTTCCGGGCAATCCGAACAACCTCAACGATGCGGAGTTCTGCGATCCGCGGATCGACGCTCAGGCTCAACGGGCGCTGGCGCTCGAGCCAGCCAATCCGTCGGCGGCCGCCGGTCGCTGGGCTGCACTCGACAGGGAGCTCGTCGATCAGGCTCCATGGGTGCCGCTGTACAACCCGCGCGACCTGAACGTTCTGTCTGCACGTGTGGGCAACTACCAGTTCAACCCGTACTTTGACCTGCTCATCGACCAGCTCTGGGTCCGTTAGCCGGGAGTGCGCCCGGGCTCGCTCGTTAATTCTTGGCGTTCACCAGGAGATGCGGTGGAACCCGTGGGTGTGGGAAGACCTGGCGGTCGACTACGGCGTGGCGCTGGACGTCTTCGGGCAGTGGGGTCGCGCGGAGCCGGGCTTCCGCACCAGGACCGTCGAGGAAATCGATGCCGAACAAGAACAGCGGTCGGCCGGGATTGACGCGGAGGCAGCTCAGGCGGAGCAGGACCGGGCCGAGCGCGCCGCCTGCTATGACGCGGCGCGCGCGCAGGCGCGGCTGGAGTTGCTGGAAGAGCAGGGGGTGCTCGCCAGCAAGGTCAGCGAGCGGGACGAGATCGCCGGCCTCCGCCTCTACCCGGCCATGCCGGAGGCCCGCCGCCAGTCGGTGCTGGCCGGGTTAAACGCAGCCATCACCGCCCGCCAGGGCGAGATGGAGCGGCTCGCCTCCCTTGTCGGTGACGCGGAGGCGGTGGCCGACGAGAACGGGTGGCTGCTCGCCGAGCGGCGCGACCGGCTGCTGGCGATGTTCTCGGCCCGGCGGGTGACCGGAGTCCGCGAGCTGCGGCTCAGCGCCGCCCGCAGGCAGGCGGAGCTGACCGCTACGAAGGGACGGCCGAAGCGCGCCCGCATCCGCGCGGCACTGCGGAAGGACACGTGCCGGCTGGAGTTCCTGGAAGGCATCCCGCCGATGACAGCCGCTGGATTTCCTGGCACTCGTCCTGGAGCCCGTCGCTGCACTGGATCTGGTCGCTGGCGATGCCTTGCTGGTAGGTAGCCTGCGCGGAGCTCAGCACGGCGTCGGGAGTCTGGCTCCCGTCGCAGTTGCCGACGTCGAAGATCGCGGAGTTGCTGCCCGACGGCAGCCACGGGCTGACGGTGACCGCGCCGCAACGACGTCGGCTAGGTGGTCCTGGGAGCCTGGGACGCCGCTGAGCTGGCTTTGCAGTACGGGCACCAGGACCCGCGGTAGCGCGGGATCACGGCGACGTGGCCGGTCGGGTCGTCCGCCAGGCTCGGAATGCCACAGCCGGGCCGACCACTGTGGGCACCTAAGACCAAGCCCGCTGCCCGCCGGAAACGAATAGAGAGTGACGAAACACTGCGGCGGGCGGGTGATCATACGGTTCAGAGGGCTGTTGTCGATCCTGCTCGACTGGATGCTGAGTCCGCGGAGTGGGTTCAGCTGCTGGCCGGAACGGGCCTGCGGCGGGAAGCCGCGCTGGCGCGGCTGCATGAGCGGCTGCTGCGCATCGCGCGCAGGGAGGCGGCCCGGCGCGGGCCCCGGCTGGCGATCAGCGGCCCGGAACTCGATGACCTGGCTCACCAGGCCGCCGCCGATGCACTGCTGGCCATTACCGCCAAGATCGGGCAGTTCCGGGGCGAGAGCCGGTTCACCACCTGGGCGTACAAGTTCGTCATCTTCGAGGTGTCAGCCAAGATTGGGCGGCACTTCTGGCGTCACCCAGTCGTGTCGCTGGGCGCCGAGGACTGGGACCGGCTGCCGTCCCGGTTCGGCGTCGACCCCGCGCAGCAGGCCGAGTGGCGGGATCTGCTCGCCGGGCTGCGCCGGGCGGTGGACACCGAGCTCACCCCGCGCCAGCGTGAGGTGTTCGTCGCGATCGTGCTCAACGACGTCCCGCTGGATGCCCTGGTCATTTCGCTGGCTTCCAACCGCAACGCGATCTACAAGGTGTTGTTCGACGCCCGGCGTAAGCTGCGGGCCGCTCTTGGCGCTAACGGGTATCTACCCGATGGCTCTCCGAGGCGGTCATGAACGGCTGGCAGGCGCTGGACCGGTTCTTGCGGACTGATCCGCGCGATGTGGGATGCGCGGAGGCGATGCGGATGCTGCACGTCTATGCGGATCTGGTCGCCTCCGGCGCCCCGGCGGGGCAGCGCTACCCCGGCATCGCATCGCACCTGCAAGCGTGCGGCCCGTGCGGAGAAGACTTCGAGGGGCTGCTGGCCGCAGTGGGCGACGAAGCCCGGTAGCCGGGTTCGTCGCACACCGCGGCCGCTCCTGCCACCAAGACCAGACCTCCAGGCGGTGCTGGGCTGGGTTGCCGAGGCCGGCGTCCAGCTGGCTCGTTACTTGACGGCCACCACGTCGACGGGGTGGATCTCTGGTTCGCTGGCCAGCAGATCGGCCGACACGGTGGCCAGTGCGGCCGGTATCTGGCCGTTGATGTGCGCGGTGCGCGCATTGTCGGTGGCGAAGGTGTCGAAGATGCCGTAGCTGGTGTCACTGATCTTGAACGCGTACCAGGTGACGGTGCCTTCCTCGGCGACGGCCAGTTCCCGGCCGGCTCTGAGGAAGGCCTCCAGCTCGCTGCCCTTGCCGGGCTTGGCTTCCAGCGTTGCGAGTATGCCGAGCGTCACGGTCATCAGCATGTGTCCTTTCCAGGGAAAGCGCCATCGCGGGCCGTTCGGCCCGTGTCCGTTACTAGCGTCGCCAGCGGCCCGGTTTCTTACCTCTTCCCCGTCGGCGAGGGCCCTGGCCCCGGCGCTCCCCCCGCCCAGCCGCGGTTATTTCTCTTTCACCGCGTAAGACCTGGCCGCCTCCGGATGCCAACCGGAGGCAAGCAAGCACCGGCGGCGCCGTGCCGTCCGCCCTTCCGGCTTCGCCAGAAGAAAGGGAAGCAGATGAAGTTCATCTCACGTCGGCGGGAGCGGGCAGCCGCCCGCACCTGCGATGTCAAGCCAGAAGCAAGGCATGTCCTGAAGCGCGGCGGATCGGGTGCGCTGATCCTGGGCGTGGCCGCGGCGGCGGCCGTGGCGGTGCCCGCGGCCGCCTCGGCCTCGACCACCGGTTCCTCACCAGTGGTCGGGCACGTCTACGTCAACGACAACACGACCGGGACTAACACGATCGGCGCGTTCGACCGGCACGCGAACGGCACGCTGACCGCCCAGGCCGGTTCCCCGTTCGTGGCCGGCGGCGCCGGGACCGGCGCCGGGCTGGCCTCGCAGGGCGCGATCCAGATCACGCCGGATGGCCGGTTCCTGCTCGCCGTGGACGCGGGCAGCAACCAGATCTCCGTGCTGCAGATCCACCGCGACGGCTCGCTCAGCCGGGTGCCCGGCGGGGTGGTCTCCTCCGGCGGCCTCCTGCCGGACAGCATCGCCGTCCACGGCCACCTGGTGTACGTGGCCAACTCCGGGACGGGCGGCAGCAACTACACCGGTTTCCGGCTCGGCCTCTTCGGCCAGCTGTATCCGATCCCCGGCTCGACCGTCAGCCTGGCCGCCGGCGCCGCGCCCGCTGACGTGCTGTTCAACGGCACCGGCAGCGAGCTGGTCGGCACCGAGGTAGGCACGTCCCAGATCGACAGCTTCACCGTCGGCTTCGGCGGGCGGCTGACCGCCGCCGCTGGCTCGCCGTTCCCGGCCCAGGGCCTGGGCCCGTTTGGCAGCGAGTTCCGGCCGACCAACCCTGGCCAGCTGTTCGTGTCCAACGCGCACAACGTCGGTGCTGGCACTGGGACCATCTCAGCGTTCAGCGACTCCTTCAACGGCACGCTGACCCCGGTCGCGGGCTCTCCATTCGCCGATGACCAGACCGCGCCGTGCTGGGTGGAGATCACCCACGACGGCCGGTTCCTGTTCACCGTGAACACCGGGTCCGGCGAGATCTCCAGCTACCGCATTGCCGCGGACGGCGCGCTGACCCTGCTGGGCAGCACCCCGGTCTCCGCCACCGGCGGTGTGGGCGCGGTCGATGCCCGGCTCAGCCCCGACGGCCGCTTCCTGTATGTCGATGAGAGCAGGATCGGCCAGGTCGGCACGTTCGCCGTCAACGGCGGCAGCCTGACCGAGCTGGCCACCTCCCCGACCGCGCTGCCAGCAGGCGCCACGCCTGCCGGCATCGTGACCAACTAGCCAATCCCAGACAGGCCGGGGTCGCGGGCAACAACCCGCGGCCCCGGCCGCACTGACGTTAGGTCGGGTTGTCGGGTGTGTCATCGGCGTGCCACCGGCGGTACAGGCTGGTGAGATCGCTGCGGATGCTCGGAGCCAGGTCATCGGGGGTGATGCTCCCGGCCAGTGCGATGATCGCGCGCATCTGGGCCAGGTATTCCGGGCAGTTCGGGCAGGCGGCCAGGTGCGCCTCGAGGCGGCGGCGCTGGGACCGCGGCAAGACGCCGTCGAGGTAGTCGGTGACCAGCTCGACGGCCTGCTGGCAGACCAGGTCGCGGCGGGATCTGGTCATCAGGCCGGTCACCGGGTCCTCCCGAATTCGGACTCGATAACGTGTCGCAGCCAGCTGCGGCCGCGGTGCAGGAGCACGCGCTGGTTGGCCTGGCTGATACCGAGGGCGGCGCAGACCTCCGCGCTGCTCAGCAGGTCGCAGGCTCCTTGCAAGCGAGGGGTCAGCGCCGACCGGCGACGATCTTGTCATCTCGGGTGCCATCCGCAAGGAGAGCTGGATTCGCAGTGTCTGCCGCAGCGGCCAGCGGCGGCTGCCAGCGCTTGTCTGCAAGCGGTCAGCGCTTTGTCTAGTCCCACCAGATGCTTGACGGATCAGTCCTGGGGCATCGTTGCAGCTGGCCGACGAACGTAGTCGGCCCTTGAGGGCTGAACACGGTTTGGGTCAAGCGATGGCCTGGATGTAGAAGGCGGCGGACTGGCCCAGGTTGCAGGGGGCTGGGTCAACGGGAACGCTTCCGCCGCTGACCACCAGGATGTCGCCCTCTCGCGCCACGATCTGCCCGTCCGGGTCGAGGATCTCCAGTGGGTCCAGGCGTGCCCGGTAGCCCGGTGGCCAGAGCACGGGCTGGGGTTCGCCGCGGTCGGTCAGCCAGACGCAGTAGGTGCCGTCGGCCGCGACGCCGCCGGTGGCCAGCGGCCGCCTGAGCGGGCCGCGAAAGCGACCTGCTGGTCATCGGAGGTGCGCATCATCGGCCCTGATGGAAGGCTGATGACTGGCCTGGTCGTCATCGGGCTGCCTCCTGGGGCCAGTCTGGCCGCCGCGGGCCGGAAGACCTCGATGTTGGGGACGGGCTGGGTAGTGGTCCGCCGGATCGTGCGGGTGTCGGGTGCAGAGCGCCGGATCGGCGCGTCCGGGCTAATGGGCTGACTGGTTGTGGCGAGCGGGCAGATCCGGCAGTTCTGGGTGGCCTGAAATCAGTCGTGGAAGCGTGTCATGTCCGGGCTAGTAGTTTTTTCACGGCTGCGGTGCCGGCGATGGCCTGGTCATAGTCGGGAGACTGCGGGATGAGGTTGAACTCCGTGCAGCCAGCGTCAAGGTAGGGCGTGAGGAATTCGGCGACGTCAGCGGCGGTCCCGTATGGGCAGTACCGCTCGAAGCGCTCGAACGGGAGCTGGTAGAAGGCCTGCATCGCGGGCGCCAGGCAGGCGCGGGCCGCTTTTTTCGAGTCCGCGAGCCCGCACCATACCTGCATGCCGTGACGGGCTGGCGGGTCGGCCCGGCCAGTGCGGGCGGCCTCGTGTGCTGCCATCGCGACAGCGTCGGCGAAACGCCGGGGGGAGGCCCAGATGCCCAGCCAGCCATCGCCGAGCCTGCCCGCGCGCCTGATCGCGGCGTCTGAACGTCCCCCGACGATGATGGGAATCGCCGCGGCCGGCGCCGGGGCGATGACCGCGTCATCTATGTCGAAGAACTTGCTGTGGAAGGTGACCGCCGTCCCGGTCAGGAGCTGGCGCACGATGGTGAGGCATTCGTTCATCCGCAGGCCGCGGGTGGCCGGGTCTACTCCGCAGATCGACACTTCGCCGCGATCCTCACCTCCCACGCCGACGCCGAAGATGAGCCGGCGGGGAGCGATCCGGCTGATGTCTGCGAGCTGGCGGGCCACCAGGACCGGATGGCGCAGCGGCAGCAGGTACACGCCGCTGTAGATCGGCAGCGTGGGATGGAGCAGCGACAGCGCGGTGGCTTGCACGAGCCCGTCGAATCCCTTGCCTGCGAAACTCACGTGGTCTCCGCAGCACACATGGTCGATACCTGCCTCCGAGGCTTGCGCCAGAAATGCCCTTGCGGTCTCCTCGCCTCGCTCTAGCAGGTCGAAGGGCGGGAACATGCCGACCCGGGCAACTGCGGGCGCGCTGCCTCTCGAGTCGGTCGTCGGGCCGAGCGCTGCGTTGCTGGTCATGTCCTCTTCCCGTTCGCCGATGGTTCCTCCGGTTACAGCTGGGGGCGCGCGGCCGGTGCCATCTCGATGTGCCTGTCCGGGTAGACGTCGGCGGCCGGAAGTGAACCGCCCAGAACGCCGAAGACCTGCCGGCTTACCTCGGGTTGCTGCGCGGCGGCCCGGTAGAACGCCTCGAGCCGGGGCGTCAGAGGCGCGAGCCTGGCCGTGGTCAGGGCGAGGTCGAAGCCGCTGCCGGTGAGGGCGTCTCGCTGGTGCTGGTAGGCGGATACGGCCTGGTCCATCGGCCGGTGCCCGGCCAGGCCGTCGTGGATGGCCTCGGCCAGCAGTTCGGCGGCCTGGAAGGCGTCTGACATGCCCATGCCGGTCGAGGGGTCTTTGTGATGGCCGGCGTCGCCGGCGAGCGCCCATCCCGGGCCGGCCGACGTCCGGTACAGGTTGGGCAGGTCGCCGGTGCCGGTGAAGCGGGCTTCGCGGCGACCCGACGCGACGATGTCGCGCAGCCCCGGAACCAGGTCAAGGGCGGCGTGGAAGCGGCTTTCGGCGTCCTTGCGCAGCTGGCCGAACTCCTGGCGCGGCCAGGCGACATAGATGCAAGTCAGGTCGTCGTTGGTGGGCCAGACCAGGATCAGCCGCCCGGGGCGGGCATGGAAGGACGCGCCCAGGTGGTGGATCCCGCTCCAGTAGGAGTAGTAGACCGCGGTGAGCGGCGGATGGCTGCGGTAGGCGCGCGCAGCGACCCTTCTGGCCACGGTTGAGTGCAGGCCGTCGGCGCCCACGACCATCCTGGCCCGCAGCGACGATGCGGGGGATGTCCGGTGATGGCCCCGCACGCCCACTGCCCGGCCCTCGGACCACAGCACGTCACCGACCACGAAGCCCTCGATCAGCTCGGCGCCTGCCTCCTCGGCGGCCCCGGCCAGCAGTGAGTCGAGCACGGTCCGCCGCGGGCAGTACGTTTCCGCGACACCGCCGACGGCCGGGCCGATGCCGGATATCTGTACCGGGCCGACGTCGAAGGTGATACGGCGGATCGGCGCGCAGCCTCGCGCCTCCAGCGCGCCGAGCAGTCCCCACGCGGCCAGCCGGGCCGCGCCGCGCTGCCACAGGAAATGCGTGGACATGGTGTCGCTCGGGAACGACGCGCGGTCCACCAGGGCGACCTTGTGCCCGGCACGGGCCAGCAGCATGGCCAGCGGCGCCCCGGCGCAGCGGGCACCAACCACGATCACGTCATACATGGCGTCCTGGCGCGGAGGACCCGGTGATGGCTAGCCGACGGGCTGGCCGGCTGCGAGCTCCTTGACGTCCGCGGTAGTCAGCGGGTTGCCGGCGATGCCCCAGTCGCCGCTCTTGACTTCCTCGACGACCACCCAGGTGACCGGGCGCATGTTCTCGCCCTCGATCTCGACCATGGTGTCAGTCAGCCTGCGCACCATGTCCTGCTTCTGGTCAGCAGAGAAGACTCCCTCGATGACCTTGACGTTGACGAATGGCATACCCCGCCCCTTCCGTAGGACCCGGCCTGATGCCGGCCACGCGATGAACATAGCACGATCGTTCGTGCTGTACAATGTGGCCATGCCACCCCGAGCCACCAGCAACGGCGCCAGAACCAGGACCGCGATCCTCCAGACCGCCGCAGACCTGGCCTCGATAGACGGTCTGGGCGGTCTCAGCATCGGGCGGCTGGCCACCGAGCTGGGCATGAGCAAGAGCGGGCTGTTCGCCCACTTCGGCTCCAAGGAAGAGCTGCAGCTGGCCACGGTCGAGGAGGCCCGGCAGCGCTATGCGCGAGAGGTGATCGAGCCGGCCCGCGCCGCAGGCTCCGGCATCACGCGCCTGCACGCGCTGTGCGGGACGTTCCTGTCCTACCTCGAGCGCGCCGTGTTCCCCGGAGGATGCTTCTTCGCTTCCGCCATGGCCGAATTCGACGCCAAGGCACCAGGGCCCGTCCGCGACCGCATAGCCCAGTGCCAGGACCAGTGGATGAACACCCTGGAACGCGCAGCCCGGCAAGCCCGGGAGCGAGAAGAGCTGCAGGCCGACACCGACCCGCGGCAGCTTGCATTCGAACTGGAGGCAGTGCTGCTGTCGGCGAACTGGTACTTCCACCTCTTCAACGATGCGACCTACCTCGACCGGGCCCGCCGAGCCGTGCGGGCGCGCCTGGCCAGCGAAGCCACCCCTGCCGGCCTGCACCTGGTCCCCCCCGATCCCCGAAGCGGGTGAGAAGACGACCGGCAGACGCAGCATGCCCGGCCTCCAGCGGCGACAGATTTCCTGATCTGCGCGACACCGTCAGCCACGGCAGACACTAGGGAACCTGCGCCAGATCGGCGGCTACACGCGCGTCACAAGGTGATGGCCTAGTCCCACCAAGCCGGGCAGCTACGCCCGCGCGGCAGGATGCCTGGGCCTGGCGGGCTGTCGGTGTCGGGGCTTACGGTCTGGCCATGCGCGCTGCCTGCGGTCGCCCTCACGTCTTTGCTGGTGTACTTGCCGCGGCGGCGGCGCTGGCTATGGGCGCCGGGCCAGGCGCGCTAGCCGCGCGGGACGCGCAGCCGCCGGGCTGGCATCTGGTGCGCGTTCTGCGGCATTGCGGTAATGACAGCATGGAGGCGGTGACGGCCACAGGTCGCGGCGATGCCTGGGCGGTGGGCCAGCCGCCGTGGAATGTGGCGTGCGGCGCGGACGTGGAGCACTGGGATGGCAGCACCTGGCGGCGGGTGCCGGTGCCGCGCGGGCTGCAGGTCAGCGATAGCGGTCCGGTCGCGGCCAGCTCGGCCGCCGATGCGTGGATCTTCCCGGAGCATTCCGGGTTCGCCGGCAGCTCCTATTACTCCTACGACTCAGCGCTGCACTGGAACGGGCGGGCCTGGCACGCATCCAGGTTCGCGCGCCAGATCGTGGTCAGCTCCGCGGCCACGTTCGGGCCGGCGGACACGTGGGCGTTCGGCGGCTGGGACCGCCGCGGCGCCCTGGCCCCCTACGCCGCCCGGTATGACGGCCGCGCCTGGCGCCATGTCACGCCGCCGGTCGCGGCCGATGCCCTCAGCGCGCCCTCACGCACCGACATGTGGCTGGTCGGGCCGACAGTGGCGACGGCCGGGCGGGGGATGCGCCGCCAGCGGTTCCTGGCCGCCCGGTGGACCGGGCGCTCGTGGCAGACCCAGCGCCTGCCCCGGCTCCAGATGCCCGCAGCCGGCCAGGTGTATCTCCAGACGGCACTGGCCATGACGGCCGGGCCGGATGACCTGTGGTGGTCCTACTACCTCGACAGCGGCACCAGCAACACCCGCCAGCATCTGCTGCACTGGCACCACGGCCGCTGGCGCGCCATCCAGATGCCCGCTGGGGTGTTCCCCGATGCCATCAGCCAGGACGGCCACGGCGGGATCTGGGTGACCACCGGGATCAGCCCGGAGCACTTTTACCACTACCACGCCGGCCGGTGGACCCGGTACCAGGTCCCCTCGCCCCGCGGCTACGGCAACGTCGTGTGAGCAATGAAGCCGCTGGTCAATCCAGGGGAGCGGAGTTTCCGTGACCGGCGTGGCCTGGTCGGAGTGAAGATCGTTTCAGTGACCTCTCGCGTTTAGCCTTATACGTTCTCAGTGACCTGGGTTTTCGCTGGTGGCTACAGCGCTGCGCGTCGGGCGGCGGCGCTGTCACGACGACCTCGCGCCCCTGGGTGCGCCGCTGGCGCGTACGGGCGCATGTCGGCGCGGTCGGCGCCGAGGCACGCGCGCGACAGCTGTTCGGGGCAGATGGTGCAGGCCTGACTGCGGGCCCGGGGGTCGGCCTCGGCGCGGGAGATAGTGGTGCTCAGCTGGCGGGGGAGGTCGGGGGTCTTCAAGCCGCGGCCTTCGCCGGCAGGCCGGCCGGCGCCAGCGCCACCATGACCTCCGGGCCAGGTGCGCGGCTCAGGCAACGCCGACAGGTGAATGATGCTGAGTGAAAGACAAGGCCTGGGAGAACCCACGCTGAGCCGCCGTTCTGAATGGCTTACTCGCGCCAGCCGGCTGCAGTGGCGGCCGCGCAGTGCGGGGCGATCTGTGCTGCTGCGTCGGATGACCTCAGTGCGACACTGAGGCTGAGTTCTGCCACGAGCCGCGGCCGTGCGGGAAGGACCCGGACGCATTGGGAACCTGGAGGCTGAGGTCCGCGGGCGCAGACGCTCAGGAGCCCTGCCAGGTTTACAGCACGTCGCTATGCGGGCCGGGGTCACCGGTTTCGGTCGGCCTCGAGTTCGGCTGAGGTCGGGGATCGGGCTAGGTCAGAGCCATGTTTCGCCGGGGTCGCCGTGGCGGTTCACAGGATCCACCCGCGGGCGCCCAGGTACGCGCGCGACGCTGTTCGGACAGATGGTGTCGGCCTGACTACGGGGCTGCGGGTGTGCCGCGGCGGGGGAGATAGTGGCACTCAGCTTGCGAGGGAGGTCGGGGTCTTCAAACCGCGCCCGGGCGGGCCATCGTCCGCCGATATTAATATCTGACGCTAGCGAGCCCTTTCGGTGATCCATCAACTATTGTCAGGGCGCATGGCGCCCCTGTTCGTTGACGGCCTGGACCGGGGGGGTGCGGCTCAGCCGGGAAGTTCGGTGACGCCGAGGGCGAAGTCCCAGTTCCCTACCCCGTGGCGGGCGAGGCCCATCGCGACCAGGGCCGTTCCTTCCAGCCAGTGCGCCATCTTCAGGCCGCCGACGTCCAGCGGGCGCAGCCCGAGGCTCTCGATGAACGTCTCCACGGCCGCCTTGGCCTGCGCATTGTCGCCAGCGATGAAGACATCGGGCCGGCCCTTCTCCAGGACATGACCGAAGATGGTGTTGAATGCCTTGAATACGCTGGCGCTGGCCGGGGCCGCCTTGGCGGCTTCCTGCGCGACCGAGGTGTCCTCGCTGATGGCCAGCCCGTCGGCCGCGGCATTGAAGGGGTTGCTGATGTCGACGATGGCCTTGCCCGCGAGGGCGTCTCCGTACTCGGCGACGACCGGAACGACACTGTCGTACAACAGGGCCACGATGACGATGTCCCCGGCCGGGACGGCGCCCCACTCTCCCGTCGTGGCACCGCCGCCGAGAGCCTTGGCCAGGTCAGCGGCCTTGGACTGATCGCGGCCCAGGATCTCGACGGTGTTGCCGCCCGCTACCGCCAGCGCGCCGATGGTGCGGGCCATGTTCCCGGTGCCGATGATGCTGATGCTGCTCATGAGGTGTCCCGTCTTGACTGACGACGAAAAGGTTGACTGGTCCACCTTAAGCGAGACTTGTTGATGAGTCAACCAATCGAGTACCATGGAGGCTGATGGAACTGAACTGGCTGAGCCCTCGTGAAGACCGCGCCTGGCGGGCCTTCCAGCACGCGCATCACCAGCTCGGCGTGCACCTGAACCGGGGCCTGCAGCAATCGGGCCTGTCCGCGGCCGACTACCAGATCCTGGCGGTGCTCTCGGAACACGACCGGGACCGCATGCCCGCGCACGACCTGTGCAACACACTGGGCTGGGAGAAGAGCCGTGTCTCCCACCAGGTGCGGCGCATGCAGAAGGACGGGCTGATCTGCCGCGAGCCCAACCCCGACGACGCCCGCAGCACCATGGTCTGCCTGCTGCCGGCCGGCCGCGCCGCCGTCGAGAAGGCGGCGCCCGGGCACGTGGAGGACGTCCGCCGGAACTTCATCGACCTGCTCACCCCGGCTGAGCTCGACATGCTCGCCGCCCTCAACGAACGAGTCCTGCGCCACCTGGCCCAAGACGACGACTCCGCCGTCGAAGACAAGCCCTCATAGCCTTCGTCAGCCGTGAGCATTTCAGGCCCCGCATCCCGGGTCTTCGGTAAGGGTCGCCCTGAAGGGCCAGGCAGATGTCACCTCGATCGGGCTGCTACTTGATCTTCACTACTGAGGCTTACTGCTGCAGGGTCCACAATCTCGGTAAGCAGGAATCGAACCTCGCCGGGACCGGCCGACCTGGTACGCCTGCTCGATAGTCCCTCATGATCCGCCACCGCTACGGCGGCCTGGCGGACAACGTCGCAGGAACGAACACCGCAGTCGCAAGCCAGTCGCACGTACCGATTGGGCCTTCGGCGTACTGTCTCCGAACGACAACGCTTCGCTGCCGATCGAACAGGTCGGCGGATGCGCTGCGGGCTGCGGGCAATTCGTCGGCCCGTTTTCCTGCCTCGGTTTCGCTGACGCAGGGCCTGGGCGCCATCGAAGCAGCAGCTCTCGGTGACGGGTGAGCCGGCAATCGCAGAGCCATCGGGCCTTCTGCGCTGAGCGGGCACCGCCGGGCCGGGGGTGGCCCCGGCCGCTGCTACATCGTGTCGGTCATGACGCTCAGGTCGAGGACCTGGTCGCACCGCTCGGCGACCTCGGGATCGTGGGTGGCCAGCACCAGCGCACTGCCGCCGTCGACTGCCTCGAACATCCGGGTGAGGGCCAGAGTCCGGGCGTCGGGGTCAAGCTCAGCGGTCGGCTCGTCGGCGATCAGCAGCCGGGGCTGCAGGGCCAGGGCGCGCGCGACGGCGGTGCGCTGCTGCTGGCCACCCGAGAGCTGGTGGACCAGCTGCCCGGCCTGCGGGAGCAGGCCCAGCAACTCCAGGGCGGCCAGGGCCTGGGTGCTGGCTGCGGCGGGCGGGTGGCCGGCGGCCCACAGGGCGACCTCGACGTTCTCGGCGGCGGTGAGCAGGGCGACGAGGCCATAGCCCTGCAGCACGACCGAGACGCCATGGCCGGGTCCGGCGAAGCCGGTCAGCGGCTTCGCGTCGATCAGCACGCTGCCCTCGGTCGGGGCCGTCAGTCCGGCCAGGATCGCCAGCAGGCTGCTCTTGCCCGACCCCGACGGCCCGGTGACGGCCAGGCTGTGACCAGCGGCGACCGCCAGGTTGATCCCGGTCAGGATCTGCTGGCCGTCTCGCCGGTAGCTCAGCCCTCGCGCCTCAAGCACGCCGGTCACGCTTCACCTGGGCGCGCTGCAGCTCGATGCCAAGCTGGGTCCGTACCGCGCGCGCCAGCGTGCCCGGCGGCAGCGCATCGAGCAGGTCAGGGGGTATCTGCACATACCCGTCCCTGGCCACCAGCAGGTAGTCCTCGCCCGCGTGGCCCTCGGCGCCGACCCGGCCGTCGCGGATGGTGATCGTGCGGCCGAAGGCCCGGCCGACCTGCTGATCGTGGGTCACCACGATCACGGTGGTGCCCAGGTCCCGGTTCGCAGCCTGCAGCAACCCGGTGACGAGCGCGCCGGAGCGGTGGTCGAGCTGGCTGGTCGGCTCATCAGCCAGCAGCAGCCGCGGCCCGTTGGCGAGCGCGACCGCGACCGCCAGCCGCTGCTGCTCGCCGCCCGACAGCCTCGCCGCGGGGCGGGCGGCCAGCTGATCGAGCCCGACCACTTCCAGCAGCGCCATAGCCCGCTCGCGCTCGACCGCCCGGGCGCGGCGGGTGGGTGTCTGCGCGAACAGCACGTTCCCCGCGACGGTCTCGTGCGGGATCAGATTGCGGCCCGGATTCTGCATGACGATGCCCAGCTCACGCAGCCGCATGCTTCGCGCCTCGGCCGGCTTCAGCTCGGCGATCCTGGCGCCGCAGGTCTCGACCTGGCCGGCCGTCGGGCGGAGCAGGCCCGCCAGCAGCCATAGCAGGGTGGACTTGCCCGCGCCCGACGGGCCGAGCAGCGCGACCGATTCGCCCTCTGTCACCGTGAGATCGACCCCGCGCAGCGCCGTGACCTGCTGGCCCTCGGCGCCATAGATCTGCACGAGGTTCTCGCAGCGCACGATGACCCCGGCCGGGCGGCCGCTGGCCGCGGGATCCTGCGTCACGGCGGTCATTCTGCGGTCTCCCGCAGCAGGTCAGCGCTGACGCCCTTGATGAGCGTCCTGCTCGACGCCAGGGCAGCGAGGACCAGCACGCCGGCCGCCACGGCGAGCAGTGCCGCGACCGGCCCGACCGCAGGGACGAAGTTCAGGGTGGGCGCCGGCGGCGGGCTGGTGAACTCCGGCACGCTGCTCAGCACGAACCTCGCGGCGATCAGGCCGGTCACCGCGCCGACCAGGGTGCCGAACCCGAGCACCACCGCCAGCTCGATGAGCACTGCAGCGCGCAAGGTGCGACGGCGGACTCCCGATGCCTCCAGTGCCGCGTACTCATACCGCCGCCGCCGCGCCGAGGTGTAGAGGCCGAGAATCGCCGCGCCTGCAGCCAGCAGTGCGGCGGCCGCGGCATCGGCGAGGAACAGCACGCTCGCCAGCGCGGGTCCCTGCCGCTCAAGAACTGCCGCAGCCGAGACGGCCGAGCTCGACGACAGGATCTGGACGTGAGCTGCCATCAGCTTCGGCCGGATAATCGGGAGCGCCCCGGCCGCGAGCCACACCTGCAGGTTCGCCGTTGTGAGGTTGTACCCGGCGGCCAGTTCCGCGTACCGCCGGTCAATGATCACGCCGTATCCCGGCGCGCCGGGCACCCAGGGCAGCACTGCCGCTGCCTGCGTAGGCAGCTCACTGCCGTCCAGGCCGTTGCCGTCGAACGGTTTTGTCGGCCGCTGCACGGCCGCTGGCGCGACCATTGCGGGGAGCGGGTCCGGAACGTTGACTGCTGCGAGGACTGGAGTGGTGTTGCCCGGATCGTTCCTGATGGTCCAGGTCACCCCGCGAGAGCTGGCGGTGATGACGGCCGGCCTGCCTGCGCCAATGGTCTGGTCCACCCACAAACTTGCAGAGCTGAGACGCGAAGACCCGGCCGGGACCCACTGGCCGTGGCTCCTGATGTCTATCGCAGCGACAGTCAGCTGGCCATTGAGCTGCGACCCGGCAACGTCGATCGATCCGTGCCTCCCGGCCAGTGCCAGCGTCAGCCTCTGCAGGACGCACGGGCAACCGGTGAGCGGCCCGGTGAATGTCGTCAGCCCGCGTGCAGGCAGCGTCCCGAGGAGCACCGGCGAGGCGCCCGTCATGCTCACGTACAGCTGCACGTCCGGGATCGACATCGCGCCCACGTCAACGGTCACCCGGAATGCGTCGCCGGACAGCACGATCGGCGGCGCGACAGGCGGGTGCAGCGAGGCGGTGAGCCCCGAGGGAGATGGCCGCGCGGGCCAGTACGCGATCCTGGCGAAGCGCGCGGGGTCGACCGCTATGGTGCCCTGGTAAGTGTCGACGGCGGTGGCCAGCCGTCCGGATGGGTCGATCCTGTTGACAATGGTCCCGAGGTTCTGACCAGCCGGGACCCTCACCGTCAGGACCGCAGGCGCGCCAATCTCGGCCTCCGCCACCAGCCGGTAGTTGCGCTGGCCAACCGACCACGCGGCGAGGGCGAATGCGGCCAGGGAGAACGCGGTTGCCAGCACGATGGTGGTCCTGACACCTGCGCTGCGGCGAGCGACGTGCCGCAGGGCCAGATAGGCGGCCAGCAGTCCATGCCGGGACGCCGTGCTATAAAGCGCCCGGCAGCCCAGTGGCAGCAGCCGGGACGCGGCCACCGCCACGGCCAGCCCGAGCAGGCCGGGGACCAGCAAAATCAGCGTGCTTGCCGGGGCGGCCCCGGTCCCGTGCAGCGACAGGACCTCGATCAGCCCGGCAGCGCACCCGGTGATCAGGATCGAGTCAATGACCCAGCCGCGCCCTGCCGTCAGCAGCGCAGGGCGCCGGAACTGCTCGACGACGCCGCGGCGCAGTGCCCGCTGCGCCGTCAGGGTCACCGCGACCAGCCCGCCGACAACCGCAGCCGCGGCCGCGACCCAGGCGGTCCAGGGCAGGTCAGCCGGCGTTCCCGGCAACAGCAGGGTCCTGGCCAGCCCGTCCGCAGCTGCCCAGCCCGCGAGCACGCCGGCCGGCAAAGCGGCAAGCAGCACCACGGCGGGCTCGGCCAGGCCTACGATCAGGATGCCGCTCCGGCCGTGCCCGCGCAGCTTGGCCAGCGCGATCTCCGATCCGCGTGCCTCCACCGAGTCGGTCACGATCAGGAACAGCAGCAGCCAGCTGAGCAGCAGCACCGTCAGCGTCGTCAGCGTGATCGGATCCGCCACCGCCTTCCAGCTAGCCCGGACCGACTCGAGGCTGTCCGGCAGGCTCGACTGGACGCTGACCGACTCCGCGAGCAGGTTCTGGCTGGTGGCGAGGGAAGTCATGCCCTGCTGGAGGACACCCACGTCGCTGAGCCGCAGCCGCCGCACCGCGAGCGCATCATCGATGTAGGCGCTGCCCTGCTCCGAATGCGCCGCGTGGCTCAGCGTCGCGTGGCTGGTGAATACGGCATCGATGCCTGCTCCCTGGCCGCCAGACGGTGCCTTGCTCGGGAAGTACGTCTGCCAGTGCAGCACCCAGTAGTCGAGGCTGGCCTCCGGGGGCTTGTAGATGCCAGTGACAAGGAGCGTCGGCCAGCCAGAGTCGCGGATCCGGCTGCCAATGCGCCAGCCAGTCACCGCGGTATTCGTGCTGCTGACGATCACCTGATTGGCCCTTGCCGGGCAGCTGCCGGTGATGACCAGATGCGCGCAGAAGTCAGTCCGCCAGATTAGCGGGAACGTCTGCCTGAGCGCCCCTTCGGAGCCCGTTGCCTCAACCGAGTCGATCGGAGGCGTGAAGACCCTCGCGACCATGGTCGGTCCGAGATCACCGTGAAGTTCTTCGGCCAGCTCGGATTTCAGAGTCGGCAGCGCCGCCGCGATGGCACCGGACGCGGAAACCTCGAGTCCGCGGCCGAGGAAGGGCACGCTGGCCGGCGCGACCGAGTCGGTGAGGATCGACTTCTGAGCCGCCTGGTAGTAGACCGGCCCGGCCGCTGCGGCGCCGGCGGCAACGATCGCAACCCCGAGGACAATCACGGCCGACCCCGCACGGCGAACCAGACCTCGAAGGCAGGTGGCGAGGACAAAAGCGATGCGCGCGAGCGCCTGGCCGGCAGCGCCGCCATGGCCGCCGCCCCCTGGACGGCTCAGCATCAAGCGCGGGAAATCCCTGCCCGCGGGAGTACGGCACTTGCGGGCTTCTCGGCGAGCCGGCAGCCGAGCCAGAGGAGGGCCTCACCTCCCGAGCCACCCTCCGTCAACGGAGATGATCGCGCCGTGGATGTAGTCGGAGGCGCGGGATGCGAGGAAGACAGCGGCCCCCGCGAAGTCCTCGGGATCGGCCCAGCGGCCAGCCGGAATCCGATCGAGAATGGCGGCGTTGCGGGCCGGGTCGTCGCGAAGCGCCCGCGTGTTGTCAGTGGCTACGTAGCCAGGCGCGATCGCGTTCACGTTGACACCGCGAGATGCCCATTCGTTGGCGAGGGCGCGGGTCAGTCCGGCGACGCCGGATTTTGCCGCTGCGTAGCCGGGCACGTTGATGCCGCCCTGGAAGCTCAGCAGCGACGCAGTGAAGATGATCTTGCCGTGGCCGCGGTCGAGCATGGCCCGGCCCGCTGCACGGGCCAGGATGAACTGGCTGGTGAGGTCGACGTGCAGCACATGGTCCCAGTCCTCGTCGGTGTGCTCGGCGGCTGGGGCGCGGGCTATGGTCCCCGCGTTGTTGACGAGTATGTCGATCGCGGGAGACCAGTTGGCGACCTGCGCGGCCAGGTTGCTCACGGCGGCCCGGTCGGCGAAGTCGGCGCGCAGGGCGGTGCAGGTGCGGCCGCGGGCTCGGACGAGCCTAGCCACCTCGCCCCCGTCAGGCTCCATCTGGGCGCTGACGGCGACGATATCGGCGCCGGCTCCGGCCAGCGCGTCGGCGATGGCCAGGCCGATGCCGCGGCGCGCGCCCGTGACGACAGCCAGACGGCCGGTCAGGTCGAACAAGGCGGGAATGTCAGTGCGCAACGCCCGCCCCCTGCTCGGCCTGGCAGTCGATGAGGACCTTCATGACGCCCGCGCCGGACTCCAGGGCCAGAAAGGCCTGCTCCGCCCGGGCCAGCGGCTCTGTGCGGGTGATCAGGGCACTCACCGGAATCTGGCCGCCGGCGATCAGGGCGACCGCGGCCTCGAAGTCCTCCCGGTGATAGAGGCGGGCACCGAGCAAGGTGAGCTCGCGCCAGAAGAAACGGTGCAGGTTCAGTTCGCGCGGCACGGCGTGGATCGCGACCTGGATCAGGCGGCCTCGCACCGCCAGCGCGTCGACGGCGGTGGCGACGCCCGCAACTGCCCCCGAGACCTCGAAAGCGACCGCGGCCCCGGCCGCACCGCTCCACTCCTGCAGGATCGCCGTCGTGCCCGGGGCCGCGGGGTCGCAGGCGGTGAAGCCGAGCTGCCCGGCTAGGGAGCGGCGGTAGGGGTCTGGCTCGATCAGCACCAGATCAGCGCCTTCGCGGCGAGCCACGGCGGCGATGAGCAGGCCGATCGGGCCGCCGCCGACTACCAGGGCCTTCTCACCCGGCTGGAGGTCTGCCCGCCGCACGTCGTGCACGGCAACGGCGACGGGCTCGACTAGAGCGCCGTGCTTGAGCGGCATGTGGCCGGGCAGCCGGATCACGGTGCGTGCGGGAACCGTCCAGCTGCATTGCATGGCTCCGGTGGAGTCGATGCCGAGGAAGTTGAGGCGGTGGCACAGGTGCGTATGGCCGGCCTGGCAGGCGGGACACTGCCCGCACCAGTCCAGGGGCATCACGGTGACGTGCTCGCCGGCCTGCCACCCGTCGACTCCGCCGCCGATGTCGGCAATCCGTCCGGACATCTCGTGCCCTATGACTCCGGGAGGCTGGACCCGGCCGTCCATATCGCCGTGATAGATGTGCAGGTCGGTGCCGCAGATTCCGGTGTAGGCAACGTCGATCCGCAGGTGTCCGGGTCCCGGCGGCACCGGCATCACAGGCTCAAGCCGCAGGGTCCTGGCGCCGGAGTAGACGACACCGGCATTCCCGGACTCGTGACGCTCGCGGGAGCGGGCCGTCTGAGATCGGGATGTCATGGGCGACCTCCTTGATCGAGCGGGGGGACGCCGGGCAGCCGGTAGGTCAGCTGCGCGGTCCGAGCCGAATCCGGGCTCTGATACGACGGGGCCCTGGGTGCTCAGGCTGCCGGTATCTCACGATCGCCCCGGCGGATCCCCGGCAAACGGCGTGTCGTACGAGGGAGCCCGCGTGTGCAAGGCCATGTCCAGCGTGAGCGCTATCCGGGTGGAGGCGGGCAGTTCCACGGTCAGCCAGGGACCGCCCACGTCAGCGCGGTGCTCGATGACCGCAGGCTCGCCGTGCCCGTAGTCGTACAGGCTGCCGAGCCACGAATCGTCCGGGCAGGCGGTGTAACGCGCCGTCTCGATCGTGTGCTCGGCGAAGGCACCGGCCTGCACGATCACCGTGCGGGCCTGGTCAGGGTCCAGGTTGACCAGGTCGATGACTGTCGCGTGCGGCTCAATGCTGGACACGAGCGCCGCCACACAGGGCGGCAGCCCTGGTCGCCGCCGGTCGGCGTCGTAGTAGCGGACCCGGGCCTGCTGCAGGCCGCCGTTGTAGAGCACTTGCGGGCCGCCCCAGGTCAGCTGGACCAGCGCCTCGGTGACGACCGGGTTGCTCTGCTGCCACAGGTGGATGTCAGGCTCGCCGACGTCGGTGTCGCGATACGCACGCATCCGGGCGAGCCGGTGGCGCGCCTGAGCCTGGGCCGCGGCCAGCATCTGCTCTGGGTAACGCGGGTTGTCGCCGGCCAGGAACGCGAACCAGGGCTCTTCATGACCGGCTTCTTCCTTGCTGCGGAACGGGCGCACGGTCCGCCAGTCGTACCCGGCTGCCTCGCGCAGGGCTTCCAGGCGCCGGAGGTCGCCAACGCCGTTGCTGTAATGCCAGATCATCATCGGCATCGAAGCCAGCATCGGGTTGTAGTCGAACCACCCGCGATCACTGTGCCGAAACGGGACCAGCAGTGTCGGGGTGGCCGCGTCCGAGCCGAGCTGCGGGTACCACTTCGACGGGATCGACGAATCCGACTCGGTGAAGGGCATCACCTTGCCGTGCTCGATCAGCGCGTCCAGGGAGGTGCGTATCAGATCCAGGTAGGACTGGTCACCGGTCACCGTGGCCGCCGCCAGAGCGCCGACCGTGGCCGCCTGGCCGATGCTGTACCAGCCATGTGGCCAGGACCAGCCGTAGTGCCCGCCGTACCAGCGACCGCCCAGCAGGCTGCCGACGACTCCGTCCGGCCCGGCATTGTCTGGCACGATGCCGTCGTTGGCCGCAGTGCGCGCAGCCCAGGCGGTGACGTACCGCTCGATCCAGTCCCGGTAGCGCGGCTCGCCGGTCAGGATCCAGGCGTTGAGGATGAGCCCGGTTGCTGACAGGTTCATGGCCGTGTCGCCGGCGCCCAGGCGGGCGGCCATTTCGCTGGTCAGCCGCGGGTCCTGGGCCCGCTCGGGCTCCGGGGCGCCGTCTGGCACCAGCCAGTCGAGGGGAAAGCCGTAGGATCGCGCTTCACTCTCCAGCCACGGGTAATGCGGACCGTCGAAGAGGCCGGTGCGGCCGGGATCCGACCCGTTGTGCGCGCCGCGGATGATGTGGGTGACGGGGTCGTAGTTTCCGTGAGCGGGATCGACGTACAGCTCCGCGAACCGCACCGCCCGCTCCGCCCACCGCGCCGGGGCCGCCATGCACAGGAAGTACAGCAGCAGGTTGCTCTCGCCCTGATGAAACCAGTCGTAGCCGCGTTCGTACTCGCCGCAGAGCATGCCGAGTTCGGTCAGCTGCGCGGTCACCCCTTCCCAGTGGCGCTCCGACTCCGCGAGCAGGTCGTCCGCCCCGCCCAGCAGGTATAGCTGCGGCCAGTTGAAGAACGTCTCGTAGAAATCGTCGACGCCGTCGCGGGAGGTGATCTCGTGCCCGTAGCGCAGGCGTCCGTCCGGGCCCGTGAACTGCCGGGCGAAGCGCCGCCAGCCGTGATCGAGCAGGTCGAATAGCTGGCGTTCGGCCAGTGCCCAGCCAGGAGGCTCCAGCAACGGCACCGAGGCAGTAACAGCAGGCAGTGCCATGTCACTCCTTCGTGGCCCCGGACAGCAGCCCGGAGATCAGGAAGCGCTGGGAGAACAGGAAGACGACGAAGACCGGGGTGATGGCTATGAGGATGGCGAGCGCCAGCTCAGGCCGCAGCACAGCGGCGGTGCCGGCGGTGGGGTTGAACTGCGGCACGTCGGTGAGCAGCAGCCCGATGCCGACCTGAACCGGGTATTCGTTGCTCGACGGCAGCATGACGTAGGGCAGGAAGTAGTTCGTCCAGTTCGCCACGAAGCTGAAGAACCCGACCAGCGCCACGACCGGGGCGGCGAGCGGCAGCGCGATGCGCCGGAAGAGCCCGAACTCGGTGCAGCCGTCGATGCGGGCCGCGTCGAGCAGGTCACGTGGCAGCGCGGTGCTGAAGTAGATATAGGTCAGGTAGACGCCGAACGGATAGAACGAGTACGGGAGCACGACCGACCAGATGGTCCCGATCAGATGCACGGCGTTGAGCTCGAGGAACAGCGGTATGACCAAGGTCGTGGTCGGCATGAGCATGACGACCAGGGTGGTGACCAGGAGTGCGCGCCGCCCGCGGAACTCGGTCATGGCCAGCGCGTAGCCGGCCGGTATGCCGACGGCCAGGGTGATCACCAGGGCCATGATCGCCTGCAGTATCGAGTTCCGCAGCCACAGCAAGATGGTGTCGCCCTGGAAGCTGGTCAGCGCGTCCCAGTTGTGCCGCAGCGCATGCCATGACCCCACGGACAACGGGCTGGAGCTGACAAGCTGCGGGTCCGTCTTCGTCGCGGCCAGCAGCAGCCACACGACGGGCAGGATGAAGAAGACGACGAAGGCCGCCAGGAGCAGCCCGGTGAACAGCCCGCCGGTTGCGCGAGCCGGGCTCGGCAGACGGCGCGACTTCGCGGGCAGCCGGGCGGGGGCAGCGGCGCGGACCGCGGCGCTTGCGTCTATGTCAGCTCGCATCGAAGAACCTCGACCTGGTCACGAACAGCGCCGCCACGACCAGGGAGACCACGAGCAGCTCCACCGATATTGCCGACGCGTAGTTGACGTTGTTGTTCTGGAATGCGAAGTCATAGGACAGCTGGGTGAGTGAGTAGTCGCGGCCCGCGACACCGAGACTGGCCGCGGAGATGAGCTGCGGCTCGACGAACAGCTGCGTGCCTCCGGCGAACGCCAGGATGACCATATACACGATCCACTTGCGGATCATCGGGATCTGGATCCGCCGGGCGATGCTCCACCCTCCAGCTCCGTCGATGCGTGCGGCCTCGATGAGCTCCAGGGGGATGGTGTTCAGCGCTCCTCCCATCACGACGATCCAGCCGCCGGCACCGGTCCAGAAGGCGATCATCGGGAGCACGATTGACAGGTGACCGGGCTCGATGACCTGGCCGAAGGTGCCGTAGCCCAGGAACCGCAGCAACGTCGCGGCGGGGCTGACGGTCGGGTCGAGCATGAACAGCCACACCAGTACGCCGGCCGCGCCGGCCAGCGCTCCCGGAATGTAGTACAGGAAACGCGCCGCCCTGGCGATGCGGCGGACCCGCAGCTGCTGCAGCACTACGGACAGCCCGGTCACGAGCACCACCAAGCTGGCCAGCCAGATGACCAGGTACAACGCGACGTGCCCGACCGCGGGCAGGTATCGGAAGTCCCTCGCGGCGCCGGCGAAGTTGGAGAACCCGGCGAAGGTATTCCCGGCGCTGGTGAACGCGAAGTAGATGCCGTAGACCGTCGGCAGGACCCCGAAAGCGGCCAGCAGGATCACGTCAGCCGGCGACGAAGACGTGGCCGGCCCTGACTGGCCGGGGCCCGCGCGCCGCGCGGGCCCCGGCCCGGTCAGTGGTGCGTGACAGGATCAAGGACTGACCTTGTAGCCGTCGCTCGTCGCGTAGTTGGTAATCGCGGTCTGCCAGGCCGGCAGCATCGAGACGATGGTCTTGCCGGAGGTCAGGCCCGGGTCGATGGTGGCGGCCCAGACGGCCTCCTGGCTGAACTTGCCGTAGCCCCAGCCTGGCCATACCTCGCCGGCCGCCTGCCCGAGGACGCCGGAGATGTCGTGCGCGTAGTAGCCGGACTTCGCCTGGTTGGCCTGCCATACCTTGGCCGCCGGAACGTAGGCGGGGAAGCCGGGAGTCAGCTTGTCCTGCCAGATGTTGTTACCGGTAACCCATTCGATGAAGCTGACCGCCTCCTTCAGGTGCGCCGAGTGCGCGGACAGGAGCCATGTCCCTCCGCCGACGTTGCCGGTGCTCGGCGTGGACGTTCCGGGCCACTGGGGAATGGGCGCGACGGCTATCTGCCCCTTCGGCACGTTGAGTCCAGACTTGGTGTCGAAGACGGCACCGCCGAACCACGCGGGACCCGGCAGCATCAGCACCTTGCCCTTCTCGGTCTTGGGGAACGCCGTGCTGAACACGCTGAGCTTCGACATCGAGCCAGCCTTGACCAGCGTGTCGAGCAGCGACGCCATCCGGGTGCAGTCCGGGCTGGTCACATTGACGGTCACCGTGCGGAGGCCGGTGATGTCGTTGGCCTGGCACTGACTGGCCCACATGTAGATCTCGGGGGTGAAGGTGTCCCCGGCGTTGCCGACCAGGTAGCCGGGATGCTGCTTGGCAACCGTCTCGCCAAGCTGCTCGTACTGCGGCCAGGTCGTCGGCACCTGGTAGCCCCACTTCTTCATGAGGGTCGCGTTGTACCACAGCACCACCTGAGACAGGTCGTTGCGCAGGCAGTAGACCTTGCCATTCACGGTGCAGGGGTTCAGGGCGCCCTTGGCGAAGTTGCTCAGGGTCGCCTGGGGGATAAGACCCTCGTTCAGAGGCGCCAGGAACCCGGCGGAGACCCCCCAGCTTGCCTCGTTGTCCGTAGCGCTGAACACCACATCCGGCCAGCCGCGGCCGGTACGGTCGTACAAGTCGACCTTGGTCTGCAAAGTGTTCGCGCCGTTCGCGTCACCGTCGTAGGTGACGATGTTGAGCTTCACATTCGGATGAGCCTTCTGATAAGCCTGCGCGGCCGGGACGCGCGTCGAGTCCACCCAGACCGTGAGCGGGCCAGCGGACTGTGCAGCCTGTGTGAAGCCGTCCTTCACCGATGAGCTCGAAGCCGAGCTCCCGCCGCCGCAGGCCGAGGCGGCAGCAGCCATCAGCGCGGCGGCGCCGAGAGCCAGGATGATACGGCTGAACGAAGGTCTCGCTCGATCACGCGCACGGACGACGCTGCTCTTTGGGGGCATGACAGCTCCACCACCTTGTTTGGTCGCAACGGCGGTCGCACCTCGGCGACGTGACCGCCTGATGTGTACTACCTAGTAGCGCGCGCTCTCCGACCTCCGACCGGTGTACGTGACGGTTGTCCCGCCCATTCACCTTGCTAGTCGGCCCTGGATGAGCTGCACCACAACTAGCGCGCCTGGGAGGTCACCGTCAAGACTCCTGTCGGGACATTTTTCACGATTGTTAGCACTCAATGCCCATGGCTCCACGCTAATATAGCAGTTTATCCGGATATTCTGGACATATCTTTCTCAGATTAATGAGCCTAGATGTTTCATACTTATCAGCCAACTGTAGTAGTGATATGGCATGATAGATCTTGTACATGGACTTGAGTCATACTGTCCTCAGTGCAGGTCATCATGGAGGTGCAGGCCGTGAATGCGGTCCCGGCGACGCACGACAGCCAAGACGCATCCTCGTCCGCAGGCGACGAGAGCAGCGTGCAGCCAGGTGCTTACCGGCCCGGCTATGAGCTGGTGGCCGAGCAGATCCTGCGGCTGATCGGCGAACTCGCGCTGGCTCCCGGCGATCGGATGCCGACGGAGCAGGAGCTCGCCGCACGGCTTGGCGCCAGCCGGACGATGGTGCGCGAGGCGGTCAAGATCCTCTCGGCCATCGGCCGGGTCCGAGCGCAGAAGGGCCGAGGTCTGTACGTCGCTGACGGGGAAAGCATGCTCGGGGCGAGGCGGTGGAGCGGATTCTTCCTGCCGACCGACCTGGACCACATCCTCATGCTGTTCGAGTTCCGGCGCCTCCAGGAGGCCGAGGCCAGCAGGCTGGCCGCGACGCGCGCCAACCCGGCGGAGCTGCGGGTGATAGAGACCGCGGCCCAGTCCTGCCGCGATGGCTACGTCAGCGCTGACAAGGCGCAGTTCGAAGCGGGCGACGACGCCTTTCATCTGGGCGTTGCCACCGCCTCGCACAATTTCTTCCTGGTCGCTGCGGTCCGCGAGGCGCGCCTGCTGCAGCGCCAGGTCAGCCTCATCGGCCTGCGCGGCATCGGCGGCCACGCGAGTGGCGCGGTCGAGGAGCACGATGCCATCTTCTGTGCCATCCGGGACGGCGAGCCGGAGGCTGCGGCACAGGCAGCCTGCATCCACCTGGACAATACGCTGCAGGATTACCGGCGCGAGATCCAACGACGGGTGTTCGGGTGAGGGCCTGTCCGGGTGCCGAGAGTCGGGTTTGGGCGCTGTGACCTGCCGTGACGGGGTCCAAGGACATCGAGCTGCTGGTGCTGCGGCACGAGGTCACCGTGCCGGCAAGCGGCATCTGCGAGGAACCCTCGCCGGGTACGTCGGCGGGACGGGGCCGCCATGAGGATGCCGATTACTGGGGTGCCCGTACGGGCATGGCGGCAGGCAGCGGCTGGTCGTGGAGATCGATGGCGCGGACCATGCGACGGCTGATCTCGCGCAGCTGCCGGGACTGGGTCTTGGTCAGCGGATCGAAGACCAGCCGGCGGACCTCCTGGACATGGCCTGGCGCGGCCTCGGTCACCTTCGCCCAGCCCTGGCCGGTCAGGATCGCCAGGGTGTAGCGGCCGTCGGCCGGATCAGCGGTGCGGCGCAGCCAGCCGCGCTGCTCCAGCCGGGCGGCGACCTGGGACAGGCGCTGCAGCGAGCCGTCGGCCTGCATCGCGAGTTCGCTCATCCGCAGGGTGTGGCCGGGCGCCTCTGACAGCAGGGCCAGAATCTGGTACTCGAAGTGACCGATCCCGGCATCGCGGCGCAGCTGCGCATCGAGCGCGGCCGGCAGCCTGACCAGCGCACTGGCCAGGGCGCGCCAGGCCTGACTTTCCTCGTCGTCGAGCCAGCGGGGCTCCCCGGGGGTGTCCATGAGGACAGGATAACTTAAATCTTGAAGTGATCCAGCCGTCTCATGACTTGCATCATGAAGTGATGTAGAGGTACGTTTAGTTAACACTTTAAGTCATCAGACCACCGGCCACCGACCGCCGGCCACCGCGGGGAGAGCAATGCGCCGCACTGGACGTTCCGGTCTGCGGCGGGCGGGCGCAACCGTCCGACCTGCCGGTCGTCCATGAGTGAACCCATCGGAAGGAATCTCAATGACGATGTCAAGCCGCAGCGGTGATGGCCGGTGGGGCTGGGCTGAAGGTGCGGTTGTCGCGCAGCAGTGCCCACAAGACGTCGACCAGGCGCCGGGCCAGGGCGAGCAGGGCCTGGGTGTGGATGCGGTGCTCGGAGCGCTTGCGCTGGTAGAAGGTCCTGGACGGGCCGTCGGCGCGGAGGCTGGACAGGGCGGCCATGTAGAAGACGCGACGCAGGGTGCGGTTGTAGCGCCGGGGGCGGCGCCAGTTGCCGGTGACGCGGCCGGAGTCTTTGGGGACGGGTACGAGCCCGGCATAGGAGGCGAGCCGGCCGGGGCTGCCGAAAGCGGCCCGGGCGTCGCCGCCGGTGGCGACGAGGAACTCGGCGCCGAGGATGGGGCCCATGCCGGGCAGGCTCTCGATGATGGCGGCCTGGGGGTGGTCGCGGAACCGGCTGGTGATGAGCTTGCCGGTGTCCTTGATCTCCCGGTCCAGGTCCAGGAGCTTGCGGGCGGTCTGCTTGATGAGCTGGGCGGTGGTCGCCTCGCCGGGCAGCGCCACGGTCTGCCCGGCGGCTGCCTGCACGGCGGTGGCGGCCATGGCGTCGATGCCCTTGCGCCAGGCTCCGTGCTCGGCCAGGTAGGCGGCCAGGCCGCCGTGCCCGGCCTGGCGGACCTCGGCGGGGGTGGCGAACCCGGTGACCAGGATCAGCGCCGAGCGGGTGGAGTAGTCAAAGGCCGCCTCGAGGGCGGGGAAGATCGAGCCGAGCAGGGCGCGGAGCCGGTTGACCCCGCGGACCCAGTCGGCCATCAGGTCGGCCCGGTGCGAGGTCAGCCGGGCCAGCTCCACCACCAGCTCCTCATCAGCGGTAACCGGAGCCAGGTCAGGGCGCATCCGGGCGATGTCGGCGATGACCCGGGCGTCCTTCGCGTCGGTCTTGCCCTCGCCGCCCAGCGCCCCGGCCAGGGCGGCGACCATCCGGCCGGGCACGTACACGACGTCCTGGCCGCTGGTCAGCAAGATCGCCAGCAGCAGCGATGCCATCGGGCTGACCAGGTCCACCGCCCACCGCACCTCAGCGCCGGACTCGCCAGCCCGGGCGACCAGGCCCTCAATCTCACGCTGGTCATTAGCGACCTTCACCGACCACAGCTGCCGGCCATCCGCGTCAACCGCCGCAGCGTGATGGCTGGCCTTCCCGGCATCGATGCCGACCCACACCACATCCCGAACCGTCACCCGGCCCGTCCTCTCATATGTGCTGGTCAGCCCCATGGACAACCCCGCCGGCAGGTCCCTAAACAGCGACGGCTCGCAACAGATCTCAATCAGCGGCCAGGGAGTCCCGGGCAACGGGGCGGCCATTCCTTTCGAGCCACCACAACGGCAGACAGTCATCAGCCACACCCCGAAGCCCCGGGCATCCGGGGCACCAACCCCAGACAACTACGACCTTAGGGAAACAATCATGACCACCACCGTCAGCCTGAGTGTCGCAGCCCTGACTATCGACAGCGCCGAACCCGCCGCCCTGGCGGACTTCTGGGGCAAGGCCCTCGGCCGCCCCGTCAGCCCGGGCGCGGTCGCCGGGGACACGGCGGTCGACGCCGCCGACCCCGAGAGTGGCCCCCGGATGCTTCTCCGCCATGTCACCGAGCCCAAGGGGATCCATCTTGTCCTGATCACCGACCACTACGACGAGGAGATGGAGCGGCTGACCGGCCTGGGCGCCAGGCCGCTCAACGAAATCAAGCTCCCGGCGGTCCGCTTGGGCGGGGACTTGTATGTGGTCCGCCAGACCACGTTCGCCGACCCGGAGGGCAACGAGTTCGACCTGGTGATATGGCAGCAGCAGCCCGAGTAGTTGCCGCGTCGGAGCACTAACTGAGGCTCCGGTTCGGGCGCCGCGCTGGTTCACGCCGAGGGCAGCCGTGAGGGTGGCGGCTACGAGTGGTCGGCGGCCCCGGACGCCGCCCCGATGCGCCGCGGCCACACCTGCCTCGAGCTCGACCGGGCCGGGCAGATCAGCCGCCTGACCGCCATCTACGACTCCAGCCTCCTGAGTTCCGCCGCCTATCAATCCCTGGTCGGCCTCGCCGCGGAGACCCAGTCCTGAGGACGGCAGCAACTGCCTCCCGGCCGAGCCCGGCCGAGCCCGGCCGAGCGCATTGACAACAGACCAGGAGTTACTTCTATTATAGGAGTAGTCTCCTATCAAGAGAGTCAGCGAGGTTCTGATGTCGCCTGCCGAGATCTTCCGCACCTACCTGCAGCGATTCACCTCCGGCGACACGGCCGGCGCTGCTGAGCTGCTCACCGACGACTTCCGTTTCCATGGGCCGATGCTTCAGTCGCAGGGCAAGGCGGCGTTCCTTGAGGGCTCGGCACCGCTAGGCCCGATCATGCGGGGCGCCGAGATCCGCCGGCAGTGGGAAGACGGCGGCGAGCTCTGCTCCTTCTACGATTTCAGGATCGAGACCCCGGCCGGCGCCGGGTCTATCCCGATGGCCGAGTGGAACTCATTCCGCGACGGCAAGCTCGCCTCGGCTCGCCTGATCTTCGACACCGCAGCGCTGGCCGCGCTGATGCCCGCCTCCTGACGCCCCGCTGACGGGAGGATGCCTCGATGCCCAGCAGGCCCTGGAGCGGCTACGGACGGTTCTGCCCGCTGTCGCGAGCGCTGGATGTGATCGGCGAGCGGTGGACGCTGGTGATCGTCCAGGAACTGCTCAAGCAGCCGCGCCGCTACGGTGCGCTGTTGGACCGGCTTCCGGGCATCAGCACCAGCGTGCTCGCTGACCGGCTCCGGCGCCTGGAACGCGCGGGTGTGGTAGCCCGCGAGCCTGGGGCGGTCGGCGCCGGCGTCGTATACGCGCTGACCGCACGCGGCCAGGAGCTGGAGGAGGCGCTGCGGGCCCTGCGGCGGTGGGGGGCGGGCTTCCTGGCCGACCCAACCGCCGACGGCTCGGCACAGCAGAGCTTCGATGTCACCTACGTCGACGGCATCGAGAATCTCGCCGACGGCCAGTTCCAGCTCGTGGTCGATGACCGGCCCGCGACCTTGTACTTCACCGCGGGCCGGCTACGGCAGGAACCCGGCGCCGAGCCCGGCGCCGAGCTCATCGTGCGCACCACCTCAGCGTTCCTGGACCGCTGGGCCGCCGGCGAGGCCAGCTGGGACGACGGCCGCGCCCGCGGCGAGGTGATCGTCGAAGGCCGCCCGGCGGCGTGGCCTCGCTGGCTGGCCGCCACCGGCTACCTGCTGGAGGCCGAGCCGGAACCCGCCCGCGAAAGAGTCCTCGAAGATGCCGGGGAAAGCAGGCCGGAGTGACTGATCAGCCCGCCGATTTCTTCTGGGAGGTCAGCGCGGCCGCGCTGACCCACAGCGACGTGGCGACCGGAACGATGATGGGCTTTCCATGCCTGCGCGTCGCCGGCGCGTTCTTCGCCTCCTGCGACCATCGCTCCGGAGACCTGATCGTCAAGCTTCCCCGGCACCGCGTCGAGCAGCTCATCGCGGCGGGCGCGGGCGAGCCGTTCGCCCCGGCGGGCAGAACCTTCCGCGAATGGGTCCTGATCGAAGACCGCGACCCGGCCCGGTGGGCCGAGCTGATCGACGAATCCCGTGTATTCGCACGCGGCAAACCATGAGCTTCTCCGCCGGCTCGAGCCCCTTGCCCAGCGAGTGCCAGCACGCATCGGCAAGCGCATCATCCTGGACACCACATCCTGGACACCACCCGCGCTCAGCTGCTGTTCGAAGACGAACGCCATCCCTGGCGAGCAGTACCTGCAGACGCCCCGTCAGGCTTCAGCTGGGCTGAAATGATCGAGAATCCGGCGTGCGTAGTAAGGCTCCCAGGATTCGTCCGGGTGCTCGGCGGTGTAGTGCTTATCGAGACTGACGAGCAGGTAGGTGAGCTCGCTGCGGACCGGCTTGACCCCGAGCAGGGTCGGCAGCTCGGACAGCGTGGTGAGCCAGTCCGAATACCAGGAGGCCCAGTCATCGTCCGCCCCGTCGACGATCCGGTAGACGCGATGGTGAGTTTCGCCTGCCTCGTGCAGGAGGCCGCTGATCCTCTCCAGCATGTCGGTCATCTCGCTCCTCTCGCGTGGCCCCTGCCTGGCGTATGCCGCCAGGGCCGGCCGAGTCGTTCCCAGCGGCCGGCGGTGTCTTCGCGGCCATCATCGCAGGCCATCGTCGCGTCAGCATGGGGCCGTGACGACGAGCGCAAGGTAGTCGACGATAACAAGACTGCGCCTCGCCGGCCGAGCCGCGTGGCTTACGTGGTGATCCGCCCGGCCGCCGGCCCGGTGAGGCGTTCGGGGCAGCAGCTCTGAGCCGTCATGCCGCGCGGCGGGGAGGAACGGCTGCTGGCTGCCGCCGGCGAGATAGCCGCCCGGCCTCGACCGGGTCGGCGAGATCCTGCCAGCGGGCCTGACCCGGCCCGCATGCAGGCCATTGTTCACCCCGATCACCCGCCAGCACGAGGCTATGGAGCGACGTCTTGGTCAGGCGACGGCGATGTTATTGCGCGCGGCTCTGGTCAGGGCTCTTGCGCGATCGCGGCGAGCAGGCCGCGGAAGTCTTCGCCGCAGGGGCCGCATGCGGTCAGGTGGGCCGCCACGCCGGGGTAGCGGCTGGCCGCGTCCGTCCCGGCGGCGACCAGGTCGGCGTAGACGTGGAGGATGTCCATGGCCTGCTCGCATCCGACGTCCGCGGGATCGGTGTCGAGGAAGTTCTCCAGTGCGGCCCAGTCGGTCATCGTGATCCCAGCTTCGTGTGCTCCAGGTACTGGTTGGCGACCAGGAACGCGCGGATCTTACGGCGGGCGTCGAAGATCGCCTTGTAGATCGAGTTCCGGTTCATCCCGGTCTGGGCCACGACGGCGTCCAGGGGGATGCCGTTGAGCACGACCGCGACGAACAACCGACGCTGGCGGGCAGTGAGTTCCTGGTCTACCGCGTGCCGGATGGCCGTGATCATCTCGGCCTGCGCCGCATGCTCGGCGGGGTCTATCCCGAACCGGTCGGGCAGCCGGTCCCAGTCCTCGGCGTCGAGGCTGGCGGCCGGGTGCTGGCGCCAGTAGTGGCGCCCGAGCTTGCTGGACACCTCCAGCACCACGAACCGGTAAGCCCAGGTGGTGAACCGGCTCTCACCGCGGAAGGTGTCCAGCTTGGCGATGATCGCGAGCATGGCGTCGGCCGCGGCCTGGTGGGCCAGGTCGTCGCGCTCGGGCCCGGCGATCCCGGACGAGGCATCCCGGCGCCGCACCTCGCGGACGGCGACGCGGACCAGCAGACCGTGCAGACGTGCCAGGCCCGCCTCGCGCACCGGGCCCGTGCCGGTGAGCGCGGTGATCCACCCGGCCGAGACCGCGTCCAGCGGCGCTGCCAGCTTCTCCCGTCGCTCCACCAGCCCAGGCTAAGCGAACTGGTGATGTCGCCGGGAACTCCGCCCCGGACAGGTAAGAATCCCGACTGACGGGACCGCTTACAGGGCAGCCGGGGAAGTCCCCGGCGACGCCTCACTAAGCCACCACCGCGAGCAGGAGCCAGGGCATGACTACTCCGTCCACGATCACCGGCCGCGTCGCCGAGTTGCACGCCAACATGGCGGCCGGGCCGCCCAGCGAGGTCATGGGTGCCTTCAGCCGCGAGCAGGCGGCGCTTGCTGCCGTCGAGCCGGCTGGCATCGCCAAGCTCGGCACGGTCCTGGCCGACACCGAGCTCCTGGACGCCAGCGCCGCGGCCACCACGCTCTACGCCGCGACCGGGCCGGCCACGTCGGTACTGGTCTTGTACCGGGGGGCCTGGTGTCCGTACTGCAACATCGCCTTGTCCACCTACCAGGCACACCTGCTGCCGCAGCTGACCGGCCGGGGCATCAGGCTTGCCGCGATCAGCCCGCAGAAGCCGGACGGATCGCTGACCATCCAGCAGAAGCACGACCTCGCCTACCCGGTGCTGTCTGACCCCGGCAATGTCATCGCCAGCCGGCTCGGCATCCTTACCTGGCCGTCCGGGGAGGCCCGTGCGGCCCAGCTTCGGCTCGGCCTCGACCTGACCAGCGTCAATGCCGACGCCACCATTAGCCTGCCGATGCCCGCCACCGTCATACTCGACGACCGCCACACCGTCCGGTGGATCGACGTCCATCCCGATTACAGCACCCGCACCGAACCCCGGCAGATCCTGGACGCCCTCGCCCATCTCGGCTACTGACAAGCTGATCCGCAGCTCGTGCCTACCGCGACTTCAGCCAGCCTCGTGTCCGTTCAGCGCCGCCGCTGATGTCGCAAGACCCTGGCCACATCAGCGGCCGGGGAGGACACCGTTGACGTCATGGGTTTCTCCAGCTTGCGAGCGAAAACGTGGTTACTCAGATTCCCGGTTCAAGGTAAGACGCCAGCCTGGGCCCGCCGCAGATGAAGTAGCGGCATTGCCTTCGCGGTGCCCGCCGCGATAGCTGCCCGGGGAGCCTTGCCATGACGTTACTGCGACGAGAACGCCAGTCCGCGGGAGACGACCCGGACTCAGAACTCGTGGACCGGCTTCGGGCCGGCGATGCGGACGCGTTCGTCACCCTGGCCGGGAAATACCAGGCCGTCATGCTGTCAGTAGCACTCGGCTATGCGCCGAGCAGGGCGGTGGCGGAGGAAGTGGTCCAGGACACCTGGGTGGGAGTACTGCGCGGCATCGGCAACTTCGAGCACCGCTCGACGTTCCGGACCTGGCTGATCCGCATCGTGATCAACCGGGCGGTCAGCGCCGCGGCCCGGGAGCGCCGGAGCGTGCCGGTCAACGACATGGAGCCGGTGATCAATGCCTCCAGGTTCAACGCGGCCGGCACCTGGGAGGTACCGCCCGAGCCCTGGGCTGACCAGGTCGAGGACCGGCTGACGGCAGCGAAGATGGCCACGCGGGTCCTGGCCGCCATCGACGAGCTGCCGCCGCGGCAGAAAGAAGTCGTGACCTTGCGCGATGTCCAGGGCATGAGCAGCGCGGAGGTCTGCGCCGCCCTCGGTATCAGCCAGGCCAACCAGCGCGTGCTCCTGCACCGCGGCCGCAGCTGGCTGCGACAGGTTATCGAGTCCGAATTCGGGAGGACCCGGTGACCGGCCTGATGACCAGATCCCGCCGCGACCTGGTCTGCCAGCAGGCCGTCGAGCTGGTCACCGACTACCTCGACGGCGTCTTGCCGCGGTCCCAGCGCCGCCGCTTCGAGGCGCACCTGGCCGCCTGCCCGGACTGCCCGGAGTACCTGGCCCAGATGCGCGCGATCATCGCACTGGCCGGGAGCATCACCCCCGATGACCTGGCTCCGAGCATCCGCAGCGATCTCGCCGGCCTTTACCGGCGGTGGCAGGCCGATGACTCACGCGGTGCCCGCACGTTGCCATGGGACTCCGGCCTGGAGGAGCGGTGAGCGTCCTGGGGAATTCTCGGGCCAGCGGTAAGGTCGCGCGCTGCCCTGTCACTAAGTCCTTGTCCGCACTTACCAGCTAGCCACGAGGAGTTCGCTGATGCCTTTGCTGCAGCCAGGTGACGCCTTCCCCGAGCTGTATTTCACCGTGCCCGGCGGCGGGGCCGTCAAGGTGCCCGAGGCGTTCGCCGGCCAGTTCGGCGTTCTGCTATTCAACCGGGGCGCGTGGTGCCCGTACTGCAATGCCCAGCTGCGCGCCTTTCAGCGGGCGAGTGCGACCCTGGCCGAGGCGGGAGCCCGCATCGCGTCGCTGTCAGTCGATGACGAGGCCACCACGGCCGAGCTGATCGCCCGGCTTGGCCTGACCTTCCCGGTCGGGTTCGGCGCCGACGCCCGCGCGGTCGCCGGCCTGACCGGCGCGTTCATCAACACCGACCCGGTGTACCTCCAGTCCACCGGGTTCGTCCTCGACGCCCAGGGCAAGGTCGTGGTCAGCGTCTACTCCAGCGGCGCCATCGGTCGGCTGGTCCCCGAGGACGTGGCTGGGCTGGTCCGCTACGTCCGGCAGCACGCCGCGGCGCCGGCTGCCGGCCCTCATGATTAACAAGGGAGGTCGCGGTGACAGCTGATTTCGCCGGGCGGACCGCGCTCATCACAGGGGCGGGACGCGGCATCGGCCGGGCCGTCGCGCTCGAGCTGGCCGCTGCGGGGGCCAGCCTCATCCTGGTCGCTCGCTCCGCCGGGCAGCTCGCCGAGACACGCGACCTGGCGGTCGCCCGCGGCGCGCTGCCCGGCCAGGTCCGCATCGTTCCCGCTGACCTCGGCGATGAGGAACAGCGACGGTCCGCCGCCGCGGCCGCGGTCGAGAGCGTGCTCGTGGACATCCTGATCAACAACGCGGCCACGGTCGAGCCCCTTGGCGCCACCGCCGCCATCTCCGCCGCCGAGCTGCGCCGCGCCTTCGAGCTCAACGTCGTGGCGCCCGCAGCGCTGAGTGCTGCCGTCCTGCCCGGCATGCTGGAGGCGCACTGGGGCCGCATCGTCAATGTCTCCAGCGGCATCGTCGCTCGCCCGGAGGGCATGGTCGGCGCCAACGCCTACGCCGCCACCAAAGCGGCTCTGGAGGCTCACACCGTCAATCTCGCCGCTGAGCTGCGCGGTACCTGGGTGACCGCTAACGTCTACCGGCCGGGCCCGGTGGACACTGCCATGCAGGCCTGGATCCGCTCCCAGGACCCCGACCGCATCGGGCCCGTCCTGCACCAGCGGTTCAACCGGAGTTTCGCCGAGGGCGCCCTGATCACGCCGGCCCAGTCAGCCGCCGGCCTGGTCGCCCACCTGGGCGGAGACGACACCGGAGCCATCTGGGAAGTCAAGGATCCCGTCAGCGCGGGAGCGTCCGGACGCGGCTCAGCGACCCGGTCCCTGCCCGATGACCGATCTGGCCGCCCGCCCGCAGGCTCAGCCTGATCCTGTCCGGGCGGCCCGGGCCCTAGGTCGATTGCTGCCGGTGATGATCGTCATGGGAATCTTTCTGACCCGATCGGGTTGCCGCCTGCTGCTGCGTTCTCAGGGCAGCGTTGCGTTCGGCGATGTCGCGCGCCGTCTGGCCGGTTTCTTTCAGGTAGGCCTGCGTGTCGTCGTCGTTGTCGGGGTGGGTATGCCGCTTGCGCACGAGCTGGGGGATGCTGATACACGCAACGGCGATCACGAGCCCGAGCGCAGCGGCAAGTATCCCGGTAGCCATGAATTAGGTGTCCTCCCGGAGCTCGCGGACTGATCTTGAGCGGCAGCGACATGGCCTCGGGCTGTCTGGGCTGTCGGTGTCCGGCTGGCCTCGGGCCTGACGGCTATCCGGCGCTTCGGGGGCAGCGTGCCCGTCTGGTGCCGCGTGCGATTCGGCGAGCAGCAGGGATGCCGCTCTGCCCGGTGCCGGGGTTAGCAGGCTGACGCGGTCACCGACATTCAGGGTGAGGCCGGGGTCGGGGTCGGTCAGGCTGCGGTCGCGCAGGACGGAGACCGGGATGCTGTCGGCGGGCCAGGGGATGCTGCCGAGCGGCCGGCCTGCGGCGGGCGAGTCCGGTGCCAGGGTGACCTCGAGGACCTGGTAGCCGTGCAGCGGGTCAGGCGGCGCCGTCCCGGTTGTGCCCGGGCCGGCCTGGCGCGGGGACGTGCCGATCTGGTCGGCGACGGCTTGCAGGACGCTGGCGCTGGTGATCCAGCCCTGGACCTGGCGGCCATCGGCGGACAGCACCGGCAGGCCGTCGCGGCCGTAGATGCCGAGCTGGCGCAGCGTCTGGGCCAGCGACTCGCTGGCGTACACGGCCTGCGGGTCGGTTCGACAGTTCACCTGGCCGGGCAGTTGCGCGGGGCCCGGGCTGGCGTCGGCTCTGTCGCGGCCGCGGGGGACGGGCAGCGGGGTGGGGAAGGGGCGCATGGCGTCGGCCGCCCTGAGGTCGCCGAAGGCCCGCCAGGGGGCGGCGCGGTCGATGTCGGCGCCGCGGCGCAGCAGCTTGGTGGTGTAGATGCTGCCGTAGGCCAGCGCCCGGGACAGGGCGGTGGCGATGGCGACGGCGAGCATGACCGGCAGGGTGAGGCCGTAATCACCGGTCAGCTCGACGACGCTGGCCACCGACGTCAGCGGGGCCCGCGCGGCGGAGGTGAACACCGCGCCCATGGCGACCACGGCGTACAGGGCGGGCGGCCCCGCGGCGGGGCCCACGAGGTGGCCGGCGATCTCGCCGAAGGCCATCCCTGAGGTCACGCCGACGAACAGCGACGGCGCGAACACGCCGCCAGATCCGCCGATGCCCAGAGTCAGGCTGCAGGCCAGCATCTTCCCGGCGGCCAGCACCAGCAGGAACCACAGCACGTACCCGCCGGCCACGGTCTTGTACATCACGGGGTAGCCGACGCCGTACATCTGCGGCAGCGCCAGCAGCACCAGGCCCAGGGCGACGCCGCCGACGGCCGGCCGCGCCCACTCCGGGCGCCCGCGCCACGCGATGTCCCAGAGGTCCTCCATCTTGTATACGACGTTCTTGAACAGCAGCCCGATCAGGCCGGCGACCACGGCCAGGGCCGCGACCAGCAGGTAGTCGCCCGGGTGCGGCAGCGTGATGGCGGCCGGGAAGCCGTGCAGGAAGCGCTGGCTGCCCAGGAACGGGATAGCGACCGCGTCGGCGACCGCCGCGGACAGCATGACCGTGAACAGCGCGTCGACGGAGAACTCCCGCAAGATGATCTCCACGCCGAAGAACACCCCGGTGATCGGGGCGTTGAAGGTGGCGGCGATGCCGCCGGCCGCGCCGCAGGCGACCAGGATCCGCATCCGGTTCTCCGGCATCCGGAGCCGCTGGCCGAGGCTGGAGGCCAGCGCGGACCCGATCTGCACGATTGGGCCCTCCCGGCCGACCGACCCGCCAGCACCGATGCACAGGGCCGACGCCAGCGCCTTGACGACCGAGACCTGCGGGCGGATCCGGCCGCCCTGCTCGGCCACCGCGATCATCACCTCGGGCACCCCGTGCCCGCGCGCCTCACGGGCGTACCGGTAGATCAGCGGCCCGTAGATGGCCCCGCCGAGCACCGGGATCACCACGAAGAACCCCAGGCCCAGCCACGGCAGATGAGAACTGCCCACATACCCGGCCTGGCCGAACTGGCTGTGCCCGGTGGCCAGCCAGGTGAAGAAGTAGATCAGGTACCGGAACACCACCGCGCCCAGCCCCGACCCCGCCCCGATCAGCACCGCGATGACGAACAGCCCCGCCCGCGAGGCACGCAGGCAGCCGGCCGCCCGGCCCGCCAGCGAAGCGTCCTGCGATAGCGGCGCCGACGGCGCAGTCACGCCCGCGCCTTCCCGGCCGTGCCGGCCGCCGAAGGCTGCGTGTCGCCGGCGGGATCCATGGGGCCCGCCGGCCACTGGCTGTCGGGCACCTCCCCGGCCGCGGCCGCGAACGCCTGGAGCGCCCCGGCCACCGCCGACTGCTGGGCCGGCGTGAGGCGGCCGAGGATCTCGGCCAGCAGCGCGCGCCGCCGCGCGGTCGCCTCATCCACCACCGCGCGGCCCGCCGCCGTAATCGACACCTGGACCTCGCGCCGGTCGGCACGGGCCCGGTACCGCCGGATCAGGCCCTTGCGCAGCAGCCGGTCGCACATCCGCCCGGCCGTCGACGGCGTGACCTCCAGCGCCTTCGCCAGATCCACCATCCGCTGCGGTCCGCGGGAGGCCAGTACCACCAGCGCGCGGTACTGCGCCAGCGTGGTCTCCTCCGCGGCCGCGCCCAGCGACCGCTCGGCCACGGCCACCAGCGTCCGGCTCGCGGTCAGCACCGCGTCGACGACCGCGTCCCCGGCAGCCTCGTCACGGACCATCGCACTCACCTTCGCTTCACTTGCTGACTGCGATACTCACGGAATGATGTACTTGCTAAGTGCAATCATCTTATAGTGATCCTATCAGCCACTGCACTTAACGCTGCCCGGAGGCGGGACCACGATGACGGCTCGGCCGCCAGCGCCGATCGGAGGCCTTTCGCCGCGGGTGATGGCTGCGTGGGTACGGCCCTGGCTGGCTCTGGCCGGTGCGGCCCTCATCGTGGTGGCGATAGTGCCGCCTGCCGGGACCGACGCCCGCCAGTACGCCTGGGTCCAGGCGCTTCAGTTCGTGATCTTCGCGACCGCCGTCCCGGTGCTGCTGGTCCTCGGCGCCCCTCGGCGTGCGAGTCAGGCCCGGCCCGGCCCTGACCAGGCCGCCCGGCCGGTCGGGCCCGGACACGCGGCCGGCTGGGTCATCGTGCGGCTCGCCGCCTTCATCGTGCTGGTGATCGCCTGGCGGCTGCCCGGCGTGCTGAGCGCCTTGGCCAGGAACCCGGTCCTGGCCGCTGCCGAGATGTCCACCCTGGTCGCGGCAGGCGCGGCAGTGTGGCTCGAACTGGCGGGCCCCGCGCCGCGGCTGCCCCGCCCGGCGCGCGCGGCGCTGGCCGCCGTGTCCATGTGGACGATCTGGGTGATGGCCTATATCACCGGCATGTCACCGTCATCGTGGTCGGGCGCGTCTGGCCGCGCTGCTGCGCGCGGGCTGAGCGCAGCCGCTGACCAGCAGATCGCCGTGGCGATCCTGTGGGCGGTGCCGGCGATCTGCTTCGCGCCGGTCATCTACGCGCTGGTCATCAGCTGGCTCGGGGAGCGCGATGATCCCAGCCGGGAACTGCGGGAGGCCAGTTCAGCCCGGGGCGTGCCCTTCGGCCTGCCGCGCCCCCCGCGAGGCTGGCGATCACCCCGCCGGCGGCGGTCGTCAGTAAGCGGCTAGGCCCGGCGAGCGGGACCGGTCAGCGGGCCAGGTCCGGGGGCGGGGGGCTGGCGGCGCGTACCGCGCCGGCTGCCTTGGCGGTCTTGACGGCGGCGGTGAGGGCGTCGATGTCGTAGCTGCCGTAATGGCGGCGGCCGTTGATGAAGAACGTCGGGGTGCCCGACACGCCGCTGAGGTCGGCCGAGTCAACGTCCGCGGCGACGCGGGCGGCTCCGGCGCGGCGGGTGAGGTAAGCGCGGAACCGCTCGGTGTCCAGGCCGGTCTCGGCGGCGTAGCGGAGCAGGTCGGGCAGGAGGAGGGCGTCCTGGCGGCGCAGCAGGAGGTCGTGCATGGGCCAGAAGGCGCCCTGGTCGGCGGCGGCCTCGGCGGCCTCGGCGGCGAGCTCGGCGTGCGGGTGCACGTCGGTGAGCGGCAGGTGGCGCCAGACGTAGCGGACGTCGCCGTGGCCGGCCAGGAGCTCGCGGACCACGGGCTCGGCCTGGCCGCAGTAGGGGCATTCGAAGTCGCCGTACTCGACGATCGTGACGGGGGCACGGGCGGGGCCGCGGATGTGGTCACGGGCGGGGTCGACGGGTGCGCCCAGGTCGATGAGGGCGCGGCTGGTGCCGAGCAGGGCGCGGATCTGGAGGCGGGCCGGGAGCAGGGCGGTGCCGCGGAAAAGGAGCCAGGTGACGGCGGAGGCGGCGATGGTGGTGGAAAGGACGCCGAGCTTGGCTTCCTGGAGCTGGCTGCCGTGGAAGGCGAGAGTGGCGATGAGGATGGAGACGGTGAAGCCGATCCCGGCGATAGTGCCGGTGCCGGCGACGGCGGCCCAGCCGACGGGCGGGCTGAGCCGGCCGCGGCTGAGCCGGGTCAGCAGCCAGGTCGCGCCGGCGATGCCGATCGGCTTTCCGGCCACGTAGCCGATGAGGATGCCCAGCGTGATGGGGGAGGCGTAGGCGCGGGCCAGGAAGCTGCCGCTGAGCACGATGCCGGCGTTGGCCAGGGCGAACAGCGGGACGATGACGTAGCTGGTCCACGGGTGGTACAGCAGCTGGAGCCGCTCGTTGGGTGACAGGGCCGCGGTCAGGCCCGCGCGGGCCGACCGGGCCAATTCGGCGGTGGGCTGCTCGCGGAAGCTGCGGAACGCCTCGCTGGCGCGCTCCAGGTCGGTCCGAGCCGCGGGCCGGGCGTAGGTAAGCAGGCCCATGAGCAGGCCGACCACCACCGGGTCCACGCCGGATTTCAGCACGCAGACCCACGCGGCAACGCCGAGCAGGAAGTAGATGACCCCGGCCCGGATCCCGGCGCGCGCCAGTACCAGCACCACGGCCAGGACGCCGACCGCCATCACCAGCGGGACCGGGTGGATGGCCTGGCTGTAGGCGGCCCCGATGACGATCAGCGAGACCAGGTCATCCACCACCGCGACCGACAGCAGGAACGCGCGCACCCGGTCGGGGAAGCGCGGACGGGTCAGGGCCAGCATGCCCAGCGCGAAGGCCGTGTCGGTGGACATGGCCGCGCCCCAGCCGCGGGCGGCGGGGCCGGTGTTGACCGCCAGGTAGATCGCGACCGGGACGATCAGGCCGCCCAGGCCGGCCACCAGCGGCAGCACCAGCCGCCGGCGCTCGCGCAGTTCACCCACGTCGAACTCGCGCCGGGCCTCCAGGCCGAAGACGAAGAAGAACAGCGTCATCAGCCCGCTGTTGACCCACTCGCGCAGGTCCAGCGATACCCCGGCCCCGGCCAGCCGGACCGACAGCCGGGCCTGCCACACCGTCTCGTACGAGGCCGGACCGACGTTGATCCACACCAACGCCGCGACGGCCATCGCAACCAGGACCGCCGCGCTGCCGGTCTCGGTCCGCAGGAACATGCGCAGTGGCGTCTGGAAGCTGCGCGCCCAGGCCGTGTGCCCGGCGAGCGACCCGGCTGACGGGGACGGGCGATGCTCAGTCACGGCACCCTCCCTCGCGGCGTTGCAGCACGGCCGCGCCCGTGGTCGCCGTGACGCCGGTGACGGCGACGGCGGCCAGGAAGGCGTACTGGATGGCGGTGGCGAAGATCTGGTCGGGTAGTCCCAGGACGATGCCGAGGGCCACGGCGTAGGCGCTGGCCAGGGCGGTGAGTAGCCACCGGGCGGTGAGCAGCGCACAGCACGGGCCGGTGATCAGCAGGCCGATCAGGATCAGGTGCGGCCCGCTGGCGGCGTCGCAGGCGGCGATCACCGTGCACAGCAGCAGGCTGAGCCGCCAGATCCGCCCGGTACTCCACCCGGCCAGCACCGACGGCCGCCGCCACCACCCGCGCCATCGTCTCAGCGCGCCGGCGGCCAGTACCTGCGGCCGACGGCGCGGCCCGGACAGCGCCGCGGTTCCGGCGAGGGCGACGATGACCGCGGGGGGGATGGTCGTAGCCGGGCGGATCTCGTGCTGCGCGACGGTGACCAGCAGGGCGGTGGTGAAGGCGAGGTAGCCGACGATGATCACGGTGCCGGGCAGGCGGCGCAGGCCGCGGCCGCGCCAGGCCAGGGCGAGCGCGAGGACGGTCAGGCCGGCGTACCACGCGGCTACCAGCACGGCCTGGGCGGAGCGCGGGCCGAGCCCGGTCAGGCTCGCCGGGATCAGCAGCCCGGCGACAACGTTGATCGCGTTACTGTTCAGCGCGGTGCTGAGCACCGCCGCGCCGCGGCCGCGGCGGGCCAGGTAGACCGCGCTCACGGCGTTGGGCAGGCTGGTCACCACCGCGAGCACCAGGCCGCCGGTGACGATCTCCGCAATTCCGTACTTCCGTCCGAGCGAGGTGGCGGCCAGCTCCATGACGGTACTCGCGCCTACCACGGCGACCAGCGCGGCGAACGCGACCAGGCCGTCGCGCCAGGTGCCGGGAACCGGCCGGATCGCCTCCGCCAGCTCGGTCTCCTCGTCGTGCACCGCCCCGGCGATCCACGCCGTCCACCGGCCCGGCAGCGGCAGCCGCTCCAGCCGGGCCCGGCGCAGGCCCAGCAGCCCGGTCACCGGGATCAGCACCGCCAATGCCAGCGCCAGCCCAGCCGCGGGCGCCAGCACGGCCATGACCACCAGCAGGCAGCAGGCGGCCACCCAGACCCCGGGGATCCCGGCCAGCAGCACGACCCGGCGATGAAACGCGACCTGCCCGGCTACGACCGCCGCCAGCCCCAGCAGCGCGGCCAGGTTGAACACGTTCGAGCCGATCACCACCCCGGCGCCCACGCTGGCCTGGCCGCGGCTCAGCGCGGTCACCGCGGAGGTGATCTCCGGGGCGTCGGCGGCGAGCGCCGCGACCAGGCCCAGCCACGCCTCGGAGAACCCGGCCCGCTCGGCCAGCCGCTCCAGCCGCGAGACCAGTAGCCAGCTCGCGGCCAGGCTCACCGCCACCCCGGCGGTGAACAGCGCCAGCGATACCCCGGCCAGCGCTCAGCGTCCCCGTGGAGCCGGGCGTGCCCCGGCCCGCGCCGCCGTCAGGACCGCTCCCGCCACAGCCACAGACCGGCACCCGCGAGCGCGACCAGCGCCGGCACGAAGAACAGGCCCGTGTTGCGTGACCTCGCGGGCGATGCCCGCGATCAGCACTGCTCCGGCCGCGATCACGGCCAGCCGAGCGACCGGGGCCAGCGTGACCGCGGCCAGCGCGGCCAGCGGCGCGGGCGCGATCGCCAGCAGCAGCGCCGCCCATGTCACCGGCAGCGGATCGGCACTGGTCAGCGCGGAGATGGTGATCAGCTGCGCGGCGACGGACAGCAGCAGCGCCGCGCGCCGCCACTGCCAGCCCCGTGTGTGGAAGCCGGACATTCCCGCCAGGCCTTCTGCTGGCGATGCGGTCGGGCCTACGGCACCGCCCGCGCGGGACATACGACGGGGGAAAGAGTCCGGAAGAGCCATAGCACGCTCCCTGCACGAGTCCATGCACTGCAGATACCGCGCCGACCAGACTTCCCGGCTCACCTGCCCCGGAGCCTAGACCACGTCATGCCTCCTGCCAATCACCAGCGGCACGGCCGGGGTGACTGGCACCACCGAACTGACGCCCGTCATCGCGTCGTCGATGGTCGCGGGCACGTCCAGGTCGCCAGCAGCTATCTCTGTGCCGACCTCGGCGAGTGCTTTCGCCGTCGCCTTCCCCGGTCCCGGCCCAGGTCGACCAGATGTGACTCGATCTCCAGGCCGACGGCGCCGATCGCAGACTCGGCCAGCGACCTCGCGCAGCCTGCGGATGCGGAGGAACTCGTTCGGCGCGTGCAGCCTCTCCATGGCCCGTGTGCTGGCTATCGGCTCGGGAGCGATCGCGGTAGCCCGAACCACGGCAGCACGCTGTTGTCGAAGCGGGTCATGGCGCAGATCCGGTCGCCGGCAAGGGTGAGCACGTAGAAGCCGGTCGCGTGGCGGATTCCGGCCGGGACGCGCAGGTATGCCCCGAACGCGGGCTGGCCGTTGGCTCGGGTCGGCACGAGGTCGAACCTGCGGCCCGCGCCGAACTGGCGGGCCCAGTAAGCGGGCCACGGCGTCACGGCCCTCGTATCCGAATGGCTCAGGAGGCATGGCGATGAAGACGTCGTCGGTCAGCAGGGCCACCAGCGCGTCGAGATCGGCCGACTCCCACGCGCGGGCGAACATGGCCACGATCGCGTCCTCGGCGGGCGAGCCTGCGGCGGGCGGCGGCTGGTGGCCGGCGGCTGGCTGCGGCGCTGCAGGCTAGCGCGGGCTCGTTTGAGGGCGCTGTTGACCGATTGGACGGTCACCTCCAGCATCTCGGCCACCTCGCTGGCGTGGAATCCGAGGACGTCGCGCAAGATGAGGACGGCGACCTGGCGCGGCGGAAGCAGCTGCAGGGCGGCCACGAAGGCCAGCGAGATGGCTTCGCTCTGCTCATAGCGGGCCTCCGGCCCGAGCGGCCGGTCGACGGCGCCCTCGAGGAACGCGTCAGGAAACGGCTGCAGCCAGACGGCCTCGTCGCGCGGCGTCGGCACGGGCGCTTCGAACTGCGACACATCCCACTCCCTGGCCGGGCGCCGGCTCGCCGCGCGGCGCGCGTTGAGGCACCGGTTGGTGGCGATCTTGTACAGCCAGGTGCGCAGCGACGCGCGTTCCTCAGTGAACCCGCCGATGCCTTGCCAGGCGGCCAGCATCGTCTCCTGGACGGCGTCCTCGGCGTCGTGGAAGGATCCGAGCATCCGGTAGCAGTGCACCTGCAGCTCCCGCCGGTGGGACTCGGCCAGCTCCCGGAACGCCTCTCCATCCCCTGCCCGCGCCCGTGAGAGACGATCGGCTGTCACCATCCTGCGCTCCTTCCTTCCGCACCACGTCGTACCTCCGCCCGGTATATACACCGCCCACGGCGCGAACTGGGCGGCTCGCGGGCGCCCAGTTTCCCAGTGCCGCGGTGTATGCACTACCGACCGCCCGGACGATCCGCCCGCCGGATCGTGCCGCAGCAGCTGGAAACGACCCTGGAAGGTTGACTATGCAAGGGAAAAGAGCCAACCTCAGGGAGCAAGTGAGCAGGACGCTCGCTCGTGTGTTCGCCGGCTGGCGGACGGGCCTGTCGGGGCCTGTCATCGTTCTTCAGGCTGGGACCGCGGTCAACTACTTCGGCACTGGACTGGTCCTTCCCTTCGAGATCATCTACCTGCACCAGGCCCGCGGCTTCCCGACGGCGACTGCGGGGCTGGTGCTGGCGGCGGTCATGGGCACGGCGGCGGTCGTAACGCCCTCTTCGGGTGCGCTGCTCGATCGTTTCCGTGCGAAGCCGATCCTGATCATCGGCAATCTCGCGAGCGCACTGGGCTACGCGGGCTTCGCATTCGTCGACCGTCCCTGGCAAGCCTTCGTCTGCTCGGCCGTCGGCGGCGCCGGGTTCGGAGTCGCGAACACCGCGAACCAGGTTCTGAGCCTGACCCTGGTCTCAGCGGAGCAGCGCGCCTCTTCGATCGCGCTCCGCCGGGTCGCAGGCAACTTCGGTCTCGGCAGCGGCGCGACGGTTGCGGGCTTCATCGTCGCTTCCGCCAATAACCTCCGCACGTTCCAGGCGCTCTACCTCTTCGACGGCGTCACCTTCGCTGTCTTCGCGCTGGTTGTGCTCGTGGGGATCCCGAATCCTCGCCTTGCGAATGCTGCGTCGGCGAGCGACAGGGGAACAGGCTTCCGGGCAGTTGCTCACGATCGGCTCTTCCTCATCCTGATCGCCGCCAACATCGTGCTCGTGATGACCGGCGGCGCGCTCTTTTCCAACATCCTCGCGCCGTTTGCGAAGGCGCACACGCCTGTCGGGCCGGGCGAGATCGGCGTCGTCTTCTTCATCAACACCTTCTTCATCGTCGTCGCCCAGATTCCAGCCACACGGGTCGTCAAGCGGATGCGCCGCACACACGCTCTTGCCGCGACCAGCGCGCTATTTGCAATCGGCCTGCTCGCGGTCCTGCTCGCAACGCTAACGAGCTCGACGTTCACCGCTACCGCCGTCTTGGCTGGGGTCGCGATCGTGATCGCGATCGGTGAGTGCGCGCAGTTCATCGTGCTCGGCCCAATCGTCGCCGACCTCGCACCGCCGCATCTGCTCGGCCGCTACATGTCGCTCTACGGCCTCACCTTCACGGCAGGCGTGGCCCTCGGCCCCGCGGTCGGCGGCGCGCTGCTCGCAACGTCACCCGACGCCGTCTGGTGGGGCGGCGCCTTGACGGCAGCACTGACCGGAGCCGGCTTGCTGCGACTCGGCGACCGGATACCCGACCCGCTCTTGCAGGCGCAATGCCCTCCGCCGCAAGCCGTCAGCGCGGCCGATATGGACTCCGCCTGCCACAGCCAGATGAATAGTACGGAGATGGAACGTCACTAGCAGCGCCTGGCCCGGGAGATGAATGCGCGAAGCCCATCGCGGGAGCGGACCTGGATCAGTTCGGTTGCTCTGGCCGCGGCGCCAGGCTCTGCGCCCGCACCAACAGGCTCCCGTACAGCAGCACGGAGGCGATGAAGCCGGCTGCCATGGCGTAGGACCACCAGTTGTTCTTGGTGATCACTGTCATCACCCCGGCGATGACAGTGAGGCCGATCAGGACGGCGCCCGAGCGTGCGAGCTGACGCGGCCGGTCCCCGCCGCCGCGGGCGGCCCGGATGACCATGACGGCCCCGGCGACCAGGCCGATCGCGACCGCGACATGCAGCCCGAGCAGCACGGTACTGACGGCGTGAGCAGCCCCGGTGGTCTCCGACGGCTGCCCGATCAGGTTGACCGCCATCCCGAGCAGGAACTGTGCTGACAGGAACACGAGCTGGTTCCGGGCCTCGCGGCGCATATTCATCCGGCTGGCCGACGCGGCCTGGACCGTTGTCTTCTCGTTTTCGCTCAGGTTCATCGTTCCTCCAGGAACTCATCGATCGCATTTCGGGTCTTCGGGGCGAGTTGATTCGATGGGTCACGATGCCATTGCTGTCAACGGCTTGTATCTGTGAGCCTCGCGCCTGGCTGGATGAATCATCGTCATACGATTGCGATGATTTCGTGCCCGTCCCCGGGCCACGCTTGATGAGCATCGTCCCCCGGCGAGCCGACACCTTGTGACCAGGACCGTGATCGCGGATAGATCCGCGTTGCCGAGGCGTTGGCCGCAGGAGGCGGTGGCCGCAACTGGTAGAGCCGTTGAGTCGCAGCGAGACGCGGATGCTGCGTTACCTGCCGACGAATCGGTCCGCACCGGATGTCGAACATTGCACTTCCCGGCCGATAAGTGAGATCAGAAATGGTTTCAATCGCGCGTGCGGCGGAGTTCGAGCAACTCGAGGCCGAGCGCCTCGATCTCAGCTAGCACGCCGTGTAGAGCCGCCTGGTCGGCCACTGGCCCGCAAAGCACGGTTTCCTTTTCGTGAGCTCGCGAACGCATGCCGGGGAAGGCCCCGAGTAGTGTCTCGCCCAGGAGTCCGCGGACGCGGATCTCGTACCAGACCGGTCCGGTCTGTTCAGCCATGGTTTCGTTGCCTTCTCGGTCCTCATCACAGAACGATATGCAAGGCAAGTGCCGGGCAGCTGCGCCGGACAAGCGTGGCTGCCTGATGCTTCTGCCTGTTTGATCGGACACTTCCAAGCGTCGTGCCCGGCTAGATGGGTCTGCATCGTGTAGTTGTGATGATTTACCGGGTCAAGGTGTTCGCTGAAGCGAAGTCGGCCAGGTCGTCGCGACATTCACGCCGAGCAGCGCGGGCCCGGGCATAACACGTTGCGCGGGGCTAACCAGCGCGGCGCATGGGAGAAGGTGCGAGCAGGCCCAGATCGCGGGCCCGCGCGACGGCCTCGGTGCGGCGGTGGGCGCCGAGTTTGACGAACAGGTGGCTTATGTGCGTCCGGACGGTGGTCACCGACACTGACAGTTCCCCGGCGATCTCCGGGGCGGACAGATTCGTCGGCAGGTAACGCAGCACCCGCATCTCGCTGCGACTCAACGGCTCTACCAGCTCGGGGAAACGATCTTCCCCAGACCACTCTCTGCCACGGGGGGGCTTCCCGCTTCCCAGTGCCGCCCTGGGCCCGGGATACCCATCGGGGGCCGCTTCCGCGGGGCCTGGCTCCAGTGGTGGAAGCAGAGTGAGGATCCCCGAGACCAGGGCCGCGTGTTTGGGGCAGTCCCGGGCGTGGCGCTCCAGCAGCCCTGGCGCACGGTAGATGAGGAACGGGAAGAGCATGCGATCGGGCTCGGCGATATCGAGGGCACGCTCGAGCGCGCGCCAGGCGGCGGCCCGGTCGCTGAGTGCGTCCCGGACGATCGCCTCCAGCACGAAAACGCTAACCAGCCAGTTCGGCCAGACCACGGGAGCGGAGCCGTCCAGAACCGGCGCCAGCGCGGCGGTCGCCGCGCGCGGGTCGTCTTGGGCCAGCCGCAGCACCGCCTCGGCGACGCGGATCTCGCCGCGGTTTCGGTCCTCGTCACGCAGGCCGCCCAGGGTCCGCTCGGCGCGCCCCGTGTCGCCCAGGCGCACCAGGGCGTGCAGCAGCCAAGCCCGCGTCGACGTGACGAAAAAACTGCCGTGCGGGGCGGCAAGGTGCCCCGACAGCCCGTCGGCGGCCCGGCAGGCGGCCAGCGCGTCGGTGACGCGGCCGCGCGCCAGCTCGAGCATCGCGCGAAGGGAGTGGATCAGGATCGCCGTCACGGGCTCGGCTTCCGGCCTGACGGTGCGCTCGGCCCGCTGGACCCAGGGCTCTGCCTCATCTGGGCGCCCCTGCCGGATCAGCGCGCCTGCGAGTGCGATGTAGGCGCTTCCGGCGGCCGGTTCGTCGATCCAGCCGTGCCGTTCGGCCAGCTCGACCGCCTGCCTGCCCAGCTCCGCCGCCCGCGAGAACGACCGCTCGAGCTCGACCGGCGCCTGGTACGCCAGGCCGGTGAATTCCAGATAGGGCCGCCCGACCCGGCGGGCCAGCACCGCGCCCTGCTCCAGGTGTGCCGCTGCATCCTCGAACCGGGCCGCCCCGTACTCGGCGCTGCCGAGGCTGATCAGCGCCAGCGCGCGCAGCTCCTCGCCCAGGCCAGGCGCCGCCTCCGGAGCCTCGGCCGAGGCCTGCAGCCGCCGCGCCTCCTCCGCCACCGCCGGCGGGTTCCCGCGGTGTCGGGCAACCAGCAGCCGGATGATCCCGAGCAGCACCTGCGCCGGTCCCCGCCGGGCCGCCGGGACCGACGCCGCCCCCCGCGCCGCCACCTCCAGATACCGCTCCGCTGTCTCCAGCGATCCCTGCGCCAGCTCATCGGCCGCCGCCACCGCCGCCAGCTCAGCATCCGCCGCCGCGGCCCCCGCCGGGAACCTGGCCAGGATCGCGTGCACCGTCGCGGCCTGCCCGCCCAGATGCAGGCCGGGCCAGTGCCCGGCTAGCAGGCGGGCGGCCAGCCCCCAGTCCTGCGCCGCCTGCGCGTGCCGGATCGCCTCCACTGGGAACCCGTGCTCCGCGAACCACTGCGCGGCCACCTGGTGCAGCCCGGTGACCTCCCCCGGCGCGGTGCGCCGCAGCTCCAGCTGCAGCAGGTCGGCGAACAGGTGATGGTAACGGAACCAGGAACGGCCCGCGTCCAGCGAGACCACGAACGCGTTCGCCACCTCCAGCTCCTGCAGCACCCGCTCCCCGCCCAAGCCTCCGGCCAGGGCATCAGCCAGCGGACCGGACACCCGCTCCAGCATGCTGGTGCGAAGCAGCAGCCGCCGCACGTCTTCCGGCTGCCGGTCCAGCACCTCATCCAGCAGGTACTCCGCCACCGTCCGCTCACTGCCGGAAAACTCCGCCGCGAACCCGCTCGGATCCGTATGCCCGGCCAGCGACAGCGCCGCCAGCCGCAGCCCGGCCGCCCACCCCTCGGTCCGCTCATGCAGCATCGCCACCGCCGGATCGGCCAGCTCCACCCCGGCCCCGGCAAACAACTCCCGCGCCTCGGCCACGCTGAACCGCAGATCCCCGGCCCGGATCTCGGCCAGCTGACCCTCCAGCCGCAGCCGGTGCAGCCCCAGCCGCAGGTCATGCCGGGTACACAGCACAAACCGCAGCGCATCCGGGGCCCGCATAATCAGCAGCTCCAGCTGCCGCAGCGCCTGGTCCGGCCCCAGCAGGTGGACGTCATCGACGACCAGCCAGACCGGCTCCGCTAGCGGCGCCAGGTCCTTCAAAAGCCGCTCCACGACCGCCCACCCGTCCAGGTCCGGCGCCGCCGTCAGCTCCCGCACCAGCCCCGACCCCGGAGCCGTCCCGCGCAGGGCCCCCAGCACCGACGCCCAGAACCGCTGCGGATCCCGCTCATCCCGCCCCACCGGCACCCAAGCGGCGCGGTCCGCCACGCCCGCCTCACCGATCCACGACCGCAGCAGGACCGTCTTCCCGCTCCCCGCCGGCGCCGACACCACCGTCACCCGCGCCCGCGCTCCAAGCCGCCCGAACAGCCCAATACGCGGAACGACTCCTCCCGCACCAGGGGAGACAGCAGCAATGGCACCGGACTCCGGCCGCCCGGCAGAACCCATCGCTCTATCATCACACGAACCCCCGGCAGCGCTGCGGCAACTAGGACGGAGCGGCGGTGCCCAGGACGGAGTTAAGCGTGCTGGTCAGCCATGCAGCGGCGGCTTCGGGAGAGTCGGGGGCGCTGGCGTGGCGAGCGGCGATGTAGAGGTCGGGGCGGACCAGCAGGACGCCGCCGTCGGAGATTTCGCGCAGCTCGGCCCAGGTGCCGTAGGGGTCTTCGATGGGCTCGCGGGGGCCGATCGAGACTCCGGTAATGGGCAGGCCCGTCCGGTCGGTGACGGCCCCTGCGGCGTCGAGCCAGGCTTGGCCGCCGATTCCCGTCCAGACGCTGAATGCGCCGTGGCCGGCCAGGTCCAGCGTCGAGACGCGATGACCGGCTCGCGTCACCCAGGTGTGCGGGAGCTTGGCGCCTGGCCATGTCGTGGGCTGAGCGTAAAGCTCGGGGTCGCGAGTGAAGGCCGGCATGGCGGTGCCGTCCGGAATGACAGCCGACGAGGCGTAGCGGTGGTTGTGCTCCACCCCATGCGCGTCGAACTCGTAGGCCTTGTAGGCGATGGCCTCGCGGAGGTTCTCGCGGATCTTCTCGCCCGCCGGGCCGGGTGCTACGCGGAGCGCTAGCTGCTGGTTCAGCTTGGCGACGTCCGAGGTGTCGTCCACGTCCAGGGCCGCAACGATGCGCCCGGTGTCCGCGATGCTCTGGTTGGCACGCTCGACGATCTGGCGAGCTACCGGAGCCCGCTCGACGTTGTAAGACTCCAGCAGCGACGGCGCCGCCCAGCCCTGGAGGACGGCGTGCAGCTTCCAGGCCAGGTTGTATGAGTCCTGAATCGAGGTGTTCGATCCCAGGCCGTTGGTCGGCGGGTGCCGGTGGACGGCATCGCCGACGCAGAACACCCGGCCACTGGCGAGCACGGTCGCGAAGTGGTGGTTCACCGTCCAGGGGAGCCGGGAGGTAACCCGCATCTCGAAGTCGTCAGTTCCGACCAGCTGCACAGCCAGCTCGCGTGCGAACTCGTCAGTGATCTCAGGCGGCCCGGCCGCAGCCTCGTAGCCCCACATCAGCATCCACTCATGCCATGGCTTGATCATCCGCAGTACGCCGAGCCCGACGCCCTCCTTTTCGGCGCCCGGTTGCAGCATCCAGTACAGGACGGATGGGCGGTGCGCGACGAAGCGGCTCAAGTCGGCCTCGAAAATGACATGCAGCGCGCCCCCGACGGCGCCGGGACCCTCGAAGGGCAGCCCGAGGTCGGCGGCGACAATGCTGCGAGACCCGTCGGCGCCGACGAGATACTTCGACCGGATCGCGTAGACCGCGCCAGTCAGCCGGTCCTTGACCTCGGTGGTCACGCCGGACTCGTCCTGCACGTGCGAGAGGTACTCGGTGTCGAAGCGCACCTTGGCGCCGCGGGCCTGGGCGGCCTGCATCATCAGCGGCTCAGTGATGGTCTGTGGCGCGTCCAGCATGGTGCACGGGCTCTGAAGCTCGTAATCAGCGTGCCGCCGAGTGTCGGTGCCCCAGGATGGAATCCGGCCTAGCTCGTCGCCGACGAGGCTGGTGCAGAAGGTCGTATTGCCCATGTATTCCCAGGGCGTGGCCTCGCGCATCAGCCGCTGCTCCAGGCCCATGTCCCGCAGGGTCTCCATGGTGCGCTGGTTGGTGATGTGCGCTCGCGGCGTGTCCGATAGCTGCCCGTACCTGGTCACCACCAGAGTCCGGGTGCCGTAGGTGGCCAGGAAGAGCGCGGCGCCGGCGCCGCCTGGCCCGGATCCGACAACGAGGACGTCGGTGTCCACCGCAGGCTCGCCGTTGGCCATGATGCACTCCCTGGCTAGGGTCAGGTTCTGATGTCGGGATGAGGGCAGCGTTACATGCGCGAGCTTCGTGGCGTAGTCGAGCTGCCGCCGGTGCTGGTCACGGCGACCCGCAGGTCGCTGGGCACGGGCCCCGACGATCCGGCCGCGAAGTGCGGCACAGTACTGGCCGGGAGCTGGCTAGCTGGGTAGAAAGCTGTTGCGTCGTGGACAGGATCGTCGCGAGCTTGGCCACAGACGACCCCCTTCTGCCTGCTCGGCGGTGAGCATACCGCCGCCCGGAGACGCCGCCGGGGCGCAGCCCGGCCGTAGCGGACGAGTGTACGCATAGCGGCGCTGGAAGCACGATGCCGGTGCGAACTGCGGCTGTCAAGGCGTGCGCGGCGTTGCTGTGATCACCGGGGCGGCCTGCGGGAAGATCGATTTATGTCCTGACGAACTCTTTACGGCCGGCCGGCTGGCTGGCGGCTACGGTCTGTCGGCTCCGCTCTCGAGACAGAAGACCGAGACCCCGAACGGGGCCAGGGTGACGCTCGCGCCCGGCGTCGCGCCATCCAGGGTACGCAGCCGCGACCCGGCGCTGAGCTGCGGCTTGACCGTGACTGGCTCACCGGCGTGGCTCACCAGCCAGGCGAACTGGCTGCCGTCCGACCGGACCAGCACATCGGCGGCCACCCGCGGGTCATCGACCGTCACCGGCCGCCGCACTCCGGCGTAGATGGCGAGCGCGTTGTACAGCGTGGTCGCCCCGTCCGGGTTGACCTCCGGGCTGACGGCCGCCAGGTACTCGACGGGATACGTGCACAAGATCAGCGAGCCCGCTCCCACGCGGCGCAGCAGGAGCGCAGGCTGGTCATGCCCGTCAACGGCGATGACCTCGGCGCCGTCCGGCCGGACCGGCAGGTAGGTGCGGCTCTGCTCGGTGCCGGCGCCTCGGAATGCGAGCTTCGCGCCCCGGGAGAGCGTGCCGAAGTCCTGCGTGAGGGTGAAGGTCACCTCCTCGTCCTCGACCCGGGCGGGCGCGCCGTAGCCGAGCTGGTGCTCGACCCCGAACATCGGGTTCAGCCGCGCATACCAGGGACCGCTGTGCACCCGGTGGGCGCCGGGCGAGTACGACACGTAAACAACGGCCCCGCCGGCCGCCAGCTCCTCCAGCTCCCGCCAGGTGGGGCTGAGCAGTTGCTTGGTGGACGGCACCAGGTACAGCCGCGCGTCGTGCCCGATGCCGTCGCTCTCCCTCGTCAGCGCGACCGGCAGGTCAGCGAGCCGGGCAGAGACGTAGGACTGCCGGAGCACCTCCGCCAGGTAGCTGCGGTCCTCGTCGAACGTGAACGGGTAGCGGGTGTCCAGGTAGGAGGGGACTACCAGGGCGGCATCGGAGTCAGCGCGCCCGCAGCGGTCAATGTCCACCTCCCGCAGGACCTCGGCGAACGCCGCCATCTCGGCCAGCTGGGGCTTGGCGCGCGCCCTGCGCGTCCGTCAGGCCGAAATGCATCTCGAAGGCGTGATGGCGATAAGGGTCCTGGTCAGCCAGGTTGTCGTAGTCGGTGTTATTCCAGGCCAGCCACCCGGTCGCGCCCGCCAGCAGGGAGTTGTGCAGCACCTGCCGGTAATAATGCGCGGCACTGGCATCGCTGACGAAATCGGAGCTGACCCCGAATTCCTCCAGGATGACCGGCGAGCCGAATGTAGCGGCCAGCTCGCATGCCCAGGCGGCGGCATAGTGCTGGCGGACGATGTCAGTCCCGACGGGATAGACGTGCGGGCCCAGGAAATCGCACTGCCGGGCACTGTCGGCCACCGAGAAACCGCTGTCGTGGCCGGTGACCTCGATGCCCCACGCGCCGTCGCCCAGCGAGACGGGCTGGGTACCGCCGGCGGCGCGAACGGCGTCGATGATGATCTGGGCCCAGGCCGCGACCGTCTCGGCGGGCGCCTCGCCGCCGTAGATCGGCATCTCGTTGGACACGAGCCAGCCGCAGACGGACTCGTGCGCGGCGAAGCGGCGCACCATCTGCCCGGCGAACCAGGCCTGGCGGGCCACCATCCAGACATCCGAGTAGAGGTCACGGCCGCCGCGCCAGGCCGGGTCCCAGTTCTCTCCCGACATGTGGCCGACCAGGAAGGTCGGCACCGTGGTCATGCCTGCCTCGGCATGAAGGTCGAGAAAGCTGGCGAACCGGGCCGTCATCTTCGCGTCGATCCGATCAGGCGCCGGCATGAAATCTGGCCAGTAGAAGAACGATCGCGTCACCGACAGGCCGTGCTCGCGCAGGACCCGCAACTCGCCGCGGACCACCTCCGGGTCGTAGTTGCGCCACATCAGCGGCCCGCCCGTCCGGGACCAGAAGTTAGCGCCGAGCCAGCTCACGGGCCGGCCGCCGGCGGTCAGCCGGACAGCGTTCCTGCGCATGCGGAAATCTCCCCTCGGCGGCGGGACGGGCGAACTGGTCTCGGGAACCTCGCACGGAAACAGTGCGATAGAATCACTATACCGGTTAAGTGTCAATGTCAGCCGACCCGCGGGATGGCGCGGCCGAGGCGCGCTGAGCACCCGCTGAGTCCGCGGCGCGCAGCTGGGCGGTCGTTACACTGGCAGCGGCGCAGCCGGGCGGCTACCTTACGCTGATGGCGCGCACAACCGGGATGGCGGCGCCCCGGGCCTGCGGTGCCACGCGGGCACCGGGGCGATAGCGGGCCGGCAGGAGGCATTGGGGTGAAGCGTCCGACCATCGCGGACATTGCGAGCCGCGCGGGCGTGACCAAGGCCGCGGTTTCATTTGCGCTCAACGGGCAGCCCGGCGTGTCGGCGGCCACGAGGCAGCGCATTCTCGCGATTGCCGAGGAAATCGGCTTCCAGCCCAACAGCGCCGCCCGCGCGCTGTCGGACGGCCGGGCGGGCGCCTTCGGGCTCATCATTGACCGGCCCGCCCGCACGCTGGGGGTGGAGCCCTTCTTCATGCAGCTCATCTCGGGTATCCAGGCCGAGCTCTCGGCCGGCCACACGTCGCTGCTGTTTACCGTGGCGGAGGACCAGGACGCCGAGATCGCGATGTACCGGTCGTGGTGGGCGCAGCGCCGGGTGGACGGGGTGTTCCTGGTCGACCTCCAGGTAGACGACCGCCGGGTCGCGATCCTCGAGGAACTGCGGATGCCAGCGGTGGTGATCGGACCGCCGGCTCATGCCGGGTCGTTTCCGGCGGTCTGGCAGGACGACGCGGCAGCGACCAGGGCCGTGGTCGAGTTCCTGGCCGCGGCCGGCCACCGGCGCATCGCCCGGGTCACGGGCATCACCCGGCTCTGGCACACCAAGATCCGCAGCGATGCGTTCACCGCCGTCGCGCGGGCGGCCGGAGTCGAGACCCTGCTCACCGAGGCGGACTACACCGCAGAGAACGGGGCCGCCGCCACCCGGCGGCTGCTGCTGTCTGGCCAGCCGCCCACCGCGATCTTGTACGACAACGACCTGATGGCCGTCTCGGGCCTGGGCGAGGCTCAGCGAATCGGGGTCAACGTGCCGGCGGACCTGTCCATCGTGGCCTGGGATGACTCCCCGACCTGCGAATTCGTGCATCCTCCGCTCACCGCGCTGACCAGGGACATCGCCGCCTCAGGCGCGCATGCCGCCCGGCTCCTGGCCCAGGTCGCCGACGGCACGCCCGCAGGGCACGTCGAGGAGGCGCCGCCGGTGCTGACCCTCCGGGGCAGCACCGGGCCGGCCCCGCGGGTCCCCGCCCGCCCCCGGCCGCGCAGCCGTGACTGAGCTGGTCAGAACTAGCGCAACCGCCGCGATGTGAGATCGAGACCTTAACGATGCCTTGTCCCGCCTTAACCGGGGTGCTCCGAAGGGTTGACACTTAACCGGTATAGTGCTTCGCTCAGTCCACACCGGGGACCTGGTTCCGTGACACCGGAGCCGCCGTCGCCCGGCAAAACAGCACACCGACGCCGCCTTCACTAGCGGCCATCTCCGCGTAGCTCGCGCGCTCTGCGCGGAGATGCCGCACAGGCATTCCACCAGGCCTGGGAATCACGGCCGATAGGAAAAGAGGGAATCGTCATGTCCCCGAAGCCCTGGCGCGTGCGGGCCATTGCCGCCAGCGCCACCATCGCGGCCGTCAGCATGCTGACTGCCTGCGGCGGCAGCAGTAACGGCAGCAGTTCCGGCTCGACCTCATCCGCGTCCGGTCCGACGGGCGTGCTCACCGTCGCCACCGGCGCGACCGCCTATCCCAATGACTTCAACCTCTACTCGCCCAATGCCGAGGACGCGACCAACGGCATGATCTACGAGCCGTTGTTCTTCTATGACACCGCGAAGGCCGGCAGCACCGAGCCGTGGCTCGGGACCAGCTATGCCTGGTCAGCCGGCGGCAAGACCCTGACGGTGCAGCTCCGGCACAACGTGAAGTGGACCGACGGCAAGCCGTTCACCAGCGCGGACGTCGTCTTCACGTTCGACCAGGCGCTGCACAGCACCGCTCTCAACAAGTTCGGCCTGCCACTGGCCAGCGTATCGGCGGCCGGCCGGTACACCGTGACGATCAATTTCACCAAGCCGGCTTACACCGATGCCTACTACGCGCTCGGCCGGGTCGAGATCCTGCCGCAGCACATCTGGCAGTCGATCAAGAACCCCACGACGTTCCTGAACCAGCACCCGGTCGGGACCGGCGCCTACACCGTCACCAAGTTCACGCCGCAGGCATTCGAGCTCACGGCGAACCCGCACTACTACATGCCGGGGCTGCCGCACTTCAAGACGATCCGGTTCCTGGCCTTCAGCGGGAACACGACACTGAACGCGGCCATCAAGGCCGGCCAGCTCGACTGGTCCGGCGCCTTCATCCCGAACATAAAGAAGACGTACATGGCGAAGGATCCCAAGAACATCGTCAGCGACATCCCGCTGGCCACGACGTTCCTGGTATCGAACATGGCCACCGGCCCGACGACCAAGCTGGCCGTCCGCCAGGCCATCAGCGCCGCGGTCAACCGCAGCTATATCAGCAACACCGTCTACGACGGCTTCGCCCCGGCCTCCAACCCGGAGGCGCTGATCAGGCCGAACTACAACTCGGTCCTCAATCCGAACCTCGCCAGCGCAAGCTTCAGCAGCGGCGGTGCCGCCGCGGCCAAGAAGATCCTGACCAGGGCGGGTATCGCCACGCCGCTCAGCCTCACGGTCAAGATGGTGGCTGGCTACACCGACTACCTCAGCGACCTGCAGATCATCCAGCAGGAGCTCAAGCCGGCCGGGATCAACCTGACCATCGACCAGGAGGCCTACACAGCATTCATCTCCGACCAGGACAACGGCAACTTCCAGTTGCTGATGGATAGCTTCGGTTACACGCCGGATCCCTGGTCGTACTACTACTCCCTGCTCGACAGCGCCATCTCGCCGCCGATCGGCAAGGCCGACACGGTCGGCAACTACGAGCGCTACCGGAACCCCCAGGTGGATTCGCTGCTCAGCCAGATCGCCGGGACGACGGACCCGTCGGTGCAGAAGCCGGCCTTCTACAAGATCGAGCAGATCTTCAGCCAGGACCTGCCGCTCATCCCGATGTGGGAGTCTCAGGACGAAATCGAGTTCAACGGTCACTTCGTCAGCAACATCCCGACGGTGTCAAACCCCTACGGCGCGCCGGCGGTCTACATCCAGCCCGACATCGGGTGGATCGCGGCCCGGCTCGTCCCGGTGAGCTAGCGCGCCGCCCGGCGGCCAGCACCGCCACAGCCGCAGGCGCCGCCCGGCGGGGAAGATCGCTGCCCGCGCTTCCCCGCCGGGCGGCCGGGCCGCAGCAGCACGTCCGGCGCAGCGCCGGCGCAGAAGGGAGATCGGGGCGTGCGTTATATCGTCCGCAAGCTGGCGTTCTACCTCGTGGCCGCGTGGGCGGCGCTCACGATCAACTTCTTCCTCCCGCAGCTCATCCCCGGCAACCCGGTCGAGGCGCTGATCGGCCGGATGTCGCAGTCGGGAACCGTCCCGCCCGGCGAAGCCAAGATCCTGGCCAGCCTGCTCGGCCTGGGCACCGGGAACATCTTCCAGAAGTACGGGCAGTACCTTGACGGGCTGGTCCACCTGCGGCTCGGACTGTCGATCAGCGAGTTCCCCACCCCCGTGAGCACTCAGATCGCTCAGTCCATCTACTGGACGCTCATCCTGGTCGGTGTGGCGACGGTGCTCAGCTTCGCGCTCGGCATCGTGCTCGGCGCGGTGGCCGGGTGGAAGCGGGGATCCCGGCTGGACGCGATCATCCCGGCCACCACGCTGCTGACGGCGATGCCGTACTTCTGGCTGGCCCTGATCCTGCTGTACTTCCTGGCCAGCAACGTCTGGCACGTCTTCCCGCAGGGCCAGGGCTACGACACCAACTCCGAGCTCAGTCCCGGCTGGAGCCCGGCCTTCCTGGCCTCGGCCGTGCAGCACGCGATCCTGCCCGCGCTGACCATCGTGCTCAGCTCGGTCGGCGGCTGGCTGCTGGGAATGCGCAACATGATGGTCTCGACCCTGTCCGACGACTACGTGGTGGCGGCGGAGGCCAGGGGATTGCGGCCGCGCCGGATCATGATCGGCTACGCCGCCCGCAACGCCGTGCTGCCCAGCGTCTCCGGGTTCGCGATCTCGCTCGGGTTCGTGGTCAGCGGGGCCATCGCCATGGAGTACGTCTTCTCCTATCCCGGCATCGGCAACCAGCTGGTGCAGGCGGTCAACAACAACGACTACCCACTGATGCAGGGCATCTTCCTGGTCATCACGCTCGCCGTACTGGGAGCCAACCTGCTGGTGGACCTGCTGCACGGCTTCATCGATCCGCGGACGAGGCAGGCCCGGTGACCGCCACCAACGTCGTCGCCGCGACGGCGGCGGAGACGGGTGATCAGGACGCCGGGCGCCTGTCCGGCCTGCGGGCGGCCTTCCGGTCGCCCCGGCTGGTCGCCGGAACCTGCCTGGTCGGGTTCTTCGCTCTCCTGGGGATCATCGGGCCGTTCTTCGTCGGCAACCCGAACCAGCTGAGCCACACCGAGCTCGCGCCGCCGTCGCTCAGCCACTGGCTCGGCACGACGCAGATCGGCCAGGACGTCTTCGCCCAGCTGGTGGTCAGCGCGCGGGCCTCGCTGGAGATCGGCGTGGGGGCCGGGCTGCTGGCCACCCTGGTCTCGGTCATCGTGGGCATCAGCGGCGGGTACGCGGGCGGAGTCATCGACGAGGTGCTGAACCTGGCGTCCAATGTCGTGCTGGTGATCCCCACCCTGCCGCTGGTCATCGTGATCCTGGCCGACGTGAAGGCCCGCGGGCTGCTCCCGCTGATCATCATCATCGCGCTGACGAGCTGGGCCGCGGCCGCCCGGGTGCTGCGCGCGCAGACCCTGTCGGTGCGCAACCGCGAGTACGTGCTCGCCGCCCGTGCGTCCGGCGAGCGGGCCTGGCGGATCGTGTTCGTCGAGATCCTGCCCAACGAGCTGCCGATCATCGTGTCCAATTTCATCTTCGCGATGATCTTCGCGATCCTCACCCAGGCGGCTCTCGCGTTCATCGGCCTCGGTGACCCGACCCTGCTGACCTGGGGGAACATGATCAACATCGCCTACAACGACGAGGCACTGTCGGTCGGGGCCTGGTGGTGGTTCATCCCGCCTGGCTTGTGCATCGCGCTGCTGGGCATGGGGCTGGCGCTGATCAACTTCAGCCTGGACGAGGTTCTCAATCCGCGGCTGCGGGTCTACCGCCCGGCCCGGCCCGGCCGGGCGCGCGGGCCCGGGAGCTCGGCATGAGCGGCGCGGACGTGGTCCTGCGGGCCGAGAACATCTGCGTCGAGTACGAGGCGCGGCGGCCCACGCGCGCGGTGCGCGACGTCACCCTGGAACTGCGCCGCGGCGAAGTGCTCGGCATCGCCGGCGAGAGCGGCTGCGGCAAGTCCACGCTGGCGTACGCGCTGACCCGGATGCTGAAGCCGCCCGCCCGCCAGACCCGCGGGTCCATCACCTTCTACCCGGCCGACGGGCCCCCCGTCGACGTGCTGGGGCTCGCCGACCAGAGCCTTCGCGAGTTCCGCTGGAATAAGGTCGCGATGGTCTTCCAGAGTGCGATGAACGCCCTCAACCCGGTCACCACCCTGGCCCGGCAGTTCAACGACATCTTCGACGCGCACCGGCCTCAGCTGGATCGCGAGGCCCGCGACCGGCGGTCCCGGGACCTGCTGGACATGGTCGGGATAGCCCCGGCCCGGATCCGCAGCTTCGCGCACGAGCTGTCCGGCGGCATGCGGCAGCGGGCCATGATCGCGATGGCCCTCGCGCTGGAGCCGGAGATCATCATCATGGACGAGCCGACGACGGCCCTGGATGTTGTGGTCCAGCGGGAGATCCTCGACGAGATCGAGCGGCTGCGCGAGGAACTCGGGTTCAGCGTCATCTTCATCACCCATGACCTGTCGCTGCTGCTCGAGGTCAGCGACCGGCTGCTGGTCATGTACGCAGGCGAGGTGATCGAGTCCGCGCCGACTGAGTTGTCCGGGTCCGCCCCCGCCCACCCCTACACCTTTGGCCTGCTTCGCTCGTTCCCGGACCTGCGCGGCGCCCGGCAGGAACTCCGCGGCGTGCCCGGCAATCCGCCTGACCTGCGCACCGTCTTCGGCGGCTGCCCATTCGAGCCGCGCTGCGACTTCCGGTTCGATCCGTGCGCCGCCGTCCGCCCCGCGCTCCGGCCCGCCGCCGGCCTGGCCGGACGTCCCGGGGCGGCCGGCCGGCTGGCAGGTCGCCTGCCACCTGCACGACCCCGCGTACCGTCCCGGCGGGCCGCCGCCCGAGCTCAGCGATGCCCGGACGGTACCCGCCGACCGGGTCGGCGGCGACGCGTGAGCGTCCTGGAGGTCGAGAACCTCACCGTGGAGTTCGGCCAGCGCGGCGCCGCGCGGCTCACAGCCGTGGATGACCTGTCGTTCAGCCTGCATGCTGGCCAGACGCTGGCGCTGGTGGGAGAGAGCGGCAGCGGCAAGTCGACGGTGGTCCGGGCGGTAGCGCAGCTGCTGCGGCCGACGTCTGGCCAGATCCGGCTGGACGGTCGGCCTGCCGGCCGGCACGGCCGGGCGCTGCGGTCCTACCGGCACCAGGTGCAGCTCATCTTCCAGGACCCGTTTGCCTCGCTCAACCCGATGCACACGGTCGCCCATCACCTGGCCCGGCCGCTGCTGCTGCGGTCAGGACAGCTACGCGGCGCGGCGCTGGAGCGCGCGGTTCATGATCTGCTCCGGTCGGTCAACCTGACCCCGCCGCAGGAGATAGCGGCCAAGCACCCGCACGAGCTGTCCGGCGGTCAGCGCCAGCGCGTCGCCATCGCCCGGGCGCTGGCCACCGAGCCCAACGTCCTGCTGGCCGATGAGCCCGTGTCCATGCTCGACGTGTCGATCCGGCTGGAAATCCTCAACCTGCTGGACCGGCTCAAGCGCGACCGGAACCTGGCCATGCTGTACGTTACGCACGACCTGGCGACCGCGCGGCACTTCTCGGCCGAGATCATGGTGATGTACCGCGGGGTCATGGTGGAGCGCGGCCCGAGCGACGAGGTCATCCTGAACCCGGCCCACCCCTACACGCAGGTGCTGGCCAGCGCCGCGCCCGACCCGACGGCGTCGCGCCAGGCGCTTGCCGAGGCGCGTCGGGGGCGGCAGTCCGCCCGGGCCGTGCGCGGCGGTGAGCTGCACGAGGCGGCGCTCGATCAGGGCTGCCGGTTCCGCTCCCGGTGCCCGCACGCGATGGAGACCTGCGCAGCCGATCCGCCGCAGGTCGAGACGGGACCCGACCACGAGGCCCGATGCTGGCTCTACGCAGGAGCAGGCAACTAGCCGGGGGCGCGCACCATGTACATGCCGGGCCTGCCCGCGAGAGACCTGGCCGGCGGGACGAGGCGCGGATGAAGCCGGAGGCCAAGTCCCTGCTTGTGGAAGGCGGCGGGTCGCATACCTGGGTGATGGTGGCCGACGGCAAGGAACTGCGCGCAGAAGAGTGGCTGCCCTCCCTCAACCGGATCGGCGGGTCGGAGGAATCTCAGCGCTCAGTGCTAGCAGCCGTCGCCCGGACGGCAGGCCGGTTTACTGACATCGACAATGCCCTGTTCGCCCTTGGCGCGGCCTGCACCGTGACATACCTCAACGAGCTGGCCGAGACCATGACCAGGAGCCTGCCGGCGTCGGTGCGGCCGCCCGGCCGCACTTACCTGACCAACGATGTCGTGCCCCTGTTCTTCGCCGAGGCCGCCGACTGCGATCAGCTGGTGGTCATCGCCGGAACAGGCTCGGGAGTCGCGGCCCGCAGGGGGTTTGGCGCCATAAGCCGGGCAGGCGCCCACGAGTACCTGCTCGGAGACGACGGCGGCGCTTACGACATCGGGCGCCACGCGCTGCGGGCCGTCATTGCCCGCCGAGAAGACCGGGGCCCGGCGACCGCGCTCACGGAACGCGCAGAGCGGCGTACCGGCGGCGTCGAGATTGACCGGTTCGTCTACGGATCGGCCAACCCGAAGCGGTCCGTCGCGGAGTTTGCCCGTGACGTTTTCGCCGCAGATCAAGCGGGCGACGTAGTGGCCGGCGAGATCCTGTCCCAGGCGTCCGCCCGCCTCACCGGAATCTGCCGCGCCGCGCTGGCCAGCGCAGGCCTGTCGGCACCGATCACGGCCACATTCACCGGCAGCCTGCTCACCGAGCCGTCGGGCGGCTTCCGGCGGCGCGTTGAGGAGCAGCTACTGGACATGGGGATCAGCACCTGCCGGTGCGCTGCGGTAGACGTCGACCTGCTGCGACGAACCTCGAAAGCACTGCGGTCCGGCCAGGGAATCTTCGAGGCGATCGGGGTAGCGGTCCCGGCCATCCGGCTGTAGGCCGGCCTGCGTCGGCATTACGGCAGCACGCGCCAGAATTAATGGCTATCCCTTGGTAAACCTAGTCGGATATGCCTTGAATTCTGTTACTAAACCGGGTAAGTAAATAAGTGTCAGCTGGTGCGTTAATCCGATCAAGGGAGCAGCCATGATGCGAGCGCTTGAGAAGATCACACAACCGCCAGGGAGAACAGCGAAAGGCAGGCGACGCGCCGCCAGAGCCGCCGCATGCGCGGGAGTGGCCGTGCTGATGGCGGTCGCGCCTGCCACCGCGGCTAGCGCCGGGAGCCGGCCGGGCCCGCAGTTCCACCCGGTGTCACCGCTGGCCCTCGGACTGAACACGGCGCCCTGGGACTACATCTACGCGGCCGATACCTCGGCGGACGGCGGCGTGAACACGATCCAGCCGCTGCTGGAGGCGGCCGGCATCGGCCTGCTCCGCTACGGCGGCGGGTCCTACGCCGACTATTACGACTGGCAGACCAACTCCAACATCCAGAACTGCCTGCCCGATGACCCGACGGCCTCGTTCGTAGTGACCAGCACGGGCTGCGCGACGTCCGACTCGCTCGGCTTCGATCAGTTCTCCGCCCAGGCCAAGGCGGTCGGCGCGCAGAGCTTCGTGACCGTGAACTACGGCTCGGGCACGCCGGCGGAGGCGGCGGCGTGGGTCACCCACTCCGAGACCACGCCGGGCGACAGCGTGGCGCTGTGGGAGGTCGGCAACGAGAACTACGGGTGCTGGGAGGTCAATAACTGGCTGGCCCAGCCCCCCGAGAACTACCAGGGCTACACCCCGAACACCTACACCACGGTGAACGGAGTCTTCGAGAACCCAACCTGCCCCCAGGTCACCCAGGGCAACGCGGCAGGAACCCAGACACTGGCCACGTCCTACGCTGTTAATGCGCTTCCGTTCCTGCGGGCCATGAAGGCTGCGGGGCCGGCGGCGCGGATCGGCGTACCATGGGCGTTCGGCAGCGCCGTGACCGGCGCGGCCGTCCCCGACAACCAGGAATGGAACGACACGGTCCTCGGCCGGGACGGCCGGTACGTCAGCTTCGTGGACGCGCACTACTACCCGTTCTCCTTCGGCGGAGCCACCGGCGGGAGCAACCCGACTGACCAGCAGGTCCTGCAATCGCTGATGGCGGTACCCGGGCTGTACCGGCAGATCCGCGGGGAACTTGACGCCTATAACCCGCGGGCCGCGGTCGTAGTCGGGGAGAGCGGCGTCTCTAACAACGAAACCACCACCGTCTGCACGCCAGCCGGGGCGCTATTCGCCGCCGGGGACGTGCTGTCCTGGCTGGCGGCCGGGGCGCGCAGCGTGAGCTGGTGGGACATGAACAACTACGGCAACACCGGCGCGACGTGCGCGAACCCGGACTACGGCATGTTCACCTCGGGCTCGCCGCCCGTGCCGGAGACGCCGTACTACGGGTACGTGCTGGCGTCGATGCTGGCGCAGCCGCACGCGCTGCTGGCCAGCATGCCGACCTCCGACCCGGCGGACGTGCTCGCGTACCAGTCGCTGCTGCCCGATGGCCGGGCGGCGGTCGCGTTCATCAACACCAGCACCAGCACGGCAGAGACTGTGCGTTACCACCCCGGTGTGCCGCTGTCGGGTCAGCTAAACACCTGGACTTACAGCGCAGGTGACCAGAACGCCACCAACTCCACCATCGTCCAGGGCACTACAACGGCCTCGCCGTCCGTCACCGTGCCCGCCGAGTCGATGATGATTTTCGAGTCGCAGCGTTAAACCCGCGGCCTGACCGTGAGCCGGATCGGCCTGGGGGCGCTGAAGGCCGCGGCGCCGGAGAACCTGCCCGGGGCGCACGCCCTGACGGACCGGGCGCTGGAGCACGGCATCAACTACCTGGACACTGCGAACCAAGGTGCTTTGACCAGGGGAAACATGACGAAGGGCCCGAACGCCTACACTCGTTCGGACCCTTCACGTCTGTGGAGGCTAGTAGGCGCGCAAGCCCTCTTCGGTGGGCTCTACCTCATACAGCCCGTCACCCCCGCCTATGGAGGTGTACGCGGCTAGCCCGCGCCGAATCCACGCGGCTACCTCGCCGCGTGCCGCATCGCTCAGGTAGCCGGGATCGATGATCACGACGGATGCCGTATCCACGCCTACCATTCCCGCGCCGTGCGGGGATTCGTCCAAGAAGGCTTCTCATCCGATCGGCTCAGGGTCGGGCAGCTTCGGGGGCGGCGGGCCGGACCCGCGCGATCCGGAACGGGGGCCGCCGCAGCGACGCCGCCCGCAGCCGGGGCAGCCGCGGCCGGGGCAGCGGCAGCGGTAACGAGGGCGTCCGGAACGCGAGCCAGCCGGCGGGCGTCGGCAGCCAGGCCTGCGCCAGCAGGCGCCGGGCGACCCGCACCCGCGCGGACCAGTCCCCCGCCCCCAGCACCGAACTGCCCCCGGCTCCCGGTTTCCCGGCCCGGCACCGATGCTAGCAACGCTAGCGTTACGCCAGGGGCGCGATCGGTGACGGGGCCTACATGCCGGCGATCAGCTTCTCGACCCGCTCGTCCACCGACCGGAACGGGTCCTTGCACAGCACGGTCCGCTGGGCCTGGTCGTTCAGCTTCAGGTGCACCCAGTCCACCGTGAAGTCACGGCGCCGCTCCTGGGCCCGGCGGATGAACTCGCCGCGCAGCCGCGCCCGGGTGGTCTGCGGCGGCACCGACTTGGCCTCGAAGATCTCCAGGTCCCGGCACACCCGCTCGACCGCGCCGCTCTTCTGCAGCAGGTAGTACAGGCCGCGCCCGCGGTGCACGTCGTGATAGGCCAGGTCCAGCTGGGCCACCCGCGGCGAGGACAGCGACAGGTCATGCTTGGCCCGGTACCGCTCGATGAGCTGGTACTTGATGACCCAGTCGATCTCACGGCCGATCTTGCCCAGGTCGCCGCTCTCGACAGCGCTCAGCGTCCGCCGCCACAGGTCGAGGACCCGGCTGGTGATCGCGTCCGCGCCCCGGCGGTCGGTGAACTCGGTCGCCTTGTTCAGGTACTCCTGCTGGATCTCCAGCGCGCTGACCTCGCGGCCGTTGGCCAGCCGGATCTTGCGCCGCCCGGTCATGTCGTGGCTGACGTCGCGGATGGCCCGGACCGGGTTCTCCAGGGTCAGGTCGCGCATGACCGTGCCGGCCTCCACCATGCGCAGCACCAGGTCGGCCGCCCCGACCTTCAGCAGCATGGTGGTCTCGCTCATGTTCGAGTCGCCGACGATCACGTGCAGCCGCCGGAACCGCTCGGCGTCGGCGTGCGGCTCGTCGCGGGTGTTGATGATCGGGCGCGACCGGGTCGTCGCCGAGGAGACGCCCTCCCAGATGTGCTCGGCCCGCTGGCTGACGCAGTAGACCGCGCCGCGGGGCGTCTGCAGTACCTTGCCCGCGCCGCAGATGATCTGCCGGGTGACCAGGAACGGGATCAGCGCGTCGGCCAGCCGCCCGAACTCGCCGTGCCGGCCGACGCTGTAGTTCTCGTGGCAGCCGTAGGAGTTGCCGGCCGAGTCGGTGTTGTTCTTGAACAGGTAGATGTCCCCGGCGATGCCCTCCTCGCGCAGCCGCCGGTCGGCGTCGACCAGCAGGCCCTCCAGGATCCGCTCGCCCGCCTTGTCGTGCGTCACCAGGTCGACCGGGCTGTCGCACTCCGGCGTGGCGTACTCCGGGTGGCTGCCCACGTCCAGGTACAGCCGGGCGCCGTTGCGCAGGAACACGTTGCTGCTGCGGCCCCAGGACACCACCCGCCGGAACAGGTACCTGGCCACCTCGTCCGGCGACAGGCGCCGCTGCCCCCGGAACGTGCAGGTAACGCCGTACTCGTTCTCAAGCCCGAATATCCGCCTGTCCACGCGATCAGGTCCTCACCAGTCAACCGCGACGTACTTGGTCTCCGTGAACTCCAGCAGCCCGTCATGGCCGCCCTCACGGCCGATCCCGGACTGCTTCACGCCCCCGAACGGCGCGGCCGGGTCGGACACCACACCGCGGTTGATGCCGACCATCCCGGCCTCCAGGGCCTCCGCCCCCTGCAGCGCCCGCCGCAGGTCAGCGCTGTAGAGATAGGAGACGAGGCCGTACTCGGTGCCGTTGGCCAGCGCGATGGCCTCGTCAGCGCGCGCGAACCGGACGATGGGCGCGACCGGGCCGAAGATCTCGTGGTGCAGGATGCCGGCGCTGGCCGGGACGTCGTTTAGCACGGTGGCCGGGTAGAAGTAACCGGGCCGCCCGGGCGCCTCGCTGCCCGGGACCACGCGGCCGCCGTCGTCCGCCGCGGACGTTACCAGGCGCGCCACCTTGTCTCGCGTTGCGGCGTTGACCAGCGGCCCGAGCTCGACGCCGTCCTCCAGGCCGGGACCCAGGCGCACGGCCGCCAGCCGCGTGGGCACCTCAACGCCGGCGATCGCCGCCAGGTCGCTGCTCACGTGTCCTCCATACCCTGCTCAGCCCGCGGGGCCGCGCATTCCCCCACACTACTTCCGCGGCGGACCCGCGCCCCATCGCGCGCGGCCCGGCGCGTGTCGGGGGCAGGCCCCGGCCCGGCCCGCATAGCGACGTGCTGTAAACCTGGCAGGGCTCCCGAGCGCCTGCGCCCGCGGACCTCAGCCTCCAGGTTCCCAATGCGTCCGGGTCCTTCCCGCACGGCCGCGGCTCGTGGCAGAACTCAGCCTCAGTGTCGCACTGAGGTCATCCGACGCAGCAGCACAGATCGCCCCGCACTGCGCGGCCGCCACTGCAGCCGGCTGGCGCGAGTAAGCCATTCAGAACGGCGGCGATGAGCGCGCTTGATCGCCGGTGCCGGTCGCCTGCTGTGCTCGCCGGGCTTACGGGCAGCATTGTCGGTGAGGGTCGCCGGGCAGGGCTAGCCCGCGTCAGCGCCTGGATGGCGTCGGCCTGGCCGGTGACCTGGCCCTGGTTGCCGCACCACCCGCATGTGCAGGCAGGGGTCTGGGGCCAGCGCCTGAGCGAGCCGCGCGTGAGGCACTCGGCAAAGCCCCGGGCCTGGCAGCCGGGGGAGACGGCACGCCATAGCTGACGACGCGCTGGTCTTTCTCGCATCTTCTCCCGGGCTGGCCGCGCGCCAAGAGATTCCAGAATGAGGAGCCATTCCTGCGCGCGGGCACGGGAGCACGCATGACAGGGCAGCTGATCCCTTCTGGCCTGGCGCTCAGTTAGCAAGGTGAACCGCAGTCCCGCCGGCTGGCGGCAACCCCGGCCAGGCCTGGCTCCTGCGCGGACCTCGCTGATAGCGGGAGCTGCGTCATGCCCGGCGTCAGGTGTCGTCTGGGTCGCCGTGCAGAACCAGCTCAGGCTGGTAGGACAGCAGATCGCCGGGCTGGCAGCCCAGCTCCGCGCACAGCGCGGTCAGAGTGCTGAACCTGATCGCCTTCGCCCGGCCGTTCTTTAGGATGGACAGGTTCACGACGGTGATCCCGACGCGTTCCGACAGCTGGGTCAGCGTCATGCCGCGCTGGCTGAGCAGCTCGTCGAGGCGAATCGCTATGGCCCCGGGATCGGCGCGCTGCCTGGGTGAGCTGGCTGAGCCGCGCGCCGCATCCGCCATCACACAGTGGCCTTGATCTCTTCGTCCATGACCGCGCCCGCCTGGGTGATCCGGGCGAATGTCAGCAGCGCCGCTCCGGCCAGGGCTGGCACCGGCAGCAGCGCCCTGAGCGGAGCGTAGATCAGCACATCGACGGCGACGCCGGGGCCGGAATAGGTGGCTGGGGTCATCAGCATTCTGGTGAGCAGGTCGGCGCCGAGCGCGCCGAGGGCTCCGGCAATCAGGCTGCCGCCGACGACCGCCCAGCCGAGCTGCCGCATGACGGCGGCGGTTTGTACCGTAAACGGCCCGGTCCGGTCGGCCCGGCTGACGAGCCGCCAGACAAGCAGCAGCAGCAAGCCCCACAGCGCGACGTCGGGGATCTTGGTGAGCAAGAACAGCGCCCACTGCGCGGCACCCGGATGCAGCGCGCAGGCCTGAATGTTCCCGGCGGTGCTGAGCAAGGCTCCGGCCCGCGCTGCATGACCCGGGCCGGCTCCTCCGCCAGCCGGGAAGCCAGTGTCCACGCAGGCGGAGCCGCGGCGGCTGCCGCCCGAGGCGAACCCGCGCGACAGCCAGTACGCCGAGGCTGCCACGTACAGCACCAGCGCCCGGCCGTAGAGGCCGGCGACCGGCGCCAGCGGATGGGTCAGGCTGCGGCCCCGGCGCAGATCTCGCACCCACGACCAGGCGACTGCCGCAATGACGACGAGCGCGACGACCGTTAAGCCTGTGTATCTGATCATCCCGATCCTCCTGGTAGCAGAGCCGGCAACCCGGCATCATATCGTTCTTCGATAATAACGATTAACGATATCCCTCTGTCAAGGCCGCGACCGGCGCCAGCTGCGGCAGCCCGCTCCGGGACGCGACCACCGTGCCGGCTGATCACCACCGACGGGAGGCCGGACCCAGGCCGTGCCCGCCGCCCGCGCCGGGCCCAGCCTGGCCAGCCCGGCGGATGACTATGACCGGATTTACGCCAGCGCGGCACTGGGCGAGTGCGGCACCCGCGCGGCCATCCCGGCGCTAACCGTCCAGATTCACCATCCCAAAGAGGACGTCAAGTGCGCGGCGATCTACGCGCTGTCCGGGATCGGGGGACCGCCGGAGCTGGCCATCTTCCTGCACGCGCTCACCGACCGGTCCCCGGCAGCGAAGTGGCACGCCATGGCGGCCATCGCCCGGCACGGCACCCAGCAAGCGATCGGCCCGGTCTGCGACCGCGTCCGGGTGATCTTGCGGCGGCGACGCGCGACCGGGCAGCTACCCGAATCGGAACTGCTGCTAGCACTGCAGTTCCTCGCCCGCCACCTGACCGACGAGCGGGCCAACGCCACGCTGACCTGGGTCGCCGACCGGAAACTCAGCCCCCTGACCCAGCAGGAAGCCCGATGGGTTCACAGCAGACCCGACGCGCTCGCCGACGGCCCGCTCGACGCGACAGCAGAGGTAAGCATGCGCCGGCACGGCCGCCTTTAGCTGGCGTACTGGCCAAAACGGCAGCCGGCGGACCCTGCCTGCGTCCCCTCCGGACCCATTGTCGAAGCTCCGAACCAACCAGCCCCTTCAGCGTGGCCTGTCCCAAATAAGGAGGAGTTCGTGGCCCTCCGAGTTCTCTGGATCTCACGCGGACCCGCATGGCATGGGGACCCTGGCGCCCCGACTCACAGATCGACGCCCTAGGTACCTTGCCGGGGTAGGTCTTTGGCACGGCCCGCAGGGCCGACGTAACGGAACGTGAGCGGTGACACCTTCTGCAGCGGACTGCGATAAGTCCAGATCGCCGAATCTGTGGGGTTCCATGGCTCGGGCGTCGGCGCAGTGACGTGCACAGATCATCTGGTTCGGTGCGTCCGGGCTCAGCTGGCGCGGGCGGCTTGGGCGGTAGCCTCGAACGTGTTATCCGGGGTCACTGTGGCGCGGGCTGTGCTGCCGGTCAGCGAGCTGGTGACAGGTGATGCGGGCTGCGATCTTGCCGCAGGCGGGATGCCCGGCGGAGGGCAGGCGCCGTGTCTACCCCGGCAGTGCTTGGGCGAGCTGGCGTCGTGATGTCACGTCGAGCTTCCGGAAGATCTTGCGGAGGTGGTAGTCGACCGTGCTCGCGCTGAGGAACAGCCGTCCGGCGATCTCGGCGTTGGTGGCGCCCTGGGAGGCCAGGAGCGCGATCTGCGCTTCCCGGGGGGTGAGGTCGCCGCGGGTCTCGTCGCGTCGCTTTCGGGCGCGCTCGCCGGTCGCTGCGAGTTCGACGCGGGCGCGCTCGGCGAAGGCGTCGGCTCCCATCCGCAGGAACATCTCATGGGCGGCGTGCAGCTGGGTGCGGGCGTCGAGTCGCCGCTTCTGGCGGCGCAGCCACTCGCCGTAGAGCAGGTGCGCCCGTGCCTTTCGCAGGTTCCCCCGGCAGCGCGACAGTTGCTCGATGGCCTCCTGGTAGAGATCCCCGGCATCGGCATCGTCGGCCAGCAGCGCTCTCGACAAGGCCAGCAGGCCTAGCGCGATCGCAGTGCCGTTGGGGAGCGCGCGGGCTGCGAACTCGGCCGTGGCCTCGGCCGCCGCATCGCGCTCGCCGCATCGGGCTGCAGCCTCGATCAGGTCCGGGAAGCCGACGATGCCGATGAAGGGGTTGTCCCGGAAGTTCCCGGGGTCGCTGGGCAGGGCTGCCCGGTAGTTGCCCAGGCCCAGCTCCAGCACGGCGAGTGCGTAGTCGACGTAGGCGAGCATCCAGCCGTGACCGTGCTCGGTCGCATAGCGCGTGACCACCGCCGCGGCGGCTCGCGCCTGGGTTTCGCGCCCTTGCCATGCGAGCACGACGAGCTCTCCCACATCGGAGGGCCGCCCGACGGCGGCCATGATCTCGGCTCGCTCGGCGAAGCGCGCCCGGACGGCCGCCAGCGAGCCGTCGAACAGCTCGGACATGGCGAGGAACAAGAGCCCGGTGGACAGCGCGCCGAGGGCTCCTGTCTCACGCGCGTGATGCTCCAGCCGGGTAGCCAGCTCGTGTAGTGAAGTGTCGTCGCCGACCGCTCCGGCGGCCCAGCACCCGATTCCGAGCCGTAGCAGCGCATCTGCGGAGTCGGACTGGTCTGCGAGCAGCCCGGCGATAGCGCGGCCGAGGACCGGGACAGCGGCCGCGTGACCGTCGAGGACAAGCGCGGCGGCCCCGTCGAGGAGCAGGTCGGCGACGCCCGGCTGGGATCCGGGCGGAAGCGGCATCGCTCGCGCCGCCCGGCAGATGTCGTGATCACTGTCGCCGGCCGCGGTGAGCCGGCCGGTCACGCGCGCGGCCTCGAGCGCCTCGAGCATGGTGACGCGGGCGAGGCGGGCGTCGAACGGCTGGAGTGCGCGTGCGGCGCCCACCAGGATCGACGGTGTGCCCGGAGCCTGTCCCAGGGCGTACCGGATCAGGCCCTGCAGCCGCCGCATCCTCGCCCGCTGAAACGGGTCGCTGATCTGCGCCGCCTGCTCGAGCAGCAGCCTGGCCCTGGCAGGTGCGCCTGCGGCCAGATGAGCATGCGCGGCGGCCAGGACTCGCTCCGCCCAGCGGCCTTCGTCGCGGGTCAGCTGGGCTGCCCGGGCCAGCAGGGCGCCCGCTGCCGAGTATCCGCCGCGGGCCCGGGCGCGGCCGGCGGCGCGGTCGAGCTGTGCTGCGACGGCCTCGTCCGGGCCGGTCGCCGCTGCGGCGAGGTGCCATGCCCGGCGGTCGGCGTCCCCGTGGGGATCCATTTCGGCCGCGAGCATCTGGTGGGCGCGCCGGCGGTCTGCCGGGGACGCCCCGCCGTATACCGCGGACCGGATGAGCGGATGGCGGAACCGCGCCTCGGGGTACATCATGATCACCCCGTCGTCTTGCGCAGGCCCGGCGGCGGCCGGGGGGCTTCCGAGCCGGGCCGCCGTTCTGGTGATCAGCCGCGGGTCACCGGAAGGTTCAGCGGCGATGACCAGCAGCAGGTTCTGGGTGCCGGCCGGGAGGGCCCGGATCTGGCGCAGGAAATGCGCTTCGAGGCGCCCGCTGAGCGGCAGCGGCCCGGGCAGCAGGCCCGCGCCCGACAGCTCAGCCGCGGTCAGCTCGCCGGCGAGCTCGATGATCGCCAGCGGGCACCCTTGCGTTTCCGTCACGATCCGCCTGGCCAGCTGGGGATCGAGTGGCCCGTCCACCGATGATCCGAGCAGCTCGAGGGCGTCGTGTTCGGGAAGGCCGCCGACACAGATGTCCGGAATGTCCTCTAGCAGTACCGGGCCGCCGGCGCCATCACGGGTTCCGAATAGCAGCGCGATCCGCTCGGCGTGCACCCGCCGTCCCACCATGGCGAGTACCTCGAGGGACTCCTGGTCAAGCCACTGTGCGTCGTCGACCACGCAGAGCAGCGGCACGCTGGCCGCCGCATCGGCCAGGAGGGAGAGCGCGGCCAGGCCAGCGCCGAAGCGGTCTGCGGGCGTGCCGTCGATCAGGCCGAAGGCACAGCCCAGCGCGTTGCGCTGCCGCTGCGGCAACCCGGCCATCGCCGGGAGGAAAGAGACCAGCAGCCTGTGCAGCCCGGCGTAACCGAACTCCTGCTCCGACTCGACGCCGGCAATGCGGACTACCCGGAACCCCGCCGCCGAGTCCGCGGCGTAGCCCAGAAGCGAGGTCTTGCCCATGCCCGGCTCACCACGCACCACCAGCGCGGCGCTCAGCCCGCGGCGAGCGGCATCCAGTACCCAGTCCAGGGCCTGTCGCTCGTCCAGGCGATCCATGAGCGCCACGGGCCAAGGTTACGCGTCGCCGCGGCTCGCGATATCCGGCCGCGAGGCTCCGGATCCGGTTCCGCCCGTCTCCGGCGAGGACAGCCGCTGACGGGTATCCCCTTCCGGCCGGAGCCTCGCCGGGACGCGTGACTACGAGGTTCTCAGGATTCGACGGAAGACCGGCGGCGAGACACTGGACTCACGTGCCGGGGATGAGCCCCGGCCGCAGACCAGGAGAGCGAAACGTCATGCCAGTCATCACCGGACGCGAACAAGACCAGATCAGCAAGGCGAACGCGTCAGGCCTCCCGCCGGTCGTCTTCGTGCACGGCCTGTGGCTGCTGCCCAGCAGCTGGGACCGGTGGGCCACCGTCTTCGAGGAAGCCGGCTACGTCCCGCTCACCCCGTCGTGGCCCGATGACCCCGACACTGTCGGCGAGGCGAACGAGCACCCGGAGGTCTTCGCCCGCAAGACAGTCGGTCAGGTCGCCGACCACTGCGCAGACGTCATCGGGAAGCTGGAGAACAAGCCGGCGGTCATCGGGCACTCCTTCGGCGGCCTGCTCGCGCAGATGGTCGCCTGCCGCGGCCTGTCAGCGGCCACGGTCGCGATCGACTCCGCGCCCATGCGCGGAGTGCTGCCCCTGCCCATCTCCGCACTCCGGGCCGCCTCGCCGGTCCTGGGTAACCCGGCCAACCACCACCGAGCCGTGCCCCTGACCTACGACCAGTTCCGCTACGCCTTCGCCAACGCCGTCAGCGAGGAAGAAGCCAGGGAACTGTATGAGACCTTCGCCGTCCCCGCCTCCGGCACCCCCCTGTTCCAGGCGGCCACCGCCAACGTGAACCCTTTCACCGAGGCCAGGGCCGACAGCAAGAACCCCGGCCGCGGGCCGATGCTGATCATCTCCGGCGAGAAGGACAACACCGCACCCCCGGCCATCGCCAACGCCATCTACAAGCAGCAGAGCCGCAACCCCGGCGTGACCGAGACCGTCCTGATCCCGGGGCGCGGCCACGGACTCGTCATCGACAGCGGCTGGCGCGACGTCTGCGACATCTCCCTGGCCTTCATCAGCCGCTTCGTCAGCTAACCCAGGCCGCGCCCGGGCCGAACCGCCGGCCGGGGCGCGGCCCGAACCTGCAGATCCGGCTGACACCAAGTTCCCGACCATGCCGCCGCCCAGCGCACCTCGCCCGAGCTGTTGACACAGCACCCACGGTGCGGCATCCACCTCGCAGATCAACGGGCACTGCCACCACCGTCGGCCACCCAACCGGACGCGCAGATCACCCTAGTCGGAGCGAAGCGTCCAGCCGCGTCCCGAAGCAGCGCAGACGCCAGATCGGCGGCTCGGCGAGCGATTATCAAGGACTCATCGGCGTCGCCGATCCGATCACGGCTTAGCAGAGAGGCGGCTAGGCCGTATGTTTTATGCATCGCTAGAGCTGGGCGCGAACGTCCGCTTCCGCCGCAGATCGGCCATGTGCTCTGGGTGTTTACGGTGCGCACGCAAGCGCCATCCAGGCATGGCGCTGGCGCTTGGTCCTGGAAGCTGGCGCGCTTAGCTGTCAGCTGGAGGAGCAGCTGTCCTGGGATCAGTGCTCGGGTTCGTACTTGAACGAGAGCTGAAGCTTGGTGCGGTAGGTGATCGCCCCGCCCTCGTCCAGGTGAATATCCTGCTTGACGACCTCGGCCACCCGCAGGTCGCGCAGCGTCCCGGCGGCGGTCCTGATCGCCTCCGCTGCTGCGTCCTCCCATGAAGTGCTGCTTGTCCCGATGATCTCGGTGACCCTGTACACACTCATGGCGCTCTCCTTTGACCGCGTGCGGCCCGCCCGGGCTGCTGCGGCCAGCCTGCCACAGACGACCCTGTCTGTCGCCGATGCAGGTCGGTGACCGCGGTGCCGGCTCCTCAGCCGCGCCCCACGAGCGCCGCGGTGTCGAAATGCTCGGTCATGCCGCTGATAGCGTGCGTTCGCGGAGGTCCCGCAGCGAGAGGTACTGAGAGCGCCTCTCGTGGCGCATGCACGGGTCGATACGGCGATGGGGAACGGGCGGGCCTATGTCACATGTACGGCGTTTCGATCACGTCGGTCTCACCGTCGCAGATCTGGACGTCGTGACCGCCTTCTTCGTGGCGCTGGGCCTGGAGGTCGAGGGCAGGACGTTCGTCGAGGGCGAGTTCCTGGACACGGTCTGCGGCATTCCCGGCTCCCGCACCGAGATCGTCATGCTGAAGCCGCCCGGCGATGGCACACGGCTGGAGCTCTCGAGCTTCGTGCGGCCCGACTCTGTGCCGGGCTCACCGGCCGCCATGGCCAACGAGCTGGGATTGCGCAACGTGGCCTTCGAGGTCCACGACCTGCAGGCGGCTGTCGACTGGGCAGCTGCCGAGGGCTATGGACTGGTCGGTGGCATCGGCGAGTACGAAGGCGCCTGGCGGATGGCCTACGTCCGGGGGCCGGAAGGGATCATCGTCTCGCTGGCCGAGCGCATCGGCTGAGCCTCGCAACGCCCGCATCTGCCGCGATGTGGTTCGGCCATTGCCTGTGCGCGGCGAGCAGCATGCCCAGCATCAGGGCGGAGAAGATCAGCCGCATCTGACGGCGCCCGGGACCGGCTGCCCCGGCATCGGCGGCGCCGCGCGCAGGCCGTCCGGCGGGCCGCGGTGAACGGGACATGACCGCTCCCGCCGCGCGCGCATCACGGAGCCGGCCTGCGGATGTCCTCCGGCTCATGGTCATGACTGGCTGCTTATCGCGGGCGCGGGAGCGGGCGAGGATCCGGCCGGGAGGGACGCGGGCCTGCCGACCGGAAGGGACGCGGGCGTGCGGGTCCGCAGGGGAGCGGGGCTGGCGGCCCGGGCGAGGGCGCGGACCCGGTCGCCGCTGACAGTCTCCTGCTCGAGTAGCGCGGCGGTGAGCTGGTTGAGGGCCTCTTTGTGCTCGGTGAGCAGGTCGCGCGCTCGGGTTTCGGCGCTGGTCAGCAGGTCGGCGACTTCCTGGTCGACGAGCCACTGGGTGTGCTCGGAGTAGCCCCGCTGGCCGAGGGCGGGGTGCCCGCCGGGCGGCCCGGTGTAGCTGACCGGTCCGAGCTTGTCGCTGAGCCCGTACTCGCGGACCATCTGAGTGGCCAGGGCCGTGGCGGAGGCCAGGTCGTCGGAAGCGCCGGTGGAGGCCTCGCCGCGGATCAGGCGCTCGGCGGCCCGGCCGCCGAGGCGGACGGCGAGGGTGTCGGCCAGGTAGCTTTCCCCGTACAGCCGCCGGTCGTCGGCGGGCAGCATCTCGGTGTAGCCGAGGGCCTGCCCGGCGCCCAGGACGGTGACCCGGCTGACCGGGTCGGCGTGCGGGGACAAGGCAGCGACCAGGGCGTGGCCGGCCTCGTGGACGGCGACCGTGGCGAGCTCGCCGGGGGCCAGCGGGCTGGTGCGCCGGGTGCCGAGCAGCACCCGGTCGCGGGCACTGGCAAAATCAGCGGCGGTGAGCATGGTGCGGCCGGCCCGGACCGCGGTGACGGCGGCCTCGTTGACCAGGTTGGCCAGGTCCGCGCCGGAGAATCCGGGGGTGGCCGCCGCGACCTGGTCGAAGTCGCTGTCGGGGGCAAAGGCCTTGCCGCGGGCGTGGGCGGCTAGGATGGCGCGCCGCTCGGCCCGGTTGGGCAGCGGGACGGTGACCTCGCGGTCGAACCGGCCGGGCCGGCGCAGCGCGGGGTCCAGGGTCACGCCGCCCAGCCCGCCCAGACGACCGACGCCCCCCGCCGCCTGCCGGCGGGCGCTGCGGATGACGACATAGAGCAGGGCGCCGATCAGCAGCAGCGGCAGCAGCCCGATCAGCACCGACAGCAGAGACGAGGACGTGGCGGCGGCGGTGGCGGTGACCTGGACGTGGTGGGCGGCCAGGTCACCGGCGAGGCCGTTGTCGCCGAGCGCGACCGGGATGGTGGTCGTGAACGGCTGGCTGCCGGCCAGGCTGCCGGTGACCTGGCCCGCCGGGCCGATGGTCACCGTGCGAACCGTCCCTGCGCCGACATCGGCCAGGAACCGCGTATAGGTCAGCGCCGTGCCCGGGGCTGCGCCGCGCGGTAGGGTCGCCAGCGCTAGAAAGCCGGCTGCGAGGGCCGCCGGAAGCAGCCACCGTCGCCACGGGGCGGTTGCCTGGCCAGGGGGGCCGGGCTGGGACGTGCGCATCGTGGTGCTCCTTCCAGGTGCCCGGCGGCACGCCGGGCTAGGGTCTAACGGGGGTCTGGCGGCCAGTGCGTGATCATCAGGCGTTGCTGTGCTCGGGCACGCGCCGCACGGCAGGACGAGCGCTCGTAGCCAGGTGCGCGGCGTGGATCCGGGCCTGCCAGGCGCCGGCCGCGACGAGCAGGACGAGCAGGATGATCACCGACTCCACGCTGAGCGCGGCAATGCCCAGCGGGCAGCGCCAGTTACCCACATCGCTGTGATCGCCAAGGAAACCCCCGCCCAGCGCGCGGGTCAGCAGGTATCCGCCCATCGCCGAGACCGCCACAGCGGCGGCGGCGGTCCAGGCCAGCCAGTGCGGCCGGGCGATCAACACCCCGCCGATCAGAACCGCCCCAGAGATGATGCCGAGATATCCGATGCCGACCAGCGGGGTCGGGCCCAGCGTGCCCGGCAGATCGACCACGTGGATAACCGCGAGCGCGACCAGCGCCAGCGCGCCTATTGCGCGGGCGGTCACCGCCGCGCTCTGGTCCGGCTGCCATCGGGCGATGCGCTCAACCATTGCTGTCCTCCTGTTGTCAGCCGTCCCCTTCGGGCCTGGTGCCTCGAGGGAACGGTAGTGTCGTGTTCAACTACTAACACGCATAGGAGATTCGGCCGGTTCAGCGGGACTGGCGAGTGCGACTTGAATCACACTCGGCTGAGGCGGACGGCGTCGCCCGGCGGCGCCCGAGAACACGTCGTGAGCCCGAATCCGACCGCGCAGCTCACGGCGATGCTCAGCGTCCACGGCATGCCTGGCGCGGCCACGCCGCGAGGCTCGCGGCCGACGTGGACTATTCGCCCGGCTGCTGCAGCGCGCACCGCGGCGCGGCGGGGGCCCGGTCCAGGCTTAGGAGGAAGCAGCGCATCCGCCCGAACCCGCCGGGCGGCGGTCGCAGGCTACGGCCCGCACGGGGCGGGCCAATCATGACGCCCAGCCGGTCACATGTCTGGTTCGAGAGAAGATGAGCACGTCATCACGATGCGACGGCTAAGTGCGGGGATCCACTGGCTGGTTACCCATCCAGAGTCGATTACCCAGCTGCTGGTGATCACGGCCCCCGACCGGTCGTCTGGCCGCGGGCCGCCGACCTGCAGATCGAGCTGACAGGCCAGCTCATGCTCAGCGTTCTTGAGCTGCAGGCGGCCGACGGCCCGCCACCCGGCCGGTACCCAGACCAGCCGCTCAGCCCGGAAGCTGATCTCCGGGAAGGACCCGGCGTCCAGGAAACCGGGCCCGGTCAGCAGCCGGTCCAGCACCGTTGACCCGGTGCTGACCGCGCTCGTCCTGGCGATCAGCCGCGCTGTTGAATCCTCGATCGGCTCGGTGATCAGCACCCCGCCGGTCAGGGGAAGGCGTCCTCGCACGGCAGGCCCGCGAACCGCGCAGCAAACGACGCATGCGACAGTGCCGGATCGAGCCGCCAGCTGCCAGCTGCCAGTCGCGGCTGGCCGCCGGGTCGGCGCTGAACGCCTGGCGTCGTCGTGGTCACGGGCGTCTCCTTCGCTTGGCGAGTGGGCCAGCCGACGGCTCCGCGGCCTGGTGTCCTGCCCGCGGGCTGCTACGGTTCTGTTCACTTACTAATACGGATAGTAGGCTGGACTGGTTCAGCTGCGAGAGTTGCTAGGCCGCGGAGGATCCAGGGTCCGGCTCAGGCCAGTCACGCCGCGATCGCCTGGCGTTGCGCCCGCCATGCGGCCTCGGCTTGTCCCATCGGCGTGGAAGGCGGGCCCTGGACGAAGGGCCAGATCTCCTCGGCCACGGCGCGCCAGTCGGCGGTCGCGGACAGTTCGCCGAGTACCGCGAACAGTCCCCAGGTTGATGCGCTGGAGGATCACGTAGGACCGCGGGACGCTGATGTAGCCGGCTACTGGACTGCGCAGGTCGAAGAAGCGGCGCGCGACCGAGGAGGCGTAGTCGCCGGTGATAGTCAGCGGCCCTGGTTCGCGGATGCTGTCGTAGAAGACGGCCAGGTATACCGGTCGAGTTCCGCGACGCTGGCGGGGATCAGGGGCCGGGGCACGCGGCGAGCTCGCCGCGACCATCATCTCCGCGACGTAGCGATCACTATCGTCCGCCGAGAGCGGCGTCCCGAACGCCTGGCCGGCCGCCAGGCTGGACTGGACCAGGGCTACGTGCACCCACAGCAGCAGCGCAGGATCGCAATTATGCTCGCCGAGCTAAGGGGAGGCAGCCAGTGGCTAGGTGATCATCCGAAGCATGGCGATACGAACGTGGCTCCGAAGGCTAGCGTCTCCAAAGCGCTCTAACCGGCGAAACTCGCATTTGCCACTCTTCCGGCGCGTGGCCCGTGGCGGGGTCAGCTCTTCCTGTTCCGCCGCAGGATGCGGTAGTGGCTGATGCTGCCGGCGATTGCAGAGCTGGCGAATGATGCGTAGAACATCACCACCCACCACTGGCGGTAGCCGTGCAGGGCGATCAGCGGACCCCAGACGAAGACAGCCAGGATAGCCGTAATGTACGCACCGAGGATCTTGGTTTTGATGGTGCTCACCATGACTCCTGTCGAGAGGGCCAGCCGGAACAGCACCTTGTCCGCGCGGCGGGGGACGACGTCCTCCTTGAGCGCCACCGTCCGATAAGGCTGGGCATCGAAGCTGGCCAGCGCCGGCCCGGGGCCGCGGTCATGGGCCGGTGCGCGGTGCTAGCGGCAGTTGCCGCAGCCGGGCCTGCTCAAGCTCCTCGATCTGGCGCTCCCGGTTGACGCCCAGCTTCATGTTCTGGATCTTGTCGTGCAGCTTGACGATCGAGTCCAGCAGCATCTCCGGCCGCGGCGGGCAGCCCGGCAGGTAGATGTCCACCGGCACGATGTGGTCCACGCCCTGCACGATGGCGTAGTTGTTGAACATGCCGCCGCTGGAGGCGCAGACGCCCATCGAGATCACCCACTTGGGCTCGCTCATCTGGTCGTAGATCTGCCGCAGCACCGGCGCCATCTTCTGGCTCACCCGGCCGGCCACGATCATCAGGTCGGCCTGGCGCGGGGTGTTCGAGGCCCGCTCCATCCCGAACCGGGCCAGGTCGTGCCGCGGGCTGAAGGTCGAGAACAGCTCCATCGCGCAGCAGGCCAGGCCGAAGGTCACCGGCCACACCGAGTGGGCCCGCGCGTACCCGGCGACCTTCTCCACGGTGGTCAGCAGGATCTCGCCCGGCAGGTGATCTTCCCATCCCACGGCGCTCACTTCCGATCCGTGGTCTGTTCTCTGAGCGGGAACGGCCGTGTGCTCGTCACATCCCAAGCCTGAGCCGGCCAACTAGCCACAACCTTGCCGCGAACTTGCGGCGTGACTTGCCGCTCTGGCCATTACCACGGCCGCCCCGGCAGATGCAGCGCAGGACGGATCAGATCACCGAGCATTTGCGGCTGGCAGATGTGCTATCGCGCAGGGGAACTACGGCCTGGAACTGGTCTCACGCAGACGCCTCGTGGCGGCTTCACGCCATGGCTGCACACGCGCCTGCTCGGCTATGGCGAGCGCGTGCCGGTAGTGCCCTTCTGCCCCGGCAAGGCCGAGGTAACGTGCGATATCGCCGAGAATCTGGGCCGCTGGCCAGAGGGGCGCGGCCGACTCAGCCCCTGACGGCTGTGCGGCGAAAGGCAGCAGTGCCTGGTAGGCGGACTCGGCGCGCTCACGGTCATCGAGGGCGACGGCGAGCAGACCGCGGATACCGGTCCTGAACAGCCAGAGGAAATCCTTGGAGACCGGGCGTGGCCGTCCGGCCGCCACACGAGCGTGCGCGGCGCGGCCGGAGGCGGCGAGAGCGAGCGCGCAGGGCTCCGCCCACATCACATCTACTCCGGGGATGCTGCACAGCTGCTCCAGATCGCCGGCCATTTCGCCCACCCGGTCCTGCATGACCAGCAGGGAGAACCGGCCCAGGGCGCTCATCCCAGCCGCTAGCCACCACAGCCCGAGCCGGTCAATCGCGGCTGCCGCTTGCTGGTAGAGCTCCGCCGCACCGGTCAGGTCGCCGTTCAGCGCCGCCCGCAGCGCGCGGTAGGTGCTGGCCGCGGCGGCGACTGTCGGAAGGTCGTAGCGAGCGGCGATGTACGCGGCCTGGTCTGCGTGCCGGTCCGCCACGGCAAAGTCGGCGGCGCCACAGCTGGCCACCATTAGCGCCAGATGAGCCAAGGCCTCAGCGGTCACCGGCTTGCCCGGCAGCGCGAGCAGTTCCGCGCCCAGCGCCTGGCGTTCAGCCAGCCCGTCATGGCGGTAGGTCTGGAAATAGCGTCCGCTGATGGCCATCGTCAGCACATCTGCGTCGCCGAGCCGCCGGGCCATCTGCACGGCGTCGGCGGAGGCTTGGTAGCCGCGCTCGGACTCGGCGCCTTCCAGTTCGAAGGCCAGCGTGGTGAGCAGGCGACAGCGCAGCGGCCCGTCGCCGGGTGGCAGGCTGGCCAGCGTCTGCTCGACCGTCGCGACCAGCTCATCGTCGGTCGCGGTGTATTCGTGTGAGAACCAGCCTCTGGGTACGTCGAACGCGGCGACCACCCGGGCGACCAAGACCGGGTCGCCGAGCGGCAGCGCCGCACGAACAGCCTCCTTCCGCAGGGAACGAGCGCGGGCTACCTGACCCGTATGGGCCAGCGCGCTGACCAGGCCCAGCACCACATCCAGCCGGTCTCGCACCGCGGCGTCGATGATCCGATCGAAGCACGTGAGGGCCTGCTCCCACATCCGGACCGCCTCGTGGTAGGCGAAGCGCTGCCCGGCCTGCTCGGCGGCGAGCCCCCAGTACCAGGCCGCCCTGGCCGGGTCGGTGCCCGCCTCGGCGAAGTGGTAGGCAAGGGCGGCCACCTGGCCGGGGTGGTGTTTTTCGATCGCCCGGGCGGCTCGTGCGTGTATCCGGGAGCGGCGCAGCCGGGACAGGCTCTGATAGAGAGTGTCGCGGACCAGGGCGTGGGTGAACCTGATACGGCCGGCGGCCGGCTCGGTCAGCAGTCCGCTGAGCAGCCCGGCCTCGACGGCGTCCAGCAGCGTCTGCTCACCGATGCCGGCCACATCGCCGAGCACGTCGGCATCGGTCTCGGTACCGATCACCGCCGCCTGGCCGAGCACCGTCTGAGCGGTGGCCGGGAGCCTGCCGATCCGGCGATGCAGCACCTCGCGGACCCCGGCGGGGACCTCGGTGACCGCGGCTGCCTCGCCCTCGGAGTCCAGCAGCCGTGCGGTCTCCTTGACGAAGAACGGGTTGCCGCCGGTGCGCTCGGCGATGGCCCGCGCGGTCGCCTGGCTGACAGCGCGGGCGCATGTCGCCTCGATCAGCTCGCCCGTTGCCGTCGCGTCCAGCCCGCGCAGCGTAACCCGGACCGGCTGGCGCGGGGCCAGTGCCGCCAGGCAGTCAGACAGCCGCTCGCCTGCCTCGGCGGGCCGGTAGGTGGCCAGTATCAGGCACCTGCTGCCGGTCAGGCCCGTTCCGACGTCGGCGAGGATGGCCAGCGTCTCGCTATCGGCCCGGTGCAGGTCGTCGAGTATCACCAGCAGCGGCGTGGCGCGGCTGACCGTATCCAGGTACCGGCTCACGGCCTGATGCAGGCTGAACCTCGCAGCGGCCATATCCGCGCCAGGCGCCGCGGCGTCGGTCAGCAACGCGGCCAGCGCCTGCGGTTCGGCCGGCGGAGCGGCGCTGGCCAGGCGCCGCAGGGCTTCGGCCCAGGGCCAGGCCGCCGGCGCGCCCTCATGCTCGGGGCACCGCCCGGCGGCCACTGTCCAGCCCAGGGCGCGAAGGCGCTCGCTTACCCAGTCGCTCAGGGCGGTCTTGCCTGCCCCGGCATCACCAGTCACCAGCACGATCTGCGGTCGGCCCGCGGCTGCCCCGGCCGCCGCGTCCAGGGCCAGCGCCAGCTCAGCGTCCCGGCCGACATAGGGCGCCGCAGCCGGGAGCGCCTGATCCTCACGCGCCGGGACGGCGACGGCTGCCAGGACGGCTGCCAGGACGGCAGACGGCGCGACCGCCGGAACGGCCAGGTGCGGCGCCTGCGCGAGAATGTCACCCTCCAACTCGCGGAGCAGCGGGCCAGGATCGACACCGAGCTCTTCGGCCAGCCCGGCCCGCGCCCGCCGCAGCGCCGCCAGCGCGTCCCCTTGGCGCCCGGACTGGTACAACGCCAGCGCGAGCAGCCGCCATGACTCTTCCCGCAGCGGGTGCTCGGTGACCAGCTGGCCCAGGCTGGCGACTACCTGCGCCGCGAAGCCAAGCCGCAGCGCCGCATCAGCGTTTGTCTCGGTAGCGGCCAGGCGCAGTTCCTCGAGCCGGGACGCTTCCAGGTCCGCCCACGCCAGCCCGCCGAACTCCTGGAAGGCCGGACCACGCCAGGTCGCCAGCGCGGCTGAGAGTCTGGCGTGCACGGCCGCGGCATCGCCCAGCCCAGCGACCCGGTGCACCTCGTCCTCGAAGGCCCAGGCATCGACCGCCTCAGGATCCAGGCGCAGAGCGTACCCGGGCGGGGAAGCGACGAGGACACCTGCGCGCGCCCAGGCCGCGCGGCCCGGCTCCAGCGCCCGGCGCAGGTGAGAAACATACGACTGCACCGCAGCCAGAGCCCGGGGCGGGGCCGCGCCGGCGTAGAGATCCTCGATGAGCCGGTCAGCGGACACCACCCGGCCATGCGCCGCGACCAGCCGCGCCAGAACACAGCGCTGCCGCGGGCCGCCGACACCGACCGGAACGCCGTCGACGGTGACCTCGAGCGGCCCTAGCACCCGAACCCCGATCACGCTCACCTCACTCGCAACCAGATCAATCCAAGCATTGCCATGCGCCGCCGGTTAGCTCGGCGTCGCGGCCCGCAAGCGGTTCGGCTTGCAGCAGGGAGCAGGACCGCCGGGCGACGGGACGAAACCCGGGGATGCCTGCGCGTGCGCGAGGACAGCTTGCGGCCGCGCGGGAGCTGACAGATGCGGTGGCTGTGCCAGGGCGCCGTCCATGAGCTGGGTAAATCCGGGGCCCGGGTCGACGCCGAGTTCGGCGGCGAACTGGTTGCGGTCCCGGCGCAACGCGGCGGATGGGCAATTGTCGCCACGCGCTTTGAGTGCAAGGAGATCGGCGGCGATGCGCGCGTCACTCGTGACCAGGATCGATCACTGAGCGGTATTGACCTCTCCGACCGGAGCAGTTCCGAGCGCCGGTTCTGGCCTCGCGGCAGCCCGGGTCGGTCCCGGCACTGACCGCCTGGCTCTGTACGGGCAGCCGTCAAACTGTTCGCCGGGAGTCCCGACGGCCCGTGAGCCGCCGGCGTCGTTAGCAGCCGCGAAGAGGTGGCGACCGCTGTCATGCGGTCGCCACCTCAGGCGGTCAGGTCTTGTTTCCTGCGGCGCTCAGGCGCACTTGTCCGCTGGGGATCGAGCATGGGGAGCCGCCGGCGTAGGTCTCGCCGGGCGGGATCAGGTCCCAGACGGTGCCGGTGCGGATGGTGTTGTCGTTGAAGCTGTTGCCCCATGAGGCGCACTCGCGGTACTTCTTGGGGCTAGCGGTATTCGCGCACGCCTGATCGCAGAAGTCGTCCAGGTAGGCAGCGACGCCACCGGTCTGGCTGAACGTGTTGTCGGCGACGGTGTTGTCGTTGCTGCGGTCGCGCACCTTGACGGCTTCGCCGTTGGTGTTCTCGAACAGGTTCTTGTCGATGGTGTTGTTCGAGCTGAAGTGCGTGATGTACAGGGCGTGGAGCTGGTCATGGTCGCCGGAGTTGTAGATGTCGTCGAAGGTGTTGTTGTAGATGTCATCGTGGGAGGAGTCGGTGAACAAGATGGCGCCGTAGCCGGTCTGCGAGGGGGCGAACTGGTCACCGATGTCCTGGAACGTCATGCCGGACACGTCATTGCCGTTCACGCCCGCGCTGGGCTGGACGTAAAAGGTCGAGTTGTGCCAGGAGTGGCCGGCCTGCCCGTTGAACGAGATGCCCTGGGTGTAGTCCTCGACGGCCAGGTAATAAAAGCGCAGGCCGGTGGTCCCGCCGTCGTGCAGCGGGGAGGGGGCAGGGGGAAGTACCGCGGTAAACCACGTCTGGCCGACGTGCACGCCCCCGCTGGCCGGATCAGCGAACACCGGATCCCCGCCCGGCGGCCGGCCGCCGCCGGAGTAGTTGACTGGCATGAACGAGATCGTGTGGCCCGGCACGTAGAACGACCACGTGATCGCGCTGGCCACGTACGTGCCCTGGGTGATCCGGACGGTGACGTTGCCGGTCGGGTTCAGCCGCGTCAACACCTGCTGCGCGTGTGCCAGGGTGAGGATCGGGCTATTCGAGCTCAGCCCGGTGTTGCCGTCTTTGCCGCCCTTGGAGGCGGGCGCCAGGTAGATGGTGACGTTCCCGGGCCTGGCCGCAGCGCCGACCTGGGCGGCAGCCAGCACGGGGGCCAGCCCCACGCCGATGGTTGCGGCCACAGCGAGCGAGACGAGCATCGAGCGGCGGCGTCCTGCCATCGGGCGGCTCCTTGTGCGGATGACTGGCCACGATGGCCAGCGTGCGGATCCATCCCGGCCAAGGCCGGTCCTAGCCACGACCGTGATCGTGTCACGGGTGGACATGTCGTGCTCCTTCCGTGAGATGGGTCGACGACGAATCACTGTATGTGCCGAATGGTCATGGACCGGTAAGATTAAACCGATTCTCGGACAATTTCGCCAGGAGTCTGACCTGCGGTACCAGCGCCCCACGCAGGCCTGACCTCACGCCTGATCGCCATTGCGAGTTGAAGGCAGAGTCAAGGCACCGCAAGGTCCCAGTACCAGTAATAAGCGAGAACGAAATGGAGCAGCAACGTGGCTCATCGCCGGTCTGCTTCGGGTCGGCTGACGTTGTCGTTGGCCTGACAGAGCATGCTGTTGCGGAGTGAGATTACGCGGGTGATGATGGCCGAGGCGGCGGCTGGGCCGCGGCCACCACGACGAGTCCGCAGCCCGGCGTCACCACCGGAAGGCGACTGATCATGGACCTGAGATCATGGTTACCGTCGCCACAGCCGCGGTCTTCCCGGTCGTTATCGGTTTAACGCCGGGTCCGGGCGCTGCCGCCGCGCTGCGTCCCGGTGCACGGGGGCTGACGCCGGGCCGGTCGCTTACGTCGACAGCGGGCAGGACACGGTAATCCCCATCCAGACAGCCACTAACACGGCGGGCAAGCCGATCAAGGTCGCGGGCACCGGCCCGATCGCGGTCACGCCGGACGGCAAGACCGCCTACCTGATCTGCAACCGGCCGCTCAATGCGGGCACCGTGCTGCCGATCCGAACCGCTACCAGCGCGGCGGGCAAGGTGATCAAGGCCGGACAGGAGCCGCAGGCGATCGTGATCGCCCCGGACGGCAAGACCGGCTACGTCGGCGACTACGCGGGAAGGTCATGCCCTTCAGCACTGCCACCGACACGCCCGGCAAGCCGATCAAGGTCGGCAAGGGAATAACAACGATCGCGATCACCCGCGACGGCAAGACCGCGTACGTCGTCAGCTATGCCTCGGGCAAGGTCACGCCCATCAACACCGGCACCAATACGGCGGGCATGCCGATCAAAGTCAAGAACCCCTACCTGATCGCGATCACGCCCAGGACGTGAGTCGGGTCGGCGGACGGATGGCCAGCGTCGTCACGTATCCGCGGTCGGCCCTGAAGGCGTTCTTCGCGATCCTGAGCAACCCGGTCCTGGGTCGCGCGGCAGCCATGTCGGGTCCAAAGTGCATCATGGCGGTATGGACCTGACGCGTGACCAGCCAATCCCGGTCTACTACCAGCTCAAGACCCTGCTCACCGAGGAGATCCTGAGTGGCGTCTACGGGACGGACGGTCGCCTGCCCACCGAGCATGAGCTGTGCGAGCGGTTCGGTCTGAGCAGGACTCCGGTCACGCACGCGCTCACCGACCTGGCCGCCGAGGGCGTGGTGCTCCGCCGCCGCAGGCACGGCACCTTCGTGAATCCGCACTGGCTGGCCCGCCGGGCGGATTCTAGCGAGGTACGGGTGCTCATGCCGACGTTCGACCGGTGGGAGCCGCACTTGCGGATGTCCTCGCCGGGCGTACGGCTGTCGGTGGCCCAGACGGAGCTGAACGACCTGCACGCCGTCTTCGTCCGGGCGGTGGCCGAAGGCCGCGCGCCAGACCTGGCCATCCTCGACTCGGTTTGGGTGGCGGAGTTTGCGGCGTCCGGGTTCCTGTGGCCGCTGGAGGAACTCGACTCGTCATGGGTGGAGAACGACGCTCGCCGCGATTTCCTTGAGCCGTTCGTCGATGCGCACCGCATCGGCGACCGCACCCTTGCGGTTCAGGCGGAAATGGACGTGGCCGGGATGTGGTACGAACGGGCCGCCATCGGCGCGGACGGCCCTCGCACCTGGGCGGAACTGAAGAACATCGGCCGTCGGCTGGTCAGCGCCAGGGGCGAACCGGTGCTGGTCATGCCGGCCGGGCCGGCGGCCGATGAGTTCGCCACCTACTGCCTGGTCGCGCTGCTGGCCTCCAACGCTGCCCGGGTACTCGGCCCGGACGCGGTGACGCTCGACTCGCCTGCCAGCGTGGAGGCTATGCGCCTCCTCCAGACGCTAGTGGACGACAAGGTGCTGTCGACCGGGGCGGTGGGCCATGAGCGGGACTGGCCGATCCAGATGCTCGCCAGGGGCGAGGCGCTAATGGCCTTCGGAGGCAGTTACGAGGCGCCCGCGCTCGCGCGCTCCGCAGGCCTGGAACTGGACGCGCTCACCGATACGTTCGGCTTCATGCCCGTGCCTGCCGGGCCACGCGGCCAGTCCTCGGTGCTCGTCGGCGGCTTCGTGTACTGCATTCCGCGCCAGGCCAGGCAGCCGGGCAGCGGCCATGGAAGTGCTCAAGAGCGCTGTCGCCGGTCCCGCGATGGCGCGATTCTTCACCCGTACCGGGCAGATCCCACCACGTCGCTCCGTGGTCGCGGAACTGGTCGGCCGTTCGCCGTTCCACGCGTTCACTGCCGGCCTGCTCGACGGCGCGGTGACGCGGCCGGTGACCCCGGCGTACGCGCTGGTTTCCGCACAGCTGAGGGCGATGCTGGAGGCGGTCCTCACCGCCCGGCTGTCGCCGGAGCAGGCGGTCAGCCGGGCCGCCGACCTGATCAGCGCGGTGACCGGGCTGCCCGTCGCGCACTGACCGCGGGCCCGCTGCCGGGCCCTGGTGCCATGCCGCGCCCGCGCCTCGGGCGCGCGTGAGTGTACCTCGTATGTCATGACATATCGACTATTGACAGTCACGCCTTCCTCATTCATCATTTGCTGCATACAAATAACAAATGATCCCTCCTGACGCAGTGGCCCAGGTTCTGGCTGGTAGAGCGCAGGTAGGGCAGGCTGCCGGACCGTGAGTCGCCGGAGTGGAGGCAGGGCATGCGCACGCTTGTGATATCCGCCCGTGATGGCCGATGGCAGGACAGCGCCCCGTTAGTCCCTGAACCGCACGCGCGGCCGCAGTAGCAGGGGCTGCCCATGGCATCGTTCCTGGCCAGGCGGCTGGCACTGGCGGTAGTGACGATCTACGCCGTGATCACGCTGACGTTCTTCATGATCCGGCTCATGCCCGGTAACGCCATGTCCTATCTGGAGGCCCAGCTCTCGCAGCAAGGTGGCCTCACCACCCAGGAGATCGCGGGGAGGGTCCAGGCCGCCTACGGCGTCCAGCCGAGCGACCCGCTATGGCACCAGTACCTCAGCTACCTCGGGAACGCCGCCCGCGGCAACTTCGGGACGTCGATCCTCGACCCCGGCAAGACCGTGCTCAGCGTGATCGCGGGCGCCCTGCCCTGGACCCTGCTGGTGATCGGGCTGGCCCTGCTGGTCAGCTTCGCCCTCGGGGTGATCGTCGGGACTCTGATCGCCGCGTTCCCGCAGAGCCTGCTGGCCAAGATCGCGACCGGCGTGGTGTCGTTCCTGGCCGCGGTGCCCAACTACATCATCGCGCTGGTGCTGATCTACCTGGTCGCCGACCAGGCGCACGCCCTCCCGGCGTCGGGGCCGTACGCGCTGACCGTCACCCCCGGCTGGAACGTGCCGTTCATCGGCAGCGCGCTGCAGCACGCCATCCTTCCCGCCCTGTCCTACATGATCGTCGCGTTCGGCGGCTGGGCCCTGACCATGAAGGGCTCGGTGTCGACGATCATGGGCGCGGACTACGTGCGGGCCGGGGAGTCGTGGGGGCTGTCCCGGTACCGGGTGACCCGGTCCTACATCGGCCGGAACGCCATGCTGCCGATGGTGACCAATCTCGGGCTGTCGCTCGGCTACATGTTCGGCGGCTCGGTGTTCATCGAGACGTTCTTCGTTTACCCAGGCCTCGGCTACTACCTGATCCAGTCGGTGAACCAGCGCGACTACCCGGTGATGATGGGCTGCTTCCTGCTCATCACCATTGCCGTGGTGGTGTCCAACCTCATCGTCGACCTCGTGTACCCGCTGGTGGACCCGCGGATCATGAGCCCTGGCCGGGCCCGGCAAGCCGGGCTGACGGGCAGCGGCCGGGCCGCGGAGACCCAGACGGCGGATGCGGCGGGGAGGCCGGCGGCATGAAGTTCCTTCGCGATCTGTGGCGGATCTGCCGGGATGACAAGCCCGCGCTGATCGGCGCCATCGTGATCCTGATCTACATCGTCGTGGCCATGATCGGGCCGCTGGCGACGCACGTCGGCTACGTGAAGAACCCGGCCCTGGCCTACCTGCCGCCGTCGGCCAAGTACCCGCTGGGCACCGACTTTCTTGGCAACAGCGTCCTGAGCGAGCTGATCATCGGAACGCGGCCGATCATGGAGGTCGGCATCGCCGCGGCCGTGATGGTCGTGGTCGTGGGCGTGACGGTCGGCCTGGTCGCCGGCTACCTCGGCGGTGTCGTCGACCAGGTCGTGATGCGCGTCACCGACGTGTTCCTCACCATCCCCGGCCTGCCCCTGGTCATCGTGATCGCGGCTGTCGTGCGGACCACCAATCCTCTCATGCTGGCCGCGATCCTGTCGGTGACCGGCTGGGCCGGACTGGCCAGGGCGGTGCGGTCGCAGGCGCTGAGCCTGCGCACCAGCGACTTCATCGAGGCGGCCAAGGTGCAGGGGCTCCCGCTGCGCAACATCGTCTTTCGCCAGCTGCTCCCGAACATCGGCCCGTACGTGGCCATCCACTTCCTGCTCGCGGTAACCGATGCCATCTACGCCGAGGTCGGCCTGTACCTGCTCGGCGTCGCGCCGATCACCGGGACGAACTGGGGGATCATGATCAACCTCGCGATCAGCCAGGGCGCGCTCTACACCAGCCAGAGCGCCCTCTACCTGTTCTCGCCGATGCTGGCGATCGTCTTCCTCCAGGTGGCGCTGGTCTACTTCTCGCGAGCCATGGACCGGCTGTTCAACCCCCGGCTGCGGGTCCAGTGATGGCGGATAAGGTGCTCGCCGAAGACACGGTGCTCGAGGTGCGGGACCTGACCGTGGGCTTCGGCCCGGTCCGCGCGGTGCAGGACGTGAGCCTGTCGATCGGCCAGGGCATGGTGTACGGCCTGGTGGGCGAGTCGGGCTGCGGCAAGTCGACGCTGGCCTACTCCCTGCTCGGCCTGGTGCCGCCGCCCGGCCGCCTCGTCTCGGGATCGGTCCGCTTCCGCGGCCAGGACCTCGCCCGCATGAGCTACAAGGAGCTCCGGCGACTGCGGGCCCAGCGCATCGCGGTGGTGTTCCAGGCCGCCATGAGCTCGTTCAACCCCGTGATCACCATCGGCGCTCAGGTCGAGCACATCCTCGAGGCCCATCCGGATGTGTACCCGAGCCGTCAGGAGGGCCGGCAGCATTTCGAGGAGCTCCTCCAGCTGGTCCGGCTGCGGCCGGAGCAGGTCTGGCCGACCTACGAGAGCCGGCTCTCGGGCGGGATGAAACAGCGGGTGGCCATCGCCATCGCGCTCCTGCTCAAGCCCGAGGTGCTGGTACTCGATGAGCCGACCACCGCGCTCGACGTGCTCAGCCAGCGGCTCGTCATTGACATCGTCAGGGACCTCCACGACGCGCTCGACACCACGGTGGTGTTTGTCACCCACGACCTGGCCGTGGTGGCGGAGCTGGCCGAGCGAGTGGCGGTCATGTACGCGGGGCGCCTGGTCGAGTCGGGCACCGTCGAGGAGATCTTCTTCGACCGGCGCCGGCACCCCTACGTGAAGGCGCTCATCTCGGCCATGCCGAGCGTGACCGCCGATCCCTCGAGCCTGCACTCGATTCCGGGCCAGGTGCCGGATCTGAGTGCCCTCCCGCCGGGCTGCCGCTTCGCGCCCCGGTGTGCGCTAGCTCAGCCGATCTGCTCCCAGGCAGAGCCGGAGCTGCGGGTGAGGGCCTCGGGTCACGCGGTTTCGTGTCATGTCGTGAACAGCGACCTGGAGGGGAGGGCGGCCAGTGAGCTTGCTGAGCGTTGAGCACCTGTCGCACCGGTACCAGAGCGCCAAGGACGACCGCCTGGTGCTCCAGGACGTGAGCCTGGAGATCGAGCCGGGCCAGACCCTGGCCGTGGTCGGGGAGTCGGGGTGCGGGAAAACGACGCTGGGCCGGGCGATGGTCGGGCTCATGCAGCCGTTGAGCGGCACGGTGAGCTTCGACGGCGCGGACATCTGGAAACTGCGCGGCGCGGAATACCGGGAGTACCGCCAGTCGGTCCAGCTCGTCCACCAGGATCCCTACGGGGCGCTAAACCCTGGGATCACGCTGGAGGAAACGCTCTCGGCCGGGCTGCGCCACCACCGGATCGTCCCCCGCCGTGAGGTGCGCGACGAGGTCGAGCGGCTGCTCGGCCTGGCCGGCCTCGACACCAGCCAGCCCTTCCTGGAGCGCTTTCCTCATCAGCTCTCCGGCGGGCAGCGCCAGCGTCTGGTGATCGCCCGGGCGATGGCGCTGCGCCCGAGCCTGCTCGTCGCCGACGAGCCGGTGAGCATGCTCGACGTATCGATGCGGATTTCGATCCTGGACCTGCTCAAGTCCCTGGGGCAGAGCCACGGCTTGGCCTATGTGTTTATCAGCCATGACTTCGGCGTAGTCCGGTACTTCGCGGCCGGCGGCCGGATCATGGTCATGTTCTTCGGCGTGGTGGTCGAGAGCGGGCCGGTCGAGGAGGTCATCGCCCGGCCGCAGCACCCCTACACGTTCCTCCTGCTCGACGCCATTCCCGAGCCCGACCCGCGGCGGGCCCGGCGGCGGCGGTCGGAGGCGACGAGGATCGCGGCCGAGCGCGTCGAGGCCTACCCGGCCGACACCGGATGCGTGTTCGCCAACCGGTGCCCGTTTGTCCGCGACCGGTGTCGCGCCGAGCGGCCCCCGAGCCTGACGGCCGACGCGGCGGACGGGCACTGGAGCGCGTGCTGGTACCCGGAAGAGGTACCCGCGGTGGCTTCTCGGGCCATCGACCTTCCCGTGCTGACCGTGGACAAAGAGGCGGGGTGAACCATGCTGCGACTCACGCTGGCGCTCCTGGTCCGGATCGGGCTGGTGCTGCTGACCATGGCGGTCCTGGTCCGCCTGATGCCGATGCCGGACCGGGCCGACGTGATGGCGGACGACTTCGCGATCGCGGTCAGCCTGGTGCTGGTTCTCGGGCCAGCCATTTACCTCCGGCTGACCAGGGACGCCGCAGAAACGGGGCGGGGATAGCGGGGACAAGCAGATATCTGACGCCAGTAAACCTAAGGAGACAGGCGTGAGAAGAAGTAGAGCAGGAAGAGGCAGTCCTCGGTCAGTAATACGTCGGTCGGTGCGGCTGGCCGCGGCGGGCGCGGCTATCGCGCTGGCGGCCGCGGCGTGCAGCAGCGGCGGCGGAGGCGGTGGCGGCGGTACCGGCACGGCGTCGTACCTGAAATGGGACCCCTGCTGTAGCTGGGGTACCACGTGGTCGCTCAATGAGTACAGCCCGGTCGCCCTCGGCATCGTCCAAGGGCTGATACAGCTGCCCCTGGCGGTCGAGAACGACCCGAGCCTCACCAGCTTCACGCCCCAGCTGGCCAGCAGCTGGACGGTGAGCGGGGACACCCTGACCATCCACGTGCGTCCCGGGGTGAAGTGGCAGAACGGGAAGCCAGTCACCAGCACCGACGTCTATGACACGATCCTGCTGAACGGCCTCGGCGGCAACAGCCAGGGCGGCACCACCGGCACCGGCGGATGGCTCTACATATCCAACGTGAGCGCGCCGAACTCCCGCGAGGTGGTGCTCACCACCCGGCCGGGCACCGACACGACGCTGCTCGAGGACCAGCTCCTGCCGCAGACCATCGTGCCGGCCAGCACCTACGGCCAGTTTGTGAGCGCGTCCGTGAAGCAGGATGAGCTCGCGTACTGGGCCAAGGACGACACCGACCCCGCCGCCGCGGCGAAGATGTCCCAGTACACGGCGATGAAGGCGGACTTCAAGAAGCTCTCCGCCCTCAACGTTACGAAGATAGTCGGTGACGGTCCCTTCACGCTCAAGGCGATCAACACCGCCGAGGCCCTGCTGGTGAAGTGGCCGGGCTTCTACGACGCCTCCCAGGTGCACATCCCCGGCATCGACTACCTCAACGACCAGAACCAGGCCATTTACCCGAAGCTCTTCTCGGACGCGGCCGACTTCTCCAACGTCTACATGTCGCCGGCGATCCTGAAGCGCTGGCAGTCGACCCAGGGGTCGCACACGGCGATTCCACGGGGATTCACGTTCAGCCTCGTGTTTAACAGCCACGCGTACCCTCTCAGCATGACCGCCGTGCGCCAGGCGATCGCCTACGTGATACCCCGGGCGAACATGGTCGCGTCCGCCTACGGCGGATCCTCGATCGCCGACCGGGGCGGTGTGCTGAACACCGTCCCCGACGGACTGCCCACCTATCTCAACCCGCTCTATCTCACGCCGAGCCAGATCAGCCAGCTCAACACCTACCCGGTGAACCACGCCAAGGCCACCTCGCTGCTGCAGTCGGCGGGGTTCCACAAGCGCGGCGCGACGTGGATCATGCCCAACGGCAAACCTTTCACCCTGTCGTTCCTGGTCAACTCCGCGACGAGCGACATCGTGTCATCGTTCGACCAGGCGGCTACCGCGCTGACGGCCTTCGGGATCCACTCCAGCGTCGACGCGACTCAGGGCACGACCCAGGCCAACGACGTGTTCAGCGGGAACTTCCAGCTGTCCATGGATCTCCAGGGCGGGCCCAACCCGCTGTACAACAACTTCGACCAGCTGCTGGGACCGATTACCAACTTCGAGAATCTCGGCGCCTACGCTGGTGACCGCGGCCTGGGCTTCGGGCCGACCGCGAACGTCCCTGGCCTGGGCAAGGTCGACGTCTCCTCTACCATCGCCCGTGAGTCGGAGACGATGGGACCGGGCCCGGAGATGAACAAGCTGGTCTGGGACTGGGCTCGCCTGATCAACCAGCAGCTGCCGTTCATCACCTACGCGACGAAGGTCTACCAGTTCCCCTACTCATCCGCGAACTTCACCAACTGGCCGCCGGTGAGCTCGCAGGGCACCAGCCCGATGTGGAACGTCCTGGGCCAGGGCAACATGACACAGGAACTGACGGTCATGCTCGAGGACGGTTACATCAAGCCGAAGAGCTGATCGCCAGGCGGTAGCCCGGTGCGATGTGCCGCGGTACGTCGCACCGGGGACCGCCTGCGTCCGGCCCAAGGTGGTCTGGCCGCCCGGCGGCGGCCAGCCCGGGCCGCGTCTGTTAATGAAAACGCCGTGTGAGCACGTATCCGAGGAGCAAGTCTGATGCATGACGACCGCCTGCTGACCGAGCGACGCCTGGACCGGGTGCTGCGCGAGCGGATACGCCCCGCGGTTTACGGTGCGACGGTGCCGCTGCAGGTAGCGGCCTGGCACGTGCCCGGCGAGCCGGTGCCGCCGGACGAAGGGCTGGCGGCCGAGTACCGGCCGGCCGAGGTGGGCGAACCATGGGGCCTGCCCTGGGGCACTACCTGGTTCTCGTTTACCGGGGCGGCGCCACCCGAGTGGGACGGCCAGGAGGTCGTGGCGGTCATCGATCTGGGCTTCGGCAGGGGCCCCGGTTTCACGGCGGAGGGGCTGGTCTACCTGCCGGACGGGTCCCCGGTGCACGGGTTGCATCCGCGGCAGAGGTCGGTCCGGCTGAGCCAGCTGGCCCCATCCGATGGCTCGGTGCGGTTCTTCGTCGAGGCGGCGGCCAATCCGTCGATCGAGCGGCCGGTCACGCCGCTCGGGGACACGCTCACCGCCGGGGACGAGCCGATCTACGTGCTCCGGCAGGCCGAGCTGGCCGTCTTCCACGCCGAGGTCTGGGAACTCGTCCACGACCTGGAGGTGCTCAGCCAGCTGATGCACGAGCTCCCGGTGGACGGTCCGCGGCGCTGGGAGATCCTCCGGGCGGTGGAGCGAGCGCTGGACACGCTGAGCCTGGATGACGTGCCGGGCACCGCCGCGGCCGCCCGCGGCGAGCTCGCCCCGGCGCTGGCCGGGCCTGCCCACGCCTCCGCGCACCTGGTCTCGGCGGCCGGGCACGCGCACATCGACTCAGCCTGGCTGTGGCCGCTGCGCGAGACGGTCCGGAAGGTGGCCAGGACCGCGTCCAACGTGACGTCGCTGATGGACGAGCATCCCGAGTTCATCTTCGTCATGTCCCAGGCCCAGCAGCTGGCCTGGATCAAGGAGCACCATCCGAAGGTTTTCTCCCGTGTCGCGGAGAAGGTGGCGTCGGGCCAGTTCGTGCCGGTCGGCGGCATGTGGGTGGAGGCGGACGCCAACATGCCCGGCGGCGAGGCGATGGCCCGGCAGTTCGTCCACGGCAAGCGGTTCTTCCTGGAGGAGTTCGGCATCGAGACCGAGGAGGTCTGGCTGCCTGACTCCTTCGGCTACTCCGGCGCGCTGCCGCAGCTGATCAAGCTGTCCGGCTCCAAGTGGTTCCTCACCCAGAAGATCAGCTGGAGCACGACCAACAAGTTCCCGCATCACACCTTCGAGTGGGAGGGCATCGACGGCACCCGCGTGTTCACCCACTTCCCGCCGGTGGATACCTACAACTCCGACCTGTCCGGCCGCGACCTGGCCTACCTGGTGCGAAACTTCCGGGACAAGGGCCGGGCCAGGCGCTCGCTGGTGCCGTTCGGCTACGGGGACGGCGGCGGCGGCCCGACCGAGGAGATGCTGGCCCGGGCGCGGCGGCTGGGCAACCTGGACGGCTCGGCCCGCGTGCAGATCGAGAAGCCGGCTGACTTCTTCGCCAAGGCCCAGGCCGAGTACCCGGACCCGCCCGTCTGGGTCGGGGAGCTGTACCTCGAGCTGCACCGCGGCACCTACACCTCGCAGGCCAAGACTAAGCAGGGCAACCGGCGCAGTGAGCACCTGCTGCGCGAGGCCGAGCTGTGGGCGGCCACCGCCGCCGTCCGGGCCGGCTGACCAGTACCCGTACCAGCAGCTGGACCGGCTGTGGAAGACGGTGCTGCTGCACCAGTTCCACGACATCCTGCCCGGCTCGTCGATTGCCTGGGTGCACCGCGAGGCGCGCGCCACCTACGCGGCGGTCGCCGCGGAGCTTGAGGAGATCATCGCCGCCGCCCAGCAGGCGCTGGCCGGGGACCCGGACGACGCCAGCCCGGACGAGGCCATCATCTTCAACGCCGCGCCGTTCGAGCGCGAGGGCATCCCGGCCATGGCCGCCGGACGCCCGGCCGCGCCTGCCGCCGTCGAGGCGGGGCACCTGCCCGGAGGCGGCTACCTGCTGGATAACGGCCTGCTCCGGGTCGTCATCGACGAGCGCGGCCTGGTCACCTCCGTGATCGACCTGGCCGCCGGGCGGGAGGCGCTGGCTCCCGGCGCCAGCGCCAACCTCCTCCAGCTGCACCCTGACCTGCCGGCCAACTGGGATGCCTGGGACGTCGACCGGTTCTACCGCAACACCGTGACCGACCTGACCGACGTCGCCGAGCTGGAGGTTGTCAAGGCGGAGGAGCCGGCCGCGGACGCCGCCGCCACGGTGCGCGTCACCCGCGCCTTCGGTGCCTCCCGCGTTACCCAGCTGATCACGCTGCGGGCCGGGGCCAAGCGGGTGGACTTCGAGACGGAGGCTGACTGGCAGGAGCGCGAGAAGTTCCTCAAGGTCACCTTCCCGGTCGACGTCCGCGCCGACCGCTCGGCCGCAGAGACGCAGTTCGGCCATGTCTTCCGACCGACCCACTGCAACACCAGCTGGGAAGCGGCCAAGTTCGAGATCTGCGCCCACCGGTTCCTGCACGTCGGCGAGACCGGCTGGGGCGCCGCGCTGGTCAACGACTCCACCTACGGTCACGACGTCACCAGCCGGGCGCGGCCCGACGGGGGTACCACGACAACGGTCCGGCTGTCCCTGCTGCGCGCGCCGCGCTACCCCGATCCGGACACCGACCAGGGCGGGCACACGTTCCGCTACGCGTTCGTGCCGGGCGCCCGGATCGCCGACGCGGTCCGCGAGGGCTATCTCATCAACCTGCCGGAGCGCCAGGTCCGCGGTGGGGCGGCCACGTCGGTCCCGCCCCTGCTGGCCGTAGACAACCAGGCCGTAGTGGCCGAAGCGGTCAAGCTGGCCGACGATCAGTCCGGTGACGTGGTCGTCCGCCTGTACGAATCCTGGGGCGGCCGGGCCAGCGCACGGCTGATCGCGGGCTTCCCTGTGGTCACGGCTACCCCGACCGACCTGCTGGAACGCCCGCTGGCCGATGCCGGGCCGCTGCCCGTCGCCGACGGCGCCATGGTCGAGTTGTCATTCCGCCCGTTCGAGATCCGCACCTTCCGCCTCAAGCGAGCCGCGACAACGATTCCGTCCGATGAGGGCCGGTGATTGGCGGCGGATCAAACACAGGCCCGCCAAGCCCTGCACTCTTCAGAGACCTGGCCGGGACCAGAATGCGGTAAAGCTGGAGGCGCCGCCCGCCGGGCTCGGGCTGGGCACCCGCTTCCAGGCTCTGCCGTTCCAGTGCACGATCAGAACGTGGCCGCTTGCGGTGCCGCCGACGGCCCAGGCGTTAGTGGCGGAGATTGCGGCGACCCCGGCCAGCCCAGCGCCGGATCTTCCGTGACTCAACGTCCATTTGTGCCCGTTCCAGTGCGCAGTCGCCGCAGCTTCCGAGGTGACGGGGCCGCCGCCGCCGACCGTCCAGGCGCTGCTGGCCGAGGTGGCGGCGACGCCGACCAGGTTGTACAGAGCGTAGGGGGTAGTGGGGGCAGCCACCTGCTTCCAGGACGTGCCGCGCCACCGTTCGATCAAGGGGGTTCCGCCGACGGGGCAGCCGTCGGTGCAGCCGACCGCCCACGCGTTGGTGGCGGAGGTGACGGCCACGCCTTCCAGAGCACTGCCGAATTTCCCGAACGTCACGCTCGGGCTGGGCACCTGCCGCCAGGCCCGGCCGTTCCACCGCAGGATCAGGCTCTTGAAGTTGGTGCTAGTGGTAGTGGAGCCGACCGCCCAGGCGCTGCGGGCCGAGGTGGCGGCCACTCCGGAAAGACCGCCGCCTGGGCTGGTCACCTGCCGCCACGCCGTGCCGTTCCAGTGCACGATCAGGGCCTTGCCGCTACCGGTGGAACCGACCGCCCACGCGTTGCGGGCCGAGATCGCGGCCACGCCGTGAAGCGTGCTGCCCGTGGGGCCCGGGCTGGACACCGGCCGCCACGTCCTCCCGTTCCAGTGCATGATCAGTGTCCTGGCATGCGTCGTGCCGGTGGAGCCGACGGCCCAGGCGTTGCTGGCAGAGGTCACGGCCACGCCGGACAACTGGCCGCTGATGGCGGAAGAAGCCGTAGGCATGGTCCGGGTCGCCGCAGCGGTGGCCGTCATGGGCGCGGCAGCTGCGACTGTCCCGGCTATGAGCAGCGGGACGGCTATAACCATGAACTTAGGTATGGCAGGCAACGGCGTGCGCACAGGCTGCCACCTCCCCCCTGGGTGCCCGCAGACCCGGCCGGTCCCCGGAACCGGCCGGCGGTATCAGCGGAATAGGCGCAAGTGGTGGAGGGGGCACCGCATGCAGGCCGAGCATGGCACCCCAGGACACTCCAGTGCAAAGGCATGGCAACCAGCATGCGTGGCTGTGGTGCTCGGAAACGCCAAGCCGGACAAGCCGCTGACTGGGTACAGATCTAGCGTGCCTGCGAGATCCCTTCCGTGGTCTCCTGTGCGATCATGCCGGGTATGCCGCTGACGCCTGATGAGCTGCTCACCACTACTCGGTCCGTGCGCAAGCGTCTCGACCTGACCCGTCCGGTGGCGCTCGAACTGGTGAAAGAGTGCCTCGAAGTCGCACTTCAGGCACCCAGTGGCGGCATGCGCCAGGGCTGGCACTGGATCGTGGTGACTGATCCGCAGGTACGGGCGCAGATCGGGGATTACTACCGGCACTCGACCGAACGTTACCTCGCCAGCACCGCTGCCGACCCGAGCCGGGGCGGCGGGACCGGGAACGAGGTCATGGCCCGGGTGACCAGCAGCAGCGCGTACCTCGCCCAGCGCATGGGCCAGGTGCCCGTGCAGGTGATTCCGTGTATCACGGTAGGTTCCGCGTGGCAGGCGGCCGAATCGCAGGCCGGCTTGTGGGGATCGCTGCTGCCTGCCGCGTGGAGCTACATGCTGGCCTGCCGGGCCAGGGGACTGGGTACCGCCTGGACCACGCTGCACCTGCAGTACGAGACCGAGATCGCCGCGCTGCTCGGGCTCCCCGATGGCATCCGCCAGGGTGCGCTCATCCCGACCGCCTACTACACCGGCGACACCTTCCGCCGCGCCGCACGCCGGCCACTGGCGGACGTGCTGCACGTAGACCACTGGTAAGCGCACCGCCGCCCTGGCCGCACGGCCCCGCACCGCGCGGTCGTCGGCGTCGCGCGGCAGCAGCCTGAGTCCGGCGGCCAGCCCGGCCGCGCCGACCACGATGTTGATCAGGAACATCGGCCGCCAGCCCAGCCCGAACAGGTTGGCGTCGATGTCGCCGGGCGGGGCCAGGCCCCAGAACCCGCCCCGGAGAACGGCACCCGCGTCTGGTCTGACCACGGATCTCTGGCTCCCTCTCCGCTGCGGGACGGGGAGATGCGCTCCGATGAGGTGATGCTGCTCACCCCGTTGCGACGCGTCTTTCAAGGACGCCAGGCCTCCGCCCTGGCTACGCGGGCGACGGGCTGCCTGTCCACCCGGCACCTCCTGCGGTTCAGGCGACCAGAGCTAGGAATATAAGAGCTATGCCTGCAAATCAAAGCGGTCCCGGTTCTCCAGGCAGTTCCGAGTCGCCCAGGTCAGCGACAGGTGCCCGGCGTGTATTGGAGCGGCTGGGCGACGCCGAGTGCATGGAGCTGCTCAGGGCCGGAACAATCGCCCGCCTGGTCTACGACAGCCGGTACGGGCCGGTAGCGCTGCCCTTTGAGTACCAGATGCATCAAGGGTCGATCGTCTTTCGCACCTACCGGACCCTCCTCACCGAGGAGGATCTGCGTACTGGCATCCCGCACGCCGACTATGACGTCGCGGTGGAGATCGACCAGACCGATCCCGGGGCGCGCGAGGGATGGATTGTGATCGTCTGGGGCGCGGCGCACAACGTGGATACCGAGGCCGAGCGCGCGGCGATCGCCGGCGTCGATCTCAAGCCGTGGATCGAGGGGGAACCCGAGCACTTCATCCGGGTGACCCCCATCCGCATCTCGGGCCAGCGCCTCCGCCTGGCCTGATGCCGGCCGCGAGATCGCCGGACAAGGCAGGCGTCGCCGCGGCCACAACCAGACGCGTCCGCCCGGGCGGCTCATACGGGGGTTGCCCGGGCCGCGGGGCGTGGCACCAATTCCGAGTTATCGCTTCGCTGGCGCTGGCCGCTCCCCTCAGCAGTCACGTTCGGTGTTCTGCCTGGTTAACACCGGCGACCGGTTTGCGTGAGGTAGCCCGAGCCGCGTCATCGGTGGCCTGCCTGTGCCCAGCGACCACGCGGTCTTCCATCACCGGTAGTACTGGACCAGGCAGAATTCATGGTCCTCGGGATCGTGCATGACTATGACGACCCCCTCGTCGTAGTCGTGCCGCTCGCCCGACCAGTGGCCACCCAGATGCTCGACCTGCCGGCGGGCCGCGGCGATGTCATCGACCTGGACATCAGGATGGATGCGGACCTTGGCGGTCTTGGGCTCGGCCACCCGCTGGAACGTCAGCCGCGGCAGGTCATCGAGGCGGGAGCCGACAGTCGCCCATCCAGCATCGTCGCCGTGCTCGCTGGTCACGGTCCGGTCCAGCAGCGCGCTCCAGAAGGACGCCAGCCGAGCGGGGTCGGCGCAGTCAATTGTGATTCCCATCAGCCGGTTTGCCATGTCGCCACCCTTTCACCCGGCGCCGGCACAGATGCCCCAGTGGGGGCTGTGCAGGCGCCGCACGCCGTGCGGGAAGTAGGTTGCTCGCCGGAGGGCGGGCAGGTCGGCCGCGACACGACGTGATCGCCGCGCGCATCCAGGCATCGCGCTGATGTCAGCGCGGGGACTCCTGGCTCCGGGCCGCGCCTTAGTGCGGAATCCTCCTGCGTGGTCTTTCGGCGTCTCGCGCACGCGGCGACCAGGGCTGCCGCCAGCGCGGGAATGACACCGCAGATGGCCATGCCGGCCCTGGCGCCGAGATGGTTGGTGAGCAGGCCGATGACCGGGGCGCCGATGGGGGTGCCGCCGATGAAGACCAGCATGTACAGGCCCATGACGCGGCCGCGCAGCCCAGGATCGACGGAGAGCTGGACCGAGGCGTTCGCCGTGGCCTGGAACGCCAGGTTCGTGAAGCCCATGCCGACCAGCAGCGACAGGAAGACGGCCAAGTCCGGCGCCGCGGCCGAGGCGGCCTGGAGGAGCCCGAACACGGCGGCCGAGATCACGATGACGTGGCGCGGGGAACGGGTGGCGGCCCCGGCGAGCAGCGCGCCGGCCACTGAGCCGATCGCCAGAACGATGTTGAACAGGCCGTACGTGCTGGCGCTGCCGTGAAACGCCGACTTCGCCATCGCGGTGAGCACGATCGGGAAATTCAGGCCGAACGTGCCGACCATTCCCACGAGGAACAGTGTCCGCAGCACGTCCGGCCGGCCGCGCACGTACTGCGCGGCGGTCCGCAGGGCTCGCGGCTCGCGGATCGCAGCCGGCGCGGGCGCGAGATCTGCTGGCCGCAGCCGCAAGAGACCGATCGACGGACCCAGGTAGCAGGCCGCGTTCACCGCGAACACCCATCCCGGTCCCACCCGTGCGATGAGCAGGCTCGCGACGGCGGGCCCGATGAGCCTGGTCGCCTGGAAGACGGCCCCGTTCAGCGCGATCGCCGCGCTTAGCCGGCTCGCGGGCACGACCTCGGCGGCGAACGCCTGCCGGGCCGGCCCGTCGAAAGCGAATATCAAGCCAGTCGCCAGCGCGAACGCGTAAATGTCGGTCGCGCGGATCGCGCCGGTAATCGTAATAACAGCCAGAGCACTCGTGGTAACGGCGTTAAGGGTTTGCGTGGTCAGCAAGATGCGCCGCTTGGGCAGGCGGTCAGCGACGAGCCCGGTGTGCATGCCGAATATCAGTATGGGCAGGAACTGGAACGCCATGGTCACGCCGACCGCGGCCGAGCTGCGAGTCAGGGTGAGCACGAGCCAGTCCTGGGCGATGCTCTGCATCCACGTGCCGGTGTTGGCCAAGAGCTGGCCCGTCAGGTATATCCGGTAGCTGCGGGACGTGAGGGCGCTGAAGGCGCCTCTCGGTTGCCGAATTTCATCGGCGATGGTCACTCGAGGGCCTTCCTGGTCGCTTCGCGTAACTGCTATTCTCGGCCCTCGGGATATCTATATGGAACTACAATTACCGATCTAATAGTTATTATGTTATTTTATAAGCGTGTACGATCCGCAGCTCCTGACCACGTTCCTCGCCGTCGAGCAGACCGGTAGCTTCACCCAGGCCGCCGCGCGGCTCGGCATCCATCAGCCGACCGTGAGCCAGCACATACGCCGCCTGGAGCAGCAGGCCGGCCGGATCCTGGTGGAGCGTGACACGCACTCCGTATCGATGACGACTGACGGCGAGGCGATGATCGGCTTCGCGCGCAAGATCCTCACCGCCCACGAGCAGGCGGCGGCCTACTTCAGCGAGTCCCGGCCGCGCGGGCGACTTCGCGTCGGCATCTCTGACGACCTGGCCCTGACCCGGCTCCCGCAGATCCTGCGCGACTTCCGCCGGGACAACCCGCTCGTTGACTTCGACCTCACGGTCGACCAGAGCGGCTTCCTGCATCAGCGCCTGCAGGGCGACAAGCTTGACGTGTTCATCGGCAAGCGACCCAGCGGCGAGGAGCGCGGCCAGATCGTCAAGCGGGACCGGCTCGTCTGGGTGGGTACCCCTTCCACCAGGCTTGACCTGTCCAGGCCGCTGCCGCTCGTGACCTATCCGGCGCCGAGCATCTCGCGTACCGAGATGCGGCGGGCCCTCGACCGCGCCCACCTGCCGTACCGCAGCGCCTGCGTCTGCCGCGGCGTCAACGGCCTCATCGCCGCGGTCGCCGCGGGGATCGGCATCGCGGTACTGGCCGCCAGCCTGGTACCGGTCCAGCTCGCCACGCTCGGCCCCGGCCACCACCTGCCGGAGCTCGGCACCATCGACCTGGTCCTGCTGTCCAGCCCGCGAACCAGCAAGCGGCCGGCGGTGCAGGCACTGATCTCCACCGTGCTCGCTAGCGGATCGAGGTCTCTCACCACGTTCCATGGCAACCCCGAGGACCTGAGAGCGCCCCGATGATCAGCGAGCGGGCATGCATGCCTGAAGTAGCTTCTCAGCCGCGAGCCCGCCTCTAATCGCAGCGGTCGTCGTGCTTCCGGGCCGCCGCCCAGACGCTCCGCACTTCATCAGGCTCAGGCTGAGGTTTTACATATAGCCGGAGGTCATGTAGCGTTTTCGAATCCGCTCCGGACCCCGGCGGCATCTTCGTGTCATGCGCAGATGTTGGCAGGGAGTTCTGGGGCTTTTGTTGTGCCATGAAACCGCACAACGGAATCCGCACCTGAGCAGGGGGAGGTACGGATCTCGCGCCGCGACCTAGGCGAACGGCGCCGGACTTCCGCGGATTGTGGTCGGGCTTTCGTGGCGAAGGAGTATTTTACGCGCTTGAGGCCAGGCTAAGCCGTTTTTCCGGAGCAGGAATTGAAGTACGGGCCGCGGCTCGGCTTTGTCGAGCGGACAGCCGGCGCCGCGGTCCGTGCTGTATCAGGTTGCGAGTCGCTGAGGCGGCGCAAGATACTCGGTTGCGGACGCTGCCAAGTGAGAACCGGATCAGGCCAGGCCAGACTCAGTCAGCGGCACCCAGACAACTCCGCCCGCCCGGAACGCCGGTCGTCCTGACGCTCGAGCTGCCCGGTGCTATCCGTCCGTGACTCGCTAGCGACTGCGCAGCGTCGTGGAGGGCAGCCGGGCGGCCAGCGACCGGCCCCATTCCTCCGCCCGCATCGTCTGGCCTGGGTGCAGCTTGTTATCCCTGGTCACCAGGAAGCTCTCCGGCCCGGCGAGCACTGCGAACCCGTGCTGGCGCAGCAGCCCGGTGATGGCCTTGGAGGCGCGGCCGGTGAACAGGGCCGGACCGCTCATCCGGGTGTCGAAGGCCACCGCCAGGCCGTGACAGGGACCCAGATCGGCCAGCCATTCGCGCAGCCCCGGCTGATCGGCGGTGGGATCGATGGTCAGGCAGCTGCCGGACTTGCCCGCGGCGTCGATCGCGCTCCGGCGCGTGGCCGGGCGGCTCATGCCGTGCATGTGCGTCGGGCCGCCCACGATGACCAGGTCGGCCTGGTCGAGTAGTTCCCGACTCGCCTGGACCGCGGACGCGACGGTGACGTCGGCCGTTGGCCGCAGGCCCTCGCCGATGGCGTAGGCGATCGTGCGGGTATTGCCGTACATGGACTCGTAGATGATGACTGCCTTCATGCCGCACCTCCTTGCTCATGCTCCAAGGCCAGCACGATCGCCCGCCCGTGGTCAGAGCGGAACGTCCCGGAGCACGGGACCATCGGCCCTGGCCCCAGGCCCAGGGGGCCATGAGCCTGGATAACAGGACAGCGAAGGAGGTGATGGCCGTGGCTATCACCGAACGAGGGATCCTGGCGGGCTATGACGGCTCGGCCCGCAGTGCGCGGGCCCTGAGCTGGGCGGCGCGAGAGGCCGCGGCACGCGGCGAGTCGCTGGCCGTGTGCTACGCGCCGGAAGCCGGGCAGGCCAGTGACGCTCTCGGGCTGGTGCTGGCGCACCGCGGCGGGGAGCAAGTCCTCGCCCAGGGCGTCCGCCTGGCCCAGGATGTCGGCGCCGGCGTCAAGGTGGAGGCGCTAATGGCCGGTGGACCGGCCGCGGCGGCCCTGTGCGGGCACAGCGGCCGCGCCGACATGGTCGTGGTGGGCTCTCACGGGCTAGGCGGCGGTGTGCCTGGCACGCTGCTGGGCTCGGTCAGCTCCCAGGTCGCCGAGTACGCCGAGGGGCGCGTCGTGGTGGAGCGCGGGCGCTGGCGCGCGATCGGCCAGTACGTACCCGGCCCGGTGGTAGTCGGCGCCGATGGCTCGATCGGGTCGAAGGCCGCGCTCAGGTTCGCCATCGAGGAGGCCGCGCTGCGGGCGGCCCCGCTGATGGTGGTTTGTGCCCTGGCCGACTGCCCGGCCCGCCTCGGCGGCGAGCAGCAGCTCCAGGACAACGTCGAGCGGCTGCTCGACCGCCTGGAGAAGGAGCATCCCGAGGTGACGGTTCTGCGGCAGATCACCGCAGGCGGCCCGCTGAGCGCCCTGCTGGCGGCCGCGTACGAGGCTCAGATGGTGGTCGTCGGCGCCCGCGGTCTGGGCGGCGTCCGGGGCATGCGCCTGGGCTCCGTGGCCAGGGGCGTGTTGCATCACGCGCTGTGTCCGGTCGGAATTATTCATCCTTAACAGCGCTCGGCAGGAGGAGCGGGATGACCGACGCAGCCGCGGTGCTGTCCAGGGCGGCCCCGCACGGTCACCCGCCGGCCGCCCGGGCCGTGACGACCTTGATCTGGCGGGCGTTGTGCTTGCCTTCCATGGCCACCGAAACCTCGAGGATGCCGTTCTCGTAGCTGGCGGTCACGTCGCTGGTGTCGGCGCCCGCCGGCAGCGTGACGTGGCTGTCGAACAGGCCGTAGCGGAACTCGGAGTGGTACTTCCCGGCCTCCCCGGCGGGCCGCTCAGCGTGGACGCTGAGCACGCTGGCCTCAACCGACACGTTCAGGCCGGTATCCGGGTCGAGGCCCGGCAGTTCGAAGCGGACGACGTAGCGGCCGTCCTTCACGTAGGCCTCGGTGCGGATTGGTGCCGTGGACGCCTCGTGGTGCAGCGTCGAGATCGGGGATCCGGGCCAGTCGGCCATTTCCATGCTCAGTCCATGGCCGGGCACGATGCGCTGACTCATATAACTCACCTTCCTCGTGGTTGTTTGTCTTCACTCGATGGCGCGAATGCGGCGGCCCGTGATCTCACGGGCGGTGAGCCTGACGTAGGTGTCCCGGTCGCCACCCGCCCACGGGCTGATCCCCAGCTCGGTGACCTGCTCCAGCTCGGCCGGCCCGGTCACCAGGTGGGCATCGCCGCTGACCAGGACGCTCCAGCCCTCGCCCAGCGCGTCATCGATGTGGTCGACGTCGAAGGACACCCGCGGGAGCTGGGCGCCCGCCGCCGCGCCGGTGGTGCGGCCGGTGCGGAACACGATGTCCTGGCCCAGCATGCGGTAGTTGACGGGAATCGCCACCGGGCCCCGCTCGGCCATGAACAGGAACCGGCCGACACCTCCGGGCGCCAGGCACGCACGGCACTCGGCCGTGCTCAGTTCCTCGAGCACCGGGCGCCGGGCGGCCCGGCGCTGGCCAGGCGGCAGGTTCATTCCAGTCCCAGCCAGCGCGCTCATGGTGGTACCGAGAGCAGCGGCCAGCCGGGCCAGGGCGCCAGGTCCCGGATCGGGTGCGGCGCTGGTCTCGAGGAACTCCAGGTAGCTCGGGGCCATGCCGGCCCGCTCGGCCGCTTCCGCCCGACTCAGGCCGGCGCGGTGCCGCTGCTCGATGACCCGGCGGCCCAGGTCACTGACGGTCTGGCTAGCCGACATTGGACATCCCTCACCTTTGGGCTGATCGTTCCGGGCTCAGGTCGGATTGATGTGGTGGTCAACCCTGACCGCGATGTGCTGACGTGCGTGCTGGGCGGCCGAATTCGCCAGGCCGGCAGTGATCTCCAGGACGCCATCGGCTGTAGATCGCCATGATGCGACTCTCGTCAGCATTCGACGGCAATGCGAAGCTCCTGGCGAACCGGCCGTACTGGAATTCTGGAGTGGTGCCGCCGTTCGCCATCCTGGTCGCGGTGCGCCTTGACGGTCAGGACACCGTCGGCCGCCGTCAGGTCGATGTCCTTCTCGGGGTCGACTCCGGGGATCTCGACCCGCAGCACGTACTGATCGCCGAGGTGATACTCCTCCGCGCGCATGGGGTGGCCAGGGCCTGGCCGCAGCGCCATGAGCGGCCACTCGAGCCTCTCGTAGAGATCGGCCAGCGGACCTCGTACCTGGTGCATCTGCGTGCTCATCGGTCGCACCCCTCTTCGCGCCACTGCTTCGTTCTCCATCCCACCGCCACGGGCGGCGGGGCGGCAGGGGCGAAGGTAGCGGTGACCCAGGACCTTCGGCCCGGTCCGGCCGTGGCGCCCGGGCGGGGGAGGTGGCCTAGGACCATAGGGCGGTCCGAAGGTCACTCACCGGGGTCATGCGAGCGAAGTCCGGCTGCAGGCAGCCGACAACATGGAGCCGGGCGAGCACGGCCAGGCCTCCCGGTAGAGGCGCCGGGCCGCGCTCGCCCCCAGCAGACCGCGGGCTCAGGTACTGAGGTCTGCCTCCGCGACCTTGATCGCGAAGCCCAGGGCCCTCATCATGTTCCCGCCCGCTGATACCACCTTCGCGGTGCCGACCACCGGGGCTACGGCGATCATGACCTCCTGCACGTCCTGCTCGGTAACGCCGCTCTCAGTGGCGGCGCCTGCGTTGGCCAGGTAGGACGCCGGCGGCGCGTCGACGGCCACCAGAGCGGCGATCCTGGCCAGCATCAGCTCTCGTGGCATGAGCTGACTGTGCTCGATCGAAGTTGCGTTGATGTCGGCGAGCGTGTCGAGAACGGGTGCATCTGCGGGCATTGAGCCTCCCTTAACGGATCAGCATGACGCGGCGAGTAGATCGCGTAACTCGAGGCGAAGCATCACCCAGGCCGGGCGAATGTCGTGGACGCCCAGCCGTAGTGCCCGGCCTGTCCGACGGCAGCCGGACCCGGCGGCGGGCCGGTGTGGAGGAGGTCCATGGGCTGAAGATGCCGGGCACCGGCCTGCCGGGCGTGATCATGGTCGGCACCTGGCGGGACGGCGAGCGCGTGACCTTCGCCGTCTGCCATGGCCGCCGGCCGGCCGTGGTGCTCGGCCTGGCCGATCAGGTCTTTGACCGGATCGTGGTCACCGTCGAGGATCCCCAGGCAGCGGTCGCCGCCCTGACTCAGGCGGCCGGGCCGGCTGCGTAGCCGCTGGACGGAGGGATAAGTCATGGCCCGGCAGGACGACAAGGGAAGTCGCCACGCAAAGGGCGCGCGAAGAACGGCGAGCCAGGACGAGAATGGCGCGCCAGGGCTGGCCCGCCTGCCGGGCCAGCTCTACGAGCGGGAACTGTCGGCGTCATCTGCGGGCACGCGAGCCCGCCTAGGCTCCCGGCACCGCAACCAGGTGCGGCCGCTCGCCGGCGGCATGGTCGCTGATCATCGCGGACGGATCGGCGCTCTCGGTCGGGCTGACGACGACCACCGGGCACCGCGCCCGGCTCAGGCAGACCCGGACCACCGGGCCAACGGAGCGAGCACGCGAACAGGGCGGCGTCGCCGATCCCAGGACGAGCAGGTCGGCCTCGCCCGACTCCGCCACCAGCACGCGCTCGGCTATGCCCTCGGCCAGCTCGGCGGTGACGCTCTGCGGCAGCTGGGCACCGAACACCCGGCGCAGCAGTGCCGACAGCGCCTCCCCGGCGGCTTTGCGCTGCTGCTCGGGGGCAGGCCGGACGTCAGCGGGCGCGTAGGGAGCATTAAACGCCGGGCTCCATCCGCGCACCACCCGGAGCCGGGCGTGCCTGCGGTCGGCCTCGTCCGCGGCCCAGCGCAGCGCCGCGGCTGATGCCCTGGAGTCGCTTACCCCGACCAGCACCACTGGCTCGGTCACGCTGCTCATGACGTCCCCCTCTCGTCCCGCCCGGCTAGCGCGGGCTTTCTTCACGCCTCTTCACTGCACTGCCAGCGTTCGCCCGGTCGGCGACCAGATAGTAGGGCCCAAGGTCCCGCCCGGAGGGGATGGACGGCCCTCGCCGGGAGGCCGCCCCGGACGCCACCGTGAGAGTGAACGTGAGGCAGCCGCGAGCCGAGGTGAACCCCTGGGCCGAAGGTCGCGCCTGCGCAGGATCTCTGGCGTCTGGGCCGGCGGCCCGGCCCGCGGTGCGATGAGGATGAGCTGACAGCCTTAGGGGAGGCGAAAGCGATGACAGCGGATGGCGGTGAGCTGGCGCCAGAGACGTACGCGGATGCCGTCGAGACGCACTCGGCGTTGGTGTACTTCGCCGGAGACCGCGCGTACAAGATGAAGAAGCCCGTCAACCTGGGCTTCCTCGATTTCAGCAGCCGCGAGGCTCGAGCGGAGGCGTGCGCGCGCGAGGTCGAGCTCAACCGGCGGTATGCGCCCGATGTCTACCTCGGGGTGGCGGAGGTTCGTGACCCGGCCGGACTAGCCCTGCGAGCACCTGGTCGTGATGCGCCGGATGCCGGCGTCACGTCGCCTGGCCGAGCTGATCCGGTCCGGCGCGCCGGTGACCGGCCCGCTGCGCCAGGTGGCCCGGATCCTGGCCGCGAGCCACGCGTCCGCGGCCCGGTCCCCGCTGATCGCCGATCAGGGCAGCCGGGACGCGCTGCTGCGCCGCTGGGACGACAACCTGAGCCAGGCCATGTCGGTGCGCGGCCGGGCCCTCGACGCCGAGACGATCACCGAGATCGGGCGGCTGGCCAGGGAGTTCCTGGCCGGGCGCGCGCCCCTGTTCGCCGCCCGCATCGCCGCCGGCCGCGTCATGGACGGCCACGGCGACCTGCTCGCCGACGACATCTACTGCCTGGACGACGGTCCCCGGATCCTCGACTGCCTGGACTTCGATGACCGGCTGCGCTGGCTGGACGGCCTGGATGACGCGGCCTTCCTGGCCATGGACCTGGAACGCCTCGGTGCCGCCGGGCTGGCCCGGCAGTTCATCGACTGGTACGCCGAGTACTCCGGCGATCCGGCTCCGGCCTCGCTGCGTCATCACTACGTGGCCTACCGGGCGTTCGTCCGAGCCAAAGTCGCCTGTATCCAGGCGGGCCAGGGCGACCTCGCCGCGGCCGGGCAGGCGCATCAGCTCGCCGACCTCGCCCGGCGGCACCTGCGCGCCGGCGCGGTGACGATGGTCCTGGTGGGCGGGCTGCCGGGCACCGGCAAGTCGGCTCTGGCCGGGGCGCTCGCCGACCGGCTCGGCTGGACGGTCCTGAACAGCGACCGGATCCGCAAGGAACTCGCGGGCCTGCGGCCCGAGCACCCGGCGGCCGCGCAGTTCGAGGCCGGGATCTACGCAGCGGCCTGGACGAACCGGTGCTACGGCGAGCTGCTGCACCGGGCTGTGACGCTCCTGGCCGACGGCGAGTCAGTGATCGCCGACGCGTCCTGGATCTCGGCCGAGCACCGCGCCGCCGCCGTTGCGGCCGCGGGACGGGCCGGCGCTGACCTGGTTCAGCTTCGCTGTGCGGCCCCGCCAGGCCTGGCCGAGCGTCGGATGGCAGGCCGTCAGCCGGGACCGTCCGACGCGGACGCGCAGATCGCCCGGCAGATGGCCGCCGCCATGGAGCCGTGGCCCGAGGCGACCACGATCGACACTGGCCGCGGGGGGACCGAGGGTGCCGCCGACGAGTCCGGCCCCTTCGGTGAACTGGTCCAGGAGGCCCTTGGCCTCGTCCGGCCGTACGGTTCGGGTTATGTCTGGCGCCCGTCCCGGCCGGTCATGCTGCCCGGCTAAGCGCGCTCAGCGGTCGTCGCTCGCGTCCGGCTGGCCCAGTGGAACGCGCCAGATGAGCTCGGTGCCGCCGACGTCGGGCGCGGCGATAGCCAGCGTGCCGCCGAGCAGTTCGGCGCGCTCGGCAAGGTTGCCCAGGCCGCTGCGGCGGGTGGTGTCCTTGATGCCGCAGCCGTTGTCCCGGACAGTCAGGACCAGATCGGACCCGGCCTCCACGGTGACGTCGACCATCGTCGCGGCGGCGTGCCGGGCGGCGTTGGACAGGGCTTCGCGAAGGGCGCTGAGCAGGTGCTCGCCGGTCTCGGCCGGGACCACCTCATCGAGCCGCCCGGCCATCCGCAGCCCCGGCGCGAAGTCCAGGCCCTTGGCAGCCTCGTCAGCCACGGCCAGGATCTGGGCACGCAATCCAGCCCGGTCGGGGTCCGGCCGGGCGTGCAGGGAGAAGATCGCCGAGCGGATCTCCTTGATGGTGTCGTCGAGCGCATCGACGGCGCTGGACACCCGCCGGCCGATCTCGGTGTCGCCCGCCCGCGCGGTCACGCCCTCCAGTGACATGCCCGTGGCGTACAGCCGCTGGATGACCAGGTCGTGCAGGTCGCGGGCGATCCGGTCGCGGTCGTCCAGGACCGCGAACCGCTCTGCGTCGCGGCGATGCTCGGCCAGCTCCAGACCGATGCCGGCCTGCGCGGCGAAGGTAATCAGCACCTCGACGTTCTGCGGGGCCAGCGGCAGCGAGCCCGGCCGCCGGCCTGCGGTCAGGATGCCCCGGACGTTGCCGGGCGCGCCCAGCGGTACGACCACGGCCGGCCCCAGGTGCAGGTGCTCGCGCGCGGCCGGGGCGGCCCGATTATCGGCGGCGAAGTCGGGAATGACGAGCGGCTTGCCGCTGTCCAGCACGATCCCCGATACCGATCCGTCGACCGGCAGCACGATCCCGATGGCTTCGTCCGACCCGTCGCCGGCCGCGTGCTCGATGACCAGATGCCGTCCGCTGCCGGCGGGCAGGGCCAACACCACCAGGTCCGCTCCGCAGATCTCCCGCGCCTGCTGAGTCATCAGGGCCAGTACCTCGCCCGGCCCGGCTCCTGATAGCAGCCGCTGGGTGGTGTCGGCCGTCGCGCGCAGCCAGGCCTGCTGCCGCCGGGCCTCGGCGTAGAGCCGGGCGTTCTCGATCGCCACGCCCGCGGCCGCCGCCAGGGCGGTGACCACGGCCTCGTCCTCTTCGTCGAACTCCGCGCCGTCACGCTTCTCGGTCAGGTACAGGTTCCCGAAGACCTCATCGCGGATCCGGACCGGCACGCCGAGGAAGGTCTTCATCGGCGGGTGACCGGCCGGGAATCCGTAAGACCGGGGATGGGCCGACATGTCGGCCAGCCGGAGCGGCTGCGGATTGGTGATCAGCTCGCCCAGCAGCCCGCGGGCCTCGGGCCAGTGATCGATTGCCGCGATCTGGTCTTCTTCCAGGCCGAACGTCACGAACTCGGCCAGCTGCCCGGCATCGCCGATCACTCCGAGCGCGCCATAGCGGGCATCTACCAGCGACACGGCCGCGTCGATGATCTGGCGCAGGACGAGATCCAGCTCGAGGTTGCTGCCGACGGCGATGACCGCCTCCAGCAGCGAGTGCACACGGTCCCGCGTGCTGAGAACGGCGGCTAGCCGGACCTGAAGTTCCGCGAGCAGGTCATCCAGCCGCAGCTGCGGCAAGGGGACAACCGGCTGCGGAGAGCGCGGCTGGATATCGGTAACGGGAGGTCACCTCGCCTAGCCGGTAAAGGTCCACTTCCATGGCATTAGCGATCGTACGCTGCCCGCGGATGAGGAATAAGGGCCGGATACTCCCGGGCCCAGGGTCGGAATCGGGCACACCGCCCGGCGAGGCGGGACGGCCGGTGCCCGCGGGTTCGGGCCGGGCGCCGAGCCCGCGGGCCGGTCAGATAAATCACGATTGCCTGGATAAGCCGCAAGGCGCGTCTAGCCGGCCGTGCGCACGACCACGACGGGGCAGTGGGCGTGGGCCACCGTCTGCGTGGTGACCGAGCCCAGCGCCAGCGCGGCGAACCCCCCGCCCCCCCGAGAGCCGACGACCAGCAGGTCTGCGTCCTTCGAGGCGTCGATGAGCTCCCGGACCACGAACCCGCTGACCGCCCTGACCGTCACTGAGGCCGGCTGCTGATCGCCCAGCTCGCTGGTCACCTTGGCGGTGGCCTCCTCGGCCGCCTGGCGAGCGTGCTCTTCCTCCGGCCGGTCCTGCCCCATGATGACCGGGTTTCCGGTCCAGGCGCTGGCCACGACCGGGTGCACGGTCAACACGGTGAGCGCCGCGTGCTGGAGCGCGGCCTGCTCCGGCAATGGCAGCCAGGTAATGGCGCTAAAGCTGACGGCCGACCATGACGGCCAGGCTCGAGTCTCCCGGACCGGTCCGGCAGGGGCTTTCGGACGGCGCGCGAGGGCCGTTAGTCCCCTCGGCACAGGTCTCATGCCTCCTGCCACGCCGGCCAGGGAGGGGACAGCCTGGAAGACAAGGAACTACCGGGAGGTGTGATCCCGTGATGACGACACCGCCGGCCCGCGCCGTCGCGCCAGTCCTGGACGGGGAGGGCAGCGTCTACGCGCTGCTGACGGACGGGAGCACGGTCGAGATCCGGCCCGCCCGGTCCGAGGACGCCGAGGCCGTAAGCGCGATGCACGCGGCCATGTCACCCGACAACCTGTACCTGCGGTTCTTCAGCCTGAGCCCGTACGCGGGCGAGCGCGAGGCACAGCGGGTTTGTCGGCCGCCCGGTGCCGATCACGGGGCGCTGCTGGCCTGGCTGGCGGGACGGCTGGTGGGCGTGGCGAGCTACGAGCCCGTCGGGACGGCGGGCAGCGCGGAGGTGGCCTTCGCGGTGCCGGACGACATGCATCACCGCGGCGTCGCTACGCTGCTGCTCGAGCATCTGGTGTCGCTGGCCCGGCGGCGCGGGCTGACCGCGTTCACCGCCACGGCGCTGCTGGACAACGCGGCCATGCTGGGCGTGTTCGCCAGCGCCGGCTTGCCGGTCCACCGCACCCTCGCCGACGGTGAGGTTCAGCTGACCTTCCCGCTGCCCGGTGACGACGCAGACCCGAACGTGGACAGTTACCTGGACTCGGTAGCGCGCCGGGAGAGCCGGGCCGACGTGGCGAGCCTGCGGTCGGTGCTGGAGCCTCGGTCCGTGGCGGTGATCGGCGCGAGCCGCCGGCCGCCCACCGTCGGCCGGTCCATCCTGCACAACATCGTGCGCGGCGGCTTCGCCGGCCAGGTCTACGCCGTTAACCCGCACGGCCACAGCATGGAAGGCATCCACTGCGTTGCCTCGGTCGCGGACCTGCCCGAGGTGCCCGACCTAGCGGTCATCGCGGTGCCCGCGGTCGCGGTGCCCGAGGTCGCAGATGCGTGCGGCCGCCGCGGGGTGCGGGCCTTGGTTGTCGTCACCGCCGGACTGGGCGCCGAGGGCGCGGACCTGCTGGCCATCTGCCGGCGGTACGGCATGCGGCTGGTGGGGCCGAACTGCCTGGGCGTTATGGTGCCCGGCACCGGGCTGAACGCGAGCTTCACCGATGAGATGGCCCGGCCGGGGGTGGCCGGGCTGGTGGTGCAGTCGGGCGGGGTGGGCATCGCGGTGCTGGAGCACCTGTCGCGGCTGGGTATCGGGGTGTCGTCGTTCGCGTCGGTGGGCGACAAGTACGACGTGTCGAGCAATGATCTGCTGACCTGGTGGGTGCAGGACGGGGTGACGCGGATGGCGGTGCTGTACGTGGAGTCGTTCGGCAGCCCGCGCAAGTTCGCCCGGACCGCGCGCCGGGTGGGCCGGCGGATGCCGGTGCTGACTGTCATCGGCGCCCGCTCGCCTGCCGGCCAGACCGCGGCGGCGTCGCACACGGCGGCCGCGGCGACGCCGCTGGTCACCCAGGAGGCGCTGTTCGGCCAGGCCGGGATCATCGCTACCCGGAGCCTGGGCGAGCTGGTCGGGGCGGCCGCGCTGCTGGCCAGCCAGCCGCTCCCGGCAGGTAACCGGGTAGCGGTGGTGTCGAACGCCGGGGGCGCGGGCGTGCTGGCCGCCGACGCGTGCGCCGACAGCGGCCTGGAAGTGGCCCGGCTGGGCGCAGCGACCCGGCGCCGGCTGCGCGGGCTGCTGCCGGCCGGCGCGGCGGTGGCCGGGCCGGTGGACACCACCGCCGCGGTGACCGCCGAGGCGTTCCGGGCCTGCCTGGAGCAGGTGGCGGCCGACGACGGCGTGGACTCGGTGCTGGCCGTGACCGTGCCCACGGCGATCTCCGACCTGACCGCCGCGGTGGCCGCCGCGGCCGTCTCCAAGCCGCTGGCCGCCGCCCCGCTCGGGCAGGCCGAGTGCGTTCGTTTGCTGCCAGCCGTCGCCCCCGCGGACAGCCGGAGCGAGGCGCTGGTGCCCGCGGGCGAGGCAGCTGACGCTCCAGCGCTCGCGGGAGTGCCGGCCTACGCATACCCCGAGGATGCCGCCCGCGCGCTCGGTCACGCGGCGCGCTACCAGGGCTGGCGCGGCCGTCAGGACAGCCAGGTCCCCGAGCTCGGCGGCCTGCGCGCAGAGGCGGCCCGAGAGCTGATCGCCGACTTCCTGGGCCGCCATCACACGGGCGGCTGGCTGCCGGCCCCGCAGGCCTGCGAGCTGCTGGCCTGCTATCACATCCCGATGATCACCACGCTCTCAGCAACCAGCGAGGAGGAGGCCCGGCACGCGGCCGCCCAGCTCGGCGGCCGGGTCGCGCTCAAGGCCGAGGCCAGGGGCGTCGTGCACAAGAGCAACGCCGGCGCGGTGCTGCTCGACCTGCGCACCCCGCAGGAGGTCAGCGAGGCCTATCGTGACCTGACCGCCCGGTTCGGGACCGGCCTGCGCCGGGTGCTGGTGCAGCCGATGCTCAGCGGCGGCGTCGAGGCCATGGCCGGGGTGGTGCAGGAGCCGGTGTTCGGCCCGCTGGTGGTGTTCGGGCTGGGCGGGGTGGCCACCGATGTGCTGGGCGACCACTCGGCCCGGCTGACCCCGCTGACTCAGGCCGGCGCCGACGATCTCATCAGCGAGCTGCGCGCCGCCCCGCTGCTGCTCGGCCGCCGGGGCAGCCCTCCGGCCGATACCGCCGCGCTGGCCAATCTGCTGCTCCGGGTCTCCCGCCTGGCCGACGACCTACCCGAGGTCGCCGAGCTGGACCTGAACCCCGTCATCGCCGGCCCGGACGGGGCGTGCGCGGTGGACGTCCGGGTCCGCGTGGTGCCCGCCGAGCACCGCGACCCGTTCCTGCGCCAGCTGCGCTAACCGCCGGCGCGCTGGCCGTGGGCAGTCAAGCCAGGCCGACGATGCCGTCGATGGTTTGCCATTGACGATTTTCAGGCTGTCGGGCGGACCGATCCGCCGCGTTATCGGCGGCGGCGGGAGACTCGTCGTGCGGTGCGCCGCCCGGTCCGCCGGGCCATCCTGCGTGATCCGAACATCTCCTGCCTCCCGATCATCCTGACTGGCAAGCCGTCACGACTTGGCCGCGGCGGCTGTCTCCATCTCGTGCAGGTCCTTGGCCTCCTCAGCCGACATCAGCCCGATGCCGACCAGGTCCAGAGGGCTGATGAACCCGTCGCTGATGCGGAACCCCCCGGCCCGGGCGATCGCGTCCCGCAGCGGCACCGCCCAGTGGTGCTCCAGCAGGATGAGCGCGGCTGCCGAGTCATTCGGGATGTCCTCCAGGACATCCCACTCACCGGCTTCGCCGAATACGTCGATGCCCTCCGCAGCGGCATCCTCGGCACCGGCGACCGCGCCGGCCTTCATGCCCTGCTCGCCCTCGATGCCCAGGCCGACCAGCGCTCCGATCTTGCTGCCCAGCTCGATAGCCTCCGGCTCGGTCAGGTTGCTGAGGTGCTCAACCTCAAGGTCGCCCGCAGCGGTCTTGTACACCGCCAGCGAGTCGATCACCTTGATCGTGTCGCTCTCGCGGAGCCGCTCCAGCTCAGTGATGATCTCACCGTGAAACTCCGGGTGGCTGAACCCCAGCACGATCAGTTGCACAGGCCCAATCGCCATGACATATCCCCCCAGGTCATTCCGGTTTCTGTCGGCCAGCCTCTCGCCAGGGGAGGTGGCATCGCATCACCCGGCGGGGGTGGGCTGGCCTGCGCGGGGTTAGCCCGAGACGGTCTGCGGCATGGTCTGCTCGGCCGGGGCGCCATCCTGGCGGACTGCGTGGCGCGGCACCAGCATGACCGGCCGCCGGGACATGTGCAGGAGCCGGTGCGAGACGCTGCCCAGCGGGATGTGGGGCAGGTCGGTGCGCCCGCTGGAGCCCAGCACCAGGAACCGGGCGTCGTGCGGCCATTCCCGTCCCTTGCTCTCAGGGTCGGGGCAGCTGGCCATGCCGGGCAGGGACGATAGTCCCGTACTGGCCGGTCAAAAGGGCCAGCCTGGTCACGCGGTCTGCCGGGCCCAGCGGCGACCGGGCGGAGGCCGCTGCCGGGCCGCGGCTGCCGCCTTGGACTTTTCCAGCTTCTGGAGCAGCGAGGTCAGCATCTGTACCTCCTCGGGCTCCCAGTCGGCCACGAACAAGGCAAACCGGTCCAGGCCTTCTTCGGTCAGGGATTGCAGCTCACCGGAACCGGCGGTGGTGAGCGTAACCCGGCAGGAGCGCTTGTCGGCCGTGTCGGCCGTGACCTGCACCAGCCCCAGGCTCTCAAGCTCGCGGACCTGGCGGGTGACCTGGGAGGGGTGGACGTCTTGCGCGCTGGCGATCTCCGAGGGGCGGATTCCCGGGCTCGCGGCGACGACCTGCAGGAGGCTGAGGGTGCTCGCACCCTTCTTCTGGCGTCTGGCCCGGTCGAGCGCCGCGTTCGTCACGAACAGTGCGGTCACCATCGCGCGGACGTCGTCCCGGCTCGCCTTCACACCGGCCATGCTACATTAGTTGATAGACGCAATCAAAATTCAATGCGCAGAGCTGGAGCCAGTCATGAACCCCATCGAAAAGGTCATGGTCGAGCGAAGCACGCTCGTCAAGCTGGCGCTGGCGGTGGCGGCGCTGGTCCTGGTCCTCTGGGTGACGGGATCGCCGCTCCCGTCGCTGTGGATCACCCCGGTCGTCATCTTCGCTGCCTGGATCGCTATCCAGCTCGGGCTCGGATACCGCCATCGCCACCACGGCGCGTAAAGCTACGGCCAGGAGGCGGCGTCGCGCGCTGGCAGCAGCTGACATCGAGAATTGACGTTCACCTGGATGTCGGGAGTCGCCATTGAAAATCCTCATCGTCGGCGCGGGCGTGATCGGAACTGTGTACGGAGCACACCTCGCGGCTGCGGGACACAAGATCTCCGTGCTGAGCCACGGACCTAGAACCGACGAAGTGGCCGCCGGAGGCCTTTCCGCCGGCGATGTCCTCGGCGCGAAGCCGACCAGCGCCGAGGCCGCCGTGGTGCCGGACGCCAGCGGGGATTACGAGATGGTCCTGGTCGCGGTGCGGCGTGACCAGATGACTTCAGCATGCGCCGAACTAGCGGTCCTGGCGGGGAAGCCGGCCGTGGTTTTCTTCGGCAACAACCCGGCTGGCCGGTCGGCTATCACCGCCGGCATGCCCGGCGATGTCTACCTCGGGTTCCCCGGCATCGGCGGCATCATGACCGGCGGGACCGCCGACTACGTCCGCATCCGGCAGCAGCCTACGGCCCTGGAAGAGGCATCGGACCCCCGGCTGGCCGAGCTGGAATCGGCGCTGGCAGGCCGCGGGTTCGCGGTCCAGCGCGTGGCTGACATGGACGGATGGCTCGCCTACCACGCCGCGTTCGTCGCCTGCATCGCGGCGGCCCTCTACCGCTGCGGAACCGACCCGGCTCGCCTGGCCGCCGACCACGTCACCCTCAGGCTCATGTGCCGGGCCATCACCCAGGCATTCGCCGCGCTGCGCGCCGAGGGCACGGCCGGGCTGCCGCGCAACCTCGCCGTCCTGCACAGCCCCCCGCTCAGGGCAGTCGCCGCCCGCTACTGGGCCCGGACCATGCGCTCGCCGGCGGGCGAACTGTGCTTTGCCGCGCACTCGCGACACGCCGAGACTGAGATGCGAGCCCTCGGAAACGATGTGGCAGCTCGGATCACCAACGCACCCGCCTTCGCCGAGCTGCTTAACCATCGGTCATCGTCTTATCCTGCTTAGGCTCCGGTCACAAGCGTGCCGGCGGTGCCGTCCAGCAGCGCAGCGGCGTCATCGAGCCGGCCGATAGCCGCTATCCCGCCCGTGGCCTCCACGAACCGGCAGACGGCCTCGATCTTCGGGCCCATCGAGCCGGCCGGGAACGAGCGGGCCCGCAGCTCGGCGGGCGTGGCCCGGCGGATCGGCCGGGCCTGCGGGGTGCCGTAGCCGTCCATCACCGCGGGCACGTCGGTCAGCAGCAGCAGGGCGCCGGCGCCGACCGACTCAGCGAGCAGGGCCGCGGTCAGGTCCTTGTCCACAACCGCCTCCACGCCGCGCAGCTGGCCGGGCCCGTCGGGCACGACCGGGATGCCGCCGCCCCCGGCGCACACGACGATCGTGCCCGACCCGATGAGCAGCCGGATGAGGTCGAGCTCGACGATCCCGGCCGGCTCGGGGGAGGGGACGACGCGCCGCCAGCACGCGCCGTCCTGACGGACGGCCCAGCCGTGCTCGGCGGCCAGCCGCTGCGCGGTGGCCTCGTCGTATACGGGGCCGACGAACTTGGATGGATGGGCGAAGGCCTGGTCCGCGGCCTGCACCAGCGTGCGGGTGAGCAGGCAGGCGGCGGGCCTGCCCGCCACGTCCTGGAGCGCCTGGACCAGCCAGTACCCGATCATGCCCTGGGTCTGGGCACCCAGCACGTCGAACGGGTAGGGGCGAGACAGGGCCGGGTCGCCGGCGCTCTCCAGCGCCAGCAGCCCGACCTGCGGGCCGTTGCCGTGCGTGATGACCACCTCGTGGTCGTGCAGCAGCGGCTTGAGCGCGGCGGCGGCGCTGGCCACGTGCGATTCCTGGATGTCGGAATCGGGCCGCTCGCCGCGCTCCAACAGCGCGTTGCCGCCCAGCGCGGCGACTACCCTCATGACGGTTCCCCGCGCCGGTCGCCGAGCGTGGCGACCATGACGGCCTTGATCGTGGGCATCCGGTTGGCGGCCTGCTCGAACACGACCGAGTGGGGCGACTCGAAGACCTCGTCGGTGACCTCGAGGGCGTCCAGGCCGTGCTTGTCGTAGATCTGCTGGCCGATCTCGGTGTCCCGGTTGTGCAGCGCCGGCAGGCAATGCATGAACTTGACGTCGGGGTTGCCGGTCGCGGCCAGGACGCCGGCGTTCACCTGGTAGCCGATCAGCTGGTCGATGCGCTGGCCCCACTCGTCGGGCGGCTCGCCCATGGACAGCCAGACGTCGGTGTACAGGAAGTCGGCGCCGGCCACGGCCGGGCCGATGTCGGCGGTGATCGTCAGCCGGGCGCCGGAGCCGGTGGCCAGCCGTGCGGCGGCGTCCCGCACGGAAGCGGACGGCTGGAGTTCCGCGGGGGCGCAGATCCTGGTGTCCATCCCCAGCAGCGCGCCGGCGACCAGCAGCGAGTTGGCCGTGTTGTTCCGGCCGTCGCCCAGGTAGCAGTAGGACACCTCGCCCAGCGGCTTGGTGGAGTGGTCGCGCATGGTCAGGATGTCGGCCAGCATCTGGGTCGGGTGCCAGGTGTCGGTCAGCCCGTTCCACACCGGCACCCCGGAGAACTCGCTCAGGATCTCGACCGACTCCTGGGCGAACCCGCGGTACTCGATGCCGTCGAACATGCGGCCCAGCACCCGGGCGGTGTCCTTGACCGATTCCTTGTGGCCGAGCTGGGTTTCCCCTGGCCCCATGTAGGTAACGTGCCCGCCCTCGTCATGCGCGGCGACCTCGAAGGCCGACCGGGTCCTCGTCGAGGCCTTCTCGAAGATCAGCGCGATGTTGCGGCCGGCCAGCCGGCGTCGGCCGAGGCCCAGGCGCTTGTCGTCGCGCAGTTGGCCGCCCAGTTCGACCAGGTACAGGAATTCCTCGCGGGTGAAGTCGAGCTCCTTCAGGAGGCTGCGTCCGTGCAGGTCCATTGTTAATGCTCTCCTTAATGGGCCGGTTAATGGGCCCTGCGCCTGGTCGTCAGGCCGGGTCGCGCTCGATGGGGCAGGTCATGCAGCGAGGCCCGCCGCGGCCGCGGCCGAGCTCCTCACCGGGGATGGTGATGACCTCGATGCCGTGCTTGCGCAGCATGGTGTTGGTGGCCACGTTGCGCTCGTAGCCGACGATGACGCCGGGGGCGACGGCCAGGTAGTTGGTGCCGTCATCCCACTGCTCGCGCTCGGCGGCGCGGATGTCCTCGTCGGTGGTCAGCACGGTGACCTTGTCGATCTCCAGGGCCTGGGCCATGGTGTCCCACAGGCTGTGGTTGCGGGCGACGCGCAGCTCCCGGTCACCATCGCGGGCCGTCACCGTCCACGACCGCAGCCGCCGGTCGAAGTAGGGATAGAGAACAAACACACCGCGGTCGATCATGGTCATGGCCGTGTCGAGGTGCATCATCGCGTGGGACTGCGGCAGTTCGATGGCGATGACCTGGGTCGCCTGCCCCGCATCGAACAGCGCACGGGCCAGGATCTCGACCGCCATCGGGGTGGTCCGCTCGCCCATGCCGATCAGCACGGTGCCGTGCCCGATGGGGTGCACGTCGCCGCCCTCCACGCTGGCGGGCAGGTGAGCGCGGTCGTCGTCGCCGTAGTAGGTGATGAAGTCGGCCTCGGCGAACATCGGGTGGTAGCGGTAGATGGCCCGCATGTGCAGGGTCTCGCGCTGGCGGGCGGGCTTGGCCATCGGGTTGACCGAGACGCCGCCGTAGATCCAGCAGGAGTTGTCGCGAGGGAACAGGTGGTTGGGCAGCGGCGGGAGCACGAAGTCGTCGGCCCGCATCATGTCCCACTTCAGGCTGTGCGCCCGCAGCGGCCGCAGGTCGGCCTTGAGCACCCCGCCGACCAGGTACTCGGCCAGGCTGGCGCCATCCAGGTCGTCGGCCAGCTTGCGGAACTCCGGCACCAGCGCGGGGCCTAGGAGCTCGGGCGTGCAGACGCGGTCGAGGACGAACTCCCGGCCGTCGGGCACCTCCAGCGTCTCGGCCAGCAGCTGGCCGAAGTAGTGCACCCGGACGCCGCGCTCGCGCAGCGCCTCGGCGAACACGTCATGCTCTTCCTTGGCCCGGCGAGCCCACATCACGTCGTCGAACAGCAGGTCGCCGATGTTCTGCGGGGTGAGCCGGGACAGCTCCAGCCCAGGCCGGTGGACGATCGCCTGGCGGAGCTGCCCCACTTCTGACTGCACGCTGTAGCTCACGGCTAGGCCTCCGTCGCGGGGTTGTCGGTGGTGGCCTGGTCGCGCGGCGCGCGGCGGGCCTTGAGGAAGGCGTAGAGGATGACCCCGGCCAGCAGCACGATCATGGCCTGGTAAACGGCCGAGTAGCCCGCGGCGAAGGTGACCCACAGCGAGAACAGCGTCCCGGCTCCGGCGATCGTCAGGTCCCTGGCCAGCAGCCAGCCCTGCACCCGGCGGCGCCCGGAGACCAGGTACGACAGCTGGGCGCAGGCCGAGAACAGGTACGGGATTGCTACCGTGACCACGCTCAGGTCGACCAGCTCGGTGAAGACGGTCAGGCCGCTGCTGCTGGTATAGCGCCAGAACATGAGCAGGGAGGGCAGCGCGGCGGCGATCACGACGCCGAACCAGGCCGTGTCCTTGCGGTCGGTCCAGCCGAACGCACGGGGGAACAGGCCGTCACTGGCCGCGGCGCGCGACACCTCGGTCGTGACCAGGGTCCAGCCGTTCAGCGCGCCGATGCCGGACACGACCGCCACGGCGGCGATCAGCTTGCCGGCCCAGGAGGCCCCGCTGAACATCGTCTGGAAGGCGTTGACGAACGGCGACCCGGTGTGTATAAGCGCGTTGTGCGAGACCAGGCCCATGACCGCGGCCGAGACGAGGAGGTAGACGATCGCGCTGGCGCCGGTGCCGAGCAGCGAGGCCCGGCCCACGTTCTTGCGCGGATCCTGAACCCGCTTGGCCGTGATGGCCGCGACCTCGACCCCGATGAAGGAGAACAAGGCCACGCCGGCCGCGATGCCGATCGCGCTGTAGAGGCTGCCGCCCGAGGCGTTGAAGGCACCGAAGTTGGCCTTGGAGACGAAGAACCAGCCCGCGACCCCCACGAACAGCAAGGGCAGGAACTTCAGCACGACGGTGATGTTCTGGAATACGGCCATCTGCCGGACCCCGGTCAGGTTCACCGCCGCCGGCACCCACAGGCCGACCAGGGCGATGCCCCAGTTGGTCATGCCCGACGGGTGAGTCAGGCCGAGCAGGGCGTCCACGTAAAACACCCACGAGGCCACGATGGCGGCGTTCCCGGCCCAGGCCGAGACCCAGTAGCACCAGCCGGTCAGGTAGCCGGCGAAGTCGCCGAACTCGTGACGGGCGTAGGCGTACAGCCCGCCGTCGGAATTCGGGACCCGCCTGGTCAGCTGGCCGAACAGTGTCGCGAGCAGCATGGCGCCGGCCGCGATGACAGCCAGGACCACCAGCGAGCTGATGCCCGCGCCAGCCAGGACGGCCGGCATCGTGAAGATCCCGGTGCCGATGACCGAGCCGATCACCAGGCCAGTGGCGGAGGTCAGGCCGAGCGCCCGGGCCTTCTGCTGATTCTTGGCGGACATGGGCTCGGGGAGCGGCGCCTCCGACGGGCGCTCGCTGGTCGTGCTGGACATCGGGCCTCCCCAGATTCATCGCCAGGTCGAGCGTCTTCGGTCCTGGCTTCGTCGGGTCCCAGGATTCCGCTCGGCTGGTCATGATCAAAGGGACATAGGTCCTGATGAGGGGCATCAAAGGTCATAGGACGATCAGCATCGAACTGCCCTGTCGAGCGGCGCTACCAAGAGCCGAGGTCCCGGTCATCCGGGCCTTCTGGCCCTGATCACCGCCGGCCAGCAGCCGGTCAGCTGAGGAACAGGAAGCTTGAGCCACCGATCAGCCACGTGCGCGGGAAGGAGATTCCGATGGAATCATCGAGGGAGCTCGCGCGGCTGAGCAAGGACGAGTGCCTGCGGCTGGTCGGCAGCGTGCCGTTCGGCCGGATCGTCTTTACCTCGCGGGCCATGCCGGCCATTCGGCTGGTCCGCCACGCCCGGTTTGGCGAGCAGATCATCATCTCGGACAGCCCGGATCTCGGCATTACCGCCGATGCGCCCGGGACCGTGGTGGCCTATGAGACGGACCTCATCGGCCCCGGCCAGCAGCCGGCCTGGACCGTGCTGGCGATCGGCCGGGCTCGCCGGGTGTCCTCCGGGGAACTGCCAGCCTGTCAGCTCGAGCAGCTGAACTCTTGGCCGGGCGGCGCTCCGGACCAGGTGATCATGATCACGGCGGACCTCGTGACGGGCGAGCTCACGCCGCAGCTGGACGGGCCTGGGATCCCGGCCCAGCGCATTCCGGCCGCGTGACCGGGCGATTGGTCCCGTGAAGGGCGCGCCTTTAGTCCCGCCGACCGGTGACCTCCGGTCCTGTTGGCGGCCGCGCCAAAGCGCGACGCTAATAGCAGAGCCCGCAGGGAACGGACTCAAGAGCACGGGAAGAAGGAAGCATTCCGATGACTAGCCACATTGATTTCCTCGGCGAGCCTGCTAGCCGCCCCACCCCTCGGGTCTGGGACTGGCTCAAGGGCTCGAAGCTGATGGCGCTGGGCTGGACTGCCATGCGGATCTGGCTGGGCGTCATGTGGATCCAGGCCGGCGTCGCCAAGCTGTGGGGCGCCGAGAACGCTGGGTTCCTGCACAACAACGGCGCCGCAGTGGCCGGCTTCGCCGCCCACGGCGCGCCCGCCTACTCATGGTGGGGCCACATCCTGACCGGGTTCGTGGTGCCGAACGCCGGCTGGATCGCCGTGCTGATCGCGGTGGCGGAGTTCGCCATCGGCATCGCGCTTTGCCTGGGCCTGTTCACTCGCGTGGCGGCGCTCGGCAGCCTGGCGCTGCTGTTCACCTACGTGATGTCGGGCACCGCGAGCGTCTGCGCCTGGTACGCGCTGTTCGCCATCGTGATCCTGGCCATGTGGCGGACCTCCAGCTGGCTCGGCGTTGACGGACTGGTGGCCAGCTACCGCCAGCACCACGCGGGCCAGCACACCCCCGTCCACGTGCCCTGGAGCCGGGGCGCGGCCGGAACCGCCGGTACGGTCCACAAGACCGCCTAGACGGTCTGCTTCCCCGGCCGAGTCCCTGCCGGTGCGGCCCGCCCAGCGGGCCGCACCGGCATTTCGCGTGGTGCTGGCCAACCTGGTCGACCTGGTCAGGGCGCGAGCCGGAACGGCGGGTAGGAGTCGGTGACCAGGGTCACCGCGTAGCCGACGACGCGGTTGTGCCAGCGCGTCACACCCTCCACGAAGTCGAACAAGCCACGGGGATAGCGGCCGGTGAACAGGATCGCGAACCAGGCCAGGATCACCGCCACCAGTGCCGCGATGTCCAGGAAGAACAGCACGATGTAATGCGGGATGGCGAGCAGCCACTTGACCAGTGGCAGCCACCGGTTCAGGTCGCGGTGGGCGTCCGGGTAGGCGTAATCGAGGCGGACCGACTGGTGGTCGTCGGTGGAGGGATAGCTGTCGTCCATCAGCGCCAGGTAGATCAGCACCCGGTTGCTGAACCGCTGTAGCTCGAGGTTCCAGTCGAACCACCAGCGCGGGTACTTCTGCCGGAACAAGATCATCAGCAGCGGGCCGAAGAACAGCAGGCCGCCTGCGCCGGCGGCGGCCCCAGTGGCCCCGTGGCTATTGCTCCACTGCCAAGTTTCGCCGGCCACCGCACCCAAGACGATCAAGATGGGGATGACCGTAAAGATGCGGAAGAAGCTGGTCAGCCGGTTGAGGTCGCGGTCGGGGTAGTCGACCGAGAAGCTGACCGGGTACGCGTTTCCGTCTATCACAACGTCTCCTTTCGCCGATCCGCCCGTACGCACGGGCGCGGCCGGCATTCCTCGATGTGCTCACCGGCCGCGCAGGATCGTGGTGGATGTCGCATGTGCGGTGACCTGTGCGGGGGAGAAGTAGGCGGTCACCCATTGCTTGCGCGAGAACAGCTCGGTCTGGTCGGCGTAGTGCGGGGAGGCCGGGTTGTCGGACTCGGAGTAGGTCAGCATCGTGGCGGCCAGGGGGGACGGGTCGCCGGTTTTCCAGGTGACGACCTGGATGTAGCTGGAGCTGGGACCCGGATCGGCTCCGGGGGTGGCCTGGTCGATGGCGTTGAATTCGCCGAGCGGATCCCCTGGGCCGCCGGGCAGCGGGATCTGCTTGCCATCGCGGAGCACGAACTGGTAGCTGCCGAGCGCGAGGTTGTAGGGCAGGTGGTCGGCGGTGAACTCGGCGAGTGCGTCGCCGAATGCTTGCTGGACTGCCGTGCTGGCGGTGTTCAGCCCGCTGGGGGTGGTGAGCGGGGCGGCGGCGCGGTAGGGGTGCGACCAGGGGCCGCTGGGCAGGTTCAGGGCGCCTGCCCAGAAGGCGCGGAACAGCACCGCGCCTCGAGAACTCGGGTTCTCCCGGCCGTTCCAGGCGGCCAGCACCCGGCAGGAGTTCCCGACGGCGATGGTGCTGCCGGCGCTGGTCGGCGCCAGACCGCCGGGGAACGACCGGCACATGCTGACTAGCTGCGACTTGACCAGGGTGGCGCCGTACTGGATGTCGGAGTACAGGAGGTTCTTCATGTCGGTGAAGGTGAATCCGGGCGGGCCGAGGCCGTCGGTGCCGCTGATCCGTGTCATGACCATGCTCAGCGCGGACCGGGTGCGCAGGTCGTACTGGTCCTCGACGGGGGTGGTGCCGAACCTGGCGCCGGTGTCTCCGATGATGCGGGGGAAGCCGGTGAGCGGGTGAGCGGGGTTGGTGAGCCAGAAGCTGTCGTTGGAGTTCTCGGTGAAGTCGCGCCTCATCAGGCTGGGCTCTTCCCCAGGACCGAGGATGCCGGGAGCGGCGGAGTCCTTGTCGGTGCCCCAGGCGCAGGCTGGGCGGGAGCCATTCAGCACCGGCAGGTTGGCCGCCTGGAACAAGACCTGGCCCAGGGCCGTGTCGCACCTGGCCGCCTCCGCGTTGGTGACGTCGGGGATGGCCAGGATGTCGGCGTACAGGGCGTGCCCGGTCGAGTCGGCGGCGAGCGTGTTGGCCCAGGGCAGTCCCTCGTATTTCCTCAGGATGGTTAGTTCCCTGGCGGCGGAGTGCGCCTCGTCGGTGGCCAGGAAGTGGTTGAGGAACCGGAAGTTGCGGGCGTTCGCGTCGTCCAGCGCGAAAGCTGTGGTGGTGGTCCAGGGCAGCGGCAGGCCGCCGTGCGCTTCGTACACCGGCCCGTACCTGGTGGACCACAGGGTGCGGCGAACCTTTCTGAGCGTGCCGCCGGCGGACCGGGCCGTGACGGTTACTGCCTGGGGGGTCATTGCGTCCGGCTTGCCGTCGTAGACGTACTCGGTGGGGTGGCCTGGTACCAGGGCCAGCTGGTAGAAGGTGAAGGAGTTCGCGGTCGATACGGTCTCGCTCCAGGCCAGCGTGCTGGTGAACCCGATGGCGACCAGCGGTATCCCGTACAGGGTCGCGCCCTCCACGTTCAGCACGCCGGGGATGGTGAGCTGCACCTCATAGAAGCGGTCGACGCCGTCCCAGGGGAAGTGCGGGTTGCCCAGCAGCATGCCGTGCTCGTGATTCCTGGTCCCCGCCGAGCCGACCGCGATCGCGTTGCTGCCCACCCCGGAGGGCAGGCCGGCCCTGGGCAGCCGCCCGGCTGCCTCCCGGAACTGCCGCGCCGAGGGCAGGCCGCCGGCGCCAGGGGGCGTCCGCGCGACCGAGGCGGCTCGGGCCAGCAGCGCGGCCTGCGTGGATGGCCTGGCGGCGGCGCTGGCCGGCGGGTGCGCGGCGGCGATCGCGCCGGGATCGGCGGCCTGGCCGCTCATCTCGATCGCCCGGTAGATCAGCAGGTAGGCATCGAGGGCGGTGATCGGCTTGACCCACGGCTTGCCTCGGCAGGCCAGGTTGGGCACTCCTTTCGCGCCGCCGACCGAGGCCAGATATCGGTTGTAACCGGCGACGTAGCCGCTGACCAGCCGGCGCAGCTGAGGCCCGATGGCATCCGGGCCGGTCCGCACCGCGAGCAGGTTGGGGACGACCCGGCGGTCGATCACCGACTGCCAGAAGAAGTCGCTGTTGAGGTTGCTGGCCGTGTCTGCGAGATAACGCGAGCTCTGCCCCTCGACGGTGATGTAGCCGCTGGCCATCGTGCACAGGTCATCGCTGGCCAGGGCGAACCCGTAGCCGTAGCCGAGCGAGCCGAAGCTGCGCGCCGTGATATGCGGGATGCCGAAGGCGGTCCGAACGATCGTTGCCTGGTACTCGGGCCTGCCGGCGGCGGGCTTCGCCGCGGCCTGCCCGGCGCCTGCCAGCGTTAAGCCCGCCACCGTCCCGGCCGCTACTGCGACTGCGAGCCACCGCTGCAGATGCTTCGATCCAGCCCTCATCCTGCTCCCCCTTGCCGCCGTGGCCGAACGGAGATAATTGGCAGTGGCTTTAACCACTGCCGCAGACGCGGTACAGGTTCCGCAGGGGCGAGCAGACTGGCGCGATTCTGGCCCTGCACAACAATGCAGAAGATCGCGCAGAGAACGTACCCGGTGGCATTTCGTAATGCCAGCTCTTTGACGCCGGATGCCGCTGACCCACATCTAGATCAGTGTCTGCACTAGCCCCGCGCATACCTGGTCCCAGCTGGGACCAGCGTCATGAACCCTAGGTCCGGAGGCTCTTAGTGCATCTACCACAATATGCCTGTTACCGATAACAAGCAATGAAGCTGTATGGGCAGGAAATACCGGAAATTAGGAATAGCGCCAGCACGATACACCAGCTGACGGGATACCGCACCTAGCTGGCGACGTCGACGACGCCGTCGATGTCCCAGGTGAGCCGGGCGGCGAGGGCGAGCACGTCCTGGCGGCCGGGCCGGCCGGCGGCTGCGGTGAGCGTGACGATGCCGTCGTCCACGCTCACTGCGATCCCGGCACGGTCGGTCGGCAGGATCTGGGCCAGCATCTCGGTGACTTGCCAGGCGATCTCGTCGTCCGAGCGGACGAACAGGCTCAGCAGGTCACGCAGGCTCACTATGCCGGCCAGCCGGCCGTGGCTGTCGACGACCGGGAGCCGGCGGACGGCCGTCGCGCGCGTTGATCAGGTCGGCATCGGAGACCACCCCGGCCACGTGCTCATTGTCGGTCAGCACGGGCACGCCGCTGACTTCCCGCTCAGCCAGCAGGGTGGCAATCTGCTTGTAGCTCGTGCCGGGCTCGACAGTGGCGACGGCGGTCGTCATGACGTCGCGTACCCGGCTGTGCCACAGGTCGTGATGACGTGGTCGGGCGGCGTGCGGCTGTCCGGCGGCCGTCCTGGTCGCGGCCAGCAGGCCGGCGGCCGGCTCGTGAATGCGCTCGGCGACGCAGTCCAGCGCCCGCACCACCTCAGTCGGGGCGATGCGGCCGTGCAGAGAGTCATAGTAGGCCGCGCCCAGATGGCGCAGCATCCCGTCCAGGGGAGTGTCGGTCCTGTTCATCGCGCGCTCCTTCGGGGGAGCGGGCCAGACGCCCGCCGTCCGATCGATCACACCCCGCGGCGAGCCGGCCGGGCAGGGCCGTTGAGTACACACTGCGCAGGACCTTGGCCGCCCGTCGCGGCCACGCCGCCGGCGCGCGGAGTCCGGGTGATCAGGACCTTGGTCCCGGCTGGCGACGGCCGAACTGCTCTGGGGCAGATGCCCGGCTCAGGGTGTTATCAGAAGTGAGGACCAGTGTCGGATGCAGTGCGCGGACGGAAGGCAGGAGAGGGCGATGTACGAGCGGTTGCTGGTGGCGGTGGATCATTCAGGGATCTCCGAGCGGGTGCTGGCGGCGGCGCAGGAGCTGGCGCAGCTGTCGCAGGGCGAGGTCTGGGTTCTGCACGTGCGCGAGCGTGAGTCGCTGGGCCGGGGCGGCGTCGTGGACATCGAGACGGTGGATGAGGCACAGGAGACGGTGGATGAGGCCGTCCAGGAGCTGACCAGGGCCGGGGTCAAGGCGCACGGCGAGATCCGGCGGACCATCTACGGCTACGCGGCCAGGGAGATCGTGGACAGCGCCGCCGAGCACGACGCGGGCACGATCGTGATGGGCTCCAAGGGCCGCGGCGACCTGGCCGGGCTGGTGCTGGGCAGTACCGCGCACAAGGTGATCCACCTGGCCGACCGCCCCGTGCTCGTGGTCCGCTGACTGTAGCCCGCCTCGTGCCGGGACTCAGGTCAGCAGGACTCGGGCCGTTAGGCCCTGCCATCCGCCGCGCTGATCCGGTGAGCCTGGAGTTGGGGGTGGATAGCATGACCAGTTCGGCCCGGCCTACCTGGCCAGAGAAGGACCGCACCGCGGGCCCGCCGTCACCGGCGGGTCCGCGGCTCGCGCCCGAGGACCTGATGGGGCTGGTGGCATCGGCGGCCAGGGCGCCATCGCTGCACAACAGCCAGCCGTGGCGGTTCGGGCTGCGCGAGAACGCCATCGAGCTGCACAGCGACCCGGAGCGCATGATCCCGGAGGTTGACCCGGCCGGCCGGGAGATGCTCATCAGCTGCGGAGCGGCCCTGTACGGGCTCTGTCTGGGCCTGCGCCGGCTGGGTTACGTACCGGTTACCGACCTGCTGCCCGATTCGGCGCCACCGGGTTCGGTGCCGCCCAGCCTGCTGGCCAGCGTCCGCGCCGGCGGCCGAACCCGGCCGAGCCGGGATGAGCTGGACCTGATCTCGGCCCTGCCGCACCGCCATACCCATCGTGGGCCCTTCGGCCCCGGCCGGGTGCCCGAGCGCCTGCTGGATGCCCTGGTGGGGGACGCCGCGGCCGAGGGCGCGGAACTCATCCTGCTGAGCGAGGCGCAGGCCAGCGAGCTGGCCCGGCTGACCGAGGCGGCTCGTGGCCAGCAGGCCGGGCAGCCCGCCGATCCAGGCCGAGGAGCGAGCCTGGGCCCGGCCGCCGGGCAGCACGGCCAGGGATGGCATCCCCGCGCGGGCCCGGCCCGGTGCCGCGGCGCCGCTGCCGCGCCCGCAGCGGCAGGAGGTCCCGGCGCACGAGCCGCTAGCGCTACGCGACTTCGGGTCGCCCGGCGCGCTGCCGGCCGGCGGCGCGCTGCCGTCGGCGACGGGGGTGCTGGTGACGCCGGGAGACACCCCGGCCGACTGGCTGCGGGCCGGGCAGGCACTGCATCGCCTGCTGCTGCGCGCCGCGACGCGCTGGGTGTTCGCCAGCCTGCACTCCCAGGCGCTGGAATCACCGCGGCTGCGCGGGCAGGTAGGGGAGCGCCTCGAGATACGCGGCATGCCGCAGATGCTCCTCCAGTTCGGCCGGGCGAACACCGCGGCCGCGACGGCGCGTCGCCCGGTCGCCGAGGTAATCGATGCGGCGCGCCCGGCGCCCGGGCCGCCGTGACTGGCGGCGCCCGGCCGGAGAGCGCCGCGCGTCCGGGCCGTTGGGCAGGAGGTCCCCCTCGGGCCGGGCCCTTGGACTCTGGCCGGCTCCTGGCGCGTCCGGTTCCATGAATTAGGACAGATGTCGGTGGGCACGCGGCCATGGCGGTCGGCGGCCCCGTCTTGAAGGAGCGTGGACGATGCCCGCACATGGCAAGGCGATCGTAGAGACGCTGGATGAGTCGGAGTGCCTGCGGCTGGTGTCGACCCAGGTGATAGGGCGGCTGGCGTTCGTGGGGTCGTTTGACCTGACCGTCCAGCCGGTGAACTACCGCCTGGCGGACGGCGCGATCTTGTTCCGGACGGCACGGGACAGCCTGACCGGAGAGGACCTCCGTACCGGGATCGAGCACGCGGAGTACAGGGTCGCCTTCGAGGTGGACTCCTTCGATGAGCAGGCGCGGGAGGGGTGGAGCGTGCTGATCCAGGGACCGGCGCACCATCTGGACTCGGCGGCCGAGCGGGAGAAGGCCCTGGCGGCCGGGGTGGAACCGTGGCCGGGCGGAGAGAAGGAGCACTTCATCAAGATCACGCCGGCGCGGATCACTGGCCGGCGCGTCCGCCAGCCGCTGTGACCCAGCTACTGTGACCTAGGGAAAGTAACGAGGAATCCTTGATGCCAGCCATCGGCCAGCGCGTCCAGCTCAGCCAGGCTGAGTGCCTGCGGCTACTGGGCAGCGTTTCGTATGGGAGGGTCGTGTTCACCTCCGGGGCGCTGCCCGCAGTCCGGCTGGCTAGTCACCTGGCCGATCGCAATCAGATCATCATTTGCTCCAGCCTGGGCGCCGCGGTCAGCCCGGGGCCGGACGGCCGGGGCCCCGTGGTGGCCTATGAGGCTGATCAGGTCAATGCTGACCAATGGACCGGCTGGAGTGTTGTGGTCGTGGGCCGGGCCGCCCTGGTCACCGACGAGCAGCTGGCCGCCCGCTACCGCCAGTCGCTGCGCCCGGCCTGGGCCGATGAGCAGGCCAGCCAGGTGATCACTATTGTCGCGGAACTGATCAGCGGGTATCTGATCGGACCTGGGTCGGCTGCGGCGGCCGGGCCCCCGGTGCTGGCTGGCTAAGTCCCGGCCGCGCTTTGGCTGCGGTGGGTCAGTTGCTCGATCCGTTCGGGGGCGTGCGCCGGGAAGCTCCACGCGCCTGATGGTTGAGCGCATGGGAGCGGATCTCCCTGATCGTCTCATCCAGCCGCCGCAGGGCCTCGCCGATCCGGGCCCTCGCTATCTCGCGGGGCTGATCGGCGGCGGAGTGCAGGCTCAATCCGACGTAGTGCAGGCTGCCGGTCACCCGGTCCAGCAGTTCCTGCGTGTGCTCTTCCTGCCAGTCGGCGGCCGTCATGTGGACTAGTTCAGCGAGATCCTCGCCATGCGAGGTCCGGACTGCGTCCCGGACGACGGCCAGGGTGAAATGGCCGGTCGCGGTGGGTACCGGGCTCAAGGTGACCCGGATGGGCAGGGTCGCCCCGTCGTTGCGCAGCCCGACCAGCCGCTGCCGGGCGCCCATCGGGCGAGCGACGGGTGCTCGCAGGTACTCGGCTCGGTGCCGGACGTGCGCGGCGCGCAGCCCGCCAGGGACCAGCGACTCGACGGAACAGCCGGCCAGCTCGTCGCGGCCGTAACCGAACATGTCCTCCAGCTGCTGGTTGGCGAGCGCGATGGTGCCGTCCCCGCCGATCAGCGCCACACCGTCACTGAGGGCATCGATGAGCTGAACGAGTACGGCCGAAGTGACGGTACGGGGCGCGGCCGCCGCGGCGATCTCGACCGAGGGGAAGGTGGCGACGAGGCGGTCAAGTCCGACCTGACTCAGCGCGTCGCGGATACCGGATGACGTCACGACGAGCCGAAGCTGGGTTCCGGAGATTTCAGCGTGCTGATAGGCGAGCGCCAGCGCGTCTGTGCCGGCCTGATCGCAGGAGACCGTCCCGCTCATATCCGCGATCAGCACCGCGGTCGCCTGGCCGATCAGCGCCAGCAGTTCCGCGCGGACCTGGCCGGCGTTGGACGCGTCCAGGTGCGCGGGCAGGGTCACGATGGCCGAGCGGTCCGACCAGCGCACCGGGAGGGAGTCCTCAGACACGCCAGTAACCTACCTGGTGAGCGCCTGGACGCCTGACGAGGGCGGGTTCGGCCCGGCTGCCGCCGGGCCGAACCCGCGTGCTTTACCGGCCAGCCCACGCGGAGCCGGCGTAGCTCAGCCGGTCGCGGACGGCGACAACGCCTTCCAGATGCCGCAGCGCCGCGACGATCTCGCGGCCGGCGTCGTCGTTTTCCGGGCGCCCGGAGATGGTCAGTATGCCGTCGCGTACGGTGACGGTCATGTTGTCCGGGTGCATCAGGAATCGGCCCAGGATCACCTGGTCGGCGGCCTCGCAGCGGATCTCCTCATCGGCGCGCCGGAACACGCTGAGCACGTCGGCCCGGCTGATGATCCCGACGAGGCGCCCGGCGTCGTTGACCACCGGCAGTCGCTTGACCCGGCGGTCGAACATGAGCCGAGCGGCCCGCTGGACCGGCTCGTCCGGGCCGACGGTGACCGGCGGGCTGGTCATCAGCGCGCTGGCGACGACGGCGGCGGTCTTGTCGTGCTTCCCAGGGTGCATCAGGTCATCCTGCCGGGCCTGCCTGGCCAGGAGGTCAGCCTCGGACACCGCGCCGGTCGCCTGGCCCGCTTGGTCGATGGCATCAAGCCAGGCCGCGTGGTCATCCTGCCCGGCTAGCCGGACCAGGAGGTCGGCCTCCGACACCACCCCGATCACCTGGCCCGCGTGGTCGATGACGGGGAAGGCGCTGATCCGGCAGGCGCCGAGGATGTCCGCCATCTCCTTGAACGTGGCGTCCTCGCGGACGGCCACGACCCGCGCGGTCATGACGTCTCTTACCTTCGCGCTCATTGCTTTACTCCCTTCACTGGTCGGGGACTAGGCGGAACCCGGTAACCAGGTCGGCGTGGATGGCGAGGACCTGGTCCTTCGTGCCGGTGACCCACGGGCGCAGGGCCCGGCGGTAGGCGGCGGCCTCGTCGGGATCGATCACGCGGTGCGCGACTCCGACGACGGTGACGCTCCAGCCCAGGTGCTCGGCGTGGTCGATCAGGTCGGCCTGGTAGGCGACGACCGAGCCGGACGCCGACGTCAGCGCGGAGGTGATCGACGCCGTGCCATCGGTCCTGATGATGACGTCATCGCCGTCGATGAGATGATTGACGGGCCGGATGGCGGGCAGCGCTCGTGCAGTGAACGCCACCCGCCCCAGCGAGACGGTGCCGAGCAGCCGCATCGACTCGCGCGGAGACAGCTCCTCCAGCTTGCGCGGCTCGCCTGTCATCGTCATCCCGGCCTTCCCGATTAGTGGGAACTGCCGGCCGTCCGGGCCGCCCCGGCTGGCGGCGGGGCCGAGTCTGGTTTGTCGTCCTGGCTCGTCCCGGCCTTGCGGTACCAGGACCGCCAGATCAGCCGGTGCACCGGGATCAGCCGCGGGATGTCACGCAGTCCGGGGATGAACGGGATCAGCAGCAGCAGGACCGTGGCCAGGCCGGTCATGTAGACGGCGATCATGTCCACGTTGGCCGAGCTGCGGAAGCCGGGCACCTGGTACCACAGCGTGTACAGCCACAGCCAGGGCTGGCCGGGGTAGGCCCCGGTCTCGTTCATGACGCCCCACTGGCCGCCGGTCAGGCCCATGGCCTGGGCCTTGGTCGAGAAGTACTGGCCGTCCTCGATGAACAGCAGCGGCTTGGTGTAGTTGGTGCCGTAGAACGGCTGCTGGGCGAGCAGGTCGGCGTCCAGCGCGCCGCTGCGGGCCAGGCTGAGCTCCGCGGCGAGCATCGCGGGCACCGGCCCGTCGGCGGCGGGCGGGACGACCGGGCTGCCGCTAACGAACTTGACCTTGCCGACCACGGCGGCGTAGGCGTTGGCCCACTTCAGCTGCTGGGCGGGTGAGGCGGCCCGGTAGGTGGACAGCAGGCCGGCGACCGCCGGGCTGGTGCGCGCCAGCGTCGCCAGGGGGCTGAGCACGAAGGTCTGCTTGGCGTTGACGGGCTGGGTCACGCCGAGGAAGGTCTGCGGGGAGAACAGCAGCTTCTGCACGCTGCCGGTGCCGTTGTTGTAGGGCGGCCCGTAGGTGGCCGTCTCGCTGGTGCCGTTCAGCTCGGTCGCCGCCGCGCCCAGGAAGTCATTGGGAGCGACCCTGGCCCAGGTCGCGACGGTGACCTGGGGCACGTCAGGCGAGGACAGCAGCCCGGCCAGGCTCACGACCAGCGCGAGCACGACCACCGTGGCGGCCGTGGCCTCCTTGAGGATGTCGTAGCGCCGGGTGCCACCGCGCCAGGGCGCCCGCTCGGCCCGGGCCAGAGCCCGGCGGCGGGCCCGGCCGCGCCCGGTGACCTGCGCCGCGTCCGCGTCGATGGGGTGCACCACCCCGCGCATCCGGACCAGCAGGACGTGCCCGCCGACGATGGCGATCAGGACGATGGGCAGCAGCACGATGTGCCACATCAGCATCTGCCCGAAGTTCATCACGTTGAAGAACGAGCCCACGCCGACGGAGTTGAACGCGTCCTTGCCGCTGGTGGAGATCCACTGGGAGTCGAAGTTCTGCTGGGCCACGTAGCCGCTGAAGCACTCCACGATCGAGATCAGGAACGCGACCACGCCGGTGATCCAGGTCATGGCCCGGCGGCCGCGCCAGGCGGCCATCCAGAACTTGCCCCACAGGTGGATGACCAGCACGGCCATGAACAGTTCCACGCTCCACAGGTGCAGGCTGTTGAAGAAATGCCCGACCGGGTTGTAATGCCACCAGTCCGGCCCGCCCAGCGCCAGCGCGAACCCCGACGCGATCACGACCGCCAGCGAGGCTATCGAGGCGACGCCGAACACGTAGATCCACGAGGCCACGTAGGCGGGCTGGCGGTCGGGCAGCAGCTTGCCGGGCGGCAGCACGGCCAGCGCCCGCCGCCGCACCCGCGCGGTCCACATCCGCGCGTCCTCCGGGTCGCCGACGGGGTCCGCCGCCGCCTCGGCCGTCGCGGGGTCCGCCCCGGTCCCGGGCTCGCTGGCGGCCGGCGGGAGCTCGCGCTCGCGGCGGCCGGGGAACGGGATCAGCAGGGCGGCCCCGAAGATGATCACCATGACCCCGATCAGGGCCAGGTTGGCGATCGAGATGTAGAAGATGTTCCAGTGCCAGAAACTGCCGGGCCCGTTCAGATCGAGGGCCAGCGGCGCGTGCGGTCCGATCACGGCATTCATGTCAATGCTCCAGCGGGGAAAACGGCCATTAGATCCGGACCGGGGCTAGACCAGCCGCGCGTCCTGCACCGACTCTCGCGGCCCGCGGGTGGTTGGCGGCAGGGCCCTTCAGGCGCCGGCGGCAGGGCCTTTGGTCCCGGCCTGTCTCCGGAAGCGCGAGCCCGGCTAGGGTTCGTCGGGCAGCGGCCCGTCCAGGACCTCGCCGAGCAGGCGGCGCGGCGCCCCGGGCCGAGCGGCAGCCCGTAGCCGATGCGCAGGATCATCTGCGGGTGCTCGGCGCTCCACCTCGCGTCCCTGACCAGCCAGGCGGCCGCGGTCTCCAGCGGCTGGGTCAGCGGGCTGAGCGAGATGCCGCGGCTGGTGGCGGTCAGCCAGACGCGCTCCAGGCCCTGCCCGGCCGTCAGCCACCCGTCCGGCCCGGCGCCCCGGACGCTGAGCACGGCCAGCTGCGGGTGCTCCTCGAACCAGGCATAACGGTGCAGCTGCGGGGGCCGGCCGGGAACGAACTCCCGGACCGGCTGGTCACCTGCGGGGGAGGCTGGGCCCAGCGCGCGGTCCGGGATGCCCTCGCGGTCGCGGAACCCTCCCGCCCACCGGGCCAGCTCGGCCCGGCAGGCCGGGTCGGCGAGCTGCGCGCGCTCGGCATCGGCGGCCAGGTGCAGCAGGCGCACCGACTCATCGTGGCCGGGGAAGTGCAGGATGGCGTCTTCCTGCCGGGCCGCCTCGGCCAGGTCGGCGAGGATGCCGGGCGGCACGGGCTCGCTGCTGAACGGCTCCCGGTTGGTCCGCCGGACACCGATGGCCGCCCGCAGTTCGCGCTCCCAGGACGTCGGCTCGTGGCCTGGGTCCAGCCGGATCTCGGCCAGCAGCAGCGGCCGGGCCCGGTCCGGGAAGCGGGCCACGCGCGACCGCCAGCCCGCCGCGGCCGCGGCGATGCGCAGGTTGAGCAGGGCGGCACCGCAGCCGATGTGGGCCGCGCGTCCGTCCGGGTCGGTCACGGGGAGCAGGCGGGCCGGGTCGACGCTCAGCTCGATGGCCTGAGCGGGCGCCCGGATCCGGAACCGCCAGGGCTGGGTGTTGTGCATCGACGGCGCGGCCACCGCCGCCTCCAGCACCTCGCGGAGCAGCCGCGCCGGCGGGGCCGGCCCGCCCGGCCCGGCCGCCGCCTGATGCTGCTCCTGCGATTGTCATGTGCCCAGCCTTGGCACCGTCCCAGCGCGGGCGGCAGTGCCGTTGGTCCTGGCGACCCAGGGCCCAACGGGCACCAGCACCGCGGGTTGCCTCTGATAACAGCAAGAAGCGCCCCCGCAAGGGAGCCGCCTTGTAGGAGGATGAGTCACATGCTGGTCGTTCATGTTCATGTCCGGGTACGACCCGGCCAGGCCGGCGACTTCCTGGCCGCGTCGATGGACAACGCGCGGGCGTCGCTGACCGAGCCCGGGGTGCTGCGGTTCGACGTCATCCAGGATCAGGATGACCCGGATCACGTGGTGCTGGTCGAGGTCTACCGTGACGACGACGCGTCCGCCGCGCACAAGCAGACCGCGCACTACGCGACGTGGCGCGACCGGGTAGCCGACATGATGGCCGGGCCGCGGCGGTCCGAGAAGTACTCGGCCGTGTTCCCCGCCGGTGACCGGGGCTGGGCGAGCGGCTCGCCGTGATCGCGACGGGCTTCGAGTTCGCCACCGCCGGGCGCATCATCGCCGGAGCCGGCCGGGCGGCGGACCTGCCGGGCGTCCTCGCCGGGCTGGGGACCAGGGTGCTGGTGTGCGCCGGCGCGAACCCGGCGCGCCATGACCGGCTGCTGGCCGGCCTGGGCCTGCCGACGGCGGTGTTCACGGTGGCCGGCGAGCCCACGGTCGGCGTGGCCCGCGCGGCCCTGGCCGCCGCCCGCGACCACGGGGCCGATGTGGTGGCCGCGATAGGCGGCGGCAGCGTGATCGACACCGCCAAGGCCGTGGCCGTGCTGCTGGGCAACGGCGGCGACCCGCTGGACTACCTGGAGGTCGTCGGGGCCGGCCAGCCCATCACCCGGCCCGCCGCGCCGTGCGTCGCGGTGCCCACCACCGCGGGGACCGGGGCCGAGGTCACCGCCAACGCGGTGCTCGCCTCACCGGAGCACCGGGTCAAGGCGAGCCTGCGCAGCCCGCTGATGATCCCGCGGGTGGCGCTGGTCGACCCCGAGCTGACCGTGTCCTGCCCGCCGCCGGTCACCGCGGCCAGCGGGATGGACGCGCTGACCCAGTGCCTGGAGCCGTTCGTCTCCTCACGAGCCAGCCCGGTGACCGACGGCCTGGCTCGGGAGGGACTGCGCCGGGCGGCGGCGGGCCTGCGCGCCGCGTACGCCGACGGCGGCGACCTGGCGGCTCGCTCCGACATGTCCGTGTGCAGCCTGCTCGGCGGGATGGCGCTGGCCAACGCGAAGCTGGGCGCGGTGCACGGCCTGGCCGGCGTCATCGGCGGGGCCGGCCCGGTGCCGCACGGCGTCGCCTGCGCCGCGCTGCTGGCCCCGGTCATCGAGGCCAACGTGCGCGTGCTGCGGTCCGGGCCGGGCCAGCCGGCGCTGGCCAGGTACGCCGAGGTGGCCCGGCTGCTGACCGGGGCGCCGGATGCGTCTGTCGAGGACGGCCTGGCCTGGATCCGCGAGACGGTCGCCCGCCTCGCCATACCCGGGCTGGCCGCCTACGGCGTCCGGCCGGGCGGCGCGGGCGAGATCGCCGCGGCCGCCGCCCGGTCGAGCAGCATGCCGGGCAACCCCATCCCGCTGAGCGATGACGACCTACGGGCGATCGTCCTCGCTGCGCTGTGAGCGGTCAGCTCGCGGCGCGGCGCGGCGCCGCGCCCCGGAGTTGTCCCCGGCCGGGCTAGTAGTCGCGGGACGGGCGGTCGGTCTCGGTGAAGATCTTGGCGGCGTAGGCGGCGGCCTGGGTGCGGCGCTCCATGCCGAGCTTGGCGAACAGGCCGGACACGTAGTTCTTGACCGTCTTCTCGGCCAGGAACATCCGCTCGCCGATCTGCCGGTTGGTCAGTCCCTCGCCGATCAGCTCCAGCACGGTGCGTTCCTGCGGACTAAGGCCGGCCAGCGGATCGGCTTTCGTTACCTGGTCGCGCATCCGGGCCATCACCTTGCTGGCCGCGCCGGGGTCGAGCAGGGAGCCGCCGGCCGCGACCGTGCGGACCGCGCTGATCAGGTCGGTGCTGCGGATCTGCTTCATCACGTAGCCGGCCGCGCCGGCCATGATCGCGTCGAACAGCGCGTCGTCGCCGCTGAACGAGGTCAGCATCAGGCACGCCACCTGGGGCATAGCCGAGCGGATATCGCGGCACACGCTGACCCCGTCGCCGTCGGGCAGTCGCACGTCGAGCACGGCTACGTCCGGCGCCAGGGCCGGAATCCGGGCCAAGGCGGCTGCGGCGGTGCCGGCCTCGCCGACCACGACGATGTCCGGCTCGGTCTCCAGCAAGTCGCGCACTCCGCGACGGACTATCTCATGGTCGTCCATCAGGAACACGCGGATGGGCTTACTTGCCCCCGCCGGGTCCGGGGTCGGGTCACTCACCTGACTCATCTCTCGACTCTATTCTCGCGTGCGCCTCGAGGAGCCGGGCGCGGGTGGCCTGGAGCCGGTGCACGACCGCGGTGAAGAACCGGCGGCTCAGCTCGTAGCCGAGGACCGGGTCGGCGTCGCAGGCGGCGCGGACCGCGCGGGCATCGAACGCATAAGCCTGCATGGGCTGGGTGGCGGTGGCCCCGAACCGCCACTGGTACGGCGGCTGCATCCAGGACAGGCCGACGACGTCGTTGCGGCCGAGCGTCTCGATGGTAACCCGGCCGCGGCCGGGCACGCTGGCGTCGAGCTGCACCCGGCCCGCGTCGATGATCCAGAACTGATCGGCCGTGGCGCCCTCGTCGAACAGCCGCTGGCCGGCCGGGACCCGGACGTGCCGGGCCAGCCCGGCCAGCGCGTCGAGCTGGGCGGGCGGCATGCCGCGCAGGAACGGCTGCGCGGCCAGGATGGGCGGGGTGACGGTGGTCATGGTGCCTCCCTCGGGTAAGAGGTCGCGGTCGAGCCGGCGGCTGGCCCCAGGACCGCACGGACCTGCCGGGCGATCTCCAGGTCTTCGCGCGCGGCCACGACCAGCGTCCGGACGCTGGCCGTCGCGCAGCTGATGTCGCGGTCACCGGCCGCGGCTTGGTTGCGGCCGGGATCGATGACCACGCCCAGGAAGCCCAGCCCGGCCGCGGCCTCGGCCCGGACCTGTGGCTGGTGCTCGCCAATGCCGCCGGTGAAGACCAGGGCGTCCAGGCCGTCCATGGCCGCGGCCATGGCGGCGATCTCGCGGCGCAGCCGGTGGGCGTGGACATCGACGGCCAGGCGGGCGGGAGCACTGCCGGCTTCGGCGGCGGCCCGGACCTCGCGCAGGTCGCCGGAGCCATCGGGCAGCTGGGCCAGGCCGGTCAGTCCGCCGGCGTGCTCGAGCCCGTCGGAGACCTGGTCCAGCGTGAGGTCGCCGTGTTGCAGCAGCCAGAGCAGGAGCCCGGGGTCGACGCTGCCTGGCCGGGTGGCCATGACCAGTCCTTCCAGCGGGGTGAAGCCCATGGTGGTGTCGACGCTGACACCACCCGACACCGCGGCCAGGGACGAGCCCGCGCCCAGGTGGCAGGTCACCACGCGCAGCTGTCTGCGGATCCTTTTCCAGGAGCTGAGCGCAGCGGCGGGCCGCGTAGCTGTGCGACAGGCCGTGGAAGCCGTACCGGCGCAGGCCGTAGCGGGCGGTCCAGTGCGGCGGGCAGGGCGTAGGCCCGGGCGGCGGCGGGCGGGAGGCTGGCGTGGAACGCGGTGTCGAAGCAGGCCACCTGCGGCACCTGGGGGAGCAGGGCCCGGGCGGCGGCGATGCCGGCCAGCGCGCGGGGCTGGTGCAGCGGCGCCAGGTCGGTCAGCGCCTTGATCTCGGCGAGCACGTTTTCGTCGATGACGGTGGCGCCGGTGAGATCGGGGCCGCCGTGCACGACCCGGTGGCCGACGGCGACGATCTGGCGCTGAGCGGTCAGGAAGTCGCGGAGCTCGTCGTGATCTCGGGCTCGCCGTCCCAGTGGTCGATGGTCAGCGAGGCGGTGACCTCGTCGGCCGGGCCGAGCAGCGCGCAGCTTGAGGCTGCTCGACCCGGCATTGACGACCAGGACACTACTCATCGCGCTTCATCGGGCTTCGCTGCCGCCGCGGCGGGCCAGGTCCAGTTGGCGACCTCGGGCATGTCCTCGCCGTGCTCGCGGGTCCAGGCGTGGTGGCGGGCCCGGGTGTCGGCCATCTCCTGGCGCAGCCACGCGGCGCTGCTGGCCGAGGCCGGGCACGCGGTCGATGACGTCCATGACCAGGTGGAAGCGGTCCATGTCGTTCATCACGACCATGTCGAACGGCGTCGTGGTGGTGCCTTCCTCCTTGTAGCCGCGGACGTGGAAGTTGGTCGTGCCCGGCCCGGCGGTAGGTCAGCCGGTGGATCAGCCAGGGTAGCCGTGGTAGGCGAAGATCACCGGCCGGTCGGTGGTGAACAGCGCGTCGAACTCGGCGTCGCTCATGCCGTGCGGGTGCTCGGTTTCGGGCTGCAGCCGCATCAGGTCGACCACGTTGACGACCCGGACCCGGAGCTGCGGGAGGCGCTCGCGCAGGATGCTGGCCGCGGCCAGCACCTCCAGGGTCGGCACGTCTCCGGCGCAGGCCAGCACCACGTCGGGCTCAGCGCCGTCGCGGTCGCTGCTGGCCCACTCCCAGATCCCGGCGCCGCGGGTGCAGTGCAGGACCGCGGCGTCCATGTCCAGCCAGTCGGGCGACGGCTGCTTGCCCGGCGACGATGACGTTGACGTAGTCGCGGCTGCGCAGGCAGTGGTCGGCCACCGACAGCAGCGTGTTGGCGTCCGGCGGCAGGTAGACCCGGATGACCTCGGCCTTCTTGTTCATCACGTGGTCGATGAAGCCGGGGTCCTGGTGGGAGAACCCGTTGTGGTCCTGGCGCCAGACGTGCGAGGTGAGCAGGTAGTTCAGCGACGCGACCGGGCGGCGCCAGGGCAGGCCGCGGCTGACCTTCAGCCACTTGGCGTGCTGGTTGAACATCGAGTCGACGATGTGGATGAACGCCTCGTAGCAGGAGAACAGGCCGTGCCGGCCGGTCAGCAGGTAGCCCTCCAGCCAGCCCTGGCAGGTGTGCTCGGACAGGATCTCCATCACCCGGCCGTCGGAGCGACAGGTTCTGGTCGACGTCGGCAGGGTCTGCTCCTGCCAGGTCCTTGCCGGTGACCTCCAGCACGGCGCCGAGCCGGTTGGACTCGGTCTCGTCGGGGCCGAACAGCCGGAAGTTGCGCTGCAGCGCGTTGCCCGCCATCACGTCGCGCAGCATCCCGCCGAGGACCCGGGTCGGCTCGGAGACGGTCGCGCCGGGCTCTGTCACCACCACCGCGTAGTCGCGGAAGTCCGGCAGACTCGAGGTCGCGCAGCAGCACGCCGCCGTTGGCGTGCGGGGTCGCGCCCAGCCGCAGCTCGCCCGAGGGCAGGAAGCTCAGCAGGTCCTCGCGCGGCGCGCCGTGGGCATCGAACAGCTCCTCCGGGCGGTAGGAGCGCATCCATTCCTCGAGCTGGCGCAGGTGGGCGGGGTGGGTCCGCACCTCGGCCAGGGGTACCTGGTGCGCGCGCCAGGTGCCCTCGACTGGCAGGCCGTCCACCTCCTTCGGCCCGGTCCAGCCCTTGGGCGTGCGCAGCACGATCATGGGCCAGCGCGGACCGTCGGCCGGTGGCGCTGTCCGGCCGAGCCGGTCCTGGCCTCGCCCTGGACGGCGTGGATCTGCGCTATGCAGTCGTCCAGCGCGGCGGCCATCTGCTGGTGCACGTCGGCCGGGTCGTGGCCGGTCACGTAGCGGGGCCGGTAGCCGTAGCCGCGCAGCAGCGCATCCAGCTCGGCCTCCGGGATGCGGGCCAGCACAGCCGGGTTAGCGATCTTCCAGCCGTTCAGGTGCAGGATCGGCAGCACCGCGCCGTCCCGCGCCGGGTTCAGGAATCGGTTGGCGTGCCAGCTGGTGGCCAGCGGTCCGGTCTCGGCCTCGCCGTCCCCGACCACGCACGCCACGATGAGGTCCGGGTTGTCGAACGCCGCGCCGTGCGCGTGGGACAGCGAGTAGCCCAGCTCGCCGCCCTCGTGGATGGAGCCGGGTGTCTCCGGGGCCACGTGGCTGGGCACCCCGCCGGGGAACGAGAACTGGCGGAACAGGCGCCCCATCCCGGCGGCGTCCCGTGTCACGCTCGGATACACCTCGGTGTAGGTGCCCTCCAGCCAGGAGTTGGCCAGCGCGGCCGGGCCGCCGTGGCCGGGTCCGATCACGCACATCATCGCCTGGTCGTGCATCGAGATGGCCCGGCTCAGGTGAGCCCAGACGAGGTTCAGGCCCGGGCTGGTGCCCCAGTGACCCAGCAGCCGGGGCTTGATGTGCTCGGGCCGCAGCGGCTCGGATAGCAGCGGGTTGGCCATCAGGTAGATCTGGCCCACGGACAGGTAATTGGCCGCTCGCCAGTAGCGGTCCAGGGCAGCCAGTTCCTCTTCGGTCACCGTGCTCCTCGTAATTCTCAGACAGCGCCAGCCCGGCCGGGCTGGCATTCCGGGGTTGAACCGGTCACCACCATCGAATCGCGGTCGCGTCGGCCAGAGCAGGGTCCTAGGTCCCGGCCAAGGTCCCGCGATTCGCCGACCGAAGGTCCCGGGGCGGCGGGACGGGGGCCCCTGGCGCGCGGCGCGACCGCCGGCGCACGGTGAGAGCAGCACAACAGATAGGTCCCCGACCCTGGAGTTCACGATGAACCCGCGAACGAACATCCTGCTGGCCGTCGACGTCACGCCCGGCGACCCGCTCCGGCACGTCAGCGCCGCGGTGGAGATGACCCGCGAGCTGATCCGCCACGACGCCGACCAGGTCGTCGTCCTGCACGTCCGCGAGTTCTCGATCGCCCGGCTGGGCCGGATGATGACCGACGGCGGCGGCGCCGACGGCGCGCACGCGGTGCACGCGGTCGTGTCCGCCCTGCGGGCGGACGGCATCCGCGCCTGCGGCCAGTGCCGCGAGGCCGACATCGGCCACATCGCGCAGACGATCCTCCACGCGGCTCGCGAGTTCGATGCCCGGGTCATCGTCCTGGGCTCGCGGAGCCAGACCGACCTGCCGCGCACCCCGGTGGGCAGCGTGGCCGCCCGCCTGCTGCACCAGGCCACCGTCCCGGTCCTGATCGTGCCCCGGCCGGAACCGGCCGCTGCGGGGTCGGCCGTCAGTCGCGGATGACCACGACCGGGCAGGTGGCATGGTGGACGCAGTGCTGGCTGGCGGACCCGAGCAGGCTCCCATCTCGACCTCCAGGGCACCGTTGTCTCAGGCTCAATGATCGAGGCGGGAGCGGCTGAGGCGCAGGGCCCAGCTTCGGGTGACCTTGGTCCCGCGGCAACAGCGTGGTCAGCTTCCGAGCCGCCGGGGCAAAGGTCGAATGGCCTGGTCAGCCGCTGGCCTATGACCCTGCCGAGAGGCTGCGAAGGCAGGCATGGCGCCCGAGCTTGCGGGACCAAGGACCTGGGTCTGGGAGCGCGGGACCTACGGCCCTGACCAGGGCCCCGCGGCCGGGGGCAGCCTGACCATCGTGACTAACATCGCGCGGTCCGGATGGCCTGGCGGCCGTCCGGTCGGTGGCGGACCGGGGCCGGGATGAGCGGCCAGCTTCGCGCTGTTCGGCGGAGGATCAGGTCGGTGCAGTCCACGGCCAAGATCACCCGCGCCCAGGAGCGGATCGCTAGCGCGCAGATCGTCAGAGCCCGGCGGCGGCCGCAGGCCGCCGAGCCCTACAACCGGGAGATCACCCACGCGGTAGAAGCACTGGTCAGCCGGTCGGAGCAGATCGACCACCCGCTGACTCGTGTACCGGAGCGCCGGACCCGCGCGGCGGTGCTGATCCTGACCAGTGACCGCGGTTTTGCGGGCGGGTTTAACGCTAATGTGCTGCGGGAGGCTGCGGGGCTGCGCCGGCTGCTCGACTGAGCACCGGGTGGAGTCGGTGCCGTTTGTCAGCGGGCGCAAGGGCATTACCTGGCACCGGTTCCGTGAGATCGGCATGGGGGCGGAGTGGAGCGGCTTTTCCGACACTCCGCTGTTCGGGAACGCGCGGGAGATCACCGCGGCGCTGCTGGATGCCTACAATCAGCCGACTGCGGAGGGCGGCGTGGATGAGATCCACGTCGTGTACACCGATTTTGTCTCCATGCTGACCCAGGAGCCGGTCGTGCGGCGGCTGCTGCCGCTGGAGATCGAGGAGACGACCGAGCCGCCGGATAGCGGGCCGCTGCCGGTGTATGACTTCGAGCCGTCGCCGGAGGCGGTGCTGGATGCGCTGCTGCCGTGGTATGTGGAGAGCAGGATCTTTTACGCCCTGCTGGATTCGGCGGCGTCGGAGATCGCGTCCCGGCGGCGGGCGATGAAGTCGGCTACCGATAACGCCAATGACCTGATCGAGCAGCTCAGCCGCGAGGCTAACAAGGCCAGGCAGTCCGAGATCACCCAGGAAATCAGCGAGATCGTGGGCGGTGCCAACGCGCTGCCGGAAGCTGGTCATCGACGCTAGATCCGGCCCGCAGCGTTGGCCTTATTCCTGCGGATGAGCATGGTGAGCGAGCTTCGAGGGCTGCTACGAGCCCGGGACCAATGGACCAGGGGCGGGAGGCCAATGACTCTGCGCGCGTTCTTGCCGCCTGAGAGACAGTGTTAAAGGAGGGCGGCCCGCATCCATCTCAAAGCCCTGCTGGTCGCTCTCGCGAACAGCCTGTATTCTCACTATATCCGGATAAAAATGACCTATCTCTAGGTGAATACGACGTCGGCTGATGCGTGAGTTACTGTGACACGGGTGCAGTCTGAGTCTGGCGGTGATGGTCCGCTAGATCGGGTTGTGTCACATAGCCGTGAACTGGGGGGAATCGGTTATCTGGCCCAGGACCAGGCTGGTGCTGCTGGCGTTGCCGTTCATGCTGATCGCGGCGATCGCGGCTAGCCGGCTGGCGGCAGGCCCAGGGTGGGGGCTGCTGCCGCTGCTGGCGGCTGGCCCGGCGGTGGGGGCCGCAATCGGCGGGGTGAGGTACACGCTGGCGGCCGGAGTAGAGGCCCTGGTGCTCGCCGGGCTGTTCCTGGCGGACGTCCAGCCGGGTTCTGTTGCTCACCGGGCAGCGATCGTCGTGCTGGTCGCGATAGCGGTGGTGACGGCGGGCGGGATGGTGGCGGCCTGGGCGCGCGAGCGCCGGGACCGGCAGCTGACCCAGGTGCGACTGGTCGCCGAGGCGGCTCAGCAGGTGGTGCTGCGGCCGGTGCCCGGCCGGATCGGCTCGGTCAGGTTCGCGGTGCGCTACGTGTCGGCCGCATCGGAGGCCCGCGTCGGCGGTGACTTGTACGAGGTCGTGGCGACTGGCGACTGTGTGCGGCTAGTGGTTGGCGACGCGGAGGGCAAGGGCCTGCCCGCCTTGCAGTCGGCTTCGGAAGTGCTGGGAGTGTTCCGCGAGGCTGCTTATGAGGAGGACAGCCTGGCCGCGATCGTGGCCCGGATGGAGACCAGCCTGGCCCGCCAGCTGGGCGCTGAGCAGTTCGTGACGGCGGTTCTGGCGGAGATCAGCGAGGATGGCGCCACGATGGAACTGCTCAGCTGCGGCCACCCGGCGCCGCTCCTAGGACCGTCCCGGCCCGGGCTCGTGAGCTGCCCGGCCGGCCCGCCACTCGGCCTCCGCGATCTGTCTGACGAGCCGCGCATCCCGGTAACCATCCCGCTGGCGCCCGGTGACGAGGTGCTCTTCTACACCGACGGGGTAACCGAGGCGCGTAACAAGGCGGGGGAGTTCTTCCCTCTCGCCAACTGCGACTCCTTGCGCCTACCGCACCGCCCTGAGCGCCTGGTCGATCAGCTCAGCGCGGAGCTGGCCAGCTATGTGGGCCATGCGCCCGATGACGACATCGCGCTGCTCCTCGTTTATCGAGACTGCAACTAGGCTTTGTAGAAGTGACGTAGATCGTTGCTGTGCGACGATGGCTTGCGCGTTTCCGCTGGGCGCTCGACGCCGCCGGAGAGTTGACGTAAGTCTTCTTGTCGTTCCGAGCGCGCGGGGACCGGGACGATCTGCGATGACCGAACCATTACGGGCTGTGACTGAAATGGCGCTGCCCGGTGGTCTGGACAGGCAATCAGGAGGTATGCCAACCTGTCACAGTATGTCGACGACGGAGGATTAATGGTGGCGAAGCTAGCTGCTATGGCCGCAGGGGTGGTGTTGATTGCCGGTCTGGCAGGTCAGCCCGGCGCCACCGCTTCCGGAGCGCTGTCGGCTGGGCCCGTAGCGACGCCGAGAGCGACAGCCGCTCCGGTTAAGTGCAGTCCTGACACTGGCCGCAAGCTGGTCTCCTACGGTGGTCCAGTTTACCAATCCGATTTTGTCGACATTGTCTACTGGGGATCTTGGTGGCAGCGTCATGGAACGGCCGCCAGGACCGAGCTGCGGAAGCTCTTCACCGGCCTCGGCTCAGCTAACGGCTGGGCTCAGACGCTTGCCCAGTACTGCTTCCCCGGTGAGAAGGTCGGCTACGCTCCGATGGCTGGTATCGGCTCGGTCACCATCGACCGCAATAATCCGCCGCGCGCTCCTACCGACCGCCAGCTTGCCCTGGAGTCGGCCAAGGGCTTCTATTGTTGCAATGATGTCGAGGGGCTCATTGCGGTTGTGACGCCGCCGGGCACCGCGCCCAAGTCTGACACGGCTGGCCACGCCTGTGGCCACCACGCCTGGGCGTACATCCCCGGTCCTGAGCCGGGCGTGAAATTTCCGCAGCCTTGGATCGACATCCCCTACGGCGTCATACTGAAAAGCCACGGCTGCGGATGGAAGCTGAGGCAAGGCGTCGCGGGCGCGCTGTCAGTCGTGGCAGGCCATGAATGGGCCGAAAGCGTTACTGACCCTTATGTCAACTCGACGAAAAAGTCCGGGCTCGGAACGGCATGGGCTACCCGCGGGATGAAGAACAATGAAGAGGTGGCGGATCTCTGCGAGCCAGAGCTGCTATATCACATATTCCATACCCGAGTCTTCGTGCTGAAGCTGAAGACCGGGCGCTTCGTGATGCAGGATCTGTGGTCCAACGCCGCCAGGAAATGCATAGCTAGCAACTGACCTGATGGTCGCCGGTTTGAGGCGAAGGGTGCCGGGCATCGCTAGTGGCGTGGGTCCTTCGATCATGGACATCTCTGTCCGGGCGGCGCGCATCTCCCTGGGACCGGTAAGGCCAGGTGCTGATGTGTCCGGTCCATCTGCCGCGCAAAGCATTCTGGGCCGCCTCCAGCTGTCGGTGATCAATCCGGTCGTGCGGCTGGCGTGGGACCTGGGAGTCCCGATTCCGGGCGACGCGCTCCTGGAGACGACCGGCGGCGTACCCACCTCCCGCGGCGCACGCCCGCGTGTGACGGCCTGGAGGGCGAGTCGAAGGCGCTGAACACGGACCCGCTGACCATTCGCGTCGATCTGGATAGCGGATCCCCTCTGACCCGCTCGGTGATCGCGTGCCCGGCAGAATCGTGTTGTACGGGGCCAGCGGCTATACCGGGGGTCTCACCGCGCGGGCGATGGTTGCCGGCGGCTCGCGCCCGGTACTCGCGGGCCGTCACAGGGTCGGCTGACCGCGCTCGCTGAGCAGCTGTCGCAGGCCACGGACGGGATAAAGCTGGAGACGGCGGTCGCCCGATCCGAAGAACCCGGACCGCTGCGAGAGCTAATCGGCGCCGGTGACGTGCTGGTGTCGACCGCGGGCCCTTTCCTGAAGGTCGGCAGGTCCGTGGTGGAAGCCGCCGTGGACGCTGGCGCGGTCTACCTGGACTCGGCCGGCGAACCACCGTTCATCCGGCAGGTGTTCGAGGAATTCGGTCCGCGGGCGGAACACACCGGCGCGGTGTTGCTGACCGCGTTCGGCTACGACTACGTGCCGGGCAACTTGGCGGGAGCGCTCGCGCTCCAGGCCGCCGGACCCGCTGCGGCCCGGGTCCGGGTCGGCTACTTCGCGCGCGGGAACATCCGGAAGGCGACGAGCGCGGGCACCCGCGCATCGGTGGCAGGCGCCCTGCTCGAGCCCGGATACTCGTTCCGTGGCGGGCGCCTCGTCACCGAGCGGACCGCCGCCCACGTCGCGTCGTTCGAAGTCGACGGCAGCAGGCGGCAGGCCTTCTCCATCGGCTCATCCGAGCATTTCGCGCTGCCCAGGCTCCGGCGGCAGGCAGCCAGCCCCGGCACCGACGGGCCTGCCGGAGCGCCGCTTACCGACGTGGGCGTCTATCTCGGCTGGTTCGGCGCCGCCTCCGGGCTCGTGCACTTCGTCTCGGCCCTCGCGGCGCCCTTGGAGCGCCTGCCCGGTGTCCGGGGTGCGCTGGATCAGCAGGCCCGCCGGATTCAGCGCAGCCGGGCCGGGCCCGGCGCCGGGGAAGCCACCCGCTCCGACGTCGTGGCCGTGGCGGCCGACGCCCGCGGCCGTCGCCTCGCGACGGTACACCTGACCGGCGGGGATCCGTACTCGTTCACCGCGCGTGTCCTCGCCTGGGCCGCCGGAAGGGCGGCCGCGCAGGGCGCGGGGCCCGCTGGCGCGCTCGGCCCGGCGGAAGCATTCGGACTCGCCAGCCTCGAAAGCGCCTGCGCCGAGGCCGGATTTCATCGAAAGCCTGGCCCGAAGGATGCCTGATGGATGCCGGGATCACCGGGCTGGTACCTGGAGCCGCTCTACAGCTACGTCGGGGGAGCGCTCTCGGCGACCGTCAGGACCGGCCGGGCGATGTCCGCCATGCGAGGCCGCACTGCCCGCCCAGCGGCCGTCGGCGGCGGACCGCCACGTAGATCATGACGGCGCCGCTGAGGATGGCCAGGGCGTTAGCGGGCGGCTCGGAGTGCCCGGGCGGAGAACCAGGGGTTGTCGCCGCCCAGGACCCAGACCGTCACGTTGCGAATGCCCAGGCTTTCGACGACAGCCAGCTTGGCGTCCATGGCCTTCTGGTCGACATAGTCGAAGAACTTGCCGTGCGACTGCCACCTGATCTCTTCCGAGCCAGGGTCGCGCCGCGCCGCGATGACCGAGGGCTTGGAGGAGTAGCCCGGCTCGCGTTTCATCTGATCGAAGCTCATGTTGGACGCGATGTTCTGGCAGCGATCTGAGGCCACGTACCCGTAGGAGGGCAGGCCGACTACAAGCCGGGTTCGTTCGCCCCGGGGGATCTGGCGCAGCGCGCTGGTGACGGTCGACCGGAGCCAGTTCAGCGGCGTGATGGCCGTGCAGACGGAGCTGGGCGGTGACGTGAACTCGTCGTCATAGGCCATGACGATGACCTGGTCGGCTCCGGTGGCCAGGACCCGGCCGTAGTCGAACGGGGTGTTGAAGTCGGCTGGCCCGTCGACTTGCAGCCGCAGTCCGGCCGCGTGCAGGCCCCGCGCCAGCTTGCGCAAGAAGGCGTAGTAGCGCGTCGCGTCGGGGCCTTTCCAGGACCAGTAGTTCTCGAAGTCCACGTCCACGCCGGTGAAGCGGATGGACTTCACGAAGCTGGTCAGCCGCCGGACGGCCGCCGTCACCTTGGCGGGATGGGCGGTGAGCGCTTCCTCCTGCTGCAGCGTGTCGAGGGAGATGGTCATGAACTGCCGCGCCGACCACTTCCTGACCTCAGCCGCGTTGCGCGGGCTGTAGCCGTTGCAGGCATCGGATCGCCGGCTCGCGGGACGCATGTACAGTCGTCCGAGGTTATTGACGTCCATGTACTCGGGCTTGAGCACGCCGTGCAGGACCCGGCCGTCAGCGAACTCGCGCGACGCCAGGCAGGTCGGCGAGCCAGGCGCCCCAGGGTACAGCCATTCCTGGAAGGCGATCCCATGCGGCCGCGGGCGCGTCCCGGCCGCGGCGGCCACGGGCGGTCCGCCCACCAGCGCCAGGCTGGCGATCACTGCAAGCACTGCACCTGCCAACCGGGTAATTGCGGCCTCCCTCTGGGCTGAGTCCTCCGAGGATGACAAGAAATAGCCGACTGCGCCAGGTTTCTAGGCCCTAGCTCACGGTGGATCCGGGCTCAGCCAGCCTCCCGACGGGCGCATCGCTCGACCAGCGCGCCGCTAGCTTCGCGGAGGCGCCGGCCTGCGGGCAAGTGGCAGAGACGGCCCGAATCAGCGTTCCCGCGCCGGGATGATCAGGCCTGACTCGTAGGCGGTGACCACCGCTTGGGTGCGGTCGCGCAGGCCGAGCTTGGCCAGCATGCGGCTGACGTGGCTTTTTACTGTGTCCTCGGTGACGATGATGCGGGCCGCGATCTCGGTATTGGACAGTCCCCGGGCGACGAGGCGCAGTACCTCGGTCTCGCGCGGGGTCAGCGCGGCGAGCGCCGGGCGGGACGCCGGTGACGGGGCCGGCGCCTGGCTCGGGTGATGACCCGAGCCGGGCGAACTCCCGGATCAGCCGCCGGGTCACGGCCGGCGCGAGCAGCGCATCGCCGGCCGCGACGACGCGGACGGCCTGGTACAGCTGTTCCGCTGTGACGTCCTTGAGCATAAAGCCGCTCGCGCCGGCGCGCAGCGCGTCGAAGACGTACTTGTCCAGGTCGAACGTGGTCAGGATGAGCACCTTCGGCGGGTGGTCCAGACGACGACAGCTGCCGCGTCGCCTCGATCCCGTCAATGCCGGGCATCCGGATGTCCATGATGATCAGGTCGGGCCGGAGCGTGCGGCACGCCTGTACGGCCGAGGCGCCGTCGGAGGCCGTGCCGAGGACGGTGAAGTCCGCCTGGGTGTCCAGCATCGCCGCGAATCCGGTCCGGACGACCTGGTGATCGTCGGCCACGATGATGCTGATGGGGCTCCCGGTAGACGCGTCTGGTGCGGTCACGGCCCGGCCTCCGGCTTCGCCGGCAATTCCGCCAGGACGAGGAACCCGCCGCCTGGTGCCGCGCCGGTCCGCAGCGTGCCTCCGAGGGTCGCGGCGCGCTCGCGCATGCCGAGTAGCCCGTGCCCGGTGCCAGGCGGCTGCGTCCGACTGCCGGACGCCTGCGTGAGTGCCGCCCGGCCCGGGGCCAGGTCCATTGTCCCGGACGCGTACGGTCAGCATGTCTTGTTCGTACCGCAGTTCGACGTCCACCGCGGCGCCGGGGGCGTGCCGCCGCGCGTTGGTGAGAGCTTCCTGCACGATGCGGTAGGCCGTCAGCTCCACCCCCGGGTCGAGCGAGGCAACCGGCCCGGAGACGATCAGCCGCACGCGCCCGGCCGCCGCTGTCCGGGAATCCTCGATCAGTGATGTCACCTGCTGCAGGCCTGGCTGTGGCTGTCGTTCGTCCTCGGCATCAGCATCGGCGTCGGACCGCAGCACCCCGAGCAGCCGCCGCATCTCGGTCGAGCCCGGCCCGTGCGGTGTCGCCGATCTCCCGCAGACGGCGCGCGCCCTCTGGCGCCAGGTCAGGAACGGTCACCCGGGCCGTCTCCGCCTGCACCGAGATCATGGAGATGTGGTGGGCGACCACGTCATGGAGCTCACGGGCGATCCGTGCGCGTTCCCCGCGTGCCATGTGCTCCACCAGGGTGTCCGCCAGTTCTGAGCGGACAATGCCGGCCAGGGACGCCGAGCGACGCGACCGGACCGCGATCCCGGTTCCCGCGGCGGCTGGCACGAGCGAGGCGAGCAGCACCGCGGCCAGGGACTGCGACGCCAGCGCCAGAACCAGGAACGGTGCCGCCAGTCCCAGCGCCAGGTACTGCCCGTTGACTCGCCAGCCGGCGGGCGCGGCTGAGCTGGGGGAATCCCCGGGGTCGGCTGCGCCGAGCCGGCAACCGCGATCAGCTCCGGCAGCCACCCCGCCCGCGGTCACCAGGCCGGAGGCAGCGCTGCCCGCCGTGGCCACGCCGAGGACCGTGAGTGACAGTACCAGCGCACCTGTGATGAGCATGGCGGCGGCAGCGGCCGCAGGAAGATCAGCGGGACGGTGGCGGCGAGCGCGAGCAGGCACAGTGGCAGGGCGAACAGGGCAACCGAGACTGTGCTCGTGACGGTCGAGATGATCGCCGCGCCGCGGGGGAGCGCGAGGAGAGCCCTCGCCGCGGCGGTCGGTACCGAGATACCCACACCGCCGTGCGCCCCGGCGAGCAAGACCGCCTGGACGATGGCCTGAGCGACCGAGGCAACCGCGAGCACAGCGCCGATCACCGTCAGCGTGCGCGTCGAGGCGATCCGCCGCGCCGCTGCGAGTGGCGGCCACCGGGCCGACGAAGGCCGTCCGCCACCTTCTTCCCTCATGCCCGTCATTCTGCCTGCGGCATCAGCCGAAGGCGTCACTCCTGCCGGGCAGCCGACGGTTACTCCCAGGAGTGAGTCGGGGTTCGCCGGCTCCAACCTGAGGCGGAGCGGCGAAGACTGCTCTGCGGCGTGACGACTGCGGCCGTCCCGCGGATCCTAGCCTGCTGCACCATGGAAGCGAATATTCAGGTCGCCGGGCTGCGCAAGCGGTTCGGAGCGCAACAGGCCCTGGACGGGATGACCTTCACCGTCCAGCCCGGCCGGGTGACGGGGTTCGTCGGCCCGAACGGCGCCGGCAAGTCCACGACCATGCGCGTCATCCTCGGCCTTGACGCCGCCGACGAGGGCACTGCGCTGGTCGGCGGCAAGCCGTACGCGGCTCTGCGCACCCCGCTGAGCCACGTCGGCGCGTTGCTCGACGCCGGCGCTCTTCAGCCGAGCCGCAGTGCCCGCGGCCACTTGCTGTGGCTCGCCCACTCCCAGGGCTTCAGCGCCAGGCGCGTCGGCGAGGTCATCGAGCAGGCTGGCCTGCGGTCTGTCGCGGGGCGCAAGGCAGGTGGCTACTCGCTGGGTATGCGCCAGCGGCTCGGCATCGCAGCGGCGCTGCTCGGCGACCCGCCGATCCTGATGATGGACGAGCCGTTCAACGGCCTGGACCCCGAAGGCATCGTGTGGGTACGCACGTTGCTGCGGTCTCTCGCGCGGCAGGGGCGCGCTGTCCTCGTCTCCAGCCACCTGATGAGCGAGCTTGAGGATGCCGCCGACCACCTGCTGGTCGTCGGCCGCGGGAAAGTCATCGCCGATGCCCGCGTCGCCGACATGATCGCGGCGGCTTCCGGCGACCGGGTCAGCCTTCGCACGGCCTCTCCTGCGCAGGCGATCACGGCCCTGGCCAACGCCGGGGCCATCGTCGCCTCCACCGGTCCAGACCAGCTCACCATCTCGAATCTTTCCCCTGAGCGGGCAGTGGCGGCTCTCACCGCGCACGCCATCCCGTTCTCGGAGGTCAGTGCCCACCGGGCATCTCTCGAGGAGGCGTACATGGAACTCACCCGCGACGAGGCCGAGTTCCGGGCGGTCGAGGCCGTCATGACCGCCGTCGCGCCGCATCGGTCACCGTGCGCGGACCGGCCGGGACGGGGTTCGGCCGGCTGCGTGCACGCGGAGTGGACGAAGCTCCGCACAGTGCGCGGCTGGGTCATCGGCATCGTGCTCGCCCCGGTGCTGATCGTGGCGCTGGGGTTCCTCTACAGCAGCGCGACGTGCAGCGGCGCAGGCCCGGACCATCGGCTGCCCCGCGCCTCCGATCGGGCCGGGCGGCGTCGCGGTAACCGACACCTTCTACTTTGCCCACCAGGCACTGGCTGGGAACGGCACGATCACGGCCCGGATGACGTCGCTGACCGGCGACTACTCGCCGAACGGGCGCGGCCTCCCGGCGAACGGAACTCCCGGCGGTCGCCTGAAGCCCGGTGTGCAGCCGTGGTCCAAGGCCGGGATCATGGTCAGCGCCAGCACCGTGCCGGGCTCCGCGTACGCGGCCATGCTGGTCACGGGCGGTAAGGGCGTTCGGATGCAGTGGAACTACACGGGGGATTCGCCGGGCCTGCCGGGCCGGGTGTCCGCCTCGTCGCCGCGCTGGCTGCGGCTCACCCGGTCGGGCGACACCATCACTGGGTACGACTCGCCCGACGGCACGCACTGGACCGAGCTGAACCGCGTAGTCCTCAACGGCCTGCCGCCGACCGCACAGGTCGGCTTGTTCGCGACGTCGCCTAGTTACCAGCTGCTCGCGCCGATCGGCAGCCCGTCATACGAAGTCGGCCCCAGCCTGGCTACCGGCACCTTCGACACCGTGCACCTGGCCTTCGCCGATGCCAGCGGATCCTGGACGAGGACCAGCATCGGCGGTGCCGGCGCCCGCGGCTCCGGCACGTTCGCGGCCGGGCCGTCCTCGTTCACTCACTCCGGCGGCCGATTCACAGTGACTGGTTCCGGGGATATCGCGCCCGACCAGCCCGAGGCCCCGCAAGGCGCCGGCATCGAGGCCGAGCCAACCCTGCAATTCGGGCTGCCAGTCAGCCTTATTCCGGTGGCCATCGTGGCCGCCCTGTTCATGACCGCCGAGTACCGGCGGGGACTAATCCGCCTGACGTTCGCCGCCTCGCCCCGTCGCGGCCGGGCCCTCGCCGCCAAGACGGTGCTGATCGGCCTGGCCACCTTCGTCGCCGGTTTGGTCGGCGCCGGGATCGCCCTCCTGCTCGGCGTTCACCGGCTGCGCGGCGGCGGAAATTTCGTGCTGGGAACGTCGGCGCTGACCGAGATCCGCATGGTCGTCGGGGTCGCCGCGATGCTGGCGGTCACGGCCATGCTGGCACTCGCGCTCGGCACGCTCGCGCGCCGCGGCGTGACAGCGGTGACAGTGGTGATCGCGGTGATCTTCCTGCCCACCCTGCTCGCCACGCTGCCAACGCTGCTGCCGCCCGTGGCACAGGAGTGGCTGCTGCGGGTGATGCCCCCCGCCGCCATCGCGGTCACCCAGGACATCCCCGCCTACCACCAGGTGATCGCGCAAGTCTCCCCGCCGGATGGCTACTTCCCGCTCACGTGGTGGGCCGGGCTCGCGGTGCTGTGCGCGTGGACGGCGATCGCCCTGGGCGGTGCCGCCTACGTGCTGCGCAGGAGGGACGTATGAGTCCCGTCAGTCATGCTCGCCCAGCGGGCCTGCTGGCCACGGCCCTGCACGCGGAATGGACAAAGATCCGCACGCTACCCGGCATGATCTGGCTGCTCGCCGCGGCGGCCGTACTCACCGCCGCGCGTGGGCGCGGCCGCGGCGGCGGCGTTTCACTGCCCGGCGGCCGGGTGCACGCCCGCCGCGACCGGGGCCGACCCGGCGAAGATCAGCCTGACCGGAATCTACCTGGGCCAGGTGCTCGTCGCGGTCCTCGCCGTGCTGGCCGTCGGCGGCGAGTACAGCAACGGGATGGTCCGGGTCACGCTCACGGCGATACCGCGCCGTTTTGTGGTGCTGCTGTCGAAGGCGATCATCGTGGCCGGGCTGACCCTCGCCGCGTCGCTGGTCGGCGTCCTCGGCTCGGTGCTGGCGGGGCGGCTGCTGCTGTCATCGCGCGGCATGACGGCAGCCCATGGCTACGTGGAGCTGTCCTTCAGCAACATCACCGACGTGCGCGCGACGTTCGGCTCAGTGCTGTACCTGGTGCTGATCGCGCTGCTCGCGCTCGGCATCACCGCGGCAGTCCGCGACTCAGGCGTGGCGATCGGTGTCGTCCTCGGCCTGCTGTTCGCGTTCCCCCTGGCCGCGCTGATCCCTGACCACGTCCTCGCCCGGCACCTGGAGCAGGCCAGCCCGATGATCGCCGGGCAGTACATCGAGACCACGGTCGGCATGAACTCGCTCCCGCTCACTCCCTGGCAAGGCCTCGGCGTGCTGGCGCTGTGGGCCTGCGGCGCGCTGCTGCTCGGCGGCCTGCTCCTGCGCTTTCGCGACGCCTGACAACAGCACGGTGCGCAACATTCTCAGGGACGTCGAGTAAGCCACCTTTATGCCGCCTCTGGCGGACCCAACCATGCTCACCGCCGCGCGGGCCTGAGTCAGGCACCGTTTCTGGCGGGCCACTGATGACAACCACCATCGCGTCCTGACCTCCGCTGCGGCCGCCCGCAGCCAGACGGCAGCGACATTCACGCGGACGCACTCAGGCACAGAAGGGAATCTCAATGTCCTCACCAGTTCCGGCCCGGCGGCCATTCCCGCACGCCTCGCCGATCCCGCGGCGCTCGGCGCTGGCCACCGGCCTGGCGCTGCCGCTGGGCCTGCTGATCGCGGGGTGCTCGTCCGATAATGCGCACCAGACGAGCCATCCGGCCCAGTCGGCCCGGCCGACGCGGTCGAGGTTGTCGACCCGGCTCACGCTGCCGCGGCCGACCGGCCCTTTCCAGATCGGCACCGTCTCCCTGCACCTCATCGATACCTCCCGCCCTGATCCGTGGGTGCCCTCGGACCGGACCAGGCAGCTGATGATCCAGATCTGGTACCCCGCTGACCACGCCGGTAGCTACCCTCGCGCGCCGTACACGACGCCCGCCACGGCGCGTGCCTGGCAGAAGTCGATAGGGGTCCCCGTCGCGCTCAACTTGCCGATCACGGACGGTCATCTCGGCGCCCCGGCGCGCCAGCGCCAGGGCGGCTGGCCCGTCGTGCTGTACTCTCACAGCCTGGGCGGAGAGCGGTTCGAGACCACCTGCCTGGTCGAGGAACTGGCCAGCCGCGGCTACGTGGTCGTCACGATCGACCACATCCACGACGCGGCCGCCGTCCAGCTGCCGGACGGACAGATGGAGTCCTACGCCGTCCCGGCCAAGCTCACCGCCCGGGTGGTCAGCAAGGAGATCAGCGCCCGCGTCGCCGACGTGCGCTTCGTCCTGGACCAGCTCGCCGTGATCAGCCGCGGGGGCAATCCCGACCACGAGCACCAGCCGCTGCCCCGCGGCCTGCACACCGCGCTCGACCTCAGCCGGACTGGAATGTTCGGCCAGTCCGACGGCGGCTCCACCACCGGTGCGGCCATCCACGCCGACTCCCGCATCAAAGCCGGCGTCGACCTGGACGGTACTTTGTGGACATCCCAGGCGATTGACGGGTCCGATCATGCGCTGCTGCTGTTCGGAAGGCAGAAAATGGACCCCTATGAGGCGAAGACCTGGGCGGAATTCTGGCCGAAGCAGCGCGGTCCGAAGCTCGCGCTGAACCTGCTCGGCTCGACGCATGACACCTTCACGGACCTCGCCGCCCTGGTGCCGCAGGCCATCCCGATTCTCGGCGAGCCGCACAGCTTCGTCGTCCGGGGGATCGGCACCATCAACGGAGACCGCGCGGTCGCTGTCGAGCGCACCTACATCAGCGCCTGGTTCGACAAGTACCTGCGCGGCCGCGACAGTTCCCTGCTCACCCGGCCATCAGCGCGCTTCCCCGAGGTCCGCTTCCGAGCGATGATGCCAGCCGCGGCCAGGGCCTGACCAGGCCTGCCCGGTCCGCTCAGAGATGGAAGGCGGCGGCCATGCTCCGGGCTGAGGAAGCCTGGCCGAGCTTTGGCAGGCCGAGCAGCTCTTCGGTGGTGCGCAGCAGGGAGTAGTGGCTGAAGAAGGTTCCGGATCTGGTGCCGGCGGGGGTGCTCGGGCTGATCACGATCGTGGCCACCCGGCAGCTGCTGTCGGTGGTGCCGGCGTCGTCGCAGTCCTCCGCCGGGTAACCGCCCGAGCCTTCATCCCAGGTGATGAACACCGCGGTGGTCCGAGCCCGGTACTGCTTGCTGTCCAGGATGACCGGCAGGTTCCTGGCCAGCCACGCGTCACCTTGCGCAATGGTGCCGTCGTGCATGTCATCGATCAGGTTCGGGGTGATGAACGAGAACGCGGGCAGGGCGTCGCGAGCCAGGTCGGTGGCGAGCTGGGTGTACGGGACGTCGTGCCGGGCGCACCCCGGCAGCGACGTGTAGTACGGCGGGGGATTGTGCCGGACCGCGTATTCACCGGAGTTCGACCGGTCGCAGCTGGACGGCATCGACTGCTGGTAAGCCTTCCACGTCTCGCCCTGCCCGAAGATGCTCGGGGCCGAGGTGTCGCAGACCGGCGAGACGTTGCAGTCCAGGAACGACAGGACCGGCAGGTGGGCCTGAGCGAGCCCGGAGGTGGCCGCGAGGTAGTTGGGCAGGCTGGGGTGCGTGGTGTTGTGGTAGTTGGTGGCTAGCCCGCACCGGGCGGCGAGGGAGTTGAGGTACGGCGCCTGAGCCTTGTTCCCGATGATGTCGCTGAAGCTGTGGTTCTCCATCCAGATCCAGACCACGTGCTGGTAGTTGCGCGGCGCCGGCGCGGTACCGCAGGGTCCTGACGCGGCATCAGCCGGGGACGCGGCAACCGCCGGCGACACGGCCGCCGCCCCGCTCGCCGTTGCGATCGTGGCGAGAACGATGGCCGCCGTGAGCAGGAGCCTGATGCGCATGAGCACCTCCTGGCGAGTGCTGTCCCCGCTCCGGGAGCATTCCGGGAACAACTATCCGGTACTAAGCGTGCCTGCGGCGCGCCGCCGCATCCACCAGTTCCGGGAGAACCGCCGCTGGCTGCGCCACAATGCGATGGGTGCTCGCAGGGTGCGGATAAAGCCAGCTCCCCTACAATGGCGTCCGCGTGCCCCAGGAAGCGAGCACCCGGATGCCGGGCGACGTCTGACGGGGCAAGGATTCAGCGGGCGGGATCCGGCTCGGACGGCGGCCGCCACTCCCGCCTGATCAGCCCGTAGACCCACGAGTCAGAGACCTCGCCGTTCACGACGCAGTCTTCCCGCAAGGTGCCTTCGCGCACGAACCCGAGTTTCTCCAGCACGCGGGCGGAAGCCACGTTGCGGGTATCGGTCTCGGCCTGGACGCGATTGAGGTCCAGCGTGTCGAATGCCCACCGCAGCAAGACGCGCGCGGCCTCCGTCGCGTAGCCGTGACCCCACGCTGCATCGTCAAAGCAGTAGCCCAGCGATGCACTGCGGTAATCCGGATTCCACCGGTTCAGGCTGCACCAGCCGATGAACGTCCCGTCGCCGACACGATCCACCGCCAGCCGCGCCCCGGTGCTCCCCTCTGCCATCTGCCGGCAAGCCGTGATGAACCGCTCGGCGCGCGCGCGTTCGCTCCACGGCGGCGCGTCCCAGTAGCGCAGCACGCAGGCATTGCTGTGCAGTGCGAACAGGTCGTCCGCATCCGCGTCGTCGAAGGGGCGCAGTCGAAGGCGAGCGGTGTGCAGCGTGGGGGCGGGCAGCGACATGCGCGTCATGCTTCCTCCCGGGACTGGTGGCGATCAACCAGACACCCGTTGCCGGCCACTCGCAACTAGTTTTCCCCGGCGGACGGGAGAGCGACGTGCCCGCTCAGCGGCATGACCGGACGTGTATGTACTGCGAGCCGGACCAGATCGGCCCTCCGTCCCCCGTCCCCCGAGCAGCGGGCAGTCAGCACCGGCAGGGGCACGGCCTAACGGCCGCGCCGCGCGGCCTGGCGCCTGGGAGCGGCCTAGTGCAGCGCACGGAGCTGAGCCAGGTCACCCGGCCGTTCCCGAAACGCGCCCAGCAGACACGAGCACAACCAAACGGATCAGCACGCCTGGCCTTCAGCGGGCGGACCTTTACCGGGACGGTCTCTCTTACGGGGAGTACGGGCCAGTCGGCCGCGTGCTGGCAAAGCCCGGGTTACCTGGGCGCTTCGCTGCCGTTTGCTGCGGCTCGGCAATGGCCGGAGCGATCAGGTCCAGGCGCGGCCGGTCGTGCACCAGCCGACGGCCCCAGGTCAGACGCGGACGGCGCGAATACGCGGGCCAGAGGGCCCGAGCCAGACCCCGGATCATGCGCCAGCGCAGGAAGCGCCTGCGGGGACCTAGGATTCCACGCTGCCCGAACAGCTCGTAGCTGGCAGCCGCGCGCATGTCGAGAATCAGACTCTCCCGGATCGTTTCCACCTCATGCAAGCTGCCGCAGTTCTGGCACAGGTAGGCGACGTCGGTCATTGGACCCCCGCCCAAAAAAGGGCCTGCGTGTGCAGGCGGTCAGGCAAAGAAAACTCCGGACCCTTCTCACAGTCGCGACTTGTCGCTGCTGTGGCTGCCGGGGTCCGGAGCAATACGCCGAACACTACGCCGCGGCCGCGCCCGAAGATAGGGCAAGCCGACACACCGATCATTAGCCTGTGCCGAGAGCCGCGTGTGAAGCGATCGCATGCTGCCGGCTGCCCAAGGTCGGCTGGGCCCGCCCCGCCGGGCCGCCCCGCAACCCTCGACCCCACCGGCCACCGCCCAGCGGGGCGGCCAGCAACGCCGGCGTCATTATGATCGCCGGGCAGAAAAGTGCTCTGGGCCGACGGCGAGGCAACTGCAGATCAGACTTGGCGAAACGCACATCGGCAATCTAGTAACGCGGCACCGATTCGGGCCACGCTGCGTGCTCAGCTCCGGTCACGCGTCGGCGCGAATAGCTCCCGATCCGCGCGGCTGGCTAGCAGCTTCTGGCCGTCACTATTAGAGCGCTAGAAGGCTGATCTGCGCCTGGTGGCTGCCGATCCCCGGGCTCGGATAACCCGGGTCTGGGAGGTGTCGATTGGCGCTGTGTCCGTTCGTGATGTGGATGACGACACCGAAGCGAGCAGGAAGGCTCATGTCATGCACGCGAACTGCGGATACCAGCTGTACCAGGCCGAGCGGACCATGAGCCGCGCCGAGGTCCTGTCCACCGACGCCCAGCGCGGGCGCCGGGCGGCGGCGGTCACCCGCGGCGGCCGGGGGCTGGCCCGCTCCGCGCGCGCGTCAGCGGCCACAGCCGTGAACGCCATCATCGCTGTCGCGGCCAGGACACCCGCCCGCGCCGGGTGACCCGGCCGGACAGCCCGGTGACGTGGCTGACTGACGGAAATCTATGGCCCCTGCTCCGCTACCGGGAGATGATCCAGGCGTGCTTGCCGACTTCTGGCCCTTGTTCGGGCTCACGGTGCGAACCTCACGGCTGAACCTCCGCCTCCCGCACGAGCAGGAGATCGCCGAACTCGCGAGCATCGCGGGCAGCGGGGTCCACCACCCGGCTGAGCGGCCCTTCCTCACCCCCTGGACCGCCGGCGGCCCGCAGGACCGGGCTCGCTTCGTCCTCCAGGAGCACTGGGATCAGCTCGGCACCTGGAGCGTGACGGCCTGGCGGCTCGGGCTGGGAGTATTCCTCGGCGAGCAGCCGCTGGGCATCGTGACCCTGCGCGCGCGGGACTTCCCGGTAGTCAAAGAGGTCAGCACGTCCTCGTGGCTGGGACTGCGCCACCACCGAAAGGGCTACGGCACCGAGGCGCGCGCCGGGCTGCTGACCCTGGCGTTCGACCACCTGGAAGCCGACGCCGCGCTCACCGAAGTGTTCCAGGACAACCACTCCTCGCAAGGCGTCTCCCGCAAGCTGGGCTACGAACCCGACGGCATCTCACGAGACGCCCGCGGCAGCGAGGTCGTGACCTCCGACCGGCTGCGCCTCACCCGCCACAAGTGGCAGTCGCAGCCACGCACCGGCGCGACAGTCGCCGGGTTCGCCGATTGCCGCTCCATGTTCGGCCAGTGACAACTCCCTCATCTGCCGCGATCCGCGTGGCCATCCGCACATGCCGCATGGTTGTCATCCGGCGGTGAAGCAGGCGTTTGCTGTCATCCGGGTCGGCTGGTGATCCGGAGGTAGTACCCGCCAGGATCGAGGATCCGGAAGTCCGTCAGGCCCCAGGGGCGGTCCTGAAGATCGTCTTCGAGCGGCCATCCTGCCGCAGCGACCCGATCGCGCTCGCCGGCGACATCGTCCACTTCAAGCACCAGCTCCACTCCCGTCGGCGGCCGCCGCGCAGGCTGAGCGTCCGGGCCAGGCCTCCTAGCCGCTCCGATCCGGACAGCGCCGCGCTTCATCGCGACATACGCCTCCGGACCCGCGCGCCGATCTGCGGTCAGGCCGAAGCCCAGCACCCGGGTATAGAAGTCAACCGCGGCATCCAGATCGGCCGGGAAGATCTCAAACCGCAGCGTCATCTCCACCAGCGAATCCTCCCACCGCCAAGTGTCGGCGAGCTGGTGCGGGCTCACCAACACTGTGCCAAGGGAGATCTTGACGCACCAGATCGACTTGTTCGGCGCTCTTCAAGCGATCATCACCAAGGGCCTACTGGCCGCGCCGGACGGCGGCGATGCGCGCCGCGATCAAGTCAAAGGCCGGTCACTTGTCGGCTCGCTCGATCGACCCCGGCTGGAGTGTCAGGTGATGAATGCTGTCATCCGGATCGAGACGAGCAGTCCAGGCAACTCGACCCCGAGCCTGGCGACGTAGCGGGTCGGTGGCCCGGAGGGGAACCACCGCGCGTATTCCTCGTTCAGGCCCGCGAAGTCCGCGGGGTTAGTGAGCAGTATTCCCACCTCGATGACGTCGTCCAGGCTGGCGCCGCCGGCTTGGAGAATGGCTTCGCAATTCGTCAGCGCCTGTCGTGTCTGATCTTGGATCGTGTTTCCGGCGAGGCTGCCGGTGCTCGGGTCGATGCCGACGATGCCCGAGACGAGCACGTGCGGCCCGGCCTTGACTCCCTGGCTATAGAGCGGTGAACTCGGCGCGTTCGCGGTCGTGATGACCTGCCGTGGCATGACGGTCCTCCTGTCCTGCCCGGATCAATGCACCACGGCAGGATCGCAGGTCTCGCTCCCCAGCGCGCACGTTTGCCGTGTGAAACGTATGTCTATGCATCGCCAGCGCAAGGTGCGAATGTCCGCTTCGGAACTGCGACACTCCTGCCCAGCGGCACCACGCAGTGCAGGAACGTTACCGGGCGCGCTGCTTACGGCAGGTCTGGAGGCATGATCCGGCTACGGATGGATACGGGAGCCGGCATGAACAGTCAGAGCGAGAATTCTGGAGAACCACGCTCCGAACCCGTCGTCGCCGGGCTGGCCCCGACGGACGAGCTGGAAACCGACGCGGTCCCCGATTCGCTGGTCTCGGAGTTCTCCTCACTGACCACGTCGTACTGCTGGGTCATCACCGAAGACGCGGTCGCTGGTTATGACGGTGCCGAGCCGTCCGCAGTCGGTAAGTCGGGGCCTGGCCAGGCAGTCGCCGGGGACATCACCGAGGCCCTGACCGCCGGACGGTTCTTCAGGCTGGCCGACGGACAGGGCCATGAACTGGCCATCGGGCGGCTATACGATCCGAGCGGTCAGAATGAGCTCGCGCCGCTGGACGATTTCGGGCGCCAGAATCTGGGCGCGCTGAACATCGAATTCCGGGCCGATGGCGACTGGCGGACTGCCTGACCATCTCGCTGTGCCCAGCCCGGCCTGACACCCGGCGGTCAGCCGCCCGAGGCGGGCCTGTCCGGCGTCTTCGCTGGTGTTCATCACCGCCGCGCGCATATAAGGATGATCGGCGCGGCGCCAACGCTCTCTCATGCCGATGAGCGGATTGGCTAGGTCTGCCTGTTGATGGGGTGATGCTGCTCGAACATGAGCTCGTAGCCGTCCAGGTCAAGGCCGTAGAAGATGCGCGCCCAGTACGCGTCCTGCGGCTCAAGCGTCACCGGCAGTCCCTCGGCTCGCCACCGGTCATAGGTGGCATCCAGATCCGGCACCGGGATGCCCAGCACGAATCCCGATCCCAGTGGCCCGCTGAGGGCAGCGTCTCGGCGCTGGGCGCTGTGGTAGCCATGCTGGAACCTGTCCGACAAGATCAGCCAGGTGCGGCCGAGGTACAGCGCGCAGGATGCATCCAGGTCGCCGACCCGCAGGCCGACCTTCAGCTGTGTCATCCCCCTGGCTGCCACCGACCTACCTCCCTGCGCGCGCGCCGCTTTGCCGCCTGACTCCACCGCATCCGATCATTCCTCTCCCAGGCCGGACAGCGGCTGGGCAGTTCTAAGCTTCCGCCGCGCCTGGTCCTGGCTTGGTGATCTTTGATCCGGCGGCGGGCTAGCACGCTAGGGCTGGAGGGTCGGTCGCACGATGACTTCGCCGACGTCGATTGAGTCTGGCTGGGTCATGGCGAACGCGATCGTCTCGGCGACTGCCTGCGGCGACATCGCCATGGCGTCACGGCGAGCGGTCAGCGACGCGAGTTCGCCGGGGTCACGAGTGGAGGAGATGAAGTCGGTGTTGGTGAAGCCCGGCGAGATCAGCGTGCAGCGCAGGCCCTCGGGAGCCAGTTCCTGCCGCATCACCTCGCACAGGGCGCGTACCGCTGACTTGGTGGCGGCGTAGACCGCCTGGCCGGGAACCCACTTGTACGCAGCGGTAGACGCGACCGTGATGAAGTGACCCGATCCCTGCGTACGGAAGACCGGCACGGCGGCGGCAATGCCGTGCAAGACGCCGCGCAGGTTGACGTCGATCATCTGGTTCCAGTCATCGAGCTCACCGGCCTGCAGCGGAGCGTTGATCGCCACCCCGGCAATGCTCGCGAGCACGTCGAGGCGCCCGAACCGCTGGCCGGCCAGCTCCACGAGCGCGCGCAGGTCCTGCGGCTGGGTTACGTCCGTGCGCTGGTAAGCGACCTCGCCGCCACTGGCTGCGATGGCATCGGCGGTGGCGGCCAGTTCCTCGCCGCCACGGGATCCGAGCACGACCCGAGCTCCCCCGGCGGCCAGCACCCGGGCGGTTGCCGCGCCGATACCGCGCCCGGCACCAGTGATGACCACAACCTTCCCATCGCGCTGGCTGCCTTCGGCGCCTATCACGGTAGCCTCCCTCGAACCACATACCGACCTGCGCCAACGCTAATCGCCCGGCCAAGGCTGGGCACAACGCCCGCTCATACCGCGACCGGTGTGGTGGCGGCGATCGGATCCGCTGCGTGCTGGTCAGACCTCCAGCCGGGCCTGCCCGGTCGTCGGGTCGACCGTCATCTTGCTCACTGGCTGATCGCGGCGGTCATCGCTGGCGGCGAAGAACTCGAACCACGCGAGCTGTGCCCCATCGGGCGGCAGCGGGAAGGACCGGCTGCCGTGGGTGGTCGCCCCGCCCTCGCACGCTGCCTGCTCGTCATGATCCAGCAGGCAGCGCGCCAGCTCTTCTTGCTGTTAAGCGACGGCGACGGGGCTGTCTTTCTGGTCGGCTTGGATGAGCAGCGACACGGCCTCGATCAGGGCCAGGTGGGTGAATGCCTGCGGGAAGTTGCCGAGGTGCTCGCCGGTGGTGGTGTCGATTTCCTCGGCGTAGAGCTGCAGTGGCCCGGCGAACGACAGCAGTTTCTGGCACAGGGCGCGGGCCCGCTCGGTTTCGCCGATCATGGCTAGCGCGGTGACCAGCCAGAACGAGCAGATGGTGAAGGTGCCCTCCTCGCCGGAGAACCCGGTGTCGGTGCCGTCGACCTTGTAGCGCAGGACCAGGCCGTCCTGGGTCAGCTCGTCAGCGATGGCCAGCACGGTCGCCTTGACCCGCTCATCGTCGGCGGGCAGGAAGCCCATGATGGGCAGGAGCAGCAGCGAGGCGTCGAGGTCGTCGGTCTGGTAGTGCTGGCGGAACACCCCGCGGCTGGATACGCCCTTGTCCAGGATCTCGGCCTTGATCTCGTCGGCGCCTGCCTGCCAGCGCTGGGCGCGCTCGTCAGCGCCCCGCTCGCGGGCCAGGTCGGCGCCGCGCTGCGCCGCGACCCAGCACATCATCTTGGATGCGGTGAAGTGCTTGGGGTCACCGCGGACTTCCCAGATGCCCTGGTCGGGCTCATGCCAGTGCTGCAGGGCGGCGTCCACGAATCCAGCGAGGCCGTCCCATACTGGCTCGACGATCTGGGCGGCGCCGTGCCGGAACTGGACGTCCAGGGCGTCGAGAATCATGCCCCAGACGTCGTGCTGGTGCTGGTTCCAGGCGCCGTTGCCGACCCGGACCGGCCGCGCCCCGCGGTACCCGGACAAGTGATCAAGGGTTTTCTCGGCCAGGTCACGCTCCCCGCCGATGCCGTACATGATCTGCAGCTCGAGCTTCTGGTTGAGGTCACCCCCGCTGACCGCGTCGAGGACGAAGCCCCAGTACTCGATGCGCCTCCCAGTCGAAGCCCAGGCGGTACAGCGAGCGCAGCATGAACGCCGAGTCCCTGATCCAGGTGAAGCGGTAGTCCCAGTTGCGCGCCCCGCCGGGCGTCTCGGGCAGCGAGGTCGTAGACGCGGCCATGATGGCGCCCGTGGGGGCGTAGCTGAGGCCCTTCAGGGTCAGGGCGCTGCGGTCGATGTAGGGCTTCCACGGATGGTCAGGGATCTTGGCCGCGCTCAGCCAGTCCCGCCAGAAATCGACCGTGGTGGTCAGTGCGGCGAACGCCTCGTCCTGGTCAGCCGGGGCCTTGCTGTCTCCCCAGGACAGGGCCGCGAACGCCGACTCGCCCGCGGCGAGCGTCGTGCGGCCGTAACAGCGGGCGCCCAGCACGCCCAGCGGGATGGTGCCCCCCAGCTCGAGCTGCACGGCTGCGTCCGGGGAGGCGATGGTCATCGTGTCATAGCCGTCGCCCTTATAGCTCCACTTGCCGCCTGTTGCCCCGTAATCGAATACCGCGGCGCAGTTCACGGCGACCTCGACCCGGCCGCTGATGCACGTGGCGATCCGCAGGAGCACCCCGGTGGCGCCGAAATCGGCCGGGGCCCGGCGGTAGTCCGCCCGCCGGCTCTCGTGCTTGAGCTGGTCGACCACCAGCAGGTCCTGGACGATCATCCACCCCGTCGGGGTCTGCCACGTCGTCTCCACCACCATCGTTCCCGGCACGTACCGGCGCTGCTGCGGAACTTGAGTGCCGCTGGGACCGAACCGGAACAGGCCCGCGGCCCGGTCCAGCAGCGCCCCGAAGACGCTCGGGGAATCGGGCCGCGGCAGGCACAGCCATTCGACCGACCCGTCCGGCGCGACCAGGCAGCTCTGCTCGCAATTCGACAGGAACCCGTAATCGGCGATCGGCGGGAACAGGCCTTCCGATGCCTGGCCTTCCGCGGTCGGGGTAGCAGTGTCCGGCATGTGCGTTCCTTCCTAGAAGGTCCTAGTCCATTCAGGCATCCGGCTCAGTAGGCGCTCGTGGACCTTGCAGTTGACATCGAGCTCGCGGTAGGGCTGCGCGCGGGTCAGGCAAGTCCCACGGTCGTACACTCTGGCGATCATCGATGCCTGTGTCGTCATCCCGGTCGGGTGACACCTGCTTCATGAGCCGCCCGACGCGGCTGCTACCCCCGGGCGTCGGGGGCGGCGCGGTCCGACTGCCGACAGTGGCGGCTCCGGAGACTGCGGACATCATCCGTAGCGGGTGGTGAAGGCCACCGGACCCGTGTCCTCGGCTACGAATCCGAGCGGTGCAGTTCTGGTGCAGTTCCATCAGGCTCCGGCCGGGGTACGGATTTCACATCGCGGCCTGGGCAAACGGCACCGGGACTTCAGCGGCCCCGCACTCTAGGGAACGCCCGCGGCAGCCGTCTGCGGTCTGGGGAGACAATGATGAGGATTAATTATCGGCAGCGGCGGCTCTTGCGACGTATTGATCGTGCGCTGTGCCGGTCCGATCCTGAGCTTGCATCTATGTTCTCGATGTTCTCTCGCCTGAATGCCGCGGAACGAATGCCTGCCGGAGAACAGCTGCGAACTCCGGAGGCGTCCAGCTGGCATATGATGCCGTGGCCCATGGCTTTCGCCTTCCTGACTATCTGGGCCGTGCCCGGATGGCCCGGTGCGGGGCGGCGCGGTCTCGCGGCCGCCTGCCTGGGCGCGCCGACGAGGATGTCTCGCTCAGGCTAGGAACCTCGCCGCTCCCGGTCGGCGAGGGTTGCGTCATCCGCGATGGTGGTGGCCACGGGCTGGACGGCCACCGAACTCCACCTGGACCGCCGCCCAGTAAAGAACCTGACCTGCGTGAGTGCGAGGTCATCAACCTGCTCATCCGCGGACTGTCGAATCATCCGCGGCATGTCGAACCCCGAGACCTGGGCCCAGCTGTCTGCGGGGCAACAGTCATAACCTCACGCAGCCAGGATCCCGCTCGCGGAGGAGCGACCTAGATCAGCTGTGGTAGGTGATAGTGACCGCCGTTCGGGTGCCCGCCTTGTTGAGGTTCTTGGCCTTGATCGTTCCGGTAGCTCCCTTGAAAGCGCCGGTCCCGCCGGTCACCTTGCCGCCGGTGATGGCGCCGGACTTGAAGCTAACCTTGGCAGTGCCGTACAGGAAGCCGCCCTTGGTGTCGACCGTGATGTTCAGGGCGGCGCTGCTGGCCGATGTGGCGTTGAAGTGCAGCATGTCGAAGCCGACCGCCTTGCCGGCGCTGCTGACGTCGGTATCCTGCTGGGCGCCTGACGTCTTGGTCAACATGATCGACTTCTTCGTCACCGAAATGAACTTCAGCGTGTGGCTGGCTGCGGCAGGACTAGCGAGTGCGGGAAGCACGAATGCCCCGGCACCGAGGATGGCGGCAGTGCTGGCTACTGCAACGGACGCGCGCATCTTCTTCATTGGGTCCCCCTGAAAGCCGAAGCCCACCCCTTTGGCGGGCGCGCACATCAGCATGCCACTCGTTCGTAATGCCGTCGATAGCCGGATATTGGTCGAAAACATAATATGCACGGCTTAATGCAGGCAACCACCGCTGCGCCCGGACCTGGAACTAGTGCCGTGTCCGACAGCCTTTGCCCCGGCGATGCGATACTTGGGTGATGGAGGATCACCACGTTGTAGCCGTGATCTTGCGTCGGGGGGACCAGTTGCTGCTGTGTCACCGATCGCCGGGCCGGCGGTGGTTTCCGGATGTGTGGGACTTCCCCGGTGGTCACGTCGAGCCTGGCGAGCGGCCCGAAGATGCGCTCCGGCGGGAGGTGGCCGAGGAGCTGGGGGCTGAGCTTGAGGGCGTCGATGGCGGCCCTGTGCTGCACCGGGTCGTCCCGCAGGCTGGCTTGGACCTGACGGTGTGGGTCTCGTGGCGCTGGCGGGGGACCGTGTCGAACCTGCAGCCAGAAGAGCATGACGCCATCGGTTGGTTCGAGGAGGGGCAGCTTGATGGGCTCAGGTTCGCTGACCCTTCTTACCTGCCTTTGCTTCGCGGCCTTTTGAGCGTGTGAGCTGGAAAGCGTCCCGGAGAGGACGAGGTCCCCGGGGCGGGGCGGGCTGTGCGACCGTTCCCGGGCCTGAGCGCGGCCGGTCCTCGTCGATCACCGGCCTCGTGTGATCCGAGTGATACGTCCGGCTAATATCATGGCGCCGTAGCAGACGCCGTGCCAGAAGGGCCCGCCCCGATGCGCAAGAGGATTAAAGGACGCAGCGGGCTGGTGATCTGCCTCGGGCTGGCGGCCGGGTTAGCGGCCGGGCCAGGCCTGACCGCGCAGGCGGCGGCCACGGGTGCCGCATCGGCGGCCCCTGCCGCGACCATGTCGGGCTGGCATGCCACCGAGGTGTACCCGGTGGCGCGGGGCCTGGGTACGTTCCACAGCGCCAGCCCGTTCGTGGGCTTCGACGCGCTGGCCTGTACCGGATCTGGGGACTGTCTCGCGGCCGGCGCCTATCAGCGCCTCGACGGATTCAGCATCCGGCCGATGGCCGCGACCGAGTCTGGCGGCGCCTGGACGGCGGCGAAACGTGTCTTCCTGCCCGCAAACCCGGCCGGCCCGGCGGGCTGGGCCGGATCGACGCGATCTCCTGCCCCACGCGGAACTGGTGCGCCGCCGGCGGCGAGCTCGGCGGACCGGCCGCGAACCAGGGGTTCGTGATCACCGAGTCCGGCGGAACCTGGAACCGCCCCCAGCTGCTCAGGCTGCCGGGCAACGCGGACGGCAGCGGCGACGTCCGCGGGATCACCTGTGCCCGGCGCGGCTCGTGCCTGGCGGTCGGGTGGTACGACAGCGCGCAGACCGTGGGCTCCGCGCCCATGGCAGTGTCCCTCGCAGGCGGCCGCTGGGGGCAGGCGACACCCATCCCGGTGCCGTCTGGCGGCACCACCGGGCAGCTCGATTCGGTGGCCTGCCCGTCGGCCGGGCTGTGCGTCACGGTCGGCGAGTTCAACAACGGACGTACCGGCGATGGGATGGAGGCGGCGCTCTCCGGCGGGACGTGGCACCCGGCGACCGCCATGCAGCAGCCCAACTCCCAGGCGCGCCTGTCACAGCTTGACTCGGTCAGCTGCCAGTCGGCTATGTCCTGCCTGGCAGTGGGCAACGACGCGGAGGGCGGTGCCCTGTACACGGTGTTTCACGACGGCCGGTGGCAGCCGTCCCGGTACCTGACGACCGTCCCTGGTGGCGGCGATGGGCCGCGATTCACCGCGGTGAGCTGCACGGTGCGCTCCTGCCTGGCCGCCGGCACCTACCATCTGCCGAATACGAACCTCACGGTTCCGCCCTTCGCGGTCACTTTCTCGGGCGGGCGCTGGCGGGACCCGGTCCGGCTCCCGCTGCCGCGCAACGCGGCGCGGCCCCCGGTCGGCTCGGTGATCGCGACCGGCGCGGTGAGCTGTGTTTCCAGCACGTCGTGCACCGTGATGGGCCTCTACGACACCGCCCACATCTTCAGCGGGTGGGCGGACACGGGACCGGCTGGGGATCGCTGACCGACGCTGGCCTGCCAGTTCCGGTAAGAGATCGTGCGCTGCTGCCCGCCGTCCTGCCGTCCAAGGGGTTGGGGGCAGTCGGCCTTGTAGACCACGCAGTGGGTGTCCGTCCAGTACGGCACCTACGGGCTCGGTGTCAGGCCGAGCGCCGCGGCGGCTTGCTCGAGCGCGGCCAGGTGCGCGTCGACGGTGGCCAGCCCGGCGCCCATGGTGTTGACCGACAGGTGGCTGGCGCCGGCCTGCTCGCCAGCGGCCGGCGTGGTCGGCCAGCTGGGCCGGCGTCGCCTGGCCCAGCTGACCCGGCCCTCCATCCGATGGCGGCGCGGATCGCGCCCGGCGGCGACGGCCGCTTCGCTCGACGATCGCGCGGGCAGCGTCCAGCTGCGGGCCGGGCGGGACCTGCGGGAACCAGCCGTCGCCCAGGCGCCCGGTCCGCCGGTAGGCCGCCGGTGACTGGCCGCCGAACCAGATCGGGATCGGGCGCTGCACCGGCAGCGGGGCGAGGCCGGCGCCGGTGACCTGCTCGTCGGTGCCGCGGAAGGTGACGCTCTGCTCGGTCCAGAGCCGCCGCAGCAGCTCGACCTGCTCCTCGGCCCGGCGCCCCCGGTTGGTGAAGTCCTTGCCCAGCGCCTCGTACTCGACGCGCGTTCCAGCCCAGCCCGATGCCGAGCCGGAACCGGCCGCCGGTGAGCAGGTCGACCTCGGCCGCCTGCTTGGCGACCAGCGCGGTCTGCCGCTGCGGCAGGATGATGATGCCGGTGACCAGCTCGAGCCGAGGTGACCGCGGCGAGGTAGCCGAACAAGCACGAACGGCTCGTGGAAGGTGGTGTCGACGTCGTAGGGGCCGCTCCAGCCGGGGTGGGCGCTGCGGATCGGCGCCCAGCACATGGTCGTAGGCGAGCAGGTGGCGGTAGCCGAGCTGCTCGACGCCCTGCGCGTAGGCGCGTACCGCTCCGACGTCGGCGCCGATCTCGGTCTGCGGGAACACGACACCGATCTGCATGGCGCGGCGACCTCGCTTTCGTGGCGGGCTTGGTGACGGCTGCCTGCCGAATGTATCCACATAGCCGGTGACCGGGCCTGGCGGGCCGGCGCCTAGGATGCCCGGCATGCGCTTTGGTATCTGGCCATCGCCCAGCCGGTCCTGGGATGAGATTCACGAGCTCGCGACGCATTGCGAGCAGACCGGCTGGGACGCCGTGTACTTCGCCGACCACTTCATGCCCAATGGTCCCGGCCCGGCGCCGCTCGACGGGGACATCCTGGAGTGCTGGTCGGTGCATCGCGGCGCTGGCCGCCTCGGTCCCGCGGGTGCGGCTGGCCCCGCTGGTCACCAGCGTGACCTACCGGCACCCGGCCGTCCTGGCCAAGATCGCGGCAGCGGTCGACCAGGTCAGCCGCGGGCGGCTCACGCTCGGCATCGGGGCCGGCTGGCAGGAGAACGAGCACGCCGCCTACGGCATCGCGCTGGGGACAGTGCGCGAGCGGATGGACCGGTTCGAGGAGGCGGACGCAGATCGTGCGCTCCCTGCTCGACCAGCCCCGGACCACCTTCTCAGGTCAGTACTTCCAGCTCCAGGACGCGCCGAACCAGCCCGCCCCGGTTCAGGGCCGGATGCCGCTGCTCGATCGGCGGCGGTGGTGAGCGGCGCACGCTGCGCATCGCCGCCCGGTACGCCGATCACTGGAATGCCTGGACCACGCCCGACGTTGCTCGCGCACAAGCTCTCGGTGCTGCGGGCGCACTGCGAGCAGGTCGGCCGCGACCCGGCAGAGATCCATGTCTCCACCCAGGCGCTGCTGTTCCTGTCGACAGACAAGGAATGGCTGGAGGACAAGCGGCAGGCCGGCCCGGGCAGGCCGGTGATCGTCGGAACCCCCGCCGAGGTGGCGGCATCGTCGCCCGGTACCAGGAGGCGGGCGCCGACGAGCTCATCATCCCGGACTTCACTCGGCTCACTGGCCCGCGCGAAGGACACCTGCGACCTGTTCATGCAGGAGGTAGCGCCCGCCTTCCGCTGACGGGCCCGGCCACGGCCAGCTGCCGAGTGACGGCGGCGTCCAGTGCACAACCGACGGCGTCTGGCGCGCCCGGTACTTAGCGGCGTAGCCGGTACCACTGTGGTGCGGTCCGGTTCATGGGCTAGCGCGGACACTGTCGCGCCGGCCGCGCGGCGCTGGCCTGTGTCCAGGCCCTGGAAACAGCCCATGTCGAGGAAGAACTCGAACCGTCCGAGGTCGGCCGCGGCCAGGTTGGTGACGTCTCCGACGAGGTAGGTCACGCCCTCCGCACCGCGGCTCTGGGCGACCTCGACCGCGGCCGGGACGTAGTCGACACCCACCGCTTTCCACCCGCGCCGCGCGAGCTCGGGGGTGAACTGGCCGCGTCCGCAGCCCAGGTCCAGGGCCCGTCCCAGCGGTCGGCGCCGATCGTTGCATTCCCGGTCCAGCACGGCCGAGATGCTCGCAGCAGAGGCCGACCCGTACCTCTCCCAGGGCGTCATCCCCAGGCGATACATCCGGGCGTAGTTCGTCATCGATTTCAGCCTCCTCCCGGCCGGAGTACTCCCGCGTCAGTTTGACTGCTGGCCGGGGGATCCCAGGAGGTAGAGGCTGACGCCGTAACACAGCAGCGCCACTCCGGTCAGGATGGCCATGATCATGGACGCCGACGGGTGGCCCTTATCGACGAAGGCGGCTCCCTGAGCGGCGGCGCCGACGAGGGCGAGCATCCCGATCACAGAGGTGACGATGACGCCAGCACGGCGGGCGATGATGGCCTGCACGACCAGGCCGGCTGCGGCCAGGATCAGCAGCAGCCCGAGCACGATGTGCACGGTCAGCGCGCCCGGCCCGTTCGAGATAGCCGTCCCGATGCTGTGCCCGAGGTCGGCGGCCGGGACGGTGGCGTAGAGGTTGACCCCGATCCCGATCCCGTACTGGATGAGAAGCAGGACCAGCGCCGCGAGGCTCGTCCGCCGAAGACCCGCCGTCCGGCCGGTGCTGGCCCGCGGGGCTGATACGGCCGTGTGAAGTGTCATGTGCCTGCCTGTTCGATAGGTGACAGTGCCCTCCGGCAGTGCCCTCCGGCAGCGGCGACGCTCAGACGGCCTGCGGCGAGGAGTTCCCATCGTCGCGGCGGCGAGGGCGAGGTGTCGTCAGCCAGCAGGTGATTCCCGGTCGGCTAGAGGACGACCTCGGTTGCCGGCAGCTACGCCGATCGTGGTAGGCGGGCCGGCGGGCCGGGCTGCCGCGCCTGGCGTAGCTGAGAGCCGCTGGCCTGCACCAGGGCGCGCAGGCGAGAGTGTCCCGCTGGCTGACGACCTTAGCCGCCAGGGCGGCCAGGCTGGATCTTGCTGGCCCGGCCGAGCAGCAAGGCCGCCGGGCCCACCGCACCGTCTCGTTCGTCTCGTCTCGAAGGGAAGCACGCCGATGTCCGTCCTCACCGCCCCCGTAGCACGCCCCGGCTCGCCAGCGAGGCCGCCCGGGCCGCCCAAGCTGTCCGCCGCCGATCTGCGCCTGGCCCAGGCCCAGACGCTGCGCGCGCCCCGCTTCGACTACAGCCTCCCGGCCAAGCTGCTGTTCTGGATGGTGGATGTGATCTATGGCCGGCCGCGGTCACTGCGCAAGTTCGTCGTGCTCGAGATCGTCGCCCGGGTGCCCTATCAGGCGTGGGAACGCGCCGCCTATGGCGCGCTGACCCGGGTCCACCGGCGGTTGCGGCTGGCTGGCCGGATCTTCGAGCGGGTCGTGGAGACCCGCGCCCAGCAAGACAACGAGCAGTATCACCTGCTGATCCTGGAGGAGCTCGCGCAACGCTGCGGCGGGCCCCGGCCGGGCCTGCGGTTCCGGCTGCTGCCATGGCTGATGGCCGTCGGCTACTACCAGCTGTCGTGGCTGCTGTACATCTGCTGGCCGGCGGCGAGCTACCGGCTCAACGCCGCGTTCGAGGACCACGCCGAGCACGACTACATGCTGTTCGTCACCGAGCATCCGGAGTGGGAGGCCCAGCCCTACGACGGGTCGTTCCAGGACGGCTACGGTCACCACGGATCGCTGGCCGACCTGTTCCGCCAGATCGGGCATGACGAGCGGGTGCACAAGCTGGAAAGCCTCGCCGCCCTGGCCGAGCCGCGGCTGCGCGACGACCTGGCCGGTGCGATCGCCACCCGCAGTTCCCGCCTGGCGGGCACCTCCAGCGCCCCGCAGCGCCCAGAAACTGCAGGCGCAGAAACCGGATCCGGCCCGCGGACGTAGAGGATGATGCGGCGGCCGGTCCTGAGGGAGGCTGGCGCTCGCCGGCCGGCGGCCGCACGGCGGGGCGCGGCAGCAAGAGCCGCTTCACGGGATCGTCCGGCCTGCGCGCGGGGAGTCGATCGCCGCCCGGGTCGCGGCGTCGCGCAGCAATCCGGGCACCAGTCGGCGGTGGATGGCGGACAACGGGGGCCACACGCGACGGCCCAGGGACCGGTCGTAGTGCAGGAAGGTCACCAGGGACACCCGCCCTTCGGCTGTCTGGACCAGGAGGTTGCAGGTCAGAAACCAGGAAGCGGCCTCGAGCCGGATCCAGTCCTCGCCGCGTCCGCCGATCTGCCATCCGGCCACGGTGGCCGGCGATCGTCCTCGACCCAGCCGCAGACCAAGCAGTCCGCGCCAGATCAGCAGCTCGGCGAGGTTGGGGACGTCGCCGAACATCGCACGAGCCCATTGCTCCGGTGTTGCCTTGGTGTCCGTGGACAGGGTGAACAGGTCGGCGTAGTCGACCTCGGGCAACGAGCCAAGCGCGCGGACGGACTCGGGGATGTCGTTCGTCCCCACGGCACTCTCGACCAGGCTGACGACCATTTCACAGTACCCCTTCATGTATACGCTACCGTATAGGAGCAGGCTAGCGTATCTATACGGCAGCGTATACATGAAGGTGGGGCGCATCGTGGGCGCGACTCGCACGCCGCGTGACAGCTGGGTCGAGGCCGGACTGGCGGCGCTGGCCGCCGGCGGCCCGGATGCCGTTCGCGTCGAGATGCTGGCGAAGAAACTCGGCGTCACGAAGGGCGGGTTCTACGGGTACTTCGCCGACCGCGACGCGCTGCTGACGGCGATGCTGGACGCCTGGGAGCGGGAGAGCATCGACGAGGTGATCGACCGAGTCGAGCGCGAGGGCGGCGATCCGAGGGCCAAGATCCAGCACGCCGGCGTGCTCACCTTCTCCAGCGACCGTCTGCTGCCGATCGACCTCGCGATCCGCGACTGGGCCCGGCGCGACGATGGGGTCGCCGAGCGCCTGCGACGGGTAGACAACCGGCGCATGGCGCTGCTCCGCGAGATGATCGGCACCTTCTGCGCCGATGCCGACGAGGTCGAGGCCCGCAGCCTGCTGGCCTTCTGCGTGGCGATCGGCGCGCACTTCCTCGCCGCCGACCACGGCGAGCGCACCCGAGCCCAGGTCCTGGCCCGCGCTGCCGACCTGCTGCTCGACCGCCCGGCCAAGACCACGGCCACCGACCTTGCCGCAAACTGTTGTTACGGCTCACGGAGCATCAGCTGGCGAGAACGGTAGCTAGCGGCCGGATCAGATCTTGGTGCGCATGACCCATCGCCACTTAGCGATCTTCCGGACCCGCGTGAAGCCGTATCGCGTATACAACTCCTCCGGTCCGGTATGCAGGTAGGCGCCACGCTGCGCAGGCCGCTCCTGGGTCTGCTCCGGATAGGCCTCGACGACGCCGCCGCCAGCCCGCTTGATCTCGTCGAGTGCCGCCGCGACCGCAGCGGCGGCGACGCCCCTGCCGCGGTCCTTCGCGCCGGTGAAGATGCAGCCGATCCGCCAGTCCGGCAGCTCGGCCAGGCCCTTTTCGTAGGCCTTGGGGTTGTTGATGGTAGCCACCTCGGCCGGTGGTCCGAACTGGCACCAGCCGACGCAGCGCTCACCGTCGTAGACGAGTACCTGGTGGACGGTTCCGCGCATCACATGCCCGCGCTTCAGCTCCCGGTTTACCTCGCGCTCGTGGCCGACGCCCTCCGGGTGGAATCCAATGCACCAGCAACCACCCCAGACGCCGTTGCTAGCCTCGACGAGCGCAGCGAAGTCGTCCCAGGTCTCCGGCGTGAGCATCCGAGTCGTCAATGTCACACCCCACAGTGTGCCCGATCGGTCAGGAGCGCAGAATCGGCGCTCGGCGCACCTTAGTGCCCTGGCTCGGAACCTTCGCTGAGCTCGAGGTTCTCTCCCGCAAGTGCATACTGGCTCAGATTTCCTCTCAGAATCGGTCCTTGTCGCGTCGCTTGTGAGTAGCTGAGAACGAAGATATTAACAACCGTGATAGCTATCGCATACACCATGAAGTCGTGTATGAGACCGAGATCTGCCAGAATGGCGAGTGTATAAAGAAATGAGGTAAATGCGATATATGTCGGCGTCCAGTAGCTAAGGATGTCGTAACGCGCTTGTCGTACAATGGCGCTCGTCTTGTACCAGGGCAGGGCTGCAGTATTTTGCTCTAGCGCCTGCGCGATTTTCCTGCGAGCTGCCATAGCGAGGATGTTGTTTATGACCGCCATGGTCTGACCAATAGCCGAAACCAGTATCCAGAGTTCAGGATTGATGAATAGGGCTGCTGCTACACAGCCCAGTACGGTGACCGTGACGATCCAAAGCCATATCTCGCTTAGTACCCGAACCAACAGGTTAGCCGAAGTGCGCCAGAACGATATGCCGCCATACACAACAACATTGTATTGGAAGGATGCGACAAGGAAGGAACCGCCTACCATGAGCAGCTCATAATTAAACAAATGATCGCTTCGCTGAAATCCCAAGAGGCGAAATGCTCCTCCGAGAGTCAGTGGATCCCTATGGATCTCTAGCAAGACTACATAGATCATTGTTACCGCACCGAATAGATAGGCGAATGCGCTTGCGATGATCCGCGCTGATCCCAGAACCTCTGTTAGGGATAGAACTTGCCGCCGCTTCCAGGTACGGATTAGCTGGCGACCCGCGATGCCAACTGCGGTCCACGTGCCAAAAAGGCCTTGAGCAAGTACGTGCAATCCGACGTGTGCCTTCATAAGAGACTGATCAGTGAGTTCTTTCAACATCTCCATGAGCGCTACGGCGTACGAGGCCAGGATTTGAAGCTCCTGGTCCTGATGATCGATATGCTTCTTGGCCAAAGTCCTGACATACCGGACGCGGGATCTTGCGTCATTGTTGATTAGGCCGCAGGCCAGCCGGGCGAGCATTGGCTGATCGCGGAAGAGTCGCTCATCCAGATAGTAGAAACCATCAGTCTCATCGTATCCAAGACAAAAAGCAAGGAGATAGCCGAGAGAAAAGAAATCCGCGCTCCGGTCCACGACTCGGTCCTTTGGAGAGAGTCGCCTTACTTCCGGAGCCACGAAGCTCGCATCAACCGACATGACGCGGCCGATTGTGTCAGAAGCTAGTAGATTGCGGCCCATGTCGATCAGATAGACGACGTACTCGTATCGAGAATCGCGAGCGCTAATCTCCGGAGGTGCAGCGGATCGCGACTGTACAATGATGTTTGCGGGATTCAGGTCCCCATGACCCTGGCCATGATTTGCTGAATGGAACGATTGCAAGGCTTCGAGAATCGCCGGAAATACCTTTAATGTGAGTGTTAGCGAATCGTCACTTAGGACATTTGCACGGATGAACTCTCTGAGCGTAGGGCCTTCTATGAATTCCTCTAGTATCCACCCGGTCCCTGAGGCGAAGACTCTCGGCGTATAGGGGCAATGCCTCGATACATCGCGCCATTCAGCGAAGTATGATGATGTCGCAGTGGCTATGGGGCCGACCGTCGTAAACAGTACATGGTTGAGCTTCAGCGCAAGTTTTCTTGGGTCCAATCCGTTTGTATAGACAGAAAATATTAGCGAGGTCGTCCCGAGTCGATGAAGGGTAAGCGTAGACCAGTCAATCTCGACAGCATTATCTGAAAGACCATTCCGGCCATCGCTAATTGACTGGAAGTCATACATCGAGTGCAATATATCTGGAATGCCGTGGGAGCCGTTTACGATCTGTTCAAGGTAATCTAGTTCTACGGGACTCGGCTCATCACCTCCACCAGCATATCTAGAGGAGATTTCTATGCTTCGGCCGAAGAGCAAAAGTACGGATGCGCGTGCGTCACGGCTGCCGTCGGGCTGAGCAGCGACGAATTGCTCGGTCTCGTCGAGGAAGGACTCTTGTGTGCAGCCGTAACGCCCATAAAATGTCGCTCGGTCTATCGAGAAGTCCTGTAGCAGGAGATGGAATCTCTCCCGATTCAACAATACGTCAGGCAGAAAATGCGCTACTGTCAGTGAATGAGGATCGCCGGGATCCAGTGGACCTGGCGGCAGGCGGGGCTCTATTTGTTGCATGCAACTAGTCCTTATCGCGCTCAATGTAAATGGAGAAGGATGCAGATTTTACGGGATGACCAAAGGTGGTAAGAGCCGTCACGTAGCCAGCGCGAGCACCATCGAGAAGCTCTCCTCGGTCCATGGTCAGTCGCTGGACATTATGCGAGCCTGCCGGGGGAGCGATGCGAGTTACGGCAACATCATTGAGAGCCGCTGCCTTCCCGATCGGAAGCGCAGCCTTATCGCGATCCCAGCGTTGACGAGATGCGAAGTACGCATCTCCGAGACCATGGGCCCACCTGTTCAGTACCAGGCGGAGCGCGAATCGTGCGCGCTTGGAATGCTCTGATCCCGCGTCGCCAGCCGCCGTATTAATACACAGGACGTGAGTGCAACCTTCATCAATTGCTGCGTATAGCGGATCGGGCCAGAGTACGCCGCCATCGAGGTACCGCCGACCGTGAAGAACAAGGGGGGGTCCAGATAGCAAAGGTAGCCAAGAGCCAGCCTGGAGATACTGATTCAATTCTCCTGCAACGTCGTGCAGAGAGACGATTTTTGGTTCCAGAGCATCTACATCCGCGAGCACTATTCGAACATCGTACGAGCTAGCGACGAGAGCTTCGACGTTAATCGGCCTCCGCCGCTCCATTATTTCCTCGAACGCGAATGACATGTCCAGAGTTGGTTTATGGGGGTAGCGGTATATCTTGCGCACAAAACCTTGCGTAAGATGATCGTAGTAGAGACCCACTTCGGGCCATGTGGCTCCGCCTGCGAAATACGCAAGATTAAGAGACCCGGAGGAAGTGCCATAAAACCTGTCGATTACCTTGTCAATTCCTATGTCGCGAAACCCCATCATCATCGAAGCTGATACCACGCCTCGCATGCCACCACCTTCAAGCGCTAGCGCCAGGCGGTAATTGTCACTCTCACCTCGGAGCCGGGCATCTATGAGTTCGAGAACTGAAGGCGTTGGGGTTAGCGCCATTGCTCCTACTATCCTTTGTCGTACTGATGGGTGTTGGACGTCTTGCATGCCCAGATGGATTACACGGGATGCTACCGACGTCGGCCAGCGAGATGGCAGGTACCGCGCTGAGATGGCATGACACGTGGACTGAGCTGGGACGTTGCGCCGCGACCGGCAGCTGAACCCGGTGCCTCGGATAGGGGTCCTGGCCGTCCGCGGGAGTCGATGCGGCTCGGAGGACATGTAGCTGTCTCTGTAGCACAGAGGTCAGGCTTGGAGGGCGACTGTCTCATATATCGAGACACCTTTCTCGCTTTCTGGACACCAGTGCGAAGTGCGGGCAGACTGCGTGGCCGGAGGGAGAGTCATGAGCACGTACACCCACGGCCATCACGAATCGGTGTTGCGGTCGCACCGGATGCGCACGGCAGCCAACTCCGCCGCGTACCTCCTGCCGCACCTGCACGAGAGCGACTCGCTGCTCGATATCGGCGCCGGCCCGGGCACCATCACCGCCGACCTGGCCGGCCTGGTCGGCCGGGTCACGGCCACGGAAATCGGGCCGGAGGAACTGGATCTGTCGCGCGCGACACTCGCGGCCCGCGGCATCACCAATGCCGGCTTCAGCGTGCAGGACGCGCATGCCCTCACATTCCCCGACGGCTCCTTTGACGTCGTCCACGCCCACCAGGTGCTCCAGCACCTGGCCGACCCGGTGCAGGCGCTGTGCGAGATGGCCCGGGTCACGCGCCCGGGCGGCGTCGTCGCAGCGCGTGACGGCGACTACGCGGCCTTCGCCTGGTGGCCGCAGCTCCCCGAGCTCGAGGAGTGGCTGCGCCTCTACCGCGCCGCCGCGCGCGCTAACGGCGGCGAGCCCGACGCCGGCCGCAGGCTGCTGTCGTGGGCCCGGGAGGCTGGCCTCGCCGACATCACCGCCACGTCCAGCACCTGGTGCTTCGCCACGCCCGCCGACCGCGACCACTGGGGCCGCATGTGGGCCGATCGGATCACCGAATCCGCGCTGGCCCGCCAGCTAGTCGACGACGGATACGCGGCCACCGACGACCTCCGCCGCATCAGTGCGGCCTGGCTCTCCTGGGCGGCCGCGGAGGACGGCTGGCTCTCAGTCCTCCACGGCGAGATCCTCTGCCGGACTGCGGCCGCCTGACTCAGGGCAACTACCAGCACGCGCGCACCTTGGCCTCAGATCGAGTCGTTCCGAGCTGCGGTCTGCGCGGTGGGCTGGCAGGTTGGCCCGTCACCGTATGCCCTCGGCCGGCCGCCGACACGGCGCCACGGCCAGGCGCCCGGATCAGATGCCGCCGAGCATGATGATGAGCTGGATGACTCGGTAGGCCGTCGGAAAGTCCGGAGCTGCATAGCGCAGCGTGCAGCCATCGGTTCGCTCGATTCCTGGGATGAGCAGCGCCCGTTCGGTCATGTGCGGCCGCAAGACCTCGACCTCGAGCAGTACCGGGCCGTCAAAGCGCAGCGGCCGGATGTCCTCGCGGTCGGCAAGGGCCTTCGGTACTTCTTGCTCGATGCGGTCGCATGCCTCGTCGGGATGCAGCAGGGCCGCCGCGTAAAAGCCGACGGCCCGCTTGACCACCACGGCATGGATACCCGGCGCCACCAAGGCCGCCTCCGCCGCCACGGTGTCATCGCCGGAGACCAGGACCGCGGGCACGCCGCTGTGCGCGGCGAGTGCCGCGTTCAGGCCGATCTCGCCCAGCGAGCGCCCCTCGCAGCGAACGTCGGCGACGACCCCGCCATGAATGGTGTGAGCCAGGACGGAGCGGGACGTTCCGGCCTTGCCGTGGTAGCCGATGAACAGCGCGGCATCTGCGCCGTCCGCCAGGCCCGCCATCATCCCGTCGGGCTTGGGCTTGCCTCGCAGCAGTTCGGCACGTCGGTCGAGCTGCTCGGGAAGAAGATTCCGGAAACCGCCGTGGGCCTCGGTAACGAGCACCTGAGCACCCGGGTCACAGGCATAGACCCCGCGGACCGCGGCGTTGGCCTCAGCCGTGATCAGGCTCCGGCTGCGCTCATACTCGCCATGGCCCGGGCTGACGTCCTCGCCGTCGACCACGCCGGCGATACCCTCCATGTCAACCGACACCAGCACCCGCATGACACCGCTCCCTTACCTCCGCCGCCCCTTCCTCCTGCCGCCCGTCCCATCACCGGCAATCCGGGCAGCTCGCCCACCAGACGATACTGGCCGTGCCCGAAGCACAGCTAGTTTCCTGTCGCTGGCCACTGGCCCAGGCAGCGGCCGACCTACCGCCGCCTGCCAGGGCGGCCGGCGGTCCGGCGATAGCATGACAGCGGAGCAGTGTGCGCGGCGAAGGAGAGACATTGGTGGCCGAGATTCTCGCCGAGCCGGTATCGGCCCCGAATGTTTGGAGCGGCGACGAACTCGCTGCAGCCGGTAACTGGATCGCTCATTTCACTGAAGAGGAATTGACCGATTTCGAACGAGCGCTGGCGCATGTCGCCAGGAAGCACGTCAATGATGTCACAGAGATCCGGGCAGAGGATTTCCCTCTTCCTCATTTTCAGGAACGGATCGATGACGTTGTGGACCGACTGGATAATGGTCTAGGTCTCGTTCTGCTGCGCGGGTTGCCTATCTACGACAGGTTCACTGAGGATGAGGCAGCCATTATCTACTGGGGAATGGGCCGGCGCATGGGGAATCTCGTTCCGCAAAATCGCAAAGGGGACCTCATAGGTCATATACGAGACCTCGGCAGGCGCGGCCCGTACGAGCGGGCGTACGCAACCAACGAAGACCTGGGGTTCCACACGGACTCCACCGACTTCGTGGGCCTGATGTGCCTGCGCCCCGCGCTTTACGGCGGAGAAAGCTTCGTCGCCAGTTCCGGGTTGCTGTACAACTTCGTCATCAGCGAGCACCCTGAGTACCTGCCCATCCTGAACAAGAACTTTCCGACCGACTGGCGGAGCGAGGAACCGCCGGGATCACCTGGCTGGTACCTGGAGCCGCTCTACAGCTACGTCGGGGGAGCGCTCTCGGCGACCGTCAGGACTGGTCGGGCGATGTCCGCCATGCGCTTCCCCGAGGTGCCCAGGCTCACCGCCGACGAGGTCTCGTGCTTCATGTACTACGACTCGCTGCCAAAGAGACCAGGCGTCGCTCTTGGCATGCAACTCCAGACGGGCGACATTCAGTTCATCAACAACTTTGTGACGGTGCACACCCGCACGGCATTCGCCGACGATGCCGAGGATCCGACTCGTCAGCGACACCTGCTGCGACTGTGGATCAGCCGGCCCGAAACCGGTCGGCCGCTCTGCCCCGAGTACGCCATCTGGCGTAGCGGCTACCCAACGTAATCAACCTCGACCAGCATCAAGGGTGTCCGGTGGCGTCCTCGTCGAGCTGGAGTGCCCGCGACAGGGCGTTGACCACGTCGGCCGACGGGCGGTGGTCGCGGCCCCGCTCGGGCCGCAGGTAGTGCTCCGAGCTGATGCCCGCCAGCAGCCATGCTGGGCGCCATCCGAAAACGACAAGCCATCGGCGGCCAGGGCGGGCGAGGTGACCTGCGCGGGGCAGTGGGAGGTGAGGGATATGCCTGCGATACTTGGCCTGAGCGAGCGTCGGCAAGAGCACAGGTCACCGCGATCTCGCGCGCAAGGTCCGGCACGGGGAGCCCGCGGGGGTGATTTACCGGCAGGAGCCGGCTGCGCAGGGGCGCGGCCGGCGCCAGGAGGAGGATATGTCTCAGCAAACGGAGTTCTCGAAGAAAAAAGTGCTCGAGGTCCTGCGCAAGGTCGGCATCTCGGATGAAACCGTCAAAGAGATAGATGTGGATCTTGAGGACCCGATCAAGCTGCCGAGGGATGGAGCGTTCCTGCTCCAGCACGGCATTACCCGCGACCAGCTGGTCAGCATGATGGGAGGAAGTCCCTGAGCGAGTGCGCAGCGCCTTGACGACGGCGCAGACCGGCGGCTCGGCGATCGGTCTCGCTGGGGTTTCCTCAGGCCCCGAACAGCATCGCATCACGGTCGAACGATGCGGTCGATCCCGACAGTTTCCACGATTACTGAGCGTCCGCGAGCACCTGGACGCGGTCGGTATAGAAGGCCACGTATCCGGCGATGGCGTGCACCGCCGGGTAGGGAGCCTGGTACGTCCAGACGGCGTCTGCGACCTCCTTCCCGTCGGGCAGCACGATGTCGTAATACGAGGCGTCGCCTTTGTAGGGGCAGTAGCTGTCCGACGCGCTAGGGCGCAGCCTCCCGGGAACGACGTCGCCGAGCGGGATGTAGTAGACGGGCGGATACCCGGCCTCGCGCAGGGTCAGCGCGGCGGTCGTGTAGGCGATGAGAGTGTCGCCCACGCGGGCGACGACCGGGACGGTGTCGGCGTCGATGCTGATCGGGTGGTCCGCGTCGGGGACCTTGATTTCCCTGGTCACTGCTCTTCCTTCCTGCTGGTGCTGCAGATGCGGCGGATCTGCGGCGCTTTCGCGGTCCCGACGGCGGGAATGGGGACGGGTTCAGGCGGCCGTCTTGCCGCCGTTCACGGCGACGATCTGACCGGTGACGAAGCGGGCGTCGTCGGATGCGAGGAACTTGATGACATCCGCGATGTCATCGACCTGGCCGAGGCGGCCGGCCGGGACTGTCGCCGCCATGGCCGCGGCGCCGTCCTCGCCGCCGGCGAATCGGTTTAGGCCGCCTGTGGCCACCGGGCCGGCGGCGACGGCATTCACGCGGATGCCCTGAGCGGCGACCTCGAGCGCCGCGGACCGGGTGAAGCCGTTCACCGCGTGTTTGCTGGCGCTGTAGAGCGCCGCGCCTGCGCCGCCCCGCTCGCCGAAGGTCGAGGACAGGTTGACGATGCTGCCGAAGCCCTGCCTGGTCATCACGCGCAGCTCATGCTTGAGGCAGAAGAACACGCCGCGGACATTGGTGTCGAAGACGGCGTTGTATGCCTCGAGCGTCTGGCTGGCCAGCGGGCCGCGGCTGCCGGTGAAACCGGCGTTGTTGACGGCGACGTCCAGCTTGCCGAAGGTCCCGACGGCGCCGTTGACCAGCGCCTCGACGTCGTCCTCAATGCTGACGTCGGCCCGGATGTACTCGGTCTCCGCGCCCAGCTCCCGAAGCTCTGCCGCGAGCGCCTTGCCTTCCTCGTCCCGCCGTCCCGAGAGGACGACGGCGGCGCCCTGGCGGGCAAAGGCCACGGCTGTTGCCAGCACGATGCCGGCCAGGGCTCCGGTGACCAGTACTACGCGCTCGCTCATGTTGCTGCTCCTCAATCACTGGCAGAAGAAAGGGCCGCTCCGAGGCCTTGCTGCCGTCTGCGAGCAGCGGCCGAAGCTTGTCCCGTGAGTCTCGGCATACGGGCTGTGGGGGCTGTGTCGGGCGTGCATTCGGTCATGACGCCAGCGTGCCCGCCGGACGGGGGATAGGGGTATCCGTAACGAGACTGCACCGATGCGTGCGGCTGGCCCGGGTGGTGAGCAGCGACGGGAGCCGGCCGGGAGTACCGCGGCGCTTTGGCGGTCGGGTGCAGTCACGGTTCGGATACCGTCATGCCCTGTCCTGCGGGGACGCTGATGTCATGACTCGGTTGACGCACGACAGGCTCGCCCAGTACGCCGCGGGCAGCGGGATGCGCCTTGCGCACCGCCGGTCCGCGCTGCCCAGGGTGGCCGGGTTCTGGCTGGTGGCCGGGGTGTTCTTGCTGTTGTTGTTCGCGGCGGCGGCGCCGTCTCCGCTGTATGGCGTCTACCAGGCCGAGTGGCGGTTCTCGGCGATCACGCTGACCGCTGTCTTCGCCGTTTACGCTCTCTTGCTCCTGGTCACCTTGTTGGTTTTCGGGTCGGTGTCGGACTATGTCGGCCGCCGCCGCGTAATCCTTGTCAGCCTGGCGATGAGCGCGGGTGCTTGCGGGTTGTTCCTGGCGGCGCACGGTGTCGGGCTACTGTTCGCCGCCCGGGCGCTGCAGGGCGCTGCCGTGGGCACGGCGAGCAGCGCGGCGGGCGCGGCGCTGATCGATCTGCAGCCCGAGGGCAGCGGCCGGGCGCCGGTGGTGACCACCGCCGCCAGCCTGCTGGGCCTGGGCGCGGGCGGACTGGGCACCAGCGCGCTGGTCCAGTACGGGCCGGCGCCGACCCGCCTGGTCTGGTGGCTGCTGCTCGGCGCGAGCCTGGCCGCTGCCGTGGCGGTGCTGGCGCTGCCGGAGACGGCGCCTGCGCGGCCGGGCGTGCTGGCCTCGCTGCGGCCGCGGGTGGGGGTGCCGCGGCAGGCGCGGGGAACGTTCGCTATGGCGCTGCCGTGCCTGATCGCGGTGTGGATGCTCAGTGGGTTCTACCTGTCGCTGGGGCCGTCACTGGCGGTTCAGGTCCTGGGCTCCGCGGACCTGCTGTGGGGCGGTCTGGTGATCTTCCTGCTCGCCGGGGTCGGGGCCGTCGGGCCGGTGGTGTTCCGCGGCGTCAGCGGGCCTGCGGCCATGCTGGCCGGGTGCCTGGGCCTGCTGGCGGGCGCCGTGGTGACCCTGGCCGCGATCGAGGCGACATCGGCTGCTGCCTTCCTCGCCGGGACAGCGGTGGCGGGTGCGGGACTCGGGACGGCCATGCTGGGCGCCTTTCGCACGGTGAGCGCCGAGGCGGCGGCCGGGCAGCGGGCGGGCCTCGTCGCCGCCTACTTCATCGCGTCCTACCTGGCGTTCAGCATTCCCGTTGTGGCCGCCGGGATCGCCACCGCGCATTTCGGCCTGCACCGGACGGCCCTGGTCTACTGCGCGGCAATCGCCGCGCTCGCCGCGGTAGCAGCGGGCACCCTGATCTTCCGCCGGCGCTCCGGCTGCCTACGTGCCCTTATCGGCCGACACCGCGGGCCGTCCGGTTCAGGCCAGCGACCCGCACAGACGATGACAGGCACCAGGATGGCTTCGCTCAGCGAAGGAGAACTGCCATGGCGGCATCGGCCTCCGCCCTCGCCGTTAATGACAACGACCACGCAGCCGCAGCGGCGTACCTGATGAGGCACGCCGGCGTCCCCGCCCCCGGGGTGCATGGTGGACGCCGGCAGCGTCTGGGTGCCGGGTTAGCGTGGCTGGTAGCAACAAGTGGCCATTGGCGGAGGGATGGCATGGCGGCATGACAGTGACGTGGTCCCTTGGCCGGGTCGTGGGCGGGCTCAGCCGTGATTGACGAGCTTGCGCGCGAGCGTCTGGGCTTTCAGCAGCTTCGTCCTGGGCAGCGGCGCGCGGTCGAGGCGCTCGCCGGGGGGCGCGACGTGCTGGCCGTGCTCCCGACCGGCGCCGGGAAGTCGGCGATCTATGAGCTGGCCGGCCTGCTCCGCCCGGGGCCGACGGTGGTCGTCTCGCCGCTGATCGCGCTGCAGGACGACCAGATTGCTCACCTGCACTCGGCGGGCCTGTCGGCCATCGTGCTCAACTCGCAGCAGTCCGCAGGCGCACGGGCGGCGGCGCTGCTCGCTTCGTGCGACGCGAGCACGTTCATCTTCCTGTCACCGGAGCAACTGTCGAACCAGGAGACGCGTCAGGCTCTGCAGCGGGCCCGGCCGGCCCTGTTCACCGTTGACGAGGCCCACCTGATCAGCCAGTGGGGCCGCGACTTCCGGCCCGATTACATGCGGCTCGGGGCGCAGGCCGAGGCGGTCGGCGCCCCGCTGCGTCTCGCGCTGACCGCGACCGCCGCGCCGCCGGTCCGCCGGGAAATCACTCGTCGGCTGGGCCTGCGAGATCTGGTGGAGGTAATCGGCGACTTCGACCGGCCGGGCATTCACTTGTCGGTGCAGCACGTGCGTACTGTCTCGGACAAGGAGCGCGAGCTGATCCGCGCCGCGCGCGAGTTCGACGGTTCCGGCATCGTCTACGCGGCGACGCATGCCAGCGCCGAGGCCGCGCACCGCGCGCTGGCCTCAGCGGGCGAGGCGGTCGTGCTCTACCACGCCGGCCTGCCGCCGCGCGATCGGCACAACGCGATGACGGCGTTCCTGGACGGGACGGCCCGCGCCATAGCGGCCACCGTGGCGTTCGGCATGGGCATCGATAAGCCGGACGTGCGCTGGGTGCTGCATGCCGACCCGCCGCCAGCGCTGGACCAGTACTACCAGGAGTTCGGGCGGGCCGGCCGGGACGGCGGGCCCGCGCAGGCGCGACTGATTTACCGCTACGAGGACTTCGACACCGCGCGCTACCTGACCGCACGCGGCATTTCCGGGTCGGCGGTGCGGCCGGTCGCGGTTGCGCTCGCGGCCGGGCAGGACGCCAGGGCCGGTTCCCGGCAGAGGACGGCAGCGCTCGCTCGTCTCGCCGACCTCGGCGCGGCGGCCTGGGGGGCGGACGGCGAGGTTCGCTGGACCGGGGCGATGACCGTCGCGGCCGCGCTGCGGGCGTCCGATGCCGAGACAGAACGGGAGGGCGAGGTTGAGCGCTCGCGGCTGACGATGATGCGCCGCTACGTGGAGCACCCCGGATGCCGGCGCTCGTTCCTGCTCACCTACTTCGGCCAGGACTACCCCGGCCCCTGCGGGAACTGCGACAACGATGGCGGCCATGCGGAGGCCCCGCGGACCGGCGTCCCCTTCGCGGTGGGCGGCCGGGTGATGAGCCAGCGGTGGGGCGAGGGCACCGTGCTGCGGTACGACGGCGACGAGGTCACGGTGCTGTTCGACGAGCACGGCTACCGCGAGCTGTACGTGCCGGTGGTGCTGGAGCGCGGTCTCCTGCAACCCGGGCCGCGATGATCAAGCGACCCGTTTGCCGTTCGCCACAAAGCCCATGGCATCGAGACTCCTCGGTGATCGCCAGGGCGTCCGGGCTAGTGCACGGCGAACCGGGAGCGGCTCATGACGGCGATCCCGCCGCAGGCGACGAGTCCGTAAAGAGCCGGGGCGAAGAACACATGCGGCAGGCCGAGATCGCTGACGCCGAGGCTGCCGGTCAGCCCTCCGAGGGCGCTGGCGATCGCGGTGGAGCTCATAAAGACGGCTGAGGCGGTCGCGACGGCCTGGGACAGCAGTCGCTGGGCGACGATGATGCCCAAGGCCGCGAACACACCCCAGACCCCGCCCATGAGGATTTGCCCGGCGAACATTCCGGCGGCGTCGCCGGTCAGAGCGAAGCAGAGATTCGCGCCGACGCCGAACGCCGCGCCGAGGATCATCAGGTGCATCATGCCGATACGGCGGGCGACGACCACGGCCACCGGCATCAGGATCAGCTCTATCAGAGGTTGGATGCCGATGACCGCGCCGCTGACCGGCGTCGGCAGATGCATGTCGTCGCGCATGTAGATCGGCAGGTAGCCGTACTTGATCGGCTCACCCGCGTAGACGAACACGTACAGCCCGGTGAACGCGAGCAGCGGCAGCATCTGCCGGAGCTTCGGGCGCTGCGCGAGGCGCTCGGCCTGCACGTCGGACGCGGACCCGGTGTGCGCGCGGGGCCGAGCTGAGCCGGTGCGCGCGAAGCCCATGGGGATGATCTGCGCCAGGGCGCACGACCCGGTGGCCGCGAGCATCACGCGCGCGCCGGCGGCACTCGCCAGGATCGAGCCCAGGACGGGGCCGACGACCCATCCGGCCGTCAACGCCATCCGTACGATGGAGACGACCCCGTCGGCCACGGGATTCGCGGTCGTTTGCAGGTCGTCGTGGACCGCGGCGAACAGCTGCGAGCCGGCGGCGCCCGAGAAGGCCAGGACGACGGCACTGATCACGAAGGGCATCCACACCTGGTCGGCCAAGGCCATCGCGACCCACCCGAGGAATCCCGCCAGAGCACACCACCGGAACAGCCCGAGCCGCTTTCCGGAACGGTCCGAGCGCGCGCCGATCAGGTAGCCGGCGAGCGGGGCGGTGATGTTCGTGAGGTAGAACAGGCCGGCCGTGGTCAGCGAGACGTGCAGGTCGTTGACCAGGAACAGGGTGATCTGCGGCGCCGCGGCGGACGTCCCCAGCCCGGATAGGAACAGCGCGACGGTCGCTCCCCGGTAGAGCGGCGAGGCGCAGACCGAGCGTGCCGCGGAGGGAGTGGTCGCGACCTGGCCAGCGGCGAGTGCGGACGGCATGGCGGAAACCCCTCGAATCTAAGCGGTTCTGACGACAGTGTCAGTTCCCTCCGAGCCCTGCTACGCCTTCAGGCCCGTGCCACCAGGCATAGTTCACGGTCGAGGGCGCTGGCGGACGTGAAGGTGATGGTGCGCATGCCGAGGTTGCGGGCGGCGGCGGTGTTCTCGGCACGGTCGTCGATGAACAACACCTCGTCTGGTTTCGCGCCGCGGTCACGCAGCACCATCTGGAATGCCCGCGGGTCGGGCTTGGCGGCGCCCAGGCGACAGCTGTAGTAGCAATGGTCGAAGTGCCGCGACCAGCGGGAGTGGTCGATAGCCTTCGCTAGCGGTTCGGGCGCGTTGGACAGCAGCGCCAGCTGGATGCCGGTGCGTCGCACCCGGCGCAGGAGCGTAGGCAGGGTGAGGGGGTTCGGCCGCAGCCAGCCGTGCACGTCGATATCCGTCAGCCGATCCACGACCTGGGGTGAGCTGCTCAGGTCGCGGGCCAGGACCCCGGACCAGTACGCGGCAGGTGGCTGGCCAAGGTCGTAGGCGGGCCGGTGCTGCCAGTAGCGGTCGAGGAAGATGGCGCGCGGCTGGTCGGCGAGGGCGGCCAGGTCGCTGATCGTGCCCTCGGGGAGCGGAGTGCTGATGACCTCGCCGTAGTCGACGAGCAGGAGGCGGATCATCTCGCCGTGGCGCACTGGGCGCGAGCCCGGAGCTGGCGCCCGGTGCCTAGCGCCGACGAGGTGAGGGTGCCGGCGACGACGAACGCGGTGAGCAGCGGCAGCAGACCCAAGGCGACGGGCAGCGACGCCCATTCGGACAAGCGCCCGATGACGGGTGGGCCGCAGACGAATCCGGCCCATCCGCAAGCTGACACGGTGGCCACGGCGGTGCCCGGTGCCAGGCCGGGTATCCGCCCAGCGGCACTGAACACCGTCGGAATTACGGAAGCCAGGCCAATGCCGAGGCAGCCGAAGCCGAGAAGGGCAGCCGGCGGCTCGGCGATGAGCAGGGCCGCGGCGAACCCGGCCGTCGCGACGACGGCCAGCGCGGGAAGCAGCCGGTCGGGCCGGAAGCGGGTGAGCAGCCGGTTGCCGGACAGCCGGACGGTGACCATGGCCAGCGCGAACGTCGCGTAGCCGAGACCGGGGACCACGCCGGCGGTGTGCAGCGGGCCGGACATGTAAACCGCGGCCCAGTCGGCGGTAGCGCCCTCGCACAGCATCGCGGCGAAGGCGATCGCGCCGAGCAGGACCATCCCGCCGGACCAGCGCGAGGCGTGCCGACCCGGCCGCAGGACGGCATCGCCTCGCCCTTCGGCAGGGGCGTTGGGGCTGCCGGGTTGTTCCGCGGCGGCCGGCAGCAGCCGCACGGTTAGCAGCCCGGCGGCGAGAAGCGCGATCGTCCCCAGGACAAGCAACTGCACGCTGAGAGTGATGCCGGCGGCGACGGCTAGCGCGCCGATGCCGGCGCTGGCGAACGCGCCGATGCTCCAGCTGCCGTGTAGTCCGGGCATCAGCACCCGCCGCTCCTTTCGCTCGACGGCGATGGCCTGCGTGTTCATCGCGACGTCGAGGGTGCCCTGGAACGCGCCCCAGACGAACAGCGCCGCGAACAGCGCGGGCAGGCTGCCGGTGAGCCCGACCAGCGGCCCGGCCGCGCAGTATCCGACCAGGGCGACCTGCACGATCCGGCGGCTGCCTACCCTGGGCAGCAGCCAGGATGCGGCGATCATCGCGATGACCGAGCCGACCGGGGCGCCCAGCAGCGCCAACCCGAGCGTGCCGTCGGTCAGGCCGAGATGGGCCTTGACGTCGGGAATGTGGGCGGTCCAGGACGCGAACAGCAGCCCGTGGACGACGAACACCGTGGTGACGGCGATCCGCGGCCAGCGCACCGAGCGGCCGGCGGCCGTGGTGGTGTGCGGCTCCGGGTCAGACACGGTGCACCTGCACCCCTGCGGCCTGCAGCGCCTCCAGGGTCGCCGCCGGGGCGCGGTCGTCGGTGACGACCACGTCGAACGCGGCCAGCTCGCAGACCACCGCCAGCGCTCCCCGGCCGAACTTGGCGCCGTCCACGGCGAGCACGCTGCGACTGCCCGAGGCCAGCAGCGCCTGCTTGACCGCGGCGTCGCCCAGGTCGTGGGCCATAACGTGGCCTTCGGGTGACACCCCGCAACAGCCCAGCACGACGGTGTCAAAGCGCAGGGCCGCGATCCCGGCCAGGGCCAGCGGGCCCACCATCGCCAGCTCCCCGGGCCGAGCCTCGCCGCCGGGGAGCATCAGCCGGACCGACGCCGATTCAGCCAGCGCCATCGCCGCGTGCAGCGACAGGGGCATGACTGTCAGCCGCCGGCCGGCCAGCGCTCGTGCCGTCTGCGCCACCGTGGTGCCGCTGTCTAGGGCGACGGCCTCGCCGTCGGCGATGAGGTCGGCCACCGCCGCGGCGATCCGCCGCTTACTGTCCACGACCTCGATCGCTCGCATCGCGAACGGCAGCTCCTCGCCGCGCATCAGCAGGTTCACCGCGCCGCCCCGCACCCGTCGCGCCACCCCGCGCTCGACGAGCACTTCTAGGTCGCGGCGGATCGTCAGCTCGGCCGTGCCGAACTCGGCGGCCGCAGTTACGACATCGACCCGGCCGTCCCGACGCAAGACCTCCACCAGCTCGCTCAGACGTTGCGACGCATCCATACGCTCCAAGATACATCAGATATGTGCGTACGAACATCAATAATGTTCGAATCGATTAGGAGGTGAGTCAGCTGCGACGTCGGTTGGACCCGACTCGACCGGCAGATGCCCCAGAGCCAGTTCCGCTGGGCGGCCGCCCGCGTCCGGTGGCCGGTTAAGTTGTCGCGTGGCGGTGGGGCCGCGTGGCAGAGTGCTGGCGTGGCGATCGACGACTTCCTCCGGCAGCTGGCCAGCACGCGGCGCTTCACGCTCGGCGTTCCGCGGGCGGTGACGGTCTCGCGGGATGGCGGGCGGGTGCTGTTCCTCCGCACTCGGGGCGGCGAAGACCCGGTCACCTGCCTGTGGGGGCTGGACCTGGCCGGCGGCGCGGGGGAGGACGCGAGCGGCTTCTCGCCGATCCGGCGGCGCCGTGGAACTCCGGTCCTGGTGACGTGCCCGAGGCCGAGCGCGTCCGGCGGGAGCGGGCACGCGAGACCTCGGCCGGGATCGTGGCCTACTCGGCCGACGCGGGCTGCCGGACGGTCGTGTTCGCGCTGGACGGGCGGCTGTGGGTGCTGCGCGTCGGCGACGACCCGCGCGCGCCGGGCGGCGTCCCGGAACCGGTGCCGGCCGCGGGCGCGGCGACGGACCCGCGGATCGACCCAGCGGGGCAGCGCGTGGCCTACGTCGCGGACGGCGCGCTGCACGTGACCGAGCTGGCCGACGGGACAGGCCGCCTGCTGGCCGCCCCGGAGCACGACGACGTTTCCTACGGCCTCGCGGAGCATGTCGCGGCCGAGTCCATGCTCAGGTTCCGCGGCTACTGGTGGGCTCCCGACGGCCAGCGGCTGCTGGCTGCGCGGGTCGACAACTCTCCCGTCCAGCGCTGGTGGATCGCAGACCCCGCTGATCCGGAGCGGCCGCCGCGCGCGGTCAGGTACCCGGCGGCCGGAACCGCCAACGCGGACGTCACCCTGCACGTGCTGCGGCTTGACGGCAGCAGGACCGAAGTCACCTGGGACCGCGGCGCATACGAGTACGTGACGGCCGCCGAGTGGGACTCCCGGGGGCCGCTGCTCAGCGTGCAGAGCCGGGACCAGCGGACCGTCATGGTGCTGGCGGCCGACGCCGTCACGGGACAGACAACGCTCCTGCACACGGAGCGCGACGACGCCTGGGTCGAGCTAGCGCCCGGCACCCCGGCGCGAACCAGCGCCGGGGACCTGGTCACCGTGTCCGACCGGGACGGCTCCCGGCGTCTGGTGGTCGGCGGTGCCGCCGTCACGCCGGACGGACTGCACATCGGCTCGGTCAGCGGAACCGACGGCGAGACCGTCTACTTCACCGCCACCGATGAACGCGACCCCACCGAGCGGCACCTGTGGCGGTACGAACCGGGGCCGGGCCTGTCGCGGTGCAGTGCGCACCCTGGCGTGCACGACGGCGCGGCGGCGGGCGGCACAGTCGTCGTGCTCTCGCACACCGAAGAGGGCCGCGGCGCCGCCGTCGCCTGGCGCGACGGGACCCGCACGGCCATCGCCAGCCTCCAAGCCGAACCCGTGCTCAAGCCGCGGATCACGTGGCTGACTCTAGGCGCAAGCAAGCTGTGCGCTGCCCTGCTGCTGCCGTCGTGGTACCGGCCAGGAACGCGGCTGCCCGTGCTGCTGAGCCCGTACGGCGGCCCGGCCATGCAGCGGGTGGTCCACGTGCGTGACGCAGCGTTCTGCGAGGACCAGTGGTTCGCCGAGCAAGGCTTCGCCGTGCTGGTCACGGACGGGCGCGGCACGCCGGGCCGCGGGCCGCAATGGTCGAGGACCGTGTTCGGCGATACCCTCTCCGCGCCGCTGGAGGATCAGGCGGACGCGCTCGACGCGATCTGTGCCCAGTTCCCCGACCTGGACCGGGGGCGGGTCGGGATCCGCGGCTGGTCCTACGGCGGGGCGCTCGCGGCCATCGCCGTGATCCGCCGCGCCGACGTATTCCACGCGGCCGTTTCCGGGGCCGCGCCCCATGTTCAGCGGCTCTACGACACGCACTGGCGGGAGCGATTCCTCGGCCTGCCCCAGCAGAACCCGGAAGGATACGACCGGTCCTCCACCATAACCGGGGCCGCCAGCCTGACCAGGCCGCTGCTGCTGATCCACGGGATGGCCGACGACAACGTGGTGGTGGCGCACACGCTCCGGATGTCGGCGGCGCTGCTCGCGGCCGGCCGCCCCCACCAGGTCCTGCCGCTGTCCGGCACGACCCACAGCACCCCGGCCGACGCGGACACCTTCAGCCAGCTGCTGCGGCACGAGCTCGCGTTCCTCGCCGAGTCGCTCAGCGTCGCCCGGGCTGGTAGGTGAGGTAGGCGATGCCGCCCTCGAGGGCCTGGGTGTCGAGCAGGCGCATGGGTTTCTTGTCGCTGATCTGGCCGAACAGGCGCTGGCCCGCTCCGAGCACGACCGGGAAGATCTTCAGCCGTAGCTCGTCGACCAGGTCGTGCTCAATCAGCGTGTGTACGAGCTGGAAGCTGCCGGGGACGACGATTTCTCCGTTGAGCTCTTGCTTCAGCTTCGAGACCTCGGTCACCACGTCGCCGTGGAGTACCGTCGAGTTGGTCCAGGCGGGATGTTCCAGCGTCGAGGACACGACGTACTTGGGCAGGCTGTTCAGCCTGTCGGCCAGCGCGCCACTGCGGGATGGCCACCGCGTGGCGAGCCACTCGTAGCTGCGCCGGCCGAGCAGGAAGGCTTCTTGACCCAACGCCTCGTCGAGCGCGAGCTGACCGAGCTGTGGGCGGTTGCTGATCAGGCCGACCCAGCCGCCGTGCTTGAAGCCTTCGTCACCGGCCGGATCCTGGATGACTCCGTCGAGCGTGACGTTTTCGCTCACGACGATCTTTCCCATGTTGGTTCTCCTTTGCCGGGGTGTCAGTTAGGACCGCAGGGGGCGGTCTGGGTGGTGTCAGTCCCTGGTACTGGCCGCCTGGACTGGTTCCCGTCGCTCGTGCGCTGCGTTGCGCGGCCGGCCTGGGAGCAGCAGTGCCAGTGACAGCCCGATCCCGGCCAGTACGGCGCAGGCCAGGAAGGCGGACTGATAGCCCTCGGTTAGCGCGGCGAGCGGGTTCGCGCCTTTACTGGCTGCCAGGTAGCCCGCCGAGCGGGAGACGGCAACGGTGGTGACGATGGCGGCGCCGAGCGCCGTGCCGATCTGCAAGGCGGTGTTGCTGAGGCCTGAGGCGAGCCCGGCCTCGTGTTCGGCGACGCCGGCGAGCGCCGCGACCGTGGCGGTAACGAAGGCGAGGCCAATACCGAGACCGCACAGGAGCAGCCCGAAGAAGATGTCCGGGAAGTAGCTGCCGTGCACGGAGACCTGTGTGAGCACAAGCGACCCCGCGCCCATGAGCGCCATGCCGGCGGCGGCGACTGGGCGGAAGCCGGCCTTGAGGACCGCGCCCTGGCCGGTGATCGCGCCTGCCGTGGCGCCGAGCGCGAGAACGACCGAGCTGATGCCGAACTTGAGAGCCGAGTAGCCGAGAACCTGCTGCGCGTAGAGGGTGAGAACGAATGGCATGCCCACCGCGACGGTGCCAATGAGGACCGTCAGGGCGTCCGCGGCGGCGAGCGTCCGGGAGCGGAAGATGCGCAGCGGCACCAGCGGCGCCCGGTGGCGCGACTCGATCAGCGCGAAGGCGGCCAGGAGCAGGACCGAGCCGACAAGCGGGAGGATTGTACGTATGTCACCCAGCCGGCTCTCGGGGCGGTGACGACCGCGTAGACGAGCAGAACGAGCGCAGCGGTGATGGTGAGTGCCCCGGCGGGGTCGTAGCTTCGCCGCGTCACTGAGCCCCGGCTCTCGCGCACGAACACCGGCGACAGCGCGAGCGCGGCCAGACCGACGGGGACGTTGATGAAAAAGATCCACCGCCAGCCGGGGCCGTCGACGAGTGGGCCGCCGATCAGCCACGCCGTGGTGGCGCCGACGCCGCCGAGTGCGCCCCAGATCCCGAGTGCCTTGTTACGCTCAGCGCCCTCGGTAAAGGTCGTGGAGATGACGGACAGGGCGGTCGGGGTCATGATCGCGGCCCCGGCGCCCTGGACAACGCGGGCCGCCAGCAGCGCCGCCGGTGACCAGGCAAGACCGCACATGAGCGAGGCGGCCGTGAAGACCAGGACGCCGGCCATGAACACGCGCCGGCGCCCAGCAGGTCGGCCGCCCGGCCTCCGAGCAGCAGCAGGCCGCCGAAGGTGAGCGCATACGCGCTCAGTACCCACTGCAGGTCTTGCTTGGCGAAGCCGAGGTCCGTTCCGATCGATGGCAGCGCTACGAGCGTGATCGTGCCGTCCAGGAGCACCATGAAGAACGCGCCGCACAAAAGCGCAAGCGCCTGCCAGCGGCGCGGATCGAGACCGGTGGACGCTACGCGCCCGGCCGCTGCGGACGATTCCATCGTCAGCCTCCCAGGGTCGTTTCCAGTTGCCGCGGCACGATCCGGCGTTCGGATCATCCGGGCGGTCGGTGATGGAGACACCGCGACGCGGGGAAACCGGGCGTCCGGGAGCCGCCCAGTTCGCCGCCCGAGCGGTGTCTTCACCGGGTGGAAGTGTCACGTGGTGCGGAAGGAAGGCGCGCAGGATGGTGACAGCCGATTTGCGGGCGCGGGCGCGGGCCCGGGATAACGAGGCCTTCCGGGAGCTGACCGAGCCGCATCGGCGGGAGTTGCAGGTGCACTGCTACCGGATGCTCGGATCGTTCCAGGACGCCGAGGACGCCGTGCAGGACACGCTGCTGGCCGCCTGGCAGGGCTTCGCCGGGTTCGAGGGCCGGGCCTCGATCCGCACCTGGCTGTACAAGATCGCCACCAACCGGTGCCTCAACGCCCGCCGCGCGGCCGGCCGGCACCCGGCCAGGGCATGGAACATGTCTCACTTCGAGTCGTCCGTGCCGACGCCGCGCGACGAGGCCGTCTGGCTGCAGCCGTTTCCTGACGCCCTCCTCGAGGACGCCGTCGCCGTGCCGCTCGGGCCGGAGGCCCGCTACGAGCAGACCGAAGCCATCTCGCTGGCCTTCGTGACTGCCCTGCAGCTGCTGCCGCCGCGCCAGGTCGCCGTCCTCATCTTGCGCGACGTCCTCGGATTCCACGCCAGCGAGGTAGCCGGCATGCTGGAGGTGACCGTCGAATCGGTCAATAGTGCCCTCAAGCGAGCCCGCGCCAGCCTCCAACGCCGACAGCAGTCGGCGGCCGGGCACCTACCGGCGCCCGCTGTCGGCTCACCTGCCGAGGACGCGATCGTGGCCAAGTTCGCCCGCGCGTGGGAGTCGGCCAGTCTCGACACGCTAGTGGCGCTGCTGACCGACGACGTCTTCATCGCGATGCCGCCGATGCCCGTCGGATACGAGGGCCGAGACGTCGTGACCCGCTTCTGCGCCAGCCTGTTCGCCGCAGGCCGCAGGTTCGACCTCGTCCCGGCGCGCGCCAACGGCCAGCCCGCGTTCGGAGCCTACCTGCGCGCCCCGGCCGGCATCCGTCACGCGACCGCCTTCTACGTGCTCACCCTGGCCGGAGACCAGATCTGCGCCATGACCCGCTTCGAGGCCAGTGTGCTGCCGTGGTTCGGGCTGCCGCGATCACTGCCGGGCCGCTAGCCGCCTGGGTCACGAGCGGCGCCGATGTCCGACGGCCTCGTCGGCTGGACGGGTGGCCGGGGGGCGGCCGATGGCTGGCCGTGCAGATGCAGACGGGCGGGCGGGGGCGACGCCGGGCGCACGGGCGGCGGTCGCGGGTGCGCTGGTGATCGCCGCGACCAGGCCGCGGATGATCCGGGTGGCGGTCCGGGGGGTCCGGGGTGCCCGGTGCCGCTGCTGGTGGCTGGCCTCGGCGAGCATCTGGCGCTGATGATCGCGAGCGAGCCCGGTGGTGAGATCGTGGTTCATCGACATGGCCGTCTCCTGCCTGTGCGGGTCGGCCACCCGGCCGCCTGTCACCTGTTCCACGAACGCCTGGCTCGGGATCCGACACGCCGCCGGCGGTAATTCTCACTGGACCGCCGACGGTTTGGCCCCGTCAGCAGAAGGTCGCAGCAACTGCAGCGCGATGATGGAAAGAGGATGACGCGGAAAAGATCGCCTAGCCGGCTGCGAAGAAGTCGAGGTAGGCCTGGGCCAGGGCGGCCGGGTTCTCCAGCGCGATGTTGTGACCGGAGGCGGGAATGACGGCGCCGCGGACGTCGCGGGCCACTTGCGCGAGCTGTTTGGACACTGCGTCCCCGAGATAGGCCTGCGCGCCGACGGCCAGGACGGGGCAGCTGATCGGGTCGGCGTAGTGCGGGAGGTTCTGTTCGGCGTCAGTCTGGCGGGCGCGGTACATCTCCAAGATTGCCCTGGTGCCGCCCGGCTGCTCGGCCGAGTGCACGATTTCGTCGATGTCCTCCTCGGCCAACGCGCTGGGGTCCCACATCTGGCGTCTGGCGTAGTACATCCAGAATGGCCGTTCCCGCCCGGCCAGCAGCAGCTCGGGTATGTTCGGCAGGCTGAAGAAGCTGAAGTGCCAGCCGGTGCGGATGTCGTCGGGGGCGAACGAGGGGTCGGGTTCGCCGCCGGGCAATCCTGGGTTGGCTGGCAATCCTGGCAGGAGCGTTTCCTGGAACACCAGTTGCTGCACCCGGGACCGGTGGAAGGCAGCGACCGCGTAGGCGATGGCCGCGCCCCAGTCCTCGCCGGCGACGCGGAACTGGTCGAAGCCCAGGTGGGTGGCCAGTTCGGCGACGTCACCGGCCATCGTGGCGGTGTCGTAGCCGATCGGGGGGCGCTGGGAGCCGCCGGCGCCTCGGTTGTCGACCGCGATGACGGTGTAGTGCGGGGTCAGCAGCGGCACGACGTGGCGCCAGTACGACATGGTCTTCGGTACGCCGTGGAGCAAGAACACCGGCTCGCCGGTGCCGCCGATCGCGTAGTGGATCTCCACGCCGTTGACCGTGGGCTTGCCGTGGGTGAGCCGGACTCCGGCGTGGTCAGTGAGGTTCATCTCGGCAAACTCCTTCTTCCTCGACGGTCGCATGGAGGTCTCGCCTGGTGCAACCGGGCCTGCGTGGCGGCCGATGTCGCCTGCCGGGCAGCTGTCTCAGATGAAGTCCATCTGACGATCAGATGGTGGCGGCATGACCGCGCCGGCAGCCGCTGCTTGCGACCTGGCCGGGCTGTGTTGGCTTGCCGGTGCGGGTTAGCTGACCTCGGGGTGGATGTGCAGCAGCAGGTCGGCGAACCGCCGTGCTGCCGTAGTGGTCTCGCCCAGTGAGGGCAGCATCAGGTAGATGTGCCTGTCCAGGCGTGCGCCCTGCACCGGGATGAGCCGCAGGACGCTGTCGGGTGCGGTCAGCACCGGGTACTGCAGGCCGGCTGGAGCGAAGCCGATGCCGACGCCTGCGCTGACCAGCTCGAGGAACAGTTCCCAGTCGCCGACCTCGCAGGCGACGCGGCGCGGTATGCCTGCGCCGGCGAACGCGGCGTCGCTCAGCAGGCGAGCTGTCCATTCCGGGGGTACCTCGACGAACCGCTCGCCGGCGAGCTGGCTCAGGCTGACCTCAGCCCGGTCGGCCAGGCGGTGATCAGCACGGCAGGCCAGGTGCAGCGGCTCACGCGCCAGGCGAGTCATCCGGACGCCCGGGACCTGGCTGACCGCGGGTCCGATCACGCAGTCCAGTTCTCCCGCCTCGACCATCGAGATCATCGTCAGCGCGGGCGCGTACCGCAGGCGCAGGTCGATGCCGGGATGATCGCGGGTGAACTCGCCGAGATAGGAAGCGAACGGCACCAGATGCTGAGCGGAGAGCGAGACGCCGAGGCGCAGGGTGCCGATGAGCACGTCACGGGTGTGGTGGACGGCCTGTTCCGCCTGGGCGGCGCTGGCCAAGGTCCGGCGAGCCGGGCCCACCAGGGCCTCGCCAGCCGCGGTGAGCTGGACGGGCCGGGTTCCGCGGACGTACAGGGGCGTGCCGAGTTGGCGTTCGAGGGCCTGAAGCGAGTTCGACAGGCCTGATTGCACGATGACCTCGCGCTTGGCGGCGCGGGTGATGCTGCGTTCCTCGACCAGCGCCAGGAAGTGACGCAGCTGTCTGAGTTCCACCGGCCACCGCCTCCAGGCCTGAATTGCAGCGGATCTGGACAGTGTCATCTGTCAGGCAGATGCAGTGTACTTACGCAGGCAGGCGGGCCTGCGCACCCGCGTCCGCCCCGGCCCGCCTGTCAGGAGGTTTCAGTAGCACAGGCTTCGCCGGCCGGCCCGGCGGCCGCGGCGTGCAGGGCAGCGAGCGCACCGTCCAGGGCGGCAACCAGGGGTTCGGCCGACTGCATGGTCTGGGTCAGCAGCAGGCCGCCGTGCAGCGCGGCGAACATGGCCAGGGACAGGCCGCGCGGGTCGGTCCCGGGCGGCAGCCGCCCCGCCGCGCGCATCCGGGTCAGGCCGGCCTTCAGGTAGCCGCGCCACTCGTCCAGGTGCGCGGCCAGCTGGGCGGCCAGGGCCGGGTCGCCGCCGGCCACCTCGGCGGCTAGCGCTCCGACCGGGCAGCCCCAGTGCGCCTGGGCGCAGTAATGGGCCAGCACCGCCGCCCGCCACCCGTCCCAGGCGGCCCAGGTGTCCAGCGTGTCCAGGTACGGACGCTGGGCGGCCAGGACCCGGCCGGCCTGGACCGCGGCGATCTCGGCGACGAGCTCGTTCTTGCCGCGGGGGAAGTAATGGAACAGCTGGCTCTTGCTGGTCGCAGTCAGCGCCCGGATGTCATCCAGGCTGGTGCCGGCGGCGCTGCGGGCCAGCACGAGGTCGGCGGCGGCCTCGATGATCCGCGCCCGGGTGGCGGCGCCGCGGGGCGTGAGGTGGTCCGGCGCGGCCATCGGGCGCGCGGCACTCTCGCGCGCGGCGGGCAGGTGCGCGGCGGTCATGTAGGCAGGATACCCGCCTGGACCGGCCGGTCCAATCAGGTGATAGTTTCGCTGGACCGGTTAGTCCAGCGGCACGACGCGCGGAGGGATACCCAGATGAGTGAGCGCCTGGCGGGCAAGACGGCCTTGATCACGGGGTCGACCAGCAACATCGGCCGGGCCATGGCGGTGGCGTTCGGCGCGGAGGGCGCGCACGTGGCGGTCAGCGGCCGGAGCGCCGAGCGCGGCGCGGCGGTGGTCGCGCAGATCCGGACGGCCGGCGGCCGGGCCGATTTCGTCGCGGCCGACCTGGACGGGTCGCCGGCCGCCGCACGGCGGCTGGCGGAGGAGGCAGGCCGGGTCCTCGGCGGGCGGATCGACGTGCTGGTCAACAACGCGGGGATCTTCCCGGGCGGGGCGACGGCCGCGACCGACGAGGCGGTCTTCGATCGGGTGTACGCGGTGAACGTCAAGGCGCCGTTCTTCCTGACCGCCGTGATCGCGCCGCAGATGGCCGAGCGGGGCAGCGGCGCGATCATCAACCTCGGCTCGTGGATCGCGCGCCTGGGCATCCCCTCGGCGCTGTACAGCTCGACCAAGGGCGCGGTGGAGACGCTGACCCGGGCGTGGGCGGCCGAGTTCGGGCCCGCCGGGGTGCGGGTGAACGCGATCTCGCCGGGCGTGATCCGGGACACGGCGGCCGGGCACAGCCGGGCGGAGCGGATGATGGCGGGGACGCCGGCCGGGATCAGCGGCTCCCCGGAGGCGGTGGCGGCGGCCGCGGTCTACCTGGCCAGCGACGAGGCGGCGTTCGTGCACGGCACCGTGATCGACGTCGACGGCGGCCGGACATCGGTCGCCGTCGTGGCCGGCGAGCGGGAGCCGGGCGGGACCTTAGTCGCGGATGACCCGGATCCGGTTGAGGTCCAGCACGAGCAGGGCGCCTGACGGGGCCACCGCCACCCCGGTCGGCAGGCTGAACCGAGCCTGGAGCGCCCGGCCGCCATCGCCGAGCCCATCCGCCGGCCCCGGCGATCGTGTACTGGTGCCCGGCCGTCATGGCCACGCCGTAGAAGGTGCCCGTTCTGGCCGCGATGACCTGGACCAGGCCGTTGGGAACGGTGGGGAGGACGCCGGTCGTGTCTGGGGTGGCGACGATGACGTTGCCCGAGCCGTCGATGGCCACTCCCTGCTCCGCGAGACCCTTGGGCGCGGTGCCGATGACGTAGGTGTGGCCGGCGATCATGTGCTGGCCGTAGAACCGGCCGGTCCGCTCGGCCACCACCTTCACGTGGCCGTCAGCGCCCGCGACTAGGTTGCCCGCCGCGTCGACGGCGACCCCGTTGCAGGTCACGCGTCCGACCAGGTAGATCCGGCCGGCCCGCATGGACCGGCCGTAGTACCGGCCCTGGCGGGCGGCGATGACCCGGATCCGGGCATTGTTCCGGTCGCAGACGACCAAGTTGCCGTGGTGGTCCACGGCCAGCCCGGCCGGGCCGTTCAGCCGGGCCGACCGGGCCGGGCCGCCGTCGCCGGAGTAACCGGCCCGGCCGGTTCCCGCCAGCGCGTAGATGTGCCCGGCCTTCATCGCCTGGCCGTAGAGACGGCCGCTGCGGGCGGCCACGATCTGGACCCGGTTGTTGCCGGTGTCGGCCACCAGCACGTTGCCGGCCGCGTCCACCGCGACGCCCGCCGGGAGAAGCAGCCGGGCCTCGGTCGCCGGGCCTCCGTTGCCGGTGTCGCCGGGGCGCCCGTCGCCCGCGATGGTGTAGATGTCACCGGCCCGCAGCCGGCGGCCGAAGTAGGTGCCCGGGACCTTGGGTACGATCCGGATCCGGTCGTTGTTCAGATCGGCGAAGACGACACCGCCTGACCTGGTCGCGGCCACTCCGACGTCGCCCGGCCCGCGCTGGGGGTAGGCGAACGAGTTCGCGTAGAGCAGCGCCCGGCCGGCCGGACCGCCGTCGCCGTAGTAGAAGTGACCCTGGGCGCCGGAGATGGTGTAGATGTCGCCCGACTTCATCTTCACGCCGTAGAAGGTGCCGGTCCGGGCCGCGATGACCCGCAGCCGGCCGTTGTCAAAGACGGCGGTGTAGCCGCCACCCTCGCCGTCGGCCAGCACGATGTTCCCCGCGGAATCGACCGTCAGCCCGTCCGGCCCGGAGAACTCGGCCTTGAGCGCCGGGCCGCCGTCGCCCGCCAGCCCTTCCTCCCCGTTGCCGGCCAGGATGTAGGCGTAACCCGCCTTCATGGTCCGGCCGTAGAACCGGCCGGCCTTGACCGCGATGACGTCGACGTGATGGTGGTATGCGTCGGCGAGCAGGATGTTGCCTTCGTGGTCCAGCGTGATCCCGCTGCTGATGCCGAAGTTGACCTGCGTGGCCGGCTTGCCGCCGGTCGCAACGCGGCCCCCGCCTCCGATGACGTAGATGTCGCCAGCCTTCATGGCCTTGCCGTAGAAGGTTCCGGTGCGGTCCGCCACCACCTCGACCAGCGCCGGTCCCGGCGCGCCACCGCCGTCGTCCATCACGATGTTGCCCGCCTGGTCCTCGGTGACCAGCGGCCACGGCAGCACGGCCGTGTACTCGTTGCCGACGGTGTACTCGTCCGCCAGTTGCAGCAGGGCGCTGGTCGCGGGTATCCCGCTGTGGCCCTGGTCCGTGCCGCCGCCGGCCACCGTGTAGATGTCGCCCGCGGTCATGGCCCGGCCGTAGAAGGTGCCCGACCGGGCGGCGATGATCCGCACCACGTTGTTGGCGGAGTCGTCGATGATGACGTTGCCGGCCGGGTCCACCGTAAGCCCGGCCGGGACCGACAGCTCGGCGTCCACCGCCGGGCCGCCGTCACCGGAGTACCCGTCGGTGCCGTTCCCCCCGATGTCATACGAGCGCCCGGCCGTCATGGCCCGGCCGAAGTAGCTGCCCGTGGCCGCGGGCACCATCTCCACCAGGTCTATTTCATCAGTGAAGTACAGGTCCCCGCGGGCGTCGGTCGTCACCCCGCAGGAGGAGAAAAGGCTGGCCTTGGTGGCGGGCGTGCCGTCGGGCGACGGACGGGCGTAGAAGTCCGATCCGGCGACCGTGGTCAGCTGCCCGGTGCGCATGCTGATCCGGCGGATCACGCTGGGCGTGAAGCCGGTGGCGTAGAGGCTGCCGCCGCGGAAGGCCACCGCACAGTCGCCGCCGGCGATCTGGCTAGCCGGGCCCGGCCCGCCGACCCCGCCGGCCAGCGTGCTGATGCCCCACGGCCTGGCCGACCCGGGCCCAGCCGCCGCACCGGTCGCGGCGCCGGCCGCCGAGCCCGCGCTGACCACCAGAAGCAGGGCCGCGACGCCCGCTGCCGTCCCGATCGGATTCCGTGCTCGCTTCCGCATCCAGCCCCGCATGCCCCAAGCTCCCATCCAGGTCCGCCCCCTCGGGTCGGCCAACCTCATGAGACTAGACACGCCAGCCCCGGCTCAGGCTGACGGGATTGTGCCAGTCTGTCAGAGTCCGGGTACGGTCAGCGGCCGTGCCGCTCCGGCGGCTCTTATAGCGAACCGCCAGGTGAGTTATTGCTGGTGAAGTCGACGATCCGCTGGAGCAGCGGAAGGGCTTGGGCAAGAACGCCCTGTTCGTGTTGATCCAGCTCGTGGGTCAGGCGTTCGGTCAGCCAGTCCTGTTTTACCGCCCTGGCCTCGTCGAGCGAGCGTCGGCCGGTGTCGGTGACGGTAACGATGCTCTGTCTCCCGTCATTGGCGTCTGCTGTTCGGTCCACGAGACCTTGAGCCTCCAGGACAGCCACAATCGCGCCCATTGACTGGGAACGTGTTCCCTCAGCTCGGGCCAGCTGCGAGATGGTCTGCGGCCCGCTGGTCTCCAGTCGGAGCAGAGCGGACTCTTGCGACCACGTCAGGTCGCCGGGGCTGGCCGTCGACCGCAGCCGCCGCACGAGCCCGACGGTCACGGCTCGAAGCTGAGCTGCGACAGCAGCCTGGTCGATCGGTGAAGAGCCGCCTTCAGTTCTCACCGGCCCATCGTCCCCCAAAGCGCCATGGCTCGCGCTCAGATGTGATGGTTGTCTTCGAAGTTTACCTTCATATATTGTCAGAGTGCCGCGACGCCGCGAAAGGACTGAGCATGACAACCCACACGACGCTCTCGCCGCAGGAAGCGGCCGACCGCCTGGCCATCCGGGAACTAGTCGACGCCTATGCCCACTGCGCCGACCGGCGCGACGCCAGGGGCCAGATGGACCTGTTCACCGAAGACACCCTCTTCCTGGTGTTCTACGACCCGACTTCGGACGAACCGTCGCAGGAACTACACGGCCGAGAGTCTCTGGCCCCGGTGTTCGACGACCTCAATCAGTACGTCGCCACCATGCACTTCAACGGGCAGAGCACGATCTCTCTCGACGGGGACCAGGCCACCGGCGAGAGCTACTGCCTGGCCCATCATCTTTCGGTCGCCGAGGACGGCCAGCGCACCCTGATGGTCGCGTCCATTCGGTACCTCGATCAATTCGTCAGGCAGAACGGCCAGTGGCTCTTTGCCGAGCGACGGCTGATGGTCAACTGGATCGATACGCGACCCTCTAAGAGCGGGCCGTGATCGCCGGATGATGTCGGTCAGCCCGGGTAGTTGGCGGAGGTTGGCTATCCGGGATCGCGGTGCCGCCGCTTGTTCGCCTGGAGATGCGCCTGAGGGTCAGGAGGATCAGTGGGCTCAGCTGAGGAGGGCGTCGGTCGGCTGCTGCTGCAAAGTCGGCTGGACGACGGCGTCGCCGTCGTCAGGGTGACGGGAGAGCTTGACGTGTTCACTAGCGGTGAGTTCCGGGAGGGTCTGCTGCGAGTCATCGGCGATGAGAACGATCGCAGCCTGAACGATCGCAGCCTGGTGGTGAATCTCGCCGGGGTCAGCTTCATCGATTCGACGGGCACGGGGGTCCTGGTCGGGGTGTGGCACCGGGTCCGCGCGACGAATGGCTTGCTGGCGGTGGCCGCCCCGTCTCGCCAGGCCCGCGGCATCCTGGAGATGACCGGCCTGGCCCGGACTTTCCCGGTGTATGAGACCGAGTCAGAGGCCGTGCACGCCTGCCGCTCGGCGGCTGCCGGGTAGCGCACCTCGAGCATCCCTCTGACTGACTTCCGGCACCTGGGTTCGACAGCTCCCGGTAGGTTCGGGGCAGCCTGGTGACGCGGAGGATCATGCGATGGTGGTGCCGTTGGCCGGCCGAGTGGTGGCAGCGGTGGTCGGCGGCCTGCTGGTGCTCGCGGTAGCGTCCAGCGTCACCGTCACGCTGATCGTGTCACGGCCGGTCAACAGCCGGTTGACGCGGTGGGTGGACTGGATGGTCGACTGGGCTTATCAAAAGGTGGTCGGGCACGTCGCCGATCACCTGCGGTGGGATCGGATGCGCGCCACTCAGGCGGCGGCATTACTGCTGGCCCAGCTGGCGGCGTGGCTCATCGTGGCGTACGTCGGGTTCGCCCTGCTGTTGTGGCCGTTCGCCCACCGCGGCGTGGTGTCCGCCTTCATCGACGCTGGGTCCTCGCTGTTCACCCTCGGCTTCGCCGTGCCAGCGGGGACGGCGCCTGCGGTGATCGTGTTCCTGGCCGCGGCGACCGGCCTGGTGATCCTCACGCTGCAGATTGCCTACCTGCCCACCCTGTACGCGGCGTTCAACCGCCGGGAGACTCAGGTGGCTCTGCTTAACGAGCGGGCCGGGATGCCGTCGTGGGGGCCGGAATTGCTGGCCCGCACTCACTACGCGCTGGGAACCGGAGTATCGACCTTGGATACGCTGCCGGATCTGTACGCGCGGTGGGAAAGCTGGGCCGCGGATGTCGCCGAGAGCCATACCACCTACCCGGCGCTGGTCCGGTTCCGCTCGCCGGGAGCGCTGTCGTCCTGGGTGACCGCGTTGCTGGCTGTTCTGGACTCCGCCGCGCTGTTCCTGGCCCTGTCGCCCGGCACCGCGCCGGTGGTTCCGGCCCGCCTGTGCCTGCGCGGCGGGTTCAGGTGCTTCAACCGCGTCGCCCGGTCGATGGGCTTCGACATCCCGGACGAACCCGGCCCGGATGCCGGGACCAGCGTGACGTACGCCGAGTTCCTCGAGGCGGTGGCCCGGATGCGCGAAGTCGGCTTCCCGATCGAGCGCGACCCGGCCGAGGCCTGGCCGGATTTCGTCGGATGGCGGGTCAACTACGAGCCGGCGGCTTATGCGGTGGCCGGCGCTGTCTACGCCGTGCCGGCCCTGTGGTCGGGCCCGCGCCGGCAGCCGGTGTCGCCGATCCCGCCCGTCCGCCCCGGGCGCGGCCGTCCGCCCAAGTAGGGCAAGTAGGCGGAGCGGGAGAGTTACGTCGGCTGTCAGACGTTTGACCTGATGGCAGGAAGGCTGAAAGCGTGGCAGCGATGGATGAACTGTCGGGTGCCGGTGCCGCGCCCTGGGCTGCGCGCGGCTCCATGTTCAGCCAGGCCGGCCTGGCCCGGCCGGAGGCCTGGGCCACGCCGCGTGATCTGGATCGGCTGCGCGCCAGCCGCGCACGCGGACGGCTGGGCAAGCCGCTGGTGCCGACCAGCGTCGCATCGCCGCGGCTGGGCGATGAGCTGTTCGCCCGGCTTCTGTCGTACGGCACGCCGCAGGAGATTCGCCGGGGTGATGTGCTGTTCCGTCCGGGCGACGAGGATGTCGATCTGATCGTGGTCGCCCAGGGCTCGGTAGAGGTTGTCCGGACCGAAATGGCTCACCTGCCCGCCGCGACTGTCGCGAAGGTGGACGCGGGCGGCTTTGTCGGGGAGCTGAACCTGCTGACCGGGCAGAACGTCTACCTCTTGTGCCGGGCCCGGGAGGCCGGGACGGTAAACCGGGTATCGCCCGAGCGCCTGCGGCAGCTCATGGCCACCGACGTCGAACTGTCCGACATCGTCTTCAAGGCGCTGATCGCTCGCCGCGAGCTGCTGCAACGAAGCACCGCTGCCCTGGCGGTGGACATCGTTGGCGGCGCCAGGTCGGCGGCGGCGCTGGCGCTGCGGACGTATGCCGCCCGGCAGCGCCTGATCCACCTGTGGTTCGACGCCGACACCCCTCCGGGCCGGGCCATGATGGAGTCCTCCGGCCTGGCCGAGGTCGACTTGCCCGCCGTCGTCATGCCCGGTGCCACGCTGAAACACGCCACGCCGGGCGGCCTGGCCGAGAAGCTGGGCCTCAGCTATCGCCGTTCTTCCACCAAGCCGGTTGACGTCACGATCGTCGGCGCGGGCCCGGCCGGCCTTGCGGCCGCGGTCTATGGGGCGTCCGAGGGCCTGGACACGGTGCTGCTGGACGCCGTCGGCACCGGCGGGCAGGCTGCGGCCAGCTCCCGGATCGAGAACTACTTCGGCTTCCCGTTCGGCCTGTCCGGCGCCGATCTGACCGGCCTGGCCGTGCTTCAGGCGCTGAAGTTCGGTGCCCAGCTGGCCAGCCCATGCCAGGCGGTCAAGCTGGACGCCGACCGGAACGGCGACCTGCTCCGCCTGCACCTGCAGGACGGGGAAGTCATCGACAGCAAGTCCGTCATCATCGCGACCGGTGCCCGCTACCGGGCGCTGCCGCTGGAGCGCTGGCCGGACTTCGAGGGTGCCGGTATCTTCTACGCGGCAACCGAACTGGAAGCCCGGGGGTGCGCGGGCAGCCCGGTCACGGTGATCGGCGGCGCGAACTCGGCGGGTCAGGCGGCGCTGTATCTGGCCGGGCGGGGTAGTGAGGTCTCGCTGGTCGTCCGTGGCCCGGACATCGCCGCCGAGATGTCGGCCTATCTCGTCGACCGGCTGCGGGCCCATCCGCGGGTGACCGTGCGGTGCCGGAGCGAGGTGACGCGGCTGGATGGCGGCGACTTCCTTGAGGAAGTCAGCATCACCGACCGTACGGCGGACAGCACGCAGGCGCAGCCGTGCGCGGGATTGTTCTGCTTCATCGGTGCCGAGCCCGCGACGAGCTGGCTGACCGGAATCGCGACCGGGGACGATGGGTTCATCCGGACGGATGTCCAGCTGAACGACGATGACCTCGGGCCGAGCTGGGCTGCGCTGAGACGGCGGCCGCTTCCGTTCGAGACCAACATCCCGGGCGTGTTCGCGGTCGGTGACGTCCACTCCGGCTCGATGAAGCGAGTCGCCGCAGCCACCGGCGAGGGCGCCAGCGCAATCGCCTCCGTGCACAAGGCCATCAACTCGGTCGTCTAGCGCCGGCTTGCGCTTCGGACCTAGGGTAAGTGGTCATGACCACAGCGATCATCGGTACTGGAGTGATCGGATCGGTCATCGCCCGCCACCTCGCCTCAGGCGGTGAGACCCTGCGGCTCTCGAGCGCTGACCACGAATCAGCACGAACGCTGGCGGCACAGATCGGCCAGGCTGCCGTCGCCGCCGCCGACAACCGCGACGCGGTGCAGGGCGCCGATGCCGTTGTCCTCGCGCTTCGGTTTACCGCCCTGAAGGGCGTCATCAACGGGATCGCCGACTCGCTGGCCGGCAAGGTCGTGGTCGTCCCGAGCAACCCGCTCACCACCGACGCACACGGGAACGTCGTGCGTGTCCTGCCGGAGGGCCAGTCCTCCGGCGAGGTTGTTGCCACGTGGCTGCCGGCGGGGGCGCACCTGGCCATGGCGTTCGGCACGCTGTCCGCCGACCTCTTCGAGTCAGCCAGCAACCGGTCACCGGAGTCGGCGGTCCTGTTCTACGCGACCGGCGACGACCGGGCCGGCGAGGAAGTGGAGCGGCTGATCCGAACGGCCGGCTTCGAGCCGGTGAAGGCCGGCGGGATCGACCAGTCGGGCCGGCTCGAGGCGGGCGGCGACCTTCACGATCTCGTAATCGGCCCCGCACAGGCGCGGTCATTGATCGGCGGGGCCTGATCGCTTCGCCTCCCTGGCGGGTCGTCAGCGACTGCCTGCTCAGCGCCGGGTGTGCTGGTGCAGGAACGTGACCAGCTCTTTGTTGACCGCGGCGGGTTGTTCTTGCTGGATCCAGTGACCGCAGCCGGGGATGATCACGCTGCGAAGGTCTGTGACGGCGTGTTCCATGGGCTCATGGCGGATAAACCGGGTGGCTGTGTCCCGCCCGCCTCCGACGAACAGGGCGGGCTGGGTGATGGGCGCTGCGCCAAGCCGTCCACGGTCGGCCCAGTCGCGGTCGAGGTTGCGGTAACGGTTGAGCGCGCCGGTGAACCCGGTCCGGCTGAACTCGGCCGCGTAGTAGGAGAGGTCGTCGGCGGTCAGCCATCCGGGAAGCTGCCCGGGCTCGGGAATGGAATCGAGCAACCTCGAACCGGCGGGGAGGCCGCCGAGCAGGCGGGGAGCGAGATCCTCCGGCGCGTCTCCTGACAGCGCGTAGAACATCAGGCGCAGCGTGCGGGTCACGTCGTGCTCCAGCTCGGCCTCTGCTACCCCCGGCTCCTGGAAGTACAGTGCCCAGTTGAAGCGCGTTGCGGTCATCCGGCGCAGCAGCGGGACGGGGGGCTGCGGCGGGCGGGGCTGGAACGGCACACTCAGCGCCGCCACTGCCGCAACCCGGTCCGGGTGAAGCTGTGCGCAGGCCCACGCGATATTGGCACCCCAGTCATGGCCTGCGACAACGGCGCGGTCCTCGCCGAGCGCGTCAAGAATGCCGACCACGTCGGCGGCCATGTGAACCATCGCGTAGTCCTCGACCGCGGGTGGAGCAGTCGTGCGCCCGTAGCCGCGCAGATCCGGGGCGACAGCGCGATAGCCAGCCTGGGCCAGCGCCCTGAGCTGGTGGCGCCAGGAGAACCACAGCTCGGGGAAGCCATGAAGCAGCACGACTGCCGGGCCAGCCCCGGCCTCGGCCAGGTGGATATCTATCCCGCTCGCATGCACGCTGCGGTGGGTGACCAGCGGCACCGGCCGTCACTCCTCAGTAGCTGGCTCAGTCATGCTGGCTGCCGTCGGCGAGCCGCTGTCGGCGAGCCGTTGTGCGAACCGCCTGGCGATGGCCTTCTGCCCGGCGAGCGTGGGATGCAGCCCGTCGGCGCTCAGCAGACTCGGATCGGCTGGGCTGCCGAACGCGTCGGCCAGGTCAACCACCACGTCGGCGGCTCCGGCCGTGGCGCGGATCGTCTCGCGCACAGCGCGGAGATCGTCGGCTTGCAGCCAGATCTGCTGGGCCCGGAACGGCGGGTAGGCCGCGATCCTCGCGGTGTCGCAGGCGGCCGGGGTCATCCACGTCACGCGGGCGCCGGCGGCGGTGGCCTGGCGGCGCATCTCGGCCAGGTTGCGGGCGGTCTCGCCCATGGTCACGAGCGGCTTGGCGGCATCGGCGCCGTAGCGCAAGGCATCGTTGCCGCCAGCGAACAGCACGACCCAGTCGGGCCTGTGCCGCTGCAGCGTCTCGGTCATGACCCGCTGGAGCATGGTCGTCGGGTAGCCGGAGATCGCCGCGTTGACCAGCGTGATCGCGTCGCCTGGCCGCCGTAGCCGGACCAGGTGGCCGAGGATCTCCAGCCACGAGTCAGCCGCGTCGGTGGTGCTTTCGCCGATGACCGCCAGCGTCTGACCCTTCAGGAGCGGCAGCCGGTCGACCACTGCCGCGAACTCCGGTTCGGTCAGCAAGTCTGCCGCCGCCGCTGCCGTCTGCGCCCGGAAGCGATCGCGGGCGGCAGCATAGGCTGGCTCGTCCAGGCCGTAGAGGGCGGCCAGGTTGGCCGGCGTCATCCCAGGCAGGAACGCGAAGACCTTCTCCGGGTGGACGGAACGGGCGAGTTCCTCACCCATGCCGGACGCACTGCCGCTCATCGCGGGCCGGGGATCGGCGGGGCGCCTGCGGTGCCGGCGATGAAGCTCAGGTGGATGGCGGCCAGCTGCCAGCGGCCAGCGCTGCTGGCCAGGACCAGGGTGGCGCGGGCGGCCTCGGGGACCGGGTGGCCCTGATAGCTGCCGCGGCTGTTGCTGCGCGCGGTCACCACCGCGGTGTCCGGGCCGACCGGACGGGCCTGGACGTCGTCCAGGCCGAACTCCTGGTAGGTGAGGTCACCGGAGCGGTGGCGGGCCAGCCACGCCTGCTTAGGCAGGATGAACCCCATGGGGCCGACGGCGGTGAAGCTGTCGGCCAGCAGCGTCTCCAGCGTCCTGGCGTCACCGGCCCCCTCGGCAGCTGCCCACTCGGACAGGAACTCCTCGGTCGCCTGCATGGCTGCGGGCCTCCCTTCCGCGCGGCGGGCACCCGCCGAGGGCGGTCAGCCGCGACGGGCGCCCGTTGTTGGAGATATCCGGAGGATAACCCTCCGGATTCCGGAGGCTAACATCTTGCGGAGGAAATGTCTATCAATTAGTCTCGCCCGGAAAGAAGTCCCTGGTGAGCGGCTGAGAGCCACGACTCAGCAGCCTGGGATGGAGAGGCTGGGGTAACGATCAGAATGCCGCCGACCCACGGCAGCCTCCCAGGTCGGCCGTTGCGGGCCGACGCCCGCGACAACCGGCGCCGACTACTGGAGGCGGCGCGTGACGCGTTTATCGAGCGCGGCCCGGGTGTTTCCCTGGAGGAAATCGCTCGGCGGGCCGGGACCGGGATCGCCACCTTGTACCGGCGGTTCCCGGACCGCCGAGCGCTGATCCGGGAGGTCGTCCTGGATGCGCTGGAGCGCACCGTCGAGGAAGCCAGCCAGGCGGGCCGGGAAGAACCCGACCCGTTCGCCGCCCTGGCCCGGTACATGCACCGGGCCATCGACGTGCGCAGCGCGGCAGTAATCCCGGCGCTGCTCGGACAGGTCTCCTTCGACGACGAGGAGATCGCCCGTGCCCGGCAGGCTGGCCTCACCGCGGTCCAGGAGCTCGTGGATGCGGCCCACCGGGCCAGGGCGCTACGTGCGGATGTCACCTCAGGTGACATCGGCATGCTGACCGTGCGCCTGTCCCGCCCGCTGCCCGGCGGGTTCCCTCCCGAGGTCAATTACCGCCTCAGCCACCGCCACCTCAGCCTGGTCATCGACGGGCTAAGGCCCGCCGCCCAGCCGAGCGCCGAGCTGGGTGGCCCGGCATTTGTCCTGGCCGACCTGGGCCATCTCCCGCAGCCACCGACCCGAAGCCCGGACCCGTCGGCAACGTCGCCCGGCGAGCACCATGCCGCCCGGCCCGCCGACTGAAATACAGCGCCTTTGGCATCGCTCAGATTTAATCTAACGTCTATCTATTAGTCCCATATCGACCATATTGTCCAAGTCATGGCCATGCCTCTGAAGGGTGATGCGCGTCCCCCTCACCGCGTCGCTGCCGAACGAAGGCCAGCGGAGGGCCGGCTACGCCTGATCGCGGCCGCCGAGGAACTCATGGCAACCCGCGGGCTCGATGTGCCGAACCGCGTCATCGTGGCCGCTGCCGGCCAGCGCAACCAGTCAGCGGTCATCTACCACTTCCAGTCACGGGCCGGCCTGATCGACGCGATCCGCGAACGGCACGAGACCCCGATCGCGCAGCACCGCCACCATTTGATCGCCAGGCTGCCGGGAGTCGCCGCCCGGACAACCCGCCACCTGGTCGAGGCCTATATTCAGCCGGTCACGGCCGAGATGCTCCGCTGCACCCCGTCGCACTGGGCGCGGTTCAGCGAGATGCTGCTGCTGGACCAGCCACTGCAGCCAAACGGCCCGGCGAGACCAGGACTGCATAACCTCATGGCGGCACGCCTGACTCACCTGAGCGAGCGAGAGGCCGCCAACCGGGTTGCGCTGGCTATCCGGTTCCTGGTCAGCAGCCTGGCCCGCTGGGAGCGCGACAGCCAGTCCGACAGCGGCCTCGTCGGGCCGCTGGCGCCATTCGCGCTGACTCTCACCGACCTCGCGGTGGCCATGCTGGAGGCGCCCAGTTCTGCCCCTCCGGCTGGGCGTCCTATACCGGGCTAATGACTACGCATTAGATTAAATCTTGGTAACAGCGGGCTGGTCGGCCGTGCCCTGATAGGCGGCGGCCGCATCGTCCTGGCCAATTAATCCAGTTGCATTAATCGGGCCCTAACTCTCCTGATCATTTGCTGGATCGTCAACTTGGTCCCGGAGGCTTCCGGTTTGGAAATGCCTCACCGCTGGGTCCTCGAAGGTCCCGGCATGGCGAGGCTCCCTCTGCCCCGGAGGTCCTAGCTATGACCTTGAAGTCCCAGCAACCTCACAATCGGCGACGCCGCCGGGTCGGCACGGCCGCCGTGACCGCGGCCTTGTCGGCCACTGCCCTGGCCGCCAGCGGTTCCGCGGGTGCCCTGGCCGCCACCGACGGTTCGGCCGGTGCCAGCGCCGCGACGGCCAGCCCGGTGCTGCAGACCCTGACCTACACCGCGACCGGCCCGGGCGGCGGCCTGAACCGTCCGGTCGGCGTGTCCGCCGCCAACGGCACCGTGTACGTGTCGGACACCGGCGCGGACGTGGTCTCGACGATCGCCAACGGCGCCACCACGGCCTTCGCCGGGTCGCTGACGGCGTTCGGCGAGCACGGCGACGGCGGCCCGGCGACGAGCGCGTCGCTGTACCGTCCGGGCGGCACCGCCGAGGACGCCAATGGCGACATCTTCATCGCCGACAGCGGCGACAACACCGTCCGCGAGGTCACGCCGAACGGGGTCATCCACCGGTTCGCCGGGACCGGCATCGCCGGCCTTGGCGTCACCGGGTCCCGCTCGCTCGGCTTCCCGGCGACGCTCAGCTCCCTGGACCGGCCGCAGGCCGTGGCCGTGAACGCCCAGGGCGACGTGTTCGTGGCCGACGCCTACAACAACCGGGTCGTGGAGGTGACTCCGTCCGGACGGGTCTCCACCGTCGCCGGTGACGGCCGGGCCGGGTACTCCGGCGACGGCCGCCTGGCCGTGTTCGCCGAGCTGAACCAGCCCAACGGCGTGGCCGTCGACGCGCAGGGCAACCTGTACATCGCCGACTCGGCCAACAACGTCATCCGCCGGGTGGACGCGAAGACCGGGATCATCACCACCGTGGCCGGCGACTTCGCCGCCGACCAGGCCAACGACGGGCTGGGCGGATTCTCCGGCGACGGCGGCCCGGCCACCAGCGCGCAGCTGAACGACCCGCAGGGCGTCGCCGTCGACGGCGCCGGCGACCTGTTCATCGCCGACACCTTCAACAACGCCATCCGCGAGGTCACCCCCGACGGGACCATCACCACCGTCGTCAACGCGGCCAGCGCCGGCGGCGGCATCCCGCCCGCTGGCGGCGAGAGCAACGGCGCCGCCCCCACCGCCTCCCGCCTGAACTCGCCCTACGGCGTCGCGATCGACCAGTCCACCGACGTGCTGTACATCGCGGACACCAGCAACAGCAAGATCGCGGCAGTCACCGGCCTGGCCCAGTCGGGCAACGCGGCAGGCCCCACCGCCCCGGCTCACTCCTGACCGCTGGCGACGAGACAGGAAAGACGCTAATGACCGACAGCAAGCGCACCCCGCCTACCCAATCTTCCCGCTTCACGATGTCCCGCCGCCAGTTCGTCGGCAGCTCGGCCGCCGTCGCCGGCGCCGCCGGGCTGGCCGGCGTGCTGCCCGCGAGCCTGGCCGAGGCAGCCACCCGCACACCCCGGCGGTTCGAGCTGTCCCAGGTCAAGCACCTGGTCTTCCTCATGCAGGAAAACCGGAGCTTCGACCACTACTTCGGCACCTTCCCCGGCGTGCGGGGATTCTCCGACCCGACCGCGATCCGGCTGCCCACCGGCCGGTCGGTCTTCCAGCAGCCGGACCCGGCCAACCCCGACGGCTACCTCGAGCCGTACCACATGTCCACCATCAGCACCGGCGCCGCCGCGGTGCCTTCCCTGTCCCACGACTGGCGTGACCAGCACGCCTCCTGGAACCAGGGCGCGATGGACGGCTGGCTGCTGACCCACGTCGCCTCCGACGGCGACACCAACGGCTCGTTCACCATGGGCTACTACACCCAGGAAGACATCCCGTTCCACTGGGCGCTGGCCCAGTCGTTCACCCTGCTGGACAACTACCACTGCTCGGTTATGGGTCCGACCGACCCCAACCGGCTGCACTGGGAGCATGGCGGCAATGACCCGCAGGGCAAGGCGGGCGGCCCGGTCCTGGAGACCGGGGGAGTGAAGGACCTGAGCTACGAGACCGGCTACGAGACGATCTTCAACGCCGGGTACAGCTTCAAGTGGTACCACGCCAGCAGCTGGATCGGCCCGAGCGACGGCAACTACTTCAAGCAGTTCCAGACCACCGGGCTCGTGCCCGCCGCCTTGTTCAACGCCGTGCAGTCCACCAGCACGCTGTTCGGCGATGGCACTCCGGGCGGGATCGGTGACCCGCTTAACCCGACTCCGGCGTCCAACGCGCAGCTGGCGTTCGAGGAGGACTGCGCTAACGGCGTGCTGCCCGATGTGTCGTTCATCGGGACCGGCGCGTCCGAGCACCCGCCCGGCATCCCGGCGGCCGGCGCGCAGTTCCTCGCTTCCAAGCTGGAGGCCCTGGCCGCCAACGAGGACCTGTGGAACAGCACGATATTCATCATCAACTACGACGAGAACGACGGGTTCTTCGACCACGTCGTCCCGCCCACGCCCGACCCGAGGGAGTTCCCCGAGGAGTTCGTCACGCTGGCCTCACCGGCCGGGCACCCCCGGCAATGGCCTGCCGGTCGGCGCCGGGTTCCGGGTGCCGGCGTTCGTCATCTCGCCGTGGAGCGTCGGCGGCCGGATCTTCTCCGAAGTCTCCGACCACACCTCGTGCCTGCGGCTGATCGAGGCAGTTGCCGCGGCCGGCGGCCTGTCCGCCAAGGGCGCGTTCACCTTCCCCAACATCAGCCGCTGGCGGCGCAGGACGTTCGCTGACTTCACCGGATCACTCCGGGGCGCGGCGCAGCCTGCTCCCACTAGCCAGCAGTTCAACCCCGCCACCACGGCGGCCAACCTGGCCGCCCAGACCGTCGCCTCCCGGCAGCCGCAGACCCCGCGTCCCGGCGCGACCCAGCAGATGCCAAAGCAAGACCGGAATTAACAACGGCACCGTACGGGGCCGCAGGGAGGTGGCTCTCCCTGCGGCCCAGGGGCTGCGGGGAAAGCGCGTCAGCGGACGAGGGACCTGGAGGCATCGTGGTCGCGGAGAGTGTCAGCCACTTCATCGGCGGGCGGCACGTACGCAGCGCACTCCTGAAGACGTTCGGCGCGGACGACCCCGCGACGGGGAAAGAGTATGTGCAGGTCGCGGTCGGCGTCGCCGCCGACATCAACCAGGCGGTGCTCGCGGCGCAGGCCGCGCTGGAGACCGGGCCGTGGGCTGACATGGCGCCGTCGGAGAGGGCTGCGGTACTGAACCGAATCGCCGACGCGATCGACGCGCGGGCCGACGACATCGCCGACGCCGAGGCGCTCGGCACCGGCCTGCCGATCGTCCAGGCCAGGGAACAAGCCGAGCGGGCGGCCGCGCACTTCCGCCGGGCCGCAGACGCGGTGACCGAACTGGCCGCCGCCGACGCAGCTACGGGGCTCGCTGACCAGCTCGGCTGCGTGGTACGCCGCCCGGCCGGCGTCGCCGGGCTGATCACGTCCTGGCGGACGCCGTTCCTCGCGCAGGCCAGGCCTCTCGCGCCCGCCCTGGCCGCGGGCTGCACGGTCGTGCTCAAGCCCGATGAGCTCGCGCCGCTGCCGGCCATGCTGCTGGCCGAGATCACCACCGCCGCGGGGCTGCCCGCCGGCGTGCTGAACGTCGTGCACGGCTCCCGCCATCACCGGGCTCCCGGCACGCAGGCGCGCGACGGCCTGATCGAGCACCCCTTGGTCACCCGGCTCTGGTTCTCCGGCGACGCCGCCGACGGACTCCAGGTCATGGCCGATGCCGCCGCACAGGACAAGCCCCTGCAGCTAGAACTGGCCGGCACCTCGCCCTGCCTCGTCTTCGCCGACGCCGACCTCGACCAGGCGGCGGACGCCGTCCTGTTCGGCGCGTTCGCGCTCAACGGCCAGCGGGCCACCGCCACCTCCGCCGTCCTGGCCGAGCGGCCGGTCTACGACGGCCTGGTCAGCCGCCTGGCCAGACGGGCCAAGCGCATCCGCGTCGGCGCCCCGTCCGATCCCTCGACGCAGATCGGGCCGCTGGTCCACGCCGAGCACCACAGCAAGGTCAGCGCCAGCGTGCGGGCCGCCGTCAGGGACGGCGCCCGGATGGCGGCCGGCGGAATGCGGCCAGCCAGCCTTCCCGAGGGCAACTACTTCGAGGCGACCGTGCTCTCCAACGTCGCACCTTCCATGCAGATCTTTGCCGAGCACATCTGCGGACCGCTGGTACGCGTCACGCCGTTCGACACCGAGGAGGAAGCAGTCTCCCTGGCCAGCGCCATCCCGGACGCGCCAGCGACCTACATCTGGACCGCAGACCTGCAGCGCGCGCACCGCATCGCGCCAGCCCTCGAGACGGCGGACATCTGGGTGAATGCGCACAACCCACGGGACCTGCGGGCGCCGTCCGCGGGCCCGGTGCCGGCCTCCGGCGCACAAGAAGGACTCAGCCTCGACTTCTACACCCAGTCCCGGGCCCTGCTCACCGAGGCGGCGACAGTCAGTGCCGCGGTTCGGCGTCTGAGCAGGGCGAAGGTGCCTGGCGGAAGGGAACCTTGTTAAAAATGCCATGGAGAGTGCTGAGAACGCTGCTGCTGGTGATGCCGCTGACGCTGGCGGCCGTCGCGTGCGGCGGCGGAAGCAACGCCGGGTCGCCGGGCGCAGGCGCAGCGATCGTGATCGGTACAACGCTGCCGCTGACCGGGTCACTCAGCGGGCTTGGCCCGCCGGTGGAGGCCGGATACGAACGGGAGATCGCGGACGTCAACGCGGCGGGTGGCGTCACGGTCGACGGCCAGCAGGACAAGCTGAAGCTGGTCGTCCTCGAACAACGCCAGCGATCCGAGCACGGCCAGCAGCCAGGCCCGCGAACTGGTCCGGAAAGACCACGCGGTCGCGCTCCTGGGATCAACCACCTCGCTGATCATCACTCCGACCGCACTGACAGCTGAGCAGCTGCGGGTCCCGTTCGTCACCTCGCTGACGCCCGTTGAAGCGTTCGCCAGCGGCGACAAGGAAGGCTGGAAGTACTCCTGGGACTTCTTCTTCGACGAGAAAAATCAGGCCGCGATGGCGGCCCAGGCGCTGGCCGCGGTTACGAGCAACAAGAAGGTCGTGCTGTTCACCGACAGCCGAGCCGGACGGCGTCGTCGAGCGGCCGCTCTATGAGGCGGCGTTCAAGGCGGCCGGGCTGGATGTGGTCGGCGATTACACCTTCCCGGTCGGCACGACGAACTACTCGTCCTTCATCGCTGACGCCAAGGCTAAGGGAGCCCGGCTGGTGGCGGGCCAGATGACCGCGGCCGACGGTGTTGTGCTGTGGAAGCAGCTGAAGTCGTCCGCCTTCCACCCGCAGGCCGCCTTCCTGGCCGATGGGTCCGACGCGGACCGCTGGTGGCAGTCGCTGGGCACCATCGCCCAGGACAGCCTGTCGGGAGGCTTCTGGAGCTCGAGCGAGGCGACCGCCGCTCAGCTGGCCAAGATCACGCCGACCCTCGGAAAGAAATACGCCAACAACCCGAATTATGCTGCGGCAGCGGTGGCCTACGCGGTGGCCGAGGTGCTGACCGACGCTATCTCGCGCGCGGGGAGCATTGATCCGAACAAGCTCAACACTGCTATCGGACAGAGCCACGTGCAGACCGCAGCCGGGCTGATCACCTTCAACCCCGCAACCCACACCGGTGTCACGCCCTACTACATCACCCAGTGGCAGAACGGGCGGCTGGTCCAGGTACGGCCCCCGGTCTCAGGCGTCGCCTACCAGCAGCCCACGGCGGGACTCGGCTAGAGCATCGCCTGGACGTCGGGGCTAGTGCACGGCGAACCGGGAGTGGCTCCTGACGGCGATCGCGCCACCCCGCGCTCGACGAGCACGTCCAGGTCGCGGCGGATCGTCAGCTCGGCCGTGCCGAACTGGGCGGCTGGGCGTGCAGTACAGCTCGATCCGGATCTGGTCGCTGTCGTCGAGGATGTACATATGACGGGCTGATCGATCTTAGAAAGCGATCGGCTCCGGAGCGCCATCATCGTCGCGAGCGTCCAGGCTCATCGCGGCCAGGTTCGCCGAGGCCGGTCCGGCCTCGGCCGCTCCGATGCGCTTGTAGATCGCTACCGCTTCGCTGAGGCGGGCCCGGGCGACGGCCTGATCACCCGTGCGCGCGGTGCAGCGAGCGGCGCCTTCGAGCGCTCGGGCTTGCTCTAGCGGACTGCCGACCTGACGCGCGAGCTGCAGAGCATGCTGGTACGCCGCCAGTGCCTCCCGCGGGTCGGCCGACATCTCCAGCAGCGTGCCGGTGGCGTTGAGAGCCTCGGCTTCACCCTGGGCATCGCCGACTTCCCGGAACAGGGTCACGGAACGTTGCAGCAGGCTCGCGGCGAGCGGATGGTTCCCGGTCACGGAGCGAACCAGGCCCAGGTCGCTGAGGGCGTTGGCTTCGCCGAGACGGTTGCCGATGTCCCCGTAGATGCCCACTGCCTGCTCCTGCAGGCGGGCGGCGGCCGAGTTATCCCCGGTCCGGTAGCGGACGCGGCCCAGGGCGTTGAGAGTGCTGGCCTCACCGTGGCGGTTCCCGATCTCCTCGTACGTGGCCAGGGCCAGCTCCAGCAGGCCGGCGGCAGCCGGGTACTCGCCGGTCATGTAGCGGACGCGACCCAGGCTGTTGCGAGCGGTGGCCTCCCCGAGACGGCTCCCGATGTCCTGGTAGAGGGCCAGGGCCCGCTCCAGCAGGCCGGCGGCGGCCAGGAAGTCCGCGGTTACGGAGTAGACCAGGCTCAGGTCGTTGAGGGCGTTGGCCTCGCCTAGCCGGTCCCCGACGTTCTGGTAGATGGCCAGGGCCCGCTCCAGCAGGCCGGCGGCGGCCGGGTACTCGCCGATAACGTAGCGGACGCGGCCCAGGGCGTTGAGGACGCTGGCCTCGCCGTGGCGGTTCCCGATGTCCTGGTAGATGGCCAGGGCCCGCTCCAGCAGGCCGGCGGCGGCCGAGTGGTCTCCGGTCACGTTGCGGACGCGGCCGAGCTCGTTGAGGGCGCCAGCCTCGCCGAGACGGCTGCCGATGTCCTGGTAGATGGCCAGGGCCCGCTCCAGCAGGCCGGCGGCGGCCGAGTGGTCTCCGGTCACGTTGCGGACGCGGCCGAGCTCGTTGAGGGCGCCAGCCTCGCCGAGACGGCTGCCGATGTCCCGGTAGATGGCCAGGGCCCGCTCCAGCAGGCCGGCGGCGGCCGAGTAATCCCCGGTCAGGTGGCGGACGCGGCCCAGGTCGTTCAGGGCGCCAGCCTCGCCGAGACGGTCGCCGTGGTCTCGGGCCGCAGCGACCGCGGCCTGGTGGAGGACGGCAGCTTGCGGCCAGGGGCCCTCCTGGTACAGGAAGGCCGCGATCGCGGCCGTAAGCGCGACGATGCGGCGCGGTTTTGCGGAGGTGGTCGCGTCGGTGATGCAGGCCAGCAGATTGGCGCGCTCACCGCGCATCCAGGCCAGGGCAGCAGTCTCGCCGGTCAGGCCGGGGGCGACCGGGCCCGTCGTGGCGGCCGGCGGCGATCCTGGGCGGGCGTGGCGGGTGAGGCGGCGGTCGGCGGCCTGGGCGGTGTGCTGGTAGTAATCCAGGAGCCGGTCGGCGGCCTGGTCGCGGTCGGCGGCCGAGTCGTGGCGAGCGGCGAGGGCGCGGGCGTAGTCGCGGATGAGGTCGTGGAAGCGATAGCGGCCGGGGGCGGGCTCGTCGATCAAGTGGTCGGTATACAGCGCCTCCAGATCGTGGCGCGCCTGCCCGAGCGGGACGCCGGCCACGGCAGCGGCGGCGTAGGCATCGATGTCGGCGCCGGGGTGGAGGCCGAGTAGCCGGAACAGCCGCTGCGGACCTGCGGCCAGGTCGGCATAGGACATGTGGAACGCGGCAGCGACCGCAGGGTCACCGGGGCGATCTCCGGCAGTGAGCTCGGCGAGCCGATCGCGGGCGGCGGCGAAATCAGCCGCGAACCCGGTGATGCTCCAGCCGGGATGATGGGCCAGGCGACCGGCGAGCAGGGCAATGGCCAGTGGCAGGTATCCGCACGCCCGCACCAGGTCGGCCACCGCCTGGGCAGCGGCTTGGCCGGGGGGAACACGGCGAGACAGCCGAGCGAACAGCTCGGCGGCCTCGCGGGGAGGCAGGGTGCCCAGGGCCAGCGGCTGCGCGCCGTCCAGGGCGATCAGGCGGCGGCGGCTGGTGACCAGCACCAGGCATCCCCCAGCACCGGGCAGCAGTGGCTCGACCTGGGCCGGCCCGGCGGCGTCGTCCAGGACCAGCAGCACCCTCCGGCCAGCCAGGCGGCCGCGCCAGCGCTGGGCCCGCGCCTCCAGCCCCGCTGGGATCTCCCGAGGCCCGAGCCCCGTGCAGGCCAGCAGCCCGGCGAGCACCTCAGCGGGGTCGGCGGGCGCTAAGCCGGGCGTATGGGCGTGCAGGCCGACAAACAGCTGCCCGTCAGGGAAGTCACCAGCGAGCACATGCGCGACGCGGGTCACCAGCGCGGTCTTGCCCGCCCCCGGCATGCCATTCACCGTGTGGATCGCGACCACCTGGGCCGCCCCCGCGACGGTCGCGAGGAGCCTGCGCAGCTCGGTGCCGCGGCCGGTGAAGGCCGCCACGTCCCGCGGCAGGGTTCGCATCGTCGCCGCCGGCCCCGCCGATGGCTGGCGGCCCGGAACGTCCTGGCGCAGCAGCCGCTGGTGAGCCTGGGCCAGCTCCGCGCCGGGGTAAACCCCGAGCTCCTCGTCCAGCCGGCGCCGCAAGTCTTCATAGACCTTGACGGCGGCGGCCTGCTGCCCGGACCCGGCTAGCGCCGCCATCAGCCGGGCGTGCACCCGCTCGTCCAGGGGCTCAGCCCTGGCCAGCCCTTCCAGCAGCGGGATCACCCGCCCATGGCGGCCCAGCCCGTACGCCGCCTGTGCGTACCCGGCCACCACCTCCGTCCGGCGCCGCACCAGTTCCGCTACGGCTGGATGCCCTCCCAGCACCGGCACATCCCCGGCCGGAACCCCGCGCCAAAGGCCCAGCGCCTGCTCGTACAGCCCGCACCCGGCCGCCGCGTCGCCTGCTAGCGCGGCCGCCTCGGCCTGCCGCGCTAGTTCCCCGAACAACGCCACATCCAGCTCCGCGGCCCCCGCGCGCAACCGATACCCTGCGGCCCCGGCCGCGGCTAGCACTCCGTCTTCGCCCGCTGGATCCAGCACGCGCCGCAGCCTGCTGAAATGCGCCGCCACCAGGTCGGCCGCCGTTCCCGGCGGCCGATGCCCCCAGAGCACATCGATGATCGTCTCCCGCCGCACGAGCTCACCGCGCGCCAGCGCGAGCAGGGCGAGCACCGCTCGCCGGCCAGGCGGCCCCAGTTGCAGCGCCGCCCCGTCTCTCCACACTGCCACCGGCCCCAGCACTGCTATCCAGAGCCCCGATCTCGGCGCGGCCGCCAGATCCTCACCCGCCGCTGCCGGCCCCGTGTCCTCCCCGGCGGCGCGGACCAGGTCGGCCGCCTGCACCGCATCCAGGCTCAGCGCCCCGGCTAGCGCCGCCAGCGACCGCGCCCGCGGCCGGTGACTACGGCCTTGCTCCAGATCCCGTACCGCCGTCACGCTCAGCCCTGCCCGAGCGGCCAGATCCCGCTGCGTCAGCCCCGCCGCCCGACGCCATCCCCGCACCAGCCCGCCCAGCCGGGCCCCCGGCCCGCTCTGCCCTCCACCCATCGCGACTCCCATCCCGCGCAACCCAGCTTGTCGCTGCGGCGCCGGCCATTTCGCACCAGCCCGCCATCGGTCCGCCCATTGTCTGGCCATGAACCGCAAAGCGGTACCGCGCTACCGGACTCGGCTGGCCTCTGACCATCGGCCCGGCCCAGGAGCAGGCATAACTCCACACCGTCCGTCCCGGCGGGTACCGGCATTCTCGGCCAGCCCGCCGCCTGCTGCCCGCCACATGCTGAACTTAACGATATTCCCGGCCTACCGGCATTCCGAAGTCGGTTCGAGTCCAGGACGGATTGCGCATCACGACCGGTGCGGCACCGTACTGGCCCAAGGAAAGGGAGAAAATGAGCGCTGTCAGCACTCCGGCCGAGGCGCGGGCGCCAAGCCGCTCGCCGGAAGGAGGAATGCATCACTGTGATTATCTCTAGGAGAATCCGGCGCCTCGCCTTGCTCGGTGGCTGCGCGGCCGCCTTGGGTCTGGCGAGCCTGGTGCCCCTGACCGCCGCCGAGGCCCAGACGGCCGGGAAAGCAGCACCCGCAGGGCACGGAAACGATCCGGTCATCAGCAGGTTCATCAAGCAGGTCGGTGCTGCGGCCATCCGCAACCAGAACACGCTCAGCCTGTTCCGGGGCTGGATGCTCAGACAGCCCGGCTTTGCCCGTAGCGGCTACGTCGGCTCCATTGACAATCTCGCCCGTAAGGCGACGACGATCATGTGGTACGGGGCGCGTACGCGCCTGCTCACGGCGATCATCCGGGAAGGCGCCCGGCGCGGTATCCCCGTGCACGTCCAGCACCGTAAGTACAGCCTGCAGCAGATCAACGCGGCCACCGCGGCGATCTGGAAGCAGGCGGCCGCGGGCCGGTGGGCCGGCTTCAAGGTCTCCGCCATCGCCGGGATCGCTGCCAGCTATGACGGGATTACCGTGGACGGGACGTACACCGCCGTCCCCCCCGGCCCGCGCGCACCCCAGGTAAAGTCGCTGGCCACCGTCGTCCGGGGCGTGCCCGTGCACGTCATGCCGGGCCACGCATTCGCGGCGCGCGCTGGTCGAGACGCGGACGTGGCCCCGTTCAACGCCGGCGGCTTCATGATCGGCTATTACACCGGCGCGTTTTGCTCCAGTGGCTTCGCCATCGTGATCAATGGCGTGGACCATACCACCACCGCGCGTCACTGCAATGACAAAAACGCGGCCGGGGACTACGTCGCTGCGAATTCCTACAAGGACAAGAGCCCGCCCCCCACGAGCCAGTGGTACGGCAAATACCTGGAAAACTCCGGCGATGGCGGCGCCATGGTCATGGGCAGTGGCGGCTTCTTCTGGATGTTCAACCACGGCTGGAATTCGACCACTCACTCCGAAGTCATCGGCTACGAGAACCTAGGCATGAATGACCTGGTGTGCACCGAGGGCGGAAACTCCGGCGAGCACTGCAACGTTAAGGTCAACAACCTGTCAGTGAGCTGGAACGACGGTTACGGCAGCTTCTCCAATATCCAGGCCGAACAGACGAGTGGCGGCATCGCCTCGATGACAGGCGACAGTGGCGGCCCCGTCATGTCGCTCGTCAACACGTCGTCTGGGCAGGTCCGTGCGGCAGGGATGATCCAGAGCGGGGACAATGCCGTGATCGAGTGCGGGGCGTCCTACTTCATCGCGCCGTGCGGCCCGATCGTGCTCTTCTCCTCGATGCAGACCATTGTCAACAGCATCCCCGGCGCGTCCCTGTACACCGGTTGATGCCGCTGGCATTCCAGCGTGACCGTGGGGGTCCCGCGCCTCGTGCGGCGCGGGACCGTCGCGTGGCCGCAACGATTGATCTTCGCCGGCTCGGCCTGGGGTGGGAGTGGCCGATGCTGTATGCCGTGCTTGGGGTCATTGTGCTGATCCTGCTGATCGTCGGCAACAATGTCTGGTCGGTGGTGCAGGGCTTCGGCTGGCCGGCGCTGTTAGCGTGCGGTTCTCGGCGCCGCTTTAGCCTGGCCGAGTTCGGCATGGCGGTGGTTGCGGCGGCCATTGCGGTCGTCAGCTTGTGGACGGTGGACGGGGTCCGCGCAATCCCCTCCCGGAACGCCTGAGGCGGCCATGAGGCGCATTACACCACCGCCGGTGACTGCCCGCTCGCGGCGATGGCCTGCAGTGATCGCACGGCCAGGCTCGCGTGCAGCAGGCATCCGTCGGCCAGCACGGAGTCGTCGAACCGGGCGAACGCGCTGTGATTATCGGCCGCGGACTCGTAGTCGTCGTCTGGGCATGCGCCCAGGAACAGGTAGCAGCCGGGCACGCGCTCCAGCACCCGGGAGAAGTCCTCGGCGCCGGCCTCCGGGTTGGGCATCGGCGTGAACCGGTCGGCGCCGAAGACGTCGGTGACGGCGGCGGTGGCGAACTCGGCCTGAGCGGCGTCGTTGACAGTGACGGGGTACTCCTGGTGGTAGCGGACCTCGGCGCGCAGGCCATGCGCCGCGGCGAAGTCCTGGCACAGCCGGACCGAGGCTTCCCGGACCTTTTCCCTGGCCGCCGGAGAGAACGAGCGCACGGTGGCGTCGAACGTCGCCTCGGCGGGAATGATGTTGCGCTTGGTGCCGGCGTGGAAGCTGCCGACGGTCAGGACCACGGGATCGAAGATGTCGAACTGCCGGGTCACCATCGCGTGCAGCGAGGTGATGATCCCGGCCGCGACGCTCACCGGATCTTGTGCGCGGTGCGGTGCCGAGCCGTGTCCGCCCGCCCCGATGACGGTGACCGATAGCCAGTCGCTGGCGGCCATGAGCGTCCCTGGCCGCGTCGTGAACTGGTGGCGGGCCAGCGTGCCGGACGCGACATGGACGCCGTACGCGCGCTGAACCCGTGGTCCCGCTGCGTCGAGCACGCCCTCGCGGATCATGTGGCCGGCGCCGTCCAGGCCCTCCTCGCCCGGCTGGAACATGAACACCACGTCGCCGCACAACTCGTCGCGGTGCGCGCTGAGCACCCGGGCCGCCCCCGCCAGCATGGCGGTGTGCAGGTCATGGCCGCAGGCGTGCATCGCGCCGTCGATCGTGCTGCGGTAATCGACGTCGGCCTCTTCCTGGACCGGCAGCGCGTCCATGTCGCCCCGCAGCAGGATCGCCGACGCCGAGTCGCCAGAGTCGCCGCTGCCCGCCGTGCCGCGCAGCACCGCGGTCACCGAGGTGCAGGACTGGCCGACCGAGATCTCCAGCGGCAGCCCGTCCAGCGCCTCCAGGACCGCGCGCTGGGTCTGGGGCAGGTCAAGCCCGATCTCCGGCTGCTGGTGCAGCCGGTGCCGGAGCTTGACCATCTCCGGCTGCAGGTCGGCGATGTCCGTACGCAGACGGCGGGCGAGATCCACCTGGTTCCTTCCGGGCCGGCAATAGTGCGGATGCACCGCGCCTGGCTGGCCGGCGGGCACGACCCCATGATCCGACGCGCGAGCCGCCGGCGCCAGGCCGCAAAGGATGCGTGGTTCAAAGTGAGAGCACTCGGGCCCGGCTCTCGGCGTACAGATGGCATGAGCCCGTAAATGCGGGGCGCTCTCGTACACGAAGGAGCGAACGGATGGCCACTGTTGACTCTGCTGCTAGCGAGTCGAGCCTCCCGGCTGCCGGTAGCGAACCCGCGCCAGCGGCCCCTGCTGTCGTCGGGCCCCTGGCCGGCGACCCGTCCATCTTCGGCCTGGGAAGCTTCATCGCTGGTTCCGTGGCGCTCGGCCTGGGGCTGGTCGGAGCGGTGCCGGCCGGCGTCCTGGGCGCCCCCCTGGCCATCATCCTGGCGGCCACGGCCGTGGGCCTGCTGATGGCGACGATCTGGTGCGCGACGCTCGGCCAGAGCGCGGTGGCGGCCGTGTTCGGAATCTTCGGCACCTTCTGGCTGAGCTACGCGGTGCTCGTGCTCGGCCTGGACCACAACTGGTTCGCCATCGCCGCCCCTGCGGCGCTCGCCACCGTGAAGCTGTTCCTGCTCACCTGGCTGATCATCATCGTGATGCTGACCCTGGCGACCCTGCGGCTGCCATCGGCGTTCACTGGGGTGTTCGCGCTGGTCGATCTCGCTCTGCTGCTGCTCTACCTCGCTTTTGCGCAGGCGTCCGCGGCGGGCGTGCCCTCCGGCGGGCTGCTCAAGGCCGGCGGCTACGTGGTGCTGGTGTTCGCCGCACTCGGCGTGTACCTGTTCTTCAGCGCCGCTGCCGCGGGCACCGGCGGCCGGCCGCTTCCCCTGGGCCGACCGCTACAGCACTGACCTGCACCGGCTAGGCCCGGCGTCGACTACATGCTGACGCCGGGCCCGGTCGTGGGGCCGCGGGAACCTATCCTTGTCTCCTGCGGCTCTGCCGAGACCGGCTTCGGGGTACGACCGGGAAACGCCGCGGACGTGGAGGTATTTCATGCCGCTGGCCTCGGAGCCCCTGCAGAAGCTGGGCTTCTTGACCATTGGATTGTTCGACGAGGCCAGCCCGGAGTTGGGCCACGAATCGACGCTTGAGATCATTGAGCTAGGCGAGCAACTGGGGTTTGACAGCGCGTGGGTGCGGCATCGGCATCTGCAGTTCGGCATTTCCTCGCCAGTCGCCGTCCTGGCGGCGGCCTCGCAGCGTACCCGCCGCATTCACCTGGGCACGGCGGTCATTCCCCTGGGATGGGAGAACCCGCTGCGCCTAGCCGAAGACCTGGCGACGGTCGACATCTTGTCCGGCGGCCGGCTCAATCCAGGCGTCAGCGTCGGGCCGCCGATGCACTACGACCAGGTCAAGAACGCGCTCTACCCCGATGCCGCTGACCTCGAGGACTTCAGTTACGAGCGGGTGCGCAGGCTGCTGGGCTTCATCCGCGGCGAACCGGCCAGCGACTTCAGCGGGCTAGAGGGCTTCGAAGTGTTCTCCGACCGGGTCCAGCCGCAGGCTCCCGGTCTGGGACGCCGCATGTGGTACGGCGGTGCCAGCTTGCGATCGGCTCAGTGGGCAGGCGAGCATGGCATGAACTTTCTGACCAGCAGCGTCGTCAAGGCGGAGGACTCCGAGGACTTCGCCGACATCCAGCTGTCGCACATCCAGACGTTCCGCGCTCATCATCGCGAAGGTCGCCGGGCCCGTGTCTCCCAGGGGCTGGTTGTCATCCCCACCGACAGCGCGTCTCCGGACCAGCGCCGCCGGTACGAGGAGTTCGCCCGGAAGCGGATGCCGCGCACCGCCGCGCCCCAAGGGCCCGCCCGCTTGCTGTTCGCGCCTGACATTGTCGGGACCTCCGCTCAGATCGCCGAGCGTCTCTACTCTCACCCCGCTTTCCGGGAGATCGACGAGGTGGCGTTTGCCCTGCCCTTCACCTTCGACCGCGAAGATTACGTTCAGATCCTCACCGATATGGCCACCAGTCTCGGTCCCGCCCTCGGCTGGCAGCCTTCTCAAGCTTGGTGACCGTGCTAGCCCAGCGACGCTCAGACCGGCCCGCCGGGGGTAAGCGCCAGGCACAATACGCTGGCGTGCCGTAATTCGTTTGCGAGCTGTTTACCTGCGTTCGCTATCAACTGCATCATGTCCCTATTTTCAAGATCGTTCTGGCGGCGGCGCGGCCTCGCGGTCGCTGCGGTGAGCGCGGTCGCGCTCGGTGCCGCCGCCGTGCCGGCCATCGCGGCGAGCGCGTCCGCGGCCCATCACTCGTCCCGTGTCGGCAATGACGGCCTCGGGATCAGGCCGGGGAAGATCAAGCACGTGTGGCTGATCATCCTCGAGAACAAGTCCTACGACGCCTCCTTCACCGGGCTGAACAACAACACCTACCTGTGGAAGACGCTGCCGAGCCAGGGCGTCTTGCTGAAGAACTACTACGGCACCGGTCACTTCAGCCTCGACAACTACGTCTCCCTGGTCAGCGGCCAGGCGACGCAGCCCGATACGCAGGCGGACTGCCCCTTCTACACGAAGTTCGCCGGGTCGGTGAACATGAAGGGCTCGCTGCGCACCAACCCCAACTTCGGCCAGATGACCTCGGCCGCGGGTCCGAACGCGGCGCCCGGCAGCAACGGCTGCGTCTACCCGTCGTCGGTCCCGACGCTGTTCAACCAGTTCGACCGCGCGCACGTCAGCTGGAAGGGCTACGCCCAGGATCTGGGCAACGCCGACACCGGCAGCGCTCCGCACAGCGCCGGAACCCAGTTCTGCGGCGCTCCGTTCGCATCGCCGGGCGCGACCGGGACGACCACCCAGCCCAACCCGGGCAGCGCGAACGCGACCGACCAGTACGTGCCCAAGCACTTCCCGTTCCCGTGGTTCGAGTCGATCCTCCAGTCGGGTGACTGCAACTCCAGGCACATCGCGAACCTGTTTGACCCGACCAACGGCCTTTACCACGACCTGCAGAGCGCCAGGACCACGCCGGCGTTCAGCTGGATCTCGCCGAACAACTGCTCCGACGCGCACGACGCGGTCTGCCATGGCAACAACCTGTCCGGCGGCTTCGCCGACCCCAACACCCCCAACGCCCCGGTGAACTTCACCGGCGGGCTGTACGCCGCGGACCTGTTCCTTGAGCACGTGGTCCCCGAGATCGAGCAGTCTCAGGCGTTCAAGCAGGGCGGCCTGATCGACATCACCTTCGACGAGGCCTTCCCGCCGTTCACCTACACCGGCAACAGCTTCGCCAACTCGAAGATCGTCTCGCCGAACGCCGAGACCTCGATCCGGTCCGACTCGGCCGCTGAGACGCTGTTCGGGCGCCAGGTGTTCTTCGAGCCGACCGGTCCCAACACCCCGCTCAAGAGGGACGCCCAGGGCAACGAGCTCTACCCCGGCCCCGGTGACAACGCGTTCATCGACCGCCCGGCCAACTGCGTCGCCCAGACGGTCCCGTCGAAGCCCGCGAGCACGTGCCTGCTCGGCGGCGGCAGCCCCGTGCCCGGACCGCGCGCCGACGCCGGTGCGACGGCGGCGCCTGGCACCTCAACCATCTCCGACAACAGCGCCGTGGCCACGGACACGGGCCGGTCGGTGACCGGCGCCGGGATCCCGGACGGGGCATTCGTCGGCAAGGTGACCGACTTCCCGGTCACCGCCACGCAGCCCAACCAGAACGGCGGCTTCGTGGACACTGGGTCGTTCACCCTGGTCGACTCCGCGGGCCAGCCGCTGAGCACGACCGGGCCGGTGGCTGGCGTCACGCTGGGTGCGCTGTCGCCGAGCACCGACCCGCTGTTCTCCGCCACCGGCGCGACCTCCGGCGGCGGCGACACCGGAAGCGTTCTGATCAGCCCGTTCATCAGGCCGGGCAGCGTCAGCACCCGCTTCTACAACCACTACAGCTGGCTGCGCACGATGGAGGACCTGTTCGACGTGCGCTGGGCCTCGCCCGGCCTGGACCAGCGCGGGCACATCGGCTACGCGGCCCAGCCCGGCCTGGCACCGTTCGGCCGGGACGTGTTCAACAACCCGCGCGGCCCCTGGCACCACCGTCACGGTAACGCTAGGTGAGGATGTCCTCAGTTCAGCGCGGGAGCGGGGCCGGTCGGCCCCGCTCCCGCGCTGGTCGCGTTCTTGGCGGCGCCCTGGTGCTGGCCTGCGCAGTCGGCGCCGCCGGCTGTTCGGCGCAGGCCAGCCCGCCGCACGCGGCTCGGCACCGGTCAGCCGCTGGCAAGTACGGCGGGCTGCCGAGCTGGCTGCCCAAGTCCACGGTCAAGGTGGGCCGCGTGGTCCAGGCCAGCTCCGCGCACCCCAGGCTGGGCATCGAGGGCGACTCGATCGTCGTGCACGTGGGGAGTGCGCGGGTGACGGTGACCGCGGTCGGCCCGCAGGTTCCCGAGGAAGGCAAGTTCCCGGTCCCGGCCACCAGCCGGTGCGCCTTCGACGTCACGCTCACCGGGGCGTCGGCGCCCATCGCGCTGCGCGGCGCGGACTTCACGGTCCTGGACGAGCTCGGCCACCTGCACGTCCTGCGGATCACCAAGCGCGGCGGCGGGCGCATGCCCGCGACGATCCGGGCCGGCCAGACCGTCACGCTGGTCATGCGCGCGGTGCTGCCCACCGGCAGCGGTACCCTGCGCTGGAGCCCGCGCTCGCCTCGGCCCGTGGCCTCCTGGGACTTCGACGTCGAAATCGACTGAACCGCTCCGGAGCCCTAGCTTTGCTGGCTGCCGCGGTTGACGCAGGCCGTTCGCAAGCCGGCGAGTTAGCCGCCGCTCAGCCGAGGAACTGGGCCCGCCACGTTATCGGCATGAACCGCGCGCTTACCCTATGCGTGTTAGTAGACAGGGGCGGGGCGCCGCCCACTGGCCAGGGTCCGGGAGCAGGGGATGCGACGATTCGGTGAGCTCGAAGCAGTGATCATGGAGCGGCTGTGGGAACGGGGCCGTCCGGCGCTGGTCCGTGAGGTCCTCGATGACCTGCGCGGGGACCGGGATCTCGCGTACACCACCGTGATGACGGTGATGGACAATCTGCACCGTAAGGGATGGTTGCGGCGCGAACGGGACGGCCGGGCCTGGCGCTACGAGCCGACGGGAAGCCGGTCGGGATATACGGCGGCGCTGATGAACGAGGCTCTCGAAACCAGCGCGGATCGCCCGCGGGCCCTCGCGCATTTCGCTCTCCAGATGCGCCCGGGCGACGCCGCGCTCCTGCGTGACGCGCTGGACCTGGCGCTGCGCGAGTCGGAGAGCGGCGAGGCGAAGTGACGGTCGCGGCGATCCTGGTCGGGTACGCGGCCTGCGTCGGCACGCTGGGCAGCAGGCTGCTTGGCCGGGCCCGCTGGACGGCCCGGGCGCCACTTCTGGCGATTGTCACCTACCTGGCCGCCGGATGGTCGGTGGTCGCCGCGCTCGGGCTGGCCGGCCTGACGCTCGCGGTCCACGCGACGGCCCTCGGTGGCGGCCTCAGCCACCTGATCGGCGCCTGCGTGCTGCGGCTGCGCGAGACCTACGGCACGCCTGGCGGTGCCGCCGTCGCCGCCGTCGGCCTGACCCTGGCCGGCGCTGTCGCGGCCCGGACCGTCCTCACCGCCATGACCCACCTGCGCGCCGCGGGGCAGCAGGCGCAACTGCACGCGGAGACCGCGCGGTTCGTCGGCCGCCCCGAGCCCTCCCTGGGCGCCGTGCTGGTGGAGTACTCCGAGCCCGTTGCTTACTGCGTTGGCGGCCGGCGTCCGATGGTGGTCCTCAGTACCGGCGCGCTGAGCGCGCTCGAGCCCGCTGAGCTGGAAGCGGTACTGGCGCACGAGCGAGCTCACCTCTCCGGCCGCCATCACCTGTTCCGGGCCCTGGCCCGGATCGGCCGCCTGGTGCTGCCGTTCCTGCCCCTGATGCGTGACGCAGATGCGCAGGTAGCACGGCTGGTCGAGATGCACGCGGACGACGCGGCAGCACGGGCCAGCGATCCGCGCTCGGTCGCCACGGCCCTGGTGGTTCTCGCCACCGGAGCCAGTCCGGCTCCGGCGCTCGCCGCTTCTGCCACCGACTCGGTGCAGCGGATTCACCGGCTGCTTGGACCCGCCGAGCCACTGGGCCAGGCCCGGCGCCAGCTGCTGCGGGCGACGGCCGCCTCGCTCGCGCTGACTCCGGTCCTGCTGGCCCTCGCCCCGGCGCTGCTGGCCCTCGCGCTCGGTCGCGTCGCCTAGCGGGCCGGTCTCAGACATGAAGAACTCCCCAGGCCGGTGGCTCCGCGGCTGGCGCGCACGCAGGTGCCGCGGCCACGCCTCCGCCCGGCACAGTGCGACGCCTGTCGTCGCCCGCGGCCAGACTGCGGCCGGGGAATCGGTGGCGGCGGCCATGCAGGTGACCATCGGGCTGCTCACCGCCAGCCTGGATTCTCCTGAGCTGCTGAGGTGGGCGCTGCCGGCTCTGGTCCCGCAGGACCCGGACGGCCTGGGCGATCTCATGGCCGGCCTGCACCTGATATCTGAGCTGCTGATCCTCGAGCTGCACGCGGCGACCGGAGAGCCGCCGCAGGCCATCCTGCAACGGCTGGCGATCCTGGCCGAGCATCGCCGCGGCATGCCCTCCGCCGGCTAGCTGAACCGCGGCTGACTCCTATGCGTGTTAGTAGATAGCGCGACGTTTCCGCGTCGCCGTCTACCGGAGGAGATGGCTGGGTTGGCCGGTCCGAAATTCGCTTATCGGTCGTGGCTGCGGTGCCGCCGGGCCCTGGCGGCGTTCCGCCTGTTCGCTCGCGGCGGCCTGCGATATCTGAGCGGTGCGCCGCGGCTCTACGCGGCGGCGGGCGAGCAGCGCCAGGCGCTGCGGGCCGACCTGGCTCTCCAGACCGCCGAGGACGTGGCCGACACCCTCGGAGCAATGAAGGGCGTCATGATGAAGGTCGGCCAGATGGCCAGTTACGTCGACGACGGACTCTCTCCTGCTGTCCGCCGCACCCTGGCCCGCCTGCAGGACAGCGTCCCGCCGATGGGGCCCGACCTGGCCGCCACCGTCGTGGCCGAGGAACTCGGCGCGCCGCCGGAACGGGCCTTTGCCCGCTGGGATCCGCAGCCGATAGCCGCTGCCTCGATCGGGCAGGTCCACCGCGCGGTCACCCTCGACGGCCGGGCCGTCGCGGTCAAGGTGCAGTACCCGGGCATTGCCGAGACGATGGCGGCGGACCTGCGCAACGTCGCGCTGCTGCGCCGGATCCTGCGCATCACCGCCCCGGCCCAGGACGTCGACGCGCTGCTGAACGAACTGCGCGACCGGGTCCTGGAGGAACTTGACTACCGCCGCGAAGCCGCCAGCCAGCAGCGCTTCGCGGCCTACTACCGCGACCATCCGACCATCCACGTGCCCTCGGTCATCACCGAGCTGTCCACCCGGCGGGTACTGACCACCGAGCTTTCGGACGGAGCGCGTTTCGCCGAGCTGGCCAGCTGGCCGCAGCGCGAGCGCGACCTGGCCGCCGAGACGATCTACCGGTTCGTCTTCCGCAGCCTGTACGAGATCGGCGCGTTCAACGGCGATCCGCACCCGGGCAATTACTTGTTCCACCGGGGCGGCCGGGTCACCTTCCTCGACTTCGGGCTCGTCAAGAACTTCACGGCGGCCGAACTGGAGCCACTGCTGCAGATGAACCGGGACATCTGCATCGAGCATGACCCCGAGGCGTTCCGCCGCACGCTGGAAGGCGCTGGGTTCCTGCGCCCGCGCGCGCCGGTCAGCACCGAGGCCATCGTCGAGCATCTCGCTGTCTTCTACGACACCATCCGCGAGCCGGGTCCGCTGACCATGACCAGCGACTACGCCTCGTCAGTCGTGCGCCGCTTCTTCGACGTGCGCAGCCCGCTCGCTGAGTACATCGCCATCCCTCAGTCCTACGTACTCCTGCAGCGCATCAACCTGGGCTTGTTCGCCATCCTCGGCGAGCTGTCCGCCACCGCTGACTGGCGTGCCATCTCCGAGGAGATCTGGCCCTCAGTACGGGCACCAGCGTCGACTCCCATGGGCGTGGCCGAGGCCGCGTGGCGGGCCCGCCACCGGCCCATCGCGGCGTGACGCGGCGCTGTGGCAGGCTCTCTGCTACTGAATATGCAGATGCTGGCCGGAAAGGCGCGTTGCATGAGTGAAGACGCACCGGAGCTAACCGCGGAGCTGGTGGTGGACGGGGCCGTGCCGTCGCAGCCGGTGATCTCGCCAGATGGTTGCTGGGTTGCGTATGTCGTCGCTCCCGTCGGCCGTGGGGGAGAGAGTTATATGAGCGCGCTCTGGGTGGCCGCTGCTGACGGCAGCTCACCGCCGTGGAAGCTGACCGCGGGTACGGCGGCAGATTCTGATCCGCGCTGGGCGCCGGATTCGGCGTCGGTGTTTTTCTTGTCAGATCGCACCGGCTCCCGTCAGCTGCACCGGATCCGGGTCGGTGGCGGGGAGGCCGAGGTCCTGACGGACTGGCGCGGCGAGATCTCTGATGCCTGGCCGCTTGCGGATGCCCGGCTGGTCGCCGTCGTGGCCACGGACGAGCCGACCGAGGAGGACAAGCGCCGGCGCGCCGAGCGCGACGACGCGTTCGTCTGGGGCCAGCAGCTGCGCTGGGGCGGGCTGCGGGTGCTTGACCTGGCCACGGGCGAGCTGCGCACGGTGGACGGCCTCGGCCACCGCCACGTCGTGGAGCTGGCGGCGCGCCCGGGCGGGGGTGCGCTGGCGGCGATCAGCTGGGCGGGCCCGGAGCAGGATCAGGGCGTGACCACCAGCGAGTTGCATGTGGTCGATCTGGAGACAGGGACGGCCCGTGATCTGGGCCGGATCGGGACCGATGCGCGGTCGCCGATCTGGTGGCAGGCCGACGGCTGCTGGCACCTGGCCTACCTGGCCATGCCCGAGCCGTTCGGCGGCGACGCCGTCTACGATGTCGCCGTCTCCGCGGCTGCCGCTGTGCATCATGACCTGACCGCGGGCATGGCTGTCTGCCCGACGGAGCTGGCGCAGGTCGCGGACGGCCCGCCGCTGGCCTTGTTCGCGGACGGGCTCGACACCGCGATCTACCGGCTCGACCCTGATCTGCTGCGGTTCGGGTGCGTGTCCGCCCGGGACGGCCTGGCCGACTCGATCACCGCGTGTCGTTCCGGCGAGGTGATCGCGGCACTGGCCAGTACCTCCTATGAGCCGGTGAACGTCCATGCCGGACCGCCCGGAGGCCAGCTCATCCGGCTCAGTGACACCCAGCCTGCCCTGCGCGCGATCAGATGGGGAAGCCAGGAACGCCTGTCCTATCGGGCATCGGACGGCCTCGGCCTCGACGGCCTGCTCGTACTGCCGCCCGGCCGCAACCGGACGGACGGCCCGTTCCCGCTCATCACATTGGTGCACGGCGGCCCTGATGCCCGGTACGCCGACGAGTTCATGCTCGCCCCGCATCCGACGGGACAGTGGCTCGCGACCGCGGGATACGCCGTGTTCCTGCCTAACCCGCGAGGCGGGGTGGGTCATGGCCGTGATTTCGCGGCGGCGGTCCAGCGCTCGGTCGGCGGCAGCGAATGGAGCGACATCACCAGCGGGATCGACCTGCTGATCGCCGAGGGGGTCGCCGACCCGGACCGGCTCGGAATCGGCGGTGCCAGCCATGGCGGGTTCATGGCCGCCTGGGCGATCGGGCAGACCGACCGGTTCAAGGCGGCCATGATGGCCGCCGGGATCAGCGACTGGGGGATGCTCGTCGCGACCGGCGAAGGGGGAACCCTGGACGCCGCACTCAGCGGCAGCTGCGGCTGGGAGGGCACCGGCCCGCACCCGCACGACCAAGTGAGCCCGATCTCGTTTGCGTCGAAGATCCGCACCCCGGTGCTGATCGTGAACGGCGAGGACGACACCAACGTGCCGGTCAGCCAGGCGATCTACTTCCACCGTGCGCTCAGCTGGTACGGGGCCGAGCACGAGCTCGTCATCTACCCGCGTGAGGGACACGGGCTCGCGGAGCGCAATCACCAGCTCGACCTGCTCCGGCGCACGCGGGCATGGTTCGACCGGTGGCTTCGCGATGAAACGTCGGATGGCCGAGGATCACCGGCTTGACCAGCGGGCGCCCTGCCCTCCTCGCCCAGGACTCACGGCCACGTCACATCGCGCCGCTGACGCTTGGTGAATAGCTACCCTCGCGCAGTGTGACGTATGTCGCGCTCAGCAGGCTCCGTCTTCCTGAACCAGACCGTATCTCCTATCCGTCTTAGTAGATGAGAGCGGTACGACCGCTGCCGGTGCGGCGCCAGGCCTGCCGGGGCGGTCCGACGACAGGAGGACTCGACATGCTTGCTCGTCTTGGCCCGGCCCAGCCAGCGCAGGGCGCTGATGTGATCGCGCGGGCCGTAGGCGCGCTGGCGCTGGCCGCGCTGGCGGTCATTCACGTGGTCGACCTGCCGGGCACGCTGGGCCCGACGCCGCTGGTTGGCGTCGGTTACCTGGGGATCATCGCGGCCGCGGTCGTGACCGGCGGCGTCATGATCACCCGGTCGCACTGGCTGGCCTGGGCGGCGGCCGGCGGCGTGGCCGCCTCGGCGATGGGCGGCTACCTGCTGACTCGCGCCGTCCCCGGCGGCTTCCTCGGCGACCACGCCGACGTCGGTAACTGGCGCTGCCCGCTGGGGATTGCCGCGCTCAGCGTGGAGGCGATTCTCATCCTGCTCGTCGTACTCGCCGCCGGGCAGGCGCGAGCGCAAGCCCGGCGCGTGGCACCGCGGCCCGTGCCTGAGACGGCCCGGCCGCGGACGCCCGAATTCAGCCAGCGGCACCCCGGCTGATCAGCCCGCCGGGCCGGGCGGCCGTCACGGCCGCTTGAATCGGACAGATCTACTAATCGTCTTAATAGATGATTCACGCCAACAATTCACATCAGCAAGGAGAAAACCATGAAGCGCCCAAGGATCATCATCGCCAGCGCCGGCCTGGCCGCTCTGGCGGCTGCGGGCGGCATCACGGCCGCCTCGGCAAGTGGCTCGACTGCGGCCAGTGCAGCCTCGATGGCCACCGCGTCGGCGACCGTCCGGACCGCCTCGGTGACCGTCGCAGGCAAGACCGAGACCATCCTGGTCAACCGTGAGGGCCTGCCGCTGTACATCTACCGGCCCGACACCGCGACGAGGTCGCTGGTCACCGGCGGGCTGGCCCGGCTGTGGCCGCCGCTGACCTCGGCCGCTGTCGCGGGCGCCAGAGTGACGGGCAAGGTCGCCGTGCTCAAGGACGTAAACGGCCAGCAGGTCACCTACAACGGCCACCCGCTGTACACGTTCGCTGACGACCATCCCGGCCAGGTGACCGGCCAGGGCGTTCAGAACTTCTTCGTGGCTACGCCCGGCATCGCCTCGATCACCACGTCGGCGGGGTCGACCGCGCCCGCCGCCCCGTCCCGCGGATACGGCTACTGAGCGGGTCCTGTGCCTGCCGACCAACATGACACTCACCCGAAGCGCATCAGCTGACACGGGCCGCCGGCGCGCGGCCAGGGCCGCCGCGGCCACACTCGCCGTGGCGGCCCTGGGCGCCGCGGCGGTTATCGAGCGAGCCTCGATAGCCGCGTCGTTCACGGTCCTGGGCCATCTGCACTGGCTCTGGATTCCCGCCGCCATCGCGGCGGAGGCGGCGTCCATGGCCGCATTCGCCTTCATGCTGCGCCGACTGCTCGCGACCGGCGGCGCCAGAGTCGGTATCCGGTCGATGCTGGCCACATCCTTGGCCGCCAATGCGCTGTCAGTCTCGATCCCCGTGGCCGGGCCGGAACTCGCGACGGCCTTCACCTTCCGCCGCTTCACGCGCCAGGGAGCCGACGCTCCGCTCGCCGGATGGTCCCTGCTGGCTGGCGGGGTGGTCTCCGTGGCCGCGGGCGCCCTGGTCATAGTCGGTGGTGGCCTGGCGTCCGGTAGCGCCCTGGTATCCGGCTTCGCCGTGTCCGGCGGCGTGCTCGCAGTCGCCGCTTTGCTCGCCCTCGGAGCAGCCGCGCGCCGACCACAGCTGCGTGACGGGCTGGAACGGCCAGCGACCTGGGCGCTGCGGCACGTGACCCGGCTGCGGCGCCGGCAGGCCGAGGACCCCTCCGCGACCATCAGGGCCTGGGCTGAACGGCTGGGCTCGCTCCACCTGGCCCCGTCCGGCTGGATGACGGTGACCGGCCTGGGCGTCGTCAACTGGCTCGCTGACGCGGCGGTGCTCGTCGTGAGCATCCGCGCGGCGGGCGGCCCTGTTCCCTGGAATGATCTTTTGCTTGTCTACAGCTCGGGAGTCGCCGCGCAGAGCCTCAACATCACGCCCGGCGGCCTTGGAGTGGCCGAGGGGACGCTGAGCCTCGCCCTCGTCGCCACCGGCTTGCGCGCCAGCCAGGCGCTGGCCGCGGTGCTGCTCTACCGCCTGGCCAGCTTCTGGCTGGTCGCACTCTCGGGCTGGCTGGTTTTCTGGTGGCTCCGGCGGCGCCAGCCCGGTCGGAACGCCACCACGCTGCGCTGCCAGCCATCCGAGAGCATTGACCCGTCGGCCGCGCTCGGCAGTCACGAGCTGGTCCTGCTGCACGGCCAGCCAGGCTCGCCTGGCCGACTGGCACCAGGTTGCCGAACGGCTGCCTGCGCGGCTCCACGCAGTCGCGCCAGACCGGCCCGGATACGGCTCCAGTCAGCTTCCGCCCGGCGGTTTCGCGGCCAATGCCCGTGCTGTCATCGATGACCTGGACGCGCGGGGCATCGATCGCGCCGTGCTGGTCGGACATTCGTTCGGAGGCGGAGTCGCCATGTCGGCGGCGAGCCTGGCCCCGGAGCGAGTGGAGGCGGTGGTTCTGCTCGCGAGCGTCGGACCGGGATGCGCGAACGCGTGGGACAAAATCCTGGCCGCACCCGCGATCGGGCCACTGTGCGCCCTGGCGGCGTGGCGGCTGACACCCTGGATCGCACGTGCCCGGCTCGCCGTGGAGCGGCGCTGGGCTGGCCGGACTGTGCGCCCGGACGAGCACGTGAACTGGCAGGTGTGGGCCTATAAAGATAACGGCGGCGGAGCGCTCTGGCGCACGTTCCTCGCCGAGCAGCGCGCCCTGCTGCGCGAGCTCGACGAGCTGGAACGTGCCCTCCCGGCGGTCGAGGTGCCGGTGCTCGTCCTGGCCGACCCGCGGGACAGGCTGGTCCCCGTCGTGACCGCTCGCTGCCGGGCGCAGTTGCTGCCGCACGCTCGCCTCCAGCTGATCAACGGCGCGGGCCATCACCTGCCCAGGCGGGCCTCCGGCGCAGTCGCCGACGCGATAGGCGCCTTCCTCTCAGCGATGGACGCCGAGGTTTCACAGGCTGATCTCGGCCCGGCGCCGCACCGTGCCGGTCCGCGTCGGCTGGTTTCGGGCCTGCGCGACATTGCTTGACCCTTGTTCGCCACGATTGTCACACTTAACGCTGGTCATGGCGTTTGCCGTGACTGGACCGGGACAGGGCTTGTCAGAATGGTGCTTGGCCGGGACGCGGAGCTGGGGCGGCTGGATGCCCTGCTGTCTGGCTTGTCCGGCGGCCGGGGGTTCGCGGTCGTCATGCGCGGCGAGCCGGGTGTCGGCAAGTCGGCGCTGCTCGATGAGCTGGCCGGGCGGCCGGGTGCCGGGCAGGTGCTGCGGGTCTGCGGCACGCCGTCGGAGTCAGAGGTCGCGTTCTCCGGCCTTTCGGAGCTGGCTCAGCCGCTGCTGGCCAGCCTGGCCGCGCTGCCCCTCGGCAGCGCCAGGTCATGCGGTCGGTTCTGGCCCTCGAGGAGGGCGCCGACCACGGCAGGCTGGCCGTGTTCATCGCGGTGACCTCGTTCCTGGCGGCCGGCGCCGAGTCGTCGCGGCGGCTGTGCCTGGTCGACGACGCGCAGTGGCTGGATGCGGCGTCGGCAGACGCGCTGCTGTTCGCCGCTCGCCCGGCTGGCCGGCCTGCCGGTCGGCTTCGTGTTCGCGGTCCGGTCGGGGATGGGCAGCAGGTTCGACGCGGCGTGGCTGCCCGCGATGGCGCTGGAGCCGCTGCCCGAGGGTGTGGCCCGCGAGGTGGCCACGCTGGCGGCCCCCGATCTCGGCCCGTCGGAGCTGGCCGACGTCGTGGCGGCAGCGGAGGGGTACCCGCTGGCGCTGGAGGAGTTCGCCCGGCTGGCCGACCGCGCGCCGGGCCAGCGCGGGCTGCTGCCCGCCGGGCCGTACCGGGTGAGCGAGCGGCTGGAGCGGGCGTTCGGCGCGCAGGCCGCCGCGCTGCCTCGGCCGGCCAGGGACGCGCTGGTCGTGCTGGCCACCGCGGACACGAGCGCGCTGAGCGACATCGCCACGGCGCTCGCGGCGGTGGCGGGGTCATCGCACGCGCTGGATCCGGCGGTGGACGCCGGTCTGGTGTTCGTCCGAGACGGACAGGTGTCGTTCCGGCACCCGCTGGTGCGCTCGGCGGTCTATCAGGCGGCGCCGGCTGCCGACCTTCGGGCCGCGCACCTGGCGCTGGCCGAGGCCCTGGCTCCGGCGCAGCCCGAGCGCGCCGCCTGGCATCGGGCGCTGGCCGCGACCGCACCGGACGAGCAGGTCGCAGCCGCGTTGGAGCGCACCGCGGTGCTCGCCCGGCGCCGGGGCGGCCACGCGGCCGAGGCCCGGGCCCTGGAGCGGGCGGCGCGGCTGAGCCCTGACCCGGAAGTCGGGATAGCGCGGCTGCTCGCGGCGGGCACGGCAGCGCTGCTGGCGGGCGTCCATGACCACGCGCGCGCGCTGCTGCGCGAGGTTACCGCCCGCAGTGACGACCCGCTGGTGCTGGCCGATGCCGAGCATGAGCTGGCCCAGCTGGCGTTCTGGCGGGAGGGCCGACGATCGCCGGGCCTGCCCGCGGCAACCCGGCGGGTGGAGCCGGTCGCCCCGGCTCGCGCCGCCCGGCTGTACTCGTTCGAGCTGGCCGGGCTGATCACCGACTACCAGGTCGCGGCGGCGCTGCCGATAGCCGACCGGGCCTGGGACCTCACCGGGCACCGCGTCGAGCCGTTCGAGGTGTCGTTCCGGGTCGCGCACGTCCTGGTCATGGCGGGCCGCACCAGCGCCGCAACGGACCTGGCCGACCAGGCGGTCGCCGCGGTCACCGCGGCCGGCAACATCACGGGGATGATCATGTTCGCGCAGCCGCTGTGGTGGCTGGAGCGCTACACCGAGGCCCGGCAGCTGCTGGAGGTCGCCACCGCCGAGATGCGAGCCAGCGACGGGCTGTGGATGCTGGGCCACGCGCTCATCGGCACCGCCGAGCTGGAACGCCGGATGGGCCGGCTGACCGCTGCCTACTCGGCCGCGGCCGAGGGGCTGGCGCTGGCCGAGCAGCTCGGCGAGCCGATGCAGCAGGCCGAGGCGCTGTATGAGATCGCGGCGGCCGAGGCCGCGCTCGGTGAGGAGGTGCAGGCGCGGGCGCACGCCGCGCAGGCGCTGCGGATCGTCGCCGATCGCAGTTTCGGGGTGGCCGAGATCCGGGTGGCGACGGCGGCCGCGCTGGGCGGCGCCGCGCTGGCCGCGGACCGGCCGGAGGAGGCCGAGCGGCGGCTGAAGCCGGCGATTGGCCTGGTGCTGGCGGGCGGCCTGATGGACCCGGCACCGATCCCGTGCGTGGCCGATCTGATCGAGGCTCACCTGGCCTGCGGGCACGGCCAGGCCGCCGCGGCGCTGTGCGACTGGCTCGCCGAGCGAGCCAGCGGTGCGGGCGGCGGTGGGCTCAGCTGGCCGCGGTGCGCTGCCGCACGCTGCTCGGCACGGCCAGCGCCGATGACCTCCGCCGGGCGCTGGCGGCCGACGACGGGGCGGCCCGGCTGGACAGCGCGCGGGCCTGGCTGGTGCTGGGCGCCGGGCTGCGCCGCGCCGGCCAGCGCCGGGACGCCCGCGCCGCGCTGAGCCGGGCCAGCGACATGTTCGAGGCGGCGGGTGCCAGCCGGTGGTCCGCCAGGGTCGCCGACGAGCTGCGCGCCTGCGGCGGGCGGCCCGCCGCGCCGGAGGCCCACCGCGCCCGGCTCACCCCGCAGGAGACGCGGGTGGCCATGCTGGTCGCCCAGGGCGCCCGCAGCCGGGACGTGGCGTGCGCCTTGTTCCTCAGCGAGCGCACGGTGGAAAGCCACCTCACCGCGATCTACCGGAAGCTGGGCTTGCGCTCGCGGGCCGAGCTGCGCCGCCCGGCTGCCGGCCGTGGCCGGTACGGCAGGTCCGGCCGGCCCCCGTATCGAAGTTCCGTAATTTCCGGAGGCCGGCCCGCCCGCTCGCGGCCTACCTTCTCGTTTGTCGCGATTACGCGATGACGGGGAGCGAGACGGGGTGGCGCAGTTTCTGCGCCGATCGCGCCCCCGGCACGCAGGCGCCCTCACCACCGGGCGCCGCAACCACGGAGGGAACAGTCATGAGGTCCACCACGCACACGCAGTTCAGGACGAGGGCAGCCGGGGCGCTGGGGGCCGTCGCGCTCTCGGCCGCCACGATGGCGATGCTCGGCGGGGGAGCCGCCCTGGCCAGCCCCACCGCGGCGGCCTCGGGCACCGAGCATCTCCAGCTCATGTCGACCTCGGCCACGTCGAACAAGGCCAGCATTGTCGTGACTGGCGTGTTCACCGCCGGCGGCGTCGACGTCCAGGGCAACAAGAGCGACACCGTGAAGTTCGGCAATGGGTCATTCAAGATCGCGCACTCGAACGGCACGGGTACCCAGAAGTTCGACCCGCACCACGTGCCTGATGACGATCCGGCTGCACGGCACCTACAAGATCAGCGACGGCACCGGCAAGTACCAGGGGATCAGCGGGCATGGCACGTACCGGCTGAGCATCCTGGGCGTCGGCGCCAAGAAGAACGGCAAGTGCAGCCAGAAGGCGCCCCCGACGGCCTTCCAGCAGCTCATCAACGCCAGCGGCCCGGTCCACCTGTAGTCCCATCCGCAGCGCGGCGGTCTCCCGCCGGACGGTCAGGCGCTGGCCCGGCTCGCGTTGGCCGGACCAGGGCGCGTCAGCTTCTGCGTCACCTATAGCCTCCTCGTGGTCGGCGGCCGCTGAGCAGGGGAGAACGAGATGTCGATTCTGGCCGGGAGCCGCTACGTGGCGATGGGGAGCTCATTCGCGGCCGGACCAGGCCTTCCATCGCGCGTTCCCGGAAGCCCGCGCCGGGCCGGCCGGTCGACCGGCAACTATGCGCACCTTGTCGCCCAGGCGCTCAGCCTCGACCTGCATGACGTCACCTTCTCGGGCGCGACTACCAGACATACTGGGCCCTCTGCCACCGGGCAGCCTGCTCAGCTCGAAGCCGTAACGCCTGCGACGAGCCTGGTCACCATCACCGCGGGCGGCAACGATGTCGGCTACCTGCCCCGGCTCACCCTGGCCAGCCTGCCCTGGCCGCTGCGGGCATGGCCGCGCGTCAGGGCACACATCGGCGGGTTCGGGGACCCGAGCGACGGAGGGCGCTTCGCCCAGCTGGGGCAACCTCGCGACGATCGGGCCGCTGCGCGATCGCGCTCCGGCGTGCCGGGTTCTCTTGGTCGACTACCTGACGATCCTGCCGGACGGCTACCATCCTGGCCCGCCGCCGTCAGACATCTCGGCCTGGGGACGAGCCATCGCCGCCCGGCTGGCGGCCACGATGCAGGTCGCCGCGGGGGCAAATCCCGGGTGGGAGTATGTCGCCGCCTCAGCTGCCTCCGCCGATCATCATGCCTGGTCCGCGGTGCCGTGGACCCGCCGCTTCCACCTGTCGCTGCGCGGCGGCGCGCCGTACCACCCGACCACGGCCGGGATGGCCGCGGTCGCCGAGCTGGTTCTTGCCGCGCTCCCCGACCGCTAGCCGCAACTGGGTCCTCGACTGCCGGGGCGCTGTTCGTCCTCCTCGCCGCCCGACTCCGTGTGGTCCCGGCGGCGTTGCACCCAGCCCTGCAGCCAGGAGTCGTGGAACCAGCGGCCGAACAGCTGGCCGGCGTAGACGACCCAGCCGACGCCGATCAGCCACGATTGCACGATCAGGACGGTACCCAGCGCGCCGTAGCTGACCGCGTTCCTGACGATGAGCGGCTCGAAGACCAGGCCGGAGAAGGCCCGCAGGCCAGCCAGGCCTACTATCGTCGCCACCGCGCCCGGCATCGCCGCCAGATAGCTGACCCGGCCGCCGATCAGGAAGCGCAGCCCCCACCAGAAGAAGGCGATGCCGAGCACCACCGCCACTGCCACCCGCCCCGCCGTCTCGGCCAGCCCGCCGTTCGTCACCGAGCCGACGGTCGCCGCCGCGTAGATGTAGGCGACGAGGGCGCCTAGCCACACCGCCTGACGCCAGACCTTGTGCCATGGCCCGGTGGGAAGGCCCCAGATCCTCTCGAATCCGGCCTGCACGGTGCTGGCGAACGCCACCCCGGAGACGCCCAGCACCAAGGCACTGAACACGCTCGTCGTGCCCAGCACCCGGGCGGGCGCTGAGAAGAGCCGTGTCACCGCGTCGGCGGAGGATCCGGTCAGGCCCATGCCGTAGACCACCCACCCGGCCACGCCGCGGTTCGGGGCCGGGCTGGCGGCGGCGACGAGGATCAGCAGCGGGATCACGGTCAGGATGGCCAGGGCAGCGAAGCCCAGGGCCCAGCGCATGAGTTCGAACTCCCTGACGCTTCGATAAAGGATCTTGTACCGGAGGTGGTGCCGGGGTCGCGTCATCACAAGTTCTTTTCTCCCCGCGACCCGCGCGCAGACCCACCGTGAACACCTTCATCGTCAGGGCGTGTACGTACCGATCACCTGGTTATGTGCCGTTCAGCCGGTCACGTCGATGGCTATGGAGCGGATCTCCGTCAGGGCTTCAAGCGCGTGCCGGCCGCCGAGCCGGCCGATCCCGCTGTCGGCTTCCGGCCGCGGCCAGGTCCGCGATCTCAGCACCGGTCGCGGGACTGGCCGCCCGGTACCGGTCATCCGCCGCGGCCGCCTGCCACCGGCCGCCGATTAGCAGGTCATGCTGGGTGAGCTGAGCGGCAGCGCGATCGCCATCCATGAATGCCTACCTCCTTGCCACCGCTTCAGGGCAGTTGAATCGGGCGTTTCTCGGCCAGGCTCCGCCGGATGGCATCGATGACGACGACGTTGCGGAGGCCGTCATGGAAGCTCGTCTCCGGGACGGCGGTCCCGGCCAGGCAGTCGGCGAAATGCCGCATCGGCTGGTACACGAAATGGGTGAGGTGCCCGTAGCGGTCCCGCGTGCCTATCGGTATCCACGGGTACTCGAGCCGATCGCGGACGTAGGTGAGGCCGTTGTACGTCCAGTCATAGTCGATCTTGCCCGACTCGCCGTAAAGAACGAAGCGCGAGTCCACCACGCTGGGGGATCCGGCCGGGACCACCCAGGAGGTCTCAAAGGTGAAGAAGCACGACTCGAACTCCACGAGCGCCTGGATCGCGTCCCAGCAGTCGATGCCGCGACTGGACAGGATGCCCCGCTTGCCCAGCGCGTACACCGATACCGGCTCCTGCCCGAGGATCCAGCGGGCGATGTCGATGGTGTGCGGGAACAGGAACCACTCCGGCCCGGACTGGCCGGCCCAGCTGAGCCAGGACTCCGCGACGGCGATCGAGTCGCTGAGGCGCGCGTACCCCATGACCGGCGACCCCAGCTGCCCGTTCGATACCGAGTCCTTGATCCCCATGAAGGCCGGATTCCAGCGGTTCTGAAAGTCCACCAGGGCGATCCGGCCTGACTGGTCGGCCGCCGCTACCAGCTGCTGGGCCTCTGCCACGCTCGTCGCCAGTGGTTTCTCCACGAAGACGTGCTTGCCGGCGTTCAGCATCTCGATCGTCACCGCGGCGTGCAGGTGGTCGGGGGTGGCGATGCTGACCCCGTCGACGTCCGACGCGGCCACGTCGGCGACGTTGTCCGTCCACTGGACGCCGAGGTTCTCGCCCACCTCGCGGGCCCGTTCCCGGTCGGCGTCGCAGACCAGGGTGAGCTCGCAGCGGTCGTAGTCGGCGTACGACAGGGCGTGGTTCCGGCCCCAGATCCCGAGGCCTATGACAGCGATCTTCGGCACGGCAGCCATCGCGTTGCTGGTCCTTTCCTGGTCGCGGGCCTTGCGGGCCGCTCGTGGGCTTAGAACGGGTCAATACAGCAGGGTGCGAGCGGTGCCGAGAAGGCGGTCGCCACCGCGTGCAGCGCCCCGCGCCGCTGTTCCTCGAGGCCGTCGGCCAGCGCGAAGCCGGCCAGGCTGGTGCCGCCCAGGTAGGCCGCGCCGAGCTGGGCGGCGGTCACCTTGAGGTCGGCCGGCGCGGTGGTCGGGTCACATGACGCCCCGGTGGCGTCGCCGCCGAGCCGGTACCTGCGCGCGTTGTCCGGGAGCAGGTCGTCCCGCACCTCGAGCACGACATCGACGTCCCGGGCGTAGGTCCTCGCCCGCAGCGCGGCCGGCACGTCGATCAGGCGGGTCCACACGTTGTCGGTCACGTGGGTCTGCCACTGCCGGGGGTCCCGCAACGTCCAGATGCCCGGGTCGTCGACCGGGATCATCGGGGCGACGGTCCTGGCCATCATGTCGACCGACAGCAGGTGGTTCCACAAGGCGGCGAGCGCGCGGCCGGTCTGGGCGCAGACCTCCAGCACCACTGTCGTACCCTTCGGCAGCTGCCCTTGTGACCACTGGGTCCGCGTCGTGTAGAGGGCGTAGCCGTCGACCTCCTCTCCGCTCGCCGGCCGGTCGAGATGCAGCAGGCACACCACGTCGGCGCTGCCCCCCCGGCCGTCATCCCGGGGGAGCAGCCGCTGGCGCCAGCGCTCGGCGGACCGGGCGATTGACCCCGGCCGGGTTGCATGCCAGGACCGGTAGAGGCGATCGAGCACGGCCGTGTCGGCCGTTCTCGCGTCGGGGATCAGCCGGATCTCGCCGGGCGATGGCGTGCCGGCGGTGCCGGGCTGGCCGTCGATCAGCAGGCTGGCGTGCCGGCTGGCCAGGCCGTACCCGAACCGGCCGTAGATCTGCGCCTCCGATGGCCACAGCGCCGACACGGCCTCGCCCCGGTCACGGATGTCCTCCAGCGCGGCCATCATCATGGCGGTCATCAGGCCGCGGCGGCGGTAGTCGGCCCGGACGGCGACGTGGTTGACGCCGCCGACCGGGAGCTCGCCACCGGGCACGGACATGGCCAGGCTGTGCACGGCGAGCGTGGCGATGAGCTCGTCCCGGTCGAACACGGCCAGCGTCCGGGGAGGCTCCAGGACGCCCTGCCGGTTGATGATCTCGCCGTCGGTCAGCCGCGACCCGCCGAAGGTGCGCTCCACCCGGTCCGCGAACGCGGGCACCTCCGGCGGGGTGATCGGCCGCATCACCAGGCGGTCGGGCAGGATGGCCATCCGTTCTCCTTTTCATCACGCCCGGAACCCGTCGTCCGGTGCGGCGGCCGGTCGCGTCATGCGTGGCCGCGTCAGCCGTCCTTTGTTAAATGTCGGGATCTGGGTTGTCGGCCGAAGCCAGTCCCGTTCCTTCGGCGGGGCCGCCGGGCAGCCGGTCCGCGGCGGCCACCGCCTGCTGGCCTTCGGGCAGCCGCCGCACCCACGCGTAATACCAGAGCGTGCCGAGAATGGCGACGCCCACGAACACGTAGAAGGCGTTATGGCCAGCCGCCGGCAGCGTCAGGGCGACGATGGCGATCGCCAGCCAGACGAGGGCCGCGACGGAGGTCGGGATGTGCCAGCGCTTGAGGGTGAACGTGCCGGGCGGGTTCCGCAACCCGCGCCGGTTGATCATCCCGGCGATGATCACGAGCCCGTACCCGAGGTAGATCGCTACCGAGGACACGCTCGTGATGACGGCCTCGACCTTGGCGATCAGGGTGAACAGGATGGCGATCACGGAGACGACGATGATGACCACGTACGGGCTCCTGACCGTGCGGGACACCCGTACGAGCCCGTCCCGCGGCGGGATCTTCCCGTCGCGGGCGATGGCGAACAGCTGCCGGGCCGGCGTCGCCGTGTTCATGAGCGTGCAGGCGAAGATCGAGATGAACACCATGGTCATCGCTATCTTGGTCACCACCGAGCCGAGGTAGTACTGCATGATGACCAGGAGCGGGGTGCCGCTGGACTCGACCGCATGCAGGTTGGGAATCGCCAGCGTGAAGCCGAGCAAGACGAAGAAGCCCAGGACGGCCGAGATCACCACGGACGAGATGATCGAGCGGGGGACCCGGTGGATCGCCCCCTTCGTCTCCTCGGAGAGGTCGGCGGCGCACTCGAAGCCGATCAGCGTGTAGGCCCCCATGAGCAGGGAGACGGCCAGGCCGCTGAACCCGGTGTGGACCGGGGTGCCGGTGGCGGACAGGCCGACGTTCGAGCCGAGGACACCGGGGTGCGTCTTGCCGGCCACCAGGACGTAGATGAGCAGCCCGATGCCCACCAGCGTGATGCCGATGATCTCGGTCACCACCGAGATGTTGTTGACCCGGCTGGCCCACGCCATGCCGGCGATGTTGATGAGAGCCACGATCAGGATGAGCACGACCGTGGTGAGGACGATGGCTTCCTGGCTGGAGCCGATGCCCACGTACGGGGCGAAGTAGCTCGAGAACGCGTAGGCCACCCCGGCGTACCCGGCCAGGTAGCCGGCCAGGACGAACCAGCCGGTGAACCACCCGAAGCTGCGGCCCATCAGCTTGTCGCCCCAGTTGTACATGGCGCCGGTGAGCGGCACCCGGGGAGCCAGGTTGGCCAGGCAGATGGCCACGAGGGTCTGCCCGACCCCGACGAGGATCCAGGTCCAGATGAACCGCGAGCCGCCGTGGTCGATCCCGAACCCGTAGTTCGCGAAGATGCCGGTGGTGATCGAGATGAAGGAGAACGAGACGGCGAAGCTGGAGAACCAGCCCATGCTTCGCCGCAAGGTCTGGCGATATCCGAATTGCTCAATCTGGGCGGCGTCGTCCTGGCTGTCGGCACTGTCGAGGCTGATTCTCTGGCTCATGTCGTCAACTCCTGTTCTCAGTACCGGGGGAAGAGGTGATCTTGCTCCCAGGTGGTGACGATGCTCTGGAAGGCGCGACGTTCCGCCGTCCGGGCGCGGGTGATGCCGCGCACGAGGACGTCGCCCAGGGCGCTGGTGATGACCTTGTCGCTGTTCAGGGCGAGCAGCGCCTCGTCAACCGTCCGCGGCAGCGGGGCCGGGTCCTCGCCGGCCGGGCGGGTCCGGCCCCAGTCGACGTTGCTGCCCTCGGCCAGCGGGTAGTGCTCGCTCAGGCCGGCGAGCATGGCGGCCAGGACGGAAACGGCGAAGACGTACGGGTTGCAGGTGCCGTCCGCGCAGCGCACCTCCAGCCTGCGGACGCCCTGGGCCTGCTGCTGCCCAGTTAGGAACGGAGGGTCGTCGACGACCCGGACGAGGCAGGAGCGATTTCCGAACCCCCAGCTGGCGTACGCGGGTGCCCAGCTGCTTTCCGGCACCAGGCGCTTGAACGAGTTCACCGAACTCGACCCGGCCGCGGTCACGGCAGCGGCATGGGTGATCAGGCCGGAGAGGACGTGGCGGCCAGTGCCGCTCCAGCCGCCCGTGCCCGCGTCGACCAGGGCGTCGCCCCCGCCGTCCGCCTGGGACATCGACAGGTGCAGGTGGATCCCGCAGATCGGGCCGTCGGTGACGGCGCGGGGCACCAGCGTCCCCAGGTAGCCGCACTGCCGGGCGGCGGCCTTGAACGCGGCCCGGAACTGCAGCAGCCGGTCGCAGGCGGCGACGGGGGCGGAGGGAGGCGTGTTGAACTCCATGGTGCCCCCGGCCTCAGCGGACACCTTCTCGATCGGCACGCCCATGGCCTGCGCGTACTCGATCACGAGGTCCACGAATGCGCTCAGCTCCGCGATCCTGGCCGGGCTGAAGATCGGCGTGTCGCTGGCGTACACCCAGCGGCCGTCCGGTTCCTGCCGGAGCACGGAGCCTTCCGGCTCGAATGCCATGGCCACCGCGAAGCCTTCGGATTCGAGACGGCCGGCGTAGTCCGCCACGAGGGAGCGGGCGCATCCCGCGTATCGGGAGCCGTCGGCGTTCAGCAACGTGCACTGCACCGAGGCCACGCCGGGAACGAAGGGCAGCGGCGCGTACGTGACCGGGTCCGGGTTGAGCCAGAACGTCGAGCTGCCGGGACCCATGTTCTCGGGATCCGGCTCACCGTCGCTGACGTCGTGGGCGATGTTGACCCACGGGAAGTTGGGCAGGCCGTCGCGGGCCAGAACCTCGCGGGTGACGAGCCGGCAGCGAGAGACGCCGATGAAGTCCGTGAACTCCAGCTGCAGGCGAGTGACACCGTCGTCGTCCATCCGCGCTAGCAGCTCATCGCGCGACCTCGGCGGGGGACTTCTCATTGGACCAGCCAGCCGCCGTCGACGTTGACCATCGTCCCCGTCATGTAGGCGGCGTCATCGCTCAGCAGGAACCACGCCACGCGGGCAATGTCGACCGGCTGCCCGACGCGCTTGATCAGCGCTCGCCGCATGAGGTGTTCCATGACCTGCGGAGAACCGGCTATGTCTCCCGCGAAGCCGGTCTGGACAGTGCCCGGGTTGATGCCGTTCACCCTGATGTTGTGCGGCGCCAGCTCGAACGCGATGCCCTTGGTGAGCATCTTGACACCGCCCTTCGCGGCGCTGTAGTGGACCTGGCAGTGTTCACCGCTGGCCGAGACGACCTCACTTTCCACCGTGCCGATGTTGACGATCGCCCCGCCGTGCTGCTGACGGATCACCTCCCTGGCGAACGCCTGGGCGCAGAGAAACTGGCCCTTCAGGTCGATGTCGACAACGCGGTCCCACTCCTCCTCGGGCAGCTCCAGGAAGGGCGTCATGGTGACCACGCCGGCGTTGTTGACCAGGTAGTCCAGCCGGCCGAACCGCTCCGCCGCGGCGGCGACGAGCGCCTCCACCTCGGCCTTCCTGGTCACGTCGGTGTGCACGTACAGCGCGTTCGCGCCCTTCTCGACCAGTTCCTGCGCCGCGCCTTCCCCGTCGTCGTCGCGAACGTCCGCCACGACCACCGACACGCCCTGCTCGGCCAGGTAACCGGCGATGCCCCGCCCGATGCCGGACGCAGCCCCGGTCACGATGGCGACAGCCTGCTGCATGTAATTCCGCCTTTCCAGCCCTGCCGCGGCCGGGGTGGCCGACGGTCACTAGTCGGCTCGTCACAGGATCGTCGGGTCGAAGTCGGCGTCCATGGTCTTGAACGCCTCGTCCATCGCCATCACGCTCGACGACTTGCGCCTCTCCATCCAGAACATGACGCCGGCGCCGATGATCATCCAGGCCACCACCAGGTACGGCACCAGGTCGAAGGGGTAGGCCGGCAGCGGAATGAACGTCACCCAGATCACCGGCAGCAACAGCAGCGTGCCGACCAGGGGGAGCAGCCCGTGCCGCCACCACCGGAAGTGCTCGGCCTGCTCGCGGCGCATGTAGAAGAACAGCGCGATGTTGGCCAGCCCGTACATGATCACGATGGCGACGGTGATGATGTCACCGAGGAACCCGTAGATGTCGGCCGAGCCGACCCACAGGCCGACCGCGATGGTGAGCACCACCGACACCCCGATCTGCAGGTGAACGGCGTTGCTCGGGGTCTTGAACTGGGGCTGGATCTTGGCCAGGTCCTTGGGCAGCACGCCGACCGAGCCCATGCCGTACCACACCCGGGTGACCGCGTTGCTGGCGGCGATCGAGATCGCCACCACGCTGTTAATGATGGCGACGAACACGAAGATCCAGCCCAGCCCCCAGACTCGCCGGGCCATCACGTAGAACGGGTTGGCGTTGGTAGCGAAGTCTTTCGCCTGGTCGACGCCCCATCCGACGATGCCGGCGTAGCCCGCGAACACGAAGAACACGCCGACCAGGATGATCGATCCGAAGATCGCCCGCGGCAGCAGGCGGCGGGGATCGTGGGTCTCGCGAGCCAGTGGCGCCACCGATTCGAACCCGCTCAGCGCCAGGATAGAGAACACGATCCCGTACAAGATCCCGTGAATGCCCTGGAGCGAGTTGGACAAGTTGAAGGGCGCGGTCCAGTCGTAGCTGTGCGCGGGCGAGATCAGGAGGGTGATCGAGAGCGCCACCATGATCAGCAGTTCCAGCGACCCGAGCAGGACCGCGGTCTTCGTCGAGATCGCGATGCCGCGGTAGATCAGCACCCAGGTCAGCGCCAGCCCGGCCAGGGCGAACACCCACCACGGGATGTCCACTCCGGTGCCGGACTTCAGCACGTTCTCGGCCAGGTAGCCCATGAACCCGAGCACGGCGGGAGGTCCCAGCGGGTCATAGGCGAAGTAGCTCCACCCGGTGAGGAACCCCCACCGCGGGCCGAGCCCGCGCCGGACGAACGAGTAGTAGCCGCCCGTGGACGGCATGTACTTGCTGAACTCCGACACGGTGTTGGCGATGAACAGCATGATGATCACGGCGCCGATGAGCGCGATGGGGGCGGCCGCGCCCGCGTAGGAGACGATGAACGGCAGCGTGAAGATGACGCTCACGGCCGGGCCGATGTGCGTGATGCCCTGGAACAGGACGTCGCCGAGGCCGAGTTTGCCCTTGGCCAGGCCTGCGACCGATTGGCCGGAATCCACCAGGGGCCGTTGCGCCGAGTCAGTCATGTCGAGTCCTTTGGTCTGAAATGGGACTGGGACTGGGGCTGGCATCGCTCCTACTGGACGACGCCATTCAGCGATATCTGGCCGCCGTCGACGACGAGAACGCTGCCGGTGATGTAGTCCGCGTCGGGGGAGGCGAGGAAGGCGATCGGGCCAGCGAGGTCCACGGGATCTCCCCACCGGCGGGCGGGCGGGAACGCGTACAGCGGGCTCCCGCCGTCGGGCAACGACTGCACATCGGCATTGATGTTGGTGCGGATGGTTCCTGGCGCAACCGCGTTGACCCGGATCCGGGCCGGCGCCAGGTCCACCGCCATGGATTTCACGAGCATCACCACGCCGCCCTTGGACGTGTTGTAGGCGGCGCTGTCCGGCTCGGCCAGGAAGCTGTTCGTGGAGGCGGTGACGACGATCGAGCCGCCGGTCCCCGCGGACGCCATCGCCCGGGCGAACCCGCGGCAGACGAGGAACGTGCCCGTGAGATTGACGCCCAGGACCTCGTCCCATTCCTCGTCAGTGACGTCGAGGAACGGGCTGCCCAGCCAGATCCCGGCATTGGACACCACGACGTCGACGCGGCCGAACCGGTCCAGGGTCATGCGCACCAGCTCCGAGACGGAGGCGGGATCGGCGACGTCCACCTGGACCGGCAGGACCGAAGCGGAGGCGCCGACCCGGCTGAGCCGGCTGGCATCCCGGTCCGCGTAGACCACCCGGGCGCTCTCGGCCACGAACCGGGCCGCGGCGGCCGCGCCGATGCCGCTGCCGGCCCCGGTGACCACGACGACCTGGCCGTCGAACCGGCCCGGGCCGGGAGTCATTCCGCCTGCCCCATGAGGCCGACCAGCGCGAAGTTGGGCTGCGCGGTGTCCAGCCGGCCGTAGGAGACGAAGACGCCGACATCGCTCTGGAGCTTGATGGCGTACTGCGTGCGGTACGGGATCGTGACGCCGTCGAGCCGGTCGATGCGGATGCAGCGCACCCGCTCGGCCTCGACGACCAGCCCGTGCACCGACGTGGGCGGCTGGTCCTCCCAGTAGAAGACGAGCGAGACCGTCGCGGGGTCGCCGTTGGGGTTCAGGACCATGAGCGATTCATGGCTGGTGAAGCGGTCGCCCGGCACCGGCTCGGGCAGGTCGCCGTCCGGGAACCACCAGGTTGTCTTGCCGCTCATCGTCCTCCCTCTCTGGCGCGCCGTGCTGCCCCGCCCTGGCCCGGCGAGCTGGGGCTCACCCCGTCCAGGGAGCTGACCGTGCCGAGCCGGTGCCGGTAGCTGGCGTACAGCGGCTGGTAGGCCCGATGCCGCTCCGGGTCAGGCAGCCAGCCCGGGCCCGTCGCCGACATGGCCGTGCCCGCCGTGGCCAGGCCGGGGTAGCAGCCTGCGCCGACCGCGGCGCACATGGCGGCCCCCAGGGTGACCGGCTGGGCGGCGCCCAGCCGCAGCAGCGGGCGGCCGAGCACGTCGGCGTGGATCTGCATCCACACGCTGCTGCGCGCGGCCCCCCCGGTGACGACCAGCTCGCGGGCGTCCACGCCGGCCTCTTCGAGGGTCTCCAGCACCGCCCGGCCGCCGAACGCTACGGACTCGAGCGTCGCCCGGAACAGGTGCGCTCGGGTGTGGGCGAGCGTCAGGCCGCCCCACATGCCCCGGGCCGTGGGGTTGCGGTGCGGGGTGCGGCAGCCCTGCCAGGTGTCCACCGCCCACAGGCCGTCGGCGCCGGGCTCGAGGTCGCCCGCCTCGGCGTCGAGGGCGGCCAGCGGCACGCCGGGCGCGAGCTGCCGGGAGAACCACTCGGCCACCGCGGCCGCGGAAGTCTGGCCGCCCTGCTGCACGATCGTGCCCGGGCCGAGCGCCTCGGGTACCGGCCCGAGCAGGCGCGGGTCGGGCGCCAGCTGCGTGGACAGCCCGAGATAGGAAGAGGAGGTCCCGATCGACACCGCGACCCGTCCGGGCTGGTAGACGTCGGCCGCCAGGGCCGCCGCGTAGCTGTCCATCAGCCCCTGGACGACCGGCAGGCCGGCCGGAAGCCCCGTGCTCACGGCCGCCTGCGGGGTCAGCTGCCCGGCCACGGCACCCGGCGGCAGCCGCGGTATCTCCCAGCCGGACAGCAGGCCGGACAGGCCCAGGCCGCTCAGCAGGTCGGCGGGCCAGGCACCGGCCAGCGGATCGTAGGACCATTCGGCCGCGATCGTGGCCTGCGCCAGGCTCCAGCCGCCGGTGAGGCAGAACATCACCCAGTCGTGGACATCGACGATCCGGCGGGCCGCCGCGTACCGCGACGGATCGCGGCGGAACAGCCACAGGGCCTTGGGCAGCATCCATTCCGGCGAGACCTGGCCGCCGGTGTACCGCAGCACCGGGTTCCGGGTGCGGGTGATCTCGGCCGCCTCGTCGGCCGCGCGGGTGTCCATCCACAGCAGCGAAGGCCCGACCGGGACGTCGTCATCCCCGACCGCGACCGCGCTGACCGCCGTTGACGCCACGCACAGCGCCGCGGGCGGCGGCGTGCCGGAGTCAGCGGCCAGGGCGGCCACGGCGGCCACGGCCCGGTGCAGTCGGTCCAGCACCTGGGCGGGAGACTGCTCGGCCCAGCCGGGCCGCGGATGGGCTGTGGCCACGCTCTCCTCACGGGCGGCCAGCAGCACGCCGGACAGCGAATAGAGCCCGGCGCGCACGCTCCCGGTGCCGAGGTCGATGCCGAGCACCGTGGCTCCGGTCGCCGCCCGGCGGGTCATGGGTGGCCTTCTCCGACGATTTCGGTGAGCGTCTTGATCAGCGTGGCCACGTCGTCGTCGCTGATCTGCCGGTGAGTGACGAACCGGATGGTCGCGGGCGGGCGCGATGACGCGTTGATGCCATGCCGTCGCAGGCCAGCGACCACGTCCTCGGCGGTCCGGCCGGACCGGTCGACGTCAACCAGCACGAAGTTGGTGGCCGGGTGCGGGGTGAGCACCTGCAGCCCGGTGACCGGCCGCAGCCCGTCGGCCAGACTCTGGGCCCGCTGGTGGTCCTCGGCGAGACGGCCGATGCCGGTCTGCAGCGCCACGATGCCAGCCGCGGCCACGACCCCCGCCTGGCGCATCGAGCCGCCGAGCAGCTTGCGGGCCCGGCGAGCCTTGGTCACGAACTCCGTGCGGCCGGCGAGCAGCCCGCCGACCGGCGCGCTGAGTCCCTTGCTCAGGCAGACCGAGACCGAGTCGGCCAGGCCCGGAGAGCGCGGCAACGTCGACGCCCAGCGCCACCGCCGCGTTGAAGATCCGCGCCCCGTCGACGTGCAGGTGCAGGCCGTGCTCGTCACAAAGGGCCCGCAGCCCGGCCATCGTGGCGACGTCGGTCACCGTCCCGCCGGCCCGGTTGTGCGTGTTCTCTATGCACAGCAGGGAGGTCGGCGGGTAGTGCTGGTCGGGCTTGCGCAGGTACGGCATGACCCGCTCAGCGGTCAGTAAGCCGTCGTCGGTGGGGATGGTACGGGGCATCACCCCGGCCAGCACCGCTAGGCCGCCCGCCTCGTAGTACACGATGTGGGAGTTGGCCTCGGCGATGGCCTCGGTGCCCCGCTCCGCGGCGGCCAGCACCGCACTCAGGTTGGACATGGTGCCGGTCGGCATGAAGACCGCGTCCTCATGGCCAAGGATGCTCGCGCCGAGCCGCTCAAGATCATTCACGGTCGGGTCGGTGTGGTACACGTCGTCGCCGAGCTCGGCGTGCGCCATCGCCTCCATCATCGCCGGTGTCGGCTCGGTCGACGTGTCGTAGAAGTTCAGCGTCCTGAGCATCCCGCTCACCGCTCCGGGCCGATGATCGCGGTCGCGATCTGGCTGTCCGTGACGAGCACGTTGACCAGCCCCGAGGACACTGCGGCGCGGACGGCCCGGCTCTTGCGCCAGCCGCTGGCGACCCCGACCCGGTAGGGCGTGCGCCGCAGGTCGTCCAGGCCGATCGAGATCGTGCGGTCCTCGAGCCCGGAGCTGAGCACGTCGCCGCGGTCGTTCAGCACGTAGGACAGCACGTCGGCGACGGCACCACGGAGGAGCAGGTCGGCGTGCAGGGCGTCGTCGATCACGCCGTCGTAGCGGAGCCGGGAGGTGGTCGGCTCGCTCAGCGACCCGACCCCGAGCACGGCGATGTCAAGCCTGCCGAACATGTCGAACGTGGCGCCCAGGTCATCGTGTGCGAGTAGCACCTGGCGCTGGGCGGTGTCGACAACGGCCGGTGCGAACAGCAGGTGCGGCTCGGTCCCGAACCGGCGCGCCAGGTCGATGGCCAGCGTGATCGAGGACACCTCGGCCGCGCCCCGGCCTCGGGCGCCGATCAGCTGCACGACCTGCGCCTTGCCGGCCACGCGGGCGGGGAGCGACGCGACCAGGTGCTTGATGGTCTCGCCAAGCGAGATGCCGATGACCGCGCCGTCCAGGTTCTGTTCCATCAGGTACCGCCCGGCGGCGTCGGCGACGCGGGACTGCAGCTCGGATTCGTCAACGTCCTCGCCGTCGACAATGAAGACCGCCTTCAAGCCGAGGCGCTTCTCGAGCTGCACTTCCAGGTCGGAATGCCAGCGGTCCGGCTCGAGGATGTTCACGCTGACGTAGCCCGCGTCGTGAGCGGACCGCAGCAGCCGGGCGACCTGGAACCGGCTGATCCCCAGGTTGGCGGCGATCTCCTTATGGGACAAGTGACGCCGGTAGGCCTGATAGCAGACCTTCAGCATCATCCGCTGGCTGTCCGATCCGCCTGCCATCATCTGCCTCTCTATGGCGCTCATATGTGCAAAGGCGCTTAAATGAGCATGGTGAACCAGGCCGCCCGCGACGTCAAGAGCAGCGCAAATGGCCTAGAAGGAGCGGACATGGACGGCACCCGCGCGACCTGGTGGACCGAACTGCGCGCCGAGTTCCCCTACCTCGAGAACCACGTGTTCGCCTGGTCCGGCGGCCAGGTGCCGATCGCCACGAGCGTCCGGACGGCGATCAACCGGGTGATGGCGGCCTGGGACGCCGACCCGGTGACGCTCTCGCAGCAAGAGTGGGCGGTGTTCGACGGGGCGCGCCAGGAAGTGGCGGCCCTCTTCGGCTGCCCGCCCGAGCGGGTCGCGGTGAGCGAGAGCACGTCACACGCCATGTCCGTCGCGACGGCGATGGTGCTGGCCCGCTGGCAGCGGGCCGGTGCGCGCCGGGCCAACGTGATCCTGCACGGGGAGTGCCATCCGGCCAGCAGTTACCAGTGGCTGACTGCCGCCCAGCAACATCCGTCGCTGACCGTCCGCTGGGCATCCCGCGATGACCACGAGGATCCGGTCGAAGCCCTGGTCGCCAGCACGGACGAGGAGACAATCGCCGTGGTCGCGACGCACGTGGCCTGGCGAACCGGCGCCGCTATCGACCTGACGGCCCTGTGCCGCCACCGCAGGGGCGCGAGCTGGGCGCTGCTGATCGACGCCGCCCAGTCGGCTGGCGCGGTGCCGCTGGCCCCGTACTCCGGCGACATCGACTTCATTGGCTTCCCCGGCTACAAGTGGCTGCTCGGACCGCCCGGTATCGGCTACCTGGTACTTGGCGCGGGGTGGCTGGACGAGCCGAGCCCGATCAGCGGGTGGGCCGCAGTCAAGGACTTCCCGGTCGACGTGAGGGAGTTCAAGCCGATGCCCGGCGGTGCCGGAGTGCGTTACGGCATGCCGAGCTTCATCCCCCTGGCCGGATCTCAGGCGGCACTCCAGCTCATCAACGCCGCGGGGATCGACCGAATCGCCGCCAGGGTCGGCAGCCTGACCAGTTCGCTGCTGAGCGGGCTTGATGACCTTGGCTTCGACCCGGTCACGCCGCGGTCGCCAGGCGACCGCGCCGGCGTGTGCTCAGTAGAGGTACCCGACCTGGCCGCAGCGGTCGCCGCTCTGGCCGAGCACCGCATCGCGACGATGCCCGAGCTCCAGTACATCCGGCTCGACCTGCACGCTTTCAACAACGAGGAAGATGTGGCCCGCATCCTCGACTGCTTCACTGGCCTGCGGTGACCCAGCCCTCGAGGTGACCGGAACGGCCGGTGTAGGACCCGCCGGCGGCGCAGGCGCCCGGCCGGCGGCACGATAGCGCGCCGACGTCGGCCGACTCGCCCTTGTTCAGGGCGGCCAGGCCGGGCTCCGGGACCGGCCTGCCCCACACGCCGTTGGTCTCGGTAGCTGTGAATCCCTGGCGATGACCGGAGCGGTCGATGTAGGACCCGCCAACCACGCAGCGGCCCGCCCGGGCGCACGACACCGCCAGGACCTGGGTCTGCCCGCCGGGCTTGGTCAGGGCCGCCAGGCCAGGTACGGCGATCGCCGTGCCCCAGCGGCCGTTCCGCTCGACGGTCACGAACCCCCGCAGACCCTTGCTGTTCTGGTAGTACCCGCCGGCCACGCAGCTGCCCGCCGAGGCGCAGGACACCCCGTTAACCTGGGCGTTCCGAAACGTATTCAGGGCCACCAGGCCGGGTACCGCGGTCGCCGTGCCCCAGACGCCGTTGCGCTCGACGACTACATACCCCTGCTGGGCAATGGTGCCGGTGTAATACCCGCCGGCGGCGCAGTTGCCCGCCGAGGTGCAGGACACCGCGCTGACGTCGGCGGCACCGCCCTTGTTCAGGGCGGCCAGGCCGGGCACCCCGGTCGCCTTGCCCCAGCGGCCGTTGCGCTCCTCGGCGACGAACCCGCGGAAGCTGGAGAAGTAATCGGCGCCGGCTGTGCCGCCGGCCAGGCAATTACCCGCTGAGGCGCAGAACAGGGAGTCAACGGAGCCGTCTTGTCCTCTCGGGAAGGTCACCGCCTTGCCCCATACGCCGTTCTTCTCAGCAGCCACGAACCCCTGGGAATCCTGGGTGTCTGCGTCCGCGTAGTACCCGCCGACGGCGCAGTTGCCCGCCGAGCCGCATGACGCCGACACGACGCCGGCGAAGTGGCCCTGGTTCAGCGCGGCCAGGCGGGGCACCGCGGTCGCCTTGCCCCAGCGGCCGTGCCGCTCGACCGCCACGAACCCCTGCTGAGCGGCCCCGTGGCCCCGATAGTGCCCGCCGGCCGCGCAGTTGCCCGCCGAGGCGCACGACACCGCGTTGACGCGGGCGTACCCGTGCTTGCCCTGGCTCAGCGCGCCCAGGCCGGGCACCTCAATCACTCGCCCCCGCGAGCCGCCGACCGCCAGTGCCGCCGCCGCCTGCCCGCACCCCGCGAGCACGCCCAGCACAGCCACGCCAGTGCACCAGGTCATGATCTTGCTCATGTGCCACGCCAATCCCAGCCCCGGGGCCCCCGCTGTCGTCCCGGGGGACACCGCGTGCTGCCTCTTATCAGACAGACGCGGCAGGCGCCAGGCTGGTTGGCCCGGAGCTGAATGCGATCACTGCGCGGCCGGCGTTGCCGAGGGCGTCGGCGACGGTACTGGGATCGCTGAGGTAGCCGCTGACCATGGCCCCGTCGCGCAGCATCACCAGCTGCTCGGCGACCCGCGCTGAGGCCGGGATGCTGATCTCGTCGAGGAGATCCTGGATGGTCTGCCCGAACCAGCGGCGATGAGTGTCCACGACGCGCCGTACCGGATGTTCCGGATCGGCATATTCAGCCGCCGCGTTGATGAACGGGCACCCGCGAAATCCTGGCTTGCCGCACTCGGTGCCGATCGCCTCAGCAATGATCCGGAACACATCCGGCACGTCGCCGGCCGACTGCCGGGCGTGGGCGATCGCATCACGCTCCCATTTCGCCCGGCGCTCGAGGTAGGCCACGATCAGGTCGTCCTTCGTCGGGAAGTGGCGGTAGAACGTGACCTTGGTGATGCCGACCCGGGCGATGATCTTCTCGGCGCTCACCGCGCGCAGTCCCTGCGCGTAGAACAGCTCGGTCGCGGCTTCCACGATGCGCTCCCGCATCGGGACCTTCGATGCCGGCCGTGAGGTGGGCGCCCTGCCCGCCGCCGCGGTCGAGTCTTCGTCCGTCATGTTTGCTTATGCTAGCGCCCAGTAGAGTTACTGGTAAGTCTACTAGGCGCTCGCTGGAGGAGCACGTGACTGCAGGCTTTCCGGACCAGGTCCTGGCCGAGGAACTGAGTCGCTCTTGGGGGTTTGTTGATCCTCCGGCCTGGCATTAGCGTCGCAACCGGGGATCAGGTACACGCGGACCGGGGAAGGGGCTCGTTGATGCTGCTGGACCGCCGGGTCGAGCGCGGGCAGATTGACCGCGTCCTCGCGGCGGCCCGGGAGGGCCTGAGCGGGGTGCTCGTGCTGCGGGGGGAACCGGGGATCGGCAAGACGGCCTTGCTCGACTACGCGGTTCAGGCTGCCCCGGACCTGCGGGTTGTGCGGCTGGCCGGGATCGAGTCGGAGATGGAGCTGAGCTTCGCTTCGCTGCACCAGATTCTCTTGCCGTTCCTCGGCGGTCTCGACCAGCTGCCGACACCACAGGGCGCTGCCCTGGGCTCGGCGTTCGGGTTGCATGATGGCGGCCTGCCTGACCGGCTGCTGGTGGGCCTGGCGTCGTTGAGCCTGCTGGCTGCGGCCGCTTCCGATCGGCCGCTGCTGTGCGTCGTGGATGATGCGCAATGGCTGGATCGGGAATCGGCGGCAGTTCTGGCCTTCGTGGCCCGGCGGCTTCTCGCCGACCGTATCGCGATCATCTTTGCTGTGCGGGAGCCTTCCGGGCGTCCAGTCTCGCTCGCCGGGCTGCCGGACGTGCGGCTGCGTGGCCTGCCGGCGGTGGAAGCGCAGGAGCTGCTCTCGTCCGCCGCCGGCGGCGACGTCGACGGGCTGGTCGGCGCCCGGATAATCGCTGAGACCGGCGGGAACCCGCTGGGCCTCATCGAGCTGGGCGGCGAGCTGTCCTCGAGCGAGCTAGACGGGCAGGTGCCGCTGCCGGATCCGCTTCCGCTTGGACGGCGCCTCGAAGCCCGGTTTCTCGTGCAAGTCCGCCGCCTTCCGGCCGATACCCAGCTTCTCCTGCTGTGCGTTGCCGCTGACGTAACTGGTGATGCAGAACTGCTGTGGCGAGCCGCGGATTACCTGGGCATTCATGCCGATGCGGCGGCTGCTGCCGAAGAGCAGGATCTTGTCGCCTTCAGGACGCCGGTCCGGTTCCGCCATCCGCTGATCCGCTCGGCGATCTACCACGGCGCGCCCGTGCATGACCGGCGGCGGGTGCACGCGGCTTTGGCCGAGGCCACCGATCCCGTTGTTGACGGTGACCGGCGGGCGTGGCACCGTGCTGCTGCAGCCGCTGGCCGCGACGAAGCGGTCGCCGCCGAGCTTGAGCGCGCCGCTGGCCGGGCGGGACGCCGCGGGGGCTACGCCGCTGCGGGTACGTTCCTGGCTCGCGCGGCCGCGCTGACCCCCGACACCCGGCAGCGGGTCCGGCGGCTCCTCGCCGCTGCCCAGGATGAGTGCACCGCGGGAAGTCCGGGGAAAGCGCGGGCGCTGCTGGAGGAGGCGGCAGCCGATCTTGACGGCCCGTATGAGCGAGGGCTGGCGAAGCGAGTCGAGGGAGACATCTGCCTGGCTGCGGACCAGCCGGCTGGAACAACGCCGATATTGCTCGCCGCAGCCGATGAGCTTGCCGGGGTTGATCGTCGCCTGGCGCGCGACGCTCTCATGGAAGCGCTGACCGCGGCCGGGATCACCAGGCGCTTTTCCGCTCCTGGGGCCGACGCCCGCGCCGTCGCGCGCGCTGTGCGCGCCCTCCCGGTTGGGCCGGGCGCGTCGCCGACAGCCTGCGATTTGCTCCTTGACGCCTACGCCGCGTATCTCCTGGACGGCCCGGCCGCCGCGGCGGCCCTGATACAGCATGCCCAGGCTGCCCTCGACCAGGATGAGACCAGCGGGCCTGTCCCGTTCAGCTATCTCCGGCTGGCCTGCTGGATGGCCGGTGCGACCTGGGATGACAACCGGGCGCACGCCATAGCCCGCAGGGGAGTGGAGCAGGCCCGTCGGCAAGGAGCGACGACCCCGCTGGCGATGCTGCTCGTCGTGCTCGGCGAGTCCTGCCTGCTCGCCGGGGAGATCGGCGCCGCGCAGGCCGCCTTCGCGGAGCGCCGCGAGATCAAGTCCGCTGCGGCCGACTTCTGCCGGACCGGCGAGGTTGTCGTCCTGGCCTGGCGAGGCGAGGAGCGCGCCGCCCGGTCTCTGGCCGCGGAGATCACTGAGGATGCCACGCGGCGGCAGCACGGCTGGAGGGTCGTCTGGGTCGACTACGCGCTCAGCGTGCTGGAGCTGGCCCGCGGCCATTACCGCGAGGCGCTGGACAGCGTGACGCATGACTACGAGGAAAACCCTGTGCTGGCCGCGCTGGCCCTGCCAGACCAGATTGAGGCCGCTGTGCGCTGCGGCGAAACACAGCTCGCCAGCGAGATGCTTGACCGGCTCGCGCAGCATTCCGGCGGCGGTACTGCCGGGCCGGCGGTCGGCTTGCTCGCCCGGTCGCGGGCGCTGCTCGCTGACGACCAGGATGCCGAGCGCCTCTATCTCCAGGCCATCGACCAGCTGAGTGGCTGCCGCGGACCGGCCCACCGGGCCCGGGCTGGCCTGCTCTACGGGGAGTGGCTGCGGCGGGAAAACCGCGTCAGCGAGGCCCGGCGGCAACTGCAGATCGCCTGGGAGCTGTTCAATCAGATCGGCGCCGGGGCATTCGCCGAGCGCTCTCGCCGGGAACTGGCTGCCACCGGCGCATCGGCCAGCAGATCGGCAGCTGAACGGCCGTCGCAACTCACCCCGCAGGAGGAGACCGTTGCGCGGCTGGCGGCCGCAGGCGCCACGAACACGGAGATCGCCGCGGAGCTGTTCATCAGCCCGAGCACCGTCGATTACCACCTGCGCAAGGTGTTCCGGAAGTTCGGCATAGCCTCACGGCGGCAGCTGCACCGGATGCAACTCGAAGGTGTGTGAAAGCGGCCCGACGCCGCGGCTAACCGGTCGCTCGCATTCCGGAACCACGTAGCCGCTGCGCGTACGCGACTACGAGCCGCGCGGTTCGCGGACTACGCGCTTTGCGGGATTCGGGGGCCGCGCCCACGCGCGGAATATGGCAGTCAGCTACCCGGGCCGGCGAGCCGATGGATCACCCGCCGGGGACGCTGCACGTCGCCAGTCCACCGACACCTGGGCCATTGCGGTCCGGAAGGAGCGATTCGATGAAATTTCCCCATGCCGCGCGGCTAACCAGGCTGCGCTTCGGCCTGCTGGCCGCCGTCTTGGCGGTCGCCGGCCTGTTCGCCGCCACCGCCCAGATTGCCTCCGCCGCTCCCCACCGGGCCGCCGCCGGCCCCAAGCCCACGATCGTGCTGGAGCATGGCGCCTGGGCCGATTCCGGCAGCTGGAACGGCGTGGTCCAGCGCCTGCAGCGCGACGGGTACACGGTGTATGCCCCGCCCGACCCATTGCAGGGCCTGAAGTACGACACCGCGACCCTGAGGGACTTCCTCTCCACCATCCCCGGGCACATCGTCCTGGTCGGCCACTCCTACGGGGGGATGGTCATCACCAACGCGGCTACGGGCAACAAGAACGTCAAGGCTCTCGTGTACGACGACGCGTTCATCCCGGCTAAAGGCGATACGGCCGGGAGCCTGAGCGCCGCACGGCCCGGCTCCTGTCTCGCCGTCGCGAACCCGGCGACCGTGTTCAACTTCGTGCCGTTCCCCGGCGCGCCCAAGGGCGTCGTTGACGCATATGTCAAGCCGAGCGTGTTCCCCGGCTGCTTCGCCAATGGCCTCCCGGCGAGTGAAGGCGCGATGCTGGCCGCTACCCAGCGGCCGCTCGCGACCAGCGTGCTGACGGACAAGTCGGGCGTCCCGGCCTGGAAGACCATCCCGTCCTGGGCCGTAGTCGGCACCGCTGACCACGTCATCCCCCCGGCCGAGCAGCTGTTCATGGCCAAGCGGGCAGGGGCGCACATCACCGAGGTGCATGCGCCGCACCTGTCGATGATCTCCAACCCGGGGGTCGTGACCAGGACCATCATCGCCGCCGCTCAGGCCACCGGCTGAGACCAGCCGGAGCCCGACGGCAGAAAGCCGCGGCCGGCGTGACATCCAGATCTCACTATCGCGCCGCGCCGCGGCACCCGCTGCCGCCGTCGGCCTAGCGGCCAGTTATCTCGCAGATGCCCGAGCCCTCCGTTAAGCCGTCACAGTTGAGCCCTCACGGACAGGAAGTGTCATGACCGCACCGCGCACGCCCGTCGTTTTCATCCACGGACTGTGGCTGCACGCCACCAGCTGGACCCCGTGGCTGGAGCTGTTCACCCAGGCCGGCTACGACCCCGTCGCCCCCGGCTGGCCCGGCGAGCCCGACACGATCGAGCAGGCCAGGCAGCATCCAGAGCTGGTAGCGGACACCAGCATCGACGACGCCACCGCTCACTACACCAAGATCATCGACTCCCTCGATGCCAGCCCGGTCATCGTCGGGCACTCGTTCGGCGGCCTGATCGCCGAGAAGCTGCTCGGCCAGAGCATCGGCGCCGCCGCTGTCGCCATCGACCCCGCGCAGATCAAGGGCGTCCTCCCGCTGCCGCTGGCCCAGCTCCGCGCCGCCTTGCCCGCCCTGGGCAACCCGGCGAATCTGCACCGGGCTGTGTCCCTCACCCAGAAAGAGTTCACATTCGGCTTCGGCAACGCGCTGTCGGAGGATGAGTCCGCCGACCTGTTTCGCAAGTGGGCGATTCCCGCTCCGGCCCGTCCGCTCTTCCAGGCCGCGGCGGCCAACTTCTCCCTCCACTCTGAGGCGAAAGTCGGCACCGGCAACCAGACCCGCGGCCCGCTGCTGCTCATCTCCGGCACCGAGGACCATACGGTCCCGGACGTGGTCACCCGCTCGACCCTGAAGCAGTACCGGCACTCAACTGCCGTGACCGAGCTGAAGCAGTTCGAGCACCGCGGCCACTCCCTGACCATCGACAGCGGCTGGAACGAGGTCGCCGAAGCCGTCCTGCAGTGGCTGCGAGCACACGGAATCTGACCAAGCGGATGAGCGCGCTCACGGCGGACCGGCGGGGGTGCGGGCGTGGTCGTGCGTTATGACTCAGAGAGCCATTCTCCTCGGGTGATGGTGATGGCCTGGCCGCCGACGCAGACCCGGTGGTCCTCGACCGCGACGGCCAGGCGGCCGCGGCGAGGGGATGCCTGCACCGCGGTGAGGCGACGACGGCCGAGGCGCGCGGCCCACAACGGGCCGAGTACGGCGTGCGCGGAGCCGGTGGCCTGGTCCTCGTCCAGGCCCACGGCGGGGGCGAAGTTGCGGGAGGTGAAGTCGGCGCCGTCACCGCCCGCGGCCGTCACCAGGACGCGGCTGACCGGCAGGCGGCGGATCTGCGCCGGGTCGGGACGAACGGCCTCAACCTGGTCGGGCGCATCGAGCACGACGACATACTCGTCCTGGCCGCAGCCGAACCAGATCGTGCCCTGAATGCCGAGAGCCTGCGCGACAGCGCCGGGGACAGGGGCCGGCTCGACCGCCACCGGGGCGAAGTCGATCCAGGTCAGGCCATCCTGGCGCCACACCCGAAGCGGGCCCGAGGCAGTCTGGAAGACGACCGGGGCGGACGCGGCCACCAGGCCGGTCTCGTAGAGGACGTGCGCGGCGGCGAGGGTGCCATGCCCGCACAGCGGCAGCTCGACGGCCGACGTGAACCAGCGCAGCTGCCGATCGTGCACGAAGGCGGTGACCGGCTGGTTAAGCTCGGCGGCGGCCTGTCGCATCCACTCGTCGCTGGCGGGCTCAGCCAGCAGGCACACCATCGCCGGGTTGCCGCCGAACGGCCGGCTGGTGTAGGCGTCGACCCCGAACAGCGCAACGCGCGGTCCGCGATCCTCGCCCTCCGGGGACCTCACGTCACGATCATGCCATGGTAGTCGGGTGGCTGATCGTGGAGGTGCGCGGTGACTGGCACGTGGCAGAGCGCGGTGATTGCCCCCCGCAGCGGGAGCGCGTGGCGGCTGGGCGCGGGGCAGCGGCTGCGGATCACCGACCTGGAAGGCAGCCAGAGCGGCGACTTGTTCGCAGTGGCCGCCGATGATCTTGAGGACGGGCAGAGCAACGGCCGCACGTTCGACATGGGCGGAACGATCCGGCTGTCGACCGGGTCGTTGCTGTACTCACGGCGCAGCCGTCCGCTGCTGCGCATCATCGAGGACGAGGTCGGCGTCCACGACATGCTGTACGCACCGTGCAGCCAGGAGATGTTCGAGGTGCAGCACGGGGTAACCGGGCCGCACCCCAACTGCTTCGATAACCTCGCCGGCTCGCTGGCCCAATTCGGGGTTCCCAGCGCGACGGTTACCATCGCGTTCAACTTCTTCATGAACGTCGTCATCGGGCCCGGCGGGCGGCTGGAGATCAGGCCGCCGGTCTCGACGGCAGGTCAGAGCATCACGTTCGCCGCCGAACGCGATGTGCTCGTGGCCGTGACGTCCTGTGCGGCTCCTGGCGCCAACGCGGGCGGCGCACGGCCGATAGGCGTCGACACAGACGGCTAGCGCATACCCCGCGAGCGCGTGCCCGCAACGGGCGCAACCCGCATTTCTGCCGGTCAGGAGGCGGATGCAACCCGGACTTTGGTTGCCGAACTGGGGGCCCGGCCGGAATGTGCCGGCGCGGATGCGATCTGCTAGGAGGACGGCATGATTGTCGGACGAGCAGGAGGAACCGGCGATGACTGATTCTTATGAGCCGCCCCGGCCGCGTGACGACGCTCTCCGGGAGGAACTCGACTCGCTGCGCGAGCAGGAGCGCGAAGGGCACTCGACGCCGAAGGAGCAGCGCCGCGCCGAGCAACTGGAGCGCCGGCTGCGCGTCGATGAGCACGGGGCCGAGGTGCGCGAGCGCCGGGAGCACGATCGCGAGGCAGACCGCCAGGATGAGGAGGAACGGGCTCGCCATCGGCGCTGAGCGGGCCCCAGGCAACCAGGCTCGCTTGCGCAGTTACCGCGCAGTTACCGACTGCCCAATGCTCCGGGTGCGGCTATCGTGAGGTGATGGCCGAGCGATTGGTGACCGAGCGCCTGGTCCTTCGCCCGTGGACCGTCGATGATGCTGGCGCCGCGCTGAGTTCCTACGGCGAGGCTGAGGTCGCGCGGTGGCTCGCTCCGGTGATGGACAGGGTCGGTGATGAGGCGGCCATGCGCGTGGTGCTGCAGCAGTGGATGGCTGAGGACGAGCGCATGCTGACACCTGCCGGCCGGTGGGCGATTGAGCTTCGCCAGGACGAAACGGTGATTGGCGGGGCGACCTTGCTGCCGCTGCCGCCCGATGATGAGTACGAGATCGGCTGGCAGCTGCAGCGGGATGCGTGGGGCCACGGCTACGCCACCGAGGTCGGCAGAGCGCTGGCCAACTGGGCCTTTAACCAGGGACTGGAGCAGGTCATCGCAGTCGTACGGCCGACCAACGCGCGCGCTGTGGCGACGGTCCGGCGGATCGGCATGGAGTGGATCGGCGAGACAGAGAAATACCACAATCTGCGCTTGCAGCAGTACCGGCTCCGCCCAGCCGAGCTGGCCGCGGCGGGATCAGCCTGATCAGCACCCTCTACCCGCGGTGACCGCCTTATCGCTCGCCGAGCAGGCGCTGGTAGAGCGCGGTGGTCTCGGCGGCCGGCGGCACGCCGACCTGCTCGCGCAGCAGGTCGGCGAGCTCGGCGTAGTGGTGCACGGCGCGGGCCGTCTCGCCGAGCTGGGCCCAGCTGCTCATCAGCTCGCGGTGCGCGGTCTCGTTGAGCGGCTCGTGCGCGACCAGCCGGCGGAAGGCGGTCACCGCCGCCTGGTGACGGCCGGCCGCGGCGTGCAGGCGGCCGGCCGCGAGCAGGGCCGCCTCGAACGCCCGGCGCAGCTCGTCGCGGCGGGCCTGGGCCCAGTCGCCCGCGGTCATGTCGGTCAGGAAGTCACCGCCGTAGGCGGCGATGGCCCGCTGGAGGTCGGGCAGCGCGGCGGCGGCGGGCTGGGCAAGCCGCGCGGCCGCGAGGGACTGCTCGAAGGTGTCGACGTCGCAGTCGAGCGGCCGGGACCGGTCGACGGTGTACCGGCCGTCGGCGTAGACGACGCAGCCGGGGTCACGCAGGGCCCGGCGCACCCCGCGCAGGGCGGTGTGCAGAGCGTTGCCGAGCTGTTGCCGCGACTGGTCGGGCCACAGGGCGGCGCCCAGCTGGTCTCTGGTCAGGGCTGGCGACGAGACGAGCAGAAACAACAGCTCGCGCGGCTTGGCGTAGCCGAAGTCCGCGACGGTGACGAGGGTGTCGCCGCGATGCACGGTGGCCGCGCCGAGCGCCCGGATGCGCAGGGTCTGGCGTGATTGGGATGACTCCGCGGCGGGCGGCCCGGCGGTGTTCGGCTCGGCGGTGTTCGGCTCGGCCGCGGGCGCCGCGGCCAGCAGGTCGTCAAGAGGAGCCAGCAGCCCGCGCTGCCAGGCCGCCTCGAACGCGTCGTCCCCGAGCGCGGCCCGCGCCCCGGACGTCGTCGCCTCGTGCTGGGCCTGCTCGCAGGGCGCCACGACGGTGCCGATCACCTCGCGCAGCGCCTGCGCCGCGGCCAGCAGCGCCGTCCCCCGGGCGGCCTGGCCGCCGGCCAGCGCCAGCACGGCCAGGTCGTCGAGCACGCTGCATGTCCGCCACCGGTCGCGCAGCTCGCGGTGCAGCTCCAGGCTGCGGCGCAGCAGCCGTTCGGCGTCCGGGTCGCCGCGGTCGGCCGCCAGCAGCCCGCGCTGCTCCAGCGCCCAGGCGACGCCCTCGCGGAACCCGATGCCCTCGGACCGGAGCAGGCTCTGCTCCAGCAGCGCGGCGGCCCGCTCGTCCTGGCCCTGGATGCGCGCGACCGCGCCCAGGCTGAGCAGCGACCAGACGATGCCCTCCACGTCGCCCAGAGCCTGGAACCCGGCGCGGGCCACGGTGCACTCGGCGATCGCGCGCTCATAGTCGCCGCGCAGCCAGGACGCGAAGCCCAGGAAGTTGTGCGCGGTCGCGACGGCCTGGTCATCCCCGGCCGCCTCGGCGATGGCCAGGCCCTCCGCGTGCAGCTCCAGCGACCGGTCGTAGCGGCCCTGCTCACGGGCCACGCTGCCGAGTCCCTGGAGCGCCCTGGCGATGCCGTGCGAGTCGTCCAGCTCGTGGTACAGCCTCAGGGCGGCCTCGAGCCGGCGGACGGCGGTGGCGTAGTCGCATTGCAGGAGGGCCAGCCGGCCGCTGCCCAGCAGCGCCTTGGCCAGCAGCATGGTCGGCGCGTCCGGGCCGATCGTGACGGCCGAGTCCATCCAGCGCCGGACCTCGCTGTACTGGCCGCGCAGGTAGGCGTAGCGCTCTAGCGGCCCGGAGATCCGCAGCGCCCCGGCCATGTCCCCGGCCGAGCGGGCGAACTCCAGCGCGGCGCGGATGTTCGGGGTCTCGACCTCGATCCGGTTCAGCTCACGCTCCAGGTCCACCTCGCCCTGAGGGTCGCCGCCGCCGATCCTGGGCTCGATCTGCTCCACGAAGTCGGCGTAGAACCGCACGTGGGCCTGGCGCGCCCGGTCGTACTCGCCGGCGGCGGTCAGGCGCTCGCGGGCGTAGTCGCGAACGGTGGCCAGCAGGTGGTAACGCATCTCCTCGCCGGACCGGTCGACCCGCAGCAATGACTTGTCGGCCAGCCGGGTCAGCACGTCAAGCACGCCGTCGGCCGGAAGGCCGGCCCCGGCGCCGACCTGCTCGGCCGCGGCCATCGTGAACCCGGCCGCGAACACGGCCAGCCGCCGGAACACCGCCCGCTCGTCCTGGGCCAGCAGGTCGTGGCTCCAGTCCAGGGTGGCGCGCAGGGTCTGGTGGCGCCGGGGCGCGGTGCGCGCGCCCCCGACCAGGACCGTGAACACGTCGTCCAGCCGCTCGGCCAGCTGGCCCGTGGACAGGATCCGCAGCCGGGCCGCGGCCAGCTCGATGGCCAGCGGCAGGCCGTCCAGCCGCCGGCAGACCTGGTGCACGGCGGCGGCGTTGTCATCGACCAGCCGGAACGAGGGCAGCGCGAGCTGGGCTCGCTGCTCGAAGAACCTGATCGCGTCGAACTCGGCCAGCGCCGAGGCGACCGGCGTGACGCTGTCCTGCGGCAGCGCCAGCGGTGGGACGGCCAGCTGGCGCTCCCCGTCCACGCCGAGCGCCTCGCGGCTGGTGGCCAGGATGGTCAGCGCGGGGCAGGCCCCGAGCAGCCGCTCGGCCAGCTCCGCGGCCGCGGCGGCGAGATGCTCGCAGTTGTCCAGGACCAGCAGCATCAGCCGGTCGGCCACGTGGTCGGCGATGACGTCGGTGACCTCGCGGCCGGGGATTTCGCGGACGCCCAGCTCGGCCGCCACGGCCAGCGGCACCACCGCCGGGTCGTCGACGGACGCCAGCTCCACCCAGCTGACCGGTTGCTGGCCCGCGCCGCGGACCGCCTCGGCGGCGGCCAGGGCCAGCCGGGTCTTGCCGGTACCGCCGGGTCCGGTCAGGGTCAGCAGCCGGTGCCGGGCCAGCGACTCGATGACGTCGCGGAGCTCACGCTGACGGCCGACCAGCGGGACCAGCCGCATAGGCAGCCGGCCTGTGGTCAGCATGGACATGTGCCAATTGTCGCAAACACTGCATTGTCGCAACACAAGGCTGCCCTGCCCGAGAGGGATCAACGGGCAGAGCAGCCGGCTGGAGCGGGCTAGTGGATGTTGGCGCAGAGCAGCGGCCGGAAGGCGATGGTCGGCTGACCGCCGCTGAGGATGGTGCTGCTGGTCCCCTGGTGCAGGTTGAGGTACCAGCCGGTGGCCGGGATCCCGCTGGTCACGTCCGAGACCGTCCGGGTCTCACCGGTGATCTTGCCGTGGGGGTTGGCCACGAAGTCCATCAGCATGTACAGCACGCCGCCCTGGCTCTGGCAGCTGCCCAGGTGGATGTGGGCGGCGTGCATGCCGGGCGTGAGCCCGCTGGCGTCGACGGTCACGCTGAGCGTCTTCGCGCCGGGGTTGTACACGATGACGGCGTGGCCCTGCGGGGTGCCGTAGCTGACGCCCCCGGGACTGACCTCGACGGCCGTCAGCGACCGCGTCGATCCGGAACCGGCGCCGTGCAGCGGCATGGTCTGCGCGATGTGTTCAACGTCCACCGCGCCGGACTGAGCGCCGTTATAGATAATCAAGCGGCTCCCGCTGGGGATGCTGCCGGTGTAGGAGCTGTCCAGCGTGGCGTCGCCCACGCCGGTCCCGCTGGCGGTCAGCGTGCTGAACGTGGTCACGGTGGCGCCGCCCGCGCCGACCAGCGCGACGGCGTGCGAAGAGCCGGGGGTGAGGCCGAAGACGTTGACCGCGGCGGTCAGGTCGCCGCCGCTGGTGCCGAAGGTAACGGCCCCCGCAGGCATCGCCTTCAGCTCCAGGTGCGTGACCTGCGCCACGGCCGGGGTGGCCAGCATCCCGTCGGTGTTGCCGGCCTTGTCGGTGTAGAAGCCGACCAGGTCACCGCGGTTGTTGACGCCGTTGATGAGGGTCGTGCCCACGCCGCTGGGGTCGTCCACGGTGGTGAACCCATGGCCGGCCATCCACGTGAACCCGTGGGTGGTGGCGCTGCCGCCGCTGCCCACGGTGTAGGCGCCGACCACCTCGCCATGGTCGTTGACGCCGAACGGCTGGGTCATCGACGCGCCGGGAAAGGCCAGCCGGGCCGCGTGGTGGCCAGTCAGGTAGAAGCCGTTGGTCTGGCCGCCGCCGACCTGGTAGAACCCGGCCACGCCGCCGCCGTTGCTGATCGCGGTCGCGGTGAGCGTGACCTTCTTGCTCAGGTTGGGGATGCCGGGCAGCAGCACCCGGCGGAACGAGTGGCGGAAGATGTTGTACTCGAAGCCCCGGCTCAGGCCCTGGGCGTTGGTGTAGAAGCCCACGGCCACGTTGTGGTCGTTGACGCCGAGCAGCTGGTCGACGGGCGGCCTGGACACGTTGTGCGTGGGGTAGTTGACCTCGTGGAACTGGCCGCCGCGGGCGTAGAAGCCGAAGTTATCGTTGCTCATGCTGGCCGTGTTCTGGCCGGACCAGAAGCCAACTGTGACGCCGCGGTCGTTCAGGCCGGTGACCTGGGTCTGCACGGCGCCGGGGAAGTTCTCGCTGGTGTAGTCGGCCGCGCCGTAGGGGGCCTGGAGCAGGTAGCCCTGGTTGGGGTGGCCCTTGGCGCCGGAGCCGAAGTAGCCGGCGATCAGGCCCGCGTTGTTGATGCCCAGCAGCTGGTTGAACGTGGGGTCGGCGTGGTTGTCGAGGGTGGCGAAGCTGTAGGCAGCGTGACCGGCGTCGTGGCCCATCACGCTGGCACCAGCCGTGCTCACCAGGGCTAGCGTGCCGCCGGCGAGCGCCGCCGACGCCGCGGCCGCCACTGCTGCGCGCATCCCGGTGCGCCGCCACAGCGGTCCCCTGGAGTGCGCCGCGGCCGCCCCGCTCGTGCGGTCGGCAGATCTCATAGGTCGGTCCTCTCTGGGTCGTCCTGGCGATCGGGCCTGAGGGCCGGCGTTCGCCGTGGGTGCCTTCGGAGGACACAGTGGCTCGTGGCCACGGGGGGAAGGACCGGGGGCTCGGGGGGATTCTCGGGGGGTTGGGCGAACTGTTGCGTGACTTACGAGGACTCGAGCGACCGGGCGATGGCGATCACGGCCGTGGAGAAGCACGGCAGGGTGGACCGGTCGACGTGGTCGAGCACGCGGGCGCGCACGCTGCGCAGATGAACCGGGTAGGCCCGCTGCAGCGCGGCCAGGCCCTGGTCCGTCAGGGTCACGTCGAAGCCGCGGCCGTCGGCAGCGTTGCGCTGCTTGGTCACTAGCCGGTCGGCGATCAGCTCGTCGACCAGGCGGGTGGTCCGGCTGCCGGACAGGTAAGCGCGGTTGGCCAGTACGGTCATGCGCAGTTCCCGGCCGGGAGCCTCGGACAGGTGCAGGAGAATGGTGTAGGCACTGAGCGACATCTGCGCGCCGCGCTGCAGATCCTCATCGAGAAGGCGCGGCGCGACAACGAAGAACCGGGCCAGGGCTCGCCAGGTCGGCTCCTCGATGGCATCCAGGGGCGTCAGTTCCTCCGGCATCTGCCTAGCTTATTTGCTCGCGCAGCAAAGTACCGGCGCTGCCCGGGGCGGCGCTGCCCGGGCGGCACCGGCCGGGTCAGGCACGCAGGTCTAGGGATGGATGCCGAACGGACCGAGGTGCCCGTAGTCGATGCGCAGCGACTCGACGAGCTGGTAGGCGTTGGCCTGGGTGTAGACGTCGGCACCGCCGAGCTTGTCGATCCAGCGGGGGACGACCGCGCAGCTTGCCTGCGCGGCCACGCCGTCGAGGTAGCCGCGGAAGATGGCCCACGGGTTGGTGTCATCAACGGACTTGTAGACGCTGTCGATGTTGAAGGTGTCGATGGCGTTCGCGGCCGCGGCCTTCAGGTCGGCGACGTACTGCTGCTGGATGGTGACGTCGTCGCGGGTGCCGAGGCGGGTGAGGTGGCCGCCGATGAACGTGCGGAAGGGATAGCCGAGCGCCTGGGCGGGCGCCTCGAGCCAGCCGGGGATGTTCTGCGACTCGGCGAGGTAGGCGAACGGCACCCAGCCGGGGAAGACGACGTCCACGAGCATGAGTACCCGCTGGGCCGGGAGGTAGGTGAAGATGTTGCCGGGAGAGTGGTTGGGGCCAAGGTAGGCAAGCTCGATGCGGTCCGCGCCGGCCGTGATGGTCAGCCGGTCGCTGAATGTGACATCCGGCAGCGGGCGGTTGGGATCACCGGCCTGCCGCAGCAGGCGGTCGACCTCGCGCTGGGCGTAGAACCGGGCACCGTCGTAGAGGGTCATGGCGCCGGTGTGGTCGGCGTGATGGTGGCTGTAGATGGCATGGGTGACCGGGGCCGGGGTCACGCTCGCGATCGCGCGCAGGATGTTGTTGCCGATGGTGGGCGGCGCGTCCACCACCACAACCCCCTCGGCGGTGACCAGGAAGATCATCTGGTAGAGGCCGTCGGTCAGCCAGTAGGTCCGCTCGGCGATCTCCTCGACGAGGTAGCCGGACTTGGGGATGGCCGGGCCCTTCGCCGGCGGCGGGACTGGCGCGGTCGTCATCGGCGGGCATCCCGTGACGGTCGCGGCTCTCGCGGCCGTTGCGGCCGTTGCGGCTCTCGCGGTCGGCTGGGCGAGCAGTGCCGCCGCCGGGACGGCTGCCGCCGTCAGGCCCGCTGAGGCCATCAGGGTCCGGCGGGTCAGCGGCCGCCGGGCGTGGCTGCTGCCTGGCTCCGGGGTGGGAGGGGTCATTCGCGTTGCCTTCCTGTGCTGGCGGGCTGATGTGCTGCCGGGCCTTCCAGGACTGGCAGCGCGCACGGCATCAGCCTAGATTTATTTACCTGCGCAGGCAAGTAAATTTGATGCGCAGGGGAGAGATGCGGGCGGGTTCAGCGGATGGGTGCGGTAGCAGCTAGCCGGTCAAGGTCGGCCGGCTTACTACGCCTCGGTTGCGAGCGGCGAGCCTGGAGCGGCCGCCGTGCCGTCGCTCGTCATGGTGACTTCCGGTTCTGCCAGCTGGTACGCGACCTCGCCGTGCTCGCTGAGATCGAGCCCGCCCAGCTCGTCTTCTGGACTCACCCGCAGCCCCACGGTGCGGTCGGTGACCCACAGGATGATCCAGGTCATGACGAACGGGTAGGCGATCCCGACGACGGCCAGCACCGCCTGGCGGCCGAGCTGGGTCCAGCCCCCGGCCTCGCCGGCGGCGTTCACCGCGAGGCTGGCGAACACGCCGGTGAGCACGACCCCGACCGCGCCGCCGACCATGTGCACGCCGACCACGTCGAGGGAGTCGTCGTAGTGGAATATGTCCTTCAGGTGGACGGCGCCGTAGCAGAGCAGCCCCGCCGCCGCGCCGATGATGATCGCCGCCCACGGCGGCACGTAACCGGAGGCCGGCGTGATCGCGGCCAGGCCGGCGACGGCGCCGGAAGCGATGCCCACGCCCGATGGCTTGCGGCGGCGCCACCACTCGATGCCCATCCAGACGAGCATCGCTGTGCAGGCTCCTAGCTGGGTGTTCACCAGTGCATAGCCGGCGACTTGTCCGGCGGACAGCGCGCTGCCCGCGTTGAAGCCGAACCAGCCGAACCACAAGATCCCGGCGCCGAGCAGCACCATCGGCACGTTGTGGGGCCGGTCGAGCTGGTGGTTTCGCCTCAGGTAGATGGCCGTGGCGAGCGCGGCCGCCCCGGCTAGCTCATGGACGACTGAGCCCCCGGCGAAGTCGATCGCGTGCAGGCCGCCCGAGCCGAGAAACCCCCCGCCCCACTCGGCGTGCGCGAACGGGCTGTAGACAAGCAGGGACCACAGGCCGATGAAGACCAGGTAACCGCGGAAGCGCATCCGCTCGCAGAACGCCCCGGCGATGAGCGCCGGGGTGATGACGGCGAACATCATCTGGAACGCCATGTACACCAGCGACGGAATCGTGGGTGCATAGCTGTTCGGGGTGCCGTTGACGCCCCGCAGCAGCACGTTCTGCAGGCTGCCGATCACGCCCCCGTGATCAGCGCCGAATGCCAGCGAGTACCCAGCGACTACCCACAGCAAGCTGACCACGCCGATCGCCACGAAGGACTGGACCATCGTCGCGATCACGTTCTTCGCGCCGACCAGCCCTCCGTAGAACAGCGCCAGGCCCGGCATCATGAAGAAGACCAGTGCCGTCGAGGTCAGCACCCAGGCGGTGTCACCAGCATTGATGTGCATACCAACCTCCGATGACGGCGGCGCCTTTGCCCCGGCATTTCCTTGATCAAGATAGCCCATTGCGGACGCGCGCACCTGATCATCGGAAGGGGCAGGCCAGGAAGACGAGCGGGAGAAGATCAGCCGGGGCCTGCGGCACGACCACGTGCGCCATCGCGTCTACGGAGGTGACGCGCTCGGCGGGCAGTCGAGCAGTTGTACGCGCGGTTACGCGGCCGGCAGGTCGAGCAGCGCCTGGCACACATCCCCGATGTCGAGCATCCCGATGAGGACACCGTCGTCGAGGACCGGAAGGTGCCGGAAGCGGCCTGCCACCATGATCGCCGCAGCGTCACGAATGCTCGTGGCCGCGGTGACGACGGTCAGCTGCGTGGTCATGAGGTCGTGAACGCGGGCGTCGTTCATGTCCCTCTCGTCCGCCACCGCCTTGGCAATGTCGGCGTCGGTGATGAGGCCTATCGGCCGAGCGGCCTGCTCGTCGTCCACGACCACCAGAGCTGTCGCGCCCGCGTGCTTCATCAGGTACGCGGCCGCAGCCAGGTGGCCGTTTGCCTCTACGGTCGTGAGTGCCGGACGCATAACGGCCGCGGCCGTTGCCGGAGCATCCGGAAGATCCGCCGAGGCTCCTGTCATGACCGGCTCCGTTCCGGGGATCCAGGTGATCCCCTCAGCGCTGCTTCCGGCTCTTGCTGGAGATCCGCACGTCCGCCTCAGACTTCTCCTACCGTCAACCGGCCCGCCGGAAACCGCAAGACTATCTGTCCAGGCGCTGTGGGCCCTTCGACGGGGCTGGTCAGATGAAGTAGTGGCCCTGCTCTATGTCCTCGATGAGGCCGGGGTGGGTGGGCTTCCAGCCCAGGAGCTCCCGGGTGATGGTGCTGGAGGCGGGCATGTCGGTGCTGAGCAGAGGCACCAGCATGCCCGCGTATTCTGTGGCAGGCAGGGCCCGGGCGGGCCGGTTCAGGTCCGGCCGATGGCCTCGGCGATCTCGCGGACGGGCACGCCTTCGTCGCCGACGGCGTTGAGCACCGCGCCGGCGGGAGCCTGCTCGACGGCCAGCCGGTAGAGCGTTGCGGCGTCCTTCACGTGCACGGCGGGCCAGCGGCTCGTCCCGTCGCCGATGTAGCCGGAGACGCCCTTGGCCCGCGCCGTGGCGATGAGCTGCGGGATGAAGCCGTGACGCTCTCCCCGGCCGTGCACCGAGCGGGGCAGCATGACCAGGCCGGTGCGGACGCCCCTGTCCGCGGCCGCGAGGGCGGCCTGCATGTTGGTGATGCGGGCCGCGACGGGCCCGGCGGCGATGAGCTCGTCGCGTTCGGTCGCGGGCCGGCCGGGCGTGACGATGGTTGCGCCGGAGATCACCAGTGGCTGGCCGGAGCCCGCGAGGCTGGCGGCAAAGGTCTCGATGGCCGTGGCGTCGGTCCGCGTGGCCGCCTCGGTCACGCTGGGCACGACGAACGCCAGGTGGATGACGCCGTCGCTGTCGAGGGCCCCGGCGCGCAGCACGTCGGTGTCGTTGAGGTCCCCGCGCAGCACCTCGGCGCCCAGGTCGGCGACCGCCTTGGCGGCGGCGTCCGAGCGGGCCAGCCCGAGGACGCGGTGGCCGGCGCTGATGAGTTCGGGGACGACGGCCGAGCCGATCCAGCCGGAAGCGCCGGTGACGAAGATGCGCATGAACGGTCTCCTTGGTCGTGCTTCAGGTGATGAAGGTGCGCGGCGCGGAGGCCCGCCCCGGAACACTGATGCGATCCGGTCGCATCAACGCTAACACAACCATGCGACTAAGTCGCATCGCCTGACCAGGTGATGCGATCCGGTCGCCTCGCTTAGGATGTGCCGGTGAGCAGATGGGCACCCGACGCGCGTGAGCGCCTGGAGACCGCCGCCCTGGACCTGTTCGTGGAGAACGGGTACGAGGAAACGACCGTCGCGCAGATCGCGGATCGCGCCGGCCTGAACCGCGCCACGTTCTTCCGGCACTTCGCCGATAAGCGCGAGGTCCTGTTCGGCGGGGAAGACGTGCTGGCCGGGCTATTCGCCGACGGCATCCGGGCTGCCTCCCCGGATGCGACGCTCAGCGAGTGCCTGCAGGCGGCGCTCGCGGCCGCCGATGTCGCGATGACCCCGCTGCAGCGGGCTAAGGCCGCCCGGCGCGTGCTGGTGGCCGCGGCGAACAGCGAACTGCAGGAGCGGGGACTGCTCAAGCACGCGCGGATCGCCCGGTCGATCAGCGCCGCCCTACGCGAACGGGGCGCAGACGATCTGACCGCCCGGCTGGGGGCGGAAGTGGGGATGCTCGCCTTCACCATCGCCGTTGAGCGCTGGATGGCGGCGGACAACGACGAACCGTTCCGGCTCCATGCCGCAGCGGCCTTGACTGACCTGCAGGTACGCGCGGCCGAGCTCGACTCTCGGTCCCGCCTCTCAGCCTGAGGCGATTGGGCCGTTGGCGTGGGCTGGTGCCGGAAGTGGCGGAATTAGTAGGGTTGTGCTGTTAGCCGCGCCTTCGACGAGGCCGGCAGAGGGCAGCAGCGGCCTGGTGGGCGGGAGACGGATGACCGAGCTCATCACTGGCACCCACGAATCAGACACGCATCAGAAGGCGCTGCGCATCAACCTCGACCCGCGGTGGTACGGGACAATCGCCGAGATCGGGGCCGGCCAGGAGGTCGTTCGCTGGTTCTTCCGGGTGGGCGGCGCCGCAGGCACTGTCGCGAAGTCGATCTCCGCTTATGACATGGCCGTGAGCGACGCCGAGTACGGCAAGGCGGACAGGTACGTGTCCGCCGGACGACTTCAGGGCATGCTCGACACCGAGTTCCAGCTGAACGTCGAGCGCCTGAGCCACAAGCGCGGCGACGAGAACTGCTTTTTCGCCTTCGCCGACACGGTCGTGGCGCGCAGCTTCCGCGGCGGCAACGAGTGTCACGGCTGGATGGGCGTGAAGTTCCAGGCCCAGCCGCACGACGAGCCGAGCCAGATCGTGATGCACGTGCGGATGCTCGACGTCGAGGCGTGGCTGCAGCAGGAGGCGCTCGGGATCGCCGGGGTGAACCTGCTGTACGGGGCGTTCTTCCAGCACCATGAGCCGGACAAGCTGATCGAGAACCTGCTCGACCGCCTGACCACCGGCCGCATCGAGATCGACATGATCCAGTTCCGCGGCATCGAGTTCCGCCGGGTCGACAACAGGCTGATGGCGCTCAAGCTCGTGCAGGTCGGGCTCAGCGGCGTGGCCATGTTCGGCCCGGACCGTGAGGTGCTGCAGCCGAGCGAGGTACTGCGCAAGAAGGCGATCCTGGTGGAGCGGGGCAGTTTCCGGCCGCCGACGCACGTGAACCTCGACATGCTGGCGTCGGCTCATGCCAAATTCGAAGCCGACCCGGCCGTGGCCGGGAAGCCGGTGCTGGAGCTCACCGAGATCACTATGCGTAACCTGCTCTCCGGTGGGGAGCAGGTGGACCGGCGCGACTTCCTCGCCCGCGCGGAACTGCTCGCCGCGTGCGGGATGACGGTGCTGATCACCGACTACTTCGACTACTACCGGCTGGCCGCCTACCTCGGCGAACGAACGAGCGAACGGATCGGCATCGTGATGGGAGTGCCTAGCCTGATCGACCTGTTCGACGAGAAAAACCACGCCCGACTGCCCGGCGGGATCCTGGAGAGTTTCGGGCGGCTGTTCAAGAACGACCTGAAGCTGTACGTCTACCCGGTGCAGCCCTCACCGGATGACGAGCTCAAGACCGTCGATGACATCAAGGTCCGCCCGGAGTTGCAGCCGCTGTATGACTATCTCGCGGGCCGGGGGAGTTTCGTCCATCTCGACAACTACCGGCCCGAGTTCCTGCCGATCTTCAGCCGCGACGTGCTCCGCAGGATAGCCGCGAACGACGACTCCTGGGAAAGCATGGTTCCCCCTGATGTCGCCGAACTCATCAAGCGCCGCTCGTTCTTCGGCTACGTCGAGCCCGGCCGGGACTAGCACCTGGCTCTTGGCTCGCCGGGCCCGCAGAGCGCATCATGCCTCCAGTGGCGGCATCAGCCGCCAGACAGGGAGGGCAGTCATGAAGGGTCGCATGTCCGTCATCGCGGTCGGCGCGGCGGTCATCCTGGGCACCACAGGGGCGCTGGTCGTGCCCGCGGTGGCCAGCGTGCACAGCACCACGCACACGCTGAAGTTCACGTCAGTGGAAAAGAAGTCGATCGAGTTCACTAAGACCAGCGGCGGGCAGCAAGACACCGACGTCAACAGCAAGGGCAAGACCGTCGGGTTCGACATGCTCTACTTCACGCAGGCATCAGCAACCTCCGCCTCGGTGAATATCACCGTCAACACCAAGGGCGGCTTCCTGTACTGCGCGGGCACCATCAGCTTCAAGACCGGCAAGGCAAGTGGCAAGGTGACCGGCGGGACCGGCGCGTTCAAGGGAGCCACCGGAACCATCAAGGGCACCGCCACCAGCCCCGTCAAGGAATCGGTCACGATCACCTACCGAACCTGAGGCACCGCAGGCCCCCTGAGAACGGGACGGCGGCCCCGCGGGCGCGTGGCCGTCGTCCCGCCTCCGGCCAGATAAAACCCGGCGACAACCGGTGGTCATCCCGCGACAATGGCCGACGTGGAGGAGGTCCAGGTCGTCGTCGCCCATAACGAGCGCGCGACCCTGCGCGTCGGCGACGTGTTCCTGAAGATCGACGCTGATCAGACGCGCACCGACGTCGAGGTCCAGGCGATGGCCATGGCGCCGATCCCGACTCCGGAGGTCCTGTGGCGGAAGCCGCCCGTGCTCGCGCTCGCCGCCCTCCGGGGGACGGCACTCGGCCGGCTCGGCGAGCCATCGACCGCGTCGCCGGCGGCGTGGCCGCGGCGGGTGCCGCCGTACGGATGCTGCATGACGCGCCGCTGCCGCCCTGGCCCGGTGAGAGCCTCGACGAGATCGCATCGGACCTCGACGGCGAATGCGAGTGGCTCGTCACGAACGAGGTCCTTCCCGCCGACCTGGTCACGCGCAACCGCCAGGTCGCCGAGGCCGCGCTCCGGCCGTGGACACCGGTGTTCGCGCACGGCGACCTGCAGATCACCCACGTGTTCGTCGACGGGGAGGAGATCACCGGCGTGGTCGACTGGTCCGAGGCGAGCCAGGGCGATGCCCTGTACGACCTGGCCAGCCTGACGCTCGGACACGAGGAGCACCTGGCCGACGTCGCCGCCGGCTATGGCACGGACGTCGACCTCGACGTGATCCGCGCGTGGTGGTCGCTGCGAAGCCTGCGGGCGATCCGCTGGCTGGACGAGCACGGCTTCGACCCGTCCACGCCAGGCGCCGAGGTCGACGTGCTGAGAGCCCGGATGTGAGGCTCCGTCCGGCCGCGTCCATGGACGAGGGGGAAGAAGCCGCCCGGGCGGCCTACATCCACGACCGGATCATGCAGTTCCCTGACGGCTACGACACGATCGTGGGCGAGCGGGGCTACCGCCTGTCCGGCGGCGAGAAACAGCGCCTGGCCATCGCGCGGGTGCTGCTGCACGACCCCCGCATCCTGATCCTGGACGAGGCGACCTCGGCCCTTGACACCGCCAGCGAGCGCGAGGTCCAGAAGGCCCTCGATGCCCTCATGGATCACGGACCACCATCGCCATCGCCCATCGCCTGTCCACCATCGTCAACGCCGACGTCATCAACGTCATCGACGCCGGACGCGTGGTCGAATCCGGTACCCACCGCTCCCTGCTGAGCGAAGATGGCGTGTACGCGTCGCTGTACCGGGAAACCTTCGATAGCGGCCAGGTTCAGTGGCAGTGCACCGGCGGCGACATCATGGCCGACGGCACCATCCGCCAGCGGCAGTCACAGCCCGCATGATGCGCCGTGCGCTGGTCGTCGTCGCCGGGCTCTGGGCGGCCGGGCTGTGCGCGGCCCCGCTGGCCGGGTGCGGGTCGGCCGGCTCGATCGTGCCGCCCGGCCCGATCGTGCCGACCGCGCAAAGCTACTATCTGTCGCTGGCGACTCGCTCGCCCAGGGCGTCCAGGCCGACCCGGTGGGCCACGTCGGCGATACCGACCGCGGCTACGCCGACCAGCTCTACGCCATGATCAGGCGGCGGTACCGAGATCTGGGCCTGGTGAAGCTGGGTTGCCCCGGCGAGACCACCCGCTCGATGATCCCCGGCCGGCACTGCCCGTACCCGGCCGGGTCGCAGCTCGCCCAGGCCGTCGCGTTCCTGCGCGACCACCGCGGGCACGTCGCGCTGGTCACCCTCGACATCGGGGCTAACGACCGGCGTTCCTGCTTCACCGACCCGGTGAGCACCCCGGTGCTGCCGTGCGCCACCGGCCCGGCCGCGCCGACCGCCGCGAACCTCGCGCTGATCCTGCGTCGGCTGCGTGCCGCCGCGGGCGCCCGGACCCTGATCATCGGGATGACGTACTACGCGCCGGAGCTGCCCGAGTGGCGCTACGGCCCGGACGGCCGCGTGCGGGCGCAGGCCAGCGAGCGGCTGTCCCTGGCCTTCGACGCCGAGCTGACCCGGATCTACCGGTCCGCCGGGGATCGCGTCGCCAACGTGGCCGGCGCCTTCGCCACCGCCGACTTCGCCGGCCAGGTGCCGGTCCGCGGCCTGGGCCTGATGCCGCCCAATGTCGCCGCGATCTGCCGGTGGACCTGGGTCTGTGCCCGCCCGCCGCGCGGCCCCAACAAGCACCCCGACGAGGCGGGCTACACCGTCATCGCCCGGGCCTTCCTGGCCGCGTACGGCCAAGGCCCGGATATTTAACAGCTCGCGCGCCCGGCCGATGACCAGGCCGGACTGGTCCCCTGGGCGCCGGCCGCGGGCCGTCGGCCGAGTTTGACCTGCTGCTGTAACCTGCGGGAACGGTGGTTTTGAGGCGGTTGCCGGGGCGACTGCGGCCGGGGTTCTGCTCGTACGGCGGCGGGGGGCTGCATGGCGAGGGTGGCAGACGACGGCGGGCTGAGCCGGGAGGCTGGTGATGCGTCGGCTGTGCTCAGCGCGTTTGACCAGATGCCGGTCATGCTCATGGCCATGGAGGGTCCTGATCACCGGATCGTCGGGGCGAACGCGGCATGTCGCGCTTTTCTGGGCCGCTCTGGCCTGGTGAGAATGCCGATTCGGGCGGTTCTTCCGGAGATCGCCGGGCAGCGGATATTCGAGATGCTCGACCGGGTGTACGCCACGGGGGAGACCCAGACGGGCCGGGAGTGGCGCGTCCAGCTGGGCAGCGCCGCGGGCGGGACCCGCGAGGCCTACGTCGATTTCACGATCGTGCCGTGGCGCGGGCCCGACGGCGTGATCACTGGCGTGCTGGCATCCTTCGGCGAATCGACCGAGCAGGTCCTGCAGCGCCAGGAGATGCAGCGCCAGGCAGCCGAGGCGGAGCGCCGGTTCATGGCCGCCCGCGGTGTGGTGGCCGAGTTGCAGGAGGCGCTGCTGCCGCCGACCGTGCCGGTGCTGCCGTGGGCCCGGATCGCGGCCCGCTACCTGGTCGCCGGGCAAGATCAGTCCGCTGGCGGAGACTGGTTCGACGCCATCCCCCTGCCGGACGGCACCGTGGCCCTGATCGTCGGGGATGTGGTCGGTCATGGCGTTGCCGCGTCGGCGGCGATGGCCCAGCTTCGGGCCGTCCTGAATGAGCGGCTGCTGGCCGAGGCGGACCTGACCGCGGTGATCACCCAGGCCGACGCGTTTGCCGCACGGACGCCGGCGCTGTACGCGGCAACCCTGGCCGTAGCCGTCCTGGACCCGCGCACGGGCCAGGTGCGCTACATCACGTGCGGGCATCCCTCGCCGCTGCTCATCGGGTCGGGCGGGGTGACCCGGTTCCTGCCGGGCAGCGGGACCGGGCCGCTCGGCACCGGCTCGCCGCCGGTCCTGGCCACCGCCACCCTGCAGCCCGGCGAGCTCATCCTGCTGTACAGCGACGGGCTGATCGAGCGCCCGAACCGGACGGTGGAGGAAAGCCGCGCCGAGCTGTCCGCCGTCGCGGCGGACGCAGCCGCCAACCTGAGCCTGCTCGCCGGAACAACGGCGGCGACGGCCGCCGAGCGGGTCTGCCAGCTGACCGTCGAGCTGCTGACCCGCACCGGATACGACGATGACGTCACGACCCTGGCCGCGCAGCGGCTCGTCGCTCCGGTGACCGCCCTGAGCCTGGAGCTGCGCGGCCGAGCCCGCGAGCCTGCACGTGATCAAGGACTCCTTCGACGCCTGGCTCAGGCGGATCGACCCGCTGGACTACGACCGGGGGAATCTGCGGCTGGCCATCATCGAGATCGTCACCAACGCCATCGCGCATGCCTACCGGCCCGGCCAGCCCGGACCGATCGCGTTCCGCGCGCACCTGCGCGATGACGGGTACCTGGAATGCGACGTGACCGACCATGGCCGCTGGCGCGCCCCGGAACCAGCCCCGGCCGGCGGGGGCAGCGGCCTGATGATCGCCGAGCATGCGGTTGACCACCTGGAAGTCCGACCCCCTCGGCATAACGGGCACCAGCCCGGCGGTTGCCACGGGACGGTGGCGCTGCTGCGGCACCGGCTGCGCCGGCAGGCTGTCCTGGCCTCCGACGCCAGCGCCCAGCCAGCCGCCCGCCGAGTCGCGCTGCCCTTCGCCGTCGATATGGAAGCCCGCGAAGGAGGTGGCGCAGCGGCGGTCCGGGGACCGGTCGATGCCACCACGGCCCAGCGGCTATCCAGCGGCCTGATGACCGCCTGCCACGGCGGCACGGTACCGCTGACCATCGACCTGAACCAGGTCACCTACCTGGCCAGTGCCGGAGTGCGCATCCTGTACCAGATACGCGACCAGCTCCATGCCCACAACCAGGAGCTGACGATCCACGCGACGGCCAGCAGCCCGGCCGGTACGGTACTGGACCTCGTCAAGCTCCCGCGCGCCAGCTAAGCCGCCGATCCTCCGCCATCGCCGCGGCCGCTTCGTGCGGTCTTTCCGGAGCTGTGGCGAATCAGCCGATTGGGCCGCACTGCGTCGGCGGCGACGCTACCTTCGGCTGAAGCGAAGCCGGAGCTGGCGGGGTCGCCGGTGGACGGGATCGGCCCGTGATGGCCAGGAGCGAGCATGACCAGCGGTCAAATAGGCCGGATAGGCAGGCGGCGGACCGGGCCGCAGGCAGGCGCCGACCAGCAGGCGACGGCTCTGTACACCGGCCACCTCGATACCGTGCTGGCCCTGACCACCTATCTCGCGCTGACGCCGAAGAAGAGCAGGACCGCGGCTAACCTGGCCGACGACCTTTCCCTGCCGCGGGACGACGTGCGCTCAGCGTTCGAGGCCTTCCCGAGCCTGTTCCGCAAGAGCAGAAGGCCGTCACCGGGCGGCCAGCCTTATTACACCCTGACGGCCAGGTACGCGCTCCGCGGATCCGAGGACGAGGACGGGCCGGATCCGGAGCTTCAGGTCGACGTCCTGAAGATTCTCCTGGACCTGGTGTCGCAGCGAGTCGAGGCCGAGGCCGCACAGAGTCAGTCCCGTCAGAGTCTGCGACAGGCCAGGATCAATTCTGGAATCGCCGCCGTCGCCGCCCTCATCGCCGCCGTGGCGAGCATCGTGGCGGCCTCCCTCAGCCACTAACGCGACCACCGGAATGCGCTCGCGGGCTGGCTTTCCCAGATCTGGGAGACGAAGTTCCTGACCGCCGGGAAAGCGAGGTCTGGGCGGTCACGGAAGATGGTGTGGCGCGCGCGGGGAATGCTCACCAGGCGGGTGGTTTCCGCGGGCAGCTGGCCGGCTAGTTCCTCGACCATGGGCAGCGGGCAGATCGGGTCGTCCTCGCCGGCCAGGACCAGCACGGGACACCGGACGGCGCCGATCACGCTCCAGGGGTCGAAGGCGTGGACCTCGTGAGTGGAGTAGTGCAGGGCGACGTCCATGTTCTTGATCATCCGGGCCTGGAGCTGGCGGGATTCCTCGGCCCAGCCCGGCGTGCCGCTGTAAAGCGGGTAGCAGACGCGGAGGAACTCAGCCCGGGAGTCCCCGGTCTGATCCGCGTAGGTGTGCTGGGCGACGGCGGCCGCCTCCGGGCCGCCGAGGCGGCCGAATGCCTCGATGACCTGCTGCTGGTCCTGGTGGCCCCCGGTCGTGCTGGCCAGGATGACGCCGCCGGGATGATCGGGGAACAGCGCCGCGTAGGTGAGCGCCACGAAGCCGCCGAAGCTGCTGCCCAGGACCACCGGCTTGCGCAGCCCGAGCGCGTCGCACATCCGCCGCAGGTCATCAGCCCAGGTCCGCATAGTCCAGAACTCGGCGCTGCTGTGCTCGCTGCGGCCGTGGCCGCGCAGGTCGAAGTACACGACCTGGAAGTCCTCAGCCAGCGGCCCGAGGGCGGACTTCACCGTGAGGTGATCCAGGCCGGGCCCGCCGTGGACGGCCACCAGGACCGGGCGCTCTACCGTCGTGTCCCCCTGCGGAATCACTGACGGCCCGGATACATCGAACCACAAGGACACATCACCAAGGCTGATGCGCACGCGACCTCCATGACGACTGCGAGCGGCCGGCCAGTCCAAAGTACGGCACTCAATGGTCATGTAGATCGGTTCCCAACACCTGGCCTACCTATCCAGTTACATGACCGATACCGATAGAGCCGATCACGGCCGGACGGACGAACGGCGGTGCCTTGGGCAGCTCCGTCTGCTCGGCGCGGGTGATGGTGAACCCCGCCTCGGCCATGGCGTCCAGCGTGGGACGGTTGCAGTCACAGCACACGAGGAACCGGTTGAGCCAGTTCATCCGGTCCTGCAGGCGCGCTATCCGGGGGTCGCGGGACCGCAGGTGCTCCAGGAACAAGACCTGGCCGCCGGGCCGCAGCACCCGCCGCAGCTCGCGCAGCGCCCGGGGCTGGTCGTCGACCCCGCACAGCACGAGCGTGCAGACGACGACGTCGAAGGAGTGGTCCTCGAACGGCAGGTCCTCGGCCGGCGCGCGCAGCACTTTGGGCGTCGGGACCTGCTGGCTGGCCTTGCGCTGCAGCCGGCGCAGCATCGCGGGCTCGGGCTCGGTCAGGGTCAGCGACGTCACGGCCGGGCCGTAGCAGGCCAGGTTGGCGCCGGTGCCGCTGCCGATTTCCAGCACGTCACCTTTTGCGCCGGCCAGCAGGCGCTCCCGGAGGTCCCGCAGCCCGGCCTTCTCGGCCCGGGCCATCTGCGGTCGTAGAACGTGGCGAACAGCCTGGTACGGATAGTCATGGCTACCTCGCTTCGAAGGTCAGGAATCCGTTCCTGAGGCGAACGTAACGAGACGGACCGCCGGGTCGCGTGAGGCGAATGCCTCATCTTCGGGCCCCGCTGGCCGTCGGAACGGGTGGCTGGCAGCTCGCGGATCCAGGTCAAGGCGGAGTAAAGTTGCCCGATGGGAGCGGGGGGTGCGGAGCCAGGGGGAGCCGGGCTGGCCGATCGAGGCGTCCGCCTGGCCGAGTTGCTGGCGGCGCTGTCGCTGGGCGTGGACCTGGGCTTCGGCCAGCCGATGGAGCATGTCCTGCGCCAGTGCCTGATCGCCCTGCGGATCGCCGGCCAGGCCGGGCTCGGCGAGCAGGACCGGGCCGCGGTGTACTACGCCGCCCTGCTGGTGAATGTGGGCTGCCATGCCGACGCTCACGAGCAGGCCCGCTGGTTCGGCGACGACATCACGCTCAAGTCGGGTAAGTACGCCCACGAGCGCGGCAGCGTCCGCGGGGCGCTGGCGGCCATACGTCTGGTCGGCGCGGGCAACCCGCCCTGGCACCGGTTCCGGGTCGGCGTCGAGTTCGCCCTGTCCGGGTTCCGGGACCTGGACGGGATGATCGCCCAGCACGCCCGGCTGGCCCAGACCCTGGCCGGGCAGCTCGGCCTGCCCGCTGAGGTGCGGGAGGCGGTCGGATCCGCGTACGAGCAGTGGGACGGGCGGGGCTGGCCGGGCGAGCTGAAGGAGGGCCAGGTCCCGCTCGCGGCCAGGGTCGCTCAGCTGGCCGAGTTCACCGAGGTCGCCCACCGGGTGGGCGGGATCCCGGCCGCGACGGCACTGGCCCGCAGGCGGGCCGGGCGGCAGTTCGACCCGGCGCTGGCCGGCCTGCTGTGCGCCCGGCCGCACGACATCCTGGACGGCCTGGACACGGTGCCGCCCTGGCAGGCGCTGATCGCCTCCGAGCCAGGTCTGGCCACCGGGCTGTCGGCGGAGCAGCTGGACGGTGCGCTCACGGCCGTCGCGGGCTTCGTGGACCTCAAGTCGCCGTTCACCCTGGGTCACTCGGTCGCGGTGGCCGACCTGTGCGAGCAGGCGGGCCGCAAGCTCGGGTGGCCGGACGCGGAGGTGGCGACGCTGCGCCGGGCCGGGCTGGTGCACGGCTTCGGGCGGCTCGGCGTCTCGAACTCGATCTGGGATCGTGCCGGGCCGCTGAGTGCCGGCCAGTGGGAGCGGGTCCGGATGTACCCGTACCTGACCGAGCGCATGCTGCACCAGTCGGCCGCGCTGGCCCCGCTCGGCGACATCGCGGTGCAGCACCGCGAGCGCCTGGACGGCAGCGGATACCCCCGCGGCCTGGCCGGCGCCGCGATCTCCCGGCCGGCACGGGTGCTCGGCGCGGCCGACTGCTACCAGTCGATGCGCGAGCCCCGGCCGCACCGGCCCGCCCGCTCGGCGCCGGACGCGGCCGAGCAGATGAGCGCTGAGGTCCGCGCCGGCCGCCTGGACGGCGCGGCGGTCGACGCCGTGCTGGCCGCCGCCGGCCTGCGGGTGCCCCGCCGCCGCGAGGCCGTGGCCGGCCTGACCGCCCGCGAAGTCGAGGTGCTCATCCTGCTCGCCCGCGGCCTGTCCAACAAGGAGATCGCGCAGCGACTGGTGATCACGCCCAAGACCGCGGGCAACCACGTGGAGCACATCTACGCCAAGATCGGCGCCTCCAGCCGGGCCGCGGCGGCCATGTTCGCGGTGCAGCGGGGCCTGCTGCCCGAAGAGAGCTTCACGGCCCGGTAGCGAGCGGGTGGCGGCCGGGCTGGCCTCCTAGCTGGTCCGCGTAATCACCGGGATCAGGTGATCGTCGCTCACCTCGATGGCCAGTAGCTTCGGGCGCATCCCGAGTAGCCAGCCAGCTCCCGGGCCCGGGTGGGCTCGGGTTCCCGGGGCGGGATCCGTATCGAGGAGGACCAGCAGTGAGCACCACGACTACCAACCCCGACCGCTTCACCACGCTGCCCGACGAGGCGGCGCTCAGCGCCACCGTGGTCGCGCTGGAGGAGCACGGGTTCAGCGTCGAGGTCGTCGGTGATCTCGATGCCGCGCGCCAGGCGGTGCTGAACCGCATCCCGGAGGGCTCGTCGGTGATGACCAACACCTCGGTGACACTGGCCGAGACGGGGATCGCGGATGCGATCAACGACGGCGACGGCCGGTGGGAGTCGGCGCGGAACAAGATGTTCGCGCTGGACTTCGCCACCCAGGCGCAGGAAATGAAGGTGATCGGCGGCCAGTCCGACTATGCGCTGGGCAGCGTCCACGCGGTCACCCGCGACGGCACCCTGGTCATCGCCTCGGCGTCGGGCAGCCAGCTCGCCTCCTACGTCTGGGGCGCGGCCAACGTGATCTTCGTCGTCGGCGCGCAGAAGCTCGTGCCCACCCTGGAAGCGGCGCACCAGCGGATCTACCAGCACAGCCTGCCGCTGGAGGATGTCCGGGCGCAGGCCGTCTACGGGCAGCACAGCCAGGTGGCGAAGATCCTGGAGATCCACCAGGAGATGCCCGGGCGCATCCATGTCGTCCTCATCCGCCAGCAGGTCGGCTTCTGACCGCCGGGCTAGCGCGTGCGGCCGGCGGCCAGCAGCCGCAGTTCCCTGGCGCGCCGCACGGCCGAGGACCGGTCACGAACCTGGAGCTTGGCGTAGATGCTGCGCAGGTGCGTGCTGACGGTGTTCAGCGAGACGGACAGTTCGCCGGCGATCTCGGGCCGGGACAGGTTGGTCGGCAGATATCGCAGCACCCTGAGCTCGCCCGGGCTGAGCTCCTCCGCCGGCGGCAACGAGGACTGCTCTTTGGCCGCCGGGGATGAGCCGTGGAGGACGTCGAGGATGTCGGCGAGCAGTGCGGCGTGCGCGGTCTGGTGCCGGGGCAGCGCCTCCAGCAGCTCTGCTGAGCCGGTCATCGCGAACGGCAGGACCAGCCGGTCAGACTCCGCCAGGGCCAGTGCGCGTTCCGCCGCCTGGTTCGCCGCGCGCTGGTCACCGAGCTCACGATGGGCGAGCCCGGCCAGCAGGTGGGCCTCAACGACCGTGACGTAACCAAGGACCGGTGCGGTGCCATCGAGAACATCGGGCACCGCGTCCAGGGCTGCGGCCGGATCGCCTTCCGCGAGGCAGATCACCGCGCGGGCATTACGCATCTCACCGGAGCTGGCCCGCTCGTCATCGAGCGCCGCGAGGCAGGCGCGGGCCTCGCCGGTCATCCCGAGGCGGGCCTGGGTGGCCAGCAGCCAGCCGGTCATCTGGCTCGCCAGCGCCTGCGATCCCTCCAGCTGCGATGCCAGGTCTTCGGCCGCGCCGAACTCCTCGAGCGCCTCGTGGTGGCGGCCGCGGCCGGCGTGCAGCATCCCGGCCGTCTGGTGCAGCAGCAGCCTGATGTCCGGCCCGGTGTCTGTTTGCAGAGCCTGCTCGGTGCGCCGCAGCCACCGCTCGCCCTCGTCGAACTCACCCGTCCAGATCATCGTGCCGGCGAGCGTCATCAGCGCGGGTGCGATCACCGGTTCCGCGCCCCAGCCGTACCGTTCGGCGAGCGCGATCGCCTCGCGGCAGCGCCGCTGGGTCGTGGCGAACGCATGGATCTTCGGCATGGCAGCATCATGGAAGATATACGCGAAACCGAGCTGCGCGAGGCAGCCGACTTCCAGGTACGGCCGGCCGATCTCCCGGGCCAGGACGGCGCCCTCCCGGAGGTGGCGTTCAGCGTCTGGCCGCCCCAGGGACCACGCCTCGGCGGTCCCCAGGTTCATCAGCGCCACCGCCCGCAGGTCGCTGTCCAAGGCGATGTCTTCGTCGGACGGCCCGGTTACCGGGGAGGCCAGGAACCGGGCCTGCTCGATGACGCCGGCCAGGTGACCGCGCCGCCTGGCCAGCAACAGCTTCAGCGACGCGATCGCCACCTGGAGGCGGCGCTGGCGACCCGGCGGCGTCGTCTCGGCGTACGTCTCGGCGACCGCCAGGTGGGCGGCCGCCTCGTCCAGGCGCCCCTGGGCAAGGTCACCCATCGCGCGCACCAGGGCCAGCTCGGGGTGGTCCGCGCCCGGCGGGAAGGCCCGCAGCAGCGCCTGCATGGTCTGCGCCTGCCCGTCGAGGGTCAGGCTGAACGAATGGTCGGCGAGCAGCCGGGCCGCCTCCGGCCAGTCGCCGGCCGCCTGGGTGTGCCGGATGGCCTCGGCCACCTGGCCGTGCTGGGTGAACCATCCGGCGGCGCGCCGGTGCAGCGCGGGTATTTCCGCGGGCAGCGTGCGGCGCAGCTCCAGCCGGAGCAGATCGGCGAACAGGTGGTGGTAGCGGAACCAGGTGCGTCCGGGGTCGAGCGATTCGACGAACGCGTTGGCGTCCTCGAGGTCCAGCAGGATCTGTTCCGAGCCCGGGCGGCCGGTCAGCAGGTCGGCCAGCTCACCGTTGACGCGGTCGAGCAGGGAGGTGCGCAGCAGCAGATCCTGGACGTCGGGCGGCTGGCGGTCGAGCATTTCGGCGAGCAGGTACTCGGCGACCATGCGGTCGCTGCCGGAGAACTCCGCGACGAACCGCTCCGGGTCGGGGTGGCCGGCCAGGGAGAGCGCCGCGAGCCGCAGGCCCGCGGCCCATCCCTCGGTCCGCTGGTGCAGCAGCGCCGCCCCGGCCGCGGACAGCGCGATGCCCGAGGCCTCGAGCAGCTCGCGGGTTTCGCGCTCGGAAAAGCGCAGGTCCGCCGCGCGGATCTCGGCCAGCTCGCCGGCCAGGCGCAGCTGGTGCAGCCGCAGCCGCACATCGTGACGCGTGGTCAGGATCGCGTGCACGTTCGGGGGAAGGCTGGTCAGCAGCCGGGTGAGCTGAGCCGGGGCCTCGGCCGAGTGCAGCTCGTGGAGATCATCAATAACCAGCGTGACGCCGCCCGGAGCGTCGGCGAGCTCCGATAGCACCCGGTCGACCATCGCGCGCGCGTTGAAGTCGGGTGTCGCTGCCGGCAGTTCCGCGCCGCTGTTGGCACCGGTGGCGTGACGGACCGCGTCGAGCAGGGCCAGCCAGAACTGCTGGGCGTCGTGCTGGTCGCGTTGCACCTGCACGAGGGCGAGCCGGCGCGGCTGGCCCGGCCGGCCCGCCCAGGCGCGCAGCAGCGACGTCTTCCCGCTGCCGGCCGGAGCCGAGATGATCGTCACCTTGCTCGCCGCCGCGCGATCCAGGGCGGCGAGAAGATCACCCCGGTCGATCAGGCGGGCAGTTGCCGGAGGTCTCGGCATCAGGTCAGCGTACCCACCGTCGACTGGGCATGAAACTCCGTTCGGGTGCGTACGAAACGCTGACGCAGCCTCGCAATCACCTCGATCCGGTGACGGCCTCTCACCCGGCTGGCGGCCAGCCTGGGTGGGTGCCGAAAGCGCACGCCGCCAGGGCACGCGCTCCGAGATCCGAGGGGGACACCATGACCTCCGCCTCACCGTCCGTCACGGTCGGCGCCGGCCGCCGCCGACTCGGCCTGGTCCTGCTGGTCATCGCCACCGCCCAGCTCATGGTCGTGCTCGATGCGACCATCGTCAATGTGGCGCTGCCGCACATCCAGCGGGCACTTGGCTTCTCCGGCAGTGGCCTGGAGTGGGTGGTGAACGCCTACGCGGTCACCTTCGGCGGCCTGCTCCTGCTCGGCGGCCGGGCCGGTGACATTCTCGGCCGGCGGCGGGTGTTCGTCTTCGGGCTGCTGCTGTTCTCCGCGGCGTCGCTGCTCGGCGGGTTCGCCACCAGCCAGTGGTGGCTGCTGACCGCGAGGGCGGTGCAGGGCGTCGGCGGCGCGGTGATCGCGCCGACCGCGCTGGCGCTGATTACCACGAACTTTCCCGAAGGCGGGGAGCGCAACCGGGCGTTCAGCGTCTACGCGGCGATGGCCGGCGCCGGCAGCGCGGTGGGCCTGCTGCTGGGCGGCATCCTGACCACTTACGCGTCCTGGCGGTGGGTGCTGTTCGTCAACGTCCCGATCGGGATCCTGGTGGCGGCCGCGGCGCCGCGCGTGGTGGCCGAATCGCCCCGCCGGCCGGGCCGGATCGACGTGGCCGGCGCCGTCACCGGCACCGGCGGCATCGCGCTGCTGGTCTACGGCCTGTCCAAGGCCGCCACCGGGCCCGACGGCGTGTCGCACTGGGGTGACGCGCAGGTGCTGGCGTCGCTGGCCGTGTCCGTGGCGCTGCTCGTATCGTTCGTGCTGATCGAGAGGCGCAGCTCGCGTCCGCTGCTCCCGCTGCGGGTCCTCGCCGACCGGAACAGGTCGGGTACCTACCTGATCATGCTGTGCATCTCCACCGGCCTGTTCGGCTTGTTCTTCTTCCTCACCCTCTTCATCCAGAACGTCCTCGGCTACAGCGCGATCCGGTCGGGCATCGCCTACCTGCCGTTCGCCGTCGGGGTCGTGGCCGCTTCCGCGCTGGCCTCGCCGCTGATGCCGCGGATCGGCCCGCGGCCGCTGATCGTGACCGGCGCGGCCGGGGTCGCGGGCGGCATGTTCTGGTTTTCCAGGCTGACCGAGCACGCCAGCTACGCCGGCGCGCTACTCGGCCCGATGCTGGTGTCCTCGTTCGGGCTCGGCCTGGTGTTCGTGCCGCTGGCCCTGGTCTCCCTGCACAACGTGGCCGAGCAGGACTCCGGTGTCGCCTCCAGCTTGCTCAACACCGGCCAGCAAGTCGGTGGCGCGATCGGGCTGGCGCTGCTCGGCACCGTCGCCTGGACGGCCGTCGCGGACAGCGTCAGGACCCAGATCGCGCACGCGGCGACGGCCGCCGCGAGGGCGGGCCAGCCACTGCCGAAGCCGGGCACGCCCCCGCCTGCGTCGATCTACGATCACGCGCTGACGGTCGGCTTCTCCCGAGGGTTCGAAGTTGCCGCGGCGATCGGGCTGCTGGCGGTGATCATCGCGATCGCCACCATCCGGGTCCGTCGCCAGGACCTGGCCGGTGCGGCGCCCCGCCGCCGGAGGCGGCACCGGCGCCCGCGGCATTGCAGCCGGCGGCATCTCTGCCCGCGGAGCAGCATCGCCCGGAGCGGCAGCCCTCGGCGCAGCAACCCGGCCCGGCGCAGCAGCCTGGGACGGCGCAGCAGCATGAGGACCGGGCCGCCCTGGCTGCGGCTGTCCGTCCATGCCGGTTCTGCTAGCCCTCACCGGCTGCCGTAAGGACTTCCCGGGCCCCGGTAGGCGCTGGCCCTGGGCGCCGCGGCCTGCCTCGGTGCGGTCCTCATCGGCCGCTGGCCCGCCCATCGGGGTGGCCCGCCGCCGGGTCGCTCGGTCGACCCCGGCGGCGGGCGTCGCCCGCATTCTCGGTGATGGGTCAGGTGGGCAGGTCCGTCCCTGCCTGCTCGGCCACGATGTAGGCGGCGTACCAGGCAGGCCAGTCCTCGTCCTGGCCGGACCGGTGGAGAAGGTGCGACCGCCCGTTGCGCTTCTGGTGCTCGCCGTGGGCGGCCTCGGCCCGCAGCAGCGCGCTGGCCAGGTCGGCCGGGGATGCGAACGCCGTGCCCGGTGGCGTCGACACGCCCGGGTCGCCGCGTCGTGACCTCCTGGACCAGCCACGTGTTGCCGTCGGGATCGGTGAAGTAGCAGAACGACCCGTAGCTGGCCCGGTCGGGGTCGGGACCGGGCTGCCGCGCCTCGACCGGGAACGGCGGGCCGTGCCAGATGTCGCTCACCTCGATGCCGCGGCCGGCGAGCTCGCGATGGGCCGCCTCGATGTCGGAGACGACCAGCCCGGCCTCGGCCGAGCCCGGCGCGGCCGTCGTGAGGCCCAGGCCGAACGTGATCGAGGCGGCGGAGCCGGGGGGCGTGAACTGGACGACGCGCAGGCCGTCCAGCGGGGCGACGTCGTCGTCGAGCCGCCAGCCCAGGCGCTCGTAGAACTGCTTGGACCGGTCGGCATCGGACACCGGGATGACCTGGATCTCAAGGCCCATGTCGACGCTGCCGGTGGCCGCGTCGTGGCTGGCACTGTGTATGTCAGTGGAACTCATTTCTGCCTCCTTGAGCGTTTGCTGCGTTTTACTGGCGATTTCGCCAGGCCGGGGTTCAGGGGCGCAGGAAGTCGAGCAGGGCGGTGTTGACCTGGTCGGCGTGCGTCCACGGGATGGCGTGCGGGCCGCCCTCGACCACGACCAGGTGCATGTCCTTGATCAGGCCGGGCAGGCGGCTGGCGGTCTTGTCCAGCGGCAGTACCTGGTCCGCGTCGCCGTGGATGACGAGCACGGGCACGTCGATCTTGGGCAGGTCGTCGCGGAAGTCGGTGCGTCCAGGTGCCGATGCAGGCCACCGCGGCGATGGCCGAGGCGGTGACGGCGAGGTTCCAGCTGGCCTGCCAGGCCTGGTCGCTGACCAGGGTGCCGCGCAGCGTGTCCATGTTGTAGAAGTTGTCGAGGAACCCCTTCATCCAGGCCGGGGCATCGGCCCGGGCGGCCTGGGCGAACCCCTCGAACAGGCTTTCCGGTACCCCGTCGGGGTTGTCGTCGGCCTGCAGCAGGTACGGCGGGATCGGGGCGACCAGCACGCCCTTGGCGACCCGTTCCGAGCCGTAGCGGCCCAGGTAGCGGGTGACCTCGCCGGTGCCCATCGAGTGCCCGGCCAGCACGGCGTCGCGCAGGTCCAGGTGCTCCAGCAGGGCATTGAGGTCGGCGGCGAAGGTGTCGTAGTCATATCCGGACGCGGGCTGGCTGGACTGGCCGAACCCGCGCCGGTCGTAGGTGATGACCCGGTACCCGGCGTCCAGCAGGGCCGGGACCTGCTTGTCCCAGGCGCGGCCGCTGAGCGGGTAGCCGTGGATCAGGACGACCGGCTGGCCGGCGCCGTGATCCTCGTAGTAGATCTCGATGTCGGCGCTGTTCTCCTGGCCGACGGTGACGGTGGGCATGTGCGTCTTCCTTCCGATCGCGGCGTACTTGTCTCGAGCGTCCCAGCGTCGCGCTCCGGGGGCCGCGTCGCGCCCGTGGTCATCACGGGCCGGTGCTCGGGTCCGCGGCCCGGGCCAGGCCCGTACTCGCTCGCTGGTCCGCGGCCGGGCGCCTGGCTTTCCTGGTTCGGCCCCCGGGCCGGTGCCGCGGCCGCGGTTGCTGTGTAGCGTCAGGGCCGTGACGGCACGTTCTGGTACCAGCGGGCGCGGGGGAGGCCTAACGGACCGGCTCAGCGAACGCCGGGCTCTGGACCGCTTCGTCGCCAGCGTGCGGGCTGGCGAGGGCCGTGCGCTGGTGGTGCGCGGGGAGCCCGGCGTGGGCAAGACCGTGCTGCTTGACTACCTGGCCGGACAGGCCTCCGGGTGCCTGGTCGCGCGGGCCGCGGGAGTGCAGTCGGAGATGGAGCTGGCCTTCGCGGCCCTGCATCAGCTGTGCGCTCCGATGCTGGATCAGGATGAGGCGCTTCCGGTTCCGCAGCGCAAGGCGCTGCGGACGGCGTTCGGCCTCAGCGCCGGGCCGGTGCCGGACCGGTTCCTGGTTGGCCTGGCCGTCGTGGGCTTGCTGTCCGAGACGGCGCGGGAACGTCCGCTGGTGTGCCTGGTGGATGACCAGCAGTGGCTGGACCACGCCTCAGCGCAGGCGCTGGGGTTCGCGGCCCGGCGGCTGGCGGCGGACCCGGTGGGCCTGGTGTTCGCGGCCCGGGCTCCGGGCGAGGACCTGACCGGGCTGCCCGAGCTCGTGGTGGAAGGCCTGGCGCAGGACCATGCGCGGGAATTGCTGGAGTCGGTGCTGCCCGGGCCGCTGGACGCGCGGGTCCGGGACCAGATCATCGCCGACACGAACGGGAACCCGCTGGCCTTGCTGGAGTTGCCGCGCGGGCTGACGCCGGAGCAGCTGGCGGGCGGGTTCGGGCTCAGCAGCGCGATACCGCTGGCCGGGCGGATCGAGGAGAGCTTCGGGCGGCAGCTGGAGGCGCTGCCCGCGCAGACCCGGCGGCTGGTGCAGCTGGCGGCGGCCGATCCGTCTGGCGATCCGGTGCTGGTGTGGCGCGCGGCCGGGCGGCTGGCCATCGGCGCCGGGGCGGCGGGGCCGGCCGTGGAGGCGGGCCTGGCGGAGTTCGGCGCGCGGGTCCGGTTCCGGCATCCGCTGGTGCGCTCGGCGGCCTACCGGTCGGCCTCGGCCCAGACGAGGCAGGAGCTGCACGGCGCGCTGGCCGAGGCCACCGACCCGGCGGTCGATCCCGACCGGCGGGCCTGGCACCGGGCCGAGGCCGCGCCGGGCCCGGACGAGGAAGTGGCCGCCGAGCTCGAGCAGTGCGCGGGCCGGGCGCAGCGCCGCGGCGGCCTCGCGGCGGCGGCCGCGTTCCTGGAGCGGTCCGCCGGGCTGACGGTCGACCCGGCCCGCCGCGCCGAGCGGGCGCTGGCCGCGGCGCAGGCCAAGCACCAGGCTGGCGCGCGTGACGCCGCGCTCGGCCTGCTCGCCATGGCCCAGGCCGGCCCGCTGGATGAACTGCAGCGGGCCCGCGGCGACCTGCTGCGGGCGGAGATCGCGTTCGCCTCGAGTCATGGCCGGGACGCGCCCCCGCTCCTGCTCAGCGCGGCCAGGCAGCTCGAGACACTGGACGTCGGGCTGGCCCGCCGGACCTACCTGGAGGCGTTCACCGCCGCGCTGTTCGTCGGCCGCCTGTCTCCGGCGGTCGGGGACGTGGCCAGGGCCGCTCGCCGGGCGCCCGCGCCGCTGACCACGCCGCGGCCCCCCGATCTGCTTCTGGACGGCCTGGCCCTGCTGGTCACGGAGGGCTATGCGGCCGGGACGCCCGGCCCTGAGGCGGGCGCTGCTCCCCTTCCGCAGCCACGACATCTCGGCCGAGGAAGGGCTGAGCTGGCTGTGGCTGGCCGAACGGGCGGCCATGGCGACGTGGGACGACGAGACCTGGCACATCCTGGCCGGCCGTCACGTCACGCTGGCCCGTGACGCGGGGGCACTCAGCGAGCTCCCCCTGGCGGTCCGGTCGCGCATACTGCTGCACGCGCACGCGGGCGAACTGGCGGAGGGCGAGGCGCTCATCGCGGAGGCTCAGGTAGTCGCCGGCGTGACCGGCAGCCAGCTCGCACCTTACGGGGCTACGGGCATCGCCGCGTGGCGGGGCCGCGAGGCGGAGGCCGCCGAGCTCATCCAGGCCAACATGGACGGGGTGACGAGCCGCGGTGAGGGGCGCGGAGTGACCAGCCAGTACTCCGCCGCCTTGCTGTACAACGGCCTCGGCCAGTACGACAAGGCCCTCGCCGCCGCCGAGGTGGCGTGCGAGTACGACGACGTAGGCGTCCTCGGATGGTCGCTCACGGAGCTGATCGAGGCGGCCGTCCGCAGCGGCCAGCCCGGGCGGGCATCCGACGCCCTCGGCCGGCTGGCCGAGAGCACCAGCGCCAGCGGCACCGACTGGGGTCTGGGCACCGAGGCCCGTTCGCGGGCCCTGCTGAGCGAGGGCGAGGCGGCCGAGAACTGCTACCGCGAGGCGATCGAGCGGCTCGGCCGGACCCGCATGCGCCCGGCCGCGGCCCGCGCCCATCTCCTGTACGGCGAATGGCTGCGCCGCGAGAACCGGCGCCGGGACGCCCGCACCGAGCTGCGGACCGCCTTTGAGCTGCTGTCCACGATGGGCATCGAGGCGTTCGCCGAGCGGGCCCGCCGTGAGCTGCTGGCCACCGGTGAGCGGGTGCGCAAGCGGACGGTCGAGACGGTCAGCGAGCTCACCGCCCAGGAGGCCCACATCGCCCGGCTCGCCGTAGACGGGCGCACCAACGTGGAGATCGGGGCCCAGCTGTTCCTCAGCACCCGGACCGTGGAATGGCACCTCGGCAAGGTGTACAGCAAGCTCGGGGTCGGCTCGCGCCGGGAGCTGAGGCTGGCCCTGGCCAGCCTCAGGCCCGACGACGCGCGGCCAGGTCAGGTGGCTGGGGGAGGGGAGAGGTAAGGGAAGTAGTCGAGGACCGGTCCCGGCTTGAGCCCTGAGGAGAAGTCCTGGTTCACGATCATCTTGATGACGTTGGACGCGATGTCCTCGATGATGCCCTTGCCGTTCTGGATGTCGAACCAGGGGTCCCAGAGGGCGACGGTGCCCGGGGTGTACGCGATGACGTTGGGGAGCAGCGCGTCGGCCGCCCACGCACCGTAGGCCCGTGCGGTGGGGAACCGGTGGGGAAGGTGGTCGTAGGTCCCGCCGGCCTGGACGACCGCTGCAATGTTGTCCCGCACCTGACCCCAGATGCCCGAGGCGGGATCGGTGGCGGGGTGGCGGGGTCGGCCCACGAGGTCGATCGTGGGAGCGGTGGAGTTGTAGTCGGCGACCTGTGCCGAGCCGGTGTCGAACGCGAAGAAGGTGGTCATGTTCGGCTTGCCGGCACGCTGGAGTCTGGACCCACGTGCTGTGCCCGGTGTCGAAGTACGCGGTGGTGGCCCAGAAGTTAACCCGGCTGCGGCCGGTGATCGCGACGGGCACCTCCAGCACGTAGGACCGCACGGCGGTGTTGGCGAAGAAGTCGCTGGGCGGACCCAGTGAGGCGTAGTCGGGGAAGGTGCCATCGGCCAGGCAGTTCGTGGTCGTGACGGGGTAGGGGATGTAGTTGCGGAACGGGTCGAGGCGCGGCCCAGCGAACAGCTTGATGCCATTGCTGCACTCCACGACCTCCCCGACGGGGGCGTTGGGCGGGGTGATGATGGGGCCTGAGGCGGTGCGGTCGGTGGCCGCGGCGCCGGTCAGCTGCTCCACCTGCACGTGCTGCGTGCCGTCGGAGTCAATCGGGAAGGTGGCGCGGAAGGTGATGTCCTCGACATAGTCGCCGTTGGTGTCGATCTTGAGCTCGTAATAGCCCTCGGCGTTCCAGGTCGGGGCGCCATACGGCGAGGTGTTCATCCCGAATACCGTGCGCGGGCCGTGCCGATCGCCGGGCCCGGCAAAGCAGTACGCGTCGCTGATGTCCAGCGTTTCGTCGGTCGGGTAATCAAAGTGGTGAGACATGCTTCTCCTAGAGAATGGAGGTGCTGCGGGGGTACGGATTGCGGGACATCGGCTGCAGCGCGAGCGTGTAGAACCGGTCGCGGTACGGGCTCTCCTTCGTGGCGCCGAACTCGCCATGGACCCACAGGACGGGCAGCTGGCGGGCATCCCACGTCACCCGGTCGGCCCTCCCGCTGGCATGGATGACCTCGTACCAGCCCTCGGTGAATCCGCTCAGGATCGCGACCCGCGCCGCTCCTCTCCGCGCACCAGGTCGCTGGCCGCCGTCGGGACGCTTCCCGGCTGTGTTCCCGGCCGCGTTCCCGGCCGTGTTCCCGGGCCTGTTCCCGAGGCGGCCGGGGCGGGGGCGGCCGATCCGACGCTGGACAGGACGGGAAGCGCGGCGAGGCCGCCCAGGACACCGCCCAGGACGTTGCGCCGGCCTAGCGTTCCGCGACCCACGCCGTCCGTGCGCTCCGCTTCTGCGCGCTCTGGCTTGCCTCTGATGATGTTCACTCACGTTCCTCTCTTACTGCGGCCGCCGACGCTGCAGTGATCGGCGAGGGGGTACGTGAATGAGCGTCGCGCTCCGGACTCCGCGTAGCGCCCGTGCTTACTACGGGCCAGTCCACTGGCCCGCGGTCCGCGCCCGCGCCAGTAGTCGCTCGGAACAACTGTCACCAGAATCGGGTGATGCCGTCCCACCGGCCGGCGCCTGACCATGGAGGCATGGAGCCACGACGTCATGTTCTGGGGCCGGTCACGGTGTCCCGCATGGGCTTTGGCGCGATGCAGCTGCCCGGTCCGGGGGTATTCGGCCCGCCGCGCGATCGCCCCGCGGCGATCGCCGTCCTGCGCCGCGCGGTGGAGCTCGGCGTCGATCACATCGACACCGCCGAGTACTACGGCCCCGGCGTGGCCAATGACCTGATCCGGTCGGCGCTACATCCCTACCCGGCCGGGCTGGCCCTGGTCAGCAAGGTCGGCGCGCGCCGGGATGCATCGGGCGGCGTGCTGCGCTACGACCGGCCGGCCGAGCTCCGGCAGGGCATCGAGGACAACCTGCGCCGCCTGGCCGTCGACCGCCTCACCGTCGTCAACCTGCGCCTCATGGACGACGCCTCGCCTGACCAGTACTTCGATGACCAGCTCGCCGCCATGGTGGCAGCGCGCGAGGACGGCCTGATCGGCGGCATCGGCCTCAGCAACATCACGCCCGGCCACCTGCGCCACGCGCTGGCCATCACCGACATCGCCTGCGTGCAGAACCTGCTGAACCTGGCCGACCGGCGATCCATGCCGGTGCTCGAGGAGTGCCACGCCCGCGGCATCGCCTTTGTGCCGTTCTTCCCGCTCGGCTCGGGCTTCGCCCGCGGCAACCGGGTCGAGGCCAGCCCGGCGGTGGCGGCCACCGCCGCGCGGCTGCACTGCACGCCCGCCCAGGTGGCACTGGCCTGGCTGCTGGACCTGCGGCCCGAGGTGCTGTTGATCCCCGGCACCTCCTCGATCGGCCACCTCGAGGAGAACATGGCGGTCGCGAACATCGGGCTTGACGCGGAGGCCCGCGACCTTCTCGGCTCAAGCTGATGGGCAGTGAACAACGGCTGTTTCGGATGATGTTTCCCCAGGCCGGTAGTCTGTGGCTGAACTTCTCTCTCGACTGCGGCGCGATCAGCCGGACTGGCCATGAGGGGAGGCGCGATGACCGACATGCCTGCCCCGGTGGGCTCAGGCCGCGCGCCGGGCGGGGCAGAACCCGGGCTGATCCGCCGCCACGACCTGATGGCCGCCTTGAACCGGGCCGCCCGGAAACAGGTCACGATCATCTCGGCGCCTGCCGGCACCGGGAAGACGTCGCTGTTGCGCGCGTGGGCGGACCAGCCGGGCCGGGATGGCCGTATCGCCTTCATGACCGTGCGGCCGGGCCAGCACGATCTGCAGCTGTTCTGGCTCACCATGCTGGGCGCGGTCCGCGCGGCGGCAGGCCGTGGCGTGGTCGGCCGTGGCGTTGCAAGCACTGGCGAAGGCGGTGCGCCGCTGCCGGCGGTGGCCCCCGACTCGAGCGGCGGCGCCATGGTGGACCAGGTGCTATCCGAGCTCGAGGAGTCCGGCGATCCCTTCGTCCTGGTCATCGACGACCTGCACGAGCTCAGCTCACCCGAGGCGGTCGGCCAGCTCACCGCGCTGCTGACGGGCCTGCCTCCGGGAGTCCGGGCGGTCGTGGCCACCCGTCGCGATCTGCCGCTGCGCCTGCACAAGCTGCGGCTGGCCGGTGACCTGGCCGAGATCCGGGCCGGGCAACTGCGCTTCACCGAGGACGAGACCCGTCAGCTCCTGGCCGCCGCCGCAATCGCGCTGCCCGAGCACGTTGCCGCGATGCTGCATCAGCGGACCGAGGGCTGGGCAGCCGGGCTGCGCCTGGCCGTGCTCGCCCTGGCCGGGCACCCCGACCCCGAACGGTTCGTGGCTGAGTTCTCCGGCAGCGACCGCACGGTCGCCGAGTACCTGATGGCCGAGATGCTGGAGCGGCAGCCGCCGGAGGTTCAGGGCCTGCTGCTGCGCACCTCCGTGCTCGACCGGGTCAACGGCGAGCTCGCCGACCTGCTGACCGGAGCCATGGGGTCGGAACGGATCCTGCTCGACCTGGAGGACGCCAACGCTTTCGTCGTGTCCCTCGACCCCGGACGTACCTGGTTCCGCTACCACCGCATGTTCGGCGGGCTGCTCCGGCTGGAACTGCGCCGCACGATGCCCGCGGACATCGCCGGACTGCACCAGCTCGCCGCGCGCTGGCTGGCCGAGCACGGCCAGGCCGCTGACGCCATCGGTCACCTGCAGGCGGCCGGCGACTGGGACGAGGCGGCCCGCATGCTCACCGACCATGCCCTCAGCCTCACCCTCGACGGGCAGGCGGGCACCGTGGCGGCGCTGCTGCGCTCCTTCCCGGCCCGGAGCGGCGAGGACTCTGCCGACCTGACCCTGGTCCGGGCCATCGCCGACCAGTACCAGCTCCGCCTGGATCAGACCGATGCGCACCTGCGCGAGGTCAGGGCGCGGGTAGCCACGACGCCGCCGGCCAGCCGGCACCGGCTTCAGATGGCCGTCGCCTCCGTGGATCTGCTGTCAGCACGGCTGCGCGGGGACTTCGACAGCATCTTCGAGCAGGCCGGGGCCCTGCTGTGCCCGGGCGACGGCCAGACGAGCGCCGACGTCGCGCTCAGCAGCGACCTGAGCGCCGTCGCACTCCTGAACCTGGGCGTCACCGAGGCATGGTCGCTGCGGCTGGCCGACAGTGAACGGCACCTCCTGGAAGGCGCCGCCCTGGCCGGCCGCATCGGCCTGCCCTACCTGGAGGTGGCCTGCCGCGCCCAGCTGGGGTTCACCTCCACGAGGCACTCCTTCGCCATGGCCCGGCAGCGCAGCGAGGAAGCCCTAGCGCTGGCGGCGCGGCATGGCTGGGACGGCGAGGCGGTGGCCGCCCCGGCGCTGGCGGCGCTGGCCAACGCGCTGATCTGGACGGGCCAGTTCGACCTGGCCGAGCACTGGCTGGACCGGGCCAGGCGGGCCACCCAGGCCGACGGCGAGCCCGGCATCCGGCTGCTGGTGTGCCTGACCTCCGCAATGCTGCAGGTGGCGCGCGGCAACGGCCACCGGGCGCTGGAGGACTTCGCCGCCGCCCGCCAGGTCCAGGCGCTCATGGCCAGCGAGCACGGGCTGACGATCCGCGTCATGGCCTGGACCATCGCCACCCAGGCCCGGCTCGGGATGGCCGACGAGGCGCGGGCTGCCCTGGCCGCCCTCGGCGACCGGCGGGCCGGCGCCGGCGAGATCCGCAACGCGGCCGCGGTGGTCCGGCTGGCCGAGCGGGACCCGGCCGCGGCCCGCCGCGAGCTCCGCGCCGTCCTCGACGGCCAGGCCCCTGTCCTTTCCTACGTCACCCGGGTCGAGGCGCACGTGCTGGACGCGTTCGCCTGCCGCGATCTGGGTGATGAGCGCGCCGCCCGGGAGGCCGCCGAACAAGCGCTGGACCTGGCCGAGCCGGACCGGCTGATCCTGCCGTTCGCGATGACCGGTGCCGGGCAGCTCCTGGAAACGCTGCCGCGGCCTGGCACATCGCACGCGGCGCTGGTCACCGACATACTCGACGCCATCCGCGGTGCCGGGCGGGGCGGGCTGAGCCAGCCGGCCATGATGCCGGTCGAGGAACTCAGCCGAAGCGAGCTGCGCGTGCTGCGCTACCTGCCGACGAACCTCACCCGCCGCGAGATCGCCGGCGAGCTGTCGGTCTCGCTGAACACCGTTGACACCCACATCCGCCGGATCTATGCCAAGCTCGGCGCCGCCGACCGGACCGCGGCGGTGCAGCGAGGCCGCGACCTGCGATTGCTGTCCGTCGGCCGCACCTGACCGCCCGCCTGCTTCTCGCGAATCACCGTGATCAAGTGACGCCTGCTCACCCCGCTCGCCGGCAAGTCTGTGGAAGAGGCCCGTGCCTGACTGAAGCAAGTAACATGCCCGATCATCGAGCGGAGGCACACATGCGAGCGGCAGTAGTCCGCCAGCCCGGCGCCACTCCAGTCCTGGAACAGTTCACCGATCCGCAGCCCGGCCCCGGCGTCTCGGTCGGCACCCTGCTGGCGGCGGCCCTGAATCCGCTGGACGTGGCATTCGTCAACGACCAGTTCCCGCTTCGCCGGCTGCAGCCGCCCAGCGTCGCCGGCTACGAGGGCGTCGTGCAGCTCGCCGATGGCACCCGCTGGTACGTGACCGCCCCGCCAGCGCCCTACGGCACCCTGGCTGAGCTGGTACCCGTCCCGGATTCGGACGCCTTCCCGGTTCCGGCCGGCCTTGACCCCGCGCTGGCCGCCGCCCTCGGGGTAGCCGGCGTGGCCGGATGGCTGGCCCTGGACTACCGTGCGCACCTCCAGCCCGGTGAGAGCGTCCTGGTACTCGGGGCAGGCGGCTCGGCGGGCCAGCTGGCCCTGCAGTCGGCTCGTGTCCTGGGCGCCGACCGGGTCGTCGGGGCCGCCCGGGGAAAGGATCTCCAGCAGGTCGCCGCCCTCGGCGCCGACGCCGTTGTCGACCTCGCCGACGAGCAGGCCATCGACGCCGGTCTGGCCGCCGCGGCGCCGGGCGGCTACGACGTGATCATTGACTTCCTGTGGGGCGGGATCGCCCCGCACGCGATGAACAACGCCAAGCGCGGCGGCCGGTACATCCAGGTCGGAAACTCCGCCGGGGCCTCGGCCGCGATCACCGGCGTGGTCCTGCGCAACAAACTGCTGACCCTCATCGGTCACAGCCTGTTCGCCACGCCCGCCGAGGCGCGCCGTTCCGCCTACGCGCAGCTGGCGGGCCACGCGCTGGAGGGCAAGCTCACCGTGGACCTGGACCGGACCCGGCTGGAAGACATCGGCCGGACCTGGGAGCGCCTCAAGACCGGGGCCGCACGCAAGCTCGTGGTCACGCCCTGACGGACCCGCCCGCCAGCCACTGGCCTGGCCGCGCCTGTCGGCCGGCGGTCACCGGATCCACGTGATGCGGTGTCACCTGACCGCCCGCGACGATGTGGTCATGGACTGGGCACCGGCCCTGTATGTGATCCGGGTCGACGGGCATCTCGGCGCGATGGCGCTGTCCGCGTTTCCGGGGATGACGCCACGGCAGAAGGGCACGCACACGGTGCTCACCGGCTGGCTGGACCAGTCAGCGCTGTACGGCGTGCTCGCTGAGCTGGAGGCCCTCGGCCTGGTCCTGCTGGAGGTCCGCCAGATGAGGCGGCACGGAAACGGCTGACTCCAGCGGGCGAATCACCAAGATCCAGTGATGACCCTTCCCCTCCCGGCGGCGATCGTTGGCCTAGCCACGAGGTTGCGGACGGACACGGCCGGCCGGGACGTGCCCCGAGAATCAGGGAGAAACAGTGACATCACCAGCCACGGGCGCTGCGGCCGCCCCGGACCTGCCCGAGTACGCCCCCCTCCCGGCGATCGCGAAGGGGCCGGCCCTGAACGAGCACGGGTACCACGTCTGGCCGGTCGAGCGAAACCTCTACGCGGTCACTGACAACGTCTACATGTCGGCGTTCCTGACCACCCCCGCCGGCGTCGTGATCTTTGACGCGCCCCCGAACATCGGCCACAACATCCGGCGGGCCGTGGACGAGATCACCGCCGCCAGCGGCCTGACCAACCAGGTCACCCACATGGTCTACTCGCACCACCACGCCGACCACCAGGGCGCGTCCTCGCTGTTCGGCGGGGACATCGTCCGCATCGGCCACGAGGAGACCCGGCGGCAGCTGCTGCGCGATGGTGACCCGGCCCGCCCCATCCCGGACGTGACCTTCTCCGACCGCGCGCCGTACGTGACCTACGGTGATACTCGCAGTACGGTGAGTAGTGACGGATACAGCCTGGCCCGATGAGCACCGTGAGGTTGCTTATGTCCGCTGTACGGCACCGGGTGGCGGCCGCCGCCACCGTTTCTGGAGCAGTAGTCAGTCTCGCGCTGGTCGCGCCGGGGCCGCCGGCGCTGGCGGCGGTGCCCGCCACCGCGTCCCGCGTAGCCGCCAGCCCGGCCCGCGCCGCCGTCAGCCAGATTCTCCAGTCCGTGGCGGCCGTGTCGAAGTCGGACGCCTGGGCGGTCGGCTCCCTGATCGAGCACTGGAATGGCCGCCGGTGGAGCAAGGTCCGGGGTGCGAGGACCCGCAAGTGCGCCGTGTACCTGAATGGCGTGGCGGCCAGGACGGCATCGTCGGCCTGGGCCGTCGGGTACTGCGGCCCGGCCCGCTCGCACCGGCCGATCATCGAGCGCTGGAACGGCCGTCGCTGGCGGGTGCAGCCCAGCCCGAGGACTGCGGCCAGCGCGCTGAGCCAGCTCAACAGCGTGACCGTGACCTCGAGGTCCAGCGCGTGGGCGGTGGGGGAGTACACGTCGAAGGGCCGGACCATCCCGCTCATCGAGCGCTGGAACGGCCGGGCGTGGAAGATCCAGGCCAGCCCTGAGCTGAGCCCGCACGGCGCGGAGCTGGTCGGCGTGTCCGCGCTGTCGGCGACGAGCGCCTGGGTGGTCGGCGACAGCCTCGGCACCACGGCGGCGTCGTCACTGACGCTGATCGAGCACTGGAACGGGCGCCGCTGGCACATTCAGCCCAGCATCAGCCCCGGCGGCCAGAGCTTCCTGATCGGCGTCACGGCGCTGACCCGCAGCCGGGCCTGGGCGGCGGGCCTGTACACCTTCGGCTCCAGCACCGGCACCCTGGTCGAGTCGTGGGACGGCACCTCCTGGACCGAGCCGTCCACCCCGGGCCCCGGCCTGCACGTCGGCCTGCTGGACATCGCCGCTCACTCGGCATCCGACGTGTGGGCGGTCGGCTTGCGCGCGTCACTGGTCCATCCCCGCACCCTCGTCCAGCACTGGAACGGGACCACCTGGGAAGTCGTCCCGAGCCCCAGCCCGTCGCCGCACCCGGACGCGCTGGAGAGCGTCGCGGTGCTGTCCCGCGCCGACGCCTGGGCGGTGGGATACCGAGGGAGCAAGACCCTGATCGAGCGGTGGAACGGAACGGCCTGGACCGTGCAGCCAAGCCCCAACTAAAACGCTCCGAAACAAGGGTCAGGGGGCCTTGATGACTCCCGAGCGCAGGACGCGGGCCGCGGAGCGGCCGAAATCCTGGGCCGAGAGCCGGGACACGAAGGAGATGGCGCCGCCGCCCGGAACGGGCCGGCCCTGCCCGGTGAGCTCGACGGGGTAGATGCGGGCGCGCTCGAACGTGCCGGCCGCCGACAGCGTCACCCGCAAGATCATGCTCATGCCGAGGTCGCCGCTGGTGGCGAAGTCGTCGTAGCTGGCGAAGTCCCCCAGGCTGTAGGCGATCAGCCGGTGCCGGTAGAACTGCAACCCGCGGAGAACGTGCGGGCCGCTGGCGATGACCAGGCTGGCGCCGGCCCGGATGGCCATGTGCGCGAACGCCTCCGGGTTGCCCCGGTCTTCGCCGAGGTAGTACTCCTCGCGGCCGGTCACATGGTCGGCGGCGGCACCCTCGGCGCCCGCGTGCATGTAGACCACGACCACGCTGGCCCGCCTGGCGGCGCGCTTGATCAGCGCCCGCGCCGCCGGGACGTCGAGGAGGCTGGCGTCGTAGTCGTACGGCGCGAAAGCCAGGAACGCCAGCCGCACGCCGCGGACCGGGACGCGGGTGATCTCACCCGGCAGGCCGGTCTGGGCCAGGCCGGCCGCATGGATGGTCCGGACCGTCTGGGCCTGCCCCAGCGCGCCGAAGTCGAATGAGTGGTTGTTCGCGTTGTTAAGGATGGTGAATCCCGCGTGCTTGAGGTAACGCACATACTGCGGCGGGTCACGGAAGGCGAAGCAGTGCTTGTTGCGGCCCTTCACCGGCCGGCACTTGCTGGTCGTCGCCGTCGTCAGGGTGCCTTCGAGATTGCCGAAGACGATCTGCGCGCCCCGGCGCAGTTTCCGCCTGACCGCGCCGAAATACCGCTCCGGGTCCGGGGGAGGATCGGAGGTGTCGCCCAGCATCGTGTCACCCACGGCCGAGATGGTGACCATCGCCGGGCGGGGGTGGGTGCGGGGCCCGGCCGGGGTGCTGACGGACCCGGTGGCGCCGGTGGGATGGGCTGGGGCGGGCTTGGTGCCCACATCGGCCGGCTGGGCGGCGGCCGAGCACGCCGCCACGCCCAGTGCGGCGGCGAGCATCACCGCCCCGGCGCTCAGGTGCGCCGGGCGGAGCAACCGGGCCGGGGACTGCACCGGGCCAATCTAGCTGGGCATTTCAGCCCGGGCCCGGTTTATGCGCGAGGCCGGTGATCGGATGGCGCGAGTGACCCCCGCCACGAGCTGGCCCGCGCCGCTGCGGGACAATTTCTGGACGCTGCGGACTCGTCGTGAGCGCGGTGTGAGACCCCAACCAGTGGAGGTGCCAGATGGCCGAGTTCCCGCCGCCGGAGGGAATTGTGCTGGCCCACTTCATCGTCTCCGACGATGTCGAGCGCTCGCGGCGCTTCTATAGCGAAGTACTTGGCGGGAAGGTGGTCTTCTCCGGAGATGTGACCTATGTCGCGCTATCCAACAGCTGGATCATCATCAATGTCGGCGGGGGCCCGACCGACGACAAGCCTGAGGTCATCCTGGAGACGCCGCGTGATCCCGACCGGGTCAGCAGCTTCCTCAATATCCGGGTCAGGGACATCGACGCCGTGTACGCGGAATGGAGCGCCCGGGGTGCTCAGTTCCTCACGCCGCCGAAGCAGCACCAGTACGAGAAGCGCTGTTACATCCGCGATCCCGACGGTCACCTGATCGAAGTGGGCCAGACCACGGATCCAGAAGGGGACTGGTCACCCGGCCACTGGCCGTCGGCGACGTCCGCCGAGGACCTCACCTCCCCGCAGTGACTCGCCTGCGAGCTATGAGGACCTCGGCTGCCGTGCGCCTACCGCTCCCGGACCGCGTAGGTCAGGTGGGTCACCCGCTGCGTGGGCTCCGCCCGGACCGGCTCCAGGGCCACTCGGCCCGCGTTCACGCCCTCGAACAGGCGGATTCCGGAGCCGAACAGCACGGGTGACAGCGCGATCGAGAACTCGTCGATCAGGCCCGCGTTCACGTACTCCAGGATCGTCGCGCCGCCGCCCGCGATGCGGACGTCCCGGTCGCCGGCGGCCTCGCGGGCCTGCTCGAGCGCCGGCTCGATGCCGTCGTTGACGAAATGGAAGGTAGTCCCGCCCGGCCGCTCCCAGGGGTCACGCTTCTCGTGCGTCACGACGAAGACCGGCGTGTGGAATGGCGCCTCCTCCGGCCACGCCTGCTCGCCGAGGTCGAACATGCGCTTGCCCATCACGCTCGCGCCGGTGCGCTCGAACGTCTCCCGCGCGATGTCGTTGTCGCGCCCTTCCTCGCCGCCCTCGCCGAGCTTCAGGTTCTCCCGGAAGAACCGCTGCGGGAAGATCCACTGCTGCAGCTCCATCCACTGCGCCATCCAGCGCTGTACATCCGGGTAGTCCCTGCGCTCCTCGGGCGCGACGAACCCGTCCAGCGACATCGACACGCTGAAGAACACCTTCCCGGCCATCAGCTCTCGACTCCCTTCCGAACGATCTCGGTGACGTAGGCAGCCAGGTTGCCCAGGGTCTGCCGGCCGCCCTCGATTGCGTGGTACTTCTCGACCGCCTCGTCGCGCAGTTCCTTGGTGGGGAACACCGCGCGCATCTCGATCCGGGTCGCCGCACCCTCGGGCGCGAACGTGAGGACCGACTCGAAGGCGTTCGGGTCGCCGCGGGACTCACCGTGCAGCAGCGTGATCCGCTCCGGCGGGGCGATCTCGGTCCAGGAGATCCACTCGGTGTAGTCCGTCCCGTCCGGTCCGTGCATGACGAAGTCCCAGTCCCCGCCGACGCGGAACTCGAACGCCCGCGTGGTGGTGGTGAACCCCTCTGGTCCCCACCACCGCGACAGGTGCCGCACCTCGGTGAACGCCTCGAACACCAGCTCCCGCGGGGCACTGATGACCCGGGAGATCACGATCTCGCGGTCGGCCGTCGCGGACTGCGCCGGCGCTCCTCGTCCCGTCGCGCTCATCAGCTACTCCTCCTGCCTGGCCTGCTTGAGGTCCTGCACGTACGCGTCCAGCCGGTCGAAGCTCTCGTTCCAGAACCGCTCGAACCCGCCGGCCCACTCGTGAACCGGTCGCAGGCCGCGGGCGTCAAGGCCGTACAGGCGCTGCTTGCCTGCCTTGCGGTCCCGCACCAGCCCGACCTCCCGGAGCACCCGCAGGTGCTTGGACGTCCCCGGCAGGGTCATCCCCAGCTCCCGGGCCAGCTCGGTCACCGGCCGCTCACCCGCCCGCAGCACCACCAGGATCTCCCGGCGCTGCGACTCGGCGATCGCGTTGAAGACGTCCGACGTCGTCGCTGCCCGGGCCATGGGCGCCATCATATTCCCATATCGGCAAGCGTCAAGTCGATCCTGCAGGCGAGTCCCGCTTGCGGCCGACTGCCATCGGTGCGACGATCCTCGCCACCTATCAGGGAGGATGCCATGGCGGCCAGGCTCGGCAACGTCACCTTCGACTGCGAGGACGTCCTGAAGGTGGCAGCGTTCTGGTCAGCGGTTCTAGGCCGCCCGGTCGATGATGGCAGCAGCGAATGGTTTGCCTCCATCGGCGGCGCCGACGGAGAGCGGCGCGACCCGGCCTGGTACTTCAGCAAGGTGCCCGAGTCCAAGAAGGCCAAGAACCGCGTCCATGTGGACCTGGTGAATCCCGACCCGGCGGCCGTCAGCGAGCTAGTCCAGCTCGGCGCTACGGTCACCGGTAACCATCAGCTTCCGGGAGGAAGCCATGGCTGGACCGTGATGCAAGACCCCGAGGGCAACGAATTCTGCATCGCGACCAAGAGCTTCACCGGCCGGGACTGAGCCGGCTACGGCCACCTGGCGTGCGCCCGCGCGACGGCGCTGGCCTGCCGAGGCAAGTGGCCCGCAACCGGATCGCTGGCATAACCATTCGGCGCGGCGCGGTGCCGGGGCTAGGTTGCGGGTATGCCTTCGATCGACGACATCGCGGCGGAGTACGTGGAGCGGGCCGCCGCCCTGGATCCGTGCTACGCCACTTATGCCGGGATCGCGGGGCACGACCACGAGCTGGCGGATCTGAGTGCTGACGGGTTCGCCGGACGGGCCGGGCTGGATCGCTCAACCCTCGCTGCCCTTGACGCGGCCGAAGCCCCGGACTCGCGCGAGCAGGTCGCGCGGGCCGCGATGCGCGAGCGGCTGGCACTGGCTGTGGAGTGCTACGACGCCGGGGACACCACCAGCGAACTCAGCACCATCGGCAGCTGGGTGCAGAGGGTGCGCGAGGTCTTCGACCTGATGCCCACCGACGGCGAGGAGGCCGCCGCCAGCATCGCCCAGCGGATGGCCGCGGTGCCGCGGGCTTACCGCCAGTTGTCGGAGACCTTGCTGGAGGCGGCCAGGGATGGCCGCGCCGCGGCCAGGCGGCAGGTCGAGGAGGTCGCCGGGCAGTGCGCGGCCTGGGCCAGGCCGGGGGATTCCTTCTATTCGGGACTGGCCGGACGGCTGACCGGAGTCCCGGACTCGCTGCGGTGGGAGCTGGGCGTGGCCGCGCGTGCGGCTACGGCCGCTACGGCCGAGCTTGGCGCCTTCCTCGACCGCGAGCTGATGCCGCTGGCCAGGGAGAAGGATGCCTGCGGGCCTGAGGTCTACGCGCGGGCCTCGCGGTATTACCTGGGCGCCGCCGTCGATCTGCGGGAGGCCTACGCCTGGAGCTGGGAGGAGCTCGCCCGGCTGCGGGCCGAGATGGTGCGGGTCAGTAACCTGGTCCGGCCCGGAGCCACCGTAGAGGAGGCCGCGGCGATCCTGGACGAAGACCCGGCCGGGCGCATCGAAGGGCGCGAGAACTTCCGTGCCTGGATGCAGGAACATGCCGAGCGCACCATTTCGGAGCTGGACGGGATCCACTTCGACATTCCCGAGCAAGCGCGCCGGATCGAGGCCGTGATCGCACCCACCAACGAAGGGGGCATCTCCTACACCGAGCCCTCCGAGGACTGGTCCCGGCCCGGGCGGATGTGCTGGTCGGTGCCGGACGGCGTTGAGACTTTCGCCACCTGGAAGGAGGTCACGGTCGTCTATCACGAGGGCGTTCCCGGCCATCACCTGCAGATATCGCTCGCCATGGCGGACCGGGAGAGCCTGAACCGCTGGCAGCGCATGTCCTTCGTGTCCGGCCACGGCGAGGGCTGGGCGCTGTATGCGGAGCGGCTCATGGGAGAGCTCGGATACCTGGACGACCCGGGGACATATCTCGGGATGCTCGACAGTCAGCAACTGCTCACCGCACAGGTGGCCCTGGACATCGGTGTGCACCTGGAACTGGATGTTCCCCGGGGCACCGGCTGGCGCGAGGGCGAGCGCTGGAATGCGGAGATCGCCTGGGAGTTCCTGCGTGCCCACTCCAGCTGGGATGAACGGCTGCTGCGCTCCGAGCTACGCCGCTGCCTCGGCTTGCCGGGTCAGGCCCCCTCCTACAAGATCGGCGAGGGGATCTGGCTGCAGGCCAGACAGGATGCCATGGCACGGGCCGCCGGAGCCTTCAGCCTCAAGGACTTCCACGCCAGGGCACTCAGCCTGGGCGCTATGGGCCTTGACCCGCTGCGCGAGGCGCTGGCCCGCGTCTGAGTAAGCGCTATCCTGCGGGGTTCCGGGGAAGATGGTGATATACCAGGCGGGCCTCTCTCCGCGAAGGGTTCCAGCGAGCAGAGAGGGACCGGTAGCCGACTTTGGCCCAGGTACTGTCAGTGATGCCGGCCGGGCCGTGGGTGAGAGTCGAGTCAGACACCCTGGCGACCTGCGAGCCGCCCACCGATGCGGTCAGGGTAGATCCGCGCATCGCGAGCTGGACCGCTGTCCAGGTTCCGGCCGGCGGGGCGGCGAAGGTCCCTGAGGCGAGAACGTCGACGGTCGCGGCGGGAGTGATCCGGGCGAGCTGCCAGTTCCCATCGCCCGAAGCGGTGAGCTGATAGCACGTCAGCACCGGATCACTAGGTTTGAGGGGTAGTCGCAAGCTATCCGGCCAGTGGCAGCGACCGAGCACCCCGGCGGACTGGTCCGTGGCGGTGAACATGACGTCGGTGCTGATCGTGTAGTCAGCCCATGAGTCGTCGCCGACGAATGCGTACGGGTGATTCCACGCAGCCATTGGCGGGTGCGAGAGGACGGGCTCCTGGTCGGCGTCCTGAGTGAACCACCCGCCGGATGGGTCGTAGCTGAACGAGCCCTGGACGGGGGACAGCAGCGACGGCAGGTCGGCCGAGTCCCGTGCGGACGCGTACGGAAGCGGCGCCGGCGATGGCGCGCCCCGGGGCCCGGCAACATGCGGGCGCTGCCCGGTGGTAGTGGTCAGCGTGTACAGCCAGCCGGGCCGGAGGGTCAGCGTCACCGCGGGTCCGTGGTGGCTGGCGAGCCGGATCAGGTACCGGTGGTGACGCAGGTCGCTGGCCCATACGTGGACGGTGGCGGAGCTGAGCGGCCGGGCGATCTGGAGGGTGAGCTGCTGCGGCCGGGTAGCGCTGCCGGTCTCGGCGACGGCTGACCAGTTGCGGTCGTGCTCGTAGGTGACGACGCTGCCGCCGGCCGGGAGGAGCCGGGCGCCATGCCAGGCGTAACGCCAGCCGGGCCGGGTGAACTGGGTGGTGTGCGCGGTGACCCAGGCCAGCGGCGTGACCTGGTAGTAGCCCGACCACGGCCAGTCGGCGACGACCAGGCCGCGGTTCTGGTAGGGCAGGTCAGGCGAGATGGCGTCGACGGCGGGCCATTCGAGGACGCCGCTGGTCCTGGCGGTGATCCAGGAGCGGTTGATGGCGCTGGCCAGCTGATTGCCCTTAGCGGGGTCGAGGTCGCCCAGCTCGGATTCCCAGACGGGCTTGCCGAACGTGCGTGGCGGGCCGGCGCAGCGAATGCGGCAGTTGTCGTGGAAGCCGAGGACGCTGACCGCTTTGCGGTAGGCGGGGTAGCGGCGCAGCATGTCGAGGAGTTCCGGGCCGGAGCCGGACGTTCTGGTCAGGAACGCGTCGGCGGCGACGTACCGGACACTTGCGAACCCGTTCGCGTCCATCGCCTGGCGGAGGCTCAGCAGCCAGCAGCGGCCGGCGTCAAGGCCGGGGCCGTGCTCGTTCCATCCGCCGATGTAGGAGATGCGCAGGTGATGCTGGCGGGCGCACTTGAGCCAGGTGATGACATAGCCGACGTCGGCCTGCGTCCAGATATCCTTCCCGACCCAGCCGGGCGCGCCCCACTGCAGGGCGTACAGCTGGATGGACGGGTTGCGCCGGACGGCCGCCCGGGCGACCTGCCATTCGTAGCCGACGTCGCAGTTGACCTTCCCGGGCGTGGGCTCGACGCTGGGCTCGGCGCCGTCGGAGCTGTAGGTGCCGGCGCCGATCTCCAGCTTGACCATCTGCAGCGCCGCGCCGTAGCCAGGGCGGAACAGGTAGTCGTAGATCTGGTTGCGGACCGCGGGAGCATAGTCGGCCAGGAGCCGGGCGTTGCCGCCACCTCCGGCGATGGCGCCGATTCCGTCGAACACCCCTGACGTCCGCGTGGTTATCCTGACGGTCGCCGCCGCGACTGTCGACCGGACTGCCGACGGGACTGCCGGCGGGACTGGGATCGCGGTTCTCGGGACCGCGGCAGCGATGATCAATCCTCCTCCTCCGGCGGCGGCTGCTGCTGCCGCTGCCGTGAGTAGGCGAAGCTGCCTGCTGCGGTTCATCGCGTCCTCTAGCGTAATGGGTCGGTGAGTTGCAGGGCATCGACAGCGAGCCGGAGGCGGCGCCGCGCCGTCAGTGCCGCTGGAAGAACACCCTGACAGCCTCAGGGCGAGGCTCGCCTCCAGCCTGCAAATTATGAAGCATTCCCCGGACGCCCGGTGACGCCTGGCCTCTCGGCCCGGGTGGTATCGCCAGTGGTTGAATGGCTTGGTGAGCCCAGCCAGTGAGGAGACCGGCATCCCGGCCAGGATCACCCTGTACTGGCGGCCGGGCTGCGTGTTCTGCAGGCGCTTGCGTTTTATCCTGTGGTGGCATCGTCTTGCCGTCCGGCGGGTCAACATCTGGCGGGATCCCGATGCCGCCGCCTTCGTTCGCTCCGTGGCCGGCGGTAACGAGACGGTCCCGACCGTGGTGATCGACGGCCGGGCCATGGTCAATCCGGCGCCGCGCCAGGTGATCGCCGCCGTTCGGCCGGGGTGAGGCTGAAGATTCCCGGCCTGCCGGTCACCGGATGGCTTCCTCGATCTCGGCGCTGACCTCGCTCAGGTCCGCGATCTTGCTCTCCCAGCTACCCGCATCGGCGGTGTCGGCCACCTTGTCGATGTCCGGCTTGAGCGCATCCCCGGTGAGGTTCCTCGCGCTGGCCGTGGCGAGCTCCTCCGCCCGGTTCTCGCGTACTTTTTTGGCCAGATCCTGGCAGGCCGGAATGGTTTGCAACGCAGTCAGCATCGTCGTGGCAGCGGGAGCGCGCTGGCTGAGGTCCTGCCACAGTGAATAGGCCGCGTTGACGCAGCTGGCAATGCTCGCCGCATAGGAGAGGGCGGAGATCTTGTCCAGCAGGTTGTCGGTGACGTACCCGGTGATCAGCTGGGCGCCGTAGCTCACCGCTGAGGTGGCCGTGTCCACGCTCACGCTGACATCGAGCGGCGGAGCTGCGGCGTTCAGGTAGATCAGGGCCTCGCCGCCGACTGGGACCAGGTACGTGCCCTGCTGGGCCTGTGACTGCTGATGCTCGATGATGCTGTTCTGCTCGTCGATCTCCAGGTCATCCCAGGAGGGCAGGATTCCGGACGGTGCCGGGTACTTCGGCTCGATCACCGGCGCGGATCCGCTGGCCGGCGACACATCGAGCACATCGTCGGTGAGGTTGTAGATCACCATGACTTCCGGGTTGTCGCCCGCGTAGTTGGAGCAGGTGCTTTCCAGGGACTGCAGCGTGGGGGGTACCGGGGCCAGCACGGTCGGGTTGTTGTTAGTCAGGGAGAGGTTCTCGCTGCTATTACAGGCAGGTGCGGCCACAGGGACGTCGGGCGGAATGGCGGTTATCCGCTCAAGTAGCGGCGGCAGGACTATCTGACTGGCTGAGCCGCCCGACTCCCCTGAGCCGCCCGACCCCGCCGAGCTGCCCGCCCCGGAGCTGCCGCAGCCGACCGCCACCAGGGCAGCGGCTAAGATCAGCGCCGAGCGGCTCGGTCTGGCGACTCTCGCTATACAGAACGGCATAGATCCAATGCGAGCCATTCCTGCCCCCCAGTGCTTTGCCTGCCGTTTCGCGCGGCGAAAGCGCATCCAGAACATACTGCGCAGGCCGGATCCTGGCTACCCGTCGTCGCGCACATGCGAGCGGCCTGGCGAAGCCATTTCTGGCCGAGCGGGCGCGGGGGCGCCGGCCTGCTGGCCGCTGGCCTGGCCGGGGCGGTGACCACCGACGCGCGCGCGTCGACCGGTGGTGAGGCGGTCTCGGAAGCCCCTGGCCCGTGCGCTGCGCTGCGCCTGCTGATGGAGGGCAACCGGCGCTGGGCCCGGGGCCGGGCCAGGCATCCGGGAGGGCTCGGCGACATGTTCGTGATCCGGACCGGCGCGCAGACTCTAGACGATCAGGTGGTGCTGGGCAGCATCGAGTTCGGGCCGGTCAACTTCCCTCGGCCAGGCTCATGTTCGTCCTGGTCAGCAGCTTCAGAACCGGAAGCGAGTCAGGCCGCCCGGCTCCGCCGCGACGGTCACGATCGCGGAGCGTGGCTTGATGCGGTACACGTTCCACGGCGGTGGTCCTAGGGCGGGCGCGTTGAACGGGGCCGTGATGCCCAGGCCGCTGTCGTCGGGCTCGGCGGGCCAGCCGTTGTCCGCCCACGCCTTCGCGATGCGCGCCAGCGCGGCCGGCTCGGTCACCCGTGCGGCGTCGCCCTCGATGACGACGTCCGCGTCGCGGACCGACACCGCGATCGAGCACCTGGGATCGCGAGCGACATTGCGGCCCTTACGTGTGCCGGCGCCCGTCTGGAACCAGAAGGCGCCGTCTCGCCACAGGGCACCCACCGCGGTCACATGCGGGCTGCCGTCCTCGTTGATGGTCGACAGCCAGGTCGTGCGGGAGTTCAAGGCGTCCGGGGCCGGCGCCGACCCCGCGTCGAGCTTGGCCGCAACCACGGCCCAGTCCACGGGTGGCAGGCCATCCGCCTGACCCAGATTAGTGATCTCCATGAGGCCCCCTTCGTCGTCCAGCGGACATCCCTGGCTAACTAACGTCTCCCAGGCCAGACGCGCGACCACCGCGAAAATCATCGGGCATATCAGGGAGGCGGCCAGGTCGGGGTTGGCTGGCGGCGTTACGGGCGCGCCCCCGGCGTGGGGAACCCCCCGGCCGCTTGCTCGAAGGCGTGCGCGACGCGCAGGACGGTCGCGTCGTCGAAGTGTTTCCCGATGATCATCATCCCGACCGGCAGCCCATCGGATAGCCCGGCCGGAACTGAGCAGGCTGGGTGCCCGCTGACATCGAAGGGTGCGGTGTTCCCGATCATCTCCAGGCCGCGGGCCAGGATTTCCTCTCGGGCGGCATCCGGGCCGGGCAGCACTGTCGCGCGGACCGGCAGCGTCGGCATGATGAGCACGTCAAACTGGGCCAGGGCCTGGTCGTAGGCCATGCGCAGCCGCGGCGCGAGCTCGCGCGCCATTGCGTAATGGCTGCCGTGGTAGCGGTCGAGCGCGTAGCGGCCGGCGAGCAGGACCAGCTTGACGGTCTCGGAGAACGCGGTGGGGTCGCTGCGCCACTTGCCGCCGTAGTAGCCGATCAGGTCCGGGTCATACTGGCCTTGCCAGTTCATCCCGTACGCGTTGCCGTCGACCATCTGCGCCGTCGCGCCCTCGGTGGCGATGACGTCCCAGATCTGGCTGCCGTGCAGGTGCCACGGGATCGATATCTCTTCGGCGTCCATCCCGGCGGCCGCCAGCGTCTCGACCGCGGCCCGGACTGTGGCGTCGACGGCCGGCTCGGAGTTGTCCCGGCCGAATCCCTCGGTGACCACGCCTGCCCGCAGCCCGCCGGCGCCGCGGCCCAGCTCGGCGATGTAGTCCGGGATGCTGACCTCGGCAGGCTGGCGCGGGTCCAGTCCGTCCGGCCCGGCGATCACGGCCAGCGTGAGCGCTACGTCGGCGACGGTGCGCGCCATCGGGCCGAGGTGGTCGATCGTCTGCTCGATCGGGAAGGCCCCGGTGTAAGGAACCAGCCCGTGGGTCGGCTTGTGCCCGACCACGCCGCAGTACGCGGCCGGGATCCGGACCGATCCGCCCTGGTCGCCACCGGTGGCGATATCAACGGCCCCGGAGGCCAGCAGCGCGGCGCTGCCACTGGACGAGCCGCCCGCCGACCTCGTGGTGTCCCATGGATTGCGTACCGGTCCGGTCCGTGACGTGTGCGATCCCCCGGAGAAGCAGAGGTCCTCGCAGACCGCCTTGCCGGCAATCGTCGCCCCGGCGTCCAGCAACCTGCTCACTACCGTCGCGTCGCGGGCCGGGACGAAGCCCTCCACAGTCGACGACCCGTTCATCATCGGCACGCCGGCGACGGCCGTGTTGTCCTTGATCGCGACCGTACGGCCTGCGAGCGGGCCGTCTTCTCGCACCGTGATCGAGGTGGTCACGTACCAGGCGCCGAGCGGGTTATCGGCCTCAGCCGGCCGCTTCCAGACCCGGTCAGGAGGATGTGGTGCATCCTCGCGGTAGAGGCGCTCGACCGTGTCCCACGATGCCAGGAGGCCGCTCACGGCAGGCTCAAAAGACGCCACGTCAGCCTCGGAAAGACCCAGTCCGTAGTGCCGTGATACCTGATCAAGCGCCGCAGCGCCGGGAGGATCGACAGGCAAGGCATTCTCCCCAGTCGGCAGGATCGTTCCCGCCACCATAAGAGGGGAGATCACCATATGACCAGCCCTGGCGCGGTCTGCGCGGAATGCGGAGGGTGCGCTTGTCCGGGCATTGCCGGCCACGTGCACCAGGTGGCCAGCTGGTGCGTCAAATACAGCGAGTGTCATCGGAATGAGCATGAGGGGGCCAGATGGGTGGGCGATTCTGGGCGGGCCTGGCCGGGGCAGTGGCAGTGTTCGGCATCTGGGCCGGGGCACCGGCCTCCGCTGCGCCGGGCGCGGCCGGTGTCGTTGCGGCGGCCGTGCCATCTCAGCACGACCTGCGCAGCGTGTCGTGCACGGGGCCGAAGAGCTGCGTGGCGGCCGGCGTGAACGCCGCCGCCGATCACGGGAACGGCGCCGTGCTGGCTGAGACGTGGCACGGCACGCGATGGACGGTCGACGTGATGAAGCCACCCCCGGGCAGCCTGGGCAGCACACTGTCCGGCATCTCGTGCGTGTCGGCGAACAGCTGCGTGGCGGTCGGCTACTACTTCTATGACCTGCCTGATCACAACACGAGAGACGTGGGGTTCGCCGAGTTCTGGAACGGCGCCGTCTGGAAGCTCGTCAAGCTGGCCCAGCCTGCCCGTGTCAGCGCCGTTCCGCAGGCGGTCTCGTGCGTGTCGGCGAGGCGCTGCGTCGCGGTCGGCGAGATGTTCGCGCCGGGGAAGCAGTTTGCGTTCGCCGAGACCTGGAACGGCACGGCGTGGAAGATGACCACGGTGCCTGAGCCTGCGGACACCATCTCCAACCTGACGGGCGTCTCGTGCGCCTCGCCGAGGTTCTGCATCGCGGTGGACGCCTACAACCCGCGCGCGCTGGTGCAGTCCTGGAACGGCCGGTCCTGGAGGATCGTGAAGGTTCCCGCGCAGGCAGGCACCGGGCCGTCCCTCAGCGCGGTGACCTGCCTGACGGTGAAGTTCTGCGTCGCCACCGGCATGCACTACCCGAACCCGAAGCATTTCAGCGCGATTGCTGTTTCCTGGAACGGCCGCGCGTGGAAGGGCGCGTCGGTCCCGTCGCCGGGTCCGGGCTACGCCAACCTGGCCGCGGTCTCGTGTGCCACCGCCAGGAGCTGTCTCGCGGTTGGCGAGTATCACTTCGGTGTTTACCTCGACAGCGGCAAGCAGTACGCCGCCTCGTGGAACGGCAGGGCGTGGAAGCTGGTCAGGCTTCCGGCGCCGCCAGGCGCCGGGCGCGGCAAGGGCTCATCACTGACGGGTGTCACGTGCGTGTCGGCGACCGACTGCGTCGCCGTTGGCTCGGCCGGTGCTGCGGGCAGCACCGCGACGTCGTACTCCGCCTTCTGGAACGGCCGGGGGTGGAAGTTCATCCGCTTTCCGTAGCCCCCTGTCACCGGCGTCGAGATCAACAAGGTCTCAGGTTCCAGACCAGCCTGCGCCGCAAGCGAGGGCAGGGGCGGCGATGGTTGGATCCGGAGCGCGCGATATTGTCCGGTTCGAGGTACCTCGGGCCGGAGCGCTGGTGGCCTCGGTCGGCGATTGGGTCGTGCCGGTGCGCCCGGGCGACCGGCCGGCCGGGGGTGGTCGCGCCGGCTCCGGGGAGTCCGGATCGAACCTGCACGAGGAGTGAGTCGGCCATGAACAGCCGGGAAACCGTCGACTCCCGGATCGTCGACCCGGCCCGCCTCCCGTTCGCGTACGCGGACGCGCTCAACGCCGGGGACGCCGACGCCGTCCTCGCGCTGTTCCGCCAGGACGCGACGATGCGCACCTTCGCCGGCGAAGTCCTCACCGACCGGGAGGCGCTGCGCGCTGAGACGGTCAACTCGATCGCGGCTCAGGCGCGTCTGACCAACAAGCCCAGGTTCACCCAGATCGGGGGCGACACGGCCCTGATCATCGTCGATTGGAACCTCGAGGCGACGTTGCCGGACGGCACCCGGATCTCGCCGACCGGAACGACGACGGGCGTCGCCCGCCGGTCGGCCGACGGGTCGTGGCGGTTCGCCATCCTCAACTGTCAAGGGACAGCTGGGTCTCCCGGGTGGCGGACAGCAGAGCTCCCCGCTGGCGGACGGTAGAAGTCATCTGGTTGCCGGATCACCTCGGCGGGTAGATCCACCACTCAGGTCCTGGGCGCGTCGGCCGCCTGTCTGACGGCGAATGTGACGCACGGGATAGTGGGCACCGCATGAGCGAGTAGGCGGGGTGCTGGAGCGCCGTGACGTGGCCGTTGCGGCGGCGGTCGAGATAATCGGGGGGACGTATGCGAGTCATGGCAAGGATCAGCATGCCGGTCGAGCCGGGGAACCGGGCGATCAAGGACGGCCGGGTGGGAGCGATCATGCAGCGCGCGGCAGAGCGCTGGAAGCCGGAGGCGATGTATTTCACGACCTTCGACGGGCGCCGGACCGCGTTCATGGTGTTCGATCTTCCAGATTCGTCAGGTATCCCGCCGTTCGCGGAGCCATTCTTCATGGAACTGGACGCCGAGGTGGAGCTTGCCCCGGCGATGAACGCTGACGATCTTCAGGCGGGACTAGCCCAGCTGGGCTGATGCCGGCTGCGGTCCCTGCCTATCCGGTCTCGTCGCCGGCGTAGCCCGGGATCTCAGCGTCGAAGGCCCGGTCAAACGCCGCCGGCCGGTCGCCCGGCTCCGCATCTGCCGCCGCCTCGTCGGCGCGGCGGAAGTCGCCCTCCTGCAAACCCGCCTCCGCCTCGTCGGCGCGGCGCACGTCGTCCTCCGGGAACCGGTCGATGTCGGGGATCTCCACTGGCGGCCCGGCAGGCGGGTAGCCGGGAGGGTCGTCGTGCCCTTCGGTGCCCTGGTCGCGCACCAGCCACGTGGGGGTCCCGGCGGAGAACCAGCGGTCTTCATGGATGCCGTAGGGATCGCGGTACCAGCCCTCAGCCGCAGCGGAGTTCTCGGTCACGGCCGCAGGCTACCAGCCCGCCATTCCCGCTGCTGCTAGCGATATATCTAGCGGCCGGAGCCGAGCGCCAGGGGCGAATCATCGGCGTGGAAGGCGGACTGCCCGCCGACGACTGTCTCCAGTACCCGGATGTCGGCGATCTGGCCGGGATCAGTCCCCAACGGACTGCGGTCGAGGACTACGAAGTCCGCGAGCTTGCCCGGTTCCAGCGATCCGAGGTCCCGCTCGCGGTGCATGGCGAACGCGGCCTCCGTCGTATACAGGGCGAGTGCATCACGCACGGCCAGTTGTTCGCCCGGCCCGAGCACGCGCCCGCTGGCCGTCCGGCGGAGCACCGCATCCCGGATCCCGACCAGCGGATCAGCGGTGATCACGGGCGCGTCGGAGGACCCGGCGACCCGGATCCCGGCCCGCCGCCACGACGCGTACGCGAACAGCTCATCGGCCCGGTCCGGCAGCGCCTCAGCGAACCCGTCACCAAGGACGGACAGCATCCCGGGCTGGGCCGCCACCGCGATCCCCAGCGCTGCGGCCCGTGCGGCCAGCGGCGCGAACAGCGATCCGCCATGCTCGATCCGGTGCCGCAGCGGATTCCCCTGGCGGTCGCTCAGGACCGTGGAGTAGGTGTCCAGGACGGTTTCGATCGCCCGGTCTCCCTGCGCGTGGATGCAGACCTGCAGCCCGCGGGCGTCGAACTCCCGCACCATGGCGGCCAGCTCACCGGGCGAGAAGTACATGATCCCCGAGCCGTAGGGCGGAACCGGGTAGGTGCCGTAGATGGCCGCGGTGCGGCTGCTCATCCCGCCGTCGGCCCAGATCTTCACCGACTCGGCGGCCAGCCGCGGCGAGCGGCGCCCGCGCAGCCCGGACCCCAGCAGCCAGTCCACCTCGTCGTGCACCACCAGCCCGGCGATCCGGACGCCGAGGACACCCTGCTCGTCGGCCTCCGCGTACGCGGTCAGCGACGCGCGGCGGGTGTCGGCATCGCAGGCTGCGGTGACACCCCTGGCTGCGAAGTGCCGCGCCGCCCTGGCCACCAGGCCGGCCCGCTGGGCAGCACTCATCCGCTCCATGTCCCGCCGCAGGCCGCCCCACAGCAAGGTGAAATTCGGCCCCTCGTAGACCACCCCGTCTAGCCGCCCCTCAGGATCCCGCCCGAAGCGGCCGCCCGGCGGGTCCGGCTGCCGGTCATCGAGCCCGGCCTCCCGTAGCGCAGGGGTGTTGAGCACGCAGGCATGCAGCGAAGTATGAAACAAGATCGCCGGCAGGCCCGGCGCGGCGGCATCGAGATCAGCGCGGGTGGGATGCCGGCCCTCGCGCAGCTTGTACTCCACGTACCCGCTCCCGGTCACCCAGGACCCGTCCGGCGTCCCGGCCGCCGCAGCCCTCATCCGCGCGATGATCGCCGGGATATCGGGCGCCGCCGGCTGGCTGCAGTCCGCGCCCGAGGCCAGGTAGCCCACATCGCACAGGTGACAATGCGCGTCGATCAGTCCCGGGATAACGGCCGCCCCGTCCAGCCGCACTACCAGCGCGTCGGGCCGCGCCGCCGCGCGAACCTGGTCCGCCGACCCGACGGCCGCGATCCGGTCATCCCGGATCAGCATCGACCTGGCCGGCTCCGCGCCGGCCGCCATCGAGACGATGTCCGCGTCCGTCAGCAGCACATCCACCGTTTCACCTTCCGCAGATCTCAGGCCGGGTAAGACCGGCTAGCCCGGCGCGAGATCATCTGGACACGGCCGACACCACAGTCGGAAAGGCTATCCAGCCGGCCAGGGAACAGGCTGCTGGACTGGCCACGGTTGGTCATCCGTGGCGGGGCGTAGGCTCGCCCGCGTGCGGCTCAAGTCCCTGGCTTTCGCGACCGACGTGGCGATTCGCTCGATGGAAGGCGCCACGGTCAGCCCGCGCGACGGTTACCTGGTGGTGCGCACGCCGGACAACCCCGGTTTCTGGTGGGGCAACTTCCTGCTGCTGGCCGAGCCGCCCGAGCCGGGTTCGGCCGGGCGCTGGCTGGACCGGTTCGCCGCCGAGTTCCCCGGCGCCCGCCACGTCGCGCTGGGCGTCGATACCGCCGACGGCGACGCGGTGGTGCCCAGTGACTTCATCGAGGCCGGCCTGGAGCCGGAGCGCTGCGTGGCGCTGACCGCGACCGGGCTGCGCGAGCCGAAGCATGTCAATAGCGAAGTCCAGATCCGCCCGCTGGACTCTGAGGATGACTGGCAGCAGACGGTGGACCTGGCCATGCGCGTGTTCGGCGATGACGGCGTCAGCGACGCGGAGTACTACCGCGGCCGGGCCGTGTCGCGGCGCCGCATCGCCGAGCAGGGCCTCGGCGCATGGTTCGGCGCGTTCGCGGGCGGCCGCCTGGTCTCGCAGCTCGGGTTGTTCCGCGCTGGCGACGGCATCGCCCGGTACCAGCACGTCGAAACCGATCCGGCGGCGCGCCGGCGCGGCCTGGCCGGCACGCTGGTCTGGTCGGCGGGCCGGTACGGCCTTGACCAGCTCGGCGCGCACGCGCTGGTGATTGTCGCGGACCCGGCCGAGGAGCCGATCCGGCTCTACCGATCAGTCGGCTTCGCCGACGCTGAAGGCCAGCTCAGCCTGTGTCGGCCACCAGCCAGCTGAGGCGGTATCAGCCGTCGTGCGGCATGACCACAACCGGGCAGTGCGCATGATGGACGACCTGACTGCTGGTCGAGCCCATCATCAGGCTGGCGAATCCGCCTCCGCCGCGTGAGCCGACCACCAGCATGTCAGCGTCGCGGGACGCCTCGATGAGTACGCCGGCGGGGTGGCCGCTGACGGCCTGCACGGTCACCGAGGGCGGGCCTGACTGGCCGATGCGGCTGGCCGCCTCGGCCACTGCCTTCTCGGCCGCCCGGCGGTCTTCCTCCTGCTCGGTCCGGTCCTCGGGGAGGACTATCGGCCTGCCTGTCCACTGGCTGACGGCGACTGGGTTGACGACGAGCACGGTCAGCGGGGCCTGCAGGGCCGCGGCCATGTTCATCGCCCACTGCAGTGCCCGCGAGGCGTGGTCTGATCCGTCCACGCCGACGAGGATTCCTGGCATGTGCTTCTCCGTTCCGGTATGACCTGGGTGCCCGAGCGCGCCGACCGCTGGCGGTCTTAGTCCGGCGGCATGTCACGGGAAAGAAAATCGGCGTGGGTCTCACGCCGGACGGCCAGGCGCGATCTGCCGTCCTGGCAGAACACCACCGGCGGGCGCATAGCGCCGTTGTAGTTGCTGGCCAGGGAGTAGCAGTAGGCCCCGGTGACCGCCATGGCCACCAGGTCACCGGGCCGAGGGTCGTCCAGGGCAGCGCCGCTGATCAGCCGGTCGCCGGATTCGCAGTGCCGGCCGACCAGCTCAACCGGGCGGCCGCCGCCGACGTGGCCGGTCATGGTGGCCTCGAACCGCTGGCCGTACAGCGCCACCTCCATGTTGTCGGCCATCCCGCCATCGACGGCCACGAACCGGGGATCGTCGCCCTTGACCGAGATCACCCGGTACACCGTCACCCCGAACGGGGCGACCAGGCTCCGCCCCGGCTCGATGATGATCTGCGCGCCGGGCGGCAGGTGCCGCCGGGCCGCGGCCGTCAGGGCCGCGATCCAGGCCTCGGGGCTGGGCGGTTCGTCGTGGTAGGTGTACCGGGCCCCCAGGCCGCCGCCGAGGTCGTAGACCGGGAAGTCGCCCAGGGCGGCGATGGCCTCGATAGCCGGGGCATAGGGGTCGGCCGACAGGATCTGGGAGCCGATGTGCATGTGCACGCCGTCCAGGCGCAGCCGGTCGCTGTGACGCAGCCGGGCGATGGCCTCCCTGGCGGCCGGTATCGGCAGGCCGAACTTGGACCCGGCCTGCCCGGTGGCGACCGCTTCGTGGGTATCGGGCCGGACGCCGGGTATCACCCGGACCAGGACCGGCTGCTCCGACCGGACCAGGGCCTCAAGCCGGTCGATGTCATCGGTGTTGTCGATGACGATCAGGCCGACCCCGGCGTCCACGGCCATCGCCAGCTCGGCCGGGGTCTTGGCGTTGCCGTGCAGCATGATCAGCGCGGGGTCGACTCCGCCGGCCAGCGCCATGGCCAGCTCGCCCGCCCCGGCCACGTCCACGCCGATGCCCTCTTCGGCCATCAGCCGGTACATGGCCGTGCACGGGAATGCCTTGGAGGCGAAGACCAGCCGCGAGTTCCCCCGCAGCCGCCCCAGCGCGCCACGGAACCGGCGCACCTGGGCCCGGACTCCGGCTTCGTCGATCACGAACAGCGGGGTGCCCCACGTGTCGGCCAGGTCGGCCAGCCGGCATCCGCCGACCACCAGCTCCCCGTCTGAGTCCAGCCTCGAGCCCGGCGGAAACAGCCCGAGGATGTCCGGGAGAGCGGTGGTGTCGGTAGTCACGGCTGACCGGCCTCAGTTCTCTCTAGACGGCTTCGGGAATTTCCAGCTCGAGGTCCTCTACGTGGGCGTCGGCGATGGCCTCGGCCGCGTTCTCGCTGACCCGCGCCGGGCCGAGGTGGCTGTTGACCGCGTAGTAGAAGACGATCAGGCTGAACACCGAGATCGCGCCGATGTCCCACCAGAACGGCAGGTGGTGATTCAGCTTTATGCCGAAGACCTGCGAATATCCCCCAACATAACTGCCGCCGAAGATGGAGAAGATCGTCAGCCCGATGATCCAGGGCAGTGAGAAGGCCCCGGCCTTGAAGTCGATCGGCGCCTGCGCCGGGTCGACCCTGCGGGCCACGAAATACAGCAGGAGGAACAGGATCACCGCCAGGTCCAGCTTGACCAGGTTCGAGGTTCCGCTCCAGTAGATGATCAGGCCGGAGACCACGAAGCTGAACGGGGCGATGACGTTCAGCGCGGGGCAGCGGTAGGGGCGGGGTCGGTCCGGGTCGCTCTTCCGCAGCGAGACCGCCGCCACCGGCGCGTAGCTGTACATGAACGAGGACGCCGCGGTGATGGCCCCAACCAGCTTGGCCCAGCCGCCGAACGGCAGGAACAGGAAGCAGCCGAAGATGCCGCCGAAGACGATGCTGAACCACGGGACGCCGCGCTTGTCGATGTTGCGGAAGACCGGCGGGAGGAAGCGGACCCGGGCCAGCGAGTACGACAGCCGGGAGGTGCTGGCCAGGTACACCAGGCCGGTACCGCCGGGCGAGATGACCGCGTCGATGACCAGGATCACGCCCAGCCAGCCGAGGCCGACCGAGACGGCCAGGGTGTAGTACGGCCCGAACGCGCCGGCTTCGCCGAACGGGTTGGCCCACCCGTGCGCGACGTTCTTCGGGTCAAGCGCCCCGATGAAGCAGACCTGCAGGGCCAGGTAGAGGGCGGCTCCCACGAGCATGGACCCCACCACGGCAATGGGAATGTCCCGCTTCGGGTTGCGGGCCTCGCCGGCGATCTGGGCCGCCTGCTCGAAGCCTTCCAGGGCGAAGATGACCCCGAGCGGCAGGGCCACGAAGATGCCCTTGATGCCGTACGGCATGAAGCCGCCGCCGGCGGTGAAGTTCGAGGAATGAAAGGCCTTGGAAATGATCAGGATGACCGTCGCCACCGGCACGATGATCTTCCAGATCATCATGATGGAGTTGCCCTCGGCCATCCACTTGACGCCCAGCAGGTTGACGGCCGTGAACACGAACATCAGCACCACTGCGAACACCAGTCCTTTAGGCGTCAGCAGCGACGAGGAGTTCAGCAGCCCGTGTATCCCCTTCACGTTCAGGTACCCGAGCATGGCCTCCACCTCGATGGGGGCGATGGCGACGGCCTGCAGGTAGGAGTAGGTCCCGCAGAAGAAACCGCCCAGGGTCCCGGCGTGAATCCAGGTGAACCGGGCGGTGCCCCCTGATATCGGATACGCGGCGCCGAGCTCGGCGTACACCAGCGCGATGCCGATCAGCAGGACCGCCCCGATGATCCAGGAAATGATCGCGGCCGGCCCGGCCACGATGGACGCGTTCAGCGTGCCGAGCAGCCAGCCCGACCCGATAACCGACCCCAGCGAGACCATGAACAGCGCGAACAGTCCTACCTCTCGCTGGAGTCTGGGGGAGTTCTGCGCGACGTCACTCATCGTCACGCTCCTTCCGCGAAGGGCAGGGCGGCTGAATCAGGTTGTAGTCAGTGTGGCAGCGGATCTTCTCGTCTTCGCTGGACGAACGGCCAGGAGATGGGCCTATCTATTGTGCAATCGGCTAAACGGTGCTGACGTTAGTAGATGCAGGTCCCCGCCCTCGGGCAGCTCCTCGACGCGCTGGGTACGTCACCGCTGCGCCTCATCACCGCTCCGGCCGGGCTGGACACCCCGGTGTCAGGAGTCCTGATCTACGAGCCGCGTGCGCCGCTGCCGCCCGTCCGTGACTCATTGCTGCTGGCCGTGGGGATGCCGCCGGGCAGCGCCGAGGCGAAGGAACTGGTCAGCCAGGCGGCACGGGCCGGGCACGCCGGCCTGGCCGTCAAGGGCTACGGAGAGCCAGTCACTGAACTGGCGGCGGTCGCGAACGACGTCGGGATCGCCTTGCTGGCTACCGAAGACGATGTGGCCTGGCACCATCTCGACGCGCTGATCACCGCCGCGCTCACCGCCGTCGCGCGCTCGGCCCAGGCGGGCGCCGCACCGGCCACGGGAGACTTGTTCGCCCTGGCCAACGCCATCGCGGCCCAGGTCGGCGGCGCCACCGCCATCGAGGACCCGTACCAGCGGGTCCTGGCCTACTCAACGCTGCCCGGCCAGCCGATCGACGAGCACCGGCGCGAGGGCATCCTCGGCCTGCAGGTCCCGTACGTCTCGGTCAACGACGCCCAGTACCTCGAGCTGGCCCGGACCGAGCAGGTATGCCGGTTCACGGCCGGGCCGGGCAGCCTGCCCCGGCTGGCGGTTGCCGTCCGGGCCGGAGCTGAGCTGCTCGGGTCGATCTGGGTGGTCGACGCCGGCGGCACCGCGGGCCCCGACGCCGAGCAGGCGCTCAGCGAGGCGGCCAACATCGCCGCCCTGCACCTGCTGGCCGCCCGCACCGCCTCTGACCACGTCCGGCATCAGCGTGGCGACCTGCTCCGCCGGGTCCTCGCCGACCCCGGCCGCGCCGCGCTGGTCGCCCCGCAGCTCGGCCTGGACGCCGACGCACCCGTCGCTGTCGCGGCCTTCATCGTGGTCTCCAGCCAGCCCGACGGCGCCCTGGCCGCTCATGCGGCGATGCGGTTCACCGACCTGGTCAGCCTGCACTGCGAGACGCATTTCGGGCGGCATGGCTGCGCGCTGATCGATGGCACCGTCTACGCGCTGCTTCCCGCGCATCCTGGCCCTCTCATCGTGACCTGGTCACCGACATCGCCCGGCGGGCGCAGCGGGCGCTGCGAGTCCCGATCCATGCCGCACTGGGTTCCAGGGTCGCCGGGCTGCGCTCCGCCGCCAGCTCGCGTCATGACGCTGACCTGGTGCTGCGCGTGCTGGCCGGCCAGCAACGCGAGCCGGGGGAGCCGCTGATGGCGGCCATCGAGGACGTGCGGGCCAGCGCGACGCTGGCCGAGCTCGCCCAGGCGCTTTCCGGGACGCCGCGGCTCAGGGAGGGAGCCGGGCCCGCACTGTCGGTCCTACGACGCCGAGCACGGCACCGCTTACGCCAGCACTCTGCTCGCCTACCTCGACGCCAACAGCGACATAGCCGCGGCGGCTCGCCGGCTGAACGTGCATCCCAACACGTGCCGTTACCGGCTCGCGCGCGCCGAGCAGATCTCTGGCATCGCCCTCACCAGTCCCGACGAGCGCCTTCTCCTGTGGCTGCAGCTCCGGCTCCGGGAGGAACTCGGGCTGTCAGCGCACTGAGACGGAGACCGGCGCCGCTCGCTGCTGCCGGTACCGGCGCCGGTTGCGGGCCAGCTTGACGAGCCGGATCACCACCAGGACGGCGGCCCCCTCGATCAGCAGGCTGATGAGGACGGCGCCGACGGCGATCCCGTCACTGTCGATCAGTGCTTCGCCGAGCCCCCACCGCCATTCCGGCTCGCGTACCTGGATTGACCGGCCGAGCGGGATCACATCGGGCCAGGTCGCCTCGACACCGCTGCCGCCGGTCTCCAGGATGCCGACGGTGGAGGTCTGGCAGTCGTACTGAGTGCAGTTTGTCTGGTGGGAGACCGGGTCGAAGGTGACGGTGTTATCGGCGCCGGCCAGGTAGGCCGCCCCATCGACGACGGCGGGCACGCTGACCACCGCCACAACGAGTATCAGCAGCATCCCGACCCAGCCGAGCGCCCAGGTGACCCGGTGCCGGGGCGGATAGTGGTGGGCATGCGGGCGGCTCGGGTGGTGCGCGGCGAGGGGGGCGGCCTGCGCCCGGACCGCGGGCGGCCTGCGGCGCAGCAGCACGGTATCCGCCACCGCCGCGGCGATGGCGACGATCGTCAGGGCGGCCAGTGCGATGATCATGTCCTGGAACCAGGACGGCGGAGGCGTCCCCTGCGACTGCGCGCTGGAGGAGGCGCCGGCCGCCAGGGCGAACGCTAGGAAGGTGATGACGGCTGCCCGGCCCCAGCCCTGGCGACGGTGCAGCAATCGCACCGCGGCGGCCACATCCGGGTCGGTCGCGAGGGGGCCAGCCCCCGGCTCTGGCGGCATCGCGGTCATCGGCGGTCACGGCTCCCTCATCGCTTTCATGGCTAGGGCGGTCCATGTGGTGACACCCTGTTCCACGCCTAGCCGGCGAGCGCTGCCGCGACCCGCCGCGCCTCGCGCAGGCCGCTCTCGATCGCGCCGTCCACGAAGCCGCCCCAGAGGTTCGCGTTGTCGCTCGACGCGAGATGCACGACGCCCGCAGGCCGCTGCAACTCGACCAGGTCACGGGTCAACTGGCCGGGCCGGTGGGTCATCCAGGTGGTCCGGGACAGCGGATCCTTCATCCAGTCGTGCGCGGCCACCTCGACCACCTTCAGGCCGGGACGCATCGCGTCAACCGCCGCCTGCACGCCGGCGATGCTCGTCACGTCGAGCTGCGTGTGGTCGGGACCGAACCCGACCAGGACCGTAGCGTCGTCGTCCACGAACTCGGTCTTCAGCACCGAGATCGGATGCCGCTGGCTAGCATAGGCGAAGAACCGCGGCACCCGGCCGTGCACCTTCACCCAGACCTTCACCCCCTGCGACGCGAAGGTCTCGGTGTTCGCCCGCCGCCAGGCATCCGGCAGGGCCGGCTCCCACTGGATGCCCGCGATCGCGTTGACCGGCAGCGTAGAGATCACCCGCCTCGCGCGCGTCTCGGTGCCGTCAGCACAGGTCACGATCGCCGCGCCGGCCACCTGCGCGACCCTCGTGACGGTGGCGCCCAGCCGGATCTCGCCCGCGACGTCCGCCGCGATCGCCCGGCTGAACCCGCTCATGCCGCCGGCGACCCGGTAGGTGGCGGATGCCTCGTGCATGAGCTGCCAGTGGCCTCCCGTCGCGGCCACCCAGCGCAGGGCGCTCGACAGGCCGACCTGGTCGAGCCGTGCGTTCACGTGGCCGACCCACACCGACTCGCTGGCGCAGCGCGCCTCGTCGTCGAGCCCGAGTGCGTCGAACCGGTCCTGGATGCTGAGCGCGTCCAGCTCGCCGATCTTGCCGGTCGTCGGGTCGGCGCCGCGCGGAATGGCGGCGCGCACGTCGTCCACGATGGCCTGCTGCCCGTCGCCGATGAGCGCCATGAACTGCTCCGGCGTGCCCGCGCGCGGAGCGCCGCCGGCGCCGAGCCAGTACGCCTCCTCGGCCGCCGGGCTGCGCACGATCTCCCGGCCGTACCGGGTCATCTCGGCCCAGGAGTGGGGCTGCACCCAGTGCACCCAGGTGCCGCCGAGCTCCAGGTCGTGGCCGAGCCTGCGGTCGGTCCAGGTACGCCCGCCGACCCGGTCGCGAGCCTCGAGCACGAGCACGTCGAACCCGGCCCGGCCCAGCTCGCGCGCGGCAATCAGCCCCGCGAACCCGGCGCCGATAACGACGACATCCGCGCTAGCACGCACTGTTGGCATTCACACCCCGCTTACGACGAGCCAGAGTGGGCCCGGTCACCCATTCTCGCGTCAGGCGTAGCGGAGCCGCTGCCCGACGCCCTTCGACGCGGCCTTGGCCAGGATCGCGTGGCCCAGGGCGATGTCCGAGAGCGACAGGCCGCGGTGCCAGAACAGGATCGTCTCCTCGTCGCTTTCCCGGCCCGGCCGCAGCCCGGCGACGATCTGCCCGAGCTCGGCGTGCAGCACGTCCTCGGTCAGCCGGCCCGCCTCGACGTGCGCGCGCAGCGCCCCGAACTTGCCGGTCGCGCACTGGCCCCAGTCATCGACCACGACCTTCGACATGATGTCGGTCAGGGACAGCTCCACCGCGCTCATCGTCCCGTACGGGATCACCAGCGCGCCCGGCTTGATCCACTCGGTCCGCAGCAGCGGCTGCGGCGCGGTCAGGCGGGATGCCTCGACGACGATGTCGGCGTCCTGGACGCAGGACCGCCAGTCGTCCGTCGCCACGACCTCCTTGCCGAGGTCGCGCGACAGCCGCGCGAGCGAAGTCCGTCCGGCTGTGCGGGCCGCCGCGAGTGCACCCGGATCACCTCGAAGTCGAACAGCGAGTCCAGCAGCCGCACGTTCCAGTACGCGCTGCCGCGGGCCCCGACATGGCCAAGCACCCGAGCGTCCGGGCCGGGCCAGGTACTTCGCTCCCACCGCCGTCATCGCGCCGGTGCGCATCTCGGTGATGCCGCTGCCGTCGAGCACCGCGACCGGGGCCCCGGTCGCGGGGTCGAACAGGCACAGCAGCCCCAGCTCGGAGGGCAGGTCCTGGCGGTAGTTCTCGACGAAGTCCCCGATGACCTTCACGCCCGCCACGTCGAGCCCGCCGCCGATCCAGCCCCGCAGCACGTTGAAGTGCCCGTCCACCCCGGACCTCGGCTCCAGGTGGGTGCGCGGCTCGATGACCGTCTCGCCCCGCCCCTGCATGGCCAGGCTGGCCTCGATCGCGGCCAGGATCTCGCCGTCGCTCAGCGCCGCGGCCTCGACGTCCGCCCGGTTCAGGTAGGTCAGGTAGATCTCGCGCATGGCCACGTATTTTTCCTTAACAAGGCTGGTCCGCGGTCGGGCAGGCCCCGTGGGTCGGCTATCTCAGGCCGGACTGCTGCCGTGACCGGGGCCGGGCGTGTGATGATCGGGTGGGGAAGGGGGCGCCCGTGCGGTACCTGGTCGTGGCCGAGGCTTACCGTGACCTGGAGCAGGTCAGCAGCCGGCTGGCGCTGACCGAGCGGCTGGCCGCGTTGCTGGCGCAGACCCCGGCCGAGCTGCTGCCGACCGTGTGTTACCTCTGCCAGGGGCTGATCGCGCCGGAGTTCGCCGGGGTGGATCTGGGCCTGGCCGAGAAGCTGGCCGTCCGCGCGGTGGCCGCCGCGGCCGGCGCCGACGCCGCGCAGGTCGCCGCCCTGGTCCGGGAGACCGGTGACCTGGGCCAGGCCGCCGAGCGGCTGCTGTCGCTGCCCGGTCCGGGCGGCCAGGCGGCCAGCCTGGAGGTCACCGAGCGTGGTCGGCACGCTGCGCGAGATCGCCGCCGCGGAGGGGCCCGGTTCGCAGGGCCGCAAGGTGGAGCTGCTGGCCGGGCTGCTCGCCCGGGCCACCCCGCTGGAGGCCCGCTACCTGCTGCGCCTGGTGACCAGGAACCTGCGGCTGGGCATCGGCACGCCGACCATCCTGGACGCCCTGGCCCGGGTGCACGGGGGTGGCAAGGCCGCCCGGCCGGTGCTGGAGCGTGGTTACAACATCTGCTGCGACCTCGGCCTGGTGGCCGCCACCTTGGTCAGCGGCGGGCTGGCCGCGGTAGAGCAGCTGCGCGTCCAGCCGGGAAACCCGGTGCGGGTCATGCTGGCCCAGCGGCTGGCCGACGCCGCGGAGATCCTGGCCCGGCTGGGCGGGCGGTGCGCGGCCGAGTACAAGTACGACGGCGTCCGGGTCCAGGCCCACCGCACCGCCGACGGGACGATCGAGCTGTTCACCCGGCGGCTCGAGGAGATTTCCGGCCAGTTCCCGGACGTGGTCGAGCTGCTGGCCGGGCTGCGGCCGGCCGAGGCGATCGTGGAAGGGGAGGTCGTCGCCTACGACGCCGCCGCGGGCGAACTGCGGCCGTTCGGCGAGGTCATGCTCAGGCGGCGCAAGCACGGCATCGACCAGGCCGTCCGGGACGTGCCCGTGGGCCTGTTCTGCTTTGAGCTGCTGTACGCCGACGGCGAGGACCTGACCATGCTGCCCTACCCGCAGCGCCGCGCCGCGCTGGAGGCGGCGCTCACCCCCTCGCCACGGCTGCGGCTGACCACCGCCGCCGAGGTCACCGACCCGGCTGCGCTGGACGCGGTGTTCGCCCGCGCGGTCACCGACGGGTGCGAGGGCCTGGTGTGCAAGTCGACCGGCCCGGATTCCGTCTACCAGGCCGGAGCGCGCGGCTGGCAGTGGATCAAGCTCAAGCGGGACTACCGGACCGAGCTATCCGACACCGTCGACCTGGTCGTCATCGGCGCGCTGGCCGGGCGCGGCCGCCGCGTCGGGGTCTACGGCGCGGTGCTGCTGGCCGCCTACGACGCGAGCGCCGACACGTTCCGCGCGGTGACCAAGTGCGGCGCCGGGTTCTCCGACGCCGACCTGGCCGCACTGCCCGCCCGGCTGGCGCCGCTGCGCAGCCCGGACAAGCCCGCCCGGGTCGACGCGCGCCAGGAGCCCGACGTCTGGTTCGAGCCCGGCCTGGTCCTCGAGATCCTCAGCGCCGAGCTGACCCTGTCCCCGAACTACACCGCCGCCTGGGGCCAGATCCAGGACGACGCCGGGCTGGCCATGCGCTTCCCCCGCTTCACCGGGCGCTGGCGCGACGACAAGTCCCCGGAAGACGCCACCACCACCAGCGAGCTGGCCGAGCTGTTCCGCGCCGCCCGGCGCACACCCGCCGGCGGCTAACCGCGCCATCACGGAGCTTCAGTCCTTCCGGCCCGGCGCACCGGTCACGGCCGGTGATGTCAGGCCGTCGCGGACGATGGCCAGCAGCCGGCTGGCCTGACCGTCGTCGGCCGCCGCCTGGGCGATTCCGGTGGCCGCCGCGAGCAGGTCGGCGACGTCGAGGTCGCCGCGGACGGCGCCCGCGTCCTGGGCCCGGGCGAGCAGGCCGGATGCCGTCGCGCGCATGGTGTCGTGCCATTGCCGGTACAGAGCCGAGCGCTGTCCGGTGGTGTCGTCCGGAATGGCCAGCGGCAGGTCACGCTTGGCGGCGACGTGGGTGATGAACGCGTGCAGCCAGGTGAACAGCGCGTCGGCCGGCGGGGAGCCGGTGAGCAGCGACCGGCCGAGCTCGCAGAGCGCGGTGACTTCGTCGGCGTAGACGGCGATGACCAGTTCCCGGCGCGACGGGAAGTGACGGTACATCGTGGCGTTGCCCACCCCGGCGCGGCGGGCGATCTCGTCCAGCGGCGCGGTGACGCCGAGCTCGCCGAGCACTTCCTTAGCCGCGGCGAGCACCCGCTCGTAGTTGCGGCGCGCGTCGGCGCGCTGCGGTCGGCCGTCCAACATTCCTCCTGCCGCTCCTTGCGAAACGGGGAAGTCCCCGGTTAGATTACTCCCGAAACCGGGGAGTCCCCCACCTACAGGAGAGAGTACCGAATGCTGGACATCACCGCCGAGGACCAGCTCGCGATCCATGACGTGATCGCCTTGCACGGGCACGTAGCCGACGACCGCGAGTGGGACCGGCTCGGTGACGTGTTCACCGAGGACGCGGTCCTGGACCTGGAGGACTTTGGTTACGGGACGCTGCACGGACTGGCGGCGCTGCGGGACTTGTCGCGCGCCAGCCAAGATGACAAAGGACAGCCCGCGGGTCATCACGTCACCAACATCATCATTACCGGCCGGGATGGCGAATCAGCGCGGGCGCGGTCAAAAGCACTGGCGGTCATGCCCGACGGGACGAGCGGGACCGCCGAATATGAGGACACTCTCCGGCCGGGGAAACATGGGTGGCGCATCAGCCACCGCAAGGTCGTGGCCCGGCCCGCGCGCTGACCCGCGGTCGCGCGCTGACGCGCGGCCGCCCGGTTGCGCGGGCTTGCCGGGGCGAGAAGGATTACCCGGGCGGGAATCCGGCGGGAAGGGCGGCCCAGGTGACGAGCGCTGATGAGCCAGGTTCCTGGCCCGGGCGGTGCACTTCCTGGTCACGCAGGCCGGCATCCGGCAGTTCCTGGACATCGGCACCGGGCAGGCGGGCCTCGGCGACCAGGACCGGGTTGAGGTCGACGCCGACCAGCTCGACATCAGGGCCCAGGGCCGAGCAGGCCGCCATCGCGCGCACGACGAACCCCAGCCCGCATCCGACGTCGACGACGCGCACCGGGCCAGCACCGTCCCGGCGCATCGTGTCGATGATCGGGGACAGCAGGGCCGCGACGCGCCGGCCGAACTGAAGTTCCTCACCCAGCCGCTGCAGCTCGCAATGCACGCGAACGCCCAGCGCATCAACGTAGTCCGGATCCAGGATCCCGCCGCCCGCCGGGATCGCCGACACGATCCGCGCCGCACGGTGCTGGCCGCCCTGCCTGAGCCGGGTCAGCACATCACCCTTCGCCACCGGAAGGCGGGCGCCGGCGGCGTCCACCTGCCACAGCAGATCAGTGATCTCCATCCGCCTGGCCGCCATGACTCGCGTTAGCGCCCTCGGTACCCGCGCGGCTGTGCCGGAGCATCGCGGATGGCGGCGATGCCGATACCCGCCGAGACAACGGCCGCGCCCAGGGCGATGACCGCTCCGTAGTCCCACTCGACGCTGATGGAGAAGTTGGGCGGCAGGCCGGTCAGGTTGTTCCAGGTATCAGGCTTGATGGCGCCGGCGACCAGCACGGCAACGGCGCTGACCGCCGACAGCGCGACCAGAAACTGGCGGTAGCCGGGCACCGTAAATGCCCGCCGATCCGGCACGTACCGCCCGGCCAGCACCGCGAGGGCACTGATCGCGATGACGATGTCGTACGGTGACCAGCGCTGCGGGCTGCCATTCACGGACGCATGGTCCCATACCCGGCCGACAGCGGCCGGGGCTCCCCGGGACAACCTGCCCATTGTGCCAACCGACCTGTTGATATATGCGTGTAGGGAGGGTTATCAGACGAGTTCAGGGGCCGGCTGAGGGAGGATCTGAGTGAGAAAGCTGCTGCGGGGCCGACCCCTGGGATGGCTGGCCGCCATCTCGGCGATCGCGCTCGTCGCCGCACCCATCGCCACACCCACCGCCGCGCAGGCGGCCGAGACCGGCCCATGGCGGCCCGCCCGGCCGACTGGCGCTGGTGACCGTCTCCAACCCCCGTCCTGAGCTGGTCAGCGGCGGCGAGGTCCTGGTGCGCGTGGACGTGCCACAGCACACCTCGCCCGCCAGCGTGCAGGTCATCGCCGACGGTCACGACGTCACCGGCAGCTTCCAGGAGCAGTCCGATGGCAGCCTGCTCGGGCTGGTTACCGGCCTGCAGATCGGCCGCAACTGGCTGATCGCCACGGCCCGCGGCCAGTTCGCCTCGCTGGACGTCACCGATCACTCCATCAACGGCCCGGTCTTCTCCGGCAAGCAGCAGCTGCCGTTCTTCTGCCAGACGACGGCGTTCGGCCTGGCGGCCGCGCAGATGCCCGATTGCGCCGCGCCGACTCAGGTCTCGTACGAGTACATGAACACGTCCGGCAGCTTCGAGCCACTGGCCGATCCGACAGTCCAGGCCCGGCCGATCTGGCGACGGCGACCGTGAACGGCAGGACCGTCCCGTACATCGTGCGGGTGGAGACCGGCACGATCGACCGCGCCGTGTACCAGACGGCGGCGCTCTACGACGGCCAGGCGCCGACCCCGCTGCGGCCCGACACCAGCTGGAACGGCAAGCTCGATCTACACCTTCGGCGGCGGCTGCGACGCCGGCTTCCACCAGGGCACCAGCACCGGCGGCGTCCTGGACGACGAGTTCCTGTCGCAGGGCTACGCGGTCGCGTCCTCGACCCTCAACGTGCTGGACAACAACTGCTCCACGATCATCTCGGCCGAGGCCGCGATGATGGTGAAGGAGCACTTCATCGACACCTACGGGCCGGTCCAGTTCACCATCGGCTGGGGCGGTTCCGGCGGCGCGATCCAGCAGTACGAGATCGCCGACTCCTACCCCGGCATCCTGGACGGGATCATCCCGAGCATCTCGTTCCCCGACCCGATCACGACGGGCGCGCCGGTCACCGACTGCCGGCTGCTCGACTCGTTCTTCGGCGGGCCAGGGCTCGACGTTCACGACCGCGGAGAAGACCGCGATCGCGGGCTACAACGACTACACCACGTGTCAGTCCTGGGATCTCACCTTCGCCAACCGGGCCACTGCCACCGGCAGCTGCAACTCGGCCATCCCGGTCGCCGACCAGTGGAACGCGACGACCAACCCGAACGGCGTCATCTGCAATGCCAACGAGCAGATCGTCAATCAGGTCGGCACCAACCCGGCAACCGGCTTCCCGAACAGCGCCCTGGACAACGTCGGGGTTCAGTACGGGCTGGCCGCCCTGGATTCCGGGGCGATAACCCCGGCCCAGTTCGCCGCGCTCAACGCGGACATCGGCGGCATCGACTTCACCGGTGCCGAGGTGCCGCAGCGCACCGACGCCAGCATCCAGGCGCTGCAGCGCGGTCTACGCCGATGACCTGACCAACAGCGCGTCACTGGGCCTGCGCACCACGCCGGTCATCGACCAGCGCGATGACCTCGACTTCGCCGGGCTTCGGCAACGACATCCACACCACCGACTGGTCGTTTGTGATGCGCGCGCGGCTGCTTGCAGCCAACGGCACCGACGGCAACCAGGTCATCATCGAGAACCAGCCGACCGCGGCCGAGGTCAACGCGGCCAACACCTACGAGCTGGCTCAGATGGATGCCTGGCTGACCGCGATCAACAACGACCACTCACATCGGAGCGCGCAGCAGAAGGTCCTGGCCGACAAGCCAGCCGGCCTGACCGACGGCTGCTTCCTGTCGGCCACCGACCTGGTGCACCAGACGCTCACCGACCCCGCCACGGGCCAGTGCGCGACGCAGTTCCCGGTCGCGTCGAACCCGCGCATGGTGGCGGGTCAGGGCCTGGCCATGACCGCAGCTGAAGTGCAGCCTCCAGCCGCTGAACTTCAGCAGCTACCCGGTCACCTTCACGGCGGCCGAGCAGCAGGAGCTCCGGCAGGCGTTCCCGTCCGGCGTGTGCGACTACAGCCGGCCGGGTGTCGGCCAGCGGCGGCCGATCGCGCAGCTGGCTGAGCTACGGCGACAACGCCGACGCAGGTAACCGGGCCGTTCCCGCTGCCACCGCCGGTGACCGGCTAGCAGCAGGCGCGGTTCCGCGCCCGCCGCAGGCGGCCATCGCCTCGATGGCCGCCTGCGCGGCGCGTGCCGGGCCGGCTGAGTGCCAGCCGACGATGCCGTCAGCCGGCGATGTTCCGGGCCGCGGCGGTGTCGGCGTAGAGCTGGGCTCGGACGAAGTTGCCGTCGGCTATCTCGAACAGCCAGAGGTTCTCGATAGCGATGGTCGTGTCCGACGACTTGGGCCGCGCGGTGACCCGGATCGGCGCCACGAGGTAGGTGCCGGCGTCGAGCACGCGGCCGAGGGCGAGCTCGGTGTGAAACGAGGACCAGTAGTCGCGGTTGTCGATGATGCGCTGGAAGAAGCGGTCGAACTCGCCCGGTCCCTGAAACGAGCCGCCGTAGGGGAGTGTGTCGGGGATTCTGAGGACGAACGTCTCGGGCAGCATGGACACGATGCGGGTCCGGTCGTTGGCGTTGAAGAGCTCGGTCACGGCGTCGATCAGCTCAGCCTTGGTGAAGGTGCTCGTTTCCCTGACCCTGCTTGGCATGACGATCCTTCCGGTCGGCCGGCACACCTGCCTCGGACGTTCCTCGCGCACGAGCCGCGTCGCCAGGACGTGAGGACGGCTGCGCCAGCTGTTACATCAAACTTTCAAATCGCAAGCCTGCGCTTCTATGCTATGTCGTGCGTCATACATGTCAAGCGAGAAGCAGAGGTGCGGCAGGCCGACCTGATCGAGCGCGAAGCCGCCGGGTCGGACTCGGTGGTCGAGCTGATCAGCGCCTACGTCACGCGGACCCGTGGGAACCTCATCACGAGCAACTACGCGGAAGGCTGCACGATCGCGCCGCTGGTGCTCGAGGGCGCGAGCGAGCCCGGCCTCCTGGCTGACGCCGCCCGCGCGGCGTTCTCCGTCATCATCGAAGGGCTGGCGGTCCAGTTCGGCTGCTTCGGAATGGACCGCGCCAGCGCGCGAGAGCTGGCCGAGGTCGTCGTGTCGAGCGTCGAGGGCGCGCTGGTCACGGGCCGGGCATTCCGGAGCCCGGCCCCGTTCGACTCGGTACTCGCCGCTCTGGTGAACCACGCCACGGAAATCACCAGGATCCGGTGAGGGCTGTTCACCTCTTCGGCCGCCATTCTGACTGCGGTGGCGGGCCTGGCCTCTCTTTCCCGCGGGCCGCGGAGGAGAGCAGCGATGACGAAGGACCTCGGTGTCTGGACGGCAGTGGACCGCGGTGTCCGCCACACCTGACGTCAATGCGTCCGTGGTGCCCGCGGCGCACCAAGGCCGGCACCGTTCCGGTTTCTGGGCGGCCGCGTTCGCCTTCCTGATCGTCATGGCGGTCGCGACCTTGCCTAGCCCGCTCTATGGCATCTACCGGGCCCGGGATCATCTCTCGGCGCTCACCATCACCCTGGTCTTCGCGATCTTCGCGGGCAGCACGATCGCCGTGCTGCAACGGGACAGCGCCATTGCCGGGCGTATCGGGCGCCGGGGCACGATGCTCGCTTCCGTCGCGACGATGATGGTCGCGGTGGGGGTGCTCGCGGCGTGGAAGGACCTGCCGGGGCTGCTGATCGGGCGGGTGGTCACGGGCGTGTCGGTCGGGCTGGCCGCGGGCACCGCGATCACTTACCTCATCGAGCTGCGCCTGCGCGCGGACCCGCAGGCGTCGCTCGTCCGGGCCAGGACCATCGGCACGTCAGTGACCGTCGGCGCCCTGGGCGTCGGCCCGCTGATCGCCGGCTGTCTCGCGCAGTGGGTGGCACAGCCGCTGACCGTGCCCTACCTGGTGTTCATCGCGCTCGGGGCGATCGCACTGATCGGCTTGTGGGCCGCGCCGGAGACGGGCGCGCGGGCCGCGGGGCCGCCGGCAACAGGCCAGCCGGCGACAGGCCCGCCGGCAACAGGCCAGCCGGCCACGGAGAGAAGCCGGCCGGCCCGCGACGCACGGTCAGGCTTCCGGTCCCGGCGGCCGCCGGGACCCTGGCCGCCTTTTCCGCGAATGGCCTGTTCGCCGGGCTGTCCGGGCTCTTCCTCGCGACCACGCTGCACCAGCCATTACACGCCCTGTCCGGTGTCGCGCTGTTCCTGCTTTTCGGCTGCGGCGTGCTGTCCCAGCTGGTTACGCTGCCGGCCTCGAGCGTGCTCGGACTCGGAACGGTCTCTCTGCTCGCGGGCCTGGTGCTGCTCGTTGTTTCCGTGCGCCTGTCCACGCCCAGCCTGGCGCTGTTCCTGATCGGGGGTTCGCTGATCGGCGCGGGCTCTGGTGCGGTCTTCAAGGGGACCACCGGGATCGTGCTGGGGGCCAGCCCGCCGGAAAGCCGCGTCGCGATGACGTCGGACCTGCTCATCGCGCTCTACGTCGGACTCGCGGTTCCGGTGATCGGCGCCGGGGTGGCGCTCGACCTGGGTGCGAGCGCACCCAACACGGTGCTCGGGTTCGCCATCCTCGTCGGGCTGGGCGTGGTCGTATCGGGCTGGGCGCTGCTGGGACGCCGGCGGCCGGCGGGGTGATGGCGGCGTGTGTGGGTACTGCCCGCGGGGAAACGTGCCAGGATGCTGAGTCATGCTGCCTCGGTGGGAGAACAGCGAGCCGGTACTGCACGCCGAGCACGGCACCGGCAACTGGATCGGCGCGGCCAGTGCCCTCGTTCATGGCGACTACATCTATCTTGCCTATCGCGACCGGCATCCGGTCGACAAGGGACGCGGTAACCGGGTCTATGTAGCCCGCTCGCCGATTGAGGATGGCATCAATTTCGACGTGCTGTGCGCCATTGACAAGGCGGACATGGACGCCGAGTCACTGGAGCGGCCGGCTCTGGATGCGACGCCCGATGGCGACTGGGATCTCTACCTCAGCTGTGCCACGTTCAACTCCAAGCACTGGCGGATCGAGAAGCTGCGGGCCCGCCGTCCCGAGGACTTCAGCGCCAGCACTCGCCAGGTTGTCTTCCCTGGCAGCCGGGAGTTCGGCATCAAGGACCCGGTCCTGGTCCGCGGCCAGGATCTGCGCGTCTGGGCGACCTTGCATCCGCTGACCGAGGGCGACGATAACGCCGACAAGATGACCAGCGTGGACGCGCTCAGCGGCGCGACCGTCATGGTGCCAGAGCCGGGCACGTGGTACAGCCGCGGCACCCGGCTGACCGCGGTCGTGGGAGAGCATGCCTATTTCGATGGCCGGGCGTCGGCCGCGGAGAACTTCGAGGAACGGACCGGAGTGGCCAGGTGGGACGGGTCACGGTATATCGCCGAGGAAGGCCCGGCGTCCAGTCCGTTCGGCGGCGGCGCGCTGCGCTACGTTTCCGTTATCGCGCTGCCGGGCGGGAAACAGCGTCTCTACTACGAGTGCGCGACTCAGTATGACAGTCATGAATTGCGCAGCGAATTGCGTGATCAGTCCTAAGCGGCGCTAGTCACTGTTCCGCGGTACCGGTGGCGGGCGCGGGGTCGGGGTCGGCCGCGGTGCCCGAGACCTTCCAGAAGCGGTCCGACCTGGGCCGCAGGAACAGGAAGTAGTAGATCAGCGCCGCGGCGAAGATGCCCACGCAGAGCCAGAGGTCGGAGCCCTTCTGCTTGGTCAGCGCGACCACCACGCCCGCCAGCGCGATCACCGGGGGCACCGGCCAGAGCGGCATCCTCGACGGCCGCTCCAGGTTCTTCTGCCTGACCCGGCTGACCAGGGCGGAGATCGCGATCAGCCCGTACAGCACCACGATCAGCACGGCGGTGAACGTGACCACCGTGATCAGCGACGACTGGAAGCACAGGATGGTCGCGAGCGTGCCGACGATCAGCGTGGCGACCCAGGGGGAGCCGCGCCGGGGCTCGACCTTGGCGATCCGCGAGCTGATCGGCCTGGGCCAGGCGACGTCGCGCCCGGTGGCCCACACGATCCGGGAGAACTGCAGGGTGATGGCCACCGACGCGTTGAAGATCGCGATCAGCGCGCCGTAGGTGACGATGGTGATGAACGTGTGGCCGAAGGCCTCACCGCCCACCTCGGTGACCGGCGTGGCCGAGTGCAGGAACGCGGGCAGGTTGTGAGCGCCGAACACGATCGCAATGAACGGGACCAGCTCGAACAGGATCCCGATGGACGCCGCCATCACCACGGCCCGGCCGACTTCCTTCTTTGAGCCGAGAACCTCCTCGGCGAAGTTGATCCCGCTGTCGTACCCGTTGACCGAGAACAGGGCCGTGGCTAGCGCGGTGACGATCAGGCCGGTGCCGATCGCGGACACTCCGCTGGTGCCGACCGGGCCGACGGGGTGGCTGAGGATCGACAGCGGCTGGTGCCAGTGGCTGAACCCGGCCACGGCCAGCGCGCCCACCACGATCAGCTCGATCGCCAGGCAAACGCCGGTGAACCAGGCGTTGAACTTGATCTGCATCAGGCAGACCAGCGTGACCAGGATCATCCCGAAGCCCGAGATCAGCCGGGTCGAGATGCTCGGGTCGAGCGCGTGCACGTAGGTGCCGATGCCGATGGCGACGCTGGCGGGCAGGAAGATGGCCTGCCCGATGTAGTCGACCATGGCCACGAACCCGGTGGCCTTGCCCAGCACCCGAGTGACGATCGAGTAAAGGCCGCCCGCGACCGGGAACATCGACCCGAGCTCGCCCATGCAGAACGCGACGTTCAGGGCGATGAAGCAGCCGATGAGGTAGGACCACAGCGAGCCAGTGCCGGCGGTCGCCACCACGGCGGTGCCGACGACCAGCAGCGACGCGGTCGGGGTGATGTCCGACAGGATCAGGGCGATGTGCCCGAGCGAGTTCACCACCCGCTTCAGTTCCTGCGAGTACCCCAGCGACTCCAGGGACTGCTGCGAACTGGATTCGGCGCCGGTTACCTGCTGTGCGTCTGACACCGCTTCTCCCGACCCTGTATATCCGACACGATATATAAAGCAGAGCTAATTGGGCGTAAGCTACACCTACGGTTGATGCGGGTCAATGGCCGGTCGGGAGGCGCTCATGAAGGTTTTTATCTCGGTCGACATGGAAGGCGTATCGGGCATCACCGACCCCGAGGATGTGCTGCCTGACGGCGCCGACTACCAGCGCGGCCGGGTATTCATGACCGGGGACGCCAATGCCGCGATCCTCGGCGCCTACGACGGCGGCGCCGACGAGGTGCTGGTGAACGACTCGCACTGGATCATGCGCAACCTGCTGCTGGAGCGCCTCGACCCCCGCGCGCGCACGATCAAGGGCTTCCACAAGTCGCTGTGCATGGTGCAGGGCCTCGACGCCTCCTACGACGGCGCCGTGTTCGTCGGCTACCACGCCTGCGCGGGAACCGAGGGCGGCGTGCTCAACCACACCCTGCTCGGCAAGGAAATCCAGAACATCTACCTGAACGGCGAGCCCACCGGCGAGACGCGGCTGAACGCCGCGTACGCCGGGCATTTCGGCGTGCCGGTGCTGGTCGTCGCCGGGGACGCGGCGGTCGGGGCCGAGGCGGAGCGGTTCCTCGACGGGGTGCAGACCGTGGCGGTCAAGGACGGGATCGACAAGTTCAGCGCCAACTGCCTGCACCCCGAGGTAGCCCAGGCCCGCATCAGGGAGGCGACGGCCAGGGCGGTCGCCGCGCGCAGCCGCGTCACCCCGTACGTGCTCAGCTCGCCGTACCGGCTCGGCATCGAGTGGAACTCCACCACGATCGCCGCGACCTGCGCGATGATTCCGGGGGTCGGGCTGACCGGGTCGCGCTCGGTGGAGTTCGTCACCGATGACTATCCCGAGCTCATGCGCGTGCTGGTGGTCATGCTCCTGCTCGGCATGCAAGTGGGCCAGAAGGCGATCTATGGCTGAGCAGGACACGGGCGCCGGCTCGGCAGGTGCAGGCGCGGCGGGCGCCGGGGCGGCGGGGGCAGAGCCGCACGACCCGGCTGAACTCGGCCGCACGGTACGCGCCCAGCGCGAGCGACGGCACCTGACGATCGCCTCGCTGGCCCGTACGGTCGGGGTCAGCGCCGCGGCGATCAGCCAGATCGAGTCCGGCGCGGTCCAGCCGTCGGTCGCCACGCTGCGCAAGCTCGCGGCGTCGCTGGAGATACCGGTCTTCCGGTTATTCCTGCCGGTCGAGGCCGAGGCGGTCAGCGTGGTCAGGCGCGGCGGCCGGGTCACGATCGGGCGGCCGTCGTCGGGCGCGCGCTACGAGTTACTGAGCCCTTCGATGCGCGGCCAGCTCGAGGTCATGGAGGTGACCATGGACCCCGGCCAGGCGTCGGCGCCGGAGACGCTCAGCCACGCCGGCGAGGAGTGCCTGGTGATCCTCAGCGGCCGGGGCGCGCTCGAGTTCGGCGACTCGGTCATCGACCTGCGGGCCGGCGACGCCGCGACCTTCCAGGGCACGATCCCGCACCGGCTGCGCAGCGCCGGCCGGGGTCAGCTCCGGGCGCTGTCCATCATCACGCCGCCGTCGTTCTGACGCCCCCCGCGGCCGCTGCCCGTAGCGCCCGGCCGAGCGGGTTCTGGGAAGATGCTCCCAGATGAAACTGCTGAGGAAGGTTCCGGAAGCGGCGATGGTCGCTGCCTTCTTGAAGGCAGAATTCTCCTCGCCAAGGTTTAGCGGTGACCTGAAGAAAACGATGCGGTCGTTTGGCGCAGAGGAAACGGTGATCACGCAGCCCGATATCACGGACATGCGGGAGAACGAACTGCGGGCCCAGGTGCTCGGTGCATACCGCGGCTACCAGCAGGACCGGGAAATGTTCGATGGCATCCCGGATAACCTCAGTTGGCATGAAGCCGAGCTGACACGCCAGGAGATCGGGAACCTGCGTTACGTCGACTATAGCTACTGGAATGAGCTGACGGACAACACGCATCTGGTCAAGGACGGCGTCAAGAACATCCAGAGTGGGAAGACAGTCTTTGGTGTCCCGCATGATCGCTTCTGGGCGGTCACCGAGCGGATACTCCGCGGCGACCATGACTTTGAGCCGATAATCCTCTGGGGGCAGGATAGCGACTCGCCGCTGGAAATCCTTGAAGGTCACCTGCGTGCTACCGCATTTGGCCTGGCCGGTGATAAGGCCCCTCGCGTCATCCAGGTTCTTGTGGGCCTCTGCGATGGCCGATCCGCTGATTGCGCCTCCTGACCCGTCGCGATCCTCTATCGTCTCGGTCGATGGGGAGTGAGATTTCACGCCGATCAGTGCTGGGAGCCGGCGCCGCTGCCCTGGCGGTCGCCGTACCGCTCACCGCCGCCGCGGGGCCGGCGGGGGCCGCCGGGCACCGCAAGCTCCTGATCGGGGCAGATGAGGGCTGGTATACCCAGGTGCACGCGGCCGTGCCCGCGGTGTCCTGCCGTCGCGTGTACTTCCCGGAGCACAACTACATCCCGGGCCAGTGGCCGTCGACCAGGGACGCGAGGACGACCCTGGTCTCCTTCCGGCCGCTCCCCGCCGACCTGCTCGCGGGCCGGCTCGACGCCCGGATCAAGGCGTTCCTGCGGACCGCGCCGCCCGGCTCGGACCTGACTGCCTGGCACGAGGCCAGGCAACCTCCCCGGCTACCCCTCCTACATCACCGCGCCCACGATGCGCGCGGTGCACGCCCACATGCACCGGCTGTGCCGTCACACGAACGTCCGCTACGGACCCATCTTGTGCATGCACCCGCGGAGCATGCCGCCCTGGATGGTCCCCGGCCTGGACTGGTACGGCCTGGACATCTACGACTGGCTGGAATTCCGCAACCCCGACGGCACGCTGAACATCGACGGGGCGCTGTATCCGCGCCTGGCCCAGTGGCGCGCCGTGATCCAGCAGCTCACCAAGACGCCGTCGCCCGTGCTGAACATCTGCGAGACCAACTCGAATCGCGTGGAGTACCGGCCGCAGTGGTTCACCGCCGTGGCCCGCTGGATGAGCCGCAACGGCGGGCAGCGCATGCTGACCTACTGGAGCAACGCTCACGGCGACGCCGGCCCCTGGCGTCCCGGCGACACCGCCGTGATCAGGTCGCTGGCGCGCGCGGCATCCCTCTGACGCCGCCCGGCGATCCCGACTGTCGGTGCCAGGCACTACGGTCTGGGCCAGGGGTTGCCACCACAGGCCGAAGGGAGCGCCGTGCTCAGGCAGGTCGCGGAGGGCGTGCTGGTCCACGAGAGCGAGTTCTGCCAGAGCAACGCGGTTGTCGTGCATGGCGGGGCGGGGGTGTTGCTCATCGACCCGGGGGTGTACGACCACGAGATGGCCGCCCTCGCGAGCGACCTTCGCGAGCTGGGCCAGCCCGTTGTGGCAGGGTTTTCTACGCATCCGCATTGGGATCACGTGCTCTGGCACGCCGGGCTCGGCGCGGCGCCTCGTTACGGCACGGCCCGCTGCGCGGCCGCCGTCCGAGATGAGCTGTCGGACGCGGGTTGGAAGGCTCGCATCGCCGAGTGGATACCGCCGGACATCGCCGAGCAGATATCGTGGGACCTGTTTGGCCTCATTACCGGCCTGCCCGCTGAAACTGCGCGGATTCCCTGGGATGGCCCGCAAGTCCGGATTGTCGAGCATCACGGCCATGCCCCCGGCCACGCGGCGCTGCTGATTGAGGAACGCGGGGTCCTCGTCGCTGGCGACATGCTGTCTGATGTCCTGATTCCGATGCTCGACCTGGACGACACCGCTGACCCGATCGAGGACTACCTCGCCGCGCTGCGACTGCTCGAGGGCGCAGCGGGCGACGTCGATGTCCTCGTCCCCGGCCACGGGTCCACCGGCGGAGCTGAACAGGTACAGGCCCGGATCGACCAGGATCGGGCGTACGTGACCGCTTTGCGTGATGACGCCCATGCTCTCAGCGACCCGCGGATCGGCCCATCGGCCGCGCACGGCTGGGAATGGGTGGGCGGCGTGCACGCACGGCAACTCCAGGGCCTCGCCCAGAGAACCGAGCGCGGCGGGACGCCCGGCTAGCGTCGCTCAGCGCGCAGCTCGTCGAGCAGCTTGGCGCAGGCGTGCACGGCGCTCATGTGGGGGACATCGACGCCCAGGTGCCCGGCGAGTTCCACGATCGCGCCGGTCATGCAATCGAGCTCGAGCCGCTTTCCGGCTTCCAGGTCCTGCAGCATAGACGTCTTGTGGTCGCCGACCGCGATTCCGGCCGCCAGGCGCCGGTCCAGTGATACGGGGAACGTGATACCGAGGCGGGCGGCCACCGCGGCACTCTCGGCGAACAGGGCGCGCAGCAGGTCGTGCATCTCCGGGAGGCGTGCCGAGCTGGCCGAGCGTTGCCCCGGTGAGGGCCGTGATCGGGTTGAACGCGACGTTCCCGACCAGCTTGAGCCAGATCTGATCGCGCAGCCTGGAGTCGACCGGGCGCCCGCAGGCCGCCGGCCGCGAAGGCCGCCGAGATCGCCCGGACCCGCTGCGAGTCCGACCCGTCCGGCTCGCCGAGCGTGAACCGGGTGCCCTCGACGTGCCGGATGACGCCCGGCTCGACGATCTCGGTCGAGCAGAACACGACGCAGCCGACGTTGTGGTCCGGGCTGATCGAGGCCGCGATCACCCCACCAGGATCGACGCTCTCCAGGCCGGTCAGCCCGACCGATCCGCCCGGTCCGCCGGCGGCCGGGAGCGACTGGAAGTACCACCAGGGAATGCCGTTCTGGGCCCAGATGGCCGCCGCGCCCGGAGCCAGCAGGGGGCCAAGCTGCGGGGCGATCGCGGGCAGGCTGTAGGCCTTCAGGGCGACGAAGACCACGTCGGCGTCCGCGACCGCGGCCAGGTCGCCGGTCACCTCGGGGCGGGCGGTGAAGTCGCCGCGCGGCGACTCGACCCGGACACCGTGCTCGGCCATCGCCTGCAGGTGGGCGCCCCTGGCGATCAGCGTGACGTCGGCCCCGCCGCGGGACAGGGCGGCTCCGACATAGGCGCCGATCGCGCCGGCGCCGAGCACCGCGAACCTCATGCGCCAGCCCGGCGCTGGGCGACGAACTCTCCGACCCGGCGCCGCTGGACCTTGCCTGTCGGCGTGCGCGGAATCTCCTCCAGCACGTCGATCCTGGCTGGCACCTTGAAGGCGGCGAGATGCCCCCGGCAATGCTCGACCAGATCCCCGGGCTCGGCGTCGGCGCGGAGCGTCACGGCCGCGCCGACGAGCTCGCCGTACTTGGCGTCCGGCACGCCGAAGCAGACCGCGTCCCGCACCGCCGGATGCGAGATCAGCACCTGCTCGATCTCCGCCGGGGCGATGTTCTCGCCGCCGCGGATGATCATCTCCTTGATCCGCCCCTCGAGGTACAGGTAACCATCGCGCAGTACACCGCGGTCGCCGGTGCGGAACCAGTCGCCGAAGAACGCATCGGCGGTGGCGGCGGGGTTGTTCACATAGCCCGACATCACTCCCGGGCCGCGGATCACGACCTCGCCGGCGCTGCCGCCGGGCAGCGGCGTGCCGGCCGCGTCGACGATGCCGATCTCGGTACCAGTCGGCACCCCGACGGAGGCCGGGACCCTGGCCGCCGGCGGCAGCGGGTTGGACGCCATCTGATGGCTGGCCTCGGTCATTCCGTAGGCCTCGAGCATCGGCGCCCGGTAGGCCTCCTCGGCCCGTTCCAGGAGCGCGGGCGCCAGCGCGGAGCTGCACGATCGGACGAACCGCAGCGTCTGCGGCGGGCCGCCGTCGTCGGCCTTGTCGAGGATCATCTGGTGCAGGGTCGGGCCCGCCGACAGCCAGGTGGCGCCGTGCTCGCGGGCCTGCGGCCAGAACCGCTGCGGCGTGAACCGGCGCGGGGCGATGACCGCGCCGCCCGTGCTCAGGGCCGCGAACGTCGACGCCACCAGGCCGTGAATGTGGAACAGCGGCATCACGCAGAACGACACATCCGCCTGGCTGAGCCGGTAATGCGCGGCGATCGTCCGGGTCGAGGCCATGAGGTTGCGCTGACGCAGCGGGACCTGCTTGGGCCGGCTCGTCGTCCCGCTGGTATGCAGCACGAAGGCGACATCCTCCGGGCTGCGCCGGCTCGAACGCGCGCTGGAGCGTGGCGGCCTGGCCGTCGGCCAGCAGCTCGGGCGGCCCGTCCCCGGCCGGCCGCACGGCGATCAGGGCGGTCCCGGTCGCGGCCGCCGCGGCGGTGGCGGCTGCGGCGCCGGTGGCCGGGATCAACATCAGCCGCGGGCCGATATCGGCTAGGAAGAACTCGTACTCGGCCGCGGTGTAGGCGGGGTTCAGCGGCGCCGCGGCGGCGCCGAGCGCGGTCACGGCGAGCAGCAGCAGCACGACGTCCGGCCCGTTGGGCAGCGCCAGCGCGACCCGGTCTCCGCGGCGGACGCCCAGCCCGGCGAGCCGCTGGGCGAGAGCCTCGACCCGGTCCGCGGCCTGCCCGTAGGTGAGCACCTCGCCGCTGTCGGGAACGATGAGCGCTGGATGCTCAGCATCTCCGCCCGCGAGCAGCGCCGTCAGCGACTCGCCTGCCGCGTGGCCGGTCCGCTGGGTCATCGGCTCGCCTCCGCATCTCCCGGCCGCCGGGCCGGCCGACGACGGTCAAGGGTCTCTTGTCCTGCTTGCCCCCAGTCTGCCGCAGCCAGCGGCACGAGAACATCTCCGGCCTTCGTCCACTAAAGTCGCGCTATGGCCCTCGTGAGCGGAGCATTAACCCTGGGAAGGAAGTCAGCGATCGTGGGGCCCGGGGTGTGCCTGGCCCTTGTGACCCTCGTCCTGGCCAGCGGCACGGCCAGCGGCTCCGTGTCGGCCCAGCCGACGGCCTCGGCCAGGACGGTGGCCTTCTGGGGCTCGTTCGCGGGGAGCAACTCACGGCATCTGTCACCGGTCACCATGACCCTGCCGGCCCCGGTGGCCGAGGTCGGCACCTCCAACTCGACCGTGTACGCGCTGCTGACCAGTGGCTCGGTCTATGCGTGGGGAACCGGAACCCGCGGGCAGCTGGGTGATGGCCGGAGCGCGAACTCGTTCACCACTCCGGTCCGGGTGAGGTTCCCGGCCGGCGTCAAGATCGCGTCGATAGCGGTCAATTCTGATCCCTGGGACACTGCCTTCGCTATCGATACCACGGGCCATGCCTGGGGCTGGGGGGCCAACGGGAGCGGCGACCTGTGCCTGGGGAACTCCACCGAGCACCGCACTCCGGTCAGGCTCCCGTTCACCCACGTGACCGCCGTGGCCGGAGCCGCCGACCACGCCACTTACGACGCCGGCGGCCGCCTGTACTCCTGCGGGATGGGCATCTACGGCGAGCTGGGTGACGGCACCACCAAGACCAGCAGGGTCCCGGTGCGGGTGAGCGGGCTGAGCGGCAAGTCGGTCACCGCCCTGCTGGCCGGGTTCGGCAATGCCGGCGCCCTGCTGTCTGACGGGCGTTACTACGACTGGGGCGAGAACAGCCAGGGGCAGGTCGGCAACGGGACTCCTGGGCGGTCGTCGGACGTGCCCGAGCGGGTCAGACTCCCCGGTGCCGTCAAGCGGGCTTTCGAGGGCGGGAACGCCCCCAATGACGGGCAGACGCTGGTGCTGCTGGCGAATGGCTCCATGTACGCCTGGGGCGCGAACGGTGCATTCCAGCTCGGGAACGGCACGCGGGTGGCCGCGACGTCGCCGGTGAAGATCTCATCGCCGCACGGCGTGACCTACCGGGCCGTGGCCAGCGGGGGCGACACTTCCTATGGCATCTCGACGGCCGGCGAGGTGTACGCCTGGGGTGCAGGCAAGTCCGGAGCCGTGGGCGACGGGACCAGGGAGCCCGCCCGGGCGCCGGTCAAGGTCAAGGCCGGCGCCACCATGCTGATCTCCGCCACCTCCGACGTCGTGGCCGTCGCCCTGAGCAGGTAACCGAGCGGCGGGATGGCGCATGAGCAAGAACAGGTACCATCGCGTCGACCGCAGACGACCTCCAAGAAGGTGATGACCGCCGTGCCGCAGGGCCATGCATCCAGCCAGGCACCGTGCCCCGGCCCGTCAGACTCCGGTGATCTGCCGGTGCAGAGCCAGGAGGACACGGATGCCGGCTGGGGTGAGCGGCCCGAGCCGGAGGATGACGATCGCCTCCAGGCTGAGCGTCCGCCGCACTGGGATTCCATCTAGCGCGCAAAGCCGCAGTTGACCGGCTGCTATATCGGCTTTACGAGCAGACCATCCGCTACCGGGGTTTTGGCCGCCTCGCTCACGGTGGCGAATAACGGCAGCTCACCGGTCAGGGAAAGAAGGCGGGCGACCGGCCGCGCCGCGGCGGCGAGCAGCAGGTCACCGCCCGCTTCCCTGGCCTGGCGGCGGGCCGAGGCCAGCGCCGCCAGCGCGGCGCAGTCGATGAAACTCAGCGCCGCCAGATCCACGATGATCCGCGAGCCAGAGCCGGCCGCTGCTCGCAGAGCGCGGCCAATATACGCGGCTCCGCAGATGTCCAGTTCGCCGCCCAGCGCAACCACGATATGACCCTGGCACCAGCTGGAACTTACGTCGATACTGGCCACCGCTCGGCCTCCTGCCCCAATAGCCAGGCAGGGTCTCGACCGGGCAACTCAGCTAACCAGCAATTGGTAACAGACTAACGTCCGCCGGGGCCTGCGCCGCCAGCTTGCCGCCCAGGGCGCTGCAGGGCGATCAGCGCCGGGAACAACGCCAGGAGCCAGTGGTAGGCCAGGCTCCCACCGGTCATGGCGCAGCGGTCAGCGGTGAATTCCTTGACGGCCCGCTTCATCGTGTCACGCCATCCGTGCCGGCCGAGCTGCAACGGCGTCTCGGGACCGCCAGACACCTCGCTGCGCGGAGGGATCACGTCTCCCTGCGCCTGACGGTCGCTGTCGGCCTGGGCCACAGCTCAGCCCGCCGGGCGGTATCGCTCGGTGCCAGCGCCGGGCCTCGCGCGCACTGGCCTCACGCTGATCACCGCTTCCTCCAGCTCCTGGTCACCAGGTAACCGGCGATCAGCGTGATACCCGCGGCCGCTGCTGCCTGCTGGCGGTCCCGGGAGGTCGTGGCGGCGAGCTGAGCACGCAGCGCCACGGGCCTGGCGGCTAGCCAGGTCCGGGTTCGGGCTTTTACGTCCGCCTTGGCCGCTAGGGCCTCGACGGTGTCGCCGAGCTGCCCGCGCGTCTCCTCGATCTCCTGCTTGAGCTTCTGCTCGGCATCCGAGGACGTGGCGGGCGCGGCCGGCTCGACTGAGCCGCTACTGGTCATCGTCCCGCCCTTTCCTTGATCACTTTCACGTCGGTCCTGATGCTCTCGGCGGCTTCGTCGGGCACCGGCGGCGTTGCGGTCCGCAGACTGCTCTTGCCGGCCAGCCCAACTACGACCAGGCCGCTGCCGCCGAGCAGCCCGGCTCCGATGCCCGCCTTCTTGCCCTTGCGCGTCAGCTCCAGCTGCGCGAGCCGGATCTCATCGCGCACCAGGACGGAGAGCTGCTCTGACAGCTGCCGGACGAGGTCTCCTACCGGGCGTTCCCCGGCTGAGCCCCGCTGTGATACATCCCCGGCATCGGTCATGGCATCCGCCCCTCGTCTGGCCTGACCGACTGCGTTACCCAGCTACGAAAGGACTTAACTCTCGCCCCGCCTGGTCACCGGGTCGTTTGTCACCGTGTCGTCTCGGAGGGCCAGCCGGAACTGCTGGTCAGCGCGACCGCGAGGCTGGGAAAGACGTTCACAAGCCGGTCGAATCCCAGGACGCTCAGTATCCGCAAGACTGCGGACAGCCGCGCGGCAGCCTGACGCGGATGTTTCTTGTTAGCACTCTCGGGGTGGCAGGCGATGTTTGAACCCTGCGTCACGGGCATGAGCGAGGGCGCACGGGCGCGCGCACGCCTGGCAGGGAGGCAAGAGATGGCTGTCAGCACCCGGAGCATGCCGCCGGACCCGATCACCGACAAACAGCCTGGCGACAGCAGCCTCGTGCGGACCGTGCAGTCTCAGCCGAGGGGCAGCGCGGAGCGAGAGGTGGCATGCGAGACCCTGGTCGCCCGCTACCAGGGTCTGGTCCGCTCCTGCGTCCAGCGCTACCGTGACGCTCCCGAGTCCGCGGAAGAGCTGATGCAGGTGGGCTACGTCGGCCTGCTCAAGGCCATCAACAACTTCGATCCCGCAGGTAGGTGACAACCTGGCGGCCTACGCCCAGCCGTGCGTGAGCGGGGAGATCAAGCGGCACTTCCGCGACAAGCGCTGGGAGATCCGCGTCCGCCGCCGACTGCAGGAACTGCGGCTGGGGATCCGCAAGGCCACCGCCGACCTGACCCAGCAGCTGGCCCGCACCCCCACCGACGCCGACCTGGCCAGCCACCTGCACCTCACCGAAACCCAGATCCGCGAAGCGCAGCAGGCCGCCCTGGCCTTCCGGGCCAGTTCACTGGACGCGCCGCTGCCCGACAGCCGCGGCGAGGATCACAGCCTCAGCGACGTGCTCGGCGCCGAAGACCCGGATCTGGAGCGCACCCTCGACATGGAAGCAGTGCGGGCGCACTGGGCGGAGCTTCCCGAGCGGGAGCAGGAACTGCTGCTGCTCCGGTTCTACGGCAACATGACCCAGGCCCAGATCGGCGAGCGCCTGGGCATCTCCCAGATGCACGTGTCCCGGCTGCTCGCCCGGGCGCTGGCCTACCTGCGCGAGCGCATCACCGATTCTCGGCCGCGCACCGCCGGTGCCGCTCTGGCCACGGTCGCGACCCCGGCCTGAACCAGGGGCCCCGGTGCTCTGCTCGCGCGCCTTCGGCGACCCGGGACGCGGGCACCGTGCCGGGTGTGGAGGTTTACGGACTGCTCGGCGGGTAGCGATTCGCCCGGGTAGCGATTCGCCAACCTGTCACCGCTTCACTACGGGAGGCGCCATGCCAGACGCATTCGAGGTCCTGCGGGCCGATCATGCTGCCGTCGAGCAGATGCTGGCGGTGCTGGAGGGCACCCCCGGCCACGCCGCGGGCGCCGGCCGGACGGTGCTGTCGGCCCGGCAGGAGGTGGCGCAGCGGCTGGTGATCGACTCATCCCGGCACGAGGCCGCCGAGGAGCAGTACTTCTGGCCGGCCGTGCGGGAACGGATGGCCGACGGCGACGGGCTCGCCGACCAGGCCACCGCGCAAGAGCAGGAGGCCAAGGAGGCCCTTGGCCGGCTCGACAAGCTGGGGGCCAGCGACGACGAGTTCGACCAGGTCCTCGACGCCTTCATCCCCGCCGCTCGCCGGCATATCGAGTTCGAGGAGACTCAGGTGTGGCCCGGCCTGCGCCAGGCGCTCACCGCGGCGGAGGCACTGGACCTGGGTGACAAGCTCGAGAAGGCCAGGGAACACGGACCGACGCGGCCGCACCCGCACGCTCCGGCCAGCCCGGGGATGCTCAAGACGGCCGGGCCCGCGGTGGCTGCCACGGACAAGCTGCGCGATGTCGTCACCGGCCGCGGAAGCAACGCCTGACGGCGCCAGCCGGCCAGCGAGCCTCGCCGCCGCCCCGCCGCCGGCTGCCATCCGGCGAGGTCAGGGGCCTTACTGTCAGGCCCGCGGCGGGAAGTCGGCGGTGGCGCTGTCCACGAAGAGGCGGGCGACGTCGGTGAGCCGCTGGTTGCTGTTGCGGGCGTAGTCGCGCAGCAGTCCGAAGGACCGATCCATGTCCAGGCCGAGGCGCTCGGCGAGCTTGCCCTTGGCCTGCTCGATGACGACCCGGCTGTTCAGGGCGGCCTGAAGCTGCTCCGCGAGGACCTCGCCGCGGCGCACGTTGCGCTCCTGCAACAGCCCGATGGTGGCCACGTCGGCGAGGGCCTGCCCGATGCGCAGGTCCGCCGGGTCCAGCGCCCCCGGCGCGGCCCAGAACAGGTTCAGGGCGCCGATGACCTCGTCCCGCAGCCGCATCGGCAGCGCCTCGACAGCGTGGAACCCGGCCTGCGCCGCCGCGGCCGCGAACCGGGGCCACTGCTGGGACGGGCCGGTGAGGTCCGCCACGGTCACGGGCTGCCCGGTGCGGAAGCAGTCCAGGCACGGGCCCTGGTCATTCTGGATCTGGAACAGCTCCATCAGCCCGGCCTCCTGGCTGGACGCCGCCGCGACGCGCAGCTCGCCGCGCGGGTCGGCCAGCACCACCCCGGCCGCGGACGCGCCCAGCAGCGCGACGCTGCGGTCGGCCAGCATGTGCAGGAAGTCGACCACGTCGAAGTCAGCGACCAGGGTGTCGGCCAGGTCCACGAACGTGCCGGAGAGCAGCTCGGAATCCATCTAGATCACCTTCTCACGAGCCGAAAGCAGCGGGGAGCGGCGGGCGCCGGGCCGGTGCGTCACGCCTCGCCCTCCGGTGCCGGGTCGGGATCGGGGTGCAGCCGCAGGCGCCGGGCGACGACATCGCCGGCCACGTCCGCGAGCCGCCGGTCCTGGGCATAAGCGTAAGCCCGGAGGCGGGCAAACGCCTCGGCGGCCGTGACGCCGAGCTGCACCGTGAGCATGCCCGTGGCCTGATCGACCTCGGCGCGGTGCGCCGCCAGGCCCGGGGCCTGCCCGTCCAGCCGCGCGCCGCCTGGTGTCCCGTCACCGTCGCGGCCAGCGCCGTCGAGCAGCAGCATGGTCGCGGCGTCGGACATAAGCAGGCTGTCGCCGAGCTGAGACCGGGTGAGCGGCCCGGGCGAGCTGCGGTGCAGGCCCATCGTCCCGGCCCGGATCGCCCCGATCACCAGCGGGAATGCGAACACCGCCGCCGCTCCGAGCTGACCTGCCTCTGGTGTGAACGCCGGCCACCGGCGCCCGGCGAGGCCATCGCCCAGGTCGCCGGCCAGGACGGGCGCGGCCGATGCCAGGACGTCATGGCACGGTCCCTCGCCCAGGGTCAGCTGGAGTTCAGCGAGCTGCTCGCTGACCGGGTCGGTCACGCACATCACGAAATCCGGTCCCCCTCTGCTCGCAGCGGTCACCCACCCCCCCGTTGCCTGCGCACACGAGACCGCCACCGCGCACACGTCCGCCACGGACACGTGCCAACCCGGGCCGGCCGCGTGTGCCGCGACCAGGCCCCACAGCGTCTCGCGTCGGCTGGCGGTCACCCGCGCGCCCTCGCACTTATGGGCAGCGGCAGCGCAACCTGACCGCGTGCGCGGAATCTCAGCTGAACGCTTGCCATAAGGGCGCCTTCCTGGCGGAACAGCCAGGCGGGGACTCGACCCAACGGCTCACTGCCCACCCTACGCCCCGGACAGGAACTCAAGCCGGGCCGCGTAAGCCGCCCGGCACCGCACGATTGCGTGCGCGTGTGTCCGGCGTTACCGGCACTGACCGGGCATTCCAGGTCGCCTCACTGGATGCGCCGCTATATGGCGATGACAGCGCGAGCAGTCTGGGCAATCTCCCGGCGCAGAACTCCTACCGTCCTGAGCGCGACCGCCCGTGGCGCAGGTTGCCGTGGTGAATGCTGGCACCGTCAGCACGTCCGGGAAGACCGCGGAGGCCGCCATGTGGCATGCGATGTTTGCCGAGCAGATCCCGCTGGCGGAGAAGGTCCTGCGGACCGTGATCGTGTACGCCCTGATCGCGGTGCTGTTCCGGCTGACCGGCAAGCGGGGACTGGCCAGCCTGAATACGTTCGACGTGGTGGTGATCTTCCTGTTGTCCAACGTCGTGCAGAACGCGATCATCGGCAACGACACCTCGCTGACCGGCGGGATCATCGGGGCCGTCACCCTGGTCGCCGTGAACACCGCCGTCAACCGCCTGATCGCCGTCAGCGCCACGGCCGCCCGCGTCTTCGACGGCCAGGCGACCGCGGTGATCCGCGACAGCCGCCCCGTGGCCAAGGCACTGCGGCGCCTGGGCATGCGGCGCAGCGAGCTCGACACTGCGGTGCGCCTGCAGGGCGTCGGCGGTATCACGGATGTCGACCGGGGGAGCATGGAGCCGGGAGGCCAGCTCGTGCTCACGCTGAAGAAAGGCGAGCAGGGCGCGACCAAATCCGATGTCGCCGAACTCACCAGCCGCCTGCGCCGGATCGAGAGCCTGCTCAGCGACTCCCGGTAGCCGGCCAGCTCCCGCCGACTGCTGCAAGGTCCGTAGGCTGGCGGGGTGCAGCAGATGCCGCCGGCCGTCCGTCAACTTGCTGAGCGGCTGGAGGGCCTTGGCTGGGTGAGCGATCTGCTGGTGGCTGGTTCCCTGGCCACCGGGGATTACGTCCCCGGTGTCAGTGATCTCGACCTGGTTGCCCTGACCGGGGGCCCGGTCGGCCCGGCGCGGCAGGAGATCCTGGGCGGCCTGCACCGGGAGCTGGACCGGGGGGCCGCTCAGGGGCTGGACCTGGGCTGCGTGTACGTGGACTCGGGCAGGCTGGCTGACCTCGGGGCACTGCATCCGACGTGGACCCACGGATCGCTGGTCCAGCGCAGCCTGTCGGGGGTAACGCGAGCAGAACTAGTCCGGCACGGCTTCGCGGTCCTGGGCCGGCCGCCGGCCACCGTGCTGCCGGAGATGACCGACGATGACGTCCGCCGCGCTGCGCGCGCGGAGTTGTGCGGGTACTGGGCGCACGCCGCGCGCCGGCCGCTGTGGTGGCTGAACCCGGTGATCGCGGACCTGGGCCTGACGTCGATGGCACGCGGCCGCCACGCCCTGCGTACGGGCCAGCTCCTGACCAAGACCCAGGCGATAGAGCAGGCGCACGCTCCGGCCTGGCTGAAAGACCAGCTTCGCGCCCGGCGGCAGGGCCAGCAGGTGGCCTCGCCACGGACCCGGACAGCGCTGATCGCGTGGCGGGATGCACGACGCACCGTATCGACGGCCGCGGCCAGCGGCAGAAGCTGCTCTTGAGCTCAGTGATCGGCGGACGGCTCGTTGTCAGGCCTGGGGGAGGGGCTGGGGGATTCGCCCTCCGGCGGGATCTTGGCGTCGACCAGCGCTGTGGACCCCGCCGGGCGCGTGGTGACCTCATCGGCCCGCTCCCGCAGGCGGTCCAGCGATTCGCCGTCGCCGAGCGGGACGGCGGCCTTCAGCCGCGAGCTTTCCTGGACTTCGGGCAGGTCCATCACGGCATCGACCAGGCTCGCGCGGCTGCCCGGCGCGATGTGCCCGGACGCGGCGCGCAGCGAGGCCGTGGCGGTTCCCTCGGGCTGACCCGAAGCCGACACATCGGCGTCGGCAACTGTCTGATCGCCGTCCTTGATCTCGATGTGACGGGATGTCTCCGGATCCGTCATGCGATACCTCCTCGGGACAGCGTGACGAGCAGAACCCTCCCGGCTGCCCGCCCGAAGCGCCGCCAAACCCCGGCCCCGTCGTGTGCCAGTCAGCCGATCGGCTTAACGGTGTCCCGCCTCGTCATGGAGCCGAGCTTCCGGGTTTGCTCGGTCTGCCTGCTGGTCAGCCTGGTCGCGTCGGGCCACCGGACGTCATAGACCCAGCCGGCCTTCTCGGCGAGCCAGATCACCCGGGCGGCGATGTCGATCTGGCCCTTCAGGACTCCGTGCCGTGCGCAGGTCGGGTCGGCGTGGTGGAGGTTGTGCCAGGACTCGCCGAAGGACAGGATCGCCAGCCAGGAGACGTTCCTGGACTTGTCACGCACTTCGAACTCTTTCTTGCCGAAGGTGTGGCAGATCGAGTTGATGGACCAGGTGATGTGGTGCAGGAACGCGATCCGCACCAGGGTGGCCCAGAAGAAGGCGGTTACCGCGCCCAGCCAGGACATGGACCACAGTCCGCCGATAAGGGCAGGCGCGAGCAGGGATGCGGCGACCAGCCCGGGGAACCACCGGGAAATCGCAGCGACGTCAGAGTCCGCCAGCCAGTCGGGGCAGAACTTTTCCTCCGAAGTGACGTCGCCGTCGAACATCCAGCCGATGTGCGCGTAGGCCAGGCCCTTAGCGAGGGCCTTCGCGTCGCTCCCGAACCGCCACGGTGAGTGCGGGTCGCCTTCCTTGTCGCTGTACTTGTGGTGCCGTCGGTGGTCGGCGACCCAGGTGATCACGGGCTTCTCGATGGCCAGGCTCCCGGCGACCGCCAGCGCGATCTTGAACCCGCGCTTCGCCTTGAAAGATCCGTGGGTGAAGTAGCGGTGCAGGCCCACGCTGACGCCGAGCCCGGAGATGTAGTAGAACGCGATGGCCAGCACGACGTCGTGCCAGCCGAGACCCCAGCCCCAGGCGAGTGGCACCGCGGCGATCAGCGCAAGCAGGGGAACGGCCACGAACACCGCGACCAGGATGCGGTCGAAGACGCTGGTCCGCTCCGGCATGATCTCCGGCCTCGGCCCAGCAGGCGAGGTGCGTTTGGCGGTTCGTACCGCCGTGGTATCCGTGGTTGCTGTCATGCGGTCCTCGCTTGCTGGTCGCCGTATACCCATGGACAGTGCTTCCGCATCGACCGGGTCCGGGACCAACGCGATTACGCTTACGTAACCGTAGCCTACCTTGCCGTAGGTTCCTCGGCGGTACCGTGCTGATCCAGAACGTCACGCATCACATCGAGGAGGAGGAGAAGCAGTGGTTCCCGAAGGTGCGGGCCGGGCTCGGGCGTAAGCAGCTCCAGGAACTGGGCTCCGAGCTTGAGCAAGCTCGGAAGAAGGCCCCCAAGTCGCCAGCCAAGCCCAGCGCGCTGAAGAAAGTGGTCGCGGCCGTCACCGCCTGACCAGCACGGTGCCATCTCAAGGCGGCCCCTCATGATGTTTGAGGTGTACCCGGTGCGGTAGCTGGGATCCGCAGGACCGTGAGTGCTCATCGGGGCACGCGGCGCGCCGAGGGGGGCGCCGGAGCGGCGCCCTGCCGGGCAAAAGGAGTTGACTATGGGTCTAGGCAAGAAGGCCAAGGACAAGGCGAAGATAGCCAAGGGCAAGGCCAAGAAGCATGCTGGCGAGGCGGCCGGCAATAATCGTCTGAAGGCGAAGGGAAAAGCTGGCGAGGTAACCGGCAAGCTCAAGCTCAAGGGCGAAAAGGCCAAGGATTCCGCGAAGCGCTGACCAGGCTTCCGGGTCATCTTGACGTTCTGAGCTGGAGTGGCAAGAAGGGCCATCCTTGCGCAGCCGAAGGTGTCGCACCGTCTCACTAACCCGCAGATATTTCTCCCGTTCGTCCGCCTGACAGTGGCCAGGAGCTTCCCGTGATCATTCTCGGCGTAATTCTTCTCATTATCGGCTTCATCGCGAAAGTCGCAATTATCTGGACGATCGGAATCATCGTCGTGGTGATTGGCGCGATCCTGGCCCTGCTCGGGGCAGTCGGCCACGCGGTCGGTGGCCGCCGGCACTACTTCTGAGCGTGGAGGCGAGCGCGGGCAGCACCCGCAGCGCCGGGGACCTTGAAGTCCCCAGGCCGCTGCGGCTGCTGCTCACAGCGGGCTGGAGCCTGACCGAGTCCGCGGGACTGCCCGCCGCGGCCTACCTGGCCGCCGCCTGGCTCGATGGCCGCGATGCGGGCCTGATCGCGGGGCTAGCCGCCATCTGGCTCACCGTGGTCATCCGCAAGGTCGCGACCGGATCTGTCCCCGGCCTGCTGGCGATCTCCGCGTTGGTGCTCACGGTGCAGACTGCGATGGTGCTCGCCACTGGCGAGCTCTGGCTCTTCCTGTTGCAGTTCCCGCTCGCGAACCTGTGCATGTGCGTCCTGTTCGCCCGGACGGCCAGAGGCCCCAGACCGCTCGTCGCCCAGCTGGCGGCCGAAGTGGTCGCGCTACGGCAGCCGGCCGATCATCACCCAGGCCTGCACCGCTTCTTCCAGGGCGCGACCTGGCTGTGGGCGGCCATCTTCCTGCTGCTCACCGCCGGGCTGGCCGTGCTGATGGTGACCGAGCCGGCGAGCCTGTTCATGATGCTCTCGACCGCCGCCACCATTGGACTCGTCGCCGCGGGAACCGCCGCGTCCGCGCTGTGGTTCTTCTCGGTGTTGCGCGGGCTCGGGCTCAGGCTCCGTTTCGCGCCAGCCTGACCGACTCTCCGCTCCAAGGTGCGCCGGGTGGACATGGCCGGTGATTTGGGGGAGCCCTGGCGGTGACCGCCGCCTTCGCCCGGACCGCGAGCGGCGGGTCTTGCCCGATGGTTCATCGTTCGCTGTATAGTTCATCTATGACTGTACTAACGAAGGTGGACCTGGGCACGCTGGCGCGGGTGGGGACGGCGCTGGCCGACCCGACGCGGCGGCGGGTGCTGGTGCACCTGACCGGCGGGCCGGGTTATCCGGCGGAGATGGCCGATGGGTTCGGGATCAGCCGCGCGAACCTGTCGAACCACCTGACCTGCCTGCGTGAGTGCGGGCTGGTTACCGCGACCGCGGAGGGCCGCCGGGTGCGCTACGAGCTGGCCGACTCGCGGCTGGCTGAGGGCCTGCGGATCCTGGCCGGTCTTGACCTGCCCGGAACCTGCGAGCTGACGCCGCCTGACCCCTGATCACCGGAGGTGACCCGATGTCCCGAGTCCAGCTGTCCATCAACGTCGCCGACCTCGACGCCGCGGTGACGTTCTACACCCGGCTGCTCGGCGTGGTCCCGGCCAAGCTCCGGCCCGGCTACGCCAACTTCGCCGTCGACGACCCGCCGCTCAAGCTCGTGCTCAACTCGCCCGGCAACGGCCCTGGCGGCACGATCAACCACGTGGGCGTGGAGGTCGGCTCGGCCGGGGACGTCACCGAGGCCGGGGCCCGGCTGGCCGCTTCGGGCCTGGACGTCGAGGCCCGGCCGGGCACCGAGTGCTGCTACGCCCGGCAGGACAAGGTGTGGGCGCATGACCCGGACGGGGTGCCGTGGGAGTACTACACCGTCCTGGAGCACATCGAGACGCCATGACCGCGCCGCTCCCGTGGCCGCCGCCCCACGGCCAGCGTCCCGTTGCCGGGCAGGTTCCCGTATCGGCGGAGTGGCTGCGGCTGGCCCGGCTGGCCCGGCTGCTGTCGTGGCTCACGCTGGCCTGGATGGGCATCGAGGGCGGTGTCGCGATCGGAGCGGCCATCGCGGCCGGGTCGGTGGCCCTGCTCGGGTTCGGCCTGGACAGCGGCATCGAGGCCATCGCCAGCATCATCGTGATCTGGCGGTTCACGGGTACCCGGCTGGCCAGCGCGACCGCCGAGCGGCGCGCCCAGCAGCTCGTCGCGGTCAGCTTCTTCCTCCTCGCCCCCTACATCGCCGCCGAGGCGGTCCGGACGCTGGTTGCCGGCGAGCACGCCGAGACCAGCGTCGTCGGCCTTGCCCTCACCGCCGCAACGGCGATCCTCGAGCCCGCCCTCGGGATCGCCAAGCGGCGCCTCGGCGGCCGCCTCGGCTCACCGGCGACGGCTGGCGAAGGCGCCCAGAACCTGTTGTGCGCTTACCTCGCCATGGCCGTGTTCGCGGGGCTGGCCGCCAACACGCTGCTCGGCGCCTGGTGGCTCGACGGCGTCGTCGCCCTCGCGATCTCCGGCTGGGCGGTCATCGAAGGACGCCGAGCCTGGGCCGGCCAGTCGTGCAGCTGCGCGACCGGACCAGGCGCAGCTGGCGGGCGGTGGCCGGCGTAGGAGGCTCTGGCCCGGCTCGCTGGTTATGATGGCGGTACTTCTTGCGGCCTGCGGGCAAGGTCGCCGGGGGCTCAGCCGAACTGTGCTGGCTGTCCTGATAGCGGGAGGCGGTCGATGGCCGGGCCGGACAGAGCGCTGCCGGGCGATGCCGGTCATGGTCGCCTGCGGGCATCTCATGCCGACCGCGACGGTGTGATCGATACGCTCAAGTCGGCGTACGTGCTCGGCTTCGTGACGAAAGATGAGTTCGACACGAGGGTCACCCAGACGCTGGCCGCCCGCACCTACGCTGAGCTGGCCGGGGTCACCACCGACCTGCCTGCCTGGCTGGTCGCAGCGCAGCCGCCGCATGGCCGAGCGCCGGCCAGGGCGGCTCTCAGGCCGGCCGACCGGGCCATAGCTGCCTTCGCCCTGTTCGCGGCCGTTGCATTGGCCGCCGCGCTCGTCTCGGACGACGGGTGGCTGGCACTTGGAGCGATCGGTAGCGCCCTGGCGTCGGTGTTCGTGATGGCAGCTCAGATGCGTGCCGCCCGGCGTCCCCGGCAGCCGGGCGGCGAGCTGCCGGGGGAGCGGCCGGGGCGGATCGACGCGGGCTCCGGGCCTGCGGTCGCCGGCCCGGCGCCAGATTCGCCGCGGGCCAGCCAGCGTGAGCGGCCAGGCGACCCGCCGAGTCGGCGTCGTCCGCGCCCGCTGTTGTCCAGCTAGCGCTGGCAACCTGATACCCCCTGGCTGGCTAGCTCGCGTGGGCTAGAGCGCCGTACTGCCGTGCAATCGCTGTCTGGCCGCGGTGCTGGTGAGGTGGCTTTGGATCAGGTCCGCGCTGCGCTTGGTGTCGACGAGCCAGGGGCCGTGGCCTCCGGGCACCTCGTGAAGCGTGGCGACTGGGATGTGGTCGATCGACGGCTGGGCACGGCTGGCCGAGAGGTAGGGAGCGTTTGTCCCCCAGATGAACATGGTGGGTATGGAGATCGCGGCGAGCTGCTGGGTGGTGAGGACGCTCTCGGCCCGAGGGCTGCGGAAGTGGTCGATCGCGTGCATCAGCGAGCCCTGAGTTCTCGCGTTCCCCGGCCGGCGGGCGGATAGGCGCAGCGCGTCGATCAGCGAGTCCGGGGCGGCGGCGACCTCCGCTCGGCCGAGGCCTCGGGCGAGGAGGCGCCGGTAGGCCGGGCGGGGGCTGGGGGATCGCAAGGTGGCCACCCCGAGGCCGGGGACCGTCAGCAGCGACAGCGGCATCCGCACGCGGACGCCGGGGAGCGCGACCGCGGGTTCTCCGATCGCGACCAGGCTCGAGATCCGCTCGGCACCGGTCGCGGCGTGCCAGAGTGCGAACATCCCGCCCAGCGAGTGGCCGACGACGGCCGCTGCGTCGAGCCCGAGCGCGTCGAGGATGTCCTCGATCAGCTGATGCGCGCTCTGGCGGACGTGACCACGTCGGTAAGTGGCGGGGTCTGAGAGTCCGTGACCGGGAAGGTCGATCGCGAGCAGTCTGCGGTCGGGAAGCGCGGCAAAAAGAGGCGCCCACGCGGCGGCGCTGAGTGAAACGCCGTGGAGCAGAACCAGTGGCGGGCCGCTGCCGGTGGCCAGCAACCGCACGCGCAGGCTGGTGCTGGGGAGGTCCAGAAAGGACTCCTCGACCTTCGCTCCGACGCTATGGAATAGATCGGCTTCGGCCTGGCGGATGCTCTTCTCGACAGTCATGTTGCGCTTCTCCTTCACTCGACGCTGACCTGCTGAGTGCTCGCTGGGATGGCGGCCACGCTGGCCAGCCAGGTCCGCACCGCTCGCATCTCGTCACGGCTGAGACCAGCGAGCGCTGCTCGCTCAACCGCGCGGACGCGGTCTGTTGCCGCCATCAGCGTCTTCAGGCCGTGTTTTGTCGGGCGGATGAGGACGACCCGCTGGTTTTTGGGTCTGCGCTCGAGCAGGCCGGCGGTCTCGAGCCCGAGGACGGCGGTGTGCATGGTCTGCCGAGTTACCTGGGTGATGCGCGCCAGTTCGGAAGTCGATAGCTCTGGCCGGGTCTCGAACACGCTGAGGATGACGTACTCCTGCGCGGACAGTCCTATTTCCTGCAGCGCGTCCTCGAGCGCAGCGCGGAACCGCTGGTGGGCAAGGCGGAACAAATAGCCCAGGTTCGCGTCCGGCCCAGGAGTAGTTGTCAGGGTGTCTGACATCTGCCTGACGCTACCAGAGAGTCAGTGTCACTGACAACTTAGCGAGTGAACACGCTCACCAGGAACGCCCGGCGCCGCCGGGCGATCCTGCCTGGGCTACGGGTAGGTGCGCTGTATCGGGGCAGGAGGGCGGGGTGGCCTCGTATTCGGTCAACCCAGAGGGCGTGGCGTGGGCGGAACGCCTCATTGACCGCGGCCAGTACGTGCTGAGAAGCGACTGGGGCAAGGTCCAGCCCCGCGCCGCGGAGCAGAACGCCTACCTGGAGTCACATTCATGGGAGGAGTACGCCCGGTGGCACCTCGGGCTCACCGAGGGTGCCGCCGACCAGACCAAGGCCCGGTACGCGTTCGTCTACGGCGACTTCCGCCGCCTGCACCGCATAGGGCTCATCGCCTGCCAGTACCGGGCCGCCGAGTGGCGGCACAAGGACGTCGAGCTCGCCGCCCACGACCTGCTCCAGCGGCTGGACCAGCGGACCTCGTGACGCTCAGCCATCAGCCTTACGTGCTCTCGCGGCTGACCGCGGCCGCGGTGAAAGCCCAATAGGCATATGGTTATTCCAGCGTCCAAAAGTTAAGATCGGGTAAAGGGCGGCCTGCGGGTTTGCCTGGTGGTGCTGGTGGGACGTTATTTGATTAGAGTGAACAAATCTGGGCCTACTGCCGGATCGTTCTAGTCGCTATGATCCGGGCAGCGCCATGAGCAATCTCTTACCTTCCGGACGGAACTCGCACTAGGTCAGCAGTGCGGGCGATCCGTCGCGTGCTGCTCCCCGGTGCTGGAAAAAGCGCATGGCGCGCTTTTCTTTCCGGAGGCGCGGAGTTCTGCCATGGCGGCCGCAGGGGCCGATTGGGGAGGAACACCCTTAATGAAAGGCTTGCGCTACAAGCTCGTCCTACTACTGTCACTGCTATCCCTTCCGGCGGTGCTCCTGGTCGCCGCCGGGGGACCGGCGGCGGCCGCCCCGCACAGCGGCGCCGCGAGCGCCCGGACGGCTGCGGTTACGTCATCAAGCCTCGGGACATTCACGCCAACCTTCGCGGGGACGGCGGCGACTGGGTGCAGCGTCAACTGCTCGCTGCTGACCGGCCCGGTCAACACGCCATCCACCGCGGCGATAGCCAGGGCCCGGCCGACCGCCGCTCAGCGATCCGGGAAACGGGATCAGGCGCACGCCATGCCGCTGCCGGAACCGCGGCGCCCCAAGGTCTCGGCGGCCGAACGCCGCCGCCTGACCAATTCCCCCTCCTTCCCCATCCCGTCGGTGAGCTGCCAGCCGCTGGGCCGCGGCTGTGACCGGATCAGCACGTCGTCGGGCGGCGCCACCAGCGTGATGGGCCTGAAGGCGGTCGACAGCGCGTCGCTGTCCACCAACCCCAACGGCGATATCGAGCCCCCGGATCAGGGCCTGTGCGCCGGGAACGGGTCGGTGGTCGAGACCAACAACATCGGCGAGATCCTGGTCTTCAACAACGCGCTGCAGCGCCAGTCTCAGCCGATCCCGCTCGACACGATCATGGGCCTCACCACACTGGGATGGAGCAGCGGCGGAGACCCCTCGTGCGTATATGACCCGGCCAATGGCGGGCACTGGTTCTTCACGCAGATCGTCTCGGCCAGCTCGGAGTCCAAGGGCGGCGCGTTCACCGGCTGCTTCTCGGGCGTGGCCAACGATTGCTATGAGGGCATCGCGGTAACCGACGGCAACAGCCCGTTCGGCCCCTATCACGTGTACTTCTCGAGTGCCGACTACAACCCGGGCGAGCCGGGTTACCCGTCCCTGCTGAACGACTTCGCGAAGATCTCGGTGACTCGGGACGCCTTCATGATGTTCTACGACGAGTTCCCGCTGTCCGGGTCGCTGCCCGGCATCGGCGGCGGTTTCTTCAACGGGGCGCAGGAGCTCGCGTTCCGGAAGAGCGCGCTGGAGGACGGCCTGCCCGTCCAGCTCAGCAACGGGCAGCCGAACCCGGCGGTCACGGTGGCGATCGAGAACATGGGGCATATCCCCACCCCGGACGGCACCTGCGCCCGGGACAATGTGCTCCACCAGGGCGGCATTACCTGCTGGGTGGCCGCGATCCCGGCGCAGCCGGTCGGGGGCCGGTTCGACAACAGCCACGGCGGGACCGGGTTCATGGTGGGCTCGCTGGACTTCTACGGGTTCGAAGGGCTGCCGACCTCTGGTGACAACCGGATCGCGGCGTGGGCCTGGACCGGGCTGTCGGCCCTCAACAGCAGCGGCTGCGCCAGCTGTAACGGCTCCATCCGCTTCACCGGCCAGCTGTTCTCCGGCGTCAAGCGGTACTTCGATCCCGAGACGGTCAACACCGGCGAGATCTTCGCCCCGCAGAAGGTCGGCCCGATACCGCTCGGCGACGAGTGCGGGGCGGCCGGGCTGAGCTCGGAGGTCTCCTGCCCGGAGGGCGGGCTGACCACCAACGGCGATAACCTGACGCAGGTCTCGCAGGCGCAGGGCCAGCTGTGGGCCGCCACTGCCACCCAGATCGCGCAGACCTACGCCGGCGCCAACGCCGAAGTCCACATGGGCGCGGTGTACTGGGTGGTCGGCACCCGCTCGTTTGACACCACGGGCAAGTTCACCCTGACGAGCCAGGGGTACGTCTCGCCCCGGCACGAGGACCTGAGCATGCCAGCCATGGCCGCGACGCCGACCACTGGCGGCCGGGCGATCATGCTGTTCACGCTGGCCGGCAACGGCGGGCCAACCGGCGCTGACCACGGCGGGTTCTTCCCGAGCACCGCCTTCGGCCGGCTGACCGCCACCTCCGGCGGCCTGCTCAAGTCCACGGTCAACATCGCGGCCATGGGCATGTCCCCGCAGGACGGCTTCAGCGAGTACCAGGGCTTCCCAGGCCCGACCCGTCCCCGCTGGGGTGACTACAGCTGGGGATTCTTCGTGCCCGGCACCGGGCGGATCTACTTCGCCAACGAGTACATCCAGTTCCCCAACTGCACCGGGGCGGCATTCACCTTGACCATCGGGACCTGCGGCGGAACCAGGGACGCCTTCGCTAACTGGGGAACGTCGGTGAACTACGTCACCCCCTAACACAATCCGCAGCCAATAACGGATGCCGCACCTCGCAAGTCACCGCGAGGTGCGGCATCCTCGGCGGGTCCCTTCCGCCGGCCCGCCTGCAAGACTGGGGTGGTGAGCTCTGCCGCTGGCCCGGCGCGGGACGTTCTGCTGCGCCGCGGCTTCGCGCTGGAGTACATGACGCTGGCCTGGAACGTCGCCGGGATCGTCGTCCTGGGCTTCGCGGCTGTCGCGGCGCGCTCGGTAGCCCTGGCCGGGTTCGGTCTTGACTCCCTGATCGAGATCGGCGCGTCCGCGGTAGTCATCTGGGAACTCTCGGATACCGGCGCAGAACGCCAGCGCCGAGGCCTGCGGCTGATCGGGTACGCGTTCGCCGCCCTGGCTGTCTATCTGCTGGCCCAGTCCACGGTGGTACTCGGGGTGGGCTACCACCCCCGGCACTCGGTGCTCGGGATTATCTGGACAGCGGTCACTGCCGCGGTGATGTTCGCGCTCGCCTCGGGCAAGGCCCGGACCGGCCGGGCGCTGGACAATCCGGTGCTGCGGACCGAAGGCCGGGTCACGATGATCGACGGAATTCTCGCTGCCGCCGTCCTGGCTGGCCTGGCGCTGAATGCCGGGCTTGGCTGGTGGTGGGCCGACCCGGCGGCCGGGTACGTGCTCGTTTACTATGCCGCCCGCGAGGTCCGGGGGATCTTCTCCGGACAGCACTAAGCAGGCTTTCGATCAGAGGGCCGGCTCGGGCAGGATCTCGCGGACCTCCTGAGCACAGCGGCAGGCGACGGCGATCTTGGCCGCCCACTTCAGCGCCTGCTCGCGCGAGGGCACGTCGACGACGGCGAATCCGCCGATGACCTCCTTGGTCTCCGGGTACGGGCCGTCGGTGACCGTCCCGTCGGTGGCCACGATGCTCGCCCTCTGGCTCTCCAGTCCGGCGCTGCTACCAACGCCTCGCCCCGAATCCGACAGACGCCCGGCAAATTTCTCACGGGACCATAGTGGCGCTAGACGCAATTGCCGGGCTGGTCAGGCCCACTGAGGTGAGCGAACGCTCGCCGGGCGATCGCGGACTAGGACCTCCACTTCCTAGACGACATGCCTACAAAACTCCTAAAATAACAAGAAAGTATGAGCGAACGTTCGCTCAACCTGAACTCTCCTGGGAGGCGGGATGAAGACTGGCATGAGCAGGATGCCGCTGGGCCGGGTTGCCCTGGCCGGCGCGTTAGCACTAACGGGAGCGCTGCTGGTCGCTGGCGGCGCGGCCGCGGCGCCTGGCGCGCCCGCCGGGACCGGCGCGTCGGCGAGCGGCGGGCTGGCGACCGGCGCGAAGACGGCCGGCATCCCGAACCCCTACATCTTCGTGCACGACCCGAGCATGGCCCGGCAGGGCGGCACGTACTACCTGTTCTCGACCGGCGATCCGGCGGGCGTGATTGGCAACGGCAACATCCAGATCCGCACCTCCCGCAACCTGCGCCACTGGACCTACACGGGCACAGTCTTCGCCACCAAGCCCGCGTGGATCACCACGGCGCTGGGCAGCATCCCCAACCTGTGGGCGCCGGACATCTCGTTCTTCGGCGGGCTCTGGCACCTGTACTACGCCGGCTCCAGCTTCGGCTCGAACAACTCCGTGATCGGCCTGGCCACCACGCCGACGCTCGATCCCCGCAGCCCTCGCTACCACTGGACCGACCGCGGCCTGGTCTTCCGCAGCACCAGCAGCGACGACTTCAACGCTATTGACCCGTCGCTGGTCAGCGCGCCGGGCGGGGGCAAGTGGCTAGTCTTCGGCTCGTTCTGGAGCGGGATCAAGCTCATCGCGCTGGACGCGGCGACGGGAATGCCGGCCAGCCCGTCCCCGACCGTCTACTCGCTGGCGCAGCGACCCGCGCCCGACGCCGAGGAGGGCGCGGGCATCACCTACCACGACGGCTACTACTACCTGATCGTGTCGTTCGACACGTGCTGCGCGGGCATCGGCAGCACCTACCGCATCATGGTCGGCCGGTCCGCCTCGGTGACCGGGCCCTATGTCGACCCCGCCGGCACGGCCATGATGAACTCGGGCGGCATGGAGCTGCAGGGCAGCGACGAGGGGATGATCGGCCCCGGCTCGTCGTCGGTCTATACGGACGGTTCCCGCTCCTACCTCGTTTACCACTACTACGATGCCTTCGCGAACGGCGACCCGTGGGTGCAGGTCCGGCCGCTGGTCTGGCTGCCCTCCGGCTGGCCGGTGACGGGCCAGCCGCTGACGCCGGTTCCCGGTAGCAGCATCCCGCTCGGCTGACCGCGGCACGCGGCGGCGCAACCGGTCTCCCCGGCGCGCCGCCGCATCCGCACGAAGGTTCCCGGTCAGGCGAGTGTGATGTCGGTGAAGTCGATCGCTACGAGCAGGGGCTCCTTGACTGTCTGTTCTCCGACGGGCTAGCTGGTGGCGCGGACGGCCTGGAGGATGACGCGGGTCACGACGCCGGGGTTGGAGATCATGGACAGGTGCGGCGCGCCCTTCACCAGGGTGATGTGGCGCCCGCCTTCTTAGCCATGAGGACGCCGGGCACTCCTACGGCGGCCAGATCATGACCGCGCTGGGTACCGACGCGCCCAATGTCGCCGGACTGGTGTACATCGCAGCGTTCGGGCTGGATGAGGGCGAGTCAATCGGCGCCCTGCTGACCCAGGGCCCGCCGACCCCGGCGCTGGCCCACCTGGACATCGACGAGCTGGGTTACGCGTGGCTGCCCGAGGACGACTTCGTGGCCCACTTCGCCGCTGACGTGGACCCGGCCCGGGCTCGGGTGCTGTTCGCGGTACAGCAGGCGCTGGCCGCGAGCACCCTGCAGGACGTGATGGGCGTCCCGGCCTGGAAGTCGCAGCCGACCTGGTTCCTGGTCGCCGAGAACGATGAGGCCATCCCGCCCGACGCCGAGCGCCAGTTCGCCAAGCGCATGGACGCCACCACCACCGAGGTCGCCTGCGGCCACCTGGCCATGGTCTCCCACCCCGACGAGGTCGCCCAGCTCATCACCACCGCCGCCGAGACCATCCAGGCCGCCAGCTAACGGCCCGGATGAGGATTCAGGCAGCCTGTTAACGGGCATGGTCGGGCACTTCGAACCAGCTAGTGGCACGGGGGCGATGATGCTGGATCAAGGCAACGAACTTCGTGAGGGCTACGCCGAGATCGGCGACCAGCGGCTGCATTACATGGAAGCCGGCGAGGGGCCGCTGATCGTTTTGCTGCACGGTTTCCCCGAGTTCTGGTACGGGTGGCGGCGGCAGATCGAGCCGCTGGCGGCGGCCGGATTCCGGGTGGTCGCACCTGACACGCGCGGCTACAACCTGTCGTCGAAGCCGGATGGTGTCGCCGCCTACGACACGGGCAAGCTGGCGGCCGACATCCGTGATCTGGTCCACGAGCGCGGGGCGGAGTCGGCGCTGCTGGTCGGTCATGACTGGGGCGGGTCCATCGCCTGGGCCACCGCGATGAATCATCCCGAGGTCGTGGACCGGCTGGCCATCCTCAATGCGGCGCACCCGCGGAAGCTGTCGCAGGGACTGCACCACCCGGGCCAGCTCCGCAGGTCCTGGTACTTCTTCTTCTTCGACCTGCCCGACCTGCCCGAGGCGGTGGTGCACGCCGACCACTGGCACTTCTTCCGGCACTTCCTGCGCGACGCCCACCCGGCTTACACCAAGGAGGAGATGGACCGTTACATCGAGGCGTGGTCGCAGCCCGGGGCGGCGACCGGGATGATCAACTACTACCGCTCCTCGGTACGGACCCCGCCCAAGCAGGCTGACGCGGCGATCCGCCCGGTCAGCGCGCCGACCCTGGTCATCTGGGGACAGCGGGATCGCTACCTGGGCGACCAGCTAGCCGAGCCCGACCACGACGATGTGCCCAACCTCGACCGCGTCGAGCGCCTGCCCGACGCCTCGCACTGGGTCCATCACGACGAGCCCGAGCGCGTCAGCCAGCTGCTCGCCGACTTCTTCAGCCCGGCCCTGGCCGCCAGGAACTGACCTCTGCACATCGGGCGCCTGCGAGGCGCCTGCGAGGTGGCTTAGGCCGGTTTCCGGGTAGCTGCGGGCTGTGCTGGAAGGCGGGGTCGCCGGGCGCGCCCGAAAGCGCCCGAGGGGGGCGTGGTCCTCGCGGCTGGCCATGCCGCTGCGGCCTGCCTCGTCCGGGCCGGCGCGGTACTGGCAGGAGCGGGTCCGGCTGGCGGTCAAGGGCGCGATCGCGGCGGTGGCGGCGTGGGTGCTGGCCAGGTACGCGGTCGGTGAGCCCGATCCCTACTTCGCGCCGCTCGCGGCGCTTCTGGGCGTGTACCCGACGGTGGCTGGCTCGCTGCGCGAGGGCGCTCGTTACGTGGCCGGGTTCCTGCTCGGCGCCGCGATGGCGATTCCGGTCGGCGTGCTGCTGGGACCGGGAATCGCCGGCATCGCGGTGGTCGTCGTGGCCGGGGTGCTGGTCAGCGGGTGGCGCCGCCTGGGGGATCAGAGCGCGCAGGTCACCTTCACCGCGTTGTTCGCGCTGCTGCTTGGCGGCCATCAGCCGTTTCACTACGTCGCCCACCGGATGGTCGACGTCGGCATCGGCGTGGTGACCGGGCTGGTGGTCAACGTCCTGGTCTTCCCGCCGCTCCAGCTGCGCCCGGCTGAGCACGCGATCCGGCAGTGGGGCGAGGACATCGCCGGCGCGCTGGAGGATCTCAGCCGTGCGGTCGCCGACCGGGACTCCGGCCTGCGGTCGTGGGCCTGGCACGAGCGCCAGCTCAGTACGGCGGCGGGGCAGGCCCGCGCGGCGGCCCGGCATGCTCGAGACAGCCTGCGGTGGAACCCGCGGGCCAGGACCGAGAAAACCGTGCCGCAGCCGGACGGCGCGGTGCTCGATTCCCTGGAGGTGCTCACGGCCCGGATCCGTGCGGTCGCCCGGTCCGTGCCGGATATCACGGCCGCGGACGGGCCCGGCGGCAGCCGGGCGTCATTCCGCGAGGACTACGCCACGATGCTGCGGAGCCTCGCCGATCCCGTCCGGCAGCTGGCCGACCTGCGATCAGCCCGGCCCCGCGCCGGACTGGCCGGCCCCTCCGGCTGCCAGCGCACCCTGGAACGGGAAGCAGCACAACTGCCTGAGCACAGCGATGCCCGGAGCGCCGCTCAGCATCTGGCCCGCCTGACCAGGGAAATGCTGAGCGAGATCGCGGAACACCACGGCGGCTGGCACGACCCGGCGAGCCACGACGGCCGCCACGACCCGGCGAGCCACGACGACAGGTGACCCGGCCAGGGCGGCCGTGATCGCGGCATCGCCGCCGCCGAGGCGGGGCCGGCCTCGGTACGCTCTGTCGATAGCTACTCGCTGGTTCCCCTGAGCAGGCAGAAAGGTCCTCGCGTGAGATGGCGTAATCCAGTAGCCCGGCCTGGCGAGTGCGTAGGCCGGCGGTCCGCATCGGTGCCGGCATGAGCTCGCCGGGGCGTGACGATCCGCTGACCGCCCTGAACCTGGTGCTGAGCGAGGTCATCGACGGGGTTCTGGACGTGCGGCAGGCGGTCCGGAGGGTTCCAGGGACGCACGCGCTGCACGGGGTGCTCGATAAGCTCCTCGTGGATCTGAGAGCCTGGGCCCGGCTGCTGGCCGACCAGGATCTGGGGCACGGCGTGTCGCCGCTGGCCAGCATGTCGACGGCGACCAGCCGGACGCCGCCGCATTCCTGGCATGGCCCGGCGAGCGATGAGGAGGTCCGCCGGATGGTCGGCGAGGATCTCGACCGGCTCGGGCAGCACCTGACCGCGGCGCTCGCGGAACAGCAGGATGACCAGGCGCGAGCGGCCCTCGCCGAGGTGCAGCGCGGGTTGCTGATCGACCAGCAGGCGCTCAGCGAGCCCTAAGGTCTGCGCGCCGAGGGTGCTGGCTGCTCGCTGCCTTCGAGCGACGTCCAGCGGTCCCTGGTCTCGTCGTCAGCGGGGAAGAATGCCTCGACCCGCAGTTCCTGCGCGGTGACATCGATCGGCGCGCCGATGGTCGACACCACCGAGAAGAACCGAAGCCCGGTGCCGGCCAGGTCAAAGTGCAGGTCGACGATCGGCGTGGCGCCGGGGGACAAGTCGGGCTCGGTCAGGAGCCGGGCGACGTCGGGACGGCCGCGAAGGCGGCGGACCAGCTCGGCCGTCTCCCGGTCGAGCACGCCGCCGATCGCCTCCCGGTGCGCGCGGTCGAGCAGCGCTGGCACGACCGTGGCCCAGTTACGCAGCTGGTCGCGCATCGGGCCGGGCTCAATGACCAGCCGCAGCACGTTGGCTGGCGCCGGCACCGGATGCGGCGCGAACAGGCGGCCGAAGAGCCGCTGCGCGCCGTTGTTGGCCCGCTGCACCTGCCAGCCGCGGTCGAGCACCACGGCCGGGAAGGGCTCATGCTGGCCGAGCATCGACGTGAGCGCCTGCTCTACCCGCCTGAGCAGCGGGCTGCTGAGCGGCGCAGCGGAGTACAGCGGCGCATAGCCCGCGGCGAGCAGCAATTCGTTGCGCTCGCGCAGCGGCACGTCGAGGGCGCGCGCGAGCCGGACCACCATCTGCCGGCTGGGCTGCGCCCGCCCCGTCTCCACGAAACTCACGTAGCGCGGCGTCGTCTCGGCGTCGCCGGCCAGGTCCAGCTGGGACTTGCCCCGGACTGAGCGCCAGTGCCGGAGCAGATGGCCGAACTCGGCCGGCGCGGGGGCGGTGACAGACACGCTGGCGAGCCTATGGCCGCCGGCGCACCCGGGGCGCTTCCCAGGCAGGGAATCGCCGCCCGGCCGGCGGGCTGGCACAGTAGATCCCGACGCTACTCACCGCCCATGCGACAAGGAGCTATACGTGCAACTCGCCATCCTGACGACCGACGAGGCCCCGGCCGGGAGCCGGACTGTGCTGGACGGGATCGCCGCCGATCTCGGCCTGGTGCCCAACCTGGCGGCGGCCACCGCCGCATCGCCCGCCCTGCTGGCCGGCTTCGACGGGCTGCGCCGCGCGGTCGCGTCGGCGAAGCTCGAGCCGGTTCTTCGCGAGATCGCCGGCCTTGCCGTCGGTGTCGCCGTCGACAACCGCTACGGCGTCGCCTTTCACTCGACGATGCTGGGCCGGCTGGGCCTGCCCGAGGAGCAGATCAAGCTGCTGCGCGAGGGCGCGGCGCGGGCCGACGGGACCGCCGCCGCCGTCGCCGCGCTGGCCCGCGAGATAGTGCTGAACCGGGGCCGGGTCAGCGACTCGGCGCTGGCCGCCGCGGCGCAGGCCGGGCTGTCCACCGAGGCGGTTCTCGAGGTCCTGCTGGAGTGCGCCTTCGCCACCCTGGTCGGCCTCATCGACAATCTCGCCGGACACGTCGAACTCGACGCCTTCATCGCACCGCAGGCCTGGTAGCCGGTAGCTAGATGGCCAGCGTCCCTTCGGCTACGACCAGGCCGGAACCGCCTACCCGGATGCGAGGCCCGGACGCTGAGACCTGGATCCGGCTGGGCCGCCCCAGCGCGTAGCCCTGCTCGACGATCACCGTGGCCTGGTCAGGGACCTGGCCCAGGGCGGCGAGCCGGGCGACGAGCGGGCCGGCGGCGGTTCCGGTCGCCGGGTCCTCGGCGATGCCGACCGTCGGGTTGAAGAACCTGGCGTAAGCGACCGCGCCGGCCCGGTCCACGGGGTCGGTGCTGTAGAGGTAGCAGCCCTCGCCACCGGCCTGCCTCAGCAGCGGCAAGAGCCGGGCCCCGTCCGGCGCGGCCTGGTCGACCGCCGTGCGATCGCGGGCCGGGACCAGCAGATGGCCGGCACCGGTCGACACCACCTGCGCGGGCTCATCCGCCGCCAGGTCGTCGGGGGCCAGGCCCAGGGCGGCGGCCAGGGCAGCGCGGTCCCCGGCCACGGCGCCGAACCGGGGCGGTGACTGGTCCATCCACACGGTGGCCTGCTGGCCGGCCGGGCGGATCACCTCGACCGGCAGCACCAGGCCGGCGATCTCCTGCCGCAGGCCCGCGTCGCCGTCGGCGGCCGGGAGCCGGCCGCGGCTTCCATCCACAGCCAGGCGCCCAGCGCGTTATGGCCGGCCCCGCCGACCTCCGCGCCGATCGGGGTAAACGAGCGGAGCCGCACCGCGGCCCCGAGCAGGGACGGGCGGAGCACGAACGTCGTCTCGGACTGGTTGAACTCCCGGGCGATGGCCCGCATCTGCCCCTCGTCCAGGCCGTCGGCATCGGGCACCAGCGACAGCGGGTTGCCGGTCAGTGGCCGGCTCGCGAAGACGTCTACGAAGAAAAAAGGCACGCGGGAAGTCATGCACTGATCGTGCCCCGGGTCCCGGCCTGCCGGGACCCGGGGCCGCAGGTAAGCAAGAGTCAGCAGGTAAGGCTGACGGTCTGGTGCGCGGGCAAACCGGGCCGGCCCGGCCCGGAGATGAAGCCGGAGAAGTTCATGTGCGCGGGCACGCCCTGGAAGGGCGAGTGGCCGACGAAAACGTACTGGAGCCTGGAGTACGCGCGCCTGCCGTGCGGGCAGGGCACGATCTTCGAGGCGATCATCACCAGCGGGAGCGGGTTGTAGAGCTGCGTGTGGCAATCCTCGACCGCGCACAGGTTGACGACTGCGACGCCGATGGCGGTGGCGACCGGCTTTCCCCACGCGGACCAGCGCAGGTTCCTCGCGGTGATGTCGTCAGTCTCGCAGACCACCTGGATGATCGACGGCTGCCGCTGCCCGGGCGCGCCGCAGTCGGCCAGCCTGACCGACGCGGGCGCCGCCGTGGGTCTGCCCTGAGCGCACGCGGTGAGCAGCAGCGGGAGCACCAGGGCCGCCGCGGCGATCCGAGTCATCCTGGCCAGCACGTTCGTCTCCTGTTCGCTATGCCGCGTGGCGTTACTTAATTGAGAAGGATATCGGTAACAAGATCCAGCCTCCCCGCCGCCCGTCGCTCTCTGGCTTATCTCTTATGAAGGTTAGGTAACGGTCGCATCGACGGAGATCTCCCTCATCAGCGCGTTACCCTTTACCCATGAATGACGGTAACGGAGCCGTGCTGCCGACGGCCGGTCGTGATCCCGGTTCCCGTGCGCCGGCCCCCGGCTCGCTCCGGCTGGTCCAGGCGCTGGTCAATACCCTGAATGCGGAGTCCGGGCGGGACCTGCTCGGCACGCCGCCGGACGCGGGCCAGTGGCTGGCGGCGACCACCCTGCTCCCCGGAGGGTCCGTGCTGACCGCCGCGGAGCGGCAGGCCCTGGTGGAGCTGCGCGAGGCGATCAGGGGCGTGCTCAGCACCCATACCGGCGGGCACCGCGACCCCGAGGCCGCCAGTCGCCTGACCCTGGCGCTGGCGTCCGGCCGGATGGCCCTGGCGGTTGATCCCGCGGGCGGCGCGCGGCTGGTCAGCGCGGACCACGAGCCCATCAGCCGGGTGATCGGCCGCGTGGCCATCGCGATCGCCGAGGCGGCCGACGCGGGCACCTGGGCCCGCCTCAAGAGCTGCCCCGGACCCGGCTGCGGCTGGGCGTTCTACGACCGGTCCCCGTCCAGCAAGTCACAGTGGTGCTCGATGCAGGTCTGCGGCGCACGCGCCAAGATGCGCGCCTACCGCGGCCGCCTGGCCCAGCCGCCCAGCCCAGCCGCCCAGCCCAGCCGCCCAGCCCAGCCGCCCAGCCCAGCCGCCCGGAGTAGGCGACTGAGCAATAGTCTATTAATTTGGTAGGAGTTATTGACTTTGGCCGCGGTGCCTCAGTAGCCTCTGAACATGGCGACTTTCGTAGCCGCGCGGCGACGCCACGTAGACCATGCGCTCGTCGCGAGCATGATCTGTTCGGCCCGCGCTGACGGTTCCCGGGCCTAGCTCTCCGTTCCGTCGTCCACCCCCGTCCCACTGCGCGGTCACCGCCGCAGGTGCTGCCGACCCTGCCCGGTGCACAGCGCGCCCCCAATCCACTGCGGAGGTTCCCGCCATGTCCCTGTCTGTCCGAAAGCTCACGAGCCGCATCGGCGCGGTAGTCGAGGGAGTCGATCTCACCGCGGAGCCGAGTGACGAGGCGATCGCCGCCCTGCGGGGCGCGCTCAACGAGCACAAGGTGATCGTCTTCGACGGGGTGGAGCTCGATGACCCCGGCCAGGAGCGCGTGGCCTCCTGGTTCGGCCAGCTGACGACCGCGCACCCGACGGTGCCCGCGGTACCGGGCACGACGAACGTGCTCGCGGTCGACAGCGAGACGTCCAAGGCCAACGAGTGGCACTCGGACGTGACGTTCGTCGTCAATCCGCCCCAGGTGTCCACGCTGCGCAGCATCGTCACCACCCCGTACGGGGGAGAGACGCTGATCGCGAACACCGCGGCGGCCTATCGCGACCTGCCCGAGCCGCTGCGAGTCCTGGCCGACTCGCTGTGGGCGGTGCACGCCAACGAGTACGACTACGCCCGGCCGCCGGCCCGGACGGAGGCGATACGCGAGCTCGACGACGTCTTCGTGTCCACCGTGTATGAGGCCGAGCACCCGGTGGTCCGGGTCCACCCGCTGACCGGGGAGCGCAGCCTGTTCATCGGCGGCTTCGCCAAGCGGATCGTCGGCCTGTCGAGGCGCGAGTCGACGGTCCTGCTCGACATCTTCCAGTCGTACGTGACCCGCCCGGAGAACCTGGTCCGGTGGTCGTGGTCGCCGAACCAGCTGCTGATCTTCGACAACCGGATCACCCAGCACTACGCGGTGGACAACTACGACGACCTGCCGCGGCGCCTGAACCGGGTGACCGTGGCCGGGGACGTGCCGGCTTCGGTCGACGGGCGGCGGAGCCGCCAGCTGACCGGCGATGTCTCGCATTACTCGCCGGTCCTGGAGGCCGTGGCATGACGAGCGCCGGACCTGCCTCCGCGGTCGCCGAGGCACCGCCGGCAGCACCGAGCGCGCTGCCGGCGGTCCAGGCCCGCGATGTGTTCGGGGCCGCCAGCGCACGGCGCGAGGGCATTCTCACCAGGTGGCGGCAGCGGCTGAGCTGGCCGCTGGGGATCTACACCACGCCGGTCGCGATCCTCCTCATCTGGCAGGCGCTCGCCGACGCCGGCGTGCTCAGCCCCACCGCCGCACCGGCGCCGACGGTGATCGCCAAGACCGGATGGCAGCTGTGGCAGCAGGGGGTGCTGGGCTCGGACCTGGATATCTCCCTGCTGCACCGGGCCCTCGTCGGGTTCGCCATCGGCCTGGGCGTCGGCGTCGTCACGGGCGTGCTCGGCGGCCTGTTGCGCAGCGGCGAGAACCTGTTCAACGGGATCGTGCAGATCTTCAACACCATTCCCATCCTGGCCATCCTGCCGGTGATGATCGTGTGGTTCGGGATCGGTGAGAAGCCCAAGATCCTGATCATCGCGTTCGGCGCCTTCGTGCCCATCTACCTGAACCTGTTCGCGGCCATCCGCAATGTCGATCAGCGCCTGGTCGAGATGGCGCGAACCACGGGCGCGGGCCGATGGCGGCTGGTGACCAGGGTGATGTTCCCCGGCGCCCTGCCCGGCTTCCTGACCGGCCTGCGGTTCGCCCTGGCCTACAGCATTCTCGGGCTGGTCGCGGCCGAGACGGTGAACGCCAACTCCGGGATCGGGTTCCTCATCACCAACGGGCAGACGTACATGCAGCCCGACCAGGTGTGGGTCGGCCTGGTGATCTACGCGATCCTCGGGCTGCTGGCCGACCAGTTCGTCCGTCTTCTTCAGCGGGTGCTGCTGCGGTGGCGGCCCAGTTACGAGGCGACATGAGCACGGCAACCGAAACGCGCGCCCGGCAGCAGGCGGGCGCGCTCGTCGACCAGGTCGTCCGCCGGTTCGGTGACCGCGTCGTCCTCGATCACCTGGACCTGGCCATCGGCGACGAGGAGCTGGTCGTGCTGCTCGGCCCCTCGGGGTGCGGCAAGACCACGCTGCTGCGGCTGATGGCCGGGCTGGACCGGCCGGACGGCGGCACCGTGGAGGTGCCGGTCCGGCGGGCCATCGTGTTCCAGGGTGACCGGCTGCTGCCGTGGCAGCGTGCCCTGCGCAACGTGACCCTGGGCCTGTACGGCCCGGATGCCGACCATCGGGCCCAGGCCGCGCTGGCCGAGGTCGGGCTGGCCGGCCGCGAGCAGGCCTGGCCGAAGGAACTGTCCGGGGGCGAGGCGCAGCGGGTCGCCCTGGCCCGGGCCCTGGTCTCCGACCCCGAGCTGGTCCTGCTCGACGAGCCGTTCGCGGCGCTCGACGCGATCACCCGTCTTCGCATGCACAACCTGGTGCGCGCCCTGCGGCGCCAGCACCATGCGGCGATGCTGCTGGTCACCCACGACGTCGATGAGGCGATCGCGCTGGCCGACCGCATCGTCGTGATGAGCCAGGGACGCATCGCCACCTCGCACCCGGTGACCCTGTCGACCGCCGAGCGCGAGGTGAGCACCGCCCGCGAGGACCTCCGCGCCGCCCTGCTGGCCGACCTCGGACTGGCCAACCAGCACTGACCACGCCCAGACGATAGAGAAAGCGCAGACCAACATATGTCGCCCAGACCACTCAGTCCCCGCCGCCTGATCACCGCCCTGGTGGTCGTCGCGGCCGCCGGAACGCTCGCCGCGTGCAGCACCAGTAACGCCGCCACCACCTCGGCCTCCAAGCCGCTGAGCAACTTCCAGCCGAGCGCCGCCAGCCACCACGCGTGGAGCAAGTACAGCTTCGTCATCGGCGACAACGGCGGTGACGGCAGCCAGGCCCTGTCCCAGCTCACCGGCGTCTTCAACAAGGCGCCGTACAAGGTGACGTTCGCCCGGTTCACCTACGGCCCGCCGCTGGTGCAGGCCGCCTCGTCCGGCGACATCGACCTGGGCTCGGTGGGCGACGTGCCGCCCATCACCGGCGCGGCCTCGGAGTACGGCTTCAGCGTGGTGGGCGTGGCCCACTACATCAACACGAAGATCCCCGACGAGGACATCATCGTGCCGAAGGGCTCGCCGATCCACAGCCTGAGTCAGCTCAAGGGCAAGAAGATCGCGGTGCCGGAAGGCAGCTCGGCCAACGGGCTGGTCCTGCTCGCGCTGAAGAGCGTCGGGCTGAAGTTCAGCCAGGTGCACATTGACTACCTCAGCCCGGCGGCGGGCGCGACGGCCTTCCAGAGCGGCAAGGTGGACGCCTGGGCGATCTGGAACCCGCAGGTCGTCGCTCGCGGTCAAGGCCGGCGCGCGGATCATCGCCAAGGGGCTGCCGCCCATCGACCAGGCCAGCAACTACTACGTCGCGCCGAACCGGGACCTGACCGGGCCCAAGCGAGCGGCGTTCACGGACCTGTTCGAGCGGCTGGCCGCCGAGTTCGCCTGGGCCGTCAAGCATCCGGCCGGGTTCGCTCAGGCGCTCTCCCAGGAAGACACGATCTCGCTGGCTGACGCCAAGGCCATGGTGCCGGCCTCTGAGTGGTACATCGCTCCGGTCAAGGCCTCCGACATCCAGGCCGAGCAGGCCCTCAGCGACGCCTTCTTCGAAGCGGGCGCTGATCAAGAGGCAGGTGACGTTCACGCACATCGCGCAGAACGTCCTGCCTCCGAGCTACAACAGCCTGAAGGTGCCGGGCCTGTGACCGGCCAGCGGAAACTGCATCTCAACGCGTTCCTGATGGAGGCGGGCCACCACGAGGCGTCGTGGCGGCTGCCCGCCAGCAACCCGCGGGCCGACTTCGACCTGGACCACTGGATCAGCCTGGCCCGGCTAGCCGAGAGCGCGAAGTTCGACTCGCTGTTCCTGGCTGACGGGCCGGCGACGATGGGCACGGGGGAGTTCCGGCCGCCGGGCCAGCTGGAGCCGCTGACGCTGCTGACGGCGCTGTCGCAGGCGACCAGCCGCATCGGGCTCATCGCCACCGTCTCGACGACCTACAACGACCCCTACAACCTGGCCCGGCGGCTGGCCTCGGTCGACCACGTGAGCCGCGGCCGGTGCGGCTGGAACATCGTCACCTCGGCCGGGGCCGACGAGGCGGCCAACTTCGGGCTCGACGACCGGCCCGGCCACGCCGACCGCTACGCCCGGGCCGACGAGTTCCTGTCGGTCACCAAGGCGCTGTGGGACAGCTGGGAGACGGACGCCATCATCGCCGACAAGGCCACGGGCCGGTACGCCGACCCCGGCCGGATTCACAAGATCAGCCACAACGGCCCTTGTTTCAGAATCGCCGGACCGCTCAACGTCGAACGGCCCCCGCAGGGCTACCCGCTGCTGGTCCAGGCGGGTTCCTCCGAGGACGGCAAGGACTTCGCGGCCCGGCACGCCGAGGCGATCTTCACCGCGCACCAGACCTACGAGCGCGCGGCCGCGTTCTACGCCGACATCAAGCGGCGCGGCCCGGGCGGCCGGGCGTGACCCCGACGGCGTGATCGTGCTGCCCGGCATCGTGCCCTACATCGGCTCGACCGAGGCCGAGGCGCGGGCCCTGGCCCGGCAGTTCGACGACCTGCGGGTACCCGAATACGGCCTGCTGCAGCTGGCGCGGGTGGTCGAGCTCGAGCCGGACGACTTCGAGCTCGACGCCCCGCTGCCCGACTCGGTGCTGGCCCGGCCCCGGCTCGAAGGCACCCAGAGCCGGGCCGACCTGATCATCGAGATGGCCGTGCGGGAGAACCTGACCGTCCGGCAGGTCCTGTCGCGGCTCGGCGGCGGCCGCGGCCACTTCGAGTTCGCCGGCACGCCCGACCAGATCGCGGACACGATCATCCGCTGGTTCAGCGACGGCGCGGCCGACGGCTTCAACATCATGGCCCCGGGGCTGCCCTCCGGCCTGCAGGCCTTCATCGATCATGTGCTGCCGATCCTGCGGCGGGCCGGGCTGTTCCGCGACGACTACGAGGGCACGACGCTGCGCGAGCACTACGGGCTCGGCGTGCCGCCCAACCAGTTCCGCGTGCCTGAAGCGGCCGAGGCCGAGCTCGTCGACGCCTGACAGGGAGAAAACCATGTTTCGAAACAAGGTCGCGGGCGCCGCTGCCGCCGAGAACCACGCGGCGCTGTCGGCTGATGTACTGGTCGTGGGCGGCGGCCCGGCCGGCACCTGGGCCGCGATCAAGGCCGCGCAGGCGGGCGCGGATGTTGTTCTCGTCGACAAGGGCCGGTGCGGATCGAGCGGCGCCACCGCGTCGGTCGGCACCGGCATCTGGTACGTCGAGGACCAGCCCGAGCTGCGCGAGGCGGCGATGGCCAGCCGGGAGGCGCTCGGCGGCCATCTCGCCGACCGCGACTGGATGGCCCGGGTGCTCGACGAAACCTACGCCCGGATGGACGAGCTGGCCCGGGTGCAGCGCTACCCGTTCCCCGTTGACGCCCACGGCCGCCAGATCCGCGACGATCTCCAGGGCCCCGAGTACATGCGCCGCCAGCGCACCCGCCTGCAGCGACTGGGCGTCCGGATCCTGGATCACACGCCCGCGCTTGAGCTGCTGGTCGACGCCGACGGCGTGGTCTGCGGCGCGCGGGTGCTCGACCGCCCGACCGGTCAGGTGCTGAGCGTCACGGCGGGGGCGGTGGTCCTGGCCGCCGGCGGCTGCGCCTTCCAGTCCAAGACGCTCGGCTGCGACGTCAACACCGGGGACGGTGCCCTGCTCGCCGTCGAAGCCGGCGCCGAGCTGTCCGGGATGGAGTTCTCCAGCGCCTACGCCATCGCGCCGGGGGCACCTCGCTGACCAAGACCGCCTACTACTCCTGGGCGACGTTCTACCGCGCGGACGGCTCGGTGCTGGAGGGCGCCGGAAGCACCCGCGGCCGGTCCGTCATCGCCCGGACGCTGCTGACCGAGCCCGTCTACGCGCGGCTGGACCAGGCCACGCCCGACGTCCAGCGGGCCATGCGCCTGGGCCAGCCCAACTTCTTCCTGGTCTTCGACCGCCTCGGCATCAACCCGTTCACCGACCTGTTCGAGATCACCCTGCTCGCGGAAGGCACCGTGCGGGGCACCGGCGGGGTCCGGATCACCGGCAACGACTGCTCGACCAGCGTGCCCGGGCTGTACGCCGCCGGGGACTCGGCGACCCGCGAGCTGATCTGCGGCGGCTTCACCGGGGGCGGCAGCCACAACGCGGCCTGGGCCGCGTCCTCGGGCAGCTGGGCAGGCCTGGGCGCCGCCGTCTTCGCGTCGCGTCGCGGCGCCCGGCCGGATCACCTCCGGCCGGATCAGGCCCGGCCGGCCGGCGCCGCGGGCCTTCGGCCCGCCGGCGGCTCGACGCTGGCCTACCAGGACGTCATCGCCGAGGTGCAGCGCGCGGTCCTGCCCTACGACCATAACTACGTCCGGCACCCGGAGCAAGCTCGTCCCCGCGCTCGACGTACTCCACCAGACCTGGTCGGCCGTCCGCGACGGCCTGACCGGCGCCGGGGAGGACCTGTTCCGCGCCCGCGAGGCCGCCGCGATGACGGCGCACGGCCGGTGGATGTTCCACGCCGCGCTGCAGCGCACGGAGACCCGCGGGATGCACAAGCGGCTCGACTACCCGCACCAGGACCCGGCGCAGCAATTCCGGCTGCTCACCGGCGGGCTCGATGACATCTGGACCCGCCCGGAGGGCGGCTCCCGCACGCTCGCCGCGGCGCAGGGGCGAGCGGCATGATCGAGGTCATCGAGCGCTCGCGGTGCATCTCGTGTGATATCTGCGTCCAGGTGTGCCCGACCCGGGTGTTCGACCGGGACGACGACGGCGTACCGGTGATCGCCCGCCCGGACAACTGCCAGACCTGCTTCCAGTGCGAGGCCTACTGCCCGACCGACGCGCTGTTCGTGGCCCCGCTGGTGGCGGCGGTGCCCAGCGACTCCCGTTTCCGTGACGTCGAGGAGCTCACGACCACCGGCCTGCTCGGCGGGTACCGGCGGGAACTGGGCTGGGGGCAGGGCCGTGCGCTCGGCGCCCGGACCGCCATCGGACCCGAGTACCCCGACTAGCAGCACTCGGATTGCCTTCATGGGCGTACCGTTGCCGCGAAGAGATCGAGCTTCCCGGTGCGGGTGTCGTTCCAGACCAGGTGGATGCGTCCGGCGCTGGCGGCGATGCCCTGCCAGTCACCAATCCACCAGGCGCCGTGCTTGGTGCCGGTGGGCGTCTTGCCGGTCGGGTTGAAGGGAGCAGTGGTCACGCGGAGGGGCGCGCTGAAGCTGAGCTTGTCAGGCCGGGACAGGAGCAGGACTTCGCTGATGAGGCCGTGGGACAGGGCGAACGCCGAGATCGCGGCCCGGCCCGCCCCGTCGACCGCCAGGGACGGCTGGAAATAGGTCACGCTGCCCCCCGGCGTCGCGACCACGGCCGCGGACCAGGTCTTACCGCGGTTGTACGAGGCCCGGACCACGATGTCCGAGTGACTCATTCCCCGGCGGCGCCTGACGAACGCGACGTAGAGCGCATCGCCTCGAGGTGAGATGGCGACCTTCGCGTCCGAGTTGGGGATGACGTCACCGGGCAGGCTCATGTCGAGCGACTCCCAGCCGAGGTCGACCGGGGCCGCGAAGCTGTGTCCCGCGTCGGTCGAGCAGACGGCCACGACGCGGGCGACCATGTCTCCGGAGGAGTTGAAGTGGCCCTTCGTGTTGGCGACGACGCACACCAGGCCGTTCGCTCCGACGGCAATTTTCGGACTGGAACTGGTCTCCGAGGGGCTGCGGGCGTTCAGGATCGTGCGCGCAGATCCATAGCTCATTCCGCCGTCTGTGGATCGTCTCATCGTCACGCTGTCGCCGCCCTCGTTCTGATTGCTGGCCCAGACCACGTAGACATTGCGCTCCGAAAGGGTTTGTCCGGCGCCCGCGGCGATCCAGGGAGCATCGAAGTACTTTCCCCCGGAGACCATTGTTATCGGGGCCGAGAAGTTGCGCCCGCCGTCGTCGGTTCGCCATGTGTACATGGCGCGGTCGGCGTTGGAGGAACCGGTGGCCGTGGCGACGACGTAGCCGCGGCCGTGCGGATCGAAGGTGACGTTCACGTCGTCGCCCGCCGGAGCCCGGCCCGCCGGAGCCTGAGGGGCGCCGCCGCTCAGCCAGGTTGCGCCTGCGTCGAGCGACAGGTAGGTCGTCATGAAACCGGGGTTCCCCAGCGCCTTGTGCGCGGTCTGGCAGGCGGTGAAGAGATGCCCGGGATGGCGGGGATTGGCGGCGAGGGTGGGCCCGACGTGAGCCCCGTAATGATCGTGGTCAACGCGGACGTTCGCGATACCCGCGGCCTCGGTGGCCAAGCTGTCGGTGGCCAAGGTGTCGGTGGCCCTGGTCTCGGCCGCGCGGGACGCGCGGGAGGCCAGCGCCAGGCCCGCCGCCGCAGCCGCGGTGGCCGCTCCGCCGCCGAGCAGGGAACGGCGGGAGACCAGCCCGGACGGGATGTGTTCGCTCATGGTTGCCTACTCCTTCGGATCGGGATAGCAGCCGGTCGTTCAGCTAGCTGCCGATGCCAGGTGTAGGGGAATCCGGGTGACAAGAAGGTGACGGGTGTCACCCGGCTGTCACCTCCGGCCGCTCGCTCGCACAGACCTGTCATCCTGGGACTGGTGCACGGTGATGAGAGTCCTGATAGCCGAAGACGATGACCGGCTCGCCCGGGCGGTGGCGGCCGGGCTGCGTCGCCGGGGCATGACCGCCGACGTGGCCCTGGATGGCGGGGAGGCCCTGGACCGGCTGGCGGTGAACCGCTATGACGTGGTGGTGCTGGACCGAGACCTGCCCAGCGTGCACGGCGACGACATCTGCAGGCGCCTGGCCGCCGACCGGTCGGCGAGCCGGATACTGATGCTCACCGCCGCGCGGTCGGTCAGGGACCGGGTGGAGGGTCTCGGCCTGGGCGCGGACGACTACCTGCCCAAGCCGTTTGACTTCACCGAGCTGGTCGCCCGCATCCAGGCTCTAGCCCGTCGGCCGGGCGCCCCGCCGCGGGCCGGGCTGGGCTTCGCCGACCTGGCCATGGACTCCGGACGGCGGGTGGTGACTCGGGCCGGGCGGAAGCTGGCGCGCTGACCCCGAAGGAGTTCGCCGTGCTGGAGTGCCTGCTCCAGGCCGACGGGCGGCCGGTCCCGGCCGAGGAACTGCTGGCCCGGGTGTGGGACGAGGCCGCCGACCCGTTCACGACCACCGTGAAGACCACCATCGGCCGGCTGCGGGTCAAGCTTGGCGATCCGCCGGTGATCGAGACCGTCCGTGACAGCGGCTACCGCATCGGAGGCTCATGATGGTGATCCCCGTCGCGCGCGGCGCGGCCCGCGCCCGGCTGCGGCTGCCGCGCCGCACCGCCCGGCTGCGGCTGACCGCTCTGTATGGCGGACTGTTCCTCGCCTGCGGCGCGGTCGTGCTGGCGGTCAGCTACGCGCTGGCCCAGCAGGCGATCGCTCCCGGAGGGAAGGTCAATGACACGGCCTTCGCTCAGATACAGGTTCCTCCCGGCCTCACCACGGTCCACCGGGGCCTCCAGGCGCTCACCCCTCGCCAGGTCTCGGTGCTGATGCTGATGCTGGGCAAGGAGATAACCACGAGCGACATGCGGCAGGTGCTGATCGATGCGCCGATCGCCCTGGCGCTCGTTACCGCGGTTGCCCTCGCGCTCGGCTGGCATGTGGCCGGCCGGGTGCTGCGCCCGCTGGCGGTGATGACCGCCGCCTCCCGCCGCATCTCGGCCAGCAACCTGGACCAGCGGCTGGCCCTGCGCGGCCCCGACGACGAACTCAGGGCCCTGGGCGACACCCTCAACGACCTGCTGGCCCGCCTCCACGCCTCCTTCGAGGCCCAGCGGCATTTCGTCGCCAACGCCTCGCACGAGCTCCGCACCCCCATCACCAGGGAACGCAGCATGCTGCAGGTCGCGCTCGATGATCCCGGCACCACCGCCGAGACCTGGCGCTCGGTCGTGGGGGAGGTGCTCGCCTCCAACGCCGAGCAGGAGAGCCTCATCGAGGCGCTGCTCACGCTGGCCACCAGCGAGGGTGGCCTCGACCAGCACGAACAGGTCGACCTCGCGGCCGTCGCCGACGAGGTTGTGCTGACCCGCCGCACCGAGGCGGGCCGCCTCGGGCTGCGCATCCGGACCGCCATCCAGCCCGCGGCGGTTGACGGTGACCTCCTGCTGACCCAACGGCTGGTGGCCAACCTGGTCGACAACGCCATCCGGCATAACGTCGATGGCGGGCGGGTCGAGGTCACGACCGGAATCAGCGGCGGCTGCGCCGTGCTGTCGGTGGCCAGCACCGGACCGGTCATCCCGGCCGCCGAAGTCGGCCGGCTGTTTCAGCCCTTCCAGCGGCTCAGCGGCCGCCGGGCCAGCAGCGGCGACGGCCACGGCCTCGGCCTGTCAATCGTCCAGGCCATCGCCACCGCCCACGGCGCGGTGATCGGGGCCCGCGCCCTGAGCGGCGGCGGCCTCGCCGTGGACGTCAGATTCCGGCGGAGGACAACTTCAGGTCGGGACAGCACGCGATAGCTTTGGGCGTCGGTCCTGCCGGAGCCGGGCTGGTCGTCGCGGCGGGGATTTCGAAAGGCACAGGGGCGGGTGGCAGAGCAGGCTGGACCTGAGTTCGCGGCATTGCTGCGGCAGTTGCGGGCCGAGGCCAAGCTGACCCAGGAGGAGCTGGCCGAGGCGGCGGGCCTTTCCCCGCGGTCGGTCAGCGACCTAGAACGAGGGATCAACCGCACGGCCCGCAAGGACACCGCCGGGCTGCTGGCCGGCGCACTGGGCCTGGCCGAGCCGGCCCGCACGCTGTTCGTCGCGGCGGCCCGGGGCCGCGGGCCGACGGCGGAGGTGCTGGCGGCCGCGCATGAAGCGGCGCCGGGAGCCGCCGCGGCCGCGGCCTCCCGGACCCTGCCGCGCGATACCGCCAGCTTCACCGGCCGCGAGCGTGAACTGGCGCGGCTGCTGGAGGATCTGACTGCCGGGGCGGCTGACGGCCAGGTGACGGGCATTCACGCGATCGACGGGATGGCCGGGATCGGCAAGACCGCCCTCGCCGTGCACGCCGCCCACCGGCTGGCCCCCAGCTTCCCGGACGGGCAGCTCTTCCTGCCGCTGCACGCCCACACGTCCGGGCAGCGGCCGGTCGACCCGGCCGACGCGCTGGCCAGCCTGCTGCTGACGGCCGGCCTGGCCGCGGCGCAGATCCCGCCCGGGCTGGAGGCCCGGGCGGCCCGCTGGCGCGATGTGGTGGCGGGCCAGAAGATTCTGCTGCTGCTCGACGACGCGGCCGGGCACGAGCAGGTCCGCCCGCTGCTGCCCGGAACCGCCGGGAGCCTGGTGCTGGTGACCAGCCGCCGCCGGCTCGCCGCGCTGGAGGATGCCGCTCAGATCAGCCTGGACCTCCTGTCCCAGGGGGAGGCGGCGGACCTGCTGGCCCGGCTGGCGGCCCGGCCCGGGCTGCGCGCCGGAGACGCCGCGGTCGGCGAGCTCACCCGGCTGTGCGGATACCTGCCACTGGCCATCGCGATGCTGGCCAGCCAGCTCCGCAACCATCCCGTCCGGACCGGAGCCGGCCTGGCCGCCGAGCTAGCGCAGGCCACGGACCGGCTGGCCTTCCTGCACGCGGAGAACGTGTCGGTCAGCGCGGCGTTCGGCTTGTCCTACGCCGACCTCGCCGCGGGCCCGCGGCGGCTGTTCCGGCGGCTGGGCCTGGTGCCGGGCCCGGCTGTCGACGCCTACGCCGCCGCCGCGCTCGACGGCACGGGCCTTTCCGCCGCCCGCCGTGATCTTGATGAGCTGTATGACCAGCACCTCATCGCCGAGCCCGCACCCGGCCGCTACCAGCTGCACGACCTGCTCCGCGAGCACGCCCGTGCCCTCGCCGCCGCCGACGATCCAGATGTAACCAGCGAGGCGACCGGACGGCTGCTGGATTACTACCTGCACACCGCGCTGGCCGCCGGCCCGCACTTCACCCCGGGGGCAACCGCCTACCGCCGCCCGCCACCCAGCCGCTGGCCGGGACCGGCCCCGGACGTGTCTGCCCTCGGGTCGGCGGCGGCCTGGCTGGAAGCCGAGCGGGCCAACCTGCACGCCGCCGCCGAGTACGCCGCCGCCCGCGCACGCTTCCCTCACGCGATCGCCCTGCCGGTTGCGCTGAGCGGCTTCCTGGCCGCCCGCGGTCACTGGGATCAGTCCACCGCGCTTCACGAGGGCGCCCTGGCCGCGGGCCGCCGGGCTGACGACCGGCTCGGCCAGGCCGACGTGCACGCCGGGCTGGGCTTCGTCCAGCGGGAAATGGGCGACTACCCGGCGGCCGCGGCCAGCCTGGCCCGGGCCATGACGATCTACGCCGACCTCGGTGACCGGCCCGGCCACGCCCACGCCCTCACCGAGCTGGGCTTCCTGGACGTGCTGACCGGCGACTACCGGGCCGCCGCGGCCAGCTACCAGCAGGCCCTGGCACTGGCCCGCGGCGCCGCCGACCGACTCGGAGAGGCCGCCGCGCTCAACCACCTGGGCCTGGTGCAGCAGCTGACCGGGGACTACGTGGCCGCGACCGCCAGCCAGCGGGAGGCCCTGGCGTTGTTCCGCGACCACGGCAACCTCCACGGCCAGGCCTACACCCTTAACGACCTCGGCGCCGTACAGCACGAGACCGGTGACTACGCGGCCGCCGCGGCCAGCCAGCAGCAGGCCCTGGCGCTGTTCCGGGACCTCGGCGACCGGCTCGGCCGGGCTCGCGGTCTTAACGATCTCGGCGTCGTGCAGCAGGAGACCGGTGACTACGCGGCCGCTGCCGCCAGCCACCAGCAGGCCCTGGCGCTCTTCCGCGACCTCGGCAACCGGCTCGGCCAGGCCGAGGCGCTCGACCGCCTCGGCGAGCTGGCCACCCGGACTTCGGATGCCGGCCAGGCCCGCGAGTATCACACCCGGGCGCTGGCCATCGCCCGCGACCTCAGCGCGGCCCCCGAGGAAGCACACGCCCTGGAAGGACTCGGCAACAGCCACCTGGCCGACGGCGACCCCGGCCAGGCGGCGGCGCACCTGCGGCAGGCACTCACGATCTACCAGCGCATCGGCGCCCCCGCCGCCCGGCGCGTCCAGAAGACTCTCGATGATCACAATCTCGATGACCACAATGATGACCACGACAGAGATCAGGGCCAGCGATGAAGGCAGTCCGTTTCAGCCGGTTCGGGGGCCCGGAGGTCCTGCAGATCGTGGATCTGCCCGATCCGCATCCGGGCCCCGGCCAGGTCCGGATTTCGGTGCGCGCGGCCGGCGTCAACCCGAGCGACTGGAAGAAGCGCCAGGGCCTGATGGACTCCGAGCTCCCGCAGACCATGGGCTACGAGGCGGCGGGCGTCGTCGACGAGCTCGGCGGGGGTGTCGCGGACGTGGCCGTCGGCGATCGCGTGTTCGGGTTCTCCGCCGAGGGGGCGGCCCAGGCCGAGCTGGCGGTGCTGGCCTGGTACGCGCCGATCCCGCCGTCGCTGGACTTCGCGAGCGCGGCCGCGCTGCCGGCCGCCGTCGAGACGGCCACCCGCGCGCTTGACCAGCTCGGCGTCGGGAGCGGCAGCACGCTGCTCATCAACGGGGCCTCCGGCAGCGTCGGCAGCGCCGCGGTTCAGCTCGCCGTGGTCCGCGGCGCGCGCGTGATCGGCACCGCCAGCCCGGCCAACCACGACTACCTTCGCTCGCTGGGGGCCGAGCCCGTCGCCTACGGCGAGGGCCTGGCCGGGCGGGTTCGCGCGCTCGCGCCCGACGGCGTCGACCTCGCGCTCGACGTCGCGGGGAGCGGAGTGCTGCCCGAGCTCATCGAACTGGCCGGCGGCGCCGGGCACGTCCTCACGGTCGCCGACTTCGGCGGAGCCCGGGCCCACGGGGTGCGGTTCAGCAGCGGCGATGCTGGCCGCGCGGTCCACGCGCTCGGCCAGATCGGCGAGCTGATCGAGTCCGGGCGCTTCTCGCTCCCCGTCGCGCGGACCTTCCCGCTGGCCGAGGTGGCCCAGGCACACCGGGCGGGCGAGCAGGGCCACGGGCGCGGGAAGCTCGTGCTGCTGGTCGGCTGAGACACCCCGGTTCCGCGTCGATTCCGCAGGGTATTGTTCCGGTAACGGATAGTGCGCGTGCCGGAGCCGGGGAGAACGTCGGGGGAGTTCGCTCATGCTTTCTGCCAGCTCAGTCTTTGATGAGATCTTCCGTGACGATGAGGCGTTTGCGCTGTTCTGTTCGATTGCCGCCAGCGGTGAGGCGCAAGGCGGCTGGGAGAACGGCCGGATCGGGGTGCTCGTGCCGGAGTCCTGTCAGGACCTGGCGCCGAAGATCACGCGGCATGGCGCCGACGAGGACAAGCACGGGCGCATCTTCAACGCGCTGCTGCGCAAGCGCGGCCTCGAGCCCGTACCGGTGCCCGAGGACACCAACTACACAATGCTGCTCGAGGAGCGGGGAATCGGGCTGACCCACAGCCGGCTGGGGCGCGACGAGCAGCTGACCGACCACGACATCATCGCCTACCTGGCGCACAGCCGGGTGACCGAGCAGCGCGCCGCGGAGCAGATGCGAACGCTGCGCAACTGCACCCGCGGCAACCGGGAACTCGCGCCCGCGTTCAGGATGATCTCCAACGACGAGGCCAGCCATCTCGCGTACTGCCACGAGGAACTGCTGAACCTGGCCGCCGCCGGGCATGACGCCACCATCCGGGACATCCTGCACACCACGGCGATGGCCGAGATCGCGATCTACCGCGACGTCAGCGCGGCCGTCATGGCGCACCTGGGACGCATCCTGGGCTGGTCCGCGCCGAAGTCAGCGGTGCTCGCCGCGGGCATCCGGGCGCTGTACGGCTACGAGCGGCTGGGCGGCTGGCGGCGGATGGTGAGCCTGCGCATGCCGGCCCGGCGCAACGCGCTCGGCGGCCCCGCGCCCCGCGCGCACTCGGCCGCCGGCTCGCGCGCTCGCTGACCCGCCTGCCCCGGCGGCGTCGCGGTTCGCCCGATAGCCCTCTGTGATAATGAACCGGGTCGCGATCGTGCCGGGAGGAATCATGGGAGTGGCCAGCGAGGAACTGCTGGCCGGCGTCCCGCCCGGCCGTGAGGTCGCCGTGGCCGAGGTGGCCCGGGCGGTCGGCCAGTCCGAGCGCCGACTAGTGGTGCTGGACGACGACCCCACCGGGACTCAGACCGTCGCCGGGCTGCCGGTCCTGACCAGCTGGACCGAGGACGACCTGCGGTGGGCCCTGCGCCAGCCGTCGGCGGCGTTCTTCATCCTGACCAACAGCCGGAGCCTGGCCCCGGCCGCGATGGCCGACCTGAACCGCGAGGTTGTCGCGGCGCTCGCGGCCGCGGCCCGGGCCGAGGGCGCCCAGTTCGTCATCGCCTCGCGCAGCGACTCGACGCTGCGCGGGCACTATCCGCAGGAGACCGACGTCATCGCCGCCGCGCTGGCGCAGTACGCCGGCTCGCCAACAGACGGCGTGGTCCTGGTGCCCGCCTACCTGGACGCCGGGCGGGTCACGGTGGACTCGGTGCACTGGATGCGGGGGCCGGACGGGTTCATCCCGGTCGGCGACAGCGAGTTCGCCCGCGACCCGGCGTTCGGGTACGCGTCGTCCGACCTGCGTGACTACGTGGCCGAGAAGACCGGCGGCCGGTGGAGCCGCGATCAGGTCGCCCGGGTCACGCTGGAGGACATCCGCGTGGGCGGCCCGGACCGGGTCGCCGGCATCCTGGGCGGACTGGCGGGCGGGCGGCCCGTGGTCGTTGACGCGGTCACCGACGACGACCTGCGGCTGGTCGTTCTCGGCGCGCTCCGGGCCGAGGACGCGGGCGCGGCGCTGCTGTACCGGGTGGGGCCGTCGTTCGTCCGCGCGCGCGCCGGGCAGGCCGCCGCGCCGCCGCTGACTGGTGCCGAGCTGGCCGCGCTCGGCCTGGCCGGGCAGGCCAGCGGCCGGCCCGGCCTGGTGGTCGTCGGCTCGCATGTCCCGCGGACCACCCGCCAGCTCGATCACCTGCTTGCGCTGGACGGCGTGGTCCGGGTTGAGCTGGACGTCCGGGCCGTGCTGGGCCCGCGGACCAGGGACGCCACTGTCGCGGCCGCCGCCGCGGCGGTCGTCGCCGGGCTGGCCGGCGCCGACGTCGCGCTGTGCACCAGCCGCGAGCTGGTCGCCGCGACCGGCGCGGACGGCAACCTGGAGATCGCCCGGACCGTGTCGGCGGCGCTGGTCGACGTGGTGCGCCGGGTGACGGCACAGGTCAGGCCCGGCTGGATCATCGGCAAGGGTGGGATCACCTCCAGCGACCTGGCCACCCGGGCCCTGGCCCTGACCCGGGCCATCGCCCGCGGCACCCTGCTGCCCGGCATGGTGTCGCTGTGGGACCCGGTCAGCGCGCCGGGTCCCGGGGCGGACGGCCAGGCTCCGTTCGTCGTGTTCGCCGGCAACGTCGGCGACGAGGATGCGCTGGCCCGGACCGTCGAGCGGCTACGAGGCAACGAGTAAGCGGGGAGTGACCATGGAGCAGGTGGCCGTCATCGGGCTGGGCGCGATGGGCCTGCCGATCGCGCAGCGGCTGGCCGAGAGGCTGCCCGTCGTGGTGTTCGACGTCATGCCGGACCGCGTCGCGGCGGCGGCCGCGGCCGCCGCGCGCGTCGCCCCCACCGCGGCGGACGCCGGCCGGGACTCCGGCGTGGTGCTGATCGCGGTGCGGACGCTGGCCCAGGCCCGAGACGCGCTGTTCGGCCCGGCCGGGGCGGCCACGACCCTGCGCGCCGGCACGGTCGTCGCGCTGTCCAGCACCGTCGGGGCCGACGGGGCCCGCGAGCTGGCCGCGGAGCTCGGCGAGCACGACGCCGAGCTGCTCGACATGCCGGTCAGCGGCGGTCCCGCCCGGGCGCGCCGCGGTGACCTGCTGGTCATGGTCGGCGGCAGCGACCGGGCGGTGGGCGCCGCCCGGCCGGTCCTCGACCTGCTGGCCAGCACCATCGCGCGGGTCGGCGACCGGCCGGGCGACGGCCAGGCCATGAAGACCGTCAATCAGCTGCTGTGCGGCGTGCACATCGCCGCCGCCGCCGAGGGCCTGGCGCTGGCCCGCGCGCTGGGCCTGGACCCGGCCGCGGCGCTGGAAGTCCTCGGCGCGGGCGCGGCCAGCTCGTTCATGCTGGCCGACCGGGGGCCGCGGATCGCTGACGCGCTCGCGGGTCATCCGCCCGAGGTCCTGTCCCGCGGCGACATCTTCGTCAAGGACATGGGCATCGTGCTCGACGCGGGCACGGGCGCTGGCGTGGCCCTGCCGGTCGCGGCGGCGGCCCACCAGCTCTACCTGCTGGCCCAGGCCGCCGGGCTGGGCGGATCCGACGACTCCGAGATCGCCACCCTGCTGGCGGCCCGGAGCGCCGCGTCAGGCGGCCGGGAGCCCGGCTACGAAGGTCGCTAGCTCGTCGAGGTTGGCGCGCTCGTTGACCCGCCGGCCCGCTTCGATGTCGCGGATGATCCTGGCCACCTCGTCGAAGATGGGGCCGCTGATGTCCCGCTGCACTTCGTCGATCTCGGTCTTGCGCTGGCGCACCACGAGGTCGCGGTAGATGCCGCTGTACTGCTTGGCGCTGTTGCGGTTGAACTCGGCCAGGCGGCCGAGAGATCCCTCGAGGTCGTCCGGGTCGAAGCCGTCGAAGCTCTCCACCTTGACCGGCGCCTGGGCGAGGACCTCCCGCGCGACGGCGATCATGACCGGCTGGTAGCGGGGGTCCTCGAGGTGCTCGGCGATGGTCAGGTCGGAGACCGCCCCGGCCCACAGCATGGCGCCGTAGGCCTCCTTGCCCCACAGGAAGCCGAGCACGTTGTCCGTGGGCTTCGCGTACGGAAGCGCCCCGGTGAGGTCCAGCACGCGCGGGGTGATCCGGCCGCCGTCGAGCTCGCCGACGCGGAAGGTCCCGACGTTGCCCTGCAGGATGCGGCCCGGGGCCATGACGTCGGCGCCGAAGTTGACGAACGACGAGAGGACCCGGTCGAGGCCGACGGCATCGACGATAGTGTCGGCGGTGAGCCCGTTCTGCACGGTGAGGACGTAGCCATCGGGGGCCAGGCGGTCGCGCAGCAGCTCGGCGGCGGCCCGCGTGTGCAGGCTCTTGACGGCCACGATGGCGTGGTCGATCCGGTCGGGGAGCTCGTCGGGGATGATCGCGTGCGCGGCCACCGTGAACTCATTCACCGGGCCCTCGATGATCAGCCCGTGCTCGCGGATGGCGGCGACGTGGGCGGCGTCGGCGTCGCACAGCGTGATGTCGCGGCCGGCCCGGATCATGTGGGCGCCGATGGTGCCGCCGATGGCCCCGGCGCCGATGATGGTGATGTCCATGCTCACGCCTCCGTGGTGATCCAGCGCCCGATCTCGTCATCGAGCAGGGTGAGGGGGATGGCGCCGTTGCGCAGTACTGCGTGGTGGAACCGGCGCAGGGCGAATCGCGGCCCGAGTTCGCGCTGCGCCCGCTCGCGCAGGCGCACGATCTCGCGCTTGCCGGTCACGTAGGCGAGCGCCTGGCCGGGCCAGGCGATGTAACGGTCGACCTCGTTGCGCAGGTGGCCGCGCGTGGTCGCGGTGCGGGCGTACATGAAGTCGATGGCCTGCTGACGCGACCATCCCCGGTGGTGCAGGCCGGTGTCCACCACCAGCCGGCAGGCCCGGAGCGAGGCGGCGGACAGCATCCCGAGCCGGGCGATGTCGCTGCTGTACAGGCCGATCTCGTCGGCCAGGCGCTCGGCGTACAGGCCCCAGCCCTCGTTGAAGGCGCACAGCTCGGCGTCGAGGTGGCGCCGGTAGCGCGGGATGTCGAGCGTCTGGGCGGTGGCGAGCTGCAGGTGGTGCCCGGGCACCGACTCGTGGAACGCGAGAGCCTCGTACCCGTAGCGGTAGCGCTCGGTCGGATTGGTCGTCAGCAGGCAGTGCGCGCCGGGGCGGCTGCCATCGACGGCCGGGGGCCGGTAATACGCCCCCGCGGTGTTGCCCTCGTCGATCGGGTTGATCTCCTCGATGGCGCAGGCCGGAATGTCGTAGTGCTCGAAGTAGGTGTCACGCACGGCCTCGGCGCGGTCGAGGGCGTCCTGGACCAGCGCGAGGATTTCCTCGCGGCTGCGGAAGCGCAGCGCCGGGTCGTCGCGCATCCGCGCGGCGATGGTGGCGAAGTCGCTCTCACCGAGTGCTTCCAGCCCGATCCGGGACCACAATCCGGCCAGCTCGTCGAGTTCGGCCAGCCCGATGGCGTGGATCTCGTCCGGCGAGAGCGAGGTGGTGGTGTGCCGTGCGACCGCGGCCAGATAGCCCGCCTCGCCCCCGGGGATCTCGCCGATGCCGACCCGGTCGTCCGGCCGGGCGACCGGGGCCAGCTCGCGGCGCAGCAGCTCGGCGAGCCGCTGCATGGCCGGCCTGATGGTCTCGGCGACCTCGGCGGCGGCCGCCTCGCGCACATCATCGTGCGTTCCGGCCTCCGCCTCGCGTACCGGCTTGAGCAGGGCATCCTCGGACACCGGCAGGGCCAGGTAACCCTCCAGCTGGCCGACGGCATGATCGATGCCGACCGCGGTCGGGGTCCTCCCGTCCGCGGCCTCCACCAGGTACCGTGCACCGAGCGCGTCGAGGGTGGCGCCGATCTTCGACAGCCGGGTGAGGTAGCGCTCGGCCGAATCGGGGCTGGTGACGGTCATGGCCGGCACTGCCTGGAAGATCAGGCCCTGCCGGCTGACGTAGCTCTTGGCTGACGCGTTGGCGGCCCACAGCGAGTGCTCGGCGTCGGCGCGGGCGCCTTCCACCAGCGCGGTGAGCACCCCGTGGTCGACGCGCTCGGCGTCGCTGAGGCCAGCGGTGTCGATCGCGCCGACCTGGCGCCCGATGGCCGCGAGCTCCTCTGCCGTGCGGTGGCTCGCCTCGCGGCTCGGGTCGAAGGACAGCCCGTCGAACTCCGCCACCCCGAGCAGAGTGGCGTTGTACGGGTCGTAGGTGTGCTGGGCGGCGAAGTACGCCTCGCCGAGCCGCGCGAGCTGAGCCGCGGCCTCGGTCTGGTTGCTGGTCATGATGATCCGTCCTCGAAGGCGGCGGGCCCGCTGCCTGGGAAGGCCCGGTAGATGTGCACTGATCGCTCCCAGTCGGCCATCCGGTCGATCGCGGCCTCGCCGGCCCGGTGGAAGACGGCGTCGACCAGGCTCTCGGTGAGCACCAGGAGCGCGGCGAAGGAGTCGAAGGGGACGCCGTCGACGGCGACCGGCAGCACGATGTCGGCCTCGTCGGCCGCCGGCGAGAGCGACTCGTCGGTGATCAGGATGACGCTGACGCCGCTGGTCCTGGCCATCGAGACGACCTCCTGGGAGGCCAGTTCATGCCGGCGCACGTCGAAGACGATCGCGACCGAGTCGCGGCCGGCCCGCAGGTACTTCCCGACGTCCGCGCCGAGTGGCTCGTCGGCGTAGTCCACGTTCGGGATCAGCTGGTCCAGCTGCATGGCCAGCATGCGGGCGATCAGCCGGGAGAAGTACCCCCGGACACGACGACGTGCTTCGGGCGTCCGGCCAGCAGCGCGACGGCTCGCTCGACTTCTCCCGGCGGCGCGGTGTCCGGCAGTCGGGTGATCAGCTGAGCCCGCAGCTCGACCGCGCGCAGGAAGACGCTGTCGTCGGAGGGTGCCGCCCGCCGGGCCTGGGCCCGGCTCAGCGGGCTCATGGAGCGCGTGACCTCCGCGCGCAGGCGCTCCTGGAACTCGGGATAGCTGCCGAACCCGAGCCGGCCCAGCAACCGCAGCACGGTGGGCTTGCTGGTCCCCGCCCCGGCGGCCAGCGCGGCCGTACTCTCCAGCCCGGCCGCCGGGTAGCGGGCCAGCAGGGTACGCGCCACCTTCCGCTCGGCCGGCGTGAGCTCGTCCATCCGCTGAAAGATCTCCTCCCGCAGCGACGGCTCGCCGGACGAAGGTTCCGTCACGTCGTCAGCACCGGCTCGGGGCCCGTGCCGCGGGCGGAGAACATCATCGGCGAGTTGTGCGCCACGACCACGTGACCGTCGCCGCCGACCGCGACCAGGCCGCCGGTGGCGCCGCGCTGGGTGAGCTCATGCTCGAAGGTGCCCCGGACCGCCTCGGCGAGGCTCGCGCCGGCGTAGCGGATCCGGGCGGCAACGTCGTGCGCCACCACGCCGCGGATGAACGCCTCGCCGTCCCCGGTACACGAGATCGCCACCACCTGGTCACGGGCATAGACCCCCGCGCCGACGATGGGACTGTCGCCGACCCGCCCGTCGGCCTGGCCGGTCATCCCGCCCGTGGACGTGGCGGCGGCGACGCGGCCGGCGGCGTCGCGCGCGGCCGCGCCGACCGTGCCGTGGCGAGCGGCCACCGCGCGGCCGTCCAGCACGCGGCGGAGCTGCTGCTGGCGCGGCTCGGTGACGAAGTAGTCGCGCTCGACTACGTCGAGCCCGTAGCGCTGCAGGAACTCGACATCAGGCTCGACGATGAGGACGTGCTCGGTGTGCTCCATCACCGCCCGGGCCAGCCGGACCGGGTTCCTGGCGTACTTGGCCGCGGCCACCGCACCGGCCAGCCCGGATCCGGTCATCACCGAGGCGTCGAGCTCAGCCTGTCCCGACGCGGTAAGCGCCGCGCCGTGGCCGGCATTGAACAGCGGATCGTCCTCCAGCACCTCCACGCTCGCGCACACGGCGTCCAGGGCATCGCCGCCCGCGGCGAGCACCCGCCACCCGGCCTGATAGGCGGCCAGAAGTCCCTGCTCGTAGGCGGCGCGACGCTCGGACTCCAGCTCCTCCACCCGGCCTCCGGCTCCGCCGTGCAGGGCCAGGCTCACTCCCCCCTCAGGCGGCGACGCTTCGAAGACCCGCATGGAGACCGTCCCTCCCTCGGGGCAGTTAGAGGACCGTTCGTAACTGCCCTGGTTAATCAACGATGATATGTAACATATGTTACAGCCCTGTCGCGGATCCGCAATGCCTGCCGAGCACGCGGGAGGGCCCACCGCCTGCCGCGGTGGGCCCTCGCAGCGGTGATCAGTTAGCCGGGCTGTTCTGATAGGCGACGACGAGCCACTCCTCGTCCCGCCGGGCCAGCACCCAGGTGGAGCGAACCTGGCGCTCGGCGGGAACCTCGGTCTGGCCGGCCATGAGCACGCCGCCCTCGGTGATGACCACGGCCGCGTCGGGCCCGAGGAACCTGACGCTCTGCGGCTCGTCAATGACGCGTGATCCCTTGAGCGGCCCGGCGAACCCCGCCGCCATGGTCGTCCGGATGACCTCGTTGTTCTTCTTGTAGATGCCGGGCTGCACCACGCTCGCGTCCTCGGTGTAGAGCTTGGCGAAGGTGTCGGCGTCGCCGTCCGCCCAGGCGTCGTAGACGGCCTGAATGACCCCCACCACGCTGTCGGCCGGATTGCTGTCTGTCATACGGTGGTCTCCGTTCTCAGCGCCGCCCGCCGGCTGGCGGGCTGACATGGGTACCTACCGGGCCGCCCGCCGGAATTCATCGCGCCGGAATTCGTCGCGGCGGAATTCATCGCGGACCGATGAGTTCGGCCCGGCCGCCGAGTAAGTACCGGCATGGGACGAGGAGGAGTGGCCGTGACTGCCGTCACCGACGAGTTCGAGCACCGGGCCGACCCGTACCGGCGCGAGTTGCTGGCCCACTGTTACCGGATGCTCGGATCGGTCGACGAGGCTGAGGACCTGGTGCAGGAAACCATGCTGCGAGCTTGGCGCTCCTACGATCGCTACGACGACCAGCGGGCCTCGCTTCGCACGTGGCTGTACCGGATCGCCACCAACGCGTGCCTGACCGCGCTGTCGGGGAGGAGCCGCCGTGCCCCTGCCGTCGGGGCTCGGTGCCCCCGGGGAAGATCCCGAGCAGGCTCTGGTCCCGGCGTTCGACGTCCCGTGGCTCCAGCCGATCCCCGATGCGATGCTGGGCGCGACCCCCGGCGACCCGGCGACGGCCGTCGGCGTGCAGGGCAGCCTGCGGCTGGCGTTCGTCGCGGCCATGCAGTACCTGCCCGCTCGTCAGCGGGCCATCCTGATCTTGCGCGAGGTGCTGGGAGTTCTCGGCCGCGGGAGGTGGCCGACATCCTGGCCACCACCCCCGCCGCGGTGAACAGCGGCCTGCAGCGGGCCAGGGCCCGGCTCGATGATGTCTCGGTCGCCGAGGACCGGATCGCGGAACCATCCGACCCGGCCACCCGCGCCCTCATCGACCAGTACGTCGCGGCCTTCGAGACGGCTGATGTCCCGGCCCTGACCCGGTTGCTGGACCGATCAGGTGGTCATGGAGATGCCGCCGGTCCCGCTGTGGTTCCTGGGGCCGGAGCACTACGGCCAGTTCATCGACCGGGTCTACCGGATGAACGGCCCGGACTGGCGCATGCTCCGCACCACGGCCAACGGCCAGCCGGCGGTCGGAGCCTACGTCCGCATGACACCGACACCTACGAGGCCCACACCCTGCAGGTGTTCAGCGTCACCCCATCGGGAATCAGCCGCAACGTGGTCTTCTGGGACCAGCACCTGTTCGAGCTATTCGGCCTGCCCGCCACCGTATAGGGGCTGTATTCCGGTCATGCTGGCGGTAATGTCCGCCTATGCCCTCAGCAGTGGTCAACGGCATCACGGTCGACTACGCCGACTCCGGCGGCGGCGGGCCAGTGGTCGTGCTGAGCCACGGATTCCTGATGGACCAGTCGATGTTCGACGCCCAGGTCGCCGCGCTCGCCGGGGAGTTCCGGGTGATCACCTGGGACCAGCGCGGCCACGGAGGCACCCCGGCTCCGGCCCCGTTCACCTACTGGGACTCGGCCAGGGACGTGCTGGCCCTGCTGGACCACCTCGGTGTTGAGCGGGCCGTTCTCGGCGGCATGTCCCAGGGGGGCTTCCTCAGCCTGCGCGCCGCGCTGCTCGCGCCGGAGCGGGTATCGGGCCTGATCCTGATCGACAGCCAGGCGGGCACCGAGGAAGAGGCCAGCCGTCCCGGATATGAGCAGCTGCACCAGACCTGGCTGGACCACGGGCCAGGACCGGTGCAGGAGATTGTCGCCGCCATCATCCTCGGCCCTGGCCGGTGGGATGACTGGTATGCCACGTGGGCCGGGCAGTACGAGGAGTGGGCACCCGACAACCTCGATCAGCTCACCTGGCCGTTCCGGTGCCTGATGGACCGCGACGACATCACCGGCAGGCTCGCCGAGATCGGCTGCCCAGCTCTGATTGTGCATGGCAGCCAGGACGCCGCGATCGCGCCAGCCGAAGCCGAGAAGATGCGCGACGGGCTGGCCGGCCAGACCACCTTCGCCCTGATCGGCGAGGCTCCGCACGCGTCCAACGTCACCCACCCCGGCGCGGTGAACGCCGAGATCGTGAGCTTCCTGCACACGCTGGCCGACTAGCCAGCAAAGTTCCGTGGCCGATGGGCATTATTTACTGCGCTTGAATATTTACTGCGATTAATTCAATATTGCAGTAGTAATTATCAACTGGCAGAGTCGAGGTATGGCGGAACGAGGAATCAGGCTATTTAATTACCGCAGTAAATCTAAATCTGAATCTGAATACCGGAGCGCGGCAATTACCTCTCCTGGCGGCGATGACGCGGCCGGTGCGGAGCGCCGCAATGGGCGGCTGTACCTGACCGGCCTGGCCGTGTCGCTGATCGGCAATAACGCCCTGTCCCTGGCGGCCGGCATCTGGGTGAAGTCCCTCACCGGCAGCAGCAGCGAGGCGGCCCTTGTGTCGGTGTGCGTCTACGCGCCGTCCCTGGCCGGGCCGCTGGCCGGGCTGGCCGCCGACCGGGTGCGCCGCCGCCGGTTCCTCATCTGGCTCAACGTCGTCTCCGCCGGGCTGGTCCTGCCGCTCCTGGCCGTCAGCGGGCCCGGCTCGATCTGGATCATCTTCGCCGTGATGACCTGGTATGGCATCCACCTGACCCTCTCCGACCCGGCCGAGAGCGCGCTGTTCGCCGTCATGCTGTCCCGTGAGCGGCGGCAGGAACTCAACGGATGGAGCCTCGGGCTCCAGGAAACCGGCCGGCCGTGGCCCCGCTCTTCGGTGCGGGCCTGTTCGCCCTGGCCGGCGGCGGGACGGTCAGCGTCCTCGACGCGATCACGTTCCTCATCGCGGCGGTGACGCTGTCCCGCATCCGCTTGCGAGAAGCCAGGCCAGTGCCCCGGCCGGGCCACTGGCGAGCCGACCTGGTGGCCGGATTCGCGCACATCCGCCGCACGCCGCCGCTGCGCCGGCTGCTGCTGGCCGCATCGGTCCCGATGAGCTTCTCCGCCGTGCTGGTCGCCGCCCAGTACAGCCTGGTCCAGGGCGTCGGCGAGCCGCCCAGTTTCCTGGGCGTGTTCAGCGCCGGGCTGGGCGCGGGCTCGATCGCCGCCAGCCTGGTCAGCGGCCGCCTGCTGCGGTCGGTCGGCGAACGGCGGCTGGCCGTCCTCGGAATGGCCAACTTCGCCCTCGGTAATGCGCTGCGCGCGACCGGCTGGCTGCCGCTGGCGATCGCCGGCTCAGTCGTGCACGGGTTCGCGCTGCCCTGGCTGTTCCTGGCCCTGCTGAACCTCGCGCAGCGCAGCACCCCGCCGGAACTGCAGGGCCGGGTGTCCGCTGCGGTCACGCTCGTCTTTTTCGGCCCCCAGGCGCCCCTCCAGGCGCTGGGCGCCCTGGCCATCCGCTACGCCAGCTACCGGCAGCTCTACCTGGTCGGCGCGGCCGTCGCGGTGGCCACCGCGATCGTCTTCACCTGGACCGGCCGGCGTCTCGCGCCCGGTGCCGGGCCGCCCCGCGCGAGCTGTTAATGGTGGCCATCACGGCGTACTGGCAGCAGGCCGTCGTGGATGACCGCAGCTGCCCGGTGGCCACCTGGTCGGCCCACATGTGCTCGCCGGGGCCCTGGTAGAAGAGCCACCCGCCGTCGGGGGACCAGGCGGTGACGGACAGCAGGAAGGCAGCCGACGAGGGGACCGCGGTCGGCCTGGTGCCCCGGCCGGTCAGGTGAAGGACGAAGACCCGGGTGATGCCCCGGCTGTCCGGCGGTAGCACCGCCTCGGCGGCCATCATCTGGCCGTTCGGTGCGATCTCGCTGCGAGACCAGGCCCAGTTGCCTCCGTGGGCGGGCGCCCATCCGGTGGTTCCCGGCGGCGCCGGGAACCACTTCAGCCTGCCGGTGACGACGTCGAGCACGCGCAGCGTCCGGCAGGCGTAATAGCCGAAGTTCCCTCCGTAGCTCAGGCTCGGAGCCGTCCCGGGGTTGGCGCAGTTGCTGCCGTAGGCGACTAGCCGCGGGCTGACCGCGAAGCCCTCGGCCGACGACGAAGAGGGCAGCGGCCTGGGCGCGGTACCGGGAGTCCACAGCCAGTAGGGACCGCGCACCGCGCTGTCGCGCGGCTCCAGCAGCAGGCCAGCGTCCGTCCCGGCGATCAGCTGAGTTCCGTCGGGCAGGGCGATCGGCGGCCCGGGCCGCCCGCCGGACACCGCGACCGACCTGATCCGGACCGCGGCCGCGCCGGCCTGCCCGGAGCCCTGATCGGCGCCCTGGTCGGCGCCCTGGTCGGCGCTCTGCTCGAGCCAGACGTCGCCCGGCCTGGCCGAGGGAGCAAACGCCCCGGCCCTCCCGAGCACCACCGTCCGGCCGGTCACCGCACTGGTGGCCCGGACGCCGCCGTTGCGGACGTAGACGATCCAGCCGCGGGTCACCATGACCGGCTGGTACTCGCCCGGGTCGACCACCGGCGTCGCCCGGCCGAGCCGCCCGGTGCGCAGGTCGTCGAGGGCGATCGTGCCGTCCTGGCCGGGGCTGGCCGGCCACATCAGCACAGTCGTGCCGATGTTCGCCGGGATGGGACCGGGTACCGGCGGCCGCGCAGCGTGGCCGCCGGCGGACTGGGGTGGCTCGCCCGCCGAGGGCCGCCGGCGCTGGGCAGGCCGGCCAGCGCGCCGATCGCGGCCGCGAGCACGGCCGTCAGCGCAACACCGGTGGCCGCGTAGCGCCTGCGCTGGTGCCGCCGGGCCTCCTTGATGAGCGCTTCGAGGTCAGGATCCCGCGCGGGCTCCACCACGGATGTGTTCCTCATAGCCCGCTCCTAGGACACCTGCTCGATGATCTCGGCCAGCTCCGCTGGCTGGTATCCGCAGTGCCGGGCCAGCGCGACCAGCTCGCGCGCCTTGGCCACGAGGGCGCTGCGCTCCGGCCCGATACCGCTCACCGTCACCCCCCGCCCGCGGCGGAACTCGACCAGCCCCTCATCGCGCAGCGTCCGCAGCCCCCGGAACACGGTGTTGGCGTTGACGCCCAGCACGGCGGCCAGGTCCCTGGCGGGCGGCAGCCGCTCGCCGGTGCCCACCTCGCCGTCGGCGATCGCCCGCCGGATCGCCGCTGCGACCTGCTCGTGCAGCGGCACCGGGCTCGAGTGATCAATCTTCACGGTGGGACTGGTGCTAGTCACATTGGCATCATAGTGCCATCCAACCGAAACGGCACGGCCCGGGCCTGCGACGAGGCCCGGGCCGTGCCGTTGTTACGGGTTGCTGCGGGTGCTAGCTACCTGAGCTAGCTCCCGACTGTGTAGGCGTAGGCGAAATCGTGGAAATCGGAGAAGGACGTCCCGAACCCGATGGCGGGCTCGGTATCGGTCAGGTCGGTCGAGTCGAAGACGCTGAGGGTGCCGCTCACGGCGGTGCCCGCAGCTGCCGTGGGTGACAGCGTCGCGGTCAGTGTCCCCGTGGCTCCGGGGGCCAGTTCCACCGGCGTCGCGGTGGCGCCGCCAGTGATGTCGTTGCCCGTCGGCTGCAGCACGAAGAGCCCGACATGGTTCGTCGTGTTCTTGACCTTCACCGTGATCGGGACGCTGGCGCCGGTAGCGACGGTCGTCGACGCCGACGTCGGGAGACCGGACTCGGTGACGGGTGCGAGCTGGTTGTACGGAGAATCCCGGTGACGTTGTTGGAGAACACCGTCCCGTCGGTGGTGGCGCCCTGCATCACGTCGATCTCCCACAGACCGGGCTGGGGATCGGGGGCGATGAGCGAGGCGTTTCCGGTCGGGTTGTCAGGCGTCGGCGTGGTGTCCACGGCCGAGACCTGGACGTTGCCTGACTCGGTGATGGCCGGGTTGAGGTCGGCCGGCGAGAACAGGTAGTAGTACACCGGGTCGTCGGCGGCGTGGTCCGGCGCGAAGAACGACACGTCGAGGTCTCATGCCCGCCGGCACGTTCACGTAGAACGTCTTGATCTGCCCGGCACCGCGAGATACCGAGCTGGTCAGGCTGGTCGAGAACACGCCACCGAACGACGGGATGAGGGTACGCCGCGCGATCGGCACCGAGCTCGCGAGCCCGTTCGGCCCGGTGAACTGCACCGACTCGGGGGCATCGCCGGGATCCCTGGGCATGGCGATGCTGAGCGGCACGCTCACCGAGCTGCGCGGCGCGATGGTGACGGGCGCCGACGCCGGGAATTCCGAGAAGTTCTGGCCGCTGGCCTGGAACGTCACGGTTCCGGTGTAGGGCCCTGGGGTGTCCGGCGCGGTCTGCACGTGGCCGCGGCCGTTGGCCCAGACGATCTGGGCCGTCCACTTGCCGGGCATCGGGTGCTCGACGGTGCTGTGCTGGATGTCCGGGCTGGCGTTGTTGCCGTTGGAGGCGCCGTAGTCATACGACAGCTGCGCCAGCCGCCCGGCCGGGTCGGTCAGGATGAAGGTCAGGATGTTGTCATCGCTGTTGGTCGGGTCCGGCCAGCGCATGTCGGCATCGAGCACGTCGGTGCCCGGCCGCACGTTGAAGGTGATCGGTGCCGCCGCGGTCGCTCCCTGGGCAGGCAGCGGGGAGCCCGCTGCCGGGGCGCTGACATTCTCGGTGACGGGCGCGCCGAACGGCGTCTCGCCGCCCAGCTCCCGGTAGGTGCCGAAGACCCTTTCTGGGTTGGAGGAGGCGTTGTAAAGCGCGACCGACTGGTGCACGATCGAGCCGCCGTTGCCCTGGACGTCGAGCTGGGTGGGGGTGTCCACCAGCTCGGGAGCGTTGGACTGGGCCACCGTCGTGCCGGGCATCTGGCGGGCCGCCTGAACGGCCGCGTCGATGTTCAGCAGGCCAGCGCCCTGCTGGTCGGCCTCGGCGCCCATGTCGGTCGCCGTGCTGGTGAGGATCTGCTTCACCATGGCCGGCGTCGGGGAGGTGCCGCCGTGGCTGTCACGATAGGCCTGGATGACGTCAGCGGCGGCGCCGGAGATGAACGGAGCCGACTGGCTGGTGCCGCCGAACGCCTCGGTCGGAAGCGGCGGTACCTGACCGGCACCGGCCGCGGCGAGCGCCAGGTAGCCGGGAGCGACCAGGTCAACCACATCGCCCAGCGGAGTGGTGCCGCCCGAGGACAGGGTCGTCATGTTGTCGTTCAGCCAGCCGTTGGTGTAGCCATCGGCCTGGGCCAGGAGGCGGAGGTCGTTCGACCCGGCGGCGTCGATGACGTTGGGGTCATCGGCCGGGGCCTCGACGGTGCCGGACGAGCCGCTGTCGCCCGCGCTCTCGACGACGACCACGCCCGCTGCGACCATGGCGTCGTTCGTCGGCACGAGCAGGTCGTCGGTGGCACCGGGCAGGGCGCCGAAGCCGTAGGACTCGGACACGACGTTGACGCCGTCGCTCACCGCGTTCTGCAGCCCGGCGATGACCTGCGACTCGGGAGCCACGATCTGGCCCTTCGAGTTGGTGTCGGAGAATTCGCCGGTCTGGAGAATGGAGGCGCCAGTGGCGTCACCCACGATCCGGAAGGTGCAGTTCGCGGGGAAGTTCGCGAACGGCAGCTGAGACGCGTAGGTGTAGGTGACCGTGCCCTGGGCGGCCATGGTGGAGACGTCCCCGTTGAACTCGTCGCTGAAGACGTTCTCATTGGGGTTCTTGGCATCGATGATCACGTGCGTCCCGTCGGGACGGATCATGTTGGGGTTGCCGGCCAGCGTGTTGGCGTCGACGTTGCCGATGATGACGCCCTGTCCCGTCGCGATCTTGGACGCCTGGTTGGCGTGGATGCTCCGGAGGGCCTCGGGCTCTACCAGCGGCTTGTTAGTATTTTTATTGCACAGTCGCTGGCCGTCGCGCGCCCTGGCCCGGAAGGCCGACTTCCGCACCCGGGAGGCGGCTACCGCCTTCGTCTTCGAGTTGGCGTCCCCGATGACGATGGTCCCGTCGGGGACGACCTTCATGACGCCCTGGGCGTGGCGGAGGGCCCGCGCCTCGGCGGCCGGCATGGATGCCGCGACCGCGTTCAGGAGCGAGAGGGTCGTGATGTGCGTGGCCCCGACCTGCTTCAGCTGGGCTACGAGCGGCGCCTGCATGGACTTGGCCATCGCGGCACGGGCGTGCCGGTGGGCCCGGTTGGCCGGAGGTTCTTGAGCTGGTCGTCGAACACGACCACCATGCGCTCTTGCTGGCCGGCCGAGCGGGCCTTGACCTGGCTCGGGCTCAACTTGGAAATGGCGGGCCGGACGCTGGCTAGGGCGGTCGAACTAGCTGCCCAGCCAAGGCCGGTCAGCCCGGTGACGCTGAGTGCGGCCGCACCCAGCAATGAAGCAGCCTTACGGGGAGTTAATGACATGCTGAAGCCTCGTTTCCGACCCGCTCACGGGTTCCTTGGAAGTAACCCAGCCGTACTTGTCGGGTGTAGCACCCGCACCGCCGATGGATCAAGGGCGGATTAGAAGTAGGACGGTCCGCTCCGGCCGCCGCCGCTCACCGGCGCACCCAGACCAGATCTGGTCCAGGCGCAGTCCATGCCACTCCTGCCGGCGACCACTACCACCGCCGCCTGGTCGCCCGGGCCGGCGTATCTGCCTACTCAGAGTCAGGTCCGGTCGACGATCGCGTCTCGCCACTCCGGGTCCTGATCGTCGACGAAGAATGAACGGTTCGAGGCCCATCCGTCATTAGTCCAGCGTAGTGACCCGCCGAGGACCCGGTCCGCGTAAGACCCGAAGTCGATGGCATATCCATCAAATGCGGTCCCGTCGCTCGGCGATCTGATGCCGGACTTCAGCAGATGAATAAGCCGCTGATCATAGAGCTTATTGTAGAGTGGCCGTCGCTGGTCTGACCGCGCTACGAGAAACGTCCGCCGGCCTCTTTCTAGCGACTGCTTCAGCAGTCCTTGAAACAGATTCTCAAGCGGGCGCTCGCCTTCAATGTTCTTGTATTTAGTATTCCAGAAGTACTGGTTCGCGGCCTGGAGCACGTCACGTGCGGAAATAACGCGCTGCCCCGCGGCTCGAGCCGCCTTCGAGACCAGATTCATGGCATCGCGCGGATTACCCTCCGAAGCATGAACAAGGGTGGTGAACGCGGTATCGTGAAACGACGCGCTTACTATCTTGTCCATCGGCAGGGAGTAGAGCTCGGGCATGTCCCGTTCCCTGGCGACAGCCAGGAAGTGCTCGCCGAGCAGTGTCCGGACGAATTCGGTCGTCCGGGTGACGTCATCGCCGATCGTCAGCGATTCGTCCAGGCTGACGGTCTCTGCGGTATCCGCTCCTAGCTCGAGGCCAACGTACCCGCCCCGCCCGGTTGGCTCCCGGAAGTTCGAGCGATGCTCGATCGCCATGATCTTGACCGTCACGTACGGAAAGCGCATGAACGTCCGCCGCAGCATGTCAGCCAGAACGGGCTGGAGCTCGTAGGGAATGGCCTCCGACCACTCGTCGATGAGCAGCCAGAGAGACCTCCCGTCCAGCGCGCCGCATACGCGGTCGACCGCCCCCTCCAGCGAGCCGAGGTGAATGTAGAACTCCTCGACCCCCTCGCGCGTCAGCGCCAGGCTGTTCTCCTCGGTCTTGTCTTGCGAACTGGCCGTAGCAAGCTCCAGCCCGGGCTTCTCGCGGGCCAGGCGGGCCGCCGCCCGCTTGGAGGTAGAGCGGCTTACCTTGGCTCCGCTGCCGTGGGTTATCGAGATCGTGCCATTTACCTGTATCTGAGTGCTCGCTTCGCCCAGGTCGTCCAGGGCGGGCCCGAGCTTGGCCAGATCGAGGGCGGCGTTGCTGTCGGAGAGGCTGAGCTGAAACAGATTCTCGTGAACCACCTCTATCAGGTCAACCAGCAGACGGCTCGCTCGCGTCGGAAAAGGCATCTCCGGGTTGTCGTAGATGCCCGAGTTAGAGCCCAGCCGCCTCATGTCAATATAGACGGGAATATCTCCGTCAGCGCGGACCACATGATCGAGCTCGAGCAGGGTGTGTGTCTTGCCCGTGCCTCTTCGACCGAACAAGACCATCGAGTCGGGCTCAGATGCGGGCGGGAAATAGTCAGCTTCGACGAAGGCGTCATGCAGTCGTTCATGGTCCGGCGAGCGGTCCGCCCTTCGGCGCAGTGCCGTCCAGGTTCGGTTTATGTCGCTCAGTCGGTCGGTCACTGACGGCCTACTCGGAGTTAGGGGCATCCACGGGCGAATCTGACGCACTGTACAACTTCCGGTATCGGTGGGTTACCGACTTGGCGAGAACGTGCGAGTTCCGACACTGGCGACGTGGGTCATCCGCCGGTGTCAGCGGCCGCGGCTATCGTGCGGCCATGACTTTGGAATACGAGGCGATCGATCTGACGCCGTTTGTCAATGCTGATGACGACATCGAGATGCCGGGCATCGAGGCGTGGCGCGGGAGGTCGGTGCTGCGGGGGCTGCCGTTCGTCTTCGCGGAGCGTGACGGCCAGACCCGCCTGCTGCGCGTGGCACCGGGGCACTCCGTGACGGTGCCGGTAGCGTCCGGGCCGGTCCCGGTCAGGACGGTCACGTTCGCGCACCGGACGCGCGACGGCGTGGCGGCGAGGTTCGCGCCCGTGGGCCGGGAGAACGCGGTGTACACGTTCGTGTTCTCGGATGGCGCGACCTGCGGCCGTCCCGATCCGCGAGGGGTTCGAGGTCGCGAGTGTGCCCGGCGTGAGTGGGGCCACCGGCCGAGCCTGGCGGTTCCCGATCAGTCGGACAGCCTTGCCGGACCGGGAGCATGGCGCCTTCGAGGATGCGGGCTTCCGGCAGACGGAGGTCGTCGAGGCGGGCCGGTGGGGAGTGTGGGTCGGGCCGGGCGGGTGGCGCTATTACCTGTGGTCGTGGGTCAATCCCCGCCCGGAGCACGATCTGGTCCGGATCGAGATCGAGGCGACGAGAGGCAGTGGTCGAGGTCGGCGGCCTGTGCCTGGGGATTTGCCGACGAGCACCCGCTGCAGCCCGGGCCCGCCCGCGCCGTGGTGGCCGATCCGCCGGCCGATTACAGCGGCGACGGCTCGGACCTGGCGCTGGAGGTCGACCGCGGCACCGTCAGGCTACACGACACCGCTGGTCAGGCAGCCGGACGGCGGGTGATCCGTTCTCGGCGTGGGGAGATGCGCCCGGCGCCGAGGTGGCCGGCGTCTACGCCCGGGTGTCCTCGACTGGCTCGGGCACGGTACGCCTGCTCGCGGGCGGGCAGCCGGTGGCGCAGGCACGATGGTCGGACCTGCGCGCGAACGAGTCGGCCGGGGTGGCCGGGCTGCGGGTGACCGAGCTGGGCCGCAACTGGGTCCGCACGACGATCGTCGATGACGCGACCGGCGAGCCGGTGCCCTGCCGGGTGCACTTCAGCTCACCCGACGGGGTGCCCTACCAGCCGCACGGGCACCATCACCACGTCAACAGCGACCTGGGCAGCTGGCACATCGACGTCGGCGCCGACGTGCGGCTCGGCCGCACTACCTACGCCTACGTGGACGGCGCCTGCGAGGGCTGGCTGCCCCGGGGCCAGGTGCGCGCCCGGGTGACGCGCGGGTTCGACTACCAGCCGCTGGACGCGATCGTGCCGGTCGGTGACGACACCCGGGAGCTGACGCTGCGGGTCAGGCGGCTGTTCGACCCGGCCAGGGACGGCTGGTACAGCGGTGACACCCACGTGCACTTCGTCTCCAGCTTCGGCGGGCTGAAGGAGGCCGCGGCCGAGGGCGTGTCGGTGGTGCACCTGCTGCAGTCGCAGTGGGGCAGCCTGTTCACCAACATCGAGGACTTCCTCGGCCGCCCGGTCACCAGCGACGACGGCAAGACGAGTCCTGTTCACCTCGCAGGAGAACCGCCAGCACTTCCTCGGCCACCTGAGCCTGCTCGGGCTGAGGCAGCCGGTCATGCCGTGGTGCACCGACGGGCCGGCCGAGGCCGAGATGGGTGCCGGCCTCGACGCGACGCTGTCGGACTGGGCCGACCGCTGCCACGCTCAGGGCGGCACCGTCGTCATCCCGCACCTCCCGCAGCCCGACGGCGAGCCCGCGACGCTCATCGCTACCGGGCGCGCCGACGCCGTCGAGTCCCTGGGCGTCGGGGCAGGACCTCATGTACCTGCACTACTACCGGTACCTGAACGCGGGATTCCGGCTGCCGATCGCCGGAGGCACCGACAAGATGTCCAACGGCGTCCCGATCGGCCTGTCGCGGACCTACGCGCGCCTCGGGTCCGACGACGACTTCGGCTACGACGCCTGGTGCGCGGCCTTGCGGGCCGGGCGCAGCTACATGAGCAGCGGCCCGCTGCTGCAGCCTGTCGGCGGACGGCGCCGGCATCGGGGACACCGTCCGGCTCCCCGACGCCGGCGGCATCGTCGCCGTGGCGGCCACCGCGGTGAGCATCTTCCCGATGTTCCGGCTGGAGCTGGTGCACTCCGGACGGGTCATCGCCACGCGCGGACAGCGAGTCCGGCGCCCACGAGCTGCGGATCAGCGAGAACGTCACCATCGACAAGCCGGGATGGATCTGCGCCCGGGTGGACGGCGGCGGACCCGAGCACCTGACCCGGCACCGGGACGAGTGGGGGCGCGCGATCATGGCGCACACCTCGCCGGTCTACGTCGCCTGCGGAGCTCGGGAGCACCCGGCCGACCGCGAGGCACTGGAGGAGATCGGGGCACGCATCGAGCGCGCCCGCAGCTACGTGGAGAATCGCGCCGCCGTCTCCGCGGGTGCCGATGTCCTGCATCACCACGGCGGAAACCATGGCGAGTACCTCATCAGGCCCTTCGATCAGGCCCGCGCGGCGGTAGAGCACCGGCTCCTGAGCGCCGACGGATAGGGGTCTCCTATATCCGCCCGGGCGGATTGACGCCGGCCGGACGGCCTCGTCAGTATTCAGTACTGATTAGTAAACGGTACTGAGTAGACCGTGCCCTCCTGTCGACGGGGGTGGAACGACCCGTGATCCTGCGACCAAGCAAGCAGGCCCGCGAAGTCCTGGGCTTCATGGCGGCCGCCTTCACGTTCATCCTGCTCCTGCTGGCCATGACGGCGGGGCACCGGTGGTGAGCAAGGCCCTGGCCGCCCGGCTGTCCCGCGCCGTGGTCGGGTGCTACCCGCCGCGCTGGCAGCAGCGCTACCGCGAGGAGATCCTCGATGTGCTGGATCAGCACCAGGCCAGTTCCCGGACGGTGCTGTCCCTGGCCGGCGGCGCCGTGGCCGCCCACCTGGATCCCGACTACCGGGTCGAGCACCCGGTGACGGCCCTGAAGGGCCGGCTGGTCGTCAGGAGGCTCACGCAGGTCTTCGGCGCGGCGGCGGCCGCGTTCGCCGTCCTCGTCGGCCTGTTCTTCCTGGCCCGCGTGAGCGGGCTCCCCGATTTTTCCTGGCAGCCCATCCCGACCTCGGGCGCCAACGCCCTGGCGGTGACGCCAAACCAGCGCCTCCTGGCCACCGAGGTCGGCGGAGAGGCTACCTCCGCGCTCGTCACTCTCTGGTCGGTGGGGCACGGCGAGCTGCGGCGCCTGTCGGCCTTCGAGGGCGGCGTCGCCGTGGCCATCGCGCCCGACGGCCGGCTGGTGGCCACGTCGTCGTTCCATGGCCAGGCCGCGCTGTGGGACGTGGCCCACCCCCGGCACCCGGCTCTGCTTTCTGTGCTGTCCGCCGGCTCGTCCAACGCCCTGTGGGGCGAGGCCTTCTCGCCGGACAGCAAGCTCCTGGCCGCCGCCTACGGCGGGGGCGCGGCCCTGTGGGACGTGGCCCAGCCGGCCCGGCCACGGCTGCTGACCGTGCTGGACGCACACGTCGGCAAGGTGACCAACGGCGACATCGCGTTCTCTCCTGACGGGCGCCTGCTGGCCCTGGCCAGCGGCAACGGCCAGATCACCATCTGGAACGTGGCCCGCCCGGCCCGCGGCTTCCCCGCCGCGACCGTGTCCGGCCCCAAGGGCGCGGGCTGGCTCACGGCGCTGGCCTTCGCGCCCCGCGGCCGGCTGCTGGCCGGGGTGACCACGAGCGGCACGGTGCTGGTGTACAGCCTGGACCACGCGGCCCATCCGGTCCGGACGGCCATCCGCCGCAGCCTGGTCAGCCGGGCCCTGTATCCCGACGGGGACGCGAGCACGACCGGGGCGCCCACCGGCTGCCCCGGCTGCTTCGTCCCCACGTACGCCATTGGCTTCGCGCCGGGCGGGCGCGCCCTGACCATCGTGATGGACCGGGGCATGCCCAATAACTCCTCCCGTGACACGGTGCTCACCTGGCCGGTCACCGCATCGGGCGCCCTGCGCGACGGCACCGAGGCCGCCCGCAATACGTGGGACGGGCAGCCGGCGCTGGCCCCCGACGGCCGCACCGTCATCGACGGTCAGGTATTCGGCGGTACGAGGGTGCGCCTGTGGGAGCTGCCGGCCCTGGTCTCTGCGGGGTCAGGCCGGTAGCCCGCGTCGGCCAGCATCTGGCGAAGATTGACAACGGCCTGAGTGTCGATGTCTTTGTGGCGCGGAGGCTCGAAGTACTCGGTCTGGGATGCGATGGTGACGGCGATCTTGCCGCCGTGCTGCTCCTCGGCTGAGCCGACCGCCTCCAGCAGCGACAGCACGGCACGCCATTCGATGTTGTGCCCGGCGGGATGCTGGAAAAGCTGGCGCAGCGTGTTGCGCTGATGGTTGCTGAGATGCGCTGGCTGGGGCGATGACATCCGGACTCCTGCCTGCTCCGCCGCCCTGGCGGAGCTGACGTCAGCGGTGCGCGTACCGGCGTGACTTGCCGCTGCTTCCGCTGAACAGGTGGAAGACGAGCAGCAAGACGGCTGATCCGGCGATGGCGGTGAGCCAGGTGGACAGGTTGAAGAAGCCGTGCAGCGTGTGGATGTGGAACAGGGCGGTGGCCGCCCAGCCCCCGCCGAGCGCCCCGGCGACGCCGATCAGGCAGGTGAGGATGAGACCTTGTGATCTCTTGCCGGGGATCAGCATGTTGGCGAGCAGTCCTGCGGCGAGGCCGAGGATGATCCAGGCGATGATGCCCATGACCTTCTCCTAGTCAGTGACGTACGTGGGTGGGCGATTAGCTCGCTGGCTCAGGAGGCCTTCGCGCGGCGCCGGTCGCGTCGCATGATCCGCCGCAGCTCGGTGATCCGCGCGGTTCCGGCGGCCGCCATGACCAGGGCACCCGCGATGGCGGCCAGGAATAGCGCCACGGCCAGCGACAGGCGCAGGTGCGCGCCCAGGAAGCTGATGTTGACCGCGTGAGCGTTCTGGATGACGAAGATCATGACCACGATGAGCCCGAGGACGCTCGCGATCAGGCTGGTACGCATGCCGCTGATCCGGGTATGCGCACGCCGCTGCGGCCGGGTCGGCGCCGCGGGCCGAGGTGGCGGGGCGGAGCCGTTGGCCGAGGGGGGTGGCAGCGTGGCGGTGGTGTCCGACGGAGCCGGTGTATCAGTCATGGCACTGCTTCTTTCCGGAGCGGGAGCGGCCGTTGGTGCCGTGGTCGGCTCCTGGCGACCCGGGCGTGTCGCGGCTTCGGCGGCTGCTTCCCGGTGCCTGCCTTCAGGCTACGCCGGAATGTTAAATCTAGCAATTATTTTCTAGAGTTAGATTACCGAGGATCACGCGTGGGAGCAGTTGTTCGGCTCGGGGCGGAGCGGCACGGGCGGCGTCTGGTGGTTATCCTCACTGGGTGGCGACGGTGGCGGTGGTGGGCGCAGGCCCCAAGGGCATCGCGATTGCCGCGAAGGCCCGGGCGCTGGCGGCGGCCGGCCTGACGGCGCCGCGGGTGGTGCTGGTCGAGCGCAGCGAGGTCGCGGGGAACTGGAGCGGGCGCCAGGGTTACACCAGCGGCATGATGCCGCTGGGCACGCCGCCGGAGAAGGACATCGGCTACCCGTACCCGGCGAGCTGGGGCGATGCATCCGGCGATGTCGTCGCGGCGATGGCGCAGTACAGCTGGCAGCGGCACCTGATCCGGCACGGCGTCTACAGCGACTGGGTGGACCGCGGCCGGATGCGCCCGGCGCACCGCCAGTGGAGCGCCTACCTGCGCGAGGTCGCCGAGACGGCACGGGCGGAGATCGTCTCTGGCGTGGTCAGCGGCCTGGAGGTGGACGGCGGCGACCGGTGGAAGATCGCGCTGGCCGGGGGCGGCGGGATTGATGCCGACGGCCTGGTCATGACCGGCGCCGGGCCGTCCGTCACGGTGCCCGGCCAGCCGCGTGATCACCACCGCGTCCTGGACGGGCACGACTACTGGCTGGCGGCCCACAGGTTCGGCGGTGACCTGGCCAGGAATGTCTGCGTCATCGGCGCGGGCGAGACGGCCGCGTCGGTCGTCGTCGACCTGGTGAAGCGCCTGCACCGGCATTCCACGATCGACGTGCTGACCGCGCGGGGAGTGCTGTACTCGCGCGGCGAGAGCTATGACGAGAACCGGCTCTACTCCGATCCGGGGGACTGGCCCCAGCTGGCTGAGACCCACCGGCGCGAGTTTCTCGAGCGCACCGATCGCGGGGTCTTCTCGCTGCAGGCCGAGGAGGCGCTCAGCCACAGTCGCGGCTTCCGCGCGCTCGCCGGGCGGGCCGCGGCGATCGAGGCGCGCGAGCACGACGTGATCGTGACCATCGAATACGGCGACGAGCGTGAGCGTGTCGCGTATGACGCCGTCGTCGTCGCGATCGGCTTCGACGGGCGCTGGTTCGAGGGTCTGCTGGGACCCGGTGCCGCGGCGCGGTACCAGGCCGCGCTGGGCGGCGGCGACCTGCGGCGCCTGATCGACGTCGACCTGTCGGTGGCCGGCCTGACGCCGCCGTTGCACCTGCCGGTCATGGCCGGGCTCGCCCAGGGCCCGGGGTTTCCGAACCTCAGCTGCCTCGGCCTGCTCAGCGACCGCGTCCTTCGCCGCTATACCGCGGTCGACGGCGCCCGGGCACCGGAACCGGAACGGAGGGCACATGCCTGAACTGAGTGACGAGGGCTGGGAGCGTGACGATCACGTACGCCGGACCGTCGTCCTGCCGGCCGAGCTGGCGCAGCGGCTGGCCGCCGAGGCCGGGCGGCGTGGCATCTCGATGAGCGACCTGCTGGCCGAGTACGCCGAGCAGGGGCTGCGCCAGGCCGGCTAGCGCCCATGGGCTTCGAGGGTCACGCATCTAGGGTCATGAGTCGAGGGTCATGAACAAGCTGTTGAGGCCCTCCGCCAGCAGCGGGTGCGTGAAGATGGCGTTCGCCATGGCGGTGTAGGGGAGCTGGCCCATCATGGCGACTTGGATGATCGTCATGATCTCGCCGCCTTCAGCGCCCAGCACGGCGGCGCCGAGGATCTGCTGGGTATCCGCGTCGACGATGGCTTTCATGAAGCCCCGCGTCTCCCCGGTCTCCAGGGCCCGGACGACAGCGCTCATCGGCAGCTTCGCCACGCGGACCGCGCGGCCTTGTGCCCTGGCCTGGCGTTCGGTCAGGCCGACGCGGCCGAGCTGCGGGTCGATGAACACGGTGTAGGGGATCATCCGGTCCCGCGTGCTGGCCTTCTCGCCGCCGAGCAGGTTGGCTCGCATGATCCGGTAATCGTCGTAGGACAGGTGGGTGAAGGCCGGGCCGCCCTTGACGTCCCCCATGGCGTAGACGTCGGGAACGGAGGTTTCCAGGTACTCATCGACCTCGATGAAGCCCTGGTCGCTCGAGCCGGATGCCGGCCGCCGCCGGCGTGAGCGCCTCGGTGTTGGGCACGCGGCCGATGGCCGACAGCAGGTGGGAGCCCTCGAGGTGCTGCTCGCCGTCCGGCGTGCGCACGGTCAGCCTGACCCGACCGCCGCCTGCCTCCTCGATCTGATCCGTCGTCGCCGAGGTCAGGACCGTGACTCCGTCCTTGCGCAGGATGGCGACGACCTCATCGGAGACGTCATCGTCCTCGATCATCATGAGGCGGGGAGCGGCCTGGACGATCGTGACCTCGCTGCCGAAGCGGCGGAACATCTGCCCGAACTCAAGTCCGATGTAGCCGCCGCCCAGGATGATCAGGTGCTCCGGGAGGGTGCCCAGCTCCATGATCGATATTGAGTCCAGGACGGGGACATCCGGCGCGCCGCTGATCGTCAGCGGCCGGGGCCTGGTGCCCGCGTCGATGACGATCACCGGCGCGCTGATTTCTCTGGTCCCGCCGTCCCGCAGGGCGATCTCGACCGCCTTGGGCCCCGTGAAATGGGCCTCGCCCTCGATCAGGTCGAGCCCGTCCTGGGGCAGGCGGCTGGCGTAGTTCTCCCGCGCGCCCGCGACCATCGACCGCTTGCGCTCCCGCACGGCGGCCAGGTCGACCGATACCGGGCCGGTCCGCACGCCGTACTCCGCCCCGCGCCGGGCCAGATAAGCGAGCCGCGCACTGGCGACCATCGTCTTGGTCGGAGTGCACCCGGTGTTCACGCACACGCCGCCGAGGTGGTCGCGCTCGACGAGCGCTACCTTATTGCCTGCCCGGGCCAGGTCGACGGGCAGGAACCGGCCGCCCTGGCTAGTCCCGATCACAATCACGTCATGGGTCTCGTCTACCACAAAGGAAATCGTAGCCCCGGTGTTTTTCCCGTGTGCTTCGAGAGTGCCGTTAGGAAATTGTCAATATGTTAAATATATTCTTGTCTGGATGGCCGGTTAAGTGCCTAGGTAATATGACTTTTTATGCAATCGCTGCGTGAGCCGGGCGGAGCGGGGGAGTGGCCGGGGGCCGGGCGATGACCGGGCTGCCGCTGGACGACCTGCGGGTGGTCGAGCTCGGCCAGCTGCTCGCCGGGCCGTTCTGCGGGCAGCTGCTCGGCGACTTCGGGGCCGAGGTGATCAAGGTCGAGGACCCCGGGCAGCGGCGACCCGATGCGCCAGTGGGGCCGGGAGAAGCCGCACGGCAAGTCGCTGTGGTGGCCGGTCGTCGCGCGGAACAAGAAGTCGGTCACCGTCAATCTGCGCGACCCGCGAGGGCCAGGCCCTGGTCCGCCAGCTGGCTGGCCAACGGCCGACGTCCTGGTGGAGAACTTCCGGCCGGGCACGCTGGAGCGCTGGGGCCTCGGCCCGAGGCAGCTGTGGGCGACAACCCGCGGCCTGGTCATCACCCGGGTGACCGGCTACGGGCAGACCGGGCCGTACGCGCCGCGGGCCGGGTTCGGCTCCATCGGCGAGGCGATGGGCGGCATCCGCTACGTCACCGGCGACGCCGGACCGGCCGCCGGTCCCGGGCCGGCGTGTCGCTCGGCGACGCGCTGGCCGCGACGTTCGCCGCCTGGGCACGCTGGTGGCGCTGCACGCGCGGCAGCGCACCGGCCGCGGCCAGGTGGTCGACTCGGCGATCTACGAGGCGGTGCTGGCGATGATGGAGTCGCTGCTTCCCGAGTGGGCGGTGGCCGGCTACCAGCGCGAGCGCACCGGCGCGGTGCTGCCGAACATCGCGCCGAGCAACGTCTACCCGACCGCGACGGCGACCTGGTCTATCGCGGCCAACCAGGACTCGGTGTTTCGGCGGCTGGCCGCGGCATGGGCGAGCCCGGGCTCGCCGACAGACGAGCGGTACGCCACGCACGGCGCCCGCGGCGCGGCCATGGACCGAGCTGGACGACCTGCATCGCCGCCTGGACCGCGACCGCTGACGCGGAGGACCTGCTGGCACGGCTGCACGCGGGCGGCGTGCCCGCCGGGCGCATCTACCGGGCCGCGGACATGCTGGCCGACCCGCATTTCGCCGCCCGCGAGGCCATCGTCACGGTGGCCCACCCGGAGTTCGGCGAGCTGCCGATGCAGAACGTGTTCCCGCGGCTGTCGGCCACCCCGGGCGCGGTCCGGCACGGCCGGGCCCGCGCTTGGCGAGCACAACGACGACGGTCTACCGCGGCCTGCTCGGCCTCGGCGACGGCGAGATGGAGGACTGCCGCCGCGGGCGTGATCTGACCCGCTGATCTGACTCCGGCGGGCATCAAAGCGGGTCGAGGCGGGCCCTGAGCAGGCAGAACTCATTGCCTTCCGGGTCGGCCAGGACGTGCCACGACTCCTGCCCGGTCTGACCGATGTCGGCCGGGCGGGCGCCGAGCTGCAGCAGGCGCTCGAGCTCGGCATCCTGATCGCGGTCGGTGGCGTTGACGTCGATGTGCAGCCGGGACTTCCCCTTCTCCGGCTCATCCCGGCGGCTGAGGATGATCGTCGGCTGCGGACCGCCGAACCCTTCGCGCGGCCCGATCTCGACCATGCCGTCCTCGCGATCGAGCACGACGAAGTCCAGGACCTCACACCAGAACCGCGCCAGCACCTCGGGGTCGCGGCAGCCGAGCACGAGCTCACTGATACGACATGCCATCAACGACACCTGCTCTCAGCCGGAGAACTGCCGGGCGGCCACCCGCGAGCCTGCCCTGGCCGGGTACCGCCCGTCAACCGGGCTGGATCATTGCTGGGCGAAGAAGGCGCGGATCTCCTGGGCGACGATCTCGGGCTTCCCGCCGCCGGGGTTCGTGCTGCTGGCGTCGCTGGAGCCGCCGTGGTCCAGGCCGGGGAACTCGACGCGCCGGCTGCGGGGGAGGGTCCGGGCCAGGGCGTCGAGGGCCGGCTTGAGGGAGGGCAGGCCCTTGCTGCCGCCGAGGAGGAGCACGTCGGCGGGCATCTCGGCGAAGGTGTCGATGGTGCCGGCCGCCTCGGCGAGGAGCATCCCCTCGTAGCGCACGGTCGGAGCGAGCTTGCGCATGGTGACGGTGTCCGTGGCGGCCTTCTTGTCCTCGCGGTTCATGCCCATGCGCGTGAGCGACTCCAGCAGCCGTCGCGGCATGACCTTGAAGATCGGCGGGGCCAGGTCGAATCCGTACATGCTGGTGATCAGCGCGGCCGCGACGTTGCCCTGGGCGATCTCCTGATCGAACCGGCTGATCCAGTCGGTCGGCCAGGATGCGTCCAGCAGCAGCGCGGGCTCGTAGACGGCGAGCTTGCGGATGGCCGGCCGGGTGCGCGCGGCCTCGAGCGCGGCCAGGCCGCCGGCGCTGACCCCGAAGACCAGCTCCGCGCCGGACTCGGCCAGGACGGCGTCCAGGTCCTCGACCTCGGTGCGGATGCCGTGGCCGGGGCGGTACGGGCCGGTCATGCCGCGGCCGCGCCGGTCGGGCAGGTAGACGGTGAATTCGTCGGCCAGTGCCAGCGCGAGCCGGGTGTGGCTGCGGGCGGACTCCATGCTGCCGTGCAGCAGCACCACGCCGGGGCCGCGGCCGACCCGCAGGTAGCCGATGGTGGTGCCATCCCGTGAGGTGACGGAGCCGGTGGTCATCTGAGCGGCGGTCTTCGAGGCGCTGGCCATCGGGGCTTTGGTCATGTCATTCTCCCTGGGGGGTCGGAGTGTTCTCGCCGTGGAAGCCGGCCCACGCGCCGGTCCAGTCGGTGGCGGGGTCGGTGATGCGCTGGATGAGCTGGCTGGTGAAGGCCGAGTCGGCGGCCAGCAGGGCGAGCCGGTACTCCTCCTCGATCAGGAAGAGCCCGGGCACCCCGGCGGCCAGGGAAGTCTCGACCAGCCCGCGGGCCTCGGCCTCCTGCCGGGCAAGGCGGGCCAGCCGCGCCCGCAGCAGCTCGAGGACCTGGCTGGGCGGCAGCGCGCCGATGAGCGACAGCGCGGCCACGTAGGACGGGTACTCGTGCTGCGGCTGCCCGACCAGCTCGGCGAGCCAGTCCCGCAGCTCGCCGCGGCCGGCGTCGGTCAGGGCGTACACGGTGCGCTCGGGCCGCTGCCCGGCGCGGCTGGTCTCCTGCTCGGTGATGAACCCGGCCCTGGCCAGCTGCCCGATGACCATGTACAGCGATCCGTGGTTGAACTTGATGCTGCGGTCGTCGCCGTGCTCGCGCAGCGTGCGCCCCAGCTCGTACGGGTGCATGGGCCGCTCGGCCAGGTAGGACAGCACGGCCAGGGCGAGCAGGTTGCCGACCTTGCGCTTGCCCGTGCGCTCGGTGTCAGGCATTGCGGGCCGGGTCGTCCAGGGTCGGCGTGCCGCCGTGGGCGCGGGCGCGGCGGGCGTCGTCGAAGTACTCCCGCGAGCACATCGCCGACAGCCGGGCGATCCCGCCGCTGCGGACCCGGACCTCGCCGTGGCGGGCGTGCCCGGTCAGCCGGATCCGGCGGCCGGTGCCGGCCGGGTTGTGGTGGAAGATCTGCTTGACCTTCCCCCGGCCGGTCCAGGCCAGGTCCCACTGGTCGATGACGGTCTCCTCGGCGACCAGCAGCGTGATCGTCGCGTGGTCGAGGTCCAGGTCGACCTCGATGTCGCCGTCCGGGATGTGCGGGGAGCGCAGGTCGATCACGACCTGGCCGCGCCGCGCGCGGACCTGGAAGGCGCGGGCGGTGGTCCAGGTACCGAGCCGCCGGACTGAGTCGTGATCGGCATGGATCTGGACCGGGGTGAGGGTGGCGGTGGCCTGAGTGAGGTTCACGGGTGTTCCCTTCCGGAGTCGACGTACAGCACTGACTATCCATGACTGAATAGTCAATGTCAACTATTGAATTGGCGGGAGCGTCCCTGGCCCGCGGCTAGGGTGTGAGTCCGGCTCTCCTACCTCGGGAAGAAGGCATGCCCGTGACGTCCTCGCCGACCATGATGCGCGCCATCCGGCTGTCGGGCCCCGGCCCGGTGGACAACCTGCGGCTGACCACGCTCCCGCTCCCGCCCGAGCGGGACGGCTGGGTGCGCATCCGCGTCGAGGCGTTCGGCGTCAACCGCTCGGAGCTGAAGCTCCGGCTGGGCCTGGGCGCGGGCGTCAGCTTCCCCCGGGTACCGGGCATAGAGGCCGCCGGCACCGTTGACGCGGCCCCGGCCGGCAGCGGGCTGGCTCCCGGCCAGAAGGTCGTCGCGATGATGGGGGACATGGGCCGCACCTATGACGGCGGCTATGCCGAGTACACGTCGGTGCCGCTGGCCCAGGTCATCCCCGTCGACACCGACCTGCCGTGGGAGGTGCTGGGCGCGCTGCCGGAGATGGTGCAGACCGCCTACGGCTCGCTGACCGTCGGCCTGGACCTGCAGCCCGGTCAGTCCGTGCTGATCCGCGGCGGCACCTCCTCGGTGGGCCTGGCCGCCGCGGCGCTGGCCACCTGGCGCGGCGCCACGGTGCTGTCGACGACCCGGCGCGCCGACCGCCTGGCCTTGCTGAAGGAGCACGGCGTCGACCACCCCCTGCTCGACCCCGGCGAGGTCGCGCCCGCCGTGCGCGAGCTGTACCCGGACGGGGTCGACGCCGCGCTGGATCTTGTCGGGGCGCCGACCCTGCACGACACGCTGCGCGCGGTGCGCGTGCACGGCACGGCCTGCTTCGGCGGCAGCCTGTCCAACCAGTGGATCGTGCCGGACTTCGCCCCGAATGAGTACCTGCCCAGGGGCGTGCGCCTGGCGGGCTACTCCGGCGACGCCGCCGACCTGCCTGCCGTGGCCCTCCAGGAGATCCTCGACGCGATCGCGGCCGGCCGGCTGGCCTTCCCCGTGGACCGCGTCTACGACGGCCTGGAGCAGGTGCCGCAGGCCCACGACGACATGGAGCACGACCGGGCCACCGGCAAGCTCGTCGTCCGCGTCCGGCGTTAAGCCGCCCGCTGATCCCCTGAGTCCGGTGTGGAGGAGGCACTCCCGGAGGCGCGTCGGGCGGCGCGGCGGCTGTGCAGCAGCTCGATGCCGATGGGGATGAAGGAGATGAGGACGATGACGGCGATGGCCGGCAGCAGGTAGGTGTCGATGCCCGGGATGGCCGAGCCGAGCGCGTAGCCGGCCAGGGTGACCCCGGCCGACCACAGCAGCCCGCCGGCGGCCTGCCAGATCGTGAAGGTACGGGCGGGCACGCCGACCGCCCCGGCCACCGGGTTCACGACGGTCCGGATGACCGGGATGAACCGGGCCAGGACGATGGCCTTGCCGTACCCGTACCGGGCCAGCAGTTCCCCGGCCCGCTCGCCGCTCGCGCGCAGGTGGCGGCTGCGGCTGCGCTCCAGCAGCCTGCGTCCTCCGGTCCGGCCAAGGTAAAACCCGGTCTGGGCCCCGAGGATCGCGCCGCCTGCCGCGGCCACGATGACCAGCGGCAGCGACAGGCGGGCCGGATGACCCGGCGCGGCCGTGCACAGCAGTCCGGCTGTGAACAGCAGCGAGTCGCCGGGCAGGAAGAACCCGACCAGCAGGCCGGTCTCGGCAAACAGCACCAGGAAGACGCCGAGCGCGCCCAGGCTGGTCAGCAGCGAGGTCGAGCTCAGCGGGTTCAGCGCCAGCGCCACCATGTCCTGCCTCCCTGCCGGGCCTGCCTAGTCGCCCGTGCTCACCTGGCTCGTGCCCGTGGCTCCGGGTTAAAACATCGCCCGCCCCGTCGGAGCGTGAGCCAGGCCGCCCGCGGCCTAGGCTGGGCAGGACCGTCGGGGCAGATCTCGCCCGGCGGGGCAGCTGATGGCGGGAGGCGGCCATGGATATGGCGACCGCGCTGGCCGAGCTCGGCGTCACGGCGACCGCCCTGGATGCTCAGACCAGGGATCTTCTCGACCGCGACGGGTACGCGGCCCTTCCTGATGTGCTGTCCGGTGCGCAGGTGGAGGCGGTGCGCACGCGGCTGGCCGAGTTGCTGACCGCCGAGGGGGAGCGGGCCGGGCGAGAGGTGCATCAGGAGAAGGGCACGGACCGGCTCGCTGACCTGGTCAACAAGGGGGCGGTGTTCGAGCCCTGTTTCACCGAGGCCCGGGTGCTGGCCGGCATCGCCGGCGTGCTGGGCGAGTTCCGGCTCTCCTCGCTCAACTTCCGCGCCGCGCTGCCGGGGCACGGCCAGCAGGCCCTGCACACCGACTGGGGCGGTCCGGTGCCGCCCGGCGGCTACCAGGTATGCAACTCGATCTGGCTGCTCGACGATTTCACCACCGCCAACGGCGCCACCCGGGTGGTACCGGGCTCGCACCGGTCCGGCTCGGTGCCGCGCCTGGCCATGCCGGATCCGGCCGCGCCGCACCCCGATGAGGTGCAGATCACCGGCCGGGCCGGCACGGTGGTGATCTTCAACAGCCACCTGTGGCACGGCGGCACCGGCAACCGCAGCGACCGGCCGCGCCGGGCGCTGCACGGCCTGTTCACCCGCCGCGACCGCCCGCAGCAGACGGACCAGAAGACCTATCTCCGCCCGGAGACCCTGGCCCGCCTGAGCCCGGCGGCCAGGTTCATCCTGGACGTGTAACGGGGCCGAGGATGGCCTCGGTCTCGCGGTGTCCCGGGCTGTTCTCTCGCTGGCATTCCTGCCGGGGCGTCGTGTGGTGGCGGGGGTCGCGGAGGTTGGGGTCGGCGCCGTGGGCGAGCAGCCGCCGGACGCTGGCGGCCCGGCCGTTGCCGGCCGCGGTGTGCAGGGGCAGCCTGCCCCATTCGGCGTCGGCCTCGTTGACCGGCGTTCCCGCCTCGATGAGCTGGTCGATGACGTCCAGCCGCTGGTGGTCGGCGGCGAACACCAGCGCCCTGATCCGGCTCTGGTGGGTGAACCGGGCCAGCGGCCAGCCGGTGATGTCGCCGGCGGCGGCGGCCATCTCCAGGCTGTGGATCTTGGCCCCGGCGGCGACCAGGACGTCCACGACCTCGGTCATGCCGAACACCGCGGCGTGGTCCAGCGCGGTGCCGCTGGGGACACCGCCGGTGGCAGCTCAGAAGGCAGCCCGAGCCGGTCATGGTCGAACCGCAGCATGGCCATGTAACCGACTGGGTCAGCGGTCTGGCGGTCGGACCAGCGCTCCATCTTGGTCGTGGCCAGCTCCGGATGCTCGGCCAGCAGCCGGGCCAGCCGGGACAGGTCGCGGCTGTTGAGGATGTCGCGGCGTTCCACCTCGAGCGTGAGGTGGGCCCAGCTGGCGAATCCGTACTCCCGGGCCAGCGCCAGCTGCGCCGAGGGCAAGGTGAGCGGGCCGGAGACCGCGCTGATCCTCGCGACCGCATCGGGCTCGCCGCGCTGAGCGGCGCTCAGAAGGTCGCTGGCCTGGTCATCGAGCTGGCCGAGGTCGAGCCGGGCAGGCAGGTCAGCCATGACGTCGTATACCTCGTCACAGGCGGGAGACGAGCTCGGCGACGATGTCCGCCGCCGGCTGGGTCTGTCGCGCGAGGGCGACGCTCTGCCCGGCCCACATCGACAGGGCCTCGATCTCTCCGGTCGTCCCGACCATCGGCGGCGCCGGCTCGTAGCGCACGATGGCCTCGCCGGACGCGAAGTGCGCGATCACGTCGCCCTGGCCCGGCCGCTGCGCGAGCGGCGGGCGGCCCGCGGCCTGCCACGCGTCGGCGGTTGAGTTGCGGAGGGCCCGGTGGGGAGAGTCGGGCCACCCGACCGAGTACAGGTTGTCGTACCGCTGCGGATCGGTCTCGGCTGCGGCTATCAGCGCGCGCCGGTAGTCCTCGTGGACGGGCATCTCCTGCGCCAGCAGGAACCGCGTCCCCAGCCACGCGGCCTGGGCACCCAGGGCGAGCACCGCCGCGACACCGCGGGCGTCCCCTATCCCGCCCGCCGCGATCACCGGCACCGGCGCCACCGCGTCCACCACCGCGGGCACCAGGGGCAGGGTCGCGATGGTCCCCCATACGTGCCCGCCGGCCTCCCAGCCCTGCGCGACAACCACGTCCACCCCAGACGCCACCGCCCGCCGCGCCTCGTCGGCGGTACCGACCGTGTGCATGACGATCCCCCCGGCGTCGTGCACGAGCTGGACGTAGCCGCTGGGATCACCCATGAAAAACGAGACGATGCGCAAGCCGGCGTCAAGGGCCTGGTCAAGGCTACGGTGACGATCTTCGGTGAGAACGAGGTTGCCGCAGAATGGCCGCGCGGTCTGCGCCGCTGTCTCCCGGACCACGGCTCCGACGTCGTCTGACCACGTCAGCGTCAGCATGCCGAGCGCGCCGGCATTCGAGACCGCCGCGGCCAGCCGGGGGACCGCGACCATGGGCGCCAGGACTATCGGCTGTTCGATCCCGAGCAGCTCGCACACCGGCGTGCGCATCGTGGTCAGCCCGTGCTCGGTTCGATATACGAGGTCGGCTTCGACCCCGGGGAGCGCCGGTCCCAGCCGTGGAACTTCGAGTAGTCCTGGGCGTCCCAGGCCTCGCGGAGCCCCGGCGTGCTCAGATCCCAGTCGGGGCGAATCTCGCTGGTGGCGGCCCGCAGGTCACCCCATAGCTCGTAGAACGACGGGCGGCCCCAGAACCAGTAGCCGTTGTAGACGCTGTGCACGACCAGACCCGGCTTGAGCACCAGGGTGTGCGGGATCATCGGGTTGTGCTCGGGGTCGGTGTACTCCTGAATGTCGAGATCCTGCTGGACGGTCCGGCCCGGATCGGACAGGAAGGTCCACTGGGCGCCCACCGAGGCGCGGAACTCCTGCAGGGTGTGGTGGTCGTCGGTGGCGATGGTGGCGACCTGGGTGTAGGCCACGGCGATCTTCGCGTAGTTGGCGGCCAGCTCGAGGTGCTGCTGGTGCTCCTTGGGGCAGTAGTTGCCGCGGGCCAGGGTGAGGATCAGCGGATCGCGACCCTGCAGCTCGCTGAGCGAGCGCACCGTGCCGGTGTGGTCCGGGAGCGAGTAATCGGGGAAAATACCGCCGGGTCTGATATCAGGACGCATCGCATGACCGCCTCTCAAGCCTCAAGCCGCCCAGCCTCGTACGTGCCACCATCAACTGCGTCAGAACATCTTCGGTTGTGTACCCACAAGGATCGGGCTGACACGGGACAGACCCGGCCAGAAGCCGGCCGGGGAAGGGACCGAGCGGCGGTATCTCAGGAGGCGTCCGGCCAGACTCTGGGCTTCGGATGATGCGGATGCTCGGCTGCTAATTCTTCAGCGAATGTGCGCCTCTCCCGGAGTGCCAGAGCGCCTTCGGAGGGATCGTCCGACAATATCACTATCCAGGTGTCCAAATATTCACACATGGGACAACGGACGATATAGGGCAGCTTAGCGGCCATCTCAGAGCCTTCTTATCCTTTCGCTGGCCCCCCTGCTGTTAGGTTACGTTCTGGCGGCAAGCATGACAACCATGTATCAGGTATCAAGTACGCCGATCTAATTTGTCATTACGCGGATTTGCATTACCCGCCCGGAATGCAATGACGATGACATTCATTAACTGCGCGTCGCGGCGTGCGAGGTATATCACCGGCATCGCTGTAGTCTGAATCCGGCTGAGTGAGCCGGAATACTCGGGGGAAAGGACCTGACAATTGAGCATGACCGCATTCGCCAATCGCGGCGCGCGTAGCTGCTTAAGTGCGGCGACGGCAGCGGCGCTGGCCGTGGCGGCAGGCCTGGCCCTGGCCGGGCCAGGCTGGCGCCAGCCCGAGAAACGCTGACGCCGCCCGCCCGGCCGCCGCCCGCCCGGCCGCCGGTCAGCGCACCGCGGACCGTGACGTCCTGGCGCTGCGGCCGATGCCGGCCGGAACGGTCAGGTTCGGTCGCGGCCGCCATGGCCGGCTCACCGTGCACGCGGACATGTTCGGCCTGACGCCCGGCTCGTCGCACCGGGTCGATCTCGTGCGGCCCGGCCGGTCCGGGGTGATCGGGTTCGGCACGCTCACGGCCAGCGGCGTCGGCCAGGCCGACAGCACCCTGCGCAGCGGCTTCGCCGGCCGCCTGCCGCGCGGGAGCCGCCTGGTCATCCGCATGGGAACGGGGAGCAGCCGGGTCGCGACCGAGCCGATCGCCAGGACGCGCCGGCTGGGCCACCCGGGCCGGCGGCCGCGCCGGCTGATCGCCGTCGAGGTCAGCCCCGGCGGCGTCAGCTACGGCAGGCCGCGGGGCCATGCCACCATCTCCTACAACGCCAGCCGCCAGACGCTCACCGTCACCGTTACCGCCAGCGGGGTCACGCCGGGGCCGCACGCGGCCCACATCCACCTGGGCAGCTGCCAGAGCCAGGGCCCGGTCAAGTACATGCTGCGTGACCTGGTGGCCAGCCGCCGGGGCCGGATCGTGCACGCCGTCCGGGTGTTCACGCACGTCACCGCGCCGATACCGGCCCGCGGCTGGTACCTCAACATCCACCAGGGCAACAGCGGCGACATCCTCAGCAACGGCCAGCCGACCATCTTCTTCCGGCCGCTGATCTGCGCGAACATCCGCCCCGGCACCGCCGCATTGTCGGTATCGGCGATCCTGGGCCCCGGCGAGGTGGTCACCGGCGTCCGGGCGGCGACGGCCGGGAATGTCGTCCTGACCGGCGGGAAGGCGACCGGAAGCGGCACTCAGAACGACCCGTTCCTGTACCAGGGCCAGCTCAGCAGCGCCGCTGGGGCAGCGGTAACGGTGCTGACGCCGCCGTTTCCCGGAGTGACGTCGGCGACCTTATACGGTCCCGATACCCATTCCGCCAACCCGGCCGTCATCCCGGCCGGCCAGGTTCGCGCCGTCGGGGCCTACGTGTCGTCAGCCGCCCCGTCCGGCGTCGTCAACCAGGGCATGGTCTACCTCGGGCCGGTGAGCGGCCCGGGCGGATCGTGGACCTCGATCAGCGTGCCCGCCGACGGCACCAGCACGGTCGGCGGGGCGCGCGCCTGTCCCAGCACCCGGACCGGCTGCTTCGTGATGGACACCATCGCGCACAGCACCATGGGCGATCTCGTGGTCGGCAACTACGACCTCAACCCGAGCGTGCCGGGCGGCCTGGTCTCGGGCAATGGCTTCATCTACAACCTGGCCACGCAGCGGTGGACGCTGCTCGATCTCGGCGGCAGCATGTCGAGCGGCAGCTCGCTGTACGGCATCTGGCAGGACGGCGGCCCGGCCAGCCCGGACTACACCCTGGCCGGCGGCTCCTCGGCCAGCGGGCTCCAGCAGGCCTTCCTCATGAGCTACAACGAGGCCACCGGCGCCTTCGGACGGCCGAGGTACTACAGCTACGGCAACCGCCCGGCGCTGGCCACGCACTTCGACGGGATCACCGCGGTGGCCGGCGGCTTCGACCTGGTGGCGATCAGCTCCGCCCAGGACGCGTCGATGGCCTTCGTCCCCGTCAGCGCCGGCGACGGATCCTTCGGGCCCGCGACGTGGTATTCCGTCACTGTCTCGACCAGCGCCCTGTGCCCGGCTGGATGCAGCGCCGTGACCGGGAACACCGTCTATCAGAATCAGGTCATGGGGCTCTACGCACCCACCGGAGCCACTCTGCCGGGTACCTACCTCGCCACCATCGCGAGAGGCTAGCCCCGGGCAAGCGGCTACGGCGGTGCCATGGGCGGGCAGTCGGCCGGGTCGGTGACCACGCGGATCGGTGATCCGGCCAGGTAGGCCGCGACGTCCTGGGCCATGCGCGGCCAGGCGGCGCGGAAGAGGTCCTCGGTGACGTAGCCGATGTGCGGGGTGACGACGACGTTGTCCAGCGATCGGAAGGGGTGGTCCGCGGGCAGCGGCTCGCGGTCGAAGACATCGAGGCCGGCGCCGGCCAGGTGGCCGGAGCGGAGCGCCCCGATGAGGGCCTGCTCCTCGACGATCGGGCCCCGGGAGACGTTGACCAGGATGGCGCCCGGCTTCATCCGGGCCAGATCGCCGGCGCGCAGCGTGTTACGGGAGCGCTCGGAGAAGACGAGGAAGACCCCGAGGATGTCGGCGGACGAGAGCAGCTCGTCCTTGGTGACCTGGGCGATGCCGAGCTCGGCGCATCGTTCCGGGGTGAGGTTCTGGCTCCACGCGACGACGTCCATGCCGAGCGCCCTGGCCACCGGGACCATCGCGCCGCCGAGATGGCCCGCGCCGAGGAGGCCAAGGGTCTTTCCGGCCAGCGGGACCGGGAACCCGGTCTGCCAGCCGCCGGCCCGGATGACCCGGTCCTCGATGCCGGTGCGCTTGGCCACCGCGAAGATCAGCGCCCAGGCCATCTCCGAGGGCGCGGGCAGCCCGCGCGGTGCCCCGGATGCCCCCGGCCCGGCGGGACGCGGCGGGGCCGCCTGGCTGGTGTCGGCGGTGCCGCAGAGCAGGATGCCCCGCTCGATCCGGGCCTGGTGGTCAACGACGTTGCTAGTCCGGCCGTTGCAGACGATCAGTCGCAGCCGGGGCAGGCCCTCGAGCACCGCCCGGGGGAAGCGCGCCCGCTGCTGGGTGATGACGATGATCTCGTAGTCGCGGAGCACGTCGACGAGCCGATCCGGCGGTATCGACTCGCGGTAGACGGTGATCTCGGCGTCGCCGGGCAGCGCCGACCAGTCACCGTACTCCAGGGCGACGCCGATGTAGTCGTCGAGAATCGCGATCTTCGTCACGCCTGCCACTATCCCATCGAGCCCTGGCGGGACGGCCACCCCCGGCCTGAGCGAAGCTCTGACCAGCGCGATTACCATCTGTTACTATCTGTCCCATAGTGAGCGCAGTGACCGCAGTCGCCGGAAAAGCCGTGCCGTGGGCATGAGTGGGCGAATTCTCAGCCCGACTGGATCACTACACGACTAGATGACTAACAGGGGGGCGAGTCGTGGCTACCTTGAGTCCTGGCCTGCGGCCGGGGAAGGAGCCCCGGGACAAGGGTCTCAAGACCGGTGCTCTTGGCCTGGTGTCCAGCGTGGTCATCGGCGTGGCCTCGACCGCCCCGGCCTACAGCCTGGCCGCGACGCTGTTCTTCGTCGTGGCCGCCGTCGGGCTGAAGTCGCCGCTGGTCGCCGTGCTGGCCTTCCTGCCCATGCTGCTGTGCTCGATCGGCTTCAGCGAGCTGAATAAGGCCGATCCCGACTGCGGGACCACCTTCATCTGGGCCGCCCGCGCGTTCGGGCCGAGAACCGGCTGGCCGGCGGCTGGGGCGTCCTGGCCGCCGACGTCCTGGTCATGGCCAGCCTGGCCCAGGTGGCCGGGCAGTACGTGTTCTTCCTCGTCCAGGGACCGAACAGCTCGATCGGCGCCAACGCCTCCGGCGGGTGGGTGCTGCTGGTCGGCATCTTGTGGATCGTCGTGATGACCTACATCTGCTACCGCGGCATTGAGGTCTCGGCCAACTTCCAGAAGGCACTGCTGTCGATCGAGATCGTCCTGCTGCTGGTCATGTCGGTCACGGCGCTGGTCCGGGTGTTCGGCAGCCATCCGCCGCCGGGGTCGCTGCACCTGAGCTTCAACTGGCTGCTGCCGTCGCACCTGCCGGTCTCGGCCTTCGTGTCCGGGATCGTCCTGATGCTGTTCATCTACTGGGGCTGGGACACCGCCTTGTCGGTGAACGAGGAGACCGCGGACAAGTCCCGGACCCCCGGCCGGGCGGGGATCATCTCGACGGTCCTGCTGCTCGTCACCTACGTGATCGTGATCATCTCCGTGCAGGCGTTCTCCGGCATCGGCACCAAGGGCGTCGGGCTGATGAATCCCGCCCACCAGTTCGATGTCCTGTCGGTCACCGGCGGCGCGATCTTCGGTTCTTCCGGGCTCGGCACCGTCCTGTCCCGGCTCCTGATCCTCATGGTGCTCAGCTCGGCGGCCGCCTCGACCCAGACCACGATCCTGCCGACGGCGCGCACGACGCTGTCGATGGCGGCCTACGGGGCGCTGCCCGAGTCATTCGCCAAGATCAACCCGAGGTTCCTGACCCCGACGGTGTCCACGGTGGTGATGGGCGTGATCTCGATCGCGCTGTACATCCCGCTGAATTTCATTTCCGGCGGCAATCCGATCGCTGACGCGGTCACCGCGATCGGCCTGTACATCGCGTTCTACTACGGGCTGACCGCGTTCTCCTGTGTCTGGTATTACCGGGCCACGCTGACCAGCAGCGCCCGGAATCTGTGGATGCGCGGCATTCTGCCGGGACTGGGCGGACTGATCATGTACGCGGCTGGCTTTTACAGCCTGCGGAGCGACTGGATCGCGTCCAACAGCTACACCACGTGGACGGTGCCGGTCCTGCACTGGCAGGTCGGCGGAATCTTCATCATCGCCGCGCTGGCCGCGCTGGCCGGTCTGGCCGGCTTTATCTACATGCGCGTCACGGCCCCGGCCTTCTTCCGCAAGGAAACACTCACCAGGACCAGTCCCGTGCTGGTCTTTAATCAGGAGCTGTAAGCCAGGCCGGATGACGGCGGGAAACAACATGGCTGCTTCGCCTTGGCCAGTTCGGTCCGGCGCGGTTCCGCCGCTGGCCGACGGGTTCAGCGCCCGGCCGGAGACCGCTCCCGATCTGACGGCGGCGCTGCCGGCCGGGGCCGCGGTCGCCCTCGTTCCCGACCGGGCGGCGGGCCCGGACGCCTTCCCGGGCGCGCTGGCCGGTCCCGATGCGCTGGACTGGCTGAGATCGTCGGGCAAGACCCAGCTCGCCGCGGCTTTCGCCGAGTCCCTGTGGCAGTCCGGCGCCGTGGATCTCCTGGTCTGGATGGACGCCACGAGCCGGGCCTCGGTGCTGTCCGGCTACGCCGCGGCGACGGCCGCCGCGACCGGCCGGGACCAGGCCTGCAGCTCGGAGTCGGTCGCCGCCCAGTTCCTCAGCTGGCTGGAGGAGACCAGCCGCTCGTGGCTGGTGGTGCTCGATGACCTGGCCGACCCGGCCGACCTGGACGGGCTGTGGCCGGCCGGCCCGGCCGGCCGGGTGCTGGTGACCTCCGCCGAGGCCGCGGCCATCCCCAGGGGCATGCGGGCCGTGCCGGTCGGGCCGTTCAGCGTGCGCGAGTCAATCAGCTACCTGAACGGGCGCCTGGCGGCCGATCCGGACAAGCGGCTCGGTGCGATCGAGCTGGCCCGGGAGCTGGACTTCGAGCCGGTCGCGCTGGCCCAGGCCAGCGTGGTGGTCGCCAGCTCGCCGCTGTCGTGCGGCGAGTACCTGGGTCATTTCGTGCGCCGGCGGGAGCAGCTGACCGGGGGCGCCCTGGCCCGGCCCGCGGCCGCCGCGGTGACCTGGGCGTTCTGTTCGGCCGGGCGGACCAGCTGTCGCCGGACGGATCGGCCAAGATGCTCCTGGCCCTGGCCGCGCTGCTGGACGGGCACGGCATTCCCCAGACCGTCCTCGCCGCGCCCGCGGCCGGCGGCTTCCTCCCGGACGGCGGCGAGGTCCCGGCCAGCGCGAGCGCGCCGGCGCGGCGCTGATAGCGCTGGAGCAGGCCGGATTGCTGACCGTCGACCCGAGGTCGGTGCCGTCGACGGTCCGGGTCAGCCCCGTGCTGCAGGCGGCGCTGCGGGCCGCGATGCCCCGGGGCATGCCGGACCGGGCGGCGCGCGCGGCCGCGGACGCGCTGCTCCAGGCCTGGCCGGAGCAGGAGCTGCCCGGCTGGCCCGGCTCCGGCTTGCGATCCTGCGTGGCCGCCCTCCGGCGGATCACCGGAGACCTGCTGTGGGAAGGCGGCTGCCACCCCCTGCTGATGCGGGCGGGAGACAGCCTGGATCGCGCGGAACTGACGGGACCCGCGGTGGATCACTGGCGCGATCTGGTCACGACCGGCCGCCGCCTGCTGGGCGGCGGGCACCCGGACACGTTGCTGGCCGGCCAGCGGCTGGCCGACGCCTACCTGGCGGCCGGGCGGGCGGACGACGCCGTTCCGTGGTTCCAGTGGGTCATCGACAGCCTGACCCGCAAGCTCGGGGCGGATCACCCGGACGTGATCGAGGCCCGCCGCGGCCTGGCCCACGCTCTCGTGGCGGCGCTCCGGTTCCCGGCGGCGATCACGGTCCTCGAACGCGCGGTGCCCGACTTCGAGCGGGCCTGCGGACCCGGCCACGCCGACACCCTGGGCGCGCGCGACGAGCTCGCCGGCGCCTACCTGGCCGCGGGGCAGCACGCCGACGCCATCACCCTCTACCGGCGCACGCTGGCCGACCGGGAGCGCGCCCAGGGAGCCCGGCATCCGCAGACGATAACCACGCGTCACGGCCTGGCCGGCTCCTACCTGGCCAGCGACCGGGCCAAGGAGGCCGTCGCGGCCTTCAAGCGGGTGGTGGCCGACCGGGAGCGCGTCCTCGGGCCCGATCACCTGGACACGCTGGCGGCGCGGAACGACCTCGGCACCGCCTACCAGAAGACCGGCCACCCGGCGGCCGCGGAGCTGGCCTGCGAGCAGGCCTGGGCCGGGTTCGAGCGGGTGCTCGGACCCCGACATCCCGACACGCTGCGGAGCCGGGCCAAGCTGGCTCAGCTGTACCGCCAGCTGGGCCGCTACGGCGACGCCCGGACGCTGCTGCGGGACACCGTGGACCGGCTGGAGCGCGTCCTGCCCGACGGCGATCCGCTGATCACCGAGCTGCGCCAGAACCTGGCCGACATCGGCGAGGAGTAACGGGCCGCCGCCCGAGGCCGCCTACTCGCGCTCGCGCGGCATCCGCAGCCTCAGCCTGGCCGGGCCGGGCGGTGATCACCAGCTCCCTGGCCGCCGCCATGACCTCCCCGTCCAGTTCCCAGGGCTCCGGCCAGGCTCAGCCGCAGCCGCAGCTCGCGGAACTGGTAGCGGCGCACCCGGTCGCTCGGCTCGCGGCGCAGCACCACCCGCGCGGCCAGGACCGCCCAGGCCGGCCAGCCGCGCGCGGTCAGCACGACGGCGTCCAGCAGCCCGTCGTCGGGGCGGGCGTCGGGCAGCAGCGGGACGCCGCCGCGCAGCCAGCCGACGTTGCCGACGATCACGGCACTGGCCCGCAGCCGGACCGGCCGCTCCTGGTCGACGGCCAGGGTGAGCCGGATCGGCCGATCGTTCAGGTGCCGCAGCACCGACAGGGCGTAGGCGGCCCAGCCCAGCCGGTTCTTCAGCGGCTCGCTGGTGTCGCTCAGCATCTGGGCGTCCAGCCCGAGGCCGGCCATCACGACGAAGGCCTGGCCGTTGGCGGTGCCGGTGTCCAGCTTCTGCTCGCCGCCGCCCAGCGCCACGGCCAGGGCGCCGTCGAGGTCCGCGGGCAGCCCCACGTTGCGGGCCAGCAGGTTACCGGTGCCCAGCGGCAGGATGCCCAGCGGCACGCCGCTGTCCGCCACCCCCTCCGCGCACGCGGTCACCGTCCCGTCCCCGCCGCAGGCCAGCACCAGGTCGGCCCCGGCCGCCACGGCGGACCGGGCCTGACCCTGGCCGGGGTCATCGGAAGTAGTCTCCAGCCAGAGCGGCTCGTCCCAGCCGTGCTCGGCCATGGCCTCGTGCACGGTCGCCCGGAACTGGCCGGGGTCGCCGACCTTCGTCGGGTTGACCACGACGGCGGCCTGGCTCATCGGGTCGGCCTCACGGGCATCTCCTCGGGGTGGCGGGGGACGGCCGGCGCTCGCCGTCCGCGTCCCGGCCAGGTGCCCCGGATGGCCACGTGCATGCGAGAAACCGGCGGCTGTCGATTTCGCTCGGTCTCGTTCGTGAACAGGTTGAGATCACGCTTCGGCGCCGCGGCGCCGTGAGGAAGGAGCACAGCGAGATGGGCAAGATTCGCGTTCACGAGTTCATCAGCCTCGACGGGGTCATCGACACGCCGAGCTGGACGATGGGGTTTGGCTTCGACCCGAGGATGGGCGAGGCGATCGGGGCGTGCATGGTGTCGTGCGACGCGCTGCTGCTGGGCCGCACCACGTTCGAGATGTTCGAGCCGGCCTGGTCGGTGCGGACCGCTGACGAGGATCCGGGCGCGCCGTTCATGAACGACAGCACCAAGTACGTCGTGTCCTCGACGCTGACCAGCCCGACCTGGAGGAACTCGGAGGTGCTCGGCGCCTACGACCCGGCGAAGATCCAGGCCCTCAAGGACCGGACGAACGGCCTGTACGTCAGCGGCAGCGGGACGCTCGTCCGGGCCCTGCTGGCCGACGGCCTGGTCGACGAGCTGCACCTGTTCGTCTATCCGCTCACCCGCGGCGAAGGACCGAGGCTGTTCGGCGAGCACCTCGCGCCGGCCACCTGGGACCGGTCCGGCGGCGCGCTCTACGACAACGGCGTGAGCTACCTGAAGCTCACCCGCACCAGTGACCCCAGCACCAGTGACCCCAGCACCAGCTGGCCCCGACGGGCCCGTATCACCGGGCCTACCAGGACGTCGCCGCCGACCTGGGGGAGTGGGACACCCTCGTCGCGCGCGCACTCGAGCTCGACCGCCAGCCGCAGCACTGGCCGCCGCGGCAGATCGAGGAGATCGCCGCGCCGGTGATGCTGGTCGTCGCGGACAACGACATCGTGCGGCTGGAGCACGCCGTCGAGATGGTCCGCCTCCTCGGCGGCGGCATCCCCGGTGACCTGCTCGGCCTCCCTGCGGCCCGGCTCGCCGTCATCCCCGGCACGACGCACGAGGGACTCCAGCGCCGGGCGGACTGGGTCGTGCCGATGATCAGCGAGTTCCTCGACCGGCCGGAGGAATGACCCGGTGTCGTAGCTAATAAGATCGCGTGCCATGCGGCTCCCGGTCCCCAGCATCGTGCAGTACGGGTCCCCGTCGCTGATCGGGGCCATCACCTACGGCGGGCATCCCCGGGCGCAGGACCCGCGCTGGCGGGACAGCGGCGCACCGGACCGGGAAACCTACGCGGCCTGGTGCGTGCGCTGGTGCGGGATGGCCTGCTTCCGGATGGCCCTGCTGGCCAGGGACGGGGTGGCGCCGACGCTGTACGAGCTGGCCACCGGCGCCATGGAGTACGGCGCGTACACCGATGAGCCGGGCCGCCCACGGGGACTGATCTACCGGCCCTTCGCCGAGTACGCACGGGACAAGCACGGCCTTTGCGCCGACGTGATCACGGAACTAGATCCCGCCCGGCTGACGGCCGAACTGGACCGAGGAAGGCTGGTCATCGCCTCCGTGCACCCGGAGATCCGGCGTCCCCGCGGCGACCCGCCGCGGACCGGCGGGCACCTGGTGCTGGTCACCGGGCACGCCGGCGGCCTGGTCACCTTCCACAATCCGTCCGGGCACACGCCGGAGGCGGTCGTGGCCACGCTTCCCCTGCCTGTGTTCGACCGCTTCGCCGCCCGCCGCGGCATCGCCCTGCACCTCTGATGACCGGAGCGGGGATGCGAGTCGTAGTGGTCGGGGCCGGCTTCGCCGGGCTGATGGCGGCCTGGCGGCTGAGCCAGGGCGGCTGCGAGGTCGTGGTGCTGGAGGCTCGTGACCGGGTCGGCGGCCGGGTGTGGTCGCAGGAGCTCGTCGCCGGCGATCCGCGGACGGTGATCGAGCGCGGCGCCGAGTTCGTGCTGGACGGCTATGACGTGCTGCGCGAGGTGCTGGCCGAGACCGGCCTGGAGCTCGCGGGCACCGCGATGTCGTACTACGAGCGGGAGCCGCGCGGCGGCGGGCCGGCCAGCGCGGCCCAGACGGCTGAGTGCGCGGCCTGGATGGCCGCGGCGGCGGCCTCCGCCGCGCCGGGTGCCTCGCTGGCCGAGGTGGCGGCAGGCTGGGCCGGACCGCCGGCGGTCCTGGCCGCCTACCTGGCCCGGATCGAGACGACGGACGGGGTCAGCGCGGGCCGGCTGGCCGCGGCCGTGGCCGGGGACGCCACCGCCGGGTTCGGCTGGCGGCCGAGCTGGCGGGTCGCGGGCGGCAATCAGCAGGTGGCCACGGGCCTGGCCCGGCGGCTCGGCCCGGCGGTGCGGCTGGCCAGCCCGGTCCTGGGCGTCCAGCAGGACCAGCGTGGCGTCCAGCTGACCATCGCGGGCGGCACCGTGACCGGCGACGCCGCGATCATCGCGGTGCCGATGGCGGTGCTGCGCCGGCTGCCCATCGGGCCGCGCGTGCCCGGCCGCCAGCGGGCCGCCTGGGAGCGCAGCGGGCTGGCCCACAACGCCAAGCTTCATTTGCCACTTAACAAGGCGGCGCCGCCGTCGGCCGTGCAGAGCGTGCCCGGCCGGTTCTGGACCTGGACCGCGGCCGACCGGACCGGGCAGGTTCAGCCGGTCCTGCACGCGTTCGCCGGGACCGAGCCGGGCCTGTCCGCCCTGGCCGTCGCGGAGGGCCGGCCATCTGGGCGGCACGGGCCGCGGCGCTGTGCCCGGAACTGGACACCGACCCGGCCCGCGCGGTCCTGACCACCTGGAACGATGACCCATGGGCGGGTCAGTCCTACACGGCCGACACCGTCACGGCGGCGCCAGGCGACCAGGACATCCTGGCCGCCCCGGCAGGCCGCATCCACTTCGCCGGCGAGCACACCGCCGGCCCCTGGGCCGGCCTGATGGAAGGCGCCCTGCGATCCGGGCAGCGCGCCGCCGCCGAGGTGCTCGCCGCCCGGGCCAGGGCCTGAGGAACAGCCCGGCCTAGGCTGGTCCGTCGTGGAGAGTGCTTCCGGCTTCCAGGGCCGGGCTGGCCAGGCGGGCTCGTTCGGGGTGGCCCGCGAGCGCTGGCTGGACGGCCTGGGGAACGTGCGCAACGTGGTGCGCCAGGAGATCATCACCCGTCAGCTGGGCCACCATCTGCCCGGCCGGCCGGGTCGCGTCCTCGACGTCGGGGCCGGCCAGGGGACGCAGAGTCTCCGGCTGGCCCGGGCCGGTCACCGCGTGGTCGCGGTCGAGCCCGATCCGGACATGCGGGCCCGGCTGCGGGTGGCGCTGCACGACGAGCCTGCCGAGGTCCGGGAACGGGTGACGGTGGCCGCCGGGTCCGTGGGCGACCTCGGCTCAGCCATCCCGGACTCAGCGATCCCGGCCGACGGCTACGACGCCGTACTGTGCCTCGGCGTGCTCATGTACCTGCCGGCGAGCTGGCCGATCACCGAGCTGGCGAGTTATGTCGCCGGCGGCGGCCTCTTGTGCCTCGCGGTCCGCACCCCCGTCTCGGCGGTGTGGCGGCCGGCGGCCCGGCAGGACTGGCCCGCCGCGCTGGCCGCCCTCGAGGAGCGGGCCAGCGCCCAGGCCCAGGGCCGGGACATGGCGCTATCTCAACGAGATCGGCGCGCCCGCCCGCGCCGACAACATCGACGACCTCGCCGAGGTGGCGGCCGAGTCCGGACTGGAGCTGGTGCGCTGGTACGGCGTCCGGGTCGCGGTCGACCTGGCTGAGCTCGACCCGCCCGCACCGGCCGATCCCGGCCAGCTCGCCGCGCTGCTCGACGTCGAGGAGCGCCTCGGCGCCACCGACCCCTACCGGCAGCTGGCCCAAGCCCGCTCACCTCATCCTGCGCCGGCCGCGCGAGGGCTAGGAGTTGGGCGGGCCCAGGTAGGGGAACCGGGGCAGCAGGTCCTCGTGCGGCCGGACGCGGGCATCGTCGCCGGGGTGCTGTAGGTTGGCGGCGCTGAAGTGATTCGACATGGGTAGTCCTTCGTTGTTAATTAATTCGCGATACCTGGTAGTGGGCGATCCGCCAGCCGCCGGCCTCCTGGCGGATGATCACGCTGAGGTACACCGTCAGGGTGGGGTGGTCGCTGAAGGCGAAGTCGACCGTGAAGTAGCCGAGCACCCGGCCATCGCCCAGGGCGCGGGTCTGCAGGAGCTTGTACGCCGCGGTCATGCCGGTCGGCTGGGCGGCGTAGTACTCGGCGACGCCCGCCGGCCCCACGGTGTACGGATGCAGGCCCTGGAAGATCGCGTCCGTGATGAACAGCGCGGCGACCTGTTCCGGCTGGTGGGCGTCGACCGCGGCCTGCCACCGGGTCAGGACCGCGTCCAGCAGGTCCGCCTCGTCGCCCGTCGCCTGGTTGCTGACGATGCCGGCGCCATCCGGGTCGCTCGGGTGCGCGGTCAGCGGCGTCACCGCGTCGTGCCGCCAGACGCGCAGCGGCATAGACGACAGCACGCTCTCCAGCTCGGTCGCGTCCGCGGCCCGGAACAGGCCCCAGGTACGCCACTGGCCGGCGTCCAGCGGCGGACGCCACAGCCGCAGCAGGTGCCCCTGCGCGGCCAGCTGCCGAGATCGCGCCGCCTCCCGGACCCGGATCGCGTCGACCTCCGCGTCCGTGGTGCCATCCGGCACGGTGGTCACCATGTCGACCAGGAATTCCATCGTCAGCTCCTTCAACCGCCGGTCAGTGGCCCGCGCTCTGGCCGCCGTCGACGTGCAGGATCTCGCCGGTCACGAACTCAGCGGTCTCGAGATACGCGATCGCCTCGACGATGTCGGCGATGTCGCCCATCCGCCCGACCGGATGCAGCGCGGCGAGGGTGTCGTGGGTCTCTTCGGCGTGCATCGGGGTGCGGATGATGCCCGGCGCCACCGTGTTGACGCGCACGCCGCGAGCGGCGTACTCGATAGCCAGCGACCGGGTAACCGCGTTGAGGGCGCCCTTGGTCAGCGACGCGAGCGCCGACGGGACCGCGGTGTTGGCATGGTCGACGAGGCTGGTCAACTCGCCCAAGGGCCAGCGGGCACCCATCCCGCCGGAGCTGGTCCAGCGGCCGATCATCGCGCCGGCGCTGTACTGGACCTGGTCCCTGGTCTGGCGCCGGACCGAAAGCCGGCCGTCGGTGCTGGCGGCCGTGAAGGCGCTGACCTACGACCGGGGTGGTCCCGCCTTCGACACCGGCGTCGCGTGGCTGCCGTCGGACGACCCGCACCGGCCGATCCTGGGCGTCGAAGGGTGGACCTAGCACCACTGAGTCTGGCCGCGGCCAGTGTTCACAATGGGGACATGATGAGTGAGGCTGGTGACAAGGCCGCGCGGCTGGCCTGGCGCACCTGCGGACCTGCGTTCGCGGGATGATCCTGGCGGCTACGGCGGTCGCGGGGCTCCCGCTGCTCGGGGCCTCCCTGGCCTGCCTGCTCCTGCTGTTGCCGGATCGGGGTGGTGCTCGCGCCGGAGTGCCTGCTGGCGGTGCGGCGGCTGGCCGGCCTGCAGCGCCGCTGGGCGCTGGCCTGGTCGGGGTGCCGATCGCGTCGCCCTACCGGCCCCGGCCGGCCGACCGGGCCGGCGAGCTGCCCGGGCCGATCCGGCGCTGCCGGTGGGTCCTCGGCGACCCGGCGACCTGGCGGGACCTGCTGTGGACGCTGGTCAACGTGCCGGTCAGCGCGGTGCTCGGGCTGCTGCCCGCGTTCCTGCTGGTCGCCTTCACGTGGACCGCGGTGGACGATTACGGGACCCTGGTGCGGGGCTGGGCGGGCGTTGCGCCACACGGCGTCGTCCTGCAGCTGTTCTACCTGAGCATGCTGCCGGCCTGCGTCATCGCGGGACCGTGGCTGCTGAGGCTGCACGCGGCCGCCGCGTCGTCGCTGCTGGCCCCGAGCCGGAACGAGATGGCCGCCAGGGTCGGCCAGCTGACCGAGTCGCGCTGGGACGCGGTGGACGCGTCGGCGGCCGAGCTGCGCCGGATCGAGCGCGACCTGCACGACGGCGCGCAGGCCCGGCTGGTGGCGCTGGGCATGAACATCGGCTTCGCGGAGCAGGTGGTCAGGGACAACCCGGACCTGGCGCTGACCCTGCTGGCCGAGGCGCGCGCATCCAGCGGCCAGGCGCTGTCGGAGCTGCGCGCGCTGGTCCGCGGCATCCACCCGCCGGTGCTGGCCGAGCGCGGCCTCGACGGGGCCGTGCGTGCCCTGGCGCTCACCCTGCCGCTGCCCGTGGAGCTGGACATCGACCTGCCCGGCCGCCCAGCGCGCCGGTCGAGTCGGCCGCCTACTTCGCCATCGCCGAGGCGCTGGCCAACGTGGTCAAGCACAGCGGCGCGAGCCGGGCCTGGGTGGCGCTGGAATACGATCACGGCAGGCTGATCGCGATCGTCGGCGACAACGGCGCGGGCGGTGCCCGTCCGCGCGCCGCGGGCGGGCTGGCGGGCATCGAGCGGCGGCTGAACGCCTTCGACGGCGTGGCCGCGGTGACCAGCCCGGCCGGCGGTCCGACTCAGGTGACGATGGAGCTGCCGTGCGAGTTGTCCTTGGCGAGGATCTGACCCTCCTGCGGGACGGCCTGATCCGGCTGCTGACCGCTTACGGCATGGAGGTCGTGGCGGCCGTGGACAGCGGGCCCGGCTGCTGCACGCGCTGGTCACGCAGCGCCCCGACGTGGCGGTCGTGGATGTGCGGCTGCCGCCGACCTTCACCGACGAGGGCCTGCGGGCGGCGATCCAGGCCCGCGCCCGGATTCCTGGCCTGCCCGTGCTGGTGCTGTCCCAGCACGTCGAGCAGCTCTACGCGAAGGAGCTGCTCGCCGCGGGCACGGGCGGCCTGGGCTACCTGCTCAAGGACCGGGTCTCCGACGTGCACCGGTTCATCGAGGCGGTGCGCACCGTGGCCAGCGGCGGCACCGCCATGGATCCCGACGTCGTGTCGCAGCTGCTGGCCCGCCGTGACCGGGGCCGGGACCAGCGGCTGAGCACGCTCACCACCCGGGAGCGCGAGGTGCTCGCGCTGATGGCCGAGGGACACAGCAACGCCGGCATCGCCGCCCGGCTGGTGGTCACCGAGAAGGCGATCAGCAAGCACATCAGCGGCATCTTCACCAAGCTCGACCTGTACCCCGGCGAGGAGGCCAACCGCCGTGTCCTGGCCGTGCTGACCTACCTCAACGCCTGACCTGAAGCGCCTGAGCCAAGGGAACGCCGACCACGCTCACGACCACGGCCGCGCCCGGCGTGCAACGCGGACGCGGCTGATCCCGTATGAGGGGTGTCCACGTGGGCGTTCAGTGAGGAGTCGACGACGAAAGGTGGGTGCCTGTGAGGCGGCCTGCGGATCGAGATCGCGAGTTCACCGAATTCGTCATGGTCCAGCGTGCCGCGCTCGTGCGGGTGGCGGCGCTGCTGGTCTCCGGTGACCTGGCCAAGGCCGAGGACGTCGTGCAGACCGCGCTGACCAGGCTGTACCTGGCATGGCCGCGGGTCCGGTCGGACACCGCGGCGGCCTACGCACGGCGCTGTGTGGTGAACGCGGCGATGGACGATCGCCGGAGCCTGTTCAGCCGGCGCGAGCAGGTCTCGGCACAGCTGCCGGACGTCGCCGCGGACGATCCGCAGCGCGGCGACGCGACGGCGATGGTGGCGCTGCTCGCCACCCTTCCGGCCGGCATGCGCGCAGCGGTCGTGCTGCGGTACGTCGAAGGGCTCAGCATCGCGGAGGCCGCGGACGCCATGGGGTGCAGCGAGGGAAACGTTAAGAGCCAGAGCGCGCGCGGGCTTGACCGGCTGCGTGAGGCATTCCCGCAGCATGCGCGGCCGCAGCCCGCGCGCAACGCCATACTGATCGATCTGACTTAACTGTCGAAGGAGCATTGATATGCCAGACGTAATGGACATGCTGCGGGCACTGCCGCATGCCGTCACGCCGGGACCGGCCGGGCCGGACATCGTCGCCGCCGATGTCGCACGCGGGCACCGGGCCCTGCGGCGGCGGCGCCGCCGGCGACTCGCGGGCGCGGCCGGGGGCGGCGCCGGGGCGGTGGCGGCCGCGGTGCTCGTCGCCACGTCCGTTACGGCGCCGCAGCCCGCGACGCGGCCCGGGTCGGCGCGGGCCGGGTCAGCGTCCCATGCGGCCGTGGTGACCTCCACGCTGGTCACCCTGGCCGCCCACATCAAGGCCAGTGACGGCGCGCTGCCGGGCAACGCGTCGCTGGTCATCGACAAGCAGGTCATCGGCGGCAAGCTGATGCAGGTCGCTACGGCCTGTACACCGACCGCGGCGCCATGTACTCGGGGGACGAGAAGAAGACCCTCATGACGGCGGTCGCCCACCATGCCAACCTCGCCGACGGCACGAACGTCCGCGAGATAGCGGCGGCGCGCTACGCGGCGACCGGCGACCTGGCCACCGCCCGGAAGCGGATGGTCAATGCCCTGCCCAACGACTTCTTCCTCAGCTTCGCGGCCCGGAAGAAGATCTGGGAGAAGGGCGCGCGGCCAGGAACGCCCTGATGCGGGAGAAGGGGATCAAGACCCCGCTGAAGATGCCCACCGGAAAGGCCCTGCAAGAGGACATTAACAACTACCTCTGGACTGGCTGCACCATCGCGCTGGGCCGGGCCGGGGGCAACCCGCAGATCCGGGAGGGCGTCCTCCGCCTGGTGTCGACCATTCCCGCGGTTACCGTCGTGAACTCGAGGACTGGCGGGCAGGCGACGCTGACCCTCACGGCGGGACCGGCAGTGTTCGGCGGCACGGGCAAGCAGGTGCTGACGATCAGCGCCAGGACCGGGATGCCGATCAGTTCCTGGGTCGGGGACCTGGGGCCGCGGACGCCGCCGTCCCTGGAGACCTACCAGGTCTCCCGGGTGACGCTGGCCAGCATCAAGGCCGGCCGCTTCTGACCAAACTGGGCACCCGCCGACTAATGGCCACGGCCGATTAGTCGGCGGGTGCCGTCGCGTCTATGTCATTGCAGGCATGTCAGGACAGGCGCGATCTTTTGAGGGTCGGAGGGCTCCGTGGCCGGGGCGCGCAGCGGAGGGGCGGTGGCGGACTTCTGCGCGGGACTGCGGCAGTTGCGGGCCGGGTCGAAGGTGCCGGTGGCGGTGCTGGCGCGCCGGCTGGGCATCAGCCGTCAGCATCTGCATGAGGTGCTGGCTGGGCGGGTGAAACGCCCTCCGGACTGGGACGAGATCGTGGCTCCGCTGGTGCGGGTCTGCACGGACGGGGATCCGGCGGCGCTGGCATCGTGGCGGTGCCAGCATGACGTGCTGCTGGAGGTCTGGGGATTTCAGGGCCAGGCGCACGGCGCCGGGCCGGTCGCGGACTTCTGCGCCGGGCTGCGGCAGTTGCGGTCGCGGTCGCGGATTCCGGTGGCGGTGCTGGCCGGCCGGCTGGGCGTCAGCCGTCAGCATCTGTACGCGGTGCTGGGCGGGCGGGTGAAACGGCTCCCGGACTGGGACACGATGGTGCGGCCGCTCGTCGAGGCGTGCACCGGCGGGAATCCGGCAGCGGTCGCCGCGTGGCGGCGGCGGCACGGCCTGATGACGGCCGCCTGGGAGCAGCTCCGCCGGGACTCCCTCGACGGTCAGGTGCCTGGCCCGGTGATGGCCGGGGTGCGGTCGTCGCTGCCGCCGGACACCGCGGCGTTCACCGGCCGGGACACGGAACTGGGGCTGATCACCGCCGCGGTCGCCGAAGCCGAGGCTGACGGCGGCCCCGTGGCCATCCGGGTGATCGGCGGGATGCCGGGCGTTGGCAAGACGGCGCTGGCGGTCCATGCCGCGCACCTGCTCGCGGGTCAGTTCCCCGACCGGCAGCTTTTCGCCGACCTGCACGGCCATACCCCGGGCCGGGAGCCGGTCACGGCGCTGGAGGTGCTGGCCGGGCTGCTAGCCGCGACCGGGGCGGATCCCCGGTTCATGCCCTCCGATGTCGAGGGCCGGGCGGCGATGTGGCGGGACCGGATGGCCGGCCAGCGGGCGGTCCTGGTGCTGGACAACGCGGCCAGCAGCGCGCAGGTGACCCCGTTGCTGCCCGGAGCGGTCGGCTGCCTGGTGCTGGTGACCAGCCGCCGGCACCTGGCCGACCTGCCCGGCACCGTCATCCCGGTGCTGGCCGAGGTCCTGCCGGACGACGAGGCGGTGCGGATGTTCACCCGCCTGGCCCCTCGGGCCGCGGCCGACAACCCGGCAGCAGTGGCCGACCTGACCCGGCTGGCCGGGTCGCTGCCGCTGGCCGTGAGCCTGCTGGCGCGGGTCTACGCGCGGCATCGATCGTGGTCGCTGGCCGACCTGGCCGCCGAGGCCCGGGCGCAGCCGCTCACGATGAAGGCGGAGCAGGTGAGCGTGGCGGCGGCGTTCGAGGTGTCCGTGGCTCACCTGGAGCCCGCCTGGCAGCAGTTCTTCGCCTGCCTGGGCCTGCACCCGGGCACCAGTTTCGATGCCCGCGCGGCCGCGGCCCTGGCCGGCGTCCCCCTGATCGAGTCGGAGCGGCTGCTGGACGCGCTGCACGGCGAGGGGCTGCTGATCGAGACCGCCTGCCGGCGGTACGGCATGCACGACCTGATCCGCCGGTACTCCCGCGACCGGGCCGGCCAGTCGATGACCAGCGAGGATCAGGAAGCGGCGGTGGGGCGACTGCTGGATTACTACCAGCACGCCGCCGGCCGGGCGCAGGCCCTGATCACTTCCCCGACCCGCGGCGGCCAGAGGCCGGCCTCGGCGCCGGTGTCGGCACCGCGGCTGACCGACGATGAGGATGCCCTGGCCTGGCTGCGCGCGGAGCGGGCCAGCTTGCTGGCCTGCCTGGACCACGCCGCCACGCAGCAGATGCCCGAGCGCGTCGTCGCGCTGACCGCCGGACTCAGCGAGCTGCTGCGTCGCGACGGACCCTGGGCCGAGGCCGTCACCTGGCATGACCGGGCCGCCCGGGTCGCGGCCGAGCTGGCCGACCAGCCCGGCCAGGCCCGCGCGCTGCTCAGCCTGGCCCATGCCCACTGGCTGACCGCGAACTTCCCCGCCGCAGCCCAGACCGCGGCCCGCGCGCTGGCCATGTTCGCGGACCTGGGGGACCAGCCCGGCGAGGCCAGCGCCAGCGTCCTGCTGGCCGACACCCAGCGCCTGACCGGGGACTATCCCGCTGCCGCCCGCCTGCTGGTCCGGGCGCTGAGCGTGTTCGAGGCGCAAGATGACCCGCTGGGCGAGACCAAGGCCCTGCTCAGCCTGGGGTCGGTACGGAGGCTGACCGGCGACTACCCGTCCGCCGCCGCCGCCGCGCAGCGAGCCCTGACCCTGTCCCGCCAGCTTGGCCGACAGCGCGATCACGCCCAGGCCCTCGTGCTCACGGGGGACCTGCAGCGGGATACCGGAGACTACCCAGCCGCCATCACGGCCGCCGAGCAGGCCCTGGGCCGCTACCGCGACGTCGGCGACCGGAACGGCGAGGCCTGTGCGCTGTGGACACTAGGCGCCGCGCAGCGGGCGGCCGGGAACTACCCCGCCGCCATCAGCGCCCTGGTCCGGGCCCTCGGCATCTGGAAGGACGTTGGCCACCGGTACTGCCGGGCCAGCACCGTGCTCTACCTCGGGGCGGTGCAGCGGGAAACACACGACTACCCCGCGGCCGCCGCACAGCTGGGTGAGGCGTTGAGCATCTTCCTGGACAACGGCGACCGCGGCGGCGCGGCCGAGGCGCTGAACGAGACCGGGGCCCTGCACCTGGCCCATGGCGATCTGTCCGCCGCCGGGCACTGCTACCGGCAAGGCCTTGACCTGGCCCGCCAGATCGGTAGCCCAGTGGATGAGAGGACTGCGCTAGCCGGGCTGGACCGCTGCGCCCGCGCCGCCCCCGCCAATGGTGCGGGTGCGGGGGCGGGTGCGCCAGCCGACCTCACCAGCCCGGCCGTCTAGAGCCTGTCCGGTTGATCGTGTGACTTTGGGCAGTCCTGCTCGTTGTCCTGGCGTGGGCGGGGTGATCCGACAGACTCGGTGGACTCCACTACCGTGCGCGCCCGTCAGCACGCCGCCGGCGCCCGTATCGCGCCGCCCGCACCGGTTCCAAAAGGGGACGCAGGCAGCGAACTGACGGGCGAAGCAGCCCGGCTGAGCTTGTGCGACCGCCTGGCGGAGGTGGTGCAGGCGCCGAAGGGCTCGGCCGCTCACGCGGCGGGTTTACCGCCAAGATCCACCTGAGCGCGGACGGACGCTGCCGACCGCTCTCGCTGCTCATCACTGAAGGCCAACGAGCGGACTGCACGCAGTTCGAGGCGGTGTTGGACAAGATCCGGGTTCCCCGGCCCGTCGGCCGGCCTCGCCGCAAGCCCGGCAGCGTGGCTGCGGACAAGGCGTACAGCAACAGCCTCATTCGCCGGTACCTGAGGCGACGAGGTATCTCGCACACCATCCCGGAGAAGTCCGACTCCCAGGCCGCCCGCCGGCGCAAAGGATCGCGCGGAGGGCGGCCACCGGGCTTCGACGCCGAGCGCTACAAGAAGCGCAACACCGTCGAACGGGCGATCAACAAGCTCAAGCAGTTTCGCGCGGTCGCCACCCGCTACGACAAGCGCTGCTACATCTACCTCGGCACGACGACGGTTGCCGCGCTGGTCATCTGGCTGCGCTCTTGAACACGCCGTCCGGCCGCTGATGCGCGCAAGGCACCAGCCCGCCCTGCGCATCGAAGACCTCGGCGTCGAGGCCGGCGTTCACCCAGACGGAGATACCCTGCCCGCGCACCACCACGTTGAACGGCGCATTCTCCGGATCCGCCCGCGTCGCGACCAGGTCAAGCACGGAACACTCCGGGGCCCTGCCGCTCCATGGGCTGCGAGCCGCCATTCTTTTTCATCCGAGGAACGCTTGCCTTTATAGGCGGGCTACGATCTCTTCGTCTATTAGGGCTGTTATAGAGGTTCGCTGGGAGCCGCCCCCTTCCACGTGGGCGGTTACGGTTACCACCGCTTCCTTATCCGGGGAGATTATGCAGAGCTGGCCGTAGAGGCCTGCCATTTTGTACGTTTTTTCCCCGGGGGTGCACCAGACGCCGAGGCCGTAACTGTCCGAGAGGCGGAAGCCTTCGTCTGTTGGGTCCTTCACGGTCGGGACGGTTTCAGTCGCGATTCGTGCGCAGTATTCGGCGGGGACCAGCTGGCGGCCTTCGTGGCGGCCCTCGTCTAGCAGGAGGCGGCCGAAGCGGGCCAGTTCGGACGTCCTCAGGTAGAGGGCGCTCTCCGCTACCGGATGGCCGAGGGGGCAGGTGTGCCACTGGGGGTTGTGGATGGCCAGCGGGGTGAAGAGGCGGGGCAGCAGGTAGTCGCGGACGTTGGCGCCGGTCGCGGCGCGCAGGGCGCGGGCCGCTACGTACGGGCCGATGCCGGCGTACCTGAAATACGTGCCGGGCTCGTGCGCCAGCGGGGTCGCGAAGAAGTCAGCGGCTAGGTCCGGGACGACGACGGGGTCGTCGGCGGACCAGGAGTACGGGCTGCCGGACGTCATCATGAGCAAGTGCCGGAGCGTGACCTGGTCCAGGCGGGGCGCGGCAGAGCCCGGCTAGCTCGGGGTAGTACTTGAGGGCGGGGTCGTCCAGGGCGAGGCGGCCTTCGGCTTCGGCGATGCCAAGCGCTACGGACGTAAAGGTCTTCGAGACCGACCGCACGTCGACTCGGTCGTCCGAGCGGAGCCTGCGTTCGACCGGCTCGGCACCGCGGCGGTAGATGTGCACTCCGTAGAGTTCCATGCCCTCTCGTTCGGCGGACCGGACCAGGGCGTCAATGAGTTCCCGCATGGCGGGGAGCCTAATAGCGGGGTCTGACATTCGCGGCTGTCTGCCCCGCTGGAGTGACGAAGCCGGTCGCCGAGCCCACCTCGACCCGATCAGCGTCCTCGCGCTCCCCGGCATCCCATGATCAATCAGACATCCAGGGAACACTCCGGGGCCCTGCACATCGGTCCTGGCCACACCGGAACGCTACCGACACATGATCGACCGGACAGGCTCTAGCTGGACTTAGGCGGCGGTGGCAGGCGGGCCGTGCGATGGCGGGTCGGCCCAAAGAGTGTCTTGGCCGGGCGGCGGGCTGTGGCTGTGGAGGGTCTTGAGCCCGTCGGGGCTGACCGCCGTGGTGGTGCCGTCGGCGTGCAATTGCAGCGTCCAGCCCCAGCGGTGAACCGCGATCAGGTGATGAAACATGCACAGCAGGGTCAGGTTGTCGAGCCTTGTCGGTCCGCCCTGGGAGCGGGGGATCACATGATGCACGTGGCAGCGGACGGGGGGTGCGGCGCAGCCGGGGAAGGAGCAGTGCCGGTCCCGCTTGATGACGGCCCGGCGGAGGTGCGGGGGGACTTGCTCGGTGGGCTCGCCCAGGTCCAGCGGCAGGCTGGGTGACGGGAAGAACCCTCCGGTGAGCTGAGTCCGCAGGTAGGCGGCCAGCCCGGCGGGGCCGGACAGCAGGCTGACGGCATAGCGGAGCAGGGTGTCCTGGAGGCGGGCCAGGCCGCCGGGGGTCAGCGACGCGGTGCCGGATGCCGGGGCGAGGCCGGGCGCGACCGGGCTGGTGGCGGCAGGCTGCCCAGCGGCGGTGGTGGGCAGGGCGCCGGGAATGGTGGCGCGGGGTGCGGGCGGGTGCTCGTCGCATTCGCAGCGGGGGCCGGGGGCGGGTGCCGGGTCGGTGCTGGTGATCAGGTTGGCGAGGTCTCCGGCGAGCAGTTCGGTGACGGCGCGGGCCAGGGTGTTGCGGTCGAGGTGGCCGCAGACCATCGGGGCGATCTTCGCGTCGCAGGTGTAGGCGGCGGCGGCCTTGCCGGTGAGCCAGCCGGGCTGGCCGGCGCGGGCGGCGGCGCGGCGGGCGGCGCGGGGCCGGGGCCGTCCGAACGGGTCACGGGGGTCGGGGCCGATCAGCTCGTCGATGTCGGGCTTGGCCGAGGCCGGGCCGCGGCCGGGCTGGCTGCCGTCGCCGGGCTGGCCGGCGCCGGGGTGGTCCGGGTACGGGTCAGCCGGGCCGGTGTCGTTAGTGCCGGGCTGATTGGTGCCGCCCGGCTGGCTGGTGTCCGGGTGGCCGGCGGACGCGCCGGTCAGGCTGGTGTCGCCGTCGCCGGTCCCTGTGGTGGCGAGGTGGCGGGCGAGCCAGGCGCTGGCCGCGTCACTCGCGCCGGGCATGCCCATCAGCTCCTCGAGGGTCAGGTGCAGCTGGACCTGGGCGGCCTGGCCCGCGCGTTCCGGCAGGCAGCCCGAGGCGAGGAGGAGGCGCATGGCTTCTTCGAGGGCGTCGTGGCGGCGCTGCCCGGCCGACCGGTCGTCCTCCGGGCCGGCTTTCTTCCCGAGCGTGTCCAGGACTTCCTGACGGCGGCGAGGCATTCGGGGGTGAGGTCGCCGTCGGCTTTGCCGTGGCCCTGGAACAGGCGGGTCAGCCGGAAGAACCGGTCCTTGAACCGGGCATCATCATCTTCGTCGCGGTCGGGCGGGGCGAGGTGGGAGTAGATCTGCTCGGCCAGCCGGGACAGCCCGTCCAGGTCCAGGCCCTCAGCAGCCTTCTCGGCCAGGAACTCGTCCGCACTGTCGCGGTAGGCATACGGCAGCGTGTCGGTCCAGCCGCAGATCTTGCGGGCATACGACTCGGTGATCGCCCCCGAGGCCAGGGCGGCGGCGATGCGGGGGTGGGCGCCCAGGCGGCGCATCCACCCGATCGACCCCGACGCCGCCTGGGCGGTCACCCGGGTCTGCCAGGCCAGCCACGGATGGGAGCCGCCGTGGCCGTCGTCGGCGTAGCCGCCCTGGGCGGTGAACGCGGTCAGCACCCGGGCGCGGCCGGCGGTGTGCTGGGACTGAGCCCGCTCGAACTCCCGCAGCAGCCGGGCCTGGGTCACCGCCGGCAGCGACGCCGCGTCAGCCCCGGCCAGGTAGCCGAGCGCCGCGCGGGCCGTGTCCATGGCCTCATCAACCGAGGCGAACGAGGCGGCCGGCGGGGCTGGGGCTGGGGCTGGCATCCGGCGACCTCCGTCCCTGGCCTCGAACTCGCTTTCGATTACACCTTGACGGTATCGGCCGGGTACGACAGTTCCGGGGGCTGCCGAGCGCCGTTAGGGAAGAATTTCAAGATTTTTCTGGGCGCCCTAGGTGTCAGGTGCTGTCAGCTGCCCGATGGTGACGACGGGCCGTCGGCCTGCGGCTCGGCCCGAGGGTTCGGCTGTGTGGCAGCTAAACGACCATCGGCGGCCGGAGCCGAGCTTTCCTGACCGCATGTCTCGCATGCGTACCTTGCCGCGTCCCCTACTGGCCGGTGCCGTGGCCGTCCTTGGGCTGGCCACCGTCGTGCTGACGACCGGGCTGAGCTCGGTACCGGCATCCGCGTCGCCGGGCCCGCGTTTTGCGGCGCTCAAGAACAGTGTCCGGCGACCACCGACCAGCGCGTCGCGTCGTACTCGAGTCCGCGTATGTCCATCGAGGTCTCACTGGCGCCCCGGCGCGAGGCCGCGCTGGCCGGCGAACTGCGGGCGGCCTACACCACGGGCAGCGGCCACTACCATCAGTGGCTGCGCCGGGGCCAGTTCGACGCCAGGTACGCCCCGCCGTTCGCCGAGCGCGCGGCCGTCGTTCGGTACCTGCGCGGCCAGGGGCTGAGCGTGGGCCGGTCGGCCTCGCCGTTCCTGATCAGGGCCACCGGCTCGACGGGGCGGATCGAAGCGGCTTTCCGCACTCGCCTGAGCACCTACCGCGACGCGCGGGGCGTCGAGTACTTCGCCAACTCATCGGCCGTCCGGCTGCCTGCCGCGATCTCGGGCGGCGTGCTCGGCGTGATCGGCCTGACCAACACGGTTCGGGAGCACGCCGGAGCGGTACCGGTCCGCGCCACTGGCCGGCAGGCCGAGCCTCCGCAACACGTCCGGTCGGCGGCTCGACCAGCGGCACAGCCAGCTGCGAGACGCCTTACGTGACCAGGGCGGAGCTGTTCGCGTCGGTCAACGGGACCAGCTTCCCGTACGGGTTCGGGGGCGGCGCCGGCCTGCAGCGGCATGACGCCGGCTCAGGTCAACTCCATCTACGACGCGCCGCACGTCGGCCCGCGGGGCCGGGGCGCTGGCGTGACCGCCGCGGTGTTCGAGCTGTCGGCCTACCTGCCCTCCGACATCGCCACCTGGGCGCACACCTTCTACGGCATTGGGTACACGCCGCCGCTGGCCGATGACATCGTCGACGGTGGCCCGCTGAGCCCGCAGTGCCCGGCCGGTGACACGTGCCCGCCGGACATCAACGGGTACGCGTCCGACTTCGAGGTGAACGGCGACATCGAGCTGGAGCTGTCCATCGCGCCGGACCTCAGGCAGCTCGTCGTGTACAACGCGCCGAACGACTTCACCGGCCAGACCGAGCTGGACGAGTACACCGCGATGGCCCGTGACGACACCGCGGCCACGATCAGCTCGAGCTACTCCGCCTGCGAAAACGACGTCACCGCCGCCTACGTGCAGTCGGAGAACGTGGTGTTCGAGCAGATGGCACTCCAGGGCCAGAGCGTCTTCAACGACAATCAGGATGACGGGGCGTTCGGCTGCATCCGATCAGACGGCACCGACATCGTCGACGTGCAGGACCCGTCGAGCCAGCCGTGGGTGACCAGCGTCGGCGGCACGTCGCTGGAGTCCGACAACCCCGGCACCAGCCCGCACCCGGCCTACCCGCAGGGCACCGAGACGGTCTGGAACACCGACAACCTGTGCAGCAACAACCCACCCGCCCCGTCGAACGACAACCAGGGCGGTTTCTTCTGGTGCAGCGACCTCCCGGCCGGCGCGGGCGGCGGAGGCAACAGCCAGTGGTGGGGCCGCCCGTTCTACCAGTTCGGGCCCGGTGTCAGCAGCCGGTACAGCACCCGCGGCAACGGCTCGACGCAGTGCGCGCTGGCCCGCGTCGGGACGCCGTGCCGGGAGACGCCGGACATCTCGGCCAACGCCGACCCCTACACGGGCTACGCCGAGTACTGCACCGGGAACGCGAGCACACCGGAGAGCTTCTGCAATTTCACTAACAATCAGCCCGCACCAGGCTGGTTCATGATCGGCGGGACCAGCATGTCCACCCCGCTGTGGGCCGCCACCACCGCCGATCGGGACAGCTACACGGGCCTGCGCACCGGCAACATCAATCCGCTGCTGTACCTGCTGTTCAACACCGCCCCCGGCCGCTACTTCCACGACATCACCGGCCTCGGGCAGGCGCAGCAGGCGGCGACCAGCAACGGCCTGTTCCCGACGACGCCCGGCTATGACCTGGCGACAGGGATCGGGACACCCGAGATGACCGCTCTGATCACTCGGTCGGGTCCCTGACCGCCAGCGTGTCGGCGGGTGAGGCGCCGAGCCTCCGCCTCACCCGCCGACGCTTAGGTAGACGCTGAGGTAGCGGCGGATGGCGGAGACGAACCGGCTTGTTGCTGCTCCGATGCCGGTGACCTCGTCGAATCCGCGGGTGACGCGCAGCCAGCCGTCCAGGCTCTGGGTGATCAGGCATCGCCGGCGGCGGCGGCGCAGTTACCGGGGGGCGACAGGACCAGGGCCGGAGACGACGGCGGGCGGATGTCGCGGATCCCGGCGGTCCGGCGCAGCCGGTACAGCAGCGGGTTCGCGAAGCCCAGTGCGTGGCCGGCGGCGTGCTTGGCGTCAGCTTCCAGGGCCGCGATGGCCGGCGATGAGCCGCTGGTTCCGGCCTCCGTCACCTGCGTGAATCGGCCGCCGGAGTGGTAGCCGATCAGCCAGCCCGTGGTGGCCCCGCCGATCGCCGAGATGTCGGGGAGCACCCGGTGCGCGGCCCGCTTGCCGCCTGCCGTCGCGAGCGATGCCGGGACGACGCCGCGCTGGTAGGCGGGCTCGGCGAAGACGAGGCTGCGGCCGCCCGTGGTCCCCTGCTGCAGGGTGCCCGGCGGGCGCTGCAGGTAGCCGGTTCCGGCCTTGTTCTCCAGCGTGCCGGTGTCGCCCCAGCCCAGCTCGCCTGCTACCGACCCGGCCCGGCTGATCTCCAGGTCGGTCGCGCCGACGCCCGTGGCCCACGGGTCGGAGGCCGGGAAGGTGACCGAGGACAGGTCCCCGCCGTCGCCGGCGTCGAAGTTGAACCCGACGCCTTCGGCGGCACCCTGCTCGAGGACCTTGGTCCAGGCCGTCTTCATCGCCGCCGGGTACGTGGACTCGATCGTGCTGACCGAGTCGGTCTCCACGTCGGCCAGGTGGTGATCGACGATTCGGGTCTCGGCGTCGAGGAAATGCTGGTCCATCGCCGGGGTGTCGAAGGTGCCGCAGTTCACGCCGACGTAGACGATCTTGGCGGCCGGGGCGAGGATGTGCGCGGTCTCCACGTCCAGCGGCTCCTCCGGCAGATCCGCGCTTCCGCCGCAGGACTTGGCGAAGCCGGGGCCGAAGTTCTGGGTGTACTGGCCGCGGGCGAATCCGGCGACATGATGCAGCGCGAAGAACCGGTTCGCGTCGGCCCGCATCGTCGGCAGGCTCCCGTCGAGCACGACCGCGATCGTCGCCCCCCGGCCGCTGCCCGCGGTCACGCCGTAGGCGGAGCGCAGCTGTTGCGGCGTGTAGCCGCAGATCGCGTCCGGGGCCTTGGTCTTGCCCTCGGCCCGCGGGATGTTGCTGACGCGCTGGCCCCACCAGGACGAGCAGGCCAGCCGGGCGGCGCGCCCAGGCTGTGCACTGCCGGGCTCTGCGGCCGGGCTGGCGTTCAGCGTGTCCAGGCCCAGGACCGCGATCACGTCACGGCCGACGGAAGCGGGCACTGAGATCCCGCTCACCGGGGCGAATCCGGCCGGCTTGCCTCCGGCCCGGTAGGCATCCAGCCGCGTTCCCAGCGCCGCCCCCACAGTTGGGGCCGCCCCGCGAGCCGCGACGTAGTGCTCGTTGACGCCCGTCACCCGCAGGCCGGCCGACCTGGCCCAGCCCGTCACCACCGCCATCTGGGCCCGCGTCGGGCCGAACCGCGCGGCGAACCGCGCCGGGCTGATGAACCGCCCGTACCTCCCGGAGCCCGGCGTCGACACCGCAGTGGCGAACCGCGCCTCGGCCGCCGGGTCACGGCCGGCCAGGTACAACCGCACCGTTACCTCGACCCGTCGGCCGGCCGCGCCCGCGTCGCTGACGCCGGGCAGCCGCGACGCCGCGACCGGATCTGGCAGTGCCTCCCGGGTCACGGCCACCCGCGCCGCGGTGATCGGTCCGCCCGGCGAAGCCGCTGCCGATCCCGCGCCAGCCAGGCTCGCGACCAGGCTCGCGGTCGCCAGTCCCGCCATCCAGGTCACCGGTGTCCAGCTCATCCGCAACCGCACCGCCCGCTCCTGTCGCCATCAGCGGGCATGCCCGGCCAGCCAGTCCTGTCACCCGATCGGGCGTCATGACATGTCGCCCTCGATGGGGAATGCTGATTGTGCGCCAGTTTGCGACCAGATGGCGCTGGGGTGCCCGGCCTGCAGACCGGCCTCGGTCGGCGGCCGATACGCCTGGAGGGGGGACTCCGGGGAGGGGGCTTGGGTGCCCTGGGTCATTCACTGGCCCAGGGCACCCAGGTTGGGGTGACCTGGTTGGACGCGGGCCAATGATTGGTACGGCACGATCTCGCCCGGCCTGATCACGCCGTCCTCGATGGCGCGGGCGAGCAGCGCGTCCTTGCTCGGCGCGGTCCGGCCGGTGGCCGCGTACTTGGCCCGCGCGCGGCTGATGTACTGCCGGACGGTGTTCTCGCTGATCGACATGCGCCGCCCGACCGATGCCTTCGACATGCCCTGGAACCACAGCAGCAGCGCCTGCCGCTCCTGCTCCGACAGCGCGGGCCGGGCCGGTCGCTGGTCGGCGAGCATCGCCCTGGCCTGCGACCGGGTCACGTACGGCCGGTCGGCGGCCGCCGCCAGCACGGCCTCGACCAGATGGTCGCGGCCTTCGTCCTTGGACACGTAGGCGTGCGCGCCGTTGTCCAGCGTCTCCATCACGATCGCCGGATCGCTGTGCCCGGAGAAGGCCACCACCCGGTGTCCGGCCGCCACCAGCCCGGGTATCTTCGCGGTGACCAGCTCGCCGGACAGCTCCAGGTCGAGGATGACCACGTCGGCCGGCGGCTGCGGCCCAGAGCTGAGCCCGGTCAGGTCGCGCGCGGTCTGCACCAGCTGCACCCGCTGGCCGGGATCGGACCGGATCCAGGACGCCACGCCCTCGGTGACCACCGGATGATCCTCGATGATCGCCACCGTCACCCGCTGTTCCATCGCGCCTCCGCCCAGAGCATGCCACCGTCTTGCTGCTGTTCGATGGCAACCCCCTCGCCGGCCGCGGGCAGCCGGACGACCGCGCCGGTATCGGCGACGAAGCTGACGGCGATGCCGGCCGTCACCGCGGCCAGGGTGATCCGGGCCTGGCAGCGCGCGGCGGTCAGGATCGCGATGGCCGCGTCAGTGATCACCCGCCGGGCCGGGCCGGGCACCTGCGGCAGCAGCCCGGCCGTCTCGATCTCGACGGCCACCCCGCGCCGCTCGGCCACGTCGGCACTCGCGTGCAGCTCGTGCACCAGCGATCCGGGTACCTCGTCGCCCTCGGCCAGGAGCCGCCGCAGCCGGGCCGCCTGGACCGCGCACCTGACCCGCACCTGCGCGTCGCCCGGATCAGCCGTGCCCGCCGCCAGCTCGGCGACCAGCGGGGCCGCGCTCTCCTGCAGCGCCAGGAAGCGGGCGTGCCGGGCGGCCCGGATGATCTCCGCGGTGGCGGCCTGCTCGCGCGCGGCGTGCTCACTCCGCGCCGCCGCGGCGGCCTGACCGGCGGCGACATCCAGCGCCCGGACCCCGGCCGCGACGGCTACCTGGGCGCCGGTCGACCAGGTCAGCACGGCGAGGAACCCGGCCAGGTCGATGCGATGCAGACCGTCCCACACCTGCACGCCCAGCGTGGCGCCCGCCTCCGCGGCCAGGAACCAGGCCAGCTCGGAGAACCGGCGCCGGAGCAGCACGAGCACGCCGGCCCAGCCGGCGCTGCCCCAGGCCCAGTTGACCGCCAGCATCTGGCCGGCCGGGCTGGCCACGGCCGATGCCGTGCTGGCGGCCAGCACGATCACGGCCACCGTCCAGGCCGCCCGCCAGTCCGGCGCTCCGCGCAGCACGAGGACCGACCCGGCGGCGATGGCCACCGCCATGACCAGCCACATGGCGCACTGGAAGGCGAACGAGCCGTAGTCCAGCCGGTTATGCAGCAGCTGCCCGCCCGCTCCGGCCAGATGCCAGCCCGCGACCAGGAAGACCACCGCGATGGTGAAGGCCCGCTGATAGCGGTCGGACATCAGCGCCGTCGGCGCCGTCGGCGGCCCGGCGGTCATGCCGGCCAGCTCACGGTGACGGTCGTGCCCGCGCCGGGACGACTGGCGACCGCGGCCTGGCCGCCGGCCGCCAGCATCCGCCCGGTGATCGACTCGCGGATGCCCCGGCGGGATGGCGGAGTGGCGGCCGGGTCGAAGCCGCGGCCGCGGTCAGTGATCTTGACGACGGCCCAGCCCGGACCGCCGGTGACGGTCACTTCCGCCTGGCCGGTCCCGGCGTGCCGCTCGACGTTGCGCAGTGCCTCGCCGACGCAGGCGACGAGCTGATCCGCGACCGGAGACGGCAGCGTGACCGGGACCAGGTGCAGCCGCACGGCCAGGTCACCGGTGCTGGCCGCGGCCCGCTCCAGCTCCGGTCTCAGGTCAGTCAGCGGCACCAGCCCGCCGGGCCCGCCCAGCCCACCGGGCCCGTCCGGCGCGGCCGGGGCGCCCTCGAGCCCTTGTAGCACGCGCAGGTCTCTGGCCGCCTGCGCGGTCAGCGCCGGGGATGGCCCGGCGAAGGCATCGGCCGCGACCATGGTCAGGGTCGACAGGACCGTATCGTGCAGCTGGCGGTGCTGGTCTCGCTCGTCCGCGCGCCGCGCTTCCTCGGCCCGGATCTGCCGCTCGTTCTCCAGGCTGGCCGCGACCATCGTGTCCGCCTGCCGGGCGCCGCCGCGGATCACCGCCACCAGCCCGGCGGCGACGATCGTCTCCACCACCAGCAGCCAGCCATCGGTCGGGTGACCGGTGCCGAGCCCGTAGGCGACGACCACGACCGCGGCCGCCGGCAGCGAGAGCCACGGCCGCAGGGCGATCTGGAGGATATACACCGACGTGCAGGCCAGCGGGAGCATCCAGGTCGTGTCGTCCTTGATCAGCACGGCCGGGACCAGGTGCTGCTGGGCCAGCGCCAGCGCCGAGATGACCGCGGCGTCGGCCAGCACCACGGCCGGCGTCAGCCCGGACCGCCGGATCCGCCAGGCGAAGAAGGCTGACCACAGGCACAGCGCGGTCAGCGGCGCGCCCAGCCACCAGCCGGAGACCTGCCTCGTCGCGGCCAGCAGGGCAATCGCGGTGAACAAGGCCCCGCCGCCGAGGCGCAGGGCGATCGCGTACCAGCCGGCCAGCCGGTGCAGGGCCTGGTCGGATGGTCCCCCTAACCTCGGCCCGCGGGGTCGCCGGCGGCGGCCGACGGAAAGCGGGATCTGCTTCCCGACCGAGTCAGCTGCCAGATCCACCGGACCAGTATGCGGCAGGACCATGGCGCCGCGGACTATGACGTTTCAACATTTGCTCCGGGCTAGGGCGTTGGCTGCGCCCCGCCCTGATTACTGGCCCCGGCAGCCGCTGTAGCGTGAGCGGATGGTCGCGGTCACGGTCGCTGCACTAGGTGAGCCAGGTGCGGCTCAGCTGACCGAGGTGGCCGTCCTCTTCGACCAGTACCGGCAGCACTACGGCCAGCCAGCGGCCGGCAGTCAGACACTGGCGTGGCTGACCGAGCACGCTGGTCAGGGGCGGCTGATGGTCTTCACCGCCCGCATCGGCGAGGAGCTGTCCGGCCTGGCTACCGCCGTCACCATCCCTGCGTCCCAGCGGCTGGGCTGCTTCTGGCAGTTGCGGGATCTGTACGTGGCGGCTGGTGCCCGGCGCCGCGGGGCCGGCCGGGCGCTGCTGGATGCTGTTCGCCGGGCGGCTGCCGACGCTGGCGCCATCCGCCTGTCGGTCCAGACCGAGCCCGGCAACGACAGCGCGCTCCAGCTCTACCGCTCCGCCGGATTCACCCAGGTCGAGGACCTGTGCGTCCTGTCGCTGTCGCTCCGGCAGGACGGCATCTAGGTACCGGTGGCGGTTTTTAGGTACCGGTGGCGGTTTTCACCTCGGCGGTAAATCCGGCTTCCAGCGCCGGCACGCCCTTGAGCGGCGCCAGCGCCCGGGTCAAGGAGGACTGGTTCTTCGCGGCACTGGCACCGCCCGCCGCGGTCCGGACGGTGGTAAGGATTTGGGCAAAGGTTCCGTCGGGGTCAGCGCAGACCGGGACGGGAAAGCGAGCGAGCTGCGCTGCGGGCCGGGCGGCCTTCTCGGCCGCGGCGGCGGTAGCGGAAGGGTCGGTCCCGGAGTCGGTGCTCATCAAGGCATTGAGCGCGGTAAGGAACTGGCTGATCTCAGGATGGGCCGAGCCGTGCTCCCAGGATTGATAGAGCTGCTTGCAGTGGCTGGCTTCCTCGGCCTGCACCTGCTTGGTCTGGGCGTCCGCGGTCTCCGTGTCGAAGCGCAGAATATCGGTCGTCCCCGCGCTGATCGCATCCGCTGTCTTGGTCAGCAACGCGGAATCATGTGACGAGGCTCCCGTCCGGCAGTCCGCCGCGCCGGTGGCGAATGCGGACAGGGCTCGGGAGAACGAGGCCTGAGCGGCAGCGTCCGGAACTGGGGAGCCGGCCTGCGCGCTGGCCACGGCGGCGGCGAGTTTCGCGCAGTCCGCGCCGAGCGTGGCCGGGGCGTGCTGGGCGTGCGCGATGCCGAGGGCCGCGTCGGCGAGCCGGGTCAGGGCCGCGTGCCCGCCGTCGACGAACCACGCCTCCACCCGCTGGGTGGCGGTTCCCTGCAGGCGGGCTGACGCGACGGCGCTGGGCGTTGCGGTAGCGCCGGCCGAAGACGCGGTGCCGGACGAAGAGGCTGCGCCGTGGCCGCCGCAGGCCGCCAGCAAGATTGGCCCGCTCAGGGCCATCAGCCAAAGCCCGTGCCTGAAGCTCTTATTCACTATTAGTTTCCTTAGCCTTTATCCGGGCCGGCTGATATTATCAGGAATTCGTCTGCCGTACCAGCCGGGAAGGGCTTAGTAATGGAAATGCGCGGCGTCGGCGAGAGTGATGCCGAGGCGGCGGCAGAAGGTGACGAATCGGTTCTTACGGCGGAAGTTCTGCCAAGTACGCAACAATCACTAAATAGCTCGTCTTGCCCTGAAAGCGACGAGGAAGACGAGGAAACTGACGAGGAGCCGGGACTCAGAGCGGCATTTCGTGACCGCCGCATCCGGCCGAAGTGCCTGACCACACTCCCCTTGAGGCGACTCATTCTGCTCGCGATCGGGCAGATTGTGCTGGCGGCGCTTTTGATGGCGGTGCAGAAGGTGCCGCAGCCGCGGGTGAACAGCGCGGTACCGGGCGCGGCGGGCACCGCGTTCCAGGTGCCGCTGGCCGTATTCGTTTTCATGGTCGTCTCGGTGGCGGCCGGGTACTGGTTCGGGCTGGCCGGAGCGCTGCGGGTCCGGGCCGGCCTGGGCTTGCCGGTGGCCGCACTGGCCACCTGGGTACTGGCCGACTCGCCGGTCTCCAGCCTCCGGCTGGGCGTCACCAGCATCGACCCGCACCTGTCGGACGCCGGGCTGCGCTGGGCCCAGCTAGGTGTCCTGGCCGCCTTCTGGGTCTGGCTCGGCGCCCTGGCGGCAGCGCGCTGGCGCGGGCGCGCCCGGCGCGAGGACCGGCCGGAGCCAGATCCCGGCGGCCAGCCCTGGCATCCCTGGATTGTCCGCGGAGCGCTGGCGTTCGTGCTCGCCTATTACGCCCTGGAGCTGGCCATCTGGGTGCTGTACGCACGGGCCGGCCAGACGGCGGTCGGCACCGGCTCGCTGCTGGGCGACCTGGGTGTCCAGGCCGTCCTGCTGCCCGTCTTCCTGGTCCTGGTCGTCCTGCTGGGCAGCACGGACCTGCTGGAGTGGGGCGAGATCGGGGTCCGCTCGATCGTCACCGGGACCAGGCGCAAGCGGCCGCGCTGGCTGCTGGCCAGCCTGGTGACGCTGGTCGCGGCCGCGACCCTGGCCAACGTGATACGCCACGACGGCATTCACGTCCTGGCCGAGCTGGCGGTCATCGGCGTGCCTGCCGTACTACTCGTCGTGCTGATCCGGCTGGCCCCCGGCTATGGCGGGTGGTCGGACGAGATAAGGTCGCGCGCGGTCATTACCGGGGCCGTGGTCACGTTCGTCTATGTCTCGATCCTGCCCACGATCACCTCGGCCATCCGCGCCGCGCTCGGCTGGTCGGCCCAGCTCGACAGCCGCTTCTACTGGCTGGTCAGCGCCCCGGTCGCCCTGGCCGCACTCACCGCCGGGCTGTTCTTCCTGGCCCAGCGCAGCGTCGGCGAACCCGAGCAGCGGGGCCGGGGACTGCTGCTGGTCATCGTCGGGGCGCTGATCGTCATTGCCGCCTGGCCGCCATTCCTGCACGCCGCGCACCTGCCCGGGCTGTTCCCGCGGCATCATTTCTCGCTGCTGAGCGGCCTGCAGGCGACCGCCGCGGCCGGGACCGCGGCCTGGCTGATCAGCCTGCTCGTGCGCCGGCGCATGGCGTCGGCGGCGCAGCTGGCCAGCGTGCTGGCCCTGCTGGCCGGACTGCAGATCGTCAGGTGGGTACTCGACCTGCTGCACGCCATATCCATTGTCGGCTCGGACTCCGACTACGCCCTGGCCGCCTTGTTCATCCTGACGGTCTTCTGGTCTTTCGGGATGTCAGGTAACAACGTCACCGGCCCGAAGTCCAACACCGCCGCTTACCCCCGCGACGGCAGGATCCTGCTGCTCGTCGGCTTCACGCTCGTATCGAACGCGACTCTGGTGTACCTGGGGGCGCTGCAGGCGCCAGGCAACGGCGCGGGCCCCCCGAGCTATCTGACCGCCGACCCGGTGACCACGCTCGGGCTGAGCACGCTGGGTCCGGCGCTGGTCCTGCTGGCGTTCATCACCGGGCCCGCCCGCCAGTCGGCCGGGAAGACCAGGGAGAGCACGGAGGGCACGGAGAGCAGGAAGGCCAGGGAGAACGGGGGCGCCGGGCGCCAGCAGCGGTCCCGGCTCCGCACCCGCGGGGCCGCGCAGGCCGGCATCGTCGGCGTCGGCGCGCTCGCCACCGGTACGGCGCTGGTGATCTTCGGCAGCGCACTGCCTCAGCTGACCAGGGCCAGCGCCGCCGCGCTCAGTGCCCCCTACACGGCGGCGGTTCCCGGTCCCGGCTGCGACGCCCGCGGGGCGCTGTGGACCGTGACGCCCGGCTCACCGATCACGACCAGATGCACCGCCGCCGGGCTGAAGGTCGCCATTCGCCCCGGCGTGGGCCTCGAGGGAGACATCGCATTCCTCCCGCCGCAGGGCTTCGGACGAGAGAACTACCGCGTCTCGGTGACGGTCGTCTTCGGCAGCGGCTTGAACGGCTGTGCGGGCATCTTCACCCGGGCCAGCGCCGCCGGGCGCTACCTCAGCGCGATCTGCGGCGACGACTCGGTCAACATCGACCGCCTGGGGGCCACTGGCGTCTCCCGGCTCTATCTCAACTTCTTCCGCCCAGCAGCCAGCTACACCGTCACTGCCGTCGCGCAGGGTTCCGTGCAGAGCATCTACGTCAACGGGATCAGAATGGGCGCGGTCGCGAACACCGCCTTCACCAGGACCCAGTATCTCGGGCTGGGGATTATCAACAACGCCCGCCAGCCCGAGACCGCGACTTTCAGCCACTTCTCGTATAAGCCGCTGCCCGCCTGACCGCGCCCGAGCCTGTCGCCTTGTCAGGAAGCGCCCGGAATGGGCACCATGAGCAGGTGATCAGGACGACGGGAGCCCGCCTTGACGACGACACGGAACCTGATCGGCCTGCTGCTCGGCACCGAGGAGGACTGGCCGCGGGCGTTCGAGGAGATCCTGCGGCGGGTCGGGCCGGTGGCGGGCACCGGCGGCACCAGCCACGTCTTCGACTGTGAGCGGATCACCATCGAGCCGTTCGGGCTGCGTGACCGGCCCCGCTACGAGCTGGTCATCGACCGGCTCGCGTACTGGTACTACCACCCGCGGGAATGGCTGAAGAAGATCGCGCTGATGGACGGCGTGTACCTGCTGAACAGCCCGTTCACCTTCCAGTCCATGGAGAAGCACGCGGCCTACTGCGCGATGCTGCGGCTGGGGCTCAAGGTGCCGGACACGGTCCTGGTGCCGTACAAGAACCCCGTCGACAACGCCCGCTACGCCTACACGGCCGCGCGCTACAACCAGCCGTTCGACCTCGATGCCATCGCGGAGCGGATCGGCTACCCGCTCTACATGAAGCCCTACGACGGCGGCGCGTGGCGCGGCGTCTCGCGCATCCGCAACCCGGCCGAGCTGCGCGCCGCCTACGACCACAGCGGCGAGATGCTCATGCACCTGCAGAAGGCGATCGACGACTACGACGCGTTCGCGCGCTCGCTGTCGATCGGGGCCGAGACGATGGTGATGCGGTTCCAGCCCGACCAGCCGATGCACCTGCGCTACGCGGTCGACCACAGCTTCCTGTCGCCCGAGGCCGGCGCCGAGGTGGTGACGATCGGCCGGCTGGTCAACGCGTTCTTCCGCTGGGAGCTCAACTCCTGCGAGACGCTGGTCAAGGACGGCGAGATCTACCCCATCGACTACGCCAACGCCTGCCCGGACCTGGCCCTGACCAGCCTGCACTACTACTTCCCCTGGGCGATCAGGGCGCTGGTCAAGTGGTGCGTGTTCGTGGTGGCCACCGGACGCAGGCCCCGGTTCGACATGGCTGCCGAGCAGTACTTCGAGATCGCGGACGACCCGGGCGCCTCCTACGGCGAGAAGCTGGACGGGTACCGGGCGCTGGCCGACGGGTACTTCGAGTCCGAGCGCTACCAGGACTTCTGCGCCACCCGGCTGGCCCACGTGGACGAGATCGTCCTCGACTGGGTGGCGGGCCCGGGCTTCGACGATCTGCTGGTCGACACGGTGCGGTCGGTGTACCCGGCCCACGAGCACGATCAGTTCATCGCGCACTTGCGCGGTCTGCTCGGCCTGTGGGTGCGCGACGAGAGCGCCCGGCTGCGCGCCAGCGCCTGACCCGCCGACCCGGGCCGGGGTGAGTCGGCGCAGGTCATGCTGGCGCTGGCCGGCGTTAAATGCGAACGTGTAGGGGTATCTGGTCTCCTTCTCCGCTATTGAGCGAGGCCTCATGGGTCGTGACATCCAGGCGATCAAGATCAGCGGCGAGGACCGGCGCGTCTACCGCGACAAGGTGTGGCGCTCGCTGGAGGCGTTCGCCGCGATGCTGCGGGAGAGCTCGTTCGAGACCCGTCCGACCCTGGTCGGCCAGGAGATCGAGCTCAACCTGGTCGACTCCACCGGCATGCCGTCCATGCGGAACGCGGAGGTGCTCGGCGCGATCGCCGACCCGGCCTGGGCCACCGAGGTCGGGCAGTTCAACCTGGAGATCAACGTGCCGCCCCGCCAGCTTGACGGCGACGCGCTGGCCGAGCTGGAGGGCGAGATCCGCTCCAGCCTGAATCACGGGGATGACACCGCCCGCGGCATGGGCGCCCGCCTGGTCATGATCGGCATCCTGCCGACGCTGGGCAAGGACGACGTCCATGAGGGGACCATGTCGGCCAACGCCCGCTACCGCGTGCTCAACGAGCAGATCTTCGCCGCCCGCGGGGAGGACATGCGGATCGAGATCGCCGGCGCCGAGCGGCTGCTGACCCACGCGGACAGCATCACCCCGGAGGCCGCGTGCACCAGCGTGCAGCTGCACCTCCAGGTCAGCCCGGACGAGTTCGCGGACTACTGGAACGCCGCCCAGGCGATCGCCGGGGTGCAGGTCGCGCTGGCCGCGAACTCCCCGTTCCTGTTCGGCCGGCAGCTCTGGCAGGAGAGCCGGATCACCCTGTTCGAGCAGGCCACCGACACCCGCCCGGCCGAGCTGAAGGAGCAGGGCGTCCGGCCGCGGGTGTGGTTTGGCGAGCGCTGGATCACCTCGGTGTTCGACCTGTTCGAGGAGAACATCCGGTACTTCCCCGCGCTGCTGCCGATCTGCGAGGACGAGGACCCGCTGGCCGTGCTGGAGGGCGGCGCCATCCCGCAGCTGGCCGAGATGAGCCTGCACAACGGGACGATCTACCGCTGGAACCGCCCCGTGTACGCGGTGGTCGACGGCCGGCCGCACCTGCGGGTTGAGAACCGGGTGCTGCCGGCCGGGCCGTCGGTCGCGGACGTCATGGCCAACACGGCGTTCTACTACGGGCTGGTCCGGTCCCTGGCCGAGTCCGAGCGTCCGGTGTGGACTCAGATGTCATTCGCGACCGCCGCCGACAACCTGCACGAGGCGGCGCGCCTCGGCCTGGCCGCGAACCTGTACTGGCCGGGTTTCGGAGAGGTGCCCGTCGCCGAGCTCGTACTCCGTCGCCTGCTGCCGCTGGCCCGCGACGGCCTGCGCCGCTGGAACGTCGGCGCCGAGCATGCCGATCGCCTGCTGGGCATCATTGAGCAGCGCTGCCTGACCGGCCAGACCGGCGCCGCCTGGCAGGTGGCCACGGTCACGGATATCGCCGAGCGCGAGGCGGCCGGGCGGCCGGAGGCGCTGCGGCAGATGACCCAGCGCTACATCGAGTACATGCACGCCAACGAGCCCGTCCACACCTGGCCGCAGCACCCCTAGCACCCCGGCGTGAACGTCACCGCCGGGGTGGCCGTGACAGCTTTCGTACAATCCTCAGAAGGGGAGCGGGGGTTTGCGCGGTGGAACTGCTGGAGCGGACGGCCTTCCTGCAGACGCTGGCGGAATACGCCGGCGAGGCGCAGGGCGGTGACGGACGCCTGGTCCTGGTGTCGGGGGAGTCCGGGATCGGCAAGACGGCGCTGGTCGAGGCATTCCAGGAGCGCTCGAGGGGAACCCGCTGGCTCTGGGGCGCCTGCGATGGCCTGCTGACGCCCAGGCCGCTCGGTCCGCTGTTCGACATCGGCGCCCGGCTGGACGGGGAGCTGGGCCGCCTGTGCCGGGACGGCGCGCCGCGGGACCGGCTGTTCGGCGCGTTCCTGGCCGAGATCGACTCGCCTGCGGCCTTCACCGTGGTGGTCATGGAGGACCTGCACTGGGCTGACGAGGCGACCGTCGACCTGCTGAGCTTCCTCGGACGGCGGCTCAGCCGGATGCGGACCCTGATTCTGGCCACCTACCGCGATGAGGAACTGGGCGACGGTCATCCGCTGCGGGTGATGCTGGGGGACCTCGCGACGCAGCGGGCGACCCGGCGGATGCGCTTGCCGCCGCTGTCGAAGGACGCGGTCGGGACGCTGGCCGGGGAGCACGGCGTGGACCCCGGGGAGCTGTTCCGGGTCACCGGCGGCAATCCGTTCTACGTCACCGAGATCCTCGACGCCGGGTGGCCGGCGGTGCCGCCGACGGTCCGCGATGCGGTGGGCGCCCGGCTGGCCCGTTCCAGCCCCGCGACCCGCCGGGTGGTGGAGGCCGCCGCGGTGATCGGGACACGGGTGGGCGCGGCCCTGCTGTCCTCGGTGCTGTCCTCGGCCACGGAGGGGCCGGATTCGCCGGCCGATGAGTGCCTGGCTACCGGAATCCTCGTTCCCGACGGGACCGACCTGCGCTTCCGGCACGAGCTGGCCCGGATGGCGGTCGAGACGGCGATCGCGCCGCGCCGCAAGGCCGAGCTGCACGCCCGGCTGCTGGCCCGGCTGGAAGAGCACGGCGACGCCGACCCGGCGCTGCTCGCCCACCATGCCGCGGGCGCCGACGATGACCGGGCCGTGCTGCGTCACGCGCCCGCGGCGGCGCGGCGCTCCGCCGCCCTGGGCGCCCATCGTGAGGCCGCGGCGCAGTTCGAGCGGGCCCTGCGGTTCGCCGATGGTCTCGGCCAGCCCGCCAGGGCCGCCCTGCACGAGGGCGCGGCGGGCGAGTACGCGCTGCTAGATCGCTGGGACGAGGCCGAACTGGCCCTGCGCCACGCCCTCGCCCTCCGCCGCGAGCTGGGCGATGACCTGCTCGTCAGCCAGGATCTCCGGCTGCTGTCCACGACGCTCTGGCGGCTGTGCCGGGGATCCGAATCCGAGCGCGCGGCCCGCGAGGCGGTCCAGATCCTGGAGGCCGCGCCGCCCAGCCCTGAGCTGGCCTGGGCCTACGCGACGCTGGGCACCTGCGGGATGAGCCAGTTCGGGGGGCGGCGGGAAGCGGCCCTGGAGGTGATCGAAAAGGCGCGCGGCCTCGGCGAGCGCCTGCAGCAGCCCGACGTGGTCAGCTACGCCCTGAACGCGATCGGCCTGACCCTGATCATTACCGGCCGGGACGGGATGGAATCCATCCGGCAGGCCCTTCGGACCGCGCTGGACGCCGACCTGCAGGAGGCGGCCGGACGCGCCTACACCAGCCTGCAGGAAGGAGCGATCGGCCTGCACCGGTTGGACGAGGCCGGGCGCTACTACACCGAGGGGATGGCCTACTGCGAGGATCGCGAGCTCGGCGTGTTCAGCATGTGCCTCTTGGGCTGGCGGGCTCATACGCTGCTGCTGCTCGGACGATGGGACGAGGCGGAGCACATCTGCACGCGCATGCTCGACCATCCGGGCATCTCGCCGGTGAACCGCCTGAACCCGCTCCGGGTCCTGGGCACGATTCGCGGTCGCCGCGGCGACGCGAGCGCCAGCGAGCTGCTGGACCAGGCGCTGTCGCTGGCCGAGGGCACCGGCGAGCCGGAGTGGATCGCCCCCGTGCGGGCCGCGCGGGCGGAGCTGAGCTGGCTGTCGGGCCGGTCCGGGGACGCGGCCGCCGAGGCCGGGTCGGGCTACGCCACGGCGCGCGGGCACCTCGACGCGTGGACGTCGGGCGGGCTGGCCATCTGGCTGTCGCGAGCCCGCGAGTCCGTCGACCTGCCACCCGGGCTCCCGGAGCCCATGGCCAGGGAAGCAGCCGGCGACTGGGCCGGGGCCGCGGCGGCGTGGGACGGGCTGGACCGCCCGTATGACGCCGCCCTGGCCTGGCTGGGATCCTCCGATGAGGGCGGGCTCAGGGATGCACTGCGCACGCTCGATGACCTAGGCGCCCGGCCCGCCGCGGCCGCGGCCCGGCGGCGGATGAAGGAGCTCGGGGTACGGGCCATCCCGCGCGGTCCGCGCCCGGCCACCCGGACCGCTCCGGCCGGGCTGACCGCACGCGAGCAGGAGGTCCTGGCGCTGCTCACGGAGGGCCTGCCGGACCGCGAGATCTCCGAGCGGCTGTTCATCTCCGAGCGGACGGTTCACCACCACGTCTCGGCGGTGCTGGCCAAGATCGGGGTCTCCTCGCGGACCGCCGCCGCCCGCGAGGCCGCCCGGATGGGCATCGGCGCCGCGTAGGCATCATCGCCCGCCTAGGCATCGGCGCCGCCAAACTAGGCAATCTCCCGGCTCAAGCCGGGCATTTCTGCTGATCATCGGGCGGGCCTGCGCTGCCTACGGTCGTAGCGGTTAATCCGACGACCGGAGGGAGGCGGCCAGTGCCGCTCTTCATGGATGTTCACGAGATCGCCGGCGGCGTGGCCATGGACGACGTCGCCAACGCCCACCTCGCCGACCTGAAGACGCAGGCCGCCCACGACGTCCAGTACCTGCGGTACTGGGTCGATGGGGCGGCCGGCCGGGTGTTCTGCCTGGTCGAGGCGCCGTCGCCGGAGGCCGCGGCCAGCGTGCACCGGGAGGCCCACGGACTGGTCGCCGATCACATCTACCGGGTCCAGGAAGGATCCTAGGAAAGGAGAAAACCGTGCGACCAATGCGCATGGTGGGGCTCGGCAGCATCGCGGCGGTAGCCCTGGCCGCGAGCCTGTCACTGAGTGTGTCAGCACTGCCCGCCCAGGCCCGGCCCGTACCACCAGGCCCAGGCCCTGGCGGCTACCCCACGAAGGCCCTGATGCCCGCGCCGGGGAACGCGGCCACCGCGGACCCGCCGCACATGACGGCGGCCGGACACCGGACGATGAGCATGGCCTCAGCCGGGCCCGACCTCACTCAGCAGCTCGCGACGGCCCGGCTCGCGACGGCGAAGTACGCCACCAACCTGAGCCGGGCCAAGGCCGACGGCTACCAGATCATCACGAAGATGATGCCGAACATGGGCTTTCACTTCATGAACCCGAAGGTGCAGGGCTTCAGCATCCGCAGGCCCCAGATCCTGGTCTATGAGCACCACGGCAATCAGTGGCAGCTCGGCGCCCTGGAGTGGGTCTTCCTGAAGATGCCGAAGAACCCGCCGCTGCCGAACGCCACGTTCGGCTCCTTCCCGGCGGCCTGCCACTACCGGGACGGCACCTTCGTCCCGGACGAGAATCAGAAGACGTGCCCGAAGCGGGCCCCGCACACCGGGGCCAGGTTCACCTTCTGGCACCCGGACCTGGTCACGATGCACGTCTGGGCCTGGTACCCCAACTCAGCTGGGCTGTACTCCAGCACGAACCCGCTGGTCGCTCCCTTCAACCGCGGCTGACGTCCAGCAGCCGGGCGGGCCGGGCATGAGGGCCCGGGCCGCCCGGCTGGCCCGGATTCATCACCTCTCACCGGCGAGGTCGGCCGAGATGTCACGGCTGCCGTAGCCCTCCGGCGCGGGCACCTCGACCACGGGCTCGGGACGGTCATCGAACTCCAGCCGCAGCGCCCGCGCGATGGTCGCGTGCATGTCGTACATGCAGGTGATGTAGGTGAGCTGCAGGATCTCCTTATCGGAGAGGTGCTGCTGGAGCCGGGCGAAGACCCCGTCCGGCACCCGGCCGCCGTCCAGGACGAGCGCGTCGGTGTAGGCCAGGACGGCCCGTTCCAGCGGTGAGTAGCAGTCGGCCGTCGGCCAGTGCGGAATGGACTGGATCCGCTCCTCCGACAGGCCCAGCGCCCGCATCTGCTTGCAGTGCTGGGAGAAGACGAACTGACTGCCGCGCGCCCAGCCGGCCCGGCACTGCCCGAGCTCGCGGAGCACCGGGTCCAGGTCGGCGCTGCGGTACAGGGCGAAGCCGCGGACGGCATGCCGGAACACGTCGGGGGACTGGGCGAACACCGTCCACCAGTCACCCGGCGAGCCGGTCGCGGTGCCGTGGTCCACGGCCGGGTCGCGGTCCGGCGCGAACAGGCGGTCGTAGAAGTAGAGGATGCGCTCGTCGGTGACCTCGGCGCGGGGGACCTCACGCAGGCGCGGCATGCCTCTCCTTCGCGGCGGCCCGGTCGGGCCGAGGTCTTCGGCTGGTGGGAGACGTCCGCGCTGGTGAAGGTGCGCGTCCAGCAGGCGAACTCCAGGAGGATCCCGTCCGGGTCCTGGAAGTAGAACGACCGCACGAACACCCCGTCGTACATCTCCCGGGACACTCCGTAGGGGCTGTCATCGTGGTTGAGGATCGGGCTCACCTCGACGCCCTTCGCCCTGAGCCGGCGCCGGTAGTCCTCGAACCTGTCCGCCGGAACATGGAACGCGACATGGTTCATCGAGCCGACCGCGCTGAGCAGGTCGCCCTGCTCGGGCCGGGCTTCGCGGGGCCGAGACCCCGGGGACGCCGTCCGGCGCGTCCGGGAACCAGAAGAACGCCACGCAGTCGCCGCCGCCGCAGTCGAAGAAGAAGTGCTGCCCCATGCCGCCCGGCAATTCGATCGTCTTGATCAGAGGCATGCCCAGGACGCCGGAGTAAAAGTCGATGGTCTGCTGCATGTCGGACGAGACCAGCGCGAGATGGTTGATCCCGCCCAGCTCGAACTCGGTATTCATATCTAGCAGGGTCGCGCACATCGCCCGGCGCGCCAAGGTCGCCTAGGGCACCTTCAGTGCGCCGGGGCCCACGGGCTAGGTGTTATCCCGGGCCGTTGCGCCCGCCAGTCTGAGTGCTGCGGCTGAGCGATGCCAGTCCGTTCTCGAGCAGTTCCGCGGCCTGGCGTATGTCGCCGGTGACCGCGTCGCGCAGCTGAACGCCGCGCCGACCGGCGCGGATGTGACGTACCCGCGAGTCCATGTCGACCTGGACCAGGCCGGCGAGCGCCCAGCCGGCGATCGTCGGCTCGGGATCGGCGGGCTCGATCTCCGCCTGCAGGGCGAGCTGTTCGGCGGCCACGCGGGCGAGGCGGTCCTGGATCTCCAGCCAGTGCGCGTGCAGAGCCGGCGTCTGCTTGACCATCGCCGCGAACGTCGTGGCGACGGAGGCGGCCAGTTCGTCGTCGAGCTGGTCGAGTCCGGACATGTTGGCCTCGAGCGCCCCGACGAAGGCGTCGGTGATGGACATCCCGGCCTGCCGGTCGCGCAGCGCGGTCGCCAGGCCCTCGATGAGCTCGTCGGCGTCGTCGAGCACCATCGATTCTTTGGTCGGGAAGTAGTTGTAGAGCGTCTTCATCGACACGTTGACGCGGTCGGCGATCTCCGACACCTTCACCGCGTCGAAGCCGCGACTGGCGAACATCGCGGTTGCGGCGTCGGAGATGAGATGGCGGGTGAGCCGGCGCTTGCGCTCGCGCAGCCCTTCGTCGGGATGCTCGGCCCGGTAGCGCCGCTCTTCGGCGTGCCGCACGCGGCGCAGGCTGTCGATGATCTCCTCGCCCGTCTCCTCGGCGATGACGCCGTCAAGGACGCGCTCGCCGGGTTCCTCGGGATCGATAACGCCGGAGCCTCGCTCGCTCATAGGTCAACGATACTCCAAAACTTCATCTTGACGTATCTTTACAACATGTGTATTTTTACAACGTGAGAGAGATCGCCTGACCGAGGAGCCTGAGGACGGATGATGACCAGCTCTCAGATGCCGCCGCTCACAGCCGGCCAGCCAGGGCATCGGTGGTGGGTCCTGGCCGTCCTGGCTACCGCACAGCTGATGGTCGCTCTCGACGCGACGGTCGTGAGCATCGCTCTGCCTCATGCCCAGGCCACGCTGCATTTCTCAAGCGCGGACCGGCAGTGGATCGTCACGGCATACGCCCTGGCGTTCGGCAGCCTGCTGCTGCTCGGTGGCCGCCTCGCTGACATCTTCGGGCGCAGGCGGCTCTTCCTAGTCGGCGTGACGGGCTTCGCCGTGGCATCCGCTGTCGGAGGCGCGTCGCAGAGCTTCGCGATGCTGGTCGCCGCGCGGGTGGCCCAGGGGGCATTTGGAGCGTTGCTGGCGCCGGCGGCCCTGTCGCTGCTGACGACGACGTTCTCGCACCCGCACGAGCGCGGCAAGGCCTTCGGGATCTATGGCGGTATCGCGACCGCTGGCGCGACGGTCGGGCTGCTGGTCGGCGGCGCGCTGACCCAGTACCTGACCTGGCGCTGGACGATGTTCATCAACGTCGCCATCGCCGCCGTCGTCGTCACCGGCGGTGTCGTCTTCTTGTCCTCCCGCATCGCCGGGGCGCGGCAGAGGCTCGACCGGGCCGGTGCGGTGCTGGGTGGCCTGGGGCTGTTCGCGGTGGTCTACGGGTTTGCCCACGCGGCGGCGAAGTCAGGAAGCGCGGGATGGACGGATCCCCAGACAATCTTGTCGATCGCGGCCGGCGTCGTGCTCCTGGTCGCCTTCGTGATCGCCGAGCGGCGAGTGACCTATCCGCTGCTGCCACTGCGCGTCGTCCTGGATCGCAATCGCGGCGGAGCGTACAGCGCCATGCTTCTGGCCTCGATCGGCCTGTTCGGCGTGTTCCTGTTCCTCACCTACTACCTGGAGACGATCCGGGGCTACAGCCCGATTAGGACCGGGCTGGCGTTTCTGCCGCTCACCGTGACGGTGCTGGTCAGCGCCGGCGTGTCCAGCACAGTTCTGCTGCCCCGCGTGAGCCCGCGGCTGCTCGTCCCGGCCGGACTGCTGCTCGCCGCGGCCGGAATGGCCTTGATGACGAGGATCGGCCTGCACTCGAGCTACGCCTCGCCGGTGCTGCCGTCATTGCTGCTGATCGGGCTGGGTCTGGGTGTGGTCTTCGCGCCTTGCTACAGCCTCGGCACCTCCGGTGTCACCGATGAGGATGCCGGCGTGGCGTCAGCGACGATCAACGTCTCTCAGCAGATCGGCGCGTCGATCGGCACCGCTCTGCTCAACAGCATCGCCACCAGCGCCGCGGCCAGCTTCATCACCACACACGCCACGGGCGCGGCACCCTCGCGGGTGATCGTCGCACAGGCGGCGGTGCACAGTTACACCGTCGCGTTCTGGGTCGGTGCGGCGATCCTGACCGTCGCGGCGCTGGCCGTGGCGCCCTTGCTACGACGATCCGCAGCCGAAATCGCGACCGACGCCGCACCAGTCCGCGTCGAGCTGGAAGGAGCATCATGAAGGCAGCACAATTCCGCCAATTCGGAGGGCCCGAGGTCCTGGAGATCGTGGATCTTCCCGACCCGCATCCCGGTCCCGGTCAGGTACGGATCGTTGTGCACGCGGCCGGGATCAGCGCAACGGACCCCAAGCTGCGCGCGGGCACGCTGAGGTTCGGTGCCCAGCTCCCGCAGACAACAGGTCGCGACGTCGCCGGGGTGGTCGACGAGATCGGCGAAGGCGTGACCGACGTGGCCGCCGGCGATCGCGTGTTCGGCGTCTCCGACGACGGCGCCGGCGCAGCCGAGCTGGCCCTGCTGACCTTTCGCGCGATCATTCCCCCCTCACTCGGGTTCGTCGATGCCGCCGGACTCCCGGTCGCACTCGAGACGGCCACGCGCGCGATTGACCAGCTGGGCGTAAAAAGCGGAGACACGCTGTTCATCAACGGCGCCTCCGGCGGGATCGGCAGCACGGCCGTCCAGCTCGCCGTCGCGCGCGGCGCGCGCGTGATCGGCGCCGCCAGTGCGGCCAGCCAGGACTACCTCGGCCTGCTGGGCGCGGAGCCCGTGACCTACGGCGAAGGCATGGCCGAGCGGGTCCGCGCTCTGGCCCCTGGCGGCGTCGACGCTGCCCTCGATGTCGCCGGAAGCGGCGTCCTGCCCCAGCTCATCGACCTGGCCGGCGGCCCGCGGAACGTGGTGACGCTCGCTGACTTCGACGGTTCGAAGGAGCACGGCGTCCGGTTCAGCAACGGATTCGCCGACGGCCACGCCTTCCACTCACTCGCGGAGGTAGGCGAGCTAATCGAGGCCGGGCGATTCTGGCTTCCTGTCGACCGAACCTTCCCGCTCACCGAGATCGCCGAAGCGCATCGCACCAGCGAGCACGGTCACGTACGAGGCAGGCTGGTGCTAGTGATCGGCTGATAGCGGCGGTGTCCCTGCCGGTCCGCCGACGCGGGTGTCCGTTCATCACTACGCCCGGGTGCGTAAGTCGCGTCGGAGCTGGAATGGCGCCAGGGTGATCTGATCGATGTTGGGCGCCGTGTCGGAACGGAGCGGCTGGCCGACATCGTTGCCCGAGTAGATGACCCCGACGGTCGTGCCGTCGTAGTTGTACTGCTGGTTGGCGATGAAACGGATCGTGTTGGTGCCCGGATGCAGGTCCACCGGGATGGTGGCGGTCCAGAACTGGTTCCAGTCGAAGGTGTTCGCGAAGTTGAAGTGGAAGGTGGGCCTGCCGTCGACGCTGATGTCCGCCGGGGCGGTCATCAGGTCCGGGTTGTAGTGGTTGGCGTTGATGCCCTGGTTGTTGGCGTAGCGGACGGTCATGTCGTAGGTGCCCGCCGTCGGCGCGTGCACGGTGAACGTCAGCGAGTTCGCGGCGCCGTCGCTCACGCCCGTGACCACGCCCCCGTTCGCCTGGCTGTAGCTGTTGTCGACCGCGGCGGTGCCGGTGAGCGCGCCGTTCTCGGCCTGGTAGGTGGTGGTGGCCGCCTGGGCGGCCGGGCTGTCGGCGAGCGGAGCGACAGTCAGCTTGTCCAGCGTGAGCTGACCGCCGGTCCCGGTGACCGTCACCTGGTTGATGCCCGCCGTCAGGTAGACGCGGTCGGCCTGGTTCAGCCAGCCCGGCGCGCCGCGGCCGGTCAGCTGCCCGGCCAGCGGCAGCGCGTTCACCTCGACGCGGGCGGTGCCCGGGTTCCGGTAGCGGAAGCTCAGGTCCGAGTACCCGTCGGCGGCGGAGTAGACCCAGAAGGTCGCGCTCTGGCCGCGGGCGATATCGGCCGCGCCCGCGCCGGACTGGCCCTGGCTGCGGTAATCGGCGCGGGCGCCGTCCAGGCTGGCCTGCTCTGCCTCATAGACGGTCTGGTCCTGCACGGCCGGGTCGATGAGCTGCAGGTCGATCTTGTTGACGATTGCGTCGCCGCTGGTCACGGCCCCGTTGTCGCCGGTGTCGGACAGGCTGAGGTCGTGCGTTCCCGCCGTCAGGTGCACGGTCGTGGCGCCGATGTTCCAGACCGGCCAGGCGTAGGCGCACGGCAGCCAGACCTGCTGCGCGGTGCCGCCGTCGACGCGCAGGAATACGTTGGTGGGACCGGAGACGTCATCGGCGGCGCAGTAGCTGCCGTCGAACACCGACAGCCGGTAGTCGCCGGTCTTCGGGACGTCCGCGTGGAAGGTCATGACCGTCGACGACCCAGTCCGCAGCCCGCCGACGTCATGGTCCCCGTAGGTGGCGAACCCGCCGAGGTTATCCGGTGTGCCCTCGGTATTGATGTTCCAGCCGCTGCCGGTGAGGGTCGCGTTCTGGGCCTCATAGCTCTGCTGCCAGGTCGCGTCGACGGGGCTGTCCGACCCGGTGCCGCCCGGCGAGATGATCGCCTCGTAGGCGGTCATCGTGCTCGGCGCGACCGGGTCCGAGATGATCGTGCCGTCGCGGCCGTTGCCGGAGGAGTCGACGGCGGTCGCGCCGCCGGTCTCGTCGAACTTGTACGACGCGACATCGCCGGCCCCCGGCTGCCCGCTGGCGAGATCGGAAATCTCCGCGGCGCTCAGGGCCCGGTCGTAGATCTGGAAGTCGTCCACGGTCCCGGCCAGGTAGGGGTCGGTGGGGTACTGGGACCGGCCGATCCAGTTCTGGTTGGTGCTGCCAAGGTCGGACGGGGTCAGGGTCATGTCGGTGTTGGTCCCGACCGGCTGGCCGTTGACATACAGGGTCCCGGTGTTGCCCGACAGCGTCACGGCCACGTGTGACCAGGTGTTCAGCGGGAGCGTGCCGGTGCCGTTGATCTGCTGCTCGCCACCACCGCCGGTGGTGGTGATCGCGAACCGGAGCGGCCCGCCGCCCGCGTTGAGCGTGAGGAACATGTAGTCGTTGGTGCCGGTGCCGAAGTCGAAGACCCGCGACCAGGCAGTGTTCTGAGACGGGTTGACCCAGGCCGAGATCGTGAAGTCGTGCAGCCCGCTGACGATGCCGTTGGGCAGGCTCACGTACTCGCCGTTGCCGCACAGCTTGAGCGCGTTGCCGAGCTTCCCGGCGACCCGGGCCCCGGTGGCGGTGCAGTCGGCGACGTCGCCTGGCGGCCCCGGGTTGTCGACCGGGACGGTGATAGAGCCGTCTCCGCTGACCGGCATGTCCGTGTCCAGGATCCGGGCCGGCTGGGGGGCGGCGCCGGTCATCCCGCTCCAGTTGTCGCGCAGCAGCGTGACGTGAGCCGTCCGGCCGAAGATGGCCGGGTCGATGTGCTGGACGACCAGGTTGTCCTGCCCGGCGCCCCCGCCGCCGAAGATCACCCGGGCCTGCCGCTGCGCCCGGTCCAGGGTGGCCACGCCCTGCAGCGAGTAGTTGGCGTTGCCCTGCGGTGCGGTCACCTGAACGGTGTCGCCGGTCAGCCCTCCGTACCAGTGGTACAGCCACCACTGCGCGTTCGGGATGTTGTTCTGCGCGGTGGAGTCGCTGAGTGTGCCGTTGATGTTCCAGTACGGCAGGTCGCCGTCGACCTTCGAGTCCTCCATCGCGGACAGGTACTGCACCATCTGCGCCGGGTCGGTGAGCTGATAGCGGGCGCCGTACTCGTCCAGGCTCACCGGCAGGTGCGGTATCCCGAGTGAGGTCTCCAGCGCCCGGTAGGCCGCCACGTCCGGCCGGATGGTGCCGGGAACGTTGAGCTCATGCCAGGTCACCAGGTCGGGCAGGCAGTTGTTCTGCTGGCAGAACTGCAGGAACCCGCGCATCGCGTCGGGCTGGTACTGGAAGAAGTTCGGCCCGGCGATGCGCGCCTGGGGCCACAGGCGCTTGATGAAGTTGTAGGTCTGCAGCCACTCGCTCTCGAACGCGGCCAGCGTGGCGGGATCGCTCTGCAGGCCGGCGAACCAGTTGCCGTCCGGCTCGTTGTACGGGACCAGCACGATGCGGCTCGCGTACGGCGAGTGCATCGCCTGCTCGACCTCAGTGCGCATGTACCCCTGGTACTGGGCGTAGCTGGTGCGCTCGTACGGGAAGTTGCGGTAGACGTCGGTCATGTAGACCAGCAGGTCACGCCCGCCGCTGGCGGCGAACGGCTTGACCACCTCGAGCGCGTCCGAGCCGGGATGCTGCTGGCCGTCCTGCGCCTTGGTGTCGGTGCTCTGCAGGCCCATGCCCGCGATCAGGTTGTCGCTCGGCACGTCCTGGCTGGAGATCCCGTACAGGCTTCCGTCCGCGCCACCGCGGAACGGCCCCGTGGGGGAGCCAAGATCCACGACCAGGTTGCTCCCCGGCTGCTGCGCCGTGGTGACCGCGGCCGCCTGCCTCGGTGCCGCGACGTCGGCAGGTGCGGCCGGTGCCGCCGCGACTGCGCCGGTCACGCCGGTGATCGACAGGGATGTTAGCGCTAACACAATTCCTGCGAGTCGCTTCACCGCAACCTCCCGATGCTGTCAGCCCTGAGATCCGTGCAGGCTGAAATCCTGCTGAAGCACGTGCCGCGAGCCGAGGACGGCCGCGACGTCATCCGGAACCGGCTCACGTCCCGGCGCTGGGCCGCCAGTCGGTCAGCCCGTCCCGGTCGTGCTGCCCAGGACGGGCAAAGGCAAGGAAATCCTTTTCCGATAAGTTACAACTGCCCCCAAAGCCGGTCAACCGTTGCGAGGCAGGCGACCGCGAATGTTCTCTTATCCCCAGGCGGCTAGCCAGCCAGCCGGCCGGCCGGACCGCGTGAGGCGGCCAGCACGCTGACCGAGCTCGCCGGTGACTTCAACGACGCGGCGGCGCTGCGGGCCAGGAGCAGGCTGTCCGGTTCACTCTCAGCTCGGCGGCGAAGTTATCTGCTGATCCGATGAGCCGGGGATGGCACGGGGGTAATCAGCGGTCTGGAGCAACACGGGAATTTCCGCGCAGTACGGATCTGCCGGGCCTCCGGGCTCGTCCAGGCCGTCATCCTCGGCCCATTTCCCTGGGACCCTGCCCAGGATCAGGCCCAGCAGAGCCATAACGCGGCGCTGAATCTTGTCGCTTCCGAAGATGGCCGATAGAACAACCACAGCTCCGACCACCACCGCGAACGCAGCGATGCCGCCCAGAATTATGATGCCCAGGTGTCCGACTGCAAGAGCGCCCAGCAGGAGCGCACTTCCAGCTACGCCCTTGAATACCCGCCTGAGAATGTCCACATGGCCCTGCCTCACGCAAGATGCCGACCGGATGTGGAGAGGATCGTAGCTACTGCAGGACGGCGCGAAGCCCGAAACACCGACGTTGCGCGAAAGATGTTCGGACAAGATTTGGCCCAGGCTGCCGCGCGGATGGCAGGCATCGGATGAAGTCCCAGGTCAGACGCAAGCTCCGGCTCCCTGCCACGTGGCGCAGCGCAGCGACTCTCCGTCATGGCCACCTGCAGGTCGCTGTGGCCCGTGAAACTTGAATGGGGCAATTCAGACCTTGCTGACCTGGGCATCGCCGGATCTCCAGGCGGTTGATCTTGTTGGGAGAGCATGCCAGGCTGATCGCAACCTGGTCGGGCGCGAACAGCCAGTCATGGTTGTAGATCTCAGGGAAGAGTGCCGCGTTCCTGCGCTCCCACACCGTCAGGCTGCTTAAGGTGCAGGTCAGAGGGATGAACTCGCACTCCTTGATGCTGCTGATGAAGACAATCCACTCAGCGGCGCTGAACCTCAGGACGGGCTGTGGTGCCTGATCCGCTAGCTCAGGGAGCCGGCCTGCACGCGCCGGTGCTTGCGTCGTAGCGGCGACAATAGCTACGCAAGGGGCGGACCCGCCAGGGCAGCATCGATAGCCTGCTTCAGCGAATCCTCGTCTCCCGGGCCGCGCACCAGCGCATGATAAAGGCCAGGTCGCGTGGCGACAAAGTCTAGCGCCTCGCTATTCAGTGGCGACGAAGTCGCAATTACCAGCGCGGTCTCATCGCCTGGCTCAGCCCCTACCAAATCTCTGGCCTTGATGTAGGCAGGCGTGAATTCTTCCACTGACCCGCTTCGACCGGGCGGGAACCAGCGAGTTTCGAAGAGAATCGCCAGCGGGGGCCGGCCGGAGGATACCTGTTGCCTGCCGGGCAGGCTCATAAGCCGGGATGCCATTCCTTGCACTAGCCGCTCGTATTCAAGGGCTGACTGCGCTGCAGCCGCTACCTGGGGCGAGACTTCGGCAATGCGATTAAGCAGCCCCTCGATGCCTGCCATCGACGTGCTGGTGGTCAGCGGGGCAGACTCAACGCCCTCCTTCAGCGCTGTCGCCAGGCGCTGCTCCAGGGTCTCCGGCCCGTTGTCACCGACCTTGAGGCGGGAATAGCGTCCGTCCCCGGCGAGGTCGTGTCCGTCCCAGGCGACCCGGCCGCCCTGGATAACGAGCTTGACCTGCTGCAGGCACTCGATATCCAGCAGCGGGTCGCCGGCGACGGCCACGATGTCGGCGGCCGCGCCCGGCTCGATGACCCCGGCCGTCCCGGCCAGGCCGAGCAACTCGGCGGCCCGGAGCGTGCCGGCCAGCAGCGCGTCCGCCGGCGACATGCCGAGGCGGGTCATCAGGACGAACTCCTCGGCCTGGGGCACCCTGGTCCACTCGAAGCCGCCGACGTCGGTGCCGAGCACGATCGGGACGCCTGCGTCCAGGCAGTTGACGAAGGAACGGTCATGGGCGGCCCGCACCCGATCGGAAATGTGCGAGCCGTGCGCGGCGTGCTCCCTCGTGACCAGGAGGGTGGGCACCAGGGCCGTGCCCCGGGCGGCCATGTCCGCCGCGAGCTCGGGAGAGATGCCGAAGCCGTGCTCGATCGAGTCAACCCCGGCGGCCACGGCCATCTTTGCCCCGCTGAGGGTCAGCGAGTGGGCGGCGACCCGGATGCCCTGCCGGTGCGCCTCGTCGACCAGCGCCCGTACCTCCTCATCGGTCCACACCAGCGGGCCGTCGGGATAGTCCTCCTCGACCGACGGCGGGTCGAAGCGCTCGCTGACGTAGATCTTCAGGCAGTCGATTCCGTGGGCGATCTGGGTGCGCACGGTCTCGCGGCAGGCCACCGGGCCAGTGCAGCTGTCGATGCCGACCGGGAAGGTCATGCTGCGCTGCTGACCGGGCAGCGGATAGCGGCCGATCGACCGGATGGCGGGCCCGGCGACCACCATTCGCGGGCCCGGCACGAGGCCCTCCCGCGCGGCCTCGCGCAGGCCGACGTCGGCGTAGCCGGCGCCTTCCGAGCCGAGATCGCGGATGGTCGTGAATCCGTGCCTGAGCGCGATGGACATCGCCTGGACCGCGCTGGCGGCGCGGTGGCCGGGGTTCTCCTCGACCATCTGCCGCGCCAGTTCCAGCTCATTCCAGCTGCTGCGCAGCAGCACGTGGGTGTGCGCGTCGATGAGCCCGGGGAGCAGGCTGGTGCCCGGCATCTCCAGCACCGGCCAGCCGTCCGGCGCGGACCGGGTGATGTCGACGATCGCCTGGTCCTGGACGAGCACCACCGTGCCGTCGGCCCAGGCGCCGGCCCGCGCGTCGAATACCCGGTCGCCGGCGACGGCCAGGCGTGAGCCGGCCGGGGGAGCGGGCACTGCTGAGATTCCCATTGGCTCAACAGCCTATGGTGGGCGGCACGGACAGGATGAGGTGGATGGACATCACCCGGCGCCGTGAGCTGGCCGGCCGGCTGCTGGATGGTTACGTGCATGGCCCGGAGGCGGCGACCGAGGCCACGGTCCGGGCGCTGGCCAAGGTGGCGGACGCGCAGGCCGTCGTGCTGGTCGAGGGCGTCAGCGACCAGATCGCGGTCGAGACGGCGGCCCTCCGCCACGGCCGGGACCTGGCTGCGGAGCGCACGGTGGTCCTGCCGATGGGCGGCGCGCACGCGTTTGCCCGCTACCTGACCCAGCTGGGTCCCGCGGGGGCTGGCCTGAGGCTGGCGGGCCTGTGCGACGCCGGCGAGGAAGACGTCGTCCGGCGCGGCCTGGCCAGCGCCGGCATCGGCTCGCCGTGGACGCGGGCCAGCCTGGAGCGGCTGGGCTTCTACGTATGCGTCCAGGATCTGGAGGACGAGCTGATCCGCGCGGTCGGCGTCGCGCGGGTCGAGGAGCTCGTTGACTCGCAGGGCGATCTCGGCTCGCTGCGCAGCTTGCAGCGCCAGCTCGAGTGGCGCGGTCAGCCCGCCGGGGCGCAGCTGCGGCGCTTCCTGGGCAGCGGCGCGACGCGCAAGCTCCGGTACGCGCGCCTGCTCACCGGGGCGGTGGACCTGGACCGGCTGCCGCCCCCGCTCGAAGCGGTGCTCAGCCGGGTATGACGTCAGCCGCCGACCGGCTGATGCTCGTCGTGCTCTGACCCGCTCGCCCCGGCGGCGGCCGGGCCGGTCAGCGCCTGGAGCAGGCTGGTGAGGCCGGCGATGGCCGGCGGCTCGCCATCGAGGCGCAGGTCGCCGGCCTGCGCCGCGTCGGCGAGGGGGCGAATGCCGAGCGTCACGGCGCGGAGGGTGTCAGCGTCGGTGGTCACCGTCGCGCCCGGCTGATCGGCGGTTCCGCGCCGCATCTGGACCGAGCCGGAGGTGCCGTCGACGGTGAAGACGTCGCCGCCGACCCGAAGCTCGTACCGGCCGCTGACGGCCGCCGGGTCGGCGGTCGCCTGAAGCGCGAGCAGCAGCGAGTCCAGGCTCCACCCGGCGCCCTCGGGGAGCGGCGCCCGGGTTCCCCACTGGCCGAGGTGCAAGATGACGGGCTCCAGCTCGCGGCCCCAGCCGGTCAGCTCGTAGACCCGCACCCGGGCCGGCGGCCCCAGGTCGCGCAGGCGGATGACCCCGCTGGCGGTCAGCTCGCGCAGCCGCTGGCTGATCACGTTCGGGCTGGCCCCGGGCAGGCCGGCCAGCAGGTCATTGAAGCGCTTGGGGCCCAGCAGCAGCTCGCGGACGATCAGCAGCGCCCACCGCTCGCCGATGACGTCGAGGCTGCGGGCGACGCCGCACTGGTCGCCGTAACTCCGATTCACGCTCCTAGTTTAACACTGCGGGTTGACTATCAGTACTTTAACTCCTAAGTTAGGAGTAGTGATCGAGGCCGAGGAGGAGAGATGGACGTGAAGGACAGGCAGAAGCCCAGCCCGAGCCGCAAGGCGTCCGGCGCGGCGTTCGAGGGATTCTCGGACGAGGAACGCGCCGCGATGAAGGAGCACGCCAGGGAACTGAAGGCGGCCGCGCGGCGCGGCCCGGCCACCGACCGGGCCGAGGCGGAAAGCGAGGTGCTGGCGAAGATCGCCGAGATGCCGGAAGCGGATCGCGCCCTGGGCGAGCGGGTCCACGCCATCGTCACCGCCAGCGCGCCGTCCCTCACGCCGAGGCTGTGGTACGGGATGCCCGCCTATGCCAGGGACGGCAAAGTGGTCTGCTTCTTCCAGAGCGCCGCGAAGTTCAAGAGCCGGTACGCCACGCTCGGCTTCAGCGACCAGGCGAACCTCGACGAGGGCAGCCATGTGGCCGACCGGCTTCGCCCTGACCAGGCTGACCGCCGCCGACGAGGCCAGAATCGGCGCCCTCGTCAAGCAGGCGGTGAGCTAACCGGCGGATGGCGGGCCCGGGTGTATGACCCGGGCCCGCGGGTAGACGGGGTAGGTCCTGGTTACGGGTCGGCCTGGATCACGAAGACGGGCCCGGCCGCGGGGAAGGCTCGGGGGGAGTCCAGTGAAGGTTTTGGTGGCCGGCGCGTCCGGCTTCGTCGGCCGGCGGCTGTGCGTGGCCCTGGACCACGCCGGCCACGACGTGGTCGCCATGACCAGGAACCCGGCGCGCTACCGGGGGACAGGCACGCCGGTACGGGGCGACGTCCAGGAGCCGGCCACGCTGGAGCCGGCGATGGCCCGGCTGCCAGGCCGCGTACTACCTCGTGCACTCCCTCCAGGACGCGGACTTCGCGCGTCAGGACGCCGCCGGGGCGACCGCGTTCGGCCAGGCGGCCGCCCGGGCCGGGCTGCACCGCATCATCTACCTCAGCGGCCTGGGCGATGACGCGGACGACCTGTCCGCGCACCTGCGCAGCCGCCGCGAGGTCGAGAGCCTGCTCGGCACCGGCGGCGTGCCGGTCACCGTCATCCGGGCCGGGATCGTCGTCGGGCACGGCGGCATCTCCTGGGAGCTGACTCGCCAGCTGGTCGAGCACCTGCCGGTCATGATCACCCCGCAGTGGGTCGCCACCCGCACCCAGCCGATCGCGGTCGACGACGTGGTGACCTACCTGGCCGGCGTGCTGGAGCCGCCGGAGGCGTCGGGTCGCGTCTACGAGGTCGGGGGACCGGATGTGATCCAGTACTCGACCATGCTGCGCCGCGTCGCCGCCATCGAGAACCGCCCGCTGCTCCTGCTGCCCGTGCCGCTGCTCACGCCCTGGCTATCCTCGCTGTGGCTGACCCTGGTCACCGACATCGACACCGGTACCGGCCGGGCGCTCGTAGATTCCATGATTAACGAGGTGGTCGTGCGCGACCAGTCGATCAGGGACCTGGTCCCGATCCAGCCTCAGTCCTATGACGACGCCGTGCGAGCGGCCCTCCGCGAACGGCGCGAGGCCGCGCAGGTCCGCCCGTGACGCTGCGCCGCGCCGGTCGCCCCAGCTCCGGCGAGCCCGGTGCCGCCGCGTGGCTCGGGGCGGCCGGAGCCGGGGCATCGGCGCTGCTCCGGGCCTCGTTCAAAGCCCCGGCGGGCTCCGCGCGCTTCTACTGGCTGACCGCCAGCCTGGCCGGGACCTGGACGTGCGGCGCGCTCGGCGCGGGCCCGATTCCGTGGCGTGGCGACGGCGGGCGCACCGGTCCCGGCCGCACGGCGCGGGCCCTGATCGTCGTCCCCGTCGTCACCGGGGCGGCCACCTTCGCCGTGTTCTACGGTGCCGCTCGGGTCGGCCGCCGGCACCGCGCCCTGCGCCGGGCCATCGCCAGCGTGCTGAGCTACGCCGAAGCGGGGTCAACCCCGCTGGTCATGCTCATCGCGGCGAGCAGCGGGGTGGCGGAGGAGCTGTTCTTCCGCGGCGCCTTGTGGTCCGGATCGCGCCCGCTGCGGACCAGCACGCTCGCCTACGCCGCATCGACCGCCGCGACCGGCAACCCGGCGCTGGTCCTGGCCGGCCTGATCACCAGCGTGATCTTCGGCTGGCAGCGGGACGCCACGGGCGGGGTGCTAGCCCCGGCCGTTACCCACGTCACCTGGTCCGTGCTCATGCTGAGCTACCTCCCACCGCTGTTCCGCGACGCGGACGGGCCGCCCGGCGGAGGGTCTATAGGGCGGCCGCGTCCCACCAGCTGAGCACCCGGAGCGCGCGGAGGGTGTTCCAGCGGCTCGGCGTGCCCGCGGCGCCGTCCAGCTCGAAGTAGACGCGACCCGGATGCGGGCCCTCGGCCAGCCACCGGCCGTCGGGCTGCCGCCGGGACCGCACGATGGCGACCGCCTCCGCCATCCGGGGATCGGGGGCCGCACCCGACCGCCGGAAGTAGTCGAGCGCCCGCAGCAGGTCGTAGTGCCAGTAGTACGGAAACACGAACTCCAGGTAGGCGGGCTGGACGACGGTCCCGGTGCTCCTGCGGCGGAACAGGCCGCGCTCCAGCAGGTACTCCTCACCGCCGCGGCGGGCCGCGCGCACCTCCGCCGACCCGCCGATCGCCCGCTCGAACTCCAGCAGGCCCTCGAGCACGGTCATCGTCGTGTCGAAGGAGGACCGCTCGGAGCCGTTCTCGGCCTCGCAGTTCCAGCCGCCGTCAGCGAGCCGCTCGGTGAGAATGCGCCCGACGATCGCGGCGACGTCCACCCCGAAGTACGCCCCGGCCTCGATCGTGCGGCCGTTGATGCACGGCTCGACCTCCCCGTCGAAGTACCGCTGCCCGGCATGCTCCCAGCGCCCGTTCTCCGCGACGAGCCCGATCGCCCGCCGGGCCGGCCCCGACGCGGGGTCAAGCCCGAGGATCTGCAGCGTCTGCAGGGTGTGCATGGTCGCCGTCCAGGGCTGTCCCGGTTCACCGCCCGCGTAGGAGGCGGGGAAGCAGGCGCCGCCGTCCCAGAGCCCGTCGGGACCCTCCAGCGCGAGGAGGCGCCCGCCCCAGCCCTCGCGCTCCACCCGGGCTCGCTCGGCCGCCACGTCGCCGGCCCGCGCGCTGGTCAGGTCCCGCAGCACCGCCCAGCGGATGGCGGGGTCGCCCTCGAGCAGCCAGTCGATCACGCTCACGACCGCAGACTATCCCTGGCCGCCGACAGTCCGGCCGGCCCTGAATGCGCGCCCGGCGGGGCCTGCTGTCATGGGTTACTCCTCGGCCAGCAGGTGGGCGGTGGGCAGCCGGCGGAGCAGCGCGGCGGGCAGCAGCGCTGCCGCGGCGGTGATGAGGATCCCGGCGGCGACGGCTATGGCGGCGATGGCGATCAGGCGGGCGGGCAGGTGCCCGGCCAGCCAGGCCGCGGCGCCCAGGCCCAGGCCGGCACCGGCCAGCGACCCGGCCACGCCGATGATCGCGCCCTCCGTGACCACCAGCCGGCCCAGCGTGCCATCCCGCCAGCCGAACGACCGGATCGTCGCCAGCTCGGAGGCGCGCTCGCGGATGTTCAGGAACACCACATCGGAGACGGCGAGCACCCCCAGGGCGATCGTCGCCCCGGCGGCGAGGTAATCGACGCCCCTGACCTGCACGGCGACAGCATTGCCGAGCAGAGATCCGGCGATGTGACCGCGGAAGGCGAACGTGACCGCGGTGAGCAGGGTGAGCCCGGCGATGCCGACGGCCAGGCTGGTCACCCCGATCAGGGTGCGGCCGGGCGTGCGGATCACGTTGAGCGCGGCCAGGGTGGTGATCCCGCGGGGCTGGTAGGCCCGGCGGACCGGCAGCACCGGGGGGCGGACTGAGCTGACCGGGTCGGCGCGGGCGGCCAGCCAGGCCGGGATCAGGCCGCCCACGATGGCGACCAGGACCGCGACGGGCACGGCCAGCAGCGCCCGCCCCGGCGAGGCGCGCAGGCCCAGCGCGGCCGAGGCCGGGAGAGCGATGGCCGCCGCGAGCAGCCCGGCGGCCAGCCCGATCCCGGCCAGCTCGCCCAGCACCGTCGAAAACAGCCGTGACCGGCGCCAGCCCAGCGCGGCCAGCACCCCCAGCTCCCGCCGCCGGCCGCGCACCGCCGCGGTCGCCGCGTTGCCGACGAACAGCACGCACACCACCAGGATCAGCGCGAACAGCACCACGCTGGTCTTGTCCACCTCGCTCAGGATCGCCACCGCCACGCCTTCTTTCACCCAGTCCTGCGACAGGGTGAGCGCCGGCTGGCCGAACCTGTCCGCGGGCAGGTCGATGGTCCGCGGGGTCGGCGAGGACCCGGCCACGATGTCGACGTCCAGGCCGGTGCGCTCCTCGATCTGCTGCGCGACCGCGTTGATCCGCGCCCGCGACCGGACCCCCGGCCCGGTGATGCCCGCGACCCGGACCCGGATCACGCTGATCGGATCCGCGGCCGGCGTCCCGGAGAACAACGAGCTGTTCTGGAGCAGCGGCAGCGCCGACAGCGTAGTGATCATGTTCACCGGCTCGCTGACCAGGCCGCCCAGGTTCTGGCTGGGCAGCAGGTCGCCCCCGTGCAGCGCCCGGCGGCTGGCCGCGGTGGCCGGCGCCGCGACCACCGGCTGGTAATCGCCCAGCGGCACCTGCGACAGCGGGTCGAACGACGTGATCCGGGCCGGATCAAACACGCCGGCGACGTTGATCAGCGGAGGGATCTGGCGGCTGGCCGCCGAGTTCGGCGCGCTCACCTTCACATGCGAGGTGACCGTCCGGTACTGGCTGTCCTCGTCGTCCATGGCCACCGCGTAGCCGCCGCCGATGTACCAGGTCGACGGAGGGTTGACCACCTGACGGGGAACCAGCGCCCCGGCCTTAGCGCGCTGGTAGCCCACCGGGCCGACGGACCAGAAGCCGGAGAAGGAAATACCGGTGAAGGAGCCCTGGCGGTTGCTCACGACGATGGTCGGCCCGCGTCCCCTGATCGCCGACGCGTAGGCCTGCTGGGCGGTGCTGTGGTCGATGGCCACCGCGCGGCCGGGCGCCGAGGCCCGGGCGCTGGCCCAGGCCGCGTTCATGTCGGGCATCGCCGACGGCGCCGCCAGCTGGCGCACGATGGTCTGGGCGTACTCGTTCATGCCGCTGGCCGAGGAGGCCAGCACCGGGAAGGTCGGACCGCGGTCACCCTCGTGCTCTTTCAGGTAGCTGCCGGAGACCAGCGCCTTGTTCAGCCCGTCCAGCTTGGCCTCTTCGTCCGGGTCGATGGCCGCGATCAGCACCGGGATGTCCCAGTTGACGAAATAGCCAGCCTCGTCGGCGCCCGCGCCCCCGCCCGGCGGGTTGTCGTACTGGTTCACCCGTGACCAGCACGAGGCGTAGGACTGTACGGCCGGGCCGAACGGGTTCGTGGCCCGGGTCACCGCGTTGACGCCGTTCCCCAGCCGGCATCCCGGGCCCGTGCCGTCGGTCGCGGGCGTGGTGTCACCGCCCCTGAGCCGCAGCGGCGTCACGTACAGGTATCCCGGCGGCTGCGTGACCCGGCTGGCGCCGTTGCCGTTGACGTAGGTGGTGGAGATCCGGAAGAGCCGGCGGCCGGACCCGGCCAGCGCGCTCGTGGCCATCGGCACGAACACGGAGGCATTGAACTGCGCGTAGCCGACCATCGCCACCGGCGCGGCGACCTGGACTCCCGAGATCCGCTGGATCTTGCGGTACTGCGCCATCGAGATCCCGCCGTAGATGCCCGACAGGAAATCCGGCTCCACCGTCCCGGTCCTGCTCTCCACCACGGTCCGGGCCCCCGTCGGCCGGACCAGGATGTCGTAGGCGGCACGGAAGTTCGCCGACACCGTGCCGAGCGTGCGGACCTGCGCGGTCTGGGATGCCGCGGTCAGCACGGTGAACCCGGTCGCCGCCACCAGCACCCCGCTCACCAGCGCCAGCGTGCGGGCCAGGCGGAACCGTACCTGTGACCAGGCCAGCCTGCCCATCACCACATCCCTCGCGCGCCCGTGCCTGCCCCGGGCTGGCGCGGCCGGGGGCTGGGACTATGCTCACTCCTTACATAGTGACAATGCAAGGAAGACGGCCAGATCGTTACCTAGCCACTAGGCAAGGAAAGGCGCATGGTCTGCACCGCGTGCTCCTGGTACGGCACGGGAGTCCTCCCGGTGGTGATCATCTTCGAGGTGGTCCGCCTGGCCGTGCCGCGCGCGGACTGGCAGTCGCTGACCTTCGACGCACCGTGGGCGCGGTTCATCGGCCTGGCCGTCCTGCTCGGCGCGACCGGGCTCACGCTGTGGGCCAGGTTCGTGCTCGGTCTCATGTGGAGCGCGGTGCCCGCGGTCCGGGAGGGCCACCAGCTGCGCACCAGCGGGCCCTACGCCCTGACCCGGCATCCCATTTACACCGGGCTGCTGGGCATGCTGCTGGGCACCATGCTGGTGGCCGGCGGCGGCCAGTGGATCGTGCCCTTCCCGGTCGCGGTGATCCTGATCGAGTTCAAGATCCGCATCGAGGAGAGGTACATGACGGCCGAGTTTCCCGACGAGTATCCGCGCTACCGCCAGCGGGTGCCGCAGCTGGTGCGCGGCCTCGGCCTGCTCACCGGCCACCGGGCCGCCGCCAGTTAGCTTCTGCGTCAGCGTGGCCGGGCCAGCCATCCGGGCCGGTGCCGATTAGTCGCCGGGGGCCGCGGCGTCTATCACATGTCAGGCATCAGCTCGCAGGCCGAGGAGGCCATGATCATGACCGCACCGACCGCCACGACCGCCCGGGAGCAGATCCGGAACCTGCTGGACGACCGCGCCGCTGCCATCACCGCCAGGGACGCCCGCCGCGCGGTGGCCCACTGCGCGCCCGAGCTGGTCAGCTTCGGCCTGGCCCCGCCGCTGCGCTACGCGGGGGAGGAGGCTCGCGATCCGGCCGGGCTGGAGGGCTGGTTCCGGACCTGGGCAGGCCCGATCGGCTACGACATCGGCGAGCCGGTCATCGAGGCGGGCGACGACGTCGCCTTCTGTCACGGCCTCACTCACATGACGGGCACCAAGACCGACGGCGCGCAGGTGGACCTGTGGTTCCGGTCGACCGTCGGGCTCCGGCGGACGGCCGCGGACTGGCAGATCACCCACGAGCATGACTCCACGCCGTTCTACATGGACGGCTCGGACCGGGCCGCCACCGACCTCCGGCCCTGATCCGGCGGCCCCGTCATCGTTTCCCGCGACCGTTCTGGGCCCCCGTCGCGGGCCCCGGCTCGCCCGCGAACGGCACGAACGGGGTGGCCAGCGGCAGCGCGGCCAGCTGCATGAGCAGCAGGATGTTGTCGTCGCCGGCCGTCTTGTTCAGGCGCAGCCGGCCACATCGGGTGCAGCGGTGGATGAGCACCCAGCGCGACTCGGTGCGGACGGTGACGGCGATCGGCTCCATGCCACCCGGGCAGTCGGCCTTACGGTCGCCGGGAACGTTGCGGTCCAGGTGCCGTGACCACAGGCAGGCCGGGCAGTGATTGCGATGTGAGGTTCCGGGCGCGTCTAGCGAGACTTCTGCGCCACAGTGCTGGCAGGTGAACGTACGTGCGAATGCCAAATCTGAGGACCCTTCGAAACGAGGCAGGCAGGTAGCAGGTACATCGCCGCGCTCCTTTCGGTCGGGTCCGCTGGCGTACGGACTTCACTGGTCTGCGGACGCAGGGCAGCACATCATCGCGAGCGCGTCTGCGTCAACCGGATTAAAGGGTGCTAGCGCCCGGGCAGCAGCACGCTCAGGCAGGTGACGCAGCCTTCGAGCTTCTCGAACTCGCTGATGTCCACGACGACGGGGGTGAAGCCGAGGTCCTCGAGCAGGCTGGCGGTGCGGGGCGCGGACGCGGCGATCAGCACCCGGTCCCCGCCGAGCGGGACGACGTGGCTGCCGCCTTCCTCGGTGACCGGGCGCACGGCCGGGAACAGCTCGGCCGGCACCAGGCCGGGCACCAGCAGGAACGTGCCGTCGGGCAGGGCGGTGACCGCGGACTTCAGGTGCAGCACGCCGCTGAGCGGGACGGCGATCACCGTGCGGCCCAGCGGGGCCAGCAGGGCGCGCAGCTGGCGGATGCCCTCGCCGTTGGTCCGCCCGCCGCGCCCGACGTAGACGGTGCGGCCGACCTGCAGCACATCGCCCCCGTCCAGGACCCCGGGCGCCTGGATCGCGGCCGCGCGCAGCCCGAGCGACCCGACGGCCTGCTCGACGCCGGGGACCTCGGCCCGGCGGGCCGGCGCGCCCGAGCGGGTCAGCACGGCCAGGTCCTCGCAGACCACCACGGCGTCCTCGACGAACACCGCGTCCGGGCAGTCATCCGCGGCCGGCGCCTGCTCGACCGTCCAGCCGCTGGCCGCCAGCGCGCCTGCGTAGGCGGCGTGCTGGGCCCGGGCCAGACCCACGTCCACCGGGGTCCGGGTGATATGCGTGACGATGCCCTCGGCCAGCCTGCTGCCGGGCTGGCGGACCAGAGCCGTGTCGTTCACCAGATCGCTCCTCACCAGGCCGGCATCAGCTGCGCGCGGCCAGTTGCTCAGTTGGGCTTGCGGGCCAGGACCACCTCAGTGTCTCCCGGCCAGTCCCAGAACAGGCCGTCGGCGCTGCGGCTGGCCAGCAGCGCCCGCACGGCACCGGCGAAGTCGTCCAGACGATCACCAAACAAGTGCGGTGCCGCGGATGACAGGGAGAAGTAGCCGGACAGCACGCTCTCGCTGTCGCGCAGCAGGTCGGGGATGCCGGGGACGAAGATCTGCTGCGGAGCGCCAAAGCGGGTCCGGACCAGCACATCCTCGAAGCGGTGGGATCGCGGCGGGGCGGTGCCCTGGCAGGCCCGCCGGTTAGATCCGAGGTACTTCCGCACCAGCGCCTTGATCTCGTCGTGCGGGATCGGGGGCACGCCGGGGTCGGGTGGCCGGGGCCGCCCGTCCACCGTGTGGGCGATGAGGGCCAGCGCGCCGCCGGGCTCCAGCATGTCGTAGATGATCTCGGCCACGCGCTGCTCGTCAGTCCAGTGGAAGGACAGGCCGAAGGTCACCAGGCGGTAGGGCCCCGGCGCGATCGCGGGCAGGTCCTCGGCCAGGCCCTGGATCCACCGGATGTTCGCGACCCTCATCTGCTCGGCCGCGCGCGAGCCCTCGGCCAGCATGTCGGCGTCCGGGTCCAGGCCGACCGCCTGCGCGAACCGGTGAGCCAGGCGGACGGTCAGCACGCCGGGGCCGCAGCCGGGCATCCAGCAGGCGCCCGTTCCCGTCGAGGCCCGCCTCCCGCGTCAGGACGGCCTCGAGCTCTGGTGAGTAGGCGGGACGGCCGTAGCGATAGTGGGGAGCAGAGCCGAGGTAGATGGTCCGGTCATACGGCACCGCACCAGTGTCCCTCGGCGGGCCCGGCTCAGGTACCGCGCGGCGCGGACGGGAGGCTCACGCAGCGGGGCACGCGCCCGGTGATGATGCCCCCGGCCCCCAGCGCCGTGCCCTGGCGCGGGCTGCCGCTGAAGGCCAGGATCATCGTGTCCCCGGCGGGAATGCCTCCGTGGCCGAGCTTGACCGTGACGGAACGATGCCCGTGCCGACTCACCCCGGTCATGACCGACACGCTCGGGTGCGGGGCGGGCCGGGGGCGCGGCAGCGACCCGATCGGCGGGCAGCCGGGCCGCACCGGGACGACCCTGACCCTGGCGTGCATGTTGTGCAGGGCCACATTGGCGCCGGCCACGCCGGACAGGCGGCTGACGGAAACCGTCAGGCTGCCGTTGTCGTGCCGGATCACCGAGTACGCGGCGGAGGCGGGCGCACTGCCCAGCGCCAGCACCGCCGCGGTGACCGCGGCCACGGTGCCGGCCGCACCGGTGGCCAGCCAGGCCGGCCGCCAGACCCGCCGGACCCGCCGGGGGACCTGGCCGCGAACCGGCGCGCAGGCTCAGGGCAGTCAGGTGGTGCCCGTGCTCGGTCATCAGCTCCTCGTACAGCTGATCCTCGAACCTCGTCATGTCGTCACCTCTGGCTCACTCGCATCTGGCTCATTCGCGGGGTCGGTGTCGTGAGCCAGGCCGGGCCGGCGGCTTTCCGCAGCCGCGCCCTGGCCCGCATCAGCCGCATCCGCAAGGTGCCGGGCGCGATGCCGAGCACCCTGGCCGCTTCCTTGGCCTGGAGGCCCGCCAGGTCGACCAGCTCGACCACCGCCCGGTCCGCGGCGGGCAGCGTGGTCAGCCCGGTGACCAGCGCCCGGCCGGCGCGTTCGGCATCGATCCGGTCGATCAGGTCCCCGACCTCGTCGGGGGCCAGTTCCCGGCGGCCCGCCAGGCGCTCCACCCGGCTCCGCTGCTGGCTGTGGGCCTGGCAGTGGGCGGCGTAGATCCGCCGCGCGATGCCGAGCACCCAGGCCCGTGGCGTGCCCTTGTCCGGGTCGAAGGTGGCGAACGACGTGATGGCCTGCACGAACGTGTCCGCGGTCAGGTCGGCCACGGTCTGCGGCTCCGCGCTGCGCCGCGCGAAGTAGGCCGTCACCACCGCCACGTTGGCCCGGTACAGCGCCTCGAACTCGGCCATGGCCCCATCAGCCGGCCCGCTACGCAGCGGCGCCAGGCGTGACCGAGGTGAGTTCAGCGACGATGAGGTTATCTGGCTCACCCCCCTAGTTGGCCGTTTGCCTCGGCGGCGTCACACTTCGCGCCCGGAGCGGGTCGTCCGACACGGGCTATCATGACCGACATCGCGTGACGGCAGGGCCGGGCTGGGCGACGGTTCTGCGGGGAGGGAAGGCGCGGGTGGCGCGGGTGGATGACTCCGGGCCGGGGCGCCGGCGCGGCTTCCTGGGCGAGATGGCCGGCGCGGTCCGGCGGGGCGCGGCGGGCCCGGTGAGCCAGGCGGCGCCGGCCGAACGGGCGAGGCGGCTGGGCCTGGCCGGGCCGGGCGGGCCGGAAGCCAGGCGGAGTCGCTGCCGTCACGGATCGTGCACGCGGGGCATCGCCACCGCATCGGCGCTGAGCTGGCGGGCAACTGGCAGGGCTGGCGGCGGTGGTGTTTGACCTGCACCTGTCCACCGACTACGGCGGCCGGGGCGAGGATGGCGGCGGCGTGGATACCGGGCGCTTTCACGTCGCGGCGATCTCCGTTCGCGGGACTTTCGGCTGGTGGGCGATGACGCGCCAGGATATCCGGGAGCACCTGCCCCAGGGCCTGCGCGGCGTGCGGATGCCCGGCACGGGGCGCCTGGAGCGCGTGCTGATGCTGGCCGAACCCGATGGCCTGCCGCCCGTCCCGCCGCCGGCGATCGAGTGGGCGGGCCGTGATGCCGCCAGCCGGCGGGTCGGCCGGCGCCCGGTCAGCGTGCTGGAGCTGGCCGGCTCGTGGGCCCTGGCCGCGGTCCCGGTCGCGGGCCTGGAGCACAGTGACGAGAACGCGGCGGCGCTCGCCGCCCGGCTCGGCCGCCCCGAGCTCGGCCCGTGGCCCGAGCAGATGCTGGGCCTGCTGGCTGAGTTCTGCTCCCGGCTGGAGGGCGCGCCGGGCTGAGCGGCCGCGTCCCGCTAGCGCTGGCCGGCGTGCGCCTGAGTGAGCATTCCGGTGACGGGCTGGTTGGCGGGCGCGGAGGCGTCGTCGAGGCGCTGCCGCAGCTGGGCCGGAAGTTCCAGGTCGAATCCAGCGAGGTTGCCGTGCAGCTGATCGAAGGTTCGGGGGCCGACAATGATCGAGCTGACCGCGGGGCGGCCGGCGAGCCAGCTGATGGCCGCTGCGGCCGGCGTGACTCCGAGCTCCCGGCCGACGTCGGTGACCGCTTCGGCAATGTCGAAGCTGCGGCGGCTGAGCATCGCCCGAGCCCAGGTTCCGGCGGCCGGGTTGGGGAAGTCGAGCCAGTACTGAATCCTTGAGTCAGCGGCGGGCGGCTGGTCGCGCTCGTAGCGGCCGGCCAGGATTCCGCTGGCCAGCGGGGAGTAGGCGAGCAGACCGAGCCCGTGGCGCTCGCAGGCGGGCACCACCTCGGCCTCGATCTCCCGCGCGATCAGCGAGTACTGGGCCTGCAGGCTGATGAACGGAGTCGCCGACGATCGCTGGGCCGCCCACTGCGACTCGATGATCGAGCTGGCGGGGTAGTTCGAGCATCCGGCGTAGCGCACCTTCCCGGCTCGCACGAACCCGTCGAGCGTGCTCATCGTCTCCTCGACCGGCGTATCGGGATACCAGTTGTGGCACTGGTAGAGGTCGATGTAATCGGTGCCCAGGCGCCTGAGGCTGGCGTCCAGCGCGCGGGTCAGGTGCACTCGTGACAGGCCGCGGTCGTTGGGACCATCGCCGAGCGGGCCGGAGCCCTTGGTGGCCAGGACGATCGAGGCCCGCCGGCCAGCGATCGCGCGCCCGACGACCTCCTCGGACTGGCCGCCGCCGTACACGTCGGCGGTGTCGATCAGATTCCCGCCCGCCTCGATGAACGCGTTGATGACCCGGGCCGCCTGGGGCTCCGGGCAGCGCGCCCTCGGGCCGGCGCCGAAGTTCATGGCCCCCAGGCACGCCCGTGAGACACGCAGGCCCGACCGCCCCAGGTTGACGTACTCCATCGCGGCCTCCGCCGGTAAGATTCGGGGCGTGGCCCCGCTTTCCCGACGAGTATACGGGGCGCTGCCCCGTTTAATCTGATGCCCATGCCAGGCGAGACTCCTGCCACCCGCCGCGGCCGGCCGCTGCGGGCCGACGCCCGCCGCAACCGCGAGCGGATCCTCGATGCTGCCCAGCTGCTGTTCGCCGGCCCGGAGGGCCTGGCCGTCCCGCTTGACGAGATCGCCGAGCAGGCCGGGGTCGGCCCCGGGACCGTGCACCGGCACTTCCCGACCAAGGACGCCCTGATCGCTGCCGTCGCCGTCGCCCGGCTCCGGCAGATCGTCGCGCTCGCGGTCCGGCTGGCCACCGCCCCGGACGCAGGCGCCGCGCTCCGCCGGCAGCTGGCCGAGATGCTGGCCGAGGGCGATCAGAGCGCCCCGCTCAAGAGCGCCCTGGGCGGCGCCGGCTTCGACATCAGGACCGCCGACCCCGGCGCGGCCGCCGAGCTTCGCGCGGCCGTCAGCACCCTGCTGCACCGCGCCCAGGGCGCCGGCGCGGTCCGTTCCGACATCGACATCGACGACCTGATGGCCGGCCTGGCTGGCACCTTTCACGCCATCCAGTACACCGGCGAGCGAGGCGACTCAGAGCGCGCCAGGCGCCTCATCGCGATGTTCTTCGACAGCCTGAAACTCGGTCAGGATCCGTAGCGGTAGGTATCCGTGCACCCGCCGTCGACGGTGACGATCGAGCCGGTCATGAACGATGCGTCGTCCGAGGCCAGGAACGTCGCGACGCGGGCCACTTCCTCGGGCTGGGCCTGGCGGCCGATGGGCTGCAGGGCCGCCCTTGCTTCCCGTCGCGCCCGGGCCGCGGCCTGCTCGGCCGGCGGGAGGGATGACCGGTGGCCGCCCATGTCGGTGTCGATGTAGCCCGGGCAGATGGCGTTGACCCGCAGGCCGTCGGGGCTGTAGTCGACGGCCAGCTGCCGGGTGAGGTTGATGATGCCGGCCTTGGAGGCGCAGTACGACGGGGCCCGTGGCGCGCCGATGATGCCGTAGGTGGAGGCGATGTTGACCATGGCGCTGCGCTCGTTGCGCAGCAGGTGGGGGATCGCCGCCCGGGCGCACAGGAAGGTCCCGCGCAGGTTGACGGCGATCGTCCGGTCCCAGGAGTCGATGTCGAGCTCATGCAGGCGGCGTGACCCGCCGGAGATGCCCGCGTCGTTGACCAGCACATCGAGCCGGCCGAATTCGGCGACGGCGGCCTCGACCAGGGCGGTGACCTGATCGGCATCGGCCACGTCGCAGGCCCGGAAGGACGCCTGGCCGCCTGCGCTCCGGATCTCCTCGGCGGTTCGCTGCCCGCCGTCGACGTTGGTGTCGCCGATGGCCACGGTCGCGCCGGCCGCCGCCATGTCGAGGCCGATGGCCCGCCCGATGCCTGTTGCGCCGCCGGTCAGGAGCACCACGCGGTCGTTCAGAGCGGGCATAAGTCCCATCCTCCCCATCCGTATCATGACTTCGTCAGTGTTACATAGCCTGGTCCAAGTTATGACGGTCCGGTGACGCGGGAGGCAGGCGGGCTCCCCCCTGCGGGTCAGGCTCCTACGATCTCCGTGCCGGGGAGGTTCCCCCTGGAGGGAGAACAGCATGTGCGGGCGTGCACGCTGGGAGCGGTTCGCGGACGGCCCGGGCCGACTGCGCGGCCTGCTCACGGCGGCCCGCACGCTCGCCCGCCGGCACTGGCTGTTCACCCTCGTGCTCGGCGCCGGGCTGGTGCTGCGGATCCTGGCCCAGGTCGCCTACACACCGGCGCTGGTCTACATCGACTCGTACCGGTACCTGACCGGCGACTCAAGCCTGGATCCCCTCGGCTACCTGGCCCTGCTGTGGCCGCTGCAGCGCGCTGGCGGGCTGGCCGCGGTCGCGGCCGCCCAGCACCTCCTGGGCCTGGGGATGGCCGGGGTGCTGTACGCCCTCCTGCTGCGCCGCGGCATCTGGCGCTGGGCGGCCGCGCTGGCCGCCGTGCCCGTGCTGCTGGACGGCTATCAGCTGCAGGTCGAGCAGACGATCATGCCCGATACCCTGTTCGAGGCGCTCATCGTGGCGGGCCTCGCGCTGCTGCTGTGGCGCCCCCGCCCCGCGGCCTGGCAGGTGGGCCTCGCAGGCCTGGCCCTGGGCGTGGCCGTTGACGTCCGGCAGGTCGGCGAGGTTCTGGTCGTCCCGGCGGTGGCCTTCCTGCTGGTCCGCGCGGTGCGATGGCGGCGGCTGACCCACAGCGCACTGCTCGCGGCCGTCTTCGCTGTCCCGGTGCTGACCTACATGCTGGTTCAGCTCGGGGTAACGGGTCACTTCAGCTTCACCGCGCGGGACTCGTATGTCTTCTACGGGCGCGCGGCCGCGGCGGCCGACTGCGCCACGCTCCGGCTGCCGCCCGACGAGCGGAGCCTGTGCCCGTCACCGCAGGTGGTGGCCGCGCTCGACATCGACGGCCTGGTCGGCGACCCCGCGGGCCCGCTGCTCAGCTACCAGCCGCCGCCAGGCATGACGATCCAGGGCATGGCCGACCGGTTCGAGCGCGCGGTCCTCACGCAGCAGCCGTTGGCCGTGGTCAGCGCCATTGACCGCGATTTCATCAAGCTGTTCGCGCTGACCAGGGATACGGCGCGGGGGGACATGCCGATCAGCCGCTGGCAGTTCCAGACCACCTACCCCACCTATCCGTCCTTGATCACCCGGCGCTACGTCGCCTCGATCAGGCCGGGCGGCGGCCCGCCATCGGTTATCCGGCCGCTAGCCGAGGCGCTCCGGGATTACCAGCTGTACGGCGGGTACACGCCGGGGCCCCTGCTCGCGCTGGCCGCGCTGGCCGGCCTGGCGGGTAGCTGCAGCATGCTCGTCGGCGGCAGGCGGGACCGCACCGCCACGGCAACGGCCTGCCTGCTCTTCACCGCCACGGCCATCATCCTGCTGCTCGGATCGGACGCGTACGAATTCTCGTGGCGCTACCAGCTCCCAGCCCTGGTCCTGCTGCCGCCCGCCGGGATCCTCGGAGCCGCCGCGAGCGCCGCCGCCCGGCGCCGGTGGAGGGTCCAGGCGAGGATGCGGTCAGCCGGCGCCGTACACCGGGAGCACCGCCCCGCTGACCAGCGCCGCCGCGTCGCTGACCAGGAACGCGATCACGTCGGCGATCGCCTCCGGCTCGACCGCGTGGGCCAGCACCTCCGGGGGGAGCGAGGCCCGGGTCGCGGGGTTGTCGATCAGCTGCGGCGCGACCGCGTTCACCCGGATCCCCTGCGGGCGGAGCTCGACGTCGAGCGTGCGGGTCAGGTGCACCAGGGCCGCCTTGCTGATGCTGTAGGCCGCCATGCCCGCCGTCGGCTCGATTCCCGGCCGGGCGGCCACGTGCACGATGGCGCCTGAGCCCAGCTGCTTCATGTGCGGCGCTACCGCCTGGCTCAGCCACAGCGCGGTGCCCAGGTTCACGTCGATCATGTGCCGGAGCGACTCGGGAGTCGCCGCGAGCGCGTCGCCCACCTCGAACGCGCCGATGGTGTTCACCAGCACGCCCGGAGGCCCGGCCTGGGCGGCGATCCGGTCCATGAGCGGCCCGGCCGCGGCCGGGTCCGTGGCATCGGCCACCTCACGGCGGACGCCCTCGGGCAGCTCACGCAGCCCGCTCTCGCTCCGGTCCACCCCCACCACCGTCCGGCCGCTGGCGGCGAGCGCCATCGCCGTGGCCCGCCCGAGGACGCCGCCCGCCCCGACCACCACCGCTACCTCAGTGTTCGTCATGCGACCTATCGTTGCTGGCCGGCAGGTGAGAGGTAGTCACCAGATCTTGGTGATTCACCGGCGTCAGTGGCCGTGGGGATCGCTTCCGGAGAGATTCTTGACGCGGAGTGACTCGCGTTGCCGCCAGGCGCCGGGGGGCTCGCCGTGGTGGCGTCGGAAGGCGGCTGCGAAAGCGTAGGGCGAGCCGTAGCCGGCGGCCCGGGCGATGCTGGTCATGCTGAGTTCGCCGTTGCGCAGGTGGTCGCGGGCGAGGGTCATCCGCCAGTCGGTCAGGTACTGCATGGGGGTCTGGCCGAGGGCGTCGCGGAAGGTGCGGGCGAAGGCCGCCCGGGACAGGCCGGTGACCGTGGCGAGTTCGGGGACCGACCAGGGATGGTCGGCCTTGTCGTGCATGGCTCGGAGCGCGGCGCCCAGCCGGGGATCGGAGGCTGCCTGGTACCAGCGGGGTGCGGTCGGGCTGTGGCGGAAGGCGTTGCGGATGGCGAGCACGAGGAGGACGTCGAGGAGCCGGTCGAGCACGGTGGGCTGGCCCGGCTCGGCGGCGGCCAGCTCACGCGACAGCAGCTCGATCACGTCCCGCAGCGGATCGCCGACCGCGGCTGACAGGGTCAGCACCTGTGGTAGTGCCTCCAGCAGCCCGTTGCCGATGTCGCCCGAGAACCGGTAGGCGCCACAGAGGAAGACCGTCGCCCGCCGGTCTTCGGCGCCCGTGTCCTGCGCGTGCCGGGCCCGGAAGTCTTCCGGCTCGAGGCAGTCGGCGCCCGGCTCGTGTCCGATGTGGTGGTCGGGACCACCGCGCACGAGTGTCACCTCGCCGGGCACGAGTTCCACCGTGCTGCCGGGGTCGTCGAGCCACAGCCATCCTCGGCCTCGGACGATGGTGTGCACGGCCAGCTGGATCGAGCCGGCCAGCCGCAGTCCCCACGGAGGCTCGGCCGCCGTCCGGGCGAAGACGGCGCCGGAGGCCCGCGCCCGCGCCAGGTGATCGTGCAGTATGTCCACGCGATCAGTATCAGCGCGGCAACCGTGCTAGGCAAAGATCCGAGCGTTTGACGTAAAGAAACAAGCGACTTGCGCATTGATTCACTTAGCAGCGAGCTTCCACCATTGATCCATGACTGACACACCGAAAGCCACGCTCGTCCTCGGCGGCACCGGGCGTACCGGCTCGCTCGTCGCGAAGAACCTCGCCGAGCGGGGTATGGGCGCCCGCACAGCGGCCCGCAACGGTGCCAATGTGCGCTTCGACTGGGACGATCCGGCCACTTACCGCAGTGCCCTCGACGGCGTCGACCGTCTCTACCTCGTCACGCCCGTCATGCGGGTCACCTACGCCGACCAGGTGGCCGCCTTCCTCGACCTCGCCGAGGCCGCCGGGGTGCGCCACGTGACCTACCTGAGCACCTATGGCGTCGACCAGGCCCCCCCGGAGGTCGACATCAAAGCCGTCGAGGACGACCTCGCCGCCCGAAGGGTGATCACGCACTCCATCCTGCGCCCGGCGTGGGTGATGCAGAACTTCAGCGACGCGCACCTCCCGGTCGTCGACGGGGTGATCACTGTGCCGACCGGCGGCGGCCGGGAAGCCTTCGTCGACGCGGCCGACATCGCCGCGGTCGCGGTCGAGACACTGCTCACGCCCGAGGCCCACGCCGGCGCCCAGTACGCGCCTACCGGCCCGCAGGCCCTCACGGTCGGTGAAGTCGCCGACACCATCGCTGGCGTGACGGGCCAGGCCGTCACGCACGACGACATCGATCCCGACACGTGGATCGGCGGCGCGGTCGCGGCCGGCCTCGTTCCCGCCGACTACGCGGTAATGCTCCGCTGGCTGACCGGCAGCATCATCTCCGGCAACGGCTCGACACCCAATGACGACGTCGAGAAGGTCACCGGCCGGCGGCCAGCCCCGTTCGGGGACTTCGCCCGCCGCACCCGACGCGCCTGGACCTCCCCGGCGGCGGATCACTAGCTGTTCAGGCCGGCCGAGAGCAGCCGCATCTTGCGCGCCCGCTGTACCGCCGAGGAGCGATCCTGGGCCTGGAGCTTGGCGTAGATGCTGCGGATGTGGGTGTTGACGGTGTTCACCGAGACCGACAGCTCGCTGGCGATCTCCGGCCGGGACAGGTTGGTCGGCAGGTACCGCAGCACCCGCAGCTCGCTCGGGCTCAGATGCTCGAGCTCCTCCGGTGACTCATCGGCCGCCGGGATGGATGATCCGCGCATGACGTCGAGGACGTCGGCCAGCAGGGCCGCGTGCGCCGTCTCATGCCGCGGCATGGCCTCGAGCAGCTCGAGCGAGCCGGTCATCGCGAACGGCAGGATCAGCCGGTCGGCTTCCGCCAGGGCCAGCGCGCGCTCGACGGCCGCGGCGGCCGCGCGCTGGTCGCCGAGTTCGCGGTGGGCGAGCGCGGCCAGGAGATGGGCCTCGACGACGGTCACGTAGCCGATGACCGGCGCCGTCCCGTTCAGGACATCCTGGACCGCGGCGAGCGCGGCGGCCGGACTGCCCGCGGCCAGGCCGATGGCGGCGCGGGCATTGCCGATCTCGCCGGAGCCGGCCAGCTCGCCGTCGAGTGCGGCCAGCTCGGCCCGGGCCTCGCTGACCTGCCCGAGCCGGGCCTGGGTGGCCAGCCTCCAGCTGGTCAGCTGGGGCATCAGGGCGTGCGGGCCTTCCAGCTCCGCCTGCAGGTGCTCGGCCGCCCGGAACTCCGCCAGCGCCTCGTGCTGCCGGCGCAGGCCGGACAGCAGCTCGCCCGTACCCATGTGCAGCAGCAGCCTGATGAGCGGCCCGGCATCGCTCTCCAGGGCCCGGGTGGCGCGCCGCAGCCAGTGCTCGGCCTCGTCGAACTCGCCCACCCAGATGAGCGCGCCGGCCAGGTTCACCAACGCCGGCGCGATGACCGGCTCCGCCCCCCAGCCGTGCTGCTCGGCGAGGGCGATCGCCTCCCGGCACCGCTGCCGGGTCGTCGCGAAGGGCTCGATCTTCGACGCGAAGGCGAGCTCCGACAGGCAGGCCACCTCGAGGTACGGACGCCCGATCCGCCGGGCCAGCTCGGCGCCCTCCCGCAGGTGCCGCTGGCTGTCCTGGTTGGCCAGCGACCACGCCTCGGCGATGCCGAGGTTCATGAGCGCCACCGCGCGCAGGTCGCTGTCGAGCGCGATGTCCTCGTCCGACTGCCCGGTGACCGGTGAGGCCAGGAACCTGACCTGCTCGACTACCCCGGCGAGGTGACCGCGCTTGCGGGCCAGTGACAGTTTCAGTGCCGCGGTCGCCACCTCGAGGCGGTGCTGGCGGTCCGGTGGCGTCGATGCCATCGAGGCCTCGGCCACCGTCAGGTGGGCGGCCGCCTCGTCCAGGCGTCCCCGGGCGACGTCGCTGGTAGCGCGCGCGAGCGGGATGTCCGGGCCCTCGGTCACGGCCCCGGGCGGGAAGGCTCGCAGCAGCGTCTGGATGGTCTGGGCGTGCCCGTCCAGCGTCAGGCCGAACGAGTGATCGGCCAGCAGCCGGGCCGCGTCGGACCAGTCACCCGCGGCCTGGGTGTGCCGGATGGCGTCGACGATCTCGCCGTGCTCGCTCAGCCACTGCGCGGCCAGCCGGTGCAGGACCGGCAGCTGCTCCGGGAGCCTGCGGCGCAGCTCCAGCCGGAGCAGGTCGGCGAAGAGGTGGTGATACCGGAACCAGGTCCGGGCCGGGTCGAGCGATACGACGAACGCGTTGGCGTCCTCGAGGTCGAGCAGGATCCCCTCGGAGCCAGGGTGGCCGGTCAGCAGGTCGGCCAGCTCGCCGTTGACCCGGTCGAGCAGGGAGGTGCGCAGCAGCAGCGCCTGGATCTCGGCCGGCTGGGAGTCCAGCATCTCGGCCAGCAGGTACTCGGCCACGGTCCGGCTGCTGCCGGAGAACTCCGCGACAAACCCGTCCGGGTCCGGGCTGCTGGCCAGGGAGATCGCCGCGAGCCGCAGGCCGGCCGCCCAGCCTTCCGTGCGCTGGTGCAGCCGGGTGACCCCGGCCTCCGACAGCGAGATGCCCGAAGCCTGCAGGAACTGGCGGGTCTCGTCCTCGGTGAAACGCAGGTCGGCCGCGCGTATCTCGGCCAGCTCGCCGGCCAGGCGCAGCTTGTGCAGCCGCAGCGGCAGGTCACGCCGCGTGGCCAGGACCGCGTGCACATGCTGGGGGAGCCTCTCCAGCAGCCGGGTCAGCTGGGTGAGCGCCTCCGGCGAGGTCAGCTCGTGCAGGTCATCGATGACCAGGAAGGTCCGGTCGTCATGCTCGCCGAGCTCGGACAGGACTCGGTCGGTGATGGCCGCGGCATTGAAGTCGGGTGTCGCGACCAGCTGGTCGACCTGGCCGGGCTGGCCCGAGGCGGCCCGGATGGCGCTGAGCACGGCCAGCCAGAACTGCTGGGCGTCCTGCTGATCGCGTCGCACCGGCACGACGGCCAGCCGGTACGGCGCACCCGGGCCAGCGGCCCAGGCCCGCAGCAGCGTCGTCTTGCCGCCTCCGGCGGGGGCCGAGACGAGCGTGACCTTCGCGGCCGTCGCGCGATCCAGCGAGGCAAGAAGCTCTCCGCGCTGGACCAGCCGCGGGTCAGCCTGGGCGGGCTTGGGATGATCGGCCCTAAGAGTCACGTCTGAACCCGATCCCCGGCGCGCTGGCCTGCCGCGGTTCGCCTCTCAGCATCTAGCCAGGTTACGTGCTCGGGCCCGGCGTTGCCCGGCCCTCGCCGGGGGCCGATTCTGGCCGCGGGTCACCAGATCCAGGCGATGCCGACTCACCTGCCTGCGCCCGACACTGGGTTCATGGACCCTGCATCGGCCAGGTACCTGATCAGGATCAAGGGCCATCTCGGTGCCACGCTGCTGTCGGCGTTCCCGGACATGACCTGGCAGCGGCAGGACGCGGAGACGGTCCTGACCGGCGTACTGGACCGGCCCGGCCTCCACGGCGTCCTGGCCGAGATCGAGGCGCTGGGCCTGGAGCTGCTCGAGGTCCGCCAGCTCAGCTACCCGAGAAAGTGATGGCTACATGACCAGTGCACCCGTCCGCGACCCGCTCGCGGATCACCTCATCACCCCGCAGAACTCGGTACTGCTCCTGATCGACTACCAGCCGGCCCAGGTGGGCAGTATCCGCTCGATGGATCGGGAACTGCTGGTCAAGAACGCCGTATCGACGGTCCGGACGATCAAGGCCTTCGGGGTGCCCGTGGTGCACTCCACCGTGAACGTCGCCTCCGGCCGGGGACTGCCCACGATTCCCGAGCTAGCGGGCCTGCTCGACGACGACAAGCCGCTCGACCGGACGACCGTGAACTCGTGGGAAGACACCGACTTCCTCGAGGCCGTCCGCGCGGCCGGCCGCCGGAAGCTGATCTTCTGCGCTCTGTGGACGGAGGTCTGCATGGCCTTTACCGCTCTTGACGCGCTGCATGAGGGATACGAGGCCTACCCGGTCGTCGATGCGATCGGGGGAACGTCGGCCGAGGCCCACCGGGCCGGCCTGGAGCGCGTGGTCCAGGCCGGCGGGCAGCCGATCACCTGGGTATCGCTGGCGTGCGAGCTTCAGCGCGACTGGGCCCGGCAGGCTACCGTCGCCGACGTGATCGAGATCGTCCTCACTGACCGGCTGCAGAAGGAGTAAGCGCACGATGGTGACGTCGAGTGGCGCGGGCCAGGACGAGGCCGGCGGCACTGGCTGGCTGGAGCAGGCCAGGAGTCATCTGCGCCAGGCCGACCCGGTGCTGGCCAGGCTCATCGCGGCCCGGCCGGATTTCGACCCGCGGCGCTGGATGACCGAGCTGCCGGCCATGGACCTGTTTGGCGCACTGCTGTTTCAGATAATTGGCCAGCAGCTCTCGGTCGCGGCCACGCGGCGGATCCTCGAGCGCATCGAGGCACGGTTTGCCGGGCGCCTCCCGTCGCCCGCCGACGTGCTGGCCACCGACCCGGCGACGTTTCGCGACGCGGGGCTGTCCTGGCGGAAGATCGGCACGCTCCGCGAGCTCGCCGAGCGCCTGTCGGACGGGCGGCTTGACCCGGAGGTGCTGGCGACGCTGGCCGACGACGAGCTGATCGCGCTCCTGACCGAGATCAGCGGGATAGGCCCGTGGACGGCGCAGGGGGCGCTCATCCTCGCGCTCGGCCGCGAGGACGTCGTGCTGCCCGGTGACCTGGCTCTCCGCAAGGCTGTCCGGGCGGTCTACCGCCTCGATCACCTGCCCGCGGAGGATGAGGTCCTGGCCATCGCCGAGAAATGGCGGCCCTACCGCAGCCTGGCCACCGCGTACCTGTTCTCGGCGGCCTACGAGGAAGCTCAGGCACCGGCCCCGAGGTAGCGGCGCGGCCAGGGCCCGGCGGTTGTCGGCGGCCTCAGAAGGCGATGATCCCGCGCAGGATGCGGCCGGCCTCGATGTCCGCGTACCCCTGGTTGACCTGATCGAGGGAGTACGTCTCGGTGATCATCTCGTCCAGCTTGAGGATGCCGTCGCGGTACAGGCTCAGCAGCGCGGGGATCTGGGTGCGGGGGCTCTGCGACCCGTAGAGGCAGCCCTTGATCTCCTTGTTCATCATGGCCAGCAGGAACAGGTTGACGTCGGCCTGCGCCTGGGCGATCGGCGCCACGGAGGTGATGACGCAGGTGCCGCCCTTGGCGGTCAGCGTGAGCGCGGGCTCGAGGAGCTCACCGAGCATCACCCCGAAGGTGCAGATGACCGAGTCGCACATCTGGCCCCAGGTCAGCGCGCCGACTCCGGCGATGGCCTCGTCGAGCGAGGGATAGGCGTGGGTGGCGCCGAAGCGCAGCGCCTGCTCGCGCTTGAACTCCACCGGGTCGACCGCGATGATCCGGCGCGCTCCGGCTACCCGCGCGCCCTGGACCGCGCTGATGCCGACTCCGCCGATGCCCAGGACGGCGACGGTGTCACCGGGCCGGACTCCCGCGCGGTTGACCGCCGAGCCGAACCCGGTGGCGACCCCGCAGGAGACCAGCGCGACCGCGGGCCAGGGGATGTCCGGATCGACCTTGACGACCGAGGACTCGGCCAGCAGCTGCCGGTCGGCGAAGGCGCCGAGCTGCGAGAACCGCGCGACCGGCTCGGTCCCGATGCGGTGCGCCACGCGCCCGTCGGTGATGATCCCGGTGTCGAACAGCTTCATGCCCAGGTCGCACAGGAACGCCTGGCCGGTCCGGCACGACGGGCACGAGCCGCACGAGGGGATGAAGGCCATCGCGACGTGGTCGCCGGGCGCCACCGACGTCACGCCCTCGCCGACCTGCGACACCTCGCCGGCGCCCTCGTGACCGTTGATCACCGGGTAGTGGGGGAGCGGCAGGTCGCCGCTCCGCACGTGCTCGTCGGAGTGGCACATCCCGCAGGCTCGCATCTCGACCAGCACCTCGCCGGGGCCGGGCTCGTCGAGCTCGATGGTGTCGATCTTGTAGTCCTGGCCGGGTCCGTAGAGCAGCGCTGCGCGTGCACGGATCATCGCCGATGAACCCCCAAACGAGGTGGACGGTATGCGGCAATAGTAGAACACGTTGCAGTTTTGGCGCGCGGCCAGGCGGTGTTGTTAGGGAGCGGCGGTATCCCCGACCTCGTCAGCCTGCTGCGCCTCGGCGGCCAGCCCGGCGTCGGCCTGGCGGTAGAACAGCTGGTGCAGCCCGGCGGCGAGCGCGCCGCCGGCCAGGGGCGCGACGATGAACAGCCAGACCTGGCTCAGCGCGGTGCCGCCGACGACCAGGGCCGGGCCCAGGCTGCGGGCCGGGTTCACCGAGGTGCCGGTGACCGGGATGCCGGCCAGGTGGACGACCGCCAGGGTCAGCCCGATGGCGATGGCCGCGGTCGCCGGGTTGCCCGTGGCCGAGGTCACCCGGAGGACGACGAAGGCGAAGATGGCGGTCAGGATGATCTCGAAGATGAGCGCTCCGCCGACGCCGATGTGGATCAGCGACTTGCTGCCCCAGCCGTCGGTGCCCAGGCCGGTGATGGTCCGGTGGTACAGGGGCGAGGTGCTGAACGTTCCCCACAGGGCGAGCGCGCCGGCGATCCCGCCGGCGAACTGGGCGATCCAGTAGCCGACGGCCTCGGCGAGCCCGATGCGGCCGGTCAGCAGGGCGCCGATCGTGACCGCGGGGTTGACGTGACAGCCAGATATCGGCCCGATGAGGTAGACCAGCGCCAGCAGCGTCAGGCCGAACGCCAGGGCGGTGGCGACCACCCCCGCGGCCACGCTCGCGCCGGCCAGCTTGAAGCCGAACATCAGCGTGGCCACGCCCACGGCGAAGAACACCAGGATCGCGGTGCCCAGGAACTCAGCAGCGAACTTCCGGCCCATTAATTGCCCCCTCCGGTCTTACGTGAGCTGCAACGGCCGAAGTTAGTCCGTTTGGCGTCTTCAGGCGAATGCGCCGGAGCATGCGATGCTGTGGCCGGAAATGCGGCTCGATCACAGGCTAAGAGCCACAGAAGCGGCTTATGGATATAGGGCCTAACTCTGATAACAGCAAGAAGCGGCCGGCCGCGCCGATGACCGCCGGGGCCGTCGGGGCGGGGCGGGCTAGCGGGCGAGCCACTCCCGGTAGGTGGTCTTGGCGATGACGGTGTCGTCCTTGGCCAGCAGGGCGTCGCCCGAGGCGGCCGCGAACAGGCCGGCGCTGTTGTCGGTGACGACGGCGCGATGGTCACCGTGGGCGTCGAGGGTGATCCGGCCGATCTCGTCCAGCGGGAAGACCTCGGGGCCGGCGATGCTGGCGGTGCCGCGCAGGGGAGGGCCGGCGATGGCGTCGGCCACGGCCCCGGCGACGTCGGCCGAGGCGATGGGCTGGATGAGCGTGGCGGGCAGGCGGACGGTGTTCTCGTCGGCGTTCTCGGCCACGGTGGCGTCCATGAACTCGAAGAACTGGGTGGCGCGGACGATCGAGTACGGCACGGGGCCCGCCTTGAGGATGTCCTCCTGCAGCACCTTGGCCCGGTAGTAGACCAGGCCCGGCACGAGGTCGGCGCCCACGATCGAGAGGATGACGGCGTGGCCGACGCCGGCCGCACTGGCCGCCGTGAGCAGGTTGTCCATGGTCGTCTGGAAGAACGCGAGCGAGGCGTCGTCGAAGGTCGGCGAGTTGGTCAGGTTGGCGACGACGTCGGCGCCCTTGAGCGACTCGGGCAGGCCCCGGCCGCTGAGCAGGTCCAGGCCGGTGGACGGCGACTGCGGTACGGCCTCGTGCCCGCTCGCGTTCAGGATCTTGACGACCTGCGACCCGATGAGCCCGGTGCCGCCGATGACAGCGATCTTCATTTCCTTGACCTCCTTTGCTCGCGACTCGGACCCGAATGACGTGCCCGGAAGGCGGGCGTCCTAACGTTGAATGAATGCCGCATTGGGGCAGTCAGCGGACTCAGTGGCGACGAGGGGAGCACATATGGGCACACGACAAACACCGGCCAGCGGCCTCGGTTCCGTAGGGTTCTCGGTCATGCGCTGCGGGCTGGCGACGACCCTGTTGTGGATCGGGGCACTGAAGTTCACGGATTACGAGGTGCAGAACGCCGAGGTTCTGGTCACCTCGAGTCCGCTGACCTCGCGGCTGCGGGAGAAGCTGGGCGCACGGACGCTCGGGCGGCTGACCGGGGTCGCGCAGCTCACGCTGGGCTCGCTCATCGCGGCCAGGCCGGTCGCGCCCCTGGCCGCGGCGGCGGGCGGCCTCGGCGCCGCCGGGATGATGCTCGGCACCCTGAGTTTCCTGGTCACGACGCCGGAAGCGTGGCAGGAGGGACGGGGGATGCCTCAGTTGTCGATGCTCGGCGAGGCTCTCCTGAAGGACTCGGTGCTCCTCGGCGCCGCCCTCCTCACGGCGGCCGAGTCGCTGCGCGCCGCGCGCGCCGTCAGCCAGCCGTAGGGCGCGCCGCGCGACCAGGCAGACGACCGGGTACTTGCGGACCGCCGCCTCGGTACGCTACTAATGGCTGCTTAGTAAGCGGTGCTGACTAAGAGGATGGCGGCCGTGCACGGCAAGTTCGATGACCTGGGCCGGTTCGCCGACCCTTCGGTGCTGATCCTGACCAGCCTGGCCGACGGGCCCCGGCACGGCTACGCGATCATGACCGATGTCGCCGCGTTCAGCGGCGTGTCCATGGAGCCCGGCACCTTGTACGGGGCGCTGTCGCGGCTGGAGCGCCGCGGCTGGGTGCGGCCGCTGCCCACCGAGGAGCGCCGCCGTCCGTACGAGATCACCGCGGCGGGCGAGGCGGTGCTGGCCGAGCAGCTGGCGACCATGCAGCAGGTCGTACGCACCGGCCTGCGGCGCACGGCGACGGCCTGAGGACGGCGACGATCATGCCCGGCCCGTCCGCTCGCCTGGCCGGCCGCCTGTCCCGCGCTCTGGTGGCCTGCTACCCGCGCCGCTGGCGGCAGCGCTACGCGCGCGAGGTGCTGGCCGTGCTGGACCAGCACCAGCCCAGCGCCCGGACCGTGCTCAACCTGGCCGCCGGCGCCGCGAGCACCCACCTGGACCCGGCCTGGCATCGGCCCCGGCCCGGCCTGCCGCTCCTGCGCACCACCGCCCTGACCTGCGGGGCCTTCGTCATCGTGCTCGGGGCGCCGTTCGCCTGGTGGGTCCACACCCAGAACTGGAAGGACAGCCACTGGCACATCGGCATCTCGGGCAGCGTGAACGCCATGGTCTTCGGCCCCGGCCAGCACATCCTGCTGACCGGCACCTCCGGGTCCATGGACGGCACCGACACCTTGTGGAACATGGCCAGCCCGGCCGGGCCCCGGCGGCTGGCGGTGTTCGAGGGCGGGGCGCCCACGACGCTGTCCCCGGACGGCCGCACGGTGGCCACCGTCTCGTTCGCCGATCAGCCCCAGCTGTGGAACGTGACCCGCCCCCGCCATCCGGTCCGGCTGGCGCAGCTGCGGACCAGCGATCACAGCGTGCTGTGGGGCGAGGCGTTCTCCCCTGACGGTCGGGTCCTGGCCACCGCCTTCACCGACCGGATCTACCTGTGGGACCTGACCCGCCCGGCTCACCCCCGCCTGCTGCGGGTCCTGGCCGCCCCGGTCCGGCCGCCTTCCCCGGCCGCCTGCGGCCAGCCCTGCCAGGCGCCCAACCCCTTCTACCAGGCCGATATCGCGTTCTCCCCGGACGGGCGCCTGCTGGCCGCCACCTCGGGCCGCAACCAGGTCGCCGTGTGGAACGTGGCCGACCCGGCCCGCGCCACCCGGATCGGCGCCTTCGCCGGGCCGTCCGGGTTCATCGAGGCGGTCGCGTTCGCGCCGGGCTCGGACCTGCTCGCCGATGTGGGCAGCCGGGGCACGGTGACCTTGTTTCATATCGCCGCCGGCCGCCCGGTCCGCGTCGCCACCATGTCGACCCTGCCCGCCGCGCGGCTCGCCGTCGACTTCTGCGGACCAGGTTGCGGTCCGGCCGGCAACTTCGCGCTGCGCTTCGCCCCGGACGGGCGGACCCTGACCGCCGTGGTGGACTTCTCCGCCGCCGTAGCCCCGTCCGGTACGCAGGGACCCCGGTGGTCCGTCCGGGACTACGTCTTCACCTGGAACGTGACCCGCCCCCGGTCAGTGGCCCGGGTCGCCGCCTTCACCCACCCGGCCCCCGCCCCCGTCGGCGGCGGCAACGGCGGCCAGCCCATGCTCGCCCCCGACGGGCGCACCGTGGTCGACGGAGCGCCCTTCGGCAGCTTCGGCATCACCCTCTGGAACTTGCCCTGACCCGGACCGCCCGGTTAGTGATCGGGGAAGACGGACGGGCTGGAGGTCGTGAATCCCGGTCGCAGGTCGACGTGATCGACCGACTGCGCGCCCTCGGCGAAGTGACCGATGCCGGTCCAGACGCCCAGGCCCTGCACCGCGGAGACGGGATGCGTCTGCGGCGACGGGTCTATCGCATCCCAGTGCGCGGGGAACAGGTGCCGGCTGTCCGACGCGCCGCCGACGGCGCGGTTGTGCTCGACGCTCCGGGCGCTTGAGACGATCGTGGTCACCCCGAACTTATCCCGGTAGGCCTGCGCGGCCAGGCCGACCCGGCGCCGAACCCGGGGATCGCCCGTGTTGTCCAGGCGGAACTCCTGGTAGTGGAAGTTCCTCGCGTTCGGCCCGAGGCAGCCGCCGTGGCTGGCCGCCCAGGCGAGCGCCTGGCGCGTGTCCGCCGTCAGCTCGCCGTCGCTGTTCCCGAGATCGTGGTCACCGCACCACCCGATCTGAAAGAAGCGCAGCGCCTCGCGGGTCTGCGGGCTCAGGTCACCGTCGGCCGGCACGCTGAAGCCGCAGGCGTTGAGCTGGTGCTGGACCGTCTCGATCGAGGCGTCAGGGGCGGACTGCGCCATCGTCGGCGCGGGCTCCCTGATGTCGGCCGCGACCGGGCCGGGGTGGGTCGCGATCCCGCGCATCTGCTCCCCGGTGGCCTCGGCGGAATACCAGCCGGAGACGTTCGCGATCGGCAGGCCGCGCAGCGATGCGCCGAGGTCGGCCCCGGAGAGCCGTCCGCGCGCGCCCTGCTGGAGGCCGACCACCGTCCACTGCTTCTCCACCGGCCACAGATGCGAGAAGCTCTGGGCGCACCTGGCCGGCGTCAGCTCGGTCGACTCGCATTCATAGGCCTGCGGGGCAACGCCAAATCCGTGGTCATGCCACGCCTGGTAGTCAATGCCAGGGTGCAGGTCGGCGCGGCCGAACGGCGCGATCGTCGCGGGGAAGCGGGGCAGCGCACCGCGGAACGCGGCCGCGTACTGAGCCGAGACCGGCTTCGGGTTGGACTCGTACTCCTTCTCGACGTCGACCAAGGCGAAGGCCGGGTCGAACCGCTGGATCAGGGTCGCGAATGACTGGGCCTCCTCGCTCGGGGGCCGGACGGCGTAGACGTACTGCCAGAGCGCGAACCTGAGCCCGGCCTGCTGGCAGGCGCTCTTGGCCTGCTCGAGCTGTGAATCGGTCAGGAATCGACTCTCCGCGCCGTCCAGCGCCTTGAACGCGATGTAATCCAGGCCGGCGGCCCGGGCACTGCGGCAGAGATTGCCCACATCCTGCAGGCGAGCCGATCCTGGTTTGGCTCCTGACCAGTGCCAAAGCCCAGCGGGTGCCTTCATCGCCCCGTCCCCTCCTCGAGAAAAGTAAAGGTAAAGGGGACTCTATGTGCAGGTAAAGCGATATTCAAGCCCTAGTAACGCATTAATGGCTGGCGTTCGTCGGAAGAAGGGCAGCATAAACATTAATAGTCTCACTGTGTCCAGTTGAGACATGACAAAGCATGATTAATGAAGTGATCTCAATGCTTTTCACATGATGTAGCCGCCGGATGCGGTGACGGTCAGCGGGACAGCAGCCGGTCGGTGTCGACGCGGCCGCGGCCGAAGGCGTCGATCCGCTTCCAGCGGCCGGGCAGGTCCAGCAGCTCGAGATGGCCGATCCACGTGGGCAGCGCCGGGTCGACGATCAGGTTGTCGCCGCTCGGCTCGAGGCCCAGCGCGGTCCGCAGCAAGAGCAGGGGCGCGCCGGTCGACCAGGCCTGCGGGCTGCAGGCGGTCGGGTACTCGACCGGGTACCTGGTCAGGCCGCGCGGGTAGCCGCCGAAGGCCTCCGGCAGGCGGCCCTCGAACACCTCCGCGGCCTCCAGGATGCCCGCCGCCACGTGGGCCGCTTCCTCCTTGAAGCCGTACCGGCGCAGGCCCCAGGCGATGAACGAGTTGTCGAACGGCCACACGGTGCCCACGTGATACCCGATCGGGTTGTACCGGGCCTCGCCTTCGGCGAGCGTGCGGACGCCCCAGCCCGAGAACAGCCGCGGGCCCAGCAGGTGCCGCGCGATCGCGCGGGCCTTCGGCTTGTCGACGATCCCGCTCCACAGCAGGTGCCCGTTGTTGGAGGTGAGCGAGTCCACCTGGCGGCCGTCGGCGTCGAGAGCGACGGCGAAGTACTCGCCGTCCTCGACCCAGTAATCCCGGTTGAACCGGCGCTTCAGGTCGGCGGCTTCCTTCTCCAGCCGGTCGGCGAACGCGGGATCCTTCCAGACCAGCCGGGCCAGCCGGGCACCGCGCATCTTCGCGTCGTAGGCATACCCCTGGAGCTCGCAGGTGGCCCGCGGGAACCCCGGCAGGTCACCGTTGCGGTAGGAGATCGAATCCCAGGAGTCCTTCCAGCACTGGTTCTCCAGCCCGGTCTTGGCGTTGCGCCGCTGGTAGGACACGTAGCCGTTGCCCTGCAGGTCGGCGTACTCGTCGATCCAGTTCAGCGCCGCCCTGGCGGCGTGCTCCAGGTGCGCGACCAGCTTGGTGTCGCCCGTCCAGCGCTCGTACTCGTCCAGCAGCACCACGAACAGCGCGGTGGCGTCGGCGTTGCCGTAGTACGGCGAGTGCGGCCGTTCCTCGAACGCCGTCAGCTCCCCGTAGCGCATCTCGTGCAGGATCCGGCCCGGGTCCTCGTCCCGGAAGTCATCGGTCCGGGTGCCCTGCCGCTCGGCCAGCGCCATCAGCGTCGTCGCGGCCAGCTCCGAGGTGAACGGGAGCGCCTGCAGGCTGGTGAAGATGCTGTCCCGGCCGAAGATCGTCATGAACCAGGGGAGGCCGGCCGCCGGCAGGGCCCGGTCGGGCATCGTCAGCGTGGAGAAGCGCAGGGCGGCCAGGTCGGTCAGGCAGCGCCGGTAGATCATCTCGAGCGGCTCGCCAGTCGCTCTCCAGGCGAGGCGCCCGCTGAATCCACTTCTCCAGCCCGCGGGCCATGTCCCGGCGGACCCGGCGCTCGCCGCGGATCCGGGCCGGACGCCGGCGGGCCCCTGTGCGGGACCCTGGACGTCCCCGCCGGGAGACCCGATGGAGGCCACGACGTCGATCTCGGTCTTCCACTCGCCGTGCGGCCGGAATTTCTATGATCAAACTCCAGGCCGTGCTCGTCGATGCTGGCCCGCGACGTCGATGAGATCCAGGTCTCGCGGGCATAGGTCTCCCGCGTGTACCGCAGCACAAGCCGTGCCGCCCTCGGCCTGGCGGTCGTAGCGCCCCTTCTTCTTGAGCGCATCCTTGACCTCGAACAGGTCGGCGAAGTCGCTGGCCGCGTCGATGCGGACCTGGAGGCTCGACCGGCTTGCTCTCATGGTTGAGGATCCGCAGTTCCTCGTGGAAGCCGTCGGCCACCTCCCGCTGCCGGATGACCGAGAGCTGGGCGTCGACGTAGACCGTCCCGCCGCCCGGCACCAGGAAAAAGCGGGTCCGGAAGTACTGCAGGTGGTCCGTGGACAGCGCGTCGAGGCGCTGGCCGTTGATGGTCAGCACCCACCTGGAAAGGAAGCGCGTGTCGAACGAGAAAAGGCCCGTCGGGTCGGTCAGCGACGCCTCGATGTCACCGCGGTCGTCGCTGACCACGAAGGTGTTGCCTTCCAGGATCTGGACCAGCCCACTGCTCATGATGGCCTCCGCTGCGCCATGACGGTCTGGGAAGTGATCGGCTCGACCCGGCCCGCGGAGCCCGGCGGCCCGGGCAGGCAGCGCTGGAACATCATCAGGGCCGCGATGTCTCCGTCCACGGTCAGCAGGCCCCGCAGCAGCGCGGCCTGGGCGTTCAGTCGGCCCGTGACCATCGCCTCGAAGTCGGGCCGCTGAATCCGGACCACCACGGCGGCCGCGCTGTTCCGTCGCGTCACGCTGACATCGCCGTCGGCCACCGTCAGGTACCACCGGTCGACGCGATGGCCGTCGGCCACGTCAAAGCGCAGCGTCGCCGACTCGCCCTCGAACGTCGTGAGGTGCCCGGGCGCGGCCAGCATCCGGAAGAACTGGCCGACCGGATCGGACGTCAGCGGCGCTGACCTGGTGTGAGCTGCTGGCATGGCCGTCCCTTACTCGGTGCTAGCGGCGGACCGTTTCGAGGGGACGATAAGCAGGCCGAACCGGGCCGGCATCGCCCGCACGGGGTGATCGCGCCGCTGAGGCTCACCCGAGGGCGGCCCGCCGGATGGGCATGAAGGTGGGCACCGGATCGCTGGTCAGGAAGTCGAGGATGATCTCGTTGCACAGCCCTGGCTTCTCGATGACCAGCGCGTGGGACGTGCCGGGGATGATGGCCAGTTCCGAGTCGGGGATGCCCTGGTAGAGAGCCTGGGTGTGCGCGGGGGAGATGGCGTCATCGTCGCCCGCCATGACCAGCGTGCGCGTGGTCACCCGGGCCAGGTCGGCCGTGGTGAGCGTCGGCTCCTCCGACGCCATGCGGATGATCTTGGCCGCGACGACGGGAAAGTGGTCGCGTCCGTCGGGGGAGACCTGGGCGTAGGCGTCGGCCAGGTAGTCGTTGGCCGACAGGTCGCCCAGGTCCAGGCCGCTGATCAGCCCGTCGTGGTGGAAGTTGCCGGAGATCAGCACCATCTTGCTGACCAGGTCGGGGCGGGCCAGCGCGACCAGCAGCGCGACGTTGGCGCCGTCACTGTGGCCGACCAGGTGGGCCCGCCCGATCCCGATGGTGTCCAGGAACGCCGCGGTGTCCTGCGCCATGAGCTGGTAGCTGATCGGCCCGGCCACATCCGGGGTGTGACCGTGGCCCCGGCGCTCCGGGGTCAGGACCCGGAACCGGGCCGCGAGGGCCGGGGTGTTCGCGCCGAACTCCGAGGCATCGGCGAAGCCCCCGTGCAGCAGCACCAGCGGCTCTCCGGCCCCGTGCTCGTCGTACCAGGTATGCACGCCACCAGCGTCTACGTAGGTCACGGCTCGTGCCCTTCCAGGTCGGGGCGCTCGCACGCCGGCCAGCACGTCGGTGCCTGCCGAGCCTAAGCCGGGCCGATGGCCAGGCCTATGGCCGGGCCTATGGTCGGGGCGGGCATGTTTGAGCGGGCGCGGGCGGGTACCTGGGGCGCACGAACGAGGCGCACGGGACGTGCCGACTCATGAGGAGATGGAGAATTCGTTGATTGTTCTCGGTGTGATCTTGCTGATTATCGGGTTCATTGCCAAGGTCGCCATCATCTGGACCCTCGGCATCATCGCCGTCGTCGTCGGCGCGATCCTGGCCCTCCTCGGCGTGGCCGGCCACGCGGTCGGCGGCCGTCGACATTACTTCTGACGCGGCCTGACGGCCGGGCTCTCCCGAGGCCCGGCTGTCAGCCGGCGACGCGATAGTGGCCGCCCTTCGGGCGCCATCCGGCGGGCGGGTCCTCACCGACCCGCCCGTCGACCGCCTCCCGTATCAGGTCGGCGTGGCCGGTGTGCCGCCCGTACTCCTCGATCAGGTCGCAGACCAGCCGGCGCAGGCTGGCGTGGGCGCCGCTGGCGTCGGTGAAGTGCACGGACTGGTCAAGTCCGCCGTTCGCCAGGGCCGCGTTGAGCCTCGCACGCGACCGTTCGACGGCGCCGTCCCATAGGTCGTAGAGCTGCTCCGGGGTTGTCGGCGGCGGAGTCGACCTCCCAGTCGTTGTCGCCGTTCCAGTCGGTGCCCTCCCAGGGCGCGCCGATCGGTGCTCCGCTGAGCCTGACGGTGAACATGTTGTCCTCGCACACGGCGAGATGCTTGAGCAGCCCGCCCAGAGTCAATGCGGAAGCGCCGATCCTGACCCGCAATCCGGCCGCGTCGAGATCATCGGCCTTGAACCGGAACGTCGTGCGCAGCCGGTCGAGAGCCCCGGTCAGGTGCGCTTCCTCGGTACCCGCCATGGGCGGATCCCACGGGTAGTCGGTGGTAGTCATGTCCCGACCGTAGGTCCCTTTAAGGACGTTCTGCTTCCGGAATGGGGACTGAGCTAGCTGGGGCTGCGGCGCACCGCGATCATCGCGACGTCGTCCTCACGCGGGCCGAACAGTGACATGAGGTGATTGCTGAACGCCTCAAGTTCTGTTCCGCTGGCCTCCTGGGCGGCCAGCCGCAGCTTTTCCATGGTCTCGTCGAGAAAGTATCGCCGGTCCTCGACCAGGCCATCGGTAAGAAACAGGACCGTCGCGCCGGGCGGCAGGACCGTCCGCTCCACGTGGGCCTGGTGCATGGGCAGGCCGAGCATGAGGCCGCCCTGCCCGAAGTAGGTGGCCGCATCTCCCTGGACGATCAGCGGCGGGATATGCCCGCAGTTGAATAGCTCCAGCTCGCCGGTCACCGGGTCGAGCACCGCCAGGCAGAGGGTGGCGATGACATTCGGGTGGTAGCGCTGCAGGACGTCGTTGACCAGGCCAGTGATGGCCAGGGGCGGGTGGCCTTCGACTAGCGAACGCGCGCAGCGCGTGCCGGATCTCGCCCATGACCGTGGCCGCGTGCAGCGAGTGCCCCTGCACGTCACCGATCGCGATCAGGAGCTTGTCCTGCCAGGTCACCGCCTCGTAGAAATCCCCGCCGATCTCGGCCTGGTCGCTCGCCGGAATGTAGCGCGCGGACATCGACAGGCCCGGAATCTCCGGCAGCGCGGACGGCAGGAAGCTGCGCTGCAGCGTCATGGCGATGAGGTGTTCCTCGGCATAGGAGTGCAGGGCCTCGACCGTGAGCGCAACTGACAACGCGAGCTGGCGCTGGATCTGCATTTCCTCCGCACCGGGTACGCCGTCCTGCGCGACGGCCAGCACTACTGGCGGCCGGTCTGGCTTGGTCCGGGCGACCGCCAGGCAGACATCGGCCCGGAGTCGTGCTGTCGGGGACCAGTTGCAGCCACTCCTGCTGGGTCAGCCGGGCGACTGCCGGCGGTATCGGCAGTACCCAGCACCCGCTCGGCGATGCGCTCAGCCATCTGCACCGGGCCGCCCCGCTGCGCCGGCGCGAGCTGGCCCGGGCAGGCCGACGTCCGGCGCAGCTGACCGTCGGGCTGGACCAGGATCAGCACCGCCTCGGCGCCGAAGATGCTGCGCACGCTCCGGCCGCTCCGGCGCGGGCGATTCCGTCAAACGTCCGCGCCGCGGTCACCTCCAGCGTCACGCTGGTCAGCGCGGTGAGCAGCGAGGCGGTCAGCTCGGCCCGCTGGCGCGCCCGGTGGTAGCGCAGGGCCGCGGTAACGGTGGCCAGCAGTTCAACGGGCTCGGTCGGCTCGATCAGGTAAGCGTCGGCGCCTTCCGTCAGGCCGAGGGCCCGGTCAGCGACGGCAACGGCCGTCGCCGACACCTGGATCACCGGGATGGCCGCGGTCCGGGCATCGTTCTTGATCTGCCGGCAGACCTCGATACCGCTGATGTCCGGCAGGTTGACGTCGAGCACCACCAGCTCGGCCCCGGCGACCAGCTCGAGGGCCTCGCGGCCCGTCGCCGCCTCGACCACCGTGTGGCCGGCGCGCCGCAGCCAGGTCGCGAGCAGGTAGCGCTTGGCCTCGTCGTCGTCGACCAGAAGAAGCTGGCGGGAGGGCGCGTCAGTCATAGCGGATCTCGGCTGACACTACGAATGGTGAAGGCCAGCCGCTCTCTGGTCAGCTCGTCCTTGCGCAGCAGCGCCGCGGCGCGGCGCGGCGGCTCGACATCGAGGCCCGTGATGATGATCGCCGGCAGCGAGGCCGGCAGGTGCTCGAGCAGGGCCTCGCCGTCGATACCCGGCATCCTGAGGTCGGCCAGGACCATGTCCACCTCATGGCGCGACAGCGCCTCGAGCGCTTCCGCACCGTTCTCGGCCTCGATCACCCGGTCCGCGATTCCGCTGAGCAGGCCGCCCAGCACCTGCCGGTAGCCGGCGTCGTCCTCAGCCACGAGCACGGTCCCGACGGTCGCGGGCCCGTGGGGCAGCCGCAGCACGGCGGTCGTGCCGGTACCGGGCTCGCTGGTGAGCGTCAGCTCGCCGCCGAGGATCTCCGCCAGCCGCCGCGCATAGGGCAGGCCGAGGCCGGTACCGCCGCGGCGGACGCCCGGCACCTGGTAGAACTCCTCGAATACGCGGCCCAGATGCTCCGCGGGGATGCCCATGCCGGTGTCGGCGACCATGATCTCCACGCTCGCGTCGAGGGCGCGCACGGTCAGCCGGATCTCGCCGGCGGCGGTGTACTTGATGGCGTTGGACAGCAGGTTGCGGAGGATGGCGGTCAGGGCCAGCTCGTCGGTCAGGACGGTCGGCGGTGCGTTCTCGCTGTCCACGATCAGGCTCACCTGGCTCGTGTCGGCCATCGGCCGGACCAGGCTGCGCATCCGGGTCGAGGAGCGCCGGCAATTCCACCTCGGCCGGATCGATGCGCAGCCGGCCGGATTCGGCCTTGGCGACATCGAGCAGGTCGTTGACCAGGGCGAGCAGGGTGCCGCCAGAATTCCTGATCAGCTGGACCTGGTGGAGCCTGCTCGGACGGCAAGGCGGTCTCGGGGTCGGGCTCGGCTAGCAGCCCGGCCAGGCCGATGATCGAGTTCAGCGGCGTGCGCAGCTCGTGGCTGACATTGGCCCAGAACCGGTCCTTGGACTCCGACGCGACACGGAGCCGCTCAGACTTCTCATCCAGCTCGGCGTACAAGGCAACGACGCCGCGGTTGGTCTGCTCCAGCTCGTCCGACAGCTGGCTGTACAGCGCCATCACGCCGGCGTTGGTCTCTTCCAGCTCGGCGTTGAGCAGCTGAAGCTGGTCTTTTTGCTGGCTCAGGTCCTCCAGCGCGGCGACGAGATCCTGGTTCTGGCGGCGCAGCTCATCCATGGCGGAGGTCGGCGACACCGCGGCCAGTTGTTCGGCGATGGCCCGCCGGTTCGGGCGCACGCCGACCGGGCGCCGCTTGGCCATCACGACCGCAGCTCCGGTCACCTCGACCCGGTCCATCAGCCGGGTCGCCGCATCGATCCCCTCGCGCAGTGGCTCCCCGCTCAGGCTGACCGAGATCACCAGGTCGGCCTTGGCGGCCACGAACACGACGACGGCGCGCTGCCCGGCCATCACCGCGCTCCGGCTGATCTCGCTGAGCGCGGTGGCCACCCGGACCTGATCCTGGCTGTCCAGGGCGAGCTGACCGGCGATGCCGCGGCCAAGCTGGCGCGCGGCAAAGACTCCGGCCAGATCCGTGACCTCGATGCGGGCCAGGTCGCTCGTCATGGCTTCAGCACCAGGACGCCGGCATCGTCGCGGTGAATGCCGGCCTCGGCCAGCAGGGCAGCCGCGATGACCAGCGGGTCGTTGCGTTCCAGGCCGGGCAGCGCGCCAATGTCCCAGCGGCTGCTCAGGCCGTCGGAATGCAAGACGACAGCCGCATCCCCGGGCACCGGGTACTCGAATTGGCGGATCGTGCGGGCCTGGTGCCCGGCGATGCCCGGCACCGAGAGCATCCCGCTGCGGGCCCCGTCGGCCAGGATCCAGGCCGCCACGTTACCCAGGCCAGCGAAGCGAGCGGTCTGATCGGTGATCTGCACAATGCCGATGGCCCCGCCGCGTGTCCGGCTGAGCCGCGTGTGCGCGCGCCTGACGAGCGCGGCCGGGCTCCGGGTCGGGATCTTCCAGGATCGCTGCGATCGCCTCGTTGGCCGCGGCGGCGGCGAGGGGCCCATGGCCAAGCCCATCGCACAGGACACCGGTCACCGTTCGGCCGACCCGGACCGCGGCGAAGGCGTCGCCGCTTTCGATCTCGCTGGCGATCGGCCGGATGAGTCCGGCAAAGTCACACGCCAGGCTCGCGGGCGCGGCCCAGAATCGCGCCACGAGCGCCGTACCGTGCCCGGGGACCGAGTACAGATCGCAGGAGTCGGCCAGCCTGCGGATGGCGCCCAGGCCGATGCCGAGCGTGCCGACCGTGGAATGACCATCCCGCATGGCGGCCCGCACGTCCCGCAGGCCGGGTCCGGAGTCAATGGTGATGAGCTCGATGCCGGGGACGGCCGCGTCGTTGCTGATGCGCAGCAGCAGGGATCCGTCGCGGGCATGCTTGTGCAGGTTGGAGGCCGCCTCGGTGACGGCCAGGGCAAGCTGGTCGGCGCGGGCCGCGGGAAAGCCGAGCTTGCCGGCCATCCCCGCCGCGGTGCTCCGGCACGATGCCACGGCGCTGATGTCCTCGACGCGAATCCAGCGCATGTCCCGGACTGTGGATGCGGTCCGCTGCCCGCCTACCGCCTCCATTTCGAGACCACCACTCTGGTGCCGGCGCCAGGCTCCGACGTCAGATCGAACTCGTCCACGAGCCGTCGCGCGCCCGACAGCCCCAGGCCCAGGCCGCCGCCGGTAGTCCAGCCATCAGTCAGGGCCAGCTCCAGGTCGGCGATGCCGGGCCCAGTGTCGGCGAAGGTGACGCGGACGCCGGGCCGGCCGTTGGCTGAGGTAATCACCTCCACCTGGGCGATGCCGCCGCCGCCGTGGACGAGTGCATTCCTGGCCAGCTCGCTGGCCGCCGTCACCAGCTTGGTCTGGTCCACCAGAGACAGGCCGCCGGCCGCGGCCACGGTACGGACCTGCTGCCGCACCCGGACCACGTCGTCGCCCGTCCTGATCGGCAGTTCATCCATCACAGGCGGCCAAGCAAGCGCATGCCCTTCTCAGCATTCAGCGCCGTGCGCACGCCGCCGAGGGTCAGGCCCAGCTCGGTGAGGGTGATGGCCACCGCCGGCCGCATCCCGACCAGCACCGTCTCGGCGTCGAACAACCGGGACATGGAACCGATCATGGTGAGCATCCGGCCGATGAACGAGTCGACGATCTCCACCGCCGTGATGTCGATGATCACCCCGCGGGCCCTGGTGGCCACCAGCTCGTCGGCCAGATCCTCCTGCAGCTGCAGGACGCTGTCATCTTGCAGGTCTATCTGGATCGAGACGTAGAGGATCTCCCCGATCTTGATGATCGGCACGCGCTCCATCAGGCCGGCCCGACTCGGAGGCCGGTCGCGCTTCAGCGCGTGCGCCAGCGCGTCGGCCAGGGTCGCCTTGGTGGCGATGTCGCCGAACTCGATGCCAAGCGACACGATGGTGTGCGCGATCTGCGGCCGGATGCCGGAGATGGTGCACTCGGCCCCGAGCAGGCGCGCCGCCTGGACGGTCTTGAGCAGGTGCTGGGCGACCTCGGTGTCCACCGTCGGCACGCCCGTAATGTCAATCACGGCGTGATCACTGCCGCTGGCGACCAGAGCGTCCAGCATCTTCTCCATCACCAGCTGGGTCCGCGCCGAATCCAGCGTGCCGACCAGCGGGACCGCGATGATGCCGTCCCACAGCCGTACCACCGGCGTGGACAGCTCCAGCATCGACTCGGCCTGGTCGGTGATGATCTGCTCCCTGGCCGCCGCGTAGACCTCGAAGGTATGCAGGCCGAGATTGTCGATCAGGCGAGAGAAGGCCAGGAACGCCGGCACCATGTCCGGCCCGTCGGCGGCGAGCTCGTAGACGGCATCCTTCAGCGTGAAAACACTCAGGGCTGTTTCTCCGGGGGTGGCGCCTTCACGCGCCCGGGACCGGGAGAGCTCGGCGAGGGCGGCATTCAGCTCGCCTGCGGCCGAGTCGTCCGCCTCCGACATGACCCTGATCAGGAGCTCGTAAATGTCGCCGAGCTCGCTGCGCAGCGCGTCAGCAGAGGTGTAACCGCCGCTGGTACTGGCCAGCTCGGCCCACCGCGGCAGCAGCTTCTCCTGGTTATCGCGCAGGAACTCGGCCATCTTGCGATGCTGACCAGCGGTGTCCATCATTCGTCCCCGGTGCCCTGTCTTCTTGCCAAATGGGAAGCTAACGCGCCTCAGGCTACATCCGCCCTGAGCGGCGGTGATGCCCAAAAGACGATGCTTTCGGGAGGTTGACCTGGTATCGGCCAGCCGCGAACCCGCAAGCGTAGCAGCTACCGGGCCGGGGACCGCCCGCTCGTCAGGGCCGACTCCAGGCTGGGGTAGATCCGCAGCACCTGGTCCAGCCCGAGGATCTTGAGCGTCCGCTGCACCGCCGCTGACGGGATGGCCAGCCGCAGCTCGGCCTGGCTCTCGCTGGCCTGGTCATGGGCCAGCAGCAGGTTCCGGGCGGCCGCGGAGTCGCAGAAGCTGGTCCGGGTCATGTCAGCGATCACGACGGCGACGCCGGGCCGGAAGGCGGCGCGCAGCTCGGCGCCGACACCGTCGGCATTGGTGATGTCGATCTCAGGCGGCAGCGCGATGATCTCCGGGACAACAAGCGGCCGGACCGTGCCAACATGATCATCCACCGGGCATCTCCCTCACTGACCGGCTCGACACCTCGACAACCATTGTGGCCCGGCCCGGCTGGCTCAGTCCAGCCCACGCGGCCCGCGCAGACCGGTCGGCTCCGGCCGGCGCATATGCATGCGAACCATTGTCCCGTCCCGTCCCGACCTCAGCTGAACGAGGTCGCAGACCTGGTTGACCACCCACAGGCCGTGCCCGGACCCGTCGCTGGCCGGGCGCCGACGGCCGGCCAGCGGGTCATCGATCAGCCCCGAGTCCGTGACCTGGCAGATGATCTCATCCGCGGTGGGCCAGACGTGCAGCATCCCGCTGCCGCCGGCATGGCGCAGGGTATTGGCGGCGACTTCACTGGCGGCCAGCGCCAGGTCGGCCGCCCGCCCGGCCGACAGGCCGGCCCGGCGCGCCGCGCTGGCCACGTGCTGGCGTACCGCCCGGAGGTCATTGCCGAACGGCAGGCTCAGGGCACTGGGCGGGGGCGGCGGCAGCGGATGATCGCACTGGGCGGGAACGATCCCGGGTCCCGCATAGCGCGGGCTATCCCGAGGCTGGCCTCCGGTGATGACAACCGGGTGGGTCTCCTCGGCGCAGGACAGCGCCGCGGCGTCGAGCTCTCGGGCGTCATACACGCACAAGACCGTGGCGCTGACATCGGCCAGGGCCAGGTTCACCAGCGCTTCGTGCCGGGCCGCCTCGCTGATTTCCGCGTCGGGCCGGCCAGCCCAGAATGGCTGGCATACGTAACGCAGCGGCAGGCCGGCGTGCACTCGGGCGAAATCGAGCATGGCCGCGATGATCCGGGCCGGATTGCGGCCGAGCTCGGTTATGTCGAAGAAATCGAACGACGGGCCGTCCAGCATCTTGCGCACCATTGCGCCCGCCGAGGCCGGCACGCTGGCCAGCGCGAGCTCGCCGCGCCGGACGCCATCCTGAATGAACGCGGCCGCGACGGCCGCCCAGTCGGCGCCGTCCCGCCAGATAAGAGCCTGATGCCGCAGACTGCGCGCGGCCGACGCGGACTCAGCCAGGTGCTGAGGTGCCTCGCGCTCACCTGCCACGTTTCACTCCCGCCCCGGTGCTGGCCCGCCAGCACCGGGAACCCGACCCTTCGGCCGGGTCATGGTGTCGAAGTCGGCTCAGTTGTCGTGACCCGTTGTCGTGACCCGTTGTCGTGACCCGTTGTCGTGACCCGCAGTCAGACAGCGGGAAGCAGTGGCTACCCCCGGCCGCCGGAGCCAAACGCCCGGCCGCAGAGCGGACCTTTAGCGCCCGAGCCGGCCGCGTCCCGGCGCGCAGTTTCGCTATAGCTTCGGTAAAGCGGCAAAGCTATCGTAGAGGACGAGTCGAACGAGCCCTGAGGGCGCGGGGCGATCCCCGCGACCGGACGGTCGCTGTTCGACGCCGTCGCCATTGTCGAGCTGCTCTCCCCGGACAAAGGTCAACACGCGCCATAACAGCCGCGGTCCGCTCGCGCTGGTGCCGAGCGGCCGGGAACTCACCATCCCCGAGGCCACTACCACGTCCACCTCCAGCAGTGCCGGCACTCCGACGCGCCCGCCGGCGGCTCGTGCCCCTCCTCTCCAGCGCTCAGCCGAAGGAGCACCGTCATGCCCGCCCCGCCCGAGGGCCGCCAGTTCGGCCTGCCCGCCGCCTCCGCCCTGGTCGTCGGCTCGGTCATCGGCACCGGCGTGTTCGCCCTGCCGTCCGCGCTGGCCAGCTACGGCCCGATCTCCCTGGTCGCCTTCGCGCTGGTCACCCTGGGGGCCATCGCGCTGGCCCTGGCCTTCAAGGCCCTCAACCGCCGGGTGCCCGGCTCCGGCGGCCCTTATCTGTACGCGCGGGATGCGTTCGGCGACTTCGCCGGCTTCGTCAACGCGTGGTGCTACTGGATCACCGCCTGGGCCGGCAACGCCGCCATCGTGGTCGCCTGGGTCGGCTACGTAGAGGTGTTCTGGAACACCTCGCACGGCAAGGCCTGGTCGGTGGTCATCGCGGTGGTCGGGCTGTGGCTGCCGGCCGCGGTCAACCTGGCCGGGCTGCGCAGCATCTCGGCCGTGCAGATCATCACCACGGTGCTGAAGTTCGCGCCGCTGGTGTTCATGGCCACGGTCGGGCTGGCGTTAGCGCGGCCGCGGCCATCGCGCTGTTCGCCTACATCGGCATCGAGACATCTTCGGCGGTCACTGGGCCGGTGATGCCATGGCCGTGGCGGCCATCATCTCCGGCCTGGGCACGCTGGTCGGCTGGACCCTGATCATCGGGGAGATGCCGCAGGCGGCCGCGCGTGACCGGCTGTTCCCGACCCGGTTCGCGGCCGACAGCCGCCGCGGCGTCCCGGCCTTCGGCATCGTGGTCAGCACGCTGGCTGCCACCGCCCTGACCGTGGTCAGCTTCACCAGCTTCACCAAGGTATTCACCACCGTCGTGCTGCTGTCGGTGCTGACGGCCGTCATCCCTTACCTGTTCTCCGCCGCCGCCCAGCTCTACTGGCTGGTGACCGAGGGGCGCCGGCTGCACGCCGGGCGGCTGGCCCGCGACGTCGTCGTCGCCGTCGGCGCCCTGGTGTTCAGCTTCTGGGCGCTGGCCGGCAGCGGCTACCAGGCCGCCTACTACGGGCTGTTCTGCCTGCTGCTCGGCCTGCCGGTCTACATCTGGCTCAAGGTCGGGCGCCGCGAGTTCGGCGAGACTCCCGTGCGCCCCGTCCTGACCCCCGACTCTCCCGTTCCCGCACCCGCACCCGCTGCCGCTCCCGCACTGTCTCCGGCCGACTCTCCTGCTCCGTTCCCGGCCGACTCTCCTTCTCCCACCCCGGAAGGCGCGTGACGCGAGATGACCACGACCACGAGCGGCGGCAGCGTGGCCGCCCTGGGCATCGACTCGGAGACCGGCCCGCTGCGCGAGGTGATCGTGCACCGCCCTGGCCTCGAGCTGGACCGGCTGACCCCGGCCAACGTGGCCGGCCTGCTGTTCGACGACGTGCTGTGGCCGAGCCGGGCCCGCGAGGAGCACGACGCGTTCGTCGCGGTGCTGCGCGACCGCGGGATCACCGTTCACCTGTTCGCCGACCTGCTGGGACAGTCCCTGGCCGACCCCGAGGCGCGGGCGTTCGCGCTGGACCGGACCATCACCGCCGACCGGCTCGGCGCCACCCTGGCCGGCCAGGTCCGGGCCTGGCTGGACGACGAGCAGCCCGCTGCCCTGGCCCAGTGGCTCATCGGCGGGATCACCCCGGCCGACCTGCCCGCCGGAGGACGAATCAGCCTGGCCCGGGCATCACTCGGCGCCGATGACTTCGTCCTCGCCCCGCTGCCCAACACCTTGTTCCAGCGCGACAACACGGCCTGGATCGGGACCGGGGCCACGGTCAACCCCATGGCCAAGCCGGCCCGGCGACGCGAGTCAGTGAATACCAGGACCGTGTATCACTACCATCCGCGGTTCCGCGACGCGCAGTTCACGCTCTGGTACGGCGACGACGACGTCAACCACGCCCCGGCCACCCTGGAGGGCGGCGACATCCACGTCCTGGCCCCCGGCGTGGTCGCCATCGGGATGGGCGAGCGGTCCAGCCCGGCGGGGGTGGAGCACATCACCCGGACGCTGTTCGCGGCCGGGCAGGCCAGCCTGGTGCTGGCCGTCGAGCTGCCGCACGCCCGGTCGGCCATGCACCTCGACACCGTGCTGACGATGATCGACGTGCGCACGTTCGTGGCCTACCCGTACCTGGACTGGGATCAGGTCAAGATCTGGCGGCTGCGCCCGGACGGCGACGATCTCGACGTCCAGGCCGGCGCCGGGCTGAACGCCGCGCTGGCCGAGGCCCTGGGCGGCGAGGTCCGGATCCTCATCGCCAGCGAGGACAGCGCCGCCGCGGAGCGCGAGCAGTGGGACGACGCGGACAACTTCCTGGCCATCGCGCCCGGTGTCGTGCTGGGCTATGACCGCAACATCGTCACCAACCGGCTGCTGACCGACGCCGGCATCGAGGTCATCCCGCTGGCCGGCAGCGAGCTGGGCCGGGGCCGCGGCGGCGCCCGGTGCATGAGCTGCCCGGTCAGCCGCGACACCATCTGAACGCGACACCAGCCGAACAGGAGCATCCGCATGACCACCCCACGCCACCCCGGCTCGCTGCTCCAGGACCTCGACCTGGACGCGGACCAGTTCCTCGGCCTGGTCGACTCAGCCCGGCAGCTCAAGGCCGACAAGCTGGCCGGGACCGAGCGGGCCCGGCTCGGCGGCCGGGAGATCGTCCTGGTCTTCGAGAAGAACTCCACCCGGACCCGCTGCGCGTTCGAGGTCGCCGGCCATGACCAGGGCGCCCACGTCACCTACCTGGGCCCGGACGGCTCGCACGTGGGCAAGGAAGAGTCCATCCCGGACACCGCCCGGGTCCTGGGCCGGATGTTTGACGGCATCGGCTTCCGCGGCTTCGCCCAGCAGACCGTCGAGCAGCTCGATCAGTTTGCCGGGGTGCCGGTCTGGAACGGGCTGACCGACCAGTGGCACCCGACCCAGTCGCTGGCCGACATCCTGACCATGACCGAGTGCCACCCGGGGCCGGTCACCGACATCGCCTACTGCTTCACCGGCGACGGCCGCAACAACGTGGCCCGCTCGCTGCTGGTCACCGGCGCCCTGCTGGGCATGGACGTGCGGATCGCCGCGCCGCCCGCGCTGAGCCCGCCGCCGGATGTCGTCAGCACTGCGCGGGCCGTCGCGGAGCGCAGCGGGGCCCGCGTCACCGTGACCGACGACGTCGCGGCCGGGGTGCGCGGCGCCGACTTCGTCTACACCGACGTGTGGGTCAGCATGGGCGAGCCGCCGGAGGACTGGGCAACCCGGGTGCCCGAGCTGCTGCCCTACCGGGTGACCAGCGAGCTGCTGGACTCGACCGGGCGGCCGGGCACCCGGTTCATGCACTGCCTGCCCTCGGTGCATAACACCCAGACCGAGCTGGGCGCCCGGCTGCACGATCAGTTCGGCCTGGACGGCGCCGAGGTCACCGAGGACGTCTTCGAGTCCAAGCGGTCGGTCGTCTTCGACCAGGCCGAGAACCGGCTGCACACCGTCAAGGCCCTGCTGATCCGGGCGCTGGCGGCCTGAGCGGTGCGCATCGTCGTCGCCCTCGGGGGCAACGCGCTGCTGCGGCGCGGCGACAAGCCCGACGCCGCGCCGCAGCGGCACCACGTCGCCGAGGCGGCGGCGGCGCTGGCCCCGCTGGCCGCCGCGCACCAGCTCGTCATCTGCCACGGCAACGGGCCGCAGATCGGCGTCCTGGCCCTGGAGAGCCAGGCCGACCCGGCGCTGAGCGGGCCGTTTCCGCTGGACGTGCTCGGCGCGCAGACCCAGGGCATGATCGGCTACTGGCTGATCCAGGAGCTGCGCAACGCCGGCGTCACCCGCCCGCTGGCCGCACTGGTCAGCCAGACCGTCGTCGACCCGGCCGACCCGGCGTTCGGCCAGCCGGCCAAGTTCATCGGCCCGGTCTACGACGAGGCCCGCGCCCGTGACCTGGCCGGCGCTGGGCTGGGCCGTGGCCGCGGACGGACCGGGCTGGCGGCGGGTGGTGCCCTCGCCCCGGCCGCTCGGGCTGGTCGAGATCGACACGGTCACCGCCCTGGCCGACGTCGGCACCCTGGTCGTGTGCGGGGGAGGCGGCGGCGTGCCCGTCACCCGGGCCGCGGACGGCCGGCTGGCCGGGATCGAGGCCGTGGTGGACAAGGACCTGACCGCGGCCGCCCTGGCCATCAGCCTGGGCGCCGACCGGCTGCTGGTGCTGACCGACGTCCCCGCCGTGATGCGGGACTTCGGCACCCCGGCCGCCACGCCGATCCGGACCCTCGACACGGCCGTCCTGAGCGGGCTGAGCTTCCCGGCCGGCTCCATGGGCCCCAAGATCGCGGCCTGCGCGGAGTTTGTCGCGGCCACCGGGCACCCGGCCGCGATCGGCGCGCTGGCCGACGCGGCCGCCATCCTGGCCGGCCAGGCGGGTACCACGATTAGGGCGGCCCGCTAGCACCGCGCGGCCCGGGGCGGAGCCGCCGGGCGTCAGCCGGGTACCGCCGATGGACTCGACACCGGCGCCGGATGGGTCACCGGCGCTGGCTGGGGCCGCTGGCCGCGGCCGGGCGCGCAGAAGAAGTTCGCGTACGGCCGGCCCGGGAGCGGAGGCTGCTCGAGGCAGTGCGACTCGATCCAGCGCACCCGCGGGTCCGGGCCCGTCGGTGATATCGGCAGCACGAATCCCCGCACGTAGCCGCGCCTGATGTCGGCCTGCAGCGTGGCCAGCGTCGGGGCCGGCACGTTGCCGAGGAAGCCGCCGATCGGCAGCACCTCCCGGCCGCTGTACAGGATGTAGTCCTGCGCGGCGCCGGACGTGTCGGCGCCGAACAGGGCGGCACCGGGCGGCGTATGCAGCTCGATCCGCTGGATGGCCTGGGCGAGCTTGGGCGCGTCGTCGGCCAGGATCTGGTTATTGTGCGCGGTCCTGGCCGGCTCGAACGGGGTGTCAAACGGGCCTAGCCCGCGGATGACGCTGCTCACCGACGCCGCTGCGGGCAGCAGGAGCACGGCCGCCCCGGCGAACGCGACCGCGGTCAGGTGCCCGCCCCGGCCGGAGGCGGGCAGCAGCAGCTGGGCCACGGCGGCCGCGGCCACGATGAGCGCCACCACGGTGAGCACGACCGGGCCGGATGCCGTCCCGGACACCAGATAGGCGCCGTAGCCGGCGCAGCCGAGCACCGCGGCGGCGACGATCAGCCGGACCCTGGCCGTCCAGGGGCGTGGCCCGCACGCGGCCAGGCCGGTGCCGCACAGGGCCGCCACCGCGGGGATGAGCGCCGCGACGTAGTAGGAGTTCAGGTAGGTGCCGGCGCTGAAGAAGACGGCCAGGACCAGCCACCAGCCACCCCACAGCACGACGGCGGCGCGCAGCGGGTCGCGCTGGCCCTGGCGGCGGCGGGAGATGAAGACGCCCAGCGCGGCGACCGCGGCGGCGGGCAGCAGCCAGCCGCTGTCGGCCGCGAACGGGCCGCCCAGCAGTCGATGCCAGCTCGCCTTGATGCCGAAGGTCTCGGCGTTGAGCACCCGCCCGCTCTCGACGGCGGCGACGACCAGCGGTGACGGCGGCCCGGCCAGGGTGTCCCAGTGCCCGGTCAGCCGGCCCAGGCCGTTGTAGTCGAAGACCTGCGTATACACCGAGTCGCCCCGACTGCCGTCCACGTAGGGCCGGTCGTGGGCCGGGACCAGCGAGACCGCCGTCATCCAGGACAGGGAGACCACGGCGGTGACCAGCCCGGCCAGCGCGACGTGCGCGCACCGGGTGCGCAGCCGCGCCGCGGGCCCGGCGAGCAGGTAGGCGGCCGCCAGCGCGGGCAGGACCAGCCAGGCCTGGATCATCTTGGCCTGGAAGGCCAGGCCGACCCAGACGCCGGCCAGCAGCAACTGCCGCAGTGACCCGCTGACCAGCGCGGCGGACGTCGCGTCGGCGGCCAGCACGAGCAGCAGGATCAGCAGCGAGTCCGACACGTTGCCGCGGCCGAGCAGCACGGTGACGGGCGAGACGGCGAGGACGGCCGCGGCGGTCAGGCCGGCCGCGGGGCCGGCCAGCCGGCGGACCGCCCGGTACAGCACCAGGATGGTCGCCGCGCCCTCGACCACCTGCGGCAGGACCAGAGCCCAGATGTGAAAGCCGAAGATCCGCAGCGACAGGGCCTGCACCCAGAGCGCGCCGGGCAGCTTGTCGACGGTGACCGTGCCGGCCGGATCGAAGGCCCCGAAGATGAAGTCGTGCCAGCTTTCCGACATGCTGCGGGCTGCCGCGCCGTAGAACGGCTCAACGCTGGCGCCGGCCATTCCCCAGGCGTACGCGACCGCTGCGACCACGGCGATGGCCAGCAGCGCCGGGCGGGCCCAGGCGGGCTGGTCCGCGGGGGAGCGCCACGGCGTCAGGAAACGGCGCCAGCGAGAGGCTTCTCGTGCCGGTGCTGGCGCCGTTTCCGGGATGATGGCCATTCCCGCCTCACCTCACCCGTATGGCGGGAAGCGTCTGTGTCAGGTCCGCCCGGCGCCCCGTCACGCGGAGCCCTAGGCGAGTGGGTGCCCCATTCGCGCGGTTGAGCTGGAATTCCTAAGCGTACTCGTCATGGCGGCGGATCCAGGTCTGGAACGCGTCGCCCTCATCACGTCCCTTCGGCGCCCGGTCGAGGATCGGGTAATAGCCCATCAGGAACTCCACCCCGCGCCCGGCGGTCGCATAGGTCTGGTACACGGTGCCGTCCCGGAGCGTGAAGGCGCTCATCGCCGGGGACTCCGACAGGTAGCCGGGGATGTCCGTCCCGGTAGCGGCCGCGTTCTGGCCCACGATCGGCGGCAGCCGGCTCTCGTCCAGGTCCCACGACCGCACCTGCTCCGGACTGAAGGACGCGCCGAAGTCCAGGTTGAATCCGGTGTTCGCCGATGAGACCCAGGGGATGCTCCAGCCCATCCTCCGCTGGTAGGCCTGCAGCTTGGCCAGCGGCGCCTGCGAGACGAGCAGCAGGGTCACGTCGCGGGCATGGAGGTGGGGCAGGAGGCCATCGAGGCCGTCCGCCATCGAGGAGTTGACCGGGCATCCGGCCTCGTAGCTCGGCCCGAACATGAAGTGGTAGATCAGGAGCTGCGAGCGGCCGTCGAAGAGCTCGGCCAGGGTTCGCGTCCCGTCGGCGGCGTCGAACTCGTACTCCTTCTCGATCGCGACCCAGGGCAGCTCACGCCGGCGCTCGGCCAGCTCGTCGCCCTTCCGGGTGTGCTCCTTCTCGCGCTGAAGCAGCTTGTCGCGGGCGGCCTGCCACTCGGCCCGGCCGACAATCTGGTGATCCATCAGGCGACCGCCGCGAACTCGGCCGCGATAGCCGCGTACTGGCGCTCGAGGGCCTTGGCCACGCCGCCGCGCCAGCCCTCAGCCACGGACTGGGACATCGGGTCGGGGAAGATGTCCTCCTCGTCGTTCTCGACGCCGTCGAAGATGGCCCGCGCGACCGACTCCGCCGACGCCTTGGGGATGTCGAAGCCGCGGGTCATGTCGGTGTCGGTGGGGCCGGTCAGGACGGCGTGCACGCGGACGCCCCGCCCGGCGAGCAGGGTGCGCAGGGACTGGGTCAGGGAGAACGCGGCCGCCTTCGAGATCGAGTACGCCGGGGTCAGCGGCAGGGGAGCGAGGGCCATCGTCGACACGTTGTTGACGATGGCGCCTCCGGAGCGGGTCAGCGCCGGCAGGAAGGCGGTGGTCACGCCGTAGCTGCCGAACAGGTTGACGGCGAGCTGCTGCTCGAGCGCGGCCCGGTCGCTCAGGTCGTCGTAGAGCGCGATGCCCGCGTTGTTGATCAGGATGTCCAGCGATCCGACCTGGCTGGCGGCGGCCTGGATGTCCGATGAGCTGGTCACGTCCAGGATCACGGGCGTGACCCGGGGGTCGGGGTGGGCCAGGGGCCGGCGGGTGCCGGCGTACACCTGGGCGGCGCCCCGGCTCAGGGCCTCGTCGACCAGCGCCCGCCCGATGCCGCGGTTGCCGCCGGTCACCAGGACGGCCTTGTTAGAGATTCTCATGGTTGTTACTCCCGTTCTGCGGCCGCGTTGTCGCGGTAGTGCGCCGCCGGTCTGGCGGCTTACTGATATAGACCAGCGGGCTGGCCGGGAATCGCCGGGTGGCGGCCGAGGAAGGCGACGAGCTGGTCGCCGGGGCAGGCGGGACCGGCCAGCCGGACCGGCTCGTCGAACAGCCCGGCCCGGTCGGCCGGGCCGATGACCAGGGGGGCGATGGCCAGGAGGGCGGTGGCCAGGCCGGGCGGGACCGGCGCCAGGCGCCGCAGGCGACCGCGATGTCCCAGCCGTGGACGGCGATCTCGAGGGCGGCGGTCACCGTGACCAGGCTCGCGGTCAGCTGGCGGTCGCCGATGGCGACCAGGCGCCCGCCGGGCCCGGCCGCGGCGCACGCACCCAGCAGCCCGCAGGCCCGGCCGCGCAGCCGGGCGACCGGGTCGGGCCCGGCTCCGGGGTGACCCGCCGGGGCGGGAGGGGCGTCGGCCGTCCCGGTGGCGATGGCCTGGTGCAGCACCCCGATCGAGTCGGTGACGTGCTCCAGCAGCAGTTCCAGGTCCCAGCCGGCACACGGGGTGGGGCGCGACAGAAGCTGTGAAGCCCCCGGCGCGATGGCACACAGCGCGTAGCCGACGGCCGATTCCAGCAGCTCCAGCCCTTTGCTCAGCGGGGCCACGGGGAATCGCCGTAGTCCCGCGGCAGGCCGAACAAGCCGAACAGGACCGGGTCCTGGAAGGCGATGAGCCGGGCGATCCCGGTCGCGGTGACCGTGGGCACGAGCATGGCGTGGGCCAGGTAGGCGGCGTCGGGCTCGCGCCGGTAGACCGCGAACGCCGGGCTGGCCGTTGGCCACGATCTCCCGCAGCCGGAGCTGTCCGGGGCCGGTCAGCAGGTTGGCCGCCACGAAGCCGACCACGGCCGGGCGGCCGGTAAACCAGGTCAGCACCGGAGGCATCTCCAGCGCGACGTCCTCCCGCAGCAGCTCGGCCAGCCCGTGCACGTCGGCGTTCTCGACCGCCGCGGCGAACCGGTCCAGCAGCGCCCGCCGGTCCGGCTCGGCGGGCTCGGCCAGCTCATCCTCGGCGGGCAGCGCCTGCGCGAGCTGGGCGCGGGCCCGCCGCAGGCCGCTGTTCACGGCCGTCGTCGTGGTGCCCAGCAGGTCGGCCACCTGCGCGGCGGGCCACTCCAGCACGTCGCGCAGGATCAGCATCGCGCGCTGGCGCGCGGACAGGTGCTGAAGCGCCGCGACGAAGGCGAGCCGGATACCGGCACGCGACATGGCCACCGAGGCCGGATCGTCGCCCGCGGCGGCCAGCAGCGGGCCAGGGAAGGGCTGCAGCCAGGGCACCTCGGGCCCGGCCGCCAGCGGCGCCTGCGGATCCTCCGACGGCGCGCCCAGCCCGGACGGCAGCGGCCGGCGGCCCCGGCGCTCGATAGCGGTCAGGCAGGCGTTGGTCGCGATCCGGTAGAGCCAGGTCCGCACGGAGGATCGGCCCTCGAACCCCTCAAACGACCGCCAGGCCCGCAGGTAGGTCTCCTGGACCAGATCCTCGGCCTCCTCGGCGGAGCCCAGCATCCGGTAGCAGTGCGCCAGCAGCTCAGCGTGGAACCGGCCAGTGATGGTGGTGAAATCCTCGCTGACTGTCATCGGCTACCCCCAACCCGGCCGTGCCAGGGCCAGCGCGGCGCTGGCCCTACAGGTATAGACCCGGCGGCGAGCCTGAAATCGTCGGCCCCTTGGCTATTACCTGGCCACGCTGCTTATCCTGGATGAGCCGCTCGAGAGGCGCTGCGACGGACTGGGTCCGCCACGCTCGAGCGCCGTCGTCGCTAAGGGCGCCTCCGAGGAGGCGAACTGTGGGCACAATTCCGAGTGGCTTTCCGAGTGACCGCGATCACGCGCAGGCGGGTGTCGTCAGCGGGCTGTGGCGCTTCCCGGTGAAGTCGATGGCCGGGGAGGCGCTGGACCGGGCCGATGTCTCCTGGGCCGGCCTGGCCGGAGATCGCCGGTGGGCGTTCGTGCGGCCGGACTCGGCGCTCAGCGGGTTTCCCTGGCATACGATCCGCGAGTTCCCGCCGATGGCCGGCTACGTCGCCCGGCTGAGCGAGCCGGCCCGGGCCGACCGGTCCCGAGTTGTGGTCGGGACGCCGGGCGGCGACCAGTACGACGTGACCGACCCCCGGCTGGCCGCCGAGATCGGCGCGGGCCTGCGGGTCATGCGGCTCGACCGCGGCGCCTTCGATGCCATGCCGGTCTCGCTGATCAGCGGCTCGACCGTGTCGGCGCTGTGCGCGCTGGCCGGCGTGGACCGCAACGAGCTTCGGTTCCGGCCGAACATCGTCGTGACGCTCGATTCTGGGGCGGCGTTCGAGGAGGACGACTGGGTCGGGTCGGTCGTCCGGATCGGGGCCGCGGCCGTGCGGGTCGACCGCCGGGACTCGCGGTGCGTCGTGGTGAACGTGGATCCGGCCAGCGGTGCGCCCGGTTCGCGGCTGCTCCAGGTCATCGGGACGGCCCGGGGGGCCCGCGCTGGTGTTTACGGGACGACGGTGCAGCCGGGCGTCATCCGGGTCGGCGATCCGGTCATGGTCGACATGCGACCTCAGGACGAGCGGGCCACACTGGACCACGTGACTACGAGCCAATCCGCATGACCGCTGCCATGACCCCTGCCATGACCACTGACGCCGACATCGTGGTCGCGGGCGCCGGGCACAACAGCCTGCTGACCGCGTGCTACCTGGCCAAGGCCGGCTACCGCTGCCTGGTCCTGGACGCGCGGCCGATCCCCGGCGGCGGGGCGGCGACTGAGGAACTGCTGCTGCCGGGGTTCGGCATCGACACCTGCGCGACCGGGCACACGATGATCCGGGTCAACCCGGCGCTGAGCCGCGATGAGCTGGGCCTGACCAGCCACTACGGCCTGCGCTACGCGGAGCCGGATCCGGTGGAGCAGGTCGCGTTCCCGGACGGCCGGCAGTTCACCATGTGGCTGGACCGGGACCGGACGGCCGAGGAGGTGGCCCGGTTCTCCAAGCCCGACGCGGCCGCCTACCTGCGCCTGCTGGACGAGTACGACCAGGTCAAGCAGATCTTCAGCCAGGCTCAGTTCACGCCGGTAGGGTTCGGGCCGTCGCTGGAGCAGATGCTCGTCGAGCACCCGCGGGGCCGGATCTGGGCCCGGCGGCGGCAGCTGTCCGCGGTGCAGGTGGTGCGGCATGAGTTCGAGAGCCGGCACATCCAGGCGTTCCTGCTGTGGATGGCCTTCCAGGTCTTCCAGCCCGCCGACGAGCCCGGCTCGGGCGTGCTGCCCTACGCCCAGACGTTCGGGCGCCAGCAGCGCAGCTGGTCTATCCCGATCGGCGGGTCCGGGCAGCTGACCGCGGCCCTCACCGGCTACCTGGCTGATCACGGCGGCACCGTGCGCTGCGGCCAGCAGGTCACCCGGCTGCTGCTGGAGGACGGCCGGTGCGCCGGGGTGCAGACCGAGGACGGCACGCAGTACCGGGCCGGGCACCGCGGTGGTCTCCACCATCCACGTCAGGCACCTGCGCGACATGGCCCCGGCGGAGGCCTGGCCCGAGGAGTTCCACTACGGGGTGGACACCTACGACGTCGGCGTGCCGGGCTTCGCGGCGTACTACGCGACGACCGCGCCGCCGGAGTTCCAGACTCCTGACGGGCCGCGGACCGCGGTCTCGGCCGGGCTCGCGGGCTGGCCCGAGGACGTCATCCAGATGGGTGCCGACCTGCGGGCCGGCCGGTTCATCGAGGAGCCGCCCTGGGTGCTCGTGGCCACGCCGACCCTGGCCGACCCGGGCCGGGCGCCGGCCGGCCAGCACACGGTCAAGCTGCTCAGCCCGCAGGTCTACCAGCTACCGGCGGGCATGGGGGACTGGGCGGCGGTGAAGCACGAGCACGCCCGCCGGACGCTGGACCGGCTGCGCCAGGCCGCGCCCGGCTTCACCGACGAGGTGATCCTGGCCAGCCTGGTCAAGTCCCCGGCCGACATCGAGGACAGCAACCTGCACATGATCAACGGCGCCTTCCACGGCGGCAACCGCGGGCCGGCGTTCAGCGCGGCGCTGCGCCCGGCGCCCGGCTGGGCCTCGCACCGGATGCCCATTCCCGGCCTGTACCAGACCGGCGGGACCACGCACCCGGGCGGATCCATCACCGGGGCCCCCGGCCGCAACGCGGCCATCGTGCTGCTGCACGACCTGGGCCACGACCCGGTCGCGATCATGGGCGGGGCTTAAGGTCGTAGTCATGCGCTTCGCCTTCAAGACCGCGCCCCAGGACACCACGTGGCCGGACATGCTGGCCGTCTGGACCGCGGCCGACGACATCGAGATCTTCGAGTCCGGCTGGAACTTCGACCACTTCTACCCGATCCGCGGCGACTGGCGTGGGCCGTGCCTGGAGGGCTGGTCGATGCTCGCGGCCCTGGCCCAGGCCACCCGGCGGCTGCGGCTGGGCACGCTGGTGACCGGCATCCACTACCGGCACCCGGCCGTGCTGGCCAACATGGCCGCGACCATCGACATCATCTCCGGCGGCCGGCTCGAGCTGGGCCTGGGCGCGGGCTGGAACGAGCAGGAGTCCGGCGCCTACGGCATCGAGCTGGGCACTCCGGGGGAGCGCAGCGACCGCTTCGAGGAGGCGTGCGAGGTCATCCTCGGGCTGCTCAGCACCGAGACAGTGACGTTCAGCGGCAAGTACTACCAGCTCAACGAGGCCTGGTGCGAGCCCAAGCCGGTCCAGCAGCCGCACCCGCCGCTGTGCGTCGGCGGCAGCGGCGAGCGCCGGACCCTGCGCACGGCGGCCCGGTTCGCGCAGCACTGGAACTCCGTGCGCCCCGATCCCGCCGAGATCACGCACAAGCTGGAGGTGCTGCACCAGCACTGCGCCGAGGTGGGCCGGGACCCGTCGGAGATCCTGATCTCCAGTCATCTGCCCTACCAGGGCGACCCGGCCGCGACCGCGGCGTCCGCCGCCGCGCTGGCCGAGGTCGGCGTGCAGCTGGCCATCGTCCAGCTGCTGCCGCCGCATACGCCCGCGGTGCTGGAGCCGCTGGCCACGGCGCTCGCCCAGGTCGGCTAGCCGGTCGGCGGGCGGTTGCCGATCAGGGCGTGCCGGGTCCAGCGGAGCAGGCCGCCGGAGACCTGGTAGAGGCTTAGCCCGCGCATCTCATCGCCGCTGGGCAGCGTCCCGGTCCAGGCGGCCGCCACCGTGTCGCCGTCGGCGACCAGCGCGTCGATCGCGTACCGGATCAGGCCGCCGACCAGCTTGACCGCGTGCTCGTAGTCGTCGCGGGCGCCGCCCGGCCCCTGGCCGGGCGGCGTGTGGCCGTAGTCGAGGTAGTCGGGCGCGACGACTTCGGCGAAGTCCCCGGGGCGGCCCTCGGTGTAGCAGTCGAAGAACTTGCGCACGGCGTCTTCAGGACTCAGTTCGGCGCTCACCGTCCACATCCTCTCGCAGTCGGGTTCCGGCCTGCGTCGGCGCCCTTTCAGGCGGCCCGGCAGTTACTTGCGGTCTGAACAAGTTCGCCGGGCAACAGGTCTGGCCGCTCGGCTAGTATTACTGATAGTATTCGAGTTGTTACGATAGGTTTTGTCCGAGACTTCGGGCCGTTGGGGGCGGCCTGGCCGGGGCAGCCCGGCCTGGTGACGTGATCATCATGGTGCCAGCACGAATCGGGGGATGCCGTGCCGGACGTTGAGGAGCAGCCAGAAGCCCGCGCCGCGCTGGCTCGCGCTCCGGCAGGACCGCCGCGGTCGCTCGACCAGGTCCGCCGGGTGATGGAGCGAGCCGCGCCCGGCGCTGGACTGCCCCAGTTCCTGGTCGCCGAGGCCGCGTCGAGCGGCCGGCGCCGCTGTCGCGGTGCTCTGCGCGGTAGCCGGCGACCGGCTCATGGAGCTGGCCTGGGCACGTGAGCATCCAGCCCGCGAGGGCAATGGCGGCGCGAGCAGCGCGGCCGATCTGCCGCTGGCCCTCGGCATCGCGACGACCGTGAGCCGCCCGGTGTGGCTGACTTCGCGGGCTGAGCTGGCCCGGCGATTCCCCGGGCTGGCCGGGCTGGCCGCCTCCGGTGAGCAGGCCTGCGCGGTCCTTCCGCTGCGCGCTGACGGGGGCCGGCTGGGCGTCATCGCCTTGATGTTCGCCGGGCAGCACGAGTTCGCCGCGGCCGAGCGCGAGTACCTGATGAGCCTGGCCGACCTGTGCGCGGTGTACCTGCGGCGGCGGAGCGGCCCGGCTGACCCGGCCCGGCAGGCGCTGTCCGCGGCCCGGCTCGATGAGCTGGTGGACGCGCTGGCCCGGGCCGAGAGCGCGGACGCCGTGGCCACGGTCATCGCGGAGCGGGGGGCCTCGGGCGGGGCCTCGTTCGCCAATGTCGCCGTCCTGGACCCGGGCACGGACGCGTCCGCGCGCATGTACCACGCATCCAGCGTGAGGGAGGAGTTCGGGGAGCGATACGCGGACATACCGGTCGACGGGTCCACTCCGCTGGGCACCGTCCTGCAGACGGCGGGCGAGGTGTGGCTGCCCACGCTGGGCGAGGCCGCGGCCACTTACCCCGGGCTGCTCGCGGACTTCACCATTGCCGACGTGGGAGCGGTGGCCGCCCTGGCCCTGACCGATGGGCAGCAGCGCGTCATCGGCGCCCTCGGCATGGCCTGGCCGGCGGCTCAGGCCTTTACCGACGTTCAGAAGAGCGAGGTCCGGGTCATCGCGCGGCTGGCGGCCAGCGCCCTGAGACGGGCCCAGCAGCTCGAGGCCGAGCGCGGCGCGCGCCAGCGCACCGAACGGCTTCAGGCCATCATGCGGGCCCTGGTCGCGTCGGCGTCGCTGGCCGATGTGCAGGCCGCGGTCTTCCAGCACGGCCTGCTGCCGTTCGGCGCCTCGGCCGCCCGGCTGGTCCTGACCGGCGAGGAGCAGCTCGGCACCCCGCTGACCGTCAGCGCCGTCGGGATGGTCGAGCCGGCCTTGACGGAGTGGCGTGACCTGCCGCTGTCGGCGTACTCGCCGTCGCGCAAGGCCCTGGTCACCTCCGAGATCGTCTACGTGCCGACCCGTGCCGACCTGCGCCGGGAGTTCCCCCACGCCAAGCTCATCGGGAAGACGCCTGATGACCGGGCCTGGACCGCAATTCCGCTGCGCAGCGCGGGACGAACGCTCGGCGTGCTCACCCTCGTCTTCGGGCGGCCGCATCCGCTGGACGAGGTCAGCGACCAGATCGCCCTGGCCGCGCTGGGATCGGCCGTCGCGGATGCCATCGGCCGGGCCGCCGCGCACGACCGGGACCGCGACCTGGTCTCGTCGCTGCAGCGCAGCCTGCTGGCCGGGCCCCTGCCCGAGCTCCCGCGCGCCCGCCTGGGTGCGCGCTACCTGCCCGCCGAGGCGCGCCACGGCATGGGGGGTGACTGGTACGACGCCATCCCGCTGCCCGACGGCCGGCTGATGCTGGTGGTCGGTGATGTTGCCGGGCACGGGCTGGAGGCGGCCATCACGATGGGCCAGGTCCGAAGCGCCGCCCGGGCCCTGGCGCCCGCTTACCAGCCCGCCGAATTGCTCGCCGCGCTTGATCAGTTTGTCTGCAGCACCATCAGCGAGCCGCTGGCCACGGCCGTCGTGGCCGTCATCGACCCGGCCAGCCAGACGCTGCGCTACTGCCAGGCCGGGCACCCGCCCCCGCTGCTGCGACAGCCCGACGGATCGGTGACGGTCCTGGACGAGGCCGGCGGCCTGCTGCTGGGGCTGGCCACCAGCGACCGTCCCGAGAGCGAGATCACCTTCGTTCCCGGCAGCTGCCTGGTGCTGTACACCGACGGCCTGGTGGAGCGCCGGGACGACCCGAGCGTCGAGACCGGCATCGCCCGCCTGGCCGGCCAGCTGGCCGGCCCCCTGCCGCCCGATCCGGCCGAGCTGTGCCGCCGCCTGGTCCGCGAAGGGCAGCCGGCCCAGGGGCGGGAGGACGACACCGCGGTGCTGTGCGCCTTCCTGTCCTTAGCTGCTGTCCCTCGGGCCGCTGTCCTGAAGCCGCTGTCTGAGAGCCGCTGTCCCTAGCCCGGGCCCGGCCCGGAGCCGAGATACTCGGCCAGCCACGGCCCGGTCACGCTGCGCGGGTCGCGCGCGACGTCCTCGGGCGGGCCCGCGGCCAGGATGTGCCCGCCGTCCGGACCGCCGCCCGGCCCCATGTCGATGAGGTGGTCGGCGGCGGCCAGCAGGTCGAGGTCGTGGTCGATGACGATGATCGTGGCGCCGGCGGCGAGCAGCCGGTCGAGCACGCCGGCCAGCGTGGCCACGTCCAGGGGGTGCAGGCCGGTGGACGGCTCGTCGAAGACGTACAGCACGCCGCGCTGGCTGGCCCGCAGGCGGGTCGCGATCCGCAGCCGCTGCGACTCGCCGCCGGACAGCGAGGGCGTGGGCTCGCCGAGCCGCAGGTAGCCCAGGCCGACCTCGCCGACGGGCCGGAGCGCCGCGGCGACCGGGGCCCGGTCGGCGAACCGGTCCAGGGCCTCGGCCACGGTCAGGCCCAGGACGTCGGCGATGGTCAGGCCGTCGACGCGGACGGCCAGGGTGGCGTCGTTGAACCGGGCGCCGTGGCAGGTCGGGCAGGTGACGGCGATGTCGGGCAGGTACTGGACGTCGAGGTCGATGTCGCCCAGCCCGCGGCAGGTCGGGCACTGGCCCTCGCGGGTGTTGAACGAGAAGTGCCCCGGCTTCCAGCGCCGCCGCCGGGCGTACGGCGACGCGGCGAACAGGCTGCGGATCTGGTCGAAGGCGCCGCAGTAGGTTGCGGGCGTGGACCGGGAGTTCTGGCCAATCGGGGAGGCGTCGACCTGGACCACCTGGCGGATGCCGTCGAGGTCAAGCCGGCGGACGTGCCCGGGCCCGGCCGCCCCGGACAGCTGGGCCCGCGCGGCCGGGATCAGGCTGTCCAGGATCAGGGCGGTCTTGCCCGCTCCGGACGGCCCGGCCAGCGCGGTCAGCCGGCCGACCGGGAACTCGGCGGTGAGGTCGTGCAGGTTGTACAGGTCCCCGATCTCGATGCTGATCCGCGCCCCGGAACCGGGCCGCGCCGGGCGGCCGGGCGGCACGGCCGGGGCGCCGGCCAGGAACGGGCCCATGATCGAGCGGGGGTCGGCTTCCAGCTCGGCCGGGGTGCCCTCGGCGATCACCGTGCCGCCCTTGCGGCCGGCCCCGGGCCCAGCTCGATGATCCAGTCCGCGGCGCGGATCAGCTCCCGCTCGTGCTCCACCACGACCACCGAGTTGCCGTTCCCGGCCAGGGCGATGATCGTCTTGCGCAGCCCGGCGACGTTGCTGGGGTGCAGGCCGACCGACGGCTCGTCGAGTACGTAGAGCATGCCGGTGGTGCTGGCCCGGACCGTGGAGGTCAGCTCGATGCGCTGCCGCTCCCCGGTCGACAGCGAGGCCCCGGCCCGGTCCAGGGTCAGGTAGCCCAGCCCGACGTCGAGCAGCGGGTTGAGGGTGCCGTCCAGTTCCGCCAGCAGGCCGCTGGTCACCCGGCTCAGCTCGGCGGGCAGCCCGGCGGGGAGTCCGGCCGTGAAGCCGCGCAGCTCGTCCAGGCTGAGCGCGCTGATCTCGGCGATGTTGCGGTCGCCGAGGTGTGAGCTCAGCGCTTCGGGCCGCAGCCGGGTGCCGTGGCAGACCGAGCAGACCCGGGTGATCAGGAAGCGCTGCACCAGGCGGCGGGTGCGCTCGTTGTCGCTGCGCAGCGAGCGCTCGACGGCGGCGACGGCGTTGTCGTAGTTGACGGTCAGCTGCACGGACCGCCCGGACCGGCCGGACTCCAGGGTCACCTGGCGCTGGACCGGCTCGCCGTGCAGCACGATGTCGCGCTCGCGCTCGGTCAGCGACCGGTACGGGACGTCGAGCCGGACCCCCAGCTGGCCGGCGGCGTACATCGACAGCCGCCGCCCGCCGGAGTTCCACGGCAGCACCGCGCCGTCCTCGATCGTCTTGTCCGGGTCGGGCACCAGGGTGGTGACGTCGACCTCGGACCGCACGCCCAGGCCCTGGCAGGCCGGGCAGGCGCCGTAGGAGTTGAAGGCGAAGGACTCGGCGCTGGGATGCTCGAAGTGCGCGCCGCACACCGGGCAGATGATCTCCTCGGCGAACGCGGCGACCGACGGCCCGACCCGGTGGCCATTGGGGCACACGTGCGAGCCCAGCCGCGATGTCATCAGGCGCAGTACATTGAGCACCTCCGACATCGTGCCGACGGTGCTGCGCGGTCCCGGTACCGGCGGCCGCTGCCGCAGCGCCAGCGCGGGCGGCAGGTGGTCGATGCGGTCCACGTCCGGCCGCTGGGCCTGAGTCAGCCGCCGCCGGCTGTAGGTGCTCAGGCTCTCCAGGAACCGGTGCATGCCCTCGGCGTACAGCGTGCCCAGGGCCAGCGACGTCTTGCCCGATCCGGATACCCCGACCACCGCCACGATCCGCCACAGCGGCACGTCGACGTCGACATCGCGCAGGTTGTTGTGCCGGGCCCCCCGCACGCCGATAACCGGGGGCAGGGTCCCCGGCACGCCCAGGTCGCTGGCCGTCATACCTGGCAACCTAGACGACCAGGCGCCGGGGCCGGCGCTGCCCGGCCCCGGCGCGTCGCGGATCCAGGGGACAGACCGGTCAGGGATGGACCGGCCCGCTGGGCCCGGAGTCCAGCCGCAGCGACTGCATGATCTGGAACGTGGTCGTGAGCGTGAATTCCTCGATGTCCGCGGCGGCCAGCACGCCGGTGTACTTCGCGATCACCGGCGCGGCCGCGCGCTCGGTGACGGTGTCCAGGTGGCCCTTGATGCCGGCCCACACGTTCACCCCGCCCTTCACGTAGTACGGCACCGGGTTGACGCTGGCCAGCGCCTCCCTCGAGCTGGCCACGATGTCGGCGATGTACTGCTGGTGCAGCGAGACGTCCTCGCGGGTGGCCAGCCGGCCGAGGTGCCCGCAGATGAAGTGCGTCCAGGGGTAGTCCATCGCGATCGCCGGGGCGGCCATGTAGCCGGGGACGTCCTCGCTGAGGTTGACGTTGAAGATCGGCACCCAGCCGGCGTTGACGACGTCGATGAACATGAGCGTGTCGTGGCCGGGGAAGTGGATGTAGATGTTGTCCGGCGTGTGGTTGGGGCCGTGCCAGGCCAGCTCGACGCGCTCGCCTCCGACCTCGAGGGTGTACCGGTCGGCGAAGGTCACGTCCGGGAGCGGCCGGGCTCGGGTCACCGTCCCGCCCTAGCAGCCGCCGGGTCTCCTCGTGCCCGATGCGGACCACGTCACCGTCGAACAGCGAGGCCCCGCTGTTGTGGTCGGCGTGGTGGTGCGAGTAGACGAAGTGGGTAACCCGGTTGCTCACCCCGTTGGCGGCAGCGATCTCGTCCACGGCCCGCCGGATGTTGCCGCCGATCGACGGCGGCGCGTCGAACAGCACCACCCCGTCGTTGGTGGTCAGGAACGCCGACTGGTACACCCCGTCGGTGATGTAGTACAGGTTCCGCTCCACCCGCCCGACGTAGTATCCCTGCTCGTTCAGGGCCGGGCCCAGCGCGGACTGGGGGATGGGCGCGTAGTCGGGCATGGCCTCGGCCCTCTCGGCGTCGGAAGCCGGTGATGTCATGACATCTCCTTCTGAACTCGGGCACACCGCCGAACGGCCGTGCGGTTCGCGACAATGCCCAGGCTCAGCTGCGGTCAGGTGAGCGGTCATCACCGGATCATGGTGATTCGCAGGCGGCCGGCCGTCAGGCGACGCGGGTGTCGTAGTCCTCCCGGTTGGCCAGCACCTCGTCCATGTGCGCCTCGGCCCACGCCTTGATGCCGCGGATCACGTGGTGCAGCGAGAGACCGAGACCGGTCAGCTCGTAGGTGACTGTGACGGGCACGGTCGGCGTCACCGTGCGGGTCAGCAGGCCGTCGCGCTCGAGGGAGCGGAGCGTCTGGGTGAGCATCTTCTGGCTCACCCCGGCCAGCCGGCGGGACAGCTCGGAGTAGCGCATCGGCCGCGGCTCGCCGGCGCCATCAGTCCCGGCGCGGACCGGGCCGTCGCTGCCGAGCGCGGCCAGGACCAGCGCCACCCACTTGTCGGAGATCCGGTCGAGCAGCTGGCGGCTGGGGCAGCCGGCCAGGAACGCGTCGTAGTCCGCCTTCGTCTCGGCCCGTTTCTGGGCCGCCGTCATCGTCGCCACCGACAGCTCCTTCCCGTTGCGCCCTGCGGTGTGCCGCGGCGACCACCGCCCGGTGAGCTACGCACTTCGAAGTACGTACTTCCCGTTGGAGAGTTACCCAACCATTGTGGTGAAGGATAACCGTTCGAACCTAAGCCGCGAGGAGCGAAACCATGGGCATCTCCACCTTCCGCGCCGCCGTCGTCCGCACCCCGGGCGGCCCCGGCTCGATCGAGATCATCGACCTTCCCGTCGTAGAGCCCGGGCCCGGCGAGGTCCGGGTGGGCATCGCCGCCGCGCCGGTCAACCCCGTCGACCTCGCGGTCGCGAGCGGCCTCTTCCACGACCTGGGACTGATCAGCCAGCCCGAGCGCACCGGCCTGGGCTGGGACTTCGCCGGCGTCGTGGTCGCCGCTGGCCGCGGCGCGGACTTGGCCGTCGGCACCAGGGTGGCCGGCCTGGTGGACGGCTTCGACCGCGACTTCGGCACCTACGCCGAGCAGGTCGTCGTGCCGGCCGCTCGACGTCGCCGTCGTTCCCGACGGGCTCGACCTGATCGCGGCCTCGACGGTGCCGCTCAACGCGCTGGCCGCGGCCCAGATCGTCGACCTGCTCGGCGACGCGCCCGCCGGCGGCAGTCGGCTGCTGGTGACCGGGGCGGCCGGCGCCGTCGGGGGCTACCTGGCCGCGCTCGCGCCGGACCGCGGCTGGCAGGTGACCGGCCTGGCCCGGGCGCAGGACGAGGAGTTCGTGCGCGGCCTGGGCGCCGGCTTCACCACCCACGCCGAGCCGGGCTGGGACGCCGTCGCCGACGGCGGGGTGCTGCAGGCGCGGGGCCTGGCCCTGGTGCGCGATGGCGGGACCTTCGTCGGCGTCCAGCCGAGCGCCCAGCTGGCCGCGGAGCGCGGGATCACCGTCAGCGCCGTCACCACGCACCCCGACGGCCCCCGGCTGGCCGACCTGCTGGCCCGCGCCGCGTCCGGCGGGTTGCCGGCCCGAGTGCACGCGGTCGTGCCGCTGGACCAGGTCGCCGACGCCCACCGCGCGGTGGCCAAGGGCGGGCTGCGCGGCCGCTACGTGCTCCGGCCCTGACCGGACCGCCCGCCCGGCTCTGGCTGCCCGTTAGCGGTCGCGAGCCGGGATCGGCTCGGATAGCGCCTTACGCCAGGCGGGCGCCTCGAAAGGGTCGGCGAAGTACTGGGTCTCGTGGCTGACGTGATCCCCCGAGAACTCCATGATGCTGACCGAGTAGGTGGGCGCGCCGTCATAGGTGATCACGCACTCGCTCACCCACAGGTCGCCGGCGCCGCGGATCCGCAGGACGGTGAAGCGGCGTACGGCCGGGTGCCCGCCGCGCTGGGCCTGGATCTTCGGCCGGCCCCGGAAGCGCTCCCCGGACTGCGGATAGTCCAAGGTCGCGTCGGCCGCGTAGATCGCATGCTCGGTCTCGATGTCGCCCTGATCGGAGGCCGTCCAGTGCTGCTCGATCCGAGCCCGGGTCGTGGCGTCAGCCAAGGTCCTGCTCACCCCTTCACTCGTAGCGCCGGGATCACCGCCGATCCGCGCGCCGCGAAGGGTTCCTTCCCGCCTCCGGCCGGCCAAATCCGGCGCGGCCACGCCGTCAGGGGGGCCGTCATGATGGCGGAAACCGGTCAGCGATATTCGCGGACCGGTTGCCGGGATCATGGACCACCCCATTCCGGCCGGCGACGCCACGCGGCGGTGTCCCGACGGGACACCCCGCGCATGATCCTCGTTGCGGGAGCGGGACCCGGGCGGGTTACTTCCAGGCGGTGCCGTTCCAGTGCAGGATCAGCGTCCTCATGCCGCCGGCCGAAGTATCGCCGACGGCCCAGACGTTGCGGGCCGAGGTGGCGGCCACGCCGAACAGCAGGCTGCTGGCTCGGGCGCCGGGCGGGCTGGCGACGTGCGTCCAGGCCACGCCGTCCCAGTGCAGGAGCAGGGACTGGTTGGTTCCGGTGAAGCCGACCGTCCAGGCGTTGCCGGCCGAGGTGGCGGCCACGGCCAGGAGGTACTCCCGGCCGGCAACGCGCGGGCTGGGCGCCAGGCGCCAGGCGGTACCGTCCCACCGCTCGATGACCGGCACGCCGCTGTGGTCGCCGACGGCCCAGGCGCTGCGCGCCGAGCTGGCCGCCACGCCGAACAGCACGTCGTTACGCCCGGCCGGGCTGGGGCTGGGTACCTGCTTCCAGGCGCTGCCGTTCCAGTGCACGATGAGGGTCTTGTTACCGGGGCGGCTGCCGACGGCCCAGGCGTTGCGGGCGGAGGTGGCGGCCACGGAGATGAGGTCGCTGCCGCGCGGCAGGCGGGGGCCGGGGACCCGGATCCAGGCGGCGCCGGTCCAGCGCACGAACAGGGGCTGGCCGTGGCTGGTGGCGCCGACCGCGACCGCGTTGCGGGCGGAGGTGGCGGCCACGGCGTTGAGCGTGCCGCCGGCTCCGGGCGCCGGGCTGGGCACCCGGGTCCAGGCGCTGCCGGTCCACCGGAGGATCAGGGTCTTGCTCTGCAGCGAGCCCGGGTTGCCGGCGACGCCGACGGCCCAGGCGCTGCGCGCCGAGGTGGCCGCCACGCCGAACAGCACGTCATGCCGGGCCGGGCTGGGACTGGGCACCCGCGCCCAGCTGGTGCCGTTCCACCGGGCGATCAGGGTCTTGTAGGTCTTGGGGCCGGTGTAGCCGACGGCCCAGGCGTTGCTGGTTGAGGTCGGCGCCACGGCGTTGAAGTAGCCGGAGAACGCGGGCCCGGCCGCCGCGGCGCGGGCGGCCGTGCCTCCCGGCACCGCCGAAGCGGCCCCGGCGACGGTCCCGGCCAGCAGCAGCCCGCCGCTGACGACGCCGACGCCCAATGTGTACAGCCTGCGCATGCGCACCGGACCGCCACCTTCCCTGCCCGAGTTCCCGCGCGGTCAGACCATCATCCACTTCCAGAACCAGGGCCTCCACAAAAGGAGCAGATCAGGCTATAACTTTGCCTGACCGACATGCGTGATTCGGATGAAGGAAGGCCGTCATGCGGATGCGGGCCAAGTACATCGTCATCCCGGCGCTGGCCGCCGCCATGCTCGCCGCGGGCGTGCCAGCGGGCGCCAGCACCGCCGCCCCGGGCCGAGCCGGCCCGGCCGGCCCGGCCAGCCCCGCTAGCCGCACCCTGGATGACGTCTTCAACAGCGACTCGTGCACCACCCAGCCCGACAACCCGGCGATCACCAGCACCTGCGTGGCGGTCGGTTACTTCGCCGACGGGCCCGCGGTGGCCGGCCTGATGGAGGACTCGTCCAACGGCAAGTGGGGCGGCAACATCTTCGGCGGCATCGGGACGGTCACCGACCCGATCGAGGTCTCGTGCGTCCCCCAGCCGGAAGACATCCCGGCCTGCGTGGCCGTGGGCGAGCATTACACCAATCCCAGGTTCCCGGCTCAGCTCGTCGAGACCGGCGGCGCCAACGGGTTCAGCCCGGTGGCGTTCCGCAACCCGAAGGGCACCAGCTGGTCGGTGCTCGACGATGTCTCGTGCGCCAGCACTACCTTCTGCATGCTGGTCGGAGGCGCCGGCACCACCCGGCGTACCGCGCATGGGCTGCGCTACGTGTCGCACGCGACCGCGTACCGCTGGAACGGCAGTGCCCTGACCCGGCTCGCCCCGCCCGCCCCGGCCCACGCGCGCGACGCCCAGCTCGGCGGTGTCAGCTGCGCGACCGCGACCAGCTGCCTGGCGGTCGGCGACTACACCAGCGCGGCCGGCCGCCTGCTGCCGTACTCCGCGCAGTGGACCAGCGGCGCCTGGAAGGTCCGGACGGCCAGGACCATCGGCGGCAAAGGCACCACCACCTTCGAGGCGGTCGCCTGCACCGCCGCGGCGACCTGCGTGGCGGTCGGTGAGGCCAGCAAGCCGGGCACCACGGCGTTCGCCGAGAATACTCGGCCGGCCAGTGGACCGTGCTGCGCATCGCCCCCCGGCGCCGGTCCGCGTTCTTCAGCGTGTCCTGCCCGGCCGCGTCCGTGTGCGTAGCCGCCGGCCAGCAGGGCGCCAGGTCGCTCATCGAGCGATGGAACGGAACCAGGTGGTCGGCGCAGACCGTCCCGGCGACAGTAAAGCCGCTGACCACCGACCTGCTCTTCCATGTCTCCTGCGTGACCCCGGCGATCTGCACCGCGGTCGGATACCGCCACAACCCGGCGGCCCGCTTCTCCTTCCACACGCTGGCGCTGGGCTGGAATGGCTCCTCCTGGACCATCCAGAAGACCAACAACCAGTAGCAGGCAGCTACCTGGATCGTGAAGCCCCGCCGGCTCCAGCCGGCGGGGCTTCACGATCAGGACAGCGGCGTCAGCGGACTTTGTAGGTGATGGTCAAGCTGCCGGTGGCGTCCGCGTCCCACGGGCTGATCACGATCGTGGTGCGGCCGGACTCGGCGGCGGTGGGCGTGAAGGTGACGCTGGTCCCGCTGGTGCTGAACACTTCGGTGCTGGTGTCCTGGGCACCGCTGGAGTCGTAGACGTTGAGCTGCAGCCGTGCGCCTCCCGGCGCGGTGTGCGGCTTGCTGATGCTGATCGTGACCCGCTTGCCCCGGACCGCCGTGAACGTGTAGTCGGCGTTCTGGCCCTCGTACTTCAGCGTGCCCTTCCTGGCCTTGCCCGAGGTCAGCTTGCCGCCGATGTCGCCTGCGTAGGTCAGGGTGAAGCTGCCGGTGGCGTCGCCGTCCCACGGGCTGATGACCACGTAGGTGGTGCCCGCCTCGTCGGCGGTGGGGGTGAAGTTGAGGTCACCCGGGCTGCTGTTGAACACGTCGGTGCTGGCGTCCTGCGCTCCGCTGGAGTCGTAGACGTTCAGCTGCAGCCGCTCCCCGGGCGGTGCGGTCAGCGGCCTGGTCAGCGCGACCGTCACATGGTGGCCCTTGACCGCCTTGAACGTGTACACGGCGTCCTGGCCCTCGAACTTCGTGGCCCCCTTCTTGGCCACCCCGGCCGTGAGCGTGCCGGTGACGTCGTTGGCGTAGGTGAGGGTGAAGCTGCCGGTGGCGTCGCCGTCCCACGGGCTGATGACCACGTAAGTCGTGCCCGCCTCGGCGGAGGTCGGGGTGAAGTTGAGGTCACCGGGGCTGCTGTTGAACACGTCGGTGCTGGCGTCCTGCGCTCCGCTGGAGTCATAGACGTTGAGCTGCAGCCGCTCCCCGGATGGCGCGGTATGCGGCCTGGTCAGCGCGACCGTCACATGGTGGCCCTTGACCGCCTTGAACGTGTACACGGCGTCCTGGCCCTCGAACTTCGTCGCGCCGGTCTTGGCCACCTCGGCGGTCAGCGTGCCGGTGACGTCGGTGGCGTAGGTGAGGGTGAACTTCCCGGTCGCGCCCGTGTCCCACGGGGAAATGACGACCTTCGTCGGCCCGGCCTCATCGGCGGTCGGGGTGAAGTTGATGTCCGACGGGCCGGTGCTGAACACGTCGGTGCTGGCGTCCTGGGCGCCGCTGGCGTCGTACACGTTCAGCTGCAGCCGCGCCCCCGACGGCGAGACATGCGGGCTGGTCAGCGCGAGCGTGACGTGGTGGCCGGCCACCGCGGTGAACTTATAGGTAACGCCGGCCGGGCCGGTCACCGAGCCGTGCACCGGCTTGCCGCTGGTCAGCGTCGCCGTCGCGGTGCTCAGGCTGGCGGCGCTCACGCCGGCCGTGGCCGCGTTGGCCTGGGCCAATGGTGCCAGACAGAAGCCGGCCGTCGCCAGCAACGCGGCGAGCACCAGCTTCCGGGCATGTGACAGCATGAATTCACCCTTCATTAACATTGGCTGATTCCGGGAAAGCCCCATCGCCCGTTGCAGTATTAACCCAGGACGCAAGCGCCATTCCCCCCGGCGACGGAGTGCGATCAGTCCGTCCCGCACAGCCTTACATGCGGCCGATGTAGGGGGCCAGGGTGCTACAGAAACTGTCAGTTATCCGAGATCATGTATCCGAGATCATGTATCGAGATCATGCGGGCATGTACTTCTCGAACCAGGTGACGAGCCGGGTCAGGTAATCGGTAATAGCCGGGAAACGGCTGACGCCGTGTCCCTCGCCGGGGTAGATCACCAGTTCTGAGTCGACGCCATGGCCAATCAGCGCCTGGTAGAACTCCCTGGCCTGGCCGGCCGGCGTGCACCGGTCCTTCGCGCCCGCGGTGAGCAGGGTCGGCGTCCGGGCCTGGCTGGCGTGCATGACCGGGCTGCGCGTGAACACCTGGTTGCCGGCTTCCTCGGGATCGGCGTCGTCCAGGAACCACAGTCCCCAGCGGGGGATGTTGGTCGTGAACGTGAAGCTGTACCACTCGGTCACCGGCGAGCCGGCCACGGCGGCCTGGAACCGCTGATCCTGGGTCACCAGCCAGGCCGACATGAACCCGCCGTAGCTGACGCCCATCGTGCCGACCCGGGCCGGATCGGCGATGCCGCGCTCAACCATGGCGTCGATCCCGGACAGGTAGTCGTGGGTGTCCGCGCCGCCCATGTCGCCGACGACCGCGGCGGCGAACTCCTGGCCCCGCCCGGAGCTGCCGCGCGGGTTGGGGTGCAGGACGGCGTAGCCGCGCGCGACCAGCAGGGGCACGGCGTAGTCGCGCATCGCCCAGCTCCGCTGGTAGGCCCCGATCGGGCCGCCGTGGACGTTCAGGACCAGCGGGAACGGCCCTTCTCCCGGCGGCGTGCACAGGATGCCGTCGATGACGGTGCCGTCGGGGGCGTTCCAGCTGACGGTGGTCGCCGAGCCCGCGACCGATCGGAGATAGTCGGTGCCTTCGTGGGCCAGGGAGGCCAGCATCTGGTCGGCACCCGCGCCGACGACCGCGATCTGTTGCGGAGTGTCGTAGTCGTCCCGGATCACGATGATGCGGCCGTCGGAGGTGAAGGCGCCGGCCGGGTAGAACCAGCTCGCCCACGACTGCGCGGACGCGGCCAGCTCCTTGGCGGTGATCGCCGGAGGCAGGGGTCCCTCCCCGGCGTCGGCGATCCCGGCCACGCTGTCCAGGTGGCGCTGGCCGACGTAGCCGAGCCGGGTTCCGTCGATCCACTGGACCGCGGTGACGTCGGTCCCGGTGGTGTCCACGGCGCACCTGGTGCCGGTGACCAGGTCGAGCAGGATCAGGTCGCCGGCCACGATCCACCGGTCGCTGCAGGCGGCCTGGACCACGGCGGCCCTGGTTCCGTCGGTCGTCCCGGCGGGCAGGCCGAGCTGGACGTCGCTGCGCAGCAGCTCGGTCAGCTGGCCGGTCGCGAGGTCGAGCCGGCTGAGCACGGCCGAGTACCAGTCGTCCTCGCTCGGCTGCTCGCTGGTGATGACCAGCACGTGGCCGGGGCCGGACCAGGCCGCCTCCCAGACGTTCAGCCCGTCGGGCGAGGCCTGGGCCAGCTCGCCGGTGGCCGGGGTGTAGAGCCACAGGCTGCGCCAGGCATCCTCGGGCGTCCCGGCCTCGACCTCCGGGTACCAGGACGGCAGCCCGGACTCGCTGGCGGCGGCCGTGCCCGAGCCCTGGGCGTCGGCCATCTCCGCGCCGAGCCCGGCCACCCCGAGCAGGATCCGGCTGCCGTCCGGTGACCAGGCCAGGTACTCCACCGTGCCGGGGACCGCGGGCGCCGGGCGGGCCTCGCCGAGCTGGTCGTCGGCCAGCAGGTAGAGCTGGAACACCTCGGCCTTGGCCCGGTCGGACAGGAAAGCCAGGGCGGACCCGTCCGGCGCGAGCCGCGCCCCCTTGGCCGATCCGCCGCCGGAGGTCAGCGCGCGCAGCTCGCCGTCCCGGACCTCGTACAGGGCGGTGCGGGGCAGCCCGTCGAGCTCGTCATAGACCGATCCCGTCACCACGACCCGGCTGGCGTCGGTCGTCGCGACCAGGTCGGTGACCTGATGCGGCCGGCCGAAAGCCGGCTCGTGCAGCCGCCGGATATGCTCGGCGACGGCGGCGTATTCGGGGGATTCCCGCAGGTCTTTGCGCATAGTTCGGGATGATCTCACGCATGACCGGAATGCCGCCATCTGCCCGGCCATCCCCGGCCGCGCCCGCTGAGCCGCGCAGCCGGCGCAGTTCCTGCTGGCCTCGGGCGCCGTGGTCGCGGCGGCCGGTTCCGGGGCCGCGGTCGCGGCGGTGGTCAGGTCAGGCGGCCCGGCGCCCTCGGCGACCCACCCGATCCGGCCGCCGGCCGTTCCGCTGGCCGTCCGCGGGCCGTACGTGAGCACCTGGCTGCCCGGCACGACGCTGCCGGGGACCTGGCCGACGTTCTGGAACGGCCGCCGGACGCAGCTGGCGGGCATCGTGCGGGTCGACGGGGTGCCCTACGTGTTCGCGGGCGCCCCGGAAGGATCCGGCCGGGTGCTCCGCCAGTCGCTGCTCGAGACCACGCCCACCCGGTCCCGGTTCCACCTGGAGGGCGGCGGCATCCGGCTCATCGCCGAGTTCCTCTCGCCGGTCGAGCCGGGGGACCTGCGGGCCCAGTCGATCCCGCTCAGTTACGTGCTCCTGACGGTGGCCAGCGCGGACGGCCAGCCCCATGACGTGCAGGTCTACCTGGACATCTCGGGGGAGTGGGCGGGCGGTTCCGACGCGGACCTGATCCGCTGGGCTCCGTCGCGGGTCTCTGCTCCGGGCGGCGACCTGCAAGCGTGGACCGTGCAGCCGAGCCGGCCGCAGCCGCTGAGCGAGCAGGATCAGCTGGCCGGGTGGGGAACGGTCATCTGGGCCACCCCGCGGGCGGCCGGGCTGAGGTTCCAGTCCGGGCCGGACTCAGGCGTCCGGCGGCGATTCGTCAGCCAGGGCCAGCTGACGAACGGCAGCGATACGAGATTCCGGGCGATCGGCCACGACCGGCCGGTCTTCGCCTTCTCGGCCGACCTGGGCCGCGTGTCGGCGCCCCGGACCGTGCCGCTGTTCGTCGGGCAGGTCCGCACGCCCGCGGTCAGCTACCTCGGCCGCGGCCTGGAGCCTCTCTGGACCGCGTACTTTCCCGGCTGGCGGGAGATGCTCAGCTTTTTCAGCGCCGACGTCACCGCGGCCCGCGGCCGGGCCGACCAGCTGGACGCCCGCATCATCGCCGATGCCACCGCCGCTGGCGGTCCGGCCTACGCGGGGCTGTGCGCCCTCTCCCTGCGGCAGGCCTACGGCGGCACCGAACTGGTGGCCGGACCGCACGGCACGCCCTGGGCCTTCCTCAAGGAGATTTCGAGCGACGGCAACGTCTCCACCGTCGACGTGATCTATCCGGCCTGTCCGGCCTGGCTGTACGCCGACCCGGCCTACCTCGGTCACCTGCTGGAGCCGCTGCTGTCCTATGCCGAGGCCGGCGGCTGGCCCCGCCGGTACGCCGAGCATGACCTCGGCTCGGCCTACCCGGACGCAACCGGCCACAACGACGGCATCGAGGAGAACATGCCGGTCGAGGAGTCCGGCAACATGCTCATCATGTCCGCCGCCTACCTCCAGCGACGCCCCGAGGCGGCGGCCGGATTCCTCACCGCCCACTACGGAATCCTGAAGCGGTGGGCCGACTACCTCGTGTCGGCGCTTCCGGACCCCGATTACCAGAACCAGACGGACGACTTCGCGGGGCGCATTGCCCACAGCGTCAACCTGGCCCTCAAGGGCATCATCGCCATCGCGGCCATGGGCCAGATCGCGGCCGCGGCCGGCCGCCCGCGCGACCACGCGCACTATGCCGGCGTGGCCCGCCGGTACATGTCTTTCTGGCTGGCCCACGCCAGGGATCCCGACGGCCGGCACCTGGATCTGGCCTACGACCGCGACGACCGGGGCGACGGGACCTGGGGCACCGTTTACAACGCCTACGCCGACCGGCTGCTGGGCACCGGCCTGGTTCCGAGAGCCATTCAGGCCGAGCAGGCAGCCTGGTACTCCAGCGTGATCAACCGGTTCGGCCTGCCGCTTCAGGTGCCGCACCGATACGCGAAGACCGACTGGGAAATGTTTACCGCGGCCTGGCTGTCGGACTACCCGATCAAGGACCAGCTCATTCGGCGAGTGTTCGCCTACGCGAATACCACGCCCAGCCGGGCGCCATTCAGCGACCTGTATGACACGAAGACGAGCAGGCGGGTGAAATTCCGGGCCCGTCCGGTCCAGGGCGGGATCTTCGCCCTGCTGGCCCTCCAGGCTGGTACTAGGCATTAGCGCGGCCGAGGCGCTCGGCGGCCTGGGCGCGGAGCGCATCGCGGCCCACCGAGGTGCTGCCGTCCAGGGCTTCCTCCCGGGCGTTGTACGCGGCCATCCACACGCTGGCCGCCCACGCGACCTCGTGCTCCACGGCCGTGAACCGGCGCCCGCGCAGGTCCTGGTAAGCGACCAGGAACGCCTCGGAGCTCTCGATCGGCGCCAGCATCGGCGGCCCGGCACTGGCGAACGACCCGCTCGCCGCTCCGGCCAGCGCCGCCTCCGGCTGCCAGGCCAGGCTGTCCCAGTCGTGCACCGCCCACACCTGCCGGCCGCGCCACCGGAGGTTCTGCGCCTCGAAGTCGGCGTAGCCCAGCACGCACGGCAGGCCGACGACCAGTATCCGCCGCCGGGCCCGCTCGGCCGTGTCGGCGACGCAGGCGGGCACGACGCTCTGGTCCCGGCTGTCGAGCCAGCCAATGGCCGGCCACAGCCCGGGATCGGCGTGGTCCCAGCGCACCCAGGGCGGATTCGGCAGCGGCGGCGCGACGGTCACGCCGGCCAGTTCGGTCATCAGCCGCGCGAACACCTCCGCGTAGCGCGCGGTCGCGTCCGGCGAGTCCCCGTGCAGCACCTCGCCGCCGGGCCGGAATTCTTCCGCGTGCACGGCCAGCGAGCCGACAGCGGTCACCGGGGTGAGCGGCCGGGCACAGGGAAACCCGCGCTCGGCCAGCCGGGCCTGCGCCGTGACGCACGACACGGCCCGGCCGTCATCGGCGCGCGCCTTGACCACCGCGTCCGAACCGCCGGCCAGCCGCAGGCCGAACACCATCGAGACTTGCCGCACATGAAACAGCACCTCGGCGGGTTCGGTACCCAGGTGCTCCCGGCACCAGTCCGGCAACCAGTCCGGCAGATCGGCCAACGGCACAGTCAGGACTGTGCCACAGGTGACCGGTCGTCACCGGATTCTGGTGATCTGAGCGCGCACGATCACCAGAATCTGGCGACGCGGCTCACCGGGCGGATCCGCAGCATGAAAACAATGGGGTGACGACCTCGTCCTGGACCAGACAGGGGCTGACTGACGATGAAAACCGCACTAACCGGCGCAACTGGGTTCGTCGGCTCGCACATCCTGACCGACCTGCACGAGCATGGGCACGACGTGATCGCACTCGTCCGAGACGACAGTCACGCCGATGTGGCCAAGGCCCGAGGCGCCGAGCCGGTGGTGATCGACCTGTACGACCGGCCGGCCGTCACGAGCGTGCTGGCCAGCGCGGACGGGGCCATTCACACCGCCAGTCCGGGCGACGAGACCAGCGCCGACCTGGACTCCGCGGTGGTCGACGCCGCCACGGACGCGTTCGCCGGCACCGGCAAGCCCTACGTCCACATCAGCGGCATGTGGGTGTACGGGGACAACACGGCCATCACCGAGGACTCTCCGATCAACGCCCCGGCCATCGTGGCCTGGAAGGAGCCGATCCAGCGCCGGGTGGTCGACGCGGACGGGATGCGCGGCACCGTGATCGTCTCCGGCGTCGCCTACGGGGATGGCGGCGGCGGCATTCCCGGCGTGCTCCTCGGGTCACCCCGAGACGACGCCGGCAACCTGATCATGCTCGGTACGGGCCACCAGCACTGGCCGACCGTGCACGCCGCCGACCTGGCTGATGCCTTCCGGCGGGTCCTGGAACAGGACACGGCCAGCGGCTACTACGTCATCGGCAACGGCGTGAACCAGACCGCCGCCGAGCTCACCGAAGCCGCCGCGGTCGCCGTCGGCGCCCCGGGAGCGGTCCCCGGCTCCGATGACGAGGCCCGGGCCCGGCTGGGCCAGTACTTCGCCGACGTCCTCCTGCTCAGCCAGGGCGCCGATGCCGCCAGGGCCCGCACCGAGCTGGGCTGGGAACCGTCCCGGCCGACGCTGGCCGATGACTTCCGCCACGGGAGCTACCGCAGCTGACTTAAGCTCCCGGAAGGCACGCCCAGCGGGAAGGACCTGACCCATCGCATCTCGCCCGGCGCAGCCTGGCGCGGGCCCGGCCGGTCGCGGCGAGCGCTGGGCCCGGGTTCGCCGTTACCTGTGGCAGCCGCCCCGCCCGCACGGTGAGCAGCCGCGTGAGCGCGTGGTCGGCCCGCTCGAGCTCTTCTACGACCTGGCCGTCGTGGTGCTGATCGCCCAGGCCGCGCGTCACCTGGCCGGGCACCTGACGTGGGGCGGCCTGGGCGAGTTCGTCGTGGTGTTCACGCTGATCTGGATCGCCTGGGCCAACGGCAGCCTCTATCACGAGCTGCACGGGCACGAGGACGCCCGCGCCCGCAGCACGTTCCTGCTGCAGATCCTGATCCTCACGGCGATGGGCGCCTTCATCCCGCAGGCAGGCGGCAGGCGAGGAGCGGCGTTCGCGGTCGCCACGGCGGCACTGTTCGCGGTGCTGGCTGGCCTGTGGCTGCTGGCCGGGCGCGGCGACCGCCCGGAGTACCGCCGGGCCAGCCGGCGGTTCGTCACCGGGACCGCCGCCTGCGCCGTCCTCCTGGCCGGCACCGCCTTCCTGCCCGCCAGCGCGCGCATCCCGGCCTGGGCGGTGATCGACGTCGCCTACCTGGCCGGGCTGACGGCCGTGATGCTGACCGTCACTCAGGCGCAGGCGGCCAGCCTGACCATCACTGACTCGCTGATCGACCGGTTCGGGACGCTCATCATCATCGTGCTCGGCGAGATCGTCACCGGGGTGGTCACCGGGCTGGCCAGCAGGCCGATCGGCCCGCTTACCCTGAGCGTCGGGCTGGTCGCCGTCGTGGTCGGCTTCGGTGCCTGGTGGACCTACTTCGATTTCGCCGGGCGCCGCCCCCGAGGCGGAGCCGGCCGCCCATCCTGCAGTGGATGCTCGGCCACCTGCCGCTGACGGCCGCCATCGCGGCGATGGGCGCCGCGATGGTCAGCCTCGTCGACCACGCCCACCAGGGCCGCACCCCGGCCGCCACGGCGTGGGTCCTGTGCGCGGGCGCGGCCGTCGTGCTGGGCGCGACGATGGTGGTGTGCGCGAGCCTGCCAGCCTGGCCCGCCGACCGGGGCCTGTACCGGCCGCTCGCCCGCACCTGCGCCGCGCGCGGCTGCCGCCTGCCTCGTCCTCGGTGCCGTCCGCCCGGCGCCGCTCGTCCTCGGCCTGGCCCTCGTCATCCTGCTCAGCATCCCCTGGGGATTCGCCGTCACGCACCGCCTGGCCCGCGGGGACGACTCCGCCGTCGCGTAACCCTGGCGCCGAGGCCGCCCGGTACCTGACGGGTATCGTTGCCGGGCAATGGACCTGCGCTCGCTTCGCTACTTCGTCGCGGTCGCCGAGGAGCGCCACTTCGGGCGGGCGGCCGCCCGCCTGCACATGACCCAGCCGCCGCTGAGCCGGGCCATCAGGCAGCTTGAGAACGATGTCGGCGCCCTGCTGATGCACCGCTCGCCCGCCGGAGTAACGCTCACGCCCGCCGGAACCGCGCTCTACGACGAGGCGCGCGCCTTGCTCGAGCAGGCCGAGCGCGCCCGGGCCCGGGTCAGCGCGGCCGCGGGCACGGCCACCTTCACGATCGGGACGCTCGCCGACGGCGCCGGGGAGGCCAGCGCCGGCCTGGCCGACGCGTTCCGGGAGCGTAACCCCGGCGTGCGGGTCAGTGTCCGGGAAGCGGACCTGACCGACCCGACCACCGGCCTGCGCGCCGGGCTGGTCGACGTCGCCCTGACCCGGCTGCCGTTTGACCGCACCGGGATCAGCACCCGGCTGCTGCGCTCGGATCCGGTCGGCGTGGTCCTGCGCGCCGACGACCTGCTGGCCGGTCACGACACGCTCCTGATGCGCGACCTTGATGACCGCCGGTGGTTCCAGTTCCCCGAGGGGACCGATCCGGCCTGGCGCGCCTACTGGAGCGGTGCCGCCCCCGGCGGCACCGCCCCGGGCACCCCCGCTGGCGGTGTGCTTCGCGACGGGCCCGTGGTCCGCACGGTCAGCGAGTGCGTGCAGGCCGTCCTGTGGAACGGCACGATCGGGCTGGCCCCGCTGACCCCGCAGGGCCATGCCTGGCCGGGGGGACTGACCGTCGTTCCGCTGGCCGACATGCCCCCCAGCCGCCTGGTCGTGGCCTGGAACAAGGCCGACGCCAACCCGCTGATCCGCTCGCTGGTCCACGTCGCCGCGGCGGTCTACCGAGCTCGCCGGGCTGGCTAGCCGTGGCTAGCCAGCTGGTCAGCTGGCGGGCGGCTGGCCGGCGGCCAGGCTGGCCAGCTGCGCCCGGGCCGCGGCCACCAGCTCGGCGTTGGTGCTGGCGTGGCCGCTCAGGCCCCAGCCGCCGTCGGGTGCCTCGGTGAGCAGCACCCAGGTCCGGCCGGCCAGCGCCGGGTCGCCGGCGGCCGTGGCGGCGATGCTGGTCAGCTGCTCCACCACGGCCAGCTGCTTGGCCCGGTCGAGGGCGCCGGAGTTGGTGAGAACCTGTATCCGCACGTAGTTGCTGTCGCCGTCGACATTGGACAGGTGGCCGGCGGGCAGGTCGTGGATGAAGGCCGCGGTGTTCTGCCGGAACATCGGGATGTCCGGTACCTGCTCGATGGTCATGACGGCAGTCGCCAGGTCGACGGCGAGCTGGTGCTGGTCAGCGAATGTTCCGGCGGTCGCGTAGACGTCGATCATGGGCATGGCGGATGCTCCTTATAGGTGACCTGGCGCAGCAGGTCGGCAAGCCCCTCTGCTAATAGCTCAGACGGAGCTCGCGGCGGCCCGGATGACGTCGAGCACGAAGTCCGGGTGGGACAGCATGGCGACGTGGCTGCTGTCGATGTCGTAGGTGGTGGCGCCCATCCGCTTGGCGGCGAATCGCTCCAGCTCAGGGTGGACGGTCTGGTCGTTGTTGCCCACGATGTACCAGCTCGGCTTGGTCTTCCAGGCGACGCCGGGGGCGTTGTGGAGGAACAGGTCGGCGGCCGGGGCGTAGTGGGTCGCCCAGACCAGCCTCTGCTCCTCTTCGGGCAGGTCCCCGCAGAAGCAGGCGGCGCCGGACGGCTTCATCCACACTCGCCCGTCGGCGACCTCGATGTGGTTGAAGACCGGCGTGGCCGGGAACTTGTCCTGCTGGCCCTGGGAGGTCTCGGTCTCGTCCGGGGCCAGCGCGCAGATGTAGACCAGCCCGGCCACGCGGTCATCGGTGCCCGCGGCGGTGATCACGCTGCCGCCGTAGGAGTGGCCGACCAGGACGGCCGGGCTGCTGACCCGGTTCAGGGTGCGCAGCGTGGTGGCGACGTCGGCCTCGTTGCTGTCGAGGCCGTACTGCGCGGCGATCACCTCGTACCCCTCCGCCTGCAGCGGGGGGATCACCTTGCTGAAGCACGAGCCGTCGGCCCAGATGCCGTGGGCGAACACGATGCTTGGCTTGGCTGGCATGGCTGCTCCTTCGGCCAGAGGTCAGGATGCCTTCACGCTAGGAGCCGCCCCCGCCCCCGGCATCACACGAACATGCGATTCCTATCGGCCGGGCCAGGTATCGCCGGTTACCTGGTCACGTGGTCGCGGCGCCACTGTCCGGGCGAGCGGCCGTGGTGCCGGGTGAAGGCCCGGCTGAAGGCGGCGTCGGACGTGTAGCCGGTCCGCCGGGCGACCTGCTTGGCCGTCTCGCTGGTGCCCAGCAGAAGGTCGCGGGCCAGTTCCATCCTCAGCTCGGTCAGGTACGCCATCGGCGGCCGTCCGGCAATGCGGGTGAACCGCTCGGCGAAGGTGGTCCGGGACATATGGGCGTAGTGCGCCATCGCGGCGTTCGACCAGGGCCCGGCCGGGTCGGCGTGGATGGCGTCCAGCACGCCGCTGATGTCGGGATCCAGGCCCGCGCGCAGCCACCCCGGGCTGGTCTGCGTGGAGGTGGCCCACAGGCGCAGCATCTGGATGTACATCAGGTCCAGGATCCGGGAGATCATGACCGCGGCGCCGGGCGTCGGCTCGCGCCGCTCCTTGGCCATCAGGCGGTAGCTGACGTCGAACCACTCGTAGCCGCGCTCGCGCAGGCGCTCGAAGGCGATCACGTCCGGGAGGGCGGCCAGCAGCCTGCTGCCCGTCGCGCCGTCGTAGAGGAAGGTTCCCGTCAGCCATCTGGTGCCGGGCTCGGTGACCCTCAGCACATCGGGCCGGCCAGCGGGAAGCAACGCGGCGTCGCCGGCCCGCAGGACTGGCGGCTCAGCCCCGGCGAGCTCGACCTGGACCTCGCCGCCCTCCACGAGGTGCACGGCGCCCACGTCGTCGCGCTGCACCCGGGCCGCCGGCGGGTCCGCGGCGACCTCGACGACGTCGTGTCCGGCGAGGTGCACCGTCCGCAGCATCGTCGAGAGCACATCGCCGGCCGGCGCCGCCGGACGAGCGGCAAACGATCCCGGCGCGTCTGGGCTCGCGGGTTGACTCATGCAACGAATATGTTGGCTGTGGACGCGTGGACGCAACTCCCCGGAGGACAGAGACGAGGGAGCTCACGATGATCTCCACTGGTCAGGTTCCGGCGCTGGCGGCGCCCATCGCGGGCGATTCCGGCAATTCGTCCCCGATCCGCGGGCGGGACGAGCAGCTCCAGCTGATCACCGGCCTGCTGGAGCGCGTCCGGGCCGGCGCGGGCGGCGTCGCGGTCATCGAGGGGGCCGCGGGGCTGGGTAAGACCAGGCTGCTCACGGCCGCCCGCGCGACCGCCGCTGCGCTCTCGTTCCGGACCGGGTTCGGCACCGCGGAGCCCGGCCACAACTCCGTCGAGCTGGCTGTGCTCATGGAGGCGCTGTTCGGCGGCGCGCAGCCGCTGGTCGAACGGGCCGCGCTCGGGTCGCGCGGCGCCCGTGAGGAGCAGTTCTGGCTGCTCCATGATGTGCAGACCGTGCTGGAGCGCACCGCGCTCGAGCAGCCGCTGCTGGTCTGCCTCGATGACGTGCAGTGGGCCGACGCGGGCTGCGGCTTCGCGCTGCGCATGCTGACCCAATGGCTGGCCTCGCTGCCGATCGCGTGGCTGATCGCCGTCCGCCCGGACCAGGGCGCACCGCAGATCCGCCGGGCGCTCGGCGAGCTGATCATCGCCGGCGCCGCGACGATCCGCCTGCCGCCGCTGAAAGCCTCGGCGGTCGCGGCACTGGCGGCGGACGTGCTGGGGGCACCGGCGGGAGGCGACCTCCTGCGCACCCTGGCCGACGTGCAGGGCAACCCGTTCCTCATCGTCGACCTTCTGGCCGGGCTGCGCGAGGAGAACCTGGTCTCCGTCGTCGGCGGCCGGGCCAGGCTGGAGCAGGACCGGCTGCCGCATCGGCTCGAGGACAGCATGCGACGACGCCTGTCGCGCCTCACTCCCGCGGGCCAGCGCATCGTGACCGTGGCCGGCTGGCTGGCCCGGCAGTTCACCCTCAGCCAGATCGCGGCGATGGCCCGCCTTCCGGTGGCCGGCCTGGTGGACCCGGTTCGGGAGGTCATCGACGGCGGGATCTTCGTCGAGGTCGGCGGCCGTCTCGCCTTCCAGCACGACCTGGCCAGGGAGGCGGTTCGCAGCGCGCTACCCGGCGCCGTCCGCCGGGCCCTTGACCGTGAGGCGGCCGACGTTCTCCTGGCGGGCGGCGCCCTGCCCATCGAGGTCGCGGCTCAGCTGGCCGAGAGCGCGGAGCCGGGTGACGTCACCGCGGTCCGGGCTCTCGCGGACGCCGCCGAGACGCTCGGCATGACCGATCCCAGCGCGTCGGCGGACATCGCCAGCGCGGCGCTGTCCCTGGCCCCGTCACGGCATCCGCTGCGGGGTCCGCTGGTGGCCCGCCGGACGGTGTCCTTGTTCGCCGCGGGCCGCAGCAAGGAGGCACGGGCCTTCGCCGACAACGCCCTGCGTCAGAGCCTGCCCGCCGGGCAGGAAGCCGACGTCCGGCTGAGCCTGGCCGCGATGTTCGCCATCTCGGCCGACGACCGCGCCGACAACGCCCGGCAGGGCCTGTCCCTGACCGGCATCTCAGCTGACACGCGGGCCCGGCTGTGGGCGTCCTTGTTTCATAACCTGATGGTCGCCTGCCGTCTCGAGGAAGGCCGGGCGATCGAGCCCGAGGTGCGCGCGAGCGTGCTGGCCAGCACCGACCTCGCAGCGCAGTACTTCTTCCAGATCGGCTGCTCGGCGATGGAATACCAGCTCGGCCACTTCGAGCTGTCACTGCGGCTGCTCGACGGCGTGGACTCCCAGCGGCTGGCCGGCTTCGACGACCCGCGGGAACGCCTGACGCACAGCTATCGGTCGTGGGTCCTGTCGGCCCTCGACCGGGTCGATGAGGCGATCGCCGTGGCCGACGACGGACTGACTTCCGCCCAGCGCGATCGCCAGAACTGGGCCGTTCACGTCTTCGAGACGTGGAAGGGCCGCCACCTACTGCACCTCGGCCGGCTCGACGAGGCCAACGCCGCGCTGGAGGGGCGGTTCCACCTCGCCGACGCGCACCTGATCGTCGGAGTCCTGGATGCGGCAGCGGTCGTGGCGCTGGGCCGCACCAAGCTGCACATCGGGGACGAGCGCGGGGCCGGCGAGGTGGCCCAGATGGCCCAGGTCATGCTCGGGGCAACGGCGCCCGTGGTCCGCCGGCTGGCCGCCTGGTACCTGGCCGTGCACGCCACGGCATCCGGCGACCCGAGCCAGGCCCACCGCTGGCTGTGCGCGCTCGGCGAGGCCGAGCGACTGTCGCTGTTCCCGCTCTTCCCGATGGAGGCGGCCGACGATCCCCGGCTGGTCCGCATGGCCCTCGCGGCCGGCGACGAGGAACTCGCGAAGACCGTTTCCGCGCTGGCCGCGCGCAGATGCGAGCTCAATCCCGGCGTGCCGTCCGTGACCGCCGCCGCGGTGCACGCCCGAGGCCTGCTCAACGGGTGCACGCAAGATATCGAACAGGCCGCGGCGATCCTGGCCCCCGGCCCCCGGCCGCTGGCCCTGGCCGCCGCGCTGGACGACCTGGGCGGGGCCAGGCTGGCCGACGGTGACCGCGGCGGGGCGGTCGACGCCTTCGATCGCGTGCTGCGCGTCTGCATCAAAGCCGGCGCCGTCCGCGACGCGGCCCGAGCCCGCAAGCGGCTGCGCGACCTCGGGGTCCGCCGCCGGGTCCAGTCACTGGACCGCCCGAAGCTGGGCTGGGAGTCGCTCACCGGCGCCGAACTTCAGGTCGCGCGCCTGGCTGGCGCGGGCTACACCAACCGGGGGATCGCCGACCGGTTGTTCGTCTCGCCCCATACCGTGAACACCCACCTGCGTCACGTCTTCGAGAAGCTGGACGTCAGGTCCCGGGTAGATCTGGCCCGGATAGTCCAGAGCCACGCCTAGCTCATAGCTGGCATACGAGCGGTTCGGTAATTACCCGGAACAATAGGGTGAGTCCTTGCCGTCTCCCGGTGGTTATATTAGCGTCGATTAGCGAGCGAGATGTTCCGCTGTGGCTGGTCAACTGACCCTACGGCGGCGTAAAGCGGTAGATTCAGCGAATCCGGCTTTTAAATGGGGAGGATCCGCATGTCTGTCCAGACCGGAAGCGCCACGATCCGGCCGTTCACAATCGAGGTCCCCGAGGCGGAAATCGAGGGGCTGCGCGCGCGCATCGCGGCCACGCGCTGGCCCGATATGGAGACCGTCCCGGATCATTCACAGGGCGTGCAGCTGGCGACGATTCAGGAACTGGCGCGTTACTGGGCCGAAGACCACGACTGGAGCAAGTGCCAGGCGAAGCTGAACGCCCTGCCTCAGTTCATGACCGAGATCGACGGACTGGACATTCACTTCATTCACGTTCGCTCGGAGCATGAAGATGCGCTGCCGCTCATCGTCACGCACGGGTGGCCCGGCTCGATCATCGAGCTGCTGGGGATCATCGATCCGCTGACCAACCCCACCGCCCACGGGGGGAGCGCGGCCGACGCCTTCCACGTGGTGATCCCGTCGATACCGGGCTACGGGTTCTCCGGCAAGCCACGGGCGCCTGGCTGGGGCCCGGACCGCATCGCGGGTGCCTGGGTCGAGCTGATGGGGCGCCTCGGATACGACCAGTTCGTGGCCCAGGGCGGTGACTGGGGCGCGGTCATCACGGACCTGATGGCGGCGCAGGCACCTCCGGGACTGCTCGGCATGCACTCCAACATGCCCGGGGTGATCCTGCCCGACATTGCCCGGGCGCTCCCGATTCCCGGCCAGCTCGCCCCCGGCGGCCCGCCGCCCTCCGGTCTCTCCGGCGACGAAAAGCGCGCGTTCGAGCAGATCAGCAAGTTCTATACAACGGGCGCCGGTTATGCCGTGGAAATGGGCACGCAGCCGCAAACGCTGTACGGAGTAGCCGACTCACCGGTCGGCCTGGCCTCCTGGATGATTAACCATGACGCCTACAGTTACGGGGAAATCGCCCAGGCCTTCGAGGGCCAGCCGGTGGGCGACCTTACCCGCGACCATATCCTCGACAACGTCACCCTTTACTGGCTGACGAATACGGGGGTTTCGTCAGGCCGTCTGTACTGGGACAACAAGTTCGGCTTTTTCGACGCCAAGAACGTCTCCATCCCGGCTGGCGTCACCGTCTTTCCCGGCGAGCTCTACCAGGCGCCGCGGAGCTGGGCCGAGGAGGCCTACCCCAACCTGATCTACTACAACGAGGTCGACCGGGGCGGGCACTTCGCGGCGTGGGAGCAGCCGGAGCTGCTGTCGGGAGAGGTCCGCGCGGCGTTCCGGCCGCTGCGCTAGGACATCACAGCTAGGCGCTGGCTCCGCGGCCGGCGATCTCGCCGGTGCGCTCCTCGCGCAGTGCGCGCAGGTGGACGGCAGGCCCAGGTGCGGTAGGGCCGCCACGCCTGCGAGACCTCGGCCAGCGTCTGCCCGGCGCCGTAGCGCTCGGTGATCTCGGCGTCCAGGCGGCGCTCGCGGGAGGGGAGGCCGTCGGGGGCGTTCGCGCCGCGGAGCACGACCAGCTCAGCGGCGAACGGCCCGAGCCCCTTGACCTGCTGCACGCGCTGCACGGCCAGGGCCGGGTCCAGGGCGCGCAGCGCCGCCCCGTCCAGCAGGCCGTCGAGCGCCGCCTCGGCGACCGCCTTCAGGTACTCGCCCTTGCGGCCCGGCAGGTCCAGGTCGAGCCGGGCCAGGGCGTGCGGCGGCGGGAACGCGCCATCCTCGCCGTGGCGGGTGATCAGGTCGGCGCGCAGCCGGGCCGCCTGCACGACGCGCAGCCGCTGCGAGAGCACCGACCAGGCGGCCGCCTCGTAAGGCGAATGGAAGCCGCACGGCCGCAGTCCGGGCAGCCGGGCCTGGGCGTCGGCGATGACCGCATCACGGCGGGCCACCTCCGGCCAGCCTCGCCCGTCGACGTCCAGGGCCATGAACCGGGCCACCTGCGCGGCCGCCGCATCAAGATCACCGTCACCGGTCAGCCGCACCCGCGCGGTATCCCCGGCCTGGGTCACCTCGGCCTCGGCGCGGCGCCAGTCAGCCTCGGCGCAGAACACCGTGCGCAGTCCCGGTCCGGGCCGCCCGCCGGCCAGCGCGGCGGGGGCGAAGCCCTCCCAGAACCGCCGGCTGGTCTCCAGCGACCACGGCCCCAGCACCTCGAACTCGGCCACCCGTTCCGCCATCACTCGCTCCGCTCGATCGCCGGTACCGGTACCGCACGGTAGCGGCTGGCACCGACACCAGCACCACGACGACCAGCACCAGGATGACCAGCCCAGGACCGGTCCGATTCATCTCGGAATCTGGATTCCGGTTTGGTAGGCTCGTACCGGAAGCTTGATTCCGCTTTACGGAGGGCCCTGATGGCGGTACTTCGCGGCCGGGCGCACTATCAGGTGACGTTCGCGGTGCTGGCGGCGGGCGTGGCGGCGTTCGCGCTGCTGCAGTCACTGGTCATCCCCGTCCTGACCACGGTGCAGCAGGAACTGCATACGACGCAGGCCGCCGCGACCTGGGTGCTGACCGCGTACTTGCTGTCGGCGTCGATCATGACGCCGATCCTGGGCCGGGTCGGCGACATGATGGGCAAGGAGCGGGTCTTCGTGGGCACGCTCGTGGCGCTGGCGGTGGGCTCGCTGCTGGCGGCGGTCGCGTCGTCGATCGGGGTACTGATCGTCGCGCGGGTGATCCAGGGCGTCGCCGGCGGCATGGTGCCCGTCGCCTTCGGGATCATCCGGGATGAGTTCCCGGCCGCGAAGGTCAGCGGCGCGGTGGGCGTGCTGGCCTCGCTGACCGCGGTCGGGGCCGGGCTCGGCATCGTCCTGGCCGGCCCGATCGTCGACGCGCTGGGCTATCACTGGCTGTTCTGGCTGCCGATGATCCTCACGGTGGCCGCCGCGGTGGCCGCGGTGCTGGTCGTCCCCGAGTCGCCGGTGCGGACGCCGGGCCGGATCAGCTGGCTGCCCGCGGTCCTGCTGTCGGCGTGGCTGGTCGCGCTGCTGGTCTCCCTCAGCGAGGCGCCGGAGTGGGGCTGGGCCTCGGGCCGCATTCTCGGCCTGCTGGCCGCCGCTGTCGTGCTGGCCGGGGCCTGGGTGCTGGCCGAGATGCGGGCGGCCACCCCCGTCATCGACATGCAGATGATGCGGCGGACGGCGGTGTGGACGAACAACCTGGTCGCGCTGCTGGTCGGCGTCGGCATGTACGCGACCTTCGCGTTCCTGCCCGAGTTCGTGCAGACCCCCTCGGCGGCGGGCTACGGATTCGGGGCCAGCATCACCCGGTCCGGCCTGATGCTCCTGCCCTCGGCCGTGACGATGTTCTTCGCGGGCATGTTCGCCGGCCGGCTGATCCGCCGGCTCGGAGGCAAGGCCCTGGTCATCGCCGGGTGCGCGATCGGGAGCGGGGCCATGGCGATCCTGGCCTTCGCGCACGGGCAGGAGTGGGAGATCTACCTGTCCACCGCCATCATGGGCATCGGGTTCGGCCTCGCCTTCTCGGCCATGTCGGCGCTGATCGTCTCGGCCGTGCCCGCCTCGCAGACCGGCGTCGCCAGCGGCATGAACGCCAATATCCGCACCATCGGCGGCAGCATAGGCTCGGCCGTGATGGCCAGCATCGTCACCTCGCAGCTCGAGCCGTCCGGGCTGCCCCGGGCGGCCGGCTACACGACCGGCTTCGCCGTCATGGCCGGCGGGCTGGTGCTCGCCGCCCTGGCCGGCCTGCTCATGCCGTCGGCGCGGCGGCTGCGGCCAGCGGCGGGCCAGCGCGAGCGCGCGGCGTCCGGCATGCTCGGCGGCGAGGCCGCGGCGGGCAGCAGCAGTCCGTGATGGGGCGGCCGGCCTGAACATGAGGAGTGACGTGAGCAGCCAGGCGCCCCGGAGCTCGACCCGCCCCCGCGAGCCCGGCCGCCGTGACGCGGTGCGGAACTACCACCTCATCCTCAACGCCGCCCGCGACGTGCTCGGCGAGTCAGGCGCCGAGGCCAGCATGGAGCAGATCGCCGCCCGGGCCGGAGTCGGCGTCGGTACCGTTTACCGCCACTTCACCAGCAAGGACGCCCTGATCGACGAGCTGCTCCAGATCGCCCTGGACCAGACCATCGACGCCGCGCAAAACGCGCTGGCCCGCACCGACGGACTCGGGCTCGAGGAATTCCTGCGCGCCCTGGGCCAGTCGTTCGCGAGCCACGCACGTTACGCCAGCCTGCTCCTCGAGCGCAGCACCGATGACGCCGCCGCCCGCTGGATCAGGGCCGCGATCGGCCAGCTCACCGCGCGCGCGACAGCGGCCGGGCGGCTCAGTCCGGGCGTCACCGCCGACGACGTCATGGCGCTCATCATGGCCATGCGCGGGCTCGTGCAGGCCACGGGCGAACCCACCGCCGATACCTGGCCGCGATTCCTCGACCTCCACCTGGCCGGCCTGCGCGCCGCGCCGCCGCCGGCGCGCTCCTGATACCGGCCGGCGAGTAACCTGTCGGTCGTCCGGAATGATGCCAATACGCAGCCGACGAGATGGGGCGAAGCTGGATGAACGCTGAGCACCCGGCTTTCGACACCACCGTCGCGCACCATGCGCGCATCTACGATTACCTGCTCGGCGGCAAGGACAACTACGCCGCCGACCGCAAGGCCGGCGACGCGCTGATCGACGCCTATCCCACGATGGTCGAGCTGGCCCGGGCCAACCGGGCGTTCCTGGGCCGGGCGGTGCGCTTCCTGGCCGGCGAGGCCGGAATCCGCCAGTTTCTCGACATTGGCACGGGCATCCCGGCCGCGGGCAACACCCACCAGGTCGCGCAGGAGGTGGCGCCGGACAGCCGGGTCGTTTACGTCGACTACGACCCGATTGTCCTGGCCCATGCCCGGGCCCTGCTGGCCAGCGGTCCGCACGGCGCTACCGACTACATCGACGCCGATGCCCGCGATGTCGGCCTGGTCCTGGACGGGGCGGCGCGGACGCTGGACTTCTCCCAGCCGGTCGCGGTCATCAGCCTCCTGACGCTGCACGCGATCAGCGACGAGGACGACCCGCACGCGATCATGGCCCGGATCATGGAGACCGTCCCGGCCGGCAGCTACCTGACCATCTCCCACCCGGCCTCCGACATCGAGCCGGACAAGGTGGCCGACCTCCAGAGCAGGGTCAACCAGCTCAGCTACCAGCAGTACACCGGCCGCAGCCGGGCCGAGGTCATGCGGTTCTTCACCGGGATGGAGCTGGTCGAGCCCGGGCTGGTCCAGGTCCACCAGTGGCGGCCCGGCATCGAGACCAGCCGGACGCTGGCCCTGTGGGCCGGCGTCGGCCGTAAGCCAGCGTAGGGCCGGTACCCAGAACCCGCCCGCCCGCTCGGAGGCTGCCTCGGCAGCCGGGGCAGGAATAGCCGCGGGCGAGGTTGTTATAGTGGACCCTAAGATTCCAGTGAGCTCTAGGAGAGAGGGATCGCCATGTCCACGACCACCGACAGCACCCGGACCGCCCGCCTTCTCGCGCTCAGCGACCCGTACCCGATCCAGTGCGGCAGCGGCGACTGGATCACCGTGGTCACCCGCGCGACCGGGACCTTCACCGGGGAGATGACCGGGCCCGACGGCACCGTCATTGCCCCGACCGGAAAGGCGTTCGACGTCGAGTTCGGCCAGACCACCAAGTGGGACGGCGACCAGCTCATCGTCATCTCCGCCTTCTTTGACGCCGCCGTGCAGCGGCGGCAGCTTGGCCTCGCCTAGCCGTCGGCGGACAGGCTGAACCAGCGGTCGAGCTCGTCGAGGAGGTTCTCAACCGCCGGATATAGCTCGTCGGCGATCTCCGCCTGGCTCTGGCCCTCTCGGGTGCGCCGCCCGGCCTCGCTGATGATGATCTGGAACACGCCAGCCAGCGCTATCCCCTGCAGCGTGGCCACCGCCGGCGGGACCGCAGTGGTGTCGCTGATGGCCTCAGCGAGGGCGGTGGCCTGGCGGTCGGCCAGCTCCAGCACCAGCCGGTGGACGGCCGGACTTATCGCCGCCAGGTAGCCGAGTTCGCCGCGCCACAGCTCCGCCGGGATGCTGCGGATCCCGGTGACGGACTCGAGCACGAAATCGCGGGTCGCCGCCGCCGCGGTGACGCCCGGCGGCCGGGAGCGGATCAGGTCGCACAGCCGGTCCTGAATCCGCTCCTCGCGATCGGTGACCAGCTGTTCCTTGGTCGGAAAGTAGTTGTAGACGGTCTGCTCGGCGACCTCGGCCTCGCGCGCCACGTCAGTAACGGCAACATGCTCATAGCCACGCTCGGCGAACAAGCGAGCGGCGGTGTCAACGATGAGCTGCCGGGTACGCGCCTTCTTGCGCTCCCGCAATCCGGGACTGGCCACCGGGCGAGTCTAGCGAGGAACGCCCGAAGGTTAGATCGCGCACCACAGTTGGGGTTAACGCCACCAACTCGGGAAAGGCTCCTGCGATGGACGTATGGCTCCTCGTGTGCCTACGGTGCGCGGAGGGAAGCTAGGGCTCGCCACGCAGGGGGTACGGACCTGATGTCATCAGCAACGTCTTCTGCTACTCGAGGCCGGACGACCGCGCCCGCTGACCGGCGCTGGCTGGTCCTGGTTATCGTCGCTATCGCCCAGCTGATGGTGGTGCTGGATTCCACGATCGTGAACATCGCGCTGCCGTCCGCCCAGCACGCGCTGGGCTTTGCCAACAGCGACCGGCAGTGGGTGGTCACGGCCTACGCGCTGTCGTTCGGCAGCCTGCTGCTGGTGGGCGGGCGGCTGGGGGACATGTTCAGCCGCAAGTGGGTGTTCATCACGGGCCTGATCGGGTTCGCTATTGCCTCGGCGATCGGCGGCGCCGCCGGCTCATTCGTCGTCCTGGTCGCGGCCCGGGCCCTGCAGGGGGCGTTCGGAGCCGTCCTCGCCCCGTCGGCCCTCGGCACGCTGGTCAGCACGTTCCAGGATCCGCGCGAACGGGGGCGGGCCTTCGGCGTGTTCGGCTCGGTCGCGGCCGGCGGCGGCGCCGTCGGGCTGATCCTGGGCGGGGTGCTCACCGAGTACCTCTCGTGGCGCTGGTGCCTGTACGTCAACCTGGTGTTCGCCGCGATTGCCGTGGCCGGCGCGCTGGCCTACATCCGCAGCAGCCGCCCGGCGGCCCGGCCGCAGATGGACTGGATCGGCGCGGTGCTGGCCTGCGCCGGGCTGTTCGGGATCGTCTTCGGCTTCTCCCATGCCGAGACCGCCGGCTGGACGGCCCCGCTGACCCTGGGCACCCTGATCGGGGGGGCGGCGTTGCTGGCCGGGTTCGTCGTCGCCGAGCGGCGCGTCCGTCACCCGCTGCTGCCGCTGCGGGTCATCGTGGACCGGACCCGCGGCGGCTCCTATGTCGCCGTCGGCATCTCCGGAATCGCGATCTTCGGCACCTTCCTGTTCCTGACCTACTACCTGCAGGTGGTCAAGGCAGAGAGTCCGCTGAACACCGGGCTGCTGTTCCTGCCGATGATCGGCTGCATCCTGATCAGCTCTAACTTCTCCAGCATCGTGGGCCTGGCCAGAGTCGGGCCGCGGGCCCTGATCGCGACGGGCATGCTGCTGGGGGCCGGCGGGATGGCCTACCTGACCCAGGTCACCGTGACCTCCAGCTACGCCAGCGCCGTGCTGCCCGCCCTGCTCATCCTGGGCCTGGGCTTCGGCATGATCTTCGCCCCGGCCATCAACACCGCCACGACCGGCGTCGCCCGCGAGGACTCCGGCGTGGCCTCCGCCCTGGTCAACACGATGCAGCAGGTCGGCGGCTCGGTCGGGACGTCGGCGCTCAGCACGATCGCGCTGACCGCCACGGCCAGTTACCTGGTCGCCCACCACGCCAGCCCGCTGGCGCCGGCGATCGCGGCCACCCACGGCTACACGACCGCGTTCGCCGTGTCCGCGGGGCTGCTCGGACTCGGCTTCATCCTCGCGATTGTCTTGCTGCCGTCCCGGCGCCGGCTGACCGAGCTCAGGGCCGCGAGCGCCGCCGCCCCGGCCGCCCCCGCGCCAGCACCCGCCGCCCGCACGGCGGAGCCGGCCGCTCCCGCGCCAGCGCCCGCCGGTGCCGCCCTGGCGCCTGCTGCTGCCACCCCCGCGCCCGCTGCTGCCACCCCCGCGCCCGCCGCACCCCAGCATGCGTTCGAGGCGATTCCCGTCGCGCTGTGCAGCTGCTCGCCGGTGGTCACACCGGTTCGCAGATCGCCGGCCGAAGCGATTCGCTAACGTCAGGCGGGCGCAGCGCAAGGTCAGCAGGCTGCGGCGGGCACGCAGTTGCCCGGGTGGTTGGCCGTAACGATGCTGCCATCGCTGAGGTTGAGGACAGCGGCAATAACTCCGCCCGGCGCCGTGGCCGCGGAATTCCCGACGACGCGGGACGCGATGAGATCCAGGCGTCCAGCTGACGCCTCTACGCCCCCGCTACGCTCGCCCGCCTGGTTACCTGACACGACGTCGCTGATGAGCGACAGATAGGCGGTTGCGATGATGGCGCCGCCGAAATCGGAGGCAGTGTTGGCCGTGAAGCGGCTGCCAGAGAAGGTCGTGGCCGGTCCGCTGTCGGAAATCGCGCCACCAGTGCTGGCCGCATTGGCGTGGAAGACGCTGCCGCTGACGTCGAGGAAACCTGTCGCCGCGATAGCCCCTCCGATGCCCGCGGATTTGTTGCCGCTGAAGCTGGAGTCCATCACGGTCATCGAGCTGTCCGGGCTGAAGATCGCGCCGCCGTTGCGCCCGGTGTTGCCGGTGAAGATGCTGCGGCTCACCGCTGCCGCGCTGAGGTTGGCGACCAGGATCGCGCCGGCGGTTGCGCCTGTATTGCCGGTGAACTTGTCCCGGTCCGTCGTGAGGCTACTGCCTCGCTCGACGTAAATGGCCCCGGCGGTGCCGTTGTCGTTGTCGAACCTGCTGTCGGTTACCGCGACCTGGGCGCCCTTTACCGCGTACACAGCAGCGGACCCGCCAGTGGCGTTGGTGATGCTGATCCGATTGAGAACGAGGTTAACGCCGACATCGGTCAGGATGGTAAAGGACCCGCTCTGCCGGGTAATGGTGTCGCCATTGCCGTCAATCATGAGGTCGCTGGTGACGCTCGGCAGGGCGGACCTGAGACGGTAGACGCAGCCGGGCCGCAGCACCAGGATCGCGTTGTCCGGCGCGCCGCCGATCGCGGCGCGCAGGCTCGCGGCGCTGCAGGGCACGGTGATCCTGGTGCGTGCGGTGTCCGGGCACGAGGCGCTGGCGCAGTTGTCGGGCTGGTTGCCGCGCACCAGGCTGCCGGTCATGCTGACGGACTGAGCATCCCAGATGCCGCCGCCGCTGGTACCCGCCGAGTTCCCGACGATGCGCGTCGCCGTCAGGCTGGTGTGCTGGCCGGTCACGGCCAGGGCGCCGCCGGTGCCGCCGGCGCGATTACCCGACAGGGTGTCACGGACGAGATTCAGCGCGGTCGCCGTCTCGATCCCGCCGCCATTCCCGGTCGCCAGGTTGGCCGTGAACGTGCTGCCGGCGATCGTCGTCGCCGGGCCAGAGTTGTAGACCGCCCCGCCGTCCCCGGCTGAGTTGCGGCTGAAAATATCGCTGGTGACGCTCAGCAGCGAGAGGGCGCACCAGATCGCGCCGCCGCTCTCGGTGGTCGTGTTGCCGGTGAAGTTCGATCCCTTCACGGTCAGGGTAGCCCCGGTGATGCATCCGATCGCACCGCCGAGACGGTCGGCCTCGTTGCCGGAGAACGAACTGCCTCGTACCGCACCGGAGGCACCATCTCCGACCTCGATCGCCCCGCCCGCAATATCCGACTCGTTGCGGGAGAAACTGCTGCCGGTCACCGCCAGGCTGCTGCCGCCGGAGGCAGAGATGGCCCCGGCATCGCGGCCACGGTTGCCGGCGAACCTGGTCGCGGCGATTGTCAGGCGGCTGTCAGCGAAGATTTCGACGGCGCCGCCGCCGTGAGGGCTCTGGTTGCTCGCGAAGGTACTCCTGGTAATTTTCACGAGGCTGAAACTGTTGGCTTCTATGGCTCCGGCATTCTGGCCGTGGTTGCGATCGAAGGTGCTTCCGGTGATTGTCACGCTGGCGCCGCCGGTGGCGAGGACAGCTCCGGGGTACTCGGTCGGCCCAGATGGGCTTTCGGCCTTGGAGATGGTGATCCGGTTGAGGGTCAGCTCGGCGGTCTCAACCGTCATCATGGTGAAGGTCCCGCTGCTGCGCGTGATGGTGGCGCCGTTGCCGTCGATGGTGAGGTTGCGGTCGATCGTGGGCAGTGCCGCACTGAGGCGGTACGTGCAGCCAGCCCTCAGCACGAGGGCCGCGTTGGCGGGCGCGCTGGCGATGGCCTGGTCCAGGCTTTGTACGCGGCACGGCACCGCGGCCGAAGGGTCGGCCGGGATGGCGGCCGCGTCAGCGGCGCCGCCGCCCAGCCACATCGTGCCCAGGGCCGCGACCACCGCGACAACGGCGGCCGTCCGGTAGCGCCACCGCCATAACGGCGATACCGCAGGCCGGCGACTCCGGCCCCGCGATTGTTCGCTGCTGCGCATCCGACTCCCCCCGGTAGTGCCCGCGCGCGACGACCTCGCGAATGTAACAGCGCTGCTCTCGCAGGCCACGGCATCCGCTAATGCCGCGTTTGCCGGAGATACCGGGCGGCCCCGGCGGCCGGCGCCGGCCGTGCTCGCGCTATTCTCGCCCGGTGACCAATGCTGCGCCGCCGCCCGCTGACCTGCGCCTCGTCGTCGGCTATGACGGATCTCCGCCGGCCGCCCGTGCGGTCGACGCGGCGATCAACCTGCTGCAGGGCCGGACGGGCCGAATCGAAGTGGTGTACGTGGCCCATATGCCGCCTATGGCCGCATTGTCGCCAGGTGCCGTGGGCGAAATGGAAACCGACTTCGACGAGATCGAGCAGGAGCTCCGCACCGCGGTCGCCGAGCAGTTCGCGGGCCGCGGCGCCGAGAGCTGGGAATTCGAGCGGCGCGAGGGCCTGATCACCGAGGAACTGCTCGCTGTGGCGAAGGGCATCGGCGCCGCTGAGCCTGAGGCGACTGTCGTGATCGTGGTCGGGAGCTCGTCCCTCGTCGCGCACCGGGTGGTCGGCTCCGTCGCCGTCGGCCTGGCCCGCCACTCACCGGTGCCCCTGATCGTCGTGCCCTAGCACTAGCCGATCAGCTACCCGGCCGCTGCGGGTGGCTTCCCGTCGGCGTGGCGGGGCCGCGGTGTCAGCCAGTGCGTGACCACGGTCGGGTGAGCCGGGTCGGTCATCGCGCGGATCGCCTCGTACCTGGCCTTGTCCCGCACGGTGACCCGCGCGTGCTGCAGGAGGTGATCCTCCCAGGACGCGACGACGAACTGCTCCAGGACGCGGCCCGGCTGGTTACCGTCCTGCCAGGCCCGCCAGGAACTGGCCCCGGTCCGGCGCCTGCTGAACCGGGCATCCTCCAGCGCGGCGAGCAGGTCGTCCTCGCTCTCGGGCCGGGCCCGGTACTCGATGCTCACCATGACCGGCCCGGTGGACGGCGCCCCAGCGGCCAGGTTCGGCGCTGGCCAGTCGCTGGCGGGCAGAAGTTCCGCGGGAGGGATCGTCTGGAACCGGTACCGCAGCCCGGTGAGCGGGCCGAGCGCCAGCCCGGCCGCAGCGCACACGAGGGCCGCCGTCAGGCCGGCGTGCTGGGCGACCAGGCCGAAGGCGACGCTGCCGAAAGCACTGCCGCCCTGGAAGACGACCAGGTAGAACGACATGCCGCGGGCCTTGATCCACTGCGGCAGCGTGAGCTGGTACAGCGAGTTGAGGGTCGACAGGGCGACGATCCACGCCATTCCCCCGACCGCCAGGGCCACCGCGACCACCGCGGAGACGTGGACCAGGGCCTGTACCAGCGCGACGGCACCGAGCCCGATCGAGCCTGCGGTCAGCTGGGCGCCCGGCCTGAGCCGGGTACGCAGCCACGGCAGGGCGGCGGCGCCGCCGAGTGCGCCGACGCCGACGCAGCCCAGGAGCAGGCCGTAACCACCCGATCCCAGGTGCAGCTCGGAGCGGGCGGTCAGGGGCAGCAGGGCCCAGATCGAGCTGGCGAACAAGGTGAACAGCCCGGCCCGCAGCAAGATGGCGCGCAGGGCCGGGCTGGCGGCGACATAGCGGCCGCCGGCCCTGATCGCCTCGCCGACGTGCTCGCGGGGCAGCGTACGTGCGGGGCGGGTGCTGTGCCACCACCAGATGACGGCGATGACGGCCAGGAAGGTCGCCGCGTTGGCCAGGAACACCGCACCGACGCCGATCGCCGCCAGGAGCAGCCCGCCGATCGCCGGTCCGATCGCGCGGGCCAGATTCTGGTTCACCGCGCCCAGTGAGATCGCCTGCGGCCGCTCGGCCGGCGTCACCAGCTCGGGCTGGAGCGTCTGCCAGGTCGGCGAGGTGAGGGCCTGGCCGGTCCCGACGGCGAAGATCAGCGCGAGCAGAACCCACGGCGTGACCAGGCCGGCGATCGCCAGTACCCCCAGCGCCAGCGCGGCAATCAGCATGACGGTTTGCGTGACCAGCAGGAAGCGGCGCCGGTCGACGAGGTCACCGACCGTGCCCGCGACCACCGCGAACAGCACGATCGGCAGGCTCGCGGCAGTCTGCACCAGCGTCACGTAGACCGCCGAGCTGGTCAGCGTGAGCATCAGCCACTGGGCCCCCACGGTCTGCATCCAGCTGCCCACATTGCTGACGAACTGGGCGCCCCACATCGCCGCGAACAGCCGGTGCCGGAACGGCGCCCAGGCCGATGCCGGCGCCGCTGGCGGCGTGACGCTGCCACCCGTGAGGCTGCCGCCCGCGGCGGCGTCGCCGGAAGCCATGGCCCTCACCTCCTGGTCAGCGGTACTCGGCGACGATTCGCCTGCTGATGCGCCACGTACCACCGGTGCGCCGCAGCGCCCGGGTGATGGCCGCCGCAGCCCCCTGGGTCATGGGATCAGGACGGGACCCGCAACATGCGCAGTATCGTCGTCTGCAGGGCTTCGCGCAGTTCCTCGTCGGTCAGGTCGGCCAGGGCGGGCACGCACTCCGGGATGAAGAACAGGACGCCGAAGGCGAGCCGCTCGGCGCCGGTGGGGTTATCGCCGAACAGCACCGTGAGGGCACGCTGGGCCATGGTTGTCTGCTCGCCGTCCAGCTTGTTTCGCTTCGCCGCCGGGTCGGTGGATGCCATCGCCGCGAAGCGGCGGCGGTTCTGGACGAGGAAGTCGACGAAGCCGTTGACCAGGTGCTCGATCCGGGCCCGCCGGCCGCGGATCCCGGCCGCTTCATCCAGGAGAACATGCAGCCGCTGGATTCCGGGCAGCATGGCCGCGTGCAGGATGTCGCTCTTCGCTCGGAAGTGGTAGTAGACGGCGGCCTTCGTCAGCCCCATCTCGTCGGCGATCATCTGCAGCGAGGTGGCGTCGTAGCCGAGTTCGGCAAATAGCCGCTGCGCGGTCTCCAGGATCTGCTGCCGGGTCTGCTCGGCCTGCACTGCGCGGGTGGACATGCCCCTGACCGGCGTCGCCATAGATGCGCTCCTCGTTCGTGACTCGTATCACAGCATACAAGCTGTCGGCAAGTCAATCACTTGCTGTATGACAAGTGACTCACTAGACGAACAGCTAGTGAATCACTTGACGAGCGGCTAGTGAATGACTTAGCGTCGGAAGCCGATACCTGCACTCAAGCCGTGGAGCTCTCCCCATGTCGAACTACCTGTACCGACTCGCCCGCTTCGCATTCCGCCGACGGCGGCTGGTCCTGGCGGTCTGGCTGGCCGCGGCCATGGCCGCCATCGCCATCGCCCTGGTCAGCGGTGGCAAGACCAATGACACCTTCACCATCCCGGGTACCGAAGCGCAGAACGCCGCGGCTGTCCTGTCCGCCAGGCTGCCGGCGTTCAGCGGCGGCCAGACCACGATCGTCTTCGCCACCAGCGGCACCGCGAAGGTCACCGGTCCGGCGGCCGAGGCGGCGATCGAGTCGGCCATGACCAAGCTCAGGTCGATTCCGCAGGTCTCCGCGGTCACCAGCCCCTTCCAGAGCCACCTGGTGTCGCCGAGTGGCAAGATCGCCCTCGGGCAGGTGCAGTGGTCGGCACCGGCGGCCAGCGTGACGAACGCCAGCCTCAACGCCGTCACCCATGCGATGAAGTCGGCGCAGGCCGGCGGCGTGCAGGTGGCGTACAACGGCAGCGTCTACCCCGGCTGGCGCACAGTGATCTCCGAGGTGCCCGAGCTGATCGGCCTGATCATCGCGTTCGGGATCCTGATGATCACCTTCGGTGCCTTCGCGGCCGCGGGCATGCCCATCCTGGGTGCGATCATCGGCGTGGTCACCACCCTGATGGGCATCACCGCTATCGCGTCGGTGCTGACGATCGCCTCGGCGTCGACCACGGTCGCGCTGATGCTCGGCCTGTCCTGCGGCATCGACTACGGCCTGTTCATCCTGTTCAGGCACCGGACGAACCTGCTCAACGGCATGACACCAGAAGAGTCGGTGCCACAGGCCATGGGCACCGCCGGCAGCTCAGTCGTCTTCGCCGCCCTCACCGTGATCATCGCGCTGTGCGGCCTGACCGTCGTCGGCATCCCGTTCCTGACCGTCATGGGCCTGGCCGCCGCGGCTTCCGTCGCCGTCGCGCTGCTGATCGCCCTGACGCTGCTGCCGGCCCTGCTGGGCTTCGCCGGCACCAAGGTCGCGACGTTCACCCGGCTGCCGCTGCTCGGCGCGCGCGCCGAGCGGGTCGCCCGCCGCTCGGCCGCCGATCCGGACAGCCCGGCCGGCGCCAGGTGGGCCGGGTTCGTCGTCCGCCACCGCGTGCTCATGCTCATCGGCGCGGTCGCCGTGCTCGGCGTCCTCGCGATTCCGGCGCTGTCCATCCGGCTGGGCCTGCCCAGCGGGGCCTCGCAGCCCGCGGGCAACACCCAGCGCCAGGCCTACGACCTCACCACCGAAGGCTTCGGCGCCGGCTTCAACGGCGCGCTGCTGATCGTCGGCCAGGACGTCCGCAGCCCCGCCGACACCCAGCAGATCGCGGCGGCACTCACCAGGCTGCCCGACGTCACCAAGGTGACCCCGGTGACGACGCAGAACGGCATCTCGCTGATCAAGCTGATCCCGAAGTCCGGGCCGAACGACCCGGCCACGGCGACCCTCGTGCACACGATCCGTGACGACCGGGCCGCGATCGAAGGCGGGACCGGAGCGCACATCCTGGTCGGGGGCACCACGGCGTCCAACATCGACGTCTCGTCCAAGCTGTCCAGCGCCCTGCCGGTCTTCGTGATCGTCGTCGTCGGCCTGGCGTTCATCCTGCTGACGTTCGCCTTCCGGACCATCCTGGTCCCGGCCAAGTCGATCCTGGGCTTCCTGCTCTCGATGGCCGCGGCACTCGGCGCGCAGGTCGCGATGTTCCAGTGGGGCTGGGGCCAGCATCTCTTCGGCATCACCCCGGCCGAGACGATCAGCTTCCTGCCGATCATCATGCTGGCGATCATCTTCGGCCTGTCCAGTGACTACGAGATGTTCGTCGTATCGCGGATCAAGGAGGACTACACCAGGAACGGCGACGCCCGCCGTGCGGTGCAGCGGGGCACCGGGCTGTCGGCCCGCGTGGTCACCGCGGCGGCGCTGATCATGTTCTCCATCTTCGTCGCCTTCATGTTCACCAGCGACCCGACCATCAAGGCGATCGGCTTCAGCTTCGCCGTCGGCGTCTTCCTGGACGCCTTCGTCGTACGGCTCACGCTCGTGCCGGCCGTCATGGCGATCATCGGGTCAAGGCTCTGGTACCACCCGCAGTGGTTCGCCCGGCATATCCCCGACCCCGACATCGAGGGGCAGCGACTCGCGCACCAGCCCGCTGAGCGAGAGCTCGCCGCCGCTGGCACCTCAGCCGCGCAGGGATGAGGGAGCACCGAAGCGCATCTCCTAGAAGCTCATCGCGACCCGTCGCCCGGTACGGCTTGATTCGAGAGCGCTCATCACCATGGCCAGGCTCTTGATGTTGTCGTGGCACTCGCCCATCGGGGCCCGCCCGGAACGGAGTGCTGCGACGAGGTCGAGCAGGGCGCCGGCAATGCCCTCGCCGGGCAGAGCCACGGGCGCCGGGTCGACGACGGTGAGCGTGGCCGGGACAGCGGACGCTGTGACCTCGGCGGTCGGATGGTCGGTCCCGTTCCAGATGGCGGTGCCCGCGGCGCCGATGGCCCGCCAGGAGGAATCCCAGGAGGTCTCGTGACCCACGGCGCACCAGCTGCCCTGATAGGTGAAGCGGATTCCGCCGGTGAGCTCGAACTCGGCCACCACCGACGCGGCTCCCCGGTACCAGCTCCAGGGCGGATTGAACTCGGTGCAGGAGACGCTCAGGGGGTCGGCACCGGTGAGATACCGCGCCGCGTCGAAGGTGTGGATCGCCATGTCGATGAGCAGCGGGCTGTCCATCTCCTCGCGGAAGCCGCCGAAGTGCGGGGCCCGGTAGAACTCGGCGTTCAGCTGGCCGATGCCGCCCAGGTGCTGGGCGATGAGGTCACGGTAGGTCGCGAGGCCAGCGTTGTAGCGGCGGTTCTGGCTCACCATGAACAGGGTTGAGCCGCGCTCCGAGCGCGCCACGAGATCACGAGCCTGGTCGAGGGTGGCGGCCATCGGCTTTTCCCCGAGCACGGCGATCTGGCGATCGAGGCACAGTCGGGTGATCTCGTGGTGTGCCTCGGGGATCGCGGCATCGACGACGAAGTCGGGACGAGCCAGGTTGAGGGTAACTTCTAGGTCATCCTGGGCGGCGAGATCCTCGAGCTGAAGCTCGTCGGCGGCCTCGGCTACTCGATCCTTCACCACGTCGACCCAGCCGATGAGCTGGACATCGGGGTTGGCGGCGATCACGCGGGCCCAGGCCCGGCCCATGCCGCCGGCGCTGACCAGCACGGCTCGCAGTCGGCTCACGACGGGCGGGAGCGCGAGGCGGCGTCGGAGCGCGAGGCGGCGTCGGCGGGTGAGGCACTCAGGTAGTGGTCGAGCCAGCCGGCGGGCATATGCTCCAGCTGGTACTTGGGCAGCCCGCCATTCGCGCGGCAGGTCCAGCGGACTCCGTTGGCGATCACCCGGCGTACCACGGGGTGGTGGTAGACGGGGTAATCCTGGTCTCCGGGGCTGAAGTAGAAGACGCGCCCGGCGCCGCGGTAGAAGCAGCACCCGGAGCGAAATACCTCTCCGCCAGTAAAGCTCGAGATGAAAACAAGCTCGTCTGGCTGCGGGATGTCGAAGAACTCGCCATACATCTCCTGGGCCTCGATCTCGAAAACTGGCGGGATTCCCTCCGCTATGGGGTGGGCCGGGTTGACGTTCCAGACCAGCTCGCGTTCCCCGATCGATCGCCAGCGCAGGGCGCAGCTCGTCCCCATGAGCGAGCGGAAGATCTTGGAGAAGTGGCCGGAGTGGAGGACAACGAGCCCCATGCCCTGCAGGACGCGCTGCTTCACCCGCTCCACGATCTCGTCGGCGACGCGGTCGTGGCCGATGTGGCCCCACCAGGTGAGCACGTCGGACTCGGCCAGTACCTGCTCGGTCAGCCCGTGCTCGGGCTGGTCGAGGGTGACCGTGCGTACCGCGGCCTCCTCGCCGAGGTGCTCGGAGATCCCGGCCGCGATGGCAGCGTGCATTCCGTCCGGGTACAGCCTCTGCACCAGCTCATCGCGCTGCTCGTGGAGGTTCTCTCCCCACACCGTGACTCGGATCATCCCGTCCTCGCCTCCTCGTGCTGTGGTCGTCATGCTCGGCACCGCGGGCTATGACTGCGCGAACGCCGCGTCGAAGCTCGTCGCGGGTGGCTCGAAGTTGAGCCGGCGCAGGAAGGTGAGCGCCTCGGGCGCGCCGAGCTCGCGGTCCATGCCGGAGTCCTCCCACTCCACCGAGATCGGCCCGTCGTACCCCATCTCGGTGAGCTTGCGGAGCACGTGCTCCCAGGGCACCTCGCCGTGTCCCACCGAGACGAAGTCCCAGCCGCGGCGGAGGTCGCCGAACGGCAGGTGGGAGGAGAGCCGGCCGTTGCGGCCGTCCAGGTGGCGGACGGATTCCTTGCAGTCGACGTGATAAATCCGCGAGGCATAGGCGGCGAGGAACGCCACCGGATCGAGGTCCTGCCAGATGAAGTGGCTCGGGTCGAAGTTGAGGCCGAAGCCTTCCCGGTTGGCGATGGCGTCGAGGGCGCGCCGGGTAGTCCAGTAGTCGTAGGCGATCTCACTCGGGTGGACCTCGTGGGCGAACCGCACCCCCACCTCGTCGAATACGTCGATGATCGGGTTCCAGCGCTCGGCAAAATCCTGGTACCCGGCCTCGATCATCTCGGGTGGGACGGGGGGAAACCCGGCCACGGTGATCCAGATGGAGGACCCGGTGAAGCCCACCACCGTCCGCGCCCCGAAGCGGGCAGCGGCCCGGGCGGTATCTTTCATCTCCTGCGCTGCGCGCTGCCGGACTCCCTCGGGATCACCGTCCTCCCAAATTCTGGCGGGCAGGATCCGGCGGTGCCGCTCGTCGATGGGATGATCGCAGACCGCCTGGCCCACGAGATGATTCGAGATGGTCCAGCAGGCCAGGCCGTAGCCCTCCAGGGTGGCCCGCAGGTCTCGGCAGTAGTCGTCCTCGGCGAGGGCTCGATCGACCTCGAAGTGATCGCCCCAGCAGGCGAGCTCGAGACCGTCGTAGCCCCAGGCGGCCGCCTTCTCGGCGACCACCTTGAGCGGAAGATCGGCCCACTGGCCGGTGAACAACGTGATCGGCCGGCTCATCTCGGGGTTCCTGCGGCGTGGCGCATTATTACTGCCCCTTCGCTTGGCTTGCTTCTTCGATGGCGATCCAGCTTCGGCTTCTTGCGGAGCGGGTCGCGGCGTCGAGCACCGCCTGGGTGGCGAGGCCGGCCAGGAAGGAGGGCTGCGGCTGCCGGCGCTCGGCGATGGCCTCCAGGAAATCCTCGAATTCGTGGACGAAGCTGTGCTCCCATCCCAGAACGTGCCCGGGCGGCCACCACTGCGCCAGATAAGGAGAGTCAGGCTCGGTCACGAGGACCCTGGAGAAGCCCTTGTGCGGTGCGTGGACTTCATAGACCTCGAGCTCGTTCAGGCGCTCGAGATCGAAGCGCAGGCTGCCATCGGTCCCGTTGATCTCGATGATCAGGGCGTTCTTGTGTCCTGATGCCATGCGCGTGGCCTCGATCGTCGCGAGTGCGCCGCCGCCGAGCCGGGCGAGCAGGACGCAGGCGTCGTCGACCGTGACGCGCCCGCGCGCCTGCGCCGAGTCCGCCGTGGCGCTCAGCCCGACGGCAGATCCCGAGCGCGGGCGCTCGGCCACGAAGGTCTCAAGGAACCCCACGACCTCGGTGATGGGCTCACCGCTCAGGAAGCGGACGAGGTCGATCACATGGGAGCCGAGATCACCGAGCGCACCAGATCCAGCCTGGCTGGCATCCAGGCGCCAGGTCAGTGGGAACGAGGGGTCGACCAGCCAGTCCTGGAGGTACGTGGCCCGCACGTGGCGCAGCTTCCCGAGGCGGCCCTGGTCGATCAGGCGGCGGGCCGCGGCGATGGCCGGCACGCGCCGGTAGTTGAAGCCGACCATGGCAAAGACCCCGCGAGCGGCTGCGCCGCTGGCGGCGTCGGCTAGCTGCGTGGCCTCCTCAAGCGAGTTGGCCAGCGGCTTCTCGCATATCACGTGCTTGCCCGCCGTCAGGGCGGCCAGGGCGATCTCGGCGTGGCTCACGCCGGGCGTGCAGATGTCCACGAGATCCACGTCGCTCCGCCGCACCACCTCCTCCCAGCGGTCGCTCCACCCGGCAAAGCCGTAGCGGGCGGCGTTCTGGGCCAGCGTTGCGCGATCACGCCCGCACAGCACCGTGAGTTCCGGCCGGAACCGGCTGGGCTCCAGAGACCGGGCCCGCGCCCAGCCGAAGCTGTGCGCCCGGCCCATGAACCCTTGTCCGATGACGGCGATGCGGATCGGGTCCCTGGTCATCACCTGAGCGGTCACCCCCTCAGCGGTCATCCCTTCAGCGGTCATCCCTTCAGCGTCCCGGCCCGAAGCCCGCCGCGTATCCAGCGCTGCCCGATGAACAGCAGGATCGCGGTGGGTATCGCGGCCAGGGTGGCCGCGGCGAAGATGGCCCCGTCGTTCGACGTGTACTGGGTCACGAACTTGAAGAGCCCCAGAGTGAGCGGCTGGGGCCCGCTTCCGGAATTGAGGGTGTACGCGTTCACGAAGTCATTCCAGCTGTTCAGGAACGCGAACATGCCCACCGTCATGATGGCGGGAACAGCCAGCGGCAGTCCGAGCCGCGTGAACGACCGCACCGCGCCCGCGCCGTCGACTGCGGCGGCGTCGAACAGCTCACCGGGAAGCGTGACGATGAACGCCCGCACCACGATCACCACGAAGGGAATGGCGCCCGATGCATCGGCCAGAATGAGCCCGGTGTAGCTGCCCAGCAGTCCCCACTGATGAAAGATGGCGTAGAGCGCGATGGACAGCGAGATGCCCGGGATCATCTGGGTCACCAGCATGATCAAGATGAACAGACTGGCCAGGCGGCCGCCTCGGCGAGCGAGCGCGTAGGCCGCGGGAACTCCGATCAGCCAGCTCAGGGCGACGACGCTCAGGGAGATCACAAGACTTACGCCGATATTGGGCAGAATCGAGCCGAACGCCGTGCGGTAGTTAGGCCCGTACACATGAGTCGGAAGCAGGGAAGGCGCGGTGGCGTAGATCGTCGAGAGATTCTGGAAGGACGACGCGACGATCCAGTAGAGGGGGAAGAGCAGGGGGACGAAGAAGATGAGTCCGACCACGATGGTGATGATCAGGCGAGCCGCCCGCCGGGTGATGCTCATCGGATCCCCCGTGTCCCGGCTTCGCTTCTGCTCACCCGGAGGTAGACGATCCCGACCAGGAAACTAAAGAGCAGCAGGATGTTCCCGACCGCGGTACCCGTGCCGAAGTTGAATAGCCCGAAGGCCTGCGTGTACGCCCACGAGGACATCAGCTGACTCTCGTTGGCCGGGCCGCCGTTCGTGAGGACAATGACGAGGTCGAAGGCCTTGGCGGTGTAAACGATCCCGAGCATCAGCACGATGAGGATCACCGGGCGCATCGACGGAACAGTAATGCTGGCAAAGCGCCGCCAGGCGTTCGCCCCGTCAACCTCCGCGGCCTCCAGCTGCTCCTTCGGGACGTCCTGCAGCCCGGAGTACAAGAGGATGGCGTTGAAGGGAATCCCGGCCCAGATGTTGGCGGCGATGATCGCGCCGACGGCAAGGTCCCCGCTGGTCAGCCAGCCGATCGGCGAGTGGATCAGGCCAGCTCCCTGCAAGAGCTCGTTCGCGAGGCCGTTGGACGTGGCGAAGATCAGGGAGAACATCGTTCCGGTGACCACGAGCGGCATGACCCAGGGGATGAGGATGAGCCGGCGTAGCAGTCCCGAGAGCGCGAACTTCCGGTTCAGGTAGACCGCCATGGCGAACCCGATCACGAACTGGAAGAACACCGAGCCGACCGTGAACACCAGGGTGTTGATGAGCGCGCGGATGGTCGTACTCGACTTGAGCATGGCGGAGTAGTTGGCCAGGCCCACCAGCGGGCCGTGGCCTGCCGCCACGGCGCTGAAGCCATAGTTCTCGAGGCTGATCGTGATGTCCTTGTACAGCGGATAGGCGAAGAACAGCACGACGTAGGCCGTGGCGGGAAGCAAGAAGGCCAGGAAGACGAGCCGCTCCCTCGCCCGCCGCCCGCTCGGGAGGAACCGCAGCAGGCTGACCGAGGATCCCGATGCCCGGTTCGTGCCGCCAGGCGGTCGGGCTCTCGCCGCCTTTGTTGGTACGACCATCCTCATCCTCCCGCCAGTAACTTCCGTCTGTGCCCGTCGGCGCCACCCGGAGTTGCCCGTCGCGAGCGGCTCCGGGTGGCGCTCCCTCCGGTGTGCGGGAGTGCTACTTGAGTAGCGGTGTGACCTGCGCTTGCGCGGCATCCATGGCCTGTGACGGCGTCTGCTTGCCGATCAGCGCGGCTTCGATCGCATTGCCGATGGCGAGGTCGATCGCCGGCTCGTTAGAAGGCTTGGCCAGGCCGGCCGTGCGCGCCCGGCCGTTCTTGAGCTCAGTGATGAACGGCGCGTAGCTGGAGTCGTTCCACGGCGGCTCGTTCCACAGGGACGGGTCCGTGGGGACTGCGGAAACCGAGTTCGCGAAGGTACGCAGATTGCCCGACATGGCCTTCAGCACCGCGAACGCGGCGGCCTCCTCCGCGGGGTTCGTCTTCGGGATTGCCCACACCTCACCGCCGAACGGGACGATCACCTTCTGGCCGGCGACCCGGGTGGGAATCTCCATGGTGCCCCACTTCAGCTTCGGGAACTGCTGGTCGAAGCCGGGGATGTTCCACAGGCCGTTCTCGCAGAAAGCGGCCTTGCCGGCCTCGAACTCCTGGATCGGCTGCGTCTGGCTCCAGTTGACGACGCTCTTAGGAGCTGCTCCATCTGTGACCAGGCTGGTCAGGAACGCGAGGGCTTGCTTCGACGCGGTCCCGCCAGGGTTTTCCATCGAGCCGCCGTTCGACCACGCCCAGGGATCGAATTGCCAGGTGGCCTCGCCAGGTCCGGCCTGGCCCGAGAACACGAACCCCAGGTCGCTCCCGTGTGCGGTTTTCTTTGCGTCAGCGGCGAACTCGGCCCAGGTCTTGGGGAGCGTGGTTATCCCGGCCTGCTGGAGAAGCGTCTTGTTGTAGAAGATCCCGATGGTGTTCGTGTACAGGGACAGCGCGTAGAGCTGTCCGTTATACGTCGTCTCCGCGAGGTTGGCCGGATTGATCTTGGCCAGGACAGGCAGCGAGCCCAGCGACTTCAGGGGAACAAGCACGTTGTCCGCGGCGAACTCGGCGAGCTCCGGGTTGTCCAGCATCAGCAGGCCAGGCTGCGCGCCGGCGCTGACCTGGGACAGGACGTGCGTCAGGTAGGCCGAGTCGGTCTCCGTCGCCGGCGCCTGGCGGACGATCTTGACGCAGGGATGCGCCGCTGAGTACTTCGCGAAGAAGCTCTGGAAGGCGTCCCCCGTGAGGTTCCCCTTGCCGGGCGGCAGGTAATAGTCCTCCTCGTTGAGGGTCACCTGCTTACCCGAGCACGACCCCTGGCCAGTATTCGTGGCCGTGCCCTGCTGACCCGAACTGGAACTGGCGCACGCGACCATGCTCGTTCCGAACAGGAGGATGACGGCGGCGCTGACCGCCAGGCGGGCGCTGATTCTGATGCGTTCGCTGGACCGAAGCCTTGGCTTCAGCCCGCTTTTTTGTGACATCGGACCTCCTTGTTCGAACGTGCACACACGGAGCGTGATGTTTCCCCTTTGCGGGATCGGGACAGGGCGGCCGAAGGCTTATGGCCCTTCGGCGGCCTCGCCTGTGCTGTCATCCACCTGCGCCTCGTCATCCGCGTGGACGTGCGGCGACAGGTGCACATCGATCATTTGCGAGATAGTGCCTGGGTCGCCGGTGCGCAGGAACTGGACGATCGTGCGGTGGCCTTCGAGAACCCGGACCTCAGGCGGCTTGCGCACGAGCCCGTCTCGGTAACCGAACTCCCAGAAAAAGCGATACAGGATGTTTCCCATCGTCACGAGGAAGCTATTTCCGGTCACGCCCAGCAGGAGTTCGTGGAACTCCAGATGGCGGGCATGGACTTCCTTGGGGTCGCCGGTCTCCAGCATGATCGAGGCGATTTCATCGAGACGGTCGAGATCGGAGGGCGTCGCCCGCTCCAGCACGAGCTCATAGACGCCTCGCTCCCAGATGGCCCGGACCTCGAGGTAGTCCTTCTCCGTCAGAGCGTCGGGTCCCATCCAGTCGGCGATCCGCTGGAACACCTCGGTATCGGCCGGGTCGGCCACGAAGGTGCCGCTGCCCTGGGTCACGCGCAGCATGCCCAGAGTCTGGAGCGAGGCGACCGCCTGCCTGAGGACGTTGCGGCTCACCCCGAGCGACTCGGCGAGGCTGGGCTCGGGGGGCAGTCGCGTCCCCGGAGCAAGACGGTTGGCGACGATGTACTCGCGAAGGGCCGCCGCCGCACGCTCGGTGAGACGTTCGCGAGAGACCGCATGCAACGGGCCGCTGGGTGGAGGAGTCATTCCCTGTTTGCCTCATTCCCTCAGTGAGTGGATCGTATTTATGGCACGTCATCATGTCAACGCCTAGTTTCAGGCGAAGAATCTGGGCATGACGGGCAAGACGGTCCGGCTCGGGTCTCAGCGGGACCCGGCGGGAGTTCGGCGGGACTTAACGGGCCAGGAAGTCGCGGACGCCGATCGCCAGCCGCTCGTAGTCGGACGGCTGGTTGTACACCTGGGCCGACAGGCGGATCGCGCCGCGGCCGTTCCAGCACCCGATCGCCGTCTCCACGCCGAGCGTGACCAGATAATCCTGAATCTCTCGTGCTTGCTCGGGAGTGTCGGCCCGGCCCGGCGGCAGCCGGACCAGGGCCATGCTGAGGCCGGGGTCGTGCCGCAGGCCCCCCGCCGGCACGCCGAGGATCTCGGCCACCGTCGACTGGGCCCAGCCGACCAGGGCCTCGTTGTGGGCGCGCACGCGGTCCCAGCCCAGGGATCCGAGCACGCGCAGCGAGTCCGGCGTGGCCAGCCAGGCCGAGACGTCGTCGGTCCCGACCAAGTCGAACGACCCCGGATAGCCGTCGGGCTCGCCCCACGACACGACGGGGGAGAGCATCTGCTTTCGCCACTGCGGGGCCACCCACAGGGCGCCGGTGCCGGCCGGGGCGCAGGCCCACTTGTGCAGGTTGCCGACCCAGAAGTCGGCCCCGATGCCCGGCACGTCGAGGGGGAGCATCCCCGGCGCGTGGGCTCCGTCGACCAGCACCGGCACGCCCGTGAGATGGGCCGCGCGGACGACGTCCGCGACCGGGAATCGCCGGGCCGTGGCCGAGGTCACCTGGTCGACGACGACCAGCCGGGTCCGCTCCGTGAGGCGGGCCGTGAAGCCGGCCACCACCTCGTCGTCGCTGCTCTCGTAGGGAATGCTGGCGATCACCCGCCTGGCCCCGGTGCGGGCGCACAGCCGGTCGAGCGCATAAGACACCGCGCCGTAGGCGTGGTCGGTCGACAGCACCTCGTCACCCGCCTCGATCGGAAAGGACTGCACGATCGCCGAGACGCCCGTGCTGACGTTGCTGACCAGCGCCAGGCTCTCGGGATCGGCGCCCAGGAACCGGGCCACCTCGGCGCGAGCCTCGGTGACCAGGCCGGGAAGCTCGCGGTTGAACCACCGCATCGGGTTGGCGGCCATCCGGCGGCGGAGCTGGTCCTGGGCCTCGAGCACGGCCGCGGGAAGGGCTCCGAAGGAGCCGTGGTTGCAGTGCGCCACCTCGCGGTCGAGAAGCCATAGGCGCCGCGCATCGTCCCAGTGGTCGCCCCAGATCGGGTTCTCGCCCATCAACCGCCCTCTCGTCGACCGCCTCGCGCCCGCCGCGCCGGTGAACATGCGCAGCGTAAACCGAGGGAGGTCGATTTCAGGACGCGATCCCCCCGAACGTCGAGCTGGTGTACGTCTGATTGACTCCTGTCCGGGAGGGATCAACCATGTCCGCAGCTAACGGCGTACCCGCCGATCCGTCGCTCAGCTACCGGGCCATCGAGAACCTGATCGCGGCCTACGCCGAGCTCGTGGACGGCGGCGATTTCGCCGGGCTCGGCGCGCTGCTCGCCGACGCCACGTTCATTGGCGGCGGTGCGCCGGCGAGGGGCGCGGACGCCATCGAGAAGATGTTCAGTGAGACCGTGATCGTCTACGACGACGGCACGCCGCGAACCCGGCATATCACGAGCAACATCGCCATCGAGGTCGACGAGAGCGCGGGCACGGCGGCCTCGCGCGCGTACTTCACCGCCTTGCAGGCTCTGCCCGGCCTGCCCTTGCAGCCCATCGCGAGCGGCCGCTACCACGACCGGTTCGAGCGGCGCGACGGGCAGTGGCGGTTCGCGGAGCGGCGCGTGCACGTCGACCTGGTCGGTGATGTGAGCCGTCACCTGCGGCGGCCGAGATAGCCGGATATCCGCGCCCGCCGACTGCGATGCGGACTGTCACAATGGCCCGGTGGATTCTCCCGCGCCCGATTTCGAGATCGGCACCGACGGGCCGTCGCTGATCCTCGTGGGCGTCGACGGCTCGCGGACCTCGCTGCGGGCCGCAGCCTATGCCGGCGGCCTGGCCCGTCGGCAGGGCTGCCGGCTCCTGGCCGTGTACGTCAGCCGGGTACCGGCCAGTGCCGCCATGGCGCCCGGCAGCGCGGCGGCCATGAACGAGACGTCCGACCAGGTCGCCGATGAGCTGGAGCGGCTCATGCGGTCCCGGACGGCGGAGAGCGGGATCGCCGCCGAGTTCCGCTCGGTCCGCGGGGACCCGGTGGGCGAGCTCACCGCCATCGCCGACCGGGAGCACGCGGACGCCGTCGTCGTCGGCGCGTCTGAGCACCTCGGCCACCGGATCGTGGGCTCACTCGCCACCCGCCTCGTCCGGGCCGGCAAATGGCCAGTCATCGTGGTCCCCTAGGACCGGCCCTCATTCCGGCTCGCCGTCCGGGTCAGCTGTCCTGATCGGCCCGCGGGCCGGGCGCGGGCTGGATCCCGGCCAGCGCCAGGTCGATGACATCGCGCACGAACCGGTCGCTGAGGGCGGCGTGGCGGTGCAGCAGCCGGTGGTACAGCGCGCCGTAGAGCAGGTCCAGCGCGACCTCGGTCTTGGTGCCGGGGTCGATCTCGCCCCGGTCGATGGCCCGGCGGAAGATCGCGCGGGCCTGGTCGCGGCGTGGCTCGACCACGCGCTGGCGATACTCCTCGGCGAAGGCCGGATCGGTCTGGGCCTCGGTCAGCAGCGCCGCGATGACCCGGCCGTAAGGGCGGCTGCTGGCCAGCTTGGCCCAGGGCCGCAGCAGGGAGAGCAGGTCACCGCGCAGCGTGCCGGTATCGCGAGGGGCCGGGACGGCGGTGGCCCACTCGGCGTACAGCGCGTCCAGGGCCAGCGTTTCCTTGGTCGGCCACCAGCGGTAGATGGTGGCCTTGCTGACCCCGGCCCGCTCGGCGACCGCGTCCATGCTGACGGCACCCAGGCCGCGGGCCAGCAGCAGTTCCGCCGCGGCGGCCAGGACCGCCTGGCGCGCCTTCTCGCTGCGCGGCCGCCCGCGGGGCGGGGCGCTGCCGGTGATGTCACCCGTGGTCATGCGGCCGCCTGCGGTGACGGCGCGGCCCTCGCGGCGTCCAGCACCTGGAACAGGCCGGCGATATCGCGGTGGCCGTAGCCCAGCTCCTCGGCCCGGGTCAGCACCCGGTCGGCGGCGCTGGCCGTCGGGACCGGCACCCGGGTCTCGCGGGCGGCCTCCAGCGCGAGGCGGATGTCCTTGTGCATCAGCTGAACATCGAACCATGCCTGCTCGGGCAGGTCGAGGACCAGGGGCCCGCGGGCCCGGAGCATCGGCGACCCGATCGGGCTGTCGGACATGGCCCGGACGGCCAGCTCGCGGCTGATCCCGCCGCGCTCAGCCAGCAGCACGCCCTCGCTGAACGCGAGCATCTGCGCGGCCAGGCTGATGTTGATGGCCAGCTTGAGCAGCAGGCCCTGGCCGTTCCCGCCGACATGGGTGACGGCGCGGCCGAGCTGGCGCAGCAGCGGCGCGACCGTCAGGAAGGCCGCTTCCGGGCCACCCGCCATAATCGACAGGGTGCCTTCTCTGGCCGCCGGGACACTGCCGGATACCGGCGCGTCGATCATGCTGGCGCCCGTCGCGTGGACCCGCCCGGCCAGCTCACGGCTGGCCTGCGGGCTCACCGTGCTCATGTCAACGTAGACGCTCCCCGGCCGCAGGCCGGCCAGGATCCCGTCCGGGCCCGACGTGACCGCGGCCAGCGCCGCGTCGTCGGTCACCATGCTGAACACCACCGGCGCGGACGCTGCCACCTCGCGCGGGGTGTCCCGCCAGATCAGGCCCTGCTCGACCAGCGCGCTGGCCTTGGCCCTCGTGCGGTTGGTGCCGTAGACCTGGTTCCCCTTGAGCAGGCCGGCCAGCGCGCCGCCCATGGCGCCCAGGCCGACGAATCCGATCGTGGTCATGGTCCTCACCTCAGGTCCTCCTTCCGTCGCGGGCCGCTCACCTGACCGCGGAGCCCGTGTTTGGCTTTCCATATTAGAAACGATACTATCAGTTTCGTAAACCAGCAACTCTGACCGTAGATGCCCAGACGAGGGAACAACCAGCCCTCACTCCATGTTCCAGATTACGAAACGATCAGTTTAGTTTCTGATCAGGAGGAGCTCGTGTCATGACCACCTTCACGCTCACCCGCCCGTCCGGCCGCCGGGACGAGCGCTCGTTCCTCCTCCAGCGGGCGCAGCCCGCGATGACCGGCCTGATTGACGGGTCGCTGTCCACCCTGGCCCCCGTGTTCGCCGTCGCGCTCGCCACCCACCAGCCGCACTACGCGTTCTTCGCCGGGCTGGCCACCGCGATCGGCGCGGGGGTCAGCATGGCCTTCTCCGAGGGCCTGTCCGACACCGGCGACCTGACCGGGCGGGGCAGTCCGTACCTGCGCGGGGCGATCACCGGGGCGGGCACGTTCCTCGGCGGCGTCCTGCACACCCTGCCGTTCCTGATCCCGCAGTACCACGCCGCGCTGATCGCGGCGCTGGCCACCATCGCCTTCGAGCTGGTCACCCTGGCCTGGATCCGGTGGCGCTTCTTCAGCACCAGCTTCCTGCGCTCGTTCGTCTCCATCGCCATCGGCGGAGCGATCATCGCCACCGTCAGCGCCGCGCTCGGCGCGGTCAGCTAAGCCGCGCCAGTCCAGAAAGGGATCAGTACCATGGCCGTCCCGTCCCCGCTCTCCTCCCGCCCGACCGTCACCGCGCTGCTGACCCTGACGGCGGTCACCGGGCTCGTCGATGCCGTCAGCTACCTGCGGCTGGGCCGGGTGTTCGTCGCGAACATGACCGGCAACATGGTGTTCCTCGGCTTCAGCGTCGACCCGCGCTCGGGCCTGTCCGCGGCGGCCTCGATCGTCGCCGTGGCCGGGTTCATCCTCGGGGCGCTGGCCGGCGGCCGGGCTGCGCACGCCCTCGCCGCCGTCCGGCCGGCCCGGTGGCTGGCCGCCGCGCTCACCGCCGAGGCTGTCGTCCTCGGCCTGGTCGCCGTGCTCACCGGCAGCAGCGTGCTGCCCTTCGCCGGGAACGGCCGCCTGGCCACCATCGCCATCCTCGGCGCGGCCCTGGGCCTGCAGAACAGCACCGTCCGCCATCTCGGCGCCCCGGACCTGACCACCACCGTGCTGACGCTGACCCTGACCGGGCTGGCCGCCGACAGCGCGCTGGCCGGCGGCGCCGGGGCCAGGCCGCACCGCCGGCTCGGCTCCGTCGCGGCCATGCTCGCCGGCGCCGCCGCCGGAGCGGGCCTCCTCCAGTGGTCGCCGACCGCGGTGATCGCCATCGCCGCCGCACTGGTCGCCACCGTCGCCGGCGCCGTCATGGTCCTCGCCGCCTGCCCGAGCCAGGAGAACCCGGCCCACGCACCTCCCCGGACCGCCGCCGCGGCCGCCTGAGGGCCGGGCCGTGACTGCACCCGGGTCGTGACTGCACCCGGGCCGTGACTGCAGCCGGGCGGTGCCGCAGGTGCAGTCACGCGTCGGATACCCCGCCGGGCCCGGTGCTGTCCATGGTGGAGGTACTCCGCCGAAGGGATCACAGATGAACGAGCTGCGAGATCTTGAGGGCATCAGCGCCCTGGTCACCGGGGCCACCTCGGGCATCGGCCGGGCCGCGGCCGAAGAGCTGGCCCGGCACGGCGCCGAGGTCGTCGTGCACGGCCGGGACGCCGCCCGCGGTGCCGCGGTCGTCGACGCGATCACCGCCGACGGCGGCAAGGCCCGCTTCGTCGCCGCCGACCTCAGCGACCTGGCCCAGCTGGACCACCTCGTTGAGCAGGCCGGCCCGGTCGACGTCCTGGTCAACAACGCCGGGTTCTCCTGGTTCGGGCCGACCGCCGACCTGGACGCCGCGACCTTCGACCGGCTGTTGGCCGCCAATGTCCGGGCCCCGTACTTCCTGGTCGCGGCGCTGGCGCCGAAGATGGCCGCCCGGGGCAGCGGCAGCATCATCAGCCTCAGCAGCATGGCCGGCCAGATCGGCCTGGCCGGCGGCGCCGCCTACGGCGCCACCAAGGCCACGCTGGCGGCGATGACCCGGTCCTGGGCGGCCGAGTTCAGCCCCGCGGGCGTCCGGGTCAACGCGGTCGCGGCCGGGCCGGTGCTGACCGCCGGGGCCGCGCCCGAGCGCATCGAGGCCCTCGGGGACACCACCCTGCTCTCCCGTGCCGCCCAGCCCGCGGAGATCGCCGAGGTCATCGCCTTCCTCGCGTCCCCCAAGGCCAGCTACGTCACCGGCGCGGTCCTCGCCGTCGACGGCGGCCGCACCGCCATCTGACCCCGACCCCGAGCCCCGACCGCAAAGGTGATGCCCGTCATGAACATCTCCCTGTTCGCAGTCGCCTTTGACTGCGCCGACGCCCGTGCCCTCTCCCGATTCTGGGCCGACGTCCTCGGGCGGCAGGTGGCGCAAGCGCCGACTTCCGAGCACGCCGTGGTGCTCGCCGGCCCCGGGGACAGCCGCGAGCCATGTCATTATTTTTAACAAGGTTCCGGAGGCCAAGGTGGTCAAGAACCGCCTGCATCTCGACCTCATCAGCGACACCTTCGAGACCGAGGCCGAGCGCCTGCTGAGCCTGGGCGCCCGCCTGCTCCGGGACGTGGAAGCGGGCCAGTCCCGCTGGACGACCTTCGCCGACATTGAAGGGAACGAGTTCGACCTGATCGCCGGGTAGCCTTCCGGGCCTTGTCGCGCGGCCCGCATGCTCCGGCCACGATCGGGCTGATTAGCCTGGAGACGGCCCTGTTGCGACGGACTGACCGAGAGGACAGGAACATGCCGGGCCCCGGTGCGCCCATCATCGGCCGGGAAGCCGAGCTGGCCGCGGTGCGCGGGCTCATGGAGCCGGCCCCGCGGGCCAGCCAGGTCCTGCTGGTCACCGGCGAGGCGGGCATGGGCAAGACCATGCTCCTGGCCGACGCGGCCGACCGGGCCCGGTCGGCGGGCCTGCGGGTCCTGCGCGTCACCGGCCGGGAGTCGGAATCGAGGCTCGCGTTCGCCGGGCTGCACCAGCTCCTGCGCCCGGTGCTGTCCCGCGCGGCGGCCCTGCCCGGCCGGCAGGCCCAGGCCCTGCTGGGGGCGCTCGGCCTGGCCGCGGACCCGGCGCCTCCCGATCCGCTCCTCACCTGGGTTGCCGTGCTCACCCTGCTCTCGGACCTGGCCGAGAGCGAGCCGGTGCTCGTGGTCGCCGACGATGCCCACTGGCTCGACCGCAGCTCGCTCGACGCCCTGGCCTTCGTCAGCAGCCGGCTCGACGCCGAGCGAGTCGTGCTGCTGCTGGGCGCCCGCGGGGCCGTCCCGCCCGCCGGCTTCGACCGGGGATTCCCGGAGCTGCACCTGGAGCCGCTGTCGGCGGCCAACGCCGGCCGCCTGCTGGACGGGCAGCCTCGCCCGCCGCGCGGACAGGCCCGCGCGCAGGTGCTCGCCCAGGCGGCCGGCAATCCACTGGCTCTGATCGAGCTGGCCAAGGTCATCGCGGATGATCCGGCCGCCAGCCGGCGGTGGGCGGCCGAGCCGCTGCCCCTGACGGACCGGCTGATCGCCGTCATCGCCGCCCGGTTCGCCGGCCTGCCCGCGGACGCGCAGGCCGCCCTGCTGCTGGCCGCGGTGGCCGACGGCTCGGACCTGACCGCCGCGGCCAGCCGCGGCGCCGGGCCAGATGCGCAGGCTCTCGCGCCGGCCGAGCTGCTGGGCCTGGTCCGGGTGGACCGGGCAGGCGTGCAGTTCTCCCATCCCCTCGTTCGTTCCGCTATCTATCACGCCGCGCCGTTTGCGCAGCGGGCAACGGCCCACCGTCAGCTCGCCGACGGCCTGCACGATCAGCCTGACCGGCGGGCCTGGCACCTGGCCGCCGCGGCGCTGCAGGCTGACGAGCAGGTCGCTGCGCTGCTCGAGGCCACCGCGACCCAGGCGCAGCAGCGCGGCGGCGCGGCCGCCGCGGCGCTGGCCATGGAACGCGCGGCCGAGCTCAGCCCCGAGCCCGCGGACCAGGCCCGCCGGCTGGCCGCCGCCGCTTCGGCCGCTATTCCCACCGGCCAGGCGGGCTGGGTCCAGGATCTCGCCACCCGCGCGCTGGCGGTCACCGCGGACCCGGTACTGCGGATGACCGCCCGCCACGACGCCGGCTGGGCGCTGGCCTACTCAGGCCAGCGCACCGCCGCGCTCTCGGCGCTCCTGTCCGTCGCCGAAGAGGCAGCGCCCGATCTGCCCGCCCTGGCCTGGGACGCCCTTTCCGACGCGGCCATCGTCGTTTACCACTCCGGCGCGCCGGCCAGCGGCCAGGCCGTGAGCCGCGTCCTGGAGCTCCTGGAGAAACAGGAGTCCGCCGCCGGCGGCGATGGCCCGCGCGCCGAGGCCGGCTCGCACCGGCTGTGGATACGGGCCTGCACCGATCCGTTCAGCAGCCGAGGCGGGCTCGTCCGGGACCTGCGCGAGATCAGCCGCACTCGGCTGGGCGAGCCGGCTCTGTGGCGAGCCGGTTCCGCCGGATGGCTCCTGGACGAATCCGACCTGGCCGTCACCCTGCTGCAGGATGCCCTGGAGCAGATCCGGGCCCCCGGCATGGGAGGCACCAGCGGCCCGGGCCTGACCGCGCTCGGGTGGCTGTACATCGACACCGGACGCTGGGACGAGGCCCAGGAAGCCGCCGCCGAAGCCGCCGGGCTGGCGGAGGGGAATCAGATGGAGCTCGTCACCGCGGCCGCCGACTTGATCGCGGCCACCGTCCTGGCCATGCGCGGCGACTCCGCCGCGGCACGACGGCATGCTGACCGGGCGCTGGCCAGCGTTGATCCCGCGGAAAACGGGCTGGTGGCCGCGCGGGCCTGGCGGGCCCTGGGCATCGCCGCCCTGGCCGACGGCAGCTATCTCGATGCCTTCGCTCAGCTGGGCCAGCTCTTCAGCCCGGACGGCACGCCCGCCCACAACATCTTCTCCTACCTGGGAGTGGCCGATTTCGCGACCGCGGCGGTCCGGGCCGACCGGCGGGCGGAGGGACAAGACGTCCTGGAGCGAGCCCTCAGCCGCCTGGACGGAGCGGCATCTCCCCGGCTCGCCCAGCTCATCGCCCGGGCCCGCGGCCTCCTGGCCGGCCCGGGCGAGGCCGAGTCCCATTTCGAGATGGCGCTCGGCGCCCCCGCGGGGGAGCAGTGGCCATTCGAGCGGGCCCAGCTTCGCCTTGATCACGCCGAATGGCTGCGGCGGCAGCGGAGGATCAACGAGGCCAAGCCGGTCATGGCGCAGGCCCTGGGCACGTTCCGGCGCCTGCGGGCCCGGTCGTGGGAGCAGCGAGCCGAGGCCGAGCTGAGAGCCTGCGGGGTCGCCGTCGCCGACGTGGCCGGCCAGCGTGATGCGCTGGGCGAGCTAACCCCCCAGCAGCGCCGGATCGTCCGGCTGGCCAGCGAGGGCCTGACCAACCGCGAGATCGGCGACCGGCTGTTCCTCTCGCCCCGGACCGTCAGCTCCCACCTGTACCGGTCCTATCCCAAGCTCGGAGTGGCCGGGCGGAACCAGCTACGCGACGTGATCGCCCCCGCCCGCCCGGCCGGCTAGCTCGCCGAGCGCCTGCCAGGCCGGGTCAGGGGCCCGGCAGGCGCCCTCGGGTCAGGCCGTCTCGGGTCAGGCGGCCTTGCGCTGGACTGGGTGCAGGGTCCGCCGGACCTGGCGCAGCTCGACGCCCAGCACGATCTGCGACACTCCGGAGATCATGCTGAACAGCCCGAACAGCAGGGCGATCGTGACCGCGCCGACGTCGGGGCGGGAGGTGAGCACGACGCCGAGCACGACGGAGATCAGCCCGGTCAGGATCAGCATCGCCCGGGTGCCGCCGGTCTCCCCGGCGCCGAAGGCGGCGAAGATCTCGGCCAAGCCGGCGGCGAACGCCCAGATGGCGACAACCAGGACCAGCACCAGCGCGGTGGGGCCGGGCCAGATCACTGCGACCACGCCGGCGGCCAGGTCGACCAGCGCGAGCAGCAGGTGGCCCAGGACCGGTCCGGCGCTGCCGCTGCTGAAGGCCCGCATCGTCTGCAGGCTGGCGGCCACGAACGCGTAGATGGCGAACAGGATGACCAGCGCCAGGATCGTCACGCCTGGCCAGGCGATGGCAACGATCCCGACGATGACGCCCAGGACGCCCAGCAAGATCATTGATGTCGATGTGGATCTGAGCATGGTCGCTTTCCTGTCCCGCCTGTGTCCGGCTGATGTTCCGCACCTGACGCTAGGTGCGCACGGCCGCCGTGCCATCGGGCGCGGGTAACGAACCTGCCCGCGCGCCTCGTTCCCGCCGCACATAAAGGCGTACGATCTTGCCGGTGGACCGGTCGAGCCCGTCCGTCGTGCAGCGCGCCTCCGAGGTCTCCAGCGCGCTCGCCCCCCGCGGCGCCGAGCTGACCGCGGAGATTAACGACCTCATCCTGCGGACCATCCCTCCGCTGCGCCGCGACCAGCCGGTCGTGGCCCTGCTGCAGGCCAGCGTCGCCGAGAACGTCGCCACGCTGCTGCACGTCCTCCAGCACGGCATCGACCTGGAGAAGGTGCGCGCCCCGGCGGCGGCGCAGGAGTACGCGCGCAGGCTGGCCCAGCGGGACGTCCCGATCGCGGCCCTGCTGCGCGCCTACCGGATCGGATCAGCCCGGTTCCAGGACCGGTGCCTGGAGGAGCTCGGGCGCGGCACTAACGACGCCCGGCTGGTCAGCGCGACCGGACTGCGTATTGCCGACATCACCGCCGCGTATATCGACCGGATATCCGAGGAACTGGTATCCGCCTACGAAGCCGAGCGGGATAACTGGCTGCGCAACCTGCACGCGGCCCGGGTCGCCCGGGTCCGGGCGCTGCTGGCCGGCGAGCGGGCCGACGTGGACGCCGCCGAGACCATCCTGGGTTACCGGCTGCGCCAGCATCATGTCGGCGTGGTGTGCTGGGCCGGCGAGGCCGTCGCCGCGGACGTCGGCGGCGGGACACTGGAGCAGCTGGAGCACGCCGCCGCCGAGCTGGCCCGCGCCATCGGCTGCGAGGGGCAGCCCCTGTTCCTGCCCCAGGATGAGCTCTCCGCCTGGGCGTGGCTGCCGCTCGGTGCCCGGCCGGCCTTCGCCGTCCCGGCGCCGCTCCCCGGTGCCGGGACCGCGGTCCGCTTCGCGATCGGCGCCGCGGGCTCTGGCCTGGCTGGCTTCCGCCGCACCCATCAGCAGGCGCTAGGGGCCGCTGCGGTCGCGCTGGCGGGCGGCCCGTCGGGGCCGCGCATGACGGGCTTTGACGAGGTTGCGCCGCTGGCGCTGATGTGCGACTCGATCGACCTGCTCCGGGCCTGGGTCCTCGAGGTGCTCGGGTCGCTGGCCGGAGACGATGACAACAACGCCACCTTGCGCGGCACCCTCCAGGTATTCCTGCAGGAGAACGGCAGCTTCAAGGCCACCGCCGAGCGGCTGACGCTGCACAAGAACACCGTGCAGTACCGGGTACGCAAAGCCAGGGAGAGCCTGGGCCATCCGGCCGGCGACAACCGGCTCGACCTCGAGCTGGCCTTGCTGGCCAGCCAGTGGCTGGGCGCCGCCGTGCTGGGACCCGGCGCCGGCTAGCGGCTGGCGGGCTGGCTGCGGATCCACCCGTCCGCCAGCGTGGTCCAGATCTCCGCGTCGCCCGCTCCGCGGGCCAGGCCGAGGCTGTGCGGGCCGTGGGCGAAGACGTGCGCCGTGTGCGGCACCTGCTGGGCGGCCAGGGCCCGGGCCAGGCGGTAGCTGTGCTCCGGCGGCACGTAAGGGTCTTCCGCGGTGTGCCAGATGAAGAACGGTGGCGAGCCGGGCGTGACGAGCGCGTCCAGGGAGGTGGACCGGCGCAGCTCCGGGCTGGCGTCCTCGCCCAGGAGGATCAGCCGGGACGGGCGGTAGGTCTCGGTCTCCATGGAGGTGATGGCGTACCCGAGCACGGCGAACTGGACTTCCTCCTCGGGCGCGGCCCCCGGGGCGAGGGCCGCCAGCCCGGCCAGGTGGCCCCCGGCGGAGAAGCCCATCAGCCCGATGCGCCGGGCGCCCTCGGCCCGCCGCCGGCGGATCTCGGCCCGCAGCGCCCGCAGCGGCACCGGGTGACGGACGTTCAGCGGGTACCGGAACACGCTCGCGTCCACTCCGGTGCCCGCCAGCCACCTGGCCACCGGCTCGCCCTCGTGTGCGGCGTGCTCGGCGTACCCGCCGCCGGGCAGGACGATCACCTGGGTGCTGGCCACCTGCTGTCCTCTCGCTCGGGCCGCTCAGGCCGGCGTCGCCAGCCCGTCCAGGTACCTGGCCACGTCCGCAGCGAACTCGGCGTGATGCTGGAAGAGGAAGCCGTGCGCGGCGTCGGGGTAGATCTTCACGGCGGCATCCGGGATCAGGCCCGCGATGAGGTGGGAGTAGCGCGCCGGGATCATCGGGTCGCCGTCGCCGTTGGCCACGAAGACCGGCTGCGTGATGGCGGCCAGTCGCTGCAGCGCGGCGTGGTCCGGGCTGCCCCAGGCACAGACCGCGTCGTACTGCGCTTCCCGGACGGCCCAGCTGGTGGGCTTGTCCCGGTCCTCGGTCCGGGAGTACATGCGCCCCAGCGCTTCCTGCCCCGCCTTGCGGCTGGACGGTGACGAGGCGAAGAACACCCCCAGGTACTCCTCGGGGCTGGTTTCCGGCTGGCCGACCGCCCCGATGACCTCCGGGGCCCATCCGTGGATGCCATCCGCGCCCTTGGGTGCCGCGGAGGCCAGGATCAGGCCGCGGACCAGGGCGGGCCGGATCAGCGCGATCTCCTGCGCGACGAAGCTGCCGATGGAGAACCCGAGGATGTCGGCCCTGGTGATCCCCATGGCGGAGATGAACGCGATCGCGTCATGGGCCATCTGCCCGATGCTGCCGGGCGTGGTTCCGGTCGAACCGCCGACCCCGGCGTTGTCGAACGCGACAAGCCGCCGGGCCGAGGCGAGGTCGTCCATGAGGGCGGGGTCCCAGCTGTCCAGGTTCCCGCGGAAATGCTGGAGCACGACCAGCGGCACGTCACCCGCACCGGCCTCGCGGTAGGCATAGTCGACGCCGTTGGGTGCGCGGCACAGCTGGTTCGGCAGGCTCGAATAGGAAGTCGACATGTCAGCCAGGATCATCGGCGCCGGGACGGCGGGCAATCCGCATGTTGACTGCACCTGCCGCCGGGAGCGACGGAGGCGGGCGCGGGGCCTCTCATAGACCGCGCAGGAAGCCCAGCAGTGCCTGGTTGACCTCGGCCGCGTGCGTCCAGATGATCGCGTGCGGACCCTCCGGTATCACGACAAGGCGGGCATGAGACAGCAGTACGGCCAGGTACTCTCCCGTGGCGCCGGGCGGCATGACCCGGTCCTGAGCGCCTCGCACGATCAGGACCGGGACGGTGATCCTGGCCAGGTCGGCGCGGAAGTCTTCCCGCCACGCGGTCACGCAGCCCAGCGCGGCGGCCGCGGACACCTGGAGGGCGGTGTGGAAGCTGTTCTGCCACGCCTGGTCGCTGACCCGGCTGCCGCCGAGCAGGTCCAGGTTGTAGTACCGGTCCAGGTAGGTCTTGACGGCGGCCGGGCGGTCGGCGCGGAGCCGGCCGAGGAACTCGTCGAGGGCGCCGCCCCGGCCGGCGCCGTCCGGGCCGCCCGCGAACCGCGGCCGGAACGGGGGCAGCGGGGCCAGCAGCACCGCGGCCCGGACCCGCCGCTGGCCGTAGCGGCCCAGGTAGCGGGTCACTTCCCCGGTTCCGCAGCCGCAGCCGGCCAGCACCGCGTCGCGCAGGTCCAGTTCCTCCAGCAGCACCTTCAGGTCGGCGGCGAGCGTGTCGTAGTCATAGCCGGTGCTCGGCCGGCTGGAGGCGCCGCCGCCACGCCGGTCATAGGTGATGACCCGGTGTCCGGCCGCCAGCAGGGCCGCTTCCTGCTTCTCCCAGGAGCGCCCGTCGGCCAGGTAACCGTGGACCAGGACCACGGCCGGGCCCACCCCGTGGTCGTCGTAGTAAATCTGGATATCACCGGTGTTCTCCCGGCCGACCGTGACGTACGGCATCACGAACCGGGAACCCGCCGTGCGCGGTGAGCCTCGTCCACACCGTAACCGTGGCCCGCGGCCCGGCCGTTCGGTATCCGCAACTTAACTGCACGCTGACCGCAGCGGCTTTCCCGTAGCGGGCTCGCCTTGCCTATATTGGGCGGGATGAGGGTGGCGTCTGCGCGATGACCGGCCAGGACACCAGCCTGGTCGGGCGCGGGGAAGAACTGTCCCGGCTGCGGGAACTGGTTGCCGCGCCGCATGAGGAAAGCCGCGTGCTGCTGGTCCTGGGCGACCCGGGTCTGGGCAAGACGGTCCTGCTGGCCGAGGCGGCACAGGCGGCCGGCTCGGCTGGGATGCGCGTGCTGACCGCGGCCGGCCGGGAGTCGGAGCAGGACCTGGCGTTCGCCGGGCTGCACCAGCTGCTGCGCCCGGTCCTCGACCGCGTGTCCGGCCTCCCAGCCCGGCAGGCCAGCGCGCTGCGCGGCGCCTTCGCGATCTCCGAGGATCCCGTGCCGCCCGACCGGCTGCTGACCGGTATCGCGGTGCTCACCCTGCTGGCCAGGCTGTCCGAAGAACGACCGCTGCTGGTGGTCGCTGACGACGTGCAGTGGCTGGACCGTGCCTCGCTCGACGCGCTCGCCTTCGCCGCTCGCCGCCTGGAATCAGAGCAACTCGTGCTGCTGGCCGGCGCGCGCGGCAACGTGCCTCCACCTGGCTTCGAGCGAGACTTCCCGCAGTTGCTGATGGCGCCCCTGAGCCTGCCCGACGCCGGACGCCTGCTTGACGCGCAGCCATGCCCGCCACGCGGCCGGCCTCGCGAGCAAGTGCTGGCCCAGGCGGCCGGGAACCCGCTGGCGCTGATCGAGCTGTCCAAGATGATTGCCGCCGACCCGGATGCCGGACGCCACTGGGCCGCCGAGCCGCTTCCGCTGACCGATCAGCTGACCGCCGTCATGATCGCCCAGTACGCCGACCTGCCACCGGCAGCGCGAGCCGCGCTGCTGATCGCCGCCGTCGCCGACCGCTCGGACCTGCCTGCCGCGGCGATACCCGGTCTGTCCGGCAGTGCCCTCGCCCCGGCCGAGGCGGCGGGCCTGATCCGGCTCGACCCCCCAGGCCCGCGGTTCACCCATCCGCTGGTCCGGTCGGCCGTCTACCACGCCGCGCCGTTCGCCGAGCGCGCCGCGGCCCACCTGCAGGTCGCGGACGCGCTCCGCGACCAGCCTGACCGCTACGCCTGGCACCGGGCCGCCGCGGCCCTGGAACCCGACGAGCACGTGGCCGCGCTGCTGGAGCGCAGCGCGGTCCAGGCGCAGCGCCGCGGCGGTGCCGCGGCGGCGGCTCGCGCCCTGGAACGCGCCGCCGAGCTCAGCCCGGGCCAGCCGGACAAGGCCCGACGGCTGCTGAGCGCCGCCGAGCTGGCCCACCACCCCTCCGGGCAGGCCGACTGGTCACGCGAGCTGGCCGGCCAGGTCCTCACGCTGACCTCGGATCCGGACCTGCGGATCGCCGCCCGGCTCAACATCGGCTGGTCACTGCTGTGGTCCAACCGGAATGCCGAGGCCCTCGACACGCTCATCTCGGTCGCCGCCGAGGCCGCCCAGCGGCGGCCGGATCTGGCCTGGGACGCCACCGCGATGGCGGCCACGGTCGCTCACCAGACCGGGATTCCCCAGGCCTGCGCCAAGGTACGGGCCGCTCTGGACGCGCTCGACGCCCTGACCGAGCCGGACGCGCCTGCCGAAGCCCGGCCTGCCGGTACCGCCGACGAGCTCCGGCTCTGGATCAGGGCCTGCACGGACCCGTTCGGTGCCCGGGCCGAAACCGTCCCCGACCTGCGGCGGGTAGCCGACGGGCCAGTGTCTGACCCGGCCAAGGTGGGCGGGGCGGCCTGGATCCTGGACGAGACCGACATGGCGGTCAGGGTGCTGCGCGGCGTCCTCAGCCAGTTGCGCGCCCCCGGCGTCAGCGGCGCCAGCGGGGCCGCGCTGTCGGTGCTGGAGTGGGCCTGCATCGACAGCGGGCGCTGGGACGACGCGCTGGCCGCGGCCCGTGAGGCGAGCGACATCGCCGCCGCCTACAAGATGGAGACCGTCGCCGGCTCGGCCGACCTCACCGTGGCGACCGTGGCGGCCCTGCGCGGCGACCACGACCGCGTGGCGCCGCTGCTGGACCGGGTGCTGGCCGCCGTCGACACGTCCGAATACCGCGGGTTCGCCGTCCGGGCCCGGCACGCCGCGGGCCTCGACGCCCTGGCCCAGGGCCGCTACCTGGCTGCCTACGCGCAGCTCAGCCAGCTCTTCGCGGCCGACGGCACGCCGCTGCACCACCACTTCTCCTACCTGGCCATCGCCGACCTGGCCGCGGCCGCCGTCCGCGCCGAGCGCCGCCTGGAGGCCCGCGCGCTACTCGAGCGCGCGCTGGCCCGCGTCGACCCGGCGCCCGGGCCGCGCCTGGAGCAGCTCGCGGCCCGCGCCCGCGGACTCCTCGCCGAGCCACCCGACGCGGCGGCGCATTTCGCGGCGCCCCTGGCCGATGCCGCCGGGGACTCGTGGCCGTTCGAGCGGGCCCAGCTTCAGCTGGACTACGGGGAGTGGCTGCGACGGCAGCGGCGGATCAACGACGCCAAGCCCGTACTCGGGGCGGCCGTGGAAACGTTCCGCCGCCTCGGCGCGGCGCCATGGACGGCCCGCGCGGAAGCCGAGCTGCGCGCCTGCGGCGTCGCCGCCCAGGCCCCGCCGACCGCCTCCGGTGCGCTCGACGAGCTGACCGGGCAGCAGCGCGAGATCGTCATCCTGGCCGGGCGCGGCCTGACCAACGGCGAGATCGCCGACCGCCTGTTCCTGTCTCCCCGCACCGTCGCATCGCACCTGTACCGCTCTTACCCCAAGCTCGGCATCGCCGGCCGCCACCAGCTCCGCGACCTCATCGACCACCAGCTGCAGTCAGGTTGATGACCTATTCCCGGTTGCTGACCGCGTCGCCGGCGTGCTAGCTTCACGGCGATCGTGATCCATCGGCAGGAGGTGAGACCCATGAACGCAGTATCCGCAGTGGGTGCTCCCCTGCCGTCCACGATCGCGCGACTGAGGTAGTCGCCGCCGGGGAGCGCCCGCCAGGCAACTCGCGAAGGGCGACTTCCATGAACACAACACCTTCTTCAACTCCGCACGTCACCTCGACGACGGCCGCCGAGCGAGCGTTGGTCCTCCATGGCGGCGGATCGGCCGGCAATGCGTGGGAGATCGGCGTCATCGCCGGCCTGTTCGATGCCGGCTTGGATGTGACCGAGGCTGATCTGATCATCGGGACGTCGGCCGGATCGACGGCCGCGGCCCAGATCACCAGCGCGACCCCGGCCGAACTGATGGCCGCCATCGTTGACCCGGCGCCCCAGCAGCGGACTGGTCCGGCCAGATCCGACGGCGGGCGCAGTCGCATCGGGCCGGTGGCCGACCACATGGAGATAACGAGCCGAATCATTGCCGCCGCCGAGGATGCGGCCGACATGCGCCGCAGAATGGGTGCGGCGGCGCTCGACATGGATGCGGCGTCAGACGGCTCCGGGCCAGCGCGGTGGCGCGCTACCGTCGCCGCCCGGCTGCCCAGCCAGAGCTGGCCGGAGCGAGCGATGCTCATCACGGCGGTCGATGCCCGGACCGGTGACCCGGTCGTGTTCGACCGCCACAGCGGAGTCGACCTGGCGGACGCCATCGCCGCCAGCACCTCTAACGGCTTCGGTGTCCCTCCCTACCGCATCGGCGACCGCCGGTACATCGACGGCGGCTACCGGCGCAACGAGAACGCCGATCTGGCCGCCGGATACGGGCGGGTGCTGGTGCTGTCGCCTTTCGGCGGCAGATCACGGCATCCGCTGGAGTGGGGCATGCAGCTCGCCGCGCAGGTCGACGAGCTGCGCGCCCGCGGCAGCAAGGTCGAGACGATCTTTCCGGATGGCCATTCACTCAGGGCGTTCGGTACCAACATGATGGACCTGTCGACGCGTCCGCCCGCCGCTCGAGCTGGTTACGACCAAGGCCAGGCCCTGGCCGGGCAGCTCACCGAATTCTGGCGCTGACGCCACGACACCAGTCGACTCGGCAGGTGTGACGACGGGTCATTGCTCGCTGGCCCCGGCCTGCAGCGTGGCGATCTGGGCGCGGGCCGCGGCGACCAGTTCCTCGTTGGTGTTCGCATGACCGCTCAGCCCCCATCCGCCGGGCACGGCCTCGGTCAGGAGCACCCACGTGCGGTCGGCCAGCGCCGGGTCCTGGGCGGCGTCCGCGATCATGCTGGTGAACTGGCTCACGACCGTGATCTGCTGGTCGCGGTTCAGCGCGCCCGCGTTGGTCAGCACCTGCACGCGAACGTAGTCTGACGCGCCGTCGACATTCGACAGGTCGCCTGCGGGCAGCTCGTGGATGAAGGCGGCCGTGTTCTGCCGGAACATCGGGATGTCCGGAACCTTCTCGATGGCCATCAGGGTGGCCGCGAGGTCCGCGGCGAGCTGGTGCCTGTCGGTGAATGTGCCCGCCGTGGCGTACACGTCGATCATGGGCATGGCGTCGTCCTTCCTGCCGGACACAGTGCGCACTGTTGATGCCTGCCAGCATCTGGCGGCACCCCGCGGGTGAGGTATCCGCAACCTGACTGCAGTCAGGTTGCTGATACCGCCCGCGCCGCGGCTCCCCGAGGATCGGGCCGAGGGGACGCAGCCACCTAACGGGAGGACGACGCCAGTGAGTGTCTCGACCATGCCGACGCAGACGGTGCTCGTCGACGAGCTGACGATCAGGTACGCCGACTCCGGGGCGGCCACCGGCCCGGTCGTCCTGCTGACCAGTCCGTGGCCGGAGAGCCTGCTCGCCTTCCGGCGCGTCTGGCCGATCCTGGCCGGGACGGGGCGGCTGGTCGCGGTTGACCTGCCCGGCTTCGGCCATTCGCAGGCCCGGCCCGAGGTGCTCACCCCCAGCGCCATGGCCGATTTCCTGCTCCACTTCATCGCCGGGCTCGGGCTGGGCACGCCGCACCTGGTCGCGCCCGACGTGGGCGCCAGCGCCGCGCTGTTCCTGGCCGCCCGGCACCCTGACGCGGTCCGGAGCATGGTGGTCGGCGGCGGCGGCGCGGCCTACCCGCTGGATGTCTCGGGCACGCTGGCCGACATCATCGCGGCGCCGGGAATCGAGGTGTTCCAAGGCCAGGACATCCGGGCCAGCATCGGCGCCAGCGTCGAGCCGGTCGCCCCGCGCGCCCAGGAGCCGGAGGTCTGGGAAGACTACGTGTCGGCCTACGAGAACGGTCGCTTCGCCGAGTCCACGCATTACGTGCGCAGCTACCCCGAGCAGCTTCCCGTGCTGCGGGACCTGCTGCCCGCGATCAGCGTGCCGGTCCAGGTCTTCGCCGCCGCCTACGACCCGCTGGTGCCGGTGTCCAACGGGCGCTACCTGGCCGAGCGGATACCGGGCAGCGAGCTGACGATCCTGGCGGCCAGCCACTTCGCCTGGGAGGAAATCCCGGACCAGTTCGCCACCCTCGTCGCGGACTGGGTGACTCGCGCCGAGACGCGGACCGCCCGGTCCGGTCAGTAAGGGAAGCTCCGGAAGGGAAGCTCATGCGGGCACGAGGCCAAGTCAGCACGGTCCTGGCCATATCGGCGGCGACGGCGCTGCTCGCCGGCGGCTTAGCCAGCGCGGCCGCGGACCACCCGACTGACGGCGCCCGGGAGGTGCTGGCCAGCACCGCTCCGGTGGCCGGGCAGAGCTCCGCGCTCAGCGCGCTGGCACCGGCCAGCCACGTGCAGGTCAGCGTGTTCATCGGCCGTGACCTGGCTGGGCTGGCGGCCCTGGCCAGGGCCGTATCCGACCCGGCGAGCTCACGATACGAGGACTACCTGACGCCGGCCCGGGTCCGGCAGGACTTCGGCGCGACGGCCGCGCAGCAGCGGGCGGTCGGCGGCTGGCTGCGCGGCTCGGGCCTCACGGTGACCTACCACGACCCGTTCGTCGTGTCCGCCACCGGGACCGCGGCCCAGGCCGAGGCCGCGGTGCGGGCCAGGCTCGAGCTGAGCCGCCCCCGGCGCGGGACCGAGCAGGTCGTGCCGGCCCGGGCGATGTCGGCACCGGCGTCGGTGGCCGGCGTGATCAGCACGGTCCGGGTGGCTCCCGAGCCCATCCCCTTCGGCTTCCACGAGCCGGTCCGGCCGGCTGCCGAGGGTACCGCCGTGGCGAAGACCAGGGACTTCTGCTCCAGCTACTACGGCCAGAGGCGGGCCAGGGGCGTACCGGCCGCCTATGGCCGGCCGCTGGCCTGGGCGCCGTGCGGGTACCTGCCGCAGCAGCTGCGCCGCGCGTACGGCGCGACCAGGTCCGGGCTGACCGGCCAGGGCGTCAGCATCGCGATCATGAGCGAGGACAACGACTCCACCGCGCTCAGCGACGCCAATCGCTGGGCCAGGGCGCGCCGCTTCCCGCCGTTCCGGCCCGGCCAGTTCTCGGCCTTTATCGCCCGGCGGGCCGCCCCCGGCGTCGGCGACGGCGAGGACGCGCTGGACATCGAGGCGGCCCACGGCATGGCCCCGGCCGCCCGGGTCAGCTACGTGGCGGGCAACGGCAAGATCACCGGTGACCTGCTGCTCGACTCGCTGTACACCATCGTGGCGTACCACATCGCCGACGTGGTGAGCACGTCCTGGTTCGAGAACTTCATGCCGGTGCCGAGGAGCATGATCGACGCCTGGGAGACCGTGCTCGAGCGCGCGGCCGTCGAGGGCATCACCGTCAACATCGCCAGCGGCGACGACGGCTACCAGTCGCTGGGGTACCCGGACTCCGACCCCTGGATCACCTCGGTCGGCGGCACCAGCCTGGCCGTCGGCGCCCGCGGCCAGCGGCTGTGGGAGACCGGCTGGGCCAACGACACGACCTTCCTGAACAAGAAGCGAAACCGCTGGGACCCGGCGCCGCCCGGACCGCCTGGTGTGGGGGCCAGCGCCGGTGGGGTCTCCAGGACCTTCCGCGAGCCCTACTACCAGGCCGGGATCGTGTCGCACAACAAGGTCCGGGGGAAGGCCATGCGCGTCGAGCCGGACGTTTCCGCGCTCGGCGACTGGTGGCTCGGCTACCAGGTCGGGCTCACCGTCCCGGTCGGGCATCACCGGCGCGCCTACCAGAACGAGTTCGACGGCGGCACCAGCCTGGCCTCGCCGCTGTTCGCCGGGTTCGAGGCCGACCTGATCCAGGCCCGCCGCGGCATCGCGCTCGGGTTCGCCAACCCGGCGCTGTACGACCTGGCCGGCACGCCGGCGTTCTACGACGTCATCAGCGACCCGCAGGGCCGGGGCGTGCCCGAGGCCGACGTGCTCGGGCCCCCTCCCGCGCAGCTGGTCACCATGGGCCAGTGCGCCAGCGAGCACGTGGCCTGCGGCCCGGGCTACAACATGGTCAGCGGCATCGGCAGCCCGGGACCGGCGTTCTTCAGCTCGTTCGGTAGGCGATGGTGGCGAAGTCGGGGCGCGAGGTGGTCCCCACACTGAATCCGGTGACGAACACTCTGTTTCCGGTCGGGCTGACGGCCAGCGCGGAGGCCTCGTCGTCCTTGCGGGCCGGGCCGTCGTAGCGCCGGACCCACTGCCGGGTACCGGTGGCGGTGCTGTAGGCGACCGTGGCGTAGTCGCTGATCAGCTGGGCGTTCTCGAGACCCGAGATCCGCACGCCGCTGTACCCGGTGACGTACGCCGTCCGCCCGGTGGGACTGATGCCGAGCGAGGAGGCCTCATCATCCAGGCGGGCGGGGCCGTTGTAGCGCCGGGCCCACTGCTGGGCGCCGGTGGCGGTGCTGTAGGCGACCGTGGCGTAGTCGGCCCCGCTGGCGGCGCCCTGGCTGTAGCCGGTGACGAGCACCTGGCCCCCGCCGGGCGTGACCGCCACCGAGGCGGCGCTGTCGTCACGGTTGGCCGGGCCGTTGTAGCGCCGGGCCCACTGCTGGGCGCCGGTGGCGGCGTTGTAGGCGACCGTCGCGTAGTCGTGCCCCGAGGTGGCGCCGCGGCTGTCCCCGGTGACGAACACCGTCTTCCCGCCCGGGCTGACGGTCATGGAGCTGGGGATGCTGTCGCCGACGGGGCCGCTGTAGCGCGCGGTCCAGCTCTGGGCGCCGGTGGCAGCGTTGTAGGCGATGGTGAAGTAGTCAGTTGACGTGCCCGTGTAGCCGGACCCGGTGACCAGCACCGTGCCTCCGCCGGGGCTGACCGCCACCGCGTGGGCGTTGTCGTCGCCGTTCCCGTTCTCGCGGACGGCCCACCGCTGGGCGCCGGTGGCGGCGTCGTAGGCGACCGTGGCGTAGGCCCAGCCCGAGCCGCTGAAGCTGGAGCCGGTCACGTACACCGTCGTCCCGCCGGGGCCGACGGTCAGGCCAGCGGCCAGGTTGTCGCTGCCGGCCGGGCCGTGGTAGCGGGCGACCCACTGCCGGGCGCCGGTGGCGGCGCTGTAGGCGATCGTGGCGTAGCCCTTGCCGCTGTACCCGGTGACATAGACGCTCTTCCCGCTCGGGCTGACGGCGATCGAGGTGGCGACCGCGATGACGCCGCGGGCGCTGCTGTACCGCCTGACCCACAGCTGGGTCCCGGTGGCGGCGTTATAGGCGACCACGGCGTAGTCGCTGGCCGAGGGGGCGGCGACGCTGTCCCCGGCGACGAACACCCGCCTCCCGCCCGGGCTGACCGCCATGGCCGCGGCGTGGCCGCCGGCGGCGGCCACGCCGCTGTAGCGGCTGGCCCAGACCTGGGCACCGGGGACGGCCGATGCGCTGGCTCCGGTGAGCCCGAGGGAGCTGAGCGCGGCACCGGCGGCCATGGCGGCGAGGACACGGGTAGTGGTTCGGCGCATGGAAATCACCTCTTCACCGACTAGACGTTTCAGGCAAGAGGCCGGGTGACGCGCATATGCCCCGCTAGTACGGCAGTGACGTCAGGGCCGCAGTGACTTCCGGGCCCGGTGACTTCAGGGGCGCAGGGCCAGCTTGCCCACGGTGGCCCGCGCTTCCAGTTCCGCGAGTGCCTTGGGCCCGTCGGCCAGGTCATACGCGGCGGGCTGGCCGGGGCCGAGCACCCCGGCCGCGAGGAGCCCGAACAACTCGCCCATGACCTCGCCGAAGATCTGCGGTGCGGACTGGATCAGGATGCCGATGTTCAGGCCGATGATGTGGACCTGGTGCCGGTAGACCAGGTCCCAGTTGGTGATCGGGGCCTCGCCGCCGGCCACGCCAAAGACGACGACCCGGCCGGTGACCCGCCTGGTCGCGGCCAGGCTGGCGTCGAGGGTGGCGCCGCCGACCGACTCCAGCACCAGGTCGGCGCCCGCGCCGCCGGTCAGCCGCAGGACCTCGGCGGCGATGTCGGCGCGGCGGGAGTCGATGACGTGGTCGGCGCCCAGCGCCCGCACCACCTCGTGCTTGCCGGCCGAGGCCGTGGCGATCACCGTCGCGCCGTAGTGGCGGGCCATCTTCACCGCGGCCTGGCCGGTCGCGCCGGCGGCGGCGTGGATCAGCACGGTCTGCCCGGCGGTGACGCCGCCCAGCGGCCTGAGCGCCGCCAGCGCGGTGGGCCAGTTCACGACCAGGCCGAGGGCCTGCTCGTCGGCCCAGCCCGCCGGCACCGGGACCGCGGCGGCCGCGGGCAGCACCAGGTACTCGGCGAAGGCGCCGCCGCCGGGGCTGGCGCCGATGACGTGAGCGCCGATCTCCGGGGCGGTGACTCCCTCGCCAACGGCGGTGACCTCGCCGGCGCCCTCGATGCCGGCCAGATACGGCGGCTGCGGGCCGCCTGCGAACGTGCCGCGAGCCTGCGAGATGTCGACGAAGTTGACGCCGGCGGCGGTGACGCGGATCAGCACCTCGCCCGGGCCCGGGCTCGGCACTGGTGCGTCAGCTATCAGGCGCAGGTCCTGCGGGCCGCTGCGTGACGTCTGCTGCAGGGCGCGCATGGTGGCGGGGGTGCTCACGACGGTCGGCCTCCTGTTAATTATCGAATGACAAACAAACCTTGGCATGGCACTGCGGCGCAGGTCAAGGTAAAGTTGATCGAACGGCAAACAAGTACGGAGACGCATCCAGATGGCTGCTCGCGGCAGGCCGCGCACCTTCGACCCGGACATCGCCCTGCGCCAGGCGCTGGACCTGTTCTGGGAACGCGGCTACGAGGGCACCTCGCTCAACGACCTGGCCCAGGCCATGGGCATCGCCTCGGCCAGCATCTACGCCTGCTTCGGCAGCAAGGAGAACCTGTTCCGCCAGGTCATGATGCTCTACGGCACGACCTCGGGCGAGCCGCCGCGGCGTGCCCTGCGCGAGCAGCCGACCGCGCGGGCCGCGATCCACGAGATGCTGCGGGCCACCGCCGATCAGATCACCGGCCCGGACACGCCGCACTACTGCATGCTCATCATGGCCGCGCCCACCGGCGCGGTGGAGAACCACGCGGTCCGGGAGTTCCTGGCCGACCTGCGGCGCGGCATGCACGCCACCATCAGGGACCGGCTCGCCCGCGGCGTCACCGACGGCGATCTGATCGCGCCGGCCGCCGGCCTCGACGCCATCGCCCGCTACTACACCACCGTGGTGCAGGGCCTGTCCGTCCAGGCCCGCGACGGCGCCGGCCGCGCCGAGCTGGAAGCGGTCATCACCTGCACGATGGCCGCCTGGGACACGCTCACCTCGGTGCCGTCAAGCCCAGTGAGCTAGGTGCGGGGCTAGCTGCCTTCCGCGATGGCCCCGACGCCTTCGGTGCTGTCGGTGCGCAGGTGCACGATGGCCTGGTATTCCGGGGACTGGTACCAGGCGGTGGCGGCGGCCTTGGTGGCGAACCGCAGCACGACGGTGACCTGGCCGGCTGATCCTTCCAGCGGGTCGCAGGCGCGATCGACGACGACGCGCTCGGCGCCGTGGGCCTCCAGGGTGGGGCCGACCGCGGCTAGGTACTGCTGGTACCCGGCCTGGTTGGTGATCGTGTAGTTGGCAACGAAGTACCCCGCCATGACGCCTCCGGTCTGGGCCGGCTCGGGTGAGCCGAATCCACCGCTGGCCAAGCTACCCGCCGGCGGCGCCGGGGGTGCTTACCGGGACGCGTGGATCTGGCTGAGGAACTGGGCGTTGGGCTGACGGGTCTTGTCGAGGAGCAGTTCGAGAGCGTGCTGGGCGTCGAGGCCGGTCAGCGCGCGGCGCAGGCTGACCACCGCGGCGTGCTCGGCCGGGTCCATCAGCAGGTCGTCGCGGCGGGTGCCCGAGGGAGCGGCGTCGATCGCCGGGAAGACGCGCTTCTCCGCAAGGTCGCGGCGCAGCCGCAGTTCCATGTTCCCGGTGCCCTTGAACTCCTCGAACAGCACGTTGTCGAGCTGCGACCCGGTGTCGACCAGGGCGGTGGACAGGATCGTCAGCGAGCCGCCTTCCTCGAGGCTGCGGGCCGCGCCGAGGAACTGCCGGGGTGGCTGCAGGGCGGAGGCCGCGACGCCGCCGCTCAGCGTGCGGCTGCTGGCCGGGGCGGCCAGGTTGTAGGCCCGGCCGAGCCGGGTGAGCGAGTCGAGCAGGACGACGACGTCCCGGCCGAGCTCGGCCAGGCGCTTGGCCCGCTCGATGGCCAGCTCCGCGGCGCGGACGTGGTCGTCGGGGGACTGGTCGAAGGTCGAGAAGACGACCTCGCCGCGCACGGAGCGCCGCAGGTCGGTGACCTCTTCGGGACGCTCGCCGACGAGCACCATCATCAGGTGCACCTCGGGATAGCCGGTGGCGATGGCGTGCGCGATGGTCTTGAGGACCATGGTCTTGCCGGCCTTGGGCGGTGCGACGATCAGGCCCCGCTGGCCCTTGCCGATGGGGGAGACCAGGTCGATGATCCGCGCGGTGGGGGAGGTATCGCCGGCTTCGAGGCGGAGCCGTTCGCTGGGGTAGACGGGGGTGAGATCGTCGAAGTGCGGGCGCAGTCTCGCGGCCTCGGGGGACAGCCCGCTGACCGAGGTGACGCCGGCCAGGCGGTGATCCCTGGCGTTCATTGGGTCCCTGGCGTTCTTGGCGTTCCTGGCGTTCCGGGGGCTCTCGACCGGGGCCTGCGGCACGATCGTGGCCTCGATCTGGTCGCCCTTGCGCAGCCCGTACTGACGGACCTGGGCGGGGGTGAGCGCGATGTCGGCGGGGGAGCGGCGGTACCCGGCGGTGCGCAGGTAGCCGCGCCCGTCGGTGACGTCGACGATGCCGTGCACCGGGGCAGTGGGGTGCGTTTCCGCGGAAACGCGTGCTGTTTCTTCTGTTGTTGCTGTCATGGGGTTTCCTGTCTGGGGGAGTGAATCTGGGAATGAATTCGCGCATGCTGAGAAGAGCCGCTGGCGGACCGTTCCTGGCTGAGTAACTGGTCAGCAAGTAGCCGCATACGCAGCGGCGATGTCAGAATTTCTCGCGAAGGTAAAGAACTTCGGAGCGGCGCTCACAAGCTGAAGCGCTCATGGGTCTCGGCGGGATCACTCAGATGGGTCCAGCCGGTTTTGACCACCATAGCGCCTAACGGCAGCCGACGCCAGTTTCATTCCCGCCCCGCGCTAGCATTGCCCCTCCGCATGGTTGGTTGTCGGGGGATAGCAGGCAAGGGGAGGACATAGCCAGTGGCTCGCCTGGCGATCGCGAAAGGCTTCCTGGCCGAGTACGCGAAGCTCGACACGGACTCGCGGCGCGCGGTCGAGACCCTGGTCACCGAGTTCGCCCAGCGCCCGCACGCCTGGCGGTACCTGGAGAAGCCGCGGCAGGGCCTGGATGACCGGATCCGGCTGTTCCGGGTCAGCAGCCGGTGGCGCGGCGTCGTGCTGGCGCCCGACGACGGCGACACCTACTGCCTGATCACGATCCTGCCCCACGAGCAGGCCTATGCCTACGCGGCCGGTCACCGGTTCAGCGTCAACCAGGCCCTCGGCGTGCTGGAATCCCGTGACGAGGAGGCGATCCAGCAGGCGCGGCCCGCCCTTCAGTCAGTTGCCCGGTCCGATGACCGGCGGCTGCTGGCGGATGTCAGCGACGCCGGCCTGGCCCGGCTCGGCATCGACGAGCAGGTCCGGCCGGTGGTCCGGCTGCTGGCCAGCGAGGCCGACCTGGAACGGCTGCAGCTGGCCCTGCCGGACGCTCAGTACGCCGCGCTCTACGCGCTGTCGTGCGGCATGACCGTCGATGAGGCCTGGGCTGAGGCGGCCCGGCTCCTGCCCGGCGGCGCGCCCCCTGCGCAGGTCGACCAGGGTGACCTGGTCTCCGCGATGGAACGCAGCCCCGGCCAGGTCACCTTCGTGTCGGAGCAGCAGGAGCTGCCGCTCATCCTGTCCCGCCCGTTCGCGGCGTGGCGTACGTTCCTGCACCCGAGCCAGCGCGAGATCGCCTACCAGCCGAGCTACGCCGGCCCGGCCCAGGTGACGGGCGGCCCGGGGACCGGCAAGACGGTGACCGTGCTGCACCGCGCGGCCTTCCTGGCCGCCCGCGCCGCCACGTCGCCCCGCGCGCCCATCCTGGTCACCACCTTTAACGGCAACCTGGCCGAGGCCCTGCACGCCCAGCTTGACCTGCTGATCGGCGACGCCGCGGTGCGGGGCCGGATCGAGGTGCTCAATGTGGACCGGCTGGCCTACGGCGTCGTCAAGCAGGCCCGCGGAACCCCGGTCATCGCCGATGAGCGCGTGCTGCGCACCCGCTGGGCCAAGGCGGCCGCCGAAGCCGGGCTGACCCTCGCCCCGGCGTTCCTGAAGAACGAGTGGGAGCAGGTCATCCTGGCCCGGGACCTGCGCACCGAGCAGGCCTACCTGGGCTGCCCGCGCACCGGCCGGGGGCGGCCACTCACCAGGGCCCAGCGCAGCCAGGTCTGGCAGGCCGCCCAGCAGGTCACCGCCGAGCTCGCGGCGGCCCGCGAGTCCACCCACCTGCAGCTGGCCAACGAGGCCGCCCACCTGCTCGGGCAGCCGGGAGAGCCGCGCTACCGGCACGTTCTCGTCGACGAGGCCCAGGACCTGCACCTGGCCCAGTGGCGGCTGCTGCGGGCGGCCGTGGCCCCCGGCCCGGATGACCTGTTCATCGCCGCCGACCCGCACCAGCGGATCTACGACAGCCGAGTCTCGCTCGCCGCGCTGCGGATCAGCGTGCGGGGGCGGAGCCGGCGGCTGTCCCTGAACTACCGGACCACCCAGGAGATCCTGGCCTGGGCGGTCCTGGTGCTCGGCGCCGATCCCGTGGTCGGGCTGGACGACGAGGTGGACTCGCTCCTGGGCTACCGCTCTCCCATGCGCGGCCAGCGTCCGCAGCTGGAGGTGGCGGCCAGCCGGGCGGCCGAGTTCGCGGGCCTGGCCCGGCGGATCAGGTCCTGGCTCATGACCGGCATCGAGCCGCAGGCCATCGGGGTGGCGGCCCGCTCGGCCCGCCTGGTCCGCGAGGCCCGTGAGGCACTGAAGGCCGACGGCATCCTGACGGTCCCGCTGCGCGGCCGGGGTGATCCGCAGGCCGTCCGGGTCGGCACCATGCACGCGATGAAGGGCCTCGAGTTCCAGGCCGTGGCCGTCATCGGCGTGGAGGAGGGCCTGGTGCCCGAGCCGGGGGCCATCACCCCGGAGGGCGAGGACGCGATCAGCCATGCCCAGGACCTGCAGCGGGAGCGCTGCGTCCTGTTCGCGGCCTGTACCCGGGCCCGCGACCACCTGTTCGTGTCCGGGACCGGTACCCCGAGCCCGTTCCTGCCGCCGCTGGCGGCGGTCCCGGCCGGTCCCGGCCGCCACTGGTAGCCGCCACCGGCCGGTGTAACGCTCGCGGGCCCGGCGGTGTCTTCATGGAGACTTGCCGACATCCAAGGAGACACCATGGCACTACGCGTCCCCAAGGCGCAGCTCCCTCCCGAGCTCAGGGACAACATGATCGAGCAGCTCGGTACCGTTCCCGAGCCCGTCGAGGTGACCTACAACAACCCCGACGTGGCCACGTCCACCCTGGAGTTCTCGGCCCAGATGGCCGCGTGGAACGCGGTCGACAAGAGCCTCAAGACCTTCACGCACATGGCCGTCGCGGCCCAGGTGGGCTGCAGCTGGTGCCTGGACGTCAACTACTTCCTGGCCCTGAACCAGGACCTGGACCTGGCCAAGGCGAGCCAGGTGCCGCGCTGGCGGGAGTCGGACGTGTTCACGCCGCTGGAGCGGGACGTGCTGGAGTACGCCGAGGCCATGACGAACACGCCGACGACCGTCACCGACGAGCTGGCGGCGAGCCTGCTGGAGCGGCTCGGCCCGGCCGCGCTGGTCGAGCTCACCGCGTTCATCGGCGTGGCCAACCTGTCGACCAGGGTCAACACGGCTCACGGGATCACCTCGCAGGGCTACTCCGATGCCTGCGACATCCCGCTGGCTCAGCGTCCCGATAAGACCGGTCCCGAGAAGTCCGGTCCCGAGAAGTCCGGCGCGGCGTCGACCGCATGACCCGGGACCCGTTCGTCGCCCATCGCAGCCTGCTGTTCACGGTCGCCTACGAGATGCTCGGTTCGGCGGCCGACGCGGAGGACGCCGTGCAGGAGTCCTGGCTGCGGTGGGCCGGCGTGGACCAGTCGCAGGTGCGTGATCCGCGGTCCTACCTCATCCGGGTCGTCACGCGCCAGGCGCTCAACCGCCTGCGGACGCTGGCCCGCAGACGCGAGGATTACGTCGGCGAGTGGCTGCCGGAACCGCTCCTGACCAGCCCCGATGTCGCCGAGGACGTCGAGCTTGCGGAGAGCGTGTCGTTCGCGATGCTGACCGTGCGGGAGACGCTCGGGCCGGCCGAGCGGGCGGTGTTCGTGCTGCGCGAGGTCTTCGAGATGTCCTACGGCGAGATCGGCGAGGCCATCGGGAAGCCCGCGGTCACGGTGCGGCAGATCGCGCGCCGGGCCCGCGAGCACGTGGCGGCCCGGCGGCCGCGGGTGCGGGTGAGCCGGTCGGAGCAGCAGGCCGTGGTGGAGCGGTTCCTGGCCGCGCTGAAGACCGGGCGGCTGCAGGAACTGATGGAGGTGATGGCGCCGGACGTGGTCCTGATCGCCGACGGCGGCGGGATCGCGAGCGCCGCGCTGACCCCGGTCCACGGGGCCGAGCTGGTCGCGAGGGTGCTCGCGCGCGCGAGCCAGTTCGCGTTCGCGTCGGCCGCCGTGTGGCTCAACGGCGAGCCCGGCGGCCGGATTGAGGTCGCGGGCGAGCCGGCCGCGGTGAGCCTGGTGGTGGAGGACGGCCGGGTCACCCGGGTCTACCTGGTCCGGAACCCGCGGAAGCTGACGCGGCTGGACGAGCCGGCCGACCTGGCCCGGTAAGCCGACTGCTGCTCGGGAGTGCTACGGGCGGCGGACGCGGCTGGCGTCCAGGTCGGCGAGGATGGCCTCGACGGCCTGGTCCGCGGTCTGCCGGGTGGTGTCGAGCCACAGGCCGATCCGGTCGGTCTCCTCCCGCAGCACGGCCTGCAGGCCGCCGACCGACCACCGGCCCGGCCCGTACGCGATGCGGTCCCGTTCCCGTTCCCGGCGCTCGATCGCCGCCGCGTCGGGGTCCAGGAACACCAGGTGGAACTCGGGCACCGGCACCAGGCCGAGGAAGTCCCGCAGGATGGGGCCGATGATCACGTCCTCGACCACGACGTCGAACCCGCCGTTGAGGAAGACATCCGCCACCGCCAGCGCCCCCGCGTACCGCAGCGCCAGCTGGCGCAGCGCCTCGGTCGCTGCGTCCGGTCGCATGTCGACGCGCCCGCTGGCGATCATCTCCCGGATGGCGTCGCCCGGCACGCAGACACCGCGCTCGAACCGCTCCGCGAGCAGCCGCGCGACCGTCGACTTTCCCGACGCGGACACGCCCGAGATCACGAACAGCGCCACGCCGCCGAGCATCCCATCGGGCCGCGATGATGTCGCATGGATTTCCGGCCGCGGCTCACATGAAGCTCGCATGGGATGCCAACGGAACTGGGACGCTCGCCCGGCAGGGTGTACGCGTGGCGGCCAGAGCGATCGCGCGGGACCGGGCCGCCGGCTCAGGGCAACATCAGTCAGGCGAGCGAACGGGATCTGGCATGAATGGGAAGAGTGCAGGACGGCGGGCCGCGGTGCGGATCAGGTGGGCCGCGGCGCTGGCCATGACTGGCTGGGTGCTGGCGGCCGGGTGCTCGGCGGCAGCCGCGCCGGCGGCTGCGGCACCGACTGCGGGGCCGACGATATCCGGGCCGACGACATCCGGGCCGACGGCGGCAGCCCCGTTTGTCTATGTGGCCAACAAGGGCCGGAACGACGTCTCCCAGTTCGGCGGCGCCCTGAGCGGTTCTGGTGCACTCCGGCCGCTCACGCCGAAGGCGGTAGCCAGCGGGCCGTTCCCGAGCGCGACCGCGGTCAGCCCGCAGGGCAACAGCGTCTACGTCGTCGACACCGGCCCGGTGAGCACCCCCGCCGCTGAGGTCTCGCAGTACAGCATCAACCCGGCCACGGGGAAGCTAATCCCGAAATCGCCCGCGACGGTGCTGACCGGAAGCGGCCCCTCCGCCATTGCGGTCGCCCCGGACGGCCAGAACGCCTACGTCGCCGCTGAGCCCGCGAACGCCAGCACGGGCACCATTTCCCAGTACCGCATCAGCCCGGCCACGGGGAAGCTGACCCCCCTATCGCCCGCGACCGTGGCCACCCCGGGCAGCCCCGACTCCGGATCCATCAAGGTCGCCCCCGACGGCAAGAACCTCTACGTGGCCAATACCAAGACCGACAAGGTGGCGCAGTACCGCATCAGCCCGGCCTCGGGCGCGCTGAGCTCCAAGCCCGTGGCCATTGTGACCACCGGATCGGGTCCCGAGTCGGTCACGATTGCCCCCGATGGCAAGAGCGCCTACGTCACCGAGCCGATGGTCGGCCTTGTCGCGCAGTACCGCATCAGTCCCGCGACCGGCAGGCTCATCCCTGACTCGCCGGCGACCGTGGCCACCGGGCCCGGCCCGCACGACCTGGCGGTCACCCCGGACAGCAAGAATGCCTACCTCCTCACCGTGGTCAGCAACACCGTCTCGCAGTACGCCATCAATCCGGCCACCGGCGCGCTGAGCTCGAAGCCCGTGTCCACCGCGGCCACCGTGCTGCACCCCGAGGCGATCGTCATCGCCCCCGACGGCAAGAACGCCTACGTCACCAGCGAGAACAGGGACACGCTCTCGCAATTTGCCATCCGCCCCGCCACCGGCAAGATCACGCCCCTGTCACCGGCCACGGTCACGACCGCGACGAGCGGCTCGATCGGCCTGGCCGTCACTCCCGCCGCGGACCTGGCCGCCAAAGTCAGCGCCCCGGCTACCGCCAAGCACGGGTCGGCGCTCACTTACACCATCAAGATCACTAACACCGGCCCGTCGCAAGCGTGGCAGGCGGCGCTCACCGACCACCTCCCGGCTGGGAGCGCGTTCCGCAGCGCGACTACTGGCAGCGGACACTGCACCGGCCCGGCCGGCGGCACCCGCGGCGCCACTGTGACCTGCCACCTCGGCGCGCTCAAGGCCGGCGCCACCTGGCGCATCCGGATCAAGATCACCATCAAGGCGAGCACCGGGACCATCCGCGACCAGGCCAGCATCAGCAGCGTCACCCCCGACCCTCGGCGCGGAAACAACACCGCCACCGCGTCGACCAGGATCACTACATAGCGGGGTGCCCGGCTGGGAGGATCAGTGCGGTAGCCGTGCCGCTGTGCGGGCGGCCCGCACGCCCGCCCAGGCGAGGCCGAGTCCGGCCAGCAGGCAGATCACGCCGATGACGGCCCAGATGTGCTGGCCGTTCATGCCGCCCGACTGGCCCATCAGGTTCAGTCCCTGCGCGATCCACACCACGCCTGCGATGGCCAGCAGCACGCCAACCACCACCATGACGATCCAGCGCCTCATCCATGACTCCCTTGATCGGCCCCGACCGGATACACGAGCACGCTGGCCGGGCGGTTCACTTGCGGGTGGTCAGCCGGGCGCCGGGTGCTTCCGCGGAAGCACCCGGTGCCCGGCCGGGTTCAGCTCAGGTGCCGGGTGAAGAACCGCTGCGCGCTGTCCACCTCGAACCTCGGGACATCCCCGTGGCCGCCGGGGTTGGCGTGCAGCGTCTTCTCGGCCGAGCCGAACGTGTCGAACAGCGCCAGGCTCGCCGCGCGCGGCACCAACGCATCGTCCCACTGCACGAGGAACTGCACCGGGACGGTGATCTGCGCGGCGGCCTCGGCCGAGGTCTCGGCCCCGTTCAGGCCCAGCACCGCCGCGCGGATGCGGGGCTCGGCGGCGATGAAGGGAACGCCCAGGGCGCAGCCCAGCGACAGCCCCAGGTAACCGGCCGGGCCGGCGCCGACGTGATCGAGTTGCTGGACGGCGTCCAGGACGGCCCGCCATTCCGGGACGGACTGGGCGGCGAGGAGCGCGTGGAAGCTGGCCAGCAGCGGGGTCATGTTCTCCCGGGCCTGCATGCGGGCCCGGATCTCGGCGATCATCCGGTCGTGTTCCTCGGTCCTCGGCCGGTCACCGTGGCCGGGCGCGTCGACGGCCGCCGCCGCGAAGCCGCACTCGGCCGCGAAGCGGCGGGCCCGGCCGACGATGCCGGGGGCCTGCTTGTGCTGTCCGCCGCCGTGTCCCATCAGGATCAGGGGACGAGGGCCGACGGCGCCGTCCGGCGTCCACAGCACGCCGGGGATTTCGCCGGAGGCGGACGTGAGGGTGAAAAGCTGCTCGGTGACGCCGTCGGACGACGTCCGGGAGGTGAGGCGCATGACGTTAGAAGCCTTCCGGGATGCCTTCTGCGGGCACTCCCTAGGGCATACGGAGGAGGGAGCCCCGACCTGTTAGAGCGTTGATCGGTCTCACCTCCTCAAGTTCGCAACAGCGCACTACACCGCCGAAGCTATCACGGGTACGGCCTCCTATATCCGACAGTTCATCGCGGGCCGCGCTTTGTCACGTCTCGCTGCGATAACGTTCCTTGACATGCTAGATGCTATAGCGTTTGATGCTAGGCACCAGGACCGCGGTCGGCCGGGAGGCATCATGTCAGGACGCAGACTCAGGGCAACGGCGGCGGGGGCGGCGGCGCTGGCGCTGGTGACGGCGGTGGCCGCGTGCTCGGGGAGCTCGGGCAGTTCAGGCTCCTCGGGCGGGGGAGCGAAGCCCACGATCACCATCTGGAACGATGCGCTCGCCGTGGGCTCGTGCGGCGTGCCGGCCTCTCAGTCATTCCTGACCAAGGGCGTCAACCTGTTCCTGAAGACCAACCCCGGCTTCAACGTGAAGATCACTCAGGTGGCGTGTGACGCCTCGCCCGCGTTCAACACGCTGCTGAAGTCGTCCGAGGTCGCCGGGACCACGCCGGACATCGCGCAGCTCTACGTGGGCGGCCAGGTCATCCAGAACGGCCAGTACCTCGTGCCGCTCAACAGCTACCTGCCGAAGTCCTACGTCAACTCGCTGAGCGGCTGGAAGTTCGTCACCGACGGCTACCAGCAGAAGCCCAACGGGAAGATCTACGCGGTGCCGTACGGCGCCGGCTACTGGTACATGGTCTATTACAACAAGAAGCTGTTTAAGCAGGCGGGCATCACCAATCCGCAGCCGGCCACGTGGGCCGAGCTGGTCTCGCTGGCCAAGAAGCTCAAGGCCAAGGGGATCACCCCGTTCGACATCGGGGAGAAGGAAGGGTATGTCGGCGCCTGGACCCAGGACGCGCTGATCTCGGCCCTGGTCGGCGACGCGGGCGTGCTGAAGATGTACTCGGGCGCGCAGTCGCTGGACTCGACCACGCTGACCCAGCCGTACACGGCCTGGCACGAGCTGTTCGCCGACGGGCTGACCAACAACGACGCCCCGTCGCTGACCTACTCGAGCGGCATCGCGGACTTCTCGGCGGGCAAGGCCGCCATGACCATGACCGGCGGGTTCTACAACAGCCAGTTCATGAAGGGACTGGGCTCCAACGTCGGCCTGTTCCCGATCCCGGTACTGCCGGGCTCGCAGTTCACCCACAGCCTGTCGGGCGGCCCGAACAACTCCTACGTCGTCTTCAAGAACTCCAAGTACGTCGCGGACGACATCAAGCTGATCAAGTTCCTGACCTCGCTGAAGGTCCAGGAGCTGTCGGTTCCCGAGCTCGGCCAGCTGCCGAACAACGTGTCCTTCCAGCCGTCCGCCGCGTTCAAGGCGCAGCAGCCGCTGCTGACGGCCCAGTACCAGTACATCCAGGTCGACCACTACTCGCTGGGCGAGGCCTTCGACAACATCATGCCGGGGACCATCTGCTCCTACTGGTACCAGACGAACTCGGCGGTCTTCGGCGGCACGCTCAGCCCGACCAGCGCCGCGTCCAGCATGGAAGGCCAGATGAAGAACTACCTGGCGACCGCCTCCAGCGGGTAGCGTCCGGAAAGCTCGCCCCTGCCCGGCGGCTGGGATCCGCGCCCGCGCGGATCCCAGCCGCAGCCGGGCCCGCCGCAGGATAGTGAGGATGTGATCGATGCAGGGCCGCACGGCACGGCGGATCCGCTGGAATCTCTTTCCCTACCTGGCGGTGCTGCCGGCCGCGGCGCTGGTCATCGTCCTCATGGTCTTGCCGATCGGCGAGACGATCTACCGCAGCTTCACCAACTGGGACGGCCTGACCAGCAGCTTCATCGGGCTGACGAACTTCCGGCTGATCTTCTCGAACCCGGTGACCATCCAGGTCTTGCTCAACTCGCTGATCTTCCTGATCTCGGTGCCGCTGATCCTGATCGCCTCGGTGGTGGTCGCGGTGCTGGTCTACGAGCAGGTGCTCGGCTGGCGGGTGTTCCGGTTCCTGTTCTTCATCCCCGCGGTCCTGTCCCCGGTGATCGTCGGCGCGCTGTTCAGCACGTTCTTCCTGCCCTGCGGGCTGGTGGACAAGGCGCTGAGCCCGATCGGCCTGTCCAGCTACCCCTGGCTGTCCCATCCGTGGACGGCCCGGCTGGTGGTGATCCTGGCGCTGGTCTGGACGTCCTTCGGCTTCGGCATGGTGGTGGTGCTGTCGGCGCTGTCCACCATCGACCCGGCGCTCTATGACGCGGCCGCCATCGACGGCGCGTCGTGGTGGCGCCGGCTGCGGTCGATCACCATCCCGATGATCTCGGGCTCGCTCCAGTTCCTCAGCGTCATCAACGTGATCTACACCTTCACCTCGCTGTTCGGCTTCGTCTACGTCATCACCTCGGGCGGGCCCGGCTTCTCGACCACGACCGTGGACTACTTCACCTACATGACGACCTTCGAGAACGGCCAGTTCGGCTACGGCGCGGCCCTGGCCGTCATGCTGTTCGTCGTCGTCCTGGTGCTGACCGTCGTGCAGGTGAGGCTCTTTCCCAGGCGCGAAGTGCAGGGCAGCTGATGACGGCCGCTCCGCATAACCCTGTGGCCGAGCGCCGGGCCAGCGGCGCGGTCGCCCCGGCCCGGAGCAGCCGGTGGCTGACCGGCGTGCGGGTGCGGCGCCTCGTGGTGTTCATCGGCCTGTGCCTGGTCGGCGTCTCGACCATCTACCCGCTGATCTTCATGGCGCTGAACAGCATGCGCAGCGCGCAGGCGTTCGAGGTCAGCCCGTACGGCCTGCCGACCCACTACAGCCTCAGCAACTTCCACGCCTTGTTCAACCAGGTGCCCTTCCTGGCCAGCATCCTGCACTCGATCATCGTCGTGGTGCCGGCCGTGATGCTGGCGACGCTGTTCTCGGCGCTGGTCGCGTTCGTCTTCACCAAGACGCCGATCAAGCTGGGCAACGTGCCTGTTCTGGGTGATGCTCACGATCATGTTCATGCCGGGGATCGTGGTGCTGCTCCCGCTGTACGTGCGAGATCGCGCACCTCGGCCTGGCCTCCAACTTCGCGCCCGCGATCCTGCATCTACACCGCGATCAGCATCCCGTACGGCACCTACCTGCTCCGGTCGAACTTCCGGGCCATCCCGGACTCGGTGATCGAGGCGGCCCGCGTGGATGGCGGCAACTGGCGCAGGATCTTCTACCGGGTGGTGCTGCCGATGGGCCGAGCCGGGCATCATGACCGTCGGCGATCCTGACGTTCCTCAACGTCTGGAACGAGCTGTTCATCAGCGTGGTGCTGCTGCACATCTCCGTCCAACGAGATGGTGACTCCGACGCTGGCTCAGCTGAGCGGTCGATACTCAAGCAACATCCCGGTGATCATGACCGGGCTGCTGATCGGCGCGATCCCGACGCTGCTGGTCTACTTCGTCACCGCGCGGGTGTTCATCCGCGGCATGCTCTCGGGCGCCATCCGGTAGGGCTGGCGCGCAGAAGGGGAGGGACGGTCGTGGCTGACGCCATTGAGGCCGTGGTGACGGGCGCCGCGAGCGGGATCGGGCGGGCCTGCGCGCAGCGGCTCCAGCGCGAGGGACGGCGCGTGCTGGCCGTGGACAAGAACGCGGCGGGCCTGGCCGAGCTGGGCGACCAGGTGACCGCCACCCTGGCCGCGGACCTGGCCTCGGAGGCCGAGCGGGACCGGGTGGTCGAGGCCGCGGCCGGCGCCCGCTACCTGGTCAACGCGGCCGGGGTGATCCGGCTGCGGCCGATCCTGGAGTCCGGGGTCGAGGACATGCGGGCCATCTACCCGGTCAACGTGGAGGCGGTCTGGGACCTGACCTCGCGGCTGGGCCGGGTCATGCCGCCGGGCGGCGCCGTCGTCAACCTCAGCTCGTTCTCGGCCAAGATCTCGACCACGATCGAGTGCGCGGTCTACGCGTCGTCCAAGGCGGCCGTGCTCAGCATCACCCGGTCGTTCGCCCACGCGTTCGCGCCGCGCGGCGTGCGGGTCAACGCCGTCGTGCCGGGCATCATCGACACCCCGATGCAGGCGCAGGTCCTCGAGAAGGTGGCGGAGTTCCGGCACATCGCGCCGGAGGAGATGAGCCGCACCCGCAACGCGACGATCCCGCTCGGCCGGACCGGCAGCCCGGAGGAGTGCGCGGGCGTCATCTGGTTCCTGCTGTCGTCCGAGGCCGGCTACCTGACCGGCCAGGCGATCAACATCGACGGCGGCCAGATCATGTTCTAGCCCGGTCGGAGGGCCGGTCTGGCGGCGCCGGGCCCTGGCTAGCGGCGCCAGGCGGCCAGCGCCTGCGGGCTGAGCGGCCGGGCCATGGCCTGGGATAGCTCGACCGCGCCGGTCGGGGTGACCAGGAAGAGGTTCTCGTTGCGGACCCCGATCCGGCCCGGCAGGTAGACGCCGGGCTCCATGGCCATCACCATCCAGCTCTGCACGGGCCGTCTGTCGGCCGGGATCAGGTGCGGGTCATCGAACACGCTGAGCCCGACGCCGTGGCCGGCGTGATGGGGGAACTCGCCGTCCGGCCACGCCGCCGCGATCCCGCCGGAGATGGCGCCGAAGACGTCGGCGCCGCTGGCGCCGGTGCGCAGGTCCGCGGCCGCGGCGTCCATGATCGCGTAGAGCTGGGCGCGGATCTCGTCGACCTCGTCGCTGTGGCCGTTGACGTAGGTGCGGCAGGTGTCGGCCCAGTAGCCGCCCGCGCCGACGCTCAGGTCGGCGACCACCGGCTCGCCCGGCCCCGCCCGGCCGGCCCGGCGATGGCCACCGGCGCGCACACCTCGGCCGTGTTCCGGCCGGCCAGCAGGTCGGCGCCGAACTCGACGGGCGAGCCGTAGCCGACCTGGGCCGCGTGGTGCGCGGCGCTGAACATCTCGATCTCGGACGCCCCGGCCGCGGTGCCCTCGGCCACCGCGGCGTGAGCCAGCCAGCACAGCTCGTAGCTGCGGAAGATCCTGGTCAGCTCGTCGGCGTCCTTGACCAGGCTCATCTCGTGCAGGTCGGCGTCACCCTCGACGGCCGGCATCGTGGCGGCCGCGGCCACGGCCGAGCCGAAGTCGCCGGCCACGCCGATCCGGGCCGCCGCGGCCACGGCGCCCACCTTCAGCACCTCATCCACCAGCAGCGGGATGGGGTTCAGCTCCAGCCCGAAGCCTCGCTCGGAGAAGCCGACGACCGCCTGCGCCGCGGACATCTGCTCGGCCGACGGCGACCTCGTCGCGCAGCACGACCAGGGTCCGGTCCCCGGCCGGGGTGAGGACGGCCGCCGCCGGGCCGCCGTAGTACCGGGAGTAGCCCGTGATCCAGGTCACCAGCGCGGGCCCGGTCACGACGAGCGCGTCGAGGTCCCTGGCCATCATCCACTCCGCCACCCGCTGCAGCCGCGGCACGGGGGGCGGCATCGTGATCCGGTCGCTGACGACGGACTGCTCTGGCTGGCCGGCCGGCTGGCTCCACGCTTCCTCCTCGCGGGTCCGGTGCCCGGGCCGCCCGCCGGGCGGCGCGCGTCTGGCACGGTTCCACCAAAACGCTATAGCATATGGCGCACCATGGGTAGGCCCCGGCCGGGGCGAGCTGCCGGAACGACGGAGGTAGATGGATGAAGCTGGCTGACCGGATCGCCGTCATCACCGGCGGCGCGCGCGGCATCGGAGAGGCCATCGCGACGCGGTTCGCCGCCGAGGGCGCGACGACCGCGATCCTGGACCTCGATGGCGCCGCCGCGGCCGAGACGGCCGGGCGGCTGGGCGGGACCGGGCATGCCTGCGACGTCAGCTCGCGGGCCGCCGTCCAGGCGGCGGTGGCCGAGGTCCTGGCCGCGCACGGCCGGATCGACATCCTGGTCAACAACGCGGGCCTGGCGCTGATGGGCCCGTCAGAGACCCTCTCCGACGAGGACTGGAACGCGTCGATCGGCGTCATGCAGACCGGCGTCTTCCTGTGCTCGCAGATCGTCGGCCAGCACATGCTCGACCGCCGCCACGGCACGATCGTCAACATCGCCTCGATCAACGCCTGGGAGGCGTTCCCGCAGCGGCTGGCCTACTGCGCGGCCAAGGCCGCGGTGGTGGCCATGACCCAGGTGCTGGCGATCGAGTGGGCCGAGCGGGGCATCCGGGTCAACGCCGTGGCGCCGGGGGTGACCCGGACCGCGCTGGTGCAGAAGGGCATCGATGACGGAGACATCGACGTGGTCGCCTACCGGGCCCGCACCCCGATGCACCGGTTCGGCGAGCCGGACGAGATCGCCCGAGCCGTGCTGTACCTGGCCTGCGACGAGGACTCCTCGTTCGTCACCGGCACCACGCTGTGCGCCGACGGCGGCTGGAGCGCCATGGGCTGGGCGGTCCCGAGCTCCGGCTGACCCGGACTGACACCTGACTGACGCTTGACTGACCCTTGACACCGCAGATGCTATAGCGTTTGATTCAACCACCGCTGCCCGCTGGGCTACGGCTGGACGGGTCCAGCGACAGGCCGGCTCTCGTACTGGGGAGGACGCGATGGCCAGAACGACCGGGCAGGATCCGGCCACGGTGCCGGGCGAGCAGAGCAGCCTCAACAAGAACGCCCTGGGGCTCTGGGGCCTGGTGATCATGGGCATCGCCTACATGGGCCTGGCCCTGACGGCGTACTTCAACTTCGGCATCATGGAGGGCATCACCGGTCCGGTGGTGCCGCTGGCGTTCGCCGCGGTGACGGTGGCGATGCTGCCCACGGCCGCCAGCTACGCGATCATGAACAGCCGGCGGCCGTCCACGGGCGCGACGCTGACCTGGCTCTGGGAGGCCACCACCCCGCCGCTCGGGGTCTGGCTGGGCTGGGTGCTGGTCATCGCCTACATCGTGGGCTGCATCCTGCAGCCGGTCATGTTCGGGCTGTTCTTCAACTCGTTCCTGAACTACTTCGGCGTGCACACCAGCTACACCACCGCCACGCTGGCGGGCCTCATCCCGATCCTGGTCGTCGGCTACATGACGAAGAAGGACATCCGGATCTCGGCCCGCATCGTCGGGCTGTTCATCACCATCGAGGCCGGCTTCGTCGCCCTGCTGTGCCTGTACATCCTGATCAAGCAGGGGATCAACGGGAACCTGACCTGGCAGCCGTTGAATCCCTCTGCCGCCACCGCCGGGTGGACCGGCTTCCTCAACGCCCTGCTGTTCGCCGTGCTGGCCATCGCGGCCTTCGACATCGTCGCGCCGATGGCCGAGGAGACCAGGACGCCGCGCTCGCTGGTGCCGAGGGCGACCATCTACGTGACGGTCGGGGCCGGGCTGTACTGGGTGTTCACCTCGTTCGGGATCGTCAACTCGGTCCCGGCCAGCACCATGGCCCACTACGTGGCGTCGGGGCAGTTCACGCCGATCTACCTGGTCGCCGGGCACTACGTGAGCTGGCTCAAGATCCTGGTCCCGCTGACCGGGTTCACTGCCGTGTTCGCCGCCTTCAGCGCGATCTCGCTGGCCGCCAGCCGCCAGCTCTACGCGCTCAGCCGCGAGGGCCTGGCGCCGCGGGCGTTCGCGCGGACCGACCGCAACAAGACGCCGTGGAACGCGCAGCTGCTGGTCCTCGGCTGCTGCGTGGTCCTGCCGATCCTGATCAGCCTGTACCAGCAGCGCAACCCGCTGCTGGCGTTCGGCTGGATCGGCGAGGCGTACGTGTTCTTCATCCTGATCCCGTACACGCTCACCTGCGTGGCGAACATCTTCTACCACCGGCGCTTCCACCGGAACGAGATCAACCCGATCACCAACCTGGTGCTGCCGGTGCTCGGCATCGCGATCAACTGCTACATCTTCTACAAGAATTTCTTCCAGACGTTCGTGCTGAACGCGACCAGCTTCCAGCTGCAGACCTCGATCAGCGTCGCCTGCGGCCTGGCCGTCCTGCTCGCCGTGGTGTTCACGGTCATCGGCATCCGCCGGACCGGTCGGCTGGGCCAGCCGCAGGGGTTCACGGAGACCGAGCAGCAGCCGGACGAGGCGGTCCCTAGTTGAGCCGGTTCCCCGGACGGAAGGTCATCGTCACCGGCGCGGGCCGGGGGATCGGCCAGGCCACGGCGCGCGCCTTCGCCGCCGAGGGCGCCGACGTGCTCGCGGTCGGCCGCACGGGCTCGGACCTGGCCGACACGGTCGGCCAGATCACGCAGGCCGGCGGCCAGGCCTGGCAGGCCGAGTGCGACGTCACCGACGAGGCGGCCGTGGATGCCGTGGTGGCCCGCGCCGCCGAGCGCTGGGGCGGCGTGGACGTGCTCATCAACAACGCGGCCATCGACGATGACACGCCGTTCCTCGAGATCGACCGGGCCCGCTGGCGGGCGGTCATCGACACCAACCTGACCGGCGCGTTCCTGATGGCCCAGGCGGTCGCCCGGCAGATGGCCCGGGCCGGCGGCGGCGTGATCCTGCACACCGCGTCCATCGACGCCTCGGGCGCCGACGGCCCGTTCGCCGCCTACAACGCGTCCAAGGCCGGGCTGCTCGGGCTCAGCCGGACGATGGCGGTGGAACTGGCCCGGTACGGGATCCGCTCCAACTGCGTCAGCCCGGGGTTCACCCACACGGCGATGACGGAGAAGGCGGTCGGGCCGGAGCTCATGAGCTACCTCAACGGCTCGTTCGACCGGGTGCCGATCCGGCGCCTGGTGCGCACCGACGAGGTGGCCCAGGCGTTCCTGTTCCTGGCCTCCGACCATGCCTCGGCGATCACCGGCACCGAGCTGCGGGTGGACGGCGGACTGACCGCGAACCTCTACATCCTGGAGACGCTGCCGGAGCAGTGAACCTCAGGGCGCCGGGGCCACCGCGCGAGGGCCGTCGCCGCCCGAACGCGCCCGGGCGTGCTGCGCGTAGTCCGGGTTGAGGATCGACGACACGGGTCGGCCGGCCAGGAAGTCCACCACCTGGCGGGCCGCCTGCACCGGCAGCTCGGCCAGGCTGGTCGGCGAGTACCAGGCGGCATGCGGGCTGAGCAGCACGCTGGGCAGCGCCCGCAGCGGGCTGGCCGAGGGCAGCGGCTCGGTCTCGAACACGTCGAGGGCGGCGCCTGCGAGCCGCTGCTCATACAGCGCGTCGGCGAGCGCGGTCTCGTCGACCAGGCCGCCCCGGCAGGTGTTCACCAGCAGCGCGCCCGGGCGCATCAGCCCGATCGTCTCGGCCCGGATCAGGTGCCGGGTCTCGTTGGTGAGCGGGGCGTGCAGCGTGATCAGGTCGCTGCGGCGCAGCAGCTCGCTGAGGCCGAGCAGCGGAACGCCGGGCGGCGCCTCGGCGTAGGGGTCGCAGGCCAGCACCTCGAACCCGAGGGCGGCCGCCTGCCGGGCGACCCGGCTCCCGATGCGGCCCAGCCCCACCACCCCGATGGTCGCGGCTGACGGCCGGCAGGCCAGCGGCCAGGGCTTCGTGGCGCTCCACTGAGCGTTCCGGACGGCCGCGTCGAACCGCCCCAGGCCCCGCAGCAGCCAGAGCGCCATGGCCAGAGTGTGCGACACCACCTCGTCGACGCAGTAGTCCGGGGTGTTGGCCACGGCCACCCCGCGCTCCGTCGCGGCGGCCACGTCGATCATGTCGTACCCGATGCCCAGCCGGCTGACGAACCGGCACCGCGGCGCCGCGTCGAGTACCGCGCCCGACACCCGCGCCCACTGGACGACGAGTGCGTCGGGGTCGGCCGCCGCCACCCCGGCGAGAATCTCGCTCTCGGTCGTCGCCTGCAGGCGCACGGACGTGAAGCCCGCGGCACGCAGCACCTGCTCGTCAGCATCGGAGCCGAGGTCAGAGTCGGTGATGACAACAGTCGGCTCAGTCGCCATCGGCTACTGCCTCCTCCGTCCGGGTGAGCCGCGCATCGGCGATGCGCTGCGCGGCCTGCTCCACGTGCTGCTTCATGGCCCGCTCGGCCGCCCTCCGGTCGCCCGACGCGATCACGTCGAGCAGGTGCTGATGGGTGTCCGCATGGCGGCGTACCTCGTCGCTGCCGAGCGAGGCGGCGGCGGCGCGGTAGAAATGCGACGTGCGGCTGCGCATCTGCGCGGCCAGCTCGACCAGCAGGCCATGATCGGTGAGCTCCCACAGGCGCTGGTGGAACTGCTGGTCCAGCTCGTGCACGCGGACCAGGTCATGAGCCTCGGCCGCCTCGGTCATCCGGTCGACGATGACTTGCAGCTCGTCGTGTGCTTCGGTGGTGAACCGGCCCTGCAGCCGCCGGATGACGAACTGCTCCAGGACCACCCGCAGGCTCGAGACCTCCTCCAGCATCCGCGGCGTCAGGCTGGCCACCCTGGCGCCGCGCCGCGGGAGGCGCTCGACCAGGCCCTCCTCGGTCAGCCGGGCCAGGGCCTCGCGCAGCGGGATGTGACTGATGCCGAACTCATGGGCCAGGCGCCGCTCAACCAGCCGGTCGCCGGGCGCGTACTCGCCGTTCCAGATCGCGGTCCGGATCCGCTCCGCGACGGCGTCGGCCAGGCTCTGATCGGGCAGCGGGCCGGTGGCGTTCACGCGGTCCCGTACCGGTGAATGATGCGGCCGGGGGCCAGCGTCAGGTCGATGCTCCGGTGCAGGCCGAGCACGACCTCCCGGACCGCCAGCAGGTGGACGGGGAGCTGGGCGTTGGGGCGCAGCTCGAGCGTGCCCGGGCCGGCCCACGCCTCGTGCTCGACAACGTCGGCGAAGCGCCTGGTCACAAGCTCGCGGCTCACGACGCCTTCCTCCTCTTGGCGCACCCTCAGGTTGACGTTCAGGTCCGCTCCCGGCACGAGGTCACGGAGCTCGCTGCCCTGCGCGGCTCGCTGCTTCCAGCACATCGTCGCGGTCGCGACGTCGATGCCGTTGCGTTCCACCACCCCGACCAGGAGATCCCCGTTAGGCGCGAGCCGGACCTGTCCGGCCTTCTTCGGCTGCCCGTAAGCCTCCCGGCCCGCCGCCACGGCGCCGTCCGATCCCAGCACCAGAAACGGTGAGTAAACCGCGTCGCCGCCGTCCGGCAGGAGCACGGGAATCTGCCACGCCGACTCGCAATATACGCCGAACCACTCGGCGTCGTGCATGTGGTAGACGTGCAGCAGGCATAGGTCAGACGCCAGCCGCAGCGGCTGGGGCAGCAGCGATTCCGCGGCCTCCGCGGATGTGCGGTAGACAATGGTCAGAATTTCCGTTTGCCGCAGCCGGATCGGCAGCCGCGGCACCAGGGGTGCGCCAAACGGCGTCGAGTCGATATCGAGCGGATCAAATGGGCTCACGCCGCCGGCCTGCTCGAAGAGCTCCACCACGTGCCCGTCGGGGTCGCGCAGGTACAGCCCGCGGCCCCCGGCGTTCGCGCCCGTGTCGACCAGGACCGGGCCGGTGAACGGCACCCCGCCCGCCGCGACCAGCCGCTCCAGCCGCTCCTCGATGTCGTCGCAGGCCACGCAGATGTGCGTGAAGCCGACGTCGGCCGGGCGCTGGATATGGTGGCCCGCCGCGGGGGACACGTACTCGAAAAGCTCGATCCTTGTTCCCTCGCCGTCAAAGGCGAGATGGGCCATGCGCACGTGCGCACCGGGCTCGCCCACGATGGTCTCCAGGTACCCGCCCTTCTTCTCCTGCTGGAAGATGACCTGCATCCCCATGGCGTCCCGCCAGAATCGCAGGGACTGGTCGAGGTTGGAGACGGTTAGCCCAGTGTGGTGCAGCATGGTCATCCAGATCTCCCTTTCAGAAGGTGACGAGCAGGCCGCCGTCGACGACGATCCGCTGGCCCGTCAGGTAGGTGTTACCGGGGGAGACTAGATGGCTGACGGTGGCCGCGATCTCGGCTGGCTCCGCGGCCCGGCGCAATGGCAGCCGGCCATGGTCGAGATAGATCTGCCGGAACCATTCCGATTCCAGCTCGTCGACCCCGTCAACGACCGACATCCGGGTCCGCGTGAACCCGGGGGCCACGGAGTTGACCAGCACCCCGGCGGGACCGAGCTCGATGGCCAGGCTCCGGGTGGCCGCCTCGAGGCCCGCCTTGGCCGTGTCGTAGGCGAGCGACGCCAGCTCCCCGTTGCTGGCGTGCACCGACGTCACGTTGACGATCCGGCCCGAGCCGCGCGCCGCCATCCGCAGCCCGGCCGCGCGGGAGAGCCACACCGGCCCCTCCAGCATCACGGCGTGCTGGCGGCGCCAAGCGGCCAGGGTCAGCTGCTCGAGCCGCTCCGGCACGAACATGCCCGCGACGTTGACCAGCGCGGTCACGGCCCCGAGCTCGACTTCGACCCGGTCGAGCAGGCGATCGTGGGCCTCGATGTCGGCGACGTCCAGGGCGCAGGGCAGGATTCCGTCGGCCGGCTCGACCGGCTCGACGTCGGCCGCGGCCACCGCGAAGCCGTCCTCGCGCAGGCGCTGCGCCACGGCGGCGCCGATGCCGTTGGCCGCGCCGGTGACCACGGCTACCGCCGCCCCGGATCCCATGCCTGAAGTAAACGCTATAGCATCTGAAGGCGTCAAGTCGTCAGGGAGGGCACATGGCAGCGCCGCCACGAGGGGTTACCGAGGCCGTCATCAGCGGCTGGCCCGGCCTGCGCCTGACGACCGACGCGCTGTCGGTGACCGTCCTGCCGGGCAAGGGCGCCGACATCTACCAGCTGACCGACCTGGCCACGGGTGTCGATCCCTTGTTCAAGGCGCCGTGGGGACTGCAGCCCCCGGCGCCCCGCCGCGCGAAGGCAGCGACGGCGCGGCGTTCCTGGAGAACTACGAGGGAACGTGGCAGGAGCTGTTCCCGAACACCAACGACGCCTGCCGCCACGGGGCCGTCGAGCTCCCGTTCCACGGCGAGGTGGCCACGCTGCCCTGGTCGGTCGCCGTCGAGGCCGACGACGGCGCGGAGATCGCGGTGCGCTTCTCGGTGGACTGCCGTCAGCTCCCGCTGCGGCTGGAGCGGCTCATGCGGCTGCGCCACGGCGCCCGCGAGCTGGTGCTCGACGAGCGGGTCACCAACCTGTCGGGGGAGCGGGTCCCGTTCACCTGGGGGCATCACTGCGTGCTCGGCGCCCCGCTGGTCGCGGCCGGGGCTGAGCTGCGCGCGCCGGCCGGCACGATCATCACGCCGCCGCAGCCCTGGGAGGACACCGCCCGCCTGGTCCCCGGCCAGCGCAGCGCCTGGCCGATGGCGCGGCTGCGCGCGGGCGGCGAGGCCGACCTGACGCGCCTGCCGGGGCCGGAGGCGGGCAGCCACGACGACGTCTACCTGACCGACCTGGAAGCCGGCTGGGTCCAGGTCGACAACCAGGCCCTCGGCCTGGGCTTCCGGCTGGACTGGGATCCGGCGGTGTTCCGGTGGATCATCGCGTGGCAGCCGTTCGGCGGAGCCGGGGCGATGCCGCTGCGCGGTGCGTACGGACTCGGCGTCGAGCCGTGGACGGCCGGGGGGAACCTCGAGCAGGCGGTGGCCGACGGCGACGCGCGGTGGCTGGATGGCCGCGGCCGACTGGAGACGCGGGTCGTGGCCAGCTTCGTGACCTGCTGAGGCCCCGATCGCCGGCCGGGCCCTCGCTCACTGGGCGGTGTAGCCGCCGTCCACCACCAGGCTCTGCCCGGTCATCCACCTGCTGTCGTCCGACAGCAGGAACACGGCCTGCCCCGCCATGTCGTCGGGCTGGCCGATCCGCCGCAGCGGCAGGCGCGATGCCATGGTCTCGACCTGGTCGTCGAAGTCGGGCCGGTCCACGTACGCCATGGGGGTCGCCACCACGCCGGGGGACAGTGCGTTGACCCGGACTCCCGACGGCCCGAAGTCGACCGCCAGCGCGCGCACCAGCGACTCGACCGCGCCCTTGCTGGCGCAGTAACTCGCGTAGCCCGGCGCCCCGACCTGGGCCAGCTGGCTGCCCACGAGGACGATCGACCCGCCGCCGGGCACCATCACGCGCAGGCAGGCCCGGGCCAGCCGGAAGGTTCCGTCCAGGTTGACGCTCATCATCCAGGCCCACTGCTCGTCGGTCGTCTCACGGAGGTCTTCCTGGCGGCGGATGCCCCCGGCCGCGTGCACCAGCCCGTCGAGCCGCCCGAACGCGGCGACGGCCGCCGCGACGCACTCGTCCGCGGCGGCCGGCTCGCTGCAGGTCACCGGCGTAGACAGCCACCGACCCGCCGAGCGCGGCCAGGTCGGCCAGGCGCGCCTGGTCCCGTCCGGTGGCCAGCACGCGCGCGCCCTCCGCGACGCAGCGCCGGGCGATAGCGTTGCCGATCCCGGACGTGGCTCCGGTGACGAGCACCACACGCTGATCAAGTCGTCCCATAAACGCTATAGCATACGGAGCGAACGTCTGGCCCGGAAGGACGTGGGGCCGGCGGGCGGGAGCGGCTCAGGGTTCCCTTGTTAGGGATATCGGTTATGGCTCGGGCGGGTCATCCGGGCCGCCTGCGTCGGCTGCGCCTGGCTGGCGGGCTACCGGTAACGGCCGGGGGCCGGCCCGGCGGCGCGCGGGGTGACCAGGCCGGTCTGGTAGGCGAAGACGACGAGCTGCGCGCGGTCGCGGGCGCCGAGCTTGATCATCGCCCGGCTGACGTGGGTCTTGGCGGTAGCGGGGCTGAGCACCAGGGCGCCGGCGATCTCGTCGTTGGACAGGCCGTGCGCGACCAGGGCCACCACCTCGCGTTCCCGGCTGGTCAGGGTCTCCATCCCGGCCGCGGCGACCGCGTCCGGCGGCCGGGCGACGAACTCGCCGATCAGGCGGCGGGTCACCGCCGGGGACAGCAGCGATTCGCCGCGCATGACGATCCGCAGCCCCTGCAGCAGCTCGGCAGGCTGGGTGTCCTTGAGCAGGAACCCGCTCGCGCCCGCCCGCAGCGCGGCGAAGATGTACTCGTCGAGCCCGAAGTTGGTCAGGATCACGACCCGCACGCTGTCCAGTCGCTCGTCCGCGACGATCTGCCGGGTGGCGCCCAGGCCGTCGAGTACCGGCATCTGAATGTCGATCAGCGCGATGTCCGGGCGGTGCTCGGCGGCCAGCTCCACCGCCTGCTGCCCGTCGGCGGCCTCGGCGACCACCTCGATGTCGTCTTCGGCGTCGAGCAGCGACCGGATGCCGCTGCGGATCAGCGCCTGGTCGTCGGCCAGCAGGATCCTGATCACGACGCGGCCGGCGCGGGAAGCTCGGCGCGGACCTGGAAGCCGCGGCCGTCCTGCGGCCCGGCCGACAGGCGGCCGCCGAGCGCGGACACCCGCTCCCGCATGCCGACCAGGCCCAGGCCGGGGCCGCGCACCGGCCGCGTGCTGTGGCCCTGGCCGTCGTCGTCGACCTGGACCGTCAGGGCGCCGGGCGCGTAGTGCAGGCGCACCGACGCGCACGCCTGGCCGGCGTGCCGGCTCACGTTGGTGAGCGCTTCCTGCACGATCCGGTAGGCCGCCTGGTCCACGTCGGGCGGCAGGGGCCGCTCGGCACCGGTCACGGTCACCGTCACCGGCAGCCCGGCCGCCCGCGAGCGCGGCCACCAGGCCGGTCGAGCTGGCCTAGGCCGCTGCCGTCGCCGTCCTCGGTGCTGCGCAGCACGCTGAGCGTCGCGCGCAGTTCCCGCGCGGCGTCCGTGCCCGCTTCCTGGATCGCTGCCAGCGCGGGCGGCACCTCCTCGCCGCGCTTGCGGGCCAGGTGCTCGGCCACCCCGGCCTGGACCTGGATCACCGAGATGCTGTGGGTCAGGGAGTCGTGCAGCTCGCGGGCGATCCGCAGCCGTTCCTCCATCGCCCGGCGCTGGGCGGCCTCGTCGCTGGTCCGCTCCGCCTCATCGGCCCGCTGCTCGACCTCGCGGACGTGCAGCTGCCACATCCGGGCCGTCACCACCATGACGCCCGCCGAGATCAGCCATCCCGCCGCGTAGAACCTTCGCCGGCCCCGCTCAGTGCGCATTCTCCGAGCGTACGCGTCCGGCCCGCGAGCGCATCCGCCCCCGGTAGCGATTGCCGGCTACTCCCCGCGGCGGTAGCCGGCGTCTCGCAGCAGCCCGACTGACCAGGCTAAAAGTCGCTTCCTGCGGGCGACGACGCCGACCCGGTCCGGCCGCCAGCATCGACGGCATGGCAACGACACTTTCCGCACCGGACACCGCCCGCACCTCGCCCGGCGGCCGCCACCTCGGGGTGGCGCTGCTGGTCATCGCGACCGCCCAGCTGATGGTCGTCCTCGACGCGACCATCGTCAACGTCGCGCTGCCGCACATCCAGACCGCCCTCAGGTTCTCCGACAGCGGCCTGGAGTGGGTGGTCAACGCTATGCCCTGGCCCTCGGCGGCCTGCTGCTGCTCGGCGGCCGGGCCGGTGACCTGCTCGGCCGGCGGCGGATGTTCATCACCGGCCTGCTGCTGTTCTCGGCCGCGTCCCTGGCCGGCGGGCTGGCCACCTCCCAGGCGTGGCTGCTGGCCGCCCGCGCCGTGCAGGGCGTCGGCGGCGCGATCGTCGCGCCCGACCGCGCTGGCGCTGATCGCGACGACGTTCCCCGAGGGCCCGCGCCGCAACCGGGCGATGGGCGTGTACGCCGCGATGAGCGTGGCCGGCGGCGCCGTCGGGCTGCTCGCCGGCGGCCTGCTCGTCACGTACGCCTCCTGGCGGTGGGTGCTGTTCGTCAACGTGCCGATCGGCATCGCCGCCGCGCTCGCCGCCCTGGCCGTGCTGCCCGGCACGCGCGCGCCGGCCGGGCCGGCTCGACCTGACCGGCGTCGTCACCGGGACCGGCGGGGTGGCCGCGCTCGTCTACGGCCTGTCCAACGCGGCCACCAGCCCCGACGGGACATCCCACTGGGGCGAACGCCGGGTGGTTGCCTCGCTGGCGGCCGGCGTTGTCCTGCTGGCGGCGTTCGTCATCATCGAGGCGCGCAGCCGCCATGCGCTGGTGCCGCCGCGGCTGCTGCGCAGCCGGGACCGCCTCGGCGCGAACCTCATGATGCTCGCCGTCGGGAACCGCCCTGTTCGGCGTGTTCTTCTTCCTCACCTTGTTCGTGCAGGACGTGTGGGGCTACTCCCCGCTCCGGGCCGGGGCTGCGTTCCTGCCGCTGACCGTCGCGATGCTCGTCGCCACCGTCGCCGCCACCCGGCTGGTGTCCCGGATCGGCGCGCGTCCGCTGCTGCTGGCCGGCGCCTCGGTCAGCGCCGGCGGCCTGTTCTGGCTGTCCCGGCTGACCGAGCACGGAACGTACGCGGGCGGGCTGCTCGGGCCGGTCCTGGTCATCGGGGCCGGGCTCGGCCTGCTGTTCGTGCCGCTGTCCCTGGTCGCGCTGTCCGGCGTCGCCGAGGCGGACTCCGGGGTGGCCTCCAGCCTGCTCAACACCGGCCGCCAGGTGGGCGGCTCCATCGGCCTGGCGGTGCTGGGCACCGTGGCCTGGACGGTGGTCGCCGAACACGCGCTGCGCGCCCAGGCCCCCGGGCGGCGCCGGCGCTTATCAGTCACGCGCTGGCCGCCGGCTTCGACCGGGCCTTCCTGGTCGCCGCCGCGATCTCGCTGCTGATGCTGGTGGTCGCGGCCGTCATGATCCGCGTCCGCCGCGCTGACCTGAGCGGCTGACCGCGCGGGCCGGGCCGGGGTGCCCGCCGATCGGGTGATCGGCGGGCACCTTCAGCGGCCGGGCAGGAGCGGGCGCATGAAGGTCCGCTCGTAGCGGAGGACGCAGTTGCTCTCGTCCCGGATGCGGTCGGCCTCGACGAAGTCGGGATCGGCGCCGAACAGCGCGCGGTACTGCTCGTACGCGGCCAGACTCGGGAAGCTGAACAGGGCCAGGGCCTTGTCACTGGCCCCCTCGGCCGGAAGGAAGTAGCCGTGATGCGTACCGCCATGCGCATCGACCAGCTCCATCCACCGGCGGCCGAAGCGCTCGAAGGCGTCGATCTTGGCCGGATCGATCACGTACTCAACGACGCAAGTAATCACGCCTCAGGTAATCACGCCTCAGGCTATGCCGGCGCGTCCGCCCGGCCCTGGCCAGCGGTTCACCAGCTACCCGTCGCGGCAGGTCCTGGATCGCCTCGGACAGCTGGCCATGGGTGGTAGCGGTCAGCGCCGCCTCCAGCCGCGCGCCGAGCTCATCGAGTGTCAGCCGGCCCTGCGCGTAGTGCTCAGCGAGGGCGGCAGCAGCGGCGTCGCGATCGGCATCGCCCGCGCGCAGGCCGGGCGCCGGGGCCTGGCGATTCTCGCCGGACACCTGGAGCAGCTGCCGCAGATCGGTGAGGTAGCGATCCAGCGCGGCCCGGCCCTGGCGGGTGAGCGCGATGCTGGCCGTCGCCCGGCCAACGCCGGTCTTTTCCGTCCGCACGTATCCGCCGCGCCCCAGCAGGCGCAGACAGGTGATCAGGCTGCCGGGTGGCAGCCCGATCATGTCCTGCAGCCGGGTGACGGACAGCGCGTCGCCGGCAGGCAGCACGGCCAGGGTCGCGACGACGCGCAGCCGCTCCGGGTCGTGGATCAGCGGGTCAGGTACGTCGATGGTCATGGCCGGACGTTCCGTCTGCGTCCAGGCCGCCGAGCAGGTCGCTCAGCGCCCGGGTGTAGCTGCCGAGGGCCAGGCGGCCAAGGCCAGTCAGGGTGACCGTGGTGATGGACACCGTCCCGGTGCTGGCTTTCAGGCTGCTGACGTAGTCGGCGCCTTCGAGCTTGCGCAGGTGGGCGATCAGGTTGCCGGGGGTGAGCCCGATCAGGTCCTGCAGCCGGGTGAAGGACAGGGCGTCGCCGTCGGGCAGCGCCGCCAGCGTCGCGACGATCTTCAGGCGGGTCGGGACGTGGATCAGCGGGTCGAGCTCGTCGGTGCTCATGGCCGGGCCATCCAGCGGGTCTGCTGCCAGGCGCTGAACGCCGCGGCGCTCAGCATCGTGGCGCTCAGGCCGATGCCCATGATCAGCCACGCGCCGGCAGGCCCGCCGAAGCCGGCCACCGCGGCCATGATGGCGATGGCCGAGGTGGTGACGGCCATGGTCCGGTCCTTCCGCGCGGCCGCCGTGACCGCGCCGAGCAGGCCGATGAACATCAGCGGTGCGCTGGCCGGGTACAGCCCCCAGACCTGGTGGGCTGCGCCGTGGTACAGCGGCACCGTGAACGCGTACGCGGCGATCCAGGCCACCAGCATGACGCCCAGCCAGGCTTGCTTCTTGCGCTGGGCGGGCCCGCTCACGCCAGGCCCCAGCCCGCCTGATCGCCACCGTGCTCCAGACGATGTTGATGGCCACGAGGACGCCGGCGACGGGCACCGACCAGCCGCTGGGCCCGGAGTAGGGGTCGTGGTGGCCGCGCACGGACAGCCAGAAGCCGCCGAAGGCGACCAGCGCGACGACCGCCCGGAACATCCACAGCAGCGGCAGGCCGGATGCGAACGTGCGGCGTGCCTGCCAGGTGGTCTGGTCCAGCAGGGCAGCGGCCTGACGGGCGTCGAAGCGGCCGCCGTTCCCGGCGGCGATGGTGTCGGGTGTGGGGTTCATGGTGCCTCCCTCGATATACTTTATGACACAAAGTAGACGCCGCTTTATGGCGCAAAGTCAAGGGCCTGGCCCGAAAACTTTGTGACGCAAAGTTGAGCGGCGAGGCCGGCCGGGGGAGCGGGCGCGCGTGTCCTCAGCTGTCGTCGCTGGGCAGCTCGTGCGCGCTCGCCCAGAAATGGCCGCCCGGAGCGGCGAAGGTGACTGTCCGCATGCCCCGGAGAGCCTCCTGCGGCGTCGTCAGGACTGGAGCGGTGAGGGGTGCCGGGGCTGATAGATGGGGAACTCCGACGCATCCGGCAAGCGGATGGCGGCGAGCAGGCCCCAGCCCTGATCGGAGACCTCCCGGGCCACTTCGGCGCCCTTGCCGCGCAGCTCAGCCAGGGTCGCCTCGATGTCGTCGCACATCAGGTACAGCTCGTGGCGGGTGGTGTCATCGTCGGCCGGGTGGACCGCGAGCTCGGCCGGAGGCAGGGCGAAGATGAGCCAGCCCCCGCCAGCGTCCACGGCCGACATGCCCAGCACGTCCGCGAAGAACGAGCGGACCTTCTCCGCCTGCGGGGAGAACACGATCGCGTGCATCCCGGTAATCATGCTGCGAGCCTAGTCGGCCGCGGCGCTCGCCCGCTCCCTGACGCGCAGCATGCGCCATCGCCGTCAGTCCAGGCCCCAGCTCGTCCAGCTCGACGGCGGCTGGTCAGGCGTGATGGCCAGCAGGACCCGCCCCTCGGCCGCCAGGGCCCGCAGATGCTCCTCGTCGTCCGGCACGGCCAGCCCGTACTTCTCCCGGATAGCGCGAAAGCGCGGCAGCTCGGCGGCGATGTCCTCGCGGATCTCGACGGCGGCCGGGAGCAGCACGGCCCGGAAGCCGACCGGATCATCAATGAGCAGCTGCGCTCGCGGGTCGCGGCGGAAGACCGCGTACTTCACGCGGCTCCGCGTGGTCGAGACATAGAACCGCTCGCCGTCCCACCAGAACCAGTTAGGGCTCAGGTGCGACCGCCCGTCGCGGCGGATCCCGGCGACAACGACGTTACGCGGCTCAGCCAGGAACGCCTCGATCACGGCGGTGGATGCCATCCCCATAAGGTACCGGGACCGCCCGCGTGGCCAGCCGATCGCCGCTCAGCGGCACTCGCCCTCTATGGCTGTCCCCGTTGGCACACTCCAGCGTGGTCCATGAGCACGGAAATCGGTCAGCGGATATCGCTGACCGATGTCCGCGATCATGACGGCCCCCGGTGCGGGCGGCGGCGGTGCGGGGCCGTGGCGGAGTCGGCGGCGCTACGGCGCGGGGCGGGGGAGGCGGTCGGCCCGGGCCCGGAGGTAGCGCTGCTCCGGGAGGCTGGTGGTGCGGCGGGACGCGAGCACATAGTCCTCCCGCGCGGCGGCCGTATCCCCGGCCAGCTCCAGCAGGTGAGCACGGGTGGCGGTGAGGCGGTGGTGACGAGCCATCCGATCGTCGGCCGCCAGCTCCGACAACATGGCCAGGCCGGCGTCGGGACCGTCGGTCATGGCCACCGCGATCGCGTGATTGAGCGTGGCCATGGGATTCGGCGCGATCCGGCACAGCACCTGGTAGAGAAACCTGATCTGCGGCCAGTCGGTGTCCGTCGCGCGGGGCGCCTGCACGTGCAGGGAGGCGATCGCCGCCTGCAGCTGGTACGGGCCGAGCGGCGAGCGCAGCATCGCGTCGGTGACCAGCTGAGCCCCTTCCTCGATCATGTCGCTGTCCCACCGGGTCCGGTCCTGCTCGGCCAGCGGGACCAGGCCGCCCTCGGGGTCGGTGCGGGCCGCGCGGCGGGCGTCGGTCAGCAGCATCAGGGCGAGCAGGCCGGCCACCTCGCCATCGTCGGGCAGCGAACCGTGGATGGCCCGGGTCAGCCGGATGGCCTCGCTGGCCAGGTCGGTTCGCTGCAGGTCCGGGCCGGAGCTCGCGGTGTAGCCCTCGTTGAAGATCAGGTAGAGCACGTGCAGGACGGCGCCCAGCCGCTCGACGTAGGCCGGCCCCTCCGGCAGGCTCAGCGTGCTGCCGGCGGCCCGGATCCGCTGCTTGGCCCGGCTGATGCGCGGTCCCATGGTCGCCTCGGGCACCAGGAAGGCGCTGGCCACCTCGGCCGTAGTCAGGCCGCCGACGGCACGCAGGGTCAGGGCCACCTGCGAGGCCGGGGTGAGCGCGGGATGACAGCACATGAACAGCAGCGTCAGGGTGTCGTCGTGGTCGCCCGGGACCTCCTCGCCGGGGCCGGGGGCGACCATGGCGTCCGCGGGTTCCCGGCCGGCGCTGGACGTCTCCCGGTCCCGGCGGGTCCGCTCGCTGCGGATCTGGTCGATGACCCGGCGGGACGCGACCGTGACCAGCCAGGCCCGCGGGTGGTCGGGCCGTCCGCCGGCCGGCCACTGGACCGTCGCCGCCAGCATGGCTTCCTGGAGCGCGTCCTCGCATGCGTCGAAGTCCTGGTACCTGCGCAGGAGCGCGCCGAGAACCTGCGGTGCAAGCTCACGCAGCAGGCGACCGAGGTCCTCGTCGCTCACGTCACATCTCCATCCCGGCGGCCAGCATCACCGGCCGCACCTCGACCGCGTCGTAGCGCGCGGCCCGGATCGTCGCCGCCAGTCCGACCGCCCGGTCGCGGTCCTCACAATCGACTAGGTAACAGGCGGTCAGTTGAACCGGCGAGTCGAGGTAGGGCCCGTCGGCCACAGTGGGCTCGCCGTCGCGGACGCGCACCAGCACGCCGGCCGACGGATCCGCGAGCACCTGGGCGTCGATCAGTTCGCCCGACGCCCGCGCCGCCGCCACGAAGTCCGCGTGATCCCGCGCGGCGTCCCGCTCGGGCTCCGGCCGCGCCGCCATGGCCGCGGGGTCGGCATACACGTTCAGCAGGAACCTCATCGCCGCGCCAACGCTCACGCCTCCGACGCTTCGGCCCCGGCCGCGAAGACCACCGGGCGGACCTCGATGCCCAGCCCCTCCACCTTGGCGTCCGGGATCATCGCGGCCAGCTCGAGAGCACGGTCCCGGCTCGCGCATTCGACGAGGTAGTAACCACCGAAGTACTCCTTGGCCTCAAGGTAGGGTCCGTCGCTCACCGTGGGCACGCCCTGGCGGACCCGGACGACGGCGCTGGAGGCGGGGTCGGCCAGCGCGGTCGTCCCGAGCATCTCACCGGATTCCCGGATGGCCTCCGTGAAGGCACCGTGGCCGGTCATCACCTCGTTGCGCTCGTCCTCGGTCAGGGCGTCCCAGATCTGCGGGTTCATATGCATGATCAGCAGGAACTTCATGTTTTCTCCTCCTCGACAGCCGGCGCCCCGGTGACGCCGCTCGCTTAGTGGTCGTCGCCGCGCAGCCGATCTTGACATCGCCCGCGAATCAGGGCGCAAGATCAGCCGAGTCCCTACCCAGACGGGGGGCCGGACGTTACGGTCGTGGCCGCTCTTTGATCCCGGAGGCGAGCAGGTCAACGACCTCAGCGATGCGGATGGCACGGAGGTCCGGCCGACGGCGGGTCGCATCGATCCAGCGGAGATAGGCCTTGCGGTAAAACTGGGCCAGGGTATCGAAGAACGCGGCCGCCGCCGGGCTGGCCGCGAGCGCATCAGCGATGTCGTCGGCCAGATCGGCCCGCTGAGGGCCTTCCGGGGCCAGTTCCACGTCCACGTGGTCGCCGATCGCGACGCCCATGCTCAGCAGGCGCTTGTACGCCATCGTCAGGACCCATCCGCCGTCGGCCGGCAAGAGCCTGGAGCGGACCCGGCAGCCGCCGATCGTGCCGCTGACGGGATGGTTCGCCTTGGCGCCCCACGCCGCGTCCGGGTCGAACGGCATCGTGACGACTGCGCTGTCCCCAGGGCCGGCGGCGATGACGGCGCGGAACCGCTGTGAGCCCATGATCCCATCGTGGCACGGCCGCGACCGCGGGCGGCTTGTGAAATGGTGCACAAGGCGTTTCCGCGGAAACGCGGGCACGGTCGGTGGGCAGGCGACGTCCGTGGCCGGGCCGAGCCCTGTTAATCGGAATGGGTGGCCTGAAGGTTGGGCGGCTGAGCGTCGGCAGCGTCGCGGCAGGCCTGGACGAAGTCCCGGACCTGGGGCCGGCGGTCGCCGCGCCGCCAGGCGACCGCCAGCCGGGCGGGTTCGAGGCCGCTGACCGGGATGCAGACGATCCCGTCCCGCGAGTAGATGTCGGCGTTGCCCTGGGCCAGCAGCGTGATCGCCGCGCCGGACGACACGATCTCGAACTTCTCGTCGGCGGAGCTGACCTCGGCGGCGATTCGCGGCGGCTGGCCCGCGCGGGCGTCGACGGCCAGCCAGAAATCGCGCTGCGAGCCAGCCGAGGCGGGCAGCGCGGCGACGGGCTCGCCGGCGATCTCGGAGAACTCGATGGTCGGGCGGTCGGCCAGCGGGTGGCGGGCGCTGATGGCGACGAACCGCGGCTCGGTGGCAAGTACCTCGGTCTCGATCTCGGCGGCGTCGATCGGCAGCCACACGAACGCGGCGTCGGCGGTGCGGTCCTGCACGCCCGCGGTCGGGTCGCCCCATCCGCAGGTGTGCAGGTCGACGTGCCAGCCGGGCTGCCGCTTGGCGAACTGGTCGGTGATCGCGGGGTACAGCGCCCGCCCGATGGAGGTCAGCGTGCCGACCCGCAGCACCCGCGCGTCCTGGGCGGCGGCGTCGCGGACCACGGCGACGCCGTCGTCCCAGTCCCGGAGCAGGCCGCGGGCCACGGCCAGCAGCGCGATCCCGGCGGCGGTGAGCTCGACCTGGCGCCGGTCACGCCGGAACAGCTGGGCCCGCAGCGCGGCTTCGAGGCCGCGGATCTGCTTGCTGAGGGCGGGCTGGGACAGGTGCAGGCGCTCCGCGGCCCGGGTGAAGTTCAGCTCCTCGGCCACGGCCACGAAGTAGCGAAGATCCCGGAGATGGGCATCCATAGCCAACAGTTATCACAGCTTGTCTTGGACGCCGGGCCGGCCGTGCGGCTGACGCTCATGGACATGCGTTACACGTTGCTGGGCAACTCGGGCCTGCGGGTCAGCGAGGTGGCCCTGGGCACCATGAGCTTCGGGACCGACTGGGGCTGGGGGGCGTCGGCGGGCGAGAGCGCGAAGCAGTTCGAGCTGTTCGCCGAGGCCGGCGGGACCCTCATCGACACGGCCAACAAGTACACCAACGGCACGGCCGAGTCGATCCTGGGCGACCTGCTGGCGGCCGACCGGGATCACTTCGTGGTCGGCACGAAGTACTCGCTGAACGTCCGCGACGGCGACCTCAACGCGGGCGGCAATCACCGCAAGAGCCTGGTTCAGGCGCTGGAGGCATCGCTGCGGCGGCTGCGGACCGACCACGTGGACATCCTGTGGCTGCACGCCTGGGACTGCGTGACTCCGGCCGGGGAGGTCATGCGCGCCCTGGATGACCAGGTCCGGCTGGGCAAGGTCCTGTACCTGGGCATCTCGGACACCCCGGCCTGGGTGGCGGCGCAGATGCAGACGCTGGCTGCCGAGCGGGGCTGGTCGGCCTTCGCGGGCCTGCAGGTGGAGTACTCCCTGGTCCAGCGCGAGGTCGAGCGGGAGCTCATCCCGATGGCCCGCGGCCTGGGCCTGGGCGTCCTGGCCTGGGGACCGCTGGGCGCGGGCGTCCTGTCCGGAAAGTACGCCAGCCAGGGCAGCGCCGCGGTCGAGCGCCGGATTGCCGACGTGGACCCCGGCCGCCTGGCCATCGCCGGGGTCGTCGCCGACGTCGCTGGCGGGCTGGGGCTCAGCTCCTCCGTCGTGGCCCTGGCCTGGCTGCGCGCCCGGGGCGGCGTCATCCCGATCCTCGGCGCGCGGACCGCGCAGCAGCTCGGCGATAACCTCGCGGGCCTGGACGTCAGCCTGCCGGCCGACGCGCTGGATCAGCTCGACCAGGCCAGCCGGATCGCGCTCGGCTTCCCGCACGACTTCCTGGCCAGCCAGGACTTCATCTTCGGCGGGCTGGCCGGGCAGCTGGACCGGCCACCGGGCCGGTCTTCCTGCTAGCAGCAATGCGCCGCCCGGCCTGCGCTGGAACTCTGTTCGTGTGGCGTTCAGTGTCCTCATCGTCGATGACAACATGGTGTTCCTGCAGGCTGCTCGCGTTCTCCTGGAGCAGGAGGGCCTGCGGGTCATTGGCGTTGCGGTCAGCTCGGCGGAGGCGCTGAGGTGCGCGGAGGAACTCCGGCCGGAGGTGGTCCTGGTCGACATCACGCTCGGGGAGGAGAGCGGATTCGACCTGGCCCGGCGCCTGGCCGGCGCCGGTCCGGCCAGCGGCCGCCCGGCGGACGGCGGCCGGGAGGGCGAAGCGGCGGTGATCCTGATATCGACCCATTCGGAGGCGGACTTCGCCGACCTGATCGAGGAAAGCCCGGCCAGGGGGTTCCTGCCGAAGCCGGAACTGTCGGCGCACGCGATTCAGCGGATCATGGACGACCCGGATCGGCGGGAAGCTGGACGTCCAGGGTTGTTCCGCGGCCGGCCGGACTGAGTACCGAGATCGTTCCGCCCAGGGCCTCGACCCGGTCCTGGAGGCCGATGATGCCGGAGCCCCGGCTGGGGTCGGCGCCTCCGATGCCGTCATCGTGGATCGAGAGGATAAGAGCGCCGTCGCCGCCGTCCACCCGGACGTCGACGACCGACGCCTGCGCGTGCTTGGCGGCGTTGGTCAGGGCCTCCGACGCGATGTAGTAACCGGCCACCTCGACGTGCTCGGCGAGCCGCGAGCAGAGATTGAGGTCGAGTACCACCGGCACCGCGGAGCGCCGGGCGAGCGCTCGGAGGGCCGGGCCGAGCCCGGCCTCGGACAGGACGGCCGGGTGAATGCCACGCGAGATCTCCCGCAGTTCATCCAGCGAGGTAACGAGGTCCTGGGCCAGGACCGACAGCTCGCCCTGGATCTCGTCGGCGGGCCGGGGAGTCATGGTCTCGATGGTGCGCGCCTTCAGCGCGAGCGAGACGAGGCGCTGCTGGATGCCGTCATGCAGGTCGCGCTCGAGCTGCCGCCGGGTCTCGTCCGCGGCGGTGACGATCCGGGCCCGGGACGCGGAGAGCTCGGCGCGGCTCTGCGTATTGGCGATGGCGGTTCCCAGCAGCTCCGTGAACTCGGCCAGGCGATCTTCAGTGTCCTCGGGGAGGGGCGCCTGCGTCGAGGCGATCATCATCAGTCCCCACACGGCGCCGTTGACGATGATCGGGGCGCCGGCCACGCGCTGGAGCCCGAGCTCGCGGGCGGCGGCGGCGAAGGAGCCCCGCCGGTCGGCGTAGTCCTGCGCCCGGGCCGCGCGGCCCGTCCGCTGCACGTGCGCGGCCAGTCCTGACGGGTGCAGCGGCCAGCGCGTGCCCGGCTGGAAGGGATGCGGCCGGTCGCTCGAGGCGGCCAGCATGGTCATGGTCTGGCCGTCATCGTCGTACCGCTGGACCGCGGCCACGGGGAGGTGCATCACCTCGGAGACCTTGTCGGCAACCGCGGCGAAGACCTCGGCCGTGCTGGCGCCCTCGGCCACCAGCGTGGCCACGCGCCGCAGGGCCGCCTGTTCCTGGGCCAGCCGCGCCATCTCGGTCCGCGCTTCGGCGTTCGCGATCGCCATCGCGACCAGCTCGGAGAACGCCCCGATGCGCGACTCCGCGGCCGCGGGCAGCGGCGCCGGTCGCTGGGCCGCGGCCACCATGACCCCCCAGAGCCGTCCGGCGACCACAATCGGGCTGCCCACCGCGGCGCGAACGCCCATGGCGTAGGCGTACGAGGCGACCGGGCCCTTATCGGCCAGGTACTCGTCGATGCGGGCCGGCCGCTGCGTGCGCAGGACGCGGACGACGATGCTGTCCCCCTCCAGCTGTATCCGCGTGCCGACGGTGGCCGCCGTTCCGCGCTGACTCCAGGCCCCGACCACCTCGGCCGTCCCGCCTGACCGGTAAGCGACCAGATGCGCGCTGTCGAGGTGCAGGAGCCTGCCGACCTCCTCGGTGACCGCCGCGAAGACCTCCGCCCGCGACGGCTGGCGAGCTACCAGCGTCGCTACTCGCCGCAGCGCCGCCTGCTCGTCGGCCAGAACGCCGCGGGCCGCCTCGGATCCGGCGGCCCGGCGTCCGGCCAGGGTCGCGAATGCGCCGACAATGACCGACATGACCAGGAACAGGCCCAGCACCAGCACCGTCGCCCCGTTGAGCTGACGGAGCGGGGGCAGGAAATACCAGTCGAACGCCAGTATGGTGACGACCCCGACCGGGAGCGCGTACAGGACCCCGGCGAAGCGGGCGACGGCCAGCACGTACAGCAGCAGGACCAGGCTGAACAGGGGCACGGGCACGTGATACCGCGCAGCGGTGCCGATGGCGGCCGCGATGGCGAAGGCGGCGACGGCGGCGATCGAGGCCAGCACGATCTCCGCGCCGAACCGCCCGCGCCACCCACGCGGCCAGCGGGCCAGCGTAGGCAACTGCTCGCGCAGGCGGCTTGAGGCGCGCAGCGAAACCCGGCGAAGGCCCCCCGCCATGTTGTCGACCCTGCCACCGCGGGCCGCGGCATGCAACGGCGCGACCCCGTTGTCCCAGGCCAGCAGGGCTAGCCGATAATTCAAGGCATGACGAGCAGCGGCCTGCGAGTTGTTCTGGGCGAGGATGATGTCCTGCTCCGAGAGGGCCTGGCCAGCCTGCTCGATCGCTCCGGCTTCCCGGTCGTCGGGCTGGCCCGCGACGGCCCGCACCTGCTCACGCTGGTCCGGGAGACCCGGCCCGAGCTGGTGGTGACCGACATCCGGATGCCGCCGACCAATGCCACCGAGGGCCTGGAGGCGGCCGGGGTAATCCGCCGGGAGCAGCCCGATACCGGCATCCTGGTCCTGTCCGCCTACGCCGAGGTCGAGCACGCGGTGGGGCTGCTGGCTAGCGGGCCGGGGATTGGGTATCTGCTCAAGAGCCGGATCACCGACGTGGCGGAGTTCCTGGGCACGCTCGAGCGGATCGCCAAGGGCGGCACGGTCGTGGACCCGGCCCTGGTGCAGGAGCTGGTGACCGCCCGCCGCAAGGATGATCCGCTGGCCGTGCTGACCGACCGTGAACGCGAGGTGCTCGCACTGATGGCCGAGGGGCGCTCCAACGTCGGCATCGCCCGGCAGCTGTGGGTCACCGAGGGCACCGTCGAGAAGCACGTCCGCAGCATCCTGACCAAGCTGAACCTGCCCGAGGCCGACGAGGACCACCGTCGTGTCCTGGCCGTGATCACCTTCCTCGGGGCCCGCTAAGGCCGGACCCCTTCCCGCTAGCGGGAAGGCCAGGATTCCTGCTGGCCGGGTGGTGACCCCGGGGGCTCGCCACGATGCGGCCGGCACCGCCGGCGCGGCATCGTCGGACTTAAGAAGATCCGTCGGCGTGGGCCCCGGTGCAGGGGAGCGAGACGGTCCAGGTAGTAAGGGGGAAGGCAATGACCAGGGCATTTGTCCGACCGGGCGCTCTCCGGCATCCTCGGATGCTGCTCGTCCTGCCCGCCGCCGCGGCCGCCGCGGCGGCGCTAGCGGCGTGCGGCAGCTCGTCGAGCACGGCCGCCCATGCTTCCGGTGGCAGCAGCAACGCCCCGGCCTCGACGACCGCGGTCGGCCTGAAGACCACGAAGGTCGGCGGCGTGACGGTGCTCACCAACGCCAAGGGCTTCACCGTCTACTCGTTCGCCCCCGACACGTCCACCAAATCCAACTGCAACGGGGCGTGCGCCACGGCCTGGCCGCCGGTGAAGCCCGCTTCGGCATCCGCGGTCAAGGCCCCGTTCACGATGATCAAGCGATCCGACGGTGCCACCCAGCTCGCCTTCCACGGGCACCCGCTGTACACCTTCACCGGCGACACGGCCCCCGGGCAGGCCAAGGGCAACGGCGTCAACGCGTTCGGCGGCCTGTGGCACGAGGCCCCGGTCTCCGGTAGCGCGGCGCCATCCGGCAGCTCCTCCGCTGGCACGGGCGGCGGCGGGTACTGACCGGCCGCAGAGCGGCAGAACGCACGGCGACAGAACGGACAGACGTCATGACATCGCGGGAAACGTCGGGCCGGCCGGGCACCATGACGGCCGCCGCACGAGCGGTCATCGATCACGCGGAGCCGTCCGGGATTGACTGGCGAAGAGTCATCCTGCGCGTGGCGGGCTCGGGCCTGCTGATCGCCACCGCGGCGATCCACCTGGACTTGTACGTCACCGGCTACCGGACCATCCCGACGATCGGCTGGCTGTTCCTGCTGCAGGTGATCGCCGCCTTCGTCCTCGGACTGGCGGTGCTGGTCATTCCGGGCCGGCTCGATCATCGCCAGCCGGCTGGCGGCCGCGGCCGGAGCCGGCTTCGCCCTCGCTACTCTCGGCGGCTACCTGCTGACGGTCTCGATCAGCCTGTTCGGGTTCAAGGAGGTCCGCACGACCGCCGGCATCGTCGCGGGGGTCGTGGAGGTGGCGGCATTCGTGGTGCTGGCCGCGCTCGCGCTGGCCCCGGCCCCGGCTGACGTCGCGCCCGCGGCCGCGACCCGGTTCCCCGCCCAGATCCCGCCATCGATCGGCCGAGTGGCCGAGGTGGCCGCCGGGGGGCTGGCGGTAGCCGCGCTGGTGCTGCTCGGGGTCGGGGTCGCCGCGGCCACTCCTCCCGCGCCGGCGCCCGCCGGTCCCAGTGCCGGCGCTGCCACCGGCCTGAAGACCACGACGATCGGCGGCACGGTCGTGCTGACCAACGCCAAGGGCTTCACGCTCTACTCGTTCGCCCCGGACACGCCGACCACGTCGAAGTGCTACGGGGGCTGCGCGGCGTACTGGCCTCCGGTGACCGGCAGCGCCGCGGCCGGCTCGGGCCTGCCCGGCAAGATCGGCACGATCACCCGGACCGACGGCTCGCACCAGCTCACCTACAACGGCCATCCGCTGTACACCTACATCGGCGACTCAGCCCCCGGCCAGGCCAGGGGCAACAACCTCAACCTGAACGGCGGACTGTGGCACGAGGTGCCCGCGGGCTAGGGCACCCGGGCCCGCAGGAACTTCCCGATCTGCTCGGTGGCCGCGGCGGCCTCGGGGGTGCCGAGCAGAAGCTGGTAGACGTGGGGCAGGCCCTCGCCGACCTGCAGCGTGACGTCGACCCCGGCTTCGGTGGCCGCGGCGGCCAGGCGCTCGGCATCGCTGAGCAGCAGGTCGGCGGTGCCGACCTGGATCAGCAGCGGCGGGAGCCCGGCCAGGGCGGCGAACAGGGGTGAGGCCAGGGGCGTCCTGGGGTCGGCCCCGGCCAGGTAGTCGGCGGCGAACTGCCGGAGCATGGCCGGGGTGGAGATCGGATCCTGATCGGCGCGCTCGGTCATCGAGAGCCCCGAGCTGGTCAGATCGACCGTCGGGGACATCAGCGTGGCGGCCGCGGGCAAGTCCTCCCCGGCGTCACGCAGCGCCACGAGCAGGGCCACGGCAAGCCCGCCGCCGGCCGAGTCGCCCGCTACCGCCATTGATCGTGCGCTCAGGCCCTGGTCGGCGCGGAGCCAGCGCCAGGCGGCCAGGACGTCGTCGATGGCGGCGGGGAAGGGATGCTCGGGGGCCAGGCGATACTCAGGGAACAGCATCCGCATGCCGCCGGCCCGCCCCAGCCGGACGGCCAGCTCGCCGTCGCTGCGGACCGACCCGAGCTCGTAGCCACCGCCGTGCAGGAACAGGAGCACCCGGCCGTCGTCCGCGCCCGGGGCGGCCAGCCAGTGGGCCGCCACCCCGCCCGCGGTCACCTCGCTCACCAGCACGTCGTCAGGCACCGGATGCAGGCGGTCCCCGGGGATGAAGGTGGCACGGAGCTCCTCCAGCGTCAGCGGCGGCCGGGCGGCGCTGGCCTGCTGCCGGTTTCTGAGGGCGTCGATCGAGTCCTGCATGGCCGGGCTCGGCACGTCGGCATCTCCTTTGGCCTGACTGCTACGGGTGGCCGGACTGCTACGGGGCTGCTACTGGGCCAGGGCGGCGAGGTGGTCATCGAGCACGGCCAGCGCCCACTCGGCCGAGGTCTGCCGGGGGGTGGTGACGAGCTGGAGGCGCAGCCCGTCGAGTAGTACCCGCAGGCGCGCGGCCTCATGCTCGGCGTCCAGGCCGGCCGGGAGCTCGCCCGCCTGCACCGCGTAGGCGATTCGAGCGGCCAGCGGCTCCTGGAGCCGCTGCGCGGCGCCCTCCGAGGCGTCCCCCAGGGCGGGCACGACCGCCGCCTGGGCCAGGAAGGCCAGGTGGACCACGGCCTCGACGCGCCGGTCGGCGTCCAGGGGGAGCAGCTCGGTGGCGGCGGTCCGCAGGTCCTTCATCGTCATCCCGCCGGCGGTGCGGTCCCGGATCCGCTCATCGACGCGTTCCCCGACCCGCCACAGGGCCGAGGCGATCAGCTCGTCCTTGTTCGGGAAGTAGTGCCGGATCGAGCCGATCGACCAGCCCGATTCCTCCGCCACGTCGGCCAGGGTGGTCGCGGCCAGCCCGTTGCGGGCGATGACGCGGCAGGCCGCGTCGGCGAGGTCGCGTCGGCGAGCAGAGTGATCTACCTCTTTGGGCACGGCCTCAATTTAGCATTGCCGTATTAGCACAGTCGTATTAGCATAGCCATGTCAACAAGAGTCCAGCGCCCAGGAGCGATGATGTCCCTCGACAGCGCCATACCGACCGACCAGACGCCGATCGGCCAGGCCCCGATCGACCAGGTCCCGATCGACAAGGCCGCGGCCGACCAGGACACCACGCCCGGCCCCAGGTCCCGATCCCGCTTCAGCGTGCCGCGCGGGCTGCTCGCCGGAACGCTCGCCGCCACCGCCCTGGCGTGGGTGCTGTACGCGATCACGCCCGGCGGCAGCTTCCGCTCCGCGCTCGTGCAGACCGGCATCTACCTGGGCCTGCTCCTGCTGACCGGCTGCAGCCGCCGGGCCAAGGTGCTGCTCATGCGGACGGTGCAGCGCTACACCATGAACCCGCTGATGCGGCTGTTCCTGGCCATCGGCATCAACCCGCTCGGGGTGGCGATCCTGGAGACCCGCGGGCGCCGTACCGGCAAGATCCGCCGGGTCCCGGTCGGCAACGGCCGTAAGGGCAACTCGTTCTGGATCATCGCCGAGCACGGCACCCGCGCCGGCTACGTCAATAACATCCAGCACGACCCCCGCGTCCGGGTACGGCTGCGCATCGGGCTGCGCTACCGCTGGGTTCCCGGCGTCGCCACCGTGCGCCCCGACGACGACCCGCTCGCCCGCCAGCGGCAGATCATCGCCTGGCACCCGCTGCGCGCCTACAACGCGATCGGCGTGCGCGTCTTCGGCGCTGACCTGCTCACCGTGCACGTCCAGCTCGACACCGCCCGGGCCGGGGACGCGCGGAGCGCGTGAGATCAGCGCGGCCGGGACAGCGGCCGGGACAGCGGCTCAGCCGATGTCCCGGCCGTTCACGGTCAGCTTCACGTCGATGTTGCCCCGGGTGGCGTTGGAGTACGGGCACACCTCATGGGCGGCGGCCACGATCCGCGCCGCCCGGGCGGGGTCCTGGACCTGGGGCAGGGTCACGTCGAGTTCCACGGCGAGCTTGAAGCCGCCGTCCCCGGTGGGCAGCAGGCTCACCCGGCTGTCGATCGAGACATCGCCGACCTCGGCCCGCTCGCGGCGGCCGACCACGCCCAGGGCACTCTCGAAGCAGGCCGCGTAGCCCACGGCGAACAGCTGCTCCGGGTTCGTGCCGCCGCCCTCGCCGCCCATTTCCCTGGGCGAGCGGAGCTGCACATCCAGGGCTCCGTCAGTCGTGCGCCCGTGGCCGTTGGCCCGGCCGCCGGACACCGTCGCCTCGGCCGTGTAGAGAACTCGCGCCATCTCGGCTCCTGTTCGGGGTCAGCGGGTTTCCCAGCCAGCCTGCCACTGGCCCAGTTCCGGTTCAGCTACCGGGCCGGCGGGGCCAGGCCCGGCGAATGTCACGAATCAATGTCGAATCGGAAACCGCTTCTGATCTCGGCTTACATCGCCTTGACTCTCATCTGATATGTGACATATTACTGCCACCGCGTCGCCCGGACGTGGTCAGAAACCGGGATAGCCACAGCTAGCGGGAGGGGCGCATGTTTCGTCGTTGGAGGGCTGCTAGTGCGGTACTGGCGGCGACCGCCTTCCTGACGGCTGCCTGCACGGGCACCGTCAACCCCAGCAGCACCGGATCGGGCGGCGGCTCGTCGTCCGGCAACCAGCCGCATCGCGGCGGCACGCTGACCATGCTCGGCCAGAGCGACATCTTCAACCTGGACACGGTCAGCGCGTACTACACCGTGAGCAGCATGCTCGAGCGGATGTTCACCCGGCAGCTGTTCAGCTACGGCGACCCGAACGGCGTCGGCCAGCGCCGCCGCCGGTGGTGCCCGACGTCGCCACCGTCATCCCGACCACGGCCAACGGCGGCATCAGCGATGGCGGCAAGACGCATCACGCTGCACATCCGCCCGGGCGTGAAGTGGGACACCACGCCGGCCCGCCAGGTGACCGCGGCCGACTTCGTCCGCGAGTTCAAGATGCTGTGCAACCCGGCCTCGCCGGTCGGCGCGCCCGGCTACTTCACCAACACCATCGTCGGCATGGCGTCCTACTGCACGGGCTTCGCCAAGGTGCCCGCCACCGTGGCGGGGATCGCGTCCTACGAGAACTCGCACAGCCTGCCCGGCGTCGTCGCGACCGAACTCCTCCACGCTGACCTTCCACCTGCTCAGCCCGACGCCGGACTTCCTGTACATCCTGACCATGGGCTTCTGCTCGGCCCGCCCGGCCGAGTACATGAAGTACGTGCCCGACAGCGCCGCAGTTCCGCCAGCACACGATCTCTGACGGCCCGTACGCAGATCACCTCGTACGTGGCGGGCAAGTCGTTCACGCTCGCCCGCAACCCGGCCTGGTCGGCCGCGACCGACCCGAACCGGCACGCCTACGTCAACAAGATCACCATCACCGAGGGCCTGACCCAGGACAGCGTCCAGCAGCAGCTGGTCGCGGGCACCGGGCGACATGGAATGGGACGTCACCCCGCCCGCCCAGGACCTGCCCGTCGCTGGTCACCAGCAAGAACCCCAACCTGGTCATCGGCCCGACGGCGACCGGCGCTGCGTCGACCTCGCTGCGGACCTACCTCACGCTCAACCAGTACGCCGGGCCGATGAAGAACAAGCTGGTCCGCGAGGCCGTGGCCTACGCGGTCAACAAGAACGCCATCGTGCAGATCCTCGGCGGCAAGGCCATCGGCTCGGCCACGTCGCAGCTGATCCTGCCCGGCAACGTCGGCTACATCCCCAACTACAACCCGTTCCCGGACAACAACGGGGCGGCAACCCGGCCAAGGCCAAGCAGCTGCTGGCCCAGGCGGCACCAGACCGGGCGTCGCGATGAAGCTGCTGTACTCGACCACCGACCCGATGCCGCGCGTGGCCCAGGCGCTGCAGTCCAGCCTGGACGCGGCCGGCTTCAAGGTCACCCTGGTACCGGCCACGCCAGTAGCGACTTCTACGGCAAGTACCTGGAGAACCCGACGACCGGCAAGCGCGACGTCTGGGACATCGCGCCGCCGGGCTGGGTCCCGGACTGGTTCGGCAACAACGGCCGCTCGACCATCGTGCCGCTGCTGACTCAGCCGGGCCCGGGCTCGAACGACTTCGGCGGGTACACCAGCTCGACGGTGCAACAGCTACATCAACGCGGCGCTGGCGGCACCCGCGCCGCGGCGGCCACCACGGACTGGCAGCGGCCGACGCGGCGGCCATGAAGGACGTCGGCAGTGGTGCCGGTCGACGTCCAGAAGTGGCCGATCTTCCACTCCTCGGCGGTGCACGGCTGCAACTTCTTCTGGTTCGGCCTGAACTGTGACCCGACGAACGTCTGGCTGAGCGGATCATGACCGAGACGGTCACCCAGTCGATAAATCGGCCTGCGGGGCCCGCGGACCGGCCCTGCCATGCCCGAGCATCTCAAGCCCGGCGAGCTTCAGCGATCCCGTACTCGGACCGCCTCACGGAGTTCATGACCGCCGGCTGGGGCACCCAGGACGAGATCCCGCTGCCGCCGGCGCCGGCCGCCGGGCGGCTGGCCGCCCGGCGCGACCTGCTGCGCGCCCGGCTGCCCGAGGCGCCGGCCCGCGGTCGTGACCGCCGGCCGGGCGCCGCGCCGCAACGACGACCAGTTCTACCCGTTCCGGCCGGGCAGCGACTACGTGTGGCTGACCGGCGACCAGACCCCGGGCGGCGTGCTGCTGCTGGACCCGGGCTCGGCGTCGGGCGACGTCTGTACCTGCTGCCGCCGTCGGGGCGCGACGACGGCGAGTTCTACCGGGACTGCGGGGGCGGCGAGCTGTGGGTCGGCGGCCGGCCGTCACTGGAGGCCCGCGCGGCGGCGCTGGGCGTGGCCTGCCGTCGCCGCTGGCCGAGCTGCCCGCCGCGCTGGCCGCGGCGGGCCGGGCCGCTGGTCACCCGCGGCTTCGACGCCGAGGCCGAGCAGCAGGTGACCGCGGCCGGGCCGGAGCTGGACGCCGAGCTGACCGGCGATCGGTTCGGAGCTGCGGCTGGTCAAGGACGACTGGGAGATCGGCCAGCTGCGCGGCGCGATCGACGCGAGCATCGGTCGGCTTCGGCGACGTGGCGGCGCTGCTGCGGGCACGCCCGCGGGCAGCACAGCCGGGCTGACCGAGCGCCACGTGGAGGGGGCGTTCGGGAACCGGGCGCGCGGCTGGCCGGCAACGGCACCGGCTACCACACCATCGCGGCCAGCCGGCGCCGCACGCCACGATCGCTGCACTGGAACCGCAACGACGGGCCGCTGCGGCGACGGCGAGCTGCTGCTGCTCGACGCCGGGGTGGAGACCGACTCGCTGTACACCGCGGACATGACCCGGACCTTGCCGGTCAGCGGGCGGTTCGACCGCGCTGCAGCGCCAGGTGTACGAGATCGTCCTGGCCGCCCAGGAGGCCGGCGATCGCCGCGCTGCGGCCCGGCGCCGACTTCAAGCGACTTCCACCCGGCCTGCGCCCGGTGCTGGCCGAGGGCCTGAGCCGACTCGGGCGTGCTGCCGGTCAGCGCGGACGGAGTCGCTGCAGCCCGACTGCGGCCTGCACCGGCGCTGGACGCTGTGCGCGCCGCGGCCACATGCTCGGGCCTGGACGTGCACGACTGCGCGCAAGGCCCGCGAGGCCGGTACACTGGGCGGCCCGCTGGCGGCCGGGCCAGGTGCTGACCGTGGAGCCGGGGCTGTACTTCCAGGCCAACGACCGACTGCTCCCGCCCGAGCTGCGCGGCATCGGCGTCCGCATCGAGGACGACGTGCTCATCACCGCCGACGGCTACGAGCTGCTGTCGGCGGCGCTGCCCCGCGACCCGGACGAGATCGAGGCCTGGTACGCGGCTTCGGGAAGGATGGGCTAGCGGTGTCGGAAGCCGCCCCTGCGTCGGTCCCGGCCGACGTGCTGCTGGACGTGCGCGACCTGCACGTCCGCTTCGACACCGTCGACGGCGTGGTGCACGCCGTGCGCGGCGCGTCAGTTCCAGGTGCCGCGCGGCCAGACGCTGGGCATCGTCGGGGAGTCGGGGTCGGGCAAGAGCGTGTCCGCGCAGGCGCTGATCGGCCTGGTGCCCGGCGCCGATGTCACCGGGCAGGCCTGGTTCGAGGGCCGGGACCTGCTGGCCATGACCGGCCAGCAGCTGCGCGAGATCCGCGGCAAGCGGATCAGCATGGTCTTCCAGGACCCGCTGACCAGCCTGCATCCGCTGCACAAGCTGGGCTGGCAGCTGACCGAGGCGATCCGGGCCCACGACAGCGTCAGCCGCCAGGCCGCCAGCCGCCGGGCCATCGACCTGCTGGGCATGGTCGGCATCCCGCGGCCCGCCGAGCGCGATCGACGACTACCCGCACCAGTTCTCCGGCGGCATGCGGCAGCGGGTCGATGATCGCGATGGCGCTGGCCCTGCAGCCCGCCCTGATCATCGCCGACGAGCCGACCACCGCGCTGGACGCGACGGTCCAGGCTCAGGTCCTGGAGCTGCTGGTCCGGCTGCAGGGCGAGCTGGGCATGTCGCTGGTGCTGATCACCCACGACCTGGGCGTCGTCGCCGACATCGCCGACGAGGTCATGGTCATGTACAGCGGCCAGCCGGTCGAGCAGGCCGACCGCCGAACCGCCTACTACGAGGCCCACCATCCCTACACCCGCGGCCTGCTGGAGTCGATCCCGGTGGCCGGCGACACCGGCGCGGCTGCGGCCCATCCCCGGCCAGCCGCCGAGCATGCTCGACGCCCCGCCCGGCTGCTCGTTCCTGCCCCGGTGCCGGTTCGCGCTGCGACCGCTGCGCCACCGAGCCGCCGCCGCTGCGCGTCGATCGGGGACGTGCCCGGACACCGCTCGGCCTGCTGGCTGCCCGACCCGGTGGCCGGCGGCCGGTCGGCCCGGCCGGCATCCCGGCGACGGCCGCCGCCGTGGCCGACGCGGCCGACCGCGCCGGCCCGCCGGACGCGGCCGCCGCTGCTGGAGCTGACCGGCATCGTCAAGCACTTCCCGGTCCGCAGCTCGTCGCTGCTGTCGCGCGACCGCACCGGTGGTGCACGCGGTGGACGGCGTCAGCCTGCAGATCCGCGACGGCGAGACGCTCGGGCTGGTCGGCGAGACCGGCTGCGGCAAGTCGACGCTGGCCCGCATGCATCGCCCGGCTGCAGCCGGTCACCGAGGGCCGGGTCAGCTTCGACGGCCAGGACATCACCGCGCTGCGCCCGGCGAGCTCAAGGCGCGTGCGCCGCGAGATGCAGATGGTCTTCCAGGACCCGTACGGCTCGCTGAACCCGCGCCGCCGGGTCGGCGCGATCGTCGGCGAGCCGCTGGCCGTGCACGGCCTGGCCACCGGCGCGGCCGCGGCGCGAGCGGGTCCAGGAGCTGATGGACCTGGTCGGCCTCAACCCCGAGCACTACAACCGGTACCCGGCCGAGTTCTCCGGCGGGCAGCGGCAGCGGGTCGGCATCGCCCGGGCGCTGGCGGTCAACCCCAAGCTGCTGATCTGCGACGAGCCGGTCTCGGCGCTCGACGTGTCGGTCCAGGCCCAGGTCATCAACCTGCTCAAGGACCTGCAGGACCAGCTCGGACCTGACCTGCGTCTTCATCTCCCACGACCTGGGCGTCGTGCGAGCACGTCAGCGACCGGGTCGCGGTGATGTACCTGGGCAAGATCGTCGAGCTGGCCCCGGCCGACGCGCTGTACCGCGAGCCGCGCCACCCCTACTCCGCGGCGCTGCTGTCGGCCGCGTCGGTCACCGACCCCGACCTGGCCCGCCAGCGCCGCCGGCTGACCATCGAGGGCGACATCCCCTCGCCGGTCGACCCGCCGTCCGGCTGCCGGTTCCACCCGCGCTGTCCCCGGGCCCAGGACCTGTGCCGGGTCACCGAGCCGCAGCTGGAGTCCGCGGCTGGCGACCAGGCCCACCTGACCGCCTGCCATTTCCCCATCGAGACGCCGGCGGTCCGCCGACGACGCCCGGCTGCTGCAGGTGGTGGCCAGCGGACCAGGAACGAGCCAATGGCGCCGCCGACCCGGACACCGCGGACCCGGCCGCCGCAACCCCGGCCGCGGCTGTGCCGGGCCCCTCGGGCAGCACCGAGATCGAGGGGCGCAGCCCGTGGCGGCTGGCCTGGGACCGGCTGCGGCGCGACCGGATGGCGGTGATCTCGGCCGCGTTCATCCTGCTGCTCATCCTGCTGGCCATCTTCGCCCCGGTGATCGCGCACCTGGTCGGGCACGGCGTGGACCAGCAGAACGACACCGCCGGGCTGACCCCCGCCGGGCTGCCCCGGCCGCCCAGCGCGAACTACTGGTTCGGCACCGATGACCTGGGCCGGGACGTGTTCGTGCGGACCATCTACGGGGCCCGGATCTCGCTGATCGTCGGCGTGTTCGCCAGCGTCAGCGCGGTCATCATCGGTACCACCATCGGCCTGCTGGCCGGCTTCCTCGGCGGCCTGGTCGACTCGCTGCTGTCCCGGCTGATGGACCTGGTCCTGTCGTTCCCGTTCCTGCTGGCCGCCATCGCCCTGGTCTCGGTGGTGGGCCCTAGCCTGACGGTGATCATCGTGGTCATCGCGCTGTTCTCCTGGGCCGCCGTCGGCCGCATCGTGCGCGGCCTCGCCATGTCCATCAAGGAGAAGGAGTACACCGAGGCGGCCCGCGCGGGCGGCGCCGGGAACCTGCGGATCATGTTCGTCGAGGTGCTGCCGAACCTGTCCGCGCCGCTGATCGTCTACACCACGCTGCTGATCCCGTCGGCCATCGCCTTCGAGGCGGTGATGTCCTTCCTCGGCCTGGGCGTCGCCCCGCCCACCCCGAGCTGGGGCGACATGCTGGCCGAGTCCATCGGCTACTACCAGGTCGCGTGGTGGTTCATCCTCGCCCCCGGAGTGTTCCTGCTGGCCACCACGCTGGCGTTCAACCTGCTCGGCGACTCGCTGCGGGACGCCCTGGACCCGCGCGGCGAGCGGCTGATCAACGCGCTGCGCAAGGGCCGGCGGCAGCGCAGACGGCTGCGGCCCCCGGTCGGCGCGGCACCGGGCGACGCCGGCGGCGTGAGCCTGGCCGGGACCGAGGCAGGTCCGCGGTGATCCGGCTGCTCGCCCGGCGGCTGTTGTCGGGGATCGTCGTGCTGTGGATCATCAGCATCGCCGTCTTCGCGCTGTTCTTCATCGCCCCGCACAACGTGGCCCGGGCCATCGCGGGCCGCCAGGCGACGCCGGCCACCGTGGCGGACGTCGCGCGGCGGCTGGGGCTGAACCGGCCCGATCCTCGACCAGTACGGCAGCTTCATCTGGAAGCTGCTGCACGGCAACCTCGGCTACTCCTATCTACAACTCCGAGCCGGTGACCAGCCTGATCGGCAGCCGCATCGGGGTCACCATCTCGCTCACGGTGGGCGGCGCGGTGCTGTGGCTGCTGATCGGGATCAGCACCGGCGTGCTGGCCGCCACGCACCCCCGGTCGATCATCGACAAGGGGGCCACGTTCTTCGCGGTGTTCTTCTACTCGATGCCGACCTTCCTGCTCGGCCTGATCCTGCTGTACTTCCTGTTCTTCCAGCTGCACCTGGCCGGCATCCCGATCTTCCCCGGCAGCGGCTACGTGTCGATCTTCACCAGCCCGGCGAGCTGGGCCCAGCACCTGATCCTGCCGTGGATCGCCGTGGCCCTGACCACGGCCGCCACCTATACCCGGCTGACCCGGGCCGGCCTGCTCGAGGTCCTGGGCGAGGACTACATCCGCACCGCGCGGGCCAAGGGGGTCAGCGAGCGGCGGGTCACCTACCGGCACGCGCTGCGCGCCGCGCTGACCTCGGTGGTGACGCAGCTCGGCATTGACATCGGCGTGCTGCTCGGCGGCGCGGTGGTCACCGAGAACATCTTCGGGCTGCCGGGCCTGGGTCAGCTGGCCATTCAGTCGGTCACCCAGCAGGACCTGCCGGTGATCATCGGCATCGTGATGCTGGCGGCGGCCTTCGTGGTGGCGTGCAACTTCGCGGTGGACATGCTCTACGCCGTGCTCGACCCGCGCGTCCGAGCTCATTAGCCCATACGGCCTTTGTTAATGCTGGTATTTCTGATCCGAGGAGTGTGCTCGCGTGCTGCCTCATGCTGACCGCCCCGAGCGGATCGCCGTCACCGCCGGCGGGGACGCGGCGGCCTTCGTCATCGGCGCCGGCCCCCGGGGTCCGGGGGAAGCCACCGGGCTGTGGCACGGGCCGCTCGGCGGCCAGCCCGCCCGGCTCGACGCCGTGCTCCCGGACACCAACCTGGCCTTCGCGCCCGAGGGCCCCCGGTTCGCGCTGGCGGTGCAGGACGAGGCGGGCAGCACGGTGATCGTGGCCGACCCGGCGCGGGCGCAGTCGAGCTGGCCGCGCTACCCGTTGCCGGCCTTCGCCGAGCAGGTCGCCTGGACCGAGGCCGGGCTGATCGTGCTGGCCGCCGATCCCGGCGCTGATGCGGCCTCGCTCACCTCGGGCAAGCCGCTGCCCGATGCTGTGCAGGACCCTGTGGTCGCGGCGGGCAGCACCGGCTTCCGGCGGCTGTGGCGAGTGGACCCCGGCACTGGCGAGGCTGTGCCGGTCAGCCCGGCGGACCTGGCCATCTGGGAGTTCGCGCCCGTGCCGGGCGGCGGCGCGATCGTGGTGGCCAGTGACGACCCGACCGAGGCGGGCTGGTACCGCAGCCGGCTGGAGCAGCTGGACGCGGCGGGCGGCCGGCAGCGGGTGCTGCTGGAGTCGGCCTGGCAGCTGTCCTGCCCGTCGGTCAGCCCGGACGGACGGGTGGCGGCCTGCATCGAGGGCTGGGCCAGCGACCGGGGCCTGCTGGCCGGCGAGGTGCGGCTGCTGCGCCTGGACCAGCCGGGCCCGGCACCGACCGCCGCGACGCTGACCGCCGACCTGGACGTGACCTGGCTGAGCTGGGCCGACGGCGGGCGCCTGTGGCTGGCCGGCTGGCACCACCTGGGCACCGCGTGGGGCTGGGCCGAGCCCGCCTCCGGCGGCGACGCGCTGGCCCTGGCGGCGCCCCCGGGCAGGCCCTCCTCACGGTGCAGGCCGAGGCGGCCAGCTGCCTGAACTCGCGCTGGCACCCGTCGGTGGTGCCGCTGGCCGACGGCTCGGCGCTGACCGATGCGCTCCACGCCAACCACCCCGCCGCAGGTGGTGCGGCTGCGCCGGGGGAGTGAGGCGGCGGCGTGGACCGCGCTCAACGCCGGGCTGGCGCAGGCGCGGCGGCTGCGGGTCCGCGAGCTGCGCTGGGCCGGACCGGACGGCACGCCGATCGAGGGCCTGCTGGCCGAGCCGGACGACGGCGGCGCTGACGCCGGGGACGCCGGGGCGCGGCCGCTGGTGGTGGACATTCACGGCGGCCCGAGCCTGGCCTTTCATCACAGCTGGGACATGACCTGGGCCGAGCTGCTGACCGGGGCGGGCTACGCGGTGCTGATGCCCAACCCGCGCGGCGGCGCCGGCCGCGGCCAGGCGTTCGGCCGGGCCAACCTCGGCGACCCGGCCGGCGCCGAGTTCGCGGACATCGAGGCCGGCGTCGCGCACTGCGTGGCGGCCGGGCTCGCCGACCCCGGCCGGGTCGCCGCCATCGGCGCCAGCTACGGCGGGTACCTCACCGCGTGGGCGATCGCGCTGGGCGGCCAGTTCCGCTGCGGGGTGGTCATCGCCGGCATCAGTGACCTGGTCAGCGTCCGGGGCACGGCCAACAACGCGCCGTTCTATGACTACCTGCTCCAGGGGCGGCCGGCCGACCAGCCCGCGCGGTACCTGGACCGCTCGCCGGTGACCCGGCTCAGTGCGGCCTCCTCCCCGGCGCTTATCCTGCACGGACGCGAGGATCGGTGCGTGCCGGTCAGCCAGGCGGAGGAGCTGTATGCCGGACTGCGCGAGTTCGGTATCCCGGCTGAGTTCGTCAGCTACCCGCGGGAAGGTCACCAGGCCACCGAGCCCGCGCACGTGGCCGACCAGCGGGAGCGGATCCTGCGCTGGCTGGCAACCTACCTGGAGGCATCATCGTGAAGCTCGGGGTGCACGTGCCCAACTTCGCTTCCCTGGCCAACCCGGCCGACATCGCCGACCTGGCCCGGCGGGCCGAGGCGGCGGGCTGGGACGGCTTCTTCATCTGGGACCACATCGCCCGGCCCGAGGGCACGTTCCCGATGGCCGAGCCGTGGGTCGCGCTGACCGCGGTAGCGATGGCGACCGAGCGGCTGCGGATCGGGCCGATGATCACGCCGCTGGCCCGGCGCCGCCCGTGGAACGTCGCCCGCCAGGTCGCCTCGCTGGACCAGCTGACCGGCGGCCGGGTCACGCTGGGCGTGGGCCTGGGGGTCAGCAGCGGGCCGGAGTTCCACGACTTCGGCGGCGAGGAGAGCGACCCGCGGGTGCGCGGCGACATGCTCGACGAGGGCCTGGAGGTCCTGCGCGCCGCCTGGGAGGGTACGCCGGTCCGGCATGCGGGCACCCATTACCAGGTGGACGACGTGACGTTCCTGCCGGTGCCGGTGCAGGCCCGGGTGCCCATCTGGGGCGCGACCGAGCGACTCAGCGGCCGGCCGGTGCGCCGGGCCGCCCGGCTGGACGGGGTGTTCCCGATCCGCCTGAAGCCGCCGGACCTGCCCGCGCTGCTGGACAACGTGGCCCAGCACCGGCCGGCCGGACTGGACGGGTATGACGTCGTCATCACCGGCACCGACCCCGCCGACTACCCGGCCTGGCGGGAGGCGGGCGCGACCTGGTGGCTGCACGAGCTGCAGTGGCGCCGCCCGCTCAGCGAGGCGATCGCCGTTATCGAGGCGGGACCGCCGGCCGGATGAGCCACGCTGACCCCCGCGATTCCTTTGACGCCGTGGTGATCGGCGCCGGCATCGTCGGCGCCGCCTGCGCGTACTACCTGGCCCGCGCCGGGCTGCGGGTGGCCGTGGCCGACCGGGGCACGGTGGCGTCGGGGACCACGGGCGCGGGCGAGGGCAACATCCTGATCTCCGACAAGGAGCCCGGCCCCGAGCTGGCGCTGGCCCAGCTGTCCCAGCGGCTGTGGCGGGAACTGGGCGACGAGCTGGGCCCCGGCGCCGAGCTGGATCCCAAGGGCGGCCTGGTCGTCGCGACCGGGCCCGCCGAGCACGACGGCCTGGCCAAGTTCGCCGCCGCCCAGGCCGAGGCCGGGGTGCGGACCGAGGCCGTGCCGCCCGGCGGCCTGGCCGGCCTGGAGCCGCACCTGGCCCGCGGGCTGGCCGGCGGCGTCTACTACCCCGAGGACATGCAGGTCCAGCCGATGATGGCGGCCGCCCTGCTGCTGCGCCGGGCCCGCGACCTGGGCGCCGAGCTGCGGTTCCGGCACGAGATGACCGGGCTCGAGACCGCGGCGGGCCGGGTGGCCGGCGTGCGCACCACGGCCGGCCTGCTCCGCACCGGGCTGGTCGTCAACGCGGCCGGCACCTGGGCCGGCGAGGTGGCCGAGCGGGCCGGGCTGGCGCTGCCGGTGCTGCCGCGCCGCGGGTTCATCGTGGTCACCGAGGCGCTGCCGGTGCTGATCCGGCACAAGGTCTACACCGCCGATTACGTGGCCAACGTGGCCAGCGGCTCGGCCGGCCTGGAGGTCTCGACGGTCATCGAGGGCACGGCCAGCGGCACGGTGCTGATCGGCGCCAGCCGGGAGCGGGTCGGCTTCGACCGGTCCTCGTCGCTGCGCATCGTCGGGCTGCTGGCCGTCCGGGCCGCCCGGCTGTTCCCGGTGCTGGCCCAGGCCCGGGCCATCCGCTTTTACCGCGGCTTCCGGCCGTACTGCCCCGATCACCTGCCGGTGATCGGCGCCGACGACCGGCTGACCGGGATGCTGCACGCCTGCGGGCATGAGGGCGCCGGGGTCGGGCTGGCCCCGGCCACCGGGCAGCTGATCGCGCAGCTGGCCGCGGACCAGGAGCTGTCGCTGCCCGTGGACCCGTTCCGTCCCGGCCGGTTCGCGGAGTCCGCGCCTGGAGCCTTGGCATGACGGAGCAGGTCCGCATCACCGTGGACGGCGAGACGTGGCCGGTGACGGCGGGCAGCACCATCGCGGCGGCGTTCATCTCGCGCCGCGTGTTCGGCTGGCGGCGTACCCGGCGGCGCGGCGAGCCGCGCGGGGTGTCCTGCGGGATCGGCGTGTGCTTCGACTGCCTGGTGACCGTGAACGGGACGCCCGGCGTCCGCGCCTGCCTGGCCGAGGTCCGGCCGGGCGATGTCATCACCACCGAGAACGGGTCGGGCTTCACCAGCGATCCGCCTGGCCTGCCGGGCTGGGCGCCGGAGTCGGAGGGCCCGGAGCCGGCGCCTGGTCCGGAGTCCGCGCCTGGTCCGGGTCCGGGCCTGGACCGGTGTGACGTGGCGGTAGTCGGGGCCGGGCCGGCCGGGCTGACCGCGGCGGTGGAAGCCGCGGCGCTTGGATGCACCGTGCAGGTGCTGGACCTGGGGGAGCGGCCGGGCGGGCAGTACTGGCGCTGGGGACCGGGCACCGCCGACGGCCGCTTCCATCATGGGTGGGCCGCCTTCACCGCGCTGCGCGACCGGTTCTACGAGCACCTGAACCGCGGCCGGATCGTCTACCGGCCCGGCCACGCCGTGTTCCAGGTCGAGCCGCCGGCCGCACCGACAGCGTCGGCGAGCGGTGCGGAGCGGTGGTTCCGGGTGCATGCCGTGGCCGGCGACCGGGAGCGTGGCTACGCCGGCGTGCTGGCCCGCGCGGTCGTGGTCGCCACCGGCGCCTACGACCTGCAGCTGCCCGTGCCCGGCTGGACCCTGCCCGGCGTCATGGCCGCCGGGGCCGCGCAGTCCCTGCTCAAGAGCAGCGCCGTAACCGTCGGCCGCCGGGTCGTGGTCGCGGGCACCGGCCCGTTCCTGCTCCCGGTCGCCGCCGGGCTGGCCCAGGCCGGGGCCGAGGTCGTAGCCGTCGCCGAGGCCGGGCAGCCCCTGGACTACCTGCGGCACCCGGCCGGGCTGGCCGCGTCCTGGCGCAAGCTGCCCGAGGCCGGCGGCTACCTGGCCCGCCTGGCCCGGCACCGCGTTCCGTTGCTGCGGCGGCACGCGGTGATCTCCGCCGCCGGCGACGGGCGCCTGGAGTCGGTCACGCTGGCCCGCCTGGATCAGGCCTGGCGGCCCGTGCCCGGCACCGAGCGCACGCTGGCCACCGACGTGCTGGCGGCCGGCTACGGCTTCGTGCCCCAGGTCGAGCTGCTGGGCGAGGCCGGGGCGCAGCTCGCCAACGGCGGCCCGGTGGCGCCCGGCGCGCCCGCCGCCGTGGCCGGGCGAGACCAGCAGACCACCGTGCCCGGCCTGTTCGCCGCCGGGGAGACGACCGGCGTCGGCGGCAGCGACCTGGCCCGCATCGAGGGCGAGATCGCGGGCCGTGCCGCGGCCCGATTTGTCGGCCGTGCGGTCGGCCGCTCGGCCGGCCGCGGCCGGGCCGGCGCCGGGCCGCCGCGAGCCGCCGTCCGGGAGCGCGGCCGGTTGCGCCGGTTCGCGGCCGTCATGCAGGCCGTGCACGCCGTGCAGCCCGGCTGGGCCGGCTGGCCTGGCGACGACACCGTCGTGTGCCGTTGCGAGGAGGTCACGCTGGGCCGGATGCGCGCCGCCGCCGGCCTCGGCGCCGACGACGCGCGCAGCATCAAGCTGCTGGCCCGCCCCGGCATGGGCTGGTGCCAGGGCCGCATCTGCGGCCCGCCCGTCGACGCGCTGGTCGCCGCGGGCCTGGGGCCTGAGGCGGCGGCAGGCGGCCGCCCGGCCGACGTCGGCACGGCCAGCCAGGCACCGGCCGCGGCGCAATCGCGGCCCCTGGCCCAGCCGGTGCCGCTGGGAGTCCTGGCCCGGCTGGCCGGGCTCGATGAGCCATCCGGAGCGGGCGAGACTGGTGCCCGCGCGGATCACGAAGGTAAAATGTGACATGTCACTGGAGGTGAACTGTGCCAACCGAGCCGCAAACTCAGCCGTGGCATGGCGTGCTGGTAGCCACTGCCCTGCCCTACACCGCGGACCTGGAAGTCGACTTTGACCGCTTTGCCGAGCACGTAGCTTGGCTGGCCGCCTCCGGCTGCGACGGGATCACCCCGAACGGGTCGCTGGGGGAGTACCAGACGCTGACCCCCGAGGAGCGGGCCCGCGTGGTGGAGATCGCCGTCGCCGCGGCCCCGCCGGGGTTCTCGGTCATCCCCGGCGTCGCCGCCTACGGGGCACGGGAGTCGGCCCGGCTGGCCGAGCACGCGGCCAAGGCCGGTGCCCCGGCCGTCATGCTGCTGCCGCCGAACGCCTACCGCGCCGACGAGCGCGCCGTGCTCGAGCACTACCGCACCGTCGCGCCGGTCGGCCTGCCCGTGATGGCCTACAACAACCCGATCGACACCAAGGTCGACCTGACGCCCGCGCTGCTGGCGAAGCTGTTCAACGAGGGCCTGATCGTCGGGGTCAAGGAGTTCACCGGCGACCTCCGCCGCGCCTACCAGATCGCCGAGCTGGCGCCCGGCCTCGACGTGCTGATCGGCTCCGACGACGTCGGTCCTCGAGTTCGCCCTCGCCGGGGCCAGGGGCTGGGTGTCGGGTACACCAACGCGTTCCCGCGCAGCGGCGTCGAGCTGTACCGGGCAGCATGGCCGGAGACCTGGAGACGGCCCTGCCGCTGTACCGGCTGCTGCACCCGCTGCTGCGCTGGGACTCCAAGACCGAGTTCGTCCAGGCGATCAAGCTGTCGATGGACATGGTCGGCCGGTACGGCGGCCCCTGCCGCCCGCCGCGGCTGCCGCTGACCGCCGAGCAGGAGGCCGAAGTGCGCGCGGCGACCGAGAAGGCGCTGGCCGCAGGGCTGCGCCTGATGCGCACCCGCCGGGTCTTCCACGCCGTCGACTCCCACACCGAGGGCATGCCGACCCGGGTGATCATCGGCGGCGTCGGCGTGATCCCCGGCGACACGATGGTCGACCGGCGCCGGTACTTCATGGCCCACCTGGATGACATCCGCAAGGCCGCTGATGTACGAGCCGCGCGGGCACGCCGCCATGAGCGGCGCGATCCTGCAGCCGCCCACCCGGCCCGACGCCGACTGGGGCGTGCTGTTCATCGAGGTGTCCGGCTGCCTGCCGATGTGCGGCCACGGCACCATCGGGGTGGCCACCGTGCTGGTCGAGACCGGCATGGTCGAGGTCACCGAGCCGGTGACCCAGGTCCGGCTGGACACCCCGGCCGGCCTGGTCGTGGCCGAGGTCGGCCGTGGAGGACGGCGCGGCGACGCGCGTCACGCATCACGCAACGTGCCCGCCTTCACCGTCGGCCTGGACCAGACCGTGGTCGAGGTCCCGGGCTCGGCCAGGTCACCTACGACATGGCCTTCGGCGGCAACTTCTACGCCATCATGCGACCTGGAGCAGGTCGGCATGCCGTTCGACCGGGCCGCCAAGGAGGCCGATCCTGGCCGCCGGGCTGGCAGATCATGGCGGCGATCAACGACGCCAGCGAGCCGGTCCACCCGGAGAACCCGGAGATCCGCGGCTGCCACCACGTGCAGTTCCTCGGCCCCGGACGCCGACGCCCGGCACTCCCGGCACGCGATGGCCATCTACCCCGGCTGGTTCGACCGCTCGCCGTGCGGTACCGGGACCTCGGCCCGGATGGCCCAGCTGCACGCCCGCGGCGAGCTCCCGTTGGGCGCCGACTTCGTCAACGAGTCGTTCATCGGCACCCGGTTCGTCGGCCGCTGGTCGAGGAGACCACGGTCGGCGGCCTGCCGGCCGTGGTCCCGACGGATCACCGGCCGGGCCTGGATCACCGGCACCGCCCAGTACTTGCTCGACCCCACCGACCCGTTCCCCGAGGGCTTCCTGCTCTAAGGGTCAGCGGCTCAGCCGGAACGGGCCTCGTCGCCGGAGCGACCGACCCACAGGCCGCGGGTGTGGCCGACGTGCGCGGTCATCAGCGACTCGGCCTCGGCCACGTCGCCGGATTGCAGCACCTTCAGCATGACGCGGTGCTCGCGGGCCGAGGCCAGGAGCTGACCGTTGTCGGCCAGCTCCTGCAGCCCGAACAGCCGGGCCTGACGGCGCAGCCGGTCGACCAGGTCGGTCAGCCGCGGGTTGCCGATGGTTGAGATCAGCTGGGCGTGGAACCGCCGGTCGCAGTCCAGGTAGTCGATCAGGTCGCCGCGCTCGGCGGCCGCCTCGATGGCCTCGCCGGTCTCGTTCAGCGCGGCGATCTTCTCCGGGGTCAGCAGCTTGGCCACCTGGGCCATGATCGGTACCTCGATCAGCAGGCGGATCTGCGAGATCTGGTCCAGGTCCGCCTCGGAGACGGCCATGACCCGGAAGCCGCGGTTGCGGACCGCCTCCATCATGCCCTCGCCGACCAGGTCGAGCATCGCCTCGCGGACCGGGGTAGCCGACACCTGAAAGCGCTCGGCCAGCGTGGGCGCCGAGTAGATCACCCCCGGCTGCAGCTCCCCGGCCACGACCGCGGCCTCCAGGGCCCGGGTGACCTGCTCCCGCAGGCTGTCGGACCGGACCGCAGAGATCTTGTCCGGTCCTCCAAGACGGTCGATGGTCATGCCACCTGGCTCCCTGATTAGCCCGGAGCCAAGCGATAGAGCTCCAGAACGTGGTAGCTCATCCTACCGAGCCGTGATCAGCGGATATATCGCCGCGACCGCACTTCATTGCTCCCGGCCGACCCTGGGTGCCTCGCAGGCCAGGCGTCAGCTCACTCCGATGAACTGGTGGTCGGTGAGGATCCGGCCGTCGCTGTCCAGGGCGAGGATGTCCAGGCCGCCGCCGACCGCCTGTCCGGTGCTGGTCGACACCATCGACCACCGGATGCTGAGCACCCCGGACAGCAGGGGGAGTGCCTCCTCGGCGGCCTCGAAGACGTGCTCGCCGGTGCCGACGAACATCTCGTAGGCACGGGTCACCCGGGCGTTCAGGGCGTCGTGACCCCGGACCTCCAGCGGCGGCACCGAGAACGCCAGCCGCCCGGCCGCCTCGCGGACCTCCCGGGGCGGGTCGACCAGCACCTGGAGCCCGTCCTGCGGCCCACAGTTCGCGGATGAGCTTGGCCCGCACCTCCGGATCGGGCTCGTTCCATTGGTCAACGTACCGGTCGGCCCATTGCCTGATGTCGAGTGGGTTGCTCATGCCATCAGTGTGCGGGCCGCCCCGGATCGCCGCGATTCCCGGCCGGGAATTGCGGGAGCAGCCGCGCCGACGCCGCCTCAGCTTGTCGGATGCGCTCGTTAACGTGTCGATGGTGGACACCGATGCGGACGGGAGTGCGGCTCGCTCGCCCGGGCCGCGGCTGGTGGTAGCGGTGACCGCTTCGGCCGACGGGCGGGTGACGCTCAGCCGCGCTAGCCGCCTGCTGGACGAAGCCACCCGAGAAATGTGGGCCTCCGTTCATCCGGCCAGTGCGGACGGGATGCTCGCGGCACGCCACGCGGAGATCGAGCGGCGGTACGCACCCCAGGTTGTCCTGGAGGGAAGCGGAACGTTCGTCGCGGACACCGACGGGCCGATCGCCGACTTGCCCGCGCCCCTGGGCGACATCGCCGCGCTCCATGACGACTTCCTGCCCACCGAGCGCGACTGCCGCTGGTTCGCCGTCATCGACGGCCGCGGCCGGATCAGGTGGACCCGCAAGGCAGACTCCGGCCGACGGTTGCTGGTCATCGTGTCGCACGCGACACCGCCGCCGTACCTGGCGTATCTACATAGCGAAGACATCCCCTACCTGGTCGCTGGCGACGGACCGGTCGACCTGGACCAAGCCCTGCGCACGATGCAGGACCAGCTCGGAGCGACGTGTGTCGTCTCGGAAGCCGGAGGCGGCCTCAACGGCGCTTTGCTGCGGGCCGGGCTCGTTGGCGAGCTTCACCTGATGCTCCTGCCAGCACTGGTCGGCGGCCTGGGAACGCCGACCGCCTTCGACGGCGTCCCCCAGCAGCCCGGCCAGTTCCCGACCCGGCTGCGCCTGCTGGACTCACAGGTCACCACCGACGGCATCGTCTCGCTGCACTACGAGATCGACCGTCAGCCTGCCGTCCGCTGACCTCTCCCGCCAGGCCACTGGCAGGGCGGCCAGCATCAGCGCGCCGGTCAGGGCGAAGCCAGCCGCGTAGCCGGTGTGGATCACGAGCAGGCCGAAGACGGCCGGGCCGGCCCCGTATCCGGCGTCGTAAGCCAGGCTCCACAGGGCGCTGGCCGTGCCGACCCCAGACGGCGGCACGCGATCGATCATCAGCGCGAGGGTGGCGTTCTGGATGATGCCGAAGCCGATGCCGAACAGGCACATGCCGGCGATCACGGCGGCCGGGGACGACAGCCAGATCATGGCGCCCATGCCGAGAGACGCGATGGCCAGTCCCGGCGCCAGCAGGCGCGCGTGACCGTGCCGGTCGCCGTGCCGCCCGGCCCACCAGGGACTGATCGTGGCGGTGAGCGCCTGAGCGAGCAAGCCGACCGCGGCCAGGTTGCCGGATACGCCGGCGGCGATCGGGAGGAACGAGACGATGATGCCGCCGGCGACGGTGCTGGCCGCGAAGATGAGGGCCGGCCGCAGCAGCCGCCCTTGCCGCAGGCCGGCCAGGAGCCCGGCCGACGGCTGCCCCACCTCGGCCGGCGCCTCGGCGGGCGCCTCGGTCGCGCGGCGGTCAGTCCCGCCAGGCAGCCACGGGACCACGGCCAGCGGCACGAGCGCGACCGCGGCCGCCAGGCCGATCGCGACGGCGTAGCCGTAGTGGTCAGCGAGCCAGAGGCCGGCGGGCAGCGCGATGACTCCGGGCACGCCGTCCACGACTCCGGACAGGCCCAGTCCCTCGCCTCGCCGGTCGGGCGGCAGGAGAACGGCCGTGAAGGCGCCGGCCACGACACCGCAGAGGCCGAAGCCCAGGCCGCGAACGACGCTGACCGTCACGGTGATGACCAGCGGGCCGGCGGGCAGCAGCGCCAGGGCCGGGACTCCGAGCAGCAGTGCTCCGGCCGCCAGCACCGTCCGGTACCCGAATCGCTTCATCAGCAGTGGCGCGGCGAGCTCCGCGGCCACGGTGCCCAGCAGGAGCATCCCGGTCACCAGGCCGGCCCCCGTGCTCCCGGCACGGGCCGCGACGTACTTGGGAGTCACGGAAAGCAGCAGGTAGAAGCTGGTGAGAACGCAGAATTCGGACAAGAACACCAGGAGAAGGGGGCGGCTGATGATCCGGTCACGGGCCGGGCCGTCGCCGGTCTCGTGGCTGGGCGCTGTGGTGCTCGATGTGCTCATGCTGGCGAACGTATGGTCCAAGCGGGCCACCGATAAGCTCCAATGTCATGGCGATTCAGTGGTCCGGTTTGGGCCCGGAGCTGCTGCTTCGGCTCGACCGCGGCAGCGGCCAGCCACTGCGCTCCCAGCTGGAGGCGGGCCTGCGCGGGGCCATCCGGAGCGGCCGGCTGAGCGGCGGCGAGCGGCTGCCGTCATCGCGGGAACTGGCTCGTGAGCTGGACGTATCCCGCGGCCTGGTGCAGGAGTGCTACCGCCAGCTGCTGGCCGAGGGCTACCTGACCAGCCAGGTCGGCTCGGCCACCCGGGTCGCCTCCGGCGGGTACCCGGCCCCGCAGGCGCAGGCGCAGGCGCCGCGCCCGGCGCCCGCGCTCCGGCTGATCGCGGACTTCCGGTCGGGAGTGCCCGACCTGGCCAGCTTTCCGCGCGGCGACTGGGTGTGGGCGACTCGAGAGGCCTGCGGCAGCGTGCCCAACCCGGATCTCGACTACGGCGATCCGCGCGGCAGCGCCGTCCTGCGCAACGTGCTCGCCGGGTACCTGCGGCGGGTGCGCGCCGCCGCGGCCGATCCCGAGCACATGATCGTGAGCACCGGATTCGCGCAGGGACTCAACCTGGTGCTGCGGGCCCTGGCCCAGGCTGGCGTGCGGTGCGTCGCCTTCGAGGATCCCGGCTACGGGAGCGCCGCGATCGATGAGACCATCCGGGCCGTCACGGGGATCGGCCTGGGCGTGGTCCACGTGCCCGTCGACGACCTGGGGATCGACGTCACGGCGCTCGAAGCGAGCGGCGCCCGGGTCGTCGTCGTCACTCCGGCCCACCAGTCACCGACCGGGGTCGTGCTCGCGGCCCGGCGGCGCCACGCCCTGGTGGACTGGGCCCGCCGCAACGGCGCATTCATCGTCGAGGACGATTACGACTCGGAGTTCCGCTACGACAAAGAGCCCGTCGGCGTCCTGCAAGGACTCGCCCCGGATCGCGTGTTCACCGTCGGCACGACCAGCAAGGCGCTGGCGCCGGCCGTGCGGCTGGGCTGGGTGGTCGCCCCGGCAGCGCTGGCCGGGGCGGTCGCGGCGGAGAAGGAAATGAGCGACCGGGGGACCTCCACCCTGGACCAGCTGGTGCTGGCCGCGCTGCTCGAGTCAGGCCGGTACGACCGGCACCTGCGCCGGATGCGGACGATCTACGCCAGCCGCCGGGCCGCGCTCATCGGCGCCCTGGCCCAGCACGCGCCCGGCATCCGGCTGACTGGCCTGGCCGCGGGGTTCCATGCCGTCGCTCACCTGCCGGCCTCAGCGGACGAGGAGGCAGTCGCCGTCGGCGCCCTCGAGCGGCAGGTCGGCCTCTACCCCATGGCCGGCCACCGGGCCGACGGCGGCACGGCGCCACCCCAGCTCGTCATGGGCTTCGGCCAGGTCGGCGAGCGCTCGATCACGGCCGGCATCGCCGCCGTCGCCGACCTGCTCAGCTGACCAGGCCGACCCAGCTACCGGCCCCACTGGCTGGTGTCGAGGCCCGGGTAACGGACCTGAAGCTGGGTGATGGTGTCGGGGGTCCAGTAGGGGTGGCCGGGCGGGGGAAAGCCGAACAGCTGGAGCTGGCGGGTGGTGGCCTGCTCGACGAAGGGGCTCCAGTCCGGGCGGAATGAGTGATCTCCCCACGAGTGGCGGCCGGTCCAGTCGCTGTCGGCGTGCCGGTAGCTGACGTGGGCGCTGTAACGGGCCGACCGGGGCGCGGTCATCTCGGTGCCCCGGTGGAAGGTCTCGGTGCTGTAGGCCACGACGGTGCCGGCCGGGCCGGCCGCGGACTGCTCGCGGGCGTAAAAGTCGGGGCGCTCGGAGCGCAGGTAGCCGTGCGGCAGGGCGGGCACGCCGGCCGTCGCGGGCAGGGGCACGATGTGGGTCGGTCCGTGGTCCTCGGGGACGTCGCTAAGCCAGATGAACATCTCCAGGCCGCGCCAGCGCCAGTCGGCGGAGGGGACCAGCGGGGTGTGGTTGAGGTAGTCACGGTGGTGCTCCTGCTCGTAGCTGGCCGCCCCGGTGTACTTGGCCCACAGCTCCGAGGCATAGACCCGGATGTCGCGGGTGGCGAAGATGGCCTCGGCCAGGGCGACGAGCTTGTCGTGCACGACGATCCGGCACAGGGAGACGGCGGGGAAGGGGAAGGTGATGATCCCGCCGAACTCGTCGCCGGTGTAGACCTGGTGAGCCCCCTGATCCGGGGCGGCGTGGTAATCGGCGGCGCTGGGATAGACGGCGGGCAGGTCCCGCTGGGCCGCGGCCAGCTCGGGGCCGGACAGGTAGCCGGGGAGCACCACGAACCCGTCGCGGCGCCACGCTGCCGCTACCTCAGCAAGCTCCACGACGCCCACGCTGTCGCATCCCGGCGGCCAGCGCGAGCGATTTACCCCCCGCTCGCTACGCTGTCGCCGGTGGAGACTGTCAGCAAGCCAGGGAAGTCGGGGACGTGGACCCGGTCACTGCTGCGCTGCGGCCTGGCCGCAGGCCCGGCCTTCGTGGCGGTGTTCCTGACTGAAGGTGCCGTTCGGGAGGGCTACCGCCCCCTGCGGCACCCGGTCAGTTCCCTGGCCCTGGGATCGCGGGGCTGGGTCCAGACCGGGAACTTCGCCGCGACGGGGGCGCTGATGCTGGCCGGCGCGGCCGGGCTGTACCGCGCGGCCGAACGGTCCGGCGCCGCTGATCCGGCGGATGTCGGCCGGGCCGGGTCGGCCCTGATCGGCGCGGCGGGCGCGGGGCTGCTGGCCTCGGCCTCCTTCGTCACGGACCCGGTCAGCGGGTATCCGCCGGGAACACCTGAAGCCATCGAGCACCCCAGCCGCACGGGGACACTCCACAATCTGTCGGCCATCCCGGTGTTCCTGGGCCTGCCCGCCGCCGCGCTCACCGCTGGCCGGCGTTCCTGGCGCGGCGGGCAGCGCGGGTTCGGGCTCTACAGCGCGGGCACCGCCGTCGTCATGCTGGCGGCGGTAGTCCTGGCCAGCGCGGGCTTCGGCCAGGCGCCCCGGCTGGTGAATCTCGGCGGCCTGTTCCAGCGCGTCAGCATCATGACGGGCTTCGCCTGGCTCACCGCCGTCTCCGCACGGGCCCTGCGGCGTGCACTCGGCCCCCGTGAATGACGCGACCGAGGCCATCGGCGCTGGTCATTGCCACCACTAGGTGCGAACATGAGGTGATGGCAGGTGAAGTGAACAATCCGGGACGCCAGTTCGCCGCTGCGTGGCGGGTGGCTACGGCCGCGCTGGGCCAGTGGGGCGAGCAGGTGGCGGCGGCAACCGCCGAGGCGGCGGCCAAGCTCGATCCGGCGGTGCGGGCCGCGCTGGAGGCCGCGCGTTCGGCGCTGACCGGGGACTGGGGTGCCTGCCAGTGCCCGTGCGGCCGGGCGCACCCTCAGGACAAGGGCGTATGCGATGGCCGTGCCGTCCTGACCAGGCGAGTGGACGAGACGGACATGCCGCTGTGCGCGCCCTGCGCGGTGGCCCAGGGCGTCGCCGAGATGCCCCTCTAGGCCTGAAGGTCGCGGCTTCCGCGGGAAGCCGGCGTTTCCGCGGAAACGCTTTGTGAAAACGTGCACAAGCCGCTTCCGCGGAAGCGCGCTGACCCGGTCAGCCGGAGCCTCACTCCCCGTCAGCGCGACATCGTCGAGGTCATCGAGGACTCGGTCAGGCGCTGCGGCTACGCGCCCACCTTGCGGGAGATCGGCCAGGCGGTGGGCCTGACGAGCACCTCGAGCGTCGCCTACCAGCTTTCGAAGCTAGAAAACAAAGGCTGCCTGAGCCGCGGTGCCCGCCGGCCGCGCACCGCCGTGGTGCTCCCGTTCACCGATCCCGGCACTGATCCAGCCTCTGAGCAGCAGGCCGACCACGCCCAGGAAGACATCGGCGGCCAGCGAGTGGCCCGGGTGCCGCTGGTCGGCCGCATCGCCGCGGGCGGCCCGATCCTGGCCGACCAGTCGATCGAGGACATCATCTCGCTGCCCAGGCAACTGGTCGGCGAGGGCGATCTGATGATGCTCCGGGTCGTCGGCGACTCAATGATCGACGCGGCGATCGCTGACGGTGACCTGGTCGTGGTCCGCCGGGAGAGTGATGTCGAGAACGGCGACATCGTGGCCGCGACGTTCGAGAGCGACACCTCGGGGGACCGGGAGGCGACGGTCAAGACCATCAAGCGGGACGCGGGGCATGTGTGGCTGATGCCGCACAACCCTGCCTACGTCCCGATCCTGGGCGACGAGGCCACGATCCTCGGCAAGGTGGTGGCCGTGCTGCGCCGGATCTGACGCGGGCGGGGTGGTGCGGCATCAGGTTGAGCGGGGTGAGCGGGGTGTGCGGGCGAGGCGGGCGAGTGGATCAGGCGTCCCTACGGCGGAGCAGCCAGGCGGCCAGGCCGAGCAGGACGACGGCGTAGAGGCAGAACAGGCCGAACCCGGTCCACGGCGCGAGCGCGGCGGCGTTGGGGTGCACCGCGGTGACGTCGGCGCCGACGTTCTCGGGCAGGTACCTGCGGATCTGCTCGGACAGGTGGCCCGGCAGGAAGCCGGCCGCGAGGGTCAGCCCGTACAGGAGGCCGAACAGGGTGCAGATCGCGCCCGCGGTGTTGCGCAGCAGCGCGCCGATGGCCAGCCCGAGCAGCGCGACCGCGGTCAGGAACAGCGCGCTGCCGATGACGGCCCGCGCGGCACCGGGGTGGCCGAGGGTGGTGCTCAGGTGATGGGGGGCCATGATCGCCTGGGTGACGAAGAAGGCGGTGAGCGTGGACACCAGGGACACCGCGAGCATGGCCAGCACGAGCGCGACCACCTTGCCCCACAGCACCGGCAGCCGCCGGGGCACGGCGGTGAAGGTGAGCTTGATCTGGCCGGTGCCGTACTCGCCGCTGATCAGCAGCACCCCTAGCGCCCCGGCGGTCAGCTCGGCGAGGCCGACTCCGGTCAGGCTGAGGCTGGTGGGGTCGAAGGCGGCGATGGCGGCATGCCCGCGGGGCAGGCTGGACAGCTGGAGCAGGGCGGCCAGCAGGCCGCCGCCGGCCACCAGCACGACGGTGGCCAGCAGCAGCCACAGGGTGGAGGGCAGGGAGCGCAGCTTGGTGAATTCCGAGCGCATGACCCGCGGCAGGGTGACGAGCTGCGCCTGGCGGTAGGCCGGCACGGCCGGGGTGGCCGACAGGGATGGCTCGGTCATCGGGGTCATCGCTGGGCTCCTTCGTTAGCGGTGGCGTCGTTAGCGGTGGCGTCGTTGGCGGGGGCGCGGAACTCGACCGCGTCCCTGGTCATGGCGGTGAAGGCATCCTCGAGCGAGGCCTGCTGGGCGGCGAGCTCGAGCACGGTGATCCCGGCGGCCAGGGCGGCGGTGCCGACCTGGTCGGTGCTCAGCCCGGCGACGGTCAGCTCGCCGTCGGGGCCGGCCGAGACCGTGACGTCCGGCCGGCGCAGCACGGCGGCCAGGGCGTCCGGGTTGGTGGCGCGGACCCGGACCGTGCTGCGGCTGGCGCGGCCGATGAAGTCGGCGATGCTGGTGTCGGCGATCAGCCGCCCGCGGCCGATGACGATGAGGTGCTCGGCGGTCACCGCCATCTCGTTCATCAGGTGCGAGGAGACGAAAACGGTCCGGCCCTCTGCGGCCAGGCTGCGCAGCAGGGACCGGACCCAGCGGATGCCCTCGGTGTCGAGGCCGTTGAGCGGCTCGTCGAGGATGATCGTGCGCGGGTCGCCCAGCAGCGCGGTGGCGATGGCCAGCCGCTGCCCCATGCCCAGCGAGAAGCGCCCGGCCCGGCGGCGGGCGGCCTCGCGCAGGCCCACGGCTTCGATGACCTCGTCGACCCGGGACCGGCGGATGCCGCTGGTCTGGGCGACGGACAGCAGGTGGTGGTAGGCGCTGCGGCCGGGATGGGCCGAGCGGGCCTCCAGCAGCGCGCCGGCCTCGCGCAGCGGGTCGTTGTGCTCCCGGTACGGCCGTCCGTTGACCGTGGCCGTGCCGCTGGTCGGCGCGTCCAGGCCGAGGATCATCCGCATGGTGGTCGACTTCCCGGCGCCGTTGGGGCCGAGGAAGCCGGTGACGATTCCGGGCCGGACGGTGAACGTCAGCCCGTCGACAGCGAGCTTGCCGCCGTACCTCTTGGTCAGTCCGCGTACCTCGATCATGGGGTCCTCCGTAGCGTGCTTGCCGATGCCGACCACGCTGTCAGCGCCCGGCCGGGCTGTCGGTAGGGCGGCCAGCGGGCTCCGGGTGGGGTTTTCCGCACCCCGGCCGGCGGGCGCTCCGCATTCCGCGGCCGGCCGGCGCTGCTTACTGTGGCCATGTGACCTCTCGAGTGGCCGCCGTCGCCCGGACGGCTGTGTACCAGCTGTGGGCCCCCCGCAGCTGGCGGGCCACTCTGCTGGCGCTGACCGGCCTGGCGGTGGTGGCCGCCACCGCCCTGCTCCTGGGCATCTGGCTCGCCGACCTCCTGAGCCTGATCGACGGCTCCGACCCGCGAGCCGGCCTCAACGCGTTTTACGTGGTCGTCGCGGTGGTCGCCCCGGTACCGCTGCTGTGGTGGCTGGCCGCGCTCGGCTCCGTGCACCGGCTCCGGTTCCGGACCGTGCTCGGCATCGAGATCCCGGCTCCGCCCCGGCCGCCGGGCCGGTGGCCGGCCCGGCTGGCCCGTGCCTGGACCGGCCCGACGGCCTGGCGCCAGCTCGCCTACCTGCTGCTGTCGATGGTCATCGGGCTGTTCGGCGGCATCGCGGTGACGGTCTGCTGGTCAGCGCCGCTCGTCGCGGCCACCTACCCGGGCGGGCTGCCCGGCCGCACCCCCGAGGTGCTGGTGCTGGTGGCGGCCCTGTTCCTGGCCGCCCCGTGGGTGGCCAGGGCGGTGGCCAGCGTCGACGTGCGGGCGGCCCGCAGGCTGCTCGGCCCGAGCGCGTCCCAGCAGCTGGAGCTGCGGGTGCAGGCGCTGGCCCGCAGCCGGGCCGACTTCGTCGCCGCGGCTGACGCCGAGCGCCGCCGCATCGAGCGCGACCTGCACGACGGCGCGCAGCAGCGGCTGGTGTCGCTGGCCATGAACCTGGGGATGGCCCGCACCACCCTCGGTGACGACGTGCCGCCGGCCGTCCGCAAGGTCATCGAGGAGGCGCACGAGGAGGCGGTCGAGGCGCTCGCCGGGCTGCGTGAGCTGGTTCGCGGCCTGCACCCGGCCGTGCTCAACGACCGCGGTCTCGACGCGGCCCTGTCGGGCGTGGTGGCCCGTGCGCCGCTGCCGGTCCGGCTCCAGGTCGACGTCGCGCCCCGGTGCGCGCCGAGCATCGAGGCCATCGCCTACTTCATGGTCTCCGAGGCCCTGACCAACGTCGTTCGGCACGCCCGGGCCAGCCAGGCGGAGATCATGGTGACGCGGGACCGCGACCGGCTGCGCGTCGTGGTAACCGACGACGGATGCGGCGGCGCGAGTGCGGACGGCGACGGCACCGGCCTGCGCGGGCTAGCCCAGCGGGCCGCCGCGGTCGACGGCATCCTGCACGTGCACAGCCCGGCCGGCGGGCCCACGACGATCACCGCGGAGCTGCCATGCGAGTAGTCATCGCCGAGGACTCGGTGCTGCTGCGGGCCGGGCTGACCCGGCTCCTGACCGACGGCGGCTTCGAGGTGGCGGCGGCCGTGGCCGACGGGGACGAGCTGCTGCGCGCGGTCGGCGAGCACCGTCCCGGCCTGGTCGTGGTCGACGTGCGGATGCCGCCCACCCACACCGACGAGGGGATCCAGGCCGCCCTGGTCATCCGCCGCCAGTACCCGGACATCGCCGTCATGGTGCTGTCCCAGTACGTCGAGGAAAGCTACGCCCACGACCTGCTGTCCACCCAGACCAGCGCGGTCGGCTACCTGCTCAAGGACCGGGTGGCTCACGTGCCCGACTTCCTGGAGTCGCTGCGCCGGGTCGCGGCGGGCGGCACCGTCCTGGACCCGGAGGTCGTGGCCCAGCTCGTGGCCCGCCGGCGCAGCGATCCGCTGGACGACCTGACGCCGCGCGAGCAGGAAGTCCTCCGGCTGATGGCCGAGGGGCAGTCCAACACCGGGATCGCCGGGGCGCTTCGGGTCAGCCACAGCGCGGTCGAGAAGTACATCAGCAACATCTTCATGAAGCTCGACCTGCCCCCCACGGCCACCGAGCACCGCCGCGTCCTGGCCGTCCTCAGGTACCTGCGCACCTGACCGCCAGCCGCCCCTAAGGCGAGACGCCGTCGCCTAAGGCCGATGGCCTGGCGGAACAGGTCATCTGCCCGATGTGACGGGCCGGTCCTTAGCGCGAGTGTGGATGCTGCGGGAACCCGGAGGTGGGCCCCGCGTCGAGGAGGAATCCCATGCACTCGCACGTGCTCCCGAGCCGACCTGACCTGCGCCGACCTGACCCCCGGCCCGCGGGCATCGCCCGGCGGCTCGCCCGCCGGGCTGACGCCATCGTGGCCGCCGGCTGGCAGGCTCGCCGCCGGCCGGCGGCGCCCTGGGTCAGCTGGGAAACGTACCCGTTCGATGCGGACCGGGTTCCGGGGGAGAGCTACCGCGACTACCTGTTCCGCAAAAGTGTCTGATCCTGCGGCGCAGGAGCCGCCCGGCCGCCCTGCTGTCCGGATGGCGTGCCAGCATGGGCACCGTGCCACAGATGACAGCCGGGCCGACGGGCTACGGATCCTGGCCGAGGACGGCCAGGGAGATGGCGCTGGCCATCGACGCGGCGGTGTCGGCGGCGCGAGCCGGCGAGGCCGCCGCGTTCACGGACGCGGCCGACGACCTGGGCCGGATGGACCGGGAGCAGCTCGCGGTCGTCCTGGGCGCCGTGACCAGGGAACTGCTCGAGCGCTCGCATCCCGACGGACTCGGCGCCAGCGACGCCGAGCAGGTGCTGGCCAGCTGCCTGAGGTCCGCGGCGAGCTGGTATGAGCCTCTCGACGGCGACTCGCTGATCCAGGCGCTGACCGGCACGCTGGGCATCCACGACCCGGACGAGTCGGCACCGGCCGGCCCGGCCGTGGTGACCCACGGCCTGCTCCTGATCGCCGATCAGCTCACCGTCTTGAGCCAGGCGCTGCCGCCTGTTCTCGACCGCGCCCTGCGCGAGCTGATGCGCGCGCAGACCATTGAATTTCCGTAACCGGCCGAGCCAGCCGGCGGTCACATGCCGGCTGAGCCGTCGATGGCCTCGCGGAGCAGGTCGGCGTGGCCGTTGTGGCGCGCGTACTCCTCCACGAGGTGCTGCCACATCCACCGCACCGAGGTGGTCATCTCCCGGAACGTGAAGGTGTCGTCCAGCGTCGCGCCCTCCAGCGCGGCGTCGACGGCCCGGCACTCGGCCCGGTAGATCTCGAAATCCTCCTCCGCCCTGGCCGGGTCCGCCTCCGCGATGTCCGCGTCCGGGGCATCGGAGCGGTAGTACAGGTCGGGTATCTGCTCACCGCGGAAGGTCTGGCGGACCCATCCGCGCTCGGCGTCGGCCAGGTGCCGGACCAGGCCGAGCAGGGACAGATTCGACGGCGGCACGGCCCGCCGGGCCAGCTGCCCGGCATCCAGCCCCGCGCATTTGCGCAGCAAGGTGGCCCGGTGCCAGTCGAGCCAGTCGCCGAGCATCTCCCGCTCGGGCTCGTTGCGGCGCGCCGGATAGTCCTCCGAGCGCTCGACGTCAGGTGCGATCCAGGTCACCGCGGCACCCTACGCCGGGGCCGGTCCCGGACGCCACCAGATTCCGGGCCGGGCAGCCAGCCAGGCCCTCCACGTCCCGCGTGGCGAGTCTGGTGCGGCAGTATCAGCCTCATGACCGAATTCACCGATGTGCCGGGCGCATTTGGCTACGGCGACTCGATCCTGGCCGGCGAGCGGGTACGGCTGCGCGGCGTGCGCGAGGACGACCTGGCCGCGCTCGCGAAGTGGGAGATGGATCCCGGCCGCATGGCCACGCAGTCGGACTGGGTGGTACCGCCATCGGAGGCCGCGGCGAAAGAGCGCATCGCCAAGTGGAGCGCAAACCAGGAGGACGACCTCGGCTTCGCCATCGAGACGCTCGACGATCCGCCGGTGCTGGTCGGCAACATCGGACTGTGGGGTGCGCGCCCCAAGAACCGGTGCGCGACGCTCGGGATTGCCCTGGGCCGCGAGTTCATCGGCCGCGGCTATGGCACGGACGCGGTGCGCGTCATCGTCGGCTACGGGTTCCGAGAGATGGGCCTGCACCGGATCCAGCTCGAGGTGGCTCCGTACAACCCCGGCGGGATCCGCGCCTACGAGAAGGCGGGGTTCGTCGAGGAGGGCCGCCGCCGCGAGTCGGTGCTGCACGACGGGCGCTGGTACGACGAGGTGCTGATGTCCATCCTCGACCGTGAGTGGGCAGCCCGCCCACCTTCCGGCTGATGAGCGGTCCGACCTCACGTCAGGGCCAGATCACGGTGAAGGCCGCCGTGACCGGCGCGGCGTTGCCGGCGGTCACGATGACCTCGCCGTGGTAGGTGCCGCGGTGGGCGTAGGCGTGCTCGCCGGTAATGCCGTACAGGCTGTTGACCCGGGTGCCGGTGGCATTGCGGCCGGTGACGTCCCCGGTCGTGGTGCTCCCGTCGCCCCACTTGATCTCGCAGCCGATGCCGAGGGAGGAGTCGCACATCGACAGCGTGCTGGTGGGCCAGCCAGGTGCCGACAGTGTCGCGACCCGGCCGTGCACGCGGCCGTGGCCGCTGGCGGTCAGGGTGGTCCCGGTGACGGTCAGCGTCCAGGGCACCTGGGTGGACGGGTAGAAGTTCACTCCGGCCGCCTGGAGGCGGGCGCCCTGCGTGGCCAGGCGCAGCAGGAAGTCGTGGTAAACGGGGCTGGTGGCGGTCCGCCGGGCGGACGGTGACCAGCCGACTTCCGCGAGCGCGAGCAGCCGCGGGAAGACCATGTAGTCGACGGTGCTCAGCGTCCTGACGGTCTCGCCCCACATATCGCCCTCGACGCCGATGACGTTGCGGTCGGTGACGCCGTGCACGAAAGCGCCGGGGTTCCAGTTGTAGGCGCTGGAGACGTCGCAGCCCGCCGGGCAGGCCCAGTTCATGCCGAGCGAGGGCGGCACGCTGGACCGGCCGGTGACGATGTACTTCTGATCGAGGTAGGTGTGGTTGGCCGGGGCCATCACGATCTTCATGTGCTTGGCCACGGCCTGCCGGCCGGTGACGGAGGCGGCCGACTTCCCTCCGGCGGGCTGCCAGTACTCGGCGACGGAGCCGGCGGGCAGCCGGGTCCCCTGGCCGGCGATGTCGGCCCAGCCCATGACCGTCTTGCCGCGCCCGGTGACGATCGGGGCTTCCTTGTTAAGGAAAGCTGCATACCTCGGCGCGCTGAGCAGCGAGGCGGGTACCTCGTCACCGCCGAGGTCGTAGTACCGGCCCGGGCTCGCGGCGGTGAGCTGGTCGATGATCGCCGTCATGATGGCCCAGGTGTCGCGGCTTTGCGGGCACAGCGCGCTGTAGCCGACGTCCTCGGTGTAGTCCCAGTGCGGCGGGCGGAACTGCCCGCAGTCGATGCCGTGCGGGCTGGCGGGCAGCGCGGGATTACCGGAGTCGTTGTACTCGGACATGAGGATCGCGTTGTTATGGCCCGGGGAGTCGACCTCGGGCACCACCGTCATGAAGTGCGCGGCGGCATCGGCGACAACGGCCTTGTACTGAGCCTGGGTCCAGAAGCCGCCGGGGTCCATGGCCCGGCCGCCGGTCCCGACCGAGCCGCGCGCGCCGATCCGGGTCAGCCGGGGGAAGCCGCGGATGGCCAGCCGGAAGCCCTGGTCGTCGCTGAGGTGCAGGTGGAACACATCGATCTTGTACGCGGCGACCTGGCTGATGAGCTTCTCGACGGCGGACGGAGGCTCGAAGTGGCGGGCGATGTCCAGCATCACGCCGCGGTAGGAGTATCGCGGATAGTCGGTGATGGCGACGGCCGGCGTGGTCCACGGCCCGCGCCTGACCGTCGGGCTGCTGATCCACGCGGGCAGCAGCTGGCGGAAGGTCTGGACGCCGTCGTAGAGCCCGTGCGCGGTGGGCGCCTCGATCCTGGCCCCGGATGCGGCGGTGCCGAGCTGGTATCCCTCGGCCCGATGGGACCGCAGCGCCGGGGGATGGCCGATGGCCAGGACGATGTCGCCCGCGTGCGCCGGGCCGGTGACCACGGGCAGCGGGTAGCCGGTCGCCGGGCGCAGGTAGGCAGCCAGGTCCCTGGCCACCGGCAGCTCAGCGGCGGAGCCGGCGCCTGGTGCGGCGACGATCCGGGCGTGCCGGGCCAGGGTGTAGCGGCCCGGCCCGACCTTGAGCGACACCGGCTTGGGGACGATGCCGAGCGCGGCGGCCGCACCGGCCGCCGGCCGCGCCGCCGGCGGGCTGGCGGTTACCGCGAAGCCAGCGGCCGGGATGCCGGTCACCAGGACGGTTAACGTGAGCAGGGCGGGGAGGCGGATTCTGCGCTTCATGCTGGCTGCCTGCATCTCCTGGGTCGCCGCGCGAGCTGCTGCGGGGGTTGCACAGCCCGGCAAACCGGACGTTACAAGCGCAGAAACGACAGGGTCAAGGGTGCTGCGACCTAATTTCGCCTGACGGTATACCCCATGACGATGCATCGTCATCCGGTATACTGCCAGTCGTGGCTAAGTCGATGCGGTCGGATCCGGGCGCGCCCGGTCACTGGACACGCCGCCGGGTGCTGGGCGTGGGCGCGGGCGGGCTCGCGGTGGCGGCCGTCGCCGGGGGCGGCGCGCTCGAGCTGGTCGCCCGCGGGGTGCTGCCGGGCAAGCAGGTGCTCGATCACCTGGACGGGGCGTGCTCGGTGGCGGGGCCGCGGCTGGTGTTCTCCGCGCCGGGCCCGTCGGTATCGGGGAGCTTCTACTCGCGCGCCCGGCGCCGTCAGGTCGGCTACACGATCGCCTGGCCGCCGGGCCACCGGCTGGGCACGCCGCTGCCGCTGATCGTCGCGCTGCACGCGTACGGGGGCAGCCACCGGCGGGTGCTGACCAGGATGTCGCTGCCTCAGGCGGTGGCCCTGCACGTGAACGGCAGGCCGCTGCCGCCGATGGCGATAGCGGCCGCCGACGGCGGAACCGGCTACTGGAACCCGCACCCGGGCGACGACCCGATGGCCATGGTGATCGACGAGCTGATCCCGATGTGCCAGCGGCGCGGGCTGGGACGCGGGCGGCGGGCGATCGGCACGCTGGGCATCTCGATGGGCGGGTACGGCGCGCTCCTGCTGGCCGAGAAGTACCCCCGGCTGATCTCGGCGGTGGCCGCGATCGGCCCGGCGGTCTGGACCAGCTACGCGCAGGCCCGCGCGGTCAACCCCGGCGCGTACGCCTCGGCCGCCGCCTTCGCCGCCGGCGACGCGGTGACCCACGCAGCCGCGCTGGACGGCACGGCGGTCCGGGTGGCCTGCGGGCTCAGCGACCCCTTCTACCCCGGTGCGCGGGCCCTGGCCAGGGTCCTGCCGCCGGGCGCGGTCACCGAGCTGTCCAAGGGCTGCCACACCGGGCCGTTCTTCGCCGCCCAGGAGCCCTCGTCGCTGGCCTTCCTGGGCCATCATCTGAGCAGATAGTCGTCACCTGACCGGTAAGGGGCGCCTGATGCCAGATGAGAGCTTTGCCGAGGTTGTGGGGGAGCGCGTGGCGCTGCGCCGGCTCGGCTGGGCGGATGTGGACCAGCTCGTGGCTTACCGCTCGGACGAGCAGGTGGCTCGCTATCAGAGCTGGGACGCGCCGTACCCGCGCGAGGAGGGTGAGCGCCTGGTCGGGCAGATGATGACCAGCCACCCGGATACGGCCGGGCAGTGGTTCCAGTTCGCCGTGGCGCTGCACGCGACCGGGCAGCTGATCGGCGACTGCGCGGCCGTGCCGCAGGCCGATGATCCCCGGCAGTGCGAGATCGGCTTCACGATCGCGCCCGGGTACCAGGGCCGCGGCTATGCCACCGAGGCGGTGCGGCTGCTGGCGGGATACCTGTTCGGCCGGGGCAAGCACCGGATCACGGCCAGCTGCGACGCGCGCAACGCGGCCTCGGCCGCGCTGCTGGAGCGGCTGGGCATGCGACGCGAGGGCCACCTGCGCCAGAGCACCTGGGCCAAGGGCGAGTGGACCGACGACCTGCTCTACGGCCTGCTGCGCGACGAATGGCCGCCCGCGGCGTAGCTCAGGCTGGTGGCGGTCCGGCCCGGCTGTCGCCGCCCGGCTCGAGGGCGGCCTGATAGGCGCTCGCGCTCTGCTGCAGCGTCTGGGAAAGGCGGCTGCGCAGCTGCTCGCCCTGGTCGGTGACCGGGGCATCCGGCCAGCACATCGTCAGCTCCAGCCGGGTTCCGCCGGTCGCGGGCGTGACCCGGTGCCGCACCTCGTAGTGCGGCGGCTCGAGCCGCTGGGTCAGCATGCTGCGGCCTTCGTCCAGCTCCCTGATCATGGTGACCGAGGCGGCCAGCCGGCCGTCGGCCTGCCGGACGATGACATACGGCATGTCGCCGGGCTGCCGCTCCGGGGTGCCGGGGACGCGCCCGGCGGCGATCACCGTCCAGGGCTGACGGGGGTCGGCCGGGATGCCCGGCGTGCGGACGGCCCGCCAGACGGCTTCCGGGGACGCGCCGATCAGCACCGCGGCCGACGTGCCCTGCGGCGAGGTCAGGAGCGGCAGGCCGAGGCAGGCGCGCAGGATCGGGGCCGGGATGCCCGCCTCGGGCCACGGGCGCCGGCCTTCGGCGACGTCGGCCAGAGCGCTGAGCCACGCCTTGAGGCCCTTGCGCCAGACGGCCTGGTAATCGAGCTTGTCCTCCCGCGGCACGGTGACCGCGACCGTGAGCCGGACCAGGGCGCCGCGGTCGTGCGGCTGGACGGACACCGTGAACGACTGGCGCCCGGCCGGCTGGGTGCTGGGCGACGACAGGCTCATGACCTGCCCTGGCACGTCCTCGCGCACCTCCTGCACCGAGCTGCCCAGGCCCGGGCCGAACGGGACGAACCAGCACCGCAGCCGCGCCGCCTCGGTCGCCCGCGGCACGTCGAACGCGAAGTGTCCGGGCAGCAGGGACCAGGCCGCGCTGTCACTGACCAGTGACCACGTGTGCTCCGGCGCGGCCTGGACAACGGCTTTGCGGGTCACCTCGGCGGTGCTCTCCCACATCGTGCCTCCCGCCGCTGTCGGTCATCGATGCGGACCTGTCCGGGCGGCACCGCGCAGACCGTCATTATCGGCCCCCGGGCACCGCGGAAGCGAAGACCGAGTCACGATGACCGAGTCAAGGGTCCGGATTGGGGGCCGGGACTGGTAGGCTCGCGCCCGACGTGGCAGAAGTCGCCTCGTCGATAGCGAATAGAGGACTTGAACACATGGCAACAGGCACGGTGAAGTGGTTCAACGCCGACAAGGGCTTTGGCTTTATTGCCCCCGATGACGGGACGGCGGACGTTTTTGTCCACTTCTCCGCTATCGCGAGCTCCGGCTACCGGTCGCTGAACGAGAATCAGAAGGTCGAGTTCGACACGACCCAGGGACAGAAGGGTCCGCAGGCGGAGAACGTCCGTCCGCTCTGACGCGTAACGTCCCGCGTCCGCCCGTGGCGCGCTGGTCCAGGTCAGCTAGCTGACCTGGGCCAGCCCCCGGGCCCCGGCACTGATGTGCCGGACCGAAGGACTTGCATGACATCCGTCCTCAAGCCCTTCCACATCGAGGTCGCGAACGCTGACCTCGACGATCTCCACGCACGGTTGCGGAACACCCGCTGGCCTGATCAGGAACCGGTCGGCGACTGGTCGCAAGGCGTGCCCGGCGCTGGCTGGAACAGCTGTGCCAGCAGTGGGCCGAGGAGTACGGCTGGCGCGTGACCGAGCGCCGCCTCAACCAGATTCCGCAGGGCGAGCCCGACCGTGGCGGTCACTTCGGTGCCGGGGATCAGCCCGGGCTGTTCGCCGCCGAACTGCGGGCGACTCTTCGTGCATGCCGGCGGGAATCCGGGGTACGTTTGCCCCATTCTGCCCGGTGAGCCGGAGGTGTCCATGCGTCGCCTGCCCGCCGCTTCGGCCCTGTGCGGCCTCGCGGCACTGACCGTTGCCGTAATCCCAGCGATGGCTTCGTCGGCTGCGGGCTCGACCGCGTCGTTAGGCGGCGGCTCGACGTCAGCCGGCCGTACGGCCGCCGCGCGGGCGCCGGCTGGGGCCGGGAAGCAGGCGGTCGCGGTCGGCACCGGCGGCGCGGTGGCGTCGATGGACCTGGATGCCAGCCGGGCCGGCATTGACGTGCTCAAGGCAGGCGGGAATGCCGTCGACGCCGCGGTCGCGACGGCCAGCACGCTGGGCGTGACCAACCCGTTCGTGGCCGGCCCCGGCGGCGGCGGGTTCATGATTATCTACCTGGCCCGGACGCACCAGGTGGTCACCATCGACGGCCGCGAGAACTGCCCGCGGGCCTGTAGCCCGACCATGTTCACGGACCCCAAGACCGGTCAGCCGCTCGACTACACCTACGCGTCCGAGCAGCCCCTGTCGACCGGCGTCCCCTCGATGGTGGCGACCTGGGCCAGGGCGCTCCGCCGGTACGGGACCCGGAGCCTGGCCGCCGACCTGCGGCCGGCCATCGCCACGGCCGAGCACGGGTTCCGCACCGACCAGGACTTCCAGCAGCTCACCGAGTCCGCGCTGCCGGTGCTGCAGGCCTACCCGGCCAGCCACTGGCTGCTGGCCAAGGACGGTAACCCGCTGCCGGTCGGCACCTGGCTGCGCAACCCGGACCTGGCCCGCACCTACCGGCTGCTGGCCCGCTACGGCCCGTCCTACCTGTACGACGGGCCGCTCGGCCGGGCCATCGTCCGCGCCGACGACCACCCGGCCGTCGCCCCCGGCAACACGCTGATCACCCGGCCGGGCATCATGACGATGAACGACCTGCGCCGCTACGTCGCCCGGGTCAAGGCGCCCACGCACGTGACCTATCGCGGGCTCGACGTCTACGGCGTGGCGCCGCCTTCCAGCAGCGGCTCCACCGTGGGCGAGGCGCTGAACATCCTGAGCGGCTGGAACCTCGGCCGGGAGCCGCGGGCGACGGCGCTGTTCCACTACCTGGAGGCATCCCGGCTGGCCTACGCCGACCGCAACGCCTACGTCGGCGATCCCCGCTACGTGCACGTCCCGCTGCGCGGGCTGCTGGACCCGGCGTTCGCCGCCACCCGCCGCTGCCTGGTCGGCGACACCGCGCTGACCTCGCCGGTGGCCCCGGGCAACCCGCACCCGCCCTATGCGGGCTGCGGTGGCTCCGCCGCCGCCCAGCCGCTGCCGCCGGAGGGGATGCACACCAACAACATCGTCACCACCGACAAGTGGGGCGACATCGTGTCCTACACCAACACGATCAACTTCTTCGGCGGCAGCGGGATGACCGTGCCGCACTACGGATTCCTGCTCAACGACGAGATGACCGACTTCGACTTCGCGCCGCCGTCGCCCGGCGCCTACGACCCCAACCTGGCCGCGGGCGGCAAGCAGCCGCGCTCCAGCATGGGCCCGGTCATCGCGTTCCGGAACGGGCGCCCGGCCTTCACGGTCGGCGCGGCGGGCGGCTCCACCATCCCCACGACCATCCTGCAGATCATCGTGAACCACGTGGACTTCGGCATGCCACTGCCGCAGGCGCTGGCCGCCCCGCGGGTGAGCCAGCGGAACACGGCCACCTCGCTGGCCGAGCCGGACTTCTACAACAGCGCGCTGGCGCAGCAGCTGACCCAGCAGTTCGGTGAGCAGTTCACGCTGTCAACGGGGCCGATCCTGCCCCTGGACTACTACCCTGGGGACGCGACCGGGATCCAGTTCCTGGGGCACGGCCTGGCCGAGGCGGTCGCCGAGCCGGTCCGGCTGTACGGCGGCAGCGCCCTGGTCGTGAATCCAGCCCGCTGACGGGAATTGTCGACCTCGGCCGCGGCCGGGCGGAACCGAGAACGGCAAGGAGCCGTGATGACCTTTCAGCCTTACCCCACGGGGAGCGGCAGCAACGATGTGGCTGGCCCGGTCCTGCGCCCGCCGCAGCCGCCGGCGCTGCGCAACGCCGTGCGCCTGATGCTGGTCGGCGCCGGCCTGGCACTGATCGGCGTGATCATCTCGCTGGCCTTCAGCAGCAAGATCAAGTCGACCATCACCACGGCCGCGATCAAGGCCAACCGGACCCGGCGGAGCCAGGGCAAGTCGCTCCTGACCGCCTCCCAGATCCACTCGCTGGCCAACATCACGCTCGTCTTCCTGATCGTGGTCGGGATCATCGGCGTGCTGTTGTGGCTGTGGATGGCCTGGGCCAATAACAAGGGCAGCAACTGGGCCCGGATCGTCGCCACGGTGTTGTTCGGGCTGAATACGATCTCGGTGATCCTGGACGTCGGCCGGGCCAGCGTCGCCATCATCCCCGTGGCGGTGGGCTGGCTGATCGGCCTGGCCGCGATCGTGCTGCTGTGGCGGAAGGAAACCACCGCCTACATCAGGCCGCGCGTCTCGTAGGCCGCGGGTCAGCTGGCCATCCAGGGCCGGAGCTTCTCGGGGTTGAGCACGGCCCACATGCGCCTGATCCGGTCGCCCGCGATGTCGAACGCGTACACGGCCACGATGACGCCGTCGCGCTCGGCCACCAGGCCGGGCTGGCCGTTGACGGTGCGCTCCAGGAACGTCAGGCTGCCCTCGGCCCGGCGGGCCAGCCCGACCAGGTAGCGGGCCACCTCCTCGGCGCCCTCGACGGGGTGCGGCGAGGCGTTGACCAGCCCGCCGCCGTCGCCGGTGACCGTGGCAGCGGGATCCAGCAGGCCGATGAGGGCGCCGATGTCCTTGGTTTCCCAGGCCTGCTTGAACTCCCTGACGATGTCCGCCTGCCCGGCGGCCGGCGCGGCGGGAGACTCGGCCCCGGCCAGTCGGCGGCGGGCTGAGGAGGCCAGCTGGCGGCAGGCGGCCGGGGTGCGGCCGGTGATCTCGGCGATCTCGGCGAAGGAGTAGCGGAAGACGTCGTGCAAGATGAACGCGACGCGCTCGGCCGGGGTCATCGAGTCGAGCATGACCAGGAAGGCCATGCTGACCGACTCGTCGAGGGTGACCCGGTCGGCGGGGTCGGCCGCGAGGCCGCCCGGCCGCCCGCCGGGCCACTCGGCGGGCTCGGGGATCGGCTCGGGAATCCACTGGCCGACGTAGCGCTCTCGCCGGGCCCGGGCCGAGCCGAGCAGGTCCAGGCAGATGCGGCTGGCGACCTTTGTTAGCCATGCTCCGGGGTTTTCGATGGCCGCCCGCTGCTGCTGGGACATGGCGTACCAGCGGGCGTAGGTCTCCTGCACGGCGTCCTCGGCCTCGGCCAGGGAGCCCAGCAGCCGGTAGGCGAGATTGATCAGCTGGCGCCGCTCGCTCATGATCGCGTCCAGGCCCGGGTCGGCCCCGCCGTCGCCCGGCTCGGATCGGGTCGTCATGGTGCCGGTCGCCTCCCTCGCTCGTGTCTGCCCTCACCAGTCCGACGAGACAGCGGGCCGGATTGTGAGGCGGGCGCGGCCTGCCGCGAACCACCTTGCATTCCGCGGGGCCGCGTCGTCGGACTGGTGAGGCGAACCCGCCCCGCCACGACTGTTACGGGAGGCACCATGACGACTCCGATTCCGGCCGCGCTGTTCACCGACCCGGCGCCCGGGTCGCGCCTGGAGCGGGCGGCCGCCGCGCTGACCGCCCACGGTTTCACCGTCGAGATCCTGGACGACGCCGTCGCCGCGCGGGCCCGCGTCAGGGAACTGATACCCCCGGGCGCCAGCGTGTTCACCGGAGCCAGCGAGACGCTGCGCCTGTCCGGCATCGATGAGGACATTAACAAGAGCGGGCGGTACGACGCCCTCAAGGCGCGGCCGCCCCTGGATCGCGCCACCCAGAGGAATGAGATCTGGGCGGCGCTGTCTACCCCCGACGTGATCGTGGGCAGCGTCGCCGCGGTCACCGAGACCGGTTCTCTGGTGATCGCCTCGGCCAGCGGAAGCCAGCTGCCCGGCTACGCCGGCGCCGCGACTACCGCGATCTGGGTCGTCGGGGCGCAGAAGGTGGTGCCCGACCTGAGCACCGCGCTGCGCCGCGTCGAGGAGCACTGTCTCCCGCTGGAAAGCGAGCGCGCCATGAGCGTCTACGGGCAGCCCAGTGCCGTCAACCGCGTCCTGATCCTGAACGCTGAACCCGAGCCCGGGCGCGGCACGGTCCTGCTGCTCCGCGAGGCGATCGGATTCTGAGCCCCGCCAGCACCGCCACCACCGCCACCACGCCCCCGCGGCGGGCTAGCTCCCGCCGACGCCCATCGCGGTCAGGAAGACCAGGACCAGCGTGCCCCCGGCCAGCAGCCCGTGCGCCGCGACCACCACGACCGGGAAGTTGCCTTCCGGCGGGCCGGAAGGCGACTGATACAAGGGATGACCCGGCACCGCGGCCGCGACGGGTTCCCGGTACACCGGGATCCACCGCGCGAACATGCTCAGGCCCAGCAGCACGATCAGGCACAACGCGCCAAACGAGGTCCAGGCCAGCGTGTCGGAGTCCAGGACCAGGTAGCCCACCCACGATCCCAGCCCGACCAGGGCCAGGGTCAGGTGGCTGAACAGGACCGGCACCGGCAGCTGGCTGGGCGCGGTGCGCCGGGCGGTCACGTCGTTCTCGATCAGCCACACGGTGAGCATGTACAGTCCGGCCAGGACGGCTGCGGACCAGGTAATCAGCGCGGTGACGGCCACAATTCTCCCTCGTCGTCCGGTCGGGCCCTGAGCCCCGGCCCGCAAACGCCGCTCATCGCGGTCTGGCGGCAGCGATGAACGGCGGTTCATTCCCTTTCACGGACACAGGCCTACGTCCGGTTCACGCCATCGGTGTCTGTGCTGAGCTCGGCTACCCTCGGGCCCATGAGACTCCACGTCGGATGCGCGATGTGGAGCTACGCCCCCTGGCAGGGCCGATACCTGCCCCACCCGCTCGGCCCGCGCGAGCGCCTCCGCGCCTACGCGACCTGGTGCAACGCCGTCGAGGGCAACACGACCTTCTACGCGACGCCGGCCTCCGACACGGTCCGGTCGTGGGCCGAGCAGACCAGCCCGGACTTCCGGTTCATCCTCAAGCTGCCGAAGCTGATCACCCACGAGCGCCGCCTGGCCGACGTGGCGGCCCCGCTGGAGGCCTTCCTGGCCGCGATCGAGCCGCTCGGGCCGCGGGCCCACGCCCTGTGGATCCAGCTGCCGCCGTCCTTCAGCCCGGCCGGCCTCGGCGCCCTGGCCGGCTTCCTGCGGCGGCTCCCGCGGGAGTACCGGTCCTGCGTCGAGGTCCGGCACCCCGAGTTCTTCGAGGACCCGCGATCGCAGCAGCAGCTCGAGCGGACGCTCGGGGAGGTCGGCGCCGAATGGGTGACGTTTGACACCACCGCGCTGTTCGGCAGCCGCCCGGTGACCGACGCCGAGCGGGAGGCGTGGACCAACAAGCCCCGCCTGCCCCGCCGGTCACGGGCCCTCACCGACTGCCCCGTGGTCCGCTACCTCGGCCGGGACGACGCGGCGCGCACCGCGGCGGGCTGGCAGCCCTGGGCCGACGTGGTGGCCGGCTGGCTGGCCGAGGGGCGTTCCCCGACCGTGTTCATCCATACGCCCGACAACGTCGACGCGCCCGAGCTGGCCCGGCGGTTCCACGACGACGTGCGCGCCCGGCGGCCCGAGCTCGAGCCGCTCCCGGAGCCGGTCCCGGCCGGGCCGCCGACGCTCTTCTGAGCCGCGGCGGCACGGCCGCCGTCAGTTGATGTCGAACTCGTTGCCCTCGGGGTCGCGCATCGCTACCGCGTACCAGTCGATGCCGTCATCGAGGTCCTCCTCGCTCACGTCGTCGAGGATGGTGGCGCCGAGGTCGGCCAGCCGCTTGGCCTCGGCGTCGACGCGCTGCCGGCGGATCTCGATCGGGTTCTCCCGCCCGCCGCTGGCGTGGATGTCGAAGTGCAGCCGGTTGGTGATGGTCTTGCGGTCCGGCACCACCTGGAACCAGATGCGCGGCCCGCTGCCGTCCGGGTCGACGATGCTGTCCGTGCCGACGCCCAGGAACTCCTCGGGCAGCCCGAGGTCGCGCCGATAGTCGTCCCAGGTGGCGAAGCCGGCCGGGGGCGGCTCGAGCACGTACCCCAGGGCCGCGGCCCAGAACCGGGCCTGCGGCTCGGGATTGGCGCAGTTGATGACCAGCTGATACCGGACCGCCATCGGTGTCTCCCATCGGGTCAGCGGCTGGCTCCCTGGCCTCCTGGCCGGGCCGCCCGGCCAGTATGAATCCCGCCTACGACATTCCCGGGCTGTATCAAGCGGGCTGCCTGACGCTCCGACTTATGAGCGGCGGCCGTGGTCTAGGCAGCGGCCGCCCGCATGATTCCGTTCCCGGCCGCGGGCCGGGAGATCTCGCTGAGGGGAGCACACATGCGGGTAAAGATCCGGGGCCTGCGCGCCATGGTGGTGGCGGCGACGGCGGTCGCCGTCGCCGGGGCCGGCAGCGCCGCGTACGCCGCCAGCACCAGCACGAACGTCATCGTCCGGGGACCCGACCACCAGCGGCTGACCTTCGTCGTCGCGCCGGGCGGTAGCCACACGTTCACCCTGCCCGCCGCCAATGACCCGGTCCGGATCGACCTGGACAAGGTCTCGACCAACGGCGGGGTGCAGACCCCCAGCGAGGTGTTCAGCGCGCTGGTCAATGTCGATGCCAACCACGCGGGCATGAGCTGGATCGGGACCAACAGCGACGGCAGCCAGGCGGCATCCAGCACGATCCGGGGAACCGACATCACCAACCTGGTCTGCGGCAGCAGCTGCCTGATCGCGTCGCTCGACGTGGCCAGCGTGTCCGGCCGGACGGTCGTGCTGCGGGCCAACGCGGCCACGTCCACGATCCGCGAGAAGTACGTCGTCAACATCTGGTACTAGCGTCCCGAGTAGCTCATGGCGGCCCTCATGATCGCGGAAACCGGCGGCGATATCTGCTGGCCGGTTTCCGCGACCAGAGCCACGCCAGCGAAAATCCAGGTGGCCTCAGCGCACCATCTGGGTAGAGTTGGGCGGTGCCCGAGCTGGAGCAGCTGCGTGCTGATCATGCCCCCGCGGTCCTGGCCTTCGAGCTCGTAAACCGCGCCTACTTCGCTGCTTCGATCTCCGACCGCGGCGACGAGTTCTTCCACCAGTTCTCCGACCGGCACAGCGCCATGCTGGCTGAGCAAGAGGCCGGCAGCTGTGCCTTCTACGTGCTCGTCGATGATGACGGCTCGGTTCTGGGCCGGTTTAACCTGTACGACCTCGAGGACGGCACGGCCAACCTCGGCTACCGGGTCGCGCAGCAGGCCGCCGGCCGCGGCGTGGCAACCATGTCGGTCCGGGAGCTGTGCCGGATCGCGGCGGCGCGGCACGGGCTGCGCACTCTGCGGGCGGCCACCTCCCACGAGAACACCGCGTCCCAGAAGGTGCTGGTCAAGGCGGGGTTCATCCCGGTTGGCCCGGCCACCCCGGCCGATCTCGGCGGTAAGTCAGGCACCTGGTACCAGCGCGACCTCCCGGGTTGACTCGGAGCGAAACGGCTCCGTACACTTGCGGCTGGAAGTGTACGGTACGGTTTCGTTTCGTTTGGGAGTGCACAGGTGGCAGCGCGAGTGGCGGAGTCAGGCGGGCGCGGCGCGGTGCGGGAGACCGCGATCCTGCGCGCCACGCTCGAACTGCTGGCCGAGTCGGGCTATGACCAGCTGACCATCGACGCCGTGGCCGAGCGGGCCCGGTGCAGCAAGGCCACCATCTACCGGAGGTGGCCAGGCAAGGCCGCGCTGGTCATCACGGCGGTCCGGCGGCACGCCGGCCAGCCCGCGACGGCCGCGCCCGACACTGGCAGCCTGCGCTCGGACCTGCTGGCGGCGCTTCAGGCCATGCGCTCCAGTCTCTCGGGCCAGGACGCCGCGCTCATCCTCGGGCTGCTCACCGCGATGCACCGCGATCCGGAACTCGCCGGCACGGTCAGGGAGCAGGTGCTCCAGGCCAAGCGCGAGGTGTTCGGCGCGGTCATCGCCCGGGCCGCCGCCCGCGGTGATGTCCCGGTGACGACCGACGCGGCGCTGCTGGCCGAGATCGGCTCGGCGGTGCTGTTCTCCCGGCTGCTGGTGACCGGCGAGCCGCTCGACGATGGGTTCGTCGAGCACCTGGTCGACGCGGTCCTGCTGCCGGCGCTCGGGCAGCCGTCCCTCGGATAACAGCACCGATGACAGCACCAGATGACAGCAAAGGAGCTGCTCGCATGTGGCAGGCGATCGTCTTCGGGTTCCTCGGCGGTGTGCTGGGCGCCAACGGCTATCCGCACTTCACGCGGGGCATTACGAAGCGGCGGTACCCGTGCTCGCTCGGCAACGGGCCGGTGCCCAACTTCGTCGCCGGCTGGGCGGCGCTCGTCGTGGCGGCACTGCTCTTCTACTTCGCTCACGTCGGCCGGCATCCTGGCTGGGCCCTCGGCTCGGCCGCGGTCGGCGTCCTGCTGATGGGACTGTTTCACGCGGCCCACGGGGCATTCGGCCGGCCCGAGCCAGCGGAAGTCCTGGCCAGCTAGCCGTCAGAACTCGACCACGAAGGACTCGGCGTCCGGGTTGAGGTCTCTCCCGTCGTCACACCAGGGCTACCTGGTACTCGGTCAGCCACGCGTTCATGTCCAGCAGGAAGGCAGCGGGCGCCCACGGGCTGGGCTGGATTCCCATGAGCCCCGGCAGGGCCGGGTCCGCGCGGAACGCCGCGGCCAGCCGGCCGTGCTCGAAGATCTCGAACAGCGGTGCGCCGGGCTGGCTGAGCAGGTTATTCATCTGGTGCTGGACCGCCCGGGCGTAGGCGGGGTCGGCGCTGGCCGGGTAAATGCTCTTGCGGCGGGCGACGATCTCCGGTGGCAGCAGGTCGGCCGCGGCCCGGCGCAGCAGGCCCTTCTCGATCCCGCCGACCTGCTTGAGGGGCCAGGGCACGTTGAACACGTACTCGACCAGGCGGTGATCGCAGAAGGGCACGCGCACCTCCAGGCCGACGGCCATGCTGAGCCGGTCCTTGCGGTCCAGCAACAGCGGCAGCCAGCGGGTCAGCCCGTGATAGAGCACCTCCCGGATCCGCCGCTCGGCGGCATCCTCGCCGGGCAGCCGGGGGACCTCGGCCTGGGCGTCGGCGTACCGCTGAGCGGCGCGCTCGTCCAGCCGCACGGCCGCGTCCACCTCCGGGCGCAGCACCGGCGCCCAGGAGCCGGCCACCCAGGGGAAGGTGGGCGCGGCCAGCATGGCCGGGTTGTGGTACCACGCGTACCCGCCGAAGACCTCGTCCGCTGACTCGCCCGACAACGCCACCGTGGAGCGCTCGCGCAGGCCGCGGAACAGCAGGTACATCGACGTGTACATGTCGCCGACGACGGGCAGGTCATGAGCCCGCCGCGGCATGTGGGCGGCCGCGGTCAGCTCGGCCGCGTCGAGCATGATGGTGCAGTGCCGGGTCCCGCAATGCCGGGCCACCTGCCGGGCGAACGGCTCGTCATGGCTGGGCCGGAACAGGTCCGGCTGGAAGCCATCCTGGCTACGCGGGAAGTCGACCGAGAAGGTATCGAGCTGGCCGCGCCCGTCCCGCTCCAGCGCCCTGGCCGCGAGCGCGGTCAGGGCACTGGAGTCCAGCCCGCCGGACAGCAGGGTGCACAGCGGCACGTCCGCCACCAGCTGGCGGTCGACGATGTCGGTCAGCAGCTCCCGCACCCGGCTGATGGTGGCGGCCTCGTCGTCGGCGTGCGGCCAGGCGCCCAGCTCCCAGTAGGCCCGCGAGGTCAGGCCGGTCCGGCTGACCCGGACCAGGTAGCCCGGCCGGACCTCGCTCAGGCCCCGGTAGACGCCGTGCCCGGGCGTGCGGGTCCCGATCGGGCCGAGCAGCTCGGCGATGCCGTCGGCATCCAGCTCGGCCCGGAAACCGGGATGGGCGAGGATCGCCTTCGGCTCCGACCCGAACAGCACGCCGTCCGGGGTGCGGGCGAAGCACAGCGGCTTCACCCCCAGCCGGTCCCGGGCCAGGAACAGCTCCTCGCGGGCCGGGTCCCAGATCGCGAAGGCGAACATGCCGTTCAGCCGCGGCAGGCAGTGCTCGCCCCACTGCAGCCACGCCCGCAGCAGCACCTCGGTGTCCGACTTGGTCAAGAACGCATGCCCGTAGCCCTCGAGCTCGAGGCGTAACTCGCGGAAGTTGTAGATCTCCCCGCTGAAGGTGAGCACGGCGCTCGCGTCGCTCATCGGCTGGACGCCGCCGGGCAGGTCCACCACGGCCAGCCGCCGATGGCCGATCAGCGCGTGCTCCGCCAGCCCACACCCCGCCAGCGTCCGGCCCGCGGCAGGTCATCGTGGCCGTCATGGCCTCGACGGCGGCCCGCTCGCCGGCCAGGCTCCGGGAGAAATCGACCCACCCGACGATCCCGCACATCCCCTGGGTGCTCCCTTCATCGACCGCTAGAAACCACCCTAAAACGATCCGCCGGCGAGCCGGCGCGGAGAAGTCAGCTGTCATCAGCTTTTTCGACGTTTAAGCGGCCGAAGGCCGGGCAGTTGGGGCGTCGTTTTCACCGGCTGCGGACAGGGCCTCTGGCCCGTCTCCGCACGGACAGAGGGAGAACGGGCCCATGCGCAGTCTCGGGTGGCGACCCCGCGTCGCTCATGTCGCGATCGGAACGGCCGCGCTGGCCACGGCCGTGGCGCTGACAGTGGTCCCCTCGGCCAGCGCGGGACCGGCGGCCGCGAGGCTGACGGCGGCCAGCACCCGGCAGCAGGCCGGCGGTCCGGCCGGGGGCAGGTCGCTGACCGCGGCCGGCGCCACCAGGCAGCGGCTGGCGTCGATCACCAGCCAGGTCAACGGGCTGCTCGGGAAGATGACCCTGGCCGAGAAGTTCGGGCAGCTGGAGATGGCGGGCCCCAGCGGCGCCAACGGCACGCCGGGGCAGGCCCTGCTCGACGGGGTGCGCAGCGGGCAGATCGGCTCGGTCCTGGACCTGACCGGCGTGAAGTACATCAACCAGGTCCAGCGGGCCGCCCTCCAGTCCCGGCTGCACATCCCGGTGATCTTCGGCCTGGACGTGATCCACGGGTACAAGACGATCTTCCCGGTGCCGCTGGCCGAGGCCAGCACCTGGGACCCGGCGGCGGTGCAGAACGACGAGTCGGTGTCGGCCAGCGAGGCCACCGCCGACGGGATCAAGTGGACCTTCAACCCGATGGTCGACATCGCGCGCGATCCGCGCTGGGGCCGCGTGGTGGAGGGCTCGGGGGAGGACCCCTACCTCGGCTCGGTGATGGCGGCGGCCAAGGTGCGGGGCTACCAGGGCAGCAGCTTCGCCGCGCTGGACAAGATGGCCGCGACCGTGAAGCACTTCGCCGCCTACGGCGCGCCGGTGGCCGGCCGCGAGTACAACACGGTCGACATGTCCACGCAGCAGTTGCTCAACGACTACCTGCCGCCGTACAAGGCGGCGATCCGCGCGGGCGCGGCCACGGTGATGAGCGCGTTCAACTCGCTGGACGGCGTGCCCGCCAGCGCGGACCCGTACCTGCTGCGCACCATCCTGCGCAAGGAGTGGGGCTTCCGCGGCACGGTCGTCAGCGACTACCAGGCCATCCAGGAGCTCGAGGCGTTCGGGTACGCGACCAGCGGACCGGACGCGGCGCGGCTGGCCCTGACCGCCGGGGTGGACATCGAGATGGGCGTGCAGGTGCCCAGCCAGTACTCGACCTACACCAGCTTCGGCCCCAAGCTCGTTAACAGTGGCCAGGTCAGCCTGGCCACCGTCAACAGCGACGTGCGGCACGTGCTGGACCTGAAGTTCCTGGCCGGCATGTTCGCCCACCCGCTGACCAACCCGAACCGGGTGAAGACCGCGGAGCTGACGCCCGCGAACCTGGCCGCGGCACGGGCCACCGCGGACAAGTCCATGGTGCTGCTGAACAACCAGGGCGGCGCGCTGCCGCTGAGCAAGAGCCTGACGTCGATCGCGGTCGTCGGGCCGCTGGCCAACGACCCGTCCGACCAGCTTGGCCCGGACGTGCCCATCGGGTACACGGCCCAGGACCTGAAGTCGGTGGTGCCGGTCGTCCAGGGGATCAAGAACGCGGTGCCGGGCGCGACGGTGACCTACGCCCAGGGCTGCGACACCTCGTGCACCTCGACGTCGGGGTTCGGCGCCGCGGTGAGCGCGGCCAAGGCGGCGGCCGAGACGGTGGTGGTGGTCGGCGAGCCGGCCGCGGACACCGGCGAGGCGTCGTCGCGCAGCAACATCGACCTGCCGGGGCGGCAGCAGGCGCTGGTCCAGGCGATCGCCGCGACCGGCAAGCCGTACGTGGTGGTGCTCATGAACGGCCGCCCGCTGACGCTGGGCTGGGTGGCCGGCGACGCGCCCGGCCTGCTCGAGGCCTGGTTCCCCGGCACTGAGGGCGGCAACGCGGTCGCCGACGTGCTGTTCGGCACGGCGAACCCGAGCGGGAAGCTGACGATGAGCTTCCCCCGCGATGTCGGCCAGATCCCGATCACCTACAACGAGCTGCCCACCGGCCGGCCGTACGACCCCAGCAACAAGTACACGTCGAAGTACCTCGACGTGCCGAACACGCCGCAGTACGCGTTCGGGTACGGGCTGTCCTACACCACGTTCGCGCTGTCGGGCCTGCACGTGGCGTCGGGCAGCATCGGCCCGGACGGCACGGTCCAGGTCTCGGCGAAGATCACCAACACCGGGACGGTGGCCGGCGCGGACGTGGCCCAGCTGTACATCCACGAGAGCGGCACCACCATCTTGCAGCCGGTCCGCAAGCTGGAGGGGTTCCAGCGGGTGACGCTGGCACCGGGCCAGAGCCAGACGGTCACCTTCACGCTGGGCCCGAGCAGCATCGGGTTCTACAACAACCAGGGGCAGTTCCAGGTCCAGGCCGGCACGGTGGACGTCTATCTCGGCGACAGCTCGGTGGGTGGCCTGACCGGCCAGTTCACCGTGCGGTAAACGGCGCCGGGGCCGGCCGCGGGCGAGGTTGTTAATGGAAATAGGACACAGGAGGGTCGCGAAGATGAGCATGCCGACCGGGTTAGGACGGGCCAGGATATTGCGCTGGCTCACGGCCGTGGCGGTGGCGGCGGTGCTGCTGGTGCCGTCGTCGCTGGCCTGGGCGTCGGGCGGAGCGGCAGCGGGCCAGCCGGTGGCCCGGTCCGGCGGCCTGACCAGTGCCCAGCGGGCCGACCTGCTGGGCATCGCGCGGGACACCTGGAAGTTCTACCAGGTGGACGTGGACCCGGCGACGCACCTGCCGATGGACAACCTCACGTTCGCGGGCGGCTCGGCCACGCCCACCACGTACGGCCGTTACACCTCGGCGGCCAACATCGGCGTCTACCTGTGGGCCGTGGTGGCGGCCCGTGACCTCGGCCTGGTCAGCCGGGCCCGGGCCGACGCCCTGGTCCGGGCCACGCTGACCGAGGTCGAGCACCTGAAGCGGTACGACGGGTTCCTGTACCAGTGGTACGACACGACCAGCGGCGACGTGATCAGGAATCCCGGGGACATCGACTGCTCGGCGGAGACGACTCCGGTATTCGACAATTGTTACTTCGTATCGAACGTCGACAATGGCTGGTACGCGTCGGGCCTGATCGTGGTCCGGCAGGCCATGCCGGAACTGCGCGGGCTGGCCGACCGGCTGATCGCGCCGATGAACTTCGGCATCTTCTACGACGGCCGCGCCGAGACCCACTGCGACACCAACCCGGCGATCGCGGGGAACCAGCCGACCGGCCAGATGTACGGCGGGTACTACGTCGGGCTCCCGCCCGACCAGGGCGACAACGCCTCGCACTACTACCACAACGGCGCGTTCTACAGCGACCCGCGGATCTCGGCCTACATCGGCATGGGCCTGCACCAGATGCCGGGCAACGTGTGGTGGCGCAGCTGGCGCGAGCTCCCGCCGCCCGCCCCGTTCCCGGACTGCCAGTCGACCGACCCCGACTTCTCGTGGCAGGGGCAGTGGCCGATGGGCGGGACCTGGCAGACCTACAGCGATCCGCAGTCGGGCCAGAAGTTCACCGTGTGGGAGGGGCACTACACCTACCCCGGCACCAACCTGAAGTTCATCCCGACCTACTCCGGAGGGATGTTCGAGGGCCTGATGCCGAACGAGGTCGTGCCGGAGACCAGCTGGGGGCCGCGCGGCTTCGGGCTGGCCGATCTGCGCACCGCCCAGGTTCAGATCAAGTACGCCACCCAGCAGCTGCACTACCCGGTCTGGGGCATGTCGCCGTCGAGCACGGCCGACGACACCGGCGACTACGGCGGCTACGGCGTGGAGGGCCTGGCCTTCCCGTACTACGGCACGGGCGCGGACGCGAGCCACCCGAACGAGGGGCTCTCGCAGTGTCATGGCTGCGCGACGGAGGACGTGGTCACGCCACACGCCTCGTTCCTGGCCCTGGACGTGGTGCCGCAGCAGGCCTACGCCAACATCCAGCGACTGAGGACGCTGTACCCGGGCCTGTACGGCCCGGTCGGGTTCTTCGATGCCGTCAACCCGACCACGGGCGCGGTCGGCCACCGCGACCTGGTGCTCGACCAGTCCATGATCATGGCCGCGCTGGACAACGCGCTGAACAACCGGGCGATCCAGCGCGACTTCGCCCGCGACCCGGTGTCCTGGGCGGCGCGGGCCTACCTGCCCCTGGAGAACATGCACATCTAGGCCTGCGTTCCCCGGACGGTGCGGGGCCCGCGTCGACTTCGCGATGAGTTTGCGGGCCCCGTGCCGTCCTACCGGGCATGACCTACGCACCGGTGAACGGCCTGCAGCTGTACTACGAGATCCATGGCCGCGGAAAGCCGCTCGTGCTGCTGCACGGCGGCGTGCACACCATCGACCTCAGTTTCGGGCCGTTGCTCGAGCCCCTCGCGGCCGGCCTGCAGGTGATCGCGGTGGAACTCCAGGGCCACGGGCACACGGCCGACACCGGCCGCCCGATGACGATCGAGGCGCTGGCCGGTGACGTCGTCGCGCTGCTGGACCACCTGGGCATCGCCGAGGCCGACCTGTTCGGCTTCAGTCTCGGCGGTCTGGTGGCCTGCGCGGTCGCGGTCGGCGCGCCGGACCGGGTCGGCCGGCTCATCGTCGCCTCGGCGGACCCCCGCCGCCCGCCCGGCCGGGAGAGCGTGCCCATCGACGAGGACCGCCTGCCGACCCAGGCCGACTTCCTGGCCATGCGCGACGCCTACCTGGCGGTGGCTCCCGACCCCGGGCACTTCGACGAGGGCGCGGCGAGGACGTCGGCCATGGTGCACGAGTTCCCTGGCTGGACCGACGAGCTGCGATCACTGCGGGCGCCGACGCTGCTGATCTTCGGCGACCGCGACTTCTCGCCGCTGGCTGACGTGGTGGAGCTGTTCGAGCTCCTGCCGGACGCGCAGCTCGCCGTGCTCCCCGCAACTAAGCATGTCGGCGTGACCCAGCGGCCCGCCGCCATGCTCGCGCTGATCACGCCATTCCTCGACGCCCGCTAGAGATTCCTCAGGTAGAGCATCGAGGTACTGTTCGGGCCCGTGGCCGACGGCCTGGACATCCTCGTCAACAACGCCGCGATCACCGCGCCCGCCCCGATCAGCGACATCACGCCGGAGCTGTTCGACCGGGCGATGATGGTGAACGCGAAGTTCCCGCTGCTGGCCATGCGGCATGCGGAGCCGCTCCTGCGCGACGGCGGGCGCATCATCAACATCTCGAGCCTCAATACCGTGCTGCCCGGCCCGGGCATCGCGCTGTATTGCGCGAGCAAGGCCGCACTGGAGCAGTTCACCAAGGTCGCCGCGCGCGAGTTCGGCCCGCGGGGCATCACCGTCAACACGGTCTCACCCGGGGCCACCGACACCGAGCTCCTGCGGGCCGGCAACCCCGCGGAGGCGCTGGAGCAGTGGACGACACTCACCGCCCTCGGCCGCCTGGGCGAACCCGCCGACATCGCGGACGTGGTCGCTTTCCTGGCCGGCCCCGACGCCCGCTGGCTCACCGGCCAGAACATCCAGGCCACCGGAGGCCTCATCGTGTGAGCCGTCCTGCGCTGCGCCGAGCCGGGGGGTAACTTTTCAGGCGGTCGGTAAGTAACCCGAGCGGCTGCGGAGGGCTCATGTTGGACGGTGTCGCGTTGTTCCCGGTTGCCGTCTTCGGGCGGGTGAGCAGCTGATGGCCGGGGCCGTGCGGATCACCGGGGCGCGGATCACCCCCGTCGCGTTCGCCGATCCGCCGCTACTCAACTCGGTCGGCGTGCACGAGCCCTACGCGCTGCGGGCCATCGTCCAGGTCGAGACCGACGCGGGCCTGACCGGGCTGGGCGAGACCTACGCCGACGATCAGCACCTCGGACGGCTGCGCGCGGCCGCGGGCGTGCTGGCCGGGCACGATGTCTTCGCGCTCAGCGAGATGTGGGAGGCGGTGGCCGGCCTGGTCGGCGGCCAGGCGGGCACGGACCGGCACGGGCTGACCGGGGTGATCACGGGGGCGGGCACCGCGGACCGGGTGTTCTCGCCGTTCGAGGTGGCCTGCCTGGACCTGCAGGGCAAGATCCTCGGGCGGCCCGTGTGCGACCTGCTCGGCGGGGCGGTGCGGGACCGGGTGCCGTTCAGCGCCTACCTGTTCTACAAGTGGGCCGCCCATCCCGGCCAGGCCCCGGACTCCTGGGGCCCGGCGCTGGACCCGGACGGCATCGTGGCCCAGGCCCGGCGGATGATCACCGAGTACGGCTTCACCGCGATCAAGCTCAAGGGCGGCGTGTTCGCCCCCGAGCAGGAGGCCGAGGCGATCCGGGCGCTGCGGGCCGAGTTCCCCGGCCACCCCCTGCGCATCGACCCCAACGCGACCTGGACGGTGCCGACCTCGCTGCGGGTGGCCGCCGACCTGGACGGCGTCCTGGAGTACCTCGAGGACCCGACCCGCGGGCTGGACGCGATGGCCGAGGTGGCCCGGCAGGCGCCGATGCCGCTGGCCACCAACATGTGCGTGGTGTCCTTCGCCGACATCCCGCCCGCGATCCAGCGCGGCTCGGTCGGCGTGGTGCTCTCCGACCACCACTACTGGGGCGGGCTGACCCGGTCCCGGCTGCTGGCCGGGATCTGCCAGACGTTCGGGCTGGGCCTGTCGATGCACTCCAACTCGCATCTCGGGGTGAGCCTGGCGGCGATGATCCACCTCGCGGCGGCGACGCCCAACCTGACCTATGCCTGCGACACCCACTGGCCGTGGAAGTCGCAGGACGTCGTGCCGGAGGACACGTTCAGCTTCAGCGGCGGATCGGTCGCCGTGCCGGACGGGCCGGGCCTGGGCGTGGCGCTGGACCTCGATGCGCTCGGTGAGCTGCACGAGCTGTACTTGTCCTGCGGCCTGCGCGAGCGCGACGACACCCGCTACCGCCAGTCGGTCGAGCCGGGGTACCGCCCGCGCACCTGGTGACAGGTTCGGTTCGGGCTAGCCGAAGGTGAAGTCGTAGGCCTGCACGCCGGGCGACGGGGTCAGCAGCATCTTGCCGGTCTGGGGCCCGGCCGCCTGGTACAGCGTGTAGAGCCGGGGCACCCCGCTGACCTTGATGGTGCGGACCTGCCGCCCGTTCACCGCAACGTCGATGCGGCCGTGCCCGCCCAGCACCAGGTACACCTGGCGGGCCAGGAACGACAGCTCGAGGCGGGCCCCGCGGCCCGCGGTGGCCTCCTGCGCGTGGTCGGTCCAGGTGCCGGACCAGGCCATGCCGCCCAGCGGCAGGCGGGCCGGGAAGTGGTAGGCGGCGGCCGCGTCGTGGTCCGTGGCCGAGCTGGGCAGCAGGTACTGCAGCCGGGTGTAGCCGAGGTAGGTCTCCGGGCTCATCTCGCCCGCCGGGGTCGTGTCCGGGACGCTGGTCGGCGGCGGCAGCCTGAGACCGGGGTGCGCGGCCTGGAGGAGCTGGCGGATGAGCTGCTCGGTGCCGCTGTAATCGCCCTCGCCGAAGTGGATGTGGCGCACGTCGCCGTGGCTGTCGATCAGGTAGTCCGCGGGCCAGTACTCGTTGTTGTAGGCATCCCAGGTCCCGTAGTCGTCGTCGACGGCGACGGGGTAGCGGACGCCGAGCGCCGCCGACTGCGCGCGGACGTTGGACACCACGTGCTCGAACGCGAACTCCGGGGTGTGCACGCCGACGACGACGAAGCCGTCCTTGGCATACCGCGAGTACCAGGCCTCGACGTGCGGCAGCGAGCGCTGGCAGTTGATGCATGAGTAGGTCCAGAAGTCGACCAGGACGACCTTGCCGCGCAGCCCGGCCAGCGAGAGCGGCTTGCCGCCGGGCGTGTTCAGCCACGCGGTGACCTTCGCGAAGTTCGGCGCGGGGCCGCAGTTGATGAGCGTGGTCGCGGTCGAGCTGCAGCTCGTGAGCTTGGCGTGGGTGACGCCGGTGACCGAGTTGAGCTGCTTGCGGACGGCGGCCGAGCCCTGCAGGGCGGTCGAGTAGCCGGGCACGACGCGCTGCAGGCCGGCCAGCGTGTTGAAGCCGATCAGCAGCGCGAAAACGATGAGCACCGCGCCGCCGACCTGGCGCAGCGCTGTCGCGTGCCGGCGCAGCCCGCGAATCCGGCCGGTGACCTCGCCGCTGGCCAGCGCGAAGGCCAGCAGCGGCACGGCGGTGCCCACGGCGAACGCGGCGGTGAGGATGACGGCCGACAGCCCGACCCGGTGGGTGGCGCCGACGACGGTGATGGCGGCCAGGATCGGCCCGGCGCACGGCACGTACACCAGGCCCAGGCCCAGGCCGAGGACGAACCCGCCTGCCGCGCTGGTCGGCCGGCGGCCGCCGAGCCGCGAGAAGGGGCGCTCGAGCAGCAGGCCGAGCGGCGGGATCAGGTAGCCGAGGCCGACCAGGACCAGCAGCGCGAGGCCCGCGTCGCGCAGCGCGTCCTGCGGCAGGTGCAGCAGCGACAGCAGTTCCGAGCCGATCAGGATCAGCAGGCTGAAGCTGAGGACCAGGCCCAGCACGACCAGGAACGGCCGGGCGGCGCGGGCCCGCCGCCCGGCGGCCGGGCTCTGGCCCTGGCCCGCGTCATCCGGGCCCGCGCCGCCCGGCCGTAGGTCACCGGGCCGGGCCGCCGCGACCAGGATGACGGGCAGCACCGGCAGGACGCACGGGGAGATGGCAGCGAGGAAGCCGGCGATGACGCCAACGGCGATTAGTCCACCCACACCAGTAATTCGTAGCTGAGGCCGCCTGCGCTTGCCCGAAGTTCAGCTCTCGCGGGCCTCGTCGGGGCGGGTGAACGGCAGCTGGATCTCGAAGACCTGCTGGGCCACGTCGGCGATGTCGTGCACCTCGTTGACCCATACGTCGCGGCCCGGGCCGGGGTCGGGGCGGTAGCCGTGCTCCTCGATCCAGCGGACCAGGTCGTAGTAGACCATCGGGAAGATGCTCGCCGCCGGGCCGCTGCGCACCGCGGCGGCGGCCTCGATCTCCGGGAGGACCCGGTAGTGCGCGGGCGCGGGGAGCTCGCCGGGCGGATCGGTCACCGGCAGGGCCAGGAGGACCGTGACGTCCTCGCCTTCCTCGCGCTCGAAGAACAGGATGCGCGGTCCCGCCTGCTTGACCCGCTCATAGATGCCCAGCTGGTCGAACTGCGCGTCGAGCTGGTTGACGACCGGAACGACGCTGGCCGGCGCGTAGCCCGCGGCCCGGCCGGAGATCACGACCACGCCGGTCGCGGGAATCGTCTTGGCCACGATGTCGTCTGCGGGCATGTCATCCTCCCTGGCGATGGAGCGAAGCCGGGCTTCGACTCCGAGCAACTGGTTCGTGTGCTGTTCGATCTCATGTTCGAGCTGGGCCCGCCGCAGGATGAGCATGCCGCGCAGCTCGTCCAGCGTGACTCCCTCCAGCAGTCGCCTGACCTGGGTGAGCGAGAGCCCGAGCTCTTTCAGCGCCATGATCCGGTTGAGCTGCCTGAGCTGCGCGGCCGAGTAGCCGCGGTACCCCGTGTCCGGGTCGACCGTCGCCGGCCGCAGCAGCCCGATCTCGTCGTAGTGCCGGAGCGTGCGGATCGATACGCCGCCATACCCGGCGAACTCGCCGATGCTGAACATGACACGAGGATGCACCCCTCACCTAGCGTGAGAGTCAAGAGCAGGTGCGGCCGCTCTGCTGCCGGGCTGAGCCGACGACTCCGCGAATGGCGCCCGCCACGATCCGCGGCCGGTCGATCTGGATGTTGTGGCCGCTGGTGACGACGATGTGCCTGGCGCCCGGCACCAGCCTCGCGAGGGCGGCCTGCGCCTTGTCCCACGCGCGGTCGTCGATGTAGCCGAAGTCTTTCGGGACGAAGGCCGGCAACTTGCCCTGCGCTACCTCGGCCGCGATCAGCGGGCCGAGGTCACCGGGCCCGCTTCGGGTGTCGCGGGACACCACCACGACCGGCAGGGAGCAGCGAACCGGCCGCACGGCGCGGGCCTGGGCCACGCTGCGGTCGAGATTGATCCGCTCAATATCCGGGTACTTCGCGAGCTCCGGCCGGGAAGGGCCGGTGATGGCTTTCAGGATCTGCCACTGCCGGGCGGTGAATGCTGTTTTCCACTCGGGCGCGAATGCATCAACGAACACCAGGCCGACTATCTCGCTGGGGTGCTCGCCCGCGTAGAGCCTCGTGATCAGGCCGCCATAAGAGTGGCCAACCAGAACGTAGGGGCCGGGCTCGCCCGCCGCCTGCAGGACGGCGTGCAGGTCGGTGACCGCGTCTTGCGCTGTGGTCGGCTGCGGGACCGGCGTGCTGCGACTTGGCGTCAAGTTGTTGCCTACCGGCGTGCCGGGCCGGTCGTAGGCACACACCCGCGCGAACCGCGCGACCCGGGCCAACACCGCGAGCGCGGGCCTGGCCTGATAGCCGATCCAGACATCTGCTGCTGAGTCCAGGCCCGACACCAGCACGACCGTCGGCGATCCGGTCCCGCGGCACTCCAGGTAGATCTTGCGGCCGCCGCCGATGGCGACCAGGCCAGCGAAGTTGCCGCGCGCCCGCGGCCTTCCCGCCGTCGCGGTGCCGCACCCGGCGAGGAGGACGGCGGAGGCAACAATGAGCAGGACCACGCCGGGCCAGCCGATCTCACGAGATCTCACGACTCCGGCCCTCCCCCCAGGGCCCAGCACAAGCGCCATGGCCGCCCAGCGAGGACAGCTACGTTAGGTAAGTAATTCACTACTATATGTGAGGGCGGTCCACGAGCCGAGCCAGAGAATCCGGCGGAGCGTCACGAATAGGCTGGGATCATGTCCGAGTCGATCCTCTCCGTGCTCCCGCGCCGGCGGTGGCCGGGCGCCAGGTTCGTGGTCCGGGTAGTGCGCCGCACGATCGTGGAGTCGCTGTACCTGCTCACCGCGCCGGTGACCGCGACGGCTGGCCTGCTGCTGGCCTTCGTCGGCTTGGGCCTGGGCACGGTCGGCTGGCTGCTGCCGGGCCGGTCGCGGGTCATGCGCGGCGCGCTGGCGCCGGCGCGGTGGTCAGGCGACCTGGAGTGGTGGCGGATCGCCCGCGTGCGCTCCCTGGCCGGCGGGACGGCGGGCGCGGGTCAGCGGACCAGGCCCGCGCAGACATCCGCGTCCGACCCGGGGCTGTGGCTCGACGTGGCGCACGCGGTGGTGGCGATCCCGGTCGTCCTGTTCACCTTCGTGGTGACCGGGGTGTGGTGGTTCCTCGGCCTGGCCAGCGTCACGGCCTTCCTGCGTTTCCCGAATACCTCCGGGTCGTCGCCGCCCTTGACGCTGAGCACGGGCAGCACCCACGCCCCGTCCTACATCGCCGTGAGCCTGGGGCTGAGGACACCGACCGAGCATCTCGTCTTCGGGACCACGGTCGGCGTGCTGCTACTGCTGGCCCTGCCGCTGATGACCCGGACGTGCGTCGCCGTCCAGGCCCGGCTGGGGCAGGCACTGCTGTCGGACGCTTCCGCGCTGCAGCGCCGGATCAGGGGGCTGGAGGAGGAGCGGGACACGGCCAGGGCGCAGACCGTCGCCGCGGTGACGGCCGAGGCGACCGCTCTGCGCCGGCTCGAGCGCGACATTCACGACGGTCCCCAGCAGCGGCTGGTCCGCCTGGCCATGGAGCTGGGCCGGGCCCAGCATCTGTTCGACAGCAGGCCGGAGGCTGTCCGGGCGGCGCTCGCCGACGCGATCGCCCAGACCCAGGAGGCGCTGGACGAGCTGCGGGCGCTGTCGCGCGGCATCGCCCCGCCGGTCCTCGTCGACCGCGGCCTGCGGGAGGCGGTCACCGCCCTGGCCGCGCGCTCGAGCGTGCCCGTGGAGCTCGACACCGGTTCCCTGGACCGGCGGCTGGACGCGGCCGTCGAGACGGCCGCGTACTTCGTGGTCGCCGAGGCCCTGACCAACGTGGCCAAGCACAGCCAGGCTCGCCGGTGCATGATCGAGCTGCGCCATGAGGAGGGCTCCCTGCGGGCCTGGGTCACCGACGACGGGGTGGGCGGCGCGGCGCTGGCCAAGGGCCACGGGCTGCGGGGCCTGGATGACCGGCTGCACGCGGCGGGCGGCCGGCTGCTGGTGACCAGCCCCGGCGGCGGGCCGACGACCATCGCCGCCGAGCTGCCGTGCTGCTGACCCCGCCCGACGCCGCCGGCGGGCCATCCCCGGATCGGCGCGGCCCGCGACCGCTCCGGATCGTCGTGGCCGACGACGCGGTGCTGCTGCGCGAGGGCCTGGTCCGGCTGCTGGCCGAGGACGGTCACCAGGTGGTGGCCGCGGTCGGGGACGGTCCGGCGCTGGTCGAGGCGGTGCTCGCGGCACCGCCCGGACGTGTCGGTGGTCGACGTCCGGATGCCGCCGACCTACACCGACGAGGGCCTGCGCGCGGCCATCGACCGCCCGCTCGCAGCTGCCCGGCGCCCCCATGCTGGTGCTGAGCCAGTACGTGGAGGCGTCCTACGCCGGCGACCTGCTCGCGGACGGCTCGGGCGCGGTCGGCTACCTGCTGAAGGACCGGGTGGCCAGGGTGGAGGAGTTCCTCGACGCCCTGCACCGGGTCGCCCGCGGCGCGGCGGTGCTCGACCCCCAGGTCGTGGCCCAGCTGCTGGCCGGGCAGCGCCGGGCCAGCCCGCTGGCCGCGCTGACCGCGCGGGAACGCGAGCTGCTGGCCCTGATGGCCGAGGGCCATTCCAACACGGCCATCGCCCAGCGGCTGGTGCTGTCGGCCAGCGCGGTGGAAAAGCACATCGGCAACATCTTCGCCAAGCTCGGCCTGCCGCCCGACGACGCGCAGCACCGCCGGGTGCTCGCCGTCCTGGCCTACCTCCGGGCCTGATAGCGGCCCGGCCGTGGCGGCCCGCCCGCCGGCGGGGTAGGGCCTGCCACACCCCCAGGTGTCCGGCGCACTCCGGTGACCCGGCGCCGCCGCCCCGGAACAGTGGTCGGCATGACAAACGCCCGCACGCGCTGGTCGCGTGCCCGCAGAGCCAGCCACGGAGGTTCCGATGATTGAGGCACGAGGCCTCGTCAAGCGCTACCGGTCCACGCTCGCGGTGGACCACCTGAGCTTCGATGTCCGCCCCGGCACGGTGACCGGGTTCCTCGGCCCGAACGGCGCGGGCAAGTCGACCACGATGCGCATGATCATGGGCCTGGACCGGCCGGACGCGGGCCAGGTCAGGATCGGCGGGAAGCGCTACGGCGACCTGCGCTGGCCGCTGCGCGAGGTGGGCGCGCTGCTCGAGGCCAAGGCGTTCCACCCCGGCCGCACCGCCCGCGCCCACCTGACCGCGCTCGCCGCCAGCAACGCGATCGGCCCGCGGCGGGTCGAGGAGGTGCTCGCCATCACCGGCATCGAGAAGGCCGCCGACCGCCGGGCCGGGAAGTTCTCGCTCGGCATGTCCCAGCGGCTGGGCATCGCCGCCGCCCTGCTCGGCGACCCGCGCGGTCCTGCTGCTCGACGAGCCGGTCAACGGCCTGGACCCCGAGGGCATCCGCTGGATCCGCACCCTGCTCCAGCGTCTCGCCGCCCAGGGCCGGACGGTGCTGGTCTCCAGCCACCTGATCAGCGAGATGGCCCACACCGCGGACGCGCTCATCGTGATCGGCCAGGGCCGGCTGCTCGCGCAGACCACGGTCGCCCGGCTGTCCGCCCGCGCCAGCTCGCTGGAAGAGGCGTTCTTCCAGCTGACCGACGGCGTCACCGACTATTCAGGGAGCCTGTGATGACCACCACGACAGTCAGCCACCGGGCCGGCGGCCGGGCCCGCGGCGGCTACGGCTTCCGCACCGTCGCCCGGATGGAGTGGCGCAAGCTCCGCACGGTCCGCTCCACCTGGTACATCCTGGCCGCCTTCGCGGCCAGCATGATCGGCCTGGCCGTGGTGGCGCTGAGCCACGAGAACTACGCGCAGCTGTCCGCCGCCGGCCGGGCGTCCTTCGACCCGACCCACGACTGCTTCATCGGGCTCGTGCTCGGCCAGCTGCTGACCGGCGCGCTCGGAGCGCTGGCGATCACGACCGAGTTCTCCTCCGGGATGGTCCGGGCCACCTTCGCCGCGGTGCCCAGGCGCCCGCTCGTGCTGGCCGCGAAGGCCACGGTGCTGGGCGCCGTCACGCTGGTCGCGGGGGAGATCTCGGCCTTCGCGGCGTTCCTCGCCGGCCAGGCCGTGCTGACCGCCCCGGCGCCGCAGGCCTCGCTCGGCCAGCCCGGCGTGCTGCGCGCGGTGCTGATGGCCGGCGCCTACCCGGCGCTGATCGCGCTGATCAGCCTGGGCATCGGCGCGATCGTCCGGCACACCGCGGGCGCCATCTGCGCCGTGGTCGGCGTGCTGTTCGTGCTGCCGCTGCTGTTCGCCCCGCTCAGCCCCGCGGTGCAGAACGTGGCGCAGAACTTCCTGCCGCACCCGATGGCGAACACGCTGACCGCGGTCCGGCCGTTCCCGCACACGCTGCCGCCCTGGCTGACCTTCGGCCTGCTGTGCGGGTACGCGGTGGCTGCGCTCTCGGCCGGGTCCTGGGCGGTGACTCGCCGTGATGCCTGAGCGAGCGATGCGCAACGCCATCCTGACCGTGGCCGTGCTGGCCCTGGCCCTGACCGGCCTGGCCTGCACCGCCAGCCAGCCGCCGCCTCGGCCGTGACTGCCCCCACGTCGGCCCGCACCGTGACCGCCGCCGACCACGCGGGTTCCGTCTGGGCCCGGCTGGCGGACCGGGTGCCCACGCCCGTCCTGCGCTGGCGGACGTGCCGCAAGACCGACCAGTGCGCCACCGCGCGGTTGCCGCTGGACTACCGCCACCCGCGTGGCGCGAAGATCACGCTGGCGCTGCTGCGAATCCGGGCCGCCGACCCCCGGCACCGCCTGGGCACCATCTTCGTCAACCCGGGCGGGCCCGGCGACTCGGCCAGGGCCTTCGCCGCCGTGCTGCCGCAGGCCGTGCCCAGGGTCATTCTCGACCGGTTCGACATCGTCGGGGTCGACCCGCGCGGGGTCGGCGGGAGCACGCCGCTGCGGTGCTTCGCCACCAGGGCGGCGCAGGCCCGCGCGCTGGCCCCGTTCAGCCCGGACTCCTTCCCCGGTCACGCCGGCCCAGCAGCGCTCCTGGATCGGCGCCGCCCGGGCGCTTGGCCGGGCCTGCTCCACCACCGGGCGGAAGATCGCGTCGGCGATGTCCACCACGGACAACGCCCTCGACATGGACGTCCTGCGGCGCGCGGTCGGCGACCGCAAGCTGACCTACTTCGGCGAGTCCTATGGCTCCTACCTCGGACTGGTCTACGCGAACATGTTTCCCGGCCGGGTTCGGGCGCTGGTCATCGACGGCATCGTCGACCCGCCGGAGCTGGTCGGCACGCCCGCCACCGCGAGCGTGCCGGTCTTCGACCGGCTGGGCTCCGCCGCCGCCAGCGACCGCGCGCTGCGCGAGCTGCTCGAGCTCTGCCAGCGGGCAGGCCGGCCCCGGTGCTCGTTCGCCGGACCGGACACCCAGGCCCGGTTCGCCCGTCTGGCCACCCGGCTCCGGCGCCGCCCGCTGCGCCTGGCCGTCCCCGGCATCAGAGCCACCACGTTCACGTATCCGAACCTGATCGTCGACACCGAGCACTGGCTGCACGACCCCAGCGGATACCGGGGCCTGTTCGCCGAGCTGACCGACCTGGCCCGGCTAACCGCGCCGGGCGGGGGAGGCCCCGGCCGGGCCGCCCTGGTACGGGCGCTGCAGCGCCTCCGCTCGCAACTGCAGGCCCCACCGGGCTACGACACCCTCCTCGAAGCCGAGTCCGGGGTGCTGTGCAGCGACGGCGGGCAGGCCGCGAACGCCGCCTCCTGGCCCGCGGCGGCGGCCGCCGCCGACCGGCGGGCCAGGTACTTCGGGGCGTACTACGCCTGGCTCACCGTCCAGTGCGCGCGGGACACCTGGACCGCAAAGGACCGCGATGTGTTCCGGGGTCCCTTCGACCGCCGCACCGCCGCGCCGGTCCTAGTGATCGGCGACCGGTGGGACCCGGCGACCAGCTACTACAGCGCGGTGAAGGTGGCGCGCATGCTGCCCGCCAGCCGCCTGATCTCCAGCGACAGCTGGGGCCATGAGGCAGCGGGGACGTCCGCGTGCGTCGACAACGCGCTGTTCGGCTACCTGATCCATCCGCTGGCCCGGGCCCCGAAGGTCCTGCACTGCAGCGGGGACGTCCAGCCCTTCGCCCCGGCGCCGTCCGGTCGCTGAACGGGCGGCCCGGCCCCCCGGCCTGACATTCCGGGGGGCCGGGTCGTCGGACTGGATGGGAGAGGGAGGAAACAATGAGTGACTTTCAGGCCATCGCCGACCGGGTCGAGATCGAGGCGCTGCGGGGCGAGTTCACCGACGCGGCCATGATGCGCGATTACGACCGCCTCGCCTCGCTGTTCATCCCGGACGGCGCGCTGCGGATGCCCAACATCCCGGCCGAGATGGAGGGCCGGGAGCAGATTCGCGCCTGGGGCGACCGGGTACCGGATCTGGTGGATTTCCTGGTTCAGAACACGCACCCGGGCGTGATCCGGTTGGACGGCGACAGCGCATCCGGCCGGGCCTACATGCACGAGGTGGGCCGCGCCCGCGACGGCCGGTCGGAGCTGAACTACGCCATCTACCACGACCGTTACCGGCGCACCGGCGAGGGCTGGAAGTTCACCGAGCGCGTCTACGAGGTCAGGTACCAGGACACCACCCCGCTGACGGGCTCGCCGCCCGCCGCGGCGGAAGGAGCGAAGGGAGACCAGGCATGAAGGCCATCCGCATCCGCGAGCCCACCGGCATCAGCGGGCTGGCCCTCGAGGAGGTACCGGATGCCCGGCCCGGCCTCGGCGACGTGCTGGTCCAGGTCGTCGCCTGCGGCATCACGCACAACGAGCTGGACTGGCCGCTGTGGACCTGCCGGGCCGGCCACCGGCGGACCTCGATCATCCCCGGCCACGAGGTGTCGGGGGTCGTCACCGCGCTGGGCTACGGGACGGCCGGCGTGGCCGTCGGCGACGAGGTGTACGGGCTGACCGACCAGTTCCGTGACGGGGCCGCCGCCGAGTATGTCGCCGTGGAGGCCCGTAACGTGGCCCCGAAGCCGCGCACCATCGACCACGTCCACGCCGCGGCGGTGCCGCGGGCAGGCCTGACGGCGTGGCAGGCCCTGTTCGACCACGGACACCTAGCCCGGGGCCAGACGGTGGTCATCCACGGTGCGGGCGGCGCGGTCGGGTCGACGGCGGTCCAGCTGGCCCGCTGGGCCGGGGCGCGGGTGATCGGGACCGGGCGCAGCCACTCCCGGCAGCTGGCCACCGAGCTGGGTGCGGACACCTTCATCGGGCTGGACGCCGATCGCCTCGAGGACGCGGCGGGGGAGGCGGACCTGGTCGTGGACACGATCGGCGGCGAGGTGCTGGCCGGCTCGCCCGCCCTGCTGCGGCCCGGAGGAACGCTGGTCACGATCAAGGCCGCCGCGGAGCTGCCGCCCGGCCGGGAGGACATCAGGTCGGTCGTCTTCGTCCAGGAGGCCATCCGCGCTCAGCTCATCGAGCTGGCCCGCCTGGTCGACGAGGGCCACCTGCGGCCCCAGGTCGGCGCGGTCTACCCGCTGGCCCAGGCCGTCGACGCCTACCGCGCGAAGGCCGCCGGCGGCGTCCCGGGCCGGGTCATCCTCCAGCCCTGACCCGCGGGTCGCCCGTGTGCTTCCGGTATGCGATCACATCGGGGATTCCGCTGCTCTCGGGGAGGTAGCTAGTCTGCAGCAGGAATGAGGCGGGCTCACCGCTACGGCCGCGTGGCGGCCGAGGGGGCCCGCCGTTCTACTGGGGGGACGATGAGGAAGTACCGGACGTCTAGCCTGCTGGCCGGCCTGGCGGTGTCGCTGGCCGTGACCGCGCTCAGCGCCGTGCCGGGTACGGCCGGCGCGGCCGCGGCCAGGACGGCGAGCCCGCGGCACGCGTCGCAGGTCGGAAAGCAGCTCGCCGTGCTGAACGGCTCCGGCGCCGACCGTTACTTCGGCGAGGCCGTGGCCATGTCGGGCAGCACCGCGGTGGTCGGCGACGGCGTCCGGAGCACGACCCACCTGGGCCGGGTGTACGTCTTCACCAAGGCCAAGTCCGGGTGGAAGCAGGCCGCGGAGCTGAAGGAGTCCGCCGCCAGTGACGACGGCTTCGGGTTCTCGGTGGCCATCTCAGGCTCGACCTTGGTGGTGGGCGCGCCGGATGCGCTCGACTTTAACGGCGAGGCGTTCGTGTACGCCAAGACGGCGGCGGGGTGGAAGCGGACGGCGGTGCTGAAGGAGCCCGACCCGGTGTTCGAGGGCGACGACGCGTTCGGCACCTCGGTGGGGGTCTCCGGGACGGCGATCGTCGTCGGCGCGCCCGGTCACCAGCACGGCACGGGGTTCGGCGAGGCGTTCATGTTCGCCAGCACGTCGGCCGGGTGGAAGCAGACCGCGGAGCTGAAGGAGGCCGGCGCCAACGACAACGGCTTCGGCGCCTCGGTGGCGATCTCGGGCACGACCGAGGTCATCGGCGCGCCGAACGCGTTCGTCTCGGCGGGCCGGGCGTTCGTGTTCGCCAAGGCGGCGACGGGGTGGAAGCAGACCGCCCAGCTGAAGCCCGCGGCCGGGGGCAGCGGCGTCGGCGGATCCGGGGCGCTATTCGGCGAGGCGGTGGCGATCTCGGGCCCGACCGTGGCCATCGGCGAGCCGCAGCGTAGCCCGAGCCTGGACGGCCGGGTGCATGTCTTTGCCAGGACGGCCAGCGGGTGGAAGCAGGCCGCCACGCTGAAGGACGGCCCGCCGATCGCCGAGCTGGGTCGCTGGGTGGCCCTGTCGGGGTCGACGCTGGTGACGAACCGCGGAGCGACCGGGGCGTTCGTGTTCGCCCGGAAGGCGGCCACGTGGAAGCCGGTGGCGACGCTGAAGCACCCCGATGACACGGGCTCGACGGTAGCGATCGCGGGCTCGATCGCCATCGTGGGCGTCGTGGGCACGACCCAGCGCGGTCACGTCTACGTCTACCAGGCGTGACGAGCCGCTAAGGCGGGCGCGGGCCGGAATCGGGACAGATCGCTTCGGGGCGTTCACCGGCCGGAGCCCTGGCCGATACTGGCCGGGACGGGGCCGCTTCGGCGGCCCGCCGCCAGGGACGAGCAGCGACGCGAACCGAGGTGGGCCGGATGGCGATACGGAAGATCGCGCATGCCAGCGTGGACGATCGTGAGGCCCGGGGCCTGACGGCCAGGGACCGGGCGGGGCTATCGAGCCATGCCGGGTGGCGGCCGGCCGCGGACCGTCCCGACCCGGTGGCCCTGCTGGCGCAGCAGGACGCCGCGCGGGAGCGAGACCTGGTGCCGGTCCGGCACGGCCGGATGGAGGTCTCGCCGTTCACCTTCTACCGGGGCGCGGCCAGGGTCATGGCCGAGGACCTGAAGGACACGCCGGTGGCGGGCCTGGAGGTCCAGCTGTGCGGTGACGCGCACCTGTCCAACTTCGGCCTGTTCGCCTCGCCCGAGCGGACCCTGCTGTTCGACGTGAACGACTTCGACGAGACGCTGCCGGGCCCGTTCGAGTACGACGTGGAGCGGATGGCGGCGAGCTTCACCGTCGCCGGCCGCGGCAACGGGTTCTCCCCAGCCGACGTGCGCACGGCGACGCTGGCCTCAGTCCGGGCCTACCGGGAGGCGATGGCCTCGTTCGCGCAGATGGGGACTATGGACGTCTGGTACGCCCGCCTCGACGAGGACGAGCTCATGGCCGCGATCCGGGCCGCCGTGGCCGGGACCGCCAGTCAGGTGGAGGCAGGCCGGGAGCTGGAGCACGCGGACAAGAAGCAGGCCGGGAAGAAGCAGGCCGGGAAGAAGCAGGCCCCGAAGAGGCAGGCCAAGAACCTGGCCCAGCAGGAGAAGGCCGAGAAGAGGGGGGAGAAGGCGTCGAAGCAGGCCGAGAAGATAGCGGAGAAGACGGCCGAGAAGGCGCATGCCAGCGACAGCCTGCAGGCCCTGTCCAAGCTCGCCGAGTGGGTCGACGGGCAGTACCGGATCACCAGCCAGCCCCCGCTGATCGTCCCGGCGCGCGACCTGGCCAGCACCTTCGGGCTGGCGCCGGACCAGGTCATGCCGGCGCTGCACGAGCAGTTCCGGGCCTACCGGGCCACCCTGCAAGACGACCGGCGCAAGCTGCTCGAGCGCTTCGAGATCGTGGACATGGCCCGCAAGGTCGTGGGCGTCGGCAGCGTCGGGACCCGGTGCTACATCTTCCTGCTCCAGGGCCGCGATGCCCGCGATCCGCTGTTCCTCCAGGTCAAGCAGGCGACCGCGTCGGTCCTTGAGGCCAACCTGCGACGGAGCCGCTACCGGCAGCACGGCGAGCGCGTGGTGCAGGGCCAGCGGCTGATGCAGGCCGCCAGCGATATCTACCTCGGCTGGACCAGCGGCTTTGGCCGCGACGAGCGCCGCCACTTCTACTGGCGCCAGCTGCGCGACATGAAGGGCTCGGTGGAGATCGACAAGCTGCGGCCGGTCGGGCTCGCGCTCTACGCGGGCATCTGCGGCTGGACCCTGGCCCGGGCGCACGCCCGGTCCGGGGACCCGGTCGCCATCGCCGCCTACCTCGGCGACAGCGACGCCTTCGACCAGTCGATCACCGATTTCTCGGAGCGGTACGCCGACCAGAACGAGCGGGACCACGCCGAGTTCGTCACGGCGATCCGCGAAGGCCGCCTGGAAGCGGTGACAGGAGTCTGAGGTCCGGCAGCGAGCGGAGGAAGTCGGCCGCGTCGAAGATCTCGCCGGCGGAGGCGACGCCGGTCGTCCTGGTCCGGCCGGCGAGGATGCGGTCGGACCGCCTCCACCGCGAGCGGCGCGCTGACGGCGTAGATGTCCTGCCCGGCCGCCGCGGCGCGGCGCTCCGTGCCGCCGGAGCGCACGACGACGTCGACGACGAAGGTCTGCGCGGACCGGCCGCGCTCGTCGACCGCGGCCGGTGCCGCCGGCGTCCGGCGCCGCCAGGTCCGCTGGCCGCCTCGGCGGTCATGTACGTGCGCACCTCGGGGACGGCCAGGTGGCTCGGGATGGTAACGACGTCGGCCATCGTGAACTCGCCGATGACGGTCCGGGTGCCCAGCGGGGCCGGGAACGGCCACTCCAGGGTCGGCAGGGCGTCGTCGCGGAACTCCAGCCGCCCGCCGGCGTAGCGGACGCGCCGGCCGCCCCGGCGCTGCCGGGAGACCTGGCCCGCGGCGCGCGTCCCGGCCGTGGGGTGCCAGCTGCTCAGCCCGTAGGCGATGTGCGCCTCATCGGCCGCCGTCCAGTCGCCCATGGCGCCGGTGACCAGCAGGTCGCCGAGCCCGCCGAAGAAGGCCATCGCCGGGCACCACCGCCGGTGCCCGCGGCGCGGGCGCGCTCGGCGAAGTGCGTGAACGTGTCGATGTTGGCCTCGATCTCGGCCGCGACGTCCACGTACGGGATGCCGGCCCGCAGCGCCGCCTCGATCAGCGGGGCGGCGGTCGAGGCGAACGGCCCGGCGCAGTTGATCACGGCCGCCGCGCCGTCCAGCGCGCGGTCGAGCGAGGCCGGGTCGCCGACCGACGCCTGCCGGGCGCCGAGGCCGGGATGGGCCGCCGCCAGCGCCTGCAGCTTGGCCTGCGTCGCGGCCGGGGAGCAGCGGCACGTATCCGCGATCGCGCAACTCGGCTACCACGAACCGCCCGGTGTGCCCGTAGGCGCCGAACACCGCCACGTTCTGACCCGATCCCATCAGTGCTCCCTCGTGCTCGGAGTGATCTGCTGCGGAACATCCTGGCCGCACCAGCTGTCCCCGCGACAGTGGCGGGAACGCCGTCACGCGTACAATTTCGGACATGAGCATGTCGGACCGAAGCACGCCGGGCCGGAGCGGGTCACGCGGGAGCACGGTCGCGCTGGCCGCGACCGAGGGGATGCTGCACTTCGAGCTGGGCCTGGCCTGCGAGGTCTTCGGGGCTGACCTGTCGGGCGTGGTCGAGCCCCTGGTACGACCTCGCCGTCTGCGGCTGCGGCCCGGTCCGGGTGGGCCGGTTCCAGCTGGAGCCGGACCGCGGGCTCGACCAGCTGGCCCGCGCCGGGACGGTGATCGTCCCCGCGCTGGCCGATGTCGACGCGGACCTGCCGGCCGGCCTGGTCGACGCGGTGCGCGCGGCCCACGAGGCGGGCGCGCGGGTGGTCTCCCTGTGCACCGGGGCGTTCGTGCTGGCCGCGGCCGGCCTGCTGGACGGGCGGCGGGCGACTACGCACTGGGCCCACACCCAGGCGCTGGCCGCCCGCTATCCGCGGGTGGCGGTCGACCCGGACGTGCTCTACGTCGACAACGGCAGCGTGCTCACCTCTGCGGGCAAGGCCGCCGCCATCGATCTGTGCCTGCACCTGGTCCGCTGCGACCACGGCTCGGCCATCGCCAACACCGTCGCCCGCCGCCTGGTCGTGCCGCCGCACCGGGCCGGCGGCCAGGCCCAGTTCGTGACCGCCCCGGTACCCGCGCGGGACAGCCATCCGCTGGCCGGGCTGTTCCCCTGGGCGCTGGAACGGCTGGACCAGCCGCTGACGGTGGAGGACCTGGCCCGCCAGGCCCGAACATGAGCTCGCGCCACCTGGCCCGCCAGTTCCGGTCGGCGACCGGCACCACCCCGCTGCAATGGCTGCTGACGCAGCGGATCCGCCGCGCCCAGGAACTGCTGGAGAGCCACCGACGACAGCGTCGACGCCATCGCCGGCCGCGTCCGGCCTGGGCACCGCCGACGACACTGCGCCGCCACTTCACCGCACGTCGGCGTGCCGCCGGACACCTACCGCCGCACCTTCCGCAGCTAGGCCTGCCCCGGCTGGGCCAGCCCCCGCCAGGCGTCAGCCCGCGGCCGCCCACGCGAACCCGTCCGGATCGGTGAACGACCCGGCGTCGATGCCGATGACCAGCCGGTGCGACCCCGTGCCCGCGGGCGGGACGCCGGCGTCCTTGGCCAGGGCCTTGTGGCCGTAAAGCCCGAACTTGACCGGGCCGGAGGCGGCGAACTCGACGTACTTGCGGCCGAAGCTCTTGGCCACCTCGAGGCCGTGGTCGACGTAGAACTGCTTGCTCTCGGCCACGTCCGCGCAGCCGATCAGGAGCACGAGCTGGTCGATCTCCCTGGCGGGCGGGCCGCTGTCCTTCTTGGCCGAGGTGGCGACCTTCCAGATCGTGCCGTCCGGGGCCTGCACGACGCCGCCGAAGCCCCACATCGACTTCGCGGCCGGCTTGAGCGTCGTGGCGCCGGCCTCGACGGCGGCGTCGATCAGGGCGCTGGCGTTGGCCGGCTGCGACACCGTGAGCGACAGCGTGAACCCGCGGAAGCCCGTCGTCGGCTCCGCCGAGGTCCGCACGCGCACCTCGGTGCCCAGGCCGAACGCGTCGGCGTAGAAGCGCTCGGCGGCGGCGGGGTCGGCTACTTCGAGAGTGAGTGAATCGATGGAAGTCATGCCGCTCACGCTAGTTACGGCGCAGTGACCTGCGCTTCTCCAATCCTGCCCGGCTGGACCGGGCCGACCGCGGTGTGGATAACCTCCATCCTTAACAAAGGAGATCACCGTGACAGCTGACTTCGCCGGCCGGACCGCGCTCATCACGGGCGCGGGACGCGGCATCGGCCGGGCCGTGGCCGTAGGACTGGCCGACGCCGGGGCCAGTCTCATCCTGGTCGCCCGCTCGGCCAGCCAGCTCAGCCAGACGCACGACCTGGCCGTCGCCCGCGGCGCCCGGCCCGGCCAGGTCCGCATCGTCGCCGCCGACCTCGGCGACGAGGACCAGCGCCGGGCCACCGTCGAGGCGGCCGTCGCGGCCAAGGCCGGCCGGGTGGACATCCTGATCAACAACGCGGCCATCGTCGAGCCGCTCGGCGCCACCGCCACGATCCCCGCCGCCGGGCTGCGTCGTGCCTTCGAGGTCAACGTCGTCGCGCCCGCGGCGCTAACCGCCGCCGTCCTGCCCGGCATGCTGGCCGCCGGCTGGGGCCGCATCGTCAACGTCTCCAGCGGCATCGTCGCCAGCCCGGACGCCATGATCCGGGCCAACGCCTACGCCACCACCAAGGCCGCGCTGGAGGCCCACACCCTCAATCTCGCCGCCGAGCTGCGCGGCACCGGAGTCACCGTCAACGTCTACCGGCCCGGCCGGGTCGACACCGCCATGCAGGCCTGGATCCGCGACCAGGACCCGGGCCGCATCGGGACCGAGCTGCACGAGCAGTTCACCCGCTGGGGCGCCGACGGCACCCTGATCACCCCGGAGCACTCGGCCGCGGTGCTGATCGGCCACCTGAGCAACGACGACACCGGCGCCATCTGGGACGTCACCGCGGCGCCGGCCCGCTCCTGAGGCGGCCTAACTCGCGGCCGGCCTCATGACACGCCGCGAAGCGGCCGGTCAGCGGCTCGCCAGCCGTTCGCGAGTAGCCTCAGCGCGGTCGGCTGCGGGGGCAGCACGGCGCAGGTCATACCCGGGCGACAAGCCCGAACGGGGGAAACTATGCGCCGTCCCTGGCTGAGCCGGGCGACGGGCTGGATGGCTGTAGCGGCGGCCGCGGCGCTGCTCGTCTCCGGCCTGACTGCTCTTGCTGAGTCGGCGGCCCGGGCCAGCCCGATCAGCCGGGTCGCTCCCGGCTTCATCAGCTCCGGCCCGTTCGGGATGGCCGCCGGACCCGGCGGTGACATGTGGTTCATCATCGGCGGCGCTGACTCGATCGGGCAGATTACCGCTGCCGGGAGCATCACCACCGTGTACGAGGGAGGGTTCGCCAATAGCCCGGGCTCCATCGCAGCGGGTCCGGACGGCGCGATGTGGTTCACGACGCGGCGCGCGATCGGACGGATTGGCCCGGACGGGAAGGCCACCCTCTACGGCCAAGTCCGCGCCGAGCCGGAGGACATTGCCGCCGGACCGGGTGGCAGAATGTGGTTCACCACCTACGACAACATGATCGGCTCGATCACGCCGGGCGGCCTGGTCCGCACCTATCCCGTCAGCGGCCGCCCGTACGCGATAGCGGCCGGGCCCGGCAATACCATGTGGTTCACTGTTCCCGGCCTTAACCAGGTCGACGAGATCGAAGGCTCCGGCCGGATTGCCGTGGTCGCCGAGAATGGCGACATCAGTGATCCGGGGGCAATCACCGCCGGACCTGACGGCGACGTGTGGTTTACGAACGCGCGCGGTACCTCGATCGGCCGAATCAGCCCTGGGCGGTCTGTGCGGATCTACAGAGGGCCGGGTATCCACGACGCGCGCGGCATCGCGGCGGGCCCGGACGGGGCGGTCTGGTTCAGCAACGCCAGCAGTAACACCATCGGAAGGCTGACCCCGGACGGCAAGTCGGACGACTACACCGGCCGGGGGATCAGCTTTCCGGACGGCATCGCGGCCGGACCCGATCAGTCGATGTGGTTCGTCAACAGCAATGCCCCGGGCACATCGATCGGGCGGATCACGGTACCGGGGATCGTGACCATTCACTCCGGCCCCGGTATCAGCCGACCGGGGGCGATCGCCGCAGGCCCCGACCATGCTCTCTGGTTCACCAACGACGGCACCAGCACGATCGGCAAGATCACTACGTCCGGCCAGGTCAGCACCTACAGCGGGCCGGAAGTCAACGGCCCGGGCGCCATCACGGCCGGGCCGGACGGGGCCCTGTGGTTCACCAACAAGGGCAGTAACTCGATCGGCCGGCTGACCACCAGCGGCCAGTTCACCGCCTACACCGGGCCGGATATCAGCCACCCGGCCGGCATCGCGGCCGGGCCGGACGACGCGCTGTGGTTCACCAACGATGGTGACAACTCCATCGGCCGGATCACCCCGTCCGGAGCGGTCACCCGCTATACCGGCGACGGCGTCGACCATCCGGGCGGCATCACGGCCGGGCCTGACGGCAACATGTGGTTCACCAACAACGGCGGCGACTCGATCGGCCGGATCACCCCGGCCGGGAAGATCAGCATCTTCATCGACCCCGATACCGGCCCGCTGTCCATCGCCGCCGGGCCAGACGGGAATCTGTGGCTTACCAACAGCGGCGGCTCAATCGGCAGGATCACGCCACGAGGCGCGGTGAGCGAGTACCGCGGCCCTGACATCAACGGCCCGTTCGGGATCACCGGCGGACCCGACAATGCCCTGTGGTTCACCAACCGCGGCTCGAACTCAATTGGCCGGATCAATACGGCCGGGCTCGCGACGAGCTACACCGCCCCGGGCATCAGCGGTCCGGCCGGGATCACCGCCGGTCCCGACGGCGCACTGTGGTTCACCAACAGCAAGGGCAACTCGATCGGGCGGATCACCGGCTTCACCGTCTTCAACTACGTCCGCGACTAGCTGGCGGCCTCCTCGGCGGTCGGCGGAGTCCGCTGGCGGCGGAAGGCCGGGAGCCGGCGGGCCAGGAGCAGCGCCCCGGCGATGCAGGCCACGCCGCCCGACACCACGGCGGTCTCGGCGCCGAAGGCGGCCGCCACCGCTCCGGTTTCCAGATCGCCGATCCGGGGCCCGCCGGTAACCACCATGCCGTCAGGGTGTCGGCCAGCCACCAGGCGACCCACGCGCTCACGGTGGACGCCATTCGCGACCTGCTGGCCAGCGGCACCGCGGCGGGCGCGTTCGCGGTCGAGGATCCCGAGGCCACCGCCGTGCTGTGCTGGCCCAGCGCGCAAGGCTTTGACCCGGGCTTCGCCGGTCCGCCCGCGCCGCCCGATGCCCGGCTCCTGCGCGCCGCCCAGCTGCTCTTCCGCCGCGCGGCCGGCCTCTCGTGACCACTCGTGACGACTCGTGACCAGGAGCACGCCCCGGGCGCCCGGCGGTGGGACACTACCTGGATGAGCGAGCCGACCCGGAACCAGCAGAACCGGCTCGGGGCCGGCCGGGACATCCTGGCTGACCTGCGGGCCGCGTACGCCGAGGACCTGGACCCGAGCCAGCGCAGCGCGCTGACAAGCTGGCTGGCGTTCACGACCACCTTCGGCGGCGTGCGGATCATCACTCATGCCATCAGGTCGGGCCGCGGGCCGTTCCGCAACCTGTCGGTCGGCGGCGAGCACCTCCACCACTACATCTGGGGCATCCTGGGGCTGAGCGTGGTCGGCGCGGTCGCGGTGCGCGGCGACCGGGCCGCGGTGCAGCATCCGCTGGTGGCCACGGCGTACGGCTCGTCGCTCGGCCTGATCGTCGACGAGTTCGCCCTGCTGCTCGACCTGAAGGACGTTTACTGGGAGAAGCAGGGACGGATATCGGTCGACGTGGGCACGACCACGATCGGTGCCGCCGGGGTCTACTTCACCGCCATCCCGCTGGCGCGGCAGTTCATCCGGCGCCGTCAGGCCAGGAAGTGAAGCCCGGCCCCGGCCGGCATGATGGATCCCATGCACAGCGACGAGGGCGCCGAGGTAACGGCCCTGGCGATCAATGTGGCCATCCCCGAGGCGCTGCGGTGGACCGACACCCGGCGGGGTGAGGCGTTCACGCTGACCACGCTCAATGTCCGGCTGCTGGCCGATGATCACCTGGCGGCCAGGGCCTACGGCCGCCCGGTCGGCGGCGGCCGCGGTGCCTACGTCTCCTTCGCCGTCCCGGACGACCCCGCACTGGCCGCGCTCGTCGCCAGCGCCGCCACACTCGCCAGCTCCCTGTGGGGCGCCCACCGCGGCCTTCGCTGGTCACCCGGATCGGCGGGCGCGGGCTTATTCTTCAGACTGTGAGCCGGATGGATCAGGCCCCGTCGGGCACAGTGACGCTGCTGTTCACGGACGTCGAGGGCTCCACCCGGCTGTGGGAAGACGAGCCGAAGGCGATGACCGCGGCGCTGCGGCGCCACGATGAGATCATCCGTGCCGTCATCGAGGGCCAGAGCGGGTACGTGTTCAAGACGGTGGGCGACGCCTTCTGCGCCGCCTTCGCCACCCCCCAGGCCGCGCTGAGCGCCACCTTGGTCGCGCAGCAGCAGCTGGTGTCCGAGAGCTGGCCGACCGGGCGGCCCATCCGGGTGCGGATGGCGCTGCACACCGGGGTGTGCGAGGAACGCGACAACGACTACTTCGGCCCGGCCGTCAACCGGACGGCCCGGCTGGAGGCCATCGCGCACGGCGGTCAGGTGGTCGTTTCCGGCACCACCGCCGACCTGCTGTCCGGCGCCCTGCCCGACGGCATCCGGCTGCGGGACCTGGGCCAGCACCGGCTGAAGGACCTGGGCCGCCCCGAGCAGGTCTTCCAGCTCGAGGCCGAGACGCTGCCGTCGGGCTTCCCGCCGCTGGTCTCGCTCGACAACCCCGAGCTGCCCAACAACCTGCCTAGCCTGCTGAGCGCGTTCGTCGGCCGGGAACCCGAGCTCAAGGAGATCGGCCAGCTCCTCACGTCCTCCCGGCTCGTCACCCTCACCGGGGCGGGCGGCTGCGGCAAGACCCGCCTGGCCCTGCACGCGGCCGCTGAGCTGCTGGAGGGCACCGCGGCAGGCGTCTGGTTCGTGGATCTGGCCCCGGTCACCGGCGCCGGGCAGGTGCTGGCCGCCGTCGCGGGGGTCCTCGGCGTGCCGGCCCAGGGCGGCCAGCCGCTGCCGGAGGCGCTCATGGCGGCGCTGCGCGAGCAGGCCGCCCTCCTGCTCCTCGACAACTGCGAGCATGTCATCGACGAGGCGGCCGCGTTCTGCTCCCAGGTCGTCCGCAACTGCCCGCGGGTGCGCATCCTGGCCACCTCCAGGGAGCCGCTCGGCGTCGATGGCGAGCGGGTGTACCGGGTCGCGTCCCTGTCGCTGCCGCCGCCAGAGGCGGAAAGCGCGGACGATCTGGCCGCCTCGGACGCGGTGCGGCTGTTCGCGGAACGAGCCCGGGCTCAGGACCCTGGCTTCGCCCTCGACGACACGGTGGCACCGCTGGTCGCCTCGGTCTGCCGCCGGCTGGACGGCATACCGCTGGCGCTGGAGCTGGCCGCCGCCCGGCTGTCCTCCATGTCGCTCACCCAGCTCAGCGACCGCCTGGACCAGCGCTTCCGGCTGCTGACCGGCGGCAGCCGCAACGTGATGCCCCGGCAGCAGACCCTCCAGGCCACGGTGGACTGGTCGTTCAGCCTGCTCACCGAGCCCGAGCGGGAGACACTGCGGCGGCTGGCCGTCTTCGCGGGCGGGTTCGAGCTGGAGGCCGCCGAGGCGGTTTGCGCGACCGATCAAGTCGACGCCTTCGGGGTCATGGACCTGGTCAGCTCGCTGGTCGACAAGAGCCTCGTGGTAGCCGACCGCACGCCAGCGTCGGTGCGCTACCGGATGCTGGAGACGATCAGGCAGTACTGCGCCCAGGAGCTGCTGCGGGCCAGCGGTGAGGCCGAGGTGCTCCGGGTCAGGGACGCGCACGCCGCCTACTACGTCCAGCTCGCGCAGGAGGCGACGCTGGCCCTGGCCGGCCCCCGGCAGGGCCAGTGGCTGCGGCGGCTGGACACCGAATGGGAGAACTACCGCGCGGCCGCCGCCCACCTGGAAGCCGAGGGGCGGCAGGCGGACATCCTGCGGCTCGGCGTCGGGCTGGAGCGGTTCGCCCTCAGCCGCGGCCACACTGAGGTGGTCGCCTGGCTGCGCCGGGCCCTCGGCCAGACGCCGCCCGCACCCGACGGGCTGACCGCCGAGGCGATGCTGATCTCATCGATGCTGATCCAGATGCTCCTGATCAAGGATCTCGAGGCCCGGTTGGTCGCACGGGACTACGCGGAGCGGGGACTGGCCATGGCGCGGGCGCTGGATGACCAGCGGCTGACCGGCGCCGCGCTCCGCCTCATGGCCGGCCTGGCCTACCTCGAGCACGACCTGGCCCGGGTACGCCAGCTGGGCGAGGAAAGCGTCGCGATCGCCCGCCGCACCGGCGACAATCACCAGCTCGGAATGGCGCTGACCGCGCTCGCCTTCGCCCTCTCGCGGGAGGACGAGCGCCGCGTCCGGCTGGAGGCCCTGGCCTGCTTGCGCGAGGCCGGCGACCACCTGCTGACCGTCGCGGCCCTGCACAACCTGTACGGCGTGGGCCTGCACGCCGGCCGGCTGGACGAGGCCCGGGCCTACCTCGAGGAGGCGATCACGCTCGCCGAGGAACTGGGCGCCAACCTGCTGCTGTACTTCCTGCGCGGCGAGCTGTCCATCGTGCTGCTCATCGAGGGCCGGCACGCCGAGGCCGCGCCCCTGGTGCGCCGAAACCTGCTGGAGGCGCGCCGGGTCGGCGCGGGCGTGGACGTCGCCATGGTGATCTTCGTCGCGGCCTGCTGCGCCGCCTGGCAGGGCCAGCACCAGGCCGCGGCCCGCCTGCACGGCGCCGCCGACGCCGACATCAGGACCGCGCTGGCCGACGGCAGCATCGGCTGGACGGGGCTCGAGCAGGGGCTGCGGGAGGCGGAGCAGGCCCGCCTCCGGCAGCAGATGGGCGAGGAGGCGTTCGATGACGCCTACTGCCTCGGCGGCGACCTGTCCCGCCTGCAGGCGGTCGAGCTGGCGCTGAGCCAGCCCAGCTGATCACGCCGGCTGATCACACCCCGGCAACACCGGGGATCGGCCGCGCCAACATCAGCTAGAGTGCCAACCGATAACGCGGGCCTGATGGCGTTCTGGGGCATTGTGGCCCCGGCCAAGACGCCGCCGCACCTGAGGAGGCGCCTCATGTTCGAGACGGTTGTGGTGGGTGCGGACGGGTCCGCGAGCGCGGCCGAGGCCGTCCGGCAGGCAATCGAGCTGCTCAAGCTCACCGGCGGGCGGCTGCACATCGTCTCGGCGTACCAGTCGCAGCAGATCAAGCTGTCCGGGGGAGAAGAGTTCGCCCGGTCGCTGGACTCGGGTGAGCTGGCCGACTCGGTGCTGGCCGACCTCTCCTCGCGGGCCAGGAGCGCCGGCGTCGAGGTGCAGATTCACGGCAAGGCGGGCGCCCCGGCGGATGTGATCTGCGAGGTCGCGGCCGAGGTCGGCGCGGACCTCATCATCGTCGGCAACAAGGGCATGAAAGGCGTGCGCCGGGTGCTCGGCAGCGTCCCGAACTCGGTCGCCCACCAGGCTCCGTGCTCGGTCCTGATCGTCGCCACGACCTGAGCGCCGCCCGCCGCCTGCCTGGTCCGATAGGAGGCAGCGGGGAGCATCCTGATGCGGGTGAAGCTGGACTCCGGCGCGCCGTTGGGCTGGGATTAGCGGCATGAGCGAGCTGATCACCGCGATCGAGGTCCCGCTGGACGACGAGGCGGACCTGGCGGTGCTGCGCGACGAGCTCCAGGCATCGATGTCCCCGGCCCGCAGCCGGGCCCTGGACGGCGACACCGTCGCGCAGCTCATTGTGCCCCTGACCGCGCTGTCGGTGCCGGTCCTCAGGACCTGGCTGGTGACCCGAGCCCAGCAGCGCAAGTCGACCGTGGTGAGCTGGAAGGGACGCCGGTTCGTCGGCTACTCGGTCCAGGAGGTAGCTGAGCTCACCGAGCTGCTCAGCCGGACGCTGGACGGCGCAGAGGCCGACTCCGGCGACTCGTCGTGATCGAGGAGTTCATCGAGGCCACGCGCGGGCCCCGGGTCCAGGTCCGGGTGCTCCCGCAGCAGGCCGCGCTCTACCAGTCCATGTTCCGCTGGGTGACCCGGCGGCTGGACTCGATGATCGGCTCCGGTCAGCCCGCCGACCGGCTGCTCGTGGTCTACAGCCACGCGGGCCAGGCGGAGACGGTCAGCCTGGACGGGGGGCGGACCGTCATCTACGACCAGTACCTCGGCCAGATCATGAACCGCCTCAACCGGCTCCTGTTCGAGAACGCTCCCGTGACCGAGGTGGACGCCTACCTGTGCAAGCTGTTCGCCCTTCGCTTCCTGGCCGCGGGCAGGCAGCGCGAGGCGCTGGAGTACGCGTACGTCCATTTCGCCTGGTCGAGCCGGCTGAGCAGCGCGGACTTCGCCTCCTCGGCCGAGCGGCTCAAGTTCACGCAGGTCCAGGAATGTTTCGTGCTCGCGCACGAACTGGCCCATTGCATCCTTCAGGACGAGCAGGAGCCGGCCTACGAGGCGGTGAGCTGGTGGGCGGTCTCGACGCGGATAGAGGCGCGGGAGGCCGACGAGATGCGGGCGAAGATCCCGCCAGATGACTTCCCGGTCAGCTACCTGCGGGACTTCTACACCGCGCTAGACCGGAGGTTCGGGGAGGCTACCGAGGAGGAACTGGCCGAGCGGCAGTCGCGGCGCATCGAGGATGTCCTGCCGCCGGAACTGCTCAACCCGACCGCCGAGTCCTTCATGGACATGATGAGAAGGGTCGTGGCCGAGCCGCGGCTGGCCGAGGAGTGCGTGTGCGACGCCATGGCGCTGAACGTCACGGCGCAATGGGCCGCGAAGCAACTGGGGATGCCCCCTCGCCAGGCCCTGTCGGCGGCCGCGGTGGGTCTGCACCATCTGCGGCTGCTGCAGCACATCGAGGGCCTGGCCAGCCGGGAACCGGGCTCGCACCAGGTCACCCGCCGGTTCGTGGCCGAGTCGCAGACGCGTCTGTCACTGGCCCGGCTGAGCGCGCAGACCTATTCCTGGCTGCCCGCCATCGGATCGGTCAAGGCCGGGCCGCCCCCCAAGTCCGGTCACGCCCCCGGGCTACTCGAGGCGCTGCGGTTCGAGAACGAGCGCTACGCCGAGATCATCTATGACCAGCTCGTCTTCGAGCTGTTCGAGGAGGACGTAGAGCCTCCCATCAGCCGGCTTCGGGCCGCCGGGCTGCATGACAACCCCGAGCCGTCATCCGACCCCTGGACGCAGGTCCTCGTGCTGTGCGGGCTGCACGACCTGACCGAGGTGCGCCTCCCGTAGGTTCTGCGCCGGCTGCCCGGCCAGCTCAGGTCCGGTCAGCAGCTACCGCGTAGCCGAGGTGCACGACGCCGCCGCGGAACCGGTGCTCGGCCAGCAGCTCGAGCCGGGCCCGGATGCCGCCCGGCAGTGCGCTCTTCCCGCCGCCGACAACGATCGGGCAGACGAACAGGTGGCACTCGTCGACCAGGCCCGCGGCCATCGCCTGGCCGGCCAGCTCGACACCGCCGACCGAGAGATCGCGGGCCGAGGACTCCTTGAGCCGCCTGATCGCCGCCGGGTCGAAGTCGCGCTCGATCCGCGTCCGCGCGCTCGATGGCGCCTCCAGCGTCCGGGAGTACACCACCTTCTCGGCGGTTCGCCAGATGCCCGTGAAATCTAGGCTCGCCGCGGTCTGATCGCCGCCGGTGCTCACGGTCTCCCAGTAGGCCATCGTCTCGTACATCCGGCGTCCGTACAGGTAGGTGCCGATCGGCCGCTCCTGGTCGTTGATGAACGCGAGCACCTCATCGTCGGGGGCGGCCCAGCCGAAGTTGCCGTCCTGGTCCTCGACGTAACCGTCGAGCGAGGCGAGCGCTGAGTAGATCAGCCTGGCCACGTCGCCACCTCCGTCGTCATGCGCCCGAGGTTCCTTCGTACTCCTCTTCGAGGGCGCCGGTGAGGAAGTCGATGAGCCCGAACGGCGCGCGGTCGCCGAGGCAGAGCTCGAGGATCAGGTAGGCGTCCGCGGCTTCGGCCTCGCTGCGCGGGAACAGCGCATCCTCGTAGGCGGTGAGCGCCTTGTCGATGTCGCCGGGATGCGCGGCGATCGCCGTCCCGAGCTCGGCGCCGTCGAGCATGGCCAGGTTCGCGCCCTCGCCGGCCGGCGGCATCAGGTGCGCGGCATCGCCGAGGAGCGTCACCCCCGGCACGCGGTCCCATCGGTGACCGTTCGGGAGGGCGTAGATCGCGCGCAGGACTGGTGCCGTCTCTCCGTCGGTGATCAGCGCAGTGAGCTCCGGCGCCCACCCGTCGAACTCGGCCGCCACCCGCGCCGTCGCGGCGGTGGCGTCGGTGAAGTCGATGCCGGCGATCCAGTCGGCGGGGCGGTTCAGCTGAACGTAGGTGTGCAGGATGTTCCCCGCCTCGCGGTGCGCGACGATCCCCTGGCCCGGGGTGAGCGCGTACATCGCGCCGCGGCCGACCGCCTCGGCCGCCGCCGGGTGGCGCTCGTCGGCGTCGTAGAGGTAGGTCTCGATGAACGACGTGCCGACGTACTCGGGCCTGGCGTCCGACAGCAGCGGGCGGATCCTCGACCAGGCGCCATCGGCGCCGACCAGCAGGCTGGTGGTCACGGCTGGCCCGTCGGTGAAGATCAGCTCGTGCCGGCCGTCGCCGAGGGGCCGGACGCCGGTGACCTTGCGCCCCCACTTGATCGTCTCGCCGGGCATGGAGTCGATCAGGATCCGGCGCAGGTCACCGCGGAGCACCTCGGGACGCGCGCCCGTGCCGTCGTCGGGCTCTTCAAACAGCACCGCGGCCTGCTGGTCGAGCATGCGTGTCGCCTCGCCGCCCTCGTGGATGATCGCGCGGAACTCGTCGGTGAGGCCGGCTGCCTCGAGCGCGAGCTGGCCGTTGTGCTCGTGAATATCGAGCTGGCCGCCCTGCGTGCGGTCTGCCGCCGAGGGCTCCGCCTCGTAGATGGTCGCGGGGATGCCGTGGACGTGCAGGACGCGGGCGAGGGTGAGGCCGCCGAGGCCCGCGCCGACGATCGTGACTGGTGTCGTCATCATGTGCCCTTCATGTGCCCTTCGCTAGCTGACTGGAACGTTGTTCCAAGACACTATGTTGGAACAGCGTTCCAGATGTGTCAAGATGGTGCGCATGGCGGCCAGGACGGAGCGCACGGAGCGGACCGAGCGCACGGAGCGGACCGAGCGGCGCGCGGACGCGCTGTCCAAGGAGCGAATCGTCGCGGCCGCGATCGAGATCCTCGACGCGGGCGGCGAGAGCGCGCTGACCTTCCGCGCGCTCGCGGCGCGGCTGGCCACTGGCAGCGGAGCGATCTACTGGCACGTCGCGAACAAGAACGAGCTGCTCGCGGCGGCCACCGACGACGTCATCGCCGGGGTCATGACCGGCGTGGTCCGCGAAGCGGAGCCCCGGGAGGCGATCCGGGCCATTGCGCTGGGGGTGTTCGACGCCATCGACGCCCACCCCTGGGTCGGCGCCCAGCTCTCCCGTGAGCCGTGGCAGTTCGCGGTGCTGCAGATCCTGGAGAGCGTCGGCGGGCAGCTCCAGGCGCTCGGCGTCCCCTGGCGAGCGCAGTTCGACTGCGCGTCTGCGCTGGTGAACTACGTTCTCGGCCTCGCCGGGCAGTACGCCGCGGGCGCCCGCCTCCTGCCGCCCGACACGGATCGTTCGGCCTTCCTGGCCACCGTCGCCGCCCGGTGGGTGCAGCTCGACCCCGCGCAGTACCCGTTCGTGCACCAGGTCGCGGCCCAGCTGCCCGGGCACGACGACCGCGAGCAGTTCCTGGCCGGCATCGACCTCATCCTCACCGGCATCACGACCGCCCGATAGGCGAGGGGCTGGCTGGCCGCACAGGCAGCCCCGCCGGCCAGGCGGGCTCACCGGCCAGGCGGGCTTGCCGGGCGGGCCAGGCGGGCCGGGCTTGCCAGGCGGGCCTCGGCCAGCCAGGCGGTCTCACCGGCCGTGCGGGGGTGCCGGCCACGCGGGCCGGCCAGGGCTGGCCCGCCGCCACACTCGCCCCGCCAGCCACACTCGCCTCAAGATCGGCTGTGGGTGGCTAGTTACCTACAGCGGGGTGTAGGTAACTAGACACCCACGCACTCTGGCCACCGGCCCCGAGCCCCGACAGCTCTCTCCCGTCACATCCGCCTCAAGGCCGACTATGGATGTCCCGCTGGCAACACCCGGGTGTTGCCAGCGGGACATCCACAGCGCGCCCCCGGCGAGACTCAGGCTGATAACAGCAAGAAGCGGGCGCCAGCCCGACTGGAAACCGTGATAACAGCAAGAAGCTCCCGGCTCAGCCCGTCCGCCTCACCTTTCGGCAGCCGGAATCCGCTATCCGGCACCGCCGTAACCTACGCCTGGCCTGCCCAGCGACATGAACGGGCCGCTCACGTCGTAACAGCGACGTGAACGGCCCAGTCATGACGCTAGCGGGCGGGTGCCGGCGAGGCGGCCGGCCTGCGCGTGACCATGCGGGTGGCCAGCAGGTAGTACAGCGGCACGGTAACGACCAGGCCGACGATCCACGACAGGTCGGTGCCGTTCAGTGCGTTGGCCGCCGGGCCGGTCCACAAGGAGGTCGACATGAACGGGATCTCGACCAGGATGCCGACGAGGTAGGCGCCGATGCCGATCCAGCCAAACCGCCCGTACTGGCCGCCGCTGGGGTCGAAGAACGCCTCGACGTCGTACTCGCCGTGCCGGATCAGGTAGTAGTCGACCAGGTTGATCGCGGTCCACGGGATCAGGACGTACAGCAGCAGCAGGATGAAGTCGGTGTAGTTGGTGAGGAAGTTGGCCTGCAGGCCGATGGCCAGGATCAGGGACAGGGCGACGATGGCGACCGAGAGGATGGCGCGCACCCGGGCACCGGGTATCCACCTGCGGGCGAAGGTCTGTCCCGTCGTGATCGAGCAGAGCACCCCGCCGTACAGGTTGATCGAGTTGGTGTCCATGATCCCCAGCGCGAAGACGATCATGACGAGCCAGCCGACGCCGCCGCTGAGGGTGTGCAGCTCGCCGATCTGGTTGGGATTGCTGGAGGCGACGCCCACCACGGCGCCGAGCGCCATGGGCAGGACGCTGCCCAGGACGGTGCCCCAGTACGACATCCAGAAGGTGGAGCCGGACTCGCTGTTAGGCGGCATGTAACGGGAGTAGTCCGAGACGTACGGCGCGTAGGCGATCTGCCAGAGCACGCCGAGCGACACGGCCGACAGGAAGCCGCCGCCGCTGAAGTGGCCGGTGGACAGGAAGTTGGCGGGCAGGCCGTGCACCCCGGCGATGAAGATCAGGCTGAGGATCATCACGCCGCCGAACAGGATGATCGCCCACCTGTTCACGGCGTGGATCATGTCGTAGCCGAAGATCGTGATCACCAGGCTGACGACGGCGCAGATCACGATGCCGGTGTTGACGCTGATGCCGCTGGCCAGCGAGTTGATGGACTGGCCGCCGAGGACCAGGTTGGAGGCGAAGAAGCCGACGTACATGGCCACGGCGACCAGCACCACCAGCAGCGCGCCGAAGTAGCCGAACTGGGCCCGGCTCTGGATCATCTGCGGCACGCCGAGCCGCGGGCCCTGAGCCGAGTGCAGCGCCATGAACAGCGCGCCGACGACGTTGCCGAGCACGATCGCGATCAGGCTCCACCAGAAGCTCAGGCCGAAGACGGCCGGCGCAAGCGCGCCGGTCACGAACGTCAGCGGCATGATGTTGGAGCTGAACCAGATCGTGAACAGGTCGCGGGGTTTCCCGTGCCGTTCCGCCAGCGGGATGATGTCGATGGTGCGGCGCTCAAGGGCGCCGGGCTCGGTGGTCTGGCTCATGAGATTGCCTCCGTCCTTCGGGGCGGTAGAGGTGACCTGGGGGCTGGCGTCTGCGCTGGGCCAGCCAGCAGCATGCCGCCGGCTTCGGCGGCGGCGGCCAGTTCGTCGTCGAGGGCGATGTCGACGACCAGCAGTTCGGGGGCGGCGACGGCATCGCGGTGCCGCGGCGCGGCGGCGACGGTCCGGCCGTCGGGAGCGATGACCCGGCTGCCGCCGAGCATGCGGTCGGCGCCGGTGCCGCCGTGCTGGTTGGCCGAGATCCACCACTGGCCGTTGCACAGTGCGTGAGCGGGGTAGATGGTGTCCCACCAGCTCGGCCACGGCGGCCTCGTAGGCCGACGGGTGCAGCACCAGGTCGGCGCCGGCCGCGCGCAGCGCGCGGGCGGTCTCGGGGAAGTCGCCGTCGAAGCAGACGCACAGGCCGACCCGGCCGATGCCGGCGATGTCGCCGGCGGTCACCGCGTCGTCTCCGGGCCGGAAGACCCGGCTCGGCCCCGTACAGGTGTGCCTTGCGGTGGCGGAGCAGCAGGTCGCCCGCGGGCCCGTAGACGACGGCGGTGTTGAACAGCTGCCCGCCGTCCCGCTCGGGGAAGCTGCCCGCGCACAGCACCAGGCCGGTCTCCCCGGCCAGCGCGGCCAGCCGTCGCTGGACCGGGCCGTCGATCGGCTCGGCGGCGGCCCGCGCGTCGGCGGCCAGCGAGGCGCCGCGGTAGCCGCACAGCCACAGCTCGGGCAGCACCGCGAGCCGGGCGCCGCGCCGGGCGAGCTCCCGGACCGCCGACTCGGCCGTGCGCAGGCTGGCCCCCGCGTCGCGCTCGGGCGTCCACTGGGCGATGCCCACCCGCAGGTCCCCGCTCATCGGGCGGCTCATCGGGCCAGGAACCCGCCGTCGACCGGAAGTGCGACGCCGGTGATGAACGAGGCCTCGTCGCTGCACAGGAAGGCCACCGCGCTGGCCACCTCCTCGGCCCGCCCAGCCGGCCGAGGGGGATCGCGTCGGCCAGCCGGGCCTTGGCCGCGGCCGGGTCGGCTTCCTTCGCGACCAGGGCGTCGATCATCGGCGTGTCGCAGTCGGACGGGCAGACGCAGTTGACGCGCACGCCGTGGCCGGCCTGATCCAGCGACATCTGCCGGGTGAGGTTCACGATGGCCGCCTTGCTGGCGGCGTAGGCGCACTCGCCGGGCAGGCCCCGGAACCCGAACACCGACGACAGGTTGACCACCGCGCCGCCGCCCGCGGCGATGATGCGCGGCAGGACGTGCCGGGCGCTGAGGTAGGTGCCGCGCAGGTTCACCGCCATCACCGCGTCCCACTGCTCCGGCGGGCAGTCGGTCACGCCGCCCTCGGACGGCGCTATCCCGGCCGAGTTGACCAGCAGGTGCGGGCCGCCCAGCTCGCTCGCGCACCGCTGCGCCAGCAGCGCCAGTTCCTCGTCCCGCGTGACGTCGCAGCCGAAGGCCACCGCCCGCCCGCCGTCCGCGCTGATCGCGGCCGCGACCGCCAGGGCGGCGTCCGCGTTCCGGTCGGCCACGGCCACCGCGACGCCCTCGGCCGCCAGCCGGGCCGCGCAGGCGGCCCCGATGCCGGACCCGCCTCCGGTGACGACGGCCGTCCGGCCCGCCAGGCCGCGCATAACCGGGCTATCTCGGACGGGCGCAGGGCGCGGTCGATGTAGGACGCGACCTGCGGCTGCCACCGCTGCCAGAGCCCGGCCAGTTCCGCGACCGGGTCGCCGTGCCAGTCCACCCGCAGGTCGGTGACCGGCCACGGCTCGGACTCGGCGATCAGCAGCCCGGCCGAGCGAATGGGGGAGACCTCGCCGCCCGCGGCCAGCCCGGCCCGCAGCGCGGCGATGAGCCGGTCACCCAGGCCGTCGCCGGCGCGGTCCGTGAAATGCCGCCAGCATCGCGGCCGGCACGCGATTGTCGGCCAGCAGGTTGCCCGCGGCGGCGGCGCCGGCCGCGTGGACGTCCGCCGCGTCACCCAGGGCCAGCTCGCCGGAGTAGCTCGCCGCGCCGCCGGCCGCGTCGACCACGGCCAGCTGCCGGTAGGCGATGTCGGCCGTCCGGCCGACCAGGGCCGCGAGCGCGTCACCGGCGGCCGCGCCGGCGGCCATCGCGTCCAGCAGCTCGTCGCGCAGCCGGGGGTCGGTGGTGCTCTGGCTGCACACCGCTCCGGCGCCCGGCCCGGACCGCCGCGCACCGCGCCGCCACCGCCATGCTCGCCGAGGCGATGACGGCGCCCACCGCGCCCGTCCGCTCGCAACGTCCCACCAGCGAGAACGTCATGGCCGCACCGCCACGACGGTGACCTCGACCAGCCATTCCGGCCGGGCCAGCGCGGCCACGACCAGGCCGGTGAACACCGGGTAGACGCCTTTGAGGTGCCGGCCCAGCACCCGGTACACCGCCTCCCGGTGCCGAATGTCGGTCAGGTAGATCGTGCAGCTCACCACGTGCTCCACCGCCGCGCCCGCCTCGGCCAGCAGCGTCGCCACGTTCGTCATCACCAGCTCGGCCTGGGCCGCCGGGTCGCCCACGTGCAGGCTCTCGCCGCTGTCCAGGTCCTGCGGCACCTGACCGCGCAGGTAGACGGTGTTCCCGGCCACCACCACCTGGCACAGGTCGTTGTCGAGGCGCTGCTCCGGATAGCTGTCCGCGGTGTTGAACGGCCGGATCCGCAGGTGGCCGCCCACGACGACGGGCTCCCGCGGCGCTCCCTCGCTCACTTGCGCACCTCCTTGGCCACGTCGGTGTACCGGGCCACCACGTCGAGCGGGCCGCTGAAGTCGTAGTTGTTGTAGACCGCCAGCAGGTGCGAGAACGGGGGCGACTGGGCGAACAGCTGGAACGTCAGCCGGTGCCCGGCGTAGTCGGAGTTGAGCAGGTCACGGGCCAGCGCGAACAGCTTGCGCCGCTCCTCGGCCGGGATCTCCCCGATGGTGAAGTACTTCCGCAGCCAGTCGCCGGCCTCGGGGGCGTCGAACATGGCCTTGCTGGGCATCAGGCTGACCTGGCAGCCGCACAGGTCCCGGACCAGGTGCATGACCGCCGGCAGCTGGGTGGACGCGAACACCCGGGCGGCGTACATCATCGGCTGGTTGGGCATGAGCAGCCCGCCGGGGCTGGGCTCGGCCAGCTCGATCGCCGCGGTCAGGTGCGCGTTGATGCCCTCGCGGTAGCAGGCGATCTGCGCGATCTTCTCCCGCACGCCCTGGTGCATCGTCACGCCGGTCGACTTCACGCTGGCGTAGGCGACGCCGAGCAGGAAGTCGGCGAACCGGGCGTAGCGCTGCACGTACGGGAAGATGCTGTACCGGTGCAGGGTGGCGCGGATGAACGCGGCCGCCTTGGTGTGCCGGTAGAAGAAGACGTTCTCCCACGGGATCTCGACGTTGTCGAACACGATCATCGTGTCGATCTCGTCGTACCTGCTGCTCAGCGGGTAGTCGTCCGGATCGCGGCCGGTCGCGAAGGCGGACCGGCAGATGTGCTTGATGCCCGGCGCGCCCATGTCGGCCAGGAAGCCGACCGCGTAGTCGCTGAGCACCTCGTTGTTCCACTCGCCGATGGTCGGCTTGACGAACGCCTGGTTGGCGTACGCCGCCGCGGTCTCGAACTTGGCCCCGCGGACCACGATGCCGCTGTCGGTCTCGCCGACCACGTGCAGCAAGACGTCGGGGTCCTGGTCCTGCGGCCGGACCGAGCGGTTGCCCTTCGGGTCGGTGTTGGCCGAGACGTGGAACGGGTCGAGCAGCTGGGCGCGCCGGACGTGGTGGGCGATGTTCGCGGAGAACTGCGGGTCGATCTCGTTCAGCACGTCCTGCCCGTCGAACAGCGACCACATCTCGCCGACCGTCTCATCGCCGACCCGGGTGACCACGCCGCCGGCGTCGTCCAGGATGGCGTCGACGCAGGACCGCTTGGCCCGCCAGTCATCGCGGGTGCGGGGCGGTCGCGAGGTGGTGGCGCAGCGCTCGCCCGACTCCTCGTCGGCGTAGGTCAGCAGGTCCTCGGGCCGGCCTCGTGGCCGAGGTCGTAGATGCGCGCGCGCAGGCTGACCATCGGCGCGAAGGCCGGGTGCGTCGGGACGTCGCTGACCCGCTCGCCGTCGATCCACACCTCCCGGCCGTCGCGGAGCGACTCCAGGTAGTCCTTGCCGGTTCGCAGCACTGTTGGTTTCCTCGGCTTCCCGTGCATGTTCCAGTCAGAGAAATTCAGCGATAACAGACGTGAGCTGCCGGGCTCCCGTGTCGATAGAGGCGACCCGGATGCGCTCGGTCGGGGCGTGCATGTTCTCGCCGTCGCAGCAGCCGATGGCGACCGCTGGTATTCCGGCCGCCAGCGCCGCGTTGGCATCGGTCGAGCCGTCGCCCGTGGTGGCCGGCAGGCCGACCGAGCGGCGGGCCCGCTGGACCGCGGCGACCAGCGGATGGGCCAAGTCGATGGCGCCCGCGGGCCGGCTGTCCAGGTGCTCGACCGTCAGGTCTAGGCCCGCGGCGACCTCGAGGCCGGCCAGCCCGGCTCCCCGCTGGTCCAGCTCGGCCTGGTCAACCGAGCGCCACTCGACGGCCGCGCTGGCCGCGGCGGCGATCGCGTTGACGCCGGTTCCGCCGTCGAGCAGGCCGACGTTGACCGGGCACCGCGGCGAAGCCGCCGCGATCAGGTGCAGCAGCCGCACCAGCTCGTGCACGGCGCTGGGCCGGCCCCGGTCCCACCACGAGTGGCCGCCCGGGCCGGTCACCGTCAGCCGGACTCGCAGCGACCCGACCGCCTCGGTGAACACGCGATCGAGGCCGTGACCCTCGAGGGCCAGCACCGCCTCGGGAGCCAGCTCCCGGCAGGCGTGCCGGGCCCCGCGCAGTCCGCCCAGCCCCTCCTCGGCCACGGTGAAGACGATGGCCAGCGGCTCGGCGAAGCCGCGCTCGGCCACGGCCGACGGCGGTGGCTACCGCGACCGCGTTGTCGCCGATCCCCGGCCCGGCCAGCCAGCCGTCACGCTGGGTGACGCCCCGCGCCGTGTCCGGGCCGAAGACGTCATCCACGTGCGCCAGCACGGCCAGGCGGTACGGCGGCGGGCCGAACGTCCAGACCAGGTTGCCCGCCTCGTCGACGTGCCGGCGGCCCGGTGCCTGGTCCAGGCGGCGGCGCAGCCAGTCGATGCGCACGCCCTCGCGCCCGGTGCCGCCGTCCAGCTCGGCCAGCGCCACGGCATCCCCAGCGATCGCTCCCGGATCGAGGACCATGTCGGTCATGTCACCCCTGACGTACCAATTTGTTAGACCATTGATATAGTTCGTTGGCATGGAGAGTCAAGGGCCGGAACAGGCTTTCGCGGACGTCGGGGACGTCATCGCGGTGAACCTGCGCCGCCTCCGGACCGCCCGCCGGATGTCGCTGGCCACCCTCGCCACCCGCGCCGATGTCGCCAAGGCCACGCTGGCCAACCTGGAGCAGGGCCGCGGCAACCCGACCATCGAGACGCTGTGGTCGCTGGCCCTGGGGCTCGGCGTGGCCTTCAGCGACCTGCTCGAGGACCGGAGCGAGACCACCACGGTGGTCGTCCGGGCCCAGCAGGGGGCCCGGGTGCTCGGATCGACCCAGGGCGGGAAGCTCGACCTGCGGCTGCTGGACCGGGTCGAGCGCGGCGGCCTGGTCGAGGTCTTCGAGCTGTTCCTGCCCGCCAGCACGGAGCACCTCGGCAGCCCGCACGGCAGTGGGGTGGTCGAGCGTGTGTTTGTGCACGAGGGAACGATCACCGTCGGCCCGGTCAGCGATCCGCTCACGCTCGGCCCCGGCGACTACGCCCGGTACAGCGGCGACGGCCCGCACGTCTACCGCTCGGCCGAGGCTGACTGCCACGGCATCTTGCTGGTCGGCTACCCGCCCGCCTAGGAGCTTCGATGGTGGAGTTCGACTACCTGGTGATCGGCGGCGGAACCGCCGGCTGCATCGTCGCGGCCAGGCTGGCGCAGGACCCCGCGGTTACGGTCGGCCTGGTCGAGTGGGGTCCGAGCGACGAGCACGAGCCGCGGGCAAGGTCGATCCGCCGGTGGGCCGAGATGCTGGAGGGCGAGTACGACCTCGACTACCGCTCGGTGCCCCAGGAGCGCGGCAACTCCGGCATCCGGCAGGCCCGGCTCCGGATCCTGGGCGGCTGCTCCACCGCGAACACGATGATCTCGTGGCGGCCCCGGGTGGCCGACCTGCAGGAGTGGGTCGACCTCGGGGCCCGCGGCTGGGACGCGGCCACGGTGCACCCGTACTACGAGCGGCTGCGGGCGCCGATCACGCCGGTGCCGCCACGGGACCAGAACCCGTTCGTGGCGGACGTGGTCGCCTCGGCCAGCGCGGCGCTGGGCCTGCCGGTCCGGTCGACGTGGAACGACCAGGACGTCATCGAGGGCACCGGTTTCTTCGAGATCGGCTACCGGCCGGAGACCAACACGCGGTCGTCATCGTCCATCTGCTACCTGCACCCGGCCCAGCGCGACCGGGCCAACCTGAGCGTGCTGCTGACCACCCGGGCCCTGCGGCTGATCCTGGACGGCGACAACCGGGCCGCCGGCGCCCTCGTCCGCGGGGCCGACGGCGCGACCGCCGAGGTCTTCGCCCGCCGGGAGGTGGTGGTCTGCGCCGGGGCCATCGACTCGCCCCGGCTGCTCCAGCTGTCGGGCATCGGGCCGGCCGCCGTCCTCGACGCCGCCGGCATGGACGTCCGCGTCGACCTGCCGGGAGTCGGCGAGAACCTCATGGACCACGCCGAGGGCATCGTCGTCTGGGAGGTCGCGGCGCCGCCGCCACCGGTGTGCGCCACCGGCTGGGACGCCGGGGCCCTGGTCCGGCTGACGCCGGGGGCGGCGCGGCCGGACATCACCATGCACTTCCCGGTCGAGGCATGGGTGGACCACGTTGTCGCGCATGGCGTCGAGATGCCGCCCGCCTACGTGGCGATCGCGCCGAACGTGGCCAAGCCCCGCAGCCGCGGCCGGGTCTGGATCACCAGCGCCGACCCGGACGACCGGCAGGCGATCGACTACCGCTACTTCACCGACGCCGCCGGGGCCGACGAGGCCGTCCTGGTCGCCGCCGTGCGCGCGGCCCGGCGGATCGGCGCGGCCGAGCCGATGGCGGCCCAGCTGCGCCGCGAGGTGTTCCCTGGCCCGCAGGCCACCTCGGACGCCGACATCTCGGCCCTGGCCCGCGCCACCCACCAGACCGTTTACCACGTCAGCGGAACCTGCCGGATGGGCGCCGCCGACGACTCGCAGGCCGTGCTCGACCCGGACCTGCGGGTGCGCGGGGTGGCCGGGCTGCGGGTGGCCGACGCGTCGGTGTTCCCCACCATCCCGTCGGTCAACCCGGTCGTCACCGTCATGCTCACCGCCGAGCGCGCCGTCGACCTGATCCGCCAGGAGCGCTGACCTACGGGGTCCAGGTGAACGACGGGTCCCGCCGCTCCAGGAACGAGGCGATCCCCTCGGCCGGATCACCGCTGGCCGCCGAGATGGCCGCCCACCGGGCGGCCACATCCGCGGGAACACGGCCGTGCTCGGCCGCGGCGTCGACCATCTCCTTGCTGGCCATCTGGGTGAGCAGCGACCGCCTGCGGGCCAGCACGCCGGCCAGCCCGGCCACGCGGTCGCCGAGCTCGCCCGGCGGGTGCAGCTCGTCGATGAGCCCGATGCGCAGCGCGCGCTCGCCGTCGATCAGCTCGGCGGAATAGAGCAGGTGCTTGGCCGGCGACGGGCCGATGAGCCGGACGACGCGCGCCACCGCGGGCGCGGGATAGACCAGGCCGAGCCGGGCAGGCGTGATGCCGAACCGGGCGGTGGCGTCGGCGATCCTCAGGTCGCAGGCCACCGCCAGCTCGGTGCCGCCGCCGACGCACGCGCCGGTGATGACCGCGATGGTCGGCTTGGGGAACGACGCGAGCGCCTCGTCGGCGGCGGCATTGACCCGCTGGTACTGGGCCTGATCGGTATCCGCCAGCCCGGCGATGTCGGCGCCGGCGCAGAAGTGCGCGCCCTCGCCGCGCACCAGCAGGACCCGGACCGATGGGTCGCGGGCCAGTGCCCGGCAGTGCTCCGCGATGGCCAGCCACATGTCGTACGTGACGGCGTTGCGCTTGGCCGGGCGCCTGAGCAGCAGCGTGGCGATGCCGTCATCGACGCTGACGGAGACCTCCTCCGGGACGGGCGGCGGGGGAGGAGGCTGTGCGGGCACCTCGGGCTCCGATCGGTCGGCGGCGGGCCGATCCTAGCGGCGCAGTTCCGCCACGGTGTCCAGCCGGCCCAGCTTGTGCGGGTTGCGGACCGCGTAGATCCGGGTGATCCGGCCGTCCTCGACCAGCAGGCTCACCGCGGCAGGCGCGCCATCGACGTGGATCCGGACACCCGGCATCCCGTTGAACCAGGCGCCGGTGGCCGCGAAGTCCGGCACCTGCGTGGCGCGGGCCAGGTACACCAGCACCTTCTCGGCCCCGGTGATCGGCTTCCGGGCGGCCGCCACCACGCCGCCGCCATCGGTGACCATCACCACGTCCGGCGCCAGCACCTCCACCAGCCCCCGCACGTCGCCGCTGGAGACGGCGATCAGGAACTTATCGACGGCCGCCTGCTGCTCGGCCCGGTCCACTCGCATCCGCGGCCGCCGGGCCGCGACGTGCTCCCGGGCCCGCCGCGCGATCTGCCGGACCGCGGCCGTGGTCTTGCCCACCGCCTCGGCGATCTCGTCGTAGGGCGTCTCGAACACCTCGCGCAGCACGAACACGGCCCGCTCGGCCGGGCCCAGGGTCTCCAGCACGGTCAGCATGGCGATCGACACGTCCTCGGCGAACTCGGCGTCCTGCGCCACATCGGGACTGGTCAGCAGCGGCTCGGGCAGCCATTCCCCGACGTAGTCCTCCCGCCGGCGGGACACCGACCGGAGCCGGTTCAGCGCCTGCCGGGTGACGATCCGGACCAGGTAGGACCGCGGGTCACGGACCTGCGCCTGGTCCACGCCGGCCCACCGCAGCCAGGTCTCCTGGACGACATCCTCGGCGTCCGCGGCCGAGCCGAGCATCTCGTAGCCGACGGTGAACAGCAGGCTGCGGTGGCTGACGAACGGGTCGTCGCTCATGCCGGCGAGCGTACGCCGCCGCCCGGGCTGGCCAGCGGCCTGAGGTCACAGGCGGCCGAGAACCCCTGCGACTCGATGCCCATCGCGGTGTTCGAGCGGGTCATGAAGTTGGCCAGCGCGATGAACGTGGTCAGCTCGACCAGCGCGGCCGGGCCGAGCGCGGCCAGCAGCCGGGCCGACAGCTCGTCGGTCACGGCGGGCGGGGTCACCGTCATCGCCTCGGCGTACTCCAGCACGTCCCGCTCCAGCGGGGTGAAGATGTCCGACTCGCGCCACCGTGGCACCTCGCGCGCTCTGGTCAGGTCGAGGCCCTCGTTCTGGACCTGGAAGTAGCCGAGGTCCAGGCAGAAGCTGCAGCCGACCATGCTGGCTACCGCCAGGTGGGCGAACGACTTCAGGCTCTCGTCACACTCATGCCAGGTCCGGATCCTCCGGCTGATAACGAAGCTGAAGTTCAGCACCTTCCGGTGATGCCACGCCACCTCGAGCGGCTCGGCTACGTCGCCGAGCATCCGGCGCGACATCCGCTTGACCAAGGCGCCGTAGATGCCGGTCATCTCGGCCTTCGGGATCCTGATGCTGCTGGCCATGACTCCTCCTCCGGGTTTCTGCTCTCGGCATGAAGACACCGGCCAGCGCCCGCTTGCTACAGATCCGCTCCGCCGGGATGAAATGAGTTGCCTGGCGGCGGGCCGGGCCGAGAATTGAGGGCATGCCCGCCGTCCGCCGCCTGACCGCCGGGGACATCCCGGCGGTCACGGCCATCACCGAGAGCCTGCCGGACTACTTCACCGGCGATGTCCCGGCCAAGGCGGCCCGCGACGCCGCCCGCCATGACGCCTGGGTCGTGGCCGACGCTGACGCGGTGGTGGGCTTCGCCATTGCCGAGCGCAAGTCGGCGGGCGGCGCGGAGATCCTGTGGATGGCGGTTGACCCGGCCTGGCGCGGCCGCGGGCAGGGGACGGTCCTGCTCGGTCGGGTACTGGATGACCTGGCCGCGGACGGCGTCAGCGTGGTGGAGGTCAAGACGCTGGACCGGTCCGCCGACTATGAGCCGTACCGGGCCACCCGCGCGTTCTGGGAGGGCCGGGGGTTCGTCCAGGTCGACACCATCGACCCGCTGCCGGACTGGCCGCCCGGCAATCCGGCCGCCATTTACGTGGCCGCCTTGCGGCCCACCACCGGCTGATAGATTTTTCCTTGTCGACTGGACGTGGCTAGGGTTCCGCCGGCCCGCTGGGGCCGGGCCTGGTCCGAGCGCCGCGACCCGCCGGGAGGCGGGCATCTGAAGGGGCAAAAGCCTGGTCGGGCGACGTCGGCACGCTGTTGCGTGCCCGACTGCCGCCCGAGGTGCTCATGTCCGTCCGCCCGTTTCCTGCCTTCCGCGCCCTCCTCGTCCGGCCAGGGGTGCTATCAGTCGCCGTGACCTCGCTGGTCGCGCGCCTGCCCAAGGGCATGGTGCCGCTGGCCACCGTCCTGCTGCTGCGCCAGTCGACCGGCTCGTACGCGATCGCGGGCCTCGCGGTGGCCGTGACCGCCCTCGGCGACGCGGCCTCGGCGCCAGCCCAGGGCTGGCTGGCTGACCGCCTCGGCTGCGGCTGGGTACTGATCCCGAGCGCGGCCGTGCAGGTGGCCGCGGTCACGGCGCTGCTGATCCTGGTACATGAACGCGCCGCGGCGCCGGCCGTGGTGGCCTGCGCGGGCCTGGCCGGGATCGGCATGCCGCCCGTCTCGGGCAGCATCAAGGCGGCCTGGCCGCGACTGGCCGGCCCGGCGGCGCTGCCCGCGGCCTACACCCTGGAGTCGCTTCTCCAGCAGGTCGTATTCCTGTGCGGCCCGCTGCTAGTGGCGGTCCTGACCGCGGCCGGCGGTCCGGCGGCCGCGCTGGCCTGCGCCGCGGTCCTGTCGGCTGCGGGCACCGTGAGCTTTGCCGCCGCCCGGGCGAGGGCGGTGCCCGCCGCCCGGTGCGGCGCGGCCAGCCCGTGCACGGCGCCTGGCGCGTCCCGGCCGTGCGGGTACTGGGCTGCGCCACGATGCTGCAGAGCCTGGTCTTCGGGGCGCTTCCGGTCGGGACCGCGGCGGTCACGGCCGCCGCGGGCCTGCCGGGCGTGGCCGGGATCCTGCTCGCCGCTCTCACGGTCGGCGGCCTGGCCGGCGCATTCGGGCCCGTGGCCACGGCCAGCAAGCGGCGCTACCTCCGGCTGTCCGTCGGGTTCGCCACGGCGCTCCTGCCGGTCGCGGCCCTCAGCGCGATGCCATCGGCCGGGTCGCTCATCGGCATGGGCGCCGCCCTGGCCGTGGCCGGCCTGTTCGTGACGCCCATCGCCGCGACCAGCTACGTGCTGACCGAGGAGGCGACCGCGTCGGCGCATCGCACCGAGGCCTTCACCTGGCTGTCCACCGGCCAGGCCATCGGCAGCGCGGCGGGGGCGGCCCTGGCCGGCCTGCTGGCCAGCACGGCCGGCGCCGCCGGCGCCCTGGCCGCCCTGCCGGTGGTGGTCGTCCTCGCCGTGCTCGGTGGCCGGCGCGTGGCGGCCGGGGCAGCCGCCGGCTGACCGGGCCGGGCGCGCCTACCCGGCGGCGCGGGCGTAACGGTCGGCCAGGCGGCGGACCGCCGCGGCGAGGTCGGGGGAGTCGATGACCTCGAAGTCGGCGTCGAGCACGCCCAGCCAGAAGGCGATGTCGTCCACGGACCGGCCGCCGATCTGGATCAGGCAGCGATCGGGGCCCTGCGGCTCGATGCTGCCGCTCCACGAGCCCATCCGCGCCGCGACCTCCTGGGCCGGGGCGTGCACGATGACCCGGCCCTGCACCCGCATCTGGACCTGCCGCGTCCGGGCCGCGACGTAGGCGGCGATGTCGTCCGCGGGCAGCGGGCGCAGGGTGAACCGGTGCCCGACCGAGCGCGGCTCGCTGAGCCGGTCGACCCGGAAGGTGCGCCAGTCGTCCCGGTCCAGGTCGAACGCCACCAGGTACCAGCGGCGGCCCCAGTTGACCAGGCGGTAGGGCTCGACCTTGCGCTCGGTCCCCGAGCCGGCGTGGTCGGAGTAGCGGAACCGCATGATCTCCCGGTCCCTGGCCGTGGCCGCGATCGACGCCAGCAGGCGGCCCTCGACCTGCGGCCCGCGCCGCTGGGCCGAGACGCGCACGGTGTGCGACTGCAGGGCGTCGACGCGGCGCCCGAGGCGGGGCGGGAGCACCTGCTGGAGCTTGGTGAGCGCGCGCAGCGCCGTCTCCTCCAGGCCCTCGATCGTCCCGCCGGTCGCCGTGCGCAGGCTGACCGCCACGGCGACGGCCTCGTCGTCCTCGAGCAGCAGCGGCGGCATCGCCGCTCCGGCGGACAGCCGGTAGCCGCCCACCGAGCCGCGGGTGGCCTGCACCGGGATAGCCCATCTGCCGCAGCCGCTCGACGTCATTGCGGACCGTCCGGGTGGTCACGCCCAGCCGCTCGGGCCAGCTCCGGACCGGGCCATTCGCGCGGGGTCTGCAGCAGCGAGAGCAGGGACAGGAGCCGCGCCGAGGTCTTCCTGGGGGGTTCCGGGGGGAGGCCCGCCGGGTCGCGGAGTTTCTGCCATGACTTCGAGACTAGACGCTCATGAGGAAAGAAACGTTCCTAATGAGGTCGTAGCGTCAGGGTATCCGACCACGAGATGAGGAGCACTCATGACGACCGCCGTCGACCTTCCCGGCGCGCTCGACCGGACCACGAGTTCCCAGGCCAGCCCGCCCAGGCGGGCCTGGACGGGCTTCGCCGTCGTCCTCGCCGCCATGATCATGAACCTGCTCGACTCCACGATCATGAACGTGGCCGCGCCCTCGATCCAGCGTGACCTGGGCATGTCCAGCTCCGCGCTGGTGTGGATCGCGGCGGCCTACACGCTGGCCATCGCCGTCGGCCTGATGGCGGGCGGGCGGCTCGGCGACATGTTCGGCCGCAAGCGGATGCTCATGATCGGCCTGACCGGGTTCGTGGTCGCCTCGGCCGCGTGCGCGGTGGCCTGGTCGCCCGGCTCGCTGATCGCCGCGCGGGTGGTGCAGGGCCTGTCGGCCGCGATGCTCACGCCGCAGGCGTTCGGGCTGATCCGCGACCTATTCCCGCCCGCGCAGATGACCAGGGCGTTCGCCGCGCTCGGCCCGGTGATCGGGCTGTCCACCGTGGCCGGGCCGATCGTGGCCGGGCTGCTGCTCAAGGCCAACCTGTTCGGCAGCGACTGGCGCGCGCTGTTCCTGATCAACCTCCCGCTGGGCGTCTTCGCCCTGATCGTCGGCGGCCGGGTGCTGCCCGCCCGCCCGGCCGAGCACGGTCGGGTCCGGCTCGACTTCGTCGGCACCCGCTGCTGGCCGGGACGGCCTTCCTGCTCGTCTTCCCGCTGGTGGACGGCCGGACGCTGGGCTGGCCGGCGTGGATCTTCGGCGTGCTGGCCGCCGCGGTCCCGGTGCTCGGCCTGTTCGTCGCGCAGCAGCGCTACCGGGTGCGGTCCGGGCGGACCCCGCTGGTCGAGTTCAGCGTGCTGCGCAAGCGGTCCTACCTGTCGGGCGTCGTGTTCGTGCTGGTCTTCTTCTCGAGCATCGTGGGCTTCTCGCTGACCATGGGCCTGTTCCTCCAGATCGGGCTCGGCTTCACCCCGATCCACGCCAGCCTGCTGCTGGCCGCGATGGCCGCGGGCGCGTTCATCGGCTCCGGCGTCGGCGCGTGGGCCGCGACCGCGGTGGGGCGGCCGATCCTGCACGTCGGGCTGGCCATCATGGCGGCCGGGACGCTGGTGCTGTACCTGTCGCTGCACGCGGTCCGCGAGACGGTGGGCACGTTCACCCTGGTCCCCGGCCTGGCGGTGTTCGGGATCGGCATGGGCATGATCTTCGTCCCGCTGTTCAGCATCATCATGGGCGAGATCGCCGATCGCGAGGTCGGCTCCGCGTCCGGCCTGCTCGAGTCGTCACAGCAGCTCGGCGCCTCGCTCGGCGTGGCCATCCTGGCCACGCTGTTCTTCAGCACGCTGGCGGCGGGCGGCGGCGCCCAGCACCCGGCGATGGCCGTCCCCGGCAGCCTGCTGGCCGCCGAGCGCACCCTGCTGATCACCCTGGCGCTGATCGTCGCTGCCTTCGCCCTCGGCTGGCTGCTCCCGCGCCGGGCCCGCCAGATGTACTAACCCGTTTGATCCGCTCAGTCTGTTCAGTGGCTCGGCGTGCCGGTGGCCGAGCCGCTGAACACTCCCAGCGGACTGGGAGCCGAGAACTCGACCAGCACCCCGGTCCGGCCGCCGGCCAGCTTCACCCGCGACGCTCGCGCCGCCGCGAACGGCGGGTGCTGGGTGTGCAGGAAGCTCAGGACCGACGTCGCGAAACCCTGGTCGGTACCTCCGGCCGCAGCGATCTCGGCGGCCCGATACGGGCTGACGCTCAGGCTGGCCCCCGGTCCGCCGTCATTGAAGGACATCACGTCGATCGGATGCTGCCCGGCCAGCCAGGCCAGGTTCACCAGCAGCCGCGCGTCTACGTCGCCCGCTTTCAGCTGTGCCCGCACCGTCCCGCTGACCGACAGGCGGCCGCTGCGCAGCAGCGAGGCGGCCGATTCCCGGCGCTGGGTCAGGTCGGCCTGGAGCGCCGCCTTGTAAGCGGCGGCTCCGTGCGTGGCGATGGCCCGGACCTGGATGCCGCTGGCCGCCGAGCCGAAGCTCGCGATCACGGCGGGGGCGTCGACCGTGGCCAGGCGGCTGCCGAAGTCGGCTCGGACGGCCGAGGTGGCGACGATCACCGCCGAGTGCAACGGGTTGCCCTGGCCGGACGTCAGCTCCAGGACGTCGGCGGCCGGGACGCCATGCGCGCGCAGCGCGGCGCACATCACCGGATCGCAGGAGACGACGTCAGACCGGCTGAGCTGGCCGGCGATCCAGGCCGCGGCCAGGCCGCGCGCCGCGGCCGCCGGCCGGCGGAGCGGCCGTTCTGCGACGGGGCCCGGGCGCCGCCGAGCATGGCGTGGATGATGACGCCGGCCGCGATGACCGCCACCACGGCAGCCGCCCCGGCGATCCGGTAGCGCCGTGCGCGGGGGCCTGGCCGGGCCGCGGGCCGCCCCGGCGGAGCGGAACGTTTTGGCTGGGCGGCGCGCCGCGCGGGGCCGGCGGCCGGTCGCGCGGCCGGGGCAGATGGCCGCTGGGGGACCGGCGTCCGCGCCGGGGCCGCCGCCGCGGCCGAGGGTGACTTTCGGGCCGGCTGCGCCGTAGCCGTCGACCCCTGAGTCGTGGCTGGCTGCGCCGTGTGCCTGGGCGGCTGGCTGGCGGCTGGCCTGGCGGGCGGTGCCTCGGTCGACGGCTGAGCGCGGGCGGTCGTCGGCTGCGGCGTGCGCCGGGGGAGCGAGGGGGCGGCGGGTGGTGCCTCGGTGGTGGGCTGCGCGTGCCCGCTGGACTGCGGCGTGCGCCGTGGCAGCGACGGGGCGGCTGGCTGGCCTTGTCTGGCGGGCGGTGCCTCGGTGGTCGGTTGTACGCGCCCGCCGACCTGCGGGGTGCGGCGGGGCAGCGACGGGGCGGCTGGCCGGGCCGGCCCGGCCAGCTGGGCGGTGCTGGCCGGAGGCACGGTGCTGGTCGGCTGCGCCGTGCTGGCCGGGGCGGGCGGTGACGCGAGCATGGACGACGGATGCTCCGTCCCGCCGCCCGGCCGCGGGGAACGGCTCAGCCGGTGCGACCGGCTGGCCCTCCCGGCCCTCGGTTTCCCGGCTTTCTGTTTCCAGGCCGGCACCTTTCCGGCCGTCGGCGTCGCGGCCGAAGGCGCGTCGGCAGCCGTGGTCACCGGAGCCTGCCCGCTGGCGGGAGCGGTCGAAGCGGCCGGGGCGGCCGCCGCCGCCGCCCCCTGGCCTCGTCGCGCGGCCGAACGACTGCCGGCGGCCGGGGATCGAGCATCGCCGATCGCGGGGATCGGCTGAGTGGACAGGTCGGCACCGGGACCGAACCCGAGCGGCTGGTCCCGGCGGGTCGGCAGGCGGACTGGCTCGGGCCGGGCGGGCGACGCCTCCCGCTCCTGGGCGGGCGCCTCGCGCTCCTGGACGGGACCCCCAGCCTCAGCCTCGTCCTCGGCGGCCGATCGGATCGCGGTCAGGGCGCGGCGCAGCACATCGTCGGGCAGCTGGGCCGACCCCACCCGCGCGGCGGGCCGGTGCCCCCTATTCTCACCCGGGCGACGCCGCGTTAGCGGCTCGCTCCGGTTTTCCTCTGTCATACGGCCCCACCCCCGAGGGTCACAATCCTGAGGCGATCCCCGAACCGATAGCGCAGCACACGTTGTGGGCTAACTCAAGCGAAACATGTTATGTCTGTCGATATTTCGCATCGGACGACACCGAAAAGATATCCGGCACATTTCACTCTGCATGTTGCACATTATAGCCTGACCTGCGACCCCTGCGCCGGATTTGCGCACTATTAAGATTATTTACAGGTATATTCGAGTGATCAAATGCGTCCCGAGTCAGGTACTGATACCGGTCGGGCGGCTCTCACTGGATTTGACGAATATGGGTTGGTTCGGGGCGATGGTTTAGTACGTTGTGAGCGCCTGAATACGTGTTGGGGGGCAGCGGCGTACCGCTGCATGGCTTGGGTGCGGCGGTGTTATCGGATGAGCTACAGCGGGATGAGCCGGGGAGATCCCCCTTGGCTCCCAGCTGCCGACCCGTTGGCCGGCGACGCGGGCCAGCATTCGAGCGATGCTGGCGCCCCGTCGCACGGCGCCAGCGCAGGCCATCGCCGGGCGCAACGCCCGAGCCTGGGTCGGCGACTGCCCGCCTGGTGCCCGGTCGGGGTGGTCCTGGTGGTGCAGGCGGCGCTGTCGCTGTGGCTGGTCAAGGCGGACACCGCGTTCGAGGACGAGGCGGCCTACCTGTGGGCGGGTCACCTGGAGTGGTCGCACTGGCTGCACGGCACGCCGATCCCGCACTTCCCGGCGTACTTCTCCGGGGCCCCGGTCATCTACCCGCCGCTGGCCGCCGTGGCCGACAACCTGGGCGGGCTGACGGCGGCCCGGGTGCTGTCCCTGATCTTCATGCTCGGCGTGACGCTGCTGCTGTGGGCCACGGCCGGCCGCCTGGCCGGCCGCCGGGCGGGCTTCTTCGCCAGCGCACTGTTCGCGGCGGCGTCTCCTACTCTGCACCTGGGGTCCTTTGCGACCTACGATGCTCTGGCCTTAATGCTGATCAGCCTGGCCGCCTGGCTGGTCGTCCAGGCCGCGGTGCGCCCGGCCACGCCGATGGTCAGCGACGCGACGGGCTGGATGGCCGCGGCCGGGGTCTGCCTGGCCCTGGCCAACGCCACGGCCTACACCTCGGCCCTGCTTGACCCCGTCGTCATCCTGCTGGCGCTGGTCACTTCCTTCCCCCGGCCCGGCGGCAAGGTGGCGGCGATCCGGGTCGCGACGATCACGGTGGTCACCGGGGTGCTGCTCACGGCCGGGGTGCTGGCCGGCGGCAGCTTCTACGCCACCGGGGTCACCAGCACCACGCTGGCCCGGGTGGCGGGCACCGACTCGCCGCTGGCCGTGCTGCAGCAGTCCTGGTCGTGGACCGGCCTGATCGTGGTCGTGGCCCTGTGCGGTGTCGTGATGAGCTTCCTGGCCACCGAGAGCGCGGCGCGCCGCTGGCTGTTCGGCCTGCTGACCGTGGCCGCGCTGATCATCCCGGCCGAGCAGGCCCGGCTGCACACCCTGGACTCGCTGGCCAAGCACGTCGACGTGGGCATCTGGTTCGCGGCCATCGCCGCCGGCTACGCGGTCGACAAGCTGATCACGGCGGCGGCCAGCCACCACCGGACGGTGACCGTCTCGGCGGTGGTCGTGGCGCTGGCGTTCCCGCTGAGCCTCGGCGCCGACCAGGCCAGGGCCCTGGCCACGGCCTGGCCGGACTCCACCAGCCTGATCGCCATCCTGGGGGACCAGGTGAATCGGGGCCCGGGCCGCCTGCTGGTCGAGGATCCGTCCATCGCCGAGTACTACCTGCCGGCCGGCCGCGACTGGGAGCGCTGGTCGAGCACCCGGAACATCACGCTGCCGAACGGAGCCAGCACGGGCGGCCCGTCGGCCTCCGCCGGGGTGACCGGCCCGGGCAACGCGGGGACGTTCGCGGAGTACATCACCCGTGGCTACTTCTCGCTGATCGCCCTCAACTTCGCCGACACCACGGCCCTCGACCACCAGATCCGGATCGACCTGAAGCACAACCCGCGGTATCACCTGATCGAGGTCATCCCCTACGGCACCGGCACCTACGTGCTGTGGCGATACGAGCCGCGGCCATGACCGCCACGCTGCCCCCCGTCACCTCTGACGTGGCGATCGCCGAGGCCGGCGAACGGGCCGCCCGGCGGTCGCTCGTCGTGCCGCTGCCCCTGGTGGCCATCGTGACCATCCAGGCGGTGCTGTCGGCCCGGCTGCTGGGGTCCAACACCGCCTTCGGCGACGAGGCGCTGTACCTGGACGCCGGGCGGCTGGAGTGGGCGCACTGGCTGCACGGCCAGGCCATCCCGGCGTTCCAGACCTGGTTCAGCGGCTCGCCGGCGATCTACCCGCCGGTCGGGGCGCTGGCCGACCGGCTCGGCGGGCTGACCGGGGCCCGGCTGCTGTCGCTGGTGTTCATGCTCGGCGCCACCGCGCTCCTGTGGGGGACCGCCTCCCGGCTGTACGGCCGGCGCGCGGCGATCGTGGCCGCGGCGCTGTTCGCGGTGCTCGGCCCGACCCTGCACCTGGGCGCGTTCGCGACCTATGACGCGATGTCGCTGCTGCTGGTGGCGCTGGCGGCGTGGTGCGCCACGGGCGCCCGCGACCGGGAGGACGCCACCGGCTGGATCCTGGCCGCCGCGGCCGCGCTGGCCCTGGCCAACGCGACCAAGTACGCCAGCGCGATCTTCGACCCGGTGGTGGTGCTGCTGGCCGTCCTCAGCGCGTACCCGCGGCCGGGCGGCAAGCTGGCCCTGCGCCGCGCGACCTTGCTGCTGACCTGCCTGGTCGGCACGCTGGCCGTGCTGCTGCGGCTGGGCGGCTCGTGGTACCTGGCGGGCATCAGCCAGACCACCACCGAGCGGGCGGACGCCGGTACGCCCGCCCTGCTGGTGCTGACCGACTCCTGGCACTGGACCGCCGTGGTGGTGCTCGCGGCGATGGCCGGGGTGGTGTTCAGCCTGGCCGGCCGCGGGCGCTCGCGGGCTGGGTTCTTCCTGATCGTGGTGCTGGCGGGCGCGGCGCTGCTGGTGCCGGCCGAGCAGGCGCGGATTCACACCACGGTGTCCCTGGACAAGCACGTGGACTTCGGCGCGTGGTTCGCGTGCATCGCGGCCGGCTACGCGGTGGACCGCGTGGCCGGCTGGCTGCCCGCCGGCTGGGCGCGGCCGTGGTACGCCCGTGCGCTCGGCGCGGCCTGCCTGGCGGGCGCGCTGGTGCCGGTGGCCGCGGCGGGCACCGCGCAGGCGGGGGCCATGATCAACTGGCCCGGAGCGAATCAGCTGATCGCGTTCCTGCGGCCGCGGGTCAGCCACGGCGGGCGGTTCCTGGCCGAGACCGACACGCGTGCTGGAGTACTACCTGCCGCAGACATCATGGCGGCAGTGGTCGTCCACGTTCAGCATCACCCGGCCGGACGGCGTCCTGCACGACGCGGGGGGCAGCCCGGCGCCGTACGTCAGTGCCATCAGCCACCACTACTTCTCGCTGGTCGTGCTCAGCTTCGCGCAGACCCCCAGCCTGGACCAGACCATCCTCACCGCACTTCGGGCCACCCCCGGCTACCGGCAGATCGGCAACGTGCCGTACGGCGGCCCGGTCCCCGGCAGCTACACCGTGTGGGCGCTGGCGAATTCGCCGGCCGGACGCGGGGCGCCGTGACCACAATCGCCCGCCGCCGCGTGCCCCCCGCCGCGGGTCGTCACCGCCGCTACAGCGCGCTCATCCAGCCCCGGCCGAACGACGCCGAGAAGTACCTCTACGCTTCCCGGTCGCTGCTGTACCTTGCCGTCAGCCTGACGATCGCGTTCGCGGCCGGCTTCGTCAGCCAGGTGCTGTTCGAGATCCACAGCGGCTTCTGGTTTTTCGGCATCTTCACGCTGATCGGGACGCTCGCGTTCTCGATGTCGATGCCGCTCGGCTTCGCCGGCCGCGGGTTCAGCATCGACCGGCACCGCGCGCGGGTCGCCGCCTGGCACCCGGCCAGCTACCCGTCGGTCGACATCTTCCTGCCGGTCTGCGGCGAGCCGATCGAGATCCTCGGCAACACCTGGACGGCCGTCGCGGAGCTGGCCCGCGCCTACCCGGGTGAGGTGCGGCCCTACGTCCTGGACGACGCCGCCGACCCGGTGGCCCATGAGCGAGCGGCCAGCCTCGGGCTCGGCTACGTGATCCGGCCCGATCGCGGCGAGCACAAGAAGTCCGGGAACCTCCGGTACGCATTCGCCCATACGAACAGTGCGTTCATACTCATCCTGGACGCCGACTTCGCGCCGCGCGCGGACTTTCTGGCCGAGACACTGCCTTATTTCGATGACCCGGACATCGCGATCGTGCAGACCCCGCAGTACTTTCGCACCGACCGGCGGCAGAACTGGGTGGAGAGCGCGGCCGGGGCCATCCAGGAGCTGTTCTACCGGGCGATCCAGGTCGGCCGGGACCGGCTCGGCGCGTCGATCTGCGTCGGCAGCTGCGCGGTGTACCGGCGCGAGGCGCTGGAGCCGCAGGGCGGCACGGCGCTCATCGCCTACGCCGAGGACGTGCACACCGGCCTGGACGTGCGCCGGGCGGGCTGGAACCTGGTCTACGTGCCGGTGGTGCTGGCCACCGGGATGTGCCCGTCCGGGCTGAGCGCGTTCCTGCGCCAGCAGTACCGCTGGTGCACCGGGTCGACCAGCACGGTGCTCACCTCGCGGCTGTGGTCGGTGCCGATGAGCCTCCCGGCCCGGCTGACCTACGTCTCCGGCTTCTGCTACTACCTGTTCACCGCCCTGTCGGCGTTCGTGATCCCGCTGATTCCCATCTCGCTCCTGCTGTTCCGGCCCGACAGCATCACGCCGTGGAACTCCGGGCTGATCGTCGCCTCGATGCTGACCAGCATGACGGTGCTGCCGCTCTGGCATTACTCCAGCTACGACCTGCGGGCCACGCTGCCGCTGTCGCTGGTCCGGGCCTGGGCGCACGCCCTGGCCATCTGGGACTACCTGCGCGGGCGCACGATGAGCTGGCAGGCGACCGGCGCCGGGGTCAGCTCGGTGCGCCGGTTCTGGTGGGGCGTACGGCTGTACAACCTGACCGCGGTGCTGCTGTGGCTGGGCCTGATCGGCTGGCGGATGACCGCCATCCCGCCGGCGCGGCTGCACCATCGTGACCATCTCCGGGCTGATCAACGCGGCCATCGTGCTGCGCGTGATCTTCCCCGGAAGGAACGCCGCGTGATGCGCCGGCTGGGCCTGGCCCAGCCGCCTGGTAGCCGGCGTGGCCAGCGTGATCGCGGTCATCGCGGTGGCCGGGGTGACCGCGGCCCTGGTGGAGGTCGCGCTGCCGGGCCACGGGCCGTCGGCCGCACCGGTCCAGGCGCCGTCCGGCCCGGTGGTGGTGCGGCTCCCGGTCCGGCCCGCGAGCTATCTCGGCGCCTACGTCTCGGGCTCGCCGGCCAGCTACGCGCCGATGTCCTCGCTGGCCAGCGCGACCGGCACGCGCCCGGACATCGCGCTGTACTACAGCGGCTGGGGCGAGCCGTTCCAGCTGACGTTCGCCCGTGAGGCGGCCCAGCACGGCGCGGTGCCGCTGATCCAGATCGAGCCCACCGGCATCAGCCTGGCCGCCATCGCCGACGGCCGCTACTTCTCGTACCTGACCAGGTTCGCCGACGCGGTCGCCGCCTACGGCCGGAAGACCCACCGCGGCGTGATCATCGGCTTCGCGCACGAGCCGAACGGCCACTGGTACCCGTGGGGGTACCGGCACGCCGACGCCGGCCACCTGGATCGCGGCCTGGCGGCAGGTGGTCAGGACCTTCCGCGCGGCGGGCGCGGACAACGTGACCTGGCTGTGGACGGTGAACATCACCGACCGGCGCAGCGGCATCCCCTCGCCGATGCGCTGGTGGCCGGGCAGCGCGTACGTGACCTGGGTCGGCATCGACGGCTACTACCTGAAGCCGTCCTGGGCGTTCGCGCCGCTGTTCGGGCCGACTATCAAGGCCATCCGCACGCAGACCCTGGACCCGATCCTGATCTCCGAGACCGCGGTGACGCGGTCGGCCAGCGAGCCGGCCCAGATCGCCGACCTGTTCGGCGGCGTCCGCGCCTACGGCCTGCTGGGGCTGGTCTGGTTCGACTCCGACAAGCACCGCGACTGGCTGGTGTCGGGCGCGGGGACCGTCGCGGCGTTCCACGCCGGCGCGCGGACCTTCACCCCGGGCCTGGCCGGGGAGCAGCCATGACCCGCCATCAGCACCGCGCGCCGGGCCGCCGCCGTCGCCCGCAGGCCCGCCGGCCGCTGCTCCGTCGGCCGCTGCTCCGGCGGGGCCGGGACGGCGGCGGGCGGCGCCCGCGGCGGATCGTGGCCGCGCTCGCGGCGGTCCTGGCGGTGGCGGTGGCGGCGCTGGCCATCACGCTGGACGGCGGCTTCGGCGGCGGCCCGAGCGACCCGCCGGCCCGCGCGTACGTCGGGGTCTTCGCGCCGCCCGCGCCCGCCTCGTACGCCGGGGTGCGCGCTTTCACCGCGGCCACGGGCGTGCGGCCCGGCCTGGTGGCCTACTACAGCTCCTGGAACGAGCCGTTCCGGGTCGGCTTCGCGCGCACCGCGGCCCGGCACCACGCGCTGCCCATCGTCCAGATCGACCCGGAGGGAATCAGCCTGGCCGCGATCGCCCGCGGCCGCTACGACGCCTACCTGCGTTCCTACGCCCGCTCGGTGCGGGCCACCGGGCAGCGCGTGGTGCTGTCGTTCGGCCACGAAATGAACGGCACCTGGTACTCGTGGGGCTACCACCACGTGCCGCCGCGAGTGTTCGTGGCCGCCTGGCGGCATGTGGTCACCGTGTTCCGGGCCGTCGGCGCCCGCAACGTGACCTGGCTGTGGACGGTCAACGTCATCCAGAAGACCGTCCACGTGATGTCGCCGATCCGGTGGTGGCCGGGCAGAGCCTACGTGAACTGGGTCGGCATCGACGGCTATTACCGGCGGGCCTCGTGGAAGTTCGCGGCGCTGTTCGGGCCGACCATCAAGGCCGTCCGGACGCTGACCCTGGACCCGATCCTGATCTCCGAGACCGGGGCGGCCGAGTCCGCCGGGAAGGCGGCCAAGATCGCCAACCTGTTCGCCGGGGTCCGCGCCTACGGCCTGCTCGGGCTGGTCTGGTTCGACGCCGACAGGCAGCGGGACTGGCGGGTGGCCGGCTCGGCCGCGGTGGCCGCGTTCCGCCGGGCCGCGCAGACCGTGGCGCAGGTGCGACCATGACGGCGCAGGTGCGGCCATGACTCTGCTGCGATCTCCCGTCCAGCCGCCGGACGAGGCCGGGCCGCTGACGCTGGTGCCGGACGGGGCCGAGAAGTACGCCTACATCCAGCGGAACCTGACGTTCCTGGCCCTGACCCTGGTCATCGGGGCGGCCTGCCTGATCTTCAGCCAGCTGCGGTTCGAGCTCAGCGGTGGGCCGGCGCTCTGGCCGTTCGCCCTGGTCACCGGGATCTACGTCATCTACCAGGCGATCAGCCTGCCGGTGAACTTCGCCGGGCGCGGCTTCGACCTGTCCGGGCACCAGGCCAGGGTCGCGGGCTGGCACCCGGCGGCCTGGCCGGGCATCGACATCTACCTGCCCATCTGCGGCGAGCCGGCCGAGCTGCTGCGCAGCACCTGGACGGCGGTGGCCGGGCTGCTGGCCGCCTATCCGGGACCGGCGGCGGCCTGGGTGCTGGACGACGGCCCGTCCGACGAGGCCCGCCTGGCCGCGGCCGACTTCGGCTTCGAGTACCTGCGGCGCCCGGATACCCGGCACTTCAAGAAGGCCGGGAACCTGCGCTATGCGTTCGCGCGAACTGGCGCCGAGTTCGTGGTCATCTTCGACGCCGACTTCGCGCCCCGCCCCGACTTCCTGGCCGAGACGCTGCCGTACTTCGACGACGCGTCGGTCGGCATCGTGCAGACGCCCCAGTTCTTCCGCGGCAGCAGGCGGCAGAACTGGATCGAGAACGCGGCCGGGGCCATCCAGGAGGTGTTCTACCGCTCGGTCCAGGTGGCCAGGGACCGGTTCGGCGCCGCGGTCTGCGTCGGCACCTCGGCGGTGTACCGGCGGACCGCGCTCGAACCCGGCGGCGGACCGACGCTGATTCCGTACGCCGAGGACGTGCACACCGGCCTGGACGTCCGCCGGGCCGGCTGACCGGCTGGTCTACGTGCCGGTCGTGCTGTCGGCGGGGATCTGCCCGGACAACCTCGACGCCTTCGTCCGCCAGCAGTACCGGTGGTGCACCGGGAACTTCGGCATCGTGTTCTCGCGCCGGCTGTGGCAGGCGCCGATGTCGGTGCCAGCCCGGCTGACCTACATCTCCGGATTCTTCTACTACGCCTACACTGCGCTGCTGGCGTTCTTCGGACCGCTGATCCCGATCGTCATGCTGGCCTTCCTGCCCGGCGAGGTCCGGTCGCGCAACTTCGTGGCCCTGTGCCCGGCCATGGTCACCGGGTTCGTGCTGTACCCGCTGTGGCACCGGGCCCGCTACGGGCCGTCGGTGTGGGCCATCGGCATCGCCCGCGGCTGGGCGCACGTGTTCGCCATCTGGGACAGCGCCCGGGGCAAGACCATGAGCTGGCACCCGACCCGGACGCCCGGCAGCGCGCTGCGCCGGTTCCGGATCGGGGTCATCGGCTGGACCGGCGGCACATCCCTGGCCTGGGCCGTGCTGGCGGTGTGGCGAACCGTCAGCCTGGACACCGCGCGCTTCGCCGTGCTGGCCGCGTTCGGGCTGCTCAACCTGGCCCTGGTCAGCCGGGTCATCTTCGCGGGGGGGAGCAGATCATGAGATCCCGGCTCGTGGCACTGCTGGCCGTCGGGCTCGCCGCCCTGGCGGTCATCTTCACCGGTTTCCGGTTCGTATCCCAGCCGTCCCCGCCCAGCGCGGCGCACGCCCGGCTGCCCGCCAGTCCGGCGTCCTACCTGGGCGTCTACGAGGCCGGCGCCCCGCCGAGCTACGAGCCGATCACCGACTTCGCCCAGGTCGCCGGCGGCCAGCCCAACCTGGACGGCTACTTCAGCGGCTGGGCGGAGCCGTTCGCCGGGAAGTTCGCCCGCCAGGCCTACGCCCGCGGGGCCGCGCCGTACGTGCAGATCGACCCCACCTTCGCCTCTGTGAGCGGGATCGCCGACGGCGCCTACGACAACTATCTGAGTTCCTACGCCGACAGCGTCCGCGACTTCGGCCACGCGGTGGTGATCGGCTTCGGCCACGAGATGAACGCCCCCTGGTACTCCTGGGGCTACGGTCACGTGCCGCCCGCCACGTTCGTCAAGGCCTGGCGGCACATCGTGGACCTGTTCCGCGCCGAGGGCGCCGACAACGTGACCTGGCTGTGGACGATCAACGCCGACCTGCCGGGCACCGGCCCGGTCCAGGACTGGTGGCCGGGCGCGAAGTACGTGAGCTGGGTCGGCATCGACGGGTTCTACTACAAGTCGTCTAACACTTTCAATTCGGTGTTCGGCCGCACCATCGACCAGGTCCGCGGCTTCACCACCAAGCCGCTGCTGATCGCGGAGACCGCCGTGGGGCCGCGAGCCGACCAGTTCGTCAACATCGGCGACCTGTTCGCCGGCGTGAAGCACGACAAGATGCTGGGCCTGGTGTGGTTCGACTTCCGGCAGCACGGCGGGCTCTTCCACCAGGACTGGCGGGTGGAGAGCAGCCAGGTGGCCCAGGCGGCGTTCCGCCTCGGCGTCTCCTCCGCCCTGAACCTGGCGCATCCCTGACGAACTTGTTCGTAACGAACATGTTCGTTAGAGTCGGGGAATGACATCACGTACCGGGAACCCGGTCAGCCGGCGGGAGCGGCCAGCCAAGCCGGCCCTGAGCCGGGACGGCATCGTGGCCGCGGCGATCGCCGTGATGCGGGCCGAGGGCCTGGACAAGGCCACCATGCGGCGGCTGGCCAGGGACCTGGACACCGGGCCGGCCTCGCTGTACGTGTACGTGGCCAGCACCGCCGACCTGCACGCGGCGGTGCTGGATGAGCTGCTCGGCGAGGTCGACTTCCGGCCGGCCGGGGGCGGCAGCTGGCGCGAGCGGCTGACCGGGGTGCTGCTGTCGTACACCGGAGTGCTGCTGGCCCATCCGGGCCTGGCCCGCTCGGCTCTGACCGCGCGCCCCAGCGGCGAGAACTACCTGCGCCTGCTGGAGCGGCTGCTGGCGCTGCTGGATGAGGGCGGGGTGCCGCCGGAGCAGGCCGCCTGGGGCGTGGACGTGCTGCTCCAGTTCGGCACCGCGACAGCCGCCGAGCATGGCCCGGGCGAGCAGCCCGCCGGGGCCGGGGAGCAGTGGCAGGCGCTGACGCGTGCGGTGCACCAGGCTCCGCAGGCCACGCACCCCCGGCTGCGGGGCGCGGCGGCCAGCCTCCTGGCCGGCTCGCCGGACGAGCGCATGTCCTGGGGCTTCCGGGTGCTGATCAACGGCATCGCAGGCACGCCGCTACCGCACCACAGCGCTGGGGGGCACACGTCATGAGCACACCGCACCACCCGATCGCGATCATCGGCAGCGGCCTCGGCGGCCTGACCCTGGCCCGGGTCCTGCACGTCCACGGGATCGAGGCCGCGGTCTTCGAGCAGGAACCGTCCGCGCAGGCCCGCGCCCAGGGCGGCATGCTCGACATCCACGAGGACTCGGGCCAGGTCGCGCTGCGCGCCGCCGGCCTGCACGACGAGTTCCGGACCCTGATTCACCCGGGCGGCCAGGCGATGCGCATCGTTGACCCGCAGGGCGTGGTCCGCTTCGAGGACACCGACGATGGCACCGGCGGCCGTCCCGAGATCGACCGCGGCCAGCTGCGCGACCTGCTGCTGAACTCGGTTCCGCCGGGCATCATCCGCTGGGGCCAGAGGGCGGCCAGCGCCCGGGCCCGAGGCGGCAACCGGCACGAGGTGACGCTGGCCGACGGCACGGCCATCACGACCGACCTGCTGATCGGCGCGGACGGCGCCTGGTCGCGGATCCGGCCGCTGGTCTCAGCCGCCCGCCCGGCGTACACCGGCATCTCCTTCGTCGAGACCGACCTGCTGGACGTCGATGTCCGCCACCCGGACAGCGCCGCCCTGATCGGCTCGGGGTTCTTCCTTTCCCTGGGCCAGCGCAAGGGCTTCCTGGCCCATCGCGAGACCGACGGCAGCCTGCACGTCTATACCGCGCTGGCGGTCGGCGAGGACTGGCTCGACGGCATCGACTTCAGCCGCCCGCCGGCGGCCCGGCAGGCGGTGCTCGCGGAGTTCGAGGGCTGGGCCGGGTCGCTGCGCGCGCTGGTCGCCGACGCCGACGGGGCCCTGATCCCGCGGCGCATCCATGCCCTGCCCGCCGATCACCGCTGGGACCGCGTTCCCGGCGTGACCCTGCTCGGCGACGCGGCGCACCTGATGTCCCCGTTCGCCGGGGAGGGCGCCAACCTCGCGATGCTCGACGGCGCGCGGCTCGGCCAGGCGATCGCCGCCCATCCCGGCCGGACCGGGGAGGCCCTGGCCGTCTATGAGCCGGACCTGTTCACGCGCAGCGCCGCATCGGCGGCCGACACCGCGGCCAGCATGCGGATGATGTTCGGCGACGATGGCCTGGCCGGTCTGCTCGGCCAGTTCGCCAACTAAGTGCGTCGCGCAATAGTTGTGTGACGCACTAATATCCCCGTAGGCTGGCCGCGGCGAGCCGAGGGAGGCCGAGGGGATGGGGCAGGCGTCGCGCCGCGAGCTTGAAGACCGCGTGCTGGCCGCGCTGCCGGGCTGGGTCGATGCCATCGCTCAGCTCAACCGGCTGATCGCCGAGCGGATGGGGGTCACCGCCAGTGACCTGAGCTGCCTGCACGCGCTGAACCAGCAGGGGCCGGCCACCGCGGCCGAGCTGGCCCGGCACGTCGGCCTGACGCCGGGGTCGGTGTCGCGGATGATCGACCGGCTGGACGCCGCCGGCTGCATCAGGCGGGTCAGCGACCCCCATGACCGGCGCCGCGTGCTGATCGAGCCGACCAGCGACGGCCTGGCCCGCATCGCGGCCTACTACGCGGGACTGACCGCCCGCGCTCGCGAGGACCTCGCCGTCCTGGGCCCGGACGAGCTGAGCGCGCTGCTGCGATTCGTGGAGCGCTCCGAGCACAGCGCGATCGGCGAGCTCAGCCGGCTGCGCCACGACCAGGCGGCGCGCCATCAGTAGCCCGGGCCTGCGCCGGCTGGCCGCCCGCGACGGCCGCGAGCTGGCCTACCGGGAGACGGGGGACGGCCGACCGCTGGTGCTGCTGCACGGTTTCGCCGCCACCGGACGCCAGTGGCTCGATCATGGTCCCGCCCAGGCCCTGGCCGCGGCCGGCTACCGCGTCATCCTGCCGGATCTGCGCGGTCACGGTGACAGTGCCCGCCCGGACCGTGGCCGCCCGCACGATCCGGCCTGCTATCCGCCCGATGTCCTGGCCGACGACGGGCTGGCGCTGATCGACGGGCTCGGGCTGGACGACTACGACCTCGGCGGCTACTCCCTGGGCGGCCGGGTCGTGCTGCGGATGCTGGTGCGCGGCGCCCGGCCCGCTCATGCGGTGGTGGCCGGGCAGGGGCTGGCCGCGTTGAGCGGTGCGCCCGCCGGCGGCACCAACCGCCGCGTGCTCACCGCCCTGAGCCGCGGGGACCGCATCGAGCCGGAGTCACCGGACGCGGCGGCGGCGTACTGGCTCACCCAGCTCGGCGGCGACCCGCTGGCGCTGCTTCAGGTCCTGGACTCGCTGGTCGCCACGCCGGACGAGGCGCTGCGGCGGATGGAGATCCCGACGCTGGTCGTGGTCGGTGACGAGGATCACGACCACGCCTCGGCCGGCGCGCTCGCCGCGCTCCTGCCCCGGGCCCGGTTCACCCGGGTGCCGGGCAACCACTGGACCGCCCTCACTGGACCAGGGCTCGCGGCCGCTATCACCGGGTTCCTGGCCAACCGCTTGTCGTAACCCGCGTCCTATCAATGGCGCGCTAACGTGATGCCATGCCTCGCCCTGCCGCCCGTGACCTGACCGTGGACCGGGATCAGCTGCTCGAGTTCATCCGCCCGCGGCACCACGGGATCCTGGCCACCACCCGCCGGGACGGCCGGTCGCAGCTGTCCCCGGTGACCATGGGGATGGATGCCGAGGGCCGGATCGTGGTCTCGACCTACCCCGAACGGGCCAAGGCCCGCAACGCCGCCCGCCAGGAGCAGGCCTCGATGTGCGTGCTGTCGGATGACTTCGGCGGCGACTGGGTGCAGGTCGACGGCCGGATCGAGCTGGTCAGCCAGCCGGCGGCGGTCGAGGCCCTGGTCGACTACTACCGCTCGATCAGCGGGGAGCATCCCGACTGGGACGAGTACCGCGAGGCCATGGCGCGCCAGGGCAAGGTCCTGCTCCGCCTCAGCATCGAGCGCTGGAGCCCCATCAGCCGGGGCGGCTTTCCCGCCCGGCTGCTGGACGGCGACTGAGCCCGGCCGCGACCCGAGAACATCGGCCTGTCGCTCTTATGGCGATATGACGGGCCGCGGGTTACCGTCAGTGCGGGAGCAGCGCGGCTCAGGATCAGGAGCCGCAGGGTGGGGAGGGCAGTGCCTTTGCGTGTATCTCTGCGTGCCATTTTCGCGGTCGCCGCGGCTGGCATTCCGGTGAGCCTGGCCAGCGTAGTCGCCGGCCCGGCTGCGGCCGCGGCGCATCCGGCGGGAGCGGCCCGGCCGGCTGTTACCAGCTACAGCACGGTCGGCGCCCTGGCCAGCGTCGCCGCCGCGTCCAGGACCAATGCCTGGGCCGTCGGCTTCACCGGCACCGGCCTGGCCGACAAGGCGCTGATGCTGCACTGGAACGGCCGCGGATGGTCGCGGGTCACCAGCCCGAAGGTGCTGACCGGAACCGGGCTGCTGTCCGCGGTCACGGTGGTCAGCGCGAAGGACGCCTGGGCGGTGGGCAGCACCGGCAGCGACCTCCACCCGCACACGCTGATCCTGCACTGGAACGGGCGGGCGTGGAAGGCGGTGACCAGCCCGGCGCCGGTCGCCAACGGCAGTCTGTCCGCCGTCACGGCGAACGCCAGGGGCGGCTGGGCGGTCGGCTCCCACACCACCGGACCGACGGTGCCGCAGACCTCGCCGGTGATCTTCCGGCTGACCGGGACCAAGTGGACCCGCGTCGATCCCCGGTTCGGCGCCGACAGCGGCGTCGTGCTCGACGGCGTGGCCACCACGTCGGCGGGCACCACGTTCGCCAGCGGCCTGTACACCGGCATGATCACCGGGGTACTGGCCCGCTGGAGCGGCACGTCGTGGAGCTGGGTCAAGTCGTTCCCCGAGCAGGGGACCTACCACTGGCTGAACGCCATCGCGGCCGGGCCGCACGGGACCGCGTTCGCGATCGGACCCAACACGTCGGGTAAGGGGGGCGTGATCAGCATCAGGTGGACCGGGCATGCCTGGGTGCGGGCGCCCGCGCCCGCCTCGGCCGACCCGGCCGCCCTCGCGTTCGCGCCGGGCGGCACCGGGTGGGCGGCGGGCAGCACGTTCTCGGGCAGCAGCACGCACCCGCTGATCCTGCGCTGGAACGGCCATGCCTGGCGCCGGGTGGCCAGCCCGGCGCGGGTCGCGGAGCTCAATGGGCTGGGTTTCGCGACGGCCAGCTACGGCTGGGCGGTCGGCCGCACCACCCCGGCCTCGGGCCAGTCCCGGACCTTCATCCTGCACTGGAACGGCCGCTCCTGGGGCTGATCCCCGTGACCCCGCGCCGCCCTTGCGATGCCGTCCGTGCGATCAGGTGTCGCGCTGGTCATCGACGTCGTGCTGCTTCCTGGCCAGCGCCGTCACCTCGTGCACGAGGCCGATCGACGGGGCGCCGATGAGCTCCCAGGACCGGTAGATCCCGCCCAGGAAGCAGAACACCACCAGGAAGGCGACCGTGTTCACCGTGCCGGAGTTGCCGGGGTGGGCGAGGATCTGCGTGCCGGCGAGCAGCTGGAGCACGAAGATCACGACCAGCCCGGCCAGGAACGTCGCCTCGCGCGCGAGGGCCCACTGCATCCGGTGCCCCCGGACCAGCGACAGCAGCGACGCGACGACGAACATCAGCCCCAGGATGGCGACCACGACCGAGGCGATCCCGATCTTGTGGCCGGGGATCAGCGCCAGCAGGGACACGGCCAGCGCGTTGGTGAACGCCGTCAGGGCCGCCGAGGCCCGGATGCGGTGCAGCTGCGCCCCGGCCTCCGACCGGGTGAGTCGCTGCGTGGAGACCGAGATCACGACGAACAGCAGGCCGATCAGCGCGCCGGCCACCGTCCCGCTGGTCAGGAAGAAATCGTGCAGCGACTCAGGTACCACGTGAAGATCCTCCTAGCGCCGGCCGTGGACTCGGCCCCGATACGGTCAAACCCGACGCCTGGAATGGTATGACCCTGACGATGGAACCTAGCGACGACACTGAGCGGGAGGCGGCTGCGGTGGCCGCGGCGGCCGCTGCCCTGAGCGGACCGGGGGCAGCCGGGCGCTACGGGTTCCGGGAGCTGCCCGAGGGGGTGGCGTGGCCGCCGGCCGATCCGGTGGTGCTGCCGGTGACCGCGCCGGGCCAGGTCCGCGACAGCTACGACGCGATCGTGGTCGGGGCCGGCGCGGGCGGGGGAGTGGCGGCCCATGTGCTCGCCCGGGCGGGCCTGACCGTGCTGGTGCTGGAGCGGGGCCTGGTGCAGACGGCGGCGCAGTTGGGCCGCGAGCACACCGTCAGCGCCCGGGTGTTCTCGGGGCGGCCGCGGCCCGTCGACCGCGCGGTCGGGTCGACGACCCGGCGGGTCGGCGGCCAGGACGTGCTGCCGTGGACGCCGGAGTGGGGCGGGAACGCGTTCATCGCCGGCGGCGGCACCCGCGTCTACGGGGCGATGGCCTGGCGGTTCAGCCCCGAGGACTTCACGATGGGCTCCACCTACGGCGCACCCTTCATCGACTGGCCGATCAGCTACGCCGACCTGGCGCCGTACTACGACCGGGTGGAGTGGGAACTCGGCGTGGCCGGGGCAGAGCGCCCGGCGCCGTACGACGGGCCGCGGACGCGCGGCTACCCGATGCCGCCGATGGAGCTGAACTCGGTCGGCGCCCGGCTGGCGGCGGGCGGCGCGGCGGCCGGCCTGCCGGTCACGGCCCCGCCGCTGCTGATCAACACGATCGGCTACAACAGCCGGCCCGCGTGCCTGCACTGCGGCCTGTGCATCGGCCACCCGTGCCCGGTCGAGGCCAAGAACGGCACGCATAACACGGTGCTGGCCTGGGCCACCGCCAGCGGCCGCTGTGACCTGGTGGCGGACGCGGTGGTCACCGGGCTGGTCACCGCGGGCCGCGCGGTGACCGGGGTGCGGGTGTCGGCGGCGGGCCGGGTGCGGGAGATCCAGGCCCGGCACGTCGTGCTCGCCGCCGGCGCCATCGAGACGGCGCGGCTGCTGCTGGCCTCCGGGGTGGGCAACGAGAACGATCAGGTCGGCCGCTACCTGCAAGCCCACGTGTACTCCGGAGCCACCGGACTGTTCGACGAGCCGGTGGAGGACTGGCGGGGTCCGGGGCCGTGCGTCGCCACCACGGCGTTCCGGCACGGCAACGCGGGCCTGGCGGGCGGCGGCATCCTGGCCAACGACTTCGTCGCCACGCCGTTCGAGGCGTGGGGGAAGCTGCGCCGGACCGGGTTCATCGCGCCCGAGGGCGAGGCGAGCCTGGCCGACCTGGCCGAGGTCTACCCGCGCTCGGCGGTAGTGATCGGCCCGGTCCAGGAGGTGCCGCAGGCCGAGTCACGCGTGATGCTGGCCGGCGGCGCGCCCGACGCCTGGGGCGTGCCCCTGGTCGAGCTGTCCTCGCCCGGCCTGCACGACAACGACCTGCGGGGCGCCGAGCTGCTGGCCGACCAGGCCGGGCGCTGGCTGGCGGCCAGCGGTGCCCGCCGCGTGGCGCGGACGTCCTGGCGGCTGGCCGCCGGCCCCAGCGCCGGTCAGCACCAGGCGGGCACGTGCCGGATGGGGACGGACCCGGCGACGTCGGTCACCGACGCCAGGGGGCGGGTCTGGAACTGGAGCGGGGTCAGCGTCGCGGACGCCGCCCTGCACGTCACCAACGGCGGCGTCAACCCGGCGCTCACCATTCTGGCCAACGCCTGGCGGGTCGCCGACCTGATCGCCGCCGACCAGTAACCCAGCGTCGCGCTGTACCGCGATCATGGCCATGTCGTCGGCCGACGGTCCAGGCGCGTAGGCGCGCAGATCCGACTCGATGTTCCTGATCAGCTCGGCTGGCTGGCAGCCCGCCCAGGCGGCGCAGCGCTGCGCGAGCGGGTAGAAGGCGCCCTGCGCGTTCCTGGCCTCGGTGACGCCGTCGGTATGCAGCAGGAGCAGGTCGCCGGGCGCGTAGTCAAAGACCTGCGGCACGTACGAGACCCCGGCCAGCGTGCCGAGCCCCAGCGGCGGGGCCGGCTGGGGCACGGTCAGCGGGGTGGCGGTGCCCTGGCGCAGCAGCAGCGGGGGCGGATGGCCGCACAGGATCAGCCGCACGACGGGCTCGCGGTCCGGGATGTCGGCCACGGCCAGGGTGGCGAACCGCTCCCCGAGGTCGGCTTCCGCGCGGGCGAACTCGGCCAGGCCCCAGCGCACGCTGCCGTCCAGGTAGCTGACCAGCTCGGCCAGCGGAAGCTGCTGCCGGGACGCGGCGCGGAACGACTCCATCAGCACGGCGGTCTCGCTGATGGCGGCCAGCCCGCTGCCCCGCACGTCCCCGATGATCAGCCGGGTGGAGTCCGCCGTGCGGGTCAGGGCATAGAAGTCCCCGCCGATATCAGCGTCGGCCTCGGCGGCGTGATAGGTGCAGGCCACCGACACCGGCCCGGCGCGTTCCGGCAACGGCCGCAGGACCACGCTCTGGGCCGCCTCGGAGACCAGGCGCACCCGGACGAGCTCGCTCTCGCGCCGGTCCCGCAGGTAGCGGAAGAACACCAGCGCCCCGGTGAGCAGGACCAGCGAGAACATCTGCACCAGGACGGTCTCGGTGGTCAGCACGGACCGCTCCGTCCCCGCGATCACCAGGGCGACGGCGGCCAGCGCGCCGACCAGCGCGACCCGGCGGGCGCTGGCGAAGGTGGCCGTCACCGCGGGCGCCAGGGCCAGCACCGGGAAGAAATGCATCGTCGGCGGGACAAAATGGTCAATCAGCGGCACGGCGGCGACCAGCGCCAGCGGCCCGATGATCCATGCCTGCCTGCGCCCGCGCGAATCCGCGAGGCGATACACAGCAAACCCCCCGTTTGGTCCCCCGCGACATCCTAAGCGAAGATCGCCTGAGACTAGGCCGGCCGCCAGGTGCCGGACCCGCCGAAGGGATAGTGCCGGCCCGGCACGTAGGCGGGCCAGGGCTGATACTGGTTGACTCCCGGTTCCCCCCGCAGCAGCAGCGCGCTGGGATAGGGCTGAAGCTCGGAGGTGATCCGGGTCGAGGTGGGGATGTAGCGGATGGTCAGGCCGCAGCGCCGCCGGGCCGAGGTGTTGGCGCTGCTGGCGTGCAGGATGCGGGGGTGGTGGACCTCGACGTCACCGGGCGCGAGGACGACGTCGACGGCCTGTGACTCGTCCACGTCGATCGCGCTCTCCGAGCCGAGGACGCTCTCGACCGCGGTATTCACGCGCAGCTCGTGCAGTTCCCGGCGGTGACTGCCGGGGATCACCCGCAGGCCCCCGTTCTCCGGCGTCGAGTGGTCGACGGCCAGCCAGAGGGTCACCACGTCCATCGGCTCCAGCGGCCAGAACGCCGCGTCCTGGTGCCACAGCACCGGCTGGCCGGACCGCGGCGGCTTGCAGATGTAGTGCGAGGCGAACAGCGCGATGTCCGGCCCCACGTAGGCCTGGGCGATGTCGAGCAGGCGGGGGTCGCTGACCAGCCGGACCCAGAACGGATCGTCGGCCACCAGCCAGTGGCCGAGCTGCTCCGGGCGCAGGTTGGGGTGCTGTTCCTGGAGCCAGCCGACATGGCCGCTGGCCTCCCGGGCCAGCCCGTCGTCGAGCACGCCGGGGTAGATGACGTAGCCATCGCGCCCGTACTGCTCGGCCCCCGCGGCCCGACCCATACCACGAGGCTAGCGGGCTTCGGGGATGGTGGGGTAGAGCTTGGCCAGGCAGCGGGTCAGCTGCTCGCGTTCGGCCCCGGTGAGGGGGCTGAGAAAGCCGGCCGTGTAGTCGTCGACGGCCTGGCGCAGCTCCTTCAGGGTCGACCGCCCGCGCCGGGTGATCGTTACCGCATGCCGGCGGCGATCCCTCGGGTCCCTGGTCCGCTGGGCCAGCTCCCGCGCTTCCAGGCCGTCGAGCAGCTCCACCATGTTGCCGCTGTCGACGCCGGTGGCCGCGCAGAGCTCCTGCTGGGAGACTCCGTCGCCCGAGTCGAGGAACAGCAGGATCAGGTACTGCAGGGGGCGGATCCCCCAGCCTGCGAGCACCTCCTGGAACCCGGTCCGAGCGGCGGTGCCGACCCGGGACAGCAGGAATCCCGGATCGGCGGTGAGCCGCTGGCGCGCTTCCTGGTCTCGCACGCTCATATCCTATGGGCTACAGTGGCTGTAGGCGACAGCGATCCTGAGAGGCGGCCGTGGATTCCGACAGCCAGCAAGTCCAGACCGGGGCCAGCCTGGTCCGCGCGTCGGACGCCGACCGGGACCGGACCGTCGAGACCCTGGCCAGCGCCAGCGCCGAGGGGCGGCTCACCCTGGAGGAGTACGCGCAGCGCAGCGAGGCCGCCCTGGTCGCGCGCACCCACGGCGACCTGGCCGGCCTGACCGCCGACCTGCCCGCGGCGCCGGCCAGCGCGGCCCTGGCCGCCCCCGAGCAGATCACCGCGGTGCTCGGCAACGAGTCACGCAAGGGCCCCTGGGTGGTACCCCCGCACCTGGCCGTCCGCTCGGTGCTGGGCGACTGCCACCTGGAGATGCAGCAGGCGATCATCCGGCAGCACGTCACCACCATCGACGCGACGGTCAAGTTCGGGACGGTGACCATCTTCCTGCCCGACGGGATCGAGGTGCGCATGACCGGCCGCGCCGTGCTCGGGGCCAAGTCCTCGCAGCTGCGCGGTGAGCCTCAGCCGGGGGCGCCGGTGATCGTGGTCAACTGCGACGTGCTGTGCGGGTCGGTTACCGTGCGGCGGCCGGACTGGCTCATGCAGCGACGCGACCGCCGGGCCAGCTAGCGGGCCGCTGCCCAGGTCAGGCGGTCCTGGCGCTGGGAGCGCATCGGCTCGGCCAGCTCCAGGCGGGCGAACGCGGCGGGCCAGTCGGCCGGGCCGTAACCCAGGCCCAGGTCGCAGTGGTGCAGCTCGACCTCGACCAGCCGCCGGACCAGCAGCTGCCCGGCCGGGAACGGTTCCAGGCCGGGCACCAGGACCGGATACCGCCAGGCCTGGTCGGACAGCTGGCCGGCCAGGGTGCGCCAGGCCATCGCCGCGCTGGCCACGTCGGCGACCAGGTCGGCCGGCTTCTGGCCGGCGGCCTGCTCGATGTCGGCCGCCCGGGCCTGGGCGCTGGCATAGGCCGGCCGGTCCGGCCCGTCTCGGGCCCCGATCATCAGGTTGCGCATCGCGTCGGCCCCGCGGGCCAGGTGCGCGAGCACCCGCGCCCGCGTCCAGCCCGGCAGCATGGACGGCGCCCGCAGGTCCGGCTCCGCGATGACCCTCGCCGTGCCGAGCAGCCGCTGCGTCGCGTCGTCGATCTGGTCCCTCAGCCGGCGCTGCGCGGTATCCACTGCGTCTGAGGCTCGCGTCTAGAGCGAGCCCAGGAAGTCGAGCAGGCCGGGGAAGTAGTGCCCGGGGTCGTCGAACTGGGATATGTGGCTGCCGTCCGGGCACTGCAGGTAGCGGCCCTGCGGCAGCTGCTCGGACATCCAGCGCATGTGGGCGGGGTCCATGGTGTCGTGGGTGGCGCCGATGACCAGGGCCGGCACGTCGATGCTGGCCAGGTCCGCGGACCGGTCCCAGTCTTCGAGGCTGCCGCTCAGGCCCAGCTCGCTCGGTCCCTGCATCGGGACGTAGATGGCCGGGTTGATGTGCGTGAAGCCCCGGCTGACCGGCTCGGGCCAGTCCGCGAACGGGATCCGGCACACGTGGTACACGTAGTGGTGCTCGATGAGCAGCTGCTCGTAGCGCGGGTCGTCGGTCTTCCCCTCGGCCTCGAAGCGCTTGATCTCGGCCAGCACGTCCTGGTCCATGGCCGGCATGAGAACGTCCTGCGCGTAGGCGTTGTACAGCCGGCAGCTGGACATCATGTTGGAGATCACCAGCCCCTTGAGGTGCTGCTGGTGATGGACGGCGTACTCCATCGCCAGGATCCCGCCCCAGGACTGGCCGAGCAGCACGAAGTTGCTGGCGTCCAGCCCGAGCGCCTGGCGGACCTGCTCGACCTCGTCCACGAACCGGTCGAGCGTCCACAGCGACGGGTCGTCGGGCTGATCGCTGCGCAGCGAGCCCAGCTGGTCGTAGTAGTAGTACTCGATGCCCGCGCGGGGGAACCAGGTGTCGAAGCTCTCGTACAGCTCGCTGGTGGCCCCCGGCCCGCCGTGCAGCAGCAGCACCTTCAGGTCCGGATTGGTGCCGACCCGCTTGGTCCAGACCCGGAACTCGCCGCCGGGCGTGCTCACCGGGATCATCCGCGACCCGCCGGAGACGACGTCTTTCTGATCCCAGCCGGAGGTGTCGAAGTACGAGGCAGCCCGCTGATTCATGATCACAAGCTAGCCGACGATCGGGCCGCTCACCAGGCCCGGCCGGCCGCCGAGGGACCGCCGGGGATAGCCGGCCTGACGATGTGCGACCGGGCGGCGGCAGTCAGGCTGGAGCCATGCGACCGATCATTGTCTTCGACGTGAACGAGACCCTGCTGGACCTGGACTCGATCCGGCCCACCTTTGACCGCATCTTCGGCGACCCGGCCGCGCTGCGGCTGTGGTTCGCCCACCTGATCACCTACTCCGAGGCGCTCACGCTGGCGGGCGTGTACGTGCCGTTCACCGACATCGGCGGGGCCGTGCTCCGGATGCTGGCCGCCACCCGCGGCATCACGATCAGCGACGCCGACAGCGCGGAGCTCACCGACCGGTTCGCCAGCATGCCGCCCCATCCCGAGGTTCCCGCGGCCCTGCGCCGGCTCCGCGACCATGGCTTCCGGCTCTTCACGCTCACCGACAACACGCTGGAGATCTCCGGGCGGCAGCTGGAGCGCGGGGGCGTGATCGACCTGTTCGAGCGCCGGTTCAGCGTCGACGAGACGGTGCGCCGCCACAAGCCGGCCCAGGAGGCGTATCACTCGGTGGCCGCCGCGCTCGAGGTCGATCCGGGCGACATCTGCCTGATCGCCAGCCACGTCTGGGACACCATCGGGGCCCAGGCGGCGGGCTGGCAGGCGGCGCTCATCCTGCGCGTGGGCAACGCCCCGCTGGACGTCGGCCCGCAGCCGGACTACCTCGGGGCCGACCTTGACGTGATCGCCGGCCAGCTGATCGACCGGTACGCCATGGCGGCGGACGCCAGTCCATCGGGACACTGACCCCGGTCGCCTGCTAGGCGGCCGCGTTCTCGATGATCACGTGGCGATCGGTGGCGCGGTGCACCCCGGTGACCCGCAGCCCGGCGCTGGCCGCGAGCGCGGCGTAGTCGTCGATGGTGCGCTCGCGGCCGCCGGCCAGCACGAGCATGCGCAGGTTCATCTCCGCGAACGCGGCCGGGTCGTCGCCGTCGCTGCCGTGCGACTCGATGACCAGCACCCGGCCGTGGCGGCCCGCCGCCTCGGCGCAGCGGCGCAGGATCAGGCTCGCCCGGGCGTCGTCCCAGTCGTGGATCACCCGGTTGAGCAGGTAGGCGTCCGCGCCGGCGGGCAGCGGGTCGAAGAAGCTCTGCCCGGCGACGTCGCACCGGGTGTCCAGCCCGAGCCCGGCCAGGTACTCCCGGCCCCGCGCCACCGTCCTGGGCAGGTCGAGCAGCGTGCCCCGGAGCTGGGTGTTGCGGGCCAGCACATCGGCCAGCAGCCGCCCGGTTCCCCCGCCCACGTCGATGACGTGCCGGATTCCGGTCCAGTCGTAACCGGCCGCCAGCGCCGAGCGGTAGTCCGCGTCGGCCGCCATGATCGCGTCGAAGGAGGTTCCGATCGCCGGGTTGTCATCCAGGTAGGGCCAGAACGGCTGCCCGAACACCGTCTCCCAGGCCGGCTCACCGGTCCGCACGGTGTGGGCCAGGCCGGTGAACGCGAGGTCCATCTGGCCGCCGAAGCCGTCCAGGTCCAGCCAGGCCCGCATCGAGGCCGGGTGGCCGGACCGCAGCGGCGCAGCGGTCGGGTTAACCGCGAACTCGCCCGGGCGGGGCTCGCTGAACACGCCGTGCGCCACCAGGTGGCGCAGCATCCGGGCCAGCGCCTCCGGATCGGCCCCGGCCCGGCCGGCCAGCTCCGCGACGGGGGCGCTCTCGCCGCTGCCGTCGTCGGGCATCAGGTCAGCCAGCCGCATCGTGGCGGCCACCCGCATCGCCATCGGGGTGATCAGGTCCATCAGCGGCGCCATCGCCCGCCAGGCCTGCGCCGGGTCGCTGCTCGTCATCCGGGTCCCTTCTGCGCCGTCAGCTAGCCGGGCGACCCGGCTCGGTCAGAGCACCGCGTCGGCGAGCAACGCCACCTGGTCCAGGCTGGACGAGGTCGGCACGAAGATGAGCTCGTCGCAGCCGACGTCAGCGAAGGCGGCGGCGTAGCCCTTGACCATGTCCGCGCTCACCGCCGCGCCGGACGCGATCTGGCCCGCGATCTCGCCGAGGAACGCGTAGTAGTGACCGAGATAGCCGTCGGCCTGCGCGCGGGCGTCGGCGCCGAGCGCGAAGTAGGCCAGCGACAGCTTGCGCGGCCGGCCCGCCCGGCCCGCCTCCTGCCACGCCTGGTCAACAGCCGCCGCGGCCTGCGCGAACATGTCCGGCGTGCCGCCGCCCATGATCCACCCGTCGCCCACCCGGGCGACCCGGCGGAAGCTGGCCTCGCTGCCGCCGCCGAGGATCAGCTCGGGACCGCCGGGCCGGGCCGGCGCCGGCCCGATCGGGTCGATGCCGGGGCGGCCCTCGCCGGCCCAGATGCGCTTCATCTCGTCGAGCTGCTCGTCGAAGCGCCGCCCGCGGCCGGCCATGGTCAGCCCGCTGGCGGAGAAGTCGTCCTCGCGGCCGCCGATGCCCAGGCCCAGGACCAGGCGGCCGCCGGAGATCCGGTCGATCGAGGCGGCCTGCTTGGCGAACAGCGCGGCGTTGGAGTGCAGCGGCGATAGCAGGACCGAGGTGGTCAGCCGGATCCGGCTGGTGACCGCGGCGGCCGCGGCCAGCGAGACCAGCTCCTCGTAGTTCGGGTAGACGAGCCGGCCGATGGTGCCCAGGGTGCTGAATCCGGCCTCATCAGCCTGCCTGGCCCAGTCGACGAGGGTCCTGCCTTCGGTGTCGGGGACAGCATTCGGAAGACCGATCCCAACATCCATGCCGAACCTCCATCGTCGCTGAGTCACTGGGCCGACCGCCTGAGCCTCATTCAAGCATCGCGTGCCCCGGCGAAGGCCAGGAGGTCGGCGTTGAGCCGCTCCCGGTGGGACAGGTGGGGCATATGCGCCGCGCCGGCATAGACCAGGAGCCGGCTGCCCGGCATGAGCTCGGCGGATCGCCGTCCGCAGGCGGCCAGCGGGGCGAACGCGTCGTGGTCGCCGTGCACGATCAGCGCCGGCACGTCCACGCTGCTCAGCTCGGCGGTGAAGTCGGCGGCCAGGTTGGCGGTCATGCAGGCCACCGCGGCGTCCAGGGAGACGCCCATCCAGTCCCGGATGGCCTGCTCCTGGTCCAGCCGCGGGACTTCGCAGCCGGGCCGCTCATCGCCGAACGACCGGGCCGCGTTCTCTTCCACCCACTGGCCGTAGCCGGTCCGGAGCGTGCCGAGCAGGGCGGCGGCGGCCTGCGGGTCGACGTCGAGCCTCGGGACGGTCGAGCTGATCAGGACCACCCGCGCGGTGCGCCCGGCGCCGTGCCGGCTGAGGTAGCGCGCGATCTCGCCGCCGCCCATCGAGTGCCCGACCAGGGTGACCTCGGTCAGGTCGAGCCGGTCGAGCAGCGCGGCCAGGTCGTCGGCCAGCGTGTCGAAGTCGTAGCCGGTGCCGGGATCGTCGGAGCGTCCGTGGCCGCGGCGGTCGCCGGCGATGGCGCGGAAGCCACGGCTGGTCAGGTGGATGGCCTGATAGCGCCACGTCTCGCTGCTCATCAGCATGCCGTGGACGAACACGACCGGGCGCCCGGTGCCCCAGTCGCGGTAGAACAGCTCGGTCCCGTCGGGGCTCTGCATGCGCGGCATCGTGTTTCCTTTGCGGTGGGGGTTGCTGAGCCCCCACGCTGGCCGCTGCCGTGACGGGAAGGTCAACCGCCAGCGCGGGGGCAGACTCTCCCCCTACGGGAGGGCGCACAATGAGCGCCGTGCCGGATTACCTGTCGATCGGCGACTTCTCGCGCGCCACCCACCTGACCGTCAAGACCCTGCGGCACTACCACCAGGTCGGCCTGCTCGAGCCGGCCGACATCGACCCGCAGACCGGCTACCGGCGCTACGCCACCGGCCAGGTCCCCGCCGCCCAGGTCATCCGGCGGTTCCGGGACCTGGACATGCCGCTGGAGCAGATCCAGGCCGTGCTGGCCGCGCCCGACCTGGCCGCCCGCAACCAGCAGATCACCGCCCATCTCAGCCGCCTGGAGGACGAGCTCGGGCGCACCCAGTCCGCCGTCAGCTCGCTGCGCGGCCTGCTGGCCGCGCCAGACGACACCCCGGCCCGCATCGAGCTGCGCACCGTGCCGGCGGTTACCGCGGCCGCCATCACCGACGTGGTCGACGCCGAGGAGTCGGCCGCCTGGCTGCAGGGCGCGCTCGGCGAGCTGCGCGCCGTCCTGACCGCCCGCGACGTCCCCGCCCGTGGGCCCGCGGGCGGGGTCTACGCGGGCGAGGTGTTCACCCGGCACCGCGGCCAGGCGACCATTTTCGTGCCGTGCGCCGGCCCGGTGCGGCCGACCGGGCGCGTCACCACCACGCTGGTCCCGGTCGCCGAGCTGGCGGTCATCGAGTACCGCGGGGCACCGGCCGGGGTGGACCGCGCCTACGGCACGCTGGCCACCTACGTGGCGCAGCACGCCCTCGCGGTGGACGGACCGATCCGCGAGTATTATCTCGCCGGCCAGCACGACACCGCCGATGCCCGTCAGTGGCGGACCGAGATCGGCTGGCCCATCTTCCGGACCAGCCGCGCCTGACCACGACAACCAGGCACGACGACCCAGGACGGACAGCTCGATGACGCTCCAGTCCATCAATCCCGACGGCCTGCCCGTCCCGCGCACCTACAGCCAGGTGGTCATCGCGGCCGGCAGTCAGCTGGTGTTCATCGCGGGCCAGGAGCCCGAGGACGCGCAGGGCCACCTGGTCGGTCCCGGTGACCTGGCCGCTCAGGCCCGCCAGGTGTTCGACAACCTCGGCCGCGCCCTGGCCGCCGGCGGCGCGCGTCCCGACCAGGTGGCCAAGATAACGATCTACGTCGCGCGCTACCAGCCCGAGCAGCTGCCGGTGATCGAGGCCGCCCAGGCCACCTTGTTTCGGAATCACAAGCCCGCCGACGTGCTGATCGGAGTGGCGACGCTGTCCCAGCCGGGCTTCCTCATCGAGGTGGACGCCATCGCGGTTCGTTAGGCCTAGGCACCGGCGGGTCCCGAATGTATGGTCTTCTGCTACTGGGCGGTAGCAGGAGGCTTACGCACATGAACCTCAGCTTTCGTGGTAGATCGCGGACGATGATGACGCTCGGCGCGGCGGTGCTGGGCTGCGGGATGCTGTCCGCCGGGGTCGCGCCCGGGGTGGCGGAGGCGGCGCCGTCGGGCCCGTCGGGCGGCTGGCACAGCGCCCGGGTGCTGCTGGTCGGCACCTACAAGGGCAAGGCCGGCAAGTACAAGAGCATCCAGGCCGCGGTCAACGCGGCCCGGCCCGGCGACTGGATCCTGGTCGGCCCCGGCGACTACCACGAGACCGCCGACGAGACCGGCCCGCACGGCAACCCGGCGGTCGGCGCGATGGGCGGCGTCTACATCACCAAGTCCGGCCTGACCCTGCGCGGCATGAACCGCAGCTCGGTCATCGTGGACGGCACCCGGGCCGGCGCCAAGCCGTGCAGCGCGGCGCCGAAGGCGCAGAACTACGGCGCGGCGGGGAAGAAGGGCACGCACGTCGGCCGCAACGGGATCCTGGTCTGGAAGGCGAACGACGTCAGCGTCGAGAACCTGACCGTCTGCAACTTCCTGGCCGGCACCGGCGCGTCCGGCAACGAGGTCTGGTGGAACGGCGGAGACGGCTCGGGGAAGATCGGCCTGCACGGCTACTGGTCCAGTTACCTGACCGCCACCTCGACGTTCTTCAGCAACGAGACGACCGCCGCCGAGTACGGGGTCTTCTCCAGCAACTCGGCCGGCCCGGCTAAGTGGAACCAGCTGTACGCCAGCAACATGAACGACTCGGGCACCTACGTCGGTGCGTGCAAGCGCTCCTGCGACGCCGTGCTGGATCACATGTGGATGGAGAACAACGCGCTCGGCTACTCCGGCACGAACTCCGGCGGCAAGATCGTCATCGAGAACTCCCAGTTCGACCACAACCAGGACGGCCTCGACACCAACAGCGCGGTGGTCGGCGACCCGCCGGCGCCGCAGGACGGCAAGTGCCTCGGCGGCCGGCGCAGCCCGCTCACCCACACCACCTCATGCTGGGTGGTCACGCACAACTACATCCATAACAACAACAACCCGATGGCGCCGGCCGCGGGCAGCGCAGCGGCCGGGCCCGTGGGCACCGGGATGACCGTCTCGGGCGGCCGCTTCGACACCGTCATGGATAACACCGTCGCTAACAACGGCGCCTGGGGCATCCTGTTCGTGCCGTACGCGCAGTCGGGCAAGCCCAGCCTCGGCCAGACCTGCAAGGGGGCGGGCGGCCACGAACTGCCGCCCTTCGGCTGCGTGCTGGACCCCGAGGGCGACGCGCTGCTGCACAACACGTTCCGGCACAACGGCTACTTCGGCAACCCGAGCAACTCCGACTACGGCCAGATCACGCTGTCCGGCGGCGAGCCGCAGAACTGCTTCGCCGGGAACAAGGCCCCGGACGGCAGCGCGCCGTCCAACCTGGAGAAGACCGAGCCGAAGTGCGGGGCCAAGACCAAGGCCGCCCGCCCGGGCGGCAACCTGCTCACCCAGGTGCTGTGCGACGCCGGCCTGGCGCCGTGCCCGAGCGGCGCCCACTACCCGAAGCCGAACGGCAAGGTAGTACTGATACCGCTGCCGCACGGCCTGCCGACCATGCCCAACCCATGCGCCTGGCGTGCTGGCCGAACCCGTGGTGCCCGCGCAAGGCTCAGTAGTAGTAGGGGAAGCGCGCCCAGTCGGGGGCGCGCTTCTCCAGGAAGGCGTCCCGGCCCTCGACGGCCTCGTCGGCCATGTAGGCCAGGCGGGTGGCCTCGGTCGAGAACACCTGCTGGCCGACGAGCCCGTCGTCGACCAGGTTGAACGCGAACTTCAGCATGCGCTGTGAGGTCGGGCTCTTGCCGTTGATCTTGACGGCCCACTCCAGCGCGGTGCGCTCCAGGTCGGCGTGCGGCACGACGGCGTTGACCATGCCCATCCGGTGGGCGGCCTCGGCGTCGTAGGTCTCGCCGAGGAAGAAGATCTCGCGGGCGAACTTCTGGCCTACCTGGCGGGCCAGGTAGGCCGAGCCGAAGCCGCCGTCGAAGCTGCCCACGTCGGCGTCGGTCTGCTTGAACCGGGCGTGCTCGCGGCTGGCCAGGGTGAGGTCGCACACCACGTGCAGGCTGTGCCCGCCGCCTGCGGCCCAGCCGGGCACCACGCAGATGACCACCTTGGGCATGAACCGGATCAGCCGGTGCACCTCCATGATGTGCAGCCGCCCGGCCCGCGCCGGGTCGATGCTCTGCGCCGTCTCGCCCTCGGCGTAGCGGTACCCGTCGCGTCCGCGGATGCGCTGGTCGCCGCCGGAGCAGAAGGCCCAGCCGCCGTCCTTGGGCGACGGCCCGTTGCCGGTCAGCAGCACGCAGCCGACATCGCCGGACATCCGGGCGTGATCCAGGGCAACGTACAGCTCGTCCACCGTGCGCGGGCGGAACGCGTTCCGCACCTCGGGCCGGTTGAAGGCCACCCGCACCGTGCCGGAGTCGACCGCCCGGTGGTAGGTGATGTCGGTGAACGTGAACCCGTCGACCGGACGCCAGCGCTCGGGCTCGAAGATCTCAGAAATCATGCCCCTGATTGTGGCGGACCGGGCTGCCGGGACCAGCGGCCAGGTGCCGTTCCTGAATCGTGACGGGATATATGGGCCTGAATGCCGGCTCGCCGGAGTATCACGGATACGTGGGGCCAGGATCTGGCACGAGGGCAAGGGAGAACCAGTGTCCAGAAGACGGAGGCTCGTCAGCCTCGGCGCCGCGACGGTGACCGTCGCGGCTATGTCAATCGTCGGCATGAGCGCCGCCGCCGGGGCCGCGCCCCGGCCGGGCTACGTGCGGCTAGGGGGCAGCGCCGCGCCGTTTACCAGCCTCGGCCGGCCCATCGACGCGGTGGCCAGCTCGGCGCGCCTGACGATCCAGGTCTGGATGCGGCCGGGCCACCTGGCTGCCGCGCAGCGGTACGCCACGGCGGTGAGCACGCCCGGCAGCAGGCTGTTCCATCACTTCCTCAGCCCGAACGCCTACACGGCCCGGTTCGGGACTAGCCCGGCCGGGGCCCGAGCGGTCGAGTCGTGGCTGCGCCACGAGGGCTTCACCGGCGTTCACGCCGACGCGCAGCGCAACTACGTGCGGGCCACCGGGGCGGTCGCGGCGATCAACGCCGCGTTCCGGATCAGGCTGGAGAACTACCGGTCGTCGGCGAGCGTGAACGCCTGCCCGTTCCAGCTACACGCCAGCAACCGCGCCGTGGCCATCCCCAAGTCGCTGTCCCGGTACGTCATAGGGCTGACCGGCCTGGACAATGCCGCGCCGAGGCTGCCGCTGATGCGCGCGCCGCAGCACCCCGCCGGGCCTGCCGGGGCGCCTACGGCCCCCTGCTCGCAGTACTACGGGCAGCATCAGATCTCCGGCCTGCCCCGGCAGTTCGGGCGGACGTCGTTCCCGACCCAGATCTGCGGCTACCAGGCCGGCCAGATGCGGGCCGCCTACGGGATGAACACGGCCAACAACGGCCGGGGCCAGACGATTGACCTGGTCGAGCTGGGCCTGACCCCGGACATGTTCCTGACCTTGCAGGACTACGCCAAGGCGGATCACTTCACGGCGCCCGATCCGGAGCACTACCGCGAGCTGTCCCTGGGCCAGAACATCTGCGGTGACCCGTTCGACATCGAGGAGCAGCTCGACGTCGAGACCTCCTACGACATGGCCCCCGGCGCGAACCAGCTGGTCGTCGGCGGCGACAGCTGCAACAACGGCGACTTCGGCAACCAGGGCCTGTTCGACGCCGACATCGTGACCATCGACGGCACCGACGGCGGCCACCACCCGCTGGCCAACATCAGCTCCAACTCCTGGGGCCCGGGCAACGACAACCAGCCCGCGATCCTGTCCACCATCATGCACGCCTACCTGGTCCGCGCGGCCGCGCAGGGCGTCGGGATGTACTTCGCCTCAGGCGACGCTTCGGGCGTCGAGACCCCGGACGACCCGTTCACCATCCTGGTCGGCGGCACCTCGCTGGGGATCGGCCAGGCCAACCAGCGCCTGTTCGAGACCGGCTGGTCGAGCGGCGAGTCAATCCTGGCGAACGGCCAGTGGCAACCGCCGTTCGAGAACGGTGCCACCAGCGGCGGCCCGAGCCTGATCTGGCTGGAGCCGGCGTACCAGCGCGGCGTGGTGCCCAGGGCGATGGTGACGCCCCCGGGAGACCGCCCCGGCCTGGTCCGGTCGGAACCCGACATCGCCGCCGACGCGGACCTGTACACCGGGTTCGCCACCGGGCTGCTGTCCTTCCCGAACAACAAGCCGCCCAAGTTCGGCCTGCTCACGGTCGGCGGGACCAGCATGGCCTCGCCGCTGGTGGCTGGCATGATCGCCGACGCCCAGCAGGGCCAGCGCGCCGTGTTCGGGTTCACCGACCCGGTGCTCTACCGGCTGAACGGGACCGCGGCGGTGCGGGACATGCTGCCGTCGACCTCCCGCACGCCGGGACTGTTCCGCGGGGAGGCGTGCACCACCAGCCTGTGCAGTGCGTTTTCCCTGATCACCTTCGATGACCAGGACCAGGGCATGCCCGGCTACACGGGCCAGGTCACCCAGAAGGGCTACGACAACATGACCGGGATCGGAACACCGCGCGGCCAGGTGTTCCTCGAGGCTCTGCGCAAGATGGAGGGCTGATGCAGGGCTAGGGTCCGCTGCGTGGCCGGGCCGCCTGGAAGGGCTCGATGAGCTGCCCGGCCATCAGCAGCAGCGCCGGTGCCGCCGCGGCGTCCCCGGGGGCTACTCGCCGCCGCTGGCCATGAGGCGGGCCAGGGTGCGCCGGCCCAGGTGGCTCATGACCGGGTTGGTGTCCTCGTAGTACCAGACCAAGCCCATCGCCTGCTCGAACGCCCAGGCCCGGCCGCGCTGCCATTCCAGGTCACCGCCGCCGAGGGCCTCGCGCAGCACCTGCCGCGGGCCCGCCTCGAGCAGATGCCAGGCCCCGACCAGGTCCAGGGCCGGGTCCGCGGGGCCGAGGCCGCCGACGTCCAGCACCCCGGCCAGGCGGCCGCCGGCCACCAGTACATTGCCGGGTATCAGGTCACCGTGGGTCATCACGTCGGGGCCGGGGCTGCGCGGCAGGTCGCGCATCTCCTGCCACATCCGACGTAGCCGGGGCACGTCCAGGAGGTGCTCGCTGCGGCGGAAGCACTCGTCCATGAAGGTGTCGTGGGACCGCAGGTCGCCGCCGCGGCCACGGCCACTGAAAGTCCGGCCGCCGGTGCCGATCGCCCGCACCTCGGCGATGAACTCAGCCAGGTCGCGGGCGAACGCCGCGGACTCCGCATGGTCATCGGCGGTGGCCACGACGCCGGGCAGCCAGGTCTGCACCGACCACGGCAGCGGGTAGCCGGCCCCCGGCTCGCCGAGCGCGACCGGCCCGGGGGTTCGGAACCGGGTCCGCCCGGCCAGTTCCCGTGCCGCTGCCGCCTCGGCCTCCAGCCCGCGCCGCGTCCGCGCGGCGTCCCCGTGACGCAGCGGGAACCGGGCGGCCAGCTCGTCGCCGATCCGGAAGATCGCGTTGACGGTGCCCTGCGACGGGATGGCCCGGACCGGCAGCTCCCGCCACTGCGGGAACTGCTCATCCACCAGCGCGCGCACGGTCTGCGCCGGCACCGTCAGCTGGTCCGTGTGCATCCTCACCCCGTGACCCTGGCCTGGTCAGGCCTCGGGCCGCAACTCAGTTTCGGCGCCCCGGCCGCCTTGATCACGTTTGTTTTTGCCTCTCTGTCGCTAGGGGTCCGTGAGGAGCGCCAGAATCTCCGCGGAGTGCGGCTAGGTTCCTGCTGGAGCGGAGGTGACGGTGCGACGTTGGCCCAACAGGTAACCGGCCGGGTGGCGGACTACTGGCCGCGGACCGCGCACCTCGATCCTGACGGCGAGATCTCGGTCGGCGGCGTCCGGCTGAGCGCGCTGGCGGCCGTCTACGGGACGCCGGCCTACATCGGTGACGAGGCCGACGTCCGCTACCGGTGCCGGGCCTACCTGGCGGCGCTGCCCGGCGGGGAGGTCGCCCGGCCGGGCGCATCATCGTGCACGGAAACGCCAAGACGCCCGAGGACCTGCGGGCCGCCTTCGACTACGGTGCGGGACGCATCGTGGTCGACAGCGTCTCGGAGATCGTCCGGCTCACCGCGCTGTCCCCGCCGCACCAGCGAGTCCCGCTGAGTTCCTGGGCCGCGGCCGACGCGATCGAGCGGGTGCTCGCTCATCCCGAGCTGGAGCTGGCCGGCCTGCACTGCCATCTCGGCTCGCAGCTCACCGAGCTGACCGCGTTCGAGACCGCGGCTCGCAGGCTGATCGGGCTGATGGCGGCGACGCGGGATCGGACGGGCGTGGTGCTCACCGAGCTCAACCTCGGCGGCGGGCACGCCGTCCCCTACGTCGACGGCGACGAGGGCTTTGACCTGGCCGGGTTCGCGGACCGGATGCGGCGGGTGCTGGCCACCGAGTGCGCGAGCTTCCGGCTGCCGGTCCCGCGCCTGGTGGTCGAGCCGGGCCGGGCCATCGTGAACCGGGCCATGGTCACCCTGCACCGAGTCCTGGCCATCAAGCACGTCACCGGCGTCCGGACGTTCGTCGCCGTGGACGGGGGGCATGAGCGACAACCCCCGGCCGGAGCTGTACGGGGCGAGGTACTCCGTGCACGCGGTGCGCCCGTCGCGTGCGCCGGTGGCGCCGGTGACCGTGGTGGGGCGGCACTGCGAGGCCGGGGACGTGCTCGCGGCGGACGTGCCGCTGCCGGCCGATATCCGGCCCGGTGACCTGCTCGCGGTGCCCGGCACCGGCGCGTACAACCACTCGATGGCGTCGAACTACAACCTGGTCGGCCGGCCGCCGGTGATCGCGGTCCGAGATGGCGCCGCGCGGCTGCTGGTCCGGCGAGAGACGACCAGCGACCTGCTGGTCCGGGATATCGGCCGGTGAGGAGTGTCGGTGACACCCACGTTCTTCGTCCCGGTCCGAACGAGCAAGGCCGGGACACTTACCTTGCGCACCGGACGACTGCCCTCGGGCGAGCAGGTCGGCCTGGCGTTCACCTCGGAGGCGTCGCTCCTGCAGTCGGGCAGGACATCCCGGTCGACATGCTCACCCGGGATGTCCTGCCCGACCTGGCGGGGGTTACGGGTTCGGGCAGGTCCGGAAGGTGAGCTTGGCGGTCGCGGTACGGCGGGTCCCGCCGTCCGCGAACGTGACCCGGCCGGAGAGCGTGTAGGACTTGCCCGCGGTCAGGGTCGCGCCGTTGAGCGACCGGCCGTGGGCCTTGCCGTCCAGGAGCAGGGCGGTGGAGACGACGTGCCAGTGCCGGGCCGCCGAGCCACCGACGCCCAGCGTGACGGTCTCGGGCGGCAGGCACGAGGCCGGGCCGGTGACGTGCGCCCGGTTCCGGCTGACGCTGGCGGACGCGGAGCGCATCCGGGCCGCGAGCAGGACGGGCACGGCCAGCAGCTTGTCCGCGACCTTGCCCTCGATCGACCAGACGACCCAGCCATGCCCGCTGGGCCGGGTGGTGAGCTGCGGGGTGCCGTCCGCGAGGGTGCCGCCCGAGCCGAACCGGAAGACGGCCGCGTGCAGGGTGTCGGTCAGGTTGGCCACGGCCAGGTCCTCGCACTCCTCCGACACGTCGGCGCTGCGGCCGCTGGCGTCGGCCACCAGGTCGTGGCTGGACGGATGGCAGTTGTTCCGGTCGCCGGTGAGCTGAGGCCGGGAGAACGAGCCGCCGGAGAACCGGGACACCACCGGCCAGTAGTCGGCGTTGTTGACCGTGGCCACCAGGCGGATGCCTGACGTGGTGCGGACCAGGCCGATGCCGGCCCCGGCGGTCCAGGTCCGGGCTACGACGCGGAAGCGGGACCAGCCGCGCCCGCTGCTGACCGCGTAGGACGCTGGCACGGTGATGGCCCCGCCCTTCTGGATGCCGAGTACGGCGGTGCCGCCGCTGAAGGCGATGCGGGCGAAGCTCACCATGTACGCCGTCTTGAGGTTGACCGCCGCGTGGCTGAGGCCGGGACGGACCTGCAGCCCGCCGGCGGCGCTGGAGGGTGCGCTGACGACCCAGATGTCGCCCTGCGGGCTGAGCTCGGCGTCGAGCATCGTGCCGAAGCTGGGCGCGGTGGCCTGGTCGGCGGCCGCCGACAGGGAGCCGTTGGGCTGCCGGGTGGCGGTGGCGATCTCGTCGCCGTTCGGTCCGCTCTCCGAGGCGGTCGTGGTGTGCTGCCAGACCAGCGTCACCTTCCCGCCGGGGGTGGTCAGCACGGTCAGGCCGAACGCGGAGTCCGGGCCGAGCGACGGGGTGGAGGCGATGCCGCCGGCGCACCGGGAGGCGCCGCGCGGCAGCGTGCACAGGTAGATGGTGCGCTGTTGCGTCGCCGTGTCGTGGTTGCCGATCCAGCCGATGAACGTGGTGCCGGCCGCGTCCGTGGCGGCGTCATAGCCGCTGAGGACGACGCCCGAGTCCAGCGTGATGGCCGGGCCGGTGCGGCCGGGCCGGGCGGCGCGGGTGGCGTGAGCGGCGTGGGCGGCCGGGCGGGCGGGGGCGGCGGTGGCCGCCGTGACCGGGCCGGCCAGGGACAGGATGGCGGCGGCGCCGGCCGCCGCCGCCAGCGCTCGTCGGGACTTAGCAGGCACGCGGTTCTCCTCAGCAGCTAAGGGCAGGGCGGTTTCTGCTGTTGAGCCCATCTCAGGTGCGTAATGTTTGTGTAATGCGGGGGGCAAACCGGGACGTAAATTCCCCGGCCGACGTGCGGGTCGACGTCCTGGGCGCGGTGTCGGTGACCGGCCCCGGCGGCACCGTGACCGGGCCGGGCCTGGGCGGCCGCCGGGCGCGGGTGGCCCTCGTCGCGCTCGCTCTCAGTGACGGCCCGCTGCCCGCCGCCCGGCTGGCCGACCTGGTCTGGGCCGGGGCGGTCCCGGCCACCTGGCCGGCGGCGCTGCGCGGGGTGATCAGGGGCCTGCGGGCCGCGCTGGCCGGGATTGGCGCGGGCGGCCCTCGGGTCATCGTGACCACCCCGGCCGGCTACGGGCTGGCGCCCGGCGTCACCGTCGATGCCCGAGCGGTGCCGGCCGCGCTGGACTGGGCGGCCCGGCTGGCCGCCGAGGGCCGGCATCAGGCGGTGCTGGCGGCGGCCGGCCCGGCGGCCGAGCTGTCCGGGGACGCGCTGCTGCCCGGCGAGGACGAGGCCTGGCTCGGACCGCACCGCCGCGAGCTCGACGACGCCGCGCTGCGGGCTCTCGAGCTGATCGCGGACGCGGCCGGGGAGCTGGGCGACCATCACCGGGCGACCGCTGCCGCGCAGCAGGCGGTGACCGCCCATCCGCTCGATGAGCGCGCCTACCGGGCGCTGATCCGGGCCCGCCACCGGGCCGGCGACCGGGCCGGGGTGGTGCTGGCCTACGACCAGTGCCGGGCCGAGCTGGCCGAGCAGCTCGGCGTCGACCCTGACCCGAGCACCGTGCAGGCCTACGTGGCCGCGCTCGGCGGCCCGGCGCCGGAGAGCGCGGCCCGGCTGCCCGCCGTCACCACGGCCTTCTTCGGCCGGGCGACCGAGCTGGCCTGGCTGGCCGGGGCGCTGGCCGGGCCCGGTCAGGTCACCGTGACCGGCCGGGGCGGGGTGGGCAAGTCCCGGCTGGCCGTCCAGGCCGCCGCCGCGGCCGGCTTCGACGGCGGCCGGCTCTGGGTGCCGCTGGCCGCCGTCGCCCAGGACGAGCTGGTCGCCTCGTCGGTCGCGCTGACCCTGGGCGTCGCCCCCGGCCCTGACGACGTGCTGCCCCGGCTGGCCGGCCAGCTCGCCCGCCTGGGCCGCACCCTGCTGATCCTGGATGGCTGCGAGGCGGTGGTCGACGGCGTCGCGTCGGCGGTGGCCGCGCTGCTGGAGTACTGCCCGCAGCTGTCTGTCCTGGTCACCAGCCGGGTCCCGCTGGCCGTGGAGGGCGAGCGGGTGCTGGTCCTGGCGCCGCTGCCGGAGTCACCCGAGCTGCTGGCCGACCGGGTGCGGCGGGGCGGCGGCAATCTCGCCGTCACCGGCCCGGCGGCGCCCTTCGTGGCCGAGCTGTGCCGCCGCTGCGGCGGCCTCCCGCTGGCCCTGGAGCTGATCGCCGCCCAGCTCACCGCCATGTCTCCGGCCGACCTGCTCGATCACCTGCCCGAGGTGGGCGGCGACGGGGCGCTGCGGGCCATCGCGTCCAGCAGCTACGACCTGCTGGATCCCGACGAGGCGTTCGTCTTCCGCCGGTTCGGCATCCTCGATGGCCTGGTCGCCCTGCCGCTCATCCGGGAGGTCGCGGCGGGCGGGCCGGTCGCGCCGGTGCGGATCGTCCGCGTGCTGCGCGAGCTGACCGCGCGCGGGCTGCTGACCGTCGACCAGTCCGGGCCGCGCTGGCGCTACCAGCAGGACGATGACCTGCACGCGTTCGCGCGCGAGAAGCTGGTGGCGGCGGGGGAGGAGCCGGCCGCCCTGGACCGGCTGGCGGGGGCCATGGCCGGGCTGCTGCCCGGCGACCCGCGCGCCGCGCCGGACCCGTACCTGAGCCAGGTCACCGAGGTCCGGCCGAGCGTGCGGCTGGTGCTCGGGGCGGCCATCGACGGCCGGCTGCCCCGCGAGCGCGGCCTGGAGCTGGCGTTCCGGCTGCACCGTTACTGGGCCGCGACCGATGTGACCGAGGGCCGGTTCTGGCTGTCCCGGCTGCTGGCCGCCCGCGAACCGGTGCCGTGGGCCGGCCGGGCCATGTACGCGCTGGGCTACCTGAGCTACTGGTCGGGGGACACCGAGGCGGCGGTCAGTGAGCTGCGGGCGGCCGTGACCGCGCTGGGCCAGCCCGACGAGTACGCGGCCCGCGCGCTGATTTTCCTGGGCGGCCTGGCCGACGACCAGGACGACGGGGCGGCGGCCCTGGACTTCGTCCGCGCCTCGATCACCGCCGCCGCCCCGTTCGGGACCGACCTGCAGGTCTCGGCGGCGACGGGCATGGGCTGCGTGCTGGCCGAGCGGGCCGACCCCGCGGCCGCGGGCTACGCCGCCGACGCGATCGAGCTATGCCGCCGCGGCGGGTCGGCCGAGCAGCTCGCGGCGACGCTGCCCACCGCGGCCATGATCTGCTGGCAGGTCGGGGACCTGGTCTCGGCCCGCCGCTACATCGCCGAGGCCCAGCCCCTGCTGGCCGGGACCCGCCGCATCGCCCGGGTGGTCCTGCTGTCGGCGGCGGCCGGGGTGGCGCTGGCCGACGGCGACCTGGACGCGGCGGTCGAGCTGGGCCAGACCGCGGCCCGCGACGCCAGCGAGCTGGGGATCGACCGCGAGCTCCCGCTGGCCCGGGCCATCGTGGCCCTCGCCCTGCTGGATCAGGGCGAGCTGGCCGCGGCCGCCCGGCAGGCCGCCGATGCGGTCACCGCCGCGCAGTCCCTGCCGTTCAGCTTCCCGCTGGCTATTCCCCTGGAGGCCGCCGCCCTGGTCACCCTGGCCAGTGCGGGGCCGGACACCACCACCGGCGAGCAGACCGCGATCTGGCGTCAGGGGGCGGGCCTGCTCGCGGCCGCGGCCGCCATCCGGGCCAGGGGACACCGGCCCGGGCCGCCCGCGCTGCGCGCCGCCGTGAGCGCCGCCGTCGACCGGGCCACCGCGCGCCTGCCCGCCGGGCTCGAGGTGGCGCAGCCGGTTACTGATCCAAATCTCGCTGCCCGTCTGGCGCTGGATGCGCTGGCGTTCCTCGTGTCAGGATGACGCTCGTGCTCGTTGCTGGCGCGCGAAGGCCCGGACCGGCGGAAGAGGGATCACATGGCGTCAATCATCCGTGAGGCGGCCATCGCCGCCCCGGCAGCCAGGTGCTGGGACGCGCTGCGCGCCTTCGACGCGCTGCACGAGCGGCTCGCGCCCGGATTCGTGACCGCGCTCACGATGACCGGCGACCGGGAGCGGCGGATCACCTTCTTCACCGGCGCGGTGGCCACGGAGTTCCTGGTCGGCGTCGACGAGCAGGCGATGCGGCTGGCCTACACCGTCACCGAGAGCCCGCTGGGGGCTACGTTCTACTGCGCGTCCAGCCAGGTGATCCCAGCCGGCGAGAACGCGTGCCGGTTCGTGTGGGCCATCGACGTGCTGCCCGACGAGCTTGGCCCGCGGATCGGCGAGCTGATGGACGCCGGGCTCCGCGCCATCACCGCGACGCTGGGGAGCTGACCTGGCGCTGGCGGTGCCGGTGGTTGGCCACGTTGACCTGGTTGGCGCAGCGGACGGAGCAGAAGTGTCGGCGCCCGTTGCGTGAGGTGTCGATGAAGGCGACCTCGCACCCGGCCCGGCGGCACACCCGGAGCCGGGCCCCGGCCCCGCCGTCGATCACGTGGGCCAGCCCGGCCGCGGTCAGCGCCCGCACGCGCGCCGCCAGGCCGGTCGCCACGGGCGCGTAGTGAAAGTGAAAGGGCAGGCCCGGGCCGTGGCTGACCAGCCGGGGCCGGCAGTCGGCCGCGACGAGCAGTGCGTCGGTGAGCTCGGCCTTGTTCTCTATGGTGGGGGCCTCGAAGATCTCCCGCAGCCGCATCGCCCAGGAGCGCACCGCCAGCGTCTGGCCCGCGGTCGGCTCGGGCTCGTGCACGTCGTAGCTGCGCAGCACCGCGGCCAGGGCCGGCACGTCGGGGGCGGGATGGTTGACCAGCCAAACGGCGATGTGCGCGCCTGCCACGGTGTAAGTGTTGAACTGCATAAGACCATTACAGCAGACTGGCCGCATGGATAACGGACTTGCCCGCCGCATGTGGCACCTGCTGGAGCCGGTCCACGCGGTGTTCTGGTACGCGCCGGCGGTGTTCGCGCAGGCGGCCGCGCTCGGCTACGACGTCTCGGTCCGCTGGCCGAGCTACTTCGCCTGGCGCAGCGCGCCGCTGGGCGCGGCCGGCGCCCGGCTGGTGACCTCGGCGTTCTACAGCTTCAGCCCCCGGATGGTGGCCGAGTACGTGCCCGCCGCGTGGGCGGTGGCCGCGCCGGGGGAGGTCCTGGCGGCCCGGGTGACCGCGGTGGACCGCCTGTACCGGACGCTGCTGGGTGACGTCGTCGGCTCGCCGGAGCTGGCCGAGGCGGCCAGCCTGGCCCGCGAGGCGGCGCTGGCGGCCGACACCGCGGGCCGTAGCCTGGCCGCGGCCAGCGCCGACCTGCCCTGGCCGGACGAGCCGCACCTGGTGCTGTGGCACGCCATCAGCGTGCTGCGCGAGCACCGCGGCGACGGGCACATCGCGGCCCTGCTGACCGCGGGCCTGGACCCGTGCGAGGCGCTGGTGTCCTTCGCCGCCATCGGGGCGGCGCCGCCGGAGGTGTTTGGCAGCCGCGGCTGGACCGCCGAGGAGTGGGCGGCCGCGCGGGACCGGCTGGCCTCGCGGGGCTGGATCGACGCCGAGGGGCAGGCCACGGACCTCGGCCGCAGTGGCCGCGACGAGCTCGAATGGCGTACCGACCGGCTGGCCGACGGTCCCTGGCTGGCCCTCGGGCCGGACCGCGCCGGGCGGCTCGCCGAGCTGGCCGGCCCGCTGTTCGCCGCCGCGCTCGGATCCGGGCTGCTGCCGGGCCAGACCACGCTGGGCATCGCCAACGTGCGGTACCCGGCGCCCCGCTAACCGCCCGCGGACCGCCCGTTAGCCGCGCTGCTAGCTGCCGATGAGGCGGTCCAGGAACTCGGCGAAGGCGCCCTCCTCGGCGTGCAGCGCGGCAGCCGGGTCGTCAGACCGCGCGATCATCATGGCCACCTCGTTGGCGGCGGCCAGGGCGATGTGGGCGAACGCTTCGACGTGACCAGGGTCGATGCGGCCTTGCTCCGCCGCGTACGCCAGCGCGGCCCTGATCACCCCCAGGTTGCCCTGCTCGTCCAGCTCGCGCCACCGCTGCCAGCCGAAGACCGCGGGCGCGTCGATCAGGACGATCTGCCGGACGACCGGGTCGCAGGCCAGCCGGATCCAGGCCAGGGATCCGGCCCGCAGCTCAGCCACCGGGTCTCCGGCATCGGCCATCGCCGCGATCACCGCCGCGCCGATCCGGGCGCCCACGCTCTCTCCCACGGCCCAGAACAGCGCGTCCTTGCCGGGGAAGTGGTGGTACAGCGCGCCGCGGCTGGCACCGGACTCGGCCAGCACGGCCTCGATCGACGTGCCGTCATAGCCGCGCTCGGAGAACAGCCGCGTCGCGACTTCGACCAGGTGCGCACGCGTGGCCGCCCCTCGCTCGACGTTCTTGTTCATCCGCCCCGCCCTGTTGCTCCGCTCGGCCCTGTTTCTCCGGCCCGCTCGCCTTAAGACATTGACAAACCGACTGACGGTTTGTAAGAGTCAGACCGTCAGTCGGTCTTGGCGGAACCCTACCGCAACGACGGAGGACCCATGATCAGCGAGCTGGAACGCCTCGACAAGCACCGCGGTCAGGTAGACACCCCGTCCGGCCCGGCCAGCTATGTCGACACCGGCGGCCCCGGCCGGCCGGTGCTGTTCGTGCACGGCGTGGGCACCAGCAGCTACCTGTGGCGGAACGTGATCGACCAGCTCGACGGCCAGCGCCGGTGCGTGGCCCTCGACCTGCCCCTGCACGGCCATACCCCCGCCGCCGCCGACCAGGACTTCACGCTGCCGGGTCTGGCCCGCTTCGTCGCCGACTGCTGCGACGCGCTCGACCTGGCCGACATCGACCTGGTCGCCAACGACACCGGCGGCGCCGTCGCCCAGGTGTTCGCCGCCGGCCATCCCGAACGGCTGCACACCCTGACGCTGACCAACTGCGAGGCCCACAACAACGTCCCGCCCCCGGCGCTCCGCCCCGCGGTCCTGCTCGCCCGCACCGGCCTGCCGCTGTGGCGGCTCGGCCCGCGGTTCACTCGCGACATCCAGCGCGGCCGGAAGCGCTTCTTCGGGAGCGGCTACGAGAACGTCGCCAGCCTGCCCGCGGACATCGCGGGCGCCTGGCTGAACGGGGCGTTCGGCAGCGCGGAATCGGCCCGCCAGTTCCAGCGCCTGATGGTCTCACTGCGGGCGAGGGACTTGCTGGCGGCCGAGCCCGCCCTGGCTCGCCTGCGCGTGCCCACCCTCATCGTCTGGGGGACTGGCGACCGCTTCTTCAACCGCAAGTGGGCCTACTGGCTGCGGGACACCATCCCCGGCGCCACCGAGGTCGTCGAGATCGACGGCGGCCGCCTGTTCTTTCCCGATGAGCGCGCCGCCGAGCTCACAACGGCGTTGCGCCGCCACTGGGGCGAGCAGTGATCACGCCGAGCCGCGCTGAGCCGTGAGCGCTCAGTGATGAGCGCGGCCGCCGTGCGAGCGGGCCAGGGCCTCGGCGACCGTCGCGACGTCGGCGTCGCGCTGGCCGTCGGGAACCGCGGGCAGCAGGTCGTCCCAGATGGCCAGGCACGTTCCGCGCAGCTGGGCGAACCCGGCCGGGCGGGCGAAGAAGAAGACGTGCAGGTGCGCGCCGCCGTCTCCCCAACGTGAGACGTGCGCCCGGGCGATGTGCGGCAGCGACTCGATCGCCCGGGCGATCCGCACGACCAGCAGTCCCAGCTCGCCGGCCCGGTCATCGGGAAGATCCGGCAGGTCATAATGGGCCTTCGGCTCCAGCATCAAGATCAGCGGAGCTCCGGACGGCCCCAGCGGCGAGAGCCGCCAGTTCTCATCGGACCAGGCCGGCGCTCGCCCGCTGGTGCAGGCTGGGCAGTCGGCAGGATCTTCGCCCGAGCGGGCCGGCTCGGGCAGGACCGGCGGCGCCAGCGGGACGACCCGCAGCCCCGCCTCCTCGAACGGGAACACCTCCCAGGCGGTCATCCGGGACAGTGGCAGCCGGCCCTGCGCATCGGCGGCCCGCATGGCGTGAGCGTAGAACTCCTCCGGGTTCATGGGCATTGGCCAGGATTAGCACACGCGACGGGTCTCAGGGCTGGCGGGTTGGAAGAAGGCTGGATTTTCTTCGCTTGTGTGTTCGTCTGGGTGGCCAGATTGTCAGATGCAGGCGGTACTGTTATCGAAGACGACAAGCCCGCCGTGACGCGCCGGAGGTGATCGAAGTGCCCGCTCCCGCCCGCACCGATCACCGCTCCCGCCGCTACGAGGGACTGGCCTGGTCGCATGAGCTGGACCTGTCCCAGCTGCTGGCCGCGGTCGGCGCCGCCCAGGCCGGCGAGCCCGGTGACGAGGACGCCGCCGCGGAGGAAGCCGCCGCGATGGCGGCCGCGGCGGAGGCCGGGGCGCCGGTGCGGGAGGTGACCGGGGTGCTGGCGGATCAGCTGCCGCCGGGCCCGGCGCTGGCCGCGTGTCTCTCCGGCACCGACCCGGCGGGGCTGTCGGAGTGGGACCTGCCCGGTGTCGCCTCGGCGTTCCGGCGGATCGCCGCATGGGCGCAAGCCGGCGAGCTCGCCGCGGTCGCCGAGATGGCCTCCCGCACCGCCGCCCGCGACGACCACGTCCGCGTCGGCCCCGACGGCCGCCCCGACCAGGTCACCCCCGCCGCGGCGTCGACGGTCGGCCTGGAGCTGGTCATGTCCCACCCCACCGCGATGGCGTGGACCAGCCTGGGCGTGACCCTGCGGTGGCGGCTCGCGGCGACCCTCGCTGCCTTGTCGGCCGGGACGGATCGACTTGTACCGGGCCCGGCTGATCGCCGAGGCGACCGGCCCGCTGGATGATGACACCGCCCGCGCCGTGGAGTCCGCCGTCTTGCCGGGGGCTGGGGGGCAGACCAGCGGGCAGCTGCGCGTCGCGCTGCGCCGCGCGGTCATCGCCGCCGACCCCGAGAACGCCGAGCAGCGCCGCAAGGACGCGCAGCGGCACGCCAAGGTCAGCTTGTACCCCGACCCGGATGCGGATACCGCGACGCTGGCCGGGGCGCGGCTGCCGGCGGTGCACGCCGCGGCGGCGATGGCCCGGCTGACCGCGATCGCCCGGGCGATGAAGTCGGCGGGGATGGGCGGCGGCCTGGATTACCTGCGCGCGATCGCGTTCGTCGGGCTGCTGCTGGGCACCCTGCCCCTGGTCCCGCCGCCCGCCGGCGACCCCGGCCCGCACGGCCCCACCAGCCCCGAACCCGGCCCGCCCGAGGGGCCCGGCCCGGGCGGCTCCGCCGACCCTGATCCCGGCCCGCCCGAGGGGCCCGGCCCCGGCGGCTCCGCCGACCCTGATCCCGGTGAGCCCGGCTCAGACGGTCCCGGGCCCGGAAGCCCCGACGCCGATCCGCCCGCCGACCCGGGCGACGACGGGGCCCGCACCGGCGGCCACGGCCCGGCCGGGCCAGCGCCGCCCGATGACGAGCCATTTGACGAAGGACCGTCCGACCCGGGCGATCCTGGCGACTACTACGACGACGAGGACGATGGCCCGTTCGCCCCCGAGCCTGCCGGTGGCCTGGCCGCCGGTACCCGGAACCGCCGCGCAGATCCCCCCGTTCCTCGGCCAGCCACCCGGCCAGCCGCCACCCCGCAGCCACCCATCCCCGACCAGCCACTCACCACCCGGCCGGCCGCCGCCGCGCAGGCAGCCCGGCCGCCCGCCGCCGGGCCTGCTGGAGCTGGTCATCTCCTGGCGGGCCCTGACCGGCGACCCCGCCGGGCCTGCGTCCTTGAGCCGGATCGGCCCGATCACCGGCGGGCAGGCCTTGCTGCTCGCCCTCACCGCCGCCGCCGACCCGCACGCCCGCTGGCAGGTCATCCTCACCGACCCCGACGGCTACGCCACCGCCACCGAGACCATCCGCCGCCGCCACCGCCAGGGCCGCGCCCGCCGGCCGGCCGGGGTCACCGGCCTGGTCACCGTCACCATCCCCGCCGCCATCGTCGACCAGCTAGCCTGCGCCGCGGCCGACGGCTCCGGACCCGCCACCAGCGGCACGACCGGCACCGGCACCGGCACCGGCATCACCGACGTCGGCGCCATCGGGTCCGGGATCCGCGGGGCGGTGCTGCGCGCCGCCCGCCGTGCGCACGCCCGCGCCTACCGCCACGCCGCCGCGAACGCCGCCGCGTCCGGCGGCTGCGCGCACACCACCGCCACCGCCGCCTACCGGCCGACACCGAAGATCCGCGACTATGTCACGGCGCGGGACCAGACCTGCCGCAACCCCCGCTGCCGCCAGCCCGCCCGCCACGCCGACCTCGACCACACCACCCCCTTCCACCAGGGTGGGCTGACCTGCGCGTGCAATCTCGGCGGCCACTGCCGCCGCGACCACAAGATCAAGCAACTCCCCGGCTGGACGCTGACCCAGGTCAAGCCCGGCCACTTCGAACTCACCACCCCAGCCGGACGGACCTACACCACCACACCCGACCCCTACCCGGACTAGAGGTAGCAGGGGAGCGGGCCGTCAGCTAGCGAGAGCAACGGAGCGGGCCGTCGCCAACGGCCAAAGCGCCGCGGGGCCACGCCCTCGCGGGTGATCAGCCGAGGAACGACGCGATGTCGGCGGCGATCGCCACGGGGTCGTCGACCCATGGAAGGTCGGCGCCCTGACGGGTCCCTCGCTGGACGAGGCCGTCGGGGAACGTTTCGTCCTTATGCCCGCTCTGGCGTGTTGATGCGCTGCGGGCGGTTTCCGTCGTTAGAGTCAGGTGCAGCCTGGTTCGCTGCGGTTTCATCAAGCATGGTCTCGCCGGACGGGCGACTACGAATCGGCTGGTGTCGACGGAGGTCAGCGCGCAGTGCAACGCAACGCCCGTGACTGGCGCGGTCTTGTCGGCCATGATCATGATGCCCTGGGCGACAAGGACGGGCATGCTTCCCGGGACGTCAGCGAGTTCGAGACCGACGATGAAACTCCGAATGGCGATTTTGTCGTGGGTAACGGCATCCAAATTGCAGTAGTGCGTCCGCGAAACTTTCGGGATGCCGTCACGGTCGGTGATTACTATCGTCAGGACATTCCGGTCATCGTCAACCTGGAGGACATGGACAATGCGAGTGCGACGCGCATTATCGATTTTCTCTCGGGTCTCATTCTCGGCCTCCACGGCGACCTCGAGAAACTTTCTCGGCGGACATTCTTGATCGTGCCTGCTGGCGCAACCATTATGACCGTCCATGAGCATCTGACCGAGGAGGGTTTCTTTAACCAGGCATGAGGGCGGCGGCGAACGCCGCGGGGTCGTCGACCCACGGGAAGTGCGCGGCCCCGGGCTGGACGAGAACCGTGGCGTCATTGAACAGCGGCGCGGCCTCCCGCACCACGGCGGGCGGCACCATCGGGTCCAGGTCGCCGGCGTAGAGCAGGACTGGCGCGGTCAGCTTCTCAAGGGCAGCCCTAATGGCGGACGGGTCCAGGGCGACGTCGGCGAAGTAGCCTTCCCGCGCGGCCTGGTGACGCTCGGCGACCCCGGCGGTGGCGTGAGCCCGGGTGGTGTCGTCCCAGCGGGCGTAGAAGAAGGCCCGGGACGCGCGGAAGGCGTCCATCGACAGGCTGCCCGCGAAGATCTGCTCGAGCCCGGCGAGCGCGTCGGGATACCAGGGCTCGGCGGCGCGGCGGCGGAGGGCGGCGCGGAGCTGGTCCTCGGTGCTCTCGACGCCGATGGCGGCCAGGCCGGGGGTGATGAGGATCAGCGCGGACAAGCGCTCGGGGTAGGCGGCGGCGTACAGCGTGGCCAGGACGGCGCCGGCGGAGTGCGCGAGCAGGTCGATCTGGTCCAGGCCGAGCTGGACGCGGAGCGCCTCAACGTCATTGACCAGGCGGTCGACGCGAAAGCTGGCCGGGTCGGCCGGGTCGGCGGACATCCCGACGCCGCGGGGATCGAGGAGGATCAGCTGCCGTGAGCGGCTGAGGCCGCCGAGGTCGCCGAGGTACTCGGCCGCCCGGCCGGGGCCGCCGGGCAGGCACACGAGGGGGCGGCCGTCACCGGTTTCCCGGTAGCTGAGCTGGGTTCCGTCATAGGACGCGAAGCTGGGCACGATGCCATTGTGCACAGCCGCCGGCGGCCCCGCCCGGGCGCCGGGCGGCGGCCGTGCCAGACTCCCGTCATGGATCAGACACGAGTGCGCGACGTGATCGCGCGGACCTGGGCCGACGACGTTATCCCGAGCCTGTCCGGGCTGATCGAGATCCCGGCGCTGTCCCCGTCGTTCGACGCGGACTGGGCGGCGACGGGTCAGCTGCGGGCGGCGGTGGACCATGTGGCGAACTGGGTCGGGTCGCGTGGACTGGGGCGGCCGGAGGTGGTCGAGCTGGACGGCCGCGCACCGTTGCTGATGATTGATATCCCGGCCACGGCGGGCGCGGCCGCGACCGGCACGGTGATCTTGTACGGTCACCTGGACAAGCAGCCGGCGCTGGGTGACTGGTCGGAGGGGCTGGCGCCGTGGCGGCCGGTCCTGCGGGACGGACGGCTGTACGGGCGCGGTTCGGCGGACGACGGGTACTCGGGGTACGCGGCGGTCAGCGCGCTGGAGGCGGTGCGGGCGGCGGGCGGCGAGCACGGCCGCGCGGTCATCCTGCTGGAGACGGGTGAGGAGTCGGGCAGCGCGGACCTGCCGGCCTACCTGGAGGTCCTCGCGGATCGGCTGGGCGAGGTGGACCTGGTCATCTGCCTGGACGCGGGCGGGGGCCCGGATTACCGGCGGCTCTGGCTGACGGCCAGCCTGCGGGGCATGGTGGCGGCCACGGTCACGGTGCGGGTGCTGGAGTCGGGGGTGCACTCGGGGATGGCCAGCGGCATCGTCCCGAGTTCGTTCCGGATCATGCGCCAGCTGCTGGACCGGCTCGAGGACTCGGCGACCGGCGAGATCCTGCTTCCTGAGATGAACGTTCACATTCCTCCGGAACGGCGCTCGGACGCCCAGGCTTTCGCGGCTCTCCAGCCGGACTCGGCGGCACAGGGGATTCCGTTCGTCCGGGGCATGTCGGCCGTTGTCGCGGACCCGGCCGAGCTGATCCTGAACAACACCTGGCGCCCGACGTTGTCGGTCATTGGCGCGGACGGGCTGCCGGAGCCGGCCTCGGCGGGCGCGGTGCTGCGCCCGGCGACGACACTGCGGCTGAGCTTCCGCACGCCGCCGACGGCCGATGCGGACGCGGCCCGGATCGCGCTGGAGAAGGCGCTGACCACCGACGTTCCCTACGGGGCCCAGGTCGAGGTGGCGGACTTCGTGACGCTCAACGGGTGGAGCGCGCCGACGGTGTCGAGCTGGCTCGGCGCGGCGCTGGACGAGCTGACCGGCTCGGTGTTCAACGAGCCCTACCGGCAGCTCGGCATTGGCGGGGGCATTCCGTTCATGGAGATGCTGGGCCGCCGTTACCCGGACGCGGACTTCGTGGTCACGGGCGCGCTCGGCGCGGACTCGAACATGCACGTGCCGGACGAGTGGCTGAACATCGGATACGCGGAGCAGGTAACGGCGGCGATCGCCCGCATTCTGGACGCGCACGCGCGCGGATCGGGCGCGTAGTCGAACCGGGCGCGGATACGGGACGTTCTCCGGGGCGGACGACGACGCTTCGGGAGGAGTCGTGCCGATCCGGCCGGAGGCTGAGCAGAAGCTGCGCGCGGGCTTCCAGCGGCGTGTGGACCAGCAGAGTCACCGTTACGCCGGGCCGCTGGCGCACGCGGCGGAGCTGGCCACGGGGCTGGAGTGCGGCGAGGTGGCCGGGGTGTTCACGGCGCGGGCCGGGGGCGGGGTGGCGCGCCGGGCCTACGTGGTGGGGCTGGCGCCGCTGGCCGCGATCCCGGTCCTGATCGCCGCGGCGGCGGCCCGGGTTCCCGGCGTGCTGCCGGTGCTGGCCTCGTTCCCGTTCCTGGAGGGCGCCTGGTTCGGCGTGAGCTTGTTCCGGGGCCGGGTGCCGAAACGCGACGTCTGGTTCTATGCGTTCACCGAGGGCTTCATGCTGCTGGACGCGGCGGTGGCGGAGATCGGGCCGGTGCGCTGGAGCCAGATCACGGCGGTCAGCGAGGTCTGGACGGACGTCTACAACGTGAGCGCGGAGGAGTCCCGGCCGGCGCTGACGGCCTGGCGGCTGCACGGCGCCGACGGGCAGGCCTACGAGATCTCGCGCTCGTACCAGAACGTGCGGGACCCGTACCGGGAAGTCGGCCAGCTACTGCGGGGGCTGATGCCGTCGGCGGCGGGCCAGGTCCTGCCGACGTTCCCGACGGTTGACCAGGTCATCGCGATGTACGCGGGACGGGTCTGATCACGGGGGGTTATGGCCCGGGGCCACCGGAGTTACCGTGGGGCGGAAGATCAACCAGCGGGGGGAGATGTCATGACGGGAAGCCTGACCGGCAAGGTAGCCATCGTCACCGGTGGCTCGGCGAACCTGGGGAAGCTGTTCTCGCAGGCCCTGGCGTCGGACGGGGCCAACGTCCTGGTCCACTACCGGGACGCGGACCGCGCGGACGAGGCCCAGGACGTGGTCAACGACCTGAAGGAGCGCGGCGTCGAGGCGATCGGCTACCAGGCGGACCTGACCAGCAACGCTGAGATCACCCGCCTGGTCGACGCCGCTGTCGAGCGGTTCGGCCACTGGGACATCCTGGTCAACACGGCGGGCCCCCAGGTCGCCGTCACGGCGGCGACGTACTCGGCCCACGCCGGCAGCAAGGCGCCGGTCGAGCACTTCACCAAGGCGTTCGCCCACGAGATCGGCGGCCGGGGCGTGACGGTGAACTGCATCGCGCCCGGCCCGCAGAAGACGCCGTTCTTCTACAACGCGGAGACCAAGGAGACGGTCGCCTGGCTGTCCGGCATGACGATCTCCGGTGACGTCGGAGATCCGGTCGACGTGGTGCCGGTGATGCGCTTCCTGGTCGCGCCGGAGACCCGCTGGGTGACGGCCCAGACGGTCTACGTCAACGGGGGGATGATCGCGCCGATCAACTGACTCCGCGGCATGCTGGGCGCGTGAGTGGGAACCGGCTGACTCTCAGCAGGGAGCAGATCGTGGCGTTCCGGCGCCGGGTCGGGGCGCTGGATGAGCGGCTGCCGCGGGGGGCGGAGTCGCTGCGGCGCGCGGCCTGGGCCGGGCTCCAGGACAGCATGCCCCGGGCGGCGGTGCTGTCGATCCACGCGCGGGTCGCGGGCACCGAGCCGCTGGCCTGGGCCGACCCGTCGCTGGTTCAGCTGTGGGGGCCGCGGTTCAGCGTGTACGTAGTCGCCGCCCGCGACCTGCCGGTCTTCTCGCTCGGGACGCTGCCCGACGACGAGCGGGGCCGACGCCGGGCCGAGGACCTGGCCGCCCGTCTCAGGGACCTGGTCGGCGACCGCCCGATGAACTTCGCCGACGCGGGCCGGGCGCTCGGCGTCCACCACGGCATGCTCAGGTACGCGGCGGCGACCGGCACGGTGCTGATCCGGTGGGAAGGCGCGCGGCGGCCGACGGTCTGGACGGTGCCGCCGCCGCAGACCGACCCTCGCCAGGCCCGCCTCGAGCTGGCGCGGCGCTACCTGCACGTGTACGGCCCGGCGACGTCGGCGGCCTTCGGCACCTGGTCGGGGATCGGGCCGCAGCCGGCCGCGGCGGCGTTCGAGGCGCTCGGCGGCTCGCTGACGCCGGTGGACACGCCGATCGGCGCGGCGTGGATCCTGGCCGAGGACGAGGCGGACTTCCGCGCCGGGCCGGGTCCGGCGGCGGCGCGCCTGCTGCCCAGCGGCGATGCGTTCTTCCTGCTGCAGGGCGCCGATCGCGAGCTGCTGGTCCCGGATGCGGGGCGGCGGGACACGCTGTGGACACCGCGGGTCTGGCCGGGTGCGCTGCTGGTCGACGGCGAGATCGCGGGGACCTGGCGGCGCGCGGACCGGGTGCTGACCGTGCAGGCCTGGCGGCGGCTGTCGGCCGCGGAACGGGAGGCGGTCGCGACGGAGGCGGCGGGGCTGCCGCTGCCGGGCGCGGGCCAGCCGATCACGGTCCGCTGGGCCGCCTGACCTTCACGAGCGCTAGAAGCTGGCGGTAGCCAGGACGTGGCCGGTCGGGGTGACCAGGCGCGCGCCCGCCAGGGAACCGGGATTGCCCGGCGCGGGGCTGCCCCAGTAGCCGTAGCCGTTGGTCAGATGGAAGGCGCCGACGGTGCTGAAGTGCCCGTCGCGGCTTTCCACCTGGCAGATCACCGTGCCCTGGCTGGCGGGCATGTTCACGGACATGTACACCCACTGCGGGTGGCCGCGGTAGACGAAGATCTTCCCCACTGACTGGTGGCTCACGGACACCAGGGCCGCGGAGTCCAGCGCGGCGGGCGCCGGGGATGACGTGCCGTTGTGCAGGCCCCAGCCGCCCAGGCCGCCGGCGACGACCGCCACGGCGACGGCCGCGGCGACCAGCGCGCGGCGCGGTCGGCTGAGCTGGTTGCGCTGACCAGGGGCGGGCCGGAGGGCGGACAGCCAGCTGGTCCAGCGGCTCGGGGCGGGGGCGGGGGGCGGGGCGGTGAGGCCGATGCGGTCCAGCACGCGGGTCTCGAAGCCAGCGGGGGGCTCGATGCTGGGCAGCAGGCCCAGCAGCCCCTCGCCGGTCAGGGTCAGCTGGCGAACGCTCTCGCGGCACGCCTCGCAGTGATCCAGGTGCGCCATGGCCTGCGCGCGCTCGCGCCCGGTCAGCACGCCGAGCGCCAGCTCGGCGGCTGCATCCTGGAACTCGCGGCAGCTCATCTCACTCATCTCACTCATTACCGGCCCCCTCCGGGAGGTAGGCGGCCCGCAGTTTCTGCATCCCGTCCCTGATCCGGGTCTTCGCCGTGCCCAGGGGGATCCTTTCGCTGTCGGCGATCTGCTGCGCGGTCATGCCGTAGATCCCCGCCATGGCCACGGCCCTGGCCTGCGGCTCCGGCAGCCGGCCCAGCGTGCGCCGCAGCTCCGCGGCGCTGTCGTTGGCGACGGCGATCCGCTCCGGGGTGTCGGTCACGGCGGTGAGGATCGCGGGCAGCTCATCGGGGTCCACGGGAGCCGCGGTGCGCGCCCGGACGACGTCGACGGCCAGGTTATGGGCGATCGTCGTCAGCCAGGCGCGCACGGAGCCGCGGCGCGAGTCGAAGACCTGGGCGTGCCGCCAGGCCTGCTCGAAGGCCTGCTGGGCCACGTCCTCGGCCGTGGTGGTGTCTCCGATGACGGTCATCGCGACGCCGAAGACTACCCGCTGGAACCGGCGCACGAAGGCGAGGGACAGCTCGGCATCGCCGGCCCCGAGGCCCGCGAGCAGCGACTCATCCGGCAGCTGGTCAGCTGAGGTTCCCACTACTCTCACACTGTAACTACGGGCGCGGGCCCGAAATAGATTGGACCGGCCGCTGGCGGCCGGCCAGGACGATGGCGGTCGCGGCCGCGAGCACGGCCGCGCCAGTGAACTCCACGACCAGCGAGCTGGTGGCGTAGGGCACGGCCAGGCTCTCCTGGAAGCCGAACAGGCCGATGCCGGCGCTGAGCAGCAGCCCGACGGCGGTCCCGGCCAGCAGTAGCGCCCCGGCGGCCAGCAGGACCGCCCGGCGGAAGGCGACCACGGCCAGGGCCAGCGCGAAACCGCCGATGCCCTGAATGAGGAACAGCGGGCCGATGACCGAGATGGTCCGGTAGCCGTCGGACCAGAGCTGCAGGTGAATCACGCTGGACCAGACGATGAGCGCGGCGCCGGCCAGGGCCAGGATGCTGACGGCCCAGCGGGCGGCGGGCGACGACAGCCGGTCCGGGCCGCGGGTCAGCAGCCGGACGGCCTTACGGCGGGCGCCGACGGGGCCGCGGCGGCCGGCGTCGAGAGCCGGCCGCCGCTGGACGAGGTTGTTATTCATGGTGATTTCTCCTGTTCGAAGCGGTCTAGCCCCAGCTGCCGCCGGCGCTGGAGGGCGCCATCGGGGCGGAGGCGCTCGACGACGCGGTGTCGGCGGCGGTGATCTGCGACCCGGACGGGGCGACCAGCCACCACTTGGCGCCGAAGCTGTCGCTGCCCTGGCCGTTGGTCTGGCCGGGGCCGGAGTCACCGGCGAAGAAGTACAGCGGGTGGCCGTTGTAGGTGACCTGCTTGCCGCCGCCGGACCGGGCGATCGTGCCCAGGTCGGACGGCTTGACGCCGTGGGACGCGGTGACCTTGCCGGTGGCCATGACGGGCGGCCAGGCTCCGGCGCAGGCGCCCGAGCAGTTGGACTTGTTCATGGCGTCCGCGTTCCACAGGTACACCGAGCGCCCGCCGTCGGTCAGGAACGTCCCGCCCGAGCCGGCGTGCGACGCGATCACCGTGCCTCTGGTCGCCGCGCTTGAATGGGACCCGGAGGCCTGCGCCCCGGAAGACTGCGATCCGTGCGACGGCGATGCCACCGCGCTCCCGCATGCCGCGGCCAGCAGCCCCGCGGCCACCGGAACACCCAGCTTGACCGGCGCCGGCACCCGTGCCAGCAACGACTTGCCCATGCTCACCATCTCCTGTTCCGGGCGGTCCCGGCCCGTGGGTCAGGCCGCCCTGCGTGTTTTGCTTTCCGCGACTAAGTACGGGAGCAATGGCCAAAGAGATTGGATCGCCTTAGTGACATGGGTCACGCACGCCGGTCAGCACTGGGCGGGATGCGGCAGGGGATCTACCCCAAACGACGTACTTCCTGGTGAGCTGGGCTGGCTAGCATCGCGGCTTTAGACGATCGGGGAGGGACCAGCATGTCTATCGGACGTCGTACCGCAGGCGCGGTTCTCGCGCTGACCCTGGCCGGGTCGGGCGCAGCCGTTGCCGTGACTGCCACCGCCGCTCCTGCGCTCGCCGACAGCGGCGGGAACCCGAGCGTGCAGTACTGCCGGAGCATCGCGTCGCTGTTCCCTGGCGACATCTTCGGGGCCTGCGTCAGCTACTACCAGAGCCACGACCGCAGCGCCGCCGCCACCGATGTGTACTTCTGCAAGACCGAGTTCGTCCCGGAAGGAATGTTCGCCAACCTGGGCGACTGCGTGAGCTTCCTGAACCAGTTCAAGGGCACCTAGCCAATCACTGGCCGTATCGTCGCTGGCGGGCGGCGAAGCTGCGCAGGGCGCGCAGGAAGTCGATCTCCCGGAACGCGGGCCAGTAGGCCTCACAGAAGTACAGCTCCGAGTAGGCGCTCTGCCAGAGCAGGAAGTTGGACAGGCGCAGCTCGCCGCTGGTACGGATGACCAGGTCGGGGTCCGGCTAGCCCGGCGGTGTAGAGATGCCGGGTGATGTCCTCCGTGGTCACGGTCTCGGCCAGTTCGTCGAGGGTGGTGCCCGCCTCGCCTGCTCATGGAGGAGGGCGCGGAGGGCGTCGATCACTTCCTGTCGGCCGCCGTAGCCGACGGCCAGGGTGACGTGCGCCCCGGTCGTGCAGTCGCGGCTGGCCTCGACGGCCTCTTTCAGCGCCGCGGCGGTGCTGTCGGGCAGCAGTCCAGGGCGCCGGCGATGTGCACCTGCCAGGTCGGGTCCCGGCTGAGGTTGATCGGCCACGACCTGCTCGATGACCTGCATGAGGTAGCTCACCTCGGCGTCGCTGCGGTTGGTCGAGGTTCTCGGTGGAGCAGACGAACACGGTGACGTGCTTGATGCCCGCCCTCTGGCACCAGCCGAGCACGTCCTCGGACGTGGTCGGCGCCATAGCGGTGGCCGACGCTCGGGTCGGCCAGGCCCATCTGCCGGGCCCAGCGCCGGTTGCCGTCCATGATGAGGCCGACGTGACTGGGCATCGGGCTGCCGGCGAGCTGACGGCGCAGCCGCCGGGCATACAGGCCGTAGAGCAGCCGGGTCCCGGGCCGCCGGGTGAGCAGGGCGGCGGCCCGGCGGGGCTGGGTCTGGTAGGCACGGACCACGTCGGGCACCGAGCCGAAGCTGCCGATGGCCGCGCGCGCGGCCTGCGCCTCGGTCAGCCCGGCGGCCAGCCCGTCGGCCACCGCCTCGCGCAGGTGATCCTCCGCCTCGGCCAGGATGGCGGCGGCCCGCTCCGGCCGCAGGCGCAGGCCGGCCTCCAGGGCGCGCAGGTACTCCTCGACCGGACCGCTCACGCCGGCCACCCCAGCACCGCGTGCACGCCCGCGGCGAAGCGCCGCCACTCGCTCTGCTCGGCGGCCAGCGCCGCGGCGCCCTGGGGGGTCAGCGCGTAGACGCGCCGCCGCCGCCCGTCGCCCTCGGCCCAGTCGCTGGCCAGCAGGCCGGCGTTCTCCAGGCGGTGCAGGGCGGGATAGATGGTGCCCTCGGGCAGGCTGAACGCGCCCTCGCTGCGCTGGCGCAGGGTCGTGATGACCGCGTATCCGTGCGCGGGGCCCGCGGACAATACGGACAGCAGCAGCAGGTCCAGGTTGCCCTTCAGCCGTTCTCGCTCCATGCCTAGCTAAACTAGGCCTAGTAATACTAGGTGTCAATCTCAGGCCACCAGCGTTCCGCCGTCGACGACGCTCACCGTGCCGGTCAGGTAGTCGCTGTCCATCAGGTGCACGAACGCCCGGGCGACGTCTCCGACCTCGGCGACGCGGCCCAGCGGCAGCCCGGCGCCGATCGACTCGAACATGGCCGCGCGATCGGCGTCGGGCAGCCCGGCCCACAGCGGGCTGCGAACCACGCCGGGGGCGACGACGTTGACCCGGATCGGCGCCAGCTCCACGGCCAGCGAGCGGGCCGCCGAGATGATGGCGCCCGAGGCCGCCGCCCCGAGGAACCAGCGGCGCCGCCCCGGTAGGCCGCGGTCCCGCTGATCAGCGACACCGACCCGCCTGGCTTCAGGTGCGGCACCGCGAGCCGGACCGCCTCGAAGGCCCGGACCACGCGCAGTTCCAGGAACGCCCGGCCCTGCTCGGGGGTGTAGGCGTCGAGGGTGACGGGGACCAGGTTGCCGCCCGCGGTGTAGGCGAGGTGGTCGAACGGGCCGACATCGTCGAAGAAGCGGGCCAGGTCCTCGCTGGAGGACGCGTCGACGGCGTGGCCGGCGCTGCCCTCGGGCAGCTCGCCGAGGGCGGCCTTGACCCGGACCGGGTTGCTGGAGGCGATGATGACGGACGCGCCAGCGGCCGCGGCCGCCCGGGCGGTGGCCAGTCCGATGCCGCTGGTGCCGCCGAGGACGACGACCCGGGTGTTGGCGAGGCTGGTCATGTCGGCTGTCGCCTTCCGTGCTCGGTTGATCCTGCCCCTCCACCGTGCCGCCCGGGCGGGCTCGGCGTCCAAGACCCTTGACGGCGGCTGCGATACCCTCAGGGCATGACCTCGGGCGTCGTCAGGGGAGCCCATGGACCTGGACCTGCGCAAGCTGCGCTACTTCGTGGCGGTCGCTGAGCACCTCAACTTCGGCCGGGCCGCTGCGGACCTGCACATCGCCCAGCCGGTGCTGTCCCGCCAGATTCGCGCGCTGGAGCAGGAGCTCAAGGCCGGCCTGTTCGTCCGCGGCCCGCGCGGCACCGAGCTGACCGCGGCCGGCCAGGTGCTGCTGGAGGATGCCCGTCACCTGCTGCCCGCGGCCGACGCCGCCCGCCGCCGGGTCCTCGACGCCGTGGCCGGTCACGCGACGTTCACGGTGGGGTTCGCCCCGGCCTGATCGTCACCGACGCGGTGCGGGAGTTCGGCCGCCGCCGGCCCGACCTCACGGTCGAGGTCCTCCGGACCAACTGGTATGACCAGACGGCGGTGATCCTCGACGGCCAGGTCGACGTGGGCTACCTGCGACAGCCGTTCGATCCCCGGGGCCTGGGCATCGAGCCGCTGCTGGCCGAGCCGCGCGTGGTGTCGGTGCCCGTCAGTCACCGGCTGGCCGGCAAGGAGAGCGTGTCGGTGACCGACCTGGCCAGCGAGCACCTGCTCCAGGACCCCGAGGTGGTGCCGGAGTGGCGGGACATCGCCACCGAGCTGCGCGCGCCGGGGCCGCGCCCGGCGGTCCCGCAGCTGCGCACCGTGGAGGAGAAGCTCGAGCACGTCGCGACCGGGAACGGCGTGGTGGTGCTGCCGGCGTCGACGGCGGCGTTCTATACCAGGCCCGACGTCACCAGCGTCCCGGTGGAGGACATCGGCCCGTCGCAGGTCTGCCTGGCCTGGGACGGCCAGCGGGACAGTGCCCTGATCCGGGAGTACGTCGCGATCGCGCTCGGGCTCATGATGGGCTAATGGCCCTGATAATCGCTGGCCGCAGCTCGGTCGCGCCGATCACGGCGTCCACCGAGCCGACCTGCACCGCCCGGTGCACGCTGTGCACCGTGTCGAACTCGGTGGCCACCTCGGACAGCTTCTCCGCGCGCACCGCGGCCCGCACCTCGGTCAGCTGAGCGGTCAGCTCGGCCCGCTCGGCCCCGGCGGCCTCGGCCCGTTCCGTGCCCCCGGTCTCGGCCAGCCGGGCCTCCAGCTCGGCGACCCGGCGGTCGGCCCTGGTCCGCCGGTTCACCTCGCCGCTGAACACCGCCGCCGCCGCGGGCGCCCCGCCGATCACCGAGGCGAACGACCCCTCCACGGCGAGCACGGTCATGCCCGGGTTGAGGGCCTTGGAGAACACCACGAACGCGCCGCCGTGGTACCGGGAGATCACGCAGAACACGATGCGGCCCCGGAAGTTCACGATGGCCCGGCCGATCTCGGCGCCGTACTCCAGCTGGAGCTTGCGCATCGACTCCGGCGACCCGTCGAAGCCGGACAGGTTGGCCAGCACCACCACCGGCCGGTTGCCGCTGGCCGCGTTGATCGCCCGGGCCGCCTTCTTCGACGACAGCGGGAACAGCGTGCCCGCCGTGTAGGTGTCGGGCCCGTCGGCGGGCGGGAAGCCCAGGCGCGGCACCGACTTGGACTCGATCCCGAGCAGGCACACCGGCTGGCCGCCGAGGTGCACGTCCTGCACCACGGCGGTGTCCGCGTCGGCCATGCCCGCCCAGCGCTCCAGCACGCCGTGGTCCTGGTCGGACACCGCCCGCATCACCGTGCGGATGTCGAAGGCCTTCTTGCGGTCCGGGTTGGCGGTGGCCGAGAAGATCTCGCCCACCGTGGCGAAGTCGCTGCCCGCCAGGACGTGCGGGTAGTCCGACACGTCCCGGTCGAGCGGGTCGGTCGTGCCCGCATGCCGCGGGCCGGGCTCGCCCGGCGCGACGTAGGCGTGCGCGTAGTGGGCCATCAGCACGTCGCGGGCCGCGGCCAGGTCCGGCGCCCAGTACTGGGCCTGCCCGTTCGGGCCCATCACCCGGTCGTAGCCGCCGATGCCGAAGTTGTCCTCGGCCGAGACGCTGCCGGAGAAGTCCAGGGCCTGCTTGCCGGTCAGCACCATGGCCGAGTCCGGCGTCATGACCAGGATGCCCCGGGTGTGCATGAGCATGGTCGCCTCGGCGTTCCAGTACGGCTGGGCGCCGACGTTGATCCCGGCCACCACGATGTTGATCTCGCCGCCGCCCTGGGTGAAGGTCACGATGCGCTTCAGCGCGGCGGCCACCCAGTCCATGTTCTCGGTGCCGGACTCCATGGAGATGCGCGCGCCCGCGGACAGCGCGAACCACTCCACCGGCAGGCCGCGCCGCTCGGCCAGGTCCAGCGCGGCGATGACCCGCGCGCACTCCGGCTCGGACAGCGCGCCGAGCGACTTGGTCGGGTCGCCGAGCAGGATTACGCGATTTATACCTTCTGGATACCGGCTGGTCGGGGTGCTGACGACGCCCGCCACCAGCGCGGCGGTGTTGTGGCCGCGGGGCCGGTCCACCGGCACCAGGTTCCCGTCGGCGTCCAGGTCGTGCTCGGTGAACTGGCCCGCGGTGCCGGCCAGCATGGCGGTCAGCTCGTAGGGGTAGACGGTGCCGCGGCGGGCCGCCCGCAGCACGTTCTGCCGGTAGTCGTCCAGCGGCTCGACGGGCGCGGTGGGCCGCTCGCCGACCTCCAGCCGGACCCCGGACTCGACGTCGTAGCCGATCCGCACCGCGATGTCGGTCAGCTCGCGGCTGTCGGGGTCGCGCTGGCGGGCCAGGAACATGACCTCCTCCAGCCCGGCCCCCGCGGTGGTGGGCAGGATCCGCTGGACGACCGTGTTCAGCTCCGTGCCGGTCACCTCGCTGGGCGGCCAGACGTAGATGACGATCCGGTTGGTGTCGAACCGCTTGTTGGCCGGCCGGCCGGACTGCACCTTGCGGATCGCGTCCAGGCACGCGGCCAGGACGTCCTCGGCCGCGGGCAGCGCCACCAGCCGTCCCTCGTGGTCGCGCAGCGGCGTCAGGTCACGCACCTGGCCCATCGCGACCAGCCGCTCGTCGGCCGGGTTCTTCCGGGCGACGCAGTTGAACAGGTAGACCTCCTCGTCGGCCGAGGGCAGCCGGGTGAGGTCGAACTCGCGCAGCCGCTCCAGCTGCATCCGCTCGGCGATCAGCGGGTGCAGGCCGCGGATCAGCCGCTCCTCGGTGATCCCCTCCGGCGACGGCCGGAACGTGAAGTGGTGATGCATGACCGCGCCGCTGCGCCCGGCCACGATCGCGGTGATCCGGCTGAGCTGGCCGGGCAGCGGCCGGGCGGCCAGCACCTCGCGCAGCGCGGCCGCCATCGCGTCCGCGTCGTCCGGCTGGTCGGCCCAGGTCAGGTAGATGTCCGCGACGACTTCCTCGGCCGGGGCCAGCTCGCCGACCGCCCGCACGGCCTGGCCCAGGGCCAGGAAGTCCACCGCGGTGGTGAGCACCGCGTACCGGCCGTTCTCGTCATCGTGCTCGGCGACCACGAAGCGTGCAGCCCGCGACCTCGCTGGCCTGCAGGTCGCGCAGCGACTTGCTGCCGTAGTAGCGGCGGGTCAGCACCTCCAGCATCGGCCCCAGGCCCGCGCCCTCGCGGCCGATCCGCTGGCCCGAGCAGCCGGACCAGCGGCTCCGAGCTGGCCACCATCGCGGCGATCCGCTGCGGCCCGGTCGGGCGCGTCCGGGTGCTCGTCCAGGTAGCGCAGGTTCTTGCGCACGGCCGCGTAGACCTGGGCCCGGCTGCGCCGCAGCATCGGCTGGGCGAACCAGCGGAACACCACCGAGCGGGCCAGGTCGGAGACGGCGGGGAAGCGCAGCTGGGTGGCCGCGATCAGGTGCTCCAGGGTCAGGCCGGAGGTCTCGCGCAGCGGCTCGCCGGGCGGCGGCTCGGTGAGCCACTGGCGCAGCAGCGCGGTCACCACCGCGACGTCGGCCGACGCGCGGCGCTGGGCCAGGAAGATCCGGAAGACGGCGTCCTCCAGCTCCGGCGTGCGCTCCAGGTCGGTCACCCCGTAGTGGCGCAGCACCCGGCTGAGCCGGTGCTGGAACGCCTCGGGCAGCCCGCCCCGCTCGACGTCGAGGCTCTGCAGGTAGGAGTGGAAGTACTCGCGCGGGCTGTGCACCTGGGTGTCGGTCTCGACGTCCTGCGCCGCGGCCCGGTTGCGGGTCAGCTCGGACAGGTCGGCGAACACCTCGAGCAGCTCGGTCTCGCCCGCCAGCGGCCCGCCGTTACCGTGCCCGGCCTCCGACCTGGCCGCGAGGTAGCGGGCCAGCACCCGGCGCAGGTCCTCCGGGCCGGCGTCGTAGCCGAGCAGCAGGCCGTGCAGGTCACGCAGCCCGGCCGCGACCCGCTCCGCGGCCGGGACGTCGCCGGGCTCGGCGGGCAGGTCGATCTCGACGTCGGCGGGCTCCGGCTCGGCCGCCCCGTTGCCGCCGTTGCCGAGCGGCTCCAGCCGCAGCAGCGGCGCCCCGGCCTCGACCAGGCTGCCCACCGCGACAGAGCGCTCGCGCAGCCGCGCGCGGAACGGCGCCCGCAGCACCGTCTCCATCTTCATCGACTCCAGCACCAGCACCGGCGCGCCCGGCCTCCACCTCGGCGCCGACCTCCAGCGGCGTGGCCACCACCAGCGCGGGCGCGGGCGCGCGCACCACGCCGCCCTCGTCGCGGCTGATCCGGTGCGCGACGCCGTCCACCTCGACCAGGAGCGTGGGCCCGTGGGACGTTGGTGACCAGCCGGAAGCGCCTGCCGTTGACCAGGATCTGGCCGGCGTGCTCGTCGAAGCGCTCGATCTCGACGTCGGCCGCGCGCGGCGTGCCGCTGCCCGCCGCGATGGCGACCCGGAACCGGTGCGGGGCCACCCGGCCGACATGCACCTTGTAGCCGACGCCGCGCAGCTTGAGCTCGACCGGGCGGCCGGTGTCCAGCTGGACCTGCGGGCGGCCGCCGTGCGCGCTGGTCAGCAGCCGCTGCCGGGCCAGGTCCTCGGCGTCCTCGTAGGCCTCGATGGCGGCGGCGGCCAGCGCGATCGCCGAGCCCCGCTGGGCCAGCCGGCCCTCGGCGCGGACCCGGTCGATCCAGCCGGTGTCCGCGCTGGCGTCGATCACCTCGGGCTGGTCCAGCAGGTCGAGCACGAAGCTCTTGTTCGTCGCGCCGCCGGCGATGATCACCGTGGTCTCGGCCATCGCGCGGCGCAGCCGGCCCAGCGCCTCGTCGCGGTCCCGGCCGTAGGCGATGATCTTCGCGATCATCGAGTCGAAGTCGGCCGGGATGGTGTCACCCTCGCTCGACGCCGGTGTCCACCCGGATGCCGGGGCCGGTGGGCAGGTCCAGCCGGACGATGCGGCCCGGCGACGGGGCGAAGTCGCGGTCCGGGTCCTCGGCGTTGAGCCGGGCCTCGATGGCGTGCCCGATCTCGGCCGGCGGCCGGCCGGTCAGCCGCCCGCCCGCGGCCACGTGCAGCTGGGCCTTGACCAGGTCCATCCCGGTGGTCAGCTCGGTGACCGGGTGCTCCACCTGGAGCCGGGTGTTGACCTCCAGGAACGCGAACCGCTTGTCGGCCGGGTGGTAAAGGAACTCCACCGTGCCCGCGCCGCGGTAGCCGACCGCCAGGGCCAGCCGCTCGGCGGCCGCCTTCAGCTCGCCCGCCTGCTCGGCGGTCAGCACCGGCGACGCGGACTCCTCGATGATCTTCTGGTTGCGCCGCTGCACCGAGCAGTCCCGCACGCCCAGGGCCCACGCCGTGCCCTGGCCGTCCGCGATCACCTGCACCTCCACGTGCCGGGCGCCGGTGACCAGGCGCTCCAGGAACACCACGCCGCTGCCGAAGGCGCGCTCGGCCTCCATCCGGGTGCGGTCGTAGGCCTCGGTGAGCTCCGCCGCGGAGGCGATCATGCGGATGCCGCGGCCGCCGCCGCCCGCGGTCGCCTTGAGCATCAGCGGGTAGCCGATCTCGTCCGCCACGCGCAGCGCGGTGTCCAGGTCGTCCACCGCGCCGCGGCTCCACGGCGCGACCGGGACGTCGACCTCCTCGGCGATCAGCTTGGAGCCGATCTTGTCGCCCAGCTGGCGCATGGCCTCCGGGGACGGGCCGACGAACGTCACTCCGAGCCGCTCGCACAGCTCGGCGAACGCCGGGTCCTCGGCCACGAACCCCCAGCCGACCCAGGCGGCGTCCGCGCCGCTGTCGCGCAGCGCCCGCTCCAGCACGGCCAGGTTCAGGTACGGGCGGTCAGCGGCGGGGCCCAGGTCGTAGCTGAGGTCGGCCTCGCGGACGAAGGTGGCCGTGCGGTCGGCGTCGGTGAAGAGCGCGACGGTCTCGATCTTCGTCCCGGTCTCCGCGGCGAGCTCCCGGACGGCGTGGATCAGCCGCATGGCGGCCTCTCCGCGGTTGACGATGGCGACGCGACTGAACAACACCGACCGAGCCTCCTGAGCAGACACGTGATGGGCTGGTCATGCCCACGGTCAACAAGCAAACACTGAAGACTCTCGTGTACCGCTTAGAAGGGAAATGCCGCAAGCGACAGGGCCGCGCGCCGGAACTTGTGGAGACTGGCCAAAGAAGCTGTCGTTAGGTGTACAAAAGCCGCATATCACCCAGCGATCATGGCGGCGGGGGACTCCCGGCGCTGCGGGGCGGCCGGTGTCGGAGTGGCCTCCAGCAGCAGCAGGGCCACGTCGTCGTCCAGCTTGTGCCCGGTGTGCGCGAGCAGCCGGCCGAGCAGGCCGTCCGCGGCGGCCTGGAGGTCGGGGTGACGCAGCGTGTCCACCGCGTCCTCGAGCCGGAAGAACTGGCCCGCCCGGTCGCGGGCCTCCAGCAGGCCGTCGGTGCAGAACACCAGCCGGTCGCCGGGATGCACCGTGAAGGTGTCCGGCTTGATGTCGGGGCGCAGGCCCAGCGGGGTCGCGTAGGCGTTCGGGCTCAGCGCCCGCAGCCCGCCGTCGGCCGCCAGCAGCAGCGGCGGCGGGTGGCCGCAGATGACCAGCTGGAGCCAGCCGCGCGGGTCGAGCTCGGCGAACACCGCGGTCACGAAGTCCTCGTCACCCGCCGCCCGGCTGACCGAGCGGTCCACCACCCGGGCGATCTCGGCCAGCGACAGGCCCGGCTGGGCGCAGGCGTCACGGAAGCTGGTCATCGCCACCGCCGCCAGCCGCACCGCCGACAGGCCCTTGCCCCGCGTGTCCCCGATCAGCCACCGTGGGTGCGCGTCATCGGGAACCACCTCGAGCAGGTCGCCGCCGACCCGGGCCTCGGCCGCCGCCGAGAGGTACCGGGAGGCCAGCCGGCCCGCGGTGACCGTGGCCGGGACCTCGCGCAGCAGCGCGCTCTGCGCGACCCTGGCCACCGCGCGGACCTGCCCCAGGCGCCGCTGGGCCACGGTTCGCAGCACCGCGTTGGCCACCGCGAACGCGGTCAGCAGCAGCAGCACGGTCAGGTGCGAGACCAGCACCCCCGGCCGCGGCAGCCCCGGCAGGGCGGGCTCGAGCAGCACCAGCCCGATGCCCAGCAGCAGCGCCCAGCCCGCCAGCGCCGCGGTGACCCTGGGGGACAGGACCAGCGAGGCCAGCAGCGGCCCGACGGCCAGCCAGGCCACCGGGAGCAGCCCGTGGCCCGAGAAGTACTGCGCCCCGGCCACCGCCGTGATGGCCGCCAGCAGGACCAGTCCGATCAGCCGCCGGGCCCGGTTCCCCACTGGCAGGGCCGGCCCCGAGGCGTCCAGCGCGACGCCGCCCGCCCCGAATCTCCTCATGTCTGACCACTATCGGCGGCCCGCCTCAGCACTTGCTGCCGGCAACCTAAGAGCAAGGTCAGAACACCATGGATTAACAAGGGCATTCCGTGCAATCGCTGCGATACATCCTGGTCGGCGATCGCCGGGATCAGACCGGCCTGTCCGGAACCTGCCTTCTAGCCAGTCCGGAATACCGCCCACCATGATCCCGGACGATCGTCAGTGATATTCGCTGACGGTTTTCCGTGCTCATGGCGCGGTCGATGAAGCCGTCCGGGTCATCGACGAACACCTCGACCCGGACCGTCCGCGAGCCCAGGTCCGCCGGCAGCTGGCCTCGGTAAGTGCGCGCTGGTCGCGCCTTTGCCGCCATACTCGTTGAATGGCTGAGGTTTCGCCATCCGGCGGAGCGCTGCAGGTGCGGCTGCTCGGGCCGGTAGATGTTCTGGCCGACGGTGCGTCGCGGCCGGTGAGCGGCCTGCGGCGGGCCGCGGTGCTGGCGACCCTGGCGCTGCACCCCGGTCAGGTCGTCAGCACGGATCAGCTGGTCGACGCCGTCTGGGGCGACCGCGCGCCGCCCACCGCGGCCACCACGCTGCAGAACCACGTGTCGTACCTGCGGCGGCTGCTGGGCCGCAAGGCCGCGATCCGCGCCCGGCCGCCTGGCTACCTCCTCGACCTGGGCGACGATGGCACGGACGTGCAGCTGGCCGAGCGGCTCCTGCGGCAGGGTCGCGAGTCGGCCGATCCGATTCAGGGCGCGGCGGACCTGCACGCGGCCCTGGCGCTGTGGCGCGGGCGGCCGCTGGCCGACCTGGCCGGGCTGCCCTGGCTGGAGGAGCAGGCCGGGCGCCTGGATCTGCTCGGCGTGCAGGTGCGGCGGGCCCTGTTCGAGGCCCGGCTGGCCGCCGGGGAGCATGAGACGGTCGTGCCGGACCTGGAACAGATGGTGGCCGAGCGCCCGCTGGATGAGCAGGTCCAGGCCCAGCTCATGCTGGCGCTGTACCGGTGCGGCCGGCAGGCCGACGCGCTCGCCGCCGGCCGCCGGCTGCGGCAGGCGCTGGACGAGGAGCTGGGCATCGAGCCCGGCCAGCTCGTGCGCGACCTGGAGGTTGCCATCCTGCGCCAGGACCGGGCGCTGGACACGCCCGGCCGGCGGATCGCACCCGCCGCGATGCCGGTTCCGGCCCAGCTGCCGCCCGCGGTGCCGGGCTTTGCCGGGCGGCGCGGCGAGCTGGCCCGCCTCGACGGGCTGCTGCCCGGCCAGGCCGCGACGGCGGCGGTTATCGCGGCACTATCGGGCACGGCGGGCGTGGGCAAGACCGCGCTGGCCGTGCACTGGGCCCACCGGGTGTCCGAGCGTTTCCCGGACGGCCAGCTCTACGTCAACCTGCAGGGCTTCGCCCCGGCCGGCGCCGCGGTGGCGCCGGCCGAGGCGGTCCGCGGCTTCCTGGAGGCATTCGGGGTGCCGGCCGAGCGCATCCCGGCCGACCTGCCCGCCCGGGCCGGGCTGTACCGCAGCGTGCTGGCCGACAAACGGGTCCTGGTGGTGCTGGACAACGCGCGGGACGTGGAGCAGGTCCGCCCGCTGCTGCCGGGGTCATCGGGCTGCCTGGCCATCGTGACCAGCCGTAACCAGCTCACCAGCCTGATCGCCGCGGAAGGCGCCCACACGCTGACCCTGGGCCTGCTGCCCGCCGCTGATGCCCGCGACCTGCTCACGCGCCGCCTGGGCGCCGGCCGGGTGGCCAGCGAGCCGGGCGCCGTCAGCGACATCATTGCCGGCTGCGCCCGGTTGCCCCTAGCGTTGACGATCGCAGCGGCGCGGGCCGCGGCTCGCGCCGGCTTCCCGCTGACCGTCTTCGCCGCCGAGTTGCGCGATGCCACTCGCGCCCTCGATCCGCTGCACGGCGGTGACCTGGCCACCGACGTGCGGGCGGTGTTCTCCTGGTCCTACCAGGCGCTGACCCCGGATGCGGCCCGCCTGTTCCGGCTGCTCGGCCTGCACTCCGGCCCCGACACCGGCGTCGCCGCCGCGGCCAGCCTGGCCGCGATCCCGCCCGGCCGGGCCGCGGTACTGCTGACCGAGCTGACCCAGGCACACCTGCTGGCCGAGCCGGCGCCCGGTCGTTACGCATGCCATGACCTGCTCCGCGCCTACGCCGCCGAGCAGGCCCTGGCCTGGGAGAGCCCGGACGACCGGGCCGCGGCCGTGCGCCGTCTGCTGGATTGCTGCGTGCACGGCGCGTATCGCGCCGCCATGCTCATCGAGCCGCACCTGGATCCGATCGCTCTGAGCCCGGTCCGGCCCGGGGTCGCGGTGAGCGGCCGGCCACCGCGCCGGACGCGATGTCCTGGTTCACGGCCGAGCGCCCGGTGCTGCTGGCCGCCGTCCGGCTCGCCGCCGACGCCGGCCATGGCCGGCACGCCTGGCAGCTGGCGTGGACCCTGGGCCCCTTCCTGCTGCGCCGCGGGTACTGGCCGGACAACGCCGGGGCTCAGTGTGCCGCCCTGGATGCTGCCCGCCAGACGGGCGACGTGGTCGGCGAGGCGCACGCCCGGCACGCTCTGGCCCTGGGCTACGCCCGGTCCGGTCACTTCGGCGAGGCCGGCCCTCTTTTCCTGGCTGCGCTCGCGCAGTTCGAGGCCATCGGTGACCAGGTCAGCCAGGCCCGGATCCTCAACAGCCTGACCTGGCTCGCGGAGCGGGACCAGCGCCCGGCCGACGCGCTCGGCCACGCCCAGCGGGCCCTCGAGCTGTACCGGGCGGCCGGGCACCAGGGGCAGGCCCAGATCCTCAACGACATCGGCTTCTGCTACGCCCGGCTCGGGGACTACCAGCGGGCCCTGGCCTACTGCGAGCAGGGCCTCGACGCGGTCCGGGCGGTGGGCGAGCGCAGCTGGGAGGCGGCCACCTGGGACAGCCTCGGCCTGATCCATGATCAGCTCGGCGATCACGCGCGGGCCGTCGCGTGCTACTTGCGGGCCATTGAGCTGTACCGGGAGCTCGGGGACCGGTTCAACGAGGCGGACACGCTCGATCACCTCGGCGATGCCCACCGCGGCGCGGGCGACGCCGCCGCGGCCCGGGCGGTCTGGACCCGCGCCCTGCGCATCTTCGACGAGATCGACCATCCCGACGGCGATGAGGTCCGGGCCAAGCTGCACCTGGCCGCCGCCCGCCATTCCAGGGCCGTTCCAGGCCCCGATGCCAGAATCGGCGGCGGATAACCGGGGCTGCGGTCGTGTCCCCGGAAGCAAGGGGGCATCCCATGACAGCACTGATCCGACCGGCACCGATCCGGCGGGCCGCTTTGCTGGCCGCCCTCGGGCTGACCGCCGCTACCGTCACCGTCGTCCCGGCGGTCTCCGCTGCCGCAGCCACCGCAGCCGCCGCCCGGACCGCCGCCGGGCCCGGCGCGACCGTCGTGGGCTGGGGCAATGACGGCTTTGGCCAGCTAGGTGACGGGACGACCAGCGACACCAGCCAGCCGGTGTACGCCAAGCTGCCCGCGAAGCTGCGCTACACCACCGTGCGGTCCTCGCTGGACACCAGCGTCGCGCTGGCCACCTCCGGGGCGGTCTTCGCCTGGGGCGGCAACATCTACGGCCAGATCGGCGACGGCACGACCACGATGCGGCTGACCCCGGTGCGGGTCAGGCTGCCCAACGGGGTGAAGGTGACGGCGGTGCGAGAAGGCGGCGTGTTCACCATGGCGCTGACGACCAAGGGCCAGGTCCTGGCCTGGGGGAACAACAACTACGGAGAGCTGGGCGACGGAAGCACTGAGAACCGGGTGCTCCCGGTGCGGGCCCGGCTGCCGAAGGGCGTCACGGTCACGGCCATCAGCGCGGGTTACAACAGCGCCCTGGCGCTGACCAGCTCGGGCCGGGTGCTGTCCTGGGGCGCGAACATCATCGGCCAGCTGGGCGACGGCGCCGCGCCTGACCGGCACGTGCCGGGCTATGTCCGGCTGCCGGGGCACACGAGGATCACCTCCATAGCGGCGGGCGACGAGACCGGCTATGCAGTTACCTCCGCCGGCCGGCTGCTGGCCTGGGGCGCCAACTACAACGGCGGGCTCGGCGACGGCACCACGAGACTCCGCCGGACGCCGGTTCAGGTCCGGCTGCCCGTGGGCGTCAAGGTAGCGGCGGCCACGGCCGGCCTGGCCCACGCGCTGGCCCTGACCACCGGCGGCCGGGTGCTGGCCTGGGGCTACAACTTCTACGGCCAGCTGGGCGACGGCTCGACCACTGACGACCTCGTGCCGGAGTGGGTGAACCTGCCCAAGGGGACCAGGGTCCGGGGACTGGCGGCCGGCCGGGACTACAGCATGGCCCTCACCACCGGCGGCCGCGTCCTGGCCTGGGGCCACAACGACCTCGGCCAGCTCGGCAACGGCTCGACCACCGACAGCGCGACCCCGCGGCGCGTGCACCTGCCGGGCGGGTTCACGCCGACCGCCATCGGCGCGGGATGGGACGCCGAGTGCGGCCTGGCGATCGGCCACCAGGTTCGCGACTGACTCGGAGCTGAGCGAGGCAAGGGGGACAACCCGATGACCGCTATCACCCGGCTGGCTAGCTTGCTGACGGCCGTCAGCCTGGTCGCCGCCACGATCGCCGCCGTCCCGGCGGTCCCGGCCAGCGCCGCCGCCACCGCGGTAACCGCCTCCGGTCCCGGCGAGACTGTCGTGGGCTGGGGCAGTGACACTTCCGGCGAGCTGGGTGACGGGACAACCACCGACGCTACTCAGCCGGTCTATACCCGGCTGCCCGCGAAGCTGCGCTACACGACGGTGCGGACCTCGGAGGGCACCAGCGTGGCGCTGGCCACCTCCGGGGCGGTCTTCGCCTGGGGCAGCAACATCTACGGCCAGATCGGCGACGGGACAACCATGTCCCGGCTGACCCCGGTACGGGTCAAGATGCCCGCCGGCGTGAAGGTGACAGCGGTGCGCGAAGGCGCCCTGTTCACCCTGGCGCTGACCACCAAGGGCCAGGTCCTGGCCTGGGGGGACAACTTCGACGGGCAGCTGGGCGACGGATCCGGCGAGAACCAGTCGGTCCCGGTGCGGGTCCGGCTGCCCAAGGGCGTCACGGTCACGGCCATCAGCGCGGGGCTGGACAGCGCCCTGGCCCTGACCAAGTCGGGCCGGGTGCTGTCCTGGGGCGGGAACATTGACGGCCAGCTGGGCACCGGCACCACGCCCCCCTTCCGGCTCGTCCCCGGCTATGTGCGGATACCCCGGCGCACGAAGATCACCTCCATCGCGGCGGGCAACGGGACCGGTTACGCGGTCACCTCCGCCGGGTGGCTGCTGGCCTGGGGCTACAACGCCCATGGCGGGCTCGGCGACGGCACTACGAAGATCCGCCGGACGCCGGTCCGGGTCCGGCTGCCCGCGGGCGTCAAGGTGGCGGCGGCCACGGCCGGCGTGCTCCAGGCGTTCGCGCTGACCACCGATGGCCGGGTACTGGCCTGGGGCTACAACTCCTACGGCCAGCTCGGCAACAGCTCCACCACCGAGGAGCACGTGCCGGTCTGGGTGAAGCTGCCCAAGGGGACCAGGGCCCGGGCACTGGCGGCCGGCCGGGAGTACAGCATGGTCCTGACGGCGTCGGGCCGCGTCCTGGCCTGGGGCCGCAACGAGGTTGGCCAGCTCGGCGACGGCACGACCACCGCCAGCGCGACCCCGCGGCGCGTCCACCTGCCGGGCGGGTTCACGCCGACCGCCATCGGCGCGGGATGGGACGCCGAGGCCGGCCTGGCGATCGGCCACCAGGTTCGCGACGGACTGCCCGCGGCGGCCGCCATCCAGCCCGGGGAGACCGTCCTGGACTGGGGTAACAACCTCTTCGGCGAGCTCGGCGACGGGACCACCACCAACAGCGGTTCCCTTCAGCCTGACGCCCGTCCCCGTGCAGGATCGACCCGGCCGGCCGGGTCCGCCGGGAGTTCCGGCACGATCCCGGGCCGGGAACCGCCGCCACCAGCTCATCGTTCGCCGTGCTCTTCGCCGACGCCGCCAGCCAGGCGCTGAGCACCGGCTAGCCGCTCAGGGGCTAGCGGCCGTAGCTGAGGCCGTGTCCGGCGGTCTGCTCCGTCTCCACCACCTCCCGGCGCAGCACCCCCGCGGTCCGGTTGGTGATCCGCGGCCGCAGGTACAGCAGGTACCACAGCAGCCCGAACAGCTCGGCGCCAGCCAGGTAGACCGCCGCCGTGTGACCCTCGTGCGGGGCCAGCGCGACGACGATCACGCCCCCGGCGTACAGGACGGCGGTGACGGCGACCGGCAGGAACCAGCGGCCCAGCGAGAAGTCGCCGGAGCGACCCGCCGGGATGGTGCCCTTGCCGTGGGCGAACAGGGCGCCGCCCACCGTGAGCAGGTAGATGAAGTAGTAGGCCACGCTGCAGATGGACACCACGTTCGCGGCGACGCCGGCGGACAGCAGGTTGATGCCGATGCCGACGACCGCCACCAGCACGATCGACGCGATCGGCGTGCGGGTCCTGCCGTTGACCCGGCCCAGCAGCCCCGAGGCCGGCAGCATCTTGTCCCGCGACAGCGCGAACGCCAGCCGCGTCGCCACCACCATGTTGGCCAGCACGCACGAGAAGATGGCCAGGAACACGACGACCTGCAGGACATCGGCCGCGACGACGCCGAAGTGGCTCTGGAAGATGTAGACCAGCGGGTTCTCGGGCTGGCCCAGGAGCTTGCCGATGCCGGCCGGGATCGCGATGAGAAAACCGATGATCATGAACAGGCTGGCGCCGACCGAGACGTAGTTGGCCCGGATCATCGCCCACGGGGTGACCGACCGGGGGTCGTTGGTCTCCTCGGCCAGGTCGGCCGCGCCCTCCCAGCCGATGAAGCAGTACAGCGGCAGCAGCGCGGCCAGCACGAACCCGTACCACAGCGCCCCGCCGGAGGTGCGCTGGGTCGAGGCCAGGATCGCGAAGCCCGCGTCGTGGTGGAAGAAGAAGATGGCCCCGAAGAACAGCAGGGCCGCGGCCCCGACCGACCCGGTGATCTCGAAGAAGACACCGGTGTTGTTGACCGCGCTGACCGCCCGGATGCTGATGATGTTGATCAGCCCGGCCGCCACCATGGCCAGCGTGGCCAGCAGCACGATGTCGCCGTGGGTCGGCGAGGTCCAGATGTCGCCCGCGAACACGCTGGCCAGCGCGACGGCGGTGGCCGCGGTGCCGGCCATGAAGGCCAGCAGCGCGGTGTAGCCGGTGAACCAGCCGTAGTGCGGGTTGATCAGCCGCGAGTTCCACTGGTAGGCGAAGCCGGTGATCGGGATGCGGGCGGCCAGGTGCGCGTACACCATCACGATCAGGAACACGCCCGCCGCGCACGGGATCCACAGCCAGACCCCGGCCGCCCCGGCCGTGCCGAACAGGCTCGGCAGCAGGAAGAAGATCGCCGTGGTGATGCTGATCATCGAGAACGCGATGGCGAACGAGCCGTACGGACCCAGGGTGCGGCGCAGCGACTGGAGGTAGCCGAAGCCGCTCAGGTCGCTGGCGTCATTAGGGTCGGATATCTGGGCGTTGATGTCGGCCACCGGCCTGCCCCTCTCAGCGTTTGTTATCTAAAATTCCGGTCTTCGACCGTGGTCAGGACCTGGTCGAGCACATCCAGCACCCGGTCGATCTGGGCCGTGGTGATGGTGAACGGCGGCTTGATCTTCAGCACGTTGCCCAGGCCCGCGTACCTGGTCGTGCCGAAGAGGACGCCGAGGTCCCTGGCCCGCCGCTCCACCTCGGCCGCCTCGGCCGCGGCGGGCTCCCTGGTCTGCCGGTCGCGGACCAGCTCGATGCCGATCAGCAGGCCGGGCCCGCGGACGTCGCCGATCAGCCGGTGCCGGGGCTGCATCTCCAGCAGCCCGTCGGTCGCGTACTTGCCCAGCTCCGTGCAGGCCTGCAGCAGGTTGTCGCGCTCCAGCACCTCCAGGGCGGCCAGCCCGGCGGCCAGGCTGGGCGGGAACTCGCCGAAGGTCAGGGCGTCGTCACCGGGCTGGAATCCGTCCAGGGCCGAGCTGGCCAGCACGCCCGCCAGCGGGAAGCCGCCCCCGACGCCCTTGCCGAAGACCAGCAGGTCCGGCGTCACGCCGTAGTGCTCGGCGGCCCACATCTTGCCGGTCCGGCCGAACCCGGTCTGCACCTCGTCGAAGATCAGCAGGATCCCGTACTCGTCGCAGACCTGGCGGACCTCGTGGTAATAGCGCTCGGGGAAGTCGACCTGGCTGCCGTTGCCCTGGACCGGCTCCATGAACAGGGCGGGCGGCAGCCCGGTGGCCCGCCGGGTGATGGCGTCGCGCAGCTCGCCGACGCAGTAGTCGACCTCCGCGTCGGCGCTGCGCCCGGACCGGTAGGCGTAGGGCTGGGGGACCCGCAGCACGGCCGGGAATACCCGGTCGAACGCGTGGTTGGTGTGCGGCCAGCCCAGGGCCATGCTGGCCAGCGACCGGCCGTGGTAGGCGTCGGTCAGGGCCAGGAACGGGCCGGTCGCGTGCGGCCGGTTGATCAGCGCCAGCTTCATGGCCATCTCCACGGCCAGGCTGCCGTGCAGGGTGAACCCGATGCGCTTGAGGTCGCCCGGCGCGGCCCGGGTCATCGCCTGGCTGAGCAGCAGCAGGGGCACCGAGTCGAAGTTGGAGCGCAGGTGACTGAGCTCGCGGGCCTGGGCGAACGCCGCCTCGATGACCTCGGGCCTCGACCCGCCGAGGTTGTTCGACCAGGCCATGGAGGTGCAGTCGATGTACTCGCGGCCCTCCTCATCCCAGGCCAGGGCATCCGACGTCCGGGTGATGACCAGGCTGGGCTCGGTTCCGGCCGACCAGCCCGACAGCAGCGCGGTCCGTCCGGCCTCTAGGTCTTCGGCGGTGTAATCAGCAGGCACCGGCAGATCCTCTCGTCGCTGACTATTTCGGTTAGGCCAACGGTAAATAGCTGGAATCCGAAGTGGAAGGACGAGTTAGTGGCGTTATTCTGTCCGCTAAGGACATAATCCGGGCCAGCTGCGGGAGGCTCCGGTGCAGAACGTGACGCTGCGCCAGCTCGAGGCCTTCCTGGCCGTGGCCGAGGAGCGGCATTTCGGGCGGGCCGCCGAGCGCCTGTCGGTCTCGGCTCCCTGGCTCAGCCACACCGTGCGCGACCTGGAGCGGGCCCTGCGCGTCGAGCTGCTCACCAGGACCACGCGGTCGGTGCAGGTCACGCCGGCCGGGCGGGTCTTCGCGGGCCTGGCCAGCCAGGTGTTGGCCGAGCTCTCGGCCGCGATCCAGACGGTGCGCGGCATGAGCGCCCCGCACGGCACGCTGAAGCTCGGCTACACCATCGGCGCCGGGCTGGAGATCGTGACCCGGCTGCTGCGCACCCACCGCGAGCGCGATCCGGCCGCCGAGGTGCGGACCGAGGAGTTCGACTTCTCCGACCCCTCGGCCGGGCTGCGCGAGAACCTCGTGCACGCCGCGGTCGTCCGGCCGCCCCTGGGCCTGCCCGGGCTGGTATCCGTCGAGCTGACCACCGAGCGGCTGGTGGCCTGCTTGCCCGATGATCATCCGCTGGCGGCGCGGGAGTCGCTGGGCGTCGCCGACGTGCTGACCGAGCCGATCGTCGCCGCGCCGGCGTCACCCGGCCCGTGGCGCGACTACTGGATCCTGACCGAGTACCGCTCCGGCCCGGCCCCGGTGGTGGCCGAGGCGCCCACGCTGGACGGCGAGATGCACCTGGTCTCCCGAGGCGTCGGCGTCAGCGTCACCTCCGAGGCCGTCGCCCTGTGGTACCGCCGGCCCGGCGTGACCTTCGTGCCCATCCGGGACCTGCCGCCCTGCTCGGTGGTGCTGGCCTGGTGGCCGCAGGACACCGAGCGTGTCGCCGGGCTGGCGGCGGTCGCTCATGAGGTGCGAGCCAGGATCCCCGAGCTAGGGCACGCCGCCGGGCTGGCGTAGCCCCGCGATCAGCAGCCCGACCATGCGGCGGGCGTCGTAACGCGAGTCGCCGTCGACCCCGACGCACAGGTTGCCGATGGCGAACAGCAGCTCGAAGGCGTCCATGTCCGGCCGGATCTCGCCCGCCGCGGCCGCGGCGTCGAGCAGCTGGGCGCACACGGGCACGAGGCGGTCGAGGAAGTAGGCGTGCAGCGGCTCGAAGCGGGCGCTGTCCGACAGCGCCGCGGCCAGTCCGTGCTTGGTGATCAGGAAGTCGACGAAAAGGCCGACCCACTTCGTCAGCGCCTCGTGCGGCGTGCCGCTGCCGGCCAGCAGGGCCGGCCCGGCTTCGGCGCAGGCGTCGACCTGGTGGCGGTAGACCGCGATGACCAGGTCGGCCCGGGTCGGGAAGTGGCGGTAGATCGTGCCCATCCCGACACCGGCCCGGGCCGCGATGTCGCGCACCGGCGCGTCCACGCCGGAGGCGACGAACACGGCGGCGGCGGCGTCGACCAGCGCCTGCTCGTTGCGTCGCGCGTCGGCCCGCTTCCGCGGAGACGCTGGCCCGTCGATGCCGGACACCGTGCCGGTTCCTCCTGTCGCTTGCTAAACGGAGCAGTGCTCCGTATATTGAGCGGAGCAACGTTCCGCTTTGCCAATGATGCCACACCCTGCAGGAGGCACGTTATGCACTACCGCACCTTGGGCCGCACGGGTGTGCAGGTCAGCTCCCTGGTGCTGGGAGCGATGAACTTCGGCACCCTCGGGCGGACGACTCCGGCTGAGGCCACCGCCCTCGTCGACGCCGCGCTTGAGGGCGGCATCAACCTCATCGACACCGCCGACCGGTACGGCGGCGGCGAGTCCGAGGAGATCGTCGGCCAGGCCATCGCCGGCCGCGCGACGACCTCGTGCTGGCCACCAAGGCCAGCCTGCCCATGGGGGATGAGCGCAACCACCAGGGCGGTTCGCGCCGCTGGCTGGTCACCGCGCTCGACGACAGCCTGCGCCGCCTCGGCGTCGACCACGTCGACCTCTACCAGGTGCACCGCTGGGACCCGAGAACCAGCGACGAGGAGACGCTGTCGGCGCTGACCGACCTGCAGCGCGCCGGCAAGATCCGCTACTTCGGCTCCTCGACCTTCCCGGCCTACCGGGTCGTCCAGGCCCAGTGGGCCGCACGGGAGCACCACCTGAGCCGGTACGTCACCGAGCAGCCCAGCTACTCGATCCTCCAGCGCGGCGTGGAAGCCCACGTGCTGCCCGTCACCGAGCAGTACGGGCTCGGCGTGCTGGCGTGGAGTCCGCTGGCCTCGGGGTGGCTGTCGGGGGCGGTCCGCGCGGGGCAGGAGATCACCACCAGCCGCGCGGCGTTGCTGCCGGAGCGCTTCGACCTGGCCGTCCCGGCCAACCGGGCCCGGCTCGACGCCGTCGAGCAGCTGGCCAAGGTGGCCGCCGAGGCCGGCCTGACGATGATCCAGCTCGCGCTCGGCTTCGTGACCGCCCACCCCGCCGTGACCAGCGCGATCGTCGGCCCTCGCACGCTGGATCACCTGCGGGCCCAGCTCGCTGCCGCCGACACGGTGCTGTCCGCCGACGTGCTCGATGAGATCGACGCGATCGTCGCTCCCGGCGTCGACCTCGCCCCGGACGAGAAATACGACACTCCGCCCGCCCTGCTCGACCCGTCCCTGCGGCGCCGGTGATGGCGCCCGCGACCGGGCCGCGGTTCGGGATCGCCACCGCCCCGATGCAGGTCACCTACCGCGACATCCAGCGGGTATGGCGAGAGGCGGACACGATCCCGCAGATCGAGCACGCGTGGCTGTTCGATCACCTGATGCCGATCGGCGGCGACCCCGACGGGCCGATCTTCGAGGGCTGGACGCTGCTGTCCGCCCTGGCCGCGCAGACCGAGCGGCTGCGCCTCGGGCTGCTGGTGACCAGCAACCGCTTCCGCCCGCCGGCCATGCTGGCCAAGATCGCCGCCACCGTCGACATCGTCTCCGGCGGACGGCTCGACTTCGGCATCGGGGTCGGCTCACGGCCGGGCCATCCGCTGGCCCTGAGGGAGTACGCGGCCTACGGCCTGCCGTTCCACGACTCCGCCGAGGCGGTCGGGAGCCTGGCCGAGGCGTGCACGGTCATCCGGCGGCTGTGGACCGAGGACGAGCCGTTCGACTTCGACGGCACCTATGTCCGGCTGACCGGGGCGTTCGGCAACCCCAAGCCCGTCCAGCGACCTCATCCGCCCATCCTCATCGGCGGCCGCTCGACCGCGACGCTGCGCATTGTCGCCCAGCATGCCGACCTGTGGAACTTCCCCGGCAGCGACATCGACGACGCGGTCGGGCGCGGGGCCGTGCTGGACCGCTGCTGCGCCGAGATCGGTCGCGACCCGGCCGAGATCACCCGGTCCCTCCCGCTCCCGGTCTCCTACGACGACCCCGGCCGCACGCGGGACGCGATCGCCCGCGCCGTCGAGGCCGGCTTCCGGCACATCGTCCTGAGCCTGCCCGCCCCCTACCCCGAGCACGTCGCCCGCTGGGTCGCCAGCGAGCTCATCAGCGAGCGGGCCTAGCTAGAGCTGGACGATGAGGCCGTCGCGGGCGGCCTCGAAGGCGAGCTCGCCCGCCGCGGCCCTGGCCAGCATCTCCGCGGACATGTGGGTGAGCACGATCCGGCGGCTGGTCAGGCTGGCCCGGTGCGCGGCGAGGTCGGCGTAGCGCAGGTGATACGGCACCGCCTTGTCGTAGTAGTAGGCCTCGGCGATCAGGAGGTCGGCGCCGGCGGCGACCGCGGCCAGGCTCTCGGTCCAGGCCGTGTCGCCGGTGTAGGCGATCACCGTGCCGGCCACGTCGAGCCGCAGCGCCAGCGGCGGCGCGCCGCTGGGATGATCAACTTCCCAGGTCGTGACCTCGATGCCGCGCACGGCCGACGTGCGGCCGGGCGGCAGTTCTACGACGTCGACGCCGAAGCGGCGACGGGTGCCTGAGGAACCGGGGAACGCGGCTTCCATGGCCTGGCCGAGCCGGCCGGCGGTGCCGGGCGGGCCGGCCACCGTCAGCGGGCTGGTGCGCCCGCTGAACTGGCCGTCGAGGATCAGGAACGGCAGCCCGCCGAAGTGATCGCCGTGCAGGTGGGAAACGAACACGGTGCCGATCTCGCCGGGGTCCAGGCCGCACGCCTTGAGCGCGCTGAGCGAGGTTGCCCCGCAGTCGAGCAGGACCGGCGCCAGGCCTGCCGCGCGCAGGTGGATGCAGGCCTGGAAGCGCCCGCCGCTGCCGAAGGCGTCACCGGAGCCGGCGAACGTCACGGCGACGCTCACCGGGGCTAGGGCCCGGGGACGGGGCGGGCCAGGGCGGCCAGCGGGTCGCCGGGGCCGGCGGCCAGGCTGCTCAGCCCGAAGACCAGCACCCCCGCCACCGGGGCCAGGATCTCCTGGACGTCGTCGCCGAGGGCGTCCTCCAGGCGGCCCAGCCGGGTGCCCTCGGCGACCGTGGTTCCGACCTCGACCTCAGGGAACCACAGGCCGTGCCGGTCGCTGCGCACGTCGGCCGCGTCCTCGAACAGCGGCAGGGGCGGCCGGGCGGCCGCGCCGTCCGGCGGGACGATTCCGGCCAGGGCCACGGCCCGGTGCAGGCCCTGCCGCTGCACATCCGCCTCGGCCTGCGACCAGCGGCCCTGGCCGCCCACCTCGACCAGGGCGGCCGGGACCCCGGCCTGCGCGGCCTGGAAGATCGTCGATCCCTCGAGGTGGTCCACGAGGAGGCGGGCGACGTCGAAGCAGTCGGCCAGGGCGCGGGCCCGCTCGCTGACCACGCCGTCGGGCCCGGGGCTGACCCCGGCGAACGACTCCAGCACCTCGGGCAGGTCACCGCAGTGGCAGTCGACGTAGTAGTCGGCGCGGGTCAGCAGGTTCTCGAACAGCCACGCGGCCAGGCGGTCGGTCGGGCCGCCGAGCGGATCGCCGGGGAACGAGCGGTTGAGGTTCTGGCCGTCGAGCGGATTGATGAACGCGGCCCGCTGCTGGAAGGCGACCGGGCTGGACTGCAGGCAGGCCACCACGGTGCCGCGCATCCGGGCCGGGTCCAGCTCGCGGACGAACTGCCGGACCGCGACCATGGGCACGTACTCCCCGCCGTGGATGCCCGCGGTGACGCCGAGCACGGGGCCCGGCTCGGCGCCGTGGGTGATGACGACGGGCAGCGAGACGGTGCTCGGGCCCAGGCTGACCACGCAGTGGCCGCGGACCTGCGACCCTGGCGGGACGGTCAGCTCGCCGAGGACGTAGGGCGGGATCATGCCGCCGCCACGGGAAGCGCGTCGAGAGCGTGGCCCGGCGGCAGGAACCGGCCGGGGTCCATGAAGCTGATGTCCGTGGCGGTACTTCCCTCCGCGATCAGGTCGGCGGCGACCGCGCCGAGCGAGGACGACATCTTGAATCCGTGACCGGAGAAGCCGACGGCGACGACCACCCCGTCCAGGCCCGGCACGAACCCGAGCAGGCCGGTCTCGTCGACGGTGTAGCCGTCGGCGCACAGCACCGTCCGGACCGGCCGGGGCACCAGCGCGGGCAGGAACCGGCCGACCCAGGACTGCACCGTGTCCAGGTGCCGGGGGTCCCAGGTGACCGGGCGGGCCATCGAGGCCACCTCGTCCAGGTAGACGCTGGCCGCCACCTTCATGGTCCAGCCGTCGGTGCTGGGGAACCCGTAGAACTGCGCGTCATGCCCGCTGCGGATGAAGACCTGCTGCTCCTGGCGGGCCAGCAGCTCGTGGTCGCCGATGGGGAACCAGGTCAGGACCTGGGGGAGCACCGCCAGGTGGGTCCCCAGCGCGTCGCACACCGGCCCGGCGCCGGTGCCCGTGGCGACCAGGACCTTCGGCGCGCGGACCTCCTCCTGATCGGTGCGGACCCGCCACCGGTCGCCGTCGCGCTCCAGCGCCAGGACCTCTCGCTCGCCCAGGAACGATGCGCCGTGCCGCTGGGCCTGCTGGAGGGCGCTGAACACGGCCCGCTCGCTGCGGACGAAGCCGCCCTCGGGATCGAACACCGCCACGTCGTCATCACGGATCAGGTGCTGGGGCAGGCGCTGCCGGGCCTCGGGTCCCGATACGTCCTCGAAGCTGAGGCCTCGCTCGCGGCCCGCGCGCAGCAGCGCGGCGTGGACGGGGTGGTCGTGGTCGGTGATCGTCACCATGCCGGTGACGGTGAGCAGCTCGCTCCCGCTGGTCGCCTCGAGCTCGCGCCACAGGTCGCGGGCCCGCTGGAGGAGGGGCGTGTACTGTCCGCCCTCCATGTAGACCATCCGGAACACCCGGGACTCGCCCGCGTAGGCCGAGAACGGCCCGGGGACCGTGAACCGGTCGATGCCGATCACGCGCAGCCCGCGCGCGGCCAGCTGCCAGCTGGCCATGCTCCCGACCGAGCCCGCCCCGACAACAACGACATCCGCGTCCAAGATCGCCATCTCGGTCATGCTAGTGCAGGGCGGTGACCACGGCCAGGACGGCGATGAGGGCGATGAGCATGTAGGCCAGGTAGGCGTCCAGGCGGCCCGACTGCAGGCGCTGGGCGGCCCGGACCAGCCGCCGGAACGGGCTGCGCAGCGGCCGGTAGAGGTACTCCTCGACGATCTCGATGATGTCGGAGCGGTACCCGACGTGCGCGTCGGGGCGGTCAGGGCCGCGCTCGATCGGCCCGGTCCCGGCGCGGGTGTGCAGGACCGCGGCCAGCACGCGCCGGGTCGGGTTGGCGAAGCCGAACGCGGTGTAGCTGGCCCGGCCGGAGACCCCGGCGGTGGCCGACCGCCAGGGCGGGACCCGGCGGACGCGCAGCATCCGCCGGCCCGACGGGCCCAGGTGACCAGGGCGACCAGCGCGAGCAGGCTGGGCATGACGATCCACAGCCAGGACGGCGACAGGATGGAGAAGCCCGCGAAGACCGGCTGGAGGACCAGCGGTGATTTCAGCGCGCTCATGGTCGCGCTGGCCGGCACCACCGGCGCCAGGCCCGGCGGCGATGACCCTGATCTCCAGCGGAGTCAGCGCCGCCACGGCCAGGCAGCCGGCGCCGAGCAGGACCAGCGCGACCCGGCCGGACCGGCCGTAGTCCGCGTGAACGCCGTCGCCGGGGCCGGGCCGGCCCAGCACGACCAGGCCGACGAGCCGGACGAAGGTCACGCCGGCGAACCCGGCCGTGAGCGCCACCGCCGCGCCGGTGACCGCGAGCACCAGCCGGTCGCCGAGGCCGGGCACGCGGAACTGCTGCATGAGCGCCTCGAGCAGGAACCACTCCGAGACGAACCCGGCCGTCGGCGGAAGGCCGGCCAGGGTCAGGCTGCCGATGGCCAGGCCGGCCGCGCTCCAGGGCCGGCGCCGGGCCATCCCGCGCAGCTCATCCAGGTCGTCGGAGCCGCCGGGGCCCGTCATCGGGGCGCTGGCGGTGAACAGCAGCGACTTGGCCAGCGTGTGCGCGACCACCTGGAGCGTGGCCGCCAGCAGCCCGACGGCCAGCAGGTCCTGGTCGTGGGTGGCCGAGCCGACCAGCGCGACGCCGAAGCCGGCCAGGATCAGCCCGGAGTTCTCCACGCTGGAGTAGGCGATCACGCGCTGGAGGCTGGTCTGCACGGCGGCGTGGGCAATGCCGAGCACGGCGGTCAGCCCGGCCAGCACCAGGAGCACGCCGGTGACCGCGGCCGGCGGCGGCCCGAGCAGGGCCAGGGTCCGCCACAGGCCGTAGAAGCCGATGTTGACGGCCACGCCGGCCATGATGGCGCGGGCGGGCCCGGGGGCAGCGGCGTAGCCGCGCGGCAGCCAGACCTGGAACGGCACCAGGCCGACCTTGACCACGAACCCGGCCAGCAGCAGCACCTCCGCGACCGACCTCAGCGTTCCCGGCGGCACGCGGGCCAGTCCGGCCAGGCTCAGCGAGCCGGAGCGGCTGGCCAGCAGCAGCAGCCCGGCCAGCAGCGCGGCCCCGCTGACCCGGCCGAACGCCAGCGTGACCAGCGCGGCCGCCGGCCGCCCGGCCCTGGCCCGCTCGAAGCCGGACAGCAGGTAGAAGGCCAGGGTCACCGTCTCCCAGGCGAACAGCAGGGTGAACACGTCCCTGGCGGTCAGCACCACCGCGACCCCGCCGAGGGCGAGCGCGTAGCTCGCGCCCAGGCCGCGCCGCCGGGGCCGGTCCGGGCCTGCCGCCCAGCTGGCCAGGGCGATGCGAGACGGCGACCGCCGCGCTGAAGCTGAGGACCAGGAACAGGCCGGAGAGCGGGTCGGCCGCCCGGGCCGAGGGTGCGCCGGCCCGAGCAGGCCGGGCACACGCAGGACGACCTCGTCGCCGGCCAGGGCGCCGGCCCCGGCGGCCGCGAGGCAGGCCGATCCGGCCGCGCCGAGCAGGTACGGCACCGGCTGCAGCGCCGGGCCGGCGGGCCCCGGCGACCAGGTCGGCAGCGGCGCCCAGGGCCAGCAGGGCCAGGCCGGCCACCAGCACCAGCCGAGAACGTCGTCATCGCGCGACCTCCGGGAGCCGTCCGAGGGCCAGCAGTATCGCGTGCAGGATGGCGAACGGGGCGGGCGGTGAGCCCGGCAGCCACACGTCGACCGGGACGGCGTCGCCGACCCCGCCGGAGGTCCGTGGCTGGCTGACCAGCCCGCCGCTGACGGCGTCCGTGCCGACCGCGATGACGACCTTGGGATGGGGCATGGCGTCATAGGCCTGCCGCAGCGGCTCGATCATGCCGCGCGCGCCGGCGCCGGTGACCAGCAGCACGTCGGCGTGCCGCGGGCTGGCGGTGAGGAAGATCCCCAGCCGGTGGATGTCGTAGACCGGGTTGAGCAGGGCCAGGATCTCCCATTCCTCGGTGCCGTCGGACCCGGCGTCGACGTGCCGCAGGTGCACCGACCGGCGCAGCGCGCGGGTCCGGGCCCGCAGGTCGTCGCGCACCGCGGCCAGGCCGTCCGCGGTCTCCGCCGCCGGCGGCACGACCAGGCCCTCGCGGTGGATGGTCGCGCTGGCCGGGCCGGCCGGCCAGCCGAAAGCGTCCGGGCGGGGGGCCACGCAGCGGCCGCACTGCACGCAGCCGCCCTGATCCAGCCGGACCCGGCCGCCGGGACCGGCGGTGATCGCGCCGGCCGGGCACAGGGCCGCCAGCTCCCCGCCGGGGTCGGCGAGCGGGGCCAGCAGGGTGGCCGGGCCGCGGGTGGCGGACGCGTAGTCGTCGGGGCGCGCGGGCCAGCGGGTGGTCAGCACGCCGTTGCGCAGGCCGCGCAGAGCCCAGGGTCACCGGGCCGCCCCCGCGACGGACAGGCCGAAGCTGGCCTCGATGAACGGGAAGTCGGTCAGGATGTCGCCGGCGAAAACCTCGTGCAACAGGACCAGGTTGTGGAAGGAGGCCGAGCGGGCCCGGCAGCGGGTGATGCGCCCGCCCTCCAGCCGCACGTCGTAGAGGACCTCGCCCTGCGGGGCCTCGGCCCAGCCCGCCGCGCGCCCGTCCGCCGGGTCGCACGGCGCCCGCAGCGGCGCGCCGTCGCCGCGCTCCGCCGAGCTCGCCGGCCGCCTGGCGCACCAGGCGGAAGGACTGCGCGATCTCCTCGACGCGGACCTCGAGCCGGGCCATGGCGTCCCCGCCCGCGCCGGCTGACCGCCGGGACCGGCAGCGACTCGTAGGCGTCGTCGGGCCGGGCCTGCCGGGCGTCATCGGTGAGCCCGAGGCCCGGCCGAGGGGGCCCAGCGCGCCGTGCTCGCGGGCCCGCCCGGGCCGCAGCGGCCCGGTGCGGCGCAGCCGGTCCAGGAACGACGCGGTGCCCATCAGCAGCCGCAGGTCCGGCGTGACGCTGCCGGTCCAGGTCGGCCACCGCGGCGAGCAGTTCGGCAGGCGCGATCAGCGGCGGCCCGGACACCCCGCCGGGGACGACGACGCCGCGGCCGAACCGGCTGCCCGCACAGCCGCGCCGACCAGCCGCAGCACCCGCTCCTTGTGCCAGCCCAGCCGGGCCGTGGCCACCGCCAGCCCGGCGGCGTCGGCCAGCCGGAGCGCGACGTCGAGATGGCAGGCCAGCCGCTCCAGCTCGGCGTGCACGGCGCGGATCAGCGCCGCGGCCCGCGGGACGGCGTACCGGCGATCTGCTCCAGCGCGTGACAGTAGGCCAGCGCGTGCGCGACCGACGCGATCCCCTCGACCCGCTCGGCCAGCAGCACCCCGTCGCCGGGCGGCAGGCCCTCGAACCGCTTCTCGATGCCGCGGTGCTTGTAGAAGATCCGCATGTTCAGGTGCGGTATCTCCTCGCCCGGCGTCTCGACCAGGTACTCGATCGACTCCACCACCCCGGACCGGACCGGCCCGTGCGGGATGGTGAACAGGCCGGCCGGTGGCCCGGCACACGTCGGCTAGGGCAGCAGCGCGCCGGGCCGGCGTCGGCGCGCAGCAGACAGCGGCTGCAGCCGCGGGTGACCCTCCGGGAACGACCCCGAACAGGTCGTGGATCTCGCGCTCGTACCAGAACGCGGCGGCCAGAGCGCGGCGTCAGCGCCGGATAGCGGGCCGTGCCCGGCGGGAGCATGACCTCCAGCGCGGTCGACCTCGGCGCCGGCGACCAGGCGCGCGGTCAGCAGCAGCCCCTCCGGGCGGGCCGTCGCGAACAGGTCGGCCAGCCGGGCCCCGCCGTCGACGGCGCGGACGACCTCGTCCCACAGGGCGGGGACGCTGGCGGCGAGCGCGGCCGGGACGGCGGCGCGCGTCATGCCGCTCCGCCCAGCTCGCGCGACCGCGCGGGCGAGCAGGCCGGTCAGCTCGGCCGGCGGATGCACGCCCAGCACGATCAGCGCCACGGCGCCCGCCACCACCGGGGACCACCATCCAGGCGCTGGGCTCGCCCGCGGCGGCACCGCCGGGCCGGCGCGGCGCGGGAGGGCAGGAGCATGCTGCGTCGGCCGTCGCGGCCAGGCCGAAGAAGGCGACGGTCACCCCGATGATCAGGACCGCCGCCAGCGCGTCGCGGCCGGAGGCGAAGCCGCCCTCGACGATCTCGAACTCGCTGCGGAAGATGCCGGACGGCGGCATGGCGCCCAGCGCCAGCACCGCGAGCAGGAACAGCGGGCCGCTCCAGGGCAGCGCGTCCAGGCCGCCGCGGATCGCCCGATCCGCTTGCTGCCGAACTTGCGGACCAGCACCCCGGCGCCCATGAACGCGTTGCCCTTGGCCGCGGCGTGGGCCAGGACGTGCAGCAGCACCCCGGCCAGCGCGACGGGCGCGCCGAAGCTGACCCCGATGGCCAGGATGCCCATGTGCTCGACGCTGGAGTAGGCCAGCAGCCGCTTGATGTCCCGCTGGCCGAACAGGTACAGCGCGGCCAGCAGCAGCGAGGCGACGCCGAAGACCAGCAGCACGTCGCGCGGGAACCGCGGCCCGAGCGTCCCGGCCGCGACCTGGTAGTAGCGCAGGATGGCGTAGAAGCTGACGGCGAGCAGGGAGCCCGACAGCAGCGCCGAGACCGGCGTCGGGGCCTCCGAGTGCGCGTCCGGCAGCCAGGTATGCACCGGGAACAGGCCCATCTTGGTGCCGAAGCCCAGGACGGCCAGCACGAAGGCCAGCTGCACCGGCGCGTGCGGCAGCCGCTCCGGCCGCCTGCAGCAGCGGGGCGAAGCCCAGGTCGTAGGACTGGCCGAGCACCTGCGCGCCGGCGTAGTAGGCGAAGATCGTCGCGAGCAGGGCCAGGCCCAGCCCGGCCGAGGCGATCAGCACGTACTTCCAGGCCGCCTCGGCCGCGCCATCGGTGTCCTCGATCGCCACCAGCAGGGCGGAGATCACCGTGGTCACCTCGATGGCCACCCACAGCAGCGCGAGGTTGCTCATCAGCGGCGCGGCCAGCAGGGACCAGGCGAAGATGTTCAGGCCCGCCCAGAACCGCCGCGAGTAGCGCGCCAGCTCCGGCTCGCCTCCGCGCGGCCAGGTAGCCGATCGAGTAGAGCGCGACCGCCGCGTAGAGGAAGCCGGTGGCCAGCAGGAAGACCAGGCTGCAGCGCGTCCACGCGGACGAAGCCGAGCGGGTCAGGTCGCGGTGCGCGGCCACGGGTACCAGCGCGATGACCAGCCCCAGGCAGCCAGGCCGGTCACCGCGCTGACCGCCCTGGCCGACCGCGAGCGGGGCCCGCAGGCAGATCAGCGCCGCCGCGGCCGGCGCGACCAGCAAGAGCACGATGACAGCGGTCACGGCTCAGCCCCGCAGCGTGGTCAGGTCGGCGGTGGACAGCGACTCGGCCCGGCCGTGATGGACCCGGATCAGCAGCCCGAACACGACCACCGCCACCAGCAGGTCGAACAGGAAGATGATCTCCAGGATCAGCGGCAGTCCGGCCGCCACCACCAGGGCGGTCAGCGACACCCCGTTCTCCAGCGAGAAGAACCCGATGGCCTGCGAGGCCACGTCCTGCCGCATGATCATCAGCACGAACGCGACCAGGACCACGGCGACCGAGATGGCCAGCGCCGTCGACGGCAGCACCGGGCTGCGGATCGGCAGGGCGGCGATGCTGAACACGCCGAACGCCGCGACGGCGATCGCGATCAGCACCGTGGTGGCCAGGCTCAGCGAGCCGCTGCCGGCGATGTCCGTCCAGCCCGGGCCCTCGCCGCTCGGCGTCAAGCCCGCGCAGCATCCGGCGCAGCACGGCCGGCACCACCACCGCCTTCAGCGCGAACGACAGCCCGGCCAGGACGTACAGCTCGGGCAGGTGCCGGGCCGCGGCCACCACCACCGCCAGCACCGAGATCAGCGTCGACTGGGCCGCGTACAGCCGGACCTGGTCTCGCAGCAGCGCCTGGCGGAACATGCCGAACTCGGCCAGCAGCACCCCCACCGCGATCACGCTGGCCCCGCCGGCAGAACACGCCCGGCGCCGCGGACACGCCCGCCATCAGCCACCCCCCAGGTACAGCGTGAGGACGCCCAGGCCGGCCAGCAGGAACGCGCCGGCCACGAACTCGGTGATCTTGAACAGCCGCAGCTTGGCGAACGAGTTGTCGATGACCGCGACGATCACGCCCGGCCGGCCGCCTTGGCCACCAGCGCCACGATGGCCAGCAGCACCGGCCCGGCCTGCGCGGTGGAGGCCAGGCCCCACGGGCGCCACGAACACGTTGAGCAGGATCGTGTAGAGGATCAGCTGCTTCATCGCCGAGCCCCACCGCAGCAGCGCGAAGTAGGGACCCGAGTGCTCGAACGGGCGGGCCTCCTCGATCATCCCGAACTCGTTCGTGCCGCTGTGCGTCTCCACCGGTATCCGGCCCGGTCTCGTACAGGATGACCATGAACAGCGCCGCCGCCGCGAGCAGGTGCGCCGGGCGGACGATCTGGCCCGCCGACGACCGCACGGTCGCGGCCAGCGCGTACGGCAGGTCCGTCCCGGTCACCAGCGCGACCGTGAACACCACGAACAGCACCACCGGCTCGGTGATCGCCCCGAACGTCTTGGCCCGGCTGGCCCCCATTTGCGCGTACGGGCTGCCCGTGGCCAGCGCCGCCACCGCGACCAGGAAGCTGGCCAGCGACAGGATGAACCCGCCGCCCAGGATGTCGCCCATGTACCCCAGCGGCAGCCCGAAGGTGGTCAGCACCGGGATCAGCAGCGGCACCGTCAGGTAGCACGTCATGGCGCCTAGCGGCGCGGCCAGGAAGACCCAGCCCGCCCCGTACGGGGCCAGCGCCTCCTTGCGGAACAGCTTGGCCAGGTCGAAGTACGGCTGCCAGATCCGCGGGCCAGTCCGGCCCTGAAGCCGCGCCTCGACCCGGGCGATCACGCCGGAGACGCCGGGCGCCGCACTGGCGATCGTCAGCACCTGAAGCGCCTGGACCAGCGGAATGGGCAGCACCGCGCTCACCGGGCCGCCCCTGGCGGGGCCCCGGTACGGCGCTCACGATGATTGACTGGCGGCTCAGCCTCAGGCTCGATTCCAGTCACAACCGCTTCTCCTCTCCCAAGTGCCCAGCAGGGGACCACGTGGTAGAGGCCATCAGCGAGACGATCCGCGGTTGTTGGCGAGCCTCATCGCCAGGACACCCATTCTGGCCGACGGCAGCCAGATACCGCAATCCGCTACCGCCGGCTGGGCCAGCCGCCGATGCGGTCGTAGATGTCCTGGCCGTAGCTGGTGGGCAGCGGCGGGGCGACGGCGAGCCTGAAGGTGCGCTGGCCGTCGGGCTGCCGCGGGGCGCGCAGGAACAAGGTGGTGTCCGGCCGCTCGCGGCGGAAGCCGTCGGCGAGGTCGAACTGGTGGGTGACGAAGAAGACCCGGATGCCCGCCTCCAGGAGCGCCCGCACCACCTGGCGGGCGATCTCGGATCCTTCGCGCTCGTTGGTGGCCGCGAACGACTCGTTGAACAGCACGAGGCAGTGCGGGCCGAGCTGGTCGGCGATGGCGCTCATCCGGCTCAGTTCCTCGTCGAGGCGCCCGCTGACCATCTCGGGGTCCTCCTCGCGGATGAAGTGGGTGAAGACCTGCCGGCAGACGCTGGTGCGCAGCGACCGGGCGGTGACGAACATGCCGCACTGCGTCATCAGCTGGGCCTGCCCGACGCTGCGCAGGAACGTGGACTTCCCGCCGGAGTTGGCGCCGGTGATGATGACCAGCGGCTTGCCGTCGGCGGTGACGTCGTTGCCGACCACGCGGTCGGTCCGCAGCGCCAGGCTGGCGTCGCGCAGGTCCGTGCAGGAGAACTCCGGCGCTGCTCCAGGGGACCGGGTCGGGAAGGCCACGGGCTGCTCGCGGGCCGACGAGCTGGTCGTGCAGGTTGAGGCAGCTGACGTAGAACCCGAGCTCGGCGCGGAGCATGGTGAAGTAGCTGGAGACGTGGTCGGCGGACTGGGCGGCAGCGTTGGCGACCAGGTTGAGGCCCCGGCTGGTCATCTCCTCCAGCGCCTGCGCGCCCGCCTCGTCACGGGGCGGGATCGTGAAGGAGTAGACGGAGCGCGGGTCGATCCCGACGCGCTCCTTCCAGCTGCGCCGGGCGCTGCCGGAGCGCAGGACGTAGCCGATGCCGCTGTTGTCCCGGTCGAGCTGTGCGCTCATCAGCTCGCCGTTGCGGAACCGCAGCTGCCGCAGGTGCCCGGTCAGCGTCTCGAGGTAGTCGTCGTCCAGGTCGCGCTGCAGGCTGGCCAGCAGCGTGGTCAGCCCGGCGGAGGAGAACCGGCCGGCGTGGTCGTCGGCCACCTGGCGCAGTTCCCGAGCCGGGCGATCAGGACCTCGAGCTGGCCGACCGCGCCGGACAGGATGCCGGCGGGCTGCTGCGCGGGCCAGAAGCCCCACGTCTTCCGCTTGTCCTCCAGGGCGCCGACGGCGATGGCATACATCCGGCGGACGGTGTCCGGCTGCGGCGATGCAGTCGGCGAGGACGTGCTGGCGGTAGCGGATCGCCTCGGGTCGGTGAGGCTGGTGAGCAGCACGCGCGTCGAGATCTCATGCAGGAACTTGTCCCCGCCCGCCATCGCGCTCAGGATCGGGCTCAGCTCCAGGTCCTGGATCAGGTCGCCGCTGCTGGGCGGCAGGTCGGCGGCGAAGTCGAAATCCTGGTCCGGGTACAGCAGGTGGGCCTTCACGGCGAGCCGTCCCTTCAGCTGCTCGTAGGTGACGTCGTGCTTGCGGGCGATAGCCAGGGCGTAGGCCAGGCCGTCGGCAGGCTTGCGTACCACCTTGAACGTGCGCTCGGCCGGGTTGTCCGGGGCGATCGTGCTGGTCATGCTGACGACGGTGGGGCCGAGCGAGGCCAGCTCGTCGATGAAGGTCACGTAGACGCACAGCAGGTCCAGCTCGATGACCTTGGCCAGCACTTTCTCCCCGAGGAACCGGGCGTCGCTGGCGGTGGTGGAGGTGAAGATCTCGTTCATGATGACGACGCTGTCGGGCGTCGCCGCCAGCAGGGCCTTCTGGATCCTGAGCAGGTCGTCTTCGAGCTTCCCGGCCAGGTCGTCGAGGTCCTCTTCCCGCTCGAAGTGGGTGAAGATCTGATCGGGCACGAACAGGCGGGCCGCGCTGCCCGGCACCGGGCAGCCGGTGCCGGCCAGGTGATGGAGCTGGCCGAAGGTCCGGGCGAAGGTGGTCTTGCCGCCCTGGTTCGGCCCGGAGACGACGATGACGCGCTCGCGGCCGGTGAGGTGGAACTCGTTGGTGACCACGGTCTGGCCCGCCGGCGGCGAGCTGGCCGCGAGCGCCAGGTCGAAGGTGTCGCGGGCGAAGATCTCCTTCGATCCGGTGCTCAGGTCCGGGTAGCAGAAGCTGAGCCCGGCCGCGCGCAGCGGCCGGATGTAGTCCAGGTAGGCCAGGTAGAACTGCAGCTCGCGGTCGAACTGGCCATCGCCGGGTCGAGTGAACCGGGCGTGCCGCGGCAGTACGCGGCCAGCGCGCCGAACTCGTCGCTGAACAGGCGCGCGACCAGCTCCAGGATCTGCTCGCCGACATGATTCATGCCGGGCCAGGTCCGGTACAGCACCCGGTAGTCCTTGACCGCGCCCTGCTGGAACCGCTCGAAGGTCTGCTCGATCTCCGCGCTGTAGTCGGGCTCGCCGTCGTGCCGGCTCACCTCCACCCGCGGGCCCTTGATGCGGACCTGGTAGGTGACGGCGGCCAGGTCGGCCTGGCGGGCCGGCGGTGTCGGCGGCAAGCCGCTGGAACGCGGCCGAGCCGACGTAGCCGGCCAGGTAGTCACGGAACGCGGTCAGGCCCCGCGAGCCGACCGCCCGCGCCTCGAGGTCGGCGGCAATGGCGCGGACCGCGTCACAGTAGATCGCCGCCGCGTCAAGGAACCAGCCTTCCCGCTGGTGGCCTGAGCGCATCCCGGCCAGCTGCGCCAGGTGACCGCGTACCTGCCGTATCTGCGCCGCGAACTGGCCGGCCGCCTGGAACAGGCCCGGATCTTCCAGGTCCCGGAACACCTCGTGCCGGTACCGGAGCGTGTCGATGTCGCAGACCGGCTGGCCGAGCAGGCGGGCGATCAGGTCGTGCTCGTCCTGGCCCCGTGCGACCTTCGCGATGACCTGATCAAGCCGGAGATCGGCGAGGACCGCCCGGTCGGCCTGGCCGCCCGGTCCCGGCACCCTGGCCAGGCGGCCGGACAGCAGGCTGGCGACCACCTGATGCTCGTCCCGAAGTTCCTGCGACACGTCCATGCTGGGCTCCCGTCCTCGCCGCCGGGGCGGCGATCAACAGGAGCCATCAGCCATCGCAGGCGGTTTATCGACGGGCCCCATCGCCTCTGATCACTCTATGTCGGTCCCCGCGCTTCCGCGGAAGCGCGGTCAGCGCGGGATATCGCGCGGCGTCACGAAGTCCGTGAGACTGGCTTGCGCCGGGCCGAGCCGCAGCCAGGTCGGCCCGGCGAGCTCGAGTACCGCCACGGCCGCCGTCGGGAACTTCACCTTCATCCGGCTCAGCGGATCCGACTGCTGGCCTGGCTGGCCCCGGGATCCGCGGGCCACCATGAGCGCTAGTTCCGGAAGTCCCGGATCATGTCCGACGACGAGCACGGTCTCGGCTTCCGGAGGTACCCGGCGGACGAGGTCAAGAAGACCGGCCGCGGTGGCCTGGTACACGCCCTCCTCGAAGCTGGCCGGGACAATCACGTCGATTTCGGCTTGCGCGAGTTCCCAGGTCTGCCGGGCCCGGCGAGCCGTCGAGCACACGACCTGGCTGGGCACGTGCCCGGCCAGGACCAGCCAGCGGCCCATGGCGGGAGCGTCCCGGCGACCGCGACGGGCCAGTGGCCGCTCATGGTCGGGCACATCGGGCCAGGCCGACTTGGCGTGCCGCAATAGCACCAGTTTCATGGCTCTGGCCCCTCCCGGCTGTCCGGCGAGCCTCCAGTCGCTCACGCTACCCGTCGGTGGGCGCCCGGTTCTGGGGCCGCCGCGCATCCGGTGGAGTGGTCATCGAATAAAATGACGAGGTCAGATGAGGCCCTGGCGGGAGGTGCTGATCTCCCGAACCGCCGTCCTGGCGCGGCTGACGGCTCCTTTCCTGGCATCTCTGGTCAAGAATTTCCTGGAACCTCTGGTCAAGAAGGAGTCTTTTCAGCGTGCCTGAGCCGTCCGCCGAGCCTGGCCGGCCGCCAGCCGCCAGCCTGGCCGTCACCGACCCCGGTGCTCAGGAGGCGCCGCCCCGGCCCCGCGCCCGGCCGGCCCTGCCGCGGATCGACCGGCGGGAGATCGCCGCGATCTTCGCGGGCGGCGCGATCGGTACCCTGCTGCGCGCCGCGCTGGCCGAGGCATTCCCGCAGCCGGCGACGGCCTGGCCGTGGCCGACGTTCACGGTCAACATCGTCGCCGCTTCCTGCTCGGGTATTTCGTGACCCGGCTGCAGGAGCGGCTGCCGCTGTCCAGCTACCGCCGGCCGCTGCTGGGCACCGGGCTGTGCGGCGGGCTGTCCACGTTCTCCACCATGCAGGTGGAGATCCTGAAGATGATCGACGCGCACGCCTGGGGGCTGGCGGCCGGGTACACGGCGCCAGCATCGTCGCGGGCTACGCGGCGATCCACCTGGCCACCGCGCATGGTCCGCGCGGGTGCGGGTGCGCCGGTGAGCCTGCTGCTGTGGGCCGGCGTGGTGCTGATCGGCGGGACGGGGTCGGTGGTCCGGTTCCTGGCCGACGGCCTGGTCGTCTCCGCGCCGGGCGAGGATTCCCGTATGGGACCCTTGTGATCAATATGTCGGGTGCGGTGATCCTGGGGCTGCTGACCGGGCTGGCGCTCGGCCCGGATCGGCGCTGCTGGCCGGCACGGCCGCGGTCGGCTCTTACACCACGTTCTCGACCTGGATGCTGGAGACCCAGCGGCTGGCCGAGGACCGCCAGCACCTGAAGGCGGTGGTCAACGTGGTCGCCAGCCTGGTGATCGGCGTTTCCGCGGCGGCGCTGGGCCGGGCGATCGGGGCTCACCTGTGAACGAGGACTGCCTGAAGCTGACCAGCTACTTCGGCGAGCGGCACCGGGTGGGCGGCGCGTTCGTGGCGGACGCGCTGATCGAGGAGTACGGGCGGCACGAGATCGCGGCCAGCATCCTGCTGCGCGGGGCCGAGGGGTTCGGGCTCAAGCATCACCTGCGCACCGACCAGTCGCTGACGTTGTCCGAGGACCTGCCGCTGGTCGCGATCGCGGTGGACAGCCGCCCGCGCATCGAGGCGGTGCTCGACCGGACGCTGGAGCTCAACCGGCCGGGGCTGGTCACCCTCGAGCGGGCCCGGCTGCTGACCGGCGAGATCAGCCCGGTCACGCTGCCGGAGGACCTGCACGAGGCGACCAAGCTGACGGTGTACCTGGGCCGCCAGGAGCGGGCCTACCGGACGCCGGCGTTCATCGCGGTGTGCGACCTGCTGCACCGGCGGGGCATCGCCGGGGCGACCGCGCTGCTGGGCGTGGACGGCACGGCCCGCGGGCAGCGCGAGCGGGCAGCGTTCTTCAGCCGCAACGCCGAGGTCCCGATGATGGTCATCGCGGTCGGCTCGGGCGAGCGGATCAGCCGGGTCCTGCCCGAGCTGGGCGCGCTGCTGGCCCGGCCCCTGCTGACCCTGGAGCGGGTCCGCGTGTGCAAGCGGGAGGGCCAGCTCCTGGCCCGGCCGGGGGAGCTGCCGGCGACCGATGGCGAGGGCCGGGCGCTGTGGCAGAAGCTGATGGTCTACACCTCGGAAGCGGCCCGGCACGACGGGCAGCCGATCCACCGGGCCATCGTCCGGCGGCTGCGGGAGGCCGGGCTGAGCGGGGCCACCACCGTGCGCGGGATCTGGGGCTTCCACGGCGACCACGCCCCGCATGGCGACCGGGTCCTCCAGTTCGGCCGGCACGTGCCAGTGGTCACCATCGTGATCGACACGCCCGGGCGGATTGCCGCCGCGTTCGGGGTCATCGACGAGCTGACCAGCGAGTCCGGCCTGGTCACCAGCGAGATCGTGCCGGCCATGCGGGCGGCCGCCGGCGACCGGAGGCGGGGCGGCCACCGGCTGGCCACCCCGCCCGCGTTACCGCCACGGCTGGCGTTCAGGCGCCGCCGGTGACGCTCTCCCGCTCCTGCGGCAGTACGCCCGCGCTGGGGTCAGGTGGTGAGGACGATCTTGCCGCGGACGTGGCCGGTTTCCGCTGCCCGGTGGGCGTCGGCCGCGTTCGCGAGCGGGAAGGTCCCTGATACCGGGATGGTGAGGCCGCCCTCGGCGTACCGGCGGGTCAGGCCGGCCAGCCGGGCCGCGGACCGGTCGGTGCCGATCCGGCGGATGTCGAGCCGGGCGGGGGCGGTCCAGTCGGCGATGGTCACGATCCGGGTGGTGTCGGCCACCAGCTTCATGCTGACGTCGAGGGCGTCGCCGCCGATGCCGTCCAGGACCGCGTCGATGCCGCCGGGGGCGGCGGCGCGGGCGCGGTCTTCGAGACCCGGCCCGTAGCTGAGGGGGATGGCGCCGAGTCCGCGGAGGTAGTCGTGGTTGCGGGGGCTGGCGGTGCCGATCACGGTGGCACCGCGGGCCCGGGCGAGCTGGACAGCGAACGAGCCGACGCCGCCGGCCGCGGCGTGGATCAGGATGGTGTCGCCCGGCCCGACGTGCAGCTCGTCCAGGGCGGTGTCGGCGGTCTGGCCCGACGCACTGAGCACCCCGGCCTCGGGCCAGGGCATCGCGGCGGGCTTGGCGGCGGCCTGGCTGGCGCGGACGACGACAGTGTCGGCATAGCCGAGCATGGTCATGAAGGCGATCACCTCCTGGCCCGCCGCGAACTGGCCGGCCCCGTCGCCCACCTGGTCGATGACGCCCGCGGCCTCATTGCCGAGCCGGGCCGGGAACCGCAGCGGGCTGTACTGGGCGAAGTCGCCGCGCCGGGTCGCGCAGTCAAAGGGCTGCACGCCCGCCGCCCGGACCCGGATCCGTACCTCGCCCGGCCCGGCCACCGGATCGGGCAGCTCGACCGGGTGCAGGACGTCCGGGGGGCCGTAGCGGTCGAACACGATGATGGTCGCCATGGGCTCATCTTATACAAACGTCTGACGAAATCAATCGACTGGGCGATTACCTCGGACCGTCGTACAAGGAACGTGCTAGCCTGGCCACGATGACGACGCAACCCCGGTCTCCTGGCCGGGCCCGGCCGCGCCGGTCCCCGGCGCCTGACGAGCGGCAGGTCGATCCCGCGCGGACCCGGCAGGCGCTGCTGGACGCGGCGCTGGAGGAGTTCTCGGCCCGCGGCTACGCCGGGGCCCGGGTCCGCGACATCGCCGATCGGGCCGGCGTCAGCAAGGACCTGATCAGCTACCACTTCGGCGGCAAGGAAGGGCTCTACCGCGAGGTCCAGCGCGGCTGGCTGGCCCGCGAGAGCACCTTCTACGACCCCGGCCTCCCGCTCGCCGAGCTGGCCGCCCGGTACCTGCACGACGCCCTGGCCGACCCCCGGCCCATGCGGCTGCTGGCCTGGCGCGGCCTGGCGGGCGAGAACAGCGAGCCGCCCGACGTCACGCGCGAGCCCGAGAACGAGCCCGAGAACCTGTCCAGCCTCCGGGCCCGGCAGGACCGCGGAGAGATCGCGGCTGACCTCGACCCCGCCACCCTCCGCCTCGCCCTGCTCGGCGCCATCGCCGCTCCGGTGCTGCTGCCCCAGGCGGCGGCCCGGATATTCGGCGCCGATCCCGCCAGCCCTGAGTTCGAGGCCCGCTACAGCGCCGGGCTCGCCCGCCTGCTGGACCGCCTGGCCCGGGCTCGCCCGGCTGACCGGGCGAGCCCGCGCGGGGCTCAGGGGCGGGCGTAGTTGCTCGCTCCCCACCAGTCGACGACGACGACGGGCTCGTCGCCGATCACCCAGGCGTCGTGCCCGGACGGCAGGGCCGTCACCTGGCCGGGGCGGGCGTCGAACGTGGTCCCGTCGGCCATCTCGACCCGCAGCGTTCCGGCGACGTGGTACTGGAAGTGCGGCGCCTGGCACAGCTCCGTGCCGGCGATCGGCTTGACGTGCTCGGACCAGCGCCAGCCGGGCTGGAGCACGAGCCGGCCGATGTCGCTGCCGCCGATGTGCAGCAGCTCGACCTGCCCGTTGGTGAAGGGGCGGACCTCGTCGGGCTGCGCGAAGTCCTTGTGCTCAGCGGTGCCGTGCTCTGCGGTGCTGTGCTCTGTGGTGCTCATGGTGCTCTCCTTGGGCGTGGGTGGACGTGACGGCGGTCGGGCTACTCGTCCCAGGCCTGCACGCCGTACTGGCGGGTGATCAGGCCGTCGGCGAGGTCGAGCGCGGCGATGCAGAGCACGCGCGCGCCGCTCGGGTACCGGCAGGACTGCACGAACGCGGCGCCGTCGTCGCCGACGACCAGGCGCTCGACGGAGTGGGTCATGTCGCGGCCGCAGACGTCGGCGAAGTACTCGCCGATGGCGGTCCGCCCGCGGATGACCTGGGGGTGGCTGGGCTGGTCGTTGCGGTCCACGACATGCAGCTCGGCGTCCTCGGCGTACAGGGCGAGCAGCCGGGACGCGTCCCGCTCCTCGATGCCCCGGCGCAGCCCCTCGGCGTCGAACGTCTGGCTGGTGCTCAGCTGGCTGGTGTTCATCGGATGCCTCCCTCGGTGGCCGGTGTGGCCCGTGCGATGCCCCCACCATGGCCGGGCACCGTCAAAGGGCCGTCAAAGCGCAGGTCAGGCACGGCGGGAGCTGTCCGCGGAGGCGACGGCGGACCTAGACTGTCGACTGCCATGCTTGAGATCCGCGTGATCGGCGAGCTGGACGTGCGCCTCGGCGGGGTGACGGCGGAGCTGCCGGCCAGCCGACGGTCCCGCGCGCTCCTGGGCTGGCTCGCGGTCCATCCCGGCCGGCATTCCCGCGCCCGGCTGGCGGGCCTGTTCTGGCCGGATGTGCTGGACGCCAGCGCGCGGGCCAGCCTGCGGAGCGCGGTGTGGGCCTTGCGGGCGGCGCTGGGCCCGGAACTCGGCGGTTACCTGGTCGGCGACCGGGACACCATCACGCTGGCGGGCGACGGGCTGCGGGTGGACCTGCGCGAGGCTCGCCGGCTGCTGGCCGAGCGGCAGCCGGCGGCGGCGCTGGCGCTGTGCGGCGGGGAACTGCTTCAGGACCTGGACGACGAGTGGGTCGTGGCCGCGCGCGACGAGCTGGACCGGGACCTGGCGGCCGCGCTGGCCGAGCTGACCCAGCAGGCCAGCGCCGCGGGCGACCCGGCCGCCGCACTGGCCTGGGCTCGCCGCCGGGCCGCGCTGTGCCCGCTGGACGAGTCCGCCGGGGCCGCGCTCATCGAGGCGCTGATCGGCGCGGGCGACGGACCGGGCGCGCTGGACGCCTTCGCCCGGCTGGAGCAGCGGCTCGGTGCCGAGCTCGGGGTGCGAGTGTCGGCGCGGACGGCGGGCCTGGTCCGGGCGCTGGGCGGCCCGGCCCCGCGGCCCGCCGGGGCCGCGCCGCCGGCCGGCGCGCCGGAACCCGGGGAGCAGGCGCGGGCCGGGGGGCTGATCGGGCGGGGCCGCGACCTGGCCGAGCTGACCCGCGCCTGGCGGGCGGCCAGCGGCGGGGCGGGGGCCGTGGTCGTACTGACCGGGGAGGGCGGGATCGGCAAGACGCGCCTGGCCGAGCAGCTGCAGGCGGCGGCGCGGCAGGCCGAGCCCGGCCCGCTGGCCGTGACCGCCACCGCGGCGGCCGGCCCCGGCCCCGGCGCCCCGTTCGCGGTCTGGGCCGACGCGCTGAGCGACCTGGCCGCGCTGGCCGAACCGCCGCCGGATCAGCCCTGGGCCGCCGACCTGGCCCGGATCGTCCCGGCGCTCGGCTACCGCGCCCGCGCCGGCGGCAGCGCAGGCTCGGCCGCCACCGCGCGCGTGGCCGGCGCGGCGGCCGATCCGCGGCTGGAGCGAGTCCGGCTCGGCGAGGCCGTGGTGCAGTTCCTGGGCTGGGTCGCACGGAGCGCTGGCCTGCTGATGGCCCTGGAGGACCTGCACCTGGCCGACGCGGCCAGCCTGGAGCTGACCGCCTACGTCGGCCGCCGGCTCGGCCGGCTGCCGGTGCTGCTCCTGCTCACCCGGCGTCGGCTGCCGGCCCGCCAGGACCTGGACGCGGTGCTGGCCGCGCTGCGCTCCCGGGGCGCGCTGGCGGCCGAGATCGGCCTCGAGCCGCTGCCGCGCGACGCGGCCCGGGCCCTGGTCGCGAGCACCGTCGAGCTGCCCGAGGCCACCATCGGCCAGATCGTCGCGCTGGCCGCGGGCAGCCCGCTGCTGCTGGTGGAGACCGCGCGCGCCGCGGCCAGCGCCCCGGATGCCAGCCAGGCCGGCGGCGCGGGCCTGGCCAGCGGGCTGGCCGAGGCGGTCCGGCTGGCCACCAGCGGGCTGTCCGGCCGGGCCCGCCTGTTCACCGACTTCGCCGCGGCGGCGGGCCGGGACCTGGACCGGGGCGAGGTCGCCGCCCTGCCGGTGCCCCAGCCGGCCTTGGCCGCGGCCGAGGCCCTGGGCTCGGGGCTGCTGCGGACCGGCGACGGCCGGACCGGATTCCGGCACGCCCTGCTGCGGGACGCGGTCTACCAGGAGATACCCGACCCGGTCCGGGCCCGGCTGCACGCCGAGCTGGCCGGGCTGCTGCGGCGGCCGCCCGGCCCGGGCCCCCAGGCCGGACCGGGGTCCCGGCCCGGCCGGCGGGGCCTGCGCGCGGCCGAGGTCGCCCGCCACCTGCGGCTGGCCGGGCAGGACGAGCAGGCAGTGAGCTTCCTGGCGCTGGCCGCGCGGGACGCGCGCCGCGTCGCCGCGATGGCCGAGGCGGCCAGCTTCCTGGCCGAGGCCCTGGAGATCGAGCCCGGCGATCCCGAGCTGCTGGTCGAGCTGGCCGAGGTCGAGGCCTTCCGGGGCCGGGCGGATCCCTCCGACCAGGCCTTCAGCCAGGCCCTGGAGGAAATCGCGGCGGCCGACTCCGGCGCCCTGAGCAGCGCCTGGCTGCGGCGCGGCCGATGGCTGCGCGGCGGCATCTGCCATCCCCGCGAGTCCCGGCGCGCCTACCAGAACGCCCTGGACGTGCTGGACCGCGAGCCCGACGCGGACCCGCCCGCCCGGGCCGAGGCGCTGGCCGGGATGGCCTGGGCCGAGGCGGTCACCGGCGACCCGGCCGTCGTGGATGAGCTGCTGGCCCAGGCGGACCGGATCCTGGACGGCAGCCCGCCCGGTGACCTGCTGGTACACGACATCGGCGTGGCGCGCGGCCACGCGCTGATCCGGGCGGGCCAGTTCGGCGCGAGCTACGGCCCGCTGATCGCGGCCAGCGCCGCGGCCGGGCGCGCCGGGCGCCCGGACATGGCCTACAGCTGCCTCAGCAACGCGGCCAGCGCGGCCGCCTGCGCCGGCGAGCTGGACCGGGCCCTGGACTTCGCTGATCGCTGCCTGGCCCTGGTGGTGCCGAACGGCCTGCTCCGGCTCAGCGTCTACGCCGAGGCGGCCCGGGCGGCCCTGCTGCGCCGCCTCGGCCGGCTGGCCGAGGCGGCCAGGGCCTGCGACGCCGCCGCCGGCTACGCCGACCGGGCCGGGCTGTCCGAGCTGGACGGCCTGGTCCGGCACGAGCGCGGCCTGCTCGCCCTGGCGTCCGGGGACCCGGCGGCGGCCGCCGCCGAGCTGGCCGCCGCCCTGCGGCTCGGCGCGCCGGTCGGCCGTCCCTCGGCCCGGCTGCGGCTGGCCGAGGCGCTGGCCGGGGCTGGCCGCGCGGACGAGGCCGAGGCCGAGCTGCGCCAGGTCGTGCTCGAGCCGGTCGGGCCCGGTGACTTCCCGGCCACGCTGGTAGCCCGGATGAGCCGGGTCGAGGGCCTGATCGCGGCCGGCCGCGGCGACCCGGCGCTGGCCAGCCGCCGGCTGACCGAGTCGCGCGACGCCTGGCAGCGGATCGCCCGGACGCTCAGCGGCCAGCAGGCGGGCGCCGGGTACGTCGCCGCGCTCATCGACCTGGGCCGCCCGCCCGTCAGCTCACTGGTCGAGCCAGCCAGGGAGCTGGACCTCGTCACCGCGGAGCTCGAGCGCCTGGGCCAGCCCCCGGCGCCATCCGCGCCCGCCACCACCCACCTGGAGTGACCATGCCGACCTTCGACCAGAGCACCACCAGCGCCGGCGCGCCGGAGCAGGTCTGGAAGCTGCTCTACGACCCGGCCCGCTTCCCCGAGTGGTGGGCCGGCATCGGATCGGTCGACACCGGCGGCCAGGCCGGCGCCTACACGATGTTCCCCGACGGGTACCCCGACTTCCCCATGCCGCAGACGCTGGACACCAGCCACGAGAACGGCACCGTGCGGATCTCCTGCCTGGTGTCAGACCTGTGCTTCAGCTGGCGGCTGCGGCCGGCGGGCGCCGGGACCGAGATCTCGGTGCACGTCGAGATCCCCGACCGCGAGGCCGCCCGCCTGGACGCGCAGCGCGAGATCATCAGCCAGTCCCTGACCCGCCTGGCCGACCTCGCGGCCGGCTAGCCGAAGGCTAGCCCCGGCCCTGCTGGGCGTTGTGCAGGACCTGCACCCCGGCCGCGAACTGGGCCAGCCGCGCCCCGTTCCAGCCCAGGAAGGTCGGGGCCTGGATGACCACCTGGGCCCCGGCCTGGTCCTGGTAGGTCAGGATCTCGGTGTTGCCCTGGACGTCGAACCGGCCCGGCCGCCCGGCCACTGGCTGGGAGGTGCCGGGGCCGGGACCGTGGGCGTCCTTCGACTGGAGCATGACCACCAGCTTGCCGATGAAGGCGTTGATGTCGGTGTCCTTGTCCCCCTGCGGGGCCAGGACCAGCACGAAGGCGTTGCCGCCCTGGATGACCCAGCCACTGGGCACCTCGGCGACCTGGTAGCCGGGTGCCTGGGCGCCCCGGTAGGCGACCAGCGCGATCGCGTGCGTGGCCGGGTGGGCGGTGCCGGGGCCGCCCCCGTGGCTGGCCCCGGTGCCAGCCGCCACCACCGCGGCGACGGCGACGGCCGCGCCCGTCAGGCCGGCCGTCCCGATCAGCCGCCGGCGGCGCAGCAGGCCGCGGCCGCGGGCCAGGTCACCAGCGGGCTCCGCGCCCCGGGCCGGATCGGGGCCGTGGCCATCGGCCAGCGCTCGCTCCAGCAGGTCCTTCACGTCATTCATCAGTGGCTCCTCTCGGTGGTGATTCCGGCGCCGTCGGCCAGCAGCTCGCGCAGGCGGGCCACGGCCTTAGCCGTCTGGCTCTTGACGGTGCCCTCGGAGCAGTGCAGGAGGCCCGCGGTCTCCTCCACGCTCAGGTCCATCCAGTGCCGCAGCACGATCGCCGCGCGCATCCGGGGTGGCAGGGCGGCCAGGGCGGCCCGGATCTGGTCGCCGTCGATGCCGTCGGGAAGAGCGCCGGGCGGGCCCGCGCCGGGGGAGTCGGGGGGATCGGGGACGTAGTGCTCGCGGCGCCAGCGCGGCTGCCGGACCTCGTCGAGATGGGCGTTGACGATGATCCTCCAGGCATAGGCGGCCTGGGTGCCCGAGCGCCGTACCCTGGGCCAGGCCACGTACAGCCGGGCCAGGGCGGTCTGGACGAGATCCTCGGCACGGTGGGTGTCCCCGGCGGCCAGCAGGCAGGCCGACCGGAGCAGCTCAATGCGGCGAGCCCGGACGAACACCGAGAATTCCTCGTCACGAAGTGATCGGGGCATGGGTACCTCCTCACCCTCCATACGAGTCCGGGCCATCGCGGGGTTGCCCAGAATAAGCTGGCCAGATGGCGGAGATCGGCACGCAGCGACTCATCCTGCGCGGTTGGCGCGAATCCGATCTCGAGCCCTGGGCGGCGATGAACGCCGATCCGAGGGTCCGCCGGTACCTGGGCCCGCTGCTCACCTTCGAGCAGGCCGAGGCCTGGGCGCTGAACTACCAGGACGACCTGGATCGCTACGGCTTCGGCTTCTGGGCCCTGGAGGTCCGTGCCTCCGGTGAGTTCATCGGCTTCACGGGCCTGCGCACCCTGGACGAGGAGATGCCGGTCAGCGGGGTCGAGCTGGCCTGGCGGCTGGCCCGGCCGGCCTGGGGCCACGGCTACGCCACCGAGGCCGGGCTGGCCGCGCTGGAGTACGGCTTCGGCGTCGTCGGGCTGCCGGAGGTCGTCGCGGTCACCATGGCCAGGAACCTGCGCTCGCAGGCCGTGATAGAGCGGATCGGCATGACCCGCGATCCCGCCGGGGATTTCCTGGACCCGGACGTCGACGAGGGCGCGCTGCGCCGGCATGTGGTGTACCGCAAGCGGGGATGAGGGGGAAGATAAAGGGCGGCCAGGAGAGGGAGCAGAATGGACAGCTTGCCGATCGGTGAGTACGCGCTGCTGTCGGACTGCCGCTCGGCAGCGCTGGTCAGCCGGCATGGCTCGGTCGACTGGCTGTGCTTCCCGCGCTTCGACGGACCGTCGGTGTTCTGTCGCCTGCTGGATCCGGCAGGTGGCCGCTTCGCGATACGGCCGGCCGGCGAATTCCAGGTCCGCCGCCGGTACCTGGACCGCACGATGGTGCTGGAGACCACGTTCGAGGCCGCGGGCGGCACCGCCGTGCTGACCGACGCGATGGCCCTCGGCGCCGAGGAGCGGGGCCATGAGCTGGGCAAGGCCTCGCCGGGCATCCTGCTGCGCCGGCTGGCCTGCACCGGCGGCGAGATCGAGATCGAGGTCAGCTACGCGCCCCGGCCCGAGTACGGGCTCATCCACCCGATCCTGATCCCGGTTCCCGGCGGGATCACCGCCAGGGGTGGCGCGGACCGGCTGTTCCTGTCCACCTCGGCCCGCTTCGACGTGGACGGCGCGGCCGCGTCGGCCAGGTTCACGCTGACCGCCGGGCAGGAGGCCGTGTTCGCGCTGAGCCACGGGCTGATGTCCGGGCCGCCGCTGGAGCCGCTGACCGCCGCGGGCATCGTCGCCCGGCTGGACGACGCGGTGACCGGCTGGCAGTCCTGGTCGGCCCTGCACCAGTCTTACGAGGGCCCGTGGCGGGAGCTGGTGCACCACTCCGGGCGGGTGCTCCAGGCGCTCACCTTCGCCCGGACCGGCGCGATCGTGGCCGCGCCGACCACCTCGCTGCCCGAGACGGTGGGCGGCCAGCGCAACTGGGACTACCGCTACACCTGGGTCCGCGACGCCAGCCTGACCATGGAGGCGCTGTGGGTGGCGGCCTGCCCGACCGAGGCCGGCCTGTTCTTCGTCTTCCTCGCCGACGCCGCCGCCAGCCTGCCGCGGACCGGGGCAGACCTCCAGATCATGTTCGGGATCGGCGGCGAGCGGGACCTGACCGAGCGGGAGCTGCCGCACCTGGCCGGGTGGCGGGGCAGCCGGCCGGTCCGGATCGGCAACGGCGCGTGGACCCAGCGGCAGCTCGACGTGTACGGCGAGCTGCTGATTGCCGCCCAGCGGCTGGTCGACAAGCTGGGCCAGCTGGACCCGGTAACCCGGCAGTTCCTGACCGCCGCCGCCGACACCGCGGCCACCCGGTGGCAGGAGCCGGACCAGGGGATCTGGGAGATCCGCGGCGAGCCGCGGCACTTCCTGTACTCCAAGCTCATGTGCTGGGTGGCGCTGGACCGGGCGATCGCGCTGGCCACGCTGCTCGAGGCCGAGGACCGGGTGCCGGCCTGGACCGCTGCCCGCGGCGAGATCCGGACGGCCATCCTGGACCGGGGCTGGAGCGAGCACGCCGGGACCTTCACCCAGGCGTTCGGCGGCGAGGAGCTGGACGCGTCCAACCTGATGCTGGCCATCACCGGGTTCCTGCCCGCGACGGACCCGCGGATGAAGGCGACCATCGACGCGACCGCGGCGCGGCTGACCGACAAGCGCGGCCTGGTGTACCGGTACCTGGCCCGCGACGGGCTGGCCGGCGACGAGGGCACCTTCCTGCTCTGCACGTTCTGGCTGGCCCAGGCCCAGGCGCTGGCGGGCCAGGTCGACGCGGCCACCGCGACCTTCGAGCGGGCCATCGCCGCGGTCAGCGACGTCGGCCTGCTGGCCGAGGAGGTCGATCCGCACGACGGCCAGATGATCGGCAACTTCCCGCAGGCGTTCAGCCACATCGGCCTGGTCAATGCTGCCTGGACGATCGCCGAGGCGCGTAAGCGAGCCGCTCCCGGCTAGGCGCCGCCGGCCGCGGGCCAGACACGCCGCCCGTGGGCCGACTCTGATAACAGCAAGAAGCGGCCGGCGCCGTCTGCGTTATTTCTCCCGTAACACTGGTTATCTGCCGAGCCGTAGCGGGAATCATGAACGCGGTCCGGGCGGCATCCGACTGTCCGGCTACGCTCTTCCCGGCTCGCTCGCGCGGATCCGGTACCGGCTCAGACCAGACTTTCCAGATTGATTTAGTCATATAGCGACTGAGGGGAGCAGGGATGGCGGACGACACCGTGAACATGCTGCTGGAGGTCGTCGTCCTGCCGGTGGCCGACCCTGATCGCTCGAAGGCCTTCTACCAGGGCCTGGGCTGGCGCCTGGACGCCGACATCAACGTGGATGCGGACCACCGGATCATCCAGTTCACCCCGCCGGAGTCCCCCGCCTCGATCCAGTTCGGCACCGGCATCACCACCACCCAGCCCGGCTCGGTGCGCGACGTCTACCTGATCGTCGAGGACATCGAGGCCGCCCGCACCGCGCTGCTCAGCCACGGCGCGCAGGTCAGCGACTTGTGGCACGGCCTGGGCCCGGGCGGCGACCGGCGCCAGCCCGGCCCGGACCCGAACGGCGGCACCTACCGCAGCTTCGCCGCGTTCGCCGATCCGGACGGGAACACCTTCCTGCTCCAGCAGATCACGCAGCGGCTGCCGGGCCGGGTCTGGGGGACCGACGTCGGGGAGCTGTCCGGCCTCCTGCACGAGACGTCCGAGCGCCACGGCCGCTTCGAGGCGGTGGCCCCGAAGCACGACTGGTGGGACTGGTACGCGGCGTACATGGACGCTCGCCAGCGCGGCAGTGCCCCGGATGATGCCGCCGCGGCCGCCGGGCGTTACATGGCGGATGTCAAGCACATCGTCGTCCCGTAGCCAGCCGACGGAGGTAGTGATGAGCACGGACCATGACTACGACGTGATCGTCCTCGGCGGCGGCGCGCCGGGCGAGCACTGCGCCGGCGGCGCTCGCCGAGGGCGGCCTGCGCGTCGCGGTGGTGGAGCGCGAGCTGGTCGGCGGCGAGTGCTCGTACTGGGCCTGCATCCCGTCCAAGACGTTGCTGCGCCCGGGCGAGGCGGTCGCACGGCGCGCGCGAGGCCGGCGGCGACGCGCAGGTCGACGTGCAGGCGGCGCTGGCCTGGCGCGACTACATGGTCTCGAACTACTCCGACGCCGGCCAGGAGCAGTGGCTGGCCGAGCCGTGGCATCGACCTGCTGCGCGGCACCGGCCGGCTGGCCGGCACGGGCGTGGTCGAGGTCGACGGCGTCCGCCACACCGCCGAGCACGTCGTGGTGGCCACCGGGCCGGCGCCGTTCGTGCCGCCGGTGCCGGGCCTGCGCGAGCTGGACGGCGTCTGGGGGACCCGCGAGGCGACCAGCATGAAGGCGGTGCCGCGCCGCCTGCTCGTGCTCGGCGGCGGGGCGGCGGGCGTCGAGCTCGCGCAGGTCGTCCGCCGGCTCGGCGGCGAGGCGGTGATCGTCGAGGGCGCCGACCGGGTGCTGCCCCGCGAGGCCGCGCCGCTGGGCGACGCGCTCGGCGAGGCGCTGCGCCGGGACGGCATCGAGCTGGTGCTCGGCGAAGCACGCCACCGCGGCGCGGCGGGACGGCGAGGAGTTCGTGCTGGAGCTCGACGGCGGCCGCGGAGCTGCGCGGCGACCGGCTGCTGGTGGCCACCGGCCGGCGTCCGCGGGTCGACGGGCATCGGGCTGGAGACCGTCGGCGTCGAGGCCAACCCGCACGGCGATTCCGGTCGATGAGCACCTGCGCGCGGGCGAGCGGCTGTGGGCGATCGGCGACGTCACCGGCATCTGGCCGCTGACCCACGTCGGCGAGTACCAGGGCGACGTGGTCGCGGCCAACATCCTCGGCGAGCCGCGCCCGGCCAACTACGAGGCCGTGCCGCGGGTCACCTACACCGATCCGCAGGCCGCCGCGGTCGGCGCGACCGAGGCGCAGTTCAGCGGGACCGCGCCGCTGTCGGAGGTGCCGAAGACCGCGACCTACACCCACGCCTACGCCGAGTCCAACGGGTTCCTGACGCTGCTCAGCGACGGCGAGCGGCTGACCGGCGCCTACGCGCTCGGGCCCGAGGCCGGCGAGTGGCTGCAGCAGGCCACGCTGGCGATCCGCGCCCGGGTGCCGCTCGACGTGCTGCGCGACACGATCCAGCCGTTCCCGAGCTTCTCGGGATCTACGACGCGGCGCTGAAGGAGCTCAACATGGCGATCATCGACATGCCGCACCCGCGCCGGCCGGTGAACGCGCAGATGGCCAACCTGGCCGCGGTGGGTGGCTCATGACCAGCGCAACCCCGGCCCCGGCCGGGCAGCGCCAGCCGGAACTGGCCGGCCAGACCGTCGTGGTCATCGGCGGCAGCTCCGGCATGGGGCTGGAGACGGCGCGGCGGGCCAGGGCCGAGGGGGCCGAGGTCATCCTGGCCGCGCGCAATCCCGACCGGCTCCGGGCAGCGGCCGAGGAGCTGGGCGCGCGGTACAGCGCGGCCTTCGACGCCGGCGACCCGGCCGCCGTGGCGCAGTTCTTCAAGGACCTGCCGGGGCCGATCGACCACGTGATGCTCACGACGGGCGGCCCGCACTACGGGCCGCTGCTGGAGATGGACGCCGAGGCCGTGCGCCAGGCGCTCAGCCAGCACATCGTGCAGGCGCTGGAGGTGGCCCGCAACGCGGCGCCCAGGATGCGGCCCGGCGGCACGCTGATCTTCATGAGCGGGACCGGCGGCCGGCGAGTCGGGCACGGGCTCGGCATCGCGTCGGCGGCCACCGCGGCGTCGGGACCGTTCGCGGCCGCCCTGGCGCTGGAGGTCGCGCCGGTGCGCGTCAACCTCATCGCGCCCGGCTTCGTGGACACGCCACTGTCGGCCACGCTGCTGGGGGATCAGCTCGAGGCGCGCCGCGAGGAGCTGCGCCGGACGCTGCCGATCCGCCGCGTGGTCGGGCAGGCGGACATAGCGGCGCTGGCCGTCCACATCATGAGCAACACGGCCCTGGACGGCGCGACCTTCGACATCGACGGCGGGGCGCAGTTCGTCTGGTGACGCGCCGGGCCTGGTGAGGGGCCGCGTCAGCGGGGCTGGCCGGTGACGGGAGCTGGTGGCGGGCGGCCGCCCGGCTGAGTTCATGTGTTAGCGGCTCGTGTTCTTTTCCCTGGCCCGGGGGCCTTCCCCTGAACTGCTAAAGTGCATACAGTTTGGGGAGGCCCGCATGCCGGCCGTGGTGGCTCCGACCAGCCGAGGGAGCAGGCAGCCGTGATCGAGCCGGAACGCGCGCAGATCGCCGGGTCGCTGCTGGAGGCGTACGCGAGCCGGATCCCGGTCGAGCCGCTGACCAGCACGTATCCCGGGCTGAGCGTGGCGGACGCGTACGCCATCCAGGTGCTCCAGGTCCGCCACTGGCAGGCGGCCGGGGCGCAGATCGCGGGGCACAAGGTCGGCTTGACCTCGGCCGCCATGCAGCGCCAGTTCGGCGTGGACCAGCCGGACTACGGGCATCTGACGGACGGGATGTTCTGGCTCGAGCACGAGCGCATCCCGGCGTCCCGCTTCCTCCAGCCGCGGGCGGAGCCGGAGATCGCGTTCGTGCTGGCCCGGCCGCTCAAGGGGCCGGGGGTGCGGTCACGGAGGCGATCAGCGCGGTCGGCCTACGTGCTGCCCGCGCTGGAGCTGATCGATTCGCGGATCCGGGACTGGAAGATCGGCCTGGCCGACACCATCGCGGACAACGCCTCGTCGGCGGGCGTGGTGCTGGGCGGGCCGCCGACGGCGCTGACGGGGGCGGACCTGCGGCTGGCGGGCTGCACGCTGCACCGCAACGGCGTGCTGGCCGGGACCGGGGCGGGCGGGGCGGTGCTCGGGCTCGCCGCTGACCTCGCTGGTCTGGCTGGCCAACACGATCGGCGAGCGCGGGGTGGGGCTGGAGGCGGGCCAGGTGGTGCTGCCGGGGTCGGTGACGGCGGCCATCGCGGTGGGGGCCGGGGACACGGTGACGGCCACGTTCGCGGGGCTGGGCCGGGTGACCGCGCGGTTCGCGACTGACCGGTCCGGCGGCTCAGCGTGTCGGCTACTGATAACAGCAAGAAGTTGATAACAGCAAGAGGTGAGCCACGTTGAGCACAGTCACGGCCGCGATCGTCGGGCCCGGGAACATCGGCACCGACCTGCTGGCCAAGCTGGGCCGCAGCGACCGGATCACGGTGCGGTACATGGTCGGCGTGGACCCGGAATCGGACGGGCTGGCCCGGGCCCGCGCGCTCGGGGTGGAGGCCTCGGCGGGCGGCGTGGACTGGCTGCTCGGCCGGCCGACGCTGCCGGACCTGGTCTTCGAGGCGACCTCGGCCCGCGCCCACCTGGCCAGCGCGCCGCGCTTCGCGCGGGCCGGGATCCGGGCGGTGGACCTGACCCCGGCCGCGGTCGGGCCGCTGGTCTGCCCGCCGGTCAACCTGGAGGAGCACCGCGACGCGCCAACCTCAACATGATCACCTGCGGCGGGCAGGCGACGATCCCGCTGGTCGCGGCGGTGTCGGCGGTGACGCCGGTGCCGTACGCGGAGATCGTGGCGTCGATCGCGTCGCGGTCGGCCGGGCCGGGCACCCGGGCCAACATCGACGAGTTCACGGTGACCACGGCGCGGGCCATCGAGCGGGTCGGCGGGGCGGGCCGGGGCAAGGCCATCATCATCCTCAACCCGGTCGAGCCGCCGATGATCATGCGTGACACGGTGTTCTGCGCGATCAGCCCGGACGCCGACCAGGCGGCGATCACCGCGTCGGTGCAGGCCATGGTGGCGGAGGTGGCCCGCTACGTGCCGGGCTACCGGCTGCGGGCCGAGCCGCAGTTCGACCCGCCGCGCGACGCCTGGGACGGCACGGCCCGGGTGGCGCTGTTCCTCGAGGTGCGCGGCAACGGGGACTACCTGCCGCCGTGGGCCGGGAACCTGGACATCATGACGGCCGCGGCGGCCCGGGTGGGCGAGTTGCTGGCCACGGCGGCCGTAGACGAGGTGGCACGATGACTTCAGGCACTCGGGACGTGCGGATCACCGACTCCACGCTGCGCGACGGCTCGCACGCCATGGCCCACCAGTTCACCGAGGGCCAGGTGCGCCAGGTGGTCGTGAGTGCTGGACGGGGCCGGGGTCGAGGTCATCGAGGTCTCGCACGGCGACGGGCTCGGCGGCTCGTCGTTCAACTACGGGTTCTCGGGGACCGACGAGATCAGCCTGATCGCGGCCGCGACGGCCGAGGCTCGCCGGGCCCGGATCGCGGTGCTGCTGCTGCCCGGCGTGGGCACCGCGGACGACCTGCGCGCGGCCCACCAGGCGGGCGCGTCGGTGGCCCGGATCGCCACCCACTGCACCGAGGCCGACGTGTCGGTGCAGCACTTCCAGGCCGCGCGGGACCTGGGCATGGAGACGGTTGGCTTCCTGATGCTGGCCCACCGGGTGGACCCGGACGGGCTGGCCCGGCAGGCGAGGATCATGGCCGACGCGGGCGCGCAGTGCGTCTACGTGGTCGACTCGGCCGGGGCGCTGGTACTGGCCGAGGCGCAGGCCCGGGTCCGCGCCCTGGTGACCGAGCTGGCCGGCGACGCGCAGGTGGGCTTCCACGGGCACCAGAACCTGTCGCTGGGCGTGGCCAACTCGGTGCTGGCCTATCAGGGGGGCGCGACCCAGATCGACGGAGCGCTGTGCGCGCTGGGCGCCGGGGCCGGGAACGCGCCCACCGAGGTACTGGCGGCCACGTTCGACCGGCTGGGCATCCGGACCGGGGTGGACGTGCCGGGCGTGCTGGCCGCGGCCGAGGAGGTGGTCCGGCCGATCATCCCGCGGCTGCCGTGGATGGACCGGTCCTCGGTGGTGCAGGGCTACGCGGGGGTGTACTCGTCGTTCTTGCTGCACGCGCAGCGGGCGGCCGAGCGGTACGGCGTGCCCGCGCACACGATCTTGCAGCGCGTCGGCGAGGCGGGCTACGTGGGCGGCCAGGAGGACATGATCATCGACGTGGCGCTGGAGTTGCTGCGGGAGCAGGAGGCAGCGGCCGCGCGGGCCGGGGAGCGGGCGGTGCCGGCGTGAGCGCGCGGCTGGCCGGGGTGCGGGTGGGACCGGCGGGCGGCGATGGCCCGCTGGCCGGGTGGCTGACCGACGACATGGTGCTGGCGCCCGGCGCGCCGGTGCCGCAGGACCGGCTCGTCGAGCCGCGGGCCGCGCCGCAGATCGTGTTCGTGATGCACGAGCGGCTGGCCGGGCCGGGAGTAACGGCGGCGGCCGCGCTCAGCGCGGTGGGCTCAGTGCTCGGCGGGTTGGAGATCAGCGACAGCCGGGTCCGGGACGCCCCGGCCGGGCCGGACGCGGCGGCAGACGAACCCGCCGGCGGGCTGGTGACCGGCCCGGTGGCGGTCGCGCCGTGGGGCCTGGACCTGTCGCTGGAGGCGTGCCTGCTCGAGGTGGACGGCGAGATCACCGACTCAGCCACCGGGGCGGCGGCGCACGGTCACCCGGCCCAGGCCCTGGCCCTGGCCGCCAACGAGCTGGGCCGCCGCGGCCTGGCCATCGAGCCGGGCTGGCTGGTGCTCACCGGCGGCCTGACCGCCGCGGTCCCGGTCCGGCGCGGCATGTCACTGGCCGCGCACTTCACCCACCTCGGCTCGATCTTCCTGTCCGGCGGCTAGCCGGTCGGCTGGGCGGGCGGGATGTTGTAGTTGATGCGGAAGAGGTTGGCCGGGTCGTACTGGGCCTTGATGCGGGCCAGGCGGGCGTACTTCTCCGGGCCGCCGAACGCCTCCACCACCCGGTCCATCTCGTCGAAGTTCAGCATGTTGACGTAGATGCCCTGGCCCGTCCACGGCTTCAGGTCGGCCACGATCCGCCGGGTCCGGTCGATGTACTCCTCGTCGAGGGCCGGATCGTCCCAGCGCATCGCGAAGTTCAGCCACAGCAGGTAGCCGCGGTTCGCGAACGCGGCGTCGTCCTCGGCCACGTCGCCGATGGCCCCGCCCAGGCCGATGATCTCGACCTCGCCCTCCATCGGCATGTCCGACCAGAAGTCGACCAGCTTGTCGATGGCCTCGCTGCCCAGCTCGGCCACGTGCGCTTCCTTGGTGTAGTACCGGTGCCCGTCCGCGAACTCCTCGTCGATCAGGTGCTGCACCACCCCCGCGAACGGGACCACCGTCGAGGCCTTCAGGATCGGCTCGCCGACGTCGCACAGCCGGTCGATCATCGCCGCCCCCTCCGGGTCCTCGGCGTCGTCCAGCCACATCGAGAACAGCATCACCACCCGCCGGCCGACCAGCTCCGGCGGCACGAACGGCTGCGGCGGCATGTCGTGCTTGAGCGCCGCGTGCCAGCCCACCGTGCGCGGCAGCGTGGGCACCAGGGCGGCGTAGTCGCGCAGCGCCGCGGCCGCGTGCTCCTCGTCGTACAGCGAGACGCCGATACGCATCAGCGGGCCGAAGTCCTGCGCGCGGAACGTGAACCGGGTGACGATGCCGAAGTTGCCGCCGCCGCCCTTGAGCGCCCAGAACAGCTCCGGGTGCTGCCCGGCCGACGCCTCGACCACCTCGCCGCTGGCCAGCACGACCTCCAGCGCGACGAACTGGTCGCAGGTCAGGCCGTGCTTGCGGGAGAACCAGCCGATGCCGCCGCCCAGGGCCAGCCCGGCCACCCCGGTCTCCGACATGATGCCGGCCGGCACGATCAGCCCGTGCGGCGCGGTGGCCGCGTCCACCGTGCCCAGCAGGCAGCCGCCGCCCGCGTGCACCAGCTTGCGCTCGGCGTCCACCGTCACCTCGCGCAGCCCGCTCAGGTCGATGACCAGGCCGCCCTCGCAGGTCGCCTTGCCCGCCACCGAGTGCCCGCCGCAGCGGACCGCGGGCGGCAGCCCGTGCTCGCGGGCCACGTTGACCGCCGCCACCACGTCCGCGGTGCTGGCGCAGCGCAGGATCACCCCCGGCCGCCGGTCGATCATGGCGTTCCACACCAGCCGCGCCTGGCCGAAGGCCTCGTCGTCCGGGCCGATGATGTCGCCGCTGAACGTCCCGGCCAGCGCCGCGGTGATCTTCGCGCGCAGCGGCTCGTCGATGATCGGCGTCACCGCGATTGGGTCCGCCGCCGAGGTCACAGACATGTCAGTCCCCTTCAGTTTCGATATCCCTAACAAAGGTGGTCCGGGCGGACCCGTCCCCGCCGCCTCAGGCCCGCGTGCCCGACGGCTCGGCGGCGCCGGACGCGGCGAGGCGGCGCATCGCGTTCAGCGTCGCGGCCACCGCCTTGAGGTAGTCGCCGGTCATCGAGTCGGCGTACTCCTGCTCGGCGGCCGTGCCGCCCGCCACCCCGGCCACCACCAGCGCGAAGCTGAACCGCAGGGTCAGGCCCTGCGCCGTGTCCTCGATCTCGTTGGCGATGGTGCCCAGCACCGGGCCGGCGGTGCGGGTGAACACCACCCGGTGCGGGGCCTCCAGCGTGATCCGCTCGGTGAAGCGCTGGCCGCGGAAGTCGATGTCCCGGTCGAACACCGTGTCGCTGAGCCGCCCGGTGACCTCGCAGAACGTCATGCTGGGCACGAACGGCAGCGCGTTGTTGGCCTTGAGTACCAGCCCGTCCCAGACCGCGGCCCGGTCCAGGTCCGGCTCGCCCGGCACGTTGACCGGCAGCTGGTGGGTCACGAAGATCATGGCGTTCCTCCCGGGGGTTCAATCACGCAGGCGGGTCGATCACGGAGTTCTCGATGGTGCCGAGCCCGTCAATGCAGACCCGGACCACGTCGCCGGGCCGCAGGTACCGCCCGCGGGCCGCGCCCACCCCGGCCGGCGTCCCGGTCGGGATCACGTCGCCCGGCTCCAGGGTGACCACCTCGCTGGCCGCCGCGACCAGCTCGGCCACGGTGCACACCATGTCGGCGGTGGTGTCGTCCTGCTGGAGCTCGCCGTTGACCCACAGCCGGACGCGCAGCGCCTGCGGGTCCGGGACCTGGAAGGCCGGGGTGATGCCCGGGCCGAGCGGCAGCGAGCCGTCCGCGGACTTGGCCGCGAACCAGTCGTAGGTGAACGCCTCGGCGGGCACGGCCTGGCGGCGGTGCAGCCCGCGGGCGGTCACGTCGTTGGCCACGCAGTAGCCGGCCACGTGGGCCAGGGCATCGGCCACCGGGATGTCCCGGCCGCCGACCCCGATGACCGCGGCCAGCTCGGCCTCCCAGTCGTAGCGGGCCCGCTCGGGGGCGCGGACCACGATCGGGTCATGGGGGCCGATAACCGAGGTGGTCGGGGCCTTGAGGAAGAAGAACGGCCGCCAGCCCTCGGCCGGGATCTCGCCGCCCATCTCCTGCATGTGCCGCCGGTAGTTGACCCCCGCGCAGACCACCTTGCGGGGCCAGCGCAGCGGGGCCAGCAGCTCGAGCGGGGCGTCGTGCGCGGCGGGCGGCGCCGCGTCCACGTCCAGCCCGCGCAGCACGGGCTCCGCCGCGGGCCAGTCGTCGACCAGCTCCAGCATGCTGGCCCACTGCTTGAGCTCGACCGGCGCGACCAGGGAGCCGTCGGCGCGCAGCACCGCCAGGCCGTCGATGCCGTCGTGCCGGTAGGTGGCCAGCGACCACGTCATGAGGGGCCTCCCGAGGGCAGGGCGGACAGGCCCGTGGGTGGGGCGGGCGGGCCAGCAATCAAGTCGTACACGCAGGCGATGTCCAGGTCGCCCCAGCCGTCGGCCAGGGCCTGGTCGAAGACCTCCTTGGCCGCGGCGAACACCGGCGTGGTCAGCCCGGCCGCGGCGGCGCAGTCCTCGATCTGCTCCAGGATCGGGTGCAGGGTGCGCACCGGGCCGGGGGCGGGCGACCAGGCGCGGCGGGCCATCACCGGGGCGCGCTGCCGCCAGATGGCCGACTCGGCGATGGAGCCGTCCAGGGTGCGCAGCACCAGGTCCACGTCCAGGCCGCTGCGCCGGGCCAGGCGTCAGCGCCTCGGCGGCGGCCACGGTGTGCACGGCCAGCAGCAGGTTGGCGATGTACTTCATCCGGGCGCCGGTGCCGAACTCGCCCGTGTAGACCCAGGGGCCGGACACGGCGGCCAGCACCGCGGCCACCGCGTCCACGCTGGCCGCCTCACCGGAGGCGAACGTGGTGGCCCGGCGCGGCGCGACCATGGCCGGGCTGCCGCTGATCGGGCAGTCCAGCAGGTCCCCGCCGGCCTGCCGGACCGCGTCGCGCAGCCGGGCCTTCTCGGCCACGTCGATGGTGCTCATCTCGATGTGCACGGTGCCGGGGCGCAGCGCGGTGAGCGTGCCGGCCGGCCCGCAGATGACCTCGGTCACCGCGGCGGCGTCGGGCACGATGGACAGCAGCACGTCGGCGCCGGCCGCCACCTCGGCCGGGGAGGCCGCCACCGTCCCGCCCGCGGCGGCCAGGTCGGGGGAGCCGCTGCGCCGGAAGCCGGTGACCGCGAAGCCGGCGTCCATCAGGTTGCGCGCGATGGGAAGGCCCATCTGGCCCAGGCCGATCATGCCTACTCGCTGCATCGGTGTCACTTCCAGTCGTAGGTGCCGGTGCCCAGAGAGAGCTGGATGCCGATGCTGCCCTCATTGACCCGCCACTGGTAGACGGCAAAGGTGCGCAGCCCGGCCCGCACGAACGGGTCCTGCGCGGCGATGGCTTCCGCCTCGGCGGCGCCGGCGGCCCGGAGCACGGTCACGCCCGAGCCGGGACTGGTGCCAGGGCCGGACAGCAGCGGGCCCGACATGACCACGACGTGCTCCCGCTCCAGGCCCAGCAGCCAGCGGACGTGCTCGCCGACGCGGGACTCGATGGCGGCCTGGTCAGTGCTGGCCAGCGGGGTGGACACGACCAGCCAGTAGTCCCGCCCCAGCAGTTCGGGCGCTTCGGCTGGCGGGACTGTCATGCCAAAACTGTATGCAGTTTGTTAAGGAGTGACAAGAGGCTGACGCCCAAAAGTGCATGCAGTTTCTGGGGCGGCCGACGCGCCGCGGGACGAAAGTGTATGCAGCTCGTCGGGGATCGGGGACAATGGGATCATGCCCCGCGTCGTCGAGGTCCCGGACATCCACAAGGTCGACCTGCCTGAGGCCCGCCAGGCCATCCCGCATGTCCATGCCTACCTGCGCGAATGCATCCTCGACGGCACGCTGACCCCGGGCACCAAGCTGTCCCAGGTCACCCTGGCCCGCCAGCTCGGCATCAGCCGCACGCCGCTGCGCGAGGTGCTGCGGATGCTCCAGGAGGAGGGCCTGGTCGAGATCGAGCCGAACCAGCGCACCCGGGTGGCCGGCCTGGACCCGCAGGAGCTCGACGACGTGTACGCCAGCCGGATCCTGCTGGAGACCCTGGCCCTGGCCATGACCATCGGGCGCTTCGGGGCGGCGTCCAGGAAGGAGGCCCGGCGGCTGCTCACCGCGATGCGCCGGGCCGCGCGCGGCGGGGACTTCGCGGCCTGGTTCGCCGCGCACGCCGACTACCACCGGGTGCTCACCGCGGGGGCCGGGGAGACGCTGCAGCGGCAGCTCACCGCGTTCGCCGACCGGACCACCCGCTACATCCGCATCTACCAGCTCTCCGACCCGGGCAGCTGGCAGGCGGCGGGCGACACCGAGCACGCCGGGATCCTGGCCGCGCTGGCCGACGGCGACGAGGCGGGCGCGCTCACCGGGATCGCCCACCATCTGGAGCGCACCGCGCTGCGGGTGCTGGCCGACTGCGCGCCGGACTACGTGCCGGTGGCGGTGCCGAGCGCGGTCGCCTTGATCGACCGCCGCGGCTCAGGGTCGGTCCGGAGCGGACAGGAAGGGCTGGACGACGGCGAGGAAGTCGGCCGTCTTCTCGATCATGGTCCAGTGGCCGCAGCCGGACAGCACGTGTAGCCGCGAGTCCGGCAGCAGGTCGACGAGCTGGGCCGAGGACTCCCGCCACGGCACCACCCGGTCGTCGCGGCCGTGCACCAGCAGCACCGGGACGCCGATGCCCGCCAGCTCGCCCCCGCACAGGGCCAGGTCGTCGACCCAGCGCTGCCGCGGCGGCGGGAACATGGCGGCCCAGGAATCGCGCACCGGGGGATGCAGGCTGGCCTGGTAGCGCAGCTCGATCAGGTCGTCGGTGATCAGCGCCCGGTTGTGCGCGAACAGGCCGATCACCTCGCGCATCTGCGGCACGCCCGGGGTGTAGCCCCAGACCGTGTCCAGGCCGAACGGCAGGGCCATGGCCACGCCCATCGACCCCATCAGCACAATGCGGCGCACCGCGGCCGGGCGGGCGGCGGCCATGGACAGCGCGATGGCCCCGCCCATGGAGTTGCCGATGATGTCCACCGCGGGCACCCCGAGGGTGTCCAGCAGGGCGAGCGCGTGCTCGGTCCACGCGGCCCGGCCGAAGCGCCGCGGCTCGCCGGTCGCGGTGCCGCCGAAGCCGAGCTGGTCCGGGGCGATGACCCGGCGGGCGGCGCTCAGCGCCGGGATCACCGGGCGCCAGTTGGCCAGCGCGGTCACGCCCGGCCCCGAGCCGTGCAGCAGCAGCAGCGGAGGACCGTCGGGGTCGGCGGGCGTGCCGGTGTCGATGACGGCCGTGGGCACGCCGGCCACGTCCAGCGGGGCGGCCGTCAGCGTCGGGCTGGTCATGTCGTCCTTCCGGCCGGGGCGGCCTCGGCGTCTCGGGAGGCCTGGCGCTGGGTGATCGGGCGGGTGGTCGGGCCGAGCCACATGTCGATGGAGCCCGGTTCCCCCGGATCGAAGGTGCGCGGCACCCAGGCCGCCTCGTCCTCGATCCGGCGGACCCCGAACGAGTACTCGTAGGTGAAGCCCTCCGGGCCCAGGAAGTACAGGAAGACGGCGGTGGACTGCGGGTGCCGGCCGGGCCCCATCTCGATCTCCACGCCGTGCTCCACCAGGAAGTGCCAGTTCCGGAACACGTCGTCGATGGCAGCCACCTGGAAGTTCATGTGGCACAGGCCCGGGTGGTCGCCGCGGAACACGGCCAGCTTGTGGTGCACCGGGTCGATCCTGATCAGGCAGGCCGCGTCGCCGATCCAGTCCGACACCCGGGCGTTGAACCGGGTGCTCCAGAACCGGTAGGCCTCGTGCACGTCCGGCGCGTCCAGGCACAGGTGCCCGAACTCGGTGATCCCGGCCGGCCGGGTGAACGCGACCGGCCGGGTGATCGTCTCCTGCTGGCTGACCAGCTCCAGCCGGTTGCCGAACGGGTCGTCGAAGGCGATGAACTCCCGGACCCGGCGGGACCGGGCCTGCGCCGCCGAGCCCCGGTGCACCGTGAACCCGGAGCGTTCCAGCTCGGTCTCGGCCGCCGCCAGCGCGTCGGTGTCGCGCACGCTGAACCCCGAGGCCAGCACGCCCGACGGGCCCTGGACCAGGGCCAGGCAGTGGTGGCGGTGGTCGGCGCGCAGGTGGGCGACCCCGTCCTCGGTCGGGGCGGCCAGCTCGAGCCCGACGATGTCGGTGGCGAACCGGGTGGCGGCGTCCAGGTCGGCCACGCCGGACCGGACGTAGGCGATGTCGGTGAGCGTGATCATCGGACTCGCTCCGCAGTCGTTCCTGGCTCGGTCAGGCGAAGACCGGGGTCACGTCGATGTAGATCTGCCAGTCCCGGACCAGGTCGCCCTCGTAGACCAGGATGTCGGCGTTCGGCACGGTCACCGTCTTGCCGTCCTTGCGGACGTACTCCACGTCGATCTGGGCGATGACCGTGTCGCCCGCCTCGTAGACGTTCCTGATGTGGTGGGTGAGGCCGTCGATGCTGGAGAAGAACCCGGCCACCCCCTCTCTGATCGCCGCCCGCCCGGTCACCGGGTCCGCGTTGCCGAACCGGAACCGGGCGTCCTCGGTCAGGTGGGCCACGAACCGGTCCGGGTCGAAGGAATCAATGTCGGCGAATACCTGAGCGACGTCCCGGCTCATGGAGCCCTCCCTCATCGGAGGCGGTCCGTCGGGAGACGACGCGACCGCGAAGAATATCTGCGGAGTGTATGCAGTTTAAAACTGTATGCAGTTCACGTGAGGAAGGCAATGGGGGAAGCCCGGCGGGCTGCGACTCGGCGGGCCGCGCTACCCGGCGGGCTCGGCGTTGGCCAGGAACGTCGCCGGCGGCGGCGCGCCCCACAGGTGCGGCGGCACCTCCCACTCGCCAGCCACCCAGCAGTCGTCGATCTGGTCGATGTCGGAGAACCACTCGATCCACGAGCCCCACGGGTCGGGGTTGTAGTGGAAGAAGTTCGAGCCGATGGTGTGCCGCCCGAGGCCCCACCCCGCCGCCCGGCCCCGGGCCTGCATCCGGTCCGCGCCCAGCGCGATGGCGTCGATGGACGGCACCTCGAAGCTGGCGTGGTGGAAGCCCCGGTGGCTGCTGGCGATGAAGCCGAACACGTGATGGTCGCCCGGCCCGGCGTTGAGGAACGTCACCAGCCCGCGGATCCGGTCGCTCACCCGCAGGCCCAGCACGCCGGTGTAGAACTCGGTCATCTCCTGCGGCTGCGCCGTGAACAGCAGCGTGTGCCCGAGCCGGCGCGGCAGCACGTCCTCGGTGAGCAGCCGCCACTGCGCCACCCCGACCCGCTGCCGGGAGCCGCCGATGTTGACCGGCACCTCGGGCACCGGCCGGGGCGGCGCCGGGGCCTCGTCCAGCAGCTGCACCGGAGTGCCGTCCGGGTCGCGGACCCACAGGCCGTCCTGGGCGGCGCCCGGCGGCGGCTCGATGACCGGCGTGCCCGCCCGCTCGAGCGCCTCCCGGACGCTGTCCAGCGTGCCCGGCCGAAGGGTGAACGCGACGTGGTGCAGCCGCTTGGCCGGGGCCTCGAGCAGCCGCACCTGCTCCTGGCTCCGGCCCGGGCACTGGGCGACCAGCGAGCCGTCCTTCTCCCCGGTCTCCAGGCCGAAGTCCTGGAGGAACCCCTCGGCCACCGCGAGGTCGGGCACCTCCAGCGCGTAGTGATGCAGCCCTGAGATCACGGCGCTTCCCCTTCCCGTTGCTGGGTAAAACTGCATACAGTTTAGGGGTGATGCGACCGACTGGGAAGAGCGCGAGCCAGATGGGGGCCGGCCGGGCCGGCCCGCGGGGCGGGATCTCCGCGGCGGGTGTGCGCGGGGAAGCCGCGGGAGCAGCGCGGCCGGGCGAGCGCGCCGGGGCCGATCCGCCGGGCGAGGTCACCGGGCCCGAGCTGCCCGGCGAGGTCGCCGAGGCGGCGCGCGTGCTGGCCCGGCTCGGGCTGGTGACCAGCTTCGGGCACGTGTCGGCCCGGGCCGGGACGTCGATGCTCATCACGCCCGCCGCCGACCTGGCCACGGTGACCGAGGCCAGCCTGGTCGAGGTGCCGCTGACCGCGACCGCACTGCCGCCGCACGCCCCGGCCGAGGCATGGGCGCACCTGGCGCTCTACCGGGCCCGTCCCGACGCCGCCGCCATCGCCCGGGCCCAGCCGCCGGCCGCCTTCGCCGCCGCCGCGGTCACCTCGGAGCTGCTGCCTTTGCACGGGCAGGCCACCTGGCTGGGGGAGTCGGTCCCGGTTCACGACCGGGCCACGCTGCTGCGCTCGCCGGACCTGGCCGGGCAGGCGGCCCGCGCCCTGCCCGCCGGGGAGGCGCTGCTGTTGCGCGGCAACGGCGCGCTCACCCTGGGCGACACCCCCGGCCTGGCCGTGACCCGGATGTGGCTGCTCGCCGCGGGCTGTGAGATCTTCCTGGCCGCCCGCGCCGCCGGGCCGGTCACCCCGCTGACCGGGGACGAGATCGCCGCGTGGCGCGCGGCCGGGACCGGGCTGCTGCCCCGGCTCTGGCAGCACCTCCGCGACCGCTAGCCAGCTCAGGGCAGCAGGAGCTCAGTACGGTAGCGCAGGGACAACTGCTCGGCTTTCGCCATGCGCGCGGCCAGGGCGGCGGCGTCCAGGCCGGGAGGCAGCGCGGTGCGGCCCGCGACCCGGTCGCCGACGGCGGCGAAGAACTCTTCCTGGCCGGGCGGGGAGCACACGCACAGCAGGCGGGCGGCTTCGGCGGCAATGTTGCGGAACTGGTGCGGGGCGTTGGCGGGCACGTTGACCGTCGTCCCGGCACTGGCGGTCCGGGTGCTGCCGCGGAAGGTGACGTCGAGTTGCCCTTCCAGGACGATGAACGTCTCCTCGAAGTCGTGGCGGTGCGGGGGCGGGCCCCCGCCGGGCGGGACGAACATGTCGATGAGAGTGAAGCGGCCGGCCGTGTCCTCGCCGGTCAGCAGGATCGTGTAGGTGTCGCCGGCCACCGACAGGTGGGTCAGGGCCGGATCGTCGGGGGCGGCGACCGTCAGCGTGCGGCGGAGGTCGTCCGGGGGAATCGGGTCGCTGGTACTCATCGGGCTGCCTCCTTCTGTTGCTTCCGTTGCTGCGAGCTCAATGCGGAGTTTTTCGTCCGCTTCAGGCGAGCGTACTGGCCGGGCTGTGCGCTGTATAGTCCGTAGCGGAATCTTTCGTCCGGTACAGGAGGGCGGATGATCGAGGAACTCCCGGCGTCCGGCATCGCCGCAACGGCCCGTAGCCGTGCGGCCCGGCGTCCGCGGCGGGACGCGGAGGCCAACCGCGAGCGCCTGCTGGCCGCGGCCGCCGCCGTGATGCTGCGCGACGGCCGGCACGTGCCGCTGGCCGCCATCGCCGCCGAGGCCGGCGTGGGCGTCGGGACGCTCTACCGCAAGTACGCCGACCGCGATGCCCTGCTCCAGGCCCTGGAGTACCGCGCCTATGGCCTGCTCATCCAGATCCTCGACGACATCGGCCGCCGTGACCAGCCCGGACTCGAGGCGGTCGGGGAGTTCCTGGCCCGCACCCTGGACATCGCCGGCCAGCTGATCCTGCCGCTGCACGGCGCGCCGCCGCTGATGACCGCCGAGGCTCAGGCGGCCCGGCGGGAGATCAGTACCCGGCTGGACGCCTTCCTGGACCGAGGTCGCACCGACGGCACCATCACGGCCGCGGTCAACGCGACCGACGTCATAGTGTTCAGCGCCCTGATCGACTCAGCCGCTGGCCCATGGCCCGGACTGGCCCCGGCTGGCGAGCCGCCAGATCGCGATCTTCGTCGCCGGGCTGGCCGGCGCGGGCCCGGACGGCATCCCCGGGCCGCCGGTCACCGCCGGGGACATCGAGACCGCCTTCGGCCAGGCCCGAGGGTAGCTATCGGCCAGCTCGAATGGCGCGCGAGCCGAATCTCGTTCCCTACCAGCTCGATCCCGTCCTGCTGGATCCGAATGGCGAGCTCGTCGTGGCGGTGACCGGAAATGGCCAGATCAGCGCCTGGTCCACGAGCAGCGGCCGACCGCTGAATACCTTCTCGACTCTTCCCGGCGGAGTTCCAGCGAATTCCCAGGATCTCGGCTCGCCGGCTTTCAGCGCGGACGGGAAGGAGTTTTCCGTTCTCGGCGGCGGAGGCGGCCCTGCGGTCGCGGACGTCTGGGACGCGGCCACAGGGCGAGCGACTGAAGTGCCCCTCCCCTTCGGCTCCTCGACTAACACAGCGTTTTACGCGACGCCTGGACCGAACGGACTGATGGCGGTCGAGTACTCAGGTGGCACCCCTGGGTCTCGTTCCGGCGACCGGACGGCCCGATGCCTTGACGCTGATCCACGGAGGGCCGGGCAGTGGGTCTCAGCTGGGCGAGCCGATATTCAGCCCGGATGGCAGGGCAATTGCGGTCAGCGATGACCTCGGCCTGATCCACCTAGTAAGCGTGCCCGGCTCGCGGCTAGCGGGGGTCCTCACGGCCGAGAAAATTTACAACAGCGAGTCGGTCATGAACAGCGTCTTCAGTAAGGAAATCGACTCGGTAACTTTCAGTCCGGACAGCAAGCTCATCGCCTGCGGAACAGAGAGCGGGATCGTCCGCGTGTGGGGCGTGGCCAGCCGGCGAAGTGTGTCCTCATTCAACGTGAGCGGCATCGCTTCTGGCCGTGCCGACGCCCGACCAGTGAAGACGCTGGTCTTCAGCCCGGACGGGAAGACGCTGATCACCTCCGACGACGCGGACAGCACGCTGGCCGTCTGGGACGTCGCCTCGGGCCGCCAGGTCGCGACGCTGAACGCGGACACCGGGAATGTCGCGGCCGCCGCGTTCACGGCGGACGGAAAGCTGGTGGTCGCTACCACCAGCAGCAGCGCCTCGAATCAGAGGATCGAAGTCTGGGCTACTTCGGCGGCCCTTGGCGGCTAGCGCCTGCCGTGCTTCCAGCACGGGATGGCATGCTGTGAGGCTGACGCTCAGAAGGAGCAGCGATGACCCACCCGCTCAGCGCGGAAGAGATGGCCCGGGGCGAGGCGAACTTCGCCCCCATGGTCGCCCAGATGCTCGCCGCCCGCGGACGGTTCCGGGTGAGCGCCGACACGCCGGACCAGGTCGAGCTGTTCCAGGGGGTTGCGCGCCGGGTCGGTGACATGCTCCAGCGGCCGGTGGTCAGCTATGCCAACGGCCGGGAGATCGTGATCGCGTTCGGCCAGGAGGACGCCCCGGCCGTGGTGTCAGGCCGCTCCTGACTCATGGGCTGCCTGCCGCCTGCTCCAGGACGATCCGGGTCAGCTCGACGCGGGAGGCGATGGCGAGCTTGCGGAAAGACTGCCGGAGATGGTGGGCGACGGTGTGGGTGCTGATGTACATCCGGGCCGCCACCTGGCTGTTATTCAGCCCTTCAGCAACGAGGCCGGCGACGGCCTGCTCCGTGCCGGTGAGGCTGTCCCAGCCGGTGACGGGCCGGGCCGGGGACGTGCTCCAGTGGCGGCGGCGAATGCCGAGCTGGCGCAGCCGCCGCCGGACGCGAGCCTGGTCGCGGTCGGCACCGGCCTGGCGGTAACCGCCGAGGGCGTCCTTCAGGTGGCTGATGGCCCGCTCCCGGTCGCCTTGCTGGCCGTGCCCGACGCCCAGGTCTTCCGCCGCCGAGGCCTTGGCCCACGGATCGGGATGCTGCGCGGCGGCCTGCGCCAGTGCGGCCGGGTCGCGGGCGGCCAGGCCGTGGCTGTGCGCGGCGGCGGCGGCCAGGGCCGGGAACTGGGGGTGGGCATCCGCCAGCGCGCGGGCGGCACGGGCCGCGCGGGCGGCCAGCTCGCCGTCGCCGGCGGCCAGGGCGGCGCGCGCCAGCCAGGCGGCGGCCGCCGGGTCGCCGAGCAGGAGGCCGGGCCGGGCCTGGAGGTCGGCGCCGAGCTGGCGGAGGCGGCCGAGGGCGGCCGCCGGGCCATCGCGCGCCTCGCTGACCTGAGCCTCGGCCAGGATGCTCTCGGGCCGCGCGTAGAGGTCCGCGAACTGCGGGCCGTCGGCGGGATAGCCGGCGAGGTGCTCGGCCGCCGCCGCGATGTCGCCGCGGCGTAGCTCGATCATGCTGAGCACCCGGCTCGCGGTCGCGGCGTAGCCGTCAGCGCCGAGCTCCCTGGCGATGGCCAGGGCGGCCCGCGCTGCCTCGGCGGCACCGGCCAGCCGGCCGGCGGCCAGGTCCGACGCGGGCCCGCAGGATCGACAGTCCGGCCCGGGCGGGGATGCCGTGCAGGGCCGGATCGTCGGCGGCGCTGAGGATGTCCTCCGCCTCGCCGAGCTGGCGCAGGTCGACCAGGGCGGCGGCCAGCAGGAGCAGCGGCTGGACCTGACGCGCATCGGGGGAACTGGCGCTGCCCGGCCGGGCCGCATCGCGCAGCAGGCCGAGCGCCGCGCCGGGCTGGCCGCGGTCCCAGGCGAGCATCGCGCAGGCGGCCAGTGCCGCCGCGACGACGTGGCCGTCGTGCTGGCCGGGGTCGGCCAGGACACGGTCGGCCAGCGGGCGGGCGAGCTCGTCGCGCAGCCCGGTGAGGGCCTGCAGCCGCGCCGTCAGCACCTGGTCCCGCAGGTCGCCGCGCAGGCCTGGCGGGCTGGCCGCCAGCTGGGCCTGGTCGGCGGCGTCGCGGGCCTGGCCCCGGGCGGACAGGACACAGGACAGGGCGCACCGCAGCCGGCCCTCGGCCTCCGGCGGCAGCGGCCGGGCCAGCAGGTCGCTGGTGAGCCGGGCGGCCTGGTCCAGCCGGCCGGCGGCGGCCAGTGCCTCGGCGGCGGCCACGCCGCGCGGCCGCGCGGCCGGGTCGGCCGGGGCGGTCAGCTGCAGCGCCCGCACGGCCAGGCCGGCGGCGACCTGCGGCGCCGAGCGCCGCGTCCGCGCGGCCGCCTGGTCGAGCGTGGCCAGCGACCCGCGGTCGGCGGGATGCGCGGCCTGGAGCAGGTGAACGGCGACTCGCTCCGCCGACTCGTCTCTGGCCAGCAGGATCTCTCCGTACTGGCGGTGCAGGGCCTTGCGGGCCGGCCGCGGGATCGTCTCCCCGATGGCCCGGCGCAGCAATTCGTGGCGGAAGGCGAAGGCGCTGTGCGCGGCGGCGACGATCGCGGCGTCCATCGCCTCCTGGACCCCGGGCAGGAGCGTGGCGGGGGTCTTGCCGAGCATCTCGGCCGCGTCCTCGAGCCGGAACTGCGGGCCGAGCACGGCCGCGGTGACCAGCAGGTGCCGCGCCGGCCTGCTGAGGGCGTCGAGCCGGAGCTGGGCCAGACGCTGGACTCTGCGCGGCAGCCGGGCTGACGCCAGCCCGGCGCGCCCGCCGCTGACCCGCACGGCCTGGTCGTCGCGCAGGCCGCCGATCAGCTCGGCCAGCAGCGCGGGGTTGCCGGCGGTGCCGCGGGCCAGGTCAGCCAGGGCCGGGTCGGGCGGCGCGCCGAACGCGTCGGTCAACATGGCCGTCACCGCGTCCGCGTCCAGCGGGGCCAGGGTGATCCGGGCGGCACCGTCCTGCTCCAGCAGACTGAACAGACACTCCGCGTCGCGCCGCGGCGTGCTGGACCGCGCGAGGAGCCACGCGACGGGGTGCCGGCTCAGGTCCCGCGGCAGCGCCCGCAGCGCGGCCAGCGTGGCCGGGCTGGCCCAGTGCAGGTCGTCCAGGCTGACCAGGACCGGGGCAGTCGCGGCTCGCCGCTCGAGCCGCGTCCGGACCTGGGTGATCCACCAGGCGATCGCATCCGGCTGATCAGGATCGAGAGCGGCGCCGAGCCCGGCCATCGGCTCATCCTGCGCCGCGCTCAGCGCGACCAGCGGCGTTGCCCGGTCCAGCCGCTCCGCGGCCGCCGCGATCAGGGAGAAGCCGCGCTCCGCCGCCTCGTCGACGGCCTCGCGCAGCAACCGGGACTTGCCGACCCCCGGCTCGCCATCCAGCAGCACGACGCCGCCCGCGCCCTGCTGAGCGCGGCTCAGCAGGTCACGGATCGCCCGTCGTTCCGGCTCGCGTCCGCAGGCGGTCTCCCCGCGGCCGGGCACGGACTCGCTCATGATCGCGGTCATGTCAGGTGAGCGGCTCGCCGCCGTCGATGTGCACCGTCTGGCCGGTGAGGAAGGTGCTGGTCAACGCGAACAGCACGCCGTTCGCGATGTCGTGGGCGGTGCCGATGCGCCGGGCCGGGTTGCGGGCCGCCATGTCGGCGAAGTAGTCGGCCTTGCCCTGGGCGCCCAGGCCGTCCCAGGCGCTGGTGTCGATGACGCCGGGGGAGATGGCGTTGACCCGGATCGGGGCCAGCTCCAGGGCCAGCGATCGGGCCAGGGTGTCGGCGGCGGCGTTGGTGATGGCCACGGCGAGGGTGCCGACGGTGATCTTGGCCGCGGCGGCACCAGAGAAGATCACGAACGAGCCGCCCTCCTTCATCCGGGGGGCCAGGTGCTTGGCCAGCATGAGCGGGCCGATCACCTTGGTGTCGAAGGACCGCCGGACGGCGTCCCGGTCCAGGTCGGACACGAGCCCGCGAGCCCGCGCGGAGGCGGTGGAGACCACGTGGTCCACCGTGCCCAGGCGCTCGCCGAGGGCGGCGATGGAACCCTCGTCGTTCAGGTCCACGACCTCGGTGCTGATGGCAGGCTCGCCGGCGTAGGCGTCGTCCAGGGCCTCCTGGTGCCGGCCCGCCGCGATGACGCTCGCTCCGGCGTCCCTGGCGGCCAGGACGATCGCGCGGGCCAGCCCGCCGCCCCGCCCGACCACCAGCACCTTCTGGCCCTGCAATGGCCCGGTCATGATGATGTCCTTTCTGGTCAGTGGCTCGGTTTTCAGCCTGCGGCCAGGGGGGTCACGAACGAATCCCCCAGTGGTTAGCCCGGACGGGTAGTCGGCGGGCATCCGGGCTAGCGTGGCGGCATGCGGGCGCCGGGAGATCCGCCGACGTGGCAGCGCGCGACCAGCCTGACTGGCCGCCGCGCCGAGCGCGGCGTGCTGGACCAGCTGGCCGAGGCGGTCAGCCAGGGCGAGAGCCGGGCCCTGGTGCTGCACGGCGAGGCGGGCATCGGCAAGACGGCCCTGCTGGACTACCTGGCCGGGCACGCGCGGGGCGCCCAGGTGGTCCGCGCCGCCGGCGTTCAGTCCGAGATGGAGCTGGCGTTCTCCGGCCTGCATCAGCTGTGCGGGCCCCTGCTGGACCGCCTGGCGGCGCTGCCCGGTCCGCAGCGGGACGCGCTGCGGATCGCGTTCGGCCTGAGCTCCGGGTCGGCGCCCGACCGGTTCCTGGTCGGGCTGGCCACGCTGAGCCTGCTGTCCGCGGCGGCCGAGCGGCAGCCGCTGCTGGGCCTGATCGATGACCAGCAGTGGCTCGACCACGCCTCGGCGCAGATCCTGGCCTTCGTCGCCCGGCGGCTGGGCGCGGAGTCGGTCGGCATGGTGTTCGCGGCCCGGGCCCCCAGCGGCGACCTGGCCGGGCTGCCCCGGCTGGCGCTCAGCGGCCTGCCGGACGCGGACGCCCGCGCGCTGCTGGACTCCGCGCTGAGTGCGCCGCTGGACACGCGGGTCCGGGACCAGATCATCGCCGAGACGCGGGGGAACCCGCTGGCCCTGCTGGAACTGCCGCGCGGGCTGCCGCTGGCGGAGCTGGCCGGCGGGTTCGGGCTGCCCGGCGCGGTCACGCTGACCGGCAGCATCGAGCAGAGCTTCCGGCGGCGGGTCGGCGCGCTTCCGGCCCCGACCCGGATGCTGCTGCTGCTCGCCGCGGCCGACCCGACCGGCGACCCGGCGCTGGTCTGGCGAGCGGCCGCCCGGCTCGAGATCGGCACCGACGCGGCGGTGCCGCTGGCCGAGACCGACCTGGCCGAGTTCGGCACCCGGCTGCGGTTCCGGCATCCGCTGGCCCGCTCGGCGGCCTACCAGTCGGCGTCGGCGCAGGAGCGCCGGGCGGCGCACCGGGCCCTGGCCGAGGTCACCGATCCGGGGCTTGATCCCGACCGGCGAGCCTGGCACCAGGCCCAGGCCGCCGACGGGCCGGACGAGGATGTCGCCGCCGAGCTGGAGCACTGCGCCGGCCGGGCGCGGGCGCGCGGCGGCCTGGCCGCGGCGGCCGCGTTCCTGAAGCAGGCGGCCGTGCTCACCCCCGACCCGGCCCGCCGGGCCGGACGGGCACTGGCGGCCGCCCGGGCCAAGATCCAGTCCGGCGAGCTGGACGAGGCACGCGATCTGCTCCGCCTGGCCGACGCCGGGCCGCTCACCGACTTCCAGGAGGCCGAGGCCGACCTGGCCCGCGCCCAGATCGCGTTCGTCGCCCGGCGGGGCCGTGATGCCCCGGCGCTGCTGCTGCTGGCCGCCCGGCGGCTCGCGCCCATCGACGCGGACCTGTCCCGCGCGACCTACCTGGACGCGGTGGCGGCCGCGATCTTCGCCGCTGGCCTGGCCGATCCCGGCGGCAGCGTCCGGGAGGTGGCCCGCGCGGCCGCCGCGGCACCGCCGCCGCGGCACGCCCCGCGCGCTCCCGACCTGCTGCTCGACGGCACGGTCGCGGGAATTGACCAAGGGTACGCGGCGGGCATCCCGGTCCTCCGGCGGGCCCTGAAGGAATTCGGCACCGGCATGTCCGCCGAGGAGGAACGGCGCTGGATGTGGCTGGCCGCCTCCACCGCCATGCGCATCTGGGACGACGAGGGCTGGGCGGCGCTCTCCGCCCGGTATGTCCAGCTGGCCAGGGAGTCCGGCGCGCTCGGCGAGCTTCCGCTGGCCCTCATCTCCCGCACCTTCACCCTGCTGTTCGCGGGCGAGCTGACGACGGCGGCGGCACTGGCCGACGAGGTGCAGGCGGTCAAGGAGGCTACCGGGAGCAGCCTGGCCCCCTACGGTGCCCTCGGCCTGGCCGCGCTGCGCGGCGACGAGGCCGGGGCCAGGGACCTGATCGACGCCACCATCGGCGAGGTGACCGGGCGCGGGGAGGGCGTCGGGATCACCTTCGCCGAGTGGGCCAGCGCCGTGCTGCACAACGGCCTGGGCCGTTACCGGGAGGCCGCGGCCGCGGCCCGGCGCGCCACCGCCTTCGACGTGCCCCTCGCCCCGGTCGGCTGGTCCCTGGTCGAGCTGACCGAGGCGGCGGTGCGCAGCGGGATGACCGAGGCCGCGACCGCGGCCTGCGACCGGCTCAGCGAGCTGACCGGCGCCAGCCGCACGGACTGGGCGCTGGGCGCCGAGACGCGGTCACGCGCGCTGCTGGCGGAGGGCGACCAGGCCGACGGCCTGTACCGGGCATCCATCGCCCACCTGGGCCGGACCCGGCTGCGCGTGGACCTGGCCCGCGCCCACCTGCTGTACGGAGAGTGGCTGAGCGGGGAGCGCCGCCGCGGCGACGCCCGCGACCAGCTGCGGACCGCCCACGGCATGCTGGCCGAGATGGGGGTGGCGGCGTTCGCCGAGCGGGCCCGGCGCGCGCTGCTGGCCGCCGGCGAGACCACGCGCAAGCGCACGCTCGCCGCCGGATCCGGCGAGCTGACCGCGCAGGAAGCCCTGATCGCCCGGCTGGCCCGCGACGGCCTGTCCAACCCCGAGATCGGCGCCCGGCTGTTCATCAGCGCCCACACCGTGCAATACCACCTGCGCAAGGTCTTCGCCAAGCTCGGCATCACCTCGCGCAGCCAGCTCGACCGCGTGCTGCCGGGCGACCCGGCCGGCGCCGCGCACCCCGGCAGCCGATGACCGCCGTTTCGATGAGAAGCTGATCGATGTGGTCGGCGTCTATCTGAACCCGCCCGACAAGGCGGTGGTGCTGTGCGTGGACGAGAAGAGCCAGATCCAGGCGCTCGACCGGACGCAGCCGTCGCTGCCTTTGAAGAAAGGCCGAGCCGGAACGATGACCTGCATTTCATCCCGACGTCGAGCTCATGGCTGAACATGGTCGAACTCTGGTTCCGCGAGCTCACCGAGAAAGCCATCCGCCGCGGTGTCTTCGAGGAGATCCTCGAGAAAGTCAGCCGAGGCCGGGTCGCACTCGCATCAATCGCTCTGGCGGGTTAGTGAGAAAACCCGTATCGCCGCAGGCCCCTGACGAATAGGCTCGCGCTCATGACCGACGGCGACTGGAGGGATGGCGGGTTCAGGCAGCGTCGGCCCTCCGTGGAGACTCTCGCCTGGGTTGCGGCGTCGATGGGTCGGGGCAGTCGCATCGTTGGCTATCGCCGATTGACCGGTGGCGTCTGCTCCGCCGTGCATCGGCTGACTGTCGAGCGACGTGGAATGCGAACGTTCGTCGTACTGCGGCAGTACCCGGGCGGGCTTGGCCTGCAGGGGAGCTTGGAGAAGGAGATCGCCAACCTTGGCGTGGTGGCGGGAAGCGGGCTCCCGGTTCCGGGCATCCTGGCTACTGATGTTGCTGGTGCTTCGACGGGGGGCGCGCCATCGTTGCTGATGACACGGTTGCAGGGGCATGTTCACCTCGATCCGGCGGAACCTCGGTCGTGGATGACGAGGATCGCGGAGATTGCTGTATTGCTGCATTCCCTCGATCTCCCCGCGAAGATGTTCAGACCTTGGACGGATTCTTGGATCGCTCCTCTAGACGGGTTTCAGGTGCCGGTCGACGCACAGAAGCCGGCTGTGTGGAAGGCGGCGTTTGGTGTCATGGCGGCGCCGCCGCCAAAGGACACTGCCGTCTTTCTGCACACCGATCTCCTGCCTGTCAACATGCTGTGGTCGCGCGGGAGGATTACTGGACTGACCGACTGGAACTCCATCCATCGGGGGGCGCGCGCGATTGACGTCGGGCACTGTCGGCGATTCTTGGCGGCGCTCTACTCGCCCGAGTGGTCGGAGCAGCTTCGGTCGCTCTATGAGTCGATCGCCGGGGTGACTCTCGATCCGTGGTGGGACCTGTATGCCCTGCTGCACTATGACGATAGCGCGCCGAAGTGGATCGTTGGTCAGGTCGCTGGGCGCCGTCCCGTCGATGTGCCCGGTATGACTTCCCGGGTCGAGGTCGCTATCGAGACAGCGCTACGGCGCCTCGGATAACTGCGGGTTCCCTGCTGGTCGCTCTTCCGGTTCTGGCCTGCCGCACAAACCCCTGCACGAAGGTCGGTCGCACTCGCATCAATCACCGGCTAATAACGAGATACGGCGTTGACCCGGATGCCGTGCGAGGCGAGCTCCAGGGCCAGGTTCTTGGTCAGGGCGTGCAGCCCGCCCTTGGCCAGCGAGTATCCCGACGACGGGGGTGGCGGCGATGGCCTGGTGGGCCCACATGAATCCAGGCGCAGGCCGGTGCCCGCGCTCGGGCCAGCGTCGCCGCCCGGGCCGCCGCCGCACATCGTCAGATCGGGCATTCGTCCCGAGCCCGCAGCTGGTATCGCCACGGCTAGCCAACCTGACGATGTGCGGCCGGGCCGCGGTCGCCACAATCGCATGAACAAGGAGCATGCCTACGACACCGACCAGGGAGGGCTGAGCACGATGGTGGTGTGGGACCCAGTGACCCGTGATGACGTGGTGCGCGCGATTCAGGAGTACGACAAGCTGGGGCCGGAGGCATTCTTCGCGGCCCATGGCTTTGCCCCGACCACCACTTATGACCTGGTCTGGGAGCAGCGCCGTTACCCGCCGAAGGCCGTCCTGGGCACGGCCTATGAATTCGCCACCGGCAGCCGCCTGGCCTCCGGCGACTTCGAGGGCGGCAAGAGCGGCGCGGTCAAGGTGCTCGGCAGCCTGGGCTTCACCGTCGAGCAGCGCTGACCCCGCGGCGCGGCCGGGACGCTGCTACCGGACGGCGGTGCCGATGAGCCCGTTCCTGGTGACCAGGGCAGCCAGCTCGCGCTCGTCCAGGTCGTCGGCGCCTTCGGCCCGCAGCGGCAGCACCAGGTAGCGGGTCTCGGAATTGGCGTCCCAGACCTGGATCTCGGTGGTGTCGGGCAACTCGACCCCGAACTCGGCCAGCACGGCGCGCGGCTCGCGCACTGCCCGCGACCGGTACGCGAAGCTCTTGTACCAGCTCGGCGACGGCCCGAGCAGTGCCGTGGGGTAGCACGAGCAGAGCGTGCACACGATCAGGTTGTGCATGGCCGGCGTATTTTCGACCACCTTCAGCAGGTACCCACGGGCGCCAGCGCCGAATCCGAGCTCGGCGGCGGCCGCGTTGCCGTCGGCCAGCAGCCGGTCGCGGTAGGCCGGATCCTTCCAGGCCCGGGCGATCATCGCGGCCCCATTGACCGGCGAGGCCGAGGTAAACACCTGCTCGAGGATCTCGTCGAGCTCCGCGTCGGTGGCCAGCCCGGCGGCGATCAGGCGCTCTTCGAGCCTGCGCACCCTGGCCGCCACGGGAAGCTCGCCGTGCTCGCCGCTCACGGCGCCTCCTCCAGGTAGGACTCCCACATGTCGATGATCACTGAATGCGACCCGGAACCCCACAGCCCGGCCGCGGGGAAGCGCACCGCATAGACCGGTTCCGCGCGGACAACCCCGCGCACCGCCTCATCCGGCAGCGGCCACGTCGCCCGGACCTCGATGACCTCGCCGATGTGCCCGCGGGCGTACCGCGGCAGCCTGGTGTGACCGTCAGGGTCTGCGGTCAGTGCTCGCACTCGCGAGCCCGCGGCGAACCTAGTCACCGGGCAGCAGCCCCCGCTCGGCCAGCAGCATCTCGGCCGCCCGCAGCCACCGCTCGTAGTAGGACAAGGCCAGGTACTCGGCCGGCGGGATGCGCTCGATAGCGTCACGCAGATCATCGAACGCCGCGTTGATCACACCGCGCCGCTGCAGCACCCGGACGATCGCATACACCCGGGCCTCCCAGTCGGCGTGGAAGAACCGTCCGTCATCCTCGGCCGGGACCGGCCCGAACCCGGTCTGCCCGCCCATATCGTGCACCCTGCTCACCCGGCCCACGCTATCGCGGCGACCGGCCTGTCCACAGCCGGCACCCACACCCCTAGGCAGCGCGACGACACTTGCAGCGCTTGACAGGAAACCAAATGGTTTCCTATTGTGGCCGCGTGGACCTGGTGTTCAAGGCGCTATCCGACCAGACGCGACGCGAGTTGCTCGACGAACTGTTCCGCCGCGACGGTCAGACGCTCAGCGCGCTGGCGAGCCCGTTCAACATGACCCGGGTGGCGGTGGCCAAGCATCTGCGACTGCTCGAGGACGCCTGGCCTGGTCGTGGCCCGCCGCCGCGGCCGGGAAAAGCTGCACTACCTCAACCCGGTCCCGATCCGGCTCATCCATGACCGGTGGGTCAGCAAGTACACGGAGGGCTGGGCCGCCCGGCCTCGCCGACCTCAAACGCGACCTGGAGGCGAGTACCGGGTGGGACGCAGGCACGACATGACCGCGCTCGACCGTACCTTCACCGCGACCCTGCAGAAGAGCCCGGCCCGCATCGGCCAGCAGGCCGGCGACTCGGTAACTGTCCATCTGGACGAACGACTGGAACCTGCCCCTCGAAGGAGCCCTCGATGAGCGCCACGTCCACCCACATCTCCGGCATCCGCACGGTCAGCATCCCGGTCAGCGATCAAGACGCCGCGCTGCGCTTTTACACCAACACCCTCGGCTTCACCCTCGTGCGCGACAACCCGACTCCCAACGGCGGCCGCTGGATCGAACTCGCGCCCGGCTGCGACAACGTCATCGTGACGCTCGAGCCCGCCGCGGCAGACGTCACACGAGGCGCCATCGGCATCCGATTCACCACCCCCGACGTCCGGGCCGCGCACGCGGCTCTCGTTGCTGGCGGTGTCGACGTCGAGGAGATCCTGCGCTGGCCCGGCGTGCCCGCCATGTTCGCCTTCCGCGACCCCGAGGGCAACGCCTTCTCCATCACCGAAACTGCGTAGCGGCTCGGCCGGGGCGCGCCGGTAGCCTGTTGCGGTGACAGATACGACGCCCGCGGCAGATGAAGAGGACCTGGTCGCTGTCGCCGGAGAGCGGGAAACCCTGGAGGGGTTCCTGGAGTATCACCGCAGGGTGCTGCGCGGGAAGCTGCGCGGCCTGTCCGAGGAGGACGCCCGGCGGCGTCTGGTGCCCTCGCTGACCACCATGCTCGGGCTGGTCAGCCACGCCGCGGCGGTGGAGCGGAACTGGTTTCAGCACTATCTGGGCGGCAGGCCGCGCGAGGAGATCACCGGGAACGCCCGCGGCGACGCCCCGAGCTGGGACGTTGCTGGCCAGACCATCGCCGGCGTCATCGCCGGGTTCGACAGCGCCTGCGCGGATTCCCGGCGGATCGCGGCGGGCTTCACGCTGGATCAGACGGTGCCGCGCGACGAGCTGGGCCAGGTGTCACTGCGGTGGATCTACGTGCACATCATCAGGGAGCACGCCCGGCACATCGGGCACGCCGACATCCTCCGGGAGCAAATCGACGGCGCAACCGGCGACTGAATCCGCGGGCCGGTCGTAGTAGGCGAGCACGTCGTCACCAGGCTGCTTCAGCGTTCGCCGGAGTGTGATCAGCTCGCTGAGCGCAGCCGGGACGCCGTGGCTGAGAGACTCGATGAGCTTGACCATGAGCGCGGGTCCGCGGATGCGGTCGGGTTCGCGGCAGGCGGCGATCATCTGCATCGATCAGGGCCCGCTTGCCCTCGGCCAGGACGGCGTCGCTGGCGGTGTCCCAGGCGACGCTGAGACCCTCAGCGATCCGGGCCGCGGTGAGGTGCCGGGCCACGATCGCCTCCAGCGCCCGCCGAAGCCCGCGACCCGGTGGAAACCCTCGAACCAGCCTGAGACCTGCCAAGATGATCGGGTGGACACCCCTGTCGGCCAGCTGATGAACATCGTCGTGGACTGCCCGGACGCCGGCATCTCCGCCCGGTTCTGGGCGGCCGTCCTCGGCTGGGAGCGGGTGCAGGAGAACGCCGACTCGGTCGACATCGCGGACGCCTCCGACGGCCGGCGACGCCTGGTGTTCCAGCAGATCGCCGACTACCGCCCGCCCGGCTGGCCGGACCAGGGGCCCCCGCAGCAGCTGCACCTGGATGTGCGGGTCGACGACCTCGACATCGCCGATCAGCGGGTGCGCGCCCTGGGCGCGGTCCCGCTCGGGGAACGTGTCGTGCTCGACGACGAAACCTACCGGGTCTACGCCGACCCGGCCGGACACCCGTTCTGTCTCGTGCAGCCCGAAACCACCTGAACCGCGGAGCCTGCATCCTCGGGAGACCTCGACCCCCTATCCGGTCACCGACGCGCCGAGCACCTCGACGGGGACCACACCCTCGAATGTGAAGAGCCGGGTTGGCCTTCTGCGTTTGGGGCGCCGTCTCGTGGGATTAGGTCCAGGCAAGCACGCAGGGTCAGGCGCGCCAGGACACGCTGGTCGAAATGCCGAGGTCCTTCGCGATCACGTAAGCGGCTGCCTGTGGTAGCTCCTCAATCCTGAACGCATGCTCTTGCTCGCTACCCAAGTGGAACCTGGCGTCGCTCGAGCGATAGAGGAATTTGTTTCGATTGCGCTCGATGCCAAACACGATACCGGTTTCCTTTGCCGTGTTGGGATTGAACATGGTCCCGTACACGATGAGACTTGCCATTTCGCACAGCGTGATGAACTTGGCGAACCAATCGGCATCCGTGGCCGGAACCAAGGCAACACCGGTGTTGCTTCTGTCCAGATACGGCGTCCGAACAGAAACGCAGGCGAGATTGACCGACCGCAGAAGTCTCGAAATGACGAACTCGGAGTGAAGCGCTTCTGCCAACGCCAGCTCCTCAGCATCGTCCGCTGACCAACCGTGTCGAGACGCGTGGAAGTCGGACAGTACCCGGATCGAGCGATAGAACATCGGATCTCTCTGCGAGCTGTACATCATCAGGCAGAGGCGCGGAACGCGCTTTTCGACCCGCTTGGCTACCCGATCGGCGAAGCTGGCCGCCACATCGCTGGAACTCGACAGATGTTCGGTGGACGTGTCGAATTTCGCCGCGTTCAATGTCCGCTCGAGGTCTACGGTGAGCGTTTGCGATAGCGTGACCAAGTCCGACCGTTCGTTCTGGCCGACTGTGAAGAACTCAGCGGCTTCGTCGATCCCGCGTTCGACCTCGGGCGTCGGCCGGGGCCCGGCGAAGGGAGTCGCCTGAGAGACGTCGGCCGAGACCGTGCCGCGCGCAACCAGGTCCCGGAAAATCCTGCGGATGCGTGAGAGCGGATGTTCCGGATACCGGGCGTCCCATATCTCGTCGTCCGCGCAGGTTCTGCCGACGGGCGACACCACGGGAAACGAGAAGGGATCGCGGAACCAGACGAGTTCTCGTTCGTCGATGTTGCTCACGTCGCGGAGGGTGACCTCGGCGACGTGGAGCTCGCGCTCGCTGTCGGCGGCATCGCATTCGGCCATGACGCTGAACATCAAGCTGAACGATGCCTTCGGGATGATGAGTGACCCGCGGTACGCGAGCCTGCCGTTCATCGAAACTTTGATGATCTCACTGACATACTCATTGCCGTCGAGCACGCCCGTCTTGATCTCCACGGGCGCGACCTGCTGGAAAAGGCCTTCCAGGCGCCTGAGCTTCCACATCAAGTCTGGCCTCGACAGAGGTGTCGGAATATTGGGCGAGATCGGAAAGTACCGGGCTTCGAGCGTGTCGCGACCGTTCGACCACCGGCGAAGCTCCAGCGAGCCTTCGCCTGTTTGAAGAACCCAGCGATCATCCCGCAATTCGAGCGCTTCCACGTTGAGTGTCACTGAGGGCCGCCAAGCTCGTGCTGTCGGCGATTAGGCGCCGTTGGCCAATACACTCGCGTACCGTGCGGTTCGCGTCAACTCGCAGCCAATGTCGTTCCCGCTGCGTCAGGCTGTCTTGCGGAGTCAGCGGATGGTGTTGCCGGCGTCTACCGTCAGGGCAGCGCCGGTGACGTAGCGGGCCTCCTCAGAGGCGAGCCAGAGCACCGCGTTGCTGACATCGCGCGGGTCGAGCGCCTCGACGGGCAGGGCGTTACTGAAGATGCCGCCCAGTTCGGGGCTGGGACTGAGGAACGGCTCGAGGGTCTCCAGGCCGGCGACCATCGGGGTATCGACACCGGCCGGGTGCACCGTGTTGACCCGGATGTGATGGCCGCCGAGCTCGTTGGCCAGCGACCGGCAGAGGCCGACCACGGCGTGCTTAGCCGCCACGTAAGGGGCGAGGAAGGGCATGCCCTTGAGGCCAGCGGTGGAGCTGGTGGCGATGATCGACCCGCCACCGGCGGCCATGAGGTGAGGGACCGCCACGACCATGGTGTTCCAGACCCCGGTCAGGTTGGTGTCGATGGTGTCGTGCCAGACCTCCTGGCTGACCTGGTCCCACGGCTGCACGGTGTAGATCCCGGCGTTGGCGCAGACGATGTCCAGCCGGCCCAGCTGGGCCACGCCGGCGTCGAGGGCCGCCCGGAGCGCCGTGACGTCGCGCACGTCGGCTCTGGCCGCCACGATCCTGCGGCCGAGCGCCTCGACTGCGCGGACGGTCTCGTCGAGTTCGGCCCGGCTGGACATCGCATAGCGGACCGTCGGATAGTCCTCAAGGACGTCGACGGCAATGATGTCGGCGCCCTCTTCGGCCAGGCGGATCGCATGGCTGCGCCCCTGACCCCGCCCGGCGCCGGTGATGAAGGCAACCTTGCCTTCGACCCTTCCGGCCTGGCTGCACGTCCGTTTCATTCAAGACCCCGATCGTCTCGCGCACCGATCATTGACTGCAGCATCACCGGCCAGAAAGCGAGGAGCTCCACCATGAAGCCGCGCATCCATGTCATCACCCTCGCGGTAGCTGACCTCGACCGCGCCCTGGCGTTCTACCGCGACGGGCTGGGCTTCCCGACCGAGGGCCTGATCGGAACCGAGTTCACCGGGGATCGGTCCACTCCCGACGGGACCACGGCGGTGTTCCACCTCGACGGCGGGCTCATGCTGTCGGTATATCCGCGCTCCGAGCTGGCCAAAGACGCCCTGGTCCCCCTGACCGCGGCGAAGCCGGGCGAGTTCAGCATCGGGCACGCAGTGGCCAGCCGGCCCGAGGTCGACGAGGTCATCGCACAGGCCCGGGCGGCCGGGGCAACCATCACCGACCCACCGCACGACCGGCCCTGGGGCATCTACTCGGGATATTTCCAAGATCCCGACGGCCATCTCTGGGAGATCATCTGGAACCCCGCGCTCGACCTCGCCTCGTCCTGAGCGCGTTTCGGCGGGCGCCCCTAGACAGGCGCGAGGAAGGCCGTGAGCGCGGCGGCGAGCAGGCCGGGGTCGGCGGCACCGCACAGCTCGCGCACCGAGTGCATGGCCAGCGACGGGATGCCGACGTCGACGGTGGGGATGGCCAGCCCGGCCGCGACGATCGGGCCGATGGTCGACCCGGAGCGGACGCCGTTCCGGTTCACGAAGTACTGCACCGGCACGCCGGCCTGCTCGGCGGCCAGCAGGAACGCGGCATGGGGCAGTGCCTCGGTGGCGTAGCTGGCGTTGGCGCTGACCTTCACGACCGGGCCGCCGCCCAGCCTGATCGGATGGTCGGGCTCGTGCCGGTCGGGATAGTTGGGGTGGGTGGCGTGGGTCATGTCCGCCGAGACATGCACCGACCCGGCGGCGGCGCGCAGGAAGTCATCGCGGCCGCCGCCGCGGCTCAGCACGGTGCGCTCCAGCTGCCGTCCCAGCCACGCGCCCGCCGCGCCGGTGACGGTCTGGCTGCCGACCTCCTCGTGGTCGAACAGCACCAGCGCGCTGACGTGCTGCGGTGCGGGCCGGCCGGATACCTCGGCCAGCGCGGTGACGCTGGCGTGCGCGCAGCCCAGGTCATCGAGCCGGGCCGAGCTGATGAACTCCTCACTGGCCCCGGCGAGCGTGCCGCCGGCCAGGTCATAGGTCACGACGTCATGGGAGAGCACGTCGGCCGGCGGCACATCCAGCTCGGCGGCGAGCAGGTCGCGGAACGCGCCGGGCTGCGGGTCGCCGAGCGACCAGATCGGCACCAGGTGCATCTGGGGATCGAGCTTCAGCCCGGCCGTGTACAGGTCCCGGTCCAGGTGGATGGCCAGCTGCGGGATCCGCAGCAGCGGCCGGTGCACCCGCACCAGCCGGACCTCCGGGCCGCCGGGCCCGCGGACCGCGACGCGGCCGGCCAGGCCGAGGTCGCGATCGAGCCAGGAGTTGAGCAGCGGGCCGCCGTAGACCTCCACGCCGAGTTGGCGCACGCCCGCCCGGCCGACGTCCGGGCGCGGCCGCACCCGCAGCGTGGGACTGTCGGTGTGCGCGCCCAGCAGCCGGAAGGGCGCGTGCGGCGCCGCGCCGGGCGGCACGACCCAGGCGAACAACGTGCCGCCATCGGTCACGACGTACCGGCCTGGCTCGGACGGCCAGTCGCCGGCCAGCGACAGCTCGGCGAACCCGGCCGCCGTCAGCCGGCTCAGTGCCTCGGCGGCCGCGTGATACGGCGACGGCGAGGCATCCACGAAGTCGATCAGGTCCAGGGCGGCAGCACGGTCGAAAGTCACCGGCCTATCATCGCCCGGGCCGGTCCGGCTCGGCCGTCCCGGTCAGGGTGAGGAGGCCGGGCCAGGCCGTCCGTCCTCCGGGCCGCGGCACGGAGCCGCCGGGTGACGGGGTGACGCGCCCCAGGATCCGCGGGCCGCGGGCGCCGGTGCAGCTGGGCACGTTGCCGGGCAGGCCGTGCAGCGTGGCCCAGCCGATCAGGGCGAAGGCCACCGCCTCCTTGGCATCGGGCGGCACGCCGAGCTCGCCGGTGCCGGTCACCCGGACGCCGGGCAGCCGCTCGGCGAGGCGGCGCATCAGCACGGGGTTGTGCACCCCGCCACCGGAGGCGGCCACCACGCTGACCCCGGCGGCGCGGACGGCGTCGGCGACGGTGGCCGCGGTCAGCTCGGTCAGCGTGGCGACGAGGTCGGGCAGGGCCGGGGTCACGCCGGCGTGGCGCATGGCTTTGTCGACATAACCCGGGTGGAACAGCTCCTTGCCGGTGCTCTTGGGCGGCGGCAGCGCGTAGTACGGCTCGGCCAGCAGCTCGGCGAGCAGGTGCGGTATCACCTGGCCCGCGGCGGCCAGGGTGCCGTGCCGGTCGAAGGTGTCCGGCGTGGCCGCGGACGCGGTCACGACGGCGTCGATGAGGGCGTTGCCCGGCCCGGTGTCCCAGGCCGCGGGATCGGCGCCGGGGGCGCACACGGTCAGGTTGGCGATGCCGCCCAGGTTCAGCGCGGCGGCGCGCTGGCCGCGGGCGCGGAAGGGCTCGAGCAGGAGGCGGTCCAGGACCGGGACGAGCGGGGCGCCCTGGCCGCCGGCGGCGATGTCGGCCGCGCGCAGGTCGGAGACCACGGGCCGCCCGGTGGCCTCGGCGATCCACGCGGGCTGGCCGAGCTGCAGGGTGCCGCGGGCCCGGCCGTTGTCGACCCAGTGGAACACGGTCTGGCCGTGAGAGCAGATCGCGTCGACCGGCCCGAAGTCAGCCCGCGCGGCGTGTGCAGCCCGAGCGGCGTGCGCGGCCAGGGCGTCGGCCGCCGCCGCGGCGAAGGCCTGCCCGATGCCGGTGTCCAGCTCGCAGGCGACGTCGAAGCCGACCGGGGCGGGCGGCAGCGCGGCGATGAGCCGGGCGCGCAGCCCGGCCTCGTACGGGACCGACGCGCAGTGCTCGATGTGGCCGGCCAGCGCCCCGCCGGGGCGGTCGGTGAAGCTGACGATCGCGGCGTCGATGCCGTCGTGGGAGGTGCCGGAGATCAGGCCGAGGATCCGCATCAGGCCCATTGTCGCCTGCGGCCAGTAAGCCGGTAACGCGCGGTGCGGCTGCGCGGTTGCGCTCATTCGCGCCCGGCGAACCGACCAAGCTGCGCCGATATGCTCCTGACATGCACCGAGCAGCGCGGCTGAGCGCGATCCTCGAGCGCCTGGCCGACGGCGGATCCGTCGCGGTGGCCGACCTGGCCGGCGACCTGGGCGCGTCGGCGGCCACCATCCGGCGGGACCTGGTGATCCTGGAGAACCAGCGGCTGCTGGCGCGCACCCACGGCGGCGCCATCGCGCACGCCGTCTCCTACGAGCTGCCGCTGCGGTACAAGGGCGTCCGGCACGCCGACGAGAAGCGGCGCATCGCCAAGCAGGCGGCGGAGTACGTGACCGAGGGGATGGCGGTCGGCCTGACCGGCGGAACCACGGCCACCGAGGTGGCCAGGGCCATCGCCGACCGGCAGAAGCTGACCATCGTCACCAACGCCCTGAACATTGCCTCGGAGCTGGCGGTCCGGCCCGGCCTCAAGCTGATCTCCACCGGCGGAGTGGCGCGCAGCCAGTCCTACGAGCTGTCCGGGCCGATCGCGGAGGCCAGCCTGGCCGGGCTCAACCTCGGCGTCGCCTTCATCGGCGTCGACGGCATCGACGCGCAGGCCGGCTGCACCACCTACCAGGAGGTGGAGGCGCACACCAACGCGACGCTGGCCCGGTGCGCGGAGCGCGTGGTGGTGGTCGCGGACAGCTCGAAGATCGGCAAGGTGGCGTTCGCCCGGATCTGCGCGGTGACCGAGGTCAGCGAGCTGATCACCGACGTCGCGGCGGACGCGGACGCGGTCCGGGCGCTGACCGAGTCGGGCGTCCAGGTCACGCTGGTCTAGCCGCGCCGCGCAGCCGCCCTCCACGGCTGGGGGCTGGGCGCCGTCCTGCGGGCCGGCCACAGGCGGCACCGGTCCCGGATCCGGTGGCCCGCCCTGAGCCCAGCGTTTGTTCATGATCGATTGTATTAACCGCTATACGCGCATATTCAGCCTTGACCAGTGACTGATTCTGATTCAGTATGACCAAGGATGATCGTCTTCGATCACATTTCAATCAGGGAGGTCTCATGCGCCGACTGACACGGAGCCTGACCGCCGCGCTGCTGGCCGTGCCGCTGGCCGCCGCGCCCGCCGCGGTCACGATCCTGTCGAGTGCGCCCGCGGCCCAGGCCGAGGTACACCCGCCGCCCGGCACCGATCTCAAGCCCGTGCTGGGCTGGAGCAGCTGGAGCTTCTTCCGGAACACCGACGACGCCGCCATCATCGAGGCGGCCGCCCGCGCGATGCATAGCAGCGGCCTGGAGGGGCTCGGCTACCGGTACGTCAACCAGGACGACTTCTGGTACCAGTGCCCGGGCAAGCAGGGCCCGAACGTCGACAAGTACGGCCGGTGGGTCGTGCGCACCGACCGGTTCCCTTCCGGCCCGCACGGCGAGAGCGGTATCGCGGCGGTCGCGCGCTACGTGCACCACCTCGGACTGAAGTTCGGCATCTACGTGACGCCCGGCATCTCCAAGCAGGCCGTGGCCAAGAACACCCCGATCCTGGGCACCAAGGACACCGCCGACGGCATCGCCACCACGGCCCGGGAGAACAACTACAACTGCGGCGGCATGGTGGGCATCAACTACGCCAAGCCCGGCGCCCAGGCGTTCGTCAACTCCACCGTCGACGAGTTCGCCCGGTGGGGCGTGGACTACATCAAGCTGGACGGCATCACCGACCGCAACAAGGCCGACATCAGGGCCTGGTCGCAGGCCATCCGGCACTCGCGCCGCCCGATGCAGCTGGACGTCACCGAGGGCAGCTACACCACCGCGCTCGGCCCCACGCTGGACAAGTACGCCACCCAGTGGGAGTACTCCGCCGACATCGAGAACTACGGCGGCAAGGGGCTGACCGACTACGGCAACGTGAAGCAGCGGTTCACGACCCTGTCCCTGTGGGAGCCCAAGTACGGCGGCCGGGAGCACGACGCCTACAACGACTTTGACTCGGTCGAGGTCGGCAACTGCACCAACGCCGTCAGCTCCACGACCCAGTTCGGCACGGTGTCCTACCCCGACGGCGACGGGGTGAGCCTGGCCGGGCGGCAGACCGTGCTGAGCCTGTGGTCGCTGGCCGCGTCGCCGCTGATCCTCGGCAGCAACCTGACCAAGCTGTGCCCGGCCGACATGAAGCTGCTCCGCAACCGGGCCGTGCTGGCCGTGGAGCAGGACGGGATCGACGCCTCGATGATCGTCAACGGCAGCACCGACAAGATCGTGGCCAAGACCGAGCGGCACGGCGAGGTCGCGGTGGGCCTGTTCAACACGACCAGCAAGCCCGAGGTCATCTCGACCACGGCGGCGGCCATCGGCCTGCCCGCCAGCGGCCGCTACCGCCTGGTCAACCTGTGGACCCACGCCAGTGGCCGGAGTCACGGCACGATCCAGGCCACGGTGCCGGCCCACGGCGTGGCCTACTTCCAGGTCCGCGTCGCCGGCTAGCGCGAGCCATCGACCCGGTCCCGCCGGCCTACGGTGCTGGCGGGACCGGGTCGAAGTACCTGGGGTTGGCCACCGCTAGCCGGGCCGCGACGGCGTCGGCCAGCGCGGCGGTCCCGGCCGACCCAGTCTCGGCCGGGACCGGGCCCAGCTCCAGCTCGCGGGCCACGATGCCCAGCACGTTGGCCGCCACCCGGGCGTGGAAGGCCAGCTGACCCGAGGACGCCGGCATGACCTGACCGGTGAGGAACTCCCGGACCGCCTCCAGCAACTCGCTCGCCGTCGGCCGCCCGTGCGGGGCAGGGGCTGCCTGCCCGGCGGCCGTGACTCGCGGTCGGCTGGCCGCGGCCAGCGCCGCCGCTTCCGGCGCGAGCAGCAGCAGCAAGTCCCACTCCTGCTCACAGGCCCGGCGCCCGACCGCGGCCAGCTCCACGGATCGGTGCGCGCCCGACAGGTGCGCCTGCGCCTGGGTCATGCAGATGACACCCCAGCGCAGCGTGCCGAGGATCTCCCACCAGCGCAGCTCGTCCAGCGTGACGTCGGCCCCGCCCGCGGCCCGGTAGGCGGCCAGCAGGTCTTCCCGTGAGCCCAGGCCGGCCGCGGGCGCGTCCACGCCGAACCGCCACGCCTTGACGCAGAACCAGCCGAGATCCTCGACCGGGTGCCCGGCGTGCGCCAGCTCCCAGTCGAGGACCGCGCGCAGCCCGTCCGGGCCGACGATGAGGTTGCCGAGCCGCAGGTCGCCATGGACGATCACCGGCTCGCGAGCGGGCGGCCGGGCCGCCTCCAGCGTGCGCCGGGCCAGCTCGAAGACCGGGCTGATCTCATCGAAGACGGCCAGCCCGGCCAGCTCCGCCCGCAGGCTGTCCAGCGGGTCGATCAGCGGCAGGCCCGGCGGCACCGCCAGCGCGTGCAGGCCGGCCGCGAACTTCCCGACCTGGCCCACCAGCACCGGCCGCGCCAGGCGGTAGGCGGCATCGCGCAGGATGCGCCGGGCGATCGTCTCGCCTGGGACCCGGCGCATGACCAGGCCGGCTGTGCCCCACCAGTCCGGTTCCTCGGTGCTGAGCAGTACCTCGGGCACGGCCAGCCCGGCGGCCAGGGCCTGGCCGATGACGGTGGCCTCCCGGCTCATCGTGCCCGGCTCGCTGGGCCGCCCCGGCGGGTCCCGGCGCAGCACCAGCTCGGTGCGCGAGCCGTCCGGGCCGACCGCGTCGAAGGACCAGGTCTCACGGGACGCGCCGCCGGACAGCGGGGTCAGGCGCTCGACGGTGACCGGGCCCAGGACGTCGCGCAGCGCCGCGGCCAGGCCGGGCTCGTCGATCACTCCGCGGTCACGCCCTTGGGCGCCCGCTGGTGCATGAACCCGAACATGTACCCGGCCACCCGGCGCATCTGGATCTCCTCGGTGCCCTCGGTGATCCGGTACCGGCGATGGTGCCGGTAGATGTGCTCGAACGGCCTGTGCCGGGAGTAGCCCAGCCCGCCGTGCACCTGCATGGCCCGGTCCGCGGCCTCACAGCACAGGCGGTTGGCCCAGTAGTTGCACATGGACACCTTGTCGGAGGCCGAGAACGGCCCCTGGGTGTCCATCAGCCAGGCCGTCTTGTGGATCAGCGCGCGCAGCATCTCGCACTGGGTCTGCAGCTCCACCAGCGGGAACTGAATCGCCTGGTTGGCCGCCAGCGGCTGGCCGAACGGCTTGCGCTGCTTCGCGTAGGCGACCGACTCGTTCACGCAGAACTGCGCCGCGCCCAGGCTGGACGCGGCCTGCCGGATCCGGTTCTCGTTGAAGAAGTGCTGCACCACCTGGAGCCCGCGTCCCTCGCCGCCGAACACCGTGCTATCCGGAACGCGTACGTCTCGGAATGTGACGTGCGCGTGATCGGTCGGCATGTTGAACGTCCACAGGTACTCCTCGACCGTGAAGCCGGGGGAGTCCACCGGGGCCAGGAACGCGGTGATGCCGTCCGCGTCGCCGGGCTGGCCGCTGGTGCGGGCGAAGATGAGGTCATGGGAGGCCGCGTGTACGCCCGTGTTCCAGGTCTTCTCCCCGTTGATCACCCAGCCCCCACCCGCCTCCCCTGCCCCCTTCACGCGCTGGGCCGTGGTCTCCATGAACGTGGCGTCCGAGCCATGCGCGGGCTCGGTGATCCCGAACGCGAAGCCCCGGCGGCCCGCGGCCAGCTCCTCGGTCCACTCCGCCAGCTGCTCCGGCGTCCCGTAGTGCAGCATCAGCAGCAGGCCGACATTGTTGCCGACGATCATGTGCTCGTTTTGCAGGTCGCAGTGCAGGCCCAGGCCCTGGCTGGCTAGGTGCTCGCGGATCACCGCCATGCCCAGGTTCGTGCCGTCGCGGCCGCCGTACTGGGCCGGGAAGGCGTACCGGTAGTGCCCGGCGGCGTCGGCCCGGCGCACCGCCTCGGCCAGCAGCGCCTCCCACTCCGGGCTGGGCAGCCCGCCGCGGTCCCAGTCCGTCCGCGCGTCCTCGCGCCGGTGATCGAAGAAGCGGATGTTGTCGTCCTGCTGCTCCAGCGGGCGGATCTCCCGCTCGATGAACTCGTCCAGTTCCGCGAGGTAGGCGGCAAGATCGGCCGGGATCTCAAAGTCCACGTCTGCGCAACCCTTTCCCAGGCGCTGTCACTGGGAAAGCTACGGCAGCCGGAAAACCAGGGCAATTAACAAGGTCCGTCGCCCTGGCTCACCGGCCGGTTCAGCTGTCGGCTCCCTCCAGAACTAATGATGGATGCTTCCGCGGAAGCGCCTTGTGAAACACTTCACAAGGCGCTTCCGCGGAAACGTGGGCGCGGCTGCCGGGCTGGTCAGGACAGGCCGGGGCGGACCAGGCCGGTCTCGTAGGCGGTGATCACCAGCTGGGCGCGGTCTCTGGCGCCGAGCTTGGCCATGGTCCGGTTGACATGCGTCTTGGCCGTGAGCGGGCTGATGTACAGGGCCGCGCCGATCTGCTCGTTGCTCATCCCGCCCGCGACCAGGGCCAGCACCTCGCGCTCCCGCTCGGTGAGCGGGGCCAGGGCAGAGGCGTCCACCGGCTGGGCCGGACCGCGGCCGGCCAGGCCGGCGATGAGCCTCCGGGTGACGCCGGGCGACAGGAGCGCGTCGCCGCGGGCGACGACCCGGATGGCGTTGACCAGGTCCTCGGGCTCGGTGTCCTTGACCAGGAAGCCGCTGGCCCCGGCCTGGATGGCGGCGAAGATGTACTCGTCCTCCTCGTAGGTGGTCAGGATGATCACCCGTACGCCGCTCAGGCCGGGATCGGCGGCGATCAGCCGGGTGGCGGCCAGGCCGTCGGTGCCGGGCATCTTGATGTCCATGAGCACGACCTCGGCCCGCAGCGAGCGGGCCCGCTCGACCGCCTCGGCCCCGTTGGCGGCCTCGCCGACGACTTCGATGTCGGGCGCCTGGCCGGCCAGCACCCGGAACCCGGCCCGGACCAGCGCCTGATCGTCGGCGAGCAGCACCCGGATCACGGCGGGCCCGCCAGCGACCGCGTGGCCAGGTCCGCGGGCGGCTCCGGCGGCGGGGCCGGGGGAGCGGCGGCCGGGGGCGAGAGCGGGAGGCGGGCGCGGACAGCGAAGCCGCCTTCGGCCCGCGGGCCGGCCTCCAGGGTGCCGCCGAGCGTCGAAGCGCGCTCGCGCATCCCGGTCAGCCCGGCGCCCGAGCCGTCGCCGAACGCGGTGCTACCGCGGGCGCCGTCGTTAATTATCTCGATTGTCAGCTCGTCGCCGTCCTGGCCCGCGGTCACGGTCGCGGACGCGCCGCGAGCGTGGCGCACGACGTTGGTCAGCGACTCCTGCACGATGCGGTAGGCGGCCAGCGCGACCGGCGGCGGCAGCGGCACGGCCGGCGCGTCGGCCCGCACGGTGACGGGCGAGCCCGCGGCGGTGGTCGCGTCGGCCAGCGTCTGGATGTCGGCCAGGCTGGGCGTCACGGCCGGCGGCTGGCGGGGTCGGCGTCGCGGAGCACCTGGAGGATCGCCCGCAGCTCGCGCAGGCCCGACTTGCTGGCGCCGCGGATGGCCTGGATGGCGTCGGCGGCGCCGGCCGGGTCCTCGGCCAGCAGCACGCCCGCCGCGGTGGCCTGCACGTTGATCATCGCCATCGAGTGGGCGACGACGTCGTGCAGCTCGCGCGCGATCCGCATGCGCTCGGCGTCGACCCGCCGCCGGGTCTCCTCTTCCCGCGTGAGCTCGGCCTGGGCGGCCCGGTCCCGCTCGGCGGCCAGCCACTTGCGGCGCGCCGCGACGTAGGCGCCGAGCGCGCCGGCGGCCAGCAGCTGCGGCCACATGGTCGCGTTGGGGCCGCCGAGCCAGCCGAACGGGCCGAGCGTGCCCTCGGCGACGAAGATGGCGACCGCCCCGGCCAGCCCGGCGGCCAGCGCGACCTGGCGGGAGCGGGTGAGCGCCACCCAGAACAGCGCGACCATGACCGGCACCAGCGCGGCGCCGTCGATCTGGCCCAGCGCGGCCCAGGCCACGGCGGCGGCGATGGTCACGGCGAACACCGCGACCGGGGCGCGGTCCCGCCCGGCCAGGGCCAGGGCGGCCAGCGCGACCAGCAGGTAGGCGGCCAGCGGCGGATGACTGGCCAGGTGCAGGCCGTCGTAGGTATGGGCGGGGTTGGCCTCGACGTAGCAGCCGATCACGGTGAGCAGGAGCACCAGCACGACACCCGCCGCGCTCTGCCAGCGCGACCGCCAGCGCGGCGGCGGCCAGGCCCGGCCGAGGATACGCGGAATGCTCGGGATGCTCATTGCCTGGAGCGTATTACCGGCCCGCGGCCGGTGCCATCGTCGTCACGCAGGCCCTTCGCGTACCGCGTCCGCGGTACGCCGCTGCCGCATCCGGTGCAGGCCGGCGGACCGCGGCTGGCCGATGCCGGACTACGCCCGGCCGGGACAGCCTCGTGGTCAGCGGCGCACCGGCGCCGCGCCAGGCCACGAGACAAGGAGACCGACATGCTCGCTGCTACCACTCCGGCCGTGCGGGACGTCAGGCGGATCCGGGCCCGGGCGCTGAGCGTCGCGGGCGGCGCGGCCGCCGCGGCCATCGCCTGGAGCGTCGAGGTTCCGCTGCTCGGCGTCCGCCTCAGCATCAAGTTCGGTGCCATGCACCCGCAGACGGTCGTGGCCGGGCAGGTGATCGGCGCCGCCCTGGTGGCCGGGCTGCTGGGCTGGCTGCTGCTGGCGCTGCTGGACCGCAGGACCCCGCGCGCCCGCGCGGCCTGGACCGGCGCCGCGCTGCTGGTCCTGGTCGTGTCGCTGGCGCTGCCACTGGCCGCGGCGACCACGACGGCGGCGGCGGCCGGGCTGATCGTGCTGCACGTCGTCGTGGCGGCGGCCGTCATCCCGGCCCTGGCCGCTACGGCCCGCCGACCCGGCCGCTGATGTCCTGCCCGGCGCCGCGGCCGGGGCGGGTCAGCCCACGGCCAGGACGATGGCGTGCAGGACCAGGCCCACGCCCGCGCCGACCACGGTGCCGTTGATGCGGATGAACTGGAGGTCGCGCCCGAGCAGCAGCTCCAGCTGGCTGGAGGTCTGCTCGGCGTCCCAGCGCTGGATCGTCCCGGTGACCAGGCCGGCCAGCTCGTCGTGGAACTGGTCGGCGAGGGCCTTGGCGCCGGACTCGACCATGCGCTCCAGGCTGTCCTGGAGGCGGCGGTCGGAGCCCAGCCGCCGGCCTGCCGCCGTCATCGCGCCGGCCAGCTGGCGGCGCAGCTCCGACTGCGGGTCGGCGGCCTGGACCCGGAGGGCGTCCTTGAGGTGCTGCCACAGCGACGAGGACCAGTCTCGCAGCCCGGGGCTGCCCAGGATGTCGCGCTTGAAGCGCTCGCCGCGCTCGCGCAGCTCGGGGTCGGTCTCCAGGCGGTCGGGGAGCCCGGCGATCCAGGCCTCGAACTGCTGGCGGGTCGGGTCGCGCGGGTCATCGGCCATGGCCGTCAGCCGCTGCCGCAGCCGGCTGTAGAGGCGGTCGAAGACCCGCCGGTACAGCGCGAACGGTATCCAGCGCGGCGCCTCGGCCAGGAACAGCTCGCGCAGGTCCTCGTAGTGGTCGCCGAGATAGCGGTCGCCGGCCGACACGATGGAGTTGAACAGCCCGGCGTGGTGGCCGCCCGCGATGACCACCCGCAGCGCCCGCCCGGCCAGCGGCGCCACCTCGACGGCGTTGGCGGCCCGGGTCAGCTCGGCGGTCAGCACGCGCTGGGCGTCCTCGTCCCGCAGTGCCCCGGCCACGGTCACGACCAGGTTGGCGGCGTGCCCGGCCAGCCCGGCCGCGTTGTCCTCGTCGGCCAGCCAGGCGGCCAGCCGGGGCACGATCCCGGCGGTGCGGATCCGCTCGGTCAGCACCTCGGCGTTGAGGAAGTTCTCCTGCACGAACTGGCCGAGGGTGGCCGCGAACTGGTCCTTGCGCTCGACGATCAGCGCGGTGTGCGGGATCGGCAGGCCCAGCGGGCGGCGGAACAGCGCGGTCACCGCGAACCAGTCCGCGACGCCGCCGACCATGGCCGCCTCGGCCCCGGCCTGCAGGTAGCCCAGCCCCGTCCCGTGGGCGCCGGCCACGGTGACGGCCACGAACACCACGGTCACCGCGCCCAGCAGCGCGGTCGCCCGGCGGCGCGCGGCGGCCAGGCGGCGCGTCCGCAGCTCGAGCGACTCGTGCCCCGGCCCGGCCACCGGTGCGGCGGACATCGGCGCGGCAGGTTCCATCAGGCAGCCCCCGGTCGGCCCGCGGCCCGGGGCCGCAGTTCGCGGCCGAGTGAGGCGGGCAGTTCTGTCGGCAAGTCAGCCTCAGTTTCCCAGCCCGTCCGCGATCACTCGCGGCGGGCGTGGCTCAGTGTGTCGGCGGCTCGGTGTCTCCGGCTCAGCATGGCGGCCCGGACCGGCCGAGCAGGTCCAGCAGGGCGGTGGTGGCCGCGGTCGGCGCGCGGCCGCGGGCGGTGACGGCACAGATCTCCCGGTACAGCGGCGGCGTGATGGGCACGGCGGCCAGCGGCCCGCCGGCGATGTCCAGCGCCGCGGGCGGGAGCACCGCCACGCCGCCGCCGTGCCGCACGATCTCCACCAGGTACTGGATGTTCTCGGCCTCGCAGCCGATCCGCCGGGCCAGCCCGGCCGCGGCGCACGCGGTCTCGATCTGGGCCTCCAGGGCGGAGTCGGAGCGGTAGGCGACGAAGTCGCGCTCGGCCAGCGCCGGGTCGCCCAGCCCGATCTCGGCCCGCCGGGCCAGCGGGTCGCCGGGCGGCACGGCCAGCACCAGCCGGTGCCGGCCGAGCTCGATGCGGGTGAGCCCGCCGGTGTCCACCGGGCCGTCCACGAACGCGATGTCCAGCTCGGCGTCGGCCACCGCGCGCGCGAGCACCGGGGCCGCGGTGTGGCTGAGCCGGACCGTGACCGCCGGATGGTCGCGGCGCAGGGCGGCCAGCGCGGCAGGCAGGTCGATCACGCCCAGGTTCAGGATCGCGCCGACGTTGAGGCGGCCGTGCAGCACGCCGCGGACTCCGGCGACGGCGTCCCGGCCCTCCTCGGCGGCGGCCAGCGCGCGCCGCGCGGCGGGCAGCAGCGCCCGGCCCGCCGGGGTCAGCGTCACCTGCCGGCTGCTGCGCACGAACAGCGCGTCGCCCAGCTCCCGCTCCAGCGCGCGGATGGCCGCGCTGAGGCTGGACTGGACAACGTGCACGCGGCGGGCCGCGCGCGTGAAGTGCCGTTCCTCGGCCACCGCGACGAACTGCTCGAGCTGGCGCAGCTCCATGGATCGATCCTATCAATGCTGATCAGGGACAGAATCTGTTCGACAGATCATGCCCGGCCACGCGATCGTCGAGGCATGACTACTTCATCTGTCACCAGCGGTCAGTACGCGCCCGTGCTGGTGCGGGCCTGCGAGGCCGAGTACCTGCCGTCCATCGGGCACATCCTGCTGGCCGACAGCAGCGCGACCGACGGGGCGCTCAGCAGCCACCGGGTCCAGCTCGGCCGGGGCGCCGACGGTGCCGTGCCGCACCAGCACCGCGGCGCGGCCGAGCTGTTCTTCGTGCTCGGCGGGGCCCTGGACGTGCTGGCCGGGGAGGAGGTCCTCACCGTCAGCCGGGGTGACCTGCTCGTCGTGCCGCCCGGCCTGGCCCACGCGTTCGCCGCGCGCCCGGACTCGACCGCCGACGCGCTCATCGTGATCACGCCCGGCGTCGAGCGGTTCGACTACTTCCGCCACGTCGTGCAGGTGCGCGAGGGCCGCCTGCCGCGGCAGGCGCTGCTGGACCAGCAGGACCGCTTCGACACATACTTCCTGGACAGCGCCGCCTGGGCCAGCCGCCGCCGGCGATGATTGGCCGGGTCTGCTGTGGGAAGCACCACCTGATGCGCGAGTTCGCGGGGGGCGCGGATGAGCAGGACCGGACCGGACCTGGATGCCCTGGCCGGACAGGTGACCGCACGGCTGCTGCAGCGGGCCCATCTGGTCGGGCCAGAGGAGATTGCCGCCTGCGTCGTCGCGGCGGCGCGGCCGCTCGGCGTCACCGGGGCCCGCATCTACCTGGCCGATCTTCAGCAGCGCAACCTCCGGCCGGTGCCGGCCGAACCGGGCGGGCCGCCGGTGCTGGCCGTGGATGGCACGCTGGCCGGGCTGGCCTATCGCACGGTCACCATCTGCTATGCGGCCGCTGACGGCGGCGCGGACGAGGTGGGCTGGCAGATCTGGCTGCCGCTGATCGGCGGCACCGAGCGGCTCGGCGTGCTGGAGCTGGACTGCGCCGAGGTCAGCGAGCCGATGCTGGCCCGGTACCGGACGATCGCCTCGCTGACCGGACTGGTGGTGGCGAGCAAGACCATGTTCAGCGACGCGCTGGCGGCAGGCCGGCGAACGGGGGAGATGGCGCTCCAGGCCGAGCTGGTCTGGGGCTTCCTGGTGCCGCGCACGTTCGCGACCGAGCGGGTGCTGGTCGCGGCCATGCTGGAGCTGGCCTACCAGGTCGGCGGCGACGCCTTCGACTACGCGCTGGTCGGTGACCGGCTGCACGTGTCGATCTTCGACGGGGTCGGCCACGACCTGAACGCGGGCCTCGTGGCCAGCGTCGGCCTGGCCTCCTGCCGCCGCACCCGCCGGGCCGGGGGCGACCTGGCCGAGATCGCCGGCCAGGCGGACCACGCGATCGCCCGGCAGTTCGGCGACAGCCGCTTCCTCACCGCCCTGCTGGGCGAGCTGGACGTCGCGACCGGCCAGTTCAGCTGGATCCCGTGCGGGCATCCGCCGCCGCTGCTCATCCGCGGCAGCAAGGTGATCAAGGAACTGGCCAGGAAGCCCCGGCTGCCGCTGGGCCTGGGCCACCTGGAGACCATCTCCGGCACCCGCCAGCGCACCGAGGATGCCGCCTGGGTGTACCGCGAGCGGCTGGAGCCGGGTGACCGCCTGCTGCTGTACACGGACGGGATCACCGAGGGGCGCTCGGCCAGCGGGACCCCGTTCGGGATCGAGCGGCTCAGCGACTTCGTGATCCGGCACAGCAACGCCGGGACCAGCGCGCACGAGACGCTCCGGCGCCTCAATCACGCGATCGTGGAGTACCAGAATGACCGGCTGACCGATGATGCCACGATCGTGCTGGTCGAGTGGATGCCCGACCGCCCGGAGCGCCTGCTGATCTCCCTCGGCTGATATCCCTCTCCTGGGCCGCGCCCGGCCGGGTTAGCCGTCGAGGAGAGCGGTCAGGCGCGCGGGCGCAATGGCCCGGTAGGCGTCCCGGCAGACCTCGGCGATCTCGGCCCAGTCCAGGTCACGGTCCAGCCGGACGCCGATCCAGCCCCGCCCGCCCACGTAGGGCGGCCGGAAGAACCGGTCCGGCTCGGCAGCGGTCAGTTCCTGCTGGGCTCCCGGCCGCCCCGCGCACCACAGGTGCGGAAAGTCATCCGCGTGGTGGCCGTGGGCCCACAAGGTCACGAACGACTTCTTGTCCCGGACGAACCACGTCGGCGCGCCGTGACTGAGCCGCTCGGTCACCTCGGGCAGCGCCAGGCAGATCGCCCGCACCGGCCCGGCCAGGTCAGCTCCCATCACCTCCACGATAGCCAAGATCACCTTGACCGGGCGGGCCAGGTTTGGGTGATGGTCGCGCGGGCAACTGGCGGCGGTGACCGACCAACGGAGCGGTGAGCCCGCGCCCGCTGAGCGCGACGGCGGGGCACGCCGGCGGCCCGTGGTCGCGCGCCGGGCCGGGGCGTGGCTGGTCTGGTGGGTCCTGCTGATGTCGTTCTGGGTCGTCCTGGACGACTCCATCGCCCTGGATGAGCTGCTGGCCGGGGCGGGGGCGGCGGCGTTGGGGGCGTTCCTGGCCGAGCTGGCCGCCCATCAGACGGGGACCCGGTTCCGGCCCCGGATCGAATGGGTGGCCCCGGCCTTCCGGCTGCCCGTGGACGCGGCGCGGGACACGGTGATCGTCTTCGCGGCCCTGTGGCAGCGGCTGGCCCGCGGGCAGGAGCCTGCGAGCGGATTCCGCGAGCTGCCCGTCCGGTACGGGCCGGACACGGCCGAGGGCCAGACCCGGCGGGTCCTGCTGATCGGCGGCCGGTCGGTCGCCCCGAACTCGTTCGTGCTGGGCATCGATCCCGAGCGGGACGTGATGATCGTGCATCAGCTGGTCGTGACCGAGGGCGAGCCGGCGCGGTGAACGTCTTCGTGATCGCGGCCATCGCCATGCTGGCCGGGGTAATCCCGTGCGGGGTGCTGGCCAGCCGCGGCACCCTCATGGACGCGGTGGTGGCCTACGAGACGCTCAGCGCGATCGTGGTGATGGTGCTGGTGCTGCTGGCCGAGGGCTTCAAGCGGCCCGGCGAGTTCGAGCTGCCGGTGCTGCTGGCCGTGCTGATGTTCGGCAGCGGCCTGGTGTTCGTTCGCTTCCTGGAGCGATGGCTGTGATCAGGAGCGCGCTGGTCGACGTCTTCCTGGCCCTGGCCGTGCTGCTGGTCCTGGCCTCCTGCGTCGGCCTGCTGGTGATGCGCGATGTCTACCAGCGGCTGCATTACGTGACGCCCGTCGCGCTGATCGCGCCGGTGCTGCTGGGGCTGGCGGTGCTGGCCCAGTCGGGCTGGTCGGAGAGCTCCTCGCTGACCTGGCTGGCGCTGCTGTTCATGATCATCGCCGGGCCCTTCCTGACCCATGCCACCATCCGCGCGGCGCGGATCAGGGAGACGGGGGACTGGCGTCCCGGACGCGGCCGCGAGGACGGGCAATCCCGCGACGCGGACCCGGCGGGCGGCCGGTCATGATGGCCGCCCACGCGGTGGTCACGCCGTATACGGTCTCGCCGGCGCTGATGGACGTGCTGCAGGTGACGCTCCTGGTGCTGGTGGCGGCCGGGGCCACCGCGGTCGCGCTGACCAGGGCGCCGGTCCGCCAGGTGATCGTGCTCAGCGGTTACGGGCTGCTGCTGGCCCTGCTGTTCCTGGCCTTCCAGGCCCCCGACGTCACGCTGTCCGAGCTGACCGTGGGCGCGGTGGCGCTGCCGCTCCTGCTGCTGCTCGCGCTGGCCAAGGTCCGGAAACGGGAGAAGTGAGCCCGCGGCTGCGCCGCTGGCTGTTCCTGGCCGGGATGGCCGGGCTGGCCGCGTGCTACCTGTGGGGCCTGGGCGGCCTGCCTGGCTTCGGGCACTATCCCGGCCCCTACGGCGACATCATCAACCGCATCGCCGTGGGCCAGACCAACGCCACCGGCGTGGTCTCGGCGGTCAACTTCGAGTACCGCGGGTTCGACACGGTGGGCGAGGAGTTCATCCTGTTCGCCGCCGCCGCCGGGGTGGCCACGGTCCTGCGCCACCTGCGCGGCGAGCGGGACCGGCCGGCCACGGACCAGGCCGCGGACCGGGATACGCCGCCGGCCAGCGGCGCGATCCGGCTGGTGGCGGTGGTCCTGGCCGGGCCGACCCTGGTGCTGGGCTGGTACCTGGCCGCGCACGCGCAGACCAGCCCGTCGGGCGGCTTCCAGGGCGGCGTGGTGCTGGCCACCGCGTTCATCCTGATCTACCTGTCCGGCCGGTTCCTGGCCTTCGAGCGGTTCAGCCCGGTCGACGTCACCGATGCGGTGGAGGCCGTCGGCGCGGGCGGCTTCGCCGGCGTCGGGCTGGCCGCGGTGGTGATGGGGCTGCCGTACCTGTCCAACTTCCTGGGCCTGGGCGGCACGCCGGGCGCGGTGAGCTCGTCGGGCACCATCGCGCTGATCAGCTTCTTCGTCGGCATGGAGGTCGCCGCCGCGTTCGTGCTGCTGGTCAGCGAGCTGCTGGACCAGACGCTGCTGGTCGGGAGCGGCTGATGCAGGTTTTCCCGTTCGTCGTCGTGGTCTGGATCCTGGCCGTCGGGCTGTACGGCATGGTGACCAGCCGGCACCTGATGCACCTGATCATGTGCCTGATCGTCGTGCAGTCCTCGACCTACGTGCTGCTGCTCGGCGTGGGCTACAAGACCGGCGCGGTCGCGCCGTACTTCTACGACATCCCGGTGCACACGCCCGCGGTGGACCCGGTGGTCCAGGCCCTGGCCCTGACCGACGTGGTTGTCGAGGCGGCGGTGACCGCGCTGCTGCTGGCCTTTGCCATCCAGGCCCACAAGCGGTTCGGCACCCTGGACCCGCACGAGCTCGTGCAGATCAAGGGGTGACATGAGCCCGCTGCCCGCGCTGGCCGTCGTGATCCCGCTGCTGATGGCGGCGGCGATCACCGCGCTGAGCCCGCTGCTGCGCCGCCGTCGGCGCCTGCTGGACGGGGCCGCGATCGCGACCAGCGCGGCCGTGACGGTCCTGCTGGCGGTGATCACGGCCAGGGCGGCCCGCGGCGAGGTGGTCTACTGGTTCGCCGGCTTCCGGCCCTCGCACGGGGTGGCCATCGGCATCGACTTCGCGGCCGGCCCGCTCAGCGCCGGCCTGGCCTGCCTGGCCGCCGTGCTGGTGACCGCGGCCATGACGTTCTCCTGGCGGTACTTCGACCGGGTCGGGACCTACTACCACGCGCTCATGCTGACGTTCCTGGCCGGCATGGCCGGGTTCTGCCTCACCGGGGACATCTTTGACCTGTTCGTCTGGTTCGAGCTGATGGGAGTGTCGGCCTACGCCCTGACCGCCTACCGGCCCGAGGAGCGCGGCCCCCTCCAGGGGGCACTGAACTTCGCCATCACCAACAGCGTCGGCGCCTACCTGTCGCTGTCCGGCATCGCCCTGATCTACGGGCGCACCGGCGCGCTGAACATGGCCCAGATCGGCGCCTACGTCGCCCGGCACCGGGCGGACGGCCTGGTCGTCGTGGCGTTCCTGCTCATCATCACCGGGCTGCTGATCAAGGGGGCCATCGTCCCGTTCCACCTGTGGCTGCCGGACGCGCACGCGGTCGCGCCGACCCCGGTGTGCGTGCTGTTCTCCGGCGTGATGGTGGAACTCGGGCTGTACGGCGTGGCCCGGGTCTACTGGTCGGTGTTCGGCGCCGCGCTCGGCCACCGGACCGCCATCACCGGCGTCTTCCTGGCCCTGGGCCTGCTCACCGCCCTGACCGGCGCGCTGTTCTGCTTCCGGGAACGGCACATCAAGCGGCTGCTGGCCTTCTCCACGATCAGCCACGCCGGGATGTTCCTGGCCGGCATCGCGCTGCTGACCCCGCTGGGCCTGGCCGGAGTCGCGGTGTACGTGGCCGGGCACGCCCTGCTCAAGGCGGCCCTGTTCCTGTGCACCGGCATCGTGCTGCACCGGCTGGGCTCGGTCAACGAGAGCTGGCTGCACGGCCGGGCCCGGCACCTGCGGGCCACCGGCGTGGTGTTCACCGCCGCCGCGCTCGGCCTGGCCGACCTGCCGCCGTTCGCCACCTTCGCCGGCAAGGGCTGGATCGACGCCAGCGCCGCCGACCGCGGCCTGACCTGGGTCAGCGCCGTGCTCATCCTCAGCTCGGTGCTGGTCGGCGGCGCCGTGCTGCGGGTGGCCGGCGGAGTCTTCTACGGGCTCGGTGACCCGCCCGCCGAGGACCCGCAGATGAGCCGGGAGGCGTCGGAGGAGAAGAGCGAGACGGCCAGGGGCAAGGACCGGACGCCGCTGTCCATGATCATCCCGGCCGCCGGGCTGGCCGCCGGCGCCCTGGTCATCGGCGTGCTGGCGGTCGGCGTGCTGCCGGGCCTGGATCACGCCGTCCAGGCCGGGGCGGTCCGGTTCCAGGACCAGGGGGCCTACCGCGCCGCGGTGCTGGCCGGCCGGGCTACCGCGCATCCGGCGGCGCTGTTCCCGGCCGGGGACACCGGGATCACCGCGGCCGACGTGGCCATCGGCGCGGCGTCGGCGGCGGCCGCGCTGGTGGTGGCCGGGCTGTCGCTGTACTGGCGGCGGCTGCCGCTGCCGCGTCGGCGTGCCGAGTCCGGCCCGTTCCTGGCCGGCCCGGTCCGGGCCTTCCAGAGCGGCGTCATCAACGACTACGTGACCTGGATCGTCGTCGGCATAGCGGGCGTGGGCGGCATCCTCGCCCTCACGCTCAGGTGATCCCGCCGGGGCGGATCAACGGCCGCCCGCTGCCTGCGCCCTTATGGTAATTTGCTCGGCAAAAGCTGAGCCAAAGGACCTGGGGGACGAGTGGGGAACGTATTCGACAACCTCAAAAAGTCCTATGGCGAGATGTTCCAGGGAACGGTCGGCCCGGCCTCCGCCCCGGCATTTACGGCCTCGGCGGCAGCGGCGGCCCAGGCGGCCTATGAGAGCCAGCCGGCGGGCACGCTGCCGGAGGTCAGATATCAGGCGGCCAAGGCGGCCGTCGCTGATCACCTGGCTCCGGCCGCGGCCGTCGCCGCGCCCGCTATCGAGCATATTTTTGACGCCGTACATGCCCAGCCGCCTGCGCCGGTCACCCCGGCCACGTCCACCGCGCAATCGGTGAAGGACGCGGCCAGGCAAACGGCCACACTGGCGCTCGGCTCGATCTCCGGGACGCTGAAGCTCAGCGGGCCGTCGCTGCTCGGCACGGCGGCCCGGGTCTGGTTCGGGGTGGCTTCCGCCGTCATTGCCGGCGGCTCGGTCGGCACGGTTTTCTGGCTGGCCGACCATCGGCATAGCGGCACGGTCATCTATATCGCGCTGGCCATCGCCATCTTCATGGGCATGCTGACGGTTCTCCTGTGCGTTACCGGCTATTCGAACGTCAACATCCAGGGCTCGCGAGGCAACTCCGGGTAATCATCGCCAGCAGATCCTCGCCAGCAGATCCTCGCGAGCAGATCCCCGTTATCGGATCCTCGTGATCAGCTCGCGGCCCGGCGCCTGGTAGCCGCGCTGTTCAGCTTGCCCGCGGCGTCGGCCGCCGAGCCGGCGGTCCTGCGCCCCTTCGGCCGGGCCGCGCCGCGGGGCTGCGGCCGGGCCGTCGCGCGCTCGGTGGCCTGGCGGATCTTGTCGCCGAGCTCGCGGGCCTGGAACGGGCTGAGCGCCTGGCGCAGCGGCGGCCAGACGCGGGTCTCCTCGAACTCGATGTGCCGGCGGGCGGCCGGGATCAGCTCGGCCAGCAGCTCATCGAACTCGTCGTCGTCCGGCTCGAGCTGGTCCAGCCGGGCCAGGGCCTCCAGGCCCTCCTGCTCCTGCGCGCTGGCCTCGTCGGCCAGCTTGCCGCCGTCGCCGAGCCGCTCCCGGACGGCGGGCCAGAAGTACTCCTGCTCGGCCGCCTCGTGCCGCGTCGAGTCGATCACCAGCCGCTCGGCGGCCAGCTTGCGGGCCTTGAGCACCTGCTGGCTGGCCCCGGCCGCGTGGCCGGGGCTGGACTCCAGCGCCGCGAGCAGCAGCCGCACGTCGCCGTGATCGGCCCTGAGAACCTCGAATACATCGGCCATGACACCTCCTGTAGTGCAGTTCCGGGGTACGGGGGACCACGGATGTTGTTTCGGATCTGTCGTGACATCACTGGTGGTGAGTCAGAGACAGGCCCGCTACCCGGGTCTCGCCGGGTCATGCGGCTCGGTCCGGCACGTTTGCCCCCGGACGGCGGGGTAGCCAGAGGACCTGAGGCAATTGCGTGACGGAGGAATCTCATGGGGGATCTGCGCCCCGACCAGACCAGCGGCCGCCGACCAGCCAGGAAGGCGCCCGCAGCGCCGGAGGCACCGCCTGCCGTGCGGGCCGCGCTGGGCAAGCTGCGCGACGCGGCCGCCGCGCACGACGAGGAGCTGCGGGTGCGCCCGCCCCGCCCGCCCCGCCCGCCCCGGAGCGGGGCCGCTCAGTAACGGGGCACGGCCCGGCCGGGCGGCATGCGCGGGCCCAGTCCGGGTAGCTGGGTGCCGAGCTGAGAGCGAGGTACTCGCGTTGAGCAACGAGACCAACGAGCGCACGGGTCGAAGCGCCCCCGAGGACCGGCCCGCCACGGGCGGACCCGGTCGCGCCGTGATCCTGATGGCCAGCATCACGGCCCTGGGCGGGCTGCTGTTCGGCTATGACACCGGGGTCGTGTCGGGTGCGCTGCTGTTCCTCAAGGACGACTTCCCGCATATCACCTCGTTCCAGAAGGAGCTGGTCACCAGCCTGCTGCTGGTTGGCGCGGCGATCGGCGCCATCGGCGCGGCGCGGCTGGCCGACCGCATCGGCCGGCGGCCGACCATCCTGATCACCGCGCTGGTGTTCATCGTCGGCGTGCTGCTGGCCGCGTTCACGCCCACCTACGCGGTGCTGCTGGTGGCCAGGGTGGTCATCGGCCTGGCCGTCGGGTCGGCCTCGATGACCGTCCCGATGTACATCGGCGAGGCCGCGCCGCCGCGGGTCCGCGGCGGCCTGGTCAGCCTCAACCAGCTGGCCATCACCTCGGGCATCCTGGTCTCTTACCTGGTCGACTACGGGCTGGCCGGGTCGCGGGACTGGCGGCTGATGTTCGGGCTGGCCACCATCCCGGCGGTGCTGCTGTTCGCGGGCATGCTGACCCAGAAGGAGAGCCCGGCCTGGCTGGTCGCGCACGACCGCGAGGACGACGCCCGCCGGGTGCTGTCCCGGCTGCGGCACGGCGACGCGGTCGATGACGAGCTGGAGAGCATGAAGAAGGGGGCCAGCCGGGAGGACGTGTCCGCCCGCGAGCTGCTCAGCCCGCGGCTGCGCGGGGTGCTCACCCTGGGCGTGCTGCTGGCCGTATTCCAGCAGGTCACCGGCATCAACACGGTCATCTACTACGCCCCGACGCTGCTCGCCAGCGCGGGCCTGGGCTCGTCGGCGGCGCTGCTGGCCAACGTGGTCAACGGGGTGGTCAACGTCGGCATGACGATCGTGGCCATCTGGCTGCTGGACCGGGTCGGCCGGCGCAAGCTGCTGATCAGCGGGACCTGCGGCATGGCCGTGGCGCTGAGCGTCCTGGCGCTGGTCTTCCTGATCGGCGGGGACACGCTGACCGGCGCGGCGGCCTACGTGGCGATCGTGGCGCTGTTCTTCTACACCGGCTCGTTCGCTATCGGGCTGGGGCCGGTGTTCTGGCTGCTGATCAGCGAGATCTACCCGGTCCGGGTCCGGGCGTCGGCGATGAGCGTGGCCACCTTCGCCAACTGGGCGGCCAACTTCGTGGTCACGGTGTCGTTCCTGACCCTGCTCAGCGCGATCACCAACGCCGGGACGTTCTTCCTGTTCTCCTTCCTGACCGTGGTCGCGGTGGTCTACTTCTGGCGCCGGGTGCCGGAGACCAAGGGCCGGCGGCTGGAGGACATCACCGCGCAGGTCGAGGGGCGGAAGGTACCCGGTCAGGCGGTGCGGTAGCGCTCCGCGTCGGCCTCCCGCAGCGTCAGGCCCAGCCCTGGCGCGGCGGGGTCGGGGGTGAGCTGGCCGCCGCGCGGGCTGAGCACCCCGTCGAACAGCATGCCCTCGATGCGCTGGTGGTCGTGGAAGTACTCGCAGTGCCGGAGGTTGGGCACGGCCGCCCCGACGTGAGCGTGCAGGCTGGGCGCGCAGTGCGCGGAGACCTGGAGGTTGTGCGCGGCGGCCAGCGCCGCGCCGCGGACGAAGTCGGTGATCCCGCCGCACCGGGTGACGTCGAGCTGGAGGCAGTCCACGGCGCCGGCGTCGATGAGCGTGGCCGCGTCGGCCAGCGACCAGCAGTACTCGCCGGCCGCGACGTCGGGCAGGACCTGGCGGCGGACCGCGGCCAGCCCGGCCGGGTCGCGGGAGGACACCGGCTCCTCGAACCAGGTCACGCCGTAGTCGTCCATCGCCCGGGCGACCCGGATGGCCTGGGCGGCGGTGTAGCCGCCGTTGGCGTCGACATAAAGCTCGGTGTCCGGGCCGATGACCTCGCGGGCCAGCGCGACCCTGGCCAGGTCCCGGCGCTGGTCGCCGCCCCAGGACTGGCCGATCTTGATCTTGACCCGCGGGATGCCGTCGCCGTCGACCCACGCGGTGAGCTGCTCGCGGGTCTGCCGCTCGTCGTAGCTGGTGAACCCGCCGCTGCCGTAGACCGGCACGGCCGCGCGGGCCCGCCCGAGCAGGTCGGCGACGGGCAGGCCGAGCAGCCGCGCCTTGAGGTCCCACAGCGCGATGTCCAGCGCCGACAGCGCCGTGGCCCCGACGCCCGGCGGCCGACATTGCGCAGCGCCCGGGCCAGGTCCTCGGCGATGGCCGGGACGCCGAACGCGGGCCGCCCCACGGCGACCGGCTTCAGAAGATGAGTAACAAGGTCCGCCGCGGCGCCGGCTGCGTATGACCAGCCGATCCCCTCCCGGCCGCCGGCCACGGCGGTCACGAGCACCATGGTCGTGTGATCCCAGGTCAGCGTGCCGTCGGCCTCGGGGGCGTCGGTGGGGATGTCGTAGACGGCGGCACGGACGTCGCTGATGACCGGTGAGTCAGGCATCCGTCTCCTCTACCTGGCCCGGCCGCCGGCAAACACGGTCAGGCGCGGGCGCTGTTTGGGACCGGCCCACGGGGTAGCTGCGACAGATCACCCACCGGGAGGACAACCATGCAAGATGCGCGCCACGAGGCGGAGCGGGCCGCGCAGGGCATTGACCGGATGATCGGTAACGTGGAGACCGGCCGGTTCGAGCGGAGCCTGTCCGCGCTGACGGCGGCCGGGGCGCTGATCACCGCGGCCGAGATCTTCTTCGAGCACGACAGCGCCAGCTTCGGCAACAAGATGATGTGGGTACCCGTGACCCTGGGGCCGATCGGCGCCGCCGCGGGCATCGCCGGATTCTTCAGCCGGCGGATGGCCAAGACCGCGCTGCCGATCGCCTCGGCGGCGATCGTGGCCAACGGGATCCAGGGCACCTACCTGCACGCCCGGGGCATCGCGCAGAAGCCGGGCGGCTGGTCCAACGTCCGCTACAACATGGAGATGGGTCCGCCGCTGCTGGCCCCCCTCCTGGTCACCATGGTCGGCGGCATGGGCCTGCTGGCCGCGATCCTGCGGCGCGAGAAGTGAAGCGGGCACGGGAGCGGGTAGGCGAGACGGGCGGGACGCGCTTTCCCGGCTTCGACGCCGGCGCGCAGGCCCGGCACTGGGACCCGGTCACGGCCGGGGTGGTGCTGGACCGGCTGGCCATGCCGCCCGATATCCGGTTCTTCACCCCGGCCGAGGAGGCCGCCGCGACCGCGCTGTGCGACGAGCTGCTCGGGCAGGTCAAGGAACCCCTGGTGCCGCTGGTGCCGTTCATAGACGCCCGGCTGGCCGAGCACCAGACCGACGGCTGGCACTACGACGACATGCCCGAAGACGGCCAGGCCTGGCGGGACTCGCTGAGCTACCTGGACGCGGACGCCAGGGACAAGTTCGGCTCCGGGCTGGCCGAATGCGCCCCGGCCGACCGGCAGGCGGTCATCCAGGCCGTGCAGGACGCCGACTCGGGAGACTGGCACGGCCTGAACGCCGGCCACGTGTGGAGCCTGTGGACCCGCTATGCCTGCACCGCGTTCTACGCCCACCCGCTGGCCTGGAACGAGATCGGCTTCCCCGGCCCGGCCTACCCGCGCGGCTACAAGAACGCCGGCCTGAACGCCCGCGAGCCGTTCGAGGTCGCCGACGTCCATCCGGGCGACGACCCGCTGCGGAGGTCCTCATGAGCGGGGTGCGCTCCCGGAACGAGTCGGCCTGGCTGCTGCCCAACGACGGCACCCGGACCAACCACCAGCTGCGCCGCGACATGCGCCGGTTCTCCGACCGCGACGAGGTCGACCTGGCCATCGTGGGCTGCGGCGCCGGCGGGGCCACGCTCGCGCAGCGGATGGCCCGCCGGGGCTGGCGGGTCGTCGCGCTGGACGCCGGGCCGTTCTGGGATCCCGACTCCGACTGGGTCAGCGACGAGGCGGGCTCGCACCACCTGTACTGGACCGAGCCGCGGGTGATCGACGGCGCGGACCCGGTGCCGCTCGGCTCGAACAACTCGGGCCGGGGCGTGGGCGGGTCGATGGTGCACTACGCCGGCTACACGCCGCGGTTCCACCCCAGTGACTTCGCCACCTGGACCAACGACGGGGTCGGCGCGGACTGGCCGATCAGCTACGCCGACCTGCGCCCGTACTACCAGCAAATCGAGGAGGAGCTGCCGGTCGGCCGGCCAGGACTGGCCGTGGGGCGACCCGCACTCCTACCCGCACCGGCCGCACCCGGTGGGCGGCAACGGCGAGGTGTTCCTGCGCGGCGCCCGCGAGGTCGGCATCGAGGCCAGGGTCGGCCCGGTGGCCATCACCAACGGCCGGTTCGGCAACCGGCCGCACTGCATCTACCGCGGGTTCTGCCTGCAGGGCTGCAAGGTCAACGCCAAGGCGTCCCCGCTGATCACCCACATCCCGGACGCGCTGGCCCGCGGCGCCGAGATCCGGCCCGACTCGATGGTCACCGGCGTCGAGGTCGATGACCGCACCGGCCGGGCGGTCGGCGTGCATTACATGCGCGGCGGCGTGCCCCGCTTCCAGCAGGCGTCCGCGGTGGCCATCGCGGGTTACTCCATCGAGACGCCCCGGCTGCTGCTCAACTCGGCCTCGCGGCGTTTCCCCGAGGGCCTGGCCAACGACTTCGACCAGGTCGGGCGCTACCTCATGGTCCAGGGCGCGCCGCAGACGGCGGGCCGCTTCGACGCCGAGGTGCGGATGTACAAGGCCCCGCCGCCGGAGGTCAGCAGCGAGGAGTTCTACGAGACCGACCCGGACAAGCCCTACCGGCGCGGCTTCGCCATCCAGACCGTCTCCCCGCTGCCCATCACCTGGGCCGAGCACGTGGCGGCGCAGGGGCACTGGGGCGCGGACCTGCGCGCCTACATGAGCGACTACGTGCACTGGTCGTGCCTCGGCGCGCTGTGCGAGTTCCTGCCCCAGGCGGGCAACCGGGTCACGCTCGACAGCGAGCGGGACCGGTACGGGTTGCGGGTGGCCCGGTTCAGCTACTCGCAGTGCGACAACGACCGGCAGCTCATGCGGGCGGCCCAGGCCGTGATGGAGCGGATCCTGCGCGCGGCCGGCGCCGACGAGGTGATCACCATCGACCGCTACGCGCACCTGGTCGGCGGGGCCCGGATGGCCGCCGACGAGCGGCACGGCGTGGTCGACGGCGACTGCCGCACGTTCGCCGTGCCCAACCTGTACATCACCGACGGCAGCGTGCTGCCCACCCAGGGCAGCGCCAACCCGGCGCTGACCATCATGGCCGTCACCGCCCGCGCGGCCGACCGGATGGCCGACGCCGCCCGCCGGGCGGAGTGAGCATGACCGGCCCGATCCCGTGGCCGCCGCGGGTGCTGCGCGAGTACGCGTTCATCGCCGACGGCGAGCGCGGCGCGCTGCTCGCGCCCGACGGGGCGATCGTCTGGCTGTGCGCGCCGCGCTGGGACAGCCCGGCCGTGTTCCCCGCGCTGCTCGGCGGCCGGGGCGGGTACGCGGTCACGCCGTCCGACCCCTGGTACGTGTGGGGCGGCCACTACGAGCCGGGCACGCTGATCTGGCGCAGCCGCTGGGTCGGCTCGGGCGTGACCGAGTGCCGGGAGGCGCTGGCCATGCCCGCCGACCCGCACCGCGCAGTCGTGCTGCGGCGCGTCGAGGCGCTGGACGGGCCGGCCAGGGTCCGGGTGGTGCTCGACCTGCGGGCCGCGTTCGGCCGCCAGCCCATGCGCGAGCTGTCGCGGGCGGGTGGCTGCTGGACCGGCCGCAGCGGCGCGATCAGGTTCCGGCTGTCCGGTGCGGCGCGGGCGCGGGTTGACGGGGACGGCCGCCTGGCCATGACGCTGCGCGTCGACGCCGGCCAGCACCACGACCTGGTCCTGGAGATCTCCGACCGGCCGCTGCCCGACTCGCCGCCCGACCCGAGCACCATCTGGTCCGGCACCGAGAACGCCTGGTCCGACGTGGTCCCCGCGTGCGACGACCTGATCGCGGTGCGCGATGCCCGGCACGCCTACGCCGTGCTGGCCGGGATGACCGCCAGCACGGGCGCCATGGTCGCGGCCGCGACCACGTCGCTGCCGGAGCGGCTGGAGAGCGGCCGGAACTACGACTACCGCTACGCCTGGATCCGGGACCAGTGCTACGCCGGCCTGGCCGTCGCGGCGCACGGCCCGCACCGGCTGCTGGACGGGACCGTGCGGTTCATCACCGAGCGGGTGCTGAGCGACGGCCCGGACCTGATGCCCGCCTATACCGTCAGCGGCCAGGAGATTCCCGGCGAGTGCCCGATCCGGGTCCGCGGCTACCCCGGCGCCAGCCCCGGCACCGGCAACTGGGTCAACCAGCAGTTCCAGCTCGACGCGCTCGGCGAGGTGCTCCAGCTGCTGGCCGCCGCGGCCGGCCAGGACCGGCTGGAGCAGGACGGCTGGCGGGCGGCGCAGACCGCCGTCACCGCCATCGAGCAGCGATGGACCAAGCCCGAGGCCGGGTTGTGGGAGCTGGATGACCGCCGCTGGACCCACTCCCGGCTGGCCTGCGTGGCCGGCCTGCGTTCCATCGCCGCCGCGGCGGCCAGGCCCGCCCGGCGGCCATGGCGCCCGCCAGGCGGCGGCCTGGACCGGCCTGGCCGACCAGATCATGGGCAGCCTCGGCGACGCCGTGCACCCCTCCGGGCGGTGGCAGCGCGCTCCCGACGACGAGCGCGTCGACGCGGCGCTGCTGCTGCCGCTGATCCGGGGCGCGGCGGACCCCTCCGACCCGCGGACCGCCGCCACCTTCGAGGCCGTCCATGCCGACCTGTCCGAGGACGGCTTCGTCTACCGGTTCCGGCACGACGCCCGGCCGCTGCACGAGGCCGAGGGCGCCTTCCTGCTGTGCGGCCTGTGGATGGCCCAGGCCGCGCAGGCGTGCGGCGACGAGGTCGGGGCCGCGCGCTGGTTCGAGCGCAGCCGCGCGGCCTGCGGGCCGGCCGGCATCTACACCGAGGAGTACGACGTGCACCAGCGCCAGCTGCGGGGCAACCTGCCGCAGGCGTTCGTGCACGCCGGCGTGCTGGAGACCGCGGCCCGGCTGTCCCGCCCTGATAACAGCAAGAGCCCCTGATAACAGCAAGAAGCGAAGCAAGGAGCACACCCCCATGACTCAGCATGTAGTGATCACCGGCGCCAGCGCGGGCATCGGGCGGGAGACCGCGATCCTGTTCGGCCGCCGGGCGGCCAACGTGACGCTACTGGCCCGCGGCCGCTCCGGCCTGGACGGGGCCGCGGCCGACGTCCGCCAGGCCGGGGGACAGGCGCTGACCGTGCAGACCGACGTGGCCGACCCGGCCCAGGTGGACTCGGCGGCCAGCCAGGCCGAGGACGCCTTCGGCCCCATCGACGTGTGGATCAACGTCGCGTTCACGTCGGTGTTCGCGCCGTTCACCGAGATCACGGCGGAGGAGTTCCGGCGCGTCACCGAGGTGTCCTACCTGGGCTTCGTGCACGGGACGCAGTCGGCGCTGGCCCGGATGCGGCCGCGCGACCACGGCACCATCGTGCAGGTCGGGTCGGCGCTCAGCGAGCGCAGCATCCCGCTCCAGTCGGCCTACTGCGGCGCCAAGCACGCCATCAACGGGTTCACCGAGTCGGTGCGCTGCGAGCTGCTGCACGAGAAGAGCCAGGTGCGGATCACCGTGGTGCAGATGCCGGCCGTCAACACCCCGCAGTTCTCCTGGGTGCGCTCCCGGCTGCCGCGCCAGCCGCAGCCGGTCCCGCCCATCTACGAGCCCGAGGTGGCCGCCCGCGGCGTGCTGCTGGCCGCCGACAACCCCGGCCGCAAGCAGTACTGGGTGGGCGGCAGCACGGCCGTGACCCTGCTGGCGCAGAAGTTCGCCGCCCCGCTGCTGGACCGCTACCTGGCCCGCACGGGGTTCGACAGCCAGCAGACCGACGAGCGGGTCAGCCCCGGCCGGCCGGACAACCTGTGGGAGCCGGTGGACGAGCCGGCCGGCACCGACCACGGCGCGCACGGCGCCTTCGACGACCGCTCGCACCGGCACAGCACGGAGCTGTGGCTGAGCCGCCATTCCCGCCAGCTGATGGCGGTGACCGGGGCGGCGCTGGGCGTGGGCGGCGTGCTGGCCAGCAGCCGGCGCCGGTCGCGGTGACCGCGGCCCGGGTTCTGCTGCGCGGCGCCTACGGCGTGGCGCTGTGTGCCGCGCCCGGCGCGGTGCTCGGGCTGGCGGGCGGGCCGCCCGCCAGCCGCCGGGCGCGGACCGTGGCCCGCATCCTCGGCGTGCGGCAGCTGGCCCAGGCCGCCGTGTCCGGGCGCGCCCTGGCGCCGGACATCGGGACGGAGGACCGCGCGGCGCTGCTCACGCTGGGCGCGCTGGTGGACGCGCTGCATGCGGCGTCGATGCTGGGCCTGGCCGTGGTCGACCCGCCCCGGCGGCGGGCCGGGCTGGCCGACGGGCTGATCGCCCTGGCCTTCGCGGGCGACGCCCTGGCCCGGCGCCCATAGGCGGGCGTTACGGGTAGCCGGGGGTCAGGTCAGCCAGGCGGGGGCGTCGGCGACGGCCGGGAATCCGGTCCAGCGCAGCGCCGGCGGGAGATGCGCGGCGTCGTTGAAGCTGATCAGCTCGGGTGGCGAGGCCGGCGGGCAGGCAATCACGGACAGGGCGGCGTTCATCTGGTTCAGCCCGAGCCAGCGCCAGGACGGCCCGCCGAGCGCGTGGCTGACGAGCCGCCCGATCAGGAAGTTGTGGGTCACGATCAGCTCGTGGGTGTCGCGGCCGTCCGCGCCCGCCCGCAGGAACTGCTCGATCGCGGCGCTGGCCAGCCGTGCCCCCTCGGCGCGTTCCGCCGCGGTGTAGCTGGCGACCAGGGGGGCGAAGCGGGGCGGAAGGTCAGCCGGATCGGGATCGGAGGGGATGTAGTCCCCGGCCAGGGACGAGGCGGACACCGGGACACCGGGGAACCCCTCGGCGATGATGGCGGCGGTCTGCGCGGCCCTGGGCAAGGCGCCGTGCTGGATGACCGCGAGGGGCACCTCCCGCAGCCGCTGCCCGGCCAGTCGCGCCTGCTCCCGGCCGACCTCGCTGAGCGGGCCGTCGTGTGGTGACGCATCCCCATGTCGCACGAGATACAGGAACCGAGTCATCGGGCGATGTTAAGGCATCCGGAGCCAGCCGACGGCTCTCGCTCACCTGTCCGTCGACCGGCTGAGCTTCTCCCACCGGTCCAGGTCGGTCCGCAGTTGCTCGTGATGGGCTCGGAGGTTGTCCACCGCGTCGTGGCCCAGCGCCAGCCGCAGCGGCGGATCGGGATCGGCGAGCACACGCAGGATCGCCTGGGCGGCCTTGGCCGGGTCACCGGGCTGGGTGCCGTCCATCTGGTCCACGGCGCTCCTGGACTGGGCCGTGGATACCTCGTACGCGTCGATCTTCCGCGAGCGGTGCATGCGCTCCCCGCCGAACTCGGTGCGGAACGCCCCCGGCTCGACGATGAGCACCCGGACGCCGAAGGGCGCGGCCTCAGCGGCCAGGGCCTCCGACAGGCCCTCGAGGGCGAACTTCGCGGCGCAGTAAGCACCGAAGCCCGGCATGCTCAGCTGGCCGCCCATGGAGCTCATCTGCACGATCGTGCCGCTGCCCTGCTGACGCAGCTGAGGCAGGACCGCCTTGGTCACGGCCACCGCGCCGAAGAACATGACGTCCATCAGCGCCCGCAGGTCGGCCATGGCCAGTTCCTCCACGGCTCCGACCGATCCGTGCCCGGCGTTGTTGACGACGACGTCGATCCGGCCGAACGCCGAGATGGCGGTCGCCGCCGCGGCGTCGATCGTCGCCGGGTCGGTGACGTCGAGTCTCGCGGTGCGCACTCGCCCGCCTCCCGTCTCGGCGAGGTCGGCGAGCTGCCCGGTCTGCCGCGCCGTCGCCACCACTTTGTCCCCGGCGGCCAGCGCGGCCAGCGCGAGATGGCGGCCGAAACCTGCCGAGCATCCGGTGATCAGCCACACGCGTTCTGCCATCAACATGCTCCTCAGTCAGCTCACTGTCGGTGTCCACCGTCGGTGTCCACTGTCGGCCGATTGGACCCGGCTTGGCCAACACACATTGCCTTCAGCGGTTACAGTCAGAACCTGTGACCCTGGAACTACGTCACCTGCGTTACTTCGTGGCGGTGGCCGAGCAGCTGAGCTTCACCCGCGCCGCCGGCGAGCTGCACATCGCGCAGCAATCCCTGTCCCAGCAGATCACCGCGCTCGAGCGCACCATCGGCGTGCGGCTGCTCGACCGCGACACCCGCGGCACCCGGCTGACCAAGGCCGGCCGTCTGTTCGTGCCCGAGGCGCGCGCCGTCCTCGCACGAGCTGAGGCCGCCGTGGCCACCGCCCGCCGCGCCGCGATTGGGGAGATCGGCGAGCTTCGGCTGGCCTTCCTCGTCTCCACCGCGAACTACATGCTGCCGCCGGTCGTGCGGGCGTTCCGGCAACGGTTCCCCGATGTCGAGCTCACGACTGACAATGTCGACATCGCGACCCTCGTGTCAGGCCTGCGCGACGGGCGGTACGACGCCGCGTTCACCCGGCCGCCGCTGGTCGACGACCTCACCACCGTCACGTTGGTCACCGAGCCGGTCTGCGCGGTCCTGCGGGCCGTCCACCCCTACGCCGGGCGAGCCGAGCTCGCGCTGAGCGATCTCGCCGACGAGCTATGGGTGCTCACTCCGCGCAGCTCCTGGACCCCGTGGCATCGCAAGTACGACCACGACTTCGGCGACGCCGGCTTCGAGCCCAAGGTCGTCCAGCGCGCCTCTGGCGTGGCCAACCTCCTCGGCCTGGTCGCCGCCGGCGTCGGAATCACCCGCCTGGCCCAGTCGGCGCACAGCATTCGCCGCACCGGCGTCGTGTTCGTGCCTCTCGCCGGCGACCACGCCGACACCGTCATGGCCTGGCACCGGGGGCACGACAAGCCGACGGTGCGAAACCTGCTCGACGTGGTCACTGACCTGGCCGCGACCACGGACCTGACCAAGGCCGGCTGACCTCGCCAAATCCGTCCGCACTCCGGCCTGCCGACTACATGCCGTGACTACATGCCGCGGCCCTGCTCGGGCGCGGCGCTCCAGCCGCGGTGCGCGGGCACGAAGCCCGGCTCGCCTTCGGGCCCGTCATCGGTGCGGTTGACCAGGCCGTGGCGGACCAGGTTGCCGAGCGCCTCATCCAGCGCCGCGTCGTCGATGTCGGTGACGGCGGCGATCTGGCCGCGGGTGAGCGGACGGCCGGTGTACTCGAGGGTCGCGATGGTCTCGTAGACGTAGGTGTCGACGTCAGTCAGGCTCTGGGTGTCCAGGTGAGCTCGTCCGCTATCGGCGGTCATGACCGCACCTCCCGGAAACATCGGGTTATTGCCCTCGCGGGCAGCTCGGATCCTTCTCAGCCATCGCTACCCCTGGTCGGCTCGGCTACGCGGGCCGCGGTCCGCCTTGTTTGGGATGAGCCCACGGGGTAGCGGATGCGGAGTTCATTTCTGAGAGGAGCTACCCCTGATGGCTGCACCTACGGTTGCCGATTTCGTGCTCGAGCGGCTGCGGGCCTGGGGCGTGGACAAGGTGTTCGCGTTTCCCGGCGACGGGATCAACGGGATCCTGGCCGCCTGGGGCCGGGCGGACAACGATCCTAAGTTCGTGCAGGCCCGGCATGAGGAGATGGCGGCGTTCGAGGCGGTCGGCTACGCCAAGTTCACCGGCCGGGTCGGCGTGTGCATGGCCACATCGGGTCCCGGCGCGATCCACCTGCTCAACGGGCTGTACGACGCCAAGCTGGACCACGTCCCGGTGGTGGCGATCGTCGGGCAGACCAGCCGGTCGGCCATGGGCGGCTCCTATCAGCAGGAGGTCGACCTGCTCAGCCTGTTCAAGGACGTCGCCAGCGAGTACGTGCAGATGGTGACGGTGCCCGAGCAGCTGCCCAACGTGCTGGACCGGGCCATCCGGGTGGCCATGACCGAGCGGGCCCCGACGGCGGTGATCATCCCGTCGGACGTGCAGGAGCTGGCCTACTCGGCGCCGACGCACGCGTTCAAGATGGTGCCCTCCAGCATCGGCATGGACTGGCCCACGGCGGTACCCGGCGACGAGGCCATCGGCCGGGCCGCCGAGGTGCTCAACGCGGGGAGCAAGGTCGCCATCCTGGCCGGCCAGGGCGCCCGCGGGGCCAGGGCCGAGCTGACGCAGGTGGCCGAGCTGCTCGGCGCGGGCGTGGCCAAGCCGCTGCTGGGCAAGGACGTGCTGTCCGACGAGCTGCCCTACGTCACCGGGTCCATCGGCCTGCTGGGCACCCGGCCCAGCTACGAGATGATGAAGGGCTGCGACACGCTGCTGGCCGTCGGCTCCAGCTTCCCCTACACGCAGTTCCTGCCCGAGTTCGGCCAGGCCCGCGGGGTGCAGATCGACATCGACGGCAAGTACATCGGCATGCGCTACCCGTACGAGGTCAACCTGGTCGGCGACGCGGCGGCCACGCTGCGCGCGCTGATCCCGCACCTGGAGCGCAAGACCGACCTGGCCTGGCGGCGCGAGATCGAGGAGCGCGTGGCCCGCTGGTGGGAGGTCATGGAGGCCGAGGCCATGGTTGAGGCCGACCCGGTCAACCCGATGCGGCTGTTCCACGAGCTGTCGGTCCGGCTGCCGCACGACGCGATCGTCGCCGCCGACTCCGGCTCGTCGGCCAACTGGTACGCCCGCCAACTGCGGTTCCGCGGCGAGGTGCGGGGCTCGCTGTCGGGCAACCTGGCCACCATGGGACCGGGCGTGCCCTACGGAATCGGGGCCAAGTTCGGCCACCCGGACCGGCCGGTGATTGTCTTCGAGGGCGACGGGGCCATGCAGATGAACGGCCTGGCCGAGCTCATCACGGTCAAGCACTACTGGCGCGAGTGGGCCGACCCGCGGCTGATCGTGGCCGTGCTGCACAACGACGACCTCAACCAGGTCACCTGGGAGATGCGGGCCATGGAGGGCGCGCCCAAGTTCACCGAGTCGCAGGTCCTGCCCGACGTGAACTACGCGGCCTTCGCGACCAGCCTGGGCCTGGAGGGCATCGTCGTGGACAAGCCCGGCGACATCGGGCCGGCCTGGGACCGGGCGCTGGCGTCTGACAAGCCGACTGTGCTGGACGTGCGCACCGACCCCAACATCCCGCCGATCCCGCCGCACGCCACGTTCGAGCAGGCCAAGGATGCGGCCAAGGCGATGCTCAGGGGCGATGAGGACCGGCGCGGGGTCATTGTGGAGGGCATCAAGACCAAGGTCCAGGAGTTCCTGCCGCACAAGGACAGCTAAGCTCCCCGCGTGGGCCAGGAGGCTGGTCCGCAGCGGCCGATGACCGGGAACACCGATCCGCGGGCCGTGCGGACCCGCGAGAAGCTGGTGGCCGCGTTCCACGAGGCCGTCAGGGACACCGAGCCGGCCGCCATGTCGGTGGCCGCGCTGGCCCGGTCGGCCGGGGTGAACCGGACCTCGTTCTACGAGCACTTCGCCTCGCCCGAGGACCTGGCCGTGCACGCGCTGAGCGACCTGTTCGACGTGGTCCGCAGCGCCGACATCGTGATGCGGTCGCAGCACGTGGTGCCCGCCGCCGAGGCCAGCCGCCGCGCGCTGCGCGACATCGTCGGCTTCGTCGACGAGCGCCGGGCGTCCTACGCCCGGCTGCTCGGCCCGGCCGCGTCGCCGCCGCTGAGGACGGCCGTCACCGAGGCGTTCACCGAGAACACCCTGCAGGTCCTGGAGCGGATGCCGGCCCGGCCCGCGGGCGCGGACCCGTTAGTGACCGCCCAGTTCCTGGCTGGCGGAGTGCTGGGCGTGATCGGCGCGTGGCTGGCCGGCCAGCCTCCAGGCTGGTCCGCCGACCAGGTCGTCGAGGCGCTGATGCACTGCCTGCCGAGCTGGCTGAACGCCGACTGAGCCGCTTACCTGACGAGGCAAAGGGCCGTCAGGGCGGCCCGGCGTCGACGACCTCGCGCACCTCGGCCTGGGTGGGTGCGATGCCGAGATCGGTGACCGTCCAGGTCGCGCCGGCCTGCTCCCACGGCTCCGAGTCCTCGCCCGGCGGCAGGTCGATGACCACGTCGAACGGCTGCCCGGCGGGACGCTCGGCGCGGATCTCGCTGACCAGCTCGGCCAGTTCCTCCGGGCCGGGCAGGCCGGTCGGGAACAGGCCGTCCCAGCGCAGCGCCCGGTGCACCGGCCGCCGGTGCGGCCACTCGCCCGCCACCCACACCGGGATCCTCGGCCGCTGCACCGGGAGCGGCTCGAACTCCCCGGACCAGTACCGGGTGAGATCGGCCAGGCCCCGGTCGAGCAGCAGGGCCCGGGCCCGCGGCTCGGCGACCTCGCCGAAGGGCTCGAACTCGCCATTGCGCGAGCTGCCGAGCCCGACCCCGAGGGTGAGGCGGCCCGAGCTCAGCAGGTCCAGCGTGACCGTCTCCCTGGCCACCTTCTGTGACCGCCGCCGCGACAGCGGAGTGATCATCGGCCCGATCCGCACCCGGCTCGTCGCGCACGCCACCGCGGCCAGCGCCACCCACGGGTCGGCCACGGCCTTGGCCGGCGAGCGGTGCACGATGTGGTCCCAGACGAAGAACCCGTCCCAGCCCCGTTCCTCGGCGGCGGCCGCGAGCTCAGCCAGCACCCGCGGATCGGCCAGCTCGCCGAACGGCGGCACATCGATCGCATGCTTCACGCGCGCAGTCTAGGCCGGCCGGCCGGCCCGGGCCGACGGCCACCCCCGCCCGACCGGGCGGCTGTCGCCTGCGCCGCTTAAAATAACGGGCAATCCGCTTGAAGTCGGCGCCATGCGTGACCACAGAATGTGAGCGCATGTCGTTATGGAGCACAACATGGACGGTGGCGCGGGCCCCCCGCTGGTCGGACGGCGTGACGCGCTGCGCGCGTTCGGGGAGGCACTGGCCGCGACGAGCGCGGGCACCTTCCGCGTCCTGGGCCTGGTCGGTGAGCCGGGTGCGGGCAAGACGCGGCTGCTCGGCGAGCTGGCCGCGGCCGCGGCGGGCTGGGAGCTGCCCGTGCTGTGGGGGCGGGCGGCCGAGTTCGAGCAGGAGATGCCGTTCGCGGCGGTCATCGACGCGCTCGACGACCACGTAGAGGCGTCGCTGCCCGGCCTCGCTCCGCGGCTGGACGCGGAGACCTGCGGGCTGCTGGCCACGGCGCTCCCGGCGCTGCGGGCCGCGTCGCCCGGCCCGGGCGGCCCGGCCGCATCCGGCACGGGCAGCGACCTGACCGTCCGGTACCGCGTGTATCGCGCGATGCGCCGGCTGCTGGAGGTCCTGGCCGAGCCCCACGGTCTGGTGCTGATCCTGGACGATGTGCACTGGGCCGACAACGCCTCCGTCGAGCTGCTGGACCACCTGGTCCGTCATCCGCCCCGGGGCCGGGTGCTGATCGCGATCGCCTATCGCCCGGCGCAGGCCTCACCCCGGCTCGCGGCGCTGCTCGGGTCGGCCGCCGCCGGCGGCCGCGAGGTGCCGGTGAGCCCGCTGACCCTGGCCGAGGCCGGGGAACTGCTCGGCCCGGGCCTGAGCCGGTCGCGGTGCCAGGCGCTGCACGAGGCCAGCGGGGGCAATCCGTTCTACCTGGAAGCCCTGGCCCGCATGGAGCCGGGCGCTCAGCTCATGACGGCCGGTGACGACGGCGGCGAGCTGCCCGCCATCGTGCGGGCCGCGCTGCAGCTGGAGCTGGCCGGGCTGTCCCCGGCCGCGCTACGGGTGGCGCGGGGCGCGGCGGTGGCGGCCGACGAGTTCGAGCCCGCGCTGGCCGCGGTGGCGGCCGAGGTCAGCGACGACGACGCCCTGGCCGCGCTCAATGACATGGTGGCGCGGGACATCGTCCGGCCCGGCACCGCCGGGCGCCTGCGGTTCCGGCACCCGCTGGTCCGCCGGGCCACCTATGACGGGGCCGCGGCGGCCTGGCGGCTGGGCGCGCACGCGCGGATCGCCGCCTACCTGGACCGGGTGGGCGCGCCCGCCGCGCTGCGGGCCCACCACGTCGAGCGGTCGGCCGCCTTCGGTGACCAGGCCGCCGTGGCCACGCTGCTGGAGGCGGCCCGCGCCGCGGCCGCCCACGCCCCGGCCACCGCGGCCCACTGGCTGGAGGCGGCGCTGCGGATCATGCCGGCCGGGACCGCCGGCCTGGACCAGCAGCCCGAGCTGCTGCTGGAGGTGGCCCGGCTCCGGGCGGTGAGCGGCCAGCTGGTGGAGGGCCGCGAGGCGGCCCGCGAGGCGCTGCGGCGGCTGCCGCCCGGCGACCACGCCCGGCGGGCGCTGGCGGCCCGGTTCTGCGCCCTGATGGAGCGCCAGCTCGACCGCCCCCAGGAGGCTCGCGCGATCCTGCTCAGCGAGCTGCACCGGCTCCCGGACCCGCAGTCGGCCGAGGCCGTGCCGCTCCGGACCAGGCTGGTGGCCGAGAGCCTGATGCGCGGGGACATCCGCGCGGCCCAGGCCGTGCTGGACCTCATCCCGGAACGCGCGGACGCCTTCGAGCCCCGCGTCGCGGTGGCGATCGCCGCGCTGCGGCCGATGCCGGCCTATGCCCTCGGCCGGATCGCCGACGCGGCCCGCTTTGTCGAGGCGGCCGGCCGGCTGGTCGCCGCGGCGCCCGACGATCACCTGGCCGACTGGCTGGACGCCATTGCGTGGCTGTGCTGGACCGAGACGATGATGGGCCGGTACGCCAGCGCGCTGGCTCACTTCGACCGCGCGGTTGCGATCGCCCGGTCCACCGGACAGGGCTACGTCATCAGCAACCTGCTGGCCGGGCAGGCTCAGGTCCTGGTGCTGTTCGGCCGGCTGGCGGAGGCGGCCGCGGCGGCGGAAGAGGCCGCGGAGGTCGCGCGGCTGCTCGGGTCGAGCTTCCAGCTGGTCTTCGCGCTGGCCCAGCAGAGCCTGGCCCAGAGCTGGTCCGGCGACAGCCAGGCGGCCGTGCGGCTGGGTGAGGAGGCGGCCCGGGCCGGCCAGGACAACGGGGAATGGTCGGGCGCGCAGGCCCAGTACGCGCTGGCGATCGCGCTGATCAACGCGGGCCGCCAGCAGGCCGGCCGCGAGGCGATGGCGCTGGCCTGCGGCGACTTCGGCCGGTCGATGCTGGACCGGCGCAGCCTGCTGTCGGCCTGCGAGATCATGGCCGCGGTCGAGGCCGACGCCGGCGACTTCGCCGAGGCCAGCCGCTGGGCCGACCGCGCCGCCAAGGTGGCCGGTCCCGGCCAGGAGGCCACGGCCGGGCTGGCTCGCGCGCACGCGCTGCGCGGCCCGGAGCCCCGGGCCGCGGCCGCCGCGGCCGCCGAGGCGGCCCGGCTGTTTGACGAGGCGGGCCTGCTCATCGACGCCGGCCGGGCCCGGCTGTGCGCGGGCGTGGCGCTGGCCGCAGCTGGCCAGGACGACCAGGCGCGCGCCGAGCTGGCCGCGGCGGCCGGGCTGTTCGCCGGGTGCGGCGCGCGGTCGCTGCACGCCGCCGCCGCGCTCCAGCAGCGCCGGCTCGGCGTCCGGGTGTCCGCGGCCCGCCGCGGCACCGGGCCGCACGGCCTGACCCAGCGCGAGCTGGACGTGGTCAAGCTGGTCCGCGAGGGCTATACCAACCAGCAGATCGCCGGGTCGCTGTTCGTGAGCGTCCGGACGGTGGAGACCCACCTGACGCACATCTTCGGCAAGCTCGGCGTCAGCAGCCGGACCGCGATACTGAAGGCGATGGACGAGCGTCCGTAGCCCGGCCCTTGTTCAGGCGCGGTTGTCCCGGCGATCCCGGCGGGGTCACCTTAAGTCAGTGTTTACCACGATGCGCGGGGCGGGCCTGAGCCTGCACTGTAGACGAGACTGACGGTGCGGCAAGTGGAGGCCAGATGACCGGCCCTATCCCGCGGTACACGCTGGAGGGGGTAGCGGACGCCGAGGTGTCCGTGCATGCGTTCCCGACCGAGGACGGCCTGGGGCTGAACCTCACGCGGTTCCGCCGCGCCCCGTGTGACGACGTCGTCCTGCTCGTCCACGGCCTGACGTCCTCCAGCGACCTGTTCATCATGCCCGAGCACCGCAACCTGGTCAGCCACCTGCTGGACAACGGGTTCACCGACGTCTGGGCGCTCGACTTCCGGATGAGCAACCGCTTCCCTTACGACGGCGAGACCCACCGGTACACGCTGGACGACATCGCCGACTACGACCACCCGGCCGCGCTGCGCGAGCTGCGGCGGCACGTCGGGGACCGCCGGGTGCACGTCATCGCGCACTGCCTCGGGTCGCTGTCGTTCATGATGAGCCTGTTCGCCGCCGGCTGCCCGACATCGCCAGCGTGACCTGCAACAGCGTGGCCCTGACCCCGCACGTGCCGGCCTGGTCGCGGGTGAAGCTCGGGTTCGGGCCGCCGCTGATGGAATACCTCGCCGGCATCTCGTTCCTCGACCCGCGCTTCGCCAGCAGCCCGGTGCTGACCCGGGACTGGGCGATGGGGAAGCTGATCGACCTGGCCCACCGCGAGTGCGACGTCAGCGCGTGTCACATGCTGAGCTTCATGTGGGGCAGCGGTCATCCGGCCATGTACGAGCACGACAATCTGCTGTCCGTCACGCACGAGCGGATGGCCGACCTGTGCAGCTCCTGCGGGCTCAACTATTTCCGGCACGTGGCCCGGATGGTACGGGCCGGGCACGCGGTGCGGGACGACCCCGCCGACCCGCGCCACCGCGACCTGCCCGACGACTACCTGGCCCGGGCGGCCCAGGTGGAGACGCCGATCCTGCTGCTGACCGGGGACCGCAACCGCGTGTTCACCGACTCGAACGTCGTCTGCCACCAGCTGCTGGCCAGGATCTCGCCCGGCCACGACGAGCTCGAGATCCTCCCCGGCTACGGGCACCTGGACCCCATCGTGGGCAAGGACGCCCACCTGGACGTGTTCCCGCGGATCTGCCAGTTCCTGAAAGCGGCAGGCGGCCTGACATGACGACGGCGCCGGCCACGCCGGCCAGCGAGCATGCCGACGTGGTCGTGATCGGGTCGGGCTTCGGCGGCTCGGTGTCGGCCTGCCGGCTGGCCCAGGCGGGCCTGTCGGTGGTGCTGCTCGAGCGCGGCAACGCCCACCCGCCGGGCAGCTTCCCGCGCACCCCGGCCGAGATGAGCCGGGCCTTCTGGGACCCCGGTGCCGGGCTCTACGGCATGTATGACGTCTGGCGCTTCAGCGGCTGCGACTCGGTGGTGTCCAGCGGCCTGGGCGGCGGCTCCCTGATCTACGCCAACGTGCTGCTGCGCAAGGACGAGCACTGGTTCGTGCAGGACGATCCCCTCCCCGGTGGCGGCTACGAGTCCTGGCCGGTGACCCGCGCCGACCTGGACCCGCACTACGACGAGGTCGAGCGGATGCTCGGCGCGACCCCCTACCCGCTGGACGCGCCCGGTTACGCGACGCCCAAGACGCACGCGATGCGGGACGCGGCGGCGGAGCTCGGCCTGAGCTGGCAGCTGCCGCCGCTCGCGGTCAGCTTCGCGCCGGCGCCGGGGGCGGCGCCGGGTCAGGGGCTGCCGATCGCGGACCCGAGCTACGGCAACCTGCACGGCCGGCCGCGCAGCACCTGCCGCCTGTGCGGCGAGTGCGACATCGGCTGCAACGTCGGGGCCAAGAACACGCTGGACCACAACTACCTCTCCGCCGCCCGGCACTACGGCGCGGACCTGCGTCCCGGGCACGAGGTGCTGGCCATCCGGCCGGGGCAGGCGGGCGGGTACGAGGTGGACTACATCCGGCACGACCCGCAGGACCCCGGCCGCCCGCCCGCCAAGCCGCCGCCCGTGCAGATCATCACCTGCGACCGGCTCGTGCTGGCCGCGGGCACCTTCGGCACCACCTACCTGCTGATGCGCAACCGCCCGTATCTTCCGCGCCTCAGCCCGGCCCTCGGTACCCGCTTCAGCAGCAACGGAGACGTGCTGAGCTTCCTGGTCCGGGCCAGGGACCGGAACCGTGTCCGGCCGCTCGAGGCCAGCCGCGGGCCGGTGATCACCAGTGCCATCCGGCTGGGCGACGAGCATGACGGGCCGGGCGAGACGGGGCGGGGCGCGTACCTCGAGGACGGCGGCTACCCGGCCTTCGTCGACTGGCTGGTAGAGGCGGCGGACATGCCCGGCGACACGCGGCGCCTGGCCCGGTTCGCGCTGGAGCGCATGCGGGCCATCCTGGCCCGCAGGCCCGACACCGGCCTGTCGGCCGAGATCTCCGACCTCATCGGCACGGACGCGCTGTCGGTCGGCTCGCTGCCGCTGCTCGGCATGGGCCGCGACGTGCCCGACGGCCTGCTCTGGCTGAGCGGCAACCGCCTGGACCTGTCCTGGAAGGCGGCCACCAGCGAGGCGTACTTCGCGCGGGTGCTGGCGACCATGCGCCGCGTCGCCGCCGTGCTCGGCGCCCGGTACGTGGACAACCCGATGTGGCTGCGCAAGCGGATCATCACCGCGCACCCGGTCGGCGGCGCCCCGATGGGGCGGGACCGCAGCGTGGGGGTGTGCGACGGGTACGGCGAGGTGTTCGGGTACCCGGGGCTCTACATCGCCGACGGCGCGGCCATGCCGGGCCCGGTGGGCACCAACCCGTCGCTGACGATCGCCGCGCTGGCCGACCGCATGTGCACCCGGCTGCTGGAGCAGCCGCGGGCCGCGGCGCCTGGCCGGCCCAGCACGCCGGCCGGGGGCGACGGCGTGCTGGGCCGGCCGGACGCCACGTCCCTGTCATTCACCGAGGAAATGAGGGGGACGTGCAGCCCGGCCGCGGGCGACGGGCCCTCCGGCCCGGGGCGGCCGGAGCAGCTGGGCTTCCGGCTGACGATCACGGCCGACGACGTGGAGCACTTCCTGGATGATCCCGAGCATGCCGCCCGGGCTGAGGGATGGATTGATGCCGCAATTCTCGGGGCCGGCGTCAAGTCCAGCGGGGCTGGTTCAATCTGTTCGCGCCCGACGGCGCGCCGGACCGCCGCCTCATGCGGTACCGGCTGCAGTTCGCCGACGCCGCGGGCCAGCCCCGCACCCTCAGCGGCCAGAAGGACATCTGGCCCGGGCCGCCCACCCGCATCTGGCCCGACACGTCGACGCTGCACTTCCGGCTGATGGAAGGGCACGTAGCGGACGGCGAGGACGACCGGGCCCGCACGCTGGCCGTGGGCACCCTGCACCTGAGCCCGGCCGACTTCGCGCGGCAGCTCTGCACCATCCGGGCCGAGGGACCGCACGGTGCTGCCGCCCTGGAGCGTTTCGGCCAGTTCTTCTGCGGCCAGCTCTGGGACGTCTACGGACCGCAGCGCACCAGCGCCTGACTGAGGATCTCGGTGAGCAGGGCGGCGTAGCGGCCGTCGGGGTCCAGGTCGGGGTCGAAGACGGTGACCTGAACCCCGGCCGCGCCCGCAGACAGCGCGGCGAGCAGCTCGGTCAGCTCGGCGGCCTGCAGGCCGCCCGGGTCGGGGCTGTCGACGGCGGGCATGACCTCGGGATCGAGGATGTCGACGTCCAGGTGCAGCCAGAACCCGTCCAGCTCGCCGGCGGTCACGGTGCGCAGCACCGCCTCGGCGGTGGCGGCGGCCCCGGCCTGGCGGACCCGGGAGGCCGGGATGACCTGGGCCAGGACCCGGCTGGCCTCGGCCAGGTGCTCGTCGTCGTCGCGGCAGCCCACGTGGACGGTGTCGCCGGGCCGGAAGTAGCCGCCGTCGGGGCCGGTGAGAGCGGGCCAGTGCAGGCCGACGGCGGCGGCCAGGTCCTCGCCGGCCAGGCTGCGGCACTCGGCGCTGTTGCCGGGGTGCCGGAAGTCGGTGTGGCCGTCGAGGTGGACCAGGCCGTAGCGGCCGCGGGCCCGCAGCGCCTGCCCCGCGGCGAGCAGCAGGCTGCAGTCGCCGCCGAGCACCAGCGGCATGCGGCCCTGGCCGAGCTGGTCGCCGATGCGGGCGGCCAGCCGGCGGGCGTGGTCGAGGAGAGCGTCCTGGTTGCGGGTCCGGGGCACGCCGGGCTGGACGTCGTCGGCGTAGCGGCCGGGCAGCACCACCCCGGCGTCGACAGCGCCGGCCGCGGCCAGCCGAGCGTGCAGCCCGGCCTCGCGCAGCGCCTCCGGCGCCTTGGCGGTGCCGGGGACCGAGCCGGGCTGCGGCGGGCGCAGCCCCAGGTTCGACGGAGCGGAGATCAGCGCCAGCATGCGCAGGAAGGTACCAAAGCCGCCCCGCGCTACCGGTGGTCGAGCCGCTGCCGGCGGCGCATCAGCAGCACGATCCGGCGCTCGTTCAGCTCCTCGGTGTGCAGGCCCAGCCACCCGCACACCACCGCCAGCGGCAGCTCGACCAGGACAGCCAGCACGATGGACTGCGTGATCTGCGAGGACGGCGTGGTCATCAGGTCGAACCAGGCGTCCACTACCAGCAGCACGGCGGTGGCCGTCGCGGCCATGGCCAGGTAGCGGGACCGGCGCAGCGCGGTGTAGCCGGTGGCGGCTAGGGCCAGCAGCAGGATCACGTCGAAGCCGGCCCAGGCCACGTCGTAGTGCGGGGAGGACTGCCGGGACGGCAGCGACTCCCCGATGTACACCGTCCACGGCACCATGATCACGGCGAACAGGGTGAACAGCGGGCCGGCCCAGCGGACGGCGCGGGCGTCGTCCACCAGGACCTTGTTCTCCGGCTCCGCCGCCGGGCTGACCATGTCGTCGAGCTGGCTGACCAGGTCGTCGGCGTTCTCGGGCGTCATCACGTGCGGGCTGGCCCTCTCTCGCCAGGGAGAGCCTCAGTTACCCGGCGCGGCCGGGCAACGGGCCGGCGGCGGGGCGGGCGCCGGGTCCGCGCCGTTCAGGGTCAGCCGGGGCAGGACGCGGTCCAGCCAGCCGGGCAGCGCCCAGTTGGCCGGCCCGATCAGGTGCATCAGCGCCGGCACCAGCAGGCCCCGGATGATCAGCGCGTCGACCAGCACGGAGAAGCCCAGCGCGAAGCCGAACTCCTCGAGGATCCGGTGGCCGCCGAGCAGGAACGACCCGAAGACCAGGATCATGATGCTGGCCGCGCCGGCGATGATCCGGCCGCTGCTGGCCAGGCCCGCGGTGATGGCCTGGTGGTTGCGCCGGGCGGCCCGCCCGCCGAGCGCGGCCAGCCCGTCGGCTAGCCCGACCGAAGCGGCATGGTGCAGCCCGTGCCACTCCTCCTGGATCCGGCTGACCAGGAAGACCAGGTAGTCCATGGACAGCCCGAACAGCACCGAGAACATGACCACCGGGACGAAGGAATCGACCGGCCCGGTGCCGGACAGCCCCAGGACCGAGCTGCCCCAGCCCCAGTGGAAGACGGCGTTCAGGGCGCCCAGTCCCGCCCCGACCGACAGCAGGTTCATGACCGAGGCGACCAGCGGGATCAGCAGGCTGCGGAACACCGCGAGCAGCAGCACGAACGCGAGGATGACCACGACGGCAATAAACAACGGCAGCTTGCTGGTGAGCACGTGCGCGAAGTCGATGTTGGCCGCCGTGACCCCGCCCACGTGCACGACCAGGCTGGTGCCGCGCGCGGCCTGCGGGATCAGCTGCTGGCGGAGGGCGTCGACCAGGCTGATGGTGGGCTGGTTCTGGGGGCCGCTCGCCGGGTAGACCGTGGCCAGTTCGATCTTTCCGTTAGGTGAGGTGAGCGGGGGCGTCACGGTGGCGACGCCCGGTGTGCGCGCCGCGGTGGCGAGCAGGTGGCGGAACGCGGTGGTGTCGGCGGCCGAGCCGGCCCGGGCGACGAGTTCGAGCGGGCCGTTGAAGCCGGGTCCGAACCCGCGGGCCAGCGCGGCGTAGGCCTGGCGGGTGGTCCAGCTGGCCGGGTCGGTGCCGGCGTCGGAGGTGCCCAGGGTGAGCGCGAAGGTCGGCAGCGCGAGCGCGATCACCGCGGCCAGGGCGCCCAGCGCCACGACCCACCGGCGGGCCTCGACGAACCGGGCCCAGCGCAGCCAGAAGCCCGGCGGGTGCCGCGCTGGCCGGGCCGTCGGCGGCCAGCCGGCGGCGCTCGCGCCGGGACAGCGCCCGGGGGCCGAGGAAGCCGAGCAGCGCGGGCAGGAAAGTGAGCGAGGCGGCCATGGTCAGGGCCACGGCCAGGGCCGCCGCGACCGACACGCCGTACAGGAAGCTGACGCCCAGGGCGAACTGGCCGAGCAGCGCGATGCACACCGTGCTGCCGGCCAGCAGCACGGTCCGGCCGGAGGTCCGCACGGCCAGGGCCACCGCGTCGAGCTGGGGCGTGCCCGCCTTCAGCGCGCTTCGGTACCGGCCGATGATGAACAGCCCGTAGTCCACGCCGACGCCGAGGCCGATCAGGATGGCCAGCTGGGTGGACACGCTGGAGATGTCGAACAGGCTGGCTGAGCAGGCCGACCAGCGAGACGCTGATGCCGAGCGCCAGCAGCGCGCTGGCCAGCGGCAGCAGCGAGGCCAGCAGCGCCCCGCCGAACACGATCAGCAGGACGGCCAGCGCGGCCGCGATGCCGACGCCGAGCGACCGGCCCAGGCCGGCCCGCTCGGAGTTGCTGATGGCCGGGCCGCCCAGCGAGATGTGCACGTCGGCGCCGTCGGCGGACTCGGCTGCGCTGATCAGGCTCCGGGCGTCGGCCGTGGTCACCTGAGCCAAGGGCCGGTCCCAGGTCACGCGGGCGAAGGCCACGGCGCCGGACCGGCTGATCTGCGCGGCCCCGGCCGGGCCGTAGGGGCTGGCCACGCTCTCCACCCCGGGCACGGCGGCGGCCCTGGCCAGCGCCGCGGTGACCGCGGCCCGGACCGGGGCGGACCGGATGGCCGCCCCGTGGGTGGCCTGGATCACCACCTGGTCGCTCTCGCCCGACACCGCCGGGAAGTTCGTGGCCAGCAGGGTAGCCGCCGCTTGCGAGTCGGTATCCGGCAGGCTGAGGTTGGTGTTGAAGCTGGTGCCGGCGGCCGTGCCAACGCCGGCCACCGCGACCAGGACCAGCAGCCAGCCGGCCAGCACCCTCCAGCGATGTGTGTAACACCAGCGAGCCAGACTCGCCATGGCAGCGACCTCCGTGTGCTCCGTCTGGCGCGGCCGTCGCGCCCAGAGCCTCATGGTTGCGGCGAGCCACCCCTCGCGTCGTGAGCCTGGAGGCTCGATCTCCGGTCGCCCGGCGGGGGTACCGGCCCGGCTCGCGGCGGCCCGGTACACCCCTGGGTGTAGGGCCGGAATCGGCTTCGCGGCGTATGACGGCCGGGATCGCGGCGGGTACCGTCGGACCATGTACAGCACCGCCGGGGACCCCGACCTGGAGCTGCCGCCGATCCGCCGCCTGGCGGCGCATCGGTTCACGGGCGCTCAGCTGGCCGCCCTCGACGCAGTGGCCATCACGCTGGTGGTGGTGGCCACGGAGGTCCTGATGACGCCGCGGACGCCCCGGGTGTCCGGCACCGCCTGGGACGCCGTGGGCTGGGCCGCCTACCTGGCGGCCGCGCTGGCCACGCTGGGCCGCCGCCGGGCGCCGCGGCGGGCGCTGGCCGTGGTCTGCCTTGTCACGGTGGTGGCGCTGGGCCTGCGGGCCGGCGGCCCGACCGTGTTCCTGGCCGCCCTGACCCTGTACTCGGTGGTGGCCGTCTCGACCCGGCGGACGGCGGCCATCGTCACCGGCGCGGTGGCCGGCGCGGTCCTGGCCGCCACCCTGGCCGGGGGCGGCTCGCAGGTCGCTGAGACTGCCATCGCCGGCCTGGCGCTGGTCCTGCTCGGCTGGCTGGCCGGGGAGAACACCCGGGCCAGCCGGGTCTACGCCCGGCAGCGGGCCGAGCGCGCCGCCGAGCGGGAGGCGGCCGCCGTGGCCGAGCGGGCCGAGCAGGTCAGCCGGGCCCTGGCCGACGAGCGGGCGCAGATTGCCAGGGACCTGCACGACATCGTCGCCCACGCCATGAGCGTCATCGCGGTGCGCTCCGGCGTGGCCCGCATGGTCATCGACTCCGACCCGGAGCAGGCCCGCGATGCCCTGGCCATCATCGAGACCACCACCCGCCGGTCGCTGCACGAGATGCGGCTGCTGGTCGGGGTGCTGCGCAACCCTGGCGACCAGCCCGCCGAGCTGAGCCCGGTGCCTGGCCTGGCCGACCTGGACCGGCTGATCGCTGACACCGCCGCGGCCGGCGTGACCGCCGGGCTGGACGTGGACGGCGAGGTCCGTCCGCTGCCGCAGGCCGCCGAGCTGTCCGCCTACCGCATCGTGCAGGAGGCGCTGACCAACGTGGTCCGCCATGTCGGCCCGAGCCGGGCCCGGGTCCGGATCAGCTACCGGCCCGACGAGGTGCGCATCGAGGTCACCGACGACGGCCCGGCCAGGCCCGCCCCGCCGCTGACCCGCGCGGGCAGCGGCCACGGGCTGATCGGGATGCGCGAGCGGGCCGCGCTGTTCGGCGGCGTGCTGGAGGCCGGGCCGTGCGCGGGCGGCTTCCGGGTCCGGGCCACCCTGCCCACCGCCGACTTCCGGGACGACCGGCCGGCGCAGGACCCGATCCGGTGACGATCCGGGTAGTGATCGCCGACGATCAGCAGCTGGTCCGCGGCGGCTTTGTGGTCATGGTCGGCGCGGCCCCGGACATGGAGGTGGTCGGCGAGGCCGCGGACGGCGCCCAGGCCATCGCGCTGGTCCGCGAGCAGCGGCCGGACGTGGTCCTCATGGACGTGCGGATGCCGCTGCTGGACGGCATCGAGGCGACCAGGGCCATCACCGCCGACGCCGGCCAGGACGAGGCCAGGGTCCTCATCCTGACCACGTTCGACCTGGACGACTACGTGTACCGGGCACTGCGGGCCGGGGCCAGCGGCTTCCTGCTCAAGGACACCGCGCCCGAGGAGCTGCTGGCCGCCATCCGGACCCTGGCCGCCGGTGACGCACTGCTGGCCCCGAGCGTGACCCGGCGGCTGATCCGCGAGTTCGCCGCGCGCCCCGAGCCCGAGGAGCGGCCCTCGCCCGAGTTGCTGGAATCGCTGTCGGCCCGGGAGCGCGAAGTGCTGGTCGAGGTGGCCGGCGGCTGGTCCAACGCGGAGATCGGGGAGCGGCTGCACATCTCGGCCGCCACGGCCAAGACTCACGTCAGCCGCCTGCTGATGAAGCTGGACGCCCACGACCGGGCCCAGCTGGTGATGATCGCCTACGAGACCCGGCTGGTCACCCCGGCCTGACGCGGTACACCCCCAGGCTGACCGGCGCGGTACCCCGGCGGGCGGACCCGGCTGCCGGCGGCCCGGCGCGGTACCCCGGCGGGATGATGCCAAGTCGAGCCTCCGGGCTCATGACCCGCGGGCCGCCGCTGACCAGCATGGGAACCGGCGGGCGCGCGGCACGGGCCGCCGCCAGGACAGGGAGGTTCTCATGGCTGACTCGGAGCCCGGCGGCGGTGACCACGACGCAGGCGGAAGCGGCGTCCCGGTCCGCGCGGGCGCTGCGCTACCTGTACCTGTTCCGGACCGGGTTCTCGGCGTTCTGGGTCGCGCTGGTGTTCGCGCTGGCCTCGGCGCAGGTCGCGGGCCAAACGGTGGGGTGGCTGGCCGCGAGCCTGCTGGTCATCTATCCCGTCTCGGACGCCGTGGCCACGGCGTTCGACGTCCGCTCCGGCCGGGTCGCGGCGGGCTGGGCCCAGCGGCTCAACCTGGCCATGGACATCGCGGCGGCGGTCGCGATCCTGGCCGCCGTCCAGTCCAGCCTGGCCGCCGCGATCACCGCGTTCGGGGTGTGGGCCATCGTCACCGGCGCCGTCATGATCTACCTGGCGGTCCGCCGCCAGCGGCCGCTGGGCGGGCAGTGGCCGCTGATCATCAGCGGCGCGGGCTCGGTGCTGGCCGGGACCACGTTCGTGGGCTGGACCGGATCCGCGGCGGCGGGCCTGGGCGCGCTGGCCCAGTACTCGGCGGGCGGGGCGATCTGGTACCTGCTGACCGCGCTGTGGCTGACGAGGGCGGCCCGCTCCCGGCCCGGGGTCGGGTGGCGCCAGGGCGGAGCCTGACGGAGCGGCGCGCACGATGATGCCAGCTCGTGGCTGTCCTCGTCGGGCGCGCTGGTGCAAGGCCCGGTTCATGATCGCGCGGACTTCTCAGTCGTAGTGACTGAGAAGTCCACGGGACATCCATGAGGACTTGATCTTGCGGCACGCCCCTCCGCGCTCCTCGGGACCGTCACACCGGTCCCGTACGCTTCTTCAGCCACACCAGTCACAGCCGACTGCGGCGGGTGCCAGACCATCAGCTCGTCGGCCGGGCCGAACCCGGCCCGCTGGTAAAAGGGGATGGCCCGCTCGGTCGGGCTGAGCACCACCCGGACGAAGCCCTGTTCTCGTGCGTGGTCGAGCAATGCGGCCAGGAGCTGGCTGCCGATGCCGCGGTTGCGGTACGCGGCCAGGACGAACGCGTTGCCCAGGTAACCCCAGCGGGCCGGGGCGCGGCCCGGCCTGGGCATCCGCTCGAAGACGGTCAGGTTCATCGCCCCGACCAGGCCGCCGCCGGCCTCGGCCAGCCAGACGATACGGCGCGGTGCCTCGCGCGCGAGCCAGGCCGCGAAGCGGTCCTCGAAGCCCGGGTCGCTGCGCTCGCTGTCCAGCTCAGCCGCCGTCTCACGGCGCAGCGCGGCCAGCGCGGCCGCGTCCGCGTCGGTCGCCCGCCTGATCGTCGCCTCGCTCACGGTCAGCCAACCTAATGTAGAAAGCGACCGGAGCCGCGGCGGAGTACGGCAGGGGTGAGGCTCGTGCGGGTGGCCGTCGCGGGAGCGGGCCTGGCTGGGCTGGCCACGGCGGCGGCACTGCGCCGGGCGGGCCACGAGGTCGCGGTCTTCGAGCAGGCCGGCACCCTGCGCTCGGGCGGGCTGGCCATCAACCTGTGGTCCAACGCCACGTCGCTGCTGCCGGCGCTGGGCCTGCCGGCCGGCCAGATCCCCGGGCAGCCGTTCTCGCGGATGCTGATGCGCGGCGGCGGCCGCGAGGTTACGTCCATGGCGCTGCCGACCAGGGGCCTGCCCCACGTCACCGTGGAACGCTCCGAGCTGCTGACCGCGCTGGCCGGGCTGCTGCCGGACGGGGCGATCAGCTACGGCACCCGGATCGGCGATGCGTCTGCGCTGGCCGGCGAGCACGATGCGGCTGCCGGGCGAGCGGATCACCTGGTTCGTCGCGCAGCCCGAGCGTCCGCCCGGCGACGGCGGCGCGCTGCTGGCCGAGCTGCGCGTGGACCAGGACCCGGTGCTCAGGACGCTGGCCCGGGCGACGCCGACGGAGCGGTGGACCGAGTGGCGCGCCGCGGACCTGTGGCCGTCCCGGACCTGGCACCGCGGCAACGTCGTCCTGGTCGGCGACGCGGCGCACGCGATGCTGCCGACGCTGGGCCAGGGCGCCTGCCAGTCGATCGAGGACGCCGCCGCGCTGGCTGACGCGCTGGCTGAGACGATCGCCGCCGGGGACGGTCTCGACCAGGCGCTCCGCCGCTACTCGGCGGTGCGGGTGCCGCGGGTGCGCCGGATCGTGGCCCTGGCCAGGGTCGGCGCGCTGAGCATGCGGTCCAGCCCGGCCAGCCGGGCCATGCCCGCCACCATGGCGGCCCGACTGATGGCCCGGTCCGGCGGCCCGGCGCTGCGCCGCATCACCCGCCCCCGCCCGCCGACCGGCGCAGCGCGCGGATGAAGGCCGGCCCGTCGGGTGTGCCGACGCCGGTCATGTTGTCGTAGCCGCGCAGCGTGACCTGGCCGGTGTAGCCGAACAGGCTGGTGCTCTGGTCGTCGCTGGTGACCAGCGCCTGGAACGGGCAGTCCGGGACGCCGCAGAACACGCCCCGGTCGGCCACCGGGCTGGACCCGGACAGCGGCCGCGCGTCGGTGAACGCCCGGGTCCCGGCCAGCCGGTAGATGACCGGGCTGAGGAACCCGAACGGCCGGGGCTGGCCCTGCTGGGCGGCGGTCACCATCCCCGCCACCAGCGGCGCGGCCAGGCTGGTCCCGCCGAAGTCAGTCTGGCTGTACGTCGGCGGCTTACCGGCCGGGAAGCTCAGCAACCCGGTGGCCATCCCGGTGAACGGGTCGGCGTCGGCGCTGAGGTCGGGCACCGAGCGGACCGGGCCACCGTGCTGGTCCCCGGCGCCGGGCCGGGCCAGCGCGGCCGGGACCACGGGCCGCTGGTCGGCCCGGCTGGCGCCACAGCAGGCTCGGGCCGCCGCCGCTGGCCCCGTTCTCGCCCTGGAGAACCCAGCGGCCGTGCTGGACCACCGAGATCCCGCTGGACCAGCCGGTCTCGAACAGGCGCCGGCCGCTCGCGCCGATGCCCAGCGAGGTGCCGCCCACCGCGATCGCGAACGGGTCGCTGGACGGCTCCTCGACCCCGGAGCCGTCGCCGGCCGAGAAGTACATGCCGACCCCCTCGGCCGCCGCCCGGACCAGGAACGCGTGCTCGATGCCGGTCAGCGAGGCGGCCTGCGACTCGCCGCCGGTCTCCCAGGAGTTGGACACGACCGAGGCCAGCGGCCGGCGCCCGGTGCCGTCCAGGATGGCCAGGTCGGCGTCGACGAGCCCCTGCTGGCCGAAGTCGCCCTCGTTGCAGCTGTCGCCGCCGACCACCAGCTGGCTGGCCGCCGGGGCCATGGCGTAGGACGCCTCGACGTCGATCTGCTCCTCGCCGTCGAACGGGTCGCCGCACGCGTTGCCGCGGCCCAGCGACCGCTGCGCGTACCGCGCGCGAGCCGGCGCGGGCAGCCCGTTGGCCCGGGCGTAGTCGTGCAGCGTCAGGAACATGTCCCGGCTCAGGCCGAGCTCCACCAGCGCGATGCGCTGACCGCGGCCGGCCGCCCGGGCGGTCGCGCCGTAGGCCGAGCGCAGCTGGCCCGCGGCGTAGCCGCAGACGTCGGTCGGGAACGACGTGACGCCGAACTGGGCGGGCAGGCCGGTCACATGGTGCTGCCCGTAGTACCGCGAGCACGGGGCCTTGATGGCCGTGCCGGTCGCGTCGGCCCTGGTGGCGTTGGCGGCCGCGTGGCCGGCGGTGCGCGTCCGGATCAGCGGGATCAGCGGCGCCGCGTTGTCCAGGCCGGTCACGCCGAGCACGCGGGAGGCCAGGAAGGATGGCACGAACACAGCTCGGTCGTTCGCGCGCAGTGGATACCGGCCCGCGGTCACGCCCGGCGCGGGCCGGTACAGCCGGAGCCGCACCCGCAGCGCGGTCTCGATCGTGGCCGTGCTCGCCGTTCCCCGCACGTAGTCGCGCTGCGCGTCAGCGTGCACGCTGGTGAAGCCGGCCGTCCGCAGCCAGGCCGCCACCGGCGCGGGCCGTGCCGGGGCTGGCCCCGAACCGGGCGGTCCAGGCGTCCGGGCTCAGGAAGTGCCCGAACCCCGGGCGGCCCGGCGTGCTCACCGCGGCGGCAAATCGCTGCGCGGCCGCGAGCCGGGGCCGGAGCCAGACCTGGATCGACAGCCGCCGGGCCGCCGGGGCGGCCCCGATGACCGTGGCCGTGCGGGTGAACGGGATCGCGCTGCCGGGCAGCGGGGAGGCGGCGGGCCCCGCCTGCGCGCTGGCTGTGCTGGTCGCCCCGGCCGCGCTGGCCGCGGCGGCGGCCGGCAGGGCGGACAGCACCGCGGCCGCGCCAGCGACGGCGACGAGGCACCGGGATCTGAGCCTGATCGGTCGCATGGTCAGCGTCCGTTATTCGATGTGGTCGGGGTGAAGCCGGCGGGGATCGCCGATGCGGTGGTGAGCAGCCGCAGGTTGGCTGGCGTGGCGGGCAGCCAGCGGTAGTCGTCCCGGATGGCCCGTGGGCTGGCCGGGGACACGCCGGGCGCGGTGTCGATCTCGCGGATCGGCAGGTAGGTGACGGGACTGACCCACAGCCGGATCGCGCCGCCGCCGCCGGTCCGCTCGATCAGGTGGATGGCGCGCTGCCCGTCCACGGTGGCCGGCCCGATCAGCGTCACCTTCCCGGCCTTCACCTCGGCGCGCAGCTGAGCGGCCAGGCCCAGGGGGGTGGAGCGCCGCGGGTCGGCCCGCCCGGCGTCCGACGCCGAGCCGAACGGGTAGACGGTCCTGGTCCAGGTCCGGGCCCGGTAGCGGATGACGATCGACACCGTCCGGTGAGCGAAGACGGTCACCAGGTAGCCGGTCACCGGTCGTCCGGCCCGGCTGAGGTCGGTGATCCGGTAGGTGCGGCTCAGGCTGGTGCTCCAGATCTCGTCGATGACCGGCTTACCGGTCTGGGAGTCCGGCGCGTGATCGATGATGTCGACGACGTCGCTGTTGGCGCCCAGCGCGGAGGTCAGGTGGGCCACGACGTAGGCGGCGGTTCGCACGACGGGCCTGGTCGCCGGGCTGGTCACGGGCTGGGTGGTGGACGGGGGGGCGGTCCGCGCGGGGGACTGGCCCAGGGCCACGACGGTGGCGGTGGCGACCCCGGCCGCGGCCAGTCCGGCGACCAGCGCGGGCGCGGCGAAGCGGCGGCGACCGGCCGGGCGGGACTGGGTGTCCGGGCTGGTCAGGTGGTCGAAGTCGGCGAGGATGGCGGTCAGCAGCCGGTCCTCGAAGCGGCTCTCGCCGGGCGTGTCGGTGTTGAGCTGACGGCGGTTCAATTGACGGCCTCTTTCAGGTGGGAGCTCGCGGTTGAGGGGGCCGGCTCGTCGCGCGGCGGGCCGGCGTCGGCCGCGGCCTGCGCGGCGACGGCCCGGTCCAGCGCGCGGCGGGCGCTGGACAGCCGCATCCGGAACGCGGCCGGGCTGATGCCCAGCACGCGCGCGGCCTCGGTCGGCTGCAGGCCCGCCGCGCTGACCAGCAGCAGCGCCTCGCGGGCCCGGGGCCGGAGCCGGTCGAGCGCAGCCAGGACGGCCTGGCTGGAGCGAGCGGCGTCGATCCGCTCCTCCAGGCGCTCGATGTCGCTCTGGTCGATCAGGCGGCGGCCCGCGATCCGGGCCAGGGCGGCTGACTCACGGCCCTGGCGGCGCCGCGCGTTGGCGATCAGCCGGGCGGTGATGCCCAGCAGCCAGGCGCCCGGCTCACCGCGGCCGGCGTCGTAGGACCGGGCCGCGGTGAGCACGGTCACGAACGTCGCGGCGACCAGGTCGGCGGCGTCGGCCGGGTCCCGGACCCGCCGGGCCGCGAACCCGATGACCCGGTCCACGTGCCGGCGGTAGAAGACCTCGAACGCCGCCGGATCGCTGCTCAGGCGGCGCAGCAGGTCTTCGTCGGGCGGCTCGCTCTCGGGCGGCTCGCCCTGGGCTGCCTGATTCGGTGTCCATACCTGTACTTGGTCGCCCGGGGCCGAGCGCAAGCAATCCCGTCGGTCTCGGCCGGCTGGGAATGACCAGCGTAAACTCGGCTGATGGCAGATATCCGGCATTGCGACCAGTGCGGCCGGGCGTTCGAGCCGCGCCGGGAGCATGCCCGGTTCTGCTCGGCGCCGTGCCGGGTGGCGTGGAACCGGGCCCACCGGCGCGACCCGGCCACCGAGCTGCGGGCGCTGGACTGGTCGGTGGCCGGCCTGGCCGAGCTGACGCCGCGGCTCGCGGCGCTGTCAGGCATCGACCGCGGCCGGGCGGTGGCGGTGGTCAGCGAGGCGGTCTGGCAGGTGACGATCGTGGACGCCACGCTGATCAGGTACTACCCGGACGTGTACGACATGGTGCTGGCCCGGCGGCTGCCGTCGCAGCGCCGGCTGATCGAGGGCACGATGGCCGGGCTGCGGTTCGTCCGCAACCGGATGCGCAGTGAGGCGGAGCGGGACGCCTTCATCTGCCCGACGGCCGACGTCGAGCCGGCCGGGGAAGCGCCGGACGGGCCGTGCACCTGGCAGCCGGTGCCCGAGCCCGCCGGCCTCAGGCTGGACGTGCCCCGGGGTGCCCGCCGGACGTGGGAGCTGACCCGGTACGAGGCTTACCAGGGTTTCCTGGCCGGTCACTCGGTCGCCGCGACCTTCGGCCGGGCGGCCGAGTTCCTGCGGCTGGCCGCCGCGGAGGTGCCCGCCGGGACGGGGATGGCCGCGCCTACTGGGCGGTGACCGGAGGCTGCTGGCTGGCGGGGGAGGCCGCCGCCCTGGCCGGGCCCGGACCGGCGGTGATCTCGTCCAGGCTGAGGCCGGCCGGCTCGGGCAGCACGAGCGTCAGCGCCAGCCCGGCCAGCGAGATCACGCCGGTGAGCAGCAGCGTGCCGCGCAGGCCCAGCGAGGTCTGCAGGACCGGGAACAGGAAGACCCCGATGAACGCGCCGAGCTTGCCGATGCCGGCCGAGATCCCGTGGCCGGTGGCCCGCATGCTGACCGGGTACAGCTCGCTGGGCATGACGAACGTGGTCATGTTCGGCCCGAACTCGGTGAAGAAGTAGCTCACCCCGTAGACCAGCAGGAACGGCACGACCAGGGTGGTCAGGCCGGGGATCGCGGCGATGATCAGGAAGCAGGCGGCCATCATCGCGAAGCCGGTCAGCTGGAGCCGCCGGTGGCCCATCCGGTCCAGCCGGGCGATGGCCAGGATGTAGCCCGGCACCGCCGCCACCGAGAAGATGGCGAGCTGGAGAGCGATCTTGGTCATGGTCGAGGCGGTGGGCGAGATCAGGCCCAGGATCTGCGGCGTGGAGATCGTGTTGCCGTAGTAGGCGTAGTCCAGCAGGAACCAGGTGCCGGCCGTGCTGGCCAGCCAGACCAGGTACCGGCGGTTGGTCAGGAACGCCCGCAGCCCCATCGCGGCCTGCCGCTGGGCTGGCCCGCTGGCGTCCCCGCTGGAGTCGACCTGCCCGCGGCTGAGCCGGGAGACGTGCCGCGCGGCGTCCTGCGCCCGGCCCTGGACCTGGGCCTGGTAGCGCGGCGACTCCGGCATCCGGCTGCGCAGGTACACCACGGCGGCGGCCGGGAGCGCGCCCAGGCCCAGCAGGAGCCGCCAGGCCACGCCGTCGCCCGCCCCCGCGCCCAGCAGGGTCAGCGCCACCAGCGGCCCGACGATCAGCCCGGCGGCCTGGGCGCCGAAGACCATGCCCACCAGCTTGCCGCGGTCCTTGCGGTTGGCGTACTCGCTCACCATCACCGCGCTGACCGGGTAGTCACCGCCGACGCCGAACCCGAGCACGAACCGGAACACGATCAGCACCCAGTACGACGGCGCCAGCGCCGACCCGAGCGCCCCGGTGACCATGATCGCCGCGACCAGCCAGTAGACCCGCTTGCGGCCGCCGATGTCGGCGAACCGGCCGAAGAACAGGGCCCCGAGGAACGCCGCCCCCAGCATGGTGCTGTTCAGCAGCGCGAGGTGCCCGGCGCTCAGGTGCCACTGCGCGGTGATCAGCGTGGAGGCGATGCCGATCACGAACAGGTCGTAGGCGTCGGTGAAGAACCCCACGCCGGACACCACGACCGCGCGCAGGTGGAACCTGCTCAGCGACGCCTCGTCCAGGGCTGCGATCAGATCTCCGGACTCGGCCTGGGTCACGGCTCTCCCGCCTGTAGGACGCATTTCGCCTAACGCCGGGTGAACTCCCGGTGAATCGTACATGGCGAAGCTAGCCCGCAAAAGACGCCAGAAACCGACTGTTAAATGAACGAAAAATGAACGGATGTTGATCAACTGGCGAACTCATCGGTTAGCGGGGTCGGCGGGGTCAGCGGGGTGAGCGCAGGGCCGGGAGCACCTCCTCGGCGACCTGGCCCAGGGCGGCCTCCCGGTCCGGCCCGCCGATCAGGAAGTTGAAGCCGGTGAAGCCCAGGCCGAGCAGGTCATGGAGCTGGCTGACGACCTGCGCGGCCGAGCCGGTGACCGTGTCCGGCTGCGGCGGCGCGCCGGGGTCGAGGCGGAGGTTCAGGTTGAGGATGCCGCGGATCTCCTCGGGCCGGCGGCCCGCAGCCAGCGCGGCCTCGTCGATCCGGCGCCGCATCGCGGGGAACTCCTCCAGCGGCCGGTAGCCCAGCGACGGGATCCAGCCGTCGGCCAGCCGGCCGGTGACCGCGAGCGCGCGCGGCCCGAACGTGCCGAGCCAGATCGGGATGGGGTGGGCGGGCCGGGGCTGCATCTCGAGGTCGCGGACGCTGTAGTGCCGCCCGTCCTGGGTGTAGCCGGGCGCAGGTCCAGGCGCCGCGGATGACCTGGATGGCCTCGGCCAGGGCGTCGATCTTCTCGGCCGGGGACCGGGCCGGGCCGCCGACGGCGGCGATCTCCTCGTCGGAGTAGCCCGCCCCGAGGCCGAGGATGACCCGGCCGCCGGACAGCAGGTCCAGGGAGGTGGCCAGCTTGGCCACCATGGCCGGGCGGCGGAACGGCACGGCCAGCACCCGGCTGGCCACCTTGATCCGCGAGGTACGGGCGGCGATCCAGGTCAGCATGGTCGTGGTGTCATAGCTGGGGCTCGCGCCGCCGGGGTGGTCGGCGGCCGAGACGAAGTCGTAGCCGAGCCGCTCGGCCTCCCGGGCCAGCCCGACCGGGTCGTCGCCCGGTGCGGCCGAGGCGGGGATGCCGATTCCGAAGGTCAGTTCCGTCATGGCTCTGGGTTCCTTTCTCGTTCTCGCTCTCGGTCTCGGTCTCGCCGGGAGGGCGCACGGTCAGCCGGGGCAGCAGGACCTGGGTGAGCGGGCCGATGGACAGCGCGTAGGCCACGGTGCCGAACCCGAAGCTGCCGCCCAGGGCGATGCCGGCCGCCAGCGCCGAGAGCTCGATCAGCGTGCGGACCAGGCGCAGCGAGTACCCGCGCGCGGCCAGGCCGGTCATCAGCCCGTCGCGCGGGCCGGGCCCCAGCCCGGCGCCGATGTAGCAGGCGGTGGCCATCGCGTTCAGCCCGATCCCGGCGGCCAGCCACGCCACCCGCCAGGCCAGCGCCCGTGGCGCGGGCAGCACGTCCAGGGCTCCGTTGACGACCAGGCCGACGACGATGACGTTGCTGATCGTGCCCGGGCCCGGCCGCTGCCGCAGCGGGATCCAGGCCAGCAGCACCAGCGCGCTGACCCCGATGGTGACCCAGCCGATCTGCACCCCGAGGTGACGGGCGATGCCCTGGTGCAGCACATCCCAGGGGCCCAGGCCCAGCCGGGCCCGCAGCATCAGGGCCAGGCTGACCCCGAACCCGGCCAGCCCCAGGTACAGGCGCACCAGGCGTCCGGCCAGTCCATTCGCTGACATGTCAGCAACCATAGCTGTTCCCTGACGTGTCAGCAATCGGTAGACTCGGCTGCGTGACCTCGGCTGGCTGGCTGACCCCGGCGCAGGAGCAGGCCTGGCGCCGCTACCGGCGCATGCGGGTCCTGCTCGACCTGCAGATCGCGCGCGACCTGCACCAGGACTCCGGCCTGTCCGAGGCGGACTACGACGTGCTGTCGACGCTGTCGGAGCACCCCGACGACCACTGGCGGGCCCGTGACCTGGCCGCCCAGCTGCTCTGGTCGACCAGCCGGCTGGCCCACCACGTCGGGCGGATGGAACAGCGCGGCCTGGTCGCCCGCCGCCCCTGCCCCGGCGACGCGCGGGGAGCGATCATCAGCCTGACCGGGCCGGGCCGGGCCGCGCTGCGCGCGGCCGCGCCGGCGCATGTGGCCTCGGTCCGCCGCCACATGATCGGCCTGCTCACCGACGACGAGGTCGCGGCGCTCGACGCCATCGCCGGCAAGGTGATCACTCACCTGGCCGGCCAGCCGCCCGCCGACCCGCCGTCCGGCTAACGCGGATGCTTGGATGGGCGGATGACAACTGAGCCGGACCCGCCGCGCGTCGTAATCGCCAGCCGCGAGATCGCGGCCGACGCCGGGCGGATCTTTGACCTGATCGCGGATCCGGCCCAGCAGCCCCGCTGGGACGGCAACGACAACCTGGGCCAGGCCGCCGCCGGGCAGCGCGTCCGCCAGGCCGGCGACATGTTCACGATGACCCTGAAGCGGGGCCAGGTCCGCGAGAACCACGTGGTCGAGTTCGACGAGGGCCTGCTGATCGCCTGGACGCCGGCCGAGCCCGGCCAGCCGCCGCCGGGCCACCTGTGGCGCTGGGAGCTCGAGCCTGCCGGACCGGCCCGCACCCGGGTCACCCACACCTACGACTGGACGCGGCTCACCGACGAGGGCCGCCTGCCCCGCGCCCGGGCGACCACGGCCGACAAGCTCGGGTTCTCCCTGGACCGGCTCGCGGCCCTGGCCGAGGGGTAGCCCGGACCCCGGCGGCCCGCCGCCTCAGACGCGGGCGGTGCAGGTGGCGCCGCCGACCGTGACGGTGATGCGCGCGCCCGCGGGCGGGCCGTTCAGGTAGATCACCGCGTAGCCCGAGCCGTTGGTCTCGTAGCTGCCCGAGTGACCGTCGGCGCGCGCCGTGGCCTTCTGGTGCGGCCGGTCGGAGTGCACGTACACGTCGTTCTCGTGCCGCGACGCCTTGTACACGCGAGCCGTCGCCTTGCACCACGCGCGGCCTGACCCCCCCGATCCGCCGGTCCCGCCGGACCCGCCGCCGTAGGGTTTGGCCCCGGCGAAGTCGTGGGCCAGCGTGCGGCCGATGGCGGCCACGGCGGGCCGGTAGCGGGTGCGGATGCTCAGCTCCCGGTTGTAGCCGAGGCTGGCGACGGAGAAGTTCTGCGAGCCGACCAGCACCTCCTGGCCGGATCGGCCGACGTCGGCCACGATCGCCTTGGCGTGGATGTACAGGGCGCTGCTGCTGTCCGAGTAGAGCCGGACGCGGGCCCCGGCCCTGGTCAGCTCGCTGAAGGCGCCGTCCCATTCGGAGTCGGCGGTCATGGTGATGGTGACCCGTACGCCGCGCCGCGCGGCGGCGGCCAGCGCGCTGGTCACCGCCGGATCGTTCATCTCCTCGTCCTCGATGGCCAGGGTGTGCCGGGCCCCGCGGATGACCGACAGGATCGAGGACTCGCTGTTGGCCGGTGACCAGACCAGGTCGGTGCCGTCCGGCGGGGTGATGCGCCGCCCCGCGAAGTCGGCGTTGAAGGTGGTGACGATGGCCCGGACGTCGGCCCGGTGGGTGTCGATGACCGCGAAGTCGCGGGTGCCGGCGTAGTCGGACTGGACCAGGTTGAGCGTCATGATCGCCGAGGTGCGGTTGTCGACGGTCAGCGTCTTCTGATGGTAGGTCGTGCCGGCCGGGGCCCAGTGGACGTGCACCTTGCGCGCGGTCAGGTAGTGGTACGCGGCGGTGTTGCGGGACTTTTCCAGGTGCTGGTCAAGGAGGACCCGGACATCCACCCCGCGCCGGGCGGCGGCGGCCAGGTCGGCCTCGGCCCGGGGGTCGATCAGCTCGTACATGGTCAGGTCGATCGAGGAGCGGGCCTTGCTGATGAGGCGGTAGATCGGCCCGATCCCGTCGTGCGGCTCCACCAGCACCCGGACCGCGGCGGCCTGGCGGGCGTGCTGGTGCTGGTGTTTGTGGTGCCTGCCGTGGCCGCCGTGGTGTCGCTTGCTGGCCTGGGCGTGGTGGGCCGCTGTCTGCGTGCCCGGCCGCGGCGCGAGGGCGCACCCGCCCACGGCGGCAGTCAGGACGACGGCGGCGGTCATCATGAGCGTCTGGCGATACACGCTGGCGTGCTCCCGGCTCGGCGACGTGTCGGTATCGGGTTCGGCGTCGGTGTCGGGACACATATCTCCCGATTCCCCGCCATCATGCGAGCACCGACGACTTTCGCGCATGCTGCCCGGAGCGTCAGGCTGGTCGGCTACCGGCCTGCCTGGCGGGTGGAAGATAGCTGTATGGGCGATGTCCGGGTCGGCGGCAGGAACAACGTGCTGATCACGGGCCGTGAGGACGGCCCGGTCGTCATGCTGGCCAACGGATTCGGATGCGACCAGAACATGTGGCGCCTGGTCGTGCCGGGCCTGGCTGACGATTTCCGGGTCGTGCTGTTCGATCACGTTGGCTCGGGTCACTCGGACATGTCGGCCTGGGACCCGCCGCGGTACGAGACGCTCGATGGCTATGCCGACGACATCCTGCGGATCTGCCGGGAGCTGGATCTGGAGCAGGTGGCCTTCGTGGGTCACTCCGTGAGCGCGATGATGGGCGTCCTGGCCGCCATCCGCGAACCGGAGCGGTTCAGCAAGCTGATCCTCATCGGCCCGTCGCCGCGCTACATCGATGATGCCGGCTACCGGGGCGGTTTCAGCGAGGCCGACATCGACGAGCTGCTCGACTCGCTGGACAGCAACTACCTGGGCTGGTCGGCGGCCATGGCGCCGGTGATCATGGGAAACCCGGACCGGCCGGAGCTCGGCGAGGAGCTGACGAACAGTTTCTGCCGGACTGACCCGCAGGCCGCTCGGGCGTTCGCCCGGACCACGTTCCTGTCCGACAACCGGGCCGACCTGGGCCGGGTGAGCGTGCCCACGCTGATTCTCCAGTGCTCCAGCGACGTGATTGCCCCGCTGGAGGTCGGCGAGTATGTCCGCGCGCATATCCCCGCCAGCAAGCTGGTGACCCTGGCCGCGACCGGCCACTGCCCGCATCTGAGTGCCCCGGACGCGACCCTCGCGGAGATCCGGTCGTTTGGCCTGACCGGCGGGACATGACCGGAACCGGGAACAGCCCGGCCGGTCCGGGCGGCGCCGGCCGCACGGGCGGCCAGACTGACGACGCCATGTTCTCCGCGCTGCTGGAGGACAGCGCCGAGGACCTGTACGAGAACGCGCCCTGCGGCTACGTGTCCACGCTCCTGGACGGGAAGATCGCCAAGATCAACGGGACGCTGCTGGGCTGGCTCGCCCACCGCCGGGACGAGCTGGTCGGGCGGTGCTCCTTCTCCGACCTGCTGACGGTCGGCGGGAAGCTGTACTACGAGACGCACATAGCCCCGTTGCTGAGCATGCAGGGCGAGGTCGGGGGCCTGGCCCTGGAACTGAAGACGGCCGATGGCAGGCGCCTGCCGGTGCTGGTTAACTCCGCGGTCAAGAAGGACAGCAGCGGTCAGCCCGTCCTCATCCGCACGACGATCTTCGATGCCCGCGACCGCCGGGCCTATGAACGCGAGCTGCTGCGGGCCCGTCAGGAGGCGGACCGCGAGCGGGAGCGGCTGCGCGAGCTGGCGGGCACCTTGCAGCAGAGCCTGCTCCCGCCCAGCCTGCCCGTCGTTCCCGGCCTGGACGTGGCCGCGCACTACCACGTCGCCTCCGCGGATGAAGTGGGCGGCGACTTCTACGACCTGTTCCCGCTCAGCCAGAGCCGGTGGGGCGTGTTCCTCGGCGATGTGTGCGGCAAGGGCGCGCACGCCGCGACGATCACCTCCATGATCCGGTACACCCTGCGGACCGCGGCTGTCTACGACGCCGATCCCGCCGCGGTGCTCGGCACCCTCAATCCCGCGCTGCATGAGCGGTACCTCGAGGACAGCCAGTGCTTCTGCACCGCGATCTTCGGCCTGCTCACCCCCGACGGCGACGGCTTCACCCTGGCCCTCGCCAGCGGCGGCCATCCCGACCCGCTGCTCATGCGGGCCGACGGCACCGCCCAGTACGTGACGCTGCCCGGCGGCCCGCTGATCGGCATGTGGGACGACGCCGAATTCGTCAGCGGCACGATCCGGCTCGGTCCCGGTGACACGCTCCTGCTGTTCACCGACGGCCTCACCGAAGCCCGGACGCCCGACGCTGGCCGGGCCTGCCGCTACGGCGACCAGGCTCTGAGCGCCTTGGCGGCCAATCTGACGCCGGCCACGCCCGATGCCGCCATCGCCGCGATCATCGCCCTCCTGGACGGGCTCGGCCCCCAGGTCGAGGACGACACCGCCGTGCTGGCTCTCGGCGTCCCGGCTGAGTGACGCCGCGGTCCCTGCTGACTGTCAGTCCCTAGTTCTAGCATCGAATACATGAGCGAAAAAATATCCTTAACAGACGGTTCTGTTGCTGGCGGCCCGCCAGGCCCCGCATCGCGGCCCGTGGTGCCGCTGGAGCGGCTGGAGGCGCAGATCTGCGAGCTGGCCGGTCACCTGACCGCGGCGACGTGCCGGTTCCTGCTGCTGGTCGCTGACTTCGACGCGCGGCGGGGGTGGGAGTCGTGGGACCTGCCGTCGTGTGCGGCGTGGCTGGCGTGGAAGTGCCAGCTGTCGCCGGGTACCGCCCGCGAGCAGGTCCGGGTCGCGCGGGCGCTGGGGGACCTGCCGGTGATCCGGGCCGGGTTCGCGGCCGGGCAGCTGTCCTACGCCAAGGTCCGGGCGCTGACCCGGATCGCCACTCCCGCCACCGAGGAGGGCCTGGCGGAGCTGGCCGGGCCGATGACCGGCGGGCAGCTGGAGCGGTTCGCCCGCGCGCACCGCCAGGTGTCCCGCAATATCGATCACCGGGCACGGTCGGCCCGGCGGGTGACCTGGCGGATCGATGACGAGGACGGCTCGCTGGCGATGACGGTGCGGCTGCCCGCGGCGGAGGGCCAGGTCCTGGTCCAGGCCCTGCGTGCCGCCGCCGCTGACCTGGACCACGAGCACGACCCGGGCCCCGACGCCGGCGTTTCCGCGGAAACGCCGGCCACCCCCGACGCCGCCGGCCCGGCGGCGGACAGCCCGGGAGCAGACGGCCCGCAACCCAGCCGCCCGGCTGCCAGCGGCCCCGCGGCGGCGGACACCCCCTCGGCAGACAGTCAGCCAGCGACCGGCCCGGCAGCGGGCGGCCCGATGGCGGACGGCCCGATGGCGGACGGCCCGGAGACATGGAGTCCGGAGGCGGTGGGCCTGGCTGATGCGCTGGTGGGGATCGCGGCTGATTACCTGGCCGGGAAGATCACCGCCGCCGCCAACCCCGACCTCTACCAGGTCATCGTCCACGTCGGCCCCGAAGCCCTCACCGACCCTGGCCCCAGCCCGGCCTCCGCAGGCGTTTCCGCGGAAACGCCGGCCGCCGCCGACCCCGCCGAGGACGCTGACGCCTGCCGTGCGGACTGTCCCTACCGGCAGGTCGGGCACCCCGCCTACCCCCGCCGCTGCCACCTCGAGGACGGCCCCGCGATCAGCCCCGCCACCGCCCAGAAGATCGCCTGCACCGCGACCATCAGCTGGATGCTCCACGACCACGACGGCACCCTGCTCGACATCGGCCGCCGCCACCGCAAGCCCACCGCCGCGATCCGCCGCGCGGTCCGCGAACGCGACCAGTACCGGTGCCGCTTCCCCGGCTGCCACTCCCGGCGCACCGACCTGCACCACATCCGCCACTGGGCCCGCGGCGGCACGACCAGCTACTGGAATCTCATCTCCCTGTGCGAAGCGCACCACGTCATCGTGCACGACACCGGTTATCTCATCACCGCAGATGACGGCGGCGGGTTCACCTTCACCCGGCCCGACGGCACGATCATGGCCGCCAGCCCGGCGCCGCCCGCCGTCACTGGGGACATCGCCGCCACCCATGACGCCGTCATCACCCCGCAGACCGTCAACGCCCCCGGCGACCGCCTCGACCTGCACCTCGCCATCTGGGCCGCCTTCGCCAACGCTCGCATCATCCGCGAGCGCGCCGACCGGGAGCGCAGCGCCGTCCGGTAACCGGCCGGGATGCCGTCAGCTGCTCAGGCGGCGGTAGCGGCGGGCGGTCAGGGGCAGCAGCACCGCCGTGATCGCGAGCGGCCAGGCGATGGCCAGCAGGACCGGATGCTGCGCGGGCCAGGAGGGTCCGCCAGCGACCGGGTTGCCGAACAGCTGCCGGGTCGCGGTAACGGTCGCGGACAGGGGATTCCAGTAGGCGATGGCGGCCAGCCAGCCGGGCATGGTCGCCGGCGCGACGAAGGCGCTGGACAGGAAGCCCAGGGGCCACACTAGAATCTGCGCGCTGGTCACGGCCTCGGGGGTCCTGACGAGCAGGCCGAGCCAGATGCCGAGCCAGGTCATCGCGAAACGCAGCAGCAAGAGCAGGCCGAAGGCGGCCAGGGCCAGCCCGGCGCCGCGGTGCGGCCGCCAGCCGATGGCGAGGCCGCAGCCGACGATGACGGCCAGCCCGGCGACGGCGGTGAGCATGTCGGCGCTGGCGCGACCAAGGACGACGGCAGCGGAAGTCATCGGCAGGGAGCGGAACCGGTCGGTGATGCCCCTGGTCAGGTCGGCGACGACGGCGGCCAGGGTGGTCTCGATCCCGAACAGCATCGTCATCGCGAACATGCCAGGCAGCAAGAACTCCCGGTAGCTGCCGCCGCCGGGCACGGTGATGGCCCCGCCGAACAGGTAGGCGAACATCAGCGCGGTCATGACCGGGAACAGCAGCGTGACGATCACCGGTGCGGGCTGGGCGATCCAGTGGTCAAGCTCGCGGCGGCTGATGGTCCGGGTGTCGCGCAGCAGGCGGCTCGCGTCGGCGGTCATCGGGCGGTCTCCCCCTGGGTGTCGGCGGCCGGGCGGGCGGGCTCGCGGTGCCCGGTGAGGTTCAGGTAGACCTCATCGAGCGTGGGGCGGCGCAGCGTGATGTCCTCAACGGCGATGCCGGCGTCGTGCAGGGCCGGGGCCAGTTCGGTCAGGACGTGAACCCGGCCAGGGGCGGGCGCGTCCAGGCAGCGCCGGTCGGCGTCGGTGCGCGGCGCGGTCCCGGCGACGCGGGTCATCAGCTCGGCCGTCCGGCCCAGGTCGGCCGCGTCGCGCACCGTGACCTGGATCCGATCGGCACCGAGCGCGGACTTCAGCTCGCCGGGGCTGCCCCGGGCAATCACCCGGCCGGCGTCTAGCACGATGATCTGGCTGGCCAGCTGGTCGGCTTCGTCCAGGTACTGGGTGGTCAGCACGATGGCGGTGCCGTCGGCGGCCAGGGCGCGGACGGCCTGCCAGACCTCGGCCCGGCTGTGCGGGTCCAGGCCGGTGGTGGGCTCGTCGAGGAACAGCACGGCGGGGGAGCGGATCAGGCTGGCGGCGAGGTCGAGCCGCCGCCGCAGCCCCCCGGAGTACTTCGCGGCCGGCCGCTCCGCGGCGTCCTCAAGCTGGAACTGAGCCAGCAGTTCCGCTGCGCGCCGCCGGGCGGTGGCCGGGCGGAGGCCGTGAAGGCGCCCGAACAACACTAGGTTCTGACGGCCGCTCAGCACCAGATCGACCGCGGCCTGCTGGCCGACCAGGCCGATGGCCGCCCGTACCTGGCCGGGCTGCCGGGTCACGTCGAACCCGGCGACCCTGGCCTGGCCGGCGTCGGGCCGCAGCAGCGTGGTCAGGATCCGGACCGCGGTCGTCTTGCCCGCTCCGTTCGGGCCGAGCAGGCCGGCCACCGTGCCCTGGCCCACGTGCAGGCTGATCCCGGCTAGCACCGTGGTCTGGCCGTAGCGCTTGGTCAGGCCATGGGCCTGGACCGCGAGCGGCCGGGCCCCCGCCGTCGTCGTGCCCGGCCGCCCCGGCATCGTGCTCCCGCCATCCGCCATCGCTGTCCTCTCACTCGGAACCGATAAACCGTATACTGTACGGTACATCATACGGAATAAGTTGGCGTGCGCATGGCGAACGATGGCGGGCTCTACGATGCACACGTGAGCACGGTGCATAGCGGCGGCGGCGACCCCGCGCGGAGCATGGCCCTGCTGTGGGGCAGTGACCGGCCCGCGCGCTCGCGCGGCCGTCAGCCGGCGCTGACCATCCGCCAGATCACCGAGGCGGCCATCGAGGTCGCCGACGCCGACGGCCTGGACGCGCTATCCATGCGGCGGGTGGCCGAGCGGCTCGGCGTGGGCACGATGTCGCTGTACAGCTACGTGCCGGGCAAGGCCGAGCTGATCGACCTCATGCTCGACACGATCTACCTCGAGACCAGCTCCGCCCCGGACCCCGGCGCCTCGTGGCGGGACCGGCTCGAGCACGTCGCGCGGGACAACTGGGACCGGGCCCGCCGCCACCCGTGGATGCTCCAGATCGCCGCCACCAGCCGCCCGCCGCTGGGACCGGGGCTCGTGGCCAAGTACGAGCGCGAGCTGGAGACCATCGACGGCCTCGGGCTCAGCGACGTCGACATGGACGCGGTCATCGCGCTCATCAACGACTATGTGCAGGGCGCGGCGCGCGGGGCGGTGGACACCGTCGGCGTGCAGCAGGCGACAGGCATGGACGACGAGACCTGGTGGGCGGCCGCCGCGCCCTGGCTGAACCAGGTCTTCGACCCTCGCCGCTACCCGGTCGCCGCCCGGGTCGGCGCGGCGGCGGGAGAGCACCACCGAGCCGCCTACAACCCGGCCCACGCCTTCGAGTTCGGCCTCCAGCGCGTCCTTGACGGCATCGGCACGCTGATCCGGTCCCCATCAGGCCCTGACCAGCCAGCGGGCTAAGCGGGGGAGCCGGGCGTGGCGACCTTTGTCCTGGTGCACGGGGCCATGCACGGGGGCTGGTGCTGGCGTGAGGTGCGGGCGCGGCTGACGGCCAGCGGGCACGAGGTGTACGCGCCGACGCTGACCGGCCAGGGTGACCGGCGCCAGGGGCTGACGCCGGAGGTGGGGATCGCGACCCACGTCGCCGACCTGGCCGAGCTGCTGTGGTTCGAGGACCTGCGCGACGTGCACCTGGTGCTGCACAGCTACGCCGGGGTGCTGGCCGGGCCGGTCGCGGAGCGGGCGGCGGGGCGGCTGGCCTCGGTGACCTACCTGGCCGCGTTCATCGCGGCGCCGGGCCAGTGCCTGCTGGACGTCGAGCCGCCCGCGGTCGCGCGGCGGTACCGGGAGCTGGCCGCGTCGGAGGGCGACGGCTGGCGGGTGCCAGCCTCGCCGGCGTTCCTGGACCAGTGGGGGATCACCGACCCCGGGCTGCGCTCGCTGGTCGGTCCGCGGCTGACCGACTTCCCGCTGCGCTGCACGACCGACCCGGTGGAGTTCGACCCGGCGGCCCTGGACCAGGTCCGCCGGGCCTACATCAACCACACCCGGCCGCCGCTGCCCAGCCTGGGGCCGTCGTTCGAGCACGCGGTGGCGGCGGGCTGGGAGACGCATGAGTTGCCCTTCGGGCATGACCTCATGCTGGCCGCGCCAGGCGAGACGGCGGCGCTGCTCGACGCCATGGCGCGGCGCCCAGGCTGACGGGCTGGCCGGGATAGCCCGGTCTGATAACAGCAAGAAGCGCGTGCGCTGGTTCAGCTCTCGTCGGCGGGGGCATCATCACCGGCCTGGCCGCGGGCCGGCGAGGTGAGGACGGCGGCGGAGTGTTCCACCAGCATGGTCATCTCGTAGGCGACCTGATCCAGGTCGGCGGCGGCGGTGGTGAGCACGGCCAGGCTCGCGCCGGCGTCGACGGCCATGATCACGAAGGTGCCCTGTTCCATGACGACGACGGCCTGGGTGACGCCGCCGTTGTCGAGGATCCGGGCCGTGCCGGCGGCCAGGCTGATGAGGCTCGAGGTGATCGCGGCGAGCTGCCCGAGGTGCTCGGCCGGGGTGCCGCGGGAGGCGGCCAGCGGGACGCCGTCGGCGGACACCACGAGCACGTGCCGGACCTCGGGCACGCGCTCGGCCAGGTCGGAGACGAGCTGGGCGGAGTCCGGTGGCTCGGGGCCCGGATCCACGAGCTCCCCGGTCACTCGCCCTCGGCGGACGGGTCCGCCTCGCGTTCGAGCTGTGCCGTGGCCCGCGCGCGGCGCGAGCCCTGCTGGAAGCTGGCCAGCCTGCGGTGGCCGGCCCGCGCGGACTCGGGCGAGGGGGCGGGCGGCGGCTCGCGGTCGGCCGGACCGGCGGCGAGCGAGCTGGCCCGTGAGATGCGCCGGGGCAGCGCGGACTGGACGGAGTCGAAGATGGGCAGCGGGCCGGTCGGCGCGGGGGAGTCGTCCAGGGCGGGGCCGGCACGGGCGCGCTCAGGGTCAGCGCGACGTCACCGGGGACGGCCTCGTCAGGCGTCGCGAGGCGGTCGGCGTCCGCGGCACCGTCCTCAGCGGCGAACTGCCCGGCGGGGAGCTGGGGCGCCGAGTGGTGCGGGTCGGCCGCCACGGCTGAGGCACCGTTATCTCGCCCGTTAATCCGTCCGTGGGTGGCCTCGAGCCTGCTGGCGCCGTTCCAGGGCTGGGCCCCGGTCGCGACCATGTCGGCGGGCAGGCGCACCTGGACCGCGGTGCCGCCTTCGGGCGGGCGGGTCAGCACCACGCTGATGCCGTGCCGTGCGGCCAGGTGCGAGACGGCGAACAGGCCCATCTGGTGCACGACGGTCGCGTCGGCGGGCATCGGGTGGGCGAGCTGCCAGTTGAGCCAGCCCAGGTAGTCATCGGGCAGGCCCGGTCCTTCGTCGGTGATGGCGATCAGCGCCTCGCCGTCGGAGTCCGCGAACCCGGACACGCTGACCTGGGCCGAGCCGGGCGAGAAGGAAGTGGCGTTCTCCAGCAGCTCGGCGAGCAGGTGCACGACGTCGACGGCGGCCTCGTCGGTGACCACGACGTCGGACTGGACGTCGATGGCGATCTGGTCGTACTGCTCGACCTCGGAGGCGGCGGCCCGGAGCACGTCGACCAGGGGCACCGGCTCAGTCCAGCGCCGCGGGCTCTGGTGGCCGGCGAGGACGAGCGCGGTGTCGGAGTGGCGCCGCATCCGGGTGGCCAGGTTGTCCATCTGGAACAGCCGGGCCAGCAGGTCCGGGTTGTCCTCGCTGAGCTCCATGCTGTCGATCAGCCGCAGCAGCCGGTCATGCAGGGGGTGGCTGCGCTCGAAGAAACTGGCCACGACGGCGTCGGCGCTCTCGCGCAGCCGGGCCTCCTCCCCGGCCACCCGCACCGCCTCCTGGTGCAGCCTGCCGAAGGCCCGGGCGACCTCGCCGATCTCGCCGCCGGCCGTGATCTCGATCGGCGCGGCCAGGACGGCCGGCCCGGAGTCCTCGCCCGCGGTCAGCGCGCGGACCTCGGCGGGCAGCCGGTACTCGGCCGCGTCCAGGGCGGCCGCTTCCAGCCGCCGCAGCGGGCGGACCACGGACCTGACGATGAGCAGCGCGATCAGCACGGTCAGGAGCAGCCCGGCCAGCGCTATGCCGCCGGTCAGCAGCGCGGAGGTATTCGCGCTCCGCTGCTGGTTCTGGGCGTCGGCGGTGATCCAGCGGGTGAGCTGCTGCTCGGCGTGCCGCAGCCAGCCGGCGGTGTAGGCCGCCCCGTGCTGCCACTGGGCGGTCGCCTGCGGGCCGATGGCCAGCGCGCCGTCGCCGGCCGCGATCGCGCGCTGCTCGACCGCGCTGGCCTGCCGGGCCTGCGGTCCGTTCAGCGTGCGGGTCAGGGCCCAGCTCTCCTCGGCCGTGGCCGAGCCCCGGAACGTGGCCACGTCGGTGGCTTGCTGGGCCCGGGCGACGGTCAGCGCCATGAGCGCGCCGGGCTCGAAGCGGCCCGCCGCGAGCGCCGCGCCCAGGATGGCCTGCTGCTGTGCGGCCTGGTCCGTCAGCCGGGCCAGCGAGCCGAGCGCGCGCACGCTGGTGATCAGGACCGGGTTGTCGCTCAGGTCGCCGATGCCGTCAACGACCGGGAACAGGCCGCCAATGGCCGTGGTGTAGCCGGTGGTCACGGCCAGCGGGGTGGCCTGGCCCTGCGCGGTGGCGTGCCGCAGTCCGGGCAGCGCCGCGATGCTGGCCAGGGTCGACGCCGCGCTGGCCCGCGTCCGGGCCGGCGGCTGCGCGCGGTCGAGCTGGGCCACCAGTCGGCGCACGCTGGCCGCCCGGGTGTCCGTGGCGGCGTACTGGCGGTCGAGGGCGGCCCGGCCCGAGGCGGGACGGCCGTCGGCGACGAACACGGCCGCGCCGGTCCGCTCGCTCTCCAGTGCGTGAGCTAAGCCGGCGACCTGCTGGCCGAGCGCCGCGTTCTGGGTGACCTTGGCGTAGGCCCGCGCGCTGCTCATCGCGCTGGCCATGCGCAGGCCGGCGAGGGTCAGGCCGAGGATGGCCGGAATGGCCACCAGGAGGATGAGGCGGCTGGCCACCCGCCAGTTGCGCGGGGCCAGCACCGAGCCTCGAACGCGACCGCGACGAGCTCGGAAGGCGCTTAGCAGCAAGGGGGCGTTCTCCTGTCCGCCTTCGGCACGAGGCGCAAGCAGGTCACCTTTCTCCCCGTGGTCTACTCAAAGACGATACCTCCGGTCGTGACCGCTGAGATACTGTCCGTCGCCTATGCCTTTTTGGTGCGCCATCCGTTGCTGCGCGACCCGGCCCCTGACCAAGATCGTTGCTGGTGAGGCGGCGGAGATCAGCGCTCGGCCCTGGTCCGGCCGGGCCGGCGGGATGAGGCCAGCGACGCGAATACCACCGTCGAGCTGAGGTAATGGCGGGTGGCAAAGTCGAATGAGCCGCCGCACGTTATCAAGCGCAACGCGGCCCGGTGCGTCGTGCCGTAAATAGTCCGCGCCGGGTAATGCGATTTGAGGTACTCCCGTACGCCGGTAACCCGGAAAATAGCGGTGACCCCGTCGGCCAGCTTCACGTCGACGCGGTCGCCGGGGCGCAGCGCCCCGAGCCGGAAGAAGACGGCGGGCCCCTGGTAGCTGTCGACGTGCCCCTCGATGACCGATACCCCGATCTGACCCGGCGTGGGCGAGTACTTGTACCAGGCCGCCCGGCCCGGCGCGGTGCTCAGCGAGGGCACTCGCATGACGCCGCTGGCGGTGACGCCCAGGTGCAGCAGGTCCGAGTCCACGCCGATGGCCGGGATCTGGACGGACACCGGCGGCGAGCGGCGCAGCCGCGGCCCGCGCGCGAGGGACCCGGTGGTGCCCGCCGCGGACGCGGACGGCTGCGGGGCGTGCACCTGGGACAGCAGCGCGACGCCCACCGCCAGCAGGCCGCTCAGGATCAGCACGACGCCGAGCACTCCGGCGACGCGGGCCCGCGGTCGGACGAGCACGCCCGGCGGGGGACCGGGCACGTCCTGCGGCCACGAGACAACCACGCGGAGGCCGGCTATCCGCCGCCACTCCGCATCCTGCAATGCCGCCGTTCCCTTCGTCTTCCGGAAGGTGATCTACTCGCGTAGCCTAATGTCTTAATGATGAATAGGCCATTGCCCGTCAGCGCAACCCGCGGCATTCGCATAAGGATGGCCGCGGCCGGCTTCGCGACGCTGGCCGTCCTGGGCGCGGCCTCCCTCGCGGGATGCTCCGGGTCCTCGCCGTCGACGCCGACGTTCTCGCCCGGCCCGAGCAGCTCGGGCAGCCGGAGCGGCGGCCAGCGGCAGGTCGGCCAGCGGGTCCTCCAGCACGAGCTCGAGCAGCAGTACCAGCACCAGCCCCGCGCCGAGCAAGAAGCCGAAGAGCTCCAGCCCGAGCCCGGCGGCGTCTCACTCGCACTCGGCCCACCCGGGCCAGGGCGCGAGTGGCCACCACTCCCCGCCCGCGGCCGCGCCGGAAACCGGCGGCGGCGGAACGGCCGGGTTCCACGACTCGACGCTGCTCATCGTGGGCGGAGCGGCCATCGTGGCCGGCGGCTTGAGCTTCGGCTACCGCAGGAGGTTCATGCGGGAGCGCTGAGCGCGGCGCAGGACCCGCAGGTTCTCAGGGCTTGAGCAGTGACCCGGACCGGAAGATCAGCACCGACCAGCCCGTGAGCACGACGGCGAGGCCGTATAGGACCCCGAGGGCCAGGCCGGAGGGCACGTCCCCGCGGCCCAGAAACCCGATCCGCAAGGACTGGACGACGTAGAAAGCCGGATTCAGCTCGCTGGCCAGCCGCCACTGCCCGGGAAGCCGGCTGACCGCGTAGAAGATGCCGCCGAGGAAGCCCAGCGGCAGCACGAGCAGCGTCTCGATCGCGTACACCTGATCCAGCGAGCGGGCGTACGAGCCGACGAGCACGCCCAGCTGCGCCCCGATGATCACGACCGCGACCGCCGCCGCCAGGAGGATGACCGGGCGCCGCACGCTGATGCCGGTCAGCGGCACCCCCACCGCCAGGATGGTGGCCCCGGTCAGCACCTCCCGGATGATCCCGCCCGTGACCAGGGCCGCGTTGACCTCCCACCACCGGAGCGGGCTGGCCAGCACGTCATTCACGTACCGGTAGTGGCGGGCCTCGAACAGGCTGGTCGTGCCGTTGATATAGCCGACGTTGAGCATCGCCTGCGCGGCCAGGCCGGGCAAGATGAACTGCGCATAGGGAATCCCCGGCACGCCGCTGACGCGGCCGGCGAGCGCGAAGCCGAACACGACGACGAACAGCAGCGCCGAGATGACGTGCCCGGCCACGGTGAAATACCAGATCTTGAGGAAGCGCCGCACTTCCCGCTCGAGCAGCCAGGCGAAAGCCGGCCGCTCCGCCCGGTACACCTGGGAGGATGACAGCGGGGCCAGGATCCGGGCGGTGCCGCCGGCCGGGAAACCGCCGCTGCCGCTCACCGGGCCGCGCCGGCGGCCGACGGGCCCTCCTCCGCCATCGCCCGCGCGTAGACCCCGGCGAGATCACCGGCGCCGAACTGGCGGCGGAGAGCCTCCGGGCTGCCGCGAGCGATGATCTGCCCGGCGCGCCTCACGCGATTCGTGATGATGGCCGAACACCCGGATCTCGCCCGCGGTCGGCCGCAGCAGGTTGCACACCGCGCCGATCAGGGTCGTCTTCCCCGCGCCGTTGGGACCGAGCAGCCCGAAGAACGCCCCGTCGGGGATATCGAGATCCAGGCCCTCGATGGCGGTGAACCCGCCGCGGTACGTCTTCGTCAGCCCGCGCACCGACAGGGCGGGCGCGGCGTCAGGGCCCGGCGTCTCACCAGCCCGCGTCCTGTCACCCACGACGGTCAGACCGGCGCTGCCACTGCTGTAGGGCATCGCCCGCCTACCAGCCGGTCACGGGCTCGAACGACTCCATGGCCTTAGTATATAAGTTCCATCTACTTAGTAGACTATGAAGAAGACTATGACCTGAGCCACAGCCCCCGGCTTCAGCTTCGGGTCACTTCCAGGCCGTGCCAGCCCAGCTCAGGATCAGGGTCCTGGTGCCGGTATAGCCCACGGCCCAGGCGCGGCCACCGGCCGAGGCCACTCCGGAAAGACCGGCGTTGGCGCCAGGACTCGGGGCGGGCGCCAGCTTCCAGGCCCGGCCGTTCCACCGCAGGATCACGGTCTTAAACGTGGTGAGGCCCTTGAAGGCCGAGCCGACCGCCCAGGCGCGGCCGGGCGAAGCCGTCACGCTGTGCAGGTAGGCGCCGCCTTTGGGGGTGGGGCTGGACACGCGCTTCCACGCCCGGCCGTTCCACCGCAGGATCAGGGTGCCGCCGGGAGCGCACCCGCAGCCGATGGTGCCGACCGCCCATGCGGTGCGGCCCGAGACGGCGACGCCATTGAGGAAGGCGCCAAGTTTGGGCCTGGGGCTCGCCACCCGTTTCCAGGTCCGGCCGTTCCACCGCAGGATCAGGGTGTTGTTGGAGGTATCGGTGAAGCTCGTGCCGACCGCCCACGCGCTCCGGGCCGAGGTGACGGCCACCCCGGACAGGCTGGTGATCAACGTGGGACTGGGGCTCGGCACCCGTTTCCAGGTCCGGCCGTTCCACCGCAGGATCAGGCTCTTGCGGCCCGCGGCGCCGACTGCCCACGCGCTGCGGGCTGAGACGGCCGCCACCGCGGACAGATGACTGCCCGCCGGGCCGGGGCTGGGCACCCGTTTCCAGGAGGTGCCGTTCCAGTGCAGGATCAGGATCCTGGTGCTGAGGCTGCCGACGCTGCCGACCGCCCACGCGCTGCGCGCCGACACGGCGGCCACGCCGTACAGGATTCCGTCGGTGAGACCGGGGCTGGGCACCCGGTTCCAGGAGGTGCCGTTCCAGCGCAGGATCAGCGTCTTGCCCGCGGTGGTGTTGCCCACCGCCCAGGCGCTGCGGGCCGACCGGGCCGCCACGCCCTGGAGCGTGCCGCCGACCGCCGATGCCGCCGGGACCACGAGCCTGGTCCGGGCCGCCGCCGATGCGACTGGCGCGACGGCAGCGATGCCGCCTGCCGCTGCTGCCAGCAGCGACGGGACGACGAGAAGCCGGACAGAACGTGTGGCGAGCTGGGGCATGCGCACCGAGCTGCCACCTCCCCCCTCAGACGGCCCGCTGGCACCGGGCAAAGCACCGCAAGCAGCATGGCACCCGCTCGCAGCCTTGAGTGTGGCAGGCCGCGCGCAGCCTGGCCAGCGTCAGCTGACGGCGGCAGCCAGTCGGCGCAGCGCGAGCTCCGCGTACAGGGCGGCGCCGTCGGCGAGCACCGCGTCGTCGAACATGGCGGCGGCGGAGTGATTCGAGGGCGCGGTCAGCGGGTCCGTGCCCGGCGGGCAGGCGCCGAGCAGGATGAACGCTCCCGGAACCTGCCTGAGCACGAAGGAGAAGTCCTCGGCGCCGGTGAGCGGCTGGGCGGGCGTCAGGGCCCGCCCGGCGCCGAACAGGTCGGCCGCGGTGGCGACGGCGAAGGCGGCCTCGGCGGCGTCGTTGACCGTAACCGGGTAGCCCTCCACGTACTGCGCGTCCGCCGTCAGGCCGTGGGCCCGGGCGATGTTCTCGACCAGCCGCAGGGACTCCTCCCGGAGCCGCTCGCGCGATTGCGGGCTGTAGGAGCGGGCGGTGGCCAGGAAGGTGGCCGTGTCGGGTATCACGTTGCGCGCGGTGCCGGCGTGCAGGCTGCCCACGGTCAGCACGACCGGGTCGAACACGTCGAACCGGCGGGTGACCAGGGCATGCAGCGCGGTCACCATCTCGCAGGCCGCGGGGACCGGGTCCGCGTTGCGATGCGGTACCGAGGCATGTCCGCCGCGACCGCGGACCGTCACGTCAATCGCGTCGGACGCGGCTAGCGCCGGGCCGGGCCGGACGGCGAAGACCCCGCACTCGAGCGTGTCCGAGAAGACATGCAGCGCGTACGCGGCCACGGGCGGCTCGCCGGCCGCGCCGAGCACGCCTTCCTCGAGCATGATCCGGGCCCCGCCGCCGCCTTCCTCGGCCGGCTGGAACATGAAGATCACGCTGCCCGGGATCTCCGGCTGCCGTGCGGCCAGCAGGCGCGCCGCCCCGGCGAGCATCGCCGTGTGCAGGTCGTGGCCGCACGCGTGCATCACGCCGTCGATGCGCGACGCGAACGGCGCTCCCGTCGCCTCCGTCACGGGCAGCGCGTCCATGTCGCCGCGCAGCAGCACCGCCGGCCCGGCCGGCCACCGCGCAGCACGGCGGTCACCGACGTGAGTTCCCGGCCCAGGGTGATGTCGAGCGGAAGCCCGTCCAGCGCGGCGAGGACCTTCTGCTGCGTCCCGGGCAGCTGGTAGCCGATCTCCGGCTCCTGGTGGATGGAATGGCGCAGGTCCGTGATCTCGGCCGAGATCGCGGCCGCTTCCTCACGCAGAGTCATCAGTTCTCCCAGCTAGGCCCACGTGCGGATATGCCCGACAGTGACCTTAACCCGGGCCTCGGCTAGCGGTCGTGCCGCCGTCAGTCGGCGCCCCTGAGAGTCTGGTCCGTGGCCGGATCGAGGTGTTGATGTCACAGGAGCGTGGGCGGCGGCGTCAGATATGCATGAGAGAACAGGACAAGGAAACTGTGGTGGTGATCGGCGCAGGGCTGGCCGGGCTGACGGCTGCGACAACCGCCGCCCGGGCGGGAAGGCCGGTGGTCGTGGTGGAGGCACACGCCGCTGGAGGCCGGGCCCGCACCGACGAGCGGAGCGGCTACCGATTCAACCAGGGGCCACACGCCCTGGTCCGGGGCGGCGAGGCCGAGCGGATACTGCGCGACCTGGGGGTGCCCCACCTCGGTCACCGACCGCCGCTGCGTGGCTCCCGCGTGGTGCGCGACGGCAAGCTGGCCGGGGTACCAGCAGGCCAGCTGGGCTCGCTGGTCGCCAGGCTGCTGACCGTATCGGCCCCGAGGTGGGCGGGCCGGAGCGCGGAGGAGTGGGTTGAGTCTCTGGCGGGCCGTCGTGACCTGTCCGACGTGGCCCGGATGCTGATACGAGTGACCACCTACGTGACCGACCTCGCGAGCATGCCGGCCGACTTCGCCATCTCCCGGATCAAGGGCGCCCGCCGAGGCGTCTCCTACCTCGACGAGGGATTTGGAAGCCTGGTGGACGGCCTGTCCTCGGCAGCGTCGGCGGCCGGCGCCACCATACGAACCCGGCAGGCCGCCGCCGGCATCAGCGCCGTCCCGGGCGGATGGGAGGTCGCGCTGGCCGGCGGCGAGGTGCTGCCTGCGGCCGCGGTGGTCATCGCCGCCGGCGGCCCGGGCGAGGCGCGCAAACTGCTGCCGGCCGACCCGGGCTGGCCCGAGCTCGGCCCCCCGGTCACGGCAGCCTGCCTGGACCTCGGGCTGCGCGGGCCGTGCCGCCCGGCGGTGATCGGCCTGGACCAGCCCTTCTACCTGGCGCGCCACTGCCCGCCCGGTGACCTGGCGCCCGCCGGCGGGTCCGTGGTGCACGTCATGCGGTATGGCGCCCGCGATGCGGGACTGGACCGCGACGAGCTTCACCGGTTCGCCGCCCTGGCGGGAATCACCGACGATCAGATCGTTGCGGAGAGGTTCCTGGCGGTCCACGTCGTCACCCACGTGCTGCCCGGTCCCGAAGCGGGCCTGGCTGGCCGGCCCGCAGTCGCGGTGCCCGGATCCCCGGGGGTGTACCTGGCCGGCGACTGGGTGGGGCCGTCGGGGTGGCTCTCGGACGCGGCTCTGGCCAGCGGCCAGCGTGCGGGCATGCTCGCCGCCCGGCCGGCCGCGGAGGATCGCACCTACCCGAGGGTGGCGTGAACCCGACACCGACGCCGGGCAGCCTGGGCATCTTCGAGGGTGAGCGCCGACGCCTGACCGGCTTGGCCTACCGGATCACTTGCTCGCTGGCCGACGCCGAAGACGTGGTGCAGGAGGTATGGATACGGTGGGCCGCCCGAGACGCCGCCACCGTGGACAACCCGGCCGGCTGGCTCACGACCGTCACTTCCCGCCTGGCCCTCGACCGCCTGAGGGCCCAGCGCCGACGGCGGGAGGTGTACGTCGGGCCATGGCTTCCCGACCCGGTGCCCACCGCTCGGGACGCCGGGGAAACGACCGACATCGCTGAGTCGCTGACCCTCGGTTTCCTGATCCTGCTCGACTCGCTCGGCCCGTACGAGCGGGTCGCTTTCCTCCTCGGTGACGTGTTCGGCGAGCCCTACCCGGCCATCGCCGAGATCCTCGGGAAAAGCGAGCCGGCGTGCAGGCAGCTCGTCTCGCGGGCCAGGCGAAAGCTGCAATCGGCCCGGCCGGGCGCCGGGACACCCGCTCCGTCCCCGGCCCCGGCCGAACTGCTCGCGGAGCTGATGGACTCCGTGCTCGCGGGCGACGAAGAGAGGACCCTGAACCTCCTGCACCCCGACGTCGTGCTCATATCCGACGCGGGCCCCGCCCGGCGCGCGGCCAGGCACCCCATTGCCGGCGCCGAGCGGGTGCGGCAACTCCTCACAAGCAGCTGGAGACTCTTCGGGTTCAAGACCCTTTCGAGCCCGGACGGGCGGCCCCTCGTACGCCTTCTTGAGGTCAACTCGAGCCCCTCGCTCGTGCTGGACACCCCCGAGGGGCCGATCGTGATCACCGGCGAGGCCGCCCGCGGCCAGATCATCTCTATCTGGGTCCGGCTCAACCCCGACAAGACCACGGCGCTCGACGATCCGCCGCAGATCGTCTGAGTCACCTCACGACAGCAGCACAGACAGGAAATCAGCCGCCGGTGAGGTGATGCTGGCGGGCGAGCACCGCGCCGCCGCGCAGCTCGGCGTCGTACCCGAGCAGGCCGCCGACGATCTTGACCTGGGCGGCGACGGCGGGCGGGGCGAGCTGGCTGAGCATCTGCCGGATGCCGTCGATCACCGGGTCGGCGGCGTTCTGCAGGATGCCGTCGAGGATGATGCCATCCGGCGCCAGGTAGACACAGAAGTCGGCCAGCGAGCGGCCGAGGGTGCGGCCCAGGTCCCGCAGGATGCGGCAGACGCCGGTGTCCTGGTCGGCGGCCAGGGCCAGCACGTCGGCCATGGTGACGGCACCGGGATGCACGGTCTGGATCCAGTCGATCAGCCGAGGTGTGTTAAAGCTAGTCATGAAGCAGCCCCGGCCGCCGCACGGGCACAGGGCGCCGTCGCGCTCGACGTGGATGTGCGCGAGCTCGCCGGCCAGGCCGTTGGTGCCGCGGTACAGGTGCCGCTCGAGGACGAGCCCGGCGCCGAGGCCGTGGGCGATCTTGATGTAGATGAAGTTCTCCAGGCCGGCGGCGGCGCCGAAGGCGCCCTCGCCGAGCGCGCCGAGGTTGGCGTCATTCTCGATCCGCACGGGCAGGCCAAGCTGGTCACTGAGCGCGAGCTGGACCACGCCGCTCAGGCCGTTGATGGGCATGGGCAGGCCGGCGACGGCGCGGACGAGGTCGGCGCGACTGCCGTTGATGTCGCTCAGGGCCTGATCGAGCAGGGCGATCGCGTCGGCGGCCAGGCCCGGCCCGGCGCCGCCGCCGTAAGGGTCGATGCCGCGCCGGGCATGCAGGGTGCCGTCCATGCCGGCGACGGCGGCCTGGAGGGTCTGGTGGGTGAGCGCGATGACGCCGACCAGGCCGGCGGGGGCGGCCAGGGCGAGCAGCTTGGCGGGCCGGCCGGCCTTCCCGGTCGGGCGCGGCATGGCCTGCTCGGTGACGATGCCCTGGCTGCGCAGGCGGGTCAGGGAGTCGGTGACGGTACTGCGGGGCAGGCCGGACAGGCGGGCCAGGCGGTCGCGGGGCAGCTGGCCGTGTCGCCGCAGCGTGGCCACGAGCTGGCGGTCGCTGGGCCGGAGCAGGGAGCGGTCGGGATCACGCACCTGGGCAATTAAACCGGAATCTGGCCTAAATTCGCCAGCCATTGACGCATAAGCAGGTAATACCCCAAATTAGCCAGGAGTTGCCGTTGGGCCATCGGGCAATTATGCCGAATCCCGGCTTTATGTGGTTGCCGACCCCGCAGGGCCGGAGCCGTCTGGGACAGGCCCGCAGGGCAGTGCGGCCAGCTGGGACGGAGCGGTAGTGATCACAGTGCTCGGCGAGGCGGTGGTCCGCCTGGCGCCGACCTCCGACGAGATGACGGTCCGGGCGCTTCCGGGCGGGAGCGCGCTCAACATCGCGATCGCGGCGGTGCGGCTGGGCCACCCGGCGGCGCTGATGGCCCGGCTGTCGGGCGACGCGTTCGGGCAGCTGCTGCGCCGCCACGCGGCACAGAACGGGGTCAACCTGAGCGCGGCCCCGGAGGCGGACGAGCCGACGACGATCGAGGTGCTGACGGAGCGTGGTGAGCGGGCCCGGCTGTACCTGGGCGGCGCGGCGAGCGCGCCGTGGAGCGCGGCCGACCTGGCGGGCATCCCGCCGGCCACCAAGGTGCTGCATATCGGCTCGCTGGCGTGGTGCGACGGGCCGAGCGCGAGCCGGGTGCTGAAGACGGCGGGGCGGCTGCGCCGGCGGGGAACGCTGGTATCCGCCGACCTCAACGTGCATCCGGAGGTGATGGGCTCGCCGGGGCGGGGCCGGATCCTGCTCGACCGGGCGATCAGGGCGGCGGACGTGATCCGAGCCAGTACGGAGGACATGGCCTGGCTGTATCCGGGCCGCGCGCCGCAGGCGGTGGCCGAGCAGTGGCTGGGGCTGGGGCCGGGCCTGGTGGTAGTGACCTCGGGCCGCGCGGGCGCGATGGCGTTCCGCGGCGCCGGCTCGGTGCTGCACCGGCCCGCCTACGCGGTGATCGGGAGTGACCCGGCCGGGACCGGGGACGCGTTCACGGCCGGCCTGCTGGGCGCGCTGCACCAGCTGGAGCCGGCCCGCGGGAGCCTCGGGGAGGTCGCGGTACCGGACCTGGCCGACGTGCTGGACACGGCATGCGCCGCGGCGAGCGTGACCAGCGGCCGGACCGGTCCTGCCGGGCGGGCCGGGCAGACCGCGCGGCGGCGCACGCAGGCCATTCATGAATCGTTAACAGGCACTGCCGGATTATTTCCGGGTCGTTAACAGACGCAATTTTACGTTCTCCTCACGACCCGCTCCGGGAGGAGATGAGACCTGCCTTGCACATCAAACCTCGTCAGCACCGCAAAAGAAAAGGCCGGCCGCCTGGCCCGCCTCACTGATCGCCGGCGTCGCCACGACGGTGACCGCCCTGTCCCTGCTGAGCGCCGCGCCCGCGGGCGCCAGCAGCAGCGCCGCCGCGGGACCGGCGCGGCCGGGCACGGCGCGCCAGAGCCCGGCCAGGGCCACCTCGCCCCGCGATCTCGTGCGGGCCACGACGCCATCGGATATCCCGTACTCGCTGCCGGTGCAGGTACCGAAGTCCATCAGCTCGCCGTCGGTCTCGGCGGACGCGCCCTACACGCCCGCGGTGCTGAACCTGATCGCGCAGCTCGAGCCGGGCCACCCGCCGACCGAGGCGCAGCTGGCCAACGCCAGCATCCTGTTCCACGGCGGGACCAACACGACGTGCAACAACGTCGGTCCGACGGCCGCCCCGACGGGCACCTCGCCCAGCATCATGGCGCCCTGCTGGACCGATGCCCAGGGCGTCAACACGTTCTCCGGCCCGAACGCGGAGATGACCACCGGGCCCACCACGCTGATGAACCTGGCCTCCTCCTTCGACCGCCAGCTCGGCAACGTCTGGGGCCAGACCGAAGGCACCGAGGCCCGCGAGCTCATGGTCACCGGGCTGTTCGGCCCGCAGACCGACATCGACCGGCTGCCCAACTGGGGCCGCAACCTCACCACCACCGGCGAGGACCCCTACCTGAGCGGCCAGATGGTGGCCTCGCAGATCAACGGGATCCAGGGCGCCGGCGCGCTGTCCCAGATGAAGCACTTCGCGGTCTACAACGGCCAGAACCAGAGCACCAACACGCAGATCTCCGACCAGGCGCTGCACCAGATCTACCTGACCCCCTACGAGGCGGGCTTCACGCAGGCCGCGCGCGGCCGCCACCATGTGCTCCTACCAGATCTGGCAGGACACCTCGTCGACGCTGCCGTCGACGGTCTCCTCGCTGAGCAGCACGGCGCCGGTCAGCCCGTACGCCGCCGCCGGCCAGAACCCGCAGACCTGGCCGCTGAGCGAGTCGCACTACTCCTGCGAGCAGCCGCTGACGCTGACTTACGCGCTGCGTGACCTGTGGGGCTCGGTGGCCATGGTCGGCTCCGACTACCCGGCCACGCACAGCACCTCGGCCATCTTCCAGGGCGAGGACCAGGAGCAGCCGACCACCAACGGCTACTTCAGCGACAGCAACAGCCTGAGCACCAGCTCGGGCGGTGGCTTCTTCGGCCCGCCGTCGGCGTTCGACCCGACCGGCGACACCTGCGCCGACGCGTCCGGGAACTCCGTCTCCTGCTCGGCCCCGAACGCGGTCCACGTGGCCGGCGTGCCGGGGACCGGCTGCCCGGCCACGGGCTGCACGCTGGTGCAGGCGGTGGCTAACGGATCGGTCCCGCTGTCAGTGTTCAACCAGGGCCTGGCCATGATGCTGTACCAGGAGCAGCGGTTCGGCATGCTCGGCTGTGACCAGACCCCGGTCGCGGCGAGCTGCACCAACCCCGGCGGGATCAACGGTGACCGCAGCGGCAACGCCCTGCTGCCCGCCGGCCCCGCGCACGGGGCGACGCCCGCGGCCAACCTCGGGACCAAGAACGGCGACGCCGCAGTCGCCGAGCTGATGTCCGAGGAGGGAGCGGTATTGCTCAAGAACGACGCCGGTACCCTGCCGATCACCCGTTCAGATCTCAGTGGCGGGATCATGGTGACCGGTCCCGGCGCCGAGTACACGATCGCCGATCCCACCGGCGAGGCGTCCGTCGGGTTCGCCGACCGCGACTCCATCAGCCCGCTCGAGCAGCTCAGGCAGTTCAGCGGCGACCCCGGCGCGTTCAGCTACGTCCCGGCCAACTCGCCGTCCGGCGAGCCGGTGCCCTCGTCGGCGCTGTCCGACTCGAGCACCTCGGTCACCGGGCACCTGGACCGCACCACCGGCCCCGGCTCGCCGTCGACCGACTCCTCGCTCGACTTCACCACGGTCTCCGGCAACGGCCAGCTGGCCGCCGGGAACTACACCTGGACCGGCTACGTGTACGTGCCGGCCACCGACACCTACAAGTTCCGGTTCCAGTTCTCCAGCGGCGTCCCGGCGTCCGACGTGACGTTCAGCCTGGACGGCGCGGCGCAGACACTGAGCACCGCCGAGAACGTCTACGGCAACGGCGTGACCAGCGCCCACGGCGCGGTCCTGCCCGGCACCCCGACCGATGCCGGGTACACCCAGGGCGGCCTGACCAACGTGGTCGCGCCCGCGCAGAGCCTGACCGGCGGCACCTACCACCAGGTCACGATCACCTTCGACAACGCCACCGGCGGCCCGGCCAGCTTCCGCTTCGCCTACTCGCGGGCCAACGGAGACATCGCGGACGCCGCGGCGGCCGCGAAGGGCAAGAAGCTGGCGGTCGTGTTCCTGAACGACTTCAACGCCTCCACCACCATCCCCAACCCCTACGGCTCGAGCCCGGCGACGATCTCGGCCCCCGAGACGCTGAGCGCCGCCAACACCCAGCTCATCCAGGCGGTGGCCGCCGCGAACCCGAACACGGTGGTCGTGCTGAACACCACCAACCCGGTGCTGATGCCGTGGATCAGCGGCGTCAGGTCGGTCCTGGAGATGTGGTTCTCCGGTGAGGAGGGCGGCACCTCCACGGCGCGGCTGCTGCTCGGCCTGGCCGACCCGAGCGGCCACACCGACATCACCTGGCCCGCCAATGCCACGGACACGATCTGGGGCTACAACGAGACGGTGCCGCTGTACCCCGGCGACACCACCGGCCCGCACCTGGAACGGCTCAACGGCGGGACCGGCGGGACCACCGACGAGACGGAGGGCATCTACAACGGCTACCGGTTCTTCGACAAGGAGGGCATCACCCCGCTGTTCCCGTTCGGCTACGGCCTGTCCTACACCCAGTTCGCCTACTCCGGGCTGCACGTGCGGCGGGCCGCTGACGGCGGGCTGGACGTCGACCTGCGGGTGACGAACGCCGGCCAGCTCGCGGGCAGCACCGTGCCGCAGGTCTACCTGGGCGCGCCGGACCAGCCGCCCGCGGGCATCCAGTTCGCGGTGCGCCAGCTGGCCCAGTTCAGCCGGGTCACGCTGCAGCCGGGACAGTCCACCGTCGTGTCGATGAACGTCCCGCTGCGGCAGCTTCAGTACTGGTCCTCGGCGCAGCAGCAGTGGATCACCGCGGCGGGCACTCGGACGGTCTACGCCGGCGACGCCGACGCGCTGTCCAGCCTGCCGCTCCGGGCCCAGGTGAGCATCCCGTCGTCGAGCAGCATCACCTGCGACGACACGCAGCTCAGCGCGGCCATGGTGCAGGGCAACGTGGTCGTGCCGCCCGGTGCCTGGTGCGACATGGTCGACACCTCGGTGGCGGGCAGCGTCGCTGGCCGGCGGCACCGGCCTGCGCATCGACAACTCCACGATCAGCGGCAACGTGATCGCCGTCGGTGTCCGCGACGCCGACGATCCGCTGAGCTCGGGAGCCAACGTGGTCTGCGGCACCACCATCGGCGGCAACCTGGTCGTCGGCGGCGGACCGCGGTCCGCTCCGTGGAAGCTCGGGCTCTGCGGCGCGAACACGGTCAAGGGCCACGTGATCGGCAGGAAGGCCTGATGCCGGTGACGCCGATGCCCAGCCGTCGGCGTCGCCCGGCCGCCGCGGGGGCTCGCCCCCCGCGGCGGCCGCGGGCCGTTGCCCTGCTGGCCCTCGCGGGCGCGGCGCTCACCGTGGCGTCGTGCTCCGCGGGGGCCGCGGTCCGCCCCGGCAACGTCTTCGACACCCGGCAGCAGGTCTCCCTGAGCCAGGTCCAGCACGACCTCGGGGCCTTGTACCGCGGCCACCCCGGCATCGCCTCGTTCTCCGCACAGGACGTGCAGTACACCACCCAGTCCAGGGACACGGTGCTGCGCGAGTGCGCGGCGGGCGCCGCGTCCGCCGCGCAGACCGCGGAGAACAGCCGGATCATCGCCTGCGCGCCGCTGATCTTCTTCCTGTACAGCTACGGCAGGCAGGCGGCGGTGCCGTCCGCGGTCAGCCTGGCCGGCGAGCTGTACTGGTACGCGGTCACCCACATCAGCGGGCAGGCCAGCCCGCGGGTCAGCCTGGATGAGGTGCTGAGCAGCTGGAAGCTGCCGGTGCCCGCGCTGTCCGCCGCGCAGCAGCGCAGCGCCCGGCTGGCCTCGGTGATCAGCGCGGCCGGCGACTCGATCCTCGGCCAGAAGAGCGTGCACATCGTCATCACATCGCGGTCCGCGGGCAGCGCGGCGACCCAGCGGATCGCGGCCGACATCGGCACCGCGGCCGGTGCCGAGTCCATCACCGGCAGCGCCGGCCGGGCCGCCATCCGCGTCACCGGCCACGCGGCCTACTTCACCGGCACCCCGGCCGGGCTGACTGCCTACATCGGGCTGCCCGCGGCCACGGCGGCCAGGGTCCGGTCCCGGTGGGTGGAGATCAAGTCCGGCTCGGCCGAGTACCAGGACCTGGCCGCGGAGGACACGATGGCCTCGCTGCCCTCCAGCCTCCTGCCCTCGGCCAGCGACTCGGTGCGGATGCGCACCGGGACCGCCTCCGGGCAGCAGGTCTACGTCCTGACCTGGACGGCGACGCCCAGCGGGTCCCGCACGACGATCAGCGCCCAGCTCATGCTGACGGCCGGCCGCACGGTCCTGCCGGTCAGTGAGACCCTCACCGGCGGCGGCCAGACCAAGGAGGTGACCCTCAGCCACTGGGCCGAGCGGTTCGGCGTCTCGGTGCCGGGATCAACCGTCCCGTACTCTCTCCTGGTGTCCCGTCGCTGAGTAAGGGGGTCAGCTGACCATGCCCGCCCACCAGCCCGACCAGGGTGTCTTCAGGTCAGTCCTGCCGGAGGACATCGACTGGGAGCCGTTCCCGTCGTTCCCGCCATCGGCCCGCCTCGCCGTCGTGGTGGGCCATCCGTCTGAGCCCGGTCCGTATGTCGTCCGGGTCAAGCTGCCGTCGGGCGTGAAGCTGATGCCGCACTGGCATCACGAGGACCGGGTCTACGTGGTCATGTCCGGCGTCTTCTACATCGGCCTGGGCGACGAGTTTGACGAGACGAAGCTAGTGGCGTATCCGCCGGGTGCGGTGGTTGTCCTGCCGGGCGGCACCCGTCACTTCCACTGGGCAAAATCCGGTGAGTACGTCACGCAGGTGACGGCGACCGGCCCCATCAGCCTCGAGTACGTCAACCCCCACGACGATCCGCGCGGCCAGTGAGCGGAGACGGACCCGGCTGGGCCTGGCCGGTCAGGCAAGGTAGAAAGAGAACCATGGGCAGACAGATCGTCCTCGTGCTTTACGTCCTGGCGCTGATAGCCGTCGTGGTCGGCGTGGACGTCCTGTTCTTCAGGCACCAGTTCTGGCCGCGGCTGGCGGTCAACGTCGGGATTGTGCTGGTGTTCGGGGCGTTCTATTTCAGGTTCCTGAAGCGTCCGTGATCGCGGCAGCCGGCAGTACAGCTAGCGGCTGAGGCGCTCGTCGAGGTAGAGCAGGAAGGTGGGCAGCCAGTGGCTGCGGCCGAAACCCTCGGCCGGCCGCAGCCCGGCGATCCGGGCCCGGTGCGCGTCGGCGGTGGTGATGGCGGCGGAGGCGACCGGGTGGCCGGGCGGCAGCGCCCGGCCGATGGCGTCCAGGCACCAGGCTCGGGCCACCAGCAGTCCCTCGAGGTGCACGGTGCCGGGGTCGGCGGCATCGGGCGCGAAGTCAGGCGGTGCCCAGGCCACGGCGGCGGGGTCGGGCAGCGCCTGGTCCAGCCAGGCGGCGAACTCGGCGGGCGGCAGCACGTCGGCCATCAGCGCGGCCTCGGTCAGCTCGGGGGTGTGGAAGGCGTCCCCGGACGGCGCGTCGGTCCAGCGCAGCGGCGGCTCGGCACCGAACATCCGGCGGGCCGCGGCGGACAGGTCGGCCTCGGCCGCCGGGTCGCCCCGGCGCCGGGCGGCGGCGAGCGCCAGGTTCAGGCTGAAGGCGGTGTTGCCGTGGGTCCCGGTGCGGATCGGGAACGCGAGCTGGCCGCCGAAGTAGGTCGCGAGCCGCCCGGACAGCAGCTGGGCGAGCGGGCTGAGGGCGACGGCCCACCGGCCTGGCCGCTCCTTGCCCTGGGCCTGGCACTCGGCGTGCAGCAGCACCAGCCAGGCCCAGCCGTAGGGGCGCTCGGCGGTGCGCCCGCCCGGGCCAGCGTAGAACGCGGTCTCGGCGGCCAGCCGCTCGGGCGACAGGTGCTCGTCGAGCACCTGTCCGACGGCGGTGGCCAGGGCGTCGGGCAGCCCGCGGTCCAGGGCCCGGACCAGCAGCCAGTGGCTGTGCACGGCCGAGTGCCAGTCATAGCTGCCGTAGAAGGCCGGGTTCAGCCGCCGCGGCGGGAGCACGTCGGCGTCGGAGTTCAGCTCCTGGATGAGCATGTGCGGGTACTCGCGCTGCACGGCGGCCAGCGCGGTGGTGGCCAGCGCCTCCAGCCCGGCGTCGTCCAGGGGAATCACTGGGCCATCATGCGAATGCCGCCACCTCCACGGTTCGGGCGCTGAGCACAGCGCGCAGCTCCCGGGCCAGCCCGACCGCGCCGGGGGTGTCGCCGTGCACGCACAGCGAGCCGACCTCCAGCACGAGCGGGGCGCCGTCCTCGGTCTCGATGGGCGCGCCGGTGGCGATGCGCCACCCGCGCTCGGCCACGGCCGCCGGGTCGGTGAGCACGGCGCCGGGCTGGCTGCGGGGGACCAGCCGGCCGGCGGCGGTGTACCCGCGGTCGGCGAAGCCCTCGGCCACCACCGGCAGGCCCTGCTGCCGCAGCACGTCGACGGCCGGGCTGCCGGCCAGGGCCGAGCACGGCTCAGGCCGGCGTCGTACGCGGCCACGGCCTGGCCGAGCGCGGCGGCCAGCCGCTCGTCGCCGGCCAGGTCGTTGTACAGGGCGCCGTGCGCCTTGACGTAGCGGACCGCGGTCTGGTGGCGCCGGCAGAAGGCCTCGAGCGCGCCGATCTGGTACAGCACGTCGGTGGTCAGCTCGTCGGGGCTGACCCGCAGCTGGCGCCGGCCGAAGCCGACCAAGTCGGGGTAGGACACGTGGGCGCCGATGGTGACACCGCGCTCGGCCGCCCTGGCCACGGTGGCGTCCATGACCCGCGGGTCGCCGGCGTGGAAGCCGCAGGCGATGTTGGCGCTGGTCACCTGCTCCAGCAGGGCGGCGTCGGCGCCCATGGTCCAGGCGCCGAAGCTCTCGCCCATGTCGGCGTTGATGTCGATCACGAGGCCGCCTCCCTGGTGTCCGCCCGCGCGTCCGGGGCCTCGGGCTGGGCCAGCGGGAAGTGGCAGGCGGCGTGGTGGCCGGGCCCGAACGCGCGCAGCGGCGGCTCCTGCTCGGCGCACAGCGCCGCCGCGGCCGGGCACCGGGTGCGGAAGCGGCAGCCGGACGGCGGTTCCGAGGCCGAGGGCAGCTCGCCCCGGATGGAGGAGATCGGGCCGACCCGGCCGGGCGTCGGCTCGGGGACCGCGTCGATGAGCGCCCGGGTGTAGTGATGCGCGGGCGCGCGGAACAGCTGGGCGGGCGGCCCGGACTCGACGATCTTGCCCAGGTACATCACCGCGATGTGGTCGGCCAGGTAGTGGATCACGGTCAGGTCGTGCGACACCATCAGGTAGCTGAGCTGGTGCTCGGCCTGGAGCGCGGTCATCAGGTTGAGGATCTGCGACCGGACCGACACGTCCAGCGCCGAGACCGGCTCGTCGGCCACGATCAGGGCCGGGCTGGTGGCCAGGGCGCGGGCCAGGCCGACGCGCTGGCGCTGCCCGCCGGACAGCTCGCGCGGGTAGCGGTCGAGCTGGCTTACGGCCAGCCCGGTCTCCTCGGCCAGCTGGCGGACCTGGCTGCGGCGCTGCTGGCTGGTCAGGCCGCCCTTGGCCCGCAGCGGCTCCTCGATGATGCGGGCCAGCGTCATCCGCGGGTTGAGCGCGGCGTAGGGGTCCTGGAACATCATCTGCACGTCGTAGCGGACGGCCCGGCGCTGCGGCCGGGTCATCGAGCCCAGCGCGGTGCCGTCGCAGCCGCACCTCGCCCTCGGTGGGCTTCTCCAGCCCGACGACCATCCGGCCCAGGGTGGACTTGCCGCAGCCCGACTCGCCCACGATGCCCAGCGTGCTGCCCGCGGCGATCTCCAGGCTAACGCCGGACACCGCCTGGACCGGCGCGGCCGACCGGGCCAGCAGGCCGCCGGGCCGGTAGTGCTTGGTCACGTCGACCAGGCTGAGCAGCGGGGCTGTGGTGGTGCTGGCGGAGGGGTTCGCGGTCATCGGGGCGCCTCCGTGACACGGGAGTCCTCGGCCTGGCTGGCCGGGTGGTAGCAGAGCCAGTGATGACGCCCCGAGCCCGAGACCGGCGGCTGCCGCTCGGAGCACTCGGCGGAGGCGGCCGGGCAGCGCGGCGCGAACGGGCAGCCGGCGATGGTGGCGGTCAGGTCCGGCGGGCGGCCGGGAATGGTGGCCAGCTCCGACTTGCGCTCGGTCTGGAGGCGCAGCACCGAGTCGAGCAGGGCGGCGGTGTACCGGTGCCGGGGCGTGTCGAATATCTCGGTCGTGCTCCCGGTCTCGGCCTCCCGGCCCGCATACATGACAAACACCCGGTCGGCATGGCCGGCGACTACGCCCATGTCGTGAGTGATCAGCAGGGTGGCCATGCCGAGCGTCTGGCGCAGCCGGTCGAACAGCTCCATGATCTGGGCCTGGGTGGTGACGTCCAGGGCGGTGGTCGGCTCGTCGGCGATGAGCAGCCGGGCCGGCACACCAGCGCGGCGGCGATGACCACGCGCTGGCGCATCCCGCCCGACAGCTCGTGCGGGAAGCGGTCCAGCTGCTCGCTCGGGCGGGGCAGCCCGACCAGGTCGAGCATCTCGGCGGCGGCAGCGCGGGCGGCCGCCTTGGTCGCGCCCTGCTGCACCCGCAGCGCCTCGCCGACCTGCGCGCCGATGCGCAGGGTCGGGTTCAGCGAGGTCATCGGGTCCTGGAAGACGATGCCGACCTCGGTGCCGCGCACCCGGCGCAGGTCCCGCTCGCCGAGGCCGGCCAGCTCCCGGTCGCCGAGCCGGATGCTGCCCCGCACCTGCGTGTTGGAGGGCAGCAGCCCGGCCAGGGCCAGGCCCAGGGTGGACTTGCCGCAGCCGGACTCGCCGACGATGCCGACGGTCTCGCCCTCGGCCACCTCGAGGCTCACGCCCTGCACGGCGTGCACCACCGAGCGGCGCAGCCTGATGTCCACGTCCAGGTCGGTGACCCGGAGCACCGGCGGCCCCCCGCCCACCTCCCCGGCCCCCTTCACTGGCGCCTCGTGTCGAGGCCGAAGGCGTCGCGCAGCCCGTCGCCGATCAGGTTGAAGGCGACCACGGTGAGCACGATCGCGATGCCCGGCGGGTAGGTCAGCCACCAGTACCCGGAGTAGGTGTAGTTGAGCCCGTTGGACAGCATCGCGCCCCAGTTCGTCGCGGGCGGGGCGATGCCGAGGCCGAGGAACGAGATCGCGGCCACGACCAGGATGGCGTCCGCGACCTGGAAGGTGGCGTTGACCAGGATCGTGCCGATGCTGTTGGTGACGATGTGCCGGCCGATCAGCGTGGGCGTGCGCACGCCCATCGTCTTGGCCGCCAGCACGTACTCGCGGGTGCGCAGGGTCAGCGCCTCGGCGCGGACCAGCCGGGCCGGCACCAGCCAGGCGGTCAGCCCGACCACCACGATCAGCAGCAGCACGTTGGGCTGGAAGACCGACGGCCAGGTACAGGAGCAGCAGCAGCGCCGGGATGGCCAGCAGCGCGTCCACGATCCGCATCATCAGGGCGTCGATGAAGCCGCCCACGTAGCCGGCCACCGCGCCCCAGGCCACGCCGACCAGGACGGCCACGGCGGCGGCGCCGAAGGCCACCTCCAGGGTGGTCTGGCCGCCGACCATCAGCCGGCCGAGCTGGTCGTAGCCGACGTCGTCGGTGCCCAGCGGGTGACCGGTGCCGGGCGGCAGGGTCTCCATGCCGATCCGGGTGTGGATCTGGTCGGTGTGGTAGAACAGCGGGCCGAGGAACGAGAACAGGGTCAGCACCACGACCACGACCAGGCCGGCCACGGCCAGCTTGTTGTCGGCGAAGGCGCGCAGCCACAGCCAGCCGCCGGAGGCCTCGGCTTCCTGGATGCTGCCGGGCTCGTCCCCGCTGAGCACGTTGGTCACGTTCTCCATGCTCATGACTTGCTCCCCGCCGCCCGGCCGAGCTGGACCCTCGGGTCGAGCAGGGCGTAGGCAATGTCGGCCAGCAGCGAGCCGACCACGGTGGCGATGCCGACCACCAGCACCACGCCGAGCAGCACCGGGTAGTCCTGGCTGGTGGCGGCGTTGAAGGCGAGCAGCCCGACGCCGGGGTAGTTGAAGACCTCCTCGGTGATCAGCGTGCCGGACAGGATGAACGGCAGCGACAGCCCGAGCAGGGTGACCACGGGGGACAGCGGCGTTGCGCAGCACGTGCCGGACCAGGATGGCCTGGCTGCTGTTGCCCTTGGAGCGGGCCATCCGCACGTAGTCCTGGGCCAGCTCGTCCAGCACCGAGGAGCGGATGTACCGGCTGAACGCCGCGATCGTCACCAGGGTCACGGTGGCGACCGGGAGCACCATGGCGCCGGGGTCGCTGAAGATGGCCGAGAACGAGCCCTGCGGGGCCTCGGCCGGGAACACGTGCAGCCGCACCGACAGCACGTCGATGAGCAGCAGCGCGACCCAGAAAGCGGGCGTGGAGTAGAGCACGAACGTGACCGTGGTGACCACATAGTCGTCGGCCCGGCCCCGGCGGACGGCCTGGTACAGGCCGACCGGCACGGCGATCAGCACGGCCAGCACCACCGCGACGCCGGCCAGGAAGGCGGTCTTGGGCAGCCGCTGGGCCAGCAGGCTGGACACCGGCTGGTTGAGCACGTAGGAGAAGCCGAAGTTGCCGGTGACCACGCCGCTCAGCCAGTGCCAGTACTGCGCGGGCAGCGGGCTGTCCAGCCCGTTCTCCCGGTTGAAGGCCGCGATGTTGGACGGGGTGGCGTGCACGCCCAGGATCGCCCGGGCCGGGCCGCCCGGCAGCAGGCGGAGCAGCCCGAACACGATGATCGTCACCAGCAGCAGCACGACCAGCGCCTGTCCCGACCGGCGGAGCAGGAACCTGGTCACGGCGCAGCCGGTCCAGGCCGGGCGGGACCGGCCGCTCCGCAATGGCGGCCAGCCCCGCTTACCACTGTTATCACTTGGTGAAGTACCAGTTCTCAGGCGTCAGGCTCTCGATCGGACTCTGCGGCAGGACGCCGTGCAGCTTGGTGCAGATCTCCGAGATCTGGTAGACGGGCTGCGGCATCCACAGCACCGGGATCTGGTTGGCCATGAAGTTCTCGTACTGGGTCAGCGAGGCCGAGCCGTGCACCGTCGCGGCGATGATCTTGTCGGCCTGCGGGTCGGAGTAGTTGCTGGCGTTGGAGCCCGAGCCGGTGGCGAACAGCTGGTCGCCGGTCGGGTAGGGGTCCACGCCGTAGGTCCAGCCGCCGCCGTAGTTGAGCATCTGCCAGGAGCAGTTGGACTGGCTGGGCTGGCACGGGGTGAGCAGGCTGATGATGGAATCGAACGGGGCCGAGGTCAGGTTGATCTGGATGCCGGCCTCGGAGAACTGCGACTTGAGCGCCTGCATCTCCTGGCTGGTCACGACCGCGCCGCTGCCGTACTTGAGGGAGAAGGTCAGCCCGGTGCCGGCCGGGATGTGCGCGCCGCAGTCGCCGGCCGCGGTGCCCGCCTTGATGCAGGTGGTGACGCCGTTAGGCTTGACCTTCCAGCCGTTGCTGGACAGCAGCTTGACCGCGGTCTTGGGCGAGAACGGCCACGGTCCCTTGGCCTCGTAGGAGCTGACGTACGGGTTGGACGGCTTGACCGGGACCGGCCCGTAGTCGGTGGCGCCGTAGCCCTTGAGCGGCCCGCTCAGGAACGCGGGCTCGTCGATCAGGGACTGCATGGCCTGGCGCAGGTAGAGCTGGTGGATCAGCGGCCCGGTCTTGGGGTTGTTCCAGTTCATCAGGAAGTAGGTGGTGCCCCAGCCCTGCCACGGCGTCGTGGTGTAGCCCTGCGAGGCCAGCTGGCTGGACTGCGAGGCGTCCTGCGGGGGCAGGTAGCCGTAGTCCAGCGAGCTGCCCGAGCGCAGCACGTTGAGCTCGGCGGTGTCAGTGGTGAACGGCTCCTCGACGAAGTACTTGAGCTTGGGCTTGGACGGGCCGCCGTAGGCCGGGTTGGCCTGGAACTTGACGTAGCCGTCGGACTGGTAGCTGGCCATCTTCCACGGGCCGTCCACCGTCTTCCACAGCGGGTTGCTGCCGTAGGTGGCGATGTCCTTGGACTGCGCGGTGAGGAAGTTGAACACCGCCTTGGCCCCGGCCGCGGTCTGGTCGTAGTTGCCGACCTTCCCGGTGGCCGAGGTCTTGTCCCAGGCCCGCGGCAGCGGGGTGATCTGGGACAGCTGGTCGTAGGTGAACCACGTCGGGTTGAAGGAGCCCGTCAGCGTGAGCACGATCGTCTTCGAGTTGACGATCTTGTAGCTCTTGAGGTTGTCGGGGAACTCAGTCGGGATGTAGGCGGCGAAGCTGGCCTTGTTCACCTTGAGCAGGTTGATCCAGAAGGCGATGTCCCTGGTGGTGACCGGGCTGCCGTTGGACCAGGTGTAGTTCCCCAGGTGGATGGTGACCACCGAGTTGTTGTCGCTGTAGGACGGCAGTGCGGCCAGGCTCATGGCCGGGTCCACGACCGGCTGGCCCTGCGCGTTGCCGATCCAGTACAGCGAGCGGTACGACAGCCGCTGGAACTCCTCGATGTTGGCCACCGAGTAGTAGGCGCCGGTGAGCATCGGGAAGATGTAGTTCGGCGTCGTGCCCGGCGGCTCGGCGTAGGTCGCGGTGCCGCCGCTCGTCGCCTGGCCGCCTGTGCTGCCGCCGCCCGACGACGAGCTGCACGACGACGCCAGGAGCGCCAGGCTGGCGGTGGCGGCGACGGCGCCGAGCTTCAGACGATGTCTCATGCTGTCCTCCCTAGATAAATGCCACCCAGCGGCGCCTCCGCAGCGCCCTCGGCGCGTTCGCTCGCGGCCTCGTCTGCGTCCCGGCAGGCAGCGACCACCAGATCAAGACCCGCCAGCTGCAAGGTCATGTGCATGGAAGGCTGCCGCTCCGGGGCGCTGACCAGCTCCGGGAGCAGCGGCACGTGGATGAACCCGACCATGCACTCCAGTCCGAGGTCGCTGGCCGCCTGAGCGGCCGCGTAGAACGAGAGGTTGCACAGGTAACTGCCGGCGGTGTGGGACAGGTAGCCGGGGATGCCGGCCTCGCGCCAGGAGCTGAGGATCCGCTCGACCGGCAGCGTGGTCAGGTGGGCGGCCGGGCCGGACGGCGCGACCGGCACCCGGGCCACGGCCAGGCCGTCGTAGTCCGCGTCCGACTCCGGCCAGTCGGCCAGGTTGACCGCCACGGCCTCGGCGCTGAGCGCGGTGCGCCCGGCCGCCAGCCCGACGCCCACCCACGCGCGCGGCCGGTGCTTCTCCATCAGCCGCGGAATCTCGTCGGTCACCTGGCGTAGCGAGACCGGCAGGACCGCGGTCACGAGGTCCGGGTCCTCCCGGCCGGCCAGCTCTTGAACCAGCAACTCGGACGGATTGGCGGTGAAGCCGCCGAACGGCCCGAAACCTTGCACCAGCACCGACATGTGACATACCACCTCGACCTCGGTGCCTCCGGACACTACAGGATTGATCAACAATCCATCAATACGGCAGTTGAAAGATCACCGGATTTAACATTTACTGTCCAGGCAGCGGAGGGGAGAACGATGCCCGTCGGGATCACCGAGGAGATGGTCAGCGCGCTGGCGCGGGACCGGACCGGCCTGGTGCACGCCAGCACCGCCGACCGGGTCACCGAGCTGCTGCGGACCCACATCATGGAGGGCCTGTTCCCGCCCGGAACGCGGCTGTCCGAGGAGGCGATCGGACAGGCCCTGGGCGTCTCCCGGAACACCCTGCGCGAGGCCTTCCGGCTGCTGTGCCACGAGCGGCTGGCCGTGCACGAGATGAACCGCGGCATCTTCGTGCCCGTCCTGACCAGCGAGGACGTCGCCGACATCTACAAGCTGCGGCGCCTCATCGAGGGCGGCGCGGCGCGCCAGTCGGCGACCGCCCCGATGACCGCCCGCCTGGCCGTCCGGGCCACGGTCGAGGCCGGCGAGGAGGCCGCCGCCGACGGGCGCTGGTACGAGGTGCGCACCGCCGACCTGCGCTTCCACCAGGCGGTGGCGGCGCTGGCCGGCAGCCCGAGGACCGACGAGCTGATGCGCCGGGCGCTGGCCGAGCTGCGGCTGATCTTCCACGCCATGGCCGACCCGCACCAGTTCCACGCGCCGTACCTGGAACGCAACCGGATCATCGCCGAGGCGATCGTGCTCGGGGACGGCGAGCGGGCCGAGCAGGAGCTGCTGAGCTACCTGGCCGACGCCGAGGGCCAGATCCTGGCCGTCTACCAGGTTCCGGCCCCGGAGACCGCACTGTCGCCAGACGGCTCCGGAGACGGCCCGGTGAGGCGGTCGTGAGATTCCGGCCGGCCGGGCCGTCCGCCCTGCTCGTCGAGGTGGACAGCCTGGCTCAGGTCCGGGCCCTGCACGCCCGGATCGAGCAGGAACGAGCCCGCGGCTGGGCGCCGGACCTGGTCGACGTGATCCCCGCGGCCCGGACCGTGCTGCTGGACGGGGTGCCGGATCAGTCCGGCCTGGCCGAGGAGCTGCGATCCTGGTCGGTGGCGCCGCTGACGACCGGGTCCGGGCGCGTGGTGGAGATCGCCTGCCACTACGACGGACCCGACCTGGCCGACGTGGCCGCCCAGTGGGGCGTGCCCTCCGAGCGCAGTGCCGGCCATCCATGCCGGGCTTGACCACGAGGTGGCGTTCTGCGGCTTCGCCCCCGGCTTTCCCTACATCGCGGGCCTGGGCGGCGGCCACGAGGCGGCCCGCCGGGACCGCCCGCGCTCATCGGTGCCCGCGGGCAGCGTCGCGCTCGGCGACGAGTACACCGGCATCTACCCCCGGACCTCACCCGGCGGCTGGCAGATCATCGGCCGCACCGACGCCGTGATGTGGGACGCCGGCCGCGACCCCGCGGCCCTGCTCGAGCCGGGTGACCAGGTGCGGTTCATCGACGTCACCTCGCGATGATGCCGGCCTCGGGGGAGCGGGTGGTGCGCGTCCGGCGGGCCGGCGCGCTGACCACGATCCAGGACTGCGGCCGGCCGGGCTACGCCCACCTGGGCGTGCCCCGGTCCGGTGCACTGGACGCGCCCGCCCACCACCTGGCCAACCGGCTGGCCGGCAATCCGCCGGGGGCCGCGGTGCTGGAGACCACCCTGACCGGGGTGACCGTCACCGCCGAGTGCGCGGTCACCGCCGCCGTCACCGGAGCGCGGGCCGTGGTCCGGGTCGACGGCGAGCCCGGCCCGTCTGGCGAGGCCATCGAGCTGGGGCCCGGCCAGGTGCTCGAGGTGCGGGCGGCCAGGTCGGGGGTGCGCAGCTACCTGGCCTTCTCCGGCGGCCTGGCCGCGGCGCGGGTGCTGGGCAGTGCCTCGGCCGACCTGCTCTCCGGCCTGGGCCCGGCCCGGCTGGCCGACGGCGACGTGCTCCGGCTCGGCCCGCTCGGCCCTCGGGGTGCGCTGAACGGGCAGAACGGCTGCACGTTTGGCGAGCTGGCCGCCGTGACCGCTGCTGACGACGGCGCCGGCAGGCCGGCCGAGCTGCTGATCTACCCCGGCCCGCGGCACGACTGGCTGGCCAGCCCCGGCCTGGGCGCGCTGGAGAACGGCCCGTGGACGGTGTCGCCGGACAGCAACCGGGTCGGGCTGCGGCTGGCCGGGCCTACGGTGCAGCGCCGCCGCGGCGAGCTGGCCAGCGAGGGCCTGGTCGCCGGGGCCATCCAGGCGCTGCCGGACGGGAACCTGGTGCTGTTCCTGGCTGATCACCCCACCACCGGCGGCTACCCGGTGATCGCCGTGGTCGACCCGGCCTGCCTGCCGGCCTGCGCGCAGGCCCGGCCCGGCAGCCGCGTCACCTTCCGGCTGGCTCAGGACCCCTTCTGAGCCGGCTAGTGCCGGGTGTCGTCGCCGCCGTGGGCCAGATCGCGCCAGCTGGCCTCGGACACCTCGACGTCGTAGCGCTTGGCGGCGGCCAGGATGCGCTGCCAGGCCTGGTCGCGCTCGGCGTCGCTCACGCCCTCCACCTGGTCGAAGCGCGCGATCGCGTTGCGCACATGGCGGGCGTCGGTGAGCGGCTCCTTGCGCTCGCGAGGGAACGCGAATTCGTTCTCGGGCAGCCGGTCCTTCTCGGCCGTGCTCAGGCCCTCGGTCTCGCGCGGCACGTCCTGCCCGTGGGCCCGCTCGCTCTGCACCTCGCGGGCCTTCTCGATGTTGCGCCGGGCGGCCTCCTTCTGGCGCTCGGTAGCCATCGCGTCCTCCCTTCACAGCGGCCTGGTAACCACCGCGGTAGCCTCCGCGAGGCCCTACCCGCGACGGCGGCCCGCATGCACCGGAGGGCCTGGACGCCCCGGCCAAGTCTTGACAAATGGCTTAAGTCGGGCTGATGTTTGCTTCCGGGCAACTAACTATCCACGGGCCGCCGCGGGGGAACTCCCAGGACGGAGCTGACATGGACACGCATGCTCGACCAGGACGTCAGGCCCGGCGCGCGCGGCAAGGTGGCTAGCTCAGCATCGCCAGCACCTCGGCCCGGCTCGGCCCGGGCGGCGGGGAGGGGCGGTGGCCGGCGGCGGCCTGGCTGATGCGCTCGGCCATGCCCGGCCGGGCGGCGATCTCGGCCGGCGTGGCCAGCAGACCGTACATCTCGATGAAGGCGCGGAACACGTCGGCGTCGCGGGTCATGCCGGCGGTCATGTCCCGCAGCAGCATGGCGTCCGGGCTCGGGGGCGCCGCGGGCGGCCCGGGCGGGCGGCCCTGGACGACGGCGGTGATCTGGGCCCGGCGGGCCTGGTCGGCCTGGACGGTGAGGCGGTACCAGGGCAGCAGCCGCTCGGCGGTCAGCCGGTGATGGGCCAGCGCCAGGGCCAGAGGGTCGCCGAGGTGCTCGCCGACCGTCTCGGCGGTGATCTCGGCGTGCTTGAGTCCGAGCGTGACGCCGCGGCCCAGCGACGGGTTGGTGCAGGCCCAGGAGTCCCCGACGGCCAGGATCCCGGTGGCCGCCGGGGTCTCGTCTACGACCAGCGTGCGCAGCCGGTCGGCGATGCCGCCGACGGCCAGCACGCCGGTGATCGGCTCCTGGCCGTCGACCAGGTGTGCGTGGGCCGGGCAGGCGGCCAGCAGCCGGGCCCAGCAGGCCTCGTCGCGCAGCGCCTTGAGGGCTCGGTCGCCCGAGGCGATGTACACGGTCACCGACCAGGTCCGGGCGTCCGAGGGCAGGGCCAGGATCGAGTAGCAATCGAAGGCGGTGAGGTTCCCGGCCCGCAGCGGCGGCGGCGGCTCGCCGTCCCTGGCCCGGAAGAAGCGGGTGTAGTAGATGAAGCCCGACTCCTCGGCCTCCTCGGCGGGCCGGCCCCGCCGATGGCCCGGAGCCAGGCGGGCAGCGGAGAGCGGCGGCCGGCGGCGTCGATGACCAGGTCGGCCCGCATCTCGGTGCCCGGCTGGAGGCGCACGCCGCTCACCTGCCCGGGCCGGTCGCTCAGCAGGCCGGTGACGAGCGCGTCGCGGCGGATGTCGATCCGGCCGGACCCGGCGGTGGCCATCGCGTGCTCGAGCACCGGCCGCCGGGCGTTCAGCGTCCCGAACCGCTCGTCGCCCGGCCGGGGCGCCCGGTCGGTGATGCCCGGCGGCATCAGCAGCACCGGGTTGAACGCCGCCGCGCCCGCGGCTGCCAGCGCCCTCGCCACCTCGGGCAGCCGAGCCTGGATGACCTGCCATCCTCCGGCGTGCAGGTAGTGCGCCTGCCGGAACTGCATGACGCCGCCGCGTTCCCAGCTGTCCCAGGCCCCGCCCGGCGTGCCGGGCGGCGGTGCCGGATCGCGCTCCAGGACAGTGACCTCGTGGCCCTGCTTCTCCAGCAGCAGTGCGGTGGCCAGGCCGATCAGGCCGCCGCCGACGACGATAATCCGTGACACTTCAGTTCGCCCTTCGACGTGCCCCCACCAGTGTTCCAGGCTGGTCCCACGCTGGGGTCGCGCGATGGACGTCCCGTGGACGCCGGATGGACGATTGCCTGACGCCGGGACCGGGGAAGGATACTGGCCATGACCGCTGACTGGCCTACGCCCGCCGGGCTGCACGCCGCGTCGGTGCCGCTGCCTGTCGAGGGCGAGCTGGCCTCCTTCGGCGGCGCGACCGGATGGCTCAACTCCGAGCCGCTGACCGCGGCGGACCTGCGCGGGCAGGTGGTCCTGGTCAGCTTCTGGACGTTTACCTGCATCAACTGGCTGCGCCAGCTGCCCTACGTGCGGGCCTGGGCGGACCGGTACTCCGCCCAGGGGCTGGTCGTGATCGGCATCCACACGCCGGAGTTCGGGTTCGAGCACGAGCCGGCGAACGTCCGCCGGGCCGTGACCGACCTGCGGGTCGGCTACCCGGTCGCGATCGACAGCGACTACGGGGTGTGGCGCGCGTTCGGCAACCACTACTGGCCGGCCCTGTACCTCGCCGACGCGCAGGGGCGGATCCGGCACCACCGGTTCGGCGAGGGCGGGTACCAGCAGTCGGAGATGGTAATCCAGCGCCTGCTGGCCGAGGCCGGGTCCGGCGACGGAAGCCTGGAGCTCACCTCGGTCAAGCCCACCGGCATCGAGACCCAGGCCGACTGGGACAGCCTGAGATCGCCGGAGAACTACACCGGCTACGAGCGCACCGAGAACTTCACCTCGCCCGGCGGCGCGGTACCCGGCCAGCCCCGGTCTTACGCCCTCCCGGAGCGGCTGCTGCTCAATGACTGGGCCCTGGCCGGGGACTGGACCATGGGGGAGCAGGCCACGACGCTGAACGCACCCGGCGGCCGGATCGCCTGCCGGTTCCAGGCCCGCGACCTGAACCTGGTCATGGGGCCCGCAGCGCCGGGCGCGGCCGCGGGCTACCGGGTGCTCCTGGACGGGCAGCCGCCCGGTCCGGCCTGCGGCCTGGACGTGGACGCCGAGGGGCGCGGCGCCGCGACGGAGCAGCGGCTGCATCAGCTCATCCGCCAGCCCGGGCCGGTGGCCGAGCGTACCTTCGAGATGATCTTCGACGACCCCGGCGTGCAGACCTTCTCGTTCACCTTCGGCTAGCGCAGCTTCGGCCAGCTCGGCTTCGGCCAGGTCAGGCCAGGTAGCCGAGCTCGCGCCAGACGCCGGCGGCGCGGGGGTGCAGGGGGACGTCGATGGGCGTGTCGCGGGAGTCGCTGACCATGCGCCCCAGCGGCAGCGGCGGCTGGTGGACGCCGCCGATATCCCAGGGGATGGTGTCGCGCCGGGCGGCCAGGGACCGGCAGAACAGCTCGACCAGGGCGTCGTCGGTGTCGGAGCGGCAGTAGATGGGCCAGCCGCTGTAGTCGACCGCGGCCACGTCCTTCGACAGCGAGGGGTAGCGGGCCTTCTCGATCAGGGCCGGGCGGAAGCCCTCGGCCTGGAGGGACTCCAGGTGCTCGGCGCTGAGGGCCAGCAGGTCGGCGCCGGCGGCGGCGACCTGGTCGGCCCACAGGATGACGCCCTCGTCGAAGATGGCGTCGAGCTCGCCGGCCGCCAGCCGTCCCATCCGCGAGGGGTGATTGGGCATCGGCTGGTCGTAGCTGATCTGGCCGCCCCAGGCCTGAAGGTCGGCCAGGCTGAAGCCGTGGGCCCGGAGCACCACATCCACCATGATCGGCGTGCAGGCGTCGATGGAGCCGCGCACCGACACCCGCAGCGGGTACCGCGCGGCGGCGATGTCGGCCAGGCTGGTGAAGCCGAGCCGGCGGGCCACCGCGAACCCCAGCCGGTCATCGTGCGGGAGCACCGCGATCGTGGCCACGTCCCGCGGGCTGTTGAACGCGCCCACGCCGCGGTGGGCCATGGTCAGCATGGCCGCGGGGTTGAGGGTCGAGATGTCGACCCGGCGGGCGTGCACCTCGTCGATGGTGCCCGGGTGGTTGGCACCGTAGAACGCGAACCGCCCCGGCCCGGTGTGGCTCTCCAGCACCACCGTCGCCGCGCGGTGCGACCAGTGCGGGCTCAGCATCATCTGCCGGGCCACGTCCAGGAACAGCATCGGCCGCAGGTTGGTCGGATCCACCGGAGCTACCGGGCGAAATGGCTCGGACATGGGCCTCATGTTATTGGCTGGCCGCGCTGCGCGGGCTGTGGCATTCTCGCGGACCATGGGCGGCGACGAGGCGGCACTGCGGGCCTACTACGAGCGGGGCATGGAACGCGACCGGCTGATCGACGGGCGCGGCCGCCTGGAGTTCACCCGGACCTGCGAGATCGTGCTGCGGCGGCTGCCCGCCGCGCCCGCGGTGGTCGCGGACATCGGCGGCGGCCCGGGCCGGTACGCCTTGTGGCTGGCCTCGCTGGGTTACCAGGTCGAGCACCGGGACCTGATGCCCCTGCACGTCGAGCAGCTCACCGCCGCGGCCGCGGCGACACCCGGGGTGCGCAGCGCGGTCGGCGACGCGCGGGACGTCGACCTGCCCGACGGGTCGGTGGACGCCGTGCTGCTGCTGGGCCCGCTCTACCACCTGCTCGACCGCGCGGAGCGGGTAGGTGCGCTGGCCGAGGCCGGGCGGATCGTGCGGCCGGGCGGGCCGGTGTTCGCGGCGGCGATAACGCGGTGGGCGGCCCGGATCGACGGCATGCTGCGCGAGCGGATCTACCTCGCGCATCCGGAGGTGCTCGGCCGGATCGACGAAATCGACCGGACCGGGCTGCTGCCGCCGTTCCAGGAGGGCGGGTTCAGCGCCTTCTGCCACCGGCCGGAGGAACTGCGCGCGGAGATGGCCGAGGCCGGGCTGGAGGTCACGGACCTGGTCAGCGTCGAGGGCCCGGCGTTCATCCTCGGCGACCTGGACGCGCGAACGGCCGACCCGGCCGACTGGGGCGTCGCGCTCGACGTGGCCCGGGCCATTGAGCGGGTGCCGGAGCTGCTCGGCATCGGGCCGCACCTGCTCGGCACCGGCATCCGCCCGCGTGGGTGAGCATGGCCTACTGGCGGGAGCGGCGCGGCAGGAACTTGATGAGCAGCACGGCGCCGATGATCAGCAAGAGCCAGGGCGAGAACAGGACGTGCAGGGCGAAGCTGAACACGATGATGGCGACGATGGCGATGAGGACGAGGGCGATGAGGGACATGGCTGGTCGGTCTCCGTTCGATTCGGCTGGTCTGTTCGTAGTTCCAGACTGCCCCCGCGGACGCCTCGGGTCGATCGGGATCAGCCCTGGTTCAGGGCCTGATCCGCACCCCTGGAGAGGTCAGGGTCATCCCTGGTACAGGGCGGGAATCAGCCTGAGGTGAGGGACGCCCCGGCGGCCGCCGTCAGCCCGGCCAGGCCGTCGCGCAGCTCCGCTGGCGCGGGCCAGCCGTAGCCCAGCCGGAAGTAGCGGTCGCTGACCTCGAACCAGTGACCCGGCCCCACGTAGGTGCCGTGGTCGGCGAGCAGGCGATGGTAGAACGCCGCGGTGTCCACGGTCACGCCGGGGCGGAACCGGACCAGCCCGACGACTCCGCCGCGCGGCGGGATCCATTCGAAGATGCTCTGCGCGTCCAGCCAGCCCTGCACGACGGCGAGGCGCTCGCGCACCTCGGTCAGGATCGGCGGCAGGATGCGGTCCCGGCGGGCCAGGACCTGCCCGGCGATGTGCTCATCGAGGGTGGCGCCGCAGATGAGGATCTGCTCCTTAGCGGCCAGCAGCAGCTCGCGCAGGGCGGGGTCGGTGGTGACGGCCCAGCCGATCCGCAGGCCCGGCAGGCCGTAGGCCTTGGACATCGAGCCCACGCTGACCGCGCGGGGGGACAGCGTCGCCGCCATGGGCAGCTGGCCGGCGTGAGTGAGGTCGCGGTAGGTCTCGTCGACCAGCAGCACCGCGCCGGCGGCCTCGGCGATCCCGGCCAGCCGGTGCAGGTCGGCCGCGTCCATCAGGGTCCCGGTGGGGTTGTGGGGGCAGGTCACGCTGATCATCTTGGTCCGGCCGGGCCGCACGCGGGACCGCAGATCGTCGACGTCCAGCGCCCACTGGTCGTCATACCGCAGGTCGACGACGTCGACGTCGGCGTTGATGGCCCGGGGGGTCTCGAGGTTGGTCGCGTAGTTGGTGCGGATCACGACGAGGTGATCGCCGGGGTCCAGGATCGCGGTGGCGACGCAGAACAGCGCGGCGGCCGCGCCCGGCGTGACCAGCACGTCGCCCGCGGCCAGCCCGGTGCCCTGAGCGGCGACGGCCTCGCGCAGCACCGGATCGCCGAGGTGATCCCCGTAACACAGCAGCAGGTGGTCCAGGTCGATGTCCAGGCCCAGGTCACCCAGGCGCCGGTCGGCGACGGAGCTCTCGGACAGGTTGTTCGTGATGGCGGAATACCCGAGCTGCTCGGGCGACTCGATCTCGATCGGCATGCGCCGGTACCGCACGCCGCGTCACCGGATCCCGAAGTCGGCCGCGATCGCGCGGATCTGGCGGCCGGCCTCATCGGTGCCCGCCGCGGCGCCGGCCATCTCGTCGAGCGCGGCCACCAGCTCGGCGGTCCGCCCGTCGAAGACGTCGCGCCACAGCTCGCGGCGGACCGGACCGCACAGCCGCTCGAACTCTTCCTCGATGCCCGGGGTATGGGCGAAGCGGTCGAAGAACTGATCCGTCACCGAGGCCAGCACCTCGGTCAGCCCGCGGGCTTCGGCGCGCATCCGCTCCTCGATCTCGGCCACCGCCTGCCGGAACGCGGCCGTGAGGGTCTCGTGCAGCACCTCCGCCGAGTCGTCCAGCGCCGTGTTCCCGATCATCCCGGCGATCACCGGGGCGGCGGTCGCCACCACGTCCGCGGCCATGAAGGCGGCATCCACGGCCGGGCCCCCGCCCGCCGCCCGGCCGATGGTCTTGACGCCTTCCTTCAGGAACGCGCCCATCGCGGGCCTCCGGCTGGTGGCCGGCACCGGGCCGGGGACGTCGCCCGCGACGCCGCCGGCGACATCGCCAGGGAAGCCGCCAGGAACAGCGCCGGCGATGGCACCGGTGACCGCGCCGGTGACGGCGTCCGAGAGAGCGACGGGCGCCGAGATCCGCGTCGCGGAGATCGCGCTGACGACGGGGCGGCCGACCCGCAGGAAGATGTTGCCGAAGGTGCGGAACTCGACCAGCTCCTGGATCGCCGAGCGCAGTGTCTCCAGCCGCTGCTCCTGCGCCTGGCGGACGAGCGCGTGCAGCGGCTGGTCGCTGTCCGGCACGAGCATCTCGCCGAGGTGCTGGCGCAGCAGCCCCGCCACCGCGTACTGGAGCCGGCCGACCGCGGCGGGGATGGAACCGTCGACCCGGCTGAACTCCTGCCGGATCTTCTGCCGGGCCATGGTGCACTGGTCATCACGGGTCTCGCCGGGGTCGGCGACCATCGACGGCTCGATGACGGCCAGCCACTGGTCCAGGTCGCCGTACCCGAATCCCGCGTCGGCCCAGGCCAGCAGCCGCTGCCGGGCGTGCGTGATGCCCTCATCGACCTCCTGGACCACTTCTCCGTCCTGCACCCGCCGGTCGTATTCCTGGCGCAGGCTGTCCAGGGCCCTGGCCACCTCGTTGCGCAGTTCCTTGGCCTTCGCGCCCAGCGCCTGATCCTCATCGGGGACCAGCGCTCCCCACCGGCGGGCCTGGCGGGCCAGCCGGTCCGACAGCGCGACGGCCCGCCCGGCCACGTCCGCGGCCCGGCTTAGCGCGGCGCTGGCGGCCGCGTGGTCCATGATGGCCAGGCGGCCGGCCAGGCCCTGCAGGACCGGGCCGAGAACCTGCTCCCGCACCTCGGCCGCGTTGGCGACATCGCCGGCGAACAGCCGGAGGTTGTTCCGCTTGGTGATCTTGAGGGTCTGCTCGATGGCGTTGCTCACGTAGGCCGGATCGAGATGGGCCGGGTCGGTGTTGACCACGATGCCCACGAAGTCGTGCTTGTCCACCCCCATGCGGGCCTCGTTGGCCAGGTCGAGGACGTCCCAGTCCGCGTCGCCGAAGTAGGCGTCGTTCGGTCCCGGGCGCTTGACCTGCAGCAGGACGTCGACTTCGTTCTTCAGGTCCTGGAGGAACTGGCGGTCGATGTCCAGGCCTGCCTCGCCGGCGCCCGGCAGGTCAACGAGCATCAGGTTCTCGACGTCGACCTCGGGGAACGGGCAGTAGATCCGGATATCGCGCACCGCGTGATACGGCCGGTGCTGGTCGGCCGGATCCAGCGGGTAGGCCACGAACGGGCGCAGCTCGGCCAGCTGGCCGAGCGCCAGCTGGCGGTCCCGGCCGGTCAGCAGCGGGCGGTAACTGGCGAACGAGTCCTGGGCGATGTGCAGGCGCTCGAGGAACTTCTGCTTGCTGAGCAGGCCCTCGTCGGCGCTGTTCCCGTGCGCGGCCTGGCGCAGGTCCTCGTAGGAATGGCTGGCGAAGGCATCCGGCGTCGCCGGCACCGGGCCCTCGCACCCGGCGTCCCTGTGCAGCGGCGCCAGGTAGCCATCGCGGAACTCGTCCCAGGTCATCAGGGTGATCTCGGCGTCGGCCCGGCCGGGGGCGTGCAGGATCCGGCTCCGCGCGGCGGTGGTCGGGTTCAGCTCGGTGGACGGGATGGCGTCCTCGCCGAGATCAGTAATCGTGCGCAGCAGCGTGCTCTTCCCGGCCTTGGCCCGGCCGATCACGCCGATGTTCACCGTGTCCCGGTCGACCCGGTTCCTGATCGCCACCAGGTCCGGCGTCAGCGCGGTGATCGCCTGGAGCAGATCGCGGATCTCGGCCGCGCCGGGCTCGGCCTCGATCTCCCTGGCCACCATGGCCTGCTCGGCCGTCGGCTGGCGTACCGCCGCGAACCGCTCGCCGGTCTCGCCCAGCGTCGAGACCAGGGACTCGACGCTTTCCATCAGCGCCAGCCACGCGCCCTGCAGCCGGCCGATCGGCTCGCGCTGCGCGCGCCTGCGGTCCAGCGCGGCCGCAATGCTCGCGCGAATGTCCCGGTCCATGGTCCCCCTCCGCGTCGCCCCACCCGCTGCTTCCGCCGATTTCGCTGCTGGCCTGAGGCACGATTAGCTTAATCTTCGGGCCCTGTTTTTGAGCCGCCGTAGTCTCGCGCCAGGATCCTATTGGCCAAAGGACCCGAGTTCGGAGCAGGACCATTGTTAATGCCATGAAAGGTCTAAACCGGCGGAATGATGACGGAGGAGGCAGGCATGGCCAACCGTGAGCATCACGGCGGGTCCGGTGATGAGCCGGGCCCAGTGGTCTTCGTGCTGTTCGGGGCGACCGGGGACCTGGCCCGGCGGATGGTGCTGCCCGCGTTCTACCGGCTCGCCCAGGAGGGGCTGCTGCCGGAGCGGTGGCACCTGGTCGGCAATGGCCGCGGTGACGTGGCCCACGAGGACTTCCGGGCCCACGTCCACGACGCGCTGACCGAGTTCGGCCCGCAGCCTGAGCCGGGGGAGTGGGACGCCTTCGCGCAGCGGGTGTTCTTCGCCGGCGGCGGGTTCGATGCCCACAGCCCCGGCAGCATGCTCGATGTCATCGGCGAGTCCCGCCGGACCCTGGGCGGCGACCCGCAGCTGGTCCACTACCTGGCCGTGCCGCCGGTCGCCTTCGCCGGGCTGACGAAGGCCCTGGGCCAGCACGGGCTGGCCGCGGGCGCCCGAGTGGTCTACGAGAAGCCGTTCGGCACCTCGAGCGAGAACTTCCGCGAGCTGGACCAGGTGGTGCACTCGGTCCTGGACGAGCAGCAGGTGTACCGGATCGACCATTTCCTGGGCAAGGAGGCCACCCAGGAACTGCACCTGCTGCGTTTCGCCAACCTGTCATCCGCCGCTTTCTGGGACGGGGAGCATGTCGAGTCGGTGCAGATTGACGTGCCCGAGACGCTCGGCATCGATGACCGGGCGCAGTTCTACGATGCCACCGGCGCGGTACTCGACATGCTGGTGACGCACCTGTTCCAGGTCGCCGCCGAGGTGGCCATGGAGCCCCCGGCCAGCCTGGGCGCACTGGACCTGCAGGCCGCGCGGGAGACGGTCATCGGCAGCTTCCGGACGCTGGACCCGGCCGAGGTGGTGCTGGGCCAGTTCGACGGCTACCGGGACGTGGCCGGGATCGATCCCCACTCCAGCCGGGACACCTTCGTGGCCGCCAAGCTGTGGATCGACAGCCCGCGCTGGCGGGGCGTGCCGTTCTACCTGCGTACCGGCAAGCGGATGACCGACTCCGCGCAGCGGGTCAGCCTGGTGCTCCGCGAGCCATCCGGGCCGCTCAGCGGCCAGCTGCCGGCCAGCGCCAACGTACTGTCGTTCTCGCTCGCCGGCGACGGCGAGATCGACCTGGCCCTGGTGGCGAAGAAACCCGGAGCCGCACTCGACCTGGATGTGGCGCACGCCTCGATCCCGCTGGCGACCCTGCCGGGGCGGATCCGCTGCCGCCGTACGTCCGGCTGATCCACGACGTGCTGCTCGGCGACCGGTCGCTGTTCACCCGCCCGGACGGGCTGGCCGCGGTCTGGCAGGTGGCCGAGCCGCTGCTGTCCGGGCCGCCCCCGGTCCAGGCCTACGCACCCGGATCCTGGGGCCCCGCCCGGGCGCGCGACCTGATCGCGCCCGGGCGGTGGCTCCTAGGTCAGTAGGACGGCTGGGTCAGTAGGACGGCCCCGGCGACTACCCCAGCTGGCGCAGCGCCTTGATGAAGGCGGGCAGGTCGGGAGTGCCCAGGCCGGTCATGTTGTCGTAGCCGGGCAGCGTGACCTGGCCGGTGTACCCCTTCATGTGCGGGTTCTGGTCATCGTTGGTGGTCAGGCTGGGGATCCGGTTCTTTTTCGGTCCCAGGCAGATGTTGGCGAACTCGGTCAGGTCACACTCGATCCCCGCGGTACAGAGGCGGGGCTGTGGCTGGTCAGCGGCAGGGTGTCGAAGAAGGCGCTGGTGCCGTTCAGCCGGTAGATCGCCGGGTTGATGAACCCGAACGGCGCCCGCTGGCCCTGCTGGGCCGCGGTCACCATGCCGGCCACCAGCGGCGAGGACTCGCTGGTTCCGCCGATGCTCTCCTGGAAGAACACGGGCGTCTTGCCGCTGAAATTCAGCAGGCCCACGTTGATCCCGGTGAACGGGTCGGCATCGGCGGAGATGTCCGGCGCGCTGCGGGTGGTGCCCAGCGCCTTCGGGACCACGCCTCGCTGGTAGGCCGGCTGGGCCCAGTGCACGCTCGGCCCGCCGCCCGAGGCGCCGTCCTCGTTCGCGAACACCCAGGCGCCCTTCTTGAGCTGGGAGATGCCGGTGGACCAGCCGGTCTCGAACAGCCGGCTGCCGGTCTTGCCGATGCCCAGCGTGGTGCCGCCGACGGCGATCGCGTCCGGGTCGATCGACGGCTCGAGGACACCGGAGCCGTCGCCGGCCGAGAAGTACATGCCGACGCCCTCGGCGGCGGCGCGCACCAGGTAGGCGTGCACGAGGTTGGTCTGCGACAGCGGCTGCGACTCGGTCCCGGTCTCCCACGAGTTGGAGGCCACCGAGGCCAGCGGGTGGCCGCCGGCGCCGTCGAGGATCGCGATGTCGGCGTTGTAGACGCCCTGGTTCCCCTCCAGCTTCTGGTCGCAGCTGTCGCCGCCGACCACCAGCTGGTTCGCGCCCGGCGCCATGTCGTAGGACGACTCGACGTCGAGCTGCTCCTCGAGGTTGAACGGGTCGCCGCAGGTGTCGTTGCCCAGCGACAGCTCCGCGTACCGCTCGGGCGACGGGGCGGGCATGTGGTTGGCCTTCGCATAGTCCTGCAGGGTCAGGAACATGTCCGGAGTGAGGCCGACCTCAACCAGGGCGATGGTCTGCCCCCGGCCGGTGGCGGCGAAGCTGGCCCGGTAGGCCGACCGCATCTGCCCGGCGCTGTACCCGCACACGAAGGTCGGGAACGAGGCGACGCCGAACTGCCGGGGCAGGCCGGCGGCGGTGTGCTGCCCGTAGTAGCTCGAACAGGGCCCGGCCCCCGGGGTCGCGGGCGGCCGGGCGGGCGGCCCGGCGCGCAACGGTGGTCGCACCCTTGGCCAGCGGGAGGATCGGCGCGGCGTTGTCCAGGCCGGTCACGGCGAGCACGCGGCCGGCCAGCGAGGCGGGCAGCGAGACCGCGCGGTCGTTGGCGTGCAGCGCGATGCCGTCAGCGTGCGCGGAGGCCGAGGACCGGTACGTCCTGAGCTGGACCCGGAACGCGGCGTTGATCTTCGAGACCGGGGCGGTCGCCCGCACGTAGGAGCGCCCCGTGTCGGTCGTGACCGCGGTGAAGCCCTCGGTGCGCAGCCACGACTCGACCTTGGTCGCCGCGGCGCGGGACGCGCCGAACCGGGCGGTGTACGCGGCCGGGCTCAGGTAGTGCCGGAACAGCGTGCTGCCCGGCGTGCTCACCGCGCTGGCGAACCGCGCGGCGCCGGCCAGGTCGGGCTTCAGCCAGACTTCGATGGTCAGGCGCGTGGAGCCGGCGACGCTTCCGGTGGGCCGGGCGTGGCTGGCGAACGGGACGGCGCTGCCGGCCAGGACCACGTCGGCCGGGCGGCCCGACGCTACCGCTACCCCGCCCGCGGCCACGGTGGTGCCCACCGTCGCCGCGGTCACGCCCACTACCGCAACAACCATCCTTAATCTGAACATCGCTCTCCTCGCAAGCCGTGGCGAAGCGTTTCCGCGCCAGAATAAGCCCGGAATGTCACGGTGACGTATTGAGGGCGGCCGTCAGCCGGGCGGTGACCGCCGCGACGGCGGCCCGAAGCTCGGGTCCGCCCGTGACGTGGAACGGGATCGGGATCGCGGCCAGCCACTCGCCGGCATACATGGCCGGATTGCTGGTGGTGCCGGTCAGGACGCATCGCGCGCCGCCGTCGAGGGGGCTGAGCTGGCCCATCGGCCGCCGGACGTAGCGGGCGGCCTCATCGCAGGGGACATCGAACACGACCCTGGTCTCGAACTGCCAGCCCGCCCCCAGGTGCTGCTCCAGCACGTCCGCGAAGTCGAGGTTCTCGGGCGCGCGGAACTGCTCGCCGCCTCCGGTGACGGACTGGATCCGGTCGATGCGGTAGGCGCGGACGTCGCGGGCGCGATGCGAATGGCACAGCAGGTACCAGCGGCCGTGCCGCACGACGACGGCCCACGGGTCAATGTTCTCCGCCCACTGCCGGCCGGACTCGCTCCGGTAGCTGATGCTCACCTGGCGCTGGGCCGCGACGGCGGCGACCAGCGCGCTCGTCGTCTCCATGCCCGGCCGCACCGCCGCGCGGTCGGGAACGGCGGAGGCATGCCTGCGCATGGCGGCGGCCTGATGGCCGATGTTCTCCGGCAGGGCCCGGATGATCTTGCCGAGGGCGGCGCCGACCGGATCGTCGGCATCCGCGGCGGCGTGGCTGCCGTCGAGCACGGCCATGACCAGGCCCAGGGCCTCGGCGGCGCTGAACACCAGCGGCGGCAGCCGGATGCCGCGGCCAACCCGGTAGCCGCCGAGCGGTCCCCGGGTCGACTCCACGGGGATCTCGGCCTCGCGCAGGATCGCGACATAGCGGCGCGCGGCCCGCTCGGTCACGCCCAGCTGGTCCGCGAGCTGGGCGGCAGTGATGCCCGGCTGTGACTGCAGCAGCTCGAGGGTCCGGAGCGCTCGCCCCGTGGGGCTCAGGTCAGCTTTCACGGGATCAGGCTAATCAGGAAGCTGATCGTCCGGAACCGGGCCTACTCTCCTGGGCGACCGGTCGGGGCGCGGGCCGAGCACGACCTGACCGCGGCGGGGAAGGAGAACAAGGTGGACATCGTGCTGATCGCCGGCCTGTGGCTGGACGGGTCGGCGTGGGACGAGACAGTCGTCCAGCTGGCGGCCCGCGGCCATCGCGGCGTTCCCGTCACCCTGCCGGGCCAGGGTGACGGCAGCCCGTCAGCGACGCTCGCGGATCAGTCGGCCGCGGTCGTCGCGGCGGTCGACGCGGCCGCCGGGAAGCCGATGGTGGCGGGGCATTCCGCCGCCTGCAACCTGGCCTGGCTGGCGGCCGATGCGCGTCCGGAGAAGATCAGCAAGGTCGCCCTTATCGGCGGCTTCCCCTCCCCGGACGGGGAGGCATATGCCGACATCTTCGCCATCCGCGACGGCGCGATGCCCTTCCCTGGCTGGGGCCGTTCGAAGGGCCGGACTCCGCCGACCTGGACGACGCCGCGAAGCAGGCCATCGCGGCGGCGGCGATCCCGGTCCCGGCCGGGGTCGCCCGCGGCGTCATCAGGCTGGCCGACGAGCGACGCTATGGCGTGCCGGTGGCTCTGGTCTGCCCGGAATTCACTCCCGCCCAGGCGAAGGAGTGGGTCGAGCAGGGCGAGGTACCCGAACTGGCGAAGGCCAAGACGGTCTCGTTCATCGACATCGACTCCGGGCACTGGCCGATGTTCAGCGCGCCGGCCGAGCTCGCGCGCATCTTGTCGCAGGCGGCCGCGGAGTCCTGAGCAAACCTGGCTGCGCGCACCGAGGGAGGACCCGCCATGCCGTACACGATCCGGCCCCTCGACGCATCGACCTGGGCCGCGTTCGCCGAGCTCGTCGAGCGGAACAACGGGGTATTCGGCGGCTGCTGGTGCATGGGCTTCCACACCGACGATTCCCGTGACGCGGCGCGGAACCGGCCGGGAAAGAGGACCGGGTCCGCACGGACCGCGCTCACGCCGCGCTCGTCTTCGACTACGACGGCGCCGCGCAGGGCTGGTGCCAGTACGGCAGCCCCGAGGAACTGCCGCGCATCAAGCACCGGCGCGAGTACGAGAAGGACGCGCCGCCGCCGGCGGACTGGCGGATCACCTGCTTCTTCGTCGACAAGAAGCACCGCGGTCAGGGCGTCGCGCGGGCCGCGCTCGAGGGCGCCCTCGACCAGATCGCCCAGGCTGGCGGCGGGCGGGTCGAGGCGATCTCCGAGGTGACGGCCGGCCGCAAGGCGCCGGGCCGTTTCCTGTTCAGCGCGACGGTCGAGCTGTTCGAGGACTACGGGTTCACGCCGCGTGCGCCAGGTCGGCAAGCACGCCTGGATCGTGAGCCGGGCCGTCCCGGCTGGATGAGCATCGGCGCAGGCCTGCATACTGTCGGCATGCCAGTGGCCCTGCATCACATCGTCGTGGACGCTCACGATCTGCCGCTACTTGCCGGGTTCTGGGCCGGGGCGCTCAACTGGGTGGTTCTGTCCGAGCGAGAGCGCGAGATCGTTATCGGCCCTGCTGAGGACGCGCCCGTCGGCATGTGCTTCATGCCCGTGACCGATGCCAAGACAGTCAAGAACCGGGTTCACCTCGATCTCACCACGAGTGCCGGGGATCGCGACGCAGAGATTGAGCGTCTGCTGGCCCTCGGCGCCCGTCGCGTCGACATCGGCCAGACCGGCGAGGAGTCGTGGACGGTGCTGGCCGACCCCGAGGGAAACGAATTCTGCGTGATACGCCCGAAGGCAACGCTCATCCGCTAGCGGAACGGCGATCGGGCCAGCTGCGGGGCCGGCGGATGACCGGGTAGTTAGTGCTCGGTACATGGCCGGGCGGCGGGTGGGTACGCTGAGAAGCGATACGCGAAGCCCTCGGCGTCTCGCGGAGGGCCCTGCTGTTACGCGCTATCGAGCCGCTCCAGACCCCGGTGTCACATACCCGGAGGTGGGGCCATGCAGGCGCAGTTCACGATCGGCGCTGAGGCGAGCTGCCCGGATGGGCCCTGCGGTGAGGTCAGCCGGGTAGTCGTCGATCCCGTCGCTCGCGCGGTTACTCATCTCGTAGTCGAGCCGACGCACCGGCACGGACTCGGCCGGCTTGTCCCGCTCGACCTGGTCGATGTCGTGGCGGGAGAGATCCGGCTCCGATGCACCCTGGCCGAGTTCAACAAGCTCGACCTCGGCGAGGAAGCGCAGTTCCGGCCCGGAACCGGCGGCTGGGGCGCCTACGGTCCGGGGCAGGTGTTCGCGTGGCCCTATTACAACCTCGGCGGCGGGGGGCTGGCCGGCGGGAGCGTCTCGCAGACCATCATCTACGACGCTGTCCCTCTGGGAGACGTGGCCGTGCGCCGCGGCGAGCACGTGCGCGCCACAGACGGCCTCATCGGGCGAGTCCAGGGACTTGTCATTGATCCTGGCCGCCATCAGGTGACCCATGTGCTCCTGCAAGAGGGGCATCTGTGGGAGCGCCGGGACGTGGCGATCCCGATCAGCGCGGTGGCCGGGATCGACGGCGGCATCCGGCTCCGCATCGCCAAGCAGGAGGTGCAGGACTTGCCTGCCGTGCCCATCGAGTACACGAACGAGCAGGCCCGGCAGGAGTAAGGTCGCTCGGCATCGCTGCGGCCGGGGGATGCCTCAGGCTTCTGCGGAGCCGGAAGGATGGTGAGGTGGCAAGCGAGCGGGCGGTCAAGGTATGGGCCTGGATCGCTGCTGCGCATGAAGGGGACGGGCCGGTATCGGTGGCGGCAGTGTGCCGCGCGGCGGTTCGGTGGCTGGGGGTGGATGGCGCGAGCGTCACGGCGGTGGGCGGAGTGGTGGCGCGCGAGCCGCTGTTCGCATCTGATCGGCTGAGCGCCCGGCTGGAGGAACTGCTGGTCACGATGGGAGAGGGGCCAGGAGCGGAGAATTTCAGCTTCGGATCGCCGCTGCTGGTCGCGGATCTGGAGACGGCAGGGGCCCAGTGGCCGGGGTTCGTGCCGGCGGCGGTGGCGGCGGGCGCTCGGGCGATGTTCGCGCTTCCGCTGCAGGCCGGGGCGATCCAGGTGGGGGTGCTGTCGCTGTACCGATTGCTGCCGGGGCCGCTGACCGCGGGAGAGCTGGCTGATGTGCTGGTATTGGCCGACATCGCGCTGGCCATGGTGCTGGATGCCGCGGCGGGTATCAGCGGGTCGCCGGAGTACCGGCCGCTGGATGGCCTGTCCGACAGCCGGGCCGAGGTATACCAGGCGATCGGGATGGTCTCGGTACAGCTGAGCGTGAGCCTGGAGGAAGCGTTCGTGCGGCTGCGCGCGCACGCCTTCGCCACCAGCACGGCGCTGAGCGAGGTCGCCGGCAACGTGATCGGCCGCCTGCTGCGCTTCGATCCGGATCCCGAGCCCGAGCCCGAGTCGCGGGCCTGATCCCGCACGCCGGCTGGGCTAGCCGCAACAGGGACGGCCCGGCAGTGGCGGGGCTACTGTGACAGGTATGGCGGCAACTCTGGATGAGCGCCTGGCGCAGGTGTTCGTGGAGCTGGCGGACACGCTGGTGGCCGGGTTTGACCTGATGGAATTCCTGCACACGCTGACGGAGCGATGCGTGGAGCTGCTGGAGGTGGACGCGGCCGGGCTGCTGCTGGCCGACAGCGGAGGCGCGCTGCGGCTGGTGGCTGCCTCGACCGAGCAGGCCAGGGTGGCGGAGCTGTTCCAGATCCAGAACGATGAGGGCCCGTGCCTGGACTGCTATCGCTCCGGGCAGGTCGTCATCATCAGCGACATTAGTACGGCGCAGGCAGCGGCGCGGTGGCCGCGGTTCGCCGCTGCCGCGGCGGAGATGGGGTTTGCGGGGGTGCACGCGATCCCGATGCGGCTGCGGGATCAGGTCATCGGGACGCTGAACCTGTTCCGCGCGGCGCCGGACGGCCTGGATCCGGCGGTGGCGCGGGCGGCACGGGCGCTGGTCGACGTGGCCACGATCGGGATCTTGCAGGAGCGCGCGGTGCAACAGCATGAGGTCGTGGCCGGGCAGCTGCAGGTCGCGCTGAACAGCCGCGTCATGATCGAGCAGGCTAAGGGAATCCTGGCCGAGCGGCTCCGGACCACCCCCGATGAGGCCTTCATCATCCTGCGCCGCTACGCGCGCGACCACAACCACCCGCTCACCCAGCTGGCCGGGGACGTCATCCGCGGCACCACCCCCATCACCCGCGGCAGCTAGGCCCCGCTGGCACCAGGGAAAGCGGAAACGCTGACCTGGTTGGACGCCGGTGCGCTGGCCGGGTAGCTTGACGTTATCGCTCCGGACCCTGGTAGCTGTCCCGAGAACATCGCGGACCAGCAGAGGATCCGGAGTTTTTGCATTCCGCAGGACCGGCTGCTCGCACGTCAGTTCGTTCAGCCTGAGGAGCCGGTCATGAGCAAGCGCACCGTCCGCGGATGGCAGCGGCCGCCGGCTGCCCCGTCCCGCCGGGGGCGCAGGCGCAAGGTCCTCCGGTCGGCGGCATCGGCGGTCCTGGTCGCTGCGATCTTCGGGCTCGCGCTGCCGCATTTCGCCTCCTACCGCAGCGTGTGGGCCAGCATCGAGGGAATGAGCTGGCCGTATGCCCTGCTTGTCGCGGCCGCGGCCGCCGCGAGCATGGCCTCGTACTGGTTCCTGATTTGCGCGGTACTGCCGTCGGTACGGCTACGCCAGGCGGCGGCCGTCAACCTCGGCTCCAGCGCGGTGGCGAACACGCTGCCCGCCGGCGGTGCGCTGGCCATGGGAGTCAGCTGGGCCATGCTGTCCAGCTGGGGTGTCAGTACGGCCGACAACGTTCTCTACACCCTGGTGTCGGGCATCTGGAATGTCTTCGCCCGCCTGGCCCTGCCAGTCCTCGCGCTGCTGGCCCTGCTGACGGTCGGCAGGCCAGATGCCGTCCTGACCATCGCCGGGGCCACGGGCCTGGCCTTTCTGTGCGCCGCCGCGACCGGACTCGGCCTGCTGCTGCGCAGCGAGGCCTTCGCGGTGCGCGCTGGTCAGCTGGCGCAGCGCACGGCCGCCGCGGCGTGTCGCCTGGCCCGGCGGCCGCCGCCCTCCGGGGTCGCCGGGGCCCTGTCCCGCTTTCGCGTCCAGGCCCGCGGCCTGATCGCCGCGCGGGGTTGGCGGATCACCGCCGCGACGGCGGCCAGCCACCTCCTTTTGTGGCTGGTGCTGCTGACGTGCCTGCGCGCTACCGGCCTTTCCCAGGCCGAGGTGCCCTGGCAGACCTCGCTGGCGGCGTTTGCGTTCGTCCGGCTGCTGACCGTCCTGCCCCTGACCCCCGGCGGTGTCGGCATCACCGAACTCGGCCTGGTGGGAGTCCTGGCGGCCGGGGCCGGGCACCAGATCAGCGCGCAGGTGGCCGCCGCCGTGCTGCTGTACCGGGCGGTCACCTATCTGCCGCCGATCCCGCTCGGCGCCGTGGTCTGCCTGGTCTGGCAGCACATCCCCGCGTTCAGCCGGGCCGGCCGCGCGGCACCGGAGGTTGAGCTGACACCGCCCCCGGAGCCTCGAATTACCGGGCCTGGCGCTTCTCCGGTCGCCGCCGCATCCGCAAGGCACCGAGGGTGAGAGCGCCGAGGAAGACGACAATGCCGATGATCAGCAGGTACAGCAGGCCTTTGGCGACAACGCCCACGATGCCTAGCGCGATCGCCGCGATCACCAGCAGCAGGAACAAGGCAATCATCTGATCCTCCGCTCGGTTCGACTGCTTAGCGGCGGGCCAGTCGCCGCTCGCCGCCCGCGCCCGCCTGGTAGGTCAGGCCGTAGTGCCGGAAGACCGCCTCCTCATCGCCCGCCGGCAACTCGCCGTCGGTGCCGATGGAGGGGGCATCTTTCACCAGTTTCCGGTCAAATGAGACCTTGAGATATCCAGGGCCCACGGTCGCCTGGTCCAGCGGCACGAAGACGAGCCGGTGCCGGGTCGGCATCCCGACCCTGACCGTGCCGAACGACGGCTGGTCAGTGCTGGTGTCGACATACACCGCCTCCAGCTCGCCTATCTTCCGGCCCTCGGCGTCCAGCACGTGGTGGCCGCGCCATTCCCGGATATTGCCGGCCTCGAACACGCTAGCCTCCGGCGCGGATCACGTCGTCGCTCCCAGGATGGCGGGACGTACGGCTACCGGCGCGGCTGCGCTGGAGCATTCCGCCCTGCCGGCCACCTTGTCGCCACCGGCATCCACGGCGAAGACCTCGATCAGGCGGGTTACGGTCAGCAGCCGCAGCACCTGACGCTGCGGCGCGGACAGCAGCAGATCACCGCCAGCCTGCCGGGCGTGCCTGCGCGCGAGGACCAGGGCGGCCAGGCCGCTGGAATCGATGAACTCCAGGCCCGCCAGGTCGACGATGATCTGGCAATTGCGGGCCGCGAGCGCGATCAACGCAGACGCGGCACTCGCGGCGTCCTCTACGTCAAGCTCCCCGCGCAGCGCCACGACGACCTGGTCCTCGCTGTGGCGGATGTTCAGATCCATGCTCAACACGGGCGCGCCCTCCTGCTTCAGCAGCAGGGCGGGGTCCTGACCCGGCGACTAACTTCCCCAACGTTCAGTTACCGACACTACGCCACGTGCCCGTCCCTGTCCTCCCTGAGGGGCGGCCGCCGGACCCCGCTACTGGCCTGCCCCCACCGCCGCCGGCGGGGGCTGGCCGACGGCATTGAGGTGGCGCAGGGCCTGGGCGTAGGAGTCGGCCAGGCTGGTCTCGCAGTAGGGCAGGCCGTGTTCCTCGCAGAACGCCCTGACCAGGGGCTGGGCGTGCCGCAGGTTGGCGCGGGGCATGGAGGGGAACAGGTGGTGCTCGATCTGGTAGTTCAGGCCGCCCAGTGCCAGGTCGGTGAGCCAGCCGCCGCGGACGTTGCGCGAGGTGAGCACCTGGCGGCGCAGGAAGTCGGTGCGGTCGTCCGCGGCCAGGATGGGCATGCCCTTGTGGTTGGGAGCGAAGGAGCAGCCCAGGTACAGGCCGAACAGGCCCTGCTGGACCAGGATGAACACCACGGCCCTGACGGGTGACAGCACCAGCAGGACGACGGTGAGGTAGCCGGCCAGGTGCACGGTGAGCAACACCGCCTCGGCCAGCCGGTAGCGCGGCGCGCGGCGGCCCAGCGCGCGGATGCTGGCGACGTGAATGCTGATCGCCTCGCCGAGCAGCAGCGGGAAGAACAGGTACGCCTGGTAGCGGAACAGCACCCGGGTCAGGGAGCGTGCGGCACCCGCCTGGGTGTCGGTGAAGGCCAGCACCTTCATCATGATGTCGGGATCGGCGTCCTCGGTGTTGGGGTGGGCGTGGTGACGGTTGTGCTTGTCCACCCACCAGCCATAGCTCAGCCCGATGCCGAGGTCGCCGAGCAGGACGCCCAGGACGTAGCTCGCCCGCCGGGAACCGGCGATCTGGCGGTGCCCGGCGTCGTGGCCCAGGAAGCCGAGCTGGGTGAACACCACGGCCAGGTAGACGGCCACGCCCACCTGCCACCACGAGTCACCCACGAGGACGAAGACCGCCCATCCAGCCGCCAGGGCCAGGGTAGTAACCGCGATCTTCCAGACGTAGTTCCCCGGGCGGCGGTCCATCAGGCTGGCCTGCCTGACCTGCCGCGACAACTGCGCGTACTCACTGCCGCGCGGTGATTCTGCCGGTCCGGCGGCGGACGGGGCAGGCCGGATGGTTACGGCAGCGCGCGCTTCGGGGGATCTCACCGGGCAGCTCCTGGGATACGCATCGTGGCCGGGCTGGTGATGCGCCGCCAGGGTCCGGAGCGGCGGCCGGGCAGCGGCCGCGCTCGCAAGCACGCGCCGGTAGCCCAAACGAGTGTCCGTTTTGAAGCTACCCCATACGAGCACTTGTTAGCCGTGCGGGCCCGGCGGCGTGAGCTGCCGGGCCCGCATCGGTCAGGCGCCGTTCTTGACGGCCTTGCCCGTTATAGCGGGTTTGGCCTTGGCCACGCGTACCGGGATGTGCCGGACGTGCGCTTCGGCGGACTTGGGTACCAGGATCTGCAGGACACCGTCCTGCGCGGAAGCCTCGATCTTGTCCGCCCGGATATGGCTGGGCAGGGTGATCGACCGGCGGAACGTGCCGTAGCGGCGCTCAGCCCGGTGGACCTTCTCCCCGGGCGTGCCGCCCGTGGGGTGCCGCTCGCCCTGAATGGTCAGCAGGCCGTCCTGCAACGTGATCTCCACGTCTCCGGTCCCGGTGCCGGGCAGGTCAGCTTCCACCAGGTAGGCGTCGTTGCGCTCGGTGATGTCGAGGGCGGGTGCCCACGCCCGGGCGGCGGGGCCGGTGCCGGGCGGCGAGCTGAACTGGCCGGCCCAGTGGCCGGGCGTCCTGGTCATCCGCGCGAACTCGTCCTGCGCGCTGCGCAGGTCATCGAACAGGCCCCAACTGGTCATGACAGTCATGTCGTTCTCCCTCACGTGTCTCGCCGGGCCAGCGGTCCGGCGATCCCGGGAAAAAAATGCAATTCGAGTGAACGACATTCGCTTCCGAGCAACACTGTTCACTATAGTGTGAACACCGTTCACGGTCAAGCTCGGCCCTCCGGAGGTGACCATGGCCCGTCCGCCGCACGACGCCGCCAGCGCGGACCCGCCCGGGCTGTGGTTCACCCCGCCGGGCGGGGATGAGCACCACCGCCGCGCGCTGACCAAGGAGCGGGTCGTCGCCGGGGCCCTGGCGATCATCGCCGCGGACGGCGCCGCCGCCCTGAGCATGCGCGCACTCGCCACCCGCCTCGGCGTCGTCCCCGGCGCCCTGTATCGCCACGTGCGCAGCAAGGAACAGCTCTGGGACCTGGCCGTCGACAGCGTGCTGGCCGAGGTCGACACCCGGTTCGGCCGCGCTCGCGACTGGACCGAGCGGGTCACGGTGCTGGCCCGTCGGCTGCGGGCGGTCCTCGAAGACCACCCGGGCATCGCGGCCCTGCTCCAGACGCGCGACCCCCTCGGGCCGCACTCCCTAGCCCTGGCCGAGGCCTTCCTCGCCGCGTTCCAGCAGGCCGGGCTGCCACCACGGGACACCGCCCTGGCCTACTCCCTGGTCCACGACTACACGCTCGGCTTCGCCCTCGCCGATCGCACGACCGTCAACGAGCAGCGCGTCCGCGACGCCGCTACCCGGCACCAGCTGCACGCGTTCCTCCGGTCGCTGCCCCCGGGCCAGTTCCCCGCCCTGACCGCCCTCGGCCAGCACGTCTGGGCCGGCAACCGCGACCAGCGGTTCACCGCTGGCCTCGACACCATCCTCACCGGACTGCAGGCAGCACGACCGCCCGAGGCCGCTCCGGCCGCTGACCAGCCCCCGCCCGCCTGACCGCATGCAGGAGGCAGCAGGCCGGGAGCGTCTGCTCGGTTGTCTCTTGAGCGGCCGGGGCGTAGCGTCCAGGTGAGGGGGCCGACTCGTCAGCTAGGTGCGGGCGAGCTCGAGATTCCTCCCCGCGCGGCTCTGGACCTCGGCGGCTAGCGCGCCGGTCCGGCCCAGTTCCTCACCGCCTCTCCAGATGCCAGACGTGCCCGCAGCCATGGTCGCGGGAGACCGGCTTCCGCGTGGTCATCGACGACAGTCGCACGCCGCCCAGAATCCAGGAGGAGCAGAAATGTCGAACCACTTCAGTGCTGACAATCTCAAGTTTCCCGGCGACGACAGGCGCCTGGACTTGACCGACGTGTTCGCCTTCACGGCATCAGACAACCCTGACAAGACGGTCCTGATCATCGACTCGAACCCGACGAGCGCCCCGCCCCCCATACCCTCGCCCACGACCGGCCCGGAGTTCCACCCCGACGCGGTCTACCGGATCAACATCGACACCAACGGCGACTCGGAAGCCGATATCGCGTTCACCTTCGCCTTCTCCGGGTTCGAGAACGGCACCCAGACCGGGATGGCCTGGCACGCTACCGGCAGCCAGGCCAGGGCAGCCCGGGCCAGCCGGCGACCAGCTCACCGCATCCCTGCCGGTCAGCTTCGACGGCACGGCCCGGGCGGTCCAGGCCGGCCCGATCCGGCTGTTCGCTGGGCTGCGCAGCGACCCGTTCTTCGCCGACGTCGAGGGTGCCCTGCACGGGCTTGTGTGGACCGGGCACGACGACTTCGCCGACAACAACGTCGACTGCATAGCGCTGGAGGTGCCCAGCGACATGCTCGGCACCGACCCGGTGATCGGGGTCTGGGCCACGATCAGCCTGCGCCGCGACGGCACGCTCGAGCAGATGGACCGCGGCGGCAACCCGACCATCAACCCGTTCATCAACCCCGACGGCGAGAAGAACCTCTACAACACCCGGCAGCCGGCCAACGACATCGCCAACTACCTGGGGCCGTGGTCCAAGATCCTGGAAAAGGGCGGCTACCCGCCGGAGGAGGCCAAGGCCGCCGCCATGCAGGTGCTGCCCGACGTTCTCCACTACGACCGCACCAAGCCAGCCACTTACCCCAACGGCCGCGTCCTCACCGACGACGTCTTCAGCATGCGCTTTGGCTGGCTTACCTACGGCAAGGTTCCGCCGACCGGCCTGAAGCCGCACGACGACCTGCTGGCGCAGTTCCCCTACCTCGGCCCGCCGAACCCCTAACCCTGCCGGGTGGCCGGTGGCCTGCGCCCGGCCAGGATCCAGCCGGCCAAGGCGGCGGCGACAGGAACGCCGACAATGGTGATCGCGAGGTCGAGAACCGGCACTCGGCTCAGTGCACCAATGTCGCTGTGATGTGCGGCGGCCAGCGCCAGGTAGGCCGCGCCCGATCCGAGCAGCGAGCCCAGCAGGGCCAGGGTGCCGGCGGTGGTGGCGGTAAGGGTACGCCGGGTCGTGCTGGCGGCTCCGATGGCCGTGAGGGTGCGCACGTCACCGGCTGCCTCGGCGCGGATCAGGCCTACCGCCATGGCCAGCACGCCGAGAGCGATTAGTCCCCCCACGGCCGTCGTCGCGGCTCTGATCGTGGCCAGCGAAGCCTGGGTGTTCCTGGACTCGATGACCAGGCCAGTCTTGGCGGCCGCCTCGCGTGCCGCCGCGATCTGCGCGGCCTGCAGGGGCCGGGCGGACTCGACCATCCAGCCGGACTGGATCTGCGTCCAGTGCTGACGCCGCAGGCCGTTCACGGTGATCAGCGAGGTGGGCTCAGAGCCGTAGTCAGGAACATGGATCCGCTGGACGTCTGTGGCATCCGCGGCGGTGGTGATGGTGGTGAGGACGTCCTGCCCGGCCTGGACGGTGAGGACGTTGGCGGCCGGGCCGATCGTCGCCGGATTGATGGCGAGGAGGCGGAGCACGGCAGGCGTAGCGACATAGAGAGCTACGGAGCGGTAGACCCCGCTCCGGCCGGCGGCCTGGTCCACCGGGGCGTTCAGGCTGACAACCGGCTGCTGGCCGCCGGGCTGAGGCTTGCTGGCCGGGCTGACGGGCATGTCGAGGGGGATGACGGTGGCACCGCCCAGCGAGCCGGCGATCCGGTGCACCGCGGCTGCCAGCGCGCTCAGCTCGGCTGGCGTCCGGATGGGGACCAGCTGATTATCGTCCGGCTGGCCGAGCCAGATCTGCACCTGGTTGTCCGGCAGGTTGCCCGCGTTTGCCGCGTTCGTGGCCGCGGCCAGGCTGATCATGATCGCGACGGCGATCCCCAGGGCCAGGCTGATCGCGGCCAGCGCCGCGGCCGAGCGGGCCTGGTATCGGCCCAGGTCACGCAGCGCCAGCCGCACCGCAACCGGAGCACGGCGGCCGGCCGCGGTCAGGACCCTGATGCTCAGCGGGCTGACGAACGAGATTCCGAGGGCCATGGCCAGCGCGCCGAAGATGATCAGCGGACCGCTGGTCTGGTTGGCCAGGGCGAGGCAGGCCAGGGCCACCACGATCAGCAGCACGGCCAGGATGGTGGTGCGGTGCGCTGGCCGGGGCTCCAGCGGCCGGGCCGACAGGGCATTAACGACCGAGACACGGGATGCAGCCCGCGCTGGCCACCATGCCGCGACGGTCGCCGTCAGTATCGCCAGCAGCATGCCCAGCACGATCAGGTACCAGGGAACCGCGAACCTGTCGATCCGGTGACCGGCGAATGCCTCAAGACGCGGGGCGGCCGCGAACCACGCGGCCAGGCCGGCGACCGCACCCGTAACGGCGGCGATGATGCCCACCAGCGCTCCGCTGGCGACCATCACCATCCGAAGCTGCTTTCGCGTCGCTCCGATGGCCGCGAGCACGCCGAGCTGGCGCTGACGGCGCGCGGCGATGACGGCGAAGGCTGCGGTGGCGACCAGTGAGACCAGCACCATCAGGACCGTGACGGCGCCGAGCGCTCCGGCCGCGACAGCTCCCTCGGTGCTGGCGCCGCGTTTTTGCCACACCATCTGCCCGTGGAATGTGTCACGGAAGGCGCCGAATGCTGCCCGGCTGGCGTCCAGCAGGACCGTTATTCCTTGGGCCGGGCCAGCGGCCGACGGAGGCACGAGCGCGAACTGGTCTTTCAGGTCGCTGGGGTTCTCGATGATGCCGGTCACCCTTTGGTCGTGTCCGGGCAGGGATAGCACGGAGCCGATGTGGACCTGAAAAGTCTGCGCTAGCCCGCTGGTGATGGCGACCTGCCCGGTGCCTGAGGGGTAGTGCCCCTGTATCAGGGCGAGCATCGGGCCGCTGTAGGGGCCGTCCGGGTTCAGGGCCCGGTATTCGACGGTCTGGGTTGAGCCGGGGATGGATACGAATTGGCGGCCAATCACCTGAATGGTGCCGAACGCCTTCCTGGCTGCCGCGGTATCTGCCGCCATGGTCTTCTGACCGGCCCCGCCGAATTGCAGAAGGTAGCTGGCTGAGCCGAACTGCGGATTTGGCCGGGCGGCCACGTTATAGGCGGCGGCCACGCCGAAGGCCGCAGCCGCGACTGTCAGGGCCAGCAGGGTCATCACCAGGATCTGCTGCCGCCACTCCCGGCGCAGCAGCCGCCTCGCCCATCGGGTCACGACCCGTCGGCCGGCGGCGCTGCCGCTGGTGGAGCCGGGCAGAACCGGGCGATCCTGCCGCGTCACGCTCATCGCTGCGCGCCGGGAGTGAGCAGTGAAGTCGGGCCAGGCGAGGCCTGGGACTGATCGATGACCTGCCCATCTTGCAGGGACACCACCCGGTCGGCGCACGATGCCATCTGGGCGTTATGGGTCACGACCACGCCGGCTACCCCGCGCCGGCAGATGGCGAGCACGAGCTGCATGACCGTCTCGGCGTTCGCCGAGTCCAGGGCACCGGTCGGCTCGTCGGCGAGCAGGAGCCTGCGGTCACCGACCACCGCGCGGGCGATCGCCACGCGCTGGCGCTCCCCGCCGGACATCTCATCAGGGAAATGGTCAGCCCGCTCGGCAATGCCCAGCTCGGCCAGGGCCTTCATCCCGGTCGCGCGCGCCAACTTCGCCGAGGTGCCGTCCAGTTCCAGCGGCACAGTGACATTCTCGATCGCGGTAAAGCCGGCGAGCAGGTTGAAATCCTGGAAAACGTAGCCGATGAGGCGCCGGCGCAGCCTGGCCTGATCGTTAAGCGACAGGTCCGTAAGATCAGTCCCCATGACCAGCACCTGGCCACTAGTGGGTTCCTCCAGGCTGCCCGCAATGGTGAGGAGCGAGCTCTTGCCGGAGCCGCTCGGGCCCATGACCGCCACCAGCTCACCGCGGCGCACCGACAGATTCACCCGCCGGAGCGCATTCACCTGGGCCGGGCCCGCCCCGTAGACCTTCGATACCTCGCGCATCTCAAGCACTGTCGTCGTCACTGATCCTCCACTCTTGCGGCCCGGCATGCGGGCGGCGCGGGAACCGCGACGTTTCACGATCAGCGGCCTGGCCGGATTCCAGATACTGCTAACAGTGCCGGGCCGACGGGGCCTGGTCGTCACACCACAGGGCCGGATCTGTGGTCATACCGCGGAGGCATTCCGGCCTGGCCACCGGCCGGACAGATACCCAGGTATGACCACGCTGGGCTGATGGTCGGCTGGCCCGGGCGGCCTACCCCAGAGCGGTACCTAGCCCATGGCGCGGATCTTGTCCGCCCTGATGGTGAGGATGACGCGCACCTGGTCGCGGCCTCCGTACCACGGGTACGCAGTGCCCAGGTAGCGCTGAGAAAGGGTCTCGATGTGCTCCGCGCCGCCCTCGGTGGTGATGCCGACGACCTGGCCGCTGATGCCGTAGTAGCGCGAAGGGCTGGACAGGTCGCACACGTTCACGGCCACCCGCGGGTCACGCTCGACGTTCCTGACCTTCTGATGGCCCTGGACGGTGTTGATCACCAGGTGCTCGCCGTCGGTGTCTACCCAGGTGCGGGTCAGCTGGGGTGAGCCGTCGGGCATCAGGGTGGACAGGAAGCAGGGGCTGGGCTGGCCCAGCACGGCGATCAGGTCCTCGGGCAGGTTCACGGGTGAGCAGCTCCGGTCTGATCCGCTGGAGTGGGGTGGGCTGGCCGGCCGACGTGCACGTGACTGACCGGATGGGCGGGCGGCGCGCTCGGGCCGCTGGCGCAGGCGGCGGCGAGCAGGGCGAGTCCGCCGAACGTGACGGTGAGCATCAGGCTGGCCAGGGCCCGCACTCGGGTGCGGGCGGGGATCGGGTGCGGGCGGCGCAGGCTGGGCCGGGGCACGCGCCGGGCCAGTTCGCGGATCCGCGGAAGGAGCAGACGGGCCCTGGCGGCCGGGCGGGGCGACAGGCGCCCGGACAGCCAGGTCGCGGCATCGGCCGGGGATAGGCGGCCGGAGGCCAGGGCCTCGACGACCACGGCGGCGGTCGCGGGCGGGTCCAGATCGGCTCGCCAGCCGTTGAGGGACAGATACTGGAGGCCGGCGGCGACGGCGACCTGCTCGGCCTGCCGCGGGAACGGGCGGTGGCGCAGCAGGGCGTGTATCAGGCGCGCACAGGCCCCGGCGGCGGCATCGCGGCCGGGCCGCAGCGGCCCGGCTTCAGCCCGCGCGGCCTCGGCCAGGGCGGCCCTGGCGGCCGGGAGGTCGATGCGGGCCAGGGCGGCGTCGGTGCCGATTCCGAGGACCTGGCCGGCGATCACGACCAGGCCGGCGGTGTCGAGGCGGGTCACGGCTGGTGGTCGCGCAGCAGGTCGAGCAGCCGCTGGTGGCGGGCCAGGTTTTCTTCCAGCAGGCGGCGGAACCGCTGGTCCTGGCGGCGGGCCTCGACGAGGTCGGCAATCGCCTCGCGGGCGACGTCGGACACGGAGCGACCCTCCACCTCGGCGATGGTGGCGAGCAGCTCGGCCAGGTCGGGGTCGAGCCGCAGCACCATGTTCTTGGTCCGGATCTTCCTGGCCAGGCTGCTATCTGCCATAGTGACGGCATGATATCTAGATATCCAGGGAGCTGGCAACGATGAATGGAGTGGCCTTCATCCCTAGCCCGTCGGTGAACGGGTTCCACGTGGGCCCCTTGTTCGTGCACGCCTACGGGCTGATGTACGTGATCGCGATCGCGCTGGCGATCTGGATCACGGGCCGCCGGTGGGCGGCGGCGGGCGGGGACCGGGCGCTGGTCGGGGACGTGGCGCTGTGGGCGGTGCCGGCCGGGATCATCGGCGGGCGGATCTACTTCGACGTGACGACGCCGTTCGACATCACGCCGCACACGTGGTGGGGGCCGCTGGCCGTCTGGAACGGCGGCCTGGGCGTGTGGGGCGGCATCGCGGCCGGCGCGCTGGCCGGCGCCTGGCGGGTCCGCCGGTCCGGCGCGAGCGTGGGCGTGTTCATGAACGCGATCGCCCCGGCGCTGCTGGTCGCCCAGGCGGTGGGGCGGATCGGGAACTACTTCAACCAGGAGCTGTTCGGCAAGCCCAGCGGCCTGCCCTGGGCACTGGAGATCAGCCACCGGCCCGGCTCAGGTCGGGCATCCCGGCGGCGGACCTGAAGTTCAGCACGTTCCAGCCGTCGTTCCTGTATGAGCTGATCTTCGACCTGGCGCTGGCGGCGATCCTGGTCTGGCTGGGCCACCACCGGCGGATCCAGCCGCAGGGACTGTTCGCGCTGTACGTGGCGGGGTACTCGGCTTACCGGATCTTCGAGGAGACGATCCGGATCGACTCCTCGGCCTACTTCCTCGGGCTGCGGCTGAACTTCTTCATCGCCCTGGTGCTGACGATCACCGGGCTGGTGTGGTTCGCGGTGGTCCAGCGGCGCGGCGGCCAGCCGGCGACGGCGGATGGGCCCGGGCCGGTGACCGCGCCAAGCAGCCCGCCAGCCGACGAGGAAGCCGACCGGCCAGCGGATGAAGCAGCGAGCCAGCCGCCGGGCGAGTCGTCCACTTCGTCAGCCACAAAGTCGGCCACACAGTCGTCGGCCACACAGTCGGCCAGCAATCCCACGAGCTGATAACAGCAAGAAGCGTCGCCCGGCTAACTGCCGCGCCCGGCCGAAGCCCGGAGCCAGGGTCACCAGCGGCCCTTTGGTGCTGCTCCAGCGTCACCGGAGGGCCGCTGGTGACGTTCGCGGCTGGCTCAGCGCGGCGCCATCCTGCCCGGCGTCCCCCGCCAGTCCCACAACCACCACCCGCCCCGCGTCCGCCTGCCCCGGAACCGGCCCAGAACGTCGTCAAGGGACGATCATGTCGCTCCAGCGACGTGAACGGCCCTTTCACGACGCTGGCTCCGCTGGCGAGCGGCCTCGCCCCGCCCGCTGAACGACGTGGTTGCAACAACCACGCTGCTGCAGCGACGTGGCTGCAACAACCACGTCGTCATGGCCGCAGGCCATTGATCCTGTTGCGGGACGGGCGGGGCAGATGAGGTGAACGCGTCTGGTGTTTCGGACTATCTGAGGCAGCCAGCTCTGATAACAGCAAGAAGCGGACCTGCGTCACTGCCGTTAGTGTCTTCTGCCTGGTTCCTCTCTGGCGTTCCGCTGGCGCCGGCCGCCCCCAGGCGGCCGGGCCGGTCAGCGGTCACCAGCCTCGCGGCCCGGGCCCGGCGGTGTCGTCGGCCAGCCAGCCCGAGCCGGGTCGTCCGCAGCGGTAGGGCGCGCGCCGCCGGCTGCGCCGTCAGTGGTAGCCGCGCCTGCCTGCGGGCGACGCGTCAGCCCGGCAGGAGGCAGAACGGGTGGCCCGCCGGATCGGCGAAGATCCGCCAGCCGCGAGCATCGGCGTGCAGCAGCGTGGCGCCGAGACCAAGGACCTGCTCCTGAGCCTGGTCGAGGTCCGGGACCTCCAGGTCCAGGTGAAACTGCTGCGGGTAGGCGCTGTCTGGCCACCGCGGCGCCCGGTAGCCGGCGACCCGCTGGAACGCGAAGACCAGGCTGGGGCCGGCGTGCAGGGTCGAGAAGTCATCGCTGACGGCCCACCGGGGGTCGGGCGCGTTGACGGCGCCGCCCAGCAGGGCCTGGTAGAACCCGGCCAGTGCACGGGGATCCGGACAGTCCAGGACCACGCACTGCAGCTTGCCGATCACTGGCGTTCCTGCAGTTCCACGACGTCCAGCCAGTTCAGCGACGGCCACCAGTCGCCGTCGCCGAGCACCCGCCGGGTCTCCGCCTCGACGGCCTGCCAGACGAGCCGCTCGGCCTCCGCGCGCTCCGGCGCCGTCTCCCGCCGGACGATGACCGTGGCGGTGGAGCCGAGCTTCTCGTTGTGCTCGGCGAAGCCGGCCGTCACCCGGAACGTCCTCAGCGACCCGCTCTCGGCTGGGCCGGTCTGAGCCGGATCGGCTGGATCAGCGGTGCGGCGCCGGTACTCCTCGGCGGTCTCCGGCTGGCGGGTGAAAAAGTAGCCGCCGGGCTGCTCGGACAGGGTCATCGCTGGCTCCGGTCTCACAGCTTCCGGAACATGACGTGCAGGCCGACCAGGCCGTGCTCGGGATGGTCGAAGGACTCCGGCACGGTGCCGATGATCTCGAAGCCCAGTGACTGCCACAGGTGCACGGCCGGGGCGTTCGACTCCACGACCGCGTTGAACTGGATGCTCGCGAAGCCCGCCGTGCGGCACCAGTCCAGCACGTACTCGCCCAGCGCGCGGCCGGTGCCCAGGCCCTGGCGGGCCGGGTCGACCAGGAACGACGCGGTGGCCACGTGCGCCCCGTGGCCGGGCCGGTTGGGTCCCATCTTGGCCGAGCCGACGATGACGTCATCGCTGACCGCCACGACCGTCTGGCCGGGCGGTTCCTCCATCCACCAGGGCCGGGCCTCGTCCGGCGTCTGGTGCTCGGGAAACGGATACGTCCGTCCCTCGGCCATGATGGCTGAGTAGAAGGGGTAGATCCGCGGCCAGTCCTCGTCGGTGGCCTGGCCATCATCACGCCTCGGACAGTAGCCGCCCCCGGGCTGCAGCCGCCAGCCGGTTTCGGGCCGGGAGTCCCGCGGCTGGCCGATTAATACGCCGCCGTGCGCGCGTCTACTCGCCGGGGGCCCGCCCAGGGCGCCCGGGATGGGAGAGACGCCGATGACGACACCGTTGACCACGCCGGTCACCAAGCTCGACCAGCGCTACAGCGACCCCGCCGCCACCGCCGCGAGCTGGGACGAGACCCGCCGGGTGCTGGAGACCGCCGAGCTGTTCTGGATCTCCACCGTGCGGGCTGACGGCCGGCCGCACGTCACCCCGGTGGTCGCCGCGTGGTCCGAGGGGGCCATCTGGTTCTCCACCGGCGCCGGCGAGCAGAAGTACCTCAACCTGCTGGCCCACCCGCACGTGGTGCTGACCACCGGCTGCGCCCAGTGGGACCGGGGCCTGGACGTCGTGGTCGAGGGCGAGGCGGTCCGGGTCACCGACGACGCCGTGCTGGCCCGGGCGGCCAAAGCGTTCACCGGCAAGTGGGACGGGCGGTGGGAGTGGACGGCCCGCGACGGCGCCTTCCGGGACGGCGGCGGTGACGGCGAGGCTCTGGTCTTCTCGGTCACGCCGACCCGGGTGTTCGCCCACGCCAAGGGCGACCCTTTCGGCGCCACCACGCACCGGTTCTGACCCGGCCTGGCGAAGCCCGTGAGAGCCATCGCGATCGGCGCGGACCGCCGCCTGCGCACGGTGCGGGCGGACCGCCCGGTGCCGGGCCGCGGCGAGGTGCTGGTGGACGTCCGTTACTGCGGGATCTGCGGCTCCGACCTGCACCTGCCCGAGCTGCCCGCCGAGTTCATCCCGGCCGGGCACGTGCCCGGCCACGAGCTCACCGGCGTGATCGCCGAGGTCGGCCCGGCGGCCGGGGCCTGGCGGGCCGGCGAGCGGGTGGCGGTGTTCCCGATGGTCGCCTGCGGGGCGTGCGCGCCGTGCCGCGGCGGTCACGCCAACCTGTGCGAGCACGGCATCGACGCCGGCCTGGGCATCGGCCGCCAGGGCGGGTACGCCGAGTCGGTGGCCGTCCCGGCCGGCATGCTGCGCCCGCTGCCGGACAACGTCACCGACGCCGACGGCGCGCTGATCGAGCCGCTGGCCGTCGCGATCCGGGCCATCCGGCGCACCGAGGTGACGCCGTCCGAGCCGGTCTGCGTGCTCGGCGCCGGCCCGATCGGCGCGCTGACGGTGGCCGGGCTGCACGCGCTCGGGTTCGACCGCGTCGCGGTCGTCGAGCCCGCACCGGGCCGCCGCGCGGCCGCCGAGCGGCTCGGCGTCGCGGCGGTGCCGCCGGAGCAGGCCGCCAGCCGGATCCCGGCCTTGCTCGGCGGGGAACGGCCGACCGCCGTGATCGACTGCACCGGACATCCCGCCGGCGCGCCGCTGGCCATCGAGCTGCTGCCCGCGGCCGGGCGGCTGACGATCGCCGGGCTGCCGGGCCAGCCCGCCTCGATCCCCCTGGACCTGCTGGCGGTGAAGGAGCTCGTGGTCCGCGGCTCGCTGGTCTACACCGAGGACGACTTCGCCGAGGCCCTCGGGCACATCGCCGCCGGGCGCATCCCCAGCGAGCAGATCATCACCACCGTCGCCCCGCTCGACCAGGCACCCCGCTGGTTCGCCGACCTCAGCAGCGGGGCGACCGAGCAGGTCAAGGTGCTGCTGAGGCCCTAGGCCCGCTCGGAGCCGGAGAAGATCTCGAGGAAGAACAGGAAGACGTTCAGCACGTCCAGGAAGATCGACGCGGCCAGGAACGGCGCCGAGGCGGCGTCCTGGCTGCGTCGCACCCGCTGGAAGTCGAACATGGTGAACCCGGCGAAGATGACCAGCCCGAGCACCGAGTAGATCAGCGAGCCCGCCGGGATCTGCACGAAGATCAGCACGATGCCGAACACGATCAGGGCCAGCAGCGCCCAGAAGCAGATCCGGGCGATGAAGGCCAGGTCACGGCGGGTGGCGTAGCCGGCGGCGCCGAAGCCGGCGATGAACAGCGCCGTCGCCCCGCCGGCCTGCCAGAGCGCGCGCGGGTCGGCCTGGGCGTAGTAGTTGACGACCGGCGCCACGCCCAGCCCGATCAGCAGGCCGAACGCGGCCAGCAGCCCGACGGTCAGCCCCATGGACCGGCGCGCGGCGAACCGCATGCCGATCAGGCAGGCGAAGGAGAGGATGAAGAACACGATGCCCAGCCCGCCGGTCATGCTCCGGCCCAGGTAGGCGCCGAGCGCGAACAGCGCCGCGGTGCCCGCGACATAGCCCATGGTCTGCGCGAACAGGGTGTGGGCCTGATTGCGGGCCGCCGTCCCCATCTGCCGGTAGGCCATTGACTCGCTCATGGTGTTCCGCTCCCTCCGGGTGCCCGCGCCGCTGGTCCCAGCATTCACGATCATCCCGGTAGGCAGTCGGCCGCGCCCCTATGATGCCCTAGCTGTGGCCATGGACGACCGGAAGATCGCGACAAGCTACGAAACCGGTGCCGCGGCGGTGAGTTAGCGGGCCAGGCAGCCGTTGGGCGCGTGCTCGTCGGCGGCCTGCTGCCAGCACAGCTGCGCGGCCAGCGCGGTCGGGGAGTCGGCGTGCACGCTGTAGGCGGGCGCGCCCTTGCGCCGGACCTGGAGGTAGTTGGCCTGGCGGCGGCGGGCGTGCCAGCCGGCCTGGTCGAGCCAGATACGCCAGGCCGGGAACAGGCCGGACAGGGCCTCGGCGCGGGCCCGGGCCAGCACGGCCCAGTCCTCCCGGCCGACCAGCACCGCGGGCCGCGCGGGCGGCTGCGCCGCGGCGGCGGGCTGCAGGACGGGCGGGCCGGCCGGGGCGGGCGGGAGCAGGAACCCGACGCTCACGCCGTTGCGAGTGCAGCGGGCCAGCAGGTCCATCAGGTGACCGGCGGTGCCGAACACCGCGCCCGGCTCGGTGATGAGCAGCGCGTCGTGGCGGCCCGCCTCGACCGCGGCGGCCAGCCGGGCCAGCTCAGGGGCGCGGCCGCCGGCCAGGTCCGCGTCGTCCTCGGCGTACACCACGGGCGGCGGCCAGCCGCGCTGGCGGCTGCCCTCGGCGACGGCGTCGCGCTGGCGGGCTAACGCCGCATCGCCCTGGCCGCCGCGGATGTAGGCCGCGGGACAGGCACGCTCGGCCATCATGGGACCTCCGGCGGGACGGCGCGACAGTTCGGGCATTCATACGGGCATTAACAAGGGTGGCAGCACCGGCCGCCCCCTGGCGATAGGGAGTTCTCCCCCCTCCGCGGCGCTGGCGCGACGTCGCCCTAAGTCCACGGTGGCCGGAGGCGCGGCGTCGTCGAGCCAGCCGCGCCGGGCGGCCTGGCGGGCCAGCTGGAACCGGGTCTGGGCATTCACCCGCTCCATCAGGCCGCGCACCCGGCGCTGGTAGGTCCGCTCGCTGAGCCGCAGCTCGCGGGCGATCACGTCGTCCGGAGTGCCCGCGGTGAGCAGGGCCAGGATGCGGCGCTCCTCGGCGCTGGGCTGGTCCTGCGCGGCCCAGTCGGCGGTCGGCAGGCGCAGCGGGATGGCCCGCTCCCAGAGCGTCTCGAACAGCGCGATGACCGCCTCGAGCGGGCCCGACCTGTGCACCACGACGATGCTCTCGATGGCCTCGGGCGCCGCCTGCAGGGGCAGGATGGCCAGGGTGTCGTCGACCAGGATCAGCTTGGTCGGCAGGCTGGGCAGCACCCGGGCCTGCTCGCCGAGGCTGATCCCGGCCTCCAGATCGGCCAGCCGGCCGGGCACCTCGACGGCGGCCCGCTCGTAGATGTTCCTGACGACGCCGCCGCGGCGGAGCAGGTCGCCCTCGACCAGGTTGAACGCGGTCGGGTTGGCCCCGTAGGGCGGCTTGTCGAAGCCGCGCAGCTGCTGGCGGGCGGTGCGCTGGGCCTGCTGGACCCGCTCCTGAGCGGCCCGGCTGCCGCTGACGATCTCGACCAGCTCGGCCGGGTCGCGCTTCCCGGCCGCCAGCCGGTAGCGCTCGGCCAGCTCGTGGGCCCGCAGCCGCGCGTTCTTGATCTCCTGTTCCCTGGCCAGCAGCAGGACGTCCAGGGCGATGGCCGGGTCGGCGGCCTGGTAGGCGGGCTGGCTGCCGGGCCGGTCGGCGGACTGGCCGCCGGGCTCGTCGTCGGGTTCGCCGTCGGACGGAGCGCCGGGCAGGACATCGGCCAGGCGGCAGGCGGCCAGCACCTCGACCGCCGCGCGAACCCGGGGCGGGGGCATCCCGGTGGCGTCCGAGAGCTCGCTGACCGTGGCGGGCCGTCCGCTCAGCAGCACCTGGAACACGCTCTCGGCGTCGGAGTCGATGCCAATCACGCCCAATGCCACACCACATCTTTACTCCGCCGGAACGACAGTTGCACCTCTAATAAACAAATGAGGCATAACGGGCGGAGCCGACCGGGTGGCGGGAAGGCGCCGACGGCGGACATTCGCCACAGATGTCCCTTTACGCCGGTTCTTGCCCGGCGGATTCTTCTGGCACAACCTGAAGGAGGCAGCCTCATGCGCTCTCGGATGCGCAGACTGATACGCGGATCGAGATGGCTTTCCCTGGTCACCGGGGTGACAACGGCGGCCGCGCTGACGCTGCTCGGCGCCGCGACGGCCCAGGCCAGCCCGGCCGTCATCCAGACCGCCGCGGCGTCAGGCGCCGCGGCGCCCGTGCTCGCGGCCAATACCAACGCGCCCTGCAACGTGACGCCGAAGCCGGGCGACGCCCGGTGCTACGCGATCGTGCGCACCCCGGCCGACCATGACCTCCGGGCGGCCGCCGACCGGTCGGGCCCGCCAGCCACGGCGCTGACCCCGGCCGATATCCAGTCCGCTTACCGGCTGCCCGCCACGGCGGGCGCGGGCCAGACGGTGGCGATCGTGGACGCCTACGGCGACTCGCACGCCGCGTCGGACCTGGCCGCGTTCCGATCCCACTACGGAATGCCGGCCTGCACCACGGCCAACGGCTGCTTCCGCAAGGTCAATCAGGCCGGCGGGACGGCCTACCCGGGCGACGACTCGGGCTGGGCGCTGGAGACCTCGCTGGACCTGGACGCCGTCTCGTCGGCGTGCCCGCGGTGCCACATCCTGCTGGTGGAGGGCAGCAGCCCGAGCATCGCGGACCTGGCCGCGGCCGAGAACGAGGCGGTCAAGCTGGGCGCCAAGTTCATCTCCAACTCCTACGGCGCCAACGAGGACCCGGCGCTGCTGACCTACGACAGCGCCTACCAGCACCCCGGCGTGGCGGTCACGGTCTCCACGGGTGACACCGGGAACCTGGTCGAGTGGCCGTCGTCGGATCCGGACGTAACCGCCGCGGGCGGCACCACGCTGGCCAAGGACCCCTCCGTCTCCCGGGGCTGGGATGAGACGGCGTGGGACAGCGGCGGCTCCGGGTGCTCCACGATCGAGCCGCAGCCGCAGTACCAGCTCGGCATCACCACCGACTGCACGATGCGGGCCACCGCCGACGTGTCGGCCGACGCCAACCCGGCCAGCGGCCTGGGCATCTACGACACCCTGCTCGCCGGCGGCGAGGGCGGCTGGGTGCAGGTGGGCGGCACCAGCCTGGCCTCGCCGCTGATCGCCTCGATGTACGCGCTGGCCGGCGCGCCGGTGGCGGGCACCTACCCGGTGAACTACCCGTACCACGACCCGAGCCAGGCCAGCGACCTGTTCGACATCACTCAGGGGTCCAACGGGAAGCTGCGGCAACGTGCTGTGCACCGCGGGCCAGGGCTGGGACGGGCCGACCGGCCTGGGCACCCCGGACGGGGTCAGGGCGTTCTCCGGCGGGCCGCAGGGCCGGATCGCCGGGAAGGTCACCGACGCCCGCACCGGAAAGCCGGTGGCCGGGGTGACGATTACCGCCAGCCCGGGCAACTACGCGACGCGGACCGGCGCCGGAGGCACGTACACGCTGGGCGTCACGGCCGGCCGCTACACGGTCAGCGCCACCATGTACGCGTACAAGACCGGCCGCAGCGGCTCCGAGACGGTACCCGCGAACGGCTCGGCCACGGCCAACTTCGCGCTGGCCGAGCTGCCGCACGCCACGGTCTCGGGCACCGTCACCGACGGGTCCGGCCACGGCTGGCCGCTCTACGCGAAGATCACCATCGGCGGCGGCTACCCCGGCGCACCGGTCTACACCAACCCGTTCACCGGCCGCTACCGCGTGGTGCTGGCCGGGCCGGCCACGTACCCGGTCCAGGTCACCTCGGCCCAGCCCGAGGTACTGGGCACCGCGGGCGACGGCTACGCCGAGCAGGACGTCACGCTGTCGGTCGCCACCGGCCCGCAGTCTCATCACTTCGCGCTCAAGGTCGACAAGGCGGTGTGCGCCGCGCCCGGCTACGGCCCGGCCGGGCTGGCCCAGAACTTCGGCGGCTGGGCAGGCGGCACGGCGCGCGCGGGCTGGAAGGTCACCGGGACCCGCGCGGGCTGGCGGTTCGACAACCCCGGCAGGCCGGCGCCGGGCGACACCGACTCCGGCGACCAGTTCGCCATCGCCGACTCCGGGGCCAGCGGCGGCCGGATGGGCACCGCGCTGACCTCCCCGGCGGTGAACCTGTCCGGCCAGTCCGCGCCTGCCGTCCGGTTCACCTCCGGCTACTACGGCGGCCTCGGGCAGCACGCCGAGATCGACCTGAGCACTGACAACGGCCGGACCTGGACCCGGGTCTGGCACCAGGACGCCGGTGACGCGGTCGGCCCGGTCAGCGTCCCCATCCGGCAGGCGGCGGGCCAGTCCCGGGTCCGGGTCCGGTTCCGCTACGCGGGCGATCGCGCCTGGTGGTGGTCGGTGGGCGACGTGCTCATCGGCACCCCCGGCTGCGCGGCCCTGCGGGGCGGCCTGGTCACCGGCCTGGTCAGCCAGCACGGCTCGGGCCGGCCGGTGGACGGGGCCACGGTAACCGCGTCCGGCAGTGCGGCCGGCAGCGCACCACCCGGCATCTCGGCGGCCACCGGTAACCCGGCGCTGCCCGGCGGGCTGTACCAGCTGTTCAGCCCGGCCGGCCGGGCCACGTTCACCGCGAGCGCGGGCGGCTACAAGGCGGCGTCGGCCACCGTGCCGGTCACCGCGGGCCGGCTGACCCGCCGGGACTGGGCGCTGACCGCGAAGAGCGGGGCGGCCCGGCACGCGGCGCCGCTCGCGGGCCGCGCCGTGACCACCGCGGCCGGTCAGCCCGGCGCGGCGCCAGCGCGGCTGGTGACGCTGCCCGGGCTGCGGGGCGGGTCGTACACGGTCACGCTGATCACGGGAGACCGGGTCCGGCTGACCGCGGCGGGGGGCGGCCGGTACTCGGTCACCACGGTGCCCTCGCCGGCGGCCAGCCCCGAGCTGAGCGTCAGCGCGGTGGCCGACCGGGGCCGGATCAGCACCTTCCAGGCCATGCCGTCGGACGCGGCCGGGCTGATCTTCAGCGGCAGGCTGGACCGGGGCCTGTTCGACCTGAGCTGGCTGATCCGGCACGGCGACACTGGGCCGCGAGCCACGCTGCCGCTGGTGCTGCGCTACGGCGGCCACCTCGGTGCCGGCGCGCTGGCAGGCGACGCGCGGGCGCTGCCCGGCGCTAGCGTGACCGGCGTGTCGGCCGGCACCGGCACCGTGCGGGTCCGCGTGGCCGCCGGGCAGGCGGTCCGGTTCTGGGCCGCGATCACCGATGGGACCGGGGCCCGTTACGGAGCCATGAAAAGCTCGCTGGCGGGCGGCCTCACGCGGGTATGGCTGGCGGGCCACGAGGAGGGCTCGAGGCCGGCCGCCAGGCCCGCGGACGGCCAGCTCTACACCGTCACCGAGACCATCGACGGGCCCACCAGCAAGTCGCGCTGGTGCGGGAACGGGCAGTCGCTGTGCGTGCTGCCGGACTTCGGCCTGCTCGGGACCAGCGGCGACGGCACCGGCCAGGGCTTCCAGCCCACCGGGGCGACCTGCGCCGCGGGCAGCAACCCGTGCCTGGCGTACCAGGTCACCTACAGCGTCCCGGTCGGGACCTACATGGCCTCGGGCTTCGCGGTGTTCACCCAGGACAACCAGGAGCAGCAGCTGGACCTGACCGTCCCGCAGATCACGGTGGCGGGCGACACCGGGTTCACCGTCAACGCCAACGACGCGCGCCAGATCACGGTCAGGACGCCCCGGTCGAGCTACCCGGTGGCGCTGGCGCTGGAGGCCTACCGGATGCTGCCGGACGCCACGTTCGCGGAGAACTTCTCGTTCATCACCTACGGCTGGCAGCGGGCCTGGGTCATCCCGAGCCGACCGGTGACGGTGGGCGCGTTCGACTACTCCAGCAGCTGGATCAGGTACTCGCCGACGCTGGCGATGAGCGTGGCGGCCCCGCAGCGGCTGACGCTGCAGCCGTACTACCCGAGCTACGCCTCGTCGCCGGGCGATCCGTTCGCGCTGTTCCACGGGACGCGCACGCTGGCGGTGGTCAGCGCGGGCATCGGCACCAAGGAGCAGTTCAGCAAGGTCAACGTCCGCGGCAAGCTGGCGCTGATCAAGCTCGATCCCAGGGTCGGCGGCTGCCTGGTGGAGGACTCGCAGTTGCAGAACGCGCTGAGCGCCGGGGCGGCTGGAGTCCTGGTGGACTCGACGCTGCCCCCGAGCGTGGGCACGGCCACCTGCAACATGCCGGTCCAGCCACAGTGGTTCTACGGCGAGGGCACGGAGGTGAGCATCCCGTTCGCGTCGCTGACGCCGGACCAGGCGCACGCGGTCGAGCACCTGCTGGCCCGCGGCAGCGTGCGGATCCGGGTGGCCGGACTGGCCAGCAGCCCCTACCAGTACGACCTCAAGTTCTACTCCGAGGGCAAGATCCCGAGCGCGACCGCGTACCAGGTCAGCGACCAGACGCTGACCGCGGTCACCGCCCGGTACCACTCGGCTCAGCCCGGCGTGGCCGAGCCGAGCGACACCACGTTCGCGCCCGACGAGTACTTCGTCGCCGGAGTGGGTGACGTGCTGCCCGCGCAGGCCACCCAGACCGAGTACTACGGGCCCGACTCCCCGGCCGAGGTCTGGAACCGGGCGCCGAGCCTGGTGATCGGCGGCAACCAGGTCGAGGAGCCGCAGGCCTACAACGTGTTCGGCCAGCGCGGCGCCCGGATCGGCGAGGACTGGTTCGACGCCCCGCCGGCCCTGGGCGCGGTCGCCTCGCCGACCGCGGTGTTCGCGGCCCAGCCGGGCAAGTACGACAGCGCGACCTCGGGCGTGGCGGGCTGCGCCGGCTGCCGCCAGGGCAACGTCTTCTATCCGCTCTTCTACCAGGTCTCGGGGGCGGCTCCGGGGCAGATCGACGGGCCGTTCCTGTTCGCGCCGGGCAGCGACATCCAGCTGTCCCATGACGGAACGGCGATACCGCCGACCCCGCTGGACGGGGCGGCCACCTACCCGATGCCCGCGAAGAAGCAGGCCTACCTGCTCCAGGTCACCGACGGCGGCCAGTCCGCGGCCTGGCGGTTCACCTCCGGTGCGCCGTCGGTCACGTCCTCGCCGCCGGGCTTCGGCTGCGTGGGGACGGCGTTCGCCGGCTCCACCGCCCCGTGCGCGCCCGACCCGCTGATCTTCCTGCGGTTCAACGCCTTCACCGGCCTGGACGCCGCGGTCAGCGCGCAAGCCACGCACCAGATCGAGGTCACGCCCGCCTATCAGGCCACCGTCGCCCCGGCCCGGGTCACCAGCCTGCGGCTGTGGATCAGCACCGACGGCGGGAAGACCTGGCTGCGGGACACCGTCCGCGAGCACGACGGGAGCTTCCTGGCCAGCTACCGGGTCCCGGCGCGGTCGGCGACCGACGGCTCGGTCAGCGTCCGGGTCGACGCCGCGGACTCGGCCGGGGACACGGTGTCCCAGACGCTGAACGACGCCTGGGGCATCTCGGGCTGAGGAAGGAGGACCGCCGGGGCACGGGCGGCCGGCGCGAGAGGTGGCGCCGGCCGCCCGTGCTACGGCCTATCCGAGGTATCGGGCGCGGGGCCGGGCTTGCGGCCGACGCCGCCCCACTGAGTGGAGGGGGCGGTCTCGTCTCCGGGGGCCAGCGGCCGCCATTCCGGGACCCGGACCACGCCGGGCGGGAGCACGTCAAGGCCGTCGAAGAACCGCAGCACCGCCGCGTAGTCGCGGGGCATGGCCGGGCGGGCCACCCGCCGGTTGATCCGGCGGGCCATCTCGGCGGTCGCCTCGGGCTCCAGGTCGGCGCCGACGTGGGTCAGGGCCAGGAAGCTGCCCGCGGGCGCGGCGTCCAGCAGCCTGGCCACCAGGGCGTGCGGGCCGTCGCCGTCAGAGACCATGTGCAGGACCGAGACCAGCATGATCGCGACCGGGGCGGAGAAGTCCAGCGCGGCCGCGGCCTGCTCGAGCAGGCGGCTGGTGTCACGCAGGTCGGCGTCGAGGTAACGGACGCGGCCCGGCGGGCAGCCGGCCAGCAGCGCGCGGGCGTGGGCTAGGACCACGGGGTCGTTGTCCACGTACACCACCCGGCAGCCCGGGGCGATGTCCGTGGCGATCTCGTGCACGCCGCCCGCGGTGGGCAGGCCGGTGCCGATGTCCAGGAACTGGCGGACGCCGGCCTCGGCTGGCCAGGTAGCGCACCGCACGGGCCAGGAACGCCTGGTTGGACTGGATGGAGGAGACCAGGTCGGGATAGGCGGCCCTGGCCTGCTCGGCGGCGGCCCGGTCAGCGGGAAAGTTGTCGGTCCCGCCGCGCAGGTAGTTCTGGATCCGGGCTATGTGGGCCACGCTGGTGTCGACGCCGGGCACCGCCTCCATGACTGCACCTTCTCAGGGCAGGGACTGCTCGGTCCAGATGCTCTTGCCGGTGCTCATGTACCTGGTGCCCCAGCGATCGCACAGCGCGGCGATGAGCTGCAGGCCGCGCCCGCCCTCGTCGGTCCAGGCCGCCCGGCGGATGCGCGGCGTGGTCAGGCTCCCGTCGAAGACCTCGCAGGTCAGGCTGCGGCTGCGGAGCAGGCGGAGCTGGAGGGGGCCCTTGGCGTGCCGGATCACGTTGGCGACCAGCTCGCTGGCCAGCAGCTCGGTGTTGAGGGCCAGGTCCTCCAGGCCCCAGGCCTCGAGCTGTTCCTGCACGTGCTGGCGGGCGGCCCTGGCCGCCTGCGGGTCCTCGGGCAGCGACCAGGCCGCGATGGCCTCCGGGTCCGTGGCCCGGACCCGGACCACCAGCAGCGCGGCGTCGTCGGAGCTCTGCTGGTCGGCGGGCAGCAGCGCGCCGATTATGCTCTCGCAGAGCTGGTCCAGGTCCTCGCCGTGGTGGGCCCGCAGATGCTCGGCCAGGCGGCGCATGCCCGCCTCGGTGTCGCGCCGGGCCGACTCGATCAGGCCGTCGGTGTAGAGGACCAGCAGGCCGTCCTCGGGCACCGCCAGCTCCACGACCTCGAACGGCGGCACGGCCACGCCGAGCGGGGGATCGGTCGCGGTCGGCGCGAAGTGCACCGTGCCGTCGGGCCAGACCACGGCGGGCGGCGGATGGCCGGCCCTGGCCATGGTGCACAGTCGGGTGATCGGGTCGTAGATCGCGTACAGGCAGGTGGCGAACGAGTCGTCGCCCAGCCCGGAGACCAGGTCGCTGAGGTGGCCGAGGATCTCGTCGGGCGGCAGCTCGAGGTCGGACAGGGTCTGCACGGCGGTGCGCAGCCGCCCCATGACGACGGCCTCGGGCAGGCCGTGCCCCATCACGTCGCCGATGACCAGGGCCACCCGGTCGGCGGACAGCGGGATGACGTCGTACCAGTCGCCGCCGACGTCCATGCCGTGGCCGGCGGGCAGGTACCGGGCGGCCGTGGTCACCGCGGGCAGCGCGGGCAGCTGCTGGGGGAGCAGGGCCCGCTGGAGGGCCTGGGCCCGGGCGTGCTCGGCGTCGAACAGCCGGGCCCGCTCGAGGGCCTGGGCGATCAGGGCGCTGAGCGCGGTCAGCAGGGCCCGCTCGCCGGAGGTGAGTCGCCGCGGCTGGTCGAAGGTGACCACGCACAGGCCGATCAGTCGGCCCGAGACGACCAGCGGCATGAACGCCCAGGCCTGCATGTTGCTGCGGGCCGGCAGCCGGACCCACTCCGGGTAGCGCCGGGCGTACTCCCGCGGTGAGGAGATGAACCACGGCCGGTGATCGCCCACCGCCTCATGGGCGGGCGCGATCTCCCGCAGCGGGCCGTCGATCTGCTCCAGGTAGCTCGGCGGGTAGCCGACCGCGCCGATCACCCGCAGCCGGTCGTTCTCGATGACCTGCATGACCAGCCCGGCCGCGCCGAACGGCGGCAGCACCCGCTCGGCCACGGCGGTCACCACGTCCTGCGACGTCACCGCCTCGGCCAGCGCGGCGGTCAGGTCCTGGATCCGGGTCGCCCGCTCGGCCGCCGCGTGCTCTACTGCCTCCTGATCGGCGAGCCGCTTGCGCGATTCGGTGATGTCGGTGATGTACCAGGCCAGGCCGTCCGGTACGGGGACGAACCGGAACCGGTACCAGCGGTCGGTGTCCGGCCACGGCGCGTCGAAGCCGGTCGGGATGGTCCCGGCCGCGGCCTTGCGGCAGCGGGCCTGCAGGCCGGGTACCCGGCGGATCACCAGCAGGTCCCACAGCACCCGGCCGGTCAGGTTCTGCAGCGAGCCGAGCAGCCGCTCGGCCTCGACGTTGGCGAACGTGATCCGCCAGTCCCGGTCCAGCGACAGGAACCCGTCACTCATGTAGCGCAGCGCGCTCTGCACGCCATCCCTGACCACCCGCGACTCGGTGGTGTCCCACCCGGTGCCCAGCATCCGGCCCGGCTTGCCGTCGGCGTCGGGCTCGACCCGGCCCCGGATCTGCAGCCAGCGGACGCTGCCGTCGGGGCGGCGGATGCGGTACTCGGCGTCGTACGGCTCCAGGGCGCTGACCGCCTTGTCCAGCGCGGCGGTGACCCAGCCGACGTCCTCGGGGTGGACCATGGCCAGCCAGGTCTCGATGTGCTCGTCGTAGGTCTCCGGGTCGACGCCGAGGATGGCCATGGCGGGCTCGTCCAGGGTCAGCCGCCCCGGCCCCAGATCCCAGACCCAGGCGCCGACCTGCGTGGCACTGTAGGCCTGCTGAAGGCCGTCCGCCCCGGCCGCGCCCGGCATAGCCGTCACTGTGCGCCGGCCTGGGTGTGCCGTCCGTGCGCGGTGATAGTGGCGCTGACCAGGTCCATCAACCTGTGCATACCTGGCAACATACCCACCTGGCCACGCCCTGTGACCTACCCGGGCTCTGCTTAAGGCGTCAGGCGGGCACCACGGGCGGGAAGCTCGCGCCCGAGCGTGGCCGGCGGCGCCCCCGGTACTTGACAGGCCGCCGCCGGTCACGGTTAGGTATGCCTTACTTAGGTATGCCTAACCTTAGTTTGAGGTCAGGGCTTCCGGTCTGGAGCAGCAGGTTTTTGAGGCAGAGGGGGCGCCGCGTGCTGCCGACGTTCGTGATCGGTCTGCGCGAGGGCCTCGAGGCGGCGCTGATCGTCGGGATCATCGCCGCCTTCCTCGGCCAGCAGGGCCGCCGGGACGCGCTGCGCCAGGTCTGGATCGGCACCGCCGTCGGCGGTCGTCATCTGCGTCGGCATCGCGGTCGCGCTCCAGGTGGTCTCCGCCGACCTGCCGCAGCGCGCAGCAGGAGGGCCTGGAGACCGTCGTCGGCGCGCTCGCGGTCGCCATGGTCACCTACATGATCCTGTTCATGCGGCGGCACGCCCGCGACCTGAAGGGCGACCTGGAGGGCGCCGCGGCCTCGGCGCTGGCGGCCGGGCTCGAGCCGGGCGCTGGTCGCTGATGGCGTTCCTCGCCGTGCTGCGCGAGGGCTTCGAGACCGCGGTGTTCCTGCTCGCCACCTTCCACGCCGCCGGCGACGCCGACGGCCTCCTGGGCCGGCGCCGTGCATCGGGATCCTGGTCGCGGTCGTGATCGGCTACGGCATCTACCGCGGCGGCGTCCGGCTGAACCTGGCCCGGTTCTTCCGCGTCACCGGGCTGGTCCTGGTGCGTGGTCGCGGCCGGGCTGGTGATGACCGCGTTCCACACCGCCAACGAGGCCGGCTGGCTGACCGCTCGGCCAGGCCCAGGCCCTCGACCTGTCCTGGCTGGTGCGCCCGGGCACGCCGCTGTCGTCGCTGCTCACCGGCGTGCTCGGCATCCAGCCCGTACCCGGTCTGGATCGAGGTCGTCGCCTGGCTCGCCTACCTGGTGCCGATGGCGCTCATCGTGGCCTGGCCCGCGCGGCGCCGGGCCGCGCCAGCCAGGCTGCGCCAGCACGACCGACAGACAGGGAACACGCGTCCTTGTCCAGCGGCCACCGACCGTAGGGCCGACTCGAGCGGACCGGCGCGGTAGATCGCCGGGCTCGCGATCGCCACTGCGTGCGCCAGCTGCATGCGCCACGGCGCTGGCGCCGAGTTCCGGCGGCATCGCCGGGCATCCACGGGATGCCGCCGCCCGGACCAGCCACGGTCACATCGACGCTGACCCCGGCCGGGTGCGCGCCGAAGCCCGCCAGGATCACCGGCCGGGCAGGTCGAGTTCACGGTGGCCAACCAGGACGCCGACGCCGTCTCCGAGGCCGAGCTGCGGACCTCCGACCTGACCAAGATCCTGGGCGAGCAGGAGAACCTCACGCCGGGCCTGTCGGGCGGCTTCTCCCTCGACCTCCAGCCCGGCCGCTACGAGATCAGCTGCCCCGGCGCGGCGCAGGCGCACTGGGACCTCACCGTCACCGGCCGGGCCACCGGCCCGTCCTGGCAGTCCAGCCCGCAGCTGGCCGCCGCCGTGCGCGGCTACTCCGCCTACGTCGACCAGAACGCCGCCGCCCTGGTCACCCACACCCAGGCGTTCTGCCAGGCCATCGACGCCGGGAGCAAGAGCCAGGCCGAGATGCTCTACCCGCAGGCCCGGGTCTACTACGAGCGCATCGAGCCCGTCGCCGAGATCTGGGGCAGCCTGGACACCCAGATCGACGGCCGGTGGGAGAACCCGGTCACCGTCACGTCCCAGTTCATCGGCTTCCACCGGATCGAGCAGCTGCTCTGGGAGGACAACACCCTGACCGGCGCGCCGGCCGCTGTGCGCCGGCGCTGGTGAAGCACGAGCAGCAGCTGCTGACGCCTGGTGCGCAGCGCGCAGTACAACCCGCTGGAGATGGCCAGCGGCGCCACCGACCTGATCAACGAGGCCGCCACCGCGAAGATCACCGGCGAGGAGGAGCGGTACTCCAACACCGACCTGCCCGTCTTCCAGGCCAACGTCGACGGCGCCATGGAGGTCGTCAGCCTGCTCACGCCCTACCTGCAGCACCGGACCCCGCGCTGCTGACCCAGATCCGGCACCGCGCACGCGCGCCGTCACCACGCCAGCTGGCCCGGTCCAGGCCACCCCCGGCTACGACGACACCGGCTACGTCGAGTACTCCACCGTGCTGAACGGGCAGCGCCGCCAGCTCTCCGCCGCCGTCAACGCGCTCGCCGAGTCGCTGTCCGAGCTCGCGGTGAAGGTGAGCGGATGAGGGCCGGTGACGGCGGCCCGCCGCCCGGCCCGTCCCGGCGGACCCTGCTCGCCGGAGCGGGATCCGCCGGAGCGGCGAGTCCTGGCCGGTTACCTCGCGCGCGGCGGCGACGCCGCCCGCCCGCCGGACCCGGCCGGCGGCGGCCAGACCGTCCCGTTCTACGGCGCCGCACCAGGCCGGCATCGCCACCCCGGCCCAGGACCGGCTGGCGTTCGGCGTCCTCAACGTCGTGGCCGGCGCCAGCCGGGCCGACCTGCGCGACCTGCTGCGCGAGTGGACCGCGGCCGCGGCCCGGATGACCGCGGGCCAGCTGGTCGGCGAGGACACGCGCCGCTACGCCCCGCCGGTCGACACCGGCGAGGCCGTCGGCTCCCCGGTGTCCCGCCTGACCATCACGCTCGGCTACGGGCCGTCGCTGTTCGACCATCGCTTCGGCCTCGCCGCCCGCACGCCCGCCGCGCTGGCCGCGCTGCCGCCGCTGCCCAACGAGAACCTCGACCCCGACTACACCGGCGGCGACCTGTGCATCCAGGCCTGCTCCGACGACCCGCTCGTCGCCTTCCACGCCGTGCGCAACCTGGCCCGGCTCGGCATGGGCGTGGTCGAGCACAACTGGATGGAGCTCGGCTTCGGCCGCACCTCGACCACCACGACCGCGCAGGCGACCCCGCGCAACCTGCTCGGGTTCAAGGACGGCACCCGCAACATCAAGGCCGAGCAGACCCGGCTGATGGACGACTACGTCTGGGTCGGCCGACGAGACCGACCAGCCCTGGCTGCGCGGCGGCAGCTACCTGGTCGCCCGCAAGATCCGGATGTTCATCGAGAACTGGGATCGCGACTACCTGCGCGACCAGGAGAACGTCATCGGCCGGGCCAAGGTCACCGGCGCCCCGCTGTCCGGCGGCGACCGAGTTCACCCGGCCCGACTTCGCCGCCCGCGGCCCGACGGCCAGCCCGTCGATCCCGGCCCGACGCGCACATCCGGCTGGCCAGCCCCGAGCACAACCAGCGGGACGCGCATCCTGCGCCGCGGCTACTCCTTCACCGACGGCATCGACCCGCAGGCCGGCACCCTGCTCGGCGGCCTGTTCTTCATCGCGTTCATGAAGAACCCCGGCCCAGTTCATCCAGCTGCAGACCGGCCCTGGCCGCCGACGCGCTCAACGAGTACATCCACCACACCGGCAGCGCCGTCTTCGCCTGCCCGCCCGGCCTGCGCCCCGGCCAGCACTGGGGCCAGGCCCTGCTGGCCTGATCAGCGTTTGCCTGCTCGCCATTCGTCAATCACGCGACGCAGGCCATGCGCGATATCTACGTATGCCTCTTCTGGATCAGGCCGCCAGGTACTAGCAGCCTTGCCACCCTTCGGAAGGGCCAGGAGGTTGGCCAGCGGAGTGCTTTGCCAATCCGCTGGTTTCAGGATCACCGGAACGACGATCGTTCCATCGCGGCGATGCCGGTCCAGCGACGTGGCCAGCTCAACCCGCCCTATAAACTCGGAGCCAAGAAAACTGGATGTTATCAGCAAGAGAATAATATCGGCCTGCTCAAGATGGCGCGAGATCTCCGGTGCCCATTCCTGGCCCGCGATAATCTCGCCATCGTACCAGTCCTTGATATATCCGCCGTGACGTAGCCCTCCAAGATGATCGTAGAGCTTGTTGCGCAGTTCCTCATCCGCGTGGGCATATGAAATAAACACCGAGGCGGCCTTACGCCGCTTCGATTGGTCACGCTGCGCCGCGAGCAGGCGCTCGTCTGTATTCTGCTGCAAGGATGCCCGGAGTTCCGCTTCACGTTCCGGATCTCTCTCGCCCTGCTGAAGATCAATAATCTCTTGCTCGAGTGTCTGCCGCTGCTTTTCAAGCTCAAGGAGGTCTGACATCGCCAAAGCTGGCGGGTCAACATGTCGTGGCGGCGCTGGTGAGGCTTCCTTAGCGGCAACAACCGGTACGCGCCGGGCGAATTCTTCAAAGAAAGACAAGTACTTCATTGGCGAGGCCGGACCGTGCGGCATCAGCATGATGGATACGCGTAGCGGCCAGGAGGTACTGCTGAGCACGTCGTTGATCACTTCGGCCATGGCAGCTGCCGAGGCATTGGTGGGATAGCCGGCGGTTCCTGTGCCCAGGGCAGGGAAAGCGATTGACCTCACGCCCAGTGGCATCATAAGCTCGAGGCAACTGAGCGTGGCGCGCCGTATGAGTCTGGGAATATCTGGCCTGTAGGTCCGGTCCACCCACTTGCGCGGGCCAATTGTGACCGCGTGGAACACATACCGCGCAGGCAATGCTCCGGCTGTCGTGACGACTATATCTCCTTCCTCTCTAGGAACTGCTTTTGAGGCATCCAGTACCAGCGCATTGCCGGCCGCCATTCGAATCGCGGCAGATACGCCGCCGCCCATCGTCAGCTGATAGTCGTCAGAGCTGACCACCACCTCCGCCCCGACGTCGAGAACGCTGCCGAAATCGATCGTCAGCAGGCTCTCGGCTATGCGGTAGGTGCGTCGTGTGTTCGCTTCTGACGCTCTCAACACTGCCTCACAGGCTCGGCCTTGTTTGCCATGGAGCAGCGCGTCCTTCCATTGATCTCAGGTGCCCAGAATGCTGAGTCTGCCACCGCGGTGACCTAGTACTCCAGCCGTAGATCGTGATCTTGTTGCTGAGGCGGCGCGGACCGTCGGTCGTGCGGACGAGATCGACCTTCGTCAGCGTGGGCGTCCGTTCCTTCTTTGTCTGCCTGAGTCCGCCGACGGAGGGAATCCTTAATCTCGCTGAGCCTGGCCGCCGCGGCCGGGGTCCACTCCGTCCTTTGCTCGCTGGCACGCAGTGCGTCGTCGATCTCGCTGAGCTTGGCGGTGGACACTGCGCCTGCCCGCTCGATCAGGTCGTCCCGGCTCAGGGTGGTCAGCCAGGTGCACGGGGTAAAGCCCGGCCACGGGAACGCGAACCGCAGCACGCCTTCAAAGGGCAGTCCTTCCGGGACGCCGACTGCCACCTCGATTCCCCAGCCGGAGATGTCGGTATCCGCTGGAGCGACGACCTGCATTGCCCGGAACCTGGATGGCTCGTCTTCCGACAGCAGCACGACAGGCCGTCGCTCGTCGAACTCGACCCACCAGATCTCGCCTCGTCGCATGTGGGCTCCCGGGTGTGAGATGGCAGGCGGATGCTACCCCGGCCGCGGCTGGACGTGATGCAGCCTTGCCTGCCGCCCGGGCCGTAGATCTTGGGTGCCGGTACCGGAGAGACGGGGCGGCCGCTGTCTGATCATCTGGGTTTGTGACGACTCGCGATGATCTTCTGGCGGCCGCTGGCCCCAGCGTAGGCCCTGGCCGCTGGCTGGGGACATTCGATGAGCTGATGACCCGAGGCCGGTGCCCGGTTCAGCCGGGTGGAGCCGCGGCGCCGGGCCCGGGCGTTCGTGCTGGGCCTGCTGGCCGAGCTGCCGCGCAAGAACTGCTGGACGATCGCCGAGCATGCCGGGGACCGGACTCCGGACGGGATGCAGCACCTGCTGTCCCGGGCCCGGCGGGACGCCGGCGGGGTCCGCGACGACGTGCGCAGTTACGTCGTGGAGCAGCTGGGTGATCCCGGCGCGGTGCTGGTGGTGGATGAGACGGGGGACGGGTGATGGTGCCAAGGGACACCGGTGGTACGACTGGGCCCGGGTCACCATCAGCAACCCCGGCCCCGGACACCGGTGCCGGCTAATCCGCCGGAACCGAAGCACGGGGGAACTGGCCTTCTACCACTGCTACTCCCCGCAGCGGGTCACGCTGGCCGCCCTGGTCAAGGTCGCCGGGCTTCGCTGGACGATCGAGGAGAACTTCCAGGCCGGCAAGGGCCTGACCGGCCTGGATGAGCACCAGGTGCGCCGCTGGACCTCCTGGTACCGGTGGGTCACCCTGGCCATGCCCGGCGCCGCCGTCCTCACCATCGCCGCCGCCATCGAATCCGCCCGCGGCCCAGCCGCGGCCGGGCAGATCCCTCTGACTCGCAACGAGATCGCCCGCCTCCTCGCCGCAGTGACTGCCCCACCGGGCCGCGACGCCGGGCACCGCCTCCGCTGGTCACACTGGCGACGCCGCCACCAGTACCGCGCCCGGACCTGCCACTACCAGCGGCAAAAAACCCAAGACCATGCAACATAACGATCTACGGCTGGAGTACTAGATGCCATAAAGCGCCTCCGGGGCGGAGCGGTTCGCGCAAGGCACTTGACTGACAAGAGACTTGACAGTCGAGGAGGGGACCGCGTAACGTCCTGCTGTGTCGTACCGAGGCGCCGAAGACGAGGAGATCCTCGTGCTGCTGGTGCGGGCGCGGGGCGGCTACGGCAACACCATCAGCGCTCACCTGACCGCCGCGGGCTTCGATGACCTGCCCCGGAACGGGCCATTCGTACTAGGCGGGCTGGCCGCCCCCAGACCGGCCGGCGTTTCCGCGGAAACGCCGACGTTGCCACGGTCGGCGGTGTCGGCCGTCGAGCTGATCCGCAGCCTGGGCGTCACGCGGCAGGCAGCCAGCCAGCTGATCGACACGCTGGTGCTGCGCGGGTACCTCAGCCGGGAGATCAACCCCGACGACCGCCGGCGGATGAACATCGTGCTCACCGACCGGGGCCGCGCCGCGGCGGCGGCCATCCGCGCCGGGATTGACGAGGTTCAGGCCGAGCTGGCCGAGGCGCTCTCGCCAGACGAGCTAGCGGGACTGCGCGCGGGGCTGACCGCGCTGGGACGGATCAAGGAGCGGACCGAACGTGGCTGACCAGCAGCGGAGTTTCCAGGTGCCGGCCGGGCGGTGCCTGAGCGTGGCGCCCGGGATGCCCACCACCGACCTGGCCCGCACGGTCGAGCATTACCGCCGCCTCGGGTTCACCTTCAAGGCGCCGGGAGCGCCCTCGCTGGCCGAGGCGGACTTCGCCATTGCCGAGCGCGATGGCATCGAGCTGCACTTCGCCGTGAAGCCCGACCACGATCCGAGCCGGACCGCCACCTGGGTGTACATCGGGGTCGAGGACGCCGACGTCATGAACGAGGAACTCAACGCGGCGGGCGCGGGCCAGGGCCGCCCGGTGCGTGACACCGACTACCGGATGCGCGAGCTGGCCCATATCGACCCGGACGGCAACCTGCTGCTGTTCGGCTCGCCGCTGCCCGAAGGGGGAGCCGGGCCGCCCGGATCGCCGGCGCCGAAGGCCCGCACGCTGCCCGACAGCGACCAGGCGGCGTTCGAGCTGCTGCGCGTCACCAAGCTGGGCGATGCCGAGGCGCTGACGCGGATGCTCGGCGCCGATCCCGGCCTGGCGTCATGCCGGATCAACGGGATCACTCCGCTGCATCATTTCGCCGACGCGCCCGGTCACCTCCCGAACGCGGCGGCCGTGGTGAACGCGCTGGCGGCGGCCGGGGCCGACCTGAATGCCCACGCGCGGGACATGTGGCACCACGAGACCCCGCTGCACTGGGCGGCCAGCAACGACGACGTCGTCCTGATCGAGGCGCTCCTGGACGCGGGCGCCGACATCGAGCATCCGGGATCATCCATCAACGACGGAACACCGATCTGGTCGGCGCTCGGCTACGCGCAGTGGGCCGCGGTGCGGCGGCTCTGGGAGCGCGGTGCCGAGACGGGGCTGCCGCACGCGGCCGTCCTGGGCCTGCTGGACGCGGTGACCGCGCTGGTCGAGGCCAGCCCGCCGCCAGGTCCCGATGAGCTGTCCGGAGCGTTCTGGAACGCATGCCGGGCTGGCCAGCTGGACACCGCTCGCTATCTGCTCGCCCAGGGTGCCGACCGGGACTGGCCGGCGCCCTGGGACGGCAGCACCCCTCTTGATGCGGCCAGCGCCAGCCACCAGCGGGAGATGGTGGCCTGGCTGCGCGCCGGTGGAGCGGCGCCAGGACGCCTGCCCGGCGCATCGTCAGGTCACATCGCGCCGGCGAATCACGGTGATGGCGGCGGCGGCGAGAGCCAGCGCGTACCCGGCCATGATAAGCGCGCCGGCCCATGAGGCCGGGGCGTGCGGGAAAGCCCGCCCGGGGCTGATCATCACCTCGGTCGCGACGGCGGGAGCGAGGACCGAAGCCCCGGGTATCCAGGCCTGGCGGTCCAGGTTGTAGATCAGGCGCGAGATCAGTTCCGCGGCCGCGAATCCGCCCGCATAGCCGGCCAGGCCCGCGATCACCGCGGCGGCCGGACTGCGGATGAGCGTGCCGAGGCTCAGGCCGAGGATGGCCCAGGTGGCGAACGCGAGCAGGCTCAGCAGCACCGGGCGGATCACGGTCCAGCTGGCTAGTGACGTGCTGACGTGCTGACCGTGCAGGAAGAACGCCGTGGTCACCCCGCTGGCGACCGTGGCGACCAGCCAGAAGAGCGCGCCGAGGCAGATGACTGCGGTCAGCTTGGCCACGATGACCCTGGCCCGGCGCGGGACGGTCATGAACGTCGCCGCCGCGGTGTGCTGCGCGAACTCGTCCGTGGCGGCGCGCATGCCGAGGAGCATCGCGAACAGGACGCTCAGGATCTGGCCCGAGGTCATCATGCTGGCGGCGATCGCCGCCGCGCCTGCGGGCGTGCGCGCCCGGGCTGTCTGGGCCAGCGCCTGCGCCCGGTCCGGGAGGTCCTGCTGCGGGTAGAGCTGGTAGTGATGGCTGAACCCGTTGCTGGTCAGGGCCGCCGCGGTGAACAGCGTGAAGCCGGCCAGGAACAGCCACCAGGACCGCGTCGTGCGGACCTTCATGATCTCGGCCCGGACCAGGCGCAGCGACCTGGCGCCGCTGGCGCGCGCCCGGCCCGGCGCGAGGCTGCGCACGGTCACCGGATCGCGTCCCTTCCCGCGGTCAGTTCCAGGAACGCCGCCTCGAGGTCCGGGTGCTGGGTAGCCAGCTGATGGATGGCAACCCCGGCTCGCCGGGCGGCGTCGCCGATCGCGGCGGCCCCGACCCCGGTGATGTAGACGTCGTCCGCACTGGCCGGCGTCACGATGGTCCCACCGCCGAGCTCGGCCGCTAGCGCGGCCAGCTGGGGAGTCCGCACCAGCGTGCGGCTGGCCTGCGTCATCGAGCCGATGATGGCGGCCACCGTGCCCTGGGCGATCAGCCGCCCGGACGCGATGATGACCAGGTCGTCGGCGAGCTGCTCCATCTCCGCGAGCAGATGGCTGGACAGCAGGATCGTGCGCCCGCCCGCGGCCAGCGCCCGCAGCACGCCGCGCAGCCACCGGATCCCCTCCGGGTCCAGCCCGTTGCCCGGCTCATCCAGTATCAGCACCTGCGGGTCGCCCAGCAGCGCGGTGGCGATGCCCAGCCGCTGCCGCATCCCGAGGGAGTATCCCCGGAACCTGCGGCGGCCGGCCGCGGTGAGCCCGACCATCTCCAGGACCTCATCCGCCCGCGCCAGCGAGATCCCGGCCGCTAGGCAGATGATGCGCAGGTGATCGCGGCCGGTACGGTCCTCGTGCGCACCGCCGGCCTCGAGCAGACCGCCGACGCGGCGGATCGGCTCGGCCAGCTCCTCATAGCGCAGGCCGCCGACTGCCGCGGTGCCGGCCGTCGGCCCGACCAGGCCGAGCAGCATCCGCAGCGTGGTGGTCTTGCCCGAGCCGTTCGGCCCCAGCAGGCCGGTGACGCGCCCCGGTTCCACGACGAACGACAGGTGGTCTACCGCCGTGATTCCCCGGTACTCCTTCGTCAGCCCGGAGACGACGATGCGCCCGCGGGACAGATGCCCGCGCGGGACGGGCGGCCCGACGGGCAGCCCGTCCGGGAACCTGGGCGGAGCGCCTCCGGCCAGAGCGCTCTCCCGCCGATGGAGCCGCACCAGCCAGGCCAGGCCCCCGATCGCCAGGGCGGCAAGCAGTATGACCATCACACCGGACCTCTCGGGGGAGCACGTGGGCAGTAACTCTATATAGAAAGAGTTATGGCGGGCAACGCGGCCCTGGCTTCCGGCGGGCAAACTCTATGCATATAGACTCCCAGCATGCCGCGGAACCGGATCCCGTCCCCGCAGACGACGAAGGTGCTCGCCGCGCTGGCGGCCGACCCCCGGCGCTGGCGGTACGGGTATGAGCTGGGCGCCGAGACTGAGCTGAAGGCCGGGTCGCTGTACCCGATCCTGGTCCGGCTGGCCGACCGCGGGTTCCTGGAGGCCCGGTGGGAGGAGGCCCCGCCGCAGGGCGCCCGCGCGCCACCTGTACCGGCTGACCGCGGGCGGGCTCGAGCTGGCCGCAACGGCCGCAACGGCCGCCAGGTCGGCCACGGCCTCGCGGCCGTCGGCCGCCATAGGCCGCCTGGCGGGCCAGTCGCAGCCGGACGGTGTCTGATGGGCGGCGTCGCCCGGCGGCTCCTGAAACTGCTGACCGCCCTGATGCCGCCGAGCCGCCGGGCCTTCGGCCAGGCGATGATCGCTGAACTCGACTACGTCCTGTCCCGCCGGGGCCGGGCCCGGCTGGTCGTCGGTGCGGTCCGGGTCGCTCTGCTCCCGCCGCCCGAGCTGGCCGGCTACGGTCGCGCGGCCGGGCGAGCCGCGCTGGTCGCGGCCGTCGGGTGGATCCCGCTGGGCATCGGGCAGTACCTGGACAACGTGGTCTTCGCAGACCGGCAGGACAGCTCGCTCGGCGTGCTCACGATGAACGCCTACCTCATCGTCATGCTGATGACGGCAGGCGCCGTGGCCCGGCGCGTCGCGGGCGGGAGCGGGCCGCGGATCGTCGCGGGCCTGGCGGCGGGCCTCGTTGTCGCGGTGCTCGGGATGGCGACCTTCGTCGTGATCGACAACGCCTTCCTGCCGATTGTCATGCAGCAGACGGCCAAGATCGACGGATTCCGGGCCAGCGGCCTGACCTCGATGCGCGCCTACATCAACCAGTCGCTGGAAGCGACCGCCCCGGGCCTGGCCGTCTTCGCCGCCGTCATCGGCGTGATTTTCGGCTCGCTCGGCGCCGTGGCCGACCGCGCGATCGTCGTCAGCCGGGCCCGGCGGCGCGTCATCCCGCATCCCGACCAGCTCCGCTAGGAACTGGGTCCGGCTGAGGTCCTGGCTGGCGGCGGTGTATCAGGCCCGGCTCGCGCTGCTCCGCAGGGGCAGGAAGAGATTCGCCTAGAGCACGCCCGACCGCGGGTGCCGACGACAGCGGCCGACGGGAGCGGGCAGCTTGGAGGCCCGCATGACCAGGTCAGCCCACGTGCCGGTGCGGTATGCGCTGCCGGGACTGCTGATGGCGGCGCTGATCCTGGCCGGGCGGGCCCCGGCCGAGGGAGCGATCGCGGTTCCGGGACCGCCGAGCCTGTCCGCCGTCCCGGCCGGCAGCACCCAGGTCAACCTGAGCTGGGATCCTCCGGGGCCGTCCCACCTGGCGCTCGAGGGCTATGACGTCCTCGAGGGAATCAGTCCCGGCGGCGAGTCGGCCACCCCGCTGAACGACGCCCCGCTGACCGCCACCAGCTACCCGGTCACCGGTCTCACGCCCGGGACCACGTATTACTTCATCGTCCGGGCCGTCTATCCGTCCTGCTCCGAGCGAGGCGACTGCAGCGCGCCGTCGCCCGAGGCGTCGGCGACCACCCTGCCCGCGGCGCCCGCCGGGCTGGCCGCTGCGCCAGTCGGCCCGACGCAGGTGAGCCTGACCTGGGACGCCCCGCCGGCATCCGGGCCGGGCCTGGAGGGCTACGACGTCTTCGCCGGAACGAGTTCCGGCGGCGAGTCGGCGACCCCGGTCAATGGCTCCCCCCTGCCGGGCACCAGCTATACCGTCCCTGACCTCACCGCCCAGACCACCTACTACTTCACGGTCACGGCGGTCTACCAGCAGTGCTCCGATGGCTGCACGACGGTGCAGAGCTCGCCGTCGGCCGAGGCGCACGCCGCGACGGCCAGCCAGCTGACCGTGCCGGGGGCGCCGACCGGACTGGTCGCCGTCGCGGCCGGCCAGACGCAGGTAAACCTGACCTGGGACGCCTCGTCCGGCCCGGGCGCCGAGGGCTATGAGGTCTTCGTGGGCACCAGTCCGGGTGGCGAGTCAGCCACTCCGCTGAACGAATCTCCGGTGATCGCTACCAGCGACCGCGTTACCGGCCTCAAGGCGGGGTCCACGTACTACTTCACGGTGTCAGCGGTCAGCCGGGCCGGTGAGAGCGCGCGGTCCGACGAGGCTCATGTCACGCTGGCCGGCGGCACCGGCCCCGGCGGGCCGCACGCCAGCAAGTCGGGCCCGGTCAGGCGAACTGACACGCCGCCCGGCGGGCTGCCGCTGCTGGCGTGGGCGGTCATCATCCTGGCCGCGGTCGCGGCGGCGGTGGGCGCGGCCCGGCGCTGGCTGCGCGCCCGGTCCTCAGCGGGGGCGGCGCCCCGGGTGCGCACGGAGGCCCATCCGGGCCCGGTGGCCATCCCGGTCGTCCGGGTCACGGGAGCAGGAGCGGCGCACGCCGTGCGCATCGAGCCACATCGCTGCCCGGCCAGTACGACGATCAAGGAGGTGCGGTCATGACGCAGGAGGCGCCGGCCCGCCCGGACAGCGCATTCAGCCTGCTCTTCGGCGCGGGTGCGCCAGGGGCCGATGACCTGCCCCGGCAGCTCGAACAGCAGCTCGGGGAGCAGCTCGGCGGGGTCCTGGACAACCTGCCCCGCGCCGTCCATGAAGTGGCGGCCGGCCAGATTGCCGGGGCCGCGGCGCAACTGCTCGACGTCAACCTGGTCGATGTGCTGATCGGCGCCTGGCGCCTGCATCAGGAGCTCATCAAGGCTGCGCGGCGCAGCCTCCAGGCGCCCGGCGGCATCACCCTGCAGGACCTGCTGCCCTTCCAGGTCAGTGTCACGCAGGATCCCTATATCGACATTCTGGTCGACGATCGGCCCGTGGCCAGGGTCCAGTTCAGCCTCACGCTGGAGTACGAGATCCGGGCCATGCTCCCGGAGATCCGCGCCGGCCGGCTGGTCGCCCTGCACGACGGGGAGTGCGAGGTCACCGTCACGCTGGCCATCGAGGACCAGCCGGTCGCGTCGCGGTCGATGAGATTCGAGCTGCCCGGCGTCATCCGGCTCGGCGGCGGGCTGCGGCTGCTGCCCGCCGAGGAGTACGCCGCCGCGGCCCGGCCCGCCGTCGCGTCCGGCTAGGAGTTACAGCCACGGCGGCGCGGCCACGGGTGGCCCGTCGAACTGGATCGCGTCAGCGCTGCCGCGCCCGGCCATCCAGGCCAGCAGGTCGGCGCGGGGAGCGCTGATGACGCGGCGGCCAACGCCCCAGCGCTGGCCGGTATCGGTGGTCGCGAACGTGAGCCCGGCGACGTCCTCGCGGCCGCGCCAGCCGGTGGTGATGTTCTCGATGAGCCCGCTGGCGACCTCGCCAGGGATGTCGGCGAAGGTCACCGGGCCGGCCAGGTCGACCGCGTGGACCCAGGTCTCGCGGACGCGCATCCACGGCACCTCGGTGGCGGGCACCAGCTGGCCCTGGGCGGTGCGCACCTGCGCCTGCCACGCGGCGGCCGGCAGTTGCCCGACGGCCGCGGCGAGCCCGGCCTGGCTGGCCGCGAACTCGGCCCGCACCTCGGCGCCGGGCCGCGCGGCGGTCTGCGCGATCTCCTCGTCGCGGGCGTCCGCCGAGGCGTACATCGGCGTCTCGACCCCGGTGCGGGCCCAGGTGAGCAGGTTGACTAGGGCGTCGGCGTTCCGGGCCAGGTGGGCCAGCAGCGTCTGCCGGGTCCAGCCCGGCAGCAGCGACGGCCCGGCCAGGTCGGCGTCGGGCAGGGCGTCGACGGCGGCGGCCAGCGTCTGCTCGCCGCCCCGCCACCAGGCCAGGATCTCCGGGCTCGGGCCGCGCGGGGTAGACACGTAGGACACCGTAGCGGGCGGCCGATGGGCTGGCGTCGAGGACCGCCCGGCTTGGCCGCGCCGTCGCGCCGCCGTCGGGTGTTCTTGCTACGCGAGCCTTGCCGAACTGCTTGACGTGTGTCGCGTTTCGTCATTGATTCGGGGCATGGAGAACAACGAGGTTCCTGCCCGCAAGGGCACCACCCGCCGCGTGTTCCTGTCCGCCTCGGCGGCCGGGGCGGTCGCGGCGCCCCTGGTCTCGCTGGCCGGTACGGCCAGCGCGGCTACCACCGGCGCGGCCGCCGCAGCCGGCCGCAAGCCACTGGTCCGGCACCGCATCGACCCTGACCTGCGGGCTTTAATCCGGCAGATCGACCCGGACCGGATCCATGCCACGATCCTGCGGCTGACCCAGTTCGGCACCCGGCACACCGCCTCCAGCCAGACCGACCCCAACCGCGGCATCGGCGCCGCCGTCAACTGGGTCACCGAGCAGATGCAGGCCATCGCGGCCACCTCGAACGGCAACATGACGGTGCAGCAGCAGACGTTCACGCAGCCGGTCGCGAGCAACATCCCCGTGCCCACCACCATCACCAACGTCATCGCGACGCTCAAGGGAACCGCGTCCCCGGAGCGGTTCTACGTCATGACCGGCCACCTGGACTCGCGGTGCACCAACGTGGAGGACTTCACCAGCGACGCGCCGGGTGCCGACGATGACGCCTCCGGCGTCGCGGCGGTGCTCGAGCTGGCCCGGCTGTTCGCCACCAAGCAGTTCCCCGGCACCATCATCTTCGCCGCCGTCGATGGCGAGGAGCAGGGCCTGTACGGCTCGACGTTCATGGCCCAGCAGATGGCCGCAGCGGGCGATGACGTGCAGGGCATGTTCAGCAACGACATCATCGGCGCGAGCCATTCCTTCGACGGCATGAGGCCGGACCCGTTCACGGTCCGGATGTTCCTGGAGGGCATCCCGACCGCCGCGACCGCCAACGACATCGCCATCATGCAGTCGGTCGGCGGCGAGAACGACGGGCTGTCGCGGCAGCTGGGGCGCTACGTGGCGGAGGTCGCGCCGTTCGAGCTGACCGGGATGAACGTCCGGCTGATCTGGCGGCGTGACCGGTACCTGCGCGGCAGCGACCACGTGTCGTTCCAGGGTCAGGGCTATGCCGCGGCACGGTTCACCGAGCCGCGGGAGAACTTCGACCACGAGCACCAGAACGTCCAGGTGCAGAACGGCGTGCAGTTCGGGGACCTGATCCAGTACGTGGACTTCGACTACGTCGCCCGGGTGGCCGGAATCAACGCGGCCGCGCTGTGGGCACTGGCCTCCAGCCCCAGCACGCCCAAGAACGTGCAAATCCACACCACGCCGCCGCCTACCCTGGCCGGCACCAACCTCACCAGCCTGAGCTGGAACGCCAACCCCGAGTCGAACCTGGCCGGGTACGAGGTCGTGTCCCGTGAGACCACGTCCCCGGACTGGACCGAGACGATCCCGGTGGGCAACGTCACCAGCGTCACGCTCAACATCTCCAAGGACAATGTCCAGTTCGGCCTGCGGGCCGTGGACCAGAACGGCAACCGCAGCCCGGTAGCCTTCCCGGAGGTCGCGGCCTAGCTACAGGTACCTGGCAGTAGCGTGACCGTCGGGCCGGAGCCTGGCCAGCCTGCCGGCAGCTGCTGGGAGGGCACCTGATGAACGCACCGCGCGGCGCCGGCCTCGACCCGCGCACGCCGGTTGTGGTGGGCGTCGGACAGGTGTCGGAGCGCCTCGGCGCCCCCGGCTACCTGCGCCGGTCCGCGGCCGAGCTAGCCAGCGCCGCCGCCTGGGCGGCGCTGACCGACACCGGAGCCAGCCCGGACGACATCGCGGCAGCGATCGACACCGCCGCCGGGGTACGTCAGTTTGAGATATCCCATCCTCAGGCCCGGGCCCCGCTGGGCCGTTCGGACAACTTTCCCCGCTCGGTCATGCGGCGCCTGGACGCCGATCCGGCGCGGGCCATCCTCGAGGTGGGCGGCGGGCAGGGCCCGCAGCACCTGGTGACCGAGCTGGCGGGCACGATCGCCGGGGGCGGCAGCGAGGTCGCGCTGGTGTTCGGGGCCGAGGCGATCTCGACGGCCGCCCGATACGCGGAGGCGCCGGACCGGCCGGACTTCGCCGAGCACGCGGCTGGCGGCCTGGAGGATCGCGGGTACGGGCTGAGCGGCCTGGTGTCGCCCCATCTGGCGGCGCACGGGCTGGCCGGCGCGCCGAGCCAGTACGCGCTGATCGACAACGCGCGCCGGGCCCGGCTCGGGCTGACCCGCGCGGAGTACGCGGCGGCCATGGGCGCGCTGTTCGCGCCGTTCACGCGGGTGGCGGCGGCTAACCCGCACGCGGCGGCGCCGGTGGAGCGGGGCGCGGCGGAGCTGGTCACGCCGACCGCGGAGAACCGGCCGATCGCCGACCCGTACACGCGGTACATCGTGGCCAGGGAGAAGGTGAACCAGGGCGCGGCGGTGCTGCTGATGTCGGCGGCGGCGGCGCGGCGGCTGGGCGTGCCCGCCGAGCGCTGGGTGTTCCTGCGCGGCCACGCCGACCTGCGCGAGCGGGACCTGCTGGACCGGGCGGACCTGTCGGCCAGCCCGGCGGCGGTGCTGGCGGTCCGGCACGCGCTGGAGGTGGCCGGGATCGGACTGGCCGAGCTGGCGGCGATGGACCTGTACAGCTGCTTCCCGGCTCCGGTGTTCAACATCTGCGACGGGCTGGGCCTGGCCACCGACGATCCGCGGGGGCTGACGGTGACCGGCGGGCTGCCGTTCTTCGGCGGCGCGGGCAACAACTACTCGGCGCATGCCATCGCCGAGATCGTGCGGCGGGCCCGCGACGAGCCGGGCTCGTTCGGGCTGGTCGGGGCGAACGGCGGGATGATGAGCAAGTACTCGGCCGGGGTCTACTCGACCAGCCCGGCGCCCTGGACACCGGACCACAGCGCCGAGCTCCAGGCGGAGGTCGACGGCTGGGCGCCGGCCGGGCAGGCGCTGCGGGCGGACGGCCCGGCCATTATCGAGACGTTCACGATCCGGTACCGGCGCGACGGCAGCCGGGTCGGCATCGTTGTCGGGCGGCTGGAGGGCGATAACCGCCGGTTCGCGGCCCGCGGCGAGGATCATGACGAGGAGCTGCTCGGGCTCCTGGCCGGGGAGCAGCCGGCGGGGAGAAGGTCTTCGTCCGGTCGGTCGAGGCCGGGAACCGGGTCACGACGAGTCGGAGGTAGACGTGAAGGGTCTGGACGGGCAGGTCGCCATCGTGACCGGCGCGGGGAGCGGCATCGGGCTGGGCATCGCCGGGGTGCTGCGCGGCGAGGGCGCCGCGGTGGTGATCGCCGACCTGGACGCGGACCGGGCGCGGGCCGCGGCGGCGCGGCTGGGCGGGGAGAACGGGGCCGGCGGTGACGGCGGTGACGGCGGAGAGGTGCTGGACATCGGCGTTGATGTGACCGACCCGGAAGACATGGCGCGGCTGGCGGCGGCGGCCATAGACCGGTGGGGGCGCATCGACATCCTGGCCGCCAACGCCGGGATCTACCCGCAGATCCTGCTGCGCGACCTGACCCCCGCCGACTTCGACCACATCATGGCGGTGAACGTGCGGGGCGCGATGCTGGCCATGCAGGCCTGCCTGCCGCAGATGCTGACCCAGGGCTACGGCCGCATCGTGCTCACCTCCTCCATCACCGGATCGGTGGTGGGCCAGCCGGGCTACGCGCACTACGGCGCGACCAAGGCGGCGCTGCTCGGGCTGATGCGCTCGGCCGCGCTGGAGGTGGCCCGGTCCGGCGTCACGATCAACGCGGTGCTGCCGGGCAACATCCGCACGCCGGGCTTCGACGACCTCGGGCCGGAGCACGAGAAGCGCATGCTCGGGGCCATCCCGCTGGGGCGGGTCGGGGAACCGGAGGACGTGGGCTGGGCGGTGCGCTTCCTGGCCTCGGCCGAGGCCGGCTACATCACCGGCCAGACGCTGATCATCGACGGCGGCCAGGTCCTGCCCGAGGGCGTGAGCTGAGGTCGGCTCAGCTCAGGGCTTCGGCGCGAGCCTGGAGGGCCGGGTTGGTGACCTCGCGGGCGACAGTCCTGGCCAGCGCCAGGCTGGCCTGGTCGCCGGCCTCGGCCTGGTAGACGAGGGCCCAGCCGATGAACTCGGGCAGGTCGGTCCGGGTGGCCTCCCGGTACAGCCGCCGCGCCAGGGGCAGGACCAGCTCGGGCTCGCGGCTGGCGGCGATCTCCAGGTGGCCCAGGGCGACGAACCCGGAGACCCAGACGTAGCGGTCGGGCACCCGGTCACAGCGGCGCCTGGCATCGGTGATCCACTCGCCGGCCGCCGTCGCGTCCCCATCGTGCAGGGCCAGCAGGGCCAGCGCCCGCCCGGCCATCCCCTCCCAGCAGGGGTCGCCGAGCTGGCAGGCCAGCGCGAACGCCTGCTCGGCGTCGTCGCGGGCCTCGTCCCACTGCCCAGTGGCGGCCAGGCAGTGCGCGCGCAGCGCCTGCGGCCAGGGCAGGAAGGCGTTCCACCGCTCCTGGTCGCAGATCTCGATGCTGTGCTCCGCGGCCGTGCGCGCCGCCTCCACTTGCCCAGCGAGCAGCAGCGAGCGGGCCATGAGCCCGGCTGACCAGGCTTCCTGTCGGCGTCGATCGGCCGCCGCGGCGATCTGGGCGGACCGGCCCAGAAGCTCGGCGGCAGCGTCGTGGCGGCCCAGGTCCGCCTCGTTCATCCCCTCGATGGCCAGCACGCCGGCGCTGAGCGCGGGATCACCGGCCACGTCAGCCTGCGCCGACGCCTCGCGCAGCGCGCGGGCCGCCGACGCGTGCCGGCCGGCCTGGACGTCCACGAACGCGAGCTCCCGCAGGATGTCCGCGGCCAGGCTCTGGCTGGCCGCAGTCCGCGCCGCCGTCAGCGCCTGGTGCAGGACCACGGCGCCTTCACCGTCGAAACCGCGCAGCGAGTGCACGAGCGCCGAGCCGAGCGCCCTGAGCACGTCGGCCAGCAGCAGCGGATCCCTGGCCCGCTCGGCCTCCTCGGCCGCGCGGCGGAGGGTCTCGATGCCGGCGTTGGCCGAGCCCGCGTCCAGGGCGGCCCGCCCGGACCGCAGCAGCGATCCGGCGACCACGACTGCTCGCAGCCCAGTGGCCGGGGCCGTCGCCGGGGCCCGGGCCGCGGCCCGTAGCGCCGCGGAGGGCACAATCCCCTCCCTGGTCAGGGTGGCCTCGCAGGAGGCCAGGTAGACAGCAGCCCGGGCCGGATGGCCGGCCGCGACCAGGGTGCGGAGGAACAGTTCCTGCGCACCCTCGTCGAGCGGGTCCATGGCCGCCGCGCGTCCGGCTGACTCGGCCGCGGACTCGGCATCGCCCGTGGCCAGCCCCCGCAGCGCCGCCTGGCGCAGCTCCTCCATCGACCGGGCCGCGCACTGCCCGCGGGCCAGCGTCAGCCACATGTCAAAGGCCGGGCAGCCGCGCAGCTCTACGCCCGCCAGCAACTCGCCGCCGATATCGGCCGCGGGCAGCGAGCCGTCCCGCAGTGCCCAGACATCCAGCCACAGCGAGCCCGGTGCCAGGCCCAGCAGGTCCCCGCGCAGCAGTTCCGGATCAGCGCAGCAGCGGCGCAGGTCCGCCAGGCACCAGCGCAGCGCCCCGAGCGGGTCGTCCGCCTCGGCGAACAGGTCCGCAGCCAGCTCGGGCCTGGTCAGCGGCCGCCCGGCCAGGGCGACCCGGGCCAGCAGGGCCCAGGACTTCTGGCCGCGCGGCGGCTGGCGCGGCTGCCCGGCCTCATCCTCCATGCGCGGATGACCGAGCAGCCGCACCCGCAGGCTCACCGGCGGCGGGCCTCAGCCCGCTCCGGCTGTGGCCGGCTGCCCCTGCAAGGCGTGGACGTCGGCCGTGGTGAGGCCGTTGCCGCCGATACCCCAGTCGCCACTGCGCACCTCCTCCACGAGCACCCAGGTGACCGGCCGGAGGCTCTCGCCCTCGATCTCGACCATGGTGTCGGTGATCTTGTGGATCATCTCCTGCTTCTGCTCGGGGGTGAACACACCCTCGATGACTTTCACGGTGACCATCGGCATCTCGGTTCTCCTTCCATGATGATGGCTTCTCCGGAACCCGATCGTTCCGTGACACCGTGTGAAGGGCCGTGTGAGCCATGCGGCGGGTCGGCCCGGCACCCGAGTCGCTCACTGCCGGTAACCGATCAGGCTGTTAACATCACTGAGCGTGATCACCTTAGGAGCCGCTCGGGCCGCCGCGGCTGTGCTAGCGATCTCCGTCGTGGCCGCGGTACCGGTGGCCGCGGCGAGCGGATCGTCGGCGTCTGCGAGTGGCGGCAGCACGCTGCCGTACACATACCGGGTGCTGCGCCGCGACGTGATCATCAACGCCGACATCTGGAACCGCAAGCCCGAGATGATGGCGGCCGGGCTCGGCTTCACGAACATCATCGGCGTGCCCGGCCTCACCACCAGCAACGTGCCGCTGAGCAGCACGCTGACCGTGCTGGGCGGCGGTGCCTGGAACAGCAACGTGCACTGCTCGGACGGGCAGACGCCCCCGCTGGCCAGCTACACCTCGGCTGCGACACCTTCGTCGATCCGGAGCCTGTACGGCCAGAACGTCTATTACTCCGACGGCCTGCCGGTCGAGTTCAGCTGGCCGATCCTGCCCAACAGTCTCGACGCCGACGACTTCGCGGTCACGCTGAATAACGGGACCACGGTCACCCCGCAGGTCGTCTCGATCTGGCCCAACTTCGAGTACAACGAACGCTCGGTAGCGGTGATGTTCGGGCACTTCGGCAACCGGGTACCGCCCAGCCAGCCGGGCGCGATCTACCCGGCCTCGGTGCGGGTCGTCCGGGGCTCGTCCGTCCTCAAGCTGGTCGGCCTGGGTCAGCGGATAGTCAGCGCGGTTGGATTCTCGGCCCGGACCCCCGGCTCGCCCTACACCGCGCCCGGCGTGTCCCCGGACCAGCGGGGTGGTCCCACCCTGGTCGCGGCCAAGCTGAGCAGGATGTCGGCGGTGGGCAACACCGGGCCGCCGATCTTCCGGCAGAATCTGCCCAACTCGGGTGTGAGCCTGTACGGCCGCCAGGCTCGGTTCCGCCTGCGGATGTACACCTCCGGCGGCATGACTCCCGACGGGGTCACCCCCCTGCTGCCGACCGAGTACGACCAGTACTTCCGCGTCGACGCGGTCACCTCGTCCGGCAAGACCATCCAGCTCACCTCGTCCGGCAAGACCTACTACATCGACGGCCAACCGCTGCGCGTCGTCGGCCTGGCCAACCTCGGCCGCAAGCAGGCGTCCTACGACGACTGCTACACCGAGGTCCGCAACAATTACATCGACATCGTGCTCGACGGCAGCGAGGCCGCGGCCCGGCGGATCACGACCGTGGAGATCCCGTCGACCGGGGGGTACAAGCCGCTGTACAACCCTGGCGGTCCCGGCAATGACCCCGCGCCCGGCGTCCACTACAGCGCGCCCAGCCCGCCGATCTCCGAGCACGTCATGATTGCCCTGAATAACCCCCTGACGGTTACCTACCGCCCGCGCTAAGCGCGAATGCCTCGGCCAGGAAGTCGCTGGCGGCGGCGAATGAGTGACGGTCGGCCGCCTCGTGGTAGGCCACTCCGGGCATCGCGCCGGGCGTGGCGTGGGCGTGGGTGAACCCGTGCTGGGCACCGCCGTACATGATGAGCTGCCAGTCGGCGCCGGCCTTGTTCATCTCGTCGGCGAAGGCGGTGACGTCGCTGAGCGGGACGTGCGGGTCGGCGGCGCCGTGACAGGCCAGCAGCCTGGCGCGGACCGAGCCCGGCCTGGCTGGCGTGCTGGTGGCCAGGCTGCCGTGGATGCTGACGGCGGCGGCCATGGGGGCCCCGGACCGGGCGAGTTGCAGGGCGGCCAGGCCGCCGAAGCAGAACCCGACCGCTGCTACCTGCCCGCTGGTGCCCGGGGTGGCCGCCAGGGCCGCGAGCCCGGCCTGGGCCCGGCGGACGAGGAACGGCGGGTCGTCTCGCAGGGCCATCAGGCAGCCGATGACGCGGTCCCGGTCCCCGGCGACGCCGTCGCCGAACATGTCGCAGGCCAGGACGACATAGCCGAGCGCGGCATATCGGCGGGCCTGCTGCCGGGCATGCTCGTCGAGGCCGGCGCCGCCGTGGATCAGCAGGAGGCCTGGTCGGTTACCGGTGAGGTGCTCGGCCGGGCAGAGGAATCCCGTCAGGGATGTGTCCAGGTCGGCATACCGCAGATCGCGGCCAGAGATATTAGCGAGGGCGCTAGTCACGCTCAGAAACCGTACTCGCTTAATTCACCCTAGCGCGAAATGCTAATTTCTGAAAGCAATGCCGAATATCGATTCGATTCCAGTTTGACGGCGCGCCGGCCAGCGGAGTTAGGCTTTGAGGATTCTGCCGGTGGGGGTGGTATCTGTGACGTCAGGGCCTGGTGACCAGGGTGCAGCTGAGGCGGCGGCCCGTGGCTATCTGCGGGCGTCGGACGCCGATCGCGAGCATGCGGTCGATGTGGTCAAGGCCGCGTTCGTGGAGGGCATGCTGACCAAGGCCGAGCTGGATGCGCGGGTCGGCCAGGCATTCGTCTCGCGCACCCATGGGGACCTGGCCGCGATCACCGCCGACCTTCCTGCCAGGCCGATCAGGGCGCAGCCGCTGCGCAAGCCCATCCCGGCGCAGGCCCCGGCGGAGGCCCCGCCGCCGGTGAGCAAGCCGCTCCTGTGGACCGCCGTTGCGATCGTGCTGGCGGGCATAGTGTCCCTGGTCGCCGCGGTCCCGGCTCAGGTTTTCCTCTTGCTGCCCGTGGGCGTACTGGCCATTATGATTGGCACGCCGATAGCCGGGACCCTGATGCTCGACTCGTGGCGCGAGAACCGCACCGGCGGGGAGCCGCCGCCCCGGCCAGCGCAGTTCGGCCAGAGGCTTGAGGGCGAGCGAGAAGACGGGCCCGGTAGAGACCAGATCCTGTGCCAAGCCGCACGGTACCCGTGCCCGTCGCCTGCCTGGGCATAGCCCTGCAGATTCTTCTCGGGCGAGGGTCAGCGGACGCGGCGGTACTCGAGCTCGACGCAGCCGTTGGCGAAGGCGGTGCTGGACACGAGCTCGAGCGGGCGTGATTTCTCCAGATCGCCGAACAGGCGCTGGCCCGGGCCGACGACATAAGGGAAGACGGTCAGGCGGTACTCGTCGATCAGGTCGAGGCGAATGAGGGACTGCCAGAAGCTGAAGCCGCCGTGGGCCAGGATGGGGCGAGTGCCATCCTGCTTGAGCCGCTCGACTTCCTCGGCCAGGTCGCCGCGAGTGACCTCGGAATTGTTCCAGTCGGCGTCGGCCAGGGTCTGGCTGAAGACGATCTTGCGCCCAATGTTCAGGAGATCGGCGTAGGGGTGGTCGGTGGCAGTAGGGAAGTAGCTGCTTGCGCCCTGGTACAGGTTGCGGCCCATGATGTGCAGGTCGGCGCCCTGGTAGAGGCGCCGGGTCCGGGCTTCCTGGGCGGAGTCGTCGGGGAGGTCACGGCAGAACTGGAAGAAGTCGGTGTCCTCCTCGGCGATGACACCGTCGGCGGAGTAGTCGAAGATCCGCGCTATCACTGTTCGCATCACGTGCTCCTTGGCGAGGCCGGGCTACGGGGTCGGGCTACGGGTCGGGGCGGCTAGGCCTCGGCTAGGCCAGGTACTTGGCCAGGCCGTCGAGCATCTCGGCGGTGCCGCCGCGGCGCAGGTCTGAGGCCTCGGCTCCGTCGAAGCCGTCCAGGAAGGTGCCCTGCTCGGTCCAGGTCAGCGCGGTGCCGTCGCCGGTCTTGGTGAACTCGATGGTGGCGACGGAGACGGAAATGCGGGCGCCGTCGGCGAACATCTCGTAGCTGTAGATGATCCGCTGCTCGGGCACGATGTCGTAGTACCGGGCGTCGTAGCGATAAGCATGGCCGTCGTACCCGAAGCCGAAGCGCTCGTGCCCGCCGATCCGGAAGTCGAACTCGGCCGAGGCGGCGGCGCTGTCGCCGGGGGAGGGGTCGCCGGGGGTGAGGTCGCCGGTGTCGCCCCAGACCCCCTTGGCCTCCTGGGAGGCGAAGGCGGCGAACACCCGCGAGGTGGTGGCGGGGTAGCTGCGCTCGATGGTGAACGTGTCGTGGATGACCGATGACTGGCTCATGGGAGTGTCCTTTCAGATCAGCTAGCCGGGTGATCGGATGGGGCCGGGGCCGGCGCTGCGGGGGTCGGCGAGGCCGGCTCCGGCTCCGCGGGTCCGGTGTCGGGCAAGTCCGCGGTCTCGGCCAGGTACTCGCCCAGGCGGTCGAGTCGCCGCTCGACCAGGGTGCGGCGCTCGGAGATCCAGTGCTCGGCCGACCGCAGGGCGCCCGGGTTGAGGCTGCAGGTGCGGGTGCGGCCGAGCTTCTGGGACCGCACCAGGCCGCTGGCCTCGAGAACCTGCACGTGCTGCACGACGGCAGCCAGCGACATGGCCAGCGGCCGGCCGAGTTCGCTGACGGAGGCCGGTCCCGCACTGAGGCGCTCGAGCATGGTCCGGCGCCCGGGATCGGCCAGGGCCTGGAAGACGCGATCCAGGTCCGCCACTTGGTTAAGCATGAACTTGAGTATCGCGCACGGCAAGGCCATAGTCAAGTATCTGCTTGACTATGGCCTGTCGGCCGGCGCGCGCCGGGTGGGGCCTGCGTTAACTCCACTGACCGGGCACGTAGTCGCCCGCGGGCTGGCGGAGGATCACGTTGAGCCGGTTGTAGGTGTTGATGAGGGCGATGAGGCTCACCAGCGCGGCCAGCTGGTCCTCGTCATAATGCTTGGCCGCGCTGGCCCAGGCGTCGTCGCTGACGCCGCCGGCGCCGTCGGCGATGCGGGTGCCCTGCTCGGTGAGCTCGAGCGCGGCCCGCTCGGCGTCGGTGAACACGGTGGCCTCGCGCCAGGCGGCGATCAGGTTGACCCGCTGCTGGGTCTCGCCGGCGTGCAGGGCGTCCTTGGTGTGCATGTCCAGGCAGCCGGCGCAGCCATTGATCTGGCTGGACCGGATCTTCACCAGCTCCTGGGTGGCGGAGGGCAGCGCCGAGGCGGTCACGACGCCGCCCGCGGAGTTGATGTACTTGGCGAACTTCAGCGCGGTCGGGCTGTCGTGGTAGTCGAGGCGGGCGTTCATGGCTGGATCTCCTTGCGCTTCGTTGGGGCTACGCCACCTCGACACCCCAGCCGGGCCAGATGTGACAGGCCAGCCCGGCCACACCGTGCTAGCATTCGCGTGCCTTTAACAGGTAAATACCCGAATTGCCGGATCAGTGGAGAGTCCTGGCGTCCCCGGGTGATCACTCACAGGGATTCACAGGAGGACTCTCTTGGCTGCCAATTCTCGTCATGATGCACGGGACGCACGGGCTGCGCGACGTCTGTCCGCATCGCGCCGTTCCATGCTCAAGAAGACCACGACCGGGCTGCTGGCCGGCACCGGCGCCGTCGCCCTGGGCAGCGTCGCCACCCGGCCGGGCTGCCGCCGCCGCGGCCACGGCCACAGTCGCCACGCCGGACTGGATCAACGTCGTCAGCCAGGGCGCTGACCCGACCGGTGCGGCCGACTCCACCTCGGCCATCCAGGCCGCCATCAACGCGCTGCCCGCGACCGGCGGCGTGGTCTACCTGCCGGCCGGGACCTACAAGGTGTCCAGCACGGTGACCTGCACGACGGTGCCGGCCTACTTCGTCGGCGACGGCGTCTGGGCGACCACCCTGGCGTTCACCGGCACCGGGGACTGCGTGCGGATCTACGACCCGACCACCTACAGCAGCCGGACCCGGTACGCGGGCGGGTTCTGCGGCATCACCATCGACGGCACCCACGCCGCGGCCGGCTCGACCGGCCTGCACGTCGGCGACCTGCTCCAGTACGAGCTGGACGTGACCGTGCAGAGCTTCACCGGCACCGGCAGCATCGGCGTTCACCTGGACAACGCCTACTACTGGACCGAGCAGCTGCACGGCCGGATCTACGCGCAGTACTGCACCAGCCACGTGGTCTTCGACTGCTCGGGCAGCCTGACCACCTCCAGCGGCAGCTTCGAGCGCTGCGACCTGGACATCTACATCGACCAGGAAGACGCCAACTACGACGGCGTGGTGTTCAGGAACGGCGCGTTCACCGGCAACGGCTCGCTGCGCATCCGCGGCAACTTCGCCTCCACCACGACGGCGGTCAGCTCGGCGGTGCTGCGGGTGACCGGCTCGACCCCGGCCGGCCGGGAGTACCCCGGCGCGTCGGGCATCGTGGACGGGATGCTGGACATCGGGGTGGAGTGCGGGTCGCAGGCCTACACCCCGCAGACCATCGTGTTCGGCTCGTCGGCCAACACGATCTGGGGCTGCTACGGCGCGCTGAACTTCGGCATCGGCGGCGACACCACGTTCTCGCCGTCCAACAACGCCGGCAACGTCGGCGCCTTCCAGGGCCCGGTCAACGGCGACAGCAAGCTGCCGGGCGGCTGGCACACCTTCAGCACCGGCCTGCCGTCGGGCTGGACCGGGCACGTCAGCTGCCGGTTCCTGCCCACCGGCAACGAGGTCATGCTGAGCTGGGCCTTCGACATCGCGGCCAAGACCGCGGTCACCAACGGGGAGACGATCGTCACCCTGCCCAGCGGCTATCACTACACCGACAACAAGGTCGTGCCCGGCAACATCAGCGGCGCGGTGGCCGGGAACCAGTACGCCCCGGCCTACGTGACCGCCACGGGCGCCTTCCAGTACAACGGCGCGGCGTTCAACTCGACGTCCACCGGGTGGTGGTACGGCCAGGGCATCTACACGCTCAGCCTCGGCTGACCCCCGGCGCGCTAGGTCCTGGGCCGGCTGTGGAACGTGGCGGAGGACTGGGCCAGCCGGCCCGGGCACCTGGTCCTGTCGCTGCGCATGAAGGCCGGGAAAACCCAGATCCTCATCCCCGCGCCCGGCCCGTACCTGAGCGCGGCCGTGTTCACCGGCCTCAACGACCTGGCCCCGGCCGACGGCCCGCGGCTGTGGTTCGTGGACCAGGGCGCGAGCTGGTCGCGCCCGCCCTGCACGAGCTGGGCTTCACCGGCAAGGGACCGCGCTGGTTCAGCTACCGCAACGGCGACTACACAGGCTCGTTCGGGACCCAGAAGTCGCGCTACAGCACCAGGGAGGCCGTCCAGTTCTGGGTCCACCTGGGCGCGGCGCACGAGCCGACCAGCTCGCTGTACTGGAACATGCAGCTACTCGCGCTGCTGCCCGGCGACGAGAACCGGCACCAGTGGACGGTCCGGGCCGACAGCCCGGCCGAGCCCGTCGCCGCGGACCTGCTCGACGCGTTCCGCCGCTACGGCTGGCCCGCGATCCAGGCCGCCGTGGACTCGCCCGGCTACCCGCCCGACCCCGCCGTCACCTGGCCGCGCAGCTTCGCGCCGTCGGCCAGCCCGGCCGCGCTGGGCGCCGACGGGCCGAATCTCGGCCCGCTCACCTGGCCGCTGCGCCGTACCGGCCAGCGCGACGACCTGCTCGACGACATCAGCGACCCCGACGAGATCGTCCGGTTCGGCGCGGTCGGCGATCTCGGCCTGGCCGCCGACCGGGACCCCGGCGTCGTCGCCGTGCTGCTCAGCCGGCTGGAACACGACCCCAGCCCCGCCGTCCGGGGCGCCGCCGCCCGCGGCCTGCGGCTGCTGGCCGCACAGCCCGAGGTCGGCGCCGCCTTCCAGGCCGCCGCGGCGCAGGACGAGGACGTCACCGTGCGATGGTGGGCCAGGTACGCGTTCCGGCTCGCCGGAGACTAGCCGAGGCGAGTGTGATAATCATTTCCGTGGATGGCAGGTCATTTCCCGAGGACATCGTGGAGCAGGGCAGCGAGCGCGGCCCTCGCTTCACGATCCCTGGCTGGCGGCCGTCTCGCGCCGCGGGAATCCTGGCCGTCGTGGCGCTGCTCGCCGGGCTCGCCGCCGGCTACGCGATCGGAAGCCTGCCGGGTGGTCGCGCCAGGACCGCGTCGATGGCGACCGCGCCGCGGTCTGCGGCGTCCTCCGCGAGCCCCGGCCCGGTCCTCTTCGGGCTGCCCGGCCCGGCCGTGACGCAGGAGCCCGGCACCTGCTCAATGCAGGCCGGGAAGGACCTGGAGCTGGGCATCCCGGTCACGAACATGTCTGCGGAGACGGTGCTGCTGCGCTCGGCCAGGCCTGCCGCCGCCGTGTCCGGCCTGCTCAGGGTGCTGTCCTGGCACTGGGCCCCGTGCGGCTTTGACGCTGACGGGATCATCATCCCGGGCTCGGTCGCGCTCGGGCCGGGCGAGACCACCTGGCTCACCGCCACCGTCCGGCCGCTGGTCGGCTGCCCGGCCGCGGCGCCCCTGCAATTCCGTGTCACCTACTCGGTGAACGGGCAGAGGTCCTCGGTCACGCTGCCGGGCTTCGCCGACCTCGGCGCCGTCCGCTACCGCAGCTGCACGGGCAAGTAACCGGGCGCGGGGTCTCGGCTAGGTTAGCGTGGCTTTCAGTATCCAGAACTGATTGTTGCACTTGTGCTGGTATGAAAACACTACGACCGCCGCGCCATTGGCTGTGCTGCCCCCCGCGACTCCGACAACTTTACCGGACGCGAGGTTGACCACCGGGGCCGCAGCGCCGCAGACTACGCCCTTAACGGTATTGTTCCAGTACTGACCGTTGTTGGCACTATTGCATGCCTGGCCGACGACCCGCGTTTTCGAAACACCCAGGCATTGATTCTTCGCATTCTCGATCTGCGCGTAGGAATTACCCTTGACGGTCTTGGTGGCGATCACTTGCCACGCCTGGTCGTTCACGAACGTGCAGTTGTAAATCCCGGCGTTCCCGCCGGCGATGCCGATGCACCGGGACACGCTGAAGTTAACAAAGACCAGCGTGCCGGTGTAATGCTCCGTGCTGGCGGATGGCCCGCCGGTCGGTCCGACCGGAGTCGGAGCCTGTGCGGCAGCTGGTGCCGGTGCAGCAGGCGAGGCCTGCGTGGGTACCGCAATTCCGATGATGCCAGCCACGAGGCCGACGGCCGCCAGTGCGGCCAGCGGGAGTCTGCGCATGATTTTCAGCCATCCTTTCCGCAATGAGATACCAAAAAGTATCTGGCCTGAACGGCTAAAGCGCCGTCCGGTTTATGCCCTCGCCGTTTCACACTCTTAACACGCCTGCCCGCCTGAGTCAACGGCCATTGCCGCCAGGTGACGAGGAGGGCTCGCTGGCCGGGCATGCACGGGCCCGCGCGCCTCTGTGCGGCTGATCGCGCAGGCTCCCCGCCCCAATGGCTGTGTCAGTCCCTGCCGCCTCGCTCGTCTCACGATCGGTCCGCCCGGATCTCGGGTTACCGTCCGCCGTTATCCACGCTCCCGTTATCGTGACCGACTTTCCGCAGGATGCTGCGGAAAGTCGGTCACGATCATCGGCAGGAGCTCCGACAGCGCAAGATCAGCCGAATGGCGCATATAAACAGCAACGCCGGCCCCCCCCACGACCATCGCCGCGCACTCCTGCCGGGGCAGCCCGGTCATCGCCCGGCCAGATCTGCCGCGCTGACCGCTCTGACCTCCGAACCGGCTCCGGCACCAGCTGGAGCCCGGCAGCGCGGTCCGCTCCCGGCGCGAGGACGTCCGGTCCTGGCGGGTCCCGCCGCTGGTCAGCCGCCTGCAGCAGCGGCTGCCCACCCAGAGCAGGAAATGAGCTGACCGCCGGCCGGGTACCCCGCCAGGGGCGGTGAGTTATGTCGGCATACGATCGACATTAGCTGAGAGTCACAGCGTGATGACGCAGTGATGCCGGTCGCCAGGGCTGGCCACGGTGGCCGCCCGCATCGCGGCCGGACGCTCCGGGCATCGCGATGAGCATCGTGAGCAACCAGATCCCGCTGTGAGGTGATGGCATGATCGTGACGTTTACGCCGTCCGCGTTCCCGCCGCTGGCCCTGGGCTTCTTCGGGCTGGGCACCGGATACCTGATCTACGGACCGCAAGAACTGGTCGGCTGGCCTAAACGGGACGAGCGGGTGGACCGCGCCAGCGGGGTGTGGGGCATATGGATGCCGGGGTTCTGCCAGTTCTTCAGCGGCGCGATCCTGTTCATCGGGCTGACCTGGCTCCAGGTGTTCACGAAGTCGCCGCCCCTGTACATGGCCGCGCTGGCGTTCAGCGCGTACGGCATCCACTGGTTCGCCCTGGGCTGGAACCGCTACCGCGGCAACGACTCGCGGACCAGTGCCGGGATGTGCGTGGCGTTCATGGTGGTCTCGGCGGCGGGCGCCACGGTGTTCTTCAAGGTGGCGGACTGGCCCGTCGGGCTGCTGTTCGTGGGCCTGTTCGCGATCTACTTCAGCGACTTCTTCGCCTCCATCGGCCTGGCGCTGGGCGAGCGCGCGGTGGGCTTCTTCCGCCTGGCCACTGGCGCCTGGCTGATGTACCTGGCCTACGCGGTCGCCGTCGACTTCTCGATCGGCTACCACTGGCGGACCTGACCCGCGCCCGCCTCGCGGATCAGGACATCGCCGGGGGTGGCTGGGGGAGCGGGTGGGCCGCCTCGGGCCGCAGGCCGTCGAAGATGATGGCCAGGTAGCGCCGCCACAGGTCGGGCGGGGCGCCGGGCGCGTACCCGGCCACATAGTTCGGCGCGCACATCAGCAGGATGACGTCAGTCCCGGTGATGTCGGGGCGGACGGCGCCGTGCGCGCGAGCCCGGTCGACGAGGGCGCCGATGGTCGCGTAGAGGTGCGCGCGGACCCGCTCCACCTCCGCGCTGAGCTCGCCTGCCCCCTGCAGGAACGACAGGTCACGCTGCTGGCGCTGGTGCGCGGCGGCGGTCAGGAACTCCAGCAGCGCCGCGCCGGGGTCCGCCGCGCCGAGCAGTCGCTCGCCGAGCGTGCTGAGCTCGCTGATCCGGTCCAGGACGATGGCGGCGATCAGGTCGTCCTTGGTCGGGAAGTGGCGGAACACCGTGCCCTTGCCCACGCCCGCCCGCCGGGCGATGTCGGCCACCGAGGCGTCCAGGCCGCGCTCGGCGAACTCGTCGGCGGCCGCCGCCAGCAGCAGCGCGCGGTTGCGCGCCGCGTCAGCGCGCAGCGGGCGGGGCGTAGTCACCAGGCCACGATAACAAAGTTGACCGAGCGGTCCGTTTCGAGTTAGGTTCAGGCCGCCAAGAACATGACCGAGCGGTCCGCTTTCTGGAGGAGCATCATGAGGGCAGTTGTCGCGGCGGGCTACGGGCCGCCCGAGCAGTACACGGTGGCCGAGGTGCCGGCGCCCCGGCCGGGGCCGGGGCAGATCCAGGTCGCCGTGGCCGCCGCGTCGATCAACCCGGCCGATATCCGCGTGCCCAGCGGCGAGTTCGGCGACGCGGTGGCGCTGGAGTTCCCGCACGTGCCCGGCAACGACTTCGCCGGCACGATCAGCGAGGTCGGCCCCGGCGTGACGGCCTACCGGCCGGGCGACGAGATCTTCGGCCAGGCGGTGCCCCGGGCGCTGCGGGACATGGCCGGGGCCGCCCGGCCGTCACTGAGCACCGGGTCGCTGGCCGAGTACGCCGTCTTCGAGGCCGACACGCCGCTGCTGGCCCGCCGCCCGGCCGGGCTGCCGGCCGAGCACGCGGCGGCGCTGGCCACCACCGGCCTGACCGCGCTGGCGCTGATGGCCACGGCCGGGATCCGGCCGGGCGAGACCGTCCTGGTGATCGGGGCCACCGGCGGCGTCGGCACCGCGGTGCTGCCGCTGCTGGCGGCGGCCGGAGCGCGGGTCATCGCCACCGCGCCCGACGCCGACGCCGGCCTGCTGCAGCGCCTCGGCGCCGACGAGATCATCGGCTACGCCGAGGCGGGGTACCCGGCCGGGGCCGACGTCGTGCTCAACCTGGTCCGGCCGGGCGACCAGCTGACCGCGGCCGCCAGGGCGTTGCGGCCCGGCGGGCGGCTGGTCACGATCACCTTTCCGGTGCCGGAGCCGGAATGGCTCGGCCGTGACGACATTGACCTGCGGTTCGTGCTGGACCTGGAGGGCCGGCTCAGCGACATGAGCACGGTCGGCGAGCGCGCCGTCAGCGGCGCGCTCCCCGCTACCATCGGCCGCCGTTACCCCCTCAGCGACGGCCCCCGAGCCTGCGTCGACTTCGCCCGCCGGCACACCACCGGCAAGCTCGTCGTGAGCATCGCCAGGTAAGCTGTCCGCCCCATGCCAGCTACCCCCCTTGACCGCAACGCGTGGACCGAGCCCGGCACCTTCGAGGTCGCGCCGGGCGTCTACCGGATCCCGCTGCCGCTGCCCAACGACGGCCTGCGTGCCGTCAACGTCTACGCGCTCGTGCACGGCGCCGGCCTGCTGCTGATCGACGCCGGGTGGGCCATCCCCGGCGCCAGGGCCGTGCTCGACCAGGCCCTGGCCGCGCTCGGCGCCAGCGCCGCGGACGTGGGCCGGATCCTGGTCACCCACGTGCACCGCGACCACTACACCCAGGCCGTCTACCTGCGGCGCGAGTTCGGGGTCCCGGTCAGCCTGGGCATCGGGGACCGGGAGTCGCTGGCCATCTCCATGGACGCCGAGCGGGTGCCGCTGCAGAACCAGCTCGCCTACCTGCGCCTGCTCGGCGCCGGCGACATCGCCGACCGGGTGGCCCGCCTGCAGGGCCCCCGCGACCCGTACAAGACCGGCTGGGAGGCGCCCGACGAGTGGCTGCGCGACGGCCAGGTCATCGCGCACGGCGGCCGGTCGCTGGACGTGGTGGCCACGCCCGGCCACACCCGCGGCCACGTCGTGTTCCACGACGCCGGCGGCGGGCTGCTGTTCGCGGGCGACCACGTGCTGCCCACCATCACGCCGTCGATCGGGTTCGAGCCCATGCTCGCCGACGACCCGCTCGGGGCGTTCCTGGGCTCACTGACCCTGATCCGGTCCCGGCCCGACGCCCGGCTGCTGCCCGCGCACGGCCCGGTCACCGACAGCGCGCACGCCAGGGTCGACGAGCTGATCGCGCACCACGGCCGGCGACTGGACGAGACCGAGGCGGTCATCCGCGGCGGCGCACGGACCGCGCGGGAAGCGGCGGCCCAGCTGAAGTGGACCCGGCGCGAGCGGATCCTCGATGAGCTCGACCCGTTCAACCAGATGCTGGCGGTCACCGAGACCGCCGCGCACCTGCAGTTGCTGGCCGCCCAGGGCCGGGTGACCCGGCACGAGGCCGGCGGCCTCCGCTACTACCAGCCTGCCTGAGGCGGGCCGGTGGCTTATCTTGGCGGGATGAGCGGGGCAAGCGGGAGAACAGCGCCGCCGGGACCGGGAGCCGGGCCGGCCGGCGCAGGACGCGGCGGGCCAGGACGCGCCCCTGCGGGATGTCGTGGTCATGCGGGCGCTGGCTCATCCGGCCCGGCTGGCCCTGCTGGAGCAGCTCGGGGACGGCGGGCCGGCCACCGCCACCGAGTGCGCGGACGTGGTGGGCCTGTCCCCGAGCGCGGTCAGCTATCACCTGCGCACGCTGGCCCGGGCCGGGCTGGTCGAGGAGGCACCCGGCCGCGGGGACGGCCGGGAGCGGCTGTGGCGCCGGACCTTTGACCGCTTCAGCGTCAGCATCGAGGCGTCCCCGGACCTGGATCCCGAGGTGCGCGAGGCCCGGCAGGACATGCTGGAGTCGCTGCTCAGCCGGGATGACGCCAAGGCACGGGAGTACCTGGGGCGCATCGACGACGAGCCCGAGGAATGGCAGGACGGGGCGGTGTTCACGAGCTCCACGCTGGTGATGACGGCGGAGGAGCTGCAGGCGCTGGGCGCCGCGGTCCAGGAGCTGTTCGGTCCCTACCGGCGCCGATCCCGTCCCGAGACGCCTCCCGGCGCCCGCCAGGTGGCCGCCGTCTTCCGCGCCCTGCCCGGCTAGCCGCCCCGCCCGCGCCTCCAGCCCCGGCCGCTGGTGTACCGTCACGTCGGCCTAGCAGGACCCTTCAGCCACATCAGTCACGGAACATTCACGATGCTCAGCGCCCCGTGACCCTTGCCAAGACCAGATGTGAAAGAGATACTTCGAAGTATGCCTTTCACATGTGCAGGACAGGACTCGCCGGGCCGGGATGACAGGTCGGCCGGCGCGGCCTGGGCCGACGTGTACCTGGCGGCCGGGGCCAGGGCGGTGTCGGCCGCCGGGGATCTGCTGGCGGCCATCGCGCTGGTGCTCGAGCTGCAGCAGCGGGGGATGGGCGGCTTCGCGGTGGCGGCGATCCTCATCGCGGCCGCCGCGCCGCCGGTGCTGCTGGTCCGCTGGGCGGGCCGGCTGGCCGACCGGGCCGACAGCCGGCGGCTGCTGGTGCTGACCGGGCTGGCCCAGGCCGCCGCGTGCGTGGCCCTGGCCTTCGCTGGCGGCATCGCCGAGATCATCGCCCTGGTCACCGTGCTGGCGGCGGGCCTGGCGCTGACCCAGCCCTGCCTGCAGGCCCTGCTGGCGGACATGGTGGCGCCCGGTGACCTGCCGCGGGCCGCGGCGCTGAGCCAGACCGCGACGGCGGCAGGCACGATGCTGCGCGCCGGCGCTGGCCGGGCTGCTGATGGGCCACTTCGGGGTGCGGGTGCCGCTGCTCGCCGACGCCGCCAGCTACCTGGCCATCGCCGCGGCCGGAGGCCTGATCCGGACCCGCCGCGGCGGCCGGGCCCCGGCACCGCCGGCCTCATCGGCCTCGCCAGCCTCGCCGGGACAGGCCCCGGCCCCCGCCTGGCGGCTGCGCCAGGACCCGCTGGTCTGGTCGGCAGTGGTGCTCATCGGTGCCGTGGTCGGCGCGGCCAGCCTGGTCAACGTGGCCGAGGTGTTCTTCATCCGCGGCACGCTGCATTCCACGGCCACCGTCTACGGGCTGCTGGACAGCGTCTGGATCAGCGCCACCATGGGCGGAGCCTGGCTGCTGGCCCGCCGGCGGCCGGCTGACTGGGCGCTGGGCCCGGCCCTGCTCGGCGCGCTCACGCTGACCTGCGCGAGCGTGGCCATCTTCGCGGTGGTGCCGGCGGTCGCCTGGCTCGTGCCGGTCAGCCTGGCGGGCGGGCTGGGCAACGGCGGCGTGAGCAACGCGGCCACCGTGCTCCTCGGCCGGCGGGCGCCGGCGGCCGGCCGGGGCCGGGCCTACGCCGTGCTCAGCGCCGTGGTCAGCGCGGCGACCACGGGCGGCTACCTGCTGGGCGGGCTGCTGCTGGTGCTGATCCCGGTGCGGGCCGCCATCGCCGGCGCGGGACTGGCCGGGCTGGCCGTCACGGCCGCGTTCGCGCTCCCGGTGCTGCGGGCCTCCCGCCGCGAGCGGGACCGCGATGCGCAGCAGGCCGCGCCGCCGGCCCGGCGAGCCGGTGTCGGCCGGGCAGTGATCGGCCAGGGCAGTGATCGGGCGGGGCGGGGCGGGCACGACGCCCGCGCCCCGCTGGCTGAGCGCGGTGGGCGCTCGGCCGGGCGGCTGTGGTCTAACGGCTGTTCTAACGGCCGTGCTCCTAGCGGCCGTGCTCCTTGCGGTACTCCTGGCCGAACCCGACCATCCCGGCGCCGGTCGGCGATCCGGACTGCGGGAGCACCCGCGCGCCCGGCTGGTGGTGGCCGCGGCGCAGCGGCGCGGGGGCGACCGACTGGACGCTGTCCGCGCTGCACACCGCGGCGGCGTCGTTGACCGGGCCCAGCACCTGGCTGCTGGTCGGGATCTCGGGGCGGCGGAACCGGTGGCTCGGGCGCCGGTCGAGCACGTCGCCCAGGTCCTCGGCGTTGGCGTCCCTGGCCGTGAGCGGCTGGAACCCGAAGGTCGACTCGATCAGCTTCAGCGTCGAGGTGTGCTCGAACGGGCCGTGATGCATGACCGTGGCCGGCGCCAGGTTGGACACCACGATGGCGGGCACCCGGAAGCCGAGCTGGCGGTAGTCGGGGATCAGCTGGCCGTCGGTGGGCGTGGTGCCGTCACCGGTGTGGTCGACGGTGGCGGGGTCGGTGTCGTCGATGACCCGCGGCGGCGGCACGTGGTCGAAGAACCCGCCCCACTCGTCGAAGGTGACCATGAACACCGTGTTGTCCAGGTAGCCGGCGTCGGCCAGCGCGTGGTAGGCATCGGCGATGAACCGCTCGCCGAGCCGGATGTCGGCCAGCGGGTGGTCGTCGGCCGAGGTGCCGTTGCCCTCGGTGTCGAACGCCGGGTCGATGAAGCTGACGTTGGGCAGGTTCCCGGCGGCCACCGTGTCGATGAACGACGGCGTGGTGACCGGGATGCCCAGGGCGTCGGCGTCGCCGTCGGCGAACGGGTGCCAGAACGGGAAGTACTTGGTCCCCCACAGGGCCAGGAACGGCAGGTCACGGAAGAAGTACCCGCCGGTCGGCACGCCCTGGGTGTTGGGGATCGGGGACAGCTTGTCCCAGATGGTCGCCAGCGTGGAGATGGTGTTGTTGTTGTGGTCCCGGTCGGTCCGGGCCGCGTGCTGATAGAAGCGGTTGGGGAAGGTCTCGCCGGCGAACGAGCAGAAGTAGCGGTCCAGGACGGTGTAGTTCTCCGCCAGCGCCCCGATGACCGGCAGGTCGGGCACGGGCTTGCGGCGGCCGTCGTGGTGGAAGTTGGTGTAGTAGCCGACCGGGAAGGTGTTGGCGGCGGCCAGGGTGACGCCGGGGTTGCCGGCCGGGGCGGTGGGCCGCTGCAGGAAGCCGTCCATCCGCCCGAAGTTGTGCTGGACCAGGAACCCCTCCCAGCTGTGATCGGGGTCGCTGTAGCCGCAGCCCTGGAAGTCGGGGGCCAGCGGGTAGTTGGGGTAGACGTTCCCGTCGGTCGACAGGTAGGTCATGTCGCGGCGGCCGTCAGCCCCTGGCAGCCAGCTCAGGAAATGGTCGAATGACCGGTTCTCCATCATCAGGATGACCACGTGCTCGATGCCGTTCGAGCCGTGCGGCCGACAGCGCCGGGGCAGCGCTGGCCGCGGTCTGGGACAGGAACTGGGAGCCCGTGATCACCGCACCGGTGGACGCGCCCATGAGCTGGAAAAACGTTCTTCGTGTCAGCATGGCGACTCAATATGGGCAATGGCCGTGAACGGCGTCAAGATAGCGCATGACGGCCCGGTGAATCAGACCGTCTGGCGCACTTCGCCGGGGGCCAGGGCCAGTTCCCTGGCTCGCGGGTACTGCGCCTTGCCGGCCGGGTTGCGCGGGATCCTGGGCACCAGCGTCATCGCGCGCGGCAGCTTGTAGCCGGACAGGCTCGCGCGCAGGAACTCGCGCAGCGCGCTGAGCTCGACCGACTGGCCGGGGCGCAGCTCGACCACGGCCGCCACGGCCTGGCCGTAGGTGTCGTCGGGGACGCCGACGACCAGGCAGTCGTAGACGGCCGGGTGGGCCTTGACCGCCGCCTCGACCTCCTCGGGGTAGACCTTCTCGCCGCCGGTGTTGACGCAGTTCGAGCCGCGACCGAGGAGGGTGACCTGGCCGTCGGGCTCGATCCGGGCCCGGTCGCCGGGCACCGAGCAGCGCACGCCGTCAATGACCAGGAACGTCGCGGCCGACTTCTCGGGGTCCTTGTAGTAGCCCACCGGGACGTTGCCGGTCCGGCCGAGGCGGCCCACCTGCCCGACGCAGGCGGCCAGGTCCAGGATCCGGCCGTCGTCGCCGATCACCACCGAGTCCGGGCCCAGCTTGATCAGCGCGCCGTCGTGGCCGATGCTGCCGGAGTCCTGGATGCCGGTGCCCTGGAACCCGGTCTCCGTGGCGCCGACCGAGTCGGTGAGGAACGCGTTCGGGAACGCCTTCAGCCAGCGTCCCTTGACCTCGGGGCTGAAGATGGCCGCCGTGCTGGAGATGGCGACCAGGCTGGCCGCCTGGTACGGCCGCCCGGTGGCGGCCTGGCGCTCGAACTCCTCGATCAGCGGCCGGGCCATCGCATCGCCGGTCATGAACAGTAACTGGACGCCCTCGCGCTCGGTGATCTCCCAGGTCCGCGCGGGGTCGAACTTCGGCTCCAGGACCGTCAGGTGACCGGCGAACAGGTGCATGAGCAGCCCGGTCTGCGCCCCGCCGTGCATGAGCGGGCTGAGCGGGAAGGTGACCAGCCGTCCGTCCTGGCTCGCCTGCCCGGCCTGGTCGTACTCGGCCAGCCGCTGGCCGGTGTAGTGATCGATGCCGCCCGCGAGCACCCGCCAGAAGTCCTCCTGCCGCCACATCACGCCCTTGGGGAAGCCCGTGGTCCCGCCGGTGTAGATGATGTGCAGGTCATCGGCGCTGCGCGGGCCGAAGTCCCGGGCCGCGCTCGGCCCGTCCACCGCGTCGGCGTACAGCACGCCGCCGAACGCCGTCACGTCGGCGTCGCAGGCCGGGTCGGTGACGTCGGGCAGCGCGACGAAGGTGTGCAGCGCGGGGTGCCGGGCCGCGCAGCGGGCCACCAGCGGCGCGTAGCAGCGCTCGTGGAGCACCGCCACCACGTCGGCGTTGCCGAGCAGGTAGTCCAGCTCGCTCTCGACGTAGCGGTAGTTGACGTTGATGGACACCGCGCGGATTTTCAGGATCGCCAGCAGGCCGACCACGTGCTCGATGCCGTTCCTGGCGTACAGGGCCACGTGCTCGCCGGGCTGGATGCCGCGCGAGCTCAGGAAGTGGGCCAGGCGGTTGGCGTCGGCCTCCAGCTCGGCGTAGGTCAGCACCCGGTCCCCGGCCTTGACCGCCGGCCGGCCGGGCGCGGCATCCACGGCATGCTCAAACAGGTCCGCGATGTTCAGCGCCACGCGCCTCAGACTAGAACATGTTCTCGTTTGAGGCCATAACGGTACTCGGCCGTTTCCGCCTGCCGTCCGCCGCCAGCGACTCCCCGGCAGCAGGGAAGGGGGCTGGCTGGCTACAGGCCGCCGAGCAGCTCGCGCAGCGTCCGGGTGTAGGTATCGAGCGCGGCGCGGCCCTGGCCGGTCAGCGCGATGGTGGTCTTCGAGGCGACCCCGTTGCCGGTCTTCTCGCTGGCCAGGTAGCCGGCGTCCTCGAGCTTGCGCAGGTGGGTGATCAGGTTGCCCGGGGTCAGGCCGATCATGTCCTGCAGGCGGGTGAAGGTGAGCGTGCCGCCGTCCGGGAGCGCGGCCAGCGTGGCCACGATCCGCAGCCGGGCCGGGGCGTGGATCAGCGGGTCGAGGTCGTTGTCAGCCATGGGCACGGCCGCTGTCCGCCGGACGGGCCAGCTCGGGAACGGCGCCGGCCAGGCGGCGCACCGCGGCGTCCAGGTCGGCGCTGGCCGGGGCGGCCGAGAAGGTCAGGCGCAGGTAAGGCCCCGGCGGCTCGGCCGGGAAGAACGGGCGGCCGGGCATGACGGCCACGCCCGACCGGCGGGCGGCCTGGGCCGCCTCGGCTTCGTCCAGCCCGGCCGGCAGCCGGGCCCACAGGTGCATGCCGCCCGCGGGCGGGGTGAACGTGACGGCGGGAGCATGCTGGGCCAGCGCGCCGACCAGGGCCCGGGCGCGGCCGGTCAGGGCCTGGCCCAGGCCGCGCAGGTGCCGGTCCCAGGCCGGGCCGCTGACCAGTTCCAGCGCCGCCTCCTGGACCGGGCGGGCCACGAACATGTCGTCCACCACCCGCAGGGCCCGCAGCCGGGCGGCGACCGGGCCGCGGGCGATGAGCGCCCCGACCCGCAGGCTGGGGGAGGCCGCCTTGGTCAGCGAGGTGAGGTACACCACGCGGCCGTCCCGGTCGGCGGCCAGCAGCGTGGGCGGCGGCCGCTGCCCGTGCGAGAGCCAGCGGCCGCAGTCGTCCTCGATCACGAACGCGCCGGCCGCCGCGGCCGCCGCCAGCACCGCCTCGCGGCGCGGCCCGGCTAGCACCGTGCCGGCCGGGTTGTGGTAGGCCGGCTGACAGTAGAAGGCCAGCGCGCCGGACCGGGCGAAGGCGTCGGCCAGCAGGTCGGGGATGACGCCGAAGGCGTCGGCCGGCACCGGCACCGGGCGCAGGCCCGCGGCCCTGGCCACGGCCAGCGCGCCGGGGTAGGTGGGCGACTCGACCAGCAGCCGGCCGCCCGCCGGCACCAGGGCGCGGAAGGCGGCCGTGATGGCGCCCTGACCGCCCGCGGTGACCAGCACGTCGCCGGCGTCGGCGTCCGGGCTGGCCGCGCGGGCGAACCAGGACCGCAGGCCGTGCAGGCCCGCGACCGGGGGCCGGTCCCAGGCGTCGGGCAGCCGGGCGGCACGGGCCAGCGCCGCGCTCAGCGCCCGGACGGGCATCAGCGACGGGTGCGGGTAGCCGGTGGCCAGCGAGATCACGCCGTCCTCGTGCGGCGGGTCGGCCAGCGGCGACAGGCCCGCGGTGTCCACCGTCCGGTCACCGAGCGCGACCGTCTGCCAGGAGTAGTCGGCCGGGCGGCTGGGCCGCGGCGGCGGCGCAACGAACGTCCCCGCGCCGGGACGGCTCACCACCAGGCCCTCCGCGCCCAGCGCGGCCAGCACCCTGGACACGGTGACCGGACTCACCCGGTGGGCGTCGACCAGCGCGCGGGTCGACGGCAGCCGGTCGCCCGGCCGCGAGCCGCGGATCTCCTCGCGCAGCCAGGTGGTCAGCCGGGCAGTACTGCTATCCTGGTTCATGAGAGAAAAGAGTATCGCTATCGTGCAGCGGAGAGTAGCGGCAGCCCCCGTGAGCACCCGCGGCCGGCTGCGATCATGATCTCGGCTGCGGACGCCGTCCTGCTGGCGGGCGCCGGCGCGCTGGCCGGGCTGGCCGGCACGGCCGGCGGCATCACCTCCCTCATCTCTTACCCCGCCCTGCTGCTGGCAGGCATCCCGCCGCTGCCCGCGAACGTGGCCAACGTGGTCGCGCTGGTCGCCTGCTGGCCGGGCTCGGCGGTCGCGTCCCGGCCCGAGCTGCGCGGCCGGGGCGCCTGGCTGGCCCGCTGGGCGCCGGTCGCCGCGGCCGGCGGCGCGGCGGGCGCGGTGCTGCTGGTGTCCACGCCGCCGGGGATCTTCGCCCGGGTGGTGCCGTTCCTGCTCGCTGCCGCGGCGCTGGCCCTGCTGTTCCAGCCGCGGCTGTCGGCCTGGCTGGACCGGAGGCAGCGGCGGGCCGGGGCGCTGGTGCTGGCGGCCGGGCTGTTCGCGATGTCGGTGTACAACGGCTACTTCGGGGCCGGGGCGGGCGTGATGCTGCTGGCCCTGATGCTGCTCACCACCGACCAGCACCTGGCCAGGGCCAACGCGCTCAAGAACATGCTGCTCGGCCCGGCGTCGGTGGTGGCCGCGATCACGTTCATCCTGCTCGGGCCGGTCGACTGGGCCGCGGTGGCCCCGCTGGCGGCCGGCATGCTGGCGGGCAGCGTGGTCGGGCCGCTGATCACCCGGCGGATGCCGCCTGGCCCGCTGCGCTGGCTGGTCGCACTGACCGGGCTGGGCGTGGCCGTCCGCCTGTGGGCCGTACCCGCGCTCTAGCCCCGGCCAGCCCGGGGCGCAGGCCGGGGTTGGTGCTGGGACTGCTCTCGGCGCTGCTGTTCAGCACCTCAGGCACGTTCGGGACGGCGCTGCTGAGGTGCTGGGGTGACCTGAGCCCTCAGCCGAGCGCCCCGGACGCGGTCAAGACGGCTGTTGCTAGCCTGCATGCCGTGCCCGGAGGAATTCATCATTCGGTCGTGGTGGTCCGCGACCTCGAGGCCAGCCTGCGGTTTTACCGCGACGGGCTGGGCCTGGACGTGCTGGCCGACCGGTCGGTCGAAGGCGACTGGCCCGGGCTGCTCGGCGCGCCCAGCCGCCGCCTGCGGGCGGTGTTCCTGGGCGACACCTGGGTCCCGGACGACCAGGCCAGGCGTGCTGGAGCTCAACGTGCTCGACGGCGACGTCCCGGCCGGGCCGCCGCCCGGGGCGCCGGGCACCGGGTTCTTCCTGCTGTCGTTCTTCGTCGACGTCGAGGCGACGCTCAGCCGGCTGGCCGCGCTCGGCCTGGGGGGCGAGCCCCGCCGCGTCACGCAGCCGACGCCCGGCGGCCCGATCTCCCTGGCCACGGTGCGCGACCCCGACGGAGTGCTGATCCTGCTCACCCCCGGCTCGATCACCCGGCCCGGCTAGCCCCCGAGGGGGCCTCCGCTCACTCGTTGCAGGGCTGGCAGGTGCTCACCAGCGACGGGGTGATCGCGACGGCTCCGGGGAAGGTCCCGACGCGGGCCGTCCGGAGCACGCGGTTGGCCGGGATCCTGATCACGGTCGAGGTGCCGGAGTTGTAGTTGGCGGTGTAGGCCAGCGTCCCGTCCGGCGTGATGGCGATGGCGAAGTCCCCGGGCCCGGTCGGGACCGAGCGCAGGGCCCGGCTGTCCGCGAGCCGGACCGGGGTGACCCTGCCCCCGGTGGCGACGTAGGCCAGCGCGGAGTCCGGGGTGACGGCGATCTCGAAGGGCGTCCCGCCGACCGGGATCGGCGGGCCCGCGTGCCGGGTGGCGAGGTTGATCGCGGTCACCGTGCCCTGCTGGAAATTGGCCGCGACCAGGGTCTTGCCGTTCGGGGTGATGGCCATGGAAGCTCCCCGTCGTCGGCGGTGCCGGGGATGGGCGTGCCCGCGGTGTTGGTGGCGGTGCTGATCGGCAGCACGGTGCCCGCCGGGCCCTGGACGTAGAGGGTCTTGCCGTCCGGGCTCATGACCAGGACGTGGACGTTGCCGCCGACCGGGATGGGCGCGAGCGGCGTGCGGGTCGCGGTGACGATCGGCGTCACCGTGTCCGAGCGGCTGTTGAGTGCGTAGAGGGTCTTGCCGTCCGGGGTGATGGCCAGGGCGCCGGGCACGCGCCCGACCGGGATCGGCGCGAGCGCGGTGCCGGTCTTCAGCTCGATCGGGGTCACCGTGCCGGGGAAGCTAGACGGGCCGTTGGCGACGTAGGCCATCCGGCCGTCGGGGCTGATCACGATGGCGTCGGGGAACCGGCCGACGCTGATCGGCTTCAGCGTGGCGCCGGTCCGCGTGACGATCGCGGTCACGGTGTCGGAGGTGTCATTGACCACGTAGGCCCGGGCGTAGTCCGGGGTGATCGCGATGGTCTGCGGGCCGCGTCCGACGTGGATCAGCGGGCCGGACCGGCTGGTGACCGTGGAGATCGGCGACACGGTGCGTGACCCGCGGTTGGCCACGTAGACCGTGGGGTGGCGCGGGACCGGGGCGGGCCTGGCTAAGGCCGACGCTGAGCCGGGCAGGAACGCGGCCGCCGCCGCCAGTGCGGTGACCGCGGCCAGGGTCGCGGCCCGCTGGATGGTGCTCATGACGTCAGGTTAGGCGGCGCCGGATCCGGGGCCACGGATAGGAGACTCAGCGCGCGGCGCTGTTCGCGGTCAGCCGCTGGAGCATCTCGCTGAGCTGGGCCGTCTCCTGCTCGGAGAACCCGGCCAGCAGCTGCTCGTTGGCCTCGCGGGCGATGGCGTCCAGCTCGTGGCCGCGTTCCTGGCCGGCCGGGGTGAGCGCGACCAGGGCGTAGCGGCGGTCGGCGCCGTCGCGGCGCCGCTCGATCAGGCCGAGTTCCTCGAGCCGGTCCAGGTGGCGGGTCAGCGTGGGGCCCTCGATGCCCAGCGCGGCGGCCAGATCCCGCTGGATCATCGGGCCGCGGCCGTCCAGCGTGGCCAGCACGGTCCAGTTGCCGAACGACGCCCCGACCTGGCTCAGGCGGCGCTCCAGCAGCAGGCGCGCGGACTTGGCCGCCAGCCGGAGCCGGGGGCCGACGCTGCCGGCGACCCAGGCCGTGCGCGGCGGTCCCGCGCCGGGGCCCGGCGGCGGCTGGTCCTCCGATGTGGTCAACTCACGATCCCCCTCGCGGATCCGGCCGGGACGACGCCCGGATGACGGGCGGCCGGGCCATAGATAGCATGCTAGTTACATACTATCTAACATGATGCGGACGGCCGGCATCGCGAGGCGAGGGAGGGCCAGATGGCCAGGACCTACCGGATGAACGCGTTCACGCGATTCGGCAACTCAGTGGCGGCGGGCCTGATCCGGCTGGGCGTCGGCCCGGCCGGGCTGCGGCTGCTGCGGGTGCGGGGCCGCACCACGGGGCCGCCGCGGACCACGCCGGTCAACGTGCTCGAGCTCGACGGCCGCCGCTGGCTGGTCGCTCCGTACGGCGAGGTGAGCTGGGTCCGCAACGTCCGCGCGGCCGGCCAGGCCGACTTGCTGCGCGGCGGTCGGATCGAGCACATCCGGTCGCGGGCGGCCACCGCCGAGGAGGCCGTCCCGGTACTGCGGGCCTACCTGGGCCAGCTGCGGCGGGTGGTCGGGCCCTACTTTGACGTGACCCCGGACAGCCCGGACGCCGCGTTCGCCGCCGAGGCGCCCCGCCATCCGGTCTTCCTGGTCACCGGCCGCGACTAGGTTCGGTCACCCGGGCCCGTCACCGGCGGCGTCGTGCCGCAGCGCGAGCAGGCCCAGGGCGACGCCGGCCGCCGTGGCCAGGCCGATGATCGCGAACGCGACGGGCAGCCGCCCGGCCATCAGCGCCGTGTTCAGGACCGAGCCGAGCAGCGACACGGCGAACAGCGCGCCCGCCTGCCGCGCGGTGTTCTGCAGGCCGGAGCCGAGCCCCGACTGCCGGGGCGGGACGCTGGCCACCAGCAGCGAGGTAAGGGCGGAGAACGCGACCGTGCTGGCCACGCCGGTCAGCAGCAGGCCGGCCAGGGCCAGCCAGTAGGAGGTCTGCGGGCCGACCCAGCCCAGCGTGATCGTGCCGAGCGCGCAGCCGGTGAACGCCGGCCGTCAGCATCGCGGGGTGGCCGAAGCGGCGGGCCAGCGGCCGGTACAGCACCAGGGGGGCCGCGATGCTGCCGACCGTCAGCGGCAGCAGCGCCGCGCCGGCCGCGCCCGGCGAGTCGCCGCGGACGTCCTGGAAGTACAGCGACATCACCAGCAGCGTGCCGTAGAACACGAAGCCCATCAGCCCGGCGCTGAAGACGGCCACCGCCCGCACCCGGTGCCGCAGGAAGGACGGCGGCAGCATCGGGTGCCGGCCGCGGCGCTCGGCGAGCCAGAAGGCCGCCCCCGCCGCCACCCCGCCGGCCAGCAGGCCGAGCGTGGCCGGGGCGCCCCAGCCCGCCGAGCCGCCAGGATCAGCCCCGCGGCCAGCAGCCCGAGCGCGACGGCCGCGGTGACCTGGCCGGCCTGGTCCACCGGGACCCGGTGCCGCTCGGTCTCGGGGACGCTGGCCCAGGTCAGGGCGGCGCTCAGCACGCCGATGGGCAGGTTGATCAGGAAGATGCTCCGCCATCCGAAGGCGTCGATGAGCACGCCGCCCACCAGCGGGCCGATCGCGACCGAGATCGCGCCCGCGGCCACCCAGGCCACGGTGGCACGGGCCCGGTCCGCGGACCGGGTGAACAAGTGCGGGATCACGGCCAGGGTGGCCGGCAGCAGCGCCGCCGCGCCGACGCCCTGGATCACGCGCGCGGCGACGAGCGCGCCGATGTCCGGGGCGCTCGCGCAGGCCGCCGAGGCCACCGTGAACAGGGCGACGCCGCCCAGCAGCATGCGCCGCAGGCCGATCCGGTCGCCGAGCGCGCCCGCCGTGAGCAGCAGCGCGGACAGCGCCAGGGTGTAGCCGGACAGCACCCACTGCGCCGCCGCCATCGAGTGGCCCAGGTCATGACGGATGGTCGGCAGCGCCACGTTGAGCACGCTGCCGTCCAGGATGATCGCGCAGTAGCCCAGGCACACGGCGAAGAAGCCCAGGCGCCGGCGGCGGGGCGGCGACTCCCCGTGACCGGGGGAATCCACGGCCGCGGGCCCGTCCGCCAGGGCCCGCGTGCCGCCCCGGCCGGCGATGTCATCTCGCCGGGTCAAATCGTCTCACATTCTGAAATAGCGCGCTCAAGTATTGATACAGGACGCCACGATACCAGCGGCCGGGCTGGCCGGCCCTGACCGGACCGGTCACACTGGGCCTCAGGCGACGGCGAGGCTGAGGGAGTGAGCAGGTGCGGGACGCGGTGATTGTGGAAGCGGTGCGCACGCCGGTGGGCAAGCGCAATGGCGCCCTGGCCGGAGTCCATCCGGTGGACCTGTCGGCCGGGGTGCTGCGGGCGGTGGCCGAGCGCGCGGGCCTGGAGCCCGCCCTGGTCGACGACGTCATCTGGGGCTGCGTCGCCCAGGTCGGCGAGCAGGCGCTCGACATCGGGCGCAACGCCGTGCTGGCGGCGGGCTGGCCGCTGTCGGTGCCCGGCACGGCGGTGGACCGGCAGTGCGGGTCGTCCCAGCAGTCGGTGCACTTCGCCGCGGCCGGGCTGATCAGCGGCCAGTACGACGTGGTCGTCGCGGGCGGGGTGGAGTCCATGAGCCGGGTCCGCGTCGGCGCGACGCTGGGCGAGGTCAACCCGTTCGGGTCGGCGCTGGAGACCCGGCTGCGGCGGGCGGCGGCCGCACCAGGGCATCGGGGCCGAGATGGTGGCCGAGCGCTGGGGGCTGTCGCGCACCCAGCTCGATGAGTTCTCGCTGGCCTCGCACGACAAGGCGGCCGCGGCCCAGGATCAGGGGCGGTTCGCCGGGCAGATCGCGCCGGTCACGCTGGCCGACGGGACCATCGCGGACACCGATGAGGGGGTGCGGCGCGGCAGCACGCTGGAGACCCTGGCCCGGCTCAGGCCCGCCTTCCGGGACGGCGGGCTGATTCACGCGGGCAACAGCTCGCAGATCAGCGACGGCGCCGCCGCGCTGCTGATGACCACCAGCGAGATGGCGGCCCGGCTCGGGCTGACCCCGATCGCCCGGGTGCACACCGCGGTGCTGGCCGCCGACGACCCGGTGATCATGCTGACCGCGCCGATCCCGGCCACCCGCAAGGCCCTGGACCGCAGCGGGCTCAAGATCGACGAGATCGGCGCGTTCGAGGTCAACGAGGCGTTCGCCCCGGTGCCGCTGGCCTGGCTGGCCGAGACCGGCGCCGACCCGGCCGCGCTGAACCCCAACGGCGGCGCCATCGCCATCGGGCACCCGCTGGGCGGCAGCGGCGCCCGGCTGATGACCACGCTGGTGCATCACATGCGCGACAACGGGATCCGCTACGGCCTGCAGACCATGTGCGAGGGCGGCGGCCAGGCCAACGCCACGATCCTGGAGTTGGTCACCGCCTGACCAGCCCGCCCGGCCGGCCCGCCTGATCAGCGGCATGGGAGAGCGCGCGGTCCCGCCCCCTTGGGGACCGCACGCTCTCTGGCTTCCCTTCCGGGCACTGGCGTGACAGCGGTAGGAGTCGCCTTGGCTCAGGTCGCCAACAACTTTTTCGCGCAGGCGTGCTTTTCTTCTGCGGCAGCGGCGTTCGCTGGCCGCGTATCGCGACCCGGAGCCTGCGGGCCCGGATGCCTGCGGGCTTAGCGTGGCCGGAGAACCAGTCACGAAAGCAGAGGGAGCAGGCGATGGCGCCAGCAGCGGCGTACGACGAGATCGCGGACTGGTACGAGCGGGAGTTCCTGGCCAGGGACGCGGCCGCGGGCGGTGACCCGCTGGGCATCGGCGCGGCGCTGGACGCCCTGCTCGGCCCGGGCCGGGGCCCGTGCCTGGAGGTCGGCTGCGGCACGGGCGTGCGCGCGAGCCGGGTGCGGGCACTGGGCTGGACGCCGTGGGGTGTCGACATATCGGCCGCGATGCTGCGGCACGGACGTGACCGCCTGGCGGCCGTCCGGGCCGACGCCACCGGGCTGCCGGCCCGCGACGGGAGCCTCCCGGCGGTGATCACGGTGATGGCGCACACCGACATGCCCGCCTACCCGGCCGTGCTGGCCGAGGCCGTGCGGGTGCTGGCGCCGGGCGGCCGGTTCGTGCACATCGGCGTGCATCCCTGCTTCTGCGGCGGGTTCGCCGACCGCAGCGACCCGGACGCGGTCGTGATCCGGCCCGGCTATCTCGACGGCTACTGGACCAGGGCGTCGTGGACCAGCCAGGGCGTCCGGGACAAGGTCGGGGCGACGCACCTCCCGCTGCCCGGGCTGATCCACGCCTTCCTGCGGGCCGGGCTCACACCCGAGCGGCTGGCCGAGGGCGGCGAGCCGACTCCGACTGTGCTGGCCATCCGCGCTCGGAAGGACCGCTAGCCACCGGCGTCCGGGCCGGCCAGCACAGGCCCAGCACGACGGCGAAGGCCAGGAGCTTCGACAGCACGTTCATCGCGATCGGGAACGGGGCGGCCGGGTAGCCGAAACCGTCCGCGGCCCAGGCGGCGAACACGACCAGCATCAGCGCCAGTGACAGGAAGGCGGGCCGGGTCAGCCGGACCATGGCCGAGGTGCTGAGCAGCAGCAGCGTGGTGATCTCGATCAGGAACAGCGGGGCGAAGAACACCAGCCGGTACAGCGCCGGGTCGGGCGCGACCGGGGGATAGGTCCGGGTCATGACGATGAGGTCGAACGGCAGCTCGAAGATCATCGGCCCGGCTATCGCCGCGACGACCGCGCTGCCCAGCCGGGCCCAGGGACGTCCGGTGCTGGTGATGAGGATGATGACGAAGATGACGCCCGCGGCCACGATGGTGACGGGCGTGATGGGGTCGGAGGGCGGGGCCTTGGCGATGTGGTCGTGCCGCTCGGCCAGCACGTAGATGGCCAGGCAGGCCCGGAACGCGGCGATGGCGGCGGCCCAGGCCGCGACCAGGCTGATCGCGGCGCGGCCTGCGGGCGGGGGAGCCGGGCGGGCAGCGGCAGCCGCCGGGCGGCGTAGGCGACGCCGGCCGCGGCGGCCAGCAGGCCGACGGCGAGCGTGATCCGGGCGGGGCCGGGTAGGCGACCCACGTGCCGTACTGAGTCATGGCGCATCCCTGCTTTCGTCGGCCGCGTGCGGTGCGCACGACGGCGGTCGGAGTAGAACGGGGGCTGCCAGGCGCCTGGTAGTCATGGTTCGATACTCGCGGCCGGCCAGCGTCAGATCGATGGGGCTGCCACCCGATTGCGCGGTACGGCTGGCACGCCCGCGGCGACCCGCCGGGCGGGCCGTTTCCGGGTAGTAGATCGGCCATTGCTTGAGATGTATCGTGACCCTGTGGATCAGGTGACCCTGGACGACATCGCCGCCGCGGCGGCAGCGCATCACGAACTTGGCCGCGACTATGACGCCGCGGTCGCCGAGGGCTTGGTCGATCGGATCGGCGCGGAGATCGACAAGCGGGTGGACGCCCGGCTGGGCGCGGCTCGTCAGTTGCCCGCCCGCCGGCGCCGGTGCCGGCGATCCGGCCGGAGCAGCGCGATCTGGACCGGCACCGGCATCGGCGCCGGGATTGCCGGCATCGTGGCCATCATCGCCAATAACGCCAATACGGGAACTAACAGCACGGCTGTCGTCACCGCCGTCATCGCGGTCTGGATCATCCTGGCCATCGCCGCCCTGGGCACCGCTCAACTGCGCAGACTCCGCGGCCGGGATCGCGGGTGATTTAAGTCGTGGTCGCGCCAGCCCGCACCGGGTAGCGTCGCGGCCGTGAGACTCGAGGATCTTCCCCGGCTGGAGTTCGCCGATCCCGGGCCAGCGCGCGATGAGGTGGTGGCGGCGATCCTGGCCGGCCGCAAGACGACCACGACGGGCCTGGTGCTGGAGTATGAGCGGGCGGGCCAGGCCTTCCCCGCGCCCGGCCAGCAGTTCGTCGTGATCGACTCCGACCGCCGCCCGGCGGCGCTGATCGGCGACCCTGGCTTCGCGGTGGGCGATGACACGGTGGTGCTGGCCCAGCGGTTCCGGCTGGTGCGCGCGCTCACCGGGTAAGGCTCAGGGCAGGCTTCCCGGCCCGCGCCTTATGGCTTGCGCCCGATGCCGCCCATGCCGGGAACGTCGCCCAGCGCCGGCCGGCCCCGGCCGCCACTGGGACAGCTCCACTACGCCGGGCTCGACCAGCTCGAGACCGTCGAAGAACGACGTGAGCTGCTCCGGGCTGCGCGGGTGGTAGGTGCTGGCCGAGTTCTCGTTGTAGTGGCGCACGGCCTCGGTGAACGACTCGCTGATCGTCGAGCCGTCGCTGAGGGCCAGGTAACTGCCCGACGGCATCGGCGCCAGCAGCCGGCTGATTACCGACGCCGGGTCATCGGAGTCGGGAATCTGCCCATGATGCCGAACAGCATCAGCGCGATCGGCTTGCTGAAGTCCAGCGTCCGGGCCGCCCCGTCGAGGATCCGGTCCACGTCGCGCAGGTCGGCGTCGATGTAGTCGCAGGCGCCTTCGTACGTGCTGGTCAGCAGGGCACGGGCGTGCACGAGCACGAGCGGGTCATTGTCGACATAGACAATCCGCGATTCCGGCGCGATCGCCTGGGCGACCTGGTGGGTGTTGTCGGCGGTCGGCAGGCCCGTGCCGACGTCGAGGAACTGCCGGATCCCGACCTCGCCGGCCAGGTACCTGACCGCCCGGCCGAGGAACGCCCGGTCGGCCCTGGCCAGCTTGGTGATGTCGGGGAACATGGCCATGACCTGGTCGCCGACCATGCGGTCCGGAGCGTAGTTGTCCTTGCCGCCGAGCCAGTAGTTCCAGACCCGGGCCGAGTGCGGCACCGACGAGTCGATCTCGGGCTGCCCAGCCCCCGAGGGGGACGGCGTTTCGGTCATGGAGCCATTCTCCGCTCTTTCCGCAGCCATTTTCCGGGCATAGCCTAGCGTCTTCCTGACCCCGGCCGGACGCCTCGCTGACCCGCGAGGTCAGCTGGCCAGCAGGATGGCCGGGGGCAGGCCGACCAGGGCCAGGGCGGCCAGGTAGGCGGCGGCGGTGGCCAGCCAGGGCAGCCGGGCGGGCGGCGCGGCCAGGCGGGCGGCGCGGGTGGCGACCTGGACGTCGCCGGGAGCGGCGTCGGCCAGCCGGCGCAGGGCGGCCAGCAGCGGCGCCGGGCCGCAGCGGCGGCTGGCGGTGTCGTCGGCGAGCATCTCAACCAGCAGCTCGACCGCGGCCAGCGCGGAACGGGCGGCGGGCAGGAACGGGAACGTCTGGCGCCAGGCCCGGAACGGCAGGATGACCAGGTCGTGCTGGCCGCGTGCGTGGGCGCGCTCGTGACTGACGACGGCCGCGAGCTGGGCCGCGCTGAGCGCGTCGAGCACCCCCTGGCTGAGCACGATGCGCGGCCGCACCCCGGGCAGGCAGTACGCGGCGACCAGCGGATGGTCGAGCAGCCGGACCCGCAGGCCGGGGCTGAGGCCGCCATCCGGGCCCGGCCCGTCCGGTTCACGGCACTCGCCGGCCGGCTGGCCGGCGACGGCGACGCGGGGCACCGGGATCGAGCTCGCCCAGCCGGAGCTCCTCGGCCAGCAGGTCGAGGCGGCGGCGGTGCTCGCGCCGGGCCAGCAGCAGCCGGGTGGTGGAGACGACCAGGACGGCGACCAGCCAGGCCCCGGCGGCCAGGGTCAGCGCCACGCCGGCCCAGCCGAGCGGGCCGGGCCCGGCCAGGTGGCGGATGGCGCCGTGCGCGCCGCGGGCCACGGCGTGACCGGGCAGCAGGCGGCCGGGCAGCACGGCCAGGCCGGCCAGCCAGGACCGGTGCAGGCCGGAGACGGCCAGGGTGACGCCGGCGCCGAGGATGGCCAGGCCGCCGCCCAGGCCGACGGCCTGCCACAGCACCAGGGCCGCGCGCGGGCTGCGGGCTGGCCAGGCGGCTCTGGCCAGCGCCACGGGGACGGGCCCGGCCAGGACGACCGCCACCGCGATCAGGGTCAGGCCCTCGGCGGCCAGCAGCACGGCGTCAGCCGCCCGGCGGGCCTGATCCGGGGCCGCCCAGGGCGCGGCGCAGGTGGTCGGTGTCGGCCGGGCTCACGCCGCCCAGGAAGCGGGTCAGCGCCGCGCTGCGGTCCGGGGCCTGGCCGAGGGCCTCGAGCATCAGGTCGGCGACGTAGTCCTCGCGGCTGACACTGGCCTGGTACCGGTGGGCCCGGCCGTCGCGCTCGCGGCGGACCAGGCCCTTGCGGCGCAGCCGGTCCAGCACGGTGAGCACGGTGGTCACGGCCAGCTCCCGCTGGGCCGGGTCGCGCTGGGTCAGCGCCGCCAGCACGTCACGGGCCGCGGCCGGCGCCCGGCGCGTCCCACAGCACCTGCGAGCACGGCCCGCTCGAGCTGTCCGGATCCGGCCAACTTGCTCCTCAGTCTCCGTCGCTGCAGACGACTGTATTCTACATCACGTAGAAGTTCTACGTTTTGTAGAAGTAATGTGAAGGAGGCAGTCAGAGAGGAGCCCGAGAATGATCACGTCGGCGGTGACGGTGGCCGCGGCCCATGCGCTGGCCGCCGGGCGGCGCGGCGGACCCGGTGGCGGCGCGCTCGCAGATGGGCTTCTCGCTGGGCTGGCACATCATGGTGGCCTGCCTGGGGGTCGGCATGCCGGGCCTGGTGCTGTTCGCCGAGTGGCGCGGGCAGCGCACCGGCGACCCGAGCTACCAGCTGCTGGCCCGGCGCTGGGCGCGGGCGCATGGGCGTGCTGTTCGCGGTCGGCGCGGTGTCCGGGCACGATCCTGTCGTTCGAGATGGGCGTGCTGTGGTCGGGCCTGATGGACCACTACGGCGCGGTCATCGGGCTGCCGTTCGCCATCGAGGGCTTCGCGTTCTTCATCGAGGCGATCTTCCTGGGCATCTACCTGTACGGCTGGGACCGGCTGCCGCCCCGGGTGCACCTGCTGTCGGGGGTGCCGATCGTGGTGGCCGGGCATCGCGTCGGCGTTCTTCGTGGTGTCGGCGAACGCCTGGATGAACGCGCCGCGCGGGTTCGCCGTCCGGCACGGCCGGGTGACCGGCGTGGACCCGTGGGCGGCGATGTTCAACCCGGCCACCGGGCCCGGAGACGACGCACATGATCCTGGCCGCGTTCATGGTCACCGGGTTCCTGATGGCCAGCGTCTACGCGGTGGCCATGCTGCGCGGCCGCCGGGACCGCTACCACCGGCTCGGGCTGCTGATCCCGCTGACCTTCGCGGCGGTCGATGACGCCGGTGCAGATCGGGGTGGGGGACTGGGCGGCCCGGTTCGTGGCCAGCGACCAGCCGGTCAAGCTGGCCGCGATGGAGGGCCTGGCCCGGACCCAGCGGCACGCGCCGGAGTCCATCGGCGGCCTGTTCTACGACGGGCGGCTGCACGGCGCGCTGCGGATCCCCGACGGGCTGTCGCTGCTGCTGCGCCTGAACCCGGCGGCCAAGGTGACCGGGCTGAACTCGGTGCCGCCCGCCGACCGGCCGCCGGTGGCGATCGTGCACCTGGCGCTTCGACGCCATGGTCGGCATCGGCTTCGCGCTGCTGGCCCTGGGCGCCTGGCTGGCCTGGTCCTGGTGGCGGCGCCGGGACCTGCCCCGCGGCCGCTGGTTCCTGCGCGCGGTGGCCCTGTCCGGGGTGGCGGCGGTGATGGCCATGGAGGCGGGCTGGGTGGCCACCGAGGTGGGCCGGCAGCCGTGGATCGTCTACCACGTGCTGCGCGTCAGCCAACGCGGTGAACCCGGCGCCGGGCCTGGCCGACGGCGTCTGGCCGGTGATCGCGGTCTACGCGGCGCTCACCGTGGCCACGGTGTACGTGCTGCGGCGGCTGGCCCGCAGCCGTCCGGTGCCGATCGCGCCGCAGGAATCCGACGTCCGCGCGCACACGGTCGTCTGAGCGAACACGGTCGTCTGAGCGACGTCCGGAGAGACAGGAGCCATGGAGCTGACCATCCTGGCCGTCATGTGGACGGCGGTGACGTGCCTACGCCCTGCTGGGCGGGGCGGACTTCGGGGCCGGGATCTGGGACCTGCTGGCCGGGCGGCCGGGCAGCGGGCGCGCCGCGCCGGGCCCTGATCGAGCACTCCATCGGCCCGGTCTGGGAGGCCAACCACGTCTGGCTGATCTTCGTGCTGGTGCTGATGTGGACCGCGTTCCCGCCCGCGTTCGCCGCCATCTCCTCGACGCTGTACCTGCCGCTCACGCTGGTCGCGCTGGGCGTGATCGCCCGCGGCTCGGCGTTCGCGTTCCGCAAGGCCATCGACCAGCCGTGGGCGCAGCGGCTGTTCGGGGCGGCGTTCGCGTTCTCCTCGGTGGTCACCCCGTACTTCCTGGGCGCGGCGGCCGGCGCGGTCGGCGCTCGGGCCGGGTGCCGCCCGGGCTGGCCCGCGGCGGAGCGGTCGCCAGCTGGGTGAACCCGGTGTCGGTGGTGACCGGCGCGTTCGCCGTCGCGGCCTGCGCGTTCCTGGCCGCCAGCTACCTGACCGTGGACGCCCGGCGCGGCGGCGACCAGGCGCTCACCGGCGTGGTTCCGCGCGCCGGGCGCTGGCCAGCGGGCTGCTGGTCGGGGCGTGCTCGGTGGCCGGGCTGCTGGTCCTGCACGCCGACGCGCCGCGTGCTCTACGGCCGGCTGACCGGCCGGGCCCTGCCGCTGGTCGCGGTGGCCGTCGCGGCCGGGCTGGCCTCGCTGGCCCTGGCCTGGCGGGGCTGGCTGGTGCGCGCTGCGGGTGTCGGCGGCCGCGGCGGTCGCGGCGGCGCTGTGGGCCTGGGGCGCGGCCCAGTACCCCTACCTGCTGCTGCCCGGCCTGACCGTGCCCGGCGGCGCCGCGCCGCCCTCGACGCTGACGGCCGTGGTGATCTGCGCCGCGGCCGGCGGCGCCCTGGTCATCCCCTCGCTGGCCTGGCTGCTGATCCTGGTCCAGCGCCAGCCTCGCTAGAGTGCTGGGCAAATGGACCGGTACGCACTGCTGATCCGGCCGTCGGCCAACCGGGTGTACAGCGGCACGGCGGTCGCCCTGACCCAGGCCGAGCTGGAGGTCTTCAGCCGCTCGGTGCTCGGCGGCCGGATCCGCGACATCGGCGCCGAGGTCATCGGCGGGGTGCCGTACGTGACCTTCGCCGGTGACCTGGACGAGGCCAGGGACGCGGCCTTCCTGGCCCACCTGTCGGCGATCTACGCGCTGTTCCAGGTCCGGGACGGGCTGCTGAGGCCGTTTGATATCCCCTCTCCGGGTCGCCTCGACGACGACCTCGTGACCATCCAGAAGTACCAGGGGAAGACCAACGAGCAGTTCACCCGGCTGCTGCTCAACGTGACCCTGCTGTCCTCGGCGTTCGCACCCGGCCTGGCGGAGCGCAAGTTCGCCGTGCTTGACCCGCTGTGCGGCCGCGGCACGACGCTGAACCAGGCCCTGCGGCTGGGGTTCGACGCGGCCGGGGTGGAGCACGACCGCAGGGACTTCGAGGCCTACGCCACGTTCATCAAGACCTGGCTCAAGCGCAAGAGGATCAAGCACCACGCGGACTACGACGGCCCGGTGCGCCGCGACGGCCAGGTCATCGGCCGCCGCCTGCAGCTGCGGCTGGCGGCGGACCCGGCCGACTACAAGGCCGGGCGGACGCAGCTGCTCGACGTGGTCAGCGCCGACACCACGCGGGCCCCGGAGTTCTTCCGGCGGGCCACGTTCGACCTGGTGGTCACCGACGCGCCGTACGGGATCCAGCACGGCAGCACGACGGGCGCGGGCGGCGGCCAGCGGCGGCTGGCCCGCAGCCCGCTGGACCTGCTGGCCGACGCGGTACCCGGCTGGGCGGGGCTGCTCCGCGACGGCGGGGCGCTGGGCATCGCGTGGAACACCCTGGTCGCCCCGCGCGCCGAGGCGGCGCGGATCCTGGCCGGCGCCGGGCTGGAGGTCCTCGACGACGGGCCCTACCGGGCCTTCGAGCACCGCGTCGACCAGGCCATCCGACGCGACATCCTGATCGCCCGGCGGCCCTAGCCCGGCTCCGGCCCTGGGCCCGTGGCCGCGGGCAGCGGGACGCTCCAGACCAGCTCCGTGCCGCCGCCCGCGGCCGCGGCCACCCGCAGCGTGCCGCCCAGGCAGCCGGCCCGGTCGGCCAGGTTGGCCAGGCCGCTGCGCGAGCCGGGCTCGGCCATGCCCAGCCCGTCGTCGCGCACGGTCAGGGTCAGGTGCGAGCCGGTCTCCACGCTCACGTCCACCCGCCGGGCCGCGGCGTGCCTGGCCACGTTGGACAGCGCCTCGCGCAGCGCCGCCAGCATCTCCTCGGCCACGTCGGCGGGCACCCGCGCGTCCAGCCGGCCGTCCATCCGCAGCCACGGCGCGAAGCCCAGCGCGCGGGTCATCTCCTCGGCGATGGCCGCGATCCGGGCCTGCACGCCGGGCGGCTCGGGCCCGCCCCGGTCCTGGAGCCGGAAGATCGCGGCCCGGATGTCCCTGATCGTGTCGTCCAGCTCGTCCACCGCCTGCTGGACCCGGCCCGCCGCCTCGCCGGCGGGGATCAGCGACGTCGCGCCCTGCAGCGACATGCCGGTGGCGAACAGCCGCTGGATGACCAGGTCATGCAGGTCACGGGCGATCCGGTCGCGGTCGGCGTACAGCGCGACCCGCTGGGCCGCCTGGCGCCGCTCGGCCAGCTCGATGCCGATGCCCGCCTGGGCGGCGAAGGTGGCCACCATGTCGGCCGCCGCCGGGGCCAGCGGCGGCGAGCCGCGCCGGCGGGCCGCGGTGAGCACTCCGCGCACGTCGCCCGGCAGGCCCACCGGGACCAGCACCGCGGGCCCCAGGCTGAGCCGCCCGCGGACCACCTCGGCGGCCCGCAGGTCCGAGCTGACGTCATCCAGGACCAGCGGCTGGCCGCTGGCCATCACGATCCCGGAGGCCGACCGGCGGGTGGGCGAGGCCAGGCCCAGCGCCTCCGCCGCGCCCTCGCCCGCCGCGTACTCGATGGCCACGATGTCCGCGCCGCCCGCCGGCAGCGCGATGAACGCCAGGTCGGCGCCCGAGATCTGGAGCGCGTGCTCGGCCACCATGGTCAGCACGGCCGTCGGCTCGTCGTCGGACAGCAGCCGCTGGGTCACCTCGGCGTGGGCCCGGACCCACTGCCTCTGTCGCCGGGACTCGGCGTGCAGCCGCGAGTTGTCCAGGGCCACGCCCGCCACCGCGGCCAGCGCCACGGCCAGCGCCTCGTCGTCGGCCCCGAACTCGCCGCCGCCCTTCTTGTCGGTGAGGTACAGGCTGCCGTAGGTCTCGGGACCCACCCGGACCGGCACGCCCAGGAACGACCGCATCGGCGGGTGCCCGGCCGGGAACCCGGCGAAGCCGGGGCGGGCCGCCACGTCCGGCACGCGCAGCGGCTCCGGGCGGCCGGCCAGGTGGCCGAGCAGGCCGGTGCCCGCCGGCCAGCCTGACACCCGGGCGATGGTGCGGACCTGATCGTCGTTCATCCCCGCCGGGATGAAGCTGGTCAGCCGGCCGTCCTCGTCCAGCACTCCGAGCGCGGCGTACCGGGCCCCGGTCAGCGTCATCGCGGTCTCGGTGACCTGGCGCAGCATCGCGTCCAGCTCGGCAGGCCCGCAGATCGCGCCCACCGCGGCCAGCAGCGCCCGCAGCTGGGCGCGCGCGTCCGGCATGGCGGCGAGCGCCGCCGGCCTGTCACCGGCCGGCAGCGACGGCCCGGTCTGACCCTGGTCTGGACTGCGCACGTCGCCCCCCGGTGCGACTGGGCATCCCCGTATCGCTAGATAATACGCCGCGCTCGGACGGCAGATATTGACCGTATGTTCGGTAACGTCCGGGTCTGGCGGCATGCTCTCGGCGGGTTCTCGGGACCTTCGGCCCTAGCTCTCAGCTTACGTATAGGTAAGCCTGATAGCTGGTGACCGAAGGCCCGCCCCCGAGCCCGCAAGTCTGCCTGTGACCAGGCGATGATGCAGCGCGGAAGGAGCGCGATTTAGTGCAGCAGTACCCGTACCCGGTCCTGCTCGCCGAACCTGAGTTCGGGCCCGGCGAGGCGACCTGGGTCGTCGCGGAACGGCTCATGGCTCGCGGGCTGGGCGTCATCCCGGCTCAGGACACCGCCGGCGTGACGGACACCATGACCACCGGGCCGGACTTCGGGGCGGCCCTGCTGGGCTGGAACCTGTTCCGGTCCGAGGACGAGTTCCACGAGGTGGTCGACGAGATCTCGGCCCTGGCCCCCAGGCCGCCCGTGGTGCTGCTGTCCGAGACGGCCAGCGAGCAGAGCGTGCCGCTGTCCGCCGCGCGGCGGGCCGACGGCTTCTTCTGGCTCCCGGCGGACTCGCCCAGCTACGTGGCCATGCAGGTCGAGCAGCTGGTCCGGTCGCATGCCGACGAGCTGATGTCGCAGTTCCTGGCCGAGCTGACCGGCGACTTCGACCCCGCCACCGAGTGGATTTCCTATCTTCCTGGCCCCGGCGGTGACCTTGCCGCGGTCGGGGATGCATCGCGCTGCCTGGCCTTGCCCATGCCGGCGCGCGGTGACCTGGTCCCCGGCGGCAACTGAGCCGCCGGCCGCCAGCTCAGCTCGCCTCAGCCAGGCTGTCCGCCGCTACCCGGCGGCCGGCCCCAGGCCCGGGACGGGGCGGCGAGGGGGACCCGCCATTCCAGGCGGGCGCCGCCTCCGTCCACGGGCCGCAGGCGCAGCGTGCCGCCCAGTTCCGCGGCCCGCTGGGTCAGGCTGGACAGCCCGCCCCAGCGGCCCATCTGACTCAGGCCCACGCCGTTGTCGGCGACCACTGCGACCAGGTCGGTCCCGGCCTCGACGGTGACCTCGACCGTCGTGGCCCTGGCGTGCCTGGCCACGTTGGCCAGCGCCTCGCGCAGCGCAACCAGCAGGTCCCCGGCCATCCCGGCCGGCACCCGCAGGTCCAGCGCGCCGTCCAGCCGCAGTGCGGGCGCGAAGCCCAGCGAGGCGGCCATGCCGTCGGCCACCGCCACGATCCGGGCCCGCACGCCGGGGCTGTCCGGCTCCTCGCGGGGCTGCAGCGTGAAGATCGCCGCCCGGATGTCCCTGATCGTCTCGTCCAGGTCCACCACCGCGCGCCGGACCCGGTCGATCGCGGCCGGGGCCATCATCAGCGGCAGCGCGCCCTGCAGCGACATGCCGGTGGCGAACAGCCGCTGGATGACATGGTCGTGCAGGTCCCGCGCGATCCGGTCCCGGTCGGCCAGGCGGGCCAGGCGCTCGGCGTTGCGCCGGTGCTCGGCCAGCTTGAGCCGGATGCCGGCCTGGGCCGCGAACGTCGTCACCATCTCGACCTTGTCCTGGGACAGGGCCGGCGAGCCCGGCGGCTGGCCCGCCGTGAGCACCCCGCGCACGTCGCCGCGCGGGCCGAGCGGGAAGACCACCGCGGGCCCCAGCCGCAGCTCGCGGCGGCCCGCCTCCGGGACCCGCTCATCGGTGGCGAAGTCGTCGATGACCAGTACCCGCCCGGTGCCCAGCACGATGTCGGCCAGGGTGCCCCGCCGGTCGTAGGTCCGGCCCACCCTGGCCTGGGCGCCCGCGCCGATCGCGCTGACCACCTCGACGTGCCGGCCGTCGGGGGTGGGCACCGCGAGCTGCACCAGCTCGACGCCGGACAGCTCCCTGGCGTAGCGGGTCACCAGGTCCAGCACGTCGCTGGGGTCATCCTCGGCCAGCAGCCGGCCGGTGACGTCGGCCATGGCCTGCTGCCAGGCCTGCTGGCCGCGGGCCTGGGCCCGGAGCCGCGCGTTCTCCGCGGCCAGGATCTCCAGCTCGGCGGGGGCAGGCTCCCGCGCGGCAGGCTCGCGCGCGGGCCGGTCACCCCCCGGATGCTCCACGCTGTGCCCCTTCAGCCTGTGCCCCTCGAGCTCGCTCCGGTCCAGCTCGCGCCCCGGCGCGGCAAGCCGCCGCAGGCCCGGCGCTGCCCCGCTGCTGGCCGGCGCTGCCCCCGCTGCTGGCCCCGCGATCAGGATAGTTCCCCTTTGATTCTGCATAGCCGAGCGGAATAGTAGGCAAAGCGCGGCCGTTGCCGCTGATGGTGACCGCTCCGCAGATCAGGAGAATTCGTGACACAACCACAGCGTCCGCCGCTGCACCTCGCCGTCGCGCTGGACGGCGCGGGCTGGCACCCGGCCGCCTGGCGCGAGCCGGACGCCCGGCCGGACGAGCTGCTGTCGGCCGGCTACTGGACCGGCCTGGTCGCCGAGGCCGAGGCCGGGCGGCTGGACTTCGTCACCTTCGAGGACGGCCTGGCCCTGCCAGCTCGACGGGCCAGGTGCGCGGGCGGCTGGACGCGGTGCTGATCGCGGCCAGGGTCGCCCCGCTGACCCGCGCGCATCGGGCTGGTCCCGACCGTGGTGGCCACGCACACCGAGCCGTTCCACATCGCCAAGGCCATCGCCACCCTGGACTACGTCAGCGGCGGCCGGGCCGGAGTCCGCGTCCGGGTCTCGGCCCGGCCGGACGAGGCCGCCCACGTTCGGCCGCCGCGTCCGTCCCCGGCCCGGACGCAGCGGCCGATCTGCTCGACGAGGCGGCCGACTACGTCGAGGTCATCCGGCGGCTGTGGGACTCCTGGGAGGACGACGCCGAGATCCGCGACGCCGCCACCGGGCGCTTCGTCGACCGTGCCAAGCTGCACTACATCGACTTCGAGGGCCGGTGGTTCAGCGTCCGCGGGCCGTCGATCACGCCGCGGCCGCCGCAGGGCCAGCCGCTGGTGGCCGCGCTGGCCCACCGCAGCCGTCCCGTGGCGCTGGCGGCCGCGCTGCGCCGACCTCGCGCTGGTCACCCCGCATGACGCGGCGCAGGCCGCGGCGGCCAGCGCCGGGATCCGCCAGCGGGAGGCGGCTGGCGGGCGGCCCGCCGGGCCCGTGCGCGTCCTGGCCGACCTGGTCGTGGTCCTGGACGCGGCCGCCGGGCGCCGCCGCCGCCCGCCGCGCGCGGCTGGACGAGCGGGCCGGCGCGCCCTGCGTCCAGCGACGCCGGGATCTTCGCCGGGCACCCCGGCCGAGCTGGCCGACCTGCTGCTGGACTGGCAGGCCGCCGGGCTGGCCGGATTCCGGCTGCGGCCCGCCGCCCTGCCGCACGACCTGACCCAGATCACCCGGGGACCTGGTGCCCGAGCTGCAGCGCCGCGGCGCGTTCCGCCGCGACTACGAGGCCGCCACCCCGCATACCCTGCGCGGCCTGCTCGGCCTGGCCCGCCCCGCCAACCGCTACGCGCCGCCTGAGCCCCGGAGGACGGACGAGCCGTGACCACGCCGCGCAAGCAGATCCACCTCGCCGCGCACTTCCCCGGCGTGAACAACACCACCGTGTGGAGCGACCCGCGGTCGGGCAGCCACATCGAGTTCGCCTCGTTCGCGCACCTGGCCCGGACCGCCGAGCGGGCCAAGTTCGACTTCCTGTTCCTGGCCGAGGGGCTGCGGCTGCGCGAGCAGAACGGGCTGATCTACGACCTGGACGTGGTCGGCCGGCCCGACACCTTCACCGTGCTGGCCGCGCTGGCCGCGGTGACCAGCCGGCTGGGCCTGGCCGGCACCATCAACTCCACGTTCAACGAGCCCTACGAGGTGGCCCGGCAGTTCGCCAGCCTCGACCACCTGTCGGGCGGCCGGGCGGCGTGGAACGTGGTCACCTCCTGGGACGCGTTCACCGGCGAGAACTTCCGCCGCGGCGGCTTCCTGCGCCAGGAGGACCGCTACGAGCGGGCCCGGACGTTCCTGGCCACGGCCTGCGAGCTGTTCGACTCCTGGCACGGCGACGAGATCGTCGCGGACCGGGACGTCCGGGCGTGTTCCTGGCCGACCCGGCCGCCGGGCGCGTTCGCCCATCACGACGCGCACTTCGACATCAGCGGCCAGTTCAACGTGCCGCGCAGCCCGCAGGGCCGGCCGGTGATCTTCCAGGCCGGGCGACTCCGACGAGGGCCGCGAGTTCGCCGCCGTCCAGCGCCGACGCGATCTTCAGCCGGCACGGCACCCTGGAGGCCGGCCAGGCCTTCTACGCCGACGTGAAGGGCCGCCTGGCCCGGCACGGCCGGTCCCGCGACGAGCTGCTGATCCTGCCCGCGGCCACGTTCGTGCTGGCCGACACCGACGCCGAGGCCGCCGAGCTGGCCCGCGAGGTCCGGCGGCAGCAGGTCAGCGGGCAGACCGCGATCAAGTTCGCCGAGCAGCTGTGGAACCGCGACCTGTCCGGCTACGACCCGGACGGGCCGCTGCCCGAGATCGATCCCGACCCCGGCGAGAACACCATCGCCCGGGGCCGGGCCAGCGTGCGCATGCACCGCGACCCGGTCGCGACGGCCCGGCAGTGGCGCGAGAAGGCGGCCGCCGAAGGGCTGTCGCATGCGGGAGCTGATCATCGAGGTCACCGGCCGCCAGTCGTTCATCGGCTCGCCCGCCACCGTCGCCGCGGCGATCAACGACTTCGTGCAGGCCGACGCCAGCGACGGGTTCATCCTGGTCCCGCACATCACCCCCGGCGGCCTGGACGAGTTCGCGGACACGGTCGTGCCGCTGCTGCAGGAGCGCGGGCGTGTTCCGGACCGAGTACGCCGGCACCACGCTGCGCGAGCATCTCGGCCTGGCCAACTCCGGCCCGGCGCGCCAGCGCGGGCCGTGACCGGGCGGCGTCATGAAGTTCCTGGCCATCACGCTGATCGTGCACGCACCGGACCCGGTCACCGGCGCGCCAGCCCGGCACCACCGAGCGGTTCGCCGAGGTCATCGACAACGCCCGGCTGGCCGAGGAGCTCGGCTTCGACGGCTTCGGCGTGGGGGAGCGGCACGAGCGGCCGTTCATCTCCTCCTCGCCGCCGGTGGTGCTCAGCCATATCGCCGCGCTCACCGCCCGGATCCGGCTGTTCACCGCGGTCACCACGCTCAGCCTGCTCGATCCGGTGCGCGCCTACGAGGACTACGCCACGCTGGATCACCTGTCCGGCGGCCGCCTGGAGCTGATCATCGGCAAGGGCAACGGCGCCGCCCAGCGCGAGCTGTTCAGCGTCACCCCGGACGACCAGTGGGACCGCAACGCCGAGAGCTACGACCTGTTCCGGCAGGATCTGGCGCGAGCCGAAGGTGACCGCCAGCCCGCGGTTCCGCCCGGCCCTGCGCGACGCCGAGGTCTGGCCCCGGCCGCTCCAGCAGCCCATCCGGGTCTGGCACGGCAGCGCGACCAGCCGGGAGTCGGTCGACCTGGCCGCCCGCTACGGCGACCCGCTGTTCTCGGCCAACGTCACCAACCCGATCGAGCCCTACGCCGAGCTGGTGCGCTACTACCGCGAACGCTGGGCGCACTACGGGCACGACCCGGCCCTGGCCGTGGTGGGGGCGGGCACGGCCGGCTACTACGCGGCCCGCCGGTCCCAGGACGCGATCGCGGCCTACCGCCCGGTGTTCGCCGGGTACCTGGCCTTCCAGCAGCGGCTCGGGGTCACCCCGGTATTCGCCACCCTGGAGGACTTCATCGAGCGCAGCTCGGCGCTGATCGGCAGCCCGCAGCAGGTCATCGACAAGGTGCACCGCTACCACGAGCAGCTCGGGCACACCGTGCTGCACCTGCACGCGGAGCCGGGCGGCCTGGCCTGGCCGCGGCACCGGGCGTCGCTGGAGCTGTTCCAGTCCGACATCGCGCCGGTGCTGCGCCGCTACATCCCCGACCCGCCGTGGCCGTGGTCGCCCGTCGGCCTGGACGCGCCGCCAGTTGGCCAGCCCGCCACCCCGCTCGCCGACCCGCCCGCTCAGCCGGCCGCCCCGGCGGCGGCCCGCTGAGGAGGACACCCCGTGTCGAACGTGCCGCTCGCCGTGCTGGACCTGGTCCCGATCCCGGCCGGCTCCAGCGCCGCCGCTGCCCTGCACAACAGCATCGACCTGGCCCGTCAGGCCGAGCGCCTGGGCTACGCGCGCTACTGGCTGGCCGAGCACCACCTCAACCCCGGCGTGGCCGGAACCTCGCCCGCGGTGGTGCTGGCCCTGACCGCCGCGGCCACGTCCACTATCAGGATCGGCTCCGGCGCGGTCCAGATGGGCCACCGCACCGCGCTGTCCACGGTCGAGGAGTTCGGCCTGATCGACGCGCTGCACCCCGGCCGGGTCGACCTCGGCCTGGGCCGGTCCGGCGGCAAGCCGCCCGGCCGGACCCGCGAGCCCGCGCTGGCCGGCCCGGCCCGCGCCGCGGGAGGCCGGGCCAGCGGCGGCCTGCTGATCCCGCCGCCGTTTCCCATCGAGCGGCTGCTGGCCTCGCCGCGCATCGCGATGCAGCGGCGGCTGCTGATGCTGCCCGACGCCCGGCCGCAGGACTACACCGAGCAGGTCGCCGACGTGCTGGCCCTGCTGCGCGGCACCTACACCGACCCCGACGGCATCGAGGGTCACGTGATCCCCGGCGAGGGCGCGCCGGTCCAGGTCTGGATCCTGGGCAGCAGCGGCGGCGAGAGCGCCCAGGTCGCCGGCGCCAGCGGGCTGCGGTTCGCGGCCAACTACCACGTCAGCCCGGCCACCGTGCTGGAGGCCGCCGATGGCTACCGGGCCGCGTTCCGGCCGTCGGCGGAGCTGGACCGGCCCTACGTGGCGGTGTCGGCCGACGTGGTCGTGGCCGAGGATGAGGCCACCGCGCGCGAGCTGGCCACCGGCTACGGCCTGTGGGTGCGCAGCATCCGCACCGGCTCGGGCGCGATCGAGTTCCCGGCCCCCGAGCAGGCCCGCGCGCACGCCTGGACCCAGGAGGACCGGGAGCTGGTCGCCGACCGGGTGGACACCCAGTTCGTGGGCACCCCGGCCCAGGTGGCCGACCAGCTGGAGGTGCTGCGCGACGCGACGGGCGCCAATGAGCTGATCATCACGACGATCACTCACCAGCACGCGGACCGGGTGCGCTCCTACGAGCTCCTGGCCACCGAGTGGCAGCGCCGCTAGTCCGGGGGCGGCGGGTCCGCGTCGGGGTGCAGGATGTCCTCAGGGGTGCGAGGGGTGGTGGCGGCCCGCCGCACGCCCGGCGGACGGTCGTTGAACGTGACCCGGATCTGCTGTTCCTCGCGCCGCTGGTTCTGCAGCGCCTGGAGCGCCATGCTGTGCCGGTCGGCCTCGGTCAGCGGCGGCTGGACTATGGCCCGCGGCCACAGCCGCCGGGCCACGACCACGTTGAGCTCGGCCGCGTAGACCGCCACTTCCGCGCCCAGGTACACCCAGGCCAGCAGGCCGAGCACGGTCGCGAACACGCCGTAGGCAGCCGCGCTGTGCAGGGCCTGGCCGACCAGCAGGGTGCCGGCTGCCTGCAGTCCGGTCCAGGTGATCCCGCCCGCGATCGAGCCCGGCAGCAGCTGCCGGAGGCCGATGCTGCCCGGCGTGAGGACCCGGTACCCGATCAGGAACATGCCGGCGTTGGTGATCGCGGCCAGCACCCCCGCGCCCACGATCGTCGCCGTGTTCTGCTGGGTGAAGGCGTCCAGGCCGGTCAGCAGCGTGGTGACGATGAGGCCGAGGCCGAGCACGGCCAGGAACAGCACGCACCGGACCAGCCGGGGGAAGTAGCCGACGCGAGCCGGCCCGGGCAGGTTCCAGACCTGCTCCATGGTGAAGATGCCCGCCTGGGCGAGCCGGGTGGTGCCCCACAGCAGCACCGCGATCCCGACGATCAGCCCGATAAGGCTGGACTGCCGCAGCTCGTGCACGTTCCCGGTGAGCTGCTGGCCGACGCTCGGCACCTGGTCGGCCACAGCCTTCAGGGCCTGCTCGCGGATGGCCGGGTCGCCCGACGCGACCAGGCCGAGGATGGTGACCAGGATCAGCAGCAGCGGGAACAGCGAGACGAATCCGGCGTAGGCCAGGTTGGTGACCAGGGCACCGGCGTTATCGTCGCCGAACTTCTTGATGATCCCGAATACGAAGCCCGGGGCGTTATGCCGCTGCTGGGCCCTGTCGACCCGCCGTACGACCGCCTCGATGGGGTTCATCCGGGCCTCCCCGATCCGTGACCATCCGGGTGCCCGGCGCAGCCGCCGCTAAACAACGGCGCCGCCGGGACATGCGCGTTTCACGAGATGCGGGGGATAACCCCGATTGTGCCCCGCGGCGCCGGATGCTTACCGTGGGCTCATGATGAAGCTGCGGGCCGGAGCCCGGCACTGGGGGCTGGCCGCGGCCGCCGGCCTGGTGCTGATCGTCGCCACCGCCTGCGCGGCGGGCCACGGCCGGCCCGCCGCCGCGCGGCTGGCCGACGCCAGCCCGGCCGCGGGCACCTACGTGGCGCTGGGCGACTCCTACACCTCGGCCCCGCTGACCCTGAACGAGCTCGGCTCGCCCGCGGGCTGCCTGCGCTCTGCCCGGAGCTACCCGGCGCTGGTCGCCGGGGCGCTGCACCCGGCCGGCTTCATCGACGTCAGCTGCTACGGCGCGCATACCGCCGACATGCTGGCCGCCCAGCACACCCTGACCGGGAGCAACCGCCCCCAGCTCAGCGCGCTGTCCCGGCGCGACTCGCTGGTCACGATCCAGATCGGCGGCAACGACGTCGGCTTCGGCACCGTCCTGGCCACCTGCGCCACACTCAGCCTGACCGACCCGTGGGGCGCGCCGTGCCGCGCGCACTACACCTCCGGCGGCACCGACCGGCTGGGCCGGGCCATCGCCGCCCTGCGGCCGCGCATCGCGGCCCTGCTGGCCGGGGCCCGCCACCGGGCGCCACGGGCCCGGGTGCTCCTGCTCGGCTACCCCGACCTGCTCCCGGTGCGCGGCAGCGGCTGCTGGCCGGAGGTCCCGCTGGCCCGCGGCGACGTGGCCTACCTGCGCGGCGAGGAAATGCGGATGAACGGGATGCTGGCCGCCCAGGCGGCGCGGGCCGGCGATACCTACGTGAACACCTTCGCCGCCAGCGTGGGCCACGATGCCTGCCAGCCCGCGGGCGTCAAGTGGGTGGAGGGGCTGGTCCCGTCCTCGGTGGCCCTGCCGTTCCACCCCAACGCCGCCGGGGAGCGCGCCATGTCACGGGAAGTGCTGGCCGCGCTGCACGGGAAGCAGGCCAAGGCATAACAAGCTGGGTATAACGGGGCAGATTAGAACGGGCTCAGGTATAACGGGCACGGCGCTCCGGCCGGCTGCGTGGCGGCGGACCTGCCCCGGCGAGCGCGGGATATGGTCAGGGTGTGCCGGGCTATAGCTTTGTCGTGGTGGCCAGCCGGCTGCCCGTGGATCGCAGCGAGGAGCCGGACGGCCAGGTCCAGTGGCGGGCCAGCCCCGGCGGCCTGGTCGCCGCGCTGGAGCCGGTGGTCCGCCAGGCGGGCGGCGCCTGGGTCGGCTGGCCCGGCGACGCCAGCCCGGCCCCCGAGCCGTTCGACTTCGAGGGCATGCGGCTGATCGGCATCGGCCTGTCGCCACAGGAGATCAGCGACTTCTACGAGGGCTTCTGCAACGCCACCCTGTGGCCGCTGTACCACGACGTCATCGCGCCGCCGGAGTTCCGCCGCCCGTGGTGGGAGGCCTACGTCACGGTCAACCGGCGGTTCGCCGAGGCGGCCGCCCGGCAGGCCGCGCCCGGCGCCACGGTCTGGGTCCACGATTACCAGCTCCAGCTGGTCCCCGGCATGCTCCGGGAACTGCGCCAGGACGTGCGCATCGGGTTCTTCAACCACATCCCGTTCCCCGGCTACGAGATCTTCGCCCAGCTGCCCTGGCGCCGCCAGGTTGTCGAGGGCCTGCTCGGCGCGGACCTGATCGGCCTGCAGCGGCAGAGCGACGCCACCAACTTCCTGCGGGCCAGCCGCCGGGCGGCCGGGCTGACCACCCGCGGCGCGATGGTCCGGGTGCCCGGCCCCGGCGGCGACCGGGAGGTCCGGGCGGCCGCGTTCCCGATCTCGATCGACACCGCGGCGTTCGAGGAGATCGCCGGGCGGCCCGAGGTGCAGGCCCGGGCCAGGGAGATCCGCGAGACGCTGGGCGACCCCGGCCTGGTGCTGCTCGGCGTCGACCGGCTCGACTACACCAAGGGGATCCTGCACCGGCTCAACGCGTTCGCCGAGGTGCTGGACGAGGGCCTGCTCAAGGTGCCCGGCACGGTGCTGGTGCAGGTGGCCAGCCCCAGCCGGGAGCGGGTCGAGCAGTACCGGCTGCTGCGCGACGAGGTCGAGGTCACCGTCGGGCGGATCAACGGCGAGCATGCCGAGCTGGGCACCCCGCCGGTCCAGTACCTGCACCAGTCCTACCCCCGGGACGAGATGGCGGCGCTGTACCTGGCCGCCGACGTGATGCTGGTGACCGCGCTGCGGGACGGCATGAACCTGGTCGCCAAGGAGTTCGTGGCCAGCAAGCTGGACGAGTCCGGCGCGCTGGTGCTGAGCGAGTTCACCGGGGCGGCCGACGAGCTGACCGGCGCGTTCCTGGTCAACCCGCACGACATCGAGGGCCTGAAGGAGACCATCGTGCGGGCGGCGACCGTGTCGCCCGCCGAGGCCAGGCGACGGATGCGCGCCATGCGCCGGCGCGTCCGCGAGCACGACGTGGCTTACTGGGCGGCGAGCTTCCTGCGCGCCCTGGACCAGAGCCTGGCCGGGTGGCTTTGTTAAGGAAGAGGGAACCTAGACCACGGGGGCTGATCATGGGGGCGGGGGCCCAGGTACTGGTGGTGGGGGCGGGTCCGTCGGGACTGCTGGCGGCGGTGGAGCTGGCCCGGCACGGGGTGGCGGTGCGGCTGGTGGAACGGCAGCCCGAGCCGCATCATCAGGCCCGCGCCACGGCGATCCAGGCCGGCACGCTGGAGATCCTGGCCCAGGCCGGGCTGGCCGGGACGTTCCTGGCTGCCGCGGAGCACGTGAAGTTCGCCCGGGTGCTGGACGAGAAGCTCCGGCCGCTCAGCGAGAGCTCGTTCGCGGGTGCGGGCGGCTACTGGGACATCCAGTGCAGCCTGCCGCAGTGGCGGACCGAGCAGCTCCTCGCGGCCCGGCTGGCCGAGCTGGGCGGGACCGTGGAGCGCGGGGTCAGCGTGGTCTCGCTGGAGCCGCACTCCGGCGGCGTGGTGGCCGGGCTCGAGCACGCCGGCGGCCGCGGCGAGGTGGCCGAGGCCCGCTGGGTGGTGGGCGCCGGCGGCGCGCACAGCGTGACCAGGGAGTCGCTGGACGAGGAGCTGGCCGGGCAGACTTACCCCGGCCTGGCGCTGGCCGCCGACGTAGCGGTGTCCTGCGCGCTGCCGCGCGACGTCTCGGCGCTGATCGCCACGGCCCGGGGCTACGTGCTGCTGGCCCCGCTGCCGGGCGAGCGCTGGATCACTTTCGTGGGGGACCTGGACCGGGCGGAGGCGGCGCGGCTGAGCGAGGGCGGGGCCGGGCCGGAGGCTGTGGCGGAGCTGGTCCGGGCCGCCCTGGAGCGGCGGGCGGGCGACGCGGTGACGGTGGACGACGTGGGCTGGGCGGCCCAGTTCCGGATGCACCGGCGGCTGGTGCCGGACCTGGCCGGGCCACGGCGCTTTCTGCTCGGCGACGCCGGGCACCTGTCCAGCCCGTTCGGCGGCGAGGGCCTCAACTCCGGCCTGCACGACGCCCACAACCTGGCCTGGAAGCTCGCCCTCGAGGTGCACGGCCGGGCCCGTCCTGGCCTGCTGGCCAGCTATGCGGCCGAGCGCGGCCCCGTGGCCCAGCACGTGATCGAGACCGCCGACCAGGTGCACGCGCTGGTCCACGGCGCGGTGGAGACGGCCCGCACCGGCGTCGCGGCCGAGCCGCTGTCACCCGCCAGCGCCGAGGCGCTGATCAGGGCCAGGGCCATGCTCGACACCAGCTACGCGAGCGGCCCGCTGGCCGGCGAGGCGCTGGCCCCCGGCGAGCCGGTGCCGGACAGCCCGGTGCCGGGGGACCGCTACCCGGACCGGGTCACGCTGCCCGGCCCGCGCCACCACCTGCTGCTGTTCGGGTGGCCGGCGGGCGGCGCCGCCGAGCAGCTGGGCCGACGCTGGCGCGGCCTGCTTGACGTCATCCAGGCCGACGGCGACCCGCGCCGGGCCGGGCTGACCGGGTCCGGCGCGGTCCTGGTGCGGCCGGACGGCTACATCGGCTTCCGTGCCGCCCCGGCCGGGCCTGACGCGCTGGCCGCGGTCGACGCTCACCTGTCGACCTACCTCATCCCCGTCTGCGGCGGCTAGGCCGCGGCAGCGCTACGCCTCGGTCTCGACGAACCGGTCACGATCGGGAAAGCGCCGCACCTCCTGCGGCCAGCCGCACGCCACCGCGACCTTGCCCGCCCAGTGCCGGGCCGACGCTTCGTCGGGCACGTCGACGATGAGGAAGCCGCCGAGGTGCTCCTTGCTCTCGACGAACGGGCCGTCGGTGAACAGCGGCTCACCGCTGGAGGCATCGACGCTGAACACGGGCGTATCCTCGACCAGGCCGCCGTTGGTGTAGACGAAGACCCCGGCGGCCTTCATCTCCGCGACCAGCGCCCGGGTGGTCTTGGACTTCTCGCGCAGATCCTCGAGCGTGAGGTCGGGAACCCACTCGTCGTTGAAGGCGATGAGGTACTCGGTCATGGATCCTCCTTGTGCCGGGCGGCTCCTGCAGCAGCCCTCCACCATCGCAACGAACGGCGCCTGCCTAATCCGACAGGCCAGCAGACAGACCTCAGACCATCTTGGTCCGGGGCCCCTTCGCTTGGCCTTCCGCCCCCCGTGTCCTGCTCCGGCCCTAGTGCAGCGAGCGCACGTGGGACCGGTAGCCGCGGCCGAAGGCGGTCGGGGTGCCGTTGTACTTGGTGATCAGGCTGGGGCCGCTGGAGCAGTTGAAGTCGGCGTTCCAGGTCCAGGCCAGGTAGCTGGCATGCCGGGTGTCCAGCCAGCGCATCAGCGGGCCGATGTAGCTGTCGGAGCAGTTGTTCTCGCCCATCTCGCCGACGATGACCGGGACCTTCCTGATCACCGGGGCGACCTGGCTGGTCCAGCACGAGCGCGGAGCGCAGGTGTTGAAGTTGTAGGAGTGCCAGGAGGCGACCAGGTTGTGGTCGGGGTCGGCGGGCTCGTGGCTCAGCCACCCGGTCAGGTCGTTGGACCAGGCCAGGCCGCCGAGCATGAGCACGTTCCGGGCCCCGGTCGAGCGGACCGCGCTGACCAGGGACTGCATGCCCGCGACCCGGTACCCGATGCCGGCGCAGGTGCCGCCGTTGCGCCAGCAGTTCCAGGCCGCCGCCGCGGTGCCGCCCGCGACCTCCGGGAACGGCTCGTTGAACAGGTCGAAGATGACCGCGTTGTGGCCCTTGAAGGCCCGGGCCACCGAGGTCCAGAACGGGATGGCCTGGGCCGCGTCGGGCATCGGCTTCTGGCACGTCGCCTCGGAGGCGGTGCAGTTGCCGCCGGAGCCCGCGTACGCGCCGTCGGTCCAGTGCAGGTCCAGGATGGCGACCAGGCCGTTGCGGTTGAGCAGCCGGACGTAGGCCTCGACCGCTTGCCGGTACCGGGCGCCGCGGTAGGCGGGCTTGACGTAGCCCTCGCCGTTCCAGCAGGCCTCGTTGAGCGGCACCCGGACGGCGGTCACGTTCCAGGTCTTCATCGAGCTGACCGCGGCCTGGTTCATCGGCCCGTCCCAGATGCCCCAGCCCTGCACGCAGGCGAACTCGCCGCCGGACCGGTCCACGCCGTGCAGCACGACCTGCTGGCCGCGCCGGTCCAGCAGCCGGTTGCCCGATACGTGCAGCTGCGGCGCGGTGATCGCGGTGCTGTCGCTGGCCAGCTCATCGCCGCCGCGGCCGGCCGCGCCCAGCCCGCACCCGGTCAGGGCCACGGCGCTGAGCAGGGCCGTGATCGCCCCGGTGGCCACGAGCGCCCGACGCCTCATGAGATCCGCCTTCCCGGTCACCCCGCTATCACCGCCGCGGCCCATTCTTCACCGCCGCGCCCGGGCCTATCGCCACATTTGCGATTAACAAAGGCCGTCCACGCGACTGTCCCGCGGTCGCCGCCGGGCGGCGACCGCGGGACAGTCCGGGCGATCGGGGCTAGCGCCGGGCGGAGGCGCGCTCCGGGACGGGGCCGGCGGTGACGGCCGGGGCGGCCTCGGCGTCCTGCGCGCCTTCGGCCGGGCGGGTGACCCGGGCGGGCAGGAAGGCCAGCGTGGCCAGTGCCGCCACTCCGGTCGCGGCCGCGGCGACCAGCGAGCCCGCCGACAGCCCGTGCATGAACGACTGGCGCGCGGCGGCCGCGGCGGCTTCCCGCAGGCCGGGCGGCAGGTGGCCGGCCACATCCAGCCCGGCCACGATCGACTGCCGGGCCGCGGCCCGCACCGCCTCCGGCGCGCCCAGCCGGGCCAGCGCGTGGGCCACGTCGCCGCCGTAGGCCGAGCTCATCACCGAGCCCACGATGGCCACGCCCAGGGTGCCGCCGACCTCGCGGGTGGTGTCGTTGACAGCCGAGCCGGCGCCCGCCTTGTTGCGGGGGAGCGCGCCCATGATCGCCTCGGTGGCCGGGCTGGCCGTCAGGGCCAGGCCCGACGCCATCAGGGTCATCGACACGATGATCCGGCCCCAGTAGGCGGAGTCGACGTGCGGTGCCGGCGGCGACCACGAACCCGGCGCTCATCAGCAGCAGCCCGGCGGTCACCACCACCTTGGTCCCGGCCCGCTTCATGGCCACGATGGCCAGCGGCGAGAACGCCCCGGTGACCACCGCGAACGGCACCGTGGCCAGGCCGGCCCGCAGCGGGTCATAACCCCGGACGATCTGGAAGTACTGGGTGATCAGGAAGATGAACCCGAACAGGCCGAAGAACGCCAGCGCGATGGCGCCGCTGGCCGCGGTGAACCGCGGGTTGCGGAACAGCCGCACGTCCAGCATGGGGTCGGGGCGGCGCAGCTGGGACACCGCGAACAGGGCCAGGATCAGCAGGGATCCGGCGAACCCGGCGATGGTGGTGACCGAGCCCCAGCCGTGCCTGGGCGCCTCGATGACCGTCCAGACCAGCAGGCCGACCCCGGCCATGGACAGCGCCGCGCCCAGCGGGTCGAAGCGCCCGGCCTTCGGGTCGCGCGACTCGGGCAGCAGCCGCCAGCCCGCGGCCAGCGCGATGATCACGATCGGCACATTGACGTAGAACACCGAGCTCCAGGCGAAGTGCCGCAGCAGCACGCCGCCGGACACCGGGCCGATGGCCACGGCCAGCCCGGACACGCCCGACCAGATGCCGATGGCGGTGGCGCGCTCCCTGGCCACGGTGAACGTGCTCGACAGGATGGCCAGCGTGGCCGGGTAGATGAGCGCCGCGGCGACGCCCATGGCCGCCCGGCCGGCGATCAGCTCGCCGGTGCTGCGGGACAGCGCGGCCCCGACCGAGGTCAGCGCGAACAGCACCAGCCCGGCCTGCAGCACGCGCCGCCGGCCGATCCGGTCACCCAGGTTCCCGCCGACCAGCAGCAGCCCGGCGAAGACCAGGGTGTAGGCGTCCACGATCCACTGCAGGTCCTGGGTTGAGGCGGCGAGAGCCGGCGGCTGATGGTCGGCAGGGCCACGTTGACGATCGTGTTGTCGACGACGACGAGCAGCACGCTGAGGCACAGCACGGCCAGGATCCACCAGCGCCTGCGGTCGGTCCCGGCCGTCGGGGGACCTTGGGGGATCGCGGTAGTCATCAGAGCCTCCTGTAGAACGACGTACTATTACTATGTAACGACGTTCTATAGTTGTCAAGCGGGCCGCGCGACGAGAGGATGGACACCATGAACGTGGAGGGCATCAGCGCAGAGGCCAGGAGCACGGAGGCCAGGAGCGCGGCCAGCACCGCGCCCGGCCGGCGGCCCCGCACCCCGAGCAGCGACGTCGAGCGAGAGCTGATCAGCGCCGCCGAGCAGGTCCTGGTCCGGGAGGGGCCGGGCGGGCTGACCGTCCGGGCCGTGGCCGCGCAGGCCGGCATCGCCCCCATGGGCGTGTACAACCGGCTCGGCGGCAAGGACGGGCTCATCGACGCCCTGCTGATCATCGGGTTCGACCGGCTGCGGGCCTCGATCGCGGGCGGCGACGAGCCGGACATGCTCGAGCGGCTGCGGGCCTGCGGGATGCGCTACCGCCGGTTCGCGCTGGACAACCGGCACTTCTACGCGATCATGTTCGAGGCGGCGCTGGTCGAGCAGTCCAGCTCGCCGGAGGTGGCCGAGCACGCAGCGGCCGCGTTCGACGCGCTGGTCGACAACGTGGCCATCACGGCGGCCGCCGGCCGGATCGTGGCCGCGCAGCCGCGCGAGGTCGCCCAGCAGATCTGGAGCGCCGTGCACGGCGCGGTGGCCCTGGAGCTCAAGGGGCTAGTGCTGACGCCCGACCCGGCGGCCACCTACGCCGACGGCGTGGACACGATGCTGCGCGGCCTGGCCGCCTAGCTGCCTGGCTGGCGGCCCGGAGGACAGATCCCGAGGTAGCACCCGAGGAGAGACATGGCCCGCCTGACCGATGCCGATGACCCCGAGTACGAGCGCGAGCTGCGCGCGGCCTGGGTGACCGAGCCGCCGAAGCTGGACGGCAAGATCCGGCTGGCCGACTACGACCCGGCCTGGCCCGGGCTGTTCGAGCGGGAGGCGGCCCGGATCCGCGCCGCGCTCGGCGACCGGGTGCTGCGCCTGGAGCACATCGGCTCGACCTCGGTACCCGGCCTGGCCGCCAAGCCGGTCATCGACATCCTGCTGATCGTGGCCGACCCGGCCGACGAGGACGCCTACGTGGCGCCGCTGGAGCAGGCCGGGTACCGGCTGACCATCCGGGAGCCCGGCTGGCACCAGCACCGGCTGCTCAAGGGCCCCGACACCGACATCAACCTGCACGTGCACCCGCCGGACAGCCCGGAGATCGACCGGAACCTGCGGTTCCGGGATCATCTCCGGGCCGATCCGGCCGACCGGGCGCTGTACGAGCGGACCAAGCGCGACCTGGCCGCGCAGGACTGGACCTATACGCAGCAGTACGCCGACGCCAAGTCGGACGTGGTCGAGGCGATCCTGCTGCGCAGCTAGCCCTTCGGTACCGGGCCTTACCCGGCCGCGCCGTCGGCCAGCCGGGTGACGAAGTCCAGCTGGGTCAGGAAGTGCGTGGTCTCGCCGCCCTCGTGCCCGCTGAACGGGAACACCGCGATGTCCTTGGGCCCGCCGTAGTGGTTGAACGCCGCGAAGATCGTGGACGGCGGGGTGATCGTGTCGGACAGCCCGGCCGAGAACAGCGCGGGCGCGGTCGCGCGCTTGCCGTGGTTGACCACGTCGACGTAGGACAGCGTGGCGAACACCTGGTCGACCTGGCCCGCGTGCACCCGGCAGTACTCGGCCAGCTCGGAGTACGGCCGGGTGTCGATGACGTCCACTGCCCGCCGCGGGTGGGCCAGGAACGGCACGTCCGGCAGGCAGGCAGCCACGCCGTCGCCCAGGTGGGCGGCGGCGATGGACAGCCCGCCGCCCTGGCTGGACCCGGTGGTGACCAGCGGCAGGCCCGCGGCGGCCGGGTGGCGGCGGGCCGCGTCCGTGGCCCTGGCCGCGTCGATGAACAGCCGCGTGTAGTAGTAGCCGCGCGGGTCGGCGATGCCGCGGGTCATGAACCCCGGCGTGCTGGGCGCCCCGGAGTCGCCCGGGTCCGGGGTGTCGGAGGCCCGCCACGAGCTGCCCTGGCCGCGGGTATCCATGATCATGTGCAGGTGCCCGGCGCAGCTCCAGGTCAGCCAGTCGAACGGGTTGCCCCGGCCGCCGCCGTAGCCGATGTACTCGACCACCAGCGCGGGCTGCGGCGCGAGCAGGCGGGGGACCAGCAGCCAGGCCCGGACCGGCTCCCCGCCGTAGCCGGGGAACGTCACGTCGAACACCTCGGCGTGCCGGATCCCGGTCTGGGCCGCGGCGAACAGCGGCTCGGCGGGCTGGGCCCGCGCCGTGGCCAGTTCGCTGGCCCAGAACTCGTCGAAGTCCGCGGGCTCGGCCACCTCGGGCCGGTACTCGAGTAGTTCGGGCAGTGTCAGGTCGGACAGCATGGCATCAGCTTCCTGCTCTCGGGGGCGCTCTGCGAGGCGCCGGGCATCGGGGCCGCGGCTAGCGCGTGATCATCATCTCGCGCGGGCGCTCGCCGGGTCCGGGCCCCCTGGCCGGCCGCGGTCGCCCGGGGGGCCGGGCCAGGGCCAGGGTGACCGCCAGCAGCGCGATGACCGGGGCCCACCAGGTCCACAGGCCCCGCCACTGGCCCTGGGCCAGGCCCGTGACCGCGGCCGCGGCGACCGAGGTGGTGATCAGGCGCCAGCTGTCCGTGGCCGCGATCAGTGCCAGCGCCAGCGCGGGCCACGGGTAGTAGGCCACCATGACCGGCTCGAACACCGAGCGCAGGGCCAGGGCCACGGCCAGCCACCACAGCAGCCCGCGCAGTTCCTCCGGCGTCCACCAGCCGCCCCGCCCCGGTGCGCCCCGGTCCGGCGCGCCCCTGGCCCGCCTTACCGCCAGCCCGCAGGCGCAGGCGGCCAGGACGGCCAGCCAGCGGACCGGCCCGGCGGCCACCGCGTGGTGGGCCAGGGCCGGGGCCAGCGGGGTCCAGGGCGTGGGGTGATCCACGGCCGGCCAGTTGGGCTGGCGGAGCACCGCGCGGGCGGTGGCGCTCCAGTTGGCCGCGGCCGCGGCGGCCAGCAGCACCGCGCCCGGCGCCGCGGCCCGCGCCGCGAAGCCCGGCCAGCGCCGCACCGGGAGCACCGCCAGCAGCACCGGCACCGCCAGCACCACCAGCGGCTGGACCGCGATGGCCGCCCCGGTCAGCCAGGCCGCCCGCCCGGCCCGGTCCCTGGCCAGGGCCAGCACGCCGGACAGCAGCAGCGCCACCGCCACCGCGTCCTCGGGATGCCCCCAGCGGGCCGAGACGCTCCAGACCCCCACCGCGCCCGCCCCGGCCAGCACGGCCCGCCGGGGCCGGGACACGCCCAGGTGCTCGGCCAGCGCGTCGGCGGCGAACAGCGCCGTTGCCGCCAGGACGATGGCATACGGCCCGGCCAGCAGCCAGGCGCCCGGATGGGCATGGTGCGGGCCGGGCACCCGCAGCGAGAGCCCGGCCGCCTCGGCCACCAGCACCACCGGGACCATGATCACGGCCGCGCCGGGCAGCGAGACCAGCCCGGTGGGGAAGGTGTACAGGCCGGCCAGGTCACCGCGGGCCAGTCGCTGGGCCGCGATCATGGTGCCCCACAGGTCGTGCGGCAGCGACCAGCCCGTCTTGCCGACCAGGGCCAGGCCCCCACCAGATGGTGGACGCCATCCCCACGATCAGCAGCCCGGCCGTGGCCAGCACCGGGAACAGCCTTCTGACCAGCCACGACCCGGCGATGGCAGGCTGGTCGCAGGTCATGGCACCTCGGCGTTCAGACAGCAATTAGGACGATCGTATCCAGCCCGCCCCGTGCCGCCAGGCCCGCGGCTGCGGGTGACCAGCCGGCACGACAACCGGCCGCCGTCGCGTCAGCCCCGGGCACCGGCGCGGGCCAGCCTGGGCACCGGCGCGTCAGTCCGGGCACCGGCAGGCCAGCCCGAGCACTGTCGCAGGCCAGCTCGGACACCGGCGCGCCAGTCCGAGCGCCCTTGGGGCGGGTGGGTTGTGCTGTGACTGGCGGGGGTGACGGGAAGCGTCTGCCGGGGGGTGGTGGCGGTTCAGCCGGACTGCGGGGAGCGCTAGCCGCCAGTCGGGCTCCCCGGCCAGGGGGCCAGCCTCAGCCGCCCCGCCCCTCGCCACACTCGCCCCTTCAGCCACGCTCGTCTCAAGATCGGCTGTGGGTGTCTAGTTGCCTACACCCCGTTGTAGGCAACTCGACGCCCACGCGCCCTGGCCAGGAGGCTGATAACAGCAAGAAGCGGGCGTCAGTCCGGCCGGCGCCCGCCCCCCGCCGCCGAATGCGGAACCGGCGGCCAAGATCTACCGGGACCCGCGTTAGTCGGCCAGGCGCCGGAGCAGGGCGGCGACCTGGGCCGCCAGCGGCTCGGGCGCGGACTGGCGGTTGTCGATGGTGGCGTGCGGGGCGGCCGGCTCGGTGCCCAGGCGCATGCTGGCGGTGAACCCCGTGAAGTCGGCCAGCTTGGCGGTGTCCCGGCCCGAGCCGCGCGCGGCCAGCCGATGGCTCAGGGTGGCCGCGTCGGACCGGACCCAGACCAGTCGCACCGGCTCGCCGCCCAGCTCGGCGACCCAGGCCCGCCAGGCGTCGGCGTCGTGGATCTGGCCGGTGAACGGGGCCGAGAGCAGCACCGGGCAGCCGTGCCCGCGGATCTCCCGCGCCGTGGCGGTCATCCCGCCGTACTCGTGCACCTTGACGTGCTCGTCGTACCACGGGCCCTCGCGCTCGCCGGGCGGCCGCCCGGCCGCCGCCAGCGTGGCCGCCACGAACGGCCCGTACATCGTGTCCTTGTCCAGCACCGCGGGCACCGGGCGCAGCGCTCCCAGCAGCAAGGCCGCGACCGTGCTCTTGCCCGCCCCCGGCGGCCCGGCCACCACCCACGCCGCCGCCGGCTCCATGGACCCGACATTACCGGCCGACACGGATGCCGGACCGGGCCCGGTCGCTGCCGCCGCGGCGCGCGGCGCGGCATAGTGACAGGCATGGCAGCCAGATCCGGCCGGCCCGGCGCCGTCCTGGCCGCGATCACCGCCGCGGCGGGCCTGCTCACCGTGGGCTGCGCGGGCCCGTCCGGCCACGCCGCGGCTTCGTCCGCTCACGCCCGCCGGGCCACCGCGCCCGCCACCAGCCCGGCCGCGCCCGGCACCCCGGCCCCGCTGGCCAGTTCCCGCCGCCCCGCGGCCGCGGCCGTCGCTGACCGTCGTCCCGGTGCCGTGGCCGCCCGGCCGCCTGCGCCAGACCCGGGCGCTGCCCAGCGCGCGCTCGCGGGCGTTCCGGGCCGAGATGACCGACCTATGGGCGGCCATCGTGGCCGGACGGCCCGGCCTGGCCCGGCCCGGCTTCTTCCCCGTGACCGCCTACCGGCAGGTCAAGGCGATCTTCGACCCGGCCGCCGACTGGCGCACCCGGCTGTTCGGGGACTTCCGCCTGGACGTGGCCGCCGCCCACCACTACCTCGGCCGCGGCGCCCGGCGGGCCCGGCTGGTCCGGGTGATCGTGCCCGCGGCGCAGGCGGCCTGGATCGTGCCCGGCGTCTGCGAGAACGCCGTCGGCTACTGGCACGTGGGCGGCGCGCGGCTGGTCTACCGGCAGCACGGCCAGGAGCGATCCATCGGCATCGCCTCGCTCATCTCCTGGCGCGGCCGGTGGTACGTGGTGCACTTCGGCGCCGTGCTGCGGGCCGGCTCCGCCGGCGTGGTCGACAGTCCGGCGGCGGGCCCCGGCGTGCCCGGCCCGGCCGGCGGCTGCTGAGCCCTGGTCCCCGGGCCGCCCCAGCCCGGGCTCTAACCCTGCGCGGCGAGCCACTCCTCCGCCAGCATGGCGAACACCAATTCGGTGCTCCACTCGCCCTTGAACAGCTCGTTGCTGATCAGCCGGGCCTCCTGGCGCATGCCCAGCCGGCGGGCCAGCCGCGCCGACGCCTCGTTGCGGGCATCCAGCCGGGCGATAATCCGGTGCAGCCCCAGGCCCTCGAAGCCCAGCCCCAGCACCGCCCGCGCCGCCTCGGTGGCGTACCCCTGCCCGGCCAGCGCGGGCTCGAAGACATAGCCGATCTCCCCGGCCGCGTGCTCGGCGCTGTGCCAGAACAGCACCACGTCCCCGGCCAGCTCGCCCGTGGCGGCCACCTCGGCGCCCAGCGTCAGCGACTGCCCGGCCTCGGTCAGCTCGGTGCGGGCCCACTGCCCGGCCAGCCGCGCGGCGATGTCGGCCGGGGTCATCGGGTCGAACGGCAGGTACCGGCACACATCGGCCCGGCCCCGGTAGGCCAGCAGGGCGCCGGCGTCGGCCGGGCCCAGCGGGCGCAGCGTCAGCCGCTCGGTCCGGACGGGGTACTCCGGGCGCAGCGCAGGCTCGGCCATGCCCGCCATCCTGCCATCCCGGCCGGGTGTCCGGATCGTCCGTCCAGGCCAGGCCGTTGATCTTCCGCGGCCGGCGAGAGACGCTAGCAGCAAGTCGGCTGGCCTGCGGGGAGGGCGCATGAGCGAGGCAGAGCAAGCGCCGGAGGTCAGCGTCGGCACCGACGCGGCCTTCGCCCCGGCCCAGCTGCGCAGCATCGGGCGCCGGCCGCTGCGCAACATCTCCGAGGTCCGGCACTTCTTCCGCACCAACGACGTGCCCGATCTACTTCGTCGGGGCGACCCCGTTCAACCTGCTCGGCCTGGACCGCTGGGTGCGCAACTTCAGCTACATCAGCTACTACGACGCCTGGGACGGCGCGCATCCGCGGGTGTTCACCCCCCGCCACAAGCCCTACATCGAGTTCGAGCAGCGGCGAGGAGATCAACAACTGGCTGCTGAGCAACGCCGAGGTCCGGGCGTTCATCGACCGTACGCCGCGACGGGCGCGGTCCGGCCCGAAGATCGCGATGGTGTTCTTCGACGAGGAGACCGAGCGGATCTGCGAGGAGCTCGGCTACGACCTGATCCTGCCGCTCGGCGCAGCTGCGCGAGCACCTCGACTCCAAGATCGTCACCACCCGGCTCGGCAACGAGGCGGGTGCGCCGAGCGTGCCCAACGTGCTGACCAAGGTCGAGGACTGGGCGGCGCTGTCCGAGGCCGCCGCCAGAGGCCGGGCTCGGCTGACGGAACTGGTGGTGCAGACGCCCTACGGCGACTCCGGCAAGACCACGTTCTTCATCTCCTCCGAGGCCGACTGGCAGCAAGCACCGCGACGACATCGTCGGCCAGGAGATCAAGGTGATGAGGCGGATCAACAACCGCCCGGTGGCGGTCGAGGCCGTGCTGACCCGCCGCGGCACCATCGTCGGCCCGTTCATGTCCGAGCTGACCGGCTACACGAAGCTGACGCCGTACCGGGGCGGCTGGTGCGGCAACGAGATGTATCCCGGAGGTGCTCACCGGCGAGCGCGCGGGCCAAGGCGACCAAGCTGGTCCGCCGGCTCGGGCGACCGGCTGGGCGCCGGAGGGTTACCGCGGCTTCTTCGAGGTCGACGTGCTGGTCGACACCGACAGCCGACGAGGTGTACCTCGGCGAGCTCAACCCGCGGATCAGCGGCGCCTCGGCGATCACCAACGTCACCGCGGGCGCCTACGCCGACGTGCCGCTGTTCCTGTTCCACCTGCTGGAGTTCATGGACGTCGACTTCGACCTCGACGTCGACGAGATCAACGAGCGCTGGGAGGAGCTGGCCGCCGAGGACGTGTGGAGCCAGATGATCATCAAGGAGACCGACGCCCGGTCGTGGAGCGGATCGACGCCGCCGCCGCGACGGGCCAGTACTCGCTGGACGCGCAGCGGCGCGCTGGTGTTCCGCCGGGCGGCGCTGGACTGGCACCAGCTGCAGAACGAGTCCGAGGCGTTCTTCCTGCGCATCTACGGCCCCGGCGACTACCGCTGGAAGGGCGCCGACCTGGGCGTCCTGGTGACCAAGGGGCGGCTGCAGACCGGACTCAGCGCGGCCGGACCCGGCGCTCACCATCCGGGCCCGGCACCTCATCGACGTCGATCCGGGGCCGAGTACGCCGGCACGCCGCGATCGCCGAGCCCGCGACAGCCGCCGACGAATGTCGGGGTGAAATCCAGCTGAGCTAGGCCGTCAGCGAGTACTCACCGAGGACGGCAGCGTGGAGGGCATGGTGATCGGCGAGGACGCGGGCCGCGTGCCGTGCGGCTTACCCTGGACAACTGGCAGTCCGCGCCGCAGCTGGCCTGGTCGTTTCAGCACGTCGCGGACTTGTTCCCGGCCGCGGTGATCTCCCGCGGCACCGGTCCCGTCGGGACCCTGGAGCCCCGGCCCTCCCCGGTCAGCGACATCGGTGTCCAGCTCTACGACGGCACCCGGCTGAGCGTCGGCGGCGGTCATGGCCGCCACCGCCACCGATGGCTGGATCGTCACCCACCGGGGCCTGGTGCTGGCCGAGCACTACTACGCCGGCGACATGGTCCCCGGCACCCGCCACCTGCTGATGTCGGTGAGCAAGTCGCTGGTCGCCACCGTCGTCGGCGCGCTGGCCGCCGACGGGACGCTGGACGTCGAGCCGGCTGGTCACCGCCTACGTGCCCGCCCTGGCCCAGACCGGGTACGCCGGCGCGACCGTCCGGAACCTGCTGGACATGCGCTCGGGCATCGCGTTCTCCGAGGACTACCTGGACCCGGCGGCCGAGGTGCGGCTGCTGGAGCAGGCCATCGGCTGGGCGCCCCGCCGCGACCCGGCGGTGCCCGGCACCATGTACGACTTCCTGCTGACGCTGCGGGCCAAGGGGCCGCACGGCGGGCCCTTCGAGTACCGCAGCTGCGAGAGCGACGTCCTGGGCTGGGTGTGCGAGGCGGCCGCCGGCACCCGGATGCCCGAGCTGATGTCCGCGCTGGTGTGGAGCCGCCTCGGCGCCGAGTTCGACGCCAACATCGGCGTCGACTCGGTGGGCACCGGCATGTTCGACGGCGGGATCTCGGCCGCGCTGCGCGACCTGGCCCGGTTCGGCGCGCATGATCGGCGCCGGCGGGAACTCGCTGACCGGCGAGCAGGTGCGTGCCGGCCGCCTGGGTCGAGGACACCGTCACCGGCGACCCCGACTCCCGCGACGCGTTCGCCGCCTGCCCGGTCGACAACGGCATGCCCGGCGGCATGTACCGCAACCAGTTCTGGTTCCCCTACCCCGGCTCGGACGTGCTGCTGTGCCTGGGCATCCACGGCCAGATGATCTACGTCAACCGCCCGGCCGGCGTGGTCGCGGCCAAGCTGTCCAGCTGGCCGCTGCCCCAGGACGCCTGGAAGCTGTTCGCCACCCTGCGCGCGTTCGACGCCATCGCCGCCCGGCTGCTAGCGCAGCGTGACTAGTGCCGCATCAGGCAACGGTATAACCAGGATGCAGTGCCGTGAGAGATAAGGAGTGGGCGTGATCGTGTCCGCTTGCTAGGAAGGCGGGCATGGACACCTACCCGATCCGCCCGGTCGCCGAAGACGAGCTCGCTGCCTTTCTCGCCGTCGACCAGCACGCGTCCCATGGCGCGCCGATGTCCGAGCGCGCCCACGCCAACTTCCTGGCCCGTCTGGAGTTCGGCCGGACCCTGGCCGCGTTCGACGGCGACACGATTGTCGGCGGGACGGGCGCGTTCAGCTTCCAGATGCGGGTGCCTGGCGCGATGGCCGCGGTCGCCGGGGTAAGTCTGGTTGCGGTGCTTCCCTCGCACCGCCGCCAGGGCATCCTGTCCGCGCTGATGCGCCGTCAGCTAGCCGAGGTGAGCGAGCGGGGCGAGGCGGTGGCCGTGCTGTTTGCCTCCGAATCGGGCATCTACGGGCGGTACGGCTACGGGCGCGCCTCCTGGCAGGCCGCCTACCGGCTGCGGCGCGGGGAAGGTACTCTCGCGCCCGGCGCGCCGGCTGATCCCGGCCTGCGGCTGCGGATCGCCGAACCGCTGTCGGCCAGGGCCGAGCTGGCTCAGGTCTACGACCTGGCGCTGGCCGAGCGGCCCGGCCTGTACGCCCGCACCGAGCCATGGTGGGACCGCCTGCTGACCGACCTGCACTCCGAGGACGGGTCATCCCGGCAGATACGGTGCGTGCTGGCCGAGGACGACTCGGGGCCGCGGGGGTATGCGGTGTTCACCTCCACGGAGCGCTGGGATGATGACGCAGGCTTGCCGCGGGGCGTCCTGGAGGTAAGCGAGGCGCTCGGCACCGACCCCGCAGCGACTGCGGCGCTCTGGGACAACCTGCTCAGCCGGGACCTGGTCAGCGAATTCCACGCCCGGATGCGCCCGGTGGATGACCCGCTGCTGTACCTGCTGGCCGACCCGCGCCGGGTCCGGTCGGTGGTCAGCGATGGGCTGTGGGTACGGCTGGCAGACGTGGGCAGAGCCCTGGCGCAGCGGCACTACGCCAGCCCGGTCGACGTCGTCATCGAGGTCGCCGACGAGCTGTGCCCGCACAACGCCGGCCGCTGGAGGCTGGCCGCGGAGGCCGGTGCCGCCCCCGCAGGGTTCCGCGCCACCTGCGAGCGGACCACCGCTCCGGCCGACGTGGTGCTGCCCGTCTGGGCGGTGGGCGCCGCGTACCTCGGCGGCACCGGGCTTAAGGCCATGGCCAGCGCGGGCCTGATCACCGAAGCGACGCCAGGTTCCCTCGCGGCGCTCTCCACCGCAATGTCGTGGGAACCGGCACCCTGGTGCCCCCTGACCTTCTGACCTGGACGGCTGACGGAAACGACACGCAAGCTAGGCCGGGGTCGGTACGCCGTCGACCCGGCGGGGGAGCTTCCAGGGGTTGGCCGCGCGCAGGCCCTCGGGCAGCAGGTCGTCGGGCAGCGACTGGTAGCAGACCGGCCGCAGCCAGCGCCGGATGGCGGTAGCGCCGACGGAGGTGTGCGCCGCGCTGGTGGTGGCCGGCCAGGGGCCGCCGTGGTTCATGGCCCAGGCCACCGCCACCCCGGTCGGCCAGCCGTTGTAGATCACCCGGCCGGCGATCTCCCGCAGCCGTCCCAGCAGCGCGGCCAGCTCGAAGCCGTCGCCGGGCTCGGCGTGCACGGTCGCGGTCAGCGAGCCCTCCACCGCGCCGAGGGCGGCCAGCAGGTCGGCGGCGTCGCGGTACTCCACCACCAGCGCCGTGGGCCCGAACACCTCGCTGGTCAGGCCCTCGGGGTCGGCGGCGACCGCCTGCGCGGTGGTCCGGAACAGGGCCGGGGCGGCCCACGCGCCGGCGTCGGGCACGGTTCCCTCCCGCAGCAGCACGTCGACGTCGTCGCGGCCGGACAGCCCGGCCAGCCCGGCGGCGAGCTGGTCGCGGATCCGCCCGTTCAGCATCGGCGCCGCCGCCGCGCCCCCGACCGCGCCGCGCAGCGCGTCCTCCAGGCCGTGCCCGGCGGGCAGGAACAGCAGACCGGGCTTAGTGCAGAACTGCCCGGTGCCCAGGGTCATGGACCCGGCGAAGCCGGCCGCGATCTGCTCGCCGCGCGCGGCGACCGCATCCGGCGTAATCACGGCCGGGTTGATGCTGCCCAGCTCGCCATAGAACGGGATGGGCGCCGGACGGTCCGCGGCGATATCAAACAGGAAGCGGCCTCCCGCAGTGGAGCCCGTGAACCCGGCGGCCTTGATGCGCGGGTCGCGAAGCGCGTCCACCCCGGCCAGGTCGCCGAAGATCACCGCGAACACGCCCGCAGGCAGCCCGAGGTCGCTGACCACCTGCCCGGCCAGCTCGGCCACGGCCCGCGACAGGCCGGGATGCGAGGGGTGCGCCTTGACCACCACCGGGCAGCCGCTGGCCAGCGCGGAGGCGGTGTCGCCGCCGAGCACGCTGAACGCGAACGGGAAGTTGCTGGCCGCGAAGATCAGCACCGGCCCGACCGGCTCCAGCCAGCGGCGCAGCTCGGGCGTGGGCGGCGTGGTGCCCGGGTCGGCCGAGTCGGCCGCGGCCTCCAGGTAGCCGCCGTCCTCGATGACGGCGGCGAACAGCCGCAACTGCCCGCTGGTCCTGGCCACCTCGCCGGTCAGCCGGGGCAGCGGCAGGCCGCTCTCCTGGACGGCGAGGGCGGCCAGCTCGTCGGTCCGCTCGTCGAGCCGGTCGGCCAGGGCGCGCAGCAGCCCGGTCCGCACGGCCGGCGCGGCTGGTCCCGAACGGGCCCGCCGCGGCGGCGGCCGCGGCCAGCACCTGGTCCAGCTGGCCGCGCGAGGTCACCGGCACCGGCGAGCCGACCGGCTCACCCGATCGCGGGTCAACGCCCTGGACGGCGGCTTCCGGTGTGCCCATGTGTTAATCCTCCTAGCTAGCGGCGCTGCGGGGCGCCCGGTCGGGGGCGGGGGTCAGCCACCCGAACCACTCAACGGTGGCGGGCCGGACAATATTCGTCAGGCTGCCGATCCCGGCGATGTCGATCCGTACCACATCGCCCGGCTCCAGGGTGAAGTCCAGTCCCGGCACCAGGCCGGTCCCGGTGGACAGCACCGCGCCGTGCGGGAACTGGGCGCACCGGAACAGGTAATCCACCAGGTCGGCCAGGTCACGGTGCAGCTGCGCGGTGGAGGCCTGGCCCTCCCAGGCCAGGCGGCCGCCGCGGCGCACCGTCACGCCGACCGTCAGCGCCCGCAGGTCGCCGAGCTGCCAGGCAGGCACGATGCCCGGCCCGAGGGCGCAGGCGCCGGCGTAGACCTTGGCCTGCGGCAGGTACAGCGGGTTCTCGCCCTCGATGGACCGGGACGACACGTCGTTGCAGATGGTCGCGCCGACGATCTCGCCCGCGGCATTGCAGACCACGGCCAGCTCGGGCTCGGGCACGTTCACCGCCGAGTCGGGCCGGATGCCGATGGGCTCGCCGGGGCCGCACACCCGCCAGGCCGGGCTCTTGAAGAACAGCTCGGGCCGGTCGGCGTCGTAGACCCGGGCGTAGACGTCGGCGACCTGGCTCTCCTCCTGGCGCGCCGCGCTGGACCGCTCGTAGGTCACCCCGGACGCCCAGACCTCGGTCAGCCCGTCCACCGGGGGCAGCAGCCGGAACGGGCCGCGGCTGGGCGCGGCGGCCGCGGCGCTGGCCACGAACTCGCGCAGCCGGCCGGCCGGGAGGACCAGCAGGTCGGCCAGCGCCGGCACCGGCAGCGGCCGGACGTCGTCCGCCTCCTGGACGCCGACCCGGACCCCGGCCTCGTCGGCATACCTGATGATCTGCACGCGCGCTCCTTCCCGCGCTAGCGATAATGGCCGGCGGGCTGCGCACGCGGCCGGCCGGCCCCGCGGGTAGAGTGCCGGGCCGGACGCTAGCGCGAGCTGGAGTGGCGGCGGGCCGCGCGGGTGTCGGGCGGCTCGGCGGGCCGGCTCAGGTCGCCGGCCAGCAGGTCCTGGAAGCGGGCCTTGAGCCGGTAGACCGGCTCACGCCACCGCTGCTCGCGGTGGTCGGCCCTGGCCTGCTTGCGCGGCCGGGCGGCGTACCTCCACCGGGCCCACGGCGAGCCGGGCCGGGCCAGCCGGATGGCGCCCACGATGAACAGCAGCGGCACGAACACCCCGAACAGGGCGGTCCAGAACTTGCCCTTGAGCAGGGTGATCGCGGCCAGCAGGAAGACCACCGTCAGGGTGATCACCAGATCGACGAAGCGCATGCCGGAGCTCGGGACGTCCAGGCGGTTGTCCACCGACTGCACGCCGCCCGGGGTGAAGCCGAGCAGCAGCAGCGCGGTGAACCCGGCCGCGACGAACACCGCGTCCACCGACAGCCGGCCCGCGCTGGTCCAGTACACGTCGCGCAGGTGCAGGATCAGCGCGAACTCGTCCAGCACCAGGGCGGTGCCCAGCCCGAACAGCGCGGCCGCCCCGGCCCGCCAGCCGACCGGGTACTGCGGGGCGGCGAGCCCGCCGACCCCGGCCACGACCATGAACACCACGCCGAAGACCATGTGATGGATGTGCATGTCGCCGGGCGTGACGTTGCCCGGCCACCAGCGGACCTTGGCCCGGATCATCCGCACCGACAGCCGGATGAAGCCGAACCCGATGATGAACGCGACGAAGAAGCAGAACAGCGGCAGTCGCCCTGTCTGCAGAATGTGAGCCTGGAACCATCCAGACATAACGCCTCTTACCTGCCAGGCCGAACCCGGAACCGGAACCTAAGTATCACCCCCCTGACCTACTCACCCGGCCCGGCGACTAAACCGCCCGCCGCGGGTGGTCAGCCGGGGCCCGCACGTACCGGCTGGCTATAGGAGGCCCCGTACGCTGGCGCGCGCAGCCGGCGCAGCATCCGGGCGTCCTCGAAGCCCACCGCCCGGGCGGCCGCCTCCACGGTGGCGCCGTGCCCGATCAGGTGCTGCGCCCGCTCGGCGCGCAGCAGCTGCTGGTAGCGCAGCGGGGTCAGCCCGGTGGCGGCGCCGAACCGCCGGGTCAGCGTCCGCTCGCTGATCCCGGAGGCCGCGGCCAGGTCGGCCAGCGGGAGGCGCTCGGTGAACCGGGAGTCGATCAGGTCCTGGACCCGGTGCACGGCGTCGCTGAGGTGCGCAGCGATGCCGCAGCATGGCGCTGGCCTGCGGCTCATCGCCATTGCGGCGGGCGTAAACGACCATCTCGCGGGCGATCCGGGCCGCGGCGGCGGGCCCGTGCGCCGTTGCCGCGAGGTGCAGCGCGAGGTCGATGCCGCTGGCGATGCCGGCCGAGGTCACCACCCGGCCGTCCAGCACGTACAGCACGTCGCGCACCACCATGGCCCGCGGGTAGCGGCGGGCCAGCTCCTCCTGGACGTCGTGGTGCGTGGTGCAGCGCCGGCCGTCCAGCAGCCCGGCCCGGCCCAGCGCGTCGGCCCCGGCGCAAACGCTGGCCACCGTCCCGCCGCGCGGCATGATGGGCGCTCAGCCGGCCGAGGCTGGCCGCGCTGAGCGGGCCGGTGCCGGCCAGCCCGGGGGGCCCGCCAGCCCGGCACGACGATCAGGTCGGCCGGGCCTAGTTGCGGCCAGTCCACCGCGGCGCGGACCGGCAGGCCCTGCGCGGTCGGCACCTCCGGCTGCTCGGCCACGTAGTGCAGGTCGTAGCGGATAGCCCAGCCCGGCGGCGGTGTGGAACACCTGGGCCGGCCCGGCCAGGTCCAGCAGGTGCACCTGGGGCACCAGCAGGAACGCGACGATGGTCACGATCCGGTCAGCTCGCCAGCCCGCTCGCCAGTCAGCTCGGCCACGGTGGCGATGGTCGCGAACCGGCCCGCCAGCGCGTACTCGGTGCGGGCGAGACGTCGGCGACCGGCAGCGTCCGCGGGTCGGCCAGGATCTCGGCCAGGCCGCGGCCGGGCGGCGCGTCGCGGTGCTCGATCGGGGTGGTGGCGGTGGCGTCGGTGACGAACGTGACGCCGTAGCCGAGGTCGGCGGCGACCCGCGCGGTGGTCTCGCAGCACTGCTCGGTCCGGATCCCGCAGATGACCAGCTCGCCGATGCCCCGGCTGGTCAGCAGCTGGGCCAGGTTGGTGGTGGTGAAGGCGTTGTGCGAGGTCTTGGTGATGACCGGCTCGCCGTCGCGCGGGGCCAGCCCGTCCATCAGCCGCACGTGGCCGCGGGCCGGGTCGAACACGCCGCCGGTGCCCGGCTCGGCGTGCAGCACCCAGACGACCAGCTCGCCGCGCGCCCGGGCGGCGGTCCACCAGGTCGGCCGCCCGGGCGGCGATGCCGGGGTTGGAGCTGGCCGCCCAATCGGCTGCTGCCGGAAGGACTCCTGGACGTCGATGACGATCAGCGCCCGGCTCCTGGTATCACTACTCATGGCTCTACTGTGCCCCGGCCGCCCCCGGGCGTGAAGGCCGCATCACGTCCGGATGCGGACGGATCTGGTCAGCGGCCGGGCGGCTGGTCCGGGCCGGGAGCCGGAGCGGCCGGGTAGATTGACCGTCGCAGTGACGGGCGCTGGGCGGGAGTCGGGATGGGATCGCTGGAGAGCAAGACGGCGGGATCCGGGGACCGGGAGCGGCTGCGGGTGACGTTCGACTCGGCCGCCGCGCGGTACCAGCAGGCCAGGCCGGAGTACCCGGCGGCGCTGTACGAGGAGCTGAGCCGGGCGACCGCGCGCCGGGCCGGGCAGCACGGCTGCTGGAGGTCGGCTGCGCCACCGGCAAGGCCACGCTGCCGCTGGCCCGGCGCGGGCTGGCCATCACCTGCCTGGAGCTCGGCGCCGCGCTGGCCGCCGAGGCGCGGCGCAACCTGGCCGCCTTCCCGGCCGTCGAGGTGGTGCACGACAGACTTCGAGACCTGGGGCCGCCCCGGCCGCGGGAGCCTTCGACCTGGTCTTCGCCGCGACGGCCTGGCACTGGGTCGACCCGGCGGTCGGCTACCGGCGGGCCTGGGAACTGCTGCGCGCCTGGCGGCCACCTGGCCATCTGGGACCAGTGGCACGTCTTCCCCGAGGGCGGGGACCCGATCTTCCGCGAGATTCAGCCGGTGTACGACGAGATCGGCGAGGGCCTGCCGCCCGGCGCGCTGTACGCGCGGCCGGGACGAGCTCCGACCGCCGGGCCGAGATCGAGGCCAGCGGGCTGTTCGAGGACCTGGTCGTGCGCCGGTTCGACTGGGAGGTCCGCTACGACGCCGACGGGTACATCGCCCTGCTGGACACGTTCTCCAACCACATCGCCATGGCCGCCGTGGCAGCGCGACCGGCTGCACGGGGAGATCCGCCGGCGCCTGGCCCGGCGGCCCGGCGGGCAGGCTGCGCAGGCACTGGGGCGCCATGCTGCACGTGGCCCGCCGCCGCGGCGGTGCCAGCCAGGACCAGGCTGGCCAGGGCTCGGCTGGCCAGGGCTAGGCGCCGGCCACCTCGGTCCGCCAGCTGTACTCGGGCGCGTAGCCCAGCACCCGCCGGGCCTTGTCGATGGACAGCAGCGTGTCGTGCGGCCCGACCTCGTGCCGCCACGGCACGCCGGGGTAGAACTCGGCCATCAGCTCGGTGACCGGCCGGGTCATGACCGTGTCGGCGTTGGCGATGATGAAGATGTCGGCGCCGGTCAGGTCGGCCTCCAGCGCCCGGCGGACGGCCTGAGAGGCGTCCCGGGCGTCGATGTAGCCCCACAGGTTCCACTTGCGCGAGGCCGGATCGTCCTCGAACCGGGGGAACGCCGCATAGTCGCCGGGCAGCATGACGTTGGAGAACCGCAGCCCGATGATCTTCATGTCCGGCTCCCAGCGGCAGAACTGCCGGGCCATCTCCTCGCCCACCGTCTTGGACAGCGAGTAGGCCGACTCCGGCCGGGGCGCGTACTCCTCGTCCACCGGGACGTAGGGCGGCGGGGTGTCGAACGGCAGGCCGAGCACGGTCTCGCTGGATGCCCACACCACGTTGCGGACGCCGAAGTGCCGGGCCGCGGCGAAGACGTTGTAGGTGCTAATGGTGTTGTTACGGAACAGCTCCGCGCCCGGCTGCATGCCGGGCGCGGGCACCGCACCGAGGTGGACCACGGCGTCGATGCCCCGGTGCCGGTCGTCGATGTGGTGGAGCACCTCCATGGCCTGGCCCATGTCGGCCAGGTCGGCCTGCACGAACGGGCTGAGGTCCTCGGCCGGGCGGACCAGGTCCACGCTGGTCACCTGGTAGCCGTGCTCCAGCAGGTGGGTGAGGCAGACCCGGCCCAGCTTGCCGCTGCCGCCGGTCAGCACCACGTGTGTCATTGGCACCTCTCTTGTCGGGATCTACCTGGCGATGATGGCACATCGCGGCCGGACGGCCCGGCGCGGCGACGGCGCGCGGCCATGCTCTACTAATGGTGCCGGCCGGCCTTGTCGCGGAGGGACCCATGCGCGCGTTCGTCATCACCGGGCCACGGACCGGGGAGGTCCAGGACGTCGAGCCGCCGCGGCCGGGACCCGGCGAGGTCGTGGTCACCGTCGAGCGGGCCGGGCTGTGCGGGACCGACGTCGAGCTGTTCAGCAGCGATCTGGGCTACCTCAAGACGGGGGAGACGGCCTACCCGGTGCGCATCGGCCACGAGTGGTGCGGGGTGGTCAGCGCGGCCAGCCAGGACGTCGACCCTGGCTGGGTCGGCCGCCGGGTGACCGGGGACACCATGCTCGGCTGCGGGCACTGCCCACGCTGCCGGGCAGGCCGCCGTCACCTGTGCGAGGACCGCTACGAGATCGGCATCCGCGGCGGCTGGCCGGGCGCGCTGGCCGAGCAGCTGCCCGTGCCAGGCCTGGGCCCTGTACTCGCTGCCCGACACCGTGGACGCCCGGCGCGGCGCGCTGGTCGAGCCGGGCGGGAACGCCATGCGCGCCGTGCGCGCCGCCGCCGTGCCGCCCGGCGGGCGGCTGCTGGTGCTCGGCCCCGGCACCATCGGCCTGCTGGTGGCGCAGTTCGCGGCGGCCAGCGGGGCCGAGGTGCACCTGCTCGGCGCGACCAGCCAGTCGCTGCGGTTCGCCGGCGAGCTCGGGTTCAGCCGGGTCTGGACCGCGGCCACGCTGCCCGCCCGGCGCTGGGACGCGATCGTGGACGCGTCCAACGGGCCTAGCCTGCCCGCCCTGGCGCTCGACCTGGTCGAGCCGGGCGGCCGGGTGGTCTACATCGGGCTGGCCGGCCAGCCCAGCCTGGTCGACACCCGCACCGCGGTGCTCAAGGACATCACCATCGTCGGCGTGCTGGGCGGCTCGGCCGGGCTGGCCGGGGCGATCGAGAGCTACGCCGCGGGCGAGGTCGACCCGCGGCCGCTGATCGCGGCCACCGTGGGCCTGGACCGGGCCGCGAGCGTGCTGGCCGGCGACCGGGACCCGAGCTGGGGGGCCGCGCCCAAGGTGCACGTGGACCCGCACCGGTAGGGCGGCCCGCCGGGCCGCCCCGCCCGGTCAGGGGCTCGGGACGCTGGTCACCGAGCGCCAGCGGGTGCCGTTCCACAGCGCGGCGAAGTTCTCCGCTCCGGTCGTGCCGACGGCCAGGCAGCGGCTCGCCGACGGGCAGGACAGGCCGGACAGCGTGCCGGGCGCGCTGGGCGGCGTCACCGCCTGCCAGATCGCCCCGTTCCAGATCTCCGCCTGCGGGAACAGCGCGCCGCCGCGGGTGTAGGAGCCCACGCTCATGCACCAGGCCGCACGCCGGCAGACCACGCCGCCCAGGCTGGCCGGAGGGGCCATCCGCACCGGGGCCAGCAGCTGCCACGCGTGCCCGTTCCAGGACTCGGCGATGGCTGCCTGGCCCCGGGACTCGACCGGGAACCCGCTGCCCGCCGCCATGCAGCTCGCGGCCGAGACGCAGGACACCGAGTTCAGGCTGGTCAGGTCGCCCGGGCTGGAGGTGCCCTGCTGGGTCCACTGGCTGCCGTTCCAGGACTCGGCCAGCGTCAGCTGGGTCTCGTTGTCGGGCATGTACGTGCCCACCGCCTGGCAGGAGCCGGCCGACTGGCAGGACACCGAGGTCAGCCCGCCCGACTGCGGCGGCCCGCACGGGCTCGGCGTGCTCAGCACCCGCCAGGTGCTCCCGTTCCACTGCTCGGCCAGCTCGCAGAGGTGATCCGAGCCCACCGCCATGCACCTCGAGCCGCTGGTGCACGACACCGCGTGCAGGCCGCCGTCGTGGCCGGGCATCTCCAGCCGCCGCCAGGAGCGGCCGTTCCACCGCTCGGCCAGCGGGCTCAGCCCGGTGCTCACCGAGCCGAGCGAGCCCACCGCGATGCACCGTCCGGCGTTGCGGCAGTCGACCCCGGCCAGGCTGCTGCCGCGCTGGCCGGTGCCCGGCGTGGGCAGTACCTGCCAGCCGCGGCCGTTCCAGGCCAGGGCCAGGCTGGTGCCCACGCCCAGGCGGCTGATGTGGGCGGTGCCGACCGCGATGCAGTAGTGCGTGCTGGTGCAGGAGATGCTGCTCAGCTCATCGGACCCGGTCACCGCGGACCCCGCCGCCGCGGCGGGCGTGATCGCGCCCGCGAGCGCGGCGCCAGCCAGCGCCGCCCCGGTGATCAGTCCTCGGGCCAGCCGCCACCCACGACGCATAACAGCTCCTCACCGCAGTCTTGAGGGAAGGTCCGTCAGTACATCGTTGAAGGGCGTGGTCCGCGTCACACGGAAAGGAGGCGCTGTCCGGGATCTACTGATCTTCCACGATGATGCCGATGCCCTCGGCCAGCACCGGCGCCATGTCGATGAGCTGGGCGGTCGTCACGATCGCCCCGCGCAGCGAGGTCGGGTCCACCGTCAGCCCCAGCTCCGCCCCGCGCAGGTCCACCCGGTCCAGCGTCACCTGGGTCAGCGTCGTCGCGGTCAGCCTGGAGCGCGGGAACGAGCTGCGGGTGATCCGGGCGGCGCCGAAATCCACCTCCCGCAGCATGCACCCGTCAAACGTCACGTCGGTCAGGTCGCAGTCGCGGAAGTTGACCGCGTCCATCTTGCACCGGTCGAAGGTGACCCGCCGCAGCGCCGAGCCGAATACCTCCACCCCGGCCATGACCACGCCGGTCAGCGTCACGTCCCGCCAGCCCGTCCGGGCCAGGCTGACGCCCAGCAGCCGGGTGTTGTGCAGCCACGTGTCCGAGAGCTGGACCCGGTCCAGCCAGGCAGTCCTGCAGGGTCACGCCGGTGAAGGCACACTCCAGGAACGTGCTGCCCGACGCGTCGGCCCCGTCCAGCTCGGCCTGGTCGAAGTGCGCCCCGTCGTAGGACTCGCCCGCGGCCAGGCGGCCCGCGTGCGGCGCAAGCGCCCGCGCGAACGGCAGATCGGCCAGTTCCTGCCAGGACATCGTGATCCCGTTCCTCCGGTAGGGCTCGCTGGCGCCGGGCCGGGCCGGCCGGTACGTCCGCCACCGTAGCGACCGGGCGGGCGGCCCGCTGTCGGTGGCCGGCCGTACCGTGGGCCCCATGGACGTACCACCGGCCGGCGGACCCGCGCTCAGCCCGGAGGACCGCTTCGCCGACCTGGTCGATGAGTTCGTCGGCATCGACGGCGTGACACCGCCGTCCGGCGGCTCCGGGTTCGGCCGGTCCGCGCTCCGGTTCCGCCGGAAGATCTTCGCCATGTTCGTGCGCGGCCGCCTGGTGCTCAAGCTGCCCGCGGCCCGGGTGGACGAGCTGGTCGGGGCCAGCGCAGGCACTTCGACGCCAACAAGGGCATCCCCATGAAGGAGTGGCTCAGCCTCGACCCCGACTCCGGCGAGGACTGGCTGGACCTGGCTCGCGAGGCCCTGGCGCACGCCGGCCACCCCTAGCCCCGGCAAACACCGCGATAAGAACCGGGATCCGGGCGCATGGCCGATCACCAGCCGGGTATCTCCTGCCCACCATGAAAGCTCTAGTCAGCTGGGAAGACGATTCCGGCACCACCCATCGCTGGGAACTGGTCTATGACGAGAACGACCCCGAGGCCCGCCATTTCCTCGAGGCCCTGCAATTGCACGTCCGCTTCAAGCTAGACGCCTTCGACATCGAGCCTACCGCCCCCGACTAACAACCCGCCCCCGTTCCGATACTCCGCCCCCCGCCACCATTCCAGAACGCACTCGTCTCGCATCAATCCACCCCGCCCCAGTATCGATACGCCCCCGTCCGCCAATCTCCCTCCATTCCCGCAGGCAGCACCCCCGCCCACCCCAAAACCCCCCGCGCCAAGGCACATCCACCCCATGCCACCCCCTTCGCGGACACGGCGGGGGAGCGCCCGTCGGCCCCGTTGCACCCCGGTGTTCCACCAGAACCGCAAGCCACCGCTAAGCGCCGAAGCGGCTATCGCAGGCATCGCAGGAAAGCACGCCGGCGCCGTCCTCAACTAATGCCGAAGCGACCGGCCCCGTTTTCACCGCGTTCGCTCCTCCAGCGGGAAAACGGGGCCGGTCGCTCCGGCTGACACCCTCAGGCTTAACCCTTACGCATGAAGCTTCGCCAGTTCAGCAGCAACCATCGCCTCATGCTCCGCCTCATCCCGCTTAGCTGCCGCAGGCGACCACCGCCCGCGCAGCAGCGGAATGCACAGCAGGAAGAAGATAATCCCGCCGAAGCAGATCCAGTACCACGTCTTCCACTGCCCGGCCGTCTGCGACGCCGCCTTCGCCACCGCCGCCCCGTGCGACTTCAGGAAGACGAACACCTGCGGCGGCACCTTGGCCAGCGCCTTGAGCTGCGCCGCGTTCGCCGCGATCGCCTGCAGCTGCGGCGCGATCGGCACCAGGGCCTTGAGCTGTGCCGCGTACGGCGCGAGGGCCTGCAGCTGCGGCCCCACCGCGATCACGCCGGTGATCGCGGCCTTGTTGGCCGCTATCGACTCCAGGATGCCCAGCCCCTTGGCCCCGCCGCCCGCCGCGGCCACCGCCTTCGCCTGCAGCGCGGGCGGGATCTTGGCCGGGTTGGGGTACCTGGCCAGCTGCGCGAACAGTGCCTGGTGGGCCTGCAGCACGGCCAGCTCCGGCGCGAACTTCTGCGCGTTGGCCAGCTGCACCTTGTACTTCTGCGCGTTGGCCACGACCGTCGGGTGGCTGCTGACGAAGGCCAGCTGCGGCTTGTACTTCTGCGCGTTGGCCACGACCGTGGCGTGGGTGGTGGCGAAGGCCAGCTCGCTCTTGTACTGGGTCGTGTAGGCCGAGAGCGTGGCGCCGTAGGTCACCAGCGGCGTCACCGAGGAGATGATCGCCGGGATGATCAGGAAGGAGGCGAACACGGTGACCCGCACGATCCAGCCCCAGATGGCCAGGCCGGTGGCGATGAGCGCCGGGTTGCGGTCCTCGACCGTCTCGGTGAAGCTCGCCATCCACGGCGTGTACGCGATGCCGAGGAAGAACGACATGATGGCCAGGATGGCCGCCAGCGTGTAGTAGCTCGGGTGTCGCCGGCCTTCATCAGGTAGATCACCAGCAGCACCGCGGCGCCCACGCCGCCGATGACCATGAACGGCTTGCGTACCCGCAGCCGGTCGGACAGCACGCCGACCAGGATCACCGCGAGGACGTTGAAGCCCCAGTTCCAGTTGCCGAGGCCGTTGGCGTCCTTGGTGGAGAAGCTGAACACGGTGGCCAGGTAGACCACGCCGAAGGCGACCGCCGTGTAGTAGACGAGCAGCATGACCGACACGGCCACCGAGGAGACGACGACGTCGGGCTTGAGCAGCTGGCGGAACGGGTGCTTCAGCGCGGCCTCGATGTCAATGCCCTTGGCCCTGGCCTCGATCAGCGCCCGGTCCCGCATGCGTCACCATGAGCTGGTCGCGCAGCCGCGGCGACAGCTCGCGCAGGCCCAGGAACGCGATGACGAACACGACCAGGCCGACGATGCCGCAGATCTTGAACTCGTGACCCCAGAAGCGAGTTGGCCACCACGACCGGGACGGTGTTGCTGGCCACGACGGCCACGACCAGGCTGCCGAGCACCGGCCCGGCGGTCCAGAAGCCCATCGCCGAGGCCCGGCCGACCTGCGGCGAGAAGTCCCTGATCAGCGCGGGCGTCGCGACCAGGCACATGCCCTCCACGATCCCGACGACGAAGGTCTCGATGATGAACGGCCACTTGCTGGTCGCCGCGGGGATGACGAAGGCGGTGAAGACCCCGGTGAACAGCAGGCCGAAGACCACCATGTTGCTCCGGCCGACCCGGTCGGTCAGGCCGGCGAACAGCGAGCCGAAGGCCCCCAGGAGGTTCCCGAAGGCCAGCGCGGTGACGTAGAAGCTGAAGGTCATGCCCAGCTGGGGCAGGATCAGCGTGGTCACGGACGCGCCGACGTAGAGCTCGTAGTACAGGGTGACCGTGGCCAGCACCGTGATCGCCAGGTACAGGAGCCGGCGGTCCGGTCGTCGGGTAGGAGTCGAGCTGGCGGTTCCACAGGGTCGAGGCCCAGCCAGGCCCGCGTTCGGTCACAGGATCAGCTGCGGTCGCACTCATGCGGCCCCCTTAGGTCGAGCCGATGATCAGCTTGGGCGAGCCAGGCGTGCCGTTAACTTAACGCGCCGGTAACGCTTGATCAATGGTCGCGTGAGTAACAAATCTAGAACAGGTTCTAGCCCTCGGCAGGCCGCGCGGCCGGATCGCGCGGGCCGGGCGCCAGCCGGTCAGGCTAGCCGGGCGGGGCGATGATGAAGTCGCGGCGCCGGAACCGCCGGGTCCGGCGCCGGAACTGGAACGTGAACCCTGGCCACAGCGTCAGGTTGCGGCCCTCGCGGTCCAGGTACCAGCTCGAGCAGCCGGAGCCCCACACGGTGCCCGGCAGCTTGCGCTGCAGCCGCAGGTTCTAGGCCGCCGCCACGTCGGGCCGGACCACGCCGGGCTGCCGCCGGCCGCCTCGATCTTGCGGATCGCGTCGATGATGAACGCCAGCTGGCTCTCGATGATGTAAATCATCGAGGAGTGGCCGAGACCGGTGTTGGCCCCGGTCAGCTGGAAGTAGCCGGGGAATCCGGGCACGCACGGTGCCGAGGTAGGTCTGGCCGAGACCGAGGCCAGCGTCGGCCGCCGCGGCCGGTGACCTGCCGAACATCGGGTTGTCGGTCACGTGGAAGCCGGTGGCGAAGATGACGGTGTCCACGGGATGACGGGCGCCGTCGGCGGTGATCATCGCGTCGGCGGTGAAGCCGGTGATCTTCTCGGTGACCAGGCTGGCGTTGTGCGCGGCCAGGGCGGGATAGAAGTCGTTCGACAGCAGGACGCGCTTGCAGCCCAGCCGGTAACCGGGCGTGAGCTGCTCGCGCGTCTCCGGGTCGGCAATGGTCCGCTCCATGTGCGCCCGCCACAGGTCCTCGGCCTGGCCAGGATCTGCGGCCGCACCAGGAACCCGATGGCCAGCAGCTCGCGGGTCCAGTAGCGTCGCGACCCTGGCCGCCCGCTGGGTGACCGGCAGGTACCGGTACAGCCGCCGCTCGCGGGGGTCACGGGCCGGTTGTTGTGCGGCAGGACGTAGGCGGCGGTGCGCTGGAACACGGTCAGGCGCTGCGCCTCCGGCTGGATGGCCGGGACGATCTGGATGGCCGAGGACCCGGTGCCGATCACCGCCACCCGCTGGCCCGGCGGCGACCAGCCGGCGTCCCAGCGCGCCGAGTGCATGATGGTGCCGGCGAACTGCTCGATGCCGGGGATGTCCGGCAGCGACGGCTCGGCCAGCGCGCCGGTCGCCGGCGATCAGGTAGCGGGCGCTGAACTCGCCCTGGCTGGTGGTGATCCGCCACCGCCCGGCCCGGTCCTCCCAGCGCGCCCCGAGGACCTCGTGGCCGAACCTGATGTCGCGCAGCACGCCGTAATCGGCCGCGATCTGCCGCAGGTAGGCCCGCAGCTCGGGCTGCGAGGGGTAGGTCTCGCTCCAGTCCGCCTTGGGCGCGAACGAGAACGAGTACAGGTTGGACTGCACGTCGCAGCGGCAGCCGGGGTAGGTGTTGTCGCGCCAGGTCCCGCCGACGTCATCGGCCCGCTCGAGCGAGGACCAGGTCGCGGTAGCCGGCCCGGCGCAGCGCGATGGCCGCGCCCAGGCCGGAGAACCCGGTGCCGATGATCGCGAAGGTGACGGGCAGCACCACGGGTTCGCCCGAAGCCTGGCCAGCCAGGCCGGGTCCCTGGCCGGGTCCCTGGCCGGGTCCCTGGTCGGGGATCCGGGAGGGCCATGTGTTATTCCTCTTCCTGTCCCGATTCCTGCGCTGGTCTGCACCAGCCAAGCATCCTCGTCACCACCGTAAAGGACTGCGAGGTCCATCCGCCCGTGGTGGCTGGCCCCCATGTTCTCCGACCGCGCGCTCGCCGACTACGACACCCAGATCCGCCAGAGCACCCAGGCCGACGAGCCGGGCGCCCTCGCCGAGGCGGACGGCGCCGTGGTGCGCTGGGTCCCGCCGCGGCCCAGGGCCAGGGCACGGTGACCTGGTCCCGGCTGGACGAGGCCAGCGCCGACGCGGCCATCGCGGCCCAGGTGGCGTTCTTCGCCGCCCGTCGCCAGCCCTTCGAGTGGAAGCTCTACGACTACGACCAGCCCGCCGACCTGGGCCGGCGGCTGGCGGCGGCGGGCCTCGAGCCGGAGGAGCACCGAGGTGCTGATGGTCGCCGCGACGGCCGGGGCCGTGACCGACGTGCCGCTGCCCGACGGGGTGACCGTGCGCGAGGTCACCGGCGCGGCCGGGCTGGCCCAGATGTTCGAGGTCCACGAAGGGGCCTTCGACAACGACGGCACCAGGCTGCGCCAGGCCCTGGAGGCCCAGGTGGCCGGGGCGCCGGAATCGCTGGGCATGGTGGTCGCCTTCGCCGGCCAGGAGCCGGTCAGCGCGGCCCGGATCGAGTTCCCGTCCGGCAGCGACTTCGCCGGCCTGTGGGGCGGCGGCACGGTGCCGCAGTGGCGCGGCCGGGGCCTGTACCGGGCCCTGGTCGCCCTGCGGGCCCGGATGGCGGCCGCCCGCGGGTACCGTTACCTCCAGGTCGACGCGCTGCCCACCAGCCAGCCCATCCTGACCCGGCTCGGCTTCGTCGCGCTGGCCCGCACCACCCCCTACATCTGGAAACCCGGGACCGCAACCGATACGCTGCCCGCCTGACCGCCGTCGGCGGCGGCCAGGCAGCCGCGGGTAGGCGCGGGGTTCACGCGGGAGGAAGCCTGTGGTCGAGCTGAAGTCACCGGGCGAGATCGACGCCATGCGCGCCGCCGGGCGGGTCGTGGCCGCCGCGCTGGCCGCCACGGCGCAGAAGGCGGCCGTCGGCGTGCGCCTGGACGAGCTGGACCAGATCGCCCGCGGCGTGCTGGCCGACGCCGGCGCGACCTCGCCGTTCCTGGGCTACCAGCCCAGCTTCGCCCACACGCCGTTCCCCGCGGTGATCTGTGCCTCGGTCAACGACGCCGCGCTGCACGGCATCCCCGGCCGCTACCAGCTGCGCGACGGCGACCTGCTCAGCATCGACTGCGGCGCCACGCTGGACGGCTGGACCGGCGACGCCGCCATCTCGGTCACCGTCGGCCGGCCGCGCCAGTCCGACCTGCGGCTGATCGAAACCGCCCAGGCTGCCCTGGCGGCCGGGATCGCGGGCCGCGGTGCCCGGCGGGCGGCTGGGTGACATCTCGGCCGCCATCGGGCAGATGGCCAGGGCCGCCGGGTACGGCCTGCACACCGACTTCGGCGGCCACGGCGTGGGGCACACCATGCACGAGTCGCCGTCGGTCCCCAATGACGGCCGGGCGGGCCGGGGCCTGCGGCTGGCCACCGGCCTGGTCATCGCGATCGAGCCGTGGTTCATGGCCGGCGGGCACGACACCTACCGGGTCGACAAGGACGGCTGGACGTTGCTCACCGGGGACGGCAGCCGGGCCGCGCACGTCGAGCACACCGTTGCGATCACCGACGATGGCCCCCGCATCCTCACCGCGCCCTGAGCTGCGCGGGCCGGAAAATATGATCCTTAACGGGCCCCGGCCGGGTGATATACCGGGATCATGACCGCTGATGTCCTGTTCGCCGGCTCCCTGGCCGCCCAGATGCGGGCCGCCGCCGTCGCCGTGCTCTCGGCCCTCACCGGCGACCAGCGGGCGCAGGCCGCGCTGCCGTTCGCCGATGACGGCGCCCGCCGCTGGCTGGAGTACCGGCCCGAGCCGCGGCCCGGCGCCTGCCTGGCCGGGCTCAGCATCCCGGCCCGCAAGGCCGCGCACCGGCTGCTGGCCACCGGGCTGAGCGACCACGCGTTCGCGCAGGCGCTGACCATCACGGCGCTGGAGGAGGTGCTGGACTGGCGCGAGCAGGGCCAGCTCGGCCGGCACAGCGGCGACTACTGGGTGGCGGTCTTCGGCGACCCGGAGTCAGACGCGCCCTGGTCGTGGCGGTTCGAGGGTCACCACGTGTCGGTGACGATGACCGTGGCCGGCGACGACGTCTCGCCCGCCCCGGTGTTCCTGGGCGCCAACCCGGCGTCGGTGACCTACGCCGGCTGGCCGGTGTCCCGGCCGCTGGCCCCGGAGGAGGACCTGGCCCGCGCGCTGCTCGACGCGCTGGGCCCGGACGGCCGGGCGGCGGCCGTGGTGTCCGGCGAGCCGCCGTTCGACATCCGCTCCTCGACCCGGCCCCGGGCCGCGGCCATCGAGCCCGCCGGGCTCGGCGCGCGCGGGCTGGGCCCGTCGGCCCGCGCGGCCCTGGGCCAGCTGGTCGCGCTGTACCTGGACCGGCTGCCGCCCGCGCTGGCCGCCCGCGAGGCGGCCAGGGCCGCCGCCGGGGACCTGACGTTCGCCTGGGAGGGCCCGGTCACGCCCGGCCTGGGCCACTACTACCGGGTCCAGGGCGACGACCTGCTCATCGAGTACCACAACGCCGGGGGCAACCACGCGCACGCGGTGCTGCGGCGGCCGCGCAGCGACTTCGGCGACGACGTGCTCGCCGCCCACCTGCGGGACGCCCACGCCGGAGCTGCACGGCTCAGCTAGCAGGCGCCGCGCCTGCCGGTCCGCGCCGGCGCCGTCGGCCAGGGCGCACGCGCCGCCGCCGGGATCTGCCGCGCTGGCGTGGGACGCCGCCTGGCACAGCAGGGCCCGGAACGCCTGCCGGTCCGCCGCGGTCAGCCCGCCCAGCACCTGCTCCTCGGCCGCGCCGAGCCGCTCGTCCAGGTCGCCCAGCAGCGCCCGGCCGCGCTCGGTCGGCGCGATGCGCCGGGCCCGGCGGTCGGCCGGGTCCGGGTGCCGCTCGATGAGCCCGGCCCGCTCCAGGTCGTCCAGCAGGTAGGTCATCACCGTCCGGTCGACGCCGAGGTGGTGGGCCAGCTCCTGCTGGCTGCCCGGCTCGGACCGGGTGGCGGTGGCCAGCACCTGGTAGCCGCGCGGGCCGCCGGGCACATCAGTGAAGGCCGCGTTAGCCGCCTTCACGTAGCCCCGGAACACCACGCCCAGGGCCCAGCCCAGGTCGTTGCCCAGCCCGGCCCCCGATTGCACTGACGTCACGTCGTCATGCTACCGGCAATCGGCAGCCTGAACGAAGATCTGCTTGACAGATGCTCTGCTCGTAATACTATCTGCAAGTCAGCAGATCTCTTCGGCAGGAGTGACATGAGCGAGAAGCCCGCGACCCGGCCCGCGGTCGTCGTCATCGGCGGCGGTTACGCCGGCACCAACGTCGCCAAGCAGCTTGACGACATCGCCGACGTGACCCTCGTGGAGCCCAGGGACGCGTTCGTGCACAACGTCGCCGCGCTGCGCGCGCTGGCCGACCCATCCTGGCTGCCGCGCATCTTCCTGCCCTACGACCGGCTGCTCAGCAACGGGCGGGTGGTCAGGGACCGGGCGGCCAAAGTCGAGCCGGGCCGGGTGACCCTGGCCTCGGGCGACGAGCTCGACGCCGACTACATCGTGCTGGCCACCGGCTCGGCCTACCCGTTCCCGGCCAAGACCGACGTCGACGACACCGCCGCCGCCCACGACAAGGTCCGGGCCGCCCACGCAGCGCTCGAGGCGGCCAGCCGGGTCCTGCTCATCGGGGCCGGCCCGGTCGGGATCGAGCTGGCCGGCGAGATCACGGCAGCCTGGCCCGGCAAGCACGTGACGCTGCTCGACGCGGCCGACGACATCCTCGGGGCCCGGTTCCGCGCCGACCTGAAGGCCGAGCTGCGCCGCCAGCTCACCGAGCTGGGGGTCGAGCTGCTGCTGTCCAGCCCGCTGACCGCCGAGCCGTCCGTCGCCCCCGGCCAGCTGGGGGAGTTCACCGTGACCACCCGGGCCGGGGCGCAGGTCACCGCCGACGTGTGGTTCCGCTGCTACGGGGTCACCCCGGTCAGCGACTACCTGGCCGGGACGCTGGCCGCGGCCAGGGACGCCGACGGGTTCGTCGCGGTCAACGAGTTCCTCCAGGTGCCCGGCCAGGACCGGGTCTTCGCCCTGGGCGATGTCTCCGGCGCCGACCACAAGATGGCCGGCGCCGCGGGCCGCCAGGCCCCCGTGGTGGCCGGCAACATCCGGGCCCTCATCGAGGGCGGCTCGCTCACCGCCTACCAGCCCAACCCGCCCAGCATCGTCGTGCCCATCGGCCCGGCCGGCGGCGCCGGCCAGCGCGCGGGCGAGGACGAGCTGATCTCGGCCGAGCTGGTCGCCGAGCTCAAGGGCCGGGACATGATGGTGGACCGGTTCGCCGCGCTCTTCGGCCGGTGAGCCGGCGGCTATTCGCTGATCAGGAAGGCGACCTCGGTCTGCCAGTTATCCGGGTCGGGCTCGGCCGACGGGTCGGTCAGGTAGTACTCGACCCGGCCCGGCCAGCTGCGGTGATCCGGCGAGCTGGCCAGCGTGATGCCCTGCTGCGCGGCCCAGTCCTGTAGTGCGGCGTTGGCCGCCATCAGGCCGTCGTAGTGCCCGGTGTGCAGCAGGGTCACGTAGCGGCCGCCGGGCACCAGGCCGGGGCGGACCCGGCCGGCGGCATTGAACTCGCCGGCCACCGGCACGCCCAGCTCGACCTCCATCTCGCCTTCCATGTCGATCACGTGATACCGGATGAGCGGCGGGCCGGCCGGGGCGAGGCCCTGCTCGCCCAGCGTGCCGAACAGCTCGGGGAACCCGGCGTCGATGGCGGCGGGGAAGCTGTCCATGGTGACGGTCAGCGGCAGGCCGGCGTAGGCCTGGGCAGCGCGCTGCATGATCTGGGGTTCTGCGGACACGGCGGGTCTCCTTCGTCTCGGCCTTTCCTGACCGACGACCGGGCGGCCCGGAACTCATCGCCCCGGCTCGGGCCGTTACTCCCCGACGGTGATGGGCTCGCCGCCGCGCACCATGGTGCCTGGCGGGCACCACCAGGTCATCGCCTCGACCTCGAGCCGCCCGGCCCGGACCGCGGGGTCGTCGCTGGCCAGCTCCCTGGCCCGGTCGGCCGACCCGGCCGCGAAGATCGCGATGCCGCGCAGGTTCTCGTCCGGCTGGTCCAGCACCGGCCCGTTGGTGACCACGTGGCCCGCGGCGCGCAGCCCGGCGTAGAAGGCCAGGTGCTCGCGCTGGATCCGGTCGGTCTCCGCCTCGTCGTAGTCCGGCGGGTCGGCCGGGCGCCGGAGCAAGATCAGCTGAAACCGCTCAAGTCGCATCGCTGTATCCCTCGCGCTGGTGCCTACTCGCTGATCCTAGATCCGGCGCCGCGGCCGCCCGCGCCGCCGCGCGGTCAGCGGCCGGCGCCGGCCTGCTCGGCCTCGGCCTGCTCGGCCTCGATCCGGCGCAGGATGCCGCGGGCCCCGGCCCGCCGGGCGGACTCCTGGGCCTCGGCCAGCAGCGCCCGGGCGGTGTCCTGGTCGCCGCGGGCGCGGGCGTTCCCGGCCAGTGCCAGCAGCGCGGCCGACACGCCCCGCTCGAAGCCCAGCTCGCGCCGCAGCCGCAGCGACTCGGCCAGCTGCTGGCGGGCCGCGTCCAGCCGCCCGGCGGCCTCCTCGGAGAACCCCAGGTGGCGGACCGCGTAGGACAGCGTGAGCCGGTCGCCGGCGGCGGCGGCCAGCTCGGCCGCTCGCTCCAGCAGCGGCCGGGCGGCCTGGTCGTCGTCCCGGCCCACCTGGTGGAACGTCCCGGCCCAGAACCGCGCCTCGGCCTCGCCGCGCCCGTCCCCGGCCCCGGCGTACAGCTCGGCGGCCCGCTCGAACTGAGCCAGCGTCGCCGGGTCCAGCTGGCCGCCGGCCAGGAACCTGGCGTGCATGATCCGGCCTCTGGCCAGCGCCAGCCCGGCCTCGACCAGGTCCAGCTCGGCATCGGCCTGGTCCAGCTGCTCCGGCTCGTCGTCGAAGAACGCGTCCTCGTACCGCCGCCGGGCCCGGTCCTCCCAGCCCTCCGGCTCCGGTGCCTGATGGCCCACCACCCGGCCGATCTCGACGTGGTCGGCGTAGTCACGGGACTCCACGATCTGGCCGTCCCTGATCCGCATGACGAACACGCTGGGGATGGCGAACCGGTCCGCGGTGCCGGGGATCACCCCGCGGTACTCGAACTCGGCCACGATGACCTCCGGGTCGGCGGTCTGGTGCACCGTGATCGCGGCCGGCTCGAAGCGCACCTCGCCGAGGGTCTCGCCGCCCCGGCGGAAGTGCCGGTCCAGCTCGACGCGGGTGGTCAGCGCCGGGGCCCGGTCCGGGTCCATCGGGTGGATCACGTGGGTGCGCTCGGCGTACAGGGCGGGCAGCTCGTCCCAGCTCTTCGCGCCGACGCCATGCACCAGCCGGTCAAAGACCTCGGCCGGGGTGCGACTGCTGGCGTTAGGACGGGTTTCAGGCATGGCGGAACTCCAACCGTGGTCAGCAGGAACCGGCCCCGGCCAGGACGGCCGGGCCGGGCGGCGGGCTCCGGTACGATCCGGAGTGACGACTCCGACTATATGGAGTCCTCACTCCGTATAGCAACCAGGAGCTGGGCTACCTGCAGGGAGGGCCGCCGCCCGTGAATGCCCCGTGAGTACTCCGACCCGGCCCCAGCGGGCCGACGCGCGGTCCAACCGGGCCCGGATCCTGGATGCCGCCGAGGAGGTCTTCGGCCGGGGCGGCGCCTCCGCCTCGACCGAGGACGTGGCCCGGCTGGCCGGCGTGGGCATCGGCACCGTGTTCCGGCACTTCCCGGCCAAGGCCGAGCTGCTGGACGCAGTCCTGGCCCGCCGCTTCGACCGGATGCGGGAGCGGGCCGAGGCGCTGGCCGTCAACGAGGACCCGGCCCGTGCGCTGTTCGAGATGTTCACCGCGATCGTCTCCGACGCGCCCGGCAAGATCGCCCTGGCCGAGGCCCTGGACGAGGTCAGCGGCGGCGCGGATGGCGCGGCCAGCCAGGCCGAGCGGGCCTCGGCCGAGCTGCGGGAGGCCGTCGGGGTGCTGCTGGGGCGGGCCCAGGAAGCGGGCGCGGTCCGGGCCGACATCGAGCTGCCGGAGCTGTACGCGCTGCTCATCGGGATGTCCCGGTCGGCCGCCGTGGGCGGGCTCGAGCCCGGTGTCCAGGACAAGGTGCTGGGTGTGGTGTTCGACGGCCTGGCCGCGCCGGGCTACAACCGGCGCTCGAACACCATGTAGTCGCGGCCGGGGCCCTCGTAGTCCGCCACCGGGCCGGTCACGCTGAAGCCCATGGCCCGGTGGAAGGCGATCGACCCGGTGTTGACGGGCGCGGTGATGGCCTTGACCACGCTGCGTCCGTCGGCCCTGGCCAGGGCCCAGAACTCCTCGTACAGCCGTCGGCCCAGCCCCAGGCCGCGGGCCCGCGGGGCGACCCCGACGAAGTGGATATACGCCTGGCCGGGCTGCGACGGGGACAGGATGCCGACCAGGAACGCGAGCAGCCCGTCCGGCCCCTCGACGACCAGGCTGGTCCGGTAGAAGTGGTCCAGGAACAGCCGCGGCAGCGCGCCCAGGATCGGCCGGCCCCACCAGTCGTTCGCCACCGCCGCGATGGCGTCGTAGTCGTCGGGTCGCGCCATCCGCGACGCCGGGGCCCCTTCGGCCATCGCACATCCTCCCGGTGAGATCATCGTCGGCGTGAGCAGAGCAGGCGTGAGCAGACTATGAGCGGCGTGCTGTACATCGTGGCCGGCGGAGCGCCCCTGGTCGCGCGAATATCGGGGCTGATCGCCGTGGCCCGTGAGCGGGGCTGGGACCCGTGCCTGATCCTCACGCCGACCGCCGCGACCTGGCTGGCCGACGAGGTGCCGGGCCTGGCGGAGCTGTCCGGGCACCCGGTCCGGTCGGCCTACAAACGGCCCGGCGAGCCCGACGTGCTGCCGCCCGCCCAGGCCATGGCCGTGGTGCCGGCCACCTTCGACATGATCAACAAGTGGGCGGCGGGGATCAGCGACAACCTGGCCCTGGGCCTGATCAACGAGGCGCTCGGGCTGCCCATCCCGATCGTGGCCGTGCCCATCGGCAACGAGCCGCTGGCCCGGCACCCGGCCTGGAGCGCCAGCCTGGCCACGCTGCGCGGCGCCGGAGTCACGCTGCTGGACCCGGCCGACCCCCCCGACCAGTTCCCCTGGCCCCGGGTACTCGACGCGCTGGCCTAGGAAAGGGAAAAGCCGGGCCCGCATAGCGGACCCGGCTCTACCGGGGTGGGTGGCTCTCTTAGCTGGCGTAGTCCAGCAGGGGCTGGGCGCGGCTGGGGTGGCGGAGCTTGGACAGCGACTGCTTCTCCAGCTGCCGGATCCGCTCCCTGGTCAGGCCCAGTGCCTTGCCGATCTCGTCCAGCGTGTGCGGGTTGCCGTCGTAGAGGCCGAACCGCATCGACATGATGGTCGCCTCCCGCGGCGTCAGCGCGTCCAGCGCGTGCCGCAGCTGGTCGGCCATCAGCTGGCGGTCCACCAGCTCCGAGGCCTCGGGCGCGTCCACGTCCTCGATGAGATCGCCGATGCTGGTCTCGCCGTCCTCGCCGATCGTGGAGTCCAGGCTGATCGGCTGCCGGCTGGTGCGCAGCAGCTCCTCGATCTGGTCCGGCGTCCGGTCCAGCTCGACGGCCAGCTCCTCGGGGGTGGGCTCCCGGCCGAGCCGCTGGTGCATGTCGCGCTCGACCCGGCTCAGCTTGCTGAGCATCTCGAGCACATGCACCGGCAGCCGGATGGTCCGGGCCGAGTCGGCGAAGCCGCGCTGGATGGCCTGACGGATCCACCACATGGCGTAGGTGGAGAACTTGTAGCCCTTGGTGTAGTCGAACTTCTCGACCGCCCGGATCAGGCCCAGGTTGCCCTCCTGGACCACGTCGAGCAGGGACAGGCCGCGGTCGCTGTACTTCTTGGCCACCGAGACCACGAGCCGCAGGTTGGCCTCGAGCATGTGGGCCTTGGCCCGGCGGCCGTCCTCGGCCACCAGCTCCAGGTCGGCCCGGTAGCGCTTGGCCAGCCCGCTCTCGGTCTCGAGCTTGTGCTCGGCGAACAGGCCGGCCTCGATGCGCTTGGCCAGCTCGACCTCTTCCGCGGCGGTCAGCAGGTTACGGCGGCCGATGGACTTGAGGTAGGTGTGCACCGAGTCGCCCATGACCGAGGTCTGGTCATCGAGGTCGGACTCGGAGGCCACGCCGAGGGTCTCGGGCACGGCCGCGCTCGCTGCGGCCGCAGTCGCGGCTGCGGCGGCGGCCGGCCTGGCCGGCGCCGGGCTGGTGCTCGCGCCCGCGCTCGCCGCCTCGGCCGGCTCGTTGCCGAGCTGCACTCCGGCCTCGGTCAGCTCCCGGATGATCGAGCGGGCGTCGGTCGGCGACATCCGTGCTTGCTCGAAAGCCGCGCGCAGCTCAGCCAGGGACAGGAAGCCCTGGCCGCGGCCGCGGCTGATCAGCTCGTCCAGGTGGGTGATGGTCGCCTCGTCATCGTGCCTGCGGGACACGGCTGCCGCACTCCTCGGCATGAGGCACCTCCCTTCGTGGGCGCATCTCGCGCTCGCGCATGCGCCGCTCACTGTCGTCCCGGGGCGGACGCTCAAAAGTTTGTGGGCGGGGCTGCCCGCACTTGGCAGTTACTAGTGCGCGCACTATGTTGTAACGCATAGCACGGCGGATTGTTCCCGTGCAGCTGTTTTGCGCCCTGAGCCGTCCTTTGCTGTCCTATTTGTCGGGCTCCTGTTTTCCTATTTGCGCCGGGTTGCCGTCGGCCCTGCCGCGACCTCGCGCAGCGCCCGCCGGTCGGGCTTGCCCGAGGCGAGCAGCGGGATCTCCGGCATCAGCACGAGCCCGCGCGGCGCCGCGTAGCCTGGCAGCCGGTCCCGCGCCCCGGCGCGGAGCCGTCCCAGGTCCGGCGGGGCCGCGGGGTCGGCGGGCACCACGATCGCGGTGACCAGCTCCCCCCACTCCGGATCAGGCGTTCCGACCACCACAACGTCTCTGACCCCGGTAATGGTTCCCAGCACCGCCTCGACCTCGCCGGGGAGCACCTTCTCACCTCCGGTGTTGATCACGTCGTCGGCCCGCCCGCGCACGGTCAGGCGGCCGCCGGCGTCCAGCTCGCCGAGGTCCGAGGTGGTGAACCAGCCGCCGGCCGCAGCCTCACTACCCGGCGCCCCGTCCGGCAAACGGGCGGCGCCCCGGCCGGCCAGTAACCCGAGAACAGCACCGGCCCGGCGATCTGGATCAGCCCGCCGTCGCCGGTCCGCACCCGGACGCCGTCCAGCGGCAGGCCGTCGTACACGCAGCCGCCGCAGGTCTCCGACATCCCGTAGGTGGTGACCACCCGGCCGCCGGCCGCCACGGCCTGGCCGACCAGGCCGGCGGGCGGGGCGGCCCCGCCGAGCAGGATGGTGCCCAGCTCGCGCAGCGGCGCCCCGGCGTCCAGCAGGCGGCGCAGCTGGGTCGGCACCAGCGACACGTGCGCGCCCGGCGCGGCGGCCGCGACCTCCGCGATGACGTCGGCGTCGACGCGCTCGGTGACCAGCGGCACGGTGCCCGCCAGCAGCGACCTGACCAGCACCTGGAGCCCGGCCACGTGAAAGGCCGGCAGGCAGCACAGCCAGCGCTGGCCGGGCCGCGCGCCGATCCGGGCCAGCGAGCCGGCCGCCGAGGCCAGCAGCGCGGCGGCGCTCAGCGCCACCCCCTTGGGCGGCCCGGTCGACCCGGAGGTGACGATCACCGCCGCGGTGCCGGGCGGCAGGCCCGGCCGGCTGGGCGGGGGAGACGCGGCCGGGGCGGCCGGGCCCTGTTGCGTGCCCTCGGGGGTCTGTATCGCGGCCGGCGCGAACGCGTCGAGCAGTTCCCGCAGCCGGGCCGCGGGCAGGCCCGGGTCGAGGGGGAGGATGGCCGGGCCGGTGCCGTCCAGCGCGGCCGACACGGCGTCCAGGAACGGCCCGGCGGCGGCCGAGGGCGGGAGCACGACCGCGTGCAGGGGGCGTTCAGGCACGCTCGTAAGGTTAATCCGGGCCAGACAGGCACCGAGCGGAGGGTGAGCGGTGGTCGACACGAAGGCATCGCCTGCGGGCTGGGCCGCTCCCCTCGTCGAGCAGGCCGCCCCGCACTGGCCGGGCCTGCTGAGCCGGGCGCGGGCGTTCGCGATCCCGATGCGGACCCGCTTCCGCGGCATCACCCTGCGCGAGGGCGCGCTGATCGAGGGCCCGGCGGGCTGGGGTGAGTTCTCCCCGTTCGCCGAGTACGGCCCGCGCGAGTGCGCCCGCTGGCTGGCCTGCGCCCTGGAGGCCGCGGTGACCGGCTGGCCCGCGCCGGTCCGAGACCGGGTGCCGGTCAACGTGACCGTGCCCGCGGTCGGGCCGGAGCAGGCCCGCGCCATCGTCACGGGCTCGGGCTGCCGGACGGCCAAGGTCAAGGTGGCCGAGCCGGGCCAGCCCGAATCGGCCGACCTGGCCCGGGTGCAGGCCGTCCGCGAGGCGCTGGGCCCGGCCGGCAAGCTGCGGGTGGACGCCAACGCCGCCTGGGACGTGGACCAGGCGGCCCGCATGCTGGGCGCGCTGAGCCAGTTCGGCCTGGAGTACGCCGAGCAGCCCTGCGCCACCCTGCCCGAGCTGGCCGCGCTGCGCCGGCGCACCGACGTGCCGCTGGCCGCCGACGAGTCCATCCGCCGGGCGCAGGACCCGCTGGCCGTGCGGGCCGCGGGCGCGGCCGACATCGTGGTGATCAAGGCGCAGCCGCTGGGCGGGGTCCGGGCCGCCCTGGAGATCGCCCGGTCGGCGGGCCTGCCCGCGGTGGTGTCCAGCGCCGTGGAATCGTCGGTCGGCCTGGCCGCCGGCGTGGCCCTGGCCGCGGCGCTGCCCGACCTGGACTACGCCTGCGGCCTGGCCACGATGTCCCTGCTCACCGGGGACGTGACGGCCGAGCCGCTGGCCGAGCTCGACGGCGGCCTGCCGGTACGCCCGGCTCATCCCGATCCGGCCGGGCTGGCCCGCTGGAGTGCCGATCCCGCGCCGTGGCGGGCCCGGATGGCAGCCGCCGCGGCCTACCTGGGGCTGCCCCGGCCGAGCCGGGGAGCAGGCGGTAGGGTCGGCGGCTGTGGCGGAGCAAGCGGCTAACCCGGCGACGGCACTGGCCCGCGTGCTCGTCGACGAGCTGCGGCGATACGGCCTGCGCGAGGCGGTCGTGGCCCCCGGCTCGCGCAGCACCCCGCTGGCCATGGCGCTGTTCGACGCGAGCGAGCGGGGAGACCTGCGGCTGCACGTGCGGGTGGACGAGCGGTCGGCCGCGTTCCTGGCCCTGGGCCTGGCCAAGGCCAGCGGCCGGCCCGTCGGCGGTGCTGTGCACCTCGGGCACGGCCGCGGCGCACTTCCACGCCGCGGTCATCGAGGCCGACGAGTCCGGGGTGCCGCTGCTGGTGCTGACCGCCGACCGGCCGCCCGAGCTGCGCGGCACCGGCGCCAACCAGGCCATCGACCAGCTCAAGCTGTACGGGGACGCAGTGCGCTGGTTCTGCGAGGTCGGCGTGCCCGAGGCCCGGCCGGGCATGGCCGGGTACTGGCGCTCGCTGGCCGGTCGGGCCTGGGGCCTGGCCAGCGGGGCGGCGGGCGGCCTGCCCGGCCCGGTGCACCTGAACCTGGCCCTGCGCGAGCCGCTGGTGCCCGGCGACCCTGACGGGGCTGACGGGGCTTCCTGGCCGGAGTCGCTGGACGGGCGGCCGGACGGGGCGCCGTGGACCCGGTTCGCGGCCGCTGCCGCCCCGGCCGTCCTGGACCTGCCCTGGACCGAGCGGGGCGTGATCGTGGCCGGCGACGGCGCCGACCCGGCCCCGCTGGCCGGGCTGGCCGCCGCGGCGGGCTGGCCGCTGCTGGCCGAGCCGTCCTCCGGGGCCCGGCAGGGCGGCCATGCGCTGACCGCCTACCCGTACCTGCTGGAGTCGGCGGAGTTCACCGCCGCGCACCGGCCCGACGTGATCGTCTCGGCGGGCCGGCCGGGGCTGTCCCGCGGCCAGCTGGCGTTCCTGCGCGGGGGAGCGGCCGGCCCGGCCCGGCACGTCGTGCATCGCGGCCGGGCCTGGCCGCTGGTCCGACCCGGCCCGCACCGCCACCGACGTGGCCGGCGCCGTCCGGCTGCGCCGGCGGGCCGGGCGAGACGGGCTGGCTGGCCTCCTGGCGGCGGGCCGACGCCGCCGCGGTGCGGGCGGCGGACGTCATCCTGGACGGGGAGGCCGGCGGGCTCAGCGAGCCGCGGCTGGCCCGCGACCTGGCCGCGCTGCTGCCCGACGGCGCGCTGCTGTGGGCCGCCTCCAGCCTGCCGGTCCGGGACCTGGACCGGCACCTGGCCCCGCGGTCCGGCCTGCGGGTGCTGGCCAGCCGGGGAGCCAGCGGCATCGACGGCCTGGTCTCGGCGGCCATCGGCGCCGCGCTGGCCCACCAGGCGGCCGGGGGCGGGCCCGCGGCGGCGCTGCTCGGCGACCTGGCGCTGGTGCACGACGCCGCCGGCCTGATGCTCGGCCCCGACGAGCCGCGTCCCGACCTGTGCCTGGTGGTCGTGAACAACGATGGCGGCGGCATCTTCTCCACGCTGGAGCAGGCCGCCTACCCGGCCTCGTTCGAGCGGGTCTTCGGCACCCCGCACGGCACCGACCTGGCTGACCTGGCCGCGGCGGCCGGGCTGCCGTACGCCCGGATCACCTCGGCCGCCGGCCTGCCCGCCGCGCTGGGCGGGACAGGCCTGCGGCTGGTCGAGGTGCGCACGGACCGCGCCGCAGGCGCGGCCCTGCGCGCGGCCCTGGGGACCGCCGCGCGGGCGGCGGTCGCTCAGGTGATGCGGACCCTGGGGTCCAGCACGGCGTAGAGCAGGTCGACGAGGATGTTGGCGACGACCACGAACGTCGAGGCGATCAGCACGAACCCGATGATGACGGGCAGGTCGCCGTTGGAGATGGCCGCGACCGCGTCCTGGCCGAGGCCGCCGACGCCGAACACGCTCTCCACTACCACGACGCCGCCGAGCAGCGTGCCGATGTCGATGCCGAGCTGGGACACCACCGGGGTCAGCGCGCCGCGCAGCGCGTGCCGGTAGATGACCCGCCGCTCGGTCAGGCCCTTGGCCCGGGCCGTCCGGATGTAGTCCTCGCCGAGGGTATCGAGCAGCGAGCCGCGCGACAGCCGGGTGTAGACGGCGGCCTGGACGGTGGCCAGCGTGATCCAGGGCAGGATCATGTACCCCATCCAGGTGAAGAAGCCCTGGCTGATCGACGCGTAGCCGGTGTTGATCCAGTGGAAGCCGTGCTCGTTCAGCGGCAGGTAGACGAGCAGCAGCAGCAGCTCGCCGAGCACGAACGTCGGGAACGACAGGCCGACGAGCACGCCCACCGTGGCCGACCGGTCGAACAGGGAGCGGGCCCTGGTCGCGCTCAGGATGCCCACGGCCAGGCCGACGACGAGCCACAGCACCACCCCGCCGACCAGCACCGACGCCGTGCGCGGGAGGTCCTGCGACACGATCGTGCTGACCGGCTCGCCGCCGCTGTAGTACGAGACGCCCAGGTTGCCGTGCACAGTCCGGTCCAGGAAGTGCCAGTACTGGGTCAGGATCGGCTGGTTAAGGCCGAGGTGGCGAGTGATCTCGGCCAGGATGGCCGAGGTGGCGGCCCGGCCGGCCAGGTTGCGGGCCACGATCTCGGGGTTCCTGGCGAAGAACAGGAAGAACGCCAGCGTGGCGACGAGCCAGAGCACCACGATGCCGGACAGGATCCGGCGGATCAGGAAGCGCACGAGTGACATGGGTGATCAGATCCTTATACGCCGCCGGGCGACGGCTGCCGCGGCGGGTCGGGGAACTGGCTGCTCGGCCCGCCGGTCGGCCGGGCCAGCTTGCCGCGGCGCTTGCGCCGGCCCCGGCCCGCGGCGAATACCCGCTCGGTGCGCGGGTCCATCGCGTCGCGCACGCCGTCGCCCAGCAGGTTAAAGGCGAGCGTCGTGATGACCAGGGCCAGCGCCGGGAAGACCAGGTACCACCAGGCCTCCTGGTAGTAGGACTGTGCTCCGGCCAGGATGTTGCCCCAGCTCGCGGTAGGCGGCTGGACGCCCAGGCCCAGGTAGTACAGCGTGGCCTCGAACACGATGGCGGCCGGGATGCTCAGCGTGGCCAGCACCAGCACCGGGGCCAGCAGGTTGGGCAGGATGTCGATGAACATGATCCGCCACGGGCCCGCCCCGAGCGACCGGGCCGCCTCGATGTACTCCTTCTCCTTCAGCGACAGCGTCTGGCCGCGTACCACCCGGGCGATGCCGGCCCAGGAGAAGAACGAGATGACCCCGATGACAATGGGCAGGCTCGGCCCGAACACCACCGCCAGCGCCAGGGCCAGGACGATGTAGGGGAACGCCAGCACCGAGTCGATGAACCGGGCCAGCACCCCGTCCACCCAGCCGCCGAAGTACCCGCTGATCAGGCCCATCGACACGCCGGCCACGGTGGCGATGAGCGTGGTGACCACGCCCACGAACAGCGAGATCTGCGCCCCGTACAAGATCCGGACGAACAGGTCGTGGCCCAGCTCGTCGGTGCCGAGCAAGAAGCCGTTGGTGCCCGGCCCGACCGGCAGGCCGTTGGCGGTCACGCCGGTGTTGGGGAACACCTGGGCGGGCCCGTGGCCCGTGATGGACGCGAAGACCGGGGCCAGGATCGCGCACAGCGCGATCAGCACGATGACGATCATCGCGGCCACGGCCATCTTGTCCTGGCGCAGCCGCTGCCAGGTCAGCCACCACTGGCTGCGGCCCTCGATGGTATGGCCCGCGGTGTCCTCGACGGTCTTGGCCTGGAACTCAAGCTCACTGATGCTCATCGCTGCGACCTTCCGGAAGTGCGCCCGGCACGGGCCAGGACTTCGCCTTCCTGAACGGGGAAGTGGCAGGCGGTCACGTGCGTGGCCGGGTCGCCCGCCTTGACCTCCAGGGGCGGGACCTGCTGCCCGCACAGGTCCTGGGCCTTGGGGCAGCGCGGGTGGAACCGGCAGCCGGCAGGCGGGTTGATGGGCGACGGCACGTCGCCGGTGAGGATGATGCGCTGCCGGGCCGCGGCGGCCTCGGGGTCCGCGGCGGGCGCCGCGGACAGCAGGGCGTTGGTGTACGGGTGGCGGGGGGAGTCGTAGACCGGGTCCCTGGGCCCGGCCTCGGCGACCCGGCCCAGGTACATCACGATGACCGAGTTGCTGACGTGCCGGACGACCTCCAGGTCGTGGGCGATGAACAGGTAGGACAGCCCGAAGTCCTGCTGCAGGTCGGCCAGCAGGTTGAGCACCTGGGCCTGGATCGACACGTCCAGGGCGGACACCGGCTCGTCGCAGATGATCAGCTTGGGCCGGAGCGCCAGCGCCCGGGCCACCCCGATCCGCTGCCGCTGGCCACCGGAGAACTCGGCCGGGTAGCGGTTGAAGTGCTCGGGGTTCAGCCCGACCCGCTCCATCAGCTCCTGCACGGCCCGCTTGCGCTCGTTGCCGCTGGCCGTCTTGTGCACCGCGAACGGGTCGCCGATGATCGACCCGACCCGGCGGCGCGGGTTCAGCGAGCCGTACGGGTCCTGGAAGATCATCTGGATCTCCCGGCGGTAGGGCTGCATCCGCCGCCGCGGCAGGTTGGTGATGTTGTGGCCCTCGAACGTCACGGTGCCCGAGGTCACCGGGATCAGGCCGGCGATGCACCGGGCCAGGGTGGACTTGCCGCAGCCGGTCTCGCCGACCAGCCCGAGGGTCTGGCCGCGGCCGATGGTCAGCGAGACCCCGTCCACCGCCTGGACCTGGCCGACGGTGCGGCTGATCAGCCCGCCGCCCTTGACCGGGAAGTACTTCACCAGGTTGTCGACGCGCACCAGCGCGTCGGTCCCGTCGAGCCCGGCCTGCGCATCGGCGCTCGGCAAGGTCTCGCTCATCAGATCACGCTTCCCTCGGACTCGGGGGCCGAGGCGATCTCCTCGGCTATCCTGGCGGCGGCGTCGTGCCGGCCGGCGCCCGACGGCCCGCCGGCGGATCTCCTCGGCCTCGGCCGCCGTGCCGGCCGCTTGCGGCGGCAGCCAGCACGCCGAGCGGTGCTCGCCGACCGACGCCGACCGCGGTCAGGCTGGGCTCCTCGGTCAGGCAGCGGTCCATCACGTAGGCGCACCGAGGGTGGAACGCGCAGCCCGACGGCAGGTTGATCAGGCTGGGCGGCTGCCCGGTGATCGGCTTGAGCCGCTCGCCGGCCGCCGAGCTGTTCGGGATCGACTCCAGCAGCCCCTTGGTGTAGGGGTGGTGCGGCCGGTAGAAGATGTCGTGCTTGTCGGCCTTCTCGGCGGCCCGCCCGGCGTACATCACCAGCACGTCGTCGGCGATGTCGGCGACCACGCCGAGGTCGTGGGTGATCATGATCAGCGCCGTGTCCGATTCCTCCTGCAGCCGGAGCAGCAGGTCCAGGATCTGCGCCTGCACCGTGGCGTCCAGGGCGGTCGTGGGCTCGTCCGCGATGATCAGCTTGGGGGTCAGCGACAGGGCCATCGCGATCATGACGCGCTGCCGCATGCCGCCGGAGAACTGGTGCGGGTAGTCGTCGACCCGCTGGCGGGGATTGGGGATGCCGACCCGGCCCAGCAGCTCCACGGCCCGCTCCTGGGACTGGGCCTTGGAGACCGACTTGTCGTGGGACCGGATCATCTCGCGGATCTGCCAGCCCACCTTGTACAGCGGGTGCAGGCTGGTCAGCGGGTCCTGGAAGATGACGGCGATCTCCGCGCCCCGGACCTTGCGCAGCTGGTCGGGACGCAGGCTGAGCAGGTCCGTGCCGTCGAACATGGCCTGCCCGGACACCTGGCCGCCGGGCGTCAGGCCCAGCAGGGTCTGGGTCAGGACGGTCTTGCCACTGCCGGACTCGCCGACAATGCCGAGCGTGCGCCCGGTGTCGACGCTGAACGATACGCCGCGGACCGCCTTCACGACACCGTCAGCGGTGTTGAAGCTCACCCGCAGGTCGGATACCTCGAGCAGGCTCAATGCATGCCTCCGTGTGGGCCTCGTGACCCTATATGCCCATAAATCTCTGTCCGCACGAAACCCTGGCAGATCCCGCACGGGCCGGACGGCTGCTCATCACTGGGTGCCGCCGTGCCCTGACAGTACCTCTATCGCGGGCCATAGCCGACCCGTCCTGTGGATGGCCCTTTTGTGCGCGAGCCCGGCCGGATATGCAGGGCGTACCCGGCCGGGCTCGGCACTATTCGGCTGTTACTGGTCAGCCTTCTTGATGTAGATGTTGGTGATGTCGGGGTCGCCGATGTTCGGCGCCCACAGCGGGACGGACGAGCCGGGGCTCGCGACCCTGGAACTGTAGATGGTCGGGTTGAACTGGTCGATCAGCGGCACGATGATCGCGTTCTGCAGGCCCAGCTCGTCCGCGGCCTGCCACAGCGGCGCCGCGGCGGTCGCGTTCGGCGCCTTCAGGGCCTTGGCGATGTCCGCGTCCTCCTGCTTGTTGCTCCAGCAGCCGTAGTTAACGGTGTTGAGCGTGCAGTTGGTCTGGAAGAACGGCTGGACGCTCGTCCGGCCGTTGTCGCCGAACCAGTCCGGGATCCACGCCGCCTGGGCCACGTCCCACTGATTGGCCTTGTTGTTCTGCGGCGCGTTGCCCAGGTTCACGAAGTAGCTGGAGATCGGCGTGGCCTTGCCGGTCAGCTTGATGCCGCAGTTGGCGGCGCTGGCCTGGACCGACTGGAACAGCGCGGTGTTGACGCTGTCGCTGATGTACTCATCGACCAGCGTCAGGCCGTGCGGGTAGCCCGCCTGGGCCAGCAGGGCCTTGCACTTGGACGGGTCGCCCTGGTTGTTCGGGCTGCTGAAGCCGGTGAACGGCTTGTAGCCAACGTTGCCGGCCGGGATGGCGGTGTTCGAGATCTGCGCCACCGATGGCCCGCCGAACAGCTTCTGGATGGCCGACTTGTTGATCGTCCACGCCATCGCCTGGCGCACCTTGAGCTTGGCCATGGCACCGCCGGAGTCCGGGCTGCGCAGGTTGAACACGATGTAGGGGTTCGTGTTGGCCCACGGGAACACGTGGAAGGCCGGGTTGGTCTTCTCGCTCGGGATCAGGTTGGCCGGGAACGGCGTGTCCATCTGCATGTCCTCGGGCGCGCCCGAGCCGTTGGTGGTCGCCTTGATCTCGTCCACCTGGGTGGTGGCGTTGGTCACCCCGATGGTGATCACGATCGAGCTCACGTACTGGTGCCGCAGCGGGTCAGTGGACTGCTTCCAGGACTTGTTCCTGGTCAGCACGACCTGCTTGCCCGGCGTGTACGAGGTGATGTTGTACGGGCCGTCCGACATCATGTGGTCGCGGAACTGGAGGCTGTCGGGCACGTAACTGTCGTACTCGACGGGCCGGGCCGAGTTGAACGGCATGGCCAGGATGTCCAGGAAGTCCCCGGCCGGCTGGACCAGGTGAAACACGATCGTCGAGGAGTTCGGCGTCGTGATGCCCGAGATGGAATGCGTGTTCTGGAAATTCGCGATGTTGGCCGCGGTCGGCTTGTTCGACTTCTTCGCGAAGAACGCGGTCTCGGCGTCGAAGTACGACTTGAACCCGGCGATCGTGCTGAGGAAGTAGCCGGAGTTGCCGACGGGCGCAACCGGGTTGGGGAAGGCCTTGTACTCGCGCAGGAAGTCCTGCGAGGTGACCTGGCGGCCGTTATTCCATTCCACGCCCTTCTTGATGTGGAATGTGTAGGTCGTGCCGTTGTCGGTGATCCCGCCGTTGGCGGCCGTGGGCACCTGGGTCGCGACGTCGGCGGTCGGCGTGGTGTCCTTCAGCCAGCCGGCGTCGCCGAGCGAGGTGTAGGGGACGGTCGGGTACTGGACCAGCTGGCGCGCGTACGCGCGCTCGATCATGTAGTCCCAGGTGCCGTACGCCGAGACGGGGTCGAACTGAGACTGGCCGCTCGCGGCCACGATGTGCAGCGTCCCGCCGGAGGTCACGGCGCCCGTGTTCGCGGTTGACCCCCCGTTAGAGGAATTCCCGCAGGCTGCGAGCCCGGAGGCGGCTAGCGCCACCACGCTCAGCGCGGCCAGCCGCTTGGGTAGAGGTTTCATGAGCAGGCTCCTTCTGGCCTGACAAACCGCTCAGGCACATTACCGGTAACTCTTAGTGAGTACACGAGCCGCTCGTGCTCTGTCCACCCAGCCGGACGAAGCCATCGAAAGGGGTTACAGAACCGCAACCATGCTGTGACAATGCCTCTGGCATTGAGTGGCGGCAGCGGCCGGAGATCACGGGCGAGGATGCGCCGGACCGCGACTGCGATGTGATATTCATTACTCTCCGTATTCGCTTTCGGGTCGCCCGGGCATTAGGCGCTCCTGGCCGATCTTGTAAAATACGCGCCCTGGCCTGGTCAGGCAGGCCGGATATGCCCGTCCGGGTACCTTGATCCTTTATTGCCGGTGCGCCGCGTTTCCCGGAAAAGCTATGATCCTGGTCACGCTTCCAGGGCCAGCCGCATCGGCCGGAACTTGGCCTGCGCCTCGGCCAGCTCGGCGGCCGGGTCGGAGCCGGCGACGATCCCGCCGCCCGCGAAGATCCGGGCCCGCGAGCCGGCGATCTCGCCGCAGCGCAGCGCGATGCCCCACTCGCCGTTGCCGCGGCTGTCCACCCAGCCCACCGGGCCGGTGTAGCGGCCCCGGTCCATGCCCTCCAGCTCCCGGATCAGCCCCAGGGCGGTCTCGGTGGGCGTGCCGCACACCGCCGCCGTCGGGTGCAGCGCGGCGGCCAGCGCCAGCGCCGAGGCATCCCCGGCCAGGGTCCCGCGCACCGGCGTGGCCAGGTGCTGCACGTCGGGCAGCCGCAGCAGCTCCGGCTCGGCCGCCACCTCCAGGCCCTCGCACAGCGGTCCCAGCGTCTCCCGCACCGAGTCCACCGCGTACCGGTGCTCCTCGGCGTCCTTGGCCGAGGCCAGCAGGGCGGCGCTCGAGCGCCTCGTCCTCGGCCCGGGTGCCGCCGCGGGCCACGGTGCCCGCCAGCACCAGCGAGCTGACCTCGCCGCCCACCCGGCGGACCAGCAGCTCGGGAGTGGCCCCGGTCAGCCCGGCGCAGGCGAAGGTGTAGCTGCCGGGGTGGCGGGCGGTCAGCCGGGCCAGCAGCATCCGGATGTCCAGCGGGGCCGAGGCGACGGCGTGCAGGTCGCGGGCGAGCACCACCTTGCGCAGCTCGCCCGCCCGGATCCGGGCCACGGCCGCGGCCACCGCGTGCTCCCACTGCGGCGCGGTCAGGCTGCCGTCGCTCCAGCGCACCTCGGCCGGGGCGGTGACCGGCCGGCTGCGCCGGCAGCAGGCCCGCCCCGGCGCCGCCGGAGATGGTGGTCAGCCAGGCCCGGCCGTCCCGGCGGCCTATCAGGGCGGCGGGCACGACCAGCACCGAGCCGTCACAGGCCGGGTCAAAGGTGAAGCTCCCGAACGCGACCGGGCCCGAGCCGGGCACGCCGACCTCATCGGTCACCATCGCGTTGTCGAACAGCTCGCGCAGCCACATCTCCCCGGCGGCGAACCGGTCCGTGCCCGCGGGCAGGGTGAGCCGGGCCGCCTCGCCCCAGCCGACCAGCCCGTCGCCGCCGCGCAGCCAGGCCACCACCTCCGGGTGCGGCAGGCAGGCGACCAGGTCGCCGGGGTCGTCGGCCGGCACGGTGCCGACAGCCAGGCGATCCGGTGCGTGCCGCTCGGCCGCGGCGTACTGGGCTCTCACGGCAGACCACTTTAGTTCGGCCCGGTCAGCCCCCCGTCCACGGACCGGCCTCCTACCCGGACGGGCGCCGGGCGTGCTAGGTTGCTGCCCTAATTCCGATCAAGGAGATGGGAAATATAGGATGCAAACCGCGCTGCGCCGGGTACCCGCCGTGCCCGCCTCCCGTCCCGTCCCCGGCCTGATCAGCCCGATGCAGCCCGGCCGGCCTCGGCGCGATCGTCCGCTCGATCGCCTCCGCCCCCGGCCAGTGGGGCACCGGGTCCGGTTCTCGGCCGGCCACCGCTGGTACTGCCGCCTGGAGGAGTCCGGCCGAGCTGCGAGGTGTGGCTGCTGTCCTGGCTGCCCGGGCCAGCAGACCGGCTTCCACGACCACGGCGAGGCTGCGGCGCGTTCGCGGTGGCCGAGGGCGAGCTGCTGGAGAGCACGGCCAGGCCGGGGAGACCGCGATCGCCAGCCGGGTCGTCAAGGCCGGGGTCCGGCGCTCGTTCGGCCCCGCCTACCTGCACGATGTGCGCAACTCCAGCGGCCGCCCGCGGTCAGCGTGCACGCTTACTCGCCGCCGCTGTCGATGATGCGCCGCTACGAGATGACCGCCTCGGGACTGGCCCTGGCCGCCACCGAGACGGCCGAGGCGGACTGGTAGCTAGCTGGCCGCCTGGTCTGGCTCGGGCAGCAGCGGGCCCCGGCTGCCGCTGGCGGTGTCGGTGGGTCGATGAACACGTGAGAGGTCACCGGCAGCCGCTCCGCCAGCCGCCGGTCGATGCGCTCGGACAGGTCCTCACGGTGCCGGCGTCGATCTGGTCGCTGAACGCGACCCGGGCCGCCACGATCAGGTGGTCGGGGCCCATGTACATGGTAGCAGCTCCAGCATCGCGTCGACGCCGGGCATGTGCTCGATCTGGTCCCGGATGACCTGCTGGAGCTGGGGGTCGGCGGCCCGGCCGATGCAGCAGCTCCCGGCTGTCCAGCCCGAGCCGCACCGCGACCACCACCAGCAGCGCCGCCGATGGCGATGGACGCGCGCGCCGTCCCAGACCGCCGAGCCGGTGAGCTGGCGCAGCAGCAGCCCGGCCGCCGCCAGCGCCAGCCCGACCATGGCCGCGCTGTCCTCGAACAGGGCCGCCTTGACCGTGGTGTCGGCGCTGGTGCGCAGGTGGGCCAGGAGGCCGCGGTGCTCGCCGGCGGCCTGCTCGCGGGACTGGAGCAGGGCCCGGGCGAAGGACGACGAACTCGGCCAGCGCCGGACACGACCAGCACCACGTAGCCGATCAGCACGTCGTGGCCGTGGTCGGGGCGGGTGATGGCCAGCACCCCCTCGAACACCGAGAACCCGGCGCCGGCCACGAAGATGCCGAACGCCGCCAGCAGCGACCAGAAGTAGCGCTCCTGCCCGTAGCCGAACGGGTGCCGGGAGTCCGGCGGGCGGCGCCGCGGCGGAGCGAGGCCAGCAGGAAGGCCTGGTTCAGGGTGTCGGCGGCCGAGTGGGCGGCCTCGGCCAGCAGCGCGCTGGACCCGGTGAGGACGCCCGCCACGACCTTCATGGCGGCCACGAACAGGTTGGCGGCGCCGGCGATGAGGACGGTCGTGCGGGTCGAGTGCTCCTCGCCGTCACGGCGGGCGTCAGACGATGACAGGCGGCCCGTTACCCAGCACGGCGATCCTTTACCCGTCGCGCCGGGCGAACGGCGCCGCCGCCCGCCGCAGAGGGTCATGACTCGCGGTCTGCCGCCGCCGCAAGATCTATCTATCGTAGGTAATTAGGCTGGCCGACCAGGATGGAGGCATGACGATGCAGCTGAGCATGCACCAGCGCCCGCGACCTGACCATCGACGAGATGCTCGCCGCGGCCCGGGCGCGCCTGGTCCGGGTGGGCCCGGAGCAGGCCCACCGGGAGGCCGCGGCACGGCGCCGTGCTGGTCGACATCCGGCCGCAGGCGCAGCGCGCGGCCGAGGGGGAGATCCCCGGCGCGATGATCGTCGAGCGCAACGTGCTGGAGTGGCGGTTCGACCCGGCCTCCAGCCGCGCGCCTGCCGCAGGCCCGCTACGACCTGCGCGTCATCGTGTTCTGCTCGGAGGGCTACACCTCCAGCCTGGCCGCCGCCGCCCTCCAGGACCTGGGCGTCAGCGGGCCACCGACCTGGACGGCGGCTTCCAGGCCTGGCGGCGGGCGGGCCTGCCGGCCGCGCCGCCCGGCTCACAGCAGCGAGAGCTGAACGTCGCCGCTGTGCCGCCGGCTGGGCCTCACCGGCTGGCGCCGGCCGTCCCGAGCGGCGGCGGCGGGGGGGCGATGCGGCGCGCGGCCGCCGGGCTGGCCTGGCCGACCCGGTAGGCGCGGGCCAGCTCGCGACCTGCCCGGATCTGCTCGCTGGTAGGCCTGCGGCGCGTAGGCCCCGCGAGCCGTACAGCTCCTCGGTAGGCCGGGACCAGGTCCGGGATGGTGCTCGCGCCAGCCAGCGCAAGAACCACTCCCTGGTGCCGGGCCGCAGGTGCAGCACGATCGGGGTCACGCTGGCCGCCCCGGCGGCGGCGATGTCGCCGCGACCGCCGCCTCCAGCTGGGCGGGGGAGTCGGACAGGAACGGCAGGACCGGCCCCATCAGCACGCCGCAGCGCAGCCCGCGCTCGGCTCAGGGCCGCGCAGATGCCCAGCCGCCGCGCCGGGCTCGGCGTGCCCGGCTCGACCAGCCGGGATAGCTCCTTGTCGACAAATCCCACCGACACGTTCAGGCCCACGTCGGTGACCTGCGCGGCGTCGGCGATCAGGTCCAGGTCGCGCAGGATCAGCGTGCCCTTGGTCAGGATCGAGAACGGGTTGCGCGGCGTCGCGCAGCGCGCCGATGATGCCGGGCATGAGCTGGTAGCGGCCCTCGGCCCGCTGGTAGCAGTCCACGTTGGTGCCCATGGCGACGTGCTCGCCCGCCCAGCGCGGCGCGGCCAGCTCCCGGCGGCCAGCTCGGGCGCGTTGACCTTGACCACGACCTTGGAGTCGAAGTCCGTGCCCGGCGTCCAGGTCCAGGTAGGTGTGGGTGTTGCGGGCGAAGCAGTACACGCAGGCGTGTCCGCAGCCGCGGTACGGGTTGATCGTCCAGCGGAACGGCCATCCGGGACGCCTCGGGCACCCGGTTGATGATCGACCGGGCGTGCACCTCGTAGAAGGTCATGCCGCGGAAGCCGGGCGTGTCGAAAGTCCGCGCGACCGCGCGCCCGCTCGAACAGGCGCCCGCCTCGGGGCGTGCTCGTCCTGCTGGAGCGCGTCCCACCGCATGATCGCCACTATAGAACGAGTATTCGATCAGATCAAACACGTATTCGATCATCCTGGCAGCAGCCACGCCCGGTCGCCGTCAGGGGCCGTCATGCATCCCGGCAACCGGTCAGCGATATCCGCTGACCGGTTTCCGCGCTGATGGACCATCCCATTCCGGCGACGCCGCGGGAGGCGTTCCGGCCGGCCAAGGCGCACCCGGCTTGTCGCCAGCCCTTAGCCAGGGCCGTCATGATCGTGACCGGGTTGCCGCGGCGGGCTGCGGCCAAACGGTCACGATCATCGCAGAACCCCCCAGCAGAGGCGCGCGTCTGATAACAGCAAGAAGCGGAGCGCCCCTGGCCGGTGGCTGGTCCGGGGGCGGCCGTACCTCGAGGACAGGCCGCGCCTGGGGTGGCGTGAGGGGCCGCCGGGACGGGCGCGGACCTGGGCATCTGGTAAAGCGAGCAGACTCCTACTTGCCGGGCGGCAAAGGCGGGGTAAAGAATCGGGGATGGGGGATAGCCAGGATAGCCGCCGCCCCCTGGCAGCGGAGGCGGCTGAAGGTGGCCGGAGGTGGCGCGATGGCTCTTTCGATGGACGAGCAGCGCATCCTGGAGGGGATGGAGCGCAAGCTCGCCGATGAGGACCCCGGCTGGCCTCCCGGCTGATCGGCGTTCGGCCAGCCGCGGCTGCCCGCGCTGCTCGGCTCCGGGCAAGGCGCGCGCCGCGGTCGTGCTGATCTCGCTGGCGCTGGCCGCCATGGTGACGCTGATGGTCTACTCGATGCGCCCGTTCCCGGCCGGGCCGACCGGCACGCGCCGCCGTCGTCCCCGCGCACGCAGTCGCGCGCCCGGCGCAGGCCCCAGGCGCCACCATCGCGAGCGGCCAGCCCGACCGCCTAGCCGCCGCGAGCAGGCCAGCGCGACTCGCCAGCCCGGAGTCAGCGCCGCAGTGCCGGGAGCGCCGACGCTCAGGACTCGCGCCAGATCTGGAGCAGGTACTGCTCCAGCCCCTCCAGCCGCTTGCGCGCCTGCTGGAACTCGTCGCCCAGCGGGTCGGCGTGCAGCTGGAACAGCTCGCTCGTAGCGCTGCACGGCCGCCGCCCGGTTCCTGGTGTAGACGCGCGCCCCGTAGTCGCCGACCCCGCCGCTCAGCCGCACGCTCTCCACGGCGCGGCCCGCCTGTGCCCATGTCCACGCTCAGCTTGCCGCGCAGGTACAGCACGCACTTGGCCTCGTCCTCGTAGCCGTCGCTGAACGGCGGCGGCGCGTCGTCCCACTCCTCGATGGTGAGCTGCACGCCGAGGTGCTCCTGGGCGCAGCGCGACGATGATCTGCTCGCGGCCCGCGCTGATCAGGGAGTCGGCCGGCAGCAGCGGACCGCCCGGCGCGTCGGGATCGACAGCCGGATCGTGAACCCGGAACATCATGCGCTCCGGGAAGACCGGAATCTCCAGCCGAAGCAGCCTGCGACTCACTTGGCCCCCCTGGGACAGACACTTTTCCTGCATTACAGGATGCTCGCGCGGCGGTCGTTTGGACGCGCAATGCTCCATAAAGACGAGGTATGACGTTACGTTACCGTCTCGTCACCGCACGGCCGCGTCGATCCCGGCTATTCTCCGGGCATGTCGGTACCTGGCGCAGAACGTACCCGGAGTCACGCACCGCACGGTTGACGCCGGCGGGCTGCCGATGCACATCGCCGAGGCCGGCGACGGGCCGCTGGTGCTCCTGCTGCACGGCTTCCCGGAGAGCTGGTACTCCTGGCGGCACCAGCTCACCGCGCTGGCCGCGGCCGGGTATCACGCCGTCGCTCCGGACCAGCGCGGCTACGCGCAGACCGGGCCGCCGGCCGGCGCGGCGAGGTCGGCGAGTACACGATCCTGCACCTGACCGGCGACGTCCTGGCGCTGATGGACGCGCTCGGCGAGCAGCGGGCGGTGGTCGCCGGGCACGACTGGGGCGCGCCGGTGGCCTGGCACACGGCGCTGTTCCGGCCCGGACCGGATCCGCGGCGTGATCGGGCTCAGCGTGCCCTACCGGCCGCGCGGCAGCGCGCCGCCGATCCCGGCGCTGCGGGCGGGCCTCGGGGACGGCTTCTACATGGTCTACTTCCAGGAGCCCGGCGTGGCCGAGGCCGGAACTGGCGCTGCGACCTGCCGGCTACGTTCCGGCGGGTGCTGTCAGCGCGTCGGGGACCGGCGAGCCGGGCCCGGCCGGCGGCGGGCCGCCCGGTCGTGCCGCCTGGCGGCGGGTTCCTGGACATCTGTCCCGAGCCCGCCGAGCTGCCCGGCTGGCTGACGACGCGGACATCGACACCTTCGCGGCCCAGTACGCGGGCCGCGGCTTCACCGGGCCGCTGAACTGGTACCGCAACCTGGACCGCAACTGGGAGCTGACCGGCCGCCTGGCAGCACGCGCCGGTCGCTGGTGCCCGCGCTGTACCTGGCCGGGGAGCAGGACCTGGTGGTCAGGTTCCCCGGCGCCAGGGAGGGCATCGAGCAGCTCGGCCGGGTCGCTGCCGCAGCTGCGCGAGCCGGTGCTGCTGCCGGGCTGCGGGCACTGGACCCAGCAGGAGCGGCCGGAGGAGGTCAGCGCGGCCATGATCGGCTTCCTCCGCGAGCTGGGCTGAGCACGCCGGGGTGCCGGGCGACCGGCCGGACCGGGTTCTGGACGCGCGGCCTGCGGGCGACCGGGGCTAGTTAGGGAGCTTCTTAGGGTCTCCGAGCCCGGCGCGCTCCTTGGCCTCGCGCCACAGCTCGGCGTAGCCGCGGGCGGCCTGGCTGCGCGGCGCGAACACGGCCACCGGGGCGCGCTCGACCGACATCCGCTCGATCAGCGACAGCGCCGGGATGACCGTGGCGGCGAACTCGGGCCGGTCCGCTGGGCAGCTCGCGTGGCGATCTCCTGGTGCAGCCGCTTGCGCCGGTCGATCATGGAGAAGAACGCCAGGATCTGGGGCCGGTGCCCGGCGAAGCCAGCGATGAAGGCGGTCAGCTGGTCCAGCGTGCGCACCGACAGGGTGGTCGGGATCAGCGGCACCAGCAGCAGGTCGGCGGCGTGCAGCACGCTCTCGGACAGCAGCGAGATGCTCGGCGGGCAGTCCAGGATGATCACGTCGTACTCGGCCGCGCAGCGGGGCCAGCAGGCTGGCCAGCCGCCGGGCCGGCTTCTTGGCGCTGTCCAGCATCAGGTCCAGGTTGCGGTAGGTGAAGTCGGCCGGCAGCAGGTCCAGGCCCTCGAAGTCGGTGCCCTTGATCGCGTCGTCGACCGGGCGGGTGCCCTGATCAGCGCCTTGCCGCCGCCCTTGACCCGCGGCCGGATCCGGAACAGGAAGCTGGCCGCGGCCTGCGGGTCCAGGTCCCACAGCAGCACCCGGTAGCCATCGCGGGCGGCCAGGTAGGCCAGGTTCACGGCGGTGGCCGTCTTGCCCACGCCGCCCTTGATGTTGTACGTCGCGAAGATCTTCATCCCGTGACCCGGCCGGCGGCTGGCCTGGTCAGCGGCCCGAATCCTGGCCTGGCCCGGCCGGCGCGGCGAACTCGCGCGAACAGCCCGTCGAACTGGGTCCTGGCCTGCTGCTGCGCTGGCGGGCCAGGCCGGCCGCGATCTCGCCCATGGCCAGCAGCGTCGGGGCCGGGGCCTGCCGCTGGGCCATCATCTGGTCAGCGAACGCGCGCAGCTCGGCCCGCTGCACGTCGGTGTCCTGGAACTCGCCCAGGCAGTCCTGCAGGCCCTTGAGCTCCTTGACGGCGCGCCAGGCGCGCACCGGGCGGGTGCAGGGAGGCGAAGATCTCCAGCAGGTAACGCAGTTCCTTGCAGCGCTTGCGCAGCTCGTGCAGGCTCGTGGCGGGCGAGGCCGCGGTGATCGCGGCGCCGTCGGCCAGCACCCGCTGGTGCGCGTCGGCGATGGCGCCGGCGGCCAGCCGCGCGGCCGTGGGCTTGCGCCGGGTCGTGGCCGCGGCCTCGGCCAGGGCGGCCCGCCAGTCCCGGCGCAGCCGTGCGAAGCGGGCCGAGCGCAGCCCCCGGGCCAGGTCCCGGCTGGGCCCGGGCGCGGCTGGCGGGCGCAGGTGCTCGCCGAACGGGTCCAGGTCGCCGGGATCGGCGCCGGCCAGCCCGGCCGTCATCTCGGGCAGGCCGAGCAGGTAGACGTCGAGGTCCCTGGTCGGCGTGGTCAGGTCGCCGAGCCACTTGAACTCCGGCCGGAACTGGCCGCGGGCGCCGCCGGGCAGCACCTGACCGGTCAGCTTCAGCGCGGTCCTGGTCCGCCGCACCGCGACCCGCAGGTCATGCAGGAACTCGGTGTCGATGTCGGCGCACGGTGCCGGGCACGTTGGCCTCCAGCGTGTCCAGCAGCGCCGACATGACCACGGCCATGGCCGCCGCGGCCGGGCATGCCGGCCGTCAGCTCCACGTCGATCCGGCCGGTGTAGTCGCCGGGCCGGCGGCCGGCCGCGGCCAGCGCGGCCTCCAGCGCCGGGCGGCCCGGCGGCAGCACGCCCGGCAGCCCGGCCAGCAGGCTCGCCAGCCGGGCCGCCTGGGCCTGGTAGCCGCGCACCGCGGTCACGGTCAGCCGCACCGGCAGCTCGGCCGGCGCGTCCGGCGCGGCGGCCGCCGGGGCCCCGAGCGGGTCGGCGGCCGTGACCGACATCTGGTCCGCGGTGATCCGGGCGATCGTCTTGTCGTCGCCGTTCAGCGCCCGCTGCTCGCGCAGCACGCTGGTCGCCCGGACCATCGGCAGCAGCGCCCGGACCCCGACCACCGGCGCGAGCTCCTCGGCCAGCGGGCCCGGCGGCACGGCGGCCAGCAGCGCGGGCCACCGGGGGACCCGGCCGCCCTGAGCGCCCTGGCCGTCCCGGGCGGCGGGGCGGAGCCGCTCGGCGGCCAGCAGCGTGCCGTCGCGGCCGGTCAGCCGCAGCTCGGCGGTGCCGCGGCCGGCCACCTGCTCCAGGGTCAGCCCGGCCCGGTACAGCCGCCAGTCGAAGGTGTCCAGCCAGGTGCGCCGGAGCGTGATGCGCCGGGCGCCGGGCTCGAGCGTGTAGCCGCTGCCAGGCAGCGTCAGGCTCAGCTCGCCGGGCGCCTCAGAGGGCCGGGCGGCAGCGCGCTTAGTGGCAGGGTCCGGGCGGCGGGCAGGCAGCGGGGTCACGCCCGCCAGCTGCGCGGTGGCCGGTACGGGCGAAATGGACACCATGACCAATTTTACCAGCGGCTAGGCTTGAAGGGTGAGCAACTGGCCGACCACCCTGGCTGATCTGGCCACCGGCGCCGGCACGCTGGTGCTGGCGGTGGCTACCTTCGCGTCCGTGCGCTCGGCCAACCGGTCGACCGCGACCGCGCAGGAGGCCCTGCAGGCTGGCCTGCGACCGGTGATGATGAACTCGCGCTTCCAGGACCCTCGCCAGAAGGTGATGTTCGGGGACGGCCGGTGGGTGGCCGTGCCCGGCGGCGGCGCCGCGGTGGAGATCGGTGACAACGCCATCTACCTGGCCCTGTCCATCCGCAACGCGGGCACCGGCATGGGCATCCTGCACAGCTGGCAGGCTGTCGCGTCCGCGTGCCCGGCGAGCTCCTGGAGCGGCCGCCGCTGGACGAGTTCACCGCGCAGACCAGGGATCTGTACGTGGCGTCGGGCGACGTCGGCTTCTGGCAGGGCGCGCTGCGCGACCCGGACGCCGAGCGGTTCAAGACCATCCAGGCGGCGATCGAGGCGAACGAGATCCTGCAGCTCGACCTGCTGTACGGGGACTTCGAGGGCGGCCAGCGGGTGATCAGCCGGTTCACGCTGGCCCATAACCCGTTCGGGGCGCACGCGCACGGGGAGAACCTGACCGAGGACGAGATCGCCGCCCAGGGCGGCGACAGCACCGGCCCCGTGGACGGCCGGCCGTCCGAGCACGGGCACGACCCGATTCAGTGGATCGCGTCGGTGGTCCGGCACTGGAACGTGGACCGGCCCGACCCCCGGTAGGCCTGCCCGGTAGGGGAGGGCCACGGTAGGCCGCGGGCGGCGGCGGGAACACTGGCTTATGGAACCCGAGTCCGCCCGTAAGGAGCGTTCATGCTGCAAGTGTTTGGCTTCAGCCGGATCGGCGTCGTCGCCGGTGACATCTTCCACCTGGACCCAGAGCCAGGACCCGGCCAGGAGGGCGCCGAGCGCGGCGTCCGGCTGGAGATCCGGCTGCTCGAGCGCGGCGAGGCACCCGGCTCCATCTACGCCTCCACCCCGATCCAGGTCGGCCGCCCGATCTGGCGCGCTGACCTGCTGGAGACCGTGGACAGCCCGCCGGGCAGCATGAACCGGGCCCACCACCACCCGTCCATGGCCGGCTGGGAGCCCCACAGCCGGGCGTTCGACCAGGGGCTGTCGGCCGCGCCGGTCGAGTGGGTGGGGGAGCAGCTGCGTGACCTGGAGGGCCTGCTCGCCGGGCCGGGCGTCGAGCTGGACGAGGAACTGGCCGCCGACGCCCGCGAGCTGCGGGACTGGGCCCCGGAGATCACCCGCGCGGTCGGCGGGCTGCTGGACCGGGTCTGGGCTGGCGAGCTGGCCCGGACACCCGGCGGTCCAGAGCTGGTCAGCGCGCGGACCGGCTGGCTGTAGCCGGCCTGCCCGGGCGCGGCCGGGGCCCGGGCTCAGAACGCGGTCGCGCCCAGCCACCCGGCCAGCACCGAGGCGTCGCCGTAGACCGTCAGCGCCGGGTCGTCGGCCGGGCACCCGGCGCAGCAGCATCAGCAGCAGCCGGTCGGCCGGCCCGGTCGCGGCCACGTCGCCCTTCCCGTGCGCCCGGTCCACCCGTATCCCGTCCGGCTCGTGGCCGCAGCAGCCACTCGCCCGCGCCGGCCAGGCCCTCGTCGGTGGCGTGCACGTGCAGCGAGCGGCCGGCCGGCAGCGCGGCCGCGCGCGGGTCGGGCTCGGTCCCCTCCGGGACGGTGAGCACGGTCAGCCACTCGTCGATCCCGTCCGCGGCCACGTCCGCGTGGATGCTGGCCGGCCGCCCGGCGGCCAGCAGCGCGTCGGCCGCGTGGACCACCGTCTCGTGGCACATCCGCCGGGCCCAGAAGCTGCGCCGGCGCCAGGTCGCCGTATGGCCCACACTCGGGTCCTGGCCGGCCTCGCCGCACGGCCGCGTTGAGCCTGCTCCGCGCCCGCGGCCAGCCAGGCCGCGTGGGCCGCGGGGTCGTCGGGCAGCCGGCCGTCGGGCACCGAGCGGAACGGGATGAACTCGGCCGAGCGGGTACTGACGATGGTCGCGGCCCACCGCTGGGCCCGGCCCACGTGGGTGGCCAGCTGGCGCAGCGTCCACTCCGGGCAGCTCGGGATCGGCGTGGTCAGGTCGGCGCCGTCGACCAGGGCGGCGATGTCCGCCGTGCTCGACGAGATCTGCGCGTAGTAGCGCTCCGAATCCAGCTGCGTCATCGCATGCCCTCCCGGGGAGTTCGGCTCGCCTGCACCCTAGCCTCCGGAAGAAACCGCCGCCCCGCCTGGTTCGCACTGACGTGATCAACGTGCCGCTCTCCGTCCTTGACCTGTCGCCCGTCGCCGCGGGCACCACCGTCGGCCAGGCCCTGGCCCAGACCACCGAGCTGGCCCGCCGCGTCGAGGAGCTGGGCTATCGCCGGTTCTGGGTCGCCGAGCATCACAACATGCCCGCGATCGCCAGCTCCGCGCCCGCCGTGCTGCTGGCCCACCTGGCCGCGGCGACCTCCACCATCCGGGTCGGTTCCGGCGGCGTGATGCTGCCCAACCACGCCCCGCTGGTGGTGGCCGAGCAGTTCGGCACCCTGGAGGCATTGCACCCGGGCCGGGTCGACCTGGGCATCGGCCGCGCGCCGGGCACCGACCAGCTCACCGCGCTGGCGCTGCGCCGGACCAGGGAGGGCCTGTCGGCCGAGCAGTTCCCCCAGGAGCTCACCGACCTCATCGCGTTCTTCACCGGCGAGAACGAGCGGCTGCCCATCCTGGCCATGCCCGGCCGCGGCGACATGCCCAAGATCTGGCTGCTGGGCTCCAGCGGGTACAGCGCCCAGCTGGCCGGCCTGCTCGGGCTGCCGTTCTCCTTCGCCCACCACTTCAGCGCGGCCAACACCGTGCCCGCGCTGCAGCTCTACCGGCAGAACTTCCGGCCCTCGCAGTACCTCGATGAGCCCTACGCCATGGTCGCCGTCGCCGCCATCTGCGCCGACACCGACGAGCGGGCCCAGTGGCTGTCCGGCCCCGCCTCGCTGTCCTTCCTGCAGCTGCGCGCCGGCCTGCCGCAGCCGCTGGTGACCCCCGAGGAGGCGGCCGCCTACCCGTTCACCTCGCTGGACCGCGAGATGGCCCAGCAGCGCTTCGCCGATCAGGCCATCGGCTCCCCGGACACCGTCCGCCGCCAGCTCACCAGCCTCCTCGAGCGCACCGCCGCGGACGAGCTGATGCTGACCGCCCAGGTCTACGCCCTCGAGGACCGGGCCCGGTCATTCGAGCTGATCGCCGACAAGGTGGCCGGGGGACTGGCCGGGCAGGACGCCGTCCCGGCACACTAGGGGCGTGCACGATTTCGACCTGCTCGTCATAGGTTCCGGTCCCGGCGGCCAGAAGGCGGCCATCGCCGCGGCCAAGCTCGAGAAAAGGGTCGCGATCGTCGAGCGCCCCGAGATGCTCGGCGGGGTCTGCCTGAACACCGGCACCATCCCGTCCAAGACGCTGCGCGAGGCGGTGCTGTACCTCACCGGCCTGGACCAGCGCGAGATGTACGGGCAGAGCTACCGGGTCAAGGACGAGATCACCATCGCCGACCTCACCGCGCGCACCCGGCACGTCGTCAGCCGCGAGAACGACGTCGTCCGCAGCCAGCTGACCCGCAACCGGGTCACGATCATCACCGGGACGGCCCGGTTCACCGGCCCCAACGCCGTCGAGGTGACCGTCGCCGGCGGTCACCCGCGGGACGTGACCGCCGAGAACATCGTCATCGCCACCGGCACCAAGCCCGCCCGGCCCGACACCGTCGAGTTCGACGAGAGGACCATCATGGACTCCGACGGCATCCTCCTGCTCGACAAGGTGCCGCGGACCATGCTGGTGGCCGGCGCCGGAGTCATCGGCATCGAGTACGCCTCCATGTTCGCCGCCCTGGGCACCAAGGTCACGGTGGTCGAGCAGCGCGAGCGGATGCTGGAGTTCTGCGACGTCGAGGTCGTCGAGGCGCTCAAGTACCACCTGCGCGACCTGGCCGTGACGTTCCGGTTCGGCGAGACCGTCTCCGGCGTCGAGTCCCGCCCCGGCGGGGCCATCGCCACCCTGGCCAGCGGCAAGCGCATCCCGGCCGACACCGTCATGTACTCCGCGGGCCGCCAGGGCCAGACCGACGACCTGGACCTGGCCGCGGCCGGCCTGGCGGCCGACAAGCGCGGCCGGATCACGGTCGACGAGTTCTACCGCACCTCGGTGCCCAACATCTACGCGGTCGGCGACGTCATCGGCTTCCCGGCGCTGGCCGCCACCTCCATGGAGCAGGGCCGCCTGGCCGCCCACCACGCCTGCGGCCTGCCCGTGCACTCCGCGCACCTGCTCCAGCCGATCGGCATCTACACGCTGCCCGAGATCAGCTTCATCGGGAAGACCGAGGACCAGCTCACCCGGGAGTGCATCCCGTTCGAGGTCGGGGTGTCGCGCTACCGCGAGCTGGCCCGCGGCCAGATCATCGGCGACTCCTACGGCGTGCTCAAGCTGCTGGTCTCACCCGATGACCGCACGCTGCTCGGCGTGCACGTGTTCGGCACCGGGGCGACCGAGCTGGTGCACATCGGCCAGGCCGTCATGGGCTGCGGCGGGACCATCGACTACCTGGTCGACGCGGTCTTCAACTACCCGACGCTGGCCGAGTCGTACAAGGTCGCGGCGCTGGACGCGACCAACAAGATGCGGGAGATGGAGCGGTTCTCACACCTGTAAACCGCATCCGTAACAAAGGACGTCGCGGGCTGGTCGGCTCCCGCGGCGGGACCGGGCCCGGCGTCAGCCGCAGCCGCAGGCCCCGCCGCAGCAGCCACCAGCTCGCGGAGCGGATGAGCCGGGCGAGCCGGCCCGGCCGCCCACGGCCACGGTCGACAGCAGCTTGACCGTGTCGTCGTGGCCCTGCGGGCAGGACGCCGGGTCGGACGCCTGGCTCATCGGCCGGGACTTCTCGAAGGTGTCTCCGCAGGCCCGGCAGCGGTATTCGTAGCGCGGCACGCCCTCATGCTATGCCGCTGGGATGGGTTTCCGCACACCAGCCCGCTATACGTGCCAGGTGAAGGTCAGCGGATGCTCCTTCTGGCCGTGCCGGTTGAACTTGAGCGGCCGGTGCCGGGTGTAAATCACGGTCAGCCGCGTGAACTTGAACTGGCCGTGATGCCCGCGGGGCTTAGCCCGCCACAGCGTGATGAGCACCGGGAAGCGCCGGAAATGGCTCGCCGAGCAGTTCGGCACGCAGCTCTTGGCCACCTCGACGCCGCTGCCGAAGGCCACCGCCCGCCAGCTCACCCAGTGCATGCCGGTCAGGAAGTCGTTGCCGTCCGCGCAGGAGAGGATGAACTTACTGGGCAGGACCAGGCCCTTGTTCTGGCAGCCGACCAGCACGACGGCCCCGGACCAGGACGCCGCGGCGGGCCGCGAATCGTGCCTGGTGGCGGCGGTCGCGGGCAGGCTCGCCGCGAGCGCGATGGCGCTGGCGCCAATCGCGATCGCGGCGGCTGTCTTTCCGCGGCGAAGGAACGAGCATTTCATGAGCGTTTGCCTCCTCGGCAGTGCGAACCATTCACTGTCTAAGGACGCCGCCAGGGAGGCTAAAGGTGAGCGAGCATGATCACGGTTAGGCATCGCCTGATTACTGGCGAGGATCGCTTACTGCCGAGGATCGCTTACTGCCGAGGACCGCCCATCGCGCCGCTCAGCTGCCAGGTCACCGTCTGCGGGTAGTACTTCTTGCCCGGGCCCCGGTAATAGGTGGGTCGCTTCCCGGTGTAGATGTCGGTCAGCCGGCTGAAATAGCGCTGCCCGGCGTGACCCGGCCGCGGCACCGCCCGCCACGCAGTGACCAGCACTGGGTAGGCGTGGAAGTGGCCCTGGGCGCAGTTCGGTACGCAGTCGTTGACGTGCTCGGTGCCGCGGCCGAACGCGGCCCCGCCCGACCAGGACACCCAGCGCAGGCCGGCCAGGTAGTCGTTGCCGTCGGCGCAGGTCAGCACGTAGCTGCCCGGCCTCACCTGGGCCCGCCCAGTGCAGTTCACCAGCACATCGCCGCGCGGCGCGGCCGGGCGAGCCCGGGCCGGGGTGGCGGTCGCGGCAGTGGCGGTCGCGGCGGCGGTCAGCGCGGGCACGCCGCCCGCCAGGGCCACGGCGCCCAGCCCGGCCGCGATCGAGATCTTCCCCCGGTGCCGCAGTGAGATCCTCATGTCGGGTGGTCCCTCCTTAGTCGACGAAACACTTCATCAGACCGGAGGGAGGCCGCCCTGGTTGGGCGGCCGGTCGTCACATTTGCGTATCGTCCGGCCTCGGGGCCCGCACCGCCGGGCGCCGGTCCGCCCCGGCCCGGCCGCCGGCTCCCGCGGGCCGCGTGCCGCCGGCTGTCGTGCCGCTGGCCGCAACGCCGCCGTTACCTGCATCGTCGTGACTCGCTCCGCTGTTAGCGGCACGGCCGTTTGAGGTGCTGCCGTTTGCCCCGCTGCCGTTGGCGACCCCGCGGCTGGCACTAGAGCCATTCCCGCTTACCGCCGCCCCATTCACTGGGGCCCCATTTGCCACGGAAGTCACAGCCGCCGCTGTGGCACCAGCGGGCACGGGAGTCACGGCGGGGTCGGTGTAGAAGAACTGCTTGCCGCGGAAGACCGAGATCAGCGCGCCGGCCAGCGACATCGCGATCGCCGCGCTGAACACCACGATCAGCCCGTGGTGGAACGGGCCCGAGATCAGGTGCGGGAAGTACTGCCGGCTGGTCAGCGCCGCGACGTTGCGGGCCGGGATCTTGTGCAGCACCCCGGAGATCTTGAGCAGGCTGCGGATCGGGTTGTAGCCCAGCAGGGCCGAGAACAGCGTGCTCACCGGCGGCAGGTGCGAGGCGTGCGCGGCCGCCGCGGCGGGCACGCCCTGGGCCCGCAGGCCCCGGCTCAGCGTGGCCGGCAGCGCCGATGCCAGGCCCGCGATCATCAGTGAGAAGAAGATGCCGATGGACAGCGACATGCCCGAGTTCTGGAACGTGGACCGCATGCCCGAGGCCGAGCCGCGCTCGTCGGCCGGCACGCTGCTCATGATGGCCGCGGTATTCGGCGCGGCGAACAGGCCCGATCCCACCCCATTGAAGAAGATGATCGTCCCGAACAGCCAGTACGGGAAGTTCACCGGCAGCAGCATCAGCCCGGTGAACGCGGCCGCCGCGACCAGCAGCCCGCCGGTGGCGAACAGCCGCGGCCCGTACCGGTCCGACAGCACGCCGGAGATCGGCCCGGCGATCAGGAACCCGGCCGTCAGCGGCAGCATGTAGATGCCCGCCCACAGCGGGGTGACCGTGTAGTCGTAGCCGTGCAGCGGCAGCCAGATGCCTGGCAGCCAGATGACCAGCATGAACTGCAGGCCGCCGCGGGCCATCGAGCTCATCAGGCTGGCCGCGTTCCCGGCCGCGAAGGCCCGGATCTTGAACAGGCCGATCCGGAACATCGGCTCGGCGATCTTGCTCTCGATGATCCCGAAGACGACCAGCAGCGTCGCGCCGCCGATCAGGCCGGTCAGCACCTTCGGGTTGGTCCACCCGGTGGAGTGGCCCCCGTAGGGCTGGATGCCGTAGGTGATCGCGGCCAGCAGTGCCCCGGCGCCCAGCGCGAACGTGACGTTTCCCGCCCAGTCCACCTTGGTGCGCCGGGTGGTGGCGATCTCGCGCAGGCTGCGGTAAGCCCAGAGCGTGCCGAACACGCCGATCGGCACGTTCACCCAGAACACCGCGCGCCAGTCCCAGGCCGCCAGCAGCCCGCCCAGCAGCAGCCCGATGAACTGGCCGGAGATCCCGGCGATCTGGTTGATGCCCAGCGCCATGCCGCGCTTGTTGGCCGGGAAGGCGTCGGTCAGGATGGCTGCCGAGTTGGCCATCAGCATCGACCCGCCAACCGCCTGGATCAGCCGCCAGCCGATCAGCCACAGCGCGCCGCCGCCGCCGTACAGCGGATCCAGCGACAGCGCGATCGAGGCCAGCGTGAAGACCACGAAGCCCAGGTTGTAGATCTTCACCCGGCCGAACATGTCGCCCAGCCGGCCCAGCGTCACCACCAGCACCGCGGTGACCAGCAGGTAGCCGATGATCATCCACAGCAGGTAGCTGATGTTGCCGGGCGCCGTGGGATCCAGGTGGATGCCGCGGAAGATGGCCGGCATCGCGATGATCACGATCGAGCCGTCGATCGTGGCCATCGTCATGCTGAGCGTGGTGTTCGACAGCGCGACCCACCGGTACCGGTCGGGGCGTCTGCCGTCGCCGCCCTGGCCGCCGGGGCTCAGCCCGTCACCGAGGCCGTGATGCCCGTTTGCGCCTGCTCTGCCCGCTGCTGCCTTGTCGTCCACCGCACGATGATTAACCCTACCGCGAACAAGTTGCTTGCCCGCAACTATTTACCTAAGGTAACTATCTCGCGGGACATCCATGACCCGGCAACTCTGATAACAGCAAGAAGCGGCATCGCGGGCATCCCGCGACAGGGAACGGCGGTCGGCCGGGGGAGCGGGCTAGCGGACGCCCATGCGGACGCGGTAGGTCCAATACCAGGGGCGGCCGGCCGGCAGCTGCCGGGCCGCCACCTCGCGCAGCGCGGTCAGGCCGATCTCGTCTTCGGTCGCGCCCGCCGCCAGCAGCGCCTTGGTGCCGCCCTGGCTCAGCGCCACGTCGGCCAGCCGCCTCGCGTCGCCCTCCTCCCGGCTCAGCAGCGCTACCTCGGTGGTGAACCGGAACAGCCCGCTGCCGGCGATCGTCTCCAGGTGCCGCTTGCCCGCGTGCGGCGGGAGCAGCCCGCGCGCCGCCTCCAGCACGCGCACCCGGCGGTCGAAGGCGATGTAGGCCGCGTCGGTCTCCCAGTCGATGCACGGCGGCCAGTCACAGTCGTAGGCGGCGAACACCCCGCCCGGCCGCAGGATCCGGGCGATCTCCGGCAGCGCCCGGGCCGCGTCGAACCAGTGCATGGCCTGGCTGGCCGTGACGATATCGGCGCAGGCGTCCGGCAGGCCGGTCTCCTCCGCGCTGCCGGCCACCACCGCGAACCGGGTCGGCGCGCCGGCCGCCGGGACCGTCGGGCTCGGCCGGCGGCTCGTCCTCGCCTGCCAGCGCTCCGGCTGGGTCCTGGGTCAGGCCCAGGCGGGTCAGCGCCACGGTGCGCATCCGCGCGCCCGGCTCTATCGCCGTGACCCGGCGGGCGCGGCCCGCCCAGATCGCGGACGAGAGCCCGGTGCCCGCTCCCACGTCGACCACGTCGGGCGCGACCGTGCCCGACCACTGCATGAGAACCTCGGTGAGCTCGGCCGGCGGCTGCGGCCGGGCGGCGTCGTACTCGGCGGCGAAGCTGGCGAACCGGGCGACAGCGTCAGGCATGGCAGGCGTTTCCCTACGCGCAAGGTAACTCGACATCGAGATATTAACCTGCCGGGCCGGACGGCCAGCTAGGCGAGCGGCAGGTCAGGCTCGATCGCGGCCACCGTGGCGCAGTCCTCGGCGAAGGTGACCCGCACCGCCACGTGCTGGCCCGCGAGGACCCGCGGCAGCCAGTAGCGGGCGTCGTCCCACATGCCATCCAGCGGCAGCGCGTCCTGCCGGTACCAGCGCGGCGCGATCTCGTCGGACTCGGCCGCCTCGCCCTGGTAGCAGGCGGTCATGAACACGTCGGCCGTCTGGTCCCAGGACGGCCGGCTGGGGAAGCGGAACTCGATGTTCGCCATGTGCTCGAGCGCGTCCGGGGAGACGACCAGCGACGACTCCTCAGCCACCTCGCGCGCCGCCGCCTCGGCCGGCTTCTCGCCGTCCTCGATGTGCCCGCCCAGGCCGACCCAGCGGCCCTGGCCGAACCCGGTCTTCTTCAGCCCGAGGAGCACCTCGGGGCCGCCGGCGGTGGTCCGGCGGATGAGGCACAGGCACGTCCGGGTCATCATCCCGGTCAGCCTAGCGCCGCTGCAGGTGCCCCCGGGCCAGCCTGGGCCGCCCGGCGCGCCGGCCGACCGCGCGGTTCACAGCTCGCCGCGGGCCAGCCCGATCAGCCGGTCCAGCACCGCGCCATGGCTGACCCGCAGCCCGTCGTGCTCGTACTCGTTCGTCACCCAGGGCCGCAGCCCGGCGATCGTGCTCGCCGTGCGCAGCGAGAACTCCGTCGGCACGTACATGTCGTTGAAGTAGATCGCCGCGGCCGCCGGCACCGTGTTGGCCCGCAGCCGGGCCTCGTCGTACAGCGGCGCCCAGCCCTCCCGGCGGGCCAGCGCCTCAGCCGCCTCGGCCAGCGGGACCAGCACCGGGTCGTTCTCGAACATCCACGGGTAGATCATCTCGCCGGTGAACATCAGCGGCGCGTCGCTGTCCAGCGCCCTGGCCGCGTCGAACTCGGGAAACTCGGCCCGGATCCGCTCCGCCGCCCACCCGGTGGCCGGGCCCTGGCTGTACTCCGCCTCGTGCAGCAGCGCGTACATCGGCGCCCCGGCCAGGGTCAGCATCGACTCCACCCGGTACCGGAAGCCGTCACTCAGCTCGCCGCCCGCGAACGGTTCCTCGAGCAAGTAGTGCAGCGTGTGGCTGCCCGTGCTGGCGCCCAGGATCAGCCCCAGCGACTGGAACCCGGCCACCGTCAGCCGCATCCCGCCCGGCAGCCGGGCCGGCGCCTCGGCCAGGGCCCTGGCCACTCGCCGGGCCCGATCCACGTCCTGCGGATAGCGCTCGTAGTGCTCCCGGTTCTTGGTCGCCACCATCTGGTAGGTCCGCCGGTACACGTCGTCAGCCGTGGTGTCCAGGCCCGGCAGCCCGCCGGTCACGAACGCCTCGCGCAGCCCGTCCGGTGCCTGCGACAGGTAGGCCACCGTGCAGAACCCGCCGAAGCTCTGGCCCAGCACGCTCCACGGCCGCTCGCCCGTGATCTTCTTGCGGATCAGCTCCGCGTCGGCCACGATCGCGTCGGCCCGGAACCGGGCCAGGTACTCCGCCTGAGCCTGCGGCGAGCCCAGGGCGGCCAGCGTCAGCCGGTTGGCCGGCGTCGAGCGGCCCGTGCCCCGCTGGTCGATCAGCAGCACCCGGAAGTCGCGCAGCGCCCGGTCCAGCCAGGCATCCCGGCCCATCGGGCGGATCGCCCCGTGGCCCGGCCCGCCCTCCATGTAGACCAGCCACGGCAGGTCCGCCGCCCGGGCGTCCGCCGCGACGACCTCGCGGGCGAACACCTCGATCTGGCCGCCGTCCGGCGCCGCGTGATCGAGCGGGACCGGGAAGACATGATCGGTGACCACCGTGCCCGGCTGGCGGTAGGAGTGCGGCGACATGACGGACACGTTACCCAGGTGACCGCCTCGTACGCCGCGGGCCTAGTGATCATCCCGCGGTCGCCGACGGCCCCGGTATGGTCGGCGGAGAGCCGGTCCCAAGGAGGCAGCATGCTGTCCAGCTCGGCACCCCAGCCCGGCCCGGCCGCGAACATGTTCTCCGCCGACCGGGCCTCCAAGGGCCTGGGCATGGAGCTGCTGGAGGCCGCCGACGGCCGCGCCGTCGTCCAGATGCGCGTCGCGCAGACCATGATCAACGGGCATGGCATCGCCCACGGCGGCTTCGTGTTCACCCTCGCCGACACCGCCTTCGCCTGCGCCTGCAACACCACGGCCCGGTACCGTCGCCGCCGGCGCCGACATCAGCTTCCTGCGCCCCGTCCGCGAGGGCGACGTTCTCGTCGCCATCGCCAGCGAGCGCGTCATCACCGGCCGGTCCGGGATCTACGACGTCACCGTCAGCCGCGGCGAGGAGGTCGTCGCCGAGTTCCGGGGCCGCAGCCGCACCATTGGCTAGGCCCTGATGGGCAGGGGGAACGCGTGGACATCAAGGAGATCAACCGCCGGGTCATCGACCAGTTCCGGTCCGGCGCCGAGATCGAGGGCATGCACCGGGACCGCCTCGTGCTCCTGACCACCACCGGGGCGAGGACCGGCCAGCGCCGCACCACCCCGATGATGTTCCACCGGGACGGCGACCGGCTGCTGGTCGTGGCGTCCAACGTCGGCGCGCCCCGGCACCCCGACTGGTACCTCAACCTGGCCGCCAGCCCACGCGTCACCGTCGAGGTCGCCGACGAGACCTACGACGCCCTGGCCGCGACCCTCGAGGGGGAGGAACGCGAGCGGGTCTGGGCCATGCTCACGCAGAACTACCCGTTCTTCGCCGAGCACCAGGCCAAGACCGACCGCACCATCCCCGTGGTCGCCCTCACCCGCGCCTGAGCGAAGATAGGTCCCCGGCAGGGTCGACAGCAGGAAGGGCCGGGATGCGGGTCACGGTGTTCGCCGGAAGCTCCATGGGCAGCCGCCCCGAGTACGCCGATCTCGCCGCCGATCTCGGCCGCGACCTCGCCCGGGCCGGCATCGGCGTCGTCTACGGCGGCTCCAGCGTCGGTCTCATGGGGCTCATGGCCGACGCCGCCATGACCGCCGGCGGTGAGGTCATCGGCGTGATCCCGCAGGTGCTGGTCGAGGCCGAGGTGGCCGCCGACCGGCTGACCCGCCTCGAGGTCGTCAGCTCCCTGCACGAGCGCAAGGCCCGGATGGCCGAGCTCGGCGACGCCTTCGTCGCCCTGCCCGGCGGCCTGGGCACCCTCGAGGAGCTGACCGAGGCCCTGACCTGGCGCCAGCTCGGCCTGCACGGCAAGCCCGTGATCCTGCTCGACGCCGGCGGTTTCTGGACCCCGCTGCTGGCCCTGCTCGACGCCCAGGTCGACGGCGGCTTCGTCCCCGCGGCCAGCCGCACGGCGATCCAGTACGTCACCAGCCCCGCCGAGCTCCTGGCCGCCCTCCTCCCGGCCTAGCCGTTACGTGGCCGGCCACCCCGCCGCACCCGCGACGCCGTCCCTGATAACAGCAAGAAGCGGCTGCTGTTGCCCGCAGCGGACTCGGACACCCGCATGGCTGATAACAGCAAGAAGCGTGGAGCGCAAGACGTCCCATGGCTGGCCGCACCAGGCCAAACCCGCGCCAAGCCGCAGTCCTGGCCTGGCCGCGCCAGTCTTCAACCTGAGCCGACACCAGGCTGCGCGCGCCAGCCCTCGGCCTGCGCCGAGACCAAGCCACGACCCCTGACCGGCCCTGCGCTCAGACCAGGCCAGACCGACCGGGCCTCGGCCCACGCTAGCTCGCGCCGAGCCCGGCCCGGCCCGGCTCTCAGCCGGTGCCGATGCCGGCGGCCTGCGCGATGGCCTCGGTGGTCGGCGCCACCGGCACGCCGTCGACCAGTACCGTCGGGGTCGCGCTCACCCCGCGCGCCTCGGCCACCTCAGTCACGAACGTCGGCCAGTCCAGGTAGCGCCCGCTGGCCACGCACGCGCTGAAGGTGCCGTCCAGGCCGACGCTAGCGCCCAGGTCGGACAGTTCCGCGTCGCTCAGGCCGGGCCCGCCCTCCGGCGGCTGGCTCACGTACAGCGCCTCGCTGAACTCGAGGAACTTCCCGGCGTCGGCGGCACAGGCCGCGGCGGCCGCCGCCCGGCTGGAGTAGCGCGTGGTCGAGGCGCCGTCCAGGAAGGCCATCGGGTGGTAGACCAGCCGGATCCGGCCCTCGGTGACCAGGTTCCGGAGCGCGGGCCCGGCGCCCAGCTCGAACTGCCGGCAGTACGGGCACAGGTAGTCGACATAGGCGTCGACGATGGCGCCGGCGGTGCCGACGAGGATCCCGTCTCCCTCCGGTGTTGTGCCGGACGGAACTGGGCCGGGCGGTGCTGTCATCCGGGCCTCCGGGTCTGGTACGGGCTGAGACCATGCCGATCTCGGGGATCTTCCCCTCGGGGGACCGGCTGAAGCCGGCCTTCAGCTATTCCACGGTGACCGACTTGGCCAGGTTGCGCGGCTTGTCGATGTCGTGGCCCAGGGTCACCGCCGCGTGGTAGGCCAGCAGCTGGAGCGGCACTGTCAGCAGGATCGGGTCCAGCTCCCGCTCATTCTTGGGCACCACGATCCGCGGGGCGTCCGCCGACCCCTCCAGCGCCACGCCGGGGTGGGTAATGACCGTGATCGGGCCGTTGCGGGCGATGATCTGCTGCACCGCGGCCAGGTTGCGGTCGGTCAGCTCGTCGTCCGGCACGATCGCCACGGTCGGCAGGTCCTCGTCGATCAGCGCCAGCGGCCCGTGCTTCAGCTCGCTGGCCTGATAGGCCTCCGCGTGCCGGTAGGAGACCTCCTTGAACTTCTGGGCCCCCTCGCGGGCCACCGGGTAGCCGCGCACCCGGCCAATGAAGAACAGGCTCTGGGCCGCCGCCAGGTGCTTGGCCACCTCGGCGATGTGCGGCTCGTCGTCGATGATCTCCTGGATCTGGGCCGGCAGGCTGCGCAGCCCGGCGATGATCCGCGTGCCGTCCGCGATCGACAGGTCCCGAACCCGGCCCAGAGCCACGGCCAGCATCGCGAACCCGATCGCCATGTGGGTCAGCGCCTTGGTCGAGGCCACCGCGATCTCCGGCCCCGCGTGCAGGTAGACACCGCCGTCGCTCTCCCGGGCGATCGTCGAGCCCACTACGTTGACCAGGCCGATGACCTCGCCGCCCTTGCGCTTGACCTCCCGGACCGCAAACGCCGTGTCCGCCGTCTCCCCGGACTGGCTCACCGCCACGTACAGCGTGTCCGGCTCGATGATCGGGTTCCGGTAGCGGAACTCCGACGCCGCCTCGGCGTCCGCCGGGATGCGCGCCAGCTCCTCGATCATCGACGCGCCGATCTGCCCCACGTAGTAGGCCGACCCGCAGCCCAGGATCTTCACCCGCCGGAAGCCGCGCAGCTCGCGCGGGGCCAGGTTCAGCCCGTCCAGCCGCGCCGTGCCGAACCGCTCGTCCAGCCGGCCCCGCAGCATCCGCTCGATGGACGACGGCTGCTCCAGGATCTCCTTGTGCATGTAGTGCCGGTGGCCGTCGGTGTCCGCGTCGAGGACGTCCAGGTCGATGCTGGTCGGCGACTTGCCGGTGTTCTCCTCCTCGCGGCTGAAGGTCCGGAACTCAGAGCCGGTCACCATGGCCAGCTCGCCGTCGTCCAGGTGAACTACCGAAGTGGTGTGCCGCACCAGCGCCGACAGGTCACTGGCCAGGAACATCTCCCGGTCGCCGACGCCCAGGATGAGCGGGGACCCGTTGCGTGCCGCCAGCACCCGGTCCGGGTGCTTCTGGTCCATGACCAGGATCGCGTAGGTGCCCGAGATCCGGCCCAGCGCCTCCAGGACCGCCGCCTCCAGCGTGTCCTTTTCCGAGCGCGCCACCAGGTGGGCGATGATCTCGGTGTCCGTCTCCGAGGTGAACGTGACGCCCTGGGCGGAGAGCCGCTCGCGCAGCACCGAGGCGTTGTCGATGATCCCGTTGTGGACCACCGTGATGCGCCCGTCCTCGCTGGACTGCGGGTGGGCGTTCTCTTCCGTCGCCGGGCCGTGCGTGGCCCACCGGGTGTGGCCGATGCCGACCTTGCCCGACAGCCGCCGGGGCAGCGCCGCCTCCAGGTCACGGACCCGGCCGACCTTCCGGAACACCTGCGGGCCGTTCGCCGTCATCACGGCGATCCCGGCCGAGTCGTAGCCTCGGTACTCCAGCCGCGACAGCCCTTCCACCAGTACCGGAACGGCATTCCGGCCACCCACGTACCCCACGATCCCGCACATAGAGCTCCCCTATCAGGTGTAGACGATGCGGCGCAGTTGGCGCTCGGACAGCGGCGGCGCGGCCACAACCCGCCCCGCCAGCTCTTCTGCGATCAGCGCGAAGATCTGCGCGTTGTGCCTGCCGTACAACCGGTGATAGGCGTGCCGGCGCCTTACGAAGTCCTCGACCGGCTCCCGGTACCAGGCTAGAACGTCCTCGATTACCCGGGAGGCCTCGGTCGGCGTCAGGCCGGTGGTGGCAGCTACCCGGTCAGTGAGCTCGACATCCACCTGCCCCATCGTGGTTCTTCAGCGTATCGACTGCCAAGTTCCTGCCCGAAATCGGGCAGGAACTTGGCATTGGCGTGACGATTAGCGGGTGTGCGGCTGGTGTGGGTCGTCAGCGGGGGCGGTTCAGGCGGCGGTGGCGGGCGGGCCGTGTGCTGGCGGGTCGGCCCAGAGGGGGTCCTGGCCGGGTGGGGGGCTGTGGCTGTGGAGGGTCTTGAGCCCGTCGGGGCTTATCGCGGTGGTGGTGCCGTCGGCGTGCAATTGCAGCGTCCAGCCCCAGCGGTGCACGGCGATCAGGTGATGGAACAGGCAGAGCAGGGTCAGGTTGTCCAGCCGGGTCGCTCCGCCTTGGGAGCGGGGGATGACGTGGTGGACGTGGCAGCGGACGGGGGGTGCGGTGCAGCCGGGGAAGGAGCAGTGCCGGTCTCGCTTGATCACGGCGCGGCGGAGGTGCGGGGGGACTTGCTCGGTGGGCTGGCCGAGGTCGAGGGGGAGGCTGGGGGCGGGGAAGAATCCGCCGGTGAGCTGTGTCCGCAGGTAGGCGGCGAGACCGGCGGGACCGGACAGGAGGCTGATGGCGTAGCGGAGCAGGGTGTCCTGGAGCCGGGCCAGGCCGCCGGGCGTGAGCGCGCTGCCGGGGGGGCCGGTGCTGGGCGCGGCGGCCGGTGTCGCGGCGGGGGCGGTGAGCCTCGGCGGGACCGGGCCGGTGGCGGCGGGCTGGCTAGACGCGGTGGCGGCGGGCCGGCCAGGAGCGGCGGTGGGGGGCAGGGCGCCGGGGATGGTGGCGCGGGGTGCGGGCGGGTGCTCGTCGCAGGCGCAGCGGGGGCCGGGGGCGGGCACCGGGTTGGTGCTGGTGGCCAGGTTGGCGAGGTCCCCGGCGAGCCAGTCGGCGACCAGGCGGGCCAGTTGGTTGCGGTCGAGGTGGCCGCAGACCATCGGGGCGATCTTCGCGTCACACGAGTACGCGGCGGCGGCCTTGCCGGTCAGCCAGCCCGGCTGGCCCGCGCGAGCCGCGGCCCGGCGCAGGGCACGCGGGCGGGGCCGGGTGAGGGCGTCGCGGGGGTCGGGGCCGATCAGCTCGTCAAGGTCGGGCCGGGCCGAGGCCGGATCGCCGCCGGGCTGGCTGCCCCCGCCGGGCCGGCCAGCACCGGCGTGATCCGGGTACGGGCCAGCCGGGCCGGTGTCGTCACTGCCGGGCTGGCTTGGGCCGCCGGGCTGGCTGGTGCCTGGGTCGCTCACGTGCGAGTCGGCCGGCCTGGCGTCGCTGTTGCTCTCGCTGCCGGTCCCGTTGGTGGCCAGGCGGCGGGCGAGCCAGCCGCTCGCGGCGCTGGCGGCGCCGGGCATGTCCATCAGCTCGTCGAGGGTCAGGTGCAGCTGCACCTGCGCGGCCTGGCCCGCCCGCTCCGGCAGGCAGCCCGAGGCGAGCAGGAGGCGCATCGCCTCTTCCAGGGCATCGTGGCGGCGCTGCCCGGCCGACCGGTCATCCTCCGGCCCGGCCTTCCGCCCCAGCGTGTCCAGTACTTCCTGGACGGCGGCGAGGCACTCGGGGGTGAGGTCGCCGTCGGCTTTGCCGTGGCCCCGGAACAGCCGGGTCAGGCGGAAGAACCGGTCGCGGAACCGGGCATCATCCTCGTCGTCGCGGTCGGGCCGGGCGACCTGGGAGTAGATCTCCTCGGCCAGCCGCGACAGGCCGTCCAGGTCCAGGCCCCCGGCAGCCTTGTCGACCAGGAACTCATCAGCGCCGTCCCGGTGAGCGACCGGCAGCACGTCCGACCAGCCGCAGACCTTGCGGGCATACGACTCGGTGATCGTCCCGGCGGCCAGCGCGTCGGCAATGAGCGGGTGGGCGACGAGGCGGCGCATCCACCCGATCGACCCCGACGCCGCCTTGGCCGTCACCCGGGTCTGCCAGGCCAGCCACGGATGGGAGCCGCCATGACCATCATCGGCATAGCCGCCCTGGGCGGTGAACGCGGTCAGCACCCGAGCCCGCGCCGCGGTGTGCTGCGACCCGAGCCGCTCCAGCTCCCGCAGCAGCCTCGCCTGCGTCACCGCCGGCAGCGACGCAGCATCAGCCCCGGCCAGGAAACCCACCGCAGCACGGGCCAGGTCCATGGCCTCATCAACCGACGCGAAGGAGGCGGCCGACGGGACTGGAGCTGACATCTAGCGGCCTCCTCCCTGTCGGCTGGCCTGATCTCGATTACATGTTCGAGGCTATCGGCTGCCTCTGACAGTCCTGGGGTGTACCGAGGCCCGTTAGATAGTATTTTCTAGGTTTTTCCGGATCCAGGCGTGAGCCTCGGCGGCGCAGTCGGCGACGGTCCGGCCGGTGGTGTCGAGGACCTCGACCGGCGTGCAGAAGCTGGCCGGCGCGGTGCGGAACCGCTCGTTGAGCGTGATGAGGGGCTCGAGGCGCGCGGGTTCCTGCCGCCAGTCAGGACGCCGAGCCAGGCGCCGCCGGAGCTCTTCCTCGGCGCAGGTGACGGCGAGGTAGGCGGTCCGGGTGAAGTACCAGCGCTCGCCGAGACTCTCGTATTGCTCGGGGATGCAGGTGCCCTCGATGACGACAGGATGGCCGTTGCGGGCGATGCGCTCGGCCAGGTGCAGGGTCAGGCCGCGGAACTGTCGGTAGCCGGAGGCAGGATCATCGTGGGCGGGGTTGACGCCCCACAGCAGGTCGGCGTCGATGAGGATGGCCTCGGTCACGGTGCCGGTCAGGGCCCGGGTCAGGGTGGTCTTCCCGGCGCCGCTGGCCCCGGTCAGGAGCAGCAGCGGCGGCAGGGGCTCGAACGGGGTACGAGCGCCGCACAGGTCACACGCGAGCACGTGCTCGCCGGGCTCGACCCGGGCGCCTTCGGTCGGGGTGTCGCAGGCGGGGCAGATGACATGGACGACGGCGGGCACCTGGCCAGTATCGCCGCCGGGCCAGGCGGCCGGCGATGGCGTGCCCTCAGCCGCGTGGCGTGATCACTTTGGGTCACCACGATCGATACTGTGCGTAACCACGTGGTGAGAGCTGCCCTGTGGGCGGGCGGCTACGGCTGTCGCATCTCGACGGCGTACTTACCCGGGCCAAACCAGCAACGAGGTGGACTGATGAGCAATGCAACAGGCCTGCTGACGCAGTCGCGTGGCAGGAGCGCCTGGCGCCGGCTGGCGGGCGTCTTAGCGGCCGTCTGCCTGCTGGCCGGGATGGCCGGGCCATCGGTGGAGGCCGGGGCATCGGTCGCTCCGCGCGCGGACACGTGGCATCGGGTGGACTTGCTGCTCATCGCAAGAACCGCCTTCGACGGCTATACGTGTAATCACTTCGGAACCAGGGACGAGGCCTGCATCGGCGGGCTGTCGACGGACAAGGTCGACCCGCCGTTTAACGGCGGCCTGGCGTCGGCGCGCTGGATCAACGCCAACGGCGGCCTCAACTTCGGCATCTTCAAGTCTGATTACTTCATCAGCGGGTGGATGCCGAATGGCGGTAGCAACCGCTTTACGGTCACCTCCGGCATTACGAACTTCAGCGGCAACGACAACGTCGTCTCCGGTACCGACCCTGGAGCGCCGGGCCAGCAGGGTACTCCGCTGGATATCAAGGTCAAGGAAATCAACTGCACTCTCGGCCCGCATTGCGGATATTCATTCTTCGTCGAGGGCTGGGTGAAGGTCGTGCCGACAGGCGCTCCCGGCCAGCCTGGCCCCGCGCCCGGTCCCGGCCTGGCCGCCCGCCCGATGGCCTCCGAGTCCGGCAGCATTACTGATTTCTTCGAGAACCTGGCCAAGGATAAGGCCAAGAGCTTCGTCATGGACCAGCTAGGAATCCCCTCGTCGGAGCAGGCAGTCGAGGAGCTCAAAGCCAAGGTCGACCAGCTCAACCGGAACCTCACGGCGATCGGCGAGCAGCTGAACCGCGCGATCACCGAGTTCAAGTTCGATGTCCTGGCCCTCAAGCTCACGGATATCACCAACAGCCTCCTGAATGCTTACACCACTGACATGAAGCCGCTGGCCTATGACGTAGTGAAGATCAAGCAGGCGCTGGCAGCGCATGACATGACGGCGTATCAGAAGGCCCTGGATACCTACAACGATCACAAGAGGAGCTTCATCGCTGACGGCAGCATGTTCACCGGCGCCGTGCAGGGGATTCACACGCTGCTGCAGCCGCCGCTGCCCAAGACCACGCCGTTCCTTTACGCTCTCGGTGACGTCATCATGGTCCAGCAGCGGTACCTCACAGCGCCTGATTCGGCGACGATGCAGGCGGTCTACAACTACGCGCAGGAATACCAGGCCCTGGCCGCGTGGATAACGTGCGAGTGGGCGATCGCCTCGGACAAGCCCACGGTGCTCGACGACACGATCAGCAGCTTCCTCACCGATGCCCAGCAGCAGCGCAACCCGGCGCTGAACGGCGGCCTGCCTCCGGGCCTGCCCGCGGGGGTGGTGCTCGACCGCGGTCCGTATGACGGCAAGTCCATCACCTCCACGGACAAGACGATGCTCACCTACTCCGGGGTCTATGACGCATTCTGGCAGGAGGGCGCCTCGCACAGCCCGTACTCGGTGCCCAACGTCCTGGTCGCCATGAACCGACGCCGCCCGGGCGGATTCAGCGACTGGGGCATGCCGACGGTGGCGCAGCTCAACTCGCTGGTGGCCGACCGCGGCAGCGCATCGCCGCGCAGTCGCCTCAACACGGTGTTCGCGCCGCTGGTGATGTCGACGGCCACCGACTTCGCCTGGACGTCCGACACGCACAGCAAGCAGGTGCCGAAGGTCTACGGTGCGGGCCCGGACTTCTCCTACCCGGTCCGCCTCGGGTTCTCGCTGTCCGACGGCGGGTCGAGGGAGTATCCCGGCGCGCTGAACAAGACCGGCCCGTACAACTGGTCTGACGAGGTCGACTTCACCGTGCGCCAGCCGCTCGGGCAGGTCATCCTCGCCCGGTCCAGCGGCAGCACCCGGTACTTCTAGACCGCTGTGCGCCGCCGCGGGCCGGTATCGTCGTAAGTGTCGGCTCCGCGGGAAAGCGGCACGCACATGGCAACCGAGATCAGCGCTACCGAGATCAACCTGGTCGACCCCGACATCTACCAGCGGGACGGCGTCCCGCACGAGGCGCTGCGCTGGCTGCGGGCGCACGCGCCGGTGTACTGGCACGCGGACGGCGGCGAGCCGGGCTGGCCGGGTTTCTGGGCGGTGACCCGGCGGGCGGACATCGAGGAAGTGTCGAAGAACCCGGCGCTGTTCTCGGCCCGACGGCCGCTGGCCACGTTCGCGGAAAGCTCGCCCCAGGCCATCGAGATCCAGCGGCTGATCATGCTGAACATGGACCCGCCGCAGCACACCCGGCAGCGCGCCTTCGTGAACCGGGGATTCACGCCGCGCATGATCGGCCGGCTGGAGAAGCACATCAGGGAAATCTGCGACGGGCTCATCGACGAGGTGGCCGCGCGGGGCACGGCGGAATTCGTCCGCGACATCGCGGCGCCGCTGCCGATGTACGTGATCTGCGAGCTGATGGGCGCGCGGCTGGCCGACCGGATGCGGCTTTTCGAGCTGTCGAACCGGCTGGCCGGGTTCGACGACCCGGAGTTCCGGACGGTGCCGGGGGAGCAGGCGATGTCGGCGGGCATGGAGATGGTCGGGTACGCCCGGGCGCTGGCCGAGCAGCGGCGCCGGGAGCCGCGCGACGACATCGTGACCCGGCTGCTCCAGCCCGACGACAGCGGTGAGCTGCTGTCGGCGGGGGAGTTCGAGATGTTCTTCATGCTGCTGGTGGTGGCCGGCAACGAGACGACGCGGAATGCGGCGTCCGGGGGCATGCTGGCCTTTTTCGAGAATCCGGGACAATGGCAGCGGCTGCTGGCCGACCGCGCGCTCATTCCGACGGCGGCGGAGGAGATCGTCCGGTGGGTCAGCCCGGCGAATATGCTCCGCCGGACAGCGGTCCATGACACGGTGCTGCACGGCCAGCGGATTGCCGAGGGAGACAAGGTCGTCCTTTTCTACAGCTCGGCTAACCGGGACGAGGATGTCTTCGCCGACCCGTTCACGTTTGACATCGGCCGGGACCCGAATCCGCATCTGGGCTTCGGCGGCGGCGGGCCGCATTACTGCCTGGGACGGCACCTGGCGGCGCTGGAACTGCGGGTGCTGCTCGAGACGATTGCGGAGCGGATGCCGGGGATCGCGCTGGACGGCGAGGTGCGCAGGCTGCGCTCGAACCTCATCAACGGCATCAAGGAAATGCCGGTCCGGTTCGACCCCATGCCACCGCGGCGCTGATATCAACGATCGTGAGGAAGCACTTCATGACTGACGCCACGGGTGAGGCCGGCGTAGCAGGTCCGGATCACAGCGGCCTGTCGGGCTCGGTGTCGAGCAAGGGCGCGGCCGGCGTGCTGGGCACGGACGCCAGCCCCGGGGCCGGGTCGTACGGGGTTTACGGCCGGTCGGCGCGCGGCACCGGGGTACACGGGATCTCCGACCACAAGACGGGAGTGACCGGCCAGGCCAGGAGCCCCGGTGAGGCCGGGGTGGCCGGGCTCGACTTCGCCCCTCAGCAGGGCGGCAGCGGCGTCTACGGTCAGTCCAGGCTGGGCACCGGCGTGCACGGGGTCTCGTTCGGCGGTACCGCGGTCTCGGGCCTCGCGAGCACCAGCGGCCAGAGCGGGGTGAGCGGGGTCGACCAGGCCAGGACCGGCGGCCACGGCGTCTACGGCGAGTCCAGGCACGGGACGGCGGTCTACGCCACCAGCTTCGAGGGCACTGGCGTGCACGCCACCAGCGAGCACGGCACGGCGCTCGAGGTCACCGGCCGGACGGCGTTCAGCAACAGCGGCGTGGCCCGCGTGCAGGCCGGCCAGCAGACGGTGACGGTTAAGGTGGACGGCCTGACGCCGGCCAGCATCGTGCTGGCCACGATCCAGGCCCCGCAGGCCGGGGTGGCCATCGAGGGCGCCCAGCCCTGGGCCGGGTCCTTCGTGATCACGCTGTCGGCCAGGGCGCCGGGGGACATGCCGGTGGGCTGGTTCGTTATTGGCTAGCGGTCTTACTGGCTGACGGTGCTGAACGCGAAGTCGCGGATGGCCTGAGCCAGCCGGACGGGCTGGTCCAGCGGGATGAGCGTGTAACTGTCGTCCACCTGGACCAGGTCGCTGGCGGGCAGCAGCCCGGCGAGGCGGCGGCCGTGCTCGGGCGGCATCACCCGGTCCTGACTGGCCCAGACGATCAGGGCCGGGTGCCGGAAGTCGGTCAGCGCGGCGGCCGCCCTGGTCAGCAGGCCGGGGTCGCTGGCCGCGGCGCGGAGCACCTTGACGGTGTCGCGGCGGATCCCGGACTGGGTCAGGACCGGGCCCAGCCAGCGGGCGGTGGCGGCGTCGCCGCGCTTGGTCAGCCAGCCGAACGCGACTGGCAGCCGCCGGACCGGCCGCAGCCGCATCTGCTGCATGAACAGGCCGAACAGCGCGGGCGGGGGCGGCCGGCCAGGAATAGCGCCTTCCCGGTCAGGCCGGGCGGGAAGTTGTCGAAGGCGTCGCACGAGGCCAGCACGGCGCGGCTGACCCTCGGCGTGGGCGCCGGGTCGGCCATGAGCAGCTGGACGAGCGCGCCGCCGGTGTCGTTGCCGATGAGCGTGACGTCGTGCAGGTCCAGGCGGTCGAGGAACTCGGTGACCAGACGGGCGATGGCGGGCAGCGAGAGGTCGGCGTCCGGGTGCATGGGGATGCGGTGCGCGCCGAGCGGCAGGGTGGGGGCGAGGCAGCGGAAGTTGGGGGACAGGCTGGTGATCACGTCGTCCCACAGCGAGGCGTCCATCAGCAGGCCGTGCAGGAAGACCAGCGGGGGACCGGCGCCGGCGTCCTGGTACTCGATGGTGCCGGCGGACAGCTCGACCTGATTCACGGCCTGGCTCATGGCCTGCCTCCGGCTGATGCGGGCGCGGGGTCGGCGGTGGCGGGCTCGGCCAGGTGCTGGCTCAGGAAGGCGAGCTCGGCCGCGACGACCTGCTCGTGGCCGCCCAGGAACGGCTCGTAGTGCCCGCCGGGCACCCGGACCAGCTCGCCGCGAGGGGCCCGGCGCGCGGTCCGGACGGAGGGCTCGGCCAGCGCCGACTGGTCCTGGTCAGCCACCACGACCAGCAGCGGGCAGGTGACCCGGGCGGCGAAGCGGCCGGGGCGGTAGAAGCCCGCCCGGAGCGCGGACCGGGCGGCGACCTCGGGCCGCCAGTCCGGGTACTTCTCCGGGGTGAGGGCCCGGCCAGTGTCCTGGGCGTCCGGGGTGGTGAGCAGGGCGACGGTGCCCGGCGGCCCGGTCAGCGGCACCAGCCGCGGCGGGCGCCCGGCCAGGGCGCCGGCGGCGTCCAGAACGGCCCGGCCGGTGAAGCGCAGCATCGCGGACGGGCGCTGGTGGCGGGCCGCGTTACGGGTGGCGGCCAGGCCGTCGGCGTTGGGCGTCTGGGCGATCGCGGCGGCCAGGTCCGGGTTGCGGGCCGCGACCGGGAAGATGTGGCCGCCGGGCAGGGAGAAGCTCCAGATGGCGATCCGGGCCGGGTCGACCTCGGGCAGCGTGCGGGCGCAGCCGATCGCGGCCTGCCAGTCCGCGAGCTGGTCGCGCAGCCGGATGACCTGGCGCGGCTGGCCGCCGCTCTCGCCGAGGCGGCGGTAATCGAAGGCCAGGACCGAGAACCCGGCCTCGTGGAACCGCCGGGCGAACCGGTCGGTGCCGGGCTCCTTGGTCACCGCGTACCCGCCGGTCATGATCACGCAGGCGCCGCTGGCGCCGGGGTAGTGCCAGGCGGCGCACTGGGCGTCGCCGCTGGTGAACCAGATCTTCTGGCGATCGGGTGGTGCTGTCATGGCGGCCTCCGGGTGGACTCGCGGGCGCTGGCCTCATCTCGAAGTGAACCACGTGGTTCTCACAATGTCCAACGAGTTCCCGCCGCCGCCGGGCGCTGTCGCCCGGGGCCGCCGGTCAGGTGCCCGCGGCCTCCTCGCGGTCCAGCGCGCGGGCCAGCGCCTCCAGCCCGGCCTGCACGCCTGACATGTCGCCGCTGGTCAGCCACTCGACGATGAAGCCGCGCAGCGTGGCCATGATCAGCTGGGCGACCTCGAGCCGGCGGCGCTCGTCCCAGGTCTCGGGGCACAGCTGCACCAGGCCCGGCAGGTAGCGCTCGGACGCCGTGCGGCCCAGCTCGGCGTAGCGGGCCGGGTCGTACATGGTCAGGCCGATGGCCTGGTCGAGCACCCGGGACTGCTCGCCCGCCAGCGCCGACCAGACCGCGCGCACCCGGTCGGCCAGCGTCCGGGCTTCCGGTTCCCGCGCCGCGGTCAGCGCGGTCGTGATGCGCCGCTCGCGCAGCTGGAGGATGGCCTGGCCGAGCAGGTCGTCGGCGCCGTCGAAGTAGTACAGCAGCACCTTGTGCGTGGTGCCCGCGGCCCGCGCGGCCCGGCGCAGCGAGAAGTCCACCAGCCCGTTGACGGCCAGGTCGTCGGCCACCCGGCCGAGCAGCTCCCGGCGGCGCGCCTCACCGCGCGGCGAGCCCGCCGACCGCCGGTAGCCCGCGCGCGGGGGAGCGGCGGGATCGGTGCGCAGCGGATCTGTGCGCAGCGGGTCAGTCGTGGTCACCGGTCAGCTCGCGCAGGTACGTGATGCCCGGCTGGCCGCTGAGCCGGGTCTCGCCGACCGGCACGAACCCGTTCCGGGCCAGCACCTTCTGCGACGCCAGGTTGTCACGGGTGGTCGCCGCGCTCAGCGAGTGCAGCCCGTACTCCCGCGCGGCGCGCCGGCAGACCTCCAGGACCGCCGCCGTGGCCACGCCGCGGCCCGCGGCCTTCTGCGCCACGCGGTAGCCCAAGTCCGCCGTGCCATTCTCGATCTGCACCAGGTTGAACCGGCCGAGCACCTCGAGGTGGTCACGCACGAGCACGTGGAACACGCTCAGCCCGGCGTCCTGCTCGGCCAGCAGGCTGGCGTGCCGATCCGCGAAGTGCTCGAAGAAGTCATCGCCGCGGTCCGGGATCGTCGCCGCGAAGTAGGCCCGGTTCTCGAGCTCGAACGCCAGCACCGCGGCGGCATGATCGGGACGCAATCGCTCGAGTTCAGCCACCGGGCAACTCTACTCAGGCAGCGCTTCTGCTCAGGAAGTGGTTTTCGCGGTCCGCGTCCGGCCAGACGATAATCGGCCCCGTGGACAACAGCCACTACAGCCTGGTCATCGCGGCCGCGAACGCCGCGGGCCCGTGTGCGCCGGGCGAGGAAGCCGCGTGGGGCCGCCGAGTCCAGGGCCTGACCGTCGACCTGCACCTCATCGCGCAGCAGGCCAGGCAGGACATCGAGCGCCTGGAGTCGGCCCGGACCTTCATCGCCTTCCTGGAGAAGGTCGAGATCGAGGAATCCAGCCGGCGCGGCCTGGTCACGCTGCGCCTGCCGTCGGGCGAGACCGAGCCGATCCGCACCGAGCAGGTCAGCACCGACCGCGGCCGCGCGCTGGTCGAGCGGGCGCGGTCCCTGGAGGGCCGCTGGGTCCTGGTCTACCGCTACAACGAGCGGAAGGCAGGCCAGCGCAACCAGTCCGTCCGGATGCTGGCCCATCTGATGGACCTCGGTGCCGATGGCGCCGTGGCCAGCACCACGGCGAAGAAGATGGTGCTCGAGGACGCCGGCGGCGACGTGGCCCGCGCCCAGGAAGCCTGGACGACGGCAGGCCTTCCGGCCAACGGCCCGATCAGCGTTGAGCAGCTAGAACAGGCCCGCGCGGCCGCCCGACCAGCCGGCTGACGACGCCTCCGGTGTCCGCGGCAGGCCGTCAGATTCAGGGCGTGGTTCTGAATCTGATAACAGCAAGAAGTGGCGGACACCACAAGCGGGCTCCCGCCTGGGGGAGAGGTTCGAAGCCCGGTACGGACCAATCCGAGCCCGGTACGGACCGTCTCGGCTCGTATCGGACCACAGGTCATCCGCCACGATCAGGTGCAAGTTGATCAAGACTTCTTGCTGTTATCAGATTGAGCCGGTATCTTCGAGGCCATGACAGCTGCGAAAGACGGGGGACCGGCCCGCAAGGCGGTCAACGACTTCATCGGCCATCTGGCCAGCCGGGAGTACTCCGCCGTCACCCAGCGGCTGCGGCGGCATTACCTCGACGAGTACCTGCACCACACCGAGCAGGCGGCCGGGAAGTCCGGCATCACGGTCGGGCAGCTCATGGACCCGGCGCGGGCTGACGCGTGGCTGGCTGACGCGGCGGGCGGCAAGACCCGGACCCGCAACACCCTGCGCGGTCCCGGCGCCGCCGCCTACACGAACTCGATGCGGGTGCGCGTCGACACCTACAACGCCTTCGCCCAGTACCTGGGCAGGCCCGACCGCGTCGACAGCCCGCCGCCCGCTGACGGCTACACCCTGACCCCGGACGACACCGAGCGCCTGCTGCACGACCTGGCCACGCGCCGGCCCGTCAACGCCAACGCGCTGACCCTCATGCGCACCGCCGCCGTGGCCGCGCTGGTCGCCGACACCGGACGGTCAGTGCCGGAGCTGGCGGGCCTCACGCTCGGAGACCTGCACCTGAACGGCCAGGCCCGCGTCGTGCTCGCGGACGGCTCGTTCCCGCTCAGCCACGCGACCGTGCAGATCCTGAGCCGGTGGCTCAGTGCCCGGGCGGCGGTCATCGCCGAGCTGGAGGGCAGCGATCCCGGCTACCTGTGGATCCCGACCAAGCCCGGGCGGCCCCGCGGCGGCCAGGAGCCGGTCAAGCCGGGCCTGAAGCCGGCCGCGGTCCGCACCCTGCACGCCGCCCACCGCACCCACGTCAGCCAGGTGCTCGGCGCCCCGCTGCGGCCCGGTGCCTTCCACGCGGTCCAGCCAGCCGGCCCGCCCGCAGAGGCGGGGGAGGCGGGGGAGCGGCCGCGCTCGTAAGGTGACGGGGTGATCCGCTTTCGCCCGATGACCGAAGGCGACCTCCCGGCCATCGGGGCCTGGCTGGCGCTGCCCCACGTGGCCCGCTGGTGGACGGCCGGCACCACCGCCGAGGCTGAGCTGGCCGAGTACCGCCACCGGGTCAGCGACGGCGCCGACCCGGCCACGATCATGCTGATGGTGCTGCGTGACGACGTGCCGGTCGGCTGGTGCGAGTGGTATCGGTGGGCTGACTATCCGGCCGAGGCCGCGGAGATGGGCGCCCGCGACGGCGATGCCGGGATCGACTACGCGATCGGCGACCCGGAGTGCGTCGGCCGCGGGCTCGGCACGGAGCTGATCGCCGCCCTGGTGGCCGAGGTGCGCCGCCAGCAGCCGGGCGCCGGGATCATGGCCGACCCGGACGCCGCCAACACGGCCTCGCGGCGGGTGCTGGAGAAGAACGGCTTCGAGCTGGTCGCGGTGCGGCCGGTGGCGACGGAGCCCGGCGACACGCCGATGGCGATCTACCGGCTGCCGGGGCATCCGCCCGAGACGCGCATCGTGCTGCGGCTCGAGGACAGCGAGGCGGAGGACCCGATCGTGGATCACCCCGGACAGCCGGGGGACTACGTGCACCCGGATGGCACCGTCTGGACCTGGGAACAGAGGTGGCGGATCGTGGACGGCGCCCACCTGCGCGCCTACGACCTCGTCGAGTGACGTATCCCACGTCAGCGCGGACGGCTCAGCCGCGGGTGGCGTAATCCGGCTTCCTATACTTGGCCAAATGCCCCCGAAGCCGAGGTCCGCCGAGTACTTCGACGGCTGGTACGCCGACAAGGCCGCCACGCCGACCGTCGCCGAGATCATGAGCCGTCACATGGGCTTCCCGCCGGACACCCGGGCCGGGGTGGTCCCCGCCGAGGCGATCCCGGACCTGGCCGACGAGCTCCGGCTCGCGCCCGGCAGCACGCTGCTCGACCTGGCCTGCGGCATGGGCGCCTACGGCCTGCTGATCGCGCAGCGAACCGGGGCGTCCCTGACCGGCGTGGACTTCTCCGCTCAGGCCCTGGCCGAGGCACGCGAGCAGGCCGCGCGGATGGGCGTGAGCAACGCGAGCTTCCAGGTCGGCGAGCTCACGGCCACGGGACTGCCCGACGCCAGCGCCGACGCGGTGCTGTGCACCGACGCCATCCAGTTCCCCGACGAGCCTGCCCGCGCCTACGACGAGATCCGGCGCGTCCTCAAGCCCGGCGGCCGGGTGGCGCTGACCTGCTGGGAGCCGCTGGACCGCGCTGACGAGCGGATCAGCCCGCGGGTGCGCCGGGCCGACCTCGGCGCCGGCCTGCGCGAGGCGGGGTTCGCGGACGTCGAGGTCCGGGACCGCCCGGAGTGGCTGGCCCGCGAGCACGCGCTGTGGGAGGAAGCCGTCACGCTCGACCCGGGTGACGACCCGGCGCTGCGGTCCTTCCGTGACGAGGGCGTGAAGTCGCTGGAGTGGACCGGGCTGCTCCGCCGCGTGCTGGCCGTCGCCACCAGCCCCCGGTAGCCCCCGCGCAGGAGAGGGCCCGGAAAACCACTACTTAACATAATGTGCATTATCGGCGCTTGATGGGCACCTGATCAGAAGGGGCTCTCTGCACCCCGCTGCCTCTTCTTGCTGTTATCAAGCGCGAGCGGCGGCACGCCTGGTGATCACGCTCGTGGGTGCGCCGTTACCTACACGCCGCGGTAGGTAACGGCGCACCCGCGAGCCGACGGATCTCGGATCAGTCGGCCACAGCGAAGCTTCTTGCTGTTATCAGCTCGGGTGCGTCATCTGCGGACGCTCAGGCACCCACGTAGGCGGCCAGGTGCTCGCCGGTGAGCGTGGAACGGGCGGCAACGAGGTCGGCGGGCGTGCCCTCGAACACGACCTGGCCGCCGTCGTGGCCGGCGCCGGGCCCGAGGTCGATGATCCAGTCCGCGTGGGCCATGACCGCCTGGTGGTGCTCGATGACGATGACCGACTTGCCGGAGTCCACCAGCCGGTCGAGCAGGCCGAGCAGCTGCTCGACGTCGGCCAGGTGCAGCCCGGCGGTCGGCTCGTCGAGGACGTAGACGCCGCCCTTCTCCCCCATGTGGGTGGCCAGCTTGAGCCGCTGCCGCTCGCCGCCGGACAGCGTGGTGAGCGGCTGGCCGAGGCTGAGATAGCCGAGCCCGACGTCGGCCAGCCGGTCGAGGATCTTCTGCGCGGCGGGCGTGTGCGCCTCCCCCGAGCCGAAGAACTCGCGCGGCCTCGGTCACCGGCATGGCCAGCACCTCGCTGATGTCGCGGCCGCCGAGCTTGTACTCCAGCACCGAGGCGTCGAACCGCTTGCCCTCGCACTCCTCGCAGGTGGTCGCGACGCCGCCATCATGGCCAGGTCGGTGTAGATGACCCCGGCGCCGTTGCAGTTCGGGCAGGCCCCCTCGGAGTTGGCGCTGAACAGCGCCGGCTTGACGCCGTTGGCCTTGGCGAACGCGGTGCGGATCGGGTCGAGCAGCCCGGTGTAGGTGGCCGGGTTGCTGCGCCGCGAGCCGCGGATCGCGGCCTGGTCGATGGACACCACGCCCTCGCGGCCGGAGATCGAGCCCTGCACCAGCGAGCTCTTGCCGGAGCCCGCGACGCCGGTGATGACGGTCAGCACGCCGAGCGGGATGTCGACGTCGACGTCGCGCAGGTTGTGCTCGGCGGCCCCGCGGACCTCCAGCGCGCCGCCGGGCGCGCGGATCTTCTTCTTGAGGGCGGCCCGGTCGTCGAGATGGCGGCCGGTGAGGGTGCCGCTGGCCCGCAGCTCCTGGACGGTGCCCTCGAACACCACCTCGCCGCCCTCGGTGCCCGCCCGCGGGCCGAGGTCGACGGCGTGGTCGGCGATCGCGATCACCTCGGGCTTGTGCTCCACGACGAGCACCGTGTTGCCCTTGTCGCGCAGCCGCAGCAGCAGCTCGTTCATCCGCTGGACGTCGTGCGGGTGCAGCCCGATGGTCGGCTCGTCGAAGACGTAGGTGACGTCGGTCAGCGACGACCCGAGCTGGCGGATCATCTTGGTCCGCTGGGCCTCGCCGCCGGACAGCGTGCCCGACTGGCGGTCCAGGCTGAGGTAGCCCAGGCCGATCTCCACGAACGAGTCCAGGGTCTGCGCGAGGGTGGCCAGCAGCGGGGCCACCGACGGCTCGTCGAGGCCGTCGACCCACCCGGCCAGGTCGCTGATCTGCATGGCGCAGGCGTCGGCGATGCTGACGCCCTTGATCTTCGAGGAGCGGGCCGCCTCGGTCAGCCGGGTGCCGTCGCACTCGGGGCACGCGGTGAAGGTGACCGCGCGCTCCACGAACGCCCGGATGTGCGGCTGCATGGCCTCCTTGTCCTTGGCCAGCATCGACCTCGGAGATCCGCGGGATCAGCCCCTCGTAGGTCATGTTGATGCCCGCGATCTTCATCCGGACCGGCTCATGGTGCAGGAAGTCGTGCAGCTCCTTCTTGGTGAACTTGCGGATCGGCTTGTCCGGGTCGTAGAAGCCCGACTCGGCGTAGAGCCGGGTATTCCAGCCGCCGCCGGTGTAGCCGGGGACGGTGATCGCGCCCTCGGCCAGCGACTTGGACTCGTCGAACAGCTGGGTGAGGTCGATGTCGGAGACGGTGCCCCGGCCCTCGCAGCGCGGGCACATGCCGCCGGTGATGCTGAAGCTGCGCCGCTCCTTGACGGTCTTCCCGCCGCGCTCGAACGCGACCGCGCCCGCGCCGCTGATCGAGGCGACGTTGAACGAGAACGCCTGGGGCGAGCCGATGTGCGGCTGGCCCAGCCGGCTGAACAGGATGCGCAGCATGGCGTTGGCGTCGGTGGCGGTGCCGACCGTGGACCGGGGGTCGGACCCCATCCGCTGCTGGTCCACGATGATCGCGGTGGTCAGGCCCTCGAGCACGTCGACGTCGGGCCGGGCCTGGGTCGGCATGAAGCCCTGCACGAAGGTGCTGTAGGTCTCGTTGATCAGCCGCTGCGACTCGGCGGCGATGGTGTCGAAGACCAGGGAGCTCTTGCCCGAGCCGGACACGCCGGTGAATACCGTCAGGCGGCGCTTCGGCAGCTCGACGCTGATGTCCTTGAGGTTGTTCTCCCGCGCACCGTGCACGCGGATCAGCTCGTGGCTGTCGGCGGTCGGCCGCCCGCGCGCCTGCGTGCCCGTCCTCGAGTCGGTCCTCGTGGCCATGCTCACCTGTCTCCATCCGTCGGGCGGCCGCCGGCCCGGCCTGGCCCGGTCCCTGTCTACCTGATCGGCGGGGCGGGCCGGAGAGGCTTGGCGCCCGCCCCGGCCCGGCCCGCCCGCACTCACTGGTCCTGCAGCACGCCCAGCACGTTGCCGTCGGGGTCGGTGAACGTGGCCACCAGGCGGCCGTTGCCGACGTCGCGCGGGGCGTCCTTGACGGTCCCGCCGGCCGCGGTCACCTCGGCCAGCTTGGCCTCGATGTCCGCCACGTGCCAGTAGGCCACCGGCCCGGTCATGCCCTGCGATGCCCCGCCCGGCACCAGCCCGATGTGCTGGCCCTCGGTGTCGTAGCCGACGTAGTAGGGCGCGTCGTGCTGCGGCGGGAGCCCGAGCAGTGCGGTGTACACCGCCTTGGCCTTGTCCAGGTCGGTAACGGGATGCAGGACGGTCTTGATTCCCTGGGTACCAGAGCCGGTCATGATCACTCCTGAGTTCGCTGGTCACACCTTGTTACGTGTTTCTTGGAGTATGACCACCGGGAGCTACGGGACGCTTCTCGAATCCTGATCAGCTCAGGCCCTCGAAGTCCGCGGCGGTGGCCGGGAGTTCCGAGATGGCCCGGTCCAGCCCGTCGACGACCCCTTCGCGCACCAGCCGGGCGAACAGCGGGTCGCCGCCCGCCGCCAGCTCGCGCAGGCTGGCCGCGATGTCGGCGATCCGCGACCGCACCGCGGCCAGGATGTCCGGTGTGGACCCTTTATAGCCATAGGCGTCGAGCAGCAGCCGCAGCCGCCGGGGCCGGTCGGCGAACCCCGTGAACCCCTCGGCCTTCATCACGTCGCGGGCGTGGAACGGCACCCAGCAGAACACCACGAAGGCCAGGTCCCACATCGGCGGGCACGGCGCGGCGAAGTCCCAGTCGAAGAAGCCCACCAGCCGCCCGCCCGCGCCGCCGCCGGCCGCCTCGCCCGCGGCCGCCCCGCGCTGCCACACCGCGTTGTACGGGGCCGCGTCGTTGTGGCCGACGACGTAGCCGGGCTGCCAGGGCCGCCGCGAGGTCCGCCACCGGGCCTCGGGCGGCGGGACGAAGTCCCTGACCGCGTCGTGATAGCCGCGCAGCCAGCGCCCGACCTGCCGCAGGGCCTCGTCGGAGTGCACCCATTCCGGCCACGGCCGCGTCGTGCCCACCGTCTCGCCGGGCAGGTAGGTCAGGATCTCCCGGCCCTGCTCGTCCAGGCCGAGAACCCGCGGCGCGCCGGCGAAGCCGCGGGCTTCCAGATGACGCAGCAGGGCATGCACCGCGGGCGTCCACGGGCCCGCGGGGCGCCGCACGGTCCCGCCGGCCAGGACGGCCCCACCGGCGTTCCCCCCGGGGAGCGGCTGCTCGTCCACGGGGAACAGCCTGGCATGATCGGTGCGAGACGACGAGGGGACGACCGTTTCTGGGCCGCGGAAACGGCTATCCTTTAACACATGGCGACCGTGCGTGCTGCGACGAGCCGGGAGCGCTACCAGGCGCGGCCCGGCCGGGCCGCGTGCGTGGCGGCCGAGCTGGGCGAGCTGCACGGCCCGGTGACCGGCACCGTCCGGCTGCCGCTGTGGCTGTCCTGGAGCCAGCCGGACCTCGAATTCGACCTCGGCGACCCGGACATGCGCCGGTGGCTGTACCAGATCGTGCTGCGCGAGGCGGCCTCGCCCGGCGACCTGGACAGCTACCTCGACAGTGACACGCTTGTCGCCCTGTGGCCCGATCTGTGGCTCCCCCGCGGCGTGCGGCGGGCCTGGGAAGACCGGCACCCGGTGCTCCGGGCCGCCTCGGCCGCCTGGCCGCCGGGCCTGATGCCCGTCAGCGAGTTCCACAAGCAGGTCACGGCCATCGCGCTGCGCGTCGCGGCGCCGCACGGGTTCGCGCTCGGCGGCGGCAACGCGCTGCTGGCCCACGGGGTCATCGACCGGCCGACCCAGGACGTCGACGTGTTCAGCGACGAGCTGGGCGGCGTGGAGGCCGCGGCCGGGGCGGTCGAGGCGGCGCTGCGGGAGGCGGGCCTGCGCACCGAGCGCCGGGACAGCGGCGGGCTGGCCGACATCTTCGACGGCATGGGCGAGGGGCTGGCCGAGTGGCTGGTCACCGGCCCCGGCGGGGAGCAGATGATGCTCCAGATGGCCTACTTCGACCGGGCCCGCAAGCCGGTGACCATGGACCTCGGCCCGGTGCTTGACCTGGAGGACGTGGTCGGCGGCAAGGTGGCCGCGCTGGCCAGCCGGGCCGAGCCGCGCGACTACGTGGACACCGCCGCCGCGCTGGACCGCTACACCATCAGGCAGATGATCGGCTTCGCCCGGCGGCTGGACCCCGGCCTGACCCAGCGCGACTTCGCCGACGCGGGCCGGCGGCTGGACCAGTGGGGCGACGGCGTGTTCGCGACGTTCGGGCTCACCCCGGCCGACATCGCCCGGCTGCGCGAGCGCTTCGCCGCCTGGCCCCGCTGACTGGCCGACCGCCTCGCCGAGCCCGCTTAGCCCAGCGCGGCGCCGGACCGACCAGCCCGCCGCCTCCAGCCGCTGCCGGGCGTCCCGCTCCCCCAGCCCGCCCAGGTCCATCACGATCCGGATGGCCCGGGCCCGCAGCTTGGCGTTGGACCCGGTCAGGTCGATCATGTAGTTGTCCGCCACCCGGCCCGCCGCCACCATGGCCGCCGTGGTGATCCGGTTCAGGGCCAGCTTCTGGGCCGTGCCCGCCTTGAGCCGGGTCGACCCGGTCAGCACCTCGGGCCCGGTGTCCAGCAGGATCCCCAGCTCCCCGTCGGCCAGCAGCGGCGCGCCGGGATTGTGGGCGATCCCGCAGGTCCACGCCCCGGCCGCGCGCGCGGCCGCGACCCCGGCCCGGACGAACGGGGTGGTGCCGCTGGCGGCCAGCCCGAACACCGCGTCCCCGGCGCCGATGCCCAGCTCGGCCAGCCGGGCCGGCGCGGCCTGCTGGTCGTCCTCGTTCCAGGTGATCGCGGTCGGCCCCATCAGCGCGTCGCCCGCCGCCACGACCACGAACGAGTCCCGCGGCACGCCGAACGTCGGCGGCAGCTCGGCCGCCTCCTGGAGCGCGATCCGCCCGCTGGTGCCCGACCCGATGAACACCGTCCGCCCGCCGCCGCCGAACACCGCGGCCACCCGCTCCGCGGCCAGCGCCAGCAGCGGCGTGGCCTCCTCCACCGCGGTCAGCACCCGGTGCTCCTCGGCGTTCATCACCGCGATGACCTCGGCCGGGGGCCGCTCCCCCAGCCCGCGGGAGGCCGGATTGCGCTGCTCGGTCCGCGGCAGGTCGGTCCGCGGCCGGTCGGCACGCGGCAGGGACTCGCTCACCGGGCCAGGCTCTCAGCCAGGCGGATGGCCCCGTCCACCGGGTCGCCGTGCGACCACGTCACGGTCACCGGGCGCGGGCTGAGGCGCCCTAGGGCCCGGGTCAGCGCGGAGCGGGCCGCCGGGCTGGACCACACTCCCCCGCTGAGCGCGACCCGCACCTCGGCCCGCCCGTCCAGGTGCCGCCCGATATGCCCGGCCGTCGTGGCGGCCAGCGCCGTCATCTGCCCCTCCAGTTCCTCGGCCGCCCAGGCCTGCCCTCCGTCCGCCGCCGCGGTGAGCAGCGGCGCGGCCCGCGCCAGCAGCGGCGCCGGGTTCGGCGCGGCGTGCAGCGCGCGGACCACCGACCGCCAGTCGCTGGTCCCGGTCACCGAGGCGACGGCCGCCGCGAATCCCGCCGGCACCCCGCCGGGGTCGGTCACGTAGTGCTCCAGCGCCGCCCGCCCCAGCCGCGCCGCGCCGCCATGATCGCCCAGGATCCACCCGCGCCCGCCGCTGGAGGCGAAGCTCCCGTCGTCCGCCTGGCTGCACACCACCGAGCCGGTGCCCGCCACGACGCACACGTCGCTCCCCGGCGGGGCGGCCAGGAACGCCGCCACGTAGTCCGGGGCCACCCGGACCGCCGCCGCCGGGAACCGGGCGGCCAGCACCGCGGCGACCTGGGCCCGCTGCGCGTCACCGCCCGCCCCGGACACGCACGCCGCCACCCGGCAGGCCGCCGGGCAGCCCGCCAGGGCCGCCTGGTAGCTGGCCTCGATGACCTCGGGCCCGGCCATCACGGGGTTGCCCGGCCCGCCCGCGCCCTCGTGCACCGGCGCTCCCGCCCGGACGGCTCGCGCCCGGGTGGCCGTGCCGCCCGCGTCGATGCCGACCACCACCCCGTCAGGTGTCATAGATCACGACCCTCCGCGCCCATTCCGGACGGCAAACGTCCTGATCGGCGGTTACCGTCGGGGCCCTGGCCAGGCTCATGAAGCGCGCCAGCCTGGGAAGACCCAACATCATCCAGAACAACAGCCAGGAGCATTCAGTGACCGACGTTGTCCTCTTCCATCACGCCCAGGGTCTCACCGACGGCGTCCGCCAGTTCGCCGGCCAGCTGCGCGCGGCCGGGCATCAGGTGACCACGCCCGACCTCTACGAGGGCCAGGTCTTCGACTCCCTCCCCGAGGGCCTGGCCTACGCCGAGCAGGCCGGCTTCGGCACCATCCTCGAGCGGGGCCGGCTCGCCGGCCAGGACCTGCCCGCCGACGTGGTCTACGCCGGGTTCTCGCTCGGCGTCATGCCCGCGCAGCTGCTCGCCCAGACCCGGCCCGGCGCCCGCGGCGCGCTGTTCTTCCACTCCTGCCTGCCGGCCTCCGAGTTCGGCGCCTGGCCCGACGGCGTGCCGGTGCAGGTCCACGCCATGGACGCCGACCCCTTCTTCACCGACGAGGGCGACATCGACGCCGCCCGCGACCTGGTCAAGACGGCGAGCGACGGCGAGCTGTTCCTGTACCCGGGGAGCGCGCACCTGTTCGCCGACGCCAGCCTGGCCGCCTACGACCCGGCCGCCGCGGCGCTGCTCACCGAGCGGGTGCTCGCGTTCCTGGGCCGCGCCGACATGGCCGGCGCGCGATGAGGGCCGAGCCGGTCAAGGACGCCGGCGAGCGCGACATGCTCGGCCAGTACCTGGACTACCAGCGCGCGACCATGCTGGCCAAGGCCGACGGCCTGAGCCAGGAGCAGCTGGCCCGGCCGCACCCGCCCTCGTCGCTCACGCTGACCGGCCTGCTGTACCACCTGGCCCTGGTCGAGGAGACCTGGATGGTGTACCGGTTCGCCGGCCAGGCCGACGCCCGAGCCCTGGGCGGGCATCGACTTTGACGCCGACCCGGAGTGGGAGTTCCGGACCGCGGCCACGCTGGAGCCGGACGCGGTCCGCGAGCGCTACGAGGAGGCCTGCGCGCGCAGCCGCGAGGTCGCCGCGGCGGCCGGTGACCTGGACCAGCTGTCCGTGGTCCACCGCGACGGCCAGCACTTCACGCTGCGCTGGGTGCTGCTGCACCTGCTGGAGGAGACGGCCCGGCACGCCGGGCACGCCGACCTGATCCGCGAGGCCATCGACGGCCAGACCGGCGAGTGAGGCGGCCGGTCAGGCCGGCGCGGTGAAGGACTTGAGCTTCTGGATGCGGCGCACGATGTCCTCGTGCACCTCCTGCGGCGGCTGCGTGCCGTCGACGGCGAACATCCACTCCCGGCCCGCGTAGTAGTCCAGCAGCGGCACCGTCATCTCGTCGTAGACCTGGAGCCGGTGCTCGATGACCTCGGCCGTGTCGTCCGCGCCGCGGCCGCGGGCCAGCAGCCGCCGGACCAGCTCGGGGTGCGGGACGTCGAGGTGGATCGCGGCCTGCACCTCGGCGCCGAGAGGGTGGACCACGGCGTAGGCGGTCTCGGCCTGGGCCACGGTGCGCGGGAAGCCGTCCAGCACGTAGCCGTTCGTCGCGGCCAGCACCGGCTTGCGCAGGATGTCCATGACCAGGCTGTCGGGGACCAGGTCGCCCTTGTCGACGTACTTCTTGACCAGCTGCCCGAACGCCGTCTGCTCGCGCACGTGCTGGCGCAGCAGGTCGCCGCTGGAGATGTGCGCGATCCCGAAGCGGCTGGCCAGCAGGTCGGCCTGCGTCCCCTTGCCGGAACCGGGCGCGCCGATCAGCAGCAGACGCATGAGCCCTCCGTAGATTTCCCCGTCCCGAGTGACCAGGGCAGAAACTCTGACTGCTGCGCGGCTGGTTGTCGACGTCCGGCAGGCCGGCGATAGCGCGGAGATGGCGAGGATAGCGGGCCGCAGGGATTACGGAATTCGCACGCCGCGCCCGACGTCCTCGGCAATCGGCCCGGCCCTGACGTAGCGTCCGCCTTAGGGACTCGATCGGCAGGAGCCAGCATGACCGTGTTGGGCCAGGGCCACCGCGACGGCATGGACCGGCGCCAGGCGGGCGTGCCCGGCCTGGCCCAGGTCGCCGTCGCGCAGGGCTGGCGGCCGCTCACCGGCCAGCCGTTCGACGACCAGCTCGCCGTGGCCATCCACGACATCAGCCGGGTGCTGCTGGGCGTGCCGCCCACGGTGACCGGCGGCAACGGGGTCCGGGTAGGTGGCACCGAGTACGGCGACGCCTTCCGGGGCAGCATCGGCGGCCGGACCATCATCGTGGCCAACGCCTGGACCAGCGTGGCGCCCGCCGCTCAGCTGCCCGGCACCGCCGTGTGCGCCGTGGAGCTGCCCTCGGTGCTGCCGGTGGCCTGCGTGCAGCCGCGCCGCTTCCCCGCGCTGACCCAGCTGCCCGAGGGCCCGACCGGCAACCCGGCCTTCGACCTGCGCTACGCCGTGGCCGTCCTGCCCGGCGCCGACCAGCAGCCGCTGACCTGGGACGTGCAGCAGCGGATCATGGCCCGCGCGGACTGGGTGTTCCGCGCCGAGCGCTACGTGCTGGCCTGCGTCAGCGCGGGCGCCTTCGCCGCCGTGGAGGAGGTCAGCCAGCGGATCGGCGAGGTGCTGGCCATCGCCGAGGGCATCGGCGCCGCGGTCACCCCGGTGACCGTCGATGACTCCGACGACGAGCTGCTGGCCCGGGCCGGCTGACCAGCCTGGAGGACGCCATCGCGTTCCTGGCCTCGCTCAGCCCGGCCGAGCGCGAGCCGGCTGGCCCGCTCCCCGCCCCGGTGGGCGCGCTGGCCGACGTGACCACCGCCCAGGAGGCGGTGTCCCGGTTCCAGACCCTCGACCAGCAGCGCAAGATGGAGCTCATCGCCATCTTCCAGGCCAACGCCTGAGCGACCCCGGCCGCCGGTCAGCGATTCCTTTCCGCGGCCGGCCGGGTCTTTTTTGGTCGAGAGCCACATCACCGATGAGAGGATCGCGACCGATGGAACTGAGCCGCGCGCTCGAGACCACCCTGACCGCCCTGACCAAGATCCAGCCCAGCCAGCTGGACGCGCCGACCCCCTGCGCGTCCTGGGACGTCCGGGCCCTGATCAATCACGTCACCGGCTCGGCCCGGTGGTGGCCGGCCAGGTCACCGGCGCCAGCGACCTGGCCGCCGCCGATTACGCGGCCGGCGACTACGCGGCCGCCTACGAGGAGAGCATCCAGATCGCGCTGGCGGCGTTCGGGGCCGACGGCGTCCTGGACCGGACGGTCCGGCTGCCGTTCGGCGAGTTCCCCGGTGCCGTCGTGCTGGGCATGGCCGCCACCGAGCAGTTCACCCACGGCTGGGACCTGGCCCGGGCCACCGGCCAGCCCACCGACCTGGACCCGGATCTCGCCGCGGAACTGATCGGCCTGGCCCGGCAGGCGATCACCGACGCCTACCGGGGGCCCGACGGCGAGGCGCTGTTCGGGCCCGTCCGCCAGGCCCCGGCCGGGGCCAGCCCGGCCGATCAGCTCGCCGCCTTCCTGGGCCGGGCGGTGTGATGCGTTCCGGGTGGCTCAGCCCTCGAGGTAGCGCAGCACGGCCAGGACCCGGCGGTTGTCGCTTCGGCCGGCGGCAGGCCCAGCTTGCCGAAGATCGACGCCACGTGCTTCTCCACCGCGCCGTTCGACACCACCATCGCCGCGGCGATCCCGGCGTTGGACCGGCCCTCGGCCATCAGCGCCAGCACCTCGCGCTCCCGGTTGGTCAGCGACGCCACGCCGCCGGCCGCCTGGTGGCTGGCCCGCAGCAGCAGCCGGACCACCTCCGGGTCCAGCGCCGTGCCGCCCGCCGCCACCCGCTCCAGCGCGGTCCGAACTCGGCCACGTCGCCGACCCGGTCCTTGAGCAGGTAGCCGACCCCGCCGGATCGTCGGCCAGCAGCCGGGCCGCGTACCGGGTCTCCACGTACTGCGAGAACACCAGCACCCCGATGCCGGGGTGGCGGGCCCGCAGCTCGATCGCGGCGCGCAGGCCCTCGTCGGTGAAGGTGGGCGGCATCCGCACGTCCACGATCGCCACGTCCGGCCGGTGCCGGGCGACGGCCTCGGTGAGCGCCGTCGCCGTCGGCCACCGCCGCGCACACCTCGTGGCCGCGGTCGGCGAGCAGCCCGGCCAGGCCCTCCCGCAGGATGGCCAGGTCCTCGGCGATGACGACGCGCATCAGGCCCGCAGCGGGAGCGTGATCGTCACGACCGTCGGGCCGCCCGCCGGGCTCGCGATGGCCAGCGTGCCGTCCACCGCGGCGACCCGCTGCGCCAGCCCGTCCAGCCCGCCGCCGGGGCGCGGCCGCGCCCCGCCGTCTGCCGTCGTCGGTCACCGTCACCACCAGAGTCTCGTCCTGTCCGGCCACGTCCACGGCGGCGTGACTGGCCCGGCTGTGCTTGGCCACGTTAGCCAGCAGCTCGGCCGCGCAGAAGTAGGCGATGGTCTCAATGGCCGGCGTGGGCCGGACACCGATGGCGGCCGTCACCGCGGCCGGGGTGGCGCTGGTCGCGGCCAGGCTGGCCAGCGCGTCCTCCAGCCCGGCGTCCAGCGCGGGCGGGTGGATGCCGCGGGCCAGGTCGCGCAGCTCGGTCAGCGCGGCCTTGGCGTCCTGGTGCGCCGCCGCCATCAGGTCGCGGGCCCGGTCCAGGTCGCCCGGCTCGCCGCCGTCGCCGAGCTGGTCGCGGGCCCGGCCCAGGTGCATGGTCAGCGCCACCAGCCGGGCCTGCGCGCCGTCGTGCAGGTTGCGCTCCACCCGGCGCAGCAGCGCGGCCGAGTCGTCCACCAGCCGGGCCCGGCTGCTCTCCAGCTCGCGGATCCGGTCCGACTGCCCCGACCCGCCCAGCAGCCCGCGCATCAGCCACATGTCGACAATCACCGGCAGCCGCGTCGTCCACGGCGCGATCAGCAGCGCCCCGATGCCGAGCAGGCCGATCAGCAGCGCGCCGCCGAACGTGGTGATCCGCTCACCGCCGGCCGGGAACGGCGTGCTGATCGGGAGCGGCGCGCGCGGCCGTCCGCCCCGGCCCTCGAGCGGGAAGATCAGCCACCACAGCGGATAGGTGAGGTAGAACAGGCCGGCCAGCCAGGGCACCACCGTGAAGTACAGCCCCCAGCAGGCCAGCGGCAGCTTGAGGACCACGTAGGCGATGGCCTTCCAGCCCGGCGCGTCCCGCAGCCGGGCATCGATCCGGCCGAGGACCCCGCGGCCTCTGGCAAACAAGGGGGGCTCGCCGGTGCGTGTTCCCAGGATGGCCTGCCGCCACCATCCGGTGCGCCGCGCCGCAGCCTGCGGCCGGTCATCGTGGCCACGGCCAGCAGGACCAGCCCGAGGAACGTCCCGGCGAGCGAGGCGGTCAGCACCAGGCCCGGCGCCAGCAGCAGGGATCAGCGGCACGAACCCGACCACGCTGACCGGGAACATGGCCAGCCAGTATCCCGCCTCCACGCGGGACCGCCGGGTCAGCGGGGCGGTCGCGATCGACCGGGCCACGGCCGCCGGCGGGACCGGCGGCCGCTGCCTGCGGTTGTCGCTGTCATTGGCACCATCTTGGCAGGCCGGAATTGGCGTAGCCGCTTCTTGCTGTTATCAGCGATCATGGGAAGGCCGGAGGTGTCAGGGCGGCGGTCAGGCGTCGCGACGGGCCAGCAGCCAGCCGCCCGTGCCGAGCAGCACGGCCGCGTACGCGCACAGCACGGCCAGGCCGGACCAGGCGGACAGGGAGTAGGCCACTGGCTTGATCACGGTCAGCGAGTTCTCCGCGATGATCTCGGGCAGGAAGCGCTGCACCGAGTGCTGGAAGCTGTCCGGCAGCGCCAGCGTGATCGGCGGCAGCACGAAGATCAGCCCGCGATGACCGCGATCCCGGCTGCCGAGCGGCGCACGATGGCCCCGACGCCCAGCCCGATCAGCGCCATCAGGCCCAGGTAGGCGCCGGCCAGCAGCACCGCCCGGGCCACCAGTGGCTGGCCCAGGGTGGCGTGCGGCGCCGGGCTGACCAGCACCGACTGCCCGGCGAAGAACGCGCCGAAGGCGGCGATCTCGCCCACGACCAGGGCGATCGCGCCGATCACGGCGGCCTTGGCGGCCAGCATCACCGGCCGCCGCGGCATCGCGGCCAGCGTGGAGGAGATCATCCCGCCCGAGTACTCGCTGGTGATGGCCAGCACCCCGAACGCGGCCATCGGCAGCTGGGCCAGCGCCAGGCCGGTGAAGCCGTCATTGACGGGGTCGAAGCTGGCCCGGTTCGCGCGTGACAGGTGCGACCAGTGCGACGGGTAATAGCGCAGCACGACGATGGCCAGGCCGATCGTGCCGGCCAGCGTGAGCGCCGCTATCCACCAGGTGGAGCGCAGCGTGCGCGCCTTGACCCACTCCATCCGGACCGCCTGCACGAGGCCGCTGCGCCCGCGGCCCGGCAGCCGCGTCTCCGCCCGCTCCAGCGTTGCCTGAGTCATGAGCTCCTCGCCTCCGTGCTCCGGTACTCCACGGCGTCCCCGGTCAGCCCGAAGAACGCCTCCTCCAGCGACCCGGCCCGGCCGGCCAGCTCGCGGACCGGGGCGCTGGCCAGCAGCCGGCCCCGGCCGATCACGATGAGCTGCTCGGCCATCAGCTCCATCTCGCTGATCAGGTGGCTGGACACGAACACCGTGCGGCCCTCGCGGGCCATGCCGATGAGCAGGTGCCTGATCCACCGGATGCCCTCCGGGTCCAGGCCGTTCACCGGCTCGTCCAGCATCAGCACGCCGGGGTCGCCGAGCAGCGCCGTGGCCACGCCCAGCCGCTGGGCCATGCCGAGCGAGAACTTGCCCGCCCGCCGCTGGCCCGCGTCCTGGAGGCCGACGATGCCGAGTACCTCGTCGACCCGCGAGCGCGGGATGTCGTTGCTGGCCGCCAGGGCGGTCAGGTGGCCGCGGGCGGTGCGGCCGGGATGGAAGCCGCGCGCGTCGAGCATCACGCCGACCTCGCGAAGCGGCCAGCGGAGCTGGCGGTAGGCCCGGCCGCCGATGGTGGCCGTGCCCGCGTCGGGGGCATCCAGGCCCATGATCAGCCGCATGGTGGTGGACTTGCCCGAGCCGTTGGGGCCCAGGAACCCGGTCACGGTGCCGGGCCGCACCTCGAAGCTGAGCTCGCGCACCGCGACCGTCGGGCCGAAGCGCTTGGTGAGCCCTCTCGCGTGGATCATCGGATCTCCGTTCCGCACGCTGGCGCGTGCTTGAAGATCACGTTAGAAAACACGCTGACCTGGCGGAATCCGGCTACTCCCCGTCTGCCGCGGGGGTTTTCCCCCGTCGTCGGGACAGGCAGCGCGGATCTGGCGCGGCGCTTCTTGCTGTTATCAGATTCGCGGCACCTATCGCCCGGGCGCGAAGGTGACCTCGATGTCCAGGCCGCCGTCGGGCAGGGCGCGGGCGGTGACGCTCGGCGCCGTGGGCGTCGGCGATGGCGCGGACGATGGCCAGGCCGAGCCCGTGCCCGCCGGCCCTCCCGTGGGACCGGCGCCGTTCCCGGCCCGCGACCCGCTCGGCGCCGAGCCGCTGGAACGGCTGGAACAGGCGGCCGACCTCTTCGGGCGGGATCACCGGCCCGGTGTTGCGCGACCGAGAAGGTGGCCTGCCCGGCGGCGGCCGTCGTCGAGATCGAGATCCAGCCGCCTGGCGTGTTGTGCCGGAGGGCGTTGTCGACCAGGTTCGCCACCAGGCTCTCGGCCAGGCTCGGGTCGCCGGCGGCCGGAGCGGGCTCCAGCGAGGCGCTCGACGCGCAAGCCGCCGGCGGCGGGCTTCGTCGCGGCGGACGGCGACGACCTGGCCGGCGACGTCGGCCAGGTCGAAGGGCTCCCAGCTGCTCGATGCCGCGCTCGCTGGTGGCCAGCGTGAGCAGCGCGTCGATGAGCCGTTCCTGCGTGACTCGCCCAGGGCCAGCACCTGCTCGCAGGCCGACCGCAGCGCCGACGCCGTCGCGTCCGGGTCGGCCAGCGCGACCTGGAGCAGGGTCCGCTCCGCGGTGAGCGGCGTGCGCAGCTCGTGCGAGGCGTTGGCGACGAAGTGCCGCTGCGACTCGAACGACGCCTCCAGCCGCCCGAACAGGTCGTCCAGCGTCTGGCCGAGCTCGGCGAACTCGTCGTCCGAGGCTGTCAGGTCCAGCCGCCGGTTCAGGTTGGTGGCCGAGATGTCCCTGGCGGTCGTGGTGATCGCGCGCAGCGGCCGCAGCAGCCGCCCGGCGATCAGCCAGCCGCAGGCGAGGGCGAGCAGACACGACCAGCAGGCGATCAGCGGCGATGGGCTGCTGGCGGAGCGGGCCGGTCGGTCGGCCTGGCTGGGCGGCGTGCGGCCCGGAGCTGCCGACGCGCGCGGCCTGCTTGGAACCAGCAGGAACCGCCGGCCGCGACCAGGGCGACGGCAGCCGGCGTAAAGAAGGCGAGGCGCCGCAGCGTCGGGCAGCCGGAGCAGCTGGGGCCGCACGCGGTAGAGGCCATCACAGCTCTCCGATCCGGTAGCCGCCCTCGCGGACGGTGTGGATGACGGGCGGGTCGCCGAGCTTGGCCCGCAGCCGCATGATCGTCGGTCTTGACCGCGGTGGTGAACGGGTCGGCGGCCTCGTCCCAGACCCGCTCGAGCAGTTCCTCGGCCGAGACCGACCCGGCCGGCCGCGGCCAGCAGGCACTCCAGGACCGCGAACTCCTTGGGGCTGAGGTCAAGGCGCCGTCCGGCGCGGAACGCCACCCGGCGGCCTGGGTCGAGGGTGACGTCGCCGCCCTCCAGCACCGGCGGCAGGGCGGGCGACCGACCGGCGGCCCAGGGCCCGGACCCGTGCGGCCAGCTCGGCGAAGTCGAACGGCTTGGGCAGGTAGTCGTCGGCGCCCAGGGCCAGGCCCGTCACCCGCTCGCGGACCGTGCTGGCCGCGGTCAGCATGAGCACCCGGCTGTCGCGACCCGCCGGCCGACGATCGTGCGGCACACCTCGTCGCCGTGCACGCCGGGCAGGTCCCGGTCGAGCACCACCACGTCGTACCGGGTGACGGCCAGGTGCTCCAGCGCGTCGTCCCCGTCGAGCACGACGTCGACGGCCATGCCCTTCCGGCGCAGCCCGGTCCCGATGGCCTCGGCCAGCACCTCGAAGTCCTCGACAACCAGCACCCTCATGGCGTTCCAGCATGCCAATGCCCCAGGTGTAGGGCGGTGTCAGCCAGCGTGACAGCCGGGCTGACAGCCGGTGCGCGCCACCGCCGGACGGCGTAGGGCGAAACGCGCTTGGTCAGCCGATCGAAAGACGAGACGTGGAAGCAACGATCGAAGCGCGGGCTGCGCAAGCGGTTCGGACCGGCGCTGGCGCTGGACGGCATGACGTTCGCCGTCGCAGCCCGGACAGGTCACCGGCTTCGTCGGCCCCAACGGCGCGGGCAAGTCCACCACCATGCGAGTCATCCTCGGCCTGGACGCGCCGACGAGGGCACGGCGCTGATCGGCGGGCGTGCCGTACGCGTCGCTGCGGCGCCCGCTGCACCCACGTCGGCGCGCTGCTGGACGCGGGCGCGCTGCAGCCCAGCCGCAGCGGCCGCGACCACCTGCTGTGGCTGGCCCACTCCCAGGGCCTGACCGCCGGCCGGGTCGACCAGGTGGTCGGCCCAGGCGGGCCTGGAGCCGGTGATCCGGCACCGGGCGGGCGGCTATTCCCTGGGCATGCGCCAGCGGCTCGGCATCGCGGCAGCGTTGCTCGGCGATCCGCCGGTGCTGATGCTGGACGAGCCGTTCAACGGCATGGACCCCGAGGGCATCGTCTGGATGCGCGGCTTCCTGCGGTCGCTGGCCGCGCAGGGCCGGGCGGTGCTGGTGTCCAGCCACCTGATGAGCGAGCTCCAGGACACCGCCGACCACCTGGTGGTCGTGGGCCGCGGCAAGGTCATCGCCGACACCAGCGTCCGCGAGCTGATCGCGGCGGCGTCGGGTGACCGGGTCACGCTGCGCACCGCCGCGCCGGGACCGGCGGCGACAGCGCTCACCGAGGCCGGCGCGCAGGTGGCCGATCGGCCCGGACACGGGTCATCTCCGGGCTGCGCCGCCGAGCGGGTCGTGGCCCTGCTGTCCGCGAGCCGCGGTCCCGTTCTCCGAGGTGTCGGCGCAGCGCGCCACGCTGGAGGAGGCCTACCTGGAGCTGACCAGGGACGTCGACGGACTACCGGGCCGCCCAGGAGGCCGCGCGATGACCGACGGACCCGTCCGGCACGGCGCGCGGGTCGACGACAAGTTCGCGCGCTGGCGAGGGCCGAGTGGACCAAGTTCGACGTCGGGGCTGGGTCATCGCCCTGCTGATCGCGGCCGGGCTGACCGTGGCCCTCGGGCTCGGGCCCAGCATGTCCGGCTCTTGTTCCACCGTCGCCTCATGCGGGATGACGCTGGGGCCGACCGGGGAACCGGTGACCGACAACTTCTACTTCGTCCGCCGCCCTGGACGGCGACGGCAGCCATCACCGCCCGGGTGACCTCGCTGACCGGCCGCCTGCCGCTGGCCGGCGGTAACGGCACCAGGGCCGGGCTCATGCCGTGGTCCAAGGCCGGCATCATCATCAAGGCCAGCACCAGACTGGGCTCGGCCTACGCGGCGATGATGGTGACCGGGGGCAACGGCGTCCGCTTGCAGTACGACTACACCGGTGACATCGCGGGCCTGTCCGGCCTCGGTGTCCGCGGCGGCGCCGCGCTGGCTTCGGCTGACCCGCCGCGGCGACACGGTCACCGGCTACGACTCGGCCGACGGGACTCGCTGGAGCCGGGTGGGCACGGTCCGGCTGCCCGCGATGCCCGGCCACCGTGCAGGGCGGGCTGTTCGCCACGTCGCCGAGCTACGCGGTGACCGGGTTCTCCACCGCGTCGGTCTATGGCGGCCTCAGCCAGGACACCGGCGTCCTGGATCATGTCCGCCTGGCCGGCGGCTGGGCCGGCGGCGCCTGGACCGGTGCCGACCTCGGAGCTCCCGGCGGCCCGGCGCCCGGCCCGTCAACGGGGTTCAGCCAGGCCAGGGGCGTGTTCACGGTGACCGGGACCGGCGACATCGCTCCGGTGGTAACGGGGGCCAACGGCACCGGCGCCACGATTACCCAGACGCTGATCGGCACGTTTGCCGCGCTGATCGCGATCGTCGTGGTGGCGGCGATGTTCATGACGGTCGAGTACCGGCGCGGGCTGATCCGGACCACGCTGATCGCCTGCCCGCGCCGGGGCCGGGTGCTGGCCGGCAAGGCGGCCGTGATCGCTGCCGTGACGTTCGTGACCGGCCTGGTCAGCTCGGCCGTGGTGGTCGTGTTCGGCCAGCGGGAGCTTCGTGCCAACGGGGTCTATGTCTTCCCGGTCACGGCGGTCACCGAGGTGCGGGTGATCGCAGGCACCGCGGCCGTGCTGGCGCTGGCCGCCGTGCTGGCGCTGGCCCTGGGCACGCTGCTGCGGCGCAGCGCGACCGCGGTCACCGTCGCCTTCCTGGTGATCGTCCTGCCGTACATGTTCTGCGTGGCCGCGCCGGTGCTGCCGCTCGCGGTCCAGGACTGGCTGCTGCGGCTCACCCCGGCGGCCGCGTTCGCGGTCCAGGCCACGCTGCCGCAGTACCACCAGGTGACCAACGTCTACGCGGCCAACACCGGGTACTTCCCGCTGGCGCCCTGGGCCGGGCTGGCTGTGCTCGCCGCCTGGACCGCCGCCACGCTGGGCCTGGCCGCCTGGCGGCTGGGCCGGGGGGACGCGTGAGCACCTTCCGCGCCGAGTCCTTCCGCGCCTGCCTGCACGCCGAGTGGACCAAGGTCCGCACGATGTCCGGCACGTTCTGGCTGCTGGCCGCGGTCGTCGCGCTGACCGCGGCGGTCGGCGCGGTGACGGCCGCCGCCGTGAGCTGCCCGTCGGCCGGCTGCGGCCAGGACCCGGCCAAGCTCAGCCTGACCGGAGTCGAGCTCGGCCAGGCGGTCGCCGCCATCATCGCCGTGCTGGCGGTCACCGGCGAGTACAGCACCGGCATGATCCGGGTCACGCTGACGGCGGTGCCGCGCCGGGCGCACGTGCTGGCGGCCAAGGCAGTCATCGTGACCGGGCTGGTGCTGGCCGCGGGCGCGGTCGGAGTACTGGCCTCGATGCTGGCCGGGCGGGTCATCCTGCCCGGCCGCGGCCTCACCCCGGCGCACGGCTACCCGCCGCTGTCGCTGGCCGGGCCCGACCTGCGCGCCGCCGCCGGATCGGTGCTCTACCTGGGCCTGGTCGCCCTGCTGGCCCTCGGGGTGGCCGTCGCGATCCGGGACTCCGCGGTGGCGATCGGGGCGGTCCTCGGCCTGCTGTACCTGTTCCCGGTCGTCGCCACCGCTCTGGATCCCGACTGGCGCCGCCACCTGGAGCAGATCGGCCCGATGAGCGCCGGGCTGGACATCCAGGCCACCACCGGGGCGGCGCTGGGCAGCCAGGCGCTGAGCCCGTGGGCCGGCCTCGGCGTGCTGGCCCTGTGGGCCCTGGGGGCGATGCTGCTCGGCGGCCTCGTGTTCCGGCTGCGGGACGCGTGACGCCCGCCCGGCGCCGGTTCCGGCTTATCGTGGTGGCATGCGCGTGGAGGTCAGCCCCGATGCCGCCGGGTTCGTCGCGGCGCGCGGCGGGCGGCTGTGGGTGTGGGCCGCGTATCCGCGCCGGTGCTGCGCGGGCGTGCCGGCCTACATGCATGCGGCCACCGAGCGGCCGGCCGCCGGGACGGGTTCAGCCGGGTCGAGGCGGCCGGGCTGGAACTGTGGTTCCTGGCCCCGGCGGGCAGCCGGCCGACGTGCTGGAGATCGGCATGAAGGGCCGACGGCGCCCGCGCGTTGAGGCGTACTGGGATGGCTGCCTGTTCGCGCTGAACGGCTAGCGCGAACCGGCAGCGCGGGGCCAGCGGCCTAGTCGACCGCGGCCATGGCCTGGGCGAACTGGGCCGAGTACAGCCGGGCGTAGGCGCCGCCGGCGGCGAGCAGCTCCTCGTGGGTGCCCTGCTCGACGATCTGCCCGGATTCCATGACCAGGATCAGGTCGGCGTCGCGGATGGTGGACAGCCGGTGCGCGATGACGAAGCTGGTCCGGCCCTGGCGCAGCGAGTTCATGGCCCGCTGGATGAGCACCTCGGTGCGGGTGTCGACCGAGCTGGTCGCCTCGTCCAGGATCAGGATGGCGGGCCGGGCCAGGAACGCCCGGGCGATGGTGATGAGCTGCCGCTCGCCCGTGCTGACGTTCGCGCCCTCGTCGTCGAGCACCGTCTCGTAGCCGTCGGGCAGGGTGCGCACGAACCGGTCCACGTAGGTGGCCCTGGCCGCCTCGACGATCTGCTCGCGGGTGGCGCCGGCCGAGCCGTAGGCGATGTTGTCGGCGATGGTGCCGCCGAACAGCCAGGCGTCCTGCAGCACCATGCCGGTCAGCGAGCGCAGCTCGTCTCGGGTCATGTCGGCGATGTCGACGCCGTCGAGCGGGATCTCGCCCGAGTCCACCTCGTAGAACCGCATCAGCAGGTTGACCAGCGTGGTCTTGCCGGCGCCGGTGGGCCCGACGATGGCCACCGTCTGGCCCGGCGACACGCTCAGCGACAGGTCGCTCGATCAGCGGCTGGTCGGGCGAGTAGCGGAACGACGACGTTGCGGAACTCGACCCGGCCCTCGACCTCCCGCGGCCGGTCCGGGCGCTCCGGGTCGGGGCCCTGCTCGTCGGCGTCCAGCAGCGCGAACACCCGCTCGGCCGAGGCCACGCCGGACTGGAGCAGGTTGGCCATGCTGGCCAGCTGGGTCAGCGGCTGGCTGAACTGCCGCGAGTACTGGATGAACGCCTGCACGCCGCCCAGCGACAGCGTGCCGGCGGCCACCCGCAGCCCGCCGACGACGGCGACCAGCACGTAGTTGAGGTTGCCGATGAACATCATGACCGGCTGGATGGTGCCGGAGATGAACTGGGCGCGGAAGCTGGCCTGGTACAGCTTCTCGTTCTGCTCGGTGAAGGTGTCCATGGACTGCTCGCGCTGGCCGAACACGTTGACCAGCGCGTGCCCGGTGAACATCTCCTCGATGTGCCCGTTCAGCTTCCCGGTGGTGGACCACTGGCGGACGAACTGCGGCTGGGCCCGCTTGCCGATCCGGGCCACCACGAACACCGAGACGGGCACGGTGACCAGCGCGATCAGCGCCAGCAGCGGCGAGATGAGGAACATCACGGTCAGCACGCCGACGACGGTGAGCAGCGAGATGACCAGCTGGCTCAGGGTCTGCTGCAGGGACTGGGCCAGGTTGTCGATGTCGTTGGTGACCCGGCTGAGGATCTCGCCCGCGCGGCTGCCGGTCGAAGTAGCTCAGCGGCAGCCGGGCCAGCTTGGCCTGGACCTGCTCGCGCAGCCGTGAAGACCAGGCGCTGCACGATCGGTGGCCGTCAGCCGGCCCTGCATGCAGCAGCCGATCGAGGAGCCCACGTAGACCACCAGCACCAGCAGCAGCACCTGGCCGACGTGGTCGAAGTCGATGCCCTGGCCCGGGCACGACGTGCACGGCCTGCAGCAGGTCGGCCTCGGTGCCCTTGCCCTCGGCCCGCAGGTGGGCGATGACCTGGGCCTTGCTGACGCCGGCGGGCAGCCGGCTGCCGATCACGCCGGCGAAGATCAGGTTGGTGGCGTCGCCGAGCAGCTTCGGGCCGAGCACCGACAGCGTGACGCTGACCGCGGCCAGCAGGAAGCTGAGCGCCACCAGCAGCCGGTGCGGCCGCAGGGTGCCGAGCAGCCTGCGGCTGGAGCCCGAAGTCCAGCGACTTCTCGGTCGGGCTGGCCGCCCATGAAGGCAGCCGGGCCGCGCGCGGGCATGCTCCGGTCGGGGCCGAGCCCGCGCTGGGGGGTGGCCCGCTCCCCCAGACCATTGTTATGGCCATTGCTGTTGCCGTTGTTCTTGGCGGTGCCGTTGCTCTCGGCCCCGCCGCTGTCCGGGCCCCCGCTCACGCTGCTGCCTCCTGCTCGGTCAGCTGGGAGAGCACGATCTCCCGGTAGGTGTCGTCGGTGCTCATCAGCTCGTCGTGGGTGCCCGTGGCCACGATCCGGCCGCCGTCGAGCACGATGATCTGGTCGGCGTGCCTGATGGTCGCCACCCGCTGGGCGACGATCAGCACGGTCGCGTCGGCGGTCTCCGCGGCCAGCGCCGCCCGCAGCGGCCGCGTCGGTGGCGTAGTCCAGGGCCGAGAACGAGTCGTCGAACAGGTAGATCTCCGGCTTGTGCACCAGCGCCCGGGCGATGGCCAGCCGCTGCCGCTGGCCGCCGGACACGTTGGTGCCGCCCTGGGCGATCGGCGCGTCCAGGCCGCCCTCCATCTGCCGCGACGAAGTCCGCGCGCCTGGGCGATCTCCAGCGCGTGCCACAGCTCGGCGTCGGTGGCGTCCTGGTTGCCGTAGCGCAGGTTGGTGGCCACCGTGCCGGAGAACAGGTAGGGCCGCTGCGGCACCAGCCCGATCATGTCCGACAGCAGCGCCGGGTCAAGCTCGCGCACGTCCACCCCGTCGACCAGGACCGCCCCGCCGGTCACGTCCATCAGCCGCGGGATCAGGCTGACCAGCGTGGTCTTGCCGCTGCCCGTGCCGCCGATGACGGCGGTGACCTCGCCGGGGCCGGCGGACAGGCTGATGTCGCACAGCACCGGGTGCTCGGCGCCGGGGTAGCGGAACTCGGCGTGCCGCAGGTCCAGCTGGCCGTGGCCGCTGACCTGGGTCACCGGGCTGGCCGGCCGGGCCAGGTCGGGGTCGGTGTCCAGCACCTCCATGATCCGCTCCGCGCAGACCTCGGCCCGCGGCAGCATCATGAACACGAAGGTGGCCATCATCACCGACATGAGGATCTGCAGCAGGTAGCTCAGGAAGGCGGTCAGCGCGCCGATCTGCATGCCGCCGTCGGCGACAATGTGCCCGCCGAACCACAGCACGGCGATGCTGGACAGGTTGAGCACCAGCATCACGGACGGGAACATCAGGGCCATCAGCCGCCCGGCGCCGAGTCCCACGTCGAACAGGTTCGAGTTCGACGTCTCGAAGCGGTCCCGCTCCTGGGGGTCGCGGACGAACGCGCGGATCACCCGCACGCCGGTGATCTGCTCGCGCAGCACCCGGTTGATGCCGTCGATGCGCTCCTGCATGAGCCGGAACAGCGGCCGCATCTTGCGGATGATCAGGCTCACGATGACGGCCAGCGCGGGCACCGCCACCAGCAGCAGCGAGGACAGCTCCACGTCCTGGTTGAGGGCCAGGATGATGCCGCCGACGCAGTAGATCGGGGCGGCCACCAGCAGCGTGAAGGTCAGCACGGCCAGCATCTGGACCTGCTGCACGTCGTTGGTGGTCCGGGTGATCAGCGACGGGGTGCCGAACCGGCCCACCTCGCGGGCGGAGAACGCCTGGACCCGCTCGAACACGCCGTGCCGGATGTCCCGGCCCAGGGCCATGGCCGTCGTCGCGCCGAAGTAGACCGCGCCGATGGCGCAGGTGATCTGCACGAGGGTGACCGCGAGCATGATGGCGCCGGTCCGCATGATGTAGTGCGTGTCACCGGTGATCACGCCGTTGTCGATGATGTCGGCGTTCAGCGTCGGCAGGTAGAGGGTCGCGAGCGCCTGCACCAGCTGGAGCACGACGAGGGCGGAGATCGCCCTGCGGTACGGGCGCAGGTAGGCGCGCAGCAATCGGATCAGCAACGTTGTCTTCTCTCAGGCCGGGCTGGCGGCGGTTCGGTGGGCGGACGGGGGCATGGGGCGGGCGGCGCGGCTACGCTAACCGCCGGCCGGCGCTGGGAGCGCATCATTTTCTGCGGGCGAACGGGGCCGACGGGGCGCTCGGGCGGATGGGGGCAGCACGGCCACCATGCCCTCGGCCAGCTCCTGCAGCGCGGCCTCGACCAGCGGAACGAGCGGCACCGGCGGCTCGGCGAACAGCCAGCGCTCCGTGGCCGCCTGCACCGCCGTGCTGACCGCGCCGGCCAGCCCGCGAGTGAAGAACGGCCCGGCGGCCGACCCGCCGGACCGGGCCGCGATCGCCTCGGCCAGCTCGTACTGCGCGATGGCCAGCGCCTTGAGGTACTCGCCGCGCAGCACCGGGCTGCTGGTGACCAGCCGGATGCCCGCGATGACCTCCGGGTCGGGCGCCGTGCTGGTCACCGAGTACACCGCGAGCACCGCGCCGGTGACCGCGTCCCACAGGCTCTCCTGCGGAGGCCGGGCGCGCAGTTCCTCGCCGATCCGGTAGGACCGGTCCAGCATCAGCGCGCAGATGGCCTCGTACTTGCTGGCGAAGTAGTTGTTGAACGTCCGCGTCGACACGTTGGCCGCCGCGGCGATGTCCTCGACCAGGACGTTGTCCAGCCCGCGCTCGATGGCCAGCCGCATGGCGGCCGCGCCCAGCGCCTGCCGGGTGGCGAGCTTCTTGCGCTCCCGCAGGCCGGCGGGCTGCGGCGGGCCTGCCGGTCCGGGTTCTCCCCCGGCTCGCACACCGCGGGCGGCGGCGGGGGCGCAGGCACGGCGGCGGAGTGGGTCATGGGTGCAGCATACAAGAAACTGCGTGATACGCAATTTTGCCGATAGCGAACATTTGGTGGGCGGCGGTGGCGTGCGGCCGGGCTGGCGGGCACGCGGCCGGCCACGGCGGTCACTGCGCCTCGCCCGGTCCGAGCGACCCGCCCGGCTCGCGGGACTCGCGCGGCTCGCCCGACGACACCGCGCCGTACAGGAACGTGTCGACCAGCTGCGCCGTGGTTAGCGCGCTCACGGCTTGCGGTCGCGCCCGGCTGAACAGCAGGCCCAGGAACATCGCGGCAGCCTGCTCGCGCGGCACCCGGAGCGCCCGCTCGTCGGGGTCGAACAGCTCGCTGACCGCCTCCCGGATCTCGGCCATCGACTGCTCCCGGCCCTTTATCTGCTTGGCGCTCGGGCGCTCTCTGCTGTCGTGCCGGTACCCCGAGGTGTGCAGCGCGCCCATGACCGACATCAGCCGGGTCAGGTGGGCCGACAACGCCTCAGCGGCCTCGGCCAGCCGGTCGGCCAGCGGCTCGTCCAGCGGGATCGAGGCGATCTCGCGGATAACGTGGTCGTGCCGCAGCGCCTCGGCCAGGACGGCGTCGAGTAGTTCCTCCTTGTCGGCGAACACCCGGAAGATCGTCGCCTCGCCGATGCCCGCCACCTGGGCCACCTGGCTGGTCGTGACCTTGGCGCCGTACTCGGCCACTAGTGGCAGCGCGGCGGCCACGATCATCTCCCGCCGCTGCTCCGGGCTCATCCCCGGCGCGCGCCGCCGGGTCGTCTCGCTGGCCGTGCTCTCCCGTGTCATGGCTCGCACTCTACGGAGTGAGCACTCACTCCGTCAAGGGCGGAGTGAGCATTCACTCCGGCATGGTGCGCGGTCGGGCCGTCGGCGGCGCGCGGTCGCGTCGCCGGGCCGAGCCGGGCGATGTGTCATCGGGCCGGGCCGGGTGATGTGACTTGTGGTGGCAAAGAGGCAGGCAGAGCATGGTTATGTCGGAAATCCGCGCACGCCGCTCATCAATAGCCGTCCCGGTCGCCGAAGGCGCGGGTGACGGCGGCCATGCGGCTGGATACCTCCAGGCGCCGGTAGATGTTCTCGAGGTGGGTGCGGACCGTGCCCTCGGACACGCCCAGCCGCCGGGCGATCTGCGTGTTGGTGTGCCCGGCCGCCACCAGGTCCAGCAGCTCCCACTGCCGCGGCGTCAGCGCGGGCGCCTGGCGGCGGCGGCGCTCGGCGTCCAGGTAGGCATGATGCAGGTGCGGGCGCAGCAGCGTGAGCAGCGCCCGGTCCGCCTCCGAGAAGTCGGGCCCCGGCCCGCGGAACAGGAACATCCGCAGCGACCGCCCCGGGCCCGGCGGCCGTCCGGGTCCCGACGGCAGCGACAGCATCAGCTCGTGCTCGTAGCCCTTGGGCCGGTAGAGATCGCAGGGAGCCTGTTCGAACGGGTCCTCCTGCGGCGCGGCGCGCCCGGGGATGGACTCCGTGAACCAGGTCAGCTGCCGGTCGCTGTCGAAGCCCTCGAAAGAGATCACGTCGCACGGAATCTGCTCCTTGAGCTCGCTCAGCAGCGACATCGGCAGCCCCTGGGCCGGCAGGTCGTCGCGCCGCTCGCTGACCATCCCGGCCAGGGCGCAGACGTCCCGCTCGCTGGGCGTTACCGGAGCTGTCATCACGATCCCCGGGCCCAGCGTACGCCGAGCGCACGGCCCAGACGAGCAGCCGCGGCCGTTCCCCGCCCGGACCGCGCGCGGCCGCTGGAGCTGGTGTCGTGAGCCGGAGCGACCCGATGAGGTGAGCGTGACCGCTTCTTGCTGTTATCAGATCTGGGTCGGCACTCAGGAGCGGTAGGCGGCCTGGCGCACCTGGTCCAGGCCGCTCAGGATGACGTTGAGCTGGCCGGGGTCGTCCAGGTACTCCAGCACCGCGTTGTTGAACGCATTCTCCATGATCTGCGGCATCGAGTCGGAGGCGTCGAAGCGGACGCTGGCCGCGGTCAGCAGGTTCCTGGCCAGCTCGCGGGACACCGGGTCCGGATAGTCCCGCAGCGGCACCAGCCGGTTGACCGAGAGCGCGCCGCTGCCGGGCCGCCTGATCCAGGCCTCCTGGGCGGCGGGCGTGGTCAGGTAGCTGATCAGCTTCCGGGCCGCCGCGGTGCCGCGGAACATGCCGAGCAGGTCGCCGGCCACCTCGGCGCTGCCTCGCCCGGCCGCGCTCACCGGCGGGAACGGGATGAAGTCGAAGTCGGTCCGCGGCCGCGGGTGCGCGGACCGGGCGCCGCCGAGCCGGTCCTGGGCGTAGAACGCGGTGATGAACGAGGCCTCGTGGTCCAGGTAGCAGCCGGGCGGGCTCGTGAACATGGGCTGCCCGGCCTGGCCGTAGCTGGTGACCAGCGCGGCCGCCGGGCCGCCGCGGACCTGGCCGCGGGTGCTGGCCACGCTGCCGAAGACCTGCCAGGCCCGCCGGATCGGCGCCGAGGTCCAGGGCAGGGTGCCCGCCACCCACTCGTCGTAGACCTTCGGCCCGGACTGGTGCAGCACGATGTCCTCGATCCAGTCGGTCCCCGGCCAGCCGGAGTCCGAGCTGTCCTCCAGGCCCAGGCACCACGGGGTCGCGCCGCCGCGGGCCAGCCCGGCGGGCCAGGCCGGTGAGCTGGTCCCAGGTCAGCCCGGGTGACGTCAGCGTGGCCAGGTCGCGGGCCGGGAACTGGCGCGGGTCGTACCAGATCACGCTCTTCAGCGCGGCCTTCACGATGATCGCGTAGTAGTGCCGGGCCCCCGACGGCCCGGCCGCCTGCATCAGGTCCCGCCAGCCGGGCGTGTACTGGCGGGCCAGCTGAGCCTGGTTCAGCGCCGCGCCGATGGGGGCCAGCGTCCCGCTGGCGGCGTCCTGGCGCAGCTCCCCCGGCCGGGACAGCACGGCCAGGTCCGGCGGGTTGCCGTCCTTGAGGTCGCTGGCCAGCACGGCGTCGGCGTCGCGGGTCCCGGTGTAGTCGACCTGGATGCCGGTCCGGCGCTCGAATCCGCGCACCATGGCCAGGAACCCGCTCTGCTCGTCGCCGGTCCACGAGCCCAGCACGGTGACCACCGCCGGCCCGCCGGCCGGGCCGCCGCCGCAGGCCGCCAGCCCGCCCGCGGCCAGGCCGCAGGCGGCCAGCAGCGCGACCACTGAGCGCGGCGGCCAGACGGCCGGGGAGCGGAGGGGCACGCCGTCACCCCCGGTACTCGTCGAGGCGGAGCTTGAACCCGAGCCCGGCCAGGCCCGCGATGGCCACGGCGAGCACCGGAAGGCCGGCCGGCAGGAGGCCGACGTCCTGGGCCGAGGTCAGGTCCGCGGTCAGCGCGCGGCTGGCCGGCTGGGTGGCGACCACGTTGAGGCCGCCCGAGCCGCTGGCTGCCTGGCCGGCCCGCAGCGCCGCCGCCTGGGTGCTCACGGCGCCGGCCTGAACCTGCCAGACGCGGGTCAGCGCGGGCAGCGCCGTGCCCCGCGCGGCGCCGAGGGCGCTCTCGGCCGACAGCAGCGTGGTCATCACCCAGGCCAGCAGGACCACGGTGAGCACCCCGGCCAGCACCAGCGGCGGGCTGGTCATCCGGCGGAACCGGCGCAGCAGGAACCGCTGGGCCGCGATGATCGACCACAGCAGCCAGCCCGCCGCCGCCAGCACGGCCAGCAGCAGCACCGGGCTGCCCCACCACGACCCCAGGCCCTGATCCAGCGCCTGCCGGTCGGCGCCGGTGACGCCGCTGATGCTGGCCAGCAGCCCGCCCTGCGAGTCGCGCATCGCGCTGGAGGAGTAGGTCAGGTAGGCGTAGCCCAGGTCGTGCCCGCTGGCGTTGCCGAGCGCGATGTCGGCCCGGTTGGCGGCGTCGGCCTGCTCCACCAGTCCCTGGTAGTTCACCAGCTGCCCGCTGACGGTCGGGAGCTGCTGGCTGGCGGTGCCCGACGGCGCTAATGCGGCCAGCCGCTCCAGGTCCTGGCCGGCGGTCGTGATGTCGTTCTGGTACTGCTGGCCCGGCCCGGTCAGCTGGGCCTCGCCCGACCGGAAGCTCTGCCACGCGGCCCGGTCGGCGTCGGAGAGCACCGCCTGCGCCTCGGTGGCGTCGGTGAACGCCGGCGCGTCCTGGTCGCGCACCGCGGCCGCGGTGCCGTGCAGTCCCTGGACCACGATCGTGGCGATGAGCCAGAGCAGCACCGTGGCGGCCAGGATCAGCAGCAGGAGCCGGCGCAGCCGGCCCGGAGTGCCGTCCCGCAGCCAGGCACCGGTGACCGTCGCCGCCGCCCCGGCCGCCGCCGGCCCGGCCGCCACCGCGGGCGGGCTGGCCGCTCCCGGCGGCCCCACCCCTGCTGCGGGCACTGACGATCCCTTCGGCCGTACCGGCGCTGCGCACCTCGTGACATAAACCCTATAACGGGCTAGCCCGGGGTACTGCCCCCGCGCCGGCGCTGGCCTGCCGGCGGGGCATGAGCACGGCCAGCACCAGGCCGATGGCCGCGATGACCGCCAGCAGGCCCGCGGCGGCGCCGAATGGGTGTCCCGCGACGACCAGCACCGAGCCAACCAGCGCCGTGCCCAGCGACGAGCCCAGGTTGGAAACGCTGCGCGACAGGCCCGAGATGTCGGCCTGGTCGGAGTCGGGGAAGCTGGACTGCACCACGTTCACCGAGGAGGTCAGCATGGTCCCGGTGCCCAGGCCGAACAGCAGCAGGCCCGGCACGAAGCTGAGCACGCTCGAGTCCTTACTGACCAGTGCCAGCAGCAGGAGCATCCCGGCCAGAGTGACCGCGAACCCGGCGATGATCAGCCTGCGCTGGGGATGGCGCCGCGCGAGCCGGCCGGCCGCCGCTGACGCGACCAGGACCCCGACCGTGGCCGGGGTCAGCATCAGCCCGGTCTGGATCGCGTCGAAGTGCCGGACCTCCTGAAGGAAGACCGACACCACGAAGAACGCGCCCTGGAGGATCAGCCACTGGATCAGCTGCGTGCCCATGCCCAGGTTGGCCAGCCGGTTGCGCAGCAGCCGCAGCCGCACCAGCGGATCCCGGCCCCGGTGCTCGCGGGACCGCAGGTGCAGGACGAACCACAGCAGGAACAGCGCGCCGATCGCCACCAGAGGCCAGACCGGAGACAGCCCGCCCTTGGGCAGCACCACCGTGCCGCCGATCTTGAAGTCCTGGCGCGAGGCCAGGAAACCGTAGGTCCGCGACTCCAGGAGGCCCAGCACCACGAAGAACAGCCCGGCCGCGGACAGGACCGCGCCCTCCAGGTCGAACCGGGGCGGTGCCTGCGTGCGGGGCGGGTCGGTGATCCGCCGCGCCATGACCAGGATCCAGGCCACGATGAGCACCTGCAGCCCGAACGAGGCCCGCCAGCTCACCGCGGTGGTGATCACCCCGCCGATCAGCGGGCCCGCCGCCGCACCCAGGCCGCCCGCGCCGCTGACCACGCCGAAGTACCTGGCCCGCGACTTGATGTCCGGGAACGCCACCGTGACCAGGATGTAGATGGGCGGGATCAGCAGCGCCGAGCCGACTCCCTCCAGGACCGAGTACCCGACGATCAGCACGCCCAGCCCGGTGGCGAGCAGGGCCAGCAGCGCCCCCGCCCCGTACACGATCAGCCCGGCGATGAAGCAGCGCTTGCGGCCCCAGATGTCGGTCAGCTTGCTGCCCGGGATCATCAGTGAGGCCATCACCAGCGTGAACAGCGTGATCGCCGTCTGCACGCCGATGACCGTGGTGCCGATGTCCTTGGCGATGGCGGTGATGGCCACATTCATGTTGGTCGCGGCGTAGCTGGCCACGAACTGGGCCAGGGCCAGCGGCACGATCATGGTGCGGGCCGGCGCGCCGGTCCGGGCCGCCGTCGTGCCGGTCACCGGATTACTGACGAGCCGGTCATGGGGCCAGGCTGCCTGCCGGGCGCGGCAGCAGGCGTCACCCCAGGCGGGTGATTGGCCAGGTATGGAGCGGCTGCTTCTTGCTGTTATCACCTTCGGAGCTGCGGCCCGGGGCGGCCATGAGCTCCTGCGGGCGGCCGGCTAGCGCTCCAGGACCAGCCGGCCCGCCAGAGCGATCATGATCGTGCCGGAACCGGCGTCGAGGGCCTGGCGGGCCCGGCGCCGGCGGGACAGCCAGCCGCCGAGCCTTCCGGCCGCCACGCCCACTGCCCCGTCGATGAGCACCTCGAACGCGACGAAGATCGCGCCGAGCACGGCGAACTGGGCGGGCACGTGGCCGAGGCCGCGGTCCACGAACTGGGGCAGGAAGGCCACCGCGAAGGTGACCATCTTGGGGTTCACCAGGTTGGTGACCAGGCCGCGCAGGTAGGCGTAGCGGCCGCTGACCCGGCGGCGGTCCGGTCCGGCGGCCGCGGGGTGCCCGCCGTCCTCCTGGCCCTCGACCGGGCTGCCGCGGCGGGCGCTGCGCAGCGCCTGGACGCCGAGGTAGAGCAGGTAGGCGGCGCCGGCCAGGCGCAGGACCGTGAACGCGGCCGGGGCGGCGGCGAACAGCGCGGACAGGCCCGCCGCCACGGCGGTGATCTGGACGACCTCGCTGGAGGCCACGCCCAGGGTGGCCAGCAGCCCGGCCCGCGCCCCGCCGCGGGCGCCGGTGGCGAGCACGAACATCATGTCCGGGCCGGGTGCGATCATGGCGACGAACACCACCACGACATACAGGGCGAGCAGATGGGTATTCACGCCGGGCCTCCCGCCGTCGCGGCACGCGACCGGGCTGACCGGTGCCCTCGACCCGCCCAGTATCCCAGCGGTGTCACGCCGATATCGGCCCCCGATCGAGATCCTGGCAGATTTGCGACAGCATCATCGCGGCCTGGCTAGTTCGAGGCTTGCTGTCGCATTCTCGCTAGGAACACTCGGGCAGATCGGGCATGCTGGACGACATGCACGAGGACACCGAGCGCTGCGTGCGCGCCGTCCAGTCGAAGGACGCGCGGTTTGACGGCTGGTTCTTCACCGCGGTGCTGACGACCGGGATCTACTGCCGGCCGAGCTGCCCGGTGGTGCCGCCGCGGCCGCAGAACATGGTCTTCTACCCCAGCGCGGCGGCGGCCCAGCAGGCCGGATTCCGGGCCTGCAAGCGCTGCCGGCCGGACGCCAGCCCCGGCTCGCCGGAGTGGAACGTGCGGGCTGACCTGGTGGCCAGGGCGATGCGCCTGATCGCCGACGGGGTCATCGACGCCGACGGCGTGCCGGGCCTGGCCCGGCGGGTGGGCTACAGCGTCCGCCAGCTCGAGCGGCAGCTGCTGGCCGAGCTGGGCGCGGGCCCGCTGGCGCTGGCCCGCGCGCAGCGGGCGCAGACCGCCCGGCTGCTGATCGAGACCACGACGCTGCCCATGGGCGACGTGGCGTTCGCGGCCGGATTCGCCAGCATCAGGGCGTTCAACGACACGGTCCGCCAGGTGTTCGCGCTGTCCCCCACCGAGCTGCGCCACCGGGCCGCGAACCCACGGGCCGGGCGCGGGCGCGCCGGCCCCGGCGGGCGGGGCGCTGGCGCTGCGGCTGCCGTTCCGGGCGCCGCTGTTCCCCGACAACCTGTTCGGCCACCTGGTGGCGACGGCGGTGCCGGGCGTCGAGGAGTGGCGGGACGGCGCCTACCGGCGGACCCTGCGGCTGCCGCACGGGCCGGGGGTCGTGGCGCTGCGGCCGCTGGCCGACCACGTGGCCTGCCAGCTGGCCCTGGCCGACCTGCGCGACCTGGCCACCGCGATCAGCCGGTGCCGGCGGCTGCTGGACCTGGACGCCGACCCGGTCGCGGTGGCCGACCTGCTGCGCGAGGACCCGGTGCTGGCCCCGCTGGTCGACAAGGCGCCCGGACGCCGGGTGCCCCGGACCGTGGACGCGGCGGAGTTCGCGGTCCGGGCGGTCATCGGGCAGCAGGTGTCCACGGCGGCGGCCCGGACGCACGCCGGCCGGCTGGCCCAGGCGCACGGCGAGCCGGTCGAGGACCCGGCCGGCGGGCTGACGCCGGCTGTTCCCCGGCCCGGCGGCGCTGGCCGAGGTGGACCCGGGCACGCTGGCGTTCCCCCGGTCCCGGCGGGCCACCTTCGGCGGCGCTGACCGGGGCGCTGGCCGCGCGGCCGGATCGACCTGAGCCCCGGCGGCGACTGGGCCGAGGCCCGGCGGCGGCTGGCCGCGCTGCCCGGCATCGGGCCGTGGACGGTGGAGACCATCGCCATGCGCGCCCTCGGCGACCCCGACGCGTTCCCGGCCACCGACCTCGGCGTCCAGGTCGCGGCCCGCGAGCTGGGCCTGCCCGCCAGCCCGGCCGGGCTGGCCGAGCGGGCCGCGGCCTGGCGGCCGTGGCGGGCCTACGCGGTGCAGTACCTGTGGGCCACCAGCGACCACGCCATCAACGAGATGCCCGGCCCCGGCGGGCCAGGAAAGGACCCCCGATGACCACCACCACGCACGTCACGATCGGCAGCCCGGTCGGCCCGCTCACCCTGGTCGCCTCCGGCGGGCGGCTGACCGGCCTGTACATGGACGCGCAGCGGCACCTGCCGGACTGGGCCGCCTTCGGCCCGGCCGGGCGACCCCGGCCAGCGCGCCGTTCGCGGCCGCGGCCGGACAGCTGAGCCGGTACTTCGCCGGCCAGCTGACCCGTTTCGACCTGCCGCTCGAGCTGGCCGGCACCGCGTTCCAGCGCCAGGTGTGGACGGCCCTGCGGGACATCCCCTACGGCCGGACCACCACCTACGGCGAGCTGGCCGCCGGCCTGGGCAAGCCCGCCGCCAGCCGGGCGGTCGGCCTGGCCAACGGCAAGAACCCGATCTCCATCGTGGTGCCCTGCCACCGGGTGATCGGCACGGACGGCAGCCTGACCGGATACGGCGGCGGCATTGACCGCAAGCGTTTCCTGCTGGACCTGGAACAGGGCGCGGCGCACCAGGCGGTGCTGCCCGGCCTCAGCCCCTGAGGCGCGGCGGCCGGCCTGGCTACGTAGCATTATGCGAATGAGCAGCCGCTTTTATCAGCTGGTGATTGACAGCCGCGACCCGCGCGCGCTGGCCCGATTCTGGGCCCAGGTTCTGGAGCAGCCGATCCTGTCCGAGGAAGACGACGAAGTCACGGTCGGCGCGGACGAGTACGCCTTTCCCGGCCTGTGCTTCGTGCCGGTGCCCGAGGGCAAGCCGGTCAAGAACCGCCTGCATATCGACCTGAACCCGGACGACAGGGACGCCGAGGTGGAACGGCTGCTGGCCCTGGGCGCCACCCGCGCCGACGTCGGGCAGGCGCCGGACGTGACCTGGGTGGTGCTGGCCGATCCCGAGGGCAACGAGTTCTGCGTATTGCGCCGCCACGACACGCTGACCCGGTAGGCCGGCGCGGCGCGGCCGTCGATTCTCGCCCGCGGGGCCTGCCGAATGGGATTCACAGCGCTACGGTGTTACCGGGGCCAGCGTCCGCGACAGCGACGGGACCGGATTAATGGGCACGGTTAGCGCACAACTTAAATGATCGATCAGGGCCGGGTGAGTATTTCCGACGAGCCTGATAGCTTTGTCGGCCGCGAGCGCGAGCTTGAGCGAGCTGCGCCAGTTCGCGCGCGGGCATGCGCGCGGTCACGCTGTGCGGCGCGGGCGGCATCGGCAAGACGCGGCTGCTGCTGCGCCTGGTGGCCGCGCTGGCCGACGACTACCCCGACGGCACCTGGTTCGTGGAGCTGGGCGACCTGCGCCAGGCCGAGCTGGTGGTGGCGCGGGTGGCAACGGCGATCGGGGTGGCGCGAGGAGCCGGGGGTCCCGCTGCATCGACACCCTCGCGGACGCGCTGCGCACCCGGCGGCTGCTGCTGGCCCTGGACAACTGCGAGCACCTGATCGACGCCTGCGCCAGCCTGTGCCAGCGGCTGCTGGCCAGCTCGCCGGGCCTGCAGGTGGTGGCCACCAGCCGGGAGGCGCTGCGGGTGGCGGCCGAGGCGGTGTGGCAGGTGCCGCCGCTGGCGCTGCCCCCGGCCGGCCTGACCAGCGCCGCCGACCTGGCCGCCTACGACGCGGTCCGGCTGTTCGCCGACCGGGCCGCCGCCGCCGCGCCCGGCTTCGTCGCTGGGCCCGGCCAACTCGCGTCGGTGGTGGCGGTCTGCCGGGCGCTGGACGGGCTGCCGCTGGCCATCGAGCTGGCCGCGGCCTGGGTCCGGGTGCTGTCGGTGGACCAGATCGCGTCCCGGCTGAGTGACCGGTTCCACCTGCTGACCAGCGGCGACCGGACCGCGCCGCCGCGGCAGCGGACGCTGCGCGCGGCCATCGACTGGAGCTACGACCTGCTGTCGGAGCCCGAGCAGGTGCTGATGCGCCGGCTGTCGGTGTTCGCCGGCTGGTCGCTGGAGATGGCCGAGCAGGTCTGCGCCGACGACGGGCTGCCCGCGGCCGAGATCCTCGACCTGCTGGCCGGCGCTGGCCGAGAAGTCCCTGGTCGAGGTGGAGCCCGACGTGCTCGGCCAGGCCCGGTACCGGATGCTGGAGACGATCCGGGAGTACGCCGCCGCCCGGCTGGACGCGGCCGGCGAGACCGGCGAGATGCGGCGCCGGATGACCGACTACTCGCTGGCAGTCGCGGAGCAGAACATGAGCGTCGGCATGGCGCTGACGCCGGCGGCCCTGGTCGGCCCGGGTCGACGTGTTCCGGCGCTACGATGCCGAGGCCGGCAACGTGCGCGAGGTGCTGCGCTGGTGCCGGGACCGGGGCGACGTCGAGACCGGCCTGCGGATCAGCACCGCGGTCTCGCCGTGCTGGATCGTGCGCGGCTCGTTCGCCGAGGGCGCCGAGTGGCTCGAGGAGTTCCTGGCCGCCGCGGGCGACGGGGTGCCCGCCGCGATGCGCGGCGCGGCGCTGATCGGCCAGGCGTCAGCTCGCCCTGGCCAGCGGCGACCCGCCGGCGCGCCGGGACCTGGGCAGCGCAGGGCCTGGAGCTGTGCCTCGCGGCCGGGCAGCGAGTTCTGGATCGCCACCGCGCTGAACCTGCTGTCCGAGACCGCCCTGCACACCGGGGAGATCGCCGACGGGGCCAAGCTGGCCGACGACGCCATGCGACCGGGCCCGGCTGGCCGGCGACCAGTGGAACGAGGGCTACGCGCTGGGCACCAAGGGCGCCGCGGCGGCGCTGGCGCGGCAACCTGCGCGAGGCCGCAGGAACTGGCCGAGGAAGCCCTGGTCGTGATGCGGCGCATCGACCAGCAGTGGGGCGCCGCGCGCACGCTGCTCGGCCTGGGCGACCTGGCCCGGATGCGCCGCGACGTCCCCGCCGCCCGCCGCCACTACCTGGCCGCGCTTTCCATCCTGCGCGAGGTGGACGCCCGCCCGGAGATCGCGCGCTGCCTGGCCGGCCTGGGCCGGATCGCGATGGAGGCAGGGCGACCTGGCCCGGGCCCGCGAGCACCTGGCCGTCAGCCTGTGGCTGACCCTGGCACGCCGGCAGCCGGATCGGGCATCTCCCGCGGCCTGCTGGCCTTCGCCACCCTGGCCGTGCGCGAGGACCGGCCCGACCGCGCCGTCCAGCTCTCCGCGGCGGTGACCGCGCTGCGCGAGTCGGCCCACCTGCCGCCGCTGCCGGGCTCGCGCACCCAGCGCTACCTGGACGCCGCCGCTCCCCTGGGCGAGCGGCTGGTCGCCGCGCTGTGGGCCAAGGGCCTCGACCATGACCAGCGCCGACGCGGCCGAGCTGGCCTTCGCCGCGCCGGAATCCCCGTCGGACCAGGCCCGCCACGCGGCCGGGGACCAGGCGGGGGCCGCCGGGCGGCCCGCTGAGCCGCCAGGCCCGGGACCGGCCGCTGGCCGCCCCCGGCACCGGGCTCCCCGCCGGGAGCCTCACCGCGCGTGAGCACGAGGTCGTCGCCCTGATCGTCTTGGGCCGCAGTAACAAGGACATCGCCAGGGAGCTGTTCATCAGCCCGGCCACCGCCGCCCGGCACGTGGCCAACATCCTGGGCAAGCTCGGCTACACCTCGCGCAGCCAGGTCGCCGCCTGGGCCGCCTCCTCCGACAACGCCCCGTAGCCCGCCGTGGGGGTGTCGCCGGGCCCGCGCAGCGCGCTGCTCGTCGAGGTCCCCGCGGCCAGCCGGCCGTGGCGGGGCACCGGGAACGGCTCGACTCCAGCGCGCCGCTCGGCGTCCCGGCCCACATCACGGTGCTGTACCCGTTCCTGCCACCCGGCGCCATCGGCCCGCCGGTGCTCGGCGAGCTGGAGCGGCTGTTCGCGGCAGCAGGCCGGTTCCGGTTCCGGCTCGGCCGCACCGCCTGGTTCGGCGAGGAGGTGCTCTGGCTCGCGCCCGATCCGCCCGGTCGCTTCACCGCCCTGACCGAGCGCGCCGTCCGGGCCTTCCCCGGGTTCCCGCCTTACGAGGGCCGGTTCGAGGTCGTCGTCCCCCACCTGACCGTCGGCGAGGGGCACCCGGTGGGCGAGCTGCGCGCCGCCGAGGAGTCCGTCCGGGCCTGGCTGCCCATCGGCGCCGAGGCCGCCGCGGTCACGCTGATGACCCAGGCGGCGGCCGGGGCGCGCTGGGTCAGGACCGCCGTCTTCCCGCTGGCCGGAGACCCGGAGCCGACCGGAGACCCAGCGCCGGAGGCCTAGCTGGGGTCGAACAGCGCGCTGACCGACTCGCCCTCGTGGATGCGGCGGATGGCCTCGGCCAGCGCCGGGGCGATGGAGATGACCGTGAGCTTGGGCACCGACCCGTCGGCCGGGATGGCCACCGTGTTGGTGCAGACGATCTCCTCGACCTCCGGCACGCGCCGCGATCCGCTCCAGCGCCCCGTCGCTGAACAGGCCGTGGGTGCAGGCGATGTGCACCGCGCGGGCCTCGCGCTCGCGCAGCACGGCGAGCAGCTCCATGGTCGTCGTGCCGCGGGCGATCTCGTCGTCCAGCACGATCACGTCCCGGCCCGCCACCTCGCCGATGATCGAGCTGATGGTGACGCTCTTGTCGCTGTGCCGCTCCTTGGCGCCGGCCGCCACCGGCAGGCCGAGCATCCGGGCCAGCGCGGCGGCCTGCTTGGCGTTGCCCAGGTCGGGCGAGACGACGACGGAGTTGCTGAGGTCGCGGGCGGCGAAGTGGCCGGCCAGCTCGCGCAGCGCGTGCAGGTGGTCGACGGGCACCGAGAAAAAGCCGTGCACCTGCGGGGCGTGCAGGGTCATGGCCAGCACCCGGCTGACGCCCGCGGTGGCCAGCAGGTCGGCGACGAGGCGGCCGCCGATGGACACCCGCGGCATGGACTTCTTGTCGGACCGGGCGTAGGCGTAGTGCGGGATGACCGCGGTGACTCTGGCCGCGGACGCGCCCCGGGCGGCGTCGATCATGAGCAGCAGCTCGACCAGGTTCTCCTGCACGGGCGGGCCCAGCGGCTGGATGAGGAAGACGTCGCGCTCCCGGCAGTTGGCCTGGAGCTGGACCTCCAGGCAGTCGTTGGCGAACCGGGTCAGCCGCACGGGCCGGAGGGGGACGTCGAGGTCGTCGCATATCTCGGCGGCCAGGGCCGGGTGAGCGCTGCCGCCGAATACCGCTATCTCTCGCACGTGCTCAGGCTAGGGGCTCGGGGCGGGGCAGGCCAGGCCCAGCCCGCCAGCTCCGCGCCGGCCTGGCGCAGCCAGCGCGCGGGCTCGGCCATCGCGGCGGCCGCTCCCCCGGCCAGCTCGGCCAGCGCCACGGCCCGGCGGATGGCCGGCACGGGCGGGCCGCCGATGGCCCCCGCGACCAGCGCGGCGGGCACCCCGGCCCGGCTGGCGGCGGCGACCACGGCCCCGACGACTTTGCCCGCGGCGGAGGTCTGGTCGTAGCGGCCCTCGCCGGTGATGACCAGGCCGGCGCCGGCCAGCGCGGCGTCCAGGCCGGCGATCCGGGCGATCTCGGTCGAGCCGGGGCGCAGCTCGGCGCCCCAGGCGGCGGCCAGCCCGTACCCGGTGCCGCCGGCCGCGCCGGCGCCGGGCTGGCGCGGGCCGTCCGCCGAGCACGACGGCCAGCCTGGCCAGGCCCTGTTCCAGCTCGATCACCTGCCCGCCGGTGGCGCCCTTCTGCGGGCCGAACACCACCGCCGCGCCGTTCGGGCCCAGCAGCGGGGCGCGGACGTCGGTCAGGCAGGCCAGGCCGTCCGGCGGCGGCGGGCGCAGGCCGGCCAGGTCGGCGCTGGCCAGCCGGGTCAGCGCCCCGCCGCCGCGGGGCAGCTCGCGCTCGGCCGGCGTCCAGGAAGCGGGCCCCGAGCGCGGCCAGCGCCCCGGTCCCGCCGTCGGTGGAGGCCGAGCCGCCCAGGCCGAGCACGATGCGCCGGGCCCCGGCGTCCAGCGCGCGGCCGAGCAGCTCGCCGACGCCCGCGGTGTGCGCGCCGAGCGGGTCGGGCATGGCCAGCTGGGGCAGCCCGGCCGCGCTGGCCAGCTCGATGACGTGCACCTGGCCGGGCAGCTCCAGCCAGCGCGCGGTGACCGGCGCCGAGCCCGGCCCGCTTACCACCGCCTCATGCCAGGCCGAGTCCGCGGCCGCCGCGGCCAGCACCTCGACGGTGCCCTCGCCGCCGTCGGCCAGCGGCAGGCAGGTCACCTCGTCACCCGGCCGGGCGGACCGCCAGCCCGCGGCCAGCGCGGCCGCCGCGTCGGCCGCGCCGATGGTGCCCTTGAACGAGTCGGGCGCGACCACCACCCGCATCAGGAACTGGCCGGGGCACGCTCACCGAGTCGCGGCACGTAGGGCGGCAGCCCGAGGGCCGTCCTGATCTCCTGCTGGACGATCTCCTTGTCCGGCCGGGTGTCGACGGTGATCACGTACTCCTTGCGGCGGAAGATCTCCAGCACCGGGTCGGTCTTGGTGTGGTACTCGTTCAGCCGGACCGCCAGCGCCTCCTCGGTGTCGTCCTCGCGCTGGATCAGCTCCCCGCCGCAGGCGTCGCACTTGCCGTCGGCGTGCGGGCTGTTGTCGAGCAGGTTGTAGTCCATGCCGCAGCCCGAGCACAGCCGCCGGGCCAGCACCCGCCGCCGGACCTCGCTGTCGGGCAGGTAGAGGTGGATCACTCCGTCGATGTCGTAGCTTTCCAGGAAGAACTCGGCCTGCCGCTCACTGCGCGGAAACCCGTCGATGATGAAGCCGTAGTTCCAGTCGTGCTCGGACAGCCGCTGCGAGACCACGCCCTCGATCACCTCGTCGCTGACCAGGTTGCCGGCCGCCATGGTGCGCCGGATCTGCGCGCCGAGCTTGGTGTGGTGCTGCACGTTCCAGCGCAGGATGTCCCCCACGCCGATGTTCACGAGGTCGAGATCCTCGGCCAGCATGGCGGCATGAGTGCCCTTGCCGCTGCCCTGGACACCCATGATGACGTATTTCCGCATGCCGCAACCTTAGGCAGCAGCCGGCCGTGGCCGCGCTCTGACCCGCCGTTTCCGGTGGCCGGTCTGGCCGCAAAAGGCGTTATCAGGCCGGACGCCGGCGGACCAGCCAGATGGTGGCCGCGACCAGGAGTCCGGACACCGTCAGCAGGCCGCCCGCCACGATGGCCTGGAGCGCCCAGAACCGGTCCAGCGGCTGGTAGCTCATGAGCCAGACGACGTGGTGCTGGGTCATCCACGGCCCCATCTTCGGACCCTGGTCCATGGCGACGTTCAGCCCCCGGTTCTGCGCGGCGGTCAGCGGCTGCCCGCTGGCCTGCACGAAGCTGCCGCTGACCTGGTCCGCGCCGCGCGGGAACACCGTGCCGTAGGCCGGCGGCAGGTAGTAGTCGCGCACCGACCCGTTGATGATCATCAGGACGTACACGCCGATCAGGGTGAGGACGATGGCGCTGGCCGGCTCCTTCAGCGCGGTGCCGAGCAGTGCTCCCAGGGTGAACGCGACGATGGTCCAGCCGACGTAGACCGGCGGGTACAGATCGAACAGCGAGCTGGTCAGCCGGTCGCCGGTGAACGGGGCGGCCCACCACGAGACGATCAGCCCGACCGCGAGCGCGCCGAGGGCCAGCGGCACCCCGAGCCGGAGCAACTGGCCGGCCGCCCACCGCCGCCGGGTCACGCCCTGGGTCCAGGCGAACGTGGCGGTGCCCTGGGTGATCTCCCTGGCCACCAGCGGGCCGCCGAGGAACGCCCCGAGCAGCAGCGGCACCAGGAGCAGCAGGTCCAGCCGGTCGGACGACGGCAGCAGGGGCCGGGGCCCGGCGTGCATCCGCAGCCCGGTGATCAGCAGGACCAGCGCGGCCGCGCCGAACGCCCCGAGGACCAGAGCCACTTCCCGGCCGGACCGGCCCCGGGTCGGCCAGCGCCAGGACGGCCAGCGCCGGGTCAGGCCGGGCAGCCCGGACCCGCTGATCAGCCAGTACGTGAGGCCCGTGCATGCGGCCGCTACCACCAGCAGCAGGGCCAGCTCGAGGAACTGGAAGGTCCAGAACCGGCCGCCGGGCTGGTACGACCAGATCCCGCCCGGGCCCTGGCCGACCAGCAGGGCCGCCACCCGGGCCGGGCCATGCGGCGCGGGTCCCGGCGCCGGCGGCAGGTAGTGCGGCCGCAGGTACCGGCTGACCAGCGTGTCCAGCGCCCAGTAACCCAGCAGCGCGGCGGCCAGGGCGCGGTTGGACCGGCGCAGGACGACCCCGGCCAGCATGCCCAGGGTGAGCCCGGCCAGCGTCCAGCCGGCCAGCGCGGGGGCGAACAGCTCGAACGCGGTCCACTGGCCGATGGCCGGGGTGTAGACGCCGAAGAACCAGCCGAAGACCAGGCCGAACGTCACGGCCGCGGCGGTCAGGACGCCGGCCACGGGCAGCAGGGTGCCGAGCAGCCAGCGGCCCCGGCTGGCGCCCTGGGTCCAGGCGAACCGGGCCGTCCCCTGCGCGAGGTCCCGGCCGACCAGCGGCACGCCGACGAACGCGGCGATCAGCATCCACACTGCCTGCAGGGCCAGGTCGGGGTAGTGCGGGCTGTAGCTCTGCGGGGCCCACTCGATCCACTGCCGCGGGCCGATGCCGTGGGCGATACCCGGCAGCGCGATGGCCGCGATGACCACGGGCACCAGGGCGCAGCCCGGCCAGGACCAGCGACGTGATCACCGCCGGGCGGTGCAGCCGCCAGGCGAACGCCACGGTCATGGCCGGCCGCCGGCCACCGCGGTCTCCGGTCCGGGCAGCACGCTGGCGCCGGGCTCGCGCAGGTAGGCCAGCACCAGTTCCTCCAGCCCGATGGGGTGGGCCTGGCACCGGTCCGGGACCGGGTCACCGGGCCCGCGGCCGCGCACCACGGCGTGTAGCTGGGCGCCGGCCCTGGTGACCTGCACCGGGCTGAGCCCGGCGCCGCCCGGCCCGTCGCCCCCGGCCGCCAGCGCGTCCGCCGGGCCGGTCAGCACCCGGTGGGTGGCGAGCAGGTCGTCGACCCGGCCGGCCACCTGGAGCCGCCCGGCGTTCAGCACGATCAGGTAGTCGGCGATCCGCTCCAGCTCGGCCAGCACGTGCGAGGAGAAGATCACCGACAGGCCGGTCTCGGCCACCGCCGCCATCAGCAGGCCCAGGAACTCGTGCCGGGCCAGCGGGTCCAGGCGGGCCAGCGGCTCGTCCAGGAGCAGCAGCCGCGGCCCCTTGGCCAGCGCGATGGCCAGGGCGAGCTGGGCCTGCTGGCCGCCGGACAGGGCGCCGACGCGGTGCCCGAGCGGGATTCCCAGCCGCCCGAGGCGCGAGGTGGCCTGGGCGGCGTCCCAGCGCTGGTTCAGGCTGCGGGCCAGGTCCAGGGTGGCGGCCACGGTCAGGTGCTGGTAGAGCGGCGCGTCCTGGGCCACGAAGCCGGTCCCGGCCAGCGCCGCGGACGAGCCGGGGACCAGGCCGTCCAGCACCCGGACCTGGCCGGCCGTGGGCCGGGCCAGGCCGACGGCCAGGTGCAGCAGCGTGGTCTTGCCGGCCCCGTTGGGGCCGACCAGTGCGGCCACGTGCCCGGCGGGCACGGCCAGGTGGCAGTCCCGCAGCGCCCAGATCCGGCCGTAGCGCGGCCGAGCCCGGCGGCGGCCAGGACGCTCACGCGACCGCTCCGCGGCGGTCCGCGTAGTCCCGCAGCGCGCTGGCGAACAGGGCGGTGATGCCGTCGGTGTCCAGGCCGGCCTCGTCGGCGGTGCGCAGCCAGGCGATCAGGCTGCGCCGCAGCGCGGCCTGCTGGGCCAGGCTGACCTGGCGCAGCGTGCCGTCGATGAAGGTGCCCTGGCCGGGCCGGCCGACCGCGAGGCCCCGGTGCTCCAGCTCGCGGTAGGCCTTGAGGACGGTGTTGGGGTTGATGGCCAGCGTCCCGACCACGTCCTTGACCGTCGGGAGCTGGTCGCCGAAGGCGAGCTGGCCCAGCCGGATGGCCTGCTCGACCTGCTGCACGAGCTGCAGGTAGGTCGGCACCCCGGAGCCCGGATCGAGCCGGAACACCAGGGCGGCCGCACCCGCCGCATCCGCCGCACCCGTGGCCTCTGCCGCAGTCGCCGCATTAGACCCTTTCCCTATAGTCATAGGTAAAGGGTAGTACGCCAGGGTGCCCGGCTGTCAACAGCCAGGGCAGGGTGACCCGGGGCAGAGTGACCCGGGGCTAGCGGCTGGGGTCGGGCTCGAGGCCGTCGGGCAGCGCGAAGCGGCGCTCGCACCAGCGGCGCAGGCGGGGGTCGAGCGACGTCCTGAGCACCGGCCAGTCCTCGCGCAGCAGCGCCGCGTTCAGGAACCGCTTGACGTCGTTGCGCTGGCCCTGGGTCAGCACGATGCCGTACATGCTGCGCCGGGTGGCGTCGTCGGTGACGTCGAACTCGCGCATGCCGGGCCACGACAGGTGCCGGGGCAGCACGATGACTCCCTTGGCCGGCCCGCGCAGGTCCTCGAGGCGGTCGGGCAGCCGGCCTCCGTGCCCGAGCTTGCCCGAGAGCAGATCAGCTAGAGACATGCCTGCGATTATCGCCGGCGTCCCGGCCGGGGCCGCGCAGTGACGCGCAGGCCAGAGCGGCGAGCGGGGCGCTGACCAGCGCGCTGGGCGGCCGCAGGGCCGGGCGACCGCAGCCTGTTAAGGAGCCAATTTGGTTTGCGGGCGCGGGCGCGAGCCCGCCATCATCGGGTGATGGACGTGCTCGCCCGCCCGGCCGAGGAGCTGACTCACGGCGACGTCACGCTGCGCCGCTGGCGCCGCGACGACGCCGACCTGGCCTTCCGGCTGGTCACCGACTCGCTGGACCACCTGCGGCCGTGGATGAGCTGGGCGGCGGAGTACTCGCCCGAGGCGGCGCAGGAGTACCTGCGCAGCTGCGAGCGGGAGTGGCAGGCGGGCGAGGCCTTCAATTACCTGATCAGCGAGCAGGGCGAGCCGTGCGGCAGCGCGGGGCTGATGGCCCGGATCGGCCCCGGCGGGCTGGAGATCGGCTACTGGGTGGCCAGGGACCGCACCGGCCGCGGCATCGCCACCGCGGCGGCCGCCGCGGTGACCGAGGCGGCGTTCGGGCTGCCGGGCATCGAGCGGACCGAGATCGTGCACGACCTCAGCAACGCGGCCAGCGGCCAGGTGCCGCGCAAGCTGGGCTACGCCAGGGCCGGGACCGCGGTGGGCCGGTTCCCGCGGGCGCCGGGCGAGTGCGGTACCAGCGCGATCTGGCGTTTGGTGCGCCCGCCCGCTGGGTAAGGCACGCCCGGCGCGGCGCTAGCATCACTGGTATGTCCAGCGCTGCGACCGGATCGCGATGGCGGTTCGTGATCACCCCCAGGTGGCTCGCCTGGCACGCGTTCACGGTGGCGGCGGTCTGGGGCATGCTGTGGCTGGGCGACTGGCAGTTCCACCGCGCGGAGTCCGGTAACGCCCTGAGCTGGGCCTATACGTTCGAGTGGCCGATTTTCGCGGCGTTCGGCATCGTGTTCTGGGCCAAGACGATCATCGATGAGGGCAAGCCCAAGCAGGCAGCGCCTGCGGACGGCGAGGAAGCGGAGTCGGCGGCCGAGGCGGCCTCGGCGGGGCTGCCGGCGCGGCGGCACGTGCCAGGCGGCAGCGGTCCAGACGGCAGCGCCGCCGATGCGGCCGGGGACGAGGACGACGGCGACAACACGGAGCTGGACGAGTACAACGCTTACCTGGCCCGGCTGCACAAGCAGGTGCAGGGTCACGGCCGGTGGCACGGGCTGCGCTAGGCCGCCGCGCGCCCGACAGAGGAGAAGGAGGTCCCGGTGCGTCCAGACGCGCTCGCGCTGGTGGTGCGTGCCTACCGGGTGATGGCCTACGTCACCGGCGTGGTGCTGATGGTGCTGTGCTTCGTGGGCATCCCGCTTCAGGTCTTCGCGCACAACCTGGTCATCGTCAAGTACGTCGGGACCGCGCACGGCATCCTGTACATCATCTACGTGGTCGTCGCGTTCGCCATGAGCCGCATGGTGCGCATTCCCCTGGCCAGCTGGCGGACGATCATCGTGCTGGCGGCCGGGACGATCCCGGTGCTCACGTTCGTGGTCGAGCGCTGGGTGACCCGCACCTACATCAACCCGGCCCTGGCCGCCGCCGGGGTCACTCCGCGTGAGCACCCAGTACTTCGCTGAGCAGCCGGAGGCCCCGCACCGGCCCGGCCTGGTCCACGTGGTCCTGCCCGACGTGCACCTGGCCCTGCAGACCGACGCCGGGGTCTTCTCGCCCGGCCGCCTCGACCCCGGCAGCCGGCTGCTGCTCGAGACCGCTCCGCCGCCGCCCGCGACCGGGGACCTGCTCGACCTGGGCTGCGGATACGGGCCGCTGGCCCTGGTGCTGGCCAGCCGGGCGCCCGGGGCCAGGGTGTGGGCCACGGACGTGAACAGCCGGGCGCTCAGACTCTGCTCCATTAACAAGGGTGCCGCCGGGCTGGCCAACGTCCGCTGCGTGGCTCCCGATGACCCGGATCTGCCGCGCAGCTTCGGGCTGATCTGGTCCAACCCGCCGATCCGGATCGGCAAGGCGGCCCTGCACGAGCTGCTGTCCGCCTGGCTGGGCCGGCTGGCGCCGGACGGCGAGGCGTTCCTGGTCGTGCAGCGCAACCTGGGCTCGGACTCGCTCCAGCGCTGGCTGGCCGAGGCGGGCTGGGCGGCGGACCGGTTCGCGGCCCGGTCGGGCTACCGGGTACTGAAGGTGACCAGGGAGGCTGCAGCATGACGACGGCAGACGCCGGACGACGGCAGCTCGGGTCGACCGACGTCAAGCGGCTGAACCGGTCCTGGCGCCGACGCACCGGGGCCCGGGTCGGGCTGCTGCTGGAGTCGGTGGGCCAGCCGTTCAACGTGGGCTCGATCATCCGGACCGCGGCCGTGTTCGGCGTCGACCAGCTGTGGCTGTGCGGGGCCAGCGCCACCCCGGAGCATCCCTCGGCCCGCAAGACCGCGCTGGGCACCGACCGTTACCTGCCGTGGGAGCAGCTGCCCGATGGCCGGGCCGGGGTGGCCGCGGCCCGGGCCGCGGGCCTGCGGGTCATCGCGGTGGAGCTGGCCAGCGGGGCGGTGCCGCTGCACGAGGCGCCGCTGGAGGGCGACATCTGCCTGGCCCTGGGCAACGAGGACCGGGGCTGCTCGGCGGCGCTGCTGGCCGCGGCGGACGCGGTGGCCTACATTCCGCAGGCGGGCAAGGTCGGGTCGCTGAACGTGGCCGTGGCCGCAGCCATCGCACTGGCCGAGGCCCGGCGCCGGGAGTGGGCCGGCCCGGGCGCCCTGGACACGCCGGAGGCCGGGCCTGATACCGGGCCGGACCGCGAGGACTGACCCGGCATACTGGTCCCGTGCCGCCTGGATTCCTTGATCATCCGCGCCCGATCGCGTTCGCGCACCGCGGCGGGGCCTCCCACTTCGCGGAGAACTCCTGGCTCGCGTTCGAGCACGCGGTCAAGCTGGGCTACGCCTACCTGGAGACCGACGCGCACTCCACCGCCGACGGCCAGGTGGTGGCGTTCCACGACAAGACCCTGGACCGGGTGACCGACGCCGCCGGGCGGATCGCCGAGCTGCCCTGGGAGCAGGTGGCCAGGGCCCGGATCGGCGGCACCGAGCCGATCCCGCTGCTGGCCGACCTGCTCGGCGCCTGGCCCGACGTGCGGTTCAACATCGACGTGAAGGACGCCCCGGTCATCGGGCCGCTGGCCGAGGTGATCGCGGCGCACCGGGACCTGGGACCGGGTCTGCGTCACCTCGTTCTCCGGGCGGCGGCTGGGCGCGACCCGCCACGCCCTGGCCGGGCAGGCCGCGGCCCGCCCGGTCTGCATGGCCACCGCGCCGCCGGGCATCGGCCTGATCCGGTACGGCATCCCGGCCCGCGCGCTGGCCGGCCGCTTCGCCCGGCTGTCGATCCGGTGCACCCAGATCCCCTACGGGCTGGCGACGCCCCGGTATCGTGCGCCGGGCCCACGCCGCCGGGCTGCAGGTGCATGTGTGGACGGTCAACGACCCGAAGATCATGGCGGCCATGCTCGACCTGGGCGTGGACGGGATCATGACCGACCAGATCGAGGCGCTGCGCGAGCTGATGATCAGCCCGCGGCCAGTGGAACCCCGGGGCGGCCTAGATACCCGCGAATTGCCCCGGCTGGCGCAGATGTAGCGGCCCAGGGGGTTGGAAACTCGGCTGGCCGGGAATCTTGTCCGGGAACTCACCGTTGTCAACAGGGACGGCTGGGCGCCTGAGAGGCAGTGGAACTTATGGCGGAACGCGCACTTCGCGGTACCAGACTCGGAGCTACGAGCTACGAGAACGACCGTAACACAGACCTGGCTCCGCGCCAGGAGGTTGCTTTCGAGTGCCCGAAGGGCCACAGATTCACGGTGCCCTTCTCCGCCGAGGCTGAGCTGCCCGCGAACTGGGAGTGCCGGGTCTGCGGCGCGACCGCCTTCACCGCTACCGGCGACCTGCCGACTCCGAAGAAGGCCAAGGCGCCGCGCAGTCACTGGGACATGCTCATGGAGCGCCGCACGCTCGCTGACCTGGAGGAAGTGCTGGCCGAGCGGCTGGCGATCATCCGCGGTGAGCGCGGGTCCGGGCACGCCGCCCAGCCGGCCCGGACGACGCACTCGACGCGGCAGCGCAAGAGCGCCTAGGACTGCGTCTAGGACTGCCTGGAGTTGCGGGGCCTGCCGCTCAGCCGCTGGCGCAGGCCCCACTGGGTTACCCGCCACAGCGCCTCGGCCACGATGGCGCGGCTCATCTTGCTCGCGCCGCGGGTCCGCTCGGTGAACGTGATCGGCACCTCGCGTATCTCGAGCCCGGCCCGGGCCGTCCGCAGCGTCAGGTCGATCTGGAAGCAGTAGCCCTGCGACTGGACCTGGGGCAGGTCGATGGCGCGCAGCGTGTCCGCCCGGTAGGCGCGGTAGCCGCCGGTCGCGTCGTGCACGCCGATGCCGAGCATCAGCCGGGTGTAGGCGTTGCCGCCGCGAGACAGGATCTCGCGTGACTTCGGCCAGTTGACCACGACGCCGCCCGGTACCCAGCGGGACCCGACCACCAGGTCGGCGTCCTCCAGCGCGGCCAGCAGCCGCGGCAGGTCGGCCGGGTCGTGCGAGCCGTCGGCGTCCATCTCGACCAGCGTCCCGTAGCCGCGCTCCAGGGCCCACCCGAAGCCCGCCACGTAGGCCGCGCCGAGGCCGCCCTTGCCCGCCCGGTGCAGCACGCGAACATGGTCGTCGTCGGCGGCCAGCTTGTCGGCCAGCTCGCCGGTTCCGTCCGGGCTGTTGTCATCCACGACGAGGATGTCGGCGGCGGGAACAGCCGCGCGCACCCGCGTCACGATGTCCTCGAGATTGGCGAGTTCGTTGTAGGTGGGTATGACGACGGCCACGTGTCCGATCGGGCCGCGTTCGGGACTGGTGAAGGTCACTGAGCCTGCCTCAGGCGTATGTCGACGGGTAAACCGGATCCATGCGTCACCAAACGTCCAGATCGGTGCGGCGGTTCCCGGGGATCACGGGGATCCACGGGGGACCACAGTTCCATACTTCATAACAGGAAGAGGACCCGGGACACCCTTCGGACCGGATCGCGTCCCGCCGGTAACAGGATCGCTCTCCGTTGTCTACTGGGTACCCCGGGCCCCTCCTGGGTCCAACCCCCCGTCCAGCCTGGGCCTGAGCACCGCCCCCGTTCCTGCGCCTGGCGCGAGGCGGGCAGAACAGCACCCGGCTCTGGCACAGGCCTGGCCCGGCTGACCGCCCTGACCGGCTGGCCCGGCGGCGGACTGGGCAGAAACTTACCGTCGATCGCGCCGCTGTCAACCCGTCTTACCAGGAACGATGCGCTTGACGGCGGCGGCATCGACGGGCCTGTTGGGTGTTGTCCTCCGGCGATACGATTGAGGCTCCCGTAGTGTGTGGGGGCAGCATGACAGGGTTGTCATGGGTAGCCGGGCGATGCCCGGCTAAGGCCCGGGTGCGCCTGGCGCGCGTCCCGCGGCCCGCCCGTGATGCGGTCCTGTCCTGCGGCCCGGCGGCTGGCCCGCGCGCGGCGCTCGCGCTCACCGGGGTGGCCCGGTGTTTCCCGGCCGGGCGGAAGCCGTTTCCGGCCCTGAGCCCGGCCCGTCTCAGGTGCTGCGCCGCCGCAGCGCGCGGATTCAATTTCCGGCTGGAGGAGCGAGAATGACAGAAACTCCGGAGTCGCAGGTCTCTGAGGCTCAGATCGCGGTGCACTGGCGCGAGGAGGAGTACTACGAGCCGCCCGAGGCGTTCGTCAGGCAGGCTAATGCGAATGACCCGGCCATCTTCGACCGGTTTACCGAGGAGAAGTTCCCGGACTGCTTCAAGGAATACGCGGACCTGCTGACCTGGGATGAGACCTGGCATACCACTCTGGACACCAGTAACCCGCCGTTCTGGAAGTGGTTTGTCGGCGGCAAGCTGAACGCCAGCTATAACTGCGTCGACCGGCACGCGGAGGCCCGGCCGGACAAGGACGCCATCATCTGGGTGTCCGAGCCCGAGTCCGACGAGCCAGTGCACATCACCTACGGCGAGCTGCTCGGCCGGGTGAACGAGTTCGCCGCGGTGCTGCGCGACTTCGCCGGCCTGAAGACCGGCGACCGGGTCACCCTGCACATGCCGATGGTGCCCGAGCTGCCGATCACCATGCTGGCCTGCGCCCGCCTCGGCGTGATCCACTCCCAGGTGTTCGGCGGGTTCAGCGGCAACGCCTGCGGCACCCGCATCGCCGACTCCGGCAGCCGGGTGCTGATCACCATGGACGGCTACTACCGCAGCGGCGCCATGATCGACCACAAGGTCAAGGCCGACGAGGCGCTGGCCGAGGCATCGCGGCAGGGCCAGGAAGTCGACAAGGTGCTGGTGTGGCGCCGCCAGCCCGGCCAGTATGTCTCCGACACCCCGATGACCGACGGCCGGGACTTCTTCGTCAACGACGTGCTGGAGGACTTCCGCGGCCAGGTCGTCGCCCCGGTCTCCCTGCCCGCCGAGGCCCCGCTGTTCCTGATGTACACCAGCGGCACGACCGGCCGCCCCAAGGGCGCCCAGCACTCCACCGGCGGCTACCTGTCCTACGTGGCCGGGACGTCCAAGTACTACCAGGACATCCACCCCGACGACATGTACTGGTGCATGGCCGACATCGGCTGGATCACCGGCCACTCGTACATCGTCTACGGCCCGCTGGCGCTCGGCACCACCACCGTGATCTACGAGGGCACCCCGAACTACCCCGACGCGGGACGGCCCTGGCGCATCGCGGAGAAGCTCGGCGTGAACATCTTCCACACCTCGCCGACCGCCATCCGGATGCTGCGCAAGGTCGGCCCGGACGAGCCGGCCAAGTACAACTACCACTTCAAGCACATGACCACCGTGGGCGAGCCCATCGAGCCCGAGGTCTGGCGCTGGTATTACCAGTCCGTGGGCAAGGGCGAGGCCGCCATCGTGGACACCTGGTGGCAGACCGAGACCGGCGGGTTCATGGGCAGCACGCTGCCCGCGCTCCAGCCCATGAAGCCCGGCAGCTGCGGCCCGACGACGCTGGGCAACTTCGGCGTGATCTACGACGAGGACCGCAACGAGATCCCGGCCGGCAGCGGCAAGGCCGGCAACATCTGCATCCGCAACCCGTGGCCCGGCATCATGCAGACCATCTGGGGCCAGCCCGAGCGGTTCATCGACGTGTACTACCGCAAGTACTGCGCCGACTCCGACAGCAAGGACTGGCACGACTGGCCGTACTTCGCCGGCGACGGCGCGCTCCAGGCCGCCGACGGGTACTACCGGATCCTGGGCCGCGTGGACGACGTCATCAACGTGGCCGGCCACCGGCTGGGCACCAAGGAGCTGGAGTCCGCGTCGCTGACCGTGACCGAGGTGGCCGAGGCCGCCGCGGTGCCGGTGGTGGACGACATCCGCGGGCGGGCCGTGGAGATGTACATCGCGCTCAAGCCCGGCGTCAGCCCCGACGGCATGGAAGCCAAGGTCACCAAGGCCATCGAGGTGGAGATCGGCAAGATCGCCCGGCCGAAGAACGTGTGGATCGTGCCGGACATGCCCAAGACCCGGTCCGGCAAGATCATGCGCCGGGTGATCGCGTCGGTGTCCAACTTCACCGACGTCGGCGACGTCACCACGCTGGCCAACCCCGAGATTGTCGAGGGCATCCGGCACCAGGTGCAGAGCGCCAAGATGGCCAAGGGTGACGTGCCGCGCGAGCTGAGCGAGACCGAGCGGGCCGAGATCCAGGCCTTCGGCACCGAGTCCTAGCGACTGGTTTCGTCATCGCGGAAGTCCGCCAGCGATATTCGCTGGCGGACTTCCGCGGTCATGGCTGAGAGGTGGGACTGGATGGCTGATTCGGATGGCTGATTTGGATGGCTGAGCAGAGCCGGGTGGCGCTGGTCACCGGCGCGTCCGCCGGGATCGGCCGGGCCTGCGCCGACCGGCTCGCCGCCGCGGGCTGGACCGTCACCGGCGCCAGCCGCCGCGGCACGTCCTCGTCTTCTGGCCGGTGGGCCGGCCTGGTCATGGACGTGGACGACGACGAGGCGGTCGCCGCCGGGGTGCGCGGCGTGCTGGCCGAGCACGGCCGCATCGACGCGCTGGTCGCCGCGGCCGGCTGGGGCATCGCCGGCGCCGTCGAGCACACCACCGTGGCCGAGGCCAAGGCCCAGGTCGAGACCAACTTCTGGGGCAGCGTGCGGACCGTGCAGGCCGTGCTCGGCCCCATGCGCGACCAGGGCAGCGAGCGGGGCGGCGGCCGGATCGTGCTGCTCAGCTCCATCGGCGGGGTGCTCGGCATCCCGTTCCAGGCCTTCTACAGCGCCAGCAAGTTCGCGCTCGAGGGGCTGGCCGAGGGCCTGGCCTACGAGGTCGAGCCGTTCGGCATCCACGTCACCCTGGTCCAGCCCGGCAACATCGCCACCGACTTCACCGCCAGCCGCCAGCGGGCCGCGGCCGCCGACGGCGACCCCGTCTACGCGGCCGCGCTGACCAAGGCGGTCGGGATGATGGAGCGGGACGAGGCCAACGGCGCCCCGGCCGGCGACGTGGCCGCGGTCGTCCAGCGGGTGCTGGACGCGCGGCGGCCGCCGCGCCGGGTGTCGGTCGGCAAGCCCGGCGAGCGGTTCGGGCTGGTGGCGCGGCGGTTCCTGCCCTTCCGCGTCTTCGAGGCCGGTGCCAAGGGCAGCCTGGGCGTCGGCTTACCGGGCCCGGCCGGGGCCGCTCCCGGCGGCTGGCCGTCCTGGCCCGGACCCGGTCCCCCCGCAGCGCGCCCGCGCTTCTTGCTGTTATCAGATCGGGTCGCTGTCCATATGCACGATCCGGGCTGGTGCGCCTTACGGCCGGCCGGATCACGTCCCGCGGCATCGCCGGAACGGGGTGGTCCATCAGCGCGGAAACCCGTCAGCGAATATCGCTGACCAGTTTCCACGCTCATGACGGCGACCGGCTCCTGCCAGCGGGCTGGCTCCTGGATGTACAGAAACCCACGCCCCGCTGTGGGTAAACGGGACATCGCACCTGGCACCGGCTAGCGCGTCCTGCCGAACGCCGACACTCAGGGCGCGTAGCCTGGATGACATGGCGGCTGAGCTGGTTCGGGGCGAGGACTCGAATGACCCTGAGGTGATTCTCCGCGACCTGCCTGAGCAGGAACGGGCTCAGTTTCTGCGTCAGTATCACGAGGCCGTGGACGCCGCCCACGATCCGGCCGGGTACCGGTCCTTGCGGCGCCTCCTGCATGCCTGGCGGCTGACTGCTATCGCGACCAAAGCGGACGGGTACTACGAGGAGCTCGAGGCGGTCCGGAGCGGCAGCGCCCGGACCGTGCCGGCCGAGGACGCCATCCCCGGCTGGCGAGCAAGGCTGGCGGCGGCACGGGCCCAGCGGTGATCTACCGGACCGATGCGCGACACATCGTCACGCTGATCGACGTGACCTGGATCGGCTGAGTCGCAGGCGCGGTCAGATCTCGCCGTGGTCGCGGAGGTAGTCGCGGAACTCGGCCAGGGCCTCGTCCTGATCGGGGCCCAGTTCCCGGGCCAGCACCATGTCCGTGCCGGTCCAGTAGGCGCCGGTGTAGTCGCCGCCGCCCGCGGGCGGGACCAGCATCGGGGCGTGGGCCAGCTTGATGTGGTCCCGCACCTCGGCCCAGGAGACGCCGTCCGGCACCAGGCCGATGGTGGGCGCGTCGCTGTCGTCGTACTCCAGGTCGTCGAGCACCGGGACCTCTCCCCTCCCGGGCCTGGCTCGCCACCGGGCCCAGGCTCAGCATCGCAGCCCCGGCCCGGCCGGCCAATGGCCGTCAGCGGCGGCTGTCCGCCCCGGCGCGGGCACCCGCCGTCCCGTAGGCGGCCGGGAAGCCCTGACGCCAGCTCGGGTACCGCGGCGTCCAGCCCAGCTCCTGCTTCGCCTTGGCGTTGGACGCGCCCCGCGCCTGCGTCATCATGCTCAGGGCGTCGCCCATGAACAGCCGGGCCAGCCACTCCGGGATCCGGCGCGGCGGCCGGGCGCCGAGCGCGCTGGCCATGGCGGGCAGCCACTCGCGCATGGGGGCGGGCTCGTCGTCGGTGATGTTGTAGAGGCCCGCGGCGCCATGCTCCAGCGCCAGTACGGTCGCGGCGGCCGCGTCGTCCAGGTGGATGAACGAGGTGATCCCGGCGCCGTCGCCGATGACCGGGAACTGCCGCTTACGCACCGGGCCGAGCAGCCCGTCGTTGGCCGCGCCGTAGAAGCCGCCGTAGCGCAGCGCGATCCCGCCCGCCGCGGTGAACGCCTCGTCCACGTGGGTCATCGCCTCGTTGGTCAGCCGGGCCGAGGCCGGAGGCGCGGGGTCGAGCCGGTCGGTTTCGGCCTTGACCGGCCCACCCTCGCGCGCGTAGCGGTAGTTGGCGAAGCTCTGCGCCACCAGCCGCCGCACGCCGACTTCCCGCGCCGCGGCCAGCAGCGCGTCGGTGCCCTCGGTGCGCAGCCGGTTGGTCGGCGCGAAGCTCTTGTCCAGGCTGCGGGTGAAGCGCGCGTCAGCCAGCGCCGTCGCCTGGTGGATGATCGCCTCGGGCTGGGCGGCCAGCACGGCCTGGCGGACGGCGCCGGCGTCGAGCAGGTCGAGCACGACCGCCTCGGCGCCGAGCGCCCGGATCCGCTCGGCGTGCCCCGGTGACCGGCAGGTCCCGGTCACCTCATGGCCCTGGCTGATGAGCTGGGGTACGAGCCGGGTGCCGATGGCACCGCTGGCGCCCGCCACGAAAACCTTCATGAGATGCTCCTTCGTCGATCACGATCCGCGAGTCTGCCCTGCTGACACCGGGCAGGGCGCGAATGTGACTGACGGCGGCGGGCACCGGGCCGGCTGGCGCGGGGCGGGCCAGCGGCCGGGCGATCAGCGGCCGGGCGGCACCGCCGCGGTCACCTCCACCTCCAGCACCGCGCCGGGCAGGAACAGCCGGCTGACTTCGACCGTGGTGCTGGCCGGCTTGGGCCCGGCGAAGTAGCCATCCCGGACCCGGCCGTACTCCGGCAGGTCATCGAGGCTGGTCATGAACGTGCGGACGTGCAGCACGTCGGTCAGCGTGGCGCCGTGCGCGGCCAGCAGCCCGCTGATCAGCTCGAAGATCCGCTCGGTCTGGGCGGCCGCGTCGCCCGGCGCGACCACTGCGCCGTTGTCGTCCACGCCGACCTGGCCGGACAGGATCAGCAGGGCGCCGTCGGCCAGGTCCAGGCGGGCCACGTGCGAGAAGCGGTCGCCGAACGGCGCCGCGACGCTGGCCGGGTTGTCGAGGGTCAGTTTCATGGCTGTGCTACTCCTTCGTGACGAGGACGGCCAGATCGGCCGACTGATCGGGAACGCCCGCCAGGGCCAGGGCCGCCGCCTGCGCCACGGGCGCGGCCCGTGGCACGGCGGAGGCGCCGAGCTGGCGGCGGGCCAGGTCCAGGTCCTTGCGGGCCAGCGCGACCGGGAAGCTGGCCCCGGCGGCGGTAGCCCGGCCGACCGCGCCACCCAGCGGCCCGGCGGCCAGCGCGTCCAGGGCCGCGGCTCGGTCCACGCCCGCCGCGGCCGCCACCGCCAGCGCGTCCGCGAGCGCGGCCACCGCCGTGACCAGCGCGGTGTTGAGCACCAGCTTGAGCGCAGCGCCGGCGCCCAGGCCGCCGCACCGACGCGGCGTGCCCAGCGCGGCCAGCACGGGCCCGGCCCGGCCGATGGCCTCGGCGGTCCCGCCGGCCAGGATGACCAGCTCCCCCGCCGCCGCCTCGGCCACGCTGCCCGCGACCGGCGCGTCGACCAGGACGACACCCGGCAGCCGCCGGGCCAGATCGCGGACCTCGTCCGGGCCGATGGTCGACATCTGGACCAGGCACGCCCCCGGCACCAGCGCGGCCGCCGCGCCGTCCGGCCCGAACAGCACCTCCGCCACCGCGGCCGCGTCGGTCAGCATCGTGATCACCACGGCGGCGCCGCGCACCGCGCCCGCCGGGGTGGGCGCGGCCGTGGCCCCCGCCGCCACCAGCGCCACCGCGCGGCCCGGCGTGCGGTCCCAGACGTGCACCTGGTGGCCAGCAGCCAGCAGCCGCCCGGCCATCGGCGCGCCCATGCGCCCCAGTCCGAGGCACGCGATCGTGGTCATGGCGGTCACGCTAGGCCGCCACGATCTATGCGACTAACCAATAACGTGCATGGCAGACATGCGCTACTAGCATGATCTGGTGCAGCTGGAATCGCTGGAGGCCTTCCTGGCCGTGGCTCGCTACGGCTCCGTCACCGCGGCCGCCCGGGCCCTGGGGTTCACCCAGTCGGCGGTGTCCCGGCAGGTGGCGACGCTGGAGGCGCAGACCGGCGCCCGGCTGTTCGACCGGCTGGCCCGCGGCGTCACCCTCACCGACGAGGGGCGCTGCCTGCTCCCGCACGCCGAGGCCGTGGTCGGCCGCCTGGCCGCCGCCCGCCGCGACCTGGACGCGCTGCGCGGCCTGGGCGCCGGGCGGCTGCGGGTCGGGGCGTTCCCCACCGCCCTGGCCGCGCTGGTGCCCCGGGCCCTGGCCGCCTTCCGCCAGGCCCACCCCGACGTCACCCTGACTCTGGCCGAGGGCCGGACTCCCGCCCTGCTCGAGCACCTGAGGGCCGGCGACGCCGACGTGGCCGTGGTCAGCGCCCCGGCCGGCCAGCCACTCGACGCGGCCCGGTTCGACCTGCACCACCTGCTCGATGAGCACCTGCTCATGGCGGTGGCGGCCGGCCACCGGCTGGCCGGTCGGCGCACCGCCCGGCTGGCCGACTTCGCCGACGACCCGTTCATCGTGGGCTCGGCCACCGCCGAGGACACCCTGATGCGGGTCAGCCTGCCGCCCGGCTTCCGGCCGCGGGCGGACATCGTCACCGCCGACTGGACGGCCAAGCTGGGCTGCGTGGCCGCGGGCCTGGGCGTGGCGCTCATCCCGGAGCTGGCGGCCCGGGCGGTGCCGCCCGACATCACGCTCCTGCGCCTGCACACCGACGACGCGCCCGTGCGGCACGTCTTCGCGGCCACCGCCACGGGGCGCCGCCCGCCCGCCGCCGTCACCCCGCTGCTCGGCTGCCTGGCTGAGGCCAGCCGCGAGCTGGACGGGCGCTAGGCCGAGCGGCGGTCGTCGGCGGGCTGGTTGGCGCTGTCCACCAGGGCGGCGTTCAGTCGGCTCAGGGACTCCCCCAGGCTGGCCTGGCCGTCCTCGTCCCAATCGCTGACCAGCAGCCGGATCTGCTCGCGGCGATCGCGCTCCACCTCGCGCATGACCCGCTGGCCGGCGGCGGTGAGCACGATGGTGCACGACCGGCCGTCGGCCGGGTTGGCACAGCGCTCCACGTAGGCCTGCCGCTCCAGGGCGGTGATCTGGCGGGTGACGGTGGAGGCGTCGAGGCCGAGCGCGCGGGCCAGGCCGTTGGCGCTGACCGGGCCCAGGGCGTCCAGCGTGCGCAAAACGAGGTAGCCCGCGCGATCGACGCGCACGTACAGTGAGCAGCGGCGCCCGAAGGTCTCCAGGTGCCGGACGAGTTTCAGCAGCTCGAGCTCGACGTCCCCGATGAAATCCCGTTCGGGTGACTGATCGTCCATGCCGCTGTTTCCCTCATCCGCCGGTCTGCATGTATAGTACAACTAAATTAAGCGGCACGGACCCACGGAAAACGGCCGACTCCCGGCATTTCCCGCGGCCTGTGCGGCTGTGCCGAGGCGAGGATCGATGGTCTTTGTGCTGGCCCTGGGCGCAGCGCTGGCCAACGCCCTGACGAGCATTTTCCAGCGCATGGGGGTCGAGAAGGCGCCGGAGAGCGCCACCCTGCGACTGAGCCTGATCGTGCATGCCCTGCATAAGAAGATCTGGCTGCTGGGCTTCGCCCTGATGATCGTCTCTTTCCTGCTCCAGGCCACGGCCCTGCACCTGGGGCGGCTGTCCCAGGTCCAGCCGGTGCTGACCACCGAGCTGGTGTTCCTGGTCGCGGTGCTGGCCACCTGGTTCGGCTTCAGCGTCGGCCGCCGCGAGTGGCTGGGCTCACTGGCGGTGACCGCCGGGCTGGCGGGCTTCCTGTTCTTCGCGCACCCCGAGTACGGCATGCAGACGCCGCCGCTGTGGGAGTGGCTCATCGCGGGCGGCGCGTGCACGGTGGCCATCGGGGTGGCGATAGCGCTGGCGCTGCGCGGGCCGGCCTGGTGGCGGGCGGCCATGTTCGGGACCGCCGCGGCGATCAGCTTCGCGTTCACCTCGGCCTGCACCAAGTCGGTCGCTGACTTCGCGGCCCACGACGTGGCCTCGCTGTACCGGCACTGGCAGACCTACGCGCTGGCCGCCTTCGGGGCGCTGGCGGTGTTCCTGGCCCAGAACGCCTACCACGCGGGCCCGATCGTGGCCTCCCAGTCCTCGATCGTGCTGGTCGACCCGCTGGCCAGCATCCTGATCGGCGTCGGGATCTTCGGCGACAGCCTGCGCACCAGCGGGCCCTGGGGGCCGCTGGAGGCGTTCTCGCTGCTGGTGATGTTCGCCGGGGCCTACTGGCTGGCCCACTCCCCCCTGGTCAGCGGGATCTACGGCGACGACAAGAGCCGCGCGCCGCTGTCCCGGCGCTCGGCGCGCTCGGCCCGGATGGCCGACGCCACCTGCCCGACCACCCCGTCCTGACCACCCCGTCCTGAGCGCGGCGGTCAGGCCCGCGCGGCCGGCTGGCTGAGCGCGCCGTACCCCACGCCGGTGAGCTGCTCCGACAGCTGCCACAGCCGCGCGGCCGTGTCCGGGCGCAGCGCGGCGGGCGGGAACGGCGTCACCGCGGGCTCGCCGCGGAAGTGCCCGCGGGTGCCGACGTAGCTGCCGCCGCGGGCGGATGGGTCGGTGGCCTGGTACAGCGCGGGCAGCGCGGCCCTGGACGGCGGCTGGGCGAGCACCAGCTGGACGAGCCGCACCATCGTCTCGGCGGCCCGCCGGGACCGGCCCCAGTCGGCCTTCTTGCCGGTGAGCAGGCCGGTCCGGGCCACGCCGGGATGGGTGGCCAGGCTGGCCAGCCCGGTCCCGGCGGCCCGCGCGCGCCGGTCCAGCTCGACCGCGAACAGCAGGCCGGCCAGCTTGGACTGACCGTAGGCCGCGGTCATCCGGTACCGCCGCTCGCTGTGCGGGTCGTCGAAGTCGATCCGCGCCTGGGCGGCCAGCCCGGTGGACATGGTCACCACGCGCGCGCCGGGCCGGGCCAGCAGCGCGGGCAGCAGCAGCCCGGTGAGCGCGAAGTGCCCGAGGTGGTTGGTGCCCAGGTGCGCCTCGAACCCGTCCGCGGTCAGGCGGCGCGGGCCGCCGGCGATCCCGGCGTTGTTGACCAGGAGGTCCAGCCCGCCGGGCCGGCCGGCGAGCGGCAGGCGAACCGGCGTACCGACGCCAGCGAGGCCAGGTCGAGCACCTGCGGCTCGACGCTGGCCCGGACCGCGGTGAGCCGGATCCTGGCCGCCGCGGCGGCCGTCCGGTCGTGGTCGCGGGAGGCCAGCACGACGTGCGCGCCGCGGGCGGCCAGGGCCAGCGCGATCTCGTAGCCGGTGCCGCTGCTGGCCCCGGTGACGACCGCCGTGCGGCCGGTCAGGTCGGGGATGTCCGCGGCGGTCCAGCCTCGTCGGATCGCGGGCGCTGCGGCCGCCCGGTCGCCATTATCTCGATCGTCTTGGATCACAGTCTAGACTGTAATCTAGACCGCAGTCGCGATCAAGGTCCTACGATGAGAGCCGTGAAGTCACCGCCCGCGGAACTGGCCCGGCGCCTGGTCGGGGCCAGCGAGGAGATCCTGCGGCCCGGCCGGGAACTGCGCCTGGAGGACGTCGCTGCCCTGATCGGCTCGGCGCGGGCCACGCTGTACTACTACTTCTCCGGGCGGGACGACCTGATCGGCTTCCTGCTCCAGCAGCACGTGACCGCGGCCAGCGCGGCCATCGAGACGGCGGTGGCGGCGGGCCAGCCGCCCGCGGCCCGGCTGCGGGCGGCGGTGACCGCGCTGACCGGATTCCTGGGCCGCGAGCCGGGCGTGTGCGCCGGCCTGCTGTCCTTCGCGGGGGCCAGCGACGGGCTCGGCCCGGTGCTGGCGGCCAAGGACGCGCTGCTGGTCATGCCGCTGCGGGAGATCCTGGCCGACGGCGCGGCGGCGGGCGAGCTGTCGGCCGGCGATCCGGTGGACGCGGCCAATGCCATCCTCGGTGCGATCATGATTGCCACGCTGGGCCGGTGGAACCGCGGCGAGGACAGCACCGCGCCCGCGTTCCAGCAGGCTCTCACCGACCAGGTCGTCCGCGGCGTGCGGGACGGGCCGGGCGGCGGGGCGCCGGGCTGACCTTGAGCGGCAGTCGGCGGCGCCCCGCGCCGCTCAGAAGGCCGCGGTCAGACGACCATGGTGATGAGGTCGGTGGCGATCTCCCCGGGGTCGGTCACCGAGTCGAACGACACCACCTTGACGTGGGACTTGCCGAACTTGTCCTGCGACTGGTTCTTCTGCGCCGCCGCCTGGTAGGCCTGCAGGGTCGCGTCGTGCTTGGGCCCGTGACCCACGATCGCGACCACGAACACCCGCTTGGCGGTGGCCTTCTCCAGCACGGCCCCGAAGTCCTGCCAGTCGTCGGCCTCGCCGTCGGTGATGATGACGGTCTCCATGACCGGCTGCTCGTCGGGATCGCGGTCGCCGAACTCCTCGTCGTAGTCGGCCAGCGCCGCCTTCCAGGCCGGCATGATGTAGGTCCGGCCGCCCCACTGGATGGCGTTGAGCCGCCGCTCCAGGTTCGAGGAGTTGAGGTCGCCGATCTCCACGTGAGCGTTGGCGAACCCGTGGGTCATCAGCCCGCCGCGCTCGTCGCTGCCGCCCGCCTGCTCGGCCGCGGCCTCGGTGTCCTCGTCCTCCAGCGCCCGGACCAGGCCGGCCAGCGCGCCGATGACGATGGCCCGCCGGCTGCCCGCGTCGGGCCAGTCCGGCAGGTTCTGCTCGTCGGTGGCGCTCCAGTCCATGGAGGTCGACAGGTCGAGCAGGAGCACCGGCTCCTTCTTGCGGTTGGCCGATACGGCCGGGCCGATCTCGCTGCGCGGGGTCCGGTTCGGGCCGCCGGTCTCCTGCCGCTCGGCCGGCGCCGGCGTCGGCGCCGCGTCCGTCTCTGGCCGTCCGGCAGGCGCGCTGCTGCCGCCGACCTCGGGTGGGAACTCCGTCATAACGCTTCCCTCCAACAAGCCGGCAGATGCACCTACGTCCCCCGGCGCCGCCCTGGAAAATACCTACCAAACCCTATCAACCAGCCAGGCCGCCACGGCCGCGACGATTCATCACGCTGGACGAGTCCTGCCGCCGGCCTGACCGGCCGGGCGGCGCTGTATGGTCAGGGTAATTCCCCGGGCCCCGCACGCGCGGGATCAGCCCCCGAGCAGCGGGACGGGCTCATGAACGTGCATGACTTCAGCGTCGGGACGGCCGACGGCGGCACCAGCGACCTGCGCGACTACGCGGGCCAGTGGCTGCTGATCGTCAACGTGGCCAGCCAGTGCGGGCTGACGCCGCAGTACGAGGGCCTGGAGGCGCTCAGCCGCGAGGCCGGGAAGCGCGGCCTGCAGGTGCTCGGCTTCCCGTGCAACCAGTTCGGCCAGCAGGAGCCGGGCAGCGATGCCGAGATCCAGGAGTTCTGCTCGACCAGCTACGACGTCACGTTCCCGGTGCTGGCCAAGATCGAGGTGAACGGCGACGGCGCCGACCCGCTGTACGCCTACCTGCGCGAGCAGGCACCCGGTGACTTCGGCCCGGCCTACGGCTTCCTGTACGAGCACGTCCAGAAGACCCGGCCCGAGGCGCTGGACACCGACGAGATCAAGTGGAACTTCACCAAGTTCCTCATCGACCCCGACGGCAGCGTCGTGCGCCGCTACGAGCCCACGGTCACGCCCGAGGAGATCCAGGCGGACGTCGACGGGCTGCTCGCGACCTGATCCCGGTCCGCGATCAGCCGGGCCGCGATCAGCCGGGCGGCAGGGTCACGGCTGGCGGAGCCGGGCCGCCAGCAGGCTCACGTCCTCGGCCCCGAAGCCCTGCCCGGCCAGCCAGGCGGTGACCCCGCCGTGCCGGGCCTCTACCTGGTCCAGGAATGCCGCCATGGTCTCCGGCCGCGGCCGGTGCGACCGGGCGTCCTTGCTGTTGATGTCGTCGGCGTAGGTCGGCGACCGGCGCAGCCGGTCCACGATCTGCTCGGTGCGCTCCCCCGTCGCCGCGTAGTCGGCCACCACCACCTCAGCGGGCACCCCGACCGCGGTCAGCGCGACGGCCACCACCACGCCGGTGCGGTCCTTGCCCGCGGCGCAGTGCACCAGCGCCGCGCCGGCCGAGGTGGCGATACTGCGCAGCGCGGCCACGACCTGGTCGGGCCGGTCCTCCAGGTAGCCCAGGTAGTGCCCGGCCACCGGATCGCTCGGGTACCGGGACCGGTCCTGGCCGGCGCGGGTCAGCAGCACATCGGCCACCGCGTCCGTGGTCGCGCCCAGCTCGGGCAGCACCGGGTGGTGCGCGTGCCGCACGCCCGCGACGGCGTCCAGCGGCGCGGGGCCCTCGGAGGTCAGCTCGGCGGTACTGCGCAGGTCCACGATGGTGGTCACGCCGATGTCGTGCACGAGCCGGGCGATGTCGGACGGCGTCAGTTCCTGGAGATTGTCGGCGCGCAGCAGCCGGCCGGCGACCGTCCGGTCGCCGTTGCCGGCGGGCAGGCCGCCCAGGTCGCGCACGTTGACGGCACCCTCAAGCTCGATCCACGGCATGCCAGTATTTTCGCAGCCGCCGTCATCAGGCGATCAGGGCCGGCCTGCGAAGCGACGATGAACACCTGTCGCCAGCACGCCGGCCGGGTCACGGCTCCGGGGCGCCGGGCCGGGCCGGATGGTCCGCACCGTCATGTAGCCCAGGAACACCAGCCCGGCGATCATGAAGCAGTTGGCCACGGGCGTGAGCAGGCCGTGCACGCCGAACTGACCGGTGCCGCCCGCGCCGGGGTGCGGGGTCCACCACATGGGCGCCAGCACGAACAGCGCGTACGCCGCGGCCGCGCCGATCCGCGCTCCCCGGCCGCCGCGCAGCACCACGATCAGCGCGGGCAGGATCCATACCCAGTGGTGGGTCCAGGAGATCGGCGAGACCAGCAGGCCGGTGCCGCCGGTCACCGCGGCGCCGGCCAGCCAGTCCCCGCGCCGGGCCAGCGTCGCTGCCACGATCAGGCCGGCGGCGCCCAGGACCAGCGGGATGACCTGGAACCAGCCGCCGACGTGCGACGCGCCGCCCATGATCCGCACGAACGCCGAGTACACCGACTGGTCGCTGATGTAGGGCACGTTGACGCGCCGGGTGTCGTAGAACAGCCTGCTCCAGTACAGCCGCGACGCGGCGGGGTCGACCAGGAACCCGATGAGGATGCAGGCGCCGAGGGTGGCCACGGCGGTGACCGCGTCCCTGATCCGCCGGGTGAGCAGGAACAGCACGATGAAGATGGCGGGAGTCAGCTTGATCGCGGTGGCCAGGCCGGTGCCGATGCCGGCCGGCCGACCGCGGGCGGCCCGCCCGATATCGGCCAGCACCAGGGCCATCAGGAACACGTTGACCTGGCCCAGGAACAGGGTGTGGTACATGGGCTCGAGGGTCACGCCGGCCACGGTCACCGCGGCGACCTCGGTGCGCGAGGGCCGGTACCCGGCCAGCCGGAGGCAGATCAGGGCGGCCCAGGCGATCGCGGCGATGGTGCCCAGGCCCCAGGCCAGCTGGACGAGCACCTGCGGGACCGCGTCCAGCGGGGTGAACAGGGAAGCCGAGAACGGCGGGTAGGTGAACCAGTTGCGGTCGGCCATGACCTGGTAGAGCCGCAGCCCGTGAGTCACGGACCGGCCGCCCCACAGGTAGATGTTCAGGTCGAACGGCCGGTACACCACCGAGAACACGGCCACGGTGATGATCTCGGCGGCGAGCACCGCCCACACCGCCCGGCGGGCCCGCGGCCGCTCCAGCCAGGTCCAGCCGAAGATCGGCCCGGCGCCGCCGGGGCCGGCCGCGGCCGGGCGCTCCGGCTCCTGCTCGCCCGCCTCCGGCTCGCCCCGGGCCGCCCCGCCGGGAACTACGCGACTGGTCATGCAGGAACACCGCGGGGCATGAGAAAGCTCACCATCCAGGGCTGTCGTCGGCCGGCAGGACGGGTCCGAGCCTGGCAGGTCGCGGAGCGCGGGGCATCGGGATAATCCCTCAGTTGTCCCTGATGCCGGCCCGGCCCGCCCCGGAGCGGGCGGGATCATGGACCCATGACCGACTTCCTGGCCGCATACGTCACCCCGGCCGGCGCGGGCCTGGCCGGCGATCCGGGCCTCAAGGCGTCGCGGCAGTCCACCGGCGGGGCGATCAGCGTGTTCGAGACCAGCATCAGCGGCGGGCCGCCGCTGCACGTGCACGAGCACGAGGACGAGTGCTTCTACGTGCTGGACGGCGCCATCTCGGTGCGCTGCGGCGGCGACGCCTACGACGCCGGGCCGGGCAGCTTCGTGTTCCTGCCGCGCGGCCTGCCGCACCGGTTCTGGTCGGCGGGCGAGCCGGCTCGGCTGCTGCTGATCGCCGTCCCCGCGGGCGTCGAGGCCTACTTCGCCGAGATCAACGCGGCGGCCACCGACGCGGAGCGCCACCAGGTCGGGGAGCGCTACGGGATCCGGGTCGTCTCCGGGTAGACGGGCTCCGGGCGGATCGGCGCGGTGGCCTGGCTCAGGAACAGCGCCGCCACCAGCAGCACGCCCGCGCAGGCCAGTGCGTGCAGCACGCCCGCGTGGTCGGCGATGAGCCCGATGAGCGGCGGCCCGGCCAGGAAGGCCCCGTAGCCCAGCGACGAGGCGGCGCTGACCCGGCCCGCGGCCCGGGCCGGGTCGTCGGCGGCGGCACTCAGGCCGACGGGGAACCCGAGCGCCGTGCCCAGCCCCATCAGCACCGCGCCGAGGAAGGCGGCCGGCAGGTAGCCGGCCAGGCCGAGCAGGAGCAGGCCGGCCAGGGCCACGGCGGCGGCCGACCGCAGCACCCGGACCCGGCCGTAGCGGTCGATGAGCCGGGGCCCGAACCAGCGGCCGGCTGTCATGGCGGCCAGGAAGGCGGCAAACACGGCCGTGCCCACCGCGGCCGGGGCGTGATAGCCCTGGATCACGCCCAGGCTGAGCCAGTCGTTGCCGACCCCCTCGATGACCGAGACGCAGAGCACGAACAGCCCGATCATCAGGGTGCGCCGCTCGGTCCAGGCCGCGAGCACGCCCCGGCGCGGGGCCTGCTCCGCGGGCGCAGCGGCCGCGCGGGCACCGGGCTCCGGGCGGGCGGTACGGGCGGGCTGGGCGCGGTGGGGCAGGTAGCTGCGCGTGGCCACCGGCACCGCGATGGCCACGGCCACCGCCACCCCGAGCAGGTCCGCGGTGACCGGCACGTGCAGGGCGACCATCACCGTGCCCGCCGCGGCGCCGGCCACCGTGCCGATGCTCCAGCCCGCGTGCATCCGGGGCAGCACCGACCGCCCGATGGCCTGCTCGACCGTGGCGCCCTGGACGTTCATGGCCACGTCCCAGGCCCCGCTGCCGAATCCGAACAGGAACAGGCCGGCGGCCACCGGCGGGATGCCGCGGGTGTAACCCACGGCGACCGTGGCCAGCCCGATGGCGGCGATGAGCGCGGTGACGGTGACGGTGCGCGCCTCCCCGATCCGGACGATGACCACGCCGGACAGCGGGATGGACACCGCCGAGCCGATGGCGATGCACAGCAGGATCAGGCCCAGCACGCCGGGGGTCACGTCGAGCCGGGTCCGGACCTGCGGGATCCGGGCCGCCCAGCTCGCGAACGCGAACCCGGAGGCCAGGAAGGTCACCCCGACGGCGTTGCGGGCGCGGCGGACCTGCGCGGAAGGCGGCAACGCGGCGAGCCGATCCGTCCTGGCGACGCTCACCTGCCCCGATCCCCTGGCCCCGTCCGCATATACGCGAAGTGTGCCATGCGGGCCGGGCCGCCCGCGAGGCCGCGGTCCCCGAACCGGCGGCCCGCGCGGCGGCGCTAGCCGGGCGCTACCACGGCACCGGGCCCTGGTCGCCGGCGAAGGTGCCGGAGGGGCCGCCGGCGCCGAGCGTGGCCAGCGCCACGGCGGCGGCCGCGCCCTGGGCCGGGGTGCGGTAGCCCTGGTGGCCGTTGAGGTCGGTGGCGCAGTAGCCGGGGTCGGCGGCGTTGACCGTGACCGGGGTGCCGCGCAGTTCCTTGGCGTACTCCAGCGTGACGGAGTTCAGCGCGGCCTTGGAGGAGTTGTAGGCCAGCAGGTTCAGCCCGGCGTAGGGCGAGCCGGAGTCGGCGGCCAGCGCCAGCGAGCCCATGGAGCTGGACTGGTTGACGATGCGGCCGGCCGGGGCCCGGCGCAGCAGCGGCAGGAACGCGTTGGTCACCGTGACGACGCCGAACACGTTGGTGGCGTAGGTCGCCTCCAGCCGGGCCAGCGGGTAGTCGCTGGGCGCGACCCGCGGATGCTCGAGCGAGATGCCGGCGTTGTTGACCAGGATGTCGAGCCGCCCGTAGCGGTCGCCGACGGCGGCGGCCGCGGCGGCCACCGAGCCGGGGTCGGTCACGTCCAGGGCCAGCGGGCGGGCGTCGATGCCGCCGGCTGCCAGCCGGGCGGCGGCCGCCTCGCCCAGGTCCAGGTCGCGGCAGCCGAGCAGCACGATGATGCCCAGCTCGCCGAGCTGGCGGGCAATCTCGTAGCCGATGCCCTTGTTCGCCCCGGTGATCAGGGCCACCCGCGGCTGCGCTGACTCTGTCTCAACAGGCTCGGTCATGGCGCTCAGCTCCTTTTATTAGTGGTGTACCACCACTATATCGCGCCGCTGGCGTACGGGATGAAGCTGCTCTGTGCCGGCAGGGCGTCCACGGGCTTGCCGATGGCCGGGAAGGCACGCTGCGGGCAGGAGTCCCGGTCGCAGACCTTGCAGCCGGGCCCGATCGGCACCAGCGCCGACGGGCTGGCCAGGTCCAGGCCGTGCGAGTACACCAGCCGCTGGGCCTGCCGCAGGTCGCAGCCCAGCCCGATGGCGAACGTCTTGCCCAGCGCGCCGTAGCCGCCGTAGCGGCGGGACACGGTCCGGGCGATCCACAGGTAGCTGCGGCCGTCGGGCATCTGGGCCAGCTGGGTCTGGATCTCGCCGGGGTGCGCGAACGCCTCGTAGACGTTCCACAGCGGGCACGAGCCGCCGACCCGGGAGAAGTGGAAGCTGGTGGCGGACTGGCGCTTGGAGATGTTGCCGGCCCGATCGACGCGCACGAAGATGAACGGCACGCCGCGGGCGCCGGGCCGCTGGAGCGTGCTGAGCCGGTGCGAGACGGTCTCGTAGCCGACGTGGAAGCGGCGCTGGAGCAGCATGATGTCGTAGCCCAGCTCCTCCGCGGCGTCCAGGAACGGCCGGTAGGGCAGGATCATGGCGCCCGCGAAGTAGCTGGCCAGCCCGATGCGGGTGAGCAGGCGGGTCTCGTCGCTGGACACCCGCGCGTCGGTGACGATCTCGTCGATCTGCTCGGACATCTCCACCGAGGCCAGGTGGGTGGCCAGCTGGAAGGCGCGCTGGCCGGGGTTGAGCAGCGGCGACAGCGACAGCACCCGGGCGCGGGCGTCATAGCGCCGCTTGACGTCCCCCTGGCCGGCGGGCAGGTCGGTCACCCGGATGCCGTGCCGGCGGGCCAGCCGCTCGGTAATGCCGAGGCCCGCGTTCCCGATCTCCAGGCCGGCCTCGGCGGCGATCTGCTCGGCGGCCAGGTCCAGGGCCGGGAAGTAGTTGCGCCGGGCGTAGAACAGCTCCTGCACCTCCTCGTAGGCCATCGGCGGCGGGACGGCGAAGGACCCGGCCGCGCTGGCGTCGATGCGGGTCATGATCGTCTCGTTGACGTCGCGGCCATGCCGGTAGCGCCGGTGCAGCTCCATGACGTAGCGGCCGACGGCGGGCATGGCCACGGCCAGCTCGCGGATCTCGGCCATGGAGATGGGGTCGCTCGACCGACGGGTCGGTGAGCGCGTCGCGGAGCTGGGCGACCAGCCGGTCGGCGTCCTCGGCCGAGAACTGCTGCAGGTCGGCATCGAACACGCTGGCCAGCCGGAGCAGCACGGCGGCGGTCATCGGGCGCTGGCTGGACTCCAGCTGGTTCACGTAGCTGGGCGAGATGCCGAGCGCGCCGGCCAGGGCGGCCTGGGTCAGGCCGCGCTCCTCGCGGAACCGCCGCAGGCGCACGCCCACGCGCGCCTTGGCGGCCGCCATCAGCCGCCGTCCCGTCGCCGAGGCTGTTCACAAACTTTGCAGAATCGCCGTTCAGGCACCACAAACCTCCACACATCCTGGCCCTACCAGTCGGCTGGCTTTCCGTGCATCTTGTTAAGATACGTAGCCTCGCGTGCCCAGCCGCGCACTTGCGCCGCCGCCGGGCACTTGCGGCGCCCGCCGGGGGCACCGATACCGACCGCGAGCGGCTGCGGGTTAGCGAGCGCAGGCAGCCGGAAGGAGAACATGTGGGCGACGCCATTCCAGGGCTTGACCAGGCCCCGACCGCACACCGCCGACTCATCAGCTGGGTCAGCGAGATCGCCGCGCTGGCCCGGCCCAGCCGGGTCCACTGGTGCGACGGCTCCCAGGCGGAATGGGAGGACCTCACCGGCCTGCTGGTAAAGCAGGGGACGCTCACGCCGCTCAACCCCGACCTGCGCCCGGGCAGCTACGCGGCGCGCTCCGACCCGTCGGACGTCGCCCGGGTCGAGGGCCGCACGTTCATCTGCTCGGAGCAGGAATCCGACGCCGGGCCGACGAACAACTGGATCGACCCCGCGGAGATGCGGGCCACCTTCGCCGGGCTGTTCGACGGCTGCATGGCCGGCCGGACCATGTACGTGGTGCCGTTCTGCATGGGACCGCTCGGCGGCAACATCTCGCAGCTCGGCGTGGAGATCACCGACTCCCCGTACGTGGCCGCCTCGATGCGGATCATGACCCGGATGGGCGCGCCGGTGCTGGAGCGGCTGGGCACCGACGGGTTCTTCGTCCGGGCCGTGCACTCGGTCGGCGCGCCGCTGGCCGCCGACGAGGCGGACGTGCCGTGGCCGTGCAACGAGACCAAGTACATCTCGCACTTCCCGGAGACCAGGGAGATCTGGTCCTACGGCTCGGGCTACGGCGGCAACGCCCTGCTGGGCAAGAAGTGCTACGCGCTGCGGATCGCCTCGGCCATGGCTCGTGACCAGGGCTGGCTGGCCGAGCACATGCTGATCATCAAGGTCACGCCCCCGGCGGGCGAGCCGCGCTACGTGGCGGCGGCGTTCCCGTCCGGCTGCGGCAAGACCAACCTGGCCATGCTGGAGCCGACGCTGCCGGGCTGGCAGGTCGAGACGATCGGCGACGACATCGCCTGGATGCGGTTCGGCGATGACGGCCGGCTGCACGCGATCAACCCCGAGTTCGGGTTCTTCGGCATCGCGCCGGGCACCAGCGACAAGACCAACGCCAACGCGATCCGCACGCTGACCAGGGACACCATCTTCACCAACGTGGCCACCACCGACGACGGCGACGTGTGGTGGGAGGGGCTGACCGACGAGCCCCCGGCGCACCTGACCGACTGGCTGGGCAACGACTGGACGCCGGCCTCGGACACCAAGGCCGCGCACCCGAACGCGCGGTTCACGGTGGCCGCGGGCCAGTGCCCGTCGATCGCGCCGGAGTGGCAGGACCCGGCCGGGGTGCCGGTCTCGGCCATCCTGTTCGGCGGCCGCCGGGCCACCGCCGTGCCGCTGGTGACCGAGGCCTACTCGTGGGCGCACGGCGTGTTCATGGGCGCGACGATCGCGTCCGAGACCACCGCCGCGGCCACCGGCCAGGTCGGCCAGCTGCGCCACGACCCGTTCGCGATGCTGCCCTTCTGCGGCTACAACATGGGCGACTACTTCGGCCACTGGCTCGAGGTGGGCGACATGACCGACGCCGCGAAGCTGCCCCGCATCTACGCGGTGAACTGGTTCCGCAAGAATGACGACGGCAAGTTCGCCTGGCCCGGCTACGGCGAGAACAGCCGGGTGCTCAAGTGGATCGTGCAGCGGCTGGCCGGCGAGGCCGAGGCCGAGGCCACCCCGATCGGCCACCTGCCCGCCGAGGCCGACCTGGACACCGAGGGCCTGGCGCTGCGTGACGGCGACCTGGACCTGCTGCTGTCGGTGGACAGCCAGACCTGGCTGCAGGAGGCCGAGCACACCCGCGAGTACTTCGGCATCTTCGGCAGCCACCTGCCGGCCCGGCTCTGGGCGGAGCACGAGTCGCTGCTGGAGCGGCTGAAGGCAGCCGACTGACGCCTGTTCATCGATATTCACGGCGGTAACGAGTGCCGCGGGCCAGCTGGCTCGCGGCACTCGTTCATGTCCGGTTTCCCGCCGCGTGGCTATCCCGACACACAGGCATAAAGGGGACCGTATCTAACGCTGACGTTAGGGTCCGATAGGATCAGCCTGGGCGGGTCGCGCCCGGGTCTCGCGTCAACGATGGGGAGAGTGTTCATGCCGACGGGCGGACAGCCGCAGGAAGATTCACTGGAAGAGCCGCAGATAGCGTCCTCGGCGGGCAGGACTGACCGGTACAAGTGGATCGCGCTGTCGAATACCACGCTCGGCATCCTGATGGTCACGATCAACCAGTCGATCCTGCTGATCTCGCTGCCGGCCCTGTTCCGGGGCATCAAGCTGAACCCGCTGCAATCCTCCAACACCTCGTACTTCCTGTGGGTCTTCCTCGGCTTCATCCTGGTCACCGCGGTGCTGGTGGTCAGCCTGGGCCGGGTCGGCGACATCTACGGCCGGGTCAAGATGTACAACCTCGGCTTCGCGGTGTTCACCCTGTTCTCGATCCTGCTGTCGGTGACGTTCCTGACCGGGGTGCCGGGCGTTCTGTGGATCATCATCATGCGGATCCTGCAGGGCGTGGGCGGCGCGTTCCTGTTCGCCAACTCCAGCGCGATCCTGACCGACGCCTTCCCGCCCAGCGAGCGGGGCAAGGCGATGGGCATCAACGGCGTCGCCGCGGTCAGCGGGGCGTTCATCGGCCTGCTGCTGGGCGGCGTGCTGGCCCCCATCGAGTGGCGCCTGGTGTTCCTGGTCTCGGTGCCGTTCGGGCTGTTCGGCACGGTCTGGGCCTACCTCAAGCTCAAGGACAACGGCGTGCGGATCCCGGCCAAGATCGACTGGCTCGGCAACACGCTGTTCGCGGTCGGCCTGATCGCCGTGCTCACCGGCATCGTCTACTCGCTGCTGCCCTACGGCGGCCACCCCACCGGCTGGACCAACCCCTGGGTGCTGGCCGGGATCGTCGGCGGCGTCGCCGTACTGGTGCTGTTCGCCTGGGTGGAGACCAAGGTGCCGGAGCCGATGTTCCGGCTCAGCCTGTTCAAGATCCGGGCCTTCACGGCCGGCAACATCGCCGGCCTGCTCGGCCGCGCTCGGCCGCGGCGGCATCCAGCTCATGCTGATCATCTGGCTGCAGGGCATCTGGCTGCCGCAGCACGGCCGCAGCTTCAGCGAGACCCCGCTGTGGGCCGGCATCGCGATGGTCCCGCTGACCATCGGGTTCCTGATCACCGGGCCGCTGGCCGGCGTGCTGTCGGACCGCTGGGGCGCCCGGGTGCTGGCCACCGTGGGCCTGGCGGTGTCGGGGGCCAGCTTCCTGCTGCTGGAAGTGCTGCCGATCAACTTCAGCTACATCTGGTTCGCCCTGCTGATCCTGCTGTTCTCGATCGGCATGGGGCTGTTCTTCTCGCCCAACCAGGCCGCGGTCATGAACAGCCTGCCGCCCGACCAGCGCGGCGCCGGCGCCGGGATGCTCAACACGTTCCAGAACTCGGCCACCGTGCTGTCGATGGGCCTGTTCTTCACCATCGTCACCCTGGGCCTGGCCGCGCGGCTGCCCGCCCACCTGTACAAGGGCCTGGTCGCCGCCGGAATCTCCCCCGCGGCCGCGCACCAGGTGGCCAGCGAGCCGCCGATCGGCAGCCTGTTCTCGGCGTTCCTGGGCTACAACCCGATCAAGGAGCTGCTCGGGCCGTCCGGCGCGCTGGCCAAGCTGCCCCCGCACCAGGTGGCTTACATCACGGGCCGCTCGTTCTTCCCGAAGCTGATCGAGCAGCCGTTCGCGGGCGGCCTGCACCTGGCGTTCACGTTCGCGGCCATCGCCACGGGCATCGCCATCGTGGCCTCCGCGATCCGCGGCAAGCGGTACCTGCACGTGACCGAGCCGCTGACCCAGGAACTGGCTGAGGGCGCCGCCGAGAGCGCGGGCGTGGTCGGCCTGGCCGAGGACCCCGAGCAGGTCGTCCCCGAGCGGGTTGTCCCCGAGCAGGTCCCGGCGAATGGCACACTAGCTGGTACCGAGCACCTTGGCGCCGACGGCGAGGTCGGCACCGCACGCGGGAGAAACCTGAGCTGATGAGCAGCAAGGCCGGGGTGGGCCTGGTCGCGGACCGGCGGCCGTCCTCCGAGGCGGCCCCCGGCCCGGCGGGGCCTGCCCCGGCTGACGAGCCCGGCGAGCTGATCGGCATCGGCGCCGCGGCGGCCCGGGCGGGCGTGTCCGAGCGCGCGCTGCGCTACTACCAGCAGCTGGGCCTGCTGGCCCCGGCCCGCACCACGCCGGGCGGGCTGCGCCGCTACTCGGCGGCCAACCTGGCCCGGGTGGCGCGCATCCGCGAGCTCCAGGCCCTGCTCGGCCTCAACCTCGACGAGATCGCCGTGGTGCTGCGCAACGAGGACCGGCTCGCGCAGATCCGGCTGGTGTGGCACGACGAGCGGACCAGCGAGCGGGAGCGGCGGGCGCTGGGCCGCGAGTGCCTGGCCCTGCAGGAGGACCTGCGGGCCACGGTGGAGGCCAAGCGGATCGCCCTGGACAGCTTCCTGGCTGACCTGGACACCCGCATCGCCAAGGTCCGGGCCGTCCTGGCCAGCCCGGCCGACTAGCGGTCCCGGGGCAGCGAGCCTGGGGCATCGGGCCTGGACGCCCTCGGCGAAACGGGCTCGGTTCGCGGGTGCGAGCGGCCTAGCGTGGCGACATGGCCTCTGGCGACGTGACCTATGCGGGTGCCGAGTTCTGGGACCGGTTCTACCGGCGGCGGCGCGAGTCCGGCCGTGATCTCGACTGGGCGGGCCTGTGGACCGGGCCGTTCCTGGTCCCGCTGCGGGAGGCGGGCGCGCGCACCGTCCTGGAGCTGGGCTGCGGAACCGGCAACGACGCGGCGCGGCTGGCCGGCGAGGGCTACTCGGTCACGGCGATCGACCTGTCCGCCGAGGCGGTGGAGCAGGCGCGGGCCAGGTTCGGCTCGGTGGTCAGGTTCGCGGTGGCCGACGTCACGCGGCGGCTGGCCTTTCCCGACGGCGGCTTCGACGCGGTCATGTCGAACGTCGCGCTGCACATGTTCCCTGACGGCGTTACCCGCGGGGTGTTCGCGGAGGTCGGGCGGGTGGTCCGGCCGGGCGGGCTGTTCCTGTTCCACGTCAACGCGCTGGAGGACCGGCCGCTGCGGGCGGCCAGCCTGCCCGCGCGCGAGATCGAGCCCGATTACGTGGCCGAGGAGTCGGGGCAGACGATGCACTTCTTCTCCGAGGTGTACCTGCGCGACCTCCTCGGGGGCTGGCGGGAGGTGCAGCTCGGCCGGGTCCAGGTTCCGCATCGCCAGACGGGTGAGCTGTACAAGCACGTCTGGCGGGGCATCGCTCGCCGCTGAGCCGGCCCGCTAGCCGCCGAACAGGGCGGCGGTGAACTCGCTGCCGAACTTGCCGGCCGGGTCGAGCCGGCGCATCAGCCGCCCGAACGCCGCGCCCTGCTGGTAGCCCTCGAGGACTTGATGCGGCGGCAGCGTGGTCAGCTTGGCCCAGTGCGGCCGGGCGCCCAGGGGCAGCAGCCGGCTCTCGACCTTGGCCAGCACGGGCAGCACGGCCGCGGTGTCCCTGACCCAGGTGAAGTGGAACGTGACGCTGTCCCGGCCGCAGGCCGGGCTGAGCCACAGCTCGTCGGCGGCCACCGTGCGCAGCTCCGAGATGTGCAGCACCGGCGCGATCTCCTGGCCCAGCTCACCCAGCGCGGCGATGGCGGCCGGCGCCGCGCCGCGGGGCAGGTAGAGCTCGGACTGGAGCTCACGCCCGGCGCCCGGCGGGTGCTCGGGCCGGAAATGGGGCAGCCGCTGGTGCCAGGGACCGGGCACCCCGAGCTGCTCGGTGCAGTGCTCCGGCGGCCGGCCCGGCACCGGGTGGACCGGGTGCGGCGCGGGATGGCGGCCGCGCCAGCCGGTGCCGGGGCGGCCGGGGCGCTGCTTGACCCAGACCGCGGCCATACCGCCGTGCCAGTCGGTGAACGCGCTGACGCTGTAGCCGGCCCCGAACACCTCGTCCAGCGCCGGCCACCTCGTCGAGGCCCACGTCCAGGTAGACGTGCTGGCTCAGCTCGAACGCGGGCTCGATGTCCAGGGTCAGCCGGGTCACCACGCCGAGCGCGCCCAGGGCCACCACCGCGCCGTCGAACCCCTCGTCGCCGCGGCGCAGCTCGGTCAGGCCGCCGTCGGGCGTGGTGAGCTGCAGCCCGCGGACCGCGGCCGACAGGCAGCGCTGGGCGTCCCCGGAGCCGTGGGTCCCGGTGGCCACCGACCCGGCCACCGAGATGTGCGGCAGCGAGGCCAGGCTGGCCAGGGCGAAGCCAGCCCGGTGCAGCCGCCGGCCAGCTCGGCGTAGCTGATCCCGGCGGCCAGGGTCACCGCCCGGCCCGCCGGGTCGATCTCGACTTTGCGCGGCAGCCGGTCCAGGCACACCAGGTCGCCGGTGGTGTCGGCGACGCGGCTGAACGAGTGGCCGGTGCCGAGGGCTCGGACCCGGCGCGCGCCGGCCACGACCTGGCCCAGCTCGGCCGCCGACGCGGGGTGGTGCACGCGCGCGGCGCGAAAGGTGACATTGCCGGCCCAGTTGACGGCGGGCGCACCGGTGCGAGCCATTCCTGCTCCATTCCAGATACCAGGACCACACGATTAAACGCTCATCGCGGTAATGCGCGAGGCGTGTCCACTGGTCCCGAACCGCGTGGACTGTCAGAATCAACCTGCGCCTCGCGGATGATCCGCAATGAGCTGGGCGCCATTGTTTTTCACGGGGGGAGGTGGCAGCTGGTGGCCGCGCCTCCGCTTGTCACGAGATCGGTCCAGATCCTGGGGGTTCCGCTGCTCCTGGCCGGGGTGGTCGCGGCCGGGACCGCGCACCTGACGGCCAGCCACGCGGCGGCCGGCCGGGCCCGCGTCGCGCCGGCCGTGACCAGCCATGCGCTGCCGAAGACGGGCACGCTGTTCGGCGTGGTCGCCACGTCGGCCCGCAACGCCTGGTCGGTCGGTCAGGCGCTCACCGGCAAGTCGATCATCCTGCGCTGGAACGGCTCGGCCTGGACGCAGGTGCCCAGTCCCACGCCGCGCGGCGGCGGGGCGTACTACGCCGTGGCCGCGACCTCGGCCAGCAACGCCTGGGCGGTCGGCGGCAACGACAGTAAGCCCTTCAAGACCCTGATCTCGCACTGGAACGGCACGTCCTGGAAGCAGGTGCCCAGCCCGACCCCTAGCGCCGGCGGCGCGCTGTTCGGCGTCACCGCCACATCCGCGCGCAACGCCTGGGCCGTCGGCTGCGCGGGCAACTGCTACCAGGGCTTTGGCCACGCCCCGCAGACGCTGATCCTGCACTGGAACGGCACGTCCTGGAAGCGGGTGACCAGCCCCAACCCCGGTCCGGGCAGCTCGCTGTCGGCGGTCGCCGCCGCGTCAGCCAGCAGCGCCTGGGCGGTGGGCTGCACCAGGGACTGCTTCATCAGCTCGGCCAGCCCGCAGACCGTCATCCTGCACTGGAACGGTCAGGCCTGGAAGCAGGTGGCCAGCCCGGCCGGGGCCACCACCGGCGCGCTGAACGGCGTCGCCGCCACCTCGCCCGGCAACGCCTGGGTGGTGGGCTGCACCGGGCACTGCTTCGGGCCGGACGCGGCGCCGGGCACGCTCATCGCGCACTGGAACGGCAGCACCTGGAAGAAGGTCGCGGCCCCGAGCCCGGCCGGCGGCAGCTTGCTGACCGGGGTGGCCACCCGCTCGCCGGGCCGCGCCTGGGCCGTCGGCTACACCCGGGCCAGCGGCAAGACGCTGATCCTGCGCTGGAACGGCGCCTCCTGGAGCCGGGTGGCCAGCCCGACTCCGGCCCACGGCGGCCAGCTGCTGGGCACGGCCATCGGATCGCCCGGCAGCGCGTGGGCGGTAGGGGCCAGCGACTTCGGCAACCTGCTTCTCGAGCACTGGAACGGCAGCATCTGGAAGTAGCCGCGCCGGCGGCTGCTGGGCTCAGGCCAGGCCGATACGGGCCGGCACCGGGCCGGCGAGCGTGTCGCCGTGCGCCATCAGGTGCGCGGCGGCCAGCGCGAGCCACGGGCGCCACGGCTCCGCCCACGGCCACGGGACCTGCGGGCCGGAGCCGGAGTCGGCCACGGGCAGGCCGAGATCGGCCAGCGCGGCCCGCAGCGCCGGGTCGGCCACCGGGAACGCCTCGGTCCGCCCGGCCCGGAAGGCCAGGTACTCACGCAGGTCCGGATCCAGGCCGCAGGCGCCGTTGCGCGTCCCGTCCGGGCCGCGGGCCGGGTCCTGGGCCGCGGCCAGCGCCGTCACCGCCACCGCGTCGGCGCCCTCGATCCCGGTCGCGGCCAGCCGGGCCGGCGTCACCTCGGCCGGCTCGGGAAACGCATGCGTGAGCCCGGCGGGCAGGCCCGGCACCGGCGACCCCAGGCGGGCCGCGAACGCTCCGAGCCACCGGGTCGCCGCCACCGGGTCCCGGCCGCGGCGGGCGACGGCCCCCACTCCGGCCTCGAACGGGCTCCACGCGCCGGGCACGGCCAGGCCGGGCCGCCGGCGGCCAGCGGCCCGAGCACCGGGTCATCGGCCAGGGCGGCCCTCCCGGCGGCGTAGTCGGCGTCCGCGCCCAGCAGCCGGGTGATCCGCCCGACCAGGTGGATCAGGCCCTCCCAGTAGGGCAGGTGCACCCGGAGCAGCAGGTTCCCGGCGCCGCCCGGCTCGACCTCGATCAGCCCGGCCGCGCCCGCCACCGTGATCGTCCGGCGGTAGGCCGGGCCGTCCACCGCCTCGACGCCGGGCACCGCCCGCACGCCGAGGAGCGCCCGGACCGCGGCCCAGTCGTAGCCGGGCGGCACCGGCAGCCGCAGCGCCAGCCCGCCGTCGGTGACCAGCCGGTCGGCGCGGTGCCGGCGGCGGCGCAGGTCGCTGGGCGAGGCGCGGAACACCTCCCGCATGGCCCGGTTGAACTGGCGCAGGCTGCCGAACCCGGCCGCGAACGCGATGTCCAGCGCGGTCAGGTCGGTGTCGTCGAGCAGCCGGCGGGCGAAGTGGGCCCGCCGGGACCGGGCCAGCTGGTCCGGGGTGGCCCCCAGGTGCTGGAGGAACAGCCGGCGCAGGTGCCGGGCGGACACGCCCGCCCGGTCGGCCAGCGCGGCCTCGGTGCCGCCGTCGTCCAGCGCGCCGTAGATGATCATCTGCACCGCCTGGCAGACCAGCTCCGGGGCGCCCAGGTCCACCGGGCCGGACACCCGGTAGGGCCGGCAGCGCAGGCAGGCCCGGTACCCCGCCGCCTCGGCCGCCGCGGCCAGCTCGAAGGTGCGGACGTTGCTGGCCAGCGGCCTGGCCCCGCACCCCGGCCGGCAGTAGATGCCGGTCGTGACGACGGCCGAGTACGTGGTCATGGCCCAGGTATACGCCACCGCCGGCGCCGGGGTCTGGCCGGATCTGGACACCACCCGCCCGTACGTCCGGGGCCGGCCAGGTCCGGATCTGGCCGGACCCGGGCGCGGCAGCGTGGCCATCCTGCCGGGTGTGCGCCGCGTCGCGGCGCGCGGACCCGAACGGCACAACGATCAAGGAGACTCAGGATGCTGGTCAAGGTGTTCCCCATCAAGCTCCAGGACGGCACGCAGGACAAGGTCGAGGCCATCGTGGCGGAGTTCGCGCCGCTCGGCCCCGGCGCCGAGGAAGGCACCCAGTCCTTCCGGGTCTACCGGGACCCGGCCACCCCGGATTACCTGCTGTTCGTCGAGCACTTCGCCGACCAGGCCGCCTACGACGCGCACACCGGCTCGCCGGCCTACCGCGACCTCATCGCGGGCCAGTTCGCGAGCCTGATCGTCGAGTTCACCGAGATCGACCACGAGCTGGTCGCGGCCTGCTGACGGGCGGCCCGGCCGGTCCGGATGTGGCCAGACCGGCCGGGCTCGCCGTCCGTAGCGTGGTGGCCATGACCACTTCCGACACCACCCAGCCGGCCACTGCGACGGCCGCCGCCATCGCCGCCCAGATCGGCCGGGCCGGGACCTTCGCCCGCCTGCACCGGCCCGGCGACCCGCTGCTGCTGCCCAACGCCTGGGACGTCGCCTCCGCGGTCACCATCGCCGCCGCCGGCGCCCGGGCCATCGCCACCACCAGCGGCGGCGTGGCCTGGTCGCTCGGCGTGCCCGACGCCGCCGATCTCGGTGCCGGCCGGGCGGCGGCGGTCATCGGGCGCATCGCGGCCGCGGTGGCGGTGCCGGTGACCGCCGACATCGAGGCCGGCTACGGGCCCGGCACCGACGCCGTCATGGCCACCGTGACTGCCGTGATCCGGGCCGGGGCGGTCGGCGTGAACCTGGAGGACCGGCTCCCCGGCCAGGCCGGCCTGCTCGACCCGGCCGAGCAGGCCGACCGGCTGGCGGCGGCCCGGGCGGCCGCCGCGCGGCTCGGCGTGCCGCTGTGGATTAACGCGCGCACCGACGTGTTCCTGGCCGGCCAGGACCGGGCCGCCGAGCTGCTGGCGGCCGCCGCGGACCGGGCGGTCGCCTACGCCGCGGCCGGGGCGGACAGCATCTTCGTGCCCGGCCTGACCGACCCCGCGGCCATCGCCGAGCTGGCCGCCGGGCCGCTGCCGGTCGCGGTGATGGCCGGGCCCGGCGCCCCGCCCGTGGCCGAGCTCGCGGCGGCCGGCGCCGCACGGGTCAGCCTGGGCACGGCCATCGCCCAGGCCGCCTACGGGGTCGCCGCCCGCGCCGCCGCGCAGCTGCTGACGGCCGGGACCTACTCGGCCTGCGCCGGCGGCATCGACTACGCCGAGATGAACGCCGCGCTGCGATAGCCCGGGGCCTGGCCGGCGCTAGATCAGGTGCTCCTCGGAGTGCTCTTCCTCGGCCTGGCCGGCCTCGACCAGGTCATCGCAGGTCGGGCAGTACCAGCGGGCCTCCAGCGGAGTGCCGCAGGCCGCGTGCCGCGCGGCCTGCGCCGGGTCGGCGTGCCGCGCGCCCCACCGGGCCAGCAGGCGCAGCGCCCCGGCCAGCTCCCGGCCCTCGGCGGTCAGCTCGTAGGCCACCCGCGGCGGCCGCTCCGAGTATGGCCGGGCGACCAGCAGCGCCTCGCGCTCGAGCCGCTTGAGCCGCTCGGACAGGATGTTCGCGGCCAGGCCGGGGATCTGGGCCAGCAGGTCGTTGAACCGCCGCGGCCCGGCCAGCAGCGCCTCCACCACCAGCAGCGTCCACCGGTCCCCCACGCTGGCCAGCGCCTCGGCCAGCGGTGAGGACTCGTCTTGCTGCGTGATCACGGCAGGCACCTTCCGTTCGCGGTCAGCGATCACCCGATCGTAGCTGTCGCGTTGACACCGCGGGAGTTAGTAGTAAGTTGCAAGTTACTACTTACTAGGAGGCGGTCATGACGGCACTGGACGAGATCCAGGCAGGCATCACGCAGCTGGCCGAGGGCGCCGGCTCCTCGGTCGTCGGAATCGGGCAGCGGTGGGGGGCCGGGTCGGGCATCGTGCTCGGCGACGGGCAGGTCCTGACCAACGCGCACAACGTGCGGGGCGACCAGGTGGAGGTCACCTTCGCCGACGGGCGCACCGCCGAGGGCACGGTGACCGGGCACGACATCGACGGCGACCTGGCCGTCATCTCCGTCGACACCGCCGGCGCACCTGCGCTGCCGTGGTCCGACGGCGCGGCCAGCGTCGGGCTGCCGGTGTTCGCGCTGGCCAACCCCGGCGGCCGGGGGCTGCGCGTGACGTTCGGGTTCGTGTCCGGCATCGAGCGGACCTTCCGCGGCCCGCGCGGCCGCCGGATCAGCGGCAGCCTGGAGCACACCGCCCCGCTGCTGCCCGGCTCCTCGGGCGGCCCCGTGCTCGACGCGGCGGGCCACCTGCTCGGCATCAACACCAACCGCCTCGGCGAGGGCTTCTACCTGGCCATCCCGGCCGACGCGGCGCTGCGCGGCCGGGTCGACGCGCTCGCCCGCGGCGAGTCGGCCCGCACCCCGCGGCTCGGCGTCTCCATCGCCCCCGGCCACGTGGCCCGGCGGCTGCGGCGGGCCGTGGGCCTGCCCGACCTGGAGGGCGTGCTGATCCGCGACGTCACCGAGGACAGCCCGGCCGCGCGGGCGGGCCTGGCCGGCGGGGACCTGATCGTGACCGTCGGCGGCCAGCCGGTCCGGACGGTCGATGACCTGCTCGACGCGGTGCAGACGGCCACCGGCGCCACCATCGAGCTCGGCGTCGTCCGCGGCGCCGAGGAGCGCACCGTCCAGGTGTCACTCGCTGGCGAGGCCCCGGCCGCTGCGGAGTAGCCGCCCGGTCACGACCTTCATCCTTAACAAAGGGGCACAGCGCACCGCGGTCCGGCGGTGCGCTGTGCTCGTTCCTGGTCCCGGACCCGGCCCGGCGCTGATCTCCCGGCTAAGTGCCGGCCGCGGCGGCCAGGGAACGCACGAAGTCGGCGATCTGGCGCAGGCTGCGGCACTCCTCCACCCGCCCGCAGAACGGCGCGTAGCGGCTGATCACCGAGTCGCCGCTGTCCCAGTTGCGGCGCGGCTCGGGGTTCAGCCAGTAGACCTCCCCGGCCCGGCGCTGGATCTCGGCCAGCGCCTCCGCGGCCGGGTCCAGGTAGTTGGTCCGGGCGTCGCCCACCACCAGCACCACCGAGCGGCGGGTGAGCTGGCGGGCGTGCCGCTCGGCGAACTCGCGCAGCACCCACCCGTAGTCCGAGCTGCCGCTGAACCGGACCGCCTGCCGGGTAACCTGGCGCTGGTCCAGCCGCCGCCCGGCCGCCCGCGCCTCGCCGACCAGGCTGGTGATCTCGGCCAGGCCGTCCACGAACGCGAATACGCGCAGCCGGCTGCAGCCGGCTGTCCAGCGCGATCAGCAGGTCCAGGGTGAACCGGGAGAACGCCGACACCGATCCGGACACGTCGCAGAGCACCACGATCTCCGGGCGCGGCGGCCGGGCCGGCTCGGTCATGATCCGGAACGGCACGCCGCCGCTGCTCATGGACCGGCGCAGCGTGGCCCGGATGCTCAGCCGGCGGCGGCGGTAGGCGGGCTGGCGGGCCAGTACCCGGGTGAGCTGGCGGGCCAGCGGGGCGATGGCGGTGGTCATGGCCTCCAGCTCGGCGGCCGACGCGGTGCCGATGTCGGTGTCCTCGGGCAGCCGCACCCGCATGGTGGCCCGCACGGCCGCCGCGCCGCGGTCGGCGACCAGCAGGCGGCGCACGGCGGCCTGGATCTCGGCCCGGAACCGGCCGACGCCCTGGTCGACGCCGGCCCTGGCCAGGCGGGCGCGGACCGAGGCCAGGCCGGACCCGGCGCCGTCGCCAGGGTCACCGGCCCCGCCGCCCGCTCCCCCGCCCGGCCCGCCGCCGGCGCCGCCGTCCGCCGCGCCGTCGCCCAGCAGCTCGGCCCGCAGGCCCTCCAGGTCCGCCGCGGCGGTGACCGCCCTGGTGTACATCACCCCGGCCACGCGCTCGCCGGGCTGGGCGCCCGCGAACCGGCGCACGTACTCGTCAGCCAGCTGGGCCAGGGCCAGCCCGTCGTCCGCGGCGATGGCCTGGCGCAGCGCGGCCCGCAGCTCGTCGTCGGACAGCCCGGCCAGCGGCCCGCGGCCCGATTCCGGGGTGCCCGCGGTGTGCAGCTCGAAGATCAGGTTGAAGGTGCTCAGGTGCTCGGGGTTCTTGATCAGGGCGGCCTGGAGCGCGGTCCTGAGCACCTCCTTGTCGGAGAGCGGGATCGCGCTCAGCGCGCCGGCCGCGTCCAGGTGCTCGCCGACCGAGACGGGGATGCCGACCGCCCGCAGCTCGGCGACCAGCGCCCCCAGCATCGCCCGCACGGCTCAGGCCAGGGACAGCTCGGCGCGCGCGGTGTCGATGTCCCGCTCGTACTTGAGCAGCACCGACAGCGTCTGGCGGGTGATGTCGTCGGTCAGCTCGGTCGCGCCCAGGGTCAGCAGCGTCCGGGCCCAGTCCAGCGACTCGGCGATGGACGGCACCTTGCGCAGGTCCGCGGTGCGCAGCAGCGCGACGATGCTGGCGATCTCGCTGGCCAGGTGGCCGGGCAGGCCGGGCACCCGGAGCTGGATGATCTCCGCCTCGCGCTCCGGGCTGGGGTAGCCCAGGTGCAGGTACAGGCAGCGCCGCTTCAGCGCCTCGGACAGGTCGCGGGTGTTGTTCGAGGTCAGGAACACCTGCGGGATGTGCCGCGCGGTCACGGTGCCCAGCTCGGGGATGGAGACCTGGTACTCCGACAGCACCTCGAGCAGCAGCGCCTCGCTCTCGATGTCCAGCCGGTCCACCTCGTCGATGAGCAGCACCACCGGCTCGGCCGACCGGATCGCGGCCAGCAGCGGCAGGCTGAGCAGGAACTCCTCGCCGAAGATGCCCGCGTCGGCCAGGCTCGACGTGCCCTCCCCCCGGTGCAGCTGAAGCTGGAGCAGCTGCCGCCGGTAGTCCCACTCGTAGATGGCCTTGGACTCGTCCAGGCCCTCATAGCACTGCAGCCGGATCAGCGGCCGCCCGGTGGCCGCCGCGGTGCACTTGGCCAGCTCGGTCTTGCCCGTGCCGGCCGGCCCCTCGACCAGGACCGGCTTGCCCAGGGCGGCCGAGAGGTAGACGATCGTCGCGGCGGGCGTCTCGGTGAGATAGCCCATGCGGCGCAGATCCGCCGCGACCTGGTCAATCGGGCTCGAAGGCTCCGTCACCAGCTCAACCTACACTGGCCGGTCCGGCGGTCACAGATGGCTGCAGGCCGGCCGGGCGATAGGGCCGGACGGGCCGCCGGCCACGACGTGACATGATCGTTCGATGAAGCTCACCAAGCACGCCCACGCCTGCGTCGAGCTGGACAAGGACGGCGGCCGGCTGGTCATCGACCCGGGCACGATGACCCCGGACGCCGCGCAGGTCATCGCCGGCGCCGCGGCCGTGCTGGTCACCCACGAGCACTTCGACCACGTCGATGAGGCGGCCCTCGCCGCCGCCCTGGACGCGCGGCCCGACCTGCTGGTCTACGCGCCGCGGGCGGTCTGCGAGAAGCTCCCCCGGCGGCCGGGGCAGGTCACCCCGGTCAGCGCCGGCGACCGGTTCGAGGCGGCCGGGTTCGCGGTGCAGGCACACGGCCGGGAGCACGCGATGATCCACCCGGACATTCCCATTGTCGAGAACGTCGGCTACCTGATCGACGAGCGCGTCTTCCACCCCGGCGACGCCTACACCGGGCCCGGCGTGCCGGTCGACCTGCTGCTCATGCCGACCAGCGGGCCGTGGACCCAGACCGCGGAGGCCGTCGACTTCGTCCGCGGCGTCCGCCCGGACCGGCTGGTCCAGATCCACGAGCTGATGCTCAGCGAGCTGGGCCAGAACACCATGGCCCGGTTCCTGGGCGCCGACGGGCTGACCGGCATCCCGTTCACGATCCTGCCCGCCGGCGAGTCGCTGACCGCCTGAGTGGCTGACCGGCTGACGCGTCACGCCTGCTCCGGCAGCACCGCCTCAACGAACAGGTCCGAGACCGCCGCGGCCAGCCGCCGCGGGTCCTGCTCGGTGATCCGCTCGGCCAGCCGCCCGCTGATCCACAGGGCCGACAGGCCGTGCACCATGGACCAGGCGCTGACCGCCACCAGCTCGGGCGGGCGGCCGTGCAGGCGGCCCTCGGCCCGGCAGCGCCCGATGGTGGCCAGGAGCAGCCCGTAGGCGGTCTCGCTGGCCGCGGTGAACCGCGGGTCGTCCCGGTTCAGCGCGTCCAGCCGGAACATCACCTCGAAGTGGGCCGGGTGGCCGACCGCGAACCGGACGTAGCCGCGGCCGATCGCGGCCAGCTCGGCGGGGCCGTCGGCCGGGTCGCTCGCCGCTACCTCGGCCAGGACCGACTCCGCCAGCAGCTGGTACCCGGCCGTGGCGAACGCGGTCAGCAGACCGGCCTTGCTGCCGAAGTGATGAGCGGGAGCGCCATGCGAGACGCCCGCGCGACGGGCCACGTCACGCAGTGCCACCCCGCTGACCCCGACGTCGGCGACCGCGCTCTGCACCGCCTCCAGCAGCGCGGCCGGCAGATCGCCGTGGTGATAGGGCACGGTCCATCTTGACATCCATCCTTGACATCCGCGCGACATCTTGACAGTGTCTAGTTTGCTGCTCACGGCCGGTGCGGGGCCCGGATGGAGCCGACTCAAGCCGCTGGAGCGGCCGTTGCGCACTGAGCTTTGGGGGCGGTTGCGATGAGTGAGCCGACGCAGTTCCCTGACCCGGTCCGGGCCCAGATCCTCCCGCGGGCCTGCGGCTCGACGGGCGCGATCCTGGCCGCGATCCAGCGGTCCGACCTTGATCAGCCCACGCCCTGCGCGTCGTGGAAGGTCCGGGACGTGGTCAACCACATCCTGGGCGGCGCCGCCTACTTCGCCGAGCTGGCCGAGGCGGGCTCGGTGGCCGACCCCGCGGATGAGGAGCCGGATCTCACGGCCGGGGACTTCAGCGGCACGTTCCGGCGCGAGGCCGGCCGCCTGGCCGCCGCCTACAGCGCGCCCGGTGTCCTGGACCGGGAGCTGGAGATGCCCATCGGCGCGATGCCGGGCTCGGTGTGCGCCTGGATCGCGGCCAGCGACATCTTCGCCCACGGCTGGGACCTGGCCAAGGCGACGGGCCAGCCGACCGACCTGGAGCCCGAGCTGGCGCAGCTGCTGCTGGCCCGGATCACCCAGACCCTGCCCGACTCGATGCGCGGCCCGGAGGGCGAGGCGCCGTTCGGGCCGGAGGTCAAGATCGCCGGGTCGGCGCCGCCCGCCGACCAGCTAGCCGCCTTCCTGGGCCGCCAGCCTTAGCCGCCGCGGTCAGGCCGCCAGCGCGGTCAGGACGTCGCGGACCTCGTCCGGCGCGAACCCGAGCGTCGCGTCGCCGACCGTCAGCTCGATGCGCTGCACGGCCGGGTCGAGCGTCGGCACGGCCGTCGGCCAGGTCCAGATGCCCTGGTCGGCGGCCAGCGCGCGGGCGGCCGCGGCGAAGCGCTCCGCCGTGGTGCTCAGCAGCAGGTGCATCATCGGCACCTGGGGCGGGTCGGGCACGACCCGCACGCCGTCCACCCCGGCCAGCGCGACCGCGATCTGCCGGGCGTGGTCCAGGTACGCGGGCATCAGCGGCAGCCGACTTCGCAGGCCGCTCAGCGCCGAGGCGGCCTGCGGCCACAGCCCGAACAGGGTGCCGCCCATGCGGTGCCGCCACTCACGCACCTCGGCCACGATGTCGGCGGGACCGGCCACGCAGCAGCCCGGCAGCGCGCCGAGGCCCTTGTAGAACGACACGTACACGGTGTCGAACAGCGCCGCGATCTCGGCCGGCGGCTGGCCGTAGCCGGCCGCTGACTCCCACAGCCGGGCGCCGTCCAGGTGCACGGCGGCGTCGCGGTCGCGGGCCCACCCGACCTGGGCGGTCAGGTCGGCCCAGTCCGGCTGCTGGCCGCCGAGGTCACGCTGCGGCAGCTCGATGAGCAGCGCGGCGGGCCGCTCGGCGATCGGGGTCAGGTCGGCCAGCGTCAGCAGCTGGCTCGGGCGCCGGCCGCTGGCCGGTCAGGCCGTGCAGCCGCTGGTAGCCCTGGCTCTCGTGGGTGTCCAGGTGGCACATCGGGTGGAAGACGATGGTCCGGCGCTGCCGCCGGTCGGCGTGCACCCGCAGCACGGCCTGCTGGGCCATGGTGCCGCTGGGCACGAACACGGCCGCGGGCTGGCCCAGCAGCGCGGCCACCTCGGCCTCCAGCTCGGCCACGACGCCGCCGTCGCCGTACCGGTCGGGGACGGTGTCGGCGGGGATGGTGGCCAGCAGGTCGGCCGGGCGGATCGGGCCGTGCCCGTGCAGGAACCGGGTGCACTGGGCGCGCAGGGCATCCTGCTCGTCGGGGGAGATCTCGGTGGTAGCGGGCATGCCTCGATTATCGGACCACGCCGCCGCGCCGCCACCCCCGCCCTGCCTGGCCACCTGGCCAGGGCCGGCGGCCCACCAGATAACGTGCTGATGTGGAGCACACGCGACTTGGCCGGACCGGCCTGCAGGTGTCCCGGCTATGCCTGGGCACGATGACCTTCGGACTTCAGTGCGACGAGCCGACCTCGGTGGCGATTCTCGACCGGGCGGCCGACGGCGGCATCGACTTCCTCGACTCCTCCGACGCCTACCCGCTGGGCGGCGACCTGAGCACCCGCGGCGTCACCGAGGAGATCCTCGGCCGCTGGCTGCGCGGCCGCCGGGACCGGTTCATCGTGGCCACCAAGTGCTTCGCGCCGACCGGGCCCGCGCCGTTCGACGGCGGCAACTCGCGCAAGCACATCATGTCCGCGGTCGAGGCCTCGCTGCGCCGCCTCCAGACCGACTACATCGACCTGTACCAGCTGCACGGCTACGACGAGCAGACGCCGATCGACGAGACGCTGGGCGCGCTGGACGACCTGGTCCACCAGGGCAAGGTCCGCTACGTGGGCTGCTCCAACTTCCTGACCTACCAGCTGGTCCGGGCCGTGGGCCGGACCGAGACGCTGGGCCTGGCCCGGCTCGACTCGGTGCAGCCCCGGTACAACCTGCTGTTCCGGCAGATCGAGCGGGAGATGCTGCCGTACTGCGGCGAGGAGGGCATCGGCGTCATCCCCTACAACCCGATCGCGGGCGGCCTGCTGTCGGGCAAGCACGCCCGGTCGGCCCCGCCGCCGGAGGGCAGCCGGTTCACCCTCGGCACCGCCGCGCAGAACTACCAGGACCGCTACTGGCACGACCAGGAGTTCGACACCGTCGAGGCGCTGGGTGACCTGGCCGGACAGGCCGGCGTCAGCCTGGTGACGCTGGCCGTGGCCTGGGTGCTGGCCCACCCGGCGGTCACCGCCCCGATCATCGGGGCCAGCCGGCCGGACCAGCTCGCCGACAGCCTGGCGGCCGCGGAGTACACCCTGGACCCCGAACTGAAGTCGCAGCTGGACAAGGTCACGCACGACTACCGCATGGGCGACGCGCCCCGGTAACCGGATGCTGCGAGCATGACTGACCGCAAGCCGCCGGAGATGAGCTTCCGGACCTGGATCGACCAGCAGATCAGCCAGGCACAGGAGCGCGGGGCGTTCGAGAACCTGCCGGGCGCGGGCAAGCCGCTCCCCCGCGGCGATGGGGCCGACGACGGACAGGCCTGGCTGCGGGAGTACGTGCGCCGCGAGGGCGTGCCCGCCGAGGCGCTGCTGCCGCTGCCGCTGCGGCTGCGCAAGGAGACCGAGCGGCTGGCCGAGGCGGTGGCCGTGCTGGGCTCGGAGGAGGAGGTGCGGGACGCCGTCGCCGAGCTGAACGCGCGGATCATGGAGTGGCGCCGGATCCCCGTCGGCCCGCCGGTGTTCGTGCCGCTGGCCGATGAGGAGGCGCTGGTCAGCCGCTGGCGCCAGGCCCACCCCGGGGGCCGCCAGCCCGCGCCGGCGCGGCCCCCGGACCCGGCCGCCGCCCGCGGCCGACGGCACTGGTGGCAACTCTGGTGGCACCGCCGGGACCGGCCCGGCCGGCCCTAGCAGGTCCGAGCGCGAGTGCGGCGAAATCATCCAGCGCGGGTGACGACAGCGCGGCCTGCCGCTGCCAGCCTGGCTCCCGGTCGCCCGGACCGCCGGGCGTGGAGAGGGGACTGCCGTGGCGAAGGTCGACAGCACATTCATCTATGTCGCTACCTACCCGGACGAAGTGACCGCGCAGGATGACTACCAGGTCGTCAAGGACCTGCACTCCGGGGGGCTGGTGGGGGCCTACGACGCCGCGGTCGTCACCAAGGACCTCAAGGGCAAGGTGCACGAGAACAAGGACGAGACGGCCACCCGGCACGGGGCCTGGTGGGGGGTCGCGGCGGGCGCCGCCGTGGGCGTGCTGTTCCCGCCGTCGGTGCTGGTGAGCGCGGCCGCCGGCGGCGTGATCGGCGGGGTCAGCGGCCACCTGGCCAAGGGCATGTCCCGGTCCAGGGCCAAGGAGCTGGGCGACTTCATCGACCCCGGCCAGGCCGGGCTCATCGTGGTCGGCGAGAGCAAGGTCGGGCCCGCCATCCAGGAGGCCGTGACCCGGGCCGAGAAGGAGACCGCCGAGCAGCTCGACGTGGACCCCCAGCACATCGACCGGGCCCTGCACCAGGCCGTCACCGACATGTAGCGCCGCGGGTGCCCGGCCGCCGCGGGCGGCCAGGGACGCGCGCACCGCGAGAATGTGGCCGCGAGCCGGGACCGGTGTCCTTCACCGCCCTCCGCGGCCACATTCTCGCGCGCCTTTTAACGGTCGTGAATAGGGGCCCGTACCGAGGTCTTGCCTGCCCTGGCCTGCGCAGGTAGCGTTCTCGCCGGTAGCCGACGAATCGGGCTAAACGGCACGTTACCGATTCACGAACCGAGGAGAAACTGACGGATGGCCATTCTCAGACGTCCCGCCAGCATCCTGGTCGCCGGCGTGGCCCTCGCCACGGCAGTCGGCCTCAGCGCGGCCCCGGCCCTGGCCGCGGCCAAGACCTGGACCATCAGGCCCGGCGGCACCATCACCGCCAAGGCCAAGAAGGCCATCGTCGCCGACACCACCTCAAAGAACAGCCTGACGTGCACGTCCACCACCATGAAGGGCAAGCTCAAGTCGGGCAAGAAGCTCGCGGGCGCCGCCGCGGGCTCGGTGTCGGCGTTCACCATCTCCGGCTGCAAGGCCGAGGGGGCGTCGGTCAAGGTGACCCCGGCCCACTTCCCGTGGAAGCTCAACCTGGTGTCCTACAACAAGGCCAAGGGCGTCACCACCGCCACCCTGACCGGCATCCACATCAAGCTCGCGGTGACCGCCCTGGGCTGCTCGGCCACGGTGGACGGCACCAAGGCCACCGCCGACAACGGCAAGATCACCGTCACCTACACCAACAAGACCGGCGTGCTCAAGACCCTGACCACCGGCGGCAACCTGCACCTGTACGGCGTCAGCAGCAGCTGCCTGGGCGTGATCAACACGGGCGACAAGGCCACGCTCAGCGCCTCCTACACCGTGACCAAGAAGCAGACGATCACCAGCCCGTGACCCCGGCGGCGTGGTCACCGGCTACCAGCCGGTGACCACGCTGACCGCCTGGTCGGCCCCGCCCGTGGCCGGCAGCGCGAAGGCCAGCCGGGTGACCCGCCCCGCGGCCAGGCCGATCCGGGCCAGGCGGATCTCGGGCGCGCCCCGGGGATCCTTCGGGTAGCGCACGGCGTAGGGCACCAGCAGGAACGAGCCGGAGGTCGACAGGGCCAGCGGGCAGCCCAGCTCCTGCTGGGCGAACGTCGGCCCGGTGGCCGCCAGCGTGGCCACGGTCCGCCGCGGGCGGCCCGTGGCCGTGCCGCGCAGGATCACGGTGGTCACCCGGCGGTTCCGGCTGGCCCGCACCGAGCACAGGTAGAACGACCCGCCGTCCCGGCTGAGGGCGACCCCGGCCAGGCTCGGCCCGGCCACCGGCCCGCGCACCACCACCCGGCTGCGGGCCGCGACCGGCCCGGCCGCCGCGCCGGTGCGCAGCACCCGGACCACCTGAGCCGTCACCCGCCCGCTGGCCGTGGTGTCCAGCGCCGGGAACGCCAGCAGCGCGCCGCTGGCCGCCAGCGACAGCGCACCGCTGATCGCCACCCGGCCGGGGCTGATCCCGGCGATATTGAGCCCGGTCCACTGCCGGGTGCGGCCCGTCCGCACGTCCAGCACCCTCAGGTAGCCCGGCTGGCCCTTGTCGCAGCCCCGCAGCGTGTAGGCGATGACCTGGCCGTTCGCGCTGGCGGCCAGCGAGTACACCGCACCGGGCAGCACGCCGCCCACGGGGCTGAGCGGGCCGGGAACGCCGCGCGGGCTCAGCCGCAGCCGGTAGAGCCGGGTGGCGCAGCGCGCGCCCTCCGGCTTCGCGATCACCAGGTCACGCCCGTCGCCGTAGGCGGCCAGGCCCACCGCGCCCGAGCCCGCCGGGTCGGAGGTGATCAGCGCGCCGGTGGCCGCCCGCCGCACCTGCAGTGGCCCGTAGCTGTCGGAGAACAAGACCAGATTCGCGAACAAGCTCGGTGGCCGGGCGGAGTCCGTCGTCAGGTCGGACCCGGTCGTCCGGGGCGCGTCATGCTGGCCCGCCCGGGCGGGCCAGAACCCGGTCGCCAGCACCCCGGCCGCGGCCAGCGCGGCCACCGCCGTCACGCTGGCCCGGCCGCCCGGTGAGCCGTGATCCCCCGCGCCACCGCCGCGTCGTCCGCTCGTTCATCTGCCACCTCCGCGAAGCCGCCGGCTGTGCCGCCGCCGTGCTGTCAAGCTCCTCTGCTCTCATGACGCCGCACGGACCCGGAAGGCTGCATGAATCCGGCCGTTCACGTATCGGGCAGCGCGACCAGGGCCGCGGCCTGGCGCCCGAGGACGATACCGTCGAGGTCAGCCCCGGAAAGCACGCCCGGCCGGACCAGGCCGCGCCGCAGGGCGACGCGGTGCCAGGCCCGGCCGTTCCAGTGCTCGATCAGCGGCGCCGGTGCGCCGGCGGCGAAGACCTGGCCGACGGCCCAGGCGCCGCCGCGGCGGCCGGCGGTAACCGCGCTGAGCAGGGCGGTGCTGCCGGCCTGGCACGGTGGCGACGGTCCGCCAGCCGGACGACCCGGCCGACGGAGGCCCAGGCCGAGGCCGGGGCCAGCCCGGCGGCCAGCGCGAGCGCGCTGACGGTACATCCGATCAGGTAACTCCGGGTCCGCCGCACGGAGCACCTCCAGGCGCGCAGGCACAATCCCTTATGGGACGCCCCGGGCGGCCCGGCCGTTCCGCAGCGGCCAGCCCAGGCCGCACATGGCCAGGCCGAGGCCCAGCAGCAGCGGGGCCAGGCGGGCGGCACCACCGGTGCCGCCCGCGCCCATGGCCAGGCCGAGCCCGGCAGGCACGGCGGCACCGCCCGCGGTGGAGACGGCGACCTGGAGGGTCACCGCACGGGTGGCGCCGGTCCCGGCCCGGTCGGCGGTAGCCAGGGTGAGCAGCGGGAAGACCGGGGCGGCGGCCAGGCCGAGGATGAGCAGGCCGGCCACGGGCAGCAGGCGCGGTCCTGGCAGCGCCATGACGGCGGCGCCGAGCGGGACGCCGGCCACGGCGGCGGCCAGCACGCGCCCGGCGCCGAGGCGCTCGGCGACGGGGCCGAGCACGGCCCGGCCGGCGAACATGGTGGCCCAGTACCCGGCGATGGCCAGCCCGGCGGCCGGGCGGCCCAGGCCGCGGCCGGCGGTGAGGAACAGGTACCCCCACAGGCCGGCCCCGGACTCGATACCGTCCTCCACGGCGGCGAACGTCAGGGCGCCCAGCATGATCAGCAGGGACGGCACGGGGATCTGGGCCGGATCGGCGGGGGCGGACTGGGGCCCGTTGCGGGAAGTTGGCTTTTTCCCGCAGACCGGGCGCGGCGTCCAGGCGCGGCGGGTCACGGCCAGCACGACGGCCAGGGCCGCCTGCTCGATGGCCATCGACCCGTAGACCCAGCGCCAGCCGACGCCGCCGCTGAGCAGCGCGGTGACCAGCAGCGGGCCGAGGCAGGCGCCGAGGCCGTAGGCGGCGTGCATCCAGTTGACCTGGCGCGGGCCGAAGCAGTTGGCAGCGTGCACGTTGAGGGCGGCGTCGAGGGCGCCGAAGCCGAGGCCGAAGATCACCACGCCGCCGGTGAACGCGGCCAGCGACGGCGCGACAGACTCGGCGGCCAGGGCCAGAGCGACGAGCAGGGTGCCGGCCGCGACCACCAGGCCGGGCCCGAGGCGGGCCAGCAGCCGGGCGGTGGCCGTGCTGGCCAGCACGGAGGCAGCGATCCCGAAGATGAGCACCAGGCCGAGCGCGCCCACGGGCTGGTGGAAGCTCAGCCGCATGGACGGCCACAGCAGGCCGAGGCTGGCGCTGGGCAGGGCGACGCCGAGATAGGTCAGGCAGGACAGGCGGAAGGCGGGCACAGGAGGACTCCTGATCTCAAGGAGTGAACGCGAAGAAGGACTCGCTGTGCCGCGCATCTGAAGGCGGCACGCGATGACGAGGTCGGTGACCTGCTACGTCAGCGCGTGCCTGGTTGCCCGGGCATATCCGCTCCTTACGGCCCTCACTGGCCAGCGGCCAGCTTAGCGGGCGCGGATGGCATCATCGGTCTGACCCGACCCAGGAGTGAACATGGCCGTGACCCAGGCGGAATTCGATGAGCTGGTCAGCCTGCTGCGGGACTTCATCCGGCGCGAGGTGATGCCGGCCGAGGCGGACATCGACGCCTCGGACGAGATCCCCGGCCGGCTGATCGCGCAGGCCAAGGAGATGGGGCTGTACGGGTACGCGCTGCCCGCGGAGTACGGCGGGCTGGGCCTGTCGGTCGGGCAGCAGGTTCAGGTGGCCATCGAGCTGGGCTACACCAGCCCCGCGTTCCGGTCGCTGTTCGGCACCAACAACGGGATCGCCGGCCAGGTGCTGGTGCTGGCGGGCACCGATGAGCAGCGGCAGCAGTGGCTGCCGCGGCTGGCCTCCGGCGAGGTGGTCGCGTCGTTCGCGCTGACCGAGCCGGACGCGGGCTCGGATCCGAGCCGCCTGGTCACTACGGCTCGCCAGCAAGAGGGTGGCTGGGTGATCGACGGGCTCAAGCGCTACATCACCAATGCGCCGGCGGCGGACGCGTTCATGGTGTTCGCGCGCACCGACCCGCAGGCGCCGCCGGGCAAGGGCATCGGGGTGTTCATCGTGCCGGCCGGCGCCGACGGGCTGACGGTGGCCCCGCGCGACCACAAGATGGGCCAGGCCGGGGCGTGGACCGCGGACGTGGCCTTCGACGGGGTGCGGGTGCCCGCGGACGCGCTGGTCGGGGCGGCGGCGCAGGCCGGCTGACTCGACGGCCATGCGCAGCCTGGCCCACGGGCGGCTGACGATCGCGGGGGTGTGCGTGGGCGTGGCGTCGCGGCTGGTCGACGAGAGCGTGAGCTACGCCAGGGAGCGCACCCAGGGCGGCCACGTGATCGGCGAGTACCAGCTCATCCAGGCCATGCTGGCCGACTCGCAGACCGAGTACCTGGCCGCGCGAGCCCTGGTGCTGGACGCGGCGGCGCGGTACGACGCGGGCACCGACCGGCGGCTGGGCCCGTCGGCGGCCAAGTACTTCGCCAGCGAGGCGGTGGGCCGGATCGCGGACCGCGCGGTACAGATCCACGGCGGCTCGGGCTACATCCGCGGGGTGGCGGTGGAGCGGCTGTACCGGGACGTGCGGCTGTTCCGGATCTACGAGGGCACCAGCCAGATCCAGCAGCTGGTGATCGCCAGGGAGCTGCTCCGGTCGTAGTGCGTCGCGTCGGCCGGGTCATTCCCCGGCCGGCTCTTCCCGGTTTGCTCTGGACGGCGCACCTCCTCTTTGTGTTAACGTATCAATACGTTGATACAATGATCTCAGCCGGCGAGGTCGGCGTGTCGGCGTCGATCCCTTTCCTCGGGCAAGGAGAACGCTGTGCATCGTCCGATCGCTCGCTACGCCGCCGCCGTCTCGGCGGCGGCGGTCACCTGCCTGGCTGTTACGGCCGGCGGGACCGCACTGGCGGGGGCCCGCGCCCCGGCCGCGCACCGGGCCGCGACCGCGGCCACCTTCACGGCCACTGCCTCCTCTACTACCCCGGCCGCCGGCCGGACCGTGCTGACGCTGCCTGCCGGCGGCCGGGCGCTGGCCAGCCGGGGCCCGGACGGCCCCGGCTCGGTCACGCTGCTGAGCCCCGGCCGGGGCCGCCGGCCGGGCGGGCTGACCGCCCTGCGCCTGGGCGGCCAGGACTACGCCATCCCGCAGGCGGCGCTGCCCTACCTGGGCCGCGGCCTGGACCTGAGCCTGTTCAACGTGGGCGCACTGGAGCGCGCGGAGCACGGCGGGCGGGTGCCGGTCACCCTGCATTACCGCGGCCGCCTGGGCGCCGTGCCGGGGGTCACGGTGACCCACGCGGAAGCGGGCACGGCGGCGGGCTACCTGACCGCCGACTCGGCGGCCCGGCTCGGCACGGGGATGGCGGGCCTGGCCGGCCGCGGGCTGTCGGTTGGCCTGGCCGGCGCGGCCGCCACCCCCGCCGCCCTGGGCGGGACGGGGGCGCGGCCCGGCACGGGGGCTCGGACCGCGCGGGTGACCGTCAAGGGCACCGGCCTGACCGGCCGGCCGACCAGCGACGGCATCGTGCTGCTCGGTGACGTGGCCAACTCGAACGCCCGCGGCACCGGCCTCAAGCCGTTCACCGGCGGCACCGCTAAGTTCAGCGGCCCGCGCGGGACCTACTGGGCCCTGGCCATCTTTTTCACACCCGGCAGCGCCGCGCATCCCTGGCTGCGGATCGACGTGCTGCCGCAGTTCAAGGTGACCGGGAACACCACCGTGCGCCTGAGCGCGGCGGCCGCGACCAGCCAGATCACGCTGACCAGCCCGCGCCCGTCCCGCGCCGAGTACCTCGGGCTGACGGTGGTGCGCACCGCGCCGCACGCCCCGGCCAACGGCCTGTCCGCCAAGGTCAACAGCCTGATGGAGCTGGACGCGGGGGCGGCGATGTACGCCAGCCCGGTGGGCCGCCAGGTGCTCTACGGCGGGCTGCGGGCCTTCACGTTCGGGCAGCTGCTGTCGCCCGCCGGGACCCGCGTGCCCTACGCCTACACGCTCGACTATGCCAATCCGCCGGGGACGATCGCTCCGCAGCGGTTCGCGGCCACCCCGGCGAGCCTGGCCACGGTCACCGAGCGCTACTTCCAGGACGTCCGCTCCACGGCCTCGTGGATGACCCTGGGCGGGACGCCGTGGCAGCTCGACCGGGCCTTCTTCGGAGCCCTCGCGACCCCGCTGCGGGTGCCGGCTCGCCAGGTCCAGTACCTGTCCGGCGGCACGCCGACGCTCTGGGACAGCAGCTACCTCGCCCACCAGACGATCGGCAAGGGCCAGACCCCCGGCGGCCAGACGGACACGACCCGGCTGGTGCGCGGCGGCGAGCACCTGACGCAGAACTGGAACGAGTACCCGCTGCACCCGGCCGCGGAGGTCACCCGGCCCGGCAACCAGTTCGCCTACCCCTCGGCCGCCCGCCAGGGGAACTGGCTGAGCCTGGACATGACCCCGTTCAGTGACAACCAGCCCGGTCACCTCGGCGACGGGTACGACATCCCGATCCCGGGCAAGACCAGCCAGGTCAGCGGCGCCTACGCGCTGATCCAGAACGGGGTGGTGATCGCCCACGGCAACGCGGTCAAGACCGGCGGCGTGGTCGGCGCCAGGGTCAGCGCCCGGCCGTCCAGGATGCAGTTCGTGCTCAGCGCCTCGCGGGGCGGCACCCACTATCGCCTGTCCCCGGCCAGCGTGGACGAGTGGACCTGGCCCTCCCGGCCCGAGCCCGGTGCCCGGGTCCCGGCCCCGTGGATCTGCCCCTTCGGGGGGCCGCGCTGCGCGGCGCAGCCGCTGATCACCCTGGACTACGCGGTGGCCGGGATGGGCCTGACGGGCTCGGCGCCGGCCGGGCCGCAGGCCATCACGATCACCGCGGGCCAGGCGCAGCCCGCAGCCGGGCCGGCCGTCACCTCAGCCAGCGCGCAGATCTCGGTCAACGGGGGCCGCACCTGGCGGCGGGCCCGGGTCCGGGCCCTGGGCCACGGCCGGTTCCGGGTCACGTTCACCGCGCCGCGCTCGGCTCGGGTCAGCCTGCACGTTACCGCCAGGGACGCGGACGGCGGCAGCCTGAGCGAGTACATCCTGCGGGCCTACCGCACGTCGGCCTGACGGCCGGCGGCAAGCAGCGGGCTCCCCGGGCCGACCGGGGAGCCCGCTGTCCCCGTGCCGGGGCGGCCGGGCGGTCCGGGCAGCCGGGCGGTCCGGGCAGCCGGGCGGTCCGGCGGGGCGGACAATGGTGGTCATGCCGGATGACGCGGAAGCGGCCCCCCTCGAGCTGCTGGCCGACGCGGACCGCTCCGGGGCCTGGATGCTGATGGCCGGCGGCGTCCCGCAGTCCTACGTCGACCTGGACGATCCGCGGTACCTGGAGCTGGAGTACATGCGGCGGCTGGGCCACCTGCTGGACCTGGCCGCCCCGGCCGGGACGCCGCTGCGGGTGCTGCACCTGGGCGGCGGCGGCCTGACGCTGGCCCGGTACGTGGCGGCGACCCGGCCCGGCTCCCGCCAGGTCGCCGTGGAGGCCGACGCCGAGGTGGTCCGGCTGGTCCGCCGCCGGCTGCCGCTGGACCAGCGCGGTCCCGGCGCCCGGCGAGTCGAGGTCCGGGTGGCCGATGCCCGGGCGGTGCTGGAGCAGGTCCCGGCCGGCTCGTTCGACGTGGTGGTCGCGGACGTGTTCGTGGCCGCGCTGACCCCGGCCCACCTGACCACGGTCGAGTTCGCCCGCGCGGCGGCGCGCGCGCTGGCACCGGGCGGGATCTTCGCGGTCAACATCGGGGACGGCCCTGGTCTGGCCCACACTCGCCGCCGGGTGGCCACGCTGCGGACGGTGCTCGATCACGGCTGCATGATCGCCGAGGCGGCGGTACTGCGGCACCGTTCCTTCGGGAACCTGGTCGTCGCGGCCAGCCGGCGAGAGCTGCCCGCGGCCGCGCTGGCCCGCCGGGCGGCCGCCGACCCGTACCCGGCGCAGGTGCTGGAGGGCGCGGCGCTGGAGGAGTTCGCCGCGGGCGCCGAGCCGATCACCGACGCCGGCGCGGAGCCCTCGCCCGCGCCGCCGCCGGGTGCCTACGCCGAGTGAGCAGCGGGCGGCTCGGGGCCGTCGTGCGGGCCGGGCGCGCCGGGCGGCCCGGGCTGGGCGTCCGGGCCGGGCGGGGCGAGCAGGCCGCTGGTCAGGTGCAGGTCGACGTGCCCGTCCCGGACCGTGCTGACCTGCTCCCAGCCGCCGTCGTGCCACCAGTAGACGTGCGGTGACAGCCGTCCGATGCCCTGGCTGTAGCCGGCGTGCGCGAAGTGCGCCATCTCGCTGAGCGGCCCGATCGCCGGGTCGTCGCCGCCGAGGGGGTGCACGGCCAGCTGGTGCCGGGACGGCAGGCAGGCCAGCACCCCGCGGGCGGGCTCGGCCTGGCCGAGCCGCCCGAGCGTGTCGCTGAGCACCAGGGCCCGGCTGGCCGTGTAGACCGACTCGCCGCTCAGCACGTCGAACTCGATGCCGCCGGCCGGCGCGACCCGCCCGGCCGACTCCACCGGCAGCGCCCGCAGGTTGGCCCGGCCCGCCTCGCGCAGCGTGGCCACGCCACCGAGCCGGTCGACCTCGCCGTCGGTCAGCAGCCGGAACGAGTCGGGCGAGTCGAAGGCCAGCACCTCCAGCAGACCGGGCAGCGCCTCGCGGGCGTAGCCGTAGCCGGAGTCCGGGCCGAGCGCCGGGCTGGCCGCGTAGAGCATGGCGTAGGTCTGGGCCAGCGCCTGGTCCGGGGTCGCGTCGGCCAGCACGTCGGCGGCGGCCCTGGCCTCGAAGGTCAGGTGCTGGTCGGTCGCGGCGGGGCGGCCGCGGCCTCGCCTGAACAGCCGCATGGGTCCAGTTATATCCGGGATCCGCGGGCGCCGGGCTAGGACCGGAGCAGCGCCTCCTCGTGGCCGGCCCAGGCGGTGATGGGCGGGATGGCGTTCGGGATCGGTGAGCACGTCGACCGGCGCCAAGTCGATGGCCGAGGTGTGCGCGCCGATGTCGAATTCCGGTGCTCCGTTAGCGTGGTGGATTCGGGCCACCCGCGGCCCAAATCCACCACGATCATGAAACAGCCCTACGCGGTGGTGGACTCAGCCAAAACCCAGCCGTTCCATGATCCCGGAGTGCTAGAGGGCTCAGGCGACGCAAACGCTACGGGATCATGAGCGCACCCCGGCGGAGTGCGCGGGCGCGGAAGCAGGCTCTTGACGGCCGCCCGGGGCCGGTCTAGCCTCCGAATCAATTAGGAAACTTTCCTGTTTGTTTGGGCCTGGCCGACAAAGGGGACTCCCGCATGAAACGACCCTCGCTTGCCCGGGCGGCACTGGCCGCCGCGTCCGCCGCCGTCCTGGCGACCATGACCGGATTCGCCGCGACCAGCGCCGGCGCCTCGGCCGCCTGGCCGGGCGGCCATGGCCTGCCGTCGCACGTGTTCGCCCCGTATTTCGAGACCTACGACACCAGCGGTGACCTGGCCGCGCTGTCCCAGCAGTCCGGCGCGCGGTACCTGTCGCTGGCGTTCCTGGAGACCGACCAGCCCGGCTCGTGCACCGCCTATTGGAACGGCGCCACCACCGAGCCGGTCGCCTCGTCCAGCTTCGGCGCCGACATCGCCGCCATCCAGGCCCGCGGCGGCAACGTCATCCCGTCCTTCGGCGGTTACACCGCGGACACCACCAACACTGACATCGCCGACAGCTGCACCAGCGTCAGCGCGATCGCCCAGGTCTACGAGAACGTCATCACCACCTACCACGTCCCGCGCATCGACCTCGACGTGGAAGCGGACTCGCTGAACAACACGGCCGGCATCAACCGGCGCAACGAGGCCATCGCCCAGGTCGAGGCCTGGGCCGCCGCGCACGGACGGCGGATCCAGTTCTCGTACACGCTGCCCAGCCTGACCACGGGCCTGGACGCCCAGGACGAGGCGGTGCTGCAGAACGCCATCGCCGACGGGGCCCGGATCAGCGTCGTCAACCTGCTGACCTTCGACTACTACATCGGCACCGCCCAGGAGATGGCCACCGACACCGTGACCGCCGCCGACAGCCTGCACAGCCAGCTCGAGGCGCTCTATCCGCAGGCCAGTCCGGCCCGGCTGTGGCGGATGGTCGGCGTCACCGAGATGCCCGGCATCGACGACTTCGGCCCGGACGAGACCTTTACCCAGGCCGACGCGGCCACCATCATCCGCTGGGCGCAGCGCACCGGGATCGGCACCCTGTCGTTCTGGGCCCTGCAGCGCGACAACGGCGGCTGCCCGGGCACCAAGGGCGCGGGCGCCTGCTCGGGGCTGACCCAGCCGACCTGGTACTTCAGCCACGTCTTCGAGCCGTTCACCCGGTGGTGGTGACGGCCCGCCTATGCTGACCCGGTGCACCTGAGCCTCGTTGCCCTCGTCGTCCCGGAGTATGACCCGGCCATCGAGTTCTTCGTCGGCATCCTCGGCTTCGAGCTGGTCGAGGACTCCCCCGCCGAGACGAACGACGGACGGCCCAAGCGGTGGGTGGTGGTCCGGCCGCCGGGCGCGGCGACCGGCCTGCTGCTGGCCCGGGCGGACGGCCCGGAGCAGGCCGCCGCGGTCGGGCACCAGGCGGCCGGGCGGGTGGGCTTCTTCCTGCACGTCGACGACTTCGAGCAGACCTGGCAGCGGCTGACCGACGCGGGAGTGGAGTTCACCCGGCCGCCGCGCACCGAGCCTTACGGTCGCGTCGCGGTGTTCCTCGACATCGCCGGCAACAAGTGGGACCTGCTCGGCCCGGCCTGAAGCCGGCCAGGCCCGGCTACTCGGGCGACCGCCCGGAGAGCTGCTCCACGATGCGCAGCAGCGCGGTGTGATCCAGGCCGCCCAGGCCCTGGGCCTTGAGCGAGCCCATGAGCTGGCCCACCGCCGCGCCCAGGGGCAGGATGACGCCGGCCGAGCGGGCCGTGGCCAGCACGATGCCCAGGTCCTTGTCGTGCAGCTCGGCCCGGAAGCCGGGGGTGAACTGCCGCTTGACCATGCCGGCCGCCTTGCGGTCCAGGATCCGGTTGCCGGCCAGGCCGCCGGCCAGCACTTCCAGCGCGGGCCCGGTCGGCACGCCGCTGGCCTCCAGGAACACGATGGCCTCGGCGACCAGCTCGATCGTCCCGGCCACGATCAGCTGGTTGGCCGCCTTGACGGTCTGCCCGCTGCCGGCCGGCCCGACATGCGCGATGGTCTGGCCCATCGCCTCGAACAGTGGCCGCGCGGCCTCGAAGTCCCCGGCGCTGCCGCCGGCCATGATCGACAGCGTGCCCTCGACAGCGCCGGCCTCGCCGCCGGAGACCGGCGCGTCCAGGACCCGCAGGCCGCGCTCGGCGCCGGCGGCGGCCACGGCCCGGGCCACGTCGGGGCGGATAGTGCTCATGTCGATGACCAGCGTGCCGGGCCGGGCGCTGGCGAAGACGCCGCCCTCGCCGAGCAGCACGGCCTGCACGTCGGGCGAGTCGGGCAGCATGGTGATCACCGCATCGGCCTGGCCGGCCGCCTCGGCGGCGCTGGCCGCGGCCCGGCCGCCGGCGCTGACCAGCGCCTCCTGACGGGCCGGGCTCCGGTTGTGACCGACCACGTCGAACCCGGCCCGGACCAGGTTGGCCGCCATCGGGGCGCCCATGATGCCCAGCCCGATGAAGCCGACCGTCCGTATCTGCGTGCCCATGACTCCACCCATCTGTCGCTCAGCGGCCGGGGTACAGCTTGCCATCCGGCGAGTGGCTGGCTGAGCCCTGGCCAGGCGCGCCCGGCGGGCTCAGGCGGGCTGCTGCGCGTCCGTCAGGCGGCTCATCTCGCCGGCGGTGAGCCGCAGCGCGGCGGCGGCCACGTTGCCGGCCAGGTGGCCCGGGTCGCCGGTGCCGGGGATGGCCAGCACGTGCGGGCCGCGCTGGAGCGTGAAGGCCAGCCTGACCTGCGCGGGGGTCGCGTCGTGCGCGCGGGCGACGGCGAGCACCTCGGCCGCCTCGCGGCCGGTCGCCCCGCCCCCGGCACCACGCCCGGCGATCGCGAAGAACGGCACGAACGCGATGCCCTGGGCGCCGCACAGGTCCAGCATCTCCTCGGCCTCGGGGCCAGCGCCGGCGCCGTACCGGTTCTGCACGCACACCACCGGGGCGATGGCCCGGGCCTCGGCCAGATGGGCGGGCGTCACGCCGGACAGGCCCAGGTGCCGGATCAGCCCGGCGTCGCGCAGCTCGGCCAGCGCGCCGAAGTGCTCGGTCACCGAGTCGACGGCCTGCTGCCGGCGGTAGTTCACCACGTCCAGGTGGTCCCGGCCGAGCTGACGCAGGTTCTCCTCAACCTGGCCGCGCAGCTGGTCGGGCCGGGCCCGGTTCGTCCACTCACCCCACGGGTCGCGGCCCGGCCCCACCTTGGTCACGATGACCAGGTCGTCCGGGTAGGGCGCGAGCGCGGAGTTGATCAGCTCGTTGGCCGACAGCAGCGGAGAGAAGTAGAACGCGGCGGTGTCGATGTGGTTGACCCCGAGCTCGACCGCGCGGCGCAGCACGCGGATGCCCTGGTCCCGGTTCGCGGGAACGGCGTCCGGGATCAGCGCCCGGCCCTGCTGGGGCAGGCGCATGGCACCGAACCCGAGCCGGTTGACGACGCGGTCACCGAGCGGCCAGGTCCCCGCCGCGGCGGCGGGGGTGACCGGGCGTGCGGTCATGGACAAGGAAGCTCCCTTCCTGGAGCGTACGGCGGATGGGGGCTGGGCCTGGATCAGGCCAGGCCTTCGTCGATAAAGGCCAGGGTCAGCTGGTCGAGCTTCTGCCGGGCGGCGCCGGGGACGTCGCGCAGCGGCCCCTGGCCCGTCAGCACGGCCAGCCCGTGCACCGCGGACCAGATAGGGTACTCGATGCCGTCGCGGCGCTCCCGGCGCAGCGCGCGGGCCTCGGCCAGCTCGTCGAGCACGGTGCGGAGCTGGCCCAGCGGCGAGCGGTCCGGCCCGGTCCCGTCGGTCTCGTCGTAGGCGTGCCGCTGGGGCAGCGCGAACGCCGTCGCGAACCACCCCGGCTCCTCGCGCGCGAACCGCAGGTAGGCCTGGCCGATCGCGCCCAGCCGGCGGCGGGCCGCGGCGGGGTCGCCGTGCGGGCCGCGCACCCGGGCGACGCCGGCGGCCATCCGGGCGGCCAGCTCGTCCATGGCCGCCGCGCAGACCGCGGCCAGGAGTTCGTCCCGGCCCGCGAAGTGCCGGTAGGCCGCGTTGGGCACCACGCCCACCATCCGGGTCGCCTCGCGGAGCACGACGGCGTCCGGGCCGCCGGTCCTGGCCAGCTCGAGCCCGGCCGCGACCAGCCCGTCGCGGACCGCGCCGCGCGGACGGCGGCGCCTCTCCCCCGGGCCCGCCGCCCGGCCTGCCGCCGCTGCCGCCTGGCTCGCCATCACCCTAGGAGAATAACAAAGTGGACGGCGTCCACAAGCTGAGTTAATGTGGACAGTGTCCACTAACTGACAGAGGAGAGCGCACCATGACCCGGATGACCCCCCTGCTCGAGCGCAACGAGCAGTTCGCCCGCACCTACACGCCCGTGGCCCTCGAGCCGCCCGCCGCCCAGGTGGTCCTCGTCACCTGCCTGGACCACCGGGTCGACCCGGCCGGCGTCCTCGGGCTCCGGCTCGGCGACGCTCCCGTGCTGCGCAACGCGGGCGGACGCGTCACCCCGGCCGTCATCGACGACCTGGCCTACCTGGCCTTCCTCGCCGACCAGCTGTTCGGCGTCCAGCTCGACCCGGGCCGGCTGTTCGAGGTCGCGGTCATCCACCACACCCAGTGCGGCACCAGCTTCCTCGCCGACCCCGCCTTCCGGCACCAGGCCGCCGAGGCGACCGGCCAGGACGAGGCGACGCTGGCGGCCGCCGCGGTGGCCGACCCGTACGCCACGGTCCAGGCCGACGTGGAGCTCCTGCTCGCCTCGCCGCGGCTGTCCCCCAAGGTCAGCGTCTCCGGTCACGTGTACGACATCGACACCGGGCGCGTCACCACCACCGTTGAGGCCCGGTACCCCAGCGGCGCGCTCAGCGGATGATCGAGACCAGGCTCAGCACCGCGGCGCCCAGCGCCTGGTCGCCGGTGATCGTGGCCTGCCGCAGCGCCGCGTCCACCGTGATGTTCCTGGTCGCCACCCGCCACAGGCCGTCAGCGGAGATGTCGACCCGCGTCCCCGGCGGTCCGGCCGGCTCGCCGCGGTCCAGCGCCCAGAACCCGTCCTCGCGCCGCGCCGTCCAGTCACCGCCGCCCGGGCCGGTCACCCGGATGTGCACCCCGGTGCCAGGCCGGCGCCGCCCGCTTGCGCAGCGTGTAGGGCACCGCGCGCAGGAAGGTGTCGGTGACCGCGCCGACTAGCTCCGCGTCATCCGCGCCCGGCCGGCCGACGGCGTCGCGCACCTGCTGCTGGTGTACCCAGCCCTCGGTGTACTCGCGGGCCACGTCGAGCCACGTCGGGGCCGGCACGTCCGGCGCCGCCCAGGAGACCGACATCCCGAGGCGGTCCAGGTCCCGCGCCGCCCACAGCTCGTCGAGCTGCGGGCCCAGGTGGCCGATCAGGTCGATGAGCACCCGCGGGCTCCACGACGCCGCCGTGTCGACGAAGTCCTGGTTCACCCGGGCCAGGAAGTCCGGCAGGCTCTCCCCCAGCCGCGGCCCGGACCGCCCGTAGTCGTCCCTGGTCCCCGACAGCTTCCTGATGTAGTCGTGCGCCACGTGCGCCACCACGTCATGCACCCGCCAGCCCGGGCACATTGTCGGCCGCTGCCAGTCGGCCGGGTCCAGGTCCTGCAGCAGGCCGGTGAACGCGGCGCGCTCGCGCGGCAACAGCGGCCGGGTGTCGATCGGCGGCCCGGCCCAGCTCCAGTCGGCTGCGTCGCTCAGGTCCGGCGCTCCCTTCCCATCAGGTAGAACTCGGGGTTCGGCCGCAGCGCGGTGAGATGGGCCAGCCGGTTCGAGGCCGCGAACAGCGCGGTGATGGCCCCGACATCCCAGATCTCGTCCTCGGTCAGGCCCGCCGTCCGTGCCCGGGCCAGGTCGGCCTCGCCGAACAGCTCGGGCTGGCGGGTCAGCGCCAGCGCCAGGTCCACGATGGCCCGGCTCCGCTCGTCCAGCTCGGCCTGCCACGGGCTGGCCGCCACCCGGTCCGCTAGCTGCGGGTCCCTGGACCGGATCCGCAGGATCGCGCCGTGCGCGACGATGCAGTAGGTGCAGTGGTTGGCCCCGGAGGTGGCCACGACCACCAGCTCGCGCTCGGCCTTGCTCAGCCCTTCGGTGCCTTCCATGAGCGCGTCGTGGTAGTCCAGGAAGGCCCGCAGCTCGCGCGGCCGGTGTCCCAGGGCCCGGAAGATGTTGGGCACGAACCCCGACTTCTCCGCGATCACCCCGATCCGCTCGCGCAGGTCGTCGGGCAGATCGTCCACTTCAGTGACGCCAAACCGGCTGTCAGCCACCGCATCCTCCTCGCCCGGGCCCGGCCTGAGGCTATTCCAGCCCGGGCGGCCGGGCCGGGTCAAAGCTACCGGGCCGCGGGGAAGCCGCTGGTCTGCCAGGTACGGCCGTCCGGGGCGACGCCGAAGGCCTCGTAGCCGGGCACGCGCTCGGCCCAGCCCCGGGCCACGTCGCCCATCGCGAAGGCAGCGGTGGCGTAGGCGTCGGCGGTGGTCAGGCGGGGGCCGGTGATGGTGACGCTGGCCAGGTCGGCGGCGAGCCGGCCGGTGTGCGGGTTGACGATGTGGACGCCCCGCTCGGCGTTGCCCGAGGTGGCGACGGCGAAGTCGCGGTCGGTGACGACGGTGGCCAGCCGGCCTGGGTGCAGTGGGCTGGCGATGCCGATCCGCCACGGCTCGCCGGGCGCGGGCTCGCCGGCGCACTGCAGGTCGCCGCCGCCGTTGACGCAGTAGCTGGTCACGCCGGCGGCGGCCAGCAGGCGGCCGGCGCGCTCGATGGACCAGCCCTTGACCAGGCCGGAGGGGTCGAAGCGGCCGCCGGGGCGGACGGTGAAGAAGCCGCCGGTGACGTCGCGGACGACCGCGCACTCGCCGAGCACCTCGGCCAGCTCGGGCGCGCACGCGGCCAGCGGCAGCTCACCTCGGCCGAGTCGGCTGACCTCGCTGTCCTCCCGGTACGGCGAGAAGGTGGCGTCCACCCAGTGCAGCCAGCGCAGCACGGGGGGCAGGGCGGACGCGGCCGCGGCCGGGACGTCGAAGGACACCACGGTGCCCATCACTGGCTCGGCATGCCGCAGCCGCCCGGCCGCCATCCGGCCGCCAGGCCGGCGGCGCGGGAGCCGTCATGTCCCGGCCTGGTCGAGGGCGCTCTGCAGCGACCGGCGGTAGCCCGCGCTGGTGTAGCTGGCCCCGGAGACGGCGTTGATGCGGGCGCTCTGCACCGCGAGCGTCTCGTCGACCAGCTTGGGGATGGCGTTGCCGTCGATCTGGTTGCTCTCCGCGCCGTCGTCGGTGCGCTGGAGCACGGTCACCTTGGTGATGGCCTGGCCGGCCAGCGTGAGCCGGACCTGCATGGGCCCGTAGGGAGTGCGGGCGACGGTACCGGTGATCGTGCGGACTCTCGAACGGCGACGGTGCGAGGCCCGCGACGGCCGGGACGGGCGGCTCACGTGACCGGCCCCGACCATGTCTGCCGACCCGGCGCCGGCCGCCGAGCCGCCGCTGCCGGACGCCGCCGCGGTCCCGGCGACGGTCGCACCGGGGACGTGCGTCTTGAACGACAGCACCAGGATGAGCCCGGCGACGGTGCTGCTGAGCGCGAGGAGGGCGCGGCGCATGCGGGTGTGCTCCGTTCCGAAGTTTGCGGTGGCCCCGCGGTATTAGAAGGTGAAGGACTCGTGGTGGATGCGGCGACGGGGCATGCCCGAGGTGCGCAGGGAAGCGATGGCCGTGTCCACCATGCCGGGCGGCCCGCAGATGTACGCCTCGCAGCGGTGCAGGCCGGGCACGACCGCGGCCAGGTTCCCGGCCGCCAGCGGGTCGGTGCCCAGGTCACGCCGGGAGCCGGTCAGGTAGTGCACCACCACGCCGCGGGTGGCGGCGATGCCGTCGAGCTCGCGGCGGAACACGATGTCGCGCGGGTGGCTGGCCCGGTAGATCAGCGTGATCCCGCCGGGCCGCTGGCCGGCTGTGTCGGGCAGGGCGGCGAACATGGCCCGCAGCGGGGTAATGCCGACCCCGCCCGCGATCAGCACCACGCCGCGGCGGCCGGGCGAGGGAGTGAACGCGCCGTAGGGGCCCTCGGCCAGGACCCTGGTGCCGGGACGCACCCGGCGCAGCGAGTCGCTGCCGTCGCCGCGGCACTTCACCGTGATCCGCAGCACGTCCGGCTGGGGCACGGCCGACAGCGAATAAGGATGCGACTGCCACCAGTGCTCGCGGGACAGGAACCGCCAGCGGAAGAACTGGCCGGGCTCGGCGCGCAGTTCCTCCAGGTGCTCCCCGGCGATGTAGAGGGACATGATCCCCGGCGCCTCCTGGCGCAGCCCGGCGACCCGGAAGTGGTGCCGGGCCAGCCGGCGGCCCGGGGTGATGATCCGGTACCAGATCACCAGCCCGGCCACCGCGCCGTAGAGCAGCGACCAGGTGACCCGGTCGGCCAGGCTGGCGTCGAACGTGCCGCCGACGGCGAACTGGTGGCTGAACGCCAGCGCGATCCCCAGGTAGGCGTACAGGTGCAGGTAGTACCAGGTCTCGTAAGACATGCTGCGCCGGATGGCCCGGGCCGAGGCGATGCCGACGGCCAGCAGCAGCACGGCCCCGACCGTGGCCATCAGCACGTCCGGCTGGGTGGTCAGCACGCTGGCCGTCTCCGAGAACACGCTCACGTGCGCGGTGACCGCGTAGCCCCAGGTGATCAGCACGGCGTGGGCGGCGATGACGGACATCACGTACCGGCCGCCCAGGGCGTGCCACCGGGACAGCTGGCTGGCCCCGATGCCGCGTTCCAGCGGCGGCAGCCGGGCCATCAGCGCGACCAGGACCACGACGCCGTAGCCGGCCAGCAGGCCGAGGATGTCGCCGGCCGCGGTCAGCGCGTCGCCCAGGCCGCCGATCGGCGGCGCGTTGCTCAGCCACAGCAGGGCCACGCCGAGGGCCCCGGCCGCGATCACGCCGAGGATCGGCCGCGACCGGCCCGCCACAGCGCGGGCCGGAGCCGGTGCGCGGCGGCCACCCGCGGCACCGCGGCCTGCGGCGCCGTGCTGAACCCGGCCGGCGCCGTGCTGAGCGCGGCAGCCGGTGCGCTGGGACCGGCCGGCGCCGCGGCGCGCGGGACCCCGGCCCGCGGGGCCCGGCCGGCGCCGGAGGGGGAGCCAGCGCCGGCCGGGGCAGGGGGGCGGTCCGCGGACGAGTGGTGTTGGTCACGGCAGTCTCCGGCGCCGCGCTCAGGCCAGCGCGATCTTGCCGCCGGCCACCGTGATGGGGCGGCCGGGCAGCGGGCTGGGCGCGGGTCCGGCGACCACGCTGCCGTTCCTGATGCTGAACTGGCTGCCGTGGCACGGGCAGTCGATCGTGCCCCCGGCGACCTGGTCGACCAGGCAGCCCTGGTGCGTGCACACCGCGCTGAACGCCCTGAAGTGGCCGGCCGCGGGCTGGGTGACCACGACCTTCTCGGCGGTGAAGATCTTCCCGCCGCCGACTGGTATCGCGCTGGTCGCGGCCAGCGCAGCCGCCGAGCCGCCGGAGCCGCCCGCCGAGCCCGAGCCGCCCGAGCCACCGGAGCTGCCCGCCATCCCGCCGGTCTTCCTCTTCGCGGCCGGACTGGCGGGGCTCGCGGCCGGGGCGCCGGTGCTGCCGCACGCGGTCACCACGCCGGCCAGGCCAGCCAGGCCGGCCCCGGCCAGCGCGGCCCGCCGGGTTGTCTCCCCCTGCTGCGGTGCGGACTCCTGCGTCACGATGTCAACCTCCGGACGGTTACGAGATCGGCGCTCCCCGCATGAGTAGCACGGGCCGCGGTGGCGGCACGGGTCGCGCGCGAATGACGTAATGGTCCGGTAATCAGCTCCCCGCCCGCGGCCGGGCTCTGCCTATGGCGCGCCCCGTAGCCGAGCGAGGACCAGGGTGACGTCGTCCTCGCGGTGCTCGAGCTGGCGCGTGATGGTGGCGCAGACCTCGTCGAGCGGCGTGGCCGGGTCGGCCAGCGCGGCGCCGAGCGCGACGCGGAGCGCGGCCATGCCCTCGTCCACCGGCAGGCTGCGGCTCTCCACCAGCCCGTCGGTGTACAGGGCCAGCGTCGCGCCGGGCGGCAGCGGGGCCTGAGTCGTCTCGAACGCCTCCGCGGCCAGCCCGAGCGGCAGCCCGGCGGGCAGATCCAGCACCGTGGTGTCGCCGCCGGGAAGCACCAGCACCGGCGGCAGGTGCCCGGCCCGGGCCATGACCGTGGTCCCCCCGGCCGGATCCACCACGGTATAGATGCAGGTCGCGAACGGCTCGGCCATCCCCGAGGCCATCTCGTCCAGCCGGTGCAGGATCTCGCCGGGCGGCAGGTCCAGCCCGGCCAGCGTGTGCGCCGCGGTGCGCAGCTGCACCATCACCGCGGCCGCTTCCGGGCCGTGGCCCATCGCGTCCCCGACGATCAGCGCGGCCCGGCCGCCGGGCAGGGCCACGATGTCGTGCCAGTCGCCGCCGACCACGCTGGCTCCCACGCCCAGGTAGGCCGAGGCCACCTCCAGGCCGGCCGGAACGTCAGGCCGGCCGGGCAGCAGCCCGCGCTGCAGCGCCAGCGCGGTCAGCCGCTCGCGGTGGTACAGCCGCGCGTTGTCGATGCAGACCGCTGCCCGCGAGGCCAGCTCCCCGGCCACCGCGATGTCGTCGGGGCTGAACGCCGGGCTGGCCGGGGACCGCCCGAACGTCGCGCAGCCGACCACCGCGCCACGGGCGATCAGCGGCATGGCCAGGAACGACCGGTAGCCCGCCGCGATCTCGGTCGCGCCCGGCAGGCGGGCCAGCCGCTCGGCCGTCTCGGCGTCCAGGTGATCGGACAGCACCGGCTCGCCGGTGGCCATGGCCTGCGCGGACGGCGAGACCGGCCCGAACACCAGGACTTCGCCAGGCGGCAGCAGGCCGTCGGTCACCGCCGCCGCCTGCCCGGACACGCTGGCGGCCAGCAGGCGCACCACCACGCCGGCGCCCGTCCGGGGCGAGGCCAGCTCGTCCGCGGCGAGCAGCGTCTCCCGCCCGAAGATCGAGGCCGCCTCGGCGAAGCCGGGCACCGCGACATCGGCCACCTCCCGCGCGGTCTCGGTCAGGCCGAGCGTGGTGCCGATCCGGGCCGCCGCCTCGCTCAGCCAGGTCGCGCGCGGGCCCGGCGACGCCCGCTGGGCGACCACGATCACCCCGCCGCCCAGGCCGGCCAGCGGCTCCCAGCGGATCGCGTACCGGCCCTCGCCCAGCCAGCCGCCGGCCACCGTGGCCGACCAGATGCGCCCGGCCGCCGTCTCGGCCAGCGCGTGGCCGACCAGCTGCCGGTGGCCGGGCCCGGTGAGCAGCACGTCACCGACGTGCTCCCCGGTCCGGACCGGCCCGAACAGCCGGGTTGCGGTCACCGACCAGGAGGTGATCCGGCCGTCCGGATCAAGGGTGAACGTGGCCAGGCCGCCCAGGTCCGGCTCGTGCCGCCGGGGCAGCCCCGCGTCGCCGTCCCGGCTGATCTGCGCCTCCACCTGCACCCAGTCCTTCCGGCGACGCGCGATACAGCTCCTTAACAATGGTCGTTCCCGCGACCCTCACCCGCCCGCGGGAGCCGTTGTTATCACTCTTAGATACCACGCATAACGAAATGTATCGCGATAACGGCACCGAATTTGCTGGCCCGGCGCTCCGCGACCGGCCGGGCTGGGCCGGTCGGTCGCGGGCGCCGGGCGGTGGCTCTACCGCACCGAGGTCTGCAGCGGGGCGCTCACCGCCCCGGGCTGACCACGGCGGCCAGCACCTCGGTCGGCGCCTCGGCCGCCGCCCGCCCGGCCGGCGACAACTGACTCGACCAGCACCGACTCGGCCAGCACCGATTCAGTCGGCATCGACTCCGTCGCCACCAACTCCGCCGCCACCGACTCCGCCGCCACCGACCCGGCCGGCACCGGCTGGCTGGCCGCAGGCTTCCCGGCGGCCGCGGCCATGCGCGGCAGGGTCAGCGCGTACACCGGCGCGGCCGCGCCGCAGGCGATCAGCGCCCCGGTCGTGCCGAGCGCGGTGACCAGCAGCGGGGCGATTAGCGAGCCCAGCGCGATGCCGGCCAGCGCGGCGGGCAGGGCCAGGCCGTAGGCGCGGCCGAACACCTCCGGCGGCAGCATCCGCTGGAGGCCGGTCTCGGTCAGGATCTCGACCAGCACCGCCCCGGCGCCGGTGATCGCGACCAGGATCAGCGCCGGGACCGGCCCGCGGACGACGGCCAGCAGCAGCATCGGCAGCCCGACCGCGGCCAGCATGTCGGCCAGCACCTTCCGCTGGCTCGAGTGCCGCAGCGCCCGGCTGGCCAGCGCGGTGCCGGCCAGCGCGCCCACGCCGATGGCCGCGAACAGGTAGCCGTACCCGTGCAGGCCCAGCCCGGACCGGCGCGCCACCAGCAGGAGCAGCACGGTCTGCATGCCGTAGACCGCGCTGCACATGACGTCCGCGCCGACCAGTCGCAGGGCCACCGGGCTGCGCCGCAGCACCGCGGCGCCCGCGGCGATGTCGCTCAGCAGCCCGCTGGGCCGCCCGGCGCGACCGGCGGCACCGGGCCGGGACCAATCCCCGGCGGGAATGGCCAGGGCAGTGGCGGCGGACAGGCCGAAGGTGAGCCCGTTAATGAGAAATGCCAGGGCCGGCGAGCCGAGTAGCAGCAGCACGCCGCCCAGCGCTGGTCCGGCGATGATGCCGAGCCCGGTGACGGCCGAGCGGGCCGCGTTGGCGCCGGGCAGGTCGGCGTCCGGGACCAGGCGGGGCGTGGTGGCCGAGGCGCAGGGCAGGTACGGGGTGCCCGCGGCGGTGGCCGCGGCGGCGATGACCGGCGCCAGCAGGACCGGCAGGTGCGCGGCGGCGACCAGGGCCAGCACCAGCATGAGCGCCACCCGGATCAGGTCGCTGGCGATCATCACCAGGCGCCGGTCGAAGCGATCGGCGACGACGCCGCCCAGCGGGCCGAGGGCCACCGCCGGGACGACTCGCGCGGCGGTGGTGACGCCCGCCCACAGGGCGGAGTGGGTCCGCTGGTAGACCAGCGCGACCAGGGCCAGGTTGTACAGCCAGTCGCCGACCTGGGAGATGGCCAGCCCGGTCAGCAGCCGGCGGAAGGCCGGGTAGCGCAGTGCCGCCCGGATCGTGCCGGCTGGCGCGTTGTTCCTGTTCATTGGCCCTGCCCTTCCCGCTGACCTGCGATGACAGTTTCAGCGTCGGGCTAAGGGCCAGTGCCCCGCATCGTTCACCGGCCGTAGCCGGGCGGCGGCGGCGCCTCAGATTCATGGCCGGGCTCCTTAGCCGGAGCGCCGGCCCTCCTTAGCCGTCAGGGCGGCTCGATGCCCAGCCGGTGCGCGACCGCGGCGGCCTCCACGCGGCCGCTGACGCCCAGCTTGGCCAGGATGTTGGACACGTGCACGCTGGCTGTCTTGGCGCTGATGAACAGCTCGCGGGCGATCTCCGGGTTGGACCGGCCGGCCGCCAGCCGGACCAGCACCTCCCGCTCGCGCTCGGTCAGCCCGAACCGGGCCAGCTCATCGGCGGGCGCCCCGGCCGGCGCGGCCTCGTCCCGTGCGGTCTCGGGGTCCAGGCTCAGCCGGGCCCGGCGGGCCAGCGCGGCGGCCTCGGCCGCGACCGGGCCGGCCCCGATCCGCGCCGCGATCTCGTGCGCCTCCCGGACCGCCTCCGTCATCGCCGGCCGGTCCGCCGCGCCGGCGTGCGCCTCGGCCAGCCGCAGCAGGGCATAGGCCAGCGGGTACGGCTCGCCCGCCGCCCGCCAGGCGGCAACCGCGACGGCCCAGGCCGCGGCCTGGCCAGCGCCGGCCGCTCTGGCCTGCTCCGCGGCGACCAGCGCCCGGTACCCGCGCCAGGGCGGCGCCGGGGTACCCATCGGCCCGGCCAGGGCGGCCAGCCGGGCGCAGCGCTCCGCGATCTCGGGCGGGGCATCCTGGCGCCGGTCGCGGGCCCGGATGGCCGCTTCCGCCTCGACGCGCATGGCCGCCCACAGCACCGGCCAGGCGTACCGCGCCTGCCAGCCGGCGATGGCGCCGTCCAGCGCCGGCTCCAGAGCGGCCCTGGCCGCGCCCAGGTCGCCCCGGCTCAGCGCGATCATCGCGTCGAGGTACCGGTACGGCTGGGTGAACTGGGCGTCATCGGTCTCGCCCATGACCCGGCGGCCCTCCCGCAGGTCCCCGATGGCGTCGTCATACCGGCCGCGCATGACCGCGAGCTCGGCCCGCAGGTGATGCAGGGTGGCGGCGAACACGCCCTCCGGCATGGCGTTCATGGAGCGCGCGAGCAGATCGTCCACGCGCTCCCACTGGCCCAGGCGCAGCAGCGGCTCGGCCTGGTTGCCGATCAGGAAGGAGCCGAGGGTGCGGGCCAGCCCGGCCCGCTCGGCCAGCTCCAGGCCCGCCCCGGCCGCGCTGGCCGCCTCCTCGTGCCGGCCGAGCAGTTCGATCACGTCGGAGAGGTTCACGTAGCCGCGCACCGCGTTCAGCGGGAGGTCCAGATCCCGGGCCAGCGCCACCCCGGCGCGCAGCGACTCCAGGCCCGCCTCCGGCTCGTCCAGGTAGGCCATGCCCAGGCCGAGCGTGATGGCCGCGTCGGCCTCGGCCCCGCGGGCCCCGGCCGCGCGCGCCGCGGCCACCGCCCGCCGGGCGACCTCAGCCGACCGCTCCATCTCCGAGCCGCGCATCAGCACCCCGGCCAGCGTGGCCAGCAGCACGGCGTGGGCGCGTCTGGCCTCGGCGTCGTCCGCCGGGAGCAGGGCCAGCCCCTGCTCCAGCGACGCCACCGCCGCGGGCTGGCGGCCCGAGTCCCGCTGGATCACCGCGTGCCGGTCCAGCAGCAGCGCCCGGCGCACCGGGCTGCCTGCCGCCGGCAGCCGGTCCAGCGCCTCGGCCAGCAGCGAGTCGGCCCGGCCCAGGTTCCCGGACCGGTAAGCCGCCTCGGCCGCCAGCCGGGCTCACCTCGGCCAGGTCCAGGCCGGTGCGCTGCTCCGCGTCGGTCACCCGGGGCCAGATCTCCAGCGCCCGCTCCAGGTGGCGCAGCGCCTCCGCGGGCGCGTAGCTGGCCATCGCGTGCCGGGCCGCCTCGACGGCGGCCGGCAAGGCCTGGGGCAGGTCGAGCGCGGCATACCAGTGGTAGGCCAGCGCGGCGGGCCGCGCCCCCTCGTCGCCGGCCAGCCCGGGCTCGCGGGTCAGCGCCTCGGCGTAGGCCGCGTGCAGCCGGATCCGCTCCCCTGGCAGCAGGTCCTCGTACACGGCGTCCCTGGTCAGCGCGTGCCGGAAGGCGTAGCCGCGGCCGCCGGGACCGATCTGCAGCAGGTGATTCTCGACCGCCTCGCGCAGCGCCGCGTACAGCTCGGCCTCCGCTGTCCCGGCGTCGGCGGTCCCGGCTACCGCGGTCCCGGCCACCGCGGCCAGCAGCTCGTCCGGGACCGTGCGCCCGGCGACGGAGACGACGCGCAGCAGCCGCTGCGCCTCGGCGCTCAGCGCGTCCACCCGGCTCAGCAGCACGTCCCGCAGCGACGGCGACAAGCCGCTCTCGCCGTCCTCGCTCACCGTCCCGGCCAGCTCCTCGACCAGGTAGGCGTTGCCGCCGGAGCGGTCGAAGATCAGGTCGGTCATGCCGGGCGCCGGGTCGTCGCCGAGGATCGCGGCCAGCTGCGCGCTCACCTCGCCGCGGTCGAACCGGGGCAGCTCCAGCCGGTCCACCGAGCGGACCCGCTCCCAGCCGGCCAGCAGCGGCCGCAGCGGGTGGCGGCGGTGCAGCTCGTCGGACCGGTAGGTGGCGACCAGCAGGACCCGGCCGCCGCGCAGCGACCGGATCAGGAACGCGGCCAGGTCCAGCGTGGACTGGTCGGCCCAGTGCAGGTCCTCGACCACGAACAGCACCGGCCGGGTCGCGCTGAGCCGGTCGAGCACGCCCAGCACCAGCTCCAGCAGCTGGGCCTTCTGGATCTCCTCTCCCGGCGGCCGGGCCCCGCCGTCGGGGAGCAGTTCCGGCAGCAGCCGGGCCAGCACCGGCCCGGCCGGGCCCAGCACCCGGGCCAGCTCCCCCGGCGGCAGCGTCCGGGCCAGGATCCGCAGCGCGTCCACCAGCGGGGCCAGCGGCAGGCCCTCGGCGCCCAGCTCCACGCACTGCCCGGTGAGGACCAGGAATCCTGCCGCGGCCGCCTGCTCGGCGGCCTCCCGGACCAGCCGGGTCTTGCCGACGCCGGCCTCGCCGCCGATGACCGCGAACGCGGGCTCCTGCGCCTGGGCTCGGTCCATCAGCGCGCTCAGCGACGTCAGCTCGCCGCGACGGCCGATGAACACCGGGCTGACCACCCTGCTGCTCATGCCCAAACGGTGCCACAGACCTGGTTCCCGCGCACCGGCCGCGCGCCCGGCGCGGTCTCGGGTGCGCGGCCTCAGCCGGCGCGCGCGGCCCGGACCGCCAGGCCGGCCATCGCGGCAGCGGCCAGCGCGGTCGCCGCCATGGCCAGGCAGATCACCGCGAACCCGGGCACGGCCCGGCCGGGCCCGGGCACCAGGGTCAGGTAGGCGGTGCCGAACGCCGCCGTGCCGATCACCCCGCCGGTCCGGGTCGTGGTGTTGAACAGGCCGCTGAGCGAGGCGGCGTGCTCGCCGGTGACCGCGCTGGTCAGGTTGGTGAGCGTGCCGGTGAACCCGGTGCCCAGGCCCAGCCCGGCCACCCCGAGCAGGGTCATCAGCAGCACCCCGCTGGTGTCGCCGGCCAGCAGGCTCGCGCCCAGCCCGGCGAACCCGGCGGCCAGGATCACCGCCCCGGCCGGGGCGGCCAGCACCCGGGCGCGGGCCGGGAGCCGCCCGAGCACCGGGCCGGGCACCCCGAACGCGGCCACCCAGGAGACCAGGGCCAGCCCCGAGTAGGCCGCGCTGCGGCCCAGCCCCTGCTGGAGGTACAGGGCCAGGGTGAACAGCACCGCGAAGTAGGTCGCGGTGGCGGCCGACTGCGCGGCCAGCCCCCAGGCGATCGCGGGCCGGGCCAGCAGCCGGGGGTCGACCAGCGGCGCCCCGCCGCGCCCGGCGATCCGGCTCTCGACCGTCCACAGCGCCGCGAACAGCACGCCGCTCACCGCCAGGCTCACCCACGTCCAGGGCGGCCAGCCGGCCTGCGCGCCGAGCACCAGCGGCACCACCAGCGCCAGCATGGCCGCCGACAGCAGCGCCACCCCGGTCAGGTCCAGCCGCCCCGGCCGCCGGTCGCCGGCGGGCAGGCAGCGCCGGGCCAGAACCAGCAGCACCAGCCCGGCGGGCACGTTGATCAGGAAGGCCGGCCGCCACGTGGTGCCCAGCACGTTGGCGGAGATCAGCAGCCCACCCAGGCTCTGCCCGGCCACCGCGCCCGCCGACAGCACCACCGCGTACAGGCCCAGCGCCCGAGCCCGGGCCCGCCCGCCGAAGCCGAGCTGGATCCCGGTCAGCACCTGCGCCGTCATCAGCGCCGCCGCCGCGCCCGACGCGATCCGGGCCGCGATCAGCGCCGGCGCGTCCGGGGCCAGGCCGCAGGCCAGCGAGGCGGCCGTGAACGCGGCCAGCCCGGCCAGGAACGTCCGCCGGTACCCGTGCGCCTCGCCCAGCCTGGCGCTGGGCACCAGCAGCAACGCGTAGGCCAGGGTGTAGCCGGACACGACCAGCTCCAGCTCGCCGCCGCTGGCGTGCAGGCCGGCGCGGATCGACGGGCCCGCGATGTTGGCGATGGCCACGTCCACGTTGCCCAGGAACATCGCGCCGAGCAGGGCGGCCAGCGCCCCGCGTGATCCGGCCGCCGGGGCGTGCTCCCGCCGGCTGGCCGACTGATGCTGGCGTATTGTCTGCGTGCGTATCGTCACGAACGGCAGACGCCGGGCCGGGCCGGAACGTGAGCCGTCAGGACACCGGCGGCGCGCTCATCCCGCGTCCGGGGCGCGCATCCGCCAGGCGTCGGTGATGAGCTCCTCCAGCCGGGCCACATTCACCGCGGCCAGCCGCAGCATGACCAGCGGCCAGCCGTCGTAGCCCGGCGTGGTGAAGAACAGGTCCGGCTCGCCCAGCACCAGCGCCTGCTTCTCGGCCTCGTCCCCCACGTACAGCACCGCGATGTCGGTGCGCAGCACCCGCCGCTGGCCCGGCCGGCGCTCGGGATAGGACCAGATGAACCCCTTGCCGTCGACCTGGAAGTCGAAGCCGTCGCTGTCGACCTCGGCTGTTCGCGGCAGCGCCAGCGCCAGGCGGCGCACGTCGTGCTCGTCAGCCATCGCGGCGCCCTCGGTGCGCAGTGACCCGCATGGGCTCAGACTAGGGGCCGGCCCTGACAGCCGGGGTTCGACGCCTGCCGGCTGGCGACCATCACCGCGCCCCAGCTCTCAGCTGGTGAAGGTGAACAGCGGTTCCTCAGGCGGCCAGGCGGCCGGGCGGCGCCGCGCAGGCGGTTCACTCCGACGCTCATCAGGGTCAAGCCCTCGATCGTGTCGAATGCGATCTCGTCGAAGCCCTGGTCCGCAAACCACGCCCGCACCTGCGGGGTAACGTCAGGCGGGTGGCGGGACCGGGTCCAGATCACGGTCGCGCCATCCGCGCACAGCGTCGGCGCGGCCGCCACCGTGCGCTCGATGTCGCTGTCGCTGATGTTGCCGAAGATGCCGCACAGCAGCAGCACGTCGGCGGGCAGCGCGTCGGCGAACGCCGCCACCTGGCCGGCGTCGGCCTGGCGCACCTCGACCTGGCCGAGCCCGGCCTCGGCGGCAGTGCGCCGGGCGACGTCGGCGTTGCGGGCGTCGAGCTCGACCAGCACCGCCGAGACATCTTCGCGGCGGGGATGACCGGGAAGTACGTGCAGGACGTCGCGGCCCTGGCCAGCGCACAGGCTGACGAGGCGCAACGGTCCGGCGGGCGCCTGGTCGATGGCCTGCGACAGGTACCCCTGGACGCGTTGCAAGCGCACGCGAAGCGCCGATGACGGGTCGTCGTACGCTCTGCTCTGCCATTCCGCCCAGTCCCGCATGGGCCTATCTTGGCCCATGGCGGGCCAGCCACTCCACTGCCTGGCGGACCGCTTCTTGCTGTTATCAGCCGGCGGGTGATCCTCATGGCGCGCTGCTACGATCCGCCTTCATGGCCTACGACGTACGGACCGGGTCCGAGGAACCGCGCCCCCTGGCCGCGGTGCGGGCCGAGACCACGCAGCCGCGGCTGGGCGCCGACATCGTGCGGCTGCTCGACCTGGTCTGGCCGGTGCTGCGCGAGCAGGGTGTCCGCACCGACCACAACATCGTCGTGTACCGCGAGGCCCGGGCGGGCGTGCTGACCGTCGACGTCGGCGTCGAGGTACTGTCCGACTTCACGCCCCGCGATCAGGTCCAGCCGGCCGCCACGCCCGCCGGCGAGGTGGCCACGACCGCGCACTACGGTGAGTACTCCGAGCTGGCCGGGGCCTACGCGGCCCTCGAGCGGTGGTGCGCCGAGCATCAGCGCCAGCCGTCGGGGGTGAGCTGGGAGGTCTACGGCGACTGGGCCGAGGACCCCGCCGAGCGGCGCACCGACATTTACTTCCTGCTCCGGCCGGGGCCGGGCTAGCCGCCGGGCCAGGCCGATGTCCACGGCCGGCAGGTCTCGCACCTCGTGCCGGGTCAGGCTGAGCCGGATGCCGTCCGCCACCTCGGTCACCGCGCCTACCGGGATGGCCACCTCCTTGCGGCCCCACAGGTGCCCCTCCTGGAGCAGCACGTGAGTCACCCGGCCATCGCCCGGGTTCAGCACCAGGCCCTCGACCTGCCCGATCTGGCCGTCGGCGGCGTGCACGTGCATGCCGCGCCGGAACGCCACCTCGCCCGCCGGGATGCTGTCGTAGGTGACCGTCTCCGATGGCGCCTGCACCGAGTCACCCGGCACCCCCGAGCCGCCCAGCCCGTAGTAGGGCCAGGCCAGCACCTGCTCGGGACCGTACTGGCGGTAGCCGCCGCTGCCCGGGATGAACTGGGTCTGCTCGGCCGGGTCCAGCCGCTCGAACTCCGCCAGCGTGCAGTCCAGGCTGAGCTCCCCGTCCGTGGTCCGCACGAGGCTGAGCGGCACCAGGCGGCCGAGCCCGATCCGGCCTTCCGGCTCCACCACCAGGTGCGTGATCGCCCCCGCGACCGGGTCGACGACCACCTGGCTGACCAGCCCGGCCAGGCCGTCGCGGCAACTGGCCCTGGACCCGATCGTGAACTCCACCGCGTCGGTCATGACTAGGAGTGTCCCCCGGCCGGGCGACCCTACCCAAGCCGGGGGCGGACATAGGGTGAAACATGTCTTCCGCGCCCGAGCCGGTCCGCCCGGCCACCCCGGCCGACCTGCCCGCGATCACGGCCCTGATCACCGCCGCCTACACCCGGTACCTGACCCGGATGGACAAGCCGCCGGGGCCGATGCTGCGCGATTACGGGCCGTCGGTCGAGGCCGGGCACACCTGGGTCATCGGCGAGCCGGTCATCGGCGTGCTCACCCTGATGCCGGCGGCGGACCACCTGCTCATCGAGAACATCGCCCTGCACCCCGACGCGCAGGGCCGCGGGCTCGGCCGGAGCCTGATGGGCTTCGCCGAGCAGGAGGCCGCGCGGCGCGGGCTGACCCGGCTGACCTTGTACACCCACGAGGTCATGACCGAGAACCTGGCCATCTACGCGCACCTGGGCTACGTCGAGGTAGAGCGGCGATCCGAGGACGGCTATCACCGCGTCTTCATGGAGAAGCACCTGTCGCAGTGAGCTTCCCGCCCAATCGCGGTTCGGGGCGGCGCTTGCGTTTCCAGCTTGGAAACTCTACAGTTTCCGCTATGGAAACTTCTGAGGGCATCAGCCAGGTCGAGGCGGCGGAGGCACTGGCGGCGGCGGAGCGCAGCCGGGTCCGGGTGGCGTGGAGCGGGTATCCCTGGTGGTACTGGATCGCGACGGGAGCGGGGCTGGGCGTGGCGACGTTCACGATCGGGCAGCGGGGCTGGTGGGGCCCGGCGATCGCGGCCGTGATCGCGGTGGCCCTGGTCTACGTCGCCTACGCGGCGGCCAGGGCGCGCGGCGTGTGCGCGGGCTGGGTGCGCGGCGCCATGACGACGCGGGACTGGCTGGTGCTGTACGGGCCGACGACCCTGGTGGTCATGGCCAGCGCGGCCGGGTCGAGGTTCGCCTCGTGGCCGCCGATCGCGGGCGGTGTGCTGGTGTTCGCGCTGTTCGCGGGCACCGGGCTGGCGCGGGGCGCGCGGGCCCCCCGCCCATGAGCACACCGCACGACACCGAGCAGGCCCCGGCCGCGACCGGGGGCGGGTTCGACGACCTGATTCACGCCCCGGTCCGGCTGCGGATCTGCGCGGCCCTGGATCAGGTCCGGGAGATCGAGTTCGGCGCCCTGCTGACGTTGCTGGACATCAGCAAGTCGGCGCTCAGCAAGCACGTCTCGGTGCTGGTCGACGCGGGGTACGTCGCACAGCGCCGGGCGGTACGCGATACCCGGCAGCGGGTCTGGCTGCGGCTGACGGAGACCGGGCGATCGGCTTACCGGGGCCACGTCGCCGCCCTGCACCGGATCGTCGGGAACGGGCCGGGGTAGCCGTGCCGGACTGGGTGGCGGACTGGGTGGCGGGCACGGTGTGGTGGCAGGTCTACCCGCTCGGGTTCACCGGCGCCCCGGCCCGGTCCGCCGGCCTGGGCGCCGAGCCGGTGGTGCCCCGGCTGCGGCGCATCGAGCCGTGGCTGGACTACGCGGCCGGGCTGGGCGCCACGGGGATCGCGCTGGGGCCGGTCTTCGCCGCGCACACGCACGGCTACGACACCGTCGATCACTTCCGCATCGACCCGCGGCTGGGCGACGAGGACGACTTCGAGGCGCTGGTCACGGCGGCCCGCTCGCGCGGGCTGCGGCTCCTGCTGGACGGGGTGTTCAACCACGTCGGCCGCGGCTTCCCGGCCTTCGCCGAGGTGCTGGAGCGGGGCCCGGCCGCGCCGGCGGCGTCATGGTTCGACCTGACCTGGCCCGCGGGGGCGGGGCCGGGGACCGAGCCGGAGTACCGCACGTTCGAGGGCCACGGCGAGCTGGTCGCGCTGAATCACGCCGAGCCGGCGGTCGCGACCTACGTCACCGAGGTCATGACGCACTGGCTGGACCGGGGCGCCGACGGCTGGCGGCTGGACGCGGCCTACGTGGTGCCGCCTTTGTTCTGGAGCATGGTCTTGCCCCGGGTGCGGACGGCGCATCCGGATGCCTATGTGGTCGGCGAGGTGATCCACGGCGACTACATCGAGATCGTGGCCGCGTCGGGGCTGGACTCGGTCACCCAGTACGAGCTGTGGAAAGCGCTCTGGAGCTCGCTGAACGACGGCAACTTCTTCGAGCTGGCCTGGGCGCTGGAGCGGCACAACGAGTTCCTGGCCAGCTTCGCCCCGCTGACGTTCGCGGGCAACCACGACGTGACCCGGCTGGCTAGCCGGCTGGACCGGGCCGAGCACCTGCCGCTCGCGCTGGCCGTGCTGTTCACGGTGGGCGGCACGCCGTCCGTCTACTACGGCGACGAGCAGGCGTTCCGCGGCGTGAAGGAGGAGCGCGCGGGCGGCGATGACGCGATCCGGCCGGCGTTTCCCGGCTCCCCGGCGGAGCTCGCGCCGTCCGGCTGGGACACCTACCGGCTGCATCAGCGGCTCATCGGCCTGCGCCACGCGAACCGCTGGCTCCACCGGGCCCGGACCAGCGTGCTGCACCTGGCCAACCGGCAGCTGGCCTACCGGGTCAGCGACGGCGGCGGTGACGGCCAGCTCATCGTGGCGCTCAACGGCGACGGCGCGCCGGCCCGGGTGCCGGTCCCGGGCGCGGCCGCCGTCGCGGCCGGCGCGGGCGAGCTGGCCGGGCCGGCCGGGCCGGATGCCGTCATCGAGCTAGCCGCCTACGGCTGGGCCGTGCTCACCGCCGTCGCCAATAACAGCTAGCCGCCAGATAGCCACTCCACCCACTGCCCCGACGGATGGGCCCGGGCCAGCAGGCGGCCTTCGTCGGCCCCGTCACGGAACGTGCGCGCGCCGAGCACCGCGAAGACGCCGTGCTCGGCGTAGTCGCGCACCAGCCCGGCCGGCAGCGGCAGGCCCTGCACGCTGTGCCGGCCGTCGGGCCCGAGCGGGACCAGCGGGTCCAGCGACAGCCAGGTGACCGGGCGGCGCCGGGCCGCACGGGCGCAGATCGCGGCCAGCTGCTGGCGCTGGCCATCGGACAGGAACACGGCCAGGTAGGCGTCGGTGACGAGCACCGGGCGGTCGGGCGGGAAGCGGTCCAGCACACCGGGCAGGGCGTCGATGACGTCGCCCGCGACCAGGGAGACGGGGTGCCGCCGGGCGACCTCGATCGCGGCGGCCAGCCGGCTCAGCGCGGTGGCCTCGGGCGGCGCGCAGGCCTCCAGCCAGGCCCGGGCGGCCGGGTCGGCCACGTCGACCGGATGGACGTCGAGGCCGGCCCGCTCGGCGATGGGCGGCAGGCCGATGGCCGGGGGCCGGAGCGGGCCGCGCACGGCGCAGTTCAGGGTCAGCGGGGCCGCCGCCGGGCCGCCGAACTGGCCGCTGACCTGGTCGCCGACCCGGTAGCGGTACCGGTCCAGGTGCAGGCCGAGCCCGGCGCCGGTACCGAGGTCGGCCAGCGCGACCGGGCCCGGCTCGGCCAGCGCCGCGATGCCCAGCGCGAGCTGCGCGCAGCGGGCGACCTCGTTCATCTGGTACCGGCGGCCCGCGCACTCGGCCGCGATGTCGTCCAGCCGGTCCGAGCAGAACGCCCGGGCGGCGGGCCCGAAGCCGTCGTCAAAGCCGGGCTGGACCGCGTCGGGCCCCGGCACCGGGAAGTAGGACGCCAGCGGCGCCGGCCGGTCCCGGCGGACCAGGAAGGTGATGGCCGCGCTGGCCAGCAGCGCAGGCAGCCGGTCCGGCGGCAGCGCGGCCAGGCGGCCGACCAGCTGCTCGTGCCCGGCGATGGCCCGCAGCAGCGCCGCGGTCAGCCGCCAGGACGGCGGGGCGTCCGGCGGCGACCAGCCCGCGGCCACCTCCAGCGCCTGCGCGCGGATCGCGGCGGCCGCATCGGTGGTCACACTGAGTGACCCTAGCGGGTCCGGCGGCAAGCGCCGCGTCAGGCGGCGAGCGCCGCGTCAGGCCGCGAGCGCCGCGTAGCGGCCGTTGCCCGCCAGCAGGCTGGCGTCGGTGCCGGCCTCGGCGATCTGGCCGTGGTCCAGGACCACGATCTGGTCGGCGTCGCGGATGGTGGACAGCCGGTGGGCGATGGTGATCGTGGTGCGGCCCTGGGCCAGCGTGTCGAAGGCCTGCTGCACGGCCCGCTCGGTCTCGGTGTCCAGCGCGCTGGTCGCCTCGTCCAGGACCAGCACCCGCGGGTCGCGCAGCAGCGTGCGCGCGATGGCGATGCGCTGCTTCTCGCCGCCGGAGAACCGGTGGCCGCGCGAGCCGACCATGGTGTCGTAGCCGTCGGGCAGGCTGGCGATCAGGTCGTGGATGCGCGCGGCGCGGGCCGCGTCCTCGATCTCGGCGTCGGTGGCGTCGGGCCGGGCGTAGCGCAGGTTCTCCCGCACCGTCGTGTGCAGCAGGTAGGTTTCCTGGCTGACCACGCCGACGATGGTGGCCAGGTCGGCCAGCCGGAGGTCGCGCAGGTCAATGCCGTCGATGGTGACCCGGCCGGCGGACGGGTCCTGGAGCCGGGCGATCAGCCCGCCCAGGGTGGTCTTGCCCGACCCGGTCTCGCCGACCAGGGCCAGCGTGGTCCCGGCGGGCACGTCGATGGTGACGCCGTTCAGCGCGGGCCGGTCGGCGCCGGCGTAGCTGAAGCTGACCTCCTCCAGCCGCACGTGCCCGGAGATCAGGTCCGGCTCGACGGGCAGCGGGTGGGCCGGGTCGTCGATCTCCACCGGCAGGTCCAGGTACTCGAAGATCCGCGCGAACAGGGCCAGCGAGCTGACCACCGAGACGCCGGTGCTGAGCAGGCCGGTGATCGGCCGGAACAGGTTGTTCTGGAGGGTGGTGAACGCGATCAGGGTGCCGATGCTGACCGTGCCGGCGGTCACCGGCAGGCCGGCGGCCAGGTAGATGAACGCGGGGATGGCGGCGAAGATGATGCTCAGCGAGGCCATCCGCCAGCGCCCGGCCAGCTGGGAGCGCAGCTCCAGGTCGATCAGCCGCGCCGAGGAACTGGTGAACCGGCGGACCAGCGCCGGGCCGGTGCCCATGGTCTTGGCCAGCTGGACGCCGTTGATCGACAGGCCCTCCTCCACGGTGACGTTGAGGTCGGCCAGCTCGCGCTGCTGCTGCATGGTGATGGCCCGGCGCATCCGGGCCACCTTGCGGCTCAGGTAGATCGCGGGCGGCATCACGACCAGGGACAGCAGCGACAGCCGCCAGGACAGCGCGACCATGGCCACGGCGGTGGCGACCGCGGTGGTCAGGTTGGACGCGATGGACGTCGCGGTCGAGGTCACGACGGACTCCATGCCGCCGACGTCGTTGGTGATCCGCGACTGGACCTCGCCGGTCCTGGTCCGGGTGAAGAAGGCGATGGACTGCCGCTGCAGGTGGGCGAACACGCTGGTGCGCAGGCCGTGCATGACCTGCTGGCCGACCTTGGTGCTGATCCAGGTCTGGATGACGCCGAAGGCCGAGGTGATCGCGGCGACCGCGACCATGGCGGCGACCAGCCAGGCCAGCAGCCGCACGTTGCGGTCCGGCAGGGCGGTGTCGATGACGGCGCGGAGCAGGAACGGCGAGGCCAGGCCGACCACCGAGGAGGCGGCGATGATGGCGGTGACCAGGGCGATCGGCCAGCGGTAGGGGGTGAACAGGCGCCCGATGCGGCGCAGGGATACCTCGCGGGCCTGGGCCTTCTCCGCGGCGGTGACCGTTCTGGTCCCGCGGGTCCGGCCGCCGCCGAGGCTTCGGTCTGGGGATGCCAAGTAGCGACTCTTTTCTGTCGGCGGACTGTGCTGACGGACTGTGCTGTGAGACTGTGCTGTGAGACTGTGCTGAGGGAACCTCTCATTGAGGTAAGACATCGCTGAGGTTACCTCACTTTGAGGATACAACGCTAGCCGCTGGTACGCTATTCCGCGTGACTCAGGACCAGGCCGAGGCCAGCCCCGCCGACGGCGAAGACCTGTCCGAGGCGTTCTGGGCGGTGACCCGCCGGCTGCGCGAGAAGTCCCAGGAGACGCTCGCGCCCTTCGACATCACCCCGGCCCACTGGCGGGCGCTGCGCGTGCTGCGCCGGCACGGGGTCATGCGGCTGTCCGAGCTGTCCGACTGGCTGCGCATCGCGCCGCGCTCGGCCACCGAGGTGGTGGACGCGCTGGAGGGCCGCGGGCTGGTCCGGCGGCGGCCCGATCCCGGCGACCGGCGGGCCACCCTGGTCGAGGTGACCGAGCCGGGGGGCGAGATGCTGGAGGCCATCCGCGGCGCCCGCGACTCCGAGGCCGAGCGGCTGTTCAGCCGGCTCAGCCCGGCCGACCAGGCCGAGCTGGCCCGCATCCTGCGCCAGCTCAGGGACTAGCCCCGTTTCCATCCCCATGAACTAAGGCCGCATGGGCTGACCCCGGCTCAGCGGCTGACCGCGACCATCCGGACCGTGTTGCGGCCCGCTTTCTTGGCCTGGTACATCGCGTCGTCCGCCGTCGCCACCAGCTCATCCAGGTCCACGTGCGCGCCGTCCAGCGCGGCGATGCCGACCGAGACGGTGACCTGCGGCGAGGGCCCGGCATCGCCGCAGATGGCCGGGAACGTGAGCTGCGAGATGGCCAGGCAGAGCCGGTCGGCGATGGCCGCGGCCTCCGTCGCGCTGGTGCCCGGCAGCAGGATCGCGAACTCGTCCCCGCCGTACCGGCCGCACAGGTCGGTCTCCCGCAGGTGCTCGCGCATGGTCGCCGCGACGGCGGCCAGCACCGCGTTGCCGGCCAGGTGCCCGCAGGTGTTGTTGACGGCGTCGAAGTGGTCCAGGTCCACCATCAGCAGCGCCATCATCGCGCTGTCCTGGTCCAGCGTGGCCGGACGCATCCACCGGCCTTCCCCGAGGCCCTTCCAGGCCCGCGGGCGGGTCGCCCTGGTCACCCGGACCGCGGCTTCTCGCTGCCAGGTCACCGCGTTCAGCACGCCCGTGCGGCCGTCGATACGGGCGTCGCTGACCAGCTGGTAGTGCCGCTGAGAGCGATGGAGCAGGGTGACGCACGGTAGCGCCAGCAGGGCCATGAACGCGCTGGCCGTGGCCACGTAGGCGACCAGGACGCCAACCGACAGCTCGGCCAGGTCGCCGAACATGGCCTCGCGGTTGAACAGCCCGGCCCGGATGCTCACGCCCGGGTCGGAGCCCTTGACCGCCGTCATCACCAGCACCTTGTTGAGCGCCGACCGCAGTATCCCGCAGGCCAGCGCGACGATCGCCCAGGCCTCCACGCGCGACGCCGGTGCGGCGAACCATCCAGTCAGCGACGGGGCCACGGCCCGGAAGGTGACCGAGGCCGCCGCGTACGCCAGTCCGAGCGCCGCCGCGCTGAATACCCGCCGGTAGGCTAGCGCGCGCCGCACCCGCCACTGGGTGAGCGCGATCCGCACGATCGGCGCGGCCAGCCCGTACAGGGGCGGGAGCAGCAGCGCTATGGGCAGTTCCCAGACCGCCTGGGTTTCCTTGATGAGGCCCGCCGGCTCGCCCGAGCGGCGGGTCAGCTCCACGGTTACCAGGTCACAGCCGAGCAGGACGGCGAAGAGCTCGAGGTCATACCCGTGCACGACAGTCAGCGCGGCCGCGGCGACGATGGCCGCGCCGGCCGCGCCGATCACGACCAGGACGAACGCCACCAGCCAGGACGGCAGCTGCCACAGCGGCCACCCGGCGACGGCCCCCGCCCAGCGGGGGCTGCCCGGCCGCGTCGCGCTGCCCATCATCTGCCTCCAGGACCGGCTGCGTCCCGCGCCGCCGTACCCAACTGTAACTAGGACAACTCGTATTGTCATGGACACGCGGAGGAGAGTGTCAAGGTACCGAGCGAAAACGGGCCATAACTATTGCTGTCAAGTCCGTCATGATCGGATCATGTCCAAGATGACCTGGCATTTCTCGCATAGGAGGAGGACTGGCATGCGCATGCTCGGCGAAACCTGGGGCTAAGCCACCACTGCCACGCTCGGAGCACCGGGCACGAGGACCACGGAAGGAGGCCGAACATGCGCATGCTCGGCGAAACCTGGGGCTAAGCCACCACTGCCAGACCCGTAGCTCACACCGCAGTCGCGAGCACGAAGATCATGGAAAGGAGCCCGTAATGCGCCTGCCAGGCGAGACTTGGGGCTAGTCGCCCGCACCCGGCCAGACGCGCGGCCGGGTCGTTCCTGAGAATGGCAGCGGGAGGATGAGCCCGAGTGCGGCCACGACGCCGATCACGCCCGCGGCGCCGATCACGATGGCCGGCGCATGGTGCTGCGCGGCGGCACCGGCCAGCGCCATCGCGGCGCCCTGACCCAGGCTCATCCCCGCTGCGGCCAGGCCGAAGGCCTGGCTGCGCTGCGCGGGCGGCGCCGCCGTCACGAAGGCGGCGTTGGCCGCGACCTGGAAGCACGCGCAGGTCCCTGACACGGCCAGGATGACCAGCGTGACCGCCAGGCCGGGGCCCAGCGCGATCGGGATCAGCGCGGCCGAGCAGGCCACCGCGAGCGGCGCCATCAGCTGGGCCCGGCGCTCCGGGCCGAGCAGGCGGCTGTAGGCCAGCGCGCCCACGGTGTACCCGGCCGCCGGGCAGGCCAGCAGCAGGCCGGTGGTCACCGCTCCCCCGCCCAGCGCACGGGCGAACGGCGCCGCGATGCCCTCGGGCGCGTTGTAGAACGCGGCCAGCCAGCCGAACAGCATGGGCGTGCGCAGCGCCGGGGTGGCGAACACCAGCCGGGTGCCGGCGCCCAGGCCAGCCAGGGCGGCCGAGACGCTCCCGCCGCCGCCGCCGTCCGAGGCCCGGGCCGCCACGCCGAAGCGGACCAGCAGCGCCGAGGCGCCGAACGTCGCCGCGTCGGCCAGCAGGCAGGGCCGCGCGCCGAGCAGGCCGGTCAGCGCACCGCCCGCGGCGAAGCCGATCACCTGGGCCAGCTGGTTGGTGGTCAGCGTGATGGCCGTCCCGGTGCTGTACCGGTCGCCGGTCAGGATCACCGGGTAGACCGCTGCCCTGGCCGCCGTGAACGGCGCGCCGATCATCGTGATCAGGAACAGTAAGGCGACCAGCACCGGCAGCGGCACGCCGGGCACCGCCATCAGCGCGGCCAGCACCATCCGGGCCAGGTCGCAGGCGAGCATGACGGCCCGCCGGGGCAGCCGGTCGGCGAAGCCGGACAGCAGGATCCCGCCGATGAAGCCGGGCACGAAGCTGACCGCGAAGGTCAGCGCGGCCAGCACCGCGGAGCCGGTCCGGGCGTAGACCAGGACGGTGAGCGCGACCTTGGCCAGCTCGTCGCCGGCGACGGACAGCAGCTGGGCCGACCACAGCGCGCGGAACTCGGCGACGCCGAACACCTCGCCGAAGCCGACCCGCTCGGCCTGCTCGCTCACATTCACTCCCAGTCGCTGGCGACGCTCCCGCCTCAGTGCTGCTGAAGCACGAAGCTGGTCAAAGGATGCCAGTCCGGGCCGGACCGGCCCAACCGGAGCCGTTGCGCCGGGACCGATGAATCCGGGCGCCCGGCGCCGTCATAGCTGGAAGGCTCGTAGTGACTGGAGGTTGTGATGGCCCTGCCCGACGTGGTCTCGCGCGACGAATGGCTGGCCGCCCGCACGCGGCTGCTGGCCGCGGAGAAGGAGGCGACCCGCGCCCGCGACGCGCTGAACGCCGACCGGCGGCGCCTGCCGATGGTGGCTATCGACAAGGAGTACCGGCTGGCCGGCCCGGCGGGCCCGGCCGGGCTGGCCGACCTGTTCGAGGACCGCCGGCAGCTCATCGTCCAGCACGTGATGTACGACCCGGACTGGGCCGCGGCCTGCTCGGGCTGCACGGCCGACGTGGACGAGGTGGCCGACGGGATGCTCGCCCACCTGCACTCGCGCGACACCACGTTCGCGCTGGTGTCCCGCGCGCCGCTGGACAAGCTCCAGGCCTACCAGGCCAGCCGGGGCTGGACGGTGCCCTGGTACTCCTCGCAGGGCAGCGACTTCAACCATGACTTCCAGGCCACCCTGAGCCCCGCGCAGCCGGTTTACAACTTCCAGCGGCTGCCCGAGCTGGCGGCGGGCGACGCCGCCCCGGAGGAGGTGTCGGGGATCAGCTGCTTCCTGCGCGACGGCGGCGACATCTACCACACCTACTCGACCTGGGCCAGGGGCACCGACATCCTCGGCAGCAGCTACTCGCTGCTGGATCTGACCGCGCTGGGCCGGCAGGAGGACTGGGAGGAGCCCAAGGGGCGGGCGGCCAAGCCGCACGGCGCGGATCCGAGCTTCAGTGACTGATCAGGCGCTGCTCGAGCGGGCCAGGGGCGGCGACGAGGCCGCGTTCGGCGAGCTGATCGAGGCCCACCGGGCCGAGCTGCGCGCGCACTGCTACCGGATGCTCGGCTCGCTGCACGACGCCGAGGACGCCCTCCAGGACGCGCTGCTGCGGGCCTGGCGCGGCCTGCCCGGCTTCGAGGGCCGCAGCTCGGTCCGGTCCTGGCTGTACGCCATCGCGACCAACGCCGCGCTGGACATCACCCGGCACCGGTCCCGCCGGGAGCTGCCGGTCGACTTCGGCCCGGCCGCCCAGCCCGGCCAGGACGCGGACGCGCCGTCCGCCGAGCCGCTGTGGCTGGAGCCCTACCCGGACCAGTGGCTGGCCGGGGTGCCGGGCGCGTCGCCCGAGGCCCGCTACGAGCAGCGCGAGAGCATCGAGCTGGCGTTCGTGGTCGCGCTGCAGCAGCTGCCGCCGCTGCAGCGGGCGGTGCTGATCCTGCGCGAGGTCGTGGGCTTCTCGGCGGCGGAGATCTCCGGTCAGCTCGGTACCTCGGTGCCCAGCGTGACCAGCGCGCTCCAGCGGGCCCGGGTCACCGTCCAGGCCCGGATGCCGGACCGCAGCCAGCAGGCGGCCCTCAGTGCCCTCGGCGACCAGCGCACCCGGGCCATCGCGCGGCGGTACGCCGACGCCATCGAGCGCGGCGACGCGGACACCCTGATCAGCATGCTGACCAAGGACGCGACCTGGTCGATGCCGCCCACCCCGGTCTGGTACCAGGGCCACGCCGCGCTGCGGGACTGGCTGCTGCGCGAGCCGCTGCGCGCGCGCTGGCGGCACCGGGTGACGCGGGCCAACGGCCAGCTGGCCGTGGGCTGCTACCTGCCCGGCCAGGCCCCCGGCCAGTTCACCCCGGCCGTGCTGGACGTGCTGACGCTGGACGGCGACCTGATCGCCGCGGTCACCGCGTTCCTGTTCCACGAGGCCCCGCAGGAGCCGCCCGCGCACGCCTTCGCCCGCTTCGGCCTGCCCGCCGAGCTGAGCTGACCTTGACCGGACCTTGACAGCCCGGGCCGCCGTGTCACGCTGAGCGGTGATGGCCCGATTGTCACTGCCCCCGAAGGTCATGCGCAGCCTGGACTTCGGCGCGCCCGCGGCCGAGCGGGACATGGGCCGGGGGCTGGAGAAGTACTTCGTCGAGTCGGCGGCGTTCGAGCGGGTCCGGGCCGGGGCCAAGACGATCATCCTGGGCAACCGCGGGTCGGGGAAGAGCGCCATCTTCAAGGTCCTGGCCAGCCGCGAGCGGGCCGCGGGCAGCCACGTCATCGAGCTGGCCCCCGAGGACTACTCCTACGAGCTGCTCGGCTCGACCATGGCCGCGTCCGAGGCTGGATCGTGGGCCAAGCACGGCGCCTACGCCGCGGCCTGGAAGTACCTCATCTACGTGCTGATCATGCGGGAGATCGCGGCCAGGGGCGGCCGGGGCGCGGCGCCCATCGCCCGCTACGTGCGCGACAACCATCCCGACCCCCGGGCCGGCAAGCTGTCCGTGCTGGTGTCCTACCTCAAGCGGCTGGAGGGCATCAAGATCGGGCCTATCGAGGCCGGCTTCCGGTCCCGCGAGCTGGACCGGCTGTACAAGCTGGAGGAGATCCACCTGCTGCTGCCGCAGCTCACGCAGGCCCTGGACCGGCAGCGGGCGGTGGTCCTGGTCGACGAGCTGGACCGGGGCTGGGACTCCTCCGAGGACGCCAGGGCGTTCGTGTCCGGGCTGTTCCAGGCCTGCGTCTCGATGAACGAGGTCCATCCCAACCTGCGCGTCTACGTGTCGCTGCGGCAGGAGCTGTACGACGACATCCCGGCGCTGTACGAGGACGCGCAGAAGTACCGCGACCTGCTGGAGACGATCAGCTGGAGCGAGGACTCGCTGCTCAAGCTCATCGCCCGGCGGATCACGCACTGCGCCCGCGAGGCCGGTCACTACCCGCCCGGCCTGGAGGAAGCCTCCGACTCGGCGTGCTGGAACGCGGTGTTCGCCATCCCGCCCGGTCACCCGGTGAACAGCTCGTTCCGGTACATGGTCGAGCGGACGCTGCACCGGCCGCGGGAGCTCATCCAGTTCTGCGCCGAGACCGTGGAGGCGGCCCGCGAGCGCGCGGTCGGCCTGCCGCTGCCCTACGCGGCCATCGGCTGGACCGAGCGGGCCTACTCCGGCCAGCGGGCCAGGGACATCTCCGCCGAGTACCGGTTCCAGTACCAGGGCCTGCTGGGCGTGTTCGACGCGTTCCGCGGCCGGGCCGGGCGGATCAGCCGGGACGACCTGGAGCTGCTCTGCCTGGAGCTGGCCACCGGCGACATCCCCACCGCCGGCACCTCGGCCTGGCTGGCCGACCGGGACCCGTCCGACGTCATCGAGATCCTGTGGCAGGTCGGGTTCCTGACCGTGCCGTCCGCCAACGGGGCCGGCGTCACCGGCCGCCCCGGCCAGGCCGTTCCTGGGCGCGCACCAGATCCAGCATCCCAACCTGGCCGCCGTCCGCGAGTTCGGCGTGCACCCGATGTTCCGGGCCTACCTGGGCATTTAACAAGGTGGCCGGCCGCTCGGGCGGGCCCGGCGGCTGACGGCCGGCCGGGCTGGCCCGGATGACCTCGACCAGCTCGTCCGGCGACAGCGGCGGCTCGCGCAGCGGGCTGGCCCCCGCCGGGCGCAGCGCGTCCAGCAGCAGCGCCAGGTACCGGCGCCAGATCACCGGCTGCACCGCCTGGGTGTACTCGGCCACCGCGCTGATCATCAGCTCGATGACCGGGATGTCGGTAGCCCGGAGGTCGGCCCGGACCTGGCCCGCGGCCTGGGCCCGCTCCAGCAGGGCGGTCAGGGCCGGGCGCATCCGGTCCCTGGCGTACAGGGCGCGGTCGTGGCTGTGCGCCGCGAACATGAGCAGCTGGCGCAGGCCGCGGTCCCCGGTCAGCATCTCGGCCGAGCGCTCCAGGAACCCGACCAGCGCGGCCCACGCGTCCGGCTCGTCCCTGGCCTGCTCGGCCAGCGTGATCAGCGCGTCGATGCGCTCGTCGAACAGCGCGCCGGCCAGCGCCGCCTTGTCCGGGAAGCGCCGGTAGACGGTGCCCACGCCCACGCCGGCCAGCCGGGCCACGTCGTCGAGCGTGGCCGCGAAGCCCCGCTCGGTGAACACCTCCGCGGCGGCCTGGAGGATCCGCTGCCGGTTCCGCTCGGCATCCCGGCGCAGCGGCCGCAGCGGGATCGGCGCCAGCGCGGCCGTCACCTGGCCCGGGACGGGCGTCACCTGGCCCGGGCCGCTGGTGCCGCTCGTGGTCATGCCCAGGATCGTAGCCCGGAACGGAGGTGCCATCTCCGCTTCTGTTAGCCTCGGCCATTGGAGCTGGTGTCTCCTGATGAGAGCGGGGGCTCATGTCAACACTGGACACCGCAGGCAGCACCGGGGCGGCCAACCTCGACCAGCGGCGCTGGCTGATCCTCGGCGTGGTCGGCCTGGCCCAGCTGATGATCGTGCTGGACATCACCATCATGAACATCGCGCTGCCCTCGGCGCAGACCGCGCTGCACTTCAACAACGCCGACCGGCAGTGGGTGATCACCGCCTACTCGCTGTCGTTCGGGAGCCTGCTGCTGTTCGGCGGCCGGATCGGCGACCTGTTCGGCCGCAAGGTCGTCTTCATCACCGGGCTGGTCGGGTTCGCGGTGGCCTCGGCCGTGGGCGGCGCGTCGGTCAACTTCGCCATGCTGGTGATCGCGCGAGCCAGCCAGGGAGCGTTCGCGGCGCTGCTGGCGCCGGCCGCGCTGTCGCTGCTGACCACGACGTTCACCAACCCGACCGAGCGGAACCGGGCGTTCGGCATCTACGGGGCCATCGCCGGCGGCGGCGGCCTGGTCGGCCTGCTGCTCGGCGGCGTCCTCACCGAGTACCTGGACTGGCGCTGGTGCCTGTACGTGAACCTGCTGTTCGCCGTGGCCGCCGGGGCCGGCGCGGTCGCGTGGCTGAGCCGCCAGCGGCCCGGCGGCACGGCCCACCTGGACGTGCCGGGCACCCTGCTCGTCTCGGGGTCGATGTTCTGCCTGGTCTACGGGTTCTCCAACGCCGCGATCCACAAGTGGGGGGCCGTGTCGACGTGGGGCTTCCTGATCGCCGGGGTGGTGCTGCTGATCGCGTTCGCGGTCTGGCAGACCCGTGCGTCGCACCCGCTGCTGCCGCCGCGGATCGTGCTGGACCGTAACCGGGGCGGTGCCTACCTGGGCGTGTTCATGGTCAGCGCAGGCCTGTTCGGCATCTTCTTGTTCCTGACCTTCTACCTGCAGACGATCCTCCGGTACACGCCGGTGATCACCGGCCTGGCGTTCCTGCCCACGGTCGGCGCGCTGATGATCTTCGCGCAGCTGTCCAACGTGGTACTGCTGCCGCGCATCGGGCCCAAGCCGCTGATCGGCGTCGGCCTGCTGGTGGCCGCGGGCGGGATGGTCTGGCTGACCGGGATCGGGGTCCACTCCGACTACATCACGGCCGTGCTGGGCCCCATGATCGTGGTCGGCGCGGGGGTCGGCATGTCCCTGCCGCCGGCGTTCAACACCGGGACCTTCGGGGTCGGGCCCACGGACGCGGGCGTGGCCTCGGCCACCGTCAACGTGGGCCAGCAGCTGGGCGGCTCGGTCGGCACGGCGGTGCTCAACACCATCGCCATCAGCGCGACGGCCAGCTTCATCACCAGCCACCTGACCCCGGCCGTGGCCACCTCGCCCACCGCGCAGGCCGCCCTCCGCGCATCCGCGGCGGTACACGGCTACACGACGGGCTTCTGGTGGACGGCGGCGATCTTCGCGGCCGGCGGGGTGATCTGCGGGCTGCTGCTGCGCCGCGGGCCGCTGACCACGGCGGGCCCGCCGGGCCCGGCGGCCGAGCCCGCCGCGCCGCGGGCGGCGCACGCACGCACCTGACGCGTTCGTGATGAGGCCGCTGACCAGCTGCTGAGCGCTTTACCTAAGCCGCCGGGCGGAGAGGGACTCTTTGCGCGGGGCCGGGATTGGCCAGGGCCGGGCCGGGCGAGCCTGGCCTTATGACCGACTCGGGGCGCCTGGCCATGCTGGTCCTGGTTGTCCTGGGCGCGGTGCTGTTTTTCCTGATCGGCCCGGTTATCTACCAGTCCCTGATGGGCGCGTTCACGGCCCAGGCCGCGAAGGTGGCGCCGCGGGCGTTCCTGATCGGGCTGGGCGTGCTGGTCACTGGCCTGCTCACGGGCGTCGAGGTGATCGCCATAGCCGGCGGCGGCCTGATGGGCCTCGTGCTGCTGGGCGCGCTGCTGGAACACTACTGACGCCTGTTTCGGAGGATCTTCCCCGTCACGGTCCGGCGTGCCCGAGTCGTCCGGCGGGCGGGCGCCGGCCGTAAGATCGGGTCGATGCGGCGCGAGTCTTCGACGGTGGTCGGCCTGGTGGGCGAGGTCGACGAGCGGTTCCTGGCCCGGCTGGCCCAGTCGCCCAACGTCTCGGTGGCCCGCGCGCCCGCGCCCGGCCCTGCCCCGGCGCCGGGGCAGCCGCCCGCGGCCCCGCGGCCCGCCTGGCAGACGGGGGCCGAGGCCATGCGGGAGGCGGCCCGGCGACGGTCCACCTACGTGCTCGTGCCCGACGACCCGCTGGCCGACGTGGCCGCCGGCTGGCGGGCCATGTGGGACCTGACCAGCGGTCCCGGCGGCGCGGCCCAGTTCGAGGCCCGCGCGGCTGAGGCCCTGGCCGCCTGGCGGGACAAGCAGTTCGAGCTGCCCGACTACTACCTGGTCCTGGCCGGGGCGGCGCCCGAGGGCACCGGGCCCGACCTGTACCTGGGCCCGCTGCGCGCGGTGCGCCCGCGCCGGGTCGCGCTGGCCGCCACGCCCGGCAGCCCGGCCGCGGCGGACCGCCCGGCGGCCCAGGCGGCCCGCCTGCTGGACACGCTGCGGGCGCTGGAGCACGGGCCCTGGTGGCCGCCGCTGGACGAGCTGATCGACGCGGCCCGGCACTTCTACGCCGGCGGCCTGACCGAGTCCCAGCTCGCCCCGGCGGGCTAGGCACCCCCGGTCTAGGCGCGCGGGCTAAGCGGCCCGGTCGCGCTCGTAGGTGAGCAGGGCCAGGCTGTCACCGACGGCCTGGACGCCGGCCAGGCGCATGGGCTGCTGGTCGCTGGTCTCGCCCAGAAGCCGCTCGCCGTCCCCGAGCACGACCGGGAAGATGATCAGCCGCAGCTCGTCGACCAGATCGTGCTCCAGCAGCGCGTGCGCGAGCTGGATGCTGCCGTTGAGGACGATGTCCCCGGCCAGCTCGTCCCTCAGCTGGGTGACCTCGCCGACCACGTCGCCGCTGAGCACGGTCGAGTTGGTCCACCGGGGCTCATCCAGGGTCGATGACACGACGTACTTGGGCATGCTGTTCAGCCGGTCCGCCCACGGGCCGGTCCGGGACAGCCAGCGGCCGGCGAACCACTCGTCGCTGCGCCGGCCGAGCAGCAGGGCCTCGGCGGCCAGCGCCTCGTCGAGCAGGACCTTGGCCCACGCCTCCCGATCGGCGTCCCCGAGCCGGACGCCCCAGCCGCCGTGCCGGAATCCCCCGTCGCCGACCGGGTCCTGGACGACCCCGTCGATCGTGACGTTCTCGCTGACAATGATCTTTCCCATGGCGGTTCTCCTCCGCGCTGGCGTGGTCGTGCGGTCAGTGGTGCGGACACCGCCCGCACGGGAAACTGGTCGCTCGCCGGCGCCCAGTTCGGCCCCCTTCCGGTGTCTGTACGACCATGGAACTGCCCGCCAGCTGCGAGAAGAGAGGTGACGCGGGGGTGGAAGGACTGGCCGACACCCTGGTCTCACGGGCCCGGAGCGGAGACGACGAGGCGTTCCGGGAGCTGACCGAGCCGCACCGCCGGGAGCTGCAGGTGCACTGCTACCGGATGCTCGGCTCCATCCAGGACGCCGAGGACGCCGTGCAGGACACGCTGCTGGCCGCCTGGCAGGGCTTCGCCGGGTTCGAGGGCCGGGCCTCGATCCGCACCTGGCTGTACCGGATCGCCACCAACCGGTGCCTCAACGCCCGCCGCGCGGCCGGCCGCCGCCCGGCGAGCCCGTGGAACATACCGGGCGTGGAGCCGCCCGAGCCGACCCGGCTCGGCGAGGTGGCCTGGCTCCAGCCCTTCCCGGACGCGCTGCTGGAGGGCGCGATCGACCCGCCGCCCGGTCCGGAGGCCCGGTACGAGCAGGCCGAGTCCATCTCGCTGGCCTTCGTGACCGCCCTGCAGGTCCTGCCGCCGCGCCAGCTCGCGGTCCTGATCCTGCGCGACGTGCTCGGCTTCCGGGCCCGCGAGGTGGCCGGGATGCTGGACGCGTCCGTCGAGTCGGTCAACAGCGCCCTCAAGCGGGCCCGCAGCAGCCTGGAGCGCCGCCAGCCGCCGGACGCCGGCCGGGAGCCGCCGCCCCCCGCCGGGTCAGCCGCCGAGGACGCGATCGTGTCCCAGTTCGTCCGGGCCTACGAGTCCGCTGATCTCGACGGGCTGGTCGCCCTGCTGACCGACGACGCGTTCATCTCGATGCCGCCGATCCCGTTCGAGTACGAGGGCCGGGAGGCCGCGAGCCGGTTCTTCGCCAGCATCTTCGGCGCGGGCCGCCGGTTCGAGCTGGTGCCGCTGCGGGCCAACGGTCAGCCGGCCTGCGGTGCCTACGTGTGCGGCCCGGACGGCGTCAGCCACTGCACGGGCCTGTTCGTCTTCACCCTGGCCGGGGACCGGATCAGTGCCATGGCCCGCTTCGACACCGCGGTGCTGCCCTGGTTCGGGCTGCCGCGCTCGCTGCCGAGCCGCTAGCCGGGCCGGCTGATGGCAGACTCGGTCGCATGAGCATGGATGCCGTACCGCCGCCGGGCTACCACCGGGTGACGCCCCGCATGGTGGTCAGCGATGTCCGGGCGGCGGCGGCCTTCCTGCGCGCGGTGTTCGGGGCGACCGGCGAGGTGGCCGAGGACCGGCCGGCCGAGCTCCGCGTCGGCGACTCGCTGATCATGGTGTCGGCGGCCGGGGCGCGGGAGCTGTTCCCGGCGTTCCTGTACGTGTACGTGGACGACGCCGACGCCGCCTACGACCGGGCGCTGGCCGCCGGGGCGGTCAGCCTGGAAGGGCCCCTCGACACCCCGTACGGCGACCGCCGGGCCATGGTGCGCGACCCGTCGGGCAACGTGTTCCAGATCGCGCACCGCCGCGCCGCCACGCCCGGCTGAGCCCGCCGCACGGGCCCGGCGCTGAGCCTCCGCCGCGGGCCGCGCTGGTACGTTTGGAACGCTCCAACGGCGACCATCCCGCGAGTCCTGAGCATCCCCGACCATCGCGCAGGGGGCAGATGTGGCGATCCCGGGCACCGAGCCGGCCGACTCAGCCGAACCGGCCGGATCAGCCAGCCCGGCCGGCCGGCGCCCCACCCTGGAGACCGTCGCGGCCCGGGCCGGCGTGTCCAAGTCCCTGGTCTCCCTGGTGCTCCGCAACTCGCCCAAGGTCAGCCCGGCCAGCCGCGCCGCTGTCATGGCCGCCGTCGAGGAGCTCGGCTACCGGCCCAACGCCGCCGCCCGGCTGCTCGCCGAGCGGCGCTCGCGCACCGTCGGCGTGCTGCTCAACGACCTGCGCCAGCCCTGGTTCGCGGACCTGCTGGACGGCCTGACGCCCGTGCTGCACGCGGGCGGCAAGCACATCCTGCTCGGCGACGGCCGGATCGACCAGGCCATGGACGAGACGCTGAGCTGGTCGTTCCTCGACCTGGGCGTGGACGGCCTGGTGCTGGCCGGGTCGGTCCTGGTCTCCCCCGCCGTGATCAGCGTGGCCAGCCGGATCCCCACCGTCGCGGTCGGCGGGCTGGACCCCGGCCTGCCCCGGGTCGACGTGCTGGCCAACGACAACCACCTCGGCGGCACGCTGGCCGTCCGGCACCTGACCGACCTCGGCCACCGCCGCATCGCGCACATCTCCGGCCTGCCCGGCGCCGCGGGCCGGCTGCGCCTGCGCGGCTACGAGGACGCCATGCACACCGCTGGCCTGGCCGCCGATGTCGCCGCCGGCGACATGACCGAGGAAGGCGGTTACCGGGCCGCCGTCCAGCTGCTGAGCCGGGCCGACCGGCCGACGGCCATCTTCGCGGCCAACGACCTGTCGTGCACCGGGGCGCTGTCCGCCGCGGCGACCCTGGGCCTCCGGGTGCCGCAGGAGCTGTCGCTGGTCGGGTTCGACAACTCGTCCCTGGCCCGGCTGCGCGCGCTGTGGCTGACCAGCGTGGACGGCACCACCCACGCCATGGGCCAGCAGGCCGCCCGGCTGCTGCTGGCCCGCATCGAGGACCCCGGCGCGCCCGGCCAGACCCAGCTCATGCCGCCCCGGCTGGAGGTCCGCGGCTCCAGCGGCCCGGCCCCGGCCGGGATCTAGCCGACCTCGATGTAGACCGTGCCGTCCATGACCTTGGCCGGGTAGGTGCGCAGGTCCACCAGCGCCGGCGCGCCCAGCGCCTTCCCGCTGGTGAAGTCGAACCGCCCGTTGTGCATCGGGCACTCGATGACCCGGCCCATGACCAGGCCGTCGCACAGCAGCGTCCGCTCGTGGGTGCAGTGGCCGTCGGTGACGTAGAACCCGTCGTCCGCCGAGCGGTAGATCGCGTAGGCCCGGCCGCCGTGGTCGAACGGGATCACGTCCTCCGGGTCGATGTCGTCCGCCGCGCAGGCCGCGATCCACTCCGCCATCAGGCCGCCGCCGCGGTGTCCAGCGGTCGGCCCCGGCCGTCCGTCAGCGGCGTCGGCTCGTGGTACGGGGCCGCGCCGGGCACCAGCTCGCGGCGCACGTAGTACTCCTGGTCGCGGAGCTGGCGCAGGACCGCCGGCACGATCTCCCTGTAGGCCGCCCAGATCGACGGGTAGGGCGGCGCGCAGTCCTGCCTGATCTCCTCGTGCAGCTCCGGCAGCCGGTAGTACGGGACCATCGGGAACATGTGATGTTCCACGTGGTAGTTCATGTTCCAGTACAGGAACCGGTTGACCCGGCACATCTTCACCGTGCGGGTGTTGAGCCGGTGGTCGAGCACGTTCTCGCCCATCCCCGAGTGCTGCATCATCGCGTACAGGTTGAACAAGAACGCCCCGTACAGCCGCGGCCCGCCGATCAGCACCACCGGCAGCCAGGTCCGGAACCCGATCGCCAGCCCCACCGTGACCGCGTAGATGACCAGGTGCACTCGCGCGGCGCGGTAGACCTTGTGCCGCTCCGACTCCGGGATGAAGTCCGCCTCGTCGGCCGTGAGCCGCCCCGAGGCGTGCACGACCAACAGCCGGAACGCCATCGGCACGTCGACCAGCCCGACCAGGTTGGCCAGCAGCCGGGCCAGCCGCGCGGGCCGCATGACCTGGATCTCCGGGTCCCGGCCGACCAGCAGCGTGTCCGTGTGATGCCGCGTGTGGCTCCACCGCCACACCGTCGGGTCGCGCATGATCATGAACGACGCGAGCTGGTACAGCCCCTCGTCCAGCCAGCGGGTCTTGAACGCCGTGCCGTGCCCGGACTCGTGCCAGCGCGAGTCCGCCGTCCCGTAGAGCAGCCCGTAGACCAGGAAGCACGGCAGCGCCCACCAGGTCCCCCACAGCGCGATGCCCAGGCCCGCGAACAGGAGGAGCAGGCCGAGCCAGATCGCCGTGTCCCGGACGGCCGGGTAGTCCGACCGCCGCATCAGCTCCTTCATCCGCTTGCGCGGGATGTCGCTGCGGAACCAGTCGCCGCCCGCCAGCCCGGCCGCCACGGCGGCCTGGTTCTCCGAGCTCGCGAGGCTGTAGCGCGCCAGCCGCTCCTTGCCCATCGCCCACCCCTTTAGCCCGTTACGCACAAGCAAACAGCCGTCCGCCCGGCTCCTGCCCATTGGAGCGCTCCAAGAGCATTGGAACTCGTGCCCCCGCACAACGTCAAGGATTCCGGCCGCGGCCCGCAACGTCACCGCAGGCCCTCTGGTGCTGCTCCAGCGTCACCAGCGGCCCTCCGGTGACGCTGACCGCCGGCCGCCGCCACCCAGCCGTCGCCGCTTCTTGCTGTTATCAGAGCGGTCGGCCCGCTTCTTGCTGTTATCAGGACGGGGGCACCGGGCCGCGGACAGCCAGCCTGGCCGTCGCCCGGGTCAGCCGGCGCGCGACAGGTGGCGCAGGGCCCGCGCTGAGGGGCTGCCGGGGTCGGCGGTCACGAACACCACCTGCTGGTCGTCCTCCGGGATGACCAGCACGTCGCAGTTGACCCGCACCGGACCGACCTCGGGGTGGGCGAACGTCTTGACCCGGTGGCCGGGCGCCCGCACCGGGTTGGTGTCCCAGATCGCCGCGAACTCCTCGCTGCCCGCGCGCAGCTCGGCTAGCAGGCCCGCCAGCCGCTCGTCGCGCGGGTAGCGGTCGGCCGCGGCCCGCAGCCGGGCCACCGCGATGGGCCCGAACTCCTCGGCGCCCGAGGTCTCCCGCGAGCTGTAGCCCAGGAACCGGCGGCGGGCCAGGTTGGGCTCCTCGCCAAGCCCGCCCAGCAGGGCCCGGGCCAGCTGGTTGGCCGCGATGACGTCGTAGCTGGCGTCGGTCACCACCACCGCCGTGTCGGGCAGCCGCCGCAGCAGGCCGGCCACGTGCGGCCGGACCTGGCGGACCGGGCCGGGCGGCGGCAGCGGGCTGGCGCCGGCCAGCCGGAACAGGTGGGCTCGCTCGGCCGGGCTGAGGTGCAGCGCGCCGGTCAGGGCGTCCAGGATGCGCGGCGACGGGCGCGGGCCCCTGGCCTGCTCCAGCCGGGCGTAGTACTCCACCGACATGGCGGCCAGCCCGGCGACTTCCTCGCGGCGCAGGCCGGGGGTGCGGCGGCGCGGGCCCGCGGGCAGGCCGACGTCCGCGGGCCGCAGGCCCTGCCGCCGGTCTCGCAGGAAGACCGCCAGTTCCTGCCTCGCCATCGGCCCGCTCCCTTCCCGGCCAGGTACCGGTTGTGCCTGGATCAGCCCGCCCGGCTGCGCCATCCTCGAGCCTATGAGCAATTCCATCGCCCTGGTCACCGGGGCCAACAAGGGCATCGGCAAGGAGATCGCGCGCCAGCTCGCGGACGGCGGCCTGACCGTCTACGTCGGCTCCCGCGACGCCGGGCGCGGCCAGCGGGCCGTGGCCGAGATCGGCGGTGACACCCGACTGCTGGTGCTGGACGTCACCGACGCCCAGAGCATCGCCGCTGCCGCGGAGCAGGTGCCGAGCCTGGACATCCTGGTCAACAACGCCGGCCTGATGGTCGACAGCGCGAGCCCGCCGGAGGCCGACGTGGACAGCTTCCGGCGCACCTACGAGACCAACGTGTTCGGGGTCCTCGCGGTCACCAACGCGTTCCTGCCCGCGCTGCGCCGCTCGGCGGCCCCGCGGATCGTGAACATCTCCAGCGGCACCGGCTCGCTGACCGTGAGCTCCAGCGCCACGTCGAGCTTCTCGCCGGGCGGAGGCGCCGCGTACCGGTCGTCCAAGACGGCGCTGAACGCCCTGACCCTGTTCTACGCCCAGGCGCTGGCCGGCGAGGGGTTCAAGGTGAACGCGCTGGCGCCGGGGCTGCGCCGCACCGACCTCAACGAGCGGGCCGCGGCCAGCGAGGGTGACCCGGCCGAGGCAGCCGCGGGCGCGGTGCGGCTGGCTCTGCTGGGCGACGACGGCCCGACGGGCGAGTTCCGGTCCTGGGACCTGACCGACGTGCCCTGGTAGGCCAGCCCGCGTGGGCGGCACTCGTTAGGGTCAGCCGTGCCGCCTCGTGTTACCCGCGGGGCCGCTGCGTTCCCGACTGCGACGCTGGGAGTGAGGGCATGGACGCGGTGTTTGAGCATCCGGTGGCGGTCAGGTGGCGGGACGTGGACGCGCTCGGGCACGTCAACCACGCGATCTTCCTGACCTACCTGGAGGAGGGCCGGGACGCCTTCTACACCGCGGCCGTGGGCCGTGACCCGCACTACGTGGTGGTCCGCATCGAGATCGACCTGCGCGCCGAGATCGGCCTCGAGCCCCGGCAGGTGACGGTGCGGATCGAGGTCGAGCGGCTGGGCACCACGAGCCTGACCACCCAGGAGACGATCCTGAGCGCGGCCGGCGAGGTGGCCGCGCAGGCCCGGGTGGTGACGGTGCGCTGGGATCCCGAGGGGCACCAGCCGGTCCCGTTCACCGAGCCCGAGCGGGCCCGGCTGGCCGGCTGACGGCTGGCCGGCTGAGGCTACAGGCCGAGCTCGTCGGCCAGGTCGAGCGCCTGCCGGGCCCAGCCTGCGTTGAACAGCAGCGCCCGGCTCCGCTCCCGGAACTTGAACGCGGCGTCGATCTCGCCGCCGCCCCCGTAGCGGTACTGCCGCTCCTGGGCCACCCCGGTCAGGGTGAACGCGGCCAGCCAGTCGTATTTCACGGCCGAGGACCACATGCCCAGCCGGGCCAGCCGCGGGTCGTCATCCCAGCCGCCCGCGCGCAGCCCGGCCAGGTACCCCTCGTAGACGGCCTGCTCCAGGCCGGGCATCTCGCTCGCGGGCACGAAGTGGTCGAACACCGAGTCGGGGACCACGTTCCCGGCGTCCTCGCCGACGGCGCCGATCCCGGTGAAGGCCCAGTCGATGAGCACGATCTGGCCGTCCGGGCGCCGGAACAGGTTCTTGGGCCAGAAGTCCAGGTGGCACAGCGTGCGCGGCAGCGACTCGCTGATCTGGTACAGCCGCTCCCGGTTCGCGTGCACGAGGTTGACGCCCTCGCGCAGCCCGTCCGGGAATGTCTCCCGCACGATCGGGTGTGCCCAGGCGTCGTCATCGTCCAGTACGCCCCAGTCGGCCGGCTTCTCCGAGCTGTAGCTGCGCAGGAAGCCGTGGCTCAGCCAGGGCACGGACGGCAGCTCGCGGCCGGCCAGGAACGGCGCCTGGGCCCGGCCCAGCGCCTCGGCGGCCGGCCGGAAGTCGGCGACCGGCCAGAACTCGCCGGGCCGGCCGTCGACCCACTCCAGCAGGAGCGCGGCCTCGGCGTCGTCGACGTACGCGCCCAGGCAGGCGGGCGCGGTGATGCCGCTGCCGGCATAGGCGCCGGGCAGGCCGGACTGATAGGCCAGCGGCTCCCGGCTCCAGTAGGTCCACCGGTGCGGGTCCAGGTCCCCGGCCGTCCAGTGCGCGTCCCACGCCGTCTCGCCCTGCGGGCGGCCGGGCCGGATGTACTTGAGCACGGCCCGCTGCCCGTTGCCGGTGCGGACCTGCCAGACTCCGGGGCTCAGCCACTTGTTATGCGGTAGTTCCTCGGCCACGGCGCCGGCCGGATCAACTCCGAGGCGCCGCAGCAGTTCTTCGGGCGTCGGGATCATCGCGGCCATTGTTCCATCGGCGGCGGTCGCACGGCCCGCTATTTTCTGGCTGCTGCCCGGCCGGGGCGGCGGCCCTCGGCGCCTTAGTGGGCCGGGGCCGGGGCCGACGCGGCGCGGCCGCCGGGACCGAGGGGGCGCCGGCTCGGGGTGGCGGCGCGCAGCGCGCCGTCGAGCTGGCCCACCTCGCGGGGGCCGCGGCGGGCGATGGCCGCGGGCAGGGTCACGCGCGGCAGCCACTGGAGCCCGCGGATCCACGGCTGGCCGTACACGAACGCCGCCCGGCGGCTGATGCCGGCCACCAGCCGGTCCACGGCGGGCTGCAGCGGCGCGGTCTGGCTGGCCGGCCAGGGCAGCCGGGCCCGCATCTGGCCCAGCACCTCGTCGGCGTCGGCGGCCCGGACCATGTCGGTGTCGGTCCAGGTCAGGTAGGCCACGCCGACGTCCACGCCGCGCGGGGCGACCTCGGCCCGCAGGGCGTGCGCGAACGCCTCGACGCCCGGCCTTGCTGGCACAGTAGGCGGCCATCAGCGGCGCCGGGACGAGGGCGGCCAGCGAGGCGACCTGGAGGAAGTAGCCGCGGGCCGCGGTCAGCGCGGGCAGGAACGCCCGGGCCGTGGTCACCGAGCCGAGCAGGTTGACCTCGATGACCCGGTCGAAGGCGACTGGGTCGGAGTCGGCGAACAGGCCGCCGATGGCGATCCCGGCGTTGGCCACGACGATGTCGATCGGCCCGAAGTACGCGGCGATCTCCGCTGCCACCTCCGTCATGCGCTCGCGGTCGGTGACGTCGGCGGACCAGGCCCTGGCCGGGGCGTACCAGGCGCAGCGGGCCGTGGTGGCGGCCAGCTCGTCGGGCTCCAGCCCGACCAGCGCGACCTGCGCGCCGCGCCGGGCCAGGCCCAGGGCCACGGCGGCACCGATGCCCCGGGCCGCGCCGGTGACCACGGCGGTCTTGCCGCTCAGGCTGTACGGGAGGGTGAACGAGGTGACCCTGGCCCGCGGCGCGCCCGCGGTCGGGGTGGGCTCGGTGGTGGTGTGCTCGGTGGTGGTGTGCTCGCTCATGCTGAGCTCCTTGGTGAAATGACGTCGTATTCGCTGAGGTCGACGCGGCGGGTGGCCCGGCGGAACTCCCGGATCGAGCCCGGCCACAGCGTCGGGTTGCGGCCCGCGGCGTTGAGGTACCAGCTCACGCAGCCGCCGGTGGCCCAGACCGTGCGGCCCATCCGCCGCTCGATGTCCGCGCACCATCGCTGCTGCGCGCCGGCCCTGGCCTCCAGGGCGGCGGCGTCGAGCCGGTCGAGGGTCGCGAGGTAGTCGGTCAGGTAGCCGACCTGGGCCTCGATGATGTGGATCATGGAGTTGTGGCCGAGGCCGGTGTTCGGGCCGATGATCAGGCACAGGTTCGGGAATCCGGCCACGCTGGTGCCGCGCAGGGCCCGCATGTCGTCGCCCCAGGCCCGGGCCAGGGTGGCGCCGTCGCGGCCGTAGATGCGGGCGGCCAGCGGCATGTCGATGGCGTGGAAGCCGGTGGCCAGGATCAGCACGTCGGCCTCGGTCGCGGTGCCGTCCCGGGCGATCAGCGTGCTGCCGTCCACCTTGGCCAGGCCGGAGGTGACCAGCCGCACGTTGGGCCGGGCCAGCGCGGGATAGAAGTCGCCGGACAGCAGGATCCGCTTGCACCCCATGACGTAATCCGGGGTCAGCGCCCGGCGCAGGTCCGGGTCCGGCACCGACCGGGTCAGGTGGGCCAGCGCCAGCCGCTGCGCGGCCCGCATCCGGGCCGGCCGCCGGGTGAACGCGCCGACCAGCGCCTCCCGGCTCACGTGCAGGGCCGTCCGGGCCAGCCGCTGGGTCGCCGGGACGTGCCGGTACAGCCAGTGCTCCGGCGCGCTGATCCGGTGGTCCCGGCGCGGCATGATCCAGGCCGGGGTGCGCTGGAACAGCGTCAGCTCGCTGACCGCGGGCTGGATCGCGGGCACGATCTGGATGGCCGACGCCCCCGTGCCGACCACCGCGACCCGCTTGCCGGCCAGGTCGTAGTCGTGGTTCCAGCGCGCCGAGTGGAAGACCTCGCCGGGGAACGTGTCCAGGCCCGAGACGTCGGGCAGCGCCGGCGCCGACAGCGGCCCGGCCGCCGAGACCAGCACGTCCGCGCTCAGCGCGCCCCGGCTGGTCGACAGCCGCCAGCGCGCTGCGCCCTCGTCCCAGCGGGCCTCGGTGACCTCGGTGCCGAACCGGATGTGGCCGCGCAGCCCGTAGTCGTCGGTGACGTCCTCCAGGTAGCGGCGGATCTCCGGCTGCGGCGAGAAGCTGCGCGACCAGGCCGGGTTGGGCGCGAACGAGAACGAGTACAGGTGCGAGGGCACGTCGCAGGCGCAGCCCGGATAGGTGTTGTCCCGCCAGGTGCCGCCGACCGAGTCGGCCCGCTCCAGGATGACGAAGTCGCGGCGGCCCGAGCGCCGCAGCGCGATGGCCGCGCCCAGGCCGCCGAACCCGGTGCCGATGATCGCGACCCGGACGTGGCCCTGGTCCGTCGCGGCGGCCTGGCCGGCCGCCGCGTCCTCGTCCTGCTCGTGGTGCTCGTCCAACTCGTCCTCCTCGCCCTCCTCGGGAGGGAGTTCGGTGGCGACCGCGAACGGCGGCGTTGACTGGCCGCTGACCCGGTAGCGCCGCCACGGGTCGGGGTCGGACACCTCGCAGGCCGCCTGGCCCTCGGGCGTGATCAGCGTCCCGGCCATCCGGGCCGGGCCCAGCGCGGCAGCCAGGCCGTCATCCGCGGCGATCCGCCCGTACCAGTGAAAACGGCCGTCGATGGGCTGGAACGCGCCCCGCAGCTCGACCTGGACCTCGTAGCGGTCGGCCCCGATCGCGAGCGTGGCCGGCCCGGCGTACCCCTGCTCGTCCATAGCTTGATGTTACCAGAAGTAACAGTTACCGCAAGTCATATATAACAAAGTGGTCCGGCCTGACCTTGCCTTGACATTAGGCAGGTAATTACCTGCATAATGAGGTCGTGGACCTCGAAGCTGGAGCGGATCGCGAAGCTGGAGCGCTGGACTCGGTCTTCAAGGCGCTAGCCGACCCGACCCGGCGCCTCCTGCTCGACCGGCTGCGCGAGCACAACGGCCAGACCCTGAGCGAGCTGTGTACTCGCCTGGACATGGCGCGCCAGTCGGCGACCCAGCATCTCGACATCCTCGAGCGGGCCAGCCTCGTGACCGTCGTGCGGCGCGGCCGGGAGCGGCTGCACTACCTCAACCCGGTCCCGATCCACGAGATCGAGGAGCGCTGGATCTCGGGGTTCGACAAGCCGCGCCTTGACGCGTTGAGCGCCATCAAGAACCAGGCAGAGGAGTACGCCATGACCGACGGACCCGCGTCCGTGCCGACCTACGTCTACGTCACCTACATCCGGGCCAGCGCGGAGCAGGTGTGGAAGGCCCTGACGGACGCCGACCTGACGGCGCGCTACTGGGGCCACGCCAACGTCTCGGACTGGCAGCCGGGCTCCACCTGGGAGCACCGGCGGGCTGACGGCTCGGGCATCGTCGATGTCGTCGGCCAGGTGATCAGGACCGAGGCCCCGTCGGAGCTGGTGATCACCTTCGACGACTCCCCCGACGAGGTCAGGGACCCGTCGGTGGTCACCTTCCTCATCGAGCCGCACCAGGACATCGTCCGCCTCACCGTGACCCACGAGAACCTGCCCAACCGGGAGATGCTCGGCGGCATCTCGCGCGGCTGGCCGGCCGTGCTGGCCAACCTCAAGTCGCTGCTGGAGACCGGCGAGGTACTCCCGCAGGCGCCCTGGGAGATGAGCGGATCGCATGCCTGAGACGACGGCCGCCGTCACTGTCCCCCCGCCACTGAAGGAGCTGACCTTGCTGGACACCATCCCGCTGCGGGACGCCTACCGCGCGCTGCTGGACGCCGCGGCCACCGTGGCCGACGCCGGCCGCCCCGGCCTGCCCGCGCCGCCCGGCGAGTGGAGCGCCGACCAGATCCTGGCCCACGTCGCCCTCATCGGCGCCGGCACCATCGCCGCCGTGTCGGAAGTCACCGCGGGCGCCAACACCACCTACGACAACCGCATCGCGCAGGACACCTGGACCATCGACCGCGTCATCGCGCTGGCCGGCGGCAACACCGGCCTCCGGGACCGCATCCGCCGCCAGGCCGAGGCCCTGTGCGCGCTCGCCGGAGCGGCGCTGAGCGAGGCCGAGCGCGCCGTGATGGTGCCGACCCGGCTGCTGTCCCGCGACACCCTGCTGCTCGATCAGCCGGTACCGCTGCGGGACATCCTCACCGGGCTGGCGGACATGGAACTGCCGGGCCACACGCGGCAGCTCCTGGCCCTCCTGCCGGACGGCGCGAGGGCCGGAGCCGCGACGTGATCAGCCGAGCGCGCCACCGCCGCTAGACGTCCCAGCGGTGGTGGTGAAAGTACGGGCCGTCGCCGTCGCGCCACTGCCGCCGCACCCGGCGGGCGAACCGGGCCGCCGCGAACATTCCGGCCAGGCAGGCCACCAGCCAGAGCAGCAGCACGATCTTGAAGAACGCGAACAGCACGAAGCCCGCGCCGGGGATCGCGACCGCCGCGATCAGCAGGACGAGCGCCAGCGGCAGCAGTCGCGGCCCCCGGCGGACCATCACCGGCCCCCGGCCCCGCCGGCCCGGCGGGCCCCAGCCGGATCCGGCCCAGCCCGGCCCGGCCCAGCCCGCCGCCATCGGCGCGCCGGCCCGAGTCGGCCGCCCGGACCGCCGGCCCGGCAGGCTCGGGCTCGGGCAGGTCGGCCATGACCTGGCGCAGGTCGCCGACGGTCTTCGCGTTCAGCGCGGCCGTGATCCGCTCTTCCATCTCCTCGGCCGACAGCCGGCCCTCGGCGTAGTGATCGCGCAGCCGCGTCGTCACCCGCTCCCGGTCGGCGTCAGACACCCGGATCCGATCGTTGCTCATCGTTCCAGCCCCTCCTAGATGTCCCGTGCGTCCTGGTCCGGGTCAGCGGCGTCGTCCTCGTCGTTGTCGTCGGCCAGGATCCGGTACAGCTCACGCCGGGTCCGCTCCAGCAGCCGCTCGGCCGCCCGGACCTGGGCCGGGGTGCCGGCGTGCGCGATCTGCATGATGCCGCCCCCGAGCCGGGCCGCCTCGGTGAACAGGCCGGGTACCTGCCAGGCCTCCTGCTGCTCGGCCGACTCCCAGGTGCCGCGGGCCATGTCCGGATTGCGCTCGACGTACTCGCGCCCCGCGTCGGTCAGGCCGAACGTGCGCCGGCCGGCTGACTCCTCGCCCGCGATCAGCCCCTCGTCGGCCAGCGCCTGGAGGGCCGGGTAGACCGCGCCGGGGCTGGGCCGCCAGGCGCCGTTGGTACGCTCCTCGATCTCGGACATGATCTGGTAGCCATTGAGCGGGCCCTCGCGGAGCAGGGCCAGGATCGCGGCCCGCACGTCACCGCGGCTGGCCTTGGGGCCCCGCGGCTGGCCCGGCGCGCCCGGCGGGCCCGGCCACCAGCCGCCGAAGCCACCGCCCCACTGCCCGTGGCCTCGGCGGCCGCCGAGCTTCCACTCGAACGGCCCGCCGCGCCACTCGCTGCGCGAGCTCTCGCCGGCCATGGCCCGCAGCCCGCGCCGGAGGTGCCCCAGCAGGTCACCCGCATTATGGAACAGGAAGCCGCAGTCGATGTCGTCTGCGCTCCAGGCTGCTGCCACCATCGCACTCCCGTCCTCTCGCGATACGATCACGATATATCGACAGGCTATGTCGCCGGCGCGCTCGTTTCAAGTTATAGCTCGACCTGCTCCGCACCGGCGGCCCGGCCAGCCCATCGCGGGTCGCCGCCCCGTCCCACGCAAACCATCTGCACTAGCTGCACCAGGCCAGCGCGGCGCTGAACGGCGCCGTACGACGTGGTTGTGGCCACCACGTCGTACCAGCGACGTCAGAGCAACAACCACGTCGCTCCCCCGAGCCCGCACCAAGATCATCGGGCGCCCGGGGGTGGTGGACGGGCCGTCGCACAGCATCGCCGGGCCGCTGGTGACGTTAGAACAGCACCGGAGGGCCGACGATGACGCTGGCGGCGCAGGCTCGGCGGGGCGCCTGACGACCGCGCGGGGGCGGGGCGCTGGAGACGGACGGATCAGCGGAGGTTAGAGTCGGCCACAAACTGGTCCTGGCTCGACGCCGGGACCTTGGCGGATGATCGGGCCAGTTTCATGGAAGGTGTCAGGTGACCAGGGCGGCCACGCCGGTCAACTTCACGCTGGCTCTGAACGGACGGACCGGACCGCGGGCCAGCCAGGTCGCGCACGCACTGATCGAGGCCATCGCGGCCGGGCAGGTCCACGATGGCGACCGGCTGCCGTCCACGCGCACGCTGGCCGCGACCTTCGGCCTGTCCAGGACCGCCGCCGTGGGCGCGTACGAGGAGCTGACGGCGGCCGGCTTCCTGGTCGCCCGGCCCGGCGGCTCGACCCATGTCGAGCACGGAGCCGGCGCGGCCGCGCGGGCCGGGGCATTCGGGACGCCGCTGCCGCCGCCTGCGACCGCCATGCCGCACGCGGCCGGGCGGATCGAGCTCGACCTGCGGCCGGGCCAGGCCGACACGGCCCTGATCTCGTCGCGGGACTGGGCCCGTGCACTGCGGCTGGCGGCGCTGCCCGCCCGCCAGCCGGCCGACCCCGACGACGCACGGGCCGGCGGCACGCCGGCCGACGGCGGGCGCGGCGGGCCGGGTGACGGCGCCGCCTACGCCGGGCTGCGCGAGCAGCTCAGCGGGCACCTGCGGCGGGCCCGCGGGCTGGCCGCCGACCCCGACGACATCTTCCTGTTCCCCAGCCTGGCCACCGGCCTGCGGGCGGTCGCGGCCGCCTGCGGGCTGGCCGGCGGCCAGGCCGCGTTCGAGGACCCCGGCTACGGCAAGGCCAGGCTCGCGCTGCTGGAGTCCGGCGTCGCCGTCCGCCCCGTGGCGGTGGACGACGACGGCCTGCGGATCGCCGAGCTGGACCCGGCCGATCGGGCCTGCTACGTCACGCCGGCCCACCAGTACCCGCTGGGCAGCCGGATGTCGGTGCGCCGCCGGGCCGGCCTGCTGGACTGGGCCGTGGCCCGCGATGGCCTGGTGCTGGAGGACGACTACGACGGGGAGTTCCGCTACGACGTGCCGCCGCTGATACCGCTGCGCAGCATGCCGGCCGGGGCCGACCGGGTGGTCTACTTCGGGACCAGCTCGAAGATCCTCTCCCGCGGCATGCGGGTGTCCTGGGCCGTGCTGCCCGCCCGCTACCGGACCGCCATGGCCGCCTACCTGGACCGGGCGGGCGGGGCGGTGAGCTGCGTCTCGGCGGCGTTCCTGGCCAGCTTTATCGCCACCGGCGCGCTGACCAGGCACCAGGCCAGGGCCATGCGCACCTACAGCGCCCGCCAGGCCCGGTTCGTGGTCGCCTGCCGCGCGCTCATCCCCGGCGTCCGGGCGCTGGGCATCGAGGCCGGGCTGCACGTGGTGCTGGCCTTCGACCGCCCCCTGGACGACGTGGCCGCGACGACCCGGCTGGCCGAGCTGGGCCTGGCCTGCTCGCCCCTGTCCCGGTTCTACGCCGACCCGGCCGCGGCCGTCCGGACCGGGCTGGTCTGCGGCTACTCGCGACTGCCCGAGACCAGGGCCCGCGACGCGGCCCGGCTTATCGGGCAGGTGATCTCGTCAGATGACGACCGAGTCGGCCAGGACCTTGAGCACCGAGGGTGAGACCGGGGTGCCGGCGGGCACGTTGTCGGAGGTCCACGGGACGCGGTAGGCGGTCACGATGGGCAGCACCCCGGTCCACAGGCCCGGCTCGGGCTCGGGCTCGTCGTCCTCGGGCGCGCCGGGGCCGCCGTCGCGGACCTTGACCGTCCACTGGCCCTCGGTTATCTCCATGGCCAGCGCGGTGGTGGCGGCCAGCTGCTTCTTGGTGTGGAACGGCACCTCATCCGAGCGGCCGGGGGTGAGGCCCTCCGAGAGCTGGGTCAGGGCCGCCGCGGCCGCGTCCCCGGTGAGCTGGATCAGCTCGCCGTGGACGACCGCGGACCGGTAGTTGGCGCTGGAGTTGAACAGCGTGTGCCCGTAAACCCAGCCGTCGAGGTGGGTCACGCACAGGGCGGCCGGGGCGCCGGCGGCTACGTGCCGGAGCGCGCCGGCCCCGGCCGAGCCGTGCATCAGGATCCGGTCGCCGGACCGGCCGTAGAGCATGGGCACCACCCACGGCTGCCCGCCGACCACGGTACTCAGGCTGCCGATGTGGTGCCCGGCATCGAGCACCGCGTCCAGGTCGGGGCGGTCGTGGCGGGCCCGCTCGCGATGGCGGTTGATCTGGTCCAGGCTTCGCGTCATGACCCCGATGCTGGGCCGGCAGCTGGGACGGCGGCCAGACCGGTATCGATCTGGCGCCCAGACCAGAAAGAAAGCCCAGTCCGGTAACGGACGGCCAGGCTAACCCCATTGGTTCGTGCTATCTCTTTGCCAATGCGGGGAGGACATAGCCATGGCCGCTGAGCTGCTGCTGCTGGGAACCGCGGGCGCGCCACTGCCCGTGCCGGGCCGGGCCGGGATCTGCTCGGCGGTCATCGTGGACGGCCGGGTGTTCCTGGTCGACTGCGGCCGGGGCGCGCCGTCGGGCTATGTGGACGCCGGGCTGGACTTCCGCGCGCTGGAGGCCATCTTCGTCACCCACCTGCACGTCGACCACGTGGGCGACCTGCCGGGCATGATCTTGTACCCGTGGGGGGTCCGGCACGGCCGGCACGGCCCGCTGCCGCCCCTGCGGGTCTACGGCCCGGCCCGGCCCGGCACGCTGCCGGAGGGCGACGGCGACTTCCGCCGCGTGACGACGATCCACCCGGAGCTGCCCGCGCCGGGCACGACCGACCTGGTCCGGGGCATCATGGCCAGCTACGCCTACCACCTGAACGTGATGCCGCTGGACGCGCGCATGCCGGACGCGGGCGAGCTGGTCCGGGCGGCGGACGTGGCCGCGCCGGACTGGGCCGCGGACGGCGGCCAGCGGCCGGTGGCCGTGTACTCCGATGACGTGGTGCAGGTCACCGCGGTGGCGGTGATGCACGGCCGGGCGGTCCCGGCGCTGGCCTACCGGTTCGACACCCCGTACGGCTCGGTAGCGTTCTCGGGCGACACCACGGCCAGCGACGACCTGGTCGCGCTGGCCCGCGGCGCCGACGTGCTGGTGCACCAGGTCGCCGACCTCGGCTACCTGGGTGAGCACGGGTTCGACGACGCCGAGCTGGCCCGGATGGCCGCGCTGCACACCGACGTCAGCCAGGTCGGCGAGGTGGCCGAGCGGGCCGGGGTGCGCGAGCTGGTGCTCACCCACTTCCTGCCGTCCGATCCGACTGCCATCAGCACGGGGTACTGGGCCCGCCAGGTCAGCGCAGGGTTCAGCGGGCGGACCATCGTCGGCTATGACGGCCTGCGCCGCCCAGTGTCTCCCGGCCGGTCGCCGTAACCTACTGGCCGGGGTCCAGGTCGGCCTCGGCCAGCAGGAGGGCGGCCTGGCCGGGATCGCGCAGCAGGGCGGCCAGCAAGTGCCGCGCGGACCAGCGGCCCGCCGCCCAGGCCAGGCCGCGGGCCAGGCCGTCGGGCCCGTCGGCGTGCACCGCCCCGTCGGCGTACCGCCAGGGCACCGGGACGCCGTCCACCACCAGCCGGTCATGCTCGTAGTAGGTGCCGGGTGCGCCGGGCAGCAGTGCGGCCGCGACCGGAGGCACCGGTCGCTCCCGCGGCTCGGACTCCACCCGGGCCGGGAACTCTTCCGAGACCAGGGCCAGGTCGAGCAGGTCGGCCAGCCGGGCGGCCCGGTCGAACGGGGCCAGCACCAGCGGGTCGGCGGCGGCCAGCGGCCACAGGTCCGGGGCGTCGAGAACCAGCGCGTCCCTGGCGTCCGCCACCACCACCTCGGCCCCGCGCACCGCGCGGACCTGCTCCGGCGCGTCGGCCTCGGGCACGTCGGCCAGCGCCGCCCACAAGGCCCGCAGCTGGGCTCGGCTGACCGGCCGGCCGGGGTCGGCCAGCCGGTCCAGCAGCTCGTCGGCCCCGCCGGGCTCGGCCAGCAGCGCGGCCAGCGAGGTGCGGACGCCCAGCGCCCTGGCCACCTCGGCGTCGGCCGGCAGCTCGGCCTCGTCGTACAGGCCCGCGAGCAGCGGGTCGCTGCCGGCGGCGCGCAGGCTGGCCGGCTCGCGGCCGCCGAGCACCGGGTGGCGGCGCAGCCACCAGGCGGTGTAGGACGGCACGTCGGCGGTCCGGCCGCTGGCCAGCAGCACCCGGGTCGGCTCGACCAGCGCCGCCCGCAGCGGCGGCTCGGCCAGCAGCGCCAGCGCTTGCGGCCAGCGGGCCGGGTCGACCAGCTCCAGGTCGCGGACGGCCAGTACCTCGGGGGCCACCGGCGGCACGCCGCCGGGCAGCCGGGCGGTGGTGTCGGCCGCCCACTCGTCGGCCTGGTCCAGGTCCAGGTCGGGCGCGTCCAGCGGTACGTCCGGCGCGGCCAGCAGGCCGAAGGTGGCCAGCACTCCGGCGGCGGCCAGGGTCTGCGCGCCGTACCGCGCCAGCACCTCGGGGCTGGCGGTGCCGAACGGCGTGTCGGCGGCCACCACCGCGGCCAGCGGGCCGCCGGGCAGCAGCAGCTCGCCGGCCGGGTACCACTCGCCGTCATCGCCCGGCAGGGCCAGGTCGGCCAGCCAGGGCTCGTCGCCCGGCCGCAGCCGTGCCGCGGCGACCAGGCTCAGCACGGCGTCGGCGACCGGCCAGGGATCTTCCTCGTCGTAGGACGCCTCGACCGCGGCGCGCACGGCCGGGTCGGTGAGCATGCCGCGCGGGGTGGCCTCGACCGCGCCGAGCCGGGCCAGCAGCGGGTGCGCCGCCTCGGGGTGCACCACCCGCAGCCCCAGCGGGGCCAGCCGGCCGGGGTCCAGCCCGGGCCCGGCCAGGTCCGGGCCTGAGTCAGTCAGATGAGGGTCGGTCGGATCAGAGTCGGTCAGATCAGGGTCGGTCAGGGCCGGGCCGGGCAGCAGCAGGCCGCGCGGACCGCGGACCAGCCGCCCGTCGGCCAGCGGCACCGGCAGCGCGCCCAGCTCGTTCAGCTCGGCCGGCTCGGCGGCGGCCAGCGCCGTGTACAGCCGCCGCCACCAGGCCGGCTCGCGGTCCAGCCCGGCCAGCGTGTCGGCCAGCTCGGCCAGCCGCATCCGCCGGACGCCGAGGACCGTATAGGCCGGGTGCCGGGACGGCCCGGTGATGAGGCCGTGCAGCACCGGGGCCACGCACCCGGCCAGCCCGGGCAGGGCCGGGTCGAGCAGCACCGCGTCGGGCGGCCGGACCCGCGGGCCGGGCTCGGCGGCGGGCAGGAACGCGGTCCGCTGCAGCCGGGTCACGATGGCCTGGCCCAGCCGCGCGTCCAGCTCGCCCCTGCCCACCGGGCTGGGGACCAGGTCCAGCAGGCCGGCGCCCGGCGCGAGGCCGGCCAGCAGGTCCGCGTAGACCTCGGCCGCCCGGTCGGCCAGGAAGTCGGTGAGCGGCCCCGGTGCCACGTGCCGCCGGTCCGGGCTGAGCGGGAACGAGGCCAGCAGCAGCGCAGGCAGGCTCAGCGGCTCGTCGGTGGGGGTGGGCGCGTGCACCACCGCGCTGACCCCGTCCGGCAGCGGCCCGGCCGGAAGGCCGCCGGCCAGGCCCGCACCGTCCCGGCCGTCACCGTCCCGGTCCGCGGTGAGCGTGGTGACCGGGACGGCCCAGCGCACCGACCAGGCCGGGCGCAGCCGCTCCTCGGCCGGGCGGTCGGCCAGCAGTTCCGGCCCGGCCTGGCCGGCCGCGGCGGCGGTGCGCCACCGGGCCGCGACGCCGTCCACGGTGATCGTGACGCCGTCGCCATCGTGGGCCGCGGTGAGCACCCGCGTGCTGCCGTCCACCTCGATGTCGATGGTGGCCAGCGCGGGCAGGGCCAGCAGCAGCGCCGGGCCCGCCTCCGCCAGCAGTCGCCTGATCAGCGCCTCGGCCGCCTCGTCGCGCAGCGGCAACACGACCGCGGTCGCGAACCCGTCCGGCGGTGCGCCGTCCGCGGCGAACGGCAGCCGCAGCACGGGCACCTGCTCGGCCCGTGCGGCGAGCTCGGCGGCCAGCTCGGGAGTCTGCCGGACCAGGTCACGGGCGGCCCGGCGAGACCAGGCGACCGCGCCGGTGACCGAGCGGATGCCGGGCTCGTCGCTGACGGCGGCGGCCGCGGCGAAGCCCACGCCGAACCGGCCGACCAGGCCGCTGCCCGGCAGGCCGTGTCCGTCCGGGCCGGGATCATCCAGGCCGGGGCCGGGGTCGCGCTTGCTGGAGGCCCGCAGCGTCGACAGCGCCTCGACCCCGGCCGCGTCCAGCGGCGCCCCGGTGTTGGCCGCCTCCAGCGTGCCGTCCCGCAGCGTCAGCCGCAGCCGGCCTGCCACCCCGGCGCGGGCCGCCGCGTCGGCCGCGTTCTGGGCCAGCTCGACCACGGCGCGGTCCCGGTAGCCGCCGAGCGCGTAGTCCTCCTCGGCGTTGGCGTCCTCGCGGAACCGCGCGGGCGACGCCGCCCAGGCGGCCAGCACCCGGCGGCGCAGCTCGGTGGTGCCGAACGGGTCCTGCTCGCTGCCCTGCACCGAGTGGCTCCGCCTCTCCCTCACCCTGCGGTTACGGCCCCGTCTGGGTCCGGTTCGCCCGGCACGCCAGATCGCGCCGACCCCCGACCATATTCCGGTCGCGATTCCGGTCGCGCGCCGGCGCCGAACCCGGATGTCGGCTCGGGCAGGATGGACCTCGCAGGACCGTCGTGACCAGGAGCTATCGCGCCGGTCATCGGCCCGGCCAGGCCGGCGCGCGGAGGGAGGCCCGGTGAGCATGTCACCGTCCAGCGGAGGGGGCCCGGTTCCCGGCCACCTGCGTACCGTCACCCCGCGCCTGGTGGTCCGGGATGGCCCGGCCGCGATCGACTTCTACGGCCGGGCGTTCGGGACCTGTTGCCTCGCCCGAGCGGCTGGCCGGCCAGGTCAGCTGCGTCATGTGCCTGTACTGGGCGGACGTCGACGCGGCCTGGGACCGGGCGGTCGGCGCGGGGGCCGAGGTGAAGTACCCGCTGGAGGACCAGTTCTACGGCGAGCGCGGCGGGCGGATTCGTGACCCGTTCGGGCAGCAGTGGATGCTGAGCCAGCACATCGAGGACGTGTCCGCCGAGGAGATCGCCCGCCGGGCCGCGGCGCTGTACGGCGGGTAGGCGCGGCGATCCGGCACTGTGCGCTCGCGACGCGGCCGGGTTAGCGGGCCGGCTTCGCCGCGGCCAGGTTCCAGAACTGGGCCGGGCCCAGGAAACTGGTCGTGGCCAGGGTCTTGCCGTTGCGGCTCAGCGCTCCGAGCAGGAACTCCGGTGCTGGCTTGGGGGCGATTTTGTCCCGGACCGGCCGGTGCGTAGCTACGCTGAACTGCCGGATCGTGCCGTCGGTGTCGACGCTGATCAGCGTCTTGCCATCGGGCGTGAACGCCACCGCGTATGCGTCGGTCATCCCGGCCGACATCTCGCTGCCGATTCGGCGCTGCGTGGCTGCACTCCACACCCGGACCTGCCCGTCCTCGTCTCCGGCCGTGGCTAGCAGCTTGCCACCGGGGCTGAACGCCAGCCCGAGTACGCCGCCGCCTTCCGGCGTATTCCGTCCGATCGCGCGGCCGACCGGACGCTGCGTGGCCACGCTCCAGAGCCGGGCGGTGAAGTCGCCGTCGGTGGTAGCCAGAAGCCGACCGGTGGGGCTGAACGCCACAGTGTCGGCACCGCCATGAGGCGTCATCGCCGCGCCGACCTGGTGCCGGGTGGCCACGCTCCACAGCCGCGCGCTGCCGCCGATTCCGGTGGTGGCCAGCAGTCGGCCATTCGGGCTGAACGCCAGGTTCAGGACCTTCACTCTGCTGACCCGGATCGGCGGCCCCGCCTGCCTGCGGGTGCGCACGCTCCACAGCTGCACGGTGCCCGCCGAGTCGGCCGTGGCCAGGAGTCGCCCGTCGGGGCTGAACGCCACCGCCTGGGCATGGCCACCGCTGACCCGGATCGGCGCGCCGACCTGGCCCCGGGTGCGCACGTTCCACAGCCGGGCCGTGCCGTCGGTGTCCGACGTGGCCAGCAGTCGGCCGTTCGGGCTGAACGCCAGCTTCAGCGGCCAGTCACCTCGGCCGCCCAGGCCGCCGCCCGCAGTGCCCTGGGTTGCGCCAGGGCTGACCGCCGCCGCGGCCGGAACCCCCGCGCGGGCTACTGATCCCGCGATCAGGACCGCGAGCACGGCGCCGCCCGACCACATTCCCCGCCAACCCCGGCGCCGGCGTTCCGGCCGCCGCTCTGGACGCATGGCGTCAACTTATCCAGATGGGTGCGGCCGCCATTGCCGGATTGCTATTCCCGCCTAAATCGGGGCCGGTGCGGAGAAGCCGGACCCGGCCCTAGTGCCGCGCCCCGGTGCGGTCGGTCAGCGATGCGGCCAGGGCGACGGCCGCGGCCGGCAGCAGGCCCCAGCTGAGCGCGCCCGGCGGCGTGTGCGAGGTCTCCAGTGGCTTGGACGTGCCGATCCCTACGCGCAGCGCCTGCTCGGCGGTCACCACGCCCAGCATCAGCGGGATCAGTCCCCGGTAACGCCACAGTACGGCCCAGATCACGCCGGACTCCAGCAACTGCGCGCCGCCCCACTGAGCCAGCAGCGCGATGATGTTCTCCCCGCCCGCCACCTGCGTGTCCATCGAGGCGATCGACTGGGCACCGCTGTCCGGGGCCAGGACGTGCACCAGGCTGCGGGCGGTCCCCACCAGGTTCACCGCTGCCAGCAGTCCCGCGGTCCACCGCGGCCCCCGGAACGTCGTGACGTCACCCGGCAGCAGCCGGGACAGCCGCGGCCATCCGGCCCGTACAACAGCAGAACCCATGATTCCCCCCGTTATGGCCGCCGTCCGTGGCCGCCGCTCCGGTGAGTATTTCCAGGTCATCGCCCGATCAAGCGGAACGGCCGGGCCACTGAAACGCCCGGCTGGGCCGCCGGTCCGTGACGGCGGCGCGGATCGGTTACCTGCGGGCCTGGACGATGGCCGCGGCGGCGACCACGATGGCCACCACGGCCAGGTCGTTGCTCGACCGCGGGCCCGGCTCGCCGGCCAGCACGAACAGGAGCCAGGTGACCAGGACCAGCAGCCCCCAGGGCGTCAGCTCGGCCACGTCGGCATGCTTCAGCCCGGCGGTGACCCGGTCGAGCAGGTGGCGGTGGGAGGCGGTGATCCGGGCCGCCAGGTTCTCGACCTCCTCGGCCTGCTCCGGTGTCCGGGGCAGGCGGCGGGCCAGGTCGACCTCGAGCGCGCGGATCTCCTGCTCACCGGGCTCCGGCGGACCGCCGGGCCGCTGCCACGGCCACAGCCCTAGCTCCAGCCGCTCCAGGAATCGCTCCAGCTCCGCGTAGCCGCCCGGCGAGCCGGGCTCGGCTGGCTCCGGCGGACGGGCCGCCGGAGGCGCCGGAGCCGCCGGAGGCGCCGGGACGGTGCCGGGCCGCAGCCCGGCGGTGAGGGTGCCGGTGATCCGCTGCAGGGCGTGCTCCTGGGCGGCCGGCACCGCGCGCGGGAACCGCGCCACCGCGGCCACGACCCGGAGGGCGTACTGAGCCGGGAGGTCGCGGGTCACGGATCGAGGGTAGCGGCGGCCACCGACACCGCGGCGGGAAGGCGGCGGGGCTCAGCGCGGCGGCGCGCTCAGGTCACGGGGGGCCGATGACCGGGGCGGCCGGGAATCGCAGCGGGCCCGGCGACGCTGGAGCCAGGCGTGAAGAAAATCGGCTTCCTGACCTTCGGCCACTTCCAGCCGCGGGCCGGCTCGCAGACCCAGACGGCGGCGGACGCGCTGCTCCAGACCATCGAGCTGGCCCAGGCCGCCGAGGAGATCGGCGTGGACGGCGCGTTCGTCCGCGTGCATCATTTCGAGCGCCAGCTGGCCTCCCCGTTCCCCCTGCTGTCGGCGATCGCCGCCCGCACCAGCCGGATCGAGATCGGCACCGCGGTCATTGACATGCGCTACGAGAACCCGCTCTACATGGCCGAGGAGGCGGCGGCCGCCGACCTGATCAGCGGCGGGCGGCTGCAGCTCGGGGTGAGCCGGGGATCGCCGGAGATGGCACTGCGGGGGGCCGAGTCGTTCGGCTACGTCAACGCCGAGGGCGAGACCGACTCGGACAGCACCCGGCGCAAGACCGAGACGTTCCTGGCCGCGATCCGCGGCGCGGCCGTCGCGCACACCGACCCGGCCCGCACCGGGGTCAGCGGCGGCCTGGCCATCCAGCCGCAGTCCCCCGGCCTGGCCGAGCGGATCTGGTGGGGCTCGGGCACCCGGGCCACCGCCCAGTGGGCGGCCGCCGCCGGCCTGAACCTGCAGAGCTCGACGCTGCTGTCGGAGGACACCGGCGTGCCGTTCGACCAGCTCCAGGCCGAGCAGATCGAGCTGTACCGGACCGCCTGGGCCGAGCAGCAGCGGACCGGGCAGGAGCCGGGCCGCGAGCCGCTGGTGTCGGTGTCCCGCAGCGTGCTGCCGATCACCGAGGACATCGACCGGATGTACTTCGGCGGCCAGGCCCACGACGACCAGGTCGGCCTGCTGGAGGGCGTCCGGTCCCGGTTCGGGCGGACGTTCGTCGGCGAGCCGGACCAGATCGCGGCCGAGCTGGCCGCCGACGAGGCGGTCCGCGCGGCCGACACGGTGCTGTTCACCGTGCCCAACCAGCTCGGCGTGGCCTACAACGCCCGCATCCTGGACACCATCGCCCGGCACATCGCACCGGCCATCGGCTGGGCCCCGGCCAGCGCGCCGGCCGGCCGCTGAAAGACAGCGGCCGGCCGACGGGCATTGGCCAGGGCACGAGCCGGCCGCTGAAAGACGGCGGCCGGCCGACGGGCATTGGCCAGGGCACGAGCAGGCCGCTGAAAGACGGCGGCCGGCCGGCGCGCATTGGCCAGGGCACGAGCCGGCCGCTGAAGAGGGCGGCGGCCGGCGCGCATGGGCTAGGGCACGCTCCACTGCTGGTTGTTACCGCCATTGCAGGCGTACAGGATCAGCTGCGTGCCGTTGGCGGTGTTGGACGCCGGGTCATCCAGGCACTTGCCCGAGGCCGGGTTGACGAGCTGGCCTTTCTCGGCCTGCCACACCTGATTGGCGCCGCCGTTGCACGGCCACCACTCGACCAGCGTGCCGTTGGAGTAGTTGGCGCCGGTGATGTCCAGGCAGCCGCCGTCGATCTGGACCGTGCCGTTGCTCTCCGGGGTCCAGTTCTGCGCGGCGGCGTTGCCGTCGCACGCCCACATCTGCACCTTGTTGCCGTTGGTGGCGCTGCCGTTGTTGTTGTCCATGCAGACCGAGCTCTTGTCCCCGGCCGCGACGATCCCGGTCGTCCCGGCGGGCGGCACGGCGTAGCCGACCGACACGATGCTGGCCTGCACCGAGTTGTCGGCGGCGTCGGTCGGGTAACCGGCGGTCATCACGCCCTCGAAGAACGAGCCCGCCGAGGAGTTGCTGTCGTCCCCGCCGGTGCCCAGGATGATGGCCCCCTCCTGGTGCATCGGCGCGTAGCCGCCCAGGTTGGGCAGCGCGCCGGAGTACCAGGTGGTCAGGCCGCCCGACTGGGCGTTGCCGCCCTTGATCGCGTAGGTGGTCGTCCCGTTGTTCTTGAGCAGCGCCGTGACAAAGGCGCTGGAGTTGCCCAGGTTGCTGGTGTCGGAGCCGTTCGCCCCGGCGAACAGCCCGTTCTCCAGGTCGGCCTGCACCCAGGGACCCGATCCCGAGCAGGGCGCGAACCAGCACTCCTGGCTGAAGTTGATCGCGTCCATGTGGCCGTTGCCGTTGTCGCGGCTGTTGGTCTCCGCGTTCCCGTAGTCGAAGCAGCAGCCGCTGTTCACGTGGGTCCCGGCGGTCACCATGTACGCGCCCTGGGCCTGCGAGCCGGTCGCGACACCGCTGGTGGCGTTGTCCCGGTAGCCGACGCCGGGGCTGACGTAGACGCCGTAGACCAGATGGCCGCCCGCCATCACCGGCAGGGCGCTGGCGTTGGCGCCGACGTCCTGGCCGCCGTTCCCGCCCGGCCCCTGGATGGTGAGGTTGTTGCCGTGCCCGGACTGGTCGTAGATCTCGGTGATGGTGCACGAGGTGCCGGCGCAGAAGGAGGTCTGCGCGGCGGCGTTGGCGTAGCCGCCGGCGGTCAGCGGGGAGATGTTCGTGGTGGCGCCGTCCGAGGCTCGCTTGACCTGGTACAGCGGGCCGTCGTAGGTGGCGAACAGGGCCCGGACGGTGCTGTGCGCGGCGACGCACGGGGTGCTGTCGGCGGCGTAGATGTCACACGGGAGCTGGGTGGCGGCGTGGGCGGCGGCGGTGCTGGCGACCGTGCCGGCCAGCGCGCCGGTGACCAGCGCGGCAGCGGCGCCGGCCGAGACCAGTAACTTCCGTAACAAGGGGGGCCTCCTGGTGGAGTTGGCTCATGTGAGCGCTAACAATCGCCCTCACTATCACCCTCGCCTCTCGCCCCGTCAAGGCACTGTCAGGCGGGCAGCGGCCGGTCGGGCACCACCCGCTTCATGACTAGCGTGGAGGTCATGCGCTGGACCCCGGGCAGCGCCGACAGCCGCTCATCCTGGAGCCGCTGGTAGGCGGCCAGGTCGGCGGTGACGATGCGGACCAGGTAGTCGGGATCGCCGAACAGCCGCTCGGCCTGCACCACCTGCGGGATGTCCGCCAGCCCGGACTCGAAGCCGAGCAGCGTCTCGCGGTCCTCCTGGCGCATGGTGATGAACACGATGGCCTCGAAGGCCAGGCCGATGGCCTCGGGGTCGACCACGGCCCGGTAGCCGCGGATGGCCCCGCTGCGCTCCAGCTCGCGCACCCGGCGGTGGCACGGGGAGATGCTCAGCCCGACCCGCTCGGCCAGCTCGGTGACGGTCAGCCGGCCGTCTTCCTGGAGCAGGGCAAGGATCTTCCGGTTGACCGCGTCCATGGGGACATTATTACCACCGAGCTGTCGTACCCAGGGAAAACTTGGCAACACTTTCGGGCTGATCCGGACTAGTTTCCCTCTCAGAAGCCGAATCAGAGGGAGAAAATGCCATGGCTGCCAGCTCCGTCGCCGCCTTCTGGGTGGTCGCCCTCCTACTGATCGTCGTGCCCGGCGCCGACTGGGCCTTCGTCATCGGCACGGTCCTCAGCGGGCGGCCCGTTCTGCCCGCCGTCAGCGGCCTCGTGCTCGGCTACGCCGGCCTCACCATCGTGGTCGCGGCCGGCGTCGGCGCCGTCGTGGCCCGGTCGCCGGCCGCGCTGACGGCACTCACCGTGGCCGGCGGGCTGTACCTGATCTGGCTCGGGGCCAAGTCCTTCGCCCGCCCCGGCGCGCACGGCGTGGCCGCCGGGGCCGAGCCCGGCACCGGCCGGTCCGTGCTGGTCCGGGGCCTGGGCGTCAGCGGCCTCAACCCCAAGGGCCTGCTGGTCTACCTGGCCGTGCTGCCCCAGTTCACCACCCCGCGCGGGCCCTGGCCGCTGACCGCGCAGCTCGGCGTGCTCGGCCTGGTCTTCGTGCTGACCTGCGGGGCGTTCTACCTGTCCCTGGGCTCCGTGGCGCGCAAGATCCTGGAGTCCCGGCCGGGCACCGCGCGCGCCGTCACCCGGCTCTCCGGGGCGGCCATGGTCGTCATCGGGCTCCTGCTGCTGGCCGAGCGCCTGCTCGCCTAGGCTCGCAGCGACGCGCCGGGCACGCACCCGGGCGCACCCGAGGTCTGCTTCGGGGACATCCAGCGATGATCCTGGGGTGGCTGAGGCTGATGGGGTCCAGGGCCCCGCGGCCGCAGCTTGATGCCGGCCCGGCGAAGATGGGACTGACCCGGCGGCGGGCGATCAGGAGGCACCGACGATGGAGTATCTGGTGACCATGACCACCCGCGTGCCCGACGGGACCGCGGAGGCCGCGGTGGACGAGGTGCGCGCCCGCGAGGCCGCGCACTCCCGCGAGCTGGCCGCCCAGGGGCACCTGCTGCGGCTGTGGCGGCCGCCGCTGCAGCCGGGCGAGTGGCGCACGCTCGGGCTGTTCGCGGCGGGCGACGCCAGCGAGCTGGAGGAGGTGCTGGCCTCGATGCCGCTGCGCATCTGGCGCACCGACGTGGTCATCGCGCTGGCCGCGCACCCCAACGACCCCGGCCGCCCGCAGGCCGCCGCCGGGCCGGGCCAGGCCGAGTTCCTGACCACGTTCACCCGCGCCGTGCCGCCCGGCACCCCGGCCGAGGCGGTCAGGGACGCCGAGGCGGGCGAGGCCGGACGGGCGGCCGAGCTGGGCCGGCAGGGCCACCTGGTGCGGCTGTGGCAGGTGCCGAGCCAGGGCTACGCGCTGGGCCAGTGGATGGCCGCGGACCCGGCCGAGATGCAGGCCCTGCTGAAGTCGCTGCCGCTGGATCCGTACCAGACGGTGGATACCACGCCGCTGAGCCCGCACCCGACCGACCCGGCCGCCGCGAACTGACCAGTCAGCACAGACTCACCCGGAGCCGGGCGCGCTCCGGCCTGGCTAGGCGCGGCGGACGGCGCGCAGCACCGCGTCGCGCAGGGTGACCGGGGTGCCCGCCGGGCCGGTGACCTCCCGCTGCGGCGCGCCGGTCTTGATGTCCCACTGCGCCGGGTCCAGCACCGCGGCCAGCTGCTCCCCGGTGGCGAACCGCTCGGGGAAGGGCCGCGGTATCGTCTCCAGGTCAGCGGGATGGTGGCCCACCACCAGCAGCGTCCCGCCGGGCCGGACCGCGGCGGCCAGTCGCTGGTGCAGCGAGTCGCGGGCGGTCTGGGGCAGGTGCAGGAACTGGGCCGAGACCAGGTCGAACTGCCGTTCCGGTGGCGCCCAGGAGAGCATGTCGGCCTGCTGCCAGGTGACGCGGCCGGCGATCTGGGGCCCGGCCTGCCGGGCCAGCTCGGCCGCGCGGGCCAGCGCCACGGGCGAGATGTCGGCGCCGGTGACGGTCCAGCCGTGCTCGGCCAGCCACAGGACGTCGCCGCCCTCGCCGCTGCCCACGTCGAGCGCCAGGCCGGGCGGCAGCTCGGCCGCGTACTCGACCAGCAGCGGGTTCGGGTGGCCGGACCAGACCGGTCCGGCGCCGTAGCGTTCGTCCCAGTATTCCCGGGTCAGCATCCGCCCCAGGTCGGCCTCGTCGTGCGGGTGTGCGGTTCCGCCGTGCTGCATAGGCCTACTGTGCCGGTCCGCGGCCGGGCGACCGAGGCATGTTGCTGATCCGGCAAACCCGCCGCCCCGGCGCCGGCTGGACGCCGGGGACGACGGGCCGCAGGTCAGGCCATGAACTTGAGCAGTGCGCTGTTGACCTGGTCGGCGTGGGTCCAGCAGATGGCGTGCGGGCCCTGCTCGATGGTCACCAGCTGGAGATCCTTGATCATGCCCGGCAGCCGCTCGCCGGTCTTGGGGTAGGGCAGGACGCGGTCGTCGTCGCCCTGGATGACCAGCATGGGCACGTCGATCTTCGGCAGGTCGCGCCGGAAGTCGGTCTCCCAGGTCGGGATGCAGGCCACCGTGGCGATGGCCGAGGCCGCGGCGGCGATGTTCCAGCTCGCCCGGTAGGCCTCCTCGCTGACCAGCTTGCCGAGGAACTTGTCGGCGTTGTAGAAGTTGTCCAGGAAGCCCTTCATCCACGCCGGGGCGTCCTGCCGCGCGGTGGCCATGAACCCGTCGAACAGGCTGCCCGGCAGGCCCTCGGGATTGTCGGTGGTCTGGAGCAGGAACGGCGGGATGGGCGAGATCAGCACCCCCATGGCGACCCGCTCCGAGCCGTAGCGGCCCAGGTAACGGGTGACCTCGCCGGTGCCCATGGAGTGCCCGACGAGCGTGACGTCGCGCAGGTCCAGGGTCTCCAGCAGCACGTGCAGGTCGGCCGCGAAGGTGTCGTACTCGTAGCCCGTCGCGGGCTGGCTGGAGTTGCCGAAGCCGCGCCGGTCGTAGGTGATCACCCGGTGGCCGTCGTCCAGGAGCACCGGGAGCTGCTTGTCCCACGCCCGGCCACTCAGCGGGTAGCCGTGGATCAGGACCACCGGCCGCCCCGAGCCATGGTCCTCGTAGTACAACTCGATCGAGCCCGAGTTCTCCTGGCCGACCTTGATGTAAGGCATAACGTCCCCCGTTCAGCTAGGCCACTGTGGTCGTCGATCCACGACTTGCCACGGCGGGCACCGGCCCTATTGCCGGACAGTAACCACTAGGTCACCACCCGCCACGTTCGCCACGCTAACATCGGCTCGCGGTCACGGCTACCGCCACGGGTGCGTGAAAGTTCCGGTGCTCCGGGCCGCGGGGGAGCATGGTCTCAGGGCACCGCAGGCCTGACAGCTCCCATCCCGGAAGGCTGGCTCATGCGCATCGTGCAGATCTCCGACACCCACCTCAGCCACCTGGGCGGCGTCACCAGCCGCAACGCCGAGCGGCTCATCGCGTTCATCAACGACGAGCTGCGGCCCGACCTGGTCGTGCACAGCGGCGACGTGCTGATCCTCGACCCGGACTCCGCGGCCGACCGCACGGCCGCCCGCGCGCTGCTGGACACCATCCGCGCGCCGTTGCGGGTGGTGCCCGGTAACCACGACGTGGGCGAGCCCGGCGAGCACCCCTGGGGCGGCCTGCACGCCACCAGCGCCCGGGTGGCCGGGTTCGCCAGCGTGTTCGGCCCTGATCACTGGCTGGAGCTGGCCGGCGGCTACGCGCTTATCGGCCTCAGCAGCGAGATCATGTCCTCCGGACTGCCCGAGGAGCAGGCCCAGTGGGACTGGCTGGCGACCGTTCCCGGCCAGGCGGCCGGCCGGCCCGCGCTGGTGTTCTGCCACAAGCCGGTCTTCTCGCCGATGCCCGGCCCGGCCAACCCGGCGCTGAGCATCCCCGACCGCGAGCGGGAGCGGCTGCTCGAGGCGCTGCGCGACGTCGACGTGAAGATATACGCCCACGGGCACCTGCACCGGTTCGCCATCGGCCGGCAGGGCGGCGCGCTCACGGTCACCGCGCCGTCCACGGCGTTCGCGGAACGGGGGCCCGAGGATCTGGCCGGGCCCAGCCTGCGGCAGGTCGGCGTGGTTGAGTACCAGTGCGCGGACGACGGCGCGGTCGAGGTGTTCTTCCGCTCGGTGCCCGGGCTCACCGAGGCCGGCGTGCTGGACAACGAGCAGGCGCACATGACCGCCGGCGCGATCGGCATCAGCCTGAGCGGCTGACGGCGGCGGAGTTCCCTGGCTGGAGGGTGTTCCGTGGCTGGAGGGTGAACCGGTCCTGGCCGATCGCGGCGGCGACGGCGGCCGCGGTCTCCTCGACGGTCTGCGCGCCGGAGTCGATGACGTGCCCCTCCAGCTCGCCCAGGTCGGCGAACGCGCCGTACAGGCCGATGATCGGCTCCGGGTCGGTGAGCTGGCGGCCCGTGCGTGCGGTGGCCCGGGCCAGGGCGATCTCCAGGCTGGGCCGCAGGACGATGTAGCTCAGGCCGAGGCGCTCCCGCGCGCAGGCGGCCTGGAAGGCGGGCAGCAGCCAGGGCCCGAGGATGCCGTCCGCGAGGACGTCGTAGCCGCCCCGGGCGTAGCCGCAGGCCGCCGCGACCATGACGGCGGTTACCGTCTCGTTCTGCGTCTGCGCCTCGGGCCGGTACGGGACCACGAAGCCCGAGCGGATCCACACGTAGAAGCTGTCGGTGGGCAGGTGGACCGTCGGCCGCGGCGCGGCTGCGGCGACAACCCCGGCGACGGCGGTCTTGCCCGCGCCGGGCGGGCCGCCGAGCAGGACGATGCGGCCCGGCTGGGGCGGGGTGGTCACGTCGGTTCCCGGCATGGTGGCTCCTTCGCGGCGGGCGGGGACGCGCCAGCGTATGCGCCGGGCCGTGGGCCATTCCAGGCGGCGAATGAGAATTTTCTTGTCAAGCCCTTCCTGGCCCGACGTCGAGCTCGTCGCTGGTCTCGGCGCTGGCCTGATGCGGCGGCTCGGGCGGCTCGGGCGAGTAAAGAATGTTTGACATGAGGTCTAGTCCGCTTTACATTGACGATGTCAAGTTTTCTTTACCTGGGGCGCGGGGAGCGGCCGATGTCGTACGAAGAGAAGGGCACCTGGGTCTACCTGGTGACCAGCGCGGCCGCCTACGCCGTGTACCTCGTGATCATCCTCGGCCGGCTGGCCAGCACCCCGGCGGCCCACGTGCCCTACGTCGCGGCACTGCTGTGGGCGACCGGCGCCTCGATCGTCGCCTCGATCACGGGGCGGATCCTGGTCGAGACGACCCGGCCGAGCGAGAGCCGGCGCGCCGACGCGCGGGACAAGGACATCTACCGGCTGGGCGAGTACGCCAGCCGCTGGTTCCTGGTCGCGGGCGCAGCGGCAGCGCTGATCATGGCCATGGCCCGGTGGGACTACTTCTGGATCGCCAACGTGATCTACCTGGGCTTCGTGCTCTGGGCAGTGGCCGGGTCCGCGGTGAAGCTCGTCGCCTACCGGCGCGGGCTGTAGCCCGTGATGAGGCCGTCATGAGCAAGCCGACCCGGATCACCAACTCGATGCGCACGCTGCGGTTCGCCCGCGGCGAGATGACGCAGGCGCAGCTGGCCAGGCAGATCGGCGTGACCCGCCAGACCATCATCGCCATCGAGCAGGGCCGCTACTCGCCGTCCCTGGAGATGGCGTTTCAGATCGCCCGGGCCCTCCGGGTGCCGCTGGACGAAGTCTTCCAGTACGCCGACGGGGACGCCTGACGGGCTAGCTGGCTGACCGACTGGCTGACCTGGCGGCGGCTGGCCACCCGCAGCGGGCCAGGCCGGGATGTCCGCACATAAGCGCATCCCGGACCGTTCCGGCCGGCTGCCCATCGCCCGCCGCGGGTGATGTTGGCGGCCCCGCCGGGGCCGGGGCGGTGCGGCCCGGATGGGCGGGTCCGCGCCGGGCATGCTCGGCGAGGTACAGGAGCACATGCGATCGGGAAACACGCCTGCGCCACCTGGCTCCCTGGTGGCGCCAGAGGGGGTTGTTCCAGTGATCCGCAGAAGCCTTGTCCTCGCGGCGGCTGTCGCCAGCCTCGCCCTACTCCTCGCCACCATGTTCTCGGCCGGCCCCGCCGGCGCCGTCGTAGCCGGCTCCGCCGGGGCCGGCCCGCTGGCACCCCGCCGCTGGCCCGGCCGGGGGTGATCCCCGCCGGACCCACGGTCCGGATGAGCCCGGACCAGGTCAGCCGGGCCGCCCGGCGCTGTGCGTCCTGGGCCAGCAAGGCGGGCTTCGCCAACAACGGGCCCAGCGGCCACCTGGTCGTCGCGGTGGCCATCGCGCTGGCCGAGTCGAGCTGCAACCCGCGAGCCTGCCTGAACGACACCACCCACCGGGAGTGCACTCCGTGGGGCACCCGGCGCAGCCACGACTCCATCGACCGCGGCGCGTGGCAGATCAACAGCCACTACTGGCCGAACGTCAGCAACAACTGCGCGTACAACGGCCTGTGCGCCGCGCGCACCGCCTACCGGCTGGTCTCGGCCGACGGCACCTACTTCAAGGCGTGGACGACCTACATCAAGGGCATCTACAAGCGCTACCTGCCGGCCGCCAGGGCCGCGGTGCGCTCCCTGCGCACGGGCACGCTGACCTCGGCCCACCCGGGGATGTGCGCGGCCTACCCGCGGGACCGGCGGGGCGCGCAGATCCGGCTGGCCCGGTGCGGCAGCGCCAGCAACGACCAGATGTGGACCATGTCCCGGGCCAAGCTGCGGACCCGCCGCGGCCTGTGCCTGGCCGGCCAGAACCACCGGTCCGGCCCGGTCATCCTGGAGCGCTGCTCCGGCCGCTGGCGGCAGCAGTGGTGGGGCCGGGCCGCGTTCAGCCTCTACAACCGGGGCGCCCACCGCTGCCTGACCGACCCGGGCAGTTCGGTCAGGCCCGGTCACCCACTCAGCGTCGGGCACTGCCTCCGGGGCCGGGACAAGGCCTGGTACCGGCCGTGACGGCGGCCGCCAGCCGGGCTAGCTGGCCTGGCTGGCCCGGTGCGGGAGCTTCCAGCCCGGCCGGACGAAGTGGCAGGTGTACCCGTCGGGGTACTTCAGCAGGTAGTCCTGGTGCTCGGGCTCGGCCTCCCAGAACGGGCCCGCGGGCACGACCTCGGTGACGACCTTGCCCGGCCACAGGCCCGAGGCGTCCACGTCGGCGATGGTGTCCTCGGCGACGCGCTTCTGCTCGTCGCTGGTGTAGAAGATGGCTGACCGATAGCTGGCCCCGATGTCGTTGCCCTGCCGGTTCACGGTGGTCGGGTCATGGATCTGGAAGAAGAACTCCAGCAGGTCCCGGAAGGAGATCTGCTCGGGGTCGAAGATGATCTCGACCGCCTCGGCGTGGTTGCCGTGGTGGCGGTAGGTCGCGTTCGGCACGTCGCCGCCCGAGTACCCGACCCGGGTCGAGATGATGCCGGGGCGCTTGCGGAGCAGGTCCTGCACGCCCCAGAAGCAGCCGCCGGCCAGGATGGCCGTCTCGCGTCGGTCGCTCATCGTGTGTCCTCCTCGCTGCCGTTACTCCCCCAGTCTGCCCCGGCCGGGGCCCGGCCGCGAATACTGGACCCGCTGTCCGAGCCGGGCGGCACCGAGCGGGAAGGTGGACGTGTCTTCGCCGGACGTTGCTTTTCAGCTGCTGGACGGGCGGCAGGCCGCCGCCCACGAGGCCGAGCTGCGGGCCCTGCACACCGAGGTGTACGCCGCCCCGCCCTACGGTCAGCAGGAAGATGAACAAGGCTTCGCCCGCCGTTTCGCCGTCCAGCGTCGCCAGCCCGGCTTCGTGCTGGCCGAGGCCCGGCACGGCGACTACCTGGTCGGCTACGCGATCGGCATGCCGCTGCGCCCGTCCACGTCCTGGTGGCGGGACCTGACCACCACGCTGCCCGGCGAGCTCACCGACGAGCACCCAGGCCGCACCTTCGCGGTGGCTGACCTGCTGGTCCGCGCGCCCTGGCGGCGTCAGGGCATCGGCGCCACCCTGCACGACCTGCTGCTGGCCGGCCGCCCCGAGGAGCGGGCCACGGCCGCCGTGCGGCCGGCCGCCGGGCCCGCCCAGCACGCCTTCCGGGCCTGGGGCTGGCGCAAGGTGGCCCGTACCCGCGAACCCCGCCCCGGCGCGCCGGTCAGCGACGTGCTGATCACCACGCTGCGCGGCTGACGCGCCGGGCTCTCGGGCGGGCGGCCGGGGGCGGGGCTGTGACCGATCAGTCACCGTTTGGCCATCGGCCAGGTCAGTGACAGGATCGGCCTGGATCGCGGCCCCGCGACGGGCTGGGGCCGCGTCGGGGCGAAGCTGGCTCGCATCCCGCTGCGTTAAAATCTAGCCACCTGCCGGTTGGCGGTCGTTCATGCAGCGTCAATGAGGCTGGGCTAGGGGGAAGCCAGGATGGAGCACGCGCCGGGGGTATCTCGCCCCTCCTGGATGGCCCTGTCGGGCAGCGGTAACGGCCGCCGGTCCCCCATCGAGATCGTCGCCAACGCGGCCACCTACGTGACTCGCACCCCGGTCGCGGACCTGTCCGGGCTGCGGACCGGGCGGTTCGGCCGCTGGTCGGACGGCGTGACGGCACTGCGCACCGACCGCGCCTCGTTCGCCAGCCACTGGCAGGTGCACAACCACCGGATCCTGACCGAGTCCGGGCCGCTGTGGGTGGTGCTCGGCGACTCCACCGCCCAGGGCCTCGGCGCGCCCAGCCCGGAGGCCGGCTACGTCGGCCAGGCGCTGGCCGAGCTGCGCGAGCGCACCGGGCAGCGGTGGCGGGTGCTCAACCTGTCCACCTCCGGCGCGCTGATCCGCGACGTGCTGGGCGACCAGCTGCCCCGGCTGCCCGCCGCGCCTGACCTGGTCACCTGCGGCATCGGCGCCAACGACATCCTGTACACGGCGCCGACGAAGGTGTTCCGCGACCTGCGCGCGCTGATCGCCGCCGTCCCCGACGAGACGATCCTCCTGGACCTGCCGCTGCCTGCCGGGTTCTGGGGGGTCCTGGGCTGGCTCAGCCTGCCCTACGTGGTGCGGATCAACCGGGCCATCCACCGGGCCGCGCAGGCCCGCGACCTGCCGGTGGCCGAGGTGTCGGCGTACTTCCTGCCGCCCTGGCCGGGCAAGCTGGCCTCGGACTGCTTCCACCCCAGCCTGGATGGCTACCGCGACTGGGCCCGTGCCCTGCTGGACGCCCTGCCGCCCGCCGGCGGCGGGCCGCGGCCCGCGACCGCGCTGCACTAGCCCCGGCCGCACTAGCCCCGGCCGCACTGACCCCGGCCGCACTGACCCCGGCCGCACTAGCCGACGCCAGCAGGCCGGCGCCAGTAGCGTGTCCGGAGACGTAGCCAGCGAGAGGAGCGAGCGTGCGCGCGGACATGGTGCCTGGCGGGACCTTTCCCGATTACGAGCTGACCGACCACACCAAGACCCGGCGGCGGCTGAGCGAGCTGCAGGGGATCGACCCGATGATCGTGCTGCTGTCGCGCGGGCACTTCTGCCCCAAGGACCACCAGCAGCACCTCGAGTTGGCCGCCAACTACCCCAAGATCGCCGTCTCCTACACGCAGATCGTCACCATCTCGACGGACAACATCCTCGAGACCAACGAGTTCCGGGCCTCGGTGGGCGCCCAGTGGACCTTCCTGTCCGACGCCGGCCGCCACGTGCAGAAGGACCTGGACATCCAGGAGTACACCGACCCCCACCACGACCCGATGATCCCGCACACGCTGGTGCTCAAGCCAGGGCTGGTCATCCACAGCGTCTACAACGGGTACTGGTTCTGGGGCCGGCCCTCGTTCGATGACCTGCGTCATGACCTGCGGGACGTGACCCGCGAGATCCGCCCGGACTGGGATCTGGGCGCACCGGGCCTGCGCGCGGAATGGCAGGCCGACGACCACACCCGGTTCTACCCCTACCAGTCCAAGGCCTGACCCGAGGCTCCCGGCCGACCGCCGGTCCTGACGCCGCCGCCCGGCGCGCCCGGCGGCCGCCGGTGCGTGCGTGTCCGCCTCCCCGCACCTGATAATGTTCTACATTCTTGTAGAAGTTAGTGCGGGCCGTGCGCCTGCGTCGCGGCCGCTTCCCTGCTGGATCCTGGCCCGCTCCGCCACTGCCCGCGCCGCGGGCCAGGCGAACGATCATCCGGCACCCGAGCATGGCGAAAGGCCTGGCATGATTCACCTGACCTACCTGGAGGCCGCCGTGGTCGGCCTCGTCCAGGGAGTATCCGAGCTGTTCCCGGTGTCCAGCCTCGGGCACAACGTCCTGATCCCGGCCCTGATCGGCGGTAGCTGGGCCCGCGATCTCAACGTGTCCAGGCCCGAGTCGCCGTACCTCGCGTTCATCGTCGGCCTGCACGTGGCCACCGCGATCGCGCTGCTCCTCTACTTCTGGCGGGACTGGGTCCGGGTGATCGGCGGGTTCTTCAGCTCCCTGCGGCACATCGCCCGGCCGCCCGCGGGCACCAGCCGGTGGCAGCTCCGCTCGGCCGACGAGCGCCTGGCCTGGATGATCATCCTGGCCACCATCCCGGTCGGCATCGTCGGCCTGGCCTTCGAGCACCTGTTCCGGGTGATCTTCGGCAAGCCCGTCTTCGCCGCCGTCTTCCTGACCGTCAACGGCTTGATCCTGCTGGCCGGCGAGCGCTACGTCCGGCGCCGCTCGGCCCGCCAGGCCGTCGCCGGCCCCGAGCGGGAACTCGCGCTGACCGCGGCCGGCCATCCCGACGCCGGGCCCGCTCCCGACACCGCGGCCGCCTCCGCCGGTCACCAGGCCGTCCGCGCCCAGGAGGTCACCGAGGCCGAGGAGTCCGACCGGCGGCTGTCGGCCATGGGCTACGGCGAGGCGATGCTCATCGGGTCGGCGCAGATCCTGGCCCTGCTGGCCGGCATCAGCCGCAGCGGCGTGACCATGGTCGGCGGCATGTTCCGCGGCCTGTCCCGCGAGGACGCCGCGCGGTTCGCCTTCCTGCTGGCCACCCCGGTCATCCTGGCCGCCGGGGTGCTCAAGGTCCCGGACCTGACCGGCCCGCTCGGCAGCGGCATCCGGGGCCAGATCCTGCTGGGCAGCGTGCTGTCCGGCGTCGGCGCCTACGTGTCCGTGCGCTACCTGGTCCGGTACTTCCAGACCCGGACTCTCACGCCGTTCGGCATCTACTGCCTCATCGTCGGGCTCGGCAGCATCGTCTACCTCAAGCTCGTGAAGTAGGACCGGCGAGCGGACACCAGGGATTAACCGGTGCGCCAGGGTCCGCAGCAGCACCAGCATCAGCCCCGCCCCTGAGGGCTGCATCCGCCCCGGCCCTGATGCTACGGTCGACAATCGCCCGTTCCGGCTCATTGAGGACCGGGCAGATAACGGACTCCGACGAGGGAGCGATCAGCAGTGGCGCAAGCAGGGGCACCTGGCCGGCCAAGGGCGGCCTCATGAGCAGGACCGGGCCCGGCGGCGAGGTCCGCTGGGGCATCATCGGCACCGCCAACATCGCCCGGGGCCAGTTCCTGCCCGGCCTGCGCGAGGCCGGCGGCGGGCGGGCCGCGATGGTGGCCAGCCGCGAGCCTGGCCCGGGCCGAGACCTGGGCCGCCGAGCACGGCGTTGACCGCGGCGTGGCGGGCTACGCCGCGGTGGTCGACTCGCCCGACATCGACGCGGTCTACGTGGCCGTGCCCAACTCCCTGCACGCCGAGTGGACGACGCGCGCGCTGCGCGCAGGCAAGGCGGTGCTCAGCGAGAAGCCGCTGTGCGTGGGGTCGGCACAGACGGCCGAGGTGCTGGAGACAGCCCGCGGCATCGACGGCGCGCTGCTGTGGGAGGCGTTCGTCTTCCCGTTCCAGGCTCAGCACCGACGGCTGGCCGAGCTGCTGGCCGAGGGCGCGATCGGCGAGCCGGCCGAGATCATCAGCGTGTTCCACTTCCACCCGACCCGGCCGGGCGACATCCGGTTCTCGGCCGCGCTGGGCGGCGGGTCGCTGGCCGACGTGGGCTGCTATCCGATCCGGCTGGCCCACGAGCTGTTCGGCGCGGCCGACGACGAGCTGGCCGCCGGGTCGGCCGAGATGTTCGGCGAGGTCGAGGTGGACGCGGCCGGCGCTGGTCCCCTACGGTGCCCGGCGACTGGTGCTGAGCTGCGGCTTCCGGCGCAGCTACGACACCTTCACCCAGGTCCTGGGCAGCGAGGGTCAGCTGCACCTGACCAACCCGTTCCACCCGGGCCCGGCCGACACGCTGACGCTGCACCAGCCGCGCCGGGAACCGCTCGTGGAGCACCCGACCACCGACGAGCACTCGTTCACCGCCGCGCTGCGGAGCATCCACGCGGTGCTGCGCGGCGAGGCCGCGCCCGAGTACCTGGCCCAGGACTCGGCGCTGGCCACGGCGCGGACGCTGGAGGCCGTCAAGGCGGCGTGCGGGCTATGACGGCGGACGGTTTCACCATCGTCATCGGCTCCTACCTGGAGGAAGAGCTCGTCCGGCGGATCGCGGCCGCCGAGGCGGCCGGGCGGGTGATCTACGAGCCCGGGCTGCTGCCGGTCCCCCGGTACCGGTGCGACCACACCGGCCCGCGCCGCGACCTGAGCCCGGCCGACCTGGACCGGTGGCGGGCCCTCGGCGCCGAGGCCGAGGTGTACTTCGACTTCGACTGGCTCGACCCGGGCCAGATGCCCGAGCGCAGTCCGAAGCTGCGCTGGATCCAGGCCACCAGCGCCGGGATCGGCGGCTTCATGCAGCGGACCGGCCTGGACGGCGCGGGCCTGGAGGTCACCACGGCGGCCGGCGTCCACGCGGTGCCGCTGGCCGAGTTCGCGCTGATCGGCGCGCTGTACTTCGTCAAGGGACTGCCCGAGCTGCGGCAGCGGCAGCAGGCCCGGCACTGGGAGCGGTACACCACCCGGCCGCTTTCCGGCTTGCGCGCGCTGGTCGTCGGGCCTGGGCGGCATCGGCCGCCAGGTCGCCGCGACGTTCGCCGCGCTGGGCGTGGAGGTCTGGGGCCTGGGCCGGACGGGCCGGACCTACGACGTCGCCGGGCTGAGCCGGGTCATCGCCAGGGATGACCTGGACGCGGCGCTGCCGCGGACCGACATCATCGTGCTGGCCTGCCCGCTCACCGAGGAGACTCAGGGCCTGATCGGCGCCCGCCAGCTCAGCCTGCTGCCGCGCGGACGCGATCCTGATCAACATCTCCCGCGGCCCCGTGGTCGACCAGGCCGCGCTCACCGCGGGCCCTGCAGGACGGACAGCTCGGGCGGCGCCTGCCTGGATGTCTTCGCCGACGGAGCCGCTGCCGCCCGGCGATCCGCTGTGGGAGCTGGACAACGTCATCGTGTCGCCGCACTCGGCGTCGACGGTGGCGACCGAGAACGCGGCGCTGACCGACCTGTTCCTGGACAACCTGGCCCGGCTGGCCGCCGGCCAGCCGCTGCGCAACCGCTACGACCCGGTCCGCGGCTACTGATGCCGGTCCGCCCCGAATGGTTTCAAGATCGTAAAGTTCCCATTTCGTGACCGACTGAGACCTTGACGGTGAATGCACCGGCGGGCTTTGATGTCCAACAGTCGACAATCGACAAACGAACAAGCTGAGCTGTGCGGGTCGGCGCGCCAGCGACCCGAGCGGGCCGGCCACCGGCCTGGCAACACGGACGGACCGGGTCCCAGACCCGGCAACACGAAGACCAGCGGCCCGGAGCACGGGCCCGGCGACACGAGAAACAGCAAGCGAGGGGGTCCGGTGCGACCGAACCTGAGAAGTCTCCGATGGGCGGCGTCCGCCGCTGTCATCGCGCTGGCGCTGGCCGCATGCGGCTCGGGCTCCGGCAGACTCCGGCGGATCCGGCGGGTCAGGCTCGTCGGGCAGCGCCCCGGCCCACGGCGGCACCATGCAGGTCGCCTTCCAGTCGGACCCGGACACGTTCGATCCCCAGGTCTGCTACGACGCGACTTGCTGGGACAACATGCAGATGCTGTTCGACCGGCTGTACGACTACAAGACGAACACGACCGAGATCCAGCCCGAGGCGGCGGCGAGCATGCCGCAGGTGTCGGGCAGCGGCAAGGTCTACACCATCGCCATCCGGCCCGGCATGACGTTCGACAACGGCAAGCCGGTCACCGCCGCCGACTTCGTCTACACGTTCTCCCGGATCTGCAACCCGGCTACCAAGTCCCCGGTGGTCGGCTTCTGGAACGTGGTCCAGGGCTGCACGGCCTTCGCCAAGCACCCGACCGGCAGCGTGTCCGGGATCAAGGCGCTGTCCACGCTCAAGCTGCAGATCACGCTGACCCAGTCCGACGCGGCGTTCCGGTACGTGCTGGCCATGCCGCACGCCTCGGTGATCCCGACCGGGACCGGCGCGCAGCAGGCTCAGCACCCGCTGGGCTCGGGGCCGTTCGAGATGGTCAGCTACACGCCGGGCCAGTCGATCGTCCTCAAGCGCAACCCGCACTACTGGGACAAGTCGCTGCCCTACGTCGCGGGCGTGAACGAGAAGCTCGGCGTGACCCCGACCGTGCAGCTGCTGGAGCTGGAGAAGGGCCAGATCGACCTGATGGGCGACCCGCTGCCCAACTCCTCCTACCTGACGGTGGTCAACAACAAGTCGCTGGCCAGCCAGACCCTGCACCGGGACGCGCTGGACACCTACTTCCTGACCATGAACACGCACATCAAGCCGTTCAACAACCCGCTGGTGCGCGAGGCCGTGTCCTACGCCATCAACCGGTCGTTCCTGCTCAAGACCGTCAACGGCCAGGGCAAGCCGGCCACCGGCTTCATCCCGCCCGGCGTCACCGGCTACAGCAGCCAGAACCTGGTCCACCCGCTGGACGTGGCCAAGGCCAAGGCGCTGCTCAAGCAGGCCGGCTACCCGCACGGCTTCTCGACCACGATGTACAACTGGAACACCCAGCCGTGGACCAACCTGGACCCGCAGATCCAGCAGGAGCTGGGCGCGATCGGGATCAACCTCAAGGTCGAGCCGATCCAGGAGAGCACGTTCTTCACCCTGGCCGCCACGCCCGGCAAGGCCCCGATGACGCTGACCTTCTGGGTCGCGGACTACCCCGACGGCAGTGACTTCTTCCAGGCCCTGGTGTCCTGCGCGGCCGACATCCCCGGCGGCCAGAACTACTCGTTCTACTGCAACAAGAAGGTGGACGACGAGATCATCGGCCGGCCTGGCCGACCCGGCCAATGCCGGGCCCGACTATGTGCAGGCGACCAAGGAACTGCTGGCCGACAACCCGATCGTCCCGCTGTACTTCGGGACCACCACCGAGGTGTTCGGGGCCAAGGTCGGCGGCTTCTTCGCCAACCCGATCTGGGACTGGGAGATGGACTACTACTGGCTCAAGCACGGCTCTGGCTCCGGCTCGTCGAGCGGCGGGCTGGGTGGCTAGCAGACCGCCAGCGGCTGGCCCGCCAGGCAGGCCGGCCAGCCGGGCCCGGGCGGCCCGGCAGTCATCCTGTGAGCACCTCACCGTGGCCTTCCCGCACCGGGCGGGCAGCGGTGAGGTGGTCCGGGACGTGTCGTTCGCGATCCAGCCCGGCGAGCGGGTCGGGCTAGTCGGCGAGTCCGGCTCGGGCAAGTCGCTCACCGCGCGGGCGATCATGCAGCTGATCCCGGCACCGGGCCGGGTCAGCGGCGGGCGCGTCCTGCTGGGCGACGCCGAGCTGGGCGCCGACCCGCGGCTGCGGCCGAGCACCTGGCGCGGCACCCAGGTGGCGATGATCACCCAGGACCCGCTGTCCAGCCTGAACCCGCTGGTGCGGATCGGCGTCCAGACCACCGAGATGCTCCGCTTCCACCGGCGGCTTGAGCCGCGGCGCGGCCCGGGCCCGGGCCGCCGGAGCTGCTGGCCGAGGTCGGCATCCCCGACCCGGCCCGCGACGCTGACCCAGTTCCCCGCCGTGCTGTCGGGCGGCATGCGCCAGCGGGTCGCGCTGGCCATCGCGATCAGCTGCGAGCCGCGGCTGCTGATCGCCGACGAGCCGACCACCGCGCTGGACGTCACCATCCAGGCCCAGGTGCTGGACCTGCTGGAGCGGATGACCTCCGATCAGGGCAGCGCGGTGCTGCTGATCAGCCACGACCTCGGCGTGGTGGCCAGCATTCTGCGACCGGCTGCTGGTCATGTACGGCGGGCGCATCGTGGAGTCCGGGCCGACGGCGGAGATCATCAGCGCGCCCGCGCACCCGTACACCCGTGCGCTGATGGCCTCGGTGCCGAGCATGACCGGCGAGCTGCCCGAGCGCCTGGCGTCCATCCCCGGCAGCCCGCCCGCGGGCGGCGTGTGGGCCGCGGGCTGCGCGTTCGCGCCCCGCTGCCCGATCGCGGCGTCGCTGTGCCGCGACGCCGACCCCGAGCTGATCGGCCTGGCCGAGGGCGGCCGCATCACGACCCGCCACGCCGCTGCCTGCCACGCCAGCCACGACGAGTCCTGGGGGCTGGTCTCCGCCGGGGGCGGTGCCGCGTGACCGACCCCCGGCAACCGACCCCGGCGGCACCGAGCCGGTGGTGGACGTCACGCGACCTCCAGGTCCACTTCAAGATCCGCCGCGGCGTCCTGGCCACCCAGACGGTGCGGGCCGTGGACGGCGTGTCGTTCACCATCGGCCCCGGCGAGACCCTCGGCCTGGCCGGCGAGTCGGGCTCCGGCAAGAGCACCGTGGCCCGCGCCCTGGTCCGCATCAACCAGCCCACCGGCGGGTCCATCCGGGTGGCCGGAGAAGAGACCCGCCGCCTGCGCGGCCCGGACCTCAAGGCCTACCGCCGCCGGATGCAGATGGTCTACCAGGACCCCTACGACTCCCTCGACCCGCGGATGTCCATCCTCGAGGCCATCGGCGAGGGCCTGGCCGTGCGCGGCCTGGCCCGCGGCCCGGCGCCGGGCCGAGACCGAGGACCTGCTCCGCCGGGTCAACCTGCCCGCCACCCTGACCTCGCGCTTCCCGGGCCAGCTGTCCGGCGGCCAGCGCCAGCGGGTGTCCATCGCGCGCGCCCTGGCCGTCGGCCCCGAGGTCATCATCTGCGACGAGGCCGTGGCCGCGCTGGACGTGTCCATCCGGGCCCAGGTGCTCAACCTGCTTAAGGACATCCAGGCCGATGCCGGGGTCAGCTACCTGTTCATCTCCCACGACCTGTCCACGCTGCGGTTCATGGCCGACCGGGTGGCCATCATGTACGTCGGACGGCTGGTCGAGTACGGCACCAGCAGCCAGGTGCTCAGCGCGCCGCAGCACCCCTACACCCAGGCCCTGATCGCCGCGGTGCCCGACGTGTCGGCCGGGCCCGCGCCCGCGCGGGCCAAGGTCACCGGCGAGCCGCCCGACCCGGCCAATCCCCCGCCCGGCTGCCCGTTCCACCCGCGGTGCCCGGCCGCCATCGACATCTGCCGCAGCGTCCGGCCCGAGCTGAGGCTCAAGACCGGCGGCCAGCTCGCCGCCTGCCACGTAGCCCCCGACGCGTCCGGCGCCGAGCCGGTCAACAGCCCGCCGTCCGCCACGGAGGTGAACGCCCCATGACCGTGCTGCCCAGGGAGGTCGACCCCCCTATCCCCCCCGCGCCGCCTGGCGGCGACGAATGACCGCCCCGCTCAACCAGCACCTGCCCGACCCGGCCCTGACCGCCGCCGACGGCGCGGTCGAGGCCGGGCTCGAGGCCGGCGCCGAGCCGACCGCGGTCACCGAGCCGCACCTGACCCGGCGGGCCCTGGCCAGCCTGCGCCACGACCCGGTGGCGCTGATCTCGCTGCTGGTCGTCGTCGGCCTGGCCGTCATGGCCGTCTTCGCCCCCGAGCTGGCGCCGCACAACCCGCTGCACGCCTTCTCCAACGGGCTGGCCGCCGACGGCGCGCCCGTCCACCCCGGCAGCACGTTCCTGCTCGGCACCGACGCCGAGGGCCGCGACGTGCTGTCCCGGCTGATCTTCGGGGCGCGGGTGTCGCTGCTGGTGGGCGTCGTCGCGACCGGCATGGCGTCGATCATCGGCATCATCGTCGGCGGCATCGCCGGTTACGTGGGCGGCATCACCGAGTCGGTGCTGATGCGGTTCACCGACATCGTGCTGTCGTTTCCGATCCTGCTGTTCTGCGTGGCGCTCATCGCCATCACCGGGCCGAGCACCCGCAACGTGGTGCTGGTCATCGCGTTCGGGTACTGGACCTACCTGGCCCGCATCGTGCGCAGCCTGGTGCTGTCACTCAAGGAACGGGAGTTCGTGACCGCCGCCCGGACGCTCGGGGTGAGCCACGCCAAGATCCTGCGCCGGCACATCCTGCCCCACCTCACCCCGGCCATCATCGTCTACTCCACCCTGGGCGTCGCGACCTCGATCCTCATCGAGGCCTCACTGTCCTACCTGGGCATCGGGGTGCCGCTCCCCCAGGCCTCCTGGGGCCAGATGGTGTCCGAGGGCCAGCAGTACTTCCAGACCGCGCCCTGGCTGCTGATCGCGCCCGGCGTCGCGCTGATCATCACCGTGCTGGCCTTCAACCTGGCCGGGGACTGGCTCACCGACCTGCTCGACCCGGCGACCGCGGAGACCAGGCGATGAGCGGCTGGCTGATCCGGCGCCTGGCGCAGATGCTCATCGTCGTCCTCGGCGTCGTGTCGCTGGCGTTCCTGTTCGCCTACATCGTGCCGGGCAACCCGGCCCGCCTGGTCGCCGGGCCCAACGCCAGCCCTGAGGCGGTCGCCTCCATCGCCCGCCAGCTCGGCCTGGACCGCCCGCTGTGGACGCAGTACGTCACCTACCTCGGCCGCCTGGTGCACGGCAACCTGGGCGTCTCGTTCGCCCTGGAGGGCCGGTCGGTCAGCAGCGAGATCCTGCGCGCGCTGCCCATCACCGTGGTCCTGGCCGTCGGCGGCGTGCTGTGGGAGATCGTGCTCGGCCTGCCCATCGGCATCATCGCCGCCTACCGCCCGCGCGGCGTCCTCGACCGCGTCGCCACCCTCGGCGCGCTGGTCGGGCTGTCCGCGCCGCCGTTCTGGCTCGGCCTGATGCTTCTGTACTACCTGGCCTACAAGCTGACGCTGTTCCCGCTCAGCGGGACCGGGCACCCGCTCATCTGGTACATGATCCTGCCCAGCTTCACCCTCGGCGTCGGCGGCGCGGCCTGGTACTCGCGCATGGTGCGCACCACCATGCTCGGCGTGCTGCGCTCCCCCTACATCGAGTTCGCCCGGCTCAAGGGCATGCCCGAGCGGACCATCCTGTTCCGGCACGCCGTCCGGCACGTGCTCACGCCCATCGTCACCATGCTCGGCATGGACCTGGGCTACTTCCTCGGCGGCGTGCTGATCATCGAGTCCGTCTTCGGCCTGCCCGGCGTCGGCCAGCTCGCCTACAACGCCATCGACACCCTCGACATCCCCATGATCACCGGCACCGTGCTGGTCGCCGCCGTGTTCATGGTCGTCATGAACTTCCTCGTCGACGTCACCTACACCGTCATCGACCCCCGGGTCCGCCTGAGCCGCCGCTGAGCCCTGCCCCGCCCAGCCCGCATCAGGAAACCCGTCTCCAAGAATTCGATTAACAAGGCGGTCGCCCCCGGTGACCGCCGCCCGCGAGAGGAATGTCCCACGACCATGAGCAGCAAAGAACTTCGAGTCGCCGTCATCGGCGCGGGCCGCTGGTCCGAGCGGGCCCACATCCCCGGCTGGCAGCGCGACCCGCGGGTCGAGGTGGCCGCCGTCGTGGACGTCGACGCTGACGTGGCCGGGCGCGTGGCCAAGGAGTTCGGCGTCGCGCGGGTGGCGACCGACTACCGCGAGGTCCTCGACGACCCCAGCATCGACGTGATCGACGTGGCCACCGGCAACGAGGCCCACTTCCAGGTCTCGTGGGACGCCCTCGAGGCGGGCAAGCACGTGCTGTGCGAGAAGCCCGTGCACCGCGACGCCCGGCAGACCAAGCGCGCTGCCGAGCTGGCCGCGGCCAACGGCCTGAAGACCAAGCTCGGCTTCACGTTCCGCTACGCGCCCGCCGTCATGCTGGCCAAGGACCTGATCGACCAGGGCTTCGTCGGCGAGCCGTACGTGTTCAACGGCTACGAGCAGAACAGCCAGTGGATCGACCCGGCCACGCCGCTGCGCCAGGCCGAGGCGGCCGAGCCCGACGGCGCCGAGATCACCGTGTCCTCCATCGAGGGCTACGGCGCGCCGGTCATCGACATCATGCACTGGTGGATCGGCCGCCCGCTGGCCAACGTCGTCGGCACCATGCGCAACTTCGTGCCCGTCCGCATGGTCCGGGCCACCGGCAAGATGCAGCGGATGAACATCGACGACGCCGACATGTGGCTGTGCGAGTTCGAGCCCGACGTCATGGCCTCGATCCAGTCCTCCTACGTGACCGTCGGGCAACTACCCCGGCATCGAGGCCCGGATCTACGGCTCCGAGGGCGCGATCATCGTCCGCCTGGTCGAGGAGTTCGGCATCTGCCAGACGATCAAGACCGCGACCAAGGACGCGGTCGAGTTCGTCGAGCAGGAGATCCCCGAGCGCTACTTCCCGGCCGGCGGCACCAGCCGCGAGCCGTGGCCGTTCCTGTTCTACTCCAACCTGGTGCACAACTTCGCCACCGAGATCCTCGAGGGCGGCGACGACAACCAGGGGGACTTCGCCCAGGGCGCCATCGTGCAGCGGACCATCAACGCCTTCGAGCGGTCGGCCCGCGAGCGCCGGTGGGTGGCGTTCGACGAGGTCGATGGTGTCTGACTCGGCTGGCCACGACGCTGCTGCAAACGGCAGCCTCGCGCCCGCCCACCAGTGGGGGGACCTGGCCGGCGGCCTGGCGGCGGCCGGCCCGCTGCTGGACGCCGCGGTCGGCGAGGCCGCGGCGGCCGGGGCGCAGTACGCCGACGTGCGGCTGTCGGAGACCCAGGAGCTGCGGCTGTACGCGGTCTCCGGCCGGGCTCCCGACGAGCGGGTCGAGGGCAGCTTCGGCCTGGGCGTCCGGGTGCTGGTCGACGGCGTGTGGGGGTTCGCCTCGGTGCCGCTGCGCGAGGCCGGCGACGCCGCGCTGGCCGCCCGGCTGGCGGTGCGCAACGCCGCGGCCGCCGCGGCCGGGTCGCCGGAGCGGGTCGCCCTCCCGCAACGGCCGCCAGAGTCCGGCCGCTATCAGACGCAGGCCCGCATCGACCCCTTCGCCGTGTCCGCCGCCGTCCGCGAGCAGGTCGTGGCGGGCGCGCTGGCCGCGGCCGGCGCGACGGCCGGGGTGGTGCGGGTCCAGGCCGGAGTCAACGCCAGGCGCCAGCCACCGGTACTTCGCCAGCACCGAGGGCTCGCGCCAGGAGCAGCACTTCGTCGAGTCCGGCGGCATGGTGCAGGCCGTCGCGGCCAGCGAGCACCTGGTCCAGCGGCGCAGCTATCCCAACTCCTTCCACGGCAACACCGCGGCGGCGGGCTGGGAGTACGTCGAGGACCTGCGGCTGCCCCAGCAGGCGGCCAGGGTCGGCGCCGAGGCCGTCCAGCTGCTCACCGCCCCGGTCGCCGAGCCGGGCCGCCGCTCGCTGGTGATCGGGCCCGCCCAGCTCGCGCTGCAGATCCACGAGTCGGCCGGGCACGCGCTGGAGCTGGACCGGATCCTCGGCGACGAGGCCAACTTCGCGGGCCGCTCGTTCATCGGCCGCGACGCCGCCGGGACGCTGCGGTACGGCTCTCCCGCGGTGAACATCGTGGCCGACGCGACCGTCCCCGGCACCCGGGGCAGCTTCATGTTCGACGACGAGGGCACCCGGACCCGCCGCACCATGCTCATCACCGAGGGCATCGTGACCAACTTCCTGTCCAGCCGCGACAGCGCGGCCCGCATCGGGGCCGAGTCGACCGGCGCGGCCCGCTCCGACGGCTGGGGCTTCCTGCCGCTGTGCTTCGCCACCAACGTGTTCCTGGAACCGGGCACCGCGAGCCTGGACGAGCTGCTGGACCAGATGGGCGACGGCTACTACCTGGATGACAACAAGAGCTGGTCGATCGACAGCCAGCGGCTCAACTTCCAGTTCGGCACCGAGGTGGCCTGGGAGGTCCGCGGCGGCCAGCGTGGCCCGGCTGGTCCGCGACTTCTCCTACGGCGGGATCACCCCGCAGTTCTGGGGCTCGGCCGAGGCCGTCGCCGGGCCGGCCGAGTTCCGGACCTTCGGCATGCCCTGCGGCAAGGGCGAGCCCAAGGAGTGGGGCTTCCTGTCCCACGGCGCGGCGCCCGCGCTGTTCCGCGACGTCCGCACCGGGGTGGCCTGATGGACTCGACTACACAGCCGTTCGCTGGGGGGTCCGGGGGGCGGCCGCCCCGGGCTGGCCGAGCCGTGGGCCGGGCGGGAACGGTCCCTGGAGGCGCTGGAGGCGGCGCTGGCCGGCGCCCGCGCCGACCACGTCGAGATCTTCCTGGCCAGCCGGATCGGGCACCACACCCGGTTCGCCGCGACCCGGATCCACCAGCCGCAGACGATCGTGGAGTGCCAGGTCATGGTGCGGGCGGTGGCCGGCACGGGCAGCGGCCGGGTCGCGGTCAGTGACCTGGGCCAGGCCGCGGCCGCGGTGGCCCGCGGCCACCGAGCTGGCCCGCCGCCGGGACGGCCTGCCCGGCGCGACCGTCCCGTACGGCGTGGCCGGACCCGCGCCCGCCCCGCAGATCGCCGGGCTCTGGTACGACAGCACCGCCGCCTGGGACGAGGGCGCGCGCAGCGCCCAGGCCGGGCCGGATCATGGACGCCGCCCGCGCCGCGGGCGGCACGGCCGCCGGGGTGCTGACCACCGCGGTGACCGAGCTGGCCGTGGTGACCAGCGCCGGCCAGCGTGCCCACGCGGCCGCCACCGAGGCGGGCTTCGCGCTGACCGTCCGCGTCGGCCAGGCCTCCTCCTACGCCGCCGACCTGGGCCGGGACGCCGCCCGCCTGGACGTGGACGAGCGGGCCGCGGTGGCCGTCGGCCAGGCCGTCCGTGCCCGGACTCCTGTGCCGGTGCCCGACGGCGTGCACGACGTGGTGTTCGGCGGCCTGGCCGCCGGCGAGCTGATCGGCTTCCTGCCCGACTTCGGCTTCACCGCTCCCGCCGTCGAGGCGGGCATCGGCCTGGCCGCTACCCGACCCGGCGCCGAGCTGGCCCCGGCGGCGATCACCGTCGCCGATGACGCGCTGGCCCCGGCCGGGCTGCCGTTCCCGTTCGACTTCGAGGGCACGCCCAAGCGGCGGGTGGAGCTGATCGCGGCCGGCCGGGTCGGCGGCGCGGTCAGCGACCTGGCCTCGGCGGGCGCGACCGGCGGGGTCTCGACCGGGCACGCGCACATCGCCCGCGAGTCCTCGCCCGCCCCGGAGGCGGCCAGCCTGATCATGACGCCCGGCGAGGCCAGCGAGGACGACCTCATCGCCGGGGTCGAGCGCGGCCTGTACATCCAGCGGCTCTGGTACAACCGCCTGGTCGACGCCGAGGCCGGCACCGTGGTCGGGACCAGCCGGGACGGCTGCTTCCTGATCGAGGACGGCCAGCTGACCGCCGGCCTGGCCGGCGGCCGGTTCACCGAGAGCGTGCTCGGGGCGCTGGCCCGCACCGACGGCGTCGGCCGCCGCCTGATCAGCCAGCCGGTGCCCAACGTCTGGAACGGCTGCGCCACCGCGCCGGCCATCCGGGTCCGCGGGTTCCGGTTCGGGTCCCGCACGGGGCCGGACACGGGGAAGGGAACGTCGTGAACGTCGACACCAACGAGAGCCAGCTGGTCACCCAGATCCTGGCCGGCGAGGTCTGGCCTCCGCTGGGCGACCGGCACGGCTTCCGGGTCGATCCCGACGGCCGGCCGTTCCTGCTGCCCGGCATGGGCGGGGTCACGCTGGGCGTGCACTGCGGCGACCGGGCCACCGGCTACGCCGGCGACCACGTCGAGCCCGGCCTGTCGGTCCGGCACCGCGACCCGGCCGCCAACTATGCCCTGCAGTACCTGTCCTGCGTGGGCAACACCGTCGTGGTCGCCTCGGGCCCGGCCGCCGGGGCCGAGGGCTTCGTGATCGGCCAGCACGCCTACGTGCTGACCGACATGCCCGAGGCGCTGCTGCGCCGGGTCACCACCGGAGACCAGGTCACGGTGCACGCGGTCGGCCAGGGGCTGGCCCTGGCCGGCCACCCGGAGGTGACGGTCAAGAACTGCTCGCCCCGGCTGCTGGCCGCGCTGGCCGGCGGGACCAGGGCCGACGGCCGGCTCGAGGTGCACGTGGCGGCCCGGGTGCCGGCCGACGCCATCGGGGCCGGGGCCGGGATGGCCTCGGAGTACGCCAACACCGACCTGATGGGCGCCTACGCCGGGCTGGGCGAGGACCTGTCGCTCGGCCTGGAGGGCCTGCGCATCGGCGACGTGGTGGCCATGGCCGACCAGGATCACCGGTTCGGCCGGGGCTACCGGGAGGGGTGGATCAGCATCGGGGTGATCTCCACCGGCAGCTGCCAGCTCTACGGCCACGGGCCGGGGCCGTCGACCATCATGAGCGGGCCCGCCGGGGCCTTCCACCTGGTCGACGACGCCGGCGCCAACATCGGCGTGCTGGCCAGCAGCCCGGCCGGAGCCGCGGCATGACCGGCGTGACCAGCCCGCCGACACTGGTCAGCGTGAACCTGCTGGCCACGGTGGAGCAGGCCAGCACCGGCCCGGACCCCTACCGCGTGGACGCCGATGGCGCGCCCTACGTTCCGGTCGGCGACGGCGGCATCGTGCTCGGCGTCCGGCTGGGGGACGGGGTGTGGGATCACCGGGGCGACCACGCGGCGCCGGGCGCCTGCCTGGTGCACGCCGACCCGGCGGCCGGCTACGCGCTGGCCGCCCAGGCCTGCGCCGGCAACCTGGCCGAGGTCAGGACGGGCGCCGCGGCCGGCGAGACCGGGGCGGTGATCGGCAAGCGCGGCGAGGGCGGCCGGGTCATCGCGGCCTTCGACCAGGCCGTGCTGCGCCGGCTCGGCCCGGCGACCAGGTGGCGGTGCGCGGCCGGGGCCAGGGCGCGGCCGGCCCCGTGGCCGGGGTCACGCTGTGCAACATCGACCCCGCGCTGCTGGACCGGCTGCCGGTCGGGGTCGCCGGCGGCACGCTGACCGCCAGCGTGCGAGCCGTGCTGCCCAGCCGGATCGTCGGCAACGGCATCGGCCGGCCGACCCCTATGTGGGACCTGGACCTCCAGCTCACCCCGGCCAGCGCGGACCGGCACGGGGCGGCCGGCCTGCGGCTGGGCGACCTGGTCGCGATCGCTGACCTGGATACCCGGTTCAACGCCGGCTACCGGCGGGGCTGGCTGAGCGTCGGCCTGGTCGTGCACGGCGGCAGCCCGCAGCCCGGCCACGGGCCCGGCGTCACCGTCATCGCCACCGGCCCGGCCGGGGCGCTCGCGGCCACCGCCGACCCCGCCGGGCACCGCGGCCTGACCGAGGAGATCGCGCTGGAGGTGGCCCGTGAGCCGCGCTGACCAGGCCGGTCCCGGGTGGTACGCCGCTCTGGATAGATTCGACAGCGGACGGGGTGCGGTGCCCCGCGCGCTTTCCTGGGAGTCGGCATGATCTCGCACCCGTCACTGCCTGAGGTCGTCAAGGACACGCTGCGGCGGCGGATCCTCAACAACCAGCTGCCGGCCGGCGAGCGCCTCATCGAGGCCAGCCTGGCCGCGGAGTTCGGAGTCAGCCGGACCACCCTGCGCGCCGCGCTGATGGAGCTCAAGAACGACCGGCTGGTGGAGTTCTCGCCCCGCCGCGGCTGCTCGGTGGCCCGGATGACGCGGGCCGAGGTCGAGGATGCCTGCTTCGCCCGCTACCTGCTGGAGGCCGGGGCCGCCTGCGAGGACCGGGCGGTCATCGACGACCAGCTCCTGGACTCGCTGGACAAGGAGCTGGAGGCCATGGCCGAGGTGGCCGAGCGCGGCGACATGGCCGACATCGTGGAGAGCGACACCCGGCTGCACAGCCTGATCGTCGAGGCCAGCGGCCGGGCCCGGCTGGCCGAGCTGTGGCACGTGCTGGACGGCCAGATGGGCGCGCTCATCCGGTCCTCGCTGGAGTTCCAGGGCAGTGACCTGTCCGAGGTCGTGGACCGGCACCGCCAGCTGGTCGACGCCATGCGGACCAGGGATCGCGCCGTGATGGCCGAGGCCATCAGAATGCACTACCTCGACCCCGACTCCTTCCACGACCACGATGGTGATCATGACCACGACTGAGGCCGCACCAGCGCCGGGCCAGCCTGCCGGGCTGACCCGGATCCCGCCCGCCCTCAACGCCGCCGCCCTGGACCACTACGCCGCTACCTACGGCCGGTCGGTGCTGGAGCTCGACCAGGTCCTGGCCGCCGCGCCCGGCCCGGACGGCCCGGACGGCCTGATCGACCTGACCCACGGCGACACCAGGGCCTTCCTCCCGCCGGCGGCCGCCGCCGCCGACTTCGACGCCGCCGTGGCCGAGAACACCGAGGCCTACACCGCCTACCGGGGCAGCGCCGCGCTGCGGGCCGGGCTCGCGCCGCGCCTGGCCGGGCTGCTCGGCCGGCCCGTCGACCCCGGTGCCGAGCTGATCATCACCCCGGGCACCCAGGGCGGCCTGTTCGCCGCGCTGTCCGCGCTTGTTTCCCCCGGCGACGTCGATCGCCCTGCCGGACCCCGAGTACTTCATGAGTGAGCGGATCCTGGCCTACCTTGGCGCGACCGCGCACCGTTTGCCAGTGTCATCCGGACTCTCGCGGCCTGCTGTCCATCGCGTCGGACGCGCTTGACGCCGCGGCCGCCGCGGGCGCGCGGCTGCTGGTGCTGTCCCATCCCAACAACCCCACCGGCGGCGTCTACGCTCCCGCGGCCGCCGCGGGCGCTGGCCGACTTCGTCACCGGCCACGACATGCTCGCGGTGGTGGATCAGCTGTACTGCCGCCTGATCTTCGACGGCGCGGACTACGTGCACCTGGCCGCCCAGCCCGGCATGGCCGGGCGGACCGTCACGCTGGCCGGCCCGTCCAAGACCGAGTCCATGAGCGGCTACCGCGTCGGTGCCGCCGTCGGCCCGGCCCCGGTCATCGACGCCATGGAGCGCGTGCTGTCCCTGGCCGCGCTGCGCACCGCCGGCTACGGGCAGCAGGTGCTGCGGCACTGGATGGACGGCGACGCGGCCTGGCTGGCCGACCGGACCGCCGCCCACCAGGCGCTGCGCGACGAGCTGGTCGGCCGCCTGCGGGCCATCCCCGGCGTCACCGTGGCGCCCCCGGCGGGCAGCTCGTACGTGTTCCCCGACGTGTCCGGCGCCCTCGGCGGCGGGCCCGACGACCATGCGGTCGCGGTCGCGCTCAAGGCGGCCGGGGTGCTGGTCAGCCCCGGTTACCAGTTCGGCCCGGCCGGGCGCGGCCGGTTCCGCATCAACTTCTCCCAGGACGCCGGCCGCCTGGCCCTGGCCAGCGACCGCATCGAGGCCGTGCTGCGCGGCTGAGCCGGGCCGGACCGCGGCCGGCCGCGGCCGCGCTAGGTGCCGCTGGCCAGCGCGGCCTGCAGCTCGGCGCGCTCGCCGGCGGTCAGCTTCTCGACGGGCACCCGGCGGCCGTTGATCTCGATCTCGATGCCCTTGACCTTGTCGTGCCGGGACCGGAGATAGCTGATCAGCTTCTGGGTCAGGTCGATGGCATTGTTGGCCAGCTCGAGGACGGCCAGGATCTCGGCGGGCCCGAGCCGCGGCTGCTCGACCTCGACGGCCACCGGCTCCACTCCCTCCTCGCCGCGCAGGTAGGCCTCCAGCTCGGCGGCCTCGGCGGCGGTGTCGGCACCGTCACCGGGGACGAGGTGAATGACGATCTCAGGCATGGCGAGTCTCCTCGGTTTCGGGGGCGGCGGCCGGGCTGGCCGACGCGGGTCGTCCCACCGTGATCAGCTGCAGCGGAGCCCAGTAGTAGGCGCGGCGCTGGAGTGGCCCGGCGGCGGCCAGGTACTCGCGCTGCGCCCGGGCCAGGGCCAGGTCGGCCGCCGCCGGCGGCCAGGTGCCGGTGAAAGGAGGTGATCAGCGTGGCGATGGCGTTGTCGTCGGCGGGCCAGACCGGCGCCAGCACGCTGCCGCACCCGGACTCGAGGAAGGCGGCGGGCAGGCCGAACAGCTCGTCGCCGGGCTGCTCGGCCAGGCCGCGGCCGCTGATGGCGAGCTGCCCGGCGTCGCAGGCGGCCAGCACCACCACCTCGCTGCGCAGGCCGGCGGCCGCGATCTCGAACCCGTCCACCGGGCCGTCGGAAAGCTCCAGCGTCGACTCCATCGGCGCGTCCCGGCTGGCGTCGTCGGCCACGCTGTGCCCGTGGGTCGCGACGTGCAGGCACCAGGCACCGGTGAGCGTGCCGTCGGCGACGCTGGCCGCGAACTGCTCGCGAGTCGGCTCGGCCAGCATCGTCGCCGGCCTGCCGCGGCCTGGTAGACAGCCAGCGCGTCCTCCGCCTCGGCGCGGGCGCGCGGCAGTCGCGGCAGCTCGGCCTCGCGGCCGGGGAACTCGCTGACCACCACGCCGGCCAGGCCAGCCGGCCCGGCCAGGCCGGGTGGCGCCGGGCGAGGCAGGACCAGGCTGGTCAGGTTCGGCACGTGCCGCACCGAGAGCGAGGCGATGAGCGGCGTGCCGTCGTAGGGCAGCGCCGCGAACGGGTACCAGTGCAGCAGGCGATGAGCCGACACGATGAGCCGCTGCTTGCCCGCCAGCAGCCGGCGGCCCTGCTCGGGCAGCAGCCGGGCGCCCAGCGGCTGGATGATGGCCGCGTCCATGGACAGGTTCGACCCGGTCAGCGAGCCGAGCACGGCGATGAGCGTATCCAGCCGGGCCCGGCCGTCCTCGCCCAGCGCGATGCGCTCGACCACCACCTCGGCGGCGTCGATGGTCACGGCGAGCAGCGTGGTCGGGCGGAGGAAGAAGTAGTAGAGCACGACCTCGTCCGGGTCCAGCGCGGCCTGGACCGCGGCCACGGTCACCGGCGGCAGCGTGGCCGCCAGGTCGCGGCGGGCCACCGCCCGCATGTCCCACAGCCGGAGACGCCGAGCCCGGAGCGCCTGCCGCTGCGGCTCGGCGATCGGCCCGTGAATGGCCGCGGCCAGCTCGCGCAGCTCGCGATCGAGGTCCGGCAGGGACAGGGCGGGCACGTCCGCGGGAGCGGGTGCCGCCTCCGGGGTGCCGCCGCCTGGCGTTTCATCATGCAGCAGGCCGCGGACCGACGCACGCGCCTTGGCCAGCTCCATCCGCTGCAGCATCGTGTCGAAGTCCCCGCGCTGCCAGGCGCAGAAGATGCCGATGGTGAAGGCGTCCAGATGGGCGGCCAGGTAGGCGGCCTGCTGGAACGGGGCGCTGACGCGGTAGCGGTCCCGCTCGACCAGCTCGATGGCCCGGGCGGCGGCGGCCTCGGCACCCTCGAAGCTGGGCGGCGCGAGCTCCATGTACGTCTTGGCCAGCGTCGAGGCCAGCATGACGGCCTGGGCCCGCTCGACCTCGCCGGTCAGCGGCACGACCAGGGCCAGGGCCTCCTCGAGCAGCGGAACGGCCGCGGCCGCCTCGCGCGCGACGACCAGCACCCGGGCCCGGGCGTCGAGCGCCTGCGCGACGGTCAGCGGCCAGCCCAGTTCCCTGGCCCGCTGCACGCAGGCGGCCGCGTCGGTTCGCAGCCGGGCCAGGGTCGCCGGGTCATCCGGCATCGCGCCGGCCGCGTCGAGCAGCGCGCCGACCTGCTTCATGATGTCCAGGAACTCCGGCATGCCCGGTCCGGCCCCGGCGCCGGAGTCGCCGCGGGAGTCCTCGCCGGGCGGCGGGTCGCCCAGCAGGCCGCGCAGCTGGCGGGTGACCGCCGCCCGGTGGCGCGGCATCTCGGCCACGATGGCGGAGATCTGCGTGACCTGTGCGTCCGCCGCGCCACGGGCCCGCGCCCGCGCCTCGCCGTCGCCCAGCGCCAGGCCCATCCGCAGCGCGGCCAGCTGGCCCTGCAGCGTCAGCACCCGGCTGATCGTCCGGTCGAAGTGGCTGGGATCCTCAGGCAGGCCGGCGGGGACGGCGTCGATCCAGCGGGCGACCGCCGCCTCGACCCCGTCGGCGCCCGGCGGCGCGTACCCGAGCCCGGTCAGCTCGGCATCGGCGGCGCCGGCCCGCTGCCCGGCCTCGAACCCGTCACCGTTGCTGCTGGCCAGCCCGGCCAGGCCGAGCAGGGCCTCGACGCGCGCCAGCGAGGGGTCCGGCGCGAGGTCCAGGGCGGCCAGCAGCCGCCGCAGCCGGTCGTCGGCGTCCGGGAGGCGGCGCTGCGCCGCGTCGGCCGCGCGGTCCGCCGACGCCCTGGCCTCGCGCTCGTCGCCCGCGGCCGCATACTCGCGGCTGGCCGCCGTGAAGTGCCGCTCGGCGGCCTCGTCGTCGCGCAGCGCCGTCGCGGCCCGGCCCAGGCCATCCAGCAGCCGCGCCGCGTTGCCGGTCAGCAGCCGCCGGCCACCCGGCGACAGCGGCGCGCGGGCCAGCACCGCCTGATATTCCTGCTCGGCCGCGGTCATCGCGGCGAGGTCCGCCGGCACCGCCTGGCCTGCGTAGACCCGCCGCAGCGCGTCGGCGACACCGGCGTCGATCCGCTGGCCTTCGCTGACCGGCCCGAGGTCGGCCGGGATCAGCCCGTCCGGTCCCGGCGTGCGCCGGCCGACCAGCTCATGCGCGGCCCGGAGCAGGTCGGCCACCCGCTGGCCCGCCGGCGACGCCGCATGCCAGTCGCGCTGGCTCAGCTCGGCCACCTGGTCCGGTCCGCCGATGAGCGTCAGGAGGCCGGCCGTAGACGGCCCGCAGATCGGGCCACGGCAGGGCCTCGATCGTGGTCCGGAACTCCGCCGTGCTGGCCGGGCCGCCGTCCGCCGCGAACCGCTCGATCAGCTCGCGCGCCCGGACGTCGGGACCGAGGTAGTGCTCGGCCTCGTACCGGGCCTCGAAACGATCCCACACCTCGCCCCGCCCCCTTGCGCAGCCCGCCATCGGCCGCACCCAAATCCAACCATGGGCCGGGTATGCCGCGCGACGGCCAGGATCCCCCGGCCAGCCACTCCGCGATGTCGGCCACCACCGCCGGGTCCACGTGCTGCGGCGGGTCGTACTCGGCCGGCGCGGAGCGCCCCGAGCCGGGGAAGAACAAGTGATTGTCCGCCTCATAGACCCGGATCGCGACGTCGTCCCGGTGCCCCAGCCCGGTCCGCCAGCGGGCCAGGTCGTCGGCCACCGTCACCTGGTAGTCGCGTCCGCCCTGGAGGATGAGGACCGGCCGCCCAGCCCGGCCGCCGTCGCCACCGGTTCGTAGTCCCGCAGGTCCAGCCAGAACGACGCCGGCCACCCGAACGGCAGCTCGGCGGCCGGCGTCGTCGCGGCCAGGCCCGGCCCGCCCGCCAGCGCCGCCTGGCGCGCCATGGTCTCGACGAACGCTGCCGCGGCCGGATCCGCTGCGGCGAGGTAGCGCGCCACGCGGACCGCCTTGTCGGCCATCGGCTCCGCGTCCCCGGCCAGCAGCACCAGCCCGGCCACCGACGCCTGCGCCGCGGCCACCCGCGGCGCCACCCGGCCGCCCAGGCTGTGCCCGAGCACGAACACCCGGCCGGGATCGACGCCCGGATGTTGCTGGAGCAGGCGGATGGCGGCTAGCGCGTGCGGCACGTACTCGTCGCTCACCGTGAAGCCGCTGGCCTGCGCCACCCGATCCGGATGCGCGAACGTCACCTTGTCGAACCGCAGCACCGCCACGCCCCGGCTGGCCAGCCCCCAGGCCAGGTCCTTGAGCGGCTTGTTCACCCCGCTCGTCTCATCCCGGTCGAACGGCCCGCCCCCGCCGAGCAGCACTACGCCCGGGCACCCGCCGGCCCGGCGCCAGGCGCGGCCCGGACGCCGCCCGCGCGGCAGGCTCATCGTGCCGGGTACCGCATCGGGCCCGGTGCCGACCGTGACCTCCCGCTCGGTGAACCGCCGGAGCACGGCGTAGTCCGGCGGCGTCCACTTCCCGCCCGTCGCCGGCCCGAGCCGCAGCCCGTGCAGCCGCCCGGCCTCGTCCACCGACATGACCAACGTGAGCCTCCCGCGGTCACAGCGCACCGGCACGCTGACCCGGGTCAGCCCGGCTCGGGCCGGCTCGCCACCGGCTCCCCGACAGTCAGCACGTCGCCCCGCCGCCCGACCTCGGCCGCCCAGGCCGCCCGCAGCGTCCCCGGCGCCAGCGCCGCCCGCAGCGGCGCCGCGTAACGCTCCTCCACCTCCGCGAACCGCCCGTCGCGGGCCAGCTCGGCCACTGCTCGCGCGGTGGCCGCCGGGTCGCTCGCCGTCGTCATCATTCCTCCCGCCACTACCTTTCTCATCTTTGCGAAAGGTAGCACATGTGAGATCGTAGGGTCCATGGACATGCTGGAGCTGCTGGCCCACCCGGTCCGGCTGCGGATCGTGCACGCGATGCGCGGCGGGCGGCTGCTCACCACCGCCGAGCTCGCCGCCCGGCTGCCCGATGTCTCCAAGGCCACCGTCTACCGGCACGTCGACCTGCTCGCCGCGAACGGCATCCTCGAGGTGGCCGGCGAGCAGCGGGTCCGCGGTGCGGTGGAGCGCAGCTACCGGCTGAGCCAGGAGCGGGCGTCGGTCAGCCCGGAGGCGTTCGAGTCGGTGTCGCCGGACGAGCATCGCCGCGCGTTCCCGGCCTCGATGGCCGCGCTGCTGGCCGAGTTCAGCGCCTACCTGGACCGGGACGACGCCGACCCGGCCGCCGACCTGGTCGGCTACCAGCAGCGGGCGATCTGGCTGAGCCGTGACGAGCTGATCGCGCTGATCGGCGAGCTGAGCGCCGCGATCGGCCCCCGGCTGGCCAACCAGGCCACCCCGGACCGGGCGCGCTACCTGATCAGCCCGATCCTGTTCCCGGTCGAGAAACCAGGCCGCTAGAGACGGGTCGCGGCTCGGACCAGCCCGGCGACGGCGCGGGACCGGCTGTGCGGCGGCCACGCGATCACCGTCGTCACGGCCGGAGCGTCCAGCACCGGCACCGTGATGAGGTCACGCCGCAGATGGATCCGGCACGACTCGGGCAGGACCGCCGAAGCCCGGCCGAGCGCGATCAGCTGGAACAGCTGCGCATGGTCCCGGGCTTCCGGACCGGGGCCGTCGGGGTACGTGCCGTCGAGGCCGGGCCAGCGCGGCATCGGCAGGCCGGGCAGCGCGGTGACGTCGGTCATCCGCAGGCCGGAACGGCCGGTGAGCGGGTGCCCGGCCGGCAGGACCAGGACCTGTCCCTCGGTGCTCAGCTCCTCGGTGTCGAATCCCGCCGTCGAGTCGAACGGCCGGTGCAGCAGCGCCACGTCAGCCCGCCCGTCACGCAGCAGCCGCTCCTGCTGGGCGGCCCCGCACAGGAGCACGTCGACGGTGACCGCGCCGGGCTCGGCGGCGTAGGCGTCGAGCAGCTTCGCCAGTATCTCGCTGGTTGCTCCGGCCTTCGTGACCAGGACCATGCCGGGCTGGCCGGCCGCGGCGAGGGCGGCGCGGCGAGTACGGCGGTCAGCGGCGTCGACCGCGTCGAGGGCTGCCCGGCCCTCGACCAGCAGCACCGACCCGGCCTCGGTCAGCGTGACGGTGCGGCGGGTGCGTTCCAGCAGCGCCACCCCGAGCCGCCGTTCGAGCTGCTGGATGGCCCTCGACAGCGGCGGCTGCGCGATCCCGAGCCGCTGCGCGGCCCGGCCGAAGTGCAGTTCCTCGGCGACGGCGACGAAGTACCGCAGCTCGCGTGTCTCCATGCCGCCAGGGTACGGGGCGGAATGGTCCATGCCGCTCGGCGGAGGTGACCTGGACAGATACCCGGGAGGTATCACTGCCCACCCAGACGGTGTTGGACGCCCCGCTGGGGCGCGGACAGGCTTGAGGCATGACCGGACAGACGATCGCGCTGGTCACCGGCGCGAACAAGGGAATTGGGTACGAGATCGCGGTGGGCCTGGGCGCCCTCGGCTGGAGCGTCGGCGTCGGCGCCAGGGACGAGGAGCGGCGGGAAGCCGCCGTGCAGAAGCTGCGCGCAGCCGATGTCGACGCGTTCGGCGTGCCGCTCGACGTGACCAGCGACGCTAGCGTCGCCGCCGCCGCCGCGCTGCTCGAGGAGCGCGCCGGTCGCCTCGACGTGCTCGTCAACAACGCCGCCGTGACCGGCGGCATGCCGCAACTGCCGACCACGGTCGACCTCTCGGTCGTGCGGACGGCCGTGGAGACCAACGTGATCGGCGTCATCCGCGTCACCAACGCGATGCTGCCGCTGCTGCGCCGCTCGGCGTCGCCGCGAATCGTGAACATGTCCAGCACGGTCGGCTCACTCACCCGGCAGACCAGTTCTACCGACCAGGCGGGCCCGATTTCCGTCGCGTACGCGCCGTCGAAGACGTTCCTCAACGCCGTCACCATCCAGTACGCCAAGGAGCTGCGCGACACCAGCATCCTGATCAACGCCGCCTGCCCTGGCTTCACCGCGACCGACCTCAACGGCTTCCGCGGCGTCCGCACCCCCGAGCAGGGCGCGGCGATCGCGATCCGGCTCGCGTCCCTGCCCGACGACGGCCCGACCGGCGCGTTCTTCGACGACGCCGGGCCGGTGCCCTGGTAACAGCGAACGCCTCCGGCCCGGCCGGCCGGGCGGCTCAGGACGCAGGCGCGCGAGTGCTTCCGCGGAAGCGCCTTGTGAAATAGTTCACAAGCCGCTTCCGCGGAAGCGGCCATCCCCCCGTCGTCATGGCACCAGGCCCTCGATGATCCCGTAGGGCGAGCCGACCGGCAGGATCGCACCCTGGGTCAGCCCGGCCGTCGCCAGCAGCTCGCCGTACTCGGCGTTAGTCCGCTCCTTGCCGCCGGTGATGACGAGCATGTTGATGTCGCTGACCAGGACCGGCACGGCGGCGGCCGGGTCGTCGGGGATGAGCCGCTCGACGATCAGCACCCGGCCGCCGGGGGCCAGGGCCTGACGGCAGCGGGCCAGGAGCCCGACCGACTGCGCGTCGTCCCAGTCGTGCAGCACGTTAGCCATGAGGAAGGCATCGGCACCCGAGGGCACGGACTGGAAGAAGTCCCCGGTGACGATGTCGCAGCGATCGGCCACCCCGGCCGCCTCGAGCACGCCCGCCGCGCCGCCCGCCACCTCAGGCAAGTCGAACAGGATGCCATGCAGGTGCGGGTACCCGCGCAGGATGGCGGCCAGCAGGATGCCCTGGCCGCCGCCGATGTCGGCCACCGTGTGCAGCCCGGCGAAGTCGTAGCCGGCCGCCACGCTGGGTGCGAACGCCGCCGTCCGCTCGGACATCGTGGCGTGGAAGCGGGCCGCGCGGTCCGGGTCCCGGTGCAGGTGCTCGAACGGCTTCAGCCCGGTACTGATCTTCACGCCCGACTGGCCCGTGCGGACCGTCTCAATGATCGGCCAGAAGGCCTCCAGGCCGACCACGTCGGACAGCATGGCCCAGGACCGGACCGAGGCCGGGACGCCGGTGCGCAGCCGGTCGCCGAGGATCGTGAGGCTGAAGGTGCGCGGCGGGTGCTCGCGGAGCACGCCCACCGACGCCAGCAGCCGGAGCACCCGGTACAGCGACGGCTCGTGAGTCCCGGTCGCCCGGGCCAGCTTGGCCGAGGTCATCGGGCCGCCGGCCAGGCCGTCGGCGATGCCGAGCTCGGCCACCGCGTACAGGGCCCGCGAGATGTGCAGGCCGCCGATGAGCTGGAGCATCGCCGCCGCGGCGGCTCGCTCCTCGCCGGTCGGCTCGGAGGCGGCGAGGCTCGCCCGCACGATACCGGCCTGATCGATGCTGTTCATGGCCTGTCACCTTCCCGGCCCGGCCGCGGCGCCCGGCCGCGATGGCCCGGCCGCGCAGGATTTTGCTGATGTCACGGCGTGACCGGCACGCGGTACCGGGAGCCAGTGTGCGGGCCGGCGCGCTCCGACAGCCATCTGATGTTCTGCGGATAGCCATACCCAGGTCCGCGGGGGTAGAGCCAGCCAGGCCGCGGCCGGCACTTGCTTGCCATTACCGGCCCCGGGGCGATAGGACCGGAGGCGATGAACATCGTCATCGAGCCGCTCAGCCGCCACCCCGAACTCGTGCCCGTGGCCGCGCAATGGCACTGGAGCGAGTGGGGGCATACCGATCCCGGCGGATCACTGGAATCGTGGACCGCCGGGCTGGCCGCGCAGGCCGGGGCGGACCAGATCCCCGGCACGCTGCTCGCCCTCGCCGACGGCGCGCCGGTCGGCGTCGCCTGCCTGGTGGCGCGTGACATGCCCGGCTACGAGCCCGCGGCCGGGCTGACGCCGTGGCTCAAGGGCCTGTACGTAGCCCCGGCCGCCCGCCGCCAGGGCCACGGCGAGCGGCTGGTCCGGCGCTGCGAGGCGTGGGCCGCCGCGCTGGGCCACGACACTCTCTACCTGTTCACCGAGCGCGGGTCCGCGGCGCAGTCCCTGTACGAGCGGCTGGCCTGGCAGGCTATTGACGCCGCCCGCTACGAGGGCATCGACGTCACCGTCATGCGGACCAGCTGGCCGGCCCCGCGACCCGAGCCGGATGTGCACCTGACCCTCGCTCCGCCGGGCGCGGGGCATAGCGGCGCGGCATAGTTGTCCGTGATGAGCGGCGACGCTGACACCTGGTCGGGGACCCTGCTGGCAGAGAGCCTCCAGCCGGGGCTGGCCCTGGAGGACATTCCGCTGACGGTCACCAGGATCCACCGGGCCGCGGCCGGGGACGCCGAGGCCGGGCAGCCGGAGCTGTGGACCTTCATCGAGTTCCGCGTCGCCGCTGATCGCGCGGCTGAGCTGGCGGCCGCCCTGAGCCGCGTGCTCAGCGCGGACGGCGGGTGGTACTGCGACTTCCGGTCCCGCGACGAGGTCATTGTCGCCTTCCAGGGCCAGGTATTCCGGTACCGGCGGGGAGATCGCTCCGGACGGGCCAGGGCCGAGGAATACGGCCGGTCCGTGGGCGTGCCCGAGGCCCAGCTCGACTGGCCGGAGTAACGCAGGGGTCAGGGGGCCGCAGCTGGCCGGCCGAGCATGTTCCTGCGGATCTGCGCCGTGGCGGTGGCTACGGCCACGACGGCGCCGTCCTGGTCAACGAGTTCCCCGGCGAGGAAGGCAACGTCCCGGCCGCGTCGCACCACCCGGCCGCGCCCGACGAGGCGGCCCGCCCGGGCCGGCCGCAGGAACTGCACGTGCAGGTCCGTCGTCGGGGCAAAATCACCCGGCTCAAGCCCGCTGACCAGGGCTGGCCCCATGGTGTCGTCGAGCATGGCAGCCAGGAAGCCGCCCTGCACGACTCCGGCGGGGTTCAGGAACGCGGCGCCGGCGGTGAACGCGACCTCGATCGTTCCCTCCTCCGGATCGATCGCGACGAGCTCCCAGCCGAGGGTGACCGCCGCGGCCGGGAGCGGCGCCCGGCCTTCTACCGACTCCCAGAAAGGGCCCTCGCGCTTCACGCTCAGCAGCTTGGCAGACCGGCCGAGGTGTCGTGAGACAGGGGCGTCGTGAGTTCAGGGGAGGAGCAGCCCGCGCCAGGTGTCGGCGAGGACCGGATCGGACAGCCCGGGCCGCGCTGGTCGGACCGTGCCGCCTGCCTGCCCGTTTGACGCGCTGCTATCAGGCGTTTAGCATAGTGATATCAATTTAATGATCAGCAGTAGCAAGCAGGTGGCGCCATGAGTCTCAACGGCGGATGGGTCAGCTACGGCGGAGACGCCAGGATCGAGCTCGCGGTCGGCCTGGTGGCCGTGGCGGGCGGCGCGGCCTACGCGGGAATCCGGCTGCGGCGCCCGCTCCGGACCGTCCGGCCGCCGGTCTCCGTCGTGATCCTCATGTTCTCGCTCTGGGTCGGCTCGATCATCGCGTTCCTGGTCGGGATCACGGTCTACGTCAAGCAGTACCTGCACGACTTTCCGCACATCGGATCGGCCGTCCACAACCCCATTACCCCGGTCACCCTGGTCGCCGTCCTGGTCCTGGCCTGCATCGTCCTGACCCGCACGGGGTGGTACTACCCGACCAGGCTGGGCAGCGCGGTGCTCGGCGCGATGGCCGCACCGATGATCTTCGAGCTGCCCTTCGACCTCATCGTGATGGCCAGGACCTATCCGGCGCTCCCTCCGGACCCGGCCTTGTACCGGACGGTGTTCTTCACGCCCCTGATCCTGGTCGAGCTCACCACGCTGTGGCTGCTTACGCTGTCGCCGATGGTGCGGGTGCGGAAGTCCACGCTCTTCTGCTTCGCGCTGATGATCGGCGTGTTCGCGATCTGGGCCTGGTCCGGCTTCGGCTACCCGCAGTCCGCGCTGCCCACCACCCTGAACGTGGCGTCGAAGATCCTGGCCTTCATCACCGCCCTGACCTTGTTCCTGCCCGACCGGCTCCGGAACTGGCGGACGGACGGGCCACCTCGCGCTCGCGAACTCGAGCAGACCTCGCCGCCAGTCACGGCGGTCACGGGGGTCATGGCGCCGCCAGTCATGGCGGCCCCGGTCGTGACCGTCCGGGCCACGAGCGCGCCGCACGCAAGCGTCAACAATGGCAGCATGCCTGCCAGAGCCCCGAATCCGGCCAGGGAGGCCAGCATGGGCGGAATAGCGATCAAGGTAGTCGGACTACGCAAGAACTTCGGCGAGAAGGTGGCCGTGGCCGGTATCGACCTCGAGATCGCGGCCGGCTCCTTCGCCGGGCTGGTCGGGCCGAACGGGGCCGGGAAGACCACCTCGCTCTCGATGATGACCGGCCTGCTGCGGCCGGACTCCGGGCAGATCCTGATCAACGGGCTGGACGTGTGGGCCGACCCGCCCGCCGCCAAGGCGATCATCGGCGTGGTGCCGGCCGAAGCCCGGCTGTTCGACCGGCTCAGCGGCGAGGAATTGCTGGAATACGCCGGGCGGCTGCGGAACCTGCCGGTCAGCGAGGCGCGATCCAGGGCGGCCCAGCTCCTGGACGTGCTGGACCTGACCGCCGACTCGAAGCGGCTAGTCGCGGACTACTCCACCGGTATGCGCAAGAAGGCCGCCCTGGGCTGCGCGCTGATCCACAACCCGTCGGTGCTGTTCCTCGACGAGCCGCTGGAGGGCGTGGATCCGGTATCGGCCGACGCGATCCGCCGGATGCTGACCAGCTATGTCAGCTCGGGCTCGACCGTGCTGTTCTCCAGTCACGTCATGGAACTGGTCGAGCAGGTCTGCGACCACGTCTCGATCATCGACCAGGGCCGGATCGTGGCCACCGGCACCACCGATCAGGTGCGGGGCGGCAAGAGCCTGCAGCGGGCGTTCATCGACCTGGTCGGCTCGAAGGCCAGCGAGGAGGGATTGTCATGGCTTGGCTCCTCGTCCAGCTGAAGCTGCGCCTGCTGGTCAACGCTCTGCAGTCGTCCAATCGAGCCAGGGCCTCGTTCATCATCAGCACGGCGTTCGCGGTGCTGACCGCGCTCGGCATGTTCGCCCTGCTGGCCTTGCTGCACGGCCAGAGTACCGCCGTGGACCTGACCTCGGTCCTGTTCACCGTGTTCGCCTTCGGCTGGCTGATCTGCCCGCTGCTGGCCTTCGGCCTGGACAGCACCCTGGATCCGGCCACGATGGCCCTGTACCCGCTCCGGACCCGGCCGCTGGCGGTCGGGCTGCTGGCCGCCTCGGCCACCGGCGCCTGGCCGGCCGCCAACGTGATCGGCCTGCTCGGGGTGGTGATCGGGCTGGCCCGCGGCGTGGCCGGGGTGCTGGTCGCCCTGGTCGCGGTGCTGCTGGAGGTGCTGTTCTGCATCACCCTGGCCCGCTTCGTGACCACCAGCATGGCCGGGCTGCTGCGCTCCCGGCGCGGCAAGGACCTGGCCGCCTTCCTGTTCATCCCGATCATCGCCCTCTATGAGTTCTTCACCCAGGTGGTGCCGAAGCTGGCCGAGACCGGCAGGCTGACCACCGCGAGCTTCACCGGTTTCGACGCGTGGATGCGCTGGCTGCCGCCGGGCCTGGCCGCGCACGCGATCCAGGACGCCTCGGACGGGCGCCCTGGTACCGCCCTGCTGCGCCTGGCCCTGCTGGCCGCCGTCATCGTCGTGCTCGGCTGGCTGTGGATCCGGTCGCTGAACCGGGCCCTGGTCTCCCCCGACTCCTCCACCCAGTCATCGCAGGTGCGCGCGGCGGTGCTGCCATTCGGCCGGTACGGCCTGCGCGGCGCGGTGGCGGCCCGGTTCTGGATCTACCAGCGCCGCGAACCGCTGTCGCTCGTCTACTGGGGCATGACCGCGGTCATCACGGTCGCCGCCTCCATCAGCTCCATCATCGGCCCGAAGCACCATCCGGCCGTGACGTTCCTGAGCGCGGTCCTCGGCGCGGCGTTCATCGGGTTCTTCCACGCCAACACGGTCGGGTCAACCGGGCCCGCCTTCGTCATAGAGGCCACCGCGCTGACCAACCGCAGCACGCTGCGCGCCTACCTTTCCGGCCAGAACATCGTGCTCGCCGTGATCGGGGTTCCGCTGCTCGTCGCGCTGACCTTCGGCCTGGGTGCCGCGGCCGGGTTCCCGACCTTCGGGTTCGAGACCATGCCGGTCGCCCTGGCCGCCCTCGGCGCGGCGCTGGCCCTGAGCAACATCATCACGGTCAACGGCGCCTACCCGATGGCCAAGCGGGTCGGCACCCCGATCTACGTCGCGGCACCGGGCTACGGGTCCAGCCGGGTGACGGCCAGCTTCGGCACCATCTTCGGCGTCCCCATACTGACCTCCCCGGTGATCGTCGCCGCGGTGCTCACCGCGGGCGCCCCGCTGGCCATCCGGGCCCCGCTGCTGGCGGTCGGCGGCGCCGCCTACGGCCTCGCGCTGGCCTGGGCCGGCGTGCGGATCGCGGCCGCCACCGGCGAGGGCAAGATGCCGGAACTCTGCCAGGTCGCCCTGGCCAGCCAGGTATGACCCGGCATCATGTGAGCATGACGCTGAACCCCCCGGGTCAGTACGACGATGACCGCAACCTGCGGGCCAGGCAGCGCTTCTGGGAGCACCAGGACCCGTACCTCGACACCGCAACCTGGGTGCTCGGCCTGCTCGACCTGGCGCCCGGGATGCGGGTCCTGGACGCCGGATGCGGGAACGGGGTCTACCTGCGCGCGCTGGCCGGCCGGAAGGTGCGGGCGGCCGGGTGCGACCTGTCGGCGGGGATGCTGCGGAAGGCCGGCCACCCGGCGGTGGCCTGCGCCGATGTGGCCGCCCTGCCGCTGCGTGACGGGGCCTTCGACGTGGTGCTGGCGATCCACATGCTCTATCACGTGCCCGACCGGGACGCGGCCGTGCGCGAGCTGCTCCGGGTACTGGCGCCCGGCGGGGTGTGCGTCGCGGTGACCAACGGGGCCCGTGAGCTGCTGTCCCTGCGACGGCTCACCGAGCAGGCGGTCAGCCAGGTCACGCCCGGCTGGCGGATGGTCCGCGCGACCCACGCGTTCACCGCCGAGAACGCCGCGGCGCAGCTCGGCGCGGCCTTCAGCTCGGTGACCTGCGTGCGCCCGGCCAGCATGCCGCCGGTGGTGATCCGCGATCCTGCCCTGGCCGCGGACTTCGTGGCCAGCTGGGCCACCTTCTACCAGCACGAGACCGCCCGCCCCTGGGCCGACGTAGTGGCCGACGTCCGGGCCCGGGTGCAGGCCATCATCGACCGCGAGGGCGCCTTCATCACCTCCGGCGACCTGGCCGCCTTCATCTGCCGGTAGGCCGGCGCTAGGCCGGGCGCTCAGCTGAGCAGGCCGCGGACGAACCGCCGGACGGCGGCCGGGTCCAGCCCGGCGGCGAGCTGGCCCCGCTGCCGGGCCAGCGCGGCGGCGATCAGGTCGCGGTCCGGGCCCGGCACCCGGCTCAGGGCCCACTGGCCGCCGTCGATCTTGGACACCAGCGTGCCGTCGGCCGCGTACCGCCAGGCCCGGCACGCGTTGAGCACCGCGTACTCGCCGGGGGACTGCTCGGCGGCCCAGCTCAGCTCGGCCGCGAGCTGCGCTCGCACCAGCTCGCCGGGGACCGGGGCGAACACCTGGTCCGCCGGGCGGCCCGGCCCGAGCAGCCGCCCGGCCGCGCGGCACACGGCGAAGTGCAGCACCAGGTCGGGATCGCCGTCCCGCAGGTGACCGTCGATGACCTTGCGGTCCTCGGGCCCGGTGGTCAGGTGCAGCTCGAACGAGGGCCGGGCCACCGGATGCCGGGCCGCGGCCAGCGTGACCACGCTCAGCTCCAGTCCCCGCGCCGGGCCGGGCCGCCGCTCCTCGCCCGCCGCCCCGCTCAGCGCCTCGACCAGTGCCCCGGCGGCCGCCGACTGCTGCGCGGCCGTCATCGCGCCCTCGGTCACGGCCAGGATGTCGATATCGCTGCGCCGGGCGTCGAAGCCGCCCAGCACCGCCGAGCCGTGCAGGTACGCCCCGGTCAGGCCCGGGCCCAGCACCCCCGCCAGGGCCGCCCCGACGTCCGTCGCGTACCGCTCCGACCTGGCGTCCATGAGCGCGAACCTAGTCCACGACCGCGCCGCTGGCCTCCTCGGGCAGGGGCACCGGCGCGTAGTCTGCGCGCTCCGGGTCACGGACCCCGGGCACGAAGACCACCAGGCACGACAGAGCCGACAGCCCGGCGCCGACCAGCACCGTCTCGCGCACGCCGATCGAGCCGGCCAGCGCCCCGGCGAACAGCAGGCCCAGCGGCGACAGGCAGCTGGAGAACAGCGCCCGGTACGCCGGATAGAAGAAGGCGTCCCCGGCGCCGACGACGGCGGACAGCACGACGAGTTCCGTGAGCGTCAGCGCGCGGACCGCCACGAGCGCGGCGAGGGCCGCGATGGCACCGCCCCGCAGGGCGTTCGGCGCGACCCGGGCCGCCTCGACGTACGCGAGGGCGCTGGCGTGGTCGCTGATGTGCAGCGCTTCGAGCGCGATCGCTCAGGTCAGGGCACGGTGATGCGTGCGGTCAGCGGCAGGCTGGCCGACGAGTCGCCGACCATGAGACGGTAGTCGCCGGGGCTGACCGTCCACCCGCTGATCTTCGGGTTCCACCAGGCGAGCGCGCCGCGGTCCAGCACGAAGCTGACGCGGCAGGTCTGGCCCGGCCGCAGCTCGACCCGCTGGTAGTCCTTGAGCTGCTCGGCCGGCTCCCCGTCGACGCGGGGTCGCCCACGTAGAGCTGGGCCACGTCGGCGCCCGGCCGCGAGCCGGTATTGGTGACGCTGGCCGACGCGACCAGCTCGCCGTGGCGGCCGGGGCGGACGGTCAGGTGGCGGAACGCGAACGTGGTGTAGGACAGCCCGTACCCGAACGGGAACATCGGCGTGAGGTGCCGGGTGCTGTACCAGCGGTAGCCGACCAGGACCCCCTCGGAGTAGTGCACCTTGCCGCCGACGCCGGGCCACTGCCGCTTGGTGCTGGCGGGCACCTGGGCCAGGCTCTTCGGGAAGGTCACCGGCAGCTTGCCCGACGGGTTCACGTCGCCGAACAGCACGGCCGCGATCTCGTCGCCGTCGTCCTGGCCGGGGTACCAGGCCTCGACCACGCCCTTGACCTTGGTCAGCCACGGCATGGTCACCGCCGAGCCGCTGTTGAGCACCACGACGGTGTCCGGGTTGGCCGCGGCCACCGCCGAGATGAGCTGGTTCTGGCTGGCCGACAGGCTGATGCCGGGCAGGTCCGCGCCCTCGGTCTCGAAGTTGCTCGCGAACACCACCGCGACGCTGGACTGGCTGGCCGCGCGCACGGCCTGCCGGAGCAGCGACGGGTGCTGCGGCGGCGCCCAGCCCAGCGTGATGGCGTCGGAGCCGAGCGGGATGCTGTCGGCGTAGTCGACCGTGATGCTGACCTTCCCGGCCGGCCGCGTCACCGTGACCCGGCTCACCGAGCCGAACCCGATCTGGCTGGCGAACACCGACTTGCCGTCGATGCGCACCGCCGCGGTGCCGGTGAACGACAGCGACAGCGCATAACGGCCGGCCGCGGGCAGGCGGATGGTGCCGGTGAGCTTGGCCGACCAGCCCGAGGCATGCACGCCCTTGGCCGGCGACTTGCCGTTCCAGTTCAGGGCCACGCTGGCCACCTTGCCGGTAGCGACGGGCCTTCCGGACTGCGCGGTGTTGTTGTAGTACGAAGCGCTCAGCCCGGATCCGAACGCCGAGGCGGGCACGGCGGCCAGGGCCCCGGTGTCAGGGATGTTGCCCGGCGCGTACCGCACGCTCACCCCGGCGGCCGCGCCCCGCCGGGCGATGCCCTGGGCGGGCGTGACCACGTACGGCGCGATCACTCCCGCGCTGCCGCCGCCCGAGGTCAGCGCGTACTGGCCCGCGTCGGCCCCGATGACGGCCACGCTCGTGTCCTGGCTGGCCGACAGCGGCAGCACGCCGCCGGAGTTCTTCAGCAGCACCGTGCCCGCCTGCTCCACCTCACGCCCGATCTGCGCGTGTGCGGGCGTGCGCACGTTGTCGCCGAGCGAGCCCGTCGGCGGGTCGGCGAACAGGTTGAAGCGGAACATCTCGGTGAGGATCCGCGACACCATCTGGTTCAGCGTGGCCATCGGGACCCGGCCGTCGCGCACGGCCTTCTTCAGCGGCGCGCCGTAGTAGTCCGCGCCGAGCAGGGTCCCGCCGGGCATCTGCATGTCCAGCCCGGCCCGCGCCGACGGCACCGTGGAGTGGGTCCCGCCCCAGTCCGAGGTCACGAAGCCGGGGAAGTGCCACTCCCGGTCGAGCACGTTCATGAGGTAGCGGTTCTGGCAGGCGTACTGCCCGTTGATGGTCGAGTAGCTGCACATGACCGAGGCCGCGCGGCCCTGGGTCACGGCGGCCTCGAACTGCGGCATGTAGATCTCGTGCATGGTCCGCTGGCTGACCAGCGCGTCGTCGGCCGGCGTGTTGCGGTTGGTCTCCTGGTTGTACACGGCCCAGTGCTTGACCTGGGACATGACGCCCTGGCTCTGCACGCCGCCGATGAACCCGACCGCCGTCTGGCCGGACAGGTACGGGTCCTCGCCGTAGCTCTCGAACGCCCGGCCCCAGCGCGGGTCGCGGACGATGTTCACGGTCGGGCCCAGGTTCACGTCGGCGCCCTTGCCGCGCTCCTCGCTGCCGACCACCGTGCCGTAGGCCCGGTCCAGGGCCGGGTCCCACGTCGAGGCGAGCGAGACCGGCGCGGGCAGCTGGGTCACGCCGGGCACGCCGTCGGCCACGCCCTGCGGCCCGTCCTCCAGCTTCAGGGCGGGGATGCACAGGGCCGGGTTAGCCGCGAGGTGGCCGACGTAACCGGACGTGCCGGTGGCGTAGCCGACGCCGTCGACCATGGCCAGCTTGTCGGTCAGCGTCATGCGCCGCAGGAGCTGCCGGACCCGGACGCCGACCGGCGCGCGGGAGTGCACCCACGGGCAGCTGGCGGCACCGGCGGCACCGTGGCTCTGGGCGGTACTGCCGGTCCGGGCGGCCGAGGCGGCGGTGGTCAGGCTGGCCGCCGCGGTCAGGCCGACGACTAACGAGGCCGCGGCGGCCGCGATGACGATCCGGCGGGCTGTGCGCAGACGAGTCAGATCGGGGGTCATGAGGTCCTCCAGCGCGAGCGGGACGGCTGAGGCGGGACACGCCGATGGCCGCACTCTCCCCCGGTGCCCGAGTTACGTCAATATGTGATGCTGCCGGCGCGGGTCGCGCGGGCCAGCATCAGCACGCTGGCCACCACGCCCAGGACGCCGAGAGTGATCAGGCGCGGGTCGGACTTGTCCGCGCCGTAGGCCGCCCAGCAGGCCAGCTCGCCCAGGATGAGCAGCCAGGTGCCGCGCGAGATGCCGGTGGGATGCGCGGTCCGGTACGCGGACCAGATCGACGGCGCCACCTGGCCGGCGAACGCGGCGGTGAGCAGGGTGCCCAGGGCGATCCGGCCGGCCCGGCGCCGGTCGCGATCAGGGCCGCCGACCACGCGGTGATGAGGACCGTGGCCCGGCGGGTGCGCTGGCCGCGGCGGGCGAGCAGCACGGCCAGCACGCTGGCCAGCAGCACCGCGGCCGACGCGGCGGCCAGCGCGCTCCAGAATCCGGACAGTACGAAGTAGGCGAACCAGGCCGCGTTGTTGACGCTGGTGAGCATGGCCCAGGGCCAGGAGACGCCGGTGGTGTCGCCGGTCCGGAGCAGCTTGAGAATCTGCGGCAGGAACTGGGGCATGGCCAGGATGGTGGCCAGGATCGGCAGGTAGCCAAGCACGTCCGCCATGACCTCAGCCCTTGTTAATTATCGTGCCTTTTCCGGGTCCGGTGGCTAAATTACAGTAGTTAGAGAGCGAATTGATTGCGGCTTTATGCCGCTCTCGCTAATACCGGGCAAGGATTAAGCTCATGGATGCCATCGACCGCAAGATGCTTGCTGAGCTCCAGGCGGACGGCCGCCTGACGGTGACCGAGCTGGCCCAGCGGGTCCAGCTCAGCGTGGCGCCGTGCCACCGGCGGCTGCGCGAGCTGGAGCGGACCGGGGTGATCCGCGGGTACCGCGCGGTGGTCGATGCCGACGCCATCGGCCTGGGGTTCGAGGTGCTGGTGAACGTGACCATGGACCGGGAGGACGCGGCCACCATCGAGGCGTTCGAGACCGGGCTGGCCCAGGTGGCCGAGGTCCGGCACGCCGAGCGGCTGTTCGGCGACCCCGACTACCTGGTCCGGGTGGTCACCGCCGACCTGCCCGCCTACCAGGCGCTACGGGACCAGAAGCTGGCCACCCTGCCCGGCGTCCAGCGGCTCACCTCGACGATCGTCATGAAGCGCATCGTCGACGAGCGGCCGCTGCCGGTCCCGGCGCACCCGGCATGATCGCGGCCGGCTGGCCCGCCGGCGGGCTAGGCGATACAGTGCGACACGTGCAGGCACCCTCAGGCGCTCCGGACTGGCTGGCGGTGTTCACCGCCGAGGAACGGCCCGACCTGTGGAACGCGGCGCGGGAGCAGGGCTTGTTCTACGACGTGTGGCCGGAATACAACATGCACGGCAACCACACCGCGCAGTACTTCGGCGCGCTGTTCCCCCGGTACGCCCACCTCCAGTTGCTGCTCACCGACCGGCGCTCGGAGCAGATCATCGGCCGGGGCCGGACCATCCCGTTCCGCTGGGACGGCACGCTGGAGAGCCTGCCCGCCGGCATCGACGCCGTCGGCCTCCAGGCCGTCACCGAGCCCGGCCCGCCCACGACGCTGTCCGCGCTGGCCGCCGAGGTCGCGGCCGACTACCAGGGTGGCGGGCTGAGCGGCCTGATCATCAGGGCCATGGCCGGCGTCGCGCGGCAGCACGGGCTGGCCCCGCTGGTGGCCCCGGTCCGGCCGTCGTGGAAGGACCGTTACCCGCTGATCCCCATCGAGCGCTACGCCCGCTGGCAGCGGCCCGACGGCCTGCCCTTCGACCCGTGGCAGCGAGTGCACGCCCGCCTGGGCGCCGGGCTGCTGCGTACCGAGCCCCGGTCGATGGAGATCGCCGGGGCGGTGGCTGACTGGGAGGCCTGGACCCAGATGGCCTTCCCCGATGACGGCGAGTACACCTTCCCCGGCGGCCTGGCCCCGCTGACGGTGACCGGGGACACCGGCACCTACTGGGAGCCCAACATCTGGATGCGGCACGACGTGTAGCGCGCTGTGCGTCTACCAGGTGACCGGCGGCAAGATCGCCCGGCTGATGCTGCTGTTCTGACCGCCCGCTCGCTCGGGCGGGTGGTCAGCGGACCACCAGGCAGAACGGATGGCCCGCCGGGTCGTGATACACCCGCCACGGCACCGGCTGCCCGTCCGGGCCCGGCCGGGGCGAGACGTACTGACCAGTGAATGTCGCGCCCGCCGCCAGCACCCGCTGGTGCGCGGCGGCCAGGTCGCTGACCAGGATGTCGAAGTGCACCAGCCCGTCGCCGTCGCGGGCGCCGTCCGTGGTCGCCTCTGGGCCCGCACCCTCGGTGCCCTGGAACGACAGCCGCTGCCCGCGCGGCGGCGGCTCCAGGGTGACCCAGCCCGGATACCACCGCACTGGCGTCCCGCCCAGCAGCCCGGCCCAGAACCGGGCCAGCCCCCACGGGTCCGGGGTGTTCAGCACGATCTCCCGGATCCAGCCGATGACATCGTCGCCTGGCTCACTCACCAGCCCATGATGCGGCACTCCCCCGGACCGGGCGAGCCCGAAGGCTTCTTGCTGTTATCAGATTCAGGCGCGATCACGCGTGGCGGGCTAGTGCCTGCTGATCACTGACCGGCTCCGCCGGGGCCAGCAGGTGCTGCGGCCGCCGGACCTGAAGGGCCGCCGCCGCGACCGCGGCCGCGAGCACGATCCCCGCCGCGACCAGCAAGGCGACCCGGTAGCCGTCGTGCAGCAGCGGCGTCACGATCACCGGGCCCAGGATCTGGCCCACGCTGTAGCCCATGGTGAGCAGGGCGACCGCGCGCGGGTAGCGCAGGTGCGCGCCCAGCGCCAGCACCATCGACGCGATGCCCAGGAAGGTCGCGCCGAACAGCGCCGCCGACACCAGCGCGCCCGCGACGCCCGGCACCAGCGCCGGCAGCGCGATCCCGAACGCCTGGATCAGCAGCGCGGCCAGCAGCAGCGTCGGCCGCGACCAACGGCGGCCCAGGGCCGCCCACAGCGCGGCCGCCGGGACCGCGGCCAGCCCGGCCAGCACCCAGGCGCTGGTGCCCACCCAGGCCGCCGCGCCCTGGTTGATCGCGGCAACCAGGAACGTGCCCGCGATGATGTACCCGATCCCCTCCAGCGTGTAGCTGACCAGCAGCGTGCCGAACCAGCGGTGCGGGCGGACGGCGGGCCCGTTGCGTTGCCGGGCGGCAGCCGCGCCGGCCTGCTCGGCCGGAGCCCCCAGGCCAGCACGGCCAGCACCAGGGCCAGCGCCGCCGACGCCAGCCACGCCTCGCGCCAGGTTCCCGCCGGGCGGACGATCAGCACGACCACGCCGGACAGCGCGATGCCCGCGCCGACCCCGCCGAACCCCCAGCCCGGCAGGTGCTCTCCGTGCGCCCGCAGCCGGGCCAGCATGGCGCTGACCGCGATGACGAACACCAGCGCGCTGGCCAGCCCGGCGACCAGTCGCAGGGCGAACCAGGCCGCGTGCGACTCCGTCACCCCCATCAGCGCCACCGAGACGATCACCACGACCAGGCCGGCCCGGTAAGCGAGCGCCGACCGCACCAGCGCCGGGACGAAGATGGCCAGCAGTGCGCCGGCCAGGTACCCCAGGTAGTTAGCGGTGGCCAGCGCCGAGCCGAACTCCGCCGACAGCCCGGCCTGCGCGTGCATCAGCGGCAGGATCGGCGTGTAGACGAACCGGCCGATGCCCATGCTCACCGCCAGGCCTGCCGCGCCTTCCGCTACCACCCGCCACCGGCGGTCTGGCTCCGGCCTCATGCCCGCTCCTTCACGTCGCCCTCACGCTCGACGCTAGGAGGCAGACCGCGCTCTGTGAAATGCCTGTTGCGCGCCGTCTATGCTTGCGGTGCATGGATGTCGAACTGCGGCACCTGCGGGCCTTCGTCGCCGTGGCCCGGCTGAGCTCGTTCACCCGGGCCGCCCAGCAGCTGCTCATCACCCAGCCCGCGCTGAGCCGGACCATCCAGCAGCTCGAGAACGCGGTGCAGGTGACGCTGCTGGACCGGACCTCCCGCCACGTCGAGCTCACCCCGGCCGGGCAGGAGTTCCTGGGCCCCGCCGAGCGGGTCCTGGCCGGCCTGGATGTCGCCCTGGCGTCGGTGCGCCCGCACGTCACCCTGCGCCTCGGCTTCAGCTGGCTGCTGCCCGACCCCTGGGCCCAGGAGGCCATCGCGCGGTTCGAGGCGGCCTCCGGCAGCCGGGTCGAGCTGGTCCGCTCGGACGACCCGCTGGCCGAGATCGAGAACGCGGCCATCGAGGTGGCCGTGATCCGCGGCGGCATCACCGGCGCGGCCCGGGTGCGCAGCGTCCACCTGTTCGACGAGGCCCGCGTCGCGGTCTGCTCCGAGCACTCCCGCCTCGCCGCCCGCGAGACCATCGACTGGCACGAGGTCCCGCAGTGGCCGCTGGTGGTCAACACTGTCAGCGGCACCACCGGCCCGTGGTCCTGGCCCGCCGACGAGGCTCCGCGCCGCGTCATCGAGACCAGGAACTTCGACGAGTGGATCGAGTCCGTCGCCGCCGACCGCGGCATCGGCGTCGTTCCCGATGTCGCCATGCGCCGCAACATCCACCCGGCTGTGCGGTTCATCCCGCTGACCGGCGCGCCGCCCAGCCCGGTGTCGCTGATCTTCCTGCCGCACGTCCGCGAGCCGCTCATGCGGCAGTTCGTGGAGGCGGCTGTCACGGCCGCCGATCTTGCGGCAGGATCCTGACCGGCGCACGGAAGGGGGCCGCGATGCTCGAGTCGGCAGCGCTGGTGGCGTTCGCCGCCAGCACCGACCTGGACCGGTCGCGAGCGTTCTACGAGGACGTCCTCGGCCTGACCCTGGTCAGCCAGGACGACTTCGCCTGCGTCTTCGACGCCCGCGGCACCATGCTCCGCGTCACCGCGGTCGGCGAGCTGGCCCGCGCTCCCTACACGGTCCTGGGCTGGCAGGTTCCCGACATCACTGGCATGACCAGGGCTCTTGCGGCGAAAGGCGTCACGTTCCACCGCTACGACGGCATGAGCCAGGACGCCGACGGCATCTGGACCGCGCCCGGCGGCGCCCGGGTCGCCTGGTTCCCCGACCCCGACGGCAACGTCCTGTCCCTGACCCAGCCCGCCTAGAGCTGGCCGAGTGGGTGACCCGGCCGGGGCGCGTTTCCGCGGAAACGTCTCACGCAAGTGCGTCACGCACATGCGCAGAACGTTTCCGCGGAAACGCGCCGAGCCAGGCCCAGTGCTCAGGCGGGATGAGAAAGGGATGGCCTCCATCGACCGACCGCTGCGAGCATCAAGCGCATGGACCAGAGCGCCGGACCGGATCGTCCCGACGAGCAGATCGCCGAGGCCGTGGCCGCCGAGCGCGAGACGCTCAGCCCCGAGTGCCGATCCAGCCCGGCCCGCCTGGAGGCGCTGCTCGCGCCCGACTTTCACGAGTTCGGCGCCTCGGGCGGTGAGCTCGGCTTCGCGGGCACCGCCGCACTCGTGGCCGCCGCGACCGACCCCGACGGCGAGCCGATCATGGTGGAGAACATGCGCGGCTGGCTGCTGGCCGACGGCCTCGTCATGCTGAAATACACCTCCAGCCACCAGGGCCGGCGAGCGCACCGGACCTCGCTGTGGCGGCGCACGGCGCCGGGCTCGTGGCAGATCTTCCACCACCAGGGCACGATCACGGCCACCTGAGCGGCGGCAGTGCGGTCACCCACCCGTCGTGACCCGCCCTCGGTAGCGACATGACTCTCCTGTCGGCTACCGAGGCCGTTCCGGGCAACGAGCAGCCGAGGCGGCGCACCGGCTAGAGCCAGCCGCCGGGCAGCGGTCGCAGTCCGCCCGCCAGGTGCGATCATCGGGCGGTGGATATCAGCGGATTGGCGCCGGGCCAGCGGCCGAACCGGATCGTCACGCTCAAGGACGTCCCGCGCGAGAACGGCAGCTGGCTGCTCGAGGACCACGACGGCCGCGGTCGTGCTGCGCCGCTACCACGAAGGGGCCACGCCCGAGGACCTGGCCTACGAGCACGAGGTGCTCCGCTACCTCGCCGGGACGGGCTGGGTGGTGCCCGAGCCGGTCGGCGAACTCATCCGCCGTGACGGCTGCTGGTACTGCCTGACCAGGTACGTCCCCGGTCGGGCCGTCGCCGCGGAGACCCCGGCCCAGCGTCGGCGGCGCGGCCGTGACCTGGCCCGGCTGCACCTGGCGCTGCGCGACCTCGGCCCGCGGCTTGGACAGCGCCCCGGATTTCACGCCCAGCACGAGGGCATTGCCGGGCACGCCGGCCTGGACTGGGAGGCGGGCGTCCGCTGGCTGGATGAGGCCAGCCCGCGGCTCGGCGCCTGGGCCCGCGCCGCTGCGGCCGAGACCGTTGCCGCGCTGGCCGCGATCGGCGCGCACGAGCTGCCGGTGATGGTCGTGCACGGCGACTTCGCCGAGTGGAACGTGCACTACGAACGCGGCCGCCTGGCGGGCGTCATCGACTTCGGGCTCACCCACCTCGACTCCCGGCCCTACGAGCTGGCCATCGCCCGGACCTACCGGGCGCCCGAGGCCATCGACGCCTACCGCGAGGAGCTGGCCCGGCTGGGCTGGCCGCTCAGCGAGCTGGAGGAAGCGGCCATAGTCCCGCTGTACCGCTCGTTCCGGGTGGGCATGACCGCGTGGGTCATGGAGGACGGGCGCCGGACGGGCGACTGCGACCTGGCCATGATCGAGCGTCAGCTCGGCCGGACCGGCACCCCGCCGCCCTGACCTCAGGTCTGTAGGAGGCCGCGGCCGGCTTATCCGAGTCACGGGCAATTGAGCGGGTCTGCGCGATCTGTAACGATCTCGCTGGAGTCGCCGGCCCGCACCGGGCCGGTCGGTTAGGGGAGGTAGCACTTTAGTGCCCAGGTTCGTCGCGCATACCAGCGCAGCTGTTGTCCTGTCAGTCGCGGCCACGGCCGCCTGGATCAGCCCCGCGGCACTGGCCGCGAGCGCCCGGCCGGTGACCGCCAGCCCGTCCGTCGCCGCCATGACCGGCTCCCTGTCGGGTGTCGCCGCCACCTCGGCCAGCAACGCCTGGGCCGTCGGAACGGTCGGCTCGGCATCGCTGACCCTGCACTGGAACGGCCATTCGTGGACCCGCGTCTCGGCGCCTGGCCAGGGCCTGTCCGATGTGGCCGCGAGCTCCGCGAGCAACGCATGGGCGGTGGGCGAGGCCGCCTCCAAGCCGCTGATCCTGCACTGGAACGGCCACAGCTGGAAGCGGACCTCGGCGCCGCTCCCGAAGCAGGCCAACCTGTACAGCATCGCGACCAGCTCGGGCAGCAACGCCTGGGCGGTGGGCAGCTACCTGGTCGGCACGGGCTCGAACCGGACGCTGACCCTGCACTGGAACGGCCACGGCTGGAAGCGGGTCGCCAGCGCGAACCCCCGGCCCCGCGCCCACACCGGTGACCTGCTCGCCTCGGTCGCCATTGTCTCGGCCCGCGATGTGTGGGCCGTGGGCTCGAAGACCTCCGACTTCGCCGGCGAGCAGGGCGGCCTGATCGAGCACTGGAACGGCCGGAGCTGGGCGCAGGCCTCGGCTAAGTCAGTCACCGCGGGCGCCAGCGGCTTCTCCGGCGTCGTGGCCACCTCGTCGGCCAACGTCTGGACGGCCTGCTGCAGCTGCGCGGGCGGAGTCGACGGCGGGATCATCGGGCACTGGAACGGCCACGGGTGGGCCCGGCAGGGCACTCCGGTGGCGCGGAAGCTCGGCGCCGTCCTGTTCTCCGTCGGGGCCAGCTCCCGGCGCAGCGCCTTTGCCGTCGGCTCCTACTGCAAGTCCGCCTGCCTGAGCGGCCATCCCTTCAACACCGGGCTGCTCCTGCGCTGGACCGGGTCGGCGTGGAAGATCGCCGCCAGTCCGGTCAAGCGGAACGACTCCCTGATCGGGGTGGCCGTCACCTCGGCCAGCAACGCGTGGGCCGTGGGCGGCGCACCCAGCGGCAAGGTCCTGATCCTGCACTGGAACGGGCACTCCTGGACGGCGTCGTAAACACCGGCAATTAACAAAGGCCGATGGGCTGACCGACCGCTGCCGGCCGGTCAGCCCATCGGCGGCTAGGAGCGCCGGGCGGGCGGACACCGCGCAGTTCCCAGTCGCCGCCCAGGGCCGTGGACCGGACTTCCTCGGACTCGGTGGGCTGGGCGCCGACGTCGGCGCGCGACTCCGGCCGGGCCCTCCACGATGTGGCTGGCCAGGCGGCCGAGGCCGTCCACCTCGACCTCGACCATGTCGCCGGGCTGGACGGGGCGGGAGTTGGCCGGGGTGCCGGACAGCAGCACGTCGCCGGGCACCAGGGTGATCAGCCGGGCGATGTCGGCGACCAGGTAGTGCATGTCCCAGGTCATCTCGTCGGTCGAGCCGTCCTGGACGACCTCGCCGTTGACGTAGGTGCGCAGGCCCTTCCCGCGGAAGTCCCAGCCGGAGACCAGGCCGGGGCCGAGCGGGCAGAGCGTGTCGGCGCCCTTGACCCGCAGCATCGAGCCGGCGTCGGTGTCGCGGAAGTCGTGCAGGCCGAAGTCGTTGGCGATGGTGTAGCCGGCGATGTAGGCGCCGGCGTCGGCGGGGGCGATGTTGCGGCAGGTGCGGCCGATGACGATGGCGATCTCGCCCTCGTAGTTCAGGTACTGGCAGCCGACGGGCCGAACGACGGCGCCGCCGTGGGAGTTGAGCGAGCTGACCGGCTTGTGGAAGTAGGTCGGGGCGGCGGGCAGCCTGACCTGGAACTCCCGCACCCGGCTGATGTGGTTCAGGTGCACGGCGATGATCTTGCTGGGCTCGACCGGCGGCAGGTGCCGAGCCTCTGCCGCCGCCACCCGGCGGCCGTCGGCGGCGACCAGGTCGTCGCCATCGAGGCGGACCTCGGTGACCGCGCCGTCGAGGAGGATGCGGCGCCGGTGCTCGGTCAGCTCAGTCAGCTCAGTCGGCTCGGTCACGAGGTCTCCTCAGCTAGCCAGCCCGGCTGGCCGGCGGTCCAGCCAGCCGGCGCCGTACACGTGTTCTTGACGTCACAGTAGAAGTCGAACGACCAGTCGCCGCCCTCGCGGCCGATGCCGCTGCGGCCGCTGCCCCCGAACGGGGCGGCCAGGTCGCGGACGAAGAAGCAGTTCACCCACACGGTGCCCGCCGACAGCCGGGCGCTGACCCGATCGGCCCGGTCGGGGTCGCCGGTGACCAGCGTGGCAGCCAGCCCGTAGGGGGTGTTGTTGGCCAGCGCGACGGCCTCGTCCTCGGTGGCGAACGTCTGATAGGTCAGCACCGGGCCGAACACCTCCTCGCAGAGGATCTCGCTGCCCTCGGCCGCGCCGGCCAGCACGGTCGGGGCAAAGTACAGGCCGCCCAGTTCGGTGCTGGGCCGCCGCCCAGCAGCGGCGTCGCGCCGTCGGCCAGGGCCCGCTCGACGAACCCGGACACCCGCTCGAAGTGCGGCCGGGAGATGAGCGGCCCGAGGTCGGTGGCCTCGTCCCGCGGGTCGCCCTGGCGCAGCGCCGCGGCCCGGGCCAGGAACCGCTCCCGGAACGCGTCGGCGATGCGCTCATGCACCACGAGGCGGACGGCGGCCAGGCAGACCTGGCCGGCGTTGTCGAACTGCTCGGCGGCCAGGCTGACGGCCAGGTCCAGGTCGGCGTCGTCGAGCACGATCAGCGGCGACTTGCCGCCTAGCTCGAACGAGACCGGGGTGATGCTGGCCGCGGCGGCGATCCCGATGGAGCGGGCGGTGCGCACGGACCCGGTGAAGCTGATCCGCCGCACCCGCGGGTCGGCGGCCAGCGGAGCGCCGGCCTCGGCGCCGAGGCCCTGCAGGACGTTGAGCACGCCGTCGGGCAGCCCGGCCTCGGCGGCGATGTCGGCCAGCAGGGACGCGGTGAGCGGCGCCCACTCGGGCGGCTTGAGGACCACGGTGTTGCCGGCGGCCAGCGCCGGGGCGACCCGCCAGGTGGCCAGCATCAGCGGGGCGTTCCACGGCGTGATCACCGCGGTCACCCCGGCCGGGTCCCAGGACACGTGGTTGCGGTGGCCGCGGGTGCGGAAGTCGTCGTGGCCGAGCCGCAGCAGGTGGTCGGCGAAGAACCGGAAGTTGGCCGCCACCCGGGGCATCACCCCGCGCCGGTGCGAGCGCAGCAGCGAGCCGTTGTCGGTGGTCTCCACCCGGGCCAGGTCCTCGACCCTGGCCTCGACGCCGTCGGCGATGGCGTGCAGGAGCCGGGCCCGCTCCGCGGGCGGCACGGCGCTCCAGGCCGGGAAGGCCCGCGCAGCCGCGGACACCGCGGCGCCGGCCTCGGCCGCCTGGCCGCTGGCGACCTCGGCGATGGGCGTCTCGTCGATGGGCGAGATGTCGGTGAACGTGCCGGCGGACGCCACCCGCTGGCCGCCGATCCAGTGCCGGGTGTCCACCGCCACCCCGGCCACCAGGGCAGCGTGATCCATCTCGCCTCCGCGGTAGCTCGTTTGGCTCCAAATGATTACTGGTGTGCCCGGCTCGCGTCAAGACGGGGCGGGCGTGAGCACGGGCACGGGCGCTGCGCGCTTCTTGCTGTTATCAGCGGGCCGGGCCCTTGCTCGCCCGGTCAGCAGGGGACGCCGCTGAAGGTGCAGCTTACGGGCCGGGTCGTGGTGCCGGTGGCGGTGAACTGCTCGGTGATGCGGGCGCCGACCGGGATGGTGAGCGCGTAGGGCGGCGGGACCAGGGTCACGGTGTTGCCGGTCTCCTGGAAGCTGGCGTCCCAGGCCGACTGGACGTGATCGTCGGGCAGCACCATCGTGAGCCGCCAGTCCCTGATCACGGTCCGGCTCTTGTTCACGATGGTGAACTGGCCCTCGAACCCGCCGGGCAGCCGCTTGACGAGCGCGTAGCCGACCTGCACCGAGCGCAGCGCGGGGTTCACCGTCGGGTCGGGGCTGGCCGACGTCGGGGGCGGGGCGCGCTCCCCGACGCGGTCGCCGATGGGGCGGGCGCCGACGAGGCGGGCGAGGACGGCGCGGCGGACGGGGCGGAGGCGGTCGCGCTCGGCGCGGCCGGCCCCGAGGCGGTGGGTGTGACCCGGCCGCAGGACGCGGTCGCGCACGGTCCCCCAGGACGCCCGACGTGCCGGGCGGCTGGACCAGCATCAGGCCGCCGAAGAACAGCAGCACCACGGCCCCGGCGCTGAACGCCAGCGGCCAGCGGCTGCGGGCGCGCAGTGCCCGGTACCGGTCCCGCCAGTCCTCGCGGTCCCAGTCGTCGGTGATCCAGTCATCGCCGCCGTGCCCTGCCTGGTCGCGTGAGGAGGCCTCCGGCCAGCGGGCCGACTCGGGCCGGGAGCGCCGGGAGCGGTGCCCGTGCGACGGCCGACCGCGGGACGACCGACCGCGAGAGGCCGGTGGCGGCTCGTCCCGCCACAGCGCGGGCCGGTCATACCGGCGGGTGTCAGGCTCGTCTTCCAGCAGGCGCAGCTCGACGCGGCGGCCATCACCACGGCCCGAGCCGCGGTGCTTATCCCGGTAACTCATCGCGCTGCGACATAAGCCGGGCAATAGCCGCGCTCCCCATTCGCATTGGCGTCCTCACCTGCCCGGACTCGGTTTCGGGACAGTTTACGGCTAAACGCGGTTCTTGATCAGCTAATAGCGGACATGGGCGCGCCGACTCTCATCTGGCGCCGGGCAGACATTCTCCTCAGCCGGATTCTCGCGGGGCGGGCGGGGGTTCGCGCGGGGCCGGCCGTCGTTGCGCGGTGACCGTCCGGAGCCATACCGTTTGGATCCTTACGTCTATCGGAGGTTCACCGTGAGCAGCCCGGAGTCCCGAGGGTTCTTCTATCCGCGGACCGCGACCGGCCAGGCCAGCCTGCTGCCCCCGCCACCCTGGTACTACTCCGGCGACCTGCTCACCGTGGAGTACCGGACCGAGCCCGGCCGGGTGGCCGCCCTGCTGCCCGCGCCGCTGCGGCCGGCCGGCGAGGACCCCGACGCGGTGGCGCTGATCTGGGCCGACTGGCAGTCGTGCGGCGCGTCCCGCGAGGAGCTGCTGGACCCGGTGCGCGCCCAGTACAAGGAGGCGTTCGTGGTGGTCCGCTGCGCGTTCGGCGGGCGGACCTACTCCCGGTGCGCGTTCATCTGGGTGGACAAGGACTTCGCGCTGCTGCGCGGCATCCACCAGGGCTACCCCAAGAAGCTCGGCTCGATCCACATGACCCGGCCGCATCCGCTGCCCCAGGCCGCGCCGGCCCTGGCCCCGGGCGGCCGGTTCGGCGCGACGCTGGCCGCCGCCGATCGCCGGCTCGCCCAAGTAGTGATCACTCTGACGGAGCCGAGCCCGGTCAACGGCTTTGTTAATGCGCATCCCATGGCTCACCACCGGTGGCTGCCCGCAATTGACGGGCCGGGTGACGCGCATGCCGAGCTCATCGAGTCGGGTGCGGCGGAGTTCGCGGCGGGCGCGACGTTCGCCGCCGCGGTCGACGAGATCACGCTGTTCGACTCGCCGTCCGAGGAACTGGCCGTGCTGCCGGTGCGCGAGGTGATCGGGGGCTACTACCGCCAGGTCGGCGTGGTCTGGAACGGCGGCACCACGCTGCGGGCGGGCTGAGCCGCGTTACATGTGGTAGGCGTACTCGGTGAACTCCCAGTCGGTGACGTGGCGCTCGAACCGCTCCACCTCGTTGCGCTTGTAGCTGAGGTAGGACGCGCAGAACGCGGGGCCGAGCACCTCGCGCAGCTCGGCGTCGGCGGCCAGGGCGTCGAGCGCGTCGGGCAGCCGCTGCGGCAGCATCTGCGCCCGGGCCGGGTTGTAGCCGTAGCCTTCCAGCACGGCGGGCGGCTCGAGCTTGCCGGAGATCCCGAGGTACATGGCGGCCAGGGCGCCCGCGATGGCCAGGTACGGGTTAGCGGTGGCGTCGCCCAGCCGGATCTCCATCCGGCTGCCCTCGCCGCGCTCGGGCGGGATCCGGACCAGCGCGCTGCGGTTGTCCAGGCCCCAGTCGACCAGCCAGGGGGCCAGGGTGTCGGGGCCGAACCGCTTGTAGGAGTTGATCGTCGGGTTGAGCAGCGCGGCCAGCGCCGGGGCGTGGGCCAGCACGCCCGCGATGGCGTGCCGTCCGGTGCCGGACAGGCCGTGCTCGCCGCCGGGATCGCCGAACACGTTGCGGCCGCCGGAGTTGACCAGCGAGGCGTGCAGGTGGAAGCCGGACCCGCCCTCGTCGTTGAACGGCTTGGCCATGAACGTGGCCAGCAGCCCGTCGAGCCGGGCGATCTCCTGGACGGCCGACTTGAGCCGGAAGGAGCGGTCGGCGGCGTCCAGCGCGGCGGAGTGCCCGAGGTTGATCTCGAACTGGCCGCCGCAGAACTCGTGGTTGGCCGCCGTCACGCCCAGGCCGGTGTCGCGCAGCGTGCGCAGGCTGCGGATCAGGTGACGGCGGGGGTCGCCCTTGGCCCCGACCACGTACACGTTGCCGGGCGCGTCGGCGTACCGCCGCCAGCCGCGCTCGCTGTCGTCGGCCTCGAGCAGGAAGTACTCCAGCTCGGGCCCGATCAGCGCCTGGACGCCCAGGCTGGCCAGCGCGGCCTCGGCCTGGCGCAGCACCACGCGGGGCGACTCGGGGTGCGGGTCGCCGTCGGGAGTGTAGACGTCCCCGATGGCCCAGGCCGTGTCCGGCTCCCACGGCATGGTGGTGATGGTGCCGAGGTCGGGCCGGACGAGCACGTCGGGCAGGCCGGCGTCGAGCCCGCCGGCCACCGGCACGACGTCACCTTGCGGGCTGGTATGGAAGATCGCGCGACAGAACGGCAGTCCGTGGCCGAGCGCGGCCGGGAGCTCGTCGAGCAGCACGTCCCGCCCGCGGTCCACCCCGATCATGTCGGGGTAGGACACCCGGATGACGTCAATCCCCTGCTCGCGCAGGGAGGCGATGACGTCCTGCGGCGTCAGGTCCTGGTCGGTCACGGGCCCTCCCATATCGTTTGGGGACAAACAGTAGGGCGGGGCGAGCCGCGCATCAACCCCCGCGCTGCTGTCGCGAGCTGCCTGCTCACCCGTATAGCGTGCTTGACCAGCGTTGGCTCCGGTGCATATCGTTCGGATACAAACGTTCTTGTTGCGCGTGACCCGCGCAGACCAGGAAGGCGGCCGACATGGGCGAGGTCGTCGGAGCGGGCCTGCTGGCCCATGTCCCCACGATCATGCTGCCGGAGTGCGAGCGCCGCGAGCTGAACCACGGCGTGGACACCTCCCTGGTCGCGGGGCTGGAGCGGCTGCGCGCCGAGGTCTTCGAGGTCCTCGACTATGAGACCGTGGTGGTGCTCGACTCGCACTGGGCGACGACGGTGGAGTACGTCGTCTCGGCCCAGGACCGCCGGGCGGGCCTGTTCACCTCGGAAGAGCTGCCCCGGGGCATGTGCCGCATTCCCTACGACTACCCCGGCGATCCCGAGCTGGCCCGGGCCATGGCCGCGCGGGCCGATGACCACGGCACCTGGATCACCGCCATTGACGACCCGTACCTGCCGGTCATGTACGCGACCATCAACCTCTGGCACTACCTGGGGCGGAGCCTGCCGGACAAGCGCTGGGTGTCGGTCAGCACCTGCCAGACCGGCGATACCGAGGACCACCTGCGGGCCGGCCGCGCGCTGGGCGACGCGATCGCGGCCACCGACCGGAAGGTCGTGCTGATTGCGTCGGGGGCGCTGAGCCACACGTTCTGGCCGCTGCGGGAGTTGCGGGAGCATGAGGCGGCGGGGGTGGAGCACATCTTCACGGCTGAGGCGTACCAGGCCGACCGGGAGCGGATCGACTGGCTGGGCAAGGGCGATCATGCCCGGGTGCTGGACACGATGCCGGAGTTCCTGGCGTTCCGGCCGGAGGCGCGGTTCGCGCACTACCTGATGATGGCGGGGGCGCTGGGCGAGGGCGGGTGCACGGCGCCGGCGTCGGCTTATAGCGACTACGAGAACTCGGTGGGCACGGGGCAGATGCACTTGTGGTTCGCTCGGCCCGCGCGGGGCTGGGCCGGCTGAGGCTGGACCGGCTGACGCTGAGTGGTGGCGGCCGGGGCGGCTGGGCAGGGCTGTAAGGCTAGCGCCGGGCGGTCGAGTCACACCGGCCACGTCGGCCTCTCGGTGGGCTCTGGTCACGGTGCTTGGAGGTGCGGCGGCCCGGAGCCGGAGGTTGCGTCGCGCCGGAATGCCGGGCAGCATGATCATGACCGTTGGGCCGCAGCCCGCCGCCGTATGCCGGTCACGATCATGAACTGCCGCTGAGCTGGCCAGCCGCATCCGGCTTTCCGGCCCGGCCGCAATGCGGGCACCAGCCGCATTGCGGCCCCGCCCGCCCCGGCGGCCCCGTCCGTCCCCGCCATCGCAGTGGCGTTGCCGCCGGGGCCGCCCTGATCCCGGATTACCGGCCGCCGTCAGGGGCGCCGTCAGTGAGCCCGGAAACCGGTCAGCGATATTCGCTGACCGGTTTCCGTGCTCATGGACCGCCCCATTCCGGCGACGCCGCAGGACACGATCCGGCCGGCCGTAAGGCGCACCGGCCCGGATCGCGCATATCCACAGCGAACTGGGCCGTTACCAACGGGACATCCATGCACCTCATCCGGCGATCTCGGCCACCCGGCTCACCAGACGGCGGCAGAAGGGGCCGAGCTCGCGAGCGTCATCGAGGTACATCGACGGCTTGAAGCAGATGGTGCCGAAACCCGCCTTCAGCTGGCCCGGCAGATCGCTCAGCGCCTCCTCGAGGTCGGCGACGGCGTCGGGCGCGGGGAACCGGCCCCGCAGCCCGCCGACCATCTCCAGGGCGGCCGGGTCGCGGCCGGCCGCGCGCAGCCCGGAACGGAGCGCGTCGAGGTCGGCCGGGGACGGGGCGCCGAGCGGGTTGAAGCCGCTCCCCCAGCGGGCGAGACGGCGCAGCAGCCGGGGGTGCATCCGCTCGCCGCCGAACCACAGCGGCGGCCCGTCGGGCCGGTACGGGCGCGGCTCGACCCAGACGTCGTCAAACGACCAGAACTGGCCGCGGTAGCTCACCGGGCCCGGCGCCCAGCACTGGCTCAGGATCTCCAGCTGCTCGTCGAGCACGGCGCCGCGCTGGCCGAACGGCACGCCGAGGGCGGCGTACTCGTCCGCGTGCCAGCTCACCGTCGGCAGCACGACCAGCCGTCCCTCGGACAGCAAGTCGAGGGTGCCGAGTTCCTTGGCCAGCAGCAGGGGGTGCCGCAGCGGCGCGATGATCGCGCCGGCGACGAGCCGCAGCTGCTCGGTCGCGGCCGCGATGGCGGACAGCAGCACGATCGAGGCGGGCCAGGGCATGTCGGGGGGCTGGTTGCCGGGGACGGCGTACTCGCGCGGGTTGGCCATCACGCCCTGGGCGCCGGCCGCCGGGCCGAGCACGATGTGCTCGCTGAGCATGACGCCGTCGATGCCGGCCTGCTCGGCCTCGGCCGCGATGCGGACCAGCGCGCGGAGGTCGCGGGGCGAGGTCATGGTCCAGTTCTCGCTCAGCACGAGCAGCAGCCTGGGTGGCACGTGGCCCCTTCGCGTCAGCGGGCCGGGCGGCCCTGGCTCGGCAAGCCGCCCGAGCCGCCCGCGCCGCCCGGCCGGACCGGGGCGGCCGGACTGGGCGGGCCCTGCTCCAGGTGACGGACGATGGCCCGCAGCGACTGGGCCAGGGCCAGCTTCTCGTCGTCGCCGAGCGTGGCCGTGACGAACTGCTCCGCCCGGTTGAACTCGGGAAACAGCTTGTCCATCAGCTCTGAGCCCTGGTCGGTCAGGGTCAGCAGCACTCGCCGGCCGTCGCCGGGATGCACCCGGCGGGCCAGCAGCCCGCGGCGCTGGAGGGTGGCCGCGACCCCGGTCAGCGTGCCCTTGGAGATGCCCGCCTCGGCGGCCACGTGGCGGGTCTCGATCTCCTGCCAGATCCAGACCACCCACAGCACGACCCAGGCGGTCCAGGTCAGGTCGTAGGGCTGCAGGACGGTCCGCTCGAAGTTGTTCCTGACCGCGCCGGCGGCCCGGTAGATGTTGCTGACCGCGGCCATGGCCGCGACGTCCACCGACAGGCCGCGCAGCCGCTCGGCGACGGCGCCCTCGGTCTCGGCCAGCGTGTGCTGCCCATCGCCCTCGCCCGCGGCGGCCGCATAGCGATTCAGCGCCTGCCGGGGATCCCGCCGCGATTGGGTCACGACCACGCCGCCCCGACCGCCACCGGCACCGCCGCGGCAGCCGCCACCGCCGCGCCCGCCACGACCAGCAACGGCGCTGGTCTCAGGTCCGTCATGGGCCGAGCCTACCGCTGGCCTTGATCATGATCACGGCGCAGCAGGACGCGCGGATCGAACGCGATCGTGCCCACGTCGACCGCGCCTGCCGCGCCGTCGACCGGGATGACCGCGCCGTTGACGTAGGACGCGGCATCGGACAGCAGCCAGCACACCAGCGCCGCGATCTCGCCCGCGCTGGCCGGCCGCCGCTGCGGGACCAGCGCGGTCACCAGCTCGTAAGCCTGAGCGGCGGAGATGCCCCGCTCGGCGCCGAACGCCGCCATCTCCTCGTCGGCCATCTCCGTGATCGTCCACCCGGGGCAGACCGCGTTGGCGCGCAGGCCCTGATGGGCGTGGTCCACGGCCAGCGACTGGGTCAGCATGGCCAGCCCGGCCTTGGTCGCCGCGTAGCCGCCCATGCCGCTGGCGGCGCGCAGCGCGGCGATCGAGGCCACCGACACCACCGCGCCGCGGCTGTCCAGCAGGTGCGGCAGCGCGGCCCGGGCGACCGCGTAGGCGCCGGTCAGGTTCACCGAGACCATCGCGGCGAAGTCGGCGACCGGCAGCTCGGCCACGCCGCCGGGGTACATCACCCCGGCGTTCAGCACCAGCCCGTCCAGCCCGCCGAGCTCGGCCACCGCGCGGTCCACCAGCTGCTCCGCCGCACCGGGGTCGGCGATGTCGCAGGTGACCGGCCGGGCGCCGGTGCGCTCCGCGACGGCGGCCAGCGGCTCCGCGCGCCGGCCGCAGATCGACTACCTGGTCGCCGCCCGCGGTCAGCGCGCCGGCCACCGCCGCGCCGATGCCCGTCCCGCCGCCGGTGACCAGGACCCGCCGCGCCGCGCTCACCCGCCCGCCACGCCGGCCGTCACCGCGCCCCGCCAGAGGCCCGCCCCGCCAGCCGTCATCGGGCCCGGCCCGCGGTCAGGTCGGGCAGCTGGGTGCTGGCCGAGGTCCGGGCCCGGAGCAGGAACGTGGATGCGAACCCGACCGCCAGCAGGGCCAGCGCCAGCCAGGGCGCCCAGATCGTGGGGCTGGTGACCTTGTAGAACGAGCCGAAGATGGCGCCCGCCGTGACCAGGATGCCGATGACCGCCGCGATGGCCAGCCGGACCCGGTTGAGGTTGGTCGCGTAGGTCCGCAGCGAGCCCACGCACATCAGCAGGTAGACCACCACCAGCGCGAAGCCGCCGAAGGTCGAGCCCCAGGCGAACAGCGCGAAGTAGTGCGGCGTCTTGGGCAGCGCGAACAGCCCGGTCCAGAACTGGTTGACCAGCAGCGTGGCGACCGACGCGGCGACCAGGAACGCCGCGGCGCCCAGTGGCGTGCCATTGCGGTGGGACACGATCGCGAGCTGGCCGGCACCCGGCGGTCGCGGGCCATCGCGAAGATGCCGCGCGACCCCGACACCGCGCAGCCGATGACCACCGCAACCATGTCGAACAGCACGACCAGCTCCAGCAGCCGGTCGACCCACACGCTGCCGTAGCCGCCCGCGCTGGCCGGCGCGCCGAGCGCGAACAGCGGGGCCCCGGCCGCCGCGGTGAGCTTGCTCAGGCTGAAGTGGAAGCCGGCCACCTCGACATAGGTGGCCAGGACGAAGAACACGGTCGCGATGGCCGCGGTGGACATGATCGCGATCGGGATCTCCCGGCGCGGGTTGGGCGTCTCCTCGGCCAGGTTGGCCGCGGTCTCGAAGCCCACGAACAGCAGCACCCCGTACAGCACGCCGAAGAAGATGCCCGACCAGCCGTCGGACGCCGAGGACGGCTTGAACGGGGCGACGCTGTTGGCCGAGCCCAGCTTGACGATGACCGTGATGAAGAAGATCAGCACGACCAGCATCGACACCAGGGCCAGGGCCAGCTGGCTGCGGGTGGACAGCCGCACCCCGAAGTACAGGAACACCGCCACCAGCGCGATCAGCAGCACCGTCCAGGCCCAGGACGGCAGCGGGCTGACGCCGAACTCGGCCAGGATGGTGCTCTGCAGGTAGCCGCCGACCAGCAGCATCAGCCCGGTCATCAGCACCGTCGACGCCGCCGTAGTACAGCCACCCCGCGGCCGTCCCGACCCGCGCGCCGAGCCCGCGCGTCACGTAGTCATACAGCGAGCCGGCCGCGTGCACCTCCTTGGCGTAGGAGGAGATGATCCAGCCCAGCGCGAAGATGCCCACCGCCGCCAGCAGCACCGACAGCGGCGAGGCGATGCCGCCGCCCTTGCCGGACGCGCTGATCACCCCGACGACCAGCGGGATCACGAAGGCCGAGGAGAACACCGGGCCCATGAACCCGACCGACTGAGCGATGACATCGGGCAGCCCCAGGCGCTTGTCGCCCAGCCGCTCGTAGGACTCCGATTTCGGCATCGTTTCCTCCACCTCAGCCCGTCGTGTGCAGGGATCGTACGGACGCAAACGATACCGTGTCAAGGGTCACATTCGAGGCGGCCGCCGATCGCCCCGGGCCGGTGATCAGCCGAGCTTCAGCCGCACCGGAAGGGCCCGCAGGCCGTTGGTGAAGTTCGAGCGGATCCGCCGCGGCTCATCCGCCAGCTCGAACCGGGCCACCCGGGCGGCCAGCGCGGCCAGCACGATGCGCACCTCCAGCTTGGCCAGGTGCACGCCGATGCACAGGTGCGGGCCGCCGCGGCCGAAGCTCAGGTGCCGGTTCGGCGCGCGCCCGATGTCGAACACGTCCGGGTCGGCGAACTCCGCCTCGTCGCGGTTGCCCGACACGTACCAGAGGATGACCTTGTCCCCGGCCCGGATCGCCGCCCCGCCCAGCTCGGTGTCCGCCGCCGCCGTACGGCGCATGAAGTGCGTCGGGCAGCTCCACCGGAGCACCTCCTCGGTGGCCGGCGTCAGCAGCCCCGGATCGGCCCGCAGCCGGTCCCACTGCTCCGGGTGCTCGCAGAACGCCAGGACGCCCTGGGCGATGGCGATCCGCGTCGTCTCGTTGCCCGCGATCACGAAGATCGAGAACAGGTTGTCCAGATCCCGCTCGGTCAGCCGCTCGCCGTCCACCTCGGCGGCCAGCAGCGTGGACAGCAGGTCGTCCCCCGGCGCCCGGATCTTCTGCGCGACCACCTCCCGCCCCAGGTCCCACAGCTGCTTTCCGTAAGGGCTCCGGAACGGGTAGTTGCGGTACTCGTCGGTGTCGTCCCGGCCCCAGACCACGTCGGTGACGTCCGGGTCCGTGTTGGAGATCAGCCGGTCGCCCAGGTCGATGAACTGGTCCAGGCCCGCCGCGGGCAGGCCCATGATCCGGGCCAGCACCCGGATCGGCACCTCCTTGGCGATCGCGTCGACGAAATCCAGCTCCCCGCTGGCCCCGTTCCCGTCGCCCAGCCCGCCGAGCGCCGTGTCCAGCACCCGCTCGGTCAGCTCCGTGACGAAGTGCTCGTAGACCGCCACCGCCCGCTGGGTGAAGCTGCCCGACATGACCTTGCGCAGCGTCGTGTGCTCCGGCGGGTCCATGTCGATGATCGTCTGCCGGGCGGCCATGTCCTCGTCGCTGGGCTCCTCGAAGGACACCCCGCGAGCCGAGGAGAACTCGGCCACGTTGCGGCTGGCCGAGACGATGTCGGTGTAGCGATGCACCGACCAGAACCCCGAGTTCGGCGCGGGCTCGTCACACCAGGCCACGGGCGCCTCCCGGCGCAGCCGCGCGAACTCGGCGTAGGGCACTCCGCGCGCCCACATGTCCAGGTCAGTGAGGTCCACAGGCGCAGTCATGCCAATTAGTTTGGCACCAAACGAAATTACCGGCAACGGCCTCGGCCGCCATGGTGGCCCGCGCTCGCTGTGACGGCTCGGCCATCCGCGACCCAGACCGCCGCCCGCGTGGCAGGCTGGACAGATGGCCGAGTTCATCAGCGAGAACCTGACCGGGGCGCGCTTCGAGGACGTGTACCTGACCAGCGCCCGGTTCCACGACGTCGACCTGCGGAACGCCCGGTTCAGCCTGGTCGACCTGACCGGGGTCAGCATTCGCGGCGCGCTCGTGGACGGCGCGGAGATCAGCGGCGAGGTCGTGAGCCTGCGGGTCAATGGCGTGGACGTGGTGCCGCTGGTGGAGGCCGAGCTCAACCGGCGCTACCCGGACCGGGCCAGGATGCGCCCGGCGGACGCCGCCGGGTACCGGGAGGCCTGGGCCAGCCTGGAACGGCTGTGGCCGCAGACGGTGCAGCGGGCCCGCGGCCTGGAATCCGGAGTTGCTGCACCGCCAGGTGGACGGCGAGTGGTCATTCATCGAGACGCTGCGTCACCTGGTGTTCGCGACCGACGCCTGGGTGCGCCGCGCGATGCTCGGCGACCCGTCGCCCTGGGACCCGCTGGACCTGCCCCACGACGAGATGCCCGACGAGCCCAGCGTCCCGCGCGATCGCACCGCGCGGCCGTCGCTGGATGAGGTGCTGGCGCTGCGCGCGGACCGGATGGCGACGGTCCGCGAGGTGCTGGCCGGGCTGACCGACGAGCAGCTGGAACGGCGTCACCGAGCCGGTGCTGGAACCGGGCTACCCGGAGCCGGAGAGCTTCCCGGTGCGCCGCTGCCTGGGCGCAGTGATCATCGAGGAGTGGGAGCACCGGCTGTACGCCGAGCGGGACTTCGACGTGCTGGAGGCTCAGGCCGGGACGTAGATCCAGGCGGTGCTGGCCCGCGCGGGGCCGGGCGTTGGCGATCTCGACCGGCTGGAACTGGTCCGCCGGGCAGGCCCGGATAGTCGCAGTGGCCGACCCCCTCGAAGACCGGGTCGGAGAGCACGACCGCGAGGCGGGCGCTCGGATGCTCGTCCAGGGCCGCTCGCAGGTGCGGGCTGCCGGCCAGCTCGTGCACCTTGGTCACCGCCCGGCCGCCGAAGCCATCGGCCGCCAGCGTGGTCACGCCCTCGTGAAAGGCGACCCGGAGGCGGACCGGGCCGCCCTCCCCGGGTGGCACGTCGAGCTCGGCGAGGGCCGAGGACAGTCCTTCCACCAGGGAGGACACGACGCGCGGCTCGTCGATCCCCACGGGCAGCAGGCCGATCTGCTCGCCGTCCTCCGCGGAGCGGTTCAGCAGCATCCGGTCCAGTCCCAGCGAGGTGCATACGCCGGTGATCGCCTCGGCCACGCGCTGCTGGGCCGAGGTCCGCTCCGCCCCGTCGCGCTCGCCGGAGGGCTCGATGCCGAACGCGACGCACAGGCGGCGGATGCCGGGGGGCTTGTCGTGCATGGACGAACTCCTCGCGCTGGACACCGAACTGTACACCGGGGCCGCGTGCCAATTCGCAGCTAAGGCGCACCGTTAACCACGATGCGCGACCGGCGGACGGCCCACCCCGTCGTTTAACGGGTTCGCGGGCCAGGCGTCATAACCGGCGGGCGCCCGCGATCGCGTCCAGCGCTCCCGGATTGGTGATGACGACCTGGCGATATCCGGTCACGACAATGCCGTCCGTGCGAAGCTGGCGCAGCGCTTTGTGCACCGATGGCTCCGACGCCCCGACCATTGCCGCCAGCTCCGGCTGGGTCAGGGTGTACCGGAACTCGATGCCATTACCGGTCGGCTGGCCGTAAAGGCGCCCGAGCTCGCCCAGCACCCGGGCCAGGCGCGTCACCACGGGCAGTCCGCTGAAGTCGACCCGGCGCCGGGTGGCCCAGCGCAGCTTGCCCGACAGGGCGCGGCTGACCGCCACGCCGGCGTCGGGGTGCCGGTCCAGGAACCGCACGAAATCCCGCTGGCTGATCACCTGGACCACGGTCACGCCGGCGCTGATCACGCTGGCCGAACGGGGCTCATCCTCCAGCGCGGCCTGCTCGCCGACCAGGTCCCCGCCGATGCGCAGCGACAGCAGCGCATGGCCGCCCTCCTCGGTGGTACCGACGACCTTGACCCAGCCGTCGATCAGCGCCATGACCTCGGTGGTACTGTCGCCCTCCAGCATCAGCAGGCTGTTGGGCAGGTACTGCCGGGGCGTGCCGAGGCTCAGTAAGCCCTCGCGTGTGGCCGCGCTCAGCATGCCGAGCAGTGTCTGAGCAGGCCAGCTAACGGGCCGGGGCGTGAACCGCCCGGCCGGCCTTTCCTCCATGTTCGTCTCAATCCCCCCCATGAGCACAAACCGGCTATCAATACGACGTCTCATATCACTGGCCAGTTGTCACTACCAGACCCGTTCACGGGGGTCGAAAACGTAACCCTGAAGCCATACTGTGACGGGGTTCCCGTGGCGCCGGCGGTATTCACTGATCCGTGGGTGAATCGGTGGTTGCGGGGAGGGCGCCATGACGGAGGGAACCGAGCACGGCCCGGCGGGGCCGGGCGGCTTCTGCCGCGGGTGCGGGACGCCGCTCCGGCCGGGCAGGCAATTCTGCACGTCGTGCGGCCGGCCCGCGGCGCCGCCGGTCAAGGCCGACGCCGGGGGGGGCCGCCGGGCCGGGCGGGGCGGGCGGCCTGGGCGGCCCCGAGACCATGACGGCTGGCGCCGCTGCGACGGGGGCCGGCGGCGCGGGCCGACCGGGCGCAGGAACCGCCCGGCCAGACCAGAGAGCCGCCCGGCCGGATGCTGGGGCCGCTCGGCCGGGTGGTGGGGCCGCCCGGCCGGGTGGTCCCGGCGGCGGGTGGCACCCGCCGGGGAGGCACCGCAGCCGGGGCCGGCCGCTGGCCATCGGCCTGGGCAGCCTGGCGGTCGCGGGCCTGGCGGTTGTCGTCATCCTGGTCACGCATCCGTTCAGCCATCCGGCCGTGGCTGACTCCGCGTCCTCCACGTCCCCGTCCGCCTCGCCCGCCACCTCCCGATCCCCCGGGTCATCATCGGGCTCGTCGTCCGCGCCGGACTCGTCCGCCCCGCCGGGATCCACCTCGCCCGCTGCGTCAGCCTCGCTGCCGACCCCCCAGCAGTCATCGGCTGGCCTGTCGGCCCAGCAGGCGGCGACCGGCCTGGCCGCGCTGCTGGCCACCAGTGCCGGTGACCGCCAGGGGATCAGCGACGCCTACAACAACGTGCTCGCGTGCGGGGCCAGCGTGGCCCAGGACGCCCAGACGTTCCGCAGCGCGGCGGCGTCGCACCGCCAGCTGCTCAGCCGGCTGGCCGGGCTGCCGGGCCGGTCGGCGCTGTCGTCGGCGATGCTGAGCGACCTGGCCAGCGCCTGGCAGGCCTCGGCCAGCGCCGACGAGGACTTCGCCCGCTGGGCCCAGGACGAGGCCGGGAACTGCACGCCCGGCGCCACCTCGGACCCGAACTTCGCCGCGGCCAAGGGCCCGGACAACCAGGCCACCCACTACAAGATGCTCTTCGTCGCGTCGTGGAACCCGCTGGCCAGCGGCTACGGCCTGGCCACCTACCAGCAGAACCAGATCTGAGTACGGGGAGGCTGCTCATGGAGCAGGTGAGATGCGGCGCGTGCGGCGGCGAGCTGACAGCGGGCGACCTATTCTGCGGCGAGTGCGGGGCGCCGGCCCCGCGTCCGGCGCCGTGGCCCGGTCACGCCGGCGGGACCGGCAACGGGACCAGCGCGGCGATGAACGCCGAGGCGGGCGAGGGGGCCGCCTCGCCCAACGGGCACGCCCCGTTCTTCGAGCACGAGCGGCCCCGGCCGGGCACGCCGCTGAGCAACGCCACGCGCTACCTGTGCGCGGCGGCCTACCTGGATCGCGGATTCGCCAACGACGTCATCGGAAACCTGGTCGCCATGCGCCGGGCGGTGGTCCCGTCGCTGAACTTCGACGTGGGCCCGGTCATCCGGCACAGCCTGCGGGCCAGGAAGCTCATGCTGGCCCGTGACCTCCTGCTCGTCGTCGCGCTGCTGCTGGGACTGTATGTCTTCCGGCTGCCCACCGTTGAGTTCCTGCTCATCGCGGTGCTGCTGGGCGTGCTGCTGCCCAGCGCGCACTGGAGGCAGCGCACGGTGGGCGGACGCGTGGTGTACGCGATCGTCATCTGGGTGTGGCTGGATCTCATCGGCTCACTCGCCTTCGCGATCGCGATCAGCGAGCAGCCCCCGGAGGCAGGCTTCCCGACTCCCGGCGCCGCCGCGACGGCGGCCTCCCGGCAGGAGCTCAAGATCCTCGCTGTCTTCGGCATCCTGCTCGGCGTGACCTGGGCTATCCAGTTCGTCTTCACCCAGCTCACCTACCGCACTCTGATGCAGCACCTCCAGCTCAACGCGCCCCCGCCCGGCCCCGCCTCCGGGCCGGCCGAGGCCCGGATCAACCTGGTCGAGGGCGCCCAGTGGGGAAACATCACGCTGTACGCGACCGAGGACCCGTTCATCGGCACTGGCGGGCGGCTGGCCATCGACGGCGAGGTCAAGGAGCACTGGTCCATCGCGGTCAAGCTCGAGGCGGCCAATCCGACCCGGCAGCCGCTGCGGGTCCGCCCGGGCGCTGACGGCTTCGTCCCGATCGACCCCGTCGAGCTGCACCAGAAGATCCGCGAGCGCCTGCTGGGGCTGAACGATCCTCGCCTGCCGGTCAACGAGCGGATCGCCGCGCTGACGGTGAGCGACCGGCTGATCGGGCCCGGGCGGCAGTTCTGGACCAGCCCGCTGGTTGACATGAGCCTGATCACGCCCTACTCCCATGCGTCGGGCGAGGCCATCGAGGCCGTGATCCGGCACCCGCAGAGCGGCCTGCGTTACTACCAGCAGGTGTCGGTCAGCGACGAGGGACCGCCGGTCACGAGCCAGGGCCAGCAGGTGCTGGAGGGCGTCGACCAGGGCGTCGCGGTGTCGGTATTCGTCTACGCCGCGGTCGAGGGGCGCATGTTCTACCTCCAGTTCGTGCTGACCGCGCTGCCGCCGATCAAGCCCCTGTACCGGACGATCGACCTGGTGCCCGCCATGTCATCGGGCCGGTTCCTCGGGATGACGATCTCCCGGTCGCTCAGGACCGTGTTCAAGGCCATCGCCTACCTGCCGGTCGAGCTCGGCCGGGCCCTCTCCGTGGGGATGCGCGAATGGCAGATGGAGCAGAAGGCCCTGTCGACCCACGGATCCTCGGCGGGCGACTTCGGCGCGCTGATGAGCATCCGGGAGCGCGGCGCCGATCACGCCATCGGCAGCTACCTGCACGAGCTGGACGTGGAGAAGTACAACAAGATCTTCCAGCGCCTGCTGCTGGAGACCGTGCAGGACTACCTGGCCGAGAAGGGCGTCGACGTCTCCGCCTTCGAGGGCAGCGCGAACAGCGTCATCAACGGCGACGTCTTCAACGTCGGGTCGGTCTCGGGCAGCGGCATCCAGCTCGGCAGCGGCAACGTCCAGCGGAATACGGCCAGCTCCCAGTCTCATTAGGGCACCTCGCCTCCAGGAGTCAGCGGACATGAGTGATCACTTCAACATCGGCTCGGTTTCCGGTCAGGGGTTCCAGATAGGGAGCGGAAACCAGCAGGTCAACAACGCTCCGGAACGGTGGCCCGCGGAGCAGCCGGCCGCCGAGGAGGCCCGCGGCGGACCGGTCAGCGCGCTGTACGCCTTCGCCGACATCGTCGGGTACAGCCGTCTGGCCGTGCGCCTGCAGAAGATGAGCCAGGACGACCTCGCCGACCTGCTCGACGTCAGCCTGGCCGAGGCGGGCATCCGGCCGGAGCTGGTCGAGGCGCAGGACCAGGGCGACGCCCGGCTGCTGATGTTCCCGCCGCACACCGAGCCGGGGCGGGTGCTGGCCGTGATGCCGCGCCACCTGAACGACGAGCTGCTGGCCCGCAACCAGGACATGGCGGCGCACGCCCAGATGCGGGTCCGGCTGTCGTTCACCATGGGCGTCGCGGTGCCCGGCGGGACGGGCCTGGCCGGGGCGGCGCCCATCGCGGTCGTCCGCCTGAACAACTCCGACATCCTCCGCCAGGCCATGGCCGCGGCGCCGGCGGCCCAGTGCGGGGTCATCATCGACAACTACCTGCATGGCGAGTACGTGCGGCAGGGATTCCGCGCGGATATCAGCCCGGACGATTATGTGTCCGTGCGCGTCTCGAATCCCGAGAAGGGCTTTGACGCCGCCGCCTGGATGAAGCTCTTCGGCTACTCCCGGCAGCAGATGGCCGCGCTGCTCCCCTAGCCTGGCCCTAGCCTGGGCGGACCGCTAGGCCGGCGGGGCCAGGGCGCTGACGGTGAACGGCGGTGCCGCGGTGCCGCGGCGGCGGGCGCCGAACTGGGAGTTCACCAGGTACAGGCGGCCGTCAAGGTAGGCCAGCGTCGTCGGGGTGTCGGCCAGCGGGCGCTCCCAGCGGCCGGCCAGCGTGGCGGCGCGGGCGTCGGCGGACAGCCGCAGCGCGGTCAGCCAGTAGCGGACCGAGCCGTCCGGCTCATCGGTGTTGTCGCATGCGTACAGCAGGCCGCCCGCGAAGGCCAGGCCGTCGCCGTTGACCCGCTCGCCGGCCAGGTCCACCGCGCTGGCGGTGCGGGCGACGACGTCCGCCCGCCACAGCACGCCGGTGCCCTGAGCGGCCACCAGCAGCATGGCCCCATCGTGCGCGGCCACGATTCCGTTGAGGTAGTGCAGCTCCCCCGCCGCCGCGCCGTGCCCGGTCAGGTCGAGCCATTCCTCGGGCTCGCCGATGTCGCCCGAGACCGGGACGCGCCAGATCACCGGGCGCTGGGAGTCGGTGACATAGGCGTAGCCGCCGGTCACGCACACGTCGTTGAGCAGGGCCGGGTCCGAGGGCACGGTCCGCCGGGCGACCAGCTCGCCGCTCCGGGTGCCGTAGGCGAACAGGTGCCCGGTCGACCCGCCGCAGACCAGCAGCCGCCCGGCCCCGTCCACCGCCAGGCCGAGGGCCTGGGTCCGCCCGTCCGCCCCGGCCGGCTGCCACGGCTCAAGCTGGGGAGTGTCGGCCCGCCCGCGGAAGATGGTGCCGTCGTGCTCGCTGGAGACGAAGAACGTGACGCCGTCGGGATCCTCGGTGATGCCCTCGGGAAAGACCGCGTCTCCGGGCACGACGTATTCGGTGATCACGACGGGCAGAATACCGGCGCGCACTGGCGGCGAGCCGACTCGTCAGCATATGCTGACGATATGCCCGATGTGATGGCTCAGGTGGAACTGGCCGTGCGCGCCGCGGACCTGGACGCGGGCCTGCGAGCGGCGGCCCGGCTGCGCCGGCTGGCCGAGCAGCTCGAGGCCGAGCAGGTGGCGGCGGCGCGCCGGGCGGGCTGGTCCTGGCAGGACATCGCGGCGCGGCTGGGCGTGACCAAGCAGACGGTGCACCGCAAGTACCGCCGCCAGGAGGGATGACGATCATGTTCGGTGGTGAGGCGGCCGAGCTTCAGGACCTCCTGCGGCAGGCCCTGGGCTCGGCCCGTGACCTGGGGCACCAGCGCGCCGGCAGCGAGCACCTGCTGCTCGCACTGGCCCGGCAGGAAGGCCGGCCAGCGCAGTTCCTGGCCCGGCACGGAGCGACAGCGGCGGCGGTCCGGGACGCGGTGGTGACGGCGGCCCCGGCCGGGGCGGGCGCGGCCGCCGACCGCGAGTTGCTGGCCGCGCTCGGCCCGGGCCTGGACGGCCTGGCCGGGACTGTTCCGCTCGATCGGCCGGCGGGCCCCGATCCGGTGTTCCCGCTCGGCGCGAGCCGGGCCCGGCGGCGCTGCGCGCGGATGCGCCCGCCGCTGGGCCTGGACGCGCAGGCGATCTGGGCCGCGTCGCTGCGGCTGGCGCTGGCCCGTCGTGAGCGCCGGCACCGGCCCGAGCATCTGGCCCTGGCGCTGGTCACGCTCGACCCGGGCGCGGCCTGGATACTGCGCCGGGCCGGTGCCGACCGGCCCGCGCTGGCGGCCGACCTGGCGGCCGCCTTCCCGCCGCCCGGGCGCCACCCGCTGCTGCGGGCCGAGCGCCGGCTCGGACGGCGAGCCCGGGCCAGGGACCTGGTCCGGCGTTACCAGCGCCTGACCGGCCGGACGGCGACCGACAGCTCGGCGATCACCGCGCTCATCGGCGGCTAGTGCCGTCGAGGCGGGATCGGCGCGGGCCGGTGTCAACCGATGGCTCCGGCGCGCCGTCTACGAAATGTGGCATTTTTGGTGATGCGCCCGGCAGCTTCGGGAACGGCGGGTCCATGCGCTGGCTGCTAGTCGTGGCCATCGCGGCCACCGGCTGCGCCACGGCCACGGCCGCTGGCGTGGGCGGCTGGAGCAACGCCCAGGTCGTGCCGGGCGTGAGCCTCCAGGGCGGGTCGGAGGTCTACACCGCGCCCGACTACGTCGGCGCCTCCTGCTCGTCCCCGCAGGACTGCACCGTCGCCTACGCCAAGTCGGGCACCGGCGGCACGGGCCAGTTATTCAGCGTGACCCGGCACAACGGCACCTGGGGCGCGCCGCGCCAGGTGCCGGGCCTGCGCGCCGGGCAGGGACCCGGCCTGGCGCTCGCCTGCAGCTCGGCCGGCGACTGCGTCCTCGCCGCCACACCGCCAGAGAGCCATGGCGCGCAGAAGGTCATGATCGCCCGCCTCGCGCACGGGTCGTGGAGCAGGGCGCAGCCCGTGCCCGGCCTGGCGGCCTGTACCCCGGCGACTGGAGCCAGGTCTCGGCACTGGCCTGCGGCCGGACGGGCTGGTGCGCGCTGTCGGGCCAGGCCGAGAAGCCGGAGAGTTTCGGCCGCGGCAGCCGGCCGTTCGTGCTCAGCGAGCACAACGGAACCTGGAGCCAGGCCCAGCCGGTGCCGGGCCTGGCCGCACTCACCGGGAGCTGGGCCGCCCGCGTCGCGGTGATCTCCTGTGACACCGGGGACTCCTGCACGGCGGCCGGCGACTACCGCGATCACGCCGTCCACAACGACGAGCCCTACGTCGTCACCGTCCGGGCCGGCCGGTGGGGCCGGGCGCGGCCCCTGGCCGGCAGCGCGGCGCTCGGGGCCAGCTACATCAGCGCGCTGTCGTGCACTCAGCCGGGCGACTGCTCGGCCGCGGGTACCGAGGGCGACGACGACACCGGGACCCCGGTCGGGATGTTCACCGTCACGGAGGCCGGGGGCACCTGGCATCCGGCCTCCCGGCTGAGCGGCACGATCACGCTCCCGTACTCCGTCGACACGGAGAACATCACCGCCCTGACCTGCACCGCGCCGGGCCAGTGCACCGCGCTGGGGGCTTACGCCACGGACGCGAACAGCGAGGACAGCGTCCCCGTCGACGGCCCGATGCTCGAGGCCGTGCAGGCCCACGGCTCGTGGAGCACCATTCACGCCGTCCGCGGCCTGCCCTCCGACGCGGTCACCTGGCCGACCTCGGTGTCCTGCGCCGGCACCGGTAACTGCGCCGCGGGCGGGTACTGGCTCACCAACCGCAACGGCGATGGGCACACCATCAGCAATTTCCACGCGTTCGTGGCCGTTGAGACACGCGGTACCTGGAAAGCCGAGCACGTGCCCGGCCTGTCGGCGCTCGGCAGCATCTACGCCACGGTCGAGGCCGTCTCCTGCCAGCGCCGTCGGGAGTGCATCTCCATCGGCGACTACATCGCGAACGGCGGCCACGGCCTCTTCACGACATCCCACGGCTGACCGGCCCTGGCGCGGCCCCGGCCTCAGCGGGAGGCATGGCGCAGGCCGCGGATGGCGAACGCGGCGGCCAGCATGGCCAGCGCCACCCCGCCGACCAGCGCCGGGCCGGGCCCGGCCGGGCGGCCGCGGACCAGCACGGTGCCCATGTAGTCGGCCGCGGCGACGTGGTTGACGACGGCGTACCACAGGATCAGGTAGAGGACCTGGAACACCCGGTGAGTGCGGCTGACCGTGCCGAGCAGCAGCGCCAGCGAGGGAATGAACAGCGCGCCGCCGGCCCAGGCCGCCGCTCCGGCGCCGTCGGCGGCGATGGCCAGGCGCAGCAGCGGGCCCACGCCGAGCGCGACGGTGAGCAGCAGGCCGGCCAGCCATTCGGCGGCCAGCTGGCGGTAGACCGCGGGATAGGCGTCAAGCAGGGTGTCGAGGCCGTTCTCGCGGCGCTGGGTGCCGAGCCGGGACCAGATCAGCACGGGCCAGATCCAGGCGGCGGACAGCAGCAGCGCGGTGCTGGCCCCGGCGGGCCGGACCAGGTCCCCCGGCACGGCCAGGCTGAGCACGGTCAGGCCGGCGGCGACTAGCCACCACCACCGGGAGACGCCCTGGACCAGGATGCGGACCTCCCCGGCCAGCAGGCGCCCGGCCGCGAGCCCGGACCGGCCCCTGGCCGGCGTCGGCAGCGGCCGGTACGACCGGGCCGCACGCCCGCCCTGACCCACGTCGGCCTGACCCTCGCCAACCGGGCTCACCCCGGCCGGACGCACCCCCGCCGGGCCAGTCGCCGCCCGCCGTCCCCGAACGCGAGCCGGATCGAACCGCCCGAACCAGAGCGCCGGCAGGGCCGCCAGCCCGGCCGCGACGAGGATCAGCACGAGCCGGGCCAGGACGAACCCGGCGGCGGGATGCAGCCCGGCCCAGCTGAACGTCCGCAGCGGGTGGTCCAGCTTGGTGAAGCCCAGGCTGAACTCGGCGGCGGACCTCCGGTGCTGGGCCGCCATGGCCTGGCGCATGGACGCCGCCACCGTGCCCAGCCCGCCCAGCGGGGCGCCGCCGCCCGCGATGGCCGCGAATATCCAGAAGAAGAACCAGGCCACGTTGCCCAGCCCGCCGCGCAGCACCGGCACGGTCTCGAACAGCACTGCCGCCGCGGCGGTGATCGCCAGCACGGGCAGGGTCAGCAGCACGTACGGCAGCAGCAGCGCGCCGGGGCGGACCGCGGCGGATTCGCCGCGGGCCAGCTGGAGGGCCAGCGCGGTCACCGCCAGCACGGCGGCCATGGAGCCCAGGACCATGAGGTTGCTGAGGAACTTGCCGACCAGGTAGCCGGCGCTGCGCAGCGGGGTGGCCGCGAGCACCTGGCCGACACCCGCCTGCTCGTCGCGGGTGATGGCCCCGCGCACCACGTAGAACCCGCCGATCATCAGCCACAGGCTGCCGGCCAGCGCGGTGACCGTGCCGGCATAGGCGCTGTTGTCGACGCCGCGGTAGCCGCCGGCGTTCATCACCACCCACACCGAGCTGGCCGGCGGCAGCGCCAGGTAACCCAGGGCGATGGCGGCGGCCAGCGTGACCAGGTAGGCCGGCTGCCGGGACCGCTCGCGGAAGTCGGCCACGGCCAGGGCGGACAGCGCCCGGCCGGTCACTGCCGCACCTCGGCCGGGCCGTCGCGCCGCACGCCGTGCGGTGACCGGCCGACGCCGGCCGCGTGGATGATCGTGAGGTAGGCGTCTTCCAGGTCCGGCACCGCGGGAACCGCGTCCGCACTGGGCGGCGCCGGGGCGAGCACGCGCACCCGCACCCCCGACTCGGTGCGGACCATGCGGCTGACCAGGAACTGCTCGCGGAGCTGGCTCAGCACGCCGGCGGGCACAGTCAGCTCCCAGACCAGCCCCTCGGCCTGCCGCAGCAGGTCCTGCGGGCGGCCCCGCTGCCGGAGCCAGCCGCCGGCCATGATCGCGATGTCGGAGGCCACCGACTCGACGTCGGAGACGATGTGCGTGGACAGCAGGACCACGCGGTCGGCGGCCAGGTCGGACAGCAGGTTGCGCAGCAGCACCCGCTCCTCGGGGTCCAGGCCCGCGGTGGGCTCGTCCACGATCAGCACCCGCGGGTCGGCCAGCAGGGCCTGCGCGATGCCCACCCGGCGCAGCATCCCGCCCGAGTACTTGCCCAGCGGGCGGCGGCCGGCTCCCGGCCAGGCCGAACAGCTCCAGCAGCTCGCCGATGCGGACGCGGGCGGCCTTCGCGGGCAGCCCCTTCACGGCGGCCAGGTAGGACAGGAACTCCCGCGCCGACAAGTGCGGGTAGACGCCGAAGTCCTGCGGCAGGTAGCCGAGGCGGCGGCGCAGCGGGTCGGGCCGGGCCACGGCGTCGGCCCCGTCGAACAGCACCTGGCCGCTGGTCGGGCGGGTCACGGTGGCCGCGATGCGCATCAGCGATGACTTGCCGGCGCCGTTAGGGCCGAGCAGCCCGACCAGCCCGGGGCCGAGCCGCAAGGTCACGCCGTCCACGCCCCGCGGGCCGCCCCGGTAGGCCTTGGCCACATCCACGAGCTCTAGCAGCATGTTGATGCGCCCTTCTCGTCTGGCGATAGATAACAGGGCCGTCTCTAGGACGCTGGAACCACGAGCGCGCTGCCGTTACTGGTCATCACCCGGATCACGCTGCGGCTCAGCCGATAGTCGCGGACCCGCGTCCGGGCGGACCCGGTGCCGGCGGTGACGACGACGCGATAGCGGTGCCCGGAGACCGGCACCCTCGCCGTGGCGCTGCCGCTGGTGCAGCTGATATCGACAAATCGAGGGGCGGCCGCGAAGCCGACATCCGCGTTGCCCTGGCTGGACGTGACGCGCACGGTCGGCGAGCGCAGCGCCGACGCGGTGATGTCCCCGGCGGCGGTGCTGACCCGAACCGGACCCGACAGGCCGCGGAGCTGGACGGAGCCCCCGCCGCCGTCGATCACCACCGGCAGCCGGGCCTGCACGGCGACCTGGAACCGGGCGCCGCAGTGGAAGACCAGCCCGGTGCAGTCCACCGACAGCCGCAAGGTGTCCCCGCTGAGGGTCCACGTCGCGTGACCGGGCCGGGCGGCAGTGCCGCTGACCCAGCGCTGGACGCGGATGCCGGGCCGGCGCCGGGCACCAGCCGGAGGTCGGTGTCGGGGTCGTCTATGACCAGGCGGGCCGAGCGGAAGCGCAGGACCTGCTGAGCGTGGATGGTCCGGGTGCTGCCGCAGCCGCATAGCGCGAGCAGGCCCGCGGCGGCGGCCAGGGCCAGGGTCAGCGGGATGAGTGATCGGGGGTACTGCACGGTTCAGCAGCCTTTCGACGCGGTCGGGCGACTGCGCTCCAGGCAACCAGCGGGCCGGGCGGCAGGCACTACGCCCAGGCCCCGAAACGGGGGTAGGGCTAGGCATACCCGCGGGCTAGTGGCAGCCTCGCCGGCAGCGAGCCCAGCGCGGGCTACCGTGAAGGGCATGCGCACGGGCAGCCCGCAGACCGCGCTGGCGGCGGTGACCTGGCGCCGCCTGCTGATCAGCTCCTGGCCGTGGCGCTCGGCGGGCTACCTGCTGACCACTCAGCTGGTGGCCATAGTGGCGGCGGCCGCGCTGGCCGTGCCGTGGCTGGTGCTGGTCGGGCTCCTGGCGTCGGGCGAGCACGGGGCCGGGGTGATCGTGGTGCTGGTGCTGCTCGGCGCGGCGCTGATCGCCGGGCTGGGGCCGCTGGTCGCGCCGCCGCTGGCCCGGCTGGAGCGGCGGCGCCTGCGGCTGGCCGACAACCGCCCGGCCGGGAGCGAGCGGCATCCGGCGGCGGCCGGCTGGGATCGTTCGGGCCGCTGCGGGCCCGCTATGCCGACCCGGGCACCTGGCGCGAGGTGGGCTACGCGGTCCTGCTGGCCACCGTGGCCCCGGTGCTGTCGGCCGCGGCGCTGTTCACCGTGCCGCTGGCCGCGGTGCTGATCGCCGGGCCGTTCCTGGTCCTGGCCCAGCAGCCGGGCAGCAGCCCGGTGGCGCTGGTGTTCGGCACGGTCGCCACCGTGGGCCAGGCCGTGCCCTACGCGATCGCCGGCGTGCTGGTGTTCCCGCTGCTGCCGTACCTGCTGACGCTGACGGCGGGCGGGCAGGCCGCCGTGGCCCGTGCGCTGCTGCTGGACGGGCCGGCCGACGACCTGCGCGCCGAGCTGACCGAGGTGTCGCGATCGCGGGCCCGGCTGGCGGACGCGTTCGAGGCCGAGCGGCGGCGCATCGAGCGCGACCTGCACGACGGTGCCCAGCAGCGGCTGGTCAGCCTGACCCTGCAGCTCGGGCTGGCCCGGCTGGACCTGCCGCCGGACTCGCCCTCCGCCGAGCCGGTGGCCGCCGCGCACGAGCAGGCCAAGCAGTTGATGGCCGAGTTGCGCGAGCTTATCCACGGCATCCAGCCGCAGGTGCTGACCGACCTCGGGCTGCCCGCGGCCATCGGCGAGCTGGCCGACGCCGCGCCGATCCCGGTGTCGGTGGCGGCCGACCTGGCCGGGCGGCTGCCGGCCGCGGTCGAGAACACGGCCTACTTCGTGGTGGCCGAGGCGCTGACCAACATCGCCAAGCACAGTGCCGCCACCAGCGCGCGGGTGACGGCGCGCCAGCGAGACGGGATGCTGACCGTGGAGATCACCGACAATGGCCGGGGCGGGGCCAGCCCGGCCCGCGGCACCGGGCTGACCGGACTGGCCGACCGGGTGGCAGTGGCCGGCGGCCGGATGCTGCTGTCCAGCCCGGACGGCGGCCCGACCGTGCTGCGCGTGGAGGTGCCGTGCGGGTAGTGCTGGCCGAGGACGGGGTCTTGCTGCGTGAGGGCCTGGCCGGGCTGCTCGAGCGGTTCGGCTTCGAGCCGGTGGCCGTCGTCGGTGACGCCGACGCGCTCCGGGCCGCGGTCGCCGAGCACTCCCCCGACCTGGTCATCACCGACATCCGGATGCCGCCTGGCTTTACCGACGAGGGGCTGCGCGCGGCGGTGGAGCTGCGCCAGGCCTGGCCGGGGCTGCCGGTGGTCGCGCTCAGTCAGTACGTCCAGTACCGCTACGCCGCCGAGCTGCTCGACTCGGGCGATGGAGGGGCGTCGGCTACCTGCTCAAGGACCGGGTGGCGGACGTGGCCGAGTTCGTCGCCGCGCTGCGCCGGGTGGCGGCCGGCGGCACCGTGGTCGACCCGCAAGTGGTCCGCCAGCTCGTGCGGCGCCGCCGCGACCCGCTGACCGCGCTGTCGGCCAGGGAGCACGAGGTGCTGGCGCTGGTCGCGGAGGGCCACTCCAACGCCGCCATCGCCCGGCAGCTAGTGGTGTCCGAGGCCGCGGTGGGCAAGCACATCGGCAACATCCTGGCCAAGCTCCGGCTGCCGCAGACCGACGACACCAACCGCCGGGTGCTGGCCGTGCTGGCCTACCTCAGGGGCGCTGACGAACCGGGGCCGGCACTGGGCCCCTGACGCCCTTGATCCGGCCGGCGCAGACGATGCGGCCGGTGCCGGATCCGCCGCCCGGCGCGGCCCGGTGACCGGGGCATGGCCGGGCCACGTGGGTCAGGTTCCCGAACGGGGAGCTCACCATGCCGGCGTAGGACCAGCCGCCGAGCGCGAACAGCAGTCCGGCGACGCCCGCCGATATGGCCGCGGCCAGCCCGGCCCGGCGCGGCAGCCGGGTGACCAGCCAGGCGCCGAGCAGCGACATGGAGCCGAGCGCGGGCAGGTAGAACCGGACCGCCTGGAGGTTGCTGAGCCCTGGTCCGGCGGTCCAGGTGTAGGCGGCGTACAGCCCCCACAGGCCCAGCCACGCGGCGAACAGCGCCGCCGCGACGCCCAGGTCGCGGCGGGCCGGGGCCCGGGCCGCGTCCCGGCGGGCGGCCACGGCGCGGACGACGATCCAGGCCACCGCGGCCAGCCCGAGCACCAGCAGGGGCATGGTCTCGATCAGGCGGACGGGCATGTACCGGAGGTTGGGCCCGACGGCGCTGAGGCTGAACTGGATCTCGCCGGGCCGGTACCCGGACGTGAGCGGGCCGCCGTAGACCAGGCTGTCGAAGACGGCCGTGAACGCGGCGAACACCGCGGCCGAGCCCAGCCACCAGGCCACGGCGGAGCCGGGCAGCCGGGCCGCGCGCCGCCGCCAGACGACGAGCACGGTCAGCGCCGCGCAGCCCAGGACCACGATGTCGGTGTACCGGGTGAACGCCGCCGCCTCCAGGGCGACGAAGGCGGCCAGCCCGGCCCAGGTCCGCCGGGCCTGGCTGGCCTCCACGGCCAGGACGGCCCAGACCAGCGTCCCGGTGCCCGCCGCGATCAGCGCGGCGTCGGTGAACGTGGGCATGTAGTCGCGCCAGGCGAACAGCATGGCCGCGCCCGACGAGCAGAACAGGACCACGGCCGCGGTGCCCCCGTAGCGGCCCAGCCACCGGCGCCCGCCGGCGAACAGGCCCAGGCAGGCGAGCGCGCCGAAGCACAGCGGCGCGAGCCGGATAAGACCCAGTTCCTGGAACACCACGGCCAGGAACGGATAGCCGGGATCCTTCTCGCTGATCCACCGCCGGTCCGGCAACTGCACCCACTGCACCGGCGCGGCCTGGCCGCGGGGGCCGAACAGCTGGCCCAGGTGCCGGGCCAGCGCCCCGGCCTGGGCGGTGGACAGGGTCAGCGGGTGGCCCTGGGTGACGCCCACGATGGAGGCCTGGTAGGCGTAGTCGTCTGGCTCCACCAGGCGGGGCGTGACGCTGAGCGCGGCGCCGCACAGGGCCAGGAAGGCGACAATGGCCAGCAGGGTCTCGACCCGGGCCAGCTGGCTCAGGGTCGCCAGCCGGGACCGGACCGGGGCGACAGCGGGATCAGCCAGGTCCACCCGGTCATCATGGAGCGGCCGACTCCAGGCTGGCTATGAGTTGTGTTACAGGATCGCGTGAACGGAGACGTCACGATGGACCTCACGATCGAGCCGCTGACCGCGGAGCGCTGGCCCGCGCTGGAGGACCTGTTCGGCCGGTTCGGGGCATCCGGCGGCTGCTGGTGCATGTACTGGCGCATCGGGCCGGTGGACGCGCGCCGGCCGCGCGAAGACAACCGGCGCGACCTGCGGCGGCTGGCCGAAGGCGGCCCGGCGCCGGGCCTGGTCGCGCTGGCCGGGGACCGGGCCGTGGGCTGGTGCGAGCTGGCCCCGCGGGCCGACCTGGCCTGGCTGGCCCGGGCCCGGTACCTGCAGCCGGTGGACGACGTGCCGGTGTGGTCGCTGCCGTGCTTCTACGTGCGGCGCGGGCACCGCGGCCAGGGCGTGATGAGCGCGCTGATCGCGGCGGCACTGCCCGCGGTGGCCGCCTCCGGCGCCCCGGCAGTGGAGGCGTACCCGGTGGACACCGCGGTGCCCGCGCACACCAGGAACCTGTTCCCCGGCGTGGCCGCGACCTTCGCGGCGCACGGCTTCGCGGAGGCGGCCCGGCGCACACCGGATCGTCCGGTCATGCGCCGGTTCGTGGCCGGTCCGGCACGCCCGCCGCACTAGGCTTGGCGGGAAGCAGTGCGGGGCCAGGAAGGGGCGTGCCCGATGGGGATGGGTTCGGACGGCGGTCGCGTCGACGCGGGGGCTGGCGACGGCGCCGGGCAGGCGCCGGTCATTGACACGAGCGTGGCGCATCCGGCTCGGATCTATGACTACTGGCTGGGCGGCAAGGACAACTTCGCCGCCGACCGCGAGGCGGGCGAGCTGGCCCTCAAGGCCTACCCCGAGCTGGCCCGGGCCGCGCAGTCCAACCGCGCGTTCCTGGCTCGTGCGGTGCGCTACCTGACCGGCGAGGCCGGCATCCGGCAGTTTCTGGACATCGGCACCGGCATCCCGGCGGCCAGCAACACCCACGAGGTGGCCCAGCAGGACGCCCCGGACACCAAAATCGTCTACGTCGACAACGACCCGATCGTGCTGACCCACGCCCGGGCGCTGCTGACCAGCACCCGGCAGGGGGCCTGCGCCTACATCCAGGCCGACCTGCACGACCCGGACGCCATCCTGGCCGAGGCCGCGAAGACGCTGGACTTCAGCCAGCCGACGGCGCTCATGCTGCTGGCCGTGCTCCAGTTCATTCCGGCCGCCGAGGACCCGTACGCGCTGGTGGCCCGCCTGGTGGACGCGCTGCCGTCGGGCAGCTTCCTGGTCGTCTCCCATCCGACCGACGACTTCAACCCCAACCGGGGCGAGTCAATCCAGCGCTACAACGAGCGTAGCGCCGACCAGGCCACGCTGCGGGGCCAGGAGGAGACGGCCCGGTTCTTCGACGGGCTTGAGCTGGTCGAGCCCGGGGTGGTCGCGGTCGCCAGGTGGCGGCCGGACGGCGACCTGACCGCCAGCCGCCCCTCCTCCATGTGGTGCGCGGTCGGCCGGAAGCCCTGACCGGCAGCCCGGCTACTCGGCTACGGGCTACTGAGCCTGGATCTCGGCGGGCGGCTGGACGTCGTCATAGATGCGGGCCGCGGCCAGCAGCCCGTCCGGCCCGCGGTCGAACACCGCGATGCCCGCCTGGGCGGGCAGGTCACGCGGGCCCCAGCGGACGATGTTGTACTCGACCGCGCAGCGCGCCCCGTCGTCGGTCACGGCGCAGTCCTGGACGCTGATGCCGCCGGCGCTGAGCCGCCGGGTGAAGTAGGAGCGCAGCTCGCGGTGGCCACGGTGCATGTCGTCCGGGCCGGTGGCCCCGCGGAAGTAGCCGTCCGGCTCGAAGGTGCTGACGACCGCGTCGGCGTCACCCGCGGCCACCCCGGCCTGATAGCGGCCGATGACGTCGCTGGCCATGCCCGGCTGCGGCTTGAGTATGGGGGCCCGGACGTAGTGATGGCCGAACACCGGCCACTGGCTGCAGTACGTGCGGAACACCACCGACCGGTCGTCGGGTGACTCGGCCACGACCGCCACCGGCCAGGCCAGCTTCCGGCCGTCCTCATTCAGGTGGGCCAGCAGTTCCACCACGGCGCGCCCGCCGACGACCGTGCTGGCCACGGTCTCGGTGCGGGCCTGCAGGCCGGCAAGCCAGCTCTCGTTATGGCTGACGAACTGCCGCAGCTGCCGGTGCCCGCGGACCTCGCCCGCGCGGGGATCGTAGATCACCACCCGGCCCGGCCACACGCTCTCCAGGGCGCGCGAGTCACCCGAGTCGAGTGCCTTGAAGTACAGCGCCACCGGGTCGGCCTGGCCGGCGGCGCGCGTCTGCTGGCGGGCCAGCTCGACGGCGCCGAGAAAGTCCGGGAACCACGGCATGTCTAACCCCCTTCGGGTTCCGGCCGGACAGTTGCTCCCCTGGGAATGCGCTCCCCCGGAATGTGCTCCGCGGGCGGCCATGGGTCTCCTACCCATCCTGCCCGCCGGGCATGGGGCCGGCGGTGTTTTGTCGGTGGCCGCTGATAGTCCGGACTGAGGAATCGGGGCCGCGGAGAGGAGAGCCTCCCTGAGGAGGATCCATGCACTGGTCAGACCTGGAACGCGGTCAGCCCCGGCTGGCCCGGCTCGGGCGCCAGCGGCTGATCGACCCCGGCGTCTTGCTGGTGGCCACGATACGCCGCGACGGCACGCCCCGGCTCAGCCCGGTTGAGCCGCTGCTGCTGGACGATGACCTGTGGCTGTCCATGATGTGGCAGTCGACCAAGGCCAGGGACCTGCGGCGCGATCCGCGGGTCCTGGTGCACAGCGTGATCACCAGCCGCGCGGGGACCGAAGGCGAGTTCAAGGTCCGCGGCATCGCGCGGGCGCAGGCCGATCCGGCGGTGCAGCGCCGCTACGCCGACGCGGTGGCGGCCAGCCTGGACTGGGCGCCGGTGCCCGGTGAGTTCCACCTGTTCGCCGTCGACATCGCCGAGGTCAGCTACATCCGCTATGACCCAGCCAGCGGCGACCAGTTCACGGCTATGTGGCCGCCGGGCCGGGAGTTCGTCCGCCGGGGCGCGTCGGCCACGGTCGTGGGCGACCCCGAGCCCGTCAGCGACCTGATCGTGGCCGGCTAGCTCGCCTCGCGGCTCAGGTCAACGCTCTCACGCGCGGTCAGTGACCGGGCTGGCCGCCGCCCGGCGGGTTTGGACCATAGCCGCTGCGGTAACTGCACGGCGGCAGTTGCCAGCCCGGCCGACCGGGCCGTGCTAGCCGAGGCCGGCCGGGAGCCGGGCCGGGGGCGGGAGGCGCAGCACCATGGTGACCAGGAATCACGAGCCCCCGGTTCCCGGGCCGAGGGAAACGCCGGAGGCGGGTCCCGCGGCGCGGGCCGGCGAGGCGGTGGAGGCCAGCCCGGCCGCCGACGACAAGATCCAGGAAGCGGTCGAGGTGGCGGCCAAGGTCGCTGAGGAGACCGGCGGCCTGGGCCGGCCGGGGCGCCCATTGGACCGGCGCTCGCCGTTCTTCATCGGCATGATGGCGGCGGCCGGCGTGGCGGTCACCTACGGCGTGGTCGAGCTGCTGATCCGGGCCCGCGGCGTGCTGGTGCTGATCGGCCTGGCCCTGTTCGTCGCCGCCGGGCTCGACCCGGCGGTGTCCTGGCTGACTCGCCGCCGACTGCCGCGCTGGTCCGCGGTCCTGGTCGTGCTGATCGCGGTCCTGGGCGTGGGCGCGGTGTTCCTGGCCGCCGCCATCCCGCCGCTGACCAGCCAGGCCACGCTGCTGGCCCACCACCTGCCGCAGTACCTGCACGCGCTCAGGGACCCGCATTCCGAGCTCGGCCGGCTCAACAACCGCTACCACCTCGAGGACCGGCTGCAGAAGCTGCTCACCAGCCGGGGCACCTCCATCGTCGGCGGCGTGCTGGGCGCGGGCGAGGTCGTGCTCAGCGCCGCCACCTCGCTGCTGGTCGTGGTGGTGCTGACGGTCTACTTCCTGGCCGGCCTGCCCCGGCTGAAGCTGTTCCTGTACCGGCTGGCCCCGCACTCCCGGCGGGCCCGGGTGATCCTGCTCGGGGACGAGGTCTTCACCAAGGTCGGCGGCTACGTGCTCGGCAACGTCCTGACCTCGCTAATCGCCGGGCTCGGCACCTACCTGTGGATGGTCGGCTGGGGCATCCCGTACCCGGCGCTGCTCGGGCTGCTGGTGGCGCTGCTGGACCTGATCCCGGTGGTCGGCTCCACCGTCGGCGGGGCCATCGTGACGCTGGTCGCGCTGACCGTGTCGATTCCCGTGGCCCTGGCCACGCTGGCCTTCTACGTGGGCTACCGGATCGCCGAAGACTACCTGGTGGTGCCCCGGATCATGGGCCGCACAGTCCAGGTGCCCGCCGTGGTCACGGTGGTGGCCGTGCTGCTCGGCGGCGCGCTGCTCGGCCTGGTCGGCGCGCTGGTCGCGATCCCGGCCGCCGCCACCATCCGGCTGCTGATCCAGGAGATCACCTTCCGCCGGATGGACCGCAGTTAGCGCGGGCTCACTTGCGGCCCGGCCGCAGCGGCCGCGCCGCCCGGCGCTGATCGCGGACCACGCGGCGGCGGATGACCCGGCGGCCGTCCTCGGTCCAGTAGCGGCCGCACCCCGAGCACCCCCGCAGCGACCCGTACCGGGCCGACGCCACCTCGGCCGCGCCGAGGGTGCCGCCGCACAGGCACAGGTCGCCCGAGGCCAGCCGCGACTGCCGCACCGCCAGCCGGGCGGACTGCATCGAGGGACGCTCGCCAGGCCCGTTCTCGTGGGTGATGTGATACACGCCGAAGACGACGGAGCCGCCCACCGCGATGATGATGGCTCCCACCACGTACAGCATCCGCGCCTCCAGGAAAGACCGGCCCGGACCTACCCCGGGAGGCGAGCGGGAAACGGGGCTCAGCGCCAGGGCTCGATGACCGACTTGATGTTGCCGTCCTGCGTGGTCGAGGTCAGGGCGTCGCCGACTTCGGCCAGCCCGTACCGGTGGGTGACCAATGCGTCCAGGTCGACCGCGCCGGTGGCGGCCAGCTCGATGGCCGTCGGCCAGGTGTTGGCGTAGCGGAACGTCCCGGTGATGGTCAGCTCGCGGGCCTGGAGCAGCCCGAACGGGATCGTCAGCTGGTCCGGGCCCATGCCGACCAGCACGGCCCGCCCGGCCGGGGCCAGCGCCCGGATCCCGGCGGTTATCGCCGACGGGGCGCCCGAGCAGTCGATGAACGCGTCGAACTCCTGGCCCGCCGCGGCCTCCTCGCGGGCATCCAGTGTCAGCGTGGCCCCGCTGCGCTCGGCGGCGGCCAGCCGGTGCGGCGCGATGTCGGTGACCGCGATCGTGGTCGCGCCGCGCGCCCGCGCCACCTGGGTGGTGACCAGCCCGATGGGCCCGGCCCCGGCGATGAGCACGGAACTGCCCGCGGTGAGGCCGGCCTTGGCGGTGGCCCAGATGCCCACCGAGAGCGGCTCGAGCAGCGCGGCCGCGTCGTCACTGACCTGGTCGGGCACGTCGAAGGCCAGGTCGCTGCGGGTCAGCACGTACTCGGCCAGCGCGCCATCGACGGGTGGTGTGGCGAAGAATCGCATGTTCGGGCACAGGTTGTAACGGCCCGCCTTGCACGGGGCACAGCGCCCGCACGGCGTGCCGGGCTCGATGGCCACCCGGGCGCCCAGGCGGCCGACGTCCACCCCGGCGCCGACCGCGACGATGCGGCCGGAGGTCTCATGGCCGAGTACCAGCGGGCTGCGGACCACGAAGTCCGCGATCCGCCCGTGCTCGTAGTAGTGCACGTCCGAGCCGCACACCCCGACGCTGCGGATGGCCACCAGGACCTCGTCCGGGCCGGGCGCGGGCACCGGCCGCCGCTCCAGGCCCAGCTGGCCGGGCTGGCTCAGCACGGACACCCGCATGGTCTCGGGCAGCTCGCTGGCGCGAGTCGTGGTCATCGGGTTCTCCTGTCGATTACGGGGCCGGGGGCATGCACCGCAGCACGTGCAGGTCGCCTTCGAGGCGGACCGTCCCCGCGCCATAGGGCACGAACAGCGTGGCACCCCGGCCGCCGGCAGCCCGCCCGCCTCGCTCAGCACATGGCCGCGGCCGTCGAGCACGATCAGCACGGCGACCTGCGGGGCCAGGCTGAGGGGCAGCGCACGTGGCCGGATCCGCTCGACCCGGAAGAAGTCGTCCGCCTGCGGGGGCAGCAGCCGGACCGGACCGGCCGCGGCCTGGTCGCCCGGCTCAGGCTGGTCACCCGGACCGGTCCGGCCGCCCAGCAGCCCGGCGAGCCGGTCACGGTCCCAGCCGCTGTAGTCCAGCGCCTCCAGGGCGAGCGGGTAGCCCAGGCCCAGATGCCCGGCCTCCGGGCCGCTGACCGCGTAGCCCTCCCATTCCAGCAGGATGGAGAAGTCGGTCGGCTCCTGGACCTCGACCACGGTGACGCCGGCGCCCACCGCGTGCGGCACGCCCGCCGGGATCAGGCAGGTGTCGCCCGGCGCCACGGCGACCTTGTTCAGCGAGCCGAGCAGGGCCGCCGTGTCCTGCGCGTCCACCCAGGCCCGCACCACGGCCGGATCGGTGTCCTCGCGGAACCCCGCGTAGACGTGACCGGCGCTGTCGTCGGTGGCATCAGTCGTGATCTCGGTGACGATCCACGCCTCGGTCTTGCCGTGGCAGCTGTGCAGGTGAGCCGCCGCGAACGGCCGGGGCGGGTGGCAGTGGACCAGCAGCCGGTCCCCGGTGTCCAGCAGCTTGACCAGCAGGGCCAGGTCGCCGCCGAACCGCTCGGCGTGCGCCGGGCCCAGGTAGCCGACCGGATCGTCGGCGATCGCCGACCGCAGCGTCGTGCCGTCGTCCAGCACCGTCAGGCCGGCGCCGGGGCGGCCGAACAGCTCGGTTGTCGAGCCGACCCAGTCCTCGGGCAGGTAGTCGGAGGCCAGCGTGGTGCCGCGAAAGGCGGCGATCCGCGAGCCGCCGCGGTAGAACTGCCGGGGCTGGTTGGGACCCAGGATCAGCGGAGCCAGCGGCATGGCGATAACTATGCCGTCCCGGCCGGGGGACGCACCACAGCGGCCTCCCGTGCGGGCGTCCCGGCGTCAGCTGAGCGCTGCCCGGACCGGCACCAGGCGGCGGCTGGCCGGGCGCAGCGCCCAGGACAGCACGGTCGTCAGGGCCAGGACGGCCAGCACGGGCACCTCGACGCGGTCGTAGCCCGTGGTCAGGTGGGACACGATGGCCCCGGTGTAGGTGAAGAACGCGCCCGCGTAGGCCCACTCCTTGAGCAGCGCCCGGCGCGGTACCAGCAGGGCGGCCGCGGCCAGGACCTTCCAGCTGCCCAGCAGGACCAGGAAGTACGACGGGTAGCCCAGGTGCGCCACGATCGTGCTGACGAACGACAGCCGGGCGATATCCCAGATCCCGCCGACCCCCAGTTCGGCGGTGACCAGCACGGTGGCCAGCCAGTACCAGGTCAGGCGGTGCCGGGCGGCCCGGTCACGGACGGCGATGGCCCGCGGGGCGATGGTGGTGTTCATGGCGGTGTCCTCTCCAGGTCAGATCCCCCCGGTCACATCCGGGTGGGCCGGCGGTTCATGGCCGTGAACCACTCCGACGGGAGAATGTGACGGATGAACGAGGCCGACTGGCTGGCCGAGCGGTTCGAGGAGCAGCGCCCTCGGCTGCGGGCGGTGGCCTACCGGATGCTCGGCTCGATGGCCGAGGCGGACGACGCCGTGCAGAACTCCTGGCTGCGCCTGAGCGGCGCCGATACCAGCGAGGTCGAGAACCTGGGCGGCTGGCTGACCACCACGGTCGCCCGCGAGTGCCTGAAGCTGCTGCGCACCCGCCGCAGCCGCCGCGAGGATCCCCTGACCGACGCCGCCGGGCCGCGGGCGGCCGGGCCGCTGGCCGCGCCGCCCGGCGCCGGCGATCCCGAGGCCGAGGCGCTGCTGGCCGACTCGGTCGGCCCGGCGCTCATGGTCGTGCTCGATGCCCTGGCCCCGGCCGAGCGGCTGGCGTTCGTCCTGCACGACATCTTCGCCGTGCCGTTCGAGGACATCGCCGCGATCCTGGACCGCTCCCCCGCCGCGGCCCGCCAGCTGGGCAGCCGGGCCCGTCGCCGGGTCCAGGGCGCCGCCCCGCCCGAGCATGTCGACCTGGGTCGCCAGCGCCGGGTCGTCGCCGCCTTCCTGGCCGCCCTGCGGGAGGGCAACTTCGACGGGCTGCTGGCGCTGCTCGACCCCGACGTGCTGCTCCGCGACGACAGCGCCTCGCTGCCGCCCGGTGCCGCCTCGCTGATGCGCGGCTCGCGTGAGGTGGCCGCGCACGCGCTCACCTACTCGCGCGGCGCGCGGTTCGTCCGGCCCGCGGTGGTGGACGGCGCTCCCGGCCTGGCCATCGCGCCCATGCGGCGGATCATCGGCGCGCTGGGCTTCACCGTGATCGGCGGCCGGATCACCGAGATCCAGCTGATCTCGGTCCGCGCCCGCCTGCGCGACGTCGAGCTGACCCGCTAGCCCGGCCGGCCGCGCTAGCGGGCCACCGCCCGGGCCGCGGCTAGCTCACCGCCAGGTCGGTGAACTGGACCGGGGCGTAGCTGGACTCGATGCCCGCCAGCCCGGAGCCGTACGCCGAGCTGGTCACCGCCCGGACGGCGTGCCCGTCGACGCTGGCGGTGATGCGCCGGCCGCTCAGCCGCAGCGCGATGGCGTGCCAGGTGCCCGGCTGGATCCCCGCCACGCGACCCGAGGCCAGCACCCGCGCCGGGCCGTCGAAGCGGTTGCGGGCCAGCCGCCAGCTGCCGTCGCCGTGCAGGTCGAACTGGTACCCGTCGAACTGGACCGGGTCACCGCCCTGGTGGCTGAACCGGCCGATCAGCCCGGCCGAGGCCGTCGCCGTCGGCAGCAGCACCCGGGCCGACACCGTGTAACTGGCCCAGCCCGGTGCGCCCGTCAGGGCGTAGGGCGGCGGCGGGTCGGCCGTCATGGCCGGCGACCAGAAAACCGGCTTGCGGGTGGTCTGCTGCTGGATGCACTGACCCGCCTGGCCGCCCTGGCACGGCTGGTAAACGAACGCGCCCTCCTGGGCGGCCAGCCCCCACGGCTCGTTGCCGGCATCCGGCGTGGCCCGGTACGGCAGGCGCATCGGCGCGGCGGCCGGCGGCCGGGCACTCAGCCGGGACTGGCCGCTGGTCGAGGTGAAGGTGACGGCGTAGCCCGGCTGGATGGTGTAGGAGAAGATGCCGCGCGAGGGATGCAGGTCCGGGCGGTGCACGAACCACGTCGCCGCCCGGGACGAGTCCAGGTTGGTCGACCAGACCCGGACCGTGCCGTCCCGCAGGCCGCCGGCCAGGTGCACGGTGATTCGCTGAGGCCCGGGGCGCTGAAAGGCGTGACGGCCGGCGTTCTCCGCCACCAGGCTCCAGTCGCTGTGGTCCGGCGACTCGTAGGCGGTGTAGGTGCCCGAGTTCCCGAGGTAGCCGCTGGCCCCGTTCACGTGCCGCCAGCCCGGCTCGGTGAACTGCGTGGTCTGAGCGATCGCCCAGGTGATCGGGCTGACCGCGTAGTGGCCGGCCTGGGGCTCGCTGGCGTCGACCAGCCCGTGACCCGCGTACAGCAGGCCCGGCGGCATGGCGGTGATCATCGGCCACTGCACGTACCCCGTGATGCCCGCCTGGATGAACCCGGCGTTGACCGACCGCGCCAGGTCGGCCGGCGCGGTCGGCCCGTGCATCGCGCCCAGCTCGCTCTCCCACAGCGGCAGGCCCAGCCGCCGGGCGGCCCGCGTGGACTCGCACTGAAAGCCCCGGGTCGGCCCGCCGCAGGTGTCGTGCGCGGCGATCACGCCCAGCGCGGCCCTGAAGGCCGGATGGGCGGCGGCCACCCGGGCCACGTACCAGGTCTGCGCCGGGTCATACACCCGCCGGCCAGGGGCGACGGTCCGGTCCGAGAAGGTGTCGGCCGCCATCAGCTTGACGTAGCGGTAGCCGTCCGCGTTCAGCGTCCGCCGCAGCTGCTCGAACCAGCCCATCCGGAACCCGCGCTCGTTCCAGCCGCCCAGGTAGCTGACCCGCAGCCCGTGTGACCGGGCGCAGTTCAGCCAGTCGATGACGTAGCCGACGTCATCGGAGTCCCAGACCGAGCCGACCCAGCCCGGCGCGGACCACTGCAGCCCGGCCAGCAGGATGTGCGGGTCGCGGGCCACCGCCTGCTCGGCCAGCCACCACTCGTAGCCCGACTGGCAGTCGATCTGGCCCCGGCTGTGCTCCACCGAGGGCAGCGCGCCATCCGCCTCCCCCGAGTCTCCGCCGATCTCCAGCTTCAGGATCTGGAGGTCGGCACCGCCGGGGCCGAACAGGTAGTCGAGTATCTGCGTCCGCTGCGGCGCCGGGTAATCGATCAGCAGCCGGCCCATGGCCCCGCCCGCGTCCGCTGCGCCGAGGCCGTCGAACACCGGCCCGCGCCGCACGCCGTTGATCGTGACCCGGCTGGTAGTGACATGCCTGCTGGTGACCTGGGTGCTGGTGACCTGGGTGCTGGTGACCCGGCCGCCCCCGCTGGCCTGCGCCGGCCCAGCGCCGGCCGCCCACCACAGCGCCACCGCGGCGCACGCCACCGCGAAGCACGCGACGGCGCAGCCCGCCGCCCGCACCGCCGTGGCCGCGGCCGGGCCGCGGCGCCTCAGCTTGCCGCCCATATCACCATCCTTATGGCCTTTTCAGGATAGTGAGGTCAGGGCCGACTCACGGCATGCTGGTGGTGCGGCTTCGCGGACGGCCGCGGGGCCGCGCGATGCCTCACGCGGTCCCGCGGGTACGGCTGGCTAGCTGCCGGTGCACTGCGGGCTGGCCTGGACCAGGTCCACCGTGAGGTGGAAGCCCTGCGGGCCGGTGCTGCCGCGGAGGAACGAGAAGATCCCGATGCCGGCGCCGGATGGCAGCGCCGCGGGGTGGATGACCATCACGTGCCGGTGCCCGTTAGTCGGAATGCTGGCCACGCTCTTCAGAAGCTGGCGGCGCTGGGCCTGGGTGCCGCCGCCGTGGTAGAGGTGGCATGCGGAATTCGGCTGGCCGGCGAAGGTGACGCTGGCCGGGACGCCGTCGGCGCGGAGCCGGGCTTGCAGGCCGGCCGGGTCCCGCAGCTCGCGGACGGTGACCCGGATGCCACCATGCTGGCGGGTGACCGTCCAGGCGGTCAGCTGCGCGCGGCCGGAGCCGCTGGCCGGGTGGCTCGCGGGCAGCGCCAGGCCGACGGCCAGCGCCGCCGCGCCCGCGGTGCCCACGGCGGCAGCGGCCATCGGGGCCCGGCGCCGGGCGCGGACCGCGCGGCCGCGGCTGACGATCTGCTCCAGGGGGGTGGTCATCGGCACGGTGCCGCGCTGCTCGCGCAGCGTCGTGATCAGGTCGTCGTCGCTCATGACTGGCTCTCCTGCTGGCGGGTCGGGACAAGGTCGTCGCGTAGCGTGGCCAGCGCACGGCCCAGGTGAGCCTGGACCGTGCCGGGCGCGATGCCGAGCACCTGCGCGGTGCCGGCGGTATCCAGGTCGAGGAACAGCCGCAGCGCGACCACCTGCCGCTGCCGGGCGGGCAGCCGCAGCAGCGCCGCCATTACGCTGGGATCGACCGAGGAGCCAGAGACCTCGCCGGACACCGGCCGGTCCGCGACCAGCGCGAGGTCAGGCACCGGCACCTCCCGGCGGCGCCTCCGCCACCGCGAGATGCCGGCGTTCAGCGCGGTGCGCACCACCCAGGCCGCCGGGGCCGGGTGCCGGCTGACCGTGCGCCAGGACGCCCAGGCCCTGGCGAAGGCCTCGGCCACCAGGTCCTGCGCGGTGTCCCGGTCGCCGACGCTCACCAGGACGGCGAACAGGCACTCATCCCTGGCCTCGCGGTAGAACTCCGCGAAGTCCCGTCGCTGTGCTCCCACACCCCTCTAACGCCCGGCCGCCCCGTGCCGGTTACCTGGGCCGCGATCGCGAGGGCGCGTCTGCTGTCACCCGCCGGGCGGACCGGGGCGTACAGTCCTGCTGTCCGGAGCTTCCCCTACCCGCATCGAGGCGCTCATGACCACGACCTCGGGCCTGCTGGCGCCGCTGCGCCCCCTCGGCCGCGTCCTGACTGGATCCACCTATGCCCTGCTCGGCTTCGACGCCCTGCGGGCGCCGGGCGGGCGCATCGACCAGGCCGGGCCGGTGCTGGCCGCGATCCGCAAGACGGTCCCGCTGCCCGACGACGACGAGCTGCTGGTGCGGGCCAACGCCGGCGTGATGGTGGCGGCCGGCACGTTGCTGGCGCTGGGCAAGGCCCCGCGGCTGTCCGCGCTGGCCCTGGCTGGCTCGCTGGTGCCGACCACGCTGGCCGGCCACTCGTACTGGAAGCTGGAGGACCCGCAGGCCCGCAAGGCCCAGCGGATCCAGTTCCACAAGAACCTGGCCCTGCTCGGCGGGCTGCTGTTCATCGTGCTCGACCAGCCGCCGAGCGGCAGCTAGCCGCCGCCGTCCCCGGCCGCACCCACCAAGAAGTGTCAGGGCCCGGTGATTGAGTGGCCCCATGCAGCTGAGGAAGCCGCGGGCGCTGCGCCCCGGTGATGGCATCGGCATCGTCTCGACCTCCTCGCCGTGCACGCCCGACCAGCTGGACCGGCTGGTCTCCTACCTCGGCGGCCGGGGGTACGCCGTGAAGGTGGCGGATGGCGTGCTGGACCGGCACGGCTATCTGGGCGGCCGGGCCGAGCAGCGGACGGCCGGGGTCATGCGGATGTTCACCGACCCGGAGGTGGCGCTGGTCATGCCGGTCTCCGGCGGTGAAGGCGCCGGGCACCTGGTCGACCGGCTGGACTACGGGCTGATCGGCGCGGACCCGAAGTTGTTCACCGGGTTCAGCGATCCGTCGGTGCTGAACAACTCGCTGCTGGCCGCCGCGGGCCTGCCCAGCGTGCACGGCGTCAGCGGATTCCAGTTCTTCGGCTGGGCCGGGGTGGACGAGCCGACCGAGTCGGCGTTCTGGCGGATGGTGACCGGCCCCATCGCCGGGCTGGAGGTGCCGGGCCAGGACTGGCGCGCGCACCGGACCGACGGCCCGGCGGTGTCCGGCCCGGTCGTCGGCGGGACGCTGTGGGCTGTCTCGGCCCTGGCGGGCAGCCGCTGGATGCCGTCCACCGCGGGTGCCATCGTGCTGCTGGAGAGCGTGCCGGCGCCCTACGCGGAGGTCGACCGCCTGCTCACGCACCTGCGGCTGGCCGGCGTGTTCGACGGCATCGCCGCGCTGGTGATCGGGGCGCCGGCCGACTGGGCCGGCGAGGACGCCCCGGACGCCTGCACCGACGAGCTGATCCTGCGCTGCGTCGGGGGCCGTTTCCCGGTCATCACCGGGGTCGAGTTCGGCCACCAGGAGCGCAAGATCCAGTTCCCCGTGGGCTGCCGGGTGGAGTTCGACCTGGGCGGCCCCCGGCCGGTCCTGCGCTACCTGGAGGACCTGGTCGCGCCCGCGGAGTGAGCCCGTACCGCGCTGGCGTGGCCCATCTCGCATTCCACCGGGGCGGTCGGCTGCGGTACAACGGCCACATGCGCTCGCGGAAGTATCGCGTCATCACGACCCTTGGAGCGGGGCAGCAACCGGCTGACCCGCTGGGCGCTGCGCGCGGGCCGCGCGCCCGCGGCGTTCGCCCTGCTGGAGACGACCGGCCGCCGCACCGGGCAGGCCCGGCAGACGCCGGTCGGCAACGGCCTGGACGGCGACACCTTCTGGCTGGTCGCCTCCCACGGGACCCAGGCCGACTACGTCCGCAACCTGCTCGCCCAGCCCCGGGTCCGGGTCAAGGCCGGCGGTGCCTGGCGCAGCGGCACGGCGGTCATGCTGCCCGATGACGACGCCCTCGCGCGCTCCCGGAGCCTGCCCCACCAGTGGGACAAGGCGCTCGGCCGGATGCTGGCCTCGGCCCGCTGACCATCCGCATCGACCTGGACCGGCCCGCCTGAGCGAGACGCCTGAGCCGGGCCAGCCCCGCCGCGATTCCTTTCCCGCCCGCCGCCGGTCTGCATGGCAGACGACGACCAGCAAGGGAAAGGGAGCACCGCGATGCCGAGCATTCAGTCCGAGGCGGTCCGCAGGCACTGGGAAGCGGCCCGCCGGGCCATGACCGACCCCACCCCCGACGCACCGGACAATGAGTCCTGGGGTGACCTGACCGCCGAGCCGCGCGGGGTCGACTACCTGGAGATCGAGGCGGGCGGGCGGCCCGCCATCTGGGCCGTGCCGCACGGCAGCCGCGCCGACCGGGTGCTGCTGTGCATCCACGGCGGCGGGTTCGTGGGCGGCTCGCTGTATACCCATCGCAAGATGTTCGGTCACCTGGCCAAGGCAACCGGCGCCCGCGCGCTGCTGACCGATTACCGGCTGCTGCCCGAGGGCGGCCGTTACCCGGCGCCGGCTGACGACGTGCTGGCCGTCTACCGCTGGCTGCTGGACCAGGGCATCACGGCCGGCCACATCGCATTCGTCGGTGACTCGGTCGGGTCCTGGCTGGCGATCACCGTGCAGCTGCGGGCCCGCGAGGCGGGCCTGCCGCTGCCCGCCGCCAGCCTGCTGATGTCACCGTGCGTGGACCTGGCCGTGACCGGGGCGTCATATGAGGCCAACCGGGACAAGGACCCGTTCTTCGACCGCGAGGTGGTGGAGGGACTGGTGAGCGGGTTCCTGGCCGGGGCGGCCGACCCCAGCGATCCGCGGGTCAACCCGCTGCACGCCGACCTGACCGGACTCAGCCCGGTCTACAGCCAGGCCGGCGAAGACGAGGCCCTGGTCGACGACGCCCGCCTGCTCGACGAGGCCGCCCGCAAAGCCTGGGTCGAGGCCCGGCTGGACGTCTTCCCCGGCATGCTGCACACCTTCCAGATGGCCGCCGGCCGGGCGCCGGAGGCCGACGACGCGATCCGCCGGCTGGCCGGCTGGGTACGGCCCCGGCTGGGCCTGTGAGCACGGGGCCTGTGAGCACGAGGCCTGTGAGCCGCGGAACACCGAGATGGGCAACGGGGTGACGATGACCGACCGGTCCGCCGAGTTCACCGAGCGCACTGAGCCGTTCCGGCGCGAGCTGCTGGCGCACTGCTACCGGATGCTCGGCTCGGCCGACGAGGCCGAGGACCTGGTGCAGGACACTTACCTGCGGGCCTGGCGCGGATACGGGGCCTTCGAGGGCCGGTCCTCGGTGCGCGTCTGGCTCTACCGCATCGCCACCAACGCCTGCCTGACCGCGCTGGGCCAGCGCGGCCGCCGGGCGCTGCCCTCCGGCCTGGGCGCCCCGGCCGAGGACCCCGACGCCCCGCCCGGCCCGGCCGAGCCCGGCCTGGACTGGCTGCAGCCGGTCCCGGACGCCCTGGTGCTGCCGGAGACAGCCGATCCGGCGGCCATCGTGACCGCCCGCGAGAGCCTGCGGCTGGCGCTCATCGCCAGCTTGCAGTACCTGCCGCCGCGGCAGCGGGCCGTGCTCCTGCTCCGGGAGGTGCTCGGCTTCCCGGCGGCCGAGGTGGCCGCCATGCTCGCCACCTCGACCGCCGCCGTCAAGAGCACCCTGCAGCGGGCCCGGGCCCGGCTCGAGGAAGCCGCGCCGGCCCCGGACGACGTGATCGAGCCCACCGAGCCTCGCGCGCTGGCGCTTCTCGAGGAGTACATGGCCGGGTTCGAGCACGCCGACACCGCGGCACTGGAGCGGGCGCTGCGCGCCGACGCCGCGCTGGAGATGGTGGGCACCCGGACCTGGTTCTCCGGCCGCGTGCGGTGCCTGCGCTACCTCGAGCACGTGGTCGGCTCCCCCGGCGACTGGCTGATGATCCCGACCCTGGCCAACGGCCAGCCCGCAGCGGCCGCCTGGTATCGCGACGCCGCCGGCGGACGCCAGGCGCTCGGGGTCGCAGTCCTCACCGTCACCCCGGCCGGCATCAGCCGGATCACGGTCTTCGCGGGCGGTCAGGCCCAGGTGGCCCGGTTCGGCCTGGCGCCGGCGGGTTAGACTCGGCCGCACTGTTGCTGGCAGCTGAAACTGGCACCTGAAACAATGCGCAGGTCATGAGCGGATCACCGGCCAGCCCGAGTCGGCCCGCCGCGCCCGGGGCGGCACGGCGGGAGAATGCCCGTGCCACCGTCGGGCGGGCCGCCGCCGGGCGCACCACGGCCGGGCGGCGCAGCCGGGACCGGATCCTGCAGGCCTCGCTCGACCTCATCACCGAGGCGGGCATCGACCGGGTCCGCCTGGCCGGGATCGCCGAGCGGGCCGGGATGAGCTCCGGCCAGGTGATGTACTACTTCACCTCCATGGAGCACATCCTGCTGGAGACCCTGGCCTGGCGGGAGGACGAGGAGACCAGGCACCGGCGGGCCAGCCTGCCCGCCACCGCGGCCGGGTGGCCCCAGCTGGAGCAGTTCGTCGATCTCTACCTGCCGTCCAGCCTCACCGACCCGGTATGGATCCTGTGGATCGAGGCCTGGGCGCGGGCCCCGCACAGCATCGAGGTCAGCGAATTCCTGGACCAGCTGATGCGCCGCTGGCGCGCGGACCTGGCCGACATCGTCACCGACGGCGTGCGGGCCGGGCACTTCCGGGCCCCGGATCCGGCCAGCGACTTTCCGCTCCGGTTCTGCGCGGTGCTCGACGGACTGTCGGTTCTGTTCCTGCGCCAGATGCCCGACTTGTCCCCGGAGCGACTGGCCGAGCTGGCCCTGGACACCGCCCGCTCCGAGCTCAGGCCTGCTTAGTGCCTGGTCAGCACGTGATTGACCTCATGGCCGAGGTCCGCGAGGTGGTTGCTGAGCCGGACCATGGCCCAGACCTCGGGGAACGACCGCGAGCGCAGCGCGGCCTGGCGGGCCCGGCTGCTCCCGTTGCGGAGCTTGGCCGAGAGCACGAGCAGCTCCAGCCTGCTGAGCCCCTCGAACGTGCCCGGCGCCAGATCGGGCGACGCGGTCCATGCGGTCATGCCTGCGCCTCATTCGCTGATGGTGCGACCCCCGCCGCCCGCGAGCCGCGCCGCCTGTCCCACGGGGGCTGGACAAGCGACGCGGCCCGGAGACGATTTTTTAGAGTACTACTCTAAACCGGCCGCAACCAGCCCTCTCTTCCCTCGCGGCTTCGCCCAGCGGTCCTTCCAGACCACCGGCACCTGACCGGGTACGGGAGGATGGGCCGTGATGCGCTCCTCCCGGAAGAACCTTCTTATCGCGGCGTCAGCACTGCTGGCCGCCGGCTGCTCGGCCGCGCATCCAGCCGCGCACTCAGGCGCCAGCTCCGGCCATCCGACCGCCGACCCGAAGCGGCCGGCCCAGTCCCGGACCACGCGGCCGCGGCTCCCGCCCGGCCGCTTCGTCGTCAGCGGCGCCTTTCCCGTCGAGCCCAACTCAAGCCAGGACACCCGCGCCCAGGCCACCGCGGCCTGCCGGCCCCGGGTGCTGCGCAGCGACGTGACCCTGGGCGACACCACCGCGGCCGGGTTCACCATCGCCGGGGCGCCGGTCGCGGCCCAGCTCCTCGGCCATTTCCTCGGCGGTACCGGAACACCGGTGCGGTTCGGGCCCCGGTCGCCGATCGCGCGCCAGGCCCGGGCCAGCCGCCCGTTCCGGGCCCTGAACCGCCAAGTCCAGGCCGACGTCCTGGCCGGGCTCCGCGCCGGGCACACCAGCGTCCGGCTGCCCGGCTCGGTGCTGACGCCCGTGCTGTTCGCCGTCCCCGGCTCGTCGCAGGACCTCTACCTCAGCTTCCGGGGCACCCAGGGCCTGGACCTCAGTGGCGCGGGCACGATCACCCGCCACGCCTACGCGGGGACGCTCACCTACGTCATCCGCGACAGCTACGGCTTCCCGCCCGGCGACCAGCTCCTGGGCATCGGCACCGCCATGCGCTACCTCCAGGTCAACTGCGGGAGCCCGCAGACCCGCGGCGGCGCGCACTGGTTCCCCGACGCCATCACCGTCACCGTGCCGTTCCATCATTTCCATTAACAGAAGGCCGAGTCCCCCGGCCTGACCCGCCCCGCCGGCCAGCACCACCGTGATCAGGACCCGGCGCCGGGCTCGCTGCTCAGGCCGCGACCGGGTCGCGCAGCCGGCTGAGCAGTTCGTCGCCGACGCGGGCGGCCTCCGTCTTGTACGGCGTGTCGGACAGCACGAAGTGGCTGATCGCCGAGCTCCTGGTACCGGCGCAGCGCGTCGGCGACCTCGTCGTGAGGAGCCGACCAGCCAGGTCGTGCCCGCGCCGCCGCCGCCGAACTTGCCCGGCGCGGTGTACAGGCAGGTGTCGAGCACCTCGCCCCGCTCGGCCAGGTCCAGCAGCCGCTGCTGGCCGACCGCCCGGCCCCAGTGGCCGTCCTTGCGTGGCCTGCCGCCGGTCCCGGCCATCCGCGCCACCTTGCGCCTCGGCGTCGCGCCAGGCCTCCTCGCGTGGTGTCGCGGACCAGCGTGGTGATCCGCAGCCCGAACTCCAGCGGCGCGTGCGACCCGGCCGAGCGACCCGGTCAGCGCGCTGCAGCCGGCCGATCCGCTCGGCGATGCCGTCCAGCGGCTCGCCCCAGAACAGCTGCACGTCGGCCTCGGTCGCCGCCACCTGCTCGGCCGCCGCCGACGCCCCGCCGAAGTACAGCCGCGGGTGCCGGCCGTCTCTCGGCGCCAGCGGCCGCGGGCGTCACCGTCGAGCCCTCCACCCCGAAGTACTCGCCCCGGAAGGTGACGTTCTCCTCGGTCCACAGCCGCCGCACGAGCTGCAGGAACTCCCTGGTCCGGGCGTAGCGCTCGGCCTGGTCGCCCTCGCGCGTCGCCGTAGGCGGCGAGGTTGTCCTGGCCGCTGACGATGTTGACCAGCACGCGGCCCGCCGCTGAGGTGGTCCAGCGTGGCGGCGGCGCTGGCGAAGTGGGCGGGCTGCCAGTAGCCCGGCCGGATCGGCGATCAGCGGCCGGAACCGGGTGGTGCGCGCGGCCAGGGCCGTGGCGAGCGTGAACGTGTCGGGCCGGCCCCAGCCCGTGCCGATCAGCGCGCCGCCCCAGCCGTGGTCCTCGACGATCTGGGCCAGCTCGGCGGACCGCTCCAGGTCGGCCCAGCCGGCCGCCACGTCATCGCCGCGGTGACCCGGGCTCGACCGTGTTCGGGATGTACCACAGGAACTCCACGCCCACCTCACGACTCCCGCCCTCGGCGACCAATGTTAATCATGTCTATCTTATTACTAGCTTTAGTGGCCGGCAGTACGGCACTGGTCGCGCTCGGCGCTCGTGAACGTCCCGGCCGGCTCAGGCGTCTGTCTAGCGGCGGGCGGTCGCCAGGCTGCCTGCCACGGCTGAGGGAGGGAGACAGGGGTGGGATTCTTTTCCAGGCTGCTGGTGCCGCGCAGCGCCGCGCCCCGGTCTGCCGGCACGGCAACTGCCGGGTGGCCCATCGCACGCCGGAAGCTGCGGCGAAATGCCGTAATCGCTAGCAGCCATCAGCCAGAGCGTGGGCCGGTCAAGAACCTTATGCTCCAAGGTTCTTCAATTTTCACTCCAACCTATGTTAAAAATCGCTTTATGCGCGCCTGCGCCCGGGGGAGCTGCGGCCCGGCACGTGCCGGTGCCGGCCGGCAGCCACCTCAGGGACTCGGTGAGTCCCGCGCCAGCGCGCGGGCTCACGGCCGGACGGCGTACAGCAGCAGGTAGTCAATGACGCCGCGGCGCCAGAGCAGGTCGACCTGGCGCAGCAGCAGCCGGGCCGGTCACGGCAGCTGGGCCTGGCGCCGGGCGGACGGCTGGCCGGTCTCCGATTCGCGAGCCAGGAACCGGAGCCGGGCCGCCCGGGCGTCCCAGGCGTAGATGACGGCGGTGCCGGCGATGAGATCGTGCAGGGCGCGGTGCTCGCGCTGGACCAGGATGCCGAGGAAGCCCAGGCCGAAGAGCAGGAAGCTGAGCGGGAACACCAGCGCGCGCAGCACGCCCCGCCACGGCTCGGCCCATGCGCCGTCGGCCCGGACCACGCGGATCCCGAGCACGGCCATGCCGAAGGTCTTTCCGCTGGCCGCCCACGAGTAGCCGAAGTAGAAGAACTGCCAGGCCGCGAAGACCACGGTGGTGACGACCCCGGAGCCGGTGGTCCAGGTGATCGAGTGCCTGGTCACGGTGTCGATGACGAAGTTCACGCCGGCCACGGCCAGGGTGAACACGGCGGTGCTGACGGCCAAGTCGACGGCGTAGGCCAGGAAGCGCGAGGCCGAGCCCGCGTACTGGCCCTGCAAGGTGACCCAGTGGGCCGGCTGGTTGCCATGGCCGGCGGATCCCGGCTAGCCCGGTGGGCCCGGCGAGCCGGACGGGCCGGCCGGGCCGGGACGCCGGCGCCGCAGCAGCCGGCCGACCCACCGGTCGATGCCCTTATCCAGGCCGACCGCCTGGGCGCGGGCGGCGTCGAGCGCCTCGGTGGCCATCCCGCCCGAGGACCGGGCGATGATCGCGCCCAGGTCGGTGTGCTCGACCAGCTCGTCCATGTCGATGCGCTCGGCGACCTCGTTCACGTCTATCCGGTCCACGATGGCGTCAATGTCGACGTGTCGCAGCACCTCATCCAGGTCCACCCGGGCCATGAGGGCGTTGAGGTCCACCCGGGCCAGCAGCGCGTTCAGGTCGACCTGGGCCAGCAGCGCGTTCATGTCGACCCGCGCGATCAGCGCGTTGACGTCCAGCGCGGTGGTGACGAGGCCGACGACGCGCTCGGCGACCTGCTGGGCGAGCGCTTCCATGGGGTCGGTCACCCGCCGGCCCGCCGAGCGCAGCCGGCTGAGCGGGTCAATCGGACTCACGCGGTCCCCGCGGCGGGCGTGACGAGTGGCCGGCGGCTAGGCGGTCGCGTGCTGGCCGTGCAGGGCTTCCTGCAGCTCCTGCTCGTCCTGCTTGGACAGGGAGGTCTTCAGCACGGTGCCGCCGTACTGGCTCATGGCCTCGACGGCCTTGTCCGGGGTCACCTTCTCCAGCATCAGGAACAGCGCCGAGGTGCCCGGCTTCACCATGTCGCGCACCTGGTCGCGGAACTGCTTGTCAATGGTGGTCTTGGTCAGCTTGCCCATCAGCGCGCCCATCCCGGCCCCGATCGCCATGCCCAGCACCGGGACGAAGAACAGCAGGCCGAACAGGAACCCCCAGAGCATGCCCCAGCTCGTCCCGGCCCCGACGGCGTGCTGGTTGGTGTGGACGTGGTACTCGCCATCTTTATCCCGGACGATCACCGCGATCGCGTCGGGCTGGATGATCAGGTCCTTGGCCAGGCGCCGGGCCTCCTCGGCGGCGGCGTCGGCGGTCGTTTCGTCCGGGTATCCGATGGCAATCAGGTCGGCCATGGCTCTATCCCCCTCTATCGGCAGCCAGCGCGGCGCTCGGCAGCGCGATCTGCTCTCCACATCTACCCCGCCACGGCCCGGACCTGGTCACCCGTCAGGGGTGATGCGTCGCGACGCGACGCGCAGGACGCTGCACTCCCCGGGGGGAGGACGAGGTGTCAGACACTGACAGCGGGCTCGGGCCGGCCTGGGACAGGACCGGAGCTGACGTCAGGCGAGCGAGCCGAGCTTGAGCGGCTTCGCGCCGAGATCACTCAGCTGCGCCGTACGCCGCCCGGCCCGCGCCGCGGCGGAGTCGGATGGCGCGGGCCGGTGGCCACCGTCCTGATCGCGGTGGGCTGCGTGCTGGCCCCGGTGTCGGTGCTCTCGGTGTGGACGGCCAATCAGGTCTCCGACACCAGCCGCTACGTGGCCAACATGGCCCCGCTGATCCGCGACCCGGCCATCACCAGCACGCTGACCGACAAGATCACCACCCAGGTCAGCTCGCACCTGGACGTGACCGGCTACACCGGCACCGCGGCCGCCGCCCTGGCCAGTCACGGCCTGCCCCGGGTGGCGGGGCTGCTCCGGAGCTTCGGGCCGTCCCTGGCCGGCGCCGTGACCGGGTTCATCCACGCCCAGGTGCACAAGATCGTGACCAGCCCGGCCTTCGCGCGGGCCTGGGACCGGCTCAACACCGTCGCCCACGCGCAGCTGGTCAAGGCGCTCTCCGGACAGGGCAACGGCGCGATCACGATCAAGAACGGCCAGGTGACCCTGGGCCTGGGCCCGTTCATCGACGTCGTGAAGCACAACCTGGCCGCCCGCGGGTTCACGATCGTCAACCGGCTGCCCCCGATCAACCCCACCTTCACGCTGTTCTCGGCCAAGTACCTGGTCAAGGCGCAGACCGGCTACCGGCTGATCAACGACCTCAAGATCGTGCTGCCCATCCTGACCCTGGTCCTGCTGGCCGCCGGCGTCTACGTCGCCCGCGGGCACCGGCGCGCCCTGATCGGAGCCGGGCTGGGCCTAGCCGGGTCCATGCTGGTCCTAGGCGCGGTCCTGCTGATCTTCCGAACCGTGTACCTCAACAGCGTGCCGAACAGCAAGCTGCCGGCCAACGCGGCCGCGGTGCTGTTCGACACCCTGGTCCGGTTCATCCGGGCCGGGCTGCGCACGCTGCTGGTAGCGGGCCTGGTCATCGCGATCGGCGCGTTCTTCACCGGCCCGTCGCTGACCGCGGTCCGGACCCGCCAGGGCATCGCCGGCGGCCTGCGCTGGACCCGCGAGCGGGGCGAGGCGGCCGGGGTGAGCACTGGGCCGGCCGGCCGGTGGGTCTACGCGCACCGCCGGGTCCTGCGCATCGGGGCCGTGGCGCTGGCCGCGCTGATCTTCGTGTTCTGGGGCCGGCCGACGGCCGCGGTGGTGATCCTGATCGTGGTGCTGCTGCTGGTCGTGCTGGGCCTGATCGAGCTGATCGGCCGGCCCCCGGCACCGGTCCCCGCGGCCGCGGGGGCCGGGGACCTAAGTCAGCCTGACCTGGCCGACAAGGTCCCCGACCCGCGCTAGGCGTGTCCTTACTGTGTCGACAGCACTACTGTGTCGACGGCACTGTGTCGACAGCCTTACCTGGTGAGGACGGCACCGACGGTCAGGCAGCCAGCCAGGCGCGGCCCGCAGGCGACCTGGCCGAAGCCATTGGTGCCCGGCAGGCCCAGGGGCGGCGTGGTCACCTTCCCGGCGGTGTAGCCGACCAGGACGCCGTGACTGTACTGGCGGCCGGTCGCCTGGCTGGCGCCGGTCAGCACGCAGGCGCCCTGGGCCGAGCACGCGACGCCGTACAGGTTCTCGGTGCCCGGCACCGGGATGGCCTTCCCGGCCACGCCGCTGACCAGGGCCGACACCGAGCCCTCGCCGGAGTTGCCGGACTCGCCGGCCACCACGCAGTTCCCGGCCGACACGCAGTCGATGCCGTTCAGGTACCACTCACCCGGCATGGTGACCGGGGCCTGCGGCGTGCCGCTGGTGATCGGCACGATCGAGGCGGTGTAGTTGACCAGCCCGGTCGCGTAACACTGCGTGGCGGTGGCGCAGGAGATGGCGTTGAGCCACTCCCCGCCGCCCTTGACCGGGACCGGCGCGCCCGGCACGCCGCTGGTGATGGTGGTCACCGCGTCGGCGATGTCGGAGGTGTCGTAGCCCACGGCCTCGCAGGTGGTGGCGGTCGGGCAGGAGATGCCGTACAGCCCGTACCAGGCCGACAGCCGCTTCACCGAGACCGGCCGGCCATGGACGATCTTGACCAGCACGCCCTGATCGGAGCCCACGGTGGCCAGTCCGGCCGCCCAGCAGGTGGTCGCGGTGGCACACGACACCGACTCCAGGTTGCTGGTGCCCGGCACCGAGATCGCGCCCCGGCCGCGGCTGACGACCACGCCCTGGCCGGCGCGGTTCTCCCCGACCTCGATCGCGGCGCCACCGGGCCCGCGGCTGACGCCGTTCAGGGCCAGGGAGCCCCGGGCCAGGCGAAGGTTGACGAAGCCGCCGCCGTGACCGATGGCGGCCGAGATCACCGCGCCGGCCAACCGCGCCGCCGGGGCCCGGCCCTGCGGGCGGCCGGCCACCAGGGCGCTGTCCAGGCTGCCGTTAGCCGGGCTGGCCGCATTGCCCAGGTAGGTAACGCCGTAGGCGTGCTCGATCGAGCGCAGCACGCCGGCCGTGTTCAGCGGTCCGTCCTGAAGACCCAGGCCGCGGGTGTGCGCGGAGACCACTACCAGCGGCGGAAGCTGGCCGCCGCTGGACCCGTTGACGCCGCCGGAGTTGCCGTAGCCGGTGTCGTACATGATCACGATCTGGCCGCCCTGGCGGTACCAGCGGGTGTGCATGATCTGCGGGATCTCGTCGCTCAGCCAGGTGTCGCCGGACGACATCGTGCCGTTGTCGCCGCCGTCGTTGTCCAGGTCGGGGACGACCCAGTTGAAGTCGGGTGCGTTCTTCGACGACAGGCGGGGCAGCAGCTGGCCGAAATTGGACAGGTGCGAGCACTGCGCCGGGAAGTCGGCCAGGTAGGCCCAGGGGTTGTGCTCCACGTCGTAGTTGCCGTGGAAGAAGTCCGAGGACTTGGCGTCGCACCCGGACACGTCGTCCTGGTAGTAGGCATGCCAGGGCACCTTGGCCGCCTCGAGCTGGTCGGTGAAGGTCTCGCCCTTGAGGTCGGTGCAGCCCTTGTCGCCGGGGTCGCAGTCGGCGCTGATGCCCAGCGTGGACCCGGCCAGCAGCTCCATGTAGTTCGGCAGGCTCGGGTACTGCCACCCGTAGGCCTGGGTGAAGGCGGTGTACTGATGGGCCAGCTGGTTCAGGTACGGCATCTGCGCCGAGCCCGCCGCCTGGCTGTAGTCGGTGTTCTCCATCATGATCGTCATCACGTGCGGCGCCGGGTGGGCGCTGCGGGTGGCGGCCGCGTTGGCCGCGGCCGGGAGGGCCGCTGCCGCGCCCGCCGTCATGGTGACTGCCGCGGTGACCGCCGCCGCGGCCAGCCCGGCCGCGCGCAGCCCGGCCGCATGCAGCCGCCGCCGATTGCTATGAAGTCTCACTCCAGCCCCTTCTGACTCAGGAAGGTATCGCCTGATCATCAGCAGGCTGAGTGGGCTAGCGGCGCTCCAGCGCCAATCCGGCAGGCGACGGCCAGATGAACCCTTAGCGAGGCTAAGGTCTTCGGTGACCGCCGGTCAGGGTCGGCCGGGCCCGGGCCCGGCCCCGGCCGGGCGGGGTCAGACGAACATGATCGCGGGTCGCCGGCCGCCGTCAGGGGGCCGTCATGATCCCGGAAATCGGTCCGCGAATATCGCTGACCGATTTCCGGGATCATGCACCAGCCCATTGCGGCCCGGCCGCAAGACGCGGTCCGGCCGGCCGTAAGGCGCAGCGGCCGGGATGGCGCATATGGACCGCAACGGCGGGGTGTTGCCGACAGGACATCCACGCGGCCGGACGGTCTTCGCCGGGAGGAATTGCCGGGTTCCGGTTTTTTGAATGGGTCGCGGGATGCGACATTCACACCATGGACAAAGCTGCTCACTTTGACATCCGGCCCGTCCGGCCGCAGGACCATCCGGCGCTGCTCGCGCTGAGCGCGCGGCTGACCATCGGCGTCGCGCCGTGGCGCGACCCGGAGAAGGTGGCCAGCGCCGTCCGCGGCTGGATCGAGTCGTCGCTGGCCTCGGCGGGCGACGACGGGCACGCCGTGCTGGTCGCCGTGCGCGGCGGTCAGGTCGCGGGCCTGGTGAGCCTGGCCGAGCGGGAGCACTTCACCGGCGAGGTGGACGCATACGTCGGCGAACTGGTCACCGCCGAGGCCGTGGAGGGGCGCGGAGCCGGGCGGGCGCTGATGGACGCCGCCGAGAAGTGGGCGGCCAGCCGCGGGCTGGCCCGGCTGACGCTGGACACGGGCATCCGCAACCAGCGGGCCCGGCGGTTCTACGCGGCCATCGGCTTCGAGGAGGAAGACGTCCGGCTGTCCAAGCCCGTCCGGGCCGGCGCATGATGCCTCCGGCTGCTGTGCTTGAGTGGAAGCCATGCGGGACGACGACCCCGTAACCGGACGGCGGTTCCTGACCCAGTCGGCCTACGCCGACGACCGGCACCTGCGCTCGCGGATGGCCATCTACGCCTATGCCGAGGCGCGCGGTAACCCGCGCTGGCGCACCGACCCGGTGCCGTGGGACGGGACTCAGGAAGTGGCCGACATCGGCTGCGGCAACGGCTTCGACCTGCGCCAGCTCGTGCCCGAGCGCCGCTGCCGCCACGCCATCGGCGTCGACCTCTCGGCCGGGATGCTGCGCACGCTGGCCGACCTGCGCGGCTCGGGCGTTCTGTCGCTGGTGCAGGCCGACGCCCAGCAGCTGCCGCTAGGCCAGGACACGGTCGACGTGGCCCTGGCCATGCACATGCTCTACCACGTGCCCGACCGGCCGGCCGCGGTCGCGGAGCTGCGCCGCATCACCCGGCCGGGCGGCACCGTGCTCGCCTCCACCAACAGCGCGCAGACCTTAACCGAGATCCACGACCTGCTGGATGCCGCGGTCTCGCGGCAGCTCGGCCGTCCGGTCGGCGCCCGGCCGGTACTGAGCTTCACGACCGAGAACGGCGCCGGGCTCCTGGGCGGCCAGTTCGGCGAGGTCCGCCTGCTGCAATACGACGTGCCGCTGGCGATTCCCGGCCCGGAGCCGGTCGTCGCCTACCTCGACAGCGTCCGCGAGCCCATGGTGCGCGAGGTCGGCGGGCGGCTGGACTTCGACCTGGTGCTGGCGGAGGTGGCGGCCGGGGTGGACCAGGTCGTCCGGGCCGAGGGCCGGTTCCGGACCGCGAGCCGCGGCGGCGTCTTCGTCTGCCGCTGACCAGGAGCTGACTAGCCGCTGGCTAGGAGCCCGCGCCGCCCGGCGTGACCAGGCCGGTCTCGTAGGCCATGACGACGGCCTGAGCGCGGTCGCGCAGGCCGAGCTTGGCCAGGATGCGGCCCACGTGGGTCTTGGTGGTCTGCTCGGCGATGAACAGGGTGTCGCTGATCTCGGTGTTGGACAGGCCGCGGGCGATCAGCCGCAGTACCTCAGTCTCCCGATGGGTGAGCGCGCCGACGGCCTGCGGGAACGGCGCGTCGGCTCGCGGCTGGCGGGCGAAGTCGGCGATCAGCCGCCGGGTCACCGACGGGGCCAGCAGCGCGTCCCCGGCCGCCACGACGCGGACGGCGTGCACCAGCTCGGCCGCGGTGGCGTCCTTGAGCAGGAAGCCGCTGGCCCCGGCGCGCAGCGCCTCGTACACGTAGTCGTCCAGGTCGAACGTGGTGAGCATCAGCACCCGCGGGCCCGGCGGGGTGCTCAGGATCTGGCGGGTGGCCTGGAGCCCGTCCATGACCGGCATCCGCACGTCCATCAGGATCACGTCGGGGCGGAGCTGACGGGCCTGGTGGACCGCCTGGGCGCCGTCCGCGGCCTGGCCGACCACGAGCAGGCCGGGCTGGGCGGCGAGCACGGCGGCGAAGCCCTCCCGCACCATGGCCTGGTCGTCGGCGATCAGGCAGCGGGTCGCCGGGCTGGTCACGGCGTCTCGCCGACGGGCAGCACGGCGTAGACCACGAAGCCGCCGCCGGGCGCCGGGCCGGCCGACAGCGAGCCGCCCAGCAGCGCCACCCGCTCGCGCATCCCGGTCAGCCCGTGACCCGGCCGGTGTTCCTCGCCCGGCGGCCCGGCCGGGCCGCCGGGCCCGTTGGCCACCCGCAGCCGGACCGCGCCGTCATCCTGGCCCACCGACACGGTGACGGCGGCGCCGGGGGCGTGCTGGCTGGCGTTGGACAGCGACTCCTGCACGATCCGGTAGGCGCACAGGCCAACGCCGGCGGGCACCTGGCCCAGCTCGGCGGGCAGCCACAGCTCGACCGGCACCCCGGCCCGCCGGGTCGCCGCGACCAGCTCGGGGACGTCGGTGAGCTGGGGCTGCGGTTCCAGCGCCGTGGGCTGTTCCTGGCGCAGCACGCCGAGCAGCCGCCGCATGTCGGCCAGCGCCTCGCGGGCCAGCTCGCTGAGCGAGCCGAACTCCCCCGCCACCGGCTCGGGCAGGCCGGTCAGGCGGTAGGGCGCGGTCTCGGCCCGGACGGCGATCAGCGACATGTGATGGGCGACCGCGTCGTGCAGCTCCCGCGCGATGCGGGTGCGCTCCTCCAGCACCGCCCGCCGGTCCCGCTCGGCCTCGGCCCGCTGGGTCTGGGCGGCCAGCTCACGCTGGGCGATCAGCCGGGAACGCAGGCTGTCCACCGCGATCGCCGCCGCGGTGAACACCAGACTGGCGCCGACCGGGCCGTTCAGGTCCCGGACCTCGCCGGTCAGCCACAGCAGCCACGGGACGAGGGTCAGCGCCCACATCCACCACAGCACCGCCCGCGGCTGGCGCAGCCCGGCCAGGCAGAACGCGCCCAGCAGCGCGACCACCTGGGGCGGGCCCCACGGCCAGCCGCCCCACCAGGCGGCCGGGACCAGCGGGACGAGCAGCAGCGCCAGCCATCCGAGCCGCCAGGCCAGCATCGGGTACCGCGCGGCCAGCGGCAGCGGCGCCACGGCCGCGACGGCCAGCAGCCGCTGGGCCAGGCTCGGCGGCAGCTGGACCACCGCCGGATGGCTCCCGTGGGCCAGCAGCCCGTGCAGGCCGGGCACGCCGCGCATGGTGCTCATGTTGATCACGCACAGGGCCAGGGTGGCCAGGCCCAGCGCGGCATAGGCCGCGCGGCGCTCCGCCGCCGAGCGCCAGCGCCACGCGGGCGGCGGCTCGCCGCCGGCCAGCACCGGCGCGAGCCCGTGCCAGGCCCAGCGCGCCGTGCGCGCTGCCCTCCGCCCGCCACGAGCGGCGGGCGCGCCAAGCGCGGCACCAGGCATTCCGTCCACGACCTCAGCGTAGATCGGCACCGGCGCCCGCTCATCACTCCAGCGGTGTCATACCCAGGTATGACGTCAGCCGCGGCCGGCGCCGGGCTGCCGCCGCGGTATGACCGCGGATTGCGCTCCGTGGCGTGACGACCCGGGCCCGGGCGTCGGCCAGCCTGGAGCCGCAACGTTTCCTGGAGGTACATCATGAACGTGGAGATCACCGGGCTGACCCGGCGCTTCGGCCGCAACCTCGCGGTGGCCGGGGTGGACCTGACCGCCGGACCCGGCGTGTTCGGGCTGCTCGGCCCCAACGGCGCCGGCAAGACCTCGCTGCTGCGGATGATGGCCACCGCGGTCCCGCCGACCTCCGGCACGGCTGCGGCTGCTGGGCCATGATCCGGGCCACTACGGGCCGCGGCGGGAGATCCGCCGCCGGCTCGGCTACCTGCCGCAGAGCCTCGGCTACTACCCCGGCTTCACCGTGACCGAGTTCGTGGAGTACTTCGCGCTGCTCAAGGAGCAGCCCGCGGCGCGGATCCCGGCCGCGGTGGCGGCCGCCGTCGAGCAGGTCGGCCTGGGCGGCCAGGCGCGGGCGCGGCTGCGCACGCTGTCTGGCGGCATGCTCCGCCGGGCCGGCGTCGCGCAGGCCATCGTCAACCAGCCGGACCTGCTGCTGCTCGACGAGCCGACGGCCGGGCTGGACCCCGAGCAGCGGGTGGCGTTCCGGGCCCTGCTGCGCGAGCTGGGCCAGCGCGCCACCGTGGTGGTCAGCACGCACCTGGTCGAGGACGTCGGCGCCGCGTGCACGCAGGTCGCGGTCATGGACCAGGGCAAGATCGTTTACCTGGGCACGCCGGGCGAGCTGATCGCCCGCGGCCAGGACCACGACACGGGAGACGCTCCGCTCGAGCGCGGCTACAGCGCGGTTCTCACGGCGGCGCGGTCATGACCGCCACGAGCGCCCCGGCCGTCCGGCCCCGGCCGGTGACGCGCGGGTCTGCGCGGGGCGCGGCCCGGCTGCTGAGCCTGGAGCTGCGCCACAACGCGATGCCGTTGCTGCTGCCGCTGGTGGCCGTCCTGTTCTGGGTCACCACCTACCGCAAGGCCATGGCTCAGCCCCCACTGTGGTCGCTGCGCGCCACGACCCTGCAGACCGGCGCCCTGCTGACCTTCGTCGGCCCGGTCACCGGAGCGGCCGCGTGGATGGCCTCCCGTGACGGCCGCCGCCACACGAGCGAGCTGGTCGCGATTACCGCCCGGCCCCGGTGGGCCCGGCTGCTCACCGCCTGGGCTGCGACCACGTGCTGGGCGCTGGCGGGCTACCTGGCCTGCGTGGCCGTTCTGTACGGGGTGACCGCGGGGCAGGGGCCGGCGGCGGGCCGCTGTGGTGGCCGGCCGTGGTCGGCGCCGCCGGCCTGCCGGCGTTCGCGGCGCTCGGGCTCGCGGCCGGGATGGCGGTGCCCGGCCGGCTCACCGCCCCGCTGGCCGCGATCGCCGCGTTCTTCGTGCTCGCGCTGAGCACCGAGCTGATCATCGGCAGCCATTCGTACTGGCAGGTCTCGCCCATCGTCAGCACCCCCTGGGACGTCGGGCCCGAGCCCGGGGCCGCCGCGTTCTACCCCTACCTGCCGGATCTGCCCATCGCCCAGGTCATGTTCCTGGCCGGCCTCACGCTCGCCGTGCTGAGCGCCCTGGGCCTGCCCGCGCAGGCCGGCGGCCGATGGCTCCGCCGGGCCGCCGCGGCCGGCACCGTGGCGGGCCTGCTGGCGGCCGGGACCGCGGTCAGCCTGGCCGGCACCGGCCGCCTGAACGCTCACGGCATGATCGCCATCCCGGCCCTGCACGACGCGGCCAGCGACCGGCCCGTCCACTACCGGCCGGTGTGCCGCCGGGCGCCCATCCCGGTCTGCCTGAACCCGGTCTACGGCGGCTACCTGCCCGGCGTCGCCGACGCCTTGCGGCCGGTGCTCAGCGAGATCGCGGGGCTGCCCGGTGCGCCGGCCCGCGTCAGCCAGGTCGCCGCGACCTACCAGCAGGGCCCGGGCAACGAGCTGATCATCAGCGCGGGCCGCCGGGACCTCAGCGGCCGGCCCCCGGTCTACCGGATGCTGCTGCCCGACGAGGTCGGCGGGCCGCCGTTGACCACCAGCGAGATGACCGCCGGGGTCCGGTCGATCACCGGGCCGAACATCCTGGCCAGTGTCATCGGCACCAGTGGCGGGTCGTCCGCGCAGCAGGCGGTGCTGGCCGGGCTGAGCCTGGACGCCCGGCCTCCCGCTGCCCGGCTCGCCCCGGCTGCCCGCGCGGTGCCGGGCGCGGGGGACCACCTGCCCGGCCCCGTCAGCCGGAAGCAGCATCGGCCTGCCGCCGACCGCGGCGGGCGGCCTCCCGGCGCTGCGGCCCGGTTCGCCGGCCTACGCTGCCGCCCGCCGGTTCGCGGCGCTGCCCGCCCCGGCCCGCCACGCCTGGCTCGCCCGGCACCTGATCGCACTGCGGGCCGGGCAGATCACCCTCAGGGAGCTGCCATGACCGCCGACCCGCACGCCCAGGACACACACGCCCACGGCACCCTCGCCGCCGACGCCCGCATAACCTCCGCCGCGCGCCAGGCCCGGACCGGCCTGCGGCTGCTGTGGCGGCATGCCGCCAGCCGGCGGGTCCCCGCGGCCGCGGCCGCGATCGCGGCCTGCGCCGTCGGGCTGCGGCTCGCCCTCATCGCGCACTGGGACGCCTACGGGGCCCTGCAACTGCCGCTGGTCTTCGAGACCGCGGCCGCGGCGGCCATCGTCGTCACCACCGCGAGCCCGTTCGGCGAGCCCGAGCGCGTCGCCGGAGGGCGGCTGCCGTTCCTGCGGCTGGCCACGGCGCTCGTCCTGACCGCGTTCGCCATCGGGGCCCTGGTCGCGGCGGGCACCGACGCGCACCTGGCCGGCGGCACCCTGGACGTGCTGCGCAACATGGCCGGGCTGACCGGCCTCGGCCTGCTGTGCGCCGCCGTCCTCGGCGGCTCGCTGGGCTGGGCCGGCCCGGCCTGCTACCTCGTCGCCGGCGTGTACGCGCTGTACACCCAGTGGCACGGCCCGGCCCTGACCACGCCGTGGATCTGGCCGGCTCGGCCGCCGCACGACGTCGGCGCGGCCCTCTGCGCCGGCCTGGTCGGCCTCCTCGGGCTGGCGCTGTTCACGGTGCGCGGAGCGCGTGATCCGGCGGGCGAGTAGGGCGGCGAGTAAGGGCGTCGCGACCCTCAGCCGGCGCCGGTCCCGGCCGGTCCGGAACGGCTTTTCACCGCGTCTCGGACACGCCCCGAATCATCCCCGGCCGGGCCGCCGATTGGGTCTAGGGTGCTGTCAGTCCTGGGCGGCGAGGAGGGTTCGTGACGGCGAGTTCGTTCGTGCATCTGCATGTTCACACCGAGTACTCGATGCTGGATGGCGCCGCCAAGATAACCCCCCTGATGGCCGAGACCGCGCGGCTCGACATGCCGGCGGTGGGGATGACCGACCACGGCAACATGTTCGGGGCCTACGAGTTCTTCCAGCAGGCCGGCCAGGCCGGGGTCAAGCCGATCATCGGCATCGAGGCCTACGTCGCGCCGGAGACACGGTTCCTGAAGAAGCCGGTGTTCTGGGCCGAGAGCGGCCGCCGCGAGGTGGACCTGGACGGCGAGGGCGGCGACGTCTCCGGCGGCGGCGCCTACACCCACATGACCATGCTGGCCGCCGACGCCGACGGGCTGCGCAACCTGTTCCGGCTGTCCAGCGTGGCCTCACTGGAGGGCTTCTACCGCAAGCCCCGGATGGACCGGGAGCTGATCGCCGAGCACGCCCGCGGCATCATCGCCACCACCGGGTGCCCGTCGGGCGAGGTGCAGACCCGGCTCCGGCTGGGCCAGCCCGCCAAGGCGCTGGAGGCGGCCGCCGCCTACCGGGACATCTTCGGGCCCGAGAACTTCTTCCTCGAGCTGATGGAGCACGGCCTGGCCATCGAGCGGTCGGTGCGCCAGGGACTGCTGGACATCGCCCAGAAGCTGAACCTGCGCCCGCTGGCCACCAACGACAGCCACTACGTCACCCAGGACCAGGCCCCCGCGCACGAGGTGCTGCTGTGCGTGGGCACCGGCAAGACGATGGACGACCCCAAGCGGTTCAAGCTCGAAGGCGGCGGCTACTACATCAAGAGCCCCGCCGAGATGCGCGAGATCTGGGACGGCCAGGTCCCCGGCGCCTGCGACAGCACGCTGCTGATCGCCGAGCGGGTGCAGCCCTACGACGACGTGTTCAAGCACGTCGACCGGATGCCCAGGTTCCCGGTCCCCGACGGCGAGACCCAGTCGTCGTGGCTGCGCAAGGAGGTGGCCGACGGCATCAGGTTCCGCTTCGGCGCCAGCCCGTCGCAGGAGATCCTCGACCGGATCGAGTACGAGCTGAGCGTCATCGAGAAGATGGGCTTCCCGGCCTACTTCCTGGTCGTCGCCGACATCTGCCAGCACGCCCGGGCCAGCAAGATCGGGCTCGGCCCGGGCCGCGGGTCGGCCACCGGCTCGATGGTGGCCTACGTGCTGGGCATCACCGACCTGGACCCGATCGAGCACTCGCTGATCTTCGAGCGGTTCCTGAACCCCGAGCGCATCACCATGCCGGACATCGACCTGGACTTCGACGAACGCGGCCGGGGCGACATGATCCGCTACGTCACCGAGAAGTACGGCGATGACCGGGTCAGCCAGATCCTCACCTTCGGCACGATCAAGGCCAAGGCCGCCGTCAAGGACTCCTGCCGGGTCCTGGGCTACCCGTACGCGATCGGCGACCGGATCACCAAGGCGTTCCCGGCCGCCGTCATGGGCAAGGAGATCCCGCTGTCGGGCATCTTCGAACCGGCCCACGAGCGGTACAGCGAGGCCGGCGAGCTGCGCGCCCTGTACGAGGAAGACGCCGAGGTCAAGCGGATCCTGGACACCGCGCGCGGCATCGAGGGCCTGACCCGCGGCACCGGCGTGCACGCCGCCGGGGTGATCCTGTCGTCGGAGCCGCTGGCCGACGTGCTGCCCATCCACCGCCGCGAGGACGACGGGGCCATCATCACCGGCTTCCCGTTCGTGCAGTGCGAGGACATGGGCCTGCTGAAGATGGACTTCCTCGGGCTGCGGAACCTCACCGTGCTCGCGGACGCGATCGAGAACATCATCGCCAACCGGGGCATCGAGATCGACCTGGCCAAGCTGCCGCTGGAGGACGAGCCCACCTACGAGCTGCTGGCCCGCGGGGACACCCTCGGCGTGTTCCAGCTCGACGGCGGCCCGATGCGCAGCCTGCTCAAGCTGATGGCGCCGACGGCGTTCGGCGACATCGCGGCCGTGCTGGCCCTGTACCGGCCGGGCCCGATGGCGGCCAACACGCACATCAACTACGCCGACCGCAAGAACGGCCGGCAGAAGGTCGAGCCCGATCCACCCCGAGCTGGAGCAGGCGCTCGAGCCGATCCTGGGCGAGACCTACCACCTGGTCGTCTACCAGGAGCAGGTCATGGCCATCGCCCAGCAGCTGGCCGGGTACTCGCTGGGCCGCGCCGACCTGCTGCGCCGGGCGATGGGCAAGAAGAAGAAGGAGATCCTGGACGCGAACTGGGAGGAGTTCGCGGCCGGGATGAAGGGCAACGGCTTCTCCGAGCAGGCCACCAAGGCCATCTGGGACGTGCTGGTGCCGTTCTCCGGCTACGGCTTCAACAAGTCCCACACCGCCGGCTACGGGATGGTCTCGTACTGGACCGCCTACCTCAAGGCCAACTACCCGGCCGAGTACATGGCCGCGCTGCTCACCTCGGTGGGCGACGACAAGGACCGGATGGCGGTCTACCTGGCCGAGTGCCGCAAGCTGGGCATCAAGGTGCTGCCGCCGGACGTCAACGAGTCCAAGCTGGACTTCACCCCCGTCGGCACCGACATCCGGTTCGGGCTCGGCGCGATCCGCAACGTCGGGAGCCGCGGTGGTCGACTCGATCGTGGCGACCCGGCAGGAGAAGGGCAGCTACACCTCGTTCGCGGACTTCCTGGACAAGTCCGAGATCGCGGTCTGCAACAAGCGCGTGGTGGAGTCGCTGATCCGGGCCGGCGCGTTCGACTCGCTCGGGCACACCCGCAAGTCGCTGTTCCTGGTCCAGGAGCAGGCCGTGGACTCGGTGATCAGCGTCAAGCGCCAGGAGGCCATCGGCCAGTTCGACCTGTTCAGCATGGGCGAGCCGGCCGACGGCGAGGCGGCCCCGCGCATCGGGCTGGACTTCAAGCTCACCACCGAGGAGTGGCCGCGCAAGCTGCTGCTGGCCCAGGAGCGGGAGATGCTCGGCCTGTACGTCTCCGGCCACCCGCTGGACGGCGCCGAGCGGATCCTGCCAGCGCAACCGGGACACCGCCGTCGCCGAGCTGCTGGCCTCCGGGCGGACCGAGGGCGACGTGCAGGTGGCCGGGATCATCGTGTCGGTCGACCGGCGGATCAACAAGAAGAGCGGCAACCCGTGGGCCATCGTCACCATCGAGGACCTCGACGCCGCCGTGGAGTGCTGTTCTTCCCGAAGACCTACGGCCTGTACGCCGCCGGAGCTGGCCGAGGACGTCGCGGTCAGCGTGCGCGGCCGGATCAACGACCGGGACGGCGCGGTGAGCATCTTCGCCCAGGACATGACCATCCTGGACCTGGGCGCGGTGCGCGACAGCGGCGGGCCGCCGGTGGTCATCGCGCTGCACGACGAGAAGGTGGACGAGAAGCTGGTCGCCGAGCTGAAGCACATCCTCCAGGCCCACCCCGGCAGCACGCCGGTCATGGTCCGGATGGAGCTGCCGGGCGGCACGCCGGTGCTGATGGAGTGCGACTTCCCCGTCCAGCCCAGCAGCAGCTTCATGGCCGACATCAAGAGCCTGCTCGGCGCGACGGCGATCGCGGCCGCCTGACCCGGCGTGCCGCAGGATCGAGGACGCCCAGCGTGGGTAGGTGATGGCTGATGATTACCGAGGCGCTAGAGACCGAACGCAAGTACGAGGCCGACCCCGACGCCGTCGTGCCGGACCTGACCGGGCTCCCGCACGTCGCCGGGGAGACCGACCCGGAGGAGTACCAGCTCGTCGCCGAGTACTTCGACACCGACGACCTGCGGCTGATCCGGGCCGGGATCACCCTGCGCCGCCGCCGCGGCGGTGACGATGAGGGCTGGCATCTGAAGCTGCCCGTCGGCCCGGACTCGCGGACCGAGCTCCAGGTACCGCTGCGCCGGGGCTCGGCCGTGCCCGCCGAGTTGTCCCGGCTCATCCGGGCCCAGTCCCGCGCCGCCGCGCTGCGGCCCGTGGCCCGGATCGCCACCGTGCGACGCCGCCGCGTCCTGCTGGACAGCGCCGGGGAGTCGCTGGCCGAGGTGGTCGACGACGAGGTGTCGGCGCAGAGCCTGGGCCAGGTAACCACGCTGTCGCGGTGGCGCGAGGTCGAGGTGGAGCTGACCGGCGGCGGCCGGCTGCTGCTGGTCGCGGCCGATGACCGGCTCAGGAAGGCGGGCCTGCGCCCGGCCGGCCGCGGCCGCCAAGCTGGAGCGCGCCCTGGCCGACCGGATGCCGTCCGCCGCCGCGCCGCCCCGGCTCAGGCCCCGGTCACGGGCCGGGGACGTGGTGCTGAGCTACCTGCGCGCCCAGGCCGGGGCGCTGAAGGCGGCCGACCCGCTGGTCCGCCGGGACCAGCCCGACTCCGTGCACCAGATGCGGGTCGCCGCCCGGCGGCTGCGCGCCATCCTCCAGTCCTTCCGGCCCATCCTGGAGGCCTCGGCCACGGCGCACCTGCGCGACGAGCTGCGCTGGCTGGGCCAGGTACTCGGCGCCGCCCGCGACGGCGAGGTGCTGGCCGGGCACCTGACCGGGCTGCTCGGCGAGGTGCCCGAGGAGCTGGTGCTCGGCCCGGTCCCGGCCAGCATCACCGAGCACTTCGGCCCCCGCAACGCGGCCGCGCAGCGGGCCGCCGTCCGGGCCCTGGACTCCCGCCGTTACCTCGCGCTGCTCGACGAGCTCGAGGAACTGCTGACCGAGCCGCCGCTCACCGAGGCCGCCGCGGCCCCGGCGACGACCCTGCACCGGCCCGTCGACGCGCGCCTACCGCCGCCTGGCCAAGAGGATCGCCGCGCCCTCGACATGCCCGCCGGGCACGACAAGGACCTGGCCCTGCACGAGGCCCGCAAGGCGGCCAAGCGGGCCCGCTACACCGCCGACGTCCTGGTCCCGATCGATGGCCGGCAGGCCAACCGGTTCTCCAAGCGGATGACGAAGATCCAGTCGGTGCTCGGCGACCACCAGGATTCGGTCATCGCCCGGGCCGCGATCCGCGACCTCGGCGTCAGCGCGCACCGGGCCGGCGAGAACGCCTTTACCTACGGCCTGCTGTACGAGCGCGACGCCGAGACCGCGCGCAAGCTGCAGCACCGGGCCAAGCGCGCCTGGCGGAAGTCCTCGCGCGCCAAGTACCGGCGCTGGCTCGGCTAGGACAATCATCTGTAACAAGGTTCGACCCTGGCGCCGTCGCCGGTCGGCTGACCGCCGACCGGGCGAAGGGCCTCACTGGTGGGCTGCGGGCACCTGCGACCAGGCTCCGCCGGCCCGGCGCTCGAGCAGGACCTTTCCGCGCGGGCTGCCGGAGCTGTAGGAACCCGCCGCCCACGCCTGCGACGGCGAGACCGCGGCTACTGCCTCCAGCAGGCTCTGATCGGGCCCGGAGACAGTCGACCCGCCCGGGCTCGGGCTAGGTTCCTGCTGCCACGCTCGGCCATTCCACCGCTCGATCAGCGTCAGGACCGCCGGATCGACCCGGGCGTCGGCGAAGTAGTAGCCGACCGCCCAGGCGCTGGCGGGCGAGCGCGCGGTGATGGCCGTCAGGTCGCCGCCGCGCGAGCCGGCCTGGGGCTGGCCACCGGCTTCCAGGCCCGGCCGTTCCAGCGCTCGATCAGGGCCTGGTCGACCGTTCTGGTGGCCATGCTGCCCGCCGCCCAGGCCCCGGAATCGCCGAAGGTGGTGACCGCGTTCAGGGTGCCGCCGTGTCGGGCCGGGTCCGGGCTGGGCACGAACTTCCAGGCCCGGCCATTCCACCGCTCGATCAGCGGCCTGAGCGGAGGGCCGAGGTAGTAGCCAACCGCCCAGGCACCGGACTTCCCGGCCACCGCGACGCCGCTCAGGGCGCTGCCCGTGTGCGAGCCACCCGGGCTGGGACTGGCCACCTGCTTCCAGGCCCGGCCATTCCACCGCTCGATCAGCGTCCTGGTCGTGTGGCCGGTGAGGTAGTAGCCGACCGCCCACGCCTGTGCAGGCCCGGCCGCGGCCACTCCCATCAGGAAGCTGCCATGCCCGCCGCCAGGACTGGGGCTGGCCATCTGGGCCCAGGTGCGGCCATTCCACCGCTCGATCAGGGTCCTGGTCGTCTGGCCGGTGGTGGAGTAGCCGACGGCCCACGCCTGCGCAGGCCCGGTGGCGGCGACCGAGTTGAGCAGGCTCTCCCGAGCGCCGCGCGGGCTGGCGGCCCGGGCCTGCTTCCAGGCCCGGCCATTCCAGCGCTCGATGAGCGGCCTGCCGGTCGCCGCCGAGCCCACGGCCCACATGTCGTGCGCCGAGACCGCGGCGACGCCGTTCAGCCGGTTGAAAGGCGTCCAGCTAGCGGAGGGCTGGCCCAGGTTCCCGCGCGGAGCTTGCGGCGCCTGCCGAACAGGAGCCTGGCCGGGCAGCGAGCCGGCGGTCGGCGCGGGATCGACCCCCCGGCCCGGCACGGCCGGGCCGGCGGCCAGCGGGTGCCGGGCGGACGAGCCGGGCTGGCTCGACGGCGTGGCGATCAGCGTCGCTGCCGTCGCGGCCGCGACGATGCCGAGGGCGGCCGTGCTCCAGGTAGCCAGGGTCCGCGCGCGCCGGCGGGGCCGGGCCGGGGCCGGGCGTGGTGGCGCGGCCGGGGCCGGCGGCCCGGAGTTCCCGGCGACGGCCATCGCGGCGCGCAGGACGCTCCTGGCCCGCTCGAACGCCTCAGCCGGCAGGGGCGCCACGTCCTTCAGCCGGCCAACTAGCTCGATCTCTATCTCGTCGTTCATTTCGCCTCTTTTACCGTGCTGACCTGGGCCAGTAGCGCCACCATGGCCGGCGTGCCCCGCAGCGCCAGGCGGGCCTGGTGCAGAAGACGGCGAGCCGTTCCGGCCGGCATGCCGAGGGCCCGCGCGGCGTCGGCGGTGGTCAGTCCCTCCCACGCGACCAGGGTCAGGACCTCCTGCTCCTCCGGCCGGAGATGCGCCAGCGCCGTCCGCAGCACGGCCGCGCCGTCGATCCGCTCGTCCACCGCCGGCCAGGGATCCCACCCGGCCGCCAGGCTGGTCACGTCGGGCACCGGATCCTCGGCCCGCCGGGACCGCCAGTGCCGCCGAAGCGTGTTCAGCGCCACGCCGAACAGCCACGGACGGGCGTCAGGAAATGAGGGGTCGTAGTTCTCTCGCGATCCGAAGGCCGCGACCCACACCTCGCCGAGCAGTTCCTCGGCCACCCCGCGGCCCGCCCGCCGGGTCAGGTAGGCCCCCACCGCAGCCTCGTGACGGCGGATCACCTCGACAAAGGCTTCCCCGTCGTCGGCCAGTGACCTCGCGATCAGCTCCGCGTCTGAGGCCATGGCCCTCCTCGCCCGTGCATCGCCCCGCACCGGGTACTTGCCAGTTCACCGCGCAAAGCGTTCAGCGGTTCACGGGTCTGACGGCTGAGCCGCCGGGCCAGCTAATCCAGGTCGAACGCGGCCCGGATCGCGGCGGTCAGCGCGGCCTCCTGGCCCGGCAGCAGGTAGCCGAGCTGACGGCCCAGGGCCGTCCTCGGCACCGTCACGATGTCGTCGCAGCTGATCACGCCCTCGTGCTCCAGGCCGTTGGCCAGCCCCACGGCGACCTCCGTCGACAGGCCGCGCGCGGTGCTCGTGATCGGCGCGACCGTCACCCTGGTCAGGTGCGGGCGCACGAGTTCCCTGGTCAGGACCACCACCGGCCGGTCCCGGTCCAGCCAGGCGGCGTGGATCGGCCGCACTAGCCCAGGCCCATGGGCGTGCCCGCGGCGTAGTCCGCCAGGCCGCCCAGGTCCCGGTCCGGGCCGGCGGCGGCCAGGATCTCGGCGTCCCTGGCCGCGATCCGCCGGCGGATCTCCCTGGCCAGAGCCTGCTCGACCACCGCGGCCCGGCTCGGCGCCTGGCCCTCGGCGACGAGCCGGTCCAGGAACTCCACCATCTCGTCGGGCAGCCGCACGGCTATCTGCATCGTCATGTCATGACGGTACCCACAGCGGTACTCAGAATGCATCCCAGCTCGGGATGCATTGTTAATCCCATTCTTGATCGGATTCGAGGGCCTGAAAGATGTCGGGGGTGGACCAGTAGAACGGCGGGCCGCCGGCCAGGCCGGGGTAGGCCACGGCCATGCCCTGGTCCGGGGACATGGACCACAGGCAGTAGCCCGCCGAGGTGGCCTGGTGCTCCCAGTCGGGCGTCCACTCCGGCACGTAACGGCCGTAGATACGGCGGACCCTGGCGTCGTCCGTGTCCGCCAGGCGGGCCGTGCCGGTCATCCGCACCTGGCGCACGTCGTCGGGCGGGCTGAACGTGGCGACCATGACCGCGACCGGCTCGCCTCGCCCGGCGGCTCGCAGGAACGGCGCGGGCTCGTCCCGTGGCGTGTGGAACCAGACCCGGCCGTCCTCGACGGCGAACCACATCATGGCCAGCGCGGGCCGCCCGCGGCCGGTGACGGTGGCGACACTGGCCGGGCGGCCGGGCTCGGCGAGAAAGGACAGCACATCGAAACTGGGCCTCTCCATGCGGCTCATGGTGGACCCTCAACCGCGCTTGAGGTCAAGCCGCCGGTCGTGCGTGACACTACGCACGATGCGTGGCGCAGATGCGCACGGCGTTTCCGCGGAAACGCCGCCCGGCCGCCCATGGCCGACAGCGAGACAGCACGGCCCGGCGGTCAGCGCACGGTGCGCGCGGGCTAGGTGATGGCCAGCAGCGCGACGGCCACGGCGGCGACGAGCAGCCCGGAGACCTGGGTGCCGGTCAGCCGCTCGCCCAGCACGCGCCGGGCCAGCAGCACCGTCGATCCGGGGTACAGCGCGGTGATCACGGCCACGACGACCAGGCTGCCGCTGCGCACCGCGAGCAGGAACGTCACGTTGGCGGCCGCGTCGAACAGGCCGCTGACCACCGCGAGCCGGGTCGCCCCCGGCCCGGCCGGGGCCAGCCGGCGGCGCCGCCAGCCGGCGGCGCCCAGCAGCACGACCGTGGAGACGGCCCGGCAGACGATCAGCGGGGCCACACCGCTGTCGTGCGGGGTCTTGCTCAGGCAGATGAGCTGAGCGGCGATGGCCACGCCCGCGGCGATGGCCAGGGCCAGCGCGATCGGGCTGGGCCGGCGGCCGCGCTCGCCCGCGGCGGCGCTGACGGCGGCCACGGCCGCGATGGCCAGCACGATGCCGACCGCGCCGACGGCGCTCAGGCGCTCCCCCTCGGCCAGGCCCACGGCGGCCGGCAGCACGGCCGAGACGACGGCCGTGACCGGCGACAGGATCCCCATGGGGCCGAGAGCCAGGCTCTGGTAGAGCAGCGCGAACGCCGCCGACGAGGCCACCCCGGCGGCGGCGCCCCAGGCCAGCGCGGCAGCCGGCCAGCGGGCGCCGAGCACGAGCAGCAGCACGGCCTCGGCGGCCAGGCTGACCGGCAGGGTCACCGCGCAGACGCGCAGCACCGGGGACGCGCGGGTGGCCAGGCCGCCGACGAAGTCGGACACCCCGTAAGACAGCGAACTGGCCACGGCCAGCAGGACAGCGAGCACCGCTACAACATATACTGACCGTATGGTGCAACGGAATGACCGATCGGCCGACCGGGCGGACCCGGCCGATCCTTCCGGGCCGGCGGTGATGTCGGCGGTTGCCGGAACCGTCCGGGGGCTGCGGCACAGCCGCGGCCTGTCGGCGGATCAGCTGGCCGCCCGCGCGGGCGTGAGCAAGGGCGCCCTGGTCGCGCTGGAGAACGCCACCGCGAACCCGAACCTGGCCACCCTGGTCCGCATCGCCGATGCCCTGGGCGTCTCGCTGTCCACGCTGGTCGAGCAGTCCCCGGCGCGCCAGGTGGTGATCAGGGACGCCGCCACGGTCGAGCCGCTGTGGCGGGGCGAGGGCGGCGGCACCGCCCGCCTCCTGCTGACCACGCCGACCGCGGCGCCGGTGGAGCTGTGGCGCTGGCACCTGGGCCCCGGCGAGGTGTACGACAGCCATCCGCACCCGGCCGGGTTCGTCGAGACGGTCACGGTCATCGTCGGCCGCGCCGTGATCACCGTGGACGGCACCGAGCACCCGATCGGCGACGGCATGACGGCGACGTTCGCGGCCGACGTGAGCCACTCCTACCAGGGCGGCCCGGCCGGCGTCGAGCTGCTCATGACCGTGCACCTGCCCGCCAGCAACCCGAAGGGCCAGCCCGCGCCATGAGTCCGCGTTATCCCGAGCCGGCCGGGCCGGCCGAGCCCGCCGTCCCGACCGGGCCGTGGCTGGCGCAGGCCCGCGTCGATGCCGAGGTGTTCGCGCTGTGCCCCGGCTACGCCGCGCTGCTGGTCGTCGCGGACGGCCTGCGGCCCGGCCCGAGCGACGCGGCCAGCGATGCCCTGCTGACCGCCGCTCAGGCCAGGGCCACTGCCACGCTGGCCGGCCGCCGCCCGAGGAGCTGGCCCGGGTCAGCCAGTGGCGGGAGGCCTATCGCGCGTTCGGGGCCAAGCCGCAGCGCACCCGGCCCAGCGTGGAGGCGCTGCTGCGGCGGCTGGACGCTGGGCTGCCGCGGGTGGACCGCATCACCGACGCCTACAACGCGGTCTCCGTCGGCTGCCTGCTGCCGGTCGGCGGCGAGGACCGCGCCGCCTACGCCGGGCCCGCCGCCCTGGTCCGCGCGACCGGCGCTGAGGACTTCGACACCACCGCGAACGGCGCGCCCGTGGTCGAGCATCCCGATCCCGGCGAGGTGGTCTGGCGCGACGGCAAGGGCGTCACCTGCCGCCGGTGGAACTGGCGCCAGTGCACCCGCACGCGCATCACGGATGCCACCACCAGCGCGGTGTTCATCCTCGACGGCCTGCCCGCCCTCGGTGCGGACGGGCTGAGCGCGGCCGCCGACGAGCTGTGCGCGGCGCTGGCCGCGCTGAGCCCGCAGGTCCGGCTCGCCCGCCGGCTGATCGACGCGCCGCCATCCGGATGACGTCATCGCAGTCGGCTAGTCAGGCCGGCAGCAGGAGCAGCTTCCCGGTGGTGCGCCGGGCGGCCAGGTCGTCCTGGGCCCGGCCCGCCTCGGCCAGCGGGTAGCGGGCGCCGATGCGGACCGACAGGCGCCCGTCCTCGATCCACTCGAACAGGTCCCCGGCCCGCTGCAGCAGCTCGCCCCGGCTGGCGATGTAGCTGGCCAGCGTGGGCCGGGTGAGGAACAGCGACCCGCCGGTGTTGAGCCGCTGCACCTCGAACGGAGGCACCGGCCCGCTGGCCGCCCCGTACAGCACCATGTACCCGCGCGGGCGCAGCGCGGCCAGGCTGTCGTCGAAGGTGGCCTGGCCGACCCCGTCGTAGACCACCGCCGCGCCGGCCCCGCCGGTCGCCCCCCGCACCACGTCGCCGAAGTCGGCGTAGCCGGCCAGGTGCTCCGCGCCTGCCTCCCGCGCGAGCTGCCCCTTGGCCTCGGTCGAGGTCGTCGCCACGACCACGCCGCCGCGCAGCCCGATCATCTGGGTCAGCAGCAGGCCCACGCCGCCGGCCGCCGCGTGCACAACCGCCACGTCGCCGGCCGCCACCGGATAGGTGCTGTGGCACAGGTAATGCGCGGTCATGCCCTGGAGCATCACCGCCGCGGCCAGCTCCAGGCTGACCCCGGCCGGGACGTGGACCGCGCGCTGCTCGGCCACCGCTGCCTGCTCGGCGTAGCTGCCCGGGCTGTCCGACCAGGCCACCCGGTCACCGGGCTGGAAGCCGGCCACGCCCTCGCCCACCGCCGTCACCGTGCCCGCCCCTTCGGCGCCGGGCACGTACGGCACCGCCCCGGTGTAGGGCGGCCGGCCTTCCCGCCGGTAGATGTCGACAAAGTTGACCCCGGCCGCCGCCACGCTGACCAGCAGCTCGCCCGGGCCGGGCCTCGGGTCCGGCCAGTCGTCCGCCCGCAGCACCCCGGACCCGCCGTGCTCTCGCACCACCACTGCTCGCATGCGTCCATCATGACCGACGCGGCGTAGGGTGGTCAGCCGGGCTGGCCGTGACGGGCCAGACGGGGACGGGCAGCGAGGAAGGCACCATGATCACGGCAGGCTGGCAGCGATCCGCCCCGGCGGGTCACCGTGATCATGAAGTCGGCCGGTGACCACCGCCGCCCGCTGGCCGCGGCCACGGCCGCTGGTCGGGGACACCACCAGCAGCGCCGAGCGGGCCAGCGACCCGATGAGCTGGGCCCTGCCCGAGCCAGCCCGGGCCGCGCTGGCCGAGGTCATCGCGGCCCGCCGGGACGTGCGCCGGTTCCGCCCCGACGCCGTCAGCGACGAGATCCTGACCGCCGTGCTGGCGGCCGGCCACGCCGCGCCCAGCGTCGGCCACTCCCAGCCGTGGCGCTTCATCGTGGTCCGCGACCCGGCCGTGCGGGCCAGCGCGGCGGTCATGGCCGACCGGGCCCGTCTGGCCCAGGCCCGGCAGCTTGACCCCGACAGCGCGCGTCACCTGCGCAGCCTCCAGCTCGAGGGGATCCGCGAGGCCCCGGTCGGCGTGGTCGTGTGCTGCGACCGGCGGGCCCGCCCGGCCGGGGTGCTCGGCCGGGCCACCTTCCCCGACACCGACCTGTGGTCGTGCGCCTGTGCCATCGAGAACATCTGGCTGACCGCCCGCGTGCACGGCCTCGGCCTGGGCTGGGTCACCCTGTTCGAGCCCGGCCGAGCTGGCCGCGCTGCTGCACCTGCCCGATGGCGTGATGACGCTCGGCTGGCTGTGCCTGGGCTGGCCTGACGAGCGCCCGCCCGCCCCCGGCCTGGAACGCCACGGCTGGTCCCGCCGCCTCCCCCTGGCCGACGTCGTGCTGGCCGACCGCTGGCCGGAAGCCGCCGCCCCGCCCGCCCCGGCCGACCGCAGCGCGTCACGCCCGGTCCCGCACGAGCCCAGGGCCAGCGCCGTGAGCGCACGAACCGATATGGCCGCCACTCCCGCCGCCCGGGTACGGGCCAGGGACACCGAGGACCGCCTGCTGGCCGCACCCGGCTCGCTGGGCCTGCTCGGCGACACCCTGCTCCGCGCCGAGTCGGTCCTCTCCCCCGGTGCCGGTGCCGGCACCCTGCTCATCGCAGCCGCCGACCACCCGGTCGCCGACCTCGGCGTGAGCGCCTTCCCGCGCACTACCACCCGCCTCGTTGCCCGCGCCCTCGCGGCCGGCCAGGGCCAGGGCGCGGCCATGGCCCGCGCGACTGGCGTGGCCGTGCGCCTGGCCGACTGCGGCATCGACGGCGACCCGCTGCCCGGCTGGCCCGACGTCCGCCCCGCCGCCCCGCGCGGTGACCTGGCCACCGCGGACGCGCTCGCCCGAGCCGACGTCGCGGCGCTGCTGGCCGCAGGCGAGCGGACCGGCCGTGGAGCTGGCCGCGGCCGGCCCGGTGGCACTTGGGGAAGTCGGCATTGGCAACACCACCGTGGCGGCCGCTCTGGCCGCCGCCCTGCTGGCCGCCCCGGCCGCGGACGTCGTCGGCCGCGGTGCCGGCAGCGACAGCGACATCGTGGCCCGCAAGCAGGAAGTCGTCGCCCGGGCGCTAGCCCGGATGGGCTCGCGGCTGCCCCGGCCCGGAACGCTGAGCACTCCCGAGCTGACCGACCTGCTGGCCGGCCTCGGCGGCCCCGAGCAGGTGTTCCTCACCGGCGCCTGCCTCGGCGTTGCGGCCGCGGGCGGCCTCGTCGTGCTCGACGGCCTGCTGACCAGTGTCAGCGCGCTGGCCGCCGTGCGCCACCGGCCCGAGGTCCAGGACCACCTGGTGGCCGGCCACCGCAGCGCCGAGCCCGCTCACCTGCGCGTGCTCGACGCCCTCGGCCTGGAGCCGCTGCTCGACCTGCGCCTGAAGGCCGGCGAGGGCGTCGGCGCCGTCCTCGCCCTGTCCATGCTCAGCCGGGCCCGCCAGGCCCGCACCCTGACCGCCGCGACCGACTGACCGCTGCGGCGCAAGCTCTGCGAGGAGCCGGCTCATGACCGCCGGCGCTGCGCCCGAATCTGAACTTGCTGCTGGCTCCGGACCACAGACCGGTTCGGCGGAGATGTCAGCGGCGTCTTCGCCGGACCGTCGCCCACGGGGCAATCGAGGGCTTGCTGAATAAGGCTGCGCCTGCGCATCAGCCCACTGCGGTGGCCGTGTAGCGCATGAAGTTCGCGGAGCGCCTCGCTCCAGGCGGCGGTCTTTGACCCCTGCCTATCGCAGTGGTTGATGTACTGGCCCAGCACCGCGCAGCGGGCTTCGGTCTCTCTCAGCGCCTGGCCCACCAGCGCGTCCGCCTGGCCCAGCGCTTCCTCCTGCGTCATCTCGCTCATAACCGCGTCTCCTGTCCCGCGCGTTGCGCTGCTGAGAACGGCTCGGCCGGCTCGACCACGAGGCTAGCCGGTATGCGGCTCCCCGGACAGGGTCAGGCGGTGAGGGCCGGGACCAGGCCGGCCGACGCCCTGGCCATCACGTGGCGGCGGAACTCCTCGGCCGCCGGCAGCAGCCGCCGCTCCGCCGACCAGGTGAGCGTGATCTCCCTGGCCGCCCAGACATCGTCGATCTCGCAGTAGCGCAGCGGCCCGGCGCCGGACTCTGGTGAGCCCGCACGCGGCGCCGGCACGATGGCCACGCCCAGGCCGGCGGCCACGAAGCCGCGCACGGTCGATAGGTCGTCGCCCTCGAACACCACGTCGGGCCGGAAGCCGGCCTCCTCGCACAGGTCATCGCCGAGCTTGCGCAGGGCGGCGCTGCGGCGCAGGGCCACGAACGGCTCGCCCGCCAGCGCGGCCAGGCTGATCTGCTGGCCCCGCCCGAGTGACCCGGTGGCCAGCTGGTGGTCGCGGGGCAGGGCCACCCGCAGCGGCTCGACGGCCACCAGGCGGGAGTGCAGCGCTGGGTCGCGCGGGCCGCGGATGCCGATCTCCAGGTCGGCCCGGCCGCCGCCGAGCGCCGGGGCCTGGAGCTCGTCGCGCACCTCGGTGAGCTGGAAGCGGATGCTGGGGTGGCGGGCCCGGAAGCTGCTGACCAGGTCGGGCACGAGCCAGCTGCCCAGCGAGTGCTGGAAGGCCAGCGCCACGGTGCCGCTGTCGGGGTCGAGGAGCTGGTTCACGGCGGCGATGCCGTCGTCGAGCTGGTGCAGCATGGCGTCGACGTGCCGCTTGAACACCATGCCGGCCAGCGTCATCCGCAGCGTGCGGCCGGACTTGCGCAGCAGCGGGGTGCCGACGTCGGCCTCCAGGCGGGCCAGCGCGCGGGACACGCCGGACTGAGTGACCGGCTCGACCTCGCTGACTTCGGTCACCGTCGTGCCGTCCGCGACCTGCTGAAACCACCGCAGCGCGTCAGTATCCATACCCATGACTGAACATCATAGTTGCCTTGCAATCTTGTCATTGGACGCATGGATGGTTCATCGGTAACCCTGGAAGTGCACGGCCCGCCCATTGGCGGGACCCGCATCCAAGGAAGGACACGAAGTGCAGGACACCAGGTACTCCCTCGGGCCGCTGTGGGCCGAGATCCGGGCTGAGTTGCGCGACATGCGTGCCGCGCGAGCGGCCCGCAAGGCGCTGCGGCGCGACCTGGCTTACGCGGCGCCGCGCGACTTTGTCGAGCTGGAGGCCATCCTCGAGCGCTACCCCGACGCGCAGACCGCCGACGTGCGGGACGTCATCAACGAGCGCCGGACCGAGCTGCAGCTGGCCTCGGTCCCGTTCCCCGGCCGGTAAGCCCGCTCATCCCGCTATCCCCCTGACCTGCGCGCCTGCCGCGTTCTGACCGTCAGTGCTGGTAGTTTCACCGGCACGGGAGCAGCGCAGGCACGGGGGGAACCATGCCAGCATCCATCTCGGCCGCCCGGTTCAGCCGGGCGGCCCTTGTCGTCCTCACTACCGCGACGATCGCCGGGATATTAGCCGCCGGGCACGCTCCGCTGGCCCGCGACATCCCGCGCTCGAGCCGGATCCCGGTCACCCACGGCGGCGCGGGCGGCCACCGGGGCACGTCCCGGCTCGAGCGGTTCATCGGGACCGGCGGCCCGCTGGCCGGGGTCGCGAGCTACCTGCGCACCCGGTCCGGCGTGGTCCAGGTCGCGCTCTACAACCGGCGCAACGGGCGCACCTACCTGCTGCAGACGGGGGGCGCGACGCAGTACACGGCCAGCATCGTCAAGGCCGACATCCTGGCCCGGTGGCTGCGCCGGTACCAGTCGAAGCCGGGAGTGATCCCGGCCAGCATCCCGTACTCGATCCGGTACCTGATGACGAACATGATCACCATGAGCGACAACTCGGCGGCCACGGGACTGTTCTACTTCGGCGGCGGCTGCACGGCGCTGACCCGGTTCAACCGGCTGATCCCGACCCGCGACACGACGGTGGGCTGCGAGACGCCGGACTACTACGGCTGGGGCAACACCACCACCTCGGCCGCCGACCAGGCGGCCATCATCAGGACCTTCGCCTACCCCGGCCCGGTGCTCGGCCCGGCCGCGCGCGCGTACGGGCTGCACCTGATGGAAAGCGTGATCCCCGCCCAGCGCTGGGGCATCAGCTGCGGCCCGTGGGGGTCGTCGTGCGCGCCGCCGGACTACGCCCAGCCGGTGCCGGGCGTCACGGTGGCGCTGAAGAACGGCTGGAAGTTCGTGCCCACCTGCACGCGGCAGGACGATTCCTGCCCGTGGCAGGTCAACAGCATCGGCTGGGTGCGCGGCCAGGGCCGCGACTACGTGCTGGCCGTGCTCACCACCGACGACCCGCCCGCACCGGGCACCCAGGGCCTGGACTACGGGATCACGACCATCCAGGGCGTGTCGCAGCTCATCTGGGGCAACCTTCAGCATTAACAGGGGTGGCCCAGTGTCAGTGCCGCCTGATAGGACCGGGAGTCATGACCGTGCCGTCCAGGGGGGACGACCCCCTATCCCCCCCGCGCCGTCTTTCGCCGGCAAAACCAGGACTCCCATGCGCTACGCCGTCGTGCTCCCCGGCGGCACCGCCACCGAGCAGCTTGAGCAGGCCGTGCTGGCCGAGGAGGCCGGCTGGGACGGCGTCTTCGGCTGGGAGACCGCCTACGGCGTGGACCCGTGGACCCTGCTGGCCGCCATCGCGGTCCGCACCAGCCGCGTCCGGCTGGGCACCATGCTGACCCCGCTGCCGTGGCGCCGGCCCTGGAAGCTGGCCAGCCAGGTGGCTACGCTCGACCAGCTGTCCGGCGGCCGGGCCATCCTCGGGATCGGGCTGGGCGCGGCCGACGACGCGCTGCCCGACACCGGGGAGGTGACCGGGCTGCACGACCGGGCCGAGCGGCTGGACGAGGGCATCGACCTCATCCGGGCGTTGTGGCAGGGCGAGCAGGCCTACGACGGCCAGCACTACCGGTACCGGGGCGGCAGCCTGAACGTGGGCGCATCGGTCCGGCCGGTGCAGGACCCGCTGCCGATCTGGGTCGTCGCGGTGTGGCCCCGGCCGAAGTCGATGCGCCGGGTCCTGCGCTGTGACGGGCTGATCTCCCAGTTCGCGGACGAGGAACACGCCGGGCCGGACGGTGCGCGGGCGGCCCGGGCCTGGCTGGCCGAGCACGGGGCAGCGCCGGACCTGGACGTGGTGGCCGACGGGGAGAGCCCGGCGGACGACCCGGCCGCCGCGGCGGCGCTGGTCGCGCCCTGGGCCCAGGCGGGCGTCACCTGGTGGCTGGAGACCCGGTGGGGCGGCCTGGGCGACCTGCCGGACCGGCTGCGCCAGATGCGCGAGCGGATCATGGCCGGCCCGCCCCGCGGCTGATCCCCGGGCGGGCTCAGCCGCGGGCGGGCTGGTGCGCGAACTCCTGCGAGGTGTAGATGACGGCCAGCTCGGCGGCGGCCGGGTCGCGCCCGTCCATGACCTGCCGGACCCGGCTCAGCGCGCACGGGCCGAGCAGGTCGTAGGTCGCGTGGAACAGTTCCGCGGCCTCGGTGAGCGGCCAGCCGGGCGGCAGCAGCTCGGCCGGCAGGCCGGGGTCGAAGGACAGGAAGCTGCGCCAGATGTCGATGGTCGCGGTCCGGATGACCAGGGCCTCCGCGCCGCTGATGCCCTCTCCGCGGGCCCGGTCGAGCACCGGGCCGAACCGGCTGATGAACGCCTGGTAGCGGGCCCGGAGCTCGTCCAGGTCCCAGGCCCGGATCGGGTTGCCATCGCCGCGATCGCCCACCGCGCCGGTGCTGATCGACGCGGCGGTCACGCCCAGCTCGGACAGGGCCCCGACGGCGGCCGCGGCCCGGTCGCCGGGGGCGTACCAGTCCGAGCGCAGCGGCGCGAAGCCCAGCCACCGCAGCCGCCGGATGAGCGGGTTGCGGACGCGGCTCATTGACTCGGGCACGCCGAAGCTGACCCTGGTCCAGGTGCCGTCCCAGGCCGGGGGGCGCACGCCGAACGTGAAGATCCGCACGGCGCCGTCGGCGATCATCTTCATGCCGGCGGACGTGGTCCGGTACCGGGCGGCGGCGCCCCCGTCGGGCAGCGCCTCCAGCATGCCCTGGCGGGTCATTCGGCTGACGGCCGCCTCGGCGCTGGACCTCGGGACGCCGAACTCGGCCAGCAGGCCGGCCAGGGCCTCGTCGGCGATCGACTCATCCCGCCGGAACCAGTAGTCGCCGAGCAGGGTGATCAGGAGGTAGTGCGGCCGGGATCCGGGGAAGGCGAGAGCGTCCTCGATCGCATAACCGGGCAAAGCGCACCTCCCGCTCAGGCTCGAACCCGCTCAGGCCCCCATGCCCACGCGGCAGGCAGGGCGAATACCCGATCCCTCATGCTCGTGACCGCCGGCGGGCCTGTCAAAATACCCGCCGCCGCGGGACCCGCCGGCGCCCCGGCAGGGACTCAGCCGCCGGGGGCGGGGTCCCGCCGGAAGTAGCTGTAATCGTAGGGGTTGTGCACCGGCTCGACGGGGATCCGGTCAGGATGCATCGTGGCCTGGAAGACTTCCGGGCCAAGCGCTGAGCGGACGTAACTGACACTGTCGGCGACCTCCCGCCGGGCCCGGGCGACCAGGCCGTCCAGCAGCAGCCGGTGGTCGTGCTTGAGCACCCGCCCGTTGACCATGACGGTGTGCACGTCGGCCCGCTGGGCCTGGAACACGACGTGACCGGCCGGGTGCAGTACCGGGCCCATGACCGGGGAGTCGTCGGCGTGCAGCAGCACCAGGTCGGCCAGCTTGCCGGGGGTGATGCTGCCGAGCCGGTCCCCCAGGCCGAGGTGGTCGGCGCCGGCCTGGGTGGCGTACCGGACGACGTCGCCAGCCCGCAGGTCCAGGCTGGTGACGGTCTCGCCGCGCTCGTGGGCCAGCTGGTGCTGACGGGCCCGGTCGGCGTTCAGGGTGGCCCGCATGGCGGCGAACATGTCCGCGCTCCACCAGGCGCTGGTGTCGGCGGACAGCGAGACGGGGACGCCGTGCTGGCGCAGCGCGAAGCTGGACGGGTAGCCCTGCCCGGCGCTGCACTCGCTCTCGGCCGACACCGAGGCCTGGCCGCCGGACGCGGCGATACGCAGGTAGGAGTCGGGCGACAGGCTGGCCGCGTGCACGTGCCGGAGCCGGTCGGTCAGCTCGCCGTGCTCGGCCAGCACGGTGATGCTGGCGTCCCCGGTGACGCCCCAGACCCCGGTGTGCGTGGTGACCAGCACGTCCAGCTCGCGGGCCACGGCGAACGCGGCCGCCTCGCGGAAGGCCGGGTCGCCGGTGACGTTGAAGGCCAGCATGAAGCCGAGCATGTCGCCCCGCCCGGCCAGCCGCCGCGCGGCGAACGACCGGAAGGCGGGGTCGGCCGTCCACTCCCACGGGGCCCGGTAGTTGTTGCCGTAGGCGAGCACGAACCGGCCCGGCACGGCCTCCAGCGCGTCCACCGCGGCCTCGGCGTGGTCCACCGTGCGCAGGCCGTGCGACCAGTCCACGGTGGTGGTCACGCCGGCGTCGACCGACTCGATGGCCGACAGCAGGTTGCCGGCGTAGATGTCCTCAGGCCGGAACAGGTGGGTCCAGTCCCGGTAGTAGAACTGGAAGTAGTTGGTCAGCGACCAGTCGGCGCCGAGCCCCCGCTGCCCGGTCTGCCACATGTGCCGGTGGGTGTCCACCATGCCCGGCATCAGGATCCCGCCGGCGGCGTCGATGACCGCCGCGTCCGGCGGCACCGCCAGCGCCCGGCCCACGGCCTGGATGCGCTCGCCCGCGACGAGCACGTCGCCATCCTCGATGACCCCGGCCGCCGGGTCCACGGTGAGCAGCGTGGCGCCGCGGAACACCACGGGCCGGCCGGGCACGAACTGGTCGGCACTGGCTGATGGGGGCCGGCTCACGGGCTCAGGCTAGCGGGCGGCCAGGCTAGCTGGCCCCGCAGGGCGGCGAGGACTCGGCGGGCTCGGGAATCCGCCAGGCGGCGGCCGCGGCGGCCACCGTCTCGGCCGCCCCGGTCATGTCGGGCTGAGTCCGGACCGGGCGGCCGGCCAGGAAGGCCCGCACGATCCGCTGCACCGCGGCGTCGGTGGCCAGGGCGCCGTGCCAGGCGGGCACGACCACGGTGTGCGCGGGCAGCGTGCAGGCCGGCATAGTGACGGCGTCGGCCAGCGGCACCACGTTGAGCCAGTGCATCGGGTCACGCCGGATCCGCTCGATGGCCTGGCGCGCGAACCGGGCGCCGGTGCGGTCCACCGAGCCGATCAGCTCCTGGGCGCCCGAGGCCCCGTACGGGGACAGCCCGCCGATGAACCGCACCACCGCCTGGAGCTCGTAGCCGGGCGCCATGCCGCTGCCCTCGCCGCCGTGGTCGGGGTAGCTGACCTGGCCGGGGGCGAGAATCGGGCTGAGCAGCACGACGGCCCCCAGCGGGACCCGCGGGTGCCGGGCCAGCATGGCGTAGACGCCCAGCGTGCCCTCGCTCTCGGCCACGATGTCCACCGGCCGGCCGGTCTGGTCATGCAGCCGCCAGACCTGGGCGGCGATCCGGTTGCCCAGGGTGGCCAGCGGCAGGTTGCTGGCCGCGCGCCCGTAGGGCAGCGGCTGCCCGGCGGCGCTCAGCCCCCGGTAGGAGAACCGCTGGACGACCCCGTCCGGCGACAGGGCGCGCAGCCCGGCCGAGCCGGCGCAGCACGACGAGCCGAAGCCGGCGATCTCGAGCAGCGGGGTCCCGCGGGCGGGCGTCCCGCGGGCGGGCGTCCCGTGCGGCGCGGCCGGGGCGGCTCCGGCTCGCGGCGACGGGCCGGGACCGGGCTGGGCCCGCAGGCTGACCGCGCTGGCCCGCTGCGAGCCGCCCGCGGCCGAGAACGTCAGCCGCACCGAGCCGATCACCAGCGCCACCGCGATCACGACCGCCAGCGGGGCCACCGGCAGCAACCGCGACACGCGCGGCAGCCGCCGCGGCCGCAGCTGCCGGGCCGTCAGGGCCGCGGTCACCCCGCGCCAGGCCCGGGCATTGAACAGGCCGGCCAGCCCGGCCACCGGCACGGCCCAGGCATCGGGCAGCCAGCCGATGACCGCGGCCGCGGCCGACAGCACCAGGAAGCTGGCCAGCGCCCAGGCCGCGACCCGGGCCGGGGGCAGCAGCTGCCACCAGCCGCCGGCCACGCCCGCGTGGCTGAGCAGCGCGGTCATCAGCAGCAGCACGGGCAGGGAGGCCAGCAGCGGCCAGGAGAACGGCAGGACCGCGACCCCGAACGCCAGCGTGGCCAGCGGCGACAGCACCACGATGACCAGCACCGTGGCCACCGACCCGGTGCGCAGCAGGACCAGCAGCGACGGCGGCTCGGCGTCCCGCGGCCAGGCCAGCCGGACCAGCACGGCGTTGAGCAGCGTGCGGGCCGTGACCAGGGCGACCAGGGCGGCCCAGAAACCGAGCAGCGAGCCGGCCCAGGCGCCGCCGAAGCCGTACAGCCAGCGCAGGTCGTGGAAGACCGCGAGCGGCGCCACCGCCGTGACCTGCGGCGCCAGCGCCCGGGCCGCCGGGGCGAAGGCCAGCAGCAGCCCGGCCTCGGCCATCGCGACCCCGGCGGCGGTCACCATCAGCGCCGGGTGCCTGAGCAGCCCGTCCGGCGCGTTCCCCGTCATGTCCCCGCCGGTCACTGGGTGTGCCTCCCGCCGCCGTCAGGACTCGGCGGCGGACGCCTGCTCGGGCTCCAGGGCCTCGCGTGGTTCCAGCGCCTGGGGCGGCACCTCGGACTCGGGGACGGTCTCGCCCGGGCTCCAACTCTTCAGGCTCACGTGCGGGATCAGCCAGGTGGCCAGGAAGGCCAGCGCGGCGATCGGCACGGCGACGATGAACACGGTCTGGATGGACTCGGCGTAGCCGGCCACGAAACCGCTCCGCACGATCGCCGGCAGGTGGCTGAGCAGTGCCGGCGTGACGTCCGTGGCCGAGAAGCCGGACGGGATGCGGACGCCGTGCAGGTGCTTGGCCAGGTTGCCGACCAGCACGTTGGCGAAGATGGCGCCGAAGATGGCGGTGCCGAACGAGCCGCCGATGGAGCGGAAGAACGTGGCCCCGGAGGTGGCCACGCCCAGCTCGCTGTGCGGCACGCCGTTCTGCACGATGATCACCAGCACCTGCATCACTCCGCCGATGCCCATGCCCAGCACCAGCATGTACAGCGCCTCGAGCGCGGTCGGGGTGGTGGGGCCCATGAGCGACAGCAGGTACAGGCCGAGGGTCATGAACGCGGCCCCGGCGATGGGGAAGAACCGGTACTTGCCGGTCCGCGAGATGATCTGGCCGGACCCGATCGAGACCACCAGCAGGCCGGCCATCAGCGGCAGCAGCTGCAGCCCGGAGATGGTCGGCGAGATGCCCTTGACGACCTGGAAGAACGCGGGCAGGTAGGTGATCGCGCCGAACATGGCGAACCCGACGATGAAGCCGACGACGCTGGTCACGCTGAACGTCCGGCTGGCGAACAGGTGCAGCGGCAGCACCGGCTCGGCGGCGCGCCGTTCCACGATGACGAACGTCACGATCAGCGCCGCGCCGCAGATGCCCAGGATGTAGATCGGCGCCGAGTTCCAGGCGTAGGTGGTGCCGCCCAGGCTGGTCAGCAGGATGGCGGCGCTCGCGGCCAGGGCCAGCACGGCAAAGCCGAGGTAGTCGATGACGTGGTGCACCCGGCTGAGCTGGCCGGGCACCTGGCTGGCCACGACGATCAGCGCGATGATCCCGACCGGGATGTTGATGTAGAAGATCCAGCGCCAGGTCAGGTTGTCCACGAACACCCCGCCGAGCAGCGGCCCGACCACGCTGGCCAGGCCGAACACCGCGCCGAACAGGCCCACGTAGCGGCCCCGCTCGCGCGGCGAGACGATGTCGCCGACGATGGCCTGGGCGCCGACCATGAGCCCGCCGGCGCCCAGGCCCTGGACGGCCCGGAACGCGATAAGCATGAACATCGAGTTGGACAGGCCGGACAGTACCGACCCGACCAGGAAGATCACGATGGCGGCCTGGAAGAAGATCTTGCGGCCGTACTGGTCACCGAGCTTGCCCCACAGCGGCGTGGACACCGTGGTGGCCAGCAGGTAGGCCGTGATCACCCAGGCGATGTGCGCGCCGCCCTGCAGGTCGCCCACGATGGTGGGCAGCGCGGTCGACACGATCGTCTGGTCGAGCGCCGCGAGCAGCATGCCCAGCATGAGCGCGCCGATGATCAGCAGGATGCGGCGCCGGCCGAGGCCGGGCAAAGCACCATTGCTGGTCATGGGTTCCGTCATCGGCGGTGTTCCTTCCCCGTAATCCCTCGTGGCGGTGTGCTCTTGATCAGGCTCCATGGCCCTTTGTTAATCGTCTATTTGTTTTTCGGCGTCCGGCACCAGGCCGCGGAGCTCGCAGTCCTCGGCCAGTCCCCCGGCCAGCGCCGCGAACGCGACGTCGGTGAGGCGGTCCAGGGGCACGGTGCCGCCGGTGCGGGCCCAGAAGGTCATGGCCGCGCGCAGCACGCCGGACCCGGTGGCGGCGAGCAGGACGGGATAGGGGTCCTGCTCGGGGTCGGTGCCCAGGCGCTCGGCCAGCGCGTCGGCGATAGCCCGCTCGACGCTGGCCATGTGGGCGGACGCGGCGGCGCGCAGGCTCAGGTCGGCGTGCGCGGCCTTCATCCGGCATAGCCAGTCGGCCGGGTCGCCGCCCAGGTCGCCGAGGTCCTCGGCGCGGGATCGGGCCTCGGCGACAAGCGCCGCACGCAGCGCGTCAAGCGCGCTCTCGCCGGGGCAGTCCTCGTCCGTCAGGCGGCGGCGCAGCGCCTCGGTGCGCTCGGTATCGGCGCCGAAGACGGCGGCTTCCTTGGTCGGGAAGTAGTTGAAGAACGTGCGGGGCGAGACATCGGCGGCGGCGGCGATGTCCTCGATGGTGACGTGGGTGAACCCGCGCTCGGCCACGAGGTCCAGCGTGACCCGGCGCAGCGCTCTTCGAGTAGCCAGCTTCTTGCGCTCCCGCAGGGAAGCGCGGGGCTCCTCGCCGCAGGCGTCCAGGTCGCTAGCAGCGGTTGTTCCGCTGGCGACTGTCATCATGCATCCAGTGTAACAATGCAGTCAGACCAACATTGCCCTGGGTGCAGGCGGCGGCTGCAGCCAGCCCGGGTCAGGCCGCTGGCCCGGCCTGACCCAGACTGGTCAGGCCGGGCCGGCCGCTATTTCACGATCTTGATCGTGACGTCGTCGGAGACTCGCGTGGAGCCGCTGACCGCGGTCACCTTGATCGGGTAGTCGGCGGGCGGACCCTGAACCGTCATGGCGAGGCTGTCCAGCGCAAGGACGAGCGTACCGCCGAGCACCTCGGGGCCGATCTCGTAGATCATGCCGTTCGGATGCGGGCCGTTCACCAGGATATCGCCCGTGCTGTCGGTCACCGTGGTCGTGCAGACCACCCGGTAATGCGTAAAGGGCTCACCGACGTGCAGGACCAGGTTGTGGTCGCACTCCAGCATGGGGCGGTAGCTGATCTCGACGAAAGCACTGGGTGCCGCCTGCTCGCTCACCCCGGTGGAACCGGGCGTAGTGAACGAATAGCCGGCGCCGCCGCCTCCGCCGCTGCCGCCCCCTGCGCCGCCGCCTCCGCCGCCGCCGTAGTAGCCGGCGCCGCCTCCGCCGCCGCCCTCGCCAGTGATGCTGATCCCGCCGCGCCCGCCGTTCAGCCGGCCGCCACCGATGCCGTCGCCCGCGCACGGGCTGTTGCCGCCGTACCCGCCGCCGCTGCTGGTGCCGGCGCCGCCGCCCCGGCCGTGGCAGGTGAACAAGTCATAAGGGCTCGAGCTCCCGTCCCCGCCGTTGCCGCCGCCGGGCGCGAACCGGTCGCCGCCGTACCCGCCGGGGCCCTCAGCGCCAGCCGCCCCGCCGCCCCCGCCGCCGCCGGCCACGATCAGTTCCGTGCCGACGTCCGACTCGGACGTGCGCACCTCGGACGCGCCGCCCCCGCCGCCCGCACCGCCCGCGCTGGCGCCGCTTCCGCCGCCGTTCCAGCCGCCATCGCCGGCCCGGTACAGGCCGCCCGACTCACCGTTCCCGCCGACGAAGACGTACAGCTTGGTCACGTCCGGGCCCACCGGGACGTCGGCCGTCACCTGGGCGCCCCGGCCGCCGCGGCCGCCGAAGTACTCACGGGACTGGGACCCGCCGCCCCCCTGGCCGCCCGCCGCGACGACGTGGATCATGCCCACGCCGGCCGGGATCTCCATGGTCTGCACGCCACCGGTGTAGGTGAACCGCCGGGTAGTCCCCGGCCCGGCACCCGGCGGGCGGCCGGGGCCGCCCGGTCCCTGCGGCAGCACCACCGGCCGGCGCGGGATCGTGGCCGCGCTGGCTGCCGTGCTGGTCAGGCCGCCGAGCGTCGCCGCCGCGACTGCTGCTAAGACAATTGCCGTCCGCGCCCGGCGACCTGCCGGGCGCAGCCTGATACGCCTCATCTATCCCCCCGTAAATAGAAATCCGATATGGCTACCGGAGGGAATTTAAGCTAACACGAGGGCTTATTGCCATCGTGTATTGACTAGCCCGGGGCGACACGCGGCTATTTCAAGTATTCCTGCGGGCTTAATCCTGACGGGCCAGGAATTCATTGACCAGGTCATTGAACGCCTGGGGCTGCTCGGCGAAGCACAGGTGCGAGGCGTCCTCGATGGTGGCGAGCTGCGACCCGGCGATGCGGCGGTGCATCTCGGCCATGTGGCCGGGGGTGCACTCGTCGTAGCGGCCGCCGACCAGCAGGGCCGGCACGGTGATCTCGCCCAGCCGGTCCATGATGTCCCAGGTCTTCAGCGTGCCGGTGACGGTGAACTCGCTCGGACCGTTCATGGCGTTGTAGACGTCGTAGCCCGCCTCGGCGAAGGAACGCTCGAACCCGGCGGGCCATGGTGACAGGCGGCAGACGTGCTCCCGGTAGAAGCCGAGGATGGCGGACTGGTACTCGGGGCAGGCGGTAAACCCGGCCGCCTCGTGCTCGCGGATGACCCGGCGCACCTCGTCGGGCTCGGCCGCCAGCAGCTCGTCGCAGTCCGCGACCCAGCGGATCATGCTGGCCGGGCTGCCGCACAGAATGAGGCTCTCCAGCGCCGGACGGCGGTCCAGCGTGTACTGCATGGCCAGCATGCCGCCCCAGGAACTGCCGAACAGGTGCAGCCGGTCCAGCCCGAGAGTGGCCCGGACCTGGGCCAGCTCCCCGACGAACCGGTCCACAGTCCACAGCGACAGGTCATCGGGCCGGTCCGACCGGCCGCAGCCGAGCTGGTCGTAGAAGATCACCTGGCGCCGGTCGGCCAGCGCCTCCAGGGGCTCGAGGTAGTAGTGGGTGAAGCCGGGCCCGCCGTGCAGGCACAGCAGCGGCGTGCCGCCCCCGGTGTCCGGGCCCACCGACCGGTACCAGACCCGGCCGCCCTCGACGTCGATGTACCCCTCGTCTTGCTTCACGCGCCCTCCGTCACTGGCTCGCCGGGCGTGCCCACGGGCTCGTCAGCGAACACCCGCCTCATCTCCGGCAGCCGCTCGGGGTGCCGGATGTACAGCGTCACCAGCACCACGATCCCGAGCACGTACCAGATCCCGATAGCCAGGCCGGTCTCGCTGACCGGGTAGGACAGGGGGACGACGAACTTCAGGAACGAGCCGCCGAGGCCCAGCGCGGTGAACCAGGCCGGGATGAACGCCAGGATGCCGAGCACCGGGATGATCAGGTGCAGCAGGACGTTGAACTCCGACCGGGCCCGCCGCAGGTAGTAGCAGATGCACGACAGGTTGAACACCATGTAGATGGCGATCATGACGCCGGTCAGGATGGTGGCCAGGAAGATGAACGCCTCGGTGGGGCCGAAGTGGATGCCCAGCGGCAGCCCGACCGCCAGCGTGATCACCCCCTGGACCATCACGCCGACGTACGGCGAGCGCCACTTCGGGTGCAGCGTGGCCAGCGGCCGGGGCAGCACCCCGATCCGGGACATCGCGAACCAGGTCCTGGTCGCCGCCAGCGTGCCCGCGTTGCCGTTGGCGAATGTCGAGTTCACGATGGCCAGGAAGACGATCACCCAGCCCACGCCCCAGACGTCGCGGCCGAGCTGAATCCACGGGCTGCCGCCGCCCAGCGCGCCGAAGGTGACGTACCGGTGCGGACCGAAGAACACGTCACCGGCGTAGGTGGTGATCACGTAGAAGACGCCGATGGCCAGGCATGAGATCAGCACCGCGCGCGGGATCGTGCGGCGCGGGTTGGTGGCCTCCTCGGCCAGCGGGGCCGACGCCTCGAAGCCGATGAACGCCAGCACCGTGTAGATCGAGCCCGCGGCGATGCCGGAGAAGCCCTTGTAGCCCTTGATCGTGGCGAAGTGCAGGCTGAACACCGACAGGGTGTTGCCCGACCCGGCCTTGGCGATCAGCCACACGGCCAGGGCCAGGAACACCAGGATCTCGAACGCGCCCAGTATCGTGCCGGCTCGGGCGCTGACCTGGACGCCGCGGTAGTTCAGCAGGGCGATGGCGATCGTCGCGGCGATCATGAAGCAGACCCAGGTGGTGGTCAGCGGCCAGTTCGCCTCGCTGTTCAGCACCGAGGCCACCAGGTAGCCGAAGATCACCGTGGTCAGCGGCCCGATCAGCGCCTCGACCAGCGCGTAGCCCCAGCCGACCAGGAAGCCGATGGCCGGGTGGATCGCCTCGGCCGGGTACGTGTACACGCTGCCCGCCGACGGCAGGTGCTTGGCCAGCTGCCCGATGGAGCTGGCCACCAGCAGGCAGGCGATCAGGGCCAGCAGCACGGCCAGCGGCAGCGCGCCGCAGGCGTAGGTGGCGCCGGCGGCGATCGACAGCGCGACGGCGCCGGCCGGGGCCATGGAGGTCACCGACTGGAACAGCACCTCGCGCAGGCCGATGGCCCCGCGGGCCAGGGTCGTGCCGCCTCCGGATCTGCTCGCGTGTGCCATTGCCCGCCCCTTCGCCGCCGGGTCCCGGAAGTTCCCGATCATTACTGTCATAAATCGATATCTGCCGAATGACAAGAGTCATCTGTGCCTGCTGTTACGACAGTGGTGTTGATGACGGTGACGATCGGCCGGGACGGTGACGGAACGGGCGCCAAGCAGGCGATCAGCGTCACCGGAGGTCCTCTGGTGCTGCTCCAGCGTCACCAGAGGACCTCCGGTGACGCTGGCAGAGGAGCGGCGGGGGCAGGCGAGTCCGGCGGGGCGCCGGCGGCCGGCGCGCGGGGCGCTGGACCCGTCTGCCCGGCGGCAGACCCAGGGCGCGCGGGGATGGTGTGGCGAATGTGGTTCGGGCGCGGACTGCCGGGCGCCGACGGCCGGGCCGCGCCCAACGGTCGGCGCGAGCGGCAGGCACAGCGACGTGGTTGTTGCTCTCACGTCGATGCAGCGACGTAGTAAGTACCTGTTGGTTTCGCGGGTTGGCATGAGGAACGTCCTCCTGTTGTGATGACGGGCTTCAGGTTCCCAGGACAGCAGGAGGACGTTCGGTGGCTCAGGGTAACGGATTGACGCGTGGTGACCGGAATCGGAACCGGAAGCTCGCGGGTCTGCGGGAGGCCGTGCGGCGGGACCGGGCGGTTCTCGCGATCGACCTGGGTGAGGATAAGCAGGTCGCCGTGGTGATGGATCAGGAGTGCCGGGTGGTGGCGCGGAAGATCGTGAAGGCGAAGGCCCACGAGCTGGGCGGGCTGCTGGGCTGGGCTGCGGAGCGGGCAGGGAAGGCCGGGTTCGCGGGGCTGACGGTTGCGTGCGAGCCGACCGGGCACCGGTGGAAGGCGCTGATGGGCCTCGCGGACGTCGCGGGGCACGGGTTCGCGTGCGTGCAGCCGGTGGCGGTGCACAGGTCCCGGGAGGGTGATGACTACACGCTCGGGAAGACCGATCACCGTGACGCCTACCTGATCGGGAAGCTCGTGACCCGGCTGGAGTGCTACCTGCCCGAGCGGGCGGACGAGGCGTGGGCGCGGCTGCGGCACCTCGGGGCGCGGCGGGCGGCCCTGGTCACGGGCCTGACCGCGGCCCGGCAGCAGGCCGGGGACCTGCTGGGGTGCGCGTGGCCGGCGGCGCTGGGCGGGGCGCGGCGGCCGCTGGAGTCGGTGACGTGGACGGCGGCGATGGCGGTGGTCACGGCCCGCTGCGCCGGGCGGCCGGAGCGGCTGCGGAAGATGGGCTATGAGCGGTTCCTGGCCGCGGTGCGCCGCGAGCTGCCCCGCTGGGGCGGGAAGCTGGTCCGGCACTCGGTGGTGAAGGCCGTGTGGGACGCGCTGGGCAGCGCCGAGGGCGTGCTGGCGCAGCGGCCGGGCGCGGTGGAGCGCCTGGAGCTGCTGATCGGGGACTGGCGCGGCCTGCGGCGCAAGCTCGCCGAGGCTGAGGCCCGGATGCTGGCCGTGCTGGGCGAGCTCGGCCTGACCGGGCTGGCGGGCAGCATCGACGGCGTGTCGGCACTGTCGGCGGCGGTGATCCTGGCCGAGTCCGGCGACCCGCGCCGCTTCAGCTCCGGGCGCGCCCTGGTCAAGCATGCCGGGCTGAACCCGTCGGAGCACGCGTCGGCCACGATGAACGGGCAGACGCGGATCTCCCGCCGCGGGCGGCCTGGCCTGCGCTGCGCCGCCTGGCGCGCCGTGTGGGGCGCGCTGCGCTGCAACGCCGTCCTGCAGGCCCGGTACGCGCACCTCACCAGCCGCGAGGGCAGCCGCCTGGCCGCCGGGCAGGCCCGCATCGCATGCGCCGCCGCGGTCCTGCGCTGGCTGCACGCCGTCATCACCGCCGGCCGCGCCTGGGACCCCCGCGTCGCCGCCGGGCAGGCCGCCGGCCCCGTCACGGCGGCCGCCGCGTGACCTGACCGCCCGGGCAGCCGCGCCCTGGCCGCCCGGGACAAGAGCCTTCCCCGGAGGGCGGAGACGAGCCCGCACCGTCGTTGAGCACCCAAGCTCGACTCTCACCATGGGCAGTCCCGCCGCACCCCGCACGAACCCGGTTGCGCGATGTCGGGACCCGGGCCGCCCCGCGCGGCACCAGGGAGAACCCGCTTGATGACTACGTAGGGACGCCCGGTGCACGCAGGACCCGCTCGCCGGGAGGGCACAACCTCAGACCGATCCGCCAGCCGGCGGGCGCAAGCCCGCCGGCCAGCCGCCATGCCCGCAGCCCGCCCCGCCCAAAGCCGTCACCATGAGCAACAGCCATCCCAGCGACAACACCGCCACCCGACCAGCAGCAACGCTGCACTCAGCACCACTCGCTTGACAAGGATCCGGTTGCGGTGGTGAGAGCAACAACCATGACGTTCGCGCGGGTGGAGGGCCGGGGCGCGCGGGGTTGGTGTTGCGAGTGCTCCTGATGGGGCTTGACGTGCCTGGGCAGACCCTGGCCCACGGCGTGGTCAGGCCGGGCGGGCGCTGGGGTGGACCTGGCCCGCGGCGCCGGTCAGGCCGCGCGGACGGCGGGCTGGATGTGGCTCGCGGTGTCGGACAGGCGCGGCCGGCGGTGGGATGGCCGGGCTCGCGGCATCGGTCAGGCCGGGCACGCGCTGGGGTGGAGCCGACTCGCGGCGTCGGTCAGGCGCAGCGGGTGGTGGGGTGGAGCCGGCTCGCGGCGTCGGTCAGGCCGGGCGGGCGCTGGGGTGGAGCATGGGGCGGTAGCCGGCGGTCATCGCCGCCACCGACGATGGCGGGGTCAGCACTTCGACCGATGTGCCGGGCTCGACCAGGATCGGGTCGGCCAGGTAGCCCTCGAACGACCACGGCAGCACCCGGCCTCCGGTCAGCAGGCCGGTCACGCCGTCGTGGCGGACCATCGCGCCGTCTGGCAGGTCGCCTGCCCGGGCCGGGCGGGTGCGCTGGCGGCGGGTCCGCGAGTCGACGCGCTCGGCGTGCAGCACGGTGTCCATCTCCCCCGCCCGCAGCCGCTGGGCCAGCCCGGCGGCCTGCTGCCAGGCCCCGGCGTAGGCCAGGTAGTCCGCGCGGCGGCAGTAGCCGCACGGGCGGTGGCCGGCCGCCATGGCGGTCGCCTCATCCAGGAAGAACAGCGCCGTCCACCGGCCGGGCGGCATCACGTCCCGGCGCACGTCACGCCAGACCAGGACGCAGGAGATCCACATCTTGGTCCGCCAGCGGGCCGGGCCCAGCGTGCGGTCCGGGCGGTGGATGCAGCCCCGGTTGCCCATCAGCAGCCCGCGGGCGGGGTCCGCGACGATCTCGCCGGTCGGCAGCACGCGGTTCTGCAACGGCGAGCCTGTCCGAGCCTCGTCGCGCTCGCTCACCGACACGCTCCTTCCCGCCGCGGGCCTCGGGCCCGCGGCCCGGCTCAAGCCTCCGGCCGGAGGCGGAGCCGATCGTACCGCCCGGCTCCGTCAGCCCGGCTCCGTCAGCCCGGCTCCGTCAGCCTGCCGCCGTCAGGCTGGCCCCGTCAGCCCGCCGCCGTCACCCCGCCGCTGTCAGGCCCCCCGCCAGCCCGCCGCGTCAGCTCAGCCCGGTCGCGCGGACGCAGCGTGAGCAGCCGCACGGCCAGCAGCACCTCGGCGCTGAGCGGCAGCGTGACCGCGACGCGCTGGATGACCGGGTTCCACGGCTCGACGGCGCGGGACGCGAAGACGGCCAGCGTCACGGCGCTGCCCAGCCCGATGACCAGGAGCGGGACGCTCAGGAGACCCCAGGCGGGGTCGCCGCGCAGCCGCCGGGCCAGTACCAGCGGCGCCGCGACCATCGCGCCGTAGGCCACGCCGCTGACCACGTCATGGACCTGGTTGTGCCACGACTCCCCGCCGAAGCCCGGTCCGGTGAGCAGCATGTGGTCGCGCCGGAACAGGCCCGCGGCGACCACGGCGGCGCCCGCCGTAATGATCAGCCAGGGCCCGGCCGTCCCGGCGGCGGCCACCCGGCCCAGCGCGGCGCCGAAGGCCATCGAGCAGACTCCCAGCCCGACGAACCCGGCCATCATGATCTGCGGGTCCCGTGCGTCCATCGCGGCCAGGCCGCTGATCTGCACCTGGCCCGCCGAGTAGCCGGGCTGACGCAGTGAGCCCGCCACCCACGCGGCGGTGAACGCCACCGGCCCGGCGATCCCGCACCAGGCCCCGATGGCCCGCACGCGACGGCCCACCTCAGCCCTGCCCCGGCCCGGCCGGGGTGTCGCCCGACGCGCGGCGCTGGACCTGACGCACGACCCGGACCCCGAGCCAGGCCGCCGCCACGCCCACGACGACCCCGATCAGGGTGTCGCCGAACCGGAGGAGGGGCTGCTGCCAGGCATCGTGCGGGCTCAGCGAGGCGCTGACCATGACCACCGCGGTCGCGATCGCCGCGGTAATGGAATCGCCCGGCCGACCGATCAGCGCCGGGACCAGCGCGGTCACCCCGATCATCAGGGCCAGCCCCCACAGGTGGAACGGCAGCACCAGCAGGTAGGCCAGGCACGCCACGAAGCTGACCAGCGTCGCGGCCATCCGGGACAGCGCCGCCTTCACGCTCTCGCCGTAGCTGCTGCGCAGCACGAAGATGGTGGCGATCATGGCCCATAGCCCGCTCAGGATGCCGTCGGCCCGCGAGGCCGAGTAGGCCTGGGTCCGGACGGTGGTGGCCAGCCAGTACGAGAGGACGCAGGCCAGGGCCAGCAGCGTGCTCTCGGCCGCCGCTGCCCCCGCCTGAGCCCGCCGGGACTGTTCCATGCTCCAGAACGTAGCCGCTGCCCCGGCCGGACGCCCGCCGGCGCGACGCGGCCCCGCGGTGTCCCCGCCCGAGCCGCCCACCTCTTGCTGTTATCAGGCGGGCTCGACGCGGGCAGCCGGGCGAGCGAGCACCGAAAGTCGATAAAGCGACTTAGCCCGGCGAGCGACCTTCAGGCTCGCGCGGCCTGGTCGCCGTCGGGACGGTCATGGTGCTCCCGGCGCTCACGCCGCTCCCGGCGGATCGCAGCCAGCCCGACGCCGGCGAGCACCAGTGGCGGGACGTAGGTCACCAGACCGGCGGACAACGGCCGGGCCAGACCGAACCAGGTCCCGGTGACCACGCTGGCGTACGCCGGGATCGCGAAGAGCAGCAGGACGCGCCGCCCGAGCGCCGAGCGGCGGGCTGCGGCCGTGATGATCAGCGCCAGGACCACCGCCGCCGCCACGGCCACGGCGATCCAGCCCGGCAGGTACAGATGGTGCAGCGTGTGACGAGCCCAGGGAAACCGCGCGACCTCCGAGGCGATGGTGCTGGCGGCCTGCAAGACGCCGGCGGCCACCGCCGCCACGGCGATGGCGGCCCAGGCCGGCCAGGTCAGGACCCGCCAGCCCCGGCGCGGGCCGGGTGAGCCGATCAGCGCGACCGACTCGATGGCATACAGGAAGAGCGGAATGGCCACGGCGGCCCCGCCGACGATGGCCACGGTGCGGCTGGCTACGAAGGCGAGCAGCAGGGTGGCGGCGCAGCAGATCGCGGCCGCCGTGCGGCGCAGGCCCAGCAGGACGAACGGCAGGGCCAGGCCCAGCGCGCTATAAGCCAGGCCACCCAGGATCGCCGGGTTCCAGCCGGCCCCCAGGCCGACGGTCATGTTGGTCAGGGTCCATGCGGCGTACCAGGCCAGCAGGGCCAGCGGGGCGGCGACGCTGAACGCGGCCAGCGCGTCACTCCAGGGGCCAGCGGCCTGGTCGCCCGGGCGCGGGCGGGGGTGCAGCCAGATGCGCAGCGCGCCCCAGAGCAGGTTGACCGCCTCGGTGATCCGGGGCCGACGCTGGCCCTCGGGAGCGGCGGCCAGCAGCACGCCGAGCATCTCCTCGCCGTGCGCCGCCCGGTGCCGGGGCGGGTACCAGGCCAGCAGTCGCCGGTAGCGCCGCTCCAGCACCGGGTCGGCCGGCTCCCATGCCGCGGTCATGCCGGTCCCCCGGCCAGCCGGAGCCGGCGGGCGGCGACGGCCGCGTTGGAGCGCAGCCGCTTAGTCTCGGCGGCCAGCACGGCGGTGCCGTCGGGGGTGAGCCGGTAGTAGCGGCGCAGCCGCCCGGCGACGATCTCCTCCCGGTCCTCGGCCACCAGCCCGTCGCCGGTCAGCCGGTCCAGCGCGGCGTACAGCGTCCCGGCCCGCAGCCGCAGCCGGCCCTCCGAGATCTCCTCGACGTCGGTCATGATCCCGTAGCCGTGCTGCGGCCCGGCCGCCAGGGCGGTGAGGATCAGGAACGTGGGTTCCTGCAGCGGTCTCTGACTCATGTCACTGTTATATACCGACGACAGGTACATAGCAACGGGCGGGACATCAGCGCCGCATGGTCAGCGGCATGGTCAGCGGCGTGGTCAGCCCTCGGTCCGCTCGACCAGCTCGTCGACGGGCTTCACCCCGGCCGTGCCCTTGCGCAGCCGCCACAGCAGGCCGCCGAAGTACCACAGCGCGGCCAGCGCCAGGCCGTAGCCCAGCACCTTGTCGGCGCCGTGGAACGGGGTGGGGAACGACAGCACGATCATGATCAGCGCCGAGTAGGCCAGCACGAACCCGATCACCGGCCAGGCCCAGCGGCCCAGCGAGAACGCGCCGGGGATGCTGTCGGTGGTCCGCCGCTTGATCGCGTAGGCCAGGGTGATCAGGAAGTAGATGATGTACGGGAGGATCGCGGTCGCGCCGACCAGCGTGCCGAACGCGCTGGACTGGAAGTACCCGTAGATCATCACCCCCAGGTCGATGACGCCGAACACCAGCAGGGCCACGATCGGGGTCTGGCTGCGCGCGTTGATCTTCCGCAGCGCGCGGGAGAACGGCAGCATGTTGTCGCGCGACATCGAGTAGACCAGCCGGGCCTGGGCGCCCGAGCCGACGACCAGGATCGAGAACATCGAGAAGATCACGAACGCCACGAACACCTTGACCAGCCAGGACGGCAGCCAGTAGCCCGCGATGACCAGCAGCGGCAGCGGCGAGGACTCGACCGCCTTGAGGCTGGGGATGGCCACCGTGAAGCCGATCAGCGCGATCATGCCCAGCACGGCCGAGCCGGCCACGGCCCACAGCACGCCGCGCGGCACGCTGCGGACCGGGTTGACCGCGTCCTCGGACATGTCGGCGGCCAGCTCGAACCCGACCAGCGTGAACGCGCCGAGCAGGCCGGCCAGCGCGAACGCGTACCAGGTCGGGTTGTGCAGGGTGGAGGTGGTGTTGGTGAGGATGCTGGCGCCGTACGGGGTGGGCTTGGCGTGCACGCCCCACAGCACGAACAGCAGCACGCCGAACACCACGGTCCCGATGATCTCGGTGAACACCGCGACGTTGTTGACCCGCGCCGCGACCTGGATGCTGATGAGGTTGATGACCACCGGCAGCAGCATCAGGATGATCGCCACCGAGAGCACCAGGTGCGGGCTGGGGTTGTTGTTGTTGAACTCGCTGAGCAGCAGCGGCGAGGCCACGCCGAGCATGATCGCGCCGCCGCCGACGGCCATGTAGAGCAGGCCCGCGAAGCCGACGAACCAGCCGTAGGTCGGGTTCACCAGCCGGGCGCTCCACTGGTAGGCGTAGCCGGCCAGCGGGATCCGGGTCCCCAGCTCGGCCACCACCAGGGCGATCATCATGTTGCCGACGCCGACGATGGGCCAGGTCCAGATCGAGGCCGGCCCCCAGTAGGACAGGCCGAAGGCGTAGTTGAGGAAGATGCCGGTGGTGATCGAGATGATCGAGAACGCGATGGCGAACATGGAGAAGAACCGCAGCGACCGGCGCAGCTCGGGCCGGTAGCCGGCCCGCTCGACGATGGCCTCCGCTCGCCGGCGTCCAGCCCGGCCGTGAGCGTGGGGGTTGCTGGGGGGTTGGGCTCGGCTGACGAACTGGACATGCTGACCCTCCACCTATTCGTAGGACTGGCTGATCCGCTTGCGGACCGCCGCGAACGCCTGGTCGGTCGCCTCCAGCACCAGGGCCAGGTCGGTGCCGGTCATGGCGGCGGACACGAACCAGTTGTGCCGGGGATGCAGATAAGCGCCGCCGCGCACGGCCCTGGCCGCGAACACGCTGGCCAGCTCGTGGTCGGTGTCGCCGTCGAACGTGAGGTAGGGCATGGCGGGCGGGCCGGTGTAGCGGACCGGCAGGTCCCAGGCCTGCGCCTGGGCCACGATGCCCTCGCGCAGCGCGGTGCCCATCCGGTCCATGGCCTCGATGGCGGCCTCGTCGCGCAGCGCGCCGATGGTGGCCACCGCCGCTGCCATCGGCACCGCCGCGAACCAGAACGAGCCGGTCACGAACACGTCCTTGGCCCCGTCGCGGAAGGCGTCGCCGCCCAGCACCGCGGCCAGCGCCCGGCCGTTGGCGATGGCCTTGCTCCAGGCCGACAGGTCGGGGTCCACGCCGACCGGCTCCCAGCTCGACCCGAGGTGCAGCCGGAACCCGCAGCGCACGTCGTCCAGGATCAGCGCGGCCCCGGCGGCGTCGCACAGCTCGCGCAGGCCGCGGGCGAAGGCCGGGTCGACCAGCTCCTGGTCGTGCCGGCGTCGTGCCGGAACGGGCTGACCAGGATGCCGGCCAGGTCATCGCCGGCGTCGGCCGCCGCCTGCCGGGCGCTGGCCAGGTCGTTGTAGGTGTAGTAGCCCAGGTTGGCCCGGTCCGCCTCGGTGGTGCCGCCCGGCCGCGGCGTGCACCAGGGTGCCGAGCCGTGGTAGGCGCCTCTGGCGACCAGGATCTTGCGCCGGCCGGTCTGGGCGCGGGCGATGGTGCAGCAGGTGGTCGTGGCGTCGGTGCCGTTCTTGGCCAGCATGGCCCAGTCGGCGTGCCGGACCGTCCCCACCAGCAGCTCGGCCAGCTCCACCATCACCGGGCCCGGCCCGTTCTGGCAGTCGCCCTGGGCCGCCTGCGCCGCGGCCGCCGCCTCCACCGCCGGGTGCTGGTGCCCCAGCACCACCGGCCCGTAACTGCACATCAGGTCGACGTACTCGTTGCCGTCCACGTCCCACAGCCGGGCGCCCCGGCCATTTTCATAAACTGGGGGTACTCCGGAGGAAGCGGGCCTGCCGACTGGTGGCCGTACATGCCGCCCGGAATGACGGCACGGGCCCGCCGCCGCAAGTCGCGGTCGGCGGCCCGGGGCCGGTCGTCGGGAGGAACGGCCAGCGCCGGCCCGGTGTGCTGCTCAGTCATGTGCGCGCCCTCCACCGATCTCCGTGTGACTCATCTCCGCGGCGGCCGGTCCGGCCAGGTCGGCGAGCCGGCCCGCCACCTCGGGCTGGGCGCGCCGCAGGAAGGCCAGGACCTGGCCCAGGCTCTCGATCCCGGCGTCCGAGCCCAGGCCGGTGGCGACCAGCGAGCCGCAGGCGATGCCCAGCCAGGCCGCGTCGGCCGGGCCCGCGCCCAGCAGCAGGCCGGCCAGCATCCCGGCCGTGAAGCCGTCCCCGCAGCCGGTGGTGTCCACCACCTCGACCGGCAGCGCGGGCAGCGCCACCGGCGGGCCGCCGCCGCGCCAGGCGACCAGGCAGCCCTCGGCGCCCAGGGTCACCGCCACGCCGCCGGCGCCCAGGGCCAGGATGTCCGCGATGGCCGCGGCCAGCGCCGGAGGTCCGGCCTGCCTGGACTCAGCCGCGCGGCCGGTGAGGGCCAGGAGCTGGTCGGAGTTGGGCAGGAACCAGTCCGCCGCGGCCAGCAGCCCGCTGATCCGGGCCAGGTCCCGCGGCCGGCCGGGGTACAGCACGTCGGTGACGACCAGCGCCCCGCTGGCCCTGGCCGCCGCGACCACCTCGGCCAGCCCGTCGGCGGCCAGCGGGCCGAGTGCGTCCGGGGCCCCGACGAGCAGCGCGCGGCTGGCCCGGACCCGGTCCAGGTCGATGTCGGCCAGCTCCAGCAGCGGCGTCGCGCCGGGCACGTGCAGCGCGGGCCGCTCCCCGTTGCCCCGGATGGGCAGGATGGTGGCCGAGGTCTGCACGCCGGGCTTGCGGGCCAGCCCGCTGGTGTCCACGCCGTGCCGGGCCATGGCCGCCGTCACCACGTCGCCGATCAGGTCCTGGCCCAGCGCGCCGATGGCCAGCACCTCGGCCCCGAGCTTGGCCAGGTCCACCGCGGTGCCCGCGGCCGTGCCCGCGGCGGTGGCCCGGATCTCGGTCAGCCGGGTGCTGCTCTGGCCGGGCGGGATGGCCTCCACCGGCCGGCCGAGCACGTCGAGGATGTGCGCGCCCAGGGCCACCACCGGGCCGAGCGGCCACCTGTCCCGGTCGCCGGACGGCAAGGGGACGATTGGGGAGTCATCACCCCTGGGTCGCGGAGTCATGACTCACCGTAGCGACGGCGGCGGGACTCCGCGGTGACCTCGGCCAGCTCGGCCTCGGACAGGATCCGGGGAACGGGCCCGTAGCTCAGCGCCAGCCGGTAGGTGCGGGCCAGCCACTCCAGCAGCAGAGCCCGGTCGTAGGCCTCGGTCAGGCTCCGCCCCCAGGTGATCGCGCCGTGGTTCTGCAAGATGGCCGCGCTGCGCCCGGACATCGCCTCGACGGCCGCGGCGGCCAGCCCCTCGGACCCGAACCGGACGTAGCGCGCCACCCGGACCGGGCCGCCCAGCCCGGTGATCGCGTAATGGATGGCCGGCAGCTCATCGCGGGACGCCGACAGCGCGATGACCTCGGCCGAGTGGGTGTGCACCACCGCCACGGCGCCGGTCGCCGCGTAGATGGCCAGGTGCATCGGGGTCTCCGAGGACGGCGTCCGCGGCGTGTCCAGCTCGGTGCCGTCGGCGCCGACCAGGCAGATGTCCTCGGCGCGCAGGCGGTGGTAGCCGATCCCGGACGGGGTGATGGCCACCACGTCGCCCGCGCGCACGCTGAGATTGCCTGCGCTGCCGACGGCCAGCCCGTCGTCAAGCAAGCGGGCGCAGTAGCCGACGAGCTGGTCCCGAGCCGCGGTCAGCTCCGCGGATCTCAGCTCGCCGTCGTCCGGGCGATACACTACTTAAGGATGTTAGACGGACGTCCGGTAAAAAAACAGGGCCGGGCCAGCGCGGCCGCGGGTACGCAACGGGACACGCAGCGGGATACGCGGAGGGATACGCGGAGATGCCCAAGATCGTCGACTGGGATGCCCGGCGCGACGAGATCCTGTCGGCGACCTGGCGGGTGATCGCGCGCGACGGCATCGCCAGGGCCACCATCAGCGCCATCGCCCGCGAGGCGAACTGCTCGCGGGGCATCCTGGCCCACTACTTCGACGACAAGGCCGACATCCTCGGCTCGGCCCTGGTGATGTCGCACCGCCGGGTGGTGGCCCGGATGGACGCCAGCGCCGCCGGCCTGGCCGGCCTGGACGCGCTGCGGGCGGTGCTGCTGGAGGCGCTGCCGCTGGACGCGGAGCGGGACCTGGAAGCCCAGATCGAGATCAGCTTCTGGAGCCGGGCGCTGGGCAACCCGTCGCTGCGCCGGCTGCAGCACACGGAGTTCGACCGCTTCACCGCCCGGCTGCGCGCCTACCTGGCCGAGGCCGAGAAGCTGGGCGAGCTGCGCCCGGCCGCGGACCTCTCCCTGATGACCCATCAGCTCCTGGTGCTGATCGACGGGCTCAGCGCGGAGCGGGTGCTGTACCCAGACCGGGTCGGCCCCGACCGCCAGCGGCAGCTCCTGGACGAGGTGCTCGACGGCCTGCGCGCCTGACCGGCCGCGCGCCCGGCGTCGGCCGATGTTTAGGGCCATTGACCTGGCGCAGAATCATCTGGCTTAGTTACTGACAGGATGGCCTGGACACGCCGGGCCGAGGTCGAGGAGCGAGCAGGTGAGCGAGGGGCCGGTCTTCACGTCCCGGCTGGTCGGCCGGCAGCTGCTGGACAGCGACGAGCTGCCGGTCGGCCGGATCCAGGACGTCGTCATCCTGCCCACCGCCGGCGGCGAGCCGCCGTGGGTGCTGGGTCTGGTGGTGACGCTGCACCGGCGGCAGATCTTCGTGAACATGGGCCGCCTGGCCGAGATCTCGGTCGAGGGCGCCCACCTGCGCAGCGGCACGGTTGACCTGCGCCGGTTCGCCCGCCGGTCCGGGGAGCTGCTGGCCTCGGAGCTGTACGGGCAGGCCGCGGGCGACTCCATGGTGATGGACGTGGGCATCAGCCAGTCCAAGGGCCGGCGCGGCTGGGAGGTCTCGGTGGTGGCGCTGGGCCAGCGCCGGGGCATGCGGCGGCAGACCACCGCGATCGTGCCGTGGGACAAGTACCCCGACCTGTTCAAGGCGGGCGAGCTGGCCGAGCAGCTGGTCCAGCTGCGCGAGCTGCACCCCAGGGACCTGGCCAGCGCGGTGCTGTCGCTGTCGCCGACCCGCAAGGTCCAGCTGGCCGCGGCGCTGCAGGACTCCGAGCTGGCCGACGTGCTGGAGCAGATGACCGAGCCGGACCAGATCCGGTTCCTGGCCGGCCTGGGCGTGGACCGGGTGGCCGACGTGGTCGAGGAGATGGAGCCCGACGACGCGGCCGACCTGCTGGCCGAGATGTCCGACGCCGAGCGCGAGCAGCTGCTGTCCGAGATGGAGAACGTCCGGGCCGCGGACCTGCGCCGGCTGCTGCGCTACGGTCCGGGCACGGCCGGCGGCCTGATGACCTCGCAGCCGCTGATCGTGGCGCCGGACGCCTCGGTGGCCGAGGTGCTGGCCATGATCCGGGCCCCGGAGGTGGCCATGACCGCGGCGGCGCAGGTGTACGTGTGCGAGCCGCCCTCGATCACGCCCACCGGTCGCTACCTGGGCTCCTGCGGCTTCCAGCGGCTGCTGCGCCAGCCGCCGAGCGACCCCGTGGCCGAGTGCATCGAGGAGAGCACCTTCGTCCGGCCCGAGCTGTCCGACCACCAGGTGGCGGTGCGGATGGCCGCTTACGACCTGGTCGGAGTGGCGGTCTGCGACCCTGACGGGCACCTGCTCGGCGCGATCACTGTTGACGACGTCCTCGATCGCCTGCTGCCCGCGGACTGGCGGCGGGAGGATGCACGGGAGGCATGATGAAGATGACCCGCTTCTCGCCGCGGATCACGGGCGACCGGTCCGACCTGTCGGAGCCGCGGGGCAGCGGGCCGCGGCTGGCCGGCCGGTATGACGCGGATGCGTTCGGCAAGTTCGCCGAGGCCTTGGCCCGGCTCATGGGCACCGGGCGCTTCCTGGCGGCCCAGTCGGTATTCATCGTCGTCTGGATCGCGCTGAACGCGATCGGGTTCATCAAGGCCTGGGACCCGTATCCGTTCATCCTGCTCAACCTGGCCTTCTCGACCCAGGCCGCGTACGCGGCGCCGCTGATCCTGCTGGCCCAGAACCGCCAGGACATCCGGGACCGGGCCAGCATCGAGCGCGACCGGGACGTGGCCGCCCGGACCCAGGCCGACACCGAGTTCCTGGCCAGGGAGCTGGCGTCGGTCCGGCTGGCGCTGGCCGACGTCGTCACCCAGGCCGACCTGGGCGACCGGCTGGATCATCTGGAAAAGCTCATCATCGACCGGCTGCCCGCGGGCTGACCCAGGCGCACGGGCACCGAGCGGAAGGGGCGGACGGGTGGCAAGCGTGTCCACGCACGTGCTCGACAACGCGCGGGGGCGGCCCGCGGCGGGCGTGCCGGTGGCGCTGTTCCGGGTCGGCGAGGCGGGCCTGGCGGCGCAGGTGGCCGCGGCGGTCACCGACGCCGACGGGCGGGTCGGGCGGCTGGGCGAGCCGGGGCTGCCCGCCGGGACCTACCGGCTGGTGTTCGACACCGGCGCGTACTTCGCGGCCAGCGGGCAGCGGGCCTTCTACCCGGAGGTGGCGGTCAGCTTCGCCGCCACCGAGCCGGACGGCCACTACCACGTGCCGCTGCTGCTCAGCCCGTTCGCCTACGCGACCTACCGAGGGAGCTAGCCATGGGAATCGTGCTGGGCGCCAACCAGTACGGCAAGGCCGAGGTGCGGCTGGTCCGGCTGCTGCGGGACACGCCCCGGCACCAGATACAGGACCTGTCGGTGTCGACCGCGCTGCGCGGCGACTTCGCCGACGCCCACCTGACCGGCGATCAGGCCAAGGTGCTGCCCACGGACTCGCAGAAGAACACGGTGTACGCCTTCGCCCGGCAGCAGCCGCCGGGCCAGATCGAGGATTTCGCGCTGCGGCTGGCCCGGCACTTCACCGCCGACATCCCGGCGGTGAGCGGGGCCAGGGTGGAGATCGAGGAGTACGCCTGGGACCGGATCGAGGCGGACGGCCAGCCGCATGATCACGCGTTCGCCCGGCGCGGCCAGGAGGTCAGGACCACGGTGGTGACCGTGGACGGGACCGGTCCCGCGGAGCGGGCCTGGGTGGTGTCGGGCATCAAGGACCTGGTCGTGCTCAAGTCGACCGGCTCGGAGTTCCATGGTTTCTACACCGATGAGTACACGACGCTGGCCGAGACCGACGACCGGATCCTGGCCACCCAGCTGGTGGCCCGGTGGCGGTACGCGGCGCCGGACGGCGACTGGGCCGCCTCACACGCGGGCATCAGGTCGGCGCTGCTGACCGCGTTCGCGGATACCCACAGCCTGGCCCTCCAGCAGACCCTGCAGGCCATGGGCACGGCGGCGCTGACCGCGCACCCGGAGGTGGCCGAGATCCGGTTCTCGGCGCCCAACAAGCACCACTTCGAGGTGGACCTGAGCCCGTTCGGCCTGGACAACCCCGGCGTGGTGTTCTACGCCGCCGACCGGCCCTACGGGCTCATCGAGGCCTCGGTGACCCGCGACGACGCGCCCGAGCCCGGCCTGGCCTGGTACACGGTCCCCGGCTTTACCTGACTGTGCCCGCGCCCGCTCCCGGAGCGCTGGCGCGGGCCGGCGCCCCGGGTGCATGATGAAAGTCACAGCGCTGGTACACGCGGTATATGCGCGGGGAGATGAGTCCGATGAGCGCTTACTCGCCAATCAGCCCGTGGTCGCGCCTGCCCAGCACGCCGCCCGGCGCGGCCCTGTCGAGCATCGACACCGGGGCGCGGATCGGCCCGCAGTTCCAGGCTTCGCCCGGCTCGCCGGGCCAGCTGTCCAACCTGGACCGCTGCAACTGGTGCGGGATGCCCCGGTCCAGCCACGGCATGAACTGGTCGTGCCCGGCCGGCGACACCAGCCGCAGCACGCGGTTCGTGGTGTTCGTCTGCGTATCCGGCGTGCTGGCCCTGATCGGCATCGGGCTGCTCGCGGCCACCAGCCAGACGGCCTCCTCGATGGGCTCGCTGGGCGCGGCGGTGCTGCTGTCCGGCCTGGTCCTGCTGGTCTGCACCGGGACGATCACCAGGCGGCGCGGCTAGGTGACGGCGCCGACCGCGGAGCCGCCGACCGCGGAGCTGCCGTCCGCGGCCGACGTCGCGCGGCGGCTGGCCGAGGACGGCTACGTGGTCGTGCCGGGCCTGATGAGCCCGGCGGACCTGGCCGCCGCCCGCGCCGACCTGCACCGGGTGCTGACGGCCACGCCGACCGGGCGCAACGCGTTCGAGGGCCGGGCCACGCAGCGGGTCTACGCGCTGTTCGCCAAGACCCGGACCTTTGACCAGGCGGCCATCCACCCGCTGCTGCTCGGGGTGCTGGACCAGGTGCTCGGGCACTACCAGCTCAGCGCCCCGGTCGGCATCCATATCGGGCCGGGCGAGCAGGCCCAGATCCTGCACCGCGACGACGCGGTCTACCCGCTGCCGCAGCCGGCCCCGCCGGTGGTGATCAACACCATGTGGCCGCTGGACGAGTTCACCGAGGCCAACGGGGCCACCCGGTTCATCCCCGGCAGCCATCGCTGGGCGCCGGGCCGCGTGCCGGCGGCCAGCGACCCGGTCGAGGTCGCCACCATGAGCCCCGGCTCGGCGCTGTTCTACCTGGGCAGCCTGTGGCACGGCGGCGGCGCCAACACCACCGGCGCGCCGCGCCTGGGGGTGATCCTGGAGTACGTGGCGGCCTGGCTGCGGCCGCAGGAGAACCACTGCCTGGCGGTGCCCCGCGCGGTGGTCCGCGAGCTGCCCGAGCGGCTCCAGGACCTGCTGGGCTACAACATCTACCCGCCGTTCCTGGGCTACGTGGACGGCATGCACCCGCGCAAGGTGCTGGCCGCGGACGAGTAACCGGGCCCAGACCAGGCGGGTTCAGGCCGGCGGCCTCGCGCCGGCGGGCTCAGGCCGGGCCGACGCCCGGCACGGGGCGGCCGTCCTCCAGGTAGACCAGGCCCTGGCCGCGGCAGGCCCGGCGCACCCGCCGGCGGATGGGCCGCCGGAGCAGTTCGAGTGCCTCGGGCAGCGGCACGATGCGGTGCTCGGAGACCTCTTCGGGCTGGACCACAATCGCGGCCAGGATCTCGTCGCCGAGCGCGCCACAGTCGAAGAGGTACCGGACGCCGCCGCGCCGACCCGGCCGCGGGGTGCGGAAGTCCATGCAGGCCAGGCGGCCGGCCGTGACCTCGATGCCGCACTCCTCGAGCACCTCGCGGCGGCAGGCCTGCCACGGCGACTCGCCGTCGGCCTCCATGACCCCGCCGGGGATGGTCCAGCCGGACTTGTAGGTCGGCCGCAGGATCAGCAGCCAGGCCCGGTCGAAGATCAGCGCCCCGGCCGAGACCGGGATGGCCGGGGTATCGTCCTGCGCCCCGGCGGCAGTCAGGTCCCCCGCGCGCCCCTGGCCAGGCGTCCGCTGCGCCGGCCGTCCCGCTGAGCATGCCCGCCACGTCTGAACCTCCCTGGCCCTATGCCATTGTTAATGCGCTGGTTTCCCGGTCGCCGCGACGCACCGCCAGGAGGTTGCCCGATGGAGCACTACATCCGGCCCGACGGGCTGCCCCCGGTCAGCGGGTACAGCCACGCCGTGGCCGCCACGGGGCGGCTGGTGGTGATATCGGGCCAGGTACCCGCCGATCGCGACGGCATGCCGGTCGGCCCGGACGACCCGGCGGCCCAGGTGCGGCAGGTGTTCGAGAACCTGGCCGCGGCGCTGGGCGCGGCCGGAGCGCGGATGGATCAGGTGGTGAAGCTGACGGTGTACCTGACCGACCTGGCCGACCTGGCGGAGTTCCGCCGCGTGCGCGATGAGTACATCACGCTGGACCGGCCTCCGGCCAGCTCCCTGGTGCAGGTCAGCGGGCTGGTCCGGCCGGAGTTCCGGATCGAGGTCGACGCGCTCGCCGTGACCTGAGCGGCCAGCGGTCGTCACGCTCAGCCGGGCCGGCTGTCCAGCAGCCGGGGCAGGAACACGGCCGCGGCCACTCCGACGGCCGACGCCGAGGCGAGCAGCACGGCGCCGGCCGCCATGTCCTTGGCTGCCTTGGCCAGGGGGTGGTACTGGTCGGTACACAGGTCGGCCAGGGTCTCGATCACGGTGTTGAGCGTCTCGGCGGTGAGGACCAGGCCGATGGCCAGCGCCAGGCAGGCCCAGTCGGTGGCGGTAACCCGCTCGATGACGCCGCCGGCCACGACGAGGGCGGCGGCCAGCAGGTGCACCTTCATGTTCCGCTGGGTGGCCACCGCCCGCCAGATGCCCTGGCCGGCGAACGAGAACCCGCGCAGGAAGGTCATGACGGCGGGCGGTCGAGGCGGGCGGTCAGCCGGGGCCGGACGTCGGGCCACTCGCCGGCCAGCACGCTGAACACGACCGAGTCGCGGAAGGTGCCGTCCTCGCGCTTGACGTGCCAGGCGCAGCACGCCCTCGCGCTGGGCGCCGAGCTTGGCGATGGCGGCCTGGGAGCGGGCGTTCAGCCGGTCGGTCTGGATCTTGACCCGGCCGTAGCCGCAGTCCTCGAAGCAGTGCGCGAGCAGCAGCAGCTTGGCCTCGGGGTTGACCTGGGTCCCCCACCAGCGCGACCCGTACAGGGTGGAGCCGAGGTGGATGCTCTCGTTGCGGAGGTCGGCCTCGAGCAGCGACGAGGTGCCGACCAGGGTGCCCGCTGGACCGAGCCCGCTGTCGGACACCAGCCGGATGGCGTAGGCGGTGCGGCCGCCGCCCCGGCCGTCGGCCTGGCCCTGCCCGGCCAGGAACACGGTGCGGGCCAGCTCGCGGGCGTCGGCCGGGGAGGCCGGGCGCCGGTGCATGACGTAGCCCTGCTGGTAGACGGCGGGGTCGCTGAGCACCGGGTACATGTCGTCGAGGTCGGCCTCGCCGAGCAGGTCGAGCCGGACCCAGCGGCCGGTCAGCGGCTGGCCGGAGGGAATGGTGATGGTCTGCACGGCTTCACAGTAGTGAGCCGACCGCGTACGGCGGCGGGGGTGGTCCGGCGGGGCGGACTCAGGTGCGGGGCCGGCCGCCGGGGCGGCGGCGAGGGCGGCTGGGTGGGCGGCGGACCGGACGAGCTCGACGTCGTCCAGGCCGACCTCGCGGCCGTCGTCGCCGACGAAGCCGACGTGCAGCGGGTCGCTGGTGCCGCGGCGGCGGCGCAGCACGCTGGGCCCGCTGGGCCGCGGCAGGTACTCGTCGCCCCACTGCTGGAGGGCACCGAGCACCACGGCCAGGTCGCGCCCGGCCGGGGTGAGCCGGTAGGCGTACCGGGTCCGGCGGCCTGGCTCCTGGTAAGGCTCGCGGGCCAGCACGCCGTGCTCGACGAGCTTGCCCAGCCGGTCGCTGAGCACGTCGGGAGCGACGCCCAGCACGTCGCGCATCTCGGCGAAGCGGGTCCGTCCGGACAGCACCTCGCGCAGGACCAGGAATGTCCACCGCTCGCCGACTACGCCCAGGGTCCGCTCTATCGAGCAGCTCGGGGTGTCTTCCATGGGCCCATTGTAGCTGCTGAGTTGTTTTTCCCAACTCAGAGAGCTAACTTGGATTTGCCAACTCAGGCTGCGACGCAGGAGGCTCGTCATGCAGATCGAAGGAAGCACCGCCCTGGTCACCGGCGCCAACCGCGGGCTGGGCCGCCGCTTCGCCGAGCAACTGCTCGGCCGGGGCGCGAAGGTCTACGCCGCGGCCCGCCAGCCGGACTCGATCACGGTGCCGGGCGTGATCCCGGTGACGCTGGACGTCACTGACCCGGCGTCGGTGGCGGCGGCCGCGGCGGCCACCGGCGACGTGACGCTGCTGATCAACAACGCCGGGTCATCGACCGGCGCGCGACTGATCGACGGGCCGCTGGCCGACATCGAGCTGGAGATGAACACGCACTTCTTCGGCACCCTGGCGGTGACCCGCGCGTTCGCGCCTCAGCTCGCGGCGGGCGGCGGGGGCGCGGTGCTGAACGTGCTGTCGGTGCTGTCCTGGATCAGCCTGGCGGACGCCGGGGCTTACAGCGCGGCCAAGTCGGCCGAGTGGGCGCTGACCAACGCGCTGCGGCTCCAGCTGGCGGGCCAGGGCACGCAGGTGACGGCGCTGCACGTCGGCTATATGGACACCGACATGGCGGCACACGTGACCAGCCCCAAGCTGGACCCGGCGGTCGTGGCCAGGCTGGCGCTGGACGGCCTGGCGGCGGGCCAGCCGGAAGTGCTGGCCGACGACCTCAGCCGTCAGGTCCAGCAGGGCCTGGCCGGCGGGGTGGCCGCGCTCTACCCCCAGGTGGCGGCACCACCGGTGGCCCCGCAGGCGGCCGGGGCTACCAGCCGGTGAGCTCCCGCTCGGGCGCTAGAGGGTGACGCCGGTGAGGCCCGCGCAGTAGCTGAGCAGCCGGTCCTGGAGGCCGGCGTCGCGGGCCGCGGGGTGGGTGTCGCGCGGGCGCTGGTGGTAGAAGTAGCCGCCGGTCACCTGGGCCGCGGCGTCGGAGCTGACGGCCAGCCAGGCCTGGGTGACCGGGGCCAGGGACAGGTCGTCGGGCGCGCCGGGTCCGCCCATCCGGGTCGGCACCCAGCCCGGCTCCAGCGCGTTGGACAGCACGCCGGGCCAGCGCCTGGCCACCGCGAAGGCCAGCAGCACGTCGAACAGCTTGCTGTCGGCGTAGGCCTGCGACCCGTTCCACCGCCGCCGCGCCCACTGCGGGTCGTCCAGGTCCGGGGTGCCGCCGCGGTGCATGCCGGAGCTGAGGTAGACCAGCCGGTCGGGTCGCTCGATCAAGGCGGTGAGCAGGTAGGGGGCCAGCACGTTGACCGCGAACACATGTTCCAGGCCGTCGGCGGTCGCGACCCTGGCCACCTCGCGGTAGCCGACCCCGGCATTGTGGATGACCGCCTCGTAGCGGCCGGCCGCGCTGGCCTGGCCGGCCACCTGCCGCATGCCGGCCAGGGTGGACAGGTCGCCGGTGACGACCAGCTCGGCGGCGGGAAGCGCGTCCCTGGCGTCCTGGGCCCGGCCCTCGTTCCTGGCGTGCAGCGTGACCGAGTGGCCCTGCTCGGCCAGCAGCCGCCCGGCCATCAGGCCCAGGCCGTCGGCGGATCCGGTGATCAGGACGCGGGACATGGCTGCCTCCCTGGATGGTTGCCTCCTCCTAGTGCCCGGTTCAGTCTGCGGTAAATCGGGTCGACGGGCGGCGGCGGGCGGCGTTCAATGCTGGCGTGCGCATCGTGCCCATGACGGCGGACTTCGCGGCGGACATCGTGACCTGGCGCTACCCGGAGCCGTACGACTGTTATGACATGACGGGCGCGGACCCGGCGTTCCTGGCCGATCCCGGCAGCGGGTTCTTCGCGCTGGTCAATGACGGCGGCCTGATCGGCTTCCGGTCGTTCGGGGATGACGGCCAGGTGCCGGGCTGGCCCTATGACGCCTCGGCGCTGGACACCGGCGGCGGGCTGCGGCCGGAGCTGACCGGGCGCGGGCTGGGCCGGACGGCCATCGGGGCGGGCCTGGAGTTCGGCCGGGAGCGATTCGCGCCGTCCGCGTTCCGGGTCACCATCGCCTCGTTCAACGTCCGGGCCCAGCGGGTGGTCTCGGCGCTGGGCTTCCGCAGCGCCGGGCGCTTCGCGGCCACCGGCTCGGGCCGGAGCTACGTAGTCCTGGTGCGGCCCGAGGCGTGATCCGGCGCGATCGGCTGGGTCGGCGGGACTGGCGGGTCAGTCGGTGAACAGGTGGCGGAAGTAGGAACCGGGATCGGTCATGAACTGGCGCCAGGCGCCGACCAGGTGCAGGTCGGCCCACTGGGCGGGCCGGATGCCCCAGTCGCCCAGCTCCAGGATGCGCGCGCCGGGCACGGCGGCCACCAGCGGCGAGTGGGTGGCCACGATGGCCTGGGAGCCTGCCTCGGCCAGGTCGTGCAGCAGCGCGACCAGCCCAAGGCACGAGGTGAACGACAAGGGGGCATCGGGCTCGTCCATGAGGTAGAAGCCGGGCTGGCTGATCCGGCTGCGCAGGATCTCCAGGAAGCCCTCGCCGTGGCTGAGCTGGTGGAACCGCTCGGGACGCCGGCCGGGGTTGTCCTCGAGGTAGGAGTACAGGCTGTGCATGGTGTCGGCGCGCAGAAAGTACGACCAGCTCGACCCCAGCAGGCCGCGCTCAACTTCGAGGTGCCGGCCGATGCGGGGCTCGCTGTCCCTGGTCCGGAACAAAGCCTTGGCCGACCCGCCCTGGGGGTTGAGCCCGCACGCCTCGGCCAGCATCTCTACAACCGTGGACTTGCCCGAGCCGTTCTCGCCCACCAGTACGGTGACGCCCCGGGGCAGCTCCAGGCCCTCGGCCAGGATCTGCTCCACCGCCGGGACGGTGGCGGGCCAGCGAGTGGTGTCGATGCTGGCGTCGGGACGGGGCCGGACCGCGCGGACCATGCGGGTGTCGGTCTCCCACCCTGACGAGGCGCCCACTCGCCCATCATGCCGCCTGGCTCTGACAGCCCGGCCGCGCGCACGGGACCGCCGGCGTGACGGCCGGGCCGGTGCCTAACCGGAGAACGTGTCCGGGTCGGGGCCGGTGCGCTGGTTCTTGTTCAGCGCGCTGATCGCCTCGACGTCCTCGCCGGAGAGCTCGAAGTCGAAGATGTCGATGTTCTCGGCGATGCGCTCGGGGGTGACCGACTTCGGGAAGACGATGTCGCCGCGCTCGATGTGCCAGCGCAGGACAACCTGGGCCGGCGTCTTCCCGACCCGGCGGGCGATGGTGACGATCTCCGGGTCGGCGAGCACACGCCCGCGGCCGATCGGGGACCAGGCCTCGACGGCGATCTGATGCTCGCCGCAGAAGGCGCGCACGTCGTCCTGGGTCAGGTAGGGGTGGACCTCGATCTGGTCGACCGCCGGGGGCACCTCGCTCTCGGTGTGCAGCCGCCGCAGGTGATGGGGCTGGAAGTTCGAGACCCCGATCGAGCGGGCCCGCCCGTCGCGGTAGAACTCCTCGAGGGTCTTCCAGGTCGAGACGTAGTCGCCGTCGTAACGCGAGGGCAGCGGCCAGTGGATCAGGAACAGGTCGACGTAGTCGAGGCCGAGCGCGTCCAGCGAGCCCGCGAACGCCCGGCGCGCGTCATCGGGCCGGTGGCTGCCGTTGCCGAGCTTGGTGGTGACGAACACCTGGTCCCGGTCCAGGCCGGACTTGGCGATGGCCTCGCCCACCTGACGCTCGTTGCCGTACATCTCGGCGGTGTCGATGTGCCGGTAGCCGTCGCCCAGGGCGGTGGTGACGGCCTCGGCCGTCTCGTCGGGCGGAACCTTGAACACGCCGAAGCCGAACTGCGGGATCATCCGGCCGTTGTTCAGCATGATCTCGGGTACTGCGGTCACGACGGTCTCCCTCCTCAGGCGATCCTGCGCGGCCGCGCGGCCGACGCGGGCCTCGCGAGAACAGTCGAGCTGTCCCCTGCCCAGCCCCCCAGGCCGGAAACTCACCGCTGACCGGGCCGCCGGAGGGCCGCGGATAGCCGATTGCCGACTGGCGGAACCAGCCGGGCGCGGCGTGCGTCCAAGAGGTGCGTGATCCCCTCGCGATGACGACCGCTGCCGCGCTGGCGGCGGGTGCGTATTCCTCCACGCGCCCGCCGCTGGCCGGCAGCGGTCATCCGGGGACGTGCGGCAGAAGGCTCCGGGACCTGTCCTGCGGAGGAAACAGGCCCCGGAGCCTTCTGTGGTTCCGGCGGACTGGCTACCGGTGGATAACACGACTATCCGGGCAGTGCGACACGCCGCGCCGGGGTAGAGCGCTCATTCCGGGTTCTTGCGGTCACGCCGGGTTACCTTAGGCATGTGATCGAAAACGCCATTCAGCGTGGCCCGACACTGTGGCGCCCGACACTGAGCGTCCCGACAACACCGTGCCGCCCGACACCGCGCTGACCCAGGATCACGCGGGCAGCCTGCTGTGCCGCCTGCTGGTCTTCCATCCCGAGGTCGTCGACATCAGGATCCTCGGCCAGACCGACATGCCCGGCGGGATCATCTCCTACTCACTGGGCGTGATACTGCCGGGTGGCCGGGAGCTGTACATCGACGTGGAGGATGCGCCCAGCGTAACGGGCGCGCCCTCCGCGAGTCGTGCCGACACGCCGCGATGACTGTCCGCTACCGGCCTGACCATGCCTCGTAGCCGACGCCGTTGCCTGCGGGCCGGAGACCGATCAGCTTCCCGCGGTCGATCCAGCCGTTGACCGACGTCTTGGTCGACCCGGCATCGAAGAGCACGTAGCGGCCCGAGGCATCGGCGCTGACGAACTGATAGGAGAAGCCGTTGCCGGTGTTCATCCGGTAGAGCTGCCGGGTCCGCCTGCCGGTGACCGCCGAGACCTGGTCCACGGCCACGAAGCCGCCGTTGGCCCGCACGCCCCCGGACACCACGGCCGCCAGGAGCGAGCGCCCGTCCGGGGTGATGAGAGACGTAGTTGATGTAGCCCTCACTCAGTGAGGTGATCGCGGACTGCCACATGATCAGCCGGCTGCTGCTCAGGCTGCCGCCCGCGCTGGCCGGGCTGACCGCGCGGGCCTCCTCGCCGCTGGCCCGGCACACGTTGCCCGGGCTGCCCTTGAGGCACTTGGGGGCGCCGAAGACCACCAGCTCCCGCCCGTTGCCGGTCAGCGTCAGCTGGAAGATGCGCAGCCGCACCATGCCCGGCCCGGCTGGGCCGTCCCGCCACACCGCGTGCGCGCCCGTCCGCGTGCTGATGACGACCACCTCGCCGCCGGGCCCGCCGGACGGGACCGTGACGGCCAGCGTCGACCCGTCGGCCGAGGCGGCCAGGTTGCCGGTCGCTGAGGCCAGCACCCCGCCGCGCACCAGGTGGTAATCGACGACCTGGCCCGAGCGGGTGAGGCCGAACCGGTAGATGAGCATGCCGCCGGCCGACGTCTGGCAGGGCAGGAAGAACGTCTGGTGGCTGGCGGGCACGTACTGCCCGACTGTGGCGCCGCCCGGGCAGACGACGCGGGCCACCATCCGGCCGGTGGCTGTGGCCCGCACCAGCGTGCCGCGCTCAGGAACGCCCTGCTCGATGTAGTAACCGGGCGCGCCGACCCTGGCCCCGTCGCCCGCGACAGCCGCACCGCCCGCAATGGCAGGACCGCCCGCGACGGCTGCGCGGCCCGCGCCGCCCGCCTGCGCCAGCGCCACGCCGCCCAGGCCGGCCGCCAGCAGGGCGGCCGCCGCGATCGCGATGGTGACCGTGCGGTGCGCCGCCCGGGAGTTCCTCGGCTCTGCCATCTGCTTCTCCCCAGCCGCTCGCCCGCGCCCGTCGGGCTGGCGCGCCGACCTCATCGTGTCGCGGACTGGAGGACTTCCGCAATGGTCCGCCGCGCCCCGGCCCGGGCCGGGATGGCGGTGAGCGCGGCCACCGCCAGCAGGGTGCCCAGCACCATGACCAGCAGCCACCAGAACGGCGGGCTGCCGTGCGGCCCGGCGCTCTGCACGGCGCGGTACAGCTCGGTGCCCGCCGGGATGCCGAGCAGCACGCCGGCCAGCGCGGGCAGCAGCTGGGCGGCCGACAGCCCGGCCACCGTCTGCCCCGGCGTGGCCCCCAGCGACCGCACCGTGGCCGAGAAGCGCCGCGAGTCCAGCACCGTCGCCCACGTCGTGAAGATCGCGTTGGCTGCGGCCAGCACGGCCATGGCGATGGTGATGACCAGCAGGACCTCGCTGACCCTGGCCTGGCCGGGTCGGGCGGCCCGGCCCACGGCCCGCCGTGACGGCCGTTCAGGCCCAGCGTCGCGTGGTAGACCAGCACGGCCACGATGGCGGTGCCGGTGACCGCGAAGCTGGCCGTGCTGAGCACCGCGCGCCGGGCCGGCGCGTCAGCAGCCGCACGCCCAGCAGCAGCGGCACCGGCAGCCGGGCCGACAGCCGGACCAGGGCGGCCCGGCGCCGGGGCGGCCGGGTTTCCTCGGCCAGCGCCGCGATGGTGCTGAGCCGGGCCGCCCGCAGCGCGGGCACCAGCGTGGCCACGCTGGCCACGGCGACCGCGGCCACGGTCACCACCAGCACCGTGCCCGGCGTGAGCGCGGGCGCGCCGGGGCTGCCGACCAGCGAGGCACCGGGACTGGTCAGCAGCGGCGCCACGAGCCGGCCCGCGACAAGCCCGGCCGCCGCCCCGGCCAGCGCCACCACCAGGTGCTCGGCCATCAGCACGGCGGCCGCCAGGCCAGGGGTACCGCCCGCGGCCTTGAGCAGGCCGACCCGCCGGCGCTGCTCGGCCATCCGCGCGCCCGCCACCACGGCCACGCTGGCCACCGCGAGCAGCGCGAGCAGCCAGCTCGCCGGCCCGAGCACTCGCTGCTCCTGGGTCACGATGGTGCCCGCCGCGGTGCGCAGGGCCGTCCACGCGGTCAGAGGCGGCCGGCGTCGCCGACCGGCGGCTGATGGGCGCGGACGAACGCCGCCGCCGCGGCCGGGTGGGCCAGCCGCAGGTTCAGGTAGTAGGTCAGCGGGTTGCCCGGCGAGGCCAGGCCGCGGGCCGCCGCCCGGCTGACCCAGACCAGCCCGGTGTCGAACGAGCGCGGCCGCCCCGGCGGTCCGGCGCAGCCGCTGAAGAAGCACACCTGGGTGTACACCGGGACCGCGGCGGTCACCGCGATGCCGGTGACCTCGAACGGCCGGCCGTCCAGCGTGACGCGGTCGCCGACCCCGACGCCGAGCGCGTCGGCGAAGGCCCGTTCCAGGATCACGCCGCCACTGCCGTGCACCCAGGACCCCTGGATCACCTCCGGCTGGTCGACCGCGGCCCGCCCCGGGTCGCGGCCCTCGGCCATCACGTCCGCGGTGATACCGTGCGCCCGCAGCACCGGCCAGGCCACCGGGTACGGGCCGCTGTGCGCGGTGACACCAGGGGCACGGGCGAGGGCGGCGAGGCGGTCGCGGGCCGGGGCGCCCGACTCGGCCGCTCCGCTGAAGCCCGTACTGCTGGCCACCACGTCCGGGCCGGCCGTGGCGGCCCGGGTCTGGCCGAAGGGCGCGCTGGTCACGCCGTGCAGGACCAGGCCCAGGGTCAGCGTGGCCATGGCCGCCGCGAGGACCAGTGCGAGGAGCAGCGGCTGAGCCGGGCGGTGCCGCAGGTCACGGCCCGCCAGGCGGCAGGCGAGCAGGATCTGGCCCATGCGTGCGGCCCTCCTATAGCTAACAGTTATCTTATAGATAGCCGTTAGCCTGAACGCCTGTCAAGCCGCCAGCGGCTCCGGCTCTGGCTCTGGCTTCTGGCCGCCCCGGCGGACGATGGTCGAGGCCGCGTCGGCGTCGTGAATGGTCAGCGCGACCACCGCGGCCACCGCGGCGACGCCCGCCGCGACAAGGAACGCCACGTGGTAGGCGGTCAGGTCCGGCGTCACCCGGCCCGCCACCGTCCGGGTCGCGCCCACCGCCACGACCACCGAGGTCAGCACCGCCACGCCCAGCGCGCTGCCGAGCTGACGGCCGACGTTGAACATGGTCGAGGCCCGCCCGGTGGCCGCCGGCGAGATCGTGGCGAACGCCGCCGCCTGGGCCGGCACGAAGACCTGGGCCATGCCCACGCCCAGCGCGAACATCAGCAGCCGCATCCACCACAGGCTGGTCTGCGCGCCGACCAGGCTCATCAGCCCGATCGAGGCGGTCACCCCGACCAGGCCCAGCGCGATGTTGCGGCGCGGCCCGAGCCCCGGGTACAGCAACCGGCTGGCCAGCTGCGCGCCGCCCATCACGCCCAGCGCCTCCGGGAACGTGCTCAGCCCCGAGCCCAGCGCCGACAGCCCGCGGCCGTCCTGGAAGAACAGCGAGACCAGGTACAGCGTGCCGATGAACGCCGCCGCCGACAGCGAGCATCACCGCGTTGCAGGACCGGAACAGCCGGTCGCCCAGCAGCCGCAGGTCGATCAGCGGCCGGGCCGGCGCAACTCGACCAGCACCAGCAGTCCCAGCAGCACGGCGCCGGCGCTGATCGTGCCCAGCACCACGCCCGAGTCCCAGCTCCGGATCGGGCCCTCGGACACGCCGTACATCAGCAGGCCCAGGCCCGGCGCCGGCCAAGAGGAACCCGAGCAGTGTCGAACCGCCCCGGCCGGCCGCGCGTTGCCGCTGGCCAGGAACAGCACCCCGAAGGCCAGGGCAGCGCGCCCAGCGGCACGTTGACGTAGAACACCCAGCGCCAGGACAGCTCGGTGACCAGCAGCCCGCCGAGCACCGGCCCGAGCGGCCGGGGCCAGCGTGGTGGGCACGGTCAGGATGGCCGAGGCGCGGATCCGCTCGGCCGGCGGGAAGGCGCGGAACAGCATGGCCAGCCCGACCGGCGCCATCATCCCGCCGCCCACGCCCTGGAGCACGCGGAAGATCTCCAGCTCGGTCAGCGAGGTGGCCAGGCCGCACAGCGCCGACGCCACGGTGAACAGCACGATCGCGGTCAGCAGCACCCGCTTGCCGCCGAACCGGTCACCCAGCCAGCCCGACACCGAGATGAAGACGGCCAGGCTGACCAGGAAGTAGATCGACACGCCGTCCACCGACGTCGGACGGCACCTTGAAGTTGCGGCCGATGGTCGGCAGGGCCACGTTGACAATGGTCGAGTCCATGATCGTCATGAACATCGCCGCCACGTAAACCACGCTGACGGCGACCTTCTGACTCACCCGGCCGGTCATGGACCCCCTCATTACCCTTAACAAAGGAGGCCCGGCGGGACCCGCGCCCATCGCGTCAATGCCGCGAGCCGTGGTTTTCTTCCTGGCCTGGCCGCCGGGCGGTCGCATACGAGCCTCGGCCGAAGCGCCTCAGGCCAGCGGCGGGATGATGGCCTCGATCAGGTGCGGGCCGGGCTCGCCGTAGGCCCAGCCCAGCGCCTCGGCCAGGCCCTCCGCCGTGGTGACCCGGACGGCCGGCACGCCCGAGCCCGGCGCTGATCTCGGTAAAGCCCGGCGTGGGCCCGGACAGGTCCAGCATCCGGGCGGCCCGCTCCCCGGCCTGGCCGGCGTTGGTGCGCGGCCAGCTCCAGCCGCAGCATCGCGTAGGCCGAGTTGTTCAGCAGCACCGTGGTCACGTTCAGCTGCTCGCGGGCCTGGGTCCACAGCGCCTGGATCGTGTACAGCGCGCTGCCGTCGGCCTCCAGCGCGAGCACCGGCCGGTCCGGCGCCGCCACCGCCGCGCCCGTCGCGGCGGGCAGGCCCTGGCCGATAGCGCCGCCGGTCAGCGTGAGCAGGCTGTGCCGGGCCGCCCCGGCCAGCGCGCCCGGCAGGGCGGTCCCGAGGTGTTGGCCTCGTCCACCACGATGGCGTTCTCGGGCAGCGACCGGGCGATCGTCGCGGCCAGGCTGGTGACGCCCAGCGGGCCGGCGCCCGGCGCCGGCGCCGGCGCGCCGGCCAGCACCGGCTCGGTCCCGGCCGCGACCTTGGCCGCCAGGTCCTCCAGCGCGGCCTCCACGTCCTGCCCCGCCCCGGCCAGCTCGGATGACCTGGCAGCCGTCCGGCACCAGGTCGCCCGGCAGGCCGGGGTAGGCGAAGAACGACACCGGCGCGCGGGCCCCGGCCAGCACCAGCGGCGCGTCCCGGCGAGCTGGGCGGTGGCCTGCTCGGCCAGGTAGGCCAGCCGGTCCACGGCCGGGACGCCGGCCCCGCGCTCCATCCGGGCCGGGAAGGTCTCGGCCAGCAGCCGGGCGCCGGTGGCGGCCGGCGATGCGGCTGGCCGCCCGCAGTCCCCGCTCGGTCAGGGCCCGGCCGCCGAGCAGCAGCAGCGCGCCGTCCGCCTCGGCCAGCACGTCGGCGGCCGCCTCGACCTGGTGGCCGGCCACGGCCGCGGGCGGCGGCCGGCGGAGCGGCGGCGCCAGGTCGGCCGCCCTCGCTCCAGGACACGTCGGCGGGCAGCACCAGCGTGGCGACCTGGCCGCGGCCAGGGCGGCCCGCCGCCTCCACGGCGCGCATCGCGTCGCGGGCCAGCTCGCGCGGGGTGCCGCTGGTGTGCACCCAGCCCGACACCGTGCGTGCCATGGCCTCGATGTCGGACTGCAGCGGCGCGTCGTAGCCGGACGTGGCCGGTGGCGTGCGCGCCGACGATGTTCACTATCGGGTGTGCGCCCGGCGCGCGTTGTGCAGGTTGGCCACCCCGTTGGCCAGGCCGGGGCCCAGGTGCAGCAGCACGGCGGCCGGGCGGCCCGCGATCCGGGCGTAGCCGTCGGCCGCGCCGGTGGCGACCCCCTCGAACAGGGCCAGCACCCCGCGCATCCCCGGCCCGCTGTCCAGCGCGCTGACGAAGTGCATCTCGGACGTGCCCGGGTTCATGAAGCAGACGTCGACGCCCGCCCCCACCAGGCTGCCGAGCAGGGCCCGCGCGCCGATCACGAGGCGAACCTACCCGAGCCGGACCGCGGCGCGAAAGGGCTGACGCTTCTTGCTGTTATCAGCTTCTTGCTGTTATCAGAGGTGGAGTTGGCCTGGGCTGGCCCTGGTGTGCTGAGTTGGGGCGGGCCTCCCCCTCGTGTACCTTAAGTTGTGGCAGTCCCGGCTGCCTCTGGATCCGCGGGCAGTGCTCGAAGCTCACCGGTTTCTGATTGGCGTGTCTGGCCGTTCTTTCCGGCCCATGTCGCGGATCCCTGGGCCCGAGGAAAGGACTGCCCCCATGTCTGATCAGCCACGCTCCAGTCATTCACGTTCGCTGCCCGACCGGCCCAGCCTGCGGTTCCTCAAGCTCGAGGCGAGGGAACGGCTCGCGGCCGGCGAGTTCGCCACCCTGCACGAGGCTCAGCTGGGCATCGCCCGCGAACACGGCCAGCCGAGCTGGGCCGCGCTCAAGCAGCTCATCGCGGCCCAGCCCAACCCGGACGGCCACGCGCTCGGCCAGGTGCGCTGGGTGCTCTCCCGATTCGCCGGCGCGGACGACCCAGCCTGGGCCGCGCCCGGCGAGGACGAGCTGACCGGGCACCTCGAGCCCCGGTTCCTGGCTCAGGTCCGGCCCGCCCAGCTCACCGCCGCGCTGTCCCCGCGGGCGGCGCTGCTGCGCGAGGAACTGGTGGTGCTGGCCGACTCCCCGACGACCGTCCGGGCCGCGGTCGGCGGCCTGCAGATCGAGGCCACCGCCGCCCCGGAGCCACCGCACCGGCTGGTCATGCTGGCGGTCTTCCCGGCCGGCAGCAAGGTCACCGACGCACGGGTCACCGACCCGTCGAGCGCCGGCTCTTCGGCCCGGTCCCCGCGCCGGTCACGGAGATCGCGCAGACCGCGTTCGCTGAGCTGGGGCTGACCGGCCTGGTGCTGGCCGGGCTCGGGCTGGGCGGCCGCGCGGGGCTGGGCCGACCTGGACCGGGCCGAGGCGCTGCGCCCTGAGCACCGGTTCCCGGCCTGGGCCGTCACCAAGCTGGTCACCGCCACCGCCGTGCTCCGGCTGGTCGCCGAGGGCCAGGTGCGGCTGGACGACCCGGCCAACCGCTACCTCGGCCCGGTCCGCCTGGCCGACGACACGGTGACCATCCGCGAACTGCTGGCCCACACCGGCGGCGTGGACAGCCCGGGCAGGTCGCTGGCGGACACCGTGCCCGAGCTGGCCGACCTGACCGGTCCGGTACTGGCCTGCTCCGGGGAACGGGGCGCGTTCCGGTACTCCCACGGCGGCTACGCGGCGCTCGGCGCGCTGATCGCCGAGGTCACCGGGTCGGCCTACGCCGATGCGTCGACCCGATTGGTGCTGGCGCCGCTGGGCATGACGGGCACGTCGTTCCCGGACCGGTGGCCAGGCGAGGATGCGATCACTGGCTATCTCCTAGACGCCGACGACGGCACGTTCCGGCCCGCACCGGACCAGGTGTGCACCGTGCCGGCGGCCAGCGGAATGTGGGCCACCGCGGGGGACCTGGTCCGGCTGGGCGCCGGCTGGCGGTCACTGCTGCCGGACGACCTGGCCCGCGAGGCACTCACCCCGCAGGCCGACCGGGCCCCGGCGGCGGGCCAGATGGGCCTGGGCTGGATCCTCAACACCGACCGGGGCCTGGCCGGTCACCAGGGCAGCGGGCCCGCCGGCAGTGCCTCGCTGATCACCCGAGGTGACGTCGTTGCCGTCGCGCTGACCAGCCGGGCGGTGCCCATCGAGCCGGTAGCCGCGCGGGTGATGCGCGCGATCGCCTAGCCTGACGCTGTGCGCGGACGCCGTGTGCCCTTCAGCCCGACCAGGCTCGTCGCCGGCTGCGGCGCCGTCTGGGCCGCGGACTACGAGCATCCGCTGATCGTGCGCATCAGCCCCGGCCGGCTGGACGGCGAGATCGCGGCCGTCTTCTCCGAAGACGACCAGCCGTCCCCCGGCCGGGGTCCCCGCGACGTCGCGGCCGGGCTGGGCTCGATCTGGGTCCTGCCTGCCGAGGGCACCCGGCTGGTCCAGGTCGATCCGGCCAGCGGGGCGACGCGGTCGCACGAGCTGCCGTTCCCGCTGAGCCGGATCTGCGCCGGGCCCGAGTCCCTGTTCGGGATCGAGCCGCTGGGCGAGGGCCGGGTCGCCCGGATCGACCCGGACGGGGGCGTGACGACTGCCGCGCCTGCGGGCCGGACGCTGCGGCTGATCGCGGCCAGCGAGGACCTGGTCTGGGTGGTGGACGATGAGCCGGCCCTGGTGCTGGCCCTGGACGGCCAGTCGCTGGCCCGGGTCGCGGAGTTCCGGCACCTCGGCGCCCCGAGCGAGCTGGTCGCCAGCGGCTCACGGGCCTGGTACGTGGCCGCGCCGGAAGCCGAGCACGTGGACGAGCACGGCCGGCGCGGGCGCGCGTTCGTGATCACGTCTGAGGGCCCCGGCGAGGACCTGCTGCGCTTCGACGCCCGGACCGGGACGCAGGAGCGGCTGGGCCGCCGGCCCTGGGCAGTCTCGCCCGAGCTGGCGCTGGACGACGGCCGGCTGTGGATCTCGGGTAGCCGCGAGGAAGACGAATTCGCCGACGACGAGGATCCGGTGAGCACCCTGCACTGCCTGGACCTCAACGGCCGCGAACTGCTGGCCATCGAGCGGCCGGGCCAGATCGACGCGCTGGCGGTCGGCGACGGCACGGTCTGGGTATCCGGGTTCCGCCGCTCCCGGCAGGCTGACGTCACGACGGCGCTGGGCCAGGACGGCACGGTGCTCGGCCAGGTCAGCTTCGCGCCGGTCGACCTCAGGCCCTGGATCCGCCGCGGCCGCCGCGCCGGCCCTGGATGAGCCGGGCGGCCCGGGCCCGGGTGATCCGCGACGAGGTGGAGAGCGACCTCAGCCAGCCCCGGCAGGTGTCCGGCCGGTTCGGCGATACCTGGGAGGAGCCGCCGGTCAGTGAGGAGTTCCGGCTGGAGCGCGTCGAGCTTCGCGGCGCCGGCCGGGATCCCGAGATCGCGGTCCTGTTCCACTGGGGCGGCGACGACCACCTGTTGGGGATGAAATACCGGATACCCCGTCGCGGAGACTGCTACATCTCCGTCTACGTTGAGGAAACTCTGCTCGGCGACGGGATCGAGGCCGCGATCCGCGAGCCCGCCGGCGGCGTGACCTGGCTGCGCTGGCCCTCGGGCTAGCCCGGCGTGACGGCAGGCGCGGGCGACCAGCGCAGCGGCAGTGACTCGACACCGAATATGCCCTCCAGGCCGCCCAGCACCGCCGGGCCGCCGGCGGCCAGCCCGGGCAGGCGCGGGGCCAGGAAGGCCAGCGCCTCCTCCAGCTCGGCCCGGGCCAGGTTCGCGCCCAGGCAGAAGTGCGGCCCGGCGCCGAAGGTGAGCAGCCGCCCGTCCCGCTCCGCCGTGATGTCGAACTGCTCGCCGCCGTCCTGCTCCCGGTTGCCTCGCTCCGAGCAGACGGCCACGATCGTGCCCGCCGGGAACAGCACGCCCCGGTGCTCGACCGGCTCCAGGCAGATCCGGGCCGTGAACGGCGTGATCGGCTCGGACCGCAGCACCTCCTCGACCGCCTCGGGACCAGCTCGGGACGGTGGCCGAGCAGCGCCCACTGATCGGGGTGCGCGGCGAACGTCCGCAGCGCGTGACCGAGCTGGGCGCCGTGGTGTCGATCCCGCCCGCGATCACGTTCAGCACCAGGTTCACGCACTCCGCGTGGGACAGCCGGTCCCCCTCCTGCTCGGCCGCCAGCAGCGCGGTGAGCAGGTCCTCGCCCGGCTCGGCCCGCCGCCTGGCCAGCAGGTCCTCCACGTAGCCGTAGACCTCGGTGACGGCGCGCTCCATCGGCTCGACCTGGCTGCCCAGCGCCTGGATGTCGAACTGCCGCTGGACCCAGCCCGACCATTCCTGCAGCCGGGGCGCGTCGGCCTGCGGGGCGCCCAGGACGGCGGCGATGGTGAGCGCGGGGTAGGGCTTGGCGATCGCGGCGACGAAGTCGAAGGCCTGGCCATGACTCACGGGTTCCCATAGCTGCGCGAGGAACTCGCGCATCGCGGGCCGCCACTTGTCCGCCGCGCGCGGGGTGAACGCGGGGCCGACCAGCGCCCGCAGCCGGCGGTGCAGGTCGCCGCGCTGGTTGAGGATGTTGGCGTCGATCTGCTCTCGCAGCGGCCCGCTGGTCACGCCGAACAGGTCGGCTATCTCACGGCCGGGGAACGCCGTCTGCCGCGACCGCAGGAAGAACTCGCCCGACTCGCGGTCCAGCACTACGTAGGCCAGCGGCGACCGGGCCAGCCAGGGCAGCTTGCCCTGGGCGGTCAGCCCGGCGAGCTGCTCGTGATAGCGCTCCCCGGTCAGCTCGCCGCCGATCAGGTCCACCTCGGCCAGGTCCAGCTCCGACACGTCCGTCATGCCGCCCACGTTCTCCTGCCCGGCCTGTTCCGCGCAACCGGGGAGCCATTTCTGTGGCCAAACCTCGGTGCGGGCTCGCGGACCGTTAGCGACGTGGGATTGGGCTAGCCTCGGCCTGCTCCCCCTGCGGGCCAGTCGGTCCGGTCGGTGTAGACGATATTTATCGAAGATATACTCGATAATGAAGTGCTCGACTGGCGTAGAGGCGATATTATGGTCTAAGACCATTCAAATGTAGCGTCCGGGAGGTGATCCGGTGCCAGATCCCAGCGACTATGACTTTCCCGGCTACGGCCCGGATTCCCGTGCTGGGCGAGGCGGGGTCCCGGTGCTGGTGCGGCCCGACGGGGCGCTGCTGCCCGGCGTTGATGACGAGGCTGCCTGGCCGGCGGGCGGAGGGGATGAGCTGAGCTGGTCGTTCAGGTGCGACCTGGCCGGGGCGCTGGCTGGTCTTGACCCGTCATTAACTGGCGGTGACCAGGAGCAGCTACTGGCTGACCTCGAGGTCGTGGAGCGCTCGGCGTCGGACGCCGAGGCCAGCTCGGCTAACGACGGCGACAGTGCCGCGGCCTGCGATTCGGCGTCGGCCATGCTCGGGCTGGTGGCTGATGCGCTGCCGACCGGTCCGGGCCTGGCGGCGTGGGTGGCTCAGTATCCGCCCGCGCAGTTGCCGGACGTGGACCTGCCGGCGGTGGCGGCGGCGCTGCGCCGGGTCACCTCGTGGGCGCAGGCCGCCGAGCTGGCCGTGGTGGCCCAGATCGCCGCCCGGTCCGCCGCCCGCGACCCGCACGCCGGCCTGGGCGACGACGGCCGGCCCGCGGCGGTGACCCGTGACGCCGCCGCGCAGGCCGGCCTGGCCCTGACCCTGTCGCCCGGCGCGGCGTCCTGGTGGACCGACCTGGCCGTCACCCTGGGCTGGCGGCTGCCCGCCACGGCCGCCGCGCTGTCGGCCGGGCAGATCGACCTGGCCCGCGCCCGGATCATCGCCGAGGCCACCGCCGTCCTTTCCGACGACACCGCCCGCGCCGCCGAGGCCCAGGTCCTGCCCGCCGCGGGCAGCCAGACCTACGGCCAGCTCCGCGCCGCGGTCGCCCGGTCGGTCATCCTCGCCGACCCGCAGGGCGCCGAGGAACGCCGCCAGGCCACCGAGCGGCGCGCCCGCGTCGGCCTGTACCCCGGCGACCACCACACCGCCACCTTGACCGGCATGAACCTGCCCGCCGTGCACGCCGCCGCCGCCATGGCCCGCCTCACCGCCCTCGCCCGCGCCATGCAGGCCGCCAGCGCCGGCGGCGGCATCGACCTGCTCCGCTCCCACGCCTACCTCGGCCTCCTGCTCAACACCCTGCCCCTCATCCCGCCCCGCCCCGACGCACCCCCCGACACCCCACCCGAAGGCCCGGACGACCCCGGCCCCGGCGGGCCCGGCCCCGGCGGGCCCTGGCCTGGCGACCCCGGGCCCGGCGGGTCGGACGACAGCGGCCCGGGTGACGGCCAGCTGGACGATGACGGCACGGCCGACCCCGACAGCACCGGGCGGCCGGAGACGACTCCGCGCGGCAGGACCCGCCGCCGCGGCAGCGGCGACCCCGGCACGCCGCCCCGGCCCGGCACCACCCGCACCGGGCGCCGCCACAGCCCCAACGGCCAGCCCGCCCCGGACCACAGCACCCCGGACGACACGCCCCCGGACGACAGCGCCAGCCAGGACCAGCCACCTCCCGGGGGTCCGGGCGGCCCTGATCCGGGCCCAGACCGGCCCCGCCCGCGAGCGCCGGACCGCCCGGACTCGGCGGGACGACATCCGGGAGGGCCGCACCCCGGCCCGCCCGGCGATCCACCTGACCGGCCCGACCCGCCCGCGCCTCCACCCCCTGGCAGTGCTTCCGCCGCCGGGCCCCCGCCCGGCCCGGGCCAGGCCGGGCTCCGCCGCGCGCCGAGGCGCGCAGTGACCGGCTGCCGCCCGAAGGCTGGCCCGCCGACACCGACGCGCCCGCCGACGACGGGGTCCGCGAGCCGTCCCCGGAGGTCCCCGACGGGTACGCCGACGACGGCGGCTACCCGGACTACGACCTGTACGACGAGCCCGCCGACCCCAGCCCCATCCCCGCCTGGCCGCACATCCCCGCTACCACCTCAGCCCCCGGCCCTGCACCCACGGCCGCGCCCGGCCTCGCCGCCGCCGCATTCCGACATTCACCCGGCCTGGCCCCCGAGGCCGACCAGGATGCCGCGCGCCCCGCGCCCGGATTGCTCGAGCTGACCATGTCCTGGTCCGCGCTGGCCCTGCGCTCCGCTAGCCCCGCCACCCTGACCCGCATCGGACCCATCACCGCCGAGCAGGCCCGGCTGCTCGCCGCCGTCGCCGCGAGCGGGCCGGCCACCCGGTGGCGCGTCATCCTGACCGACCCCCACGGCCACGCCCTCGCCGTCACCACCCTTCCCCGCCACGCCACCCGCCTGCGCCGCATCCCTTCCCCGGCCAGCCCGGCTGGCTGCTCGCGGCCGCCAGCGACCGGGCTGGTCGGCCGCGTCACCGTCACCGTGCCCATCACCGCCCTCGACGCGCCCCCGCCACCGGGCGGCCACGGCCTCCTGGCCGGCATCGCCACCGCCGCCGCACGTGCCCTGGTCGGCCTCCAGCACGAGCTCCAGAGCACCGAACCCGACCCCAGCAAGCCCGGCTCGGGCCGGCCCAGCACCGCCGCGGGCGGCTGCGACCACCACGCTGCGACCGCCGGCTACCGGCCCAGCGCGGCCATCCGCGACTATGTCACCGCCCGCGACCAGACCTGCCGCTACCCCTGCTGCCGCCAGCCCGCCTGGCACGCCGACCTCGACCACACCCGCCCCTGGCACACAGGCGGCCCGACCTGCCCCTGCAATCTCGGTGCCCTGTGCCGCACCCACCACATCCTCAAGCAACTCCAGGGCTGGACCCTGACCCAGCCCCGCCCCGGCACCTTCCAGTGGACCACCCCCACCGGGCGCACCTACACCACCGAACCCGACATCCACCCGGCGTAGACGGCCGGAAGCGTCCGGCCCGGGACTACCTCGAACTACTCGCCGCCTTCTTACACCGGCTGGTGGGACTCCAGATCGGATTTCAGGAGCTGATCAGGCCGGCTAAATGAACCGAGCGCCGAATGTCACTCCTCGATTGCGCGTTGCTCGCAGGTAGCCTGGCTGGGCCGGCGCACGGTGACTTCAGCGCAGGTTAACCGACCGAGGCACGCAGATAGCAACGAGGATCAGCAGCCAGACGGAGGCGGGTGACGTGGTAAACCGACGCGAGGGACGGTGGCGGCGGCGCTCTGGGCGCTCGATCAGGGTGGCGGTGACCGGCGCGATCGCGACGGCTGCGGCGGTGGCGACGGTGACGGGGGTGTCGGCCATGCCGGCCACGGCGAGCACCGGCGCTGCCGGGCAGACTACGACGGCGGCGCGCACTGCGAGCGACGGGCCACCGGGCTTCTGGTACGGCACCGACAGCAGCACCATCCCTATCTCGGGGTCGGTGCCCTACCGCGAGCCGGTCCTCGGCGGGAGCTACGGCGGCTACATCGGGATGACGGGCAACTGGGCCCGGTGGCAGAACTGCGGCAGCAAGATCCTGGTCTGGTCCTCGGCCAACGCCGCGCAGGCCACCGCCGACTTCCATGCCCACGCGGGCGTGGGCACGGGCGCCTACTGGTTCATGGCTGGCCCAGGGGTGGACCCGCACTACAACGGGACCACCGGCGAGGCCTACGCCTGGGGCCGACAGCAGGCCCAGCGGGCGCTGGTCGACGCGGCGGGCGACCACCTGAACTACCCGGTCCTCTTCATGGACATCGAGATCCCGGGGAACGCGCCGAACTACACGCCCGCGCCGGACAACGGCTGGAACGCGGTCTACACCTCCGCGTGCAGCGGCGTCGTGAAGACTCAGCACATCGCGGCCGCGGTGGACCGCTCGGTGCTCAACGGGTTCGCGGCCTGGGTCACGGGACACTCGTCCTACCAGGCGGGGGTGTACTCGGCCCCGGACATCTGGGCCCAGATCTTCGGCACCGGGTCGGCGGCCTCGCTGACCAACACTTACGAGTGGACCTATGAGTCGTTCACGAGCAGCCTGGCCAACCCGCCCAACGGCTGGTGCCTGACCGGCGGCGCGTCGTCTACCTGCGCGCGGTTCTTCGGCGGCATCACGAGTGCGAGCAAGTACGCGCTCATGTGGCAGTGGTCGGGCGGCGGCGGCAGCTCGAACGGCCACGGCGACTTCGATCAGATCGACGCCACCCGCACTCCATAACAAGGCCGCACGGGTTCGGTCGGCTATGTCGGCTGCCCGCCTACGGGCGACCGGCCTCTCCACGCAACCTCATCTAGCCGCTCGCGGCTAGATTGGTTGCTTTATCCCCTATCGGGATCGGAGAGCCAGATGCACGGGATGCGCTTGATGCACGGGATACGCGGGATGACCGTTTTACAGGCGAGAGGCAAGGCGGGCCGGGTAGCTCGGCTCTGCGCTGGGCTGGTGCTGGCCGGCGGCCTCGTGGCTGGCCTCGGGACGACGCCGGCGATGGGGCTGAGCACGATTCATCAGGCCAGGACTCATCGGGCCATGGCCGAGGCAGGCACCGGCAGTGCGGCGCGCTGCGCGCATCCGGTGACTCACCCGGTGGGACCGTTCACGATCCGCCGTGACGACCGGACCATTCAGGATTCCCGCGGACGGGTATTCGTCACTTACGGGATCACGGTGCCGGGACTGTCGAGTCCGTCATTCCGCAAGGACCCGGGGTCCTTCGTCAAGCAGGTCGTGGCCCGCAAGGATATTCCGAAGATCAACGCGACGGCCCGGGTGTGGTGCGGCAACACGGTCCGCCTCCAGGTCAGCCAGTACGACGTGGTGACCAGCAGCAGCCCGGCCTGCGATACGCCGTTCCTGGACCGGGCGCTGGACCGCGAGGTGCACAAAGCCGAGTCGGACGGCCTGGTCGTGGTGATCAACGACAACACGGAGTCGGACCCGGATTCCACGGCGGAGCGGGACCCGACGCAGGCGACGTTTGAGTTCTGGAACTGCGTCACCCGACACGCGGAGAGCTGGCGGACCGGGGTCACCTACGCCCATGACCCGCAGGTCATCTTCGACGTGTTCAACGAGCCGCGGGCGGACGCCTGCCGGCACCTGCATGGCGGGCCGTTCGACATGAACCTGTGGCGCAACGGGGGCACGGGACAGTGCGGGCCGGCGGTGCACTACCAGGGCCTGGACGCGGTGGTCTATCACCTCCGGGTCTTCGACGACACGCGGAACCTGGTGTGGGTGGAGGGCCCGGGCACGGGCAACACGCTGGCCGGGCTGCTGCGCGGGCCGTGCCCGGGCCGGTCGAACTGCCTGATCACGGCCAAGCTGGGCCCGGTGGCATACGCCATCCATCACCCGTACGTGAGCGAGCCGAGCGTGCCGGCCAGCCCGGCGACCTGGTGGAAGGAGTTCGGGTACCTGATCGACCGGCCGGATCGCACGCACGGCGTCGCGCCGGTGGTGGCCGGGGAATGGACGAACTTCAGCGGCCAGAACGCCTACTGCTGGCCGGACGCGCCGGTGTCGGTACCGCGGTTCCTGTCCTACCTGCAGGCGCTCGGCATCGGCATGAGCGCCTATCAGCTCAGCCCGCCGTACCTTATCCAGTCGAACGGCCGCTGGTCGGACACGACGTTCTACCCGTCGCCGGCCACCCGGGTGAACTGCGGCCAGGGCATCTGGCCGCGCAACCAGATCCAGGGACCGGGCGCCGACATCCGGGCCTGGTTCAGAGCCCGGGACTAGGGCCAGGGATCAGGGCCGGATACTGGTCGGCATGCCGCATCGACAGCGCGGCGCGGGCCGTGAGCCGGTCCGGGAGGCGATCGACTCGGGCCTGGCCGAGCTGGTCGCCGACCCGGACCGGCCCGAGGCATGGACGCTGCTGATCGACGGCGCACCGCAATCGCACGTGGACCTGGCCGACCCGGCGCACCTGGAGTTCGGCTACATGCGACAGATCGGCCACCTCATCGACCTGACCGCGCCGGCCGGGGCGTCGCTGCGGGTGCTGCACCTGGGTGGCGGGGCCCTGACCCTGGCCCGGTACGTGGCGGCGACGCGGCCGCGGTCGGGCCAGCTGGCGGTGGAGGCGGACGCGGCGCTGGTGGAGCTGGTCCGCCGGCGGCTGCCGCTTCAGGCGCGGGTGCGGGTCCGGACGGGCGACGCTCGGGCGGTGCTGGAGGGCGTCCGGCCGGGCTCGTTCGACCTGGTGATCGCGGACGTGTACGCGGACGGGCAGACGCCGGCCCACGTGACGTCGGCGGAGTTCACGGCGGCGGTGGCGCGGGCGCTGGACCCGGCGGGCAGCTACGCGGTGAACATCAGCGACGGGCCGCCGCTGGCCCGGGCCAGGGCCTGGGTGGCGACGGCGGGCTCGGTGTTCGCGCACGCGGCGCTGATGGCCGACGCGGCGGTGCTGCGCGGCCGGCGGCCGGGCAACCTGGTCGGCGTGGCGTCGGGGCGGGAGCTTCCGGTCGCCGGGCTGGCCCGGCGGATGGCGGGCGGCTCGCTCCCGGCGCGCCTGGTCCATGGCCCGGAGCTGGAGCGGTTCGCGGGCGGCGCCCGGCCGATCACCGATGACAGCGGAGGCCGGACCGGGCTGGCCTGAGCGGCGGGCCCTCAACCTCACCCGTTTGGGATGATGGTTTAACCGGCCGGCGATGCCTAGGTTCGTCCCGCGGACTCGGAGCCGAGGGGGACTCATGCCGGGGAAGAGCATCACGGAGCGGTATCCGAACATCAGCGATCACGGCCTCATCGGTGATCTTCAGACGGCGGCGCTGGTGAGCACGGACGGAACCATTGACTGGTTCTGCTGTCCGCGGTTCGACTCGCCGAGCGTGTTCGGGTCACTGCTGGACTCCGAGCGGGGCGGCTATTTCCGGATCACGCCGGCCACGGAGTCGTACGTGACCCGCCAGCTCTACTTCCCGGACACCGCCATGCTGATCACCCGGTTCATGACCGAGGACGGGGTGGGCGAGGTCACGGACTTCATGCCGATCGCCGGGGCGCGGGCCACGGACCGGCACCGGCTGGTCCGCCAGCTCCGGACGGTCCGGGGGGAGATGCGGTTCGAGTCCGACATCCGGCCCCGGTTCGACTACGGACGGGCCCAGCACCGGCTGGAGGTCACCGACGACGGGTTCGTGTTCCGCTCCGAGGGGCCGGACGGCATGGAGCTGACGCTGAACCCGACGGGGACGCGGAAGGTCGCGCCGGGCGAGCACGGCGAGCTGGACGTGCAGCGGCTGGACGGCAACGACCTGCGCATCACGGCGACGCTGCGGGAGGGCGAGACGGCGGGCGTGGTGCTGGAGTCGATGGGCGGCAGGCCGCACCGGATCTCGCCCGAGGAGCTCGAGGGGCTGGTCCGCGACACCAGCCAGTTCTGGCGGAACTGGCTGCACCAGAGCAGCTACCGCGGCCGGTGGCGCGAGGTGGTGGCCCGCTCGGCGATGACGCTCAAGCTCATGACCTACCTGCCGACGGGTGCGCTGGTGGCGGCCCCGACCACGGGGCTGCCCGAGATGACGGGCGGCGAGCGGAACTGGGACTACCGCTACACCTGGATCAGGGACGCGTCGTTCTCGGTCTATGCCCTGCTGGGCCTGGGCTACGTGGGCGAGGCGGCGGCCTTCGGCCAGTGGGTCAAGGACCGGCTGGTCGAGCACGGCGGCAACGGCGCGACGCCGATGAACATCATGTACCGGGTGGACGGGTCGTCGGACCTGTCCGAGGAGACCCTCGACCACCTGGAGGGCTGGCGCGGCTCGCGGCCGGTCCGGATCGGCAACGGGGCATCCGACCAGCTCCAGCTGGACATCTTCGGCGAGGCCCTGGACGCGGTGGCCAAGATCGACGCGCGCGGGCTCCAGCCGGCCTACGACGGCTGGGAGGCGGTGGCCAGGACCATCGACTGGCTGAGCGACAACTGGGACCAGCCGGACGAGGGCATCTGGGAGACCCGCGGTGGCCGGAAGAACTTCACCTACGGCCGGTTCCAGTGCTGGGTGGCGCTGGACCGCGCGATCAGGATCGCCGAGAGCCGGGGCCGGCCGACATCGCGCGCTGGCGGACCGAGCGGGACCGGATCTACCGGCAGGTCATGGACAAGGGCTGGAGCCCGAGCCGGGGGGCGTTCGTGCAGCACTACGACACCGAGGTGCTGGACTCCTCGCTGCTCATGATGCCGCTGATGGGGTTCGTGTCGCCGTATGACCCGCGCTGGCTCAAGACGCTGGATGCCATGGACCACGAGCTGGTCTCGGACAGCCTGGTCTACCGGTACAACCCCAGCGCGTCGCCGGACGGGCTGCAGGGTCACGAGGGCACGTTCTCGCTGTGCACGTTCTGGTACGTGGACGCGCTGGCCCGGTCGGGACGGCTGGCCGAGGCCGGGCTGGTGTTCGAGAAGATGCTGACCTACGCCAACCATCTCGGGCTGTACTCCGAGGAAATCGGCATCACCGGCGAGCAGCTGGGCAACTTCCCGCAGGCGTTCAGCCACTTGTCGCTGATCAACGCGGCGATCAACCTGGACTACCAGATGGATCACGGCGCCGGGGACGTGGAGCCGGTGCTGGCCAGGGCCGGAGGGGGCATCCCGACCCCCGGTTAGCTGGCGGGCGGGCGGTAGCCTGCCCGATCATGAACACGGTCTCGCTGGTCACCGGAGGCAACCGCGGCATCGGGCGGGAGGTCGGCCGGCAGCTGGCCGGGCTGGGTCACGCCGTGGTGCTGACCGCGCGATCGGCCGAGGCGGCGCGGGAGGCGGCCGCGGCGGCCGGGGCCGAGGCGCTGCGGCTGGACGTGGCCGACGCGGCCAGCGTGGCCGACGCGGCCCACTGGGTCGGCGATCGGTTCGGGAAGCTGGACGTGCTGGTCAACAACGCCGCGATCAACTACGACACCTGGCAGGACGCGGCCACCGCGGACCTGGCGGTGGTCCGGGAGACGGCCGAGACCAACCTGTACGGGCCGTGGAGGATGGTCCAGGCGTTCCTGCCGTTGCTGCGGGCCAGCGAGCACGGCCGGATCGTCAACGTGTCCAGCGAGGTGGCCTCGCTGGCCAGCATGGGCGGCGGCACCCCGGCCTACTCGGCGTCCAAGGTCGCGCTCAACGCGCTGACCAGGATGCTCGCCGCCGAGCTGCGCGACGACGGCATCCTGGTCAACGCGATCTGCCCGGGCTGGGTCGCCACCGACATGGGCGGCCCCGGCGGGCGGCCGGTGGCCGAGGGGGCGGCCAGCGTGGTGTGGGGCGCGACGCTGCCCGACTCCGGGCCGACCGGGGGCTTCTTCCGGGACGGCCGCCGGCTGCCCTGGTGATCAGCCGGGAGGGTCAGCGGGCCGCGCTGGACAGCCGGTCCACGTAGGCCTTCAGGGCGACCAGGGTCCGGCTGCTCTCGGTCCGGAACGAGCGGATGATGACCGGCCGCAGCAGGCTCAGCGACCCCGGGATCCCGAGCATGACCACGCGCGTGACGTGGGTGGCGGGCGGCCCTGATCCCGGCGCGGGGGTGAGCGTGTAGCGCAGGGTCACGTCGATGATCCCGGCGTGCAGCCGCATGGTCATCGGCTGGCGGAAGGTGACCCGCGCGGGCCGCTCCAGCTCGGTGACCTCCCCGTTGCGGACGCCCAGCGGCCCCGGCTCGCGGTAGGTGGTGCCCAGGGTCACCGGGTCGGAGGAGATCTGCGTGGTGCCGCGGAACGCCGAGGACTTGCCCAGCCAGCGGTCCTGGCCGCGGAAGTCGGTGATCAGGTCGAAGATCTGCTCGGCCGGGCCGAGGATGTCGGCCTGGCACGGGATGTCGATCGTCATGGGCTGCTCTCTGACCGGGGACCCAGAGCGGACATTACGCGACCCGGGACCCGGTTGCTACGGTGACCGGGTGACTGACCGCGTGACAACGCAACCCCGGCCGCGGACCCTGGTCCTGGCGTCGGGCTCGGCCGGGCGGCTGCGCGTGCTGCGCGACGCCGGGTTCGCGCCGGAAGTCGAGGCCAGCGGCGTGGACGAGACCACCGACGACGGGCTGGACACCGCCGCGGTGGTCTCCGTGCTGGCCGAGCGCAAGGCGGCGGCGGTGGCCGGGCAGCGAGCGGACGCGCTGGTCCTGGGCTGCGACACGCTGCTGGACTTCGAGCAGACGGCGTTCGGCAAGCCGGCCTCGGCCGAGCAGGCCGTCGCGCTGTGGCAGCGGCTGTCCGGGCAGCAGGCGACCCTGCTGACCGGCCACTGCCTGATCGACACCCGGCGCGGCCTGCGGGCCTGGGGCGTGGGGCGCACCGTGGTCCGGTTCGGCAGCCCCAGCGCGGCCGAGCTCGCGGCCTACGTGGCCACCGGCGAGCCGATGCAGGTGGCCGGCGGGTTCAGCATCGACGGGTTCGCGGCCCCGTTCATCGAGGGCGTCGACGGCGACCCGAACAACGTGATCGGCCTGTCCCTGCCGCTGCTGCGGCGGCTGCTGGCCGACCTCGGCCTGGCCATCACCGACCTGTGGCGGCCGGCCGGTCATGGCCTGCCCTACGCTGGCCGCGAAACCGCTGCCGCCGGCCGCGCGGCCCCGGGTACGGTGGCCCCACCAGGCTCTGAACCAGGCGCCGGCCACACCGGCGCCTGACCACGGCGGACCGCGGGAGGCGAACGGCGATGCTGGACCCGGCGGTGACCCCCGCCCCGGACGACCGCCCGCCGCTGCTGCGCACCATGGTGCGGCGACGTGCTGCGCCGGATCCGGCTCGAGCAGCGCCGCACCCTGGCCGACGTGGCCCGGGCGGCCAGGGTCTCGATGCCGTACCTGTCCGAGCTGGAGCGCGGCCGCAAGGAGGCCTCGTCCGAGGTCCTGGCCGCCATCTGCGCCGCCCTTCGCCTCGACCTGTCCGACCTGCTGGCCGAGGTCGGGCGCGACCTGGCCGACCAGCGGCCGGCCCAGGTGATCCGGCTGGGCACCGCCGTCCGCCACCACAGCGGTGTCCGCCACCACGTCGCGCCGCCCGTCTCGCGGCCGGGCGACGTCCAGGCGCTGCTCGCCGCCTGAGCCCGGCACCCGGACGCCGCCCTCCAGGGTCAGGCGCTGGCCCGGTCCAGCGCAGTCGCCTTGCGCGTCTCGAGCACCTCGTCGGCCAGGCCGTAGTCGACCGCCTCCCGGGCGCTGAACGTCTTGTTCCTGTCGGTGTCGTTCCTGATCTTGGTCACCGGGTGGCCGGTGTGGCGGCTCAGGATCTCGTCGATCTCCGCCCGCACCCGGGCCACCTCCTTGGCCTGGATGGCCAGGTCGGGCAGCGTCCCGCGGGCCTGGCTCGACGGCTGGTGCAGCAGCACCTTGGCGTGCGGCAAGCACCGCCCGCTTGCCCGGCGCGCCGGCCGCCAGCAGCACCGCGCGCCGCCGACGAGGCCTGGCCCATGCAGATGGTGGCCACGTCGGGCCGGACGAACTGCATCGTGTCGTAGATGGCGGTCAGCGCGCTGTAGGAGCCGCCCGGCGAGTTGATGTACAGGCTGATCTCCAGGTCCGGGCTGGCCGACTCCAGGTGCAGCAGCTGGGCCATGACCACGTTGGCGACGCCGTCGTCGATCTCGGTGCCGACGAAGATGATCCGGTCCGACAGCAGCCGGGAGTAGATGTCGTAGGCGCGCTCGCCGGCCACGGTCCGCTCGACCACGGTGGGAATCGTGTAGTGGCCCATGGCTCACAGCCCCGCAGCCCGGCGACGACGACCGAGGGCGGACGTCGTCGACGCCGCTCCACGATGTGGTCGATGATCCCGTACTCCAGCGCCTCCTCGGCGCTGAACCAGCGGTCCCGCAGGCTGTCGCGCTCGACTCGCTCCACCGGCTGGCCGGTGTGCTCGGCGATCAGCCGGATCATGATCGCGCCGGTCCGCTCCAGCTGCTCGGCGTAGATCTCGACGTCGGCCGCCGTGCCGCCGAAGCCGGCCGAGCCCTGGTGCATCAGCACCTGGGCGTGCGGCAGGCTGAACCGCTTGCCCGCCGTCCCGGCGCACAGCAGGAAATGGCCCATGCTGGCGGCCAGGCCCATGGCCAGCGTGCTGACGTCGTTGGGGATCAGCCGCATCGTGTCGTAAATGGCCAGCCCGGCGGTGACCGAGCCGCCCGGCGAGTTGATGTACAGGCTGATGTCGGCGCGCGAGTCCTCGGCCGACAGCAGCAGCAGCTGGGCGCACAGCCGGTTGGCGACGTGGTCGTCGACCTCGGTGCCCAGGACGATGATGCGCTGGTCCAGGAGCCTGGCGGTGAACTGGTCGTCCAGGGTCCCGGCAGGCTGGGTGATGGCTGTCATGCTCTCCACCATCGGCGACCGGATCCCGGCCGGCCAAGGTAATCTGCTGTTAGCAGAGCTTGCCTGCTATCAGCAGAGAATTGCCTGCTGTTGGCCAAGCATTTGCCCATGGCATTCCCAGGGGAACCCCGCTGGGCGGTTCTCGTAGTTAATCAGGGTGGACTAGGTGAAGTTCCTGATCCGCCGGACCCCTATCCACCGTCACACTGGGCCGGTGACTATGCCACTCGCCAGCGGGCCCGGCCCGCGTTTCAGCATTGTGATACCGGCCCATAACGAAGAGGCCTTCCTGGGCGCCTGCCTGGACTCGCTGTTGGCACAGGACTACCGGGACCCGTGCCAGATCATCGTCGTCGACAACAACAGCACCGACGGCACCGCCCGCGTGGCCGCCGAGCGCGGGGTGACCGTGGTGCACGAGAGCCAGCCCGGCGTCTGCTGGGCCCGGCAGTGCGGCACCCGGCTCGCCGACGGCGAGATCGTCGTGTCCACCGACGCCGACACCGTGTACAGCCCCGGCTGGCTGTCCCGCATCGACGAGGAGTTCCGCCGCGACCCGGCGCGGGTGGCGGTGGCCGGGCCGTGCCGCTTCACCAACGCGCCGTGGTGGGGGCGGGCCTACGCGTGGATCCTGTTTCACCTGGTGCAGCTCGGCACCTGGCTGACCGGGCGGGTGCCCTATGTCACCGCGACCAACCTCGCGTTCCGCAAGAGCGCCTTCTGCGGCTACGACACCCAGGCCACCCAGGGCGGCGACGAGCTCGGCCTGCTGCGCAAGCTGCGCGCGCACGGCCAGGTCGTCTTCATTCCCGGCAACCCGGTGTTCACCTCGGCCCGGCGCATGTACCGCGGCCTGGCCTACAACCTGCTGGTCACGTGCATGTTCTACTACCTGCTCGGCTACTCGGTGAACCGGCTGACGGGCCGGACCATCGTCGGGATGGCGCCCTCGATCCGCACCGCCGACCCGGCCAGTCCCGTCCGGCGGCGCATGCAGGGGCTGGTCAGCGCGGGCGTGGGGCTGGTCCTGCTGGCCGCCGCCGGTGACCTCACCATCCACCTCGCGCGCCGGTGGGGGTGACGGCGATGACGGCCACGACCACGACCGCCGCCGGCCACCACCATCGACCGCTGCTCGCCTCCGGCGCCGTCGCCGCGGGCGCCGCCACCGCCGCGGCGGGCTACTGGCTGTGCATGTCGCCCTACTCGCAGGCCTTCGGCACCTTCCCCTACCGCGGCCGGACCAGGGACAAGGTCGTGGCCCTGACCTTCGACGACGGGCCCAACGAGCCCTACACCTCGCAGATCGCCGACTTCCTGGCCGAGCGCGGCATCCGGGCCACCTTCTTCCAGGTCGGCCGGGCCGTGCTGCGCAGCCCCGAGGTGACCCGCCGGCTGGTCGCCGACCGGCACACCATCGGCTGCCACGGCTTCACCCACGAGTTCACCAACTACCTGGGCCGGCGCATGCTGGCCGAGGACGTGCGCAAGGGCCAGGCCGCGCTGGCCACGGTGGGCCTGCGGACCGCCCTCTACCGGCCGCCGTGGCTGCTGCGCACCCCGGACCTGGCGCCGGTGCTGCGCGAGCACGGCCTGACGGCGGTGTCCGGGGAGTTCTGCCACGCCCTGGAGGTGTTCCAGCCCCGCCCCGAGCGGATCGCCGAGCGGGTGCTGGCCAAGGCCCGGCCCGGCTCGATCGTCATCTTCCACGACGGGTTCGACGGCCGCGGCGGCAACCGGGCCAGCACCGTGGCCGCGGCGCGGATCGTGGTCGACCGGCTCAGCCGCGACGGCTACCGCTTCGTCACCGTGGACGAAATGCTTGGCATCCCCGCCTACGCGTGAGTTACCCTCGGCCCACAGGCCAGTCGGTGATTCGAGGGGAGGTGCTGAGGATGCTCGTGCAGTCGCCACAGTCCGCAGCGCGCTCCCGCCTGATCGCCTGAATCGCGGGAAGCGCCCTGTCACACAGGGAGAACGTTCATGTCTGAAAGCACATCCGCCCCGCGCATGTCGGTCCGGAGCATCACGATCGACAGCCCTGACCCCTACAAGATCGCCCAGTGGTGGTGCCAGGCCTTCGGCGTCCCTCCTTCCCCGGAGGACTTCCCCGATGATCCTGCCGCCCTCTGCGATCTCGGCGACGGCCCGCGGCTGCTGTTCGAGCGGGTGCCTGAGCCGAAGACGGTCAAGAACCGCGTGCACATCGACATCCGGCCGCGGGAGCTGACCCGCGACGAGGAGATCGAGCGGCTGATCGGCCTGGGCGCCAGCCTGTTCGCCGACCACCGCGAGCCCGACGGCTCCGGCTTCGTCGTGCTCGCCGATCCCGACGGGAACGAGTTCTGCGTCGAGCGCGGCGAGCGCGACATGTAGCGACCAGCACCGCCCTGGCCCGGCGCACTCGCGCCGGGCCAGGGTGGCCGATCATGAAGGTCGATGCCGCGTTCCCGCTCGACGGGCGGTCGCCTGCTGCTGGGCCTGGGCTCGCAGATCAGGACCCACATCACCCGGCGGTTCTCCATGCCCTGCACGGCGAACCGCTCGGGCTGCCGCAGCGACTCGCGGATAGCGTCGGCATCGGCCAGTTCCCCGTCGTCGGGCCCGGCGGCCGGTCCCGTGTCCAGGGTCACGGCCATGACCACGGCGTCTCGTTCACGTCGAGCTCCCATCGGCATTGGTTATCTCACCGATGTATCGCCATTTGCCAGCCGCCGAGTTCTGTCCGGCCGCTCACCCGCGGCCGCGATACTGGAGAGCACGCGCGCCGACCCGGTTGAGGAGCAAGCAGTGAGCAGTCCGGCTGACGGCCCGGCTTCCGGCGGCCTGGAAGGGCTGCTGGACCTGGAGGACATCGACCCCGGCCTGTTCCGCGGCCCGATCAGCGGCGAGCCGGGGCGGCGCCTGTTCGGCGGGCAGGTGGCCGCGCAGGCCCTGGTCGCGGCCCAGCGGACGGCCGAACCCAGCGCGGCCGCCCACTCGCTGCACGCCTATTTCCTGCGCCCTGGCGACACCGGCCAGCCGGTGATCTTCCGGGTGGACCGGCTCCAGGACGGCCGGACATTCGGCCGGCGGCGGGTCACCGCGACCCAGGACGGCACGCCGATCCTGTGCCTGGAGGCGTCGTTCACCACCGACCGGTCCGCGGCCGAGCACCACGCCAGCCCGCCCGAGGTCCCCGAGCCGGACGACTGCCCGGAGCTGGTCCGCTCGCTGCCCGGCGCCCTCCAGCCCGACCAGGCGGTCGAGCTGCGGGCCATCGTGTCCCGGCCGGGCGCGCCGCCCCGGTTCCCCGATGACTTGTGGTTCCGGCCGGTGGGCAAGCACCCGGGCGAGCGGGTCAGCGCCTCGGCGGTGCTGACCTACATCAGCGATCTGACGTTCATCTCGGCCATCCTGCGGCCCGGCCGCCGCCGCGACGTCAGCCACATGACCTCGCTGGACCACGTGATGTGGTTCCACAACGAGGTCCGCCTGGACGACTGGCTGCTGTACGTGAAGTCGCCGGTGGCCGTCGGCGCGGTCCGCGGCCTGGCCACGGGCAGCATCTTCCACCGCGACGGCACGCTGATCGCGACGGTGGCCCAGGAAGGCCTGATGCACGTCTCCCGCTGAGCCCCCTGGTCAAGCGGTAGCGGAGCCGATGTGGCTGGTGTGACGAGCGGGTCGTCCGCAGGTGTGCGCGCGGGCCAGGGTCAGGGTCTCGGCGCGCCCTGCTCGATCATGGTGACCACGCCGATGGCCTGGGCGGGGGTCATGGCCAGGCCGGCCGCGACGGCCTGGATGGTCTGCCGCTCGGGGGCGGTCAGCGGGCCGTCGGCCAGCGCGACGTGGACGATCTCGGCCAGGAACCACTCCCGCGCCTCCGGGGTGAGCTGCTGGGCCACCCGGCCCAGGGCGCCGCGCACCGCCTCGGCCGGCCGGGCCATGTCCGGGTCCAGGTCGGCGTCGGTATAGCCCTGCGCCCCGGCGCCGGCGATGACCGCCAGCGCGCGCTGCCGGGCGGCCGGGCTGGCCGGGTCGCCGGCCCGAGCACGGCCGTGGCCGCGGCCCGCATGCCGGCCGGCAGCGCGGTCTGCGTCTGCTCGGCGGTGGGCAGGCTGAGCACCTCCATGACGTAGCGGGTGCGGCAGGTGGTGCACTGCACGTGCTCGCCGGCCTTGTTCAGCGGGATGATCGGGATGAAGAACAGCGTGAAGAACCGGCGGCCCGCACGGAGCCGGTACTGACGGTCGCCGCCGCACTTGCGGCAGCGGAAGACCCCCTCGCCGATGGTGTGGTAGATGACCCGCAGGCCCCAGATGATGAGCACGGCGCTTCCCTCTCGACGGCGGCAGGCCCGCCCATGATTTCTTGGGCGGGCCTGCCGCCGCGGGATAAGCGGCGAATCAGGGTGAAGCGGTCAGCAGCTGGTCGCCCCGAAGCAGCGCACGTCGTTGGACAGGCTGTCCTGGTACGGGGAGTACATCGCGTTGGGCTGGTTGGTGTAGATGTAATCGTTGTGGCCGTTGATGAAGCCCGGCCCGCCGTCGGTCCAGTCGATGTTCCAGGCCCCGCCGCTGGACCCGCCGGTGAGCGGGCTGCCGATGACGATGGGCTCGGTCGCGTCGGCGCCGCCGCTGATGCTGTCCTGGCCGGCCGTGGCGCCGATGTCCTCGATCAGGTTCTTGCCGTTGTACGGCGAGGCGGCCGGGTAGCCGAACGCCACGAACTGCTGGTTGACGGACTGGTTCCAGGCGAAGCCGTCCCAGCCCACGGCGTTGCCGAGGGTCTTGCCGGAGCTGGATGACTTCTTGACCGTCATCGCGGCCTCGTCCTGCGTCAGGTCCCGGTTCTTGTACCAGGCGGTCGCGGTCTCCCAGGCGCCGGTCCAGGTGAACTCGCCATACGGGGCGTAGTTCTTCTTCAGCGTCTTGTTGCCGTTGTAGGCCGGGATGAACACCGCCGAGCTGTCCACGACCTGGTTGTCCGACTCGGTGTTGACCAGGCAGTGGCCGGCGGTCCAGATCTCGTTCTCGTTCTTGGTGCCGCTGGCCGAGGCGACCGAGGTGGCCGAGCAGACGAAGTTCCCGCCGTCATTGCTGAAGAACAGCTTGCCATTGACCTCGTAGGGATAGGTCTTCCACAGCGGCTGGGGCGGGGTGAAGCTGTCGAACGGGAACGGATAGGTGAAGGCGGCCACGGAGCCGCCGCCATTGCTGGCCGCCGCCGCGATCCCGGCGCTGGCGGGCAGGCCCCCGGCCACCCGCGCAGCCTTCCCGGTCGGCCGGGCGGTGGCCGGCCGGACCGACGCCCGCGGGCCCGCGGTGATGAGGTCGGCGGGCCGGGCCGAGCGCAGCCGGGCCGCGGTCCAGTAGGCCAGCGTGGCCTTCTGGCTCAGCGCGTGCTCGGCGGCCCCCCCGGTGACCGGGCTCGGGCTGGCGCTGGCGGCCGGGGCGGCCAGGCCCGCGGTGCCGAGCAGGGCGGTGGCCAGGCCCGCGGCGGCCAGGGCGGCCGGAGCGGCGCGGCGCAGCGTGATGCGGTGAATCATGGGGTCCTCCCGTGAGTGGTGCATTCCCCTTGCACCGGGACGGAGCAGGAACCCGGCGATCAGATACACCGAATTGGCGCGAGATTGGACCGGGTCCGGCGGGCCGGGATAACGCCCAGGTCAGGCGGTGGCGCCGGCCGCGCTGGTGATGATCCCGTCGGTGATCGTCACCCAGTTCGAGGCGATCGACGGGACGCGCGGGCCGGGCAGCACGATGCCGGCCAGGTTGAGCGGGTCGGCCGCGGAGAGCTCGGTGGCCTCGCCGGCGGGCGGCTCGCGGCGCACGGCGCGGAGCACGTCGACGGCGTCGGGGTGGGCGTACTGCTCGCCGCTGAACCCGGCCACGAACCGGCCGCCCCGGATCGTGCCGCGGGCTTCCAGGCGGCGGAACGCCCACAGGATCTCCCGCCAGGGCACGGCCAGGTTCTCCCGCGCCATCAGGTCGCGGAAGACCACCCCCCAGCGGGCGGCGAGCTGCTCGGCCACGGCCTCGGCCAGCTCGTCGCGGTCCACGCCGGCCGCCGGGCCGGGCAGCAGCGACCAGCGGCCGGGCGGTCCGCCCGCGGCGCCGCGCAGGCCGCGGCGCAGCCCGCCCGGCGACGGCGGGCGGGACCGGCCGCTGCGCCGCAGCAGCGACCGGACGGCGCGGAAGCCGTCCGCGGTGACCAGCCCGCGGGCCACGGCGTCCCACAGCCCCTCCTCGACCTCGGCGGGCAGCCGGCCGGTCAGCGTGGTCAGGTCGGGCCGGAACAGCGCGCCGTGCTGGCGCAGCGCGTCGAGCACGTCACGGGTGCGGCCGGGGCCGGGCTCGGCCGGGACCTGGTCGCCGCGCGCGGCCAGCAGCAGCCAGGGCAGGTCGTCGCGCAGCGTGAGCGTGATCGGCGTGGCCCGCGACGGGTACAGCCCGCCGCGGCGCGGCGCGGCGCCGGGGTCGCTGTCCCGCACCGACAGCCGGGCCCAGGTGACCTGGCCGGACAGGCAGGCCTCGTCCAGCCACTCGCGGCGGTAGCCGGTGACGCGGTTGAGCAGGATCGCGTTCTCCCACGCGCCGGCGGCCAGCTCGTAGCCCTGGAGCTGCTCGATGACGCTGACCACGCCCAGCCGGCCCTCACGGCCGGTGCCCGGCGCGACGTGCTGCCAGCGCAGCAGGAACCGCATGAAGTCCCGGCTCGTGACCGGCTCGATCTCGCTGCGGCGGCGCTGCCGCGAGTAGGCGTGGATGCGGGCCAGCAGCCGCCGGGCGCACCACTCCTCGGCAGCGTCCGGCGCGGTGAAATGGCCGCGCAGCGCGAAGCCCTCGCTCTCCAGCCGGGCCAGCCCCATCTCGGCCAGGCCGGGCCGCAGCCCGGTCGCCCCGGCCAGCGCGGCGACGGTCGACGGACCGCGGTACTCCAGGTGGCCGCGCAGCAGGGCGGCGGCCGCCTCGTCCTCGCCGGGCGGCTCGCCCGGCACCGGGCAGGCGCAGTCGGGGCGAAATTCACCGCTATCAAACAGCGACTCGACGTACCGCTTTCGCTCCGCCGCGAACCACAGCCGCCCGGCGCCGGTGGCCACCGCGCCCGCCCGGCGGTCGCGAACCAGCTCGTCCAGCCACGGCTGCCAGGCCTCGTCGGCCCCCAGCGCGATCGCGGTCATCAGCAGGTCGTGCAGCTCGTCGGCGTCGCGGGGGTCGGGCCGGGCCTGCTCGGTCACCCGCTCGATGGCGGCCGGGTCGAGCCGGGCCAGCTCGCCGGGCGCCACCGGCAGGCCGCGGCGGCAGCTGCATGGCGCGGCTGCGCCGGTCCTCGAGCGGCGGCGTCGTCGAGGAACGTGAACGGCCGGCCGTTGAGGATCTCGTGGGCCAGCACCGACGGCTCGGTGGTGTCGCGCGGTGACCACGCGGACCCGGCCGGCCTCGATGTCGCTCGACCAGGGCCCGCAGCCCGTCGACGTCCATGGCCTCGCGCAGGCAGTCGTCCAGCGTCTGGCGGACCAGCGGGTGGTCGGGGATCTCCAGCGGGCCGGGGGCCACGTTCTCCTGGCAGGCGGCCAGCGCGGGGAAGACCGCGGCCATCAGGTCGTCGGACTCCATCCGCTGGATGGCGGGCGGATTCTTGCGGCCGCCGCGCATGCGCAGCACGGCCAGCGACCGGTTCAGGTTCCACCGCCACCGGGACTGGAACATCGGGGCGGTGAGCACCGCCTGGCGGACCACCGTCTCCACCGTCGGCGAGGCCAGGAACTTGGGCACCCGGTCGAGCGGGAAGCTGTGCTGCGGGCCGAGCGACAGCAAGATCGCGTCGTCGCTGGCCGCGGCCTGGAGCTCGAAGTCGAACGTGACGCAGAACCGCTTGCGCAGCGCCAGGCCGAGGGCCCGGTTCAGCCGGGCGCCGAACGGCGCGTGGCCGACCAGCTGCATGCCGCCGGCTTCGTCGAAGAAGCGCTCGAGCACGATGGTGTCCATGGTGGGCAGCACGCCGAGCTGGGTCAGCCCGGCGCCGAGGTAGGCCACGATGGTCTCGGCCGCGGCGCGGGCCAGGCCGCACTCGGCGGCCAGCCAGGCGCAGCGCGCCCGCCGGGTCCTCGGTGGTCAGGAACCCGGCCACCGCCGAGCGGACCGCGCAGACCTCCTCGGACAGCTCGCGGGTGCGGCCGGGCGCCTCGCCCAGCCAGAACGGCACCGAGGGCGGCGCGCCCTGGGCGTCGGCCACCCGGACGATGCCCGGCTCGACCCGGCGGATCCGCCACGAGGTGGTGCCGAGCAGGAACACGTCGCCGGCCATGCTCTCGATGGCCCAGTCCTCGTTGACCGTGCCGACCAGGGCGTCGTCGGGCTCGGCCAGCACCCGGTAGTCGCCCACCTCGGGGATGGCGCCGCCGGAGGTCAGCGCGGCGATCCGGGCGCCGCGGCGGCCGCGAAGCCGCCCGTTCACCCGGTCGCGGTGCAGGTAGGCGGCCCGGCGGCCGCGGCCGGTCTGGATCCCGTCGGAGACCAGCTCGGCGACCTCGTCGAAGTCCTCGCTCGGACAGGCCGGCGAACGGCGCGGCCCGGCGGACCAGGGCGAGCAGCTCGTCCTCGGCCCAGTCGGCGGCCGCGCACTCGGCGACGATCTGCTGGGCCAGGATGTCGAGCGGCGCGTCGGGCACCACCAGGGCGTCCAGCCGGCCCGACCGCGCGCCGCGCAGCAGCGCCGCGCACTCGACCAGCTCGTCGCGCGAGGTCGGGTAGAGCCGCCCGGCCGGGGTGCCGCCGCGGCTGTGGTTGGACCGGCCGACCCGCTGCAGGAACGTGGCGAAGCTGCGCGGCGAGCCGATCTGGCAGACCAGCTCGACCGGTCCGATGTCGATGCCCAGCTCCAGCGACGCGGTGGCGACCAGCGCCCGCAGGTCGCCGGCCCTCAGCCGGGTCTCGACCCGCTGGCGGCGCTCGCGGGACAGGCTGCCGTGGTGCGCGGCGACCTGGCCCTCGCCGAGCCGCTCGCCCAGCTCGTGGGCGACCCGCTCGGCCATCCGGCGGGTGTTGACGAACACCAGCGTGGTCCGGTGCTCGGACACGTGGCCGGCGATGAGGTCCAGGATCTCGGCCATCTGCTCCTGGGTGGCCACCGCGCCGAGCTCGTCGTCGGGCAGCTCGAGAGCCAGGTCGAGCTGGCGGCGGTGCCCGGAGTCCACGATCGCGCAGCGGGGCGACCCGTCCGGCTCGGACCGGTCCGGGCCCGCGCCGACCAGCAGCCGGGCCACGGTCTCGATGGGGCGCTGGGTGGCCGACAGCCCGATCCGCTGCAGCGGCCCGGCGGTGATCTGCTCCAGCCGCTCCAGGGTCAGGGCCAGGTGCGAGCCGCGCTTGTTGCCGGCCACGGCGTGGATCTCGTCCACGATCACGGTCTGGGTGCTGGCCAGCATGGCCCGGCTGCGCTCGGCGGTGACCAGCAGGTACAGCGACTCCGGGGTGGTGATCAGGAAGTCCGGCGGGCGCTTGAGCATGGCGGCCCGCTCGGCGGCGGCGGTGTCCCCGGTCCGCACGGCGACCCTGATGTCCGGCGCGGTCAGGCCGAGCCCGGCCGCCACCTGGGCGATCTCGGCCAGCGGGCGCTCCAGGTTCTGGCTGATGTCGACGGCCAGCGCCTTGAGCGGCGACACGTAGACCACCTGCGGCCCGGCCGGGCTCGCCTGGCGGGCGGCGGCGGTGTCGCCGGCCCCTGTCTCGCTGGCCGCCCCGGTGTCGCCGGCTCCTGCGCCGCCCGGCGCGGTGTCGGCTGCCGCTGTCTCGCCCGGCGCCGTCTCGCCGGCCTCGTGGGCGCGGTACAGCCGGTCGACGCAGACCAGGAACGCGGCCAGGGTCTTGCCCGAGCCGGTGGGCGCGGAGATCAGCGTGTGGCGGCCCGCGGCAATCTCCCGCCAGCCTGCGTCCTGGGGCTCGGTCGGGCCAGCCGGGAACCGCCCGGCGAACCAGGCCGCGACCGCGGGGTGGAACAGCTCACGCACGCCGCCCACAGTAACCCCGGCCACCGACAGGCCGACCGGGATCCGGGCCAGCCCGGCGGGGGCGGCCCGCGCCCCCGGCCTTGTTATCTGGCTGGCTTGAAGGCCTGCACGCCGGCCGCGGTGGCGACGAAGATCATCCCGTCACCCGCGCCGGGGGTGGCGAAGTGCTCGACCGGGCGGACCTGCTCGCGGACCACGACGCGGCCGGTCAGCGGGCGCATTCCGTACAGGTCGGAGGGGCCGCCGCCGCCGTCGGAGCCGGTGGCCAGGGCCCACACCAGGCCACCGGCAATGATCGGCGTGCCGTTCGGGCCGCGCGCCGCCCAGGCCCTGGTGAACCTGGGGTGCCGGCCGTAGCCGACGCGCAGCGCCACGGTGCCGCCCGAGCACGGCACGTACAGGTAGACGGGGCCGCCCTTCCTGAGCCGCTCGGCGGCCTCGGCGCCGAAGACGTAGCCGCCGCCGGGGCAGACCGTGCCGCTGAACCGGGGGTGGCCGACACGGCCGAGCCGGGACTGGCTGAGCAGGAACCCGGTGGACACGCCGGACACGGCGGGCTTGCCGGACTCGAACACCAGGCGGCTGCCGGGCAGCAGGACCGGGCCGCCGGAGCCGAGGTCGAGGTCGTCGACGTTGCGCCGGGCCCAGTCGCGGGGGGCGAAGTAGCCGTCGATCCGCAGGCCGGGCGACAGGCCGATCACGGCGTCGCCGTAGTCGAACCGGCCGGAGTCGTTGTTCGAGTTGCCGGTGGCGACGAACAGCTCGCCCCGGGCATTGGTGGCGGCGCCGTCGGTGGCCCAGATGGCGCCCTCCCGGACGGTGGGCACCCGCCAGGACCGGAGCCTGCCCCGGCCCGACGCGGCCACGGAGACCACGTAGCCCTGGTACTTGCCGCAGTCGCCGAACAGCCCGCCGAACTCGGCGTAGACCCGGCCGCGGGACAGGGTCAGCGCGGAGCGCTGCTGCTCGGCCGGGATGTAGTAGGCGTGCCGGCGGGCGCCGGGCGGGTCGATCGGGCGCTGCCAGGCCCGCCGGACGCTGGTGGCGGTGAACTTGAGCGCGACCATGACGTGCCTGATGTTCTGCCAGCGAGGACGGGCCGGATGGTCCTGGACCTCGGCGGCGACCAGCACCTCGTGGGCGGCGGCGTCGATGACGGGGGTGCCGGTGATGCCCAGCGGGTTGATGTCGCCGCAGCCGGGGGCCAGCGTGGGGGTCTTGTCGATGGTGGCCAGGCGGGCGGGCGCGCCGACGGAGTAGCGCCAGGCGATCTTGCCGGTGGCCGCGTTCAGGCCGTAGACCTTGCCGTTCTCGGTGGCCACGATCACCAGCCGGCCGTCGACGAGCGGCTGGCCGTATATGCCGCCGGCGATGACCTTGCTGCCGTCGGTCCAGGCCGGGCGCAGCCGGGCCAGCGACGGCGTGCGCGGGCCGACGCCGTCGCGGGCGTTGCCGTAGCCGTAGGTGAGCAGCCGGCCCGGCGGCGGGCCGGCCCGCCGGTGGCCCGGCGCCGCGGCGGCGGTTGCCGTGGCGCTCGCGCTGGCGCCGGCCAGTACCAGAGCGGTCAGCGCGGGCACGACCACCAGGGCGCGCCGAGGGATCCCCATCATCTCTGACTCCCCGATCAGATATATCTGCCTCTATCCGTATAGCAGCCAGCTCGTCCGGATGCGGGGGCATGCGCGAACCCGGCCCGCGGACCAGGGGCCGCAGGCCGGGATACGAGAACGCTCAGCGGGCCTGGCTGTGCTCCAGGTGCTGGCGACCGTGGTGCTGGCGGTGCCGGCGGGAGATGCCGCGGCCGAACACGAACGTCTCGAACGGTGCGCTGGGCAGCGTGGTCGTGCCGTCGTGCGCGGAGCCGGCCTCGTTGCTGACCGCGGGGATGGCGAAGTACTGCAGGGTGATGGTGGTCTCGCCGGGCCGCTGGCCGGGGTCCACGTCGAAGATCGCGTAACCGTAGGCGTCGCCGCCGTTGGTGGCCGCCGACCACGGGGCGTCCTCGATGGAGTCGGCCGCGTTGCGGGTGAAGCCGGCCGCCTGCGATCCGCTGATGGCGTTGCGCTCGGTGATGACCTTGGCCTGGGGCAGGCCGTCGGCCTGGTCGGTGCCGTAGACATTGGACGGGCCGTTGGTCCCGCCGCCGCCCAGGACCAGGAACACGGTGCCCTGGGCGGTGTCCCAGCCGGGTGTGCCGTCGACCTCAACCGGCTCGGTGGCCGCCACGGACGGCCGCCTGGTGTCGACGGTCTGGCCCTTGACCTGATCGGGATTGGGCGACACCACGGTGCCGTGGGCGCCGGCGTCGTAGCCGCGGACCGGGTAGCTGCGCTCGTAGTCGTGCTCGTGGCCGGACAGCACCAGGTCGACCTCGTAGCGGTCGAACAGCGGCAGCCAGGCGCGGCGGATGCCCAGGTCGGACCCGTTGCCGGGGACCGAGGTGGACATGGCGCACTGGTGCATGAAGACCACGATCATGTCCACCGAGGGGTCCTCGCGGGCCGCGCGCAGGGTCCGCTCCAGCCACAGGGTCTGCAGGTTCGGGGTCCCGCTGCCGAAGTCGGGCACCGCGGAGTTGTCGGCGGCGACGATCTTGAGGTCACCGGTGTAGCCGTGGTTGTAGGTGACCGTGCCGTTGGGGATCTGCGCGCCGGAGGTGGTGGTCTCCGGCGCGGCATCCGGCGCGGAGTTCAGGTAGGCGGCCGCCCCGTCCTGGTAGATGACGTCGTCGGCGTCGAGGGAGATGAACTTCACCGTGCCGACCTGGAAGCTGTAGAAGTTCCCGCGCAGCCGGTTGCCGTCCCAGTTGGTCACGCCGTTGTCGGGCAGCAGGAACCGGCTCAGGTAGTGGCCGTAACCGTAGGGGCCATTCCAGTAGTTGCCCGCCGCGCCCTGGGCGGCGACCCCGCCCGGTGCCTGGCCGGGCCGGCCGGCGTGGTCGCAGACCCCGAACTCGGTCTCGTGGTTGCCCAGTGCGGGCATCCACGGCCGGTTGGCCGCCGAGCGCGCGATGTTGATGCCGAAGTCCCGCCACACGCCCGGCGCGTTCAGCACGTCCAGGTTGGCGTAGCACAGGTCGCCGTTGAGCAGGTGGAACAGCGGGGCGCCGCGGCCGTCGCCGGGGTTCTCGATGGCGCTCACCGCGTAGAAGGAGTTGTCGCAGGACTCGTGCCAGATGTTGCCCGAGGCGTTCAGGTCCCAGGACGGGGTGGCCAGGTCGCCGTAGCTGGAGAACCGGAAGGCGGCCCGGCCGCGGGGCGCGGTCTCGAACGAGGCGCCGGCCGTGGACGGCGTCTCCGCCCCGTCGGTGACCTGGTAGTAGTACCGCGTGCCGGGCTCCAGGCCAGTGAGCTGCACGTGGTAGAAGTACGTGGTCTGGCTGTTCAGCCCGTCGGTGAAGCTGACCGCGGCGGACCGCTGGTAGCGGCGGGCGACGTCGAGCGGCTGGGGCGCGGGCACCTGGACCATCCAGCCGGGGTGGGCGGCGGTGATCGGCCGGGTGGAGAAGATCAGCGCCGGGGCGGGCTGCGGGACGGTGCCCGGCGCGGACCAGGACACGGTGACCGCGGTGGCCGGGTCGGCGCCCCAGGTCAGCAGCTGCTGCTCGGGCGCGGTCGTGGTCGGCAGCGGCAGCGTCGTGGTCGGCGGCCCGGAGGGCGCCGTGGCGGCGGTGGCAGCCTGGGCGGGCTGGTGGGTCACGGCGGCCTCCGTCACGGTGGCGAGTCCCGCGACGGCGCTGACCCCGACCACCCCGGCCAGGAAGCTGCGCCGCGAGAACCCGGACTCGTCGTCGGCGCCTGACTGGTCTGATGCGTTACTGCCCGATTCGTCCATAAGCGCACGGTATAAAAGGGAGGTAAACCCGCCGTAGCCACAGGCCGGCCTGGGGCTGTCCATCCCGGGTACTCCCGTTCGTCGTTGGCATGACATGAGCCTGGAGTCGAGGATTACCTTCTGGAGGCGGTCATGAAGTACATGCTGCTGATCTGCGTGGACAAGAACATGGAGCTCAGCCCGGCCGAGGGAGCGGCCATGGGGAGCACCACGGAGGCCTGGGTCGCGCAGACCGGGCCGGCGCGGCTGACCGGCGGTCCGCTGCGGCCGGCCGAGACGGCCACCACGGTGCGGGTGCGCGACGGGCAGGTGCTGGTCAGCGACGGCCCGTTCGCCGAGACCAAGGAGCAGATCGCGGGCTACGACCTGCTGGAATGCGACAGCCTGGACGAGGCGGTGGGGATCGCGAGCCGGCACCCGGTGTCGGTGATCGGCTCGGTGGAAGTCCGGCCGGTGCTCGGGGCCTGGCTCGCGGAGCCGCTGGAGCGGGACGAGCCGCCCGCCCCCGGGACCATCCGGTACCTGCTGATCCACTGCCTGGACGAGTCGGCCGAGCTGGATCCGGAGCTGGACGCGGGCATCCCGGGCTCCCCGGCCCAGGTCGCGCAGGACGCCTGGGACGAGGATCTGGAAGCCCGCGGGATCAAGCTGAGCGGGGTCCGGCTGGGCGACGCCGCCGATGCCCGGACGGTGCAGGTGCGGGACTGGAAGCTGCTGGTCACCGACGGCCCGTTCGCCGAGACCAAGGAGCAGGTGGCCGGGATCAACGTGCTCGAGTGCACCGACCTGGACCAGGCCATCGAGATCGCCTCCCGGCACCCGACGGCCCGGTTCGGTACCTTCGAGCTGCGGCCGTTCGAGGCTATGTGAGGACCGGGTAGACGACCCGCCACTGCGCACCGCCGTCGGCGGTGTGCCAGATCGCGGGCCGCTCGTTGTGGCGGGTGTCGTAGCCGAACACGAGGCCGTCCTGGCCGGTCTGGCCATCCCGGCCGAAGAACGCCACCGCCCCGGTGCCGCCGCCGCTGTCGCCGATCACCGGGCGGACCAGGTGCCAGGCGCGGCCGCCGTCGCGGGTGACCAGCAGCGAGCTGCGCGGTCCGGCCAGGAACACGGTCCGGCCGGCCGGGGCCGCGATCTGCCCGAGGTAGCCGTAGCCGAGCGGCGCGCAGACCGACCCGGTGCCGGTCCGGCACGGCCGGTGCACGGTCCAGGTGCGCCCGCCGTCGGCCGACCAGGCCAGGGTCTTGGCCTGGCCGCCCGCACTCGGCTCGCCCGCGCAGGCCACCACGATGGTCCCGTCCGGCGCGACGGCCAGGGCGGCGCTCATGGCCTCGCAGGGCACCGGCCGGCGGGTCCAGGAGGCGCCGCCGTCACGGGTGATCCACAGCCGGGAGGCCGGGCCCGGCGAGGTCAGCACGTAGGCCGTGCGGGCGCTGGTCCGGACCAGCTCGGCCGGGCCTGGCTGGCCGCCGAGGCTGGGCACGCTGGCGCCGGGCAGCCGGGCGGCATGCCAGGTCCGCCCGCCGTCGGCGGAGACGATCAGCCGCAGCGGACACTGGCCGGCCCGTCGACCGGCTGGCTGGCCGTGAGAGTGGCAGCGGGCCACCAGGGCCCAGGCCGAGCGGCCGGTGGCGGCCAGTGCGAGCACCGGACCGCCCGGGCGGGCCCGGTGCCAGGCCCGGCCGCCGTCCTGGCTGGTGAACAGGGCCGGGCCGAACAGGAACACGTCGCCTCGGCTACCGGCGGCCAGCCTCACGGCGGGCGAGTTGTCGTCGCAGGACCAGCCGGTCACCACCGCGGGCCGGGTGAACCGGCGGCCGCCGTCGGACGTCACGCCGACCTCGATCCGGCACCGGCCGCCGTGCTCGGCGGTGAGCAGGCCGTAGCCATGGCGGGCATTGGTGAAGGCCACGGTGCCCAGCCGGCCGGAGGCTGGCTGGGCGCCCTTGTGGGTGCTGGTGAAGGCCATGGTGCCCAGCCGGTCGGAGGCAAGCTGGGCAGCGTGGCGGGCGCTGGTGAAGACGACGGCACCGAGCCGGGCCGGGGGGTTCGGCGCGGCCTGGGGCCGAGCTGACGCAGTGGTGGCAGCGAATGCTGCCAGCGTGGCGGCCGCGATCAATGCGGCCAGGATGCGCGGACTGGTGACGATCACGCCACGGATTGTTCTCATGTCTTTGTGACTTGCGCCCGGGCGGACTGGTTGTGCGGCCGGCTGTGATCATTTCGGGCCGACGGGTGGTCGCCACCTGTCATATGAGAAGCGCAGAACGTAGTATCCCAGTAACCCGACAGGAAAAGTCGGTAGCGTCCCTAGGGCGTATATAGGAGACCCCGCGAGAGTCAGCGGTTTCCCGATTGTTAACAAACATTCGGGCGCACCGTCATCAAGAAGCGGCGGTATTCCGCGCGCTTGTGATCCGCTATCACGCCCCTATATCAGGTCGTGCATAAGACAAACAGTAAGCGGCTGACCAGGAAATTCGCGGTGCGGGCCGCCTCACGTCCTGCCCGACAGTAGCCATATAGTAACTCTGTGCAGCGTAAGTACTGTTACACCCCGCAGTGGCACAGTAACCAGTAAAACTCTAACAAAGGTACCTCCTGCTCCGTACCCCCAGGAATTTCCTGAGACGTTCCGTGTAATACGATGTGCCCGTCTCCATCCCTAATAGCCGCCCCAGGGGCCAGGCGGCAACGAGAAAGAAGATCCCGGACAGGGGAGCCTGCGTGGCAGATGAATGCCGACGGTAACGCGTCATCGGTGGAAACAGAAAGAGAATGGGCCGTAAATGGCAGGCAACGCGGCAGCTCGGAACGCCTCGTTGACATCGCCTCGGTGGCCGCCCCGCTCGCGCCGCCAGCAAGAACCCCGCACGCATCACCCGCCCCGCCGGTCAGCCGGATCGGGACGGTCCCCCGCACCGCCGAGCCAGGCCGGCGCGCGCCCCGGCACAGCCGTGGCGGCCCGGTCAGCCGCATCGTCCGCTGGTTCGCCCAGGCGGCCAGGGCCGTGGCCGTGGCCGTCATCATCGCGGCCATCGTCTGGGCCGCCATCGAGCTGCCCCCGGCCCGCTACCTGATCTACGCGGTCTGGATGCTGCCGCTCATCGAGCTGGCCATGCTCGGGCTCGGCCAGCTGCACTTCCACCGCTGGTTCCGGGAGGCGCCGCCGGGCAAGTACACCGAGCTCATCATCCAGATCACCACCTCGGGCCGCGAGCAGACCCGGGTCAGCCAGATCGTCAGCCAGATCCGCGACTACAACCTGATCATGAACCACCAGATCTGGGTGGTCACCGAGCCCGGCTACGCCAACGAGTACCCGCTGGCCGACCTGGTCATCACCGTGCCGTCCAGCTTCATCGCCCGCTCCGAGCGCAAGGCCCGGGCGCTGGAGTACTCTCGGCGGGTCCGCCAGTCCATGGGACTGAGCCGGGCCGACGTCAAGATCCTCTATAACGATGACGACGTCACCCTGACCCAGGCCTACATCGAGCGGTCCTACCAGGCCGACTACGACATCTGCCAGGGCATCGTGGCCCCGCGCACCGAGTACGGCGGCGCTCCCCTGGGCCACTTCCTGGCCAGCCACGCGGACGACATCCGCACCCACGCCTGCCTGGTGTACTGCTCGGTGTTCCAGGGCATCATCGGCCGCCCGCTGCACGTGCACGGCGAGGGCCTGGCCGTGACCGGCGAGACCGAGCGGATCATCACCTGGGACTGGCCGGCGTTCGCGTCCGAGGACCTGGTCTTCGGCCAGCGCGCCGCCGAGGCCGGGCTGAAGTGGGGCTGGTTCCACGAGTACGCCGAGGGCACCCCGCCGTGGAACCTGAAGGACTTCATCACTCAGCGGGCCCGGTGGCTGTGGGGCGACATCCACGGCATCACCCACCGTGACGTGCTGTCCCGCCCGGCCGCGATCATCACCACGCTCAAGTACGTGGTCGGCGCCACCTCGCTGCTGCTGTCCCTGGCCGGCCTATACCTGCGGGGCACCGGGCGCATCTCCGGGGACTCGCTGATCTTCGACGTGGCCAAGCTGTCGGTGGTCGCCTGGGTGACGGTGTTCTTCGCCTGCGGCTGGGCCGGGGCTGGCTCACGCGTGTTCTCGCGGACCAACGACTCCCGGCTGCTGAGCGCGACGGTCGCCGTGCTCGTGCTGCCCCTCAGCCTGCTGCTGACCTGCGCGGGCGTCTTCATCCCGCTCATCCAGGGCAATCCGCGCACCTTCAAGGTGATCAGCAAGACACGGGAGAGACGGTGAACACCTCACGCAAGCTCCTGACCGGAGTGCTCGTCCTCGGGCTGGCCGTCGGGGGGTGCTCGGCCGCCTCGCACATCGGCGCCCTGCAGCCGCCGAAGATCAAGTCCAGCAAGGCTCCGTTCGTGCCCCACGTAGTCCGTGTCCGGCGGCCGCGCTTCCAGCTTGGGGCCGGAATCGACCTGTACGGCTACAAGAAGGAGAACTACGGCCTCGCGGCGGCGGCCGAGGTGTCCTACCTTCAGCGTCTGCACGCCAACTCGGTCCTGATCTCGTTCCCGTTCTTCATGCACGGCGCCCGGGCCAATGGCGTCTACGCCAAGCCCAACAAGACGCCCACCCCGGCCGATCTCGCGACCGTGGTCAAGACGGCCGAGACCTCGCACTTGTACGTGGCCCTGCGGCCGCTGCTGGCCAACGACAGCCTGGGTGTGCCCCGCAACACCTGGCGACCCGCGCACATCCGGGCCTGGTTCGCCGGCTACCAGCGGTTCCTGATGCCGTATGCGCGGATGGCCCAGCGCGACAAGGTGCCGACGCTGTACGTCGGGACGGAGTTCCAGGACTTCGGCACCTCGCCGCTGTGGAACGGGCTGGACCGGGCCCTGCACCGGGTCTACAAGGGCACCCTGGCCTACGCCAACAACGGGCACCTGCTGCACCCTGGCACCGGGGGCCGCCTGGCCAAGGTCTCGGCCGACTCCTACCCGGACATGCCGCAGATGGGGCCGAACGCCTCGGTGGCCAAGCTGACCAGGGCCTGGGAGGTCTGGGACCGGCGCATGCCGCGCGGCACCGTGCTCAGCGAGGTCGGCATCGCCGGCGTGCGCGGGGCCTACGCCAAGCCCTGGCAGGGCTCGTGGCCGAATCCCCGCCTGGACGCCGACGTGCAGGTGCGGTGGTTCACCGCAGCCTGTAAGGCGGCAATGGCCACGCACAAAGGCGGGATCGACTTCTGGGCCGTCGGCTTCGGGGCCGCCCAGCTGATCCAGCCGCTCGACTCCGGCCACCAGTCGGCCTGGGAATCCGGCCCCGGCTCGCAGGCTATCGCCGCCTGCTTCCGCCAGCTGAGCAATGACTGACTACGTCGCCACCGCCCCGCCGCAAGCCCGGCCGGCGGCCGTCGCCGCGCGCCCGGCCGTGGCGCCGGGCTGGGTGCGGTGGATCCCGCTGGCCATCATCTTGTGCGGGCAGGCCCTGCTCACTTCCCGGCTGATCCACGTCAGCACGGCGTCCGGCGACGAGGGCCGATACATCTACGCCGGGCACCAGCTCATCCACGAGATCTTCCACGGCGGCGGCAGCCCGTACTACGAGACCTACTTCTCCGGCGCGCCGGTGATCTACCCGGTACTGGCCGCCATGGCCGACCACCTGGGCGGCCTGGTCGCCGTGCGCCTGATGAGCATGTCGTTCATGATGACCGCGACCGCCCTGCTCTACGGCTCGGGCAAGCGGCTGTTCGGGTACTGGCCGGGCGTGGCCGCGGCCGGGCTGTTCGCCGGGCTCGGCCTGACCGAGGACCTGGGCGCGCTGGCCACCCACGACGCGCTGGCCCTGATGCTGACCGCGGCCTCGGCCTACTGCGCGGTGCGCACGGCCGATACCGAGAAGAACGCCAGCCGGTGGCTGGTGCTGGTGCCCGTGATGCTGCTGGCCGCGAACGCGGCCAAGTACGCCACGCTGGTCTTCGACCCGGTGGTGGTGGGCATCGCCGCGCTCCAGGTGCTGCCCGATGGCTGGCGCCGGATGCTCACCCGCGCGACCGCGCTCGGCGTGACGACCGTCTCCGCGCTGGCCCTGGCCGCGTTCCTGGCCGGGCGCGCCTACATCAACGGCTTCCTGTTCTCCACCCTGGACCGCAAGGCGGGCTCGTGGGCGGTGTTCGCCGCCGTCCGGGTGGCACCCCGGATCATCGTCGGCGACACCTGGGACTGGGTCGGCTTCGTCATTCTGCTGGGCGGACTGGCCTTCCTGCTCTCGCTCACGATCCGGGAGGACCGCAAGCGCTGCGGGCTGCTGCTGGGCCTGCTGGTCTTCGCCGGAGTGCTGGTGACCATCGAGAGCCTGCACCTGCACACCGTGGAGTCGATGCGCAAGCACGACGACATCGGCATCTGGTTCACCTGCATGGCGGCCGGCTACCTGCTGGCCCGGCCCAGTGCCCTGGTCCGGGCCAAGGCCCCCAAGGTCGCGCTGGCCACGGTGATACCCCTGGCGATCGTGGCCTCGGGCGCGCACTACAGCAAGCTGGCCCGGTCTACCTACGAGGCCGGCACCTCGGCGCTGCGCCGCACGGCATTCGGCGACCTCAAGCCCTTCCTGGACCTGCCCAACGGGCGCTACCTGATCGGCGGCCTGGACAACGAGCAGCTGGTTTACTCCGATCACCTGAGCATCCCGTGGTGGCGGCTCTACGACGACGTCTACATCAAGTACCCGATTCCCGGCCGGGGCGGCGACACGCACGGCGAGGCCCAGGGACCGGCCTGCTACCGGACGAACCAGGCCAAGACGTACTGCATGTACCTGGAGGGCGTGGCCGGATGGCGGGCCGCCATCCATGCCCACTTCTTCGCGGTCATCTCCATGCTCGGCGACCACAACAGCAAGCAGGACCAGGAGATCATCTCGATCGTGAAGAACACTCCCGGCTACGTGCCGCGGACCGACATCGGCGGCGCACCGACCTGGGTCTACGCCCAGGCCTACCCGAGATCGGAGTGGCACCGCCTGTTCGGGTTTACGGTAGCCAGGTGACCGACATGGACGCCGTGGTCGAGCAGATCCTGACCAGCTACGACACGATCACCGTGGTCGGGGCCAGCGCCAGCCCGGCCAAGGCGGCCAGCTACGTGCCGGCGCACATGCAGGCCCATGGCTGGCGGATCATCCCGGTCAACCCGCACGCCAGCCAGATACTCGGCGAGCCGGTCTACCGGACGCTGGCCGACATCCCCGAGCCGGTCGGGCTGGTCGACGTGTTCCGGCCGTCCGCGCAGACCCCCGACGTCGCCCGCCAGGCGGTGGCGGCCGGGGCCACCGCCCTGTGGCTCCAGCTCGGCATCGCCTCGGCCGAGGCGCGGGCCATCGCCGAGGACGCCGGGCTGCTGTACGTCGAGGACCGCTGCCTGATCATCGAGCAGCGCCGCCTCGGCCTGAGCGCCCCCGCGGCCTAGTCACCAAGGCCGCGGTTTCTGTGGCCGAGCCGGGCCGGGGCAGGACCGGCGGGGTCAGGAAGTGCGGCGGCGATTCCAGGTCCAGCGCCTCCAGCGGGTCGGCGGCCGCCGCGTCCCTGGCCGTCAGCGGGGGCAGGTTCCACTTGCGCTCGATCAGCGCTAGCACCGAGGTGTGGTCGTAGACCTGCTCGGTCACGAAGTCCGGCCGGGCATAGGGCGACACGATGACGGCCGGCACCCGGAAGCCCAGCTGCTCGTAGGTGGCCGGGCCGGCGTCCGCCCGCCGGAGCTGCCGGCCCAGGCTGGTCAGCCCGAGCAGCCGCAGCGGCCAGAACCGCTCGATGGAACCGCGGGCAGGCACACCGTCGGGGGCGGGCGCGGGCGGCGGCGGCACGTGGTCGTAGTAGCCGCCGTGCTCGTCGTAGAGCCAGATCAGCAGCGTGCGCGGCCAGCCGGGGCCGGACATCACCGCGTTCACCACCCGGGCCGCGAAGGCCTCGCCGGCCGCGATGTCCTGCGGGTTCTCCTCTGAGCATTGGCGGAAGTCGGGATCCACGATGCTGACCGCCGGCAGCCGCCCCCGCCGCGCCGCGGCCCAGAAGCGGCTCATCGGGGCCAGGTGCCCCAGCGAGCGCAGCAGCCCGAGCGGGTACAGGTCCGCGGTGACCTGCAGCTTGCTCAGCATCGAGTCGGCCAGGCCGGGCACCAGCCCGGCCAGCGCGGCGCCGAGCACCCGCAGGTAGTTCAGGCCGTGGGCGTGCGACAGCCGCCGCCAGCCGATCCGGCCGGGCGGCAGGCCGTAGTAGTTGCGCCAGCTGATCCCATGCAGCTCCAGCAGGTCGAAGATGGTCCCCTTGGCCGGGTAGTCGATCATGCCGAACGGGACGTCGTCGATGAGGCCGTTGGCGGTGCCGGCGATGAGGAACCGCCGGTTCGGGAACGTGGGGCCCAGGCAGGACGAGAACCACCGGGTGGCCAGCGGGAAGGTCCGGGCCAGGCCGTAGTAGAAGGGCAGGTCGGCCTCGGTCCAGTAGCACATCCCGGCGTTCGCATCCAGGCCCGGCGAGGTCTGCTCGGCACTGGCCACGAAGCCGTCGCAGGCCCCGTTGTGCCACTGGATGTGGCTGGCCGCCCAGCTCTGGCTCGGCACTTGTTTCTGCTGCACGGTGCCGTCGGCGTGGGTCAGCCGCACCGGCTTCCCGGCCGAGTCCGGGTTGACCGCGGTCGGCTCGCCCGCGGCCACCGCCAGCCCGTCGCCCCGGCCGGCCAGCATGCCCAGGTAGTTGTCGTAGGAGTGGTTCTCCATCATCAGGATGACGATGTGCTCGATCTGCGGCAGGCCGTCGGCCCCCGGCGACTCGGCCGGCCGGGGCCGCGCCGCGAAGTCCGGACCGCCGCCATGGCGGGCCAGCCGTCGCCGGGCTGCTCGGGCCTCTAAGCCGGTGATCATGCCATCAGCTTGACATGTCACCAGGTCATCGGCCAGACACCGGTCACTCCGATCAAGCACCCCGATCACAGCACCCCGATCACAGCACCGGTCACAGCAGGCCGGCCGCGATGGCCACGCCGACCCCGATCAGGACCAGCCCGCCGAGGATCTCGCCCCGATCGCCGGCCCGGTCGCCCAGGTACCGGCCAAGCTCCAGCCCGATCAGCGACATCGCGACGCTGACCGCGCCGATCACGACGGCCGCCGCGACCAGGCCCACGTGGTAGGTCCCGAGGGCGAAGCCGACCGCGAGATTGTCGATGCTCAGCGCCAGCCCGGTGATCAGCAACCGCCTGGTCGGCTGCCCGGTGCCCGCCGCCGGGTCCTGGTCCGGCCGGCCGCGCTGGCTCCGGACGGCCTGGATCAGGGCATAGGCGCCCGTGGCGATCAGCAGCGCCGCGCCGGTCCAGTGCGCGGCCCGCCCGAGGGTGCCGGCCAGGCCGCGGCCGGCCAGCAGGCCCAGGATGGGCATGGCCGTCTCGAAGATCCCGAAGATGATCCCGACCCGCAGCCGGGCCCTGGCATCTACCCCGCTGACTCCGATCCCCACCGAGGCCGCGAAGTTGGACAGCCCCAGCGAGACCGCCACCAGCAGGGCAACCATTCCAGCCACGCTACCGGCCGGGGTACGGTCCACCGCGGCGTCCCGGATTGAGACGGGGTGGTCGGAGGGGATCCCTTAACAGCGGCCGCGCGGGTCCCGATGATGGGGAACTGTGACCACTCAGATGACCGGGCTGAAGCACTACGACCAGTACATCGGCGGCCAGTGGGCCCCCGCGCAGTCGGGCCGGCGGCTGGAGACCGTGAACCCGTTCACCGGGCAGCCGTGGGCGACCGTACCGCGGGCCGACGCCGCCGACGTCGACCGGGCCGTCCAGGCCGCCAGGGCGGCCTTCGACACCGGCCCGTGGGGCCGGATGACCGGCCAGGAGCGCGGACGACTGATGCGCCGCCTGGCCGCCGTGATCGCCGAGCACGCCGACGAGGTGGCCGCGGTCGAGGTGACCGACAACGGCAAGCTGATCCGGGAGATGGCCGGCCAGATCCAGGGCCTGCCCGACTACTACGAGTACTTCGCCGGCGCGGCGGACAAGATCCACGGCGAGACGATCCCGGCCGACCGGTCGAACTTCTTCATCTACACCGTCCGCGAGCCAGCCGGCGTGGTCGGCGCGATCACGCCGTGGAACTCCCCGGTCCTGCTGATGAGCTGGAAGCTGGCCCCGGCCCTGGCCGCGGGCTGCACGTTCGTGGTCAAGCCCGCCGAGCAGGCCCCGGCCTCCACGCTGGAGTTCGCCCGCCTGGTCGAGGAGGCCGGCTTCCCGCCCGGCGTGTTCAACGTCGTCACCGGCCTGGGCCCGGAGGCGGGCGCCCCGCTCACCGAGCACCCCGGCGTGGACAAGGTCGCGTTCACCGGCTCCACCGCCACCGGGGTGCGGGTCATGAAGGGCGCCGCCGGCCACCTGGCCCGGGTCAGTCTCGAGCTCGGCGGCAAGTCACCCAACATCGTGTTCGCCGACGCCGACCTGGACGCCGCGGCCAACGGCGTCGTGGCCGGGATCTTCGCCGCCACGGGCCAGACCTGCATGGCCGGGTCACGGCTGCTGGTCCAGGCCGAGGTCTACGACGAGCTGGTGGACCGGATCGCGGCCCGCGCGGGCCAGATCCGGATGGGCGACCCGCTGGACCCGGCCACCGAGATGGGGCCGGTCGCGTTCGCCGGCCACCTCGAGAAGGTGCAGGACTGCATCGCCACCGGGGTGGACTCCGGGGCCCGGCTGGTCACCGGCGGCCGGCGGCCCGCGGCGCCTGAGCTGGCGGCCGGCTACTTCATCGAGCCCACCTTGTTCAGCGAGGTCGACAACGCCATGCCCATTGCCCAGGAGGAGATCTTCGGCCCGGTGCTGGCCGCCATCCGGTTCACCGACGAGGACCAGGCGCTGGCCATCGCCAACTCCAGCCCCTACGGCCTGGCCGCCGGGGTCTGGACCCGCGACGTGCAGCGCGCCCACCGGATGGCCCTGGGCCTGCGCGCCGGCACCATCTGGGTCAACGCCTACCGCAGCGTGGGCCCCATGGCCCCGTTCGGCGGCTTCAAGGCCAGCGGCTTCGGCCGCGAGAACGGCCTGGCCGCGCTGGAGGAGTACACCGAGCTGAAGACAGTCTGGATCGAGCTCAGCGGCGCCACCCGCGACCCCTTCAAGCTCGGCTGACCCCGCCCCCGGCTCGCGCCACCCCGCTCGCGCGCCGCCCTCACCCCTCCGGCGCCAACGCTTCTTGCTGTTATCAGGAGAGAGCCGGATCCGGGCCGCGACGGACCACACTTCTTGCTGTTATCACACGGCCGGGACCTGGGACGGTCCGCGCCAGCGTCACCGGAGGGCCGCTGGTGATGCTAGAGCAGCACCAAAGCGCCATTCATGACGCAGGGCAGGCTTTCGACGGGCCCGAAAGCCCGGATCCGGTCGGGTGCTTGCCGAACGGGCTGCGGCCAGCGGGAAGGGCGCGTCTGCTGCGGCGGGTGTGACACAGGTGATGCGGTCTGCGCGCGGCATCAGCGTCGTGGTTGTTGCTCTCACGTCGTAACAGCGACGTGAGAGCAACAACCACGTCGCTCACCCAGGCGCGGCAGCGCGTTCACGGCAGCGTTAAGCGGGTGACACGGGGCCGATACATCCATGCGGCAGCCTCAGTGCCTGACGAGCGGCTGCATCCGGAGGTGGGGACCATGATCAAGAAGGGCCGGCCCGGCCAGGGCCTGAGCGACGAAGTCCGGGTCACCTTCGTGCTGCCCGCCGACGAGCCGGCCGGAGCGGTGTCGGTGGTGGGCGACTTCAACGGCTGGGACCCGTTCGCGCACCCGTTGCGCCGCCGCACCAACGGCACCCGCAGCGCCGTGGCCAGGGTCCCGGCCGGCAGCACGCTGCGCTTCCGCTACCTGGCTGAGGGCGGCCACTGGTTCGACGACGAGGCAGGCACCTCGGTCATCGTCTGAGGCGGCCGGGGACCCTGGGGCGGCTGGGGACCCTGGGGCTGCTGGGGTCACTGGGATTCGCTGGGGTCATTGGGTCGCCGGGTCCGGAGTCGCTGGGGGGAGTCAGGCCGCTGGGGCTTCGCTGGGGTCGCTGGGGTCGCTGGGGGTCGCTGGGCCGAGCATGGCACGGGCCAGCCCCAGCCGACTAGGGCGGCTGGGGCACTACCACTGTGCCCGCCGCGGTCACCACCATGATGGGCTCGGCCAGGAGCCGGGCGGCCGACGGGCCGCGGTCCGGGTCCGCCCGGCACAGGACACGGGCCTCGAACGCGACGTCCCGGCTCCGGGTGCCCACCCGGGTCAGCGTCGCGGTCACCTCGATAACGTCACCGGCCCGGACCGGGGCCAGGAACTGCACGTCGGAGTAGGACGCGAACAGCCCCTCGTCGCCGTCGGACCGGATGCACAGCTCGGTCCCCACGTCGCCGAACAGGCCGAGCACGTAGGCACCGTCGACCAGGTTCCCGCCGTAGTGCGCGTGGCTGTAGGAGACGTACCGCCGGTGCGCGACGCTCAGCCCGGCGCGGGCCCCGCGTCACGCCGCGGTCCCGGCGACAGCAAAAGCCAGGTAGCTGGCCACCTCGCGGGGCGTGGTGCCCTTGCCGAAGATCTTGTCTACGCCCAGGCCGGACGCCAGGGCCGGGTCGAAGCGCGGGCCGCCGATGACCAGCAGCGGCCGGCGACGGCCCGGGTCCGCGGCGGAAAACGAGGTGAAGGCGCGGGCCAGCTCCCTGGCGTTGGCCAGGTGCGCGTCGCGCTGCGTCACCACCTGGCTGACCAGCACGGCGTCGGCGCCCTCGGCGGCGGCCGTGGCCACCAGGCGGGGCACCTCGACCTGGGCGCCCAGGTTGACCACCCGGATCTCCCGGTAGTACTCCAGGCCCTTCTCCCCCGCATGCCCCTTGACGTTCAGGATCGCGTCGATGCCCACGGTGTGCGCGTCGGTGCCGACGCAGGCGCCGACGACGACCAGCTTGCGGCCGAGCGCGGCGCGGATGTGCCGGTTGACCTCGGGCGGGGACAGCAGCGGATACTCCCGCTCGGCCACGGTCACCTGGTCCAGGTCGACCAGGTGGCTGACCCGGCCGTAGACGATGAAGAAGGTGAAGTCGGGTCCCATGCCCTTGGCGTGCACGACCATGGCCGGGTCCAGCCCCATCTTGGCCGCCAGCTGCAGCGCCGCCCCCTCGGCCAGGGCCGGGGCCGGCGCGTAGGGCACGGGCAGCGTGAACGACACCTGCACCCGGCCGTCCCCGGTGGTGTCCCCGTAGGGGCGGACAACGGTCATGGCTGGTCTCGTTCCAGGAGGTCGGCGGCCGGGTTGAAGTAGTCGGCCGCGCGGGCGATGACCCCGTCCAGGCCGCGGCCGCCGTCGGCCGGCCGCCGGGTGATCCCGAACGTGCCGTCCGCGATGGCGGTCAGCAGCCCCTGGTCGCCGATCTTGCGCAGCAGGGCCACCGCCTCGTCCAGCACCTGCTGAGCGCGCCGGTCGACGAACCCGCCGGGCTCGGGCCGGAAGCTCTCGCCCAGCCGGGCCGCGGCCTGCCGGACGTAGCGGACGTTCTCCAGGGCCAGGTCCCGGTCGGCCAGGAACGGCGTGTGGATGCCCTCGGTCATCATGCCGATGAGCAGGATCGACTGGCCGGTCATCAGCCCGGCCAGGTTGAAGAACGCGTCGAGCAGGTAGCCCGCGAACACGTTGCCGGTCATGTGCTTGGTCGGCGGCATGTACTTGAGCGGCGCGTCGGGGAACAGCTCGCGGATCAGCTGAGCGTGGGCCAGCTCGAGCACGAACGAGTCCGGCACCGTCGGGTCGATCTCGAACGCGTGGCCCAGGCCGAGCTGGCCGTCGGCCAGCCCGGCCTCGTGGCCGAAGAACTCGTTCAGCAGCTGGCTGACCACCACGGTGTGCGCGGCGTCCACGGCGTCCGCGGTAGTCAGGTAGTTGTCCTCGCCAGTGTTGATGATGATCCCGGCGCGGGCGTGGATCTGCCGGGAGAACCGCTGGTCGATGAACGTCCGGCGGGGGTTGATGTCGCGGAAGATGATCCCGTACATGCAATCGTTCAGCATCATGTCGAGCCGCTCCAGGCCGGCCAGCGCCGCGATCTCGGGCATGCACAGGCCCGAGGCGTAATTGGTCAGCCGGACGTAGCGGCCCAGCTCGCGCGACACCTCGTCCAGCGCGGCCCGCATCAGCCGGAAGTTCTCCTGCGTGGCATAGGTGCCCGCGAAGCCCTCCCTGGTCGCCCCCTCGGGCACGTAGTCGAGCAGCGACTGCCCGGTCGACCTGATCACCGCGATGACGTCGGCGCCCTCCCGCGCCGCGGCCTGGGCCTGCGGGATGTCCTCGTGGATGTCGCCGGTGGCCACGATCAGGTAGATCCACGGCATGGGCGGCTGCGCGGTCTGGCTGATGAGCCGCTCGCGCGCGGCCCGCTGGGCGTCGATGCGGGTGATGCCCGCCGTCAGCGCAGCGGTCGCGGCGGTGCGGGCGGTCCGCTCCCTGATTCCCGAGGGGATATCAAACAGGGTTGTGCTCCTGGTGGCCGCCGCGGCCAGCGAGACCAGGTCGGGGTAACCCCCTTCGAGCATGGCGTCAAAGACCGGGAGGACCACGCCATGCTCGAGGCCGACGCTCTCGCGCACCGCGTCGGCGAGCCGGTTCACCCACGGCATGCCATCGGCGTCGGCGCCCCGCAGCCCGGCCAGGCGGAGCACCGCGCGCTCGACGGACACCGTGGTGTGCGTGCGGGCCATGTCCACGATGGGCTGCCCGGCCCGGCGGGCGAGTTCCCTGGCCTCGGCGACCGTCGCCGGATCCAGGGTCAGCCTCGGCTGCATCAGCCCTCCTCCTGGTGACGACCGTCGAACAGGGCCCGGACGCCCGGCTCCGACCGGATCAGGTCCAGGGCCAGCCCGGCATGTCCGGGAACATACCCGTTGCCGATCAGCATGGTCACGTCGGCCGCCACGCCCTCAGCGCCCAGCGCCGCGGCGGCGAACGAGGTGGCCATGGAGAAGAAGATCACCGTCCCGCCGGGCGCGGTGCCCAGGATCGCGCCGCCCTCGCAGCCCGGCACGTCCACGCACACCACGGTCACGTCCGCGGGGCCGCCCGCCGCCCGCACCGCCGCGGACACGCCGACCGGGTCCCTGGCGTCGGCCACCACCACCTGGTCGGCCAGCGCCGCCCGACGCAGCCGCGCGGCCTCGGCCTCGTGCGGCACCACGCCGATGACCCGGCTGGCCCCGGCCCGGCGGGCGGCGGCCGCCGACAGCGACCCGCTCTTGCCCGCGGCACCCAGGATGGCCACGACCGGCGCACGGGCCGCGCTGACCACGCGCCGGGTCAGGGCCGGGGCACCGCAGACGTCGAGCACGGCCAGGGCCAGCTCGGCGGGCAGGTCGCCGGGGAGCACGGCGGCGATCGACCGGCCGAACAGGATCGCGTGGCCCGCGCAGGGCACCTGCTCGGACCGACCGTCCCAGCGGGCCAGCCCGTCGGTGATGGCCAGCGGGGTCAGGCTGAGCGAGACCAGCGTGGCGATGCGGTCGCCCGCGGCCAGGCCCAGCCCGGACTCCGGGCCGACCGCGTCGACCACGCCGATGAGCATGCCGCCCGAGCCGGTCACCGGGTTGTGCATCTTGCCCCGGCGGGCCACGATGTCCGCGACCGCGGCCCGGACGGCCGCCGGGTCACCGTCGCTGGCCTCGCGGAGCTGCCGGAACGAGGCGGCGTCGAGATTCAGCCGCTCGACCGCGACGCGGACCTCGTCGGGCCAGATCTCCGGCCGCGCGTCCAGGCGCCGGGCGGCCTGCGGCAGCACCCCGGCGGGCTCGAGCACCCGGTGCAATCCCAGCGGCGACACCAGGCGACCCTACCGGGATGCGGTCAAAGCGGGAATGCGGCGGGAGCGGCCCCCCCCTGGCCGCTCCCGCCACGCCCCCGCGGTCCGCTCCCCCGTCCGGAGCGGACCTCGCTAAGACCGGACTAGCTGGTGACCCGCAGCGTGCCGGGCCGGCGAGTAGCCGTACATCACGTAGCCGGCCAGGTCCGAGGCGACGGCACGGAAGCTGCGGCTGCCGGTGCCGTTGCCGCGGATGGTGAACTTGAACGTGCCGCTGGCCGTCTCGTGCGTGCTGCCGACGGTGTACCAGCGGCCGGACCGCTCGGTCTGGAGCTGGATGAGGCGGCCCGCCGCCTTGGCCCGCACGGTGCCCGAGCCGGTCACGGTCCGGCCCTTCTTCACGCTGGACTTGCTGAGCGTGAACGTGACGTCCTGCCGGGCCAGCACCGGGTAGCCGATGGCCGTGCCGGGGGTGCCCAGTACCAGGCCGCTGCCGGACCGGTCCAGGCCCACGGCGAAGCCGGTGCTGTCCACGGCGTCGCCCAGGTCCACCGGGCTGTCCCAGTGCGCCCCGGTGCTGGTCGTCTCCTCGTACAGGTCGTAGGTCCTGGCCAGGTGGGTGGACTCGTTGAACACGTGCACGGTGCCGCCCGGGTCCTGGTCGACGGTGAACCACTCGGGGCCGCCGCCCGCGGTGTCGGGGACGGTGTGCGCGGGCCCGAAGCTGGTGCCGTTGAACAGCCGCAGTTCCAGGGCGTCGCGGCCGGACGTCTGCTCGGTGAGCAGCGCGCCGCCCGAGATCCCGATCAGCGACTGGCCCCGGAACGTGCCGGCCGAGTGGTAGGACGACGTGGCGTCGAAGTTGGTGCCGGATCGCGCGTAGGCGACCCGGACCGTGTCCGGGGTGCCGAGATTGTCCGAGGCGACCAGCACCCCGCCGCGGAAGTCGGCTATTCCCACGTCGACGGCGTCCTGGCCGCCGATGGCCGTGGCGATGCCCGCGGGCGGCCCGCTGGCGTTGACGGGCACGCTCTCCACCTCGGTGCCGTTGCGGTCGTCGCCCGCGGTGAACACGATCTGCCCGCCGACCAGCGCGGCCGCGTTGATCCCCAGCGAGCCGATGCGCACCGGTGGCCCGAAGACATGACCGCCGTCGGTGGAGGTGAACAGCAGGTCGCCGCCGGACGGGGACGAGTCGCAGCAGTCGTTCTCGATCACCTCGACGTGGTTGGCCGAGGACACGAACGCGTAGGTCGAGGGGAACTCGTCGTCGCCGGACAGCGGGGTCAGGTCGACCGGGCCGCCGCCGGTGCAGGCGTGGCCGCCGCGGGCCAGCACGCAGACGGCGGTCTTGCCGTTCCCGGACTTGATGCCGTAGGCGACGACCAGGCTGCCGTCGGGCTCGATGGCGACGCTCCCGCCGGAGGTAGCCGGGGCGATCCGGAACGGCTTGAGCTCGGGCTGCGGTGAGCCCTTCATGCCGCCGGACAGGCTCGGGCGGGCGGCGAAGGCCGGGCTGGTGGTGCCCAGCACCGTGATCAGGCCCAGCAATATGGCGGTGGCGAGCGCGGCTCGCCCATGCGTTCTCATGCCACCTGACGCTAGTGACGGGCCGCGGGGCCGGAATCCCGGAAAGCATGTAACCCGTGTATCGCCCGCATGCCGCCCGCGCCGGGCCCGGCCGGGCCGGCCCCCAGCGCGGGGCGGGCCGAGCCGGGCCGGGCCTGCCGCCGGGGGCGCTGTTATAACAAGCGGGCAGAATCGACCGTGTGCAGGTAGCCATGCTGGGTCCGCTGGAGGTGGCCGGCGCCGAGGTGCACGGCGCCCGGCTGCGCGCGCTGCTGATCCGGCTGGCGCTGGACAGCGGGCGGGTGGTGACCACGAGCCGGCTCACCGATGCGCTGTGGGAGGAGGACCCGCCCGGACGGGGCGCGCTGCAGGCCCTGGTGTCCCGGCTGCGCCGGGCGCTGCCCGAGATCACCGAGATCACCGTGGTCGCCCGGCCGGCCGGCTACCAGCTCGTGCTCGATCGGGACCAGGTGGACGTGTTCCGCTTCGAGCGGCTGGCCGCCGAGGGCCGGGCGGCCCGCGACCCGCGGCAGGCGGCGGCCACGCTGCGCGAGGCGCTGGCACTATGGCGCGGCCCGGCGCTGGCCGACGTGGCCGAGGCCGAGTTCGCCCAGGCACCCATCGCCCGCCTGGACGAGCTGCGGCTGACCGCGATCCAGGACCGGATGGACGCCGACCTGCGGCTGGGCCTGACCGAGCCGGTCATCGCCGAGCTGGAAGGGCTGGTCGTCGCGCACCCGATGCGCGAGCCGCTGGCGGGCCTGCTGATGCGAGCGCTGAGCGCGGCCGGCCGGCCGGGCGCGGCGCTGACCGCCTACGAGCAGACCCGCGGCCGGCTGGCCGACGAGCTGGGGGCCGAGCCATCCGCGGCACTGGCCGCGCTGCACCTGGCCATCCTGCGCGGCGAGGACGGCCAGCCGACCGGCGACCGCCGGGGCGAACCTGAGTGCGTTAGCGAATCTCACGGGGAATCAGCGAGGCCGGACGGCAACCTGCGGGCCGAGCTGACCAGCTTCGTGGGGCGGGAGGGCGAGGTTGAGGAGGTGGCCGGGCTGGTGGACCAGCACCGGCTGACCACGCTGACCGGCCCGGGCGGGGCGGGCAAGACGCGGCTGGCCGTGGAGGCGGCCCGGACCATGACCGGGCTGCCGGACGGGGTGTGGCTGGCCGAGCTGGCTCCGGTGGGCGACCCGGCCGAGCTGGCCCCGACCGTGCTGGCCGCGCTCGGGCTGCGGGAGCGGACGCTGCTGCGCGGCGGGCCGGGCGGCATGGAGGCGCCGACCGCCGACCCGCTGGCCCGGCTGCTGGCCGCGCTGTCGGGCAAGCGGGCGCTGCTGGTGCTGGACAACTGCGAGCACCTGGTCGACGCGGCCGCGGCGCTGGCCCACCGGGTGCTCGGCGCCTGCCCCGAGGTGCGGATCATGACCACCAGCCGGGAGCCGCTCAACATCACCGGCGAGGTGCTGTGGCCGGTGCGGCCGCTGGGCCTGCCGCCGGAGTCCGCCGACCCCGCCGTGATCGGCGGCAGCGCCTCGGTGCGGCTGCTGGAGCAGCGAGCCAGGGCGGTGTCGCCGGGCTTCGCGGTGACGGCGGGCAACGCGGCCGCGATCAGCCGCATCTGCCGGGCGCTTGACGGCATGCCGCTGGCCATCGAGCTGGCCGCGGCCCGGCTGCGCACCATGGCGCCCGAGCAGCTGGCGGCGCGGCTGGACGACCGGTTCGCGCTGCTGACCGGCGGCAGCCGTACCGCGCTGCCCCGGCACCAGACGCTGCGGGCCGTGGTCGACTGGAGCTGGGACCTGCTCGAGCCCGATGAGCGGGCGGTGTGGCGGCGGCTCAGCGTGTTCGCGGGCGGCGCGACGCTGGAGGCGGCCGAGCGGGTCTGCGGCGCCACCCTCGACCTGCTCACCGCGCTGGTGGACAAGTCGCTGCTGACGGTGCGGCACGACGGCGCCGAACCGCGGTACCGGATGCTGGAGATCATCCGCGCCTACGGCCGGGAGCGGCTGGCCGAGGCCGGCGAGGCCGACCAGGTCCGGGCGGCCCACGCGGCCTACTTCCTGGACCTGGCCGACCAGGCCAGGGACCGGCTGATCAGCGCCGACCAGCTGGCCTGGCTGCAGCGGCTCAGCGAGGACCAGGACAACCTGCACGCGGCGGTGCGGGGCGCCGTCGCGGCCGGGGACGCGGCCGCCGCCGTGGGCCTGGCCGGGTCGCTGGGCTGGTACTGGTGGCTGCGCGGGCTCAAGGCCGAGGGCACCGAGCTGATCACCGAGGCGCTGGGCACGCCGGGCCCGGTGGCGGACGAGCGGCGGGCCGCGGCCTGCACCATGGGCGCGCTGCTGGCCCTCGACCTCCAGGACAACTCCCAGGCCCTGGCCTGGTTCGAGGAGGCGGCCCGGCTGACGGCCGGGATCGCGCGGCCGCACGACCTGGTGCTGCGCCTGGTCGGCCCGCTGCGCACGGTGTTCGAGATGACCGAGGCGGGGCGCGAGCCGGTGCCCGCCGGCCTGCTCGACGAGGTGGCCAGCGACCCGGACCCGTGGCTGCGGGCCATCGCCCGGCTCATCCGCGGTCACGTCGCGCTCAACTTCGGCCGCCAGCACGCCGAGGCCGAGGCGGACTTCCGGGCCGCCGCGGACCTGTGCCGGGAGCTGGGCGAGCGCTGGGGCACGGGGTTCGCACTGGTCTCGCTGGCCACGCTGGCCGCCTGGCGGGGCGAGTTCGCGGCCGCCGTGGCGCTGCACACGGAGGCGCTGACGCTGGCCGCCGAGCTGGGCGCGCGGGAGGACGTGGTGACCTTCCGCACCCACCTGGCCCGTGAGCTGTGGCTGCTCGGCGACCGCGACCGGGCCGCCGCCGAGCTGGCCCGCGCGGTGCGCGAGGCCGACCGGGCGGGCCTGCCCGACCTGCGGGCCACGGCCGCCTACGTGGACGGCGACCTGGCCCGGCTGGACGGCGACCTGCGCCGGGCCCACGCCGCCCTGGCCCGGGCCGCGGAGCTGACCGGCCGGCAGAACAGCGTGCCGCAGTTCGTGGCCCTCATCGCCACCACGCTGGGCCTGCTGGCCGGGACCGAGGGCGACCTGGCCCTGGCCCGGACCCGGCACGCCGAGGCGCTGGCCGCCGTGCGCCCCACCCACGACGCGCCGGTGATCGCGCACGTCGTCGTGGGCCTGGCCGACCTGGCGCTGCGCGAGGGCGACCCGGCCCGGGCCGCTGAGCTGCTCGGCGCCAGCCTGGGCATCCGCGGCACGCCGGACGCGTCGATCGCCGACTGCCCGCGGATCGAGGCCGCCGCCCGCGCCGCGCTCGGCGAGGACAGCTACGCCGAGGCGCTCGGGCGCGGGCGGGCGGCCGGGCTGGACGCGATCAGATCCTTCGCTTGAAGGCCCGCACGGCCAGCGGCGCGAACACCACGGTGAAACCCGCCGCGTAGAGCAGCGACTCCAGCGCGGGCCGGGTCACCGGGCCGGCGACCAGCAGCCCGCGCGCCGCGTCGGCCAGCAGGCTGACCGGGTTGGCCTTGGACCAGGCCTGCAGCCAGCCCGGCATGGAGGCGGTGCGGACGAACGCGTCGCTGGTGAAGGTGAGCGGGAACAGCACCACGAAGCCGAAGATCTGCACCTTCTCCGGGTTGGCCGCCAGCATGCTGACCAGCACGATGGCCCACGAGAAGGCCAGCGCCATGGCCAGCAGCAGGCCGAAGGCGCCCAGCACCGCCAGCGGCCCGGTGCCGATGCGGAAGCCCAGGATGGCGCCGACGGCCAGCAGCAGCACCACCGCCCAGGCCTGCTTGGCCGCGTCGGCCACGATCCTCCCGGCCAGCGGCGAGAACCGGGCCACGGGCAGCGCGCGCAGCCGGTCCAGAAACCCCTTGTCCAGGTCGCTGCTCAGACCGACGCCGGTGTTCAGCGTGGCGAACAGCGAGTTCTGCACGATGATGCCGGGCAGCGCGAACATCAGGTAGGCGTGCGGCGAGCCGGCGATGGCGCCGCCGAACACGTAGGTGAACAGCAGCAGGAACATGACCGGCTGGATGCTGAAGTCGATCAGCTCGGCGGGGTTGTGCTTGATCTGGACCAGGGTGCGCCAGGCCAGGGAGAACGTCTGCTGGACGGCTTGCAGCGGGCTGACCCGCGGGGCCAGCCCCGTGGTCAGCAGTGGCGCGGGCTCGGTGATGGCGGTCATGCCAGGCTCCTCTCGGGCTCGTGGTCAGCCTCCGGCTTCTTGCTGTTATCAGGGTCGGCGCGGTCGTCGGCTCGGTCGTCGGCCCGGTCGTCGGCCCGGTGGCCGGTCAGGGACAGGAAGACCTCGTCCAGCGTGGAGCCGCGCAAGGTCAGCTCGGCGATCACCACGCCTGCGTCGTCGAGCCGCCGGACCAGCGCGGGCAGCAGCGCCGGATCGGCCGCCGGGGCGGTGACGGTGGTGCCGGTAACCTCCGCCTGGCCCGGGCCGGCCGCGCCGCCCAGGCCAGCCGCGCCGGCCAGGCCGGCCAGCGCGGTCACCTCGGCGACGACGACGGGCAGGTCGGCCGGGTCGGCCGGCCGCACGGCCAGCGTCTGCGCCCCCGCGGCCGCCTTGAGCTCGGCCGGCGTGCCGGTGGCGATGACCCGGCCGTGATCCACTACCGCGATGTCCGCGGCCAGCTGGTCGGCCTCCTCCAGGTACTGGGTGGTGAGCAGGACCGTGACCCCGCTCCCGGTCAGCTCGCGGACGATGTCCCACATCTCGTTGCGGCTCAGCGGGTCCAGGCCGGTGGTGGGTTCATCGAGGAACAGCACTCGCGGCCGGCTGACCAGGCTCGCGGCCAGGTCCAGCCGGCGCCGCATGCCCCCGGAGTAGGTCTTGACCGCCCGGCCGGCGGCGTCCTCCAGCCGGAAGCCGGCCAGCAGCTCGCGGGCCCGGCGCCGGGCGGTCGCCCGGCTCTGGCCGACCAGCCGCCCGATGATCATCAGGTTCTCCAGGCCGGTCAGGGTCTCGTCCACCGACGCGTACTGCCCGGCCAGGCCGATGAGCTGGCGCACCTGGTGGGCCTGGCGCACGACGTCGTAGCCCCCGACCGCGGCGCGGCCGGCGTCCGGCTGGACCAGGGTGGCCAGGATGCGTACGGCGGTGGTCTTGCCCGCTCCGTTGGGTCCCAGCAGGCCCAGCACGGAGCCCGTGGTGACGGCGAGATCGACCCCGTCCAGCGCGACGGTGTTCCCGAAGCGCTTGACGAGGCCCTCGGCGAATATCGAGTAGGTCATGCGGCCAGGCTGCCGCCCCGGCCTGACACGCCGGCGAGACGCCGCTGACGCCGCGCTGACATATCGCAGACGCGGGCCCAAGGCGGGTGGCCAGAGTGCGTGGGTGTCCCGTTGCGTGCAACGGGGCGTAGGCAACGGGACACCCACAGCCGATCTTGAGACGAGCGTGGCCGGTGAGCCGGTCTGGCGGCTAGTGCTTCAGCGTCAGCGGGCCCCTGGCTGCGAAGGACACCCGGGCGTGGCCGGGCAGCGGCCGGGCGTTGGTGCTCACGTCACACGAGCCGTCCGACTTCTTGGGCAGGTTCGCCGTGTAGAGCAGCGTCACGTTGCCGCTGCCCTTGGCGTTCTTGAACTTGCCGGTGCTCTTGTCGCCGATGACGGTGTAGGTGGCCCGCACGCCGACCGCGAACTTGCAGGTCTTGGTGCTCAGCAGCCGGGTGCTGGTGTGTCCCGCGGTGTGCGTGACGGCCAGGTTGCCCTGCCCGGTGGTGATCGTCGCCATCTTCTGCTGGCTGTTGCTGACCAGCTTGATCGAGCCGGTGGTGTTCACCAGCCCCTTGAGCGTCAGCGGCACGGTGGCCTGATTGGCCACCGCGGCCGGGCCCGAGACTGTGCCCGCGATGGCCTGCGAGCCGGTCGTGGTCGCGGCCGTGGTGCTACTGCTGCTGCCGCAGCCGGCGGCCAGTCCGGCCGCCGCCGCGAGCACGGCGGCTCCCGCCAGGTTCGGTTTCATGGAAGTCCCCCCTTCCCCCGTGGCTGATCGTAGTCGTCTGACTACATCATGAGAACGACCTGGCCGGCCCGCGGGTCTGGGAGGCTGGAGGCATGACGACTAGTTCCGCGCATATCACCGTGACCGTGCAGCGCGCGGGGGCGGGAACCTACACCGCGGCCAACGCGCGCGGCGGTCAGGTCACCATGGGGACCGGGGCCGGGGCCGACTTCACCCCGGTCGAGCTGATGCTGGCGGCGATCGGCGGCTGCACCGGGATCGACGTCGACGTAGTCACCGCGCGCCGGGCCGAGCCGGAGGCGTTCGAGGTCGCGGTGGACGCCGACAAGGTCAAGGACGGGGCGGGCAACCTGGTCACCGGCATCGAGGTGACCTACCGGGTCCGGTTCCCCGCGGGTGAGGCAGGCGACGCGGCCCGCGCAGTGCTGCCCGACATCGTGCGCAAGTCCCACGAACGGCTGTGCTCGGTGGGCCGCACCATCGAGGCCGGGCACGCCGATAGCGACCCGCGTTGAGTGACTCCGGGCTGAGTGACCGCGGCCCCGAGCCCAGTCCCGAGCTCAGTCCCGAGCCCGGTCCGGAGCTGCAGCGGTGGCTCGGGGCCGTGCTGCCCGGCCAGCTGGTGACCGGCCAGGCCCGGCTGGGCGGCGGCTATCGCAATCGCAACACGCGGCTGGACCTCGATGACGGCGAGTCCCTGGTGCTGCGCCAGTACGACGTTGACGACGCGGGCCGGATCTGCGCCGTCGAGGCCGCCGTGCTCGGGCGGCTGCGCGGCGCGGCCCCGGTGCCGGAGGTGGTGGCCGCCGACCCGGCGGGAACGGCGGCGGGCGAGCCGGTCCTGCTGACCCGGTTCGCGGCGGGCACGCCGCTGTCGGCGGCACTGGCCGACCCGCAGGCCCGGCCGGGCGACCACGCCGGGCTGGGCCGCGCGGCCGGGCAGGCGCTGGCCGCCATCGGCACGGTGTCCTTCCCGCGCGGCGGCTTCTTCACCGATGGCACCCTCCGGCCGGCGGCCGAGAGCCTGCCGGGCGGCCTGCCGGGGTTCGTGGACGCCTGCCTGGCCGCCGGGCCGGCCCCGACCGTGCTGTCCGCCGTCGAGCTGGACGGGCTGCGGGCGCTGGCCCGCGCCGACGAGCCGTTCGCGGCCCGCGCCGACGGCGGCCGCCAGCTCGTGCACTCCGACTTCAACCCGAAGAACCTGCTGGCGGTCCGGGCAGACGGGCGCTGGTCGGTCTCGGCCGTGCTGGACTGGGAGTTCGCGTTCAGCGGCAGCCCGCTGCACGACATCGGCAACATGCTGCGGTTCGAGCAGCCGCCGGGCTTCGCGGCCGGGTTCGCCGACGGCTTCCGCGACGGCGGCGGAGACCTGCCGAAGGACTGGCGGCCAGTCAGTGCGGCCCTGGACCTGTTCGCGCTGGCCGACCTGCTGACCCGGCCGGCCGGCCACCCCTACTTCGGCAAGGCGGTCAGCGCGGTCCGGGCTCGGCTGGCGGGCGCAGCCAGACCGAGGCCCGGGCCGGCTGCATGATCTGCTCGGCCACGGCGAGCAGGTCGGCGCGGATCTCGTCCAGGTCCCCGGCGTCCCGCATGCGGGCCGCGAACGCCTCGATGGTGGCCTCGGCGTCGTAGCGGGCCCGGTTGAAGCGCCGGTCGATCAGCCGCTGCACGCGCAGCCGGAGCGGGTTGAACACGGCCACCGCGGCCAGCGTCTCCACGGCCACCGCCCACGGCGCCCGGCCCCCGAGGGCGCCGTGGGCGGTGGCCACCAGCGCGGCGTAGGCGCCGACCAGCAGGCCGGTCACGATGGCGTAGGCCAGCGTCCGGGAGATGACCCGGTCGATGTCGTACAGCCGGTAGCGCAGGATCCCGACCCCGATGCTGACCGGCAGCGCGACGAAGCCCAGGCTCAGCACGTCGTTGAGCACCGCCCAGAAGCCCGACCGGGCGGACTCGCCGGGGATGCTCAGCGCGGCGCAGCCGAGGCAGACGGCGGTGCCGAAGATCAGCCACTTGAGCTGGTCGCGCCGGTCACCGCGGGCGCGCCGCCAGGTCAGCAGCTGGCGGGCGGCGAAGGCCACGGCGAAGGCCAGCAGCAGCAGCCAGATGGCGTCCTGGGTGAGCCCGAACCGGCCCGCCGGGTAGTCGATCACCCGCAGGCCGCCGTAGGCGTCGATCCGGACCCGGTGCCCGGTGAAGGCGTCCCCGGCCACCGCGATCAGCAGGAACAGGTAGGCGGCGCAGACCAGGCCGTAGGCCCATACCGCCCACCGCCACCGCGGCGAGGGCAGCCGGCCATCCGGGAACAGCAGGATCACCAGCAGGAACAGGGCCAGCGCCGGGGACCAGAGCTGGTACAGGACCAGGCCGGCCGGACCGAGCGGCAGGCCGTGGCCGAGCCGGTAGACCAGCACCGAGTAGGAGCCGGCCGCGGTGCTCAGCAGCAGCGCGGCCGAGATGCCCAGCAGCAGCCAGCCGCAGGGGTTGCGGGGCTGGCTGCGCGCGACCAGCACCCCGACGGCCGCCGACGGCAGCGCGATGAGCAGCGGCTGGACCGGGTAGCCGGGCTGGCGGGCCAGCACCCCCAGCGCGACCAGCACCGCGGCCAGCAGCAGCAGGCCCGCGCCGACCGCGACCGCGGCGGACGGGCGGCGCCAGCGCGGCCGGCCAGGGTGGTCACGGGCGGCTGGCCACGACGGCGGGCGGCCGGGCGGGCGCGCCCGGCCCGATGTCGGGCGGATGGCGGATCCCGAACACATCGCGGAGCGCGGTGGCGGCGGCCAGCTCGCCGCAGCGGCCGTGCACGCCGGGCAACGGCGGGGTGGACGACGAGCACAGGTACAGGCCGGGCACCGGGGTTCGGTAGGGGTTCCACCGCGGCACCGGGCGGGCGATGGTCTGCCACACCGTCTGCTGGCCGGCCGCGATGTCCCCGCCCACGTAGTTCGGGTTCGCGGCCTGCTCGGCGGTCGCGGTGCGGACGGCGCTGGCCAGGATCAGGTCCCGGAAGCCGGGCGCGAACCGCTCGATCTGGGCCGTGATGGCGGCGCTCATGTCGGCCTGCGAGCCGGCCGGCACGTGGCAGTAGGCCCACAGCGTGTGCTGGCCGGCCGGCGCCCGCGAGGGATCGGCCACCGACGGCTGGACCACCAGCACGCTGGGCGAACTCGGCAGCCGGCCGGCCGCCACCGCGTCCTCGGCGGCGGCCAGGCTCTCGTAGCTCCCGGCCACGTGCAGCGTCCCGGCCCGGCGGCACGGCTCGCTGGTCCAGGGCACCGGCCCGGACAGCGCGTAGTCCACCTTGCACACCCCGGCGCCGTAGCGGAACCGCTCCAGCGCCCGGCGGTACCGGTCCGGCAGCCGGTCCCCGGCGATGCCGATGAGCCCGCGCGGGGCCACGTCGAGCAGCACGGCGCGGGCGGGCGGCAGCTCGGCCAGGCTGGTCACCCACCGGCCGGTCTCGATCTCCCCGCCGCCGGCCCGGATGGCCTCGGCCATCGCGTCCACGATCCGGGCGCTGCCGCCCACGGCCACCGGCCAGCCGACGCCGTGGCCCAGGGCGCCGAGCATGAGCGCCGTGGCCCCGGTGGGCGGCTGGGTCAGCGGCAGCATGGCGTGCGCGCCCAGGCCGCCGATCAGGGCCCTGGCCCCGGGCGTGCTCATCCGGCGGGCGATGGCGGCCGCCCCGCGCAGCGTGTTACGGCCGAAAACCAGCAGGCCCGGCGGGCAGTGCGCGGGCGGCCGGCGCATGCTGGACAGCACGACCTGGGTCAGCGCGTCCCAGTCGCGGGCCAGCGGGCCCATCAGCCGCTGGTACGCGGCGCCGTCGGCGCCCAGGCCCGCGGCGGTCTGCGCGACCGAGCGGGTCAGCACCGCGGCGGCGCCGCCGTCCAGCGGGTGCGCGAGCACCACCTCGGGCTCGGCGAACCGGACGCCGCGGGCGGCCAGGCCGAAGCGGCGGAAGAACGGGGAGGCCAGGGCCAGCGGGTGCGCGGCCGAGCAGACGTCGTGCCGGAAGCCGGGCAGCGTGAGCTCCTCGGTGCGGCAGCCGCCGCCCGGCGTGGCGGCGCCCTCGATGACCAGCACCCGCAGGCCGGCCGCGGTCAGCGCGACGGCGGCGGCCAGCCCGTTGGGGCCGCTGCCGACGATCACCGCGTCGGGGTTGCCCGCCACGCTCAGCGCCCCCGGGTCCGCACAGTACGCGGGCGGCGCCGCTTATGGATGTGCAGCAGGGTGCGGATCATCGAGTTGTGCCAGATCTGCCCGGCCTGGCGCCACTGCCGCCGCGGATCCACGCAGACGGACCTGGCCTGCACCGGGGCCGGCGGCGCGCCCAGGTAGCGGCCCAGCGAGGTGACGGTCTCGATCCAGAACTGGTCTTCCTTGCGGTGCCCGCCCAGGGCCATGGCCAGCTCGTACAGGGGGTCGTTGGCCCGCATGAGCACCTGGGCCTGGATCGTGGTCACCGGGCCGGGCGGCGCGCTGGCGGCGGAGAAGGTGATCCAGCCCGCGAACATGTGGCCCTGCGGGGTCATCAGCGTGAACGATTCCTCGTCCGCGTAGAGCACGAACACGCCGGTCGACAGGCGCACGCCGCCGCCCAGGCCGACGTCCAGCAGGGCCACGTCGCCGGGGCTGATCCCGGTCAGCGAGTCGTCGAACCGGCTGGCCGCGGGCCAGAACTCGCCGAAGTGCGCCTTCCAGGTGCCGATCGCCTGGCGGGGCGGGATGTCCGGGCCCAGCTCCAGGCGGTAGGTCTTCTGCCACATCTGGCCGAAGCCCTGGATGGGGCCGGTCAGCCGCCGTCCCGCCACGTTGGTCCCGGTCCGGCCGGGCCCGGTCGACAGCCGGTGCACGTTGGGCGCCCAGCTGCCGGCGTCGCGCGGCGGCGCGGCCGCCCGCCGGCCCGGCCGTGCTGACCGGGCCGGCCGGGCCGGCCGGGACGCCCGTTCTCGCCGGGCCGGCGCTGGTCCCGCTCGGTTCGGTCATGGCGACCCCCTCAGCTCGCGGCGGCGGCGACCGCCGACTCCTCGCTGTCGCAGATGGTGATGGCCTCGTCGAGCCGGGTCAGCTCGAAGATCTCGCGGTAGTGGCGGCTCAGGCCGAAGGCGGCCAGCTTCTGCCGGTTGCGGCTGGCGTGCACCAGCAGGGTGACGAGCATCCCGATGCCGCCGCTGTTCATGTACTCGAGGCCGCCGAAGTTCAGCACCAGCCGCCGCGCCCCGCGCTTGGCCGCGTTCTCGTAGGCCGAGGTGAGGGCCGGCTCGGCGGCCGCGGTGACGTCGCCGTTGATGTCGATCACCGCCGCGTCGTCCCCGACCCAGCGCAGGCCCATCCTGACTGCCGGCTCGTCCATCTCGTCTCCCCCCGCTCGCATGGCCAGCCGGACGATGTGCCGGCCGTCCCTGGTCACCACGTCCATCGCGTCGACCATGTGCCGGATGATGAACAGGCCCCAGCCCCGCGGCGCCTGCTCGCCGGCCAGCTTCCGGGCCAGGTCGGGCACCTCGGCGTGGTCCTCCGGCCGGTCGCCGTTCCCGCCGTTCTGGGCGTGCTGGGCGGGTCCCTGGTCGGCGATCGTCACCACGACCTGCTCGCCCAGGCGGTACACCTCGATGTCCACCGGCAGGTCCGGGCGGCCGCCGTGCCCGTGCTCGATGGCGTTCGCCGTCGCCTCGGCCACCGCCGTCTTGAGCCGGTCCAGCCGGGCCGGCGGGATCAGCCCGGCCACGCTGCGCGCGACCTGGTCCAGCGCCTCCCGCTCGTTGCCCGGCACGCTGGCCACCGCGAACGAGGCCAGCCGCTCCGCCGTGTCCGGTGGGTCCGCGGTCATGGCCGGGTCCGCCGCATCGAGACCAGCGTGATGTCGTCCTCCTGCTCGTGCCCCGGCCCCGTGAACGCGGCCAGCTCGGACAGGCACAGGTCGATCAGCGTGTCGCTCGACGCCGCCCGGCCGACCAGCGCCGCCACCCGTTCGAACCCGAACATCTCCCGGTCGGGCCCGTGCGCCTCGGCCAGCCCGTCGCTGTGCAGCAGCGCGAAGTCCCCGGCCCGGAACGCGAACGCCTTCTCCTCGTAGCTCATGCCCGGCATCAGCCCCAGTGGCATGCCCCTGGCCCGCAGCTCCCCGACTCCGTCGGCGGTATGTACATAGGGCACGTCGTGCCCCGCATTGGCGAACGTGACCCGCCCCGTGGCCGGATCCAGGACCACGGCCAGGCAGGTCACGAACATCTGCTCCGGCGTGTCCCGGCACAGCTGCTCGTTCACCGTGCGCAGCACCGCGCCCGGGCTGATCAGCCGGGGCGCCGCGCTGCGCAGCATGGCGTGCGCGCTGGCCATCACCAGTGCCGGCCGGCACCCCCTTGTCGGTGACGTCGCCGATCACCACCATCAGCCGGTCGCCCGGCAGCGGGATGAAGTCGTAGAAGTCCCCGCCCACGGTCAGCGCCGGCCGGTAGCAGGCGGTCAGCCGCCAGCCCCCCAGGTCCGGCGTCCGGGGCAGGAAGTGCTGCTGGATGACCTGGGCCACCTTCAGCTGCTGCTCGGTCCGCTCCCGCTGCCGCGCCTCCGCCTGCTGCCGCCGGACCAGCTGGCCCACCCGCAGCGCCGGGGCCGCGTGCCCGGCCAGGGCGCTGAGCAGCTTCCGGTCGCCGGCCGAGTAGTCCCGTTCCGACCGGCGCGGTCCCAGGCTGAGCACGCCGGTCAGGGTCCCCGCCGAAATCAGCGGGATGACCAGGACCACCCCGGCGTCCCGGAGCCCGGCCAGGGCCGGGGAGCTGATGTTCAGCTCGCGGATGTCCACCGCCCGGCCCGCGTTAAGAAGGTAGGCGGCCAGCGGGTCGGCCGGGTCGAAGGGCAGCTCGTGCGGCTCGCCCGGCTCGTTCGGCTCGTGCGGCGGGAGGTGCTGGCCGTTGGCCGGCCCGGGTGGCGCGGCCGACCCGGGTGGCGCGGCCGGCCGCGGGCTGGCGCCGACGGCTCGGCGGGCGCGGTTGTAGGCGCGGTGGACGGAGTCGTCCCCGCGACGGTCATCGTGGCGTCCGCCCGGCCGTCAGGCCGGTTCCGCTCGCTCGCTGGGGTACCCCCGTCCCCCGTTGCCCCTGGTCAGCTATGCCCCCTGGCCGCCTGTTTCGATCATACGAAGCCGGTTCTGGGACGGGGTCGAGAGACTGCTGGGGCTTATGCGAGCTATGGGAGGGACCTGGGGGGTCGGGGCGGCCAGGAGCTACCGGGGCGAGGCGGACCAGGCTACGGATACCTGGCTTCCGGCTGACCCTTGGTGCTGTGCATCGTCCAGAGCAGGCCGGCCAGGTGTTCGGGGTCGACGACCGGCATCTCCCAGACCGGTTCGCCCGCGGCTCTGGCCTTCTCCAGTTCGGTGTGGAAGCCGCTGTGCCTGATGGCGGCACCGATGTAGAGCATGCCGACGTAGACGCCTTTCCCGGCTACCTCGGTGTGCAGGGCCTGCAGGTAGTTGCGCTGGGCGGCCTGGGCCGGGCTGGGGCCGCTCATGTTCGGCAGGCCCTGCACGGTGCTGCCGCCCTGTGCGGTCAGGATGGCGCCGTCGCCCTGCTCGAGCATGTGCGGCAGGAACTCCTGCACGAGAGCCAGCATCGTGTAGAAGATCAGCGGCATGAAGCTCTCGGCGTGCTGCGGGGTCAGGCTGGCCGCGGACACGAACCCGGTGTTCGGGGTGGGCGCGTAGTAAAAGGCGTCGAGGTGGCCGGCCTTCGCGCGAATCTGCTCGGCCAGCCGGGGCGTGGCACCGGTGTCGGCCAGGTCGGCGGTGATGACGTGCGCGGTCGCCCCGGCACTGGTCAGATCCTTGGCCAGCCGGTCAAGCGGCTCCGGGCGGCGACCCACCAGCGTGACGGCGTAGCCCTCGCGCGCATAGTGACGGGCGACCGCCTGGCCGAGGCCGGGTCCGGCCCCGAACACAGCGATGGATTTCGGCATAAGAACGCTCCGATGGGTCGTTCGGGTACTAATCCCCACGATAGTGGCGGCGCGGCACGAGCGGCTGCCTGGTCCGGCGTCGCCGGACTACCGATAGCGCAGGCTCAGCCCGTCGCCGGCGGCGCCGCGCTCGGCGCCCAGCCGGTAGCGGTCGTCCTCGGCCAGCGCGAACGCATCCGTCGACTCCGCCAGCAGGGTCTGCGCATAGAACAGCGCCCACAGCCCGGCCGCGCGGCGCCCCTGGCGTCGGGCGCCCGGGCGGTCCGCAGTGGCGCCGCGCGCCCAGGAACCCGCCCATGCTCCGGTCTCACTCATCGACTCACTCCTTTGGCACGGATCGCTTGGACACGGACCACTCCGACACAGGCCACGTTGCTACCTCCGTAACTCATTTCAATGGTAGCATTATCTCCATGGTTGCGTCAGGCATCGCGGAGCTGCCGATGGTTGGCGGGCATCCGGCCATCGATCTGGTCAACACGGTCGAGCCGAGGCTGCCCGTCGCTGGCCGGCACGACCACCTCGGCACGCCGGATGACCTGCTGACCTGGGCCCGGCGCGCCGACCTGGTCGACGAGCGGGAGGCGGCGGAGATCGCGCGGGCCTGGCACGAGGCACCCCAGGCCGCCGGGAGCGCCCTGGCCTCGGTCATCCAGATCCGCGAGGCGCTGTTCACCGCGCTGGCGGCCGGCCTCGGCCCGGACTACGCTCAGCCCGGCACCGGCGCCGAGCAGGCCCTCGACTACCTGTCCCTGCGCTGGAGCGCGGCGATGGCCCGGTCCAGCCTGAGGCTCGGCGGCCGGGACGGGCCCGGCGTCCGCCTCGTGGTCGGCTCGGCGCCGGCCCTGCTGATCCCGGACCGGGCGGCCGCCATCGCGGTGGACGCGCTGTGCCAGGCCGACCTGGACCGGCTGGGCATCTGCCCGCCGGAGCACGAGGGCTGCGGCTGGCTGTTCCTGGACCGCAGCCGCAACGGCTCGCGGCGCTGGTGCACGATGGAATTTTGCGGCGCGCAGGCCAAGGCCCGCCGCCTCACCGAGCGCCGCCGGGCCGATCGTGCTCCCGGTAAAGACTCAGACAGTGGTAGCTCAGACAGTGGTAGCTGGTAGCCGCAGTTCGGCGTAGAGCCCGCGGTGATCGCTGCCCGGCAGCGGGTGGGCCGAGGTGGCCAGCACCGCGCACCGCGGGTCGACGACCACATGGTCGAAGGCCAGCAGCGCGGGGCGGCCCGCCGTCGGCTCGGGGCCCCAGGTCGGGGTCAGCCCGCGGCCGACCCGGCTGGCCGCGTCCACGTAGCCGCGGCGCAGCAGCCGGCGGAACTCGGCGTGGTCGAGGGTGGCGTTGTAGTCCCCGGCCAGCACGATGGGCAGGTCGCCGGGCTGGCGGCCGGGGCCGGGCAGGGTCTCCAGCTCACTGCGCCAGCGCGGCACGGCCTCGGCCACCCAGGGCGGGAACGGCGGATGCGGGTGGACGCAGACCAGCTGCACGGCCTGGCCGCCGGGCAGGTCCAGCCGGGCGGTGGGCTGGGAGGCGAAGCTGGGCCGGATGGGCAGGCCCTCGCGCAGCGGGTAGCGGGCGTAGATGGCGCTGCCCCGGTACCGGTAGGTCCGGCCGTCGTCCATCAGGTGCGGCAGCAGCTCGCCGAGTCCGGCCGCCTTGAGCCGGGTGCTGCCGTCGTCGCCGAGCTCCTGCAGGAACAGCACGTCCACCCGGAGCCGGCGGGCCAGGGCGACGATCCCCGGCCCGGCCGCCTTGCCGTAGTGCATGTTGACCGTCAGCAGCCGCAGCACCGGGCCATCGGCGGGCGGCTGGCGGCTGGGGATGACCCGCGGCGCCAGGGTGGCGGCCAGGGCGGTGCCGGCCAGCGCGGCGGTGGCCGACGGGCCGGTCCGGCGCAGCGCCAGCGCGGCCAGCCCGGCCCCGGCCGCGACCTGCGGGGAGAGCGACAGCAGGGGCACCGTCGCACGCTCGAGCGGGGCGAAGCGATCGGCGGCGGTCAGGCGGGCGACGGCCCAGGCGGCGAAAAACCCGCCGACCGCCCACTGGAGGCGTGGAGAGGACACCGTCTCATAGTTCCAGGTCCGCCGGCCTGGCTGTCACTTCCGGTGGTTCTCCGGCGTGTGACCGCCCCTCATCCGGCGGCGTTCTCGCGTCGTAGCGCCACAGCATGGGCAGCGCGGCGGTGACCACGATCGCCCCGGCCACGCACGCCACTCCGCCGGACACGATGGCCAGCCGGGTGGAGCCGGTCACCGCGGCAGCCAGCCCGGACTCCAGGTTGCCCAGCGGCTCGCCGGTGGTGTAGCTGATCATCTCCAGCCCGGCCAGGCGGCCGCGCAGCCGGGCGGGAATGGTCTGGTTCCACATGGTCATCCGGAAGATGCCGCTGATCATGTCGGCCCCGCCGGCCACCGCGAGCGCGGCCACCCCCCACCACAGGCCCGGCGCCAGGCCGAACGCGGCGATGGCCAGGCCCCAGCCGCAGGCGGCCAGCGCGATGGCCCGGCCGTGCCGGTGCACGTGCCGGGCCCAGCCGCTGGTGGCGCTGATCAGCAGCGCGCCGCAGCCAGGCGCGGCGTACAGCAGGCCGAGCACGGCCGGCCCGCCGACCCTGGCGGCGTAGGCCGGGAACAGCGCAAACGGCGCGCCGAAGAACATCGCCGCGATGTCGACCAGGTACGTGCCGAGAATCTCGGGCCGCCCGCGAACATAGCGCAGCCCCTCGGCGATGCCCCGCAGGCTGGGCCGGTCCGCCTCGGGCTCGGGCGGGAACGACCGCAGCCGGACGAACATGACCAGCCCGACGACGCAGCTCCCGGCGTCCACCAGGTAGGCCGAGCGCAGCCCGGCGGCGGCGATCAGGGTGCCGCCCAGCAGCGGGCCGAGCACCTGGGCCGCGTTGCCCAGCAGGCCGCTCAGCGCCGCCGCGGCGGACAGGTCCTCGCGCGGGGTGAGCAGCGGCACCAGCGCCTCCAGCGAGGGCCGCTGCAGCCCGGAGCAGCCGGCCCCGACGACGCTGAGCACGAACAGCACCCACACCTGCCGCCAGGCGGCCGCGTTGGCCGCCAGCCCGAGGGCGACGATCAGGCCGCAGGCCTCGGTGACCAGGATGATCCGCCGCCGGTCCAGGGCGTCGGCCAGCGCGCCGCCCAGCAGCGCGGCCAGCACCAGCGGGATCAGCTCGGCCACGCTGAGCAGGCCGACCATCAGCGAGGAGTGGGTGAGCTGGTAGATCTGGAACGGCTCGGCCACGTAGGTGATCATGCTGCCCGCGAAGCTGGCCGCCTGCCCGGCGTAGAGCCGGCGGAAGTCGGCCGAGTGCCGCAGCGGGCTCAGGTCCGGCCGGGCGCGTGCGACCGCCGCGGCCAGGCCACGGGCCGCCGCGCGCAGCCGCCCCGGCGGCGGGTCCTGACGGGTGTCCACGGTCGCAGCATGCTGCCCGACCGCCGGTGGCCCCGTCCACCCGGTTTGTCGCTCGCAGCCCGGCATCCCGGCCCGCGGCTGCGCCGCTTCTTGCTGTTATCAGACCTCGTTGTTATGGATCATGATCCGTAACAGCTACTCGGCGGCGGGGCTGGACTGGACCGCGGTGCCATTGCGGTCCTGGCCTGACTCGTCGCCCGCCGGGGCGCCGGCGCCGTCGGTCGCGTCCCCCGCCTTGGCAGGCTCATCCCCGCCCGCGCTGTCGTCCGCGGGCCCGGGGCCGTCCGGCGGCTCGGTACGGGCGGCGCGGCGCTGGATGGCCGTGAACCAGGCCAGCCCGGCAATCGTGCCGATGGTGGCCACGTAGAAGTTCAGCCGCAGGCCCAGGAAGTGCACCGAGGTGTCGATCCGCAGCGACTCCTCGAAGATGCGGAACGCCGAGTAGCCCGCGATGTAGAGCGCGAACAGCCCCCAGGGCCGGATCTTGCGGTGGTGCCCGATCCACACTAGCGCCGCGGCCAGGGCCAGGTCCCAGATCAGCTCGTACAGGAAGGTCGGCTGGAAGGTCCGGTCGGCCAGGTACTGGGCCGGCAGGCCGGACGAGACGCGGTGCGCGTGCGAGATCTCCAGGGCCCAGGGCAGCCCGCTGGGCTTGCCGAACAGCTCCTGGTTGAAGTAGTTGCCGACGCGGCCGACGGCCTGCGCCACCAGCAGGGCCGGGGCGATCGCGTTGCCGAAGTCTCCCGCGCTGGCCCCGGTGCGCCGGACCCGCCAGATGCCGGCCGCCGCCCCGAACGCGATACCGCCCCAGATGCCCAGGCCGCCGGTCCAGACGGCGAAGACGCCGTACCACACGTGCGGGATCTGGTCCGGCGTGGTGATGTCGAAGTAGACCCGCCCGCCGATGATGCCGGCCGGGACGGCCCAGGTGGCCACGTCGGCGACCAGGGCGGGGTCGCCGCCGGCCGCCCGCCACCGCCGCCGCGTGATGTAGATGGCGAGCGCGATGCCGATGACGTACATCAGCCCGTAGAAGTGCACGAACAGCGGTCCGACGTGGAAGCCGTCGACCGGCGGGCTCGGCAGGAAGCTCAGCGGCGGTGCGGGTGCGTGCGACGCCATGCCCAAGAGCGTATGCCCCGCCGGCCGGTGCCCACGCAGCCACCAGCCAAACCACCCGCCGGGTGAGCCAGCGCCGGCGGCCTGGCTAGCATGCTGCGATGACCGGTCGCAGCTGGCACCTGAGCCAGGAACTCCAGGACTACCTGATCGCCCACGCCAGCCCGCCCGATGAGGTGCTGACCGGCCTGGCGGCCGAGACCGCCCGGCGGTTCCCCGGCCCGTCGGGCATGCAGATCGGCCCGGACCAGGGCGCGCTGATGACCCTGCTGACCCGGCTGACCGGGGTCCGCAGCGCCGTGGAGGTCGGCACGTTCACCGGATACTCGGCCATCTGCATCGCCCGCGGCCTGGCCGAGGGCGGCAGGCTGACCTGCTGCGACGTCAGCGAGGACTGGACCGCGCTGGCCCGGGAGTACTGGCAGCGGGCCGGGCTGGCCGACCGGATCGAGCTGCGGCTGGGCCCGGCCCTGGACACGCTGCGCGCGCTGCCCGACGGCCCGCACCTGGACCTGGCCTTCATCGACGCTGACAAGATCGGCTACGTCGGCTACTGGGACGAGATCGTGCCCCGGATCCGGCCGGGCGGGATCATCCTGGTCGACAACACCCTGCAAGGCGGCGAGGTGGCCGACCCGGCGGTCACCGACTCCCAGGTCACCGGCATGCGGGCGTTCAACGACCACGCCGCCGCCGACCCGCGGGTGGACCTGGTGCTGCTGCCGGTCGGCGACGGCCTGACCCTGGCCCGCCGCCGCTAGCCCCGGCCCCGCGGGGCCGGCGGAGAGCACAGCTCGGGCGTGCCGCTCAGGCGTACAGCGCGGGCCTGCGGTCGCCGGTGCGGGTCGTTGCGGGCGCTGGTCGCCTTGGACCGGGCCGCCCGCAGGTCGCAGCCGGCCACCAGGATCTCGGGGTCGTCCGGCCCGGCCGGGCCCGGCCAGCGGATAGCCGTGCGGTCCCGCGATGATGCTGCCGCCGACCCAGCTCACGCCGCGCTCGGCGCCGACCCGGCAGGCCGCCGCGATGAACATGTGGTTGGCGAACGCCGCCGTCTGCACGTTGGTCACGACCATGGGCCGCTCCCCCGGCGGCACCGGCTCGGCGGGCCAGTTGGTCGGCACGGCGAGCAGGTCGGCCCCGGCCAGCGCGGGCTGCCTGACCCACTCGGGGAACTCGACGTCGTAGCAGATCATCATGGCGATCCGGCCGTACTGCGGTGTCCACCACCGGCGGCGGCGCGCTGCCGGTCACGAAGAAGTCGCTCTCGGCGTCCCACAGGTGCACCTTGCGGTAGACCGCCCGGACGCCGCCGGGGTCGGCGAGCACCGCACTGTTATAGAGCAGGCCGTCGTCGCCCAGCTCGCAGAAGCCGCCGACGATGATCACCCCGAGCCGGGCCGCCTCGGCCGCCCACTCGGTCACCGTCGGCCCGTCGGCGGGCTCGGCCAGTGACCTGGCCTCGTCCGGGCTCTCGAACACGTATCCGGACGGCGTCAGCTCGGGCAGGACGATGATCCGGGCTCCCGCGGCCGCCGCGGCGCGAACCGCCTCCAGGGCCGCGGCGCGATTCGGGCCGACCTCGCCGACACGCAGGCTGAGCTGGCATGCGGCGACCTCTACCAGATGTTTATCTGCTGCTGCGGGCACACCGCCACCCTAGTCGCGCCGGGTCGCTACGATGTCGCGCTATGGCGGCATTGTTCAGCCGGATCATTCCGATTCTCTTCGTCAGCGACCTTCAGGCTGAACGGGACTTCTACGTCCGCCTGGGCTTTCACGTGACCTACGAAGGTCCGGAGTATCCGTACTTCCTGGCCCTCGGGCACGGCCAGCTCGAGTTCGGCATCGAATGGCGGGAGGGCTTCTCGCCGTCGCGGCCCGATCAGGTCCTGACCTGGCAGTTCGGCGTCAGCGACCTGGACCTGGCCAAGAAGCGGCTGGGCGAGGCCGGGGTGCGGTTCCGCGAGGAGCTGATGACGCCCAGCCCCGACTGGCAGTACCGGGTGCTGCACGCCCGGACGCCGAACGGCTACCACCTGCTGCTCGAGGAGGGCAGCGGCTAGCTCTCCGGGGGGCAGCGGATGGGCGCGTCGACCGACCCGGTTTACCTCCGGGTGCTCGAGGACCTGCGCGCGCGGATCCGGGACGGCTCGCTCCAGCCCGGCGCCCGGGTGCCGTCGCGCAACGCCATCATCACCAGGTACGGCGTGGGCGAGACGGCGGCCAAGCACGCGCTCCAGGTGCTGGCCAGCGAGGGGCTGATCGAGGCCAGGGCGGGCTCGGGCTCGTACGTGCGGCGGCTGGTCGTGGCCCGGCACCTGGAGCACGACCGGGCGGCCGGCCCCGGCTCGCCGTTCGGGCTGGACGGCTCGCCGGAGGCCGCCGAGCGCCGGGTCGAGACGCTGGTGCCGCCGCCGCACATCACCCGCCGGCTCGGCCTGGCCGCCGGCGCCCCGGCCATCGCCACCCGGAGCCTGGAGACCTGCGACGGCGACCCGGTCCAGCTCACGATCAGCTACGGGCCCCCGGGCACGGCCGGCCTGGCCGCCGACCAGGTCGTGGAGGAGCTGTCGGCCCGGCCAGCCCTGCTGGCCGAGGCCAGGCGCACTGGGCATCGCCGCGGGCGCTACCGTGATGGTCGTGGAGCGCGTGCACCTGGCCGGCGAGCGGGCCGTCGAGGCCGCCGACATCATCATCCCCGCCGAGCGGTTCCGGCTGCGGTACCGGTTCCGGTCCCCGGCATGATCAGGACCGCGCGGCCGGGCGACGTGCCCGCCATCCTCGGGCTGATCCGCGAGCTGGCCGACTACGAGCACGCCCTGGACGAGGTCGTGGTCACCGAGGCGGAGCCTGACCGCCACGCTGTTCGGCCCGGACCCGGCGGTGTTCGCGCACGTGGCCGGCCCGAGGGGCCCGGCGGCGGGGTGGCCGGCTTGGCGCTGTGGTTCCTGAACTACTCCACCTGGACCGGCCGGCCCGGCATGTACCTGGAGGACCTGTACGTCACGCCCGGCGGGCGCCGGTCCGGGCTGGGCCGGGCCCTGCTGGCCGAGCTGGCCGCGGCTCTGCGTCGAGCGCGGCTACGCGCGGCTGGACTGGGCGGTGCTGGACTGGAACGCCCCGGCGCTGGGGTTCTACGCCGCGCTCGGCGCCGGCCGCTGGACGACTGGCGGCTGCACCGGCTGAGCCCGGCGCTGGAGCGCTGGCCGCCGCTGGCCGGGCCCGGGCGCCGGGCTAGCCGAGGCGCCGGGCTGCCAGGCCGCGCCGGCCGGGCCGACCGTCGGCTAGGCCGCGCCGGACCTGACCAGCTCCGGGTCGAGCCCGGACCGCGAACCGGCGCCGCAGCATGGACTTGACCGGGCCCGGCGTCCCGGCCAGCCGGGCCAGCAGCATGCCCGCGGCCTCGGTGCCGAGCTGGTAGTGCGGGAAGGCGACGGTGGTCAGCGGCGGCCGCAGCCGGTCGATGAACGGCATGTCGTTGAACCCGACCACCGACACGTCGGCCGGGGCAGCTCAGCCCGGCCTCCTCGATGGCCTCGTAGCAGCCGACGGCGAGCATGTCGTTGCCGGCCGCGACGGCGGTCAGGCCGGGCATCGGCGGCCAGCAGCTGCGCGGCCGCAGGCGGTGGCCCTCCTCGATCGGTGAACGCCTCGCGCGAACACGGACCAGGCCGGGTCGGCGCGGCCGCCCGGCGGCCTGCATGGCGGCCAGGAAGCCGCGGTAGCGGTTCAGCCCGGTGGACAGGCCCTGCGGGCCGGCCAGGTGGGCGATCTGCGCGGTGGCCCAGCCGCGATCAGGTGGTCGACGGCCAGCCGGGCGCCGCAGCTCGTTGTCGACCGACACCGACGGGAAGCTGTTGTCGTCGGCGATCCGGTTCATCAGCACCACGTTCAGGCCGTCCCTGGCCGCCTCGGCCAGCAGCGGGCTGTGCAGCCGGGCGGTGGCGAACGCGTAGCCGTCCACGTGCCGGGCGCGCATCTGCTCGAACACCTGGTACTCGCGCTCGGCCCGGCCGTCGGTGTTGCCGATCAGGGTCGACGTAGCCGTCGGCCGCCAGCCGGTCCTCCAGGCCCGCGGACCATCGGCGGGAACAGCGGGTTGTTCAGGTCAGGGATCAGCACGCCGATGGTGTGCGAGCGGCGGGTGCGCAGGCTGCGGGCGACCGCGTTGGGCCGGTAGCCGAGGGCCGCGGCGGCGTCGGTGACCCGGCGCGCGGTGGCGTCGCTGACCAGCAGCCGGGTCTCCGGGTTGAGCGCCCGCGAGGCGGTGGCCGGGTGCACGCCCGGCCCGCCGCGCGACATCCTTGAGCGTCACGCGGGCTCAGGCATCGGCGTCACACTCCGCCCTGCGACCGGGCCGGGGACTGGTGCACCGGCCGGTTACCCGAATCGTAACCAGCGCCGGGGCGGCCGCGTCGGCCGCGCGTGCGACGATGTGAGCATGCGGATCGGCGACGTCACCTCGACCATGCTGTTCCCGGCCCCGCCGCCCGGCCCCGGCAGATCGTGCAGGTCACCTGGCCGACGGCGACCGGCGCCGGCTACGGTGGCGATCACCGGCGCCGGGGTGAGCACGCCGACGCCGGCCGTGCTGGCCGGCGTGCCGCCGCCGGCGACCTGGCGGCGAGCACGTGGCCGAGGTCGGCATCGAGGTGGCCGCGCCCGCCGGGCCGGGCGCGCACCGCGGCCGGTGACCGTGATCGCCGACGCCGGGCGCCGGCGGCCGGGCCGAGCAGGCCGCCGAGGTGACCATCGCCGAGCCGGGCTGGACCATGTGGATGGTCAGCCACTTCCACTACGACCCGGTGTGGTGGAGCACCCAGGGCCAGTTCCTGCAGACCCGGCTGCTGCTGCCCGGCGACAACGGCCAGCTGCCCGAGGTCCGGACCGCGTTCGAGCTGGTGGCGCTGCACCTGGACGAGGCCCGCCGGGACCCGGACTACAAGTTCGTGCTGGCCGAGATCGACTACCTCAAGCCGCACTTCGACGCGCATCCCGAGGACCGGGCCGACCTGCTGGACTTCATCGCGGCGGGCCGGATCGAGCTGGTCGGCGGCAGCTACAACGAGCCCAACACCAACCTGACCTGCGCCGAGTCCACCATCCGCAACGCCGTCTACGGGCATGGCCTACCAGCGCGACGTGCTGGGCGGCGACCCGCGCACCGCGTGGATGCTGGACGCGTTCGGCTTCGACCCGGCCTACCCGGGCCTGATGGCGGCGGCCGGGCTGGCCGCGTCCTCGTGGGCGCGCGGGCCGTTCCACCAGTGGGGGCCGGGCCGCACGGCGGGCGACAACCGGCTGATGCAGTTCGCCGCCGAGTTCGAGTGGCTGTCCCCGGACGGCACCGGGCTGCTGACCAGCTACATGGCCAACCACTACTCGGCCGGGCTGGGGCACCCAGCAGGCCGACCGACCTGGCGCGGCGCCGAGCGAGGCGGCCTACCAGCAGTTCCTGCGAGCTGGCGCCGGTCGCGGCGACCCGCAACGTGCTGCTGCCGGTGGGCGGCGACCACGTCATCCCGTCCCGCTGGGCGACCGCGATCCACCGGGACTGGAACGCCGCGGTACACGTGGCCGCGGTTCGTGACCGCGGTGCCGGGCGAGTTCTTCGCCGCGGTCACGCGGCCGAGGCGCGGCCCGCGGGCGAGGTCTGGATCACGCCGCAGACCAGGGACATGAACCCGGTCTACACCGGCAAGGACGTCTCCTACATCGACACCAAGCAGGCCCAGCGGGCGGCCGAGACGGCGGTGCTGGACGGCGAGCGGCTGGCCACGCTGGCCTGGCTGGCGGGCGCCCGCTACCCGGCGGCCAGCCTGGACAAGGCCTGGCGGCTGCTGGTCTTCGGCGCGCACCACGACGCGATCACCGGCACCGAGGGCGACCAGGTCTACCTGGACCTGCTGGCCGGCTGGCGGGAGGCCTGGCAGCGCGGCGGCGACGGCCCGCGACGCCGCGGCCGGCCACCTGGCCGGGCTGGCCGACACCGCCGGCCGGCCGCGCCCGCCGACCCGGCCGACAGGGCGAGGGCCTGGCCGTCGTGGTGTTCAACACCCTGTCCTGGCCGCGGTCGGGCATGGTGACCACGGTCGCTGCGCCCGCGGCGCCCGGCTGGCGGCGCCGGGGTTCGCCGCAGCTGGCTGGAGCTGCGCGACGACACCGGGGCCGCGGTGCCGTTCCTGGCCGAGGGGGTGGCCAGGCACGCCGACGGAACCCTGGCCGAGCTGACGGTCACGTTCTGCGCCCGCGAGGTGCCCGGCGTCGGCTACCGCACCTACCTGGCCGGCCCGGCCGCGGCGGAGGCCGGGCGGCGGGCTGGCAGCCGGGCCCGGCCAGCGCGATCGGGAACCATGCGATCGAGAACGAGGCCGTTCACGGTGACCGCCGACCCGGCCAGGGGCGGCACGCTGACCAGCATCCGGCTGCGGGCGGCACCGAGCTGCTGGCCGCGGCCCCGGCAACGAGCTGGTCGCTGCAGCCGGAGCACGCCCGCCACCCGCGCTGGGGCGAGGGCCCGTGGCTGCTGTGCCCGGCGCGGGCCGGGCGCGGGCTCGGCCCGGGCCCGGCCCGGGTCCGGGCCGAGCGCTGCCCGGTGGGCCCGCGGCTGGTCGGCGCGGCTGAGCTGGGCGGGCTGCACCGTGACCAGGAGACACTGCTGTGGGACGGCGCGGACCGCGGTCGAGTTCCGCACCCACGTGGACGGCTCGATCGGCCAGGACCGGCTGCTGCGGGTGGCGTTCCCGGCCGACGTGCCGGGCGGGCTGCCGGTCTACCAGACCGCGGTCTCGGTGATCGGGCGGCCGCCGGGCCCGGCCGACACCGACGTGGCGGAGCACGAGTTCACGCTGGACAACCCAGCCCAGCGAGTGGTTCGGCGTCGGCTCGACGGCCCGGGTCGCGCTGGGCGGCGGCGCCGGCGCGCCGCAGCTGCCAGGCCATCGGCGTCGCCGAGGTGGTCACGCCGCCGTGCCGGCGCCGGGCCGGCTGACCGGCGCCGATGTCCGCGGCCTGGTCGCCGCGCTGGCCGGGCAGGGCGTGACCGCGACCTGCTCGCGGCCGGACGGGCCGCGCTACGGCGACATCGAGGTGGACTCCAACCTGCCCGACTTCCGGATCTGCGCTGGGCGGTCCCGAGGCCAGCTCGTTCACCGCGGCCGTGCTGGCCGCGGCCGGGCCCGGCTAGGCCGAGGCAGCTGGCGGCCCAGCTGACGCGACGACCGGGACGGCGCGGGTCTGGGTGCCCGGCCGCCCGCAGCCGGGCCGACGCGTTCGCGGCCGGCGCGGACCTGCGCGGGCCGGCCGACCTGCCGGTGCTGATCGTCGCCGGGGACGGCGCCGGCGGGCTGGCCGCCGCGGTCCGCGCGGTCGCCGATGACCTGGCCGACGCGGTCATCGAGGTCCCGGCCGGGCCGGACCAGAAAGCCGGGCCGGGCGAGGCCGCCGGGCCGGACGTCGCCGGGGGGCCGGCGACCGCGCTGGCCGCCGCGCAGCGTGGCGCTGCTGAACCGCGGCACGCCCAGCGGCCTGGTCACCCCGGACGGCACCGCGACGATGGCGCTGATGCGCGCCTGCAGCGCCTGGCCGTGCGGGGTCTGGATCGACGGCGAGCCCCGGACAGCGCCCGACGGCACCAGCTTCGCCTGGCAGCACTGGAGCCACACCTTCGAGTACGCGCTGGCCGCCGGGCCCGGCGACTGGCGCGAGGCCGGGCTGGCCGGCGCAGGGCCTCGACTACAACGCCCCGCTGCTGGCAGTGGCCACCGGGACGGCACGCCGGGCCGCTGCCCGGCACGGGCCAGCCTGGCCAGCGTCGAGCCGCCGGCCGCCGTGCTGACCGCGCTCAAGCCGCGCGGCAACCCGCTGGCCCCCGGGCCGGGGGCGGCGCGCCGAGCCCGGCCGACGGCGTGACCGTCCGGCTGCGCGACGCCGGCAGCGGCCCGGTGACCGCCAGGGTCACCCTGTTCACCGGCCTGACCGCGGCCCGCGGCCCCAGCCTGACCGAGGACGCCGTCGGTGAGCCGGTCGCGCTCGCGCGACGGCGCGGCCCCGGTCCTGGTGCCCGCGGCCGGGGTGGCCACCCTCGCGGTCACGCCCGCGCCCTGGCCGCCCGGCTGCCCCGGCCGATCCGGCCAGGCCCGCCGAGCAGGCCGTACCCGCCGGGCCCCCGAGCCGGCCCAGCCGGTCTACGCCCGCTACTGGCTGCACGGCAAGGGACCGGCGCCGGCCGGCAACCTGCCGGTCGCCGTGCACCTGTCGCCCGCTCGGGTGGCCGTCGTCCATCCCGAACGGGGTCGCTCCGGCTGACCGTGGCCTGCGGGCCCGATCCGGCCGCGGGCGAGATCGGATCGACGCCGCGGCCGGCCTGGCCGTCGAGCCCGGCGGGCCCGCTGCGCTACGACCTGCCCGGCCGCGGCCACGCCGGATGGGAGCTGGCCGTCCGCCGGCCCGGCCGGGACGGCCGCCGGGCACCAGTTCGTCACCGCCGCCGGATCCGCGACCAGGCCGGCCAGCAGATCGAGGACGCCGCGCTGGTCGCCGTCGGGCGGGCCGGCCCGCGCCGAGCCGCCGGACTGGCTGCGGCCGAGGCTGCTGGCGGCCAGCGAGCCGAGGCCGCGGGCCATCGACCGGCCGAGGTGGAGCTGACCGTGGCCCGCCGCCAGCTGCGAGCTCGCGCCGGGCGAGGCCGGCGTGATCGAGGTCACGGTGGCCAGCCGCGCGGCCAGCGAGATCCGCGGGCGAGGTCCAGCTGATCTCCCCGGCGGGCAGCTGGGCGTTCCTGCGCGCGCTGGACCTCCGGGTTCGCGCGTCGCGCCCGGCGCAGCCGCCCTGCTGAGCTTCCCCGTCACCGCGCCTGCCGACGCCCGGCCAGGCCAGCGCTGGTGGGTGCTGGCCAAGGTCATGTACTTCGGCCGGGCCCGCTACAGCGAGGCCGCGAGGTGGTCGATCAGTCGGCTAGCCGGGAATCCGGGCGAATCGGGCGTACCCGGATACGCAGGGATCGGGCGCTGCGCAGCGGCGGGGTGCGACAATGGCCCTGGGGCGGGCAACCATTCCAGAGGGCCATGACGACCGAGATCCTGCTCAGCGCCGGAAACCTGCCGGCCGAGCCGAACAGCTTCGTCGGCCGCGAGCGCGACCTGGCGGAGCTTGGCATGCTGCTCACCGACGTCCGCGCGCTGACCCTGTGCGGGCCGGGCGGCATCGGCAAGACGCGGCTGGCGCTGCGGCTCGCGGCCGAGCTGGCCGCCGGACTTCCCCGACGGGACCTGGCTGGCCGAGCTGGCCGACCTGCGCCGACCCCGACCTGGTACCGCGCCGGGTCGCCGCCACCCTGGGCATCCGGGAGGAGCCGGACCGGGCGCTGGCCGAGACCCTGGCCGACGCGCTGCGCTCCCGGCGAGCTGCTGCTCATCCTGGACACCTGCGAGCACCTGGTCGACGCGTGCGCGCCCCTGGTGCCAGCAGCTGCTGGCCGGCTGCCGCTGGGTCCGGGTGGTCGCGACCAGCCGGGAGCCGCTGCGGGTCCGCGGCGAGACGGTCTGGCGGGTCCCGCCGCTGGAGCTGCCGACCGCGCGGACCGGAGGCCCGCCGACGAGCTGCCGGAGCAGCGAGGCCATCCGGCTGTTCGCCGACCGGGCCGCGGCGGTCCGGCCGGGATTCGCCCTGGCCCCGGACAACGCGCGCGGCGGTGGCGCGGCTGTGCCGGATGCTGGACGGCATCCCGCTGGCCATCGAGCTGGCCGCGGCCCGGATCCGGGCGCTGTCGGTCGAGCAGGTGGCCGACCGGCTCAGCGACCGGTTCCAGCTGCTGGCCTCCGGGGACCGGACCGCGCCGGTGCGCCAGCAGACGCTGCGCGCGGCGGTGGACTGGAGCTACGAGCTGCTCACCGAGCCCGAGCAGGCGCTGCTGCGGCGGCTGTCGGTGTTCTCCGGGCTGGAACCTGGAGATGGCCGAGCAGGTCTGCGCGGACGAGCAGATCCCGGCCGACGACGTGCTCGACCTGCTGGCCGCGCTGATCGACAAGTCGCTGGTCAGCCTGGACGGCGAGCTGGCCGGGGACGCCCGCTACCGGCTGCTGGACACGATCGGCGAGTACGCCGCCGGCCGGCTGGCCGCCTCCGGCGAGCAGGCCGACGATCCGGGCCGCGCACCGTGACTACCTGCTGGCGCCTGGCCGAGGGCATCGTGGCGCGCGGCGTTCGTCCGGGGCGACCCGCCCTGGCCGGTCCGGGTCGCGATGTACCAGCGGATCGACGTCGAGCGGCCCAACTTCCGCGCCGCCATGGCCGAGTGCCTGAGCCGCGGCGACGCCGAGCAGGGGCTGCGGCTGTGCATGCGCGCTGCGCAGCGCCTGGGTGGCCTACGGCGACGTGGCCGAGGGCACCGGCTGGTTCGACAGGTTCCTGGCCCTGATCGGCGAGCCCCGCCGGTGCGGCCGGGCCCGGCGCCGCGAGCCGGTCCCGTCCGGGCCCGGGCCCTGGTGCACCGGGCCGAGCTGGCCTTCGAGCAGCAGGACTTCCGACGCGGCGGCCCGGTGCGCCCAGGCCGGCGCTGGACCTGCTCGGACTCCGCCAGCGATCGGCGGCGGGGCCAGCGGGCGCTGCGCATCCTGGCCCTGGTCAGCCTGCGGGCCGCGGCCGCCCGGACGAGGCCCTGGCCAGCGTGGACGCGGCCGTCGCGGCGGCCCGCGCGGCCGGCAGTTACTGGAGTGACTGGGAGGAAGGGCTGGCGCTCGGCTGCCCGCGCCGGGATCCTGGCCCGGCTCGGCCAGCTGGACGAGGCCGAGCAGGCCTTCGAGAGCCGCCCTGTACACGCTGCGCGACAACAACGGCTGGGGCATCGCCCAGACCCTGTACGGGTTCGGCATGCTGGACCGCGCAGCGCGGCGACAACGCCGCCGCGCTGGCCCACTTCCGCGACGCGCTGGGCCTGTACCGGGAGATCGACGCCCGGCCCGAGATCGCCCGCTGCCTGGCCGGCATCGGCTGGGTGGCGCTGGCCCAGCTCGACCTCGAGCTGGCCGCCGCCAGCCTGACCGAGAGCATCCAGCTCAGCCTGGCCACCGGCCAGCGGCTGGCCATCGCCCGCGGCATCGACGCCTTCGCCGCCCTGGCCGTCCTGGAGGATGACCTGGCCCGCGCGGTCAAGCTGGCCGGCGCCGGCCTCGGCGCTGCGCGCCGCCGGGCACAACCTGCCAGCCGGCGCAGGCCCGGCTGGAGGCCCTGAAGGACGCCGCGCGGCGGCGCGCTGCGGCGCGGCCAGCGGCCGACGCCCTGGTCGCCGAGGGCGCCGGGCTGAGCGCGCACGAGGCGGTCGGCGCTACGCGCTGGGCCTGCACGACGGCGCCGACGAGGCCGCCGATCCGCCACCGCCGCCGGCGCGGCCGACGCCAGCTGCCGCCACCTCCGCCGGCGCAGGCCCGCCCGGGCGGCGCGGCCAACGGCGTCTCCCGTGGCCGGGCGGCCCCGCTGCCCGGCCTGGTCAACGCCTCCGGGGTCGCTGACCGCGCGCGAGATGGAGATCGCCCGGCTGATCGCCCGCGGCCTGTCCAACCGGGGCATCGCCGCGGAGCTGACCATCAGCCCGGCCACCGCCGCCCGCCACGTGGCCAACATCTTCGGCAAGCTGGGCTTCACCTCCCGGGCCCAGGTCGCGGCCTGGTCGGCCGAGCGCGAGCCCGGCACTCACCGCTGATCTACATATCGGACACCTCTGCCGGACCCGCTACATAGCCCGCCCGGTCAGATCAGGTCCTCGCCGGACGGATGGGTACATACCCCGGCGGCCGTGCGCTGCGCTGGCCTACATATGGCGTGACCAGGCTTGACGCTCTGACTGCACAATCAAATGGCTCATTCAGTGCATGCGGCCGACCGGGGCCCGGGCCTAGCTTCTTACTACGAGGTAAGGCGAAGCCCCGGAGTTTCCGGTCACCTGGAGGGGGATGACCGGCCGCACCGGGGCGAGCTCTTTCCAAGTGCCCGGCCGCCAGCCGGGCCGCCTCGGTCGCGTCAGCGGCAGCCGCCTCCGGACCATGCGGGCGCCGCCGCGGGTGCCGACGCAGCCTGCCGTCGCCGGGCAATGTACATACCCGACTACATATTCCTGACGATGCGGGGGCCGGGCAGAGGTGAATAGCGTCGTGTCTATCGCCAGGACGACATCCTGGCGGACGCGGCGGACGGAAGACAGCGGGACGGCGGTCCCGCGGAGGCGGCGAAATTGCCGATGGACCCGGGCAGGAGGTTCACCGATCCCATGACGACGGCAGAGGCACCGGTCGGCGAGCTGACGGTCACCCAGCGGCTGCTGGACACCGCCGCCGCTCGCAGCGCCCACGTGGCCCTGCTCGGCGGGTCGGCCCCGGCCTCGTGCTCGTATCCGGAACTGGCGGTCCTGCTCCAGCGGGCCGCGGCCGGGCTGGCCTGGCGCGGCGTCCGGCCGCGGGACGTGGTCGGCGTGTACGTCGCCGACGCGGCGTCCTACATCCTGGCCTGCCACGCGATCCGGGCCGCCGGGGGCGTGCCCACGCCGGTGGCCGCGCAGCTGAGCGTCCCGGAGATCGCCGGCCAGCTGGCCGACTGCGGGGCGCGGATGCTGATCACCTCGCCGCCGTTCGCGGCGGCGGCGCTGGCCGCGGCCGACCGGTCCTGGGTCCGGCAGGTGATCTCATTCGGCGAGGCGCCCGGCGCCACGCCGTTCAGCTCGCTGCTCGGCCTGGGCTCCATGCACCCGACGCCGGTGCGGGCCCACGAGCTGGCCCTGCTGCCGTATGTGCGGCGCGCCGACGGCTCGCTGGGCCAGGCCGGGATCACGCACCTGGACCTGGCCGAGCGGCTCGGGCGGCTGGGCGTGGAGGCGGGGATCACCGAGCGCGACGTGGTGCTGGCCGCGCCCCCGGCCGGGGACGGGCGAGCCTACACCGAGCTCATCGATCACGCGCTGCTGCGTGGCTCGATGGTGGTGGCGGTGCCGACGTGCGAGCTGGCCGAGGCCGCCGCCGCGCACCAGGGCACGGCAGCGATCGTGCCGTTCGGCGTCGAGATCGAGGTCAGCCCGCCGCTGCGGCTGCTGGTGATCGACGGTTAGGGCCCAGCTGGCACCTCGGCCGCCCACGGGCCGGCTGACCGCGGTGCCAGCTGGGGGGTCTTACAGGTCCGGCGGGCGGTTCTCGTAGGCCGTGCTGAGCACGATCGTGGTCCGGGTCGACACACTGGCCGCCGAGCGGATCTCCTGGAGCAGGTTCTCCAGGGCAGCCGGGGAAGCCACCCGGACCTTCAGGATGTAGTTCTCCTCGCCCGCGACGCTGTAGCAGGCCTCGATGGCGGTCAGGTGGGCCAGCCGGTCGGGCGCGTCATCGGGCGCGGAGGCGTCGAAGGGCCTGATCGAGATGAACGCCGTCAGCGGCAGGCCCGCCTCGTCCGGCCTGATCAGGGCCACGTAGCCGCTGATCAGCCCGCGCTCCTCCAGGCGGCGGACGCGCTGCTGAGCGGCGGACACCGACAGGCCGGTCTGCCGGGCCAGCTCGGTGAAGCTCATCCGGCCATCACGGGCCAGAAGCGAAACAATCTTCCGGTTGGTCTCCTCCACCTCCATAAGATATTGCCTGCAGCGACCAGAGCCCGGATGACAGGCAGGTACGTCAGGTAACAGGCAGATCTCGCCCCTCACGCCTGTATAACGCCCAGGTCGCTGATCTGTTACAAATAGGCATCTGCCCGCTATTCTCGGCCCAACGCCGACGTGACCCGCCGGCCAGCCGAACCACACCGGGAGAGAAGATTCGTGGCGCAGATCGTGCTTGATCAGGTGGACAAGGTCTATCCGGGCGGGGCCAAGGGCGTCGACGGCCTCAGCCTGGACATCTCCGACGGCGAGTTCATGGTGCTCGTCGGGCCATCCGGCTGCGGCAAGTCGACGGCCCTGCGCTCGATCGCCGGCCTGGAGGAGATCACCTCGGGCACGATCACCATCGGCAGCCGGGTGGTCAACGACCTGCCGCCCAAGGACCGGGACATCGCGATGGTGTTCCAGAACTACGCGCTCTACCCGCACATGACGGTGGAGCAGAACCTGGCCTTCGGCCTCGAGCAGCGCAAGACCCCCAAGCCCGAGATCCGGCGCCGGGTCACCGAGGTGGCCCGGATGCTGGGCCTGGAGGAGTACCTCAAGCGCAAGCCCGCCGCGCTGTCCGGCGGCCAGCGGCAGCGGGTGGCCATGGGCCGCGCCATCGTCCGGGAGCCGCAGGCGTTCCTGATGGACGAGCCGCTGTCCAACCTGGACGCCAAGCTCCGGGTGTCCATGCGGGCGTCCCTGTCGCAGCTGCACGAGCGGCTGGGCGTGACCACCGTGTACGTGACCCACGACCAGGTCGAGGCCATGACGCTGGGCCAGCGGGTCTGCGTGCTGCGCGAGGGGCGGCTCCAGCAGGTGGACAGCCCGCAGGTGCTCTACAACGCGCCGGTCAACCTGTTCGTGGCCGGCTTCATCGGCTCCCCGGCGATGAACTTCGCCACCGCCACGCTGATCCGGGAGGATGGCCCGGCGGTCACGTTCGCCGGCCACCGCCTGGAGATCCCGCAGTCGGTGCTGACCGCGCGGCCGGGCCTGGACGCCTACTTCGGCCGCGAGTTCATCCTGGGCATCCGGCCCTCGGACTTCGAGGACGGGGACCTGGCCGAGGCCAGCTGGCCGCGGATGCCGGTCACCACCACCGTGACCGAGGAGCTGGGCAGCGAGATCAACGTCATCTTCCCGATCGACGCGCCGCCGGTGCAGCACGTCAGCATCGCCCAGGCCGCGGCCGATGAGGACGAGGACGGGGCCATCCCGCTCGCGGGCAACAAGACCATGTGGACGGCCCGGGTGGCGGCCCGCAGCCAGATCAAGCCCGGCCAGTCCGCGACGCTCGCGGTGGAAAACGCCAACCTTCAGTTCTTCGACGCCGAGAGCGGCCTGGCCATCGGCCACCCGGCCAGCGCCAGCGTCGAGGACTAGCAGAGCCGACGCATCGGCCCGGACCCCCAGGGGGTCCGGGCCGTCCGCGTGCCTCAGGCCGTTCGCGTGCCTCAGGCGTCCACGACGACCAGGTCGTGCGGCACGTTGTTGAGCCGCGAGAAGCCGTGCTCGGTGCAGACCACGATGTCCTCGATGCGCGCGCCGTGCGGGCCGGGGTAGATGCCCGGCTCGACGGAGAACGCGTGCCCGGCCACCAGGGTCTCGGCGTTGCCGGACACGATGTAGGGGTCCTCGTGGGTCTCCAGCCCGATGCCGTGGCCGGTGCGGTGCATGAAGAACTGGCCGTAGCCCGCCGCGGTGATCGGCGTCCTGGCCGCCGCGTCGATGGCCTCGGCGGTGACCCCGGGCCGGACGGCCGTGCACGCGGCCTCCTGGGCGGCCTGGAGCACGCCGTAGTACTCGGCGAAGTCCGGCGGCGGCGAGCCGATCGCGTAGGTGCGGGTGCAGTCCGAGCAGTAGCCGCTGGGCATGGTCCCGCCGATATCCACTACGACCACGTCGCCGGGCTGGAGGACCCGCTCGGCCGGGGCGTGATGCGGGCTGGCCGCGTTCGGCCCGGACGCCACGATCGCGAAGTCGGCCCGGGCGTGGCCCTCCTCGACGATGGCGTCGCTGATGTCGGCGGCCACCTCCAGCTCGGTGCGGCCCGGCCTCAGCCAGCCGGGCACCCGGCGGTGCACCCGGTCGATGGCCTCGCCGGCCGCGCGCAGGGCGGCGATCTCCGGCGTGCCCTTGCGCGCGCGCAGCTCGCGCAGGGCCAGGCTGGCCAGCTCCTGGCCGGCGTCGGGCAGCGCCGCGCGCAGCCGCAGCACCATCAGCGCCCACATCCGGTCCGACAGCCCGACCGCCGCGGCCCGGTGCCCGAGCTGGCCCGCGACCAGCGCGTACGGGTCGTCGGTCTCGTCCCAGCCGATGATCTCCAGTCCGAGCCCGCCGGCCGGCGAGGCCTGGGCGGCCGGGAACTCCAGGTTCGGCACGAGCAGGACCGGCTCGCCCCCGGCCGGCAGCACCAGGCAGGTCAGCCGCTCGAGCTGGTGCGCGTCGTAGCCGGTCAGGTAACGCAGGTCGGGTCCCGGGGTGAGCAGCAGGGCGTCGAGGCCCGCGGCCCTGGTCGCCGCGGCCGCGGCCGCCAGCCGGCCCGCCGGATAGAGATCCGCCTGGTCATTTCCGCTGGTTGTCATGGCGGCATCCCCTTTCGCCGTGGACTGCGTTTCCCCCGTCGTTTCGCCCGCCGCATCATCTCATGCCGGAGAATTGGCCCTCCATCTAGACACGGAAGCCCAACATGCCTCACGCTTGGTGCACAAGCCCTGACCTGATGTGAACCGTGATGAGTTCTGAGACTGTCGAGGTTCCTACCCCGCGAGCGGATGCCACCGGGCATCGCGGGCCGCGCCCGGAATTTGCCTACCCTGGGTCGCAGTCGGAGTCGATCTCTGTCCGCCCCGATATGCCCCGCCCCGATATGATGCGGCAGGACATGAACGGGCGGCAGGCAATCGAGGCCAGGCTGGCGGCAGAGCTAGCCCAGCAGCGGCATGTGACGGTGGAGCTTCAGCACGCCATCCTGCCCCTGCACGATGAGCCATTCGACCTGCCCGGCCTGCGCGCCGTCGTCCGCTACCTGCCCGCCTCGCACGACAGCCGGGTAGGCGGGGACTGGTACATCACCGCCGACATGCCCAGCGGCCAGGTGCTGATCGCCCTCGGCGACGTGGCCGGGCACGGGCTGGCCGCCGCGGCCGGCATGGCCCGGCTGCGCGGCGCGCTGGCCGGCCTGGCCATCACCGGGGCCCCGCCGCACCAGCTCGTGGGCTGGCTGAACGAGCTGGTCTGCCACGTGGCCCCCGAGCACACCGCGTCGGTGGTGGCCGGCTACTTCGACCCGGTCACCCTGATGTACACCTGGGCCCAGGCCGGTCACCCGCCGCCCGTGCTGGTCCGCGGCGGGCGGGCCGAGGTGATGGCCCAGCCCGAGGGGATCCTGCTCGGCGCCGGGAACCGCAGCAACGGCTACCACCTGGCCAGTGAGCAGCTCCAGCCCGGCGATCTGCTGCTGCTCTACAGCGACGGCCTGGTCGAGCGACGGGACCAGTCCATCGACGACGGGCTGACCATGCTGGTCGCCGCGGCGGCCGGGACCGGCGACCCGGACCAGGTCATCTGCACCGTGCTGGAGGCCCTGGGGCACACGGCCACCGACGACGACACCTGCCTGGTGGCCCTTCAGGTGCTGTAGTCCCGGTGCTGCAGGCCCGGTGTTCTAGCCTGGCCTGGTGATAGAAACCATCGCACTCGGCCGTCAGGGCCTCGTCGTATCGCGTCAGGGCCTGGGCTGCATGGGCATGTCGGAGTTCTACGGCACGCGGGACGACCAGGAGTCCACCGCGACCATCCACCGGGCCCTGGACCTGGGCATCACGCTGCTCGACACGGCCGACATCTACGGCCCGTTCATCAACGAGGAACTGGTCGGCCAGGCCGTGGCCGGCCGCCGCGACGAGGTCGTGCTGGCCACCAAGTTCGGCATCGTGCGCGACCCGGCCAACCCCTCCGCGCGCGGCGTGGACGGCCGGCCGGAGTACGTGCGGCGGTCCTGCGAGGCGTCGCTGCGGCGGCTGGGCACCGACCACATCGACCTGTACTACCAGCACCGGGTGGACCCGGACACGCCCATCGAGGACACCGTCGGGGCCATGGCCGAGCTGGTCACCGAGGGCAAGGTCCGCTACCTCGGCCTGTCCGAGGCCGGCTCGCAGACCATCCGCCGGGCGCACGCCGTGCACCCGATCTCGGCCCTCCAGACCGAGTACTCCATCTGGGCCCGCGAGCCGGAGGCGGAGGTGCTGCCGGCCGTCCGCGAGCTGGGCATCGGGTTCGTCGCCTACAGCCCGCTGGGCCGCGGGTTCCTGACCGGCTCGGTGGACGTGGCCCAGCTGGCCCCCGGCGACTTCCGCCGCGGCCAGCCCCGGCTGCAGGGCGAGAACCTGGACGTGAACCAGGTCATCGTGGACCGGATCAGGCAGCTGGCCGCGGCCAGGGGCGTGACCCCGGCCCAGCTCGCGCTGGCCTGGGTGGCCCAGCAGGGCCAGGACATCGTGCCGATCCCCGGCACCAAGCGACGGCGCTACCTGGAGGAGAACGCGGCCGCGGCCGGCCTGGTGCTGACCGACGCCGAGCTCATGGCCCTGGCCGAGGCCGGGACGGCACGCGGCGACCGGTACGCCGACATGTCGCGCATCGGGGGCTAGCGGGCCTGCCCGGCCTCGTCCTGAGCATCGCCGGACCTGGCCTCCCCTCCGCGTCAGGTCAGCGGCGCACTCATCGAACGAGGCGCGATACATATATTCCAGGCATCGTGCAGGCTGCAACACGCGGTTAGCCCACGGTTAGCCCACGGCTTGCGTTCCCCCGGCGCCGGCCAGCAGCGCCCGAGCCGCCTCCGCGCCGGCCGCGTAGCCCACCGCCTGGTAGCCCGGCCAGCGCCCGGGCGGCCAGGTCCCGGCCCGCCTCCCGGTCGCCGCGCCGCAGCGCCAGCTCGGCCAGGCCGCGCAGCGCGGCGGCCCCGTTCCACTGGTCCTCCATGGCCTGGGCGGCGCCGAGCGCCTCGGCGAACAGCCCGGCCGCGATCTCATCCTGGTGCTGCGCGGCCCGGGCCTGGGCCAGGGCCAGCAGGGCCTCCGCGCTGCCCAGCGGGTCACCCAGCTCGGCGAACACGGTGCGGGCCGCCTCGGCCAGGTCGGCGGCTGCCGCGGGCCGTCCCTCCGCGGTGGCCAGCGTGGCCTGGCCGGTGAGCGTGTAGGCCTTGCCGCTGGGATCGCCGACGGCCCGGAACACCTCCAGGGCCCGCTCGAACGCCCGCGCGGCGGCCTCGTGGCGTCCCCTGGCCACCAGCAGGGTGCCCAGGTTGCTGGTGGCTGCGCCCACCCCGTGCTCGTCGCCGCAGGCCCGGGACGCCTCGATGGCCTCGTGGTAGAGCCGCTCGGCGTCGCCGGGGTCCCAGTAGTACTGGTACAGCAGCGCCAGGTTGCCCATGATGGCGGCGGCGCCGCGGGCGTCCCCGGTCTGGCGCAGCAGCTCACAGGCCCGCTCGTAGCACTCACGGGGCTGGCGCGGGTCGCTGTGCAGGTGCTGGGAGGTCGCGCCGCGACCGCTGAGCGCCCGGGCCAGGTACCCGGCCTCGGTCGCGTCCCCCGGCCCGGCGGCGCCGGCCGCGGCCAGTGCCCGGTCCAGCCAGCGGTCGCCCTCGGCCAGGTGGCCGCGGCTGTACCAGAACCGCCACATGGCCCCGGCGATGCGGATGGCCGCTCCGGCGTCGCCGTCGCGCAGCACCCGGCCCAGCGCGGCCCGCACGTCGTCGTGGGCCGCCTCCAGCACGTCCAGCCAGGCCAGCTGGTCAGGCCCGGTCAGCTCGGCGGTGGCGCGCTCGGTGAGCCGCAGCACGTAGCCGGTGTGCCGGGCGGCCACCGCCGCGCTGTCCCCGTCCTCGCTCAGCCGGGCCGCCGCGAACTCCCGGACCGCCTCATACATCCGGAACCGGTCCCCCGGCACCGCCGAGATCAGGTTGCTGGCGGCCAGCGCGGCCACGCCCGGCAGCACCGGGCCGGACTCCCCGGCGACCTCCTGGGCCGCCTCGCCGGTCCAGTCGGCCGGGAACACCGACAGCCGGTGCAGCAGCCGCTGGAGATCGGCGGGCAGCAGGTCATGGCTCCAGGCGATGGTGGCGGTCAGCGTACGCTGGCGCTCCGGCGCGTCGCGGGACCCGTCGGTAAGCATGTCCAGCGCGCCGAGACGGTCACCGAGCCGCCCCGCGATGGCGCCCGCCGACAGTGACCGGGTGCTCGCCGCGGCCAGCTCGATGGCCAGCGGCATGCCGTCCAGGCGGCGGCAGATGGCGGCGACCGCGCCGGCGTTGACGTCGGTGAGCTGCCAGCCCCCGACCGCCCCGGCGTGCCAGGCGAACAGCTCCGCCGCCGCGCAGGCCGACACGTCGGCCGCCGTGGCCGCCTGGCGCGCCGGCACGGTGAGCGGCGGGACGTGCAGTTCGTGCTCGCCCCGCAGGGCCAGGGGCGCGCGGCTGGTGGCCAGTACCGACAGGCCGGGGCAGCGGGTCACCAGCAGGCTGACCAGGGGCGCGGCGTCCAGCAGGTGCTCGAAGTTGTCCAGCAGCACCAGCATCCGGCGGTGGCCGATGAAGGCGGCCAGCGACTGCGGCCCGGTGACCCGCTGCGCGCCCAGCGCGTGCCCGATGTGCACGGCCACCTGATCGGGCTCGCGGAGCACGGCCAGGTCCACGTCGTGCACGCCGTCCGGGAACACGGCCGCGGCCAGCCGGGCCGCCTCGGCGGCCAGCCGGGTCTTGCCGACACCGCCGGGGCCGGTGAAGGTCACGATCCGCGGGCCCGGCCGGGTCAGCAGCCCGGCTGCCCGGCGCAGCAGGTCGTGCCGGCCGATGAGCGGCGTCGGCGGGATGATGAGCTGCCTGAACGCGAAGTCGTCGGCGGCGGCGCTGGAATCCGGGCCGCGCGCGGCCCGCTCGAAGCGGTCAAGCTCGGGGCCGGCCAGCTCGAGGACCGGGGCCAGCGCCCGCACGGTGTCGCCCCGCGCGGCCCGGCGCAGGCCGCGTTCCTGATCGCTGATCTCCCGCTCCGAGACCCCGGACCGGTCGGCGAGCTGCTTCTGGGTCAGGCCGGCGGCCCGGCGGGCCTGCCGGAGCAGGGCGCCAAACGACCGGGCGCCAGAGGACTCGGTGCCGCCTGGCATTGTCGTGGCCAATCTTCCGTCCGGGGACGCGCTTAGGCACCCGCCATTCCGCGCTTCACGTAAGACGGCAATTATGGCAGGTGACCCGCGGTCACTCGGGCCGGGCGGCGAGCGCGGAGAGCAGCCGGCCCAGCGACGAGCCGAGGTCCCAGCGCTCGTCCAGCTCGGCCAGCCGGACCGGGTCGGCCGGCCGGGACGGCAGCACGCCGTCGACGGGCGGCACCGGCGCGGTGGTGGCCACCTGCACCACCGGGCCGCAGGCGTCCAGGTAGGCCCGGTCGGCGGTCAGCTTGGCCCGGCTGCCCATCGGGAAGCCGCCGTGGCCGGCGTCCAGCGCCTCCAGCAGCTCGGGGATGGACCCGAATTTGCGGACCAGCGCGGCCGCGGTCTTCTCCCCCACTCCGCTGACCCCGGGCAGGCCGTCACTGGGGTCGCCGCGCAGCGCCGCGAACGCGGCGTAGGCCCGGCCGGGGATCTCATAGCGCCGGGTGACGGCGGCCTCGTCGACCACCTCCAGCCGGGCCAGGCCGCGGGCGATGTACAGCACCCGGACGCCGCGCTCGTCGTCCACCACCTGGAACAGGTCGCGGTCGCCGGTGACCACCTCTACCGGGCCGGGCTCGCGCGCGGCCAGCGTGCCGATCACGTCGTCGGCCTCGTAGCCCGCCGCGGCCGCCGTGGCCACCCCGGCCGCGGCCAGCACCTCCAGGATGACGGGGATCTGCGCGGTCAGCGCGTCGGGCACCTGCTCGCTGCCGTCGGGGTTGGCCCGGTGTGCCTTGTAGGACGGAAGCGCGGCGGTCCGGAAGGCGGGCCGCCAGGCCGCGTCCAGGCAGGCCACCAGGCGGCCCGGATGCCGCGCCCGGACCAGCCGGGACATCATGTCCAGCAGCCCGCGCACCGCGTTCACCGGGGTGCCGTCGGGCGCCGTCATGGTTTCCGGCACCCCGTAGAAGGCACGGAAGTACATCGAGGCGGAGTCCAGCAGCATCAGCGCTCCCACGGCGCCATCCTGTCAGACCCCGTCCGGCCAGACCCATGCGTCTGCTCTATGGATCCCATGGGTCTTTGGCATTAGATCAGCTGGCCCCCGGTCCCTAGGCTGGCGTCATCGGATCCGGCGCGCTGGGAGGGGCATGGCATGACGACGATAAGTCCCGTTCGCACCCGGTGTCCCGGTGACCTGATCACCGCGATCCGCGGCGCGACCGAGCGCAAGGCCGACTGGCCGCGGACCGCGCTGCTGGTGGCCGAGCAGCTCCGCCAGCACCTGCCGGGGCCGGAGATCCTGACCGCCGCCGAGCGGGCCGGTGACCCCGACTGCTACCGCAGCCACGTGCTGCACACCGAGCCGGACGGGTCGTTCTCGGTGCTGGCCCTGGTCTGGCGGCCGGGCCAGATCACGCCGATCCACGACCATGTCACCTGGTGCGTGTTCGGCGTGCTGCAGGGCATCGAGTACGAGGAGCTGTACACGCTGGCCACCGGCGGCCGCGCGCTGCGCGAGGCCGGCCGCAGCCAGAACCTGACCGGTGACGTGAGCGGCTTCGCCCCGCCCGGCGACATCCACCGGGTCCGCAACTGCGGCGACACCGTGGCCATCTCCATGCATGTCTACGGGGCCGACATCTCCCGGCTGGGCAGCAGCGTGCGCCGGGTCTACGACCTGCCGGTGCTCTGAGCGGCTACCGGAGCGGGCGGACCATCCGGTCCTCCCAGCTGTCCGGCTCCTCGGGCCGGATGAGCTGCCGGTCGCCGGTTTCCTGGAACCCCGCCCGCCGGTAGAAGGCTCGGGCCCGGTCGTTGCCGAGCGTGACCCACAGCTCGATCTCGGCCGCGCCCTCGGCCCTGGCCTGGTCGCAGACCGCGGTGATCAGGCGGTCGGCCAGGCCCTGCCCGCGTACCTCGGGGCCGACCCACATGGATACCAGGTGCCAGCCCGCCAGGCCGCTGGCCTGGCCCGGGCGCAGCAGGGCGGCCAGGCCGGCCAGCGGAGCGGGCTCCCCGCCGTTCCCCGCGCCGACCGCGTCCGCGCCGTAGTACGCGGCGGGAGCCGAGGCTTCCAGGCGGCCGCGCCAGATCTGCTCGGTGAAGCCCAGCTCGCGCTCCAGGGTGGAGGAGAAGGCGTAGGGCGCCTCGGCCAGGGCGGCCAGCCGGGTCGCGCGCAGCGCCGCCCAGTCGGGTTCCGTGAGCCTTCTGACCGTGAGCCTGATGACCTCCGCCATGGCGATCATGCTACCGAGGAGTACGCGACCACTCCGCGGCGCAGGCCGTCGATGGCCTCCCGCGCGGTGGCGGCCAGCGGATCCCGGCCTGCCGCCACGGCGATCTGGTCCAGCAGGTCGATGAGCTGCTTGACGGCCCGGACGAAGTCGCCCGGCGTGAGGTCGCCCAGCGCGCGCTCCAGGGCGGCGCCCCTGGCCCAGGCGTGCGCGTTCCAGGCGAAGCCCAGGTCGGGCTCGCGCAGGAACGACAGCTGGTGGTTGCGCTCCACGCCGTCCAGCTCGCCCCAGAGGCGGACCATGTCGGCCAGGACGGTACGGACCGGGCCGCCGGGCAGCCGGGCCGGCCCGGCGTCGTCGGGCCGCCGGGACTCGAAGGTCAGCGCGGACACGCAGGCGGCCAGCTCGGGCGGCGTCAGGCCGGCCCAGGCGGACCGGCGCAGGCACTCGGCGGCGACCAGGTCCAGCTCGGTGTACAGGCGGCCGAGCCGCTGGCCCTCGGGGGTCACCTCGTCCCCGTCGACGTAGCCCAGCTCCTCCAGTACCGCGCAGACCCGGTCGAAGGTCCGGGCCAGCACGTGCGACCGGCTGGCCACCCGGCGCTCCAGCGCCTCGGCCTCGCGCTCCAGCCGGATGTAGCGCTCGGCCTGGCGCAGGTGCGCCTCCCGGTCCGGGCACTGGTGGCACGGGTGCTCGCGCAGCTCGCGGCGAAGCCGGGCGATCTCGGCGTCCTCGGTGCCGCCCCGCGCCGTCACCGTTCGCGCCGCGGCCGGGGCAGGTCCTGGCCGGCCAGCTTGTTCCGGATCGTGGCGGCCAGGTCGCGCCGGTGGGTAGCCGACCTGACGCTGAACGAGCGCCGGGATCCTGATCCGCTCAATGGCCGTCACCGGGACCGGGAAGTCGGCCGGGGACAGCCGCTTGACCTGGCGGCTGGCGGTCAGCACCAGCGGCATGCGGCTGGCCGTCGGCGGCGGTGGGCTCGAGCACGACGGCGATCCCGGCCCGGCGGCCGCTGGGCACCTGGATGATGTCGCCGCGGCGCAGCCGCTCCAGCGAGGCCAGCGCCTCGCGGCGCCGGGCGGCGGCCCGCTGCCGGGCCTGGTCGCCCTCGCGGTCCGACAGCTGGCGGCGCAGGGCGGCGTAGCCGGTCGAGGTCGCCGCGCTCGCAGCCCACCGACAGCTGCTCCATCTCGGCCCGTATGCTGGTCGGGCCTGGCGGGCCAGGCCGGCCACCCCGCGGTCGGCCTGGAACTGGGCGAACGACGACTCCAGCAGGGCTGCCGCGCGCTGCCGGCCGACCTGGCCGACCAGGTTGACGGCCATGTTGTAGGAGGGCTGGAAGCTGGAGTTGAGCGGGTAGGTCCGGGTCCCGGCCAGGCCCGGCCACCGAGGCCGGGTCCAGCCCGGGGTGCCACAGCACCACCGCGTGCCCCTCGACGTCGATGCCGCGCCGCCCGGCCCGGCCGGTGAGCTGGGTGTACTCCCCCGGCGTCAGGTCGGCGTGGGTCTCGCCGTTCCACTTGTCCAGCCGCTCGATGACCACGGTGCTGGCCGGCATGTTGATGCCCAGGGCCAGGGTCTCGGTGGCGAACACGGCCCGGACCAGGCCGGCCTCGAACAGCTCCTCGACCACCTCCTTGAAGGTGGGCAGGCAGCCCGGCGTGGTGTGCGGCGATGCCGCGGCTGCAGGCCCGGCCAGCCAGCGAGTCGTAGCCCAGCACGGGCAGGTCGGCCGGTCGGGCATGCCGGCCGTGCGCTCGGCGGCCAGTGCGGCGATCTCGTCGGCCTCGGCCGCGGGTGGTCAGCCGCAGGCCGGAGTCCAGGCACTGCTGCACGGCGGCGTCGCAGCCGGCCCGGCTGAAGATGAAGGTGATCGCGGGCAGCAGCCCGGCGGTGTCCAGCCGCGCTGATGCTGACGGCACGGCTGGGCGGGCGGAACCGGGCCGAGCGGTGCCCGCCGCGCTGCGGCCGCGCTGGCGCCACGTGGCCCGCGGTCGTCAGCCCTCGCGCTGCGCGAGCCGCAGCAGCTCGGGGTTGACCACCCGGCGGGCCTGGCTGTCCTGTTCCTGGCCGCGGGTGGTCGCGAACAGGTCGTAGAGCTGGCTGCCGGCCAGCATGTGCTGCCACAGCGGGACCGGCCGGTGCTCATCCACGATCACGGTGGTGCCGCCGCGGACCTGGCCCAGCCAGTCGCCGAACTCCTCGGCATTGCTGACCGTGGCCGACAGCGCGGTGAGCCGCACCGACTGGTCCAGGTGGATGATCACCTCCTCCCAGACCGCGCCGCGGAACCGGTCGGCCAGGTAGTGCACCTCGTCAAGCACCACGTGGCCCAGGCCGTCCAGCGTCGGCGAGCCCGCGTAGAGCATGTTGCGCAGCACCTCGGTGGTCATGACCACGATCGGGGCCTCGCTGTTGATGCTGTTGTCGCCGGTGAGCAGGCCCACGCGTGGCGGCCGAGTACCGGCGGACCAGGTCGTCGTACTTCTGGTTGGACAGCGCCTTGATCGGCGTGGTGTAGAAGCACTTGCGGCCCTGGGCCAGGGCCAGGTGCACGGCGAACTCGCCCGCGACGGTCTTGCCCGACCCGGTCGGCGCGGCGACCAGCACGCCGTGCCCGCTGTCCAGCGCCCGGCAGGCGGCCAGCTGGAAGTCGTCGAACTCGAAGTCGTAGAGGCCGCTGGAACTCCGTGAGCCGTGCCCCGTCGGCCTCCCGGCGCCGCCGCGAGGCCGCGTAGCGATCCGCCGGGCTGGCCGACGTCGTCATGGGCCCAGCCTAAGCGGCCGGGGTCAGGGGCCAGCTCCGGCTGGCTGCTCAGTCCTGCTCGCTGGTCCCCCCGTCAAGGGCCGGCTCGCGCCGGTCGTCCAGGCTGAATTCCGCCACTTCCTCCGGCGTCAGGCCCGGGGAACGGATCGGCGGCCATCAGCCGGGCCCGCCGCCGGTCGTTGAAGAACGCGAAGACCTCGGCCATCTCGACCAGCGCCACGCAGGGAATGGCCAGCAGCAGCATGCTGATCGGGTCCGGGCTCGGCGTGGCCACGGCGGCGAACAGGAAGACCCCGAAGATGATCATCCGGCGCCACTTGGCGAACCGCTCGTGGGGCAGGATGTGGGCCAGGTTGAGCAGCACGAATCCCAGCGGCAGCTCGAACGCGATGCCGAAGATGGTGAGCATCGCGATGGCGTAGCCGAGGTAGGTGTTGATCGTGATGATCGGCACCACGCCATGCGGGAGCAGCGGCCAGCAGGAACCGCAGGCCCTTGGTCATGGCCGAGGTAGGCCAGCGCGCCGCCCAGCGCGAACAGGGGACGGCCGAGCCCGCCGAAGAAGTAGGCCCAGCGCCGCTCCCGCTCGTACAGGCCGGGGGCGATGAACGCCCAGAGCTGGTAGAGCCAGAACGGCGAGGTGATGATGACGCCGGTGATGATCGCGAGCTTCAGCTGAGGAACAGCGCGTCGAAGATGCCGGTGACGAACAGGTTGCAGCCCTTGGCACCGCCCTGGATCTGGACATGGGCGTGCTGGGGCAGCTTGCAGTAGGGCGCCTCGATGAAGTGCCAGATGTGCGGGTAGAGATACCACCCGACGACTGAGCCGATGGTGATGAACAGCACCACCTTGAACACGCGGTTGCGCAGCTCGCGGATGTGCTCCATGAGCGGCATGCTGCCGTCCGGATTCTGCCGCTTGCCGGGCAGCCGAACACCCGGGCCGGACGGGCGGATTATCCAGATTGTCCTGCGTGTCCATGTCAGCTGGCCGGGGCTAGAACGGCTGCTGGCCGTGCTGCGCCTCGGACAGCGGCGCGCCGGTGCCGCCGCCGTTCTGCCGCTGGAGGTCGTTGAGCTGCCGCTGGAGGTCGGCCAGCTGCTGGGCCTGGGCCTGCTGGCCCTGAGCCTGCTGCGCCTGGGCCGCCGGGTCGAAGGCCGGCTGGGCGGGGGTCAGCTGCGGCGTTACCGGCAGTGAGCTCTGCTGGAACGTCGCCGTGGTCTTGGTGTCCTTGTCATCGTCGTCGCCCATGCCCTGCACCGACCGCTTGAAGATGTGCATGGACTCGCCGAGCGACTTGGCCGCGCCGGGCAGTCGCCGGGCGCCGAACAGCAGCAGGACCACGATCAGCAGGATGATGATGTGTGGTGCGCTGGGATCGAACATGTCAGCCCCAATTCAGCCGATGGTGGACCGCAGGCCCGGATTCTCGATTCGGAGTCTACACGCGACACCCATAGAATCCCGACTAGCTGTCGGGCCGGCAGATCAATGGTGACCTGCGGATGAACCGGGTATAGCGGATCGTTATGCGTACTGGGCCAGCGCGGCCTCGGCGTCGGCGGCGATCTGGGCCACCACATCGGGCGGCCCGGTCACCTTGCCGTCCCCGCCCAGCCGCAGGGCCAGGCGGCGCACCCACTGGGTATCCGGGGTGCGCAGGCTGACCCGCATCCGGCCGTCGGCCAGCTCGGCCACCTCATCGCAGGGGAAGTACTCGGCCACCCAGCGGCCCGCGGTGGACAGCTCCAGCACGACCCGGACGTCCCGCGGCGAGGGCCGGAACAGCCCCTCGTCCACATCCCTGGGCTCGGCCTCGGGCGGCACCTCGGCGGGCACGTCGAGCACCTGCACGTCCAGCATCCGGTCCAGCCGGAACAGCCGGACCGCCTCGGCCCGCCGGCACCAGCCCTCCAGGTAGCTGCGGCCGTCCACCATGACCAGGCGCATGGGGTCGACGTCGCGTTCGGTGGCCTCGTCCCGGCCCGGCACGTAGTAGGACAGGTGCAGCCGCCGCGCGGTCTCCAGCGCCGCGGTGACCGTGGGCAGCGCGGCGTCCGAGGACCGGGTGTCGACCTGGACGGCGACCTGGGCGCTGGCCGCACCCGCCGTCCCGGCGGCGGCCTCCAGCTTGGCGATGGTGCGGCCCAGGGCCGAGCGGTCGCCGATGCCGGGCAGCTCGGCCAGCATCCGGAGCGCCACGAGCAGCGCGCTGGCCTCGTCGATGCCCAGCCGCAGCGGCCGGTCGATGGACTCAGCCTCGCTGACCACGATCTCGCCGCCGTCATAGGACAGGTCGATGGGGCAGTACGGGTCGGGCGAGCGCAGCTCGACGCACCACAGCATGTTGAGGTCGTCCACCAGCTGGCGCTCGCTGATGCCGAAGGCGGCGGCGGTCTCGGCCAGGCCGACGACCTTGCGGCTGACCACGTAGGGCACCAGGGCGAGCAGCCGCTGCAGCCGGTCGCTGGCCGTCGGCGCCTTGCCGACCCGGGGGACGATCCTCCGGAGCCCCCCGGCGAGATGGAAGTGGTCACGCGAGCGCGCCCTTCAGCCGGACGATCACGGCGTCGCGCAGGTCGGCGGGCTCGAGCACGACCACGTCCGCGCCGAACGAGGCCAGGTGCTCGCTCCACCAGCCGGTCTCGTGGTAGGGCACCTTGATAGTGTCCCACCCCGCCACCTCGCCCGGCTCCTGGCTGACCGCGTACCTCCGCAGCCCGTACCCGGCGCCGGCCCGCACCCGCAGCACCCCGATCTGCTCGCTGGCCGGCTCGGCGTCCCAGTTCTTCACGGCCTCCCGGACGTCGGTGCCGGGCGGCACCTCGACCGTGCCGGGCGGCCCGGTGAAGCTCACCGGGCCATCAATCCGGCTCAGCCGGAACACCCGCTGGGCGTCGCGGTCGCTGTCGTGGCCCACCACGTACCAGCGGCCGTTGCGGTTGACGACTCCCCACGGCTCGAGCCGCCGCTGCTGGGCCGCGCTCGCGCCCGCGCCGCGGTAGCTGAACGAGACCGCCCGGCGGTCCCTGACCGCCTCCCACAGCGGGCCGAACGCGGCCTCGCCGGTCTGGAGCCGCGGCTCGATCCCGGACTGGGTGGTGTCCTCGGCCTCGATCCCGGCCGCCCGCAGCTTGAGCAGCGCGCCCTCGGCCGCGCCGGCCAGCTCGGCTCGCCGCCAGACCCGGGCCGCCAGGCCGAGCACGGCCGCCTCGTCCGGCTCCAGCCGGATGTCGGGCAGGACGTAGGCCTGCCGCGAGATCCGGTAGCCCAGCTCGTCGTCGGCGCTGGAATTGGTACCAGTTTCGAGGGGGATGCCGAGTTCGCGCAGCTCGTCCTTGTCCCGCTCGAACATGCGCTTGAACGCGTCGAACGAGTCCGGGTAGCCCGGCACCGCCTCGCGGATCTGGGCCGCCGTCAGGTAGCGGCTGGCCGACAGCAGGCAGACGACCAGGCTCAGCAGCCGCTCAGTCTTCCGCCTGGACACTCGCGGCCTCCCTTCGCTCCTCCCGGCACCGACGCTACCCTGCCGGAGTGATCAGGTGGCGCAGTGGCGAGGTTTCGGCCCTCCGGAGGGCCTGGAATGGTGCGATAGAGCTCGACGTAGACGTGGCGGGCACGCTGGTGCGGGCGCTGGCCTATCCCGCGCTGACCGGCCGCCCGGAGCCCGGCGACCGGGTGCTGCTGAACACCAGCGCGCTCGACCTCGGCCTGGGCACCGGCGGCTACGCCCTGGTGGTCGCGGTGCCCGGCCGGCTGCCGGACGACGCGGCCGGGCCCGGGCACCTGATCAAGGCCCGGTACACCCCGCTCCAGGCCTGCGTGCTGGGCGTGGACGAGCAGGACTCCCCCCAGCACGACCTGCTGCGCGACGCCGACGACCTGGACGGCATGCCGGTGGTGGTGGCCGATCTGCACTCCGCGCTGCCCGCGGTGCTGGCCGGCTACTACGCCGGGCGCGGCCCGGTCCGCCCGGCCGCCTACGTGATGCTGGACGGCGGCGCGCTGCCGGCCTGGTTCTCCCGCACCGTCTCCGGGCTGAGCGAGGCGGGATGGCTGGCCGGCACGGTGACCGCCGGGCAGGCGTTCGGCGGCGACCTGGAGGCCGTCACGCTGCACACCGGGCTGCTGGCCGCCCGGCACGTGCTCGGCGCCGAGGTGGCCGTGGTCGTGCAGGGCCCCGGCAACCTGGGCACCGGCACCCGCTGGGGGTTCTCTGGCGTGTCCGCGGGCGAGGCGGTGAACGCGGCCGCGGTGCTCGGCGGCCGGCCGGTGGCCGCGCTGCGGGTCAGCCAGGCCGACCCGCGCGACCGGCACCGGCCGGTCTCCCACCACAGCCTGACCGCCTACGGCCGGGTCGCGCTGGCCCGGGCTGACGTGGTCGTGCCCGAACTGCCCGGCGACTTCGGGGCGCAGGTGGTGGCGCGGGCCGCGCCGCTGGGCGACCGCCACGACCTGGTCCAGGTGAGCGTGGACGGGCTGGCGGAGCTGCTGCGGGCCTGCCCGGTCCCGCTGTCCAGCATGGGCCGCGGCCTCGACGCCGATCCGGCCTGCTTCCTGGCCTCCGCCGCGGCCGGCCAGCACGCCGGCCGCCTGGCCGACCCCGGGCCCGGCGACGAGCACTACGACCTGGAGCGGGCGGCGGTCCGGGTCGTGCTGCGGGATTCCGGCGGCCGGATCCTGCTGTTCCGGGCTGTGCTGGCCTCCCGGTCCGAGGCGGGCTGGTGGGAGCTGCCCGGCGGCGGCCTGGACCCCGGCGAGACCTACCTGGAGGCCGCGATCCGGGAAGTCCGGGAGGAGACCGGCCTGGTCGTCGGCCCCAGTCAGATCAGCGCGCCGCGCTGGCGGCGCTCGGCGACCTGGTCGGGCCGGGGCATCCGCCGCCTCCAGCACGAGGTGGTGGTCGAGGCCACGGTAGCCAGCGACCGGCCCGAGATCACCCGCGCCGGCCAGACGGCCGAGGAGCTAGAGGAGTACGTCGGCGCCCGCTGGTGGGCGCCCGAGGCCATCCGGGCCAGCGCGGAGCGCTTCTACCCCGGCCGCCTGCCCGAGCTGCTGGGCACCTTCCTCGCGGGTAAGACCATCGAGGAACCGTTCGAGCGCTGGAATTAGTCCGGCTTCATGGAGGTCCGATGGGTTTCGCCAAGCTCGCACGCCAGCTTCCCGCCCGTGCCGCGGCCGGCGGTTTCATCCTCAACTCCGGCCTGACCAAGTGGCACGCCGACGAGGAGGCCTCGGCCCGGCTGCACGGGATGGCCACCGGCAGCTACCCGTTCCTGGCCAAGGTCCCGGCCAGGGACTTCGGCCGCCTGCTGGCCCTGACCGAGATCGGCCTGGGCGGGGCCCTGCTGCTGCCCGTCGTGCCGGCCTGGCTGGCCGGGGCCGCGCTGAGCGCGTTCTCCGGCGGCCTGCTCGGGATGTACCTGAAGACCGAGGGCATGCACCAGCCGGGCAGCGTCCGGCCCACGCCGCAGGGCGTCCCGCTGGCCAAGGACATCTGGATGCTGGGCATCGGCCTGAGCCTGCTGGTCGATGACCTGACCGAGCGGGACGCCGCCTGCGGCACGCAGGCTGAGCGCTAAAACCGGAGCGCTGCGCTAAAACTGAGCGCTAGGCGCTGGTAGCGGGTAGCGCCGCCAGCACGTCCACCACGAAGACCAGGGTGTCGGTCCCCTTGATGCCGGCCTGGGAATTGCCCGTCTTGCCGTAGCCGTCGGAGGGCGGGATGACCAGCATCACCCGGCTGCCCACCGGCACCCCGGTCAGCCCCTTGACGAAGCCGGGAACCACGTCGGCGGTGTTCAGGGCGAAGCTGAACGGCGTGCCTGCCGAGCTGGATGACGGCCAGGTCGAGTTGAAGACCTGCTTGGTCCGCCAGTTCACCGCCACGTACTGGGCCACCACGGTCTGGTTGCTGGCCAGCTTGGGCCCGGAGCCCTGGATCAGGGTCTTGGCCACCAGCTTGCTCGGCGGGGTGTTCTTGGGGATGGTGATCGTGGGCGCGGCACCGGTGGCGGACTTGACCGACGGCAGGCTGCCGCCGCCGCCGGAGACCTGCTTGCCGGTCGCCGAGGCGGTCGGGGGGAAGGCCTTGATCAGGTCCAGTACCCAGACGGTGGTGTCCTTGCCGGTCACGCCGAGCTGGGTGTTGCCCGTGGTTCCGTACCCGTACTTGGGCGGCAGCACGGCCAGCACCCGGCTGCCGATCTTCTGGCCCTTGATGGCCTTGGCCAGGCCGGTCAGGCCGATGTTGGCGGGCAGTACCTGCGGCACGGCGGTGTAGGTGCTCTGCAGCAGCTTGGAGGTCTTGCCGCTCCAGACGTAGATGGCCACGTTGGCGAGCACGTCGTCACCCGTGGGCAGCGCCTGGCCGGAGCCCTTGATCGGCGTGGTGATCGACAGCTTGCCGGTCGCCGCCGCCTTCGGGATCTTGACCTGGGGCGCCTTGTCGAACGCGCCGGTCACCCTGACCGTCGAGTTCGGGCTGGATGCCGAGGAGCCTGACGAGCCGCAGCCGACCAGAGCTAGGGCAGCCAGCAGCGGAACGATAAGCGCAGCGGCGGTGCGTCGCATGGGAAATCCTCAGTGTTGACAGCAGAGAGTGGGATGCCCGAGTCGTCCGGGCCTGAAGCCTGGCCAGCCTACCCGCTGTGAGCGGACGGCAAGCTGAAAGGACGCTGAGGGCCAGGCGCAGAGGTGCGGGTCGGTCAGCGCGGCAGCTCGGCCAGCAGGTTCTTGTTCCAGACCATGATCGTGTACTGGCCAACGTAGCTGATGCTCACGGGCTGCCCGAACGCCGCGGTGACGCTGGTCATCCACGGGTAGGACTTCGCGCCCGGCTGGTCCTGGGTCAGGACCACGAAGTTGGCCTGGTGCAGACGGGGGTCATACCAGCTCGGCTGGGTCTCCCAGGCGTCCCGGTCCATATGCGGGCCGAGCGCCGCCACTGACCGCAGCCTGATCCGGCCGCCGGTGGCCAGCGTGACCGTGTTGCCCTGCCAGTAGCCGGACAGCCCGTAACTCAGGTGGTGCCCCGACAGCCAGCTCGCCAGCTGGCTGCCCTGGGCGGGCTGGGGCGGCAGGGCGGCGGTCCGGCCCAGGCCGAGCAGGTAGGCCGTGAGCACGATGGCCAGCGCCGGCACCAGCCGGGCCGCGGCCAGCCGCCGGGCCAGCAGCGGCCGGCCAGCGCGGCCCCGCACGGCAGCACGGCGGCGAACTCCCGCGTGCTGTTCAGGTCGACGGCGTTGCGGCCGAGCAGGTAGGCGGCCAGGCTGGCCACGATCGAGGCGACCAGCAGCTGGACGGCCACCTCGGCCCGGCTGATCCAGCGCAGGGCGATGCCCACGGCCCAGGCCACCAGGCCCACGCCGACCAGGTGCACGGCGATCAGCGCCGTCGCGTAATTCACGGTGTGGCTGAGGAAGTCGGCCCCGAACAGCACCAGGATGCCCTGCAGCGTGAGCATCAGGTTGCTGGGCAGCTCGCTGAACGGGGCGAGCTGGTTGTGCACCGGGTAGACGTAGTAGCCGCCGTGGCTGGCGATCAGGCTCACGGCCAGGTGGGCCGCGGCCACCGCGGCCACGGCCGCGCCGACCAGGCTGATCTCGAACCAGGCCGCCGCGGCCGGCTCGCCGCGCCGGACGATGATCCGGTAGGCGCGCAGCGCGCCGACCGCGGCCAGCGGCCCGATGCCGGTGATCAGCACGATGTTGTCGGCCACCAGGGCCCAGGCCAGCAGCAGCCCGGCCAGCGGCGGCACGTACCAGCGGCGGCCCGCCCGGTCGAGCAGGATCCAGGCCAGCAGCACCGGGACGATGCTGCCGGTGTGATCCGGGGACAGCATCAGCACGTAGACGCCCGTGCCGGCCTGGGGCGCGAGCATGATCCCGATGGCAATGCCCGCGCGCAGCACGCCGGCCCGGCCGGTCGCCCGGCCCTTGGCCAGCATCCCCGCCCCGAGCACGAGCAGGGTGTAGGTCATGGCCGCGGCCAGGTGCACCACGTCCGGGCCCAGGCCGGTGATGGCCTCCAGCAGCGCGTACTGCGGCAACTCGGTGGTGTAGAAGGAGACGTCGGACAGCTGCCAGCCGTGCAGCAGCAGGTTGCCGTGCAGCAGAGACCAGCCCTGCAGGGCGTTGGCGGCGCCGTCGGAGTTGACCGGCGAGGTGCGCGACACGTGCAGGTACACGGTGAACAGCGCGATCCCCAGGGCCAGCCAGGCGACCGCGGCGGCCATCGTGGCCGGCCGGGCGCGAGCCGCGGCCGCCAGCGCGACCGGGGCAGCCGAGGCCGGGGCAGCCGGGGCAAGTGCACCCGGGGCAGCTGAACGTCAGGTACGCGGATGCGGCTCGGGAGCGGCACCGGCAGCCGGGCCAGCCTCGGCAGCCTGGGCGGCCGCGATGGCGCGGGCAGGTCCGGCAGCGCGGGTAGGTCCGGCAGCGGGGGCAGCGCACGGCCGGGCCGCCGGAACTGGGCCCGCCGGAACGAGATGATCCGGCGCCGGGCAGGCTCGGAGCGTGCGCGCTGCAGCACCGAACAGACCCCCCGGTTCTCGTTCGCGTGTTCCGCCAGCGATGCTAGCAACTCTGAGTGATCACTACTGGGCCATCAGTAATCGGCGGCCCGCCGACGGCGACAGTGACACCACCGCGACACCACCGCGCAGTCGCCGGCCACCTGAGGCGCACGACGCTTCTTGCTGTTATCAGGGCCCTGGCCCGCGTTATGGCCGGCCGGATCGCGTCCTGCGGCCGGCCCGCAATGGGCTGGTCCATGATCACGGAAATCGGCCAGCGAATAACGCTGGCCGATTTCCGAGATCATGACGGCCCCCCGACGGCGGCCGGCCACCGGGGAGGACATCCATAGACCTCAGCCCGCGAGTTGGCCGGGCGGCGACAGGCCGGTTACATGCCGGCGATGAGCTTCTCGACGCGCTCGTCGGTGGACCGGAACGGGTCCTTGCACAGCACCGTCCGCTGGGCCTGGTCGTTCAGCTTCAGGTGCACCCAGTCCACCGTGAAGTCACGGCGCCGCTCCTGGGCCCGGCGGATGAACTCGCCGCGCAGCCGGGCCCGGGTGGTCTGCGGCGGCACCGACTTGGCCTGGAAGATGTCGATGTCCCGGCAGGCCCGCTCCACCGCGCCGCTCTTCTGCAGCAGGTAGTACAGGCCGCGCTTGCGGTGCACGTCGTGATAGGCCAGGTCGAGCTGGGCGACACGGGGCGAGGACAGCGACAGGTCGTGCTTGGCCCGGTACCGCTCGATGAGCTGGTACTTGATGACCCAGTCAATCTCACGGCCGACCTTGCCCAGGTCGCCGCTCTCGACAGCGGTCAGCGTCCGCCGCCATAGGTCCAGGACCCGGTCGGTGATCGGGTCGGAGCCGCGCCGCTCGACATACTCGGTCGCCTTGTTCAGGTACTCCTGCTGGATCTCCAGCGCGCTGACCTCGCGGCCGTTGGCCAGCCGGATCTTGCGCCGCCCGGTCATGTCGTGGCTGACGTCGCGGATGGCCCGGATCGGGTTCTCCAGCGTCAGGTCGCGCATGACCGTGCCGGCCTCCACCATGCGCAGCACCAGGTCGGTGGCGCCGACCTTGAGCAGCATGGTGGTCTCGCTCATGTTGGAGTCGCCGACGATCACGTGCAGCCGCCGGAACCGCTCGGCGTCGGCGTGCGGCTCGTCGCGGGTGTTGATGATCGGGCGCGACCGGGTCGTCGCCGAGGAGACGCCCTCCCAGATGTGCTCGGCCCGCTGGCTCACGCAGTAGACCGCGCCGCGCGGGGTCTGCAGCACCTTGCCCGCGCCGCAGATGATCTGCCGGGTGACCAGGAACGGGATCAGCACATCGGCCAGCCCGCCGAACTCCCCGTGCCGGCCGACCAGGTAGTTCTCGTGGCAGCCGTAGGAGTTGCCCGCCGAGTCGGTGTTGTTCTTGAACAGGTAGATGTCCCCGGCGATGCCCTCCTCGCGGAGCCTGCGGTCGGCGTCGACCAGCAGGCCCTCCAGGATCCGCTCGCCCGCCTTGTCGTGGGTGACCAGGTCGATGAGGTTGTCGCACTCCGGAGTGGCGTACTCCGGGTGGCTGCCGACGTCCAGGTACAGCCGGGCGCCGTTGCGCAGGAACACGTTGCTGCTGCGGCCCCAGGACACGACGCGGCGGAACAGGTACCGGGCCACCTCGTCCGGGGACAGCCGTCGCTGCCCCCGGAACGTGCAGGTGACGCCGTATTCGTTCTCCAGTCCGAAGATCCGCCGGTCCATGCGTCCCCTACCAGTCGACCGCGATGTACTTGGTCTCGGTGAATTCCAGCAGGCCGTCGTGGGCGCCCTCGCGGCCCAGACCAGACTGCTTCACCCCGCCGAACGGCGCCGCCGGGTCGGACACCACACCGCGATTGATGCCGACCATGCCCGACTCGAGCGCCTCGGCCGCCTGGAGCGCCCGGCGCAGGTCGGCGCTGTAGAGGTAGCAGACCAGGCCGTACTCGGTGTTGTTGGCCATGGCGATGGCCTCGCTCTGGTCCGAGAACCTGACGATCGGGGCGACCGGCCCGAAGATCTCCTCGCTCAGGATGCCCGCGTCGGCCGGCACGTTGTCCAGCACGGTGGCCTCGTAGAAGTAGCCGCGGCGCTGCGGGGCGTGGCCGCCGAGCACGACCTTGCCGCCGTCACTGGCCGCCGACTCCACCAGCCCGGCCACCTTGTCCCTGGTGTCGGCGTTGACCAGCGGGCCCAGCTCGACGCCGTCGTCCAGGCCGGAGCCGACGCGCAGCGCGCCCAGGCGCTGGGCCAGCTTGGCCGAGAACTCGTCGGCGACCGAGTCGTGCACGTAGAAGCGGTTGGCGGCGGTGCAGGCCTCGCCGCCGTTGCGCATCTTGGCCAGGAACGCGCCGGCCACGGCCGCGTCCACGTCGGCGTCCTCCAGGACCAGGAACGGCGCGTTGCCGCCCAGCTCCATGGAGCAGTTGATGATCGTGCTGGCCGCGGTCTTCAGCAGCAGCCGGCCGACCTCGGTCGAGCCGGTGAACGACAGCTTGCGGACCCGCGGGTCGGCCATCATGGCCTCGGTCATGGGGCCGGGCTTAGCGGCCGACACGACGTTCACCACGCCGTCGGGCACGCCCGCCTCGCCCAGGATGCTGGCCACCGCCAGCGCGGTCAGCGGGGTCTCCTTGGCCGGCTTGAGGACCACCGTGCAGCCCGCGGCCAGCGCGGGCCCGATCTTGCGGGTGGCCATGGCGGCCGGGAAGTTCCAGGGCGTGATCAGCAGGCTGACGCCGACCGGCTGGTGCTGGACCATGATCCGGTTGGTGCCGTTCGGCGCGATCGACAGCGAGCCCAGGTTCCGGACCGCCTCCTCGCCGTACCAGCGGAAGAACTCGGCCGCGTAAGTGATCTCGGCCCGCGCGTCGGGCAGGGCCTTGCCGTTCTCCAGCACCATCAGCCGGGCCAGCGGCTCGGCCCGCTCGATCATCAGCTCATAGGCACGGCGCAGGATCTCCCCGCGCTTGCGCGGGGCCGTGGCCGCCCAGCCGGGCAGGGCCGCGGAGGCCGCCCCGACCGCGTCCATGGCGTCCTCGACGGTCCCGATCGCTATCTCCGCGATGGGATCCTCGGTGGCCGGGTCAATGACAGGCAGCGTGCCCGCGCGGCCGGTCGTCCACTGCCCGCCGATCAGCAGGCCGGTCGGAGCGTCGATCCCCGCCGCCGTGGCCACGTCACTGGTCACAATCTCCTCCTATGCTGCGCGCGCCTTCCGCGCATGACCTGACACTACATCGCACCACGACGGCCGCCGCCACCGCGCTGATGTGCCGTGTGTCGCACTGCGTACGTCAACGCTCAGCGTCAACGCGGGCCCGCGGCCCGGTTATGCCCGGCCTGGTCCGGGCGGCACGGACCCGGCGGCCGCGGGATCGTCACGAAGGTAGCCACGGGGTGGCGTTTCGGCTTCGCGCGGCGCCGTTTCCGCTGGCCGCGGACGTTTTCCTGGCCGCCGGGGTGGCGTTACTGGCCGCGTATTCCATTTTCTAGACGGGTTTAGTAGCTTTTCGGCCGTGAGCAGCGTGAGCAGTCAGAACACACCGGACACGAACGCACCGGACATACTGGCCGACGGCCGCCGCCTGCGCTCGGACCGAGCCCGGCAGGTCGCCGACGTGCTGCGGCGGCAGGTGCTGGCGGGCGCCTTCACCCCGGGCACCCCAGGCGGCACGCCCGCAGACGCCACCGGCGACGCGGGCACCGGGCTGAATGCCGGGCCGGGCAACGGGCTCGGCACCGGGCCCGGCGCGCGGGCCGCGCTGCCGGCCGAGAACTGCCTGGCCCGCGAGTTCGGGGTGTCCCGCAATGCGGTCCGCGACGCGCTGGACCTGCTGCGCATCGAGGGCCTGGTGGAACGGGTGCCGGGGGTGGGCACCGTGGTCGCAGCCCGCAAGTACCCGCACGGCCTGGACCAGCTTCTGGGCCTGGCCGAGACCCTGCGCGAGCATGGCGAGATCACCAACGAGGTCCGGGCGGCCGGCCTGGTCACCGCGCCGCCCGAGGTCGCGGCCCGGCTGCGCCAGCCGCCCGGCGGCCGGGTGGTCTACCTGGAGCGGCTGCGTCACCTGAACGGCGTACCGCTGTCCCTGGACCTGACCTACCTGGCCCCCGACGTCGGCGAGCCGCTGCTGGCCAGGGACCTGGTCCACCAGGACATCTTCGTGCTGCTGGAACGGCATTCCGGCCAGCCCCTGGGCGCGGCCGAGCTCACCGTCGAGGCGGTCAACGCCGACCGGCACTCGGCCGCGGTGCTCCGCACCACCGCGGGCGCCGCCCTGCTCATGGTCGAGCGGCTGACCCACCTGGCCGACGGCCGGCCAGTGGACCTGGAGTACATCCGCTTCCGCGGCGACCGGCTGGCCATGCGCGGCCAGCTCACCCGATAGGAGGAACCCGCCGTGCCGCTCATCGAGACCAGGGCCGACGTGCCCGTGACCGTCGACGACGCGCTGTGCATCGACGGCTGCACCCTGTGCGTCGACATCTGCCCGCTGGACTCGCTGGCCATCCACCCGGAGACCGGCAAGGCCTACATGCACGTCGACGAGTGCTGGTACTGCGGCCCGTGCGCCGCCCGCTGCCCCACCGGGGCGGTCACCGTCAACATGCCCTACCTGCTGCGCTGACCGACATCACCACCATTTTCCATTAACAAGGAGGTGGCACAGCCGATGCAGGTACCGCCGCTGGCTGAGCGCCAGGTGCTGAACTGCGACGTGGCGGTGGTCGGCGGGGGCACCGCGGGCACCATGGCCGCGATCTCCGCGGCCGAGCACGGCGCGTCGGTGCTGCTCCTGGAGAAGGCCCACGTGCGCCACTCCGGGGCGCTGGCCATGGGCATGGACGGGGTGAACAACGCCGTGATCCCCGGCCGGGCCACGCCCGAGGACTACGTGGCCGAGATCACCCGGGCCAACGACGGCATCGTCAACCAGCGCACCATCTACCAGACCGCCAGCCGCGGCTTCGACATGGTGCGCCGGCTGGAGCGCTACGGCGTGAAGTTCGACAAGGACGACGCCGGCGACTACCACGTGCGCCGGGTGCACCGCTCGGGCAGCTACGTGCTGCCCATGCCCGAGGGCCGGGACATCAAGAAGGTGCTCTACCGGGTGCTGCGCCAGCGGCAGATGCGCGAGCGCATCCGCATCGAGAACCGGGTCATGCCGGTGCGGGTGCTCACCGCCGGCGGCCGGGTCGCCGGGCTGGCCGGCTTCAACAGCCGGACCGGCGAGTTCGTCACCGTGGCGGCGGGCGCGGTGATCCTGGCCACCGGGGCCTGCGGTCGCCTGGGCCTGCCCGCCAGCGGCTACCTGTACGGGACGTACGAGAACCCGACCAACGCCGGGGACGGGCACGCCATGGCCTACCACGCCGGGGCCGAGCTGAGCGGCCTGGAGTGCTTCCAGGTCAACCCGCTGATCAAGGACTACAACGGGCCGGCCTGCGCCTACGTGGCCAACCCGTTCGGCGGCTACCAGGTCAACAGCCAGGGCGAGCGGTTCGTCGACTGCGACTACTGGTCGGGCCAGATGATGGCCGAGGTGGCGCGGGAGATCGCCTCGGCGCGCGGTCCCATCTACCTCAAGCTGACCCACCTGCCCGAGGAGACCATCTCGGCGCTGGAGTCCATCCTGCACACCACCGAGCGCCCGACCCGCGGCACCTTCCACGCCGGCCGCGGGCACGGCTACCGCACCCACGACGTGGAGATGCACATCTCCGAGATCGGCCTGTGCGGCGGCCATTCCTCGTCGGGCGTCTGGGTGGACGAGCAGGCCCGGACGACGGTGCCGGGCCTGTACGCGGCCGGCGACGTGGCCTGCGTCCCGCACAACTACATGATCGGCGCGTTCGTCTTCGGCGACCTGGCCGGCACCGACGCCGCCAAGGAAGCACAGCAGCACGGCCCGCTCCGGGCCGGCGGCCCGGAGCGGGCCGTGCTGCCCGAGGACCAGGTCGCCGCCGCTCACGAGCTCATCTACGCCCCGCTGCGCCGGCCGTCGGGGCCGCCGCAGCCCCAGGTGGAGTACAAGCTGCGCCGCTTCGTCAACGACTACGTGGCGCCGCCCAAGAGCGCGGCCAAGCTGGCCATCGCCATCGAGAGCTTCAAGCGCATGACCGGGGAGATCGCCGAGATGGGCGCCACCAGCCCGCACGAGCTGATGCGCTGCGCCGAGGTCACGTTCATCCGCGACTGCGCCGAGCTGGCCGCCCGCGCCTCGCTGACCCGCACCGAGAGCCGCTGGGGCCTCTACCACGACCGCGCCGACCACCCCCTGCGCGACGACGCGTCCTGGTTCTGCCACCTCAACGTCAGCAAGTCCCCCGACGGCCGCCCCCAGTTCCGCACCCGCCCGGTGGCCGACTACATTGTCCCAGTCCCTGAGTACAAAGAGGCACGCGAAGCGGCAGTAACAGCGGCCACAGCCGTCGCACTGGTCACAGGCCCGCTGGCTGGCACCGTGTCTGCTGGCACCGTGTCTGCTGGCACCGTGTCTGCCGACACCGCGGCGACCTTGGCTCAGTCGACCGGCCAGCCGGCCGCCAGCGCGGCCAGGCCGCCCATCACCGCCGCCGCCCGGTCCCCCCGGATCATCGAGCTGCTGGAGCTGGCCGAGACCAGCCCGGCCCTGACCCAGATCGACCCCTACCTGGCCGACGACGACCCCCAGGTCCGCCGCGCCGCCATCGCGGTCCTCACCGAGGTAGTCCCGCCGGGCACCGGCCCGGCCCTGGCTCAGGCGGCGCTGGACCCGCGCGGCACCGTCCGCCACGCCGCCGCCACCGCCCTCCAGGAACTAGCCGAGGTCCTCCCGGCCTCCCCGGACCTCCGAGACCACCTACTCGTGGCTCTCGCCCACGACGACGCCGTGGTCCGCGCCGCAATCCTCGATGTCCTCCGCCAGCTCAACCTGGCCAGCACAGCCGCCGTCAAGCCCGTCCTGACCGACCCCGACCACCGCGTCCGCCTCCAGGCCCTCCGCGCCCTGGTCAGCCTCAACGAGCCCGCCCTCATCGCCACCGCGGCCACCGACCCCAACCGCGAGGTCCGCATCGCCACTGCCACCGCGCTAGCCGCGCTAGCCAACCCAGCCTCAGCTCAGCCCCTAGCCCAGCTAGCCGCCGACAAGGACCCGCTGGTCCGAGCCGCCGCGCTCAAAGCCGCCGCCACCGCAAACTGCCCCCAGCCCCTCCCCACCCTGGCGCTGTCGGCAATAACCGACCAAGCGTGGCAGGTCCGCGAAGGCGCAGCCGAGGCCCTATCCGCCACTAGCCCTCAACTAGCCGTCCCCGCCTTGACGACCGCCACCACGGACCTCCACGCGGACGTCCGCAAGGCGGCCATCATGACCCTAGCCCAGTGGCCGCAAATCCCCGAAGCCGCGCTAGCTCTTAGGGAAGCTCAATCCGATCCCGACGCCGATGTCCGCGCGTATGCCCGGCGAGCCCTGGATTCGTGACCGTGTCCGTCCCTAAGCCGTTCGGCTCTCCAGGCGTGGGACGGACGCGGTTACGAAGCCTGCCGCGGTTACGAAGCCTCCCCGCTGTCGTCGTCACCAGCCGGAGCCTCGGATGCCGGAGCCTCAGGCTTAGCCGGAGTCGCCTCGGCGAGCAGCGAGTCAAGCCGACTTCCAGTAAGCCGCTGGAACATCCGGTGATGCCGCTTCCTATCCAGCACGGCCACCTCAAGCTGCGCCCCAGTGATCTCCGGCCGCGTGTCCCCGTTCCCCTGCGACGTCATCGCCGCGATCGCCACGCTCATCGCTTCCGTCAGCGTCAGCCCCGCGTGGTACCGCTCCTTGACCACCGTGGAAACCTGATCCGCCAGCCCGCCCATGACCACGAAGCCCTGCTCTTCGACCACCGACCCATCGAAGGTAATCCGGTAGATCTGATCGTCCGCGGACGACGCCCCGACTTCCGCCACCACGATCTCCACCTCGAGCGGCTTATTGCTCTCGGTGAAGATCGTCCCTAGCGTCTGCGCGTACCAGTTGGCCAGGCCGCGCGCGTTCACGTCCTGCCGGTCGTACTGATACCCGGTCAGGTCCGCGTACCGCACGCCCGCCTGGCGCAGCCGCTCGAACTCGTTGTACCGGCCGACGGCGGCGAACGCGATGCGGTCGTAGATCTCGCTGAACTTGCGCAGCGCGCGCGACGGGTTCGGCGCGACGAACAAGATCCCGTCGTCGTAGTCGATCACGACGCCGCTGCGGATGCGCGTGATGGCCTTACGAGCGTAATCCGCCTTGTCCTTCATCGCCTGCTCGGGCGACACGTAGAAGGGCATCGACACCGCTGGCACTGTCCTTACTTGAGTGTTGTGGTCGGCACGAACGCGGGGGCCGGCAGCTGAGCCGCCGGCCTCGGGCAGCGGCGCCGCGGGCCCGTCGGGACTGCTCATCCGAGCGTTGACCACGGTCTGCGCGTACTGCGCGGCGCTGTCGTCGCTGATCCGCTCGAAGCCGTCGGCCGTGATCGAGGCCACGATCGGGAAGATGCGCCGGGCGAGGTCGGGCCCGCCGGTGGCCGAGTCGTCGTCGGCCGCGTCGTAGAGGGCCTCCATGCAGGCCATGATGACCTCGTCGGCGGGCATGTCATCTCGGTAGAGCTTCTTGAGCGCGCCGCGGGCGAACACCGAGCCGGAGCCGATCGAGTAGAACCGGTGCTCCTCATAGCGGCCGCCCGCCACGTCGTAGGAGAAGATCCGGCCGCGCTCGCGCTCCTCGTCGAAGCCCGCGAACAGCGGCACCACGACCAGGCCCTGCATGGCCCCGCCCAGGTTGCCGCGGACCAGTCCGGCCAGCCGGTTGGCCTTGCCCTCGAGCGAGAGCGCCCGGCCCTCCAGCTTCTCGTAGTGCTCCAGCTCGACCTGGAACAGCTTGGCCAGCTCGATGCCGATCCCGGCCACGCCGGCGATGCCCACGGCGGAAAAGTCATCGCTGCGGAACACCTTCTCGATGTCCCGCTGGGAGATCATGTTGCCGGCGGTGGCCCGCCGGTCGCCCGCCATCACCACGCCCTCGCGGCTGACCGCGGCCACGATCGTCGTGCCGTGCGGGATGTCGACGCCGCCGCCCCCGCCGCTCAGCGCGGCGCTGGTCCGGGCGGGCAGCAGCCCCGGCGCGGCGACGCTGAGGAAGTCGGAGAACGAGGAAGTACCCGCGGTCAGGTACGGCGCGGGCAGTTGCCCGCCGCCCCCGTAACTGTCAAAGCCAGCGCCACCGGACCCGATGCCACCAAGACCACCGAACCCGGTGCCGTTCACGTCACGCGCCACCCGCGAGTCCCTCCGGTTTCGTCCGCCTGCTGTCCTGCCATGACCCTACTGCGCGCATGCCACATCGATGGTCCGGGCCAGGCCGCGTCGGCTATGAGTGAAATCGGCTGTGCGCGAACCTCGCCGCCGTGCGCCTACTGGCCGCCCTTTTGCACGTAGGAACGGACGAACTCCTCGGCGTTCTCCTCGAGCACCTCGTCGATCTCGTCGAGGATCGCGTCGACGTCGTCGGTGATCTTGTCCTGCCGCTCCTTGACGCCCTCGGCGGCCTGCGCGTCGGCCTCCTGCTCTTCCTCGGTCCGCTTCGGTGCCTGCCGCTGCCCGCTGGTGTCCTTCGTTGCCATACTCAAACCTCCGTAGATCCGCGGTTACGCCGCAGTCCCGTGCTCAACGCTATCCTCGCCACCGCGTGCCCGGCCCAATCCTGCCGGGCGGCATCGGTATGGATCCGCGATATAGGCGGCCCTGGCTGGGCTGAGGGACCGACGGGCCGCATGGCCGGGGGTCGGCAGCCCGTCATCGCTAGCGGCCGGTGAGGGCCGCGACCAGGTCGGCCGCCGTTCGGCAGCGATCGAGCAGCTCGCCGACGTGCGCCTTGGTGCCGCGCAGCGGCTCCAAGGTCGGTACGCGCTGCAGCGACTCCCGGCCGGGGATGTCGAAGATGACCGAGTCCCAGGAGGCCGCTGCGACGGCCTCGGGGTACTGCCGCAGGCAGCGGCCGCGGAAGAACGCCCGGGTGTCCTCCGGCGGCTCGATCATGGCCCGCTCGATGGCGTCCTCGTCGATCAGCCGGGCCACCCGGCCGCGGGCCGCCAGCCGGTTGTACAGGCCCTTCTCCTGGCGGACGTCGGAGTACTGCAGGTCGACAAGCTGCAGCCGCGGGTGGTTCCAGGACAGGCCGTCCCTGGTCCGGTAGCCCTCCAGGATCTCCAGCTTGGTCACCCAGTCCAGCTCGCGCGCGGTCAGCATCGGGTCCTCGGCCAGCCGGGACAGCACGCTCTCCCAGCGGTCCAGGACGTCCGAGGTGGCCTCGTCCACGTCGGCGCCGTACTTGTCCTCGGTGTACTTGCGGGCCAGCTCCAGGTACTCCATCTGGAGCTGCACCGCGGTCATCTTGCGCCCGTCCCGCAGCGTGACCAGGTGGCGGCACGACGGGTCGTGCGAGATGTTGCGCAGCTCGGCCACCGGCGTCTCGACGGTCAGGTCGGTGGCCAGGAACCGGTCCTCAATCATGGCCAGCACCAGCGCCGTGGTGCCGAGCTTGAGGTAGGTGGAGACCTCGCTCATGTTGGCGTCGCCGATGATGACGTGCAGCCGCCGGTACTTGTCCGGGTCGGCGTGCGGCTCGTCGCGGGTGTTGATGATCGGCCGCTTGAGCGTGGTCTCCAAGCCGACCTCGACCTCGAAGAAGTCGGCCCGCTGGCTGATCTGGAAGCCCTCGTCCCGGCCGTCGGCGCCGCGGCCCACCCGGCCCGCGCCGCAGACCACCTGCCGGGACACGAAGAACGGGGTCAGGTGCCTGACGATGTCGGCGAACGGCGTCGCCCGGTTCATCAGGTAGTTCTCGTGGCAGCCGTAGGAGGCGCCCTTATTGTCGGTGTTGTTCTTGTAGAGCTGAATCGCCGGGCCGCCGGGGTTGGCCCCGGCCCTGGCCGCGGCCTCGGCCATGACCCGCTCGCCGGCCTTGTCCCACAGCAGCGCGTCACGCGGGTTGGTGCATTCCGGGGCCGAGTACTCGGGGTGCGCGTGATCCACGTACAACCGGGCCCCGTTGGTCAGTATGACGTTCGCCAGCCCGAGGTCCTCGTCAGTCAGCTGCGCGGAGTCGGCCGCCTCCCTGGCCAGGTCAAAGCCGCGGGCGTCGCGCAGCGGGTTCTCCTCCTCGAAGTCCCACCGCGCCCGGCGCGCCCGCGCCGCGGTCGCCGCCTGGTAGGCGTTGACCACCTGAGACGAGCTCACCATGGCGTTCGCACCCGGCTGGCCGGGCACGGCGATGCCGTACTCGGTCTCGATGCCCATCACGCGGCGCACGCTCATGCTTAAGAGCCTAGTGCCGGATCCGCGCCAGCAAGCACGCCGCGCCCCGTAGTGCTAACGCGGCGGCCTGCGGCGCGTCCCCGGCTGGTCCCGTTTACAGGTACTGCCCGGTGTTGGTGACGGTGTCGATGGACCGGCCGGCCTCGGTGCCGTGCTTGCCGGAGACCAGCGTCCTGATGTAGACGATCCGCTCGCCCTTCTTGCCCGAGATCCGCGCCCAGTCGTCCGGGTTGGTGGTGTTCGGCAGGTCCTCGTTCTCGCTGAACTCGTCCACGCAGGCGCTCAGCAGGTGCGAGACCCGCAGGCCCTTCTGCCGGGTCTCCAGGAACTCCTTGATGGCCATCTTCTTGGCCCGGTCCACGATGTTCTGGATCATGGCGCCGGAGTTGAAGTCCTTGAAGTACAGGACTTCCTTGTCGCCGTTGGCGTAGGTGACCTCGAGGAACCGGTTCTCCTCGGTCTCGGAGTACATCCGCTCGACGACCCGCTGGATCATGCCCTCGACCGTCGCGGCCGCCGACCCGCCGTGCTCGGCCAGGTCGTCGGGGTGCAGCGGCAGGCCGGTCAGGACGTACTTGGAGAAGATGTCCCTGGCCGCCTCGGCGTCCGGCCGCTCGATCTTGATCTTGACGTCCAGGCGGCCGGGCCGCAGGATCGCCGGGTCGATCATGTCCTCGCGGTTGGAGGCGCCGATCACGATGACGTTCTCCAGGCCCTCGACGCCGTCGATCTCGCTCAGCAGCTGGGGCACGATGGTGTTCTCGACGTCGCTGGACACGCCCGAGCCGCGGGTGCGGAAGATCGAGTCCATCTCGTCGAAGAACACGATCACCGGCATGCCCTCGCTGGCCTTCTCCCTGGCCCGCTGGAAGACCAGGCGGATGTGCCGCTCGGTCTCGCCGACGTACTTGTTCAGCAGCTCGGGGCCCTTGATGTTGAGGAAGAAGCTGCGCCGCTCGCGGGCCGGGCCGGTGGCGTTGTCGTCGGTGCTCTGCCCGGTGCGCGCCGCGACCTGCTTGGCCAGCGAGTTCGCGACCGCCTTGGCGATCAGCGTCTTGCCGCAGCCGGGCGGGCCGTACAGCAGCACGCCCTTGGGCGGCCGCAGCTGGTGCTCCTTGAACAGGTCCGCGTGCAGGTAGGGCAGCTCGATGGCGTCCCTGATCTGCTCGATCTGGGGGCCCAGGCCGCCGATCTCCAGGTAGGAGATGTCCGGGCACTTCCTCCAGGATCAGCTCCTCGACCTCGGCCTTGGGGATGCGCTCGTAGACGTAGCCGGAGCGGGGCTCCAGCAGCAGCGAGTCGCCCGCGCGCAGGGTGCCGGCGAGCAGCGGCTCGGCCAGCCGGGCCACCCGCTCCTCGTCGGCGTGCGAGATGACCAGGGCCCGGTCGCCGCCGTCAAGGATCTCCTTGAGCATGACGACCTCGCCGACGGTCTCGTAGCCCTGGGCGATGACGACGTTGAGCGCCTCGTTGAGCACGACCTCCTGGCCGGGCCGCAGGGACTCCAGGTCCACGCTCGGGCTCACGCTGACGCGCATCTTGCGCCCGCCGGTGAACACGTCAGCGCAGCCCTCGTCGGCCGGCGACAGGAACACGCCGAACCCGCTGGGCGGCTGGGCCAGCCGGTCCACTTCCTCCTTGAGCGCCACGATCTGGTCGCGCGCGTCGCGGAGCGTGCCGGTGAGTCGCTCGTTCTGACCCGTGATTGCCGCGAGGTTAGCCTCAGCCTCGCGCAGCCGCTCCTCGAGCAGCCGAGCCTGACGCGGAGAATCCGCGAGCCGGCTGCGGAGCGCGGCGACCTCCTCCTCCAGGAAGGAGATCTTCGTGGTCAGGACTTTGACCTCGTCGTCATACCGCCCTGAGCGAACGCTGTCGTCACGAGAGGCCATGCCCCTCACCCCCTCCCGAGAGCTGGACTTACCTAGACCCTACCTATCCAAGGTCGTTCCGTAACCTGGCGGTGGGTCCCGAGTGTGGCTCCCACCGTTACGATCCGGGAACGGCCAGACCACGTTACTGATTCCCGGTCAGCCCGTCCTCACCAAGTTCGGCCAGGTCATCAGCGGCCTGAAGACCCCTGGACGGCCTGCGCCGGCGGGGCGGGGCCTGGACTCCGTCGGCCAGTCGCCGGGCGGTAATCAAAAATCCGGTATGCCCGACCATGCGATGCTCGGGCCGGACGGCCAGGCCCTCCACGTGCCACCCGCGCTGCATGCTCTCCCAGGCGGCCGGCTCGGCGAAGTTGCCGTGCTCGCGCAGCGCGGTCACCGTCCGGGCCAGCTGGGTGGTGGTGGCCACGTAGCAGCAGACCAGGCCGCCGGGCACCAGGACGGCGGCGGCCGTGGCCACGTAGTCCCAGGGGGACAGCATGTCGAGCACGACGCGGTCGACGTCCGTGGGGACGGCGCTTTCGGCGGTTTCTGGTGTCTCCGGGTTCTCTGGGGTTTCCGTGGTCGCTGTGACGACGGGCAGAGGGCCTACGGTCAGCCGCCAGGCCGGATGCGGCCCGCCGAAATAACCCTCGACGTTCGTCCGCGCGATCTGGGCGAAGTCCGGCCGGCGCTCGTACGAGAACACCAGGCCCTCCTCGCCGACCGCGCGCAGCAGCCAGCACGACAGCGCGCCCGAGCCCGCGCCCGCCTCGATGACGGTGGCGCCGGGGAAGATGTCGGCCAGGCCGACGATCTGAGCCGCGTCCTTGGGGTAGACGACGGCCGCCCCGCGCGGCATGGCCAGCGAGTAGTCGGCCAGCAGCGGCCGCAGCGCGATGTAGGGCGTGCCCCCCGACGACACCACCAGGCAGCCCTCCGGCTGGCCGATCAGGTCGTCGTGGGCGACCGAGCCACGGTGGGTGTGGAAGGTCCGGCCAGCCGTCAGCACCAGGCGGTGCTGACGGCCCTTGGGGTCAGTCAGCTGGACCTGGTCGCCGGGCTCGAGCGGGCCACGGGGCTTGCGGATCACGCCGCCAGGCTAGTGGATCCCGGACCGGAGCCGGACCGGCTCAGGCTGGGGCTCGCCCGGGGCCGGGCCGGGTCAGACGCCGACGAAGGCGTGGTCCAGGTCGCTGGCCGCCAGCACCCCGTAGATCTGGCCCGACGGCTCAATGAGCAGGTACTCGCTGGCCGGGACCTTGCGCACCGCGTCGATCAGCTCCATGCCGGACAGGTCGGCCGACAGCACCATGCCCGGCTCGATGGTGCGCGCCAGCGACCCCGCCTCGATCCACGGGCGGCGCTGCGCCGGCGTGGCGATCACCGCGTCCTCGTTCACGATCGCGATCGGATTCGCGTCGTGGTCGACCACGACCAGCGCCCGGGCCTGGGCCTCCTCCGCGCGGCGCACCGCCTCGGCCAGCGGCAGGCTGGCCGGGATGGGGATGGCCCGGCGGGCCAGCGCACGGGCCTGGATGCCGGGCAGCCGCTCGCGCACCTTGGCCCCCCGGATGGCCTGGCCCGACTGGAGCCACATGAACGCCGCGATGAACGCCAGCCACAGCCAGGCCGAGTTGGTGATCAGCGTGTCGAGATGGCCGCCGACCAGCGCGATCGGCACCAGGATCAGGGCCACCGCCAGCACCCGGCCCGCCCAGCCGGCCGCGACCGTGGCCTGCGCGCTCTTGCCCGTCACCTTCCAGATCCCGGCCCGGAAGATGCGCCCGCCGTCCAGCGGCAGGCCGGGCAGCAGGTTGAAGATGCCGACCAGCAGGTTGGCCCGGAACAGCTGGTCGATGATCAGGTTCGGCAGGCCGTGCGGGACGACCTTGGTCAGCAGCGCCGCGATGCCCGCCAGGACCAGCGACAGCACCGGCCCGGCCACCGAGACCAGGAACTCCTGGCTGGGCGTGGGCGGCTCCTCCTCGATCTCCGAGAAGCCGCCCAGCGGGTAGAGCAGCACCCGCCGCACGGCCAGCTTGAACGCCCGCGCCACGACGCAGTGGGCCAGCTCGTGGACCAGCACCGAGGCGTACAGCAGCACCACGAACGCGGCCGAGACCAGGTAGCGCACCCGGGTCGGCTGAACGCTGGTATCCAGCGAGTTGGCGTACACGTAGACCAGCAGCGCGGCGACCACGAACCAGTACGGCGACACGTACACCGGGATCCCGAACACCCGGGCCACCACCAGGCCGAGCCTCGGGTCGCGCCGGGCCTGGTCCGCCTGCCCCGGCTCAGGCTGGTGAGCCGGCTGGCCCGCCGGTCCCGGCTGACCGGGCTGACCCGGCGGGCCGGACGAAGGGCCGTCTGGTGAGGCGCTACCTGTCACGCACCGATGCTACGCGGTAGGCGGCCATTCCCGGCTCCGCGCCGCCCGTCGTGGCCGCACCGAAATGAACCCGTGCGGAATGCCGCGCCGCGTGCTGAGCGGACTGACCGCGGAAACGAAACGCCGTCGGTAATGTCCCGCAACTGTCAGAGGTCTCCCTTAGGCTCCAAGGACATGAGCGATGCGGAGCGTGCCCTGGCCGTGACTGCCGATACCGTCACGACAGATGCCGCCACGGCCGGTGCCGAGGCACCCGATGCCGGGCCGACCGATGCCGGGCCGACCGATGCCGGGCCGACCAATGCCGGGCCGACCGATGCCGGGCCGACCGATGCCGGGCCGACCAATGTCGGGGTGACCGGTGAGGTGACGGTGCACCGGAGCCTGTCGCCGTCGCGGGCGGCCGACTTCATGACATGCCCGCTGCTGTACCGCTTCCGCGTCGTCGACCGGCTGCCCGAGCCGCCCAGTGCCGCCGCCGCGCGCGGCACGCTGGTGCACGCCGTGCTGGAGCGGCTGTTCGACGAGCCCGCCGCCGGCCGCACGCCGGCCGTCGCGCGCGCCCTGGTCCAGCCGCAGTGGGAGCGGCTGGCGGAGGAGGAGCCCGAGCTGACGACCCTGTTCGAGGACGACGCCCAGCGCGCCGTCTGGCTCGAAGAAGCCGGCGCCATGCTCGACCGCTACTTCACCCTCGAGGACCCCACCCGCCTGGAGCCCGCGCACCGTGAGATGGCCGTGCAGACCATGCTGGAGTCCGGCCTGACCCTGCGCGGCTACATCGACCGCCTGGACGTGGCCCGCACCGGCGAGGTCCGCGTGGTCGACTACAAGACCGGCACCGCGCCGCGCGAGGAGTACGAGGCGCGGGCGCTGTTCCAGATGAAGTTCTACGCCCTGGTGCACTGGCGCACGACCGGCGTGATCCCGCGCCTGCTGCAGCTCATCTACCTGGGCAACGGCGAGATCATGCGCTGCACCCCGGACGAGGCCGACCTGCTCTCCACCGAGCGCAAGATCAACGCGCTGTGGCGGGCCATCGAGCGGGCCCGCAGCACCGGCGACTGGCGGCCGCGGCCGAGCCGCCTGTGTGACTGGTGCGCCCACCAGGCCCTGTGCCCGGTCTACGGCGGCACTCCCCCGCCACTGCCCGCCGATTCCCCGGCTACCGACCCGCTGGCCGAGGACCAGGACGGCGCCGACGCGCCGCCCGCCACCCCGGTCGCCGTCATCCCGGCCCCGGCCCCCGCTGCCGACCCAGTCCCGGCCGACGCCCTCCAGGCCTGACCGGCGCGAGCGACCATCGCGTTGCAAAGTGCTCACCTCTCGGCGGCATAGGTCCTGACCTGCGGGGTAGGCCGTACCCAATCTGGAACCAGGGGGTCCAGAGAGGACGGGGGCGATGGTAATGGGGAGAACTACACCGGTCGGAAAAATCTCCCACACGATGAGAACCGGGGTTACCGACCTGCCGGCCAATGCCGCCTGGCTGCTGTCCAGGGCGCTCAGGCCGGCCCGGCGCGGAGGCGAGTCCGCCGCTCAGACCATTACTTCTGTCGCGGACGAGGTCACCGGTAGCGCGGCTGGTGCCGCCAGCACCGTGGGCGCGGCCGGTTCCGGGGCGCGCCGGAAGGTGCGCCGGGCCCGCGATGCCGTGGCCGGGGCCGTGCCCGGGCTGGATGGCGATTCCGTGCCCCGGCTGATGACCGAGGCCGACGAGGCGGCTGACCGGGCCGACCAGCAGGAAGCCCGCGCGCTGGCCATGGCCGAGGAGGCCAGGGACCAAGCCCAGCAAGCGGTCCGTGCGGCCCGTGAGGCGGACCGGGAGGTCCAGGAGACTCGCCGGGAGGCCGACCGCCGGGTGGCGGCCCGGGTGGCCGGGGCAGAACGCGACAAGAGCGACCGGCTGCGGCAGGTGGCCGCCGAGGCCGATCAGCGGATCGAGCAGGAGAGAGCGGCCGGGAACGCCGAGGCTCGCCAGGCCGTCGAGCAAGCCGAGGCGAGGGCGTCCCAGCGGGTCGAGGCGGCGCAGGGCGACGCGGAGCGGGCCCAGCAGCAGGCCCAGGCCGCCATCGACGCCGCCGATCAGGCCCTGGCCGCGGCCAGGGACCTGGCCAGCCGCGCCGCCGAGGCCGCTGCCGAGGTGGCCGGGCAGGCCAGCCAGGAACGGCCTGGCTCGCCGGACAGGCCAGGGACGCCGCCGAGGCCAAGCGCCGGGCCGATCAGGCTGACCGGGTTAGGCAGCAGGCCGACCGCCGGGCCCGGGCCGACCGCCCGGCCAGGAACCAGGCCCGGAGCGGCCGCCGGCCTGGCCGCGCGCCCGGCCGCCAGCACGGAGACCGCCAGCAGGGACGCCGCCGACGGTCCGGCCGCGCCGCCGCGAACCAGGCTGGCCGGACGGCCAGCGACGGTTCAGCCGGGGGCGCGCGGACGACCGAGATGGCCTTCCTGCGCTCACTCAGCCGGGCTCAGCTGCGGCGCCTGGCGGCAGGCCTTGAGCTGGCCGGCCGGTCGGACATGACCAGCGAGCAGCTGGTCGGGGCCATCCGGGACGCAGGCGGAGTGCCGCTGGATGACCTTACCAATGCCGAGCTGGTGCAGCTGGGCCGACGGCGGGGCGAGCCGGTCACGGCCAGGATGAACAAGGGTGAGCTGGTCGCGGCGCTGACCGCGCCGGGCGGCCAGCTGATGCCACCTTTCTAGCTGACACCGAGGGTCCGGCTGACACCGAGGGGGAATCCGATGAAGCTGCCTTTCCGGCACCAGAGCCGGTGGGACCGGATGCGCGAGGCGACGCTCAGCGCGGCCATGTCGCCAGCCATCAAGCAGGCGGGCAAGCAAGCCGGCAAGGTCACGCTGGCCGTGGCGGGCGGCGCGGTAGCCACCGCCATCGGGAGCGCGGCCGTTTCCGCCGCCCGGGAGCGGAGTCAGGCGTGAGGCTGACCCTGCTGGCGGCGTTCGGGGCGGGCTATGTGCTGGGCACCAGGGCCGGCCGGGAGCGCTACGACCAGATCCGCGAGCTGGCCAGGGACACGTCGCACCGGCTGGAGCAGTCTGGCTGGCGGGACCGCCTGGAGGACTACGGCGGCCGCCTGGAGCGGTACGCGGCCCGTAACGGGCAATCCGGTTCGGGCGGGTAGGGGGCGAGTGCGCCAGTGGAGCCGGTGGTCATCCGGGCCCGGGTGCGCGCCCGCCTGCTGGGGCTGCCGCTGCTCACCCTGACCGCGCGAATCGTCGCCGAGAGCCAGCAGAACCATGTCCTGCTGATCCCGGCGTCCGAGGCAATTTCCGCCGCGCACGCTGACCAGGACCCGCCGTCGGGCCGGGCCCGGTTCACCGAGCCCGCCGAGGTCCGCCCGGCCGCTGCCCGCGACCCGGGCCGTCAGCCGGTCGCGGAGCGGGGCACCAGCCTGGCCCGCGCCCGGCAGCTGGTCAGGGAGAACGCGCACCAGCGAGCGCGGCGAAACGGAATCCCGGACTAGCGCGCCGAAATCGAAGCGCAGCCGCCAGGGTCACGGGGCTTGGGCGGGCGGCGGGCCGGGTCAGGCGGCGGGGGCCGGGGGCTGGTCGACCGCGGCCCGTTAATTCAAGTCGACCGCGGCCCGTTAATTCAGAACGTGAGATTGACAACGAGCGATTAGTCTCATGATACTAATCGCGTGAATCTAACTCGACTGATGGTCCTGGGGACGCTGGCCACCCACGGGCCCCAGCACGGTCATCAGATCCGGCTCATCGCCGAGGTGACGAACGTCGGCGAGTGGGGCGGCGTCAGCGTCGGCGCGCTGTACCGCGAGCTCCGGCTGATGGCCATCGAGGGGCTGGTCACCGAGGTCCGCACGGAGCAGGTGGGCCGGCGCCCGGCCCGGACCATCTACGCGATCACCGATCAGGGCCGGATGGGGCTGGCCAGCCTGCGCGAGCGGGCGATCAAGGACGTGCATCCGCCGCCGGACCCGATCGGGGTGGCGCTGGCCTTCGCGGGCGACGGCGAGGACTTCGAGGAGCTGGCGGGCTGGCTGAGCATCCGGCGGGACTTCCTGGAGGTGGTGCTCCGGGAGCTGACGTCGGAGCGGGAGCGGCTGATCAGCAAGGGACACATCGGCCCGCTGCAGGCGGCGTCGATGCGCCGGGGCGAGCTGACGATACGCGGGGAGCTCCTGTGGCACGAGGAGCTGGCCCAGGTGCTCACGGAACTCGAGGCCGCCCGGCCGGCGGTCGCGAAAGACGCGAAGGAACTGGACGGAACTGGCGACACCGGCCCGGCGCCGCTGGCGCCCGGCGAGGAAGGGAGCTAGCGATGGCGATGATCGAGGCGGCCGGCCTGGCCCGGGTGTTCACGAGCCGGCGGCAGCGGGTCGAGGCGGTCCGCGAGGTCGACATCAGCGTGGCCGAGGGCGAGATCGTCGGCTTCCTCGGCCCGAACGGGGCCGGCAAGACGACCACGCTGCGGATGCTGACCACGCTGCTGCGGCCGACGGCGGGCACGGCCACGGTGGCCGGGGCGGACCTGCTGCGCGACCCGGTGGGGGTGCGGCGGCGGATCGGCTACGTGGCCCAGGCCATCGGCGTCACGGCGGGCGGGTCGGACCCGAACTGCCTGGTCAGCGAGGAACTCGAGATCCAGGCCCAGCTGTACCGCATTCCGGCCGCGGACGCGGCCAGGCGGATCGCGCTGCTGCTGGACCAGCTGGAGCTGACCGGGCTGGAGAAGCGGCTGTGCAAGACGCTGTCGGGCGGCCAGCGGCGGCGCCTGGACATCGCGCTGGGCCTGGTGCACTCACCCCGGCTGATATTCCTGGACGAGCCGAGCACCGGGCTGGACCCGCAGAGCCGCAGCAACCTGTGGGACCACGTCCGGGCCTTGCGCGACGAGCTGGGCTCGACGGTCTTCCTGACCACGCACTACCTGGAGGAGGCCGACGCGCTCTGCGACCGGGTCATGGTCATCGACCACGGCCGGATCATCGCCGAGGGCGTGCCGGACGAGCTGAAGCACCGCGTCTCCGGCGACGTGGTCACGCTCAGCTTCGGCAGCCCGGCCAGCGGGGCGAAGGCGGAGCTGGTGCTGGCCGGCCACCCGGACGTCAAGGACATCACGGCGGACGGCGGCAGCCTGCGGCTCAGCGTCAGCCGCGGCGAGCAGGCCCTGCCGGCGCTGCTGCGCACGCTGGACGGCGCCGGGCTCACCCTGGGGTCGGTCCAGCTGGCCCGGCCCACCCTGGACGATGTGTTCCTGACCCTGACCGGCCGCTCGCTGCGCGACGACTCGCCGGTCCAGCCGGGCCGCGACAGCGAGCCCGAGCTGGCCAGCACGGCCAGCTGACCCCGGCCGCCCCCCGGCCCCCCGACACCCCCCCACGCTGACCTGACGGAGCCCGGCCATGTCGTTTTTCCGAGACACCTTCCTGATCTTCCGGCGCCAGCTGCGGCTGTCCCTGCGCAACCCGGCCTGGGTGATCATCGGCCTCATCCAGCCGATCCTGTACCTCCTGTTCTTCGGCCCGCTGCTGACCAGGATCGCGAGCGGCGGGCTGTCCGGCTTCCCGCCCGGCAACTCCTACAGCTTCTTCGTCCCCGGCCTGCTGATCCAGCTCGGCCTGTTCGGGGCGGCCTTCGTCGGGTTCACGATCATCGCCGACTGGCGGGCCGGGGTCATCGAGCGGTTCCGGGTCACCCCGGTCAGCCGGACGGCGCTGCTGGCCGGCCGGGTGCTCAGGGACGTGGTGACGCTGCTGGTTCAGGCTGTCGTGCTGGTGCTGGCGGGCCTGGCGTTCGGCATGCGGGCGCCGCTGGCCGGCGTGCTCATCGGCCTGGGCTTCATCGCGATGGTCGCGATCAGCCTGTCGGCCATCTCCTACACGGTCGGCCTGCTGCTCAAGAGCGAGGACGCGCTGGCCCCGCTGCTCAACATGGTGGTGGTACCGCTGATGCTGCTGTCGGGCATCATGCTGCCGATGACTCTGGGCCCGGGCTGGCTGCAGGGCATCTCGCGGGCAACGCCGTTCCGCTACATCATCGACGCCATGCGCCAGGCGTTCCACGGCGTGTACGCGACCACCGTCATGGTCGAGGGCGTCTGCGTGGCGGTAGGCCTGGCCGCGGCGTGCGTGTTCATCGCCGCCCGCGCGTTCATCCGCGAGAACGCCTGACGGCGGCCGATCCTCAGTTAATGCCGCGGCGCTTGAGGATCTCCTCGATGTCGCTCATGTCGTCATCGTTCTTGCCGCCCGGTACGGGCGCCTTGTGCTTGCGGGGCTCCACGGCCTTCGTCTCGCGGCCCGCCGCGGCGGCTGGCTGGCCCGAGTCCCGCTGCGCCCGTGCCGCGGCCTTCTCCGCCTTGCGGCGCTTGCGCGCCTTGCGCTCCTTAGCCAGCGGCAGCCCGCCCGAGAGGACGAACAGCAGGAGGGCCACGATGACCACGATCACGCCGGCGTAGGTCTTGGGGGAGAACACGATGCTCCCGGCGAAGATCACCACCGCATTGACCAGCCGGCCGATCAGCCCGACCGCGCCGGTCAGGTAGGCGGCCAGCGGGACCAGCGACCAGGCGATGGCGCGCAGCCCGCGGTGCACGCCGTCCTTGCGCCAGATGCGGTAACTCCAGACCAGTCCGAGCACCGTGACCGCGACGCAGACAGCGCCACCGATGCTGCTCCAGACACCCATCACTGCCTCCCTCGTGGGGGCTCGCGGCTCGCTGCCTCCCTAGTGGGGGCTCGCGGCTGCGCGCCACCCAGGGCGTGCCTCTGGTTACAGTCTAAGGCGGCTTTGGGCTAGCCGGCCGCGACGAGGGCCCGCAGCCGGTCCAGGCTCAGCTCAGCCAGCGAGCTCACCACCAGGCGGGTGCTGGCCGGCGGGATGGGCACCAGGCTGGGCACCGCGACCGTCACGCAGCCCGCCGCCTCGGCGGCCGCGACCCCGTTCGGCGAGTCCTCCAGGGCGACGCACTGCCGCGGGTCGGCCCCGACCTTGGCCGCCGCCAGCAGGTAAGGCTCCGGGTCCGGCTTGCTGTGGCTCACGTCGTCTCCGCACACGGTGACCGGGAAGGTGACCTCCAGCCGGTCCAGCACCGCCTCCATGATCGGCCCCTCCGACGAGGTCACCAGCCCGTAGGGCACGCCCGCCGCGGCCACCTCGCCGATCAGCTCGCGGGCGCCGGGCAGGACCGGCACCGGGCGGGTGCGCAGCAGCGCGACCATGCCGTCCAGCATCCAGCGGGCCACCGTCTCGCGGCTGGCCGGACGGGTCGCCTTGCCCAGCAGGTAGTCCAGGCTCCGGTTCAGCGAGCCGCCGACCAGGGCCGCCTGGTCCGAGGGGCCCCAGGAGCCACCCAGCCGGGCCATCACGCCGCTCTCCACCTCGAACCACAGCGGCTCGGTGTCGACCAGCAGGCCGTCCATGTCGAACAGCACGCCCAGCAGCTCGCCCGGCAGCGACTCAGGCACTGAAGTACTTCGCCTCGGGATGATGCACGATCAGCGCATCGGTGGACTGCTCGGGGGCCAGCTGGAACTCCTCAGACAGCGTCACGCCGATCCGCTCGGCGGACAGCAACCGCATCACCTTGGCCCGGTCCTCCAGGTTCGGGCAGGCCGGGTAGCCGAAAGCGTACCGGCAGCCCCGGTAGCGGACCTTCAGCAGGTCGTCCAGGTCGCCGGGATCGTCGCCGCCGAAGCCCAGCTCGGCCCGGACCCGCTGGTGCCAGTACTCGGCCAGCGCCTCGGCCAGCTGCACCGACAGGCCGTGCAGCTCCAGGTAGTCGCGGTAGGCGTTCTTGGCGAACAGCTCCGCCGTGGCCTCGCTGAGCCGCGGGCCCACCGTGACCAGCTGGAACCCGACCACGTCGGTCTCGCCGGAGTCCGCGGAGCGGAAGAAGTCGGCCAGGCACAGATGGCGGTCGTGGCGCTGGCGCGGGAACGTGAACCGCTCACGCTCCCGTCCATTTTCATCCCTAACAATGAGGTCGTCACCCGCGCTGTTAGCAGGAAAGTAGCCGTAGGCCACCGCCGCCTCGACCAGGCCCTCGGCCTGGATCCGGTCGAGCCAGGCCCGCAGCCGCGGGCGTCCCTCGGTCTCGGCCAGCTCCTCATAGGACGGGCCGCTCGCGCCCCGTGCTGGCTTGAGCCCCCACTGGCCCATGAACGTGGCCCGCTCGTCCAGGTAGGCCGCGTAGTCGGCGAGCTGGATGCCCTTGACCACCCGGGCGCCCAGGAACGGCGGGGCCGGCACCGGGTTGTCCGCCGCCACGTCCGAGCGGGCCGGCATCGCCTCCGGCTCCGTCAGCCGCAGCCGGGCCGCGGCGGCCGGCACTCTTCGAGTGCGCAGCGCGGGCAGCTCGGCTCCCGCCTCGCCCCGCTTGACCGCCATGAACGCGTCCATCAGCCGCAGGCCCTCGAACGCGTCGCGGGCGTAGCGCACCTCGCCGTCGAACTGCCCGGCCAGGTCCTGCTCGACGTAGGCCCGGGTGAGCGCGGCGCCGCCGAGCAGCACCGGCCAGCGCCGGGCCAGCCCGCGCGAGTTCAGCTCGGCCAGGTTGTCCCGCATGACCACGGTGGACTTGACCAGCAGCCCGGACATCCCGATGACGTCGGCGGCCTGCTCGCCGGCCGCCTCGAGGATGGCCGAGATCGGCTGCTTGATGCCGATGTTGACCACGTCGTAGCCATTGTTGGACAGGATGATGTCGACCAGGTTCTTGCCGATGTCGTGCACGTCGCCCTTGACCGTGGCCAGCACGATGCGGCCCTTGCCGGCCTCCCCGGACCGCTCCATGTACGGCTCCAGGTAGCCGACGGCGGCCTTCATCACCTCGGCCGACTGGAGCACGAACGGCAGCTGCATCTGGCCGGAGCCGAACAGCTCGCCGACGGTCTTCATGCCGTCCAGCAGCACGTCGTTGACGATCTCCAGGGCGGGCCGGGCGGCCAGCGCCTCCTCCAGGTCGGCCTCCAGGCCGATCTTCTCGCCGTCGATGATCCGCCGCTTGAGCCGCTCCCACAGCGGCAGCCCGGCCAGCTCCGCGGCCCGGCTGGCCTTGACCGAGGCCGCGTCGACGCCCTCGAACGCCTCCAGCAGCCGGGCCAGCGGGTCGTAGCCGTCCCGGCGCCGGTCGTAGACCACGTCCAGCGCCACCTGGAGCTGGTCCTCCGGGATCCGGGAGATGGGCATGATCCGGGCCGCGTGCACGATGGCCGAGTCCAGCCCGGCCCGCACGCACTCGGCCAGGAACACCGAGTTGAGCACGGCCCTGGCCGCCGGGTTGAGGCCGAAGGAGACGTTGGACACGCCGAGCGTAGTCTGCACGTCGGGGTAGCGCCGCTTCAGCTCGCCGATGGCCTCGATGGTCTCGATCGCGTCGCGCCGGGTCTCCTCCTGGCCGGTGGCGATCGGGAACGTCAGGCAGTCCACGATGATGTCGCCCCGGCGCATCCCCCAGTTGCCGGTCAGGTCCTCGATGAGCCGGCTGGCCACCGCCACCTTGTGCCCGGCCGTGCGGGCCTGGCCCTGCTCGTCGATGGTCAGCGCGATGACGGCGGCGCCGTGCTCGCGGATCAGCGGCATGACCCGGGCGATCCGGGACTCGGGGCCCGTCGCCGTCCTCGTAGTTCACCGAGTTGACCACGGCCCGGCCGCCGAGCAGCTCCAGCCCGGACTCGATCACCTCCGGCTCGGTGGAGTCCAGCACCAGCGGCAGCGTGGCCGCGGTGGCCAGCCGGCTGACCACCTGAGCCATGTCGGCGGCGCCGTCCCGGCCCACGTAGTCCACGCACACGTCCAGCAGGTGCGCGCCGTCCCTGGTCTGGGCCCGGGCGATCTCCACGCAGTCCTCGTAGCGGCCGGCCACCATGGCCTCGCGGAAGGCCTTGGAGCCGTTGGCGTTGGTCCGCTCGCCGATGGCCAGGAACGCGGTGTCCTGGCGGAACGGCACGTGCTGGTACAGCGAGGCCACGCCGGGCTCGGGCCGGGGCCGGCGCGGGGCCAGCGGCCGCCCGCGCAGCCGGCCGGTCAGCTCGGCGATGTGCTCGGGCGTGGTGCCGCAGCACCCGCCGACCAGCGAGAGCCCGAACTCCCGGCAGAACGTCTCGTGGGCGGCGGCCAGCTCATCGGGCTGCACCGGGTAGTAGGCCCCGTCGGCGGTGAGCTGGGGCAGCCCGGCGTTGGGCATGCACGACAGCGGCAGCCGGGAGTGCGCGGCCAGGTAGCGCAGGTGCTCGCTCATCTCGGCGGGCCCGGTGGCGCAGTTGAGGCCGATCATGTCGATGCCGAGCGGCTCGAGGGCGGTCAGCGCCGCGCCGATCTCGCTGCCCAGCAGCATGGACCCGGTGGTCTCGATGGTCACCTGGGCGATGAGCAGGACATCGGGCCTCTGGTCGCCGGATGTCTCGTCGACAGGGCTCTCGCCGGCCAGGGCGGCGATCGCCCGGCGGGCGCCGATGATCGCGGCCTTGGCCTGGAGCAGGTCCTGGCAGGTCTCGATGATCAGCGCGTCGGCCCCGCCGCGCAGCAGGGCCGCGGCCGCGTCGGCGTAGGTGTCGCGCAGGGCGGCGAACGAGGTGTGGCCCAGGGTGGGCAGCTTGGTGCCGGGACCCATGGAGCCGAGCACCCAGCGTGGCCGGCCCGGCGCCGACCAGGCGTCGGCGGCCTGGCGGGCCAGCCGGGCGCCGCTGTGGGCCAGCTCGGCGATCCGGTCGGAGATGCCATACTCGCCGAGGTTCCCGAGGTTGGCGCCGAAGGTGTTGGTCGTCACGCAGTCGGCGCCGGCGGCCAGGTAAGCATCGTGAATGCCGGTCACCACGTCGGGCCGGGTCACGTTGAGCACCTCGTTGCAGCCCTCGTGACCCTCGAAGTCGTCGAGCGTGAGCGGGATGCCCTGGAGCATCGACCCCATGGCGCCGTCCGCGATGACCACCCGCTCGGAAAGCGCGGCCCGAAGCGATGGCCGTGGCTGCGGTGGCTCTCCAGACGATGCGGTGGACGACATGATCCCCCCATCCTAGGACAGAGACCGGCCGATCTGGCTGAGCCTCTATCCTGGGTGCCGCCCGGAGAGCGGCGGGCACGTAGGCTGGACACGTTCGCCTGGGCTCAGGCGGCCGATCCGCCTGAGGGACAGGCGGCCGCGGAGGGAGGTGGCGGGCCATCGAGCTGGACGCCGTCGGCAAGCTCACCGCACCAGCACTGATCGCCTCATTCGAGGGCTGGAACGACGCGGGCGAGGCCGCGACCGGGGCGGTCACTCATCTGAGCACGGCCTGGGACACCAAGGCCGTGGGGGAGATCGACCCCGAGGACTTCTACGACTTCCAGGTCACCCGGCCCGTCATGGAGGTGACGGACGGGAAGACCGACCGCCTCGTCTGGCCGACCACCCGGCTGAGCCTGGCCCGCCCCCCCGGCCTGGGCCGCGACCTGGTCCTGGTGCACGGCATCGAGCCGAACATGCGCTGGCGGGGCTTCTGCGACGAGCTGGTGGCGTCTTTCGCCGAGCTGAAGGTCGAGCTGGTGATCCTGCTCGGCGCGCTGCTGGCTGACTCGCCGCACACCCGCCCGGTCCCGGTCACCGCGGCCGCCTCCGACCCGGACCTGGCCGCCAAGCTGCATGTGGAGGCCGTGGACTACAAGGGCCCGACCGGCATCGTGGGGGTCCTCCAGCAGGCCTGCTCGGCCGCGGGCATCCCGGCCGTCTCGCTGTGGGCGGCCGTGCCGCACTACGTAGCCCAGCCGCCCAGCCCCAAGGCCACGCTGGCGCTGCTGCACGGCGTCGAGGACATCCTGGACATCTCGCTGCCGCTGGCCGACCTGCCCGACGAGGCCAGGGCCTGGGAGCGGGGCGTTGACGAGCTGGCCGAGCAGGACTCCGAGGTCGCGGACTACGTGCGCACCCTGGAGGAGGCCAAGGACGCCACCGATCTGCCGGAGGCCAGCGGCGACGCCATCGCCCGCGAGTTCGAGCGATACCTGCGGCGCCGCGGCGACCGGGGCGAGCGCTCCTAATTCAGGCTCGGTAGCTCGCTGGCCCAGGGACCTGGCTAGATCGGGGGCCAGGGCACCGCCGGCCAGTCGGCGGGCGGGTAGGGGTGCACCTTGTGCTCGATGAGCAGCGCCACCCGGGCCCTGGTGGCGTCCAGCTCGTCCGGCTCCAGCCACCTCGACAGCTCGGCGGACAGGTCGCCGTCCCGGCCCAGCACGCTGTCCAGGTGCTCCAGGGCGGCGACCGCGTTACCCGGCAGCCGCTTGCCGCGCCACTGCCACAGGACGGTCCGCAGCTTGTAGTCGGCGCTGAAGCACACGCCGTGGTCGCAGCCGAACAGCCGCCCGTCCGGGGACGGCAGCAGGTGCCCGATCTTGCGGTCGGCGTTGTTCACGACGGCGTCGAACACCGCCATCTGGCGCAGCTTGCCGTGGTCGGCCCGGCGAGCCAGCGCGACCAGGTCCACCGTGTCGTCGGTGTCGATCCACAGCTGGCACATGCCCGGCCCGAGCGGGCCGTCGCGGTACACGGTGGGCGGGACCACGTTCCAGCCCGCGGCGCGGGACACGGCGTAGGCGGAGACCTCACGGCCCGCCAGCGAGCCCTCGGGGAAGTCCCACAGCGGCCGCTCCCCCGCGACCGGCTTGTAGACGCAGGCCACCTCGCCCGAGTCGCCGCTGATCTTGCAGTACATAGTGAGGTTGGAGGCATCCACCAGTCGCCCGGCCACCTCGAGGTCGCCGTGGCTGAGCAGGTCGAGCAGGTCCTGCTCGCTGGGCTCCGGCACCGCGTCCGGCGGCGGGCCAGGGCGCGGCCGGCGCCCCTTCCTGCCTGAGGGTGGAACCTCGCTCATGCGCCTGCCCGGTGGCCGTTCTGCCGGGGACAGACGTGCCCGGCCGGGTCCAGGGGCAGCCCGCACAGCGGGCACGGCGGCCGTCCCTGGCTGACGATCTGGAGCGCCCGGCGGGAGAACGCCCGGGCCGACGCGGCCGAGATGCGGACCCGCAGTACCGCGGGACCGTCCTCGGGGATGTCGTCGGTCAGCGGCTCGACCGGCTCGTCGGTCTCCTCCTGGGCCTCGATGATGACCCGGTCGCCGTCATGATCCCAGGCCAGCGCGATGGCCCCGACCCGGAAGTCCTCCATCAGCGGCAGGTCCAGCGGGCCGTCGTCGGCCAGCCCGGCCGGCGCCGCGGCAGGGATGGCGGCCGAGCCGCCGGTGCGCCGGAGCACCTCGTCCAGCAGCTCATCGAGCCGCTCGGCCAGCTGGCTGACCTGACCCTTCTCCAGGGCCACGCTGGTGGTCCGGCCGCCGCCCATGGCCTGCAGGTAGAACGTCCGCTCCCCTGGCTGGCCGACGGTCCCGGCGATGAACCGCTCCGGCGGGTCATACGAATAGACCGGCATGAACCTATCCTCCCGCTCCGCCGCCGACCTGCGCCTCTTCCTCGTGCCGGGCTGAGGCTCCGGGCGCCTGGCTGCTTGGTCTTTTCAGTCCGCTCACGTCCCCCGCAATGTCGTTCATCCGCAGCACGAAAGGACGTAGCGGCGTGTAACGGATCACGCTGAGCGAGCACGGATCCACCTGGATGCGCTGGCACATGTCCAGGTGCATGCCCAGGCTATCGGCGAGAATGGACTTGATGACATCGCCGTGCGAGCAGACGACATAAACGGCTTCCCGGCCCAGTCGCTCGTTCCAGTCCCGGACGGCGCCGACCGCGCGGTCCTGCATCCCGAGCATGGATTCGCCGCCGGGGAAGCGCACCGCGCTCGGATGCGCCTGCACCACCCGCCACAGCGGTTCCTTAGCCAGCTTCTTGAGCGGCTGGCCGGTCCAGTCCCCGTAATGGCACTCCCCCACGCGCTCATCGAGCTGGACCGTCAGCGGCGGTCCCTCGTGCGCGTCGGCGATCGCCTGGGCGGTCTGCTGGCACCGGTCGAGCGGGCTGGAAATGATGGCGTCCAGCGGTATCCCGGCCAGCCGGGTGCCGAGCGCGCGGGCCTGAGCCCGGCCCCGGTCGTCCAGGACCACGCCGGGCATCCACCCGGTCAGCGCCGTTCCCGTCGAGGCCGTCAGGCCGTGCCGCACCACCAGGACCAAGGTCACGGCAAGACTCTATGGGGTTCCGGGACCAAACGCGCAGTCCGCCCGGCCCCCCGGGCGGCGGTGCGGCTCGGATACCGCGACGGCCGGGCTCGGATGCCCCGGCGGCCCGGTCAGGAGGCCCGGGCGGCCTGTCCGAGCACGAAGGTCGCCATGCCGAAGCTGACCAGGTCACCGGGGTGAACGTGGACCGGCCCGGTGATCCGCCAGCCGTTGAGCCGGGTGCCGTTGGTGGACCCGAGGTCGGCCAGCCGCCAGCCAGCGGGGCCGCGGCTCAGGTCGGCGTGCCAGCGCGACACGGTCAGGTCGCCGATGGACACGTCGCAGGTCAGCTCGCGGCCGATGGTGAACCGCAGGCGCGTGTCGTCGGGCAGCACCAGCACCGGCGGCGGCCGGTCCAGGCGGGGCATCCGGGCGGCGGCGGCCCGGGCCGCCGAGCTCACCTCGCGGCCGAACTCGCGGCCCAGCTCCCGGCCGCGCTCGGCCAGCCGCTCGAGCCGCGGGCGCGACGGGTGCCGCTGCCGCAGCCACGTACTCCGGGGCGTGGGCAGGTCGGCGACCTGGCTGTCCAGCTCGCCCCGGTGCCGGGCCAGCAGGGTGGCCTCGACCCGGAACACGAAGGTCTCGTGGCTGAGCCGGCCCTCGGCGAAGCCGTCACCTAGCTTGTCCAGCACTACCTCTCGCTCGGCGTCGGACGCGCGCGTCCGTCCGGGCAGAGAGTCTGGCAGCCAGGCCATGGCAGAAGTATGAACGCGGGGCGCGCCGCGGACAACCCACATAGGGGACCCACATAGGGGACCCGCATAGCGGGCAGTCCGGGCGCGCCCCACGGCGCCGGATAGGAGGTTACGGAGCGCTGGCCGAGGTCGAGGCCTGCGTGGTCACCACCGGCTGGAGCGGGAAGTGACAGGCCGCCGCGTGCCCGTTCATGCTGAACGTGTTCATCTCCGGCTCGACCTCAGCGCAGATTTCCTGGGCCAGCGGGCAGCGGGTGCGGAACCGGCAGCCCGACGGCGGGTGGATCGCGCTGGGCAGCTCGCCGCGCACGCCGCGCTCTTCCTTGGCCTGCTCGGCCAGCGGGTCGGCGACCGGCGCGGAGTCGATCAGGCCCCGGGTGTAGGGATGCGCCGGGGTCAGGTACACCTCGTCGGCCGGGCCGACCTCGACCAGCTTGCCCAGGTACATCACGCCGATCCGGGTGGACAGGTAGCGCACCACCGACAGGTCGTGGGAGATGAACATGTAGGTCAGCCCGAGCTCGCGCTGCAGGTCCCGCATCAGGTTGAGGACCTGGGCCTGGATGGACACATCCAGCGCGGACACCGGCTCATCGGCCACGATCAGGTCGGGCGACAGGATCAGCGCCCGGGCGAAGCCCAGCCGCTGCCGCTGCCCGCCCGAGAACTCGTGCGGGTAGCGGTCCACCGCGGTGGACGGCAGGCCGACGTGGCCGAGCATCTCCTCGACCTTCTTGCGCTGCTCGGCGCGGCTGCCGATGCCCTGGGCGACCAGCGGCTCGCGCAGGATCGTCCCGGCCCGCATGCGCGGGTCCAGCGAGGAGTAGGAGTCCTGGAACATGAACTGGATCTTGCGGCGCTCCCGGCGGTACTGGCGGCCCGAGCTCTTGCTCAGGTCCTGGCCCTCGAAGGTGATCTCGCCGCTGGTCAGGCTCTCCAGGCCGACCAGGAGCCGGCCCACCGTGGTCTTCCCGCAGCCCGACTCGCCGACGATGCCCAGGGTCTGGCCGCGGCCGATCTCGAAGCTCACGTCGGCCACCGCGCTGACCGACCCGACCCGGCGCTGCATCACCGCGCCCTTGGTCACGGCGAAGTCCTTGACCAGGTTCCGGGCCTGCAGCAGCGTCTCCGCGGGAGGCACCGCGGCCATCGGAACCGGCCTGGCCTCAGTGACCGTGACCACCGGAAGCTCGCCCCGCTCAGCCGAGCCGACCGGGTAAAAGCAGGCGAACTGATGCTCGGGCTGCTCGCCGCGCAGCACGGGCTGCTCGGCCCGGCACCGGTCGGTGGCGTACCGGCAGCGCGGCGCGAACCGGCAGCCGGGCGGAGGGCTGGTCAGGTCCGGCGGCAGGCCGGGGATGGACAGCAGCCGCTCGCGCGTCGCGGCCGCCTTCTCGGGCAGCGCGTGGAACAGCGCCTCGGTGTAGGGGTGGCGCGGGTTGGCGAACAGCGTGGAGGTGTTGGTCGTCTCGGCGATCTTGCCCGCGTACATGACCACGACCCGGTCGGCGCGGCCAGCGATGACCCCGAGGTCGTGGGTGACCAGGATCACCGACATGCCCAGCCGCTGCCGCAGGCCGTCGATCAGCTCGAGGATCTGCTTCTGGATCGTGACGTCCAGCGCGGTCGTCGGCTCGTCGGCGATCAGCAGCTTGGGGTCGCAGGCCAGCGCCATGGCGATCATCACCCGCTGCCGCATGCCGCCGGAGAACTGGTGCGGGTACTCGTTGATCCGCTCCCTGGCTCGCGGCATGCCGACCAGGTCCAGTACCTCGGCGGCCCGGTCCATGGCCTGCTCGCGGGACACGTCCCGGTGCAGCTGGACCGCCTCGGCGATCTGCCTGCCCACCGTCATCGTCGGGTTCAGCGAGGTCAGCGGATCCTGGAAGATCATGCCGATCTCGTTGCCGCGGATGTGCCGCAGGTCCTCGTCGCTGAGCTGGCTGATGTCCCGGTCGTTGAGCCGGATGCTGCCGCCGACGATCGAGCCGCCGGTGGGCAGCAAGTTCATGATCGACAAAGCGGTCATGGTCTTGCCGCAACCCGACTCGCCGACGATGCCCAGCGTCTCACCGGGCTCGACGTGCAGCGAGATGTCGTCCACGGCATGCACCGTGGAGTGCTTCAGCCTGATATCTGTGCGCAGGTTGTCAATCTGCAACAGCGGAGCCACCAGATCACCAACCCTACCGGCGCTGGAGCCGGGTCTCGAAGGCGTCGCGGAGCGCGTCGCCGATGAAATTGAACGCGATGCACGTGATGATGATGGCGAAGCCCGCCGGGTAGATCAGCCACCAGTAGTTCGTGCCTGACTGAATGTACGTCAGCCCGCCGGACAGCATGTTCCCCCAGTCAGTCGCCGGCGGCTGCACGCCCAGGCCGAGGAACCCCAGGCCCGACAGGATCAGGATCGAGTCGGCCACCGCGAACGTGGCCTGTACGATGATCGTGCCGATCGCGTTGGGCACGATGTGGCGCACGATCGCCCGGTGCTGCCACCGCCGACCACCTTGACCGCCTGCACGTACTCCCTGGTGCGCAGGCTCAGCGTCTCGCCACGGACCAGCCGGGCCACCCCCAGCCAGTAGAACACCGCGATGATGAAGATCATCACCAGCGGACTCGGGCGGAAGACCACCGCCAGGATGACGATGACCATGATGGACGGGATGGACAGCCCGGCGTCGACGATGCGCATCAGGAACGAGTCGATCGGGCCGCCGATGAACCCGGAGAAGGCCCCGTAGAGGGTGCCGATGAGGACCGACACGATCGCGGCGGCGAACCCGACCTCCAGCGACGTCTGCCCGCCGACCATCAGCCGGCCAACCTGGTCGTAGCCGAGATTGTCGCAGCCGAGCAGGTGGGCTCCGCTCGGCGGGCACAGGCGTCGAGGTCAGGTTCGTGTGCACCTGATCGGTGTGGTAGATGTGCGGGCCCACGAAGCAGAACAGCACGATGAAGATGATCACGACGAGGCTGGCCAGCGCGAGCTTGTTCTCGGCGAACACCTCCCAGCCGCGGCGCAGCAGGCCGTGCGGCTTGCTGGCCGGACTGGCCGTGTCGGCCGCGCCCGGCGGCTGCCCGGGCAGGACCGCGGTGCCCGACTCCCGGGGATCAGCACCCGGCGGGACGATAGCCATCAGTTGTACCTCACCCTCGGATCGAGCACCGCATATCCGACATCGGCCAGCAGGTTCCCGACGATCGTCGCCAGCGTCGCGATCAGCGTGAACCCGAGCAGGACCTGGTAGTCAACATTGAGCGCGGCGTTGTAGAAGGCGAGCCCCATGCCGGGATAGTTGAACACCACCTCGATGAAGATCGCGCCCGCGACCAGCGTCGGCAGCGACAGCCCCAGCAGCGTGACGATCGCCACCAGCGAGTTCCTGAAGATATGCACCCACAGCACCCGCCGCTCGCTGGCGCCCTTGGCCCGCGCGGTGCGGACGTAGTCCTGCACCAGGTTGTCCATCACCGAGGACCGCATGTACCGGCTCCACAGGGCGTACAGGACGAACGAGTAGGCCAGGACCGGCAGCACCAGCGCACGGGGCTGGGACAGGATCGACCCACCGTCTGGCCCTGCGGGGCGAACGGCGGGAACAAGTGAACGTCGATGGAGAACCACTCGACCAGCAGCAGGCCGACGAAGAACGTCGGGGTGGCGTAGCCGAGGAACGAGACCCCGGTCAGGACGTAGTCGCCGACCGTGTAGCGCTTGACGGCCTGGTACAGGCCGAGCGGGATGCCGAACGCCAGCGAGACCACGGTGCCGAGGAGGACGAGGATGATCGTCTTGGGCAGGTCCTGGGCGATCAGGCTGGTGACCGACTGGTTCAGCTTGGCCGAGAAGCCCAGGTTGCCGTGCAGGATCTGCCCGACCCACTTGAAGTACTGGATGTAGAACGGCCGGTCAAAGCCATAGATCTGGTTGTAGTGAGCGACCTGCTGCGGGGTCGCCCGCGGGCCCAGCAGGGACCGGATCGGCCCGCCGGGGAACAGGTGCACGAGGGCCAGCGTGAACACGGTCACCAGGAACAGGACCAGGACGGCCTGAAGGGTCCGGCGGATCAGGAACTTGGTCATCGCGTTACCGCACCGCCTGCGGACCGGTCACCGCGTCGCGCCACCCTGTCATGAGGTCCTCCGTTCCCGCTGCCTGTCACGCCGCGTGGGACTGCCCCAGGCTGCCGCCGCGCCCGCGGGAGGCGGGCGCGGCGGCGGCCGGAGGCCTTGCTACTGCCTTACTACTACTCTCCGGCTACTTAATGAAGTGCCAGTACTCGGGGAGCAGCGTGTACAGCGCGTTGAAGGTAACGCCCTTCAGCTTGCTGCTGACCGCCTGGATCCCGTACGGAGCCGGCTGATAGAGGAACGGCAGCTGCTGCGCGCCATACGTGGCGTACTTGTTGAAGGTGGACAGCGAGCTGCTGGTGTGCGTCGCCTCGATCAGCTTGTCCATGGTCGGGTCGGAGTAGTTACCGGAGTTCGACCCGGCCCCGGTCGCGAACAGCGGCTCGCCGGTCGGCTCGAAGCCGGGACCATTGAAGTTCCAGCCGCCGAAGTCGAACACCTGGACCGCGCACTTCGGGCCCATCGGCGCGCACGGCGCGCTCTGGCCGATGATGGTGTTGAACGTCTCCCCGACCAGGTTGATGTCGATGCCGGCCTTGCTGGCATCGGACTTGTAGGCCTCCGCGGCCGCCGTGGACGAGGCCTGCCCGGTCGCGTAGATGAAGGTGAACTTGGCCTGCTGGCCCTTCTTGATGCCGGTGCCGCACTTGGCCGGGTCCTGGCAGGTCATGACGCCGCCCTGCATGGCCCAGCCGTGGCTGGTCAGCGCGGCCTTGGCCTTGGCGATGCTGAACGGGTACGGGCCCTGCTCGTTGTTCTCCTTCTGGATCGGCGGCTGCCACTGGTTACCCGGCGGGGTGTTCGGGGCCGGCCCAGAGGTCGGGACGGCGTACCCGCGGTAGATCGCCTTGTCGATGCCGAGCTGGTCGTCGGTCTCCTGCAGGGCCTGCCGCATGTAGAGCTGGCGGACCATGAAGCCCACGGTCGGGTTGTTGAAGTTGGGCTGGGCGTAGATGATGCCGAACGAGTAGAACGGCTGCAGGGTGTAGGCGCTGCCCAGCGGGTTGCTCGGCGGCAGCACCGCGGTACCGGCCCGCGGCGGCAGGTCAGCCGACGGGACGTAGCCGACGTCGACCGACCCCGCCTTCAGCGCGGTGTACTCGGTCGTGTCGTCGGTGTAGGGCAGGAACTTCAGGGTCGCGATCGACGGCTTCGGAGCGCCGGAGTAGGCCTTGTTCGGCACCATCGAACGTTGCCGGACGCGTTGTAGCTGGACAGCTTGAACGGCCCGTCCACCACCGACCACAGCTTGCTGGTCGCGTAGGTCGCGGACTGCTTCGACTGCGCGGTCAGGAAGGCCCAGACCGCCTTGCACTTGGCCCACTTGTCGGCCGCGGTGTCCTTGATGCAGCCACCGCTGCCCGGCGCGCCGGTCAGGCTGGTGACGTCCCAGGATTCCGGCATCGGCGTGAGCTCGGCCAGCTGGTTGTAGGTGAACCAGATGGAGGAGTACGCCTTGTTGAGGTTGAACTGGACCGCGTCGGTCCCGATGGTCTTGTAGGACTTCACGTTGTCCGGCAGCAGGCCGGGCGTGGTGGCGTACCAGTTGGCCTGCTCGGCCTCGACCATGTTCATGTAGAACATCAGGCTGCTGGCGTCAACGGACTCGCCGTTGGACCACTTCCAGCCCTTCATGGTCACCGTGACGGTCTTCCCGCCGTTGGTGTACACCGGCGCCTTGGCCGGCGACAGCGGGTAGTTGATCGCCACGTCGTTGTTGGTGTTGTTACCGAACATGTACAGCGGCCGGTACATGAGCCACTGGAACTGCTCGGAGTTGTACACGCTGGAGTTCGTGATCGCGTAGAACGGGAAAATCCAGCTCAAGGTGACGCCGGGCGGCAGTGCCACGCTCGCCGTCCCGCCCTTGATGGCCTTCCCGCCGGTGCTGGTGTTACCACCACCGCCGCTGGATCCGCATCCGGCCGCCGCCAGGGCTAGCGCCGCGATGGCGGCGACCCCGGCCAGGCGTAGCCGATGTCTTCCTAGATTCATTGACGCTCCTTCAGGGTGACGGCCGTCACCTGTGCACAGGCCGGCAGATCGCTCCGAGCGTAATGACAGGCAGGTTGTTGGTTGGGGCAGGATCCATCACGAATTGCTATCGATATCGGGTGAAGACTCGTCAAAGACTCCAGTTTCAGCACGAGAAGTCGTGGTTGGTAACATCACGCGCCCATCGCGTGGACCCCGCCGTCGACGTGCACGATTTCTCCGGTGGTGGCCGGGAACCAGTCCGACAGGAGCGCCACGCAGCCGCGGGCGGCGGGCTCGGGGTCGGACAAATCCCACCCTAGCGGGGCCCGGCTGGACCACAGCCCGTCGAACTGCTCGAATCCGGGAATGCTCTTGCCGGACATCGTCCGCAGCGGCCCGGCCGACATCAGGTTGACCCGGATGCCGCGCTGCCCGAGGTCGCGGGCCAGGTAGCGGGCGGTCGACTCGAGCGCCGCCTTGGCCACGCCCATCCAGTCGTAGGTCGGCCAGGCCCGGCTGGCGTCGAAGTCCATGCCGACCACGGCGCTGCCCTGGCCCATCATCGGCAGCACGGCCATGGTCAGCGACTTGAGCGAGTAGGCCGACACGTGCAGGGCCGCGGCTACCTCCTCCCAGGGCGTGTTCAGGAAATTGCCGCCCAGCGCGCCCATGGGGGCGTTGGCGATGGCGTGCACCACGCCGTCCAGGCCGTCGAGGTGCTCGGAGACCCGCCCGGCCAGCGACTCCAGCTGGGCCGGGTCGGTGACGTCCAGCTCGAGCACCGGCGGCGGGTCGGGCAGGCGCTTGGCGATCCGCTCGACCAGGCTGAGCCGCCCGAAGCCGGTCAGCACGATCCTCGCGCCCTCCTGCTGGGCGAGCCTCGCCACGTGGAAGGCGATGGAGGCGTCGGTGATCACCCCGGTGACCAGGAGCCGCTTGCCGTCCAGGATGCCCATGTCGTTCCTCTCGCTCCGCGGCCGCCGGGGGCCGCTAGTGGCCCATGCCCAGGCCGCCGTCGACCGGCAGCACGGCCCCGGTGATGTAGGCCGCGTCGGGCCCGGCCAGGAAGGCCACCGCGCCGGCCACCTCGTCGGCGGCGGCGTACCGGCCCAGCGGGATGCCGGCCAGGATGGCCTGCCGCCGGTCCTCCGGCAGCTCGCCGGTCATCTCGGTCTCGACGAAGCCGGGCGCGACCACGTTCGCGGTGATGTTGCGCGAGGCCAGCTCGCGGGCCAGCGACCGGGCCAGGCCGACCAGCCCCGCCTTGGACGCCGCGTAGTTGGCCTGGCCGGGCGAGCCGTACAGCCCGACCACCGAGGAGATGAAGATCATCCGGCCCCGGCGCATGCGCATCATGCCGCGCACCGCGCGCTTGGCCACCCGGTAGGCGCCGGTCAGGTTGGTGTCCAGGACCTCGGCGAAGCTCTCCTCGCTCATCAGCGCGAGCAGCTGGTCCCGGGTGATCCCGGCGTTGGCCACGACCACCTCGACCGGGCCGTGCGCCTCCTCGGCCACCTTGAACGCCGCGTCGACCTGGGCCGCGTCCCGCACGTCGCAGGTGGCGACGGTGAGCCCCTCGACCGGCTGCCCGGACCGGGACGTCACGGTGACGGCGTCGCCGCCGGCCGCCAGCCGCCGGGCGATGGCCAGCCCGATGCCTCGGTTGCCGCCGGTCACGAGAACGGAGCGACTCATCTGCGGGGTTACCTCCGGCGCGCACGGGCGGGCTGACCGTGCGAGCGTACCGGTACCGGGGCGGCGCCCGGCGGCCCAGCCCGGGATAGGTTGACGCCCCATGGGGGACATTGACGCTGAGTTCACCGCCTATCCGCTGCGCGTCATGGCCGACGCCGCCCTCCAGCGCGCGGCCGGGCTCGGCGCGAGCCACGCCGACTTCCGTGCCGAGCGGATCAGGAGCCAGCAGATCGGCCTGGCCGACGGGTCCCTGGAGACCTTCAGCGACGGCGACCAGCTCGGCCTGGCCGTGCGCGTCGTGGTGGACGGCACCTGGGGCTTCGCGGCGGCCGACGAGCTGACCCCGGAGGCCGCGGCGGCGGCCGCCGCCGAGGCGGTGGACGTGGCCCGGGTGGCCGCGGCCATCAACACCGAGCCCATCGAGCTGGCCGCCGAGCCGGCCCACGGCGAGGTGACGTGGGTATCGGCCTACGAGACCGACCCGCTCACGGTCAGCGCGGCCGACAAGGTCGCCCTGCTGGCCGGCTGGAGCGCCGGGCTGCTGGCCGACCCGCGGGTGGACCACGTGGACGCCTCGCTGCTGCAGGTCCGCGAGTGCAAGTTCTACTCCGACGGGGCCACCACGGCGCTCCAGCAGCGGGTCCGGCTGCACCCGGAGCTGACCGCGGTGGCGGTCGAGGCCAGCGGGCGGTTCGAGACCATGCGCACGCTGGCGCCCCCGGCCGGCCGCGGCTGGGAGTACCTGACCGGCACCGGCTGGGACTTCCCCGCCGAGCTGGCCCGGCTGCCCGAGCTGCTGGCCGAGAAGCTGGCCGCGCCGTCGGTCGAGCCGGGCCGTTACGACCTGGTCGTCGACCCGACGAACCTGTGGCTGACGATCCACGAGTCCATCGGGCACGCCACCGAGCTGGACCGGGCGCTGGGCTACGAGGCCGCCTACGCGGGCACCTCGTTCGCCACCCCCGACCAGCTGGGCACACTCCAGTACGGCGCCCCGGCGATGCACGTCACCGGGGACCGGACGGCGCCGCACGGGCTGGCCACCGTCGGCTACGACGACGAGGGGGTCGCGGCCCAGTCCTGGGACCTGATCTCCGGCGGCGTACTGGCCGGCTACCAGCTCGACCGGCGCATCGCCCGGCTGCGCGGCCTGGGCCGGTCCAACGGCTGCGCGTTCGCCGACTCCCCCGGTCACATGCCGATCCAGCGCATGGCCAACGTCTCCCTCCAGCCCGCGCCCGGCGGGCCGGGCACGGAGGAGCTGATCGCCGGCATCGAGAACGGCATCTACGTGGTCGGCGACAAGAGCTGGTCCATCGACATGCAGCGCTACAACTTCCAGTTCACCGGGCAGCGGTTCTACCGGATCGCGTCCGGCCGGCTGGCCGGCCAGCTGCGTGACGTCGCCTACCAGGCCACCACTACCGACTTCTGGAACTCGGTGGCGGCCGTCGGCGGGCCGCAGACCTACCTGCTGGGCGGCGCGTTCAACTGCGGCAAGGGCCAGCCGGGCCAGGTCGCGCCGGTCAGCCACGGCTGCCCCGCGGTGGCCGTGACCGGCGTCCGGATCCTCAACGTGGCGCAGGAGGCCAGCGCATGAGCCAGCTCAGGGCCCAGGAAGCGGTCGAGCGGGCGCTGGCCGCGGCGGGCGGCGATGACTGCGTGGTCATCGCCGACGAGGTGTCCTCGGCCAACCTGCGCTGGGCCGGGAACACGCTGACCACCAACGGCGTGTCCCGGTCGCGCAGCCTCACCGTGATCATGCTGCGGCCGGGGCCGGGCGGGATGGCGGCGGGCGTGGTGTCCCGCTCGGCCGTGCACGACGCGAGCCAGGTGGCCGCGGTGGTGGACCAGGCCCGGCAGGCGGCGGCCGACGCGGCGCCCGCCGACGACGCCCAGCCGCTGCTGGACCCGGCCGCGGCGGGCACCGGGGCGGACTGGGACGCGCCGGCCGAGACCACCGAGGTGGGGGTGTTCCGGGACTTCGCCGTGGCCCTCGGGCACGCGTTCGAGGTGGCAGCGGGCGGAGACCGCCGGCTCTATGGCTTCGCCGAGCACAGCGTGACTTCCAGCTTCCTGGGCACCTCCACCGGCCTCCGGCTGCGGCACGACCAGCCCGACGGGACCGTGGAACTGAACGCCAAGTCGGCCGATATGGCCCGCTCGGCCTGGGCCGCCGCGGCCACCCGCGACTTCACCGACGTGGACGTGACCGCGATCGAGGCCGACCTGGCCCAGCGGCTGGGCTGGGCGGCCCGCCGGGTCGAGCTGCCCGCCGGCCGGTACGAGACCGTGCTGCCGCCATCGGCCGTGGCCGACCTGATGGTCTACCTGTACTGGTCGGCCGCGGCCCGGGACGCGCTGGATGGCCGGACCGTGTTCAGCCGGCCCGGCGGCGGCACCCGGGTCGGCGACGAGCTGGCCAGCGTGCCGGTCTCGCTGCGCAGCGACCCGCGCGAGCCCGGCCTGGCCTGCCCCCCGTTCGTGCTGGCGCACGCCTCCAGCCGCCGCTCGTCGGTGTTCGACAACGGCCTGCCGCTGGGCCGCACCGAGTGGATCTCCGGCGGCCGCCTGGCCGCGCTGACCCAGACCCGGCACTCGGCCCGGCTGACCGGGCTGCCGGTCACCCCGGCGATCGGCAACCTGATCCTGGACGTGCCCGGCGCCGGCGGCTCGCTCGGCGAACTGACCGCGGGCACCGACCGCGGACTGCTGCTGACCAGCCTGTTCTACATCCGCGAGCTGGATCCGCAGAGCCTGCTGCTCACCGGGCTGACCCGCGACGGCGTCTACCTGATCGAGAACGGCGAGGTGACCGGGGCGGTGAACAACTTCCGCTTCAACGAGAGCCCGGTGGCCGCGCTGGGCCGGATCTCCGGGGCGGGCGTCAGCGGGCCCGCGCTGTCGCGGGAGTGGAGCGAGTACTTCCCGCGCACGGTGATGCCGCCGCTGCGCGTCGCGGACTTCAACATGTCCTCGGTCAGCCAGGCTAGCTAGGCAGGCAATCAGGCGTCCTCGAGGCGGAAGCCCACCTTGAGCCCGACCTGATAGTGCGCGACCTCCCCGTCGACGATCTGGCCGCGGATCTGGGTGACCTCGAACCAGTCCAGGTGCCGCAGGGTCTGCCCGGCCCGGTGCAGGGCGCTGCGGATGGCCGGCTCGACCCCCTCGGGCGAGGTCCCGACGATCTCGGTGACGCGGTACGTGCGCTCGCTCATCTATCCTCCATCTATTCTTCAGGCCGTGAATGCTGATATCGCCGGGCTTGAGCAGCAGGCCCGCGGGCTGCTGCCCGCCGCGGTCTACGACTACTATGCCGGCGGCTCGGGCCGCGAGCGGACCCTCCTGGCCAACGAGGGGGCCTGGGACCGGATCTGGCTCGCGCCCCGGATGCTGCGCGACGTGAGCAAGGTGGACACTTCCACCCGGCTGCTGGGCCGTCCGGTTGCCACGCCGCTGGCCGTGGCCCCGACCGGATTCCACCGGCTGGGCCATCCCGAGGGCGAGGTGGCCACGGCCGCCGGGGCGGCCCGGGCCGGCGCCCTGTTCGTGCTGTCTACCCGCAGCACCCGCCGGATCGAGGACGTGGCCGCGGTGGCCGGAACCTGGTGGTTCCAGGTCTACATGATGCGGGAGCGGTCGCACACCGCCCGCCTGGTCCAGCGGGCCGCGGCGGCCGGGGCCAGCGCGCTGGTGTTCACCGTGGACACACCCGTGGTCGGCCGCAAGCGCCGGGACAGCGACGACCTGGTGATCCCGGACGAGGACGCGTTCGTGAACCTGGGCCAGCTGGATGATAGCGGCGAGATGGACCAGGCGGCCGACCTCACGCTGGCGGATATCGGCTGGCTGGCCGAGATCAGCGGCGGGCTGCCGGTGGTCGTCAAGGGCGTCCTGCGGCCGGACGACGCGACGGCGTGCGCCGCGGCCGGGGCGGCCGGGGTGCTGGTCTCCAACCACGGCGGCCGCCAGCTCGACGGGGCGATCCCGACCGCCGTGGCCCTGCCGGGCATCGCGGCCGCCCTGGCCGCCGCTCCGGATCGCGGCGTGCCGGCCTACGTGGACGGGGGCATCCGCACGGGCGAGGACGCGCTGGCGGCACTGGCGCTGGGCGCACAGGCGGTGATGCTCGGCCGGCCGGTGCTGTGGGCGCTGGCCTGCGGCGGCGCCGACGGGGTGGCGGAGCTGCTGACCGGCCTGACCGGCGGCCTGGCCCACGTCATGGCGCTGGCCGGGGCCGCCACCCTGGCCGACGTGGCCGGAGTGGCGCATGCGGCCGGAGTGACGGACGGTGCCGCGGGCGCTGAACAGGATGGCGTGCGCGGGGCCGGGGATTAGATCCGACCCGGCCTGAACCGCCTGGTCCGGCGATCAGGGATTAACGTGGAGTGGTGAGAGAAGCCCAGAACCGGCGCCAGCGCACCTACGTGGTCACGGAGGCGCGGCCGTCCATGTCGGACGACATCGCCTACCGCCAGCGCCGCTACCTGATCATGATGGGCATCCGGGCCGCCTGCTTCATTATCGCGGTCGTGCTGTTCGTCAACCACCTCGGTTGGCTCACCGCGATCCCCCTGGTGGGTGCGATCGCCATTCCGTATTTCGCGGTCGTGTTCGCCAACGGGGGACGCGAGCCGTCGGTCCCCAGGGGCTTCCAGGCCTACGAGCCGAACCTGCCCGCGCAGTACTCGCCGCCCGCGCACACCGGGCCGGGAACCGCCGCCGGAACCGGTTCCGGGGCCCCCGCAGATCCCGGCACTCCGGGCGCCAACGGCGCGCCTCGGCAAAACACCTGATCGGGGTAGACAAGAACAGGTCGTAAAGGGGCACCAGTGGCATGACTCACCACCCTCCTTCACGAGATTCACTTGTAATCCGGTCTTGACGCACAAGGGGGGAGTTCGGTGTAACATGATTGTCGGTGCTCTGGTCCCCCGCTGGGGCACCGTGCCGGCGTTCCGGGCCCCCGTCGGAGCGCCGATGAATGCGACGCCGGGTGGTTTGCCCCCGTAGCCACCCGGCGTCGCTCTATCTCTCGGCATCTCGCTGGACAGCGATCCCCTCGAAGTCGCCGCAACATCGTTCTGACCTGCTGCCTCCGCTCGCCTGCTGCAATCGTGTGCGAACTGGATGCGGGCCCCGGCCCGCCCGCGCCGTGAACACGCTCTGTACTTGTTCTCTGAACACGCTCTGTGCTGATCGCCGGGCCGGACCGGGGCTTGCGCAAGGACCGGTTTCTCTCCGCCGACGGGTCCGGCGCCGGGTTTGGCGGGAGTATGGCCGGGGGTTTGGCGGGGCCCGCGGATAAGCCTTGGCGTCACTTGGCCGGAGATCGCCGGCGCGCGGACAGTGATCGCCGCGCGCCGGCGCTAAAGATTTGCTCTGCGCTTCCTCAGGAAACGCGGAGAGCTTCCTATTCGGTCTTGCTGAACTCCGCGATTGCGATGGCCATCAATCCCAGGCCCATTACCGCCACCATTGCCAGTGACAGCCACAGCGGGACTGGCCAGCCGCCCCAGGTAATGTCCGGTGCCAGCAGCTTGCTGAAGGCCGGCGGAAAACTCAGATGACTGAAAACGGCGTGCCGCATCGGCCCGACCACGTAGGTGAGCGGATCGATCCGGGTCAGGACGCTGAGCCAGGCGGGCAGGCCGCTGAGCGGGTAGAGGGCTCCAGACAGGAAAAACAGGGGCATCACGAGCATCTGGGTCAGGGCCATGAAGGCCTGGAACTGGCGGATCCGGGCCGCCATCATCACGCCGAACGCGGTCAGCGTGAACGAGAGCAGCAGCAATTCGCCGATGAGAGTGAGGATCAGCAGCGGGTTGTAGGGGACGTGCGCGAAGCCGGCCAGGATCAGGAAGATCACGCCCTGGAAGGTGGCGATCGTGGCACCGCCCAGGCACTTGCCGATGACGATCGAGGCCCGGCTGACCGGGGCGACCAGGATCTCCCGCAGGAACCCGAACTCCCGGTCCCAGACAATCGACGCCGCCGAGAATATCGCCGTGAACAGCACCGACATGGCCAGCACGCCGGGGTAGATGAACGTCTTGAAGTCCACATGCGGCGGCATGCTGCCGCCCGCCAGCCGGGACAGGCCCGTCCCCAGGATGAACAGGAACAGGAACGGCTGGACCAGCGAGGTCACAGCGCGTAGCCGGTCCGTGCGGAACCGGATCAGCTCGCGGCGCCAGACAATACTCACCGCACGCATGTCGTGGCGCAGGCCGCGCTCGGGCACGGCGACCCGGATCCGGTCCGCCACCGACGCCACGCCGGCCGCCGGAACTCCGGCCGGCTCAGTCTGAGTCGCCATGGCTCACCGCCCTCCCCGGATGCGCGCCATCTGGCGCATGGAGTCGGTGCCGGACGCCTCGGCGTCCCGGATGGTCGTGCCGGTGTAGGACATGAACACGTCGTCCAGGGACGGCCGGGACACGCTGACCGACTTGATGGCCATCGGGAACTCGGCGAACAGCCGGGGCACGAACTGCTCGCCTCCGGCGACCGAGAACGTGACGGTCCCTTCATGGATCCCGGCCTCGATGCCGAAGCGGCTGGCCAGGGTGGCGATGGCGGCCTTGTTATCGTCGGTCTGGATCTGTACCCGATCCTTGCCGACGCTCGCTTTCAGGGCCTCCGGCGTATCGATGGCCACGATCTTCCCGTGGTCGATGATCGCGATCCGGTCGCAGTGCTCGGCCTCGTCCATGTAGTGCGTGGTGAGGAAGATCGTGATGTCCTCGCGCTGCTTGAGGTCGTTGATGTAGGTCCAGATGGACGCGCGGGTCTGCGGGTCCAGGCCCACGGTGGGCTCATCCAGGAACAGCACGTGGGGTGCGTGCAGCAGGCCCCTGGCGATCTCCAGCCGCCGCTTCATGCCGCCCGAGAACGTCCCGACCAGGCTGCCGCGGCGGTCCCACAGCCCGACCATGTCCATGACCTGGCGCATCCGCGGCGCTACCGCCGCCCGCGGCACGCCGTACAGCTCGGCGTGGAAGCGCAGATTCTGCTCGGCGGTGAGGTAGCTGTCCAGGGTGGTGTCCTGGAAGACCAGGCCGATGTTGCGGCGGACCGCGTCGCGCTCGCTGGCCGCGTCGTGGCCGGCCACGTAGGCCCGGCCCGACGTGGCGTTGGCCAGCGTGCACAGGATCTTGATCGTCGTCGTCTTGCCCGCCCCGTTGGGGCCGAGGAAGCCGAAGGTCTCGCCCCTGGCCACCTCGAAGTCGATGCCCCGGACCGCCTCGACGTCGCCGTATCGCTTGGTCAGCCCGCTGACCGTGATGACCGGCGGCGGCGGCCCGGCCGGGAAGCCGCCGGCGGCGGCGGGGGCATCGGCCGGGAGGCGGCCGGCCGGGGTGTCCCCGCCGGCCTCCCGGCGGCCGCCCCGCCGGCGTCCGGTCCCGTCTCGGTTCCTGCTCTCACCTGCTTCTCCCTGGCTGGTCTGGTCCGAGCCGGGCCGCGCGGGCGGCCCGGTTACCGGTCACCGGCGGCCGCATCGCCGTCGGTCTCGTCCTCGCCGTCGGCGGCCTCGTCCTCGTCCGCGGCGAGGATCCGGTACAGCGCCTTGCGGGCGTCGGCCAGCACCTTGCGGGCCTGGACCTGCTGGGCGTCGGTGCCCGCGCTGACGACCTGGAACGCCGCCATGCTGAGCTGGCCCATCAGGGTCCGCATCTCGATGGCCCCGCCGCGGCGCCGCCGGCCATGACGTCCCACGGCGCGCGCAGCTCGGCCTGGTGGGTCTCGGCGTAGCGCTGGCCCTCGTCGGTCAGCACGTAGCCGCGGCGGCCGCCGCCCTCACCGGACTCGGCCCGGATCAGGCCCTCGTCCTCCAGCTGCTGGAGCGCCGGGTAGACCGAGCCGGGGCTGGGCCGCCAGACTCCCCCGCTGCGCTCGCTGATCTCCTGGATGATCTGGTAGCCGTTCATCGGCTGCTCGGCCAGCAGGGCCAGCGCCGCCGCGCGAACGTCACCGCGCCGGGCCCGCGGCCCGCGCATCCGCGGCTCGCCCGGCCACGGACCCATGCCGTGGAATCCGGGTGGCCCCGGCACCCGCTCGGCGAACCCGCCGCGCCCGTGACCCCGGCGTCCGCCGGGACGGCCGCGCCGGCCCTCGTCTTCGCTGCGGTGCCGCTCGCCCTCTTCGTGTGCGGGATGCGGCCAGCCGGCCATCTCCCGGTCTCGGCGGCCCTGCCGCCAGAACTCTTCGTCTCGCATCTCAAGTCCTCCTTGAACTTGCCGATCCCGTCAGTCCGAGACCTTCTCAGACTCTCACGGAGTATCGGATAGGTCAAAGATATATCGTTACTGTTCTTCTGGCAACCCCGTCGGGTGGTGCTGGGCGGGCTGGGGTGTTTCCTGGCGGATGTTGAGCAGGCCGCGGCGCGACGGCACGGGCCGGGCCGGCCTGATCGGATTGCGGCGCGTTTCGGCCGACGGCCGGGGTTAACCCAGGTGCGCGGCCGACCGCACCTGACCGGAACCTCGGCCTAGCTCGAGCGGCCGGGCGGTCCTTCCGCGCGGGCGGTCTTCCGGCGCAGACGACCCCGGGCGGTCCTGCGGCCCAGGCGGGAGGCGAAGGCGGCGGCGGTCCTACGGCGCGGGCGAAGGCGCGATGGCTGTGATCGACCCGGCCGGACGGGTCCGCCCCGGCTCCGGGGCCGGGCACCGCGGCCATCCGGGCCTGGCTCGCGGCGGTGTTCAGTGACGCCGCCCGGCCGAGCGCTCAGCGAGCGCTGAGGACCAGGCCGGAACGGTTCAGCGCCCGTCCGGTCCCGTCGGCCAGCCGTCGGCCAGCCGCTCGATCCGGGCCGTCGCGTCGGGCAGGTCGGCGCCGCGGCCCGCGGCCAGGCCGAGCATGAACGCGGTCAGCGGCGCGGCCGGCCGCTCCACCTGATGGGCGGCCACCCGGGCCAGGTCCAGCACGGCCCGGATCGGCACGTCGGTCGGGTCCAGGCCCAGTTCCGCGCCCACCGCGGCGATCCAAGCGTCGACCGTCGTCCGCCCGCCGCCAGGCGGCGCGGGAGGGCTGGCCGGGTCGTCCCCCGTGGGCGGTACCGCCTGGCCGGCAGGCGGAGCGGACGGGCGAGGGAGGCTGGGTCCCTCGGAAGGCACGGTCATGACGCTCCCTGCGGCCGATGGCGGGACTCACCGTACCCCGGCCAGCCGCGGGCCGCCGCCAGCGCGTCCGGGGTATCGCAGTCCAGCCAGGGCGGCGGCGCTCCCGCCGCGGTCCGCCAGCGGACCAGCACCGGGTCCAGCGGGCCCAGCACACCGCGCAGCGACGTGCCGTCATAGCCGGCGAGCGCGGCCCGCAGCCCGGCGGTCGCCCAGCAGCCGGTCAGCCACTGAGCCCGGCCCGTGTCGTCGGCCAGCAGCGCGCCCCCGGCCGGCTCTGACCTGATCCCGGTGGATCCGGGCCGCCCGCGGCCCGAATCCACCGTCGCGGCGTCCAGGATGGCGCGCAGGTGACTGGCTCGCAGGAACGGCAGGTCAGCGGCGAGCACGGCCACCCAAGGGGCGCGGGCCTCGCGCATCCCGGCCCGCAGCGCGGGCACCGGCCCGGCGCCGGGCGGCTCCTCCCGAGCCAGCAGCAAGCCCTCCGGCGGCGCGATCGCGGCCAGGTCGGGCCAGGCCGGGGCCGACCAGGACCACCCGCCGGGCCCCGGCGGCCACCGCCGCCCTGGCCACCGCGGCCGCCATGGACTCCGCCCCGACCACCAGGCCGGGCTTGTCGGCGCCGCCGAGCCGGGTGCCACGGCCCCCGGCCAGGATGATCGCGTCGAACTCCGGGCCCCCCGCGCCGCGGGGCGGCATGAATCAGCCGCCGATGGCCGACATCGGCCGGACGGGCTGGAGAAAGCCGGGGTCGTTGATGCCGTGGCCGGGCAGCTTGCTGGCCACGGCCAGCTGCCACGCCGCGGCCAGTTCCTCGTCCGAGGCCCCGGCCCGCAGCCGGCCGCGCAGGTCGCTCTCCTCGCGGGCGAACAGGCAGTTGCGGACCTGGCCGTCGGCGGTCAGCCGGACCCGGTCGCAGGACCCGCAGAACGGCCGGGTCACCGAGGCAATGATGCCGACGCGGGCGGGCCCGCCGTCGACCAGGAACACCTCGGCCGGGGCCGCGCCCCGGTCCACCGTGTCGTCGGGCTTGAGCACGAACTCCTCGCCCACCGCGGCCATGATCTCGTCGGCGGTGACCATCTCGGCCCGCCGCCAGCCGTGCTGCGCGTCCAGCGGCATCTGCTCGATGAACCTCAGCTGGTACCCGTGCTCCACGCAGAACCGCAGCAGCCCGGCCGCCTCGTGGTCGTTGACGCCGCGCATCAGCACCGCGTTGACCTTGACCGGGGTCAGGCCCACGTCGGCCGCGGCGGCCAGCCCGTCCAGCACGTCGCGCAGCCGGTCCCGCCGGGCCAGCTGGACGAAGGTCGGCGCGGACAGGGTGTCCAGGGAGACGTTGACCCGGTCCAGGCCTGCCTCGCGCAGCGGCCCGGCCAGCCGGGCCAGACCGATGGCGTTGGTGGTCAGGGAGAGTTCCGGCCGGGGCCGCAGGGCGGCGGCGCGGGCCACGATGCCGGTCAGGCCCTTGCGCAGCAGCGGCTCGCCGCCGGTGAAGCGGACCTGGGTCACGCCCAGCCGGGTGACCGCGATGGCGATGAGCCGCAGCAGCTCGTCGTCGGTGAGGAGATCAGGGCTGGGCAGCCAGTCCAGGCCCTCGGGCGGCATGCAGTAGCTGCACCGCAGGTTGCACCGGTCGGTCAGGGAGACGCGCAGATCGGTCGCTATGCGCCCGAATCCGTCGCTGAGCTTGATCGCGTTCTCCACCCAGCCAGACTAGTCGGGCAGGCAAGCCCGCCCGGATGGCGGACGGCCCGCGCCGCCGCCCAGCTAGGTGCCCCCGGCTAGCCGCTATCCTGAGAGCCCGCCTCGGCCGGTCATGTCGCGGCTGGATACCGGATCTCCTACAATCTACTAGGTTTTAACCCGTCGCTCCTGCCCGCACGCCGGCGGTGGCCGGCGCCGTCGACCAGATCATCCAGGATGGGAGCATGACCGTGCACAGCGCCGTCTGGCGCGACCAGCTGACCCCCGAGGAGCGCGTCGCCCTCGGCCGCGGGGACGGCCAGCTGACCATCACCCGGCCGGACGTCCTGGTCGTCGGGGGCGGGATCATGGGCGTGGCCATCGCCGCGGCCTGCAACGAGATCGGGCTCGGCTCGGTGCTGCTCATCGACACCGGCCGCCTGGGCAGCGGCGCCACGGGCGGCGCCACCGGGCTGCTGATCCCCGAGCCGCACGTGTGGAGCGACGCCGAGCCGTTCGTGGACCTGGAGCGGGCCAGCCTGGAGCGGTGGCGGGACCTGGAGAAGGCGCTGCCCGAGGGCGTTGGCCTGACCGACGTCGACTGGCTCGGCCTGGCCCCGCACGACAGCGGCTTCGCCGCCCATCAGCCGCGGGCCGTGGAGTGGCTGAACCCCGGCCAGGTCGGCGACCTCATCCCCGGCCTGGCCCGGCCCATGGAGGGCGCGCTGATCCACCACCAGGCCCGGCTGAACCCGCTGCGCGCGGTGGTCCGGATGGCCGCCGGGCTGCGGTTCGTGGCCACCGGGGTCGCGGCCACCGGCGTCACCATCGCCGGCGACCAGATCGCCACGGTGAACACCTCGGAGGGGGTGGTCACCCCGGGCGCCGTGGTGTTCGCGACCGGGCAGCCGCCGGTGCTGGACGGCCTGCCGCTGGACATCCCGGCCGACCGGGTCAAGGGCCACCTGCTGGTCACCGAGCCGACGCCGCTGCGGCTGCCGGGCATCGTGGCCCCGGTCGCGACCCAGATCGAGGACGGCCGGCTGCTGGCCGGCGGCACGTTCGACGTGGGGGACGAGACCCCGGCCGTGCGCCAGGACGTCATCGACACCATCATGGCGGGCCTGACCGCGGTCCTGCCCGAGCTGCGCGGGCTGGGCGTGGCCTACCAGTGGTGCTGCTTCCGGCCGCGGCACCCGGACCGGCGGCCGGTGATCGACCGGGTGCCGGGCCTGGCCAACGCCTGGCTCACCTCGGGCCACTTCCGGACCGGGATCCTGAACGCGCCGGCCACGGCTACGCTGCTGGCCCGCTGGATCGCCAGCGGCGAGCAGCCCGCCGAACCGGGCACGTGGTCGGCCTCCCGCTTCGCCCGCCGCGCCAGCTAGCCTTCGCCCGCCCCGCCAGCTTCCCTTCGCCGCCACGCCAGCTTCCCTTCGCCGCCACGCCAGCCCAGCTCAGGCCCGCACGCGACGCCGCTTCTTGCTGTTATCAGATTCGGCCCGGCCGGGTCTGCGACCGCCTTCCATGATCAGGACCGATTCGCCGCAAACCCGCGCAAACCCGCGCGGCAAAACTGTCGTGATCATGGGCTGGAGACGGCCGCTAGGGCTCCTGCAGCGCTAGCGGGGGCGGACCTGGCGGCGGTCGTCGGGGAGGCGCTCGGTGACGCCCTCCCGGTCCAGGTGCTCGAGCAGCGGGATGGCGGTCCGCCGGGTGGTGCCCAGGGCCTGGCGGGCGTCCGCGGCCGTGAACGGCTGCGGCAGCGCGGCCAGGATGCCGGCCGCCTGCTCATCGGCACCGGGGGCGAGCACGATCTGGTCGCTGACCCGCAGCAGCAGCCCGGCCCTGGCCGCGGCGGCGATGGCCCGCACGTCGAGGCCGAGCTTGCGCAGCCGCTCCGCGTCCGGGGCCGAGAACGGGGCCTGGGCCAGGTCGGCGAGCAGGATCCGGACCGCCGCGGCCACCGGCTCGGGCAGGCCCGACGAGGCCGGGCCGGCCGCGGACGGCGTCAGCTGCACCAGCCCGCCGGCGATGCGCAGCGGCGGCCGGGCCAGCGCGGCAACCAGCCGCCGGTCGGGCAGGCCAAGCGCCGCCCTGGCCGCCTCCAGCGGCAGGCCGGGGGCCAGCGGCTCGCGGGCCGCGTGCGCGGCCAGCACCTCGCCCAGCTCGGCGGTCAGCGCGGTCCACCGGCCCGGGTCGGCCAGCCACTCGCCGGTCACCGGCTCGGGATGCTCGTGCACGCCCATGGCCAGCAGCGCGCTGGCCCGCATCAGGCCGTGGCGGCGCAGCAGCTCGGCCGCGCCGGGCTGGTCGGGCCAGGTGGCCAGCTCCCTGGCCGCCGCGGCGGCGGCGCCGCGGCGGGTCAGCGGCGGCGGGGCCACATCCAGCACCACCGCGCCGAGGACACCGGGCCAGCCGATCCCGCCGCGGACGGGCGGACGCGGCCCGGTGCCGTTCCCGGCGTGATCGGCGTGATCGGCGTGATCGGCGTGATCGGCGGGGTGCAGCACGTCGTCCGGGTCGCACGTCGCTTCTGGCGCGTCCGCCTGCGACAGGCTGTCCGCGTCCAGGGCGGGCGCGGGAACGGCCTCGGCCAGGGGCGCGGACGGCGCCGCGCTCAGCCCGGCCCCGGCCGCGGGGGCGGGGTGAGCCGACCGGGGAACCGAGGAGACATGGGCCGCCATCGCCGCTGGATCCGCGGCCGTTTCCGATCCGGTCCTGACCGCGTGGCTCTCCTCCGCTGTCGCGGCGGCGGCCACGGCCGCGTCGGGCCAGTGCTCCTGGCGGCGGTGCGGGATCCGGGCCACGCCCGGGTCGCGCAGCAGCACCCGGTCGCCCACGTGCAGCGGCAGCGGGTCGCGCAGGCTGAGCCGGGCGATGGCGCCGGACAGGGGCCGCACCCTGGCCACGGTCCGGGCCGAGCCGATGTGCAGCGTCACGGTGCGCGGCAACCGCATGGCCAGGTCGGCGCTGGAGAACGGGTGGTCCAGGTCCTCCGGGGCACCGCAGACGCGCACGTCGATGACGTCGGTGGCGGTCCAGCGGCCCGTCTGCACGATGGCCATGCCGCGGGCCAGGCTGTCCTTGGTCACGCCGCGCAGGTTGAGCGCCACCCGGGCCACGCCGGTGGCGGCCGGCGCGCTCTCGCCGAGCGTCTGGATGTCGCGGACCCGGACCGGGCGCATCGACGGGGTGATGACCAGCTCGTCGCCGCGGTGCACGGTGCCGCCGGGCAGGGTGCCGGTGACCACGGTGCCGCTGCCGGTCATGCTGAACGCGCGGTCCACCCAGAGCCGGACCGGGCCGCCCTGGTCGGGCACGGGCAGCGCCTGGGCCAGCTGGTCGATCGCGCTGACCAGGTCGGCGAGCCCGGCGCCGGTGACGGCGCTGACCGCGATCGCGGGCGGCGCGCCCAGGCTGCTGCGGCTCAGCTCGGCGCTGGCCTGAGCCAGCGCCGGCCCGGGGTCGGCCAGGTCGGACCGGGTGATCACCAGCAGGCCCTGGCGGATGCCCAGGGCGTTCACCACGGCCAGGTGCTCGGCCGACTGGGGCATCCAGCCCTCGTCCGCGGCCACCATGAACAGCACGGCCGGGACCGGGCCCACCCCGGCCAGCATGTTCGGCACGAAGCGCTCGTGGCCCGGCACGTCGACGAACGCGATCCGCTCCCCCGAGGGCAGTTTGAGCCAGGCGAAGCCCAGGTCGATGGTGAGGCCGCGGCGCTTCTCCTCGCTCCAGCGGTCCGGGTCCATCCCCGTGAGCGCGCGCAGCAGCGTGGACTTGCCGTGGTCCACGTGCCCCGCGGTTGCGATGACCTGCATGTCTGTGGCCCCTTACCCGGCTGCTGCCAGGACCGCCGCGCAGAGCGCGTCGTCGTCAGCGGGCGGCACCGCCCGCAAGTCGAGCAGCAGCCGCCCGTCCTCGATCCGGCCGACGACGGCCCGGACGTCGCCGCCGCGCACCGCCGCTCCGGCCCGCAGTGGCTGCGCGAGCGCGGCCGGCAAGCTGACCGCCGCGCTGGGCAGCCCGACGCCGGGCGCCCCGCCGCCGCCGACGGCGCCCTCGGCGGGCACCGGGCGGGCGTCCAGGCCGGCCACGGTGAGCTGCGAGGCGATGACCTCGGCCCGCATGATGAGCTGGGCAGGCGCGGCCGTCAGCGCCTCGGCGACCGGCACCGGCGGCCCGGCCAGCGTGGCCTCCAGGGCGGCCGCGGTCAGCTTGTCCACCCGCAGCGCCCGGGCCAGCGGGTGCCGGGAAAGCTGGCTGACCAGGTCGGCCCGGCCCAGCACCAGGCCCGCCTGCGGGCCGCCGAGCAGCTTGTCGCCGCTGGCCGTGACCAGGGCCGCGCCGTCCTCCAGCCAGGTCGCGGCGTCGGGCTCGTCGGGCAGCAGCGGATGCGGCTGCAGCAGGCCCGAGCCGATGTCGCCGACCACCGGCACGCCGAGCAGGGCCAGCTCGGCCACGCTGGCGCTGGCGGTGAACCCCTCGATCCGGTAGTTGGACGGGTGCACCTTGAGCACGAAGCCGGTCTGCGGGCCGATGACGGCGGCGTAGTCGGCCGCGGTGGTCCGGTTGGTGGTGCCGACCTCGCGGATCCGGGCGCCGGTCGACTCCAGCAGGTCCGGCAGCCGGAAGCCGTCCCCGATCTCGATCAGCTCGCCGCGGCTGACCACGATCTCGCGGCCGGCCGCCAGCGCCGTGGCCGCCAGCACCAGCGCGGCGGCGTTGTTGTTGACCACGTGCACCGACTCGGCGGCCGGGACCGCCGCGGCCAGCGCCCGGAGCATGCCGCCGGCCCGCCGGGCGCGGCGGCCGGACGTCAGGTCGAACTCGATGTCCGTGCACCCGGCGGCGGCCTGCACCGCCTGCCGGGCGGCCGCGGACAGCGGCGCGCGGCCCAGGTTGGTGTGCAGCAGCACGCCCGTCGCGTTGATGACCGGGGTCAGCGAGGCCGCCGCGAAGGGCAGCTCGGCGACGGCGGCGTCGGCCACGGCGGCGGGCTCGATGTCCCCTGACCTGGCCCGGTCCTGCGCGCGCCGGACGGCGGCGAGCACGAGCGGCCTGCCCAGGCGCTCCTGCGCTCCCGCCAGCCGCGGGTCAGCCAGCACCGCGTCAGTACGCGGGATCAGCCTGCGGACGTCCACGAGGGCGAACATACCTGCACCGAGTAGCTAGTTGGCCGACCGTGAACCCGTCTTCTTTACCGGTTTGCCGGCACTTTGCATAAGGGGGCACCCGGGGGGTACGCGCCATGTGGAAGTCTTAATCATCCGATTACTCAAGGAGTGGTACCTGATGGCTGCTGTGGCACGTATTCCGCGCAGACGCGGCGGTGTGTGTGGGCTGCTGCTCATTCTGCTGGGAGCCTGGGGCGGCCTGGCTCCGTTCGTCGGGCCGTACTTCCACTTCGCCTATACGCCGGATAAGGCGTGGGCCTACACGACGGGCAGGCTTTACCTGTCGGTGATTCCGGGTGGCGTCGCGCTGCTGGCCGGGCTGGTGGTGCTGCTGACGCGCTTCCGGGCGGTCGGCGTGGTCGCCGGGCTGCTGGGCGCGCTGGCCGGGGCCTGGTTCATTGTCGGCGCCGGGTTCGTGCACACCGTGCTGAACCGGCCGTCGATCGTGCCCGGCGTGCCAGTCCCGCAGAGCGGCTACGGGATCGCCAGCACCCAGTGGAGCTACCTGGAGCTGATGGGCTTCTTCACCGGGGTCGGGATCCTGATCATCTTGGTTGGCGCGATCGTCATGGGCCGGTTCTCGATGCTGTCCGTCAGTGACGCGGTGGATGCCGAGGACGTCGACTTCGACAGTTACCCCTCGACCGACCCGTCCGAGGCCATGGTGGCCGAGCCGGTGAGCCACTTCTCGCCCGGCCCCCGGCCGTTCCCCGGCGAGGAGACGACGCAGACCCAGGACGCGGTGCCGCCGTTCAGCAGCACCGGCCAGTTCCCGGCCACCTCGGCCAGCCCGTTCCCGCCGGCCGAGCCGCCCGGGACGTTCCCGCGCTCGACGACGCGATAGCCAGCGTCCCGGCCCGGCTTTCGCTGTCCGGCGGGGCTAGCCCGCGCGCTCGGCGTGGGTCGCGGTGAAGTGCAGCGGGAAGTGCGGGTTGCGGCAGCGGTGGTACGGCAGCGCGCCGCACCGCGGGCACGTCCTGGTCCGCACCGCGGTCTCCAGGTGGGCCCGCTCGTCGGCGCTCAGCCGCCGCGGCTCAGGCGCGGTGTAGGGCACCTGACCGCGGGAGCGCAGCTCCAGCTCGCGCAGCAGGTCCTCGTAGCTGACCAGGCATTCGGCGCAGCGGCAGCCCTGGTGCCAGGACAGCACCGTGCCGTGCGGCGGCGGCGCGGGCGGGATGTCCGCCAGGCGGCCGTCCGCATCCGCCCCGAGTCGACGCATTCTGCCTCACCCGCCGGAGAGTGCATGGCGGAGGCGGACGGGAATCGAACCCGCCGACAACGCTGCGCGCCGTCCGCCGGTTTTGAAGACCGGGGGGGCCACCAGGCACCCAGACACCTCCGGCATCAGACCCTACCGGCCGGCTCGGGCAGCCGGCGGGCGCCCGGACCTGGTACCGGCGTTACCTCGCGGGCCGAGTCCAGAACGTGACCGGCCGCGCAGGCCAGCCGGAGCGTCACCGGCTCGCCGCAGTCGCGGTGGGTGAGTGACACCAGGGGCCCTCCGGGGCCCGGCGCGTGCTTGTTGCCCCACTCCAGCAGGGCCACGATGACCGGGAACAGGTCGACGCCCTTCTCGGTCAGCCGGTACTCGCTGCGGGCCCGCTGGCCGGGCTCCTGGTAGCGCACCTTGCCCAGGATCCCGGCCGTGACCAGGCGGCCGAGCCGGTCGCTCAGCACCTGGCGCGGCGCGCCGGTGCGGCGCTGGATGTCGTCGAAGCGCCTGATGCCGTTGAACGCCTCCCGGAGCACCATGAACGTCCACTTCTCGCCGACCGCCGACAGCGCGGCCTCGATCGTGCAGTCCTGCGTGTCGTAGTCGATTGCCCAGGATGCCACCATGGGTAACAAGCTAAGTCTGCTTGACAGACTTAGCAAGCTCGGCTCATGCTGGGTTCATGCTCCGAACTCAGCACGACCGCGCGGGGTTCATGGTCACCGTCGGCACCCCCGCCGATGCCGAGCGGGTGCGCGAATTCATCGCCGGGCTGTCGCTGCGCAGCCAGTTCCTCCGGTTCTTCGCCAGCGTGGCCACGCCGAGCTCGAGCCTGGTCCGCTCGCTCACCGGCGCCGACGGCCGGGCCGACGTGCTGATCGCCAGGGACACGGCGGGCGCCCTGGTGGGTCATGGCATGGTCGTGGACCGGACCGCGGCGGACGGCCGCCGGATCAGTGACATCGGCGTGGTCGTGGCCGACCGCTGGCAGGGCCGGGGCGTGGGCTCAGCCCTGATGGGCACGCTGGCCCGGCGCGCGGCCAGGCGGGGATCTTCAGAGCTGGTCATGGACGTGCTGCCGGAGAACGCGCGGATGCTGGCCATGATCGGCCGTCGCTGGCCGGACGCCCGCCGCAGCCGCGGCCGCGACTCGGTCACGATCCGCGCATCGCTCGCGGACTGAGCACCGACCGGCCCAGGGACCTGGCGGGCGCCGCCAGCCCTCCGGCTCGCCGCAAGTCCCTCACGGTTGCGCCTTACGGACGGCCGGATAACGTCCTGCGGCGTGGCCGGAACGGGTGGTCCATCAGCGCGGAAACCGGTCAGCGAATATCGCTGACGGATGTCCGCGCTCATGACCGCCCCCCTGACAGCGACCGGTAATCCGGGAGCGGGGCGGCCCCGGCGACGCCACTGTGATGGGGGGACGGACGGGGCCGCTGAGGCGGGCGGGCCCGCGGGATCAAGCTCGCACCGACGCACCCCCGGCCAGGCGAAGCCGCTTCTTGCTGTTATCACCCCGAGTCAGGCGTGTCAGGCGATCCAGGCGAGCCCACCCGGCCCGGGTGGGCCGGGCCGAGTAGGCCGGGCCGACCCCGAAGCCTAGGCAGGCGGCCCGGCGGGGGCGGCGTAGAGGGAGTCGATGATGTCGGCGTACTTGGCGTGCACCACCCGCCGCTTGAGCTTGAGCGTGGGAGTGAGCTCCTCGCTCTCGGCCGTCCACTCCAGCGGCAGCAACCGCCAGGCCTTGACCTGCTGGACCCGGGCCAGCTTCTGGTTAGCGGCGGCCACGGCCTCACCGACGGCCTCGAGCACGGCCGGGTGCTCGGCCAGCTCGGCCAGCGAGCCCGGCTCGATGCCCCTGGCCCTGGCCCAGGCCGGGGCGACCTCGCCATCCAGGGTCAGCACGGCGACCACGTAGGGACGGCGGTCGCCGTAGGCCAGGGCCTGCCCCACCAGCGGGTGGGCGACCAGCAGGTTCTCGATCCCGGCCGGGGCCACGTTCTCGCCGCCGGCCGTGATGATGAGCTCCTTCTTGCGGTCGATGACGGCCAGGAAGCCGTCCTCGTCCAGGACGCCGATGTCGCCGGTGTGCAGCCAGCCCTCGTCGTCCAGCAGGTCGGCGGTCTGCTCGGGCAGGTCGACGTAGCCGGGGGTGTTGAGCGGCCCGCGGGTCAGGATCTCGCCGTCCTCGGCGATCTGCACCTCGGTGCCGGTGACCGGCCGGCCGACGGTGCCCAGCTTGAACTCCTCCAGCGTGTTGGCCGTGAACGCGCCGGTGGTCTCGGTCATCCCGTACACGTCGAGGATGCGCAGGCCCAGCCCGGCGAAGAACGCGCCGACCTCGGGCGGCAGCGGCGCCGCCGCGCTGACCACGATCTCGGCCTCGCCCAGGCCCAGCAGGGACCGGATCGGCCTCAGCACCGCCTCCTCGGCGGCGGCGAACTCGGCCGCCAGCTCGTCCGAGGTCTGGTGGCCGTACTGGCAGCTCTCCACATAGCGCAGGCCGGTGGCCATGGCCGCCGCTACGGCCGCCCGCTTGCCCTCGTCGGCCTCGGCGGCGAGCAGGGCCTGCAGGCCGGCCTGGATCTTCTCCCACACCCGGGGCACGCCGAAGAAGGCAGTCGGCCGGACCTCGCCCACGGTGCCGATCAGCTCGGCCGAGGCGTTGTGGCAGAAGTAGACCTGCCAGCCGAGGTGGATGGCCAGGTAGAGGGTGAACATGCGCTCCGCGATGTGGGCCAGCGGCAGGTAGGACACCCAGCGCTCGTGCGGCCGCGCGTCGCCGGCCGCGGAGACCGTCACCAGCTCGTAGGCGATGCTGGCGTGGGTGACGACGACGCCCTTGGGCGCGCCGGTCGTCCCGGAGGTGTACAGCAGGGTGGCCGGGTCGTCCGGGGTGATGGCGGCGATCCGGCGGTCGATCTCGGCGGCCAGCCCCGGCCGCTCGGCGGCGCCCAGCGCCAGCAGGTCGGCCCAGGTCCGGAACGGCTCGCCGGCCGGGCAGGCGGCCGGGTCGCGCACGATGACGTGCCGGAGGCCGGGCAGCTGGTCCAGCACGGGCTGCCAGCGGGCCAGCTCGGCGGCGCCGTCGATGACGGCGATCCGGGCCTCGCAGTTGGCCGCCACGAAGGCGACCTGGTCCGGGGCCAGCGTCGGGTAGAAGGTGACCGGCACTCCCCCGGCATGCAGCGCGCCCAGGTCGGCCAGCACGTGCTCGACCCGGTTAGGCATCATCAGCGCGACCCGCTCCCCCGGCTGGAGGCCGAGCGCGGCGAAGGCCGCCGCCAGCTCGATCGCCCGCTCACGGGTCTGGGCCCAGGTCAGGGTCTGCCACGGCCGGCCGTCCCGGTCGGTGTAGGCGGGCCGGTCGCCCCAGCGGCTGGCCGCCGCGGCCAGCTCGCCGCAGATCGTCCGCCCGGCGGACTCCGCCTCCATGGCGGTGCGCTGGTCTATGACGGTCACTGCTACCTCCGTTGGCTGAGCCGCGTCCGGCTGCTGGCCGCGGCGGCGGTCGGCCGCGGCTGATGCGGCGACGCCGACCGACTATGGCGGGCGGCCCGCGTCCGCGCAAGGCTGGCTTCATTACAGTTCAGGCATGGGCACACAGACAAGCATCCGGCTCACCCAGTACGCGCACGGCGGCGGCTGCGCGTGCAAGATCCCGCCCGGTGAGCTGGAGGAGGCCGTGGCCCGGCTGATCCCGGAGCACCCGTCGGCCGACCTGCTGATCGGCGTGGAGCACGGCGACGACGCGGCCGTGGTGCAGATCAGTCCCGACCGGGCCGTGGTGGCCACGGCCGACTTCTTCACCCCGGTGGTCGACGATGCCTATACCTTCGGCCAGATCGCGGCGACCAACGCGCTGTCCGACGTCTACGCCGTCGGCGGCGAGCCGCTGGTCGCGGTCAACCTGCTCGGCTGGCCCCGCGAGGTGCTCAGCGCCGACCTGGCCGCCGAGGTGCTGCGCGGCGGCCTCGAGGCGGCCACGGCGGCCGGCTGTCACGTGGCCGGGCGGGCACAGCATCGACGACCCCGAGCCCAAGTACGGCATGGCCGTCGACCGGCCTGGCCGACCCGGCCGCCCTGCTGCGCATCGACGCGGGCCGGCCGGCCTGCCGCTGTCGCTGACCAAGCCCCTCGGCACCGGCGTGCTGAACTCCCGGCACAAGGCCACCGGAGAGGTGTTCGAGCAGGCCATCGCCGTGATGACCACGCTCAACGCGCAGGCCAGCCGGCAGGCGCTGGCCGCCGGGATCCGCTGTGCCACCGACGTGACCGGCTTCGGCCTGCTCGGTCACCTGTACAAGCTGGCCAGGGCCAGCGGCGTCACCGCGGTCATCAACCGGTCCGCGGTGCCGCTGATCGACGGGGCCGCGGCTGCGCTGCGGGACGGGTTCGTGCCCGGCGGGAGCCGGCGCAACCTGGACTGGGTCGCCCCGCATGCTGACCTCGGCGACGCCAGCGCGGACGAGCTGCTGCTGCTGGCCGACGCGCAGACCTCCGGCGGGCTGCTGGTGGCCGGCGAGGTCCCCGGCGCCCCGATTATCGGCGAGCTGGTCCCCCGCGGCGAGGCCGTGCTGGTCATCCGCTGAGCCCGGCTGCGCCCAGCATGGGAGCATTGACCCGATTTTAGGGTCGTGCTACCATGCCACGAGAGCGAAAGGAAACCTTCCTAACTTTCATGACGAAGCAGACGACGGCTTGCCCCTGGCCCCGGTCGGCATCCCGGACGTCGAGCGCCTCGTCATGACCCCGCGGAGGGCTTGATGGTACGCGGACAAGACGTTGCAGGCGAGCTTGGTCTCGGCGCGACGCCCGGCATGAGGGAACAGGACGGCGCGGCGGACGTTGCCGCCATGGAAGCCGAGTTCCCTGAGTTCGCCATCTGGCAGGAGTTCGCCGGAGGGCGAGTCCAGTACATTGCCCGCCGGATGCGCCGTGGCGTGCATCCGCACACGATCGTCACCTCAGACCCCGCCGAGCTGCGGGCCTGTCTGATCACGCGCGCCCGCTAGCCCGGCCACACGTGCCCGCCAGGCCGAACCCCGGCCAGCGGCAGCGCCGCCGCGCCGCGACCGCGGCTTGAAGATCGCTCCCGGTCACTTCTGCGCGTACATTGCCTCCGTCGGCCCGCACGCCAGCAGTCACGGGAGCGCAGCATGGAGATCAGCACGCAGCCCCAGCCCCAGCCGCCCGCCTCGTCCTCGAGACCCGAGGCCGAGGAGGAGCTGGAGCTGGTCGACGACGCCGGCCAGACGGTCGGCGTGGCCGGCAAGCTGGCCGCGCACCAGGCTCCCGGCCACCTGCACCGCGCCTTCTCGGTGTTCCTGTTCAGCGCGGCTGACCCCGGCTTCAGCGCGGCTGACCCCGGCTTCAGCGCGGCCGACCCCGGCTTCAGCGCAGGCGCCCCCGGCCCGGCACGGTCCGGCCCGCTGATGCTGCTCCAGCGCCGCGCCGCGGGCAAGTACCACTCCCCCGGCGTCTGGTCCAACACCTGCTGCGGCCACCCGCGGCCGCAAGAAGACCCGCGCGCCGCCGCCGTCCGGCGGGTGCGCGAGGAGCTCGGCCTGACCTCCGTCGCGCTCACCGAGGCGGGCATCGTCCGGTACCGCCACCCCGACCCGGACACCGGGCTGGTCGAGCACGAGTACAACCACCTGTTCACCGGCTGGGTGAGCCAGCCGGCCGAGCCCGACCCGGCCGAGGTGTCCGCCACCGCGTTCGTCTCCGCCGCCGACCTGGCCCGGCTGCGCGGCCGGGAGCCGTTCTCGGCCTGGTTCGACACCGTGCTCGAGGCCGCCCGGCCTGCGCTGCGGCGGCTGACCGGATCCGAGGCCGGCTGGTAAGGATGCCGTAGCCCGGGCCGATCGCCCGAGGTCTATGATCTTCCGGTCTGCCGCCCTCAGATCTCTCTTGGGCCGTGCGACGTGAAATGTAGCCATTGCATTGCTGTTCGTGCGTGGGTAAATGGAGAAAGACCGGGATTTAGCGCCATCCGGCCAGGCCAGCGTCGACCTTGCCGGGCAGCCCGTCCCGGGTCGGCAGCCCGTCCCGGTCGGCAGGCCAGCCGGTGCCGGGTCGCCGCTGACCGGAAGGTCGAATTGCCGAGAAGGGTCATCAGATCGTGAGTAGTCAGATCGACGCTGCCATTGAGGCGGTGAGCGACAACATCGGCGGGTGGGTGCCGGAGAACGCTCTGGACCTGGACGCGTTCCTGGCCGGCCTGCCGGTCCTGTTCGAGACGGTGGCGTCATCGGTGGCCGGGGTGGCCGAGCTGCTCGGCTCGGAGTTCCCGGTCCACCCCTCGGTTCCCGAGCACCTCCAGGAGATCGCCGCGACCGTCGCGGGCATGGGCGAGTTCGCCGGCGAGGCGCACGCCATCCACCGGGTCGCGCACGCGGCCGAGATGGAGCGGATCGAGAACCCGCGTCCCAACGAGAGGCTGTGGGATGTGGTCGAGAATCAGTGACCGACGGCCCGGCCGTGTCCCTGACCAGCCCGCAGTCCTCAACTGAATCCGGCTCCGGCCCGGTGCGCGCCGCCCGGCGGCGGGCGCTGCGGCTTGGTCCGCCGCTCGCCGTCGTGCTGTACGCGGCCGGCACGCTGGCCGGGACCGCCCGCCCGGCGCCGCTCGCGGTGGCCGTCTGCTGCCTGGCCCTGGCCGCCGGGCTGGTGCTGACCGCCCTGTCTGGCGGCCAAGAACCTGACCATCGCCATCTACGGCAGCGCCTGCGCGGTGGTGGCCGGCGGCTGGCTGGCCTACGCCGCGCTGGCCGGCCGGTGGTCCTGGCCGCCCGGCGTGATCCTGCTGGTGGCGGCCGCGATCCTGATCCCGGTGTACCCGGAGCTCCGCCGCCGTCAGGAGCTGGAGGCCGAGCGGGCCCGGCTGGCCGCCGAGGCCGCCGCGGCCGCCCAGCGAGCAGCGCCGGTGGCCGGACCTGCTGGCCCGCATCGGCCACCAGGGCGTCAAGTTCGCCGGCCGCGAGGACGACCCTGGCCGGCGTACCTGGTCCACCTGCGGCTGCCCGGCTCCGGCCGGGTCACCTACTCCGGCCTGGCCCCGGCCACCGAGAAGCTCGAGGTGGCGGCCCGGCTGCGGCACGGCTCGCTGCGGTTCGAGCGCGGCGCCCAGGCCCACGAGGTGATCCTGCACGTAGCCGAGCGGGACGTGCTGGCCGAGACCGTGCCGCTGCCCGGTCCGAGCCGGGCTCGCTGAGCATCACCCGGCCCATCCCGGTCGGCCTGTTCGAGGACGGCCAGGTCTGCGCGGTCACCCTGCGCGAGGTCGCCACGCTGATCGTGGGCCTGCGGGGCAGCGGCAAGTCAAACCTGCTGAACGTTCTGCTGGCTCAGCTCGCGCGGTGCCCGGACGTGCTGATCTTCGCCATCGACCTCAAGGGCGGCCGGATGGCCGCGCCGTGGATCGAGCCGTGGCTGGAGGGCCGCACCCCGCGCCCGTGGTGGACTGGCTGGCCACCGACCGGGAGGAGGCCGCGCGCATGCTGCGCGCCCTCGAGCGGGCCGTGCAGGCCCGGTCCCGGTCCGGCAGCGGCGGCGAGAAGATCACCCCCTCGCCGCGCCAGCCCGCGGTGCTGCTGGTGTGCGACGAGATCGCCGTCATCCTGGGCATCGGGCACCGGCGGCCCGCGCAGCTCGCTGGACGGCGTCACCAACGCCACCCTGGCCCGTCTGGCCACCCAGCTGGTGATGACCGGCCGCTCCGAGGCCATCGACCTGATCATGGCCACCCAGCGCGGCACCCCGACCATGATCGGCTCGGCCGACCTCAAGTCCCAGTGCGCACTGCGCATCGGCCTGGGCGTGGCGTCCAGGAACGACGCTCAGCTGATCATCCCCGACGACGCGCAGATCGCCACCGACCTGGCCCGGCTGGGCCACCCCGGCACCGGGATCGTCCAGCAGGGCAAGAACGGCCGCGTGCTGCCGGTCAAGTTCTACCGGATCGAGCACGAGATGATCAGCGAGATCGCCGAGCGGTACGGCCGCGTCCGGCCCGGGCCGGACAAGGTGCTGGAGGAGGCGCTGGGCGAGGACTACCGGACCCGCTGGTCGCCGGGCCGGATCGAGCGGATCCCCGGCGTCGGCAGCCGGCCGCTGGTCCCCGCGCTGGCGGGCGGCCAGCAGCGGATCCCGATCGAGGCGCCAGCTCAGGCCGGCGCGCGCCCGGCCGGGCCGCCGGCCGGCGCCCGCTGCCACCCCGGCCACCGCCATCCCGACCAGTGCCATCCCAGGCAGCGTCATCCCGGCTACCGTCATCCCGGCCAGCGCCGCGCCGCCCAGCGTCGCCCCGCCCAGCGCCGCACCGCCCAACGGCCGGGCCGACGAGCGCCTCGCCGAGCTGGCCGCCAGCGCGGCCCAGGACGCCGGGCACCCGGCCCGGCAGCGGATGGTCGCCATGCTCCGGTCGGCCGGGGTGCGGGGCCTGACCGTGCGCAGCATCGCCGACCAGCTCTCGGTGGCGGGTTACGACGTCGCCCACCAGACCATCCAGCGCTGGCTGACCGAGGAGGCCGCCGCGGCCCGGGTCGAGCACGCGTCCTACGGCCGCTGGAAATGGCGTCCGGACCATTGACATTAACGGGCCTCGGCCGCCTGCCCGCCGCCGCCGGTAAGCCAGTCTGGCCCCGGCGGCCGGCAACCTAGTCCGGGCTGGCGCGTGTAAGAGGCGTGAACGATCCGAACCCTCCCGTCGCCCGCTCCCGCGGCGGCACGCTCGCGGCACCGCCGGGTGCCGCCCCGGCCGGCGGGGAGCGCCTGGACCTGGCGGCGCTCTTCCGCCGGCACCACCTGGAGCTGGTCCGGCTGGCGCTGCTGCTGGTCGGCGACCGGCCCACCGCCGAGGACGTCGTCCAGGACGTGTTCGCCCGGCTGCAGGCCCGCGACGGGCGGCTGGCCGGCCGGGACGACGGCGGGCTGGCCTACGCCCGCGCCGCCGTCGTCAACGGCTGCCGGTCGGTGCTGCGGCACCGGGCCACCGTCTACCGCGTCAGCGCCGTCCTGGACGGGCCCGGCGTCCAGGACTCGGCCGAAGGCCAGGCCCTGCTGGCCGAGGACCGCAGGCAGGTCCTGGCCGCGCTCAGCCAGCTTCCGCCACGCCGCCGCGAGGTTCTGGTCCTCCGCTACTACCTGGGCCTGTCCGAGGCCGAGATCGCCGCCACGCTGGGCATCAGCGCGGGCGCGGTCAAGTCGAGCGCCGCACGGGGCCTGGCCGCACTGGCCCGCAAGATCGGGGAGAAGTCATGACCACGACCGAAGACCGCCTGACCGACGCCCTGCACGCCGCCGCCCGCTCGGTGACCGCCCCCGGCCTGCGCCCGCTCGGCGAGACGTCGGTGCCCCGTCCCGCGCCCGCCGGCCGCAGCCCCCGCCGCTGGCTAGCCGCTGTCGCCTCGGCCGCCGCCATCGCCCTGATCGCCGGCATTGTCGTGGCCGTCTCGGCCCGCCTGCGCACGGCGCCGGTGAGCACCGGCCCGGGGGTGCCCCGGTACTACGCCGAGATCACTCTGAGCTTGAAACTGGTCATCCGGGCCACGGCCACCGGCCGGGTGACCGCGGTCGTCCCGGACCCGGGGCCGGGGCGAGGGCAGTTCCAGGATGTCACCACCGCCGATGACCGGACCTTCTTCGCCGACTTCGCCACCCAGCACGCCCCGGCCCGGATCTACCGCTTCCGGGTCACGCCCGCCGGGCGGGTCAGCCACCTGACCTCGGTGCCGGGCGGGAACCTGGGCCACAACGTGGTGGTGGCGATGTCCGTGTCGCCCAGCGGCTCCCAGCTGGCCCTCGGCCTGCGGCGCGACATCGTCAGGAGCCGGCTCCCAGAGCAGGTCGTCGTCCTCAGCACGCGCACCGGCGCACGGACGACCTGGGCAGGCGGGGCTCCGCCCGGCCAGAACCCGCGCGCGGCGTGGATCTTGCAGCTGTCCTGGACCGCGAACGGGCGCGAGCTGGTCTACCTGGGGTACTGGACCTGTGCCACTAGCAAAGGGTGCGTCAAGGGGGGACTGTTCGGCGACTACGAGGCGGTGCGGACGCTGAACCCGGCAGGCCGGGGCGGCACCCTGACCAGCGGACGGCAGCTGCTGCACTCCGATGGTTACCTCGGGGCGGCGGCGATCAGCCCGGACGGCTCGGTGGTGACCGCCGTCCGCCAGCCCCAGCAGCACGGTCGCACACGCCAGCGGATGATTGTCACCCAGTTCGATGCGCGGACCGGCCGGCAGCTTCACGTCCTTTACTCGATAACCACCAGCAGCGCCGACTTCATGCAGTCCTTCGTGCCGGGGCCGGCGGGCCGGATCCTCATCACGGTCGGGAGCGGCTGGCTCAGGGGCCCCGTGGCGGGCACCTTCAACGGCTGGATCGCCGACGGCCGCCTGCACCGGCTGGCGCCCCCAGGCAGCGACGTCAGCTCTGAGACCTGGTAGGGCGCTGGCTGGCGATGACGTACTTGGGGTCGGCGGCCGAGGCCGGGCGGCCTTGAACACGCCGCACCGGGTGGTCAGCGCCCCGGCCGTGAGCAGGCCGGCGGCGGCCAGCGCCGCCGCCCGGCTGCGCGGCGCGGCCAGCGGCCGCGGCCGCGCCGGCCGGGGTCAGCCAGCGGGCGGCGCGCATCAGCTGGCCCGCCTCGCCCTGGCGGTAGGCCTCGCCGGTCAGGCCCAGGCTGCGCTCCAGGTCGTGGGCGGCGGCCAGCTCGATCGCCGCGCCCAGGACACGCCATCCGGGCCGCCGGGCCGCGGTCCCGGGCCGAGCCCAGGGCGGTGGCGGCCAGCCCGGCCGCGCCCGGCCGAGGCCATGGCGCTGCCCGCGAACAGGAACGGGAGGTGGCGGTAGGCCTCGTGCCAGGCGGGCACGGCCGTGTCGGCCAGCAGCACGCCGGCGTAGGTGGCCAGCAGCGGGCCGGTCACCGCCGAGGCCGCGCCCGGCCGCGGCGCCCAGGCGCGGGAGCGACGCCGGTCACGTCGCTGGCCGCGCGCCGCGCGGCCAGGCCCGGAGTGGGCGGCCAGCAGCCAGGAGCCCATGCTCATCGGCGAGGTCGGCTTGGCCACCCGCAGCATGTGCAGGAACCGCTCGGGCCGGCCCAGCTCGGCGATGAGGAACCCGGTGCCGCCCATGGCCGCCGCGGCGGCCGCGGTCAGCCGGCCCGCCCGGGCCAGCGCGCGGCGGCCGGTCGACCGCGGCGGCCGCGCCCATGACCGCCGACGCCCCGGACAGGCCGCCCAGGTACAGGTAGGCGGGCAGGTGCGGTTCCTTCCAGCGCGGGATCTTGAGGATCGGCTGGCCGTAGTAGGACCGGAACTCGGCCTCGGGCACCTGCTGCTGCTCGGCGCACCGGCGCCGTCTGCGCCGCTCCCCGTCGGGCGCTCCCCGGCTCGCTCACGGTCGCCGCCCGGCGAACGCCACGGCCACGCCGGCGGCCAGCGTGGCGGCGGCCAGCCCGGCCCGGCGCCACATGGCGGGCAGGTCCCTGGTGGTGACGACCGGGTCCGGCGGCAGGCCGTAGACCTCGGGCTCGTCCAGCAGCAGGAAGAACGCGCCCGCCCCGCCGACGCCGTCTTCCGGGTCCTCGCCGTAGAGCCGGGCCTGCGGGGCGCCCGACCGCGTGCAGCTCGTCCAGCCGGGTCTGCGCGATCGCGCGCAGCTCGTCCAGCGGGCCGAACTGGATCGAGTCGGTCGGGCACGCCTTGGCGCAGGCCGGCTCCAGGCCGCCGCCGCAGCCGGTCGTAGCACATCGTGCACTTCCAGGCCCGGCCGTCGTCCTCGCGCCGGTCGATGACGCCGAACGGGCAGGCCGACACGCAGTAGGCGCAGCCGTTGCACACGTCCGGCTGCACGATCACGGTGCCGAACTCGGTGCGGACCAGCGCGCCGGTCGGGCAGACGTCCAGGCAGGCGGCGTGCGTGCAGTGCTTGCACACGTCCGAGGCCATCAGCCACCGGGTCGCGCCGCCCTCGCCGTCCGTCGCCGTCCGCGGCGGCCACGGCCGAGATGAGGTCGCCGCCGTCCTGCGGGGCCAGCACGGCTGGATGCGGCACGGGCACGGTGTCCTCGATGAACGCCACGTGCCGCCAGCGTTCGCGCCCAGCGCGCCGGTGTTGTCGTAGGACATGCCGGTCAGGGTGAGCGGTCGGCCTCGGGGTCGGGCAGGCCGTTCCACTCCTTGCAGGCCACCTCGCAGGCCTTGCAGCCGATGCAGACGCTGGTGTCGGTGAAGAAGCCGACCCGCTCGGGGTGCGCGGCGTAGCCGGCGTCGCCCGGCGACGTCGTGCAGCGGCCCGGACAGGCGGTTACGACTCTGGTTACTCGTCATGCTGCCAGGTCCCGTCCGATGCCGCCGGGCCCGGCGGCGGTGTCCGAGCTCGGCGGCATGTCATCCGCCGTCTCCTCCAGGCCCGCCCGGCTGCCGGTACTCCTCGACCAGCTCCATCCTGGCCCGCCCGCGCGGCCGGCGGCCAGGCCGGATGTCGCAGGTGGCCGCCTTGCTCTCCTGGATGAACACGTTCGGGTCCAGCACGAACGGCAGCAGGTCGTTGACCGAGTCGCCGGTGACCAGGCCCTCGCTGCCCCAGTGGTAGGGCAGGCCGACCTGGTGGATCACGCCCTCGCCGGGGATCCGCAGCGGCCGCAGCCGCCGGGTGACCAGCACCCTGGCCTCGATCGCCGCCCGGGCGCGTGATGATCGTGGCCCAGCCGCCGTTCTCCAGCCCGCGCTCGGCGGGCCAGCGCCGGCGAGATCTCGCAGAACAGCTCGGGCTGGAGCTCGGCCAGCCGGCCCAGCGTCCGGCTCATCGACCCGGCCGTGTGGTGCTCGGTCAGCCGGTAGGTGGTGACGACGAACGGGAACGTGGCGCGCGTGCCCGGCGAGCTGGGCGTGGGTCGGCCCGCCGGTCGGGGTACTGGATCGAGACCGGGCTGGTGTCCTGCCGGTAGACCCGGTTGCGCAGCGGCGACTCGGCGGCCTCGAAGTGGGCGGGCAGCGGCCCGTCCTGACAGCCCCTTGGGCACGAACAGCGCCGCCTTGCCGTCGGCCTGCAGGATGAACGGGTCGGTCGCCGCCCAGCGCGGCCGGGCCGGTGGCGCCCGGCTCGGGCACGAAGCCCGGCGGCTTGGTCTTCTCGAAGTCGGGCACGTCGTGGCCGGTCCACTCGCCCGCCTGCTCGTCCCACCAGACGTAGGCCTTGGCCGCGCTCCACGGGCGGCCCTGCGGGTCGGCCGAGGCCCGGTTGTACAGGATCCGCCGGTTGGCCGGCCAGGCCCAGCCCCACTCGGGCGCCACCTAGGACTGCTCGGCCACGGCATCCGCCGGGCGGTCTGGTTCACCCCGCCGGCGAAGCAGCCCGGCGTGGATCCAGCTCCCGCACGAGGTCGAGCCGTCGTCGGCGAGCTGGGCGAAGGTGGACAGCGGCGAGCCGTCGGCGGCGTAGCCCGTTCAGCTCGGCCAGCACCGCCTCGGCGGACGGCTCGGCGTGCCGCGCCGTCCTCCGGGTAGTCCCAGGTCAGGTCCAGCACCGGCCGGTCGGCCGCGGGTCGTCGGAGCCGGCCAGCTGGGCCCGGATCCGCTTGCCCAGGTGGTAGATGAACGACAGGTCGCTGCGGGCGTCGCCGGGCGGGTCCAGCGCCTTGGCGTGCCACTGCAGCAGCCGCTGGGTGTTGGTGAAGCTGCCGTCCTTCTCCACGTGCGCGGCGGCGGGCAGGAAGAACACCTCGGTGCGGGATCTTCGTCGGTGACCAGCTCGCCGGTGTCGATCTCGGGCGCGTTCTTCCAGAACGTGGCGCTCTCGATCATGGTCAGGTCCTTGACCACCAGCCAGTCCAGGCTGGCCAGGGCCAGCCGCTGCAGCCGGCCGCCGGCCGAGCCCACGGCCGGGTTCTCGCCGAGCAGGAAGTACCCCTTGACCTTCTTGTCGATCATGTCGAGCACGGTCCGGTAGGTGCCGTGGTCGCCGGTGATCCGGGGCAGGTAGCCGAAGCAGAAGTCGTTGTCCGGCGGTGGCCGCCGCGCCGAACCAGGCCTTGAGCATGCTGACCAGGTAGGCCCGCTTGTTGCCCCAGAAGCCGGTGTCCGGGATCTTGGCCAGGTACTCGTCCAGGCTCTCGCCCGGCCGACGGCATCGGCAGGTAGCCGCCGAGCAGGTGGAACAGGGTCGGGATGTCGGTCGCGCCCTGGATGTTGGCGTGCCCGCGCAGGGCCAGGATGCCGCCGCCGGGCCGGCCCATGTTGCCCAGCAGCATCTGCAGGATCGAGGCGGTCCGGATGTGCTGCACGCCGGTGCTGTGCTGGGTCCAGCCGACCGCGTACACCCAGGCCGTGGTCTTCTCCCGGCCGCTGGCGGCGACCAGGGTGGCGGCGATCCGGGCGAAGTCGGCCGGGCCGATCCCGCACACCTGCTCGACCAGCTCCGGGGTGTACCGGGCGAAGTGCCGCTTGAGCACCTGGAACACGCAGCGCGGGTGGGTCAGCGTCTCGTCCCGCTCGCCGGTCGGCTGCCAGGTGGCGTTGTCGTAGGTGCGGGTCTTCGGGTCATAGCCGGAGAACAGCCCGCCGCCGTCCTCGGCGTCGGTGAACGTACTCGGGCAGGATGTCGGCCGCGTTGGTGTAGGCGGTGACGTACTCGCGGAACTCGTGCCCGCCGGACAGGACGTGGTTGATCAGCGCGCCCGAGGAACACGATGTCGCCGCCGGCCCGGGTCGGCACGTGCAGGTCGGCCAGCGCGCTGGTCCGGGTGAACCGCGGGTCGACGTGGATGACCGTGGCGCCGCGCTTCTTCGCCTCGACCACCCACTGGAACGCGACCGGGTGGCACTCGGCCATGTTCGAGCCGCAGATGACGATGGCGTCGGAGTTGATCAGGTCACGGGGGAAGGTCGTGGCCCCGCCGCGGCCAAAGCTCGTTCCCAGACCGGGAACGGTGGCGGAGTGTCATATCCGGGCCTGGTTCTCGATCTGGATGGCGCCGAGCGCGCTCCAGAGCTTCTTGATGAGGTAGTTCTCCTCGTTGTCCAGCGTGGCGCCGCCCAGGCTGGCGAACCCGAGCGTGCGCGCGACCCGCTTGCCGCCGGACGTCCTCCTGCCAGGTCTGCGGCGCGGGTGGCCAGCACCCGGTCGGCGATCATGTCCATCGCCTGGTCCAGGTCCAGCGGCTCCCAGCTCGGTGCCGTAGGGGCGGCGGTACAGCACCTGCTGTCTGCCGCCCGGCGTGGGTGACCAGCTGCTTGCTGGCCGCGCCCTTGGGGCACAGGCGCCCGCGCGAAACCGGGCGAGTCCGGGTCACCCTCGATCTGGGTGACGGTGTCCGCGCCCGTCGATCTTCTGCACGTAGACCCGCTGGCCGCAGCCCACCGCGCAGTACGGGCAGATCGACGGCGACGACCCGGTCGGCCGTCTCCGTGCGCGGCTGCGCGTGCTCGGTGTGCGGCGACCGGACGGCGTCGCCCCGGCCCAGCCCGTCCCGCCCGGTCAGCTGCCGGTAGACGGGCCAGTTGAGCACCGGGCCGGGCAGGGACACGCCGCTTGACGGCGCGCCACGGCTCCTATCAAATCCGACGTAGGCTCGGCAGGGCAAGCCGGGCAGGCCGGGTCGTCCCCCGGTCAGAACGGCGGGGCAGCGGGTCAGGAGAGCGCGGCATGAGCGGCAGGACGGCCCGGCGCCGGGTGCTGCGGATCTCGCTGCGACGGCGGCGGCCGCGCCGCGGGCCGACCTGCTGGCCGCCGAGGAGCCGCTGGGCATCCGGATCGGCGGCCAGGCGCTCACCCTGACCATGCGCACCCCCGGCGACGACCTCGACCTGGCCGCCGGGTTCCTGGTCAGCGAGGGCATCGTGGCCGCGCGCGGCCGACATCGCGGAGATCATGATCTGCTCGGGCGAGCGCTGCGGGCACGATCACGCCGGCGACCACGACGGACCTGGGCAACATCGCCGACGTGACGCTGGCGGCCCGGCGTGGGCGTGCGCGCGCCGGGCAGCGCCGGAACTTCCTGACCACCAGCGCGTGCGGCGTCTGCGGGAAGACGAGTATCGCCGAGCTCGCCGTTCCGGCGCACTTATGACCTGGCCCGCGATGCAGGCGCGGGTCACGCCGGAGGTGCTGGCCGGGCTGCCGGACGCGCTGCGCGCGGCGCAGCGGGTGTTCGATCCGGACCGGCGGGCTGCACGCGGCCGGGCTGTTCACCGCGGCCGGCGAGCTGCTGGCGGTGCGCGAGGACGTCGGGCGGCACAACGCGGTCGACAAGATCGTCGGCTGGGCGCTGCGGTCCGGGCGGCTGCCGCTGGCCGGCTGCGTGCTGCTGGTCAGCGGGCGGGCCTCGTTCGAGCTGGTCCAGAAGGCGGTGCTGGCCGGGCATCCCGGTGCTGGCCGCGGTGTCGGCGCCGTCGTCGCTGGCCGCCGACCTGGCCGCAGGAGTCCGGGCTGACGCTGGTCGGCTTCCTGCGCGGCGGCTCGATGAACGTCTACACCGGGCCGGCCGGGTGACGGCGCCCGCCGTCAGCCGGCTGAGTCAGCTGCGGCCGCCGGGTCGAGCAGGCCGCGGCGGCGGCGGATGCCCAGGTCGATCTTGGTGAAGAGCGTGTCGACGCCGAGGCCGATGACCAGGATCACGATCATCATCGCGCTGGCGCCGGCGAAGTCCAGGTTCTGACTGGTCGACGCTGAGCTGCTGGCCGATGGTGAAGTGGCCGATGATCTGGACGACCAGCTCGCCGGCCATCAGGCTGCGCCAGGCGAACGCCCAGCCCTGCTTCAGGCCCGCGATGTAGGCCGGCAGCGACGCGGGCAGGATCAGGTACCGGTACAGCGCGTAGCCGCGCAGCCCCATGGTCTTGCCCGCCCGCAGCAGCAGCGGCGGGGTGTAGTCGACGCCGGTGATCAGCCCGCTCGCGATCGACGGCGCGGCGCCCAGGATGACCACGAACAGGATGGCCGAGGTGCTCTCCCGAAGAAGATGATGGCGAACGGCACCCAGGCGATGGACGGCATGGTCGGTCAGCGCCGAGATGATCGAGCCGACGGCGGCCCGCAGCGGCGGGATCCGGGCCACCAGCACGCCGATGACGGTGCCGATGAGCAGGGCCAGCGCGTAGCCCACGACGGCGCTCTGCAGGGTGTTGCCGATGATGCCCCACAGGCCGGTTGCCGGACGGGGTGGAACGCCTGGTCCCACAGGGCGGCGAAGACCGGCCCGGGGCCCTTCAGCACGTACTTCTTCCAGCCGCTGAGGTCGACCAGCTCCCAGACGGCCAGCACCAGGATGATGGCCAGCAGCCTTGGGCCAGAGCGGCGGCCCAGGCCTTGCGGGCCAACCGGCCGGGGTCCGGCGCCGGACCGGCCCGGCTCCAGCTCCAGGCTGGTCCAGCCCGCGCAGTGCCTGGTCAGTGGCCATGCCGCCCTATTTCCTCGCGCAGCCGGTCGGTGAGCTTGGCGGCCACCTCGGACTGACCTCCGGGGAGTCGATCCGGCGCTGACCGCCTCGGGGCAGCACGTACTCGTCGATGACCCGGCCGGGGCGGCTGCTCAGCAGGATGACCCGGTCGCCCAGGCGGGCCGCCTCGCGGACGTTGTGGGTCACGAACAGCACGGTCAGTGTCCGCTCGGCGCAGATCCGCTCCAGCTCGTCGTGCAGCAGGTCGCGGGTCATCGCGTCCAGGGCGCCGAACGGCTCGTCCATGAGCAGCACGTCGGCGTCCTGGGCCAGCGACCGGGCCAGCGCGGCCCGCTGGCGCATGCCGCCCGACAGCTCGTGCGGCCGCTTGTCGCCGAAGCCGTCGAGCCGCACGGTCTCCAGCAGCTGCCTGGTGCGGGCCTGGCGCTCGGGCCTCGGGCACCTCGCTGGCCCGCAGGGCGAGCTCGATGTTGGCCGCCACCGTCAGCCACGGGAACAGGGCGGGCTCCTGGAACATCAGCGCGACCCGGCGGCCGCCGGTGACGACCTGCCCGCAGGTCGGCGAGTCCAGCCCGGCGACCAGCGAGAGCAGCGTGCTCTTGCCGCAGCCGGAGGCGCCGATCAGGCAGACGAACTCGCCGTCGGCCACGGTCAGCGAGACCTTGTCCAGGGCCTGGACGGCCCGCGGGCCGGATCCGTAGACCTTGGTCACGTCGGTGAGCCGCACCGCGGTGCTCGCGCCACCGGGCGCGGTGCCGGGCTCAGAACGGGCTGACGCCCCCGGGGAGAACCCCGAGGGCGCAGTCCGCCGGTCTACGGTGCTCACGGGCTGACCGCGGGCTGGCCCGCCGCGGCCAGCGCCTTGTTGAGCGGCGCGAGATCGTAGAGCGCGGTCAGGTTCTTGACCGGCGTGAGCAGGCCGACCGCGACCGCGTGCTGGGCGTCGGTGATCAGCGACGACGCGATGGGGTCGTTGGTGAAGGTGACCTGCTGGAACGCGGCGGCCAGGATGCTGGGCTTGAGGCTCTTGCCGCTGAGCGTGGCCAGCTCGGCGTTGGCCGCGGTCTCGGCCTGGGACTTGTTGCTGGCGATGAAGCTGTTGGCCTGCATCTGGCCCTTGAGCAGCCCGCTGATCACCGAGGGGTGCGCGTTGATGAAGGACTGGGTGGCCACCAGGTCGGTGGTCACGAACTGGCCCTTGGGCCACAGGCTGGCCTCGTTGACCAGCGCGTGACCGCCGGCCGCGAGCATCTCGGCGTCGTAGGGGGCCGGCTCCCAGCCGCCCGCGATCTTGCCCGGACTCGAAGGCCAGCACGGCGTCGGAGTTCGGGGTGATCGGGGTGATCGGCACGTCACCGCTGCCGGTCTGGGTGGTGGTCAGGCCCTGCTTCTTGAGCCAGTAGCGCAGGGCCACGTCCTGGGTGTTGCCCAGCGACGGGGTGGCCAGCTTCTGGCCCTTGAGCTGGGAGGCGCTGGTGATGCCCTTCTTGACCACCAGCTCGGCGCCGCCCGAGGCGGCGCCGGAGATGACCTTGATGAGCTTGCCGCCCGAGGTCTGCCAGGCCTTGATGGCCGGGTTCGGGCCCACGTAGGCGGCGTCGAGCTGGCCGGCCAGCAGGGCCGTGGCCTCCTCGGTGCCGGTGCTGAACGGGGTCAGCTTCAGGGTCACGTTCTTGCCGAGATCCTTGGCGAAGAAGCCTTCCTTGATCCCGACCAGCGCGCTGGCGTGCGTGATGTTCTCCAGGAACCCGAGGCGCAGCACAACCTTGCTGCTGGAGCTGTCGGATCCCGTCTGTGTCGAAGATCCGCAGGCAGCCGCGAGGACGGTGATCGCGGCGGCTGCGGTAGCCGCGGTCAGTGCACGTCGCATGGTCCACCTTTTCCGATTGGGTAAGTAGGCATGTGACATTAACATATTCCCGACCAGGAAACATGTAAACAGGCGGGCTGAGAACACCGCGAAATTTGCGTGATGTCGGTCACATGCCACGGCGACCGGCCCGGCGCGGGGATTGGTGCAGGCCGGGGACGGTCAGCCGACAAAAGGGGGAGCCCGCATAATCCACTTTGTTAGTAGATTAATGCACTTTAAAAAAGGACCCGCGCGGCGGCGCGGAGCTAGAGGCCGCGGCCCGCCGCGTCGACGATGGCGACGCCGCTCACGTCGGGGAACTTCTGCACGCAGGACTGGAGCGCGGCCAGGTCGTGCTCGGTGGGCTGGTTAGCGCCGTATCGCAGCGCGATGGCCGAGGTGGGGTCGCCGGGATGCACGTGCGGCGGCAGCAGGCTGAGGCCGGGCAGGTGGGCGCAGGCCTGCCGGGCCTGGAGGACCGTGGCCTCGGTGGTGCCGGGGCGGAACCTGACGATCGCGATCTGCTTGTTGAGCTGAGAGTCGATCTGGGTGCAGCCCGGCCAGGGAGGCGGCGACGGCGGCGGCCACGGCCACGGCCGCCAGGCGGGCGGCGACGGGCCGCCGCGCGGACCTCGGTGATGACGACACGGGTGATGATGACACGGCAGCAAAGCTTACCGGGGCTCAGCCGCCCTCGTCGCCGGTGTCGCCGGGCGTGAAGCCCTGGACCGAGCTGAACTTCTGCACGCACTGCTGAAGCTGGGCCACGTTGGCGTCGCTGGCGTTGGTGGTGTTGAAGCGGACGCCGGCCATGAGGTTGAGCACGGTGTGCTTCTTGGGCAGCGGGTACGCGGACACGTTCGGCACGTGCGAGCATGTCGCCCGGACCTTCTGGATCATGGCCACGGTGGTGCTGGGCTTGAACGTCACGTCCACCCACTGCTGGCCGAGGGCGGCGTCCATGCTGGAGCAGCCGGCGAGCGCGGCGGTCGCCGCGGCGGCGCTGATCGCGACGGCCGCGAGGGCGGGCCGGGTCCGGGGTCGAGACACGCCAGGAAGCTTACGCGGGCTGCCGCCGGGGCCGGCGCGACGGTGCCCGCGAGACCTATATCTTTGGCCACAGACGCCATAGCTGGAGGCAGAATGACCGGGCTCATCGAGGACTACGCGCTGATCGGCGACATGCAGACCGCGGCGCTCATTGACCGCGCACGGCTCGGTCGACTGGCTCTGCCTGCCCCGGTTCGACTCCGACGCCTGCTTCGCCGCCCTGCTCGGCGACGAGAAGCAACGGGCAGTGGCGGATCAGCCCGACCGCGCCGGACGGCCCCGAGCCCCGGCGCGGCGAGCTCAGCCGGCGGTACGAGGACGGCACGCTGATCCTGGAGACGCTCTGGGAGACGATGAGCGGCACGGTCAAGGTCATCGACTTCATGCCGCCGCGCGACGGCGAGCAGCCGGTCCTGGTCCGGATCGTGGAGGGCGTCACGGGCACGGTCGAGATGGAGGTCACGCTGCGGGTGCGCTTCGGCTACGGCAAGGTGCTGCCCTGGATGCGCCGGGTGGACCACTGCCTGTCCGCGGTGGCGGGCCCGGAGGCGGTCTGGCTGCGCACCCCGGTCAGGCTGGTGGGCCGGAACATGTCCCACGAGGCGGCGTTCACGGTGTCGGCGGGCGAGCGGATCCCGTTCGTGCTGTGCTGGATGCCCTCCAACGCAGGGCGCGCCCCAGGTCACCGACGCTGACGCCGAGGACCTGCTGACCCGGACGCGGCAGTTCTGGACCGACTGGACCGCGCAGCTGCACCTACCAGGGCGACTACGACGAGGCGGTGCGGCGCTCGCTGATCACGCTCAAGGCGCTGACCTACGCGCCCACCGGCGGCATCGTGGCTGCGCCGACCACCTCACTGCCCGAGGACATCGGCGGCGTGCGCAACTGGGACTACCGGTACTGCTGGCTGCGGGACGCCACGATCACCCTGGAGGCGCTGCTGCGCACGGGGTACAAGGCCGAGGCCGCGGCCTGGCGGGAGTGGCTGGAGCGCGCGGTGGCCGGCAGTGCCCGCGACGTGCAGATCATGTACGGGGTGGCGGGCGAGCGGCGGCTGGCCGAGTGGGAGGCCACCTGGCTGCCGGGCTACGAGAACTCGGCCCCGGTGCGGATCGGCAACGCCGCGGTGGACCAGCGCCAGCTGGACGTGTACGGCGAGGTCATCGACGCGATGACGCTGGGCAAGCAGGCCGGGCTGCGGTTCGACAAGCACACCTGGGCCCTGGTCCGGCAGCTGCTGGAGTTCCTGGAGAAGAACTGGGGCGAGCCGGACGAGGGCATCTGGGAGGTGCGCGGGCCGCGGCGGCACTTCGTGCACTCCAAGGTCATGGCCTGGGTCGCGTTCGACCGGGCCTGCTAGCGTGGCCGAGCTGGCCAGCTCGGGCTCGCACGACCGCTGGCGGGCGGTCCGGGACCAGATCCACGCGGAGATCTGCGAGCAGGGCTACGACGCCAAGCGGGGCACCTTCACCCAGTACTACGGCAGCCAGGAGCTGGACGCCGCGGTGCTGCTGCATGCTCGAGGTGGGCTTCCTGCCGCCGGACGACCCGCGGATGATCTCCACCGTGCGGACCATCCAGCGCGACCTGGTCCGGGACGGGCTGGTGCTGCGCTACACCCAGCCCGACGCGGCGGCCAGCGGCGACCAGACCCAGGTGGACGGCCTGACCGGCGGCGAGGGCGCGTTCCTGGCCTGCAGCTTCTGGCTGGTCAACGCGCTGCACCTGATCGGCGACTACGAGGAGGCCGTGGCCCTGTTCGAGCGGCTGCTGGCGCTGCGCAACGACCTGGGCCTGCTCAGCGAGGAGTACGACCCGCGGTACAACCGGCTGGTCGGCAACACCCCGCAGGCATTCAGCCACGTTCCGCTGATCCAGGCGGCGCTGAACCTGCACAAGCACGCGGAGCATCACTGCCGAGTGCCGGCGGGACGGCCGGTGACGCCCGCTCCCCCGGCCTGACCGGCTGATAACGGGCCGGCCGCCGCCGTCGCCAGCGCCCCGGGCAATGCCACACTGATGCACAGCCATGCCACCACGTCCGCACATCCTGGTCGTCAACGGCCGTAAGGTCCGCCAGCCGGTCTTCATCATCGGAGCCCCGTACTCTGGCGCGGACCTGCTGGCGCGTGCCCTGAAACAGACGCCAGAGTTCCACGTGACGATCGGCCAGCAGAGCGTGCTCAGCGTGGTCTACGCGTTCGCCCGCAGCCCGTCGATCCAGCGCGGCCGGGGCGAGGCCGCCGCCACGGTGCTGCGCGACGCGTTCGCGCAGGCCTGGCAGGTGACGTCGCACGGCTGCATGTCCTGCTCCCCGGTGTGCCGGGAGACCGGCCGGGTGAACGGCACCGGCACCTGCGTGCAGGAGCGCGAGATCTCCCGGTACGGCGACGCCACCCCGGACCTGATGTACTGCGCCGAGTCGGTGGTGGACGCCTTCCCGGACGCGCGCATCGTGCAGATCATCCGGGACGGCCGCGACGTGGTGGCCGGGATGCTGGGCGACGCGCAGACGCTGAGCTTCTTCAAGCGCGGCATCGCCAACATCGAGAGCGAGTTCCCGAACCCGTTCTTCGGCATCGAGACGGAACAGGACCTGGCCGCCTGGCCGGAGCTGTCCCCGGCGGGCAAGTGCGCGATGCGCTGGCGGGGCTCGGTCCGCAAGATGGCCCGGCTGCGCACCACGCTGGCGGCCGACCAGCTCACCACGTTGCGCTACGAGGAGACGATCCGGCACCCGAGCGCGGCCACGTCGGCGGTGTCCGGGTTCATCGGCGCGCCGATGAACCCGATCGCGGTGCGGGGCCGGGCCCGGACGTCGGCCCAGCCGATGATCGAGCCGGGCGGCTGGCGGCGGCGGCTGACCAGCGCCCAGGTCGCCGAGTTCGAGAAGATCGCGGGCCAGGACCTGCGCCGGGTGGGCTACGGCGCCTGACGGTCGCGCCCGGCGGCCCGCCCGCGGCCTGACGGCCCGGGCTTAGGAGCTGACCGCCTCGCGGGGGTGCTCCTGGCTGGCGAACTGGGTCCGGTACAGCTCGGCGTACAGGCCGTCGGCGGCCAGCAGCTCATCGTGCCGGCCGCGCTCGCGGATCCGGCCGCCGTCGACGACCAGGATCTGGTCGGCCTCCCGGATGGTGGACAGGCGGTGCGCGATGACCAGCGAGGTCCGCCCGGCCAGGGCCGCCTTGAGCGCCCGCTGCACCGCCGCCTCGGACTCGGAGTCCAGGTGCGCGGTGGCCTCGTCCAGCACCACCACGGCCGGGGCCTTGAGCAGCAGCCGGGCCAGCGCGACCCGCTGCTTCTCGCCGCCGGACAGCCGGTAGCCCCGGTCCCCCACCACGGTGTCCAGCCCGTCGGGCAGCACGGAGATCAGGTCCCAGATCTGCGCCGCCCGGCAGGCCTCAATCAGCTCGGCCTCGCTGGCGCCAGGCCGGGCGTAGCTGAGGTTGGCCCGGATGGTGTCGTGGAACATGTGCGCGTCCTGGGTGACCACGCCGACCGCGTCGTGCAGCGAGTCCTGGGTCACCTCGCGCAGGTCGGTGACACCGATGCGGACGCTCCCGCGAGCCGGGTCATAGAGCCGGGCGACCAGGGCAGTGATCGTGGTCTTGCCCGCGCCCGACGGGCCGACCAGCGCGGTGAGCTGGCCGGCCGGGGCGCGGAAGCTCACGTCGCGCAGCACGTCCTGGCCGGCGTCGGCCCGCTCGGGCACGGGCAGCGCGATGGACTCCAGGGAAGCCAGCGAGACCTCCGACGCGGTCGGGTAGCGGAACGACACGTGGTCGAACTCGATGTCGGCCGCCGGGTCGCCCGGCGCCGACCCGGCCTGGCCGGCCAGCCGCAGCGACCCCGCGTCGGGCCGGTCCTCGATCAGCGGGCGCAGGTCCAGCACCTCGAACACCCGGTCAAAGCTGACCAGCGCGGTCATGACGTCGACCTGGACGTTGGACAGCGCGGTGATCGGTCCGTAGAGGCGGCCGATCAGCACGGTCAGGGCGACCAGCGTGCCGATCTGGAAGGTGCCGTCGATGACCAGCGCCCCGCCGACGCCGTAGACCGCGGCGGTGGCCAGCGAGGCCAGCAGGGTGAGCGCGATGAACAGCGAGCTGCCGTACAGGGCGGTGACCACGCCGATGTCGCGGACCCGGGCCGCCCGGCCGGCGAACACGTCGGCCTCCTCGCGGGGACGGCCGAACAGCTTGACCAGCATCGCGCCGGCCACGTTGAAGCGCTCGGTCATGGTGGAGCCCATCTGGGCGTCCAGCTGCATCGACTCCCTGGTCAGCCGCTGCAGCCTGCGGCCCATGTAGCGGGCCGGGAAGATGAACAGCGGCACCAGCACCAGCGAGATGACGGTGACCTGCCAGGACAGCAGGAACATGGTGATGAGCACCAGGACCAGCGTCACGGCGTTGGAGACCACCGAGGACAGCGTCGAGGTCAGCGCCTGCTGGGCGCCGATCACGTCGCTGTTCAGCCGGCTGACCAGCGAGCCGGTCTGGGCCCGGGTGAAGAACGCGATCGGCTGCTGCTGGACGTGCCGGAACACCTGCGTGCGCAGGTCGTAGATGAGGCCCTCGCCGATCCGGGAGGAGTACCAGCGCTGGGCCAGGGTGAGCAGCGAGTCCAGCAGGGCCAGCCCGGCGGCCAGCCCGGCGATGCCGACGACCAGCGCGGTGTCCTTCTTGAGGATGCCGTCGTCGATGATGACCTTCAGCAGCAGGGGCACCGCGACCATGACCACCGCGTCGAGGACGACCACGCCCAGGAACAGGGCCAGCGAGCCGCGGTAGGGCCGGGCGTAGGAGGCGATGCGGCGCACGCTGCCCGGCTTGAGCCGCTGGCTGGTGATGGAGCGGTCACGCGTGAACGACCGCATGGTCTGCCAGCTACTCATCGACATACAGCCGACAACCGGCCGTCGCCGGCGGATCTTCCCGCGTTTTGCTCAGGGCGTAGTCAGCCAGGCGCTGGGGAGCTTGGCGCTGGAAGCTTGGCGCTCAGCAGCTTGCGCTGCGCGCTGCGCTCGGCCTTCGCCTGCTCCTCGATGCTGTTGCCCGTGGCCAGGGCCAGCAGTTCCTTGGTCGCCCGCGAGGCCGCGGCGTCGGTGGCCAGCAGCGCGGCGGCCAGGTCACCCACCGCGTCGTCCAGTTCCTGACCCGGCACCACCAGCTCGGCCATCCGCAGCACCGCCGCCTCGGCCGCGCCGACCAGGCGCGCGGTCAGGCACAGCTCCAGGGCCCGGGGCAGCCCGACGATCTCGACCAGCGGCTTGGTCCCGGTCAGGTCGGGCACCATCCCGAGCGCGGGTTCCTTGATGCAGAGCTTCGCGTCGTCGGCGAGCACGCGCAGGTCGCAGGCCAGCGCCAGCTGGCAGCCCGCGCCGATGGCGTAGCCCTGCACGGCGGCGATCGACACGATGGCCGGGATCGCGCAGCCACAGGTAGCCCGACTGAAGTCCCGCGACCCAGTCCTCGAAGCCGGGATCGGCGGCGCTCGGCGCCGGGTCCTCCCCCTGGACGCCCTCGGCCGAGAACAAGCGCAGGTCGATTCCGGCTGAGAACGACGGCCCGGCGCCGCGCACCACCACCACTCGCACCTGCTCGGGCAGGCTGGCCCCGATGTCGGCCAGGCCGTGCCACATCCGCGGCGTCATCGCGTTACGCCGCTCGGGACGGCACAGCGTGACCGTGGCCACGGCGTCGCTGATCTCCAGGCGCAGCCCGCGGTCCGCCAGTTCAGCGGCACTCATCCCCACTGCGCTCACCACCAGTTCGGGGCGAGCCGCCACGGGGCTTCCCCTCACGAGCCTTGATCACCAGCGCCTGCGGCGCGCGGTGCTCCTGCCACAGGTGACGGTATCAGCGCTTTGCTTTGGCCTTGCCCCTGGTGGCACCGCCCCGTCCGCGCAGCGTCACGCCGTTCTCGGACAGGATGCGGTGAATGAAGCCGTACGAGCGTCCCGTAGACGCGGCCAGCGAACGGATGCTCTCGCCGGAGTTGTATCTCTTCTTGAGATCGGTCGCCAGCTTGGCCCTGTCCGCACCAGTAACCCGGGTGCCTTTCTTTAGGGTCTCCGTCACGCGTTCCTCCCGTTGAACTGAAGATGACCGCAGCGTTGCCGTATCTCCGCCATGATCACTCATCAGCCAGGGATCGGCTACCCACACGCGTGCAAAAAGATCTCCACTTTTACCGGGACCATGGCGAAGTGTCCTTTCTCAGGCCAGCGCCACGAGGTCGCCGAGTTCCTCGCTCCAGGCGTCCTCGACGCCGTCGGGAAGCAGCACGACGCGCTCCGGGGAAAGCGCTTCCACCGCGCCTTCATCGTGCGTGACCAGCACAATCGCGCCCTGATACCGGCGCAGCGCGGACAGGATCTCCGCGCGGCTGCCCGGGTCCAGGTTGTTCGTGGGCTCGTCCAGCAGCAGCACATTCGCGCCCGATACGACCAGCAGGGCCAGCGCCAGCCGGGTCTTCTCGCCGCCCGACAGCACGCCGACCGGTTTGGCCACATCATCACCGGAGAATAGGAACGAGCCCAGGATGCCGCGCTGATCCGCCTCGCTCAGGTCCGGCGCCGCCGATCGCATGTTGGCCAGAACTGTGCGCTCGTTATCCAATGTCTCGTGCTCTTGCGCGTAATACCCGAGGCGCAGACCGTGGCCCGGCAGTACCTCGCCGGTATCAGGATCCTCAACTCCCGCCAGCAGTCGCAGCAGCGTCGTCTTCCCGGCGCCGTTCAGCCCCAGGACCACGACCCGTGATCCCCGGTCCACCGCCATGTCGACGTCGGTGAATACCTCCAGCGAGCCATAGGACTTGCTGAGTCCCCTGGCCGTCAGCGGGGTGCGGCCGCAGTGCGCGGGCACCGGGAAGCGCAGCCGCGCCACCCGGTCCGCCGCCCGGTCGGCACTGACCCCGGCCAGCAGCCGCTCCGCGCGCTTGGCCATGTTCTGGGCCGCCTTGGCCTTGGTCGCCTTGGCCCGCATCTTGTCCGCCTGTGAGTTCAGGGAGGCGGCCTGCCGCTCGGCGTTGACCCGCTCGCGGCGGCGGCGCCGGGCGTCGGTCTCCCGCTGATCCAGGTACGCCTTCCAGCCCAGGTTGTAGACGTCCAGCGTGGACCGGTCAGCATCGAGGTGGAACACCTTGTTGACGACGGAGTCGAGCAGTGCCGCGTCGTGGCTGATCACGACCAGGCCGCCGCGGAACGAGCGGAGGTGGTCGCGCAGCCAGCTGACCGAGTCGGCGTCCAGGTGGTTGGTCGGCTCGTCCAGCAGCAGCGTGTCCGAGCCGCCGAACAGGATCCGGGCCAGCTCCACCCGCCGCCGCTGCCCACCCGACAGGGTGTGCAGCGGCTGCTTCAGCACCTTCTGCGGCAGGCCCAGGCTGGCCGACAGTGCCGCCGCCTCCGACTCGGCCGCATAGCCGCCGAGCACCGCCAGCCGCTCCTCCAGCTGCCCGTACCGGCGCACCGCCTTGTCGCGGCGGCCCGGGTCGGTGCTGCCCATGTCGTGCTCGGCCGCGCGCAGCCCGACGAGCAGCGCGTCCAGCCCTCGCGCCGACAGGATCCGGTCCACCGCGAGCGCGTCGAGGTCGCCGACCCTGGTGTCCTGCGGCAGGTAGCCCACCGTGCCGGTGACCCGCACGCTGCCCGCGGCGGGCTGGCCCTCGGCCGCCAGCACCCGGGCCAGGGTGGTCTTGCCCGCCCCGTTGCGGCCCACCAGGCCGATCTTGTCGCCCGCGGCGACCTGGAAGGACGCCGAGTCGAGCAGCAGGCGCGCGCCAGCGCGCAGCTCAAGGTCCTGAGCCGTGATCATGGGACAATCGCTCCAGAATTAGCAGTCGGACGTCATTTGGGCACACGTATCCCCTGAGGCGGGGCGTGGCGTCACGACATGAGCGGTTGCACGAGGTCGAGTCTACCTAGCGCGGGCACCGCCAGCCAAAGCGTTTGCGGCTGGGCCGAGGCTCGCCGCCCGGCCGGCTTCCGGGCCACCCGCAAGGCCGGCTTCAGGCCGGCCGCTCTTGGGTCGGTTCATGATCGTGGTGGATTTGGGCCACCCGCGCCCCAAATCCACCACGATCATGGACGACACCTCGGGGCGAGGGACTGAATGGCGCTTCTGGGGTGGGTGGGCGACGTGTGACTGGGCCACGGGGGCCAGCAGCTGGTGGCGGCGCCGCTTCTTGCTGTTATCAGATGGCGGTCACTTAGGCGCGGGCCGCATCGCGGATTCCGGCTGGCGCTAATTGAGTGGGTCATGATCCCGTAGCGTTTGCGTCGCCTGAGCCCGCTAACACTACGGGATCATGATGCGGCGGCCGGGTCGTCGGGGCTGGCGGGCTCGGTGAGGCGGATGCGGATGGCGGTGAACATCCGCGGGGTGCTCTTGAGCACCGCCAGCCGAGGATCGGGCACGGTCAGGAACCGGTCGACGGCCAGGTCCAGGAACGGCCGCAGGCGCGGGTCGTCAGCCAGGCCGGACATGGCCCGCTTGTCACCGCCCAGGACGACCGCGTCCAGCCGCCCGTTATAGGGCCCGAACACAGCCGCGGCCGTGTCGGCGGCGGCGCCGAGGGCTTCGCTGGCCTGCTTCTCGCGGCGCCGGGCAAACCGGCGCTGGGACTGGCCCCCGGCCGCGCTGCGGCCATGCACGAGTCGGGAGCCGACCTTGGACGCGGCCAGGTGCTGATCGGTGCCCGTGAACACCCCGGCCGCGTAGCCGCCCAGCCGGACCAGCAGCACCCCTACGGTCCGGTCGGCCAGGGCGTGCGCGGCCATCCGGGTCGCGCTGGCCCTGGGCTCGTCGTCCGCTAGGCCCTTGCTGGCCGGGGTACAGCTGGCGAGGCCGGCGTCGGCGGAGGCGGCACTAGCTGATTTGGCGCTGGCCGGGTCGGCGCTGGCCGGCTCAGTGCGGGCCGGGCCGGCGGGAGCCGCGTCGGCCCGGGCCGCCTTGCTGTTGGCTGGGTCATGGCTGGCCTGGGCAGCGCTGGCCGGGGCGGCGGGCAGGGGCGGGAACGGGACGTGGCACTCGGCGGTGGCGCCGTCGGCGGCGCGGAACACCACGACCGAGGCTTCCGCCCTGGTGCTCCCGCGCCCGGCCCAGCCCGAACCACTAATCGCCTGGTCGCCCGGGTCCGTTTCGGCGGTGCCTGGGCGCAGGTACCGAGGCGGTCCGGTCAGGCCTCCGTGGCGGTCGGCGAAGGACTCCAGCCAGCCGGGCAGGCGGCCGGGAGCGACGTCCAGCCAGCGGGTCCGGCCAGGTAGTCCGTTTTCCATTACGTACAGCTCCTCAGCGCCTACTATCCGTCACATGACGTCACCCGAGCGGGGCATCGCCACGCAGGACAACACTGCCATGGCCGGGCACGTCGCTGTCCCGGCGCAGGCCGGGGTGGTGATGAGCACCGGCGGTCGGGACGACGCGGTGGAGCGGGCGTTCGAGACCGCGGTGCGGGACGCCGCGCGGCTGAGCGACCTGCTGGACGCGCTCGGCACGGGGCGGCTCTGGGTGCCGGTGACGCTCGGCTCGAGCGGCCGCCGGGCGCTGGCCGAAGGGGCGGTGCGGCTGCCGACGGTGCGGTACCTCGGGGACACGTTCGTGCCGGCGTATACGTCGGCGGCCCGGCTGCTGCGAGCGACCGAAGACCTGGCCCCGGGCGAGCGGGCCACCGTCATCCCGCATGCGGTGGTGCGCGCCGCTGACCTGGCCCGGCGGCTGTCGCCGGACCTGGGCATCGCGCTGAACCCGGGCGGCAGCGAGAGCGTGCCGGTCTACCCGGCGGGAGTGGCCCACCTGGCCGCCGAGCGCGCCATCGTGGGCCCGTCGCGGGTCAGGGTCGGCCCGGTCAGGGTGCCGGTGCCCGGCGAGCTGCTGGGACTGGTCCGAGCCGGCCTGGGCGGAGTCCGGGCGGTACGCCAGGCGGCAACGGCCTGGCTGGCGGTGGACCGGCGGGGCGAAGGACTGGTCATCTCGGTGTCCCTGGAGGACCCGGCCGACCCGGCGGCCAGGGACGCGGCGCTGGGGGCGGTGCAGCAGGCGGTGACGGCCGCGGGCGGGCCGGGCTGGCCGGTGGACGTGACGTTCCCCGGTGAGGGCGAGCCGGACGTGATCGACCGCTGGGTCGCGGCCCACACGGCGCCGTTTTATCAGCGGTCGGCTGCGAGCCTGCCGACGGCCGGGCTGCCAGCGCCCCGGCCCGCCAGTTACTGAACTCGAACCGCAGTCGAGGACCAGCGGCCGCTCGGCGGGCGGAGCTCGGAGGGCTGGGGAGTTCGCGCGGGCTCGGCTAGCGGGGCTCGGCGGGGCCCTGGATCAGGCCGTAAGCGATGGCCTGGTCGACGGTGAGCAGCCGCTCCTGGCGGGCGTCGGCGCGGATCTGGTCGACTTCGCGGCCGGTGACGTCGGCCAGGCGCTCATAGAGGGAGTCGAGCATGACGCGCACTTGCTCCTCGCGGGCGGCTAGCTCAGAGGCGCGGCCGTCGAAGTCGAGGCGGGGCTCGGCCAGGGCGAAGACGGCGTTGGGATAGGCGCGGCGGTCGGAGCAGGCGGCGAGCACGCCGAGGGCGGGGCCGCTGAGCTGGCCGCTGGCGCGGGCCCGGACTGGGACGCCGACGACGTCGAGCACGCCCATGATGGTCAGGGCGGCGGACAGGTCGGCGCTCAGGCCCTGAAGCTCCAGCCGGATGGGGTCGTCGCCCTCGGCGTCCAGGGTCAGCAACTGGGCCGACAGCCTGGTCGCGGCCTCGCCGTCGAGCAGGCCGCTGGCGATGACGATGCGCTGCTCCAGCAGTCGCTCGTAAAGGGCGGCGGGCCAGCCGTCGGGGTCGAGCCAGACCCTGGTCGGGGCGCTGACGGGGTCGGGCGCGCCGGGAGGTTGCGGCCAGCCGGGCGGCACTGGCCAGCGAGGCTCGCCGGGCTGCCCCGGCCCACCAGGCTGCCTGGGCCCGCCGGGCGGCCACGGCCGACCAGGCTGCCCCGGGCGACCGGGCTCGCCTGGCGGGCCGGGCTGGCCGGGGCTAGGCGGGAGCCGGAATCCGGGCTGGCCGCTCGGGCCACTGGCGCTGCGGACGATGCTCATGGCTGCTTCCTGTCGGCGGGTCGCCCAGGCCGGGGAGGCTGCCCTGGCGCGGCGGGCGGGGCGGTGGCGTGCAGCTGCCAGGAGATGTGGCCGCCGACGGCGGCGGCGTAGCGTTCGAGGGTGGAGGCGCGGGCGTCCGCGTCGCCGGACTCCAGCCGGGCCACGGCGGACTGCGAGGTACCCATGCGGGCGGCCACCTCGGTCTGGGACAGGCCGGCCGACTGCCGCTGAGCAGTCAGCTCGCGGACGAGCGCCCGTCGCTCGGCCGACATCCGACGCAGTGCCATCTCCCGGAAACCGGGCAGCAACGGGAGCCGGGGCGGCTGCGGCGGACCTTGTTCATTCATATCTTTAAAGGTATCTCACTAACGAGATGGCGCACAGAAAGCGGCTGGCCCTCCGGAGCAGCTCCGGAGGGCCAGCGCACGGGTCTAGCTGGCGGCGGCCTCGCGCCGGGCCCGGTCGCGGGCGGCCCGGTTGAGCGAGCTCATCACGGCCCGCAGCGAGGCCCGGACGATGGACTCGCTGACGCCGACGCCCCACAGCACCTGGTCACCGACCTCGATCTCGAGGTAGGCGGCGGCTTCGGCGTCGCGGCCGGCCGTGAGCGCGTGCTCGGCATAGTCCAGAACGCGGACGCTGACGCCGCCCAGGCCCAGGTCGATCGGGGACAGCGCCTCGCAGAACGCGGCGATGGGGCCGTTGCCGACGCCGGTGAGCACGTGCTCGACGCCGAAGGCCCGCACGGTGGCGGTGATCCGCTCGGTGCCCTCGTCGTTCTGGGAACTGAAGCTGACCAGCTCGAACGGGCCGTCGTCGAGGTACTCGGCGGCGAAGATCTGCCACATGAGCGGCGCGGGCACCTCGCCGCCCTCGTCGTCGGTGTGCCGCTGGATGACGTGGCTGAACTCGATCTGCAGGCGGCGCGGCAGGTCGAGGTGGTGGTCGGTCTTCATGATGTAGGCCACGCCGCCCTTGCCGGACTGCGAGTTGACCCGGATGACGGCCTCGTAGGACCGGCCCACGTCCTTGGGGTCGATGGGCAGGTAGGGCATGGACCACGGCATCTCGCCGGCCGGCTGCCCGGCCTCGGCGGCCACCTTCTCGAGGTGGTCGAAGCCCTTCTTGATGGCGTCCTGGTGCGAGCCGGAGAACGAGGTGTAGACGAGGTCGCCGGCGTAGGGGTGGCGCTCGTGCACGCCGATGCGATTGCAGTACTCGACGGTGCGGCGGATCTCGTCGATGTCGCTGAAGTCGATCATCGGGTCGATGCCCTGGCTGTACAGGTTCAGGCCCAGGGTGATGAGGTCCACGTTGCCGGAGCGCTCGCCGTTGCCGAACAGGCAGCCCTCGACGCGCTCGGCCCCGGCCAGCACGGCCAGCTCGGCGTCCGCGGTGGCGGTGCCGCGGTCGTTGTGGGTGTGCACGGACAGGGCGATGTGCTCGCGGCGGCTGAGGTTGCGGCTCATCCACTCGATCTGGTCGGCGTAGACGTTGGGCGTGGACCGCTCGACGGTGCAGGGCAGGTTGAGCACGATCTCCCGGTCCGGGCCGGGCTGCCAGACGTCCATCACCCCCTCGCAGATGTCCAGCGCGAAGTCCAGCTCGGTGTCCATGAAGATCTCCGGCGAGTACTCGTAGCCGAAGTCGGTGCCGGACAGGTAGACCTCGGCGAACTTGATCACGGCTCCGGTGCCCTGGACCGCGACGGCCTTGCACTCCTCGCGGCCGTCGCCGCCCCAGCCGAAGACCACGTTGCGGAACATCGGCGCGGCGGCGTTGTACATGTGCACGGTGGCCAGCCGGGCGCCCACCAGCGACTGCACGGTGCGCTCGATGAGCTCCTCCCTGGCCTGGGTGAGTACGGAGATGCGTACGTCGTCCGGTACGGCGTCGCTCTCGATGAGGCTGCGGACGAAGTCAAAGTCGGTCTGGCTGGCGGCCGGGAAGCCGACCTCGATCTCCTTGTAGCCCATGCGGACCAGCAGCTCGAACATGGCCTGCTTGCGCGCCGTGTTCATGGGGTCGATGAGGGCCTGGTTGCCGTCCCGCAGGTCGGTGGACAGCCAGCGCGGCGCGGCGGTGATCCGGGCCGACGGCCAGCGCCGGTCGGGCAGGTCCACGGGCGGGAAGGGCCGGTAGCGGTGGCAGGGCATGCCGGAAGGGCGCTGTCGATTGGGGGTGCTCATGAGGATGCTGCTCCTGGGGCTGCGAGAGGAAGACCGGAAGAAGTCGGTCGGCGCAGCACTACGACCCGCGACGAGGGGCCGACCGGTGCGTTACCGGGCCTCGCCGCGGCTGCGAAGAAGCAGCACGCCAGTCATGGTGATCACCACAGTAGCCGGCGGCCCGCGACCGCGGGGCTGAACCCCCCGTGCCGATGTCCGGTGAATCTGCGCAATCGGCTGGCGTGGCTCGCGACATGCGTTATATCTTGTTGCCCGTACTCACGATATATCGCTTGGCTTCTAGCGGGAGGGCCGATGACGCCCCAGGCCAGCCGCGGGATGGGGCGGCGCCTCATCGGCCAGTTCTTCCAGGCGGGCGAGGTCACCGAGACGGCCCCGATCGCGGCGCGGATGCTGCGCATCACGATCGCCGCGCCCGGCCAGGAATGGTTGCCGGGCCAGCAGGTCCGGGTCTGCGTCGGCCACGTGAGCTCACCATCGAGCTGGCTGGACGGGCTGCGCCGCACCTACTCGGTCTGGAGCTACGACGGCGAGCTGATGACCTTGTGCGTGCTGGACCACGGCGACGGGCCGGGGGCCCGCTGGGCCCGCGCGCTGCGGCCGGGCCAGGAAGTGCTGTTCGGCAAGCCCGAGGGGCCGCTGGTGGTCCGCCCCGCGCCCTACCACGTGTTCGCGGGCGAGGAGACGGCCTCGGTGGCGTTCGGCCCGATGATGCGGGCGCTGCTCGAGGCCGACGCCGGGGCCGACATCCGGGGCGTGCTCGAGGTCGGCTACCCGGCCGACCGGCTGCCGCTGCCCGACGGGCTGACCCGGCTGGCCTGGCGCTACCGGCACGGGTCGCCCGCCGTCTCGTCCGAGGCGCTGCTCACGGCGGTCACCGAGCTGGACCTGCCCGCCGAGCCGGGCAGCGCCTACGTGGCCGGGGAGGCGCGCACCGTCCAGATGGTGGCGCAGCACCTGGTCCGCGAGCGCGGCTGGCCCCGCCGCGCGATCCGCACCAAGCCGTTCTGGGCGCCGGGGCGCACCGGCCTGGACTAAGACCAGGCTCCTTAACAAGGCCCTGGGGGCCTGCCGAGCCCGCCGGGCCGGTCGGGCCACGCGCGGGCCGGACCTTGTCAGACGTTGAGGGCGCTGGTCAGACGCTTGATCAGACGTTGAAGCCGAGGGCCCGGAGCTGCTCGCGGCCGTCGTCGGTGATCTTGTCCGGACCCCACGGCGGCATCCAGACCCAGTTGATCCGGAAGTCGCTGACCAGGCCGTCCAGGGCGTCCCGGGTCTGGTCCTCGATCACGTCGGTCAGCGGGCAGGCCGCGCTGGTCAGCGTCATGTCGATGGTCAGCGTCCGGTCGTCGTCGAGCGTGACCCCGTAGATCAGGCCGAGGTCCACCACGTTGACCCCCAGCTCGGGGTCCACCACGTCGCGCAGCGCCTCCAGCAGGTCCTCGGTCTCCGGGCTCAGCCCGCCGCCCAGCGGCTCAGCCACCGGCCCGTCGGTGACCTGCTGATCGGTCAGTTCCGTGCTCTGCTCGCTCATGTCTGCTCCGTCTCTGCCTTCCGGGGCTCGGCCTTCCGGGGCTCGGCTGTCCGGGGCTCGCCCGGCTCGCCTGCTTCCGCCAGTGCGCGGGCGGTCGCGTCCTTCCACGCCATCCAGCCGAGCAGCGCGCACTTGATGCGGGCCGGGTACTTGGCCACGCCCTCGAACGCGACCGCGTCGCCGAGCACGTCCTCGTCCGGCTCGCTCGCGCCGCGGGACTGCATCAGCGCCAGGAACTCCGCGCTGATGTCCATGGCCTCGGCCACCGTCTTGCCGATCACCATGTCGGTCAGCACCGACGTGCTGGCCTGGCTGATCGAGCAGCCGAGCGCGTCGTAGGACACGTCGGCCACCACGGGCTCGCCGGCCGCGTCCTTGAGCGCCACCCGCAGCGTGACCTCGTCGCCGCAGGTCGGGTTGACGTGGTGCACCTGCGCATCAAAGGGCTCCCGCAGGCCCTTGTGATGCGGGTGCCGGTAATGGTCCAGGATGATCTCCTGGTACAGGGACTCGAGCTGCATCACGCCGCCTTCAACACGTCCGCCGTGGGCTCGTGTTCCATCACGCCGTCCCGAAGAACGTCTGCGCCTGCCGGATCCCGTCGGCCAGCGCCTCGACCTCGTCGTGGGTGTTGTAGAGGTAGAACGTGGCCCGGGTGCTGGCCTGCACGCCGAGCGCCCGGTGCAGCGGCCACGCGCAGTGGTGGCCGGTCCGCACGGCGATGCCCAGCTCGTCCAGCACCTGGCCGACATCGTGCGGATGCACGCCGTCGACCACGAACGAGATCGCCCCGCCGCGGTTCTCGGTGGTCAGCGGGCCGAGCACGCGCACGCCGGGGATGGCGGTGACGGCCGCCAGGCCGTGCTCGGTCAGCGACTCCTCGTGCGCGGCGACCCGGGCCATGCCGATGCCGTCCAGGTAGTCGCAGGCCGCGGCCAGGCCGACGGCCTGCGCGGCCGGCGGCACGCCCGCCTCGAACCGCTCGGGCGGCGGCAGGAAGGTCGAGCCCTCCATCCGGACGACCTCGATCATGGACCCGCCGGTCACGTACGGGGGCATGGCCTCCAGCAGCTCGCGCCGCCCCCACAGCACCCCGATGCCGGACGGGCCGAGCATCTTGTGCGCGGAGAAGGCCAGGAAGTCGGCGCCGAGCGCGGCCACGTCCACCGGCTGGTGCGGCACCGACTGGGCGCGCGTCCACCACGACCAGCGCGCCGCGGGCGTGCGCGAGCCGGGCGATCTCCGCCACCGGCGGGACGGTGCCGGTGACGTTGGACTGGTGGGTCACCGCGACGACCCGGGTCCGGTCGCTGATCAGCTCGCCGGCGTTGCTCAGGTCCAGCCGGCCGTCCGGAGTCACCCCGAACCAGCGCAGCGTGGCGCCGGTGCGCAGGCACAGCTGCTGCCAGGGCACCAGGTTGGCGTGGTGCTCCATCTCGGTGACGAGGATCTCGTCGCCCGGGCCGACGCGGAACCGCTCGGCCTCCGGCCCCGCCGTGGCGGCGTTGCTCATCGCGTAGGCGACCAGGTTCAGCGCCTCGGTGGCGCTCTTGGTGAAGATGATCTCGCCGGGGTCGGCGCCGATGAACTCGGCCACCCGCACCCGCGCGCCCTCGTAGGCGTCGGTGGCCTCCTCGCCCAGCAGGTGCGCGCCGCGGTGGGCGGCGGAGTTGTGCACGGTGTAGAAGTCGCGCTCGGCGTCCAGGACCTGGCGCGGCTTCTGCGAGGTGGCCCCGGAGTCCAGGTAGATCAGCGGGTGCCCGCCGCGGACCGCCCGGCCCAGGATGGGGAAGTCAGCCCGGACCGCGTCGGAGTCCAGCGGTGACAGGGCCGCCCCGCCGAGCCGAACGGTCTCGCTCGCGGTCGTCATGCCGTCGCCCCGGCCGTCGATCCGGCGGTCGCCTCGGCCGTCAGGAAGCGCTCGTAGCCGCTCGATCTCCAGCTCTTCGGCGAGCTCCGGGCCGCCCTCGGCGACGATCCGCCCGCCGACGAACACGTGCACGAAGTCGGGCTGCACGTAGCGCAGGATCCGGGTGTAGTGGGTGATCAGCAGCACGCCGTGGGTGGCGTCCTCGCGGAACCGGTTGATGCCGGCCGACACGACGCGCAGGGCGTCGATGTCGAGGCCCGAGTCGGTCTCGTCGAGGATGGCGATCTTGGGGTTGAGCAGCTGGAGCTGGAGGATCTCGTGGCGCTTCTTCTCGCCGCCCGAGAAGCCCTCGTTGAGGTTGCGCTGGGCGAAGGCCGGGTCCATGGACAGGCTGTCCATGGACGTCTTCAGCTCCTTGACGAAGGCCCGGAGCTTGGGCGCCTCGCCGCGGACCGCGGTGACCGCGGTGCGCAGGAAGTTGGACACCGTGACGCCGGGCACCTCGACCGGGTACTGCATGGCCAGGAACAGCCCGGCCCTGGCCCGGGCGTCCACGCTCATGGCCAGCACGTCCTCGCCGTCCAGCGTGATCGAGCCCTGGGTGACCTGGTACCGGGGGTGCCCGGCGATCGCGTAGGCCAGCGTCGTCTTGCCCGACCCGTTCGGCCCCATGATGGCGTGCGTCTCGCCTGCGTTGACGGTCAGGTTCACGCCACGCAGGACCTCACGGGCCTCGCCAGCCGCATCCGTCACGCTGGCGTGCAGGTCACGGATCTCAAGGGTGGACATCGTCTCTCCTGTATATCTATTCGGCTGTGCTTCTAGGACGGCAGGCCGACGTAGACGTCGTCGCCGTCGATCCTGACGGGATAGGTAGCCACCGGCTCGGTGGCCGGAGGCCCGGTGGGCTTGCCGGTGCGCACGTCGAAGCAGGAACCGTGCAGCCAGCACTCGACGGTGTGGTCGTAGACCTCGCCCTCGGACAGCGGGACTTCCTCGTGCGAGCAGACGTCCCGGAGGGCGTAGACCTCCCCCTCCGCGCGGACGATGGCCACGGGCACGCCGCCGAGCTCGACGCCGAGCACGCCCTCCGGGGGCACCTCGGAGACGGCGCACGCCCGCTCGAACCGGGCCTCGCTCATGCCGTGCCTCCCGCCGCCCCGGCCGCCGCCTGGTCGTCGGTGCCGCCCAGCTCACGCTCGATCGCGGCGCTGATCCGGTCCCGCAGCTCAGGCACCTCGATCTGGTCGATCAGCTGGCCGAAGAAGCCCTGGATCACCAGGCGGCGAGCCTCCTCCAGCGGGATGCCGCGGGCCATCAGGTAGAACAGGTGCTGGTCCTCCAGGCGGCCGCTGGTGCTGGCGTGGCCCGCGCCGAGCACCTCGCCGGTGAGGATCTCCAGGTTCGGCACCGAGTCGACCCGGGTGCCGTCGGTGAGCACCAGGTTCCGGTTGTACTCGTAGGTGTCGGTCCCGGTGGCCTCGGCCCGGATGACCACGTCGCCGATCCAGACCGCGTGCGCGTCCTGGCCCTGCAGCGCGCCCTTGTAGGACACCCGGCTGCGGCAGTTGCGCTCCGCGTGGTCCACGAACAGCCGGTGCTCCAGGTGCTGGCCGGCGTCGGCGAAGTAGATCCCGCGCAGCTCGGCGTCGCCGCCCGGCCCGGCGTACCGCACCGACGGAACCAGCCGGACCACGCTCCCGCCGAGCGTCACGACGGTGTGCGTGAACTTAGCGTCCCGCCCCAGCCGCGCATGGTGATGCGACAGCTGCACCGCATCGTCATCCCAGTCCTGCACCGACACCACGGTCAGCGAGGCCCCGTCACCAACCAGGAACTCCACGTTGTCCGCGTAGGTAGCTGACCCGGTGTACTCCAGCACCACGACCGCCCTGGCATTCGCCTTGACGTCCACGACGGTGTGCCCAAAAGCCGGAGCCTCTGCTCCTTCTCCGCGAACACTGACCCAGCTAACCCCCGTGCTCTCAGCCCCCTCAGGCACCGTAAGCACGGTGGCCTCCACGAAGCTCGCGAAAGCCCGAGCACTGACCCGGTCAGCCGGCACATAGGCGGCGCCGAGCCGGGGATCACCGTGTTCGGGGTTCTCAACGGTGATCCCGGGCGCGGCGTCGACCGCGACACTCACCTTCCCGTCACCGCTGGTTTCGTCCGAATGCAACCCGCGCAGCCGGCGCAGCGGCGTAAACCGCCACTCCTCCTCGCGCCCCGCGGGCACCGGGAAGTCCGCCAGGTCGAACGACTGCCGCTCGTGCAGCCTCGAAACGGGCGCCGCCGACTCGACGGCCCCCTGCAAGACCGACATCAGCCGACGGCTCCTTCCATCTGCAGCTCGATCAGCCGGTTGAGCTCGAGCGCGTACTCCATCGGCAGTTCGCGCGCGATGGGCTCGACGAAGCCGCGGACGATCGTGGCCATGGCCTCGTCCTCGGTCATCCCCCGGCTCATCAGGTAGAACAGCTGGTCCTCGGAGATCTTGGAGACCGTCGCCTCGTGGCCCATCTCCACGTCGTCCTCGCGGACGTCCACGTAGGGGTAGGTGTCACTGCGGCTGATCGTGTCGACCAGCAGCGCGTCGCACTTCACCGTGGACCGGGAGTGCTCGGCGCCCTCCTGGATCTGGACCAGGCCGCGGTAGGACGTGCGGCCGCCCGCGCGGGCCACCGACTTGGACACGACCGACGAGGACGTGTTGGGCGCGCAGTGCACCATCTTGGACCCGGCGTCCTGGTGCTGGCCCGCCCCGGCGAACGCCACCGACAGCGTCTCGCCCTTGGCGTGCTCGCCCATCAGGTAGACGGCCGGGTACTTCATGGTGACCTTGGAGCCGATGTTGCCGTCGACCCACTCCATGGTCGCGCCCTCGTAGGCCACCGCCCGCTTGGTGACCAGGTTGTACACGTTGGCCGACCAGTTCTGGATGGTGGTGTACCGGCAGCGGGCGCCCTTCTTGACGATGATCTCCACGACCGCCGAGTGCAGCGAGTCCGACGAGTAGATCGGCGCCGTGCAGCCTTCGACGTAGTGGACGTAGGCGTCCTCGTCGACGATGATCAGGGTCCGCTCGAACTGGCCCATGTTCTCGGTGTTGATCCGGAAGTAGGCCTGCAGCGGGATCTCCACGTGCACGCCCTTGGGCACGTAGATGAACGAGCCGCCGGACCACACCGAGGTGTTGAGCGCGGCGAACTTGTTGTCCCCGACCGGGATCACGGTCGCGAAGTACTCCTGGAACAGCTCCGGGTGGTTGCGCAGCGCGGTGTCGGTGTCCTCGAAGATGACGCCCTGCTCCTCAAGATCCTCGCGGATCTTGTGGTAGACGACCTCCGACTCGTACTGCGCGGCCACGCCCGCGATGAGCCGCTGCTTCTCGGCCTCCGGGATGCCCAGCCTGTCGTAGGTGCTCTTGATGTCCGCCGGAAGGTCGTCCCAGCTCGCGGCCTGCTTCTCGGTCGAGCGGACGAAGTACTTGATGTTCTCGAAGTCAATCCCGGACAGGTCCGAGCCCCAGGTCGGCATGGGCTTGCGCCGGAACAGGCGCAGGCCCTTCAGCCGCAGGTCGAGCATCCACTCCGGCTCGCTCTTCTTGGCCGAGATGTCCCGGACGACATCCTCGGACAGGCCGCGGCGCGCGGCGGCGCCCGCCACGTCCGAGTCGGCCCAGCCGAACTTATAACGCTCCAGCCCCTCTAGCTCGGGGTGTGCGGTTGTCGTCATGCGGAGATTCCTCCGGACTTGGTGTCGGTTGATCGGTTATGCCGTAGCCCCGGCGGCGTGATATGCGTGGTGCAGATCCCGTCGCCGTGGGCAATCGTGGCCAGCCGCTGTACAGGCGTACCCAGCAGCCGGCCGAACGCCTCAGTCTCCGCCTCGCAAAGTTCCGGGTACTGCTCGGCGACGTGCGCCACCGGGCAGTGGTGCTGGCAGAGCTGCTCTCCCCCGCCGGCCACGGCCGCCTCGCTCGCGCAGGCCGCATACCCGTCGGCGGACAGCGCCTCGGCCAGCGCCTGGACCCGCTCCTCCGCGCTGGCGGACTCCACGACGGGCCGGTAGCGGCGCTCCAGCTCGGAGATCTGCCGCTGCGCGAACTCCGTCACCGCCTGCGGTCCCGCGGTCTCGGCGATGAAGCGCAGCGCGCTGGTGGCCAGGTCGTCGTAGGCATGCTCGAACGCGCTGCGGCCGGCGTCGGTGATGGCGAACAGCCGTGCCGGGCGCCCGCGTCCGCGGTTCCCGTAGGGTCGTGCGATCCTGGTCTCGATCATGCCGTCGGCCAGCAGGTTGTCCAGGTGGCGCCGGACGGCGGCCGAGGTCAGGCCCAGCCGGGCGGACAGGCCGGCCGCGGTGACCGGTCCGTTCTCCAGGATCAGCCGGGCGATGCGGCCCCTGGTGCTCCGCTCGGACCCCAGGCCCCCGGCCGCTGCGGACTCGGGCACAGCGCTGCGACCGGTGCCGCCGGCACCGGTCACGCCTGTGTCTGGGCTCGCCTGAGCGGGCCCGGCTCCGTGTCCCATACTTTTCACAACATCATTGTGCCGTAATTCGTTCCTGCCCCGCAACGCGGGGCCTGCCGAGCCCAAACTGGGATGATGTCGGCCATGGAGACAGCGGCCGCCGCGCGGCGGATGTGGACGCTCTTCGAGCCGGTCCACGTGGTGACCTACTTCGCTCCCGAGGCCCGGCAGGGCTTCGAGGAGGCCGGGCTGCGCGGATTCTGGCGCGGCTACTTCGCGGGCCGGGCCGCCCCGATCGGGGCCGTGGACGCACCGCCCGTGATCGCGGCGTTCTTCAGCTTCGCCCCGCCGTTCGTGGGCCGGGCGCTGCCCGCGGTCTGGGGCATGGTCACCCCGGAGCAGGCGCTGGCCGCCCGGACGGCCGGCGCGGTGGCGGCCATCCGCCGGCTGGTCGCCGAGGCCGACGGAGCGGCCGGCGCTGGCGCGGGCGGTGCCGGCGCGGGCGGGCCGGCGGCCGGGGCGCTGAGCGCCGCCGCCGATCTGCTGGCCGCCGCCACCGAGGAGCTGGACATGGCGGGCCGCCCGGTGGGCGCGCCGAACGCCGCGCTGCCCATGCCCGACGAGCCGGCGGCCCGGCTGTGGCAGGCGGCGACCGTCCTGCGCGAGCACCGCGGCGATGGCCACATCGGGGCCCTGGTCGCCGCCGGGGTGGACGGCTGCGAGGCGCTGGCGCTGCGGGTGGCCAAGGGCCAGGCCGAGGGCGCGGGGCCGTCCCGTGAGCAACTGCAGCCCGCCCGCGGCTGGACCGACGAGGAGTGGGACGCGGCGGCCGACCGCCTGGCCAGCCGGGGCTGGCTGGACGCGGCCGGGGCGATCACCCCGGCGGGCCGGGCGGCGCACCAGGCCATCGAGGACGCAACCGACCTGGCGGCGGCGCGGCCCTGGGCCCGGCTCGGCGCCGAGCGGACCGAGGAACTGGCCCGGCTGCTGATCCCGACGGCACTAGCCTGCGCGGCCGTGCTGCCGTTCCCGAACCCGGTCGGCCTCCCCCGCCCCGTCACGCCCTGAACCCGGTTTCCGGCACCGAGGCTGAGCAGCCACGGCGCGGGCCACCACCGTGGCCAGGCCACGCCCGCTAGGTGAGGAAGCCGCGGAGCAGGGCGGCGGTGCCGGCCAGGTGCTCGGCTACCGCCCGGCGGGCCCGGGCCGGGTCGCCGGCCAGGATCGCCGTCACGATCGCGGCGTGCTGCCCGGCCGTGTGGTTGATGTTGCGCTGCAGCACCGGGATCGCGTTGAGCAGGTCGTTGAGCCGCATCCGGGCGTCGGTGCAGGCGGCCAGCAGCAGGCTCGAGCCGGTCAGCTCGGCGATCGTCAGGTGAAACAGGGTGTCCAGCCGCCGGTAATCCTGCGGGCGGGCCGCGTTCACCTCCCCCAGCCGGGCCAGCAGCACCCCGCGGGGGCCGGCGCCGTCCAGCCCCGGGCCGTTGCCGTCCGCCCGGCCGGGCCGCAGGCCGCCCGCCCGGACCAACTCGGCCAGGGCCTCGGCCGCGCCCGCCTCCACGGCCAGCCGGAAGGTCAGCGCGTCGGTCAGCTGGTCGCCGTCCTCGGTGGCCAGCCGGCGCAGCTCGCCCTGGTCCGGCGCGGGCGGGGTGTAGGTGACGAACGTGCCGCCGTACCGTCCCCGCCGGCAGGAGACGTAGCCCGCCTGCTGGAGCTCACGCAGTGCCTCGCGCAGGTTGGTCCGGCCGATGCCGAGCTGCGCGGCCAGGTCCCGCTCGGGCGGGAACCGCTCGCCCTCGGCGATGAGGCCCAGCTTGATCGCGGTCAGCAGCCGCTCGACGGTCTCCTCGAACGGGTTGCCCTTGCGGACAGGCCGCAGCACCGCGGCCAGATCAACCCCGCCGCTCACTCGTCACCGCCCTCCGCTCGGACCGCCCGCCCGGAGTGTAGGCCGGCCTCGGTGCCCGGCACGCGGATCCCCCCCGTACCCGCGTGCCGGGCACGAGACTCCGGACACCCCGCCATCACGCCCAGGCTGGGGTGCCAGGCCCAGGTGGCGCACATGTAACGAATGCCGCTGGACTCTTGACATTTGCGCTGGTCTCAACATCATTGGTTCAACAATAGACCATTGAATTTCCCACCCGCCAGCCCCAGCGTCGGGGACGGCGCGCGGCAGTCCCACCGGCAGTACCGATCCCCGCAGTACGGATCCCGCACTACGGACGTAAGGAGCAGGCCGTGGCGGTCAACGAACAGGCCTCGCCGCTGAGCAGCGACGAGGAAGAACTTCACCGGATGGGCTACGCGCAGGAGCTGCGCCGACGCATGTCGGGCTTCTCCAACTTCGCGGTCTCGTTCACAATCATCTCGATCCTGTCCGGCTGCCTGACCCTGTACGGGTACGGGATGGGCACCGGCGGGCCGGCCGTCATCGTCTGGGGCTGGCCCTTCGTCGGCATCATGACCCTGTTCGTCGGGCTGGCCATGGCCGAGGTCTGCTCGAGTTATCCGACCGCCGGCGGCCTGTATTACTGGTCGGCGAAGCTGGCCCGCCGGAACGGGCCCGCCTGGTCCTGGTTCACCGGCTGGTTCAACTTCCTGGGCCAGGTGGCGGTGACCGCGGGCATCGACTTCGGGGCCGCGTTCTTCATCAACGCCTTCGGCACGCTGCAATGGGGCTGGAGCACCTCGCACTCGTTCACGATCCTGATCTACGCCATCGTGCTGCTGGTGCACGGCCTGCTGAACCAGTTCGGCATCCGGCTGGTCGCGCTACTCAACGACATCAGCGTGTGGTGGCACATCGTCGGCGTCCTGATCATCGTCGGCGTGCTGGTCATCAAGCCGGCCCACCACCAGTCCGCCAGCTTCGTCTTCGGGCACTTCGTGAACGACACCGGCCTGCACACCGGCACTCTCTACATCGTGCTGATCGGCTTGCTGCTGGCCCAGTACACCTTCACCGGCTACGACGCCTCCGCGCACATGACCGAGGAAACCCACAGCGCCGCGACCAGCGGCCCGCGTGGCATCGTCAGCTCGATCCTCGTCTCGCTGGTGGCCGGCTGGATCCTGCTGATCGGGATCACCTTCGCGATCCAGCACTACGAGCCCGAGCGCCTGTCCTCGACCGGCGTGCCGCCCGCCCAGATCTTCATCGACGCCGCCGGGTCGACCGTCGGCAAGCTGCTGCTGCTCATCGCCATCGGCGCCCAGCTGTTCTGCGGCATGTCGTCGGTGACCGCCAACTCGCGGATGATCTACGCGTTCTCCCGCGACGGCGCCCTGCCCGGCTCCCGGATCTGGCACGCCGTGAACAAGCGCACCCGCACGCCCACCAATGCCATCTGGCTGGCCGCGGCCGGCGCCCTCATCCTGGGCCTGCCCTACCTGTGGAACTACACCGCCTACGCGGCCGTGACCTCCATCGCCGTCATCGGCCTGTACATCGCCTACGTGATGCCGACGTTCCTGCGGCTGCGCCAGGGCGACAGCTTCCAGCGCGGTCCCTGGCACCTGGGCCGGTGGAGCCGGCCCATCGGGATCATCGCGGTGGCCTGGGTCATCATCATTACGATCCTGTTCATGCTGCCGCAGGCCGGCCCGATCAGCTGGACCACGTTCAACTACGCCGTCTTCGCGGTCGTGGCCGTGCTCGGCTTCGCCGGCATCTACTGGGTGGTCTCGGCCCGGAAGTGGTTCACCGGCCCGCGGGTTCAGGGGTCGGCCGAGGAACTGGCTGAGATCGAGCAGGAGCTGTCTTCCTGATGCCGCTCATCCGGGGCCACGGGCCGTACAGCCAGCAGCGCGGGATGCTCAGCCTGGAGCGGCTCCGGGTGGAGGTCGGTGAGGGCGAGATCGACACCGTCGTGCTCGCCTTCACCGACATGCAGGGCCGGCTTCAGGGCAAGCGACTGTCGGCCGAGTTCTTCCTCGACGAGGTGGCCGAGCACTACTCCGAGGGCTGCAACTACCTGCTGGCCGTGGACGTCGACATGAACACCGTCGACGGCTACGCGATGTCCTCGTGGTCGACCGGCTACGGCGACTTCGTGCTGCGGCCCGACATGGACACCATGCGCCGGATGCCCTGGCATCCGGCCACCGCGCTGGTCATCGCCGACCTGACCTGGCTCGACGGCTCGCCGGTGGCGGCCTCGCCGCGGCAGATCCTGAAGCGGCAGACCGACCGGCTGGCCGAGCGCGGCTGGGCGGCGCTGGCCGGCACCGAGCTCGAGTTCGTGGTCTACAACGACACCTACGAGCAGGCCGCCGAGAAGAACTACACGAATCTGGAGCCGGCCAACCAGTACAACGTGGACTACTCGATCCTGGGCACCTCCCGGATCGAGCCGCTGCTGCGCCGGATCCGCAACGGGATGGCCGGCGCGGGCATGTACGTCGAGTCGGCCAAGGGCGAGTGCAACCTCGGCCAGCACGAGATCGCCTTCCGGTACGCCGAGGTGGTCGGCACCTGCGACAACCACTCCATCTACAAGACCGGTGCCAAGGAGATCGCGGCCCAGGACGGCATGAGCATCACGTTCATGGCCAAGCCCAACGCCCGCGAGGGAAACTCCTGCCACATCCACCTGTCGCTGCGCGACGAGGAGGGCCAGCCGGTGCTGGCCGGGGACCGCCCGTACGGGCTGTCCAAGATCGGCGAGCACTTCCTGGCCGGCCAGCTGGCCGCGCTGCGCGAGCTGACCCTGTGCTACGCGCCGAACATCAACTCCTACAAGCGCTACGTGCCGGGCAGCTTCGCGCCGACCGCCGTGCGCTGGGGCGTGGACAACCGCACCTGCGCCCTGCGCCTGGTCGGCCACGGACAGTCGCTGCGGCCCGAGAACCGGGTGCCCGGCGGGGACGTGAACCCCTACCTGGCCGTGGCGGCGATGATCGCCGCGGGGCTGAACGGGATCGACCAAGAGCTGCCCCTGGAGCCCGCGTTCGCGGGCAACGCCTACGCCGACGGCAGCGTCCGGGTCCCGCACACCCTGCGCGACGCCCTGGAGCTGTGGGAGAACAGCGAGCTGGCCGCCGCCGCGTTCGGCACCGAGGTCGTCGAGCACTACTCCAACTACGCCCGCGTGGAGCTCGCGGCGTTCGACGCCGCGGTCACCGACTGGGAGCTGCGGCGGGCCTTCGAACGGCTCTAGAACACCCATTTTCCCTAACAAGCTGCGCAAGCAGGGCACCACGTTTAGGAAGCGAGTCATGCCCCAGACCTCCGGCCCGGAGTACACCGTCGTCAACCCGGCCACCGAGCAGCCCGTCACCACCATCGGCCAGACCACCGCGGAGGAGACCGACGCCGCCGTGGCCCGGGCCGCTGGGGCCCAGGCCGCCTGGCGGCAGGTCGCGCCCGGCGACCGGGCCCGGCTGCTGCGCGCCTTCGCCGCCGAGGTGGACGCGCACGTCGAGGAGCTGGCCGCCCTGGAGGTGGCCGGGTCCGGGCACCCCATCGGCCAGGCCACCTGGGAGGCCCAGCACGTCCGCGACGTGCTGCTGTACTACTCGGCCGCGCCGGAGCGGCTGACCGGGCGGCAGATCCCGGTGGCCGGCGGGCTCAACGTCACGTTCCACGAGCCACTGGGCGTGGTCGGCCTCATCGTGCCGTGGAACTTCCCCATGCCGATCCTGGCCTGGGGCATGGCCCCGGCCCTGGCCGCCGGCAACACCGTGGTCTGCAAGCCCGCCGAGCTGACCCCGCTGACCGCCCGGCGGATCGGCGAGCTGGCCCTGTCGGCCGGGCTGCCCGAGGGCGTGTTCCAGGTGCTGCCGGGCAAGGGCAGCGTGGTCGGCCAGCGACTGGTCGACCACCCGCAGGTCCGCAAGATCGTGTTCACCGGGTCGACCGAGGTGGGCCGCCAGATCATGGCGGGCTGCGCCCAGCACATCAAGCGGGTCACCCTGGAACTGGGCGGCAAGAGCGCCAACATCGTGTTCGCGGACTCGGACCTGGAGCGGGCCGCGGCCACCGCGCCCTACGCGGTGTTCGACAACGCGGGCCAGGACTGCTGCGCCCGGTCCCGGATCCTGGTCCAGCGCTCCGCCTACGACCGGTTCATGGAGCTGCTCGAGCCGGCCGTGCAGGGCGTCCGGGTCGGCGACCCGGCGCTCAGCCAGACCCAGATGGGGCCGTTGATCTCGGCCGGGCACCGGGCCAAGGTGGCCAGCTACGTGCCCGACGACGCGCCGGTGGCCTTCCGCGGCAGCGCGCCGGACGGGCCCGGCTACTGGTTCCCGCCCACCGTGCTCGCCCCGGCCGGCGCCGACTCCCCCGCGTTCATCGACGAGGTGTTCGGGCCGGTCGTCACGGTGACCCCGTTCGAGGACGAGGCCGAGGCGGTGGCCATCGCCAACGACACCCCCTACGGCCTGTCCGGCTCGATCTGGACCGGTAGCGTGGGCCGGGCCATCCGGGTCGCGCGCGCCGTGGAGACCGGCAACCTGTCCGTCAACTCGCACGCGTCGGTGCGCTACTGGACGCCGTTCGGGGGATTCAAGCAATCGGGGCTCGGCCGCGAGCTCGGCCCGGACGCGCTGGACGCCTTCACCGAGACCAAGAACGTCTTCATCTCGACCGAGTGACCGGGCCACTTCGTGGCCCGGTCACTCGGGTGCTGCAAACACCAAAGATTGACCGCCGACACCTGTAGGAGCGAGCGATGAAACGCCTGGAGAATCGGGTCGCGGTGGTGACCGGGGCCGGGAGCGGCATCGGCCTGGCCACCGTGCGGCGGTTCGCGGCCGAGGGGGCCACGGTCGTGGCCGTGGACATCGACCAGGCCGCGGGCAAGGCCGCGGCCGCCGAGGTGGACGGCCACTTCTTCGCCGTCGACGTGGCCAGCGAGGAGCAGGTGCAGGCGCTGTTCGACGACGTCGCCCAGCGCCTGGGCCGGATCGACATCGCGTTCAACAACGCCGGCATCTCGCCCCCGGACGACGACTCCATCCTGACCACCGGCCTGGACGCCTGGCAGCGGGTCCAGCAGGTCAACCTGACCTCGGTCTACCTGTGCTGCAAGTACGTGATCCCGCACATGCAGCGCCAGGGCAAGGGCTCGATCATCAACACCGCCTCGTTCGTGGCCGTGCTGGGCGCGGCCACCTCGCAGATCTCCTACACCGCGTCCAAGGGCGGGGTGCTGGCCATGACCCGCGAGCTCGGCGTCCAGTTCGCCCGCGAGGGCATCCGGGTCAACGCCCTGTGCCCGGGGCCGGTCAGCACGCCGCTGCTGCGCGAGCTGTTCGCCAAGGACCCCGAGCGGGCCGCGCGCCGCCTGGTCCACGTGCCCATGGGCCGGTTCGGCGAGCCCGAGGAGATCGCCGCCGCCGTGGCCTTCCTGGCCAGCGACGACTCCTCGTTCATGACCGCGTCGTCGTTCCTGGTCGACGGTGGCATCAGCGGGGCCTACGTGACGCCTTTGTAGGCTGTTCGCCATGCCACCGCCGATACGTCCACTGATCGGGATCAGCTCCTACCGCGAAACGGCCCGCTGGGGCACCTGGGACAGGCTCGCCATCCTGCTCCCCGAGCGCTACGCGGCCTGCGTGGCCGCGGCCGGGGCCATCCCGGTGCTGCTGCCGCCGCTGGCCGGGATCGAGGCCGTGACCGGCCGCCTGGACGGGCTGGTGCTGTCCGGCGGCGGCGACATCGACCCGGCCCGCTACGGCGCGCCGCGCGATCCCGAGCTGCGGGCCGGCCAACCCGGCCCGCGACGACGCCGAGCTGGCCCTGATCAGCGCCGCGCTGGAGCAGCGGCTGCCGGTGCTCGGCATCTGCCGCGGCATGCAGGTCATGAACGTGGCCCTGGGCGGCACGCTGTACCAGCACCTGCCCGACCTGGTCGGCAACGACCGCCACTCCCCCGAGGCCAGCGGCTACGGCCAGCACGAGGTCCGGGTCGAGCCGGGCAGCCGGCTGGCCTCGATCCTGCACCGCACCGACCTGACCGACCACCTGCCGGTCGTCGTGCCCACCCATCACCACCAGGCCGTGGACCAGCTCGGCAGCGGGCTGACCGCCACCGCGTGGACCGCCGACGGCATCGTCGAGGCCGCCGAGCTGAGCCCGGCCCAGCATCCGTTCGCGGTGGCGGTCCAGTGGCACCCGGAGGCCGGCGAGGACCTGAGCCTGTTTGTCGCGCTGGCCGCGGCGGCCGCCGTGCCAGCCTCCGAGCCCGTCAGCGCCTGACCCGGCCCGCCCCGGGCCACCGCGGCCCGTTAGCCTGCTCTGCCATGGCCTCAGAGACAAGCGACGATCGGGAGAACCCGGCCGGCGAGGGCGCCGGGGCAGACGCCAAGCCGGAAGAGCCGCAGGACGACCTGGTCACCACCCACCACGAGATCACGGTGGCAAGCACAGCGTTGCCGTACACGGTCCAGGCCGGGCGGGTCGTGCTGCGCAAGGAGCAGATCGGCGACGACGAGTTCGCCGGGGCCAAGGCGACGGCCGAGGTGTTCGTGGTCGCCTACACCGCCGACAATGCCGGCGATCCGGCCCAGCGGCCCGTGACGTTCGCCTTCAACGGCGGACCCGGCTCCTCGAGCGTCTGGCTGCACCTGGGCCTGCTCGGCCCGCGCCGGGTGCTGATGGGCGACGCGGGCGCGCTGCTGCCGCCGCCCTACGGCCTGGCCGACAACGAGCAGACCCTGCTGCGCCACTCCGACCTGGTGTTCATCGACCCGGTCTCGACCGGGTTCTCGCGCGCCGTCAAGGGCGGCAAGTCCGGTGACTTCCACGGCTTCGGCGGGGACATCGAGTCGGTCGGCGAGGTCATCCGGCTGTGGACCACCCGCGAGGACCGCTGGATGTCGCCCAAGTACCTGTGCGGCGAGTCCTACGGCACCACCAGGGCGGCGGCCCTGGCCCGCCATCTGCAGGAACGCTACGGGATGTACCTGAACGGCCTGATGCTGATCTCCGCCTTCCTGGACGGCGGCACCACCGAGTTCACTGCGGGCAACGACGACGCCTACGTGTACTACCTGCCCACCTACGCCGCGATCGCGCACTACCACGGGCGGCACGGCGACCGGCCGCTGCGCGAGGTGCTGGACGACGCGCAGGCCTACGCCGGCGGCGAGTACCTGCAGGTGCTCAGCCGCGGCGCCCGGCTGACCGCCGGGGAGCGGTCGGCCGCGGTGGCCCGGGTGGCCGCGCTGACCGGCCTGTCCGAGGACTACGTGGACCGGGTCAACCTGCGGCCCGAGCACATCCGCTTCTTCACCGAGCTGCTGCGCGGGCAGCGGCGCACCGTGGGCCGCCTGGACGGCCGGTTCACCGGCTGGGACGCCGACTACGGGCGCGAGCAGTGGACCAGCGACCCGTCCATGGACGCGATCATCGGCCCCTACTCGGCGGCCCTGAACCACTACGTGCGGGGCGAGCTGGAGTACCACAGCGACCTGCCGTATGAGGTGCTGAGCAGGCACGTGCACCCGTGGTCGTACAAGGAATTCGAGGCCGCCCACATATACGTGGCCGACAAGCTGGCCGCGGCCATGCGCACCAATCCGCACATGCGGGTCCGCGTGGACTGCGGCTACTACGACGGGGCCACCCCGTACGCCGCGTCCGAGCACACCTTCGCCCACCTGGAGATCCCGGCCGAGCTGGCCGGGAACATCGAGTTCGGCTACTTCGAGGCCGGTCACATGATGTACGTGCACGAGCCGAGCCGCCTCGAGCAGTCGGCCCAGCTCGCCCGGTTCGTGGCGGTCGGGTAGCGAACCCTAGACTCACCAGCGTGAGCAGCGCTCCGGCCGTCGAGATCAGCGGCCTGGTCAAGCAGTACGGCAGCAAGGCCGCCGTGGCCGGCCTGTCGCTGACCGCCGCGCGCGCCCGGGTGACCGCGATCCTGGGTCCCAACGGGGCCGGCAAGACCACCACCATCGAGACCTGCGAGGGCTACCGGCGGCCCGACGGCGGCACCGTCCGGGTGCTCGGCCTCGACCCGGTGCGCGACGCCCGCCAGCTGCGGCCCCGGGTCGGCGTGATGCTCCAGTCCGGCGGCATCCCCACCGCGGCCAGGGCGGCCGAGTACCTGCGCGTGCTGGCCCGCTTCTACGCCCGCCCCATCGACCCGGACCTGCTGATCGCCCGGCTCGGCCTGGAGTCCTGCGGGCGCACCCCCTACCGCCGGCTGTCCGGCGGCCAGCAGCAGCGGCTGTCCCTGGCCGCGGCCGTGATCGGCCGCCCGGAACTGGTGTTCCTGGACGAGCCGACGGCCGGCCTGGACCCCCAGGCCCGGCACGCCACCTGGGAGCTGATCGAGGAGCTGCGGGCCGCGGGCACCGCGGTGATCCTGGCCACGCACTACATGGAGGAGGCCGAGCGGCTGGCCGACCACATCGTGATCGTGGACCACGGCGAGGTCGCCGTGGCCGGGACCCTGGCCGAGCTGTGCGGCTCGTCCGGGCAGCTGCGGTTCCGGGCCGAGCCCGGCCTGGACCTGGACGCGCTGGTCGCGGCGCTGCCCGCGGGCAGCGCGGCCAAGGAGTCGCCGGCCGGCCACTACATGATCGAGGTAGACGACGGCATCGATCCCCGGCTGGTGGCCGCGGTCACGGCCTGGTGCGCCGACCACGGCATCCTGGCCCAGAGCCTGCGGATCGAGAGCCGCACGCTCGAGGACGTGTTCCTGGAGCTGACCGGACGGGAGCTGCGGTCGTGACCGATTTCGCCGGGCCCGCCGAGACCGGGCCCGGGATGACCGGACCGGACGTGACCGGGTCCGGGGCGACCGGGTCTGGCGTGACCGGGCCGGGGGTGGCCGGGTCCCGCGTGGCCGGCGCTGGCCGGGCGGGCGAGGCCGCGGGCTGGCCGCCGCCCGCGCCGGGGGCGGCGCCGCTGGCCCGCATGATCCGCGCCGCAGGCCGGCCTGGAGCTGCGCTTCCTGCTGCGCAACGGCGAGCAGCTGCTGCTGACGCTGATCATCCCGGTGCTGCTGCTGCTGGCCTTCGGCCACGAGCCGCTGGTGGCCATCCGCGGCAGCCGGATCGACTTCGTGGTGCCCGGCATCCTGGCCCTGGCCGTGATGTCCACCGCGTTCACCAGCCAGGCCATCTCCACCGGGTTCGAGCGCCGGTACGGGGTGCTCAAGCGGCTGGGTGCCTCCCCGCTGTCCCGCGGCGGGCTGATCGGGGCCAAGACGCTGACCGTGCTGGCCGTCGAGGTCCTCCAGGTAGTGATCATCACGGCGCTCGGCGCGGTGCTCGGCTGGCGGCCGCACACCAGCGCGGCCGGGGTGGCGTTCGCGGTCGCGCTGCTGCTGGCCGGGACGGCGGCGTTCAGCGGGCTGGCCCTGCTGCTGGCCGGGACCCTGCGCGCGGAGGCCACGCTGGCCGCCGCGAACCTGATCTACCTGGTCATGCTGGGCATCGGCGGCGTGCTGTTCCCGCTGGCCCGGTTCCCGGCCGGGATCCGGCCCGAGCTGCGGCTGCTGCCCGCCGGCGCGCTCGCCGACGGCCTGCGCGCGACGCTGGCTCACGGCGGCGGCCTGCCCGGCCTGGACCTGCTGGTGCTGGTGGCCTGGGCGGTGGCCGCCATCGCCATCGCCGCCCGCTCCTTCCGCTGGGAGTAGCACCAACGGGACATCCAGGGCGTGGTCAGCGTTTGGATTAGGGGACGCTCGATGTAACGGCGACGGCCGGGCGCTTCTACGAGGGGCTCGTGCCCGCACACCTCGACTCGCCTCACCCGGTCCCGGCGACCGGCGTCCCGGCGACGGCCCGCGGCGGCTGGCCTGGCTGGGTCCGGCGGGCGGCGGACACGGTGCTGGCGCCCTCCCCCGTGGCCATGCGGCGGTACGCGCTGGCCGGCGTGCTGGCGTCGGTGGTCATCATCCTGACCGGCGCCGCGGTCCGGCTCAGCCAGTCCGGGCTGGGCTGCCCGGACTGGCCGCAGTGCACCGCGCACAGCCTGGTGGCGGGCGGCGACCACCGGTGACTCGCTGGTCCACCGGTGGATCGAGTTCGGCAACCGGCTGGTCACCGACGCCATCTTCGTGATCGCCGTGCTGGTCTTCGTGGCCGCCTGGCGGTACCGTCCGGCCCGAGGCGCCGGCGGCGCCGCGACCTGGTCTGGCTGGCCGCCGCCCAGCCGGGGGCCATCGTGGCCCAGGCCGATCATCGGCGGCATCGTCGTGCTGACCAAGCTCAACCCGGGCTGGGTCTCGGTGCACTACCTGGCCTCGGCGGCGCTGGTCGCGGCGACGGTGGCGCTGTACGTCCGGTGCCAGGAGGGCACCGGACCGGCCCGGCCGCTGGTCCGGCCCGAGGTCCGGCTGATCTCGCTGGCCGTGATCGGCGCCGTGGCGCTGATGCTGGCGGCCGGGCACGGTGGTCACCGGGACCGGCCCGCTGGCCGGGCGCCCGGTCGGTGCCCCGGTACCCGCTGCCGCTGACCGGGCGTGACCCAGCTGCACGCCGACATCGGCTGGCTGCTGGGCGGCCTGGTCATCGCGCTGGTCCTGGCCCTGCGGCTGTCCTCGGCGCCGCGCCGGGCGGTCCGGCTGGGCTGGCTGCTGCTGGCCCTGGTCGGGGTCCAGGGCAGCATCGGCTACGCGCAGTACTTCAGCGGCCTGCCGGCCGGGCGTGGTCTGGGTGCACGAGGTCGGGCGCGGCCGCGATCTGGGTCACCGCGCTGCTGCTCCCCTACGCCCTGCGCGAGCGGGCCCCGGGCTTCACCGACGGTTCACAGGCGCGGCCGGCAGCCAGAAACCCGGCCGGGATAGGGTCAATCGGTGGGGAGGCGCCGCCGCGCACGGCCGTCCCGTCCCCGACGTTGTTTTCCGCATCTGAGCCATCCGCATCCGATCGAGACAGAGCAGAGGGGGCCTGAGCCGACGTGAGCAGTGACACGCCTGGAGCCGGGCTGGAATGGTCGCCGACTGACAAACGGGCCGTAGACCTGGTCCGGGTCCTGGCGATGGACGCGGTCCAGAAGGTCGGCAACGGCCACCCGGGCACGGCCATGAGCCTGGCCCCCGCCGCCTACCTGCTCTACCAGCGCGTGATGCGGCACGACCCGGCCGACGCCGGCCTGGCCGGGCGGGACCGGTTCGTGCTGTCCTGCGGCCACTCCAGCCTGACCCTCTACATCCAGCTCTACCTGTCCGGGCTACGGCCTGACGCTGGAGGACCTGGAGGCGCTGCCGCACCTGGGGCAGCCTGCACCCCCGGCCACCCCGAGCACTGGCACACGCCCGGCGTAGAGGCCACCACCGGCCCGCTCGGCCAGGGCATCGGCCATGGCGGTCGGCATGGCCATGGCGGCCCGCCGCGAGCGCGGCCTGCTCGACCCGGACGCGGCGCCGGGGACCAGCCCGTTCGACCACCACATCTACGCCTTCTGCTCCGACGGCGACATCGAGGAGGGCATCACCCACGAGGCCTCCTCGCTCGCCGGCCCACCAGGAGCTCGGCAACCTCGTCGTGATCTACGACGACAACAGCATCTCCATCGAGGACGACACCAACATCGCCAAGTCCGAGGACGTGGCGGCCCGCTACGAGGCCTACGGCTGGCACGTCCAGCGGGTGACCTGGCGGCGGCCCGACGGCTACACCGAGGACGTCGAGGCGCTGTACGACGCGATCCAGGCCGCGCGCGACCACCGGGCGCGCCCTCGCTCATCGCGCTGCGCACCATCATCGGCTGGCCCGCGCCGAACAAGCAGAACACCGGCGCGGCGCACGGCTCGGCGCTCGGCGCCGACGAGGTGGCCGCGACCAAGAGGATCCTCGGCTTCGACCCGGACGTGAACTTCCCGGTCGAGGACGAGGCGCTGACGCACGCCCGGCTGGTCGGCGAGCGCGGCAAGCAGGCGCACGCCCAGTGGAACGAGCAGTACGCCGCCTGGGCGGCGGCCAACCCGGAGCGCCAGGCGCTGCTGGACCGGCTGTCCGCGCGCGACCTGCCCGACGGCTGGGCCGACGCGCTGCCGACCTTCGAGGCCAGCGACAAGGGCCTGGCCACCCGCAGCGGCCTCCGGCCAGGTGCTCAACGCCCTGGCCCCGGTGCTGCCGGAGCTGTGGGGCGGGTCGGCCGACCTGGCCGGCAGCAACGACACGACGATGAAGGGCGAGCCGTCCTTCATCCCGGCCGAGCACCAGACCAAGATGTTCCCCGGCAACCCGTTCGGCCGGACGCTGCACTTCGGCATCCGCGAGCACGCCATGGGCGCGATCCTGAACGGCATCGCGCTGCACGGCCTGACCCGGCCCTACGGCGGCACGTTCCTGGTGTTCAGCGACTACATGCGCGGCGCGGTGCGGCTCTCGGCGCTGATGAAGCAGCCCGTCACCTACGTCTGGACGCACGACTCCATCGGCCTGGGCGAGGACGGCCCGACCCACCAGCCGGTCGAGCACCTGTGGGCGCTGCGCGCCATCCCCGGCCTGGACGTGGTCCGGCCCGCCGACGCCAACGAGACCGCGGTGGCCTGGAAGACGATCCTGGAGCACACCGACCGGCCGGCCGGGCTGTGCCTGACCCGCCAGGCGGTCCCGGTCTTCGACCGGTCGGTGCTCGGCCCGGCCGAGCACACGGCCCGCGGCGGCTACGTGCTGGCCGAGGCCGACGGCGGCGACCCCCGGGTCATCCTGATCGGCACCGGCAGCGAGGTACAGATCGCGCTGGCCGCGCGGGAGCAGCTGCAGGCCGACGGGCGTGGCCACCCGGGTGGTCTCCATGCCGTGCGTGGAGTGGTTCGCCGAGCAGGACGCGGCCTACCGGGACGAGGTGCTGCCCCCCGCGGTCCGGGCCCGGGTCAGCGTGGAGGCGGGGCTGGCGCTGGGCTGGCGCCAGTTCGTCGGCGACCTGGGCGAGAGCGTCAGCCTGGAGCATTTCGGCGCGTCGGCCGACTACCAGAAGCTGTACGAGGAGTTCGGCATCACCGCCGAGGCCGTGGCGCAGGCGGCGCGGGCCAGCCTGGCCAGGGCGAGCGGGGCGAGCGGGACGCGGGGTTAGCGAGCCGTGTCCGGCAAGGTCCTTGGTCAGTAGGCCAGGCAGCAAGCAAGCCAGGCAGGCAAGCCAGAAGGGAGACTGTCATGACGACCCAGAACGACAGGCTGGGGCAGCTGAGCGCGCTCGGCGTGGCGGTATGGCTCGACGACATCAGCCGGGACCGGCTGCGCACCGGCAACCTGGCCGCGCTGATGCGCGACTTTCACGTCATCGGCGTGACGTCCAACCCGACGATCTTCGCCAGCGCCCTGTCCAAGGGCACCACCTACGACGACCAGGTCCGCGACCTGGCCGTCCGCCAGCTGACCGTGGACGAGGCGGCCCGCGACATCACCACCTTCGACATCCGCTGGGCCTGCGACGTGCTGCGCCCGGCCTACGACGCCACCGGCGGCCTGGACGGCCGGGTGTCCATCGAGGTCGACCCGCGGATCGCCAGGGACACCGACGAAGACCATCGCCGAGGCCAAGGCGCTGTGGTGGCTGGTGGACCGGCCGAACCTGTTCATCAAGATCCCGGCGACCAAGGAGGGCCTGCCGGCGATCACCGCGACCCTGGCCGAGGGCATCAGCGTCAACGTCACGCTGATCTTCTCGCTGGAGCGCTACGCCGAGGTCATCGACGCCTTCATGGCCGGCCTGGAGCAGGCCGACGCCGGCCGAGCCTGATCAAGAACCTGGCGTCGGTCGCCTCGTTCTTCGTCAGCCGGGTGGACACCGAGGTCGACGCGCGGCTGGACAAGATCGGCACGCCGGAGGCGCTGGCCCTGCGCGGCCAGGCCGCGGTGGCCAACGCCCGGCTGGCCTACGAGCTGTTCGAGCAGAAGACGGCCACCGACCGGTGGGCCGCGCTGCACGCGGCCGGCGCCCGGCCGCAGCGGCCGCTGTGGGCCTCGACCAGCACCAAGAACCCGGAGTACACCGACACCATGTACGTCACCGACCTGGTCGCCCCCGGCACCGTCAACACCATGCCCGAGGCCACCCTGCGCGCCGTGGCCGACCACGGCGAGCTGCGCGGCGACACCATCCACGGCACCTACGACGCGGCGCGGCAGTACTTCGAGCAGCTCGCGGCGGTCGGGGTCAGCTACGACGACGTGGTCGCAGCGCTGGAGGACGAGGGCGTGGACAAGTTCGCGGTCTCCTGGAACCAGCTCCTGGAGACGATCAGGACCGAGATGGACAAGGCGGCCAGCGGTGACCACTAGCCCGTCGGTAACCGGAGGACCTCGATGATCCCCAATCCGCTGCGCGACCCGAGGGACCGGCGGATACCGCGGGTCGCGGGGCCCTGCGTGCTGGTGCTGTTCGGCGTCACCGGGGACCTGGCCAGCAAGAAGCTGCTCCCGGCGATCTACGACCTGGCCAACCGGGGCCTGCTGCCGCCGGGCTTCTCGCTGGTCGGGTTCGCCCGCCGCGACTGGGAGGACGAGGACTTCGCCCAGGTCACCCACGACGCGGTCAAGGCCCACGCCCGGACGCCGTTCCGCGAGGAGGTGTGGAAGCAGCTGTCGGAGGGCGTGCGCTTCGTGCCGGGCGAGTTCGCCGACGACGCCGCGTTCGACCACCTGGCTCAGACCGTGGCCCAGCTCGACGCCGAGCGCGGCACCGGCGGCAACTACGCGTTCTACCTGTCGGTGCCGCCCAAGGCGTTCCCGCTGGTGGTCTAGCAGCTCAAGCGCTCCGGCCTGGCCGACCCCCCGGAGCAGTCACCCAGCGGCGGCGCCCGCCCGTGGCGGCGGGTGGTCATCGAGAAGCCGTTCGGCCACGACCTGGACAGCGCCAAGGAGCTGAACGACCTGCTCAGCGCGGTGTTCCCGGCCAACTCGGTGTTCCGCATCGACCACTACCTGGGCAAGGAGACGGTCCAGAACCTGCTGGCGCTGCGGTTCGCCAACACGCTGTTCGAGCCGATCTGGAACCGCGGCTACGTGGACCACGTCCAGATCACGATGGCCGAGGACATCGGCATCGGCGGCCGGGCGGGCTACTACGACGGCATCGGCGCGGCCCGCGACGTCATCCAGAACCACCTGCTCCAGCTGCTCGCGCTGACCGCGATGGAGGAGCCGGTCTCGTTCTCGGCCCGACTCGCTGCGCGCGGAGAAGGAGAAGGTGCTGTCGGCGGTCAAGATCCCCGAGGACCTGGCCGTCGGCACGGCCCGCGGCCAGTACGCCGCAGGGCTGGCAGGGCGGCATCGAGGTGCCCGGCTACCTGGAGGAGGAGGGCATCCCGGCGGACTCCACCACCGAGACCTACGCCGCGCTGCGCCTCACTATCGACACCAGGCGGTGGGCCGGGGTGCCGTTCTACCTGCGCACGGGCAAGCGGCTGCCGTCCCGGATGACCGAGATCGCGGTGCTGTTCCAGCGCGCGCCGCACCTGCCGTTCGCCGCCACCGACACCGAGGAACTGGGCCAGAACGCCCTGGTCATCCGGGTCCAGCCGGACGAGGGCGTGACGGTCAGGTTCGGCTCCAAGGTGCCCGGCTCGGCCATGGAGGTCCGCGACGTGAACATGGACTTCGCCTACGGCGAGTCGTTCACCGAGTCCAGCCCCGAGGCCTACGAGCGGCTGCTGCTCGACGTGCTCATCGGCGACCCGCCGCTGTTCCCGCGCCAGGAGGAGGTCGAGCTGTCCTGGGGGATCCTCGACCCGATCGAGCAGTTCTGGGCCTCCCACGACAAGCCGGAGCAGTACCCGGCCGGCACCGCGGGCCCGGCCAGCGCCGACGCGCTGATCGCCCGCGACGGCCGGGCCTGGCGACGGCTGTAAGAACCGTGCTGACTCCGGGGGCCACCCCCCGGACCCCCCAGCAGAAAACACATTGAGGGGAAGCTGAGGAACGGCCTCATGCTCATCGACCTGACCGACACCACCACCGGCGCCGTGCGGGGCGCCCTGACCAGGGCCAGAGACCAGCTCGGCGGGCCTACCACCGGCGTGGTGCTGAACCTGATCATCATGACCGACGAGTCCCGCCAGCACGACGCGGTGCGGGCCGCCAACCAGGCCGGCCGCGAGCACCCGTGCCGGGTGCTCGCGGTGATCAGCCGCGGTCCCGGCGGGCCGTCGCGGCTGGACGCGGAGATCAGGTCGGGCGACGGCGCCGCCGGCCAGACCGTGCTGCTGCGCCTGTACGGGCCGATGAGCCTGCACCCGGACTCGGTGGTCATGCCGCTGCTGGTGCCGGACACCCCGGTGGTTACCTGGTGGCCGGGCACCGCCCCCGACGTGCCGTCCGGCGAGCCGCTGGGCGCCCTGGCCCAGCGCCGGGTGACCGACGCCGCCGCCTGCCCGGAGCCGGTGGCGGCGCTCAAGCGGCTGGCCACCGCCTACCGGCCCGGCGACACCGACCTGTCCTGGACCAGGGCCACGTCGTGGCGCTCGCTGCTGGCCGCCACGCTGGACCAGACCGAGGGCGCGGTGCTGGGCGGGCAGGTCTACGCCGAGGCGGACAACCCCACCGCCGACCTGCTGGCCGCCTGGCTGACCAGCCGGCTGCGCGTGCCCTTCAGCCGGGAGGTCTCCGACGGGCCGGGCATCACCGGCGCGACTTTCGCCACCGATCAGGGCGACGTCACGATCAGCCGACCGGACGGCCGCACGGCCACACTGAGTCGCGAGGGCCAGCCGGACCGGCACGTGGCCCTGCACCGGCGGGACACCGCCGAGCTGCTGGCCGAGGAACTGCGGCGGCTCAACCCGGACGAGGTCTACGGCGAGACCCTGGCCGCCGCCTGCACGGCGCTGTCGGCGGACTGGCGGTAGCCATCAACACGCCCCAGGTGCTGGTGCACCACGACGCTGAGCTGCTGGCCAAGGCCGTCGCCGCACGGCTGGTGACCCGGATAGTGGACGCCTGCGCGGGCGGAGCGTCCGCCTCGCTGGTGCTGACCGGCGGCGGCATCGGCACCCAGGTGCTGGTCGAGCTGGCCGCCGCGCCGGCCAGGGACGCCATCGACTGGCGCCGGGTGGACATCTGGTGGGGCGACGAGCGGTTCCTGCCCGCGGGCCACCCCGACCGCAACGAGACCGGGGCCCGCGCCGCGCTGCTCGACCACATCGACATCCCGGCCGAGCGGGTCCACCCCATGCCGCCCTCCGACGGGCCCGACGGGGACGACCCGGAGGCGGCGGCGGACCGGTACGCGGGCTGGCTCCGCGCCGCCGCCCGGCCCGAGGACCACGGCGACGTGCCCTCGTTCGACGTGCTGTTGCTGGGCATCGGGCCGGAGGGGCACGTCGCCTCGCTGTTCCCCGGCCTGCCCGCGCTGTACGAGAACGAGCGCACGGTGGTGGCCGTCCGGGGCGCCCCCAAGCCGCCGCCGACCCGGCTGACCCTGACCATGCCCGCCATCCAGGCGGCCAGGGACGTCTGGGTCATCGCCTCAGGAGCGGACAAGGCGCCCGCGGTGCGGCTCGCGCTGTCCGGCGCCGGGCCGGTCCAGGTGCCCGCCGCCGGGGCCCGCGGCCGCCAGCAGACGCTGTTCCTGATCGACCGGGCGGCCGCTGCGCAGGTCCCGGCCCAGCTCGGCCGGATCGCCTCACCCTAAGCGCCCACCCCCACCCAACTCCCCTGCCCCCTTCGTGCCCCTTCATACGGCCTTTCGGCGCGCTTTGCCGGACTCGTCCTGGCTAGGATCGCGCCATGTCCCCCGCCCCCCGCTCCCCCCTGCGCCAGCGTCGGCCGGCGCGATCATCTCGTGGTGTGCGGCAGCGACGCCCTGGCGCTGCGGATGGTCGAGGACCTGGCGGTCCGGTACGCCGAGCAGATCACGGTCATCATGCGCTCGGCCGAGCGCGGTCACGGGCCGCAGATCGCCCGGCTGCCCGGCGTCCGGGTGATCGAGCGCCCGGAGACCGACCGGCGGGCGTTCCTGGAGGCCGACCTGGGCAGCGCCCGCGGCCTGGCCCTGCTCGACCAGGACGATCTCGGCAACTTCCACGCCGCGCTGCGCGCCCAGGAAATCAACCCGGGCCTGCGGCTGGTCATCTCGATCTTCAACACCAGCCTGGGCGAGCGGATCAGGACGTTCTTCGCCGACTGCGCCGTGCTGTCGGAGTCGGCCATGGCCGCGCCGTCGTTCGTGGCCGCCGCGCTGGGCGAGCCCGCGCCCAGCCACGTCCGGCTGTCGGGCCGCACGCTGTACGTCGCGCGCCGGGAGGACGTCGGACGCCGGCCACGTCGTCTGCGGCCTGGCCGCCAGCGACGACGCCGGCGAGCCCGACCTGACCTCGCCCCAGGCGGCCCGCGCCGGACTGGTGCTGGCGGTGGCCGACGGCTCGCCCCGTAATCCCCTCGCCCGGCCGCCGCACCGGCTGGTCCGGACGCTGCGGATGCTGCGCTGGCTGCTGGGCAACCGCACGATCATCGCCTTCGGCGCGCTGCTGGCCGTGCTGGTGGCCGGGTTCGTGCTGCTGGTCACCGCCAGCCATTTCTCGGTCGCCGACTCGCTCTACTTGACGCTGCTCGACGCGGCGGGAACGGCGGTCACCGGCGTCCACCTGGCGCCGCCGGGTCAAGGTGGCCCAGTTCCTGCTGACCTTCGACGGAATGGCGTTCCTGCCCCTGGTCACCGCGGCCATCGTCGGCGCCCGGCTGACCAGCTCCGGCCGCGGGCGCCGAGCCGGCCGCGTCAGCGACCACGTGATCGTCGCGGGCCTGGGCAGCGTCGGGACCAGGATCGTCGGGCCAGCTGCACGACCTGGGCGTCGGCGTGGTGTGCGTGGACAAGAGCGAGCACGCCGCCGGGCTGGCCATGGCCCGGCGGCTCGGCCTGAGGGTGGTCATCGGCGAGACGCACCGGGAGGAGACGCTGCGGGCGGCCGGCATCGACACCTGCCAGGCGCTGGTCTCGGTGACCAACAGCGACATCGTCAACCTGGAGACGGCGCTGCACGCCCGGGGCCTGGCCGAGAGCCCGCGGGTCATCGTCCGGCTGCTGGACGACGACCTGGCCCAGCGGGTCCAGGAGACGATCAGCAACACCATCTCCCGGTCGGTGTCCTACCTGGCCGCGCCGGTCTTCGCCGCCGCCATGCTGGACCACCAGGTGCTGCGCACCATCGCCGTCGGCCTGGCACGTGCTGGTGATCGCCGACGTGCCGGTCGAGCGCCGGCGCCGAGCTGGTCGGCTGGGCCGTCGGGCACATCCACGACCGGGCCACGGCCCGGGTCATCGCGCTGCGCACCAGGGGCGCCCAGCGGGTCGACTGGGCGCCCAGCCAGGATTACCGGCTGGCCGCCCAGGACCGGATATTCGTGCTGGCCACCAGGGCCGGGCTGAGCGCCGTTTTGCGCCGGGCCGCGCAGGCCGCTCAGGACGCCCGTCGCTCCTTAATCCATTAGCCACGGCCGGGACGGTCCGGCAGAAGTCCGGAGAAGGCCGGGACAAGGTCCGGATCCGGCAGAAACTGGGTCTCCCCAAATCAAGGTGGCCAGCGTTACCCTCTTGGCAAGATCTTCTATCCGGAGCTAGCAGCCCGGTGCGAAGACACGGGAAGGCTGAGAATGGCCGTTTTCGTACTCCGAGCTACGTTTCCGGCAACCGGGCATATGTCGCCTTCGCCGGCCGTCGCCCTGGTCGGGCCATCGCGCCGTCCTGCCCATCCGAGCGCCTGCCCGGCTGCGCTGCCGTGACCCCGCAGCTCCGTGGGCCATCCACTCAGGAGGAAAGCTATTGAGCTCCACCGATGAGGCTCCGGCTCCGGTCGCTCAGGCGGTGACCGGCATTGCCGATCCCGCACCGCTCGGGCTGGCCGCGTTCGCCCTGACCACGTTCCTGCTGTCAGCCGTGAACGCCGGCTGGGCCAAGAACTCGACCGGCAGCGACTGGCTGGGCTACGCCTTCGCCTACGGCGGCCTGTGCCAGCTGCTGGCGGGCATGTGGGAGTTCCGGAACCGGAACGTGTTTGGCTCGACCGCCTTCTCCACCTATGGCGGGTTCTGGATTGGCCTCGGGCTGTGGGCGGTGCTGGTCGCGCCGCACGCGCTGTCCGCGTCAGCGGCCGGCCATGACCTGGGCTGGATCCTGCTGGCCTTCGCCATCTTCAACACCTACATGCTGATCTTCAGCACGCAGGTGAACGCGGCCGTGTTCGCCGTCTTCCTGACGCTGGAGCTGACCGAGATCTTCCTGTTCATCGGGAACTTCGCGGGCAATGCCAACATCGTCAAGGTGGGCGGGTACATCGGCATCGTCACGGCGCTGTGTGCCTGGTACACCTCAGCCGCGGGCGTCATCAACGGCATGAAGGGCACCATCGTGCTGCCCGTCGGCAAGCCGCTGATGGCCATGGGCCGTACGGTCTGAGTGATCGCCGGAGCCCGGCGTCCCCCCCAGGGACGCCGGGCACGGGTGTTAGTGACATCGGAGCCCGGCGTCCCCCCAGGGACGCCGGGCTCCGGCGTACCACGGGCCGGATAGCGTAGGACGGTGGATCTTCACGAACGGCGCCAGCTGGACATGGCGGCACAGGTGGCCAAGGTAAAGGCGCGGGCCCGGCCGTGGCGGTCCATCATCGCCCTGGCCCTGGCGCTGGCCAGCCTGGGCGCCGCCGAGTACGGCCGGTACCTGAACCATCACCCTCAGGACCTGGACAAGGTGACCGCCGGCGCCCTGCAGTACTGCGGCGCGGCCGGCTTCTTCCTGTTCGGGGTGGCCGCGGCCTTCGGCCTGTCCGGCCAGGTGCGGAACCTGCTCCAGCCGCACATCGGCGCCGCGCACGCCGGCGTCGTCCGCTACGCCCTGGCCCTCGCGGGCATCTTCACCGTGCTGGTCGTCGCGCTGAACGTGGGCAGCCTCCCGGTCGGGCAGCTGGTGCTGGGCGGTGCCGTGACGGGCGTGCTGCTGGGCATCGCGGCCCAGCAGTCGCTGGCCAACCTGTTCGCGGGCATGGTGCTGCTATTCGCCCGGCCGTTCCGGGTCGGCGACCGGGTCCGGTTCCGGGCAGGCGCGCTGGGCGGCTCGCTGGAGGGCACCGTGACCGACGTGAGCATCACCTACGTGCGCCTGGAGACCGCCGACGGCGTGGTGTTCGTGCCCAACTCGCAGGCCCTGGCCGCCACTGTGGGGCCGCTGCCGCCCGCCCGCGCCCGCCGATCCGGCGCCGGCCGATCTGTCGGTGCCGGTCGACGAGCCCGTGCTGGCGCCCGCGCCGGGGGCGCCTTCCCCGCCGCCCCCGGCGGCGCCGGGCCGTCCCTAGTGACTCGCGTCGTACTTGGAAATCACCTGGGCCGGGATACGGCCCCGATCACTTACCTTGATGCCGCTGCTCTTGGCCCACGCGCGAATGTCAGCGCTGCGCTGACGGTGCGCCGCGGTACGGCGCTTAGGGCGGCCTACCCGGCCGGTAACCCGGCGCGCCTTCTCCGCGAAGCGTGTCAGCGTCTCATCGAACTTCTGACTGTGCTTCTCGCATAGGTCAATCTCATAGTCCCGGCCATCAAGGCTGAACGACCGCGTCAGGTGCTCCCCGTCCGGAATCTCTCGTGAGTCGTAGTCACAAGCGAATGTGACTGAGACCTTCTGTGCCACTTGTGTCTCCCCCTTCCCCCGCCGTAAAAGTATCCCCAGCAGTCTCACCAGGGTAAACGGTGCTGAACCAAGTTCCGACCATGCTTTCGCAGAGGCCGTCCGGACAGCACGGCTGGCCCTCCGGGACTGCCGGTCAGGGTTGGGGGAGCGGCTGATTAACCCAATCAGCGCAGGCGGGCATGCCGGGCGTCACTCGCCTGCGGCCAATCCGGGCTGGATCGTCGTCTCCGGCGGCTAAGCGCCGGTCCCGGCGGACCGCACGCGGCGGGTAGCCGTAGGGGTCCTCGCCACTTTCGGGGGGAAATTCGGCGCCATCGCCGTAGTCGCCGGCCCAGGCGGGCGCGTAGGAGTGCGCGGCGGATTCCGGCTCACTCCAGTAGCCCTCAGGACCGGGCTCGCCGGCGGCATAGTGCCGGCCTTCCGCGGCCCGATAGCCGGCCCCATCGTCGGCCGCATAGTGGCGGCCTTCGGCGGCCCGATACCCCGGGCCATCGTCGGCGGCATAGGCGTGCGGATCACCGGGCGCATACCCGCGATCGTCATCGCCCGGATATCCGCGGCCTTCCTCGGCCCCATAACCTGGTCCTTCGCCGGCCGCATAGTGACGGCCGCCGCCGCCGCGATAATCGCGGCCTTCGGCCGGCGCAAAATCGCGGTCATCGCCGGGCCGATACCCGAGCGGATCGCCGGCCGGATAGTCGGCCGGGTCGGGCGCGGCGTAGCCGCGGCTCTCGCCTGCCCGGTAGCTCAGCGGGTCCCCGGCACCCGGATCGGTCCGGCTCTCATCAGCAGCGCCGTAGGCGCCGCGCGAGCCGCGCCCGCCGTCGCGGTAGCCGGCCGGGTCCGCGCCCCGGTAGCCCATCCCGAGCGGATCGTCGGCCAGGTTCTCGTCCGCCGACAGGCGGGCCGGCGAGGGAATGTCGAAGCCAGGGTCCGAGGCGCCCCCCCGGCCCGCCGGGGGCAGGTCCGGATCGGCGCGCCGGGACGGCCGGGAGGACGGCGGGAGCGCCTGCGGGGTCTGTCCTGGCGTCTGTCCTGGCGTCTGTCCTGGCGTATGTCCTGGGGTCTGTCCTGGCGCCGGGAAGGCAGCCGTGCGCTCGCCCGGATAGCCCTCGGGCGCGGGGTCCGCCATGTAGCTCGAGACAGCATCCTCCAGGGCGCGCCGCGGCCGGGCGGGCCGGTCGAGCTCGCCGCGGTCCGCGGGCAGGCCGGGGCTCTCCCGCGGCGGCAGGTCCCTGGGAGGCAGGTCTCGTGGCGGCAGGTCCCGCGGGGGGGCCAGGTCCCGCGGCGCCAGGTCTCTCGGGGCGACCCCCCGCGGCGCCAGGTCTCTGGCCGCGCTCTCGCCGCCGAAGTCGCGGACGCGCGTGGCATCGTGCGCGCCGCTGACATCGTGACCAGCGTCACTCCCGTCCGGGCCGCCGCGCAGGGTCGCCATCATCCTGGGCAGCTCGTCCACCGGCAGGCGGAAGGTGCCGGTGCACCGGCCGCCCTGCCAGATGCTGAAAACGGCTACGCCGGTGTCCCCGTACCAGCTCAGCCGCATACTCCGCGAATCGCCCCTGACGTCGAAAAAGACCTCGCCGAGACGAGGCAGGGGGGCAGCGTCATTCGACGACATGGTGCCTATGGTGACCCGCAACGAGCCGACTTGTCCAGTTAATGATCATCATGCTGTGACCTGTCCCACTGCGGAAGGCCCGGCAAATTCGCCATCCTGCCTGCGCGACGGCGTTCTTGAGTGGCATCATTGTCGAGCGGGCCGGACTTGGCGCGATGCCCGATGGGCATGCGAGTTCCTCCGCGATCCAGGCAGGGAACACCACAGCTTTGCCATGCGTTGTGAGATGCGACGGGGCGAATGCCACATCGCTCGAGAAACGCATCACTTGAGAGACTCTGCGTCCGCAGGTTCCGGATCTGCTGTGATCCGGACTGCCCGGCTTATGCCAGGCAAGACCTGCACCGGGCGCTTGCTGGGCAAGAATGTGCACGCGAACTGGTTGAGGAGAGTAAATCATGTCTGAGGTACGTCGTCAGGCCGCCCTGATGCAACGGCCGAACTGGGGCTGGCAGGATGACGCGGCGTGCCGCGGCCGTGATGTCGTGCTCTTCTTCGGCCCGGACGGCGAGCGCCAGCCGGAGCGGGACGTGCGCGAGCGCCAGGCCAAGTCGGTCTGCGCCGCCTGCCCGGTCCGGACCGAGTGCCTGGACTACGCGCTCAGCCGGCCGGAGAAGTACGGCACCTGGGGCGGCCTCAATGAGGACGAGCGGTCCTCCGAGCGCCGCCGCCGCATGCGCCGCGCCAACGCGGCCTGACCGGCCCGGCCGCGGTCCTGAGACCCGCACCGACCGCACCGGCCCACCGCACCGACCTCGCCAGCCTGGCGGCCCCTGGGCCGCCAGGCTGGCGGCTTTCCCGGGGTGTGTCGGTGTCCCGGCGCGGCGGCCGCGGATACGCGGGCCGATACTGGGCATATGGTCTGCCATGCATGCCGGGAACAACTCCACGAGGACTGCCCGGGCGGCACCTGGTGCGACTGCCAGCACCTGCCTCCGGCGCAGGTCACCGAGCCCTTCCAGGGCTGGCTCCGCCAGGGCTGACGGTCCGGGTCGCGAGGCCAGCCGGCGGTGCGGGTGGTATAGGCCGCCCGGCCAGGAATAGGCTCGGTCGCAAGGTAGTTGCGCTAGAGGTCAGCCGCACGCTCTGAAGGGCCGCCGCCGTGAGTTTCACGACAGTGACCTGCGTTACGTGATCTAAGTAACAGCGCGTGCGGTTTACCGTTTTTGCCCCTACTGTGGACACCGAGCCCTCGAAGCTGGAGTGACCGCGTGAACGCTGCCGATGCCAGGCCCACCTGGCTGGGACTCCCCCAGCCGGCGACCGTGCCCGCCCCGGCGACCGAGCCCAGCGAGATGGAAAGGCTGGCCGTGCAGGCCGCCGAGACCCTGGCCGGAGCCCCGGCCCAGGATGTCATCGCGTGGGCCAGTGAGACCTTCGGGCGCCGGCTGTGCATCACGTCCTCGATGACCGACGCGGTGATCATCCACCTGGCCTCGCGGCAGGTGCGAGAACATCGACGTGCTGTTCCTGGACACCGGCTATCACTTCGCCGAGACGATCGGCACCAGGGACGCGGTCTCGGCCGTGTACCCGGTCAACCTGATCAACGTGACCCCGCCCACCACGGTGGCCGAGCAGGACGCCGAGCTCGGCCCCAAGCTCTACAGCCGCAACCCCGACCTGTGCTGCTACCTGCGCAAGGTCGTGCCGCTGGAGCAGGCCCTCGGCCCCTACGACGCCTGGATCACCGGGGTGCGCCGGGAAGAGACCGACTCCCGCAGCGACACCCGCGTCGTCCAGTGGGACCCGCGCCGCGAGATGGTCAAGGTCAACCCGATCGTGGAGTGGTCGCAGCAGGAGGTCGACGACTACATCAGCCGAGAACGGGGTGCTGGTCAACCCGCTGGTCTACGACGGCTACCCGTCCATCGGCTGCCAGACCTGCACGGTCCGGGTCGAGGAGGGCGCCGACCCGCGCAGCGGCCGCTGGTCCGGCACCGGCAAGACCGAGTGCGGCCTGCACACCTGAGTTTGCGACACTGAGGGCTGACCGACCTGCCTGCCAATCATGAGGTCCGTAATCAGGTTCCGCTCCTAGCCGATTACGACGTCGCCGCCGACGCGGCCCTGCTGGCCGCCATGGAGCGTGAGGGCGCGGGCTGGGCCCGCGCCGAGCTGCACGAGCTGGGCCTGCTGGCGGGCGCGGCCGGCACCCAGGAGCTGGCCCGGCTGGCCAACGCCTGCGGCGCCGGTGCTGCGCACCCACGACGCGCGCGGCCACCGGATCGACGAGGTCGAGTTCCATCCGGCCTGGCACCAGCTGATGGCCACCGCCGTCCGGCACGGCCTGCACGCCGCGCCCTGGGCCGATGAGCGGCCGGGCGCGCACGTGGCCAGGGCGGCCCGGTTCTTCGTCTGGACCCAGGCCGAGGCGGGCCACGGCTGCCCGATCTCGATGACCTACGCCAGCGTCCCGGCCCTGCGCCACCAGCCCGCCCTGGCCGCCCGCTACGAGCCGCTGCTGGCCTCGGGGGCCTACCAGCCCGGCCTGGCCGTGCCCGACGGCAAGGCGGGCCTGCTGGCCGGGATGGGCATGACCGAGAAGCAGGGCGGCTCGGACGTCCGGGCCAACACCACCGTGGCCGTACCCGATCCCGCGGCGGGCGACGGCGGCTACCGGCTCACCGGGCACAAGTGGTTCTGCTCGGCGCCGATGTGCGACCTGTTCCTGGTGCTGGCCCAGGCCCCGGAGGGCCTGTCCTGCTTCCTGCTGCCCCGGGTGCGGCCCGACGGCAGCCGCAACGAGATGCGCATCCAGCGGCTGAAGGACAAGCTGGGCAACCGGTCCAACGCCTCGGCCGAGGTCGAGTACGACGGCGCGCTGGCCTGGCTGGTCGGCGAGCCGGGCCGGGGCATCGCCACGATCATCGAGATGGTCAGCGCCACCCGGCTGGACTGCGTGCTGGGCAGCGCCGCGCAGATGCGGCTGGCCTGCGTCACCGCGGCCGACTACGTGTCGCAGCGGCAGGCGTTCGGGTCGGTGCTCATCGACTACCCGCTGATGGCCAGCGTCATCGCCGACCTGACCCTGGAGTCGGAGGCGGCCACCACGCTGGCCATCCGGCTGGCCGGGGCGGCCGACCGGGCGGCCCGCGGCGACGCCGCCGAGGCCGAGTTCCTGCGGCTGGCCCTGCCGGCCGCCAAGTACTGGGTGTGCAAGCGCGGCCCGCTGGTCGCCGGCGAGGCCCTGGAGTGCCTGGGCGGCAACGGCTACGTCGAGGACTCCGGCATGCCCCGGCTGTACCGGGACGCGCCCCTGAACTCGATCTGGGAGGGCTCGGGCAACATCACGGCCCTGGACGTGCTCCGCGCGCTGACGCGGGCGCCCCAGGCGGCTGAGGCGGTGCTGGCCGAGATCGACGCGGCGGCCGGGGCCGACCGGCGCCTGGACCGGGCCGCGGCCCGGCTGCGCGAGGACCTGACCGCGGCGGCCAAGGCCGGCCCCGAGGCGGCCTACCAGGCCCGCCGGCTGGCCGGTCGGCTGGCCCTGGTGCTCCAGGCCGCGCTGCTGGCCCGGCACGCCCCGGCGCCGGTCGCCGACGCGTTCTGCGCCTCCCGGCTGGACCCGGAGGCGGCCGCTGGCCTGGGCGGGCCCGGCGGGCCGTTCGGCACCCTGCCCGAGGGCGTCGCGCTGGCTGAGGTGATCGGGCGATCTTCGGTCCCCGCGTCCAGGTAAAGTCTCCCAATGCAAGTCTGGCCGGGAACCGCTTACCCTCTTGGTGCCACCTGGGACGGGTCGGGCACCAACTTTGCCCTGTTTTCTGAGGTCGCGGAGCGGGTTGAGCTGTGCCTGTTCGGCGGCGGCGAGGGCAACGGGCACGGCGGGAACGGCACCGGGCGGGGCCCGGACGGCGCCGCCGGCACTGTCGGCGCGGCCGAGCAGCGCATCGAGCTGACCGAGGTGGACGGCTTTGTCTGGCACTGCTACCTGCCCGGCATCGGGCCCGGCCAGCGCTACGGCTACCGGGTGCACGGGCCGTATGATCCCCGGCGCGGCCAGCGGTGCAACCCGGCCAAGCTGCTGCTCGACCCGTACGGCAAGGCGGTCGAGGGCAGCCTGCGCTGGAACGAGGCGCTGTTCTCTTACCGCTTCGGCAACCCGGCCAGCCTGAACACCGATGACAGCGCGGCGTTCATGCCGCGCAGCGTGGTGATCAACCCCTACTTCGACTGGGCCGACGACCGGGCCCCGCGCACCCCGTACCACGAGACGCTGATCTACGAGGCGCACGTGCGCGGCCTGACGCTGCGCAACCCCGACGTGCCGGAGGGCGTGCGCGGCAGCTATTCCGGGCTGGCCTCCCCCGCGATCATCGACCACCTGACCCGGCTCGGGGTCACCGCCGTGGAGCTGATGCCGGTGCACCAGTTCGTGCCCGAGCAGCGGCTGTCCGAGCGGGGCCTGCCCAACTACTGGGGCTACAACACCCTCGGCTTCTTCGCCCCGCACAACGCCTACTCCTCCTCGGCCGAGCCGCACGGCCAGGTGGCCGAGTTCAAGGCGATGGTCCGGGCGCTGCACGACGCGGGCATCGAGGTGATCCTCGACGTCGTCTACAACCACACCGCCGAGGGCGGCGCGCTGGGCCCGACGCTGTCGTTCCGGGGCATCGACAACGCCGCCTACTACCAGCTCGCCGCCGACGACCCGAGCCGCTACCTGGACTACACCGGGTGCGGCAACAGCCTGAACGTCCGCCACCCGCACGCGCTCCAGCTGATCATGGACTCGCTGCGCTACTGGGTGATCGAGATGCACGTGGACGGGTTCCGGTTCGACCTGGCCTCGGCGCTGGCCCGCGAGCTGCTCCAGGTGGACCGGCTGGCCACGTTCTTCGAGCTGGTCCAGCAGGACCCGGTGGTGTCGCAGGTCAAGCTCATCGCCGAGCCGTGGGACGTGGGCGAGGGCGGCTACCAGGTGGGCAAGTTCCCGCCGCTGTGGAGCGAGTGGAACGGCAAGTACCGGGACACCGTCCGGGACTTCTGGCGCGGCCAGCCCGGCCACCCTGCCCGAGTTCGGCTCCCGGCTGACCGGCTCCAGCGACCTGTACGAGACCAGCGCGCGGCGCCCGGTGGCGTCGATCAACTTCGTCACCTGCCACGACGGCTTCACGCTGGCCGACCTGGTCAGCTACGACCACAAGCACAACGAGGCCAACGGCGAGCGCAACGCCGACGGCACCAACGACAACCGGTCGGCCAATTACGGCACCGAGGGGCCGGCCGACGACCCGGCCATCACCGAGGTGCGGGCCCGGCAGGAGCGCAACTTCCTGGTCACGCTGTTCTGCTCGCAGGGCGTGCCGATGCTGCTGGCCGGCGACGAGCTGGGACGGACCCAGCGCGGCAACAACAACGCCTACTGCCAGGACAACGAGATCTCCTGGGTGGACTGGGAGGACGCCAGCAAGCACGCCGACCTGCTGGAGTTCACCCGGATGCTGGCTCAGCTGCGGCGCGAGCACCCGGTGTTCCGGCGGCGCCGGTTCTTCAGCGGCCAGCCCGCGGCGGGCGACGCGGACGGGCTGCGCGACATCATCTGGCTGGCGCCCTCGGGCGAGGTAATGACCGACCGCGACTGGCGGGACGGCGGGCTCATGTCCGTCGGGGTGTTCCTGAACGGCCAGGCCATCACCGAGCCGGACCCGCGCGGCGAGCAGGTCCGCGACGACAGCTTCCTGCTGGTGTTCAACGCCCGCGCCGAGCCGGTGAGCTTCCGGCTGCCCGGCCCGGCCTACGCGCCCGGCTGGGAGCAGGTGGTGGACACCGCCGGCCGCCCGGACGCTCCGCGGCTGCGGCCGGCGGCGGTCGTGGACGTGCCAGCCCGCACCAGCCTGGTGCTCCGGGCTGAGCCGGCCGGGACCTGACCGGGGCGGCCGGCTGGTGGCCGGCGGCGGGCCGAGGCCCGTTAATGCTGGCGGGTGGCTAACGTCGAGGCGATCAGCACCAGCGCGAAGGTCGCGAGTCCCACCATGCCGTGCACGGCCACGACGCGGGCCGGGAAGTGCTGCTCCGCGCCCCTGGCGTGCTTGCCGCCCCGGCCGACCAGCCAGCGGGTCAGCATCACGAAGCCGAGCATGGCCGAAGGGTGAGGACGCCGAACCCGCACCAGGCGTAGATCACGTGGTGGGTCAGCATGAACGCGATCCATAACGTCAGCCCGGTGGTGGCCAGCACCGGATGGGCGAAGATCAGCGCCGCGGGGAATACCGTGATCCGGGTCGCCTGCTGGCGCAGGCCGCCGTGAGAAAGCCAGACGACGAGCAGGTATAAGCCGAAGCACGCCGTTCCGGCCCACACGCCCAGGGCCACGAACTCCATCGAATCGCCTCGTTCTGTCTGACCGGGCTCGCCTGCTTTTTCGCTGACCTGGCCACATCCTGCCGCAGAAGTCCGCCGTACCGCCATGCAATCCCAATTGCGATCCCATCACAAACACTTTCGCGAACCGGGCGCGGTTGGCTCAGCGGGCCGGGACCGCACCGCCGGCCGGCATCTGATTCACTGGCCTGCGTGCGCCAGATCTATCCCGACGCGGACCCGGCGACGGGCGACGACGACGATCTCCTGGCCCGCTGCTACGCCTACCCGGCCCGCGGCGGGCCGGCGGAGCGGCCGTGGGTGCGGGCCAACATGGTGGCCAGCGTCGACGGCGCCGCGACGCTCGAAGGCCGCTCGGGCGGCCTGGGCGGCGCCGCCGACCGCAAGCTGTTCCAGGTCCTGCGCAGCCTGGCCGACGTGGTGCTGGTCGGCGGCGGCACGGCGCGGGCCGAGAAGTACAAGCCGGCCCGGCTGGCGGCCATGGTGCCGGCGCTGCGCGCGGGCCGCCCGCCGACCCCGCCCATCGCCGTGGTCAGCGCGAGCCTGGACCTGGACCCGGACAGTCCCCTGCTGGCCGCGGCCCCGGACTGGGCCCGCACCATCGTGCTCACCACCGCCACGGCACCCGCCGACCGCCGCCGGGCGCTGGCCCGGCGGGCCACGGTGATCGAGGCGGGCGAGAAGCGGGTCGACGCCCGCTGGGCCATCGACGCGCTGGCCGGGCTGGGCCACACCCGGATCCTCACCGAGGGCGGCCCGAAGCTGCTCGGCCACCTGGCCGCGGCCGGGCGGCTGGATGACCTGTGCCTGACCGTCGGGCCGCTGCTGGCCGGCGGGGACGCGAGCCGGATCCTGGCCGGCTCGCCGCTGCCGGGCGGCCCGCTGCCGCTCACGCTGACCCACGTCCTGGCCGAGGACGGCAGCCTGTTCTGCCGCTACCTGCGCGCGGCCTAGCCGCCTAGCGCGCGGAAGGAGCCCAGCATGGCCCTGCACCGCAAGCACGAAGACCCGGAGAACGCGCGGGACCTGGACATCAACCCGGTGTACGTCCAGGTGCCCGACCACGTCGTGACCCGCGACCGGCTCCCGGAGCACGGCATGCTGCCCGACACCGCCCTGCAGGTGGTGCGCGATGAGCTGATCCTGGACGGGAACGCGCGGCTCAACCTGGCCACGTTCGTGACCACGTGGATGGAGCCGCAGGCCGAGTTGCTGATGGCCGAGTCCCTCAGCAAGAACATGATCGACAAGGATGAGTACCCGGAGACGGCCGAGCTGGAGCGGCGCTGCGTGAGCATCCTGGCCCACCTGTGGCACGCCCCGTCGGTGGTGCCGCACTCCGGGTCGGCCGACCCGGGCTCGACCGGCTGCTCGACGACCGGGTCCAGCGAGGCCTGCATGCTGGGCGGCATGGCGCTGCTGTGGCGCTGGCGGGCCCGCCGGGCCGCCGCGGGCGCCCCGAACAGCAAGCCGAACCTGGTCATGGGCGCGAACGTCCAGGTCTGCTGGGACAAGTTCTGCCGCTACTGGGAGGTCGAGCCGCGGCAGGTGCCGATGGAGCCGGGCCGGCTGCACCTGACCGCGGACGAGGCGGCGGCGCGCTGCGACGAGAACACCATCGGCGTGGTGGCCATCCTCGGCTCCACCATGGACGGCAGCTACGAGCCGGTGGCGGAGATCAGCGACGCCCTGGACGCCCTCCAGGCGCGGACCGGGGTCGACGTGCCCGATCCACGTGGACGCGGCCTCAGGCGGGTTCGTGGCCCCGTTCCTGCAGCCGGACCTGATGTGGGACTTCCGGGTCCGGCGGGTGGCCTCCATCAACTCCTCGGGGCACAAGTACGGCCTGGTCTACCCGGGCGTCGGCTGGGTCATCTGGCGGGACGCCGAGGCGCTGCCCGAGGACCTGGTGTTCAAGGTCAACTACCTGGGCGGGCAGATGCCCACGTTCGCGCTGAACTTCTCCCGGTCGGGCAGCAACGTGGTCGCGCAGTACTACAACTTCCTGCGGCTGGGCTTCGAGGGCTACCGCCGGGTACAGCAGGCCTGCCAGGACGTGGCCAAGTACCTGGCCGGCCAGATCGGCGGGATGGGGCCGTTCGAGCTGCTCTCGGACGGCACCGACCTGCCGGTGCTGGCCTTCCGGCTGCGCGATCCGCAGGCCGCGGGCTACACGGTCTTCGACGTGTCCGAGCGCCTGCGGCAGCGCGGCTGGCTGGTCCCGGCCTACACGTTCCCCGAGAACATGCAGGACACCGCGGTGCTGCGGATCGTGGTGCGCAACGGCTTCAGCGCCGACCTGGCCGACGCGCTGGTCGCCGACCTGCGCACGCAGGTCGAGGCGCTGGCCTCGATGCCCGCGCCACCCGCCCCGCTGCTGCCCGGCGGGCAGCGCAGCGGCTTCGCGCACTGACCAGGGGCGGGTCAGGCGCCCTTGCGGAGGCGCTCCAGGGCCTCGGCCAGGATCGCGGCGCCGTCGGTGTCGTTGCGCCGCTCCTTCACGTAGGCCAGGTGGGTCTTGTACGGCTCGGTGTGCGGCGCGGCGGGCGGGTTCGCCTCATCCTGGCCAGCCGGCAGGCCGCAGCGCGGGCAGTCCCACAAGTCCGGGACGACCGCGTCGCTGGCGAAGCTGGGCACGGTCTCGTGCCCGCTGCTGCACCAGAAGGACACCCGCACCCGGGGCGCGGCCTCGCCGCGCTCCGCCTCGCCCATCGGCCCGGCACCCACCCGGCTGCCACGGATGGCGTTACCACTACTCACTGCTCACCCCTTGCTTCAAACTTCAGGCCGAACTGACGCCAGCGATGCTGGCCAGATGTTCGCTTAGCGATTCGTCAGCAGCCCGAGCGCGACGATGCAGACAAACCAGAGGACGCCGGTGAAGACCGTGATCCGGTCCAGGTTCCGCTCCACCACCGACGAGGAGCCCAGCGACGATGAGACGCCCCCGCCGAACAGGTCGGAGAGCCCGCCGCCCTTGCCCTTGTGCAGCAGCACCAGTACCACCATGAGCAGGCTCGTAATAATCAGGACAATAGAGATCGCGATAGTCACTGCTGCTTCTCGTCTCTCGTCTGGTGGGCCAGGTCTGCCAGAGTCCTGCGCCGGTCAGGCCGTGCTAGTCAAACAATGCGGGTCAACTCACGATACCGGCAGATCCGCACGAAATCGCTGGCATCCAGGCTGGCCCCGCCGACCAGCGCCCCGTCGATGTCCGGCTGGGCCATGATCGCGGGCATGTTGTCGGGCTTCACAGACCCGCCATACAGAATACGCATACCAGCGGCCACTTCGTCCCCGTGAACGGCGGAAATGCGTCCTCGGATGGCCTCGCCGACCTCCTGCGCGTCCTCCGGGGTGGCCACCTCGCCGGTGCCGATCGCCCATACCGGCTCATAGGCGACAACCATTCCGGCCACCTGCGGGCCGCTGACGCCGTCCAGGCCCCCGTCCAGCTGGGCCAGGGTGTACGCGACGTGGTCGCCGGACTGGCGCACGGCCAGCGGCTCGCCGATGCACAGCACCGGGGTCATCTCCGCCTTGAGCACCTGCTTGACCTTGGCGTTGACCAGGGCGTCGTCCTCGTGGTGGTACTGGCGGCGCTCAGAGTGGCCGGCCAGCACCAGCCGGCAGCCGAGCTTGGCCAGCATCCGGCCGGAGATCTCGCCGGTGTAGGCGCCGTCGTCGTGCGGGGAGATGTCCTGGGCCCCGTACAGGAGCTGGAGCTTGTCGCCCTCGATCAGGGTCTGCACGCTGCGCAGGGCGGTGAACGGCGGCAGCACGGCCACGTCGGCGGCGGCGAAGTCCTTGGCGTTCAGGCTGAACGCCAGCTTCTGGGTCAGCGCCAGCGCCTCGAAGTGATTGTTGTGCATCTTCCAGTTGCCGGCGACCAGCGGCTTGCGGCCTTTGTTAGTGCTCATCTGGTGTCCCGACCCTGGCCTGCGCGTCCTCCAGCGCCTGGAGGCCCGGCAGGGTGGCGCCCTCCAGGTACTCCAGGCTGGCGCCGCCGCCGGTGGAGATGTGGCCGAAGGCGTCCTCGGGGATGCCGAGCTGGCGCACCGCGGCCGCGGAGTCGCCGCCGCCGACCACGGTCAGCCCCGGCACCTTGGCGATGGCCTGGGCGACGGCCAGCGTGCCCGCCGCGAAAGCCGGGAACTCGAACACGCCGACCGGGCCGTTCCAGAACACCGTGGCGGCGTCGGCCAGCCGGGCCGCGAACAGCTCGCGGGTGGCCGGGCCGATGTCCACGCCCTCCCGGTCGGCCGGGAACGCGGTCACGTCGTAGATGTCGGCCTGGGCGTCGGGGGCGAAGTCGGCCGCGCCGACCAGGTCGACCGGCAGCACGATCTCCACGCCGCGGGCGGCCGCGTCGGCCAGTACCTGCCTGACCTCGCCGACCTTGTCCGCCTCGAGCAGCGACCGGCCCATCTCGTGGCCCTGCGCGGTGAGGAAGGTGTAGGACATGCCGCCGCCGATCAGGATGCGGTCGGCCTGGTCCAGCAGGTTGGCGATCACGCCGAGCTTGTCCGACGGCTTGGCCCCGCCGAGCACCACGACGTAGGGCCGCTCGGGGTCGCGGGTCAGCCGCTGCAGCACCGCCACCTCGTCGGCCACCAGGTCGCCCGCGGCCGCCGGGAGCAGCGCGGGCACGTCGTAGACGCTGGCGTGCTTGCGGTGCAGGGCGCCGAAGCCGTCGCCCACGTAGAGCTGAGCCAGGGCGGCCAGGCGGCGGGCCAGCCCGGCCCGCTCCGCGTCGTCCTTGCTGGTCTCGGCGGGCTCGAAGCGGACGTTCTCCAGCAGCGCCACGTCGCCGTCGGCCAGTGCGGCGGCGGTGGCGGCGGCGGATTCCCCGGCCACGTCGCCGGCCAGCGGGACCTTCTGGCCGAGCAGCTCGGCCAGCCGCGCGGCCACCGGGGCCAGCGACGGGCCGCCCGCGGCGCGCTCGGCGTAATCGGCGCCCTTAGGGCGGCCCAGGTGGGCCGCGATCAGCACCCGGGCGCCGCGGCTGGTCAGCTTCCTGATCGTCGGCAGGCTGGCCCGGATCCGGCCGTCGTCGGTGATCGCGCCGGTGCCGTCCAGCGGCACGTTCAGGTCGGCCCGCAGCAGGACCGTGGCCCCGCTGACGTCCAGGTCGTCGACGCTGCGCATCAGCGAGCCGGGAGCGACGCGCCGACCAGGGCGGACAGGTCGGCAATCCGGTTGGAGTAGCCCCACTCGTTGTCGTACCAGCCGAGGACCTTCACCTGGTCGCCGGACGCCATGGTCAGCAGCGAGTCGAAGGTGCAGGAGTACGGGGTGCCGACGATGTCGGAGGACACGATCGGGTCGCTGGTGTAGTGCAGGTAGCCCTTGAGCGGACCATCGGCCGCCGCCTGGAAGGCCGCGTTGACCTCGTCCTTGGTGACCTCGCGGTCCAGCTGGACGACCAGGTCGGTGATCGACCCGTCCATCACCGGCACCCGCATCGCCATGCCGTCGAGCTTGCCCGCGAGCTCGGGCAGCACCAGGGCGGTGGCCTTGGCCGCGCCGCTGGTGGTCGGGATGATGTTCTGCGCGGCGGCCCGGGCCCGGCGCAGGTCCTTGTGCGGGAAGTCCAGGATCACCTGGTCGTTGGTGTAGGCGTGGACCGTGGTCATCAGGCCCCGCTGGATGCCGAAGCTGTCGTGCAGGACCTTGGCCATCGGCGCGACGCAGTTGGTCGTGCAGGAGGCGTTGGAGATGATGTGGTGGCGGGCCGCGTCGTAGTCGTCGTCGTTCACGCCCATCACGATGGTGATGTCCTCGCCGGTGGCGGGCGCGGAGATGATCACCTTGCTGGCGCCGGCGGCCAGGTGCTTGCCCGCGTCGGCGGCCTTGGTGAACCGCCCGGTGGACTCGACCACCACGTCCACGCCGAGGTCGCCCCAGGGCAGCTCGGCCGGATCGCGCACGGCCAGGATCTTGATCTCCTTCGCGCCGACCTTGATCACGTCGCCGTCGACCGACACCTCCTCGGGCAGCGTGCCCAGCAGGGTGTCGTACTTCAGCAGGTGCGCCATCGTGGCGATATCGGCCAGGTCGTTGACCGCGACGATCTCGATGTCGGTGGCGGCGCCTGCGCCGGCGTGCACCGCACGCCAGAAGTTCCGCCCGATCCGGCCGAACCCGTTGATGCCCACGCGGACGGTCACTGCACGATCTCCTTCGGGTGATGTATCGGAGCGCCGATATGCTCGGGCGCTGCCCCGGCCGCTGGCCCCGTTGCCACGTCGGGCTGGCGACTTGAGATTACCGGAATCAGGGCACCAGCATGTCGGGGGTCAGGGTCGCCTCGGTGTTGGGCACGCCCAGCTCCGAGGCCCGCCGGTCGGCCAGCGCCAGCAGCCGCCGGATCCGGCCCGCGATGGCGTCCTTGGTCAGGGCCGGTCGGCCAGCTGGCCCAGCTCCTCCAGGCTGGCCTGGCGGTGCTTGATCCGCAGCTCGCCGGCCACGATCAGGTGCTCGGGGGCGTCCTGGCCGAGGATCTCCAGGGCCCGCTCCACCCGGGCCCCGGCGGCCACCGCGGCCCTGGCGCTGCGCCGCAGGTTGGCGTCGTCGAAGTTGGCCAGCCGGTTGGCCGTGGCCCGGACCTCGCGGCGCATCCGCCGCTCCTCCCAGGCCAGCACGCTGTCGTGGGCGCCCAGCCGGGTCAGCAGGGCGCTGATGGCGTCGCCGTCGCGGACCACCACCCGGTCCACCCCGCGGACGTCACGGGCCTTGGCGTGGATCTTGAGCCGCCGGGCCGCGCCGACCATGGCCAGCGCCGTCTCCGGGCCGGGGCAGGTCACCTCCAGCGACATCGACCGGCCCGGCTCGGTCAGGCAGCCGTGGGCCAGGAACGCGCCCCGCCAGGCCGCCTCGCAGTCGCAGGTCGTCCCGGAAACCACCTGCCGGGGCAGGCCCCGGACCGGGCGGCCGTTGGCGTCCACCAGGCCGGTCTGCCGGGCCAGGCTCTCGCCGTCCTTGCTCACCCGGACCACGTAGCGGTTGCCCTTGCGCAGCCCGCCCGGCGCCACCACGACCAGCTCCGAGGCGTGGCCGAAGACCTCGGCGATGTCCTTGCGGAGCCGGCGCGCCGCGATCCCGGTGTCGAGCTCCGCCTCGATCACGATGCGGCCCGCGGCCAGGTGCAGCCCGCCCGCGAAGCGCAGCAGCGTGGAAACCTCCGCCTTGCGGCAGCAGGGCTTGAGCACGGTGACTCGGCTGAGCTCGTCCTTCACCAGGCCGGTCAGCGCCATGGGCTTCACTCCCCCTCAAATATCTGTGCGAACGCACCCGCCAGCCGCCGCGGATCATGGCGAGGCGACCCGTCCCCCATGGCCAGGTCAGCGAGCACGAGACGACCGCCGAGCAGCCCGGCCGCCTTCTCGAGCTCTGCCTTGGTTCCCTCCACCGCGCTGATGTCCGCGAGCACCACGTCCACCACCAGGTCTGGCGCGTGGTCGGCCAGCACCTCCAGGAGCGCATGCGGGGAGAAACCCTCCGTTTCTCCCGGCTGCGGAGCCAGGTTCAGCGCGACGATCCGCCGCGCCCTCGTGCCGAGCAGGGCCCGGGCCAGCTCGGGCACCAGCAGGTGCGGCAGCACGCTGGTGAACCAGGAACCCGGCCCGAGCACCACCCAGTCCGCGGCCTCGATCGCCTGCACAGCCTCGGGGCAGGCGGGCGGGTCCGCGGGGATCAGTGATACCGACCGTACCCGCCCGGGCGTGGTCGCGCAGGCCACCTGGCCGCGAACGGTGCTGATCTCGTCCGGCCTGCCCGGATCTGCCCCCTCCACCTCGGCCACCAGGTCCAGCGGGACCGATGACATCGGCAGCACCCGGCCGTGCGCGCCGAGCAGCCGGGCCACCCAGTCCAGGCCCTGGACCGAGTCGCCGAGCAGCTCCCACAGCGCGACGATCAGCACGTTGCCGACCGCGTGGCCGCCCAGCTCCGCCTCGCCCGTGAACCGGTGCTGGATGACCCGGCTCCAGGTGGTGCCCCAGGCGTCGTCGCCGCACAGCGCGGCCAGCGCCATCCGCAGGTCGCCGGGCGGCAGCACGCCGAAGTCCCGGCGCAGCCGGCCGCTGGAGCCGCCGTCATCGGCCACCGTGACCACCGCGGTCAGGTCGCGAGTCACCCGGCGCAGCGCCGACAGCGACGCGAACAGCCCGTGCCCGCCGCCCAGCGCCACCACCCGGCGGCTGCGCGGCCGCCCGGCGATCTCGGGCCCCGGATCGGCGATCTCGGGGTCGGGGCGACGGTCCTCGCGCGGCATCGGCCTACTCTCGCCCGAGGTCGCGGTGCGACACCTTGATGCCCGGCCACGACCCCGACAGCCGCGCGGCGATCTCCTCGGCCACGACCACGCTGCGGTGCTTGCCGCCGGTGCAGCCGACGGCCAGGGCGACGAAGTGACGGCCCGCCCGGTCGTAGCCGGCCAGCGCGATCCGCACCGCCCGCACGTAGGCGTCCAGGAAGTCCGCCGCGCCCGGCTGGCCGAGCACGTAGTCCCGGACCGGCCGGTCCTGGCCGGTCAGCGGGGCCAGCTCGGCGATCCAGTGCGGGTTGGGCAGGAACCGGCAGTCGGCCACCATGTCGGCGTCCACCGGCAGGCCGTACTTGAAGCCGAACGAGACCACGGTTACCCGCAGCCCGGTCTCGCCCTCGGACGCGAACGTGCCCTGCATCCGGGACCGCAGCTCGTGCACGTTCAGCGTGGAGGTGTCGAGGACCAGGTCGGCCTCGGCCCGCAGCGCCTGGAGCAGCTCGCGCTCGGCGGCGATGCCGTCCACGATGCGGCCGCCCTCCTGCAGCGGGTGCGGCCGGCCGACGCTGTCGAACCGGCGCACCAGGGCGTCGTCGCCGGCCTCCAGGAACACCACGAACGGCCGCACGCCGCGGGCGTGCAGGTCGCTGATGGCCGACTTGAGGTCGGTCGAGAACGCCCGGCTGCGCACGTCCACCACGGCGGCCAGCCGCGGCACCCCGCCCTTGGCCCGCCGGGCCAGGTCGACCATGGTGGGCAGCAGGTCGGCCGGCATGTTGTCGGCCACGAACCAGTCCAGGTCCTCCAGCGACTTGGCCGCCGTGCTGCGGCCCGCCCCGGACAGGCCGGTGATGATGACGATCTCGGGTGATCCCTCGTCCGCGGTCACGCGTCACCGCCGTGGGTCATGTCTGTCCCCCCGTGTATGGGCCCGTGTACGGCGCCCTGTATCGCCCCCGTGAGCCCGGCTCCAGCCTGGTCAGCTTCCTGCTGGCCGGGTGCCGGGGCGGCGGTCGCTGGCTGCTTCTTGCTGTTATCAGACGTCTCGCGGGTGCTGCCGCCTGGCTTCTTGCTGTTATCAGATTTCTTGCTGTTATCAGGCTGGTCGTCGTCATGCTCGTGGAGGGCCGCGTAGACGGCCTCGGCGGTCCGCTGGCCGAACCCCGGCAGCCCCGCGATGTCCTCCGGCGACGCCGCCGTCAGCTTGCGCACCGAGCCGAAGTGCCGCAGCAGCGTAGCCCGCCGGGCCTGGCCCAGGCCGGGTATCCCGTCCAGCTCGCTGACCGTCAGCGCGGCCGCCCGCTTCTTGCGGTGGTAGGTGATCGCGAACCGGTGCGCCTCGTCCCGGACCCGCTGCAGCAGGTACAGCCCCTCGCTGGTGCGGGGCAGGATCACCGGGCCGTCCTCGCCCGGCAGCCACACCTCCTCCAGGCGCTTGGCCAGCCCGCACACGGCCACCTCGACCACGCCCAGCTCCTCCAGGGCCCGCACCGCCGCGGCCACCTGGGCCGGGCCGCCGTCGATGACCACCAGGCCGGGCGGGTAGGCGAACTTGCGCCGCGGCTGCCCGTCGTCCACGTCGGCGCCGGGGCCGCCGGTCTCGTGGACCTCCTCGCGCTCCTCCAGGTAGCGCCGGAACCGGCGGCTGATCACCTCGTGGATGGCGGCCACGTCATCGGTGCCGTCCAGGCCCTTGATGGCGAACCGGCGGTACTCCGACTTGCGGGCCAGGCCGTCCTCGAACACCACCATCGAGGCCACCACGTGGGTGCCCTGGAGGTTGGAAACGTCGTAAGCCTCGATCCGCAGCGGCGCGTCATCCAGCGCCAGCGCGTCCTGGATCTCCTGGAGCGCCCGGCTGCGGGTGGTCAGGTCGCTGGCCCGGCGGGTCTTGTGCAGCGCCAGCGACTCCGCGGCGTTCCTGGCCACGGTGTCCAGCAGGTTCCTCTTGTCGCCGCGCTGCGGCACCCGCAGGCTGACCCGCCCGCCGCGCCGCTCCGACAGCCATTCCTCTACCGCGGCCGCGTCCGGCGGCAGCTCGGGGACCAGCACCTCGCGGGGCACCAGGCCGGTCCGGCGGCCGGACTCGCCGGCCGGCAGCCCGCCGCGCCGGGAGCCGCCCGGCACCCCGTTGCCCGGGCCGTTACCTGGACTGCCCGGGCCGTTACCGGGACTGCCCGGGCCGTTGCCGGGACGGCCCGGGCCGGGGCCGCCCGCGGCCCGGTCGGCCGCCACCGCGTCGTCGCCGTAGACCTGGCCCAGGAACTGCTCGACCAGCTCGCCCGTGCCGCCCTCGTCGACCTTGTCCACGACCCAGCCGCGCTGGCCCCGGACCCGGCCGCCGCGCACGTAGAACACCTGGACCGCCGCCTCCAGGTGGTCCTGCGCCAGCGCGATCACGTCGGCGTCGGTGCCGTCGCCCAGCACTACGGCCTGCTTCTCCAGGGCCCGCTGGAGGGCCTGGATGTCGTCCCGCATGCGCGCGGCGCGCTCGTACTCCTCGCCGGCGCTGGCCGCGCGCATCTCGGCTTCCAGCCGCCGGATGAACTTGCCCGACTGGCCCGCCATGAAGTCGCAGAACTCCTCGGCCAGCACCCGGTGCTCGTCCTCGCTGACCCGGCCGACGCACGGGGCCGAGCACTTGCCGATGTAGCCGAGCAGGCAGGGCCGGCCGATCTGGCCCGCGCGCTTGAACACCCCGGCCGAGCAGGTCCGGACCGGGAACACCCGCAGCAGCGTGTCCACGGTGTCGCGGATGGCCCAGGCGTGCGAGTACGGGCCGAAGTAGCGGACCCCGCGCCGCCGTGCCCCGCGCATGACCATGACCCGCGGGTACTCCTCGTCCATGGTGACGGCCAGGTAGGGGTAGCTCTTGTCGTCGCGGTACCGGACATTGAAGCGCGGATCGAACTCCTTGATCCAGGAGTACTCGAGCTGGAGCGCCTCCACCTCGGTGCCGACCACGGTCCAGTCCACCCGGGCCGCCGAGGTCAGCATGGTCTGGGTCCGCGGGTGCAGGCTGGCGAAATCGGCGAAGTAGGAGTTCAGCCGCTGACCGCAGGCTCTTGGCCTTGCCGACGTAGATGACCCGGCCGCGCTCGTCGCGGAATCTGTAGACGCCGGGGGACTCCGGGATGGAGCCGGGGGCCGGCCGGTAACTCGCCGGATCTGCCACACAGCAACTCTATGCAAGCCGGCGCGTCCCCCGGCGCAGGAACACCGGCAGGCTCGGCGATCCGATACGCCTGTGCCAGGCTGTGCGGGTGATTGCTGCAGTTGCGCTGGCCGGCCTGGCCGCGGTCGCGTGGATATACCTGCTGGTCTGTCACGGCATGTTCTGGCGCACCGACCAGCGGCTGCCCGCGTCCGCGACGGACTGGCCCGGACTGGACGGGGCCGGGCCAGCCGCTGGGTCCGCCACCGGGTGGCCGTCGGTGACGGCCGTCATCCCGGCCCGCAACGAGGCCGCCGTGCTGCCGACCAGCCTGCCGACGCTGCTGGGCCAGGACTACCCGGCGACCTGGCGGTCGTGCTGGTGGACGACGAGAGCACGGACGGCACCGCCGGGGTGGCCGCGGAACTGGGCCGGGCCGCGGGCTGGACCGTGCGGCTCGCGGCCGACGCCGTGCCGGCCGGGGTACCGGGGCCGGGGCCGGGGCAGGCCGCGCCCGGGCGGGCCGGCCGTCCCGGCGCGGTGGCCGGCGAACTGCCGGGGTCCCGGCGCGGGCTGCGGATCGTGGGCGGCCAGCCGCTGCCGGCGGGCTGGGCCGGGAAGGTCTGGGCCATGTCGCAGGGCGTGACGGCGGCCGGGGACACCGACTACCTGCTGTTCACCGACGCCGACATCGCCTACCGGGCGGGCACGGTCGCCGGGCTGGTCGGGGCGGCGGCGGACGGACGGCGCGGCCTGGTCTCGCAGATGGCCCTGCTGCGGGCCGACACCGGGTGGGAGCGGGTGCTGGTGCCCGCCTTCGTGTACTTCTTCGCCCAGCTCTACCCGTTCCGGCGGGTCAACCGGACCGGGGCGGACGGCGGCGGCGGCGGGCGGCTGCATGCTGGTGCGCCGGGATGTCCTGGCCGCGGCGGGCGGCCTGGCCGAGATCCGCGGCGCGCGCATCGACGACGTGGCGCTCGGCCGGCTGATCAAGCGGACGGGCGGGGGCCCGCACCTGGCTGGGGCTGACCACGGAGGTCACCAGCACCCGCCCCTATGACCAACTGTCCGAGCTGTGGAACATGGTCGCCCGCAGCGCCTACACCCAGCTGCGCTACTCCCCCGCGGCCGTCCTCGGCACGGTCCTCGGGCTGGCCTGGCTGTACCTGCTGCCGCCCGCCGCGGCCATCGGCGGGCTGGCGTGGGCGGCGGCGGGCGGCGGGGTCACGGCCTGGTGGCTGGCCGCGGCCGGGCTGGCGGGCTGGGCGCTGATGACGGTGAGCTACCTGCCGATGCTGCGGCTCTACCGACTGTCGCCGCTGCGGGCCCCGGGCCTGCCGCTGATCGCGGCCATGTACGCGGCCATGACCGCGGACTCGGCCCGCCGCCACCACGCGGGCCGGGGTGGCGAGTGGAAGGGCCGCGTCATCGAGTCCGCCCCCGACTAGCCACACGGCCGCGACGGCCGCCCGGCCCTCACCCGGCCCACCCGCCCGATCACCGCCTCGTGGATGTCCCGTTACCCACAACGGGGTGCGGGTTTCGGTACATCCAGGAGCCAAGTCGCTGGCAGGAGCCGACTGTCGTCAGGAGGCCGTCATGAGCACGGACATCGGTCAGCGATATTCGCTGACGGGTTTCCGCGCTGATGGACGACCCCGTTCCGGCGACGCCGCAGGACCTGATCTGGCCGACCGTAAGGCGCGCCGGCCCGGATGGCGCATATGGACAGCGACGCTGCGGTGTGGGTTTCGGTACCTCCGGCAGCCAGCGCGCTGGCAGGAGCCGGCACCGCGTTGCTGGCGGGGCCAGCGGGGCGGTGGTGCCATGCAGGCCGAGCCGAGCCGAGCCGGGCCGCACAGCCCTGCGCCGAGGACGAGCGCGATCAGCCATCCTCAAACTGAGAGTTGACCGGTCAACCAAGAACACGTTACAGTCCGGGCCATGCCCGACCAGCCCGGCACCAGGGACCGGATCGTGCGGTCCGCGGCCCGGCTGTTCCTGACCCGCAGCTACACCTCGGTCGGGATCGCGGACGTCTGCGCGGCGGCGGACGTGCACAAGGGCAGCTTCTACCACTTCTTCCCGGCCAAGGCGGACCTGGGCCGGGCCGTCATCGACCTGCACGCCGGGGAGTTCGAGCGGCAGCTTGAGCTGCGGTCCGGCCCGGCGCGGGACGCGGCCGGAGAGGTGCTCGCGGTGGCGGTCGCGGTGGCCCACGTCCAGGAGGGGTTCGAGCGGCGGTTCGGCCGGATCGTCGGCTGCCCGTTCGGCAACCTGGCCGCCGAGCTGGCCACCATCGACCCCGAGCTAGGCGGGCACATCGCCGAGGTGTTCGGGCGCTGGCAGGAACGGCTGGCCGGGGCCTGCCGCCGGGCGGCGGCGGCCGGGGTGCTGCGGCCGGGCACCGACCCCGACGACCTGGCCCACGCGATCCTGGCCCAGACGCAGGGCCTGATCCTGCTGGCCAAGGTACGGGCCAGCCCGGCGGGCGAGATCGGCGCCGGGCTGCGCGGGATGATCGCGGCCTATCTCACCGAGCCAGGAGTCCGGCCATGACCGTGCCGCCAGGGGGTACGACCCCCCTATCCCCCCCGCGCCGCCTGGCGGCGGCATGAACAGGGACGCGGTCAGCTTTCACTTCGATCCGATGTGCCCGTTCGCCTACCAGGCCTCGCGGTGGATTCGCGAGGTCCGAGCCCGCACCGGGCTGCACGTGGACTGGCGGTTCTTCAGCCTGGAGGAGATCAACCGGGCCGAGGGCAAGAAGCACCCCTGGGAGCGGCCCTGGTCCTACGGCTGGTCGCTGATGCGGATCGGCGCGGCGCTGCGCCGCCGGGACCCGGCCCTGCTCGACGAGTGGTACGCGGTGACCGGGCGGCTGCTGCACGAGCAGGGCGGCAAGCCGCATGACCCGGAGGTGGCCCGCGGGCTGCTGGCCGGGCTGGGCGTGGGCGGGGACTTCCTGGACGCGGCGATCGGCGATCCCAGCACTCACGACGAGGTCCGGGCCGACCACCAGCGGGTGGTGGACGCGGGCGGGTTCGGGGTGCCGACGCTGTTCTTCCCGGACGGGACGTCGCTGTTCGGGCCGGTGCTGGTGGACCCGCCGACCGGCCAGGCGGCGCTGGCGCTGTGGAACGTGATGACCGGCCTGGCCGACCTGCCGGGGGTGTTCGAGCTCCAGCGGCCTAAGTCGGCGGCGGACTCGGCCCGCATCCTCGCCGTGCTGCAGCCCTACCTGCGCGGCCGGGACTGGGTCAGCATCGACCGCGGCCGGGTCATCCAGCTCGAGCAGGCCGAGACCGAGCCAGACCGGACCGAGACCGAGCCAGACAGGACGGGTACCTGATGGACAAGGACACGATCGTCGGAGGACTGGCCGCCGAGTGGGCGGCCATCGACGGCCTGCTGGCCGGCCTGGACGAGGCCCAGTGGGCCGCGCCGACCCCGTGCCCGGGCTGGTCGGTGCACGACGTGACCTCGCACATCCTGGGCACCGAGATGACCCTGTGCGGCCAGCAGCCCGCGCCGTGCCTGGCCGACCTGCGGAGCCGCCCGCACGTGCACAACGACATCGGCGAGCTGAACGAGGTCTGGGTGGAGTCGCTGCGGACCGAGCCGCCGGCCCGGATGCTGGAGCGGCTGCGCGCCGTCACCACCGAGCGCCTGGCCGCTCTGACGAGCATGGCCGAGGAGGACTTCCACGCGCCGTCCTGGACGCCCGCCGGCCAGGCCACCTACGCGCGGTTCATGCAGATCCGGGTCTTCGACTGCTGGATGCACGAGCAGGACATCCGCGACGCGGCCGGCCAGCCGGGCAACGAGGACGGGCCCGGCGCGCAGCTGTCGGTGGACGAGATCGCGCTGGCCCTGGGCTACCTGGTGGGCAAGCGGGCTCAGGCCCCGGACGGCTCGTCGGTGACCTTCGACCTGACCGGGCCGCGGCCGCGCCGGCTGCACGTGGTGGTGGCGGGCCGGGCCCGGCTGGCCGACGAGCTGCCGGGGCCTGGCCACGGCGACCATCCGGCTGCCGCTGGGCACATTCACCCGGCTGTGCGGCGGCCGGGTCCGCCCGGAGCAGGTCAGCGACCAGGTCACGGTGCTGGGCGACGAGGATCTCGGCCGCCAGGTGGTCAGCGCGCTGGCCTACACGATCTGACTAGTTGAGGCCGGGGCGCTGGCCGCCGGACCACAGCGCGTCCCGGACTTCGTCGGCCACCTGCTCGTAGGCCGCGACCTGCTGGGGCACCGCGCGGGTGACCATGACCGGCTGGCCGCGGTCGGCGTCCTGCGCGGCCCTGGCGCTGAACGGCACGCTGGCCAGCCTGGGCACCTTGGCCCAGATGGCCTCGTCCGGCGGCGCGGGCGGGAACAGCGCGGTGGTCTCGCCGCAGCTCGGGCAGACCTGGCCGGCCATGTTCTCGATGCCGCCCAGGATGTCCGCCTGGCCGCGGCCCAGGCTGTCAAGCAGCCGGTGCGCGTCCCGGTGCGCGACCACCTGCGGGGTCACCACCAGCAGCACGAACGTGCGCCGCCGCCGCAGCCGGAACACCAGCTGCTGGACGTCGGCGGTGCCCGGCGGCAGGTCCACGACCAGGCAGTCCAGGTCCGCCCACTGGGTGCCGCTGATCAGCCGGTGGACCAGCAGCTCCGCGATGGGCGCGCCGATGCCCAGCCCCTGCGACTCCCCCATCAGGAACGCCGCCGAGGCGAGCTGGACGCCGTGCCGCTCGACGGCCTGGAGCCGCTCGGCCGCCGCGCCGGGGGGCGCGAACACGGTCAGGTGGGCGGCCTCGCGCTGCCGGCGCAGGCCCATCATGTGCGCGGCATCCGGCCCGTACAGGTCGGCGTCGACCAGGCCGGTGCGCACGCCGCCGGCGGTCAGCGCCAGCGCCAGGTTGACCGCGGCCGTGGTCTTGCCCACCCCGCCCTTGCCGCTGGCCACCGCGACCACCGGTACCCCGGCGGCCGGATCCCCGGCTTCAGGCACGGGTCTCCTCGGCCGGCGCGAACAGGACCAGCGCGGCCAGGTCCTCGGTGATATCGACAAAGCGATGGACTTCCCCGGCCGCCACGTACACGACCGAGCCGGGGCTCACGTCCACCCGATCCGCCCCCTCGGGCCCGGCGGTCAGCGTGGCCCGGCCCGCGGTGATCACGTAGATCTCGTCCTCGGTGTGCGGCTGCTGATCGTCGGTGCCGCCGGCCGGGATGCTGTAGGTGCCGACGCTCAGGTCAGGCACGCGCAGCTGCTCCACCCAGTGCGCGCTGCCGTCCGCCGTCCGGGTGAGCCGTCCCGCGTTGTCGATGAGCTGCATGGGCCCCAGTGTGTCACCGGTCGCCGCTCCGTCAGGTCCGGATATGCGCGGAAAACGACTTGGTGGCCAGGCCGGTGCCGCCGGTCCAGATCTCGAACCCGGACTCCACGTTGAGCATCCACCAGTCCCGCCGGATCAGGCCCATGTTCTCGACGTGCCTCATGATCGGCAGCAGGTTCAGGCCGGTCACGCGGGTCGTCGGGTGCACCGCGCGGATCTGGACGTAATTCCAGTGCTTGCTCCCGAGCCGGGCCACCCAGTGGTACACGTACCAGCGGCGGTGGTCAGCCCGGAAGGTCTTGGCCCGGGTGGCCGGGTCGTTGTGGGCGTTCAGCCAGATCATCAGCTCGGCGCCGGTGGCCTGATCGCGGTAGGCGGAGCGGTGCCGGCCGAACCAGATGTCGAACGCCGCGTTCCAGCGGCCCGGCGCCCGGGTGGCGATGGACCAGCTCGCGCTGGCCGCGCGGACCCGGGTCACCGGCGCGGGCAGCACGGACTGGCCCGTGCACAGGTCCCAGCTGCACCCGTAGAACACGTACGGGTAGGCGGCCGGGTCGGGCCCGTGGCTGCGGGCCGCCGAGCTGGTCACGCTGAAGTTGGGCCGCAGGCCGTCGTTGCTGATGCACTCGGTCCGGCCGCCGAAGTTGTCGTTGCGCACGATGTACCGGCCGCCGCCCGGCGTGGTCACCGGCGTCCAGCCGAGCTGCTGGCAGATGGTCGTCGTGCGCGGCGGCGCCGTGCGGGCTAACGACGCGCTGGCCGGGCCCGCCGGGGCGGCCAGGCAGGCGATCACGCCCAGCACGAGCAGCGGCGAGGCGTGGCGGCTCAACATCAGGTAATCCCCCTTGTCCGAGGCCGGGCCAATCCGGCGGCTCGGTCCATGATGGCCAACCGCGGCCGGCGAGTCCCGCACGCCGCTAACCGGGAGTTTCACCGCCGCCGGCGGCCAGCCGGGGCAACCCGGGCGGCCGCCGTTCGGTCAGTCCTCGAACGCCTCCGGCGGGGGGCAGGCGCAGACCAGGTTGCGGTCGCCGTAGGCCTGGTCGATGCGCCGGACGGGGGGCCAGTACTTGGACCGCCGGTCCACGCCCGCCGGGTAGGCGGCCACCTCGCGGTCGTAGCCGTGCTTCCAGTCCCCGCTGATCAGCATGCTCGCGGTGTGCGGGGCGTTCTTGAGCGGGTTGTCCTGGCTGTCGAAGACGCCCGAGGCGACCCGGTCGATCTCCTGCCGGATGGCGATCATGGCCTCGCAGAACCGGTCCAGCTCGGCCAGGTCCTCGCTCTCGGTCGGCTCGACCATCAGCGTGCCGGCCACCGGGAAGGACATGGTCGGCGCGTGGAAGCCGTAGTCGATCAGCCGCTTGGCCACGTCCTCGGCGGTCACGCCGGTCTGCGCGGCGAGCGGCCGCAGGTCCAGGATGCACTCGTGGGCGACCAGCCCGCCGCGCCCGGTGTAGAGCACCGGGAAGTGCGGGTCCAGCCGCCGGGCCACGTAGTTGGCGGCCAGGATCGCGACCTGGGTCGCCCGGCGCAGCCCGTCGGCGCCCATCAGCCGGATGTAGGCCCACGAGATGGGCAGGATCCCCGCCGAGCCGTACGGTGCCGCCGCCACCGGGCCGGCCCAGCCGCCCTCGGGGGCCGCGCCGAACTCGCCGCTGACCACCGCGGGCCGGTCCAGCACGGGTGGCCGGGCAGGAACGGGCCCAGGTGGGCCCGCACCGCGACCGGGCCGACGCCCGGGCCGCCGCCGCCGTGCGGGATGCAGAAGGTCTTGTGCAGGTTCAGGTGCGAGACGTCGGCGCCGAGCTCGGCCAGCGGGCCAGGCCGACCAGCGCGTTCAGGTTGGCGCCGTCGATGTAGACCTGGCCGCCCGGCCGCGTGCACCTCGGCCGACACCTCGCCGACGGTCTCCTCGAACACGCCGTTGGTGGACGGGTAGGTGACCATGATCGCCGCGATGGCGCCCTCGTGGGCGGCCAGCTTGGCCCGCAGGTCGGCCAGGTCGACGTCGCCGTCGGCGCCGCACTTGACCACGACCACGCGCAGGCCGGCCAGCACGGCGCTGGCCGCGTTGGTGCCGTGCGCCGACTCCGGGATCAGGCAGACGTTCCGCTCGGGCTCGCCGCTGGCGCGGTGGTAGTCGCGGATGGCCAGCAGGCCGGCCAGCTCGCCCTGGGACCCGGCGTTGGGCTGCAGCGACACCAGCGTCGTAGCCGGTGATCTCGGCCAGCAGCCGCCTCCAGGCCGCCGATCAGCTCGGCGTAGCCGGCCGCCTGCTCGGGCGGCGCGAACGGGTGCAGCCCGGCGAACTCGGGCCAGGTGATGGCCTCCATCTCGGCGGCCGCGTTGAGCTTCATGGTGCACGAGCCGAGCGGGATCATCGACCGGTCCAGGGCGATGTCCTGGTCGGCCAGCCGCCGCAGGTAGCGCAGCATGGCGGTCTCGCTGCGGTGCGCGCTGAACACCGGGTGGGTGAGGAACGCGCTGGTCCGGGCCAGCTCGGCGGGCAGCGCCGCCGGCGCCGCGGGCAGCTCGTCCGGAAGCCGGGCACCGGGCCGGCGATGGCCGCCAGCACGTCCCGGAGCTGCGCCGGTGTCGTCGTCTCGTCGCAGGCGACCTGGAGCTGCGTCCGGCCCGGCCAGGTACAGGTTGTACCCCGCGGCCCGGGCCCGCTCGACGGCCTGCGCCGCCCGGCCGGGCAGCGTCACGCGCACGGTGTCGAAGAAGGCCGGGGCACCACTTGTTACGAAGCCAAGGTCGTTCAGCGCGGACGCGAGGGCCGACGCGCGCGCGTGCACGCGGCGGGCGATCGCGGTCAGCCCCTCCGGGCCGTGGTACACGGCGTACATCCCGGCCATGACGGCCAGCAGGACCTGGGCGGTGCAGATGTTGCTGGTCGCCTTCTCGCGGCGGATGTGCTGCTCGCGGGCCTGCAGCGCGAGCCGGTAGGCGGGCTGGCCGTCGGCGTCCACCGAGACGCCGACCAGCCGGCCGGGCAGCTGGCGCTTGAGCCCGTCGCGGACGCAGATGTAGCCCGCGTGCGGGCCGCCGTAGCCCATCGGCACGCCGAACCGCTGCGTGGTGCCGACCGCGATGTCGGCGCCCAGCTCGCCCGGCGGGGTGAGCAGGGTCAGCGCGAGCAGGTCGGCGGCCACCGCCACCTGGGCGCCGCGCTCGTGCGCTGCCTCGATCACCGGCCGGGGGTCGGTGATCGCGCCGTCGGCCGCCGGGTACTGCAGCAGCACGCCGAACAGCTCGCCGTCCGGCTGGGCCGCGATCAGCTCCGGGGTCACCGGCGCGGTGACCAGCTCGATGCCGAGCGGCTCGGCCCGGGTGGCCAGCACGGCCAGGGTCTGCGGCAGGCAGCCGGCGTCGGCCAGGAAGATCGTGCCCCTGGCCGGTCACCCGGCGGGCCAGGGTCATCGCCTCGGCGGCGGCGGTCGCCTCGTCCAGCATCGACGCGCCCGGCCACCGGCAGCCCGGTCAGGTCGGCCGACCATGGTCTGGAAGTTGAGCAGCGCCTCCAGCCGCCCCTGCGAGATCTCCGGCTGGTACGGCGTGTAGGCCGTGTACCAGGCCGGGTTCTCCAGCACGTTGCGGCGGATCACGGCCGGGGTGACGGTGTCGTAGTAGCCCAGGCCGATCATCGAGGTGCAGCACCTGGTTGCGGCCCGCCAGGCGGCGCAGCTCGGCCAGGGCCTCCGCCTCGGACAGCGGCGCGGGCAGGTCCAGCCGGGGCGTCGCCGCCGGTGACCTGGCCCGGCAGCGCGGCGGCGGTCAGCTCGTCCAGCGAGCCGTAGCCGACGGCGGCGAGCAGGTGCTGTTCCTGCGACCCGCGACGGGCCGATATGACGAGTCGGCGAAGTTCATCGGGAGCCTCCCCTGGGCCGGCACTCGTGCAGTGACCAACTCCCCCTCTGTCACCGGCGACGCCCGGCCGCGCTGACGCGGCCCGCGAGCGCGGCTCCAGAGATGCCCATGCCGACCGGTCCCTGATGCCTGAGAGGTTCCGGGGAGGTTGCCCCTTCGGCGCCCCGCGCTGGCCGCGCGGGATCTCTCCCGGCCGGCATGTTCAGCGCCCCTGAGCTTACTCGATCCCCAGCTCCCCGGCCGGACGCCGGGCTGTCCGATGGCCCAGTCGGTCGCAGCAGGCTGCTTCTTGCTGTTATCAGCCGCGGCGCCCTCGGGCTGGCTGCCTGCGGCCCGTCGGTGCTTAGTTGCCTACACCCGGGTGTAGGCAACTAAGCACCCACGCTCATGATCACCGGCGGGGGCGCGGCCAGAGAGGCGAGTGGGGTGTGGGGTGTGGGGTGTGGGTGGGGCTGGCGTGAGCGGGACGGGTTACGGCCAGGCCGGAAGCTCCGATAAGGCCGACCGGTCCGGCGGCAGATCATGATCGTGACCGATCGGCCGCCACCTGCGCCGCCGGTCGGTCCTGGTCTGCAAGGGCGACCGGGTCCAGGCAGGCCAGCCGCTGGCGGCGTGCGGCAACTCGTCCGAGCCGCACCTGCACTTCCAGCTCATGGACCGGCCCGGGGTGCTGCTCGCCGCCGGGCTGCCGGTCACGTTCCCCGGCGGCGTCCCGGCCACCGGACAGGTACTGGCGGCCGCCCCAGCCGCCGCGGAGCCGACGGCGATGACCAGCGCGGACTAGCGGACTAGACGTCGTCCCAGCGGAAGACCCGGACCGAGATCAGCGTCAAGACGGCGGCCAGGCCGAGCAGGATGCCGATGGCGGGCAGCGCCGAGGCCGGCCCCTCGCCCCTGGCCATCACGTCCTGCATGCCGGTGACCAGGTAGCGCAGCGGCATCGCGTAGGACACGTCGCGGATCCAGGCGGGCGCGTAGTCCAGCGGGATGAACGCCCCGCCCAGGAACGCCATCGGCAGGATGATCAGGTTCGCGATGGAGGTGGCCGCCTGCTGGGTCTTGGCGAACGAGCCGACCAGCAGGCCGATGGACATGAACGCCAGCGTCCCGCAGATGACCACCGGGATCGACATCCACCAGGACGAGGTGAGCTTCAGCCCGAAGTACGGCGTGGTGGCGATGGCCAGGAACACGGCCAGCTGGACCAGCGCGAGCACCACGCTGATGCCGACCCGGGCCAGCACCACCGAGCCCGTGCTCACCGGGGCCAGCCGCAGCCGCCGCAGCAGCTTGTTCTGCCGCCAGGTGACCAGCGTGATCGCGGCGCCGAACGCGCCGCCCGAGGCGATGGCCCAGCCCAGCAGGCCGGGGGCCAGGTACTGGATGGGCTTGAGTGACTTGTCCTCGACCTGCCGGGTCTTCAGCCCGAACCCGCCGGACTTGCCCGCCGCGGCCTGGTCGGCCTGCTGCACGATCGAGGTGAACACGGCCTGCACGATGCCGGCGGTGGTCTGGTCGGCGATGGAGTAGTGCACGACCAGGTTGCTGCCCTGCTCCTGCACGGCGGCGTCGTAGGTGCCCTTGCGGACGTGGCTGAGCGCGCTGGGCAGGCCGGCCGAGTGGGTGATGGTAGGACTTGGCCGAGCTGGCCGTGCGCGGCAGCCTCGGCCTGGTCGAGCAGCGCTGACCTGGCCGACCTCCACGACGCTGACCTTGGGCGCGCTGGTGCTCTTGTAGATCGAGCCGAACAGCAGCAGGAACAGCACCGGGATCAGGATCGTGAAGATCAGTGCCGCCCGGTCCCGGACGAAGCCGCGGAACATGGCCCGGGACAGGCTGCGCAGCGCCTGGAGACCGGCATCGCCGTCATGCCCGGTACTCCCGTCCGGTCAGCTGGAGGAACACGTCCTCCAGGGTGGCGCCCGCACCCGCAGCCCGGCCAGCGCGCTGCGGTCGGCCAGCCCGGCCAGCACCGGGGCGGGCTCGCGGGTGGCGATGGTCAGCGACACCCCGTCGTCGCTGACGTCGACGGGCCGCCGCCGGCCTGGGCGGCCAGCGCCGTGGCCTGCTCGGCGTCGAGCTGGCCGGACTCGACGCTGATCCGGGTCGGCTGGTCCAGCCCGCGGACCAGCGCGGCGGGCGGCCCGGCCTCGCAGGATCTTGCCGTGGTCCATGATGGCCACCCGGTCGCACAGGATCTCGGCCTCGTCCATGTGGTGCGTGGTGAGCACGACGGTGCGGCCGTCGGCGTTGATCTGCCGCAGCAGGTCCCACAGGTTGCGCCGGGCCTGCGGGTCCAGCGCGCCGGTCGGCTCGTCCAGGAACACCAGCTCGGGGTCGTGCACCAGCGCGCAGGCGATGGACAGCCGCTGCGCCTGGCCGCCGGAGAGCTTCTCGGTACTGGGTCGCGGCCTGCTCGGTGAGCCCGACCACGCCGAGCATCTCGTCGGCCCGCTGCGCGCCCACCCCGTACAGCGAGGCGAACGTCTCGATCTGCTCGCGGGCGGTGAGCCGCTCGAAGAACGAGGAGGCCTGGAGCTGCACCCCGATCCGCGGCAGCAGCGCCGGGTTGCGCGGCCAGGGCGTGCTGGCCGAGCACGGTGACCTCGCCGCTGTCGGCCTTGCGCAGGCCCTCGAGGATCTCCAGCGTGGTGGTCTTCCCGGCGCCGTTGGGGCCGAGGATGGCGAAGAACTCGCCCTGCCCCACCTCGAAGGTGATGCCGTCGACGGCGGCCAGGGAGCCGTAGGACTTGCGGAGATCCCGCACCGATATGGTCGCCTGCACCGCGACACCTTAACACGATATAACGTGAATTTAACGAGAGACTTTCGTCGTCCTGACAGATATATTCAGGCGGCCAGCGGGCTGACGGTCTGCACCAGCCCCCAGGTGAACCGGGCCAGGTAACGCCCGGCCCCGCCGGGCCGGCGAACACCACGGTCCAGCGGCTGGGCGCGTCGCCGTCCTCGTGCTCCACCGGCCCGAACGCGTGCTCCAGGTCGGCCACGACACAGCTCCAAGGCCGCACGTCCGCCGCGCGGGCCAGCTCCGGGCGCGTGGCCGGGTCCGGCCGGACCAGCCACTCCTGGAGCGACGGGCCGCCGGGCAGGACGATCGCCTCGTAGCGGAGCTGGGGCCACAGCGGCAGCCGCCAGTGCGCGACCTCGTGGACCGCGGCGCCGAACTCGCGGGTGAACAGGGCCTCGGGCGGGCCGAGGATCAGCTGCAGCCGGTCCAGGCCGTCGGGGAAGGTCCGGGACCGCACCATCGCCTGCCAGCGCCGGTTGGCCTCCCGCAGCGCGGGCGGCGGCACGCCCAGGGCGGCGACGGCCTGCCGGACCAGGACCGGCTGGTAGTCGGCCATCCGGCGCAGCAGCATCAGCTGGAACTCCAGCGTGGCAAAGCCTCTGACGCCCCGGCCCTCCTCGCTCGCCCACCGGCTGACAACATGATCGTGACCGATTCGCCGCGGCGAATCGGTCACGATCATGACAGGACCGCCAGCCTAAGCCTGGCTGACCGTCACCGGCTGCTCATCTGGCGCAGGCGTATCAGCCAGCTCACGTGTGCTGCCGGCCTCCGAGGCGATCAGGTCAGGCGCCCGCCGCAAAGACAGATAGCTCACGACGGCGCCGACCGCGACCAGCGCGATGGTGACGATCAGGCCGGCGTGGTAGCCGTCCAGGAACGCCTGCGCCGGAGCGGTGCCATGGTGCAGGGCGTCGCCCTGACGGGAGCGCAGGATCGCGCCGATGATCGTGATGCCGAGCAGGCCGGCCACCTCGCGGGAGGCGTTGAACACCGCCGAGGCCACCCCCGACCGGGCCGGCGGCATGGCGTGCAGCACCGCGTTGGTCAGCGGCACCTGCATCAGGCCCGCACCCGTGCCGAAGACCACGAAGCCGGGCATCAGGCCGGCGAAGGTCGCGCCCTGGCCGAGCCGGGCAAACAGCACCAGGCCGCCGGCCATGATCAGCATGCCCAGCGCGACCGTCCGGTAGGGCCGCAGGCGGGCCGACACGGGCTGGGCCAGAACGGCGGACACGGCAATGCACAGCGCCATCGGGACGAAGGCCAGGCCCGCCTTGGTCGGCGAGAAGCCCAGGATGTCCTGGAGGTAGAGCGAGGTGAAGAAGTAGATCCCGAACACCCCGAACGCCCACAGCATCATGGTCACCGTCCCCCCGCTGAACGCTCCCGAGCGGAACAGCGGCAGCGAGATCATCGGGTGCTGGCTGCGGCCCTCGATGAGCAGGAACAGCGCGGCGGCCGCGGCCGCGACCGCGAACGAGGTCACGATCAGGCCCGAGGTCCAGCCCTTGTCGTGCCCCTCGATCAGCGCGTAGGTCAGCGCGAACAGGGCGATGGCCGAGGCAACCAGGCCGGGCACGTCGAGTCGCCCCGCGCCCGAGCCGCGCGACTCGCGGACGCTGAACATCGTGATGCCCAGGGTGACCACGCCGATGGGCACGTTGATGAAGAAGATCCAGCCCCAGTGCAGGTGCTGGCTGATGAGGCCGCCGATCAGCGGGCCCAGGCCCAGGGCCAGCGCCCCGATGGCCGACACCGCCCCGATGGCCGCGGCTCGCTCCCTGGCGCTGTCGAAGGTGGCCATGATGATGGCCAGCGTGGCCGGCACCAGGAGCGCGGCCCCCAGGCCCTGGAACAGCCGCGCGGCGATGAGCGCGCCGCCGCTGCCGGCCAGCCCGGCAGCCAGCGAAGACAGCGTGAATATCGACAGGCCGGCCACGAAGAACCGGCGCCGGCCGTAGACGTCGGCCAGCCGGCCGCCGGCCAGCAGCAGCCCGGCGAAGACCAGGATGTAGCTGCTGACCACCCACTCCAGGCCAGCCACCGACAAGTGCAGGTCGCGCTGGATGGTCGGGATCGCGACGTTGATCACGTTGTTGTCGAGATAGGTCATGAAGGTGGCGAGCCTCACCGCCACCAGGGTCCACCAGCGCCTAGGCATCTCGCTCGGCTCCTCTCACCGCGCCCATGTACACCGGACATGTACTCCGCACGTGTACTTAGTTCCTGTACGGCGTATAACTGGTACTGGCCCAGCATGGCTTGTACGGCGTATAGTTGTCAAGCGATGGCTACCAGACAGAAGAATCCGGCCCCTGGGACCGCGCCGTGACAGCGGCGCAGGACCCGGATGGGGCAAGCGACGGCGACCGGGCTCGGCTGAGCAAGTCGGCGGTGGTCGACCGCGCGCTCGCGCTGGCCGACGCCCCGGGCCTCGAGGCGCTCACCATCCGGCGGCTGGCCCAGGACCTGGGCGTGACCCCGATGGCGCTGTACTGGCACTTCCGGAGCAAGGAAGATCTGCTGATGGCGCTGGGCGACCGGGTGTGGGCGGAGATCGACGTCGAGCCTGGACCCGGCGGCGGACTGGCATCACCCAGCTGCGGGGCCTGATGGAGTCGCTGGTGCGGATGCTGCGCGTCCACCCGTCGGCGTCGCACCTGCTGCTGGCGGGCGAGAAGCTGCACGGCGAGGCGTCGATGGCGGCCACCGAGGCGGCCCTGGAGGTGCTGCGGGCGGCGGCGGCTTCGACGCCGGGCAGGCCAGCGAGATCGCGCGCAGCGCGCTGTGGACCGGGCTGATGCTGGTGATGAGCGAGCCGGGCTTCCATCCGACGCTGTCGGCCGAGGAGCGGACCGAGGTCATGCGCCAGCACCGGATCCGGCTGGCCATGCTGCCGCCGGACCGGTTCCCGCGCGCTGGTGGTGGCGGCCGGGCCGATGACCGCCTGCGAGACCGGAGTTTCACTACCGGCTCGGGATCGACCTGTTCATCGGCGGGCGTGGCCGCGCTGGCTGAGCGCGGCGGCGACCCGGCCTAGGACGACCAGGCCCGGACGGCATCAGGGTGGCGCTGACCGGGCGACCGGCCCTGGTAATGCGCGGCTCAGCCGGTCTTGCGGACGCGGCGGCGGGCCAGCTCGTCGGCTGCGCGAGCAGCCGGCGTCGGCGTCGCCGTCGGCCCGCTCGGCGGGCAGGTCGGCCAGCGTGCCCTCGACCTCGCGCCAGACCCGGCCGAGCGCGATGCCGAACACGCCCTGGCCGCCCTGGAGCAGGTCGACGACCTCATCGGGCGAGGTGCACTCGTAGACGCTGACGCCGTCGCTCATCAGCGTGACCTCGGCCAGGTCGGTGGCGCCCCTGGTCGCGCAGGTGCTCGACGGCGGCCCGGATCTGCTGGAGCGAGATCCCGGTGTCCAGCAGCCGCTTGACCACCTTGAGCACCAGGATGTCGCGGAATCCGTAGAGCCGCTGCGAGCCGGAGCCGCTGGCCGGCGCGCACGGTCGGCTGGACCAGGCCGGTCCGCGCCCAGTAGTCGAGCTGCCGGTAGGTGATCCCGGCCGCGGCGCAGGCCGTCGGACCGCGGTAGCCGACGTCGTCCGGGCTCGCCGAGCCCGATCGGTCTGCGTCGAACAGCAGGCCCTGCTCGCCGACGTCCTGCGCGGTGCGGCAGGCCGGCGCTGCGCGTACCCGCGCCGGCTCCCTCGCCCCTCATTACCGCCACGCCCACCTCCGGCCCAGGTCCAGCTATCCCTGGTGAGATCCCTGGGTGCACACTTCGCACCGTAGGCCGACGGCGTCAGCCCGTCAACGACCGGACACGGCGCGTCGCAGAAGATCGTTTATGTCCGCCTGACCGGCTTGCCGGCGCTCAGGTGGACCGGCCGAAGTCCTCCGGGGTAGATCGTGTCCAGGAACTCGCGGAACTTCTCGACCTCGTCCTCCTGCTCGTCCGGGATGGCCACCCCGGCCTCGTCGAGGATCTCGTCGCTGGCGAAGATCGTGGCGCCGGTGCGCAGCGCGAGCGCGATCGAGTCCGACGGCCGGGCGCTGACCTCCTTGCCGTTGGAGAAGATCAGGTCGGCGAAGAAGATCCCGTCGCGCAGCGCGGTGATGTTCACCGTCGTCAGCCGGATATCCAGGGCGGCCAGCACGTCACGCATCAGGTCGTGGGTCAGCGGCCGCTGCGGGACCATGCCCTGCTGGGCGAACGCGATCGCCGTCGCCTCCATCGGGCCGATCCAGATCGGCAGGTACCGCTCCCCCTGCATCTCCTTCAGCAGGACGATGGGGTTGTTCGTCGGCATCTCAACCCGGACGCCGACGACCTCCATCTGCCTCACAGCGGCTCCGTCCTCACACGCGCCTCATGCGCTGCCCTCAGTGGCGATCCCTGCTTACTGCCATTCCCCTGGTGCTCGCAGGCACTCCCTTTGTCAACGTACACCCGGTATCGCGGGCGCCCGGTCGACGCCCCGGGCTCTGGACCCGCCGGCCGGCTCATGCGCTCGCGCCCGCCGACGCCGCGGCGGCCCCGGCCGTCGCCGCGGGCCGACCCGGCCGGCGCGGCGGCCGGCCGGCGAGGCCCGGCCTCGGCCAGCCGCCTCGACAGCCCGGCCTCGGCCAGCGCGCCCTCGATCAGGGCCCGGTGCAGCCGCACGGCCAGGGCCGGCCAGCTCGCCGGCGGTCTGCCCGGCCTGCTCGCGGGCCCCGGCGCCGCGCTGCTTCAGGATCGGCGCCACGACGTCCTCGATGAGGTCGATCTCGCGCTCGACGGCGGCCCGGACGGCCCGCAGGTGCCGGGGCTGCACGCCGTAGGCCGCCCAGCGCGGCCGCGGTCGCGGCCACCTCGAGCGCGTCGCGGCCCGTACAGGCGGCCCGGCCCTGCGCAGCAGCCCGAACATCTCCAGCTCGGTGAGCTGCGGGTCGGTGATGCCGGCCCGGTCGAGCAGCTCCCGGCGGGTCAGCCGCGGGCGGCCCCGTCGGCCTGGCCGTCCGCACTGCGCCGGTCCCCGGCCCGCCGGTCGTCGGCCCGCCGGTCGTCCGCGGCGGCCGGACTGCGCGGGCACCGCGGCCGCACTCGCTCCCGGGCCGCGCCCAGGTCGCGCGGGCCAGCCGCTCCTTGATCACCCGCAGCGGCAGGTACTGGTCGCGCTGCGCGGTGAGGATGTAGCGGAGCCGCTCCACGTCGGCGGCGGCGAACCGGCGGTAGCCGGACGGGGCGCGGGCCGGCGCGATCAGCCCCTCGGTCTCCAGGAACCTGATCTTGGACACGCTGATGTCCGGGAACTCAGCGCGGAGCTGGGCCAGCACCTCGCTGATGCTGAGGTAGCCGCGGGCGGGCTGAGCGCTCATCCCCCGACCTGCGAGCCTCCGCCGCCGTATTCCGCCTGCGAGCGCGGGCCGAGCAGGAAGACCAGCCGGAACTTGCCGATCTGCACCTCGTCACCGCCGCTCAGGTCGGTCTCCTCGATCCGCTCGCGGTTCACGTAGGTGCCGTTCAGGCTGCCCACGTCGCGCACGGTGAACCGGCCGCCGCTGCCGGTAGAACTCGGCGTGGCGGCGGGAGACGGTGACGTCGTCGAGGAAGATGTCGCTGTCCGGGTGCCGGCCGACCAGCGTCAGGTCGCTGTCCAGCAGGAAGCGGCTGCCCGCGTTCGGGCCGCGGCGCACGACCAGCAGCGCGGTGCCCGGCGGGCAGCAGCGTCGAGCGCGGCGGCATCGGCGTCGGACTCGTCACCGGACTCCTCAGCCAGGTCGGTGCCGCCCAGGGAGATCGTGGAGGTGGTGTCGGCGACGCGGCCGCCCTGGCCGCGGATCAGCGGCCGTGCCGCACTGCGAGCAGAAGCGCGCGCCCTCCGGATTGGCCTCACCGCACCCGGTGCAGTACACACTCGGCATCTGCTCCCCTGGCCTCCCGCTCATCGGGCTGGCCACCGGCGCGGCGGCCATGCCCGCCACGGCACGCGCTGCGCGCGTACTCCGGTGGCGTGCTCAACGCTACCCGCGCCGCGGTCGCGCCGGTCCATGCGCCACGCGCGCCGGGTAGCCCAGGGCCCGCGGCTGACGGGGCCACCACGCGCGGGTCGCCGGGAGCCCCGCGCGCGGCCGCATCCGGCCGACCCGAGCCCCCTTGGGCACCTCCCCGACGCCTGCGCCACATCCTGGCCGCACCTCCGACACACACCGACAACTCGGCGATGGTCGCGATTCTCTCACGCCAGGAGGCCTCCGCGTCCACAGTCGGCCGGGGCCGCGGCGCCGGTAACCGCAGGCACGAGCCTCGCCGCTCAGCGGCCGGCCCGCTCCACCACCGCGGCCCACTCGTCCAGCAGCGCGGCCGCCTCGTCGGCGTCGTCGCCCTCGGCCCACAGGTGCGTGACGGCCTCCGACGGGTCGGGCAGGACCAGGATCCAGCCCCTGGCCCGGCTCGACGACGCGGACGCCGTCGGTGGTGTCGATCTCCCGGTCCCCGGCCGCCTCGACCACGGTCCGCATGACCATGCCCTTGGCCGCCCACGGGGTCGGGATGGACCGCTTGAGCAGGTGCGCGTCCGGGATCCGGTCCTGGATCTGGCTCAGCGTCAGCCGGGTCCTGGCCGACCAGGCCGAGCAGCCGGGCGAACGCCGCCACGCCGTCGATGGAGCGGGAGAACTCGGGCACGATGAAGCCGCCCCGGCCGTCGGCCGCGAAGATCACGTCATCGCCCGCCGCGGCCTGGTACAGCCCGTGCAGGGAGGTCGGCGTCCAGTCGATGCTGCACCCCGTGGAACCGGCTGACCTGCTCGGCCACCCGGGTCGTGGTGACCGGCAGCGCGGCCCGGCCGCCGCGCCGCTCGGCGCTGATCAGGTCGAGCACGACCAGCAGGGCGCGGTCGTCGCTGACCAGGGCGCCCTTGTCGTCGACCAGCGTCAGCCGCTCGCCCACCGGGTCGAACCGGACCCCGAAGTCGGCCCGCGAGGAGGAGACCAGCTCGGCCAGCCGCTGCATCCCGGCCCTGGTCTGGGCCAGCGACTGGGTCGGCGAGGACTCGTCCAGCCGGTTGTTGACCGTCAGCACGTCCACGCCGATGCGGCCGAGCAGGCCCGGCAGCACCAGCGAGGCGGTCCCGCCCGCGCAGTCGGCGACCACCTTGAGCTCGGCCTCGCGCACGCCGGTCATGTCGATGCGGCGCAGCAGCTCGTCGATGTAGGACTCGACCACCCGGGTCGGGTAGGTCAGCCCGGCGATCTCGCCGGGGAACGCGCGCCGGTACTCCTGCCGGGAGAACACCCGCTCCAGCTTGCGCTGCGCCGACTGGGACATGTCCGCGCCGCGCGGCGTCCATGAAGATGATGTCGATGGACTCCGGGTCGCCCGGCGTGGTGCGCAGCGCGATCCCGCCGCTGCACTCGCTGCGCGCGGTCTCGAACCGGGCCACCGGCATGGGCTGGGCCTCCAGGTCGACCACGTTGATCGCGCTGGCGTTGAGCGCGCCGTGCACCGCCCGCTTGAGCGCCCGGGCCGCCCGGGACACGTCGCGCGAGGTGGTCACGGTGCTGCCCTTGCGCAGCGTGGTGGCGTAGGCGCTGGCCAGCCGGACGCACAGCTCCGGGGTGATCTCCACGTTGACCAGGCCGGACACTCCGGCGGCCCCGAACAGGGTGCGCTGGCCGCGGGACTCCCAGATCACGCTGGTGTTGACGACCGCCCCGGCCTCGATGGTCTTGAACGGGTACACCTTGACGCCCGGCCGACACGTAGGCGTCGGGCTCGATGACGCACTCGTCCCCGACGACCGCGCCCTCCTCGATCCGGGCCGCGCCCATCACGTCGGTCTTCTTGCCGATCACGCAGCCGCGCATGGTGACCCCGCGGCCCACGTACACGTTGTTGTGCACCACGGCCCGGTGCAGGAACGCGCCCTCCTTGACGATCACGTTGCTGCCGACCACGGTGTACTGGCGCAGCTGCGCTCCCGCCTCGATCTTGGCGTAGTCACCCACGCAGACCGGGCCGGTGAGCACGGCGTCCGGGTCCACCTCGGCGCCCTCGGCGACCCACACGCCGGGCGAGACCTCGAACCCCTCGATGTCCACCTGCACCCGCCGGGACAGCACGTCGGCGTGGGCCTTCAGGTAGCTCTCGTGGGTGCCGACGTCCTCCCAGTAGCCGTCGGCCACGAAGCCGTACAGCGGCGCGCCGCGCTCCAGCAGGCGCGGGAACACGTCCCCCGACCAGTCCACCGTCTCGCCGGCCGGCACCTCGTCGAGCACCTCGGGCTGCATCACGTAGATGCCGGTGTTGACGGTGTCGGAGAACACCTGGCCCCAGGTGGGCTTCTCCAGGAAGCGCTGGATGCGGCCGTCCTCGTCGGCGATGATGATGCCGAATTCCAGCGGGTTCTGCACCCGGGTCAGCGCCACCGTGACCAGCGCGCCGCTGGTCTTGTGGAAGGCGACCAGCTCGGACAGGTCGATGTCGGTGAGCGCGTCACCCGAGATGACCAGGAACGGCTCGTCGCGCAGCGCGTCCTGGGCGTTCTTCACGCTGCCGGCCGTGCCCAGCGGCGTCTCCTCGGTGGCGTACTGGAGGCTCATGCCGAACTCCTCGCCGTCGCCGAAGTAGTTGCGCACGAGCGAGGCCAGGAACTGGACCGTGACCACGGTCTCGTCGAAGCCGTGCTGGCGGAGCAGCCGCATCACGTGCTCCATGATCGGCCGGTTGACCACGGGGAGCATCGGCTTGGGCTGGCTGGCGGTCATCGGCCGCAGCCGGGTGCCCTCGCCGCCTGCCATCACCACGGCCTTCATGGGTGACCTACCTTCACGGCTGAGCAGTGCTCCTCTCAGTAGGGGGTCCTGGGCCGCGGTGTCCCTGGCCCGGCAGTTCCTGGCCCGGCGATCCCTGGCCCGGCGATCCCTGGCCCGGCGGTCCCGTGCCGGGGGCCCGGCCGGCGGCTGGCGGCGATCAGCCGCCTGGCCTGCACGATGTACAGGAAGGCGGAGCACCAATAAAGTGCACTTCCCCAGATCGCGAAGGCCCAACCGGCCACCCGCGCCGTCTCGGCGTAACTGGACGGGTGCGCAGCCAGGAAGAGCAGCGGAAACGCGTAGAGCAGTGCCGCCGTCGCCGCCTTGCCCACGAAGCTCACCTGGAGCGATCCCCAGCCGTGCCGGCGCAGCACCAGGAGCACCACGGCCATCAGGACCTCCCTGACCGCCAGGGCGATCACCAGCCACCAGGGAATGATGGCGCGCACGGCCAGCGCAATGATGGTGGCCACGATGTACAGCCGGTCCGCGGCCGGGTCCAGCAGCTGGCCCAGGCGGCTGGTCTGGCCCAGCGCGCGGGCGATCTTCCCGTCCAGCCAGTCGGACGCTCCCGCCGCGACCAGCAGCCCCACGGCCCACCAGTCGCCTGCTGCGCTGCGCGGCCCGAGGACCAGCCACAAGAACACCGGAACCCCGGCCAGGCGGGCCAGGCTGATGAGGTTCGGGACCGTCCAGACACGCCCCATCGGGTCGGGCTCGGTGACCTCCGCGGCCCCGGCCACCCTGCCTGACTGCATGGTCCTGGCCCTCTCCACGTGCAGGCAACCCCCTCGCTGACCATACCCTGATCCGGCCATTCCCCCCGCGCCGGGAGCTCGCGGCCGCGGGCCGGCGGCTGGCGCGGAGGCGCGCCAGGCCGGTCCCGCATGATGCAGACTGGCGGGCATGCCAACGCGTTACCGGCGTACGGCCGTCCCCGGCCTCCTCGCCCTGCTGGCCGCCCTGGCCGCCCTGGCCGGCTGCGCGGGCAGCACCGGGGCCGCCCAGCCCGCGCCCGCCGGGCCGACCAGCACCGCGCAGCCCGGGCCCGCCACGGCCGACTGGCCGACCTACCACGGCAACGCTCAGCGCACCGGCGCCGTGGCCGGCCTGCCCGCGGCGGCGGCTGTTCATCCGCTGGTCACGCCATCTGGACGGCGCCGTCTACGGCCAGCCGCTGATCATCGGCGGCACCGTGATCGCCGCCACCGAGTCCAACCGGGTCTACGGGCTGAGCCGGACCACCGGCCGGGTGCTGTGGAGCGTCCAGGCCGCCAGCGGCCAGCCCGTGCCGCTGTCCGACCAGCCCTGCGGCGACATCAACCCCCTCGGCATCACCAGCACGCCCGTCTACGACCCGGCGACCAGGCTCGTCTACGTCGTCGCGGAGACCAGCGGCGGCCGGAAGGTGATGGCCGGGATCAGGGTGAGCGACGGCACGGTGGCCATGCGCCGGGTCATCCCGGCCCCCGACGGCCACACCGCCTACGACCAGCAGCGCGGCGCCCTGGCCCTGGCCGACGGCCGGGTCTACGTCGTGTTCGGCGGCCACTTCGGCGACTGCGGCCCCTACCGCGGCTCCATCGCCGGCGTCCCCGCCTCCGGCGACGGCCCGATCGTGTCCTACGTCATCCCCACCGTGAAGCAGGCCGGCATCTGGGCCCCTGGCGGCCCCGTTGTCAGCCCCTGGGGCACCATCTACGTCGCCTCCGGCAACGGGGCCGCGTTCAAGCCCCCGTTCGATGGCAGCGACTCGGTCATCGCGCTCACCCCCCAGCTCCGGCGAATCGGCGTGTTCGCGCCCAAGCGCTGGCCGGAGGACAATTCCGGCGACCTGGACCTCGGCTCCTCCTCGCCCGCGCTGCTGCCGGGCGGCCGCATCCTCCAGGTCGGCAAGGCCACGATCGGCTACCTGCTGAACGCGCACCACCTGGGCGGCGTCGGCGGCCAGCTGGCCGAGGGCCAGGTCTGCGCCAGCTTCGGCGGCCCGGCGGTCAGCGGCAGCGTGGCCTACGTGCCCTGCTACGGCACCGGGCTGACCGCGGTCAGCGTGGCCAGCGGCCGGGTCAGCGTGCTGTGGCGCGGGCCGGGCACGGCCGGCGGCTCGCCGGTGCTGGGCGGCGGCGCGGTCTGGGTGGCCGACTGGAACAGCGGCATCCTGTACGAGCTCAATCCGGCCAGCGGCCGGGTCCGGCACCAGATCGGCCTGGGCTCGGCCCTGCCCCACTTCGTGTCCCCGTCGTTGTCCGGCAGCCTGCTGCTGGTCGGCACCATGCACGGCGTGGTCGCCGTCTCCGGCGCCTGACCCGGCGCCCGGCGGACCCACCCGCCCGGCTCGTCAGGAGGGCGGCGGGGTGATGGGGAGGACGTGCAGGTCCAGGCCGGCGGCGGTGCCGGCCAGCTCGCGCAGGACCGGGTAGCGGCCGGGGCGGTTGTGGTCGCTGCGGGCCAGGACCATCTCCGAGGTGCCGTGCTGGCGGGCGTAGGCGACCAGCGCGGCCGCCGGGCTGTCGCCGTCCAGCCGGGCCAGGTCGCCGCCGAGCTGGCCGACCAGGGTGGCGTAGCCGGACAGCAGCCGCTCCTCCTCGCCGGCCCCGTGTTCCCTGGCCACGGTGGCGGCCTGGAACTCGCCGTCGACCTGGGCGGCCAGCGCGGCGGCCCGCCGGATCAGCTGCTCCATGCCGGGCTGGGGCGCGACGCAGGCCAGGATGGACGGCCGCTGGGCGCCGTCGGCCAGCGGGCCGGCGCCGCGGTAGGCGGCCAGCCGCCGGTCGCCGTGCTCGGCCACGATGCGGAACGCGCGCTCGCGGCGGGCGGCCAGCTCGTCGGGGGCGAACTCGGTGGCCAGGGCCTCGTCGACCTGGTCCGGCGGGACGATCTCGTCGCGCCGGACGCGGTCGATGAGCGCGGACGGGGCCACGTCGACGAGCTCGATCTCGTCGGCCAGGGCGAGCAGCGTGGCCTCGTCCAGGGCCTGGCCGAGGCGGGCGGTGGTGACCACGTTGATGCCGGCGTCGGCCAGCCGCCGGGCCGCGGTGAGCCCGGCTCTCCCCCTCGGTCACGGGAGCCGACACGTCGTCCAGGCAGACCACCTCGGGGCGGCGGGCCAGGACGGCATCGATGTCGACTGGGGCCTCGGTGCCGCCGGACCCCCCGGACCCGTCCGGGGGCAGCGCCGTTCCGGTCAGGACGGTGCCGATCTGGTCCAGGTCCTCCAGCAGGCTGGTCACGCCCTCGCGGCCGCGGGCCTGGACGCCGGCCGCGACGACGTCGGCGCCGCGGGCCTTGCGCCGCGCGGCCTCCTCGAGCATGGCGGTGGTGACGCCGCAGCCGCGGGCGTAGCCGAGGTAGACGCGGATGGCGCCGCGCGGGCCGCCGCCGGCCCGCCGAGCCCGGCGGGCCGGCCGCCGGGCTGGGCGGGCCGGAGGCGGCGACCACGCCGTCGCCGAGCGTCTCGGCGTCGGCGGCGGGCGCCGGCAGCACGTGCAGGTGCACGTCGGGCAGCTGGGCGATGAGCCGCTCGACGACGCTGCCGCGCAGCCGCTCGATGGCGCTGCCGCCGAGCCGGTCCAGCAGGCCGGGCGGCGGGGCGGCCACGACCAGCTGGCGGGCATTGACCTGGCGGACGGCCTGCGGGATCACGTTGGCCGGGTCGCCCTCCCGCTCGAGGATCCGCGCGTCGAGGGCCTCCTCGCGGACCCGCGCGGCGATCGTGGCCCGCTGCGGCGCGGGCCCGATGACCAGCACGGAGCAGGCCGCGCTGCCGCGCCGGGCCAGCCGCTGGCCGTGCTGTACCAGGGCGCGGGCCCGGTCCGGGCCGGTGACGGCGACCAGCACGTCCTGGGGCTCGCGCTCGCGCTGGCGCTCGCTGTCGGGGGCGGGCAGGGTGTCGGCGATGAGACGCAGGCCGACCTCGCGCAGCGCGGCCAGCCGGGCGGTCTGGAACTCGGTGGCCAGCGCCGCCCCGACCTGGTCGGGCGGGTAGATGTTGCCGTGGCCCAGGCGCTTGCGCAGCGCCTCGGGCGAGCTGTCCACGAACTGGACCGCGTCGGCGGCGTCCAGCACCTCGTCGGAGATGGTGGCCGGGGGCGCATGGCCGGTGATGGCCTCGACGGCCTCGGCGGCCCGCTGCACGTCGGCCACGTCGGCGGTGGCGATGACGTCGATCCCGGCCTCGCGCAGCGCGGCGATGCCCGCCGCGTGCCGGCCCGAGGTCGTCGACGAGGGCGACGTCGGGCTTGCGGGCCAGCACGGCGGCGGTGTCCATGTCGCCGGCGTCGTCCAGCGGCGGGACGATCTCCAGGCCGCCGATGGCCTCGACGGTGCGGGGCCGGCCGCGGGTGTCCGCGAAGCCGATCACCACGTCCTCGCCCTGGGACCGCAGCGCGCGGCCCTCGCGCAGCATGGTGAACGTCTTGCCCGAGCCGGGCGCCGCGCCCAGGTGGACCGACAGGGTGCCGCGCCGGGCGGGCTCCTCCTCGGCCAGGGCGGCCCCGATGCCCTGCTCTTCCCTGGTCACCTCGTCGCGCTCGGCGTCGAAGGCGTAGAGCTCGGCGTACCGGCCCCAGTTCACCGCGATGTCGAACTGGCGGCCCGACTCCTGCTCGCTGAAGCTGGTGCGCAGGATGTCGGTGAAGAACCCGGCCGGCAGCGTGCCGTCCAGGCTGCCGCGCAGCGCCCGGTAGATGGTCCGCACCAGCGGCGCGCGGTCCAGCGAGGCCCGGGCGAAGATCTCCTTGCTGTCCTGGATGCTGGCCCCGGCGAACACCTTCCCGGCGGGCGACAGGTCGAGCTGGTCCTCGTGCAGCTCGGCGAAGCCGAGCATGACCAGCGCGTCGACCAGCGGCAGCAGGTCGTCGACCTCCAGGCCCAGGCTGTCGGCCAGGTCGGCCAGGTCGGCGCTGCCGCCGTGCCGGCCCAGCATGACCTCGGCCAGGCCGGACAGGCCGTCGACGGTGGCCCGCGGCAGCGGGGTGTCGCTGATCGTGCCCGCGGCCCCGGCCGCCGTCGCCGGCCGGCGCGGCCGCGGGTGCCGCGTCCCGCTGGGTCATCATCCGGTAGATCTCGTCGACCAGCTCGTCGAACTCCGGGGTCCGGCGGCGGCGCGGCCGGGGCAGCGGGTTGCGCATGTCGGTGCGGATCCGGCCGGGGTTGGTGCCCAGCACCAGGATGCGGTCGGCGAGCAGGACCGCTTCCTCGATGTTGTGCGTCACCATCACGATGGTCTTGGTCGGGAAGCGCTGGCCCTCCCACAGCTCCAGCAGCTCACCGCGCAGGTTCTCCGAGGTCAGCACGTCCAGCGCGCTGAACGGCTCGTCCATCAGCAGGGCCGCGGGCTCGACCACCAGCGCCCGGGCGAAGCCGACGCGCTGGCGCATGCCGCCCGACAGCTCCTTGGGGTAGGCGGACTCGTAACCGTCCAGGCCGACGATGTCGATGGCCCGCAGCGCGCGCTCGGTCCGCTCGGCGGTGGCCACCCCGCGGGCCTCCAGGCCCAGCTCCACGTTCTGCTGCACGGTGAGCCACGGCAGCAGCGCGAAGGTCTGGAAGACCATGGTGGTCTCCCGGTTGCTGCCGGTCAGCCGCTCGCCGCGGAACAGCACCCGGCCCTCGGTGGGCGCGATCAGCCCGGCGATGCAGCGCAGCAGGGTGGACTTGCCGCTGCCGCTGCGGCCGAGCAGGGCCACGAACTCGCCCTCGGCCACGTCGAGGTTGATGTCGTCGAGCACCGTGATGGGCCGCCCGGCCGGGCCGGCGAACGACTTGCTCAGCGACCGCACGCTGATCAGCGGCTCGCGGCGGGCCTCGGGCTGGGTCGTGGTCATGCCAGTGCGAACCTCGTCTCGGCCAGCGCGTACAGGCGCCGCCACAGCAGCACGTTCAGGCCGGTCACGTAGACGGCCATGACCAGCAGGCCGGCCAGCAGCGCCGGCAGGTTGCCGGTGTTCTGGGCGATGAAGCTGCCCAGCCCGCTGGCCACCAGCGTCTGATGGTTGTACCGGACGATCTCGGCCACGATGGAAGCGTTCCACGCCCCGCCGGCCGCCGTGATGGCGCCGGTCACGTAGGCCGGGAAGATCGCGGGCAGGATCATCCGGTGCCACCGCTCCCAGCCGTGCACGGCGAGGTTCTCCATCGCGTCCTTCAGGTCCGAGGGCACCGCGCTGGCCCCGGCGATGACGTTGAACAGGACATACCACTGGGTGCCGAGCGCCATCAGCACGATGCTGCCGAAATTCAGGCTGATGCCCAGGTCCAGGAAGATAACGATGGCGAACGGGAAGACAAAGTTGGCCGGGAAACTGGCCAGCACCTGGACGACGGGCTGCAGGAACTGGGCCACCCGCGGGTTGAACCCGATCCACACCCCGATCGGCACCCAGACCGCCGAGGACACCGTCACCACCACGACGACCCGCAGGAAGGTCAGGAAGCCCAGGCCGAAGGCCCGGCCCAGCACCCCGATGCCGTCCGAGCCGGTGCTGATGTAGGCCAGCATGCTGGCCAGCCCGTAGGCCAGCACGAGCAGGACCACGACGGTGAAGGCGACGTCGCGCGGCCCGGCGGCGCGCGGCGTGCACCTCCAGGCTGCGGTCGTCCACCCCGGTGACGGCGCCCAGCACCCGGTTGACCGGCTCGGCCACCGCCCGCCGGCCCCGGCCCAGCGTGTGCGGCCAGCTGGACCGGCGCAGGAAGCTCAGCACCAGCGACTTGGGCTTGGAGCTGGCCTCGGACTGCTCCACGCGGAACCGCTCCACGAAGGCGATCAGCGGCCGCCAGAAGAAGAAGTTGACCAGCAGGATCAGGATGATCATGGTGATGATGCCCAGCACCACGTGGCCGAGCTGCCCGCGGGCCTCGGCCACGCCGACGTAGGAGCCGATGCCCGGCAGCGCGTAGCTGCGCGACGGGCTGGCGCCGATCTTGACCGTGATCAGCTCGGACGCGGTGAGGAAGAACCAGCTCCCGCCGAAGCTCATCATCCCGTTCCAGACCAGCCCGATCGCCCCGCCGGGCACGTCGATGGTCCAGAACCGCTTCCACCGCGACAGCCCCATCAGCTTGCTGGCCTCGTCGAACTCCAGCGGCTGGCTGATCAGCGAGTGGTAGAAGGAGAACGTGATGTTCCAGGCCTGCGCGGTGAACACCGCGAACACCGACGCGGCCTCCAGGCCCAGCTCGGAGCCGGGGAACAGGGCCACGAAGAACGTGACGGTGATGGCCAGGAAGCCCAGCACCGGCACCGACTGCAGGATGTCCAGGGCCGGGATCATCACCCGCCGGGCCCGCGCGCTGCGCGCCGCCACGTAGGCGTAGCTCAGGCTGAAGGCAAAGGAAAAGAACAAGGCCACAAACATCCGCAGCAGGCTGCGGGCCGCGTAGTACGGCAGCTCGGCCGGCGAGGTGCTGATCAAGGCGGCCGACTGGCCGGGATGGAACGGCGCACGCGCACCCGCGCCCACCCGCACCACCGCGTAGATCAGCAGCAGCACGCCGACGCCGACGGTCACGTCGATCGGCCGGAACCGCAGCCGGCGCAGCGAGTCCCGGCTGGGAAAGGTAGGCGTGACCGCCATCCGGGCGCTCCCGTCGACGCAGCAGTCGTGACACTCCAGCGGCCAGCCTGAAGGCCAGGCGCCGGACAGCCTGCCCGGCTGGCCCCCGGCCGAATCGTACCCAGCGGCACTCCCCCGCGCCCGGGCCCCTGGCTGGTAACGGCGGCTGGTAACGGCCGATTGCGGGCATATCGCGACCAGCCCGGCGGCCTGGTCCCGGCTCTGACCTAATCCCCAGGAAACGCCCAGCTAAGTCCGGGCTTCCTACCCCCGATGTGCCAGGGACGGACATCTAGCGTGTGCGCTGCCTGCCGCGGCCGCGGCGGGCGTCACGCCCACAGAACGCGAGGGTTGACACATGCTCAAGAGCCACACGACTCGGCTCGCCGCGGCGGTAGTCGCGGCGGGTGCGATCTGCGCGCTCGGCGCGGCGAGTGCGTCCGCCACCAACGCGTGGTCCGGCCGCATCGGCCCGGTTCCGCGCGCCTTCACCAACGCTTCCCCGGCCCTGACCAACGTGACGTTCGGCGGCAGCGCCCAGAACCAGACCCTGGTGGCCTGGAAGGGCCAGGGCGGCGCGCACATCTTCTACCAGGCCTCCCCGACCATCGGGGTCAAGAAGAGCTGGAGCCCCAAGGCCGAGATCCCGGGCGCGTCGAGCACCGCGGCCCCCGGCGTTTCCTCCTACCGGGACCCCAACGGGCGCGAGGCCGTGCTCGCCGTCTGGAGGGGAAACGGCGGCCTGGTGCAGTACGCCCAGGGTGAGACCGTGGCCGGCCAGAAGATCGTCTGGACGGGCATCTCCACGCTGCCCAAGAACCTCTACAGCACCACCGACGCCGCCCCGGCGGTGTTCTTCGCCCAGGACCGTTACGTCGCGGTCGTCGCGTACCGCGGTCCGCACGACCACATCCGCTTCATCGAGGGCGTCCCGTCGCACCGCGGCTTCGTGTGGTCGACCTCGCGTGAGGTGTCGCCCACGGCGGTCGCCAACTCCGGCCCGACCATCGCCGAGCTCCAGGCCAGCACCGGCCACGGCATCCTCGGCATCTTCTGGCGGGACAAGGCCACCGGCGGGATCAGCTACGCCGCCACCACCGACCCGCTGGCCGCCGCGACCAGCGTCACGTGGACCATCGCCGACGTGCCCGGCGCCAAGACCAGCGACAACCCCGCCGCGTCGGCCCTCGGCCAGCACGGCACCGGACCGCTGATCCTGGCCTACAAGGCCGCGCACGGCGCTCACATCAAATACCAGACGCTGACCACCAGCGGCTGGAGCACGCCGGCCCCGGTGCCCAGCACCTCGACCGTGTACGGGCCGGCCCTGGTCCGCGGCGAGCTGGCCACCACCAGCGCGTCCTCGGCGGGGAACATCTTCTTCCACGTGTTCAGCTGACCATCTGACCCAGCCCAGTAAGTAGCCAGGGGCCCGGCACCGCTTGGTGCCGGGCCCCTGGTGTTCCTGGCCGGGCGCATACCTGACCGGTCAGGCGGGCATCCTCACCGCAGCCGCCGCGTCCGGGGGGACGGCGGGCATCGCACGGGGGACATGCCACAGTGAGGCCAGCGCTGGCCGGGGAGTCGCGGCGTGCCTGACCGCGCCCTGGAGACCCTGCTCGCGGTGACCCTGGTGGCGGCGGTCGCCCCGCTCATCGCCGCCGCGCTGCCCGGCCGGCGCGTGCCCCAGGTGGTCATCCTGATCCTGCTGGGCATCGTGGTCGGTCCGAACGGCCTGGGCCTGGCCGACACCCGCGGCATCCAGCTGCTGTCCGACATCGGGCTGGGCTTCCTGTTCCTGCTGGCCGGCTACGAGCTCGACCCGCACCTGCTGCGGGAGCGGCCCGGGCGGCTGGCCATGGCGGGCTGGGCGCTCAGCGCCGCGCTGGCGGTCGGGGCGGTGGCCGTGCTGGCTTCGTTCGACTTCATCCACGACTTCGAGGCCATCGGCCTGGCCCTGACCACCACCGCGCTGGGCACCTTGCTGCCGATCCTGCACGACAACAAGATGATGGACGGCCGGTTCGGGCGGTACGTGCTGGCCGCCGGGGCGGTGGGCGAGCTGTTCCCGATCATCGCGATCTCGCTGTTCCTGACCCGCCGCCAGCAGTACATCGCGATCGGCTCGCTGGCCGCCGTCGGGCTGGCCGCGCTGCTGCTGACCACGCTGCCGCGGATCATCGGCGACCAGCGGCTGCGCGCGCTCATCCGGCAGGGCCGGCGGGCGACTGCCCAGACCACGCTGCGCTGGGCCATCGTGCTGCTCATCGCCCTGCTGGTGGCGGCGCAGGAATTCGGGCTCGACGTGGTGCTCGGCGCCATGCTGGCCGGCATCGTGCTGCGCAGCTGGACCCGGCGGATGAGCGTCGGCGTGGAGCCGCTGGAGGACAAGCTGGACGCGGTGGGCTACGGCATCTTCATCCCGATCTTCTTCGTGTCCTCGGGCATGACGCTGGACGTGCCGGCGATCATCCACAGTCCCGGCCGGGTGCTGGTGTTCCTGGCCCTGCTGCTGCTGGTCCGCGGCCTGCCGTCGCTGCTGATCTACCGCGGGGTGCTGCCGCTGACTCAGCGGGTCGAGATGATCTTTATCACCGCGACGACCATGCCGCTGCTCATCGCGCTGGCCGAGATCGGGCTGCGGGACGGCACCATGCTCCCGGCCAACGCCGCCGCGCTGGTGGGCGCGGGCGTGCTGTCGGTGCTGATCTTCCCGTCCGCCGCGGCGGCGCTGCACAAGCGGGCCCGGCCAGCCGCTGCGGCCAGCGCGGAACAAGAAACCACGGAACTCATCGGCCCGGCGGGCTCGGCCCGCCCCCGCAACCTCTAGTTAAGGATTCAATGCCAAGATCACGGGGCCTCCCACAGGGTGGCGATGCCCTGGCCGACACCGATGCACATGCTGGCCGCGGCGCGGGCGGCGCCGCGCCGCTGGCGCTCGTGCAGCAGGGTGGCGGTGATCCGCGCGCCGGAGCAGCCGAGCGGGTGGCCGATGGCGATGGCGCCGCCGTTCACGTTCACCCGGGCGGGGTCCAGCTTGAGCTCGTCCAGCACGGCCACGGCCTGGGCCGCGAACGCCTCGTTGACCTCGGCCAGGTCCAGGTCATCGATGGCCCAGCCGTTGCGGGCCAGCACCTTGGTCATGGCGGGCACGGGGCCGATGCCCATGTAGTCGGGGTGCACCCCGGCCGCGGCGGTGCCGACGTACCGGGCCAGCGGCTGCGCCCCGGCCGCGGCGGCGGCCTGCTCAGACATGAGCAGCAGGCCGGCCGCGCCGTCGTTCAGCGGCGAGGAGTTGCCGCCGGTGACGGTGCCGTTCTTGCGGAAGGCGGGCCGCTTGGCGGCCAGCTCGCTCGAGGGTCAGCCCCGGCTTGATGCCCTCGTCGGCGCTGACCTCGCCGTCGGCCGTGGTCACCGGGACGATCTCGGCGGCGAACCGGCCCGGCGCCGGCGGCCGCGGCCGCCTTGCGGTGACTGGCCAGCGCGAACTCGTCCTGCCTGGCCCGGTCGACGCCGTACCGGTCGGCCACGTTCTCGGCCGTCTCGCCCAGGCTGATCGGCGGGTACAGCTCGGCCATCCTCGGGCTGACCAGCCGCCAGCCCAGCCGGGTGTCGGCCAGGCCGGCCTCGCGCGGGAACGGGCTGTCGGCCCGGGGCAGCACGAACGGCGCCCGGGTCATGGACTCGGTCCCGCCCGCGATGCAGATGTCCAGCTCGCCGGCGGCGATGGCGCGGGCGGCGGAAGCGATGGCCTCCATGCCCGACCCGCACAGCCGGTTCACGGTGGCGCCCGGCACCTCGACCGGCAGGCCGGCCAGCAGCACGCCCATCCGGGCCACGTTGCGGTTGTCCTCGCCGGCCTGGTTGGCCGCGCCCCAGTAGACGTCGTCGACGGACCCGGGGTCGAGCCAGTCGTTGCGCCGCAGCAGGGCCTGGAGCACCTCGGCGGTCAGGTGATCGGGCCGGACCCCGGCCAGCGCGCCCTTGATCTTCCCGATCGGGGTCCGGCAGGCGTCAACGGCGAATACTGCGGGCATCCCGTGACTCATGGCCTCACCTCAACTGATCTGGCGGCCGCTGCGGATGGCCGTCACCGCCGAGACTACCGGCCGGTGAACCGGCCGCCGCGGGGCGTCGTTTCCCTGTTTGTGCGTAACGCGGGAGTGGCGGCGCGGACTATTAACGGGTGCGCGTGGCCGCTTCTTGCTGTTATCACCGTACATATGGAGGTTGTGTGACCATCGCCGAGCTAGACCTGGCCGACTGGCGGCGCCGCGTGGCTGAGCTGTACGCGGGCATCCGCGCCGACGACGACCCGGAGCGGGCCCACGCCCGCTGGCGCGCGGTCCGCGACGAGCTGATCGGCAAGCACCCGCAGAGCCCGGCCCTGCCCGGTGATCCGATCCGCGCCGAAGGCGTGCCGTACTGGCCCTATGACCCGGCGCTGCGCTTCGAGCTGCCGGCTGGTGCCGGCCGGGCCGGCCGCGAGCCTGACCCTGGCCACCGACGGCGGCAACAAGACCGGCGCTGCGGCTGATCGGCCGGGTCGAGGTGCCCGGCCCGGTCGGCGCAAGCCTGGACGTCTGGTCGCTGCGGCAGTACGCGGGCGGGCTGTTCGTGCCGCTGCGGGACGGCACGGCGGGCGACGGCAGCTACGGCGGCGGGCGTTACCTGCTGGACACGGCCAAGGGCGCGGACCTGGGCGGCGGGCCGGACACGCTGGTCATCGACCTGAACTTCCTGTACCACCCGTCCTGCCGGTACAACCCGGCCTGGCAGTGCCCGCTGGCCCCGGCGGGCAACACGGTGGCCGCCCCGATCCGGGCCGGCGAGCGTTTGTAGCCGGGCCGAATCGGGGCGGGGCGGGCGGGCCTGGCGCGGGGCGGCGGGCCTGGCGCGGGGCCAGGCCCACGGCCAGCAGCACCAGAGGCCCTTTGATGACGCTAGAGCAGCACCAGAGGGCCGGTCACGTCGCTGGGCGGGCCCAGTGCCCTCGGACGGGCCCGGCTAACGACGTGGTTGTTGCGCTCACGTCGCTGATACGACGTGAGCGCAACAACCACGTCGCTGGGTTCGGGGTTCGGGCTAGGGGTGCTCGGCCAGGAATGCGGCCAGGGTGGCGAGTGAGGCCAGGGAGTCGAGGTTGAGGTCCTCGGCGGCGACGTCGACGCCGAACCGCTGCTGGATCTCGACCAGCAGCAGGGTGCCGGTCAGCGAGTCGAGGCCGACCTCGGGCCCGAACAGGGGCGTCTGCGGGGTGATCCCGGCCGCCTCGGGGCGGCCGGTGACCCCGGCCAGGATCGGCCGCAGCTCGGCCAGGACGTCGTCGCTGGTCATGCGAGGTCCCGAACGGTGGCCCAGGCGGGCAGGGCGGGCAGCGACCCGGCCAGTGACCGAGTGAAGATCACGAGCCGCGGCGCCGACCGGCCACCGGATGCGCTCCCGCCACCGGTTGAGCTGCCGGAGCTCCCGGAGCCCGGGACCACGGGTGCGGGTGCGGGGTCGGGGGCGGGTGCGCGGACAGGTGCAGGTGCGGGATCGGGGCGCGCGGGGGGCTTGGGGTCCTCGGCGGCCCGGAAGCCGGCCGCGGCCAGGGCCAGCCGCAGCGGCACGTTCCGGTCGGTGACCAGGCACGGGACGCAGCAGCTCGGCGCGCGCCGTCGGCCGCGGCCTGCTGGCACAGCGCGGCCAGCAGGGCGTCGAGCACGCCCCGGCCCAGCGCCCGGCAGGACATCACCAGCAGGGACACGGTCCAGGCGCGACCGGCCGACCACGCGCTTCCCGACCGGCGCTTCCTCGACCGGCCTGCGTCGACCGCGCCGCCGACCAGGCCGTCGTCGCCGAACCGGTCGCGGAGCCAGACGGCCATCAGCCGCTGCTGGCCGTCGGCCAGGGCGGCAGCCAGCCGGTCCGGCCTCGCGACCGGCTCGGTGCCGGTGTTGAACTGGTGGGTGCGGACCGACAGCTCGTGCAGCCGGGGCAGGTCGGCCGGGCCGGCCGGGCGATCAGCACCTCGGTGCCGGCGTAGCCGCAGGAAGTCGTCCCGCGAGCCGCCGAAGGCCCGCGCCTCCTCCTGGCGCAGCCGCCGCTGGGCGTACATCTCGCCGCGCCGGCGGCCCTCGGCGGTGAGCACGGCGGGGCTGAAGTCGGGCCAGCTCGCGCGCCTCGGCGGCGTCCTCGGGGGTCAGCACGAGCACGCCGGGCAGGGCGGCGGCCACCTCGGCCCGTTCCATCAGGTCGTCGTCCACGAACGCGACGGCGTCGGCGGCCAGGCCCAGGTCGTCGATGATCCGGCTGATGGCCTCGGACTTGCGGCCCCAGCCGCACTCGGCGGCGGCGAACGGCAGGCCGGTCACCGGGGCCACGTAGTCGGCCGCCTCGGGCGGGTTCTTGCTGGCCAGGGCGTGCACGATGCCGCGGCCGTCCAGCTCGCGGGCCACGGCCAGCAGGCCGGGGTCGGGCGCGGGCGGCTGGCCGCCGGACTCCAGGTAGGTCCCGGCCAGCAGCGTGTTGTCGATGTCCCAGACCACGCACTTGATCACGGCCGGCGTCGCCGCGTCGCCGTTCCATGGTCAGGTGCGTGGCGGTGAAGCCGAACTTCCGGTACAGCGCCCGCATGCCCAGGTTGCCGGCGTGCACCTTGCCGGTGAGCTGGGTCATCCCGGCCGCGTCGGCGGCCGCCAGCACCGCGGCCAGCAGCAGCTCGCCGATCCGGGCGCGGTCGGGCACGTCGGCCACGGCCAGCGACCGGAAGTTGCCGTACCTGGCCCCGGTCAGCGAGTTGGTCCGGGACGACAGCCAGGCCCAGCCGAGCGGCGGTGCCGGGCGCCGGCTCGCCGACCGCGACCAGGGTGACCTCGCCCGGCTTGCCCAGCGCGCCGCCGACCCGGCGGCGGTGCAGGGCCGGGTCGGTGATGGCCTCGTCGGCGAAGGAGACCACGGCGATGTCGATCTCGAACGCCACGATGGCGTCCAGGTCGCCGTCCGTGGCCTCGCGGACGTCGAAGGTGGGTCCCCCGGGCTGGTCATCGCGCGGCCTGCTGCTCAGCGGCATCGGGCCGGAACACCGTGCCGCCGCACTCGGGGCAGCCCGCGGCCTGGAGCGCGGCGATGCGCGGCCACCGGCCGCCCGGCCCGACCTCGTGCACGGCCCGCGCAGCTCGCGCACCGGTAGGGCCGCAGCGACCGCGGCCCGGCTGTCGGCGGTGTACAGGGCGCCGTCGTGGACCCCGGCGATCAGCGGCGCGGCGGCCGCGGTGCTGCGCAGGTGGTACAGGTGGCTGGTGCCGCCCAGGACGCCGGCCCCGAGGTAGGCGTTGAAGTTCGGCAGTCAGCGACCGGACGGCCAGGCCCATCTGGGCGATGCGCGAGCTGGACGGCCGCGTCTCGCTCCGGCCGGCGGGCCCCGAACGAGAAGAACACGTGCCGGCCGGGCTGCGGGCGCCAGCGCCGCCACCGCGCGGGACAGGAACAGCTCGCGCGCCGGCCACGGTGTAGGGCGGGTCGGTGGCGACCACGTCGAAGCTCCCGGCCAGGCCGGCGGGCAGCGGCTGGCGCAGGTCGTGCTCGACCAGCTCGACGCGGACCCCGCTGCGGGCGGCCTGCTTGCCGATCCAGGCCAGCACGTCGGGGTCGGTGTCGACCACGGCCAGCCGGCGGATCACCGCGGCGTGCCCGGTCCAGGCGGCGAAGGCCGCGATGGCCACGCGAGATCAGGTCGTCGTCGCCGAGCAGCAGGATCCGCTGCCCGGCCAGGGCGTGCGCGGCGTGCATCCGCAGCACCCGGCGCAGCTTGGTGGCTCGACGGTGCAGTGCGTCTGGTCCAGCTCGGGCTGGGCCTCGGGGCCGCCGTCGGCTGCCTGCTCCAGCTCGCGCCAGCAGCCGGCGCCACGGCGCCGGGATCACCACGCCGCGGCCCGCGCAGGCCGGGCAGGTCGCATCCAGGTCCGGCTGGCCCGCCGTCACCGCCGCGCGGCCGCTCGGCGGTCAGCCGCGACCGGCCGGGTGCGGTCGACGACGCCGCGCTGGCGCAGCTCGTTGCAGACCGCGGCGACGATGGGCACGGGCAGCTCGGCCAGCTGGCTGATCTCGCGCACCGCGGCGGGCTCGGCGCCGGCAGTCGCGGCCAGGATGTCCCGGACGCCGGCCTCGCCCTCGGCCAGCCCGACGGCCGCCGCGACCTCAGCCACCACTGTGTCCAGATCCATGCGCTCTATCGTCACCTCAGGCGGGCGCCTGATCGCGCCGCCGTCCTGACGCCGCGCACCTGCGGCATTGCCTGCGTGCCCGGTGCTGAGCAGGGCATACGGTATCCTCCCACATCGTGCCGGGACATGAGACGCAGCGAGCAGCTATCGCGGAGCTGAGGCGGCAGGAGGCGGCGCTCGCCGAAGATGCTCGTACGCCATCGACGCCCGACTGCACGCCGGACTCGCCGGTGACCGACGCGGCCGTGCTCACCGCGCTGGCCAGCGCCGCGGTGACGCGGGCGGCGGCCACGTGCTGGACACCAGCCACGTGGTGTTCCCGAACGGCGCGATCACGCTGGTGCTGATCCTGGCCGAGTCGCACCTGAGCATTCACACCTGGCCCGAGGAGAACCTGATCGCGATCGACCTGTTCAGCTGCGGCGCGATCGACGGCCAGGCGGTGCTCGACCAGCTGACCGGCGCGCTTGCGGCTGACCGAGGTGCACCGTACGGCAGGTCCCGCGGGGCCTGCCGCCGGCCTGAGCGCCGAGTCGCCAAGGTCACCTTCTGTTCATCTAAATGTTGTCAGTGACGTCGATGTTACTCTTGGTAACTGGCCAATAGCTCCGGGTAGTGACGCCACTATGAGCGTTGCTGGGGGGACTACTGGGCAATTTGATGCGCTTGATGATTCCCGGATCACCAGGTTTCAGTGGAAGATCATGTTCGTCTCGGGCATGGGCTTCTTCACCGACGCCTACGACCTGTTCGTCATCGGCATCGTGGTCGCGCTGCTCAAGCCCGAGTGGGGTCTGTCGACCACCCAGGTCTCCCTGCTGAACTCGGTGACGCTGGCCGCCTCGGCGGTGGGAGCGATCGTCTTCGGCCGGATCGCCGACATCCTGGGTCGCAAGAAGATCTACGGCTACGAGGTGCTGATCCTGGCCATCGGCGGCAATGGCCTCGGCATTCGCGCCGAACTTCTGGTTCCTGCTGATCTGCCGCGCCATTCTGGGCATGGGCATCGGCGGGCGACTACCCGGTCTCGGCCACGATCATGAGCGAGTACTCGGGCAAGAAGTCGCGGGGCCGGATGGTCGGGCCTGGTCTTCGCCATGCAGGGCGCGGGCCTGCTGGTCGGTCCGCTGCTGGCCTCTGGCCTGCTGGCCTCGGGCCTAGCCGACGAAACCGTCTGGCGGATCCTGCTCGGCTTCGGCGCGATCCCCGGCCTGGCCGTGTTCTACCTGCGCCGGCAGATCCACGAGACGCCGCGGTTCGCCGCGGCGGGCGGCGCCTCCGAGGAGGCCGAGGCGGCCATCAAGGCCGCCACCGTCCGGCTCGGCTCCACGGGCGGCGCACGGCGCCAGGCCCAAAGCGCCCGTCGGCGAGTCCACGGCGCGGGTCCCGCAGAGCGCGTCTGAGGGGTTCAAGATCTTCGCTCCGGCACCGGACGGATGCTGCTGTGGCTGATCGGCACGGCCGGCGCGCTGGGCGCTGCTGGACTTCTGCTACTACGGCAACAGCATCTCCACGCCCGGAGATCCTGGCCTTGCTGAATCCCAGGGCCTCGCTGCTGCATAACACGCTGATCCAGCTGGCCATCTTCGCCGTCTTCGCCGTGCCCGGCTATATCGCGGCCATCCTGCTGCTCGACAAGACCGGCCGCAGGCGCATCCAGGTCCTCGGCTTCGCCATGATGGCGCTGATGTTCCTGCTCATCGGCCTGATCCCGGCGGTAACCAGATACGCCCTGCCGTTCATCCTGCTCTACGGCATCAGCTACTTCTTCACCGAGTTCGGGCCCAATACCACCACGTTCGTCTACCCGGCGGAGATCTTCCCGGTCGAGGTGCGCACGACCGGGCACGGCATCTCGGCCGGGGCGGGCAAGATGGGCGCCTTCGCCGGCGCGTTCCTGTTCCCGGACATGCTGGCCTCGTCCTGGGGATCCGGGGCGCGGAGATCGTCGCGGCGATCGTGGCCGCGGCCGGCCTGCTGCTGACCGTGGCGCTGCTGCCCGAGCCCGGGGCAGGTCCTGGAAGACCTGGCCGAGGAGGCCAAGGCCCCGGCCCGACGTGAACTGGAGCATGCCTCGTGACGTACCGGATCGTGGTCGGCGTGGATGGCTCGCCGCACAGCATCGCCGCGCTGCGCTGGTCAGCTCGACCAGGCCCTGGGGCGCAGCGGCCAGGTCACCGCCGTGTTCGCCTGGCAGGTGCCGTTCGTCTCGATTCCCGGCGCCTTTGACCGCGGCGAGCTGGAGGAGGCCTACCGGGAGTTCCTGATCAAGACGGTCAGCGAGGTCGAGCCCTCGCCCCGGGTCCCGCTGGAGACCGTGCTGGCCGAGGGCGACGCGACCGAGGCGCTGGTCGCGGCGTCCGAGGACGCCGACATGCTGGTCCTGGGCATCCGCGGCCGGTCCCCGGTGGCCGGGCTGCATGCTCGGCTCGGTCAGCCAGGCCTGCGCGGCCAGCGCGACCTGCCCGGTGGTGCTGATCAAGCGGCACGACCAGGGCTGAGTGCTTCCCCCGGCGGCGCGGCCCTCCCGCCGCGCGGCCGGGGGAACTGGCGCGGGTCCGGGTTAGGACCTTGGTTCTCGGTAACGTAACGGTCTGGCCAGCTGCCGGGACTGAGCTGCGGGTCCCGGCCGGCCGGACCGAAGGCGGGCCAGACGGAGGTCAGCATGAGCGAGCGGGAATTCGACGTCGTCGTCGTGGGCATGGGCCCGGGCGGTGAGCACGTCGCCGAGACGCTCGCCGAGGCCGGGCTGGCGGTCGCGGGGATCGAGTCCCGGCTGGTCGGCGGCGAGTGCCCGTACTGGGGCTGCGTCCCGTCCAAGATGATGATCAGGGCGGGCAACCTGCTGGCCGAGGGCAGGCGGATCCCTGGCCTGGCCGGCGAGTCGGTGATCACGCCGTCCTGGGCCCCGGTGGCGGCGCGGATCCGGGCCGAGGCCACCGACGACTGGGACGACCAGGTCGCGGTCGACCGGTTCGCCGGGAAGGGCGGCACGCTGTTCCGCGGTTACGGGGTGCTCACCGGGCCGGACCAGGTCACGGTGGGCGAGGACGTGCTGCGGGCCCGCCGCGGGATCGTGCTCAACCCGGGCACCTCGCCGGCGGTGCCGCCGGTGCCGGGCCTGGCCGAGACGCCGTACTGGACCAACCGCGAGGCCATCGAGACCGAGCAGGTGCCCGAGTCGATGCTGGTGCTGGGCGGCGGCCCGATCGGCGTGGAGCTGGGCCAGGTCTTCGCGCGGTTCGGCGCGGCGGTCACGATGATCGAGCGGGCGGACCGGCTGCTGTCGGTGGAGGAGCCGGAGTCGAGCGAGGTGCTGGACCGGGTCTTCAAGCAGGAGGGCATCTCGGTCTGCACGGGGTGCACCGCGGCGTCGGTGGCCCACGACGGAGCCGAGTTCGAGGTGTCCCTGACCAGCGGATCCAGCGTGCGCGGCCAGAAGCTGCTGGTGGCCATCGGCCGGCACACCGACCTGGCCGCGCTGGGCGTCGGCGCGGTCGGCCTGGACGAGCAGGCCCACCACATCCCCACCGACGGCCATATGCGCGCCGCGCCGGGGGTCTGGGCCATCGGCGACGCGACCGGCCACGGCGCGTTCACGCACATGTCGATGTACGAGGGCGAGATCGTCATCGCCGACATCCTCGGGCGGCCCGGCCACGAGGCCGAGTACCACGCGGTGCCCAGGGTCACCTTCACCGACCCGGAGATCGGCTCGGTCGGGCTGAGCGAGGCCCAGGCCAGGGAGCGGGGCGTGGAGGTGCGGGTCGGCATCGCCCAGGTGCCGGCGTCCAGCCGCGGCTGGATACACAAGGCCGGTAACAACGGCTTCATCAAGCTGGTCGCCGATGCCCAGCAGGGCGTGCTCGTCGGCGCGACTTCCGCCGGGCCGGTCGGCGGGGAGGTGCTGAGCATGCTCACGCTGGCCGTGCACGCCCGCATCCCGGTGCGGCGGCTGAGCGAGATGATCTACGCCTATCCGACCTTCCACCAGGCCGTGCGGGACGCCGTCGGCCAGCTGGTCTAGCCGTGGTCTAGCCGGGCAGGCTCTGCTCGGCGATCCCCTGCTCGGCGGCCAGCCGCCGGAGCAGCCCGGTGAGCTGGGCCCGCTCGGTCGGAAGGAGCGACGAGCCCAGTTCGGCCTGGTGCTCGGCGGCTACCTGCCGGACCTGGTGCAGCCTGGCCCAGCCGGGCGTCGGTCAGGTATAGCGCGTAGGACCGGCGGTCGGCGTCGTTGCGGCGGCGCTCGACCAGCCCGCGCTGCTCGAGCTCGTCGACCAGGAACACCATCCGGGTCGAGTTGAGCCCGATGAGCTCGCCGATGGCCTGCTGAGAGCGGCCCTCGCTGCCCGCCAGCCGCAGCAGCAGGCCGGCGTGCCGGGGCTCGAGCTCCAGCGGGGCCAGCCGCTCGGCGAACCGCCGCGCGGCCCGGGTGCCCAGCTGCACGAGCAGGTAGGCGAACCCCTCGGGGCCATGCGGCCCGTCCGGCGCAGCCCGGGCCTCCTGATCCATGCAGGCAGATTACCAAGTGGCGTTACAGTTTCATAGCGTGATAGTTTGATATCGAAGCTATGGACTCCGGGCCGGGTCGCTCGCGCCTGCTGGCAAACCGGGGCCGGGAGAGCGAGGTGTTCAACGTGATGTCATCGAACGACCTGCGACCTGGCGGGGGGTTCGGGGGGTCGTCCCCCGGCTAACAGACCGCCTGGCCCGGCCGGAGGCCGGGCCAGGCGGCAGCCCAGCTGGGACCGAGCTGCGCGCATCGGACGCCGAGCGCGACCTGGTGGCGGCCGAGCTGGGCGAGCACTTCCAGGCGGGCCGGCTCGACCAGGCCGAGTTCGACGAGCGGGTCAGCGCCGCGCTGCGGGCCCGGACCCGCCGTGACCTGAACGGCCTGCTGGCCGACCTGCCGCGGCGCCAGCCTGGACCCGAGGCGACAGCGGGGGCGCCAGGGGCGGTCGCGGCAGGGTGGCCGGGCTGGCGGACGCCCTGGCTGCCGCTAGTCCCGCTGCTGTTCGCGGCGATCGTGGCGGCCGGGTTCGCGGCCGGCGGCGGATGGCACGGAGCGCACCACTGGGGCGCCGGACCGTGGCCGCTGCTGTGGCTGTGGTGGCTGATCCCGGCCGCGCTGGTGCTGAGCCGGCGACGCTGGGCCCGGGGGCAGGGGCGATGACGGCCAGCGGAGGGCGCCCCGAGGCAGCGGCCGGCGGCGGCCCGGCGTCGGCGCACGGCCGGCGGCCGCCTCGCCGCGCCAGCTCGAGCGGCTGCGCGGGGCCACCATGGGCGCGCTGGTCATGCTGATCATCCAGTTCGCCATCGGGATGATCGTCAACCTGTACTCGACGATCCCGGCCGGGGACCAGAACAGCTCGTTCTGGGCCGCCATCGGCCGCGCCCTGGCCGACGGGCCGGCCGCGCTGACCGTGCACGCCATCCTGGGGCTGCTGCTCGTGGTGGCCACGGTCTCACTGGTCGTCCGGGCCGTCGCCTGTCGCCACGTGCCGGTGATCGTGACCTCGTCCATCGGCCTGCTGGCCGTGCTGGCCGCGGCGTCCAGCGGCGCCCGGTTCGTCAGCACCGGGAGCAACGGCGCCTCGATCGGCATGGCCATGGCCACCGCCGTGGCCATGCTCTGCTACGCGGTCAGCCTGTACATCCTCGGCAGCCGCCAGGCCAGGTGAACCGCGCACCCCGTCGACCCGGTCGGCCCCGTCGGGCACCCGTCATGGCCCGGCGGGAAGTCGGTGACGTTTCCGCGGAAACGTTCCGCGCATGTGCGTGACGCACTTGCGTTAGACGTTTCCGCGGAAACGCCGGTGTGGTCAGCGAGCCTGGTAAGCCCTAGCCCCAGACCTCGCGGGCCGTCTCGACGATCAGCCGGAGCTTGGCGAACTCCTCGTCCTGGGTCAGGACATTGCCCTCCGCGGAGGACGCGAAGCCGCACTGCCCCGACAGGCAGAGCTGGTCCAGCGGGATGAACTTGGCCGCCTCGTCAATCCGCCGCTTGAGGTCGTCCTTGCGCTCCAGCGCCCCGCGCTTGGTCGTGACCAGGCCGAGGACGACCATCTTGCCCGGCGGCACGAACCGCAGCGGCTCGAACCCGCCGGACCGCTCGTCGTCGTACTCGAGGAAGAACCCGTCCACGGCCAGCTCGCTGAACAGTGCCTCGGCCACGAAGTCGTAGCTGCCCGAGGCGGCCCATGAGGACCGGAAGTTGCCCCGGCACATGTGCGTGGTCACCGCCAGGCCGGCCGGGCGGGCGCCGATGGCGTCGTTGACCTGCCGGATGTAGCGCAGGTGCAGGTGCTCGGCGTCCTCGCCCCGCTCGGCGATCTCGGCCCGCTGCGCCGGGTCGTTGAGGTAGGCCAGGCTGGTGTCGTCAAGCTGGAGGTAGGTACAGCCCAGGGCGGCCAGGCGGGCGACCTCGTCGGCGTAGGCGGCCGACAGGTCGCTCCAGAACTCCTCGATGTCCGGGTAGATGGCCGGATCCAGCGCGGCCGGGCCGCCGCGGTAGTGCACCATGTTCGGCGAGGGGATGGTGAGCTTGGGCGTGGCCGAGGTCACCACCGAGCGCAGATAGCTGAAGTCGCGCTCGAAGATCGTCTGGTCGATCCGGATCTTGCCGCCTACGTGCAGCGCGGCGGACGTGAACTCGATGGCGCCGGACGGGTTCTGGAACCGCACGGCCAGGTTGCCCGGCGCCTTGCTGACCCCGCCGAGCTGGTAGATGAAGTCCATGTGCCAGGAGGCGCGCCGGAACTCGCCGTCGGTGGCCGACTGCAGGCCGGTCTCTTCCTGCATCCGGACGACCTCGGCGATGGCCTCGTCCTCCACCGCCCGGAGCTGGTCGGCGTCGATGCTCCCGGCCGCGAACTCGCCGCGGGCGGCGAGCAGCCGGGCTGGGCGGAGCAGGCTGCCGACATGGTCGGCGCGGAAGGGGGGTGTGCTGCGCATAGGGGCCATCGTCGCGGCCTGTCCGCCATGCGGTCAAGCCGGTCGCTCCGCGCACAACCGGGCCTCGGCCGCGCTCTCCGGTGGCTGCTCTACGGAGCGGCCGGTTTGGCCGGCCGGAATGCCCTTTCGGGCTGGACCGGAGGGACGGATTCATGAGCGTGGAGGATTTCGGGGCCTTCGGCGGCCCCAAATCCTCCATCATCCTGAAAGCTCCGGTTGCGAACGGCAGTAACCCCGGTTTCGGGTTGGCCGGAACCCGGTGATCAGGGCCGGTGGCCTGGAGCAGGCGGGCCGCTCCAGGCCACCGCTGCGCGGCGGCCGGACTGGCCTAGCCCTGAGGACCGTCAGGTCGGGACGGACGCGGCGGGCGCTGGGGACGCTGAGGGCGGGGCGGACGCGGTGGACGGGGCGGCCGGGCTGACCGTTGCCGCTGCCAGGGGCCGTCCCGGAAACGCGGCTCGGGCGGCCCCATGGGGTCGGGTGGGCCCATGGGTCAGGCGGGCCCATGTCAGGCGGGCCCATGGGATCAGGCGGGCCCATGGGATCAGGCGGGCCCATCGGGTCGGGCGGCTCGACCGGGTAGCGCGGCAGGCGGGTCCCGTAGCGGACCTCGGCCGGCCATTCGTGGCTGGCCCAGTCCGGGTCGTGCGGCGAGGCCTGGCCTGGCCAGCCGGGCGCTTCCGGCCACTCCGCGGAGTGCGGCGAGACGTGGCTGGCCCAGCCTGGCCCTTCGGGCCACTCCGGGGAGTGCGGCGAGACGTGACCGGCCCAGCCTGGCCCTTCGGGCCACTCCGGGTGCGGCGAGACGTGGCTGGCCCAGTGGCCGGACTCATCTCGCTCCTCGCGGGCCTGGTCGCGGGCCTCGTCGGCGGCGTCTTGCGCCATCTCGGCGCGTTCTTCGGCCTCGTCGGCACGCTCCTCGGCCTCGCCGGCGGCCTCCTCGGCCTGGTCCGCGCGCTCGCGCGCCCGGTCGGCGGCCTCCTGCATCCGGTCGGCCCGCTCCTGGGCCCGCTCCTGCTCGGCTTCGTCGGCCCATTCCCGGGCCATTTCGGCGGCCTCGTCGGCCTGGCCGGCCCGGTCCTCGGCCCGCTCGGCGTCATCCTCGGCCCGGTCGGCACGCTCGCGGGCCCGGTCGGCCTCCGCACGGGCCCGGTCGGCCGCGCGGCGAGCCCGGTCGGCCGCCTCCTGAACCCGGAACGAGGCCAGGCGGGCCTCCAGTTCGGCGGCCGGCATGCCCGCCGCGGCGGCCTCGCGGGCGTACTGCTCTTCGGGCGTCTCGGCCCGGAACACGGGCTGCGGCACGGCCGACCTCGGCCGGTCGCCCGGCTGCGCCTGGGCGCCGACCGGGAATGGCGATTGCGGCACGGCCGAGGTCGGCCGGGCGCCCGGCCCGGGCGGCGATCCGGCGGCGGCTTCGGGGCCGGGCCCGGCCGACGCCGACGGCCCTGGCGGCTCGGGCAGTGCAGGGGCTGCGGGCGGGGGTCCGGTGGCGAGCGCGTCGTCGGGCTCGGCGGGCTGGTCGGCCAGGGCGCGGCGGGCCACGTTGTAGGGCTCGCCGGTCTGCGCCATGCGCTGGCGAATATCGGTCTTCTGGGCTTTGTTCCGAGTCATGGTCATCTCATCCCCGGCGAGTCGGCCCGCGTCTGCTCGCCAAAGGCGCAATGACATGACGAAGAGAGTGCACGCGAGTCGGTGACCCTTGTCCTCGTCGCCGCCTGCGGCGCGGGCCGACGGGCAGCTCGGAAGCGGGCAGGCGGTGCGCTGCCACTGGCAGCAGGGTACCGCGCCGGGCGCGGCGGTCGCCAGGGCGCGCCGGGATGGGTACATAGACTGCGGGAAATGAACCGGGCCGCTATTGCGGGCATGCCGACGAACTGGAGGCATGACGACAGCCATGACCAGGCCGACAACGGTGCTGATCAGCAGGCGCGAGTCGTTCAGCGCCGCGCACCAGCTATGTGACCACGATCTGTCCGATGCGGAGAATCGGCGCTTGTTCGGCAAATGCGTCAATCTGCACGGGCACAACTATGTCCTGGAAGTCGTCGTGTCCGGGAAGGTCAGCGAGACCACGGGCTACGTCCTGGACCTGAAGCGCCTGTCGGACGTGGTGTGCCGGCAGATCATCAGCGATGTCGACCATCGCAACCTCAACACCGACGTGCCGTGGCTGAAGGGGCTTATCCCGACGGCCGAGAACCTGGCCCTCAGCTTCTGGGACCGGCTCGAGCCCGAGCTCCCGGACGGGATGCTGCGCGCGGTGCGGGTCACCGAGACCGACAAGAACTGGGCCGAGGTTGGCCATCGCGCCTGAGCCCGCGAACGACGGCGGGCGGCGGCTCGGCGGGCCGCCGCTGCGGCAGCGTTACCGCGTGGCCGATGTGGACGTGCTCACGGCGCAGGAGGCGCGCCGCTACCTCACGGAGGGCGGCCGGGATCCCCGTACGGACATCACCCTGGCCTGGGAACTGCTGTACCGGCTGGAGCCTGAGCTGTACGAGCGGCTGATCCGGGCCGAGCGGATCCACCCCGGCGTGCTGGCCTGGCTGCCGCCGGCGGCCGGCCGGGTGGTCGAGATCGGAGCCGGGACCGGGCGGCTGACCATGGACCTGGTCGGGCGCGCCCGGGAGCTGGTGGCGATCGAGCCGGCCGCGCCGCTGCGCGAGATCCTGCGGCGCAAGCTGGCCGCGGCCGGACCGGGCCAGCGCGCCGGAGTGACGGACGGGTTCATCGATGAGCTGCCGGTGCGCAGCGCGTGCGCGGACCTGGTGGTGGCCTGCTCGATGGTCACGCCCGAGGCGGGTCACGGCGCGGATGCCGGCCTGGCGGAGATGGAACGGATCTGCCGGCCGGGCGGCCGGGTGGTCATCGTCTGGCCGAACCACCTGGGCTGGCTGGCCGACCGGGGCTATCAGTACGTCAGCTTCGGCGGGCCGATGGCGATGACCTTCGACAGCCCGCGCGAGGCGGCCGAGCTGACTGAGATCTTCTACCCCGAGGCAGCCGCCGAGGTGCGCCGCCGGGGATCGGCGGTGGTGCCCTACGAGGTGCTGGGCGTCAACCCCCCGCGCGACCTCGCGTTCAAGGGAAGCGGTGCCAGTGAGGGTCGCTGTAGTCGCGCCGCTGGTGACCACGATCGCGGAGCCGCAGGCGGGCGGGTCGCAGGCGTTCCTGTCTGACCTGGCCCGCGGCCTGGTCCGGCGGGGCCACGACGTCGACGTGTACGCGGCCGCCGGGTCGCGGATACCGGGGGTCCGGGTGATCGACACCGGGATCGACGCGGCGACGCTGGCGGCCACGCTGTTCCGGGCCGGCGGCCCGGCGGATGGCTCGGCGGGCGGGGACCCGGGACCGGCGCGGGCGGCGTTCGGCACGGTCTACGCCGCGGTCCGCCAGTCCCGGTACGACGTCGTGCACAATCACGCGTTCGATGTCCCGGCCGTCGAGCTGGCCACGGGGCTGGGCGCGCCGGTCGTGCACACGCTCCACCTGCCCCCCGACGCCGGGCTGGCGGCGGCGCTGGGCCAGGCCGGGGAGGGCGGCACGCCCCCGGCCATCGCCTGCGTGTCGCGGTTCCAGGCCGCGGCCTGGCGGGCGGTCACCCGCGTCGACGCGGTCCTGCCGCCGCTGGTCCCGACCGGGGCCATCGGCTTCCGCCCGGCGACCGGGGCGGGCGCCGTGTTCGCGGGCGGCTCAGCCCCGAGAAGGGCGCGGCCGAGGCCATCGACATCGCCCGGGCGGCCGGGATCGCGATCGAGGTGTACGGCGACGCCTACGATGCCCGGTACGCCCGCGAGCGGATTGCCCCGCGCGGCGCGGAGCCCGGTGTGACCGTGCATCCGGGCGTGCCGCGGGCCGACCTGTGGCCGGCCATGGCCCGCGCCGCGGTGCTGCTGTGCCCCTCGCAGTGGGACGAGCCGTTCGGGATGGCGCCCGCCGAGGCCCAGGCCTGCGGCACGCCCGTGGTGGCGTTCCGGCGCGGCGGGCTCGGCGAGGTGATCATTGACGGCGTGACCGGGTTCCTGGTCGCGCCGGGCGACATCGCGGCCGCGGCGGACGCCGTCCGGCGCGCCGCCGGGCTGTCCCGCCGGGCCTGCCGCGATCATGCCGTAAGCGACCTTGACCTGGAACGGAGCCTGGACGCCCATGAGCAGCTCTACCAGCGACTGGCCGGCTCGCCCGCCCGGCCCCCGGCTGAGCGGGGGCACTGGCTGGCCGGCCGGGTGGCGGTGGTCACCGGCGCCAGCCGGGGCATCGGCGCGGCCACGGCCGCGGCCATCGCGGCGGCCGGCGCGCACGTGGTGCTGGCCGCGCGTAACAGCGGCGCGCTGGAGGCCGTAGCCCGCGGCATCCAGGACGCGGGCGGCCAGGCCACGCCGGTCCGCACGGACGTCAGTCAGGCCCGGGACGTGGACCAGCTGTTCGCCGCGGCCGGACGGGCCGGGCCGCCCGCCGCGCTGGTGTGCGCGGCGGGCGTGCTGACCTCGGTGCCGTTCGCCGACACCACGACGGCCATCTGGGACGAGACGCTGGCGGTCAACTTGACCGGCGCCTTCCTGTGCTGCCGGGCCGCGTTCACGGCCATGCGGCCGGCGGGCGAGGGCCGGATCGTCACCATCGCCTCGCTGTCGGGGGTCTACGCGACCGAGAAGTTCCCCGGCCTGGCCGCCTACAACGTGTCCAAGTACGGGGTCGTCGGGCTGACCGAGGCGGTCGCGGTCGAGGGCCGGCCGCACGGCATCAGCGCGATCTGCGTGAGCCCCGGCGCGGTGGACACCGAGATGCTGCGCAAGGCCAACCCGGACCTGCGGCCCGGCCTGACCCCGGCCGACGTCGCGGAGCTGATCGTCGCGCTGCTGGACAGCCCGCTGGCCCCGGCCAGCGGGGCGAACATCCCGCTGTTCTCGAACGCCTAGCTAGGCCGAGGGACGACCGCCGGCCAGGGACCACAGGTCGGTCCCCTCGTCGGCCAGCGCCTGGGCGCTGGGCGCGGCCTGCCGGGCCACCAGCTGCGCGCTGGCCGCCATCTCCGAGTCCTTATCCAGCTCCGGGTCGCCGCCGCGGTCGAGCCCGACCGCCGCCCGCACGACTCCGCCGGTCAGGTAGAACCCGATCAGCTTGCCGTCCTCGAGGCTGCCCCGGACCACGAAGTCGTCCCAGCGCGTCACGTAGCCGGCGTACTCGATCTTGTGGTCGTACTGGTCCGACCAGAACGTGTACAGGTAGTCGTAGGGCGCGTCGGAGCCGAGCATGGACCGGGCGGCGGCGGCCCCGTGCTTCTCGGCGTTGTTGTAATGCTCGACCCGGACCCGGCCGAACAGCGGATGCAGCTGATCGGCCGCGTCCCCGGCGGCGTAGACGTCCGGCACGCTGGTGCGGCACTGCTCGTCGGTCAGGATCCCGTTGCCGGTTTCCAGCGACCCGCCGGTCACGGCGGGCACCTCGGGCGAGATCCCGATGCCGGCCACGACGAAGTCGCAGGGCACCCGCCTGCCGCCGCTCGTGACCACCGCCGACACGCGCTCGTCGCCCTCCAGGCTGGCCACCTCGTCGCCGGCCAGCAGCTCGACGCCCTGCTCGCGGTGGATGTCGCCCATCACCTGACCGACCTGCTCGCCCAGCACCCGCTCCAGCGGGTACCGGCCGCCGAACACGGTGGTGACCGCGACCCCGAGCTGGGTCAGGGAGGCCGCCACCTCGCTCCCGATGAAGCTCATGCCGACGACGACGGCGCGGCGGCCGGGCCGCGCTTCCTGCTTGATCGCCTCGCAGTCGGCCGCGGTGCGCAGGTAGTGCACGCCGGCCAGGCCGGCGCCGGGCAGCCGGAGCCGGTGCGGCTGGCCGCCGGTGGCCAGCAGCAGGCGGCGGTACTCGAGGTCCTGGCCCGAGCCCAGGGCCAGCGCGTGCGCGGCGGCGTCGACGCCCGTTACCTCGGCGGTCAGCCGCTCGACGTCATGCTCGTCGTACCACGAGGCGGGCCGGACGAACCAGCCGTCCAGTTCCTCCTCGGACCGCAGGTAGGTCTTGGACAGCGGCGGCCGGCCGAACGGGACGCCGGGCTCCCGGCCGACGATCGTGACCGGGCCGGTGAACCCCTCCTCCCGGAGCGTCACGGCGGCATTGCCGCCGGCCAGGCCGCCGCCGAGGATCACGATCCGCTCAGTCATAGACGCCTAGGCTAGCCCTCGTAGTAGCGGTCGGCTACGGATAGTGACTCGTCCAGGATGGCCAGGCCCTCCTTGGCCTCGGACTCGCTGACCGTGCAGGGCGGGACCACGTGCAGGCGGTTGTAGTTCACGAACGGCAGCAGGCCGCGCGCCTTGCAGTCGGCGACCAGCGCGGTCATCGCCTCCGAGGAGCCGCCGTAGGGGGCCAGCATCTGCCGGGTCTCGCGGTTGGACACCAGGTCCAGGGCCCAGAACACGGCCGTGCCGCGCACCTCCCCGATCACCGGGTGCCGCCCGGCCAGCTCGCGCAGGCCGGGGCCGAGGACCTCGGCCCCGATGCGCACGGCGTTCTCGATGATGCCCTCGTCGCGCATGGCGTCGATGGTGGCCACGATGGACGCGCAGCCCAGCGGGTGCCCGGAGTAGGTCAGCCCGCCGGGGAAGACGCGGTCGTTGAACGTCGCGGCGATGGGGTCGCTGATGATGACCCCGCCGATGGGCACGTAACCGGAGTTGGAGCCCTTGGCGAAGGTGATCAGGTCGGGCACGATGTCGTGGTCCTCGAACGCGAACCAGCGGCCGGCCCGGCCGAACCCGCACATCACCTCGTCGGCGATGTAGACGATGCCGTGCTTGTCGCACAGGGCCCGGACCCCGGCCAGGTAGCCGGGCGGCGGGATCAGCACCCCGGCCGTGCCCACGATGGTCTCCAGCAGCACCGCGGCGATGGTGGACGGCCCCTCGTACTGGATGACCTGCTCCAGGTGCTCCAGGGCGCGCTCGGCCTCCTGCTCCGGGGAGCCGGACCAGAACGGCGACCGGTACAGGTGGGGCCCGAAGAAGTGCACGTGGCCGACGGCGAACTCGTTGGGCCAGCGGCGCGGGTCGCCGGTGGCGCTGATCGCGCTGCCGGTGTTGCCGTGGTAGGAGCGGTGGTAGCTGAGCACCTTGGTCCGGCCGGTGTGCAGCCGGGCCATCCGGATGGCGTTCTCGTTGGCGTCGGCGCCGCCGTTGGTGAAGAAGATCTTCTCCAGGCCCTCGGGGGCCAGCGCGGCCAGCCGGGTGGCGGCTGCGGACCGTGCTGCATTTGCGTGCTGCGGGGCGATGGTGCACAGCTTCTGGGCCTGGGCCGCGATCGCCGCGGTCACCCTGGGGTGCTGGTGCCCGATGTTGGTGTTCACCAGCTGGGAGGAGAAGTCCAGGTACCGCTTGCCGTCGTAGTCCCAGAAGTAGCTGCCCTCGGCGGCGGCGATGGGCAGCGGGTTCAGCGACCCCTGGGCCGACCAGGAGTGGAACACGTGCGCCCGGTCCATCGCGACGACCTCGGCGCCGCGCGCGGGGTCAGGGATGTGGTGCTCGGCCATGTCGTCTCCCAGGGAATGCGTCCGACCCCGCCAGTCTCTCCTACCAGCCTGCGGACCGGAAATGACAGTCTGTCTGCCGATGACCCCGCGACCTGACAGCCTGCATAGGGCCCGTGCATCAGGGCCCGTGCATCAGGACCAGCGCATCAGCTCATGGCCGGGATGATCGTGGCCCCGTAGGCGGCCAGCGTCTGCTCGGGCTGGTCGTGCATCAGGTAGATGGCGAACTGGTCGGCCCCGATCTCGGCCAGCTCGGCCAGCCGGTCCACGTGCCGCCCGGCCGGGCCGGTCAGGCAGAACCGCTCCACGATCTCGTCGGGCACGAAGTCGGTGTACTTGTTCCCCGGCCGGCCGTGGTGGGCGTAGTCGTAGCCGTGCCGCCCGTGGATGTAGTGGGTCAGCGCCTTGGGCACCGGGCCCTCGTGGCCGTACCTTTCCACCAGGTCGGCGACGTGATTGCCGACCATGCCGCCGAACCAGCGCAGGTGCTCATGCTGGTGGGCCAGGTCGTCGCCGACGTAGGCCGGGGCGGCCACGCACATGGTGAGCTGGTCCGGGTCCCGGCCCGCCTCCTTGGCCGCGGTCCGCACCGCGCCCATGGTCCAGCGCGCGATATCCGGGTCGGCGGTCTGCAGGATGAACCCGTCGGCCTGCTCCCCGGCCAGGCGCAGCGCCTTGCGGCCCGTAGCCGGCCATCCAGATCTCCAGCTTGCCGTTGCGGACCCAGGGGATGCGCACCGGCATGTCGTTCACCTCGGTCTCGCGGCCCTCGGCCAGGTCCTTGATCACCCGCATGGCCCGGCCCAGGGTGGCCAGGCTGGCCGGCTTCTGGCCGATCACCCGGCGCGCCGAGTCACCGCGGCCGATGCCGCACACGGTCCGGTTGCCGAACATCTCGTTCAGCGTGGCGAACATGGACGCGGTGACGGTCCAGTCCCTGGTCAGCGGGTTGGTCACCATCGGGCCGACGGTCATCCACGAGGTGGCGGCCAGGATCTGGGAGTAGATGACGAACGGCTCCTGCCAGAGCACGGTCGAGTCGAAGGTCCAGCCGTGGCTGATGCCCAGGTCCTCGGCCTCCTTCATCCGGGCTATCACGGTCTGGGCGGGCGGGTCGGTCTGCAAGACCAGGCCAAAGTCCATGATCGCTCCCTCGGTCCAGCGGCTCAGCTCAGGTACTGAGGCGCAGCTCAGGTACTGAGGCTCAGCTCAGGTACTGACAGGTCTCCCGGTGCAGGTACTGGCCGTGGCCCGCGGTGCCGTGATACTCGCCGCCGTCGATGACGACCTCGCCGCGGGACAGCACCGTGTCCACCCGCCCGGTGATCTCCATACCCTCGTAGGCCGAGTAGTCCACGTTCATGTGGTGGGTCTGGGCCGAGATGACCTGCCGGGCCTGCGGGTCGTAGATCACGATGTCGGCGTCGGACCCCGGCGCGATCACGCCCTTGCGCGGGTAGAGCCCGAACATCCGGGCGGGCGTGGTGGACGCCACCTCGACCCAGCGGGCCAGCGTCAGCTCGCCCGCCACCACGCCCTGGTGCAGCAGGTCCATCCGGTGCTCGACGCCGGGGATCCCGTTGGGGATCTTGGAGAAGTCGCCGCGGCCCAGCTCCTTCTGGTCCTTGAAGCAGAACGGGCAGTGGTCGGTGGACACCACCGACAGGTCGTTGCCCCGCAGTCCGCGCCACAGCGAGTCCTGGTGGTGCCGGGAGCGCAGCGGCGGCGAGGCCACGTACTTGGCCCCCTCGAAGTTGGGCCGGGCCAGGTCGTCGAGGGACAGGTACAGGTACTGCGGGCAGGTCTCGGCGAACACGTTCTGCCCGGCGTCCCTGGCCTCGGTGACCCGGGTCAGGGCCTGGGCCGCCGACAGGTGCACGATGTACAGCGGCGCGCCGGTGACCGCGGCCAGGGTGATGGCCCGGCCGGTGGCCTCGGCCTCCAGCTCCGGCGGCCGGGTCAGGCCGTGCTCGACCGGCGCGGTCCGGCCCGCCGCGATGGCCTGCGCGACCAGCTCGTCGATGGCGATGCCGTTCTCGGCGTGCATCATGGTCAGCGCGCCGATGCGCTCGGCCTGCTGCATGGCCAGCAGGATCTCGCCGTCGGTGGCGTAAAACACGCCGGGATAGGCCATGAACATCTTGAAGCTGGTGACCCCGCCGTCCACGCAGGTCGCCATCTCCTTGAGCGTCGCGTCGTTGACGTCCGACACGATCATGTGGAACCCGTAGTCGATGGCGCAGTTGCCGTCGGCCTTCTCGTGCCACTTGTCCAGGGCGGCCAGCAGGCTGGTGCCCTTGGGCTGGACGGCGAAGTCGACGATCGTGGTGGTGCCGCCCCAGGCGGCGGCGCGGGACCCGGTCTCGAAGCTGTCCACGGAGAAGGTGCCGCCGAACGGCATCTCCATGTGCGTGTGCCCGTCGATGCCGCCGGGCAGCACGTACTTGCCCGCGGCGTCGAACACGCGGTCGGCGCCGGCGGCCCAGCTCGTGGTCAGCTCGCTGCCGGGCTGACCGAGCGCGGTGACGTGCTCGCCGTCGATCAGCACGTCGGCGGCCAGCTCGCCGGTGGCCGTGACGACGGTCCCATTTGTTATGGCGATCTTCATGTTTTCGCCTTTCGTCACGGCTGGGTCAGCCGCTCGTAGGCGTCGGGCCGCCGGTCCCGGTAGAACGCCCACAGGTCGCGGACCTCCTGCAGCTGGTCCATGTCCAGGTCGCGGACCACCACGTCGTCGTCGGTGTCGGAGCCGGCGTCCCCGATGAGCTGGCCGCGCGGGTCGGCGAAGTAGGACTGGCCGTAGAACTCGTTGTCGCCCAGCGGCTCCACGCCGATCCGGTTGATCGCGCCGACGAAGTACTCGTTGGCCACGGCCGCGGCGGGCTGCTCCAGCCGCCACAGGTACTGGGACAGGCCGCGGCTGGTGGCCGAGGGGTTGAACACGATCTTGGCGCCGGCCAGGCCCAGGGCCCGCCAGCCCTCGGGGAAGTGCCGGTCGTAGCAGATGTAGACGCCGATCCGGCCGACGGCGGTGTCGAACACCGGGTAGCCCATGTTGCCGGGACGGAAGTAGAACTTCTCCCAGAACCCCTTGACCTGGGGCAGGTGGGTCTTGCGGTACTTGCCCAGGTAGCTGCCGTCGGCGTCGATCACGGCCGCGGTGTTGTAGTAGAGGCCCGGCTGCTCCTCCTCGTACATGGGCACCACCAGCACCACGCCGTGCCGGGCCGCGACCTCGCGCATCAGCTCGGTGGTCGGGCCGCCGGGGATGGCCTCGGTGTAGGAGTAGTAGTCGGCGTCCTGGATCTGGCAGAAGTAGGGGCCGTAGAACAGCTCCTGCAGGCACACCACCTGCGCCCCGGCTGATGCCGCACGGCCGATCGCGTCGACCGACGCGCTGATCATCGACTCCTTGTCCCCGGTCCAGCGCTGCTGGACCAGGCCCGCCCGGACGGCATTGGCCATCGTCTGCCTCCCTGCCCGACTGCGTCAGCCTGACTGCGTGACTGCTGGCTCGCGGGCGGCCCGTGCCGGGCCGGCCCCGCTCCGAACGTTATTCCCGTCCGGCCGCCGCCAACAGTCCCGCCGCGCGCAATCTGGTGCCGGGTCGTGAACACGGTGTCCCAGGGATCAGCTGCGCTGGGTGATCGTGGTCACGTAGTCCGCGAACCGGTCCAGGCTGGTCGCGAACCCGGCCCGGGCCTGCGGGCTGCGGTAGGCCTCGGGCAGGTTGGTCTGGTGGGTGACCACCTCGGTGCGGCCGCCGCCGAGATCGGTGAACGTGATCGTGGTGGTCATGCCGCCCTCCACGCCGGGCTCGGTCCACACCAGCCGGCTGGGCCGCCGCACCTCGACGTAGACCGCGCGCATCGTGTACTGGCCGCCGTCGGCCTCGCTGACCATCACGGTCTCGAACGAGCCGCCCGGCCGCAGGTCCACGGTGATCCCGTCCAGAGGCGCCGAGGTCCCGGCCGGCCCCCAGAAGCGGGTCAGGTGCTCGGGCTGGGTCATGCAGTCGAACAGCAGCTCGGGCGGCGCCTGGTGGACCCGGCGGTAGGTCATCTCGCCGGCGTTCGCGCTCTCGCTCATGATCGTTCCTCCCCCTCGGCGGCCGCCCCGTCTCGCAGCTCGGCCAGGTGCTCGTCCAGCCGGTCATAGCGCTGCGCCCAGGTCTGCCGGTGGCGCTCGATCCACGTTGCGGCGGCGTCCAGGTGGTCGGGGCGCAGCCGGCACGGCCGCCGCTGGGCCGCCCGGCTGCGCGAGATCAGCCCGGCCTGCTCGAGCACCTTGAGGTGCTTGGAGATGGCCTGCTGGGTCAGGGCGAACGGCTCAGCCAGCTCCCCCGCGGTTGCCTCCCCCGCGGCCAGCCGGGCCACGATGGCCCGCCGGGTCGGGTCGGCCAGCGCCGCGAACGTCCGGCTCAGCTCATCCCGGTTCGGCTCCTCGCGGCTCAGCTCGTCCTCGACGATCGTCACCGGCGCGCGCCCCCGGTCCGCAGCTCGCCCGGACCGCTCAGCGCGCCCTCGGGCAGCCAGGCGCCCCGTGACCAGCAGGATCAGGTCGGCCGCGGTCCCGCGCAGCGGCGCGCCCTGGCCGTGTGACCAGTCCAGGTCGGTGGCCTGGAGCTGGACGCCGCTCAGGTCGACCCCGAAGTGCTTGGTGCTCTGCGGCCCCGTGACGGTGCCCAGCACGGCGGCCATGGGCTCGTCCGGGATCCGCCGCCCGGTGCCCAGCGCGGCGGTGACGTCCAGGCCATGCACCACCTGATGGGTTAGCGACGCCTCGAGGCCGCCGCCCGGCGGCTTCCAGGGGTAGGTGGCCCGGTCGCGCAGCGTCGCGATGAGCTGCGCGCGCGGCAGCTCGCCGTCGCGGCGGGCCACGCCGTCGGACATCTTCTGGAAGCTGCCGCCGGCCGCGGCCAGCCGGAGCAGGAACCGCGGCGGCGAGTACCGCAGCGGCATCGTCAGGTGCGCCACCACGTGCCGGACCGCCCAGCCGTCGCACAGCGAGGGCGCGTCCCACTGCGTCGCGGTCAGGCCGTCCAGCACCTCGGCCAGGTCCCGCCGGTCCGCCGCGATCCACTCACTGATCATGACTCTCCTTAACAACCGGTCGCTTGTACAACTACTTAGTTGTTATAGCGGCGTGACCGCACCCAGTCAAGGCGGGCGCCGGGGTCAATCCTCGAGCAGGGACATGAGCTTGGTGACGGTGGCCCAGTTCCGGGCCGTGCCGCCGCCGCGCGGGCTCATGGCCTGGCCCGCCCTGGCCAGCTGGGCGGCCAGCTCGCTGCGGCCCAGGCCGCCGGGGGTGTGCAGGTAGAGCGTGCGGCCGACCACGGTGGCCTCGTCCGGGCTGCCCTTGTCCCTGGCCCGCTGCTGCGCCGCCGCGACCTCGGCCACCTGCTCCTCGGTCATCTCCTCGCGGCGGAACACGGCGTGCAGCAGCTTGGGGCTGTCCGCCTGCGGGTAGGGGTTGGCGGCGATGATCCCGGCCAGGTCGTCGCGGGTCAGCACCACCACGCTGGGGTGCAGGCCGAGCCGGGCGCTGATGGCCTCCTCCAGGTCGCCGGCCAGCCGGGCCAGGTCGCCCGGCGGGCTGGCGAACACGACGTTGCCGCTCTGGATGTAGGTGGCGATGTCCTCGTGGCCCAGCGAGGCGACGATCTCCCGCAAGTCGGACATGGCGATCCGGGTCTGAGTGCCGACGTTGATCCCGCGCAGCAGCGCGACGTGGGTGCGCACCCGAGCATCCTCGCAGAGGCCCCGGCACGCGGCGCGGCATTCAGCGCCCGGGGCCGGCCAGCTCCGCCGCGGGCCGGTAAACCAGCGCGCCATCGGCTCGATAGTCAAGCCGGAATCCGGTACTGGTCAGGAAATGCTCAAGATGGAGGTTACTGACCCACAGCAGAACCCACCCAATATGCATCGCCCGGGCGTTATCGGCCGCCATATTCAGCTCGCCCGGCGTGAATTGGTAATGACCACTCTGGGCGTTCATCAAGCCACGGTAAAAGGGTTCTATTCCGATGTCCGTGGCCGTCACCGCGGGCACCCGCGACAGGTAAGCGTCGGCCAGCGGATGGCCGTCCGCGGTGGCCAGCATCAGGGTCTCCGGGTTGAACGCCTGGCCGGTGATGCCGACCCCGCCGCGCAGGCCGAACGGGACGTCCAGCACCACCGAGCGGGAGTGATCGGCGGCGATCGGGCCGTCCAGCGCGGGCAGCGCGGCGGCCATGGTCGGGGCGGGCGCGGTGCCCATGCCCGCCTCCAGCAGCCCGGCCGCGAACACCGCGGCCACGACCAGCCGGGCGCCCTGCAGCCGGGCCCAGCCCCTGGTGTGCTGGCGGACCCAGCTGACCGCGTACCCGCCCAGCAGCGCGGCGGGCACCAGGCCCAGCTCGCACAGCCGGGACGGCTCGCGGAAGCCGGACAGGCCAGGCAGCTTCACGAACCAGGTGTAGGGCATCAGGTAGGAGACCGGCACGCCGTCCCACAGGTGCGCGAGCGGCACGTAGACGCGGCTGCCCACGTGCAGCACGGCGCCCAGGGCCATGATCGAGGCGCCCAGCCACAGCAGCCCGAGCAGCCAGGCGCTCCGGCGCCGCCAGGCCAGCACCAGGCCGGCCAGGGCCAGGACGCTGAGCACGGTGCCGTAGGTGCTCCAGCCGTGCGCCTGCCCGAGGTTCAGCCCCAGCTCAGCCAGCCGCGGCGAGGGCTCGAACAGGTTCGGGATCCGGACCCCGGCCCAGTACTCGGTCACGGCGGGCCGCGGCTGCGGGCCGCCCACCGCGGTCTCGTGGGCGATCGCGATGAGCTGCGGGCTGGCCACCACCAGGGCGGTCATCGCCGCCACCCCGACCACCGCCAGCCGGGGCAGCCAGGGCAGGCTGACCAGCCACGGCAGCAGCGCGACCACGGCCAGCAGGACGGCCATGATGGCCGTCTCCTGGTCGGTCAGCATGCCCGCCCCCAGGACCAGGCCGAGCACCAGGGCCTGGCGGAAGCCGGGGTGGCGGCGCAGCCGGACCACGGCCTCCAGGGTGATGGGCAGGAACAGCGCGGCCAGGGCCAGGTTGAGGTGCATCCAGGTCTGCCAGGTCAGGATGGCCGAGAACCCGAAGAAGCCGCCCGCGGCCAGCGGCCCGGCCTGGCCGGGCAGCCACAGCCGGGCCACCCGGTACATGGCGTACCCCAGCAGGCCCGGCACGGCGATGGTCAGCAGGTTGTAGGCCGTGGCCGGCCCGACGATGGCCGTGACCGGCGTGAGCAGCGCGCCCGGCAGCGGCATCAGCGTGTGCAGCCCGAGCAGGGTGCCCACCGGCGCGGCCAGGTAGCTGGTCGTCCACGGGCTGGCCAGGTGCTCGACGCAGTGCGCCATCCACCACAGGTCCCAGACGTAGCCGCTGGCGTCCAGGGTGCCCGGCACCCGGCCGTCGGCCAGGTAGGTGGCCCGGGGCCAGGTCACCGCGATCCCGCCGGCCACGTAGGCGAGCAGGACGGCCAGGTGGATGGTGACCGGGTGGCGGGCGGTGGCCCGGAGCCGGTCGCGCAGCCCCGGCGGCTGGCCCTGGCCGGGGGCCCGGCTCACGCCGGGGATCGTGCTCTGCGGGTCTATCGCAACAGGCTGGTTCATCGGCTCCGCTCCCTGCCCTGGCGGGCACGCCGTCCCCTCTGCTCGCGGTACCTGGATCCGAGGCCGGGGCGCACGGTCCCCGTGCGCGTTCCCCCGCGTGCGTCGACGCCGGGCGCGGAGCACGCCGCGCGGATGCCTTCTGCAGCATCGCCAGCATTGACGTCCGCGCGGCCGCAGTGACCCAGCCGAGCCAGCGGCGCTTCGCAGTCAGAAATATGACGCCAATGCGCTCGTCATCGAATACCGCTGATTATAGCGGCATTCGAACAGCCCGCTTTGCCGTGAAAACGTAAATTCGGCGGACCGCTGGGGTAATGCGAATGCACAAGCCCGGCTCGCAGAAGCCTAGGACATGTTCGCGGTATTCGGCGCCCCCGCCGCGCGATCGGCAAACAACTCGGCGACCTGATCGCGCGGCAGGGCCGGGCTGCGGTGGCCATTGCGGCCGGTCATGGTCTCGCCGGCGGCCAGGGCGTTGGCCACCGCCTCCTCGGTGGCCTGCACCACCGCGGTGTAGAACGGGTCCAGGTAGCCCCACGGGACGAGCCGGAGCTGGTCGTAGCGGCCCTCGGCGCCGGGCCGCAGCGCGGTGGCCCCCGGCGTGATCGCGCCGGGGTTGCCGGTGGAGAAGGCCAGGAACAGGTCGCCGGAGAAGTGCGAGCCCGCGGTGCCGGTGCGGGCCAGGCCGAGCGTCACCCGCCGGGCCAGGGCGGTGCACTGGTGCGGCAGCAGCGGCGCGTCCGTGCCGACCACGGCGATGACCGAGCCCGCGCCCGGCGGCAGCGGCGGGTCGAAGGTGGACTCCGACATCGGGTTCTCGGTGTCCAGCAGCCGCCCCAGCGGCACTCCGGCCAGCGTCAGCTCGCGCCGCGCGCCGAAGTTGGCCTGCACGAACACGCCCACCGCGTACTGGTCGCCGCCGTAGCCGACCAGCCGGGAGGCGGTCCCGGAGCCGCCCTTGAACTGGTAGCAGTTCATCCCGGTGCCGCCGCCGACCGAGCCCTCCTCGACCGGGCCGGGCGCGGCCGCGTCCAGCGCGTCGATCACGGTCTGCTGGGTGACGTGGCCGCCGTTGATGTCGTTGAGGTAGCCGTCGTAGGTCTCGGCGGCCACCGGCAGCAGCCAGGCGTCGGCCAGCCGCGGATGGTGCTCCACCGTCCAGGCCACGATGCCCGCGTGCGCCACCCCGACGGCGTGCGAGTTGGTGATCGCCACCGGGCCGGAGAACGTGCCGGACTCCTGGATCCAGGCCGTCCCGGTCATCTCGCCGTTGCCGTTCTGGCTGAAGAACCCGGCGATCACCGGGTCGCCGGCGCGGCCCGGCCGCGCGGGTGGATGCCGGTGACGCCGGTCCGCACCGACTCGCCGCGGACCAGCGTCTGGTAGCCGACCTCCACCCCGGGCACGTCGGTGATCGCGTTCCACGGGCCGGGGGTCCCGTCGAACGGGATGCCCAGCGCCCTGGCCCGCGGTCGGCCCGATGGCGTGGCCGCGTGCGCGGCCGGCCGCTCAGGCACGGCTGGCCCTGGCACTACTGGTTGGTCGGGAAGCCGAGGTTCACGCCGCCGTGGCTCGGGTCGAGCCAGCGCGAGGTGACCGCCTTGCCCCGGGTGTAGAAGTGCACGCCCTCGACGCCGTGCACGTGCGTGTCCCCGAACAGCGAGGACTTCCAGCCGCCGAAGGAGTAGAACGCCATCGGCACCGGGATCGGCACGTTGATGCCGACCATGCCGACCTCGACCTCGTGGGTAAACCGGCGCGCCGCTCCCCCGTCGCTGGTGAAGATCGCGGTCCCGTTGCCGTAGGGGTTGCCGTTGATGACGTCCAGCGCGCCCGCGTAGCTGTCCGCCCGGACCACCGACAGCACCGGGCCGAAGATCTCGTCCCGGTAGGCGCTCATCTGCGGGGTCACGTGGTCGAGCAGGCTGGGCCCGAGCCAGAACCCGTCGGCGGCGCCGCCCTCGACCGGGTGCGCGCGGCCGTCGATGGCCAGCGTCGCGCCCTCGGCCACCCCGGTGTCCAGGTAGGACGCCACCTTGTCCCGGTGCGCCCTGGTCACCAGCGGGCCCATCTCAGACCGGGCGTCGTCGCCGGGGCCGACCCGCAGCTTGGCCACCCGGTCGGTGATCTTGGAGATGAGCTCGTCGCCGACCGGGTCCACCGCCACCACGACCGAGATGGCCATGCACCGCTCGCCCGCCGAGCCGAAGCCGGCCGAGACCGCGGCGTCGGCGGCCAGGTCCAGGTCGGCGTCGGGCAGCACGACCATGTGGTTCTTGGCCCCGCCCAGGGCCTGCACGCGCTTACCCGCCGCGGTGCCGGTCTCGTAGACGTAGCGCGCGATCGGGGTGGAGCCGACGAAGCTCACCGCCCGGATCCCCTGGTGGGTCAGCAGCGCGTCCACCGCCTCCTTGCCGCCATGCACGACGTTGAACGCGCCGTCGGGCAGCCCGGCCTCGGCCAGCAGCTCGGCCAGCAGCAGCGAGGCCGACGGGTCCTTCTCCGACGGCTTGAGCACGAACGTGTTGCCGCAGGCCAGCGCGATGGGGAACATCCACATCGGCACCATGGCCGGGAAGTTGAACGGGGTGATCCCGGCCACCACGCCGACCGGCTGGCGGATCGAGTAGGCGTCCACGCCGGTCGACACGTTCTCCGAGAACGCGCCCTTGAGCAGGTGCGGGATCCCGCACGCGAAGTCGACCACCTCCAGGCCCCTGGCCACCTCGCCGGCCGCGTCGGAGGCCACCTTGCCGTGCTCGGCGGTGATCAGCGCGGCCAGGTCGGCCTGCCGGGAGCGGATCAGCTCGCGGAACGCGAACATCACCCCGGCCCGCTTGACCAGCGAGGTCTCCCGCCAGCCCGGCAGCGCGGCGGCCGCGGCGCCGACCGCGGCGTCGACCTCGGCCGCGCCCGCGTAGTCCACGGTGCCGCTGACCTGGCCGGTCGCGGGGTTGTAGATGTCGCCGCGCTGCGCCGCCTGGCCCGTCCACGGCTTGCCGCCGATCCAGTGCGTGCGATGCTGGCCGTTCGCCTGGCCCATAGCCGTGCCTCCCGCGTATGTCTTGCGTCCAGTCTGCCTGCGGCGGCCGGTCCGGCCAACTGACAGGTTGTCAGCCCCGGCCCGGCCCGGATGTCATCGATGTCTCCGCCTCCAGGGCGGCGGGCGGCGTGTACAGCGGGTCGCGCCAGGTGCCCCTGGCCACCCGCTCCTCGTACAGCCGAACCTTGAAGCTGATCACCTCCAGGCACGCCTGCAGCGCGGTGAGCTGGGCCGCGATCCGCTCCTGGTGCTCGCGCAGCAGGCCGAGCCGGTCGGCCTCGTTGCCCTCGCCCTCGCGGACCAGCTCGGCGTAGCGGCGGATCGCGGTCAGCGGCATGCCCGACTCGCGGAGCTTGATGCACAGCTCCAGCCACTCCAGGTCCCACTCGCTGTACACCCGGCGGCCGCCGCTGTCCCGGTACACCGGGGTGGCCAGCAGCCCCTCGCGCTCGTAGAACCGCAGCGCGTGCACGCTGAGCCCGGTCCGCCCGGCCACCTGCCCGATGCTCAGCACCGGCTGGGCGTCCGGCGCCTGCGTCGCCGTCTCCTGGGCCGCTGTCTCCTGCGGCGCTGTCTCCTGCGGCGCGGTCTCCTGCGGCGCGGTCTCCTGGGTCGCGGTCATGCCGCCAGCATAAGAGCTTGACCTAGAGTCCGCTCTAGCACCTAGCGTCCCGAGCATGACGATGAGCTACCGCACCCGGCCATATCGAACTTTGGGCGGCACCGGCATCGAGGTCAGCGCCTACTGCCTCGGGACCATGATGTTCGGCGCGATCGGCAACCCCGACCACGACGACTGCGTCCGCATCATCCACGCCGCGCTCGACCAGGGCATCAACTTCGTCGACACCGCCGACATGTACTCGGCCGGCGAGTCCGAGGAGATCGTCGGGAAGGCCCTGCAGGGCCGCCGCGACGACGTCGTGCTGGCCACCAAGGTGCACTTCCCGATGGGCGAGGGCCCGAACCGGCGCGGCAACTCGCGGCGCTGGATCGTGAGCGAGGTCGAGCGAGAGCCTGACGCCGGCTGCGGACCGACTGGATCGACCTCTACCAGATCCACCGCCCCGACCCGGCCACCGACATCGAGGAGACCCTGGCCGCGCTGACCGACCTGGTCCGCCAGGGCAAGATCCGCGCCTTCGGCTGCTCCACGTTCCGCGCCGCCGAGATCGCCGAGGCCCACCACGTGGCCGAGCAGCGGGGCCTGTACCGGTTCCGCACCGAGCAGCCGCCGTACTCGCTGCTGGCCCGCGGCATCGAGGCCGAGGTGCTGCCCGCCTGCCAGCGCTACGGCATGGGCGTGCTGACCTGGAGCCCGCTGGCGGCCGGCTTCCTGTCCGGGCCGGTTCCGCCAGGGCCAGGACATCGACATGTCGGCCGGGCGGGCCGCGCTCCAGGCCCGACCGGTTCGACCCGGCCAGCCCCGAGAACGCGGCCAAGCTGGCCGCCGTCGAGCAGTTCGCCGCCCTGGCCGACGAGCCTGGGCTGCACGCTGCCCGAGCTGGCCCTGGCCTTCACCGTGGCCCACCCGGCCGTCACCTCGGTGATCATCGGCCCGCGCACCATGGAGCAGCTCGACGGCGCGCTCAAGGGCGCCTCGCTGGCCCTGGACGACGCGATCCTGGACCGCATCGACGAGATCGTGCCGCCCGGCACCGACCTGTACGAGCCGACGCCACCCGGCCGACGCCGGCGCTGACCGACCCCGGCGCTGCGCCGCCGGCTGCCCGGCGACCGCGCTGCCGCCTGAGCCGGGCCTGCCGGACCGACAGACTGTAAGGTGAAGTCCCACATCACCTGACTATCTGTCGCCGGGAGCCGCCGATGCTGCCGACCGTCGCCGAGGTGCTGGCCCTGGACCCCGTGCGGCGCGGCGCGCCTCGGGTGCTCGCGGCCACCGACCGGCTGGACACCCCGGTGCGCTGGGTGCACGTGATCGAGCTGGCCGAGGCCGCGCACCTGCTGCGCGGGGGCGAGCTGGTGCTGTCGACCGGCATCGCGCTGCCCGGCGACCCCGGCGGCCTGGCCCGGTACGTGGCCGACCTGGCCTCGGTGGGCGTCAGCGCGCTAGGCGTGGAGCTGGGCTCGCGGTACTCACGCAGCCTGCCCGACGCGCTGGTCGCGGCCGCGGTCACGCACCAGCTACCGCTGCTGGTGTTCGAGCGGGAGACCCAGTTCATCGAGATCACCGAGTCGGTACACGCGCTGATCATCGACAACCAGCTCGCCGAGCTGCGCGCCGCCGAGCGGATGCACCAGGTGTTCACCGAGCTGGCCGTGTCCGGCGCGCCCGCCGACGAGGTGGTCGGCCAGGCCGCCACCCTGGCCGGCTGCCCGGTCATCCTGGAGAACCTGGCCCATCAGGTGCTGGCCTGCGCGACCGCCGCGCAGGACGCGGCCGGGCTGCTGGCCGGCTTCGCCACCCGGTCGCGGGCCGTGGCCACCGATGCCCGCACCGGCTACGACCCCATGTCGGGCTGGCTGGTCACCGTGGTCGGTGCTCGCGGCCAGGACTGGGGCCGCCTGATCATGGTCCGCGGCGGGCCGCCCGCGCCGCGCGACCTGGCCCTGCTGGAGCGGGCCGCGACCACGCTGGCTCTGGGCCGGCTGCTGGACCACCAGCGGGAGAGCCTGGAGCGGCAGGCCCACCGCACGATCCTGTCCGTGCTGGTCGGGCACGGCTACGGCGACCCAGCCGAGGCCCAGGCCCGGGCCAGGGCGCTGGGCGTGCCCGTCACCGGCCGCCGGCTGATGGCCGCTGTCGTCCGGGTCAGCAACGGCTCCGCGCCAACCAGCCCCGCCCCAACCAGCCCCGCGGCCACCAGCCCAGCCGCCACCAGCCCCGGCCCCCCGGCCCGCGCGCAGGCCGCCCTGGCCGGCGCTCCGGCTCAGCCCGGCCTGGCCGCCCAGGCCCGGACCGCCTCGGTGGCCGACGCCACCGCGGCCGCCTGCCGCCAGCTGCCCGTCCCCGCGCTGGTCGCCTCGCTGGACGACAGCCGGGTGGCCGCCCTGCTGGCCCTGCCGCCGCGGGCCGACCCCGACGCCGTGCTGACCCGGCTGGCCGCCGCGCTGCGGCCGCGGCTGGACGCCGGCGACGTGATCGGCGCCGGCTCGGTGGTGGAGTCGGTGACCGCGGTGCAGCGCTCGTTCCTCGAGGCCGACCAGGTCGCCGAGGTCGCCGCGCGCACCCCCACCGGCCTGCCCTTCTACCGGCTGCCCGACCTGCGGCTGCGCGGCCTGCTGCACCTGCTCAGGGACGACCCGCGGCTGCAGGCCTTCGCCGAGCGCGAGCTGGCCCCGCTGCTGCGCCACGACCACGCCGCGGGCAGCCAGCTGGTCGCCGCGCTGACCGCCTACCTGGAGGCCGGCGGCAACAAGGCCGAGGCGGCCAAGCGCGCCCACCTGGCCCGGCCGACGCTCTACGAGCGGCTGCGGCAGATCGAGGAGGTCCTGGGCACCAGCCTCGAGCCCGCCGAGTCGCGGCTGTCCCTGCACGTGGCGCTGCTCGCGCTGGAGGCCGTGTCCGTCTCGGCCCGCGACGGCCGCCCGGCTCCGTAGGAACCCGCTCCTTAACAAGGAGGCCGCCCGGGCCCGGTCAGGAGTCGAAGCCCAGTCCCGCCCGGTCCAGCGCCCGAAGCCAGAGGTTGCGCCGCCCGTCCCGCCCGTCGGCCCGGGCCAGCGACCAGCGTGGTCAGGGCGATGCCCGCCGCGCGCAGCGGCTCGGGCGGGAACGGCAGCGGCCGGGTCCGGACCAGCTCCAGCTCGGTCAGCTCCGTCGGCTACGCCGCCCAGCAGGTCGAGCATGCACCCGGGCGCCGAACCGGGTCGCGCCCGACGCCGAGCCCGGTGTAGCCCGGCCGCGTAGGCCAGCCGGCCGCCGTGGGCGGTCCCGAAGAACGCGCAGAACCGGGTGCAGGTGTCGATCACGCCGCCCCAGCCGTGGCTGAACTTCAGCCCTTCGAGCTGCGGGAACGTCGCGAAGAAGTGCTCGGGCCAGCGCATCGAACGTGGCCGGCCGCTGGTCGAGGCCGGCCGCGATCCGGCTGCCGTAGTGGTAGACCGCGTCGTAGCCGCCCCACAGGATCCGGTTGTCGCGCGGTCAGCCGGTAGTAGTGGAACTGGTTCGAGCGTGTCGGCCAGGCCCTGGCGGTCATGCCAGCCGATGCTCGGCCAGCTGGGCCGCCGACAGCGGCTCGGTCATCAGCACGTAGTCGTAGACCGGCACCAGGCAGGACCGCACCCGGCGCAGCAGCGGCGCGAACGCGCCCGGTGCCCAGCGCCACCCGCCCGGCCAGCACCTCGCCCTGCGGGGTGGCCAGCATCAGCCGCTCGCGGCCGGCCGGCCGCTCGTCGGCGATGCCGGTGACCGGGGTGTGCTCGTAGATCCGCACCCCGGCCTCCAGGCAGGCCCGGCGCAGCCCCCAGGCCAGCCGGGCCGGGTCGACGATGGCGCAGCCGTCCTTGTCCCACAGGCCGGCCAGGTAGGTCGGCGAGTCACCGCGGCCCGGACCGCCACGGCGTCGAGCAGTGCGACGTCGGCACCGAGCGCGCGGGCGCTGTCGGCCGCCTCGGCCAGGGCATCGGCCTGCCAGGCCTGGGTGGCCACGGCGAGCTCCCGGTTAATGGCGAAGTCACACTCGATGCCGTACCTGGTGACCGTCTTGTCGATCTCGTCCAGGTTGGCCTGGCCCAGCCGGTGCAGCGTGGGCATCTCGCCGGGGAACCGGGCCAGGCCGTTGGCCAGGCCGTGGGTGAGGCTGGCCGAGCAGAACCCGCCGTTGCGGCCCGACGCCGGCCCAGGCGATCTTGCGCCCCTCCAGGAGCACGACGTCGCGGCCGGGGTCGGCCTCCTTGGCCAGCAGCGCCGTCCACAGCCCGGTGTAGCCGCCGCCGACCACGGCCAGGTCGGCGACGTCGCGGCCGCGCAGCGGCGGCAGCGGGTCCGGGGCGCCGGGCTGGTCGAGCCAGTAGGGCACCGGGCGGGCCCCGGCCAGCGCGGGGCTCAGCGAGCTCGATGCCTCGATGTTGCTCATGACGTGCTTGACCCGGGTGTAGTCCTCGAACCCGTACATCGACAGGTCCTTGCCGTAGCCCGAGTGCTTGAAGCCGCCGTGCGGCATCTCGGAGACGAACGGGATGTGGGTGTTGATCCACACCGCGCCGAAGTCCAGCGCGCCGGGCCATCCGCATGGCCCGGCCGTGGTCGCGGGTCCAGACGCTGGCGGCCAGGCCGTACTTGACGCCGTTGGCCCAGCGCAGCGCCTCGTCCTCGGCGCTGAACTGCTGCACGGTGATGACCGGCCCGAAGATCTCGTCCTGGATCATCTCGTCGTCCTGGCGCAGCCCGGCCACCACGGTCGGGGCGTAGAAGTAGCCGCGGTCGCCGACCGGGTGGCCGCCGGCCACCACGCGGGCGTGGTCCGGCGCCCGGTCGCACGAAGCCGGCCACCCGGGCCAGCTGGGCCGGGTTGTTGAGCGGGCCGAAGTCGGCGTCGGGCGTCGTCGCGCCCGCCGGTGCGCAGGCCCGCGGGCCCGCTCGGCCAGCGCGTCGGTCAGGTCGGCGGCGATGCCGGGGCCGGCGAGCACCCGGGTCGCGGCGGTGCAGTCCTGGCCCGCGTTGTAGTACCCGGCGCCGGCGATGATCTCCGCGGCCGCGGCCGGGTCGGCGTCGTCGAACACGACCACCGGCGCCTTGCCGCCCAGCTCGAGGTGGACGCGCTTGAGGCCGGCCGCGGCGGCCGTGGCCACCTCGATGCCCGCCCGCACCGAGCCGGTGATCGAGACCATCTGCGGGATGTCGTGCGCCACCAGCGCGCGGCCGGTGTCCCGGTCGCCGCAGATCACGTTGAGCACGCCCGGCGGCAGGAACTCGGCCGCGATCTCGGCCAGCAGCAGCGTGGACACCGGCGTGGTGTCGGAGGGCTTGAGCACGACGGTGTTGCCGGCCGCGAGCGCCGGGGCGATCTTCCAGATCGCCATCATCATCGGGTAGTTCCAGGGCGTGACCTGGGCGCACACGCCGATCGGCTCGCGGCGGATCATCGAGGTGTGGCCGGCCAGGTACTCCCCCGCCGACCGGCCCTCCAGGATCCGCGCCGCGCCCGCGAAGAAGCGCAGCTCGTCGACCATCGGGGGCACCTCGTCGGTGCGGGTCATGGCCACCGGCTTGCCGGTGTTGCGGGACTCGGCCTCGACGAGGTCCTCGGCCCGGGCCTCGATGGCGTCGGCGAACCGCAGCAGGGCCAGGCTGCGCTCGGCCGGGGTGGCGTCGCGCCAGGTCTCGAACGCCTCGGCGGCGGCGTGCAGCGCCGCGTCCACGTCCGCCGCGCCCGAGACCGGCGCCTCGCAGGTAGGCCTCGCCGGTGCTCGGGTCGACGACGGCGCTGGTCCGGCCGTCCCGCGCGGGCACCTGCTGGCCGCCGACGAAGTTCTCAGCACGGTTTCGCCCAGCGGCGGCCATGGCTCTCCTTCGGTCACCCCGGACATGCCCCGGTCTCAGCGCACCGCTCCGACCCTGACAGAAAAACTCTGGTCGTACAAGTGAATCAGTTACAGAATCGCCATGTCGCTACGGATTCAGTTGACACACGGCGATTCGTGGCACGATTGAGCTTGCGAAGGAGGCCGAACGATGGCGCATACGCCGGGTACTCCGCTCGTCTCCGGTCGCGCCGGTACCGCGGCGCCGCGGGCGGCCGGGACCACGAGAGCATCCGGGTCGTCCTGGACGACGTCTCCAAGCAGATCATCGAGCAGCTCCAGCAGGACGGCCGCCGCTCCTACGCCGCGATCGGCAAGGCCGTCGGGCTGTCCGAGGCCGCGGTGCGGCAGCGGGTGCAGCGGCTGATCGAGGTCGGCGCCATGCAGATCGTCGCCGTCACCGACCCGATGACGCTCGGCTTCCTGCGCCAGACGATGATCGGGATCCGCTGCGACGGCGAGCTCGAGCGGGTCGCCGAGCACCTGGCCGGGATGGACGAGATCGACTACGTCGTCATCACGGCGGGCTCGTTCGACCTGCTCATCGAGGTGGTCTGCGAGGACGACGACCAGCTGCTGGACATCCTGAGCCGGGTCCGGGCGATCCCGAGCGTGACCACCACCGAGACCTTCGTCTACCTGAAGCTCCGCAAGCAGACCTACGGCTGGGGGACCAGATGACCGAGTACAGCGCCCAGGAGATCGCCGACCTTCAGGAGGCGGCCAAGCGACACCTGTGGCTGCACTTCACCCGGATGTCCTCGTACGACGACGCCGAGGTGCCGACCATCGTGCGCGGCTACGGCCAGTACGTCTACGACCAGCACGGCAAGCGCTACCTGGACGGCCTGGCCGGGCTGTTCGTGAGCCAGATCGGGCACGGCCGGACCGAGGTCGCCGAGGCCGGCGCCCGGCAGGCCAGCCGAGCTGGCCTACTTCCCGCTGTGGTCCTACGCCCACCCGCAGGCCATCGAGCTGGCCGAGCGGCTGGCCGGCATGGCGCCCGGCGACCTGAACCGGGTGTTCTTCACCACCAGCGGCTCCGAGGCGGTCGAGTCGGCCTGGAAGCTGGCCAAGCAGTACTTCAAGCTCATCGGCCAGCCGGCCGGTACAAGGTGCTCAGCCGCTACATCGCCTACCACGGCACCTCGATGGGCGCGCTGGCGATCACCGGCCTGGCCGACATCAAGGCGCCGTTCGAGCCGCTGCCGCCGGGCGGGGTCCGGGTGCCCGAACACCAACTTCTACCGGGCGCCGGAGTTCGTGGCCGACGACCGGGCCGCGTTCGGCCAGTGGGCCGCCGACGAGATCGAGCGGGCCATCCTGCGCGAGGGCCCGGACACGGTCGCCGCGGTCTTCCTCGAGCCGGTGCAGAACTCCGGCGGCTGCTTCCCGCCGCCGCCCGGCTACTTCCAGCGGGTCCGCGAGATCTGCGACACCTACGGCGTGCTGCTCGTGTCCGACGAGGTGATCTGCGCGTTCGGCCGGCTCGGCTACTACTTCGGCTCCGAGCGCTACGGCTACCAGCCCGACATCATCACCTTCGCCAAGGGCGTCACCTCGGGCTACGCGCCGCTCGGCGGCATGATCGTCCGCGACCGGCTGATGGAGCCGTTCGCCACGGGCGAGGCCAGCTTCCTGCACGGCGTCACCTTCGCCGGCCACCCGGTCTCCTGCGCGGTGGCCATGGCCAACCTCGACGTGTTCGAGAAGGAGGACCTGCTCGGCCAACGTGCGCGCCAACGAGGCCGCGTTCCGGTCCACCCTGGAGAAGCTGAACGACCTGCCGATCGTCGGCGACGTGCGCGGCGACGGCTACTTCTACGGCATCGAGCTGGTCAAGGACAAGGCCACCAGGGAGACGTTCGACGACGACGAGTCCGAGCGGCTGCTGCGCGGCTTCCTGTCGCACGCGCTGTTCGACGCCGGGCTGATCTGCCGGGCCGACGACCGCGGCGACCCGGTCATCCAGCTCTCCCCGCCGCTGACCTGCGGCCCAGGAGCACTTCGACGAGATGGAGCAGATCCTGCGCAGCGTGCTGACGGAGGCCTGGGACCGGCTCTAGCTCGCTCCACGTACGCCACGCCGCCTGGTGCCCAGCACCCGGCGGCGTTGTTATCGATTCGTTACCAGCATTCCTGCTGTCAATCGGTCCGCTCCCGCCTCCTGCTAGCGAAGGCCGGACGTCGCCGCCGCGCGAACCGGCACCACCGACAGCGGGAGGCACCATGACGGGCACTGGGGACCGAGGGACGGGTGTGAGCACCCCTGACGAGAGTTACGAACTTGTAACCGTGATGGCAATGTCCGATCGACCCGCTCAGGGGTCTTACAGAGAGACGTGCGCGCCGACTGCGCACGATCATTTCGCCGCAGGCCTGGGAGGGCACATGCCAAGCAGCACTCCGGACTGGAGCGCCCTGGCGAGCCAGAACGAGAGACTCGCCGACAAGGTCGCGCGAGGGGGGACGCCGGAGGCCGCGCCGCGCTCGACCGGACAGCGGGAGACCGGACACGGGGATACGCAGATCCTGACCGCGGTGCCGTGGCTCACGGCCTCCGCCGCCACCAGTGCCGCCGCCAGTGTTGCCGCCTGCACGGCCGGGCCGCGTGCCGGCGCCGCGCCGCGGCGGTCACTGCTGCGGCGCACGGTGTCGCGGCGTCCGGGCCGCCGGGCCGCGGCCGGGACGGCCGCGGTGCTGGCCGTCGCCGGCGTCACCTCGGTGTCGGCCGCGGCCGCGCAGGCCGCCGTCACGCACCCCTCGATCGTGCCGACCCCGGCCTGGAAGATCGTCAAGCGGGTGCACGCCGGGGCCCTCGGCCAGTTCACCGCCGTCACCACACTGGGCCGCTCCAGCGGGTGGGCGTTCGACGGCCAGAACAAGCCCACCGCCTGGAAGCGCAACGGGTCCAGCTGGACCAAGGTCGCCTTCCCCGGCAAGAACGGCCAGCCCATCGTCGCGGCCGGCGCCACGTCGGGCTCGAACGCGTGGGCCTTCGGCATGAACGGGCAGGCCGCGCACTGGAACGGCCACCGCTGGTCGACCCAGCACACCTTCCGCGGCTCGATCAGCTCGGCGGTCGTGGCCGGACCCAGCAACGTCTGGGTCTTCGGCATGACCGGCATCCCCGGCGCGCTCGGCACCTGGCACTACAACGGCCACGGCTGGTCCAAGGTGGCCTCCGGGCACGGCCTCACCGGCGGCAGCGCCGCCGGGACCACGGACTGGGCCTTCGGCGGCACCAGCGTGGCCCGCTGGAACGGCCACACCTGGGTCAGGACCTCGGTGAAGAACCTGCTGCCGGCCAAGCAGGAGCTCAACGGCCCGTCCGTGACCTCGATGTTCGCGCAGTCGAAGACCAGCGTCTGGGCCGTCGGCGACGGCAACCGCCAGGACGAGGGCGGCCCCGTGGTCGTGCTGCACTACAACGGGCACTCCTGGTCGAAGGTGGGCTCGGCGAACACCGGCGGCTATCAGAACTTCGCGTCGGTGGCGCCGGACGGCCACAACGGCCTGTGGATTCCGCTGAGCACCTCGGCCGGCGGTACGATCGCATCGTTCATGCACTACTCCGGCGGGCACCTGAGCGTCACCAACCTGCCCGTAGCCTCCGACAAGATCGAGTTGCAGGCGGTGGCGGGAATCCCCGGCACGGCGGGCGCGATCGCCGTCGGCTTTACCCACTCGACCAGTAGCCTCGGCTCGGCCGTGGTGGGCGTGATCCTCCAGCAAGGAGGCTGATCTGCGGGGCGTCAACCGCGGGTCTGGCGGCCGCCGGCGCAGGCCTCGGGTCCGCGCCGGCAGCCGCGCTGTCTCTGTTCCCCTCCGCTGCGGGGCCGCGCGGCCCCCGGCTGGAGGGCGGCCGACCGCTTCTTGCTGTTATCAGAATGGCCGCGAACGAGGCCCGCGCCGTAGCAGGCGCGAGCGCTTCTTGCTGTTATCAGCCGGGGCTGGACGCAGCGCAGCCGGGTGGTGACCGCCTGGCGCCGGGCCCGGCGCCGGGGACATTCGTTACTCATTCGTGACAAGACGGCGCTAACTAAATCGGGGCCCCCGCGTGTCTAAGAGGTAGGGAGTTCCGGCGGTCCTGGGACAGGGGCGATCGTCGCGACCTCTACAACGGGAGGCGGCATGTCGACCATGCGCAAGTGGGCAGAACTGGCCAGCCAGAACGAGCGGCTCGCCCTGCCCTCGGACCAGTCCAGTGAGCACGCCGGGGGAACTGTCAGCGCTGCCGACCGGCAGTCGCGGGGGCAGGCCAGGAACGGGTCTGACGCCCGGCCGGACGCGTCCGGCCGGGACGTGCCGCTGGCTCGCTCCGCCTGACCGGGCCCGCGCCCCGGCACCGGGCGGTGCCGGGCGGTGCGCGGCCTGGAGGCTCGCGCCGTCCGTGGTCCTCGTTCGTGCCCGGACCAGGCCGGGTGCGGAGCACGCGTGCCTAAAGTTACGGATTTGTTAGCCGATGCGGCCTAATCCCGCCAGGCCGGTCGCGAGTCTTACAGGGGGCGCGCGGGTCCGCGCGCTGATTCCCGCTTCGCCTCGCCGACCGCCTGGGAGGGCACATGCCGAGCAGCACGCCGGACCGGAGCACTCAGCCCATCAGCCGCCGCACGTCGCCGGCGAGATGGCGGCGCCCCGTGACCGGGCTCGCGGCCGCCGGCGCGGCGGCCGCGCTGGCGGTGACCGCCGCGGGCTGGGCCCCGGCCGCGGCGGCGCAGGCGCCAGCCGCCGCCACGCGCTGGAGATCGTCCGGGCTGTGCACGCCCCCGGGCTCGGTGACATCACCGCCGAGGCGCCGGTCGGCAAGGTCGAGACCTGGGTATTCGACGCGGGCACGGCCCCGACTGCCTGGTTCCGCAACAGCGCCCGGCGCTGGGAGCAGGTCCCGCTGCCGGCGCAAGACCGCCGGGCAGGTCATCACGGCCGGGGCCTCGTCGGCCACCAACGTGTGGGCGTTCACCGCGGGCTCGAGCCGGTCGCGCGCCCTGGTCTGGCACGGCAGCAAGTGGACCGTGGCCCGGTCGTTCTCCAAGCAGATCGGCGGCGCGGTCGTGCTGTCCCGCACCGACGTCTGGGTCTTCGGCCAGCCCGCGCCGTCCGGCCAGCGGCTGGGCTCCTGGCACTACAACGGCAAGACCTGGACCCACGTGACCTCAGGCATCGGCCTGGAGGGCGGCAGCGGGGTCTCGGCCGGTGACATCTGGGCCTTCAGCGGGACCAGCGTGTCGCAGTGGAATGGTGACTTCTGGGACCCGACCTCGCTGGCCAGCCTGCTGCCCGCCAGCACGGCCACCAACAACCCCGCGATCGTGGGCGTCGAGGCGGAGTCGGCGACCAACGTCTACGCCCTCGGGACCGGCGGCACCGAGGATGAGGGCGGCCCGCTGGTGGTCCTGCACTTCAACGGCAGCGTCTGGAGGAAGGTGGCCCAGGGCAGCTACGGGCTAGGCACCTCGCCGGTCCAGCAGGTCGCGGCCGACGGCCACGGCGGCCTGTGGATCCCGATGCCCGCCAGCGGCGCCGGCCGTCCTTCCTGCTGCACTACTCCGGCGGCAAGCTGACCTCGGTCGCGCTGCCGGCCTGCGCCAGATCAACGTCGAGTCCGTGGCCCGGGTCCCCGGCACCGCGATCATGATGGGCGGCGGCTTCACCCACGCCGTCAACAACCCCGGCAAGACCGTCCAGGCCGTCGTCCTCCAGTACGGCTGACCCCGCGCCACCCCGGCCCTGTCGCCCGGCTCGTAGCCGTCCCGGCGAGGCGCGGCGCTGGCGCCGGCTTCGATCACCGGACTTTTCAGTCGTATGCGCTGAAAAGTCCGGGTGATCAAGGCTGGTGCCATTACGGCGGGGCGAAAGCCGGGATCTTGCCGACCTTGAGCCAGGCAGCCGTTGTCACCGAGGCGGGCTGGCGAGGGCTGGGTGCCGCGGTCAGGGGGGTGCCGCGGTCAGGGGCGGAGCAGGGCGGTGACGTGGTCGACGGCGGCGTCGACGGCGACCCGCTCCTTCTCGCCGGAGGCGCGGCTGGTGACCTCGACCAGGCCGTCGGCCAGGTCACGGGCGCCGACGGTGAGCCGGACCGGGATGCCGGTCAGCTCGGCGTCCTTGAACTTCACGCCGGGCCGCTCGTCCCGGTCGTCGATCGACGGCGTCCACCCCGGCGGCCAGCAGGTCCTGGTACAGCGACTCCGCCGCCGACCTGGCCTCCTCGTCGCGCGCCGACAGCAGGATGACCGTGGCCTCGTGCGGGCGCGACCTGGACCGGCCAGGTCAGGCCGGCGTCGTCGTGGTGCACCTCGGCGATGGCGGCGATGGCCCGCTCGACGCCGATGCCGTAGCTGCCCATGATCGGCGTGATCGCGGCGCCGTCCGGGCCGAGCACGGACACGCCGAGCGACGGTGGTGTACTTGCGGCCGAGCTTGAAGATGTGCCCGACCTCGACCGCCTGGATCAGCTCCAGGGGCGTGCCGCAGCGCGGGCACGGCTCGCCCGCGGCGACCTCGCGCAGGTCGGCCCAGCTGGCCGACGGTGATGTCCCTGGCCACGTCCACGCCGGTGAGGTGGACGTCGTCGGTGTTGGCGCCGGTGGCCATGTTGCGTCCGGCCCGGAGCGCCAGGTCGGCGAGGACGGGCAGGTCGGTGACCCCGACCGCGCCCAGGCTGCCCGGCGCAGGCGCCGAGCGCGGCCACGATCTCGTCGGGCTGGGCGGGCCGGATGGCGGTCGCGCCGGTGGCGTCGATGAGCTTCTGGTCGGCCAGCGGGTGGTCGCCGCGCAGCAGCACCAGCGTCAGCTTGCCGTCGATGACCTGGACCAGCGTCTTGATCTGCCGGTCGGCGGTGAGGCCGTAGCCGCGTGGCCAGGTCCTCGATGGTCCGCACGCCGGGGGTGTCCAGCCGGACCGGGCGCGGCCGGGCCGGCCTCGTCGGTGACCGGCGCCAGGGCCGAGGTGGCCTTCTCCAGGTTGGCCGCGTAGCCGCAGTCCGGGCACCGGGCGACCAGGTCCTCGCCGGCCGGCGTCGGGCACATGAACTCCACCGAGTCGCTGCCGCCCATGGTCCCGCTGGAGGCCTCGACCGCGATGGCCGGGATGCCGAGCCGGGCGAAGATCCGCTCGTAGGCGCCGCGGTGAGCCTCGAACGACTCGTCCAGCCCGGCCTCGTCGATGTCGAAGCTGTAGGAGTCCTTCATGGTGAACTCGCGGACCCGGATCAGCCCGCTCTTGGGCCGCGGCTCGTCCCGGAACTTGGTCTGGAACTGGTACCAGAACTGCGGCAGCTCCCGGTAGGAGGACAGCTCGGTGGCCAGTGTGGTGAAGATCTCCTCGTGGGTCATGCCCAGCACCATCGCGGCGCCCTTGCGGTCCTTGAGCCGGAACATCTCCTCGCCCATGACCGCCAGCCGGCCGCTCTTCTCCCAGATCTGCGCCGGCTGCATGCGACGGCAGCAGGAACTCCTGGCCGCCGATGGCGTTCATCTCCTCGCGGATGATCGCCGATGACCTTGGCCCGGACCCGGATGCCCGAGCGGGAGCAGGCTGTAGTGGCCCGCCATGAGCTGGCGGATGAAGCCCGCGCGCAGCAGCAGCCGGTGGCTGGCCGCGTCGGCGTCGGCCGGGTCCTCGCGGAGCGTCGGGATGTGCAGCTGGGACCAGCGCATGTGCATGCCTCTACTGGAAGAAGGTTTCTGCTGGGGGTTCCGGGCGGTGGGCCCTCCCGGGCGGGGCCGAGGATTGCGGCAACACCGCATTCTAGGCCGTCCGCGGAACCGGGGCGGCCCGTGCGACCGAGTTTGCGCAGGGCGGGGGCGGGGATCCTCCTGGCATGCCGACGGTCAGGTCGCCGCGCCGGGTGCTTGCCTTCACGATGGGCATCGCCTCGATGTTCGACCTGACCGGCACGACCGTCTACCAGACCATGCGCGGTGTGCTCCCGCCCCCGCCGGCCAGCGACGATGACGGCAATGACCCATTCCGGGCGGCTATGGGCACGATCATGAGCGCGCATCACGACGCGATGGTGGACGCACACGACGAGAGCGGCGCGGCGTTACCTGCATGAACGACCCTCAGCGCGATGTCCAGCGCACGGCGGACGGCCCGCAGCCCTGTCCCGCTCCGGTCCTCCCGCCTCAGCGCACCGGCACGGACGGCATTCCCCCGGAGGCCGCCATGACCGACATCACCGGCGTTAACGAGCACACGGGCGAGCAGCCTGCCGCCACCGACACCATCCCCGCGCCCCGCGGGCCGACCATCCAGATCTCCGTCGAGCAGGCCATCGCCCTGCGCGAGCAGGCCCCCGAGATGTACGACCTGTGGCTGCGGATCGCCCAGGAGAAGGCGGCCACCGCCAACTACGTCGAGCGGGCGCCCTATGAGGTGCCCGAGCGGCTGGCCCAGTCCGGGCGGCCGCGCGCCCTGGGCGCGCTGGTCATCGTGCTGTCCTTCTGCGGCTACCTGGCCTGGCTCGGCGGCCCCGGCCCGTACATCGGCGGCCTGATCGCCATCCTCGACCTGGGCGTCATGTTCGGGATGTTCTTCGGCCTGCGCCCCGAGCGGCTGCCCGACCCCAGCCGCCTGGAACGCCGCGACCGGGGCCGGTTACCGATCACGATCGCGGGCGGCGCTGCTCCGATAGCTGCTGGTCGCTGATCCGCTCCATGAGCATCGACTCGCCCCGGAACATCGGGGTCTGCCGGACCTGGCGCTCGATCGCCGCCGCCGACATCGTGTAGCCCAGGAACAGGAACAGCGAGATGGCCTGGATGATGATCGGCACCCAGAGCGAGGCGAACGCGCCCGCGCTCCAGTCGTACAGGCCGTGCAGCACGGCCGGGACCGCGATGCCGAACGCGATGAGCTGGATCCGGCGCCGGGGGTAGTTGATCGCCATGCCGATGAAGAACGCCGACACCCCGGCCCACATCGCGTGCTGGAAGCCGTCCACGAACACCCGCTCGGCGAAGGCCAGCACCTCCACGATGGCCTGGCTGTTGCCCTGGGAATGGGCGATCCCCACGATGTCCAGGCTGGTGTAGCCGGCCTGCTCGGTCACGCCGAAGGCCAGCCCGACCAGCGTGCCCAGGAACATCCACATCCGCACGTCGAGCTTGGTCTGGCGCATCCGCAGCAGCAGGATCGCGGCCAGGAAGATGGGCAGCGCCTTGGTGATCTCCTCGTTGATGCCCACCCCGATGGCGCCGGGGAACGACAGGGGCTTGCCGGCCTTGCCCATCAGCCCGTTGATGTTGATGGTCACGACGCGGATCCAGATCAGCGCGAACACGATCGAGCCCGCGGCGATGCCGATCTCCTGGCGGCCGACCGGTCCAGGGCGGATCAGCAGCCAGAACACGATTGCCCACAGCGGCGCGATGTACAGGCTGTAGGCCCAGCCGGGCGTGGACAGGTCGTTGGACGAGGCGAACAGCGCGATGAACACCAGCGGCAGCAGCCCGTAGGGGATGACCAGCAGCCGGACGAACTGGCGCCAGCCCGGGTCGTGCAGCCAGCTGCGGATCGGGACCAGGATGTGCAGCGCGGTCGCGATCTCGTCGACGGGAGGCTGGGAGACGGGCCGCACCCGCGGCACCTCCCGCGGCCCGCCCGGCGGCGGCTCCCAGCCCGGGTAAGGCTGGCCGCCGGGGTACGGCTGGCCGCTCGGGTCGGGCTGGCCGCCGGGGTAGGGCTGGCCTTCCCAGGCGGTCTGCGGCGCCCCGTCCGGCTCCGCCTCACGGGTCCCGTACGGCCCGGCGCCCGCCGGGCCGTAGGGCGGCGTCGCGTCCGGGCTGCCCGACGGTGACGGGTCCGGGACTCCGTACGGCGCGGCGCCTGACGGGCCGTAGGGCGGGGCGGCCTCCGCGTTCCCCGCGCTCTCCCAGGACGCCGCGTCCGGCACGCCGTAAGGCCCCGCGTCCGGAGTCCCCGGCGACGCGCTGGCTGACGCGTAGGGATCGCCCGGCGTCGGGCACCCCCGGCTGACCGGCGGCCGGGCCGTAGGGGTCGCCGCCCTCGGGCACCACTGGCTGGGCGCTGGGCGGGCCGTAGGGGTCGCCGGCGTCGGCCGGGCCGTAGGGCGCGGCCTCCGGCGTGCCCCACGGCGACGCCTCCGGGGCCCGGTGGCGCGCGGCCTCCTGGCCCTCCTCGAGGCTCCCCCAGGGCGTCTCCGCCGGGCTGCCGTCAGCCGCCGGGTCGGCGGTCCCCCAGGACTCCCCTTCCGGAGTTCCCCAGGCCGGGTCCGGCGACCCGGCCCACGGGTCGCCCGCGCCAGCGTCCGCCGCGGGGGCCGCGCTGCCGCTCAGCCCATCATCGGATCCCGAGCCCCTCGAGCCTGAAGCACCAGGACCATCAAAACCACTGGGAGCACCAGAGCCATCGAGAGCCCCGGAATAGGCCGGGACACCTGGACCGCCGAAGTCGCCCGGACCGCCGAAGTCGCCCGGACCAGCGAGATCGCCCGGGCCGCCGGGGTCGTCCGCGACTGAGCACGCCGCCGGGGCTGAGCGCGCCGCCGACCAGCCCGCCGGCGGCAGCCCGCCCCGCGCCGGGGTCCAGGCCCGGCCCCTGGTCACCGCCACGGCCTGAACCGGGGTCGTCAAGCCACCGTGCGTTATCGTCCAGGACGCTGGTGTGGTCAATCTCGGGTCCGCCGCCGCTGCCCGCCGGCGCGCCCGGCCGCAGGTCCAGCACTGGCCCGTGCCCCGAGGCCAGCTGGATGCTGGCGGGCAGGCTCAGCCGGGCCCTGGTGACCGGCTGCCCGTCCAGGAAGCTCAGCGCCCGGCCGACGTTCTCCCACTCCCAGCCGTCGGGCCCACAGCTCAGCTGGGCATGCTGACGCGAGACGGTGGGGTCGCCGACGACGATGTCGTTGTCGGGGCTGCGCCCGATGCGTACGGTTTCGCCGGGGCTGAAACTGTACGTGCGATCACCGAGAGTAACGTGAAGCTCGTTCATCCCTACTGATGTTGCCATGTCCGTGACACGCCGGCCCGAACTGGTGTTCCGCGCGCCGGGCATTGTCTACAACTTCATGACGCTTGCATAATCTCATGTAGCACGTCAGGATGGAGGGACCGGCGGCGACGGCCGTCGGGTGCCGGAATGGAACCTGCGATGAGCGTCACTCACGAGGATCAGGCGGCCGCGACGCAGGCCCCGGTCCCGGACCCAGCTAGCCCCGACTCCCCCCTGCGGTGCGGGTGTCGTTCGACACCGAGCCCGCCCGGTACCGGCACTGGCGGCTGTCGGTGGACGGGCCGGTGGCCACGCTGACCCTGGACGTGGCCGAGGACGGCGGCATCACCGGCGGCTACGAGCTCAAGATGAACAGCTACGACCTCGGCGTGGACATCGAGCTGCACGACGCCGTGCAGCGGCTGCGGTTCGAGCACCCGGAGGTCCGGGCGGTGGTCATGACCAGCGGCAAGGACCGGATGTTCTGCGCGGGCGCGAACATCCGGATGCTGGCCCAGGCCTCGCACGCCTGGAAGGTCAACTTCTGCAAGTTCACCAACGAGACCCGCTCGGGCATCGAGGACGCCACCGCCAGCTCGGGCCAGACCTACATCGCGGCGCTGAACGGCACGGCGCGCGGGCGGCGGCTACGAGCTGGCCCTGGCCTGCGACGAGATCGTGCTGGTCGACGACGGCTCGTCGGCGGTCGCGCTGCCCGAGGTGCCGCTGCTCGGCGTGCTGCCGGGCACCGGCGGGCTGACCCGGCTGGTGGACAAGCGCGGCGTGCGGCGGGACCTCGCCGACGTGTTCGCGACCACGGCCGAGGGCGTTCGCGGGCGAGAAGGCGGTGGCCTGGCGGCTGGCGGACGAGACGGTCAAGTCCCGCGACTTCGCCGCGGCCGTGCAGCGGCGGGCCCGGGCGGCCGCGGACCGGTCCGGCCGGACCGCGCAGGCCGCGGCAGGCGGGGATCAGGCTGACGCCCCTGCACCGGGTCGACCGACGGCGACGTGACCCGCTACGACCACCTGCGGATCGGGGCCGATCGCGGCGCGGGCACGGCCACCATCGTCATCGCCGGGCCGGACGGGCCGCCCGCCAGCCTGGACGCGCTGCACGCCGACGGCGCGGCGGCCTGGCCGCTGGCCGTGGTCCGGGAGCTGGACGACGCCATCTTGACCCTGCGGGCCAACGAGAGCGGCCTGGGCACCTGGCTGCTGAAGAGCGAGGGCGACCCGGCCGCGATGACGGCGGTCAGCCAGTTCCTGCTCGCGCACCGGGAGGACTGGCTGGTCAACGAGATCATCCAGTTCTGGAAGCGCACGGTGCGGCGGCTGGACGCCACCTCGCGCAGCCTGTTCGCGCTGATCGAGCCGGGCAGCTGCTTCGCGGGCCCGCTGGCGGAGGTCGCGCTGGCCGCCGACCGCCAGTACATGCTGGAGGGCACCTTCACCGAGCAGGCCGAGCCAGCGCCGGCCGCCGTGCTCCGGCTGGACGAGTTCAGCCTGGGGCTGCTGCCCACGGCCAGCGGGCTGACCCGGCTCGGGGTGCGGTTCTGCGGCCGCCACGTTCAGGCCGACCTGGACGCCGCCCGGGCCGCCGCCGGCCAGGACCTGGACGCGGCCCGCGCCGCCGAGCTGGGCCTGGTCACCGAGGCCCCCGACGACCTGGACTGGGACGACGAGCTGCGGCTGGCGATCGAGGAGCGGGCCAGCTTCTCTCCCGACGCGCTGACCGGCATGGAGGCCAACCTGCGCTTCGCCGGCCCCGAGACCTGCGAGACCAAGATCTTCGGCCGGCTGTCGGCGTGGCAGAACTGGATCTTCCAGCGGCCCAACGCGGCCGGCCCGGCGGGCGCGCTGCGCCGCTACGGCACCGGCCAGCGAGCCGACTACGACAGAAAGCGGGTGTGACCATGTCCACCAGCGACGAGGAGATCGTCGGCACCGCCCCGGCCCCGGACGGCCCGGTCAGCATCATCGACTACAGCGAGCGAATCCCTAACAACGTCGGCCTGGCCACGGACCGCAAGCTGCAGCGCGCGCTCGAGTCGTGGCAGCCCAGGTTCCTGGACTGGTGGTCTGACCTCGGACCCTCACTGCCGACCAGGGACGTGTACCTGCGCACCGCGATCGCCATCGGGCGCGACGGCTGGGCCAACTGGGGCCGGGTGCCGATGGAGGACTACCGCTGGGGCATCTTCCTGTCCGAGCGCAATCCCGGCCGCCAGATCGCGTTCGGCCAGCACAAGGGCGAGCCCGCCTGGCAGGAGGTGCCCGGCGAGTACCGCGCCGACCTGCGGCGGCTGCTGGTCGTGCAGGGCGACACCGAGCCCGCCTCGGTGGAGCAGCAGCGCTTCCTGGGCCGCACCGCGCCGAGCCTGTACGACCTGCGCAACCTGTTCCAGGTCAACGTGGAGGAAGGCCGCCACCTGTGGGCCATGGTGTACCTGCTGCACGCCTACTTCGGCCGGGACGGCCGCGAGGAGGCCGAGCAGCTGCTCCGGCGGCACTCCGGTGACCTGGACAGCCCGCGCATCCTGGGCGCCTTCAACGAGCAGACCAGCGACTGGCTGTCGTTCTTCATGTTCACCTACTTCACCGACCGGGACGGCAAGTACCAGCTCGGCACGCTCAAGGAGAGCGGCTTCGACCCGCTGTCGCGGACCTGCGAGTTCATGCTCCGCGAGGAGGCGCACCACATGTTCGTCGGCACCACCGGCGTGCAGCGCACCGTCCGGCGCACGGCTCAGCTGCATGGCCTCCCGCGGGGCCGGGGCCAACCTGTGGGCGCACGGCGCGATCCCGCTCGAGGTCATCCAGAAGTACCTGAACTTCCAGTTCGCGGTGTCGCTCGACCTGTTCGGCTCGGAGACCTCATCCAACGTGGCGGCCTACTTCACCGCCGGGCTCAAGGGCCGGTGGATGGAGACCCGGCGGGACGACGATCACGAGCTGGCCGGCGCGACCATGGCGGTCCCGGACCTGGCCGACGGCGCCATCGGGACCCGGACCGTGCCCCTGCTGACCGCGCTCAACCTGGACCTGCGCAACGAGTACGCGGCCGACTGCGCCCGCGGCCTGCGCAAGTGGAACGCCGAGCTGGCCGACGCCGGCCTGGAGCAGCGGCTGACGCTGCCGCACGAGGGCTTCAGCCGCAAGGTCGGCGTCGTTCGCCGGCCACTACGTCAGCCCGGACGGCGACCTGCTCACCGAGAGCGACTGGGAGCGGCGGGCCGGTGACTGGCTGCCCACCGACGACGACCGGGCCGCGGTGGCCGAGCTGATGGAAGCGCACTACGAGCCGGGCGAGTTCGCCAGCTGGATCGCGCCGCCCAGCGTGGGCATCAACGAGCTGCCCGTCGAGTACGACTACGTACGCTTCTGACCCGCCGACGACCGCGAGGCCCGGCAGGATCGGGAAGGATATGCCGGGTGGACTACTTCAACGCAGCCCAGTGGCTGCTGGGCCGCAACGCCGCCGCCACGCCCGGCCGGGTCGCGGTCACCGCCGTCGACGCCGACGGCACCGCCCGCGACCTGACCTACGGCGAGCTCGATGAGCTGGCCTGGCAGGCGGCCGGCGCCCTGGTCGCGGCCGGCGTGCGGGCCGAGGAGCGGCTGCTGCTGTGCCTGGCCGACTCGCCCGAGGTGCTGGCCCTGTTCCTGGGCGGCCTGTACATCGGCGCGGTGCCGGTCCCGGTCAGCACCATGGTTACCGCCGCGGACCTGGTCACGCTGGCCACCGACAGCCGGGCCGCTCTGATCGCGGTCAGCCCCGAGTTCATCGGCGCCGCCACCGACGCGGCCGGCCTGCCCGGCGTCCGCGAGGTGGTGGTCGCCGGCGAGACCGAGGACCTGGCGCCGCTGCTGGTGCCGAGGCGCGCCCAGTCCGGGGCCCGGATCAGGACGCTGCGCGGGTTCCTGGCCGCGGCCGCCCCGGCCGACCTGGCCGCGGCCCGCGACGCGCGGCCCACGCTGCCCGACAGCCCGGCCTTCTGGCTGTACACCTCGGGCACCACCGGCACGCCCAAGGCGGCCATGCACCGGCACGTCTCGCTGCGCAGCACGGCGGACACCTACGGCTCCCAGGTGCTGGGCATCAGGCCCGACGACGTCTGCTACTCGGCGGCCAAGTTCTTCTTCGCCTACGGCCTGGGCAACACGCTGACGTTCCCGTTCTCGGTCGGCGCGCGGGCCATCCTGGACCGGGTCCGGGCCACCCCGCAGCGGCTGGCCAGCGTGCTGACCAGCCTGCGGCCGACGCTGTTCTTCGCCGCGCCCACCGCCTACGCCGCCATGCTGGCGGCCGACCTGCCCGCCGACACCTTCGCCAGCGTGCGGCTGGGGGTCAGCGCGGGCGAGGCCTTCCCGGCCGACCTCTACCAGCGCTTCACCGACCGGTTCGGCATCGAGATCCTGGACGGGATCGGGTCCACCGAGGCCCTGCACATCTTCCTGTCCAACCGGCCCGGCCGGGTCCGGCCCGGCACCACCGGCGAGGTCGTGCCCGGCTACGAGCTGCGCATCGAGGACGCCGCCGGGCAGCCGGTGGCCGACGGCGAGCCGGGCAGCCTGTACGTCAAGGGCGACTCCATCGCCAGCGGCTACTGGTGCCGCAGCGCGGTGACCAGGAAGGTGTTCCGCGGCGAGTGGCTGCGCACGGGCGACATCTACGCCCGGGACGCCGACGGCTACTACACCTGCCTGGGCCGCAGCGACGACGTGCTCAAGGTGGGCGGCCTGTGGGTCTCCCCGGCCGAGGTGGAGACCCGGCTGCGCGCCCATCCGGACGTCGAGCAGGCCGTGGTGGTGGCCGTGCCCGACGCACGACGGCCTGGACAAGTCGGTGGCCTGCGTGGTGACCCGGCCGGGGACCGAGCCCAAGGCCGAGGAGCTGGTCGAGTTCTGCCGGGCCGGGCTGTCCTCGTTCAAGCGGCCCCGGCACGTGCTGTTCCTGGACCAGTTCCCGCTCACCGCGACCGGCAAGGTGCAGCGGTTCCGGCTCCGCGAGCACGCCATCGAGGTGCTGTCCCGGCCGGAGCCGCCGGATGCCTGACGGGCGGTCGTCCGGTGCTTGACGGGCGGCTGCTGGTCGACGCGCACGTGCACGTGGCCCGGCTGCCCACCCTGTCGGCCGACTGGCGATCCTGGGCGCAGGAGTTCGGCGACCCCGCGTTCACCGGGCTGTTCGACGCCGAGGGCCGTCCCCGGCCCGAGGCCGTGGACGAGTTCTTCGACGGCCAGGGCGCCGACCACGTGCTGCTGTTCTCCGAGTACAGCCCCAAGGCGACCGGGATCCAGCCCATCGAGGACCTGCTGCCGCTGGTGGCAGGCCAGCCCGGCCCGGTTCCGGCCGGTGGCCTGCATCAACCCGCACCTGCACTACCCGCCCGCCGCCGAGCTGGCCCGCCAGGTCGGCCTGGGCGCGGTGGCGTGCAAGATCCACCCGGTGCACGGCGGCTTCGACCCCGGCGACCGGATGCTCTACCCGGCGTACGCCTGGGCGCAGGAACACCGGCTGCCGGTCATCGTGCACTGTGGGACGTCCACCTTCGCCGGGTCGACTCAGGCTTACGGCGACCCGGCGCTGCTCGACCCGGTGTTCCGCGACTTCCCCGGCCTGACGGTGGTGCTGGCGCACGGCGGCCGCGGCTGGTGGTACGAGCAAGCCGCGTTCCTGGCCCTGATGCGGCCGCGGCGCCTGGCTCGAGGTGTCCGGGCTGCCGCCGCAGCGGCTGCCCGACTACTACGGCGCCTCCCTGCGGCGGCTGGCCAGCAAGATGATCTTCGGCACCGACTGGCCGGGCGTACCCGGCGTCCAGGCCAACGCCCGGGCGCTGGAGAAGGTCCTGCTGGAGGCGGGCGCCACACGCCGACGACGTGGCCGCCGCCCTGGGCGGCAACGCGGCCGAGGTGTTCGGGCTGATCACGGATTGACCTCAGCGGATCTTCAGATCTAGTTTGCGCATAATGAGGCAATCTGGGGCTGGCGTGTGACCGAGTTTGACGTGGTAGCCGCGCGGAAGCGGTTCTCGGCGCTCAGTCCGACGACTTTGTGTTCCTGGATGCCCCCGGCGGCACCCAGATACCCGACGAAGTCGGCGAGGCCGTGGCCGCCTAGTACCGCGAGGCCAGCGGCAACATCGGCTTTCCCTACGCCACCAGCGAGCGCATCGGCGTGATCGTGGACGAGGCGCGGGCCGCGGCGGCCCGGTTCCTGGGCTGCGACGCCGAGGAGGTCATCTTCGGCGGCAGCATGACGTCGCTGAACTTCACGCTGACCCGGACCCTGGGCCGCACCCTCAAGCCCGGCGACGAGATCGTGGTCACCCGGCTCGACCACGACGCCAACATCGCGCCCTGGCTCGAGCTGGCCCGCGACCTGGGTCTCGTGGTCAAGACGGCCGACGTGCATCCCGACACCACGCTGGACCTGGCCGACCTGGAGCGCCAGCTCGGCCCGCGGACCAAGGTGGTGGCCTTCTCCTGGGCCTCCAACGCGGCCGGGACCATCGTCGACGCCCGCGCCATCAGCGAACTGGCCCACCAGGCCGGCGCGCTGGCCTGGGCCGACGCCGTGCAGTACGCGCCGCACGAGCCCATCGACGTGCGGGCGGCCGGGATCGACATGCTGCTGTGCTCGGGCTACAAGTTCTGCGGGCCGCACCTGGGCCTGGCCTGCGGCCGCCGCGAGGTGCTGGAGTCCTGGCGGCCCTACAAGGTCCGGCCGGCGGGCCTGGACCCGGTCGGGCACCGGTTCGAGACCGGGACGCAGCAGTACGAGCTGCTGGCCGCGCTGACCGCCACGCTGCGCTACCTGGACGACATCGGCGGCCTGGCCGCCACCGCCGAGTGGGAGCGCCAGCTCGGCGAGCGGCTGCTGGCCGGGCTGCCGCCGACGGCCCGGCTGTACGGGCTGCCGGGCACCGCCGGCCGCGTGCCCACCTTCCTGATGAACTTCCCCGGCATCGGTTCGGGCGAGCTGTCCGCCGAGCTCGCCCGGCGCGGCTTCGGCGTGTGGAGCGGCGACAACTATTACGCCCCCGGCCTGTACGAGCGGATCGCCTGGGGCGACGCCCTGCGGGTCGGCCTGGCCCACTACAACACGCTGGCCGAGATCGACCGCTTCAACGAGGTGCTGGCCGAGCTGGTCAGCGGGCGCCGATGACCGCGGCGATCACCCGGAAAACCGACATTCATCCGAAACAAACTCGTTCCGGCGCACTCGCCCGCGTCATGCTCGACGCGGCCGGGGCGGCGGGCGGGCACCTGGTCCGGCAGCTGGTCGACGTGGAGGCGGAGGCGGGCCACGCCGGGACGGCCGGGGCCGGCGGCGAGCTGTGGTTCGTGATCGCCGGGACGGCCGAGCTGGAGGTGGGCGGCGCCGTGGTCCGGGCGGGACCCCGCCAGGCCGTCCGCGTGCCGGGCGGGGCGGACTACCTGCTCCGGCCGGCTGGGCCGCGAGCCGGTCCAGCTCGACGTGGTCAGCCTGCCCGGCTCCCTTGTTCATGCGGATGTTCCTGATGCTGAGGCTGGGCCGGCGGTCGTGGATCTGGACGACTGCGAGGTGGAGACCACCGGGGACCGCAGGTTCCGGGTGCTGTTCGGGCCGGGCCGGGGCTGCAGGGCGGCCACGCAGTTCGTGGGCGAGATCCCGCCCGGCCGGGCGCCGGTGCACAGCCACCCCTACGACGAGGTGGTGCTGATCCTGGCCGGGCAGGGCGTCGTGCACGCCGGGCAGGACCATCCGCTGGCCGCGGGCAGCTGCGTGCACCTGCCGCCGGGCCAGCCGCACTGCCTGGAGAACACCGGCGAGGAGCCGCTGATCGTGCTGGGCGTGTTCCATCCCGGCGGCAGTCCGGCGCAGAAACAGCAGCGGTGAAGGTCGTCGACCTGACCCAGCCCATGACCAACGGCATGCCGGTCATGGACGGGATCACGCCACCGCGCTTTCACGACCTGGCCCGGGTGGACGCCGACGGGTACGCCATGTCGGAGTACGCGTTCATCAACCACACCGGGACTCACGTCGACGCCCCGGCGCACCAGGTCGCGGGCGGGGCGACGCTGGACGAGATCCCGCTGGACCGGCTGGTCACCGAGGCGCTGACCCTCGACCTGACCGGGCGCGGGCCGGGCCCGGTGGGCCTGGCCGAGCTGGCCCCGCACCTGCCCGCGGTCCGGGCCGGGGACATCGTGCTGTTCCGGTCGGGCAACGCCGACAACTGGGGCACCGACGCCTACTGGCACGGCTGGAGCTACCCGGACGCCGCGGCCGCCCGGGCGCTGATCGACGCGGGCGTCTCGGGCGTCGGCTTCGACGGGCCGTCGGCCGATCCGGTCGAGAGCACCGAGTACGAGCTGCACCAGGTCTGGCTGTCCGCGGGCCGGATCATCCTGGAGAACCTGGCCAGCCTGGCCTGCTCCGCCCCGCTGCCGCATCGTGGTGGCCCCGCTCAAGGTCGCGGGCGCCAACGGCGCTCCGGCCCGGGTGCTCGCCCTGATAGACGACTAGCTCGCCCAGCTCGACCCCCGGGAGGCGGCCATGCCGCACGGTGCCCACGCGAAGACCACCAGCGAGACCGGGGGCGGGCTGCGGCGGGGGGTGCTGGGCAGCGCGGACGCCGTCGCGCAGTCGCTGGCGCTGCTGGCGCTCACGTTCGCGGTCACCGCGGCGCCGGCGCTGGCCGCGGCCACGGCGGGCGCGGCGGTGCCGGTGGCCTACATCATCGCCGGGCTGGGCAGCCTGTGCCTGGGCTCGGTGATCGCCCGGTTCGGGCGGCGGATCGCGCACGCGGGCGGGCTGTACGCCTACGCCACCCGCGGCCTGGGCCCGCAGATCGGCTTCCTGGCCGGCTGGATGTACGCCGTGGCCTTCGCGCTGGGCATCTCCTTCGTGCTGGCCATCTCGGCCGAGTTCCTGGCCACGGTGCTGGCCGCGAACACCAGCTGGCACCCGGGCTGGTTCCCGCTGTACTGCATCGAGCTGGCGCTGATCCTGCTCATCGCGCTGGCCGACGTCCGGGTCTCGATGCGGGTCCAGCTGGCCGTGGCGGTGGTCGGCGTGCTCACCGTGGTCGCCCTGGGCCTGGCCATCGTGGCCAAGGGCGGGGCCCAGGGCCTGACCTGGCGGCCGTTCGACCCCGGTGAGGCGCCGTCCGGGCACGGCTTAGCGCTGGCCGTGGTCCTGGCCTTCACCGGGTTCATCGGCTTCGAGGCCGCAGCCGTCCTCGGCGAGGAGGCAGCGGCGCCCAAGCGGGTCATCCCGCGGGCCATCCTCGGCACGGTGATCGTGGCCACGGTGTACTTCGTGTTCGTGGCCTGGGCCCAGGCGGTCGGCTTCGGGCTGTCCGGCATCGGCAAGTGGGCCGCCGACCCGACCGCGCTGGACACGCTGGCGGTCCGCTACGTGGGGCACTGGTTCGCCACGCTGGTGGACGTGGTGGTCGTCGTGGACGCGTTCGTGGCCGCGCTGGCCGGGGTGCACCTGACGGCGCGGACGCTGTTCGCGATGGGGCGGGACCGGGGCCTGCCGCGGCTGTTCGCGGCCACCACGCCGCGGCTGCGCAGCCCGTACGCGGGCATCGCGCTGTCGGTCGCGCTGACCCTGGTGCTGGGGGCGACGCTGGCCCGGCACTACGGGGTGGGCCTGTACTTCGCGATGATGGCGACGACCGGGGCGCTGGGGGTGCTGCTGGTCTACATCCTGGTCGCCATCGCGGGCGCGGCCTACTTCTGGCGGACCCGCCGCGAGCCGGGCCAGTCCTGGAACCCGATCCTGGACGCGGCGTACCCGCTGGCCGCGGTGGCCATCTGCGGCTACGCCATCTACTACTCGGTGGTGCCCCTGCCGCCCGCGCCGATCGGCTACTCGCTGTGGATCGCGCTCGGCGCGCTGGGCGCGGGCGTGCTGATCATCGTCGGCCTAGCCCTGACCCGGCCGGAGCGGGTCAGGGCCTTCGGGCGCGCCTTCGAGGAGGGCTCGGGCTAACGGTGCCAGCGGTGGTCGCGGGAACCCGCGGCCAGCGCGAACGCCAGTAGTGAGTCGGCCGTGTAGTCGTTGGCCGGCTCGACCGACGGCCAGCTCACCACGTTGTCCTCGTAGCCCACCGTCTTGGTGTTGAACGGCTTGAAGTTCCCGGCGCTGCACTTGCGCATCCCGCTGACCGTGCCCAGGCCAACGAAGTTGCCCGCGCTGCTCGGCCCGTCGGTGGCCGCGCCGAGCTGGATATCGCCCTTCCCGGTCAGCGACCCGGCCAGGTTGGCGATCTCGCTCTGCATGCAGTGCGGGTACGTGCTGCCGGCGCCGACCACGAACGTGGTGCCCCAGGCGTTGCCGCCCAGCGCGAAGTTGAGCTGCTGCTGGGCGAACGCCTGGTACTTGTCCGACCCGCCATAGCGCTGGTACAGCGCATTGGTGATGTACAGCCCGAACGCGTGCGGCGCGGCGTCCGACGGGCCCAGGTCGGTGCCCAGCTCGAACGGGTCGTGCCGGGCCCAGCCCTCGCCCACCTGAAGCTGCTTAGCCAGGTCGGCCAGGATGGCGCCGGGGCGGAACCCGGACCAGACGTCGCGGCTGGCCTGGAGCAGGTCGGCCTCGCCGATGGCGCCGGTCTCATACAGGTTCAGGGTGTCGCTGCCGGCGGGGTGCCCCTGCGCCATGTAGGCGGCCGCCCACTTCTGCGCGACGTCGTAGGCGGCCTGGACCTCGTGCCGCGGCGCGTGCAGCGCCTCCTCGGCCAGCGTGATCTCCGCGCCGCCCCAGAGCATGTCGCTCTTCCACTGGCTGCCCGGGTAGTAGTCGTGCGGGTAGGCCGTGATGAGCTGGCCGATGTGGCTGGTCTTGGCCATCGCGTAGACGCCGCGGGCCAGCGCCAGCAGCTGCTCGGCCCTGGCCCGGTCGGCCCGGCCGTGGCCCTGGGCCGCGATCTGGGCGGCCAGCGCGAAGTCGGCCGCGAACCGGCCCGCGAAGTCCGGGTCGATCTGGTGACCGGGCGCCGCGGCCTCGAAGACCGGCCGGTACTTGACGTAGTAGGCGGTCGGGCCGGGGTTGCCGCCCTTCTTCACGTTCATCCGGTCCTCGGCCTGCGGCAGGAACCAGAAGTTGTAGTCGCCCTGGATCGTGTTGCTGGCGTTGCCGTTGCCGATCCCGACCTGGTCGTAAAGCACCTTCTTCTTCGGGTTCCAGAGCTTTTCCAGCCAGCTCAGGCCGTACCCCGCCTCCGGGCCCAGGGTCCGGTACTGGCCGGGGAAGTCCCGCGCGGCCAGCAGCATCAGCCCGTCGGCATAGCTGGTCGTGTAGGCGAACTTCTCGTACCCGCCGCCGGCGTCGAACCAGCCGCCCGACACGTCCACCGGGCCGGCGATCTTGCGGAGCTTGCCGACCAGGTTGTCGTTGCTGTCGTAGATCGGGTCCGCGTACACCGTGGCGCGCCGGTCGGTCAGGTTGGCCGGCTCGCGGCTGAGCACCGAGTGCACGACGTCGCCGCCGTCCCGCTCGGAGGTGAAGTACCGCACCGCGTTGAGCACCAGGCGGTGGTACAGGTCAGCCGAGGGCGCGATCTCGAAGGCGGGCGAGACGGCGGTCTGGCCGGCCGCGACGATCTTGACCCGGTACCGGCCGGGCTCGGTCAGCTGGGAGAAGTCCAGCTTGTAGACGGCGCCGTAGCGCGAGCTCCACCGGCCCGCGTCGGTGGTGGACTGGCCCCAGAGGCTCACGTTGCGCGGGCCGGTGACCGTGTACCTGACCGACTTCACGGGCTTGGCCAGCATGGCGAAGGCCACCTTGGGGCTGCGCGGGGCGTAGCCCACCTGGTTGACCCGCACCTGCGGCGCGGCCGGCTTCGCGGCGCCGGCGCCCTGGGCAGCCGGGCCAGCGGCGGCGGCGCTGGCCGCCACGGGCGCGCCGCCCGCCAGCGCCAGCGCCGCGGCCACCGCGGTCCCGCCCGCGGCCAGCCCCGGCACGCGCCGGGTCAGCCACGCGGCTCGCGCCGATCTTGAGCCTGCTGCCAGTCCGGGGACCCGCACCGGTCCCGAGAGCTTCGCCATCGTGCCCGCCTTCATCCCGCCCGCGATCCGGTAACCCGATAACCCGGCCAGTGACCCACCGGGTAAGCACAACCCGACTTTGTTAGGAAACGTACCGAACAATAGCCGGGCGGACAAGGGCCGCGCCAGCTTGGCCGGGCGACTTCGGGCGCCCTCGCCGGCGTGCGCGGGACGGGTGGCGCGGGTGGTGTGGGGCCAGCCGCCGAGATAGGGCCGCCAGGAAATACAGGTTCCGGGGCGCCCGAAGCAGGTCGCCATCCCCTAGCTCAGTCGGCCGGCGTCACCGGTGGCCCTCTGGTGCTCTTAGAGCATCACCAGAGGGCCGCCGGTGACGTTCAGCGGGCCAGGGCCGGGCCGCCCGCAGCCCTCGGCCGCGCTACCGGAGTACGGGATGGTGCTGGTGTGACGACTGAGAGACGTGTGCCCGCCCGCCTGGCTCGCGGGGTCCCCGGGCACGCGGACCCAGCGACGCGACCGGGCTGGCCGCGCCTAGCTCAGGCCCGTCCGCCGCCAGCGGCGGCCAGGCCGCGCAGGATCTCGGCCGTGGCCGCGTCGGCCGGGTAGAACGACTCGATGCTCAGCTCCTCAACCGTCACGTCCGTGGCCGTGTCCACCGCCGCGCTGATGCTGAACAGCGACAGCTCGCGGTCGCCCAGCCGGTAACGCAGCGGCAGCACCACCCCCGTCGGCGACACCGGCTCCTCTCCCCCGCCCGGGTAGCCGAGCAGCTCGGAGTGCAGGTCACGCAGCCGCTGGTCGCCCAGCGCGCGGGCCCGGTGGCTGAGCTGCGTGAGCAGGTGGGAGCGCCACTGGGCCAGGTTGGCGATGCGGGGCGCCATCCCGCGCGGGTGCAGGCTCAGCCGCAGCACGTTCACCGGCGGTGCCAGCAACTCCGGCGCGCAGCCGTCCAGCAGCGCCTCGATGGCGGCGTTGCTGTCCAGCAGGTCCCACCAGCGGTCGATGATCACCGCCGGGTAGGGCAGATGCCCGGCCAGCACCTGGCGCAGCGCGACCCGCACGCTGGCCAGCTCCGGCTCGTCCAGGCCGTGCTGAGGGTAGGCGGGCGCGTAGCCCCCGGCCAGCAGCAGGGTGTTGCGCTCGCGCAGCGGCACGTCCAGCTGCTCGGTCAGCCGCAGGATCATGGTCGGCGTCGGCCGGGACCGGCCGGTCTCCACGAAGCTCAGGTGGCGGGCCGAGATGTCGGCCTGGATGGCCAGGTCAAGCTGGCTCAGCCGGCGCCGCTCGCGCCACTCGCGCAGCAGCGTGCCGACCGAGGGCGGGCCCGCCGCGGGCCAGGTTGTCGTCACCACGCCCCCGACGTTAGCCGCCCGCCGCGCCGCGCCGCGATTACCCCGCAGGTAATGCCACCGCCTTACCTCCGGCGTAATCGACACCGGCCCGCGGCGGTCCGCAGGATGGTCGCGTTCTGGATCGGACCACACCATGACGAAGGAGAGACCGACATGAACGACGTGATCGCCCGTTACCTGGACTGCTGGAACGAGACCGACCCGGCGGCCCGGCGCAAGCTGATCGACGAGGTGTGGGCGGCCGACGCCCGCTACGTGGACCCGCTGGCCGAGGTGCAGGGCCGGGCGGCCATCGACGCCACCATCGCCGCGGTGCAGGGGCAGTTCCCCGGCTTCGTGTTCACGCTGGCCGGGCCGGTGGACGCGCACCACCACCAGGCCCGCTTCGGCTGGAACCTGGGCCCGGAGGGCGCCGAGCCACTGGTGGTCGGCTTCGACGTGGCCGAGACCGGCGAGGACGGCAAGATCAGTACCGTGCTGGGGTTCCTCGACGTAGTGCCCGGCTAAGCCCGCGCCGCCGAGCCCGCGCGGCCAGGGCCGAAACTCAGGTGCGGTGCCGGATAAGCCCTGGCTAGGCTGCCCAGCATGCTGCCTTCCGCACGCATCGCCGAGTTTGCCCTCCTGTCCTGGGCCTTGATCATCGTGCCTGGCCCGAACGTCCTGTTCGTCATCAGCCGGTCGCTCCAGCAGGGCCGGGCGGCCGGCCTGGCGACCGTGGCCGGCGGGCAGCTCGGCCAGTGCGCTCAGGTCGCCGCGGTGGCGTTCGGCATCGGCGCGCTGGTCGAGGCGTCGGCGGCCGCGTACACCGTGATCAAGCTGGCCGGCGCCGCCTACCTGGTCTTCCTGGGCGTCCAGGCCATCCGGCACCGCCGGGCGCTGGCCGAGGCCCTCGGCCTGCCTGGCGGCGGCCGGCCCGTGCGCCGGATGCTGGCCGACGGATTCGTGGTCGGCGCGACCAACCCTAAGGTGATCGTGTTCTTCGTCGCCGTGCTGCCCCAGTTCGCCGACCGCGCGGCCGGGCACGTGCCCGCGCAGATGCTGCTGCTCGGCGGCGTGTTCGTCGGCATCGCGCTGATCTCGGACAGCATCTGGGCCCTGGTCGCCGGGACGGCCCGCGGCTGGCTGGCCCGGTCGCCCCGGCGGCTGGCCGCCATCGGCGGCACCGGCGGCCTGGCGATGATCGGCATCGGCGCCAGCCTGGCCCTGACCGGCCGCAACGATTAGCGCCGTAACAGGCCTCAGTTCTGCAGCGGCAGCAGCTCCTGACAGAACTCCTCGATGAACTGGCTCACCGCGACGCCCGGGCTGGCCGGCCGGACCACGAACTTGGTCAGGCCGGCCTCGATGTAGCCCTTGATCAGGTCGCGGGCCGCCGCCCAGTTACCCGCGGCCAGGCTGGCCGGGTCCGCGCCCGGCCGGCGGTCGGCCATGGCCCGCAGCAGCTCCGGCGGCAGCCCGTCGGTGCCCACGGCCAGGCTGATGCCGTAGTGGTCGGCCTCGATCTCCCGCCCGGCCTGGCTGGCCGCGGCCTGGATCGCCGCGCGGGCCTCCCCGGCCTCGGCCGGGGACATGAAGCTGCCCAGCCAGCCGTCCCCGTAGACGCCCACCCGGCGCAGCGCGGCCGGGGCGCTGCCGCCCAGCCAGATGTCCAGCGGCTTGGCCGGGGCGGGCCCGACGCTGGCCGCCTCGACGGTGAAGAACTCGCCGGCGAACGAGACCGGCTGCCCGGTGACCAGCTGGCGCAGCAGGGCCAGTGACTCGTCGAACACCGCCGCCCGGCGGCCCGGCGGCACCGGGAACGCCGTTACCTCGGCGGGGCGCGCCGGGCGCAGCCCGAACACCGGGAGCACCCGGCCGGGAGCCAGCCCGGCCAGCGTGGTCAGCTCCTTGGCCACCAGCACCGGGTGGCGGCCGGGCAGCACCGCCACGCCCGTCCCGACCTTGAGCTTCCGGGTCCGGGCCAGGGCGTAGGCCATGCCCGCGAACGGCTCGATCAGCGGGCCGAACACCATCTCGCTCAGCCACAGCGAGTCCACCCCGGCGGCCTCGAGCTGATCCAGCGCGGCGGCGAAGCCGTCGGGCACCGCCGCGGGCCCGAGGCTGACTCCGATGCGGACTTTCATGACCCACCCATAACTTCCATAGCCTCATCCGACCATGAATCACCCGCGGGCCGTCATCCGGCCGCCGAGTAGCTAGCCTGGGGTCCGCGTCATCCCGCCCCAGCCCGCCTATCCCCCTGTGCGAGGACGTCTCATGGCCGTTGCCGAAATCACCGTCGACGAGACTCGCGAGCGCGCCGCCCTGGTGCAGGTCGAGTCCTACGAGGTCGGGCTGGACCTGACCCGCGGCGCGCAGGTGTTCGGCTCGCAGGTGCTGATCAGGTTCGGCTGCGCCCAGCCGGGTGCGGAGACCTACCTGGACCTGATCGCGGACCAGGTGCACGAGATCGTGCTCAACGGCGAGCGCCTGGACCCGGCCCTGGTCGTGAGCGCGGGCCGCATCACGCTGCCGGGCCTGGCCGCCCGCAACGAGCTGCGGGTCACCGCGGACTGCCGGTACTCCGGCGAGGGCACCGGCATGCACCGCTCGGTCGACTCCGCCGACGGCCGGGTGTACCTGTACACCAAGTTCGAGCCCGCCTACGCGCGCCGGGTGTTCGCCAACTTCGAGCAGCCCGACCTCAAGGCGCCGTTCACCTTCCACGTCACCGCGCCCGCGGACTGGACCGTGCTGTCCAACCAGCCCGCGGCGGTCAGCGAGCCGGGTCCGGCCGGCACCACGTGGCACTTCCCGCCCACCCCGCGGATCTCGACCTACCTGACCGCCGTGGTGGCCGGCCAGTACGAGACCGTGCACGGCACCCACACCACCGCGCGGGGCCAGCAGATCCCGCTCACCCTGGCCTGCCGCGCCTCGCTGGCCCCGCACCTGGACGCCGCCGACGTGCTCGCGCTCACCGGGCGCGGCCTGGACTACTACACCCGGCTGTTCGACGGGGACTTCCCGTTCGGCCAGTACGCCCAGGCGTTCGTGCCCGAGTACAGCGCCGGGGCGACCGAGAACGTGGGCTGCGTGGTCATCACCGACCAGCTGCTGTTCCCGTCCAAGGTCACCGGCGAGATGTACGAGATGCGGGCCATGGTCGTCCTGCACGAGATGGCGCACATGTGGTTCGGCGACCTGGTCACCATGAAGTGGTGGGACGACCTGTGGCTGAACGAGTCGTTCGCCGAGTTTATGGCCACGCTGAGCAGTGTCGACGCGGGCGGCTTCGGCGACGCCTGGACCACGTTCTCCATCGGCCGCAAGACCTGGGCCTACCTCCAGGACCAGCTCCCCTCCACCCACCCCGTGGCCGCCGACGTGCCGACGCTCAGCCAGGCCGTGGCCAACTTCGACGGCATCAGCTACGCCAAGGGCGCGGCCGTGCTCCAGCAGCTCGCGGCCAAGGTGGGCCAGGAGCGGTTCTTCGCCGGCATCCGGGCCTACTTCGCTGCCCACGCCTTCGGCAACGCCACGCTCGCCGACCTGCTCCAGGCCCTGGAGGCCAGCTCCGGCACCCGGCTCGGCGACTGGTCCAAGGCCTGGCTGGAGACCGCGGGCCCGAACACCCTGTCCGCCGAGTTCGACGAGGCCGCCGACGGCACGCTGGCCTCGTTCGCTATCAGCCAGGAAGCACCGCCGGGCTACCCGACCCTGCGCCCGCACCACATCGCCGTCGGCCTGTACGCCCGCGACGCCGACGGCGGCCTGACCCGCACCCACCGCGCCGAGGTTGACGTCGCGGGTCCCCGGACCGAGGTGCCCGAGCTGGCCGGGCGGCCGCGGCCCGATCTCATCCTGGTCAACGACGACGATCTCGGGTACGCCAGGGTCCGCTTCGACCCGCGCTCGCTGGCCACCGTGACCCAGTCCGTCGGCGGACTGCGCAGCTCGCTGTCCCGTGCCGTCTGCTGGACCGCCCTGATCGACATGGCGCGCCAGGGCGAGCTGTCGCTCCCCGCGTTCGCGAAAGCCGTCACCGCCGGGCTCGGCCAGGAGGACTCGCTGCCCGTCATCCAGGTCCTCCAGTCCGTGACCAGCCAGCTCCTGCTGGCCGGCGACCCGGCCCTGGTCACCCAGATCAAGGCTGAGCTCGCGGCCGAGGGCGTCCGGCTGCTGCGCGCCGCCGCCCCCGGCAGTGACCGCCAGCTGGCCTGGGCCCTGCTGCTGGCCTGGACCGCCACCACCCCCGACCAGCTCGACCTGATCGCCGGGCTGCTCGACGGCAGCACCGAGCTGCCCGGCCTGGTCGTCGACACCGGGCTGCGCTGGGCGCTGCTGCGCCGCCTGGCCGCCACGGGCCGGGCCGGGGACGCCGAGATCGACGCCGAGCTGGCCCGCGACCACACCGACGCGGGCCAGCGGCACGCCCTGGGCGGCCGGGCCGCCATCCCGGACGCCGAGCACAAGGCCGCCGCCTGGCGCCTGCTGGCCGAGACCCAGGAGCTGGGCACCGCCGGGGTCAGCGCCGTGGTGCTCGGCTTCGCCCTGCCCGAGCACGCGGCGCTGCTCGCCCCGTATACCGAGCGGTACTTCGCGGCGCTGCCGGAGATCTGGTCCGCGCGCAGCGAGCACTTCCGGGCCATGCTGGCCGGCGTCCTGTTCCCGTCGTGGTCGGCCTCGCCGGAGCTGATCTCGCGCATCGACGCATTCCTGTCGGCGGCCGACCGCGAGCCGGACCTGGTCCGCCTGCTGACCGAGCGGCGTGACATGGTCCAGCGCGCCCTCGCGGCCCGCGCCCTGCCGGGCTAGATGGACTAATACAAGCCAGCCGTGCCCGCCTGACCGGCTCCATGATCACGGACGATCCTCAGCGATAATCGCGGACGGATTGCCGTGATCATGGCGATCGGCATTTCGGCTGGGGCTGAAGGCGGGATTCGGCACCTGCACGGCGTCAGCGGAAGTCGCGGCTGCGGGCGGCGGCGACCACGCGGAGGCGCTGGAGGCGGGTGGCGAGCAGGCTGACCGCCCCGTCCAGCCGTTCCACCCGGCCGTGGATGAGCAGGGCGTCGGCGGCCACGCCGATCTTGCGGTAGCGGTGCCAGACCGCGGGCGGGCAGATGATGTTGGCCATCCCGGTCTCGTCTTCCAGGCTCAGGAACACCACGCCCCGCGCGGTGCCCGGCTGCTGGCGGTGGGTGACCAGGCCGCCCACCGCGACGGCCGCGCCGTCCTGCGCGGTGACCAGCTCCCCGGCGGGCACCACGGACTGCTCGGCGAGCAGGGGCCTGATGTGCTCGATGGGGTGAGTCCCGTAGGTCCCGGTGGCCCACAGGTCGGCGAAGGTCTCCTCGGCGGCGGTCATCGGCGGCAGCGGCGGCGCAGCCAGGCCGAGGGTGGTGCCGGGCAGCTGGCCGGGCCGGATGGTGGCCGCGGCACCGGCCGCCCAGAGGGCCTCGCGCCGGGTCAGCCCGAAGCAGCCGAACGCGCCGGCCAGGGCCAGCGCTTCCAGCACGGGCACGCCCAGCGCGGTACGGCGGGCGAAGTCCTCCAGGCCGGCGTAGGGCTGCCCGGCCTCGATGGCGGCGGCCGCGGCCGAGCCGAGGTGGCGGACCTCGGACAGGCCGAGCCGGATCACCGGCTGGTCCGGTGCTGGCTCGGGGGGGCGACCCCCCGGACCCCCCCGCCGGGCATCGCCCGAGGACTCGGGCTTCTCCAGGGTGGCGAGCACGCCGCTGACGTTGACGTCCACGCCACGCACCTCGACGCCGTGACGGCGGGCATCGCCGATCAGGCTGGCGGGCGCGTAGAAGCCCATGGGCTGGGCGCGCAGCAGCGCGGCGGTGAACGCGGCCGGGTAGTAGCACTTGAGCCAGGCACTGGCGTAGACCAGGTAGGCGAAGCTGATCGCGTGCGACTCGGGAAACCCGTAGCTGGAGAACGCGAGGATCTTGGCGTAGATGTCCTCGGCGATGCCGGCCGGGATCCCGCGGACGGCCATCCCGTCCAGCAGCCGCTCGCGCAGCTCCTCGATCCGCTCCGGGGCCCGCTTGGAGCTCATGGCCTGGCGGAGCCGGTCCGCCTCGTCCGGGGTGAACCCGGCGCAGTCGATGGCGATCTGCATCATCTGCTCCTGGAACAGCGGGACGCCGAGGGTCTTGCCCAGCGCCTGGCGCATCAGCTCGTGCGGCAGGTCAGATTCCTCCTGCCCGTGACGGCGCCGGATGTAGGGGTGCACCGAGCCGCCCTGGATCGGCCCCGGCCGGATCAGCGCCACCTCGATGACCAGGTCGTAGAACTTCTCCGGGCGCAGCCGGGGCAGCGTGGCCATCTGGGCCCGCGACTCGACCTGGAAGACCCCGACCGTGTCGGCCGCCTGCAGCATCTGGTAGACGGCGGGGTCCTCCTGCGGGATGGAGTGCAGGTTCCAGCGCACCCCGTGGGCCTGCTCCACCAGCTCGAAGCAGTCCCGCAGCGCGGTCAGCATGCCCAGGCCGAGCAGGTCGAACTTGACCAGGCCGGCGTAGGCGCAGTCGTCCTTGTCCCACTGGAGCACCGACCGGCCCGGCATCCGCGCCCACTCCACCGGGCACACCTCCCCCACCGGCCGGTCGCAGATCACCATGCCGCCCGAGTGGATGCCCAGGTGCCGCGGTAGCCGCTGCATCTCCTTGGCCAGGCCCAGCACGGGCTCGGGCACGCCCGCGTCGGGCGGGACCGGCTGGCCGGGGGCGTAGGCGCGCGGGCCGACCTGCCGGGACCACTCGTTCTGCTGCTCCGGCGAGTAGCCCAGCGCCCGGCCCGCGTCCCGCAGCGCCATCCGCGGCCGGTAGGAGATGACGTTGGCCACCTGCGCCGCCCGCTCCCGGCCGTAGGTCCGGTAGACGTACTGGATGACCTCCTCACGGCGCTGGTGCTCGATGTCCAGGTCAATGTCGGGCGGCCCGTCCCGGCCCGAGGACAGGAACCGCTCGAACAGCAGCCCGTGCTGGACCGGGTCCACGCTGGTGATCCCGAGCGCGTAGCAGACGGCCGAGTTCGCGGCCGAGCCCCGGCCCTGGCACAGGATCCGCTCGTCCTCGCAGAACTTCACGATGCTGTGCACGATCAGGAAATAGCCGGGGAAGGCGAGCTCCTCGATGACGTCCAGCTCGCGGGCGATCTGCGCGTAGGCGCCGTCGACCCGCTCGTCGGCCGGGGGCCCGTAGCGGCCCAGGGCCTTCTCCAGCACCAGGCCGCGCAGGTGGCTGGCCTCCGTGCCGCCGCCGGGCACCGGGAAGTCCGGCAGCCGGGGCGCGATCACGTGGAAGTCGAACGCGCAGGCCGCGGCCAGCTCCAGGGTCCGGTCGACGACGCCGGGGTAACGGCTCAGGCGGCGGGCCGCCTCGTCGCCGGACCGCAGGTAGCCGCCGCCCGCCGCGGCCAGCCAGCCGTCCATCTCGGTCAGGCTGCTGCGCGCCCTGATCGCCGTGAGCGCCTGGGCCAGCCTGGCCTCCCGCGGCGTGGCGTAGTGGACGTTGCTCGTCGCCACCGTGGGCACCCCGGCCGCCGCGGCCAGCCCGGCCAGCGCGTCGTTGCGCTCATCGTCGGTCGGCTGATCGCCGACGGTCAGCTCGACGCGGACGTTCCCGGCCCCGAACACGCCGGCCAGCCGCCGCAGCTCCCGCAGCGCGCTGTCGCGGCCGGCCGGACGGCCGCTGACCGCGGCGGCGCCGAGGGCGGCGGGGACGGTGCCCTTGCGGCAGCCGGTGAGGATGACCCAGTGCCCGCCGTGCACCGCGGCTAGCTCGTCCTCGTCGTAGACCGGGCGGCCCTTCTCGCCGCCGGCCAGCTGCGCGGCACTGATCACCCGGCACAGCCGGGCGTAGCCCTCCGGGTCGCGGGCCAGCACCAGCAGGTGACGGCCGCCGGGGTCGGGCGTCCCGGCCCGCGGCGTCCCGGCCCGGTCCAGGCTGAGCTCCGCGCCGAAGACCGTCCGCAGCGTGCCGCCGGCCGCCCGCAGCCGCTCCGCGGCCTGGGCGAACTGCGGCACCCCGTACATGCCGTCGTGGTCGGTGATGGCCAGCGCGGCCAGGCCCAGCTCGGCCGCCTCGTCGACCAGCGCCTGAGGGCTGGAGGCCCCGTCGAGAAAGCTGTAGGACGAGTGGCAGTGCAGCTCGGCCCAGCCGGTCGCCGCCCGCACCCGCCGCGGGCGCTCAGGCCGCCTCGTGGCGTCGCCCGCCCCGATGCCGCCGGAGGGGCCCGCGCCGGCGGCCGGCTCCGGGGCGCGATCTGATGACGCGGGCCGGGCCGGGCCGCCAGGCCGCCCCGGCGTGCCTTTGGGCCAGGACAGGCGCCGCTCGAGCTCCCGCCACGGTATGGGCGGGTTGTCGAACCCCACGGATCCCTCCCCCCGCTCACTCGCCCCCAGTGCCGCGCCCCTTGCGGCTCTACCATCTTCGACCAGCATAACGATATCCAGCGAAAAGCTAAGTAAGATTCAAACAAGAATTCGATCTTCCTCACTCCGCCACCGAACGACGTGGCTGTAACAATCACGCTGCTACAGCGACGTGAGAGCAACAACCACGTCGTTACGGCCGCGATCCGCTGATCTTGGCCTGGGGCGGGTGGGGCGAGTGAGATGAGTGGGACGAGCAGGGCGGGTGAGACGCACAGGGCGGACGGGCCCGACAGGGCTAGGCGAGGCGGGCGCCGCCTTGTGTGACGGCCTGCCCTGATGGACTCGCCGGGCGGAAGGCCCCGGCCGCCGGGGCGACGCGGCTTGGTCGGTGGCGGCTGCCAGGATGCCGTCATGGACGAACCGACGCAGTCAGCCGAGCGCAGGCTCACCCGCACGGAGATCTCGACCGCCGTCGACGGGCTGGGCTGGCAGCTCATCCTGGGCGCCTTGCAGGCCTACGTGCTGGTCCCCTCCCTGGCCGAGGCCGCGCGCGTGGTCGCAGCCGTGGCCAGCGCGACCGGCGCCGCGGCCGATCAGAGCCTGCGGGCCGACGTCCGGGGTGACCGGGTCGTGCTGACCCTCCACTCGGCAGCTGCACGTCAGGTGACCACCCGCGAGATCGACCTGGCCCGGCGGATCTCGGCGGTGGTCACCGGCCTCGGCCTGGCGATCAGCGCCGATGACGCCACGGCCGGCCCGGCGCCGGGCACCCGGACGGTGCAGGGGCTGGAGATCGGGATCGACGCGCTGGACATCCCGGCCGTCCGGCCGTTCTGGCGGGCGGTGCTCGGCTACGTGGACGAGCCCGGCCAGGACGGCCCGCCGAACGGGCTCGTCGACCCCGTCGGGCAGGGCCCCGCGATCTGGTTCCAGCAGATGGACGCGCCGCGGCCGCAGCGCAACCGGATCCACTTCGACGTCTCGGTGCCGCCCGACGAGGCGGCGGACCGGATCGCCGCGGCGCAGGCTGCGGGCGGGCGGCTCATCAACGAGGCCGAGGCCCCGGCCTTCTGGGTGCTGGCCGACCCCGAGGGCAACAAGGCGTGCGTGTGCACCTGGCAGGGCCGCGACGGTTAGCCCAGGCGCAGACGGGCGACAGACAGCACGGTCGGGCCGCCGCGTGTGAGCAACAGAACATAGGCAAGTTATATAACTAGCTTATATACTTGCCCTATGGAACTACCCACCGCGGACCAGCTCGCGATCGCGGATGAGCTGGAGCGCGTGAGCCTGTGGGCCCGGCGCGGCATGCCGTCCCGGATGAGCCCCACCAGCATCACCACGCTCGACAGCCTCGAGCACTCCGGGCCGCTGCGGATCACCGACCTGGCCGACCTGCAGGGCGTCACCCAGCCCGGCATGACCACCCTGGTCAACCGGCTGGCGGCGGACGGCTACGCGGAGCGCTTCGCCGACCCCACCGACGGCCGGGCCGCCCTGGTGCGCATCACGCCGGCCGGGCGGCAGGTGCTGGCCGAGCGGCACGCGGCCCGGTCGGCGGCCATCAGCGCCGCCATCTCCCAGCTGCCCGCCGAGCACCAGCGCGCGCTGAGCGCCGCGGCGGAGGCGCTGCGCGCGCTGACCCACATCCCGCCGAGCTACGAGAAAGGCACCCCATGAAGGACACTCCCGCCGCGGCGCACGGGCCGGCCGAACCGGCCGCCAGCAACCCGTTCCGGCAGCCGAAGGCGGTCTGGGCGGTCGCGTTCGCGTGCGTGATCTCGTTCATGGGCATCGGCCTGGTCGACCCGATCCTGCCCTCGCTGGCGGGCAAGCTGCACGCCAGCCCGAGCCAGGTGGAGCTGCTGTTCACCAGCTACCTGGTGGTCACCGCGGTGATGATGCTGGTCACCGGCTGGGTGTCGAGCCGGATCGGGGCCAAGTGGACGCTGATCAGCGGGCTGATCCTGATCGTGGTGTTCTCCGCGCTGGCGGGCACGTCGGGCAGCATCGACGGCATCGTCGGCTTCCGCGCGGGCTGGGGCCTGGGCAACGCGCTGTTCATCGCCACCTCGCTGGCGGTCATCGTGGGCTCGGCCAGCGGCGGCTTCGCCGGCGCGATCGTGCTGTACGAGACGGCGCTCGGGGTGGGCATCGCGACCGGCCCGCTGCTCGGCGGGCTGCTGGGCAACATCAGCTGGCGCGGCCCGTTCTTCGGCGTGGCGGTGCTGATGGGCATCGCGCTGATCGCCACGCTCGTGCTGCTGGCGAAGACGCCCGACGCCGGCCCGGCGGGAGAGCATCACCGAGCCGATCAAGGCGCTGCGGCACCGCAGCCTGGCCACCACCAGCGTGGTCGGCCTGCTCTACAACTGGGGCTTCTTTACCCTGCTGGGCTACTCGCCGTTCCTGATGCACCTGTCACCGCTGCGGCTGGGCGCGGTGTTCTGCGGCTGGGGCGTGCTGGTGGCGCTCTTCGCGGTATTCGCGGCGCCGTGGCTCAAGGCCCGGTTCGGCACGCCGCGCACCTTGTACGTCACCTTCGCCCTGCTGGCGGCCGACCTGGCGGTGATCGGCATCTGGCCGGGCAAGCCGGCGGTGGTCATCGTCGCGGTCATCGTGGCCGGCGCGTTCCTGGGCGTGAACAACACGCTGGTCACCACGGCGGTCATGAGCATCGCCCCGGTGGAGCGGCCGGTGGCCTCGGCCACCTACGGCTTCGTGCGCTTCATCGGCGGCGGCCTGGCCCCGTTCGTGGCGGCCAAGCTGGTCGTGCACTACAACGTGCACGTGCCGTTCCTGATCGGCGCGGCCGCCGTGGTGGCGGCGGCGATCGTGCTCACCACGGTGCACAAGGCCCTGGACGCGGCCGACCGCGGCGCCGTGGCCCAGCCCGAGCTCACCGACCTGGACCGGGTGGAGCGCGAGGACGAGATGCAGGTCAGCGCGGGTCTCGGCAACGTCGACTGAGTACTGGCGCCCGGCTCGCCCCGGACGACCGTCGCTGTTACGGATATTGTCAGGTTGCCCCTGACGTCGTAAGGTACTGCCTGACAGCGTCAGGATTGGCCTGACACGAGACGGGAGATCCGGAGATGACGATGGCGGACCAGGCGGGCACGGAGACGGCCACGACGGACGCGGCCTGCTCGTTCTGCCTGAAGGCGGCGGCGGACGTGCAGACGCTGGTGGCCGGGCCGGGGGTGTTCATCTGCGACCAGTGCGTCGGGCTCAGCGCGCAGGTCATCGCGGCCAAGCCGGAGGTCACCCCGGAGGTGTCGGCGGCCTGGAACCGCGACCTCTCGGACGAGGACCTGCTGGCCCTGCTGCCCAAGGTGGCCTCGGCGCAGGCCCAGGCCGAGCGCCACCTCACCACGTGGGTACGCCGGGCGCGCGCCCGCGGGATCACCTGGACCCGGATCGGGGCGGCGCTGGGCATGACCCGCCAGTCGGCCTGGGAGCGGTTCTCGGGCGAGGAGTAGGCGAGGAGCAGCCGCGGTCAGCGGTTGTCGACCCTCAGCAGATCCTGCTCGGCGAGCAGCTTGTCCAGCCGGGCCTGGTCGACCCGGCTGACGAGGGCACCCTCTTCCTGCCGGTCGCGGACGCACTTGGCCAGGCCGAAGGCCGAGGTGATGGTGTACAGCAGCCCGAGGGCCAGGAAGGCGCGGACCCAGCGGGAGTCGGCGAGGTAGCCGATCCCGATCAGGGTGGCGCCCAGGGCGACGGCGAACGAGATCACCGTCTGGCTGTAGAAGGCGTTGGTGGTGCGGGGTCTCAGCGGTGCGCTCATGGCCTCCATGGTCGGCGGCCGCCGGGCCCGGCGCCTGAGCACATCTACTCAGTCAGGCTCACTCCGGCGAGATGATGGTGACACCCGGCCAGCGGGCGGCGACGCGCTGGCGGGCGAGCCGCTCGCGCGAGGTGGCCAGGCTGACCCGGACCGGATTGCGGCGCCAGGTCCGGCCGAGCAGGTCGGCCAGGCCATGCGGGGCGCACACCTCCAGGGCGCCGGAGTCCGGGCCGCCCGGGGCCGGGTCGCCCGGGGCCGGGTCGCCCGGGGCCCGGCGGACGGCCACGCAGGTGGCGGTCTCGGGCCAGGTGGCGACGGCCTCGTGGACGCTGGCGAACGGGGGCACCGGCGGGCCGCCGAAGTAGTCGTGGAACCAGGTGTGCACGGCTGCCTGGTTGGACGCCTCCCAGGGCCGCCCGGCCAGCTCGCCCAGCCGCCGCTGCGCGGCCTCGTCGCGGGCCGGGCTCAGGTCGCCCGGATCGAAGAAGACCACGTCCACGTCCCGGACCAGCGCCGGGTCGAACCCGTCATGCAGCTGCCCCCAGACCACGTCCCTGATGACCCCGGCCCCGATCCAGGCGTCGGGCAGGCCGCTGGCCGCGACCGCGTCCAGCGCCGAGGCCAGCCACGGCTCGGCCAGCACGCTTTGCGCCAGCTCGCGGGCCAGCCCCGGCTCCGCGCCCGGGCACTCGTGCCGCCGGGGCGGGGCGGCGTTAATGCGGTGACCGGCCGGCGGGGGTGGTCCTAGGGTGGCGGGCATGGAGACCATGGTGCCGGTAGGCACGGACAAGGTGTGGGCCGAGGACTCGGAGGGCGACGGCCCCGTGGTCGTGCTCTCGCACCCGGGAATCGGCGACTCGCGGATCTGGGATCCGGTCTGGCCCGCGCTGACGCAGGCCTGCCGGGTCATCCGGTATGACGTGCGCGCCTTCGGCCGCTCCCCCGCCGCGACCAGGGACTACACCCGGCTGGGCGACCTGCGCCAGGTGCTGCGCCACTTCGGAGTGGACCGCGTGCACCTGGTCGGGTGCAGCATGGGCGGCGAAACGTCCATCGACATGGCCCTGGCCGAGCCCGGCCGGGTGCAGACGCTGACCCTGCTGTGCCCCGGCGTCACCGGGTATCCCTGGCCCGACGAGCCGCCCGAGCTGATCGCGGAGTTCGAGGCCATGGGCGCGGCCGGCGACGTGGACGGCATCGTCGCGGCCTACCAGCGCATGTGGGCAGCGGCCGGGCCCACCCCCGAGGTGCTCGAGCAGCTCCGCTCGGCGGTCCGGGCCGAGCCTAACGCGGAGGAGTTCCAGCGCCCGGACGAGCCGCCCGCGTTCGACCGGCTGTACGACCTGCGCCTGCCGACCGTGCTGATGCTGGGCGACCTGGACCGGACGGCGGTGATCGCCTGCGACGAGGAGATCGCCCGGCGGATCCCCGGCTGCCAGCTGATCTGGATGCCCGGCGTCGACCACCTCCCCCCGCTGCGCGAGCCGGCCCTGATCACGCGGACGATCCTCGATCAGGTCCTGGGCGCGGGCGCCAGCGGGTGACTGCTGCTCAGATCAATGTCGTAACAAGCTCAAAAGATTGGATATCCCAAACGAGAGGCCGAGTTCCTCAGTCGTAGCTTGCTTCCAGCATCCAGCGACCGTCCTGGACGACCGCGAGCCACGCGCTGCCGTCGTCGGCTACGAGCTGGAACCGGGCCTGGCGGCGGGCGTGGGCCGGGTCCCACCAGCGCTCGGTCACCGGCCAGGGCCCGGCCCAGGCCGTGATGACGCGGTCCGTGCTGGGCCGGCCCGGGCCCCCGGCGGCCGTCAGCCGCGCGGGCGGGGCGGACAGCTGGGCCCGCCCGGTCACCGACACCAGCGCCCCGCCGGCGTCGGTGACCAGGGCGGGCAGCGGGACCGGGTAGACGGTGGCCGGGGCCGGCGCGGGGATCTTGCCCGGCCACGGGCGGTCGGCCGGGCGGGACGGCGTCCCGGCGTCCCCGAACGGGACCAGCAGCACCCGGTCGGCCGGGCGCCGGCCGCCGGCCAGCACCGGGCGGGTCACCGCGCCGTGCCCGAGCATGGCCTGGACCCGGATCGCGGAACGGGCCACCCGGTCGGTGACCACCGCGTCGCCCCACAGCCCGAGCTGCCGTCCGGTGGCCCGGACCAGCTGATCCGGGATCAGCCGCAGCAGCGTGATCCCGCTGCCCTGCTCGGGGTCGGCCTCCTGGCCGGTCCGCCAGGCGTCGAGCTGCCAGCGCACCCGCTCGGCGACGGCCAGCCCCGACAGCAGCCCGTCGTGCCGCCAGAACCGGCTGATCTCCCGCCCGTCCTCGCAGCGCACCAGGACCTGCACCCGGACGCAGGCCAGGCCGCGGGCGGCCAGCCCAGCGTGCAGCAACTCGGCCAGCGACTTGGCCGTGAACACCACCGGCTCGGCCTGCTCGGCGGGCGGATCGAACTCCTCGCTCACCGACAGATCGGCCGCCGGGGGGCGGGGGACCAGCGGCCGCGGGTCCAGCCCGCGGGCCAGCCGGTGCGCCAGCGCGCCCGTGGTCCCGAACCGGCTCGCCGCCTCCGCGGCGGGCAGCGCGGCCAGCTCGCCCAGGGTGGCGATGCCCAGCCGCGGCAGCAGGTACTCAAGCTCGGGGCGGCGCAGGACGCTGACCGGCTGCCCGGCCAGGAACGCGGGGGTATCACCGCGCGGCACGATCAGGCCGGCCGGGCCGCCCAGGCTGGGCGGCACGGCGCGGGCGGCCAGTTCCGCCGCGAACAGGCCATCGGCCACTCCCGCCTGGCTGGCGAAGCCGGCCCGGCGCACCGCCGTGGCGATCTTCTCGGCCAGCGCGGCCTCACCGCCGAAGTACCGGGCCGGCCCGCGAACGCCGATCGCGCAGGTCCCCGGGCGCAGGATCTCGACCTTGGGACAGAACTCCTCGACCGCGGCCACCACCGGCTCGAAGGCCCGCGCCGCCGGGCCCGGTTCCCCGTCCGGCGCCCCGTCCGGCTCCTGCTCCGGCCAGCCGGCGCAGCACAGCACCAGCACCCGGTCCGGCGGGTCGGCCCTGGCCCGGGGTGACCTCGTCACGGCCGGGTCACCCGGTGCTCGCCAGCCCGAGGCCCGCGGGGTCCGCGGGCCCGGCGGCCGGGGCGGCCGGGGCGGCCTCGGTGGTCCCGGTCACTGCGGCCACCGTGGCCACCGCGCCATCGGGACCCGGCAGCCACAGCCACTGCGTCCGCGGCCGCGTGCCCCGGCCCTCCGCCACCACTTCTGCCTTGCGGGCCCGCAGCCGCCCGTGCCCCGCGCCGATGCCGGCCCACTCGTGCCGGGCGACCCGCAGCCGGGCCTGCGCTCCGTCCCACTCCCCCGCCACCAGCAGCACGCTCCCGTAGCGGCGGGCGACCGCCTCCAGCTTGCGCCGCAGCTGCGCGGACGGCCGGTCCGGCGGCCGCAGCAGCACGATGTCGCAGCCGTCCAGCAGCGACGCCACCACCTGCGGCCAGCTCCCGCCCGGCTCGGCGATCAGCAGCAGCCGGCCAGGGTCCAGGCCCAGGTCCACGCCCGCGAGCACGCCCAGCGACGGCAGGCCGACGACGGCACACCACGCCCCGGCGTGCGACGCCCCCGCGGCCAGCGCGAGGCACAGCAGCCCCCAGGCGCCGGTCGTGATGACCTGCCCGCGCGGCAGCCCGCCGGATGCCAGCAGCCCGCGCAGCGGCGGGAGCACGGGCAGCACGCTCTCGCCCGGCGCCAGCTTCCGCGCCGCCAGCCCCGATGCCGCCAGCCCTCGGAGCGCGCCGTCCGCCGGCCCGGGCGCTGGCAGCGGGGAGAGCGCCGTGGCCTGCGCCATCTCCGCCCCCATCCCCACATCATCGAATACGTATTCGATGATGTCAAGCCGCCTTTCCCCGGAACGAGCAAGCATCCGTATCATCGACTGCTGCGTTGCCCCTGAGCCCGGTGTGACGGACGGAGCATCAACCCACACGCCCCATCAGCCACACCCGTGCGTGGGCGCCGCCAGTGGTTCGGATCGTCCGTGTCCTGGCCCGGACGAGCCGAACTGCTCATGGAGCGAGGTGCGGGAGGTGTGGCTGGGGCGCTGGGCGGGCCTCGGCATCCGTCGCCGGTGACGGCCCGGCTCGGTACAGTCCTGGGCCATGCGAGTCGTCCCGCAGCTCCCCCGGGCTCTGAGGTGGGACCACAACGCGCACTACCACCGCTGGCTGCTCAGCCAGCTTCCGGCCGCCCCGGAGCGGGTGCTGGAGGCGGGCTGCGGGACCGGCGTGCTGGCCGCCCGGATCGCCGAGCGCGCCGGCCGGGTCGACGCCGTGGACCGGTCCCCGGCCATGATCGCCCGCGCCAGGGCCTTGCACCCGCAGGCACCGCGGGTGCGCTGGCTGACCGGCGACCTGCTCGACCCCGGCCTGCCGCTGGACCCGGCCGGCTACGACGTGGTGACGGCGCTGTCCAGCCTGCATCACCTGCCGCTGCGGCCGGGCCTGGCCCGGCTGGCCGGGCTGCTGCGCCCCGGCGGCGTGCTCGTGATCGTCGGCCTCTACCGGAACGCCAGCGCAGCCGAGTACGCGTTCGAGGCGTTCCGGCAGCCGGCCAATGCAGTGGTCGGCGTAGTGATGGCGGCGCGCGGCCGGGCCGGCAAGCCGCACGACGCGGGCATGCCCATCTGGCCGGCCGAGGCGTCCTGGAGGGAGATCACGGCCGCGGCGCGGGACCTGATCCCCGGCGCCCGGCTCCGCCGTCGATTCTTCTGGCGGTACTCGCTACTGTGGCACCGGCCGATGCCTAGCCAAAAAGCCAGCGAACTCCCGGTTACGCCTGCATAGCAGGTGTAAGCAGAAGTGATCACAGGATCATGATGATATTGACACCAATCTGGCGCAGGAGTAGTGCTAGCGAAATATGAGGCCAGGTACTGGTTCGTCGCGGGGGCGCCACGCATGGCTGGCGGGCAGGATCGCTGTCCTGGTGGTCATTGTCGTGGCGGGGACCCTGGCGATCGTGCACTACGCCAACATCGGCCAGGCCCTGGCCAGCAACCCGGGCCCGGCCGCCGCGATCAGCACCCCCGCCGACCCCGCGATCACGCTGGCCCCGGCATCGCACTCAGCTGCGCCGACGCCGACCCCGGCAGCGGCGATCAGCAGCACGCCCCCGGCTTCGGCGTCCGGGCCGCAGTCCCCGTCGCCGGGCGCTAGCTCCCCGGATCCGCACTCGTCGCCCAGCACCCCGCCGCCCGCGGCGCCGAGCCCGCCGCCGGCCGCGCCGAGCCCGCCGCCGGGCACCGCGCCGATTCACTTCCGCACCCTGCCGCCGGGTGCCGTGCTGCCCACCGGAGCGGAATGCGCACGCTGGGTCAGAGAAAGCCCGGAACGCGAGATCCGGCCGGGTAACTGGCGCGCTAACCACGCCATCGGCCAGCACGTGGCGGCGCATTTCTTCACCGCCGATACGCCGCCGGCCAACCAGCGGATCGCCCCGCGCATCAATGGCGACTTCACCGGCACCACGGAGGAGATCTTGCGCTGGGCCGCCTGCAAGTGGGGCATCAACCAGGAGGTGGTGTTCGCCCAGGCGGCGGTAGAGAGCTGGTGGCGGCAGGACCTGCTGGGCGGCTGGGGCACCGACGGAAGCGCCTGCCCGCCCGGCCGCAAGCCGACGAGCAAGCACCCCCAGTGCGCGCAGAGCTACGGCATCCTCCAGAACCGGTACCTCACCGAGAAGAGCGCCTGGCCGGGCATCGGCGGCTCGACGGCGATGAGCGCCGACACCGCCTACGCGATCTGGCGAGCCTGCTATGACGGCGACGAGACCTGGCTGAACACGGTCCAGCACGTCGGCCGCTATCACCGGGGCGACCTGTGGGGCTGCGTGGGCCGCTGGTTCGCGGGCCGCTGGTATACCCCGGCGGCCCAGCAGTACATCGCGAAGGTGCAGGCCGACCTGCGCGAGCGCATCTGGCTGACCAGGGACTTCCAGCGCCACAGCACGCCCACTCCCGTGGTCCCGCCCAACCCCGGCGGCAGCCTGCGCCCGGCCTGAGCGGCCGGGCGCGGCGGGCCGGGGCGCGCCCGGCCCTGGCCTTAGCCTGGTGACCTATGCCACGTCCCGCCGCCCGAGGCGCTGACCCGCGAGGCCCTGACCCGCGAGGCTCTGCCCCGCGAGGCCCCGCCGTCCGAGCCCTGGTCACCCGCTACGCGGTGGCCTGGGCCTACCTGGCCGGGGTGACCATCGCCGGGGTCACCTACCTGCTGCTGCCCCGCGCCGGCCAGGTCGCGGTCATGCGCTGGGCCAGCACGAACGTGCACAACCTGCATCAGGACCCGGTCGGCTGCCTGGTCGCGTCGGCGTTCTTCCCCTCCGGCTCGGTCGGGGCCTGGCCGCGTGCTGATCGCGCTGGCCCTGTTCGGCGCCAACCGCGCGCTCGGGAACTGGCGGACGGTCGTGGTCTGCGGGGCCGGGCACGTGATCGGGACGCTGGTCAGCGAGGGCATCGTCGGCTACCGGGTCAGCCACGGCGCGCTGCCGCCGGCCGACCGGTTCATCATCGACGTGGGGCCGTCCTACGTGGTCGTGGCGGCCATCGCGGTGGCCATCCTGTACGGCGGCTGGGCGGCCCGCGCCGCGGCGCTGATCGACCTGGGCGTGCTGACCTTCGCCGGGGACATCTTCGGCGGGCTGGGCCAGCTGGAGGTGGCGGCCGTCGGCCACACCACCGCGATCGTGACCGGGGCCGTCGTCGGCAGCCTGGCCGTCTGGCAGCGCCGCGCCCGCCAGCACGGTGACCAGCAGCGGCGGACGGCCGGCCCGGCGACGACCGGGCCGCGGGGATCTCAGGCCGGGGCGACGGCCGGGCGGCGGGCGGCCGACCAGGCGGACCAGCCGCGGCCGCCGGCGTAGCAGACCGCCCCGCCCACGCCCACGAAGAAGCCCACCGGCCAGTTGGTCTGCGTAGGACGCCGCGACGGAGACCCAGGCCAGCGCGACGGCGATGACCACCGACAGGGCCATGGCCCGCAGCGGGCTGCTGGCCAGCGACCGCGCTGCCGCGGGCGGCCCGATCATCAGGCTGAAGATCAGCAGTGCGCCGACCACCGGCAGGGTCATGCTGGTGGCGATGGCCACCACGAGCAGGAACAGCAGCTCCATCCGGCTGGCCTTGACCCCGCGCGCCGCGCCGGATTCCGGGGCCAGCGAGGACAGCAGCAGCGGCCGGTACATCAGCATGATGGCGACAATGCAGATCAGGCCGCCCGCCGCCACCGGCAGGATCTCGCTGGAGCTGATGCCGAGGATCTCGCCGAACAGCAGGGCGAAGATCTCTGATGAGTACTGCGTGGTGAAGCTGAGGAACAGCGCGCCCGAGGCCGAGCATCAGCACCAGCGTCAGCGCGGTCGCGACGTCGTGGCGGCCGCGGCGCCCGAGCCAGCCGATGACCAGCGCCCCGGCCAGCGCGAACACGCCCAGCCCGACCAGCGTGCTGACGCCGATCAGGCTGGCCCCGGCGGCGCCCGCGAAGGCGCCCTGGGGCACCGCGTCGGCCACGAACGCCGACCCGCGCATGACCACGAAGAACCCCACCACGCCGGCCACCACGGCGACGATCGTGGCCACGACCCAGGCGTTCATCATGAAGGGCTGCGAACACGGCCGCTACCTCCCGGCCGGGACGGACGGGACCGACGGGCCGGAGCTGGCGGCGGCGAGCCGGGCCGGGGTCCGCCGGACGGCGCCGCGGCCGCGGCCGGCCAGCTGCGCGATCAGGTAGCCGGCGAAGGTCAGCGCGACCACGAAGAAGCTCACCGGCCAGCCGTCGTGCCGGGGCGGCCAGGTGAAGCTGTCGTAGGCCAGCACGATGCCCAGCCAGGTGACGACCACCCCGATCAGGGCGGCGGCCACGGTCGCGAGGCCGGGCCGGCGGGTGATCCGCAGCGCGATGGCCGGCCGGCCCGACCAGCAGCGCCGTGGACAGGATGGTGCCGATGGTCAGCGCGGACAGCGACACCGCCAGCGCGATGGCCATCAGGCAGGCCAGCCCGACGGCGCGGACCCGGATGCCGCGCGCGGCGGCCAGGTCGGCGCTGACCGAGCTGAGCAGCAGCGGCCGGTACAGCACCACGACGATGGCGAGGGCGACCGCGCCGCAGGCGATGACCAGCGGGACGACCGTGGGGCTGAGCGTGAACATGGAGCCGAACAGGATGGTGACGGCAGCCCCGGTCGCGGCGGTGTGCGTGGTGTCCCAGATACAGGAACAGCGCCGCCAGATCCCGAGCCCGGCGCCGCGCACGATCCCGGTGGCCAGGTCCCGGCCCCGCGGGCGGCGGATCCCGATCATGTCCATCACGCCCGCCGCCAGCACGCCGGTGCCCGCGAAGCCCAGCAGCGGGCTGATGCCGAGCAGGTAGGAGCCCGAGCCCCCGGTGACGCTGATGTCGGCCAGCGCGTGCCCGGCGTAGGACTGGCCGCGCAGCACGGCGAACGCGCCGACGGCGCCCGAGACACGAGCGCGGCCACGCCGCCGGTCAGCAGGGCCAGCCGGACCGGCGCGCTGGAGAAGAAGCCGGGCCCGAACAGCAGGTGCAGCAGCCCGGTCACGACTCGCCCGCCGCCGTTTCGCCCGCCATCGTTTCGCCCGCCCGCGATTCACCCGCCCGCAGACCGGTCGCCGGCGGCGCCTCATGGCCCAGCGCCTGGCCGTGGCCGACCTGCTCGCCGAGCGGAGCGTCCCCGGCCACCGACTCGCCCGCGGCCGCGACTGGCCCGAGGTCGGGGAGCAGGCCGCCGCTCCCGCCTCGGACGGGATGTCCAGCCCGTCGCCGGTCCCGGCCACGACCAGGATGCGGCCGTGCACCCGGATCACGTCGACATGGTGGCCGTACAGCTCGCTGAGCACCTCGGAGCGGACGACCTCGCCGGTCGTCCCGCTGGCCGCCCGGCCGCCGGCCAGGTACACGACCGAGTCCATGACCGGCAGCAGCGGGTTCATCTCGTGGGCCGAGATGAGCACCGAAACGCCGCGCTCCGCGCAGACCCTGGCCAGCAGGGCGATGATCTCCTGCGCGCTGCGGATGTCCAGGTTGGCCAGCGGCTCGTCCAGCAGCAGCAGCCGGGGGCTGCTGATCAGCGCGTGCGCGATCATGACCCGCTGCTGCTCGCCGCCGGACAGGTTGGCCGACCCGCTCGTCGGCGAAGCGCTCGGCGTCCACGGCGCGCAGCATCTCGTCGACCTGCTGGCGCTTGGCCCGGCTGGGCAGCGGCAGGCCGAACCGGTGCCCGTCCAGGCCCAGGCCGACCAGGTCGCGGGCGCGGACCGGCATGTCCGGGTCGAGCTGGATCTTCTGCGGCACGTAGCCGACCAGGCCCTTGCGGGCCGCGTGCGGCTGACCGCAGACGCTGACCGTGCCCGCGGTCGGCGCGGCCAGCCCGAGGATGACCCGCAGCAGGGTCGTCTTCCCGGCGCCGTTGGAGCCGATCAGGCCGACGAACTGGCCGGAGCCGATGCCGGAACCCGACGTCCCGCAGCATGTCCCGGCCGCCGAGCCGGACGCTCAGGCCATCGACGTCGAGCACGTCGGCGGCGCGGTCCACGACGGCGGGGGTGGCGGAGGTCACTGGTCATAGCTTCTCCGTCGAGACCTTCGCGGTGATCGCCTTCTGGAGCGCGTGCACCTCGGCCAGCATCCAGGACTGGTAGCTGAAGCCGGTCGGCATCGTCTCGTAGACCCCGACCACCGGGATGCCCGCCGGTGCGCCGCGGCCAGGAAGGCCTCGGTGACCGAGTCCACCACCTGCTGGTTGTAGACGAAGACCTTCACCTTGTGCTGCTCGAACAGCCTGTTCTGGAGCGTCACGTACTGCGGCGGCAGGTCGACGCCGTTCATGATGTCGGCCTGGAGCCCGAACGGGGTCAGGTTGCGGGTGCCCATGGCCTGGAGCAGGTAGTCGCCGACCGGCTCGGTGGTCGCCACCGTGGTCCCGGCGTAGGACGCCTTGAACCGGGCGATCGCGGTCAGCCAGGGGCGCAGCGAGGCGTCGAACGCCCGCAGCCGGGCCTCGAAGTAGGCCCGGTGCGCGGGCCGGAGCCGGGCCAGGTCACCGGCGATGGCCCGGGCCACGGCCGGCATGGTGCCCGGCGAGTACCACAGGTGCGGGTTCGGGGTGGAGTCGGGCAGCCGCAGCAGATGCTGCACGTCGACGACCTGGCGCTCCGAGTTGGGCGAGCCCTTCTCGATGGTGTCCATGTACGAGTCGTAGCCGATGCCGTTCTGCACGACGAGCTCGGCGGCCCCGACGACCTCGCTGACGCTGGCGCTGGCCTCGAAGCTGTGCGGGTCGGTGTTGGGGTTGCTCTCGACGGCGGTGACCCGGACGTACTTGCCGCCGATCTGCGAGATCACGTTCGCGTACTCGTTCTCGGCTCCCACGGCCACGACCGTCCCGGTCTTCGCGGTCGCGGTGCTGGTCGCCGAGCTGGCCGAGCAGGCGGCGGCCAGCATGCCGGCGGTTGCCGTCGCGAGGGCTGCCGTGGCCACGCGGCGCAGGGTCATGACTCTCCATGAGTGCTCGGGGCAGCTCAGGACCGGTCCGGGTGCTGAGCCGCGTTGTAGGGTGCCCCCTTATTACAAATGAAAACGATAACCACTACGGCCCGGACCGTCAAACCGGACCAGTCGCCCCCGGCAGCCCCAGACCCGGGCCAGCCGATACATATAGGCGAGCAAGTTGATCGTTATAGTAGGATTAGGTGGTCAGGGGATAAACCGGCCCATGCTGTCGGTCGGGTAGATTGCGGGTGTCCTGTGCTGCCGTTCTGGCCCGGCACAGCGCCGACTCTGAGTTCAGAGAGCAATCCCCCAGCGCGCCGTCCCGACTCCGGGCTCCGCGCTGCCCCCCGTACGTCAGTGCAACGACTCGCCCGGGCAGGGCCAGCCGCCACGCGACCCTGCCCGCGGTGAGCCACGGCCGCCACCCCCTCCAGCCCGAAGGCACGATGAGCGACTCTGCCCGCATGACCCCGGCCACCCCGGCTATCCAGGCCACTCCGGCCGTCCCGGCTACCCCGGCCGCCGGCGACCGCGAATCCCCGGACAACACAGCCGCCCGGACCCTGGGCCGCCTGGCCACGGCCGGGATCGGCACGGCGGTCCTGATCATGATTGCGGCCTCGCTGGTCCGCCAGGACTGGATGCGGCCCCCTCTGGTCATGCCCCGGCCCGGGCCACCGTGGGAGTTCCAGAGCCTTCATGTGTCCCCGGCCGGTGTCATCATCGCGCTGTGGCTGGCCGCCCTCCTGGGCGGCGCCGGGGTGGTCGCCGGGCTGCTGGCGGCCAGCCGGGGGGCGCGGCCGCCCATGCGGCTCATCGTGGCCACGGCGGTGATCGCGGTCGTCGCGCTGACCGTGCTGCCGCCGGCCGGCTCCAGCGACCCGCTGGACTACGCGGCCTACGGCCGCCTGCTGGTGCTGGGGCACAACCCCTACGTCACCACGCCGCACTTCCTGCGGGTGGTGCACGACGCCTTCGCCCGGTCGGTGCCCACCGAGTGGCAGCACCAGGTCAGCCTGTACGGGCCGTTCGCGTCGCTGGAGCAGTACCTGGCCGCCCGGCTGGGCGGGGCGTCACCGGCCCGGATCGTGCTCTGGCTCAAGCTGGGCAACGCGGCCGCGTTCGCGGCGGTGGCGTTCGCGCTGGACCGGCTGCTGCGCGGCCAGCCCGGCCGGCGGCTGCGGGCGCACCTGCTGTGGACGGTCAACCCGCTGCTGCTGTGGGACCTGATCGCGGGCGGGCACGTGGACGTGGTGGCGGCCGCGGCGGGCCTGGCCGGGCTGCTGGCCATCGGCCGCCAGGGCCCGGCGGCCCGGCCGCGCCTGGCGCGGGCGCTGGCCGCGGGCGCGCTGGTCGGGGTGGCCGCCGACATCAAGATCGACTATCTGCTGTTCGCGGCCGGGCTGGCCTGGGGGCTGCGCCGCTGGCCGGCCGCGCTGGTGACGGCGGCGGCCGGGGCGCTGGCGGTGCTGGTGCCGACCTACGCCTGGTTCGGCCGGCCGCGGTGCGGGCCCTGGTGGCGGCCAGGGACCACGTGAGCGCGGACACCATCTACCAGTTCCTCTGGCCCGACCCGGGGCACGTGCACCTGCTGGCGCCCGCGTCCGGGCTGCTGGTGCTGGCCCTGGCCGCGCTGCTGCTGCGGCGGCTGCCGCCCGGCGACCGGCTGCGCCCGGCGCTACGGCCCGCGCTGGCGCTCAGCCTGGCCTGGCTGTCGCTGTGGCCCTACCAGCTGCCCTGGTACTACGCCATCGTGATCTGCGTGCTGGCCCTCTACCCGGCCTCGCGGCTGGACTGGATCGTGCTGGTGCCGCTGACCTTCGCGACGATTTCCAACATGCCGGGCAATCCGCACCTGCCGCGGGCCTGGCTGCGCTCGGTCGACCGGTTCGCGGTGCACTACCAGGCGCCGCTGGCCCTGCTGCTGGCCGCGGGCGCGCTGGTGGTCCTGGCGGCGGCGCGGGAATGGGGCCTGCGCGAGCCGCCCCGGCTCCAGCCCCGTCCCCAGCCCCAGCGCCCAGCCCCAGCCCGCAGGGTCAGCCCAGGTCGATGCCCGGGTAGAGGGGGAAGCCCGAGACCAGGTCGGTGGCCTGACGTGACACCCGGTCGGCCACCTTCTCGTCGAGAACGTACTTGACCTTGCCCGGCTTGCCCTCCGCCGTCACCCCCGGCGAGGTCTCCTTGAGCACCGTGGCGATCAGGTCCGCAATCGCGTCCATCTCGTCGGTGCCCAGCCCCCGGGTGGTCAGCGCCGGGGTGCCCATCCGGATGCCCGAGGTGAACCAGGCCCCGTTGGGGTCGCGCGGGATGGAGTTGCGGTTGGTCACGATGCCCGACTGGAGCAGCGCCGACTCGGCCTGCCGCCCGGTCAGCCCGAACGAGGAGACATCCAGCAGCACGATGTGGTTGTCGGTGCCGCCGGTGACCAGCGTGACGCCGCGCCGCAGCAGGCCCTCGGCCAGTGCCTTGGCGTTGTCCACGATCCGCTGGGCGTAGTCACGGAAGTCCGGGGTGCGGGCCTCGGCCAGGGCCACCGCCTTGGCCGCCATGATGTGCGACAGCGGGCCCCCGAGCACCGCCGGACAGCCCCGGTCCACGTACTCGGCCAGGTCGTCGCCGCACAGCACCAGGCCGCCGCGCGGCCCCCGCAGCGACTTGTGGGTGGTGGTGGTGGTCAGGTGGGCGTGCGGGATCGGGTCGAGGTCGCCGGTCAGCACCTTGCCCGCGACCAGCCCGGCGAAGTGGGCCATGTCCACCATCAGCGTGGCCCCGACCTCGTCGGCAATCTCGCGCATGATCGCGAAGTTGATCAGCCGCGGGTAGGCCGAGTAGCCGCCGATGATGATCAGCGGCCGGAACTCGCGGGCCTGCTCGCGCAGCGCGTCGTAGTCCAGCAGCCCGCTGACCCGGTCGGTGCCGTAGCTGCGCTGGTCGAACATCTTGCCCGAGATGTTGGGCCGGAACCCGTGGGTCAGGTGGCCGCCGGCGTCCAGCGACATGCCCAGCAGCCGCTGGTTGCCCAGGTCGGCGCGGAGCTTGGCCCACTGCGCGTCGTCCAGGTCGTTGATGTGCCGCTGGCCCAGGGCGTCCAGGGCGGGGCGCTCGACCCGCTGCATCAGCACGGCCCAGAACGCGACCAGGTTGGCGTCGATGCCCGAGTGCGGCTGGGCGTAGGCGTGCGGTGCCCCGAACAGCTCGCGGGCGTGCTCGGCGGCCAGCGACTCGATGGTGTCCACGTTCTTGCAGCCGGCGTAGAAGCGGCGGCCGATGGTGCCCTCGGCGTACTTGTCGCTGAACCAGTTGCCCATGGCCAGCAGCACCGCGGGCGAGGCGTAGTTCTCGCTGGCGATCAGCTTGAGCGAGGCTCGCTGGTCGTTGAGCTCGGCCACGATGGCGTCGGCCACCCGCGGCTCCACGCCCCGGATGACGCCCAGCGCCGACCGATAGGCCGCCGACTCGAGCTCACTGACCGACTGCTGCACCACGGCACCCTCCCTGACCTCCGCCGCTCTGACCTTCAGCGGTGCCCACATGTTAATTGGGGCTAACGCCCCGCGCACCCCGTGAACCCCCCGAGGCCGCCCGTTATAGGTTGCTGTGCATGACTGACCAACCCGCCGCGCAACCCGCCGAGCAGGCCACCGCGGACATCGGCGTCACCGGTCTGGCCGTCATGGGCCGCAACCTGGCCCGGAACCTGGCCCGGCACGGCAACGCCGTCGCGCTGCACAACCGCTCGCCGGAGCGCACCCGCAGCCTGGTCGCCGAGCACGGCGGCGAGGGCACGTTCGTGCCCAGCGAGTCGATGCCCGAGTTCGTGGCCAGCCTGCGGCGGCCGCGCGCGGTCATCGTCATGGTCCAGGCCGGCCCGGCCACCGACGCGGTGATCAACGACCTGACCCCGCTGCTGGACGCGGGCGACATCGTGGTCGACTGCGGCAATTCGCACTACACCGACACCCGCCGCCGGGAGGCCGCGCTGCGCGACCTCGGGCTGCACTTCGTCGGCTGCGGCGTGTCCGGCGGCGAGGAGGGGGCGCTGCGCGGGCCGAGCATCATGCCCGGCGGGTCGCCCGAGTCCTATCAGCGGCTGGGCCCCATGTTCGAGTCCATCGCCGCCCAGGTGGACGGCACGCCCTGCTGCGTGCACGTCGGCCCCGACGGCGCCGGGCATTTCGTGAAGATGGTGCATAACGGCATCGAGTACGCCGACATGCAGCTCATCGCGGAGGCCTATGACCTGCTGCGCACCGGCCTGGGCGAGGACCCGGCCCGGATCAGCGAGATCTTCCGGACCTGGAACGAGGGCGACCTGGACTCGTTCCTCATCCAGATCACCGCCGAGGTGCTGGCCCACAAGGACGCCAGGACCGGCCGGCCGTTCATCGACATCGTGCTGGACCAGGCCGAGCAGAAGGGCACCGGCCGCTGGACCGTGCAGAGCGCGCTGGACCTGGGCATCCCGATCACCGGCATCGCCGAGGCCACCTTCGCCCGGTCGCTGTCCGGGCACGCCGACCAGCGGGCCGCCGCCCGCGAGGCGTTCGGCGGCCAGGCCGAGAAGCTGGACGGGATCGACCCGGACGCGTTCACCGAGCAGGTCCGCCGGGCGCTGTACGCGTCCAAGGTGGTGGCCTACGCCCAGGGCTTCGACCAGATCGCCGCGGGCAGCGCCGAGTACGACTGGGACATCGACCGCGGTGCCATGGCCACCATCTGGCGCGGCGGCTGCATCATCCGGGCCCGGTTCCTGGACCGCATCAAGGAGGCCTACGACGCCGACCCCGCCCTGCCCAGCCTGCTGGTCGCGCCCTACTTCGCCGAGGCGGTCCGGGACGGGGTGGACGCCTGGCGGCACGTGGTGGCCCAGGCCGCCATGGCCGGCATCCCCACGCCCGCGTTCTCCTCGTCACTGGCCTATTACGACGGGCTGCGCCGGGACCGGCTGCCCGCCGCGCTGATCCAGGGCCTGCGGGACAATTTCGGCGCGCACACCTACCGGCGGGTGGACGCCGAGGGCGCCTTCCACACCGAGTGGGCGGGCGACCGCGCCGAGCACCCGGCCTGACCCCGGGGCTCAGGCCCGCGGCTCGTCCCGCGCCCGCCGGACCAGCTCGTAAGCGTCGTTGCGGGACAGCCCGGCCACGTCCCTGACCACGTCGCGGATCACGCTGGGCGCGACCTCGTGCCCCAGCAGGGACCGGGCCAGCCGCTGCCCGAGCTCCTCGCTGCCGTCGTCCTCGCCCGCGCCCGCCACCACCAGCGTGTACTCGCCGCGCACCTGGTCGCGGGCGGCCAGCCCGGCCTCGATCTGGGACAGCGGCCCGCGCAGGTACTCCTCGCCCGGCTTGGTCAGGTTGCGGGCCAGCGCCGCGTCCCGGTCGCCCAGCACCTCGCGCAGGTCGCCGAGGGACTCGAGCAGCCGGTGCGGCGCCTCGAAGAAGATCAGCGTGGCGGGCACCCGGGCCAGTGCCTCGGCGGCCGCGCGCCGCGCCGCCGATTTCCGCGGCAGGTAGCCCGCGTAGTGAAAACTGTGGGTGGCCAGGCCGGCTCCGGTCAGGGCCGTGATCACCGCCGACGGACCCGGCAGCGGGCGGACCGGGATGCCGTCGGCGATCGCGGCCGTCACGATGCGGTAGCCGGGGTCGTTGACCAGCGGGGTGCCCGCATCGGTGATCAGCGCCACGTCCTGGCCGCCGGCCAGCAGGCGCAGCAGCTGCGGGCTGCGGGCCTGCTCGTTGTGGTCGTAATAGCTGACCAGCCGCGCGGTGATGTCGTGGGCCCGCAGCAGGGTCATCGCCTTGCGGGTGTCCTCGGCCGCGATCACCGGCACCGAGCGCAGCACGTCCAGGGCCCGCAGCGTGATGTCGCGGGGATTGCCGATCGGCGTGGGCACCAGAAACAGGGTGCCCGGCCCGGCCGCGCTCGCGCTGTCCCCCATCGCCCCTCTCCGCTGAGTCCGTGGCCACCAGGGATATACCGGGTAACCGTACAATGGAGCTGATCTTGCTCGCCGTTCCCGCATGTACTGGAGTCAGCCCAGGATGTCAGCCCGGCCCGCCGTGGTCCTGCTCAGCGGAGGCCTTGACTCCGCGACCGTGCTCGCGATCGCCCACGCCGACGGCTTCGAGCCCTACGCGCTGAGCTTCCGGTACGGCCAGCGGCACAGCGTCGAGCTGGAGGCGGCGCGCCCGGGTGGCCGCGGCCCTGGGCGCCGTCCGGCACGTCGTGGCCGACATCGACCTGCGCGCCTTCGGCGGCTCGGCGCTGACCGACGACGCGCTGGCCGTGCCGCACCACGCCAGCGCCGCCGAGCTGGTCCCGGACATCCCGGTCACCTACGTGCCCGCCCGCAACACGATCTTCCTGTCCTTCGCCCTGGCCTGGGCCGAGACGCTGGACTGCCAGGACATCTTCATCGGGGTCAACGCGCTGGACTACAGCGGCTACCCCGACTGCCGTCCCGAGTACATCGCCGCCTACGAGCAGATGGCCAACCTGGCCACCAAGGCGGGCGTCGAAGGCCGCCAGCAGCTGACCATCCACACCCCGCTCATCGAGCTGACCAAGGCCCAGATCATCCAGCGCGGCCTGGACCTCGGCGTGGATTACGGGCTGACGCACAGCTGCTACGACCCGGATCGACGGCCGGGCCTGCGGCAGCTGCGACTCCTGCCTGCTGCGGCAGCAGGGCTTCGCCGAGCTCGGGCTGACGACCCGGCGCTGCTGCCCGCGTCCGGATAGCTGACGTGGTCTACCAGGTCAAGGAGATCTTCTACACCCTCCAGGGCGAGGGCGGCCAGGCCGGCCGGCCCGCCGTGTTCTGCCGGTTCGCCTGCTGCAACCTGTGGACCGGCCGGGAGCGGGACCGGCACCGGGCGATCTGCCAGTTCTGCGACACCGACTTCGTGGGCACCGACGGGCCCGGCGGCGGCCGGTTCCGCCGCGCCGCCGACCTGGCCGCCGCCGTGGCCAAGGCCTGGGCCGGCGAGCGGCACGACCGGGCCCGGCCGCTGGTCGTGTGCACCGGCGGCGAGCCCGCTCCTCCAGCTCGACGGGCCCGCCGTCGCGGCGCTGCAGGCCGCAGGGCTTCGAGGTGGCCGTCGAGACCAACGGCACCCGGCCGCTGCCGCCCGGCCTGGACTGGGTCTGCGTGAGCCCTAAGGCCGGGCACCGAGCTCGCGGTCCAGGCTGGCGACGAGCTGAAGCTCGTCTACCCGCAGGCCGGCGCGCCCGCCGGAGCGGTTCGAGCTGCCCGGCTTCCCGCCGCCTGCTGCTCCAGCCCATGGACGGCCCCGACCGCGCGACGAACACCCGGGCCGCCATCGACTACTGCCTGGCTCATCCGCAGTGGCGGCTCAGCCTGCAGACCCACAAGTACCTCGGGATCCCGTAGTGGAGATCTTCTGATGGAGATCTTCAGAGAGTTCACGTTCGAGGCCGCCCACCGGCTCCCGAACGTGCCGGCCGGGCACAAGTGCGCCCGGCTGCACGGGCACTCGTACCGGGTCGAGGTGCACGTGGCCGGGCCGGTCGGGGCCGCCACCGGCTGGGTCATGGACTTCGGCGACATGGCCGACGCCTGCGCGTCCGCTCCGCGACCAGCTCGACCACTACTACCTCAACGAGATCCACGGCCTGGAGAACCCGACCAGCGAGTGCTGGCCCGGTGGATCTGGGACCGGCTCGCCCCGGTCCTGTCCGGCACCGGCGCCGCGCTGTCGGCCGTGGTCGTCCGGGAGACCTGCACCTCCGGCTGCGTCTACCGCGGCGACTGAGCCGGCCGAGCTGGCCGCTTCAGATCAATTCAATGAACAGGCCGCAGTGCCTGGGTCAGCCGGGCGTAGAACCTCAGGTTGTGCAGCGAGGCCAGGGTGCCGCCCAGCGACTCCTCCAGCCGGAACAGGTGGGCCACGTACCCGGCCGGCAAGCCGCACATCTGGCAGTCGCAGTCCGGGTCGACCGGCCCCCGGCGGCGCACCCAGCGCTCGTCGCCGAGCCGGGCCACCCGGTAGAACCCCCGCTCGCCCAGCCGCCCGGTATCCAGCTCGGTGTAGACCACGCCGCGCCGCCCGTTGCGGGTCGGCAGCGTGCAGTCGAACACCCCGTACCCCGCCCGCCAGGCGCTGACCAGGCTGTCCGGGGTGCCGATGCCCAGCCCGTGCAGCACGCTGCCCGGCGGCACCAGCTCGGCCACCAGCGACACCTCGTCCACCAGGCGGCCGTCCACCACCGGGTAGCCGCCGAACCCGTAGCCGTCGAAGCCGATCGCGGCCAGCTCCTGGGCGCAGTGCGCCCGCCGGGCCTTGTCGCTGCCGCCCTGGACCACCGCGAACAGCAGCGGCCGCTCCGCCTCCGGCATGTCCGCGACCAGGCGGTCGAATTCCGCCCGGCACTGCGCCGCCCACTTCAGCGTCAGGCGCACGCTGTTGTCCTGCTCCGCCGCCGGGGCGCTGGGATGCGTGCAGTAGTCCAGGCAGTAGACCACGTCGGCGCCCAGCCGCAGCTGGGTCTCGACGCAGCTGCGCGGGGTGAGCTGGCGGTGCTTCTGCTTGGGCGAGAACCGGTAGCTCAGCCCGGCGTCGGTCACCGAGGCCAGCCCCTGCCCGCTGGACAGCAGCGAGAACACCTGGAAGCCGCCCGAGTCCGAGACCACCGGCCCGTCCCAGCCCATGAACGCGTGCACGCCGCCCAGGGCCGAGACCACCGAGGTGCCCGGCTGGGTGGCCAGGTGGGCCGTGCTGACCAGGAGCGCCTCGACCCCCGTCGCGGGCAGCAGGCTGGTCGGCACGCTGCGGATCGCGGCCCGGGTGGCGTCCGGCACGAACACCGGCAGCGGCAGGCTCCCCCGCCGCGTCCGGAGCTCGCCGGGGCTCACATCGGGCCAGCTCACTCCGGCCAGCTCACTCTGGCCAGCTCACGCCGGGCCGGGCAGCTCGGCCGTCGCCTCGGTCACGATGCCGCCCCTGGCGTGCTGGGTGATGACCACGCGCACCGAGCGCGGCCGGGCCGAGCGCTGCACCTCGGCCGCGATCTCGGCGGCCAGCGCCTCGGCGAACACCGGGCGGTCCCGGAACGACCACAGGTAGAGCTTGAGCGACTTGGACTCGACGCACAGCGGGCCCGGCTCGTACTCGATCATGACGCTGGACAGGTCCGGCTGGCCCGTGACCGGGCACACCGAGGAGACCTCATTCGTGGTGAACCGGACCCTGATCACCGTGGCGGGAGCCGGGAACGCCTCGACGTGCTCGACGGGCCCGCGCACGCGGGCGCCGAGAATGGTCAGCCCGGATGTATCGGCCCCGGAGGTTTCCTGCTGGGGGGTCCGGGGGGCGGCCCCCCGGGAAGGCACGGTATCGGAATCAGTCATGGGCCACCCAGGATAGCCGCTGGCCAGGCCGGGCCGCCGGGGCCAGGCGGCCCGTCCGGGCCTGCGCGGCGGTGCCCCCCTCGCCGCACCGCCGCGCAGGCCGGTCCCCGCCCCCTCAGCCGGTCACGCTCAGCAGTCGCACGACCGGCGCTCGCAGCAGCACCCGGACCGCCCCGCGGGCCGGCCGCGCTCCCCGTCGCAGCGAGGCAGCAGGATGGCGCCGACCCCGGGGATGGCCTGAGCCCGGGCCTCGGCCAGCAGCGCGTCGGCCGCCTCCCGCCCGCTCTCGCCCGTCCGGGACATCCGGGCGGCGATCAGGCCGGTGACGATCGGCGTGGAGAACGACGTGCCGCTCCACTTGGCCATCCCGTAGAACTTCCGCGGCTCGTTCGCATACGGCCAGACGTGACAGGTGTAGGTACCGCTCGCGTAGGCGTTGATGAGGTCCCGGCCGGGTGCGTACACGTCCACCCACCCGCCGTAGTTGCTGAACGAGGCCCGGCTGCGCCAGTCGGCGGCCAGTGCGCCCACCGAGACCACCTCGGGGAAGGCGGCCGGCCAGAACGGCCGCCGGGAGCCGCTGTTGCCGGCGGCGACGGTGCAGACGGTGCCCTTGTACCCGCGCATGAGCCGGAGCCATTCCGCGATGCCGATCATGGGCAGGTTGTGCCGGGACGGCGCGGCGACCGTCAGGTGGAAGATGTCCACGCCGTGACCGAGGGCCGCGCCCAGCCGCTGGGCCAGGTCCGATTCCAGCGTGCTCCCGGCCACCGAGAACGCGTTGGTCACGATGATCTCCGCGCCGGGGGCCAGGCACCGGGTCACCCCGGCCACGAACGTCCCGTGCCCGGCGTAGGCCGGGATCTTCTGGGGCTGGCCGGCCGCATGCGGCGGAAGCTGGTCGTAGTCGGCCGCGTCGCCGGCCTGAACCCCGGTCAGCCACGGGTGCGACTCCAGCCAGCCCAGATGCGTCACATTGTGCAGCAGGCCGGTGTCGGCCAGGTAGATCCGCACTCCGGTGCCGCCGTCGCCGGGGCAGGCCGACGGGTAGGGCTCGATGCCCTGGTACACCTGCTCGGGCTCGGTCGCCGGGCAGGGCGCGGCCTCACCGGCCACGGTCAGCAGGTGGTCGGGGGTGGCGATGCCGGGGCCGAGGCGGCGGTCGATCTCAGCCAGTGCCTCCGGCACGGCCGGCTCCCCGTCGCGCAGCCGCAGCAGGACGACGTCCCCGATGACATGCTCCTCCTCGCCGGGCTCGCCCGGCAGCCGCGCGGCCTCGCGAGGCTCCTGGCCGCGGCCCCGGCCCAGGATCTGCTCCACCTGCGCCAGGTACTCGCGGCGCACCAGGAGCTGGCCGACGGCGTACATGTAGCCGACGCCCCGGCCCTCGGGGACCAGCCCGATCTCAATCCCCGCGCCGCCCTGGTCGGGCGGAGCGGCAAAGGTGCGCCGAATGTAGTCGACCTCATCGGCGATGCTCGATTCCATTTCGCTCTCATCAGCTCGCTCGGACACGGTGCCTCCGCAGTCTTGAGTGCTACCGGGCAGGCCGCCCGCGTGTCCCGGCCCGATGCCCGTACGGAGTCATCGAGCGGCCCGGTGATACCTAATGACGGGGAGTTTTGCAGACGGATGTATTGGACCGCCCGGAACGCTGGGATTTACTATCGGGCGTGGCCGGGGGAGCTGCCGGGGCCGGGTCTGGCCCGCGCGAGTCCGGCGAGATACTGGCCCTGGCCATGGCCCGCCCGCGGGAGGCGATGGCCAGGGCGCGCCGGATCCTGGCCGACCACCCCAGCGCGCACGAGGCCTCGATCGCCCATCAGGCCGCGGGCATCGTGCTGCGCGAGGTGGGCGATGTCGAGGCCGGGGTGCGCGAGCTGCGCAGCGCCCTGCGCCTGGCCCGCGAGACGGGCTCGCCGGAGCGCGAGGCCGACGTGCTGGCGGGCCTGGCGGTGGCGCTGGTCTACGCGGGCCGTACGGCGGCGGGCCTGCGGGCCTTTGATCAGGCGCTCGAGCGGTCGAGCGGGGTCCTGACCGGGCAGGTGCTGCACCGGCGCGGCATCGCCTTGTGGACGCTGGGCCAGCACGCCGCCGCCCTGGACGACCTGCGCCGCGCGATCAGCGTGCTGCAGCGCGCCGGCGACCTGCTGTGGACCGCACGGGCGCTGAGCGCCCGCGGGCTGGTCCTGGTGTCGGTCGGCGCGCCGCGCCGCGCCGACGCCGACTTCGTGGCCGCGGCCGCCTGTACGCCGGGACCGGCCAGGACCTGGAAGCCGTCCATCCGGTACTGAACCGCGGCCTCGCCGCCTTCGCCGCCGGTGACCTGCCGACCGCGCTGTCCTTCCTGGACGAGGCGGCGGCCCGGTACCGTCCGCTGAACGTGCCCACGCCGGCGCTCAGCATCGACCGGTGCGGCGTGCTGCTGGCCGCCGGCCTGGCCGACGATGCCCTGGCCGAGGCCGAGTCCGCCATCCGGGACATCGAGCAGGTCCGCGGCCGCTCCACCAAGAAGGCCGAGCTGCTGCTGATCGCGGCCAACTGCGCGCTGGCCGCCGCGCAGCCGCAGGCGGCGCTGGACTGGGCGCAGGCGGCCAGCCGCCTGTTCCGGACGCAGCGGAGCACCTGGTGGCAGGGCCATACGCGGCTGGTGCTCGCGCGAGGCGCAGTACGCGGCGGGCCCGGCGTCAGCGGAGCTGCTGCGCCAGGCCAGCCGGGCCGCCGCCGCGCTGGACGCGCTGGGCTCCAGCGAGGCCGCGCAGGCCCACCTGCTCGCCGGGCGGGTGGCGCTGGACCTGGGCCGCCGCGGCGAGCGCCGACCGGCATCTGCGGGCCGCGGCCCGCACTCGCCGGCGCGGACCGGCGATGTCGCGGGCCAGCGGCTGGCTCAGCGAGGCGCTGCGGGCGCGACGCCGACCAGGACGCGCGGCGCCTGCTCGCCGCCTGCCGCAGCGGGCTTGAGGTCCTGGACCAGCACCGGCTGACCCTGGGCGCGTCGGAGCTGCGGGCGCAGGCCACCGCGCACGGTGCCGAGCTGGCCACGCTCGCGCAGCGGTACGCGGCCAGGGCACGCCGGCCCCGGCTGCTGCTGGCCTGGAGCGAGCGCTGGCGGGCGACCGCGCTGGCCGTCCCGGCGGTACGGCCGCCCGCCGACGCGGAGCTCGGCACGGACCTGGCCGCGCTGCGCCAGGTGACCAGCGAGCTGGAGCGAGCCCGGCGGCAGGGCGTGCCCGCTGGCCCGCTCCAGCGCGAGCAGCTGCGGCTCGAGGCGGCGGTCCGGGCCACCGCGCTGCGCGCCCGGCGGCAGCTCGGGCGCCAGCGCGGGCGGGGTCAGCATCGCCGATCTGCTCGACCAGCTCGGCCCGGCGCGACTGATCGAGATCGTCGACGTCGACGGGCCTCCTGCACGTGCTGGTCTGCGAACCGGGCCGGGTGCGGCAGTTCCCCGCCGGCCGCGCCGAGGACGCCATCCGGGCGGCGGACTTCGCCCGGTTCGCGCTGCGCCGCCTGGCCCGCAGCCGGCCGGGGGACGACCTGGCCAGCGCGTCCGCCATCCTGGCCGCGGCCGGGCCGCGGCTCCAGGACGCCGCTGCTCGGCCCGGCCGTCCGGCACCTGGGCGACGGCCCGGTCGTGGTCGTCCCGCCGGGCGGCTGCACGCCATCCCGTGGGCGCTGCTCCCCGCGCTCGGCGACCGCGTCGTTCAGCGTCGCGCCGTCCGCCGCCGCCTGGCTGCGCGCGCACGCGGCCCCGCCGCCTGGGCGCCGTCACGTCACCTCGGCGCGCGGGCCGGGCCTGGCCACCGAGGGAGCCGAGGTGCCCGCGGTAGCGCCGCTGTACGACGACGTCACGGTGCTGGCCGGCGAGGAGGCCACCGCCGGGCGGGTGCTGGCCGCGCTCGACGGCGCCTGGCTGGGCCACATCGCCGCGCACGGCCGCGTTCCGCGCCGACAGCCCGCTGTTCTCCTCGCTGCGCATGCACGACGGGCCGCTGACCGTCTACGACTTCGAGCAGCTTCGCCGCGCGCCCGTACCGGCTGGTCCTGTCCAGCTGCGACTCCGGCGTGCTGGCGCCGGCCGGCGCGGACGAGCTGCTCGGCCTGGTCTGCAGCCTGCTGCCGCTGGGCACGGCCGGGATCATCGCCGGCGTCGTCCCGCTCAACGATTTCGCCGTCGTGCCCGCTGATGGTCAGCCTGCACCGGTACCTGCGGACGAGCCCGAGCCTGGGCGAGGCGATGCGCCGCATCCGCCAGGACGTCGCCGGCGATCCGCTCCAGCAGGCGACGGCGATGTCCCTGGTCACCCTCGGCGCGGCCTGACCGGGCCGCGGCTGCGGCGCCGGCCCGGCCCGGCCGGGCCTAGAGCGTGATCCAGTCCGGTGAGCACGTCGACGCCGCCGGCGGAGCTGGCAGTGCAGCCGGAACGGGCCGCGCGGGATCGGGTGGATCGGGAAGCAGCCGATCTCGTCGGCCGCCACTTGCACCGGCGGCGCCCGCCCTGGCCTGGACCTCGATCGTCGGCCGCCTGGACCGGGACGACCTGGCCGACCAGCGAGTCCGGGGTGACCTCCAGCTCGATGGTCAGGTGGGCCGAGGTGAAGGTGAGCGCGCGGATGGACGCGGCCTCGGCCCTGCGTGGCCGCCACGCGGCTCGGTGTCGCGGGCCGAGTCGTAGGTGAGCTGGGCCAGCTCGGCGTCGATGTTGTGCCACGCGAACGCGCTCTTGCCCGCCTCGACGAACTCGGGCGGCACGGCCTGGCGGGCGGCCAGCGCCTGCCGGAGCGCCGCCAGCAGCGCCTCGTCGTTCCAGCTCTCAGCCACGGTGCTCACCTCTTGCTTCCTTCCGTGTCCCGGTCCGGTCCGCCCGAGACCGGCCGTCCGAGGACGCCCGCCAGGTGCGGCGAGCGGCGCAGCCGCTCCAGGCAGCGGGCGCGCATCGGGCCGATGCTGCCCACCGGCATGCTGCAGCGTCGAGCTGATCTCCGCGTAGGAGCACGGCGGGTCGCTGACCAGCATCGACAGTAGCTGATGGCAGCCGCCGGGCAGCTCGGCGAACGCGGCCCGCAGCGCGGCGTCGCGCTCGGCCGCGATGACCTCCTCCTCGACCATCACGGCGGCCGGGTCGGGCGGCATCTGGTCCTCCGGCGGCAGGCCCGCGTGCGTCGTGCCGCCGGGTGGCCCGCAGGACGCGCAGGCATTCACGCCGGGTGGTAGTGGCCAGCCAGCCGGGCAGCGCCGCGGGCTCGCGCAGGCTGCCGATCTGCTCGACCAGCAGCAGCCAGACGCTCTGCCCGACGTCGTCGGCGTCCTGGCGGCTCAGCCGGTAGCGGACGCAGATCGACCAGACCAGCGGCGCAGTACCGCTCAACGACCTCGTCCCATGCTTTCTGGTCGCCGTCTCCTACCCGGGCGACCAGGGCAATGACCACTGGGTCGTCGCGCATCGCGTAGCCCTTCGTGAAGTTAGGCGGCCGCAGCTCATCAGGACGGAGACGGCCGATGCCGTCTTGATACACCGCGGCGGCCAGAAATGTCACGCGTATCAGCGCCCCCGGTGACCTGCTCCGATCCAGCAGACGTGATCGTCAGCACTCTTCAGGGGGGAACATCATGGCAGCGAAGACAAGCCCATCAGGGACCCGGCCAGGGACCGCCAGTACGCCGGCCGAGCGGGCCGGGTTCCGGTCCCTGCTGGCCAGCAACCCGAACTACTTCGGCACGGCCAAGGAGTCGGGGTTCCCGGTGGTGCAGGAGATCGCCGGGGACACCAGCTACGAGCAGATCGACTGCGTGAGCTACAACCCGGCGCTCAACCTGCTCGAGGCGACCATCTCCATCAAGCAGACGTCCGGCTACGGCGGCGGCCTGTGCCAGCCCGGCTCGCTGGAGTTCATCCGGTTCTTCCTCGACTACGGCTCGGGCTGGGTGGACGCCGGGCTGGCCACGGTGTCGGTACATGACATCCCGGAGGCACTCGACTGCTTCGATGCCGCGGTGTTCCCGCTCAGCTACACGGCGACCGTGCAGGTCGACCGGGAGCAGCGGCCCTGCTGGTCGCCGGTGCTGCCGGCGGCCAGGGCGATCCTGTCGTGGTCGGTGATCCCGACCGGGCCGGACTTCATCCCGGTCTGGGGCGACGTGGCCCAGTGCAACGTCCAGATCCAGCCCCGGCCGCCGTTCGTCCTGGACGTGCTGGCCCGGCTGGGCAAGGAGGCCAAGCCGCTGAAGCTGCCGCCGTCGCTGGCCTACGCCGCGGAGGTTCCGCTGCCCGCGCCGGCGCCGCAGCCCCTGGACCTGGCCGAGCTGGCCAAGCGCTACGCGCCGGCCGATAAGGACCAGGAGCAGGCGGCCGCGGTGCCCGCGCACCGGTTCGGGTACGCCGAGCTGGCCCAGGCGGCCTCCTCGGCCGCCCTGGACAGCCAGGCCATCGAGCAGCACATCGCGGCCTGGCAGGCGGCCGGGCTGAGCTGGACCGACGCGGCCAGCGCGGTGATCAAGACCGGCGGCGACGTCACCTACGAGCAGCTGGAGTGCGTGGGCCTGGACAACAACGTGAGCAACCTGGTGGCCAGCTTCCAGGTCAAGCTGCCTGACGGCTACAACGGCGGGCTGTGCCAGGCGGGCAGCACCGAGTACGTGGCGTTCTGGGCCTCGGGCTGGGACGACAGCTGCGGCTGGACCTACCTGGGCACGGCCGGGGTGGCGGTGCACGACATCAGCCCGCTGCCCGAGGGCGGCCTGTGCTACGCCGCGATCCTGCCCGTCGACCTGACCCACCAGCGGCGGTCCTGCAAAGAGCCGAAGGAGCTGCGGATCCGGGCCGTGCTGTCGTGGAGCGTCCCGCCGTCCACCAGCGACCCGGACGCCGAGCCGGTGTGGGGCAACATCCTGGACGCCCACGTCCAGGTCGGTCCGGGCCCGGTCATCCCGCCCGGCACGGTCACGCCGCTGATCGGCGTGCTGGGCGGGATCCCGGTGAGCCAGATCGACCCGGGCACCGGGCTCACCACGCCGCTGGCCACGTTCGCGCTGCTGGGCGGCAGCGCGCCGGCCGACCCGGACGGGCTGGGCCGGCCCTGCCCGTTCGCCGGCACGGTCGTCGTGCAGGGCCCGGCCTTCCCCGGCTACCAGTACCGGATCCAGGTCAAGCAGGCCACGGACGTCAACTGGACCACGGTCAACAACGGCTTCACCGCCTGGGACGTGACCGGCACGATCGCGACCCACCAGGTGGCCAGCGGGGACTACTTCAGCTATCTCATGCCCAGCCTCAACGTCGACAACGTGCTGGCCGTCTGGGAGACGGCCGGCGACGCGCTGTGGAACGTGAAGATCGACATCCTGGGCGTGGCCGGCAGCGACATCCACCAGGTGCAGCTGTACAACACGGGCCCGTTCGCGTCGATCGACATCGACGTGCTGGCCGGCAACTGCGGGAAGTTCGACGTCGGCACCGAGCTGGCGGGCAACTTCGTGGCCACTGACAACGACGGCGGCCAGGACTACCTGGCCCACTACACGCTGGGCACCGAGCCGTTCGCCGCGCCGGGCGGGGCGCTCAGCCCGACTGTCGGGTACGTGGCGACGGCGCCGCCGCCCGGCGGCGTGTGGACGCTGGACACCAGCGGGATGGCCCCGTGCGGCTACACGCTCACCGTGGTGGCCGTGAGCCGGGCCATCATCGACAGCTCCCCGGACTACGCCGACACCCCGAGCAGCGTCGGGTTCTGCCTCCAGGTGGAGGACGCGGGCTGACGGAGGGGACGGTCCGGGCGGGCCGGGGCGGCTCACGAAGCATGGCCGCCCCGGCCCGCCCGGTCCAGGCGCTGGCGGGTCGCCTCGTCCAGCTTCAGCTCGGTGGCGCCGATGATCTCGTCGAGCTGCGCCACCGAGCTTGCGCCGGCGATGGGGAGGAGCGGCGGGTCCTGGTGCAGGAGCCAGGCCAGGACGACCTGGCCGGGCGTGGCGCCGAGCTCGCCGGCCACCTCGCGCAGCACGGCCAGCCGGGCCTGGCTGCCGGGGTGCGCGTAGGCCGCCCGGAGCGGCTGCCCGGGCCGGGCGTAGCGGCCGGCCAGCAGCGGCGAGTAGGCCAGCACGGTGATCCCGGTGGCCGCCGCGTAGTCGAGCAGTTCCTCGGTGACCAGGTTGAGCTGGCCGCGGTCGGGGTGGGCCAGCAGGTAGGTGCCCTCCTGCTGGACGCAGGAGTAGCCGGGCCGCCCGGCCTGCGCGGCCAGGGCCCTGGCCTGCTCGACCCGCCAGGTAGCGATGTTGCTCGCGCCCAGCAGGCCGACCTGGCCGGCGTCGGCCAGCTCGCCCAGCGCCCCGACGGTCTGCGCCAGCGGGGTGGCCCGGTCGTCGATGTGGGCGTAGTACAGGTCCAGCCGGTCGACGCCGAGATTGCGCAGACTGGCCTGCGCGTCCTCGCGGATCGCGGCCGCCCCCAGGCCCTGCCAGTGCCGCGGGTCCGGGTCGCCGGGCACCGTGGTGCGGGCGCCCACCTTGGTCGCCACCACCACCTGGCCGGCCACCCGCCGGGACCGCAGCCACCGCCCGATGACTCGCTCGCTCTCCCCGGCGTCGCCGTGCCACTGCCCGTAGTTGTTGGCCGTGTCCAGGAACGTGCCGCCCGCCTCCAGGAACCGGTCCAGGATCGCGAACGAGGTCTGCTCGTCGGTCCGGTAGCCGAAGTACATGGTGCCCAGGCACAGCTCGCTGACCGTGAGGCTGACCCGGCTGTCGCTGATGACGCGCTGTCGCATCCGATCTCCCTTCGATCTCCGGGTTGACCGTACCGCTCGATTGGCCTGGATCTACGATCCAAAGTGATGCCTGATTCCCAGACCAATATCTCGACGGCTAGCACCGCACCACGGCTGCTTCTCGACCTCGGGGCGGAGGCGGCGGGACCCCGGCACGCCCGGCTGGCCCGCGCGCTTCGGGAGGCCATCCGCCGGGGCCGGGTGGCCGCGGGCACCGCCCTGCCGCCCAGCCGGGTGCTGGCCGCCGAGCTGGGCTGCTCGCGGTGGGTGGTCACCGAGGCCTACGCGCAGCTGGCCGCCGAGGGCTACCTGGAAGCGGCGGTGGGCTCGGGCACCCGGGTCCGGCGGCTGGCGGCGGCTCCGGCACCGCCCGGCCCCGGCACCGCCGCAGCCGCGGCCCCGGCGCTGCTCGACATGGCCCCCGGCCTGCCCGACCTGCGGGCCTTCCCGCTGCGCGGCTGGCTGGCCGCGCTGCGCTCGGCCGCGGCCGACCTGCCGTCCGCCGACCTGGGCTATCCCGACCCGGCCGGGCATCCCGTGCTGCGCCAGGTCCTGGCCGATTACCTGGGCCGGGTGCGCGGCGCCCAGGCCGGCCCGGCCGACGTCACCGTCACCACCGGGGCCACCGACGCCATCGGCCGCCTCTGCGGGGAGCTGCGCCGCCGCGGCGGCCGGGCGGTGGCGGTGGAGGATCCCGGCTGGCACCGGATCCGGCAGATCGTCGCCGCGGCGGGCCTGGCCGTCGTCCCGGTGCCGGTCGACGACCAGGGCCTGCGGGCCGACCGGCTGGACGACCGGGCGGACACCCGGGCGAACAGCCGGGCGGACGGCCGGCCGGACGCGGTGATCATCAGCCCGGCGCACCAGTTCCCGACCGGGACCGTGCTGTCCGCGCCCCGCCGGGCGACCCTGCTGGCCTGGGCCAGGACCACCGGCGGGCTGATCATCGAGGACGACTACGACGCCGAGTTCCGCTACGACCGCCGCCCGGTCGGCGCGCTCCAGGGCGCGGGCCCGTCGTTCGTGGCGCTGGTCGGCTCGGTCAGCAAGACGCTGTCCCCGGCGCTGGGCATCGGCTGGATGGTCACCCCGCCCGGCTGGACTCCGGCGCCGGACCGCCCGGACCACCCGGCCGGGCCGCCGGTGCTCGACCAGCTCGCGTTCGCCTCGTTCGTGCGGTCCGGCGGCTACGACCGCCAGCTGCGCGCCTGCCGCAAGTCCTACCGGGACGGACGCGACGCGCTGGCCGCGGCGCTGGCCGCCCGGCTGCCCGAGGCGCGGGTCGCCGGGGCGGCCGCGGGGCTGCACCTGCTGGTGCACCTCCCGGCCGGGACCGACGCGGCCGCGGTCGCGGCCGGGGCCCGCGCGGCGGGCGTGCGGGTGGCCAGCCTGGACACCTACCGGATCGAGCTGGGCCCGCCGGGGCTGGTGCTCGGCTACGGCAACCTGCCCGGCCATCAGGTCGAGGAAGCCGTGGCCCGGCTGGCCGCGGCGGTCCGCTCAGCCGGCGTAGTGCTCAGCCGGTGAGTGCTCAGCCCGCCGCGCTCAGTCCGCCGACAGGCGGTCCCGGCGGCCGGCCAGGAAGGCCCGCTCGGCCTGGTTGGCGGTCCGCTCGATGGCCGCGTCGTAGGCAGCGGCCGCGTCCCGGTCGCGGCCGAGCCGGCGCAGCAGGTCGGCCCGGGTGGCGTGCAGCAGGTGGTAGCCGTCCAGGTCCAGCCCGTCGACCAGCTCCAGCGCGGCTGCGGGGCCGTGCACCTCGGCCACGGCGACGCACCGGTTGAGCGCCACCACCGGGGCCGGGGCGATGGCCATGAGCTGGTCGTAGAGGGCCAGGATCTGACCCCAGTCGGTCTGCCCGGCCACCGCGGCGTCGCTGTGCACGGCGCCGATCGCGGCCTGGAGCTGGTAGGGGCCGGGCTGGTTGCGGCGCAGGCAGGCCCGGACCAGCGCCTGGCCCTCGGCGATCAGCGCCCGGTCCCAGCGGCCGCGGTCCTGCTCGGCCAGCAGGATCAGCGACCCGTCCGGGCCGGTACGGGCCGGACGCCGCGACTCAGTCAGCAGGAGCAGCGCCAGCAGGCCGTTGACCTCGGGCTCGTCGGGCATGAGCACGGTCAGCAGGCGGGCCAGCCGGATGGCCTCGGCGCACAGCTCGGAGCGGATCAGGTCCTCGCCCGCCGAGGCCGCGTAGCCCTCGTTGAACACCAGGTACACGACAGCCAGCACGAACGGCAGCCGGTCGGGCAGCTCGGCGTCGCGCGGCACCCGGTAGGGGATGCCGGCCGGCGCGGATCTTCCGCTTGGCCCGCACCAGGCGCTGGGCCACGGTCGGCTCGGGGACCAGGAAGGCCCGGGCGATCTCCGGGGTCTGCAGCCCGCAGATGAGCCGCAGGGTCAGCGCGAGCTGGGCCTCGGCGGCCAGGGCCGGGTGGCAGCAGGTGAAGATCAGCCGCAGGCGGTCGTCGGTCACGGGCCCGCCCTCCTCTGGCTCGGGGTCGGCCCGCAGCCGGGCGGCCTGGACCTCCCGGCCGGGCCGGGAGGACTCCCGGCGCAGCCGGTCCAGGGCCTTGTTGCGGGCCGTGATGACGATCCAGCCGCCGGGATTGGGCGGCACGCCGGTGGCCGGCCAGCGCTCGGCGGCCACCGCGAAGGCCTCCTGGACGGCCTCCTCGGCGAGGTCGATGTCGCCGAAGACGCGGACCAGGGTGGCGACCGCCCGGCCGGAGCTCTCCCGGTAGGCGCGCTCGATGGCGGCCGCGTCCGGCGGGCCGGCGGGGTCCGGGCTGGGCACGGGCTAGTCCTCGCCGATCTCCTGGAACGGCCGGACCTCGACCGCGGCGCCGCACGCGGCCGAGCCCCGGGCCGCCCAGTCCAGCGCGGCGTCCAGGTCGGCCGCCTCGATGATCCAGAAACCGCCCAGCTGCTCCTTGGTCTCGGCGTACGGCCCGTCGGTGGTGACCACCCGCCCGCCCTGGCCGCGCACCACCGTGGCCGTCGACGGCGGGTACAGGCCGCCCGCGAACACCCAGGCCCCGGCCGCCTGGACCTCGGCGTTGAAGTCGTTCACGGCGGTGTGGGACCGCTGGATCTCCTCCTCCGACCGGTCGGGCGCGCCCTCGTCGATGTGGACCGACAGCAGGTACTGCTTCATCTCGGTGCTCCTATCGCGCTGGCCGGCGTTCCCGGCCGCTCACCCAGATCACGAACCAGGCCCGCTGGAATCGACACTCACGGGCGGGACCGGACAAGAATTTCTAACGGGCCCCGGCAGGCTACCCCGAGGCGGTCCGGACCGCCGGTCAGCGCAGCCGGCGCAGGAACGGGTCGGGCCTGTCGGCCGGGCTGAGCCGGACCCGGATGGCGGCCGCCCTGACCCCCTCCCGACTGGCGATCAGCGGGCTCAGCTCCAGCTCGGCGACCTCGGGCAGGTCATCGGCCAGCCGGGACAGCCGCAGCAGCAGGCCGGCCAGCGCGGCGGTGTCGGCGGGCGGGCCGGTGTCGGCGGACGAAGCACCGGCCGGGTCGCGCAGCAGCGGCGCGGCGGGCGACTCCGCGATCAGGTCGTCGGCGTCGGCCCCGGTCATCGGGGCCAGCCGGGCCGCGTAGCCGCCCAGCACGTCGGCGGCAGTCCCGCCGAGCCCGAGCATGACCAGCGGCCCGAACACCGGCTCGTGCATGAGGCGCGCCCGGACCTCGACCCCGGCCGGGCCCCGGCCGGCGACCGGGATCTGGTAGCAGGCGGCCAGCTCGGCCGCCTGCGGCCCGGGCAGCCAGCCGCCGCCGGGGTGCTGGTCCAGGTAGGCGGCGGTCAGCCGGCGGGCGGCCGCGACCTCCTGCCCCCCTTGTTCAGGAATCTGGGTGTCCTGACGGCCGCGCCAGGCCTGATAGCGGACGGCGTGACCGAGAGCGCGGGCGGCTCCTTCCGGGTAGGCGTAGGCCGGCACCGCGTCCAGGGGCTGGCCGCGGCTGAGCAACCGGACCGACTCGGCCTGCTCCAGCAGCGCGGCGGCGGCCGGCTTGGCCAGCCGGGCCGCCGTGACGGCGGCCCGCAGGTCGGACAGGGCGGTGGGGACGGCCACGGCCAGCACCGCGTCCACGCCCTCGTCGGCCGCCACCTGCTCCAGGCAGGCCCGGAACGCCTCGGTGGTCACGCCCGGCGTGGTGTCCACCGGCCCGGCCACCGCCGCGCCGGCCGGCAGCAGCCCGCGCAGGCCGCTCTGGGTGGCCTCGCCCAGCCGGGCCACGGCCAGGCCGCTGTCGGCGCACGCGTCGGCGGCCAGCACGCCCGCGCTGCCGGCGTTCGACACGATCGCCACCCGGCGCCCAGCCGGAAGCGGCTGGCAGCTCAGCAGCGCGGCCGCCTCGATCAGCTCGCCCAGGCTCCGGGTAGCGATGATCCCGGCCTGGCCGAACAGCGCCTCCTGGGTGACCAGCGGCGTCGCGGCGGCCGCCGTGACCGACGCGGCGGCCCGCTGGCCCGCGGGCGATCGGGCGCCGATGACAGTCAGCACCGGCATCCGCCGGCCCACCCGGCGCGCGGTCCGGGCGAACTTGCGCGGGCTGCCGAACGACTCCACGTACAGCACCGCCATCCGCGTCACCCCGTCCTGCACCCACCAGGTCAGCAGATCATTGCTCGACACGTCGTACTTGTCGCCCACCGACGCGAACGACGACACCCCGATACCCAGCCGCGACAGGTGCTCCAGCACCGCGATGCCCACCCCGCCCGACTGCACCACCAGCCCGGCCACCCCCGGCCGGAACTGGCCCGCCGCGAACGTGGCGTTCAGCCCGCGGCCGGGCACCAGCACGCCCAGGCAGTTCGGCCCGAGCAGCCGCATGCCGTGCCGCCGGCAGATGGCCAGCAGGTCCGCGGCCTCGGCACCCAGGCCCGAGGTGATCACCACCAGGGCCCGCACCCCGCGGCGGCCGCACGCCTGCGCGACCTCGTTCACCGCGGCCACCGGGACGGTGAGCACGGCCAGGTCGACCGGCTCGGGCAGGTCGGCCGCGGCGGGCACGCAGGCGATGCCCTCCATGGCCTGGCCCTGCGGGTTGACCGCGTATACGCGGCCCGCGAACCCGCCCGCCACCAGGTTGTGCAGGATGGCCCGGCCGACCGTGCGCGGCCGGCGACTGGCGCCGATCACCGCCACCGACTCCGGCGCCAGCACCGACCGCAGGCTGGCCACGTCGGCCCGGCTCTCCCGGCTGGCCACCGAGTCCAGGTAGCCGGCCAGCACCTGGTCGCTGTCGTCGCCCGGCAGCGGGAAGGTCAGCTCCACCGCGCCGTCGGCGATCTTGCGCCGGACCGGCAGGCCCGCGTCGGAGAACACCCTCAGCATCGCGTTGTTCTCCAGCAGCGTCGTCGCCGCGAACGCGGTCAGCCCGCGCCGCCGGGCCAGCGACACCAGGTGCTCGAGCAGCAGCGTGGCGATGCCGCGGTGATGCATGTCATCAGAGACGGCGAAGGCCACCTCGGCCGTGCCGGGCACCGGGGTCGGCTCGTAGCTGGCCACGCCGACCAGCCGGCCGCCGAGCCAGGCCAGCAGCGCCGCGTGGTACGCATCGGGCGGCCGGGTCACCCGCTGCGCTTCCCGGTCGGCCGAGCGCTGGCTCAGGCTGAAGAACCGCAGGTACAGGTTGCCCGGCGACATCTCCGCGTGCATGGCCCGCACGGCCTGCGCGTCCTGCTCCGCCGCGGGCCGGATCTCGACCGTGCTCCCGTCGGTGAGCAGCGCATACGTCCCGGCGCCCGCCATGGGTCACATTTTCCACCCTGGTGCCGCCGGTGCTAGCGCCGCCCGCAGGGTCGAGTCCAGTGCGTCCTGGCCGGCCGCATCCCCAGGTGAGCGGGAAGATCACCGGAACGTCCACCCCGGCCCGCCGGTAAGCGCCGATAGTGTCGGCGACCAGCGCCTGGTCGCCGACCACGTTGATCGCGTCGACCATCTCGTCGGGCACCGCGGCCAGGGCGCCAGCCCGGTCTCCGGTCCGGTGAGCGGCCTGGATGGCCTGCACGGCCGGGCCGAACCCGGCCCGGGTGAAGCTGCGGGCGTAGGCATCGACGACGGCATAGGAAAACAGGTCATACCGGGCCCGCGGCGCGGCGGCCGCTCGGTTCCCGATGCCGACGTGGATGTTGGCGTAGATGGTCGCGTTCCCGCCGCGCCGGACCTGCTCCACGCACCACGGCACATGGCTGGCCGGCAGGTAGTTCAGCAAGACCCCGTCGGCCTGCTCGCCCGCCAGGCGGAGCATCCCCTCCCCCAGGGCGCCCAGGATGATCTTGGGCCTGCGGTCGCCGAGCTCGACGCCGACGGCCGCGAACGTGACCGAGTCGCCGGACAGGCACTCCGCAGCAGCGCGAGGAACTCGCATCCGGGCCAGCGGCTGGACGGTAGCCGGCCGCCAGCGCCGCCCCACGCCGAGCAAGACCTCCCGGTCAGGAGCCAGCGCCTGCACCGAGGCGGCCGCCATGGCCAGCAACGGCGGCGTGCGGACCTGCATGGGCAGCACCCCGGTGCCCAGCCCCAGGCCCGGCGCGGCCCGCGACACCGCGCCCAGCACGCTGAACGCCTCGATGCCCGTGACCTCAGCGACCCACAACGACCCGTACCCCAGTCGTTCGGCGCGCCGGGCCAGGTCCAGGACGGCGGCGGGCCCGGAGCGGATGAACGGCGCTGCGGTCACCCCTAGCGGGTCACCACCAGGCACCCCCACCGGGGCGAGAGGCGGCTGCACGGTTTCCATGGCCGCAACTATCCGGCCGCCGCCCGGCGATGTCTGGCAGGAATCGGACCAGATCGCGGGTGAGCCGTCAGCCCGGCGGGCTAGCCCCCGTGGTAGACGGCCTCCACGTTGTGGCCGTCGGGATCGCGCAGGAACACCCCGTAGTAGCCGGGGTGGTACTCCGGCCACTCGCGCGGGGCGTGCAGCACCTCCGCGCCGCCGCTGGCCGCGGCCTGGTGGACCGCGTCCACCTCCGCGCGGCTGGCGGCCGCGAAGGCGACGTGCAGCTCCCGGTCCTGGTCCCGCCGCGCCGGGCTGAGCCAGAAGCCCGGCACCCCGTCGCGCCCGGAGAGCCCGACCACGAAGCCGCCCTCGACCGGGAAGCGCATCGCCTCCCGCAGCCCGACGGGCCCGAGGACCCGCAGGTACCAGGCCAGCGACGCGTCCACGTCGGCGACCTGAACTCCCAGGTGATCGATCATGACCGGAGGCTACCGGCCGCCGGTGACAGCGCCCGGGCACGACACCCCGTGCCCTGCGCCCAGCGGGCCTGCGCTAGCGGACCGGCTCGAACCACCAGGACGTAAGGTTGCCGCCGTGGCCCGACTCGCAGGACGGCTGCACCGGGCCCACCACGTGGGCCGTGGCCGAGCCATCGCCCCAGGTGACCACGGCCTGGTCGCCAGCCGCGGGCCCGCACCAATTCGGCCAGGTCACGCGGGCCGCAGCCTGCCCTCCGGGCTCGATGTCCACGTAGCCGGGCTCGACCAGTTCCAGGGTGATCATCGTGTCGGCGTCCAGCGGCGCGCCGTCCTGGCCCAGCGGCCGCACCCGGGGCTTGCCCGGCAGCCGGCAGGTCCGCTCGCCGACGTTGCGCACGATCACCTGGCCGCGCAGCCCGGTCCCGTCGCGCTCCCAGCGCACAGTCGCCTCGACCTCGTCGCTGCGACAGTCCTGAAGCGTCATATCGCACCCCCTCGATGGGATCCCCCGTCCCCGTTCAGGTTAACCGCGGGCGGCCGCCTGGAGCGGGTTGCGCTCGGCCTCGGTGGCGTCGTCGCGGTCGGTGCTGACGGTCAGGTCGTGCCAGGCCTCGTCCGAGGCCATCCGGTCCCGTGCGGCGGCCAGGGCGTAGGCGTAGGCCTCGCTGCCCAGGATCAGCCGCAGCGGCGGCTCGGCCATCTCGGCCACGGCCAGCACCACCCGGGCCACCTTGGCCGGGTCGCCGAGCGCCGTGGCCTGGCCGCCGTGGTGCAGCCGGGCCATCTCGCCCACGGTGGCCTGGTAGGGCTCGCTGACCGGCGGGACGTCCATCGAGGCGCCGGCCCAGTCGGTCCGCATGCCGCCGGGCTCGAGCACGGTGACCTTGATGCCCAGCGGCCCGACCTCCCTGGCCAGCACCTCGGAGAAGCCGCCGACCGCCCACTTGGCCGCCTGGTAGGCCGACAGGCCGGCCGTGGCCAGCCGCCCGCCGATGGAGGAGACCTGGATGATGTGGCCGCCGCCCTGGCGGCGCAGCACGGGCAGCGCGGCCTTGGTGACGTTGACGACGCCGAGCAGGTTGGCGTCGAGCTGGGCGCGGAAGTCCTCGAGCGTGATGTCCTCCACCGCGACCAGGTTGGCGTAGCCGGCGTTGTTGACGACCACGTCGATGCGGCCGAACGCGGCCACGCCCGCCGCCACCGCCGCCCTGGCCGCCTCCGGGTCGGTCACGTCCAGCGCGACGGGCCGGATCTGGTCGCCGTAGCGCTCGGCCAGGTCGGCCAGGCCCTCGGGGCGCCGCGCGGTGGCGACCAGGCGGTGGCCGTCGGCCAGGGCGGCCTCGGCGATCTGGCGGCCCAGGCCGCGGGTGCTGCCGGTGAGCAGGAAAACCTTCGACATGACTGCTGGTCCTCTCGTCTGGCGATGCTCCGAATATAACGCAACGGCGTTGTATTAACAACACAACGCCGTTGCGTTAGATAGGATGACGGGGTGACGACGACGGACGCGGGCTTCCAGCGGGCGCGCCGCCCGGAGCAGAAGCGGCAGCGGCAGGACGACATCCTGGCCGCCGCCCGCGACCTGGCCGTGCGGGACGGCGTCCGCAACGTGACGCTGACCGACATCGCCGACCGCATCGGCATCCACAAGTCGGCGCTGCTGCGCTACTTCGAGACCCGTGAGCAGATCCTCCTGGAGCTGACGGCGCGGTCCTGGCGAGAGTGGGCCCGCTGGCTGGGCGACGAGCTGGACCGCGCCGCGCCGGGCGACCCCGGCCTGGTCGCCGACGTGGTGGCCCGCAGCTTCACCAGCCGCCCGCTGCTGTGCGACCTGATCGCGCATACCCCGCTGAACCTGGAGCGACACGTCTCGGTGGCGGCGGTGCGCCGCTACAAGCTGACCTCGCTGGGCGCCATCGCCGACGCCGTCGAGGTGATCGGCCGGGCACTGCCCGAGCTGACCGCCGGGGAGTGCCGTGAGTTCATCTCGGCCATGGCCAGCCTGGCCGGGGCGATGTGGCAGATCGCCAACCCGCCGCCCGCGCTGGCCGACCTGTACGCCGCCGACCCGGAGCTGGCCCACGCCTGCGTGGACCTGCTCCCCCGGCTGCGCCGCACGGCGGAGATCATGCTGGCCGGGCTGATCCCGAGCCGCCTGCCCGGCTAGCCGCTCCTCCGCCGGGCCGCCGCCCGGCCACCGGGCCGCCGGGCGGCTCGGGGCAGGATGGGTCGATGGACACCGAGTCGTTCCTGGCCGCGGCCGGCGAACTGCTCGCGGTGCGCTCCACCGCGGACCGGCCCGGTGAGCTGGGCCGGGCGCTGGACTTCGTGCTCGACTTCGTCGGGCCGGGCTTCACGGTGGAGCGGTTCGCCTCGGGCGGCAAGCCGAGCGCGCTGCTCTACCGCGGCCGGCCGCGGCCGGAGTTCCGGGTCATCCTCAACGCCCACCTGGACGTCGTCCCGGCCCTGCCCGGGCAGTTCGAGCCGCGGCTGGAGGACGGCCGGCTGTACGCCCGCGGCGCCCAGGACATGAAGGTGTCGGCGCTGGTCCAGGCGCAGGTGTTCCGCGACCTGGCGGGCGCGGCCGGCTACCCGCTGGGCCTGCAGCTGGTCACCGACGAGGAGGTCGGCGGCCGGGACGGCACGCTGCACCAGCTCCAGCAGGGCGTCCGCGGCCAGTTCGTGGTCATCGGCGAGCACAGCGGGCTGCGCATCGTGACCGACTCCAAGGGCCGGATCGCGGTCAACCTGCGGGCGGCCGGCCGGGGCGGGCACAGCGCCTACCCCTGGCTGGGCGACAACGCCCTGGTCAAGCTGGGGCGCAGCGTGGCCCGGCTGCTGGCGGCGTACCCGGTACCGGACCGGGAGGAGTGGCGGACCACGGTCAACGTGGCCCGGATCGAGACGCCCAACCAGGCTCGCAACCAGATCCCCGAACAGGCCGAGGCGTGGCTGGACATCCGCTACCCGCCGGAGGACCCCGACCTGGCCGGAAAGACGATCCCGGAGCTGACCGCCTACCTGGCCACGTTCTGCGAGCCGGGCGTGACGCCGGTGATCAGCCAGGCCGACCCGCCGCACCACGCCGACCGGGGCCGGCCGGAGGTCGGGGCGCTGCGGCGGGCCGCGCGCAGCCAGGGCTACCGCGCGGACTTCCTGCGCAAGCACGGGGCGGCGGACGCGCGGTTCTACTACCAGCAGGGCATCGACGCGGTGATCTTCGGCGTGGGCGGCGACGGCCAGCACGGCGCCGGCGAGTACGCCGAGATCGCCACGATCGCGCCGTACTACCGGGCGCTGGCCGAGTTCCTGCGCGATCCCGGCGGCGGCTGAGCCCGATGCTCACCGGGAGTTCACGGACCGCCCCCTCCGGACGACGCCGGCCGCAGGCCATGATGAGCGCGTGAGACCTGCCGCGCGCTGGCTGCTGGTGCCGCTGGGGACCGCCGCGCTGATCCTGGCCGGCTGCGCCGCGCGGCAGCCGGTCCGGCCCGTCTCCTCGACCGCGACGGCTACATCATCGCGGGCCGCATCATCGCGGGCCGCGTCATCGCGGGCCGCGCCCGCCGCCCGTGTGCCGCGGCCGCGGCACACGGTGATCGTCATGATGGAGAACCACTCCTACGGCGAGATCATCGGCCGCCCGCAGGCCCGGTACCTCAATTACCTGGCCCGCCACGGCGCGCTGTTCACCCGCTCGTTCGCGATCACCCACCCGAGCGAGCCCAACTACCTGGCCCTGTTCTCCGGCAGCACGCACGGCGTGACCAGCGACGCCTGCCCGGTCTCCTTCCGCGCCCCCAGCCTCGGCCATGACCTGCTGGCCGCCCACCTCGGCTTCGCCGGGTACGCCGAGGACCTGCCCGGCACCGGCTCGCTGGCCTGCTCCAGCGGCGAGTACGCCCGCAAGCACGTGCCGTGGACCGACTTCCCCGACGTGCCCCGCTCGGCCAGCCGGCCGTTCGCCCGGTTCCCGGCCGGGCACCTGGCCCGGCTGCCCGCGGTCTCGTTCGTGATCCCGAACCTGTGCGACGACATGCACGACTGCGGCGTGGCGACCGGCGACGCCTGGCTGCGCCGGCACCTGGGCGGCTACGCCCGCTGGGCCATGACCCACGACAGCCTGCTGATCGTGACCTGGGACGAGGACGACGGCACGATCGCCAACCACATCCCGACGATCTTCTACGGCCAGCCGGTACGGCCCGGCCGGTACCAGGAGCGGATCACCCACTACACCGTCCTGCGCACCCTCGAGGACGCCTACGGGCTGCGTCGCGACGGGCGGGCGGCCAGCGCGCGGCCGATCACCAACGTGTGGCGACGGTCCTAGCCCCGGCCCGCGCCGAAAAGGATTCGGCGAGTCGTGGGTTCCGGAAATGTCCGACGGGTATCAGACGTTAAAAGGTACGGAGGCTTTTCGCCTCGGGCTGGAACGGCCGGGCCTACGCTGGGGAGGGCCTGGCCTTTCCGCTTGTCTAGGGCAAAACGGACTGTCGGTGGCGGCCGGTACGGTCGGCCCCATGGCCTATTTCGCGCTCACCCTGAACCATGGCCCGGGCTGGGACACCTCGCGCCCGATCCGCGAGCAGGCCGCCTGGGACGAGCACGCCGCGTTCATGGACGGCCTGGTCGCCGACGGCTTCATCGTGGTCGGCGGGCCGCTCGGCAACGGCTACCGCACCCTGCACCTGGTCACGGCGGACAGCTCGGACCAGATCGAGGCCCGCATGGCGCAGGACCCCTGGGCCGCCATGCGGCTGCTGGTGATCGGCTCCATCGAGCCGTGGGCCCTGTGGCTGGACGGCCGGACCAGTCAAGCCGGGGTCAGAGCCCCGCGCCTGAACGTCTCAGCGCGTGACCAGTTCGGATCGTCGGGTCTATAGGTCGGGTCGGTAAGTCCGAATCGGCGGGGCGGCCTGCTGTCTGGGCGGTGGCGTGGTCGGCGATGATGGCCAGGACGGCGCGGGGTGCGTTGGTGGTGATGGTGGCGCGGATGGTGGCCTGGCTGTCTGGGCGCGCTCGGCTTCCAGCTCGGTGAACCGGGCGACGTGGCGGGTGCGCATGGCGGTGATGGCGTCGCGGGTGGCGCCGGCGGTGATGAGGGCTTCCAGCTCGCTGGTGTGGGCGTCCTCGAACGCGTCGATCATCTTGACGCGCTTGCGCAGCCGCGCTGCCTCGGCGTCTTTGCGGGCGGCGCGGTCGGGGCCGAAGACGCGCTCGTCGAAGCCGTCGCGGATGGCGACCAGGAGCTTGTCCTCGCGGGCCAGCACGGCGCGGGGGTGGTCGGGGACCTGGGCGGCGTGGCGGGGGTTGGCCGGGCTGTGCGGGCACAGGTAGTAGGTGACGGTCTCGCCGGTGGCGGTGGCGCGGGTGGCGCCGTACATGCGGCGCTTGCAGGCCCGGCACCGGACCCGGGAGCGCAGGACGTAGGTGTCCCACGTCTGGCGGGTGATGATGGCGCGGTGGACGGGCTCGGGGGTCCAGAGCCACTGGTCAGGCGGGACGGCGCGGGTGCAGTGGGTGCTGGTGGTGCGGCGGCGGCCGTAGACCATGTGCCCGGTGTACTTGGGGTTGGCCAGGATCTTGTAGACCGCCGGCGCTGTCCATCCGGTCGCGGGGTGCGGGGGGGGTAGGTGCCGGGGTCGGCGGCCAGGCGGCGGGCGATGGCGTAGGCGCCGAGGTGGTCGGCAGTGCGCCAGGCGAAGATCTGCTCCACGGCCGTGCCCAGGGCAGGCCGCTCCACTCGTACTCGTGTGCTTTGGCAGCGACTGTCTTGCGGTCTGCCGCGTTGGCTGCTTGCTCCACCCCGGTGTCGGCTTGCCAGCTTGGTCGCCGTGGTTGAGGGTGGCTGTGTGTCTTGCCCCGCGTAGCGGGGCCTTGGGTGGGCCGGGTACCTACGTCCGGCAGCGCTAGCGGCCCTGGCTGGAGGCGCGGCGTCGGTGTATGTCGTAGCTGGAGCGCAGGCCGATGAGGACCAGGTACCAGGCCGGGCATCAGGACCGCGAATTGGGGCCAGGGCAGTTGCCAGCCGGCGAGGATGCCGACGGCTGAGAATGCCGCGCCGACAAGCGCGGCGAGGACGGCTGCGGACAGCCAGGCTTGGGCATAGGTCGGGGGCTTGCCGAGGCGAGACCACGCGTCCCTCACGTGAGGATCGTATCGGGCGGGCGTCTCGTGGGGGTATAGCCCGGTGCCGTCCCGGTCCGGCTCCGTCGCTGTGGCTGCGTGCCGTGTCATGGTGTCGGCCCGCCAGCCTGGTTACCGAGGAGGCGGGTGTTTGTCTGCCCCGGCGTAGCCGGGGCCTGGGGTGGGCCCGGAGGGGTGGCAGGAGGGGGTGCGGGGCTTGGGCGGGGGTAGAGGGGGTGGCGCCCGTAGGGCGCCCCGGGCACTGCCCGGCTCTGCGGTCACTGCCGGCGATGGTGGTCGGCGCGGGGAAGGCGCAGGTTCCGGGCGCCTGGTTGCTGGCCCTGGGTGACGAGCCTCGGGGGCGGGCAGGCATGCGAGTGCCAGCCCGAAGGCTGGCGCCCGCCTGAGCCTGGCCGGTCTAGCCTCGCCCGGGCCGGGACCATCTCGTGATCAAGAGTGGACCCGCCAGGCGCACAGGCCTCCGGAGTCGCCGGGAGGCGTCAGGGCTACGGGATTGTCTGTACCGGCGCCCGCACAAAGCGCTTCGGCCGAAGCTGGCGGCATTGCCGAGACCTCGACGTTGATGAGGTTTGCGCGGGACCGCTGCTCGCCTGGAGATTGCCGGCTTGCACCCAGACCTCCCCGCCCCCTCCCGATGACTCGACGACGTGGTTGTCGGCAGTGTCGGCACGGTAGGTCAGGCCGTTATCAGAATTCTGGATTACCACGAGGTCGTCACCCTTGAACTGGTTATCCAGGGCATGGTCCGCGAACGGGCAGAAGACGGGCGGGCTGGCCTTAGGGCTGTATACGACCGTGCCGCCGCACTCGGCGGCATCGATGACATTGACGGTCTCCGCGACGCCGGTGGCGAATGGATCCGCGGATATCTCACCGGGATTACCGTCGTGGCCGGACAGGCAGAGTCCGTCGCCGGTCTCGCATATTTGGACATCCGTGAACGCTGTGTCCGGGGTGAGGGCGCTGAGATGCGCGGCCGGGGCGTTGCCTGGAGATGCGCTGGCCGGTGCTGCCGCGAGGCTGAGGGCGCTTGCCGTCAGGACGGCCGCCAGGGCGAGTGACGTGCGCATTGCGAGTAACTTACGCATTGTTTACCTTTCCGCACCTTTTAGGCGAGAGGCCCCGTTTATCACGTATCACGTCCATTATCCGGCGTCAATGCCTGCGGAGTCACGGCCGCCGGGCTGATACCGCGTCCGCAAGGATGATCCATGTCGTGACGGATGACGGTTTCGCTGTGTGCCGTACCTGGATGCTGTGCCGGGCTTGTACAGGGACCCTGAGTGGCAGCCTGGGCGGAAACCGGGAGTTTGGCCTTGATTGGCGCACGCGCCCGATGCGCGGTTTTTCCCGGGCATCGGGTCTGCGCGCCGGGTCTTACAGGCCGGTCTGGGCGGTCAGCCGTCCCGACTTCACGGCGGCGGCGAACGCCTCGTAGTCCTTCTCGTTCTGGTCGGCGTAAGCGGCCGAGAAGTCCGCGATCGCCCGGTCGAAGGCGGTTCCCTTGCCCAGGTAGGAGGCGATGGCGATCCGGTCCCCCCACCGGGCATGGGCGCGGGCGAGCGTCGCGCCGCACAAGCGCGCGTAGAGGGTGGCGCCGGGCACGAGCATGTTGTCGACGTCCGCGCTGCCCTTCCAGTCGTGGAACTGGCGCACGTAGTAGTCGCGGGTGACGCCGTCGAGTCCCCTGATTCGAATCCAGCCCAGGAAGATGTCAGTCGCCGCCTGCATGAGCCGCTGGCCCGCTACCACGCGCTCGCCATGATGGTGGTAGGTGCTCTGGCCCGCGAAGTGCTCGAGTACGGAGGCCTGAGCTTCCTTGATCTGCAAGAACAGGGGGTCGTTGCGGTCGCGGCCCAGCATCAGCATGATGTAGCACCGGGTGCCCACGCTGCCGACGCCGACCATCTTGTAGGCCGTGTGGACGTAGCGGTACTCCTCGACCGGATGGTGCTGGTGTCCGAGGGTGCGCCGGTAGGTGCTGAGCAGCTTCTTGATCAGCGGCACCGGGTCTTCCCACTCTGAACCGGGAGTGACGAGGTCCTCGATCGGGATGATCAGCGGCGGCTCGGCGACGATCCGCAGCTCACCCTCGACCTCGGAAGCGCGCTTGGTGAACACGCGGGTGTTGTCCCGGGTATGCGCCTTGGCCACGTCCTGCCGGAGAGCCCGGGCCTCCTTCTTGCTGACTGCCTTGATCCGGACCTCCTGGCGGACCAGCTTGAGCAGCATCCCGGCTTCCAGGTGGTCGTACCAGGCCTCCAGGGCCCCCATCCCGGCGGCCTGACGTATCCGGTCCCGGTACTCGGACACCGCGGCCCTGACGATCGCGCGCCGGTCAGCCCGGGCGAAGCCACGGTCACGACCCATGATCTCGAAGCTGGCCGCCAGGCGCTTGACGTCCCATTCCCACGGTCCGGGCAGGGTCTCGTCGAAATCGTTGATATCGAAGATCATCTGCCGCTCGGGCGTGCCGAACAGGCCAAAGTTGGACAGGTGCGCGTCGCCGCACAGTTGTACGGTCACCCCCGACACGGGGGTTGCCGCCAGGTCAGATGCCATGATCAGCGCGGCGCCGCGGTAGAAGGTGAACGGCGAGACCAGCATCCGGCCGTACCGGACCGGGACCAGCTGCGGTACCCGTGATGCCGCCTGTTCCTCCAGCAGGGCAACCGGGTCCGGCCGGTCCGGCGCGGGTGCCCACCGGCCGTGGGACGACCGAGGCGCCTCGTGACGCGCAGCCCGGCCGCGGGCAACCCGCTGGTCCACCGTCAGGTGCGCGCGCCGCCACGCCGACGCAAACGGCGCGATCCGCTGCCCGGTCGTATCAGCCAGGCCGGCCGCCGCGGAGCTTGGACTGGTAGCCATGAGCATCCCCCGGCATGACCCTTCCCCGCGAGGGACACCCTGACTCACGAAAGCCAGGCCACGTGGACCTGCGGTGTCATCGGCCCAGCTCCGCTCGCGACCGGCGGGAGCGAGATGTCCCGGCTGACCGCCGCGGATAGGGCCAGCAGGCAGCGCCAGCAGACAGCGCGAGCAGCACCGCGCCGTAGGGGCCGGCCACCCACAGCGGCCAGGGGTAGATCAGGCTGGCCGTGGTCACGCTGACCAGGGCCCAGACCACGACGTTCACCGACACTGCGATCAGCCAGATCGTCCACAGCACCCGGAGCGGCGCGGGCTGGCGGCCGAACGCCCCGCAGCAGGGCGAGGCCAGGGCCGCCGCCCCGGCCGCGGGCGCTGGCCCCGGAGGCACCACGGCGGGCGCGGGCGCCTGGGCCCGGCCGGCCGCGGGCAGGTCGGCGCACAGCGGCGCGAGGTCGGCGTAGGTCACGGCCTGGTAGGCGCGCGCCATGCGGTCGAGGTACTCCTCCAGCGTGAGGCGGCCGTCGTCCAGCGCGCCGCGCAGGCGGTCCACGACCTGCTGGCGGTCATGGTCCGAGGCGCGCATCCCGCTGATCTCTCGCACGTCAGTCATGTTCTTCATGGTGGCGGCGGGCGGATCGGGCCGCATCAGTCCGGAGGTAGAACCGGGCCTCTAACCGCGGGTAGAGAGCCGGCCTTGACTTCAACCTGGGTTGACGATCTAGCGTGCTAGGGCATGCCGCCGCCCGGCCCGCGGGCGACGGGAAAGGATCCGCGAATGGCACTCACTCCGGCCGAGGTCGCTTACCTGGAATCGCAGCCGCTCGGCCGCCTGGCCACCATCCAGCCCGACGGCAGTCCGCAGGTCAAGCCGGTCGGCTTCCGCTATAACCCGGAACTGGGCACGGTCGACGTGACCGGCTTCAGCATGTCGGCCAGCCAGAAGTACCGCAACGTCAGCCGCGACGGCCGAGCCGCGCTGGTGATCGACGACATCGCGTCCACCCAGCCGTGGCGGGTGCGCTTCCTGGAGATCCGGGGCCGGGCCGAGGCGGTGCCCGGCCACGACGCCGATTCGGCCGACACCTCGCTCATCCGGCTGCATCCGGGCCGGGTGCTCAGCTTCGGCGTCGAGGAGCCGCCCGGGGAGCCGCACCAAACCCGCCTGCATTCGCGCACCCTGGCCTGAAGGGTCCCCGTTCCCGGGCATAAATGGCGGCCGGCCGTGGTAGTTAATGGCCGACATGTCGTTTATCGCGGAGCTCACCAGGGCCGACGTGCAGCGCGCCGCCGGGCGCAAGTCGTTTGACCGGGCCCTGGATTACCTGGGCGAGGTAGCCGACCTGGAGATCACCCCGGCCGAGATCACGGCCACGGTCCGGGGCGGCCGCGAGTACGACGTCCGGCTGCGGCCGGGGGCACACGGGCTGGCCGGGACCTGCTCGTGCCCGCAGGGCCAGGAGGGCCTGTTCTGCAAGCACTGCGCCGCGGTCGGCCTGGTCGCGCTGGAGGACAGCGGGCTAGCGGACAGCGGGCTAACGGACAGCGGGCTAACGGACAGCGGGCTGGAGGACAGCGAGCCGGGGCCGGCGGCCACGGCCCGGGCCCGGCGGGCGGCGCTGGCGGGCTGGCTGGAGTCGCTGTCGCGACCGGAACTGCTGGCCGAGCTGCGCGGGCTGCTGGACGGCGACCGGGAGCTGCGGCGGCGCTTCGAGCTGCGGGTGGCCGCGCGCGGCGGGGACGCCGGGACGGTCCGGCGGCTGGTACTGGACCTGGTGCGGCCGCCGCGGGGCTACGAGGCCGACGGCGATGCCGCCCAGTACCTGGCCGACCACTACCCGGCCGACCGCTACCGGTACGACCGTTACCTGGACGGCGTCCGGGAGGCGGCGGAGGCCATCGGCGGGCTGGCCGCGGCGGGTCAGGCGCCGGACGCCATCGAGATAGCCCAGGCCGCGATCGAGCTGCTGGCCGGGGACCCCGAGCGAACCGAGCCCCGTTATGGAGCGGTAAAAGAGGCCGCCGGACTGCTCCTGGCCGCGCACCTGACGGCCTGCCAGGCCGCCCCGCCCGACCCGGCCGAGCTGGGCTGCTACCTGGCCGGCCTGCTGGGCCGCGAGGATCTCGCGCCCGCCCTGGCCGGCTACACCGGCCTGCTCGGCGACGCCGGGCTGGCCAGCCTGCGTGCGGCCGCCGTCCGCGCGCACGAGCGGGACCCCGAGGACGAGCAGGCCCGGCAGGTCCTGGAGGCGGTGCTGCGGGCCGCGGGCGACGTGGACGGCCTGGTCGCGCTGCACGCCGCCGAGCTTGACCGGCACGGCCGAGGTCACCTGCGTATCGCGCGGGAGCTGGACCAGGCCGGCCGCCCCGGCGACGCGCTGGGCTGGGCCGAGCGGGCCCTGGACGAGGCCCCGGACCCCGATCCCGCGCTGATCGAGTACCTGGCCGGGCGCTACACCGCGGCCGGGCGGGCGGGTGAGGTGCTGGCGCTGCGCCGGGACCGGTTCGCGGCCGAGCCGACGCTGGACAGCTACCGCGCGCTGCGCCAGGCCGCGCTAGGCACCGGGACCTGGCCCGCCGAGCGCGAGCAGGCCCGGGCCGAGCTGGCCGCGGACGCCGAGCGCGGGCGGTTCCAGCTCGCCCGTGGCTGGACCGCGGGCCCGGTGCTGATCGACGCGCTGCTCGACGACGGGGACACCGACGCCGCGTGGGCGGCGGCCGAGGGGAACCGGGCGGTCACGCCCGAGCAGTGGCTGCGGCTGGCCGACGCGGTGGCGGCGGACCGCCCGGCCGACGCGCTGGGCGTCTACCGCCGGGCCATCGACCAGCTGCGCACGATGACCGGCAACGACGTCTATCACCGGCTGGCCGGCCTGCTGCTGCGGGCCCGCGACTGCCACGTGGCCCTGGGCACCGGCCAGGACTTCCGCCGCTACCTGGCCGCCTTCCGCACCGACCAGCGGCGCAAGCGCGCGCTGATGCGGATACTCGCCGAGCACGGGCTCTAGACGCCGGCCCCCCTGGCGTTCCATGGTGGCAGTCATGAAGCTGGCTGACTTCCAGGCGCTGAGCTTTGACTGCTACGGGACGCTGATCGACTGGGAGGCCGGCCTGGCCGCCGTGCTGGTCCCGTGGGCCGCGGCGCGCGGGCTTGATCTGAGTGCCGAGCAACTGCTGGCCGAGTACGCCGGGTTCGAGGCGGAGATCGAGACGCAACAGCCCTCGGCGCTTTACCCGGAGGTCCTGGCGGGCAGCCTGCGCCGCCTGGGCGCCAAGCTGGGCGCCGAGGTCACCAGCGACGACGCGGCCCGGCTGGCCAGCTCGGTGCCGGACTGGCCCGCGTTCGATGACTCCCCCGGCGCGCTGGCCGACCTGGCTAGGCGCTTCCAGCTCATCATCTTGTCCAACGTGGACCGGGCCTCGTTCGCCGGATCGCAGCGGCGCCTGGGCGTCACCTTCGCCAGCGTGCTGACCGCGCAGGACATCGGGTCGTACAAGCCCGCGCCGCGCAACTTCGACGCGCTCCTGGCGCAGACGGCCCGGCTGGGCATCGAGCCGGGCCGGCTGCTGCACGTGGCCCAGAGCCTGTTCCACGACCACGTCCCGGCGAAGGCGGCCGGCCTGCCCACCGTGTGGATCAACCGGCGGCACGCCCGGCCCGGCTGGGGCGCCACCCCCGAGCCCGCCGCGCCGGTCACCCCGGACTGGGAGTTCGAGTCGCTGGCCGCGTTCGCCGCCGCCGTCGACGCCGGGTAATCCGGGTCAGCAGAGCCATCGGGGTAAGCAGGGCGTAGCGTTTATGTCGGCCATAGAGCTAGTCGCGGAGGTTCGCATGGGTAACTGGCAGCTCGACCCCTACCATACGCAAGTCGGCTTCTCCGCCCGGCACCTGGGGATGATGACCGTGCGCGGCCACTTCACCGAGGTCGCCGCCACCGCCGACATCGATCCGGAGCATCCGGAATCGTCCTCGGTGCAGGTCACCATCTCGGTGGCCAGCATCCAGACCAACCACGAGGCGCGAGACAATGACCTGCGCTCGTCGAATTTCCTCGAGGTCGACAAGTACCCGACGATGACGTTCCAGAGCACCGGCGTGGTCCCGGCCGGCCCGGACAAGTACACGCTGACCGGCAACCTCACCATCAAGGGCCACACGCAGCCGGTCTCGCTCGACGTCACCAGGTACGGCGAGTTCAACGACCCGATGATGGGGCACCGGATCGCCTACGGCGCCAGCACCCAGATCAACCGCAAGGACTTCGGGCTGAGCTTCAGCATGGTGCTGGACGGCCGGTTCGTGGTCAGCGAGGAGATCCAGATCTCGATCGAGGGCGAGCTGGTCGAGCAGCAGGAAACCGCCGAGGCGGCCAGCAGCTAGCGGGATAACGGGATATAGGAGACGAGACCGCCGCGGGCTAGCATCGCTGGAAAGCAGCCGGCCCCGGAGGGAACTCGGATGACCGTCAGCGAAACGCGACTAGCTCGCATCGAATCCGACGACCTGAGCGGGCTGGGTCGGGCCGACATCGACGACGTGATCGAGTACGTGCACGTGCCGACGGCCCGACTGCCCGCCTACCGGCCGCTGTACGACCGGTACCTGCGGCAGCGCTGGAACGTCAACGACCTGGACTTCACGCAGGACCGGGTCGACTGGGCCGAGCGGATGACCGACGACTCGCGCAACTCGTTCCTGTCCATCGCCTCGGGCTTCCACCACGGGGAGCGCCAGGTGGAGGCGGAGCTGGCCCCGCTGCTGTTCGGCGTGCCCGAGGACTACAAGGTCTTCCTGACCAGCCACCTGGAGGACGAGGCCCGGCACACGGTGTTCTTCGACCGCTTCTACCGCGAGGTGGTGGGCCTGGAGGGCGACGGGATCATGGACATCCTGGACGGCTCGTGGCCGTTCATCCAGGAGACGTTCGTGGGGCCGTTCGGGCTGCTCGCCTACCTGACCGACGACCTGCGCCTGGACCCCTACAACAAGCACCTGCAGATGAAGTACGCCACCACCTACATGATCTGGATCGAGGGCGTGCTGGCGCTGGCGGTCATGAAGATCACGCTGAACTACGCGCGGGACTACCGGGTGCTGCCGGGCTTCTACACCGGGTTCACCGCCACCTGCCGGGACGAGGCCCGGCACGTGCAGGCCGGCATGCGGTTCGTGCGCGACCTGATCACCGAGGACCCGGCCTACGTCCGGGACCTGCACGACACGCTGCGCACGCTGCTCACGATGAGCGCGGCCCGGTCCAGCTACATCTACTACGAGCCGCTGGGCTGGTCCGACGACCGGGTCACCGAGCTGTTCGGGAACCAGCTGCGCCGCAAGCTGGCCATGGTCGGGGTGTCGCTGCCCGAGGACCTCGAGGGCATGCTGGACTCGGTCAAGCCGACGCTGGCCGGGGGCTGAGGTGCCCGGCCTGATGACCGCGGCCTGGGCGCAGGCCTGCCACGACACCATCAACGGCTGGCCGGACGAGGCGCGCAAGGCCAGCAAGCTGCAGGACTTCTGGGACTGGATCGACATGGTCCGCCCGTTCGTGACCGGCCGGCTGGCGCTGAGCGTGCGGGACATGCCGCCCGGCGCGGACGGGGACACGCTGGCCCTGGACCTGGAGGCGGGCGCGGTCAAGTCCGCGGCGGTGCTGGACCGGGCCGAGGCGGCCGACGGCGCGGCGTTCGTGCTGGCCGGCTCCTACGCGGACTGGCAGCTGATGCTGGGCGGCTACGACGTCGGCAAGATGGTCATGTACCGCAAGCTGATGCTCGAGCAGGGCGACACGCTGATGTTCTTCATGGCCGCGTTCTACTGGACCGAGCTGCTGGCCGCGATCCAGTCCGTGCCGGTGAATGCCGGCGAGGACGGGGCCGGGGCCGGGGCCGGGGCCGTGCCGAGTCGAGCCGTAGGCGCCGCGCCAGTACACCAGCGGGGCGGCCCCGCTGGCGCTGGTCTCGACGGCCTGGACCCGGCCGACGATGATCTCGTGGTCACCGCCGGGCAGGCTGTCGGAGACCGTGCACTCCAGCGCGGCCAGCACGTCCTCCAGCCGGGGGCTGCCCGTGCGGCCTGGCCGGTGCCGCACGCCCTCCCAGGCCGCGGCCAGCCCGCGGCGGGCGAAGTTGGCCGACAGGTGCCGCTGCGGCTCGGCCAGCACGTTGACCACGAACGCGCCGTGCCCGCGGATGGCCTCCAGCGTGCGGCTGGCCCGGTCGAAGCAGACCAGGATCAGCGGCGGGTCCAGGGACAGCGAGGAGACCGCGCTGGCCGTGGTGCCGACCGGCTCGCCGCCGGGCCCGACCGAGGTGATGACCGTGACGCCGGTGGCGAAGTGCCCGATGGCGTGCCTGAACTCTTCGCCGCTGACCGCGGGCCTGGTCAGCGGGGGCTCGTCAAGTGCCGTCATGGCCGGACCGGGGAAGAACTATCTGAGCACCTCACCCCGTCACTATAACAGATATTGTTCGTAGGTTTTATAGATAATAGGCTTGACGGCGCCCGCTCGACGGCTCGACGGCTCGACCATGGGAGACACGATGACCGAGGACCACTGGCACCGGCCGCTGATCCACATCCGCGGCAAGGAACTGCGGGGCGACACCGGCCAGACCGCGGGCATGGCCCGGCTCGAGGCGATCTCCGGGAAGAACAGCGGTTCGGAGAAGGTCTGGATGGGCCAGACCCACGTGGCGCCCCGGACCAAGTCCGCCGACCACCACCACGGCGAGGCGGAGACCGCGATCTACGTGCTGTCCGGGAACCCGGCGTTCGTGTTCGCCGACGGCGACCAGGAGATCCGGCTGGAGACCGAGCCGGGTGACTACATCTTCGTGCCGCCGTACGTGCCCCACCGCGAGGAGAACCCCGGCGACGGGGAGGCCGTCGTGATCATCGCGCGCAGCAGCCAGGAGGGCATCGTGGTCAACCTGGACAGCCTCTGGCCCGAGCGGGGCTGACCAGCGGCCCGAGGGGTCAGTAGTGGATGGCGCCGGGCGCCCCGCCGCCGGCGGCGATGGCGTCGCCGTTGATCGCCAAGCTGCGCGGTGAGGCCAGGAACGCGACCACGTCGGCGACCTCGGCGGCGGTGACGACCCGTCCGATGCTGACGGCCGCGGCCAGGCGGGCGGCCGCCTCGGCCTCGGTGATGCCGTGCGCGGCGGCGTGGGCGGCCACCTGGGCCGGCGTCCGCTCGGTGACGGTCGCCCCTGGGTGCACGACGGTGACGTTGATCCCCGACGGGCCCAGCTCGTCGGCCAGGTTCTTGGTCAGCGCCGCGACGGCCACGTTGCGGATGGACCCGGACGGCAGGCCCGCGCTGCGGGCGGCCAGCCCGCTGATGTTGATGATCCGGCCCCAGCCTCCGGCAATCATGTAGGGCGCGGCGGCGCGGGCGCAGCGCAGGTAGCCCAGGACCTTGGTGTCGATCGCCGCCAGCAGGTCGTCGTCGACCAGATCGGCCAGGGCGCGGGGCGTGCCGGCGCCGCGGGCTCGGCGGCCGAGTTGACCAGGATGTCCACGCCGCCCAGCTCCCGTGCGGTGTGGTCGATCGCGGCCCGGACCGCGGTGTCGTCGGTGGTATCGGCGGACAGGGCCAGGATCCGGCGGCCGGACTCGCTGAGCCGCTGGCGCGCCGCCTCGAGCCGGCCGGGGTCGCGGGCCAGCAGGGCGATGTCCGCCCCCTCGGCGGCCAGCGCGCTGGCGATGGCCAGGCCGATGCCGCGGCTGCCGCCGGTCACGACGGCCCGCTTGCCGGCCAGTCCCAGGTCCACCTCAGCCCGCCCGGCGCAGGCCGGCCATCTCGGGCTCGGCCGCGGCGGCGCCGGGCCGCCAGCCGAGCGCGGGCGCCACCTGGCCGGCCAGCAGCTCCAGGGCGGCGATGGCCTCGTCGAGGGCCGGGGCGGCCGGGCTGAACTGCACGATCAGGTCGGTGGCCAGCGGCAGCACCCGGTCGGCGGCCAGGTGACTGGCCACCTCCTCGGGGCTGCCGTAGGCGATGTGCATCCGCTCGAAGTACTCCTCCGAGCTGAGCCCGGCCGGGAACCGGCCGGTCCGGGCCATCCGGTCGGCCATCCGCCGCACGGGGCCCTCGATGATCGCCCTGGCCGCCTTCTTGTCGGCCGCCGGGTAGACGCCGCGGGACAGGCCGACGCGCAGCTCGCCGGGCGGACCGGTGTAGCCGTCCCGGTAGGCCTGCGCCCACGGCGCCTGGACCTCGTCGGTGCGGCCCTGGCTGAAGAACGTGGCCCGGTTGAGCAGCAGGCGCGACCCGGCGCCGGCCACGAAGCGGGCGCCATCCCGGCTGAAAGCGGCCTGCCACAGCCGACCGGCCAGGTCGGGGGCCGCCGGGTGCAGGCGGAACTCGGTGCCGCCGACCGGCTGGCCCGCGAACGCGGCGGCCAGCGCCGCCACCCCGGCGGTGTTGGCCTGGCGGCGGCCGTCGACGTCCTTGCCGAAGGCGGCGAACACGCTCGGGTCGGTCCCGCTCCCGACACCCAGCTCCAGCCGCCCGCCGGACAGCGCGTCGAGCACCGCCGCGTCCTCGGCCACCCGCAGCGGGTCCTCGAGCGGCAGCGTGACCACGGCGGTGCCGAGCCGGATCCGGCGGGTGCGCTCGGCGACGGCGGCCAGGAACGGGAAGGGCGACGGCAGCCGCCCGGCGGTGGCGTCGAAGTGGTGCTGGGCCACCCAGCCGGAGTCGAAGCCCAGCTCCTCGGCGGCCACGAACAGCTCGACGTAGTCGCGGTAGAGCTGCCGGGGCTCGGCGCTCCCGTGCAGGTGGGTCAGGAATCCGAGCCGGAACGGCGCAGGCACGGCGGTCCTTTCTGGTCGGGCGGCTCTGGTCAGGCAGCGCTGATCAGGCGGCGCTGGTCAGGCAGCGACACGGGCGCGGTAGCCGTCGATGTCGTCGCCGACCTGCTCGTGCACCAGCCGGATGAGGTGGGCGTAGTCGGCCGCGTCGGCCAGCGGGTCGTACCCGCGGATGAGCAGGGTGGTGGCGCCCACCGCGACGTAGTCCAGCAGCGACTCGGCCACCTGCTCGTAGCTGCCGACCAGCGCCGTGGAGTTGCCCGCCGCGCCGGTGGCCGCCGACAGCGGCGTCCACAGCCGCTTGTCGTGGACATCGCCGGCCGCCGCGTAACGCAGCAGCCGCTGCGAGCCCTCGGCCTGCGAGGTGTCCCGTGCCCCGACGAACTCGGCCGCCCGCTCCCTGGTCAGCTCCAGGATCTGGCTGGCCCGGTCCCAGGCGGCGGCCTCGGTGGCGGCGGCGATCGGGCGCAGGCTGACCGAGAACCGGCCGATGCTCCGGCCGGCCGCCGCGGCCGAGGCCTGGACCTCGGCGATGCGCTGGCGGATGCCCGCCAGCGGCTCGCCCCAGAACGCGTAGACGTCGGCGTGCCGGCCGCCGACCCGGACGGCGTCGGCCGAGGCCCCGCCGAAGTAGACCGGCAGGTGGCCGGGGCGCAGCCCGGACCGGGCCCCGGCGACCCGGTAGAACTCGCCCGCGTAGTCGAACGGCTCGGCGCTGCTCCACTCCCGTTCCACCACGTCCAGGAACTCGTCGGTGCGGCGGTAGCGGGCCGCCTTGTCGGTGAAGTCGCCGTCGCGGGCCTGGTCGGCGTCGTCGCCGCCGGTGATGACGTGCAGCGCGATCCGGCCGGGATGGAAGGCGTCGATAGTGGCGAACTTGCGGGCCGCGACGGTCGGCGCGATGAAGCCGGGCCGGTGGGCCAGCAGCACCCCGAGCCGGATCGTGGCGTTCAGGACCTGGTCGGCCACGATGAACCCGTCGGGCATGGACGAGCTGTGCGCGACCAGCACGCGGTCGAAGCCGGACTGCTCGTGCGCCACGGCCAGCCGGTACAGGTAGTCGGGCTGCACGGCCGGGCCGACCTGGGTGATGGTCTCCGACTGGTCGGCGGTGTGCGCGATGCCGATGAACTCCACGGGCATGAGCTGCTCTCCCTGCGTCGTCTTCCCCTAGGCCAGGGTTCCCTTATGTCCGCCCATTCTCTATAATTCCAATCAACATGGACGAGTATCGCCCATGACCAGGTACCTGATCAAGGCGAGAGGAGCCAGATGGCGATCGAGTTCATTGGATCGCTGGTCAACGGCGCATCGGACCTGAGCGCCGACCCTGAGTACCCGGCGCGGATGGCCGGCGTGCACGAGGAGTCCGGGTTCGACCGGCTGCTGGTCGGTCACTCCTCCACTTCCCCGGACGGGTTCGCCGTCGCCAACCAGGTGCTCACCACGACCTCGCGGCTCGGCGTGCTGCTGGCCCACCGGCCCGGCTTCGTCGCCCCGACCGTCGCCGCGCGCCAGTACGCCACCCTCGACGCCTTTCATCCGGGCCGGGTGGCCATGCACATCATCACCGGCGGCGACGACGCCGACCAGCGCCGCGACGGCGACGCCAGCGACAAGGCGGCCCGGTACCGGCGGTCCGGTGAGTTCCTGGACGTCGTGAAGCTGGAGTGGGCCCGCGCCGAGCCGTTCGACTACGCGGGCGAGTTCTACCAGGTGAGCGGAGGCCGGTCGGCGGTACGGCCGGCCGGCGGCGGCCTGCCGGTGTACTTCGCGGGCGCCTCCGCCGACGCCGTCGCGGTGGGCGGGCGGCACGCCGACGTCTACGCGTTCTGGGGCGAGCCGCTGGCCGCCATAGCCGAGCGGATGGCCGCGGTCCGCGCCGCCGCCGCGCCGCATGGCCGGTCACCGCGGTTCAGCGTCAGCCTCCGGCCGATCGCCGCCGCCACCGAGCAGCAGGCCTGGGCCAGAGCCCGGCGGATCCTCGAGGCCGAGCAGGCCCGCTCCAACGGCCCGCTCAACCCGGCCGGGGCCGAGGGATCCCGGCGGCTGCGGCGGTTCGCCGCCGAGGCCGAGATCCACGACAAGCGGCTGTGGACGCCGCTGGCCGCCACGCCGGGCGCGGGCGGCAACTCGACGGCGCTGGTCGGCAGCTACGAGCAGGTGGCCGAGGCGCTGCTGGACTACGTGGCCATCGGGGTCAGCACCCTGCTGATCCGCGGCTACGACCGCGAGGCCGACGCCGCCGACTACGCCACGATCATCACGCTGGTCCGCGAGCAGGCCGCCCGGGTCAAGGTCGCCTAACGCGGGCTTAGTGGGGCTGCCAGGCGTCCGGGTCACGGGTCAGCTTGTCCACGGTCGGCGGCAGCTTGCCCGCGGCCAGGTCGGCCAGCGTGACCTCCTCCAGCACCAGCCGAAGGCTGGCTCGCACGGCCACCCACACATCAGCCAGAACAGTGGCTGCTCCCGCGTACCGGATCTCGCCGGGCCGGTCGTCGCCGATCTGGGCCAGCGGGCCGTCGACCGAGCGGATGACATCGGCCAGCGTAATGTCGGCGGGCGACTGGGCGAACGCGTATCCCCCGTCTACCCCGCGGTGGCTGATGACCAGCCCGTCCTTGCGCAGCTCGGCCAGGATGCCGAGCAGGAACCGGCGCGGGATGCCCTGGGCGTCGGCCAGTTCCTCCGCTGTGACCAGCTTCCCTTCGCGTGACCGGGCGGCCAGTTCGGCCAGGGCGCGGATGGCGTAATCCGACTTCACCGTGAGGCGCATTGCGGGTCCCCTAAAAGCAAAATTTTCATGATCACGGTAGCCCATCCGCGAATCTCGCGGACAACTTACCGTCAGCATGCCCGCGATTCAGGTGAGCACCTCGAAGTGGTGGGTCCCATCCCGCTCCAGCTGGGCCACGAGCCCGTACTCCCAGTCCAGGTAGGCCTGCATGGCGGCGGGGTCCACCGCGGTGCCCTCGTAGGGCCGCCGGTAGACGTCGACGTCCGGCGAGAGCAGCTCGCCCGGGCCGGACTCGAGCGGCCGGCCCGACCGGGACCAGCCGTCGGTCCCGCCGTCCAGCGCCAGCACCTCGGCGCCGCCGGGCCCGGCCGCCGCACCTGGGGCCGCACCGACCTGGGTTCGCTGCGACCTGGGTTGCTGCGACCTCCGCCGCGGCGAAGGCGGCCAGGTAACCGTCCGGGCTGGTCAGCACCAGCCGCCCCGGCTGGGCGAGGCGCCCGGTGCGCAGCTCGGTCGGCAGTTCGGTGCGCAGGGCCCAGGCCGCGCCGGGCAGGTGCCCGGCCCGGTACCGGGGGCTGGGGCCGACGTCGACCACCCGGGCCCGGCCCGCGCGCAGCCAGTCGTCCACCCGGGCGGGGCTGGCCAGCGGCACCCGCGGCGGCGCGGGCCGGGGCGGCGTCCACTCCCCCGTCTCGGACCGCATCCCGGTTCCCGTCTGCGCCGGGCCCGGCCCGGCGTCCAGCACCGAGACCGCCCAGCCCATCTGGGCCAGCCACGACGCGGTCATGTCGGCCCGGCCGCCGTCGTCGCCGTCGAGCACGATCACCGCCCCGCGAACCGGCGCGAACCAGTCGGTCTCCTGGACCAGCTGCCCGCCGGGGGCGGGCCGGAAGCCGGGCCGGTGGCCGGCCGCGTACTCCTCCGGGGTGCGCACGTCGAACCGGTAGATGGTGCGGGTGCCGTCGTCCAGAGCGGCCAGCCCGGCGGCGGTGATCCGGGCTGCCCCGGCCCGGTCGGCCACCGACCGGGCCGCGGCCTGCGCCCGGCGGGCGGCCGGGTCCGGGATGTCGGGGGCCCGGCGGCGCTGGCCGTGGTCCAGGGCCAGCCCGGCCAGCGTCCAGCCCATGGTCCCGTTGCGCAGCGCGACGACCCGGTTGGGCAGCCCGGAGTTGATCAGCGACTGGGTCCCGATGATGCTGCGGGTCCGCCCGGCGCAGTTGACCACGACCGTGGTGGCCGGATCGGGGGCCAGCGCGCGGGCCCGCAGCACCAGCTCGGCGCCCGGCACGCTGGTGGCCGTCGGGATGCTCATGACCTGGTACTCCTCGAACCGCCGCGCGTCCAGCACGACGAGGTCCGCGCGCGCGTCCAGCAGCGCGCGCAGCTCGCGGGCGTCCACGGCGGGCGTGCCGGCGGCGGCCTCGACCAGCTCGCCGAACGCCTTGCTGGGCGCGTTGACGTCGATGAACAGCTCGCCGCCGCTGGCCGCCCAGCCGTCCAGGCCGCCCGCCAGCAGCGACACGTTCTGGTAGCCGAGCTGGCCCAGCCGGCGGGCGGCCGCGGCGGCGTCACCAGGGCCTTCGCCGTAGATGACCACGGGTACCGAGCGCCGCGGCAGCCGGGCGAAGACCTCGGCCTCCAATCGGCCGAGCGGGAACGAGGCCGCGAACAGCGGGTGGCCGCCGGCGAACCGCGCCTCCGGGCGCACGTCGAGCAGCGCGATCTCGGCCCGGTCCCGCAGGGCGCGCCGGACGTCCTGCGGCGCGGTCTGCGGGATGGCCTGCGGGGCGGCCTGCGCGGTGGTCTCCACGTCTCTATCCTATTAACTCGATCGACTTAGTTGACAGGGATCTCGTCCCCGTGCTTACCTGCCCAGGGGGGCGACCCCCGGTACCAGGGAGGAGCTACATGTCCATCGAGATCATCGGCATGGTGGGAACCCAGGAGGTCTCGGAGTCCCGCGGATCCCTGGACGGGCCGCAGATCGACCCCGGCTACCTGACCCGGTTCGCCCGGGCCCACGAGGCGGCGGGCTTCGACCGGGTGCTGATCGGCTACGGCGCCACCGGCGCCGACGGGTTCGCGGTGGCCGCACACGTGCTGTACGCCACCTCGGCGCTCCGGGTGCTGATCGCCCACCGGCCGGGGTTCGTGGCCCCCACCCTGGTGGCGCGCAAGCTGGCCACCCTGGACCAGCTCACCGGCGGCGGCCGGGTCGCCATCCACCACATCACCGGCGGCGACGAGCTGGACCAGCAGCGGGACGGCGACTTCGCCGACCACGACCGGCGCTATGCGCGCACCGCCGAGTTCATGAGCCTGCTACGCCGCGAGCTCACCGCGACCCAGCCGTTCGACTTCCAGGGCGAGTTCTACAAGGTCGCCGGGGCCTACAGCGCGGTCCGGCCGCCCGCGGGCGGCATCCCGCTGTACTTCGGCGGGGCCTCGCCCGCGGCCGTCGGGGTGGGCGCCGAGCACGCCGACGTGTACATGCTGTGGGGCGAGCCGCGGGCCCAGATCGCCGAGCGGATCGCCGGCATCCGGGCCGAGGCGGCCCGGCACGGCCGCAGCATCCGGTTCAGCCTGTCGGTCCGCCCGATCGTGGCCGCGACCGAGGCGGCGGCCTGGGCGCGCGCGGAGGAGATCCGGGCGGCCACCGCCGAGCGGGCCGCCCTGGCCAAGGAGGCGCCGGCGCCGGGCCGCCGGATGTTCGGCTTCCGCATGTCGTCCTCGGTCGGCTCGGCGCGGCTCCAGGAGCAGGGCGCCGAGCGCGACGTGCACGACGAGCGGCTGTGGTACGGGGTGACCAGGCTGACCGGGCCTGGCGGCAACTCCACCGCGCTGGTCGGCACGCCCGAGCAGGTGGTCGCGTCGCTGCTGGCCTACCGCGAGCTGGGGGTGGACGCGTTCCTGATCCGCGGCTTCGACCCGCTGGGTGATGTCGAGGACTGGGGCCGGGAGCTGGTGCCGCTGCTGCGCGAGCGGGCCGACGCCGCGGTCGCGGCCTGAGGAGGCGACGATGATCGAGATCCTCACGGTGCCGACGCCGTCGCTGGGCGACCGGACCTACCTGGCCACCGACGGGACCATGGCCCTGGTGGTGGACCCGCAGCGGGACATCGACCGGATCCTGGCCCTGGCCGCCAGCCTCGGCGTCACGGTGACGCACGTGTTCGACACCCACCTGCACAACGACTACCTGTCCGGCGGCCTGGCCCTGGCCCGGGCCACCGGCGCGGCCTACCACGTCAACGTGGCCGACCGGGTCGCGTTCGAGCGGACCGGGGTCCGGGACCGCGACGTCATCGAGGTCGGGCTGGCCATGCGGGTGCACGTGATCGCCACGCCGGGGCACACGTTCACCCACCTGTCCTACGCGCTGGAGGACGCGGTGGCCGGCCAGGCCATCGCGGTGTTCAGCGGCGGCTCGCTGCTGCACGGCTCGACCGGGCGCACCGACCTGCTCGGCGCGGAGCACACGGCCGACCTGGCCGCCGCCCAGCACCGGTCGGCCCGGCGGCTGGCCGCGCTGCTGCCGCCGGCGGCCGGGCTGTATCCCACACACGGGTTCGGCAGCTTCTGCGCCGCCGGGCCGGCCGGCACCGCCGGGTCGACCGTCGGCGACGAGCGGCACGCCAACCCGGCCCTGACCCTGGACGAGGGCCGCTTCGTGGCCGACCTGCTGGCCGGCCTGGACGACTACCCGGCCTACTACGCGCGGATGGCCCCGGCCAACGCGGCCGGCCCGGCGGCGCCCAGCCTGGCCCCGCCCGCGCCGGCCAGCGCGGCCCAGGTCGCCGGCCGCATCGCGGCCGGCGAGTGGGTGGTCGACCTGCGGGCCCGGCGGGCGTTCGCCGCCGGGCACGTGGCGGGGTCGCTCAGCTTCGAGTACGGCGACAGCTTCGCGACCCACCTGGGCTGGCTGCTGCCGCCCGGCACGCCGGTGACGCTGATCGCCGGCGACCCCAGGCAGATCGCCTGCGCCCAGCGCGACCTGGCCCGGATCGGCATCGACCGGATCAGCCGGGGCGTGTCCCGGCCTGCCGGGGGGCGTGTCCTACCCGGTCTCTGACTTCGCCGGGCTGGCCCGGGCCTGGCACCACCAGGCGCCCGCCGTGCTGGACGTGCGACGGCGGCTGGAGTGGGCCAGCGGGCACATCGAGGGCGCGCTGCACCTGCCGCTGCACCACCTGCCGGGCCGGGTGCCCGACCTGCCGCCGGGCCCGATCTGGGTGCACTGTCAGGCCGGCTACCGGGCCGCCATCGCGGCCTCGATCCTGCACGCGGCGGGCCGCGCGGTGACCGCCATCGACGACAGCTACGACCACGCCGCCGACGCCGGCCTCCCGGTCACGCGTGCCCCCCTGGCCACCGGGGCCCGTTTGTGATCTCCGGCGCGAACAGCTTCCCGGACAGCCTGTTTCCCTAAAGTCTAGTTGACCAATCGATTTTATCGAATTAAAGTGACGGCATGGGGGGTGGCGGCGGTGCCCCTGCTCCCGTGACCGCTCTCTCGCACCGGCGCCCCGACGGCGCGGCGCGGTGCCTCTCCCCGTGACCCCCCTTCCGACAGGAGCTTGTTATGCCCGTCCGCTGGCGCGCAGCCCGCCCCAGACTGGCCGCCACCGCCGCCGTCATCGCCGCCTCGATGCTCGCCGCCGCCTGCGGCAGCGCCTCCAGCCCGTCCGCCGGCTCGGCGGCGGTGGCCAGCTCCGGGGCCAGCGGGACGCTCAACTGGGAGTGGGAGCTGCCCACCTCGTGGGACCCGGTCACCTCGACCGCGGGCTGGGACGTGCACGTCCTCGGCCTGGTGTATGCCTCGCTGACCACGCTCACCCCGTCCGGCAACGTCGGGCCCGGCCTGGCCAGCTCGTGGAAGTACGCGGGCAACGGCAAGAGCGTGACCTTCACGCTGCGGCCCGGCCTGAAGTTCTCCGACGGCACGGCGCTGAACGCCCAGGCGGTGCGGGCCAACATCGAGCGGGGCCTGAAGCAGTCCAACTCCACGATCGCCTCGGAGCTGGCCGTCATCTCGAAGGTCGTGGTGAACAGCCCGACCAGCTTCACCCTGGACCTGTCCCAGGTCGACTACCAGGTGCCCGACCTGGTGGCCGGCAAGGACGGCATGATGGTCAGCCCGGCCGCGTTCAAGCACCCCGGCAGCGTGCCCACCCACCCGGTCGGCGCGGGCCCGTTCAAGCTGACCAGCTACGTGCCGGACTCGCACGCCGACCTGGTGCGCAACTCCGGCTACTGGGACGCCAGCCAGATCCACGTGGCCAACTTCACGGTCCAGTCGATCACCGAGCCGGAGCAGATCCTGTCCGCGCTGCAGTCGGGCCAGGTAAACGTGGCCTACATCGCGGGTAACCAGGTGGCCGCGGCCAAGGCGGCCGGCTTCAAGATCGACGTGATCCCGTCGGAGGTCGTGAACGAGCTGGACATCCAGACCACGACCAAGCCGTTCAGCAACCCGAAGGTGGTCCAGGCGATCAACTACGCGATCAACCGCCAGGCCATCGTCCAGGTGCAGGCCTCGGGCTACGGGACGCCGGCCTACCAGCCCTTCCCCAAGGGCTTCGTGGGCTACGACCCCAGCCTGGCCAACCTGTACCCCTACAGCCCGGCCAAGGCCAAGAAGCTGCTGGCCCAGGCCGGCTACCCGCACGGCATCAGCATCACGCTGACCTCGGTCACCACCGATGACTCGCTGGCCGAGCAGATCCAGGGCCAGCTCAAGCAGGCGGGCATCACGGCCACGATCAAGGACGTCCCGGCCGACACCGAGACCCAGTACCTGTACCTGGACAAGACCATCCCGTTCGCGGTCGACGGCACGGCGGGGCGCACCTCGCCGGTGGAGATGCTGGACGTGCTCTACAGCCAGCAGGGCCTGATGAACGTGGACGGCAAGGCGGCCACCGCGCCCCTGCCGGTCACCGACGCGCTGGCCAAGGCGCTCACGGTCTCGCTGACCTCGCCCGGCTACCCCAGCGTCCTGCAGCACGCCGTGCACACCGCGGTGCAGGACGACCCCATCCACATCTGGCTCTACACCAACCCGCGCATCTTCGCCTACAGCCCCAAGGTCTCCGGCATCCCGTCGGACCTGGTCCAGCAGCGCTGGGAAGGCGTCCGGGTGGCGAGCTAATGACCGCCCTTGAGCTGCCCCGCGCCGGGGTGACTCGCGCCGCCGCCGGGGTGCAGCCCCCGGCGGCGGCGCGCCAGGGCCGCGGCCGCCCGGGTCGGCGGCGGGCTGGCCGTCCTGGTGCCGATCGTGTTCCTGAGCACGTTCATCACCTACAGCCTGGGCGCGCTGTCCAACAGCAACCCGGCGGCCACGATCCTGGGCCAGGACGCCGCGACGCCGGCCGCGGTGGCGCGGCTGGACCGCACCCTGGGCCTGGACCACCCGCTCGTCGTGCAGTACTGGCACTGGCTGACCCAGGCGGTGCAGGGCAACCTGGGCCGGTCCTGGTTCACCCAGATCCCGGTGGCCCAGAGCATCGCCCAGCGGCTGCCGGTGGACCTGTCGATCGCCACGCTGGCCGTGCTGCTGGCGGTGCTCATCGGCGGCACGGCCGGAGTGGTCGCCGCGGTCCGCCGGGGCGGCTGGTTCGACCGCGGGGTGACCCTGATCTGCTCGGCGGTGTCCACGCTGCCGGCCTTCGTGGTCGGCATCATCCTGGTCGTGCTGTTCGCGGTGACCGTGCACCTGCTGCCCGCCAACGGGTACGTGGGCCCGGCCACCAGCGTCCCGCAGTGGCTGAAGTACATCATCCTGCCCAGCCTGGCGCTGAGCCTCCAGGTCGCCGCGGACATCGCCCGCCAGCTGCGCACCTCGCTGGTCTCGGTGCTGGAGCGCAACTACATCGTGGGCGCGAAGGTGCGCGGGCTGCCCTACCGCCGGGTGCTGATCCGGCACGCGCTGCGCAACGCGGCCGGCCCGGCGCTGGTCGTGCTGGGCAACGACTTCCCGCAGATGCTGGCGGGCGCGGTGGCGGCCGAGGCGGTGTTCTCGCTGCCGGGCCTGGGGCAGCTGCTGCTGGAAAGCGCGCAGACCCGCGACATCCCGGTGGTGCAGGGGCTGCTGCTGGTCATCAGCACGTTCGTGATCGTGGTCAACCTGATCGTGAACACCACGCTGAACTGGCTGTACCGCACCGACGACGGGATGCTGGCATGAAGAGGGCAGGGGAGGCGGGCGGGGCGCGGCCGCGGTCGGTGCTGCGGATGCCGTCGGCGCGGATCGCGATCGGCATCCTGGCCGTCATCGCGCTCCTGACCATCTTCGGCGGCCTGCTGGCCCCGCAGAACCCGCTGGCCATCAACGCCGGCGCAGCTGTTCCGGGGGCCCAGCGCGCAGCACCTGCTGGGCACCGACTACCTGGGCCGGGACGTGCTCAGCCGCCTGCTGGCCGGCACCCGGCTGTCGGTGCTCACCGCGGTGGAGGCGGTCGGGATCGGGCTGGTGCTGGGCACCGTGCCCGGCATCGCCACGGTCTTCCTCGGCCGGTGGTTCGACTTCGCGGCCAACCGCGTCGCCGACGCGCTGATGACCCTGCCGTCCATCTTCTTCGCCGTCGCGGTCACCGCCGCGCTCGGCAACGGCCTGGTCCAGGCCATGGTCCCGGTCGGGATCCTGCTCGCGCCCGGCTTCTTCCGGGTCACCAGGGCCGCCACCCTGGAGCACGCGCGGGCCCAGTACGTGGAGGCGGCGGCGCTGCTCGGCGCGTCCAAGGCCCACATCATCCGGGTCCACGTGCTGCGCAAGGTGCTGCCCAACATCGCGGTGACCACGGCGTCCATGACCGCGGCCGCGCTGCTGGCGGTGTCGTTCCTGACCTTCCTCGGCATCGGCGTCCAGCCGCCCGCCCCGACCTGGGGCGGCATCCTGTCCTCCGACCTCGATTACCTCTCCCAGGCACCCTGGGCGCCGTTCATTCCCGGGCTGCTCATCGCCGTCACCGTCGGCGCGCTGAACGCGCTGGCCGACGCCTTCCGCGACCGCGGCAGCGCGGGGACGCTCGTGCTGCTCGAGCCGGTCACCGAACCCGAGGGAGTCCGTGATGATCGACAATCGCCAGCCGTTGCCTGACCTGGGCGACCGGGATCTGGGTGCACCAGGCCCGGCCCGGCAGCCGTGGGCCGACGAGGTGCTGCGCCTCGATGACGTGCAGGTCAGCGTGCACGACGGCGCGGCCAGCGCGGTGCGCGGCGTGTCGCTGTCGGTCCGCGCCGGCGAGATCGTGGGGCTGGTCGGCGAGTCCGGCAGCGGCAAGACGCTGACCTGCCGGGCCGCGCTGGGGGTGCTCCCGCCGGGCTGCGCCGTGGCGGGTGGCACGGTGTCGTTCGCCGGCCGCGACGTCACGGCGCTGTCGCGGCGGGGCTGGGAGCGGGTGCACGGCAGCCAGATGGGCGCGGTGTTCCAGGACCCGGCGTCCTACCTGAACCCGTCGATCACCGTCGGCCATCAGATCGCCGAGGTGTTGCGGGTCAAGCTCGGCCTGGCCCGGCGCGCGGCCCGGCGGCGCGCGGCCGAGCTGTGCGCCGCCGTGGGCCTGCGCGACCCGGAGCGGGTGCTGGACCAGATCCCGGCCGAGCTGTCCGGCGGCATGCTGCAGCGGGTGATGATCGCCATCGCGATCTCCTGCGAGCCGCGGCTGCTGGTGGCCGACGAGCCGACCACGGCGCTGGACGTGACCATCCAGGCCGAGGTGCTGGAGCTGCTCCAGCGGCTGCGCGACGAGCGGGGCCTGGCCGTGCTGTTCGTGTCCCACGATCTGGCCGTGGTCACCCAGCTCTGCGACCGGATCGCGGTGTTCTACGCCGGGGAGATCGTGGAGTCCGGGCCCGCGCGGGAGATCGCCGAGCGGCCCCGGCACCCTTACACCCAGGCGCTGCTGCGGGTGGCCTCGGTGGGCGACTTCCAGCGCCGTGAGCTGGAGGTCATCCCCGGCCAGTCGCCCCAGGTGGGCGCGGACATCGCCGGGTGCCGGTTCGCCGCCCGGTGCCCGGTGGCGGAGTCCGCCTGCCGCGAGGGCGCCGTGGCGCCGGTGCTGGTCGGCGACCGGCACCAGGTGCGCTGCGTGCGGGCCGACGGCCGGGTCGGCGAGCTGGTGGCCTCGTGACCACGGCGGATGTGACCACGGTGGAGGCGCCGCCCGCGCCGCTGCTCGAGGTGGAGTCGGTCGACGTGGTGCTGGGCCGCGGCTGGCGGGCGGCCCAGGTGCTCAGCGACGTGAGCCTGAAGGTCTGGCCGGGCCAGATCGTCGGCCTGGTCGGCGAGACCGGGTCGGGCAAGACCACGCTGGCCCGCACCGTGGTCGGGCTGGCCGACCCGCGCCGGGGCCGGGTGATGTTCGACGGAGTGCCGATCTCGGCGCTGCGCGGCGGCGCCCGGCGGGCCCAGCGCCGCCAGGGCCAGGTGCAGCTGATCTTCCAGGACCCGCTGCGCTCGCTCGATCCCGACCTGACCGTGGCCGAGATCGTCGGCGAGGGGCTGCGGATCCGCGGCGAGCGGGACCCGGGCCGGCTCCGGCCGCGGGTGCTGGCCGCCCTGGACAAGGTGGGCCTGGACGCGACGGTGCTGGACCGGACGCCGGCCCAGATCTCCGGCGGGCAGCGCCAGCGGGTGTCCATCGCCCGGGCGCTGGCCACCGAGCCCCGGCTGCTGATCTGCGACGAGCCGGTCAGCGCGCTGGACGCCAGCACCCGCAACCACGTGCTGCGGCTGCTGGACGAGCTGCGCGACTCGCTGGGGCTGCCGATCGTGGTCATCTCGCACGACCTCAGCTCGCTGGCCGGCATCGCCGACCGCATGGTGGTGCTGTACCGGGGCCGGATCGTGGAGGACGGCCCGGTCGGCCAGGTGTTCACCGCGCCGCGGCATCCGTACACCGCGCTGCTGATGGCGTCGGCGCCCAGCGTCCGGCACGACCGGCCGTTCGCGCTGCGCCAGCTGCGCCGGGCTGAGGGCGACCCGGTGCCGCCCGACGGCCCCGACGCCTGCGTGTTCGCGGCCCGCTGCCCGTTCGCCGCGGCGGCCTGCGCGGTTCAGCCGCCGCTGGAGGAGATCAGCGACGACCGGAGCGTGGCCTGTCACCGCCAGCACGAGTGGGCACCGCTGGCCCGGGCCCGCTGAGCAGACCAGAGCACAGTGAAGAAAGGTCGTTAATTCGTGTCTGTTGAATTCATCGGGATGATCGGCACCAGGGATCAGTCCGAGATCCGCCCCTCGCGCGGCCCGGTCGTGGACCGCGACTACGTCCGGCGGTTCGCCCGCGCCCACGAGGACGCCGGGTTCGACCGGGTGCTAATCGGCTACGCCTCGTCCCAGCCGGACGGCGGCCAGGTGGCCGCCTACGCCGCCGCCCACACCGACCGGCTGAGCTTCCTGGTCGCGCACCGGCCGGGGTTCGTGGCCCCGACGCTGGCCGCCCGCACGTTCGCCACCCTGGACCAGTTCGCGGGCGGACGGATCGCGGTGCACATCATCACCGGCGGCAGCGACGCCGAGCAGCGCCGCGACGGCGACTACCTGGCCAAGGACGAGCGCTACGACCGCACCAGCGAGTACCTGGACATCATGAAGCAGGCCTGGACCTCGGACGCGCCGTTCAGCTACCAGGGCCGCTACTACCAGCTGGAGGACTACTACGCCGAGGTCCGCGCGGCGCAGCAGCCGCGCATCCCGGTGTACTTCGGCGGGTCCTCGGACGCGGCCTACCGGGTCGGCGGCGGGCACGCCGACGTGTACGCGCTGTGGGGCGAGCCGCTGGCGCAGACCCGCGAGCAGATCGCCTCGGTGCAGGCCGCGGCGGCCGCGGCGGGCCGGGCCGGGCCACCCCGGATCAGCGTGTCGTTCCGGCCCATCCTGGGCCCGACCGAGGAGCTGGCCTGGGAGCGGGCCCATCAGATCCTGGCCACCACCCGGGCCAGCCGGGAGGAGTTCCAGGGCCAGTGGCGCTGGCCGAAGGTGCTGGGCGGGGCCGAGCCGGAGAACCGCGGCTCGCAGCGGCTGCTGGCCGCGGCGGCCAAGGGCGAGCTGCACGACCGGGCGCTGTGGACGCCGCTGGCCGCGGCCACCGGGGCGGCGGGCAACTCCACCGCGCTGGTCGGCACGCCGGAGACGGTCGCTCAGGCGCTGCTGGACTACGTGGACATCGGCGTGACCACGATCCTGATCCGCGGCTACGACCCCTACGACGACGCCATCGACTACGGCCGTCACCTGCTGCCGCTGGTCCGCGAGGAGGTGGCCCGCCGGGAGCGGGCTGCGACTCCAACCGACACGGCCGCCGAGCTCACCACGGCCTAGGAAGGAACAGCATGAGCAGCCGACAGATCAAGCTGGGCGCGGTCGACCATGGGCGCGGGCGGGCCCGGCGCGCACTTCCAGTGGCTGGATCCGGAGATCCCCGGCGACGCCAGCGTGAACATCGACTGGTACATCGAGGTGGCCCGGCAGGCCGAGGCGGCCCGATTCGACCTGATCTTCATCGTGGACAGCCAGTTCATCACCGCCGACTCCCCGCCGCATTACCTGAACCGGCTGGAGCCGATGACGCTGCTGTCCGCGCTGGCCGTGTCGACGACGCACCTGGGCCTGGTGGCCACCATGACCACCTCCTACAACGACCCGTTCAACCTGGCCCGGCGGCTGGCCTCGCTGGAGCTGATCAGCGGCGGCCGGTCCGGGTGGAACGTGGTGACCAGCGGCGACGCGGGCGCGGCGGCCAACTTCAGCCGCGAGGAGCACTACGACTACGACACCCGCTACGGCCGCGGCCTGGAGTTCGTGCGGGTCTGCCAGGGCCTGTGGGACTCCTACGAGGCCGACGCGTTCCCCCGCGACCGGGCGACCCGGACGTTCCTGGACCCGAGCCGGCAGCACGCGCTCAGCCACCGGGGCGAGCACTTCTCGGTGGCCGGACCGCTGAACATCTCCCGGTCGCCGCAGGGGCAGCCGGTCATCTTCCAGGCCGGCGACTCCGAGCAGGGCCGCGACCTGGGCGCGACCATCGGCGAGGGGATCTTCACCCACGCCGCGTCGATCGAGGCCGGGCAGGCGTTCTACGGCGACATCAAGTCCCGCGCGGCGGCCAAGGGCCGCGACCCCGATCACGTCGTGGTCATGCCGGGGGTGCGGGTGTTCGTGGGCGACACCGACGCCGAGGGCCGGGAGATCGAGCACGACCTCCAGCTAGCCGACCAGGACTTCGGCGCCGCGCTGGCCGAGCTGGGCCGCCCGTTCGCCTGGCACGATTTCCGGCAGTACGACCTGGACGCCCCGTTCCCGGACGTGCTGCACGTGGCCGAGCGCGGCTTCCGCACCCAGGCCGAGAAGATCACCAAGCTGGCCATGGACAACAACTTCACGCTGCGGCAGACGGTCCAGCACATCTCGGCGCCCCGGCCGACCCCGTTCGCCGGGTCGCCGGAGACGGTGGCCACCGTGATGCAGGAGTGGTTCGAGGGGCGGGCCCTGGACGGGTTCAACATCCACATCGGGCACCCGGCCCAGTTCCGCCGGTTCACCGACGAGGTGGTGCCGATCCTCACCGAGCGCGGCCTGGTCCGGACCGAGTACGCCGCCAGCACGCTGCGCGGCCACCTGGGCCTGCCGGTGCCGGAGAACCGCTACACCCGCGCCCGCCAGGAGGAGGGGGAACTGGTCACGGCGAGATAGCCTCGCCGATAGTGTGGATCTTTGCCGACATCGTTTCCGACAGGGGTCCATCATGCCGCCGCTCAGGTCTCGCACCGTCACCCATGGCAGGAACATGGCCGGGGCGCGCGCGCTGCTGCGCGCGACCGGCGTCGCCAGCGAGGACCTCGGCAAGCCGATCATCGCGGTGGCCAACAGCTTCACCGAGTTCGTGCCCGGCCACGTCCACCTGCGCGAAGTGGGCCAGGTGGTGGCCGAGGCGATCAAGGCAGCCGGGGCCATCCCGCGCGAGTTCAACACCATCGCGGTGGACGACGGCATCGCCATGGGCCACGGCGGCATGCTGTACTCCCTGCCCAGCCGGGAGCTGATCGCCGACTCGGTCGAGTACATGGTCAACGCGCACTGCGCGGACGCGATGATCTGCATCTCCAACTGCGACAAGATCACCCCCGGCATGCTCATCGCGACCATGCGGCTGAACATCCCGACGGTGTTCGTGTCCGGCGGGCCCATGGAGGCGGGCCGCGCGGCCGGGGCCGCGGCGCTGCGGCCGGACATGGCCGGGCGCAAGCTGGACCTGATCGACTCCATGGTGGCCTCGGCCGACCCGTCGGTGACCGACGCCGAGCTGAGCGACGTGGAGGAGGCGGCCTGCCCGACCTGCGGCTCGTGCTCGGGCATGTTCACGGCGAACTCCATGAACTGCCTGACCGAGGCCATCGGCCTGGCGCTGCCCGGCAATGGCACCACGCTGGCCACCCACACCGCCCGGCGGCGACTGTTCGAGCAGGCCGGCGAGGTGATCGTGGACATCACCCGGCGCTATTACGGCGAGGATGACGCCTCGGTGCTGCCCCGCTCGGTGGCCAGCGTGGAGGCCTTCCACAACGCCATGGCGCTGGACGTGGCCATGGGCGGCTCGACCAACACGATCCTGCACCTGCTGGCGGCGGCCCACGAGGGCCAGGTCGGCTTCGGGCTCAAGGAGATCGACGAGCTGTCGCGCCGGGTGCCCTGCCTGTGCAAGGTCGCGCCGAGCAGCAACTATCACGTGGAAGACGTGCACCGCGCGGGCGGCATCCCGGCCATCCTGGGCGAGCTGGACCGGGCGGGCCTGCTGAACCGGGACGTGCACACGGTGCACAGCCCGTCGCTGGGCTCGTTCCTGGAGACCTGGGACCTGGGCTCGCCGCAGGTCAGCGACGAGGCGGTCGAGCTGTACCACGCGGCGCCGGGCGGGGTGCGCACCATCAAGCCCTACTCGCAGTCGGCCCGCTGGGACAGCCTGGACACCGACCGGGCCGGCGGCTGCATCCGCGACGTGGCCCACGCCTACTCCTCCGACGGCGGCCTGGCCGTGCTCTACGGCAACCTGGCCGTCGACGGCGCGATCGTGAAGACCGCGGGGGTGCCGGACGAGCTGTTGCAGTTCGCCGGCCCGGCGCGGGTGTTCGAGAGCCAGGAGGCCGCCGTCGACGGCATCCTGGCCAACGCGGTCCAGGCCGGCGACGTCGTGGTGATCAGGTACGAGGGGCCGCGCGGCGGGCCGGGCATGCAGGAGATGCTGTACCCGACCAGCTTCCTCAAGGGCAAGGGCCTGGGCCGGGCCTGCGCGCTGATCACCGACGGCCGGTTCTCCGGCGGGACCTCGGGCCTGTCGATCTGCCACGTCGCGCCCGAGGCGGCCTCGGGCGGGACGATCGCGCTGGTCGCCGACGGCGACCGGATCGTCATCGACATCCACCGGCGGGAGATGACGCTGGACGTGCCGGAGGCCGAGCTGCAGGCCCGGCGGGCCCGGCTCGCGGCCAGCCCCGGCGGGTTCCGGCCCGCGGACCGGGAGCGGCCGGTCAGCGCGGCGCTCCAGGTCTACGCGGCCATGGCCACTTCGGCGGCCACCGGCGCCGCCCGCGACGTCACGCTGATCGCTCATCCGGAGGGGTAGATGCCTGAGTACCCGACGATCGCCCATGTGACGCTGACGGTCAGCGACCTCGACCGGAGTGTCCCGTGGTACGAGCGGCTCTTCGACTCCGCGATTCTCCGCGACGAGTCGCCCGGCCCGTTCCAGCGCGCCGTCCTGATCATCGGCGGCGGGAGCGTCATCGGGTTCAACCAGTTTCCCGATCCGGCCGATTCGCTGCCCTTCAATGAGCGCCGGATTGGCCTGGACCACCTGTCCTTTGCCTGCGGTAGTCGCAGCGAGCTTGAGGTCTGGGCGGCCCGGCTAGAGCGAGCTCGGCGTCGCCAACGGCGGCGTCGTCGACGCGGACTACGGCTCGGCGCTGTCCTTCCGCGATCCGGACAACATCGCGCTGGAATTCTTCGCGCCAGCCTCGTAGCCCGCCGGCCCGGCCGACTCGGCGTCATGCAGCTCGGCCAGGAGGTCGGCGGCCTGCTGGTAGAGCACGCCCGCGCGGGCGCAGATGCCGAAGGACCGCTCGCCGATCTGGCCTAGCGCCTCGGTCTCGGGCGGCTCCAGCTCCGCGGTGTGGAACAAGATGGTGTTCACCGTGGCCTCGGCGCTAATGACCTGCGTGTGGTAGAGCCGCCGGCCCTGCGCCGATGGCGGTGATCTCCGCGGCCCGCAACGGCCGGACGGTCGGTGGTGCCTGGCTGCGCTGCGACCCCGACACCGACCCCGACACCCTGCCACCTCCTGGCCCACCGGACCCACCCGGGCGAAGCCCCCGGCCCTGGTGGGCCCCCTGAGGTCCCCCCCAGGTCCCCAGGGGGCCCCTCCGGACCCCACCAAGAACCTAGGGGGCGGCGGGCCTGCCCGGAAGTGGGGAGAACTCCCTATGTCTGGCCGGGTATGGACCCCGGTGCGGCCTGGCCCAGCCCGCCCAGGATGCGGTCCACCACCTCGCCGACCTCGCCGCGGGCCCGAACCGGGTCGTCGGCGCGGGCAATGTACAGGCTGGCCTCGGCGATCACCGCGGCCAGCAGCCGGGTCAGCGCCGCGACCGGCAGCCGCGGGATGGCGCCCTGGTCGGCGGCCCGGTCCAGCCACTCCCCCAGCAGGCTGTAGCCGTGCCGGCCGACCAGGTCCTCCCACGCGTCGCGGCCCAGCGCGGCCGGGCCGTCGATCAGCACGATGTGCTGGAAGTCGCTGTTGCGGGTGCAGACGTCGAGGTAGGACTGAAAGCCGTCCCTGAGCTGCTGCCAGGCGTCGTCCCCGGCCGCCGGGCGCTGCAGCTCGCGCACCGTGACCTGCTGGGCGACCTCCAGCGCGACCTCTTCCATGATCGTCCGGAACAGGTCGGCCTTGCCGCGGAAGTGGTGGTAGAGCGCGCCGCGGGTGACCCGGGCCCTGGCCACGATCTGCTCGGTGCCGGTGGCCGCGTAGCCCTGCTCGGCGAACAGGGCGCGGGCCGCCGCCAGCAGGGCCTGCCGGGTGTCGGCGGCATGCTGCTCGTATCGGCCGGTCTCCATACAGCTAGTATGGTCCATACAGTCTGTATGTGTGCCGAATAGGCGCGAGGGAACGGAGTTGCTGATGGGACTTCCGCTGCACCTGTCGGTGAAGCTGGGCGGCTACCTGGTCCAGCAGAAACTGCGGGGCAAGGACAAGTTTCCGCTGGTCCTGGAGCTGGAGACGCTGTTCGCCTGCAACCTCAAGTGCGCGGGGTGCGGCAAGATCCAGCACCCGGCCAGCGAGCTCAAGCGACGGATGCCGGTCGAGCAGGCCGTGGCCGCGGTGGAGGAGTGCGGCGCGCCCATGGTGGCCATCTCGGGCGGCGAGCCGCTCATGCACCCGCAGATGGACCAGCTCGTGGCCGAGCTGCTCAAGCGCAAGAAGTTCATCCTGCTGTGCACCAACGCCGTGCTGATGCCCAAGCACCTGCACAAGTTCAAGCCGAACCGGAACTTCGCCTGGATGGTGCACATCGACGGGCTGCGCGAGCGGCACGACGAGTCGGTGAGCAAGACCGGGGTGTTCGACCAGGCCGTGGCGGCCATCCGCGCGGCCAAGGCGGCCGGGTTCAACGTCTACACCAACACCACGTTCTTCAACACCGACACGCCGGACACGGTGCGCGACGTGCTCGACTACCTCAACGACGAGCTAGGCATCGACCGGATGCAGATCTCGCCGGGCTACGCCTACGAGAAGGCGCCCGATCAGGACGGCTTCCTGGGCGTGACCCAGACCCGCGACCTGTTCAAGCAGGCCTTCGCTGACGGGCGGCGTCGGAAGTGGCGGCTCAACCACTCGTCCTTGTTCCTTGATTTCCTGGAGGGCAAGGTCGACTTCTCGTGCACGGCGTGGGGAATTCCGTCCTACTCGCTGTTCGGCTGGCAGAAGCCCTGCTACCTGATGTCGGACGGCTACGCCCAGTCGTACCAGGAGCTGCTGGACGAGACCGACTGGGACGCCTACGGCCGGGGCAAGGACCCGCGCTGCGACAACTGCATGGCGCACTGCGGGTACGAGCCGAGCGCGGTGGTGGCCACCATGGGCTCGCTGAAGCAGAGCCTGCGCAGCCTGGCCTCGGTCTGAGGGCTAGCTAGGCCTGGCCTCAGTCGGGACTGACCAGCCCGTGCTCCAGCGCGAACAAGGTGGCCCCGGCCCGGGTCGACACCCCGGCCTTGGCGTAGACCCGCTGGATGTGATGGTCGCAGGTCTTCGGCGGAGATGCCCAGCCGGCGGGCCACCTGCTTGGTGGCCAGCCCGCGGGCCAGCAGGCCGAGCACCTGGCACTCCCGCTCGGACAGCCCGGCGGGCCGCCGCATCGGCCTCCGGGGCTGGCCGGCGGCGACGAGCACGGCGTTCGTCGCCTCCGGCGCGAGCCGGCCCGCCTCGGCGTCCCGGCTCAGCTCGTCGGCCGCCTCGGTGGCCGACAGCGCGGCCCGGTACGGCCCGCGGCTCGCGCATGGCCTGGTAGCAGTCGGCCGCGGCCAGCAGCCAGGCGGTCAGCGGCAGGTCCCCGGCCTGGCTGCCCCGGTGGTAGCCGGAGCCGTCGCAGCGCTCGCCGTGCGACCCGGCCAGCCGGGCCAGCGGGCGCAGCCCCGGCGTCACGTCGAGCACCCGCTCGCTGTGGTAGGCGTGCAGCCGCACCTGCTCGCGCTCGTCGCGGGTCAGCGGCCCCGGCTTGGCCCAGACGCCGACCGGCACCGCGACCCGGCCGATGTCGTGCACCAGCCCGGCCCGGCGGACCAGCAGCACGTCGGCCGTGGCCAGCCCGGCCACCACGGCGGCCTCCTCGGCCAGCGCGGCCACCCCGCGCGAGTGGCCGATCGTCCACATGCTCTTCAGGTCGGCGAAGTCGGCCACCGCGGACAGGCAGTCGTCGAGCCGCTCCTCGGTGATGACCGGCTGCGGGCCGGGCTCGGCGGCCATGGCGTCGTCCCAGATGGACGGGGCGTCCAGGCCCTCGTAGACCTGCTCGCCGGCGTCCAGGAACGCGGTCACCGCTTGCGGGTCCAGCCCGGAGCCCGCCCGGTCGGTGACCACGTGCCGGGCCAGCGTCGGCGCCGCCGCGCTGCCAGGCCACGTCGGCGTCCTGGGCCACCTGCATCAGCCGCACCGCCAGCGGGATCTGCGTCGCCGCGCTGGTCACCGGGCATGCCCTTGCCATCCCAGCGCTCGTACAGGTGCCGCAGCGACTCCTGGACGGGCTCCGAGAAGCCCATCCGCGCGCCGAGCATCCGGGCCACGTCGCAGTGACTGGCCGCCCACTTGCGGAACTCGGCCATGCCGCCCACCGCCGAGCGGGCCATCATCGCCGCCCGCATCAGCGGCGGGCTCTCCTGAGTAAGCGGTGCGCATGGCCATGGTCATCAGCTCGCGCCGGGACCCGAACTGCGCGCCCAGCATCTGCGGCCGGGCCGCGATCTCGTCACCGAAGAACCGGGCGTCGATCTCGCTCTCGGCCGTGCACCCGGCGAAATGGAGCACCCCGGTGTAGAACACCGTTACCTGGTCGTCCACGCACAGCCCCATGGCCTGGGCCATCCGGACGGCCACCACCGCCGTGCGGAGACCGTGCTCCAGCGGCTGGCCCATCGACAGATCGGTCGCCAGCGACAGCACGCCGGCGGCCTCAGCCAGGCGCAGCGGTCGGGGGGAGTCTGTCACCATCCAAGTTTTCCACAGCGCGGCCCAGTGCGCGGCTAATCGGTATTCGGCCGGTCAGTTCGCCGCCGACACCAGCACCGTGGTGCCCTCCGCCGCCAGCCCGCGCAACAGGTCGCTGGCTCCAGGCTGCCGGGCGGGCCCCGGCCCCGTCGCCGGCCAGGCGGGCCGTCCGCGGTCATCCATCCGCGCAGCGCAACGGCCGCCTTCTACCTCGCTGGGGGTAGACGGCGCCCCTGGATGTCGTCTCATGGCCGATGCCCTCCCGCGGGCTCGCCGCGTACCGTTTAGCTGACCGAGCCAACCTGACAGGACGTGATGACCAGACCCGGGCCCGCCGACCACCGGCCCAGCCCGACCAGGGCCGCCGCCCGGCGACGCTGGGCCGTGGACGCCGTGATCGCCGCCGTCGTGATCGCGCTGGAGATCCTCGGCACCCGCGCGTCGGTGTCCTGGCATCACCACGCCGCGCCCGGCCTGGCCGCCTACCTGGTCCTGGCCGCCGGCGGGCTGTCCCTGCTGGCCCGCCGCCGCTACCCCGTCGCCGTCCTGGCCATCACCCTGGCCTCCGCCCTGGTCGCGTCCAGGCTCAACGCCGATGCTGTCTGGTTCGCGCTGATTGTCGCCTTCTTCACCGCCGTGCTGGCCCGCAGGCGGGCCGCCGCCATCGCCTCCCTGGTGATCGGCTACCTCGGCTCCATCTGGCCGCCCTGGCGTGTCGGTCGCGCCGGCCAGACCTCCGTGACCGGCGCCGTCGCCCTGGCCGCCGGATTGATCTTCCTGCTGCTCGTCGCCGAGCTGATCCGCAACCGCAACCAGCGGGCCGCCGACGCGCAGCGCAGCCGCGACGAGGAGCTGCGCCGCCGGGCCAGCGAGGAGCGCATGCGCATGGCCAGGGACCTGCACGACGTCGTCGCGCACAACATCGCCGTCATCAACGTCCAGGCCAACACCGCGCTGCACCTGATGGACCGCCAGCCCGAACGGGCCCGCACCGCCCTGTCGACCATCAACGACGTCAGCAAGCAGGCCCTGGTCGAGCTGCGTTCCGTGCTCGGCGTGCTGCGCGACGTCGATGCCGACGGCGGTACGGGCAGTGGTGCCGACGGCGGTGCCCCCCGCGCTCCCGCACCCGGCCTGGCCCGCCTCGGCGACCTCGTCGACCACGCCGCCGCCACCGGGCTGACTGTCCGCGTCGAGGAAGACGGCGCCCCGTTGCGGCTGCCCGCCGACGTCGACCTGTCCGCCTACCGGATCATCCAGGAAGCGCTGACCAACACCGCCCGCCACTCCGGCGGCAGCCGCGCCACCGTCCGCCTCGGCTACGCCGACCACGGCCTGGAGGTCGAAGTGGACGACGACGGCCCGCCCGCCGCCCGGTCCGTGCCCGTGTCCGCGCCGCCGTCGGCTGGCGGCTCCGGCAACGGGATCGCCGGCATGACCGAGCGCGCCAGCGCTCTCGGCGGCACGCTCGAGGCGGGCCCCCGCCCCGGTGGTGGCTTCCAGGTCCGCGCCTGGCTCCCCTTCCGGGAGCGCCCTGAGGACCCCGGAGATCGCCAGGACCGTGAGGGCCAGCCGTGATCCGCGTCGCCCTGGCCGATGACCAGGAACTCGTCCGGGCCGGCTTCGCCGCCCTGCTCGACGCCGAGGACGACATCGAGGTCGTCGCCGAGGCCGCCGACGGCGAAGAGGCCGTCCGCGTCGCCGCCCGCTGCCGTCCCGATGTCCTGTTCATGGACATCCGCATGCCCCGTCTCGACGGCATCGAGGCCACCCGCCGCATCGCCGCCAGCTCCGGCCTCGGCGACGTGCACATCGTTATCCTGACCACCTTCGAGCTCGACGAGTACGTCTTCGAGGGCCTGCGCGCCGGCGCCTACGGCTTCCTCGTCAAGGACACCGACGCCGCCGAGCTGATCCGCGCCGTCCGCGTCGTCGCCGCCGGCGAGGCCCTGCTCTCCCCCACCGTGACCCGCCGCCTCATCGCCGAGTTCGCCACCCACACCCGCCAGGCCCGCCCCGTGCCCGGACTCAACGAGCTCACCCCGCGCGAACGCGAGGTCGTCGCGCTCATCGCCCTCGGCCTGTCCAACGAGGAGATCTCCCGCAAGATCTTCGTCAGCGCCTCCACCGTCAAGACCCACGCCGCCCGGGCCATGACCAAGCTCCGGGCCAGGGACCGCGCCCAGCTGGTCGTCTTCGCCTACCAGGCCGGCGTCGTCCGCCCGGGCTGGCAGGACGGCCAGACGTGACCCGCCCAGAAAGATCTTGAAATTCTTCCCTAACAGCGCTCGGCAGCCCCCCGGAACTGTCGTACCCGGCCGATACCGTCAAGGTGTAATCGAAAGCGAGTTCGAGGCCAGGGACGGAGGTCGCCGGATGCCAGCTCCAGCCGCACCGGACACCTCCTTCGCCTCGGTCGATGAGGCCATGGACCTGGTCCGCGCCGGGCTCGGCTACCTCGCCGCAGCTGATGCCGCTTCGCTGCCGGCCGTGACCCAGGCCAGGCTGCTGCGGGAGCTGCGAGCGGGCTGCAGTCCCAGCACACCGCCGGCCCGCGCCGCGGGTGCTGACCGCGTTCACCGCCCAGGGCGGCTACGCCGACGACGGCCACGGCGGCTCCCATCCGTGGCTGGCCTGGCAGACCCAGGTGACCGCCCAGGCGGCGTCGGGGTCGATCGGGTGGATGCGCCGCCTGTCGGCCCACCCCGTGGTCGCCGACGCCCTCGCGGCCGGGACGATCACTGAGTCCTACGCTCGCAAGATCTGCGGCTGGACCGACACGCTGCCGTATGCCTACCGCGACGGTGCGGATGAGTTCCTGGCCGAGAAGGCTGCTGAGGGCCTGGACCTGGATGGCCTGTCCCGGCTGGCCGAGCAGATCTACTCCCAGGTCACCCCGCCCGACCGCGACGAAGATGATGATGCCCGGTTCAAGGACCGGTTCTTCCGGCTGACCCGCCTGTTCCAGGGCCACGGCAAAGCCGACGGCGACCTCACCCCCGAATGCCTCGCCGCACTCACCGAAGTCCTCGGACACGCTCGGGAAGAAAGCCGGCCCGGAGGACGACCGGTCGGCCGGGCAGCGCCGCCACGACGCCCTCGAAGAAGCCATGCGCCTCCTCCTCGCCTCCGGCTGCCTCCCCGACCGCGCGGGCCAGGCCGCCCAGGTCCAGCTGCACCTGACCCTCGACGAGCTGATGAACATGCCCGGCGCGAGTGACGCCGCCAGCACCTGGCTCGCCCGCCACCTCGGCCACAGCCAGCCCGGCGACAGCGGCGACGGCGACGGCGACGGCGACACCAGCCTGACCGGCGCGTCCGCCGGCCACCCGGACACTAGCCCGACCGGCGGCACCAATCAGCCCGGCGAGGGCAGCCAGCCCGGCGGCCCATGCCAGCCCAGCAGTAACGACACTGACCCGGCTGACCCGTACCCGGACCACCCCGGCGCCGGCCAGCCCGGCGAGGGCAGCCAGGCCCGCGGCGGGCCCTCGTCGGCCCGGCCCGACATCGACGAGCTGATCGGCCCCGACCCCCGTGACCCGTTCGGACGGCCCCGGCCCCGCGCCGCCCGCCGCGCCGCCGCCCGCGCCGGCCAGCCCGGCTGGCTCACCGGCAAGGCCGCCGCCGCCTACACCTGCGACGCCAAGATCGCGCCCATGGTCTGCGGCCACCTCGACCGCAACCTCCTCGCCCGCGCCGTCACCGACCTGCTCACCGGGGACCTGGCCAACCTGATCACCAGCACCGACCCGGTCCCCGCCGCGGGGCCCCGGTGCGCCTGCGACGAGCACCCGCCCGCACCCCGCGCCACCATCCCCGGCGCCCTGCCCGGCCTCCCGGCCTCGCCCGCCACCGGCCGGACCCGTCACCGACGCCCGGCGGCCTGGCCCGCCTCCAGGACACCCTGCTCCGCTATGCCGTCAGCCTGCTGTCCGGCCCGGCCGGGCTCGCGTCTTATCTGCGGACCCAGCTCACCGGCGGGTTCTTCCCCTCCCCCAGCCTCCCGCTGGACCTCGGCGCGCCCACCGAGCAAGTCCCGCCCCACCTGCGCCGCGCCGTCACGCAGCGCGACCGGCACTGCTCCTTCCCCGGCTGCGCCGCCCCCCCGTCCGCTGCCACGTCCACCACGTCATCCCCCGATCACAGGGCGGACCGACCAGGCTCGACAACCTCACCCTGCTGTGCATGTTCCACCACCTCATCGCCGTGCACCGCTGGGGCTGGACGCTGCAACTCCAGGCCGACGGCACCACCACGGCGGTCAGCCCCGACGGCCGCAAAACCCTGCACAGCCACAGCCCCCCACCCGGCCAGGACCCCCTCTGGGCCGACCCGCCAGCACACGGCCCGCCCGCCACCGCGGCCTAGTACTCCAGCCGTAGATTGTGATCTTGCTAGCGGGTTCCGGTACGGGGGCGTGGCCCGTACTAAGGCAGCGAGCGCGTGAGCCATATCACTTCGCCGCGGTCGTCTGCGGAAACGTGATCGCGTTCGAAGCCGAGCTTCTCAAGGACACGGAGCGACGGCGTGTTCCATGCCCGGGTAGTGGCCCAGAGCCGCTTCCGCCCCGTCGCTATCGCAGCATCGAGCACCGCGCGCGCTGCCTCGGTGGCGTAGCCACGGCCGTGCGCACGCTGCAGCAGCTCATAAGCGATCTCCGGCTCCTCGACGGTGGAGCGGCCGATGATCAGTCCGCAATAGCCGATGAAGTCGCCTTCGTCGCGGCGCCGGATGGGCAGCAAGGCGATCCCCGTCGTCGCCGTTGCCGCGAGATGGTTCGCGATAAGCGCCCGGGTGTCCTCAGCCGTCGGCGTCCCGTTACCGCGTTCGGAGTGAAGGACACGGAGCTCTCCGGCGTCCGACTCGGTCCATGGCTGCAGTCTCAGCCGCTCGGTCTGGAGGTGGAATGGCATCGGCTTATACGCAGGCATGGCCCTACTGTGCCGCACGTCTCCAGTCTCCCGATTCAGGCATCACTCGGTCCCGGCGCCCAGCCCTCCAGCTGAGCCCACTCGTCCGCCTGGCGGATGATCTCCCAGACGTACGGAGCCTTGGCGTCGGTGTAGCCCGCGCCGTTAAAGGGAAACTGCCCGGCCAGGCGCCGCTTCACGGTGGCGAACTCGGCCGCGACATGGCCGTGACAACGCAAGTAGTCGCGCAGCAACAGCGGTACCTGCTCGGAAAAGCTTCCCGCGCGCCGGACATGGAGATGGGTCCGGCGGCGGCCGGGGGCTTCGCGGAAGTACCGCTTAGTGCGCTCGGGGTTGTCCGGTCGGTAGGCATAGCCCAGCTGCTCAAGGGGATCCTTGAAGGCCTCGACGGGCTCGAAGGCAGCGACCGAGATCTGCACATCGATGATCGGCTTGGCGGCCAGGCCGGCCACCGCGGTTGAGCCGATGTGGTCAATCCGCAGCGCCACCGCGCCCAGCGCCGCCCGCAACGTTGGCCCTAGCTCGCCGAACAGCACCGGCCACGCCGGGTTGTAATCGACGATCTCGATCCTCCGCCGCGACGTAGCCGGCACCGCCATGGCCTCCAGAGTCTGGCTAGGTCGGCTCCACGGTATCCGCGTCAGCACCTCAGGCCAGAAGGTCGCCGATCCGGTCGACCTGCCCGGGATCACGCGCCCAGCAATAGAGCATGACCTCATCCGCGCCCAGCTCCGCCAGCTGAGCAACACCGGCCCGGATCGAGCCAGGCCCAGTGAGCAGGCCATCGACCGCAGCACCAGGATCACCAGTGAAGGCGTAGTAGCTCCCGATGGCGCCTCGAGCATCATCGATCACGTCTGGCGACCCGAGAGCCACGTTGACCTGAGCAACGATCTTCGGACGGCCGGCCCGGCCGGCCGCCTGCCAGGCCTGCTCGACGCTGCGGAACAGGTTCCCGGCCCAGGCCGGCGGGGCAGCGGCCAGGAAGCCGTCACCCCACCGGGCCACGCGTTCCAGCGCGGCGGGCCGGAAGCCGCCGAACAGCACCTCCGGGCCACCGGGCCGCGCCGGCGCGGGGCCGATGGGGCCGATGTCGCTGCCGTAGGAGTCGCCGGACCAGACGCGGCGCATGACGGCCATCTGCTCATCGAGTCGCCGGCCGCGCGTGCGCGGGTCAGTGCCGGCGGCGGCGAAGTCGTCATGGCGGCGGGCGTCACCGATGCCCAGGCCCAAGGTGAAGCGACCGCCGGACAGACGGTCGAGGGTGGCGGCCTGCTTGGCCAGCAGGGCGGGCTGGCGCAGCGGGGCGAGCAGTACCTCGGTCTGCACGCGGATCCGGGTCGTGACGGCGGCGAGGGCGGCCAGCGTGACGAGGGGCTCGGGGTTGTCGTAGACGAGCCGGTCGAGCAGGCCGAGGGTGGTGAACGGGCCAGCGTCGGCGCGCCGGGCCCAGTCGAGCAGGACCGCGGTGTCGCTGATGGGCAGGCCGAGACCGATGTTCATGTTCGTGTACCTCCGGAAGGGCAGGGGCTCATGACTGCCGCCCCTCCGGGGCCCGCGAGCGCGGCGTCGGTGCTCCCGTTCTGCGGCGTGGTTCGGTGGGAGCACGGACCAGAGTGGTCTCTAGTATAGCGAACCGCCCTCGTTAGGCTGGCCAGCCATGACCGCACTGGCTGTTCCGCTGATCGTCTTGTTCACGGTGCTCACGGTGCTGCTGTTCGCGTTCGGGGTGCGCCGGCTGCTGGGACTGCAGTTCTCGGCGCTGCGCACGCTGGCGGCGGGGGTGCTGGCGTTCGTGATCGCCTCACCGATCATCACGGCGCTGGCGGGGCGGGCGGAGCTGCGCCAGGGGCAGGTGCTGCCGGCGCTGTGGTTCGTGATCCTGGGCGTGGTCATCGCGCTGCTGGTCGGCATGGTGTTCCTGGTGGTGGCGGAGGCGCTGGTGCCGAGCGGGTCGCTGCCGGGGCCGCTGTACCTGGCCCGCGGGCTGCGCGGGCGGGCGCAGCGGGCGCGGCGCTACGCGCAGATCAGCCGGATCCTGCTGCGCCACGGGCTGACGCCGTACCTGCGGGGACGGCGGCGGGCGGAGCTGGCGACGTCGCAGGGGCGGGCGCAGCTCGCCCGGGCGCTGCGGCTGGCGCTGGACGACGGCGGGGTGACGTTCGTGAAGCTGGGCCAGGTGATCTCGACGCGGCGGGACATCGTGCCGCCGGAGTTCATCGACGAGCTCAGCCAGCTTCAGGACCACGCGGCGCCGGTGGCCTGGCCAGCGATCGAGGAGGTGCTGCGGACGGAGCTGGGGGCCGATCCGGACGAGATCTTCGCGAGCCTGGACCGGACGCCGATCGCGGCGGCGTCGGTGGCGCAGGTGCACGCGGCGACGCTGACCTCAGGCGAGGCGGTGGTGGTGAAGGTGCGCCGGCCGGGGGTTCGCGGCACGGTGGACAGCGACCTGGACATCCTGGGCCGGCTGGCCCAGCGGCTGGAGCGGGCGACGCGCTGGGGCCGGGCCATCGGGGCGGTGACGCTGGCCCGCGGGTTCGCGGCGGCGCTGCGCGAGGAGCTGGACCTGCGTATCGAGGCCAGCAACCTGAAGGCGGTGGGGGCGGCGGCGAGCCGGGCGGGCGCCGGGGTGGTGGTGCCGGCGCCGGTCAGCGGGCTGTGCACGGGACAGGTGCTGGTGATGGAGCGCCTGGACGGGGTGTCGCTGGCGGCGGCGGGGCCGCTGCTGGACCGGCTGGGCGCGGACCGGGCGGAGCTGGCCCGTGCGCTGCTGGACAGCCTGCTGCGGCAGATCATGCTGGACGGGGTGTTCCACGCGGACCCGCATCCGGGCAACATCCTGCTGCTGCGCGACGGGCGGCTGGGGCTGCTGGACTTCGGCTCGGTGGGCCGCATCGACGCCGAGCTGCGCGGGGCGCTGCAGCGGCTGCTGCTGGCGCTGGACCGGGGCGACCCGGTGCGGCTGACGGACGCGCTGCTGGCGGTAGTCGACCGGCCGGAGGACCTGGACGAGCTGGCGCTGGAGCGGGACCTGGGCCGGTTCATGACCCGCTACCTGGGGCCGGGGCTGGTGCCGGACGTGCGGATGTTCGCGGACCTGTTCCGCATCGTGGCCGAGCACGGGCTGGCGGTGCCGCCGGAGATCGCGGCGGTGTTCCGCTCGCTGGGCACGGTGGAGGGGACGCTGACCAGCCTGGCCCCGGACTTCGACCTGATCGCGGAGGCGCGGTCGTTCGCGACCGGGGCGTTCGCGAGCCAGTTCCGGCCGGAGGCGCTCCAGCAGACGGCGGCGGACGAGCTGACGGCGCTGCTGCCGATGCTGCGGCGGCTGCCGCGCCGGCTGGACCGGATCACGGCGGCGGTGGAGAAGGGCCAGCTCTCGGTGAATGTCCGGCTGCTGGCCCACGAGGCGGACCGGCGGGTGGTGACGGGGCTGCTGCACCAGGTGCTGATCACGTTCCTGGCCGCGGCGTCGGGCATCATGGCGGTGCTGCTGCTGGGGCTGCACGGGGGGCCGGTGCTGACGCCGCGGGTCAGCCTGTACCAGTTCCTGGGCTACTGCCTGCTGGCGGTGGCGGCGATCCTGGCCCTCCGGGTGCTGGTCCAGGTCTTCCGCCCGGCCCGCTCCTAGCTATCGGCCCGCGGCTCGGGCCTGGGCGGCGACGGCGTCGGCGATGGTGGCCCATAGGTGCTGCGGGATCTCGTGGCCCATGGCGGGATAGATCTCCAGGCGGGCGCCGGGCAGGCGGCGGGCCAGGGCGCGGGCGCCGGACACCCGGGCCAGGGGGTCGTCGGCGCCGTGCAGGATCAGCACGGGCGCGGTGATCTCGCCCAGCCGCCGGTACAGGTGGATCGAGGCCCGTCCCGCCGCCAGGTGGCGCTGGGTGGTGCCCCGGTCCCGTGGTGCGCGGGCGTGGCTGAGCTCGGCCGCGGACCGGGCCCAGGCCTCGTCAAAGGGGTGGTTGGGGGAGGCGAGCATCCGCATGACCTCGACCTCGGACACGACGGGGCGGTCCTCGGTGTCGGGCAGCCGGGCCAGGCGGCCGAAGCGGGCCAGGTTGGGCAGGTTGAGGTAGCGGAGCGCGGCGAGGGACAGGGCGGCGGCCGGGGCGATGCCCATCACGAACGTGATGGTGCGCACCCGCGACGGGAACAGGATGGCCGTGGCCAGGGCCAGCCCGGCGCCCATGGAGGCACCCATGACGTGGGCGGAGTCCCAGCCCAGCGCGTCCATGACGGCGACGCCGTCAGCGGCCATGTCGGCGGCGGTGTAGGCGGGCTCGGTGCGGCGGAACAGCACCCGCAGCGGCCGGCCGCCGGGCGCTGCGGGCGGCTTGACGTGGGTGGACAGGCCGGTGTCGCGGTTGTCGAACCGGGCCACCCGGAAGCCGCGGTCGGCCAGGGCCTGGCAGAACCCGTCCGGCCACATGGTCACCATCTGGAAGTCGAGGCCGGCGATGAGCAGCAGCGGCTCGCCGCCGGCGTCGCCGAAGGTCTGGTAGGCGATCTCGACCTCGCCGTTGCGAGCCCGGCGGATCTCCTCGGTATCGTTGCCCATGCATCCGCATTGTAAAAGCTCCACGCGAAGATCACAATGCGAGTGCATTGGAAACGGGTCGCGGGATACGCTGCCCAGGTGACGGCAGGCAGTGATGGGCTCGCAGTGACCACTGACACCGACGAGCGGCTGCGGCGGTTCGCGCACAGCCGCAGGTTCCTGCTCGGCCGGCCGCGGGACCTGGCGTTCGCCGCCGGCCGGCTGCTGTTCCTGCGCGCGCTCGCGGCCGACGACCCGGTCACCGGCCTGTGGTCGCTCGACCCCGCGACCGGGGAGGAACGGCTGCTGGCCGACCCGCGCGCGCTGCTGGACGGCGAGCCCGAGCTGATCCCGGCCGCCGAGCAGCGCCGTCGTGAGCGGAACCGGGAGACCGCGCGCGGCATCGTGGCCTACACCCTGGACACGCGCCGGCGGGCCGTGTTCGCGCTGTCCGGGCGGCTGTTCGCCGGTGACCTCGAGAGCGGCGTCACGAGCGAGATTCCGGTCGCGGGCCCGTGCGTCGACCCTCAGCTCAGCCCGGACGGGAACGCGGTCGCCTGGCTGGCCGGCCGGGCGCTGCGGGTCACCGGCCTGGACGGCCGGGTGCTGCTGGAGCTGTCGGACCCGGACCCGGAGGTGAGCTTCGGCGCGGCCGAGTTCGGCGCCGCCGAGGAGATGAGCCGCCACCACGGCTGCTGGTGGAGTCCCGATGGCCAGCGGCTGCTGGTGGCGCGGGTCAGCGAGCATGACGTCGCGTCCTGGTGGCTGGGTGATCCGTCGGATGCGTCGACCGAGCCGGTGCGGCAGCGGTACCCGTTCGCCGGCACGGCCAACCCGGACGTCCGCCTGCTGCTGGCCGGCCTGGACGGTTCGACCACGCCCGTCGACGTCCCCACCGACGAGCTTCCCTACCTCCTGGCGGTCCGGTGGGATCCGGCCGGGCTGCTGCTGGTCCTGCACACCCGCGATCACGGCCGCAGCGAGATCCGGAGCGTCGATCCCGAGACGGGCGCGACGGGGCTGCTCCAGGCGGACACCGATCCGGCCTGGCTGGAGCTCACTCCGGGGACCCCGCGCCTCCTGGGCAACGGCCGGCTGCTGCACGCCGCGTCCTCCGAGGACACCCACCGCCTGGTCGTCGGCGACGAGCCGGTGACGCCGCCGGGGCTGCAGGTCATCAGCGTGGCCGGCACCGCCGGCGAGGCGACCATCTTCTGCGCGACGACCGAGCCGGTCGAGCGGCACGTTTACTCCCTCGATCACCGGACCGGCGAGGTCACCCGGCTGTCCGGCCAGCCGGGCCTGCACAGCGCGGTGGCGGCCGGCTCGCTGCTGGCCATCTCGTCGGAGACGCTCACCGAGGACGGCAGCACCGTGCGCGTGCTCAGCGGCGGGCAGCAGGTCGCCACGGTCTCCTCACTCCCCCAGCCGGCCTTCGCGCCCGGCGTGACGCTGCTGGCCGCGGGCGAGCGGGAGCTGCGGACCGCGGTCGTGCTGCCCCGCGACGACGTCCGGCCGGCTGGCCCGCTGCCCATCGTGATGGCCCCTTACGGCGGGGCCGCCCAGCAGGTCCTGAGCGCGCGGCGGCTGTTCTACGAGCCGCAGTGGCTGGCCGACCAGGGCTTCGCGGTGATCGTCGCGGACGGGCGCGGCTCGCCCGGGCGCGGCCCGGGCTGGGAGCGCGCGTTCCGGTTCGACGTGGCGACCGCAGCCCTCGAGGACCAGGTGGCGGCGCTGGAGCACGTCGTCGGGCAGTATCCGGGCGAGCTCGACGCCAGCCGCGTCGGCATCCGCGGCTGGTCCTTCGGCGGGTACCTGTCGGCGCTGGCGGTCCTGCGCCGCCCGGACGTGTTCGCGGCGGCCATCGCGGGCGCGCCGGTCAGCGAGTGGCGCTGGTATGACACGGTCGCCACCGAGCGCTGGCTGGGGCACCCGGCTCAGCATCCGGAAGCCTACGACCGCACCTCGCTGCTCCCGCTGGCGGCCGGGCTGACCCGGCCGCTGCTGCTGGTGCACGGGCTGCTGGACGACAACGTGCACCCGCGGCACTCGCTGCAGCTCTCGCAGGCCCTGGCCGCCGCGGGGCGCGATCATGAACTGCTCCTGCTGCCCGGCGTCACCCACGTGGCCTGGCCGCCGGAGATCATCGAGGAGCTGCTGGCGGCGCACGTCCGGTTCTTCCGCCGCTGCCTGGTGCCGGGTGACTCATGGCGGTAACGATCCTGCGCAACGCGTCGGTGCTCGACGCGGAGAACGGCACGCTGCAGGACGGGCTGTCCGTGGCCGTCGAGGACGGCCGGATCGCGGATGTCGGCCCCGGCCTGACCGGCCCGCGCGACGCACTCACCCTCGACGTCGCCGGCCGGACGGTCATGCCCGGGCTGATCGACGCGCACACCCACCCCGCGATCGTGGACCACGACATCTTCGCCATGGCCGAGTGGCCGCCGACCTACGTCGCCGCCCGCGCCGGCCATGTCCTGGCGGGCATGCTCGCGCGGGGCTTCACCACCATCCGGGACGTCGGGGCCGGGGAGGTCGGGCTGGCCAGGGCCGTTGAGGAGGGCTACTTCACCGGCCCGCGCATGTTCTACGGCGGCAAGCAGCTGTCCCAGACCGGCGGGGCGGGCGACTGGCGGGCGCCGAGCCGCCAGGTGTACGACGGCAACTACTACTCCCCCGCCATCGGGGTCATCTGCGACGGCGTGGCCGAGGTCCGGCGGGCGGTCCGCGAGGAGGTGCGCCGCGGGGCGCACCACATCAAGGTCTACCTGAGCGGCGCGGTCGACTCGCCCAGCGACCGGGTCGACTCGACGCAGTTCTCCATGGAGGAACTGCGGGCCATCGTCGAGGAGGCCACGGCGGCCAACATCTACGTGGCCGGCCACGCCTACACCTCGCGGGCCATCAACCGCGGCCTGGAAGCGGGCGTGCGGAGCATCGAGCACGGGAACCTGATGGACGCCAGCAGCATCCCGCTGTTCCAGCGGCACGAGGCGTTCTATGTTCCGACCATCATCACCTACCACGCCCTGGCCGCAAGGTCCCGCGAGGGCCTGCTGCCGGCGGAGATCGCGGTCAAGCTCGAGAAGGTCATCAGCGGCGCGCTGGGGGCGCTGGAGATGGCCCACGCGGCGGGCCTGCCGATCGTCTACGGCACGGACCTATTCGCCGACCTGCACGACCAGCAGCTGCAGGAGTTCATGATCCGGTCCGAGATCCAGCCGCAGGCCGACCTGATCCGGTCCGCGACGGTCACCGCGGCCCGGCTGCTGCAGCGCGAGGGACAGCTCGGCGTGGTCGCGCCGGGAGCGCTGGCCGACCTGCTGGTCATCGACGGGAACCCGCTGGACGACATCGCCGTGCTCACCACCCCGCACCGGTCGCTCCGGCTCATCATGAAGGACGGCCAGATCTTCAAGAACGAGCTGTGAGGACGCCGCCGTGCTGACGATGTCGGGCAAGACGTGCCTGGTGACCGGCGCGACCAGCGGGATCGGCCAGGAGACGGCCGCGGCGCTGGCCTCGCTCGGCGCGACCGTGATCATCGTCGCCAGGGACGCGGCCCGCGGGGCGGCGGCCGTCGCGGAGATCCGCCGTCGCGTGCCGCCGGCGCAGGTCGAGGCCCTGACCGCGGACCTGTCGAGCCTGGCCCAGGTGCGACTGCTGGCCGGGGAGGTCGCGGCCCGGCATGACCGGCTCGATGTCCTGGTCAACAACGCCGGCGTGATCTCGGCCGGCCGGCAGCTGACCGCCGACGGGCTGGAGACGACCTTCGCGACCAACCACCTGGGGCCGTTCCTGCTCACCAACCTGCTGCGCGGGCTGCTGGAGCGTAGCGCTCCGGCCCGGGTGGTGACGGTCTCGTCCGCCGCCCACCAGCAGGTGCGGGCGGTGCCCTGGGATGACCTGGCCCGCGGCGGACAGAACGGACCGCCCGGGCAGGCCTACCCCCTCTCCAAGCTGCTCAACGTCTTGTTCACTTTCGAGCTGGCCAGGCGGCTGGCCGGCACCGGCGTGACGGCCAACTGCCTGCATCCGGGGTTCGTGCGCACGGCGCTCGGCCGGAGCGTCACCGGCGCGCCGGGCGCGGTGGTGCGGCTCGTCCTGCGGTTCCGGCCCGGCCCGGCGACCGGGGCGCGGACCTCGGTGTACCTGGCCAGCTCGCCCGAGGTGGCCGACGTGACGGGCGGCTACTTCGTCGCCTGCGGCCAGCCCAGCCCGGCGCCCTGGCCAGGGACGCCAGGGCCGGGGCCCGGCTATGGACGCTCAGCGAAGGGCTGGCTGGCTCATCGGCGCTCGAGATAACTGACTCCGGGTAGGCGATGAGCATGCCGAAGCGGGTTGACCCGGCCGAGCGCCGCGCGCACATCGTGGAGGCGCTGCTGACGATCGCCGGCCAGCGGGGCATCGACGCGGTCTCGCTGCGCGAGGTGGCCCAGGAGGCCGGGGTGTCCATGGGGGCGGTGCAGCACTACTTCGCCAGCAAGGACGAGATGCTGTCCTACGCGCTGGAGCACTGGCTGGCGCTGAGCGTGCACCAGCGGTTCACCCAGCGGATCCGGGACCGCGCGGGCTCGGCCAGCCCGCCGGAACCGGTCAAGGTGCTGTACGCGATGGCCGCGGAGTACCTACCGCACGACGAGGAGAGCCGGGCCGACGTCCGGGTGGCGCTGGCGTTCATCGAGCGGGGCGCGGCGCAGCCGGACCTGGCCCGGGCCATGCGGGGGGCGTTCACCGGGTTCGCCGAAGCGCTCCAGGCGCTGCTGGCGGCCAGCGACCCGGACCTGGACGCGAGCGCGGAGGGGCTGCGGCTGGCGGCCCTGCTGGAGGGGCTGCGCTACGCGGTGCTGCTGGGCGCGCTGCCGCACCGCTCGGCGATGGCCGCGGTCTCCCGCCACCTGGCGGGCATCGGCATCCGGGCCGACTAGCGGCCAGCCCGGCCAACGGCTGGCCGCTGGCGGCTAGAAGAAGGTGTGCACGGCGTCGATGACCCAATCGCTGTCATCGACCACCGGGATGGTCTGCCACTTGTCCATGGTCGTGCACGGGTGGGTGCTGCCCAGGCTGACCAGGTCGCCGGGGGCCAGCGGGCCGGTGATGCTCAGGTAGCCGTGCTGGTCGTCCATGTTGGTCAGCCGCAGGCCGGCCGCGGGCTCGGTCACCCCGGACCGGCGGACCCGCAGCGGCACGGGCATGCCCTGGTCGCAGGAGATGTCGCGGCGGCCCACGTTGACGATGGCCAGGCCCGGCTCGGGCACCGACAGCACGGCCGCCCACAGCTCCAGCGCGCCCGCGAACTCGGGGCTGGGCGGCAGGCCGGGCAGCGTCGGGCGGCTGGCCGGGCCGCTCTCGGCGTAGTGGCCGTGGTCGTGGGCGATGTAGGCGCCGCTGCGCAGCACGACCCGGGCGTCGGCCGGGGCCAGCTCGCGGCAGACGACGTCGAAGAACGAGCTGCCGCCCGCGCTGAGGACCGGCCGGCGCCCGCGGCCGTCGCCGAAGCCGGGCAGCCGCTCGCCGAGGGTCCGGATATCGCTCAGGAACAAGGCCACCGCAGCCAGTGTCGCGTCCAGATTTCCGCGCTCGATGCCGCCCTCGAACCCGGCCGCCCCGGCCAGCTCCAGCCCGTCGGCGTCGCGTACCGCGGCGGCCACGGCCAGCGCCTCGTCGATGCTCCGGCAGCCGGTCCGGCCGCCGGGGTAGCCCAGCTCGACCAGCACCGGGAGCTGGCGGCCGAGGGCGGCCGCGCGGAGGCCATCGTCGAGGAGGGCCACGCCGGCCAGGCTGTCGGCGTAGGTGTAGCACTCGAAGTCCGGGTCGGCGGCCAGCTCGCGGCCCAGCCACTCGACGGCCTCGCGGGTGGTGAGCTGGCTGGCGATCAGCACCCGGGGCACGCCGAAGGACCGGAACACCCGGGCCTGGGCGGCGGTGGCCGCGGACACGGCCCAGGCCCCGGCCGCCAGCTGGCGGGCGACCAGCTGCGGCGCCATCGGGGTCTTGCCGTGCGGGGCGTGGGACACCCCGGCCGCCGCGCAGTAGGCGGCCATGGCCTCGATGTTGTGGGCCAGGGCGGACTCGTGCAGGACCATGACCGGCAGCTCGAAGTCCCAGATCGCGGGCCGCTCGGCGGCCAGCCCGGCTGAGGTCACCGGGCCCGTGCGGGCCAGCCAGCCCAGCGCCTTGTCGGTGCCTGGCACGGGCCGCTCGCGCAGCCGGGCGACCCGCTCGGTGAGCAGGTCGAGGCTGAGGGTCTGCTGGTCGGTCATGCTGCTCCCTGGTCGACGACGGCCATCACGTGCTTCTCCGCCGCCTCGTGCAGCGTCGCGTGCAGCCCGAAGAAGATGCGCTCGGCGCTGGTGCCCGGCCAGTCCTCGGGCAGTAGCCCGGCGGGCAGCCGCGGGTCGCGGTAGACGATCTTCCGCCAGGCGTCCACGACCCGCATGTAGTCGGCGAAGGCGGCCGCGTCGTCCGGCCGCCGCGGGCGCCGAGCCCGCGACCAGCGGCGCATCATGGGCTCGTAGGCGGCGCAGAAGCCGGCGTAGGTCTGCGCCAGCGCGTCCAGGTCCCACCAGCGCCGGACCGCCGCGGGCAGGCCGCCGGGGGCGCGGGCCTGCTCGAACAGCTCGACGTAGCCGCCCAGGCCGAGGCTCTCGATCCGGTGCCGGGCCTCGGCGGCCAGGTGCTGGGGCGCGATCCACACCCCGGCGGCCGCGGCCCCGAAGCCGAGCCGCTCAAGCCGGGAGCGCAGCACGTGCCGCTTGTCGCGCTCGGGCTCGGGCACCGAGAACACGGCCAGCACCCAGCCGTCCTCCAGCCGGGCCGCGGTCCGGCCGAGGATGCGGGGATCGCCCTCGGCCAGCAGCTCCTGCCCGGCCGACAGGGAGTAGCCCGCAGCCCCGGCCACGCCGCGGGACTCGATGATGCCGCGGCGCTTGAGCCGGGACACGGCCGAGCGCACCGCGGGCGCGTCCACGTCCATCTCGGCCATCAGCCGGATCAGGTGCGCGATGGAGATCGAGCCGCCGATGCCGTCCCGGAACAGCCCGTAGAAGGTCAGGATCAGGTCCCGCGGCGGGGCAGCCTGGGCAGCGGACACCGGGCCAGTGTAGAAGGGCATAAGCGAGCGGAGGAAACCTCATGAGCATTGACCGGATCAACCCGCCGGAGCTGGCCCGGCCGTCGGGGTTCTCGCACGCGGTGGTGGCCCGCGGCACGGTGATCGCGCTGGCCGGGCAGACCGCCCTGGACGGCGACGGGCAGATCACGGGCGACGGGGTGGTGGCCCAGTTCGAGGTGGCGCTGGGCAACTTGCTGACCGCGCTGGCCGCCGCGGGCGGGCGGCCGGACCAGCTCATCTCGCTGACCGTGTACCTGGTCGACCTGGAGGACTACCGGCGGCACGGGGCCGAGGTCGGCGCGGTCTGGCGGCGGCTGGCCGGGCGGGACTACCCGGCCATGGCCGCCGTGGGCGTCCGCCGGCTCTGGGACCCGGCGGCCCTGGTCGAGGTCCAGGGCCTGGCCGTCGCCTGAGCCCGCCCGGCGCGGCCCGGCCATCGCGGGCCGACATCGCGGGCTGTATCGCGGGCTCTTGACTATCGTGACGCAAGCGCTACACACTGAAGCATGACGATGGACGTCGCCGCGTCCGGGCACGTGGACACGTTCTGCCGCGACCACCTGCCGCCCCGCGAGAGCTGGCCCGAGCTGCTGTTCGGGCGGCCGGAGCTGGATTACCCGGCCCGGCTCAACTGCGGCCGGGAGCTACTGGACGCGGTCATCGAGCGGCACGGCGGCGACCGCCGCTGCCTGCTCGCCCCCGGCGGGGTGACCTGGAGCTACGCCGACCTGCTGCGCACGGTGAGCCAGGTGGCGGCGGTGCTCACCGGGGAGCTGGGCATCGTGCCGGGCAACCGGGTGCTGCTGCGCGGGCCGAACACCCCGTGGCTGGCGGCCTGCTGGCTGGCCGTGGTCCGGGCCGGGGCGGTGGCGGTGGCCACGATGCCGCTGCTGCGGCCGGGCGAGCTGTCCACGGTGGCCGAGATCGCCCGGGTCGACCTGGCCCTGTGCGACGCGCGCTTCGCCGACGACCTGCTGGCCGCCGACCTGGGCGGCGCGCCGGCGGTGATGTACGGCGGCGGCCAGCCCGGCGACCTGACCCAGCGGGCGGCGGCCGCGCCGGAGTGGTTCGCCCCCGCCGACACCGCGGCCGACGACGTGGCGCTGCTGGCCTTCACCTCGGGCACCACCGGGCGGCCCAAGGCGACCATGCACTTCCACCGCGACGTGCTGGCCATCGCCGACACCTTCTCCCGGCACGTGATCAGGCCGGCGGCCGACGACCTGTTCACCGGCACGCCGCCGCTGGCGTTCACGTTCGGCCTGGGCGGGCTGCTGGTGTTCCCGCTGCGGGCCGGGGCGGCCACGCTGCTGATCGAGAAGGCCAGCCCGCCCGAGCTGGCCGACGCGATCGCCGCGCACCAGGTCACGGTCTGCTCGACCGCGCCGACCGCCTACCGGGCGATGATCGCGGCAGGAAAGGCCGGGCAGCTCGGCTCGCTGCGGCGGGCGGTGTCGGCCGGCGAGCACCTGCCTGCGGCCACCTGGCACGCGTTCCGCGACGCCACCGGGATCGCGCTCATCGACGGCATCGGCTCGACCGAGATGCTGCACGTGTTCGTGGCGGCGGCCGACGAGGACATCCGGCCCGGCGCGACCGGGAAGGCGGTGCCGGGCTACGTGGCCGCGGTGCTCGACGAGGCCGGGGCGCCGGTGCCGGACGGGGTGCCGGGGCGGCTGGCCGTGAAGGGGCCGACCGGCTGCCGGTACCTGGGCGACCCCCGGCAGGCCGTGTACTCCCAGGACGGCTGGAACATCACCGGCGACACGTTCGTCCGGGACGAGGACGGCTACTTCTGGTACCAGGCCCGCAGCGACGACATGATCGTCTCCTCGGGCTACAACATCGCCGGCCCGGAAGTCGAGGAGGCGCTGATGGCGCACCCGGCCGTGGCCGAATGCTGCGTCGTCGGGGTGCCGGATGAGGCCCGGGGGCAGCTGGTGAAAGCCTTCATCGTCCTCACGAGCGCGTACAAGGCCGGCCCGGAACTCGAGTCGCTGTTGCAGAGCTTCGTAAAACAGCGGATTGCCCCCTACAAGTATCCGCGGGCGATCGAGTTCGTGGCCGGGCTGCCCCGCACCTCCACGGGCAAGATCCAGCGCTTCGTGCTCCGCCAGGCGGCCGGCGGCCTCGGGGTGGCGGGGTAGCGGCGCGGTGCGTATCGCGGTCATCGGCGGCGGCCCCGGCGGACTGTACTTCGCGGCGCTGACCCGCCAGCTCAGCCCGGAGCACGAGGTCACCGTCTGGGAGCGCAACGCGGCCGACGACACGTTCGGGTTCGGCGTGGTGTTCTCCGACGAGACGCTGGGCGGCATCGAGCACGCGGACGAGGCCGTGTACGCGCAGATGGAGCGGGAGTTCGCCCGCTGGGACGACATCGACGTGCACTACCGGGGCCAGGTGCTGACCAGCGGCGGGCACGGCTTCGCGGCCATGAGCCGGCGCCGGCTGCTGGAGATACTCCAGCAGCGCTGCCGCGAGCTGGGGGCGCGGCTGCACTTCGAGACGCAGGCGCCGGACGTGGATCAGCTCAGCCGGGACTACGACCTGGTGGTGGCGGCCGACGGGGTCAACTCGGCGGTGCGGGCCCGGTACGCCGACGTCTTCGGGCCGGAGCTGGACGTGCGGCGCTGCAAGTACATGTGGCTGGGCACCGACAAGGTCTTCGACGCGTTCAAGTTCTACGTCCGGCCGACGCCGCACGGGGTCATGCAGGTGCACGGCTACCCCTACGACGCCAAGGGCAGCACGTTCATCGTGGAGATGCACGAGAGCGTGTGGGAGCGGGCCGGGTTCGGCGGCCTGGCCGGGCCGCTCGCGCCGGGCCAGTCCGACGAGGCGTCGGTGGAGGTGCTGCGCGAGCTGTTCGCGGACGTGCTCGACGGGCACGAGGTACTGGTCAACAACTCGCGGTGGGTCAGCTTCACCACGGTGCGCAACGAGCGCTGGTGTCACGGCAACGTGGTGCTGCTGGGCGACGCGGCGCACACCGCGCACTTCTCCATCGGCTCGGGGACCAAGCTGGCCATGGAGGACGCCCTGGCCCTGGCCGCCTGCCTGCGCGAGCAGCCGGGCGTCGGCCGGTCTTTGGTCAGCACTGCGCTGGATGCCTACGAGGCCGAGCGGCGGCCGGTGGTGGCCTCGACCCAGCGGGCGGCCCAGGCCAGCCTGGAGTGGTTCGAGAACCTGGGCCAGTACACCAGCCAGGAGCCGGTGCAGTTCGCGTTCAACATCATGACCCGCAGCCGCCGGGTCACCTACGACAACCTGCGGGTCCGCGACCCAGAGTTCGTGGCCAGCGCCGACCGCTGGTTCGCGCGGCACGAGCAGGCCCGCGGGCTGGGCACGGGCGAGCTGCGGCCGCCGATGTTCCAGCCGTTCCGGCTGCGCGAGGTGGAGCTGGCCAACCGGGTGGTGGTCTCGCCCATGGACATGTACCGGGCCACCGACGGCCTGCCCGGCGAGTTCCACCTGGTCCACCTGGGCGGCAAGGCGCTGGGCGGGGCCGGGCTGGTGATGACCGAGATGGTGTGCGTGTCGGAGGCGGGCCGCATCTCCCCCGGCTGCACCGGCATCTACACCGACGAGCAGGCCCGGCGCTGGCGGCGGATCACCGAGTTCGTGCACGCCGAGTCGCAGGCCAAGATCGGCATCCAGCTGGGCCACTCGGGCCGCAAGGGGTCGACCCGGCTGATGTGGGAGGGCATCGACCAGCCGCTGCCCGACGGCAACTGGCCGGTGGTGGGCCCGTCGCCGCTGCCCTACCTGCCCGGCGTGAGCCAGGTCCCGCACGAGCTGACCGCGGCCGAGCTGGCCGGGATCGCCGGCGAGTTCGCGGCCGGCGCGGCCCGGGCCGACGAAGCCGGGTTCGACGTGCTCGAGCTGCACTGCGCGCACGGCTACCTGCTGTCCTCGTTCATCTCGCCGCTGACCAACCACCGCCGCGACGCCTACGGCGGGTCGCTGGCCGGGCGGCTGCGCTTCCCGCTGGAGGTCTTCGCCGCGGTCCGGGCCGCCTGGCCGGCAGGCAAGCCGGTCAGCGTGCGGGTCTCGGCCACCGACTGGGCCGACGGCGGCATCACCGGGGCCGACTCGGTGCGGATCGCCAAGGCGTTCGCGGCCGCGGGCGCGGACATCGTGGACGTGTCCACCGGGCAGGTCAGCCCGGACGAGCAGCCCGCCTTCGGCCGGTCCTACCAGACGCCGTTCGCCGACCAGATCCGGCACCTGGCCGGCATCCCGACCATGGCCGTCGGCGTGATCTCGTCCTACGACGACGTGAACTCGATCCTGCTGGCGGGCCGGGCCGACCTGTGCCTGCTCGGCCGGGCCCACCTGTACAACCCGAACTGGACGCTGCACGCCGCCGCCGAGCAGGACTACGCCGGCCCGGCCGCGGTCTGGCCGCAGGCCTGGCAGGCCGGCCGCCAGCGGCCGGCCGCCGGGCGGCTGGAGGGACCCCGGCCGCGGCTGGAGCTGATCCGCCAGGCCGAGGCCGGCCCGGCGCACCGCCGCTGGACGCCTACATAGGGACCTTGATGCCCTTGCGCACCAGCCAGACATTGGCCGGCCAGGAGGTGGCGAACCCGATCATCATGCCCACCTGCATGAGCAGCCAGTAGGCGGCCGAGTCGGGCGTCAGGGCGCTGGACCCGGTGAACAGCACCAGCTGGAAGATCGCCATCCAGCCGAACAGGCCGATCTCGAACGCGGTGAGCGAGATGAAGTCGGCCTTGGTCGCGGCGACCAGGCCGTCTTTCAGGCCCAGCCCGCGCATCGGCGCGATGGCGAAGTACTGGAACACGATGCCGAAGGCCAGCGCGACCAGGTAGTCGCCGATGAACTCGGCGCCCAGGGCCAGCCCGGCGATGGACAGGGCCAGCCAGAAGATGACGAACTCGGCGATCAGGTCGCCGAGCGAGCAGCCGGCCCCGCAGTGGCTGGTCTCGATGGCCATGGTGACCCAGCCCGGCCGGTAGCGGCTCTGCCGCTTCTTGCTGTTATCAGATGGGGCGCCAGCCGGGCCTCGCTCCGGCGCCCCGGCCATGGCGGGCATCGGGGCCCGGGCCGCCGTGCGGGCCGGGACGCGGGCCCAGCGCCAGTAGAACGCCAGCGCCAGCGGGCCGAAGTACAGCGCGGTGATCGGGAAGACGAAGTTCATCACGCCCATGGGCTGGCGCCGCCGGCCGATCAGGATGTCCCCGGCGATGATGCCCGCGCAGGCCAGGCACACCGAGATGTACGCCCACGCGAGCACGCTCAGCCACATCGGGATCATGACTCCTCTTTACCCAGCAGCCGCGGCCGGGATTGACTGAGCATGGCCGCACAAGGAGGGGACTTGATGGAGCAGACACCCGACCCGAAGCGATTCCTCGAGGGCTCGTTCGCCCCGGTTTCTGAGGAGATCACCGCCTTCGACCTGCCGGTCACCGGCCAGGTGCCCGCCGAGCTGACCGGCCGGTACCTGCGCAACGGACCGAACCCGCTGGGCCTGGACGACCCGGACTACCACTGGTTCCTGGGCTCGGGCATGGTGCACGGCGTGCGACTGCGCGACGGGCGGGCCGAGTGGTACCGCAACCGGTGGGTCCGCTCCAAGGCCGTCTCGGCGGCCCACCACGAGCCGTGGCCGGCCGGGCCGGTGCACGAGGGCATGGACTTCGCGGCCAACACCCACATCATCGGGCACGGCGGCCGGACGCTGGCCACCGTCGAGGCGGGGCCGCTGCCCTACGAGCTGACCGAGGAGCTGGAGACGGTCGGGCCGTGCGACTTCGGCGGCACGCTGCCGGGCGGGTTCGCCGCCCATACCAAGCTCGACCGGGCCACCGGCGAGCTGCACGCCATCGCTTACTTCTGGGCCTGGGACCATGTTCAGCACGTGGTGGTGGACGCCGCGGGCCGGGTGGCCAGGACCACCGACATCCCGGTGCCCGACGGGCCGATGATGCACGACTTCGCGCTCACCGGCCGGTACGTGGTGCTGCTCGACCTGCCGGTCACCTTCAGCCTGGACGCGGTGACCGCGCACAAGGAGCTGCCGTACGTATGGAACCCGGACCACCCGCCCCGGGTCGGCCTGCTGCCGCGGGACGGCTCGGCGGGCGCGCGCTGGTTCGAGGTCCCGCCGTGCTGGGTGTTCCACTGCCTGAACGCCTACGACGACGGCGAGCGGGTGGTCGTGGACCTGTGCCAGTACGACCAGTCGTTCGACCCGTCCACGCTGTGGAACGCGCACGGCCCGGTCAGCCTGAACCGGTGGACCATCGACCCGGTGGCCGGGAAGGTGACCCAGCAGCGGCTGGACGAGCGCGGCCAGGAGTTCCCGCGAGTCGACGACCGGATCATCTCCCGGCCGCACCGCTACGGCTACAGCGCCATGATCGGCGAGGTCACCCGGGCCATCACCCCGACCGGGGACTTCGCCGACGACGCGTTCACCAACGCGCTGCTGCGCCACGACCTGAGCGCCGGGACGGTGCAGGTCCGCCAGTTCGCCCGCGACGCCGTGGTCGGCGAGGCGGTGTTCGCGCCCCGGTCAGCCGACGCGGCGGAGGACGACGGCTACGTCATGGCGTTCGCGCACAACCCCGACCGCGGCACCTCGGACCTGATCATCCTGGCCGCTCAGGACTTCACCGGCCAGCCCGTGGCCACGGTGCACCTGCCCGCGCGGATCCCGCTGGGCTTCCACGGCAGCTGGATCCCCGACCACTAGATCCCGGCCGCGGGCCGACGTACCGCCCGGGGGTTCTGGTCTCGGTTTGGCCACGAAAGTGACCTCAGTGCTTGCGCGCGCCCTGAGCTTGCCCTGAATCTGGATTCATAGTCAGCCGATAGTGCCTAGTGAATAAGGCAAATCCTCGATGAATGACGATTCATCCGGAGCATGTTCGGCCTTCCTCACATCCAGCAGTAAAGGGAGACTCTGATGCCAGGAAGCGGACGTCGCTGGTCGCTCACCCGGATTGCCCTCGGACTGATCACCGCGGGCGCCCTGCTCGCCGGGGCGCCGGCCGCCGGAGCCAGCCCCGCCGCGGCGCGGCCGGTGGGCGGCCGGCTGGTGGTGCCGACCGCGGACGGCGCGCTGCGCGGCAAAGCCGTTGGGAGCACCGTCACCGGCGCGATGGAGGAGTTCCTCGGGATCCCCTACGCCGCTCCGCCCGTCGGCCGGCTGCGCTGGCGGCCGCCGCACCCGCCGCGGCCCTGGCCCGGCATCCGCCCCGCCACCAGCTTCGCGCCGCACTGCCCCCAGCCGGCCTCGCCGTTCGGGGTGGCCAGCACCTCGGAGAACTGCCTGTACCTGAACGTCTACCGGCCCGCGCACAGCTGGGGCCGGCGGCTGCCGGTCCTGGTCTGGATCCACGGCGGCTCGCTGCTGGTCGGCGAGAGCGACGACTACAACCCGGCCGCGCTGGTCCGCCACGGGATCATCGTGGTCAGCATCAACTACCGCCTCGGCGCCCTCGGCTTCCTGGCCGACGCGGCGCTGGCCCGGCGGCCGGGCGGCCAGTCGGGCAACTACGGGCTGATGGACCAGCAGGCCGCGCTGCGCTGGGTGCAGCGCAACATCGGCGCGTTCGGCGGTGACCGCCGCGACGTCACCATCGCCGGCGAGTCGGCCGGCGGCCTGAGCGTGCTGTCCCAGCTGGTGTCGCCCGGCGCCCGCGGCCTGTTCGCCCGGGCCATCGTGGAGAGCGGCACCTACGCCCTGACCCAGGCGTCGCTGGCCACCGCCGAGAGCGCGGGCGCGTCCTTCGCGACCAAGGTCGGCTGCACCAGCCACGTGGCGAGCTGCCTGCGCCACCTGTCGGTGACGACGATCATCGATAACGAGAACCCCGGCGGCTACCAGCCCAACCTCGACGGCCGGGTGCTGCCCCAGTCGATCGGCGCCGCGCTCAAGAGCGGCCAGTTCCACCGGGTGCCCGTCATCATCGGCACCAACCACGACGAGTGGCGGCTGTTCGTCGGCCTCGACCAGCTCGAGGGCACCCCGCCGGTCACCGCGGCCAACTACCAGTCGATGATCTCCTCCACGCTGGGCGTGCCCGCCGCGGCCGCCGCGGTCATCGCGGCCAAGTACCCGCTGAGCGCGTACTCCAGTCCCGCGGTGGCGCTGGGCGCCGTCGGCACGGACGCCATCTTCGCCTGCCCGGCGGTGTCGGCCGAGCTGTCGCTGTCGCAGTACGTGCCCACCTACGCCTACGAGTTCAACGACGAGAACGCGCCCATGCGGTTCCTGCCCAACGTCGGCTTCCCCTACGGCGCCTACCACGCCGCGGAGCTCCAGTACCTGTTCACGCTGAGCAGCACCCCGCTGCCCGGCACGTTCACGTCCGCGCAGCAGGACCTGGCCGCGGCGATGCAGCGGGACTGGACCACCTTCGCCCGGTTCGGCGCCCCGTCGTTCGGCGCGGCCTGGCCGCGGTTCACCCCGACCGGCCTGCAGGCGCTGTCGCTGGTCCCGCCCCGGCCGCAGGTCGAGACGGACTTCGTGACCGAGCACCAGTGCGCCTTCTGGGCCAGCCTGGCCGGCTGACCCGGTTCAGCCTGGCGCCGGGCCTCGCCGGCCGGCGCCAGGCTATCCGGCCCGAGCGCTAGCCGGCCCGAGCCGCTAGACCACGAGAAGCCGCTCTAGCTCGTCGTGCCCCTTATCGCGGACATAGAGATCCCCGCCATTCTGGGTGACGTTCATGACATAGGCGTAGATCTGGATGGCCCGGTTGAGCGTGTCGGTCTGGCTGTCGCCGGTGAGCTTGGCGGCCTGGTCCAGCGCCGCGCAGGCACGTGGCGTGAGGTTTACGGTGACCCGGCGCAGACCACCGCCACTGACGCGAGCATGAGGGCTAGACGGCTGTCCTGGCATAGGAGATCTCCCCCTCAGTCCACCCGTGGCACCGGGTCCGGCTGGCTGCCTGTCCTGCCGCCTGGCCGGTATGGCTATCAGTGTGTACCTCGACCGCACGTCATGTCAACATCAGCATGACAAGATACATATGAATGATGTACCCTGGTGCCGGTCCTCCGCCTGCGGATCGGATGAAAGCCCTGCCCTCTGCTGGGACCTGTGCATGACCGACGCCGCAGAGTAATGTGCAGGCACGAACCGGCTGGCAATTGCACACGGCGGGCGTTTCTGACCCGCCGTAAGGGGTCACGGGGCAGGGGGGCCGCCATGGACCATAATCAATGGCCCGGGCCAACATCACGGGCCAACCTAGAGCTGCGGCGTGAGCCGACGGGAATCCATCTGCCCGCTCAGGCCGGGCCTTTCCAGGGGCAAAGACCGCCGCTGGCGGGATTCGGCCAGCCGGGCCTGACGCCAAGTCGCCACAACTGGGCCCTGCGGCCCAAGATCGCATTGCTGCCCGGGCCCCACCTCATCGGACCTGAACATCCATTCCTGGCCGCTGACCCTGGCCAGCTGGCCGGGCGGGCTGGGGATGACGCGGCCGCGATGCGGGACCAGTGGGCCGCGCTGCTGCCCGTGATATCCCGGCAACTCGGCAGCGATAACACCGACACGCTGATCGTCCGGAGCAACCTGGCCACCTGGACCGGGGAGGCGGGGGATGCGGCCGCGGCACGGGACCAGTTCGCCGCGCTGCTGCCCGAGGCCGAGAAGGTCCTCGGCGCCGATCACTCGGAAACCGTGAGCATTCGCGCCAACCTGGCCCGCTGGACCGGGGAGGCGGGGGATGCAGCCGCGGCACGGGACCAGTTCGCCGCATTACTGCCCGAGGCCGAGCGAGTCCTCGGCGCCCACCACCCGGGCACCTTGGTGGCCAGGAATGACCACGCCGCCTGGCTCGGGGAGGCGGGAAATGCGACGCGCGCGCGGGACGAGTTCGCCGCGCTGCTGCCCGAGGTCGAGCGGGTCCTCGGTACTGATCACCTCGACACCCTGGTGGTCAGGAACAACCATGCCGCCTGGCTCGGGGAGACGGGAAATGTAACCAGGGCGCGGGACGAGCTTGCCGCACTGCTGCCCGAGGTCAAGCGGGTCCTCGGGGCTGATCACGTCGACGCCGCGGTGGTGGAGAGCAACCTTGCCTCACTGGAGCTGGCCGGAAGCCGACGACCGGGGCAGGTGACCGAAGCGGAAGCCGGCCTGCGCGGACGGCCCGGGGGGCGGAGCTGGCGGCGGCACCGGCCCGGAGGCAACGCGCCCGCCGCCTGAAGCCCGATATCTGCGGGGCCAGTTTCCGGACACCGTCAAGCCCGGGAAGGTCTTCAGCCTGCTCGTGTCGGTGGTCCGCTCGGGCGGCGCGCCGCTCAAGATGTTTGATGTCCCAGCGAGCGGGCGGCGGCTAGCCCTCATCGTTATCGCGCCTAAGCTTCGCGTGCTCGGCGATGACCGCCAGACGGTGCTGGTCCCGCCGGGCGGGGACTCTGAGCCGGTCAAGTTTGACCTGATCGGGGATGAGCAAGGACCACGGCGGATCTCGGTAACGGCCTGGGATGGCGGCACCTATCTGGGTGAACTGGTCGTCGAGGTATCCGTTGAACGTGACGCTCCGGCCCGGCCGTCACGGGAAGCGACCAGCGAGGTCCGGCAGGAGCGGACCGATGGCGAGGTCACGCTCCTCGTACGCCATGACCGTGGCCAGGGGACCTACCGGTTCGAGTTCATCGACGTGGACTACCCGGACGAAGTCACAAGCCCGCTGGTGTACGACCCAGGGCCGAAAGTCGAGGGGCTTATCCGACGACTCAACGCGCTCGCCGAAGGCACGGCTGGATACTCAGCCGCCGAGGCTCGCGTTTACCTGGTCAATGAAGGAGTATCGCTATGGGAAGAACTGCTCCCGGAGAAGCTTAGGGATCAGTTCTGGGAACGACAGCGACGGATCAGTCAGCTCAGAATCTTGACTAACCAGGACGTCGTGCCCTGGGAACTGCTCTATCCGAAAGATCGGCGGCATGATGCCGGGTTCCTGGTCGAGCAGTTTCCTGTCACTCGCGCCATCTACGGCCGGGCCCAGCAACGCCGCCTGCGGCTGCAGCCAGCGCGCTTCGTTATACCGCGCGATTCGCCCGCTGACGCCAAGGCCGAGGCCAGGGTCCTGGCCAGGATGCTCGGCAAGCGACTCAACGCGATTTCCGATCTCATGCCGCTGGTGGAGCTGATCAGCAAGGGGCGCTTCGGGCTCCTGCATTTCGCCTGCCACAACCGGTTCGACCCGGACGATGGTGCGACGATCATGCTGGACAGCCCGTTCACGCCGACGTTTCTGGCCACCGCGGCCAATGGCCAGACACTGGCTAAGACTGCACCTATGGTCTTCATCAATGCGTGCCGCAGCGCCGGAAAGGTGCCGTCATACAACAAGCTCGACGGCTGGGCGGAAAAGTTCCTGCGCGCGGGTGCCGCTGCCTTTATCGGGACGCAATGGGAGGTTTCCGACGGCATGGCACGGGAGTTCGCCGAAGAATTGTACCGGAATCTCATGAACGGCGATCGGCTGGGGAATGCGGTCATGACGGCACGTCGCGCCGTTGCTTCCGAGCCCGGTGACCCGACCTGGCTGGCCTATGCGGTCTACGGCGATCCGCAAGCCGGGATTGACAGGGCAGCGAAGGAGCAGCCGTGAAGGTCACGAATGCCGGAGTTCCGGTCGAAGAACTGATAACCACGGTCAAGGCAGGCTTGCGGCAGGCGGGCGTATCGCGCTCTTCCAGTCAGGGTGACCTCCGGGTGGAGTCGGTCCAGCTTATTCTTAAAGCCCTGGCCAGCAAGGCCGCAGGAGGCGAACTGGACTTCCGCATTCCCTTCATCGGCATGAAACTCCGGGCCGGAACCAAAGTCACCAGCCAGGATACGAACACGATCGATATGACCCTCAAGCCGCCGGATAAGCCCGCCCGCAGAGTCCGGGGCAGCAACGTCGAAGGCGCCCTCGTAGACGCGATCACGACCATCCGCGCCGCCATGGCCCAGGCCGCATCGGGCCCTGACCGCTGGGACCTTTCCGCAGCCGTCGTGGACATATCGTTCGGCGTAACCAAGGAGGGCTCGATCTCTCTCGGCGCCAACGGAGAACTGGCGAACGAAGTGACGCAAACGCTCCGGCTCCGTGTCACGCCGGATCCAGGTGGCCAGTGATACGCCGGCGGCGTCAGGCGCGGTCAGGCTGTCTCGTTCATGCCCGGCAAGCTACGACCAAGACCCGACTCTAGGTCAAGCGGTCACGCCACCTTGTTATATGCGGGTATGACGGTCGGAGGCGGGCCGCGGAGAACAGGACGCGCGGATGACCAGCTCGGGGGCGGCGTAGCGGATCTCGGCCGGGGCGGCCCGGCCGTTGATCGCGGCCAGCAGCAGCTCGGCGGCGTGCCGGCCGACCTGGAAGTAGGGCAGCCGGACGGTGGTCAGCGGGGGCGTGAGCGCCGCGCTGAGCGGCGTGTCCCCGTAACCGACCACCGTGATGTCGGCCGGGCAGCGCAGGCCGGCCTGCGCCACGGCGGCCAGGGCGCCGGCCGCGAGCAGGTCGGTGGCGGCGGCGATGGCCGTGCAGCCGCGGGCGAGCAGGGCGCGGGCGCAGCGCCGGCCCTTCCTGCGCGGTGCCCGCCTTTGCGGCCAGGTCGATGACACCGGGACGGTGGCTGGGGCCGGGGCCGCCGGCAGCCAGCGTGATGCGGCCGGCGCGCCGGTGGCCGAGCCCGGCGAGGTGATCGAGGACCAGCCGCGCGCCGTGGGCGTGGTCGACGGCGGCGGCCGGCACGCGGACCGGGGCCGCCGGGCTGCCGGCCACCACCACGGGCAGGCCGGGCGGCCAGGCGCCGGGCGGCGCGCTGGCGTAGACCGTGCTGGCGAACGCGGTGCCGGGGATGATCAGCCCGTCGACGTGCCGGGCCAGCAGGCGGGCCACCGCGGCGTCGCGGTCACCGCCGCCGGGGCCGGCCAGCAGCGCGGCGTAGCCGGCCGCCGCGAGCCCGTCCTCGACGCCGCGCAGCAGGGGCAGCACGGACGGGTCGTCGGGGTCGGGCATGAGCACGCCGACGGTGAACGAGTGCTGGGTGCGCAGGGCGCGGGCCAGCAGGTCGGGCTCGTAGCCCAGGTCGGCGGCGGCCCGGAGGACCCGCTGCACGGTGGCCGGGCCGACCAGGGGCTGGCGGTCCGGGCTGAGCGCGCGCGAGGCGGTGCCTGGATGCACCCCGGCCGCGGCCGCGACGTCGGCCAGCTTGACGCGCATGGGCCTGACTCCCTTCACTGGACCGTTCACTGGGTGACTCACTGGGTGATGAGCCGGCGGCGCATGGCCAGGGTGCCGATGATCAGCGCGGCGGCGGCGGACGCGCCCAGCACCGCGCAGTCCAGCCGGAACCCGAAGCTGCTGGCATAGAACACGGCCTGCTGGAGCGAGCGGATCCCGTAGGTCAGCGGGTCCCACACCGCGATCCGCTGCAGCCACACCGGCTCGAAGAAGATGCAGCCCAGCCCGCCGGCCAGGGCGAACAGCTCGACGGCCACGATGGTGGCGGCCACCGACACCGGCTGCCGGCGCTGGTACCAGGTGCCGATGGCGATGCCCAGGCCGGAGGCGAACGCCGAGCTCAGCGCGATCGCGGCCAGCGCCTCGGGCCAGAACCACGGCTGCGGGCGGGCCCAGCCGAGCGCGGCGCCGGCCACCAGTACGGCCGTGGCCAGCAAGAACGTGGAGACGAACGCGGCCAGCGCCTTGCCCAGGATGATCCGCACCCGGCTGACCGGCGCGAGCAGCATCTCGGTCATGGTGCGCTGCGCGTACTCGTTGGCGACGCTCATCCCGGCGGCCAGGATGCCGGTCACGGTGATGATCAGCTCGATCACCGGCAGGATGCTGTACTGGTAGAGCTGCACGTCCCGGGGGCGCAGGTTCTGCTGGCGGACCGTGATCCGCAGCGGGCTCGCGCTGCCGAGGCCGTTGTAGTAGGCGTAGGTGCCGTCCGGGATGGCCCGGTCGATGTCGCCGCTGAGGTCGGCGTTGTAGTCCGCGGCCTGGATGCTGACCGGCGCCGTCTGCCGCTCGCGGTCCAGGCGGGACAGATCGGCCGGGATGGTGATGACCGCCGCGACGTGCAGGCTGTCGTAGAGCTGGCGGGCGCGGGCCAGGCTGGTCACGGTGACCTGGAGCACGTGCGCGTCGACGATGGACTGGGTCAGGTGCGCGCCGACCGGGCCGCGGTCCAGGTTAACCACGGCCACCGGCTCGTTGGTCGTCGCTTGCGCGCCCAGGAACACCACCAGCGTGTAGCTGACCGGCACCAGCAGGCTGGCGATGATCTGGAGCGGGTTGAGCAGCCACAGCCGCAGGTCCTTGCCGGCGATGCTGCGGCAGCCCAGGCCCAGCGCGCGCCGAGGCCGGCGCCGGGCCAGCCGGGTCGCGCGCCGCCGGGCGGGCTGGGCCGGCGGGCCCGCATCAGCAGCGCGACGGACAGCAGGGCGAACCCGGCGAAGAACGCGCCCAGGATGCCCAGGTCGACCGAGATCGGCAGCGTGCTGGTGCCGTACCCGCCGATGGCGTACTGCTCGAGCACGATCGCGTAGTGGGTGGGCAGCGCGGTGGCGATGTCCTGCACGACCCGGGTCTGGTAGCCGATCACCCCGAACACGCCGGACAGGAAGAACAGCGGGACCGGGATGGCCCGGGTCAGGATGGTCAGCGTGGACCGGTCCCGCACGGCCAGGCCCAGCGCGGTGCCGAGGGCGATGAACACCGCCAGCGTGAGCAGCGACGTCCCGGCCATCAGCCACGGGTGGACCGGATGGTCGCCCACCCCCCAGATGACCACGGCCAGCACGACCAGCCCGGCGGGCAGGCTGATCGCGAACGCGCCCAGCATCCGGCCGATCAGCACCAGACCCTGCCGGGCCGGGGACATCAGGATCTCGCTGATCGTCCCCTGCTCGAACTCGCGCGCGGCGGCGTTGCCCGCCTGGAGCAGCCCGGACACCATCAGCGCGATCACGACCACGCTCATGGACAGGAACGGGATGTAGCCCATGGGGTGCGGGTAGGTGTTGTGGATGCGGGTCACCACGTGCAGCCGGCCGGGCAGCGCGTTGGCGTAGAAGCTGGTCACCGAGGTGCGCAGGGCCCGCACCGCGTCGTCGGTCAGGTCGGCGTTGAGGTTGTTGACCTTCTGCAGGACCGTCGCGTGTCGGCCGAGCGTCATGGCCCGGTCGAAGTAAGACGGGATGGTCACCACCGAGACCAGGGTCCCGGCCTTCATCTGGGCCGCCGCCCGCCCGGCCGTCTCCACCTCCAGCCGGTAGCTGTCGGAGTGGGCCATGGCCTGCACGAACTGCTGCGCGTACGGCCCGTGGTCCTGCATGACCACGGCCGTCGGGGCGTGCGAGCCGGCCAGCACGTACAGCGACATCATGATCAGGTAGTTGACCGGCAGGCTGATGCTCTGGATCAGCACGCTCTTCTCGGTCAGCGAGGTAAGGACCTCCTTGCGCGCGCAGCCGGCCGTCACCCGCACGCCCACGCCGACCCTTCGGGCTATTGATCCGAAACAGGAGGCGGTCCAGCGCAGCAGCCGGATGGCCGCGGGGTCTGCCATGGCCAGAGCTCCTAATCCCGTAGTCCGGGGCCGGTCAGCGACAGGAAGACCTGCTCCAGGTTGGCCTCGGCGACGGTCAGGTCGTCCACGTGCACGTCGGGCGGGAAGCAGGCGAAGACGCCGTCCAGCCGGCCGCCGCCGCGCCGCGTCGCCTCCAGCTCGCACCAGCCGCCGGGAGCGCTGGCCACCGAGACCGAGGTGATGCCGGCCAGCCGCCGTGTCCGCACCGCGACCGTCTCGGCGGTGAACGGGGTGGCCCGCATCCGCACCGTGATCCGGATCTCGCCGTGCTGGCGGCGCAGCTCGCTCGGGGTGTCCACGACCAGCAGCCGGCCCTCGTCGATGATCGCCACCTGGTCGCAGTCATCCGCCTCGGCCAGCACGTTGGTGGTGACCACGATCGTCTTGCCCTGGTTCTTCAGGGCCTGGACGTAGGTCCAGATGGCCGCCTTGGAGTGCGGGTCCACCCCGGTGGTGGGCTCGTCCAGGATGAGCAGGTCCGGGTCGTGCAGCAGCGCCCGGGCGATCTCCAGCCGGCGCTGCATGCCGCCGGAGAACGTCTTGACCCGGTCCCCGGCCCGGTCGGCCAGGCCGACCAGCTCCAGCACCGCGGCGATCCGGCCGGCCTGCTCGTCGGCGCGGCATCCCGTACAGGGCGGCGTGGAACTGGAGGTTGTTCACCGCGGTCAGCTCGCCGTACAGGCCGTTGCGCTGCTGGACGACGCCGATGCTGCGCCGGATGGCGTTGCGCTCCCTGGCCCGGCCCCGGTCCCGGCCCAGGACCAGGATCGAGCCCGTGGCCGGCGCGAGCTGCCCGGTGATCATGCTGATCGTGGTGGTCTTCCCGGCCCCGTTGGGGCCCACGATGCCGTAGACCTGGGCCCGCTCCACCTCCAGGCTCAGCTCGTCCACCGCCGGGCGGCCCAGGCCGCCCGGGTAGGCCACGCTGACCCGGTCCAGCACCAGGGCCGGCATCTCCCTGGGCAGGGCCCAGATCCGGGCCGGAACCCGGCTCGGGGCGACGACGACGTCGGTCACCGGGCCCACCACCCGGTCCCCGCGCTGATCCCGTACTGCGCCTCGAGCTGCGGTATCTCCTCCAGGTGGTAGCTGATCCCGTACGGGCGGGCCAGCTCGGCGACCGCCGCCGCGCTGACCTGGCCGGCCTGGCTGAGCTGGTCGAACTCCCGGAAGAAGGCCTCGATCTCGCGGCCCGGCGTGCTGAGCTCCAGCATCCGGGCCAGCCCGGGGCCGGGGTTCCACACCGCGTGCGGGACGCCGCGCGGCCGGAAGATCGCGCCGCCCGCCGGGACCTCGACGTCGGCGAAGCCGACCCGGAACCCGAGCGTCCCCTCCAGCACGTAGCTGACCTGGTCCTGCCTCTCGTGGGTGTGCGGGGCCACCAGCGTGCCCGGCGGTATCGGCTGCTCGTGCAGCTCGCAGGCCCCGCCCACCTGGGCCGAGACCACCTTGAAGAACACGGCCAGCGCGCCCATGTGGATGAGGTCGCCACCGCCGGGCTCGATGACGACGGGAGGCGCCGGGATCTGGTAGATGCTCGTGGTCATGGGGCCGGTCTCCGTTCGTGACTTCTTGCTGTTATCAGGCGGCGGAGCGCTTCTTGCTGTTATCAGGCGGGAACGCTTCTTGCTGTTATCAGAACAGGCCGCGGATGCTGCCGCCGTCGACGCCCCAGACCGAGCCGGTGACGTAGCCGGCCTGGTCGGAGGCGAGGAAGGCGATCACGCTGGCGATCTCGCCGGGCTGGCCGATCCGGCCCAGCGGCAGCTGGCGCAGCCGCAGCTCGTGGTCGACCGCCGCGGCGGGCGGCATTCCGTGCCGCCGGGCCAGGTCGTCGGCGATGCCGCCGGGCCGCGCCCACAGCGCGGTCCAGGTCGGGCCGGGCGCGACGGCGTTGACCCGGACGGCGGGCGCCGCCTCGATGGCCAGGCTCTTCATGTACGACACCAGGCTGACCTTGCTGACCTGGTAGTCGGCCGGGGCGGCCTCGGGCTGGCGGGCCAGGTCCGAGGCGGTGATGACGATGGCGCCGCGGCCGCGCTCGCGCATGCCCGGCAGCAGCCAGCGCACGGCCCGGACCGTGGCCATGAAGTTCAGCTCCCAGGTAGCCAGCCAGTCGGCGTCGGCGAGCTGCTCCAGGCCGCGCCACGGGCACACTCCCGCGTTGCTGACCAGGATGTCCACGCCGCCGGTGGCGGCCAGCGCCTCGCGCATGGCCGCGCCGACGCCCTCGACGGTGGCCAGGTCCGCAGTCACCTCGATGGGCGGCGGGCCGTCCGACGGCGTCGCGAGGCTGGCGGCGACGTCGGCCAGGCCCTGCTTGTCCCGGTCGACCAGGACCAGCCGGGCGCCCTCGCGGGCCAGCTCGCGCGCGGCCGCCGCGCCGATGCCGCTGGCCGCCCCGGTGACCAGCGCGGTCCGGCCGGTCAGGTGCAGGTCCATCACGCGTGACCCTGCACGGACAGCACCCGCAGGTCCTGGCGGGGGCTGAGGTTGCGGATGGTCACCGGCGCGCCCAGCGCGGCGGCCAGGCAGGCGCCGCGGCCGCCCTTGAGCACCTGGGTGCCCGCGGTGAGCTCGGCCTCGCCGTCGGCCACGAACAGCACCTCGGCGCCCCGGCCGGGCAGCGATAGGGGCCCAGCCGGTCGTGCGGCGGCAGCCCGTCGTGCGGCGGGATCACCATCTCGGTGAAGCCCAGCCAGGGACCGGTGAAGCAGCGGGCCAGGTCCACGTGCGCGATCTGCAGGTCGTCGGACCGGTAGCCGCGGTAGCCCTCGGTGGCCCGCAGGTGGTCACGCACCCGGTAGCGCTCGGGCTGGGCCAGCGGCGGTGCGCTGCCGGGGAAGACCTCCACGACCAGGAAGCTCATCGGCTCCGGCGCGGTGGCAGGGACGCCGATGCCGTGCGTGGTGCCCAGCGGGCAGGTGATCAGCTCGCCGGCGGCCACCTCGAACTGGTGGTCGTTGACCGTCATCATGGCGGCGCCGTCGAGGATGTAGTAGATCTCCTCGGCCTTGTCGTGCAGGTGGGTGCCGCAGGAGGCGCCCGGCGGGATCTTGACGTGCTCCACGCAGCGCAGCCCCCAGGCCGCGTGCATCCCGTTCACGAGCTGGGTCCACCAGCAGCTGCCCGTGCCGCCGACCAGGCTCTCGACCAGGCCGAAGCTGTCGCCGCTGTTGATGATGGACCCGTAGCTGACGGCCGCCGGGATCCCGGCCGGCCTGCCGATGGTGGTGCTTTTCACGCTGGCTCTCCTTGACTAGTGGGCTGAGCTGGTGGGCTGAGTCGTGCGGGTCCGCAGGGCGTCGAGCACGACGCCGTCGGGCACCTGGGTCAGGACGCGGCCGCCCTCGGTGTGCGGCCGCCCGAGGGCGTCGAGCAGGACCATGTCGATCCGGCCCGGCTCGGGTGAGTGATAGCCCCGCTTGTTGTCCTGGCGCATGGCGCCCAGCAGCGCGTCGGCCGCCAGGCCGGGCGGGAACCGCAGCGCCGTTCCGTTGCGCTCCAGCAGCCGGTGGTGGGCCCGCTCGTCGGCCGGGCTGAGGTAGCCCAGGCTGGCGCTGACCCGGGCCGCGACGAGCATCCCGATGGCGATGGCCAGCCCGTGGGCCAGCGGCCCTCGGCCAGATGCGCGGTCAGGTGCTCGGCCGCGTGGCCCGCGGTGTGGCCGTACTCCAGGACTAATGCGTCGCCGGCCTCGTAGGGGTCTTGCGCCATCACCGACTGCTTGGCGGTCCGGCACAGGTCGACGATCCAGGCCAGCTCGGCGTCGGAGTAGTCGGCCTCGAGCCGCAGCAGCCCGGCGAACTCGCCGTACCGCTCCGGGCAGATGGCCAGCACGTTCTTGGCCGCCTCGCACAGCGCCGCCCGCTTCTCGGCGGCCGGCAGCGTGCGCAGGATGTCCAGGTGCCCCCAGACGAAGACCGGGGCCTTGTAGCAGCCCAGGTGGTTCTTGCCGCACGGCGAGTTGATGGCCTGCTTGAGGCTGAGCACCGAGTCGGACAGGGCCAGCAGGGTGGTCGGGATCTGGACCAGCCGCGGCGCCCCGCGGTAGACCCAGCCCGCCACCGTCCCGGCCACATTGCCGGCCAGGCCGCCGCCCAGCCCGATGACCACCGAGCTGCGGGTCGCGCCGGCGGCGATGACCCGCTCGGCCAGCTCGACGACGGTGCCGGCGTTCTTGGCCTGCTCCGTGGCCGGGACGGTCAGCGGCGTGACCGGGGAGGCGCGGCCCGCCGCTGTGAGGGTGGCCCGCACCGTGACGGCGGGCACACCGGTGTCGGTGATGACGAATATGTGATCCGCGTTCAGGTCCGCGAGCCTGGCGGCTAGCTCGGCCCAGGCGTCCTGGCCCGACCTCAGGTGAAAGGCGTACTGGTGGTCGCCGAACCGCACCTCGCGGTCGAGCGAGAGCGTCAGCCCGGCCAGGGCCGGAGGGGCCGGAGGGGTGTCGGTGAGCGTCGTCATGGCGGGCGCCCCTGTCGCTGGGCGGCTGGCTCCGCGCCTGGGAGCCCTGGCCATCAGCGTCTTCCCGCTACCTTGCACTCGCCTTGACGCCTGGCTTGCCACCCAGCTCACGTGCCTGACCCAGGCTCAGCCGCAGGTCAGGCGGGTGGCATTCGGTTACCGCACGCGGTCAGCAAGCACCTGCGAGTGCCTGTCCCCCAGCCCGTTCCGCTAGCTGGCGGAGCGGTCGTGCACCAGGCGGCCGGCGGCGAAGGTCAGGTCGACCTTGGCCAGCGCGATCTCGTCCACCGGGTAAGCGAACAGGTTGCGGTCCAGCACCACCAGGTCGGCGGCCTTCCCGGCCTCGATCGAGCCGCTGACGTGGTCGGCGTGGTTCACGTAGGCCGAGCCGATGGTGAACGCGGCGATGGCGTCGGCCAGGGTGATGCGCTCCGGGGGCAGGAACACGCTGCTCCCGGTCCGGCGGCGCGTAGGGGTAGCCGGGCGGGACGGTCCGGTTGACCGCCACGTGCATCTGCCACAGCGGGTCCGGGCTGGACACGGGCCAGTCGCTGCCCATGCACAGCTGGGCGCCGGAGCGGGCCAGGCTGCCGAACGGGTACTGCCACGCCGCCCGGACCGGGCCCAGGAACGGCAGGGTCAGCTCGGTCATCTGCGGTTCCTCGCAGGCCCACAGCGCCTGGCAGTTCGCGGCCACGTCCAGGTCGCGGAACCGGGGCAGGTCCTCGGGGTGGACGACCTGGATGTGCGCGATGTGGTGGCGCCCCGGGCCCGCGCCGTTGGCGGCCCTGGCCGCCGCGACGGCGTCGAGGGCCTCGCGCACGGCCCGGTCGCCGATGGCGTGGAAGTGGACCTGGAACCCGGCCGCGTCGATGGCGGTGACGGACTCCCGGAGCTCGGCCGCGTCGAAGAAGCTGCGGCCGGCGCCGCCGGTCTCGTGGCCGTGCCCGTCCAGGTACGGGGTCAGCATCGAGGCGGTGAAGTTCTCGCACACGCCGTCCTGCATGATCTTGATGCTGGTGGCCCGGAACCGGCCCCGCTGGCCGGCCCGCTCGCGGCGCTCGATGAGGCCGGGCCAGCTGCTCGGGCCCGCGGCCGCGCTGCCACCACAGCGCGCCGACCACCCGCCCGGTGAGCAGTCCGCGGCGGTCGGCTTCCAGGTAGGCGTCGAAGCAGTCCGGGACGACGGCGTAGTCGCCGACGATGGCCTCCTGCCAGCCGGTGATGCCCAGCGCGTGCAGGTAGCGCTGGCCCTCGACGATGCCGGCCACCTGGTCGGCCACCTCGGGCCGGGGCACGACCCGCTGGACCAGGTCCATGGCGCCTTCCTGCAGGGTGCCGGCCGGGCTGCCGTCGGCCTCGCGCTCGACCCGGCCGTCGGCTGGGTCGGGCGTGCCGGCGGTGATCCCGGCCAGCTCCAGGGCCCTGGTGTTGGCCCAGGCCGCGTGGTGGTCCCGGTTGGACAGGAACACCGGCCGGTCGGGCACCACCCGGTCCAGGTCGTGCCGGGACGGCAGGCCGCCGGGGAACACGTCCATTGACCAGCCGCCCCCGGTGATCCAGGCGGCATCGGGCCGGGCCTGCGCGTAGCGCCGGATCAGGTCCAGGTAATCGTCCAGCCCGTGGGCCTCGGCCAGGTCGCACTGCATGCGTTCCAGCCCGGCCCCGGAGGCGTGCACGTGAGCGTCGATGAACCCCGGCAGCAGCATCCGGCCGCCGAGGTCGATCACCTCCGTGCCCGGCCCGGTCAGGGCGTCGATCTCGGCGTCGGTGCCGACTGCGGCAATCAGGCCGTCGTTGACCGCCACCGCCTGAGCCCAGGACCGGGCCGCGTCCACCTGGTAGACCGCGCCTCCGCGCAGCACCAGATCCGCTGGTGCAGTCGCTGGCCGCTGGCTCGCTGGCTGGCTCATCCCCGCTCGTCCTCCTCGTCGGCCGCGCGCCGGGCCGGATCCCGGCAGGCCGGGTCACCATACCCGCCGCCGCCGCTGGTCTCGATCCTGATCACCGAGCCGGGCGGGAGCGTCATCGCCCCCTTGGCGCTGGCCGGGACGGGCTCGCCGTCGGGGCCGAAGATGGTGACCCGCGACGGCTGTCCGTCGGTGCCGCCGCGGACCCCGCGGGGCGCGAAGCGCGGATCGGTCTGCTCGGAGTAGAAGGTGACCGCGGCCGGCTGGCCCAGCACCTCGTAGTCGCGGCGCAGGCCCAGGCCGCCGCGGTACTCGCCGTCGCCCTGCGACCCGCCGATCAGCTCGGTGCGCCGGATCCGGACGCTGTAGCTGGACTCGGCCACCTCGACCGGCATCAGGCCCACGTTGGCCATGTAGGTGTCCACCCCGTCCAGCCCGTCGCCCGCGCCGTGCGCGCCGGTCCCGCCGCCGGCCACCTCGGCCATCACGCTCGGCGTGCCGGTGCGCGGCGAGATGCTGGCCAGGTTCATGCCGAAGAAGGCCACCGTGCTGCTGGCCACGGCCCGGTCGGGCCAGATCAGCGAGGCGGCCCGGATCAGCGTGTCGGCCAGCCGCTGGCAGGTGTTGTGCCGGACCGATACGGCACCCGGCGGCTCGGGGTTCAGCACGCTGCCCCGCGGGCAGATGATCTCCACCGCGCGCAGGATGCCGTCGTTGGTGGCCCGGGCCGGGTCGGTCATGGCCCGGATGGCGTAGACCACGCTGGCCCGGGTGCTGGCCCAGGGCACGTTCATCGCCCCCGGCACCTGGGCGGCGCAGCCGCTGAGGTCTACGGTCAGCGCGTCGCCGCGCTTGGCCAGCCGGGCGGCGATCCGGACCGGCGGGCCGCCGACGCCGTCGTCGTCCAGGTAGCCCTCGGCCTCGGCCTCGCCGTCGGGCAGGTCGGCCAGGTCCAGCCGGGTGGCCCGCTCGACCGAGTCCAGCATCAGGCCGAACACCGCGGTCACCATGGCGGGGCCGTAGCGGTCGGCCAGCTCGGTTACCCGGCGCTCGCCGACCAGGCAGGCGGCGCGCTGGGCGCGCAGGTCGGACAGGGTGGACACCGGGTCGCGCACCGCGGCCCCCACGAACGCGAACACGTCCGGGTTCTCCTGCCCGGCCCGGTACAGCCGGACCGGCGGCAGCAGCAGCCCCTCGGCGTACACCTCGGTCAGGTCCGGGCCCTCGGTGCCCGGCCGGACCCCGCCCACGTCGATGTGGTGCGCGGCGGTGCCGGTCCAGGCCAGCAGCGCGCCGTCGCGGAAGATCGGCATGATCACGTTCAGGTCCGGAGTGTGCATGGCCCCGAGGTAGGGGTGGTTGGCCAGGTAGGCATCGCCGGGCACGACCGCGCTGCCCCACCGGCTGATGATCGACTTCACGACCAGGGACATGGCGCCGAGCTGGGCCGGGATGAAGTCGGCCTGGGCGACCAGGTCACCGTCGGCGGCGAACAGGGCGCAGCTGAAGTCGTCCATCTCGCGGATGATCGGGCTGTAGCTGGAGTGCTTGAGCACCTCGCCCATCTCCACCGCCGCCGCGTGCAGGGCGGCGCTGGCCAGCTCGAAGGTGATCGGGTCGGGCCGGGGCGCGGCGCGGTTCTGGCGGGCGCTCACCGGGCCTCCTCCAGCCACAGGCTGCCCAGCTCGTCGGCGCGGGCCCGCTGACCGGGCAGCACCACGGTGGTGGTGTCGAGCTGGTGCACGATGGCCGGGCCGGCCAGCGCCCGGCCGGGGCCGATCTGGTCCCGCTGGTACACGGGCAGCTCGCGGGGCGCCGCGGTACCGGGCAGCCGGGCCGCCACGGTGCCCGCGCGGGCCGACGCCGGGACCCGGCCCAGCCGGGCGGGCGGCGCCGCGCTCGGGTCCGGCGCCGGCTCCGGGCGGCCGGACCGGGACGGCAGCCCGCCGAACGCGGACAGCCGGACATTCACCACCTCCACCTCCTGTTCCTGGCTGGCGTGCCCGTAGGTGCGCAGGTGCTGCCGGCGGAAGTCGGCGGCCAGCCCGGCCAGGCCGCGCTTGGTCGTCGAGCGCAGCGGCACGCTCAGCTCATAGCCCTGGCCCAGGAACCGGCAGTCCGCTGTCGCGGCCAGCCGGATCGCGCCGGGCGGCACGCCGTCGCGGCGCAGCTGCCGGGTCAGCTCCCGGCCCGCGGTCGCGTACCAGTCGGCCAGGTCGCCGAGCAGTCCGGGGTCGATCACCCGCAGCACGGTCCGCGAGTCGTCGACCCGGATGTCGGTGGCGGTCAGGCCGGACGCGGCGAACAGGCCGGGGAACCGCGGCACCAGCACGGCCCGGAAGCCCATGTCGCGCAGCAGCAGCCCGGCGTGCAGCGGCCCGGCGCCGCCGAAGGCGACCAGCGTGTAGTCGCGCGGGTCGATGCCGCGCTGCACCGACACGCGGCGCAGGGCGGCCGTCATCTGGGCCACCGCCAGCCGCACGATGCCGTCGGCCGCGTCGGGCACCGCCAGGCCGAGCGCGGCGGCGACCGGCTCGAGCGCGGCCAGCGCGGCGCCGGCGTCCAGCGGCAGCTGCCCGGCCAGCGGGAGCGCGGCGGGCAGCGTCCCGGCGGCCACGTGCGCGTCCGTCAGCGTGGCCTGCTCGCCTCCGTGACCGTAGGCGGCCGGGCCGGGCCGGGCGCCCGCGCTCTCCGGACCGACTCGCAGCCGGCCGGCCCGGTCGACCTGGGCGATGCTGCCGCCGCCCGCGCCGACGGTCACGATGTCCACGGCCGGAGCCAGGATCGGGCTGCCGCCGATCTCCTGGCGGGCGGTGACCGGCGGGACGCCGTCCGGGATCAGGCACACGTCCAGCGAGGTGCCGCCCATGTCCAGCGACACCAGCTGGCCCAGGCCGTACCGGGCGCCCAGGGCCACGGCGCCGGCCACGCCCGCGGCCGGGCCGGACAGCACCAGCCGGTGGGCCTGGTCGGCGGCCCGGTCGGCGGGCAGGCAGCCCCCGCTGGACTGCATGATCTGCACCGCCGGGGCGATGCCCAGCGCGCCGATCAGCGACCGGAGCCGGAGCAGGTAGCGGCCCACCACCGGGCGCAGCGCGGCGTTGATGACCGCGGTGGAGGTGCGGGGGTACTCCCGGAACTCGCGGGCCGCGGCGGACGACAGCGTGACCGGGGTGTCCGGCAGCCGCTTGGCGATGGCGTCGCCGAGCCGCTTCTCGTGCCGGTCGTCGAGGTAGCTGAACAGCAGGCTGACCGCGACCGCGGCGGGCTCGCGGTCCGCGACCGCCCGGGCCACCCGCTCGATCTCGGCGTCGGTCAGCTCGGTGACCACCTCGCCCAGCCCGGACAGCCGCTCGGTGACCTCGATCCGGTCCCGCCGCCGGACCAGCTGCCGGGGCCGCGGCTGGGTCAGGTCGTAGACCACGGGCCGCGATCCGTTCCGGTAGCCGAGGATGTCGCGGAAGCCTTCAGTGGTGGCCAGCACCACCCGGGCCGTCTGCCCGGTCAGCAGCGCGTTGGTGGCCACGGTCGTGCCGTGGAAGATCATCTTCACGGCGGCCGGCCGCACGCCGGCCTCGGCCAGGGCGGTCAGCGCCCGCTCGAAGGCCAGGCCCGGATCGGCGGGCGTGGACGGCACCTTGGCCACCCGGACCTGGCCGTCCGCGCTGGTCGCGATGGCATCGGTGAAGGTGCCGCCGACGTCGATGCCGACCACCCAGCCGGCGGCCGGGCCGGGCCCAGCTATCCCGGGCTCAGCTACCTGGGGCTCAGCCACCGGAGCCCGCCGCCAGCTCGCGGGCCCGCGGGGCGACCTGCTCGGTGAACAGGCGCAGCGCCCGGCGCTGGATGTCCCAGGGCAGGCCGGGGAAGTACAGCCGGGCGATGAACACCAGGTCGCCGCCCGCCATCCGGCGGTACTCATCGATGGTGGCCGCGACCTGATCGGGCGGGCCCATGATGATCGACTCGCGCAGCGCGGCCTCCTGCGCTGAGGTCAGCGGCGGCGGCGCGGCGGGCTCGCCGCCCCGGCCCCGGGCGGCGTCCATGTCCTCGTACTTCCAGCCGATGTAGCGATGGCAGTCGCGGATCAGCTCCCAGGCGTCCGAACCATCCCAGGCGAACACCGGCAGGTGCACGCTGAGCTGGAACGGGCCGCTGCGGCCGTGGGCCCGGAACGACTCACGGGCCCAGGCCACCTGGCTGGCCAGCATCCCGGGCGTGACCTCGGTGGCCATGAACCCGTCCGCGATGCGGCCGGCCCGGCGGATCGCGGGCTCGCTCATGGCGCCGATCCATAGCGGCGGCCCGCCCGGCTGGGCCGGGCGCGGCCGGACCGGGACGGCGGGCCGGTCCGGGCCGCCGGCCACCAGCTCCCCGCGCCAGGCCCGGCGCATCGTATCCAGGCTGGCCACCAGCCGCGGCACCCGCTGGGCCAGCGGGACGCCCAGGCCGGCGAACTCCTCCTCGCGCCAGCCCAGGCCGACCCCGAGGGTCAGCCGGCCGCCGGAGATCAGGTCGGTCACCGCGGCGTCCTCGGCCAGCCGCAGCGGATCTTGCAGCGGCGCCAGCAGCAGGCCGGTGCCGACCCGCACCCGGCGGGTGCGGGCCGCTATGGCGGCGGACAGCGGCAGCAGCGAGGGCAGGTAGCCGTCGTCCACGAAGTGATGCTCGGAGACCCAGACCGAGTCCAGCCCGCCCTCCTCGGCCTGCTCGGCCAGCTCCAGGGCCTGGGCGTACAGCTCGGTGTCGGAGCGCGGGTCACCGGGGTAGCGCTGGCAGGTGATCAGGCCGAAGCCCAGCGAGAGGCTCACGCGACGGCCTGGCCGGCCGGGCCCGGCGTGTCCTGGGCGACCGGGGAGGGCTTGGCCAGGAACCCGGAGTAGTCCAGCTCCCGGTACGGCTCGGTGCACGGGTTGCCGTCGGTCAGCCACATCCGCCCGGCGGCCAGGTCCATCAGCACCGAGGTCGCGGTCAGGCCCTGGTCGGCAGGCGCCATCCGGGGGTCCGGGTGGCAGCAGATGCCCGACGGGTAGTTGGCGTGGTCGGACAGCAGGGCCCGGAACGCGGCCAGTGAGTGATCCGGCGCGGCCGCGACGCCGGCCCGCAGCCGCTGGAGCCGGACCGGGCTGTCGGGCATGGCCCAGACGGAGACATCCCGGCGGGCGAACCTCTCGCTCAGGAAGTGGTTGGTGTGCAGCGCGATCCCGTCGCCGTCGGGGAACACCACGTACAGCCGGGAGAAGTCACCCGGCGAGCCCTCCACGTCCAGCACGACGCCGTCCCGGTGCGCGATCAGGTAGTTGGCCGACGAGGAGCGGAAGCCGGCCTGCAGGGCGGTGAGGGCGTCGGACACGTTCTCGGCGTCCAGGATGGACCGCAGCAGTACGTGGTAAGGCAGCCCCGGCTCGCCGGTGTCGTCCGCCGTGACCAGCGCGTTGGTGACCAGGCCCAGCCCGGAGGAGTTCATGCCCGTCTTGGCCAGCAGCCCGGCCTCGACCACCGTGACGAAGTCGGGTCCCTCGTCCTGCCGGGCCTCCAGCACCACGACTGTGTCGGCCACGTGCGGCAGCCAGTCCCAGTTCTGCCCGATCAGGGTCGGGCCGCCGCGGCCGGGCGCCGGCGCCACCGCGAACGCGCTGCACTCCCCCGGCCGTCCGCTGATGTCCGCCGCCTGCCGGGCCTTGGCCGCGAACATCACCTCGGTCCGCACGTTGATGGCCAGCACGTCCAGGAAGTCCAGCCCGGCGCCGGCGGCCAGTCCGCGCATCTCGGCCAGGTAGCGCGGGCCGAACGCGGCGATGGGCGCCTCGAACCGGGCCGCCTCGGCCCGCACCGTGGCCCAGTCCCAGCCCGCGACATGGGCGAACACCTCACGGTAGGCGCTCACCGAGCGGTGAATGCGGGCCGCGGCCTGCTCGCCGTACTGCCGCCCGCGCTGCTCCGCGGTCCCGGCCACCCGCACGTGCGGATACTGCGCCATCTTCGGCTCCCTTCCGAGCTGTTCAGATCGCCGTGCTGCCGCCATCCGCCGGGATGGCCGTCGCGGTGAGGTAAGAGGCATCGGCCGAGGCCAGGAACACGATCACGGCGGCCACCTCGCTGGCCGTGCCGAGCCGGCCCAGCGGAACGCCGCGGTCCAGGTAGGCCTGGCCGGCCACGGGATCATCCATCAGCCGCAGCATCGGCGTGTCGATAACACCCGGGCACACGGCGTTGACCCGGATACGGTGCTGGGCCCACTCGACCGCCATCTGCCGGGTCAGCGCGAGCACGCCGGCCTTGCTCGCGTTGTAGTGGGCGGACGGCTCAGCCCCGTCGGCGACCAGGGCGGCGGTCGAGGCGATGTTCACGATCGCGCCCGGCCGGCCGACGTCGATAAGCGCGGCCGCGACGGCCCGGCCGGCCAGGAACGGCCCGCGCAGGTTGACCGCAAGCGTCTCGTCCCACTCCGCCGGGGTCAGCTCCAGCAGCGGCCGGATCCGGTAGATCCCGGCCGCGTTGACCAGCACGTCGGCCGGGCCGCCCAGCAGCGCCGCGGCCCGGTTCACCGTCGCGGCGACCTGGTCGGGCCGGGTCACGTCGGCGGTCAGGTACGGGACGCCGGGGCCGCCGGCCGGCGGCGGCCGCTGGTCAACGGCCACCACCCGGGCGCCCTCGGCGGCCAGGCGCCGGACGGTGGCCAGTCCGATCCCGGACGCGCCGCCGGTCACCAGGGCCCGGCGGCCGGCCATCCGGCCGGGCTGGTCAGCTGAGCCAGACGCCACCGTTCACCCCGATCGTCTGCCCGGTGACATACCCCGCGTCGCGGGAGACCAGCCAGGTCACCGCGCCCGCGATGTCGGCCCCGGTGCCGTGCCGCCCCAGCGGCACGCTGCGGGCCACCAGGTCCACCTGCTCCTCGAACCTGGTCCCCGACGCCCGGGCCCGGGAGCGCAGCTCATCCCAGTGCATCTCGGTGGCCATGTTGCCGGGCGCGATGGTGTTGACGCGGACGCCGTGCGGGGCCAGCTCCAGCGCCAGCGACTGGGTGAGCAGGGCCACCGCCGCCTTGGAGGCGCAGTAGCCGGCCCCGCCCGCCACGCCCTGCTGGCCGAAGATCGAGCCCAGGTTGACGATCGCGCCGCCGGCCCGGCGGGCGATCATCAGCCGGGCCGCCGCCCGCGAGGCCAGGAACGCCGAGCCCAGGTTGACCCGCAGCACCGACCAGAAGTCCGCGAAGGCGGTGTCCACCACCGGCGTGTCCGGCCCGCCGATGCCGGCGTTGTTGACCAGGGCGTCGATGCCGCCGAGCGCCTCGGCGGCCCGGCCGATGGCCGCCTCGCACGCGGCCTCATCGGCCACGTCGGCCACGATGCCGGTGGTGCGGCCGGCCGCGCCGGGGGCCAGCCCGGCCGCGATGCGCTCCGCCGTGCCGGCCACCTCCGGGCTGATGTCGATGAGCGCCACGCTGGCCCCGCCGGCCGCCAGCCGGGCCGCGACCGCCTCGCCCAGCCCGCGCGCCGCGCCGGTGACGACCGCCCTCACGCGCAGCTCGCGATCTGCGCGGTGGTGGTCACCCAGACGTCGTCGTGCCCGGTGACGAACGACAGGAACGAGTCCAGGAAAGCCAGCCGCGACGGGCGGCCGATGATCTGCGGGTGCATCGTGAACACGCTGGCCCCGCCCAGCTCCCGGATACCCAGGAACTCCTCCTGCCACAGGGTCCGCACGTGCGCGGTCGTGCACACGGTCTTGGTCCAGCTCGCGCCGTCGAACCAGAAGTGCGGGGCGTCGTCCAGGATCCAGGAGATCGGCACCTCGACCAGCGGCGGATTGTCGATCTTGTAGGGCCGGATGTCGTCCATCAGGTTCGAGGAGTAGCTGAGGCCGTACTGATGCAGCAGGTCCAGGGTGTGCGGGCTCAGGTCCCAGGACGGCGCGCGGTAACCGGTCACCTCGGCCCCGAAGCCGCGCAGGATCTCCAGGCCGCGGACCAGCTCGGTCTCCTCCTCGGCCCGGCTCAGCCGGTGCGGCGAGGTGTGCGTGTAGCCGTGATGGGCGATCTCGTGGCCGGCCGCGACGATGGCCGCGACCCGCTCCGGGTGCCGCTCGGCCACCCGGCCGGGGATGTAGAAGGTGGCCTGCACGCCATGCCGGGCCAGCAGGTCCAGGATCAGCGGGACCGCGACCTTGGCCCCGTAGGTGCCCTGGGACAGCACGCCCGGGTGCCCGGCGTTCTCGGGGTCCTCGCCGATCCAGACCTCCTCGGCGTCGAAATCGAAGGTGAACGCGGCGGCACAGCGCGCTCCGTCAGGCCACATGCGGATCGGTGCTCCCCTCAGGCTGGTCGTCTGCGTTCTCGTCCTCGGCCACCCAGGCGGCGATCCGGCGCCAGTACCGGCTGATCAATCCGGTCAGGCCGTCCGGCACGAAGATCACCACCACGAGCAGGAACAGGCCGAGGATGGTGAACTCGGCGCCGGGGTGGGTGATCAGCACGGTGGCCACGATCTGGACCAGGATGGTGCCGAGGATCGGCCCGGTGGAAGTGCCCAGGCCCCCGATGACCAGCATGGTCACGTAGACGCTCATCGGCGTCAGGCCCATGACCGTGGGCGCGATGCTGCCCTCGGCCGACACGTACAGGCCGCCGGCGATCCCGGCCAGGAAGCCGGAGACGGCGAACGCGATGACCCGGTAGCGCAGCGGGTTCACGCCCCGGGCCGCCGCGTAGCCGGGCGCGTCCCTGATGCCGCGCAGCGCGATGCCGAGCCCGGACTGGCCCACGGCGGCCAGGGCCAGCGTGGCCGCCACCACGATGGCCAGGCTGGTCCAGTAGTAGGCCTTGTTCTGCGCGCCGGGGCTGAGCGAGCCGAACAGGCCGCTGACCGCGGGCAGGCCGAACGAGCCGCCGGTGATCCCGGATCCGTCGTTCAGGATCACGTACTGGATGACCTCGGCGAACGCGAACGTGAGCAGCGAGGTGTAGATGCCGTACAGCCGCAGGGTGGGGAAGGCCAGCAGCACGGCGGCGATGGTCCCGACCACCCCGCCCGCCAGCAGCGCCAGCCACGGCGACACCGAGCTGTGCAGCATGATGATGCCCGCGCCGTAGCCGCCCAGGGCGTAGATCGCGAGCTGGCCGAAGTTCCACACCCCGGCCACGCCGAGCACGAAGTTCCAGCTGATGTTGAGCACCAGCAGGATCAGCGTGGTGACCATGACGCTCAGGTAGTACTGGCTGCTGAGCACCAGCGGGATCAGCGCGGCCAGCACCACGGCCAGGCCGGTCAGCGCCCACCGGCCGGTGGTCATGGACGGGAACGCGGACCGCTCCAGGGTCCGGCGGTCCCCCAGCTGCTCGGTGACAGCGCGGTCGGTCACAGCCGGGCCTCCGAGGGCTTGCCGAGCAGGCCGTAGGGCCTGACGATCAGGACCAGCAGGATCACGCCGTACAGGATGGGCAGCGACCAGGTCACGCTCACGACGGCCTCGGCGGTGGCCTGGATCAGGCCGATGGCGTAGGCGGCGTACACGGTGCCCGGCAGGCTGCCCAGGCCGCCGAAGATGACCACGATCAGCGCTTCCAGCAGCGGCAGGTCGCCCGCGCTGGGCGAGGCGAAGTACAGGCCGCCCAGGAACACCCCGGCCACCCCGGCCAGCGCCGAGGCCAGCCCCATGGTCAGCGGGTAGAGCTTGCTGACCGGCACGCCCATCAGCCGCGCAGCGTCCAGGTCCTGGGCCACGGCCCGGATGGCCATGCCCCACCGGGACCGGGCCAGGAACAGGCCCAGACCCGCCATGAGCGCGATCGACACCACGGCCATGGCCACCGACTGGTAGGGCAGGTCCACCGTGTCGATGGTGAGGCCGCCCGCGATGACCGGGGTGACGTTGCGCTGGAACGGGCCGAGCAGCTCCAGGGCCAGGTTGGTCAGCACCATCGCGACCGCAAAGGTGGTGATGAACGTGACCATCTCGAAGTCGATGGCGTTTCGCCGCTTCATCAGCGGCTGCACCGACACCAGCTGAGTCAGCGCGCCGAGGCCGAAGGTGGCGATGAACGCGGCGAGGATGGCTAGCACCGGGTTCCAGCCCGCCACCACGAGCACGGCCCAGCCGATGAAGCTGCCCACCATGACCATCGAGCCCTGGGACATGTCCAGGATGCGCAGCGTGCCGTAGATCAGCGTCATGCCGATGGCGACCAGGCCGTAGATGGAGCCCAGGATGATCGTGTTGACCACGATCGAGACGAGGTTGGTCACCATGGCTACAGGCTTCCCAGGTAGGTCTCGACGATGGCGGGGTCCACCGACAGCTCCGCGAACGGCCCGCTGGCCACGATCTGGCCGCTCTCCAGCACGTGCACGGCGTCGGCCACGCCCTCGATGTGGGTGAAGGTCTCCTCGACCAGCACGATCGTGGCGCCGGCCGCCTTCAGCGCGGCGATGGCCTCGTATACCGCGTCGATGGCCACCGGGGCCAGCCCCAGCGACGGCTCGTCGATGAGCATGATGCGCGAGGGGCGCATCAGCGCCCGGCCCAGCGCGACCAGGCGGCGCTCGCCGCCGGACAGCGTCCGGGCCCGCTGCCCGGCCCGGTCGGCCACGATCGGGAACCGCTCGTAGACCCGGGCCAGCTCGCGCCGCCGGGCCCGCCAGGACGCCGCCGGGAAGGCGCCCATCATGAGGTTCTCCTCGACGGTCATCTCGGCGAACAGCCCGTCACCCTGGGGCACGTGGATCAGGCCCAGGGCGGAGATCCGCTCGGCCGCCCGCCCGGCCACGTCCTCCCCGTCCAGCCGCACCTGGCCGGCGGTGGGCGTGATCAGCCCGCTGATGGCGCGCAGCAGCGTGGTCTTGCCGTGCCCGTTCGGGCCGATCAGCACCGCGACCTGGCCCGCCGCCACGGTCAGGCTCAGGTCGCGGATCACCGTGGTGTCCTGGTACCCGGCCCGCAGCCCGGCGACCTGCAGCATGGGCTCGGCGCCCCCCGGCTCGCTCATCAGCCGGCCCCGGCGCCGTCGTCCTTGCGGTGCCGCGAGCCCAGGTAGACCTCGATGACCTGCTGATCGGCCATCATCTGCGCCGGGGTGCCCTGGAACAGCACCGCGCCGTGGTGCATGACCATGACCCGGTCGGCGACCGCGGTGAGCGCCCGCATCACGTGCTCGATGCAGACCACCGCCAGCCCGCGGGCCCGGACCGCGCCGATCAGCTCGATGGTCTGGTCGATCTCGGCCGGGCTGAGCCCGCCGAACGGCTCGTCCAGCAGGATGGCCGACGCCCGGGTGGCCAGCGCCGTGCCGAGCATCAGGCTCTTGCGGTCGTAGACGCCGAGCAGATCGGACCGCTCGCCCGCCTTGCCGCCCAGGCCGACCAGCTCCAGGTACTCGGCCGCGATCTCCCGCGTCGCCCGGCCGCTGCCCCGGCGCCGCGCCCGCGGCCGGCCGAACGCCGCCGCGAGCAGCATGTTCTCGGCCACCGTCAGGGACCGGGCCACCGTCGGCTGCTGGAAGGTCCGGGCCAGGCCGAGCCGGGTGCGGGCGTGCACCGGCGCGGTGGTGACGGGCGCCGGCCAGCAGCACCTCGCCCGCCGTGGCATGCGTGTGCCCGCTGATCACGTCGAACAGCGTGGTCTTGCCCGCGCCGTTCGGGCCCGCGATGCCGAGCACCTCCCCCGCGCCGACCTCGAACGACACGTCCGCGACCGCGCGCAGCCCGCCGTAGTCCTTGCGGATGTCGCGGACCTGGAGCACCGGGCCGGTCCCGGCCGCCGCGCGGTCCGGCTGGCTCGGGTCCGGCTGGGTCACTTCTTCAGCCACGGCGGCCGCTGGTAGCCGCCGGTGGTGTAGGGCTCGGGCGAGACCAGCACCTGCTTGCCGTCCTGGATCTGGAAGGTCAGGTGCGGCATGCCCAGGCTCGGGTCCTTGGTCTCGTCTGGGTAGGGGTAGCAGGTCAGGTAGTCGTCGGGGAACCGGTAGGTGCCGCACACGCCGCGGTAGATGGTGTTCTTGACCGCCTCGTTGACGGCCTTGAAGTTGAACGGGTCGCCGGCGATCTCCACCGCCTGGGCCCAGAGCTTGACCAGGTCGTACTGGTCCCCGGCGTTGCTGAAGCCGGGCTGGGCGTGGAACTTGGCCGGGAAGGCCCGCTGGAACGGCGAGGCCACCGGGTCGTCCTGGAGGATGCCGATCACCGACGACCACAGCACGCCGTTGGCCGCGCTGCCCGCCAGCTGCAGGTACTGCGGGATCGACGGGGCGTACTGCTGGTAGACCAGCGACTGGGTGGGCGACTGGATGAACTGCTTCATGAACGCGGCCTCGTCGCCGGCCGCGTAGTCACTGAAGAAGATGATCCCCGGCGGGTTGGCGCGGATCTTGGTCAGCGTCGCGGTGTAGTCCGCCTGCGGCACGGTGAACTGCTCGAACAGCGTCGCCTTCCAGCCGGTCTTCTCCATCCCGGACTTGAAGGAGTTGGCGATGTTCAGGCTGTAGGGGTCGTTGCTAGTTACCACGGCCAGCGTCTTGGAGCTGGGCACCCACTGCTTGCTGGCGATGAGGCGCTCCAGCAGCACGACGAAGCCGGGGCCGTACCAGGTCTCGGACGGGTCGCCCTGGAAGATGTTGGTGATGCCGTGCTGCTTGACGTAGTCCACGTTGCCGTGCCAGGTGTTCACGTGGAACATCGGCATGCCGGCCTGGGCCACCACCGGGAACTCCACCGAGCTGTAGGTGCAGAACCCGCAGAAGATCGCGGCCACGTTCTCCGAGACCAGCTTCTGGAGCACGTTCTTCATCACGTCCGGCTGCTGAGCCTGGGTGTCCAGCGAGGACAGCTTGAGCTGCCGGCCGAGCACCCCGCCGGCGGCGTTGATCTCGGCCACGGCCAGCTCCTGGCCGCGCAGCTGCATGATGCCGTCCCCGGCGTAGGCACCCGTCAGCGGGGCGCCCGAGCCGATCAGGATCGGGCCCTTGCTGCCGCCGCTGCTGCCGCCCGACGACGACGATGACGATGACGATGAGCCGCCGAAGTACCCGCCGGCGCCGCCCACAACCAGGCCGCCGACGCCCGCGGCGCCCAGCCCGCGCAGGAAGTCTTTCCTGCTCACGCTAGTTTTTCTTGGTGCCATCCCGGGGCCCCTTCCGCCTCGCGCAGGAACATCCGAGCGCATCTCGCCAGTGATTGCACCACACCCTTACTTACAGCTACAGTCGGCACAATCCGTAAACTGACGTATGTCCAGGGCAGGTGCTATTCCCTGGTGACGACGCCCGGCCCCGGCCCGGCCGCTGACCCGCCCAAGTCGCTGAACGCCTACATCGGCGCGTTCGCCCGCTGCGGCGTCGACACGGCCAGCTTCTTCTGGCCTCTGGACGACGGCGGCTGGTACCGGATCCGGCTGAGCCTCGCGCCCGGCGGGGACACCAGGGTCGAGGCCGAGCTGGCCGTGCTGCCCTACCGGCTGACCGCCCGCGAGCTCGATGTGCTGACGCTGCTGACGGCCGGGTTCTCCAACACTGAGATCGGGACCTGCCTGGTCGCCAGCCCGCGGACCGTCTCCACCCACGTCGAGCACATCCTGGCCAAGCTCGGCCAGCCCAGCCGGACCGGGGCTGCGGCCCAGGCCGTGGAGCACGGCCTGCTCCGGCTGCCGCTGCCCGGCCGGGCCAGCGGGCCGGACGGGCTGACCATCTGCCGCCTGGACCGGCTGGCCGGGCAGGCCGGCGACGCCCCCGGCCGGGACCAGCCCGGCCCGGACCAGCCCGACTCGGGCCGGGATGACCGGCGGCCGGCCCGGCACACAGGGACCGGCCGCGGCCTGGCCCCGGCGGCGCCGTCGCGGCGACGGCCGCTGCGGATCGGCTCGGCGTTCCCGCTCGGCGGGCTGGCCAGCGACGACGGCCAGCAGATGCGCAACGGCTCGGCCCTCGCGGTGGCCGAGATCAATGCCAGGGGCGGCATCGGCGGGCGGCTCATCGAGCAGATGGTGGTGGACGTCGACATCTTCTCGGCGGCCGGTGCGACCCGGGCCTTCGAGATGCTGTTCGCCGCCGAGGTGGACGCGGTTACCTCCGGCTACGTGTTCACCGAGGACGTGGCCGCGGGCCTGGCGGCCGGCTACGGCGCGCCGTACCTGCACGCCATGACCTCGCAGTCCCAGGCCGAGACGGTGCGCGACAACTACGCCGCGTTCCGCAATGTGTTCCAGGTCTGCCCGACCGAGGTCAACTACGGCCCCGGCTTCATCCGGTTCCTCAGCCAGGCCAGGGCCTCGGGCTGGCATCCGCGCAGCCGCCGGATCGCGGTGGTCCAGACCGCGCTGCCGAGCGGGCAGATGCTGAATCCGCTCACCGTGGAGGCGGCCGCGCGGTCCGGCTGGGAGATCGTCGCCCCCCGCACCGTGCCGGCGACCGGCGCTGACTGGGAGGCCGTGGTCAGCGACCTGGAGCGGCTCGACCCGGCCGCGGTCATGATCGCGCAGTTCCTGGCCGGCGAGCTGGCCGCCTTCCAGCTGCGCGCGGCGGCGCGGCTGCCGGACGCGCTGGTCTACGCGATCTACGCCCCGTCCGTCCCCGAGTTCCTCCAGCTCGCCGGGGCCGCCGCCGAGGGCCTGGTCTGGGCCACGGTGACCGGGACCTACGACGACTCCATCGGGCAGCGCTTCCGGGCCGGCTACCAGGCCGCCTTCGGCCGCCCGCCGGGCTGGTCGCACGCGGGCATCGCCTACGACGAGGTGTACCTGCTCGCGCTGGCCTGGCGGGCAGTGGCCGACCCGCGCGACTTCGCCACCGTCTCCCGCGAGCTGCGCCAGCTCCGGCACCGCGGCGTCAACGGAGCCTACTTCCTGGACAACGCCGAGCAGTCGGGGCTGAGCTTCCCCGACACCACACCCGACCCGTCACTGGGCCAGGCCCATCTGGTGCTCCAGGTCCAGGACGGCACGCACCGGATCATCAGCCCGGCGCCCTACGCCGAGGCCAGCTTCGTGCCGCCCGCCGACCGCGTCAGGGCCGACCGCGCGGGATCGGTCCCGGCGGCTAGCTGGCCGCCGCCGGGGCCGCGCTGAGGATGTCCCGCACCTCGGTCAGCGACGCGCAGGTCCGGTAGGCCAGCGCCCGCACGTCGGCCGGGACCTGCCGCGGGATCGAGGCGTCGGGGACCAGGAACGGCACCATGCCGGCCGCGGCCGCGCCCCGGATCCCGCTGTCGGAGTCCTCGACGACCACGCAGGCGCCCGGCTCGGCGCCCAGCCGCCGGGCGGCCAGCAGGAAGATGTCGGGGGCGGGCTTGCCGCGGGCCACCTCGTCGCCCCCGGTGACCGGCCCGACCCGATCGAGCACGCCGGCGTCTCCGAGCCGGGCCAGGACGGTGGCCCGCGGACTGGAGCTGGCCACTCCGACGGGCACCTGCTCGTCGCGCGCCCAGTCCAGCAGTCCGGTCAGTCCCGGCTTGACCTCGACGATCTCGGCCTGGCCGTAGGCAGCCGCACGGTCGCGCACCTCGGCCAGGCTGCCGCGGCGGGCCGGGCGCTCGGCCCACCACCCGGTCAGGATGGCCCAGGCGTCCGGGTAGGCCCGGCCCACGAGCTGGAGGTACTGCTCGAGCGAGACGGACCAGCCGAAGTCCGCTGCCGCCCGCTGCCAGGCCCGGAACTCGATGATCTCGGTGTCGAGCATCAGCCCGTCCATGTCCAGGACGAGCGCGGCGAACGACCGCCCGCCGTCCAGCCCGGCGGCCCGGCCGGGTCGGGCGGGTCGGGCGATCGCCGCAGCTCACCGCGGCCAGATCCTGGCCCGCGCGCGGCACAGCCTCGGGCATGTCGCCCAGCAACCGGTCGCCGTCCACCAGCTTGATCGTAGAGCAGGTGTTCGGCCGGTCCAGCACCGCATCGGGTCGTCTCCGCCTGCTCGGCGGCCAGTGTCACCGGAGGACCTCTGGTGACGCTGGAGCAGCACCAGAGGCCCTCCGGTGACGTTCGGCGGGCAGTCACCGCCAACGGCTGCGTTGCTGGAGCGCGAGAGGGTGCTCGCGTGACTGGTGGGACTCCTATGCATGGCCGTCGGCACTGCCGGTCCCAGGGGGAGCCACGAGCCAGCGACGTGGTTGTTGCAAGGGTGCGGCTCTTTTGGAGTGAGCGTCAGGCGGCGAGCTCGAAGGTGCTGGCGTAGCGGCTGAGGTGGTTGCGCTGGTGTTCCTTGCGCAGGTGGTAGTCCCAGTAGGCGTCGTGGTCGCCGCTGGCGTGGAGGGCGCGCAGCCACAAGATGGCCTGGGCGCCGGGCAGGCCCCAGCGGGCTCCGGTGATGCCCATGCGGTCCTGGACGAGGTGGCGGCAGGCGCCCTCGATGACGCCGGTGGCGATGGGCCACCCGCTGGCCAGCGCCCGGGGGTAGTCCATCCAGGGCTGCCTGGCGTCGAGGTAGTGCAGGGTCTTGCGGATGATCTTGGCGTGCTCGCTGCCGGGCCGGGGCGGGTGGTCGGCGGCGAGCTGGCGGATCGGGCGGTGACCCCGGCGACGCGGCCTGCCAGGATGTCGGTGCCCTGGTCGGTGACCCAGTCTTCCATCGCGGGGTCGCGGGGCTGGTGGAAGCACCAGGCGGCCTTCCACAGGTATTCCAGCACGTGGATGAAGTCGGCCAGGATCACCAGGGGGATGCCGCGGGCGGCGGCCTGGCCGCGGATCAGGCCGAGCTGGTGGACGTCACCGTCGACCAGGGCGATCCACCTCCGCCGGTGGCCGGGGTCGCGGCGCTCGGCCTCGTCGAAGATCTTGCCGATGGTGACGTCGCGGCTGGCGGTGATGTCGCAGGCGTACCAGCGGTTCACCGCCCGCGGCGCGTCCGGGCGCGGCTGCCGGGCTCCCGGCACATGACCTGCCCGGGGGTCCGCGGCAGGCCCTCGGGGACGGCGACGTCGAACACGCACCCGGTCCCGGCCATCCGCTTGTGGCCCTTCTCCCCGGTCCCGCGGCGCTTGTCGAAGGTGCGGACCCGCGGCCGGGCGCCCGGGTGCGACGACGGCGCGCCTCGGGGCGCATCGCCACGCCCTTACCGTCCGCCGAGATCGCCAGCGGCGACGGCCCTGCTGCTCCTGGCCGTCCCCGGGCCCCGGCAGCCGCCCGGGCCCGGTCCTGGCAGAACCGCTCCGCGTCCGCCGCGGCCGCGGCGGTGATCTGCTCCAGCTGCCGCTTGCCGATGCTGACCCCGGTCGGCCGCCAGCCACGAACTCGCGTGCCTGCTCATAGGACCCGGACCGGCGGAACATCTCCGCCAGCCGCTGCAACGCCCAGGAATACCCGCACGGCGGCAGGTTCAGCACCGCATCACGCGGGAACAGCGACCGCCGCCCCGTCACCCCGGACCGGTAGCCATCCGCCGCACCACCACCTGACCCAACCGGTCACCACGGCCGGGCATGACCCCGCTCAGCCCGCGTCCGCGGCACCCCGTCCGCGCCGGTCACCGCCGCCCGCCGCACCTCGGCCGCCGCCTGCCGGTCCAGGGCCAGCTGCACCACGCCCCGCAAGATCTCCCGGCCCAGCTCGCTGACCAGCAGCTCCATCTCCTCCAGCGTCACCGACTGGCCCGCCGCACCGGCCAGCCGGGCCAGCCCGGCCGCCAGCGGCCCCAGCCCCGCCACCACCGCATCCGCGCTGGCCGCCAGCCCATCCAGCCCGTACTCTTCCACCGAGGCTTCCCTTCCGCCGGTCCCGTTTTCGCACTTCGTGACCATACGGAACGGAAGCCTCACCCACAGCCAGCCACGCCACGGCCACCACCACAGCTCACTCCAAAAGAGCCACACCCTTGCAACAACCACGTCGCTGGATCAGGATTGCCGGTCGCGCGGGCGCTGAGTCCGGCTAGGCCGCGTCGGCCACGGTCCGGGCGATCTGCGCGATGTCGGCCGGGCGGACCCGGCAGCAGCCGCCGATGATGGCGGCCCCGGCGGCCAGCCACTGCCCGGGCTGGCCGGCGGCGGACTGGGACCGGCCGGCCCAGGCCCGCCGCCTGGCGTCCCAGTCCTCGCCGCTGTTCGGGTACACGATCACCGGCTTGCCGGTGACCGCGGCGGCCGTCGCGATGGCGCCGGGGACGTCGGCCGGGGCGCAGCAGTTCACGCCCACCGCCACGACCTCGGGCGCGTCGGCGGCGAGCGCGAAGGCGTCGGCCAGGGGCTGCCCGGCCCGGGTCCGCTCGCCGTCGATGCTGTAGGTCAGCCAGGCCGGCAGGCCCAGCCCGGCGATGGCGGTCAGCAGCGCCTCGGCCTCGTCGGCGTCCGGCACCGTCTCCAGCGCCAGGACGTCGGCGCCGGCCCGGGCCAGCACCTCGAGCCGGGGCCGGTGCCAGGCGGTCAGACCGGCCACGCTCAGCCCGTACCGGCCCCGGTACTCAGAACCGTCGGCCAGCGCCGCGCCGTAGGGGCCGACGGACGCCGCGACCCAGCGGGTCACGCCGTCGCCGGCCACCTCGGCCCTGGCCTGCCGGGCCAGCTCGACGCTGCGCTGCATCAGCCCCGCGGCCTGCGCCCGGTCCAGGCCGCGGGCCGCGAACCCGTCGAACGAGGCCTGGTAGCTGGCGGTGGTGGCGATCACCGCCCCGGCCCGGAAGAAGGCCAGGTGCGCGGCGGTGATCTCGCCGGGCGCGTCCATCAGCAGCCGGGCCGACCAGAGCGCGTCGGACAGGTCGTGCCCGCGCGCCTCCAGCTCGGTGGCCAGGCCGCCGTCGGTCACCAGCACGGGGCCGCCGGGCTCGAAGGGGATCACCGCGTCACTCTAGGCGCTGCCCCCGGGCGCCGTGCTCCCGGCCACGATGACCCCTTCGGGGACCGGGTCGGCGTACAGCAGGTCGACCAGGCCGGCCCGGCGGTCCAGGACCCGGCGCTGGTTGACGTAGCCCTTGTCGGTGATCTCCCCCGCGTCCAGGTCGGCGGGCCGGGCCATGATCAGCAGCCGCTCGACCCGGGCCGCGGAGCCGACCGCCTGGTTGTGCCCGGCCAGCGCCGTGGCCAGCAGCTCGCCCAGGGCTGGGTGGCTGATCAGCTCGCCTTCCGGCGGTGGCAGCCGCACCCAGGACCCGGCTGGCCTCCGCGGCGATTCAGCCAGGCCAGGGCACCCGCCTGTCTCGGTTCTCGCCCGTGATCACCGCGTCGGCCAGGACGCGGCGCGGCGGACAGCAGCGCCGCCCGCACCGCGCCCACCCGCACGAACGTGCCGGTGGTGAGCTTGAAGTCCTCGGCGATCCGGCCCCGGAAGACCAGGCCGGCGTCGGGGTCGTCCGGGTCGGCCAGGCGCGGCCGCGTCCCCGGACCGGTAGAACCCGCCGGGGTCGAAGGCCTGCGCGGTGAGGTCGGGCCGGCCGAGGTAGCCCGGCGTGACCATCGGCCCGCGGGCCCGGATCTCGTAGCCGTCCTGCGCCGGGACCAGCTTCACCTCGGCGCCGGGCAGCGGCACCCCGATGCACCGGGCGTCGGCGAAGTCGTAGTGCGCCGCCGTCACCGCGGGCCCGGTCTCGGTGGCGCCCCAGGACGCGGTGACCGGGATCTGGCGGCCCGTGACCTGCTGGGCCACGGCGGCCAGCCGGGCGCGCAGGCCGGCGGGCAGCGCGGCGGCGGCGTTGAACATCAGCCGCAGCCGGGAGAAGAAGCGCGCCGCGAAGACCGGATCGGCCTCCAGCGCGGGCACCAGCTGCGCGTACCCGGCCGGGAGGTTGAAGTACACGGTCGGCGGCACGTCGGCCAGGTTCTCGATCGTCTGCGCGAACAGGCCGGCCGCGGGCCGGCCCCGTCCACGTAGACCGTGCCGCCGGCGGTGATCATCATGTTCACGTTGTGGTTGCCGCCGAAGGTGTGGCTCCACGGCAGCCAGTCCACGATCACCGGGCGCTCGGCGGCCAGGAACGGCCACACCTGGGAGATCATCTGCTGGTTGGCGGCCAGCATCCGGTGGGTGTTCAGCACGCCCTTGGGCGTGCCGGTCGAGCCCGAGGTGAACAGGATCTTCGCCATGCTGTCCGGGCCCAGGGCGGCGAAGGCCGCGGCCACCGCCGGGCCCGGCGCGGTGGCCAGCAGGTCCGCGAGCCGGTCCGCGCCCGCCGGGCCGCCCGTGGCCACGATGGCGGGCACCGAGCCGGCCGCGTCCAGCGCGGCCGCGAACCGGTCGGCGTCCTCGGCGAAGACCGCGCCGGGGCCGGTCAGCCCGGTGATGGCCCGGATCCGGGCGTGATCGCGGCTCTGCACCGAGTAGGCCACGCTGACCGGGGCCACCGGCACCCCGGCGGTCATCGCGCCCAGCGTGACCAGCAGGTGGCTCACGCTGTTGCCGGACAGCACCAGCAGCGGCCGGCCGGGACCCAGGCCCCGGTCCAGCAGCGCCTGGCCAATGGCCTCGGCGGCGGCCGCGGCCTCCCCGTAGGAGCAGGATCGCCAGCCGCCGTCCGGGGCGCGCTCGGCCACCAGCGGGTAGTCCGGGCCGGCGGCCGCCCAGCGCCCGCAGGCTGTGCAGCACCGTGTCCGGGTAGCTCGCGCAGCGGGTCGGCCGACCGCAGCACCAGCGTGCCGTCGGGGTCGCCCGGCCCGCCCGGGGACGCCACGATCCTGGGGGCCGCGAACAGGGACCCCGCCACGCCCGCGCTGGCTACCACGTTCCGCTCCCTAGACCGCCGCGGCCAGCCTGCCGGCCAGATGTGGCGTGCACGTTACTCCCCTGATCCGCCCGCGCCAGCCGGCCATTGGGGTGATGTCCCGTAGCCGCTCGTACTCCGCCGGCGGCACTCGGGCGTATCTCTTTCGGCCTACCTGACCGGCGATTTTATGGCTGAGCGGCCGATGCCCCGGCGGGCCGTCGGCTCCTAGCGTGGCTAGTGGCGCGGTGACCCGCGCCAGCAGCGAAAGGGACTGATTCATGATCGAGGTGGAGAACCTCACCAAGCGCTACGGGGACAAGGTCGCGGTCGACGGCCTGAGCTTCGCGGTCCAGCCGGGGATCGTCACCGGCTTCCTGGGCCCGAACGGGGCCGGCAAGTCGACCACCATGCGGATGATCGCCGGGCTGGACCAGCCGACGGCCGGCCGGGTCCGGGTCAGCGGCCGCCGCTACCAGGCCGCCGCCGCGCCCATGGCCGAGCTGGGCATCATGCTCGAGGCCCGGGCCGTGCACACCGGCCGGTCGGCCCGCAACCACCTGCTCGCGCTGGCCCAGACCAACGGGGTGAGCCGGCGGCGGGTCGAGGAGGTCATCGCCATGGTCGGCCTGACCGAGGTGGCCGGCCAGCGGGCCGGCCGCTTCTCGCTGGGCATGGGCCAGCGGCTGGGCATCGCCGCGGCGCTGCTCGGCGACCCGCGGGTCCTCGTCCTTGACGAGCCGGTCAACGGGCTGGACCCCGAGGGCGTGCTGTGGGTGCGGAACCTGCTCAAGGGGCTGGCCGCCGACGGGCACACCGTGTTCGTGTCCTCGCACCTGATGAGCGAGATGGCGCTGACCGCGGCCCGGCTGGTGGTCATCGGGCGCGGCCGGCTGATCGCCGACACCACGGTCGACGAGTTCGTGGCCCGCGCCGGGAGCAGCGCGGTCACCGTCCGCACGCCGCGGGCGGCCCAGCTCCGCGACCTGCTGCTGGGGCCGGACATCACGGTGACCAGCGAGACGGCCGACGTGCTGACCGTGCAGGGCCTGAGCACCGAGCAGATCGGCACGACCGCCTGGCAGGCCGGGGTACCGGTGTTCGAGCTGACCACCCGGCACGCTTCGCTGGAGGAGGCATTCATGCAGCTGACCGAGGAGTCGGTGGACTACCGGTCGCAGGAGCTGACCACGGCGGGAGCGGCCCGATGAGCGCGGTCGCCACCCGCCGGCACGCGGCCGGGGCGCCCGCGCTCAAGGTGACCCAGGCCCGGGTGCTGCGCTCGGAGTGGATCAAGTTCCGGTCGCTGCGCTCGACCGTGTGGACCCTGCTGGTCGGGCTGATCCTGATGATCGGCATCGGCACGCTGTTCTCGGCCGTCAACGCCAGCCAGTACCACACCTTCAGTCCAGCCGACCGCGCGACCTTCAGCCCGGTCAGCGTGAGCCTGGCCGGCACCTCGTTCGCCGTCGTGGCGTTCGGCGTGCTCGGGGTGCTGCTGCTGAGCGGCGAGTACGGCACCGGCATGATCCGGTCCTCGCTGACCGTGGTCCCGCGCCGCCTGCCCGTCCTGTGGGCCAAGCTGGCCGTGTTCGCGGGCGCGGTGTGCTCGCTCTCGCTGGTGGCCAGCTTCGTCAGCTTCTACCTGGGCCAGACCGTGCTGAACAGCCACCACCTGGGCGTGTCCATCACCGCCCCCGGCGCCCTGCGCTCGGTCATCGGGGCCGCGCTGTACATCACCGCAGCCGGGCTGCTCGGCGTGGCCCTGGGCGGGCTGCTGCGCAGCACCGCGGCCGGCATCTCGGTGTTCGCGGCGGTGTTCTTCGTGCTGCCGCCGCTGGCCGAGCTGCTGCCCGCGTCGGTCGGCGATCACCTGACCCGCTACCTGCCCTCCGACGCCGGCTCGGCGATCTGGGGCGGCGCCCAGGGCGTGCCCGGCGGGGCGCTGGCGCCGTGGACCGGGTTCGGGCTGCTGTGCGGCTACGCCGCGGTCCTCACGGCCGCCGCCGCGTGGCGCCTGCGGCGGTCGGACGCCTGACCGAGACGATAATGCGAGGCATGAGGATGCCCCGAGCGGGCGGATACCCGGCGTACCGCGAGCTGGTGCGCTGGGTGTCCGACGTGCTGGCCGTCCTCCTGGCCGCGGCCTCCGCGGTGCCCTCGGCCTACCGCACCAGCGCCCACCCCAGCCCGGGGCTGGTCGTCGTGCTGGCCCTGACCGCGGCGCCGCTGATCGTCCGGCGGCGCTGGCCGGTCCCGGTCTTCGGCATCATCCTGGCCGCCTGCATCGGCACCGCGATCTGGGGCGGCTACCGCACGATCGACGGGCTGGCCCTGCTGTTCGCCCTGTACACGGTGGCCGCGCTGCGGCCGCTGCGCCAGGCGCTGGCCTGCGCCGGCGTGCTGGCCGTCATCATCGTCGCGATCGCCGTGGCCGTCGGCGGGAGCAGCTGGTGGTATGACGCGATACTCGTCTGCGGGCTGTACGGGGCCGGCCTCGGGCTCGGCCTGTACTCCGGCACCCGGCGCGCCTACCTGGCCGAGCTGCAGGACCGCGCGGCCCGGCTGGAGCGCGAGCGGGACCAGCAGGGCGAGCTGGCCGCCGCCGCCGAGCGGGCCCGGATCGCGCGCGAGATGCACGACATCGTGGCCCACAACCTGACCGTGATGGTGACGCTGAGCGAGGCGGCCACCGCCGCCGCGGCCACCTCGCCAGAGCGGGCCGCCGAGGCCATGCGCAGCCTGTCGGCCACCGGGCGGCGGGCGCTGGCCGACACCCGCCGCCTGCTCGGCGTGCTCCGCCAGGATCCCGGCGGAGAGCTTCAGCCGGTGCCGGGACTGGCTCAGCTCGACGGGCTCATCGAGCAGGTCAGGTCGGCCGGGCTGGACACCACGCTGGAGATCAGCGGGCCGGTGCCCGACCTGCCCGAGGGGGTGCAGCTCACGGTGTACCGGCTGGTCCAGGAGGCCCTGACCAACACGCTCAAGCACGCGGGCCCCGGGGCCACCGCCGCGGTGGGCCTGCGGTTCTCCCCCGGTGAGCTGCGCGTCGAGGTCGACGACGACAGCGCCGGCTCGCCCGCCGGACCGGCCGACGGCCCTGGCCCCGGCGGCGGCCTGCTCGGCATGCGGGAGCGGGTCCGCGCCTACGGCGGCGAGGTGCGCGCCGGCCCGCGCGAGCCGCACGGCTGGCGGGTCTGCGCCCGCCTGGACCCGGACGCGTCATGATCCGGATCCTGCTCGCCGACGACCAGTCGCTGCTGCGGATGGGCTTCCGGCTGATCCTCGAGGCCGAGCCCGACCTGGAGGTGGCCGGCGAGGCCGCCGACGGCACGACCGCCGTCAGCATGGCCCGGGCGCTGTCCCCCGACGTGGTGCTGATGGACGTGCGGATGCCCGGCCTGGACGGCATCCAGGCCACCGCGGCGGTCACCGCATCCTGCCCGGGCACCAGGGTGCTCATCCTGACCACCTTCGACCTGGACGAGTACGTGTTCGCCGGGCTCAAGGCCGGCGCCAGCGGCTTCCTGCTCAAGGACGCCCCGCCCGCCGAGCTGCTGACCGCGATCCGCACCGTGGCCGCCGGCGAGGCCGTGCTCGCCCCGACCACCACCCGCCGGCTCATCGACCGGTTCATGCCCCTGCTGCCCGAGCCGGGCCGGCGGCCCGTCCGGGAGGCCGTGCTGGGCAAGCTCACCGAGCGCGAGCAGACCGTGTTCATCCTGCTGGCCTCCGGCCGGTCCAACCGGGAGATCGCGGCCGAGCTGCACCTGTCCGAGGGCACCGTCAAGGTGCACGTCGGCCGGATCCTGGGCAAGCTCGACCTGCGCGACCGCGTCCAGGCCGTGGTGCTGGCCTACGAGTCGGGCCTGATCGCGCCCGGCGGCTGAGTCACCGCTGAGTCACCGCCCCCAAAGGGCAGGCCGTCAGCCGGCCCAGATGTCGCCGACCGTGAACCCATCCGGGAACGGGTCGGTCGGGTCCACGACATAGCTGGCCAGGCCGGTGATCCAGGCGTGACCGGTGATCTCCGGGACCACCGCGGTGACCTCGCCCAGCCGGACCGTCTCGACCAGGCGCCCGGTGAACACGGTGCCGATGACGCTCTCGTGCCGGAACTCGGCCCCGATGCCCAGCTCGCCGCGCGCGTGCATGGCCGCCATCCGCGCGCAGGTGCCGGTGCCGCAGGGCGAGCGGTCGATGCAGCCGGTGAAGCTGCCGGGCCGGTCCCAGCTGGACTGGCCCGTGGACATCGTCACCGCGTTGCGCCGATGGTTGCCCGCCGAGCTGGGCGGGCCGGACAGCTGCGAGATCGTCACCCCGGCCAGGCTGGGGTCGACCGGGTGCCGGACCGGGTACTGCTCGCTGGCGGCCAGGGTAAGCATCGCGCCGAACCGGACGATGTCCCGCCCCTCGTCCGGGGTCAGGCGCAGGCCGAACTGGCTCGCGTCCGCGATGGCGTAGAACATCCCGCCCCAGGCGATGTCCGCCGCCACCGTGCCGACGCCGGGGATCTCCAGCGGAACGTCCAGGTGCGCGGCGAAGGCGGGCACGTTGCGGAACGTCACCGAGGTGGCCTTGCCGTGCTCGACCGTCGCGCGGATCTCGATCAGTCCCGCCGGGGCCTCGAGCGTGAACGTGGTGACCGGCTCGGTCACCTCGACCATCCCGGTCTCGATGAGCACCGTGGCCACGCAGATCGTGTTGGTGCCGGACATGGCCGGGTACTCCACGTGCTCCATGATCACGTAGCCGTAGTCGGCCGCCGGGCTGGCCGAGGGGAGCACGAGGTTGCAGCAGGAGGCGGGGTAGCCGCGCGGCTCGCGGAGCATCAGCAGGCGCAGGTCGTCGCGATGCTCGTGCAGGTAGCGGGCCTTGTCGAGCATGGTCTGGCCGGGCACGTCGCCGACGCCTCCGGTGATCACCCGCCCGGGCATCCCGTCGGCGTGGGCGTCGACGGCCTGGATCATCCGGTCAAGTCTCATGGGCCCATGAGATCATCCGCCGTCAGGAGATTCCCGGGGAGCTGGCCGAGGAGCCGGTTCCCGGGGAGCAGTACGAGGCGCGGCTGGCCGAGCTCACCGGGCGGCAAGCGCCGTAGATCTTCGCAAAATATGCCAAAGCACGTTCTCCTATCTCGGGGGCGGCACCTTTCGCCGGCTAGCGTCCGAAGTGAGCGGCCCCGCCCGTCGCGATCTTTATCGGACACGGCAGGCGCGTCTCGCGCCTGGAGGAGCCGCCCCGTGCGCATGCCCATCCCTGGCCTGGTCTCCGCGCTCCGGCCGACTTCCGTCCCGCGCCGGGTTACTGCCTCGCGCACTGCGATATACGCGGTCGCCGCCGCCGCTACGGTTGCCGGCCTGGCCACGCTCGGCGCGGCCGGGACCGCCAGCGCGGCCAGCAGTGCCCCGCGCGAGACGACCCCGTTACCGCTGACGGCCTGGGTCGCCACCCAGCAGGGCGTCGCGACGGGAAGACGGCCTACGTGTGGCCAACAGCGGCGACGGCCACGTCGACGCCCACACGGTGACCCCGATCCAGACCGCCACCGACCAGGCCCGCCGGGGCATCCCCATCGGCACCAACGCGTACTTCATCCTGATCGCGCGCTGACGGTCAGCGCGCGTCTCCGGCCGGGCTGGCCCGGCCGCCGACCGTAACATGGGCGCATCGTCGTGCGCGGAGGAGTCTGGCTTATGCGGATAACTGTCTCGTTCCGGCTTATCGCCGCCGCCGCGGCCGGGCTGGCCACGCTCGGCACGGCCGGAACCGCTGGTGCGGCTAGCAGCGTCCCGCATCCGGCGGCGGCACTGCCGCTGACGGCCTGGGTCGCCACCGAGAATGGCGTGGTCCCGATCAACACCGCTACCAACAAGCCGGGCCGGGAGATCCCGCCGCATGCCTCCTCGCGCGCCTACGCCATGGTCGCGTCCCGGAACGGGAAGATCATCTACGACGCGACCGGCAGCACGGTGTCGCTGATCAGCGCCGCTACTCACAAGGTGACCAGGCAGATCCGCATCGCGAGCGGCGAGCCCGGCAACATGGTGGGCAACCTGGTGCTGTCCTCGAGCGGCCGGACCCTCTATGCGCAGTCCGAGATCGGCAACGGCGTCAACGAGATCGTCCCGATCAGCACCGCGACTAACAAGGCCGGCCGCGGCATCCGGGTCAAGTGCTTCCAGGAAGACCTGGCCATAACGCCGAACGGCAAGACGATCTACATCGTCTGCCCCCTGGCCAACTCGGTGATCCCGGTCAGCACCGCCTCCGGCAAGGCCGGCGCGCCCATCCGGGTCGGCAATTTCCCCGGCCCCATCGCGATCACGCCGGACGGCAAGACGGTTTTCGTCGGGAACCGCGGCTCGGCCTCGGTGACCCCGATCGGCACGGCCGGCAACAAGGTCGGCAAGGCCATCCCGGTCGGGCGGTTCCCGCAGGCCATCGCGATCACGCCGAACGGGAACACCGCCTTCGTGGCCAGCTATGTCGCCGACTCGGTCACCCCGGTCAACACCCGCACCAGGAAGGCCGCGACGGCCATCCCGGCCGGCACGGCCCCGTTCGCCATCGCGATCACCCCGAATGGGAAGACCGCCTACGTGGCCAACGACGTGTCCAACTCGGTCACCCCGATCAACGTCATCACCCGCCAGGCAGGCCCCGCCATCGGCGTCGGCCTCGGCCCGACCTGGATCGCGATCACGCCCGACGGGAAGACGGCCTACGTGGCCAACGAGGGCACCGGCCACGTCGACGCGCACACGGTGACCCCGATCCAGACCGCCACTAACCAGGCCGGCCGGGGCATCCCCATCGGCACCAACGCGAACTTCATCCTGATCGCGCGATGACCGCCTGATCAGGCCAGGCGCGGCCCGGAACCGCCGCCCGCACGAAGGCGGCGGGCGTGATTCCATAACAACGTCGGAACCACCGGGTGAGGTGGGCCTGGTCAGCGAAGCCCGCCCGGCGGCGGCCGCGGCCGGGGCCATGCCCTGAGCCAGGCACTGGCGAGCGAAGCGGAGCCGGAGCTGGCGCTGGTACTCGCTCGGCGCCAGGCCGTGGACCGCATGGAAGGCGCGGTAGGCGGCGTAGCGGCTGCGCCCGGCGGCGGCGGCCAGATCGGCGCCGGTGACCTGGGCCGCGTAGTTGCCGTCGAGGTAGTCCCGGACCCGGCGCGCCGTCCGGGCCATCTCCGGCCCGCTCAGCGCGGCCCGCGGCGGTTCCGGAAGGCGGTGGTCGGCCGCCCGGACGGCGGCCGAGATCGCCGCGCCGAGCCGCTCGCTGCGGGCCAGCGGGGCGGCCTGCCCGGTCAGCGCCAGGTGCAGGCGGCGCAGGGCACGAGCCAGCGTGTCATCGTTCAGCACCGGGCTGGTGAACAGCGGCAGGCCGACCGGGCGTCCGCCCAGCTCCGAGAGTGTCTCGCGGACCAGGTCAGGCCCGATGTGGAGCATGCGATAGGTGAACCCCTCGCGGGTCGCCGCCTGGCCATCGTGGGGGTCGTCGGGGTTGAACGCCATGATCATGCCGGCCGAGCTGGTGTACGCGGCGTGACGGCAGGTGAACGACTGCGCCCCGGACTCGGTCACCCCGAACGAGTAGCTGTCGTGGCTGTGGCGGTGGTACACGTGCCCGGTGAACCGGGCATGCATGGCCTCGAGCGGCTCGTCGGCCGCGCGCCAGTACCTGGACCAGTCGCCGCCGGTGTCTGGATCCATCACCTCACGGTACTGCGCCGGGCCAGGTCAGCGCTCCACCGTTCAATACCGGCCCGATGGCCAGGCTCCAGGATGGCAGCATGCGCTTCGACACCAAGATCGCGATCGTGGTCCGCGCCGACCTGGCCGCCTGGCAGCAGCTGAACGTGACCGCGTTCCTGGCCAGCGGCGTGGCGACGGCCTTCGACGAGACCATCGGCAAGCCCTACGAGGACGGATCGGGCCACCGTTACCTGGAGATGTTCCGGCAGCCGGTGCTGGTCTACGCGGCTGACCAGGCCGGCCTGAGCACGGTGCGGGAACGCGCGGCCAGCCGCGACATGCCGGCCGCGATCTACACCCAGGACATGTTCGCCACCGGGCACGATGACGACAATCGCGCCGTGGTGCGGGCAGTGGCCACGGCTGACCTGGTCCTGGCCGGGATCGCCGTGTACGGTCCGCGCAACGCCGTGGACAAGGTGTGCAAGGGCCTCACGCTGCATGCCTGAGTATTCTCGGGAGGCGTGACGGCGGATGAGCCAGGCTGGGTGCCCGCGGGTATCGACATCAGGCGGGCGAACGTGGCCCGGGTCTATGACTACCTGCTGGGCGGCAGCCACAACTTCCTGGCCGACCAGGACCTGGGCCGGTCGCTGGTGGCGACCGATCCCAGCGTCCGGGCCATCGCCCGGGCCAACCGGGACTTCCTCGGCCGGGCGGTGCGGTTCATCGCCGGGGCCGGCGTCGGCCAGTTCCTCGACGTCGGCTCGGGCATCCCGACCGAGGGCAACGTGCACGAGGTCGCCCAGCGGGCCAGCCCGGGCGCCCGGGTGGTCTACGCCGATATCGACCCGGTCGCCATCGCGCACAGCAAAGCCATGCTGGCCGGGAACGAGGCCACCGCGGTCATCGAGGCGGATCTGCGCCAGCCGGAGAAAATCCTCGCCCACGACACCACCCGGCGCCTGATCGACTTCAGCCAGCCGGCCGGGCTGCTGCTCGTCTCCGTACTGCCGTTCATCCCCGACGCCGAGGACCCGTGGCGGATCGTGGCCGCGCTGCGCGATGCCCTGGCCCCCGGCAGCTACCTCGTGGTCGCCCACGCCACCGACGACAGCCGGCCCCAGGTGGCGCAGGCGGCCGAGCGGGTCTACAACCACAGCGTCTCCGCCCGGGCGCGCATGCGCCCGCGAGCGGACATCCTGCGGTTCTTCGACGGCCTCGAACTGGTCGACCCGGGACTGGTCCACCTTCAGCAGTGGCGACCGGATCCGCCTGCCGACGTGACCGGCGACCCGGACCGGTTCTGGGTCCTGGCCGGCGTGGCCCGCAAGCCCTAACCAGGCAAAGCGCGGGCAACCGGGCCATTGCCGCCGATACACTCGCCGAGGCGGCCTGTTAGGTCTGGAGCGCGCACATGCTGATCAGCCCGGATAGCGTGTGAGCGAGCCTGCCCCGACGATGACCAGCACGGCTGCTGATCCCGCACGGCAGGCCGGCGCGAGCTTCGCGCGCGGCGCCGCGCTCATCGCCGGCCTCACCATCTTCTCCCGGATCCTCGGGCTGGCCCGCACCCTGGTGTTCTCCCAGACCGTCGGCGCCGGCTGCCTGGGCACGGCCTACGTCACCGCCAACCAGGTGCCGAATCTCATCTACGAGCTGGTCCTGGGCGGAGCGCTGGCCAGCGCCATGGTGCCGGTACTGGCCCGCCCGGCCGCGCGGGCCGCGGCTGATCCGGCCGAGAAGGCGCGCGTGGCCCAGATCTCCTCGGCCCTCCTGACCTGGTCCGTCATCATCCTGGTGCCCCTCACCATCGCCGTGGTGGCAGCCGCCGGGCCGATAGCGTCACTGCTCAACCCGGCCAACGCCAGCGCGCACTGCGTCCATGCCGAGGTGGTCACCACCACGAGCCGGATGATCGCGGTCTTCGCTCCGCAGATCATCCTGTACGGACTGTCCGTCGTGCTCTACGGCCTGCTGCAGGCCTACCGCAGGTTCACTGGCCCGGCGCTGGGCCCGGCGCTGTCCAGCCTGGTGGTCATCGCCTCCTACCTGGCGTTCGCGTCCCTGGCCCACGGTGCCCCCCTGGGCCGGCTCTCGCCCGGCACCGAGCTGGTCCTGTCCGCGGGCACCACGCTGGGCGTGGCCGCCCTGGTGGTGGCCGGCCTGGTGCCAGCCTGGCGGCTGCACCTGCGGATCCGGCCGGTGCTGCGGTTCCCGCCCGGAGTCGCGCGCCGGGCGGGCGGGCTGGCCATCGTCGGGGTCATCGAGCTGATCGCCGGCGATCTGTCCTCGATCGCGGCCATCGCCCTGTCCAACGGGCGCGGCGCCACCGGGGCGATCGTCATCTACAACTACGCCTGGCAGGCGTTCAGCTCCCTGCACGCCGTGCTGGCGGTCTCGATCGCGACCAGCGCCTTCCCCGTCCTGGCGGCCAGGGACGGCGAGGTGTTCGATCGGACTTCCGCCCGGTCGACGCGAGCGGTCCTGCTCGTCTCGTGGCTCGGCACGGCCGTGCTCGCCGCCATTGCCGTTCCCGCCGCTCACGTCCTGGCCAAGCAGCCGGATCAGGCGTCGCAGCTGACGCTGGGCTTCGCCACGTTCGCTCCGGGCCTGGCGGGCATCGGGCTGATCGCGAACCTGTCCCGGGTCCTGTTCGCCCTCGGCCGGCTCAAGGTCGTCGCGGTCGCCGTGGCCAGCAGCTGGCTGCTGGTGATAGCGGCGGACGTAGTCCTGGCCGAGCTCGCGCCGGCCCGCCTGGTGGTGGCCGCCCTCGGCCTGGGCAACACCATCGGCCAGACTCTCGTAGCCATCCCGCTGTTCGTGGTCGTCCGCCGGATCCGGGGCCCGGCCGCCGTCCAGGGCGCCGGCCGGGCCGCGCTGGCCGGCCTGGCCGCCGCGTGCGCGGGCGTGGCCGCCGGGGTGGCCATTGGCCTGGTCGTGCCGGTCAGCCACCGGCTTTTGGCCGCGGGCATGGCGGTGGTGGCCGCGGGCGGGGCGGTCATCGCGTTCGGGGTGGTGGCCTACCTCCTGGACGACGGCGATCTGCGGGCCATCCTGGCCCGGCTGCGGCAGATCTTGCGGCCGCGCCCGGCGCGGGGTTAAGCGGGGATAGGAGGGGATAGCCGCGGTCGCGTCTGGCCCGGGAGTGCGCGCCGTGTCATGCTCAGGGCTGCGGGGCGGTGCCCCCTGGTCCACCGGGAGGGGGTGGCCGCCCGGTGCGTACGCCCCGGCCATTCGGACGTTCGGTCCGGCTGATCGCCGTGCCGCTGATGCTGGCCGGCGGTGTCGCCGCGATCGGGCCGGCCGCCGTCGGGAGTGTCGCCGCGACCGGGAGCGTCGCCGCGGCCGCCCGCCCCCGAGCAGCAGGCCCGGCCGCGCCGTTCGCGGTCGCCGGCGGCCTGTCCGGTGTGGCCGTCGTCTCCGCCAGCGACGCCTGGGCCGTGGGCGAGGCGGGCCGCTTCCCGCACGACCGGCCCCTGATCGTGCGCTGGAACGGCACCGCCTGGAAACGGGTGCCCAGCCCGGACCCGGCCGGCGGCGGCCGTCTCGACGGCGTGGCCGCGACCTCCGCCCGCAGCGCCTGGGCGGTCGGGGCCACCAATGGCGGCAAGACGCTCATCCTGCGCTGGAACGGCACCGCCTGGAAGCGCGTGTCCGGCCCGGGCACCGGCCTGTCGGGCGTGGCTGCGACCTCGTCAGCGAACGCCTGGGCGGTTGGCTCCGCCGGGGCGGGCCGGACCCTGATCCTGAGATGGAACGGCACGTCGTGGCGGCGAGTGCCGAGCCCGGGTGCCGTGCGCGGCTACCTTTACGGCGTGTCCGCCGCCTCCCCGCGCAGCGCCTGGGCGGCCGGCGAGACCGTGCCGGGCAGCGGGGCCGCGACCTCGATGCTGCGGTGGAACGGCACCGCCTGGAAACGGGTGTCCACCGCGGCGCCCGCGGCGGGCGGCTTCTTCGGCACGGCCGCCCTCTCCGCCGGCGATGCCTGGGCGGTCGGCTGCCGCCCGGCCACCTGCACCAGCACTCTGATCGAGCGGTGGAACGGCCGCACCTGGAAGCGCGTGGCCAGCCCCGGCCGCAACGGCTACGTCCTCATCGGCGTCGCCGCGGTGTCCGCCCGCAGCGCCTGGGCGGTGGGCAACATCGGCGGCAACGGCGCCCTGATCGAGCGGTGGAACGGCCGCACCTGGCAGCAGGTACCAGGCCCCGCCCTGAACGGCGGCGGCCTGGCCGGCGTGGCCGCATTCTCCGCCCGCAGCGCCTGGGCGGTCGGCTGCGCGAGCGGCTGCACCAGGACCGTGATCCTGCGGTGGAACGGCAGCGCCTGGAAGCTGAGCTGATCCGATTTACCGCCCATTGCCCTGGAGTGCGCTCGAGTGTCATGCTCTGGCTGCGAGCGGTGCCCCTCCACCACTTGCGGCTGTTCGCCGATGCCGGCGGCAGGCGGCCCCGGTTCCGGGACTGCCCGAGCCCGCTGGCCGTCTAGGGGGGAGGTGGCAGCCGGTGCGCTCGCGCCAGCTTGCCGCACGTCTGGTCGCCGCGATAGCGGTCCCGATGCTGGTCGCCGGGGTGGCCGTCCCGGCCACGGCCGGCGCCGCCGCCGGCGCTGCCCGGCCCGCGAGCCGGGCGGCGGCTTTCACCGTCAGCGGCTCGCTGTCCAGCGTGGCCATCGCCTCGGCGCGCAGCGCCTGGGCCGTGGGCTGCGCCGGCAACTGCTTCTCGGCCAGCGGCCGGACCTTGATCGCGCGGTGGAACGGCAGCACCTGGAAGCGGGTGCCCAGCCCGAGCCCCGCCCAAGGCGTCCTGGCCGGAGTCACGGCCCTCTCCGCCCGCAACGCCTGGGCGGTCGGCTGCGCCGGCAAGTGCTACTCCACCAGCGGCACGACCCTGATCCTGCACTGGAACGGCACGGCCTGGAAGCGCGTGCCCAGCCCGGCCATCGCGCATAGCACCCTCGACAGCGTGGCCGCCGTCTCCGCGACGGACGCCTGGGCCGTCGGCTCCGCCGGCACGACGCACCCCAGAACCCTGATCGTGCACTGGAACGGCCGGGCGTGGAAGCGGGTGCCCAGCCCGAGCCCGGGGTTCGCCGGCCTGAGGTCCGTGACGGCGTCCTCGGCCCGCAGCGGCTGGGCGGTCGGCTGCAGCTTCACCAACGACAGCCAGTGCACGGACGTCATCTTGCGATGGAACGGCACCGCCTGGAAGCGGGTCCGCGGTCCGGTCCCGCCCGCCTCCAACCTGAACAGCGTGGCCGCGCTCTCGTCCCGCAGCGCCTGGACGGTCGGCCTGGCCGGCACCGGCGGCGGGAGCTGGATCTCGCACTGGAACGGCCGCACCTGGAAGCGCGTGTCCAGCCCGAATCCCGCGGGCTTCCTCTACTTCCTCTCCGGCGTGGCTGCCGCGTCGGCCCGCAGCGCCTGGGCCGTTGGCTCCTACGCGACATCCTCCCGCGACGGATCCCTGATCCTGCGCTGGAACGGCACGTCCTGGAGGAAGGCGCCCAGCCCGGCTGGCAGCCTCGCCGCCGTGGCCGCCTCGTCCGCCCGCAGCGCCTGGGCCGTCGGCTCCACCAGCCACGGCAAGACGCTCATCCTGCACTGGAACGGCACATCGTGGAAGTGACCTGACCCGCCGCCGGGTCAGGGCCGGCAGATTACCCGACGACCTGAGGGGACGGTGGCGGCATGCGATCGACGCGGGCTGCCCTGCGCGCGGCCGGGCTGGCCGCGGCGATGCTGATCAGCGCGGTCGCCGGGACCGTCGCGCTGGTCCCAGCCGAGGCCGCCCCGGCCGGGACCGCACCCGCGGGAACCCCGGCCGCGGTGAGCGCGGCCCGCGCCGCGCTCGGCCCGGCCCTGGCCGCATCCGGTCCGGCGCGGGCCGCGGCCCGGGCCACCAGGGGGCTGCTGTACGCGGTGAGCGCCGCGGGCGCGCGGACTGCCTGGGCGGTCGGCGCGGGCGGCGCCGACCCCTTCGGTGCGCACAGCCCGGTGCTCATCATGCGCTGGACCGGCACCGCCTGGAAGCCGGTACCGGTCCCGAGCTTCCGCCGCGGCAGTGCCCTGCTCGGCGTCACCGCACTCTCGGCGCACGATGCCTGGGCCGTCGGTGAGTCAGACGCGGACTTCGCCGGCGACGTCACCGGCCGGATGCTGATCCTGCACTGGGACGGTCGTTCCTGGACCCGGGTACCGAGCCCCGACCCCCGCCGCCACGGCGTCCTGGACGGCGTGGCGGCGGTCTCGGCCCGCGACGTCTGGGCCGTCGGCCAGACCGGGGACGGCCAGCCCGTGATCATCCACTGGACCGGCGCCGCCTGGCACCAGGTCCGGGCCCCGGCCGGGGCCAGCGCCTTCATGGGCGTGACCGCGAGCAGGCGGGGCGTCTGGGCCACCAGCAGCAGCAATGCCGGCCGGTTCCTGATCGCCCGGTGGAACGGCCGGTCGTGGCGCAGGACGCCCGTCCCGCCGGGGCAAGGCACGCTCGAGGGGGTGACTACCGCTCCGGCGCACCGCGCCTGGGCCGTCGGCACGACGGGGGTCCCGCCGCCGTTCGGCACGTTCCACTCGGTGATCCTGCGCTGGAACAGCGCCCGGTGGTCGGCCGTGCGCAGCCCCGTGCGCGCGGACCAGCTCATCGGCGTAAGCAGCGTATCCGCCCGCAGCGCCTGGGTCGTCGGCGCCAGCGGGTCGTTCACCCGGCACGTGAAGCTGGCCATCCTCCGCTGGAACGGCATCACCTGGAGCCGGGCCAGGGGCCCTCGCCTGGCGGGTGAGTCGCTGCTGGTCGGCGTGACGGCCCGGTCGGCGCGCAGCGCCTGGGCGGTCGGCGCGTCCTTGCGCCCCAAGGTCGCTACCCCGCTGATCCTGCACTGGAACGGCATCCGCTGGGAGGTCGTGCCGAGCTAACCTCGTGATTGCCGCGGCCTGGACGCAGTAACAGGAGGACTGGATGCCTGATTATCCCGTGCTCATGCACACCGCCCTGGATGCCACCGACTGCCGCGGTCTCGCCGAGTTCTACCGGCAGTTCCTGGGCTTGCGTTACCGCTCGGGCGATGAGGTCCCGGCCGATGGCAGCGATGACCCGGACTGGCTGGTCCTGCTCGACACCGCCGGGCATCGCGTGCTCGCCATCCAGCAGGTCCCGGACCTGGCCCGGCCGACCTGGCCCGCGCATGATGTGCCCAAGCAGATGCATCACGACTTCCGCGTGCCCAGCATCGGGGAACTCGAGCGCCAGCGGCAGCGCGCCGAGGACCTCGGGGCCACCCTGCTGTACGACCGCACCGGCGACGACAGCGAGCCGCTGTACGTGCTCGCCGACCCCGCCGGACATCCGTTCTGCATACTCGTCGGCGCTTAGCTCCTGGCCGAGTCCTTCGCCCGGCCGAGGCCGTCGAGGATCAGGCTGAGCCCGAACTCGTATTCGTCGCCGTAGTCGTAGCCGGGCTGCAGGACGTGCTCGACGGTGAGCTCGGCGAGGTACGGGTACGCACCCGGCGGGAACCGCGCCATGATCATCTCAGCTAGCTCGGCCGTTTCCGGCCCGGTGTCGAACGGCAGGCTCGCCTCCTGTAGCGCGAAGCCGTAGATGTAGCTGTCCAGGACGGAGAACGCGTGCGCGGCCAGCGCGACCGGGAAGCCGGCTTCCCGCAGGCACCCGATCACCGCGTCGTGGTGGCGCAGCGTGGCCGGACCTGGCGTGCGCCTGGACTCCATCAGCCCGATCGCCCACGGGTGGCGCGCGAGGACCTGGCGCGCTGACAGCGCCCGCTGGCGCATGGCCGCCTTCCAGCCCGCTTCGCCCGAGGGCACGCCGATCTCGCTGAACACCAGGTCGATCATGCCGTCGAGCAGCTCGGCCTTGCTGGCGACGTGGTTGTACAGCGACATCGCCTCGACTCCCAGGGCCTCGCCGAGCTTGCGCATGCTCAGCGACCCGATCCCGCTCTCGTCGGCAGAGGCGACCGCGGCCTGCAGCACCCGTTCCCGGCTGAGGGGGATCCTGGCCGGTGTAGCGGCCTTGGCTGGTCGTGTCATATCGATTCGGCTCCGTGGGGCTTGACGGACTTACAGTGTAAGTATAGCCTCTTACTTACAGCGTAAGCCACCGAGATCCTCGATACGACGGCGGCCACCTTCGAACCTGTCGATTTCCCCGGGCAGGTCCGCCACACCTGGGAGAGATCATGAAGACAGCAGCATCCGGCCAGCCAGCCGCACGGGCCCCCGGCGCCGGCAGCGTGCCGACGATGACGGCCATCGTGCAGGACGAATACGGCCCGGTCCCCGTGCAGGTGCTCCGGCTGGCCGAGACCGCCCGGCCGGCCATCGCGGCTGACGAGGTCCTGGTGCGCGTCCGCGCCGCCAGCGTGGACCGCGGCACGTGGCACATGATGGCCGGCCTGCCCTACCCGATTCGCCTGGCCGGCTTCGGGTTCCGCGCGCCTAAGGCCGCCAACCCCGGCCGCAGCCTGGCCGGGACGGTCGAGTCCGTCGGCGGGAACGTGACCGGTTTCCAGCCCGGCGACGAGGTCTACGGGATCGGTAACGGCTCCTTCGCCCTCTACGCCAGCGCCCGGCCGAGCCGGCTCGCGATCAAGCCGGCCAGCCTGTCCTTCGAGCAGGCGGCGGCGGTCCCGGTCTCCGCGCTCACCGCCCTGCAGGCGGTGCGCCGCGCCCAGGTGCAGGCCGGGCAGCAGATGCTGATCATCGGCGCGTCGGGCGGCGTTGGCACGTTCGCCGTCCAGATCGCCAAGGGCCTCGGGGCCGAGGTCACCGGCGTGTGCACGACCGCCAAGACGGACCTGGTCCGGGCCGCCGGCGCCGACCACGTGATCGACTACACCCGCGACGACTTCGCCGACGGGGAGCACCGCTATGACGCCATCCTCGACATCGGCGGCGGCAGCAGGCTGGCGCGCCTGCGCCGGGCCCTCACCGAGCGGGGCACTCTGGTCATGGTCGGAGGCGAGACCGGCGGGCCCTGGCTCGGCGGGATGGACCGCCAGCTCCAGGCTCACCTGGTCTTCCCGCTGGCCAGCCAAAAGCTGTCCACGTTCATCGCGTCGGAGAACTCCGCCGACCTCGACGCCCTGCGCGATCTCATCGAGTCCGGGACGATCGCACCCGTCATCGACCGGACCTATCCGCTCAGCCAGACCCCCGCCGCCATCCAGTACCTCCACGAAGGCCGGGCCCGCGGCAAGGTCGTCATCACCATCTGAAGCCACGTCATCAGGCTCCGGGCTCGTTGACGCAACTGACTGGTTGCCATAGTATTGCAACCAGTCAGTTGCTATCAAAAGACAGGAGCGATCATGGCTGAGGTAACGGTCAACGTCGAGATCATCACGCGCTTCGAGCACGCGTTCCGCGCGGCCAACCAGACGACGATCGACGAGCTGTGCGACCCGGGCCTGGTCGACCACAATCCAGCGCCCGACCATGAGCCGACCCTGGCCGGCTTCAAGCAGAAGGTCGCGGGCTTCAAGGCGCTCTTCCCCGACATCAAGGAGGACCTGCAGGACATCGTCGGCAGCGGTGACACCGTCGCCACCCGGTGGGTCGTGACCGGTTCCCTGCAGCAGGAGTTCATGGGGATTCCCGCCTCCGGCCAGCCGATCCGGGTCGAAGGCATGAACTTCTACCGCCTCAGGGACGGTCGCGTGACCGACCTCTGGACGCAGTTCGACGGCGTCGCCCTCATGCAGCAGCTCGGCGCCATCCCGGCCTGACCCTCCGGTCGCCTACCGCGCGGCGGCGGCCAGCTCGTCAGCGGGGATGTGCACGGGGATCTCGCCCCCGAGCCGGAAGTCCGCTGACAGGCCGAGGTGGTCACCGCTCCAGAAGCGGCCGGCGTCATACCAGTTCGGCCGCCGGTCGCTGGCCAGCAGGCCCATGGCCTGGTAGGTCACGGCCAGCACCTCCGCGCAGTAGGCGGTCTCCAGCTCGGCGCTCGGCACCCGGTGCCCGATGGACGGCGCGCGGCCGAGCAGCCACCGCGACGAGAGGCGGGCGGTCGAGGGGAACGGGGTGCCATCCAGCCGGGCGACCGTGCGCAGGACCGCGTCCTCCATCTCGCGGGTCACCGCCGGCTCGAGCTGGCGCAGCCACGCCCGCTGGCCGTACCGGCTGGCCCAGACGACGACCGCCTCCCGCAGGTCATGCAGCTGGACCCCGCGGTGCCGGGTCCCGGACCACACGTCGGGCAGGGACCGGCCCAGCTCGGCGTGCCACATCAGCGGCGGCAGGTCGTCCAGGACCACGGACATGCCGACGTGATTGACCGGGCTGTTGGTGGCCACCTGAATGGCCCGGTCAGCCATGCTGCGCCCGCGGAACAACCACACGTCACCAGTGCGGGCCAGCTCCACGGCATGATCCAGGGTGATACTCACGGCGGCCACGCTCTAGCCTATGCAGATGCGCTGGCAGAAATGGCTGGGACTGGCCGCCTTCGCGGGCGTGGCCGCCACCGGGGTCGTGATCGCTCGCTCCGAGCGGCGCCGCCGCGCCTATACCCCGGCCGAGGTCCGGGAACGGCTGCACGCCCGGCTCGCCGAGACACCCGAGGCCAGCCCGGCCCCGCCGGACCCTCAGCCGTGATGACCGGCTCGGGTGCGGGCGGCCCCGGCTCCTAGCGTGCGCCGTCGGTTACCTTCCCGGTCCGGCGGTAGTGGGCCAGGGTCTTGCGGATTTGCCGGCGGATCCCCACGTTCGGGTCGTTGTGACGGGACTCCAGGGCCTGGATCACTGCCGGGACCCGTGGCCCGGGCGTGCTGTCCGTAATGGCGTGGAGCACGTCGCCCCGGACCAGCGGATCGGGATCGTGGACCAGCTCAAGCAGCCTGGCCCACACCCGGTCGTCGTCGGCCCGGACGTGGCAGGTGCACAGGTTCCGGCACGCGAGCTGACGAGCCCGGCTCTCCTCGCTCCGGGACAGCTCCAGCAGTCCGTCGATCGCGTCCCTGGCTATGCGCCCCTCGCCGGCCGGCAGGTCGAGGCCTGCTTCCTGAGCGATCTTCTTGAACTTCCTCACCATTCAGACAATAAAGACGGCCGGGTGACCGCACCACGGATTATCTCGCCGATGGCCGCGGCGAGCGGCAAGCCGGCCGGGTCGTTACGGCGTGATCGTGATAGCGCCCGGGCTCTTGCCGACCTTGATCGGCCCGAGCGCGGTATTGGTGGCGATGTTGATCGGGGTCACCGTGCCCGAGTCGTAGTTGGCGACGTAGGCGGTCTTCCCGTTCGGGGTGATCGCGATGTCGACCGCGCCGCGGCCGACCCTGATCGGCCTGAGCGCGGTGGCCGTGGCGGTGCTGATCGGGGTGACCGTGGAGCCGCTGGTGACGTAGGCGGTGTTCCCATTCGGGGTGATCGCGATGTCTTCCGGCGAGCTGCCGACCTTGATCGGCCTGAGCGCGGTATTGGTGGCGGTGCGGATCGGCGTGACCGTGCCTGAGTCGCTGGAAATGTAGGCCGTCTTCCCGTCCGGGGTGATCGCGATTTCTTCCGGCGAGCTGCCGACCTTGATCGGCTTGAGCGCGGTACTGCTCGCGATCTTGATCGGGGTGACGTTGTTCGAGGCGACGTTGACGACGTAGGCGGTCTTCCCGTTGGGAGTGATCGCAATGGCGATGGGGTTGAGCCCGACCTTGATCGGCTTGTGCACGGTGTTGGTGGCGGTCCGGATCGGGGTCACCGTGTCGTCGCTGTAGCTGGGGACGTAGGCGGTCTTCCCGTCCGGGGTGATCGCGATGGCGTCGGGACCGCTCCCCAGGCCGCTCCCGACCTTGATGGCCCGCAGCGCGGTGTTGGTGCCGGTCCGGATCGGGGTCACCGTGTCCGAGCGAGGCAGCCCGCCGTTGGCGACGTAGGCAGCTTTCCCGTTCGGGGTGATCGCGATGCCGACCGGCCCGGGTCCGACCTTGATCGGCTGGCCGGCCTTGTTAATAGCGGTATTGATTGGGACCACCGTGTTCCCGCCGGAGTCGGCGACGTAGGCAGTCACCAGGAGAGCGGGCTTGCCCACCGCCGCGGCACAGCCGACCGGGGCCAGGAGGGCGGCAGGCAGGAGGATCGCGATGCGGGTCATCGCCGCCGCGCTGATCCGCCGCGGCGCAGGGCTGGTCAGTTTCATGAGATGCCCCTGTGGGGTCATGGGGGACGGACTCCCCCGGGCCATCAGGGCCAGCGGCCCGCGCGGCGCGAGGCCACTGCCTCACCGCGTCATCATCGCGTCGATTCCCTTGCTGATCGCGTTGGCCCGGACCGTGATGACCGTCGCCTTCGCCGCTGATGGTGCGTGGTGCCACCACTGAGTGGCATAGCCGGCGGCGCCGCAGCCGGAGCTGAACTCGACCGTGTACCGGCCCGGCGTCAAGCCGATCAGCGAGTAGCGGCCAGCGGTGCTGGCGGTGACGCTCACGGTGCGCGCGGCCGCCCTGGGCACGGCGCGGATACATATTCCGCCCAGCGGGGTGCCGGAGGCCGCGGTCGCAATGCGGCCGGAGATGCCGCCGCTCACCCCGAGCCGGGCGTCGATGCCGTTGGTGTTCCGTCCGGCGTGTACGGTGACGGCGGTCGCCGCCGCGCGAGTCGCCGCCGCGCGGTACCACTGCGGTATCACGGGGGCGAAGCCGTTGTCGCAGCTCCCCGTGTCGAAGTAGATCTTGTACCGGCCCGCGCGCAGATCGCGCAAGATGTAGCGCCCGGTGTAGCTGGTCTGGGAGACCTCTCCGACCCCGCCGGCGGTTACGGGATCGGCTTCGACGCATACGCCGCCAGGACCGGCTGCCGCGGGCGAGCGCACCTGGACGGCACCCGATACCGACCCGCCGGTCGGCGCCGAGATGCGCACCCCGCTGACGGTCCGGGGCACGGTGACGTGAACGGCGCGTGCCAGCCGCGCGCTCGCATACGCGCCGAGACCGCAGTTGAAGACCTCAAGATGATAGGTGCCGGTATTGAGCCCGGGTACGACATAGTTGCCGCGCCGCCCGGTAATGCCATATCCGAAGAAGATCCCGGATGCCGTGAAGGCGGTGACGCAGATGTTTGCCAGCGGCCGGCCGTGGGCCTTGCTGGTCACCCGTCCGGAAAACCGGCCACCCGGAGTGAGGGCCGAGCCGACCTGGCGGCTGGCACCGGCGCGGACTCGTACGATGGTCGCCGTGCGCGGCCTGGACTTGCGGTTAAACCACTGGGTCGCGTAGTTGCCCTCGCCGCAGGTAGCGAACTCGACGCGATACCCGCCTGGCGCCAGCCCGGCGAATATGTAGCTGTAGAAGCCGGTGGCGTAAAAGGTCGCGCCGGTATCCAGGCTGGTGACTTCCGCGCAGTCGTTCACCCCTCGGCCGGCGCTCGTCTGCATGGTGGTGACGATGTTGCCGCCGGGGGGCATGACCGTGCTGATGCCTCCGACGGTCTGCGCGGTGCCGACGTCTACGACGCTGCCGAACCGGTGCCCGGGTCGGCTGCCGAACCAGCGGTTGGCGTACCCGGCCCTGAAGCAGCCGTTGAACTGCACCGAGTACCGGCCAGCCGCCAGGTTCGGACGGCCAGCGCGGCTGGTTACCCGGCCCGTGAGAGTGGAGCCCGGCTGCATGACCGCGTCAATTCCGGTGACGTGCTGTCCCGGCCTGACCGCCACGGGAACGGCATCAGCCGGATTCGCCCGGTCGGGGAAATACTGCGGCGCCCAGTTTCCGGTCCGCTTGCAGGCGCTCAGATGGGCGAACGTGATGGTGTAGCGGCCCCGCGGGAGATGGGTGATGCTGAAGCTCCCTGTGTCGGTTGAGCAGGCTAGCTCTTCGTCGCCGTAGGCGTCGTCGGCGAGGACCGTTATCTGGGCCAGCGACTGCCCGCGCGAGTCGGTGACTGTTCCGCTGATGACCCCGCCCGGCCTGGCCGCGCCGCGGATTCGGCGGGCCGGGTGGCCGCAGCCCGGGAGCAACCCCGTGCTGCCGGAGGCGGCCCGCTGGCCGGAGACGTGGAACTGCCGGTCCGCTGTCACGCCGGGGCCCGCTGGCCCGCGGGCCATCCCGCAGCCTCCGGCAAAGGGCCGGGCGGCGAAGGGCGGGGACGCCGACCGTGGACTGGCTGCCGCGGGAAGCACCGTCATGCCCGCCAGAAGCGCCGCGCTGGCCAGCAGAGCCCCCGCAGTTCCGAGTCTCAACCCGACCACCTTTCGTCAACGCCCAGCCCAGCACGTTATGTATAGTTTTCCAATCATTAGACACCTGAGCTTCGGGGAGGTGCTGCGCGGTCATCGGCGCGCGGCGCGGCTGACGCTGGAGCAGTTGGCCGAGGTGTCGGGGGTCAGCGCCAGGACCCTGTCGGATATGGAGCGGGGGCGGAGCAAGGGGCCTCAGCACCGGACTGTCACTGCTCTGGCCGACGCTCTGGCCCTGGATGGGGATGCCCGCAAGGAGCTGGTCGAGCTGGCGCGTGATGGCCGGCTGCGGGATCACTGGACGCGCCCAGCCGGCCTGTGTGAACTGCCCCGGCTGGTTGACGACTTCACCGGCCGGGCCGCGGAACTGGTCTGGATGAGCGAGCTGGTCTACGCCGAGAGCGCACCGGGCTCCGGCGTGGCCGGGCTCATCACCGGGTCGGGGGGCATGGGGAAGACCACGCTCGCCATCCGGGCGGCACGCGTCCTGCGGCCCAGCTTCCCCGGCGGGGTGCTCTTCCTTGACCTGTTCGGCATGTCCCCGCAGCCGGCGGCCGCCGCCGACGCCCTGCGGCTCCTGCTTCGCGCGCTCGGTGTCGCGGATGAGCAGATCCCGGAGGATGTGCAGGAACGTGCGTCGGTGTACCGGTCGCTGCTGCGGGACAGGCAGGCGCTGGTCGTCCTGGACAATGCCGGGTCCGAAGAGCAGGTGCGCCCGCTGCTGCCGGGAGACGGCGCGAGCCGGGCGCTGATCACCGCCCGGCGGCCGCTGGCTGGCCTGGAAGGTGTACGCCGGCTCGTCCTCGGACCCCTTGCGCAGCCAGAGGCCACGGCGCTGCTGGGCGGGATTCTGGGCCAGCGTGCCGCCCGCGACCAGGAATCGGCGCTCAGCCAGCTGGCCGGGTTGTGCGAGGGCATGCCGCTGGCGCTGCGGATCATCGGCAACCGGCTGGTCAGCCGGCCCGGCTGGGATGCCGCTGAGCTGGCGGCCCGGCTGGCGGACGAGGAGCACCGCCTGGATCAGTTCAAGGCCGGCGACCTGAAGATCGCAACCGCGTTCTGGATGTCCTACGACCAGCTCGCCGACGCCTCCCGGCGGGTATTCCGGCGGCTGGCCGTGGTCCCTGGCCGCGACTTCGATGCCACCCTGGCCGCGGTCGCTGGCGAGGTGCCGGTGGAGGTCGCGTGGGATGCTCTGGACGAGCTCGTCGACCTCGGCCTGCTGCACGACAGCGCCGGGGGACGCTGCTGGTTCCACGACCTGGTCCGCCTGTTCGCTCGCACGCGGCTCGAGGAGGAGGAACCCCCGGCCGGACGTGAGGCTCTGACGGCGAGGATGACGTCATGGCTGCTGCGGATGGCCACGATGGCCGGGCGGTGGCTCGAACCCGGCTATGCTCCTCCCGGCCAGCCTGACCCGGATCTTGTCGTCTTGGCCAGCGCGGAAGAGGCCGAGAACTGGCTGCGCGCGAACGCGGACAACTGGCTGGGCGCGTTGCGGTCCGCGGCGGATCGCGGTCGGGACTCCGCCGTCGCGGACTGCGCGGAGTCAGTGCATCGGTTCTCCGACCGGTGGGCGTCCGCCCCGAGCCCTCCTCTCGCATAGTCCTGGCGCGGCCACTTCTGCGTGCTGTTCTGCGTGGTGCCGCCAATTCCCCGCTAGTTGACTTTGAGCGCACCGGGACCGGCGTCAGGGCCTGTCCCGCCAAGGCCAGGAGCGACTATTGGCAGTCAAGAACGTCGTGCTCGTGCACGGCAACTTCGTGGACGGATCAGGCTGGCAGGGCGTCTACGATCACCTCACCGCCGACGGCTACCGGGTAGCCGTCGTGCAGAACCCCACCCTCTCCCTCGACGGCGACGTCGCCGCTGCCCGCCAGGTGCTCGACAGCCTCGACGGCCCAGCCGTGCTGGTCGGTCATTCTTACGGCGGAGTCGTCATCACCGAGGCCGGCAACCACCCCCAGGTCGCCGCGCTCGCCTACATCGCGGCGTTCGCGCCCGACACGGGCGAGTCGGTTAGCTCGCTGATCGCCGACCCGCCGCCCGGCGCGCCCGTGCCGCCGATCCTGCCGCCGGTCAATGGGTTCCTGTTCCTGGACCGGGACAAGTTCGCCGCGTCCTTCGCCGCCGATGTGCCCGAGAAGCTGGCCGCTTTCATGGCCGACTCCCAGGTCCCGACGGCTGTGGACGCGCTGAACGGGGCGGTCACCGAGCCCGCCTGGCGCAGCAAGCCGTCCTGGTATCTGGTCGCCACGGACGACCACATGATCCCGCCTGCCGCCCAGCGCGCCATGTCCGAGCGAGCCAAGGCGACCGTCACCGAGACCCCCGGCAGCCACGCCGTGTTCGTCTCGCGTCCGGCTGTCGTGGCCGCCGTGATCAGCCAGGCTGCCCAGGGCGCCTGAACGACCAGCCCAGGACGACCAGCCCAGAACGACCAGGCCAGGACGACCGGCCCTGGACACCGGCGCTCGCCTCCGGCGGCGGGCGTCTAGGCCGGCTGGATTCAGGGATCACACCGGCGGCAGCCGAGCTCTCCCTGGTACAGGTCATGGGACGGGCAGCGGGCCAGGTGCCCGGCCGGGGGTGCCTGGCCCCAGTCCGGCTGGCTTGGCCCAGCCGAAGGGACCGGCGTGAAGCTGGCCAGCATGTCCCGGTAGGCGGCCAGCTGGGCCGCGGCGAATGGCGGGTCGTAGGCCAGCCGGTCCCAGCCATGCCGTCCGGCCGCGGTGTCGGTTCGCCACGCTCAGCCGCCGGCTTGGGCGGCGTGCTGCGCCGTCTGGCTGATCGGGCGCGGTGGAGCCTGGGCGGCGGCGTCATCGGTACGGAGGTCTTCGTCGGAGTGCGCTATCTGCAGCAGGGAGCGCCAGATGAAGGCCAGGATGATGGCCGAGCCGGCGAAGCCGAACCAGAAGGGCGCGGTGACACCCCAGACGGATGCGACCGCTCCGCCGAGCGCTGAGCCGATCACGAGGCCGCCGACCATGCCAGTGAGGTACACGCTGGCGACGCGGCCCTGGAACTCGGCGGGCACGGCCCGCTGCCGGACGCTCGTCGAGGTGGTGCCCCAGATGAACGCATGGGCGCCAAATATCGTGAAGATGATCAGCGCGAGCCATATCCAGCGAGTGAGCGCCAGAGCCAGGTGCGTCAGGGTCTCGATGATCAGCCCGCCCCGCATGATCACGCCCAGCCGCACGTGCTGTTCGAGCCAGCCGTAGGACGCGGTGCCGGCCAGTCCGCCCACGGCCATCGCGGTCGTGATCAGGCCGAAGCCCAGCGCGCCCATGCCGAGGCGCTGCCGCGCGTACAGGACCAGGACCGACCAGGCGGCGCCAAAGGTGATATTGAAGGTAAAGATCGTGATGGCCAGGACCCGGACGGCGGGATTCGCCCAGAGCCATCGCCAGCCCTGGCGAATCTCGTCTCGCACGCGGGTGGCTTCCGCGCGCGCGGCCCGCGGTGGCAGCCGTACCCGGGTGATCAGCAGCACCCCGGCGAGCACGCAGACGGTCTCGCTGATGAAGGGAAGCGCCAGGCCGGCGGCGAAGAGCGCGGCCCCGACGGGCGGGCCGACCAGCTGGCTTCCCGCGACCATGCCAGCGAGCGTGCGTGAGTTCGCGATGCCCAGGTCGCTCTTGTCCACCAGCATGGGCGCCAGCGTGGTCGTCGCCGTGTCGGCGAACGCCTCGTTGACGCCGAACAGGAAAAGCGCGGCCAGCACCACCGCGGTGTCGACGCGATGGCTGATGATCGAGCCGGTCAGCAAGATCAGGATCGCCGCGCGCGCCAGCCCGGTTGTGATGACGATGGCGCGCCTGCTGACTCGGTCCGCTACGACGCCGGCGTACAGCCCAAATATCAGCCACGGCAGCCGCTGCAGCACGGCCGCCATCGCGACGGCCAGCGGGCTGCGCGTCTGCGAGGCGACCAGCAAGGGCCCGGCGGCCAGCGTGATGCCGTCGCCGAGATAGGTGATCCAGGACGAGGCCAGCAGCCATCGGAAGTCCCGGCCAAGACGCGCTGGCGCGACAGCATCGACCAGCCTGCTCACCGCGTCCGCCCGCCCGTACCGATCACCCGGCTATCTTCGCGCGCCGCCGCGATCGGCCCAAGCAGTTTTGACCGGGCCAAGATCGCCGCTCGCCTGGCCCGCCCCCCGCCGCTGCCGCCAGAAGATCCTGGCGAAGTGTCGGATCGGGGCGCCGCCGTTCGTGGGGAAGGTGGAGGGTGTCCGCAGGGGACCACCCGGCAAAGGAGGAGACATGGCTGAGTACCTCATCGCCTTCAACGGCGAGTGGGTGCCCGACCACACGGTCGAGGAGCTGCGCGAGAAGTCCAGGGCCGTCCGGGCGCTGGTGACCGAGATGAAGGCCGCCGGGGTCTTCATCTTCACCGGCGGCCTGGACGATGCCGGTCCGGTGTTCAGTGTCGATGCCTCCAGCGGCACGCCGCTGTTCACCGACGGCCCGTTCATCGAGTCCAAGGAGCACCTCGGCGGCTTCGCCGTCGTGGATGTGGCCGACGAGGAGGCGGCGCGGTTCTGGGCCGGAAAGATCGCGGTGGCCTGCGGCTGGCCGCAGGAGGTGCGACCCTTCATGGTCCCCAGGGAGCTTCCGGAGACTTCCTAGTGTCCTGAGTCATTAATTGACCTGTACTTGGTAAGCTTCGCCGGTGCCGAGTCCGAAGGTCGTTCCCCTCGATCTGACCGATGACGAGCGCTTGACGCTGACGGCGTGGGCGCGGCGGCGGAAGACCTCGCAGGCGCTGGCGGACCGGTCGCGGGTGATCCTGGCTTGCGCGGAGGGCGGGACGATCAGCTGCGTGGCCGCTGAGCTGGGCGTCTCGCGGGACATGGTGTCGAAGTGGCGGGCCCGGTTCCTGGAGAAACGGCTGGCCGGGCTGACCGACGAGCCGCGGCCGGGCCGGCCCAGGCTGATCAGCGACGAGCAGGTCGAGCAGGTCATAAGCGCGACGCTGGGACAAGCCCCGGCGGGCGGAGACACGCACTGGTCGACCCGGTCGATGGCCAGGTCGCAGGGCATGTCGCAGTCCGCGGTCTCGCGGATCTGGCGGGCTTTCGGCCTCAAGCCGCACATCGCCGGGACGTGGAAGCTCAGCGCCGACCCCCAGTTCATCGACAAGGTCCGCGACGTCGCCGGACCCTACATGTCGCCGGCCGGAGAGCGCCCTGGTGCTGTGCGTGGACGAGAAGTCCCGGATCCGGGCTCTGGACCGCACGGCCCCGTGGCTGCCGATGCTGCCCGCGACCCCGGCGCGGATGACGCACGACTACGTCCGCCATGGCACGACCAGCCTGTTCGCCGCCTTCGACCTGGCCAGCGGATCAGTGATCGCCCAGCCCTGCCGGGGCCGCCGCCACCAGGAGTTCCTGCGGTTCCTGAAGCTGATCGACGCCGCGGCGCCGAGGGACCTGGAGCTGCACCTGGTGCTGGACAACTACGCCACCCGCAAGACTCCCGCGATCCACCAGTGGCTGCTGAAGCACCCTAGGTTCCACCTGCACTTCACCCCGGCCAGCTCCAGCTGGATGAACCTCGCCGAGCACTGGCTCGCCGAGCTCGAAACTGACATCCGCAAGTGGATCAGCGAGTGGAACAAGAACCCCAGGCCGTTCGCCTGGACCAAGACCGCCGATGAGATCCTGGAGACCCTCGCCGCCTACTGCCGCACGGTCAGCAGCCAGGAACGCTAGGCGGGCCGCCGGCAGAGTCCGGCCGGAACGCGAGTACCCGCTGCTGCCCGTAGACCCCGAAGCCGAGCCGCTGCAGGACCGGCGAGGACGCCGGCTCGGCATGGACCAGCGCGAGGGTCGCTCCCCCGGCCGCCGCATGAGCCAGCCGGGCACGGACCAGGGCCCGGTAGATCCCCCGGCCCCGGAACGCGGGAACCACGGCGGCTCCCCACAACCGGGCAACCGGGCCCGCGAGCGTATAACCGCCGGCGCCTGCCGCAGTCTCGTTCCAGTACCCCACGAAACAGCCCGGCGCCAGGCCGGCGAAAGCCCGGTCGACATCAGCGTCAGACGGCGGCGGATACCCCCAGGCGGCACAGCTGACTCGCTCATAGCAGGCGACGTCTTCCCTGGTGCGGACCGGCCGCGCGGTGACGTCCCCGGGCAGCGGCCACTCCGGGACAAGACCGTCAAGGGGGTACGCACAGATGTCGATCGTGCGGTCCACGCTCGCCCCCAGGTCCAGCAGCGCCTGGCCGGCGCCTTCCGGCGAGTACCCGGGGCCCACCTTCCAGAAGGCCTCAGCCACATGCCGGCCCCGCAGCTCGCCCAGCACCCGGCCGGCCAGCTCCGCCGCAGTCATCCCCCCGGGCGCGACCCGCATGACCGTCGCCGCCCCGCCGGCGACATAGAATTCCAGCCACCCCAGGTCCACGTGAACAGAATCCGGCGGGAACCAGCGAGAGACCCAAGCCGCAGACGCCTGCAGCACCTCATGCGCTGACCAGCTCATCCGGCCCACCGGGCACACGCCGCAGCAACAGCCAGCTCCAGCGACACCAGTCCCGGACCCAGCATCCGGCAAGCCTAACAGCTAACGCCGAATTAACGACTCAGGACACTAGCGGAGCACCGCTGCTCCCCAAGGGCGGCCCCGGAGCGAGGGCTCTAGCCGACGGCAACGGACCGATAGCTGACCACGCTCCACGTACTGTCAGTGATGCCGGCCGGACCGTGGGTGAGATTCGAGTCAGAGACCTGGGCGACCTGGGAGCCAGCCACCGATGCGGTCAGGACCGGCCCGGTCATCGCGAGCTGCACTGATGTCCAGGTTCCGGCCGGCGGGGCGGGGTAGGTTCCAGAGGCGAGAACGTCGACCGTCGCGGCGGGAGTGATCCGCGCGAGCTGCCAGTTTCCATCACCCGAAGCGGTGAGCTGATAGCACGACAGGGCCGGGGCGCCAGGTGTCTGGGGTCGCATGTTCTCCGGCCAGTGGCAGCGACCGAGCACCCCGGCGGACTGGTCCGTGGCGGTGAACATGACGTCGGTGCTGATCGCGTAGTCAGCCCATGAGTCGTCGCCCACGAGGGCGTACGGGTGGTCCCACGTGGCCTTAGGCGCCTGCGAGAGGACGGGCTCCTGGTCGGCGTCCTGAGTGAACCACCCGCCGGACGGGTCGTAGCTGAACGAGCCCTGGACGGGGGACAGCAGCGACGGCAGGTCGGCCGAGTCCCGTGCGGACGCGTACGGAAGCGGCGCCGGCGATGGCGCGCCCCGGGGCCCGGCAACATGCGGGCGCTGCCCGGTGGTAGTGGTCAGCGTGTACAGCCAGCCGGGCCGGAGGGTCAGCGTCACCGCGGGTCCGTGGTGGCTGGCCAGCCGGATCAGGTACCGGTGGTGACGCAGGTCGCTGGCCCATACGTGGACGGTGGCGGATCTGAGCGGCCGGGCGATCTGGAGGGTGAGCTGCTGCGGCCGGGTAGCGCTGCCGGTCTCGGCGACGGCTGACCAGTTGCGGTCGTGCTCGTAGGTGACGACGCTGCCGCCGGCCGGGAGGAGCCGGGCGCCATGCCAGGCGTAACGCCAGCCGGGCCGGGTGAACTGGGTGGTGTGCGCGGTGACCCAGGCCAGCGGCGTGACCTGGTAGTAGCCCGACCACGGCCAGTCGGCGACGACCAGGCCGCGGTTCTGGTAGGGCAGGTCAGGCGAGATGGCGTCGACGGCGGGCCATTCGAGGATGGCGGTGGTCCGAGCGGTGATCCAGGAGCGGTTGATCGCGTTGGCCAGCACCGGACCGTTGCGTGTGTCGATGCTGCCCAGCTCGGACTCCCAGACGGGCTTGCCGAATCGGCGGGCCGGGCAGGCGCACAGAATGCGGCAGTTGTCGTGATAACCGAGGACGCTGACGGCTCGGCGGTAGGCGGGGTCGGCGCGCATCATGTCGCTGAGCTGTGTGCCGGACGCGGAGGGCAGGAAGGAGTCGGCGGCGACATACCGGACACTTGCGAACCCGTTCGCGTCCATCGCCTGGCGCAGGCTCAGCAGCCAGCGGCGGCCAGCGTCAAGGCCGGGGCCGTGCTCGTTCCATCCGCCGATGTAGGAAATGCGCAGGTGATGCTGGCGGGCGCACTTAAGCCAGGTGATGACATAGCCGACGTCGGCCTGCGTCCAGATATCCTTCCCGACCCAGCCGGGCGCGCCCCACTGCAGGGCGAGCAGCTTGATGGACGGATTCCGCCGGACGGCCGCCTGGGCGACCTGCCACTCGTAGCCGACGTCGCAGTTGACCTGACCGGGCGCGGGCTCGACGCTGGGCTCGGCGCCGTCGGAGGAGTTCGTGCCGGAACCGATCTCCAGCTTGAGCATCTGCAGCGCCGCGCCGTAGCCAGGGCGGAACAGGTAGTTATAGACCTCGTCGCGGACCGCGGGGGGATAGTCGGCCAGGAGCCGAGCGTTGCCGCCGCCTCCGAGAATGGCGCCGATTCCGTCGAACACGCCTGCTGTCCGCGTGGTTATCCTGACGGTCGCCGACGGAACCCGGGCCGCGGCGGCCGGGCCCGCGGTAGCGATGACAATTCCTCCGACGGCGGCTGCGGCGAGCAGACCGAGCTGCCTGATATTCAGGGCGCTCGTGAAAGAGCGGGCGGAGCGCAGCACAGCCTTCCGGCGAAGAAGCATCGGGCTCCTTGATCGCAGCTCGAGGGATCATGTGGTCATGCGCCGAGGCCCCGCCCATATGACGCTTCAGCGGGCCGGATGGTGTGCAAGTCTGTCAGGTCTGCGGGTATCCGCTGAGGGCTGCCGGCGGCACCCGGCCAGTACCGGTCAGCGCGCGGTCAGGGACACGCCGTCGGCGGTGAAACGGGCTTCGATGACGGCCGCCAGTTCCTGCGGGACCGGATCAAGCGAGGGCGCATCGGGTTCCTCTCCGCCCCGGCTGGCCGCTCGCGCCAACGCCCGGCCGCCGGTGAACCTGAACTGCGACGCGTCGCCGCCCAGGAGCCCGGCGTCGGCGATGTGCTCCACGCTGCGCAGCGTCCCTCCGAGCGCGGCGGCGTAGTCGCGGCCCTTGCCGATAGCGGCCTGGACGGCGTCGGCGCGTACCAGCCGCCAGGCCGGATTGTCCCAGTCGACGTGCCAGGTGACCCCCTGGACGGTGACCGTCTCACGACCGACCAGGACCGCGCTGAGCGCGTCCAGCAGCTCGAAGGCCCGGACAGTGATCACGACGGTCACGGCCGCTGTCATCTGGCCGGTCGGGTCGTACTGCCCGGTGTCCTCATCGTGAGCACGCTCGGCGTAAGTGGCCATCGACTGCGCCGACCAGGTCAGCGGCCGCCGCCCGGTGCGCGGCTCCAGCGCCACCCCGCCCAGCGCCGCAAGATCGGCAGTAAGGCCGTCCAGGCCCTCGGCGGCCGCCCGAGCCGCCTCCGCCTTCGATCCCCGCGACACCGCGACCGTGACATCCACCTGCGCATGATCAGGCGCGACCACCCGCCGCGCCTCACCCCGGACCGACACCAGCAACCCCGCCGCCTCGCTCATCAAGTCCTCCTGCGCAATCTCCGGCGACTGCCGAACCACCGTCAGCGTAGGCGGCCGCCAATTCCGGCGCGAGCGGCAGCAGGCCAGCCGCCAAGTGTTCAGGGTGCCTGATGCGGGGACCGGGCATGGTGAAGGTGTCCGTCCCCCGTCTGAGCAGCTACGTCGCAGTGGGGCGGGGCAGAACATGAATTCGCCGCAAGAAGGGAGCCGCTGTGCAAGCCATCACCGCACCCGACCGTGACGCCGGCGCCGCCGGGCTCACGCTGTCCGATATCCCCCGCCCCCGGGCGGTCGAAAACGACGTGATCGTGCGCGTCCACGCGGCCGGGTTTACCCCCGGGGAGCTGGACTGGCCGGCCACGTGGACCGACCGCGCCGGCCGTGACCGAGCCCCGAGCGTGCCCGGGCACGAACTGTCGGGTGTCGTCACCGAACTGGGCTACGGCACCACGGGCCTGACCGTGGGCCAGCGGGTGTTCGGACTGGCCGACTGGACCCGCGACGGGTCGCTGGCCGAGTACACCGCGGTGGAGGCCCGCAATCTCGCTCCGCTCCCGGCGGACATCGACCACACCGTGGCCGCTGCCCTGCCGATCTCCGGGCTGACCGCCTGGCAGGCCCTGTTCGACCACGCCCGCCTCGAGACGGGCCAGACCGTCCTGATCCACGGCGCCGCCGGCGGCGTCGGGTCGATAGCGGTACAACTCGCCCGCGAACTGGGTGCCCGCGTGATCGGCACCGGCCGGGCCCGAGACCGGGAGGCGGCGCTCGGACTAGGTGCGGACGCGTTCGTTGACCTGCAGGGCGACCGCCTGGAAGACATCGGCGAGGTCGACGTGGTCTTCGACGTGATCGGCGGCGAGGTGCTTGAGCGCTCGGCCCCGCTGGTGCGCGCCGGCGGAACGCTGGTCACGACCGTCGAACCGCCGAAGGCGCGGCCGGCCGACGGCCGGGCGATCTTCTTCGTCGTCGAGCCGGACCGGCTCCGGCTGGCCGACCTCGCCGAGCGGGCGCGGTCCGGACGGCTGAAGCCGATCATCGGAGCCGTGCGACCGCTCGCCGAGGCACCGTCCGCATTCCTCCCCGACCACCGAGGGTCCGGCAAGACGATCATCCGGGTCACGGAAGGCGGATAACACGAGCTTGTCCAGATGCGCTTGTCCAGATGCGCGTGCGCTGACCGACGCAGGGAACAGCCCTAGGCACTCGCGCTGTCGTGGCCGGGCGTCCGCCCCTCGGAAGGAAGACTGGCGTCCAGGATCGCGCTTGACCCGGCTGGGTGGATGCTCACGTCCGCGCATCGCTCCCTGAGCCGGTCCAGCGACTCGCCATCGCCGAGAGGAACGGTTGCCTCAAGGCGTGCGCTCCGCTGTACTTCGGGAAGATCCAGTACAGCATCGACCAGAGTGGCCCGGCTGCCCGGCGTCATGTGCCCGGACTCCGCGTGAAAAGATGCCCGGACGGTGCCGTCACGTCCTTCGGAGATGGTCACATCTGCAGCGGCGACTGTGCGGTCACCGTCATGCACCTCAATGTGATGGTGTCGGTCATGATCGGTCATCTGGTGTCTCCCTGCGGCGAATTCGGAGCGTAAAAGCGCGAAAGCCAGCAGAGCCGCCCTTTTGCAGGCCTGGCTTAACGCACGGCGCGTGACATGCCTCTCCCGCCGGAAAGGCCGAGCGCTGGCGTAATTCGGCTGCCGCGGGTCGTTCTGGTCACGTCGCGCGGATCAGCACATGGCGGCCGGGAGGCGGTCGCCCGCCCGGCCCGGAGGCCTGCGGCTTCGCCTCCGTACCGGGGTTACCTCGCGTGCTGTCATGGCCCGACGCGTTCGGGGCGGCGAGGCTCAGTGCCCTCGGCGCCTGTCCGTGTGCCGCCGTGGTGCTGGGCATACAGGTGTTGCTTGTGATCGGGGTCGGCGTAGTTGTCGTAGATGCTTTCAGCGGTTTTATTGCTTCTGCGGCTCAGCCACCGTGTCTGTACGCCGGTGATCGAAAGGAATGCGTAGATGCCGAAACCCAGCACCGGCACGATGATCAGGTAGATCCACATGTGGGATCGCCTCTGCCCGTTTTACTGTGGAAATTAAAATTATATAACAATAATAGCATTGATCGGATTCGGCTCCCGCCCGTTACGGCTTGGTAGCTGGCGGTGATGCTGGTATCCAGGTCAGACCGCGAGCGTCGGCTCGTCAGGTGCGGACAGGCTCAACACGGCGCCCGCTACCGCGGGCGACGCGCAGATCCTTGCCTCCAGCGCCCGCAGCCGGACGGCGAGGTGGGACTCGCTGTCATCGCCGGTCAGGTCCACGTCACCGACCACCGAGACCATCCGCGGCCCGACGATCTCCAGGCGCAGGTAGGTCACCCGGGCGACCTCAGGTGCGTCCAGCAGCGCCTGGATGGCGGCTCGGCGAACGCGCGGGTCGGCCTCCTGGCCGATCAGGAACCGCCGGTTGAGGTTGATCAGTACCAGCGCGGTCACGGCGAGCAGCGTGCCGATCACGATGGATCCGGCGGCGTCCGGGATGGGGGAACGCGTCAGCTGCCGGGCGCCCAGCCCGGCGGCGGCGATGAGCAGGCCGATCAGGGCGGCCGAGTCTTCCGCGAACACCGCCCGCAAGGTGGGGTCGGAGGTGGCCAGGACGTGCTCGATGAGGTCCCGTTGCATGGACTCGGCCTCGGGCCTGGCCTGGCGGACCGACTGCAGGAAGGAGATTGCCTCGAGAACGAAGGAGACGGCCAGCACGATGTAGCCGATCGCGAAGTGGCCCGCTGGCTCGGGCGTGCGGAGCTCCTGGATTCCGTGCGCGACGGACACGGTGGCCCCGGCGACGAACAGCCCGATCGCAGCGAACAGCGACCAGACGTACGCCTCCCTGCCGTACCCGAACGGGTGCGCGCGGTCGGGCGTGCGCCGGGACCGCCGGTTGGCAATCATGAGGAAGACCTCGTTGCCAGCATCGGCCCAGGAATGCGCTGCTTCGGCGACAAGCGACGCCGACCCGGTCACCACGGCAGCGGCCGACTTCGCCGCGGCTATGAGAACGTTCACGCCGAAGGCGACCAGCACCGTCGTGACGCTCTCGGACCGGCCCGGGCCTTGGGACCCCGGAACCGAACTCAGCAGGTCATGCGATCCGCCGGCAGCTCCCTCGGGAAGAACGGGCGCCCGACCCTGCTCGCTGTCCTGCTCGTGCGCCATCAGCCAGTGTTAACACACCGCCGCCCGCACGGAAACCTGATGCCAGCGTCGCCGACGGCTTATCGCCCTGGTGTCAGGTCGCGGTAACGGGCCTCGATCAGGCAGTAAAGGCCGTAGCAGAACAGGCCAGCGGCGAGCAGCGCCAGTAGCCACGGACCGTAGGCGGCCCTGGCCACCGAGCGGAAGACCGCGTCCAGCCCTTTCGTCTGGCTCGCGCTGGACAGCACGCCGGCCTTGACCAGGAAGAAACCGGTCAAGATGAAGACGACAGCGCGCGCGAGGGACCCGAACGCGCCCAGGGCCCGGATGACCGTGATCAGCGCGCGGGAGATGTGCTCGGTGGTGAACCGCTCCCGGAAGTTGAGCCGGACCGCCCGCCGGACCGCCTCCAGTCCGCCCGCCACGACCAGGATCCCGGCCAGGACGAGCAGCGCCCGGCCCCATCCCGTCCGCAGCAGGTCCGCGGTCAGGTCCGTGTCCTGCTGCTGCTCGGACCGAGCTGTCTGCGTCGGCGGGGTTCCCGCCAGCAGCCGGGCGGTGGTCAGGCAGAAGGCCGAGTACAGCACGAAGCCCCATGACGACACCGCGCGCTGCCGCCACCGGCCCATCGCGCCACTGCCGTGGGCGGGCCGGAACACGGCCTCCAGCAGCTGGGTGAGCGCGTAGGCGGCGAGCCCGGCGACCAGCAGCACCAGCGGGATGCGTCCCCACGCGGGAGCGACGGCCGCCTGCACCGCACCGGCGCTGCTCGCTGGCGCGCCACCCCGCCCGTGCGTGGCCAGCGCCAGGCGGAAGGCGAGATAGCCGATCAGGAGATACACGATGCCGCGGCAGGCCAGGCCAAGCCGCGACCCCGCGCGCAGCCAGATCCCGGACGCGCCCCGCGCCATCGACGCCGCAGCCGCGTCCAGCGCCGTTCGGGCTGTCCTGCCGTGCGCCTGGGAGTCTTTCACCAGAACCTCGCCTGCCCGCTTACCAGTATGCGCGGTCCCGGCCCGGCCGTTTTCCGGCGAGGCCGCTGACGGAGGTACCTGCCTGTCTGCAATGAGCGCGCTTGTCGCCCCGGCGAATCGGGCGTATTGTCATTATGGGGATTATCGCCCTCGCTGCGAGGTATGCACGCGAGATTGCGACCCGGCTGCCCTGGACCTCGGCGGTATTTGATGACTCCAGGTGAGCCAGGTGCCGCATCATGACAGCACGCATATGTCAGCAGGTTCTGCTGCCAGTTAGCGAATCGCGGGCCATTTTTCTGGCGAAGCACCGCCGGGCCGGATCAGGTCACGGCCCGGATCCCGGCAGCCGGCCGTGATTGTCCCTGAGGAGTTAGCTATGGCCATCATTGCCCCACTCGTTTTCGGCTCGGTGCGGCCGTGCGGCTGCTGACCGGGAGGGGACGGCCGACCGCGCCGCTGGCTGGCAGCCGCCAGCTGATGGGTACCGGTAGCGGCCTGTTCCTGATCGGCGTCGGCGCTGTCCTGCTGTTTGCCGTACCCGCGGGTTCGCTGTTCCACCTGAACCTGCACGTCGTGGGCGTCATCGTGCTCCTCACCGGTGTCCTCGGCCTGCTTCTGCCGGGAGCGACGCGAGGTCTGAGGCCACACGGGCTGGGCCGCTGGGTCAACCCCAGCGGCATCGACGACCCGTCCGTACACGACGACCAGAGTGCCGCCTCAGCGGATGTAGCGCTGATGCGCGAAGACGATAGGCTCTTCGATCCTGACGGGCCAGAACTCCAGCGTGACGAGCTGTGATGGTCGCCCCCGCCTGAACCGATATCGCCTCCTGAACCGATATCGCGTCCGCGGGAGCGTCGCCAGGGACGGGTATCAAGAAATCCAGTACGGAACTCTGGTTTGCAGTAAATACATATGATCTGAGAGGGCAGTATTGGCGCCAGTTTTGCCGCCCGCCAATCCTGTGGCCGCGCTTCTGCACCGGAACTGGTGTCACAGGCCGGCGGCCGGCCGATTCATCTCGCCCAGCTCAGCCAGGTGATCCATATCGGCAAGATCGAGGATCTGCAGGTACATGCGCGAGACGCCGACCTGGGCGAAGGCGGCCAGCTTGTCCAGGATCTGGCTGGCCGACCCGGCCAGGCCGTCGTCCTGATACTCCTCGGGCCGGCGACCGGTGGCGGCCAGGCGCCGGGTCAGCGTCGCGGGATCCGCGCCGAGGCAGACGAGCTGCACGGCCGAGTAGGTGATGTTCGCCGGATCCCGGCCGATGGCCTCGCACGCCGCCCGGACCCGGGCAATCTGGGCGCCCGTGATGGCCGGGGCGGCAAACCCGACGTTGAACTCGTCGGCGAAGCGGGCGGCGAGTGCCGGGGTGCGTTTGGGGCCGTGCCCGCCGAGCACCAGAGGAACCCTGGGCGTCCCGTCCCCGGCTCGCTGGAGCGGTTTCGGCAGCCCGGGCGCCCGGGCCAGCTGATAGTAGGCGCCGGCGTAGTCGAATGTGCCGCCGGCCGGTGTCGCCCACAGTCCGGTAAGAATCTCGAGCTGCTCGGCAAGCCGGTCGAAGCGCTCACCGAACGACGCGCCGAACGGCAGGCCGTAGGCGAGATGCTCGGCCTCGAACCAGCCGGCGCCCAGGCCCAGTTCGAGGCGGCCGCCGGAGATCTCATCGATGTTGGCCGCCTGAATCGCCAGCAGGCCGGGGTGCCGGAACGTCGCCGACGTCAGCAGGGTGCCCAGCCGGATGTCCGGTACCTGGGCAGCGATCGCGGCCAGGCTGACCATGGCCTCGACTGGGCCGGGCGGCGCCGGCTGCCCATTCATCGGCAGGACATGGTCGGCCCGGAAGAAGGCGGCGAATCCGTGCTGGCGGGCGCTTTGGGCCACCGCCACCAGCTGCGCGCAGGTGGCGCCTTCCTGGGGCTCGGTACAGATCCTCAGTTCCATGGCCGAAGTCCTCAGCCGATCCGCGCCAGGATCGCCCGCGTCAGGTCCGCGGTGCCGGCCCGTCCGCCGAGGTCGGGAGTCAGCGGCGGGTCGTCGCTGGCCAGCGTGGACTCGATCGCGGCCAGGACATCGGCGGCTGCCTCGAGCTGGCCAAGATGCTCGAGCATCATCGCCGCCGCCCAGATGGCGCCGATCGGGTTGGCGATCCCGCGCCCGGCGATGTCGGGCGCCGAGCCGTGCACGGGCTCGAACATGGACGGGAACGCCCGCTCCGGGTTGATGTTGGCCGACGGGGCCATGCCGATGGTCCCGGTCACGCCGGGGCCGAGGTCCGACAGGATGTCCCCGAACAGGTTGCTGGCCACCACGACGTCGAAGTAGTGCGGCGTCATCACGAACCGAGCGGCCAGGATGTCGATGTGGAACTGGTCGGTCCGGACGTCGGGGAACTCGGCGGCGATCGCGGCGAACCGCTCGTCCCAGTAGGGCATCGAGTAATAGATGCCGTTGGACTTGGTGCCCGAGGTGACGTGCCGGGAGCCCGTCCTGCGGGCCAGCTCGAAGGCGTACCTGATGACCCGGTCGGTCCCGGTGCGGGTGAAGATCGCGGTCTGCTCCACCATCTCGCTCGCGGTGCCCTCGCCGAACCGCCCGCCGACCTGCGAGTACTCGCCCTCGCTGTTCTCGCGCACGATCCACATGTCGATGCCCTGGCGCGCGATCGCCGGGCTGACCGGCGGGGTGACGCCGGGCAGCAACCGCACCGGGCGCAGCGAGATGTACTGCTGGAACTGGCGCCGGATCGGGATCAGCAGCCCCCACAGGGAGATGTGATCGGGCACACCGGGATACCCGACGGCACCGAGAAAGATAGCGTCGTGGTCGCGCAGCCGGCTAATCGCGTCGCCGGGCATCATCTGGCCGGTCCGCGTGTAGTGCTCGCAGCTCCAGTCGTAGGTCGTCGTCCGCAGCCCGAAGCCGTACGTGGCCCCGGCCGCCTCGACAACCTCCAGTGCCGGCGGGACGACCTCCTTCCCGATCCCGTCGCCGGGAATGACGCCGATCTCATAGGTGGTCATCAGGTCTCCTTCTGCTCGGGAAACGGGAGCGAGTGCCAGGCCTACCAGGCTGGCCGCGACGCCATCTCAGGCCACCTGCCCGTGGCGCTGGCGCAGCAGCCGCCCGGCCCGGACCCCGGTGTCCTGGCCGTCCCGGTAGGCGATCTGGCCGGCGACGATGACCGCGTCGATGCCCCGGCAGAACTGCCGGGGGCGCTCGAACGTCGCGGTGTCGGCGACGGCATCGGGTGAGAACACCACCAGGTCGGCGACGTAACCGGGAATGATCGCGCCCCGGCGGTGCAGGTTCAGCCGACCGGCCGGCAGGCTCGTCATCTTCCGGACGGCCTCCGGCAGCGTCAGCACGCCCGCATCGCGGGCGTAACGGCCCAGCACCCGGGGGAACGTCCCGTAGTTGCGCGGATGCGGGAGGCCGCCCGCCGCCGGGTCGAAATCCCAGCCGTCGCTGGCGATGGCCGTCCGCGGATGAGCCAGGATGCGCCGCAGGTTCGGCTCCGACTGGCCGTGCACGATGGTGGCCACCTCCCCGCCCCAGCGCCGGATCAGCTCCAGGGCCGCTGCGGCCGGGTCGGTCCGCTCCCGGCGGGCGATCTGGGCCACCGACTGGCCGACGTACCAGCGCTGCGCCGGGTCGGGCACCGTGGCCACCACGATGTTCTCCGGCTCGAAGGCGCGCAGTCCCCGGGCGAGATCGGCCGGGTCCTGCGCGGTGACCTGGCGGTGGATCCGGGCCCACGTCAGCGGATCGGCCAGGCGCCGCTGCAGCGCCGCCGTGCCGCCCTCGGTGGCCCACCGCGGCGCGATGATGGCCAGCGTGGTGCAGCCCGCGGTGTACGGGTACTGGTCCATGGCCACGGCGGCCGGGTCGGCACTGTCGATCCGGTTCAGGATCTCGTCGATCTTCGGCCAGTTGTCCGCTCCCATGATCTTCAGGTGGCTGAGCTGGACCGGCAGCCGCGAGCGGGCCCCGACGATGATCGCCTCATCCAGGGCCTGGGTGACGGCCACGGCCTCGCTGCGCAGGTGGGTCGAGTAGAACCGGGCCCCGGCCGACCGCGCGGCGTCCGCCACTGCCGTCAGCTCATCGATGCCGGCCGCCGACGCGGGCGCGTAGGTCAGGCCCGAGCTGATCGCCGCGGCGCCGGCCTGGACGCTCTCCCGGGCCAGCCGGCGCATCTCGGCCAGCTGCTCGGCGTCTGGCGGGCCCGGATCGAAGCCCAGGACGGCGATCCGGATCGCGGCGTGCCCGACCTGGCAGGCCAGGTTGCCGGCCAGCGGCAGCCGTTCCAGGTAGTCGAAGTACTCAGCGGCGTTCCGCCACCGGCCCCAGGGCAGGCCGCCGTCCAGGAACGCGGCGTAGTCGCGCAGCAGGCCGGTGCGGCCGTCCGCGACCGGGAACGGCGAGAATCCGCAGTTGCCAGCCAGCTGGGTGGTGACCCCCTGGGAGATCAGCGCGGGCGCGGCGGGGGTCACCGGCACGGTGAAGTCGCCGTGCGTGTGCAGGTCCACGAATCCCGGCGACAGGACGGCGCCGCGGGCACTGACCACGGCGCAGCCGGCGGGCCGGGTGAGATTCCGGCCTAGCCGGGCGATCACACCGTCCGTCACGACAGCGTCGGCGGCAAACGGCGGCCGCCCGGTGCCGTCGATCACCAGGGCGTCGCGGATCAGCAGGCTCGACGTCACCGGCGGCCTGCCCTCAGAACCCGGTGAGGACGCCGTCGACGACCGTGCCGTCGGCGTCGATGAGCGGCAGGAACCGCCAGCGGTCGAACGCTGCGCACGGATGACAGACGCCGAACGACATGATGTCACCAGGACCAGCGGGCTGGTCCGGGCCGATGTCGACGAGTGCGTGCTGGTCCATCAGCTTCAGCACCCGGGCACCAGCGAGATCCTCGAAGGCGCCTGTCGGACCCTGGCCCGCTCGGTACAGCCGCCGGGGTACGGGCAGCTCGACGTCGTAGGGCGCGTCGCGCTTGCCGATGCCAACGATGGCGCGCCCGCGCTCGGGCACCGACAGCACCGAGCCCCACAGCGCCAGCGCCTCCCGCAGCGGGCCCTCCCCGGCGCTGCCCCGGCGGCCGTCCAGCGGCGACAGCCGGTGGTGCCGGCCCGGGTCGTGTGCGATGTAGCCGCCGCTGCGCAGCACGATGCGCAGGTCACCGATCTCTGCCCGCAGGGGGGCGAACGCCGCGATGACGCGGTCGAAGTAGATGCTGCCGCCGGCGCTGAGCAGGAACTCGCCTGGACTGGCCAGGCCCCGCTCATGCACGGCGCGGGCCAGCTCACCCGTCCGGCCCAGGAACGCGTCCACGGCCTGGATCTCCCCCGGCGACGCCCCGGTCGCGACTACCCCCTCGTAGGCCTCCACGCCGGCCAGCGCCAGCGTGGCCGTGGCCGCGACCTGCTCGGCGAGGGCGATCGCGGCCGGCATGGTGCGCACGCCGGTGCGGCCGGCCTGCTCGTCCAGGCCCAGCTCGATCAGCACCGGGACCCTCCGGCCCGGTCGGGCCGCGGTCAGGACCTGGTCGGCCAGCCGGACCGCCGCCGCGTCGTCGACCAGGAAGATGAGCTCGAAGCCGGGGTCGCGCCGGTACTCCGCCGCGACCCAGCGCAGCGCGTTCGGGTCGACCACCTCGTTGGCCAGCAGGATCCGGCCGATGCCGGCCTCGCGCATCTGCCAGGCCTGCCCCGGCGTGGCCGCGGTGATGGCCCAGGCGCCGGCCGCCAGCTGCCGGCGGAACAGCTGCGCCGACATGGTCGTCTTGCCGTGCGGCGCCAGGCGGACGCCGTGCCGGGCGCAGTAGGCCGCCATGGCGGCGATGTTGCCGTCGACCGCGTCCCGGTCCAGGGTCATCACCGGCAGCGGCAGGTCTCCCGCCGGGACGTTCCAGCCGCGGGCGCCGATGTCGGCCAGCTGCGTCCGGGTGCCGAAGGGGATGCCCTTGAGCGAGGCGTCGAGCACGAGATCGTGGTCATCGCGCCTGATCAGGCATGCTTGCTCGACCTCAGCCTCGACCTCAGCCTCGGCTTCAGCCTTAGCCTCAGACAAGCGCCGGGGCGCCGGTCTTGACCGACCGGTAGATGGCGTCGACGACCTGCAGCGCGCGCCATCCGTCCTCGAGCGTGCAGATCGGCGTCTCCAGCCCGGCCGCGCACCGGACGAAGTGCCGGATCTCGGCCAGGTGCCCGTGCTCGGCCCATTCGTCGCCGGTCGGCCAGCTCCAGCCTCGAGTGCCGGACACGTGCGGCCGGTCCTGTGACTCCTCGGCCACCTCCCGGCCGTACCCGGACTCGCTGAAGATCGTGGTCGCGCGGGCGGCGCGGGCCGAGTCGAGGTAGGCGGTGCCGGCGCTGCCGAAAATCTCGAGCCTGACGTCGATGCCGCCGGCGATGGCCCAGCTCACCACGAGCTCGGCCATCCCGCCGTTCTCGAAGCGGAGCACGATCACCGCGGTGTCCTCGGTCTCCCCCAGGCACTTGTCGGCCCACTTGAGCACGCCTGCCTCGGCGTACACGCGCTTGACCCGCGACCCCATGAACCACTCCATCGCGAAGATCCCGTGGATGCCCATGTCGATGACGGCACCGCCGCCGGTGGACTCGGAGTCCCAGAACCAGTCGCTGTGGAACGGGCCGTTGTGCACCTCGTTGGCCCGCAGCAGCAGGATCTTCCCGAGGCCGCCCTCGTCGACGATCGACTTGGTGCGCACCATGCTCGGCTTGAACCGGACGTTCTCCCCGTACACCGCGGTCACCCCGGCGCTGCGCGCGGCATTGACCATCTGCTCGGCCTCGGCGGCGTTGCGCGCTAGCGGCTTCTCGATCAGGAACGGCTTGCCAGCCCGGATGCACGCCAGGGCGGCGGGCAGGTGGAGGTGATTCGGCAGTGTTATGTCAATGCAGTCGACCTCGGGGTCATTGATGACTTCCTCGATGTCGGATGACCAGCGCGTGCCGGGGCGGTTGCCGGTGATCGTGCCCGGCGAGCGCGATGCGATCATCGCGATCGGGATGTCCAGCAGGTCATAGCACTCGGCGTGGGCGGAGCCCATGAATCCGGCTCCGAGAATTCCCACCCGCACGGTGTCGCTAGTGCCCATGATCAGTTCGGCTCCTTACCGCTATTAGGTGTAGACGTGTTCCCTCAGGTAGCTCACGGCCCCGACGATCGCGGCACGGTCGATCATCGCCGACTTGCGCACCTGCAGGCGCGCCCCCTTGGCCGGCGCCAGGTACCGGGACGCCACCCGGGCGATCTCGGGCACCAGCGGCCAGGCGACGTTGGCCACCCCGCCGCTGATGACGAAGTGCGAGACGTCCAGCAGGGTCCGGCAGTTGGCCACCTGGATGCCCAGGGCCGTCGCCGCCGAGGACAGGGCGGCGACCGCGGGCTCCTGTCCGGCCAGCGCCGCCGCCACCACGTCGGGCAGCGCGACCGGGCCGCCCGCCGGTTCCCCGGCCCTGGCCATCTCATCGAGGTAGGACAGGACGATCCCCGGGCCGGCCGCGATGGTCTCGACACAGCCGATCCCGCCGCACGCGCAGGCGCGGCCGTCGGGGACCGCGACGACGTGGCCCAGCTCGCCGGCGTTGAAGTTCTCGCCGCTGTACAGCTCGCCGCCCAGGATCAGCCCGGCGCCGACCCCGGTCCCGATGGAGATGCAGATGAGGTCGGCGGCCGGGTTCGGCCACCCGCCGGCCACGTACTCGCCGAGCGCGGCCGCGTTGGTGTCGTTCAGTACCCGGACCGGCAGGCCGAGCTTGTCCTCGAGCATCTTGCCCAGCTGGGCCCGTTCCCAGTTCAGGTTCGTGGCCTCCAGCACGAGCCCGGCGGCGGAGTCGACCCGGCCGGGCGCCGCGACCCCCAGCCCGGCGATGACCTGGCCGTCCTGGACCGCGCGGTCGAGCGCGGCGGCGGCGATGTCGGTGATGGCCAGCACCGGCAGCGGCCGCTCGGCCGGGGTGGCGACCCGCTCGCCCCACAGCATCGCGCCGTGGGCGTCGACCACGCCGTACTTGACATTGGTGCCGCCCACGTCCAGGCCGAGATAGGCCTGCGTCCCGGCGGACATCAGGCAGGCTCCGGCACGACCTGCCCGGGCGCCGCCGCCCGGTCGTAGATGAGGCGCCCGGCGATGAGCGTGCACTGCGGCTCGAAGTGCTCGTCGAGCACGGCGATGTCCCCGTCCTGACCGGCCGCCAGGGTGCCCGTCTGGTCGCTCAGGCCGAGGATGGCCGCGGGCACGGCCGAGGCCATCCGCCAGGCTGCGGCGACGGCCACCCCGCTGTCTCCCATGGCGCCGGCCATGTTGCGCACGGCCCGGTTCATGGTCAGCAGACTGCCAGCGAGCGTCCCGTCCGGCAGCCGGATCGAGCCGCCGGTGACCTGGTACTCCCGGCCGCGCTTGGTATAGGTCCCGTCCGGCCGCCCGCAGAAGTTCACCGCGTCGGTGACCAGCGCGACCTTGTCCGGGCCGCGGACCGCCGCGACCAGGGCGAGTGCCGCCGGGTGCACGTGGACGAGGTCAGCGATCAGCTCGACCGTCGCCGGCGAGTCGGTCAGCCCGGCTCCGACGGCGCCGGGCTGGCGGTGGTGGAACCCGCTCATCCCGCACATGAAGTGCGTGAAGTGCCGGATCCCGGCGTCGATGCCGCGTCGCGCCTGCTCGTAGGTGGCGTTCGTGTGGCCCGCCGCGACCACGATCTCCGGGTGGGTCTCGCCGATGAACTCGATCAGCTCGGTCGCGCCGGGCGTCTCCGGCGCGACGGTGATCATCTGGATCGGGGCCAGCTCGGCCCACTGCCGGAACTCGGGGATGCTGGCCGGCCGGATGGTCGCGGGATCCTGGCCGCCCCGCTTCTCCTGGCTCAGGTAGGGCCCTTCCAGGAGCGCCCCGAGCAGCCGGGTGCCGGGCAGCGGCTGGCCGCCGGCCTCCGCCTGTTTCTGTTCACTCATCGCCTGGCTGAGGGTGCGCAGGGCAGCCGAGATCGCCTCGCCGGTGGCGGTGACCGCGCCCGCCAGCATCCCGGTCACGCCGTGCCGCGCGGCGAAGGCCGTGATCGTGCGGGCGTCCTCGATCTGGGCCGACATGAAGTCCGCGCCGATCGCGCCGTGCGTGTGCAGGTCGATCAGCCCGGGTCCGACGTAGCAGTCCGGTGGTGTCGGGAGCAGCGGGCAGGCTGGATCCGGCCGGGGAGCGTCCTCGTCGTCGACCGACACGATCCGGCCGGCCGCCACCGTCACGGTGCCGCGCGCGATCCGGCCGTCCGGCCGGACGAGGTTGCCGTGAATCCGCCAGGAGTCTGCGGCCATCACCGGGCCGCAGCGCCGTCGGACACCAGGGCCCGCTCGATGACCCGGGCCAGGTAGTCGCGCGATTCCCGGACCCAGCGCTCCGGGTCGAGGTACCCGCCCAGCTCGATGGACAGGAAGCCGTCGTACCCGGCCGCGATCAGCTCGCCGACGATCGCGTCCCAGTCCAGCAGGCCCTGGCCGATCGGGAGCTGGTGCACCACCAGCGAGTCCGAGTCGCGGACGTGCAGGTGGAAGAGGCGCTGGCCGAGCTTGCGGATCGAGATCGGGACGTGCTCGCGCTGGTCGGTCTGCATGCCGGTGTCGTAGTTCATGCCGAAGTTCTCCCGCGCCACCTCGCGGTGGAAGGCCAGGAAGCTGTCGGTGTGGCTGACGATAACGTGCGGATGCCCCTCCAGGGTGAACCGCAGCCCGTAGCCGGCGGCGATGTCGCAGCAGCGCTGGATAGAGCTCACGTACGACGACCACAGCTCGTCCCAGTCGAACTCCGGGTAGCTGAAGGTGATCTTCGGCGAGAACGCGCCCGGCAAGGACTTGCTGACGTGCACGAACGCCGGCGGGTACGGGTTGGGCGAGGTCAGCCCGGGGATCCAGTGCGACACCGTGTTGATCGTGTCGGTGCCCACCGCCTGCGAGATCGCGCAGCACTGCTCGAAGATCTCCAGTGCGGTCTCGATGCGGGCCGGGTCCATGCTGGCCAGGCCGTCGATCATGTCCTTGTAGGCCACGAACTGGCTGAGCTGCAGGCCCAGCCCGCCGAGGCGGTCGCGCATCTGCGCGCACTGGGCCGGGCTGAAGTGGTCACGGATCTCGTCGGTGGACTTCACGATCAGCTCGGTGCCCTCGAAGCCGAGCCCGGCGATGGTCTCCAGGGCGTCGCCGTAAGGCGGGCCGTAGCGGCCGGTCAGGCTCCAGACTGAGCATCCCAGTTTCATCATCACGCGGCTCCCTTGGTCTGGCTGGCGCTGCTCTGACTGGCACTGCTGGCCCAGTCGGCGTAGTAGGCGTAGCTGCGATCGAGCGCCTCGTCCTCGCCGTCGCTGTCCAGGTCGGTCTCGAGCGCGAGGTACAGGGTCGTGTCGGCGTCGTCGTCGGCGAGGGTCTGGAGGATCTTGCGGACGGGGACGATGCCGTCCCCGAGCGGCACGCTGCGCCACACGCCGTCATCGAGCGCGTAGTCCTTGATGTGCAGGTGGATGGTGCGCGGCAGCAGCTTCTTGGTCACCGAGTACGGGTCCTCGCCGGTGATCAGCCAGTTGCCGATGTCGTTCAGGTAGCCGATGTTGCCCGCGCCCGAGCGCTGGACCACGGCCATCAGCTCGTCGCTGGTGAAGGTGTTGTAGTTCTCCGCGCACAGCGACTGCCCGAACCCGGCGGCGATCTCGCACATCTGGGCCGCGGCCTCGGCGTAGATGGTCACCGCCTTCTCGCGCGTCAGCCGGCCGTGCAGGCTGGTGCCGAAGGTGGACACGTCGGCGCCGAGCACCGCCGAGCGCTCCAGCGCCGGCTTGATGTCCTCAATCGACCGCTGCACGAACGTCGGGTCGGCGTGAATGTCCAGGCTGCCGAGGATCGGGATGACGTGCAGGCCGAGGTCGTCGAGGCGGCGGCGGACGTCGCGCACGTAGCTGTCGTCGAAGCTGGCCAGCTGGTTCTGGTCGCCGCCGACCCCCAGGTTGATGCCCGACTCGTCAAAGCCGTACTTGCGGGACACGGCCGATACCCGCGGCACGTACGACTCCAGGCTCTTGTCCCACGCGCCCCAGTAGTCACGGTGATAGCTCCAGTTCAGCACGCTTGGAATCAAGCGCATAACAAAGGCTCCTTTTCTGATGCAGGCTCAGCTTCTTAGTAGGCGGGCTGACTCGGGAACGGTGACTGGTCAGAAGGTCGAGTGAACCTCGATCGGCCGGCCCTCGGTGGCAGAGCGCCGGGCCGCCTCGATCACGTCGATGACATGGGCCGCCCGCAGGCCGCTGAGGGCAGGCGCCTCCCCGGCGCGCAGCGCGTCGACGGTGTGCAGCAGGTCGCGGACGGTCGGCTGGTAGTCGTTGGCCGGCGCGGGCAGGGCCGGCCTGGTCCAGCCGGGACTCGCCGTCCGTCCGGGCCGGGTCCAGGTAGGCCTCGAGCGGCACCTCGGGGTTGGTCCACCCGCCCAGCTGGATCACGCCGGTCGACCCGTAGATCTCGACCTGCGGGGTGTTGAACTTACGGCTGAGGAAGTTCGCGTGCACCGAGCCCAGGACGCCGTTGCCGAAGTCCAGGGCCAGCACCCAGCTGTCGTCCTCCTTCAGCTCCAGCGGCCGGCCCTCCCAGGAGCGCTCCCTGAGCGCCCGCCCGCTGGTGGCGGTCACCCCCACGACCGGGCCGATCAGGGAAACGAGGCTGGTCAGCGGGTAGACGGCGGTGTCCGGCAGCGGGCCGCCGCCGGGCTGGTAGTACCAGGCCGGGTCGGCGCCGTTGAGGTTCCCGTTCTCGTGCCCCGGGTGCGGGCCCTGCCCGCGCGCGAAGCACACGGCACCGATCGAGCCGTCGGCGATGGCCCGCGCGGCGAACTGGTGCGCACTGTCCAGCATCTGCCCCGGCGAGGCGGTGAGGACCAGGCTGAGCTCGGCCGCGCGCCGGGTCAGCTCCCTGGCCTGGGCCAGCGTGCTGGTCATCGTCTTCTGCACGTAGACGTGGGCGCCGGCGTCGAGGCTGCGCATCGCCTGGTCGAAGTGGAGCGGGATCGGCGTCAGGATGGCGACCAGGTCCGGGGCGCCGTCGGCCAGCGTGGATTCCAGGTCGGTGTAGCCCGCGCCGAAACCGAACCGGGCCGCAGTGTCCCTGGCCCGGCCCGGAACGGTGTCGCAGACCGCCACGACCTCGGCTCGCTCGCGGACCTCATCGGTCGCCAGCACCGGGAAGTAGTCGTTCTGGGCCACGTATCCGCACCCGATGACCGCCAGCCTGAGCACGTCGCTCACCACTCACCTCTTTCCTGCGTGTTCTGGTGTCTCGTGTTCTGGTGTCTCCTGGACCTCGCGGGCGTGCTGCTGCGTGCTGAATACCCACACGTTCTCGGGGCTGATGGATATCCAGATCTCGTCGCCGGGCCGGGGCGGCTGCGGCTGGGCGGCGAACGCCGCCTCGGACACGTCGGCGCGCAGCGTGAGGCCGCCGACGTCCACCATCACCCGCCACGCGGTCGGTGAGAACGAGCAGGTCACGACCTTGGCCGGGTAGGCGTGCAGGCCGTCCGGGGCGGCCAGCCCGATCCGGTTGGCCCGGATTACCACGTCGACCGTCTCGCCGTCCCGGACGGCATCGGCGCCGGCGAAGGCCAGCCTGGCGCCGGCCTTGGCCACCACCCCGGCGCCGGCCGAGTCGGTGCCCGCCACCGTGGCCGCCAGCCGGTTGTTAGAGCCGATGAACCCGGCCGTGAACGCGGACGCCGGGCGGTTGTAGACCTCGGCGACCGGACCGACCTGCTCGATGCGGCCGCTGTTCATCACCGCGACCCGGTCCGACAGGGCGAAGGCCTCCTGCTGGTCGTGGGTGACGTAGATCGTCGTCGTGCCCGAGGCCTGCTGGAGCGCGCGCAGCTCGTACTGGACGCGCTCGCGCAAGCTGGCGTCCAGCCCGCTCAGCGGCTCGTCCATGAGCAGCACCAAGGGGTCGATGGCCAGCGCCCTGGCCACCGCCACCCGCTGCTGCTGGCCGCCGGACAGCTCGCGCGGGTAGCGCGGCAGCAGCTCGCCGATCTCGACGATCTGGACCAGCCGGTCGACCTGGGCCCGGATCCGGTCGGCCTTCCACTTGCGCAGCTTCAGCCCGTAGGCGATGTTGTCCCGCACCGTCATGTGCGGGAACAGCGCGTAGTGCTGGAAGACGATGCCGATGTTGCGCCGCCAGGACGGCACGCCGCTCATCGCCCGGCCGCCGATCGCGACCGTCCCGGCATCCTCGTTGATCAGCCCGGCCACGATGCGGAGCGTCGTGGTCTTGCCGCAGCCGCTGGAGCCCAGGAGGGTCACCAGCTCGCCGTCGGCGACGTCCAGGGAGACTCCGTCGACGGACTTCACCGCGCCGTAGGACTTGCGCAGGTCGCGTATCTCTACCTGAGCCACTGGCCAGGCTCCCTTCGATCCTCGTCAGCCACGGGAAACCCGTCGAGCGGCGGCCTCGCCGATGCCTACCACCAGCAGCGACATGGCCAGCAGGATCACGGCGTTCGCGCTGGTGAGCTGCGGGATGCTGTAGTTGGTCGAGTTGTAGATCTCGATGGACATCGGCACGAACCCCACCGGGACCAGGAACAGCGTGATCGCGAAGTCGGTGATGCTCCGGGCCAGGCCGAAGATCGAGCCGACCACCACCGTCGGGAGGATGACCGGCACCGTCACCTTGCGCACCGTCGTGGCCGGGCTGGCTCCGAGCGACATCGACGCCGTCTCCAGCTCGGCGTCCATCTGCTCCAGCGCGGCGATGACCGGCCGGGCGATGACCGGCAGCACGATCACCACGTGCGCGGCGATCAGGAACGCCAGCGCCGGGATCTTGGACAGGAAGCCGGTGTTGTACAGCTCGACCAGGGCCAGGCCCAGCGCGGTGCCCGGCAGCAGCATCGGCAGCAGGATCATCTGGTTGATGACCTGCTTCCCGGCGAAGTCCCAGCGCGCCATCGCGAACGACAGCGGCATGGCCACCAGCAGCGAGATCGCGACGGCCGGGACCGAGATCTCCAGCGAGTGCAGGATCGAGCTGACCACGTCCGAGGAGTTGAACGTGTACCACTTGGTGGTCCACCCGCCGGGGATCGCCTGCACGTGCTTGGACAGCGAGAACAGCACCATCGCGATCAGCGGCAGGATGATGACCACCGCGCACAGGACCGTCCCGATGCGGGTCAGCCGGCGGAAGCCGCTAGCGGGCAGCACTGCTTGACGCCTCCTTGTTGAGCCGCCCGACCAGCAGCTGGCCGATCAGCGCGATGGCGACCAGGACCATCGCCATGGCCGCCGTGAGCGGGATGTCAGGCGAGAACGTCGTGGACCGCTCCAGGATGTCGACGGGCAGGTAGGGGACGTTGAGCGGGCCACCGCCGACGATCAGCGCGATCTCGACCATGCCGACCGCGAACGCGAAGTCGAGGATCACCGCGGCGATGATGGTCGGCCGGACGATCGGCAGCACCACCTTCACCAGGGTGCGGAACTCGCCCGCGCCCAGGCTCATCGACGCGTCCGTCAGGTCGCCCGGCACCTTGGCGAACGCCGCCGTCAGCATCCGCACGTACAGCGGCACGAGCACGTAGACCGTGCCGAGGACCACCGCGATCGACGTATAAGAGATGTCCCAGACGGGGACGCCCACCGCCGACGTGGCCGCGTTCAGGATCCCGTTGGGGCCGAACAGCAGCACCAGCGCGAAGGCGATCACCACGGTCGGCATGTAGATGGGCAGTGACAGCACCCAGCTGGTCGCGCCCGTCAGCCGGGCCCGGTCCACCGCGAGCTGGTAAGAGATCGGCGTCCCGATGATCACCGTGAGCCCGACCGCGATCAGCGCGACGATGATCGTGGTCACGATGGTCGTGACGTTGGCCGACTGGGTGAACAGGGCCTGGTAGTTGACCAGCGTGAACGACGTGTGGGCGAGCAAGGACGGGTTCAGGATCTCCAGGTCGGCCGAGTCGTTGGTGCTCACGCTCTTCACCAGCAGGCCGACCGTCGGCAGGATGATCAGCACCGCGTACAGCGCCAGGAACGGGGCCATGGCGATGTAGGCCCTGAGGTTCCGGCGTTTCCGGACCCCCGGCGCCGTCCGGGCCGCAGGCGCGGCCGGATCGAGCTGCAGGGCGTCCTGGATGGCCACCATCAGCGTCTCCTAGGGTTTCAGGCTTGCTCGTGCACGGTCTTGGGTCCGGCCGGCCCTGCCGCCGGGGCGGGATCGGCCGCCGTGAGGCGGCCGATCCCGCGAGTGGAACGGCGGCCGGCTTACTTCTGCGCCGCGGCCTTCGCGACTTCGGCATAGACGTCGGCCAGCTGCGACTGGCCGTCGGAGCCGGTCTTTACCAGCGCGGCCCAGTCGGGCACGTAGGCCGTCTTCAGCACCTGAGCCGGGGTCTCACCGCCGAGGGCCGCGTCCAGGCTCGTGTTGGTGAGCTTCACGTTGCTGTCGACGGCGATACTGATGCCGAGCTGGTTCTGGATGATGTTCTGCATGTAGTTGGACAGGAAGAACTTCACGAAGTCCAGCGCGCCGGTCGGGTTGGGGGCGTGCTTCATGATGCTGATCGAGTTGAGCATCAGGAACGCGCCCTCGGAGGGCACGACGGTCCCGATCGACGCACCCGCCTGCTTCACCATCACCGACACTGAGCCCATCGAGGTGTCCTCGACCGCAACGGAGCCGCTGGCGAGGGCGCTCTCCTCGGCGCCGGGCGTGGAGTAGGTCAGCTTGGCGTTGCCGTACATCTTCGCCACCAGGCTGAGCGCCTTCTGCTTGCCGTACTTCTTGATCAGTACGAGCGTCGAGCGGGTCGCGCCCTCCTGAGTGGGGTCGTTCAGGCCCAGCTTGCCCTTCCACTTCGGACTGGCCAGCTCAGCCCAGCTGGTCGGCGCCTGGCCCGCGCTCAGGTACTTCTTGTTGTACGCGAGGAGCTCCATGTCGTAGCCCCAGATCGACACCTGCTGGGCCTTGAACTTGGCGTCGATGGCGCTGGCGTCCGGGATCTTGTTCCACGGAATGTTGGCCAGCAGGCCCTGCTGGGCCAGGGTGTAGTTGTCGGACGGGGTGCCGACGAAGATGTCGGACTTCGACGCGTGCTCCGCGGCGATCCGCTGGCGCATCGTGGTGCCCGGGCCGGAAACGTAGTTGAGCGAGATCCCGTACTCGGACTTGAACTTCGCCGCCCACTGCTTGAACCACAGGTCCCAGTCACCCGACCAGCCGTACACGGTGATAGAGCCGCCCGCCTTCGCCACGGTGGAGCCCGAGCTGGTGCCGCCTCCGCTGGAGCCGCATCCCGCGGCCGCGACAAGAATGCCGGCGGTACACACGACAACACCCAGTCTTCTACCCTTGAACCTGCCCATTCCCTTCCTCCGTTCCCTGCTAGCGCAAAATGAGATCGTGCACGGTCGGCTTCGCCCGAGAAGGCCCCGCGGCCGGTCCGTCGCCACCGCCGGGAATCGGGCGCACCGCGCCGAAGAGCTGCTGGATCACCAGGGTCGCGGCCCCGCGCAGCCCCGAGTCCTCGTTCGACTCGGACAGCGCGAACTGGACCTGGCCGTTCTGCTCCGGCACCAGCCGGGGCTTGATCCTGGGCAGGAACTGCTCCATGAAGTAATCGCCGGAGCGAGTAATCCCGCCGCCGAGAATGACCTGATCGGGATTGACGATATTGACCATGTTGGCAATGCCGATGGCCAGGTAATTCAGGGCTGTGTCGACGATCCCGGTGGCCGCGCTGTCTCCGGCCTGCGCCCGCCGGAAGACGGTCTCGGCCGTGATCTTCCGGGGCCGGGACGTACCCGGCTCCGCCGCGTCGACCAGTAATGTCATGGCCATCTGCTCGATCGCGCTGCCCGACGCCAGGCTCTCCAGGCAGCCCACCCGGCCACAGCTGCACGTCGGCCCGTCCGCCGCGACGGCGGTATGCCCGAGCTCGCCCGCGCCGTTGCGCGCGCCCCGGTAGAGCTGGCCGTCGAGCACCAGCCCCGTGCCGATGCCGTTGCCGATCGCCACGTAGACGAAGTTGGCGACCCCGGCGCCCACGCCGTAATACAGCTCGCCGAGCGCCGCGGCATTGGCGTTGTTGCCGACCAGCGTCGGCAGCCCGGTGGCGGCCTGGATCTCCGTCCCCAGATCCACGTTCCGCCAGCCCAGATTTGACGCACTGACGACGATGCCGGTCGCCGGACGGACGTAGCCCGCGGTAGCCACGCCCACGCCGAGAATCGGCGGCGACTGATGAGACAAGGCCTGCTGATAGACCTTGTCGACCAGCTGGACGGTTGCGGCCAGGGACTTGGCCGGGTTCTTCGACGTCCGGATCGTCAGCTTGTCGTGAATCTTCGCGTGCAGATCGACCCGGCCGCAGGTGATGGCGGTTGCACCCACGTCCACCGCGATGACGTGACCCGCCTGCTCGTTGATTCCGAGGACGACCGGACGACGGCCGCCAATCGATGGCCCCTCCCCCAGGTTCTTGATGATCCCGATCTCCATCAGCTCGGAGATCAGGGTGGAGACGGTGCTGTTGCTGAGTCCGCAGGCCTGCGCGATCTCATAGCGGGAGCTCGGCTCGTTCTGCTGCACGAATCGCAGGATCGCCATCTGGTTGATCCGCTTGATGAGCAGGGAGTCACCCTTGAGCAAGCTGCGGCCCCCTTCCCAAGTCGGGCCAGTCACCACATGCCGATCATCTTCTGCCGAGCGGCGAAAGAAGTTGACAAGAGTGAACATCGTCCGCTTCGGGCTTGTCAAGGGGATCTTCGTGCTTGATCCGGGACCGCGGCCCCGGCCAGGCCCGCGGTATCTGGCGGCAGCCGCCTCGCGGCAGTCAAGCGCATCGGCAGGCGTCGGGCCCGCCTGTCCGCGCCGCTCCTATCCGAGAGCTTGACCGGGTAGCGCTACTTTTTCGCGCAGCAGCGCATGGGCGGCTGGCCCTGGCCCGCTGATCCTGCACTGGAATGGCACGAAGTGGACCCGGGTAGCGAGCCCGAATCCCGGCGGTAATGCATTCCTCAATTCGGTGGCGGCTACCTCGGCCGGCAACGCATGGGCGGCCGGAGGCGGCAGTGAGACCCATGGCGACCTGCCGCACTGGAACGGCACGAAGTGGACGGTCTACCGATAAGCCAGCCGTCCACTAAAACCTGAGCCGGATCGACATCACCATCAGCATGACGGGCGATGGCGGCGGCTCAGCGCGATCAGGTGAAGCCGACGTTCAGGAAGAAGTGCCCGAGCCTCAGGTCGAGTGCTCCGCCGCCTGCCCAGTGCACGATGAAGGCCAGCAGGATGATGGCCAGGATTACCACGACCACCCAGAAGAAGAACACGATGATGCCGGGGATGGAACGCCCGGCTACAGTTCTAGCTCTAGCCACGGCCGCCAGTTACCCACCAACGTCCGTCTTATTCGGCCACAGGGCGTCACCTCGCCGAATATGTACGCTGTCGTGGGTTTACGGGCTGTCAGCTACTTCGTCAGGTGCGCGGAGCTCGGCGGCCAGGTTGTAGGAGGAGCGGAGGGTGTCGGGGTGGTCTGGGCCTAGCACCCGGCGGCGGCGGTCCAGCGTGTCCTGATCCAGGTCACGAGCAGCCTGCACCTCGCCCAGCTCCCGCAGGTCAGCAGCCAGGTTGTAGGCGGAGTACAGCGTGTCGGGATGGTCTTGGCCCAGCACCCGGCGGCGGCGGTCCAGCGTGTCCTGATCCAGGTCACGAGCAGCCTCCACCATCCCCAGCTCCCGCAGATCGGCGGCCAGGTTGTAGGCGGAGTACAGCGTGTCGGGATGGTCTTGGCCCAGCACCCGGCGGCGGCGGTCCAGCGTGTCCTGATCCAGGTCACGAGCAGCCTGCACCTCCCCCAGCTCCCGCAGGTCAGCAGCCAGGTTGCTGGCCGATCGCAAAGCGCTGGGGTGGTCCTGGCCCTGCATCCGCCGGTGGCGGACCAGGTTGTCGTGGTCCAGGGCGCGGGCGGCCTGGACCTCACCGAGCATGCGCAGGCCGAGGGCCAGATTGTGAGCGGAGTTCAGGGTGTCGGGATGGTCTGCGCCCATGACCCGCCGGCGACGCGCCAGGGTGTCCTGGTTCAGGTCACGGGACTCGGCGTAGCTCCCCAGCTCCAGGAGCGCCCAGGCGAGATAGTGCGCGGCCATCAGGGTGTGCTCATGGTCCTCGCCGAGCCGGCTGCGCCACTGCTGGTGAAGCCCGCTGACCACATCGCGCGGAGTCCGGGCATCGCCGCGCTCAATCAGGTACCAGCACACACGGCGGACCAGCTCGCGCAGCGCGGGGTTGTCCGTGGCGGCCAGGTCGGCAGCCAGCACGTGCGGCATCAGCTGTGCCCACCTGGCCCAGGTGCCGGGATCGGGCGGGTGGCCCGGGTCTGCTGCGGCCAGGATTGCCTCGGCGCACCGGCGTGTGGCGGCCGCGTGAGCCGGAGTGAGCTGGTCGCGCAGGATGGCTTGCGTGAGCCGGTGCATCTGCAGACCGCGGGTATCGACGCGGGCCAGTGAATGCCCGGCCAGCTGGGCCAGGGTCTGCCGCCAGGCCAGCGGGTCGGCAGCCTGCGCGGCAAGCTCGTCAGGAAGCAGGTCGGCGGCACCAGTGAACAGGTCTTCAGGAATCGACTCCGGGGCGAGAAAGGCGCACAAACTGGCCAGCTCAGCGGCCGCCTGGTCGTGGGCGGCCAGGCGGGTCGCGGTCACCGCTGTGGCGGCGGCCAGCGATCGCGGGTAAGACCCCGGCACCCCCAGGTCAAGCAGATGTCCGGCCCGGGTCTGCAGCATGCCCAGATAGTGACTCGCCGGAGTTCCGGTACTGGCCATGAAGCCGGCCGCCTGAGCGATGGCCAGCGGCAGGTCGCCGAGCGCGACGGCGAGCTGGCCCGCATCGGCCTCGGTGAGTCCGGGCGCCCGGTGCTGCAGCATCTCGATCGACTCGGCCCGGATGAGGACATCTACCTCGATTGACGTGGCCACGTCGTCCCAGCCACTCCGGCGGGAAGTGATCACGACGTGGCCGCCGTCTCCTGGCAGCCAGGGCATCACATCAGGCGGGCCGGCGGCGTTGTCGAAGATCAGCAGCCACCGGCTGCGCTGCCGCAGCTCGGCCAGTACCGCGGCTCGCACTGCCTCGTTCCCTGAACCAGGCGGAATGCATCCCAGCCCCTGGCCAAGGCTGTTGACCTGATCCCCGATGAGCCCGCTTTGCTCGGCGTTGATCCACCAGGCCAGGTCGTAGCTTCCGGCGAAACGGTGGGCGTACTCGGCGGCCAGCTGGGTCTTGCCGACTCCGCCCATCCCGTACAGCGCCTGCACCACCGCCGGATGCCCGGCCTGCAGCCCCTCCCGCAGCGCGGCCAGCAGGCCATCGCGGCCGGTGAACGCCGGATTGCGAGCCGGGATGTTCCACAACCGCGGCTCTGCCGCGGCCAGCCGGTCAGCGGAACTCCGCATGGCCGTCAGTACCTCGGCGGCCGGGATGCGCCCGCGGGCCGCCTCGACGAACGCCACGCTGACTGACTCGGCCAGGCCTAGCGCTCCGGCCAGCAGCGTGGCGGTTTCCTTGCGAGCGGTGGGATGAATGCCTCGCTCCAGGTCACTGACCGCCCGCGGGGAAAGGCCGGCCGCCTCGGCGAGCTCCTCTTGTGTCAGCCTGGCTTCGTCCCGTAGCTGCCGCAGCAGCCCGGCAAACGACACAGAAGACTGCTCCGTCACTGCCAACGCCCCTCGCAAGCCCACAGCCCGAACCCTCACCACCGCATTACCCCGCTGAGGCTGGGCGATGACACTGCGCCAACGGTACGGCGGCCCTGGGCGGCGCGCTATCTGCCGCGCGCGAGCCACCGCTCGTCATGTGGGTCTTATGTGGGCGGCTGCGTGTGGTGCGCGCACCAGTAGCCCGTGAACCTGGGACTAAAAGTCATTGACGCTATGGGGCGCGCACATATGGAGCGGACCTGGGCCAGCCGGCCCACAGGGACGATCACGCACTTCACCTCACCGGCGGCCCCTCAGCACGAGAGGAACCCACGATGCGTGCCAGACTCATGACACTTGCTGCCGGAGCCGCTGCGCTCGCCACCGGCCTGGCCTTGCCGACCACCGTCGCCCAGGCGGCCCTCGCGACGGCCAGCAGCGTGCCGAAGCCGCACCAGAGCCTGTACGTGGCCGGGTACCAGCAGACCGGCTGCCACCATCAGGGCTATCCCGTCTACGTCGAGATCAGCGGAACTATCAAGGTTCCGGCAGCCACCGACATCAACGGCACTCCCGGCATCTCCTACGACATCTATAGCTTCGGCGGCAAGAACGTCGGGGTGAACGCCGGGGTAGAAGTAGACAACTCCAGCGGGCAGGCGTTTTACACCGCCTTCGGCAAGTGGAACAGCACGCCGGCCACCGCCTTCTCGGTGCAGCCGGGAGACAAGCTGCAGGTGACCATCGAAGATGAGGGCCCCTCGGGGTACCTGGTGGAGATCAACGACGACAGCACCGGCCAGGAATGGGCCGCAACCAACCCGGACACCAGCGCTAACCGGTGCCAGGTCGCCGCTTACGAGAAGTCGCTCTACCCCACCTATGACCACACCACCAAGACCAGCGCGATCGCGTTTCGCTTCACGCGGGTGTGGTGGGGCGAGAAGGGCCAGGGCAAGGCCAGCGTGAGCAAGCTGCTCGGCAAGCTGCCCGCTCACGCCAGGCTGAACCGGTTCAGCCTCGTCAACACCAACGGCTCGACGTTCGCTGTGACCTCCAAGCCCACCGACCAGAACAACAACTTCACCATCACCGACAAGTAATTCCGGCACCGGCCCGGCCCGGCGACCTGCGAGGCGGTTGAGCTTCGCTGGCCGACGTGGCACCGTGAGTAATCCCAGGTACCGGGGACCGGGAGGGGGTTGCGGTGGCGACAGGTTCCCTGACGCGGGTAACCCTCGCGGAGCTGGTGGCGACGCTGTCGCTGGTGGCCGATCTCGGGATGGGCCTGGCCGACGGAGCGGGTGCTGCGCCAGACGGTGGTAGCCATGCGGCTGGGGGCGGCCGCCGGGATGGACCAGGCAACCCGCGAGTCAGCGTTCTATACGTCGCTGCTGGCGTGGGTGGGCTGTGCCGTCGACACGACTGAGCTGGCCGGCTTGTTCGGCGACGAGACTGAGCTGTACGCCGATACCCGCGATGAGGATCTCGATCGAGTCACCATGGCGATCTTCGTGGCCCGTCATCTGGGCCGCGGTAAGTCGGGCTTCCGCCGGATCGGGATGGTCGGGAAGTTCCTGGCCACCGCGGGCCGCTCGGTCCAGCAGGTGATGGAGTCGCACTGCCGGGTGACGAGCGATCTGGCGGATCGGCTGGGGCTGGGCTCGGCCGTCTGCGAGCCGCTGCTGCAGGTGTTCGAGCGCTGGGATGGGCAGGGGGTGCCTGGCTCGGTCCGCGCCGATGGCCTTGCTCCGGCGATCCGCCTGGTCCACCTGGCCGACGCCATTGAGGCGTTCCACCACGCCGGCGGCGCGGACGCCGCACTGCACCTGGCCCGTGAGCGGCGGGGCACCCAGTTCGACCCTGGCCTGGTGGACTGCTTCTGCGCCCGGCCCGGCGAGATCCTGGACGGGCTCGCCGGCATCTCCGCGTGGGAGGAGGTAATCGCGTTCGACCCCCAGCTCGGCGTGGCATTGAGCGACGACCAGCTGGACCGAGCGCTGGCCGCCCTGGCCGACTTCAGCGATCTCAAGTCACCCCTGCGCATCGGCCACTCCCAGGCGGTAGCCGAACTGGCCACCCAGGCGGGGCGGGCGCTCGGGCTGCCTGCCGCCGACGTCGTCGTGCTCCGCCGCGCGGCCCTGGTGCACGACATCGGCATGATCGGCGTGCCCAGCGGTGTCTGGGATGAGCCAGGGGAATGGAGCGTCGCCCAGCGCGAGCGGGCTCGCACCCATCCGTATCTGACCGAGCGGATGCTGGCCCGAACGCCGCTGCTGGCTGAGGTCGGGCGCTGTGCGTCCCTGCACCACGAGCGTCTGGACGGGTCCGGCTACCCGTACGGGCTGCGCGGCGACGCCCTGTCTGTTCCGGTGCGGATCCTCGCCGCTGCCGACGTCTACAACGCGCTACGTCAGCCCCGCCCCCACCGTCCGGCGCTGGATGCCCGCGCCGCGGAGCTCACGATGCGCGATGAGGTGCGCGCCGGGCGGCTCGATGGTCAGGCCGTCCATGCGGTGCTCGAGGCCGCCGGGCACCGGGTGCGGCGCCGGCCCGGCCTGCCGTCCGGACTGACCGCCCGCGAGACCGAGGTGCTCGTGCAGCTCGGCCAGGGCAGATCCAACCCCGAGATCGCCGCTGAGCTGCACGTCAGCCGCAAGACGGTCTCCTCGCACGTGGAGCACATCTACGCCAAGCTGGGAGTGAACACCCGGACCGGGGCCGCGCTATTCGCCATGCGCCTGGGCCTGATCGGCACGACGGGCGAACCCGGAACCTGACCAAAAGATAGGGCAGTTACCCGATTCGCCGCCGCTGGCGGATCCGTAGAACAGATCCATGGCAACGACATTCCATGGCCACAGCCCGGGCCCAGCGCCGCAATTCGCCATGGCCGGCTCCTTCCTGGAGAGCCTGGCGGTTCAGGACTTCGCCCGGCTCGGTGACGTGCTCGATGCTGACGCCCGCATGCGCGCGCTGCTGCCTTCGGGCCTGCGGGAGTGGGCCGGCTGGGAGCCATTGTCGGCGCGTTCGCGCGGTGGTTCGGCGATACCCGGGAGTTCGACCTAGTCGAGGCCACTGTCGGTGAGGTGGGCGACCGGTTGCACCTGCAGTGGCGGCTACGGCTGCAGGCCGAACGGCTGGGCGACGGCTGGTTCATCGTCGAGCAGCAGATCTACGCCGCCACCGGCGAAGGCGGCCGGATCGCCCGGCTGGACCTTCTGTGCACCGGCTACCGGCCGGAGAGCCACGATGACTGACACCCCGATCACCTGGGGCGGCTGGGACCCGGCCATCCGCGACAACCCGTTCGGTCACTTCGCGCAGGCCCGCGCTCAGTGCCCGGTGCAGCGGGTGCGCCTGGCCGATGGCCACCAGGCCTGGGTCGTGCTCGGCTACGACGCCGCCCGGCAGGCGCTGAGCGACCAGCGGATCTCCAAGGACATGCTCGCCGCCCTGCAAGACAACGGCGATGTGGTGGCTGAGGGCCTGCCCGGACCAGAATTCTCCCGGCACATGCTCAACGTCGACCCGCCCGACCACACCCGGCTGCGGCGGCTCGTGTCGCGGGCCTTCGTGCCGTCACGGGTCGCCGCGCTGGAGCCGGCCATCCGGCGCATCGCCGGCGGCCTCCTCGAGGAACTTGAGAATGCCGGACCCGGCGCCACCGTCGACCTGGTCTCCGGCTACGCCCATCCCCTGCCGTTCGCCGTGATCGGCGAGCTGCTGGGCATTCCCGCAACCGACCGTCCGGACCTGCACGCCTGGTTCCAGGTGCTGCTGACCGGCTGGGCCGGTGACCCGCCGCCGGAAGCGGTGCAGGCATCCAGCAAGATCGTGGCCTACCTGCGTGAACTCGTCGACGCCAAGCGGCGGACCCCGGCCGAGGACCTGGTCACGGTGCTCGTCGCCGCCAGCGATGACTCGCTCACCACCCAAGAGGTGCTGTCGAGCCTGTTCCAGCTCGTCGTGGCCGGGCACGACACCACGGCCAGCCTCATCGGCAACGGCGTGGTGGCCCTGCTGGATCACCCCGGCCAGCTCCAGGCCCTGCTGGACGATCCCAGGCGGCTTCCCGCCGCGATCGACGAGCTCATCCGGTTCACCGCCCCGGTCCCGCACGCCACCTTCCGGGTGACGGCCGAACCGCTGACCCTCGGCGGGGTACAGATTCCCGCCCACGAGCAAGTGCTGGTGTGCCTGGCCGCGGCCAACCGCGACCCGAGCCGCTTCCCGGCACCGGGCGCACTCGACATCGGCCGCAGCAACGGCCCGAACATCGGGCTTGGCCACGGCATTCATTACTGCCTCGGCGCGCCCCTGGCCCGGCTCGAAGCCCGGATCGCGTTCGAGGCGCTGCTCAGCCGTCATCCCAGACTGCGGCTCGCCGTCAGCCGTGACGCACTCGCCTGGGCCCACGGCGACGGCCTGGTCCTGCGCGGCCTGACCTCCCTGCCCGTCATCCTCGGCGGGCAAGACGACCCCACCATCCGATCGCACCACCACTAAGGAGAAACAATGACCGTCACCGAAAGCCCCGTCGACAACGGCGTGAACGTCCAGGCCCTTCTCGGCGCCCGCGACGCGCTGTCCGACGCGCCACAAGCGGCCCAGTTCACCTGGCGGGCCAGCTGCACCTGGCAAAAAGGCACCCACAGCCACTCCACCATCGCCACCTTTACCGGCCTGGGCGGCGAGCAGCAGCACCGCACCACCTACGAGTTCGACGCCGACCACCCCGAGTGCTTCGCGTCGCAGGACAACGGGGCCACGCCGGTGGAGTACGTGCTGGTCGGCCTGGCCAGCTGCCTGACCGCAGGCGTCGCCTCGGTCGCCCAGCACCGGGGCATCCAGCTCCGGTCGGTCACCGCCGTAATCGAAGGCCAGATGAACGTCCTGGGCATCCTCGGCGCCGACCCAGAGGTCCGCAACGGCTTCGAGGCCGTCACGGTCAAGTTCGCCATCGACGCCGACGCCTCCCGCGACGACCTTGAGGCACTGATTGCCCAGTCGCAGAAGCGCTCGGCGGTCTTCGACATCGTGACCAACCCGACGAACGTGCGCGTAGCGCTGGCCTGACCGGGACAGTCGCCCTCATGATGCAGACCACCGCGGTGGTGATCGGCGCCGGCGCATGCCGGGCTGGCCATGAGCCGTCGCCTCACCGAACGCTCGATCGACCATGTGATCCTGGAGCGCGGTGAGGTGGCGAGCTCGTGGCGAACCCAGCGCTGGCCCAGCCTCCGCCTGCTCACCCCGAACTGGCAGACCAGCCTGCCCGGCCACCACTACGCCGGCGATGACCCCGACGGCTACCTGCCCCTCCCCCAGGTCGTAGCCGCCCTGAGCCGCTACGCCCGCCTTGTCGGCGCGCCCGTGCGGACCGCGACCAGAGTGCACGCCGTGCGCGCCGCGCCGCGGGGCTTTCAGATCCACGCCGGCGACGACGTCATCTACGCCCGGGCCGTGGTGCTGGCGACCGGGGCAAACAACCTCGCGGCCGTCCCGGCGTGCGCCGCCGCGACACCCCGCTCCGTCACCACGCTCACCCCCCTCACCTACCACGATCCCGGCCAGCTTCCCCACGGCGGCGTGCTTGTTGTCGGCGCGTCAGCCACCGGGGTCCAGCTCGCCACTGAGATCCACCGATCCGGGCGCCCGGTGACCCTGGCGGTCGGCGAGCATGTCCGGCTGCCGCGCACCTACCGCGGCCACGACATCTTCTGGTGGCTGGAAGCCACCGGCCTGCTAGCCGAGCGCTACCACCACATCGACGACCTCACCCGAGCCCGCAACCTGCCCTCCCCGCAGCTCACGGGAAGCAGGGACGCCACCATCACCGACCTCAACACCCTCACCGCGCAGGGGATCCGGATCGTCGGCCGCCTCGGCCGCATCGCCAGCGGCATAGCCCAGTTCTCCGGATCCCTCCCCAACACCTGCGCGCTGGCCGACCTGAAGATGGACCGGTTCCTGAAGCGGGCCGACCAGTGGGCCACCGCACACCATCTCGACGACCAGCTCCCCGCGCCGCATCGCTTCGCGCCCACCCGCGTTGATTCATGCACGCCCCTAGAGCTGGACCTGACCAGCGGAGAGATCACCACCGTGCTGTGGGCGACGGGATTCCGCCCCGACTACTCCTGGCTCGACGTACCGGTGCTCGACCACGCCGGCCGCATCCGCCACGATGGCGGCGTCGTCACCGGCGCCGCCGGACTCTACGTCCTGGGCCTGCCTGTCCTCCGCACCCGCGCCTCCACCTACATCCACGGCGCAGCCGCCGACACCGAATTCCTGGCCAGCCACCTGCATTCCTTCCTTGGCCAGCGTCGGCAACCCCGCCGAGCGCGGATCTAACCGTTGCCTGCCGGATACTCCGGCGGATCGGGCCCTTGTTTCAGAGCGTTTCAGTTCGGGCCTGGCGACGACGGACTGCACGCGTCACTTCAGCTTGACCGTGAGGATCTTGTGGCTCTTGGTGAATGCGACATCGACGACTCCTGTGGTGCCGTCGTAGCTGCCCGTTCCGCCGGTGACGGCCAGCACCGCCGATTGCGGCTCCTGCTTCTTGAAGCGGACCACTCCCTGCACGGTCAGGCTGCCGTTCTTCCATACGACCGTGACCAGGCAGTGGCCCAGAGTCTGCTCGGCGAACTTCTCCGGGATCCTGGTCAGGGTGCACACGCCGGAGTCGAAGCCGACGATCGGGTAGCCGCTCCCCCGCTTGCGGGTGACGGTGACCTGATCGTTGATGATGAGCTCGTCACCCTGGGCGAAGACTCCCGGTTTCGTGCCCGCCACCGGGATGAAGCCCGGGTCGGTGGTGCCGTTGTTGATGTCGAACGCGTAGTACCTGAGCGTCCTGGCGGCGCGGGCCGGGCTGGCCTGCGACGCGACGGCCACGCCGATGGTTCCGCTCGCCGCTAGCGCCGCGCTAGCGGCAACGATCGCTGCCCGTCGCAGTGACTTGTTCATGCTGACCTCCTGCTGCTCGCTCTTCTGGCACTCGTGGCGTTCTCAGCGCTGGCTGATGGCGGCGTGCTGGCCGGCGGCCTGCACCTGGTAGCCGGTGACGTTGTGGATCTCGATCCGGTCCGGTCCTGGCAGCAGCGCCCGGTCCTCACCGGGCAGCAGGTCGGCAGCCATGACCGCCTGCTGGGCGGTGTCCAGCGTGTCGACCGAGGTGGCGAACGTCACGACGATCCATCCGAGGTCGTGACGGCGCAGCAGGTAAACGCTGACCAGTCCGCTGAGGTCGCGGATCGCCGGCCAGATCCGCTGCCGCCCCCCGAAGTCCGCCGCGGCGACCTGCTCGGGGGTGCGCGGGCCGTCGAAATACAGCAACCGGGCATGAGTGGCCGGCCGCGCCGCGGCCGGCCCCTGCTCGTATTCGCTGACCTCGTAGATCGCACCGGCAGGCGTGCCGAACTGGGCGCGTGTGGCCATGAACTCGGCTGCGTTGTTCTCCGCGTCCCACAGGGTGAGGCGCACTGCGGCCGGGCCGGCCAGCTGCTGCAGGTTGATGCAGCCGAGCAGGCCATGCTGTTCCGCTACCCGGGCGGCGAGGTTAGTGGTGTCCCGGCCTCCGGTTCCTGCACCGGGCTGGCTGCTGACTTGTTCGATATGGGCGTACATCTCGGGCTCTCCTCTCCCGCGGGGATCTGACCCGACCACTGTCGGACGGGCGTCCGGGTCCGCGCATGCGTGCTAGTACGTGGCCCGGTACGCGACTGCGCCCGCGGCGGTCCTGGACGGCAGCTCGCGCGCGGCGGGAGTATGGCGGCGTGGCAGATGCCGCGCTCGGGCCAGGCCGACTGGCCGGGCGCACACGGGAGCTGGCTCAGCTGCGCCGCTGGCTGGCGGACGCACTGGCGGGTCATGGCCGGCTCGTGGTGCTGACCGGGCCGCCGGGGATCGGGAAGACCCGGCTGGCGGAGGAGCTCGCAGCCGCGGCCCGCGGCAACGGGACGCGGGTCTTGTGGGGGCGTGCGGTTCAGGAGCGGGGCGCGCCGCCGTTGTGGCCATGGCGGCAGATTCTGAAGGCGGCCGGCCAGGCGGATGCCGAGGTGCAGCTGACGGGCGAGGCAGGCGCCGACAGCGCCGGCTCCGACGATCTGGCTGCCGCGAGATTCCGTGCCGCCGCGTCGGCAGCCGGCGCAGTCACGGCCGCGGCAGCGGCGGCTGACCTGCTCGTGATCCTGGAGGATCTGCAGTGGGCTGACCACGCGTCGCTGTTCCTGCTGCGAGAACTCGCCGCCGAGCTGCCGGGATCCCGGCTGCTGGTGCTGGCCACCTGCCGGGACACCGCCGGCGATCCCTGGCGCGACGCACTCGGGGACCTGGCCAGGCTGCCTGGCCTGCACACGCTCCGGCTCGCGCCGCTGAGCGAGTCTGCCGTGGAAGAGATCCTCCGGACCGCCGGGCTGGCCGCGGAGCCGGACCTGGCCTCGTTCGTGCATGCCCGTTCGGAAGGTAATCCGCTCTACGTGGCCACGCTGGCCCGCGTACTCGCCGCCCGGCCGGGCGCCGGAGGAGACACCGCAGCCCTCGCTCGTGTCGCGGGCGCCAGCGCCGAGATCAGCCACCTGGTGTCCTCACTGCTGCGCGACCTGGATCCGGGGGCCCGCGAGCTGCTGGCCGCGGCGAGCGTGCTGGGAGCGGACTTCGACCCCGACCTGGCCGCAGCGGTAAGCGGCGCGAGCACCGACGTGTCCGGCTCGCTGTCCGCCGCCGAAACCAGCGGACTCATCGCGCAGCTGCCCTATGAGCCGGGATCTTGGCGGTTCACGCATGCCCTGATCCGTGACGGCATCTACGGCAGTATCAGTGGAACGCAGCTGGCCGGCCTGCACCGGCGCGCTGCCGCGGTACTGGAGCCGGCGGCTGCTGCGAACCGGGAACGGGGCGGCGAGGTGGCGGCCCACCTCCTGCGGGCCGCACCCGACCGAGCCGCGCTGGAGCGCGCCGCGGGCTGGGCCTCAGCCGCCGCCGTCGCGGCGACATCGGGCCTCGCTTTCGAGGACGCCGCCCGGTACCTGGCCACCGCGCTAGACGCAGCCGGGCGCGCCGGGGCGAGCGAGGCGGAGCGCGCCGTGCTGCTGACCGAGCTGGCCACCGCGGAGTACCGGGCCGGACAGCTGGCCGCAAGCCTGCAGCATGCGGTCAGCGCCGCGGACGCGGCCGAACGAGACGGCCGGCTTGACCTGGTCGCCGACGCCGCCCTGGTGGTCCGTGGCGTCGGGCACCAGCCGGTCGCGGCAACCCTGATCGGGCTATGCGATCGCGCGCTCGCCGACGAGCACTGCCCGGCGGCCCGGCGGGCACGCCTTCTCGCGCAGCGAGCGGCCGCGCTGGCCGAGCTCGGTGACTTGACGCAGGCTGGCGCCGAGTCGGCCGCAGCCGTTGCCGCGGCGGCTGCCTCCGGTGATCCAGTCGCTGAGCTGGAGGCTATCCGGGCCCGGGTTGCCGCCCTGTCAGCCCCGCGGCACAAGGCTGAGTGGCTGGGCCTCGGCAGCCGCGCCATCGAGCTGGCCACGACCGTCGGCCAGCCACTCGCCGCCGTGCTCGGCCGCATCTGGCGGATCGACGCCGCGTATCAGCTGCTGAACCTGGAAGCGGTCGATGCGGAAATCCTTCAGATCGCGCGGCTCGCCGAATCGACCCGGCTGCCACTGGCCCGCTGGCACCTGCTCAGGCAGCAGGCCTCCCGTGCGGCGCTGGCCGGTCAGTTCGCCGTGGCCAGGGACCGGTCCTGGGAGGCGCACCGGCTCGCGGTCCGCCTGCAGGATCCCTCGGGTGCCGGGCTGTCCTACGCCTTCGCTGTGTGCCTGGCGATGACCCGGGGCGACGCAGCCGAGATCCCGGCCGATTTCTTCGACTTCGCCGCGGCCTCCCCGCAGATCCCCATCATCACGGCCGGGCTGGCCAGGGCGCTCCTGTCCGCTGGCCGAACCGACGAGGCCCACGCCGTGTACGACACGCTGCGAGGCCTGCCCGCGGCCGGAGATAAGAACACCAGGACACTCGGCGCCCTGATCCAGCTCATGGACATGATTCTGACCTTCCAGGACACCGAGGTGGCGCAGGCCACCTACAACCTGCTCTACCCGCACATAGCCGATTCGGGCGCCACCGGCACCGGCGTCGTCTTCCTGTCCGGCTCACTGCACTGGCCACTGGGCCGGCTCGCCGCGCTGCTTGGCCGCACCGAGGAGGCGCTCGGCCACTACCAGGCCGCCGTCGCCATCAATGCCCGCATCGGCGCCCGGCCATTCGTGGCGCTCGCCAGACTGGACTGGGCCGGCACGCTGCAGGCCCGCGCGGCCCGCGGCGACCTGCCGCAAGCCCTGGACCTGGCCCGGCAGGCCGCCCTCGAGGCGGACCGTCTCGATATGCCCGGCCCGGCGCGCCGGGCCAGGCACCTGACCAAAGAGCTGGAGCGCGCCATCCAGGCGGGTGATCCGCTGACGGCACGGGAACGGGAGATAGCCGAACTGGTCTGCGCCGGGCTTACCAACCGGGCCATCGCCGACCAGCTCGTGCTCTCCGAGCGGACCGTCGAAGGGCACATGCGCAGCATGCTCGCGAAACTCCAGCTCACAAACCGAACTGAGCTGGCCGCCTGGACCCGCCACGGCCCCGGCTCGTGACAAGAGCCCGCCAATGAGATCATCGCGGCTGGTGCGGGAACGTCCGGGATGTTCCGCGCTCAGCTCAGGCCTGCCCACAGGTAACGGGCACCGATGGCCAGGACCAGCACGCCGACCACCCGGCGGATCACCGCGTCGGGGAGCCGGGCCTGGATCCGGGCTCCGGTGTAACGCCATCAGGCCCCCGGCCCCCAGAGCAATCCGTGCCCAGGCCGGGGCCACTGATCCGTGCTGGTGCAGTGACAAGATCGTGAACGTGACGACTCCCGCCACCGAGGTCAGGAACGTCGATCCCAGCGCCGCCGGGGCCACCACTGCGGGCGGGCGCCCCGAGGCGATCAGGACCGGGGCCAGGATCGACCCGCCGCCGATGCCGTAGATCCCCCCAACACACCCCACCGCGGCCGCCAGGACCACCAGAGCCGGTGCCGGGATACCCCGGCCGGACCGGGCCGCATCGCGCGGCTGAGGCGCATGCCACAGCGCCAGCCACGCGCCCAGCGGGGCCAGCACCGCGGCGACAACCAGGTCAAAGACCCGGGCGCCGGGCAGCAGCTCCACCCGGATCACCGATCCCGCGATCACGCCGGGCAGCGTCCCGGCGATGAGCAGCAGCGCGAGGCGCCCGCCGGTCTGGCCCTGCCGCCAGTACCGGTACAGCGCACCCGGCGTCGCCACCACGTTGTACAGCAGGTTCGTCGGCGTGACCGCCGGGCTCGGCGTCCCCAGCACGCTGACCTGAAACGGCAGCAGCAGCACCGCCCCGGAGATCCCCGCCGGGGTCGCCAGCACCGCGATGAGGTACGCCGCCACCAGGGCGACTACCTCAGTCCACCCGGGCCCAAGCACCGGCACACAGTAGCGATGATCTGCCTGGAGAACGCGGCAATGACCGGCTAATTGCGCCAGGCAACGCAGGGCAGCAGAGCGGGCGAAGTGCGCCTCGATTGGACCGGGCATCTCATCGGTTACCCCGGTGCAGGCTGGATGTTCTGGTTGACGTGGAACAGGTTGTTCGGGTCGTAGCGCTGCTTGATCCGGGCGAGGCGGTCGTAGTTACCCCGGTAAGCAGCCTTGATCCGGTCCTGGCCCTCGTCCATCAGGAAGTTGACGTAGGCGCCGCCGGCGGAGGTTGGGTGCAGCTCCTGCCAGTAGTCGCGGGCCCACTCGGTGATGCGCCCGGCGTTGGCCGGGTCCGGGTCCACGCCGACGATGATGCCGGCCCAGCCGCCGTCCCGGTAGGCGAAGGCGGTCGCGTCGGCGGGTATCCGGCTGGCCGCGCCGTCGATCGGGTACATGTGCATGGTGGAGTGGCCGGTCGGGAGCTGCGCGCCGTACTTGAGGTGCACGGCGATCGCGGCGTCGGAGATCTCGTTGAAGAAGTCGGCTCGCCAGTACCACTGGAGCCCGGCCGGGTAGAGGGCGTCGAACGCGCTCTGCAGCGCGGTGAACGGCATCGGCTGCACGCCGACCAGCAGCGGCGAGCCGAAGCTGGTGACTGCGCCGAGCACCTGGTCAGCCTGGTCGTGGGGGCCGGTGTAGCACCAGACGATGCCGCACGCCTTACGGCCCCACAGCTCTTCGGGGAACGGCGGCGCCGGGGGGATGGTGAGCAGGGCGATCCAGCCGCTGAGCTCCTCGGGCAGCGAGGGAATCAGCTCGCGGTACCAGCGCATCACCTCGGCCGTGTCAGCCAGGTCGTAGAGCACCGGGCCGCCGATGATGGTGCCGTTGTCGCCGATGTCATGGCAGCGGAACGTGAACGACGTGACGACGCCGAAGTTCCCGCCGCCGCCGCGCAGCGCCCAGAACAGGTCGCTGTGGTCGCTTTCGCTGGCCGTGACGAGCGTGCCGTCGGCCAGCACGACATCGGCGGCCAGCAGGTTGTCGACGGTCAGGCCGAAGCGCCGGGACAGGTAGCCGATGCCGCCGCCGAGGGTCAGGCCACCCACGCCGGTCGAGGCCAGGAAGCCGGACGGCGTGGCCATCCCGAACGCCACGGTCGCGTGATCGACGTCGCCCCAGGTGCAGCCGGCGTCGACGCGGACCGTGTGCTCCTGGGGATTGACCGTGGTGCTGCGCAGCAGCGACAGGTCGATGACCAGGGCGCCGTCCCAGACGCCGAGCCCGGCCGCGTTGTGGCCGCCGCCCCGGACGGCCAGCTCGACGCCGTGCTCGCGGGCGAAGTTCACGCACGTGATGACATCGGCGGTGTCGCGGCAGCGCGCGATGGCCGCCGGGTGCTTGTCGATCATGGCGTTGTAGACGGCGCGCGCGTCGTCGTAGCCGGGGTCTCCCGGCGTGATCAGATCGCCGCGCAGGGCGGCGGCCAGCTGCTCGTCCAAGTGGGTGCCGAGGCCGGCGGACGTGGTGGTCATTGACGGGTCTCCTCCAGGTGAACGGCCCTGGCGGTCAGGGCCACCACGAAGCTAGGCACTCTGCCGTTCGCGGATCGTTCCCGCCCCGCTCGCCCAGGTCAGGTTCCAGGAAGAACGCTGGCCGCCGGGGGAACTCCGCACTCGGTGAGGTCGCGCTCGCACCTCCGCAGCAGCGCGGTGCTGCCCTGGGCCGCGGCCAGCTCGGCCGCGGCCCGCAGCCGCGCGATGGCGGGCTGCTCGTCGTCATACGCGGCCCGGGCCCGCATCACCTCGGGCAGCCACCAGCGGTCGTCGTGCGCCTGCCCGGCTGCGAGGGCCGCGTCCAGCGTCGCCCGGGCCGCGCCCGCCTGGCCGTCCCGGGCGCACAGGTCGGCCAGCAGTGCCAGCCAGTAGGGCATCCGGGCGAACGAGCCCGCCTCCCGGAGGTTGCTGATGCCCTGCCGGGCCAGGTCGAGGCCCGACGCGTCCGGCCGTGACCAGCCGTCGAGGATCAGCCCCCACTCCCGGTAGTAGGCGAAGTCATACCGCTGGCACAGCTCCGTCAGCTCGGCGACGACGTCCCGCATCGCCGGCAGGTCACCGCGCAGGTGGTGGGTGATGCCGCCGTAGGCCAGGGCCAGGGCCAGGTTGTAGGGGTCGTCGATCGCCCGGGCCACCCGGATAGCGGCATGACAGCTGGACAGCGCCTCGTCGTCGTGGCCCAGCAGCCAGTGGGCGTGCGCCGCGAAGGCCTGGCCGTGCACGTCGGCCCGCGTGCCGGTGCTCAGCGAGGGAGCGCCGGTGGCCAGCCGGGCGGCGAGTCCCAGGTGATGCATGGCCTCCGCGGGCCGCCCCAGGCTGACGGCTGACCCGCCCACCGCGAAGTGTGCCGGGCCGCTCGCTTCCGCGGCCGGGTCGACCAGGGCCAGGGCGCGGGTCGCCGTCCGGTAGCCCTCGGCCGTTCGTCCTTGCACGAACTGCGTGGTCCACAGCCCGACCAGCGCAGTGAGCAGTGCGTCCCGGCGGCCCTGCGCGTCGGCCAGCGTCACCGAGCGCTCCAGAACCCGCTCCAGCTCGGGCGCGGAGTAACCGAGCCGGGCATTGAGCGGCGCGGCCAGGGCGGCCAGGACGTCTAGCTCCTGCCGGTCCCGGTTCCTCCCCGGCGGGAGGCCGCTGATGACCGACAGCGCCCGCCGGTGCAGCCGGACCGCTTCCGCGTAGGCGAACCGGCCCGCCGCGACCTCCGCGGCCCGCTGGTAATAGGCCACGGCCGGCCCGGGCGGCCGCCGCGGGCATGCTGCTCGGCGAGCTGGGCCGAGACCGCGTCCGTGTCGTCGGCGTGGAGTAGCTCGAGCGCCTGGGCCACGCGGCGGTGCAGCAGCCACCGCTTGGGCGGGCTGACCTGCTCATAGGCCGCCTCGCGCAGCAGATCGTGGGAAAAGTCGTAGCCGTCGCCGAACTCGCGCATGATCCGGCGGTGCCACAGCTCGTCGACGGCCGTCACGACGACGCCGGCGTCGAGGTCGCTGGCCTCGGTGAGCAGGTCGAGGGTGAAATCCGTTCCCACCGCCGACGCCAGGCTGGCCACCTTCCCGGCCGCGGGCGTCGACTGCTCCAGGCGGCTCCGCAGCACGGCCATGAGATCGCCGCCCGGCTGCAGGGCCCCGCCGAGATCGACGGTGCGGCGCACTGCCTCGATCACGAACAGCGGGAAGCCGCCCGTCGTGGCCTGCAGGAGGTCGGCGTCGTCCTCCGCCAGCGGCCGGCCCGATACGGCCTCGGCCAGCCGCGCCGTCTCCGCCGCCTCAAGTGGCCCGACGGACAGCTCGGTCAGGAGCCCGGTGGCCCGCATCCGGACCGTCCACTCGGCGAGCTCTCGGTCCTCGTCGCGGAGATCATCGCGCAGCGTGCCGGCCACCAGGACCGGGCTGTCCGGAGCCAGCCCGAGCAGGAAGGTGACGAACGCCAGCGTCTCCAGGTCGCACCACTGCAGGTTGTCCAGGACCAGCAGCAGCGGCCGCCCCACGGCGATGAGCGCCCGGGCCAGGCCCTCAAAGAACCGGTGCCGCTGCCAGGCATCCGCCATGGCCCGCGCGTCGGCCCGGCGCTCCCCGCGGCCCCCGGCCGGGATCAGGCGGCTCACCTCCGTCCTCCAGGCCGGGTCGAGCTCCCCCGAGGCGACGTGAACTGCCGGGCTGCGCAGCCAGTCGGCGACCGGCGCCAGCGCTAGCCGCCCGGAGGTGCCAAAGCACTGACTGCTGGCTACCACGGCGCCGTGCCGCTGGGCCAGCGCCGAGATCTCCGCCACGATGCGTGTCTTGCCGACGCCCGCTCCCCCGCTGACCAGCGCCAGGCCGGGCCGCCCCGCGGCGGCCGCGCGCCACGCGTCCTGGAGCGCGGCCAGCTCGCGGGACCGCCCCACCAGCTGGGCGGCCGCCTGTCCGGAGCGAGCCGCCGCAGGCTGGCTCTCCGGACGCCGGACGCTGCCTGGCTCGCCGTCGGCCATCAGGCGCCGGAACGCCTGCCGCGTCGCCGGGCCAGGCTGGACGCCCAGTTCCCGCTCCAAGACCGAGGCGCAGTGATGGTAGGTGCTGACCGCCGCCGCCCGGTCGCCCAGATCGGCCTGGAGCAGCATCAGGGTGCAGTACCCGGCTTCGTCCAGCGGCTGAAGCTGAATCCGGCGGCGGGCGGCGGCCACCGCCCCAGCCAGGTCGCCGGCTCGCGCTCGAGTCGCGGCGAGCAGGTCGCACAGCTCCGCGCACTGGCGGTCGAGCTCCGACCGGGCCTCGAGCAGCCAGTCCTCGTATTGCCCGGGCAGCAGGTCACCCTTGTACTGGGCCAGGGCCGCGGTGGCGTGCGCCAGCACCTCGGCGTCGTTCCCGGCCGCGGCGGCCGCCACGGCCGCCTCCCGCTCGATGCCGAAGATGCGCAGGTCAACCTGGCATGTCTCGGTGTCGCGCCAGCGCAGGTCCCGGGGCGTCACGACCAGCGACGGCTCACCTTCCAGGATCTGGCGCAGGTGATGCAGCTCGCGGCGCAGGTTGGTCAGCGCCTGGGCGTCTGTCGACTCCGGCCAGAACACTCCGGCGATGCGCTGTCGGGCCTGCGGCGACCCGGCGTGGATGACCAGGAACGCGACCAGGGCTGCGGTGCGCGACGAGTGGGCCCGCAGGCCCGCTGCGCCGTCGCTGATGGCCTGCTCCCCCAGGACAGACAGGTACAGCACCTCGGCGCGGCCTCCAGGCAGTTGACAACGAGCCCTGCTGCCGCCCGAGGCCAGTTTCTCCCGTCTGATCACCCGCCGCAACCACCATCCATGCAGCCCGGCCGGGTCATGGATGATTACAGTGTTACGATCTTGTGATGACTGAGCCACCGACGCTGTACGAGTGGGCCCAGGGCCGCCCGGCTATCACCAGGCTGATCGACTGCTTCTACGACCGCGTCGAGCGCGACGACCTGCTCAGCCCATTCTTCCCCGGCGGAGTCAGCGCGGAGCACCGGGAACACGTGACGACCTGGTGGTGCGAGGTCTTCGGCGGCCCGGCCGACTACACCACGCGGCTCGGCGGGTACCCGGCCATGCTGGCCCACCACCGCGACCTCGGGATCACGCCCGAGCAGCGGCTCCGGTTCGCGTCGCTCATGAGCCTGGCCGCCGATGACGCCGCGCTGCCCGATGACCCCGAGTTCCGCGCCGCGCTCGTCAGCTACCTGGAATGGGGCACCCGACTGGCCATGCACAACTCCCAGCCCGGCGCGGACGTCGCGCAGCAGGCCCCCGTCCCGCACTGGGGCTGGGGAGTCGCCCCGCCGTACCAGCCGTAGGGACAAATATCCTGCGCTCGCCGCGGCGCTAGCGGGTTCGGCTGCCGTTATCCGCGGCCAGTGAGCGCTCCTCCTACTCCCCGATCTCGATATCATCGTTACATGGCGATGACATCTGCCGGAGTCAGGAATACTCGGGCGGGCCTGATGCCCGCGGCCGCGCTGTTTCGCTCGCTGGCCGACCCGGGTCGCCTGGCGATCATCCGGCGCCTGGCCGCTGGAGAGGCGCGGGTGGTCGACCTGACGGGCGAGCTGGGCCTGGCTCAGTCCACGGTCTCCGCGCACCTGGCCTGCCTGCGGGATTGCGGCCTGGTCGATTCCCGCCCGGCTGGCCGGGCGTCGGTTTACTCGCTGAGCCAGCCCGCGCTGCTCGGCCTGCTGGCAGCGGCTGAGGAGGTGCTGGAGGTGACCGGAAGCGCGGTCGCGCTGTGCCCGAACTACGGGCAGGCCCGGTGAGCACGGCGCAGGTTGCCGGGTCGGCGCGGCTACGCCGGCGGGGTTTCTGGCTGGAGTACGCCAGCATGGCCTGGATGACGGTCGAGGCCGCCGTGGCGGTCACCGCCGGGGTGCTGGCCTCCTCGATCGCGCTGATCGGGTTCGGCCTGGACTCGGTGATCGAGTTCTTCGCTGCCGCGGTCGTGGTCTGGCAGCTGCGCGGCGAGGACGCCGGGAAGGAGCGCGAGACGCGGGCGGTGCGCCTGATCGGCGTGACGTTCTTCGCGCTGGCCCTGTACCTCGCGGTCGAGGGCATCGGTGACCTGGTCACGCATGCCCGACCAGGGCAGTCCGCGGCGGGCCTGGCGGTGGCGGGTGCCGCCCTGATTGTCATGCCGGGCCTGGCCGTGGCCAAGCGCCGCACCGGGCGCGCGCTCGGCAACCCGGCCCTGATCGCCGATTCCGCTGAGACTGCATTCTGCGCGTTCACCTCTGCGGCCACCCTGGCGGGCGTGAGCCTGAACACGTGGCTGGGCTGGTGGTGGGCCGACCCGGCCGCGGCGCTCGTCGTCGCCGCGCTGGCGGCCAGGGAAGGGCTCGAAGTGTCGCCGATGCGCCGGAGCGGCAGCTGTGCCGGGTTTACTGGAGGATCTGCCCGAAGATCTGCTCGCCAACTTCCAGGGCGCGGTCCTGGCTCAGGATTCCGCCGGTGACCTCGGGATGGGCTGTGGCCCAAGCTGCGGCGGCGGAGTGACTGGCGAAGAAGTTGATGTACTCGCAGCAGACTGAAGCCGACGGTCCCGCGCACACGCTGGCCGTGCGGCCGACGAACACGACGGCCGTGTCGGGGTGCCAAATAGCGCGATTGCCGCTGACGGTAACGGTGACCGGCTCTCCGGTAGCAGGGTCTGCGGACCTGATCGCCACGCTCGCCCGCAGCATCCTGGCCATGCCCAGGGCATCGATCGCGCACATGGCATAGGCGCTCGGGCCGCCTCCGATCTGGACCTTGTGCGAGGTGGGCACGGCGGAGAACGGGTAAGCGGCGCTGATCTCCCCGGCCTGGTCGAGGTAGAGAAAGTCACCCTCGGCCAGCTCTGCGAGCACCCGGTCGACGTCGAAGGGACCGGCAGCCTCGGCCAGGACGCCTTGGTCCGGGCTGCGGCCAGTCGCCGCGAACGACCGCACCACCGCCTGGTGAACTGCGCGCAGGCCACCCTCGGCGGGTGCTGTCCGCCCACGGCCGCTGCGTCCCAGCGCATCCAGCCAGGCCGGGCTGCCCGCACCGCCAGCAGCAGCGGCTGGCTCGCCGATGACCTCGCGGAGCTGGCTCACCGACGGCGCGCCGTCGACCCGGCCGTCCCTATGGCGGTACAGGCGGCAGGACACGGTGGGCGACTGCCCCCGCTCGGCGAACGGATCCGTCCCGTCGACCAGCATCGTCGGCGAGCCATGCATCCCCAGGCGGGCCGCTTCCTGCTCATCCTCGATCACGCGATGGGTGACAGACACGTCCCGGCGGCCGTCGAGCACTTGCGCCAGGCGCTCATCCAGCAGCGTCGCGTTCGGGCAGCCGGGCACGGCCAGGACCATCACACGCATTCCGAAGCTCCTCACCTTCAGTGAGCCGGGCCGCGGCTGGCTCAGCAGGCTGTCTGCGGCGTCCGGTTCTATCGTCGCCGTACCGGCACAGTTCCTGAAACCCGGGGAGGTACCCGTGCTGGCGGGGATGGGCCACCCGAGAGCACAGTGCCATCCGGTGGCGAGGAGGGTCAGGAGTGGGCGGCCTGCCGGACCCAGGCCTGGGCGCCCATCTGGACGGCGTCCCAGGGGCTGCCCAGCGGCGGAGTGTAGGACAGGTCGAGATCGCTGAGGCTGTCCACGGTCATGGCGTGGTGAATGGCGGTGGCGGCGATGTCGATGCGCTTGGCGATCTCGGCGTGGCGGTGGCCGAAGAGCTGCATGCCGAGCAGCCGCCCGGTCGTCCGGTCGCCGGTGACGTGCATGGCGATGCGGTGGCTGCCGGGGTAATAGGCCTTGTGGTCATCGGCCTCGGCACCGACGGTAACCGGGTCGAATCCGGCGACGGTGGCTTCGTGGTCGCGCAGGCCGGTGCGGGCGGCGGCGTGGTCGAAGATCTTGACGACCTGGGTGCCGAGGCTGCCGGCGTATTCGCGGTTTCCGCCGAGGGCGTTCTCCCCGGCGACGCGGCCTTGCTTGTGGGCGGTGGTGCCGAGCGGCAGGTAGGTCTGGCCGAGCAGCCGGTGGTGGGTGACCACGCAGTCCCCGGCCGCGTAGACGTCGGGCAGGCCGGTGCGCATGCCCCGGTCGACAGCGATCGCGCCGCGGGTGCCGAGGGTGGCTCCGGCATCGGCGGCCAGGGCGGTGTCGGGGCGGACACCCACCACGACCAGCACGAGGTCGGCGTGCCGGGCCAGGGCCGCGCCGTCGGAGGTTGTCGCCTCGACGCGCACCCTGCCGCTGGCGCCGGGTTCGGCCCGGCTGATCTGGCGGACGGTGGTGCCGGTCAGCACCTCGACGCCGTGGCTGGTGAGCTGGTTGTGGACGTGGGTGCCGAGTTGGAGGTTGACGGTGGGCAGGACCTCGGGGAGCTGTTCCAGCTGCGTGACGGCCAGGCCGCGGGTGGTGAGCGCGTCGGCCATTTCCAGGCCGATGTACCCGGCGCCGACGATCACCGCCGAGGCGGGGCTGTGCTCAGTCAGGGTGGTCATCAGGGCGAAGGTGTCGCCCATGGAGTGCAGCAGGTGGACGCCGTCGGCGGGGCCGAGCTGCTCCAGGCCGCCGATCGGGGGCCGGACGGGGACGGCGCCGGTGCCGATGACGAGCTGGTCGTAGCTGACCAGCTCCTCGCCGCCGTCGGGGGTGGTGACCTGGAGCTTGCGGGCAGCAACGTCGATGCGGCGGACGGTGGTGTCCAGCCGCAGCCGCATCCCGGTGGCCTCGAGGTCGGCGGTGGTGCGGTGGGCGAGATTGCGCCAGTGGGTGACCTCGCCGGAGATGTAGTAGGGGATGCCGCAGATGGAGAAGTTCGGGTAGGCGTCGGCGACGACGACGGTGGCGTCGCCGGCGGGATCGAGTTCGCGGGCGCGGAGCGCGGCGCTGATCCCGGCGTCGCTGCCGCCGATCATGACCAGGTGCATGGTGGTGACTCCTGTCCGGTCGGTCTGGTCAACGGGGCTGGCCGGCGCTCGCAGCCTGGGTGGGCTCGGGCGGGGTCTGGCTGTTATCGCCAGGCGCGGTCGCGCGGGGCACGACGATGCTGGCCGCCTGGGCGGGAGTCAGCCGCGGGTACAGCGCCCTGATGACGACGACGGCCAGGGCGCCGCCCAGGATCTGGGCGCCGATGAACGCGGGAGCCGAGGCAGGGGCGATCCCGGCGAAGCTGTCGGAAAACATCCGGCCGATCGTGATCGCCGGGTTGGCGAAGCTGGCCGAGGAGGTGAAGAAGTACGCGGCGCCGATGTAGGCGCCTACGGCGGCCGCGGCTGAGGAGCCGCGGCCGGACCGGGCCAAGGCGAAGATCACCAGGATCAGGCCGAGGGTGGCGATGACCTCGGAAAGGAAGTGCGCGGGCGTGGCCCGGTCCTTGACTGAGATGCTGACCGCCGCGGAGGCGAACATCAGGTTCGCCGCGACTGCCCCGGCGATGCACCCGGCGACCTGGGCGGGCAGGTAGGCCGCGGCCTCGCGCCAGCGCAGGCCGCCGAAGGCAGCGTCGGCGAACGAGACGACGGGGTTGAAGTGCGCGCCGGAAACCGGGCCGAACATCAGGATGATGGCGAACAGACCGGCCGCCGTGGCGGCGGCGTTCTCCAGCAGCTCCAGCCCGGTGTCGCCGGGTGACAGGCGCTGAGCGGCGTAGCCCGAGCCGATCACGATGGCGGCCAGGAACGCGCTGCCCAGCAGTTCGCCCAGCAGCCGCCGCCACAGCGCGACCTCGCTCACGTCACCCTCCCGGCCCCGCCGCCTCGGCGGCCTTCATCGATGCCTGTCTATTCAGATGCGGACAAGCTTGCCAGGCTGCATTGATGACCGTCAAGATAGACAGATGTCGATTCAGGCTGGCCAGGCGGCCCCCGCGTTCATCCCGGCCGCGGAGCTGGGATCGGTCATCGAGGCGTGCGCGGTGCCGCTGACCGGGGAGCCGCTGAACGAGGAAGCCGCCGCCGGGCTGGCGCAGGTCTTCAAGGCCCTGGGAGACCCGGTGCGGCTGCGGCTGGTCTCGCTGATCGGGGCCCACCAGGGCGGCCAGGTGTGCGTCTGCGAGCTGAACACGGCCTTCAGCCTGACCCAGCCGACGATCAGCCATCACCTGAGGGTGCTGCGCGAGGCCGGGATCATCGACTGCGAGCGGCGCGGCACCTGGGTCTACTACTGGCTGGTCCCCGCCGCCCTGGAGCGCATGTCCGCCCTGCTGTCACCGCCCGCGAGCTAGACGCTAGCGGCAGCCGGGCGGCCGGGTCCCGCGCGACGCGTGGACCCGGCCCGGACCTGATCAGCGATGAGGCGGCGGCGTCAGCAGCAGGCCCCCGCCGACGCTGCTTCCGCGCCGCCCTCGGCCTGGGTGCCGCAGCACTGCGCGGTGTCCGCGGACGGTGCACCGGCGACCAGCGCGGCCTCGGCCGCATTCCAGCTCTGGCGGCCGTCCTGGCCCCAGAAGGTCTGGCTGTCCTCCAGGACGGTGTAGATCTCCCAGCGCTCGCCGTCGGGCGCGCCCTGGACCCAGAACTTGTCCTGCTTCGCGTAGCAGCAGGTGGTGTCGCGCTCCTCGACCGCGGCCAGCCCGGCCTGGGCCAGGCGGGCCTGCTCCGCCTCGACGGTGTCGCTGTCGGGGACCTCGACGCCGAGATGGTTGAGGCTGCCGCCCTGGCCGGGGTTTTCCAGCAGGACGAGCTTGAGCGGCGGCTCGGCGATGGCGAAGTTCGCGTAGCCGGGCCGCCGCTTGGCGGGCTCGGTGCCGAACAGCCGGGAGTAGAACCTCACGGCCTGGTCGATGTCGCTGACGTTGAGAGCAAGCTGCAGGCGGCTGGGCATGAGAACCTCCGAGTAGACATTGACACTCGTCTATATCTCTTGGTCATGACGTTGCCACAGACATCGGACTCTGTCAATATAGACATATGTCTAAGTCTCTGGTCGTCCTGCCCGCCGACGACACCGCCGCCTGCTGCGCACCGGGCCAGGTCGTCCTGCCCGATCGGGACGGCTACGGGCCGCTGTGCTGCGCCCCGCTGTCGCAGGGGCCGCTGTCGGCGCAGGATGCCGAGCAGGTCGCGCCGCTGCTCAAGGCCCTGGGCGACCCGGTCCGGCTGCGGCTGATGTCGCTGGTGGCCTCGCGGCCCGGCGGCGAGGCGTGCGTCTGCGACCTGGCCGGCGACTTCGACCTGTCCCAGCCGACGATCAGCCACCACCTCAAGGTCCTGCACGAGGAGGGCCTGCTGGACCGCGACAAGCGCGGCGTGTGGGTCTACTACAAGGTTCGCTCGCAGGCCATGGCCAGCCTCGGCACCCTGATCGGCTACCCCGGCCCCGCCTGAGCACCGGGCGAGGCTTCCCTCCCGCGCATTCATCGTCTATCGTCGATAAACGATGAATGCTGATGCCGGGCCGCTGGACCGGCCGACGGCCGCCGAGTACGCCAGCTGGTTCAGGGCGCTGGCCGACTCGACGCGGATCCAGATCGTCTCGCTGCTGGCCCGCCGAGGCGTCCCGATGAACGTCGGCCAGATCGTCGCCGCCGTGGATGTCGGGCAGTCGACCGTGTCCGCTCATCTCAAGGTGCTGGCCGAGGTGCGGTTCGTGCTGGCCGAGCACCGGGGCACCGCCACGTTCTACCGGGTCAACGATGCGTGCGTGGAGTGCTTCCCCACCGCCGCCGACATCGTCATGGGCAAGCCGGTCCCCGCGCCACCCGTCCCCACTGCCTAGCCATAGCCAGGGAACCGTGATGACCGAAGACAATGCGCAAGCAGCCGGAGCGGCTGAGGCAGTCATCAGCCGCTACTCCGGCCTGGCCCGGGCCGCGCGAGCCGGCCAGCAGATCATTGACTGCGAGCCCGGCGGGTTCGAGGCCGGGTGCTTCGGCGCCGCCGGGTACGACGACACCAGCGACCTGCCCGACGGCGCGATCAGGGCCAGCCTGGGATGCGGCAACCCCGTCGCCGTCGCCGACCTGCACCCCGGCGAGACGGTCCTGGACCTGGGCTCCGGCGGCGGCATTGACGTGCTGTTGTCTGCCCGCCGCGTCGCCCCCGGCGGCACGGCCTACGGCCTGGACGGCTCGCCCGACATGCTCGCCCTGGCCCGCGACAACGCCGTCGCCGCCGGGGTGACCAACGCCGAGTTCCTGCCCGGCCGCATCGAGGACATCCCGCTGCCCGAAGCCAGCGTCGACGTCGTCATCTCCAACTGCGTCATCAACCTGTCCGCCGACAAGCCCCTCGTCCTGGCCGAGACCTTCCGCGTGCTGCGCCCCGGCGGCCGCATCGGCATCAGCGACGTCATCGCCGACGAGGACCTGGACCCCGCCCGGCGGACCGAGGCCGAGCGGCTGACCGGCTGCGCCGCCGGCACCTTCACCGCCGCAGGCTATCGCCGCCACCTGCTCGCCGCCGGATTCACCACGATCGCCATCACCCTGACCAGCGAACCCGCGCCCGGCCTGCGCTCCGCCATCATCCAGGCCACCCGCCCGGCCGCCCCCGCAGGCGTGCTCATCCGGCCCATGACCCGCGCCGACGCCGATGCGGTCCTGGCCATCTACCAGGCCGGCCTGGACACCGGCCAGGCCAGCTTCGAAACCACCGCTCCGGACTGGGAGACCTTCAGCCACGCCCGGCTACCGCAGCACCGGCACGTCGCGGCCACCACCGTCGGGGAGGTGCTCGGCTGGGCCGCCGCCAGCCTGGTCTCCGACCGGTGCGCCTACGCCGGCGTCATCGAGCACTCCATCTACATCCACCCCGACGCCCGCGGCCGCGGCATCGGCGCCGCGCTCCTGGCCGCGCTCATCGGGTCCGCCGAAGCCGCCGGAATCTGGACCATCCAGACCGGAATCTTCCCCGAGAACACCCCCAGCCTGCGCCTCCACCAGCACGCCGGGTTCCGCGTCGTCGGCACCCGCCACCACATCGGGAACCACCACGGCCGATGGCGCGACGTCACCCTCCTCGAACGTCGCAGCACCACCACCGGCACCTGACTAGCCGGCATCAGCTCCAGGTGAGAGCGCCCCGGAGTCTAAGGTGCCCAGGTACGCCAGGCCGCTCGCCTTACCGGACCAGGAGACGGCTCAGGGTCCGCGCGCTGAAGGTCATGCGCGCCCAGCACCCGCCGACCGCCCGGCCAGCACGGCTCCGTGGTCTACCCGGTGAACCCTCCGGCCGGAATGCTCAGCAGCGCCGGCTATGACCCGGCGGTCCGTGCCTGCCTGAAGGTGGCGATCCTCGGCGGCTCGCCCAGGTACCGGACGCTAGTCGTCAGGGCACTGGCGATCGCCCGCAGCGCCTGGCCTAGCCGCGCCGAACGGCGGCGATGTGCGCGCTCATCGTCAGCGCGCTGGCGGCCCGGGCGGCAGCGGTGCTGTGCGAGATCCGGGCAGGCCGCGCCGGGCGGGGGCTGGCGGTGAGTTCCCTCGTCGGCTCACGTGCCATCGACGTAGGTCCACGCGTTGTGGTGGCGCAAGAAGCGGCTTCGCTCGTGGAGCTCGCCCGGCACGCTGCCTTCGGTGTAGCGGGCGCGGAACTCGACGATGCCCTCGCCGCCGAACGGGCCCGGGTCGGTGCAGTCGAGGACTTCCAGGCCGAGCCAGCGCACGGCCGGGTTGAACCCGATGGCGGCGGGCCTGGTCGCGGGATGCCAGGTTCGCAGCAGGTACGGCTCGTCATGGACGGCGTAGGCGCTGAACCGCGACCGCATGAGCTGCTCAGGCGTGGCGGCCCGGGCCTGTCCGCGGTGCAGCCGCCCGCAGCAGTCGTCGTAGGTCGCGGCGAGGCCGCACGGGCAGGCACCGGACAGCCGGGCCGGGTGGTGCGAGCGAGGCCGGGACATGCAGTCATTGTGCCGGGCGCCCGTCCGGCCACCAGCCAGCCCGCCCATCACCCAAGTCCGCACGGCCGCCCGCCGCACCTGGCGCCAGGATCACGATCATCTGCTGGTGAGTAGTGACCGCGGTCGGCGGGGTCGGCGGTGAGCCATCCGTGATGAGCTGGAGGATCTCGGCGGCCTCGATGGCGTCGGTGGTGTCGAGGCAGGTCCGGGGCATGGTTGCCGGGGTAACCAGTGAAGGGGTGCCCGCGAAAAGGCCGACGGGCAGCAGGCGGCTTCCGGCCTGCGCTACGGCGCGGGCTGACCGGCGACTGGCTTGATCCACCGGCGCCACTCTGCCTGCGGCACGTAGCCGGACGCTTCCCACAATTCCTGCCCCAGCTCGTTATTCTCAAGGACCATCGCGTCAATGCGCGTGGCGCCGAGAGACCTGAGTCTCGCTGCCCCCGCGTCGAGCAGCGCCCGGGCGATGCCCCGGCGCCGCATGGCTGGATGGACCGCCAGCCGGTACAGGTGCGCGCGCCATCCGTCCCAGCCCGCGATGAGCGTCCCGACGATGCGGTCCCCCTGCCGCGCGATGAGGCATGCTCCGGGGTCGCGCTCAAGCAGGGTGAGTACCGCCCGGCCCGTATCGCCGGGCCGGCTCTCGTTCTCGGCAGCGACCGCCCACAGCGCAAGCAGCTCGGGAACGTCGCCGGGGGTCGCGATGCCAAGGCCGATGTCGTCAGGCAGCGACCGGGGTCCGTTCACCCGGCCGAGTTTAGCGATCACCAGTCCGCCGCCCGCCACCGTCGGGGCGCCTGGCCTGCAGGGCCCGAGAGGGAAGGTCCCTCCCTGGCCCTGCCCCTGTGAAGACGAGGATGCCGTGCCTGAGTGCTACGCCGCGTTCCGGCCGCCGTCGACGTCGAGAACGGCGCCGTGGACGAAGCTGGCCTCGTCGCCGGCGAGGTAGCCGATGGCGGATGCGATCTCGTCCGGTGCGGCCGGGCGCCCGGCCGGGGCCATGGATGCGAGCACGTCGAGCTGGCTGCCCATCGCTTCCGTGCCCTCGGTGCGGGTCGGCCCTGGGCTGACGGCGTTGACCCGGACGCCGCTGGGACCGAACTCGGCCGCCCAGGCCTTGGTGAGCAGAGTGAGTGCGGCCTTGCTTGACCCGTACAGGCCCATGCCGGCGACCCCGAAGTGGGCGACCATGGTCAGCACGTTGACGACGGCTCCCTTGCCGCGGGCGGCCATGGCCGGTGCGAGCTCGGCGACCAGGATGAAGGGGGCCTTGACGTTGACGGCGTAGACGGTGTCGATGTCGGCGTCGCTGGCGTCCGGGGTGGGCCCGAAGGGAAAGACGCCGGCGTTGTTGACGAGGATGTCGACGTGGCCACCGCCCAGCTCGACGGCCCGGCGGGCGAGCGCGCGCACCGAATCGGCGTCGGCCAGGTCCGCGGCGATGAAATCGGCTTTCCCGCCCGCAGCGCGGATAGCATCGACCGCCGCCTCGCCGCGCCCGGGATCACGCCCGCTGACCAGGACGTGCGCGCCGCGTCGAGCCAGCCCGACGGCCGTGGCCCGTCCGATGCCGCTGGTCGCGCCGGTGATCAGGGCCGTGCTCCCGGCAAGGTCGGTGGAAGTCATGTGAGTGCCTTTCGCAGTGAACTGGGTTGTGCGATCCACTATCGCGAAGCAAAACTGGCTTGTCCAATCCAGTTTTCTGGTAGCCTCCGGGTATGGGCGAGAACGAGACCGGCGCGCCAGCGGGGCGCCCGCTGACCCGGCGCGGGCGCGAGACCCGGCAGCGGATCGTCGCGGCAGCGGCGGAACTGATGTTCGACAACGGGGTGGCGGAGACCACGCTGGAGGACATCCGGGCGGCCGCCGGGGTGAGCAGCTCGCAGGTGTATCACTACTTTGAGGACAAGCAGGCCCTGGTCCGCGCCGTCATCGACTACCAGACAAACGCGGTGCTCGACGCCCAGGGGGCGCACCTGGACCGCCTGGACTCGATGGCGGGCCTACGGGCCTGGCGCGATCTCCTGGTCGAGCGCCAGCGCCGGCTCGGCTGCCGCGGCGGATGCCCGATCGGCGCCCTGGGCGCCGAGGTGGCCGAGACCGATGCCGTGGCCCGACTGGCCGCAGCCCGGGGGCTGCGCCGCTGGGAAGGACGGATCCGCGAGGGATTCCAGGCCATGCACGCGCGCGGCGACCTCGCCCCGGGCACGGACCCGGATGATCTCGCGCTCGCGACGCTGGCCGCCCTGCAGGGAGGCTTGCTGCTGACCCAGCTCCAGCGCGACACCAGGCCGCTCGAAGTCACGCTGGACGCCATGCTTGACCGCGTCCAGACCCTGACTGCCGAGAGGGCATAGCCGCAATCTGGGCCTCGATCGGGCCAGGGCGCCGGCGATCGTTCCGCTCAGCCGAGACTAGATCTGACGGAGGCGGCATTACTCAGCCGTTACCGCCGACATTACCGCCGGCTGCTTCGGTCTGTGCATGACTGCCTGGCCGGTTCGCCGGTGCATGAACCGGAGAGGGCGTGCAGATGTGACATGGCCCGACCTCTTGAGGTGCTGCCCGGCCCGGGGTGCAGGAGCAGCTGGTGACCGGAGTTAGCGCCAGATCCAGGTGTCGTTGGAATCGGCGCTGAGGTTATAACCGCCGAACAGGACCACGCCGCGGGCGGTGGCATCGTAGGCCATCGACGTGCCGTAGCGAGCCGCCGGGTGCTTTGCCGGATGGTGCTCGGTCCAGGCAGACCCGTTCCACGTCCAGGTGTCATCGAGCAGCCGCCCGGCACTCCCGCCGCCGCCGAATAGCACCAAGTCGCCGGTCGCCGTGTCATACGCCATCGACGCCCCGAACCTGGCTGGCGGGCTGACTCTGGGATGCCGCCTGGTCCAGCTCGTCCCGTTCCACGTCCAGGTGTCACCAAGTACCCGGACCCGTGAGCCCGGCCCGGGGGCGAGCCCGCCGAACAGGACGGCGGTGCCGGTGGCCGTGTCATACGTCATCGATGCCGCGGTCCGGGCGGGCGGGCTGACTTTGGGATGCCGCCTGGTCCAGGTGGACCCGTTCCACGTCCATGTGTCGCGAAGTACCCGGCTGCTGGAGCTGGCTCCGCCGAACAGCACGACCTGGCGGGCCGCCGCGTCGTAGGTGGTCGCCGAGCCGTCCCGGATCGATGGACTGGTCGCCGGATGACGCCTGGTCCACCGGATTCCGTTCCAGGTCCAGGTGTCGTTGAGCCCTCGCCGGGCAGAGACGAGTCCGCCGAACAGCACGACCTGGCGGGCCGCCCCGTCGTAGGCGATCGCCGCCGAGCTCCGGGCCGGGGGACTGACCGCGGGATGCCGCCTGGTCCAGGTGGACCCGCTCCATGTCCAGGTATCGCCCAGTACCCGGTTGCCAGCCTGCCCGCCGAAGAGCACCACGTCCCTGGCGGCCGGATCCGAGGCGGCCGCAGCAACGAAACGGGCCGACGGGCTGGCCGACGGAGTCTGCCTGGTCCAGCCCGCGGCCGAGCCAGTGACCTGAGCCGCCCATCCAGCGGGCGTCCAGACGCCCAGCAGGCCGCACGCGGCCAGCCCCGCCGCGATCAGACGAGAGTGCCGTCGGCGGCCAGGCGAACGGACCGAAGACATTGCCGCCATCACAGTCTTCCCATCAGCGAGACCGGCCGGGCACGACCGCGGCTGTGGTCGCGTCGCTGACCGCGGTCCCTAGCCGCAGTCCGGCCAGGGACTGCAGTTCACCAGAAGGGCACATACGACCGCAAGGTCCGCCATCGCCCTAGCGTCCTGGCACCGACGTGGCCGACCGCTTATGTGCCTCGGCACAGGATCCCGCTTCGCCGCCAACCCCGGACACGCTGCCGGGAGCCAACTGGCCGTGCAAGAAAGTGCGACCAGCGCGCGGAGCGTGCCCTTAACGGATGACGCACTACCTCAGGTAAAGCGCGAGAAGGTCGGCCACGGCACTTCGGTGCACGCGGTCCACTGGTCGATCTTTGACCGGAGCGCGCTCATGGCCCTGGGCATGCTGGCCGACCGTGCACGGCCTCGGCTTCGCGATTATGTGCGGGTCAATAGCGTTGAATTCCCGGCCGCAGTGAAGCCTCCGGCCGCGGTACTATCGGTCCACGGTCGTCCCTTCTTCGTCGCACAGGGAACCACCTAGCCGCTCATGACCCGGATCCTGATCAGCAGCGCCAGCGGAGTGAACGGTGACGGCTACGGCGCGGTCCTCAGTTTCGCCGCTGACGGTGCGCTGGCCGGACCATTCAGCCAGGATCGCCGGATCACCGACCCACGTGGTCTCAGCCTCAGGCCGTCCAGCGAGCTCGTATACCTCAACAGTGGCGACGATCGAGTGCTTGCGCTCGATCGGCACGGAAGGGTCGCGCTCGACTCGGGACGGATCGACGGGCTCGACCCGGGCGGGGGGACGTTCGGGCCCGACGGCCGCTACTACGTCGGCCTGCGGCGGCGCCGGACGATCCTCGCCCTGCCTGCTTGTCTCGACCAAGGAGGAGAGCTCGTTCTTCCCGGCGGGATCGTCCCATTCCCACGGGGGTTCGGCTTCGGAACCGACGGTGAGCTGTATCTGGCCTCCGGCGTTGGTCCATCTGGTGAGGGCGAGAACACGATCGCCGTGTTCGGCCAGGGGGGAGCGCTGCGCACGCCCCGCCTCGTCCGCGACCCCGAACTCAGCCCTCTGGATCTCACCCTCGCTCCCAACGGGAACATCATCGTCTCCAGCGAGTGGCCATACGGCTCCCGCGACGCGACGGCGAGCGTCCGCGAATACGACCCCTCCACGGGGCGGCTCGTCCGCGTGTTCGCGCCTGAGCCCGCGGTCGGGTTCGCAAGGCCGCGGGGACTGCGGTTCGGGCCCGACGGTCGCCTCTATTGCGTCGGCAAAGACCACGTCGTTGCGTTCGACTTTTCCACGGGGACCTATCTTGGTGCCGTCGCGCGACTACCAGACCTCAACGGCCAGGCGCTCGTCTTCTTGGCATAGTTGCCCGGAGAACGTTCATTACGATCCTCGACTAAAGACCACACCTAACGGCGGATTCGTGTGCACGATCGTCGTGGAGCTGGAACTGGCTGGCGTGTGGCAGGGGGCTTGCCTCTGGCGACTGCCTTGATGGCCTGTCATGCTTTCTCCAGTTCCGGCCTGGCTGGCGCGGGCTCAGCTGGCAGCTTCGCGTACGGGAGGTCCGGGATGCAGGTGTCGGGTCGGATCGGCGCCGTGGTGACGAGCGTGGCTGCGCTGGCGGTCGTGGCCTGCGGCGTCGTTGCCGGCCCGGTCTACGCCGGCGTGGTCGTTCCTGCTTGCCGGGGTGCTGGCGGCCAGCCGCCGGATCCGGGCACTGTGCTGAACGAGCTTTACGGTGCCGCGATGACCTCGCGGTGTGATCTGTGGGCCGTCGGCGAGTTCGCCAGCGGCTCCCGCGTCGTGCGCCGGCCGCTGATCGTGCACTGGAACGGGGCGCGGTGGGCGGTGCAGCGCAGCCGGGTCACGGCGGGGGTGCTCACGGCGGTGGCCGCGGTGTCGCCGGGCGAGGCGTGGGCGGTCGGCCGCAGCGGTCACCGGGCGCTGATCGAGCGGTGGACCGGCCGGTCATGGCGGAGCGTGCCCAGCGACACGCCCCGGGGCGCCGTTCTGACCGGGGTGGCCGCGAGGTCCCCCGCGAGCGCCTGGGCGGTGGGGTACTACCCGGTTCCGCCGGCTGGCGGGCTGACCCGCACCCTGATCGTGCACTGGAACGGCCGGGCGTGGCGGCAGGTGCGGTCGGGCACCGCTGGTGACCTGATCTCCAACCAGCTCACCGGCGTGACCGCCGTATCCGCGGACGACGCCTGGGCCGTGGGCGAGGCCACCGGGGTCACCGACTCGCACGCGCTGATCGCGCACTGGGACGGCCGCAGCTGGCGACGCATACCGGGCCCGGTCGTCGGTGCCTACGGCCTGTCCGCGGTCGGCGCGTCCTCGCCGCGGAACGTGTGGGTGGCCGGGACCGGGCCCGGCCCGCACGGCCGGCTAGCGACCTTCATCGCGCGCTGGAACGGCCGCAGGTGGCAGCGGACGCCGAGCCCCAGCCCCGGGTTCAGGGCGAATGTGGAACTGAACGGGATCGCGGTCGCGTCGCCGACGCGCGCGTGGGCCGTCGGCTGGTACCTGACCCGCCAGGGCGGCCAGGACACCCTCGTCGAGAGGTGGAACGGCACCGCCTGGCAGCGAGTCCCCAGCCCCGACCCCGGCGGCGCCACCGGCGGATTTGACATCTTCGACGCCGTCGCAGCATCGCGCGCCGGCGCCTGGGCCGCCGGGGTGTACTCGGCAGTCAGACGGCGCGCGCCATTGTCTTCCGCGCTCATCGCGCGCATCCGGTAGCCAGTCCAATCCTCGATCACCGCCACAGACGACCGGGATCAGCGACCAGGGCTTGCGGGGCACCTGGACAGAACGACTCGCTCTGAATCGGATCAGACGCCGGAGCCAGCAGCCGTCAGGACACTCAGAACGGCGGCTCCTGGCGCGCTGATGGAGGCCGACATCAGTGGCTGAGCTGACGCGGGATCCGGGTCGGAGTTTTTGGTGGCGTGCTTGGCAGGTGGGATGGACACAGGGCGAGTAAGCCCAGCCCGTAAATGAATACCAGATGGAACAGCGCCTCCTTGGACTCGACGCAGGTGAACAGCGAGCCTGCCGACATGCCCGCCCTGGCCGCTACGTCCGCGGTAAGAGTGCCCCGGTAGCCATGACACCCGAATATCTCGGTGGCAGCGATGGATGCCGACAGCAGCCGCTGATCTGCCGGGAGCCTGGGCACAGCACGAGCTGACTGACTGAGTCAGTCAGCCAGGATGCCTTGATGCTCCTGCTGTGGAAGCATTCCTGCGTCCAGGTAACTCACCTGGCTGGCGAGCCGGGAGTCGTGAGGCACGGCGTGCGCGGAGGGGCAGTGACGAGCGTGGAGGCAGTGTCGCGACCGCGGCCGGGTGATGTGCTGAGCGCGCAGGACTACCTGCGGCGCATGGTGGTTCGCACGCCGGCCATTCGCTCGGCGGCTCTTGATGAGCGGGCCGGCTGCCGCCTGGTAGCCAAGGCCGAGTGCCTGCAGCGGACCGGTTCGTTCAAGGTACGAGGTGCGCTCAACCGTGCCCGCACGCTGCCGCCGGAGGCGCGCGCCCGCGGCCTGCTGACGGTGAGCGCCGGCAACGCCGCGCTCGGCCTGGCTTTCGCCGGGGACGTGCTCGGCGCCAGCGTCACGGTCGTGATGCCGCAGGACGCTGTTACGGCGAAGGTCGACGCCGTGCGGGCCCTGGGCGGCACGGTGGTGCAGGACGGCGTCCTCGATGCGGCCGGCGCGTTCCGCCGCGCCGCGCAACTGCAAGATCAGCACGGCTACACGTTCGTGCATCCATTCGACGATCCCTATGTCGTGGCCGGGGCGGCTACCGCCACGCTTGAGCTGCTGGAGCAGGAGCCCGACGTCGAACGGCTCGTCGTGCCGTGCTCGGGCGGCGGCCTTCTCGCCGGGGCCATCCTCGCTGCCGAGACGGCCGGGCGGGCGATCGAGATCGTGGGAGTGCAGCCCGACGTGGTGCCGACGATCGTGCGGTCGCTTGAGGCGGGCAGGCCGACGGAAGTCGACCATCCGGCGACGATCGCCGATGGGCTGACCGCGCCTCGTCCCGGGCGCCTGAACTTCGACATGATCCGCGCGGCGGACGTCCGGATTGTCACCGTCAGCGAGACGGCGATCCGCGCTGCGGTGCGCGAGCTGGTGATGACGCTCAAGGTTGTCGTCGAGCCATCGGCCGCGGTAGGGCTGGCGGCGATCATCGAGCAGAGCGTCAGCGCGATCGACGGCGTCACCGCGCTCATGCTGTCCGGCGGGAACATCTCGCCAGCGGTGCTCGCGGACTGCCTCACCGCGGCCGGCTGACTCCGGCTTGACGTGCCCCTGGTCAGGAGTAAGGGGACGAACTCCGCCGGGCGGTCAGGGCGGGCAGGTCAGTGCCAGGGCGATGGCGTGCAGGGCCAGGCCCGTGCCGGCCCCCGCGACCGTGCCGTTGATGCGGATGAACTGAAGATCGCGCCCGGGCAGCAGTTCCAGCGGACTCGAGGTCTGCGCGGCGTCCACCGCTGGATGGTTACCGTGACCAGGCCCGCGTGCTCGTCGCGGAACTGATCGGCGAGTGCCCTGACGCCCTGCCCGGCCATGCGGACGAGGCCCTCCTGGAGACGGCGGTTTGATTCGGGACGCCGCCGGGCACTCCGGGCGCCCGCCCCGCCGCCGCGGCTGCAATCCGGCCGCGGCGGGACCCGGCGCCTGGGCACCCGAAAGTGGCAGCTGACGCGATTCGCCGTATCGTCACCGCCGTCTTGTAGCCCTCCGCCGTGCTGTAGTGTCCAGCTGACCTGCACCTCCCCGCGCCAGGCCGCACGGCCAGGAGCGGACCCAGCAGGTGCTCATTCCCGGGAATTGCCCGGGCAGGAACTGGATAATCTTGACGGCCAGGAAGAATGGTGCATAACGTAGTTCAGATTGCAAATGCCGTAATACAGTACCGGAGCGGGAACACATGACCAAGAAGTTCGTTCCCGCCTTTATCGCTGTCATGTTGATCGTCCTGGCCATGGCTGGCTGCGGCTACTCCCCGACCGCGAGGAATCCGGGTGCCGCAGCGCCAGGCCGGCAGCCCGGCTCGCGGCCCAACTTCGTGTTTATCCTGACTGATGATCTGGCCTGGAACCTCGTCAGCCACATGCCGCATGTGCTGGCTCTGGAAAAGGCCGGTTCTACGATGTCCCGGTACTACGTGGTCGACTCGCTGTGCTGCCCGTCGCGCTCTGCCATCTTCACTGGCGAATACCCGCACGACGACGGCGTCTTCACCAACACGGGCAGCGATGGTGGTTACAGCGCCTACAATAAGAACGGGAATCCCCGGAAGTCATTCGCAGTCGCCCTGCAGAAATCTGGCTACCGCACGGCCATGATGGGCAAGTACCTGAACGGGTACGTGCCCGCAGATAAGATACCGCCCGGCTGGGACCAGTGGGATGTTACCGGTGATGGGTACCCGGAGTTCAACTACACCCTGAACGAGAACGGCGCGCTGCAGCATTACGGCGACCAGCCGAAGGCCTACCTGACCGATGTGCTGTCGGCCAAAGCCGGTTCGTTCATCGACTCGGCCAGCGCGTCCGGCAAGCCGTTCATGCTCGAGGTCGCCACGTTCGCGCCGCACGCGCCGTACACGCCGGCGCCGCGCTACGCGACTGCGGCGAGCACCGTTGCCTACCCCAGGACCAGCGCCTACGACACCCTGCCGGAAAGTGAGCCTTCGTGGCTGGCGGGCCGGCCGCCGCTGACAGCCGCCCAGAACCACCAGATCACCGTCGCCTATCGCAAGCGGGTCGAGGCGGATCTTTCCGTCGACGACATGATCGGCCACCTCGAAGCCCGGCTTCAAGCCGACGGGGTCGCCCGGAATACCTACCTCATCTTCAGCTCCGACAACGGCTACCACATGGGCGAGTACCGACTCCTGCCGGGCAAGCAAACCGCGTTCGACACCGACATTCACGTGCCGCTGATCGTCAGCGGTCCCGGCGTCCCGGCCGGGCATGTCATCAGCCAGCTGGCGTCCAACATCGACCTGAACCCGACGTTCGAGACGCTCGCCGGACTCCGCGTGCCCGCCAGCGTCGACGGCCACAACCTGGCCGGGCTGTGGCACGGGCAGCAGCCCGCAGACTGGCGGCAGGCCATTCTCATCGAGCACCACGGCCCGGACGACAATCCGGCCGACCCGGACCGGCAGAACAAGCTGAGCGGCAATCCGCCTTCGTATGAGGCGGTGCGGACCGCGAACGCGCTCTACGTGGAGTACGCCAGCGGAGAGCAGGAGTATTACGACACTGCGCGCGACCCGCTGGAACTCGATAACATCGCGGCAGCGGGCGTCCCCGCCGCGCTCAAGAAGGCACTCGCCGCGCTGGAGAATTGCCACACCGGCACGTCCTGCTGGGCCGCAGCTCACCTGCACCAGGCAGCAGGCAGTACCCCGTAGATCCAGGAAGAGCGGCGAAGCCAGATACGGATGAGGCCACGCCGGTGATTCCCCCGGCAGGCGCAGTCGCGCTTGTGAGCCACGCCACGGCAAGGACCGACGCGCCGGCACGTCGTTCTAAGCCAGGCCACAACGGCCGGAAGGCAGTTCGAGAGCCAGCCCACCAGGCCTCTGAACGCCACGGCCAGCGCCCGCGGCGCCCACAGCGATTCTTCAATAAGGCGGCACAGGGCACGCCAGAGGCGGGCCTGTGCTTGTAACAGAGCGTCACGCCGTCGCGGCGAAACAGCCGCCGAACACCCGGGACCAGCAAGGCGAGGCACAGCCCGCCGCCGCGGCTGGCGGCCAGCCCGGCCGACGCGGACGCCGGCCGCGGTGACTCGCCGCTGCCCGGGCGCTCCGGTCCGTCATCACCCACGTCGTCCTCCCGCTCGCCCGTGCGCGGCAACCGTACAGCACCCACGGGCCGGGCTCATCCGCCGGACGCGACCGGGACACCAGCCAGCCGCCCAGCCGCCGAGTGACACCCGGCCATCAATGGAAGCCGGGGTTCAACCGAGCCCTGAACCACCAGCACCCGGCCGGTACCGCGTCACCTACCACACCGCCGACCCTCCACGCCGTGACCACGGCATCCCCTACGGCCAGACCAGGGACCCCGCAGCAGCAGGCACAGGCCATACACGACTAACTCCTGGCCACACGGCCGCCCGGTGGCCAGCTGCCCAGCACGCATCAGCCACGTGATGCCGAACGGCGGATCGCGGTGGCGGCACGGTGACCTTGCACTGGTCCTGGCGCGCCGGGAACGAGGTATAGCGCGGCTCCAATCAGCCCACCGCCGAAAGACGAGCCGCCGCAAAGTCCAGGATGCCGCTGACTCACGCGCCACCGGTGCACCGGCGCCACAATCCAGTCCGGCGCGCTCAGGCCCGCGACCGGCGGATTAACAGTCCGCTCACCCGCGTCACTACGGCAACCTCTTGACCTCGGCAAACGCACACTGGCTCGCTGCCCCCCACCGGGCTGGACGGCCATGAAAACTGCAACCACGAGGGTCCCGCAGCACCCGAGCAGCGATCATCAAAGCCGATATGTGCCCAGGTCAGAACGCATCTTGATCATGGTGGGGCGGGTGGGGCTCGAACCCACGACCGGCGGATTATGAGTCCGCTGCTCTGACCGGCTGAGCTACCGCCCCTGGACGCACCGCGCACCGGTGCGGCATGACCGCGCTGCCCGGGTAGCGCGGCTACCGCAGCCAGTGACCTACCGCGTGCTGAGCTGCATCTCCATGGCGTGCTCCACCAGCGCGATCAGCGTAGCCTTGGTGGAGCCCGGCCCGGGCGTCGCACTGCACGATCGGCACCCGCGGGCTGATCGACAGCGCCTCCTGAACGTCGGCAATGGCGTGCGGGAAGTCGCCGTCGAAGCCGTTGATGGCCACGATGAACGGCAGGCCCGCCGACTCGAAGTAGTCCACCGCCGGGAACGAGTCGGCCAGGCGGCGGGTGTCGACAAGCACCACGGCGCCGATGGCGCCCTGGATCAGGTCGTCCCACATGAACCAGAACCGGTGCTGGCCCGGCGTGCCGAACAGGTAGAGGATCAGGCCCGGCGTCCAGGGTGAGCCGGCCGAAGTCCATGGCCACCGTGGTGGTGGTCTTGTCCGGGGTGTGAGACAGGTCGTCGACGCCGTCGCTGGCCGCGGTCATCACGGCCTCGGTGGTCAGCGGCGTGATCTCGGACACCGAGCCGACGAAGGTGGTCTTGCCCACGCCGAAGCCGCCCGCGACGACGATCTTCACCGAGGTCATCGCGGCGTCCGCGGCCTCCGGCGGCCGCGAGCTTAGAGCTTGCGAAGTCCACTGAGCACCCTTTCAAGCAGGTTCATGTCCGGGCGACCTTGTTCGTGGTCGATCTGGTGGACCCGGACTAGTCCATCCATCGCCATGTCGGCGATGAGGACGCGAGCAACGCCCAGGGGCATCCTGAGCACCGCCGAGATCTCCGCGACTGATCGCCAGTCGCGGCAGAACCCGAGGATGGCCTGGCACTCGGGGCTGAGCACGGACAGGTCGCGCGCCTCGTAGTGCGAAGCCGCGACCATCGCCTCAATCTGCAGCTGGTACTTGGGCTGCGTCCGCCCGCCGGTGACCGCGTAGGGCCGGACGAGCGAGCTCCCGCCGCCCGCCTGCGCTGTTTCGGCACGAACGGATCACGCGGGCGGCGGAGCAAAGCCGGCGGCGAACTCAAGCTAGGGTCGGGCGAGATTGCGCTCCGCCCGGCTCGAGTTCACCCGCTCGGCTGGCTCCCATCTATCGCGGCCAAGTCCGGCCACCGCAGCCTCCTGTCACTATCGGCCACCATCGGGCCAGCCTGGGGGCGGCAGGCTCCCGCGGACTTCCGGCGTCAGGGCGCTGCCGACCCGCTCGACGAGCAGCGCCATCTCGTAGGCCACCAGGCCCATGTCGCAGTCGGCCGAGGCGAGGACCGCCAGGCTCGAGCCGTCGCTGATGGCCATGACGATCAGCAGGCCGCGCTGCATCTCGACCACGGTCTGCGTGACGGCGCCGCCCTCGAATACCCGGGCCGCGCCCTGGGTCAGGCTGGTGAGACCGGAGGTGACGGCCGCCAGCTGGTCGACGCGGTCGGCAGGGAAGCCCTGCGAGAACGCCATCGGAAGCCCATCGGCGGAGACGACGATCGCGTGGGCGACCGAGGCAACTCGCTCGACGAAGTTCGTGATCAGCCAGTTGAGGTCCTGCGCCGGCCGCACTAGCGGACTCACGGGCGCTCCTTCCTGTTATGACAGGCATCCTGGGGTCCGGTGCGTGGCTGCTCGCCGGTCACCTCAGCGACCCTCAGGTGACCGAACGGCGTTTCGATACTTAAGCATGACCATCCCAGACATCTTATGCCACCCGTCATCGGGAACCGTCGTCCTCTCCGGTCGTGCGTCTCGCCGCCGGTGGCGGCAGCACGGCCTTCCTTCACTCCCCGCTGGAAGCTGGCGAACCGGTCCCGGGTCGCCGAGGCCGACCGGGCCGGCGCGGGCGCTGACTGGCTCGGCTGAGGCGGTTCCTGGCACGAGGTTAGCCTTTGGCACCCGCTTGGGCAGCCCGGCCGTCGTAGTCCGCCGCGGATGAGGGCGCGGCGGCCGCGGCGGCGGCCTGCCAGCCCTGAGTCGGCCGGTCGAGCTCCAGGCGCCGGTCGTGGCGGGCAGCCTCGGCCTTCGGCCCTCCTCGCGACCAGCCGACCGAACTGCGCCCGCGCCGGAACCAGTCGGACTCGACGGCCTCGAAGATGGGCAACCGGTACTCCTGCGTCTGCTCAGCTGGCGGCACGACGACATCGTCCCCGGACGGGCCGGTGTCCCAGCCGAATCCGGATGGGCCCCCGCCCGAGCCGTTGGTGCCGCCAGCCGGGGCCGCGGCGTCGGTGTCCTGCACACCAAAACCGGTGTCCAGCGCGCTGAAGTCAGTGGTGGCCGGCGCGCTGTACATCCCGGACGCCGAGGCGGCGGGCTGGGCGGGCGGCTCGGCCGGAACGGCGGGCTCGGCGGGCGAGGGCCGGCGGAACAGGTCGCTGCCGCCGCCGGCAGGCCGGCTGAACATGTCGGTGCTGCCGCGGACAGCAGCACCGTCGCCGGAGTCGCGGCTGCTCGACGACCCGCTTGGGCAGTTGCTGGCCGTTGCCGGTGGACAGGGCGGACGGTCCGGCGGGGGTGGCCGCCGCGGGGCCGGCCTGCTCGGCGCCGGGCGGGTCGGCGCCAGCCGGCGAACGGGTCGTGGTCGACGGCGGGCACGGGTCCGGTGGCCGGATCGACGGCCCGCTGCGGCGCGGTGGCGAACGGCTCGTCATCCGGCTCGTCGGAAGGCTGGGGGCTGGTGCGGAAGGCGGGCAATGGGCCAGTGACGGCCGGCGCGGTGTCGGGAGTTCCGGGGTGCGGGCCGACACCGGGCACGCGCCGGGGGCCCAGGTGGCCGTTCTCGTGCAGGTCGCCATGCAGCGAGGCGAACTTGGGTGTCCGCGAGGCGCTGACCTCCTGGGCGGTGGCCGCGCGCTCGTCGACCTGCTGGCCGGCGGCGCTGAAGGCTGGCCAGGCTGGGCAGGCTCGGGCCGCCCATGGGATCGCCGACAGCCGTCGGTCATCGGCGCCGCGCTGGAGCTGCCGTCCCGGCTGATGACCTCGTCGGGCAGCCAGACCAGGGCGGTCAGGCCGCCGGAGGCGGCGGGCCGGAGCCGGACCCGGATGCCGTGCCGGGCGGCCAGCCGGGCGACCACGAACAGGCCCATGCGGCGGGACACGGCCACGTCCACGACCGGCGGGTTGTCCAGCCGCCAGTTGGCGTGGGCCATCTCCTCGGCGCCCATGCCCACGCCCTGGTCGGTGATGTCGAGCAGCACGCCCCCGCTGCTCAGCAGGTGCCCGGAGACGGTCACCGGGGTCTCGGCCGAGGAGAACGAGGTAGCGTTCTCGGCCAGCTCGGCCAGCAGGTGGACGGTGTCGTTGACGGCGTGGCCGCGGACCGAGATGCCGGGCTGCACGTTGAGGCTGACCCGCTCGTACTGCTCGATCTCGGAGACGGCGGCGCGGAGCACGTCGACCAGGGCGACGGGCTGGTTCCACCGCCGGGACGAGTCGTGGCCGGCGAGAACCAGCAGGTTCTCCGAGTTACGGCGCATGCGGGTGGCCAGGTGGTCCATCCGGAACAGGCTGCCCAGCCGCTCCTCGTCCTGCTCGCCCTGCTCCAGGTCGTCGATCAGGCGGATCTGGCGCTCGACCAGCGACTGGCTGCGGCGGGACAGGTTGACGAACATCGCGTTGACGTTGCCGCGCAGCTGCGGCCTCGTTGGAGGCCAGCCGCAGGGCCTCGCGGTGGACCTGGTCGAAGGCCCGCGCGACTTCACCGATCTCGTCGGTGCAGTCGACATCGATGGGCTCGACGTCCAGCGACACGGCCGCGCCGTCGCTCTCGTTCATCTGGCGCACCGCGTCGGGCAGCCGGAGGCCCGCGACCTCCGGGCGCACCGGCCCGCAGACGGCGCAGCGGGCGGACCATGGACCGGCCGACGATCGTGGTGAAGATCAGCGCCAGGCAGCAGGGCGATGACCACGGCGGCACCGACGATCAGGGCCGTCCTGATGGCCGAGTTCCGCAGCACGTCGGCGCGTGAAGCGGCCGTGGCGGCCAGCGAGGTGGTCACCCCGCCCATCTTCACGTCGACGGTGTTCGACATGGCCCCGTACCAGTCGGACGGGGTAGTCGCGTCGCCGCGCAGGGAGCCCCCGAGCGCGATGGCCTGGGCCTCCTCGGCGCTGGCGTCGGGGTCGGCGGCGTTGGCGGCAGCAGTCCACTGCCGGAGCTCGCCGACGCTGGCGGACGAGGTGAACGTGCTGAGGTTGCTCTGCTGGGCCGACTCGGCGTTCTGCAGCGCGGCTAGCTGACCGGGGCCGAACCGGCCCGCCCACAGCGCGGCGAACAGGATCGCGCGCTGCTCCGACGCGCTCTCCTGCATGGCGGACACCAGGCTGAGTGCGCGGACGGTCTGGGCCAGCTGCGGGTCGCTGGCGGCCTGGGAGATCTGGTCGTCGAGGGCCAGGACGTCGTTGATCACCGTGGTGTACTCGTTCACCACGACCAGTACCGGCAGGTGGGTGGTCGTCGCGGCCGAGCGCAGGTTGCCCAGCCCTTCGAGGGCGGTCAGCGCGGTCTGCGCGGCCTGCTGGGCCTCGACCGCGTAGGAGTCGTTGACCTGGCGCGCGACCGACTTCAGCTGACCGGCCGCCCGGTCGGTCACCTGGTAGGCCTGGCCGATGACGGCCTGCTCGTTCGCGAACTGCTGTCCCTTGCTGCCCCGGCCGCCCGCCGCGCCCATCTGGATGAAGCCCGCGGTGAGGTCGCGCTCGTCCTCCAGGGACTTGGCCAGGACCGCGACCCGCTGGCCCAGCGTGGCCAGCGTGGAGACTCGCTGATAGGACTCGGCGCTGCGGATCGATGACGCGATGGAGAAACCGCCGAGGCCGATGGCGGCGAGGGTCGGGATGATGATCAGGAGCAGCAGCCGGGACCGCACATGCCAGTTCTTCAGGGCGCGGCGCGAAGATCGCCCCGTCGCGGGCGAGGCCGACCGCGCGCCGTTGGCGGAGCCTGCCGCCGTGGCGCCGTCCGGCTCGCCGGGTACCGGTGCCTGCGGCGCGCGACCCTCGGCCGGCGCCATGGCCGGCGACTGGCTCGGTGCCCCCGAGTCAGCACCTGGGGCGTTATTGGTTCGGGACCGCACAGCCTCTGCGCCTCTCAACTGGCTACTGGCTACCGTGGCTCACATGACTACCGTGACGAGCCTGCACGCGCGCGGACTTGCGGTGGAAGCGACATCGCTGGCCGCACCCCTTCCTCAGGTCAAGGCTCCGCGTGGCAGGACAACACAGCCGGCAAAAACTATCACCAGCTAGTCGGTTGCCGTGCATCAATACGACGAATGACTCAGAAGAACCGATAGTACGCGATTGCTTGCAGGATCGCTCGTCACGAGTAGGGTACTGCCTGGCATAGCGACAGTCTTCCGAACTGTCCGTCTCGGTATGCCAGGCTCGTTCAACCTTTCCCTAGCACGTTCGGAGGAGGCTCGTGAGGCTCGTGAGGCTTGCGCGGCCCAAGGCCCCCCTTAATCATCCTCGTGTCCTGGCCGCGGCGGCCGCGACCCTCGCGGTGGCCGGGCTGACCGCCGGATGCAGCGGCGGATCAGGCGGCACCGCAGGCGCCACGGGCACGATCACGGTGGCCGCGATCAAGGGCGTCGACACCGCGCCCCTGTACCACGGGGCCGAGCAGGGCGGCGCGTTCACCAAGGCGGGACTCAACGTCAAGATCGAGAGCTACAGCTCGGTGGCCGCGGAGATCTCAGCGCTGCGGGCGGGCAAGGTCGACGTCGCGGCGGGCGACTACGTGGACTTCCTGTACGCCGCGTCGGTCAAGCCCGACCTCCTGATCGTGGCCGACGGCTATCACGCCGCGCCCGGCGTGATGGAGGTCCTGGCCATGCCGAACTCGGGCATCACCTCGGCGCGGGACCTGATCGGCAAGAAGGTCGGGACCCCGGAGCCGCAGGAGCTCAAGAGGAAGGTAGGCGGCGCCCCCTACAGCCTGGAGACGCTGGCCGCCCAGTCGGTGCTGACCGACGACAACCTCGAACCGAACCGCGTCAAGTGGGATCCGATGCCGTCCGGGAGCCTGGTCAGCGCCCTCCGCACCGGCCAGGTGAACGCGATCGTGGTCCAGGAGCCGTACATCTACGAGGCCGAGAGCCAGCTCGGGGCGGTCGAGGTGTTCGACGCGTGCAGCGGGGCGACCTCTGACCTGCCGCTGTCCGGCTACTTCACCAGCCGGGCCTACGCCAAGCAGGACGGGCCGCTGCTGACCTCCTTCCGCAATCAGCTGCAGAAGGTCCAGGCCAGCGCGGCCCTGCCGGGGCCGGTGCGCACGGTGCTGGCCAGCGAGCCGGGCATGAATCAGTCGGCCTCGCTGATCACGATCGGGTCGTACCCGACCACGCTGAACCCGGCCAGCCCGCTTCGGGTCGCCACCCTCATGTTCAACTCCGAGGTCCTGGGCGCCGACCTGAACATCCCGGGCATGATCTTCCACTAGCGGGGGCAAAGACCCGGACCGCGAAACAAGGCCGGGTGGCACTGGAACACCAGTGCCACCCGGCCTTCTTTGTGTCCCGGGGCGTCCGGCGAAGTTAACGCCCGGCACGCCCGGGAAGCGGGCCCTCCCGGGGCTTAAGCGGCCCCGCTCGGGACTTAATGGCGCCACCAGGGAATGGCCCGATAAAGGGCGGAGCCCGGGCAGGACCAGCCTGCCCGGGCTCCGCCCGCCGCGCCTGAGGCGCTTCGCTCAGCTGTTAGACCACTAGCCGTTAGACCACTGCGACTTCGGATACTGGATCTGCGCGGAATTCGGCTGACCACCCAGAACCTGGACGAAGTTGCCGTCCTGCCACTGGAAGACGAAGGCGACGGCCTGGTGGTTCTCCCCTAGCTTGTCGAACTTCGCCGGCCCCTGCACGGTCTGGAGCGTGACCCCGCTGTGCAGGTAGGTCATGATCTTCACGTTGTTGACGCTGTGGGTGTGCTCGACCGCGTCGGCGGCCACCTCGCCCGAGGAGAACGCCTCGGCCACGTCGGCGTTCACGCCCGCGGCGGTGCCGCCGTACTTGGCGATGTACTCCTCGACCATGTTGTCGCTGAGCGAGTTGGCGTAGGTACCGTTCCAGCCGCCGGGCACCATCACGCCGTTGGCATCGGCCTTGCCCACCGTGCCCTCGAAGGCCTGGCCCTGGTCCGGGCCGGACACCGCGATGAACAGCTTCGGCTGGTACTTGCGCTGCTCGAATACCTTCATGAACGTGGCGACGGTCCCCACGTCCGTGGAGCCGAGGATGACGATCTGGGCGTTGCTGCTAGCCGTCTGCTCGGCGGGGGCGTGGTAGGCGCTGGCCTCCGCCTTGTTCAGGTCCTTGGTCGTGGTCACCTCGGTGATGCCCTTTTTCCCCGAGGTGTAGACCGTGTGGATCCCCAGCTTCTGCAGGGCGCTCTGCGCGGTCTGGACCGCGGGCTGGGAGAACGGGTCGGCCACGCTCGGGTATGCCGCCGTCTTCGGCCGCTGGCTGGGCGGCAGGCTCTTGATCCAGTTGTCCAGGGGCCGCATGTAGTCGGACACCGGCAGGCTGGGGCTGAACACATTGTGATATTTCTCGTCGCCGGCGGGGTCCTGGAAGACGCCGTTGGCATCGCCCGCGCCCTCGATCATGGCGAAATGGTACGGCCCCACCGCCTCGGCGGCCGGCGCGGTGAGCAGCGACGGAACGGGCCCAGCGTCAGGTTGACGTGGTCCTGGACGATGAGCTGCTTGTACTGAGCCTTCGTCTTGTTCGGGTCGCTGTTGTCGTTGAGGATCTTGAGCTTGACCTGGCGGCCGAGCAGCCCGCCGTGGTTGTTGACGTCGCTCTGCCAGAGCTCGTAGCCCTTCTGGAACGCCTGGCCGTCGGCGGAGAAGCCGCCCGTCAGCGGGAGTGAGATGCCTACCAGGATGTCCGGGTTCGAGCCGTTCTGGGCGGAGGCTGCTCCACCGCAGCCAGCCAGCGCGGACGCCGTGATCGCGGCGCCCGCGCCGAGTGCGAGAAACCGGGCCGGATGAAGTCTCATCCCGGTTTGCTCCTTCCTCGGTCGCGAATATTCACTCGCTCGAAGGCCGACAGCCGCATGGCCCGGCGCCTCAACGGGACAGTCAGGGAGAACCGGCGAAGGCCGGTACAAGACAGCGAGTCAGTCGCTCACCATACTGCATCTATGGGTAGATAAGTCCGGCAGACGGCAGACCTGACGCGTTCCGTAAGAATCCGCTACTGATGCCCTGGGACTGCCCTGGGACTGCCCTTCGGACTGCCTAGGACCGGATCCCGCGGCCTCAGCCGCCTTCGCGGCTCAGGCCCAGCTGCCGCGCGATGACCATGCGCTGGACCTCCGACGTGCCCTCGCCGATCTCCAGGACCTTGGCGTCCCGGTAGAACCGGGCGACCGGGAACTCGTTCATGAACCCGTAGCCGCCGAACATCTGGGTCGCGTCCCGGGCGTTGTCCATCGCCGCCTCCGAGGCGGTCAGCTTGGCGATGGCCGCCTCCTTCTTGAACGGCTGCCCCGGCCACCAGCCGCGCGGCCGCGTCGTACCAGGCCAGCCGGGCCAGCGTGCGCCCGCGCCTCCATGTCCGCGATCTTGAACTGGATGGCCTGGTAGTGGCCGAGCTGGTGGCCGAAGGCGGTCCGCTCGCCGACGTAGCGCAGGCACTCGTCGACGCAGCCCTGGGCCAGCCCGGCGGCCAGCGCGGCGATGCGCCACCCGGCCCTCGTCCAGGGTGGCCAGGAACTGGGCGTAGCCCCGGCCGGGCTCGCCCAGCAGGTTCCCCGCGGGCACCCGGCAGGAGGAGAAGGACAGCTCCCTGGTGTCCGAGGCGCACCAGCCGACCTTGGAGTACTCGCGGCTGACGGTGAAGCCCGGCCGTCCCGGCCGGGACCATGATCGCCGAGATCGAGGCCGTCGCGGCCCGCCCGCCGCTCGCCGGCCCGGCGCCGGTGATGGCCAGCACGGTCACCACCGAGGTGATCGAGGTGCCGGAGTTGGTGATGAAGGCCTTGGAGCCGTCGATCACCCACTCGTCGCCGTCCAGCCGGGCCGTGGTCCGCATGCCGCCGGGGATGTCGGACCCGCCGCCCGGCTCGGTCAGGCCGAAGGCCGCCGAGCCGCTCGCCGCGGCACAGCGGCGGCAGCCATTCCTCCTGCTGCGCGGCGGAGCCGAAGCGGTAGATCGGCATCGCGCCGAGCGCGACGCCCGCCTCCAGGGTGATGGCCACCGACGAGTCGACCCGGGCCAGCTCGTGCAGGGCCAGGCAGAAGGCGAAGTAGTCACCGCCCATCCCGTCTAGCTCCTCGGGAAAGGGCAGCCCGAACAGGCCGAGCTTCGCCCATCTTGGCGACGATGCGGATAGGGGAACTCGCCCCGCTCGTAGTAGTCGCCGATCACCGGCGCGACCTCGCTCGCGGGCGAAGTCCGCGACGGTGCGAGCGGAGCGCTTCCTGCTCGTCATTGAGCGTGAAGCCGACCATGGCCGCGATGGTACCGGCCGGCCGGCGCCGGGCCGAGCCGCGGCGCGCCGGGATCGGCATCCGGCCGCGGCGGTCACCCGGCCAGATCTGGGCACCCCGACGGGGTCTCAGGCACGTTACTCTCTCGTGCGGGCGTGCCGGTCGCGCCGAGCGTGGCCATGGCCGCGCGGGCTGCGAACCAGTCCTGGAGGACGTGATGGCGAACGCTCACCTGCCCAGCCTGCGCGGCCGACGGTGAAGCCGGCCGACCTCATCTGCTTCACCTGCGGCGCCAACCTGCCGCGCAGCGACCCGTCAGGGACGATGACCAGCCGCGCCGGCGACGATCATGCAGGAGTACCTCAAGCGGGACGAGCAAGCCGGGCGCCGATCTCGGCCTCGGTGCTGCGGCTGTCGTTCCCGACCGGCAACGTCGAGGTGCCGGCCGGGCACCTCGCTGCTGCTGGGTCGTGACCCGGCCGAGTCGCTGGTCGCCGCCGCGTTCTCGCGCTACGAGAACGTGTCCCGGCGGCACGCCACGGTCACCATGGACGACTCCGGGCACGCCAGCATCCGCGACGAGCACTCCACCAACGGGACCTTCGTGAACGGCGACCGGGTGCTGCCCGGCATCGCGGTCCGGCTGGCCGACGGCGACGTGGTCCGGCTGGCCGCCGACGTCTCGGCCGAGGTGCTGCTGCCCCGCCAGGAGCCCGACCCCTCCTCGCTGAGCCGGCCCGACCGCCCTGAGCGCCCTGGATGCGCGCGCCGGCTGACCTGCGCCGTAACCTGGCTCGTGTGCAGCAGCCGGACCGCGGTCAGCCGCGAGTTCACTGGCAGGTCATCCCGCCGATGATCGACCTGGAGCTGTCCTGGCGCGAGGCCGCCGATCGCGGCCGGCGCCGTCGCCGTGGCGACGGTCGCGCTGCGCCGCAGCGCGGCGGCCGCGGCTGGCCGCGGCCAGCGTGTTCACGCCAGGAGACGCGCGCTGGTCCTGGGCCTGTTCGCGCTCTGGCAGTACGCGGGCTCGTTCAGCCTCATCGGGCCGGGCGGCGCGCTGAGCCAGGGCCCGGTGGATCTGGCATATCGAGCGGGTGCTGCACCTGCCCAGCGAGACCACCCTCCAGCAGGCCTTCCTGCCCCACCCGCTGCTCATCCAGTTCTTCAACTTGTACTACGACAGCCTGCACTTCCCGTGCTGATCATCACCATGATCTGGCTGTTCGTCCGGCACCGCGGTCGGCCTACCGGCGGGTGCGCACCACGCTGGTGCTGTTCACCGGCGCCTGCCTGGTCATCCAGTTCGTCCCGGTGGCGCCGCCGCGGATGCTGGCCGGGACCGGGCCTGGTGGACACGGCGATCCTGTACCACCAGTCGGTCTACGGGAGCGTCGCGGGCTTCGAGGCCGACCAGCTCTCGGCCATGCCGTCGGTGCACGTGGGCTGGGCCATCCTGGTCGCCATCGCGGTGATCGGCACGGCCCGGACCAGGTGGCGCTGGCTGATCCTGCTCTACCCGGCCCTGACCACGCTGGTCGTAATCGTGACCGCCAACCACTTCTGGGCCGACGGCATCGTCGCCGCCGCGCTGCTCGGCCTGGTCCTGCTGGCCCAGGCGGCCGGCCGCCGCCTGGTGGCCCGGCTGCACCGCCGGCACCCGGCCAATTCGGGTCTACTTCCGGAACGTCCGACATGGGATGATCTAGCCACCCAAGATCACCTCGGCATCCGGGAGCGCCATGACGACATCTCCGAGGACGCAGAGTTCTCCCGGTCTTCGTCGCGACGCGATCGGCCTGCGTGAGGTCACATTCCAGAGCATTACCGACATGGCCCCGGGAGCCGCGATCGCGGCCTCCATCCCGGCCGGGGCCGCGTTCGCGGGCGGCTCGCTGCCCCTGGCGGTGGTGTTCGCCCTGGTCGCCTGCCTGTTCTGCGCCTGGTCGATCGGCCTGCTGGCCAGGGAGATGCCCTCGGCCGGGTCACTGGCCACCTACGCGGCCCGCGGCCTGCACCCGTCGATTGGCTTCCTGACCGCCTGGGCCTACGTGCTGGTCGGCTTCCTGATCCCGCCGCTGGTGCTGCTCCAGCTGGGCTTCACCACCGCCGCCACGCTGAACTCGGAGTTTCATGGCTACCCGGCGAACCTGTGGTGGCCGTGGTCGCTGGCCGGCGCCCTGATCGTCATGGCCGCCGGGTTCTACGGGATCAGGACCTCGACCCGGCTGGGCACTGTGCTCGGCCTGTTCGAGATAGGGGTTTTCGTTGTCCTGGCCGTCTTCCTGATCGTGCACGCGGGCAGCCACAACACGCTCAGCGTGTTCGGCACCTCGTACACGCCCAAGGGCTTCCACGGCATCTCGGGGGTGATCGGCGGCTCGGTCTACACGATCCTGGCCTTCGGCGGGTTCGAGGGCGCGGCCCCGCTGGGCGAGGAGGCCCGCAACCCGCGCAAGACCATCCAGCGCGCGGTGCTGCTGGCCACCCTGCTGATCGGCGTGCTGTACGTGTTCACCACCTACGCGGTGGACGTGGCCTTCGGGCCCAAGGGCTTCACCGCGTTCGCCGCCGAGACCGGCAGCGCCTCCTGGGAGGGCCTGGCCAGGGCGCTGTACGGGCTGTTCTGGTTCTTCGTCTTCCTGGCCATCGTGAACTCGACCATCGCCAACGCCAACGCCGGGGTCAACGTGTCCAGCCGGACGGCCTACGCGATGGGCCGGATCGGCGCGTTCCCGCGGCTGCTGGCCCAGGTCCACCCCCGGCACCACTCCCCCGTCACGGCCATCCTGGTCGGCACGGTGATCACCGTCGCGGTGACCCTGGGACTAGGCCTGCACTACGGCCCGACCGAGGGGTTCTTCATGATCGGCACGGGCCTGGTGATCATCCTGGCCGCGATCTACATCCTGATGAACGCGGCGTGCATCGGGTACTTCGCCCGGCAGGGCCACCTCAACCCGGTGCTGCACGTGCTGATCCCGGTGCTGGGCATCGCTGCGTTCATCCCGGCCTGGCTGACCTCGGCCGGCATCAAGGTCTTCTCGTTCGTGGCCCCGCTGTCCGCGCCGGTGTCCTACATGGGCCCGGCGGTCGGGGTGTGGATGATCCTGGGCGTGATCTACCTGGTCTACCTCTACCGGACCTCCCCGCAGCGAGTCACCGAGGTCGGCCTGGTGCACCTGGACGAGCCTGGCTGAGCCGCCTAGTGATGCCCGGCGTGGCCGCCCGCGTGCCCGCCGGCGTCGGACGCCGCGCTGGCCGCGGCCGAGATGGCCGCCGCCGTGGACGCCTGCACGGCGGCCTGGATGGCGGCGTCGGTGGCGGCCTGCGTAGCGGCCCGGGTGGCGGCCTGGGTGGCAGCCTCCGTCGCGGCGGCGCTCGACGCCCTGGCCGCCGCGTCGGCCGCGTCCACCGCCGCGGCGACCGGCCCGGCCTGGCCCTTGCCGACCTCGGCCAGCCGCCAGCGCAGGCGCCGGTCGGCGAACCGCGGGTAGAGGTACCGGTCCAGGCCCACCGCGTGGGCCAGCCCGCCGAACGCCGCCTGAGCCAGGCCGACCGGCCCGGTGGACTCGGCGATGGCGTCGAGCTGGGCGCGCAGCCGCTCGACCCGCTCGGGGGCGGTGACCGTCCAGCGCATCCGGCCCAGGAACCCGCCCGGCTCGCCGTGCAGCGCGCCCCCCGCGGCCAGCCGCTCCAGGTAGGCCTCGCGGATCCCGCGCCGGGGATGGGCGACCCAGGTCTTCGGGCGGAGTGACCGCCGGCCGGCCAGGCTGGCCATCGCCGCGTCCAGCTCGGGGTCGCCGGTGGACTGGGCGCTGAGCACCGTGATCTGGCGCTGGTCGACGTCGACCCGGCGCAGCGCGGCCAGCCGGATCAGCTCGGAGCCCATCAGGCCGTAGCTGATCCGCGTGCCGGTGCTGATCGTTCCCTCGGCGCGGCGGACGGACAGCAGCAGCAGGTCCTCGCCGAGCTGGCTCAGCTCCGCGGCCAGCTCGGGCTCGGGGCTCGGGCGCGGGGGGTTCCATGGCGGCGACCCTAGCGGCCGGGCGCCCGGACCGGCCATAGCCAGTCCGGCCAGACTCCCCTGGCGGCTGGCCGGAACAGCTCCGGAACAGCTAGAGCCCGAGGAAACGGCGGACGTCGGCCGCGTCGGCCGCCAGCGCCTCCTCCGCCGCGGCGGACACCTCGGCCAGCCGGTTCAGCTCGACGACCCCGTCCGGCAGCGTCCAGGTGGCCACCGCCCGGCCCTCCACCAGCGCGAACGGCCGGAACAGCCCGTTCACGGTGATGATGCCGGTGTGCTGGCCCAGGATCGGCTCGCGGGACACCCAGCCGTGCAGCAGCGGGTCGAAGGACCCCAGCAGCCGCGGCGGCGGCAGGCCGCTGGTCCCGCTGCCCGGCCAGCGCGGCCAGGTCGGCCAGCCCGTCGTCGCGCTGGATCAGCTCGCCGGCGATGGCAGTCAGGCCGCTGCTGGCGTCCCGCAGCGGTATGCCCGCCCACTTGGCCAGGTCGCGTTCGTCGGCCGGACCGTGCCCGGCCAGGAACCGCCGGGCCAGCTCGGCCAGTGCCTGAGATCTATCAAACGGCCTCGGTGGTTCCAGCCAGTCGCGGACCAGCACGTAGGCGTGGTCCCGGCCGGCCATCGGCCCGCGCACCGCGATGCCGCGCAGGCAGGCCAGCATGAGCTCGTGGACCAGGGCCTGGCCCTCGGTGCGCACCCCCGCCGCGGCGATGCCGGTCGCGCAGCTGCGGCCGGGTCAGCGGGCCTTCTTCGGCCAGCGACGACTCGATGACCGCGACGGCCCGGTCCGCGGCCTCCGGCGTGACGCCCTCCTGGTGCCAGCCGCCGGGCGTTGGCCACCCGCAGCGGCGGGGTGGTCAGCGGTGCAGCCACCCGTAGTCCTCGCGGCGCACCAGGTGCAGCGTGCCCCGGTTGAGCCAGCTGATCAGCAGCGTGCCGTCGGTCAGGGCCCGGTCCACGTCGGCCGCGGTCAGCCCGGCCGACCGGGGCCGGATGGCCAGCCGGGCACCGCGCGGATCCTGGGCCTGCACGGCCAGCAGGCGGCCGGTGACCTCCTCGGGGCCGCGCGCCGGCGGCCCGGTCAGCAGCTGGGCCGCGAAGCGCTCGGTGATCATGGAGCGTGGGCCCCGCTGACGCTTCTTGCTGTTATCACCGCGGGTCTTGCTGTTATCACCGCGGCCTGGCTCCTGCGCGCGCGCTCGCTGTCCAGGGCTGCCATCTGGGCCGCGTCGTAGCGGTCCCCCGCGACCTGGCCCGGCGGCACGGCCGCCTCCAGGCGGGCCAGCTCGTCCGGCGCTGAGCCGCAGGTCCAGCGCGCCGAGCGCCTCGGCCAGCCGGTCCCGGCGCTTGGTGCCGATCAGCGGGATGATGTCCTCGCCGCGGGACAGCGCCCAGGCGAACGCGAGCTGCGGCACGGTCGCCCCGTGCTCGGCCGCGATCTGCTCCAGCGCGGCGAGCAGGTCCAGGTTGCGGCGCAGGTTCTCGCCCTGGAACCGGGGGAACCGCGGCCGCGGAGTCGCTGCCGGCCGAGCTGCGCGGGCGTCGCCGCGCTGAGCAGGCCGCGGGACAGGATGCCGTACGCCGTGACGCCGATGCCGAGCTCCCGGACCGCGGGCAGGATGCTCGGCCTCGATGCCCCGGCTCATCAGCGAGTACTCGATCTGCAGGCCGCTGACCGGATGCACCGGCGTGGGCCCGGCGGATGGTCTCGGCACCCATCTCGGACAGGCCCAGGTAGCGCACGTAGCCGGCCTGGATCATCTCGGCGATGGCGCCGACGGTCTCCTCGATCGGCACCTGCGGGTCGAGCCGGGCGGGCTGGTACAGGTCGACGTAGTCGGTGCCGAGCCGGGTCAGGCTGTAGGCCAGGAAGTTCTTCACCGCCGCCGGGCTGGCGTCGTAGCCCACGAACGCGCCGCCGGGGTCGCGCTGCCCGCCGAACTTGACCTGGATGAACACGCTAGTCGCGGTCGACGCCGCGCAGCGCCTCGCGCAGCAGCAGCTCGTTGTGGCCCATGCCGTAGAAGTCGCCGGTGTCCAGCAGCGTGATGCCGGCGTCCAGCGCGGCGTGGATGGTGGCGATGCTCTCGGCCTCGTCGGCCGGGCCGTAGACGCCCGACATGCCCATCAGGCCCAGACCGACCCGCGACACCGGCGGGCCGCCCCGCCCCAGCGCGACCGTGCTCACTGCCATGCGCTCGCCTCCGCCCGTGACGCCTGCCCGCCCGTCCCGGACGAGCCTACTCAGGCCCGGCCGACCGCCTCGCCCTGGACAGGCCAGCCCGGCCCGGCAATTCACGTTCGGATAGCAGCATCAGGCGTCGGAAGTAATGGCGTCTTCGCCGGTATTTACTGCGAGCTAGCGCGGCCTGGCGGTGCAGGTCGGCGAGGTCAGAGGGGACTACGCACAGGCAACAAAGCACCTTGTTATTAATTAACAAAGTGGCTTACCAGCGCGGGCTTGCCGCAGTAAATGCACAACGCGGCCGGGTTAAGATAGACGTGGAAAGGGAGTCAGTTGCGAGCGGAGCTGTCAGCGGCCGGCGCGGGCCGGGCGCGGCGCCGGTGGAGTACGCGGTGGCGGTGGAGCGGTTCCTGGCCAGGCTTGCCTGAGCCCGGCGTCGCGCCGGGTCTACCGGATCTCGCTGGCCGGCGGGCCTGGGCACTGGTCGGCCAGCCGCCGCCGGCCTGCAGTCAGCGGCGCGGGGCGCGGCCGCCGGTGGTGCCGCTGGCGCTACTCGACCGCGGGGACGCGGCGGCCAAGCTGGCCGCGGCGGTGGCGCTGCGGGCCGGGCACGCCGACACCCGCACCGTGAACCGCGAGATCTCAGCGCTGCGCAGCGCGGCCGGCTGGTGGCTGGACATGGGCTGGATCGGCCACGACCCCACGGCCGGGCTGCGGCATCGGACCGCGGGCGAGGCGGCCCGCCCGGCGCTGTCCGACCGGCAGGCGGCGGCGGTGTTCGGGCTGCGGGCCGGGCTGCGCGAGCAGGCGTTGTGGCGGCTGCTGCGCGACAGCGGCTCCCCGGCCGACGAGGTGCTGGCCCTGGACGTGTCCGCGGTGGACCTGGCCGGGCGCCGGGTCCGCGCGCCTGGCCCCCCGCTGGCCTGGGAGCGGGCCACGTCTGACCTGCTGGGCTGGCTGCTGGCGGGCCGCCCTTACGGGCCGGTGTTCCTCACCGATCGCCGGGCTCCGGCCGGGGCGGCGGCGGCCGACGTGTGCCCGGTAACGGGCCGGGCCCGGATGTCCTACCGCCGCGCGGCGGAGATCTTCACCACCCGCACCCGCCCGCTCGACCCGGCCTGCAAGGGCTGGACCCTCCACCAGCTCCGCCGCCCCGCCCGCTCCCCCGCCCACTAGCCCCGCGGCCGCGCGGCTGCGCCCCCCGCCAGACCCGCCAATCTCACCAGCCACACCATCGGAGCCCCGGCAGGGGTCGGGAACGCCACGCAGCGGCCCTTTGGTGCTGCTCTAACAGCACCAAAGGGCCGCCGGTGACGCTGGCACTGGGCCGGATCTGAGCGCCGGAGCCGAGGGCGGGCGACGGAGGCGGCCAGCGACGTGATTGGACCTAATGAGTCGCTGGGGCGCGGGTCAGCGGGATCGGCTCGCTCCGGTTCGCCTCTCCCTTCACGGAGTCACCTCCAGTAACACACGCCCCAAACCGCGGCGGGCTGGGTGGCTGGGTAGCGACGTGGTTGTTGCTCTGACGTCGCTGGAGCGACGTGGTTGAAACAACCACGTCGCTGAGGTCGGGCCGGGCGATCAAGGAGCGGGATCCGCGGTGCCCGGGGCGGGGCAGGGCGCTCTGGGGCGGGGCAAGTGGGACCGGATTGTCGGCGAGCAGGTGCATGCTGGGAGCTAGCGGCGAGAAGCCAACATAAAATCGCCGTGAACCCGACCAAACCCCTCGCGAGAAGCTGGGCCGCATGGAACCTGAGCCTGCCGTCATTGCCAGCCTGCGCCGGGCCGTCGCGGCCATGCCGGACGACCTGACGCTGCGGCTCCACCTAGCGAGCCTGCTGCTGGACGCCGGGCAGCGCCAGGAGTCCATCCGGCACCTGGGCGCGATCGTGCACGCGGACCCGGCCAACGCCGAGGCGCTGGCCCTGCTCCAGCGGGCCACGGCGGGACCGGGCCCCGCCACCCCCTCCGCCGACGCCCCGGGGGGCCCAGGCGGCAGTGAGGCTGCGGGGGCCGCCGACGTCGCTGAAGTGGCCGGTGGGGCGGAAGCTGTCGGTGGGACTGAAGTGACTGGTGGTGCAGGAGCTGCCGGTGGTGCCGCTGTTGGCGGTGGCGAAGATGCACGGGAGGCCACTGCGCCGGCGGGGCGGGGTCGTGCCAGCGGGCGAGGCGGCTCAGGCGGGCGGGGGCGGGGCGGACGGGGGGCGCGCGGCGTTCGACTGGGCGAGGCCGAGGCCGAGCTGCGCGGCGTGCTGCCGCCGATGTTCGTCACCGCGGACGGCGGGCGCCGGCCGACGGCGCCCCGGCGCGACCGGCGCCGGACGGCCGATCGACGCCGAGCGGCCGGGCCTGCGGCTGGCCGACGTGGCCGGGCTGGCCGAGGTCAAGGCCCGGCTGGAGGCCGCGTTCCTGGCCCCGATGCGCAACCCGGAGCTGCGCCGGCTGTACGGCAAGAGCCTGCGCGGCGGCCTGCTGCTGTACGGGCCGCCGGGCTGCGGCAAGACGTTCATCGCCCGGGCGGTGGCCGGCGAGCTGGGCGCCCGCTTCATGGCGGTCTCGTTCGCCGACGTCGTCGACATGTACATCGGCCAGAGCGAGCGCAACATCCAGCGAGCTGTTCGCCACCGCGCGGCAGCAACGCGCCGTGCGTGCTGTTCCTGGACGAGGTCGACGCGATCGGCCAGAAGCGCAGCCAGCTGCGCAGCGCGCCGATGCGCAGCGCGGTGAACCAGCTGCTCCTCGAGCTGGACGACGTCACCGGCGGCAACGAGGGCGTGTTCGTGCTGGCGGCCACCAACCACCCGTGGGACGTGGACAGCGCGCTGCGCCGGCCGGGCCGGCTGGACCGCACGCTGCTGGTGCTGCCGCCGGACGAGCAGGCCCGGGAGGCGGTGTTCCGGTTCCACCTGCGGGACCGGCCGGTGGCCGGCATCGAGCTGGCCCGGCCTGGCCGCGCATGACCGACGGCTACTCGGCGGCCGATATCGCGCACATCTGCGAGTCGCGCGGCCGAGCTGGCGCTGCTGGACTCGGCCCGGGCCGGCCAGGTCCGGATGATCGGCCAGGACGACCTGATCGCCGCGGTCGCCCAGGTCCGGCCGTCGCTCGGGCCGTGGTTCGAGTCCGCCCGCAACGTCGCGCTGTTCGCCAACGAGGGCGGAGCCTACGACGACCTGGCCGCCTACCTGAAGAAGCGGAAGATGCTGTGACGCCGCGCCGCAGCGTCCGGCAGCCGGCCGTGACCTCGAGCCGGGCCGCGGCGATGATCGAGCTCGGCCGCTACGACGAGGCGGCCCGGCTGCTGGCGCACGGTGGTCGCGCGCGGCGCCGGACAGCGCGCGGGGCTGGTGCCTGCTGTCCCGGGCGCACCTGGGCGCCGGGCGCCCGGCCGAGGCAGTGGTCGCGGCCGCGGCCGGGCCGAGCGCGCTCGACCCGGCCGACGACTGGCCGTACCGGCTGGCCAGCACGGCGCTGATCGAGCCTGGGCCGCAGCCAGGAGGCGCTGTCGCCGCGGCGCATGGAGGCCCGCCGGCTGGCGCCGGCATTTCTGGCGCTCGCACGTGTGCCTGGCCCAGGCGGCGGCCGCCGGCGGGCGAGCGCGAGCCTGGCCGCGCAGGCGGCGGCGCAGGCGCTGGCCCTCGCGCCCGGACGAGGCGGACGTGCAGTTCACGGCGGGCAAGGTGGCGCTGGGCCGGGGCGACCTGGCGCGGGCCCGGGCGCACCAGCAGGCGGCCCTGGCGATCGATCCGGGCCACTGCGGCGCCATCAACGAGCTGGGCCGGATCAGCCTGCGCGAGCGGCGACGCCGGCGCGCGCCGCGGGGTACTTCCTGCGCGCGGCCCGGGCGGCGCCCGGGCGTGGCGATCTTCGGCCGGAACACCGAGGTCGCGCTGGCCAAGGTGCTGACCAACATCGCCGTGCTGGTCGGCCGCTGGTGATCGCGGCCGGGATCGTGCTGCCCGGTCGCTGGCGCGGCTCGAGCCGGTGGCCTACATCGTGGTGCTGGCGGCCCTGCGCCGCGGCTGGCCTGCGGCTACGCCGCGTTCGCCAGGTCCGGCGGCTGCCGCCCGAGGGCGCCGGCACCTGCCCGGATGCTGCGCCGGCGGCAGTGGCTGGCACCGTGCGCGGCGATCGCCGCGGCCGTCGGTCGGCCTGGCCGCGCTGGCCGCGCTGAGCCTGCTGCCGGCTGGACACGCCGCCGCCGGGTCGCCGGCATTGCCCAGCGCTCGTCGCGATCACGGCGCATCGCGCGCTCGCGCGCGTCCGCTAGGTGACTCGCATCATGCCGCAGCTCGCGCCGGGCAACCGCCGCCCGTGCGCCCGAGGGTTCCGGGCGTACGGCTGCGCTGGCCAGCCGCGGTCGACCGACGCTCGCTCACGTGGAGTCACGTCGCTCAGGCCGCGCACTCCCGGCAGACCAGCTGGCCGCCGCGGGTCTCGGCGAGCTGGCTCCGGTGGTGCACGAGGAAGCAGCTCGAGCAGGTGAACTCGTCCGCCTGCCGCGGAATGACCCGGAACGAGAGTTCCTCGTTGGACAGGTCCGCCCCCGGCAGCTCCAGCGACTCCGCGACGTCATCAGGGTCGAGGTCGATCACCGTCGAGGACTTGTCCATCCGGCGGGCCTGAAGTTCCTGCAGGCTGTCCTCGGTAGCTCGTCGTCAGTCTTCCTCGGGCTGTCGTAGTCGGTAGCCATCTGGCCCTTACCCCTCCATCTTCACTAACCTCGTCGCGCGGATGTAACGCTCGGGAAGCCTCGGTTGTGCCCGATTCCGGCGGGGAATTCTTCCACGTCCGGCGCGGCGCACACCTACCAGCGGCCAGACACGTGCGCGTGTCGTGCCGCCGGCCCCCGCCGGATTCGCTCCGTACCGCGGCTTTCCAGCCCGTTCGCCCCTGTGGCGCTGCGCCTGCGGTAGCGCCGTCTGACCAGCGAGTAACTTAGTCCGATTCGGCTCAACTGTGCAGCACAAAGTGCGTATGGTACGAACCACTCATCGGTGCCACTCATGCCCGGCCACGCGGAGCTGACCGTGCCCAACGTCACCCCGCTGCGCGCCGAGCGACCCCGAGCGGGTCGGCCGGTACCGGCTGGCCGGGCGGATCTCGGGCATGCCCGCGAACGGGCCCGTTCTTCGTGGCCGGCGCCGGACGGGCACCGAGGTGGCGGTCCGGCTGCTGCGCGGCGAGCTGGACGCGGGACGCGGCGGCCGACGGGACCGGTTCGCCGCCGAGGCCGCGGCGGCCGGCGGGTGCCGCCGTTCTGCGCCGCCCGGATCGCTCGATGCGGGCGTCGACGGCAGACGACGCCTACCTGGTCAGCGAGTACGTGCCGGGCCGGTCGCTGCTGGAAGCTGGTCTCCGACGGCGGCCCGCTGCGCGGCGCTGAGCTGGAGGCGCTGGCCATCGGCAGCGCGACCGGCCTGGCCTCCGTCCACCAGGCCGGGCTGGTGCACGGCAGCTTCGGTCCCGAGTACGTCGTCATGAGCGCCGCGGGCCCGCGGGTCGATCGAGTTCGGCATCACCCCGCCCTACGGCACGGCCACGCCGGCCGCCGACATGCTGGCCTGGGCCCAGACGATGGTGTTCGCCGCCATCGGCCGCCCGCCCGCCACCTTCGCGGACCTGGACGTCGCTGCCCGGGGACCTGCGCGAGGCCGGTGGCCGAGTGCCTGGCCGGCGACCCGGCCCTGCGGCCGGCGGCCCGCGTCCATCGTGCTGAGCCTGCTGGGCGAGCACCCTGCCCGCCGAGCGGGCCCTGCCCGAGGGGGCGCGCCGGGCCGCGCTGGCCGCCCGGGCGGCACGAGGCGCACGCGCGGGACCTGGCCTCGCTGGGCGCCGGGCACGCCGGCGGGCCAGCGGCCGGCCACGCGGCGCGGCGGGCCGCCGGGCGGCGGCCACGGGACCGGGCGGTCGAGCCGGGCCAGCGGCGGCCGCGCCGGGCCGGACCCGGCCGGGCGGCGCCGGACGGCCGGGGCGGCGCCGCACCGGCCGCGGCCTGGTGCCGGCGGTCGTGGCCGGCGATCGTGGTCGTCGCCGTGATCGCGGTCGTCATCGTCCGGGTGCTCGGCTCGGCCGGGCCGGGCGGCCAGGCCCACGGCAGCGCCCAGTCCCCCGGCCGCCTCGACCAGTCCGGCCTCCGCCCGCGCGAGCCGGAGCCCGGCCTCGTCGCCGCGCCGGGCACGATCACCGTGCCGGCCGCCTTCGCCGGGTCGTGGGCCGGGCCAGGCCCGGCAGGTCAACCCGCCGGACGAGTTCCACGTCCGGCTCACCCTGGCCGGCCGGGGCGGCCGACGGCCGCGTCGCTTACTCCAGCGCCTCGATTTCCTGCGCGGCCAGCTCAGCCCCGATTCGGTCGCCGGCGGCACGCTGACCCTGGACCAGGGCATCACCACGGGCCGTCACACCTGTGCCGACGGCATAGTGACGCTGACCGGCCAGCCGGACGGGAGGCTGAAGTTCAGCTTCCGCGGCAAGAGGGCCCGGCCGCGACCGGCACGCTGACCGCAAGGCTGAACCGACGAGCTAGCAGGCGTCGCGCTCGGGGTCCAGGCTGGCCAGCAGGTCGTGCAGCTCGCCGAACAGGCCCGGGCCGGCGGCCAGGGTCATCGACTCGCTGGCCGGCCGGCCGTGCAGGCCGCGCCACCACGCGCGCCCGGCCTCCCGGGCGATCAGGCCGCCCGCGGCGAAGTCCCAGTCGTGCAGGCCGCGCTCGTAGAAGGCGTCCAGCCGCCCGGCGGCCAGCGAGCACAGGTCCACGGCCGCGGCCCCGGCCCGCCGGATGTCCCGGATCTGCGGCAGCACGGCCGCCACGACCTGCCCCTGTACCACCCGGCGGCCGGCCGCGTAGCCGAACCCGGTGCCGACCAGCGCCTCGGCCAGCGGCCACCCCGGTGGTGCAGGCCAGCCGCTGCGGGCCCGCCCGCCAGCCGGACCGCAGCCAGGCGCCGCCGCCGGCGGTGGCGCTGAACAGGCTCCGGTGCACCGGCACGCTCACCGCCCCGGCCACCACGTGCGCCGTGCACCTCGGCCGCGATGCTCACCGACCAGTCCGGCAGCCCGTACAGGTAGTTCACCGTGCCGTCCAGCGGGTCCACGACCCACCGCACGGCCCCGGCACCAGCCTGACCGTCCAGCTGACCGCCCTCCTCGCCCAGGATGGCGTCGCCGGGCCGGGCGGCCAGGATCCGGCGCCGGATCAGCTCCTCGGCGGCCCGGTCCATCTCGGTGACCACGTCGGTGGGGCTGGACTTGGTCTGCACCACGGCCACCTGGCCGTGCCGGGACAGCAGCAGCTCGCCGGCCTCGGTGGCCACGGCGCAGGCCAGCTCGGCCAGCTCCGACGGGGTCCGGGCCGGCCGGTGCGGGCCGCTCACCCGGCGGTCCGCGGCCGGACGGCGGCCGGCGCCGGGCACAGCAGCAGCCCGGCGTGCAGAACGCCGCCGGTGCCCGGCGAGGCTAGCCGTCGGACCGGACGGACCAGGCGGGCCGGCCTGCCACTGCCGGACCAGGTCGGTGATCATCGCGACGAACCGCGGGCTGGTGCCGGGCGTGGCCGCCCTGGCGAACGGCAGGCCGAGCCGCTCGGCGGTCTGGGCCGCCTCGACGTCCAGGTCGAACTTGACCTCCATGTGGTCGGAGACGAAGCCGATCGGCACCACGACCACGGCCCGCGAGCCCGGCCGCGGCCAGCTCGGCCAGGCAGTCGCTGATGTCGGGGACCAGCCAGGGCTGCGACGGCGGCCCGCTGCGGCTGGAGTAGGCCAGCCGCCACGGCCGGTGCCCAGCCGGCCGCGACCACCCCGGCCACCTCGGCCAGCTGGGCCGGGTAGGCACCGCCGGCGGGCCCGCTGCGCTCGGCCATGCTCTCCGGGATGCTGTGCGCCGTGAAGACCAGGTCCGCCTCGCCGCGGACCGCGGCGGGCAGCGACTCCACGGCCGCCGCGGCCGCGGCGGTGAAGCACTCGGCGAAGGCCGGGTGGCGGTAGTACGGCCAGATCTTGTCCACTACCGGGGCGTCCGGCCCGACGGCCGCCCGGGCCCGCTCGATGTCCTCCAGGTACTGCCGGCAGCAGGAATAGGAGCTGTAGGCCGAGGTCACGAAGGCCAGCGCCCGGCGCACCCCGTCGGCGGCCATCTCGGCCAGGGTGTCGGCCAGGTAGGGGTGCCAGTTGCGGTTGCCCCAGTAGACCGGCAGGTCGATGCCCGCCGCCTCGAAGTCCTTCTGCACGGCCAGGATCAGGTCGCGGCACTGCTGGTTGATCGGGCTGACGCCGCCGAACCGGTAGTAATGCTCGGCCACCTGCTCCAGCCGGCTGTCGGGCACGCCCCGGCCCGCGGTCACGTTGCGCAGGAACGGCATAACGTCGTCAGGCCCCTCCGGCCCGCCAAAGGACACCAGCAGCAACGCGTCATAGTCGGCCATGCTCACCATCCAACCAGCCGCCGCCGACCGGCCGGACCGCGCCCGCAGCCAGGCTGGGTCAGCTGTAGTTCTTGGCGTACCCGGCCGCGAGGCCCGAGGACCTCGCGCACGTACCAGTCGGCGTGGTTGTAGTCGAAGATCGCGTTGTACAGCGACTGGCCGCCCTGGGCCGCGCCGTCCGCGCACAGCAGCCGGGCCGCCGACGGCACCGCGTCGTAGGGGTTCATGATGTCGGGCTGGCCGGTCTGGCCGAAGCCGTCAATCCCCCACTGGGCCCAGGTGCTCGGCACGAACTGCATCGGCCCCAGGGCACCCGCGCTGGACGGCCCCTCGTTCTGGCCGTCGGCGCTCTCGATCTGGCCGATGGCGGCCAGCACGGTCCAGGACAGGCCCGGGCAGTACCGGGTGGCCGACTCCTTGAACAGCTGCAGGTAGGTGGTCGGCAGCCCGTGGCCGCCGCTGCCGCTGACCGGGAGCTGCTGGCTGCGCAGGCTCTCCATCTTGGCGCTCGGCCCGAGGATCGCGGTGACCGCCTTCTGGAGCCTGGCCCATGCTCACGCCGGGCGCGCTGAGCAGCGCGGCGACCTGGTGGACCAGGCCGAGCTGGCGGGACACCGCCTGGTTGACGACCAGGTCCACGCCGTTCAGCCGGAGCCGGGCGGCCGAGCCGTAGCTGACCGTCTCGCTGGTCGCGCCCGACAGCTGATAGGTAGCGCCGGACTGGAGCCGGAGCCGCTGCGCGGTCGAGGTCGCGGCGACGAACTCGCCGCTGCCCAGCGCGGTCCAGAACGGCTGGTCCGAGGCGGTGCGCAGCGGCACCCAGGACCGGAACGTGGCCGGGTCCACGCCGATGACGTTGACCGAGCGGCCGCCCGCGGTGATCTGGGCGCCGTCGAAGGAAATCGAGTTGCGCACGCCGGCGATCTTGCGGAGCCGGGCGACGTCGCGGCGGGTCAGGCCGCGGGGCGCGACGATCAGCAGGTCGGGCAGGATGATCCGGCGGAACGACCGGGCCTGGGCCGCGCTGGTGCCCTGGTAGGCGGCCTGGCTGGTACCGCCCGGCCCGGCACTGGGCTGGGCGCCGCCGGGCGGCACCGGGATCCGGGCCGCGTGCTGCGCCGCCAGCCGGCCGTGCGCGTCGGCCGCGCCAGCCTGATCGTGGAACGGCAGCTGGCCGGCCAGGCCGAGCCCGCCGATGCCGACGACGGCGGTGACCGACAGCACGGCGGCGTGCTTGGCCCAGCCCGGACCGGGCAGCCGGGCGTGCAGGCGCCGCAGCCGCTGCAGCGCGGCGGCCGGGGGCTGGACGACTCGGGGTAGGCCTGTGCCGGGGGCGGCGGCGGCGCGCTGGCGCCGGGCTATTCGTCCCATGACTCGTCCACAGTAACCGGCGATGCCTGGCCCGGCCAAGCAACAGGTATCCACGCGCAGGTAAACAGCTTGCCATGGCCGATACCGTCCAAGGGGAGGTCACTGTCGCACATGACGGACGTTTGCGCCGGGATCGGCGAACAGCAGGACAGCGAAGGGCACGGCAAAGGACCCGAGAACCAGACAATTAACAAAGGTAGCCCGGGCGGGGCTGGCCCGGACACCGGCAGTGGCTATCTGGCCGTGCTGCGCATCCCCGGCGCGCTGCGGTTCTGTGTCGCGGGCGCCATCGGGCGGTTCCCGATGGCCATGTTCGGCCTGGGCAGCCTGCTGCTGATCGCCGCCATCACCGGGCGCTACGGACTGGCCGGGCTCGTGGCGGCGGCCGGCTCGGTCGGCTACGCCGTCACCGCCCCGCTGCTGGCCCGGCTGGCCGACCGGCTCGGCCAGCGCCGGGTGCTGCGGCCGATGGCCGTGATCTTCTCCGCCGCCACGGCCGGCTTCGTGGCCGCCGCCGAGCTGCGCGCCCCCCTGGGGGTGCTGCTGGTCACCGGCGCCCTGGCCGGCGCCTCGATGCCGTCGCTGGGCTCCATGGTCCGGACCCGGTGGAGTGCCCTGCTCGAGGGCTCGCCGCAGCGGCTGGGCACCGCCTACGCGCTGGAGTCGGTCGTCGACGAGATGATCTTCATCATCGGGCCGGCCGTGGTCACGCTGCTGGCTACCGAGGTCCAGCCGGCCGCGGGCGTGGTCACCGCCGCGGTGCTGTGCCTGGGCGGCTCGCTGGCCTTTGCCGCGCAGGTCGGCACCGAGCCGGCCGCGCACCCGCACCGCGCGGCCCGCGCGCCGGGCGAGAGCCGGCTGCCCGCGGCCGGGCTGATCACGCTGGCGCCGGCGTTCGTGTTCCTGGGCTCGATGTTCGCGACCATCGACCTGAGCACCGTGGCGTTCGCGCAGGAGCACGGGCACAAGCCGCTGGCCGGGTTCATCCTGGGCACCTACGCGCTGGGCAGCGCGACCGGCGGCCTCTTCTACGGATCGCGGAAGTGGCGGGCGCCTCTGGAGCGCCGGTTCGCGATCACGCTGTGCATGACGGTGGCCGCGGTGGCCACGTTCTGGTCGCTGCCGGGGCTGCTGCCGCTGGACGTGGTCATCTTCTTCTCGGGCCTGACCATCGCCCCCACGCTGATCGCCGGCTTCGGCCTGATCGAGCGGCAGGCCCTGCCGGGCCGCCGCACCGAGGGCATGACCTGGCTGTCGTCGGGCATCGGCTTCGGCGTGGCCGCGGGCTCGGCCATCGCCGGGCACATCGTGGATATGGGCGGGGCTCGGTGGGGCTATGTGTTCGCGGCCTGCTGCGGCGTGGTCGCCGCGCTGATCATCGTGGCCGGGCTGGGCCGGCTGCGGATCCCGGCGGCCAGGCCGGCGCGGGCGGCGGCCCACTCGGGCAGCACGGGCGGCACAATAGGGCGATGACCAGGCCGCGCGGCTCAGCCCCTGACATCTCCCCCGCGGGAGTCGCGGCCTGGCACAACTGGGCCGGGAACGTCACCGCCCGGCCGGCCCGGCAGGTCACGCCGGGGTCGGCGGACGAGGTCGCGGCCGAGGTCCGGCGGGCCGGCCAGGACAACTTGCCGATCCGGATGACCGGCAGCGGGCACTCGTTCACGCCGGTGGCCGCGACCGACGGGGTGCTGCTGCGGCCGGGGCGGCTGACCGCGATCCGGTCGGTGGACGCGGCGGCGGGCCTGGTCACCGTCGAGGCGGGCTGTCCGCTGCACGTGCTCAACGCCGCGCTGCTGGAGCGCGGCCTGTCGCTGGCCAACATGGGCGACATCCAGGTGCAGACGGTGGCCGGCGCCGTGCAGACCGGCACCCACGGCACGGGCCGCGACGTGGGCGGGATGGCCGCCCAGGTGGCCGGCCTGGAGCTGGTCCTGGCCGACGGCCAGATCCTGACCTGTTCCGCCGCGGACGACGGAGGCCCGTTTCCTGGCCTGTTCGAGGCGGCCAGGGTGGGCCTGGGCGCGCTCGGGATCATCACCGCGGTGACGTTCCGGGTGGTGCCCGCGTTCCTGCTCCAGGCCCGCGAGGAGCCGATGGCCTGGGCGCAGGTGCTGGGCCGGCTGGACGAGCTCACCGCCGAGAACGAGCACTTCGAGTTCTACTGGTTCCCGCACACCGAGGGCTGCCTGACCAAGCGCAACAACCGGACGCCGGGGCCGCCCCGGCCGCTGCCCCGGTGGCGGTACCTGATGGACGACGAGTTCCTGTCCAACACGGTGTTCGGCGTGACCTGCGGGCTGTGCCGGTACGTGCCCGGCCGCCATCCCGGCGGTCAACGGGGTGGCGGCGAAGGCGCTGGGCGCGCGGACCTACACCGACGCCGCCTACCGGGTGTTCACCAGCCCGCGCCGGGTGCGGTTCAAAGAGCAGGAGTACGCGGTGCCCCGTGAGGCACTGGCCGACGTGCTGGGCGAGGTGCGGGCGCTGTTCCGGCGGCGGGACTGGCGGATCAGCTTTCCCATCGAGGTCCGGGTCACGCCGGGCGACGACGTCTGGCTGTCCACCGCCCACGGCCGGGACTCGGCCTACATCGCCATCCACGTGCCGCGCCAGTTTCCGCACCAGGGGTACTTCGGCGACATCGAGGACGTCATGGTCAGCGCGGGCGGGCGGCCGCACTGGGGCAAGATGCACACCCGGACGGCCGATTACTTTGCCCGTGCTTATCCGCGTTTCGCGGACTTCGTCGCGCTGCGCGAGACGGTCGACCCGGCGCACCGGTTCGGCAACGCCTACCTGGATCAGGTACTGGGCTGAACGCGGGGCGTCATGACGGGCACCCGGCGGAGAGACTACGCTCGCTGCATGACTAGGGACGGTGGGCAGGTGCCGGGGGGCAGGCCGCCACGGCGGCAGGAAGCCGCCGATCGGCAGCGCAGCGCCGGGCCAGGCAAGCCGGCACCGGCGCCCCGGCCCGCCGCGCCGGCTCTCGCCTCGATCCACCCCAGGCGGCCCTCGCTGGGCGGCGGCGCCCCGGCTCAGGGCCGTGAGCTGGGCCGCCAGGGTCAGCGGACGGTGCGCAAGCTGCTGGAAGCGGGACTGGCCGAGTTTGACGAGAACGGCTTCCAGGCGGTCCGGGTCGACGACGTGGTCCGGCGGGCGAACATCTCGCACGGCACCTTCTACCTGTACTTCTCCAACAAGGACGACCTGTTCAAGACGCTGCTGCGGGACGCGCTGGACGACATGCAGGGCATCACGGACGATTTCCCCGTGGTGACCAGGAACGAGTCCGGGCTGGCCGCGCTGCGCAAGTGGACCCGGCAGTTCTGCGACATCTACTCCGCGCACGCCGCGGTGCTGCGCATCCTGACCCAGGCCGACGTGGTCGGCGAGGAGGTCTACGGGGACGGGCTCCAGCAGCTGTTCCGGCTGGCCGAGGCCATCACCCAGGGCATGACCGCGGGCGCCGGCGCCTCCGGGGACGGGACGATGACCGAGCACGCCGAGCTCACCGCGGTGGCCTGCCTGATGATGCTGGAGCGGGTCAACTTCCTGTTCAGCGTGGAGGTCCGGCTGCCCAGGGAAGAGATGATGGACCGGCTCAGCTCGATCATCTACGCCGCCTTCGCCTCGTCCTGAGCCTGGTCTTTCCGGACCGCCCGATGGGGCAGACTGGGTGACGTGCGATTTCTCAGCCCGCCCGCCCATGACCTGACCTACAGCGACGTCTTCCTGACTCCGAACCGGTCGGCGATCGGCTCCCGGCTCGACGTGAGCCTGGCCACCAGGGACGGCAGCGGCACGACGATCCCGGTCGTGGTGGCCAACATGACCGCGGTGGCCGGCCGCCGGATGGCCGAGACCGTGGCCCGCCGGGGCGGCATGGTGATCCTCCCCCAGGACATCCCGGCCGACGTGGTCGCCGAGGTCATCGCCTGGGTCAAGGACCGCGACCTGGTCCACGACACGCCGCTGACGCTGCGCCCGGCCGACACCACCGGCCACGCGCTGAGCCTGCTGCCCAAGCGGGCCCACGGCGCGGTCATCGTGGTCGACGAGGACCGGCGCCCGGTGGGCGTGGTCACCGAGGCCGACTGCGACGGCGTGGACCGGTTCACCCAGCTCAGCCAGGTGATGTCGGCGGACCCGCTGACGCTGCCCGCCGGGACCGACCCGGAGCGGGCGTTCGGGCTGCTGCACGGAGGCCGGCACCGGCTGGCCCCGGTGGTGGACCAGGCCGGGCGCTGCGTGGGCATCCTGACCCGGACCGGCGCGCTGCGGGCCACCTTGTACCAGCCGGCGGTGGACGCACGCGGCCGGCTGCGGGTCGGCGCGGCGCTGGGCATCAACGGCGACGTGCAGGCCAAGGCCAAGCTGCTGCTCGATGCGGGCGCCGACGTGCTGGTCGTGGACACCGCGCACGGCCACCAGGACAAGATGCTGCACGCGCTGCGGGCGGTCCGCGAGCTGACCCCGGCGGTGCCGGTGGCGGCCGGCAACGTGGTCACCGCGGACGGGGTGGCCGACCTGGTCGAGGCGGGCGCGGACATCGTGAAGGTGGGCGTGGGGCCGGGCGCCATGTGCACCACCCGGATGATGACCGGCGTGGGCCGGCCCCAGTTCACCGCGGTGCTGGAGTGCGCGGCCGAGGCCCGGCGGCTGGGCGCGCACGTCTGGGCCGACGGCGGCGTCCGCTATCCGCGGGACGTGGCCCTGGCCCTGGCCGCCGGCGCGGCCAGCGTGATGATCGGCTCCTGGTTCGCCGGCACCTGCGAGTCGCCCGGCGACGTGTTCCGCGACGCCGACGGCCGCCGCTACAAGGAGAGCTTCGGCATGGCCTCGGCCCGCGCGGTGCGGCTGCGCACGGCCGCCGACTCGGCGTTCGAGCGGGCCCGCAAGGAGCTGTTCGAGGAGGGCATCTCCACCTCCCGGATGTACCTGGACCCGCAGCGCCCCGGCGTGGAGGACCTGATCGACGCGATCACCGCCGGGCTGCGCAGCGCGTGCACCTACGCGGGCGCCACCTCCCTGGACGGCCTGCACGAGCGCGCGGTGGTCGGCATCCAGGGCGCGGCCGGCTACACGGAGGGCATGCCGCTGCCGACCGGCTGGTAGCCCGGCCGGCTGGTAGCCGATCCGGCCGCCCGGCTGGTGACCGACTTTCCGGGTTAGGCGCGCCTCGCATACCCTTGCGGTTTCCGCCCGATCCGTCTCAAGATGACGGCATGCGGATCTGGCCGCGCCGCCGGCGGACGACGCCCCGCAGGCGCCTGCGGGAGCGGCGCTGGGCTCAGGTCACGGCCGCGGTGCTGGTGCTGTTCCTGGCCTGGTTCGGCTGGTCGTTCGGCAACGCCCTGTTCCAGCCCGGCGGCGGCACGATGTCCGAGCGGGTCGCCGAGTGGGCCCGCGGCCACTACCTCGGCCCGCTGGTCACCCTGGCCGAGTCGCTGTCCTACAAGGCGCCCAAGGTCGGCGGCAAGCCCTCGTTCTCGCTGGCCGGCCCCAGCCAGGTGCCCGCGGCCACGCCCAGCGGCGGCCCGGCCCGCCACCAGGTCCGGCCCGGCTTCGAGGTGCCGCGGCGGCTGGCCTCGCCCGCCGGCCGGCCGCTGCACGGCGAGGGCCAGTGGCGGGTGCTGTACGAGGTCGGCGGCGTGCCCGCGGTGTACGCCACCTACCTGCGGCCCGACCGCATTCACACCTCGTACGTGAGCGCCGTCGTGTCGATGAACCCGCACCTGCTCCGGTTCGAGCTGCGGCCGGGGGTGGAGGACCCGGGACCGGGCAGTTACGGCGGCGTCCAGGCGGTCATCGGGCCCGGTCACCGCCGCGGCCTGGCGGCCACGTTCAACGGCGGGTTCAAGATCGCCTCGGCGGGCGGCGGCTTCTGGCTCAACGGCACCCAGCGCGGGCCGCTGGTCAAGGGCGCGGCGTCGATGGTCTATTACCGCGACGGCGACCTGCGCATCGGGGTCTGGGGCCGGGACGGCCTGCACCTGACCCGCGGCGTGGAGGGGGTCCGGCAGAACCTGAAGCCGATCATCGAGAACGGCCGGATCCCGGCCGACATCGACCAGAACACCGAGAGCAACTGGGGCGCCACCATCGGCGGGGCCTACTACGTCTGGCGGTCGGGGGTCGGGGTCACCAGCGACGGGCGGGTCATCTTCGCCTACGGCCCGGCCCTGGACGCCCAGACCCTGGCCGGGCTGCTCAGGCGGGCCGGCTGCGTGATGGCCCTGGAGCTGGACATCAACCCGGACTGGACCGACTTCATGTACTACAAGCCCGGCCATCATCCGAACGATCCGACGCCGGTGGCACTGCTGCCCGACGAGGTGCAGCCGGCCACGCGCTACTACTACCTCACCAACCGCGACTTCACCGCGGTGTTCGCCCGGTGACCGCGGCCCGCTCGCGCGCCGCCGCTCGGCTGCTCGCGGTCACGCTACTGGCCGCCGGAGTGCTGGGCGTCACCGGCCCGGCGCGGGCCAGCGCGGCGGTTTTGACGGCCCGGGTGGCCCGGTCCGCCGGCCCGGCCGCGGGGCCGGCCGGGGTGGTCGCCGCCGCCGCGGACCTGGTCGACTCCAGTACCGGGCGGCGGCTGTGGAGCCGGGGGCTGAACCAGAGCCGGCCCATGGCCAGCATCACCAAGGTGATGACCGCGCTGGTGGTGATCAGGGCCGGGCACCTGAACCGGCTGATCCGGGTCCCGGCCGCCGCGATCAGCTACGCCCGCGAGCACGACGCGGGCAGCGCCGGCCTGCACGCCGGCGACGTCCTCGCCACCTGGCAGCTGCTGGAGGCCCTGCTGCTGCCGTCCGGCGCCGACGCGGCCTTCACGCTGGCCCGCGCCTACGGGCCGGGCTGGCCGGCGTTCGTCCGCAAGATGAACGCGGAGGCGCGGCGGCTGGGCCTGACCGGCACCCACTTCGCCAACTTCGACGGGCTGCCCTGGCCGTCCGAGTACACCACGTACTCGACGCCGCGGTCGCTGCTCATCCTGGCCGCGGCCGCGATGCGGCAGCCCCGGTTCGCCGCCATCGTCGGCCAGCGCCACCACTGGATCGCCCGGACCCGGCGGCACCACGCCTACGGCTGGCGGAACACCAACCTGCTGGTCGGCCGGTACCGGGGGGCGATGGGCATCAAGACCGGGTTCACGCTGGGGGCCGGCTACTGCCTGCTGTTCGCGGCCCGGCGGCACGGCCGGGTGCTCACCGGCGTGGTGCTGGACAGCACGAACACCAGCCCCGGTCTCCGGTTCGCCGCCGCCAGGACGCTGCTGAACTGGGGCTTCCGGCATACCTAGGCCATAGTTCGCCTACGGTGGTGGGCATGACCGTGCCGCCAGACACCGCTATCGCCGCGGGGACCAGCGTGCTCGTGGTCGAGGACGACCACGGCATCGCCACCCAGCTGGTCCGGGCGCTGGCCCGCGGCGGGTACCAGGTCGACCACGTCGTCACCGGGCAGGAGGCGCTGCGCTGGGGCGACCCGGACGTCGTGCTGCTCGACCTGGAGCTGCCCGACACCGATGGCGTGCACGTGTGCCGGCAGCTCCGGCAGCGCTCGGCCGCCGCGATCATCGTGGTCACGGCCTACGGCGAGGAGTCCGACCGGGTTACCGCGCTGGACGCGGGCGCCGACGACTACCTGGTCAAGCCGTTCGGGCTGAGCGAGCTGATGGCCCGGATCCGGGCCGTGCTGCGCCGGGTCCGGCCCGAAGGCGACATCATCCGGCACGGGCCGCTGATGGTGGACCTGCGCACCCGCAAGGTGACGGTGGCCGGCCAGGAGGTGCCGCTGACGCCCAAGGAGTTCGACATCCTCGAGTGCCTGGCCGCCGACCCCGGCCGGGTCCAGGGCCGCCAGGAGATCCTGGAGGCGGCCTGGGACGCTAACTGGTACGGGCCGACCAAGGTCCTGGACGTGCACGTCGCGGCGCTGCGGCGCAAGCTCGGCCAGCCCGGGCTGATCGAGAACGTCTACGGCCGCGGGTTCCGGCTCGGCGACGTCTGATGGCCCGGCGGATCGCCGCGACGGTCCTGGCGCTGATCATCGCGCTGCTGGCCATCGTGGCCGTGCCGCTCGGGCCTGCTGACGGCGGCCCAGGACCGTACCGACTTCAGGGACGAGACCGCCGACGGGGCCCGCTCGCTGGCCAACGTGGCCGAGGAGCGGCTCGGCGACGGGACCCGTGGCCCCGCCCTGGCCCGGTCCATCCGCTCGCTGGAGAGCCGCGGCGACCGGGTCACGGTCTACGACAGGGCCGGGCGCGTGATCGCCGGCTCCTTCGGCGCACCGGTGGCAGCCGGCCACGCCCGCGGCCGACCGGTCACCTCGGTCCGCAGCTTCGCGGCCGGAGACCGGCTGGTGGTGCTGGTGCCCGTGGTCCCCGACTCCGGCACCGGGATGCTCGGCACGGTGGCGCTGTCCCGGTCCACCGCGCCCTACGATCACCGGGTAACGGTCCTGTGGACGCTCATCGCCGCGGTGTCCGCCGCGGGCCTGCTGGCCGGGGTGGCGATCGCCATCGGGCTGGCCCGGTGGGCCAGCCGCCCGATCACCTCGCTGGCCGAGGCGGCCAACCGGCTGGGCAGCGGGGTACTCGACACCCGGGCCGAGGTCAGCTCGGGGCCGCCCGAGGTACGCCGCCTGTCGGCCACCTTCAACACCATGGCCGCGCGGCTGGAGTCCCTGGTGCACGGCCACCGGGCGCTGATGGCCGACGTGTCGCATCAGGTCCGCACCCCGCTGGCCGCGCTGCGGCTCCGGCTGGACCTGCTGGCCCAGGATTCCGACGAGGCCACGGCGGCCGAGCTGGCCGGCGCCCAGGAGGAGATCGCCCGGCTGTCCCGGCTGGTCAACGGGTTGCTGGCAGTGGCCAGGGCGGAGAACGTAACCGCGGCGCCCGCGCCGGTCAGCGGGGACGAGGTGGTCCGGGACCGGGCCGCGGCCTGGCGGCCGGCGGCCGAGGAGCGCGGCGTCACGCTCACCGCGCTGACCCCCTCGCCGGTGAGCGCGCTGGCCTGCGACGGGCACCTGGAGCAGATCCTGGACAATCTGATCGCCAACGCGCTGGACGCACTGGACACGGGCGGGACCATCCGGGTCGGCGTGGTCGAGGCCGACAGCCGGGCCCGCGATCACCGTGGCCGACAACGGCCAGGGCATGACCGGCGCGCAGCAGCGGGCCGCGTTCCGCCGATTCGCGACCGGCACGCCGGGCGGAACCGGACTCGGCCTGGCCATCGTCAACCGGCTGGTGCTGGCCAACGGCGGCTCGGCCGCCCTGTCGGACACCGCCGGGCGGCGGGCTGACGGTCACCATCGACCTTCCGCTGGCCGGTTCTCATCGCACTTTCCGCAGGCCAGGGGCGCTGTCGGCCGGGAATCCCCGAGACCTTAACCGGTTCTGAACGATTCCTGAACCGGTCCCGCGCACGGCACCGGGCAAGCTGTCTGTCGGGCCGCACCCGGGGGGTGCGGCCCGCTACTCCCAAAGGAGGCAGACAGCGGTATGCCAGAACCCGGCCCCACCCACACGGCCCTGGCGGAGCGGAACCGGCTGCTGAGCCGGACCAGGGCCATCTCGCTCGGGATCGCGGGCGGCGCGGCGCTGGCCGCGCTCGGCCTCGGCACGGCGTTCGCGCACGCGATACCCGGTCACAGCCACCCCCAGGCGGTCCAGGGCCGGGCGGCCCGGCCCGGCGGCGGCCTCCCCGGCACGACCGCGGCCGGCCCCGTCGGCCAGCCCGTCGCGCGCGGCCCGCTCGACCCGCCACGCCCGCTCCGCGGGGCACCGTCATTCGGGCGGCCGGAATCACGCCATCGCGCCGCCGACGCAGCCCCCGACGCCGGCGCCTGCCTCCTCCACGCCGCCCCCGGTTTCCTCGGGCGGTTCCTGACTCATGGTGTTGTGGTACGCCACCCGCGCGACGGGAGTCGTCGCGCTGGTGCTGCTGACCGCGACGGTCGTGCTCGGCGTGGCCGGGACGGCCCGGTTCGCCGCGCCCGGCCTGCCCCGGGTGCTCACCGCCGGACTGCACCGCAACCTGTCCCTGCTGGTCGTGGGCTTCGTGTCGATCCACGTGCTGACCACGGTGACCGACAGTTACACCAGCATCGGGTTGTCCTCGGTGATCATCCCGTTCAACTCTGACTACCGGCGGCTCTGGCTCGGCCTGGGCACGATCGCGTTCGACCTGCTGATCGCGGTCACGCTGACCAGCCTGCTGCGCGACCGGATGTCCTACCGGGCCTGGCGCGCGGTGCACTGGCTGGCCTACGCGTGCTGGCCGGTGGCGCTCTGGCACGGCCTGGGGACCGGGACCGACTCCCGGCTGCCCTGGCTGCTGGCCCTGGACGCGCTGTGCGTGGCCGCCGTAGCGGCGGCGGTCTGGTGGCGGCTCTCGCTGGCCGCGCCCGGGCTCGGCCGGACGGCCGCCCTGGCCGGCCTGGCCGTAGTGCCGGTGGGCACCGCGATCTTTGCCTTCGTCGGCCCGCTCCAGCCCGGCTGGTCGCAGCGGGCTGGGACGCCGACCGCGCTGCTCGGCTCGCGGTCCTCGGTGGTCCCGCCGGCCGGGCCGTCCAGCCGGCCGTCCGTGGCCGCCGCCACCGGCCCGGCCGTCCGCTACGCCGGCCGGGTCACCCGCTCGGTCCGGGCCTGCCGGATCACTATCACGGTCCGGGCCCGCACCAACGGGAACCGCCTGCTCACGATCGTGCTGCGGGGCCGGCCCGATGGCACCGGCATCTCGATGTCGAGCGGCACCGTGCGGCTTGGCCGGGCCGGGCGGCAGCCCGCCGAGCAGGGCTCGGTCACGGCGCTGACCGGCCAGCGGCTCACGGCGGTCCTGGACGGCCCCCGCGAGCAGCAGGCCAGCCTCACGCTGATCATCAGCGGCGCCCGCGCGTCGGGTCAGCTCGCCCTGCGGGCGGAGTCGTGAGCCTGCGTGACGCGGCGGCCAGGGAGCACACCATCCGGCGGCTGACCGTGGGCTGGCAGCACGCGGGCCGCCCGGCCGGGCTCCGTGAGCACCTGGACGTCTACGGGCCGATGCCCAGCGGCAGGCGCGGTCACCCGGACCCGCGGGCGGTGGTGGACGCGGTGACCGCCGCCGGGCTGACCGGCCGGGGCGGCGCGGGCTTCCCGACCGGGACCAAGCTGCGCGCCGTGGCCGGCCGGCGGGGCCGCGCGGTGGTCGTGGCCAACGGCATGGAGAGCGAGCCGGCCAGCGAGAAGGACCAGGCCCTGCTGGCCAGGGCCCCGCACCTGGTGCTGGACGGGGCCGCGCTGGCCGCCCGCGCGGTGGGCGCGGACACCGTGCATATCTGCCTGGACCGGACCCGCCGCCGGCAGGCGGACGACATTGTCCAGGCCATCGCCGAGCGTTGGGAGGCTCGGCTGGACGAAGCGCAGTTCCTGGTCCATGAGCTTCCGCACCGGTACGTGTCCAGCGAGGAGACCGCCGTGGTCCGGTGGCTGAACGGCGGCGAGGCCCGGCCCACGGTGACCCCGCCGCGGCCATTCGAGCGCGGGGTGGAGCGCGAGCCCACGCTGGTCGACAACGTGGAAACGCTGGCCCACATCGCCCTGATCGGCCGGTACGGGCCGCGCTGGTTTCGCGAGGCCGGCCGTCCCGATGCACCGGGCACCATGCTGGTCACGGTGGGGGGCGCGGTCACCCAGCCCGGCGTCTACGAGATCGAGACGGGTACCCGGATCGGGGACGTCCTGACGCTGGCCGATGCGACCGATGTCGGCGCGGTGCTGGTCGGCGGCTACTTCGGCAGCTGGCACGACCCGCGCCAGGTCAGCGGTCTGCGGCTGACCAAGGCCGGGCTGGCGCCCGTCGCGGCGGCGCCCGGCGCCGGGGTGCTGTTCGCGCTGGCCGCCGGCCGCTGCGGGGTCACCGAGACGAGCCGGGTGCTGGGCTACCTGGCCCGCCAGAGCGCACGGCAGTGCGGACCATGCATGTTCGGCCTGCCCGCCATCGCCGACGACTTCGTCCAGCTCGCGGCGGGGCGGCCCGAGGGCGACGTGCTACGGCGGCTGGACCGGCGGCTCGAGGTCATCCCGGGCCGCGGCGCGTGCCGCCATCCCGATGGCGCGGTGCGCCTGGCCGCGTCGGCGCTGACCGCGTTCGCCGCCGACGTCCGCGCCCACGCGGCCGGACGGCCGTGCCCGGCCGCCTACCGGCGCAGCCTGGCTGACCTGCCCATCCCGCGAGCCGAGGACGAGTGGCGATGAGGCGGTTGCGCGTGGACCCGACGGCCTGCACCGGCCATGGCCTGTGTGCCGACCTGCTGCCCGAGCGCATCGAACTCGACGAGTGGGGCTTCCCGATCATTCTCGGCGACGTGCCGCCCGGCCTGGCCGGGCACGCGCGCCGGGCGGTCCGGGCCTGCCCCGCGCTGGCCCTGCGCCTCGAGACAACGCGGAGGGAGCCTTCGTGAACCTGAGGACCCGGCCCCGCCACCGCCGACCGCCCGACGAGCCCGGCGGCGTGTCGGGTAACGAGCGCCTGACCGCGCTGACCGGTAGCGTGCTGCTGATCGGGTTCGCGGTGGAGGGCGCGACGCTCCTGAGCCTGGGCCGGCTGCTGACCTTGCACTTCTTCCTGGGCCTGCTGCTGATCGGGCCGGTGCTGCTGAAGATCGGCTCGACCGGTTACCGGTTCGTCCGGTACTACTCCGGGGCTCCGGCCTACGTCCGCAAGGGCCCGCCCGCGCCGTTGCTGCGCGTGCTCGGCCCGTTGCTTATCGTTACCTCCGTGGCGGTCCTGGGTACGGGGGTAATGCTGGCGATCGTCGGCCCGGTATCGGGCCCGTGGCTTTTCTTGCACAAGGCCACGTTCGTGCTCTGGTTCGGGGTCATGACCATTCACGTCCTGACCTATGCGTGGCGGCTGCCGCGGATCCTGCTCTCGCCGAAAGCGGCGGAGCTCGGGGTCCGGGCGGGCGCCGGCTGGATCAGGGGACTGCTGGTGGCCGTGTCGCTGCTGGGCGGCCTGGTCATCGCGCTGCTGCTGGTGCACCTGGTGCACCCGTGGGCAGCGGGCGCCCGCTGACAGAACGGCCGGCCTGGGGAGCCGGGCCAGGGAGGGAGACGCATGCGAAGCCCAGTGCGACAAGGGGGCAGGCAGGCCATGCTGCCGCCGCGCCGCCGCCGCCGACTGCGCGAGCGCCGCAGCGTGCAGGTCATCGCGGTGCTGCTGGCGGCCGCGCTGATCTGGCTGGCCTGGTCGGTCGGCAGCGCGCTGACCACGCCCGGCGGGGGCAGCCTGGCCCAGCGGCTGGCGGAATGGGCCCGCGGTCATGGCCTGGGCCCCGTGGTGACATTCGGGGAATGGCTGACCTATCAGCCGCCTAAGGTCGGCGGAAAGCCATCGTTCTCGCTGGCCGGCCCGAGCGGTGCGGCCAAGAACGGTCCGGCCAGAACGGTGCCGGCCAGAACGGTGCCGCGCCCGGCGGCGGCCCGAGCGGCCCGGCTCAGCACCGGCCGCGGCACGCGCGCGCCGTGCCCGACGCCGCGCCGCACCGGCTGGCCTCCCCGGCCGGTCGGCCGCTGCGCGGCGAGGGCGTGTGGCGGGTCGCCTACTCGGTGCGTCACCAGGCCGCCATCTACACCACCTACCTGCGGCCCGACAAGGTGCACACCTCGTACGTGGCCGGCATCGTGTCGATGAACCAGCAGCTGCTGAAGTTCCAGCTCCGGCCCGGCGCCGAGGATCCGGGCCCAGGCAGCTACGGCGGTGCGCAGGCAGTGGTCGGTCCCGGGCGCCGGCGCGGGCTGGCGGCCACCTTCAACGGCGGGTTCAAGATCGCCTCTGCGGGGGGCGGCTTCTACCTGAACGGCACCTACCGCGGCGCGCTGGTCCGCGGGGCAGCCTCGATGGTCTACTACCGCGGCGGAGGCCTGGGCATCGGCGTCTGGGGTAAGCACCTGCACATGACCCGGGACGTGGTCGGCGTACGGCAGAACCTGCGGCCCATCGTGGAGCACGGCCGGATCCCGGCCACGGTGGACCAGAACGTGGAGTCCACCTGGGGCGCCACGCTGGGCGGCGGCTACTACGTGTGGCGCTCCGGCATCGGCGTGACCCGGACCGGCCGGGTCATCTACGTCTACGGCCCGGCGCTGGACGTGCGGACGCTGGCCTCGCTGCTGAAGCGGGCGGGCTGCGTCGAGGCCATGGAGCTGGACATCAACCCGGACTGGACCAACTTCATGTACTACAAGCCCGGCGGTCACCCGGCCAACCCGACCCCGGTCAGCCTGCTGCCGGATCAGGTCCAGCCGGCGGCGCGCTACTACGCGCTGACCAACCGCGACTTCACCGCAGTCTTCGCCCGGTGACCGCGCCCCTGCCCGGCACCGCGGTGGGCCGCTGGATCGGTGCCGTTATCCGGACCGCGCGGCCGCGCCAGTGGCCGAAGAACCTGCTGGTGCTGGCCGCGCCGATCGCGGGCGCCTCGCTCGGCCGCGACGACGGGGCCGCCTACGCCCTGGTCGCCGTGGTCGCGTTCACCGCCGCGTCCTGCGCGGTGTACTTCGTCAACGACGTGATCGACGCCGAGCGGGACCGGCAGCATCCCCGGAAGCGGCTCCGGCCGGTGGCCTCGGGCGCGCTCCCGGCCGGGCAGGCGCTGGCCCTGGCCGGGGTGGCCGCGCTGTTCGCGCTGGCCGCCGGGGCCTGGATCGGCGAGCCGCTGCTGACCGTGACGGTCGCCGCCTACCTGGTCATCTCGTTCTCCTACTCGCTGTGGCTTAAGCACGTGCCGGTCGTCGAGCTGGCCTGCGTGGCGTCCGGCTTCGTGCTGCGCGCGCTCGGCGGGGCGGTCGCGACGCACGTCCGGCCGTCGGGCTGGTTCCTGACCGTGGTCAGCCTGGGCGCGCTGGTGGTGGCGGTCAACAAGCGCCGCGGCGAGCTGGCCGTGCTCGGCCCGGCCGCCGCCCGGCACCGGCCGGTCATGCGCTGGTACCGCTTCGGCGCGCTGTCCGTGCTGGCCCGGGTCCTGGCCGCGGCGATGGTCGCGTCGTACGCGCTGTGGGCCATCGGCGACGGTGACGGCTGGGCCCACGCGTGGCACCTGGTCAGCGTGCTGCCGCTGGCCGTGGCGCTACTCCGGTTCGACTGGCTGGCGGGCCAGGGCACCGGCCGCCCGGTGGAGGACCTGCTGGCCAGGGACCGGCCCATGGCGGCGGCCGAGCTGGCCTGGCTCGCACTGTTCGCGCTGGGGCTGTCATCATGACGGCGATGACCCGACTCAGCCCGCCCGGCCGGCCCGCCCGGATCCTGCTCCTGGGCGGGACCAGCGAGATCGGCCTGGCCATCCTGACCGCGCTGCGCGCGCCCGCCGACACTCAGGTGCTGCTGGCCGGCCGCGACACCGAGCGGCTGGCCGCCGCGGGCCGCACGCTCCCCTACCAGGTCACGACGCTGCGCTACGACGCCACCGCGCTGGCCAGCCATGAGGAGCTGATAAAGACCGTGTTCGCCGACGGCGACGTGGACCTGGTCATCTCCGCAGCCGGCGTGCTGGTCGCCCAGGAGGAGCTGGACCGCGACCCGCTGCGGGCCGGGCTGCTGGTCGAGACCAACTTCACCGGGCACGTCACCACGCTGCTGGCCGCGGCCGAGCGGATGCGGGCCCAGCGCACCGGGACCATCGTGATTCTGTCCTCGGTGGCCGCGATCCGGCCCCGCAAGTTCAACCCGGTCTACGGGGCGGCCAAGGCCGGGCTCGACGCGTTCGGCCGGGGCCTGGCCGACCAGCTGCACGGCAGCGGCGTCCGGGTGCTGCTGGTCCGGCCCGGCTTCGTGATCGGCCGGATGACCGAGGGCATGGCGGCGGCACCGCTGGCCACCACGCCCGCCCAGGTCGGCACGGCCGTCGTCGCGGCGCTGGACAAGGGCGACGACCAGGTGTGGGTGCCCGCGTCGCTGGCCGCGCTGGCCGCCGTGATCCGGCTCATCCCGCGCCCCCTGTGGCGCCGGGTCAAGCGCTAGCCGAAGGCGGGATCAGGCGCCAGCCGGAAGCGGGCCAAGCCGCCGGCCTGCGGCCTCCGAATACTCGCGGTGATAGCACGCCAGGGTTTGCGGACAGTCAGTGACCAGGACGAGCCGGCTGCGGGCGCCGGGACCGGCGACACCACCCTGGCCGAGCTGGTCGCGGACGGCGACCAGGACGCCCTGGCCGAGCTCTACCAGCGGCACGGGCCGGCCTGCTACCGGCTGGCCCGGCAGATCACGGCCAGCGGCACGCTGGCCGAGGACGCGGTCCAGGAGGCGTTCACCGGGCTGTGGCAGGCGCCGCGCTCCTACCGGCGCGCCCGCGGCAGCGTGCGGAACTGGCTGCTGGCCCTGACCCACCACAAGGCCGTCGACCTGGTCCGCCGGGAGACCGCCGAGCGGCGGCGGATGACTGACGAGGCGGACCGCCAGGACGGTCAGCCCGCCCGGCGAGGACCCGGCCGCGGCGGCCTGGAACCAGATCGTGGCCGGCGAGGTCCGCGCCGCGCTGCAGGAACTGCCCGAGCACCAGCGCCGGTCCCTGGCCCTGGCCTACTTCGGCGGCTACACCCAGAGCCAGATCGCCGAGCTGACCGGCGTCCCGCTGGGCACGGTCAAGACCCGGATGTTCACCGGGATGCGGCGGATGCGGGTGCTGCTCGCCTCGCTGGCCGCGGTGGTGATCGCGGCCGGGGCGGCCTGGAGCGGGCTGTCCGGCGGCGTCGCGGGCCGCCCGGCCGCGGACTGCGCGCGGGCCCGCACCTGCCGCGAGGTCCTGCTGACCAGGGCCGGCTCGGCCGGGCCTGCCGCCGAGGTGATCGTCACCGGCCGGACGGTCTGGCTGCGGCCCGCCGGCTTGCCGGCCGACAACACCGCGCGGCAGGTCTACGTGCTCTGGCAGGTCTCGGCCGACCACGCCCCGGTGGCCGTGGGCGCGTTCGACGTCGGCCGCCACGGCCGCGCGCTGTTGCGGATCGGCTCGCTGACCCAGCCCTACGGCGGCACCCGGGCGTTCGCGGTCAGCATCGAGCCGGGCCGGGCGATCCCGGCCGCCCCGTCGCACCCCGTGGCCCGGGGCCGCGTCCCGGCGGCAAACTTTTCCGGCCCGGACTAAAACCGCTCGGCGGCCGACGGCGAATACCGGGTCATCGGGCACGCCACTGGGCGCGTCCCTGACTCCAGGAGGAAGCTGTATGGCTGGAACCAGAATGGCGGGCACGCGCCGGGCCGGGCTGGCCCTGGCGGGCGTGCTGGCCGCCGGGCTGGCCGTCCTGTCCGGCACCGCGTTCGCGTCGTCGAGCTCGACAGCCGCCCCGGCGGGCATGGCGAGCATGCAGATGTCCGCCGGCCGCGGCCACATCGGCACCACCAAGGGCTGGTACGGCGGGCATACGGTGACGTTCCGGTACACCCGGAACTTCAGCTGCATGACCCCGCCGGCCAGCAAGGCGGCGTCCAAGTGCGAGGCCGGCGCCGACTACACCCAGACGCCCTCAAAGACCTTCGACCCGCTGTACGTGGTCGTCCCGCTGGGCTTCACGCCCAAGCGCTCGACTCTGCAGTGCCCGGTCGCCGGTCACTGCATCGACCACCCGAGCACGATCGACCTGTCGGCGGTGCTGGGCAAGGGCACCAGCGACCTCAAGCTGCCTGCGCACAGCCACATCGTGGCCACCGCCAACAGCGGCCAGCCCGAGTGGTGGAACGTGGTCGTCGTCGGCGTCAGTAGCCCGTCCGCGTGGAACAAGATCGTCCACGCCCGGAGCGACAATGAGCTCCAGCGGCTTCAGCGCCACGCCAAGAGCGGCGTGACCGGCAACATCGTCACCAACCTGTTCCTGTTCTTCGCGGTGCGCCGGTAATTAGTCCGCGGCGGGCCGTCAGCTGCCCCCGTGACTGACGGCCCGCCGCCCCTTTTTCTCTCCCCGGACCGGAACAGAGAGGACGTCCGATGACGACAACCACCCGCTCCGCGCCCGCCGGCGCGCAGCGGTCCGCCGACACCGCGGCCAGGCCGGCCGCTGCGCACCTGGCGCACGGCCGTGGGCCTGACCGCGCTGGCCGGCGGCGCGGCCGTCGTGGCCGGCTGCCTGCTGCCGTGGGCCACCGCGTTCGCCGGGCTGGTCGAGATCCCCGGCATCCGCGGCAGCAACGGCAAGCTGCTCGCGGTGGCGGGAGCCCTCCTCGTAGCGGCCGGCGTCGGGCACCTGATCCGGGGCGACGCCGTCAGCCGCTGGCTGATCGGCGTGCTCGGCACGGCCGCGGCGGGCTACTCGGGCTACCTGCTGCTGCGCCTGGCCGGCAGCCTGCGGTCGGGCATCGGCGACTCCATGCTGCTGGTCCGGGGCGGACCGGGCCTGTGGGTGGTGGCCGGCGGCGGGCTCCTTGGTCTGGGAACCATGTTCTTTCCCGCCTCCTCGCAGTCCGGCTGGCGGGCCTTGCGGGCGGACGGCGCGGGCCTGGCCGCATGTGCGGCGGACCGCACCTCGGCCGGGCCGCGGCGCTGGCTCCAGCTGGCCCTGGGCCTGGTCTGGCTGCTCGACGCGGCGCTGCAGTTCCAGCCGTTCATGTTCACCCGCGGGTTCGTCACCCAGGTCATCGACCCGGCGGCCATGGGCAGCCCCGGCGTCCTCTCGCGGTCGGTCATGGGCACCGGCCAGCTCGTGCTGACCCACCCGGCGCTGTTCAACGCGGCGTTCGCGACCATCCAGCTGGCCCTGGCCGCGGGCCTGCTCTGGCGCCGGACCACCCGCCTGGCCCTGGCCGGCACCATCGTCTGGGCCCTGGGCGTGTGGTGGCTGGGCGAGGGCCTGGGCGGCCTGCTGACCGGCACCGCCAGCCCGGTCACCGGCGCACCGGGCGCGGCGCTGCTCTACGTGGTGATCGCCGTGCTGGCCTGGCCCCGGCGCGCCGACCACAACCAGGCAGGCCCCGCCGGCAGCACCGCGAGCATCGCCGACGGCAGCCCGGCCGGCCCGCGCCCCGCCCGCCTGGCCTGGGCTGTCCTGTGGGCCGGCTCGGCCGCCCTGGTGCTCTCCACCCCCGCCGCTAGCGGCGGCACCCTGGCCTCGGCCGGGCTGGCCGTGCTGTTCGTGATCATCGCGGCGGGCATCTTCGTCCCGGCCGCGACCCGGCCCGTGCTGATCCTGGCCGCCGTGGCCGCGGTGCTCATGTGGGCGCTCGGCCAGGACTTCGGGGCCATGTTCACCGGCAGCGGCACCGACCCCGGCACCGGCCCGCTGCTCGTCCTGCTCGCCGCCGCGTACTGGCCGCTGCACAGGACCGGCCAGCGCCGAACCGTCGTCGTGCGGCAGAAATTCTTCAAAGACTTTCCGTAACGGCGCTCGGTAGCCCGTGGAACTGTCGTACCCGGCCGGTAGCCTCGAACATGAGATCGAAAGACTGATTGAGGCCAGGAAGGGAGGTCGCTGGATGACAGCACCCGCCGCGCCGGCTGCCTCCTTCGGCTCGGTTGATGAGGCCATGGACCTGGTCCGCGCCGGGCTCGGCTACCTGGCCGGGGCTGATGCGGCGTCGTTGCCGGCGGTGACCCAGGCCCGGCTGCTGCGGGAGCTGGAGCGCGCCGGGTCGCAGCACATCGCGGCGCGGGCGCGGGTGCTGACCGCGTTCACCGCCCAGGGCGGCTACGCCGATGATGGCCACGGCGGCTCCCACCCCTGGCTGGCCTGGCAGACCCGGGTGACCGCCCAGGCGGCGTCGGGGTCGATCGGGTGGATGCGCCGCCTGTCCGCCCACCCCGTGATCGCCGGCGCCCTCGCCGCCGGGCAGATCTCGGAGTCCTACGCCCGCAAGATCTGCGGCTGGACCGACACGCTGCCCTATGCCTACCGCGACGATGCTGATGAGTTCCTGGCCGGCCAGGCCGCCGGCGGCCTGGACCTGGACGGCCTGGCCCGGCTGGCCGAGCAGATCTACTCCCACCTCGCCCCGCCCGACCGGGACGAAGATGATGATGCCCGGTTCAAGGACCGGTTCTTCCGGCTCACCCGCCTGTTCCAGGGCCACGGCAAAGCCGACGGCGACCTCACCCCCGAATGCCTCGCCGCCGTCACCGAAGTCCTCGACACCCTCGGCAAGAAAGCCGGCCCCGAGGACGACCGGTCCGCCGGGCAGCGCCGCCATGACGCCCTGGAAGAGGCGATGCGCCTGCTGCTGGCGTCGGGCTGCCTGCCGGAGCGCGCGGGCCAGGCCGCGCAGGTGCAGCTCCACCTGACCCTGGACGAGCTGATGGACATGCCCGGCGCGAGTGACGCCGCCAGCTCCTGGCTCGCCCGCCACCTCGGCCACAGCCAGCCCGGCGACAGCGGCGACGGCGACAGCGGCGACGCTAGCCCGGCCGACGCGTCCGTCGGCCACCCGGACACCAGCCAGCCGAGCGGCACCAATCAGCCCGGCAGTGACGACACCGGCCCGGCCAACCCGCACCCGCACACTGCCGTTGCCGGCCAGCCCGGCGCAGGCAGCCAGCCCGCCGGCGGTCCGGCCTCGACCCGGCCCGACATCGACGAGCTGATCGGCCCCGACCCCCGCGACCCGTTCGGCCGCCCCCGGCCCCGCGCCGCCCGCCGCGCCGCCGCCCGCGCCGGCCAGCCCGGCTGGCTCACCGGCAAAGCCGCCACCGCCTACACCTGCGACGCGAAGATCGCGCCCATGGTCTGCGGCCACCTCGACCGCAACACCCTCGCCCGCCTCGTCACCGACTGGCTCGCCGGGGACCTCGCCAACCTGGTCACCAGCACCAACCCGGCACCCGCCCCCGGCCCCCGCTGCGCCTGCGACGAGCACCCGCCCGCACCCCGCGCCGCCATCCCCGGCGCCCAGCCCGCCACCGGCCCGCCCGCCACCAGCATCGCGTCACTGACGCCCGGCGGGCTGGCCCGCCTTCAGGACACGCTCCTGCGCTACGCCGTCAGCCTGCTGTCGGGCCCCGCCGGGCTCGCGGCCTACCTGCGGACCCAGCTCACCGGCGGATTCTTCCCCGCCCCCAGCCTGCCCCTCGACCTCGGCGAGCCCACCGAGCAAGTCCCACCCCACCTGCGCCGGGCCGTGATCAAGCGAGACCGGCACTGCTCCTTCCCCGGCTGCACCGCGCCGCCCGTCCGCTGTCATGTGCATCACGTGATCCCCCGGTCACAGGGCGGACCGACAAGGCTGGACAACCTGACCCTGCTGTGCCTGTTCCATCACCTGATCGCCGTGCACCGCTGGGGCTGGACGCTGCAATTCCACGCCGACGGGACCACCACCGCGGTCAGCCCCGACGGGCTCAAGACCCTGCACAGCCACAGCCCCCCACCCGGCCAAGACCCCCTCTGGGCCGACCCGCCAGCACACGGCCCGCCCGCCACGGCCGCCTAAATCCCATCGCTGAGCAGCCAGGCTGTTGGCGTGGGTGGTCCTCCGCACGTCGTTCCAGACTGCGGAGGAGCACCCACGCCAACAGCCCCTCACGAACCATCGGCCCACCAGATACCCGGTGCTAGCGTGACAAGGTGCCGACAACCGATGCACCGGTCTATGACCGGATCGGTGATCACTACCACCGGGGTCGCCAGGAAGATCACCGGATCGCCACCGCGCTGCGGACAGCCCTGGGCGGCGCATCGTCGGTGGTGAACGTAGGCGCGGGAACTGGCTCGTATGAGCCACCGGACCGGCCGGTCACCGCGGTTGAGCCGTCAGCGGTGATACTGGCCCAGCGCCCACCAGGATCGGCGCCAGCGGTCCGGGCATGTGCCGAGGCGCTGCCATTCCCCGATGGCGCCTTCGGCGCCGCCATGGGCGTGCTAACCATCCATCACTGGCGGGACCGGACACGAGGCCTGACCGAGATGCGACGCGTGGCCCGTGATCGCGTCGTGCTCTTCCTGCGTGACCCGGAAGCCGGCCGGTCCTGGTGGCTGCACGACTACTTTCCCGCGACCGGGCGACTGGTGGCTGACCGGGAAACCCGGCTCGCCGAGATCGCAGCCACGCTCGGCCAGCTCGACGTGATTCCGATCCCGATCCCGGCCGACTGTACCGACGGGTTCGAGGCGGCTTACTGGCGGCGTCCGCGCGCTTACCTGGACCCAGAGGTGTGCTCAGCTATGTCCGCCCTGGCGCTGATCCCCGACGCCGACCGCGAGCAGGGCTTGCGCCGCCTGCGCGCCGATCTCGACAGCGGCGAGTGGGAACGCCGGTGGGGCCACCTGCTCGGGCTGGACGAACTCGACCTCGGATACCGGGTCGTCACGGCCCGCTGGTAGCAAGCGGTCAGGCGGGCACGACACGTGGAAGCGGACTATCCGGGTGGGCTGCTGAGCCGGGAGCCGGCGCCGCCGTACCGAGGCGAGGGCGGGTTCGCGCTCTGGCACTTCAGCGAGGACCCGTCGCTGGGTGAGTTCCGGCCGCGCGCGGCGCGGCCGGGGGCACTGCCGCTGGTCTGGGCGGTCGACACGCGGCACGCACCAATGTTCTGGTTCCCGCGCGATTGCCCGCGCGGGTGTGTCTGGGCGGCGTCGACAACGACGGCAGCGGACCGGGAGCGGTTCTTCGGACAGAGTGACGCGGGCCGCATTCACGTCATCGAGGCGGACTGGCTCGACCGGGTCCGGGCCTGCCGCCTGTACTGCCTACCGGCTGCCGAGCCGACGCGTTCCGCCCGCACGAGGTGGGCGGGTACTGGGTGGCGGAGGAGCCGGTGGAGGCGGTCGAGCGGGTGGTCGTGGACGACCTGCTCGGGCGCCATGCGCGGGCCGGGATCGAGCTGCGCGTCACGCCGTCGATCTGGCCGTTCTGGCGCCAGGTGGCGGACTCGACGGTGGAGTTCAGCGGCTCGCGGCTGCGCAACACAGCGCCGCACCCGCTGCGGCTGGACTAACGACCGGAACAGAGAGCCCGCCGGGCAGTCAGAGCCTGCGTGGAGGGATCGGTTCGTCGTGGTAGCCGCCGTCGGCGGACGACTCCACCCACCAGGCCCGGGCGCCATCCCGCATGGCGACGGCTTCATGCAGTTCGGTTCCGACGTAGTGCAGGCCGACGCCGTCCTCGGTGGCGTACCCGGCCGGGAGCTCGCCACTGGCTACGTACTCGCGGTAGACGCGGCGGCGGGGCTGGTCCTCGAGCGAGTCATGAACCCCGTTGCTGTACGGCAGCAGGCCCAGGCCTCCGGTGAACGCGGCCAGGGAGTCGCTGAATGAGTCGGTCGGCCCGCCACGGTGCCAGCACAGGCTGCCGGCGCTCCACCCGGCCAGGACCACTCCCGCCTCCCAGCATTCCCGCATGACCGGGGCCAGGCCATGCGCCCGCCAGACCGCCATCAGGTTGACCACGCTGCCGCCCCCGACCAGCAGGACGTCCTGCGCCGTGAGATGCGCCTGGACATCGGGAACGCTGGGCTGGGTGAACAGCGTGAGCACGCTGAAGTCGATGTCGTCACGGTCGGCGAAAACCTCGGTGACCGCTTCGATGGCGGACTGAGAATCACCGGTAGCCGTGGGGATGAAGCAGACCCGTTTCTTCCCGTCGCCAGCAGCGAGGCTCACCGCGTACTCAAGGAACGCCGGGTCACGCTTCTCACCCGGCGGCCGGTTCAGGACTCCGGAGAAAGCGAACACTTGGCTGGGCCTGGCGGGCACAGTCACAGCCTAACGATCTTTACGGAATTGAAGATCAGGCGCGGGCCAGGTCGAGGAGCACCTTGCCGCGCGGGCTGTCGGCGCCGCGCAGGGTGGCGATGGCCTTCTCCCAGTCGGCCAGCGCGAACCGATGGGTGATGAGGAAGCCGGGCCGGATCTGGCCGGCGTTCAGCAGGGTGACGATGGAGCGCCACGACGTAGAGGTGTAGCTGAAGCTGCCCAGGATGGTCAGGTCGTTGTTGACGGCGTCGTCGACGGCCAGCGGCACGGTCGCGCCGTGCGGGGGCAGGCCGACCAGCACGATGGTGCCGCCGCGCCGGGCGGCGCTGATGGCGGTGGCGGCGGCGTCGGTGGTCCCGGCGGCCTCGAATACGAGGTCGTAGCCGGCGCCGGCGGCGGCGAGGTCGGTCTCGAAGCGGTCGGCGCCAGCGGTGGCGGCCAGGTCGCGCTGGCCGTCGCGGCGGCCGAGCAGGACGATCTCGGCGGGTGACCACAGCCGCAGCAGGGCGACGGCGAGCAGGGCGATGGTGCCGTCGCCGATGACCAGGACGCGACGGCCGGGCTCGATGCGGGCTCGGCTGATGGCCTGGTAGACGACGGCGGCGGGCTCGGTCAGCACGGCGTCGTGCGGCGGCGACCTCGGGGCGCAGGGGGTGGGCGAGCATGGCGGGCACGACGACCTGGGGGGCGGCGACGCCGTCCCTGGTGAAGCCGATCTCGTCGTAGGTCTCGCACAGGTTGGTCTGGCCGGCGACGCAGCGGGCGCAGTGCCCGCACGGGATCACGCCCTCGACGACGACGCGCGGTGCCGGCCAGCGGGCCGGACGCGGCGATCCCGGTCCACTCGTGGCCGAGGACCAGTGGGTAGTGGATGTAAGCGGGGTCGATGGTGCCGTCGATGATCTCCAGGTCGGTGCCGCACATCCCGATCAGCTCGGGGGTGACGAGCAGGTCGCCGGGGCCGGGAACGGGGGTGTCCCGATGCTGGAGCCCGACCTGTCCTGGCTGGCTCACGACCAGGGCCTGGCCGGCGGTCACCGGTCACCCCCGGCGACCGAGGCGGTGGCATCGGGCGGGCTGGCGGCGGGGGCCGGGTCGCCGCGCTGGGCGGCGGTGAGGTCGGCGTAGCCGCGGCCGCCGAGCAGGACGGCGACGCGGTCGGCGCAGGCGCGGACGGTCCGGCCGAGCTCGTCGACGCGCCAGGCGGGCAGGTCGCCCTTGATCCCGGTGACGCTGACGGCGCCGGAGCAGGCGCCGTCGTGACCGAAGAAGGCGGCCCCGGCGCAGAAGATGCCCTCGGCGTCCTCCTCGTCATCGATGGCGAAGCCGCGGCGGCGGGAGCGGGCCAGGTCGGCGAGCAGCGAGTCGATGTCGGTGATGGTGTGCGCGGTGCGGGGCCGCAGGCCGGTCTGCTGGCACAGGTCGCGGACGGCCTGCTCGGGCATGGTGGCCAGGATGGCCTTCCCGGCGGCGGAGGCGTACGGGATCTCGCGCTGGCCGAGCGGGGCGTGGAAGCGCACGCTGCCGGGGCCGTCGACCCGGTCGATGAACACGGGGTAGCCCTGGTCGGGCACGGCGATCCGGGAGGTCATCTTCGGTCGTGTCGGCGAGCTCCTCGAGCAGGGGCCGGCACACGTCGCCGAGCGGGATCTGCTGGCGGGCGATGTCCCCGAGGCGCAGCAGCGCGGTGCCCAGGGCGTAGCGGGGACCGGGGCGGATCTCGCGCAGGTAACCGAACCCGGACAGGGTGCGGGCCAGCGACAGGGTCGCGCTCTTGGATGCCCCGAGGGCGCGGGCCAGGTCGCTGAGCGACAGGCCCTCGCCGGGCCCGTCGGCCACGATCTCGACCAGCCGAAGGCTCCTGGCCACGCTCCGCACCGTGTACCTGTCGGGCTCCTGCTGGCCTGCTGCTGCTTGCACCCGCGCACCCTCTCCGTTCGGCGTTACAGAACCTTAACCGGAATATAGAAACATTCCTTGACAGGCTGCTCAGCGTGGTGTTTGTCTATCCAAGTGATTCTATATCACACAACACCGTTCGGGATGGCAGAACACCGAGCCGGACCTTCAGCCGAACGTCCAGACCGCAGCGCGGCACGGGCGTCGGCCGCCCACGCCCGGATCTCGGCCTGGTTGGACGGCCAGGCGGCGCGCGAGCCGGCGGCGAGGTGTCGCGCGGGCTGGTGCTCACCGGTCCGGCCGCGGTGGCCTGGGCCACCGGCGGGATCGCGGCGCCGGTGGACCGGACGGCGGCGGTGGACCTGGCCTGGGTGGTGGCCACGGCGGGCGGCTTCAGCCTGATCACGACCGAGGTGGAGGCGGACCGGGTCCGCGCGGAGTACGGGCCGGACCGGCACGGCTTCGCCGACCTGGTCGCGGTGCCGTGGTTCGACCCGGACGCGTTCGTGACCGCGGCGCAGGCCCTGACGGGCGTCCCGGCGGCGGAGCTGGCCGCCGACGGGCATCCGGCCTTCGGCCGCGACGTGACCGATGACCTGATCGAGCTGCGGCTGGCCTTGTCCCCGCCCGAGCAGGACGACCTGCGGGACCTGGCCGCCGACGCGGCCCTGGCCCTGGAGGCGGCGCTGGCGCACTGGCGGCCCGGCGAGCGCGACCTGGACATCCAGGCCCGGTGCGCGGCCCTGCTGGAGGGGAGCGGGGCCGACACGCCGGTGCTGATCGTGGGCGGCGACGAGCGGCGTCGGCCAGGTACCGGCACCCGATGGCGGCCGGCGTCCCGGTCCGGCGGCTGGTCATGGCCGTGGTCGTGGCCCGGCGCGACGGGCTGCACGCGGCGGCGACAAGGTTCGCGTCGGCCGGGCCGCTCGACCCGGCCTACGCGGAGCTGCGCGGCCGGGTGCTGGACATCGAGCGTCAGGTGCTGGCCGGCAGCGCTCCCCCGGCCAGCTACGGCGGGGCGCTGGCGGCGCTGGACCGGGCCTACCAGCAGGCCGGCGCGCCGCGCGGCTGGACGGGCCACTACCAGGGCGGGCCGATCGGCTACGGACAGCGCGAGTTCGAGATCGCGCCGGGCCAGCCGGGTACGCGGTGGCCGGATCAGCCCATCGCGGCCGGGCACGCGCTGGCCTGGAACCCGAGCCTGCCCGGCGGTGCGAAGGTCGAAGACACCTACCTGGTCACCGCGGACGCGATGGAGCGAGTGACTTCTACCCCCGACTGGCCGCTGCAGGCCGGTGACGATCTCGGCCGGCCCGGCGTGCTGGAGCTCGGCTGATGACAACGGGCCAGACAACAGGCCAGACAACGAAAGGCGGCGGCAGATGACGGGAGCCGACATCCTGGCGGGACGCGGGATACCGGCCGAGCCAGTACCCGGACCGAGCGCGGCGAGGTTCCCGGACGGCGCCCACTACCGGCTCGAGATCCCGAGCGTGGAGGGGCCGGAGGTGCTGCGCGCGGTCGTGGAGACCGCGGCCGAGCTGGGGGTCACGGTCAACCGGGTGTCCCAGGGCAGCGGCGCCATGCTGCTGGCCGAGGCCGAGCTGGCCGAGATGGCCCGGATCGCCGCGGACAGCGGCCTGGAGGTATCGCTGTTCGTCGGGCCGCGCGAGGAGTGGGACATCGGCCGGTCCGCGCACGCGCCCGACGGCGGGTCGCTGGCCGGGCAGCTGCGCGGCACCCGCCAGCTCCGGTACGCCATCGACGACATCCTGCGGGCGGTGGACCAGGGCATCCGCGGCTTCCTCATCGCCGACACGGGCCTGCTCCAGATCGTGAACGAGATGCAGGCGGCCGGGCAGCTGCCCGGCCTCGGTGGTGTGGAAGGTGTCGGCGGTGCTGGCCCCCTCCAACCCGGTCAGCCTGCGCCAGCTGGAGGAGCTCGGCGGCTCCACGGTGAACGTGCCGTCCGACGTGACGCTCGGCCAGCTCTCCGAGATGCGCGCGAGCACCTCGGTGCCCATCGACCTGTACGTGGAGTCCCCGGACGCGCTGGGCGGGGTGGTGCGCGGGCACGAGGCGGCCGACCTGATCGCCGTGGCGGCGCCGCTGTACGTCAAGCTCGGGCTGCGCAACTCGCGGCCGCTGTACCCCAGCGGGCTGCACATCGTCGGCCGACGCGGCCGCGATCGGCCGGGAGAAGGTGCACCGGGCCCTGGTCACGCGGGAGTGGATCCGGCGCAGCGGCCTGGAGCTGGTCCAGTCTGGTCCGGGGGCCAAGGGGCTGCGGCGTTCCGGAGCCACCTGACCGGCTCTTTCCGCAGCCAGAAATGGCTGGGCGGTGACGACGAGGTGGCGCTGGCCAACCGGGTGGCGCTGACCTCGGCGGGCGTGCCCGCGGGCGGGGGCGGGCCGGTGATCGGGATCGCCAACTCGGCCAGTCAGCTCAACCCGTGCAACCTGCCGCTGCGGCGGCTGGCCGGCGCGGTGGCCGAGGGCGTGCGGGCGGCCGGCGGGGCGCCGGCCGAGTTCCCGACGATCTCGCTCGGCGAGGACCTGATGAAGCCGAGCGCCATGCTGTACCGCAACCTGCTGGCCATCGAGGTCGAGGAGATGGTCCGGGCCAACCCGCTGGACGGCCTGGTCGTGCTGGCCAACTGCGACAAGAGCGTGCCCGGCGCGCTGATGGGCGCGATCAGCGCGAACGTGCCGACCGTGCTGGTCACCGGCGGGGCCCGGCCGCGCGCCATGTTCCGCGGCCGGGCGCTGGGCGCGGGCACCGACCTGTGGCGGATGTGGGACGAGCGCCGCGCGGGCCGGCTGGACGACGCGGGTTGGCGGGAGCTGGAGGAGGCCCTCGGCCAGGGCTGCGGGGCGTGCAACACCATGGGCACCGCCTCCACGATGGCCGTGCTGGCCGAGACGCTGGGCCTGATGGTGCCGGGCGCGGCGTCCATCCCGGCCGGCGACCCGCGCGGCCTGGAGGCCGCCGCCCGGGCCGGCCGGGTTGCCGTGGAGGCCGTCCTGACCAGCCAGAACGGGGTCGGCGGGCGACGGCCGCAGGACATCGTCACCCCGGCCGCGGTGCGCAACGCCATCCGGGTGCTGCACGCCGTCGGCGGCTCGACCAACGCGATCATCCACCTGGCCGCCATGGCCGGCCGGGCCGGGGCCGCGTACCCGCTGGAGGACATCGCCCGGCTGGGCGCGGACGTGCCGGTGCTGGCCGACGTGGAGCCGTCGGGCGCGGGCCTGATGCAGGACTTCGACGCGGGCGGCGGCGTGCCGGCGCTGCTGCGCGAGCTGGGCGAGCGGCTCGACACCGGCGCCCGGACCGTGACCGGCCAGACCATCGGCGAGATCGCGGCGGCCGCGCCGCCGGCCAGCGGCGCGATCCGCCCCGTAGCCCGGCCGCTGCGCTCGGGCGGCGCGTTCGCCGTGGTCCGCGGGTCGCTGGCCCCTGACGGCGCGGTCATCAAGGTGTCCGCGGCCAGCCCGGAGCTGCTGACCCACCGCGGGCCCGCCGTGGTGTTCCGCGACTACGACGACATGCGCCGCCGGGTGGCCGACCCGGACCTGCCCGTCACCCCCGACAGCGTGCTGGTCATGGCGGGCTGCGGGCCGTCGGCGGGCATGCCCGAGTGGGGCATGGTCCCGATCCCGGCCGCCCTGGTCGCGGCGGGCGTGACCGACATGGTGCGGGTCACCGACTCCCGGATGAGCGGCACCAGCTTCGGCACCGTGGTGCTGCACGTGGCCCCGGAGGCGGCCGCGGGCGGCCCGCTGGCGCTGGTGCAGGACGGCGACATGATCGCGCTGGACGCGGCGGCCGGCACGCTGGAGCTCGAGGTGGCACCCGAGGAGCTGGCCCGCCGGGCCGCGGCCTGGTCGCCTCCTCCCCCGGCCCACCTGCGCGGCTGGCCCGCGCTGTACGCCCGCACCGTCCAGCAGGCACCGCAGGGCTGCGACCTGGATTTCCTCACCGCGCCCAGCCCTGAGCACCGGAAGTTCATTGAACCGGTCGTCGGCCGGTCTTAAGAAGGGGAGACAGCTATGCGCCGATTGAGACTGGCCGCGGGCCTGGCCGCCGTGGCCCTTGCGGCCGCCGCCTGCGGGAGCAGCGGCGGCGGGTCGTCGAGCAACGCCTCGGGCCCGATCACGCTGACCATCTGGCACAACTACGGCACCGAGCAGAACGCCACCGCCCTGCAGAACCTGGCCAAGGCGTTCCACAAGCTGCACAAGAACATCACGGTGAACGTGGTCAGCCAGCCCGCGTCCAACTACTTCGCCCAGCTCCAGGCGGCTGCGATCTCCCGCAACGGCCCCGACCTGGCCGTCATGTGGACCGGCCTGTTCACGCTGCAGTACAAGAACTTCCTGGTCAACCTGAAGGGCAAGGTCCCGGCGTCGGACCTGGCCCGGGTCGACCCGAACGCGCTCAAGTGGACCAGCGAGGGTTTCAACGCGGCCAACGGCCCGTACGTGATCCCGCTGGAGAACCAGTTCTACATCGGCTTCTACAACAAGACCGCGTTCAAGAAGGCCGGCGTCAGCGCGGTGCCGACCGACTGGAGCCAGCTGTTCACGGCGTGCAAGAAGCTGCGGTCGGCCGGCTACACGCCGCTGGTCTACGGCAACGGCGGCCAGCCGCTGGGGGCGGAGTTCTACCCCTGGTACGACCTGAGCTACATGATGATCGGCTCGTACTCGGTGTCCCAGTGGCAGGACCTGTACAGCGGGAAGATCCCGTGGACGGCGAGCCGAACGTCGCTCAGCTGACCCAGTGGGCCAAGCTCAAGAGCTCCGGCTGCACCAACTCCGACGTGCTGACCAACACCAACAACCTGGGCCAGTTCGAGACCGGCAAGGCCGCGATGATGGTGGACGGCACCTGGGACACCCAGAAGTTCACCAAGGCGCTCGGCAACCAGGTGGCCGCGTTCGTGCCGCCGTACTCGAGCACCCCGATCAAGGGCGTGGTCGACTTCGCCGGTGACGGCCTGTCCGAGATGACCTACGCCAAGCAGCCCGCGGCGGCCACCGAGTTCCTCGAGTTCATGACCACCGACCAGGCTGCGAAGATCATCAACGCGGCGGGCCTGATCCCGGCGATCAACGGCGTGAACGACCAGCAACCCGGTCAACCAGGAGATGCTGGACTTCGTCAGCAAGGATCACATGACCGTCTACCCATGCTGGACAACGTCATCCAGGGCAACGTGGTCAGCGCCGGGAGCAAGTTCCTGCCCTCGGTGCTGAACGGGACCATCAGCGTCAAGCAGGCGCTGAACAACCTGCAGACCACGTGGGGCCAGCTCCCGTCCACCCAGCGGGGCTCGTCCTACAACTGACGCGGTGCCCGGCGGCCCCTCACCGGGGGCCGCCGGGCCCGCCCCCATCCGGAAAGCGAGCACCTTGTGACAGCCACCGAGGTCGGCCGGCCCCAGGCCGCCGCCCCCGCGCGCCGCCCCGTTCGCAGCAAGCTGGCCCGCCGCCGTCGGCGCGCGGGCATCCTGCTGTCGCTGCCCGCGGTGGCGGTCGTGGTCGCCCTGCTGGGGGTGCCGATCGGGCAGGCGGTCTACTACTCGATGACCAACTGGAACGGCATCACGGCCACCTGGATCGGGCCGAGCACCTACGCACGGCGCTCACCGATCCGATCTTCTGGCGAGTGCTCGAGAACAATGGCGCTGCTGCTGCTGGCCATCCCGTTCGCTATCGGCATCCCGCTGGTGGTCGCCGCGCTGCTCAACGAGCACGTCCGCGGCTGGCGGTTCTTCCGGTCGGTGTACTTCCTGCCCACCGCGGTGTCGTGGGTGGTCATCGGCATGGTCGCGCTCCAGTTCTTCGCGCTCAACGGGATCGCTGAACCACTTGCTGGGCGACGTCGGCCTGGGCTCGGTGCAAGACCAACGCCCTGGCCGGGCAGGGCAGCGCGCTGCTCGCGCTGGCCATCACGTTCATCTGGTCCATGCTGGGCACCAACACGATCATCTTCCTGACCGGGATGGCCACCCTGGACCCGACGCTGACGGAGGCGGCCCGGGTGGACGGGCTGACCCGGTGGCAGATCTTCTTCCGGGTGACGCTGCCGCTGCTGCGCCGGTTCATCCAGTTCTCGTTCGTGATCACGGTGATCAGCGCGTTCTCGGCCCTGTTCAGCCTGATCTTCGTGATGACCGGCGGCGGGCCGGGCCTGGGCACCACGACGCTGGAGTTCTTCATCTACCAGTCCGGCTTCGCCCAGGGCCAGTTCGGCACCGGCGCGCTGTACGGGATCATCCTGTTCGTGATCATGATCGTCGTCGGCCTGGTCCAGCTGCGGCTGATCCGGTCCGAGGACGGGGAGGGCTGGTAATGGCGGCGGCAGCGCGGACCGAGGCGGCCCCCGGCGGCGGCACGGGCATCGGGGGCCCGGGCGGGCGGCGCCTGCGGAAGCGGCTGGCCAACGGCTGGATCTTCCTGATCATGGTGATCATCGCCGTGGTCATGCTCTTCCCGTTCTGGTACATGCTCGACAACTCGTTCCGGAACCAGGCCCAGTTCGACCAGCAGGGCGGGCACTCGCTGGCCGGCTGGACCCAGCTGTTCAACGAGCTTCCGGTGGGCAGCGAGCTGCTCAACTCGACGATCGTCTGCGCCGCGGCCATCCTGATCATCCTGGCCGTGTCGACCACGGCCGGATTCGCCTTCGCCAAGCTGCGCTACCGGGGCAGCGGCATGGTGTTCCTGCTGGTGGTGGCCGCGCTGATGGTCCCGCTGCAGTCGATCATCATCCCGGAGTACGTGAACCTGGCCAAGTTCGGGCTGATCAACTCCTACTTCGGCGCGGTGCTGGTCTACGCCGCGCTGGGCACCCCGTTCGCCACGTTCCTGATGGCCACCTACTACCGCGGCATCTCCGACGAGCTGATCGAGGCCGCGGTCATGGACGGGCTGGGCTACGAGCGCACGTTCCTGAGCATCGCGCTGCCGCTGTCGCTGCCGGCCATCGCCACGGTGACCGTGCTCCAGTTCATCCAGATCTGGGACGACCTGCTGGTCGGGCTGCTGTTCCTGCCGCCGGGGCAGCGCACCATCACCGTCGGGCTGGCCGCGCTGTCGGCGGGCCGCACCACCAGCATCCCGGTGCTGATGGCCGGGTCGTTCATCAGCGCGGTACCGGCGATCGTGGTGTACCTGATCTTCCAGCGGCACCTGATCAAGGGACTGACCCTGGGGATGGGGAAGTAATGGCACAGCAGTGGCAGGTGGCGGTCCCGGCCGGGGCCGAGCTGGGCGAGCGTCCGGTCTGGGACGCCTCGGCCCGGGCGATGATCTGGGTCGACATCCTGGCCGGGCGGCTGCACCGCTTCCGCGTCGCGGACGGCGGCGCGGCCGGGACGACGAGGTGATCGTCGACCTGGGCGTCCCCATCGGCTCGGCGGCGCCGCGGCAGGGCGGCGGCTACGTGCTGGCCGCCGCGGACGGGTTCCGGCTGACCGGCCCGGACGGCACGCCGGGGGCGGCCCGAACCGGCCCGCCGACATGACCGACGACCAGCAGTTCAACGACGGGGCCTGCGACCCGGCCGGCCGGTTCTGGGCGGGCACCGCCTCGGCCGGGCTGCGGCCGGGCGCGTCGGCGCTGTACCGGCTGGACGGCGACGGGCCGGATCACCGCGCATGCTCACCGGCGTGACGGAATCGAATGGGATCGGCTGGAGCCCGGACGGCTCGACCATGTACTACATCGACTCGGGCGAGAAGCCCCGCGCGGGTCAGGGCCTTCGACTACGACGTGATCAGCGGGACGATCGGCGGCGAGCGCGGAACTGATTTGTTACCCGGCCGAAGACGAGTACCCCGACGGGCTGGTCGTGGATGCCGACGGCGACCTGTGGATCGCCTTCTGGGGCGGCGGGCAGGTCCGCCGCTACGACCCGGCCGGCGGCCTGGTCGAGGTCGTCGAGCTGCCGGTGAGCCGGCCGACCTGCGCCGGCTTCGGCGGGCCGGACCTGGCCGAGCTGTACGTGACCAGCGCGTGGGAAGAACTGGACGCCGCGCAGCGGGCGGCCGAGCCGCTGGCCGGGCACGTGCTGCGGATCATGACGGCGGCGCGCGGGCTGCCGGTCACCGGGTACCGCGGGTAGAGAGGGCTCTGGGCAGTGGCGCGGATTGAGCTGGACGGCATCAGCAAGCAGTTCCCTGACGGCACCACGGCGGTGCGGTCCCTGCAGCTTGACGTGGGCGACGGCGAGCTGCTGGTGCTGGTCGGGCCATCGGGCTGCGGCAAGACGACGGCGCTGCGCATGGTGGCGGGCCTGGAGGACGTGACCGGCGGCACGATCCGCATCGACGGCCGGCCGGTCAACGACCTGGAGCCGCGGCACCGGGACATCGCGATGGTGTTCCAGAGCTACGCGCTGTACCCGCACCTGACCGTCTACGACAACATGGCGTTCAGCCTCAAGTACCGCAAGGTGGCCAAGCCGGAGATCAGCCGCCGGGTGCTGGAGGCGGCCCGCACGCTGGAGCTCGAGCCACTACTGGGCCGCAAGCCCCGCCAGCTCTCCGGCGGGCAGCGCCAGCGGGTGGCCATGGGCCGGGCCATCGTCCGCCAGCCCCGCGCGTTCCTGATGGACGAGCCGCTGTCCAACCTGGACGCCAAGCTGCGCGTGCAGATGCGCGGCGAGATCGCCCGGCTGCAGCGCTCGCTCGGCGTGACCACCATCTACGTGACCCACGACCAGACCGAGGCCATGACGCTGGGCACCCGCGTCGCGGTCATGCAGCACGGCGTGCTCCAGCAGGTGGCCGCGCCGCAGGAGCTGTACTCGCGGCCGGCCAACCTGTTCGTGGCCGGGTTCATCGGCTCGCCGGCCATGAACCTGCTCGACGCCCGGCTGGAATCCGCCGACGGCGGTCCCGAGGTGGTGGTCGGCGCGCACCGGCTGGGCGTCCCGCGCGCGGTCCTGGCCGAGCACCCGCGGCTGGAGCAGTACCTGGGCCGGGACGTCGTGCTCGGCATCCGTCCCGAGAACCTGCACGACGCCGCGCTGGCCCACGAGCCGGACCCGGCCTCGATCATCAACCTGCCGGTGGAGCTGCGCGAGGAGCTGGGCTCCGAGGTGAACGTGCACTGCGCGACCGAGGCCGGGGGGACGGCCCCGGTGGTCCCGCTGGGCCCGGTCGCCGATGGCGACGCCGCCGAGGCCGAGGACGACGGCGCGCCGGTGCGCCGTCCGATGCTGGTCGCCCGCCTGGACCCGCGCACCGCGATCCGCGAGGGTCAGACGGCGGCGCTGCACGTGGACCTGGCGGCGCTGCACTTCTTCGACCCGGCCACCGGCGAGAGCCTGCGCGGCTAGCTGGTCCGGCGCGGCTCGCCCGACCCGGCCGGACTGTCGGACCGGTGCGGCAAGCTGGGTCTATGAGCGTGCCGTTCCTGTCACCGACCAGTCCCGTGGCCTCGCGCGCCGAGGTGTTCCTGGGCTACCTGGACTACTTCCGGTCGCAGATCGTGACCCGGCTCCGGGCCCTGCCCGAGGCCGAGCTGCGGTCCAGCCGGCTCCCGTCCGGCTGGACGCCGCTGGAGCTGGTCAACCACCTCACCTACGTGGAGATGCGCTGGCTGGAGTGGGGCTTCGAGGGCGTGCCCGTGGCTGAGCCCTGGGCCGACAGCCGCGACGACCGCTGGTACGTGGCCCCGGACCGGACGCTGGACGAGCTGCTGGACGCCCTGGCCGCGCGGGCCGCGCACACCCGGAAGGTCGTCGAGTCGCATGACCTGGCCGAGGTCGGCCAGCCCGGCGAGCGGTGGTCCGGCGCCGAGCCCGCCACCCTGGAGCGAGTCCTGTTCCACCTGCTCCAGGAGTACGCCCGGCACGCCGGCCACCTCGACATCGCCGCCGAGCTGGCCGGCGGCCCCACCGGCGAGTAATCGTCTTCAGTGCGGCGCACCGCCGGGCGGGCGGGGCTGCTCCAGGGCGGCCAGGCGGAGCTCTAGCTGGTCGACGCGGTGGCGAAGGAGCTCCAGCTGAGCCTCGGCGTCCAGGCGGCGCTGGGCCGTGCGGCGCAGCCGGGGCGAGGCCTCGGCGCGGGCCGCCACCATGGCCAGCGGGACCAGCCGCTGCGGGCCGTGCGGCCCGTCGACCAGGCGGGACGGGATCTGCCCGGTCCGGTACCAGTTACGCAACGCGGCGCGGGAGGCGCCGGTGTCGGCCGCGGCCCGCTCCAGCGTGACCCAGTCCGAGCCCTCCACCTGAGCGGTCAGCTCAAGCTCCGCCTCCCAGGCGTCGAGACGGTCGTCCCAGTCCCGGTTATCAAAGTCTCCGCGGTCAAAGCCCCGGCTATCTCCACCCACACCTTACTAATAGCATGGTATTGACGGGGTACCAAGCCTGGGTGCACGGTTAGTCCCATGTTTGAGCGATTCACCAAGAGTGCCCGGCACGTCGTCGTGCTGGCCCAGGACGAGGCCGCCGGCCTGAACCACAACTACATCGGCACCGAGCACCTGCTGCTCGCCCTGCTCCGCGAGCAGCAAGGGCCCGCCGCGCGGGCCCTGGGGCGACTGGGCATGAGCGCGCCCGAGGTCCGGCAGGAGATCCGGGCCCGGGTCGGCACCGGGCAGAAGTCGCCCAAGGGGCACATCCCGTTCACCCCGCGGGCCAAGAAGGTGCTGGAGCTGTCGCTGCGCGAGGCGGTGGCCCTGCACCACAGCTACATCGGCACCGAGCACCTGCTGCTCGGCCTGGTCCGCGAGGGCAGCGGCCTCGGCGCGCAGATCCTCATCGAGCACGCGGGCGACCTGGCCGCGGTGCGGATGGCCCTGCTGGACGCGCTGCCGGTGACCCACGGGCCCGAGCCGCGCCGCTGGCTGCGCCGCCGCACCGGGCCCCGGTACGGCGACTCGCTGGAGCCCGAGGACCTCGACGAGTCCGACGAGCTGCGCACCACCCCGGCCGCCGAGGTCAGCCTGGACGAGGCGGCGCGGCTGGCCGGGCCGAGCCCCGTCGGCTCCCACCACCTGCTGCTGGCCACGCTGACCGACCCCGACACCGCGGCGGCCCGGGCGCTGGCCGCGCTGGGCGTGGACCTGGACCAGGCCAGGGAGGCGCTGCGGGACGCCGACGTGACCGGCACCAGCGACGAGGCGCCGGAGGAGGCCGGCCGCCGCCAGCTGACCGTCCGGGTCAGCGCCACCGCGGTCATGCTCGAGGCCACCGACCCGGGCCTGCTCGGCGCCGGCCAGCACCGCGCTCACCGCGCTCGGCGACCAGGCCGGGCCGGGCGGCGCCATCGGCGGCGGCCTGCCCGAGGCGGCCAGCCTGGCCTCCGTCTGGCTGGCGCTGCGCGACAGCCTGGAGGACATCCGCCGCCGCGCCGCCGCCGCCAGCACGGACGAGTCCGCGGCCGAAGAGCAGCCGATTCCTTAACCAGGTGGCCCGCCTGACCCAGGTCAGGCGGGCGCCGCCACCGGAGCCAGGGCCTGGCGGGCATGGGCGATCAGCGCCCGGGCCGCGGGCCCGCCCGCGGCGCCGGTGTTCCAGGCCAGGGCCAGCTGACTGCGCAGGCCGGGCCCGCGGAGCGGGACCCCGTGCAGCGGGCTGGCGGCAACGATCGACGCGGGCAGGATGGCCACCCCGAGGCCGCGCCCGGCCAGGTGGACCAGCACCCGCGGGTCGCTGGCCTCGAAGGCCACCCGCAGCCGCGTCCCGGTCACCGCGTAGGCGTCCTCGAGCGCGGTCCGGGCGCCCGTGCCGCGGGGCAGGCAGATCAGGTCACGGCCCTCGAGCTCGGCCAGCGCGAGACCGTCCGCCGCGGCCAGCGAATTGTCCGGAGCGACCCCGGCCACCAGCGGCTCGTCGGCCACCACCTGGGTGTCGATGCCCGGCTGGCGGCGGCCCGGCCAGGCCGACCAGGGCCAGGTCCAGCGTCCCGCTGACCAGGCCGGCCAGCAGATCGGAGGAATTGGCCTCGCCCAGGGTGATCACCACGCCCGGATGCAGCTGGTGGAACTCGGCCAGCACGTCGGGCAGGCTGGTCGCCGTGCACGAGACGATCATGCCTGCCGCGACCCGGCCGCGCAGCAGGCCGGACAGCTCGTCCACGGCCAGCCGGACCCCGGCTACCGCGGCGAGCGCGGCCCTCGCGTAGGGCAGCACCGCGGCACCGGCCGCGGTGGGCCGGACGGTCTTGCCCGAGCGGTCAAGCAGCGGCTCGCCCAGCTCCCGCTCGAGCTGGCGGACCTGGGCGCTGACGCCCGGCTGGGCGACGTGCACCCGGGCCGCGGCCCTGGTGAAGCTGGCCTCCTCGACCACGGCGACGAGGTACTCAAGCTGACGGATCTCCATAACTGCTGATTATAGTCGGCAGACGAACTAGCTCTTGGACTTATAGATCCCTCGGACGCAGGATGGCAGTGACGGAAACGACAACAGGTGGGAGGCACCGCCATGAGTGATACGACCGAGCGGGCGGCGAGCCCGGAGGAGCTGACCCGGCTGTTCGTGGACCGGGCCAACGCGGGCGACGCGGACGGCCTGGCCGACCTGTACGAGCCCGACGCCGTGATGGCCTATCCGCCGGGCCGCGAGACCGTGGGCCGGACGGCCATCCGCGAGGTCCTGGCCCAGATGCTGGTCCACGTCCCGCACCGGGAGCCCGAGTCGCCGCTGCCCACGGTGCGCAGCGGTGACCTGGCTCTGACCTCGACCCGCTCCGCGGATGGCACGGGCATCAGGGTCCAGGTGGCGCGCCGCCAGGCGGACGGGTCCTGGCTGCGCGTCATCGACCGCCCGGAACTGCCCGAAGATGCGCGCTAGCCGGTCCTGGCTCACGCTGGCCGTGATGTCGGCCGGGCTGTTCCTGGCCGTGCTGTCGACCACCGTGGTCAGCGTGGCCCTGCCCACTATGGGCCGGGACCTGCACGCCAGCCCGGCCGACCTGGAGTGGATCGTCGATGCCTACGTGATCGTCTACGCCAGCCTGCTGGTCGCGGGCGGGGCGGCGGGAGACCGCTACGGGCGCAAGGGCCTGTTCCTGGTCGGCACGGCCATCTTCGGGCTGGGCTCGCTGGCCGCCGGGCTGGCCCCGGCGGTCGGCGTGCTGCTGGCCGCCCGGGTGCTCCAGGGCATCGGCCCGGCGCTGCTGGTGCCGGGCAGCCTGACTATCCTGCGGGCCACGTTCACCGACGAACGGCAGCGGGCCGTGGCCATCGGCGTGTGGTCGACGGCGTCCGGGCTGGCGCTGGCCCTGGGGCCGCCGATCGGCGGCCTGCTGGTGGACGGGCTGGGCTGGCGCTGGGTGTTCCTGATCAACGTGCCGCTGGCCGGGCTGCTGGTGCTGGCGGCGGCCCGGTTCGTGCCGCGACTGCCGCGCGGGGCCGGCGCGGCCCGCTTCGACTGGCCTGGCGCGGGGCTGGTGACGTTCGCGCTGGCCGCCCTGGCCTTCGGCACCATCGAGGGGCAGTCGCGCGGCTGGGGCGCCCCGGTGGTGGCCGCGGCGTTCGCGGCCGGGGCGGCCGGGCTGGCCGTCTTCGTGGCCGCCGAGCGGCGCCGGGCCGGGCGCCGGGCCGGGCCGCTCATCGACGTGGCCCTGTTCCGGCGGCCGGCGTTCACGGCGGCCGGGATCGCGGCGGCCGGGGTGTTCTTCGCGTTCGTCGGGCTGATCGTCTACCTGAGCGCGTACTTCCAGCAGGTCCAGGGCCACTCGGCCGTCCGGGCCGGGCTGGACGTGGCCACCGTGGGCGTGTCCTACGCGCTGGCCGCCACCTGGTCCGGCCGGCTGACCGGCCGGATCGGCGAGCGCTGGCCGCTGATCGCCGGGCTGGTCATCGCCGGGGCGGCCACGCTGGGCCTGCTAAGGCTGGCGCCCAGCACGCCACTGAGCGCGATCTGGTGGAACTTCGCGCTGCTGGGCGGCGGCATCGGGCTGTGCGGGACGCCGATCAGCGCCATCGCCATGTCGGCCGTGGACGTGCCGCGGGCGGGCATGGCGTCGGCGGTGGTCAACTCGCTGCGCCAGGTCGGCCAGGTGTTCGGCGTGGCCGTGCTCGGCGCGTTGGTCTACGCGCGGCTGCCGGGCGGCGCCGGCGGCGCCCGGCTCGGACCGGCTCAGGCGCTGGCCTTCACCGCCGGGCTGCACGTCGCGCTGTGGGTGTGCGGCCTGGTGCTGCTGGCCGTCGCGGCGCTGGTCGCCGGGCTCGTCGCGGTCCCGGCCCGGCGTCCGTCCCGGCCCGGCGAGGTCTCGGCCCAGGCCCGCTCGAACTCCGCGGCGGAGGTCCGCTACCGTTGGACGGCTTCCGGAACTCAACGCTGAGGAGATCACCATGTGGAACTCATTCAGGACCGACTCGCTTGAGGGCATCACGGCCGAGGTGATCAGCTTTCCCGGCGGCCAGGGGGACGATATCCACGCCTGGGTGGCGCGCCCGACCGGCAACGCGCCGACGCCCGGCATTGTGGCCGTGCACCACCTGCCCGGCTGGGATGAGTTCTTCCGCGAGTTCTGCGAGCGGCTGGCCCGGCACGGCTACACCGTGATCTGCCCCGACCTGTACTGCCGCTTCGGCCACGGCACCCCCGACGACGTGGCGGCCAAGGTGCGCTCCGAGGGCGGGGCGCCCGACGAGGGCGTGGTGGCCGACCTGGCCGCCGCCATGGACTGGCTCAAGGAGCAGCCGACCAGCAACGGCAAGGTCGGGATCATTGGCACCTGCTCCGGCGGCCGGGACGCCGTGCTGACGGCCTCGCGGACCACCGGCTGGGACGCGGTGGCCGACCTGTGGGGCGGCGGGGTGATCATGCCGCCGGAGAACCTGTCGCCCGCCCAGCCGGTGGCGCCGATCGACTACACCGAGGGCCTCGACCGCCCCGCTGCTCGGCCTGTTCGGCAACGACGACAAGCACCCCACGCCCGAGCAGGTGGACCAGCACGAGGCCGAGCTCAAGCGGCTGGGCAAGACCTACGAGTTCCACCGGTACGACGACGCCAACCACGCGTTCTTCTACTACCAGACCCCGATGTACCGGCCGGTCCAGGCCATGGACGGCTGGGAGAAGGTGTTCGGCTTCTTCGCCCAGCACCTCCAGGGCTAGGTCGGGGCTAGCTCACCAGCGGTCGTGGACCAGGGCGCGGATCCGGCGGTCGTAGAGATCCTGGATTGGCCCAACTCCGCATCGGTCAGCGGCGGCAGGCCGGCCGCGGCGGCGTTCTGCCGCGCCTGCTCGGCGTTGCGCGCGCCGGGGATCACCGTGGTGACGCCGGGCTGCTGGATGATCCAGCGCAGCGCGGCCTGTGCCGGGGCGGCGCCGGCCGGGCACCAGGGTGGCGAACTCCCGCGCCGCGTCGACACCGGTGCCGAAGTCCACGCCGGAGAAGGTCTCCCCGACATCGAACGCCTCGCCGTGCCGGTTGTAGTTGCGGTGGTCATCGGCGCCGAACGTGGTGTCGCGGGTGTACCGGCCGGACAGCAGCCCCGAGGCCAGCGGGACCCGCGCGATGATCCCTACCCCGGCGGCCTGCGCGGCGGGCAGCACCTGATCCAGCGGCTTGCGCCGGAACGCGTTGAAGATGATCTGCACGCTGGCGGTGCCGGGGCGGGAGATCGCGGCCAGCGCCTCGGCGCAGGTCTCCACGCTCACCCCGTACGCGGCGATGCGCTTCTCGGCCACCAGGGTGTCCAGGGCGTCGTAGACCGCATCGCGTGGAGAAGACCGGCGTCGGCGGGCAGTGCAACTGGACCAGGTCCAGCGTGTCGATGCCCAGGTTGGCCCGGGACCGGTCGGTCCAGGCCCGGAAGTTGGCCAGCGTGTACTGCGCCGGGTCCTGCGGAACGCGGCGGCCCATCTTGGTCGCCACCGTCATCGGCAGCCCCGGATCAGCGGCCAGGAACTGGCCGATCAGCCGTCTCGCTGCGGCCGTCGCCGTAGACGTCGGCGGTGTCCAGGAAGGTGACGCCCGGCCTCCGCCGCCGCGTCGAGCACGGCCAGCGCGTCGGCGTCGGCGACATCGCCCCAGTCCGCGCCGAGCTGCCAGGTGCCCAGGCCCACGACGGAGACGGCACGGCCGGTACGGCCCAGAATGCGATCTTCCACGGACACCGACCCTAACAGTGCTAGCATTGATAGCAATGCATGCAGGAGACGAAGGGGGCACGTGGTGGCGTCGCTGACGATTCGCGGACTGGACGAGGAGACCAAAGGCCGCCTCCGCGTCCGGGCGGCACGGCACGGCCGCTCCATGGAGTCCGAGGTCCGGGCCATCCTCCACGACGTCCTGGCCCCGCCGTCGGGCGCCGGCGGCCTCGGCACCCGGATCCACGCGCGGTTCGCGGCCCTGGGCCAGCTTGAGCTTCCCGACCGTGACGAGGCGGCCCGAGCAGCGGACTTTGACCGTTGATCCTGCTGGACACCAACGTCGTCTCCGAACTCACCCGCTCCGAACCCGACCCGGGCGTGCTGGCCTGGCTGGACGAGCTCGACGCCAGCGAGGTGGGCACGACCGCCATCACGGCCGCCGAGTTGTGGTACGGAGTCACCCGCCTGCCCGGCGGGACGCGGCGCGGACGGATCTCACCGAGGCGGTCCGCGGCCTGCTCGAGGAGGACTTCGAGGAGCGGGTCGCACCGTTTGACGCCGTGGCCGCGCAGGTCTACGGCCTGGTCGTCACCGACCGCGAGCAGTCCGGCCGACCCATCGGCGTAGCCGACGCGCAGATAGCGGCAGTCTCGCCGCCGTCTGGGCGCGACGCTGGCCACGCGCAACACGAAGGACTTCGAGGGCACGGGCGTGGACCTGGTCAACCCCTGGGCCGCCGACTGACCGCGGCCCCTTTTTAGGCCACGGCGTTGGGGCTGGCCGCGGCGGGACGCGGCGACGGCGGGCACGGCCGCCTCCAGCCAGCCGCCGATGCGGTCCAGCAGCGGCGGCTGGGCGCCGGACTCGGCGTGGCCGAAGCCGGGCATCGATCCACAGCTCCTTGGGCTCGCGGGCGGCCGCGTAGAGCTGCTCGGCGTGGTCAACGGGGAAGAACTCGTCCTGGTCGCCGTGCACGATCAGCAGCGGGGTCGGCGCGATCTGGGCCGCGGCGTCGGCGGGCGGCACGGGCACCGGGTCCCACCGGCCGCTGCTGATCGTGGTGTCCCAGGAACCGGCGCACGAACATCCGGCCGACCCGGTGCTCGATGGCGAAGTGCACCCGCCGCATCGGCTTGGTGCCGCGGTAGTACCAGCGGCCGGGGCCGCTGACCGAGACGACGGCGTCGACGCCGCCGATCAGGCCGGCGTGCCGCAGCACGGTCGAGGCGCCCATGGAGAAGCCGACAGTGGCGACCCTGGCGTAGCCGAGCTCGCGGGCGTAGGCCACGGCTATGTCGACGTCCTTGATCTCCTTGTCGCCGAGCGTGGACAGCCCGCCGGACCGGCCGTGGCCGCGGAAGTCGAAGCTGACCACGCCGCCGAACCGGTTCAGCCGGGTGGCCACCCGCCACACCGCCGGCCGCTGCCAGTTCAGGGTGAACCCGTGCGCGACGACGATGCCCAGATCGGCGTCGCCGGGCAGGTGCACGGCGTCGATCGGCACGCCGTCGTCGGTCACGATGGTCGTGGCCTTGGTCACGGGCTTGCTCATGCTCTCTATTGTGCTCGACTGGCCGGCAGCGGCAATCTGGTGCATGCCTCGCGCGGCAGCCGCCCCCGCGAGCCGCCGCATGTCGCCGGAGGCGCGCCATGCCGATTCTTGACCAGCTCGTCACCGCCATCTCGGCGTCCGGCGCCGTCGAGGTCGTCGACCTGACCGCCCGGCTGGAGTCGACCACGCCGGTGATCCAGCTGCCGGCCGCCGTTCAGCAATACCGTGCCGTTCTCGCTGCGCGAGGTCAGCCGCTACGACGAGCGCGGGCCGGCCTGGTACTGGAACGACATCACCACCGGCGAGCACACCGGCACGCACTTCGACGCGCCGGTGCACTGGATCACCGGGCGGGACGGCGAGGACGTGTCGCCAGGTGCCCGGCGGGCCGCCTGATCGCGCCGGCGGTGGTGCTGGACTTCAGCGCGCAGGCCGCGGCCGACCCGGACTTCCTGCTCGAGGTGGAGCACATCAAGCAGTGGGAGGCCGAGCACGGCCCGCTGCCCGAGCGGGGCTGGCTGCTGTACCGGACCGGCTGGGACGCCCGGTCGGGCAGCCAGGAGGAGTTCCTCAACGCCAACGAGACCGGCCCGCACACGCCGGGCGTCTCGGTGGAGTGCGCCCGCTGGCTGGCCGAGGAGGCGCCGGTGATCGGGCATCGGGCGTCGAGACGGTGGGCACCGACGCGGGGACGGCGCACTCGTTCGACCCGCCGTTCCCCTGCCACTCGGCGCTGCTCGGGGCGGGCAAGTACGGCCTGACCCAGCTGCAGAACCTGGCCCGGCTGCCGGCCACCGGGCGCGGTGGTGATCGCCGGCGCCGCTGCCGATCGCCGGCGGCTCCGGCAGCCCGGCCCGGGTGCTGGCCCTGGTCGAGCGCGAGTCCTGATGCTGGTCAGCGAGGCCGTCGCGGCAGGCCCTGACCGACCTGGGCGCGGACACCGTGTTCGGCCTGGTCGGCAGCGGCAACTTCCACGTCACCAACGCGCTGATCGCGCGCGGCGCGCGGTTCGTCGCGGCCCGGCACGAGAACGGCGCGGCCAGCATGGCCGACGGCTGGGCCCGGCTCAGCGGGCGGCCGGGCGTGCTGTCGCTGCACCAGGGACCGGGCCTGACCAACGCGCTGACCGCGCATCACCGAGGCGGCCAAGAGCCGGACGCCGCTGCTGGTGCTGGCCGCCGACGTGAGCCAGGCGCGCGAAGCAGTCCAACTTCCGGATCGACGTGGCGCGCGATCGCCGCGGCGGTCGGCGCCACGCCGGCCCGGCTGCACTCCGCCGGCTTCGCCGTGGACGACGCGGTCCGCGCCTACCGGACCGCGGCCGGCGAGCGGCGCTGCGTGATCCTGGCCCTGCCGCTGGACGTGCAGGCGGGCGAGTGCACCTGGCCCGACGTGCAGCCCGGCCCAGCGCATGCCGCGCGGCGACGCGGCCGCCCGGCCGTCGGAGCCGCCAGGCCGCAGGCGCTGGCCGGCGCTGCTGGAGCGGCGCCGCAGCGGCCGGTGTTCATCGCCGGCCGCGGCGCGCGGGCCAGCGGGCCCGCAGGCCGGCCCTGCGAGCGGCTGGCCGACGCCTGCGGCGCGCTGCTGGCCACCTCGGCCGCGGCCAAGGGGCTGTTCCGGGGCAGCCCGTGGGACCTGGACGTCAGCGGCGGCTTCGCCTCGCCGCTGGCCGCCGAGCTGATCCGCGGCGCCGACCTGGTGGTCGGCTGGGGCTGCTCGCTGAACATGTGGACGCTGCGGCACGGCGCGCTGATCGGCCCGGGCGCGCCCGTGGCCCAGGTGGACATCGACGCCGCGGCCATCGGCGCGCACCGGCCGGTCAGCCTGGGCGTGACCGGCGACGTCGCCGCGACCGCGCCGGGCCGTGACCGCGGCTGCTGGCCGCGCCGCGGACGGACACCGGCGGCTACCGGTCGGCCGGGCTGCGCGGAGCGGATCGCCGCGCGAGGTGCGCTGGCGCGACGTGCCGTTCGACCGACGAGAGCGACGGGCAGCGGATCGACCCGCGCACGCTGACGATCGCGCTGGACGACCTGCTGCCCGCCGAGCGGATCGTCGCCGTGGACTCCGGCAACTTCATGGGCTACCCGAGCATGTTCCTGTCGGTGCCCGGACGCCAGACGGGCTTCACGCTTCACCCAGGCCTACCAGTCGATCGGGCTCGGCCTCGGCCTCGGCGATCGGCGTCGGCCATCGCCCGGCCGGACCGGCTCACGGTGGCCGCGCTGGGCGACGGCGGCGCGCTGATGGGCATCAGCGAGCTGGAGACCGTGCGTCCGGCTCGGCCTGCCGATGGTCATCGTCGTCTACGACGACGACGGCCTACGGCGCGGAGGTGCACCACTTCGGCCCGGACGGGTACCCGCTGGACACGGTCACGTTCCCGCCCGCCGACCTCGCCGCCATCGGCCGCGGCTTCGGCTGCGACGGGCGTGACCGTGCGCGCGCCCGGCCGACCTCGGCCCGGTGCGGGCCTGGCTGGACGGGCAGCCGGGACCGGCCGCTGGTGATCGACGCCAAGGTCACCGCCGACCGCGGCTCGTGGTGGCTGGAGGAGGCGTTCCGCGGCCACTAGCGAGCACAGGGCATGGCGAACAGGGCCTAGCGGCGCAGCCGCCGCCGCCCTCGGCGGCCTCGATCTCGGCCTTGTCCGGCGCGCCCCGGACCAGGCCGATGAGCGCTACCGCGATGGCCGCGCCGAGCAGGTCCCCGCCCACGTAGCACCACCAGCCGGTGAAGTTATTGGCCACGATGTCGGGGCCTAGGGTGCGGGCCGGGTTCATGGAGAGCCGCTGATCGGGCTGGCGAACAGGCCGAGCAGCGCGATGGTCGCGCCGACCGCGAGGGCGGCGTTGTGGCCGATGCTCCGGCTGCCGGTCGCGGTGTGCAGGATCACGCTGACCAGGATCGCGGTCAGCACCATCTCCATGACGAAGGCCCGCCAGTCCCCGCCGGGCCTGTTAATCGGATAATTCCCCCCGTCGTCACGTGCCGAACATGCCCTGCAGGAAGAGGGCGCCCAGGATGGCTCCGGCGAACTGAGCCACCCAGTAGGGCAGCACCCAGCCTCTCGGGAACACGCCGCGCCCGTAGAAGGCGAGCGTGACCGCGGGGTTGATGTGCAGCCCGGACAGCGGGCCCCAGGCGTAGATCAGGGCCATGACCAGCAGCCCGGGCGCGACCACGGCGGCGGCCCTGGTGATCGGGTCACCGCCCGCGTAGTGGTTGATCACCCCGGCGCCCGCGGCCACGGTCACCAGCAGGAACGTTCCGACGAACTCGATGATCAGCCGGATCCACAGCGGCCGCGGTCGGAGCGTGTCTTCCTCGAACCGGATGAGGTAGCGCCGGCGGATGGCCTGGGCATGCTGCTGCTCGGCGTCAGCGGCGGTCATCTGGTCAGCTACATGGTCCGGTGTCGCGGTGATCCGCCCCAGGCGACGGCGCCGACGAGCGCGTCGTAGTCGCGCTCGTTCTGGTCGGCGTAGGCGCCGGCGAACTGCGGCGATGGCCTTGTCGAAGACCGTCGGAGCCGCCCAGGTAGGCGGCGATGGCGATGCGGTCGCCGGAGCGGGCGTGCGCGCGGGCCAGCGTCCAGCCGCACAGCTCGCCGTACAGCGCCCATGCCGCGCGGGACCATGCATGTCGATGTCGATGGAGAACTTCCAGTCCCGGAGCTGGCGGACGTAGAAGTCGCGGGCCTGCCCGTCGAGCCCGGCCTCGGTCCGCTGCCAGCCCAGGAAGATGTCGCTGGAGGCCTGCATGAGCCGCTGGCCGGCCACGACCCGCTGGCCCTGGTTGGCGTACTTGCTGGCGCCCACGTACCGGCTGAGCACCGACTCCGAGGCCTCCTTGACCTGGAGGAACAGCGGGTCGTGTCGTCGCGGCCGAGCATCAGCACGATCCAGCAGCGGGTGCCGACGCTGCCCACGCCGACCACCTTGTGGGCCAGGTCGGCGAACTGGAACTGGTCGAGCAGGAGCCGCCGGTCGGTCTCCAGGGTGCGCCGGTACTTGCCGATCAGGTCGGACAGCTCGGACTCGATGAACTTGCGGTCGGCCTGGCGGTCGGCGGCCAGCTCGTCGATCGGGCACCATCAGCGGCGGGTCGGAGATGATCCGCGGCCTGCCGTCCACCATGCGGGTCAGCTTGTTGACCTCCTGCATGCTGTCCCGGGTCCGGGCCTTGGCCAGGCCCTTGCCGACCTGCTTGCGCTGCCGCGGCCGGTCAGCCGCGCCCCGAACCGGCGGCGGAGCTCGTCCATGTCCGCGTGCGCGTACCAGACGTCCAGGTCGCTCATGCCCGCGAACTGGCGCATGGCCAGCCGGTAGCTGCTCACGGTGGCGGTCACGATCGCCCGGCGCTGCTTGCCGGAGAACCCGTTGCCGCCGCGCGGCGACCTCCAGGCTGGCGGCCAGCCGCTTGACGTCCCACTCCCACGGGCCGGGCAGGGTCTCGTCGAAGTCGTTGACGTCGAAGACCAGGTGGCGCTCGGGCGAGCCGAAGATGCCGAAGTTGGACAGGTGGGCGTCGCCGCAGGCCTGCACGGCCAGCCCGGTGACCGGCGTGCCGGCCAGGTCGCTGGCCATCGGCAGGGCCGCCCCGCGGAAGTAGGTGAACGGCGAGACCAGCATCCGGCCGTAGCGGACCGGGACCAGCTCCGGCACCCGGTCGGCCGACTGCTCCTCCAGCAGGCTGACCGGGTCGGGCCGGTCCGAGGGCAGCTCGAGCTGCGGCGTGGCTCTCCCGCGGCACCTCGGCCCGGGCCGCCTTCCCCGGGCCGCGCGCTCGGCGACGGTCAGGTGCCCGAGCCCGGAGTCGAGCTGGTACCGGTGGATCTCGCCGCGGCCGGGTCTCGGCGGTCATCACAGCCATGGTCTGGCTCCTTTCCCCGCTGCGGCCAGCGGGGCGCGCAGCACAGGTCAGGATGCCCCGGCCGGGCGGGGGGCGGCTCATCCCCGGCGGGTGAATTGGACGGCGCCGGACCGTGGCCGGCGGGTGAGGCGGCGGGCGGGACGTGGGCGGGCGACGGCGGCAGCCGAGAGGCCGGGGCGGGCCCGGTGACGGCGGCAGCCGGGCGACCTGGTGGCGTGGGCGGGCCGGAGGAGGCCACCGAGCCACGGGCCACGGCGGCTGGACCGGGGCCCGTGGCACGGCAGCGGCCTGGCGCCCGCGAGGGTCGTGGGCGCCAGGCCAGCTGCGCTGCTGCTCTGCCTTCTTGCTGTTATCAGCCGGGTGGTGCGTGCGGTGCGTGCGACGCTTCTTGCTGTTATCAGATGCAGGGAACGCTTCTTGCTGTTATCAGTCGGCCATGACCTTGGCGCCGTCCGAGATGGGATCGCCCGGCGCCCTTGTGGTCGGTGGCGTCGCCGACCATGGCCGGGACCGCCTCCGGCTCGTCCTCGGGGTAGGCCACCTCGCCGTGCACGGCCAGGTCGCCGATGGCCAGCTCGGCGTCGGTCATCCGCAGGCTGGTGAACAGGCTGATGCCCTTGAGGATCACGAAGGTCACGAAGGCGTCCCAGACGATGACCGGTCAGCGCCGCGCCGCGCCTGGATCAGCAGCTGCCGCGGGTGGCCGTAGAACAGGCCGGCCGTGGTGACGTCGGGGTTCTTGCCGAGGCCCAGGTAGACGATCATCTTCGGGTCGGCGAGCAGGCCGACCAGCAGGCCGCCGAGCAGGCCGGCGAAGCCGTGGGTGTAGACCACGCCGAGCGCGTCGTCGACCTTGTTGAACGGCCAGACCTTGCGGGGCAGGTAGGTGAAGCAGCACCCAGACGAACGAGGAGCAGACCACGCCGATGACGATCGCGCCGACGCCGTTGACGTAGCCCGCCGCAGGGGTGATGCCGACCAGGCCGCAGATCATGCCGTTGACGCCGCCGAGGAACGTCGGCTTCTTGTTCTTGCCGAAGCCCATGTCGCAGATGATCCAGGTCATCATGGCGCACGGCGGTGGCCAGGTTGGTGTTCACGACGGCCGCGGTGGCGTCGGCGCCGGCGAAGTACGGGTCACCGCCGTTGAAGCCGTTCCAGCCCAGCCACAGGATGCCCGGCGCCGACCGCGATGAACAGCAGGTTGTTCGGGCTTGCCGAGTGTCCCGGTCCTTGGCCAGCCGCGGGCCGACCATGGCCGCCGCGACGAAGCCGGAGACGCCGGCCGCCAGGTGGATCACGTAACCGCCGGAGAAGTCCAGCGCGCCCTTGCCCGCCCAGAAGCCGCCGCCCCAGAGCAGGAACGCGTTCACCGCGTAGGCGAAGGTGATCCACAGCGGCACGAAGATCAGCCAGACCTTGAACTTGATCCGGCCGACCACGCTGCCGATGAACAGGATCGGGGTGATCGCGGCAAAGACAAACTGGAAGTAGACCAGCGATCCCTGCGGGAACCTGAAGTTCGGGCGCCAGCCCCTTGATCAGCGGGATGTGGGCCTGGCCCTGCTCGCCGCCGCGCCCCGACGACGTCCCGGGCACGCCCACGAAGGTGCCGATCCACGGCGTGCCGAAGCCCATCTTGAACGCCCACAGGACCCAGACGATGAGGGTGAGGCAGAACGCGCTGAACACCATCATCATGGTGTTCACGGCCCATTTCTTCTGGACGATCCCGCCGTACAAGACGGCGAGGGCGGGGATGCTCATCAGACCGACGAGCGTCGCCGCCGTCATCTGCCAGGCGTTATCGCCTGGGCTGAGCCAAGTTGCGTAGGGAACCACTCTCCGCCTCCAGAGGCTGAAGCGAAGGGGTGTGCCGGGGGAGGCCAGGCAGCGCCGACCAGCTCGGTCCCAGCCGACCGCTTCGGTGTTGTCAGTAACGCATTCATATGTCCCATGGGCGCGTTTCCGGCACGTTTCCTGGCCGTTACGCGGCGGGCAAACGAACCGATCCGAGCGACGTTTGTTGCCGAGAATGTTTCGCGGCCACCGGGGCGCGCCGGGCCCCGAGGCGGACGGCGCCGGGGCGGCCGGGCTGGCCACTGCCGGGGCGGACGTCTCAGATGGGGATCGCTGTGGGGCTGGGCTGGCTGGGCGCGCTGCGCTGCCGTGACCAGGCGATAGCCCTTGGTAACGGCCGGGATAATACGCGGCATTTGGGACAGTCCGCGCTACTGGTCCGCTCGGGTGCCAGCCAGCCGGCCTGGACGCCCGGTTACGGGCCGGGTGTGGGCTTCGGGGCATCCAGACCAGGGCGGCGTGACGAGTGAGACCACCGTGGTCCCTGGGACGAGCGACCCCGGACGGCCAGCCGTGGGGCCAGTTGCCTACACCCGGGTGTAGGCAACTAGGCACCCACGACCATGATCACCGCGGGTGGGGCTGGGCGCGTGCTCAGCTGTCACCTGGGACGCTCGTGTCACAGGGGCGGAGACGGGCGGCGGCGGCGAGCATCATCGGTGGGCCTCTGGTGCTGCTCCAGCATCACCGGAGGGCCAGCGGTGACGTTGCGGGCCGGGCCGGAAACCTGATGTCACGGTTTCGTAACAGTGCCGACTCGTGCTTTGAGTCCTGATGTGCCCGGATCTAAGCTCGCAACGAGCGCCCGGTAAGCGCTTACCCCACTGCCAGGCCGGCGACGTGAAAGCCGTCGCCCTCCGGCCCTGGTGATCAAGGTAAGCGCTTACCGCTCGCAGTAAGCGCTTACCGCACCCCCGAAGGTGGCGGTGCGGAGGCCGAGCGGAGGACCAGAATGACAAGCGGGATCGACGGAGACCTGGCCGAACGGCCGCGGCCGACGCCGGCAGCGACACCGACGGCGACGGGGCGGAGCTGCCGCCGACGATCTACGACGTGGCCCGGGCGGCGGGGGTGTCGATCGCGTCGGTGTCGCGGGTGCTGAACGGGCCAGCGCAATCCCCGCGAGGAGACCAGGGACCGGGTGCTGCAGGCCGTCGCCGAGCTCGGGTTCGTGCCCGACGGCGCGGCGCGGGCGCTGAGCGTCCGGCTCAAGGAGGTCGTCGGCGTCGTGGTCCGGCGGCCCGCAGCTGTCGCCCCGGCGAGGGCATGTTCGCGGACGAGGACGAGAACCTGCAGTTCCCGGACATGATCAACCGGGGCATGGAGGTGGTGGCCCAGCGCTACGGCTACGACCTGCTGATCCGGTCGGTGGACCTGCACGAGCAGCGACGGCCGGCGGATCTTCGCGCTGGCCCGCAAGAGCGACGGGCTGATCCTGCACGACCGGGTGCTGGAGCCCGAGCAGCTCGACCCGGCTGGCGCGGCAGGTGCCGGTGGTCACGCTGGCCTGCGTGCCCGACGCCGGACGACCGTGAACGTGCGCAGCGACAACGAGGCCGGGATCGCGCGAGCTGGTCCGAGCACCTGGCCGAGCGACCACGGCTACCGACTCGATCGCCTACCTGGCCGGGCACCCGGACAGCCCGGACAACGTGGCCCGGTGCAGGCGGCGACTGGTGCGGCTGACCACGGCGGCCGGGGTCGAGCACTGCAGCGGGCCGCAGCTGGCAGGGCGACTACTCGGCGGCGGGCGGGCGCGCGGGTGATCGAGCGGCTGCTGGCCGCCGGGCGTCCGCTGCCGCGGGCCATCGTGTGCGCGCAACGACCAGACCGCCATCGGCGTGCATGCACGCGCTGGCCCGAGCGCGGCATCGACGTGCCCGGCCAGGTGGCGGTGTGCGGCTTCGACGACATCCCGGTGGCCCGGCACCTGAGCCCGCAGCCTGACCAGCGTGCGGCAGCCGATCCAGGAGCTGGGCGCGACCGCGTTCGAGACCGCTGCACGCGATGATCGGCCCGGCCGCGCCGGGCACGACGAGCCCCGCGGCCGGGACATCGTGCTGCCCACCCAGCTGAACCGCCGGGAGAGCTGCGGCTGCCGGCCCGACCGGGGGCCACGCCCGACGGCCCGCCGCGACGCAGGAAGCGCGACCTGAGGACCCGGCCATGCGCATGATCATCCGCAAGCTGCGCGTTCTACCTGCGTCACCGCCATCGTCGCCATCACCTGGACTTCTTCATCCCGCGGATCATGCCCGGCAACCCGGTGGACGCGGTGCTGGCCAGGATGCAGGGCGCCACCATCACCCCGGCCACGATCCGGTCCCTGGAGCTCCAGTTCGGCAGTCGGCACCAAGGCCAGCCTGTGGGCCCAGTACTTCGCACTACTGGGCCAGCCTGCTGCACGGCAACCTGGGCATCTCCACCAGCAACGGGTTCGAGCGGTCAGCCAGCGTGATCGGCGGCGGCGCTGCCGTGGACGCTGGGCCTGGTCGGCACGGCGACCCTGATCAGCTTCGCGCTCGGCACCCTGCTCGGGGTGCTGGTCGCCTGGCGGCGCGGCACCTGGCTGGACAACCTGCTGCCGGCGACCACGTTCTTCCAGGCCGCCCCGTACTTCTTCCTGGCCTTCCTGGCTCCTCGACCTGTTCTCGACCAAGCTGGGCTGGTTCCCGCTCGGGCGGCGCGCTGCAGCACCTGGACTTCCCGGCGCTGGAACCTGGACCTACCTCAGCGACGTGCTGGACCACGCGGTCCTGCCCGCGCTGACCATCGTGGTCTCCTCGGCGGCGGGCTGGATCGTCGGCATGCGCAACGTGATGATCACCACGATGGACGAGGACTACGTCCTGATCGCCGCAGGCCAAGGGGCTGCCCAAGCGCCGGGTGATCTGGTACGCGGCCCGCAACGCGATCCTGCCCAGCGTCTCCGGCTTCTCGCTGGCCATCGGCTTCGTGGTGTCCGGCGCGCTGCTCACCGAGATCGTGTTCAGCTACCCGGGCCTCGGCTTACCTGCTGCAAGGCGGTGCGAGGACAGCGACTACCCGCTGCTCCAGGGCATCTTCCTGATCATCACGTTCGCCGTGCTGGCCGCGAACCTGATGGCGGACTTCGTCTACGTGTTCCTCGACCCGCGCATCCGGCAGGAGGCCTGACCGATGACTGCCGGCACCAGCGTCGGCCCAGGGCGACCTGCCCAGCCCGACCCTCCCGGCGGCACGGCGACCGGCGCGAGCGCGCATCCGGCTGCCCCGCTCGCCGAAGATCCTGATCGGCCTGGCGCATCCTGCTCGGCCTTCGTCGTGCTGGCCATCGTCGGGCCCGCTGGCTCGCGCCCGTACAACCCGAACGCGAGCTTCCACCAACGCCGCCGGTGCCGCTGCCGCCGTCGGCGGCGCACTGGCTGGGCACCACCGAGCTCCAGCAGGACGTGTTCTCCCAGCTGCTGAGCGGCGGCCGCAGCACGATCCTGGTCGCCTTCCTGGCCGGCGCTGGTGGCCACCGCGCTGTCGGTCCTGATCGGCGTCACGGCCGGCTACCTCGGCGGGCTGGCCGACGACCTGCTGTCGATGCTGGCCAACATCTTCCTGGTCATGCCGGCGCTGCCGCTGCTGATCGTCCTGTTCGGCTTCCTGCGCTCCTCGGGCAGCCAACGACGACCTGATCATCGGGCTGATCATCGCGTTCACCGGCTGGGCGTGGGGCGCGCGGGTGCTGCGCGCGCAGACCCTGTCCCTGCGCAGCCGGGACTACGTCGACTCGGCCCGGCTCATCGGCGAGCGCGGCTGGCGGATCATCGGCGACCGAGATCCTGCCCAACCTGATGCCGGTCGTGGCCTCGTCGTTCCTGTTCACGGTGCTGTACGGGGTCGGCACCTACACCGCGCTGGCCTTCCTCGGGCTGGTCAACCCGGCACTGGAGCTGGGGCACGCATGCTCTTCTGCGCGCAGCTGGCCAACGCCGAGAACAGCGGCTACTGGTGGTGGTTCGTGCCGCCGGGCCTGGCCGTGGCCCTGCTCGGCACCGCGCTGGCGCTGCTGAACTTCGGCATCGACGAGTTCATCAACCCGCGGCTGCGCGCGGCCGGGCTGACCAAGGCAGCGCGGGGCCGCCGCCGGACCGGCGCCCCCGGCCGCCGGCGCCGGTACGTGCTCGGCCTGACCCCGGTCACGCGCACCGGAACGGCGGCGACGATGAGTCCGCCCTGCGAGCTGCTGCTGGAGGTCCGCGGCCTGTGCGTGGACTACGGCACCGGGCCCGGAGCGGTGCACGCGGTGGCCGACGCCGACCTGATCCTGCACCGTGGCGAGGTGCTCGGCCTGGCCGGGGAGAGCGGCAGCGGCAAGTCCACGCTGGCGTACGCGATCACCCGGCTGCTGCGTGCGCCCGGCGTGATCACCGGCGGCGAGGTGCGATTGCACGCCGGACCGCGGCGGTCGGCCGGTGGACATGCTCGAGGCCGACGAACCAGTTGCGGATATTGCGCTGGTCCCAGATCGCGGTGGTCATGCAGAGCGCGATGAACGCGCTCAACCCGGTGATGTCCGATCCGGTACCCAGCTCACCGACGTGCTGCGGGCGCACCGGCCCGACATGAGCGCGCGCGAGCGGCGGGCGCGGGCCGGCCGAGCTGCTGGACATGGTCGGCATCAGCGCCGACCGGCTGGGCAGCTACCCGCACCAGCTGTCGGGCGGCATGCGGCAGCGGGTCATGATCGCGATGGCGCTGGCGCTGGAGCCGCAGGTCGTGATCATGGACGAGCCGACCACGGCGCTGGACGTGGTCACCCAGCGGGAGATCCTGGAGGAGCTGACCGAGCTGCGCGACCGGCTCGGCTTCGCCGTGCTGTTCATCACCCACGACCTGTCGCTGCTGATCGAGATCGCCGACACCATCGCGGTGATGTACGGGGGCCGGGTGGTAGAGCAGGCGCAGGCGACCGCGCTGTTCCGCTCCCCGCGCCACCCGTACACGCTGGGCCTGCTCAGCTCGTTCCCCGGCCTGCACGGCCCGCGGCGGCGGATGACCGGCATCCCCGGCTCGCCGCCCGACCTGCGCGAGCTGCCGTCCGGATGCGCGTTCCACCCGCGCTGCGAGTTCGCGCTGGACCGCTGCCGTACCGCCGCCCCGGTCCTGGCCCCGCCGCAGGCCGGCGCGGACCGGGTGGTGGCCTGCTGGCTGCACGACGGAACCGCGACGGTCCCCGGCCCGCTGGCCCGACCCGAGCCGGACCGGCCCGAGCCCGACCGCATTTGGAGCACGCTGTGACCACGCCCGTGCCGATCCTCGAGGCCCGCCACCTGACCAAGCACTTCGCCACGCTCCGGAGCCCCCGGGCCAGACGGCTCGGCCCCAGGCCGGCCGGCACCGTGGTGCACGCCGTCGAGGACGTCTCGCTGGCCCTGGCCCCGGCCCGGGTCACCGCCGTCGTCGGCGAGAGCGGCTCGGGCAAGTCCACGCTGGCCCGGATGCTGGCCCGGCTGATCTCCCCCACCGCCGGCGACCTGCTGCTGGACGGGCAGGCCGCGTCCGGCGCGCGGCGCCCGGATACGCGCCAGGTGCAGATGGTGCTCCAGGACCCGTTCGCCTCGCTGAACCCGGTCCACGACGTGCGTTACCACCTGGCCCGGCCGCTGCTGGCCCACGGGCTGGCCCGCCGGGCCGAGCTGGACGAGGTGATCACCGGCCTGCTGGAGCGGGTCGCCCTCACCCCCGGTAGCCAGTACCTGCGCAAGTACCCGCACGAGCTGTCCGGCGGGCAGCGCCAGCGCGTGGCCATCGCCCGGGCCCTGGCCGTACGGCCCCGGGTCCTGCTGGCCGACGAGCCCGTGTCCATGCTCGACGTGTCCATCCGGCTCGGGCTGCTCAACCTGCTCGGCGGGCTGCGCGACGACGACGGGCTGGGCATCCTGTACATCACCCACGACATCGCCTCGGCCCGCTACCTGGCCGACGAGGTCATCGTCATGTACGCGGGCCAGGTCGTGGAGTCCGGGCCGGTCGAGGTGGTCACCGACCACCCGGCCCACCCCTATACCCAGCTCCTGCTCAGCGCGGCCCCGGATCCCGAGCGGACCACGCCGCCCGTGCTGCGCGGCCGGGGCGCGCCGCCCAGCCTGGTCACCCCGCCCGCGGGCTGCCGCTTCCACCCGCGCTGCCCGCACGCCATGGAGATCTGCGCCGAGCAGATCCCGCCCATGCTCCCCGCTACTGCTAGCGAGGAAACGATGAACACGGATGCTCGCCACAGTGCCGCCTGCTGGCTGCACTCCCCCCGAGAAGGACCCCAAGAAGGACTCCAGAAGGAGGCGAGATGACCCCGGATACCGCCTAGTGGTCCTCGCGTGCCAGCACCACCACCAGGCAGGCCGGGGTAGAGCCCGGCCAGCCATCGACCGCCCGATGACAGACCCCGCAACGGTCCTAGACAGCAGGCCGGTGATCAGCCGGCCGGGCAACACGGAGTTTAAGCAATGAAACACAGACTGGTAAGCAGCATGGCCGCGGCCGCCGTCCTCGCCCTGGGGATAGCAGCCTGCGGCGGCTCGAGCAGTAGCGGATCCAAGGGCTCGACGGCGACCGGCAAGCCGCTCGTCATCGAGACCACCGCCCTGTCGCCCATGACCCAGACCTTCAACCCGTTCCAGTCCACCTCGACCGGCTACACCACCCACGCGGTGGACCTGTACCAACAGCCGCTGTTCGTCTACAACACCCTCAACCCGACCCAGGCGCCGATCCCCGAGCTGGGCATGAGCTATGCCTGGTCCAACGGCGGCAAGACCCTCACCATCACCACCCGGTCCGGCGTGAAGTGGAGCGACGGCAAGCCGTTCAGCGCGGCCGACGTCGCGTTCACGTTCAGCCTGATCAAGAAGTTCCCGGCGCTGAACGTCCCGGCCACCCCGGTGCCGACCAGCGCCACCGGGTCCGGGAATACGGCCACGCTGACCTTCAGCGCGCCGCAGTACGCCACCCTGCCGCTGATCCTGCAGACCCAGATCGTGCCGCAGCACATCTGGGGGTCACTGAGCAACCCGGCCACGTTCAAGGACCCGACGCCGGTCGGCACCGGGCCGTTCGTGCTGGGCAAGTTCAGCCCGCAGGGGTTCACGCTGACGCCGAACCCGCACTACTACGCCAAGTCCAGCCTGCACGTGCCCGAGGTGGACTTCCCCTCCTACACCAGCAACGCCAACCTGGTCACCCCGGTGGCCAGCGGCGCCATCGACTGGGCCGGCAACTCCATGACCGGCGTGCAGTCGAACTACCTGGCCAAGAGCCCGGACAACCACACCTGGCTGAGCAGCGCGCCGTACATGAGCGACAACAACGTGGTCGGCCTGTGGTTCAACACGACCAAGAAGCCGCTGAACGACCCGGCCGTGCGCCAGGCGGTCAGCTACGCCATCGACCGCCAGCAGCTGTCCACTGACGGCGAGTCCGGCAACGAGCCGCCCGACACCACCTCCAGCGGCCTGCTGCTGCCGGTCGACAAGTCCTTCCTGGCCCCGTCCCTGGCCAATGACCTCCCGACGACCAGCGACGCCAAGAAGGTCAGCTCGATCCTGGGCGCCGACGGCTGGAAGAAGGTCGGCGGCAAGTGGACCAAGAACGGGCAGAAGATCACCTTCTCGATCATGGACCCGGTCAGCTACAGCGACTACTACGAGGACTCCCAGCTCATCGTGAAGCAGCTGAACGCGGCGGGCTTCGACACCAAGGTCGAGGGCGAGGGCGGCCCGAACGGGCCGAACGTCTGGACCGCCAACCTCAACTCCGGCAACTTCACCGCGGCCATCCACTGGGGCCAGCAGGGCACCAGCCCGTACTTCTTCTTCGACAACTGGATGGACTACAAGCTGTCGGCGCCGATCGGCAAGACGGCCTCGGCGACTACGGCCGGTTCAACTACGCGCCGGCCCAGGCCGCGCTGGCCCAGTACGCCAGCTCCGGCTCGGCCAGCGTGCAGAACGCCGCGCTGACCAAGCTGGAGAACATCATGTCGACCCAGGTCCCGGTGGCCCCGCTGCTGCTGGGCGCGTCCTGGGCCGAGTTCTCCACCCGCGATTACACCGGATGGCCCTCGACCAGCAACCCGTACATGGACCCCGGGCCCAACATCAACGAAGTGCTGTACACCATCACCCAGCTCAAGCCGGTTTCCTGAGACGCGGGAACTGTGCCGAGCTCCAGTGCGCCAGCCCCGCCCGGCCGTCCCGGCCGGGCGGGGCTGCCCCTGCCCCCCAACACCGCCCAGCCCGGCCGTACAGGCCGGGCGGGGCTGGGCCCCGATGCTAACCAGGCCCTGCTGGCCCGGCTGTCCCTGAGCCAGAAGGTCGCCCTGCTCACCGGGGCCGACAGCTGGCGGATCCCCGGCTGCCCCGAGATCGGCCTGCGCCCGATCGTCACCTCCGACGGCCCGGCCGGCGTGCGCGGCCGGACCAAGGACGAGCGCACCCCGTCGACCAGCCTGCCGTGCCCGTCGGCGCTCGGCGCCACCTGGGACCCTGGCCTGGTCCGGGAGCTGGCCGCCGCCCTGGGCCGCGAGGCCCGCGGCAAGGCCGTCGACGTGCTGCTCGGGCCGACCATCAACCTCATGCGCACCCCGCTGGGCGGGCGCGGCTTCGAGTTCTTCGCCGAGGACCCGGTGCTGACCGCCCGGCTGGCCGTGGCCTACGTGCAGGGCCTGCAGAGCGCGGGCGTCGCGGCCACCCCCAAGCACTTCGTGGCCAACGACAGCGAGACCCGGCGCTGGGCCTATGACGCGCGCGTCGCCGGGCCGGTGCTCCGCGAGCTGTACCTGGCGCCGTTCGAAGCCTGCGTCACCGAGGCCGGGACCATGCTGGTCATGGCGGCCTACAACCGGGTCAACGGCGTGAGCATGACAGAAAACCGGGCCCTGCTGAGCGACGTGCTCAAAGACGAGTGGGGCTTCGACGGCGTGGTCGTCTCCGACTGGCACGCGGCCCGCAGCACCGCGGCCACGGCGCTGGGCGGGCTCGACCTGATCCATGCCCGGCCCGGCCGGGCCGTGGGCCGAGGCGCTGGTCAAGGCCGTCGAGGACGGCACGGTCAGCGAGGAGGTCATTGACGACAAGGTCCTGCGGCTGATCCGGCTCGCACGCCGACTCGGGGCGCTCGACCCTGATTTTCTCTCTAACAACCTCGCCGCGGCCCGGCCCCGCCGCCCTGGCCGACGGTGGGCTGATGAACGGCGCGGCCATGATCCGCCCGGATCTGCTGCGCCGGGCCACCGCGGCCTCGTTCGTCCTGCTGCGCAACGAGGGCGGTGCCCTGCCGCTGGATCCGGCCGCCCTGTCCAGCGTCACCGTGACCGGCCCCAACGCCTTCTGGCCGACCATCCAGGGCGGCGGCAGCGCGGGCGTCGATGCCGTCCAGCGTCTCGGTGCCCGCCGACGCGATCACCGCCGCGCTGGCCGGCCGGGCCCAGGTGCACGCGGTCACCGGCTGCCGAGACCTGGGAGGCCGTGCCCGCTCCCCCGCCCGCCAGCCTGACCGATCCGGTGTCCGGCCAGCCCGGCCTGCGGCTGGAGTTCCCGTCCGGCGCGGGCGCAGCAGATCCGCGCCGAGCACCGCACGTCGCCCACCCTGACCTGGTGGAGGACTCGGTCCCGGCCGAGGTCGGCTGGGGCCGCAGCGGCCGGATCGTGCTGCGCCACGGTGTTCCGGGCCACCTGGTCGGGGCCGCACCTGCTGGGCGTGTCCGGCATCGGCGGGCTGACCCTGTGGCTGGACGACAAGGTCGTCATCGACGGAGACCACCCGGGTGCCCGAGGACCCGGTCGAGGCGATCACCCGGCCCGGCCAGGCCCGGACCCTGATCGTCTTCGAGGCCGGCCAGGAGGCCGAGCTCCGGCTGGAGTTCGTGCCCGCGGCGGACGGGGCCGGGCCGCTGGGGGTACGGCTGGGCATCATCCCGGCCAGCGACCCACGGGAACTGCTGGCCGAGGCGGTGGACGCGGCCGCCCGGTCGGACGCCGCGGTCGTGGTGGTGGGATCGGCCGAGCTGACCGAGAGCGAGGGCTTCGACCGGGCCACCCTGGCCCTGCCCGGTGACCAGGACGAGCTCATCCGCCGGGTGGCCGCGGTGAACCGGCGCACCATCGTGGTGGTCAACGCCGGCATGCCGGTGCTGATGCCCTGGGCGCCGGACGTGCAGGCCATCATCTACGCCTGGCTGCCCGGCCAGGCCATGGGCGAGGTCCTGGCCGACGTGCTGCTCGGCGCGGCCGAGCCGGGCGGGCGGCTGCCGGTCACGCTGCCCGCGGCCGAGGCCGACTGCCCGGTCCTGCACGCGACGCCGGACGGCGACGGCGTGCTGCCCTACGGCGAGGGCCTGCTGGTCGGCTACCGCGGCTACGACGCCCGCGGCATCGAGCCTCGCTACCCGTTCGGGCACGGCCTGGGCTACACCACCTGGGCCTACGAGTCGATCGAGGCGCCGGAGCGGGTGGCCGCGGGGCAGGACCTGGACGTTGTCGTCACCATCCGCAACACCGGGTCACGGCCCGGCCGGGAGGTGGTCCAGGCCTACCTGGCCCCGCCGCCGGGCGACCCGGGGCGGCCGGTCCTGGCGCTGGCCGCCTTCGGGACGGCGGTCGCCGAGCCGGGCGCGATGGCCCGGCTGCGGCTGCGGCTGCCCGCCCGGTCGTTCGCCCGCTGGGACGAGCGGGCCGGCGGCTGGGTCTGGCCCGCGGGCCGGTTCCAGGTCCACGTGGGCCGCTCGGCCCGCGACCTGCGGCTGACCGACGAGGTGCGGTCAGGCTGAGCCCGAGGCCGGGGCCCCGGGGACGGGCGGGGCTCCGGCCGAGGGCGACCCCTCGGCTGGGCCAACCCCACTGACTGAGCCGACTGGGCTGGCCGAGCCGACTGAGCTGTCGCGGGCTCGGCGCTCGGCGTCTCGGCGTCCGCGGGCGCACCATTCGCTGACTCGACGGCCGTGCTGACGTCTTGCTGGTCGGGGACCGCGGAGCGGCGGAACACCGAGGGGCGGACCGGCGGCGCGGCCGGGGCCGGGGCCGCGGATCGGCGGAGCGGCGGGCGGGGGCATGGGAGGCGGGGCCGGGGCCGGCACGGCGGCCGGGGCCGGGACGGGCGTGTCCTCCTCGGCGACCTCGGCCGGCCGGGGCGCGACCAGCTCGACCTCGAAGCCGTCGATGTTCTCCAGGTAGGCGGCGTAATGCCCGGTGCCGCCCGCGTACGGGTACTGATCGGCGAACAGCATCCGCCAGCCGTGCTGGCCCGCGTCGACCGACAGCTCGTCGGTCATGGCCCGGCTGTCGACATGAAAAGCCAGGTGATTGAGGCCCGGACGGCACCGGTCATGACGGGTGGCGGTCCGGGCCGGCGACTGCTCGAGCACGATGTAGGTCGGGCCGCAGCGCCAGCTTCGGCCGCCGGGCCAGTCCTGAAAGGGCTCGTAACCCAGGGCGTTCAGCAGCCAGCCCCAGCTGACCACGGCCCGGTCCAGGTTCGGGACCCAGATCTCAACATGATGCAGCGTCCCGTGACGTGCATGATCCACAGCCCTAGCATGCCTGCTGACCGGCCGCGATGCCGGGTGAATTACGGGGCAGAGGTCGCTAACTTCGCGTTATTACACCTCAGTGGATTCGGTTGCCGCTCGGAAGCGACCGTGAGGACCGATGCCGAGCGGTCACGGAATGTTCGCCGGTAGGCCAGCGGCGTCGTCGAGCGCCAGGTCCGGAAGTGGTGGCGCAGCGCCTCGGCGTTGCCGAACCCGGCCTGGTCGGCCACCGCGTCCACCGTCTCGTCGGTCTCCTCCAGCAGCTGCTGGGCCAGCAGGATGCGCTGGCCGGTCAGCCAGCGCTGCGGCGTGGTGCCGGTCTCCTGGACGAAGCGCCGGGCGAAGGTGCGCGGCGACATGTAGGCCCGGGCGGCCAGCTGGTCGACCGAGATCGCCTCGTCCAGGTGGTCGGTCATCCAGGTCAGCACGTCCTGCATGGTGTCGCAGGCGGGCTCGGCCAGCGGCCGCTCCACGTACTGGGCCTGACCGCCGTCGCGGTGCGGCGGCACCACCATGCGCCGGGCGATGCCGTTGGCCACCCGGCTGCCCTGCTCCTGGCGGACCAGGTACAGGCAGGCGTCGATGCCGGCCGCGGTGCCCGCGCTGGTGATCACCGGGTCCTCGTCCACGTACAGCACCGCGGGGTCGACCTTGGCCTCCGGGAAGGTCCGGGCCAGCTGGCCGGCGTGCCGCCAGTGGGTGGTGCACCGCCGGTCGTCCAGCAGCCCGGCCGCGCCCGAGCAGGAACGCGCCCGTTGCAGACGCTCAGCACCCGGCCGCCGCGCGTCGACGCACCGGCGCAGCGCCGCCAGCAGCGGCTCGGGGAACTCGGCCGGGGACTGCGCGATCCGCTCGTTGGCCAGCGCGGGCACGGCGACCAGGTCGGCCTCCTCCAGCCGCTCCAGGCCGTACTGCGTGCGCACCTCGAAGCCGTTGGCCGACCGCAGGGGTCCCGGTTCCCCGGCCACCACGGCGAAGTCATAGGGCGGCAGGCCGTCGTCGCGGCGGTCCACGCCGAAGACCTCGCAGACCACCCCGAGCTCGAAGGGCGTGAAGCCGTCCATGATCACTACGGCCACGTTGCTGAGCATGCCTCCAGCATGCGTCATCGACTGGCAGGATATCTATGTCCATCGGCAGGACTGCCACTGTCGGCGAGCGCCCGCACCGGTCAGAATAGGGGTATGAGCAGCGCAAACGTCATCAGAATTCTCAGCCGGATCGTCCGCAAGGTCGCCGCGGTGGTCGAGGAATGCTGGTACGCGCAGCGTCGCCTGGACGCTCTGCGGACCGGTCCTGATCACTACTCCGACCGCCCGAACGCCGCGCCCGATACCTACGCCGAGTTCATGTTCCGCACCTCGGGCGTGCTCTTGCACGAGCCAACGGCGCGGCAGCGCGCCCGGGGCGCCCTGACCCCGCGGTGAGCGGCGCTAAGGGAACCAGCGGAGAACGCCGGCGATCAGGTCGGCCGACTCGCCCGGGGACCGGCCCGTCGTGTCGATGGTCACGCCGTCGCCGGCTTCAGCCCGGTCGCGGGCCTCGGCGTCCTGGCTGACCTGGTCAGCGATGACCCGGTCGGCCAGGACGCCGAGGAACTCGGCGGGCCGCCCGCGCAGGCGGTCTCCGGGCTCGGGCCAGCTCCCGCCCGCGCCGCGCGACATGATCCGCAGCCTCAGGTCATCGCTTCCGGCCCGCAGGCGGATCAGCGTGACGCCGGCCCCCGCCAGCTGGCCGGCGTACCGCCCGGAATCCGCCTGGCTGTCGATCGCGCCGGTGGCGACCAGGTGGGTCGCGCCCGCGGCCCGGTAGTTGCGCCAGATGGCGGCCAGGTTGCGCGCTTTCAGGCGCTGATGGCCGGGATCGCCGGCGTCGGCGGGCCGCACGAACCCGATCTGGCCCAGGTCGACATAGCCAGCGGTGAGCCCGGCCTGGAGGCACCGCTGGTACAGGCGGAACCCGATGGTGGACTTGCCCACGCCGGTCGGCCCGGTGATGAGAGCAACCTGCCCGCCGGCCGCGGGGCCTGGCCGGAGTGTGGCGGGGCCCGCAGCGTCCTCTATGTCCCCGGTGAAGCCGGGCCAGTCCGGGCAGGCCGCGCGGACCAGGCCGGCGACGTCACCGGCCGGGACGTCGGTGGTGTCGACGCAGGCGTCGGCAAAGCGGCTGTCGTCCAGGCGCCGGATCTCGTCCCTGATCTCGGGCCCGAGCCCAGCCATGCCGTCCGGCGGCCCGTCCCTGGCCAGGAGCCGGCGCTCGACCACGTCGGCGCCGGCGCGCAGCCGGCAGATGGTCACCTCCGCGTTCGGGAGCAGCCCGGTGTCCAGGCCGGCGGCGTCGAGAACCCCGTTGACGATGACGCAGCGGGCCCCGGCCGCGCGGAAGCCGGAGATCATCGAACTGACGTTCAGCGCCTTGAGGTGCTGGCGGCCAGGATCGCCCGGCGGCGCCGGGTAGCACATGCAGAGCTGGTCACTGTCAGCGAAGGCCACCTGCACCCCGGCCTGGGCCAGCTCGGTGTACAGCTGCCACGAGGCGGTTGACTTGCCCACGCCAGGCGGACCGCAGACCCACAGCACGGGAACAGGAGAGTCGGGCGGGCCCCGGTCCGTGGTCACGCTTAGGCCGAGACCGCCACGCCCAGCGAGGCGGCGCCCGAGAACCTCGGGGACCCTTCCTGGTAGAACACGTCCAGCTGGCGGATCGTGAAGCCCGCGGCGGTCAGCAGGTCGGCGATCGGCCGGGTGAACGTGCAGCCGCCGACCAGCCGCTTCTCCACCGGGTCCAGCCGCCGCTGCCAGCGGCGCACGGCCTCGTCCGGAGCCAGCCCGTGTTCCAGGAAGTGCAGCGCCCCGCCCGGCCGCAGCACCCGGCGCACCTCGCGCAGGGCGGCGGTCACGTCCGGGATGGTGCACAGCGTCCAGGTCGACAGGGCCGTGTCGTGGCTGTCGTCGGCGAACGGCAGCGACTGACCGTCCAGGCCGGAGCGGCGCACCGGAACCCCGGCCGCCGCCAGCCGGGAGCGGGCCAGCCACCAGCTCAGGTCGGCGGGCTCCACCGCCGAGACCTCGGTCACCTCGGCCGGGTAGAACGGCACGTTGTGGCCCGAGCCGAAGCCGATCTCGAGCACCTTCCCGGCCAGGCCCGCGCAGACCCGGCGGCGCAGCGGCTCGACCGCCTTGCCGCCGCACACCCGGTCCAGCATCCGCGGCAGCACCTGCCGCTCATAGAACGACACCTAGCCAGGATCCTCCGCGCGTCGCTGGAGCTTGTTCATCCCGCCCAGCCAGCGGTCCGGGTCGGCGGCCCGCCCGGCGTACATGGCCGCCACCTCGGGGTGCGGCAGGATCAGGAACCGGCCGTCGGCCATGCCCGCGATGACCGCGTCGGCCACCGCCTCGGGCTGGATGACCGAGTCGCCCAGCACCTTCTCGGCCACCGGGTCGCTGCCGTCCAGCATCCCGGTCCTGACCCCCTGCGGGCAGATGGCCTGCACGGTCAGCCCGCGGTGCCGGTAGGTCAGCGCCATCCACTCGGCGAAGGCCAGCGCCGCGTGCTTGGTCACCGAGTACGGCGCCGTGCCGACCATGGCCAGCAGCCCGGCCGCGGACACCGTGCAGATCAGGTGCCCGCTGCCCCGCTCCAGCCAGGCCGGGGTCAGCAGCCGCGCGGCCCGCACGTGGGCCATCACGTTGACCTGCCACGAGTCGTCCCAGGCGGACTCGGGTGCCTCCGGCCCGCCGTTGCGGGCGATCCCGGCGTTGGCGCAGTACAGGTCGATCTCGCCCAGCTCGGCCCTGGCCGCGGCGATGAGCGCGGCCACGCCGTCCTCGCTGGCCGCGTCGCCGGGCACCGCGACGCCGCCGCACTCGTCGGCCACGGCTGCGGCGCCCGCCGCGTTGATGTCGTTGACCACCACCCGGGCGCCCTCGGCGGCGAACCGGCGGGCCAGCGCCGCGCCGATGCCGCTGCCGCCCCCGGTCACCACCACCCCGGCCCCCGCTACCGTCCGCATCGCCGCCCCCTCAGCTCGTCGGGGCCGGCAGCCCGGCCAGCTTGGCCACCGTGGCCCGGTGCGCGTCGGCGGTGCCCAGGGCGATGGAGTCGGCCTTGGCTCGCTTGAGGTACAGGTGGGCCGGGTGCTCCCAGGTGAAGCCGATGCCGCCGTGCAGCTGGATGGCCTCCTGGGCGGCCTTGACCGCCACCTCCGAGCAGGTGGCCTTGGCCAGCGCCACGGCCAGCGCGGCGTCCCGGTTGCCGGGCGCCAGGCAGGCGGCCGCGTACCGGGCCGCCGCGCGGGCCTGGACCACGGCCACGTACAGGTCGGCCAGCCGGTGCTTGATGGCCTGGAACGAGCCCACCGGGCGGGCGAACTGGCGCCGCTCCTTGACGTAGGCGACGGTCATCTCCAGGCACCGCTCGGCCAGGCCGAGCTGCTCGGAGGCGATGATCCCGGCCCCGGCTACCAGCGCCCGGACCACCGCCTGCGGCCGCGTCCCCGTCGGCCGCGACGCGCCGGGCCGCCGCGCCGTCCAGGGTCAGGTCGCACAGCTGGCGGGTCATGTCCAGCGACACCACCGGAGCCTGGCTCACGCCCGGATCGGCGGCCCGCACCGCGTACAGCCCGTAGGGCACGCCGTCGGCCGGGACCAGCAGCACGTCGGCGGTGCAGCGCGTCGGCCACCCCGGTGACCGTGCCGGTGAGCCGGTGGGTGCCCGGCTGGTCGCCGGGCGCGGGCCCGGTCACCCGGACGGTCGGCGGGGGCAGCAGGCTCGTCTGGGGCCCGCGGCGCCCGCCGCGAACGGCACCGCCAGCGCGGCGGTCACCTCGCCGCTGGCCACCTGGCCCAGCAGCTCGTCGTCCCCGGCTGACAGCAGCGCCGTGGTCGCGATCACCGCGCTGCCCAGGAAGGGCACCGGGGCGACGTGCCGGCCCAGCTCCTCGGCCACCACGGCGGCCTCCCGGTAGGAGGCGCCGGCGCCGCCCTGCGTCCTCGGGCACCAGCAGGCCCGCGCAGCCCACCTGCGGCGGCCAGGGTCTGCCACAGCCCGGTGTCGATAGGTGTCGGCCGTCTCGGTCCTGGCCAGCACGTCGCGCCAGCCGGCCCGGTCCTCCAGCAGCGCGCGGACCGCACCGCGCAGGTCGGTCTCCTGCTCGGTGTACAGCAGGTCCGGGGCCACGGCCGGGGCGCCGGGGGACACCCCGTCCCCGGCCGCCCGGGAGTCAGCCGCCTCGGTCGCCTGGCTCATCGCGGCAGGTCCTTCCATGGGACGTCCTTGTCCACCCGGATCTCGGGCGGCAGCCCGAGCACCCGCTCGGCCACGATGTTGCGCAGGATCTCCGAGGTCCCGCCCTCGATCGAGTTGCCCTTGGACCGCAGGTACCGGTATCCGGCGTCGCGGCCGTAGAAGTTGGTCGACTGCCGGCCGCCGCATGGTCCAGTCGTCGTAGCGCAGCCCGTCGGCGCCGGCCAGCTCCACCTCGAACTCGGTGATGTCCTGGTTGAGCCGGGCGAACACCAGCTTGGCCGCCGACCCCTCGGGCCCCGGCTGGCCGGCGGCGAGCTGCTGGCGGAGCCGGATCCCGGCCAGCCGGGCCACCTCGGCCTCGGCCCACAGCCGCAGCAGCCGCTCGTGCAGGCCCGGCGTGCGCAGCGCCGGGTGCTCCCGCCAGGCCTGCGCCGCCGATCCGATCATCCCGCCCTCGCGGGGCAGCGCGCCGCCGCCGATCGAGACCCGCTCGTTCATCAGCGTGGCCGTGGAGACCTGCCAGCCCTGGCCGACCGCGCCGATCCGGTCGGCGTCGGGGATCCGCACGTCGGTCAGGAAGACCTCGTTGAACTCGGCCTCGCCGGTGATCTGGCGCAGCGGCCGGACCTCGACCCCCGGCGCGGTCATGTCCAGCCGCGAAGTAGGTCAGGCCCTGGTGCTTGGGCACGTCCGGGTCGGTCCTGGCGACCAGCAGCGCCCGCTTGGCCATGTGCGCGGAGGAGGTCCACACCTTCTGCCCGTTCACGACCCAGTCCCCCCCGTCCCCCGTCTGCGGACCGCGCGGGTGGCCAGCCCGGCCAGGTCCGACCCGGCGCCCGGCTCGCTGAACAGCTGGCACCAGACCTCCTCGCCGGTCCACAGCGGGCGCAGCCAGCGCTGCTGCTGCTCGGGACGTGCCGAAGGCCAGGATGGTCGGCGCGGCCATGCCCAGGCCGATGCCGTTGCGCTCGGGCCGGTTGCCCGGCGCCCCGGCCGCGGCGAACTCGGCGTCCACGACCGGCTGCAGGGTCGCGGGCAGGCCCTGCCCGCCCAGGCCGGCCGGGTAGTGCACCCAGGCCAGCCCGGCGTCGAACCGGGCCCGCAGGAACTCCAGCCGGTCCGTCCCGGCCGGGTCGTGCGCGGCCAGGAACTCGGCGGCGGAGGTCGTCGGCCGTCGCCGCCGCGCCGGTACCCTCGGCAGTCAGCACAGCGGGCCGCCGGCCACGTAGATGACCTGGCCGGAGACGAACCCGGCGCCCTCGCTGACCAGGAACGAGATCACGTGCGCGACGTCGTCGGGGGCGCCGACCCGGCGGACCGGGATCTGCGCGGCGGCGCGCCTTCTGGAAGTCCTCGAAGTCCATGCCGACCCGGGCCGCGGTGGCCGCCGTCATGTCGGTGGCGATGAAGCCGGGCGCGACCGCGTTGGCGGTGATGCCGAACTGGCCGAGCTCGATGGCCAGCGTCTTGGTGAAGCCCTGCAGCCCGGCCTTGGCCGCCGAGTAGTTGGCCTGGCCGCGGTTGCCCAGCGCCGAGCTGGACGACAGGTTGACGATCCGGCCGAACCGCTGGTCCACCATGTGCTTCTGGCAGGCCCGGCTCATCAGGAACGCGCCGCGCAGGTGCACGCCCAGGACCGTGTCCCAGTCGTCGTCGGTCATCTTGAACAGCAGGTTGTCGCGGAGCACGCCGGCGTTGTTGACCAGCACCGCGGGCGGGCCGAGCTCGGCGGCGACCTTGGCCGACCGCCGCCTTGACCTGCTCGGCGTCGCTGACGTCCGCGCCCACCGCCAGGGCCCGGCCGCCCGCCGCGGTGATCGCGTCCACGGTCGCGCCGCAGTCGCCCTCCTTCAGGTCGAGCACGGCGACGGCCAGCCCGTCGGCGGCCAGCCGCCGGGCCGTGCCCGCGCCGATGCCGCGCGCCGCCGCCGGTGACGACGGCGACCCGCTGGCGTTCTGCTGCACGTAGCCCTCCTGCTCGTGAGCTTCGGACATGTGACTCCTGCCTCGTAGTGCTGCGTAGGTCTGCCGGTACTTCGTGCAGTTCCCGGCGGGCCAGCGAGCGCTTGTGCACCTCGTCCGGCCCGTCGGCGAACCGCAGCGTCCGGGCGCTGGCCCACAGGTGGGCCAGCGGGAAGTCCTGGCTGATGCCGCCGGCGCCGTGCGCCTGGATCGCCTTGTCGATGACCCACTCGGCCATCCGCGGCGTCGCGATCTTGATGGCCTGGATCTCGGTGTGCGCGCCCTTGTTGCCGACCGTGTCCATCAGCCAGGCGGTCTTGAGCACCAGCAGCCGGGCCGGCTCGATCCGGACCCGGGACTCGGCGATCCAGTCCTGGATGACGCCCTGCTCGGCCAGCGGCTTGCCGAACGCGGTCCGGTCGGTGACCCGCCGGCACATCAGCTCCAGCGCCCGCTCGGCCGCGCCGATCTGCCGCATGCAGTGGTGGATCCGGCCGGGGCCGAGCCGGGCCTGGGCGATGGCGAAGCCCTCGCCCTCGCCGGCGATCAGGTTCTCCGCCGGCACGCGCACGTCGCGTGAACTCGATCTCGGCGTGGCCGCCGTGCGTGCCGTCGGTGTAGCCGAACACGTGCATGCCGCGCTTGATGTCCACGCCCGGGGTGTCCCGCGGGCACCAGGATCATCGACTGCTGCCGGTGCCGGTCGGCGCCGGGGTCGGTCTTGCCCATCACGATGAGGATCTCGCAGCGCGGGTCCATCGCCCCCGACGACCACCACTTGCGGCCGTTGATCACGTAGTCGTCGCCGTCGCGCTCGATGCGGGTCGCGATGTTGGTGGCGTCCGAGGAGGCGACGTCGGGCTCGGTCATGCAGAACGCCGACCGGATCTCGCCGTCCAGCAGCGGCTTGAGCCAGCGGGCCTGCTGCTGCTCGCTGCCGAACTCGGCGAGCAGCTCCATGTTGCCGGTGTCGGGGGCGGCGCAGTTCAGCGCCTCGGGGGCCAGCGCCGGGCTGTGGCCGGTGATCTCGGCCAGCGGCGCGTACTGGAGGTTGGTCAGGCCCGCGCCCTCGTCGCCGGTGGGTCAGGAACAGGTTCCACAGCCCGCGGCTGCGGGCCTGGTCCTTGAGCTCGTCGATGACCGGCGGCCGCTCCCAGATCACGCCCGCGCGCGGCCGGCCTCGGCGACCTGCGCCGCGAAGACCGGCTCGGCCGGGTAGACGTGCTCGTCCATGAAGGCCAGCAGCTGCTCGCGCAGCTCCTCGGTGCGCGCGTCGAATGCGAAATCCATCTGCTGCCTCCCGGCGGCTCACGGCGACCGTCCGCGAGTGACAAGCGTACCTACCGGCCGGTACGACTCCACGCTACGGTCAGGGCATGGCACAGGTCGAGACCGTCCGGGGCCCCGTCGACGCCGGCGACGCTGGGCACCACGCTGATGCACGAGCACGTGTTCGTGCTGAACGAGGAGATCCGGCCGCAACTACCCGCAGGACTGGGACGAGGACGAGCGGATCGAGGACGCGGTGGCCAAGCTGAACGCGCTGCGCGAGCGCGGCTGCGCCACCATCGCCGACCCGACCGTGCATCGGGCTGGGCCGCGACATCGAGCGGATCCAGCAGGTCGCGGCCCGCACCGAGCTGAACATCATCGCGGCCACCGGCCTGTACACCTACAACGACGTGCCGCTGTACTTCCAGTACCGGGGCGCGGGCAGCCGCGATGCCGCCAGCGACCCGATGACCGCCATGTTCATCGGCGACCTCACCGAGGGCATCGCGGGCACCGGGATCAAGGCGGCGTTCCTCAAGTGCGCGATCGACGAGCCAGGGCCTGACCCCCGGCGTGCGAGCGGGTGCATGCGCGCGGTGGCCCAGGCGCACGCTGGCCACCGGCGCGCCGGTCACCGTGCACACCCACCCGGGCTCCCGGTCCGGGCTGACGGCGCTGCGGGTGCTGCGCGAGGAGGGCGCCGACCTGGCCAGGGTGGTGCTCGGGCACAGCGGCGACACCGCCGACGTGGACTACCTGACCGAGCTGGCCGACGCGGGCTGCCTGCTCGGCATGGACCGGTTCGGCCTGGACATCCTGCTCCCGTTCGAGCAGCGGGTCGGCCACGGTCGCCGCGCTGTGCGCGCGCGGCTACGCCGGGCAGCATGGTGCTGTCCCACGACGCCTCCTGCTACATCGACTGGTTCAGCCCCGAGCAGATCGCCGCGGTTCGCGCCGGCCTGGCACTACCAGCACCTGTTCGACGACGTGCTGCCCGCGCTGCGCGAGCGCGGCGTCACCGAGACCCAGCTCGAGACGATGCTGGTCGACAACCCGCGGCGCTACTTCTCCGGCCCCGCTCCCCAGGGCTCGTAAGTCGTGCCGGGCACGACGGCCAGGGACAGCGAGCCGCGCCCGGTCAGCACCGGCCGGCCGACCTTCCCGGTGGCGACCGCGACCGGGAACACCGAGCCGATGCCGAACTTGAGGTTGTCGCCCTGAGTCCACGTGGGCGAGCACAGCACGTACGCGGTCCGTCCGCCGGGCCCGAACGCGATGGCCAGCGGATCACGGCCCACGGTGATCCCCCGGACGATGGCGCCGGACGCCGCGTTGAGCTGCATCAGGTAGCCGCGGGCTGGCCGTGGCGTATCGACCAGCACGTACAGCCTGCGGCCGTCTGGGGTCAGGCCCATCGCAGCCGGGTCGGAGGTGGTTCTGACCGACCAGGCGGCCCGGCCGGTCCGGGTGACGATCCGGCTGACCAGGCCGTTGCTGCCCAGGACGTAGAGCGACCGGCCGCCGGGGCTCATGACCAGCTGCGGCCCGTCATCGCCGAACGGCGATCGGCCTGGCCGGCGCCGGAGCGTGGCGGTGCGGACCGGGATCACCGCGCCCGGCCCGGTGGCCACGTAGAGCGTCCGCCCGCCGGCGTCCAGGGCCAGGTCGCTCGGGTCCATCCCTGGCAGCACCCGGCGGATCCGGTCAGCCCCGGCGCTGATCACGGTCAGGTTGCCGGGCAGGGTCTGGTTGTTGCGGCCCGCCGTGGCCAGGTAGACGGTCCGGCTGTCGGGCGAGATGACGAGCGGGCCAGGATCGATGCCGACCTGGATCGGACCGGCCCGCCCGGCCCGTGGCCGTGCTGATCGGGGTGACCCGGCCCAGCGCCTGGTTGTTTCCGTCGATCTGGCTGACCACCCAGACCGTCTTCCCGTCCGGGGCGACGGCCAGTCCTCGGGCAGCCGCGGGACCTTGATCGGGCTGGCCGGGCCGGCCGGTGCGGGTGCTGACGGGCGTCACGGTCCCGCGCCCGATGCTGGCCACACAGATCGTGCGGCCGTCCGGCGCGACCGCGATGGCCCACGGTCCCGAGCGCCGGCCCAGCCGGACCGGGCCGCTCGGCGCCGGTCCGTAGCCAGGCGTGATCCGGCTGACCGTGCCGGACAGCAGGTTGGCTACGTAGGCGACCGGCGCCGGGCCTGGCGGCCGGCGACCGCCGACGCCGCGGCCGGGCGCGGCGGGGGCCAGTGCCGCCAGCAGCGACGCGAGCACGCAGCCGGCCGCGGCGCTTCTTGCTGTTATCACGACAAGGGGCGGGGACGAGGCGGCCACGGCGGGCTGGGTGAGACGGCGGATCGGCGGCCGTGGCATGCTGCCTCCAGGGTGCGGCGGGCGGACGCCGTCACTATATCGGCAGCCGATACATTGGCCGAGTCCCGTGACATGATCACGAGGTAGGACATGGACCTGCAGCGCTGGCTGAGCGCGGGCCTGGCCGCGCGTCGGCGAGTGGCAGGCAGAGCTTCGGGCCGTTCGAGCCGCACGAGTCGCTGCAGGTCAGCGACGAGCGGGTGGCCGAGGCGTTCGGCGAGTTCACCGGCCGGCTGCGGGACAACTACCCGTTCTTCCACCCGGCCTACGCCGGGCAGATGCTGAAGCCGCCGCACCCGGCGGCGGTGGCCGGGCTACCTGACCGCGATGCTGATCAACCCGAACAACCACGCCCTGGACGGCGGCCCGGCCACGGCCCAGATGGAGAAGGAGGTCGTGGCGCAGCTGGCCGGAGATGTTCGGGCTGCCCGCGCACCTGGGCCACCTGACCACCAGCGGCACCATCGCCAACCTCGAGGCGCTGTTCGTGGCCCGCGAGCTGCACCCGGGCCGGGGCATCGCCTACAGCGCCGAGGCGCACTACACCCACTGCCGGATGTGCGGCGTGCTCGGCATCGAGGGCACGGCGGTCGGGGTGGACGCGCGCGGGCCGGATGGACCTGGACCAGCTGGACGCGCTGCTGGCCGGCGGCCGGATCGGCACGGTCGTGGCCACCGCCGGGACCACCGGCCTGGGCGCCATCGACCCGGTCCACGGGGTGCTGGCCGTGGCCCGGCGGCACGGGGTGCGCGTCCACGTGGACGCGGCCTACGGCGGCTTCTACACCCTGCTGGCCGGGCAGTACGGGCTGGACCCGGCGCCCTGGCGGGCCATCGGCCGGTGCGACTCGGTGGTCATCGACCCGCACAAGCACGGGCTGCAGCCCTACGGGTGCGGCGCGGTGCTGTTCGCCGACCCCGAAGTGGGCCGGTTCTACCTGCACGACTCCCCCTACACCTACTTCACCTCGGACGACCTGCACCTGGGCGAGATCAGCCTGGAGTGCTCACGGGCGGGGGCGGCGGCGGCCGCGCTGTGGCTGACCTTCCGGCTGCTGCCGCCGACGGCCGGACGGGCTGGGCCAGGTCCTGGCGGCCTGCCGCCGGGCCGCGCTGGCCTGGTCGGGGCGGCTGGAGGATCGGTGCGGCTGGACCTGTACCAGCCGCCCGAGCTGGACATCGTGATCTACTTCCCGCTGACCGCGGGGCGCCGCCTGTCGGCCATCGACGACGGCCACCGGCGCGGCTGCTGGCCGAGGGCATGGCCGACCGCGGCGGCCGGTGTTCGTGAGCACGCTGCGGGTCACGGCCGACGCGTTCGGCCGCCGGCACCCGGCGGTCAAGGCGGACGCCGACGGCGCCCGTATCGTGCGCAGCGTGCTGATGAAGCCCGAGGCCGAGGAGTACCTGGACGAGCTGCATGACCGGGTCGAGGAGCTGGCCCGCCGGCTCGAGCCGTGATTGGGCGCTACGGGAGCGACACGCCATCCCGGCGGCCGTGCCGCCAGCGCGGCTTGCGCTTGTCCAGGAAGGCGCGCATGCCCTCCCTGGCGTCCGGGAGCTGGCTGGTCGCGGCCATGACCTCCATGGCGTAGGCGTACGCCTTGGGCTGGTCCAGGTCGATCTGGGCGTAGAGCGCCTGCTTGCCGATGCCCTTGCTCTCGGCCGAGCCCTGGGTGACCCGGGCCAGCAGCTCGCCCACCGCCGAGTCCAGCTGCGCGGCTGGCACCACCCGGTTGACCAGGCCCCAGTCCAGCGCGGTCGGCGCGTCGATGGGCTCGCCGGACAGCGCCAGCTCGGCGGCCCGCTTGCGGCCGACGTTCCTGGCGATGGCGACCATCGGGGTGTGGCAGAACCAGCCCCCCTTGCCGCCGGGCGCGGCGAACGCGGCGTCCTCGCTGGCCACGGCCAGGTCGGCACTGGCCACCAGCTGGCAGCCAGCCGCCGTGGCCAGCCCGTGGACCCGGGCCACCACCGGCTGCGGCACGGACTGGATCAGGGTCATCAGCTCGGTGCAGGTATGGAGCAGGGCGCGGACCGCCGACAGGTCCGCGTCGACCACGTCGGCGAAGTCGTGCCCGGCGCAGAACACCGGGCCGTTCCCGGCCAGCACGACGCCCAGCACGTCGCTGTCGCCGATCTCGGTGAACGCCGCGATCAGCTCGCGCATGTGGGCCAGCGACAGGGCATTGCGCCGCTGGGGCCGGTTCATCGTGACGGTGGCCATCCCGCCGTCACGCTCGATCAGGATGTGGTCGAACTTCATGGCCAGCCTCCTTCGCACTGCCCGCAGCCTACGCGGACAGCACCAGACCGGTCAGGACCGGCGGTCAGGCCCGGCGGCCGCGGCCTCAGGCCGCCACCGCGGTCTTGCGGGGCCGGCCGCGGGCCCGCTTGCCGCCCACGATCCGCCCGCGGTCCAGCAGCTCGCCGCCCCAGACGCCGGCCGGCTCGCCGCGCTGCAAGGCCCCTTCCAGGCAGGCCGCCCGCACCGGGCATATCGCGCACAGCGCCTTGGCCTGATCCAGGTCGCTGGGGTGCTCAGCGAAGAACAGGTCGGGGGCGGCCCGGCACGGCAGGTCACCGGGCGCGCTGACCCAGGGCGGTAGTCGGATCCAGGAATACACGGCCCCTCCAGCTCGCGGTGGCGCGGGCCGCCGCCGCTGGCGGCCCATGCTCAGACTCGCCGTAAGGCCCCCTCAGCCGCATCAGGCAGATGCCTTATCTCGTCCCTGAGCCGACCCTGAACTGGCGGGCGGCCGGGTCCGGGGTCGTGCCCCCGGACCCGGCCGCCCAGCTTGGTGTCAGCTCCCGGAAGGGATGCTGGGCACGATCCACTGGATCGCGCCGACCGAGCCCTGGCCGCTTTGCAGCAGCACCCGGAGCTTGGTCGTCGTCACCGAATCGAACGTGACCGCGTTGAACGTGTTGTCCGCGGCCGGGTAGGCGCTCGCGTTGGAGACGTCCGTCCACGCGCTGCCGTTCCAGTACTGCACCGTCCACGAGGCGGGCAGCCGCAGCCCGCCGCCGTCGTCGGCGAAGTACACCGAGCTCCCGTTGGTGGTGATGGGCTGGCTCCAGTCCAGCTCCATCCACTGCTGACCCGTCTCCGGCCAGGTACCCCAGTACGGAGTCAGGTCGTTGTCGTCGCTGGACTGGATGGGGTAGATGCCGTTGTTGACGGCGGCGATGGTGGTCCACGGCGAGGCGTAGGAAGCCGACGCCGTCCCGGTCAGGGCCAGGTCGGTCACCCCCTTGGGCAGCGGCAGCGGGCGCTGTACGGACACCCACTGCTCGGCGCTGTCGGAGGTGGCCGCGCCCTGGCCGGCGTCGTAGCTGGCCGCTACGACGATGCCGGCGCCGCCGGTGGCCGTGCTGGGCGGCGTCACCGACCAGGTCACCTTTTGCGACTGGCCCGGCGCGATGGACGTGAAGCTCGTCCCGGTGCTGGCCGAGCTGGTCCAGCCCGGCGGCGCCTGGAGGGTGAGCTGCACGTTGCGCAGGGTCGTCTGGCCGTTGTTGGTGATGGTGGCCGAGGCGGTCGTAGCCGTGCCCGCCAGCAGCGCCGGCTGCGGGTGCGTGCCCGGCGCGGTCCCGGTGACCTGGACCGAGAGTCCCGGCCGGGCCGCCTGGCCCAGGAAGATCTCGGCCACGCGGCGACCGGGATCCATGACGACGGTGTGGCTGGCGACTTCATAGTTACCGCCAATCACCCCGCGAACACCGGCAGTGGCCAGCGCGGGCAGCTGGATCTGAATGTCCGGCCCGGGTAGCTGGCCGCTGAGCGCGACCTGGACGACCTTGCCGCCGCGGCGGCCGAACGTGTGGATCCGCACGCCGTAGGTGGCCCGCCGGCCCGAGTTGGTGTCGTAGGACGAGGTCAGGTTGCTGACCGAGATGGTCTGGCCGGGAGCCAGCCACGCGTCCGGGACGCCGCGGCCGATGTACAGCACGTTGCGGAAGCTGGACGAGCCGCCGGAGCTGGTGGTCTGGGTCAGGCCCTCGGCGGCCAGCGACTGGACCAGCGTCTGGGTCTGCCCGGCCATCGGCCACACGTAGGGAATGGCCCCGAACTGCGGAGCGGCGTGACTGCCCGCCCACGGGTTGGTCGGATCGGGGGCGCTGCCGTTGGCCTCCCACCAGGCGTTCGGTCCGCCGGTGGTGGTCGCCAGCTGCCAGGCGTAGCTGGTGATCGGCAGGTCCCGGTACTGGCTGCCGTACAGCGCGCCGGCCGCGTAGCCGGTGTTGTGCGCCGTGCTGTAGCCGCTGTAGGCGCCGAAGGACGGGAACGGGACGATGCCCTGAAGCCGGCTCAGGCCCATCTGGTACAGGTTGTCGGTCTGGGCCGGGTCGCCCAGGATGCCGTTGAGCTGGCCGCCCTGCAGGAAGATGTCCCACACGTTCTGGCCCCACAGGTTGGAGCCGTCCCAGTTGGCGTCGGTAGCGGTATTGCAGCGGTCGGCGGTGACGGGCTGGTTCACCTCACAGGGCAGGAAGTCGAAGCCGTTGGCCTGCTCGTTGGCGGCGAGCCCGGCGTTGGTGGCCTTCAGCAGGCTGGCGTAGGCGCCGCTGGCCCACTGAGCCTCGGCGGTGTTGCCGATCCGGCCGGCGATGTACTGGTAGGCGGCCAGCCCGGCCAGCGCGGACTCGTCGTCGAACAGCCAGGTGCCGCCCGAGTCGTTGTCGTCGGAGAACTTGAGGTATCCCGTGGTGGCACTGAGCTGCGACAGGTACTGGGTGTGCATGATCGTGTACAGGCTCGGGCCCCACTGGCTGGGGCCGTTCGCGTCGTCGTGGAAGTACTTGCTCACGAACGCCACGTCGTTGGTCGACTGAAGGTAATCGGCCCAGGCCACGGGGGTCTTCCACAGCCCGTCCCAGTACCAGTTGGCGCCGAACTCATTGAAGCTGGGCTGCTCGGAGATCCGCGCGGTCAGCAGCAGGTTCTGCGCGTCGGTGAAGTCGCCCAGCATGAAGCGGTTCTCCAGGATGCCGGGCACGTCGTGGTTGAGAATCCAGTCGTAGTTGTTGGCCCCGGAGAACTGGGCCTTCTCGCTCTCGACGATCCGGGTGTAGATGAACGCGGCCTTGTAGGCGTTGTCCATCGCCGTGCCCGGTTCGGCCAGGTTGTTGGTGTTGGCCAGCGGGACGTTGGGCAGCGACAGGTCGGGCGCCACCGACAGGCGCTGGTTCCAGTAGCGCGCCATCTCGCGGAAGGCGGCGTCATAGGGCAGTGCGCCCGCCTGGCCCGGGCCCGGCGTGATCTGGGCCGCGGTCGGCAGCGTGCCGCCGACGGTGAAGGTGTCCACCGCGGCCACGAAGTCGTGCACCACCGTCTGGCCCGGCTGGATGGTGTCCGGCGCGCTGTCCAGCTCGACCAGGCCGGAACCCGACTGGCCCGGCGGCGCGCTGACCGCCGACGAACCCTTGTTTGTCTCGGTGATCCTGGTGTAGACCAGCTCGGCCGGACTGCCCGCGATGGTCTGCCTGCTGGCCAAGTCCGTGATGCTGACGTGCAGGTCGTTGCGGGTGAACGAGGTGATCATGGCGGGCAGGTAGCCGCCGGCCTCGGACCACTGCACCGACCCGGCGGCCGGCGCCTGGCCAGAGCTCAGCCCGTAGTTGTAGATGCCGAACGAGTACATCTGTCCGCAGTAGGTGGTGCCGCCCTGCTGGTACTGGTCGGGGACACCGCGGGCGAAGTAGGAGCCGGACAGGTAGGCGAACGGGGCGTAGATGTTGCCTTCCCAGCCGATCACGGTCTGGTTGGCGAAGCCGTAGCCATTGGGGTCGTCAGGAGTCGGGAAGTTGGTGCCATAGTCGCGCGGCAGCGTGCTGTCGTTGCAGGCGTTGACGGGCAGGGACGGCAGCGGCTGGAGGGCCTGGTCACCGGAGCCCGACCCGCCCGACGGCTGAGAGCTCTGGATGGCATGGGTGGTGCGGGCGGCCTGAGCCGCCTGAGCGGGCGCGGTCAGCGCGGGCAGGCCAAGCAAGGGGACCGCGACCGCGGCCCCGAGGGTGCTCAGCACGGCCAGTCGCCGCCGTGTTCGCGTCCTTAACGTGCTCATACTTCACGCCTCCTGCCGGTGTGACGGCATGCCGCTATGCCGGTGCGAGCCAGTGCCCTGGGGCACCTCGCGGCCCAGCTGGTCACTGGGTCACAGCTCGGCCGGCGGCTTGTCGCGGCTGTGCCGGAAAGTAAGGAAAGCCTTTTCTTCACCCTAGGAACACGTTTGCCGGGCCGTCAAGACCCGGATTTCGCTCGGGCTCGCGTACGCTTAGCCAACGCCCGGTGTCTGGGCGGTCTACCAGGACCGGCGTGGTGTCCGGCGATCCCGCGAGTTGGCGGGCACCCAGGGGGAGCATCTGGCGAAAGGGCTTTCTGATGATGGAAAGCAAGGCGACGACGATCAACGACGTGGCGGCGCTCGCGGGAGTGTCCATCAGCACCGTCTCCAAGGCGGTCAACGGCCGGGGCGGGCTCAGCCAGGAGACCAGGGACCGGGTGCTGGCCGCGGCCAGCCAGCTGGGCTTCCAGCCCAGCCCCATCGCCCGCGGCCTGCTGACCAGCCGCAGTTACACCGTCGGCCTGATCACCTCCGACAGCTTCGGCCGGTTCACCATCCCGGTCATGCTCGGCGCCGAGGACGCGCTTGGCCGCGGCCAGATGTCGGTCCTGCTCTGCGACGGGCGCGGCGACTCCATCCGCGAGGATCACTACGTCCGGACCCTGCTGTCGCGCAAGGTCGACGGCATCATCGTCACCGGCCGCCGCACCGACGAGCGCCCCCCGCTGGCCGCCCGGCTGCCGGTGCCCGCGGTCTACGTGATGACCCAGTCCAAGGACCCCGCCGACCTGTCGCTGATCCCCGACGACGAGCAGGGCGGCGAGCTGGCCGTCCGGCACCTGATCACCCTGGGCCGGGCCAGGATCGCCCACCTGGCCGGGCCCGAGCGCTTCCTGTCCGCCCGGCTGCGCGCCGCCGGCGCCAGTTCAGCCCTGGCCGCGGCGGGCCTGACCCTGGCCGGCGGCGAGGCCCTGTTCGGCGAGTGGACCGAGGCCTGGGGCCGCCAGGCCACCCACGCCGTGCTGCGCAGCGAGCCCGACACCGACGCCATCTTCTGCGGCAGCGACCAGATGGCCCGCGGCGCGGCCGACGCGCTGCGCGAGGCGGGCCGCCGGGTGCCCGACGACGTGGCGCTGGTCGGCTACGACAACTGGGAGGTGTTCGCGGCCACCGGCCGGCCGCCGCTGACCACGGTGGACATGCGGCTGCGCGACCTGGGCGGCCAGGCGGCCCAGCGGCTGCTGGCCGCCATCGACGGAAACCGCTCCAGTGGCGTGGAGCGCCACCCCTGCCGCCTGGTCATCCGCGAGTCCACCAGCGCTGCCCGCCCCGCCTAGCCAGCCCCCGCCCGCAGCGGACCCGGCTCAGCGACTGCTAGCGGAGCAGGAGGCGGTCGAGGCGGCGGCCAGCCAGGGCCAGGCCCAGGACGCCCATGACACCCAGGTAGAGCACGGGCCACAGCAGGGCAGGCCCGACCGCGCCCAGGGTCAGGCCGCGCATCAGCGTGATGCCCTGGTAGAGCGGAGTGCACTCGACCACGATCTGGAGGCCGCGCGGGTAGACGCCCAGCGGATAGAACGTGGTCGAGAACAGGAACATCGGCAGCGTCGCGAGCTGCACGAACTCAAAGTGCTGCCAGCTGGTCATGAACGTCGTCGCGGCCATGCCCGCGCCCGCGAACGCGAAGCCGATCAGCAGGGCGGTGGGCAGGGCCAGGACGGCCCACCAGGAGTGGACCAGGCCCATGCCCAGCATGACGACCAGGAACGAGATCGCGTACAGGCCGCCGCGGATCAGCGCCCAGCCGATCTCCCCCAGGGCCACGTCGCCGGAACGCATCGGGGTGGCCAGCGCGGAGTCGTAGAGCTTGGCGTACTTGAGCCGGAAGAACACGTTGTAGGTGGAGTCCATGACCGCGCCGTTCATCGACGAGGTGGCCAGCAGGCCGGGCGCGACGAAGCTGGTGAAGTCGATGGGCTGGCCGCCGGGGCCGGTCACGTGGCCGACCAGGGCACCGATGCCGACGCCGATGGACAGCAGGTAGAACAGCGGCTCCACGACCCCGGAGGCCAGCATCAGCCAGGAGTGCCGGTAGGCGCGGGCGTGCCGTTCGATGAGATGGGTGCTGCCCCGGCCGCCGAGGGCGCCGCCCCTGGTGGCCAGCATGGACGGCGGCAGGATCCTGAGCGGCAGCGACAGGGTGGACGGGGTGTCGCCCCTAGACATACAGCCGCCTGCGGTAGTTGCGCTGAGCCACCAGCACGCCGACCAGGGCCAGGACGACCAGGTAGGCGACGTGGCCCAGGGCCGCGGCCGGGGTGGTGGTGCCGAGGCTGAGCCCGCGGCACAGGGCCACGCCGTGCCACAGCGGCGTCGCGTAGGCGACCGGCCTGATCCAGGCCGGAAGCTGGGTGACCGGGAAGAACGTGCCCGAGAACAGGAACAGCGGTATCAGCCCGAAGCGGTAGATGACCGCGAATGAGGAGTCCTTGTCGCGGGTGATGGCGAACGCCTCGAGCGGCGCCGCGAAGGCCAGCCCGGTGAGCAGGCAGACCGGGATGGCCAGCACCACCCAGGCCGACTGGACCGCGCCGAACGCGGACATCACGATCAGGAAGATCGTGCTGTTCATGGCCAGCCGCATAGCGGTGAACAGCAGGTGGCCGTGCAGCAGGTCGGCGGGGCGCAGCGGGGTGGCGGCCGCGGCCTGGTAGGTCTTCGAGCCACTTGACCGAGGCCAGCACGGGGTAGGTGGCCTCGCCCACGGCGGTCTGCAGCGCCCCGGCGGCCAGCAGGCCGGGGGCCAGGAAGGCCAGGTAGCTGATGTGGCCCAGGCTGGCCGTGCCGTGCTGGTCGACCAGTACGCCCAGGCCCAGGCCCATGGCGCCCAGGTAGAGGATCGGGTTGGCCACGCTGGAGTAGATGGACCCGCGCCAGGTCCGCCGGTAGTTGACCAGCCAGAACCGGAACGCCCGGACGGCCATGGTCCACGTCCCGGCCAGCCGGGCGGGGCCCCGGCGGCCCGCCGGGACGGCTGTCGCGGCCATCAGTCTTCCAGCCGCCGGCCGGTCAGCCGCAGGAAGACGTCCTCCAGGGTGCTCCGCCGCACCAGCGAGGTGAGCGGCTCGGCCCCGCGGGCCCGCGCGGCCGCCAGGGCCTGGTCCCCGTCCGGGACATAGAGCAGGAGCCGGTCGGCCAGGATCTCCATCCGGTCCGCCGGCACGTCGGCCAGCTTCTCCGCCGCCTGGTCGTGCTCGGACGGGTGGAACCGCAGCTCCAGCACCTCGGGGGTGGAGTAGGCCTCGATCAGCTCCCGCGGCGAGCCCTCGGCCGCGATCCGGCCGCCGTCCATCACCACCAGCCGGTCGCAGAGCTGCTCGGCCTCGTCCATGTAGTGGGTGGTCAGCACGAGCGTCACGCCCTGCTGCTTGAGCCGGAACAGCCGGTCCCACACCACGTGCCTGGCCTGCGGGTCCAGGCCCGTGGTCGGCTCGTCGAGGAGCAGGATCTCCGGCTCGTTGACCAGCGAGCGGGCGATGGTCAGGCGGCGCTTCATGCCCCCCGACAGCGGCTCCACCTGGTCCTCGGCCCGGTCATTGAGCTGGACGAACTCCAGCAGCCTGGCCGTTCGCTCGGCGATCACGTCCCTGGGCAGACCGAAGTAGCGGCCGTAGATGAGCAGGTTCTCCCGGACCGTGAGCTCCACGTCCAGGGTGTCCTCCTGCGGGACCACGCCCAGCCGGGCCCGGATGGACTGCCCCTGCCGGACCGAGTCCAGGCCCAGGATGGTCAGCTCCCCGCTGGTCGGCGGCGAGACGCAGCCGATCATCCGCATCGTGGACGACTTGCCCGCGCCGTTGGGGCCGAGGAAGCCGAACGCCTCGCCACGGTGCAGCTCGAATCCGATCCCGTCGACGGCCGTGAAGTTACCGAACCGCTTCGTCAGGTCCCTGGCGTGTATGAGAACCTCGGAATCGGGCACTAGGAGACAGTACCCGGGTCTGCTGACAATCTCGAACGGGTATTCGCGGCCGGGGCTGACGGGGGCAGACCAGGGCACGCCGGGGGCGTGAACCTCGTCACGCGGGCTGGCCAGGCCTGGCCACGCGCGCGCGCCGCAAAGGGTACTCTCGCTGACAACACACCCGCGGTCTGCGGGGATGGGGCTGCGCACATACTTCGGCGGCTCGTGCGGAACAATTCACAGTGAACAAGTCCTCAGAAGGAAGGGTCGCCCTGGTGAACAGTGCCATCGGCCTGTATCAGCGGTTTCGGCACCTGATCCCCGAACTCCTGAAGTTCGGCGTCATCGGCGGCATCGGCTTCATCGTCACCCTGGGCGGCGCGGACCTGCTGCGCTTCGATGCCAACCTGGGCAAGTACACCTCCGTCACCATCGCCACGCTCGTGGCGACGGGGGTGACCTTCCTCGGCAACCGGCACTGGACCTTCAAGGACCGCTCCGGCAGCGGCGCCACGCGCGAGAGCGTCATCTTCTTCGTCCTGAACGGCGTGGGGCTGCTCATCCAGTACGCGTGCATCTGGTTCTTCCTGGACGCGCTGAGCCTGTCCAGCCATCCCTGGTTCAACATCGCCAACCTCGTCGGCGTGGTGCTCGGCACGATCTTCCGGTTCTTCTCCTACCGCCAGTGGGTCTGGAAAGCGCCGCTCGCCGAAGCCATCGAGGGGCATGAGGAGCTTGAGCCCGCCGGCGCCGGTACTCCGGCGCCGAGCCAGGCCAGCCCGGCGGCGGGCGATCCGGCGGGCCAGCCCTAGTTAAATGTCGCGAATTTCGGTTTTAGGGTTTTCCTAAGCTCGGCAGTGAGCCTGCCCGCCGTGGGCCAGCAGGCCGGACAGCGGGGTCCGCAGGGCCCGCTGCGCCTGCGCGGGAGTGAGCTCGCCGACGGCGACCAGGCGGCCGATGACGTGCTCTTCCCTGGCCCGCGCCCGGCTGGGTGAGGTCACCGGGTCATCCTCGGAGGGGCCCTGGACAAGGCCGGCCAGCAGCGCCGCCTGCGGCCAGGACATGCCGGGCCGGCGGGCGGCCGAAGTAGCCGCAGGAGGCCGCCTCCAGGCCGTAGTAGCCGTTGCCGAAGTAGGCCACGTCCGCGTACAGGCGGAGGATCTCGGCCCCGGTGTAGCTGAACTTGAGCTTGACGGCCAGCGCGACCTGCTCGGCCTCCACGGTGATGCCCGTGCGGTTCGGCGTGTAGAGCATCTTGGCCAGCTGCTGGTAGAGGGTCGCGCCGCCCTGGTCGCCGTCGTTGTCCACCTGGCCCAGGCCTGCCCTGACCACCGCGATCGGGTCAATGCCCGGCTCGGAGTTGAACCGGTGATCCTCTGTGGCCTCCAGCGCGGACGAGAACCGCGACGGGACGGTCGGGCCCGGGTAGGCCGCGTGGTGACCGGCGTCCTGCTCGCGGGCGATCTGGCGGGCGTTGCCCACCGACGGCGTGACCGCCAGCAGCGTGCCGAACAGCGCCAGGCTGATGCACAGCCCCACCGCGACCAGGCCGATGACCGTCCGCAGGAGCCGCGCCCACCAGGGCCGGCGAGGCCGCGCGACGCCAGTCTCGCGGCCCGCTGGACCACGTACCGACCCTCGTAGAGACACGCTGCCGCTCCGGATCCGGCCGCGGCGGGCGCCGGCGCCGGGACCCGCCTGCCACCTGCCACTATCGCGCCATATCGCTAACGACCATGCCCGCCGCGGAGTGCCCTGAGCACTGGTCCCGCAGATCATCATGACGCCGGCGGATCGTCCGGGCCCGCCGGGGTGGCCCAAGAAACCCGCAAGTCACCTAATTCCCCGCCCGCCACTATTCCGGGGATTCTGGCCCGGCTGGGGCGCTACGCTCCCTCGGCCGCGGCCGCCAGCTCGTCCAGGTGCGCGGTCACGTCCCGGACCCGGTAGCCCGGCCGGCGCCGCCGCGGCCCCGTGCCGCCTTCCTGCCACGGCCGCGGGCCCGCCAGCGGCCGGTACTCCACGCCCGCGGCGTCCAGGCGGCCCAGGTGCGCCGTCAGCCTGGCCGCGAGCTCCGCTGGCAGCTCGGTCCCTTCCGGCAGCCGCCCTGGCTGACCGGCCATCGATGCTTCTCCGGCCCAGGCCACCTCGGCCAGGGCAATGGCCCGCGGGAAGATCATGTATTCGAGCTCCCGGCCGTTCCTGATGTACTCGGTCCAGACTTGAAACTGGGCTCCGATCAGGTGCTGTCGTGCTGACGCCGGCCAGTCCCCCGGCACCGGCGAGAACGCCGCCACGTCCATGACGCCGACCGGCCCGCCGATCCCGCCCGGCTCCGTCTCCAGGTCCGACTGGTAGTAGTCGAAGTAGGTCGGCAGCACGGGCGCCGCGACCACGTCGTGGCCCGCCTCAGCGGCCCGCCGCGCGATCTCCAGCCCCCGCCAGGCCATCACGATCGTGTCCTGGCGCAGCATCCCCGGCCGGTCCCCCGAGCTGGCGAAGCCCTCGTCCCAGACCACCGCCCGGACGCCGAACTCGCCGGCCAGCATGTCCGCCACGTCGCGCAGGAACGCCGCGTGCAGTTCCGCCGCGCTGGCCAGGCCCCGTTGCTGGCGGTAGGCGTCGATTTCCGGGTCGTCGCGCCAGGAGTCCAGCACGCACTCGTCGCCGCCGATGTGCACGTAGGGGGTCTTCAGCGCGCCGAGCAGCTCGCCGAAGATGTCGCGCAGGAACGCCATCGTCGGCGGCAGCGGCGACATCAGGTACGGGAAGATCCCCCAGTCCGGGATGACCCGGTAGCCGCCCTCCGGCGGGCGGCCCGCGCCCAGCTCCGGCAGCGCGGCCAGCAGCGCGCTGGCGTGCCCCGGCACCTCGATTTCCGGCACCACGGTGATCATCCGGTCGGCGGCGTAGGCGCTGATCTCGGCCAGGTCGGCCAGCGTGTAGTAGCCGCCGTGCGGGGTCTCGTCGTAGGCCGCGTTCGGGTCCTTGCTGTGGGTCAGCCTGGTCTTGCGGGCGGTGGGAGCCGACCTCGTGGAGCCTTGGGTAACGGTGGCTCTCGACCCGCCAGCCCTGGTCATCGGTGAGGTGCAGGTGCAGGCGGTTGAGCTTGAGCGCGGCGTAGGCGTCGATGAGGCGGAGCAGTTCATGCTTGGGGAAGAAGTGCCGGGCCACGTCGATGTGGCCGCCTCGCCAGGCCAGGGCCGGGGCGTCCTCGATCTCGGCGCAGGGCAGGTGCCAGGGAGTGGTCTCGCTGTTGGCGGCGGGGGTGGCGGCGGCGGCGCGCCAGGCGTCGTTGGGGAGGAGCTGGCGGAGGGTCTGGGCGGCGTAGAAGGCGCCGGGGGCTCCCCCGGCCTCGATGCTGATCCCGTCCGGGCTGATGGTCAGGCGGTAGGCCTCGTCGCCTAGGTCGCTGATGGTGGTGACGGTGATCGGGGGGGTGGCGGTGGCTTGGGCTGGGCCTTGGCCGGGGTCCGGCGCTCCGGGTCCGGGTCGGGCCAGGGGATGCTGGCGAGGACTCGGCCGACTGCTCTCTGCGCTGCTACGTCGGCTGGCCGGTCGGCGCCCGCGCTGACCGCCGGGCGCTGGGCCAGGGCGAACGTGCCCTCGAGCGCGCGAACGGATCGAGGGCATGGGACAAGACCCGCCAGGCGGTCGTTCATGAGGTCGGTGACTCCGTTTCGCGTAGCCGGAACAGCCCAGGCGAGAGTACCTCGGTGGCTTTTGCGGGGATAAGGCCAGTGCGGGGCTGGCGCTCAGGGGCCGGCCTGCGCCGGGTGCTGGGGCGTGGCGGCTCGGGGCCGTGGACGGGGCGTGGCCGGGACGCGGAACCCCCATCCTGCGCTAAGGTAAGGGGGTCCGTCACGCTTGTGGCGGACGGTCGGTTCCGGGACGTAGCGCAGCTTGGCAGCGCACTTGACTGGGGGTCAAGGGGTCGCGGGTTCGAATCCCGCCGTCCCGACCAGAACTTGCAGGTCAGAAGGGGTTTCGGGAGTCTCCGAGGCTCCTTTTTGATCTTAGGGGAGCCAGTAGGGGAGCCACTCACCGGCGAGCGTTAAGCGGGCTTGCTCTTCTTGGGCTTGAGGATCTTGTCCATTGCGGTCGCACCCTTGGTCAGCGCGGGCCTGATCTCGTGTCGGTAGACCGTCTCCGTGACGCTTGTAGAGACATGCCCGACGAGCTGACTGATGTCCTCCAGCGGCACGTCACTGGCGCTGAGGATGGATACGAACGAGTGCCGCAGCTCGCGCGGTGTCCAGTCCTCCCCCAGCCCTGCCGCCCTGGTGATCTCGGCGAACTCGCGGCGGACCTGCCAGCGGTCGAGAGGCGTGCCGTCGACGCGGCAGAACACCAGGTCGTGATCGCACCACGCCTCGCCCGCCTTGAGCCGCTCGGCCGCCTGGCGCTTGTGATGGGCCTTGAGCGCCGCCACGACCTGCTTAGGCAGCTTGAGCACGCGCCGGGAACGGCGGGTCTTGGTGTCGCCCTTGGCCCGCACGGATCGGTACACGGCCACGGTGCCCGCCTTGAGATCGACCTCGGCCCAGTGCAGCGCCCGCGCTTCTTCCGTCCGCACGCCGGTCAGCAGGGACAGCACCACGTACGCGGCAAGTCGGTGCTCACTGCGAATGCCCACCACGCCGAGCAGCGCGACAGCCTGGTCGAGGGTCATTGCCTGTGACGGCCGACCGGGCTGGCCTTCGGGAATGCGTGATCAGGCTGGCCACATTCCGCCGTAGCTTGTCACGCGCCTGAGCGTGCCGGATCGACCGCTCAAGGATCTGGTGAATGAGTCGCAGCGAGCGAGTTGACAGCTCCCCCGCCCGCTCGTCTATCCATGCGTCGAGCTGGTCGGCCGTCAGTTCCTTGAGCTTCTTGTCGCCGATCTGCGGAACCAGGTTCTTCCCCGCGAGCGAACGGTAATTGTCGATGGTCGCTGGCGTCTTGCCCTTGAGGCCCTTACTAGAGAATCCTCTACGGCATCCTTGACGGTGTACCCCTGCTCGGCCGTCACTCCGGCTTCCATGTCGTCAACGACCTCGCGCAGACGCTCCTTGACCTGTGCCTTGGTCCGGCCTCGCGCTTGACCCTGGCCCAGGCGGCCGGAAGCATCGAAGCCGCAGCTTATGGCACCTGTATAGCCTCCCTCTCCGGGTAAATCGTGGCTTCGTACTTACCGATCATAATTTTCATGGGACCCCTTTCTTCCGCATCACATTTACTACTTCTATTGTATTATCAGACGTTTGATTGATCCAGAGTATTATCGCGTATTTGGCTGGCCTTTCTTCGAGTGACGAAACGAACTCGGCGATATGCGCGGCGGTTATTCGCCGCGATTTCCCGATCTTGATACTGCGAAGCTGTCCGGTACGGAGCAGCCCGTAGACTTTGTCCCGGCCGACGATGCAGGATCTCGGCCACCTGCTCGACCGTGTACGCCTGTAACGTCGATTCGCTCCCTCCAGCGTGGGTCCGCACATTCGTCGCGAGCCGGGCCGCGCTCATGCCGCCCTCCCGGTTGCCGAAAGATCGCCGGGTGTCTGGCCGCTGGCTCTGGCCTGGCTTGGGCGAGCGCGGCGTGCCATCGCTGGCGGTCGGCGACGACGTGCAGGAGCCGCTGGGCGGGCGGCATGTGGTCGGGGTCGCCGGGGGTGACGGGCTCCCAGGTGTAGCGGGCCGGGTCGGTTGCGGGAGGCCGAGGGTTTCGAGCAGCCAGGCTTTGCGGTCGGCGCGGTGGTCGGCGAGGGTCTTGCCGGACCATTTGCGGGAGACCAGGACGCGGCGCCCGGCGTAGCCGAGGTATTCGCGGCGGTGGGCTTTGCCGGTGCAGCGGCCCGGCCGCAGGCCCTCGCGGGGGTTGCTGGGCTGGATGCCGTAGCGCAGCCAGTTGGCGCAGGTCGGCGAGCACGGTTCGTAGCGCAGCGCGTCGGCGAGCCGCTCGGCGTGGTCGTGCTGGGCGTCGGTGGTGGCCTGGTGGCAGTCGGCGACATGCTTGGTCAGGTATTGGTGAGGTAGCCGATGCACCGGGCTGGCGTCGCGTGAACCGGCGAGCACGCCCTGGGCGTCGAACCTGGCCGAACCTGACCACGTGCAGCGGCTCGTCGTGGTCGCCGATGGCGTCCAGGGCCTGGTCCCAGGTGGGCAGGAACTCCCCGGTGGCGGGGTCGAGGTAGCGGCCGGTGGGCTCGTGCCAGACCGGCAGGTGGCGTCGTCGTGCTTGACTGGTCGGTGGGTCGGCCACCAGACCTGGTGGTAGGTGGCGGCGAGGACCTGGCGCAGCTCGGCGCGGGAGATGGCGCCGCGGATCGCGACGTGGACGTGCGGGGCGAGCCGCCGCTGGGGTTCGATGGCGGCGAAGTACTGGACGTCGTAGCCGAGGAAGCGGCGCAGGTTCTGGATGAACCGGTCGAACAGCGCGGCGAAGTGCAGCGCGTCGCGGGCCGCGCGCTGGTAGTCGTAGCGGTCCGGGTCGGCGGGGGTGCCGTCAGGGTTGACGCGGCCGTAGCTGGGGCAGGTCAGGGTCAGGAACATCGACGGGCGGTAGGTCGTGCCGTCGGGCGCGGTGTAGGTCTTGCCGATCGTGACCGGGGCGACAGCCCGGCGGGGCAGGTCGGGGGTGTCCTGGCGGCGCCGGGTGGACCGGTGCCGCCGGTGCTGGCGTTTGGGCAGGACGTGGCCGCGCACGCCGGAGCGGGTGATTTCCTCGTCCAGGTCGGCGGCCAGCTCGTCCAGCTCGGCCGGTGTCCTGCCCGGCCGCGCCGGGCGTGGTCGCGTTGCTGCTGGGTGTCGGCGCGGTGCTCGACCCACATGCGCTGCACGTCGTCGGCCTGGTCGGGGGTGATGACCGGTTCGGTGTCCAGGTGCCAGCCTTCGCGGCATTGCGCGGCCCGCAGGGTCTTGGCCCGCTCGGCGCAGGACGGGCAGACGATGGCGAGGGTGTGCCCGCACGGGACGAGCACTTGCTCGACCTGGCCGGTCTGCAGGTCGGTGCGCCGTAGCTGGACGGGGCGGATGCACCCGCCGTGCTCGGCGGCCAGGTCGCGGACGACATCACGGGCCAGCGGCATGGCCAGCCGCTGCGTCCGGGTCATGTGGGCTTGGGTCATGCGGTCTCCGTTTCGCCGGGGTCGGTCGGGTCGTCAGGTTCGGGGTCGGTGGCGTGCCAGGTCGCGGTAGTAGCCGCAGCCGGGGCAGGCCAGGGTCAGGAAGTCGGGCTGGTGCTGGTGTCGAGCAGGGGGCCGCCGCAGTCGGGGCAGTCCTCGGCCGAGAGCCAGCCGGTGATAATCACGCGGCCTCGCCCGCGGTCAGCGCGGGAGCGTCGGCCAGGAGCCGGCGGTATACGCGGTGGTCATGGCGCGGATGTCGTCGTCGGAGACGAACGCGGCCCGGACCCGCATCGGGTCGGGGTCGGCCTCCAGCCGCACGAAGCCCACACCCGCGCCGGTCGCCGGGTCGGCGGAGATCTCGTCGCACAGCGCGCCGCGGTCGCGGGCGCCGTCGCCGAGCACCAGGTCCACCTGGGCGGGCTCATCGAGGCGCAGCGCGATCTTGTCGGGGAACAGGTTGCGGATGTTGAGGACTTCCTTGCGCGGGTCTTGCAGGGCGGCGACGACGCAGTACCCGACCGCGCGGCCCTGGGTGGTGAGCGTGGCCAGCGCGGCGAGGATGCGCTCGCGGAGCTTGCGGTCGGCCTGGTAGGCGGTCAGGAACGCGATCTCGTCCACCAGGACCACCACGAACGGGAACCTCGGCGGTCGGCGTGTGGTCGCGCTGGCGGCCGGCGAACCGGGCCGCCCGGTCCTGCATCTCGGCCACGTCGGCTTCGAGCAGGTCGGCGATGTCGGCGGGGTCAGCGGCGTACCGGCCGTAGCGGTCGAACAGCGCCCGGCCGAAGGCCAGCTCCATCAGCTTCGGATCGCACGCAAGACCCGGACCAGCCCGGCGGCCATCGCGGGCAGCATGGCCCGGACCAGGCCCCACAGGTAGGAGCCCTTGCCCGCGCCGGTCGCGCCCGCGATCAGCAGGTGGGTGCCGTGCAGCCGGATCGCGAACAGCCGCCGTCCTCACGCCGGCCGACCGGCAGCGCCCGCAGGTCCGGTCACCGCCGGGATCGCCAGCGCGGGCATCGGCTGCGCGAGGGCGTCGCGGCGGACCAGCTCGAGGACCACTGCGCCGGGCGGGCCGGTGCGGACCCGGCACAGAGAGCGCGCGGAACCCGTGCGCCAGGTCCTCGGCCTGGTCGGCGAAGTCGGCCGGGGACTGCCCGGACACCAGCCGGACGGACACCAGGTCGGTGCAGCGGCGACGCTGGACGTTGCCGAGCACCGGGACGACGACCCGGCCCCGGTAGGCGGGGCGCGAGCCCGGCGACGGTCAGCACCGCGTGCCAGTGCCGCCGGTAGCACCACCACCGCCACCGGTAGCGCGCCGGGCCGGTCACCAGCCGGGCGAACCAGTCCGGCCAGCCAGACCGCAGCACCGCCAGCGCGGCCAGCGACGACGGCCGCCAGGACGACCAGGCCGGGCCAGCCCGCCTAGCCGCCAGACCAGACCAGGAGCCCGCGCCGCCAGGTCCAGCAGCGGATGGCGGACCAGGAACCAGACCGCCCGCGCAACGAGCCGGAGGAGCTGGACGAGCCGGATGATCCACTCGGGGGTGCGGTAGACCGGGGACCGCCAGACCGGGGGGCGAACGGGTCGGGGTTGTCGACCTGGGCGTACTGCTCGCCCGTGACGTTCCGCGCATACGATGATCACCTCTCTTTTCCTTGCTATGCCGTGAGGGACGGGGAGAACAGGGGCGGCCGGAAGTGCCAGCTCCAGCCGCCCCGCCCTGCTCATGCCGCCGGATGCCCGGCAGCCTCGGCTGCGGCCCCGGATTCGGAAGCCTCCGACGTGGCCGCGCTCAACCGCTCGATCGCGGCGGCGTACTCGGCGGCCTGGTCGGCCAGGTGCCGCGCGATCCGCGCGTCCTCGGCCGTGACCGGACCAGGCCTGCGGGCCGATGCGACACCGACACATCGCCGTGCGATACGGCCAGGTGCGGCCGGTCATCCGCAGCTCCGACCAGGCAGATCCAGGCGTCTGTAGTCGAGGTAGAACGACACCCGGATCGTGGACCGGCTCGCCGAGGCGGCGCCGTGACCGTCGGAGTAGGTGTAGCCGGCCCGCTCATGCCGCGCTCTCCTGCCGCCCCGCCACCCGGCCGCCGCGCACGCGCGGATCCCGGTCGCCTTGAGCGAGTAGGCCAGCCGCCCGGCCTGGTTCACGTACGGGCGTCACCGTCAGCCCGGTGAACTCCACCGGCACGAACGGCAGCCCCGCCGCGGGCCGCGGGCAGCACCGGCTGATCGCGGCCGCGACCTTCACCCGCGCCGTCTTGTCCCGCGCCGGCCGGGTCGGCGTCGATCACGTCGACCACCCACAACGGCAGCCCGGACTGCCTTGTCCTTCGACTGCACGAACCGGCCGGCCTTGGACGCCTCGAAGTCCCGCACCGGCTCGAAGACCCCCGCCGCGAACACCCCGCGCGGGAACACCTGTCCCGAACTCCACCGGGATCGGACCCTGCACTGCCATGACTACTCCTGTCTCCGATTCGCCAAACATGACTTGTCAGGCATCAGGAGAGTAAGGCGAGAGACATGACTTGTCAAGTTAGCGATTAGACGAATCCTGACAGAGCATGGCTGGGCTTAGCGTGAACGGGTAGGCGTCCCGTAGCTCGTGCCGCTGGCCAGGCAGAACCAGGTCGCTGACCTGGATGGGCCGGGCGGTCGCGTCGTAGGCGGTGACGATCACGCTGAGCACCGGGGAGTCCGGGGCGATGCCGCAGCAGCGCGGCTTCCTCGCCGCTGGGGTGCCGGGCGGTGATCTGCTCGACGGCGTGGTCGAGGCGGATCTTCTTGCGGGCTTGCAGATGGTGCCGCAGGCTTTCGCCGAGCAGGTCGGCCGAGGCCAGGTCGGTGCCCTCGGCGATCTCCAGCGGCAGCCAGGCCGAGGCCAGCTCGGCGGGCTCGCCGTCCTCGCTGAGCAGGAGCTGCCGGACGAACGCCCGCGCCCCGGACGGCAGGCCCAGCAGCGCCGTGACATGCGGCGGGGCGAGCTTCACCCCGGCCTGCACCAGCTCGCCGGACAGCTCGGACTCGGCGGTCTCCAGCACGCCATCGGCCGGGCGGCTGCGCTCGGCGTCGGCCAGGCCGGGCGGCCCCGGACGAAGCTGCCCTTGCCCTGCTGGGTGTCGATCCACCCGTCCTGGCGCAGCGCCGACAGGGACTTGACGATGGTGGGACGGGACACGCCGAACTCGGCTGACGAGCTGGTGCTCAGACGGCAGCAGCGACCCGGGCGGGTACGTGCCCCGGTCGATCCGCCGCTTGATCTCGGCGACTACCTGCGCGTACTTCGGCGCGGAGGCATCTGTCATGTTCCTGCCTGCCCGGCTCTGCCTGATGACTTATCAGGTAAGGTTAGCGCGAGTATCAGAACTTGTCACGCCGTCTCGCTGGCTGACGGTGGATGACGCGACGGCACGCGAGCTTCATGCTCAGGCGCGCCGCCGCGTCCGCTCCGGCTCAGCCCTGGTCTCGGGGAGCAGCACTCACCAGGGCACGAGGGTTCTCGCCAAGCACATCGGCCAGCCGTGTGAGCGTCCGGCCCCGGCATTGCGGCCGGCCTCGCTCTCCAGCCGGGCCAGGGTCGTGACCGACACCCCCGCATCCCACGCCAGCCGCTCCCGGGAGAGCCCGCGCGCCCGGCGCAGCCCGAGCAGCTGGCGCCCGTCGACCACGATCATCCGCTTCGGCTGGCGTGCCGGATCAGCAGCAGGCCCGGCGATCGCGCCGCCGTCTGGTGACCGCTGCGCGGCAGCCAGCCACCTCACCGCGCCGTTGCCATCACGGTTGACCCGCACGAGTGTGTCGAGCCGGTCATAGGTCAGCCGGTCAGCGCCGAGCGCGAGCCTGGTCACCCAGCCGCGCGCCGGATCCTGGCCGGGACGGCGTCCAGCGCCGCCAGCATCCTGCGCCTGAGCACCCGGCGCCGAGCCGGTGATGCCGACCACGTGCAGGCCCGGCTGGCCGTTTGCGTTGCTGGCGATGCCCCACTCGAACAACTGCATCAGCTTGCCCTGCCCTTCCCGGAAGCGCTGCCCGTGCCGTCGCAGGCCAGGCACCGGACCGGCGACGCCGCACCGGGCCGCTCTCGGCAGCTCCGGCTGCACCGGCCACCGACCGCCGCAAGGTCAGGAACTTCCAGCCGGTCCCGCCGCACGCCTCACAGGGATCGGGCGGCAGGACACTTCCGCTTGTCATGCCACTGATCGTCGGCCGTCGACCACGTTGCGTCGATACGCCGTGACTGTCCACTATCGGGCGTGGCTGTGCCGTCGCTGTCTCATGACCGTCTCGTGCTGCCGACTAGCCTTACTACGGGGCCATTTCGGCACGAACGGGAGAAGCTGATGACCCAGACCCCGACTCTGCTGGCTGTCCTGCTCGACCGCCGCGGACTCGACCGGTACGGCAGCTTCCGCCCGGCCTACGAGAAGGCCGCCCGCGCCATCGACCCCAAGCTCGGCCACAGCGCGCCCAGCCGCGCCCAGTTCCACCGCTGGACCACCGGCGCGTTACGCGGCCTGCCCTACACCGACCACTGCCGCGTCCTGGAGCACATGCTCAGCGGCTACACCGCCGCGCAGCTCTTCCAGCCCTGCCCCGACCGCGCCTTGCCTCCACCCGAGCGTGCGAGCCAACGGCGACGTAGCACCCGCCCGCGCAGACCCTCGAGCCCTTCCAGGCCATGGCAGGCGTCGAGGCCGTCTTTGCCAGCCGGTCCGAGTTCGCCGCCCAGGTCAAGCCGCAGTCGCTGATCGACGGCGCCCGTCCGTCCGGGCCGCCGGGCTGTCGCTGAACCTGATCTGCCAGCAGCTCCCCGACCAGTACCTCACCGAGGTGATCACCGCCGGGACCGAGCTGACCTGCCTGTTCCTGGACCCGGCCGGCGAGGCGATCAGCCGCCCGAGAGCGCGAGGAGGAATACCAGCCCGGTTTCCTGTCCAGCCTCACCAAGCCTCAACATCGACCTGCTGTCCCGCCTCCGCGACCGGCTGCCCAGCCCACGCCCAGGACCGGCTGAGGATCGCCGTCTACGACGAGACGATCCGGTTCAACATCCTCATCGCGAAGGCCGCGCCTGCGTCGTGCAGCCCTACCTGCCCCACGCCCGCGGCGTCGACTCCCCGACCCTGCTCATCCGCGCCGCCACCGAGCCTGGCAGCCTGTACCCCGTCTTCGAGCACGTCTGGGACGCCCTAGCCAAGCGGAGCACGCCACTGTGACACCGACCCCGGCCAGCACCTGCCGGTCGCCCACGCCGCCGCCGACCTCGCCCGCGACCTGATCCGCACCAGCCACCCCGGCACCTTCACCGAGAAAGCCGACCGCGACCTGGTCTCCGACGTCGACCTGGCTGTCGAGCGCGCCGTCCGCCAGCACCTGCACCAGGCCACCCCCGGCATCGGGTTCCTCGGCGAGGAAGAAGGCGGCACCGATGACACCGGCACGGGCTGGCTGTGGACCCTCGACCCCATCGACGGCACCTCCAACTACGCCCACGGCATCCCGCTGTGCGCCACCTCCCTCGCCCTGCTCCGCGACGGCCGCCCCGTCCTGGGCGTCATCGATGCCCCGTTCATGGCGAGCGCTTCCACGCCGCCGAAGGCGCAGGCGCGTGGTCCAGGCGACCGCCGGATCGCTGCCAGCACCACTACCCAGCTGCGCGACGCCATCGTCGCCATCGGCGACTACGCCACCGGCCCCGGAGCCGCCCGCAAGAACGAGACCCAGCTCGCCGCCACCGTCAGCCTCACCCCCCGCGTCCACCGCATCCGGATGCTCGGCACCGCCGCTCTCGACCTGGCCTGGGTCGCCGCCGGGACGCCTGGACGCCAGCATCACCTTCAGCAACAAGCCCTGGGACATGGCCGCCGGGATCCTCCTCGCCCGCGAGGCAGGCGCCGCCGTCACCGACGCCGACGGCACCCCGCACACCTTCACCTCGGCCGCCACCATCGCCGCCGCCCGAGCCGCTCATCCCGCAGCTCATCCCGCTCATCCAGGCCGCCAGCAACAGCGACGATCCATCGGCCGACGGCCCAGTCGGCCGGAGATTCCGCCATACGCCGACCTGGACGCGATCCTCAGCCGCGCCCGCTACCTCATCTTCGACTTCGACGGACCCGTCCGCGACCCCGCCACCGGCACCCCAGCCGGATACATCCACGAAGCCCTCGCCGCCTGCCACGACTCCGGCCGCATCCCCGCCATCACCTGCCGCCGCCAGCCCCAGCGAGACAGCCGCTACCTCGCCCGCCACGGCCTGGCCGAGCTGACCCGCCACGTCTACACCCTGAACGGCGGCGGATCCCGAACACGAGCCGGATCAGCTCCGAGCTCCTGCGCGAGCACCATCAGCGCCCTCGAACGCCAGCCCATCCGACTGCGCCATCATCACCGCCACCGCGGCCACCGTCCAGGACGCCCGCGACACCGGACTCGCGACCATCGGCTACGCAGCCACACCCAGCGCCGGACAGCAGCTCACCAGCGCCGGAGCTGACAGCCTGCTGCCGAGCCTCGCCGACCTCACCCTCAGACTCCGCGCCCGGCCACTGCCGAATTAAGCCGTACTAGATCAAGGCGGCGCGAGCGCCGCTACGGCGCCGCCTGTCGCCGGGCTCTGCCTCTTCGAGGCCCGCCCGGCGCCGCCGCGCCTGTTGCCCGTCGCGATTTCCGAAGGCTGCAGACAGCAGCGAAGGACCGGCCAGCATGGAATCGGAACCGCGAACCAACTAATCGCCTCTGAGGCTTTTAGCCCGCTTTGTTCGGCCACAAATCTGAGAGCGGCGGCGTCCTGTCTGCGTCGAAATCGCCGGTCACCTACGGTAGGCTGCTTCGACTAGATGCATCATTCTCTTAGGGGTCTTGTAGTGGAGCCAATTGACGTTGCGCATCAAGAGTTCCAAACTTTAATGGGGCAGATTGCCGCATACAAAGACTCTATAAGAACCGAATCCGACACGCGCCTAAAAGTAATAGACAGGATACTGACAAAGTCCTGCGGTGGCCACTGCGCGAAACTCTAACCGAGCCCGAGACAGCTTCAGGATTTATTGACTATAGCTGCACTGTCGATGGTCGCTAAAGACTGATAGTCGAAGCGAAACGAGACAGCCGATCCTTGGGATGCGAGCATAGACAAGTCACGCGGGGCTACAAAATTAGAGGCGGCGTTTTCACCAGCCCTGCTGCCAAGGAAGGTATCTCGCAGGGTATTCGAGACCGCGGCGAGAAGAACGCCGAGCTAGAATGCATAACAAATGGCCACGAGTGGATAGTGTTCCGCGGAAACAGGCTCGGAGACGGTCGCGACACTCGCGACGGTATGGCATTCATCTTTCCGGACCTGAAGGCCATCGACGAAAATTTCTCCTTCTTCTACAACTTGCTTTCATACGAAGCCGTCGACAGCGTCTCATATAGGCCATACTTCCAAGAGGCGGAAGGTTAGCAAATTAGGCTTACGGTATTCAACCGAGCACATAGGCCACAGGGATCCGCGAAGTTCTTGCGAAACACTAAACTGGCCGCGGACCTCGGCTCTATCATGTCCAAGTTTTTTGATCGACTTACCGGTGACGTTGACGGAGATCTCCTTGAAGCATGTTTCGTAGAGACCAATGAGAGCCAGTTCGCTGATCGTAAGCTGGCCCGCATATCGGAAGACTTAATCAGAACAATCCGCGATCTTGAAACGACGGATGCGGACGAACTAACGAAACTGATAAAGTCGGTAGCCGAGGCCCACAGACACGAATTCGTAGTAATAGTTGGCACTAAGGGCTAAGGTAAGAGCACCTTCATTAGTCGCTTCTTTAATTCCGTCCTACCGCCTGAAGTGGCTCATGAACTCGTAGTCATAAAGCTAGACCTGAGCGGAAGCACGGGCGATAGTAGTACGATCGTGGGCTGGCTAGACAACCTGCTCTTGCAAGAGGCCGAGCGAGCCGTCTTTACCAGCGGAGCACCCACATACGATCAACTCCGAGGAATTTTCTATGACGAGTACAACAGATTGCGCATCGGCCCCTGGGCGAAGCAATACGGGAATGATAGAGAAGGGTTTCGTGAAAAATTTGGCGAGTGGATGGAGGAAGAGCGACAGCGTCGGCCGCACTACTACATAGAAGGAATACTGCGTTTCGTCGTCCGCAGTGAATTGAAGGTACCCGTCGTAGTATTCGACAATGCTGACCACTTCGACATCGACTTCCAGCAGCATGTGTATCAATATGCTAGATCTCTATACGAGAAGACTATTTGTCTTGTAGTTCTCCCAATCACCGACCGCACGAGCTGGCAATTGTCTAAGCATGGAGCGCTTCAGTCATTTGACCACCGCGCATTCTTTCTTCCGACGCCATCAACCGAGCAGATTATCCGCAAACGTATAGCCTTTCTTGAGACAAAGATCGCCAAAGAGCGAGAGAAGCCGACAGAGCGTTACTTCGTACGGCAAGGCATCTATTTGTCAATTGACGACATCGCAAATTTCACCCGAACCTTACAGCGGGTCTTCTTGCAGACCTCGATAATTTCGTCCATGATTGGCGATTTGGCTAATCATGATGTTCGGAGAGCACTGAACCTGACACGCAATTTTGTAATGTCACCACATTTGGAGATCGAAGACCTCGTTAGTGCCTATATCGCTGGCACGGCTATTGACGTGCCTCTGTACAGAGCGATGCGTGCGTTGATACGGGGTCAGTACGACATCTACCCAGTCGGACAAAACGACTACGTACAGAATCTATTCGCTCTTAATTCTGACTTGGCTACGACGCCCTTGCTTGGCGCCAGGATTCTACAAATGTTGAACGACGTTCCCGTCGATGAGCGAAATGAAGCCCTAGTCGAAGTCGACCAAGTTGTTGGGTACTTCGGGAGCGCAGGAGTCGAAGCACGGGCAACAAACCTGTGGTTGGATGCGATGCTAAAGACCGGCCTATGCCTAAGCTATGACCCTACAGTGCAAGAAGTCGCCCCAACGTTGAACATTGAGATCTCGCCCTCTGGTCGATTGCACTTGCGTTGGGCTATGGAGAAGAATGAATATCTGGGCGCAATGGGCGACGTTACGCCCTTGCTAAACGAATCCACGTACCAAGTTGTGCGAGATGCAGGCCGGGACAGGAATAAAACCGGATGGCGGCGAAAACTCGCTGCCTTTATTGAATATCTTCTACAAGAGGATGCAACTTACTGCAGCCTACCTAATCACGCTGCCTACGAGGGCCAAATGCGACTGACAAAGATGCTTGAAGGTAAGGCGTCAGCCTTGTTGAGAGAAATCGGCGACTTACCCAAGCCTTAGAACGTATCGATGCGCGCTGTTACATATCCTAGCCTGTCACCGCTGAGAGTTCCGGTTATCCTGGAACACGAGCTCGGATGGATCGAACTGGAATCGATTTGTACTGGTGAGGTAGTCCGGTGGCGCGTTGGTGCCCGGCGGCGGGGCAGCGAACATCCGGTGGAACGGCAGCAGCCCGCCGACTTGATCCACTGTGTGGCTATTTATAGACCAGTCGATGCGATTCCTTACGTCTGGCCAGATCGGGATGGCCGGACCTCTTCCGGCGATAGCGAATGTCCCAGGAAGGTCATGGCCAAAGACCTGGGCGACGAATTGCCGACGGCAAATGTCACCTTGTAGGCGACGCGACCAGCTCTGGCCTGATGGTTCATCCAATCCTGAGCTAGCTGCCGATCACCTCCGAAGAGACTCGCATCGGTCTTGCCAAATATGACGCGGTCACGGAAGATCTGCACCATGTGCAGGCCCTTCTCGTCATGACGAGGAATTTCGCGAGAACTGATGACGATGAAGTTGTTCGACAGGGGGGCACCTGCATGGTACAGATCACGGTAGTGAGCCTTTGGTATTAGTGGATCTTTCGGGTTAAAATGCTCCATGACCATCACGGTCTTAACGCACCAGCGGGCCAAGTCGCGCTGGGCATTGGACCGCATCCGAACGTTCTGCCCGACCAGCATCTTCGACAGGTACGGCTTCACCCGGCCCTCAAGTGATGCCATCCAGCCGTTGTTACACTTCGCACAGACGATCTTCACAACCTGCTGGAATGGCATCGCACGAAACTGCCTTGACTCGCTGGATGACGCGCCCATCTCGACTGTCCCGTAGGGCAGCTTTCCGACTCTGTCGGCATAGAAGTCAGTGATCCAGTCAGCAAAGACATGCTCGCCTGTCAGCCGTGCACTGTCGTCGCCACAGAAGACACAGGGATTGGCCATGCGATGCCCTAGCCGATGTCCGACGTTCGGTAGTGAGCCTGGATCTTAGCCCCCATTGTGGACGGGTCCTGCATCGCATCTGCCCAAACCCCCAGCTCAGAAAGGATTTCCGTCATCTCACCAAACGTCAGTGCACCATCTGTACAGCGCAGACCGTCGTTCTCCAGCCAGACCGGAAGCGTGCCCCCAGGCGGGAACTGCCCGGCGTTGATGGCCGTCTCCGTGTGCTTCGACCGGTTGTACAAGCGGTTCAGACGCTCGATCTGTGACCCGTCGCCCGTCTTGTAGAACTTGTGACCATCAGCCAGCGGCTCCCGGCTCAGCAGCAGCCACGCGTGGTACGCCTGCCCCAAGAAGATCTCCCAGTGGCCGAGGGCGATGAAGTACCCTGCAACTGCGTTGGGGTTCTGACGGGCCAGGTAAGCAATCGTTCTATCACGAGCTGCCCCGTACTCCCGGAAAGCCATCATGGTCCGGCGCGCGTAGTTGAACCAGCTCCGCCTAAAATCGTCATTAAGGACAATGGCCCCCATCGCGGTGCCCAGAACAAAGTTGCGTAGCCAATGTTCCTGCTCAGCACTGACAGCCGACATGTCCGGGATCGTCGCGGCCGTGAAGCGAGACATGTTCGGAGCGACGTACCTGTCCATGAACTCATTGGTCATCCACACAGAGCAGACATTACAAGACGGAGCGATACTGGCGCTAATCGTTATCTGAAGTTGCGGTCCCCATCAGAATCCCTGGTACCTCGACGCTCACGATGGAGCCCCTGCGTTCAGCGTTCTGCCCCAGCCTAGGCCGGTAAGGCGTCCCGACCTGCGGACACCGCCGCCAATCGGCTGAGGATGCCGTACTCATGATCCGGCGCCGGTTGAGCCAAGCAATTGCATGCCTGCGGCGGGAACTCTCGGGCTCTGGGATGATCAGCCGGGCGGAAGCTGACGCTGAACTGTGGCGAAACTCTACGACGTCGCCGTCCAGCCTGCCGAGATCTTAGTAGACAGGATCAGCCGCAAGATCCGAATGGCGGACGTCGAGACGAGGCATGTACTTACCCGTCACCTCACGGACGACGCGAGCCACCCAGTCCGACGCATCAGGAGATACATATACCGCCTCTACCAAGCGGTCTAGATCTACATGTTCGCGAAGAAAGAGCGGCGGGAGATCTGGTTCATGGCTGATGGCTCTGTTCTGCTCATCCACCTCAAGAACCTCCGGACTCCACATAGCTAGAAGTCGATACTCGCTCTCATGAGAAAAGCTCGACCGCTTGTATATGTAGGGAAGGAAGAGATTTTTCTCAGGAATAAGGGAGTTTCCGTAGTTTACGTACCGCACCTTAGCCCCAAAGATTGCGGGCCTGCATGACCCGATAAGTGACTCCTTGAGCCTTCCCGCGGTCGTACGAATAGCCACACCCTTACCGGCGGAGTCGTAGATTTTCCACATCGCATAAGATTCGTCCGAACCCAGATACCAGCAATTAAGATATGGATGAGTTCGACCATGCTGATACAACTGCGGTATGGCCGGAGCCATTATGGGCCATTGGTCGCCGTATAGGGACGGACGCAATGCAAGGTTAACCTCGCTGTACGAGCCTTCCCATCGATCCTCCATCTGGTCGGCGCGAGTGAGATGAAGCTCCGAGGTTTGAATCAGGTCAAGCCACTTATACAAGTCAACATACCTCCAGAGAACGGTGCCCGGATCCTCGATGTCAGGCAGATCGGGATGGGTCTCGTATGACATCTGGATTCATCCTTAGTCGTTGTCATGCGTGCGCGACGACTCACGGTGCGTTCCGTCCCTGTTGACTGCAGGCTACAGAGCCCGATCGATCCGCTTCTTCGCACGTGTCATAAATGCGTGCCCTCTAGCCGGACTAAGCCATCGTTATCAGCGAACAACTAGGGCGCAGGTGGGCACTGCAGCCGACATATCAGTCAGATCAGCTTGAAGCCCTTTTGGATTAGAGATGTGACGAGCTGGGTCGTAGATGAGGCCAAAGATTGCGGCACAGTCAGGATGTTTGCGATAACGACTCCAATCAACAAGCAGTTCTTCGCCAACTTTCTTATCAGTCAGGGTTGGGCGAGTCATTTTTGTCTCAAGCACCACCCCGACCTCCTTCAGCAGGAAATCTACCCGCGAGCCACCTCCTGCAAATTGCGGAACCAAGTCTTCTCGCCGAACATCCGCATACAAGATTTGTAGCAACGGGTGCAAGAGCTCCTGAAGCCCTGACTCATTTGCGACCTCGGGAGCGCCAGCATCTGCGAGCATCTTGAGATAGTCAGGGACTCGCGACAGCAAGTCAGCAAGTCGCTCCAACTCCGCCGCCAGCGGAACTTCTAGCTGCGTAACCTCGTACAGGACTTCTCGTTGGATCGCAGCGGAAGCACGGAAGCAGTTTTCGAATGAATACTGGTAGACGCCATACGGATTATTCGGGTCGCTGGGGTCCGCGAGCACATTTGGCTCCATCGGATTACTCAAGAAATCCCGGATGCGCTTAATTACGAGGCCGCCCTCATAAGCATTTCTGAACTTCTCCAACTTATCAGCCGGAATAAGCCGCTGCGCGGATGCGTACCATACCAGATACTCATCCCTAACTTGGTGGATCTCATCCTGACTTGGGGCAGAGCCCACTTGCCAACGGGAAGCTGCTGACTCGAGTTCATCGAGTTTGTCGAGCAACGGTTGCACGATCTCAAGGCCCGCCCCTGCCATAACTCCCCTGACCTCTTCTGATGTTTAGCCGTGGCGGAACTCTACACGGTAGCGGTCGACAAATCACAGGTTGCCAAGGATAAGCTGCCGCACCGCTTCCTGTCCGCGGTCGCTGGGGCTCCCTGCTGTCCGGATCGAGTTGCCATTGGATTGGCAAGATCCGAAACATATCCAGCAGCCTTGGCAGTTGAGGCAATCCACTCCGAGGGCTGCCCAGTTCACAGGCGCAAATTCGATAGTTCACCTAGGCGGCCTCCGGAGTCGTATCCTGCGTTGTAGCCGGACAATCGCATGCCTCCGGCGGGGGCACTCGGGCTCCGGGATGGAGGGGGCCTGATCATCCCGTCACCATCGACCCGGGCAAGCCGAGCAGACCAGGCCCTCGGGGTCAATGTCGTTCGTCCGGCGGGGCGCTCCACATTGACCCCGAGGGCCTGGCCCGCTCCCCTCACGGGCAGGTCGACGGTGACGGGATGATCAGGGAGGCGGACCCTGCGGGTCCACACCCGTGAAGACCAATCAGCCTGCGATGGCGCGCCTGATGGGGCCAGGTAGCGGGCGCATCTGACGGCCCTAGAACTGTCCCTATAGTGGCCCTAGGACGGCCGGGGCAACATGGGTAAAAGCAGTGTGAGAACTAGGGCCACGCCGCCTGGTCACGCGACAAAGATCGCTTCCTTGGTCGGATGGCCGACCCCTGGCACGGTACAGTTCGGCGGATCGAGCTAACCGCGTGGCGCTCGTTCGAACACGAACGGACCGACAGTTCGAGGGGAGCCAGTCGGGGGAGCCAACGCCCGCAGACTCTCCCGGACGACGCGGGACTACAGCCGGCATTCACGCAGGTGAGCGGCTCCCTGCCAGACCCCACCGGACCAGTCCGGACACCTACTCGTGCCTGGGGGTCAAGGGGTCGCGGGTTCAAATCCCGCCGTCCCGACCATTTTTCGAACGGCCTGGGGACCACTTGGGGACCACCGGCGATTAGCTGACCCCCAGGTGGGCGCTCAGCGCCTGGCCCGCCTCGATGACCGACCGCTGGTCAGGATGCAGATATCGCTGCGTCGTGGTCAGCGAGCCGTGCCCGGCGATCTTCCGCAGCACATGCACAGGCACGCCAGCGTCGGCCATCCAGGTCAGGCCGGTGTGCCGCAAGCCGTGACGGCGCAGGTAGCCGTAGCCCAGCCCGGTCACGACCTCATCCCAGTGCGTTGCATCCCGCAGGACCGCGGTAGTGATCCGGCCACCGCGCGGGCCGGTGAACAGCCGTGCCATCGGGTCATCGCTGATGACATCAAGCCGTGCCTGCACCAGCGGGCGGATCTCCGCGATGATCGGCACGGTCCGGGCGCGCTTGCCCTTGGTGCCCTTATCGATCAGTCCGCCGGGGCCGGGCGTGGTCTGGCGCCGGACGTTCCACGTCCAGGTCACGGGGTTGATGTCAGCCCGGCGTGCCCCTGATGTCTCCCCGATGCGGGCCGCGGTGCAGGCAGTGAACTCGACCACATCCCTCCAGCCGGGAAACTGATCAGCCGACCGGGCGACCAGGGCGACGGCCAGCTGCTCGAGCGCGGCCCAGTCCGGCAGCGCCAGCGCACGCGGGTCATCCAGCTCGTCCTCGGCGCGCTGGTACTCCCGCTGCCAGCCGGTAATGCGGGCCCGGTTCTGGTCGATGATCCCGTCGCGGACAGCCTGCTCCAAGACGCGGACCAGGATCGCCAGGCTGTTCTTCACCGTGGACCTGCTGCACTCATCGGCTATCCACCCGTGAACGGCCCGGTCAACGGCGCCGTAAGTGATCATCCGGACGGCAAGATGGCCCAGGGCCGGAACTACGCGCTTCCGCCACCCGGCCAGGTACGGATCGAGCGTCTTGGCCTCCAGGCCCCGGATGGCCAGCGGCATCACAGCCGTGCCGTAGGCGGTCAGCGTCATAGTTGCCGCGGAAGGGTCAACGCCGCTCTCGGCGGCGGCCGTGATCGCGTCGATCCAGGCCTGCGCCAGCTCCGGGGTGCTGACCGACTCCGACGTGGACTTACGGCGGCCGGACACCGGATCGACCCACCGCACCCGGGCGCGGTAGGGCTCGCGGCGGTCCGGCCGGTGTTCCACGTCGGCCGACAGCGTGACACCGATGGGCAGCTGGGCCGGGGAGGTCATCAGGCAGCCTTTCCGGGATCGACGCGCCTGCTCTCCAGCCAGCGCCGCACATCCGATGAGCTGTAGAGCGTGACGCGGGAGGTAAGCGGCACGAACGGCGGCCCCTGGGGCGGCCGGGCCGTCCGCCACCGCCGCAGCGTTGAAGGGTCGCGTCCGAGCATGGCGGCTAGCTCCTCGGTGGTGAACCAGCGGCCGTCAAGCAAGTCACTGTCGTGCTCACTATCCATGCTGATCATGTCCTTACGGCGTGGTCTACGGTCTAGGCGGCGTCGGCGACGGCCTGGTCGTGCTCGCGGGCGCGGGCAGCGGCGGCCAGGGCCAGGGCGGTCTCGCCGGCGGTGGCGTGGCCGGTGCCAGTGAAGGTCCAGGTGGCCTCGACCAGGACGATGCGGTCATCCAGGTCCCGGCCCCACGGGTCTTTCTCGCCGCCGGGGTGGCGGGCGGCACGCTGCCAGGCCTGCCGGTCAGCGCGCAGTCGGGTAAAAGAGGTGGAGTAGGCACGGGACTTGGTCAGGAAGTGGCCGCGGTGGCCGAGCATGTGGGTCCACCGGTTGAGCGCCAGGTGCGCGAGCTGCGGGTGCTTGGCCAGGTCCCAGCACGCCGTCATCAGCTGCTTGTGATGGGGACCGCAGTGCAGTGCGGCGATCGCGCCGGGACTGCGGACGGGCCGGTCGGGCAGCCCCGGGGTGCCGGTGGCCTTGGTCGCGTACTTGGCGATGTAGTTCGCGACGGCTACTGCTGGCAGGGCGGTGCCGGTGGCGGGCAGATCACCGCTGGCCCTGACAGGCCGGGTGTCAATCTGGGTGCCGAACCGCAGGATACGCCCCAGGCCCGGGTCGACCGGGGGAACGATGCTGCCCGGCCCGGCGGCGCGGCGCAGTGCGGCGGTGAACAGCGCGGTGGTGTCGCAGTAGACCGCCGCGGCAGCGGCCCGGATCGCGTCAGCCAGCAGCCCGGCGTCATACCGGGGCGGCGCCGGTTGGAACTCGCCCTGGGCGTGGTCGAGGCGGATGACGGCGTGGTAGTGGATGACGCCGCGGGCCTGGTACTCGGCGACCTTGACGAACCGGGCGCGGACCTGCGCGCGGACGGCCTTGCGGGTCTGGCCGGTCAGGGCGGCGAGCTGGCGGGGCAGGTAGATGGTCAGCCGCCGCCATAGCTCGGGGGCCAGCGCGTTGAACAGAACGTGCCCGGTGTAGTCGTAGCAGTCCGCGCACATCGGCTGGCCGATGCGCGGGTCGCCGTCGCGGTGGGTGCGGGGGCAGGACAGGTCCCGGCCGTGCGGGCAGCGCCGCTGGCTGGCGTCGCGGCGGGGGCGGCAGGGCAGCATCCGGCCCCGGGGACCCTTGCGGGCGGCGTGAACCGGGCCGAACGACGGGGCGGTCACGGTCGCGAACACGCACGGGTGCCCGGCCACCTGCTCGGGGACGCCCTTGCCGCCGGTCAGCCCGGCGCGGATGATCTGCCGGGCGTCGCGCTTGTAGACGGCCGAGCAGGCCGGGCAGACGTGCTCGCGGCGGTTCCCGCATGCCACCCGGAGCACCCCGCCGGGCTCGGCGGCGGTGTCGTAGATGGGGGCGGACCGGCCGGTGGCCTTGTCGGTGGCCTGGATCCGGCCGGCCAGCCGCACGGGCGCGGAGCAGTGCCCGGTGGCGGCGAGCTGTTCCTCCCACCGGTGGAAGGTGTCGGAGCCGGCGAGGTCCAGGACCTCATCGAGCAGCGGCCCGGTGATCGCTCCCGCCCCCGGGCCCGTGACAGGCTCGGGGGCGGGGGCCAGTACCGGGACGGTCATGCTGCCGGGCCCGTCACGCTCCACGCGGGAGCCAGGGCATCAGGCAGGGTGCCGGACTGGAGGACGGGCCACAGGGCCGCGCAGTTCAGGCACTGGTAGCCGTAGACCTCGGCCGCGCCGGTGATGACGGCGTACGGGAGGACCTCGTCGCTGCCGCAGGCCGGGCAGCAGTCACCGTCCGCGAACCCGATCATGACGACCCGCCGTAGTCCGGCCGCGAGCCCGGCAAGGCGCGGTTGCCTATCAGGGATGCGAGGTCCTGATCACATGCGTGCAGGACTTCCAGCCACGCGCCCCCCAGGTACCCGGAGCCAGGCTGCACCAGGAACAGGCTGGCCTGGTTCCCGCACAGCGGGCAGACGTCGCGCTCCCAGAACATCTCATACCAGCCCGGCTGCGCCAGGCATCGGGAATGTAGACCCAGATGCCGGTGTCCCCGCCGCTCACGGCATGGCCTCGGTGATCGTGATGTGCTGCGCAGCGGCCACCCGCTGGCAGGCCGGGCAGGACACCGTCGGCGGGAACAGCCCGTCAGGGATGTCCGCCCACCGCCAGGCCGTCCCGCACAGCGGCTCCCCCGCGTAGCAGGTGCCCGCCTCGGTCGTCACGGTCTGGTCAGCGATGGCGTGATAAGCGGCGCGGACCCGGCGCCCGTAGAGGTTGACGCCTGCGGGCTCATAGCCGATCTGGGCGGTGGGCCGGGCAGCTGCCCGCCGCTTCTTCCGCACGACGGTTTTGGGCGGGGCGGGGGCGGTCACTAGGGCACCATCCTTAGCAGGGCACCGATAGGGTGTTCACTGTGGGACTCGGCGGGAGCCGGGGTGACGGTCCTAGCTGGGTAGCCGAAAAACGGCCCCCCGCACACCACCGCCCCCGGTTTCTGCGGGGGCACGGACTGGCAACAGGGAGACGCGCCGCAGAGCGCCGGTTAGTGACCGCCCGGTAGCTGTCCTCCTCGCCGGGTCGTCGCTGCCATCTTGAGGAGTCCGTGTTGTCGCCCGAGCTGAGTGAAGCACTTTTTTTACCGGAATCGACTGGGGACCCAGGTCCATGCCGTGTGCGTGATGAACGCCGCGGGCAAGATCGTCGCCCAGTTCACGATCGGCCATTCCGCCGACGGGATCGCCACGCTGATCCGCCGCCTCGGCAAGCTACGGGGATCCGGCGGGCCTGCCGGTCGCCATCGAGCGGCCGAACGGCCAGCTGGTAGACCTCCTGCTGGAAGCCGGGCACCCGGTCGTGCCGGTGAAGCCGAACGCGATCAAGACCTGGAGGGACGGCGAGGTCTTGTCCGGCGCCAAGTCCGACGCCGGTGACGCGGCGGTGATCGCCGAGTACCTGCGGCTGCGCCAGCACAAGCTGACGGCCGCGTCCCTTACTCCGATGAGACGAAAGCCCTGCGCACTCTCACGCGCACCCGCGGGGACCTGATCCGGACCCGGGTCGCGACGGCGAACCAGCTCGACCGCCCTGCTCGAGGCCTGCTGGCCCGGCGCGGGCCGTGGTCTTCGCCGACATCGCGTCCCCGATCAGCCTGGCGTTCATCACCCGCTACCCCACGCCCGCGATGGCCAGCCACCTCGGCGAGAAACGCATGGCCGCGTTCTGCGCCAGCCACGGCTACCCCGGCCGCCGCACCGCCGCCGAGCTCCTGGACGCCTGCGCTCGGCCCCGGCCGGAACCACCGCCGGTCCTCACCGCGGCGCTGGGCGACGCCGTCCTGGCCCTGGCGCCAGTCCTCACGGCACTGAGCGCCGCGGTGAAGAACCTCGACCGGTCCGCGACCGCCCGGCTCGGGGAGCATCCAGACGGCGAGATCTTCACGTCGCTGCCAAGGTCGGGTCAGATCAGCGCCGCCCGGATGCTCGCCGAGTGGGGCGACTGCCGCCAAGCCTGCGCAGCCCCCGACTCCGTCGCTGCCCTCGCCGGGGTCACGCCGGTCACCAGGCAATCCGGCAAGCACCGCACCGTGGGCTTCCGCTGGGCCTGCAACAAGCGCTTCCGCCAGGCCATCACCACCTGCGCCGACAACAGCCGCCACGCCAGCCCCTGGGCCGCCAGCATCTACGACAACGCCCGCGCCAGCGGCAAGGACCACCCCCACGCCGTCCGCATCCTCGCCCGCGCCTGGATCCGCGTCATCTACCGCTGCTGGCTCGACGGCGACCCCTACGACCCGGCGCGCCATGGCGCCGCCAGCCGCGCTCGCCGGGCAATCGGCTGAGCAGATTGAAGCCTGAGGTTGACACAGGGAGTGTCATGCGGCGTCACCCTCGCGCAGCGGGATGACGTTGCCGCGATCAGTGGTGGTGGTGTCTGGCTGGGGCTGGTGCCGCAGTGCGGCGCCCCGCTCGGCCAGGTCGATGATCTGCTCGTCGGACAGGTAGGCGGCCTTGATCTTGCGGGGCAGGCCGTCCTCGGCGCGCAGCCACGACACCCCGCGGGCCTGCGGGTCGATGTCCTCGGCGGTGTACCCCTTGGACGCCCACCCGTGGCCCAGGATGGTGTCGGAGCTGGCCTCGGTGGAGCAGCGGAACGCCCACCGGTACCCGAACAGGTCCCGCAGGGAAGTGGGCACGACGTCGGCGGAGGGCCGCTGGGTGGCCTCGATGCCGATGATGCCCGGGGCGCGGCCGCGGGCGATCACGTCCCGGTTGCAGGCGTTGATCTCCTTCTGCTGGGCCGCGGTCCCGACCGTGGCCGAGAAGTAGGCCAGCTCGTCGACCGCGACGAGGTAGACCGGGAACCCCATGTCCGGGGTGATCTTCCGCTTCTTGTGATCCAGCAGCCACTGGGTCCGCTCATCAATCAGCTGCTGCAGCCACCGGAACGTCTCGATCGCGTCATCCATGGACGGGCCGATGAACCGCTCCGCGCACTCATGCCACAGGCCGAGCTCGACCCGCTTGCCGTCGACCAGGATCAGCCGGCAATCCGGCGACAACGCCGCGTGCGCGACGATCAGCTGCAGGGCCACGGACTTGCCGCCGCCGGGCTCCCCGCCGATCAGCATGTTCCGCTCAGCCATCGTGACGCGGACCTCGCGGCCCATCTCGTCAGTGCCCAGGTGCACGGGCTGCCAGATCGACAGCGGCCCGGCGGGCACGGTCGTAACCATGACGGCATCACTCCTTCGCCTCACTCGTGATGAAAGGGATTCAGATAGGCGGGGAGACCCCCGGGCCTGGCAGGCAACCAGGACCCGGAGGCATCCCGTCGGTTAATGCCGCGTTCTAGGCGGCGTCGGTGTCGCTGGCCTTAGGCACCGGGAACGGTGCGAGGCCGGATGCGACGACGTGGTGCGGGGCGAGGGTGTCGCGGCGCACGACGTCGACGGTGACGAGCTGCGCCCACCGCCTCGAGCGCTCGATGCGGGCTTCGCGGGCGTAGCAGGCCGCGGCGATCTCGCCGGTATGGGCTTCGAGGTCATCGGCGCAGATGCCAGCCCGGCACAGCACCCAGGCCCGCTCCCCGACCTGCGTCGGCCGGATCCACACGATCAGCGACAGCCTGCCGGACCGGGTGTGCATGCGGGTCTCGAAGAACACCCGCTGAAGCCGGTGCCGGGTGATCACGCACCAGGCCCGGCGGCCCAGGAACCGCCGTGACCACGGCAGCACCAGGACGACCGCCACCACGGCGGCCAGGACCATCACGGCCCAGGAGAGCGTCACCGCGCGGGTCAGCGCGGTGCCCGCGGCCAGGCCGCCGGCCACGACGGCCAGCTCGGTGCGGAACCGCCAGAACGTGCCGGCGGCACTGTGATGCACCGTGGCGGCAAAGCCGTCCAGGACATAAGGGTTGTTGCGGTGATTACGAGGGTTAGCTTTCGCGGGCATCAGGAACCTCCCTGGCCGATGACCCGGCTGGCGGCCGGGCGGATGCGGGTCGCGCCGAGATCGGCGGCCTGCCCGGCGGCGTAGCCCTGGCTGCGGCCTGACCCGGACAGGTACCGGGCCTGGCCCTGGCGCAGCCGCGGGTAGGCCGCGGTGACCATCTGGTCGACGCGCTCCGCGCGGGTGACCAGGACCAGCGCGACGGACGGCCCGTCCTGCCGGTCAGCGGATGCCTGGTGCTCGGCGCGCCGCTCAGCGGCGGCAAGCCGGGCGCTGACGGCCTGGGTGAACCCTGCGAGCCAGGACCGCCGGTAGGCGGCCAGGCTCTCCCAGGGCGGGGTGCCCGCGGCGAGCATGCCGTGGACGGCCTGGATCAGCAGGCTGGTGTAAACAAGCTCGGTGCGCTCCAGGTCGGAGGCGAACCCGAACAGGTGCAAGGACAGCACGGTGCGGCCGTGCTCGTGCCGCTGGCGGCGCACCGTCTTGCAGCGCAGGGCCAGGGCCACGGCGTGCAGCAGCTGGGCCTTATCCATCGCATACGGCGGGTCCACGACGATGATCTTGTCGCCGGGGATGTCGGTCGCCGGGTCGGCGCTGGCCAGCATGGCCCGGTCGATCCCGTAGGCGGCGATCAGCTCGGCCGCCTTGGTGTTGAACGCCTCGGCCTCGGCCGCCGTGACGGACGGGTCTTCTGCCTTGGCCAGCAGCTTGCGGATCTTGTCCAGAGCCTGGTCCTGGGTGGTCACCGTGACCACCCCCGGGCGGAGTCCCTGCCGGTGGGGTGACGGCGGGCGGCCAGCTGGCCGAACCGCGGGTCGCGGAACTCCCAGGTCCCGGGGCGGACCCGGCGGGCCTCCAGGTTGAGCTGGCCGGCCTGGTCGAATGAGATGGCTACCACGTCGTGAGTCCGCCTTGCTAGGCGGCTCAGACGCTCGCTGATACCGTGGAACATGCCACGAACTCCTAACTTGCACTGGCGTGTGAGAGGGATTGCGGGGCTGGCCGGGCCGGAGAGCGGGAACTCTCCAGGCCCGGCACTGCTGTCACCAGTCGGTCGCGGGCTCGTACACCGGGTGCTCCCAGTCCGGGGGCACCGCCGAGTCCAGGACGTCATCGAGCATCCGCAGGTAGTGGTCTGCGGACTGCATGCAGGCCAGGGCGTTTTCCTGCATCACTCTCAGGTCAGCGACGGGGACAGTGCCCGGCTCGCTGTACATCACGTGGTGCATCTCGTAGGTCAGCTGGCTGACCGCGTGTACCGCGTCGCACGCCATCTCGATCAGGCCGCGGCCTTCCTTGCGCCGCAGGACGCTGACCGGGTGCTCGCGCTTCCGGGTCTCGGTGGTGCCGTCCGTGACGGCCTGGACCTTGCCGTTGCTGCTGTTCATGCAGCCGTTCCTTTCGTGCGTCATGCAGATGACTGTCCGGGGATGAGTCCTGCCGTCACCGGCAGGCCGGGAAGACGATGCGCGGGCTAGGCGGCACGGACCTGCGCGGCCTGTACGGACGCGGCACGGTAGGCCACCCCGCCCTTGCCGTTGTTGTTCCAGGGGATCGCCTCCAGCGCCTCGAAGCGGACAGCCTGACCCGGACTCACCTTGGGCTGGTCACCAGCCACCGTCACCCGGATCACCTCCCCGCGCTCAGCGTCCTGGGCGAGCACCTCGACCACCCACTGCGGGCGGCCAGTGTCACGGTCCACCTTCTGCACGTCCTTGCCGAAGTCCTTGCGCGCCTCCGCCGCCCTGGTGACCTGGAAGCTATACGCCTCCGTCTTAAGCATCCAGACGCATGACAACCACTCCTTCCGATCGCCCCATCAGGGGCTTAATTCGGTGGTATGGCCGGTATTGGCCATGGCTTAAAGGCTGCCCGGGCCATTCGCGCGGGGATAGTGACAGCCGGGGTGCCAGGCCCGGACAGTGCCGTGACACCGGGGTGTCACCATGCGTGTCACCTCGCCCGGATCTGCGACACTCGAATGGCAGCCAACTGGCGAGGGAGTGATGCGCGGTGACCGACGACCGCCCGGCCTGGGCACGACGGATGACCCACGAACGCGAGGCCCGCGGCTGGAGCCAGGCCGAGGCCGTCAAGGCCATGCGCCTGCACTGCACCCGGCCAGCTGCCCGAGGCACCTAGCCTGCTGCGGCAGTGGAAGCGCTGGGAGTCCGGCGAGGTCATGCCGGGCGAGTTCTACCAGCCGATCATCGCCGCGACGTTCGGCACCGTCACGCACGCGGTGTTCCCGGTCCTCCCGAAGCGGGACGCCGACGCGGACGTCCTGGCCATGAGCGGGATGGACACGCTGGAGCTGGTCGGCCGCCTCCAGCGATCCGACCTGGATCAGGCGACCCTGGACGGGCTGCGGATCATGGCCGACCGGCTGTGCTCGGAATACCCCTTCATGCCCCGCGACCAGCTGCTGACCGAGGGCCGGGCCTGGCTGCGCCGGATCAATGCCTTGCACGGCCAGCGGCAGACCCTAGCCCAGCACCGCGAGATCCTCGTGCAGGCCGGGTGGATCGCGCTGCTGATCGGCTGCGTCGAGTACGACAGCGGGAACCGGGCGGCCGCCGAGACCACCCGCCAGGCCGCGCTGTCACTGGGCACCGAGGCCGACCACCCGGAGATCACCGCCTGGGCGCACGAGATCCGCGCCTGGATGGCCCTGACGACCGGCGACTACCACGGCGTGGTCGCGGCCGCCCGGGCGGGCACCGAGGCAGCGCCGCACCACAGCGTGGCCGTCCAGCTGGCCGCCCAGGAAGCCAAGGCCTGGGCGCGGATCGGGGACCGCCGCCAGACCGAGGTCTCCCTGGACCGGGGCCGCCGCCTCCTGGATGCGATGCCCTACCCGGAGAACCTCGACCACCACTTCGTGGTCGATCCGACGAAGTTCGACTTCTACGCGATGGATTGCTACCGAATGCTGGCCGAGGACAAGCTGGCCGGCACGCTCGCTGACGAGGTAATCAAGTCGAGCACGGACTTCGACGGGACCGAGCGCGCCCCAATGCGCACCGCGGAGGCACGGATCACCCTGGGAGTCATCGCGGCCCCGCCAAGGCGACATCGACGAAGCAGTTCGCCAGGGCGGCCGGGCGCTCGGCGGCCAGCGGCAATCACTGCCATCACTAATCATGGTCAGCCGCGACCTGACCAGGGTCCTAGCAGAGCGCTTCCCGAAAGCGCCTGCAACAGGCACTTACCTGGAACAGCTCCAGGCCGTGACCCAGGTTTCTGAGTTAGCACGTTACCGGCCGGACGCTCGGCAGCCGACTCTTTAGTCCGCGCTGCTGCCGCTAGCGAGAGATGATCTCGTATTCCTGTCCTCGGTGGGCACGATCCAGGTGCTCGAGGATAGCCGTGTCGGCACACGCGCCGTAGTCCGGTTCGATGCAAGTCGTGCCGTGCTCTTCACCGCAGACCTGGCATTTCCATCGCCACTGGTTCCGGACGGCGTCGTACCACTTCTCGATGATGATCTTTACGCCCGTTGTCATGATCCCGACTTGCCCGGTGGTCAGTCATGGGAAAGCCAAGGGCCGGGCTACTGCTTGCCGCGCCGTGACGATGCCTAAGATGCCCGGTTCGGCTCCTGCTGGTGCGGTGTGCTGCCGTTGGTTGATGGGGGCGCCTGGGCGGACGCCGGTGGCTGATCGGGAATGCCTGCGCGTACCCAATCAGGGAGGGCTTCGCGGACCGCGTCGATGTGGCGTCCGGCGGACTCCAGGACGCCAGGAGCGATAAGGCTAAAGAACACGCTGACCAGCACGGTGCCGAGCTGCTCGTTCGTTTTGCGGCGGCGCCGGTTGCGCAGGAGATCACGGGTGGCCTTGACGCCCAGGGGGACGAGGCCAATCACCGCGGCTGCCGCGATGATGATGTTGGTCACGGATCCGGTCATGCCGGAACCTTACCGGCGGATGCCGACAGTGGCGCTCCAAGCTCCGGCCGAGCTCCGGCCGGTCTGGCCGGTCTGGCCGGTCTGGTGAGAACTTTCTCTACGTCTTCAAGGGCGCGCCTTCGGCACGCCACGGCCGGGAGCCGGCCGTGCACAGGTGATCGCAGATCTCACGGGGGACAGCGGAACAGGCCGGGACCATGCATGGCCGGGCGGAAGTGCTTGCGTTCATGGCGGGCGCGGGTTAGACCGCGGTTATCGCGGGGGCGGCAGGCTCCGCCGCTCCCTACAGCAAGCGTGCCTCCGGTCGCGGCGGCCTGCCTCAGCGAGCGCGCACACCGCACCGCCCGGCGACGCGTTCCGCCCCGGAAGGTCGCCCTCCGCTACCGTGTGTACAAGACCTGACCGGCCGTCCTCCTCGCGCCCGGCATCCTTTTACCGGCCAAGATCACAGTCAAGGCCGCTCGCTGCGCTCCCGTGCTACGCATGGCGCTCCGCGCCAGCCTTGAGTGAGATCTTCCCCGGCAAGATCATCGGCGCCTATCAGGAGGACGGGGGGAGACTTGCGGCGTGATGATGCTGACTCTGACAGGACTGCATGCCGGTTCTGCTGCACGGGAGGCGAAACACTGACGCTTCCAGGCTCCATTGACGAGCGCTAGCATAGTGATATCATATTTTCAGGTGGTCCGACGACCGGGGACCACAGCCACAGGAGGCGACCCAAATGAACGCACACGATGACAACGACGCATCCCTGCGGACTGGCATGCGGCGCATTTTCCCGGCATGGGAATTCCGTAACCTCAAGTTCTGGGCAAGCGCGCGCATCGTCGCCGGCAGCGGCGTGGCCGTCCTAGGCGTCGTGACCCTCTTCGGTGGTCATTTCACCGCGGAAGCGTTCGCTTGGGGAGAGCTCTTTCTGCTGGGTGCCGCTATGACGCTCGCGGCAGGCATCTGGGAACTGTCCATCGCCCGCTCCGCGCCGCCCAGAACCTGACGGTCGCGGTGGCGCTCGCAACGGTCACTCACGGACATGCCACTGCCGTTCTGACCTGCGGGGGGCCCGGCTAGAACGTGGCGACCACGACCTTTGCAAGCAGGTGGTCAGAGGCCGAGGTATGGACTGGGTGACAAAGTGGGTGACGACCGCGGGGCCATGTGGGGTACGGCGGCGGACCTCCATGGACCTATCAACCGAGGTCAACGGTGCCATCGGCCACGTCATGGCGGTGCCGGACTACCCTCGTAATGAATAGGTCATCGGTTCGATTCCGGTAGACGACTCGAGGTCAAGGCTCCTCCCCGGTCTCCGGAGGGGCCTTCGTAGCGAGTGCTCACCTTCGCTTGGCCAGCTACCGGTGGCGTACAGCAGTCGAGTACAGCAACGCTGGCGGCCGGAGACGGCGGACACGGGCCGCCATCGTGGAGCGACCTCCGCAGATGACCGCGAACGACTGGTCTGGCGCTAGTTCGCATCGGGAGGATCAGTTTCAGGCTCATCGGGCACGACCGCCTGGTCGCCGTGCTGCGGGACTGTGAAGAGCTGATGCGCCGGCACGTGACCCTGATAGATCGACGGCCAGAGTTGCGTCGGCGGGCTTGCAGAGATGTCAAAGGCATCTCCTGTAGGCCAACGGTGAAGAATGATGCGGCTAATATGACGAGTCTGCAGCTCCACCGGGTGCTGCAGATACAAATCGCTAATGACCTGCTCGAGGGGATACATAGACCCGCTGCGATCCGGCGCACCCGAACTTATAAGAAGAGTGTCTACCCCCGCCTTGTCGTGCTCACGTACTAGACGCTGGACTGTGGCAGTAACGGACGCGACCGTATGAACTGTAGTATAGGCAAGCACGATGTTAAATCCCGTAATTGAAACGAACGGACTCTCTGGGGCAGCATTTAGAAATGGAACGGCGTAAAAAGTAGCATCTGCCGACGTCGTCTCGGCCCCGAGGGGTGGCATCTGCAGCGGCATTCCGGCGGACGCGTTCATTCGCAACGCTGAAATGTCAGGCCGGTAAGCGACGAGAGCCTCAACCAGTTCGTTAGCCGCGGTGTCGTCGCTCTTTCTGTGAGGTCGGGTGTTTGGATTCTGGTCTTTACCGTACCAAACAATAACCGTACAGCCTGTCAGATGGCCAGTTCTGTGCCGATGTTGCGTCACCAGCTTACTTCGTAGGTTCGTAAATAGTGCCGTAGCGCTTCTGCGCTCTTCGATGGCAAACGCCGCTAGCTCAAGGCCAACGCGTGAGCCATTTGCCAGAGTTGCAAAGAAGTCCGGAGGGTCACTAGGGTTTGGCTCAACGGCCGAGAATGCCTCGGTGCCCGTAGCCCCGCGATAATCGGCTGCAAACCGTTGAACGTGCGCCCATTCTAAGAATTGCTTGTCAAGCGGGGCATCTGGCCGCGTCCACGGTATCGGCTGCTCTAGCGCAAGCCATCGTGTTGGCTGGCTTGGCTCGCCAGACTTGCCACTCATCCCAAATACGAGAGGGACGCCCCATGGCGATGGCGAAATAATAACCGAGTCGATTGCACTTTGGGAATCAGGTACCGAGATTGGCGTCGCGATGAAATAGCCATCTCTCCCGCTAAGCTCGCCAGGTTCCTTTGCGTCAGCCATGATTCTCCAAATGTAAACGGCACCTTCCCACTCAGGCTACGGCACGAAGGATCAGCCAGGAGGTGCCTTAGCCCAGCGGAGTCCCAAGCTTGTAGGGCGCACAAGTACGAACGCGTTTGGGTCACTCTCACTCGCTCATCCGTCCTGATATGACACCCGAGGCCGAGACCAACGATCCTGGCCCTGGGACGCGACGCCGCGGACGACGCAGCAACCTGAACCCGGGTGGGGACTGGTGCGACAGGCTGGCCGGGCAATGCGCATGCAAGCGGTCAGCTCTGGGGACCAGCTGGGGACCACACGGCATGCACCCGGACGGACAAGCTGCACGTCAGCTCACCGCCCGCTCCCCCACCCGGACCCGACTGACCAGCGAGAATGCCTAGCCCTCCGTCCTGGGGGTCAAGGGGTCGCGGGTTCGAATCCCGCCGTCCCGACGAGAAATAGCAGGTCAGAAGGGGTTTCGGTGAGCCGCCCAGGCCCCTTTTCGATCTTCGGGAGCCAAACGGGGAGCCACTGGGTTTTGGTTTCCTGGCTAGGCGGTCTTCGACCGCTTCTTGCTGCTTATGCTGGTGAAGATCCGGTCCATGGCTTCCGCGCCTGTGGTGAGCGCGGGGCGGATCTCGTGTCGATAGACGGTCTCGGTCACGGACGTGCCGCTGTGGCCCATCAGGTCGCTGATGTCCTCGATGCGGACGCCGCTGGCACTGAGGATGGACACGAACGAGTGACGCAGCTCGCGGGGCGCCCAGTCCTCCCCGAGTCCGGCCGCCTTGGTCAGCGTGGCGAACTCGCGGCTGACCTGCCAGCGGTCGAGCTGGGTACCCTCCTCGCGACAGAACACCAGGTCATGATCCTGCCAGTCTTCTCCTTTCTGGAGGCGTTGCGCGGTCTGCCGCTTGCGGTGGTCGCGGAGGACGGCGACGACCTTCCTGGGCACCTTGAGCACGCGGCGACTGCGGCGCGTTTTGGTGTCGCCCCTGGCGCGGACGGAGCGGTACACCGCGACCGTGCCCGCCTTCAGGTCAACCTCGGCCCAGGTCATCGCCCGAGCCTCCTCGGTGCGGACGCCAGACAGCAGCGACAGCACGACGTAGGCCGACAGCCAGTGATCCCTGTTGGCCTCCACCGTGGCCAGCAGCATGGCTGCCTGCTCCAGCGTGAGGGCTTTCGATGGCCTCCCTTCCTGTCCTTCGGGAACGTTGATCAAGCTGGCCACGTTGCGACGCACCTGGTCACGAGCCTGCGCGTGGCGGATGGCGCGCTCGAGGATCTGCTGAATGAGCCGCAGCGTGCGCGTCGTCAGCTCTTCCGCCTGCTTGTCCATCCAGCGGTCGAGCCGGTCGGCCGTCAGTTGCTTGAGCTTGATCTTGCCCAGTTGCGGGATGATGTGATGCTTGGCGAGCGACCGATAGTTGTCGATCGTTGAGCTGGACTTTCCCTTCATTCCGTGTTCAAGGAAGTCGTTGATGGCCTCCTCTACCGTGTAGTCCGCCTTTGCGGTGACGCCGGCCTCAAGGTCTTCGACAACCTCTTTCAGCTTGTCCTTGACCAGGGCCTTGGTCCGGCCCTTGCGCTTGACGCGCACGCGGTTGCCGGAGTCATCAAGGCCGAGGCTGATCGCGCCCGTGTAGCCGTTGCGCTCGGGGTAGATCGTGGCCTCGTACTTGCCGATTAAGATCTTCGACACGCTGCATCTCCGTCCTGCCAGGTGGTCGAGGTTTCGGCCTGGCGTGCCCTGGCCTGCGTTCGAGGCGTACCACCGTGCTCATGGTGACCAGGGCTGATTGTGGCTACTGCTCGTCCTCGTGCCGATCGAGGTACTCTTCGATCGCTTTCCTGATGACCCAGGAAACATCGCGGTCTTGCTTCGCGGCATATCTAGCCAGCCGTTCCTTAAATTTGGCCTCCACCCGCACGGGCGGAAGCGTGGTGTCGCGCATCTGCGAGTGCCTTTCGGTTGCTGTGTATAGCAACGTAGCACGCCGTTCTACGCTAATCAACGGATCTCGTTCTGGCCGCTGGTCTCCAGGGCCGCGATGAACTCGGCCAGATGCTGGCTGGTGATCCGGCGCAGCTTGCCGATCTTGATGCTGCGGAGCTGGCCGGTCCGCAGCAGGTAGTAGACCTTGTCACGGCCAACGTGCAGGATCTCGGCGACCTGCTCGACGGTGTACGCCTGGGTTTGCGCCTGCACTGGGCCTCACCTCCTCTCGGTCGTAGCTACTGGCAGGAGTTGGCATGCGTCCGGGGCATGAGGCTGGCACCTCCTATCGTGGCGACTGAGCGCGACGGTCTCGCCGGTTGTCTACGTCTACGTCCCTGCGCCTGTACGTGCAGACGCGCGTGGGAGGTGGGATGTAGACAGATTACTGTGTGTGCTCGGCGATGGCCCGCCACCGGCCGCGGGTGACCTGGGCGACCTGGCGGCGGCCGACCAGCTCCCGGAGCCGCTGATAGACCCAGGGCCGACTCATCCGGGTGGCCTCCATCAGCTCGGGAACGGCCACACCCTGGTCCGGCGCGACGGACAGCGCGGCCCACAAGATAGCCATCGGGGTCGTCGTCGGCCTGGCCGGTCCGCGTCGGGGTGGCTGTCGGTGGTACTCGGGATCTGGCTGGAGAATGGCGGTTGGGGGGCCTGATTGATGGCCTAGCCAGGGATGCCTCATCAAGCGCCGGACCGCATGTCCGCGTGGTGGGCCGCCGTGCTGCTCACCATGTCGTCGGTTAGGAGATAGGCGCGAGCGCGACGCGGGAGCATCGTGCTCGGGAGCGGAGATCAGGAATTTGCCCGGAGCGTTGAGCGTGTGGGCATTCCATCCGGACGTCAGCATGCCTTGGCCCATGATCAGATCGACGTCTTTGCGCTCACGGACTCTGAAGCAGATTCGGATATCCATCTGCGATCGGACGGGGCGCCTCGGCCCATGGCTTTCTGGGTCGGGCGCTGGGTTGCAGCGATGGAGCGTGACCGCTACGGCGCGGCCTCGGCGGGCGATGGAATCGGAGTAGGCCGTGGCCTCGGGCGCGTCTCGGCTAGCTCGGCGTACTCGTCGATGACGATGACGAGCGCGGGCATGTCCTGGTGCCGGTCCCAGACGCGCTGCCCGGTGGCCGTGAGGCATCGTGGCTCGTGCTTCGAGGATCGCGACGGCGTCGCGAAGCAGGGTTCGGGCTTGCGCTGGCGTGGTGGCCGGCCGGGTCGATGCACGGCGCCCATGGCGCCGGAGTTCCATGCCGCGCTTGAGGTCGATGGCCCAAATCACCACGTCACGGCAGGCCGATAGGTTGCCCATCACGACGTTGATGCCGCCGCTCTTGCCCGATCCGGTGGCAATGCCGCCGATGAGCGCATGCCGACGCAGCAGCAGGACGCGGGCCGGGGTGGCATCCTCGAACGGGCCGAGGTCCATGGGCTCGGCGATGGTGGCCACGGACGGGCCCGGGCCAGGGGATGGCGTCGGCGTGCGGGTCGATCTCCAGCACCCGCAGCTCGAAGCGGTGCGCCCGATTGTCCGGCGTCGGGAAGACGCGCGCCGCGCCGCGGAACGGTGCCCAGCGCAGATTCGATCGCGGGCAGCCTGGCCAACACGTCGGCGATGGTCTGGCCGCGCGCCAGCGCCGACGCGAGCCCGCCAGCCCCACACGTCCACCCGGCCGACCTGGACCCGTGACCCGGCCAGTCCGACCGACTGAGCGATCTTCGGGCCAGGGCGATTCGAGCTTGCGGTCGACCCGGACTCTGGCCCGACGCCGCCGGTGCACCCACCACGGAAGCGCCAGGACGCTGCCGACGATGACCAGGAGCTGAGGGAACGGCGAGCGCGGAGCGGCCCGGCCGCGGTGGACGCGGCCAGCCAGGTGCCATCCGCCGCAGTGACGGCGTGACCGCGTACAGTGCGCTCGGCGCGAGAGGTCAGGCCGAGCCGTTCCCGAAAAGCCGCCAGCGCCAGCCGACTTGCCAGCGGTGACGGCCAGAATGATGCCCGGCCATACGGGGTGAGTGGCGTGCAACACGGCCGCCGTGAGCATGGTGACAGCGGCGATCAGCAGCGGACCGAGTTCCGAGCGGTAGCGCCAGCCCACGCGGCCGAGCAGGACACCAGCGACCTCGGGGAACTTGTCGTCGGCGCTGAGCTGATCGTCATCGGCTGGATGCCGTTGCGGCTCAGTTTCTGGCGCGCCTGTCGGCGCATCTGGCGCGTCCTGGTCACGGGCGGCTCCGTTGAGCCGGTGGTCGCCCTGGGCGCGCAGCTCGTCGCGGAGGTAGCTTAGCGGGTCGGACTGGCCTTCGTGGTAGGCGGCCATGGTGGCCAGCGCGGCGGCGGCCAGGTTGGCGCGGTCGAGGCGCGCGTCGGCGAGTTCGGCGCGCAGGCGGGTGATCTCGGCGGCCAGCGCGGGAGTGTCGGCGAATGCGGTGGCGAGGTACCGCCAGATATCGGCGGGGAAATGCTCGGCGGTGATCCCTCGGCGAGGTGCCGGGCGATGCGATTTCGGGTGGTGACCTCCTGAAGGTCATTGGTGCTGCGGTCAGAGAAAGCGGTCGGGCACGGGCATCACTCCTCGGTGAGCGCGTAGGGCGTGAGCCGGCCGAGCCATTGCACGACGGCGACCATCAGGGTTTCGGATTTCGGGGGCGGCAGTGGTGGCGGCGAAAAGGAATCCGAACAGCAGGCACAGGACGGCCTGCCATACCCTCAGGCCCATGTAGCGGTAGGCCACGAATACGCCAACACCGAGAATCGCGACCAGCGGAATCGAGACGGTCACGACTACCGCCGCCTTCCTCGCGACGTCCGGCCAGGTCCGCGCCGACTGGAGCGCGCCGGCCGCGTGCGGCGCGGAGACTTGCGCCGCAGCCAGCGACTACGGGCACGGCACTTGCGACAGCGGCGCATTCCGTGCTCGACCAGCGCACCGCACGGACACCTGTCGCCATCGGTGAGCTTGAGCGTGATAAGTCTCAACGGCATCTCCATATCTCGGCGCGAGCGGCGCCGGTCCTTTGGTGATAGTCGGAATGAGCCCCGATAATCCGCCTGGCGATGATCGACCGAGAGGGTGCGTGGCTCATCGGTGAAGCCCATGTGGCGCTCATCGCCATGAATGCCAATGATCACCGTTACGAGCGCGGCGAGCATGCTGGCGGCGAGAATCGCAACGACGATCAGAATGGGGATAATGGCGTTCATTGCCATCACTTGCCTTCGCCAGACGATGTGCGGGTCCTGCGGGGGGTTAATGCGGGATATGTCGTCATGGCAAAAGGATGCGACGGAGAGTGCGGACGCGGTCACTGCGCAACTGGACGCATCGAAGACGTCCCGGCTAGGGTGATCTCGTCCTTGGACGTCCCGCAGACCCGGTCGGATGGATGGCGAACGAGAGGGTGCGTGCCGCGCTCCTCGAGCGCGGTCTTACGCCCACGGCGCTAGGCGATCATCTCGGCGTTGACCACAAGACCGTCGAGCGGCTGGATATCCGGCCGGACGCTCCTACCGCCGCCACCGTTACGCCGTGGCGGGCCAAGCTGGAGCGTCGATGAGGTCTACCTGTGGCCCAACGCGCTGTCCCGTGAGCAGGTGGCGTCAGCATCCGACGAGGAACTACTGGCGATCTACCCGCATGGCTCCGACGTCCCACGAGACGCCTGGCAGCAGTTGTTCAGGACTGCTGAGCGCGAGATCGGCGTCCTAGTGTTCTCCGGACTGTGGCTGCCCGAGGACGCCGGGCTACTCCGGACTCTCGTGGATAAGGCCAAGGCCGGTGTGCGCGTCCGCGTCCTGCTCGGCGATCCCGAAAGCTCCGAGGTCGCCGCGCGGGGCGCCGACGAGGGCCTGGACGACGCGATGTCCGCCCCAATCCGCAACGCGTTCATCCTCTACCGGCCCCTCCGCGCCGTCGAGAACGCAGAGTTCCGATTCCACGCGACGGTCCTCTACAACTCGATCTACCGCAGTGACGACGAGCCCTGGTCAATACCCACGTCTACGGGCTCCCTGCCTCGCACGCCCCCGTCTGGCACCTGCGCAAGGTGGCCGGCGGCGAGATCGCAAGCACGTACATGGAGAGCTTCGAGCGAGTCTGGGAAACCGCAGCACCGGGCCCAAGGGAGATAGCAGTGCCGCGCAGGATCGACTACCATCACTATCCTGACGCGCCCGGCCAACAGCATCGTCCCCTCGCTCAACGTGGTGGTCATCAACGACGCAGGCGAGATCCTGCTCATCCGCCGCTCCGATAACGACAACTGGGCCGTCCCGGCGGGGCCGTCGACCTCGGCGAGTCGCTTCCGCATGCCGCCATCCGCGAGACCAAGAAGAATCCGGCATCGACTGCGAGATCGCCGGCATTCCGGGACCTACACCGACCCTGCACGTGATCCTCTACACAAGCAACGGCGAGGTCCGCCAGGAGTTCTACATCGTCCTTACCGCGAGGCCACTGGCGGCGAGCCTACCCCCAGCTACGAGACGTCGGAGGTCCGCTGGAACGCCCTGGATGACCTCCGAATTACCAGATGGATCGGTCCATGCGCCTGCGCGTACCCCACTACATTGAGCACCGCGAGCACCCCTACATCGGCGAGTCGCATCAAATCTGCGCTCAGGCGCCTGCCTTACGGCGTCAACCTCGGTCGGTTCGACCTCGTCTCAGAAACTCGCCTGCCCGCCGCGATGGCAGCGGCCCCGCCGCGTGCTGGCCCGGCTCACCAGGTGATCGGACCGTAACGCGCGTGGATCTCGGCTAGGCGCTGCTCGACGGGCATATGCCGGCCGTCCGGCCCTATGGCCATGTCGCAGTAGATCAGCGCGTCGGTTAGGCGCTGGGTGCGGCGCGAACTCGCGGGCCAACTCGTCGGCCATACCCCGCTCTTCTGCCTCGATGATGGCCAGCGAATGATGTGCGACCAGCCGACAAACCATGTCCCCGGCTCCCAGCCGGTCACGTAGGTAGCGCGCACCATCGCGCGGATGAAAGCCCGTGCCGTGCACGTCTGGTCCGTATCCGATGTCGTGCGGGCAACAACGGAGGCCGTCACGAGGTCGGCCTCGTTGTCGAGGATCACGGCCAGGCTCCTGGCCTGGGCCGCAACGCCTTGAGTGTGAGCCCAACGGCGGGGCAGTGGCACTTGTAGCATCGTGCGGGCGGTGTCCTCTGCCCAGTCGCCTAGGTTCATAGCCCTCGACAGTACGACCCAGCGCCAGGACGCTCACGGACGCGAACGCGTCGTCTCCGGGACGTCCTGGTCTCACACGACGGGTGCCGGACCGACACGCTGCGGGTCGCCTACTGTCGGCGCATACGGGCGACGGTTCTTACCTCCCTTCCGCCCGAATGAGCGACCGAGCTATCGTCGCCGCAGCCTCGGCCGGATCGACTCCCGGCGCATCTGCCGACTGCGGGCTCAGGCGGCACTCCCACCGAATCGTGCCGTTATCGCTGACCCGTACTCGTCCCTGTCGCTTCGAGCCGGGTTGGCAACGATGATGGCGGCGCGACGGGCAGTCAACGTGCCGACCTTGCCAATCGGCGCCAGACGTACACGCATTCCGTAGCGCGCCAGCACTCCGCTAACGGCTACGTTCAGTGCCCATCCCTGGCCGATTCTCCGCGGACTCACTCAGCACCTGACCGTTGCTCGCGGCCAGGATTTCAGACATATCCCGCGATCTGCACGGCGCCGAGCCCGCCGCCGTGGAAGGGACGGTACTCCCAGCTAATCCCAATTGCTTGCGGATAATGATCTCTGAGAACGCGTCTCGTGCGTTGGTGACGTACAAGTAGCGGACGGCCCTCCGACGCTGGATCAAGAACATCAAAATCATGAGCGTTCAATCCGTCTGTGACGGACGTTGCAAGGTCTGCCAGTTGCCCGGCATCCGCCCGCGCGTCATCCAGCGATCGCACCGTCCCAAGCCCGCCGGACATCTCGGCTTCCACCACTCGCATGCTTACCCTCCACTCTTACACGCCGCGCACGAGGCCAGCTCAGCCAGGGCTCCAGGTCCCCGATGCTGGCCAGCCATCCCGGCCTTTGCAGTCTCGACTCGCGCCTCCAAGGTCACGAAGGCAGCGAGGACCAGACTTCCGCGCGGCCGGGAACTTCTGAACCACACGAAGGGACGACTAGGGACGTCTTATGTTAGCGTCGGGCTGTCCTCGCAATCTGGGAGGCACCGACCTTCGAACGAGACCCTGCGTCGTGCGCTCCTCCAAGCGCAGCTCAGCGAAGACGACGTCGCCGCACTCCTGGCCGTCGACCCCAAGACCGTTCGCCGCTGGATGGAAGGCCGCGCACCCTACCTACGCCACCGCTGGGAGTTGGCACGCCTACTTGGCCGATATGAGTCGGATCTGTGGCCGCAACCAGCGCCGCACGGCCTCGGCCTGCTGAGGTCCAGGCCGTCTACCCGCACCGTCACGCCGTGCCGGACTACATGTGGCTAAATCTTTTCAAATCAGCCGGGCACAAGATCGAAATCCTCGACATGTCTGGCCTATTCTTCACAGAGCGACCCAGGATGATGGCGGCCTTAAGCGAACGAGCGCGAGTTGGGGTACGTCTGCGCATTTGCCTCGCCCATCCGGACTTGTCGCATCAGTCCAGCGACCAGAGCGAATTCCGACACCTTCGTAGCGGATTGCCACGAAATCAGCAGGTCGAAATACGGCAACATCGCATCGTCCTCAGCAGCGCCATCTACATTGCCGAGACAGATGCTAGTGAACCAGTATGTATACGGGATTCCCCCAAGCCAAGCACCCGTGCTTCACCTCCGCGCCATTGATGGGAACTAACTGCCGCTCTCCTCGAGACCTTCGAACACCTATGGGTACCGCTGTACCCTAGAGCGGCTGATCAGTAAGACGCCCCGATGGACTGTCAGCGGCCACCGCTACGACAGTGGTCGGAACCATAGGGACACACAGGATCATTTCTTTGCGCTACTCTTGAGTGATGCTTACGTGGTTGCTCGATGCTGCTGCCGGTCCGGCAGCAGTTGCCCTGCCAGTGAACTGGACAGCTGGCGCGCTCGCCAACGCCGCAAATCGATGGTTCCAACGAGTGCGCCGAACTGATGATCTAAGCCGACTCGATCAGCGGCAACCGCAGCGTCAGTTACGCTCAGCGATCAGCAATTCCAAGCAGTGCGACGATTGCTCGAAGACAAGCGGACCTGGGCCACCATAAGCCGAGGTACGGCTCAAGATTTGGCCAGTGAAATATCAACTTGCCTTCAGCAGTATGGCTGCTCATCTAATGATGCTGATAGCACTGGGGTGATCGTCGCGCGAGGGCTATTGGAGTTCACCGTCGCAGATCTCGAACCGAAATGTATCAGCAACTTCTAATGGCTCGCCTTCACCGCATGGAAACAGATCAGAACAACAAATTAGACGCTGCTCTTCTAATATTGCACGCCGACTTGTCTGAACGATTTGCAGCACAAGACCGCGCCACCGCTGATCTTCACTCTGAAGTCGAGAACATCCTGAGGCAGGCTCTCGAACGAATGCCGCCAGGACAAACAGGCCAGGGTGAACTGATACTCGATCTCCGCACCTTGATTAACTGGGTCAACATTGATATATGGCCAACCGATTCGCGCTTCAGCGGACCCGCTCTGTCGCCAAATATCATCGAACGTAGCCTGAATGTAAAGATCCTCAGCGTCGACAACGAACCGCAGGACACCAGTGCGGACGAACTGATCGCAATAGTAGGAGAATAGTAATATTTGGTGCACCAGGCTCTGGGAAGACCTGGCTGGCTAAACGTACCGTCCGCCGTTGCGCAGAGAAAGCTCTTCAGAGCCTCGCAGAAGGTGCATCATTGGACGACATTGAATTGCCGCTTTATACAACGTGCTCATATTTTTTTAGTCAAACCGGAGACGTCCGAGAAGCGAGCGTATCAAGCGCCTTGGAGCACATTGGAGAACTCGGGGGCTCTCGTATAAGCGCGGCCCTTCGTGCATTTTTCACAGAAAGAAACGCCTCGACTATACTCATAATGGACTCACTTGACGAAGCTATAGAGTCGGGTGAGCGGCTACGTCAGGCCATGACATTACCATGGCGAACATTGCTAACTACCAGGGCAAGCTCGTGGCCCGCCAAATGCCACTCGACATCAACAACCCCCTCCACCGGATCGCTGTACTGCAGCCTCTGAAATATCCCGATGACGTGCATCCATTCATCCGCAACTGGTTTGCTCAAAACCGGCAGCAAGGTGAGGACCTGATAGCTCAGCTAGCGCGCCGTCCTAGATTCGCGGCAAGTTCTCCAGTTCCGCTAATTCTTGCGTTCTACTGCATCGTCGGAGGTCACGAGCCGCTACCGCAGTTTCGACATGAACTTTATAGACGGGTGATCAGACGTCTGCTGACCGGAGGTTGGCGTAGCAACAACGATGATCAACCGGACGTGAATGATTGTCTTCGGGCACTTCGCACTTGGGCCTGGGAAGGAGCAGTCAAAGAAACGGTTTCCGGAATCGGGATGTGGATAGATGAAATTGAAACAGACGTGACTACCTTGAGAAGCTGGAAGCGAAAGCAGTTGATCACGTTGCTAGCGCCTTGGGACCGGCGGACCTCGACACTGGCAAAATAGTAAGACAGTTTATTCACCCGTCGCTCCGCGAGCATCTCGTGGCCGAGTACGTAGCTAATCTGCCAAAAAATAAAAGGCGGCCCAGGAATTGCTACCTCACCTTTGGTATGACTCCGACTGGGAATACGCAGCGGCAGCAGCTATCGCCATGCATCCGCAGCATACGACTGCTGCGGAAGCTAATATGCCTGGCATGCGGCATGACGACCTTGCCAAAAGCCGTGCATTCTATCGACACTGGAGGTGAATTCTCCCGCCTTCTCGCTGAGATAGCCTCCGAATCGATAGAGTCGAGCTGGTCATCCGACGTAGGCAACATTCTCGCCGGAAGCCGCCTGGAGCTAGCAAGGCTAGGGCACACCGAGACGATAGATCCTACAGAAGGATGGGAAGATTCGAATGGGCTAGTCCGCGATCAGCTTTAGCTCTCTTGCAGAGCCAACACAATCCCATAGGAGCGATGCGACTAGCACGCGAGATACGGAAATGGTCCCCAACCAAAGAGCAAAGGCAGGCAGCTCAACTCAAGTTGCTCGATCAAGTTCTTCATGAACGATTCAATCAGCACAGGCTCGATTTGTTGAATGAGGTGAGAGCGGTTGGACTCATCACCGGCGACCAAAGAGCGCTTGCGCACTATCCTCAATGCGTTGCTCGACACACAGCTTGGAGCATCGACTGCTGCACGTGCGGCTCAATGCATCGCTTACCTCGAGCCGCTCGACCCGGAAGAATCTCAGGCACGAGCCATGGTGCTGCACAACTACTTGAATCAAGAAGTTGGCGGCACTGCCTTAAGTGAGTTGATCGAGGCTCTTATGTCGCTACATCCGGAGAAGAAGACACTGCGAATGCTTGCGACTCATTGCTTTCTCACTTGCTGGATCAGACCGACGGCTTGGAAGCTATGTTTATGGCATATGGTTTGGCCGAGCTGCGACCAATGCCGACGGTAGCAAACCGAGCTGACGACAACTGATTCACCTTATATGTGAAGCGACCGAACCGCTGCTTATAGCTTTCCTGGGACGAGCCATTTCCGCCCTTGCCCTCTCGCAGAAGAACGTAAACAGGCTCGTGAAGGTCTGCTGGCGTGCATTGCTCAGACGAGCGACGCTAGGATCGCAGCGGCGCTGATGAGCACAATAGTTGACCTTAGAGCAACTCCCGAGGACCGGCGTCAATGCCTTTCGCTATCTTTTGCGTATTTGCCAAGCTGCAATGACGCTCAGGACGTCAGTGGAATAGTGCACCAGCTCCAAAAGCTAACTGAAACAGCCAGGATAGAGACACGTCTTGGCGAGGCTTCTTGAGTTGATTGCTCAGCAGACTGATGAATTCAACGCCAGGGCGATGCGCGATGGAATCATGGAAATGTATCAGCCGCCAATAATAAAGCTGACTCCCGTGAAATACTACTGCAAGGCTTGCAGAACTGTTCTGACGGCCTGGTTGCAGCGGCCCTGTCATCGTGCATAGCCGGACTCGATCCAGAGGACAAAGAGGAAGAAAAGGCTCGGGCGATCCTGCTGGGGTTCATGGGTAATAGAGTAGCCCGGTGGCTGCCAGCGAGTTGGCGTACAAGATATGTCAATTGCATCCATCCAGGAGCGATGAGTCCAGGGCTCGTTATTCGGTGCTGAGGTTTATACTCCAGGAAAGAAGGACTGAGTTCGCATCGGTGTTCGCCAACCACCTGCTCGACCTTCACCCGACTCACGAGGAGATGCGGCAAGCTCGCCAGTGGATGATGGATGTCCTTGCACAGGAAGAGGACAGCCTGGAGTCGTTGGAAACGGCTAGTACAGTGGCGCTTTTTGGCCGACAGCTTCGGAACTTGTGAGCCTAACTGAATGGGCAAGGATCCTATCCGCTGCCCTGCTCACTGCGGCGCGACAAGCTACGCCGCTAAAGGTTTGGCTTGCCACTCTTCCCGCCCTGTCCGCCATAATCACCCCAGCGAGATCGCCCACTCCCCGGTCTAAGAACTAAGGGGACGACGCTAGACGCCTTTAAGCTTCTATACTCGCGAGCCGCCCGACCTTCCTCTTAGCCAGCACCATAAAGAAGTGTAGCTGACCGCTCCCTCGCAGGTGGCCATTTCCTCCAGTCTTATTGTGTCCTGCAATAAGGGTTCGCTAAATCGTCAGCGTTCCGCCTCATCGACGATCCGAGCAAAGTCATAGGCTCCGCTCATCAATAGGCCATCGATGAGATCGAGCGCTTCCGCTCGTGCGGTCGCGTCATGGGCTTGAGCATAGGCCCGTATCACGAGTCGCCGATCTTGGGGCCGCACCGCGGCGGCCGTCGAATATCACCTGCCTCGGCCCCGTGAGAGGTCCAGGAACCGCCGGGTGCACTGGACCGCCAGGTCGTCGATCCGGTCGGGCGCGTCCCGGAGAGTGATCAGCAGCTGGGAAAGCGCATGCTGAACGCGGCGAGGCGATCAGGGCTTCAGTGTCGCCCATGCGGCCGAAGCGCTGCCGCGCAGCGCCGCGGCGACGTCGGCTGCCGCCTTTCGGACTTCCTCGTCGGCGTCGGTGACGAACTGGTCTAGAGCTCGCCGCTGCCTGCGTCACCGGTATGCGGCAGCCGATGCGCACAAAGCCGGGCTGCCCCCTCGCGGGTAGCGCGTCAGGGCTGTCGCGGGCAGCGGCTAGTAGGTGACCAAGGCCGATATCCAGCCCAGCGAGGGCCGCCATCCAGCCGCCTGCCTCGCGGACTCTGGCGTAGGCGAGTCAAGCATTCGCCCGATGACAGGCTGATCACCTCTGGCTCCCCAAAGCCGATATAGCTCATCAGGTCAAGGAGCTGGCGAGTGGCCAGCAGCCGGTCGTCGGCTGCGATCAGGAGCTTGTAGGCGGCGATGACCTCAGGCCTCGCATAGCGGAGGCAGGCCGTCAGGAGGTGGGCGACACAACACCTGACCGCCACAACCGGGTCTTCGGCCAACTGCGGCAGGGAGGGCGCGACGATGGCGGTCCGGTGACCAGTGGCGTCGTGGACTATGAGGTCACCCAGGATCGATGCGAGATTCCTCGCGCGCTGTTGAACCCGGCCATGAAGATGTCGCCGCCGAAGGCACATGGCCCGGTCCCCCCAGCTGTCTTCGGCCGGGCTGGCTGCGTGCAGGGCACGAGTCAAAAGGATCTTGACTATGTCGTCGGGCATGTCAGGTTGAGGTGCTGACGGAGCGGCCAACCCAGCCAGTCTTGGTGCTCTTCGTAGCCTAGTGAGGCGACATGGCGGATGACATCGAAGACCAGCGCTGAATCAACGCGCTCCCCGGTATCGGCCAGTGTGATAAGAACGGCCTCGCTGTAGGCCGGGTGCGCCTGTCGGCCGAAGCGGAGGGCGAGGCGCGCGAAGCGGGCAGGGTCGGCGATGGCCTGCGCCTTGAGCTGCTGGCTTAGCTCGTGGGCGCCGTCCTGGGGAGCCTCGTAACCGGCCGTGCCGGTGCCGTGCCCGTTCACCGCCTCAAGCCACTGCTCGTCGCTCATCCAGCCGGCCGCTTGCGGCGGGGACCGGCGGCCCGGTGAATCCCCCCTGGTGGGAGCCGGGCGCCGGGGGCTGCTGCATGTTGAAGCGCTCGCGGAGTTCCTCCAGCCACAAGAGCGCGGCCTTCGACAGCCCGTCTTCTGCCATGCCGGACAGGAGGGTGAAGGAAGCCCACCCGGTTGTCGTCTGCCATGAGGGCCGCAGTTCCATGACGGCGCGTTCCAGCGACGCGAGCGACTCGGCCGGTACGTGCGGCGTCACGGCCTCAAGGAGCAGCCGGGTCGTCCAGACGGGGTTTTCCGCGTATCCGCTGATGAGCCGGTCGCCGCCCTCGGCCAGCCGGGCGGCGGCCCAGTCCGCGTAGTACTGTCCGCCGCCCGCAGTCCCTCGTAGAGGAGCCGGTGGGCGCCGTCGTGCGGGTCGGCTGCGAGGATCTCCAGGATCGGTCTGGCGGCTTCCGGGCTGGTGGCGGCCAGCTTACGAAGAGCAGCGACGCCCCCGCGACAGCGCGTCGTCAAGGTCGTGGGCAGGCCCGTGGACGGGATGCGCATGGAGAAATGCCGGTCGGCCAGCGGGTGTCCGACGGGCTGCGCGCCGGTTAGCTCCATCACCCGCAGCATGTAGGGGACGACCGCTTCCAGGAAGGCCCGCGGGGCCTGTTCGCTGCTCCGGGCCGCCAGCTCAATGAAGACGTGGTCCATCACTCCAGGGCCGCGATGCGGCCGAAGGCGTCGAGGTCGAAGGCGTGAGGCCGCTCGAAAGGTACGCGCCCAGGAGTTCCGCCGCCCAGCCCGGCTGGTGCTCGCCGAGGCCGTGGGGGCCGAGCCACAGCGCGCCCTCGGCCCCGTCGAAGTCTCCCCGGCGGACGGCAGCCAGGACCAGCTCGAAAAGAGCCCGGCTCTGGTAGACGTGGCCGAACCGGATGACCCAGCTCAGCCAGGCAGGGTACTCGGTGCCCGGCCAGGCGTAAAAAGCCAGCAGCTCGGCCATCCGGCCGGGCCGTTCCTTGACTGCCCCGAGCATCAGCTCAAGGGCACGCCGGTGATCCGCGCTGTCGGCGCTGGCCAGCCAGTCAGCGATGACTCCCTCGGCGTCAAGACGCTCAAACCACGGCACGGTCCGCATGGCCAGCCAGAGCGGTCGGTGAACGGCAGTTCGGCGGCGATCAGGCGGGTCATCATTTCCCACTGGGCTACCGTCGGCTCGGCCAGAGCCCGCAGGAAGGCCAGGACCAGGTCCTTGACGTGGAACCGGCTGCCCGGGTCGGTCAGTACTGCCTCGACTTCGCAGAGAAGCGCTCAGGGTCGTCCTCGTGCAGGCGGATGAGTATCTGCCGTACCTGGGTCCGCCGGAACAGTTCCTGCTCGCCGGACTGCAGGAACTCCACCAGCGTCTGCCTCGGGGCGAGCCAGCGGCGGGCGAAGGCGTAGTCGAAGAAGGCCTCATGGAAGAAGGCCAGTTCTGAGCCGTCCCGGACCAGGACGCCCTGCGAGATCAGGACATCGGCGTCGCCGCCCAGGCCGCTGTCATCAAGGACCGAGCCGGGGCACTGAGCCGCTGCCGTTCGCTCATGGCCTCGGCCAGGACACCGACAACCTCCGCGAACCGCGGGGCGGCTGGGGACGCTGCTGCCGGCAGTCGTAGCGCTTCCGGTCCCAGTACGCGTCGAAAAGCTGGGTCTCGGTCTCGAAGGACAATGCGTCGGCCTGGTCGGCAACGCTGCGGAGCAAGCACCAGGTGCAGCGGGGTCTCGAGCAGTTTCGCTGCTCGGTCGGTCAGCTGCCCGGCAGGCAGCCCCATCGACCGGACGGCAGCGTCGACCTGCTCGTCCGACAGCAGTGCCACTTCTAGTGGGTGACTCTTCGGCGGCGGCCAGCGCCCGGATGCGGTGATCGTTGTCGACGTCGAACTTGCGGAGGCCAGGACCACTCGCATCTGCGGGAAAGGCCCTGGCCTCACGGAGCAAGGTCGGTTATCGCGCTCGAAAGTTGCCGGCATCCGGCCCGAGGCCAGGCTGAACGCGTCGAGCTGGTCGATGACCAGCATGCTCGGGCCGCCTTCGGCGACAGCTGCCAGGGCGGTCACCGGCGAGACATCGAGGTTTGCCGCTGGCCAAGCTCCATGGTCGAGGAGAACGGCCGATATGATCGAGGCGCAGGGCCAGGACCGGCCAGCCTTAGGGCTCGACCTGGCCACCGCCCGGCGCAGGACAGCGCTCTTGCCACCACCAGCCGGCTCCGATAACGAACAGCGGCCTTTCTGGCCGTCTTGCAGCCGGTCGACAAGATCCTCGCTTCAGCGCGCGGAATCGCGGCCGGAGCAGTTCACTTCCACGTTCTCTTGCCAGCCGCCCAGGAGTCCACGCACGTCGCCGGCGGATCGCCGTGTTGCCGAGGATCCGCTTGGTCTCAGGCCCAGCGGCTTGGCCGCGGTCAGCTTGGCCGCATCGAGCGGCACCCTTAGTTGGTCAGCAGCCAGGTTGCCCAGGCCGATCGCGGCGAGCAGGGGGCTGCCCCTTCCAGCAAGAGGCCAGCCAGAGCGGCGTTCACGTTTCTGAGGTCGCGCTCATCTGGCCACCGGCTTCCAGTCGCTGCAGCGTCCGCAAGGCTACCTCGGCGACCCGTAGGCCTTTCCGGTGAGGTAGTCCCAGCCGACGCAACGCCTCGCTCCTAAGCATGTGCTCAACGAACGAGCACAGGTCGGGTGACGCCGGGCTGCATCGGCAAGCTGGCTCAGTACATGGCTCGAGATGGTAGAGACGACCCAGAACTGACGCCTTGAGAAGACATGATGCCTGGCAGCCGCCAATACACCGTTGCCGTTAAATACGGGAAGCTCCCACTCGTTGGCACGCCGATTTGACGCTTGACCTGGTGTACTTCGTCCTGTCGCCGCGCCGCACCGTGAGTCCGCCAGGCTGAGGTCGCCCACACTCCTCGACGGTCACGGAATCGACATGGGCGGCACGGACGTTACAGGAGCTGGCAGTGCGTCCACCGGCCTTCGTAACCGCTCCCCGAACTTGGCAGCCTCACCGCCTGAACGCGGACTCACTCCCCGCCTCCTGTCGTCTGGTGAACTTGGCCCTCACCCCAACACGCGCCTGCCCGCCGAGGAGACATCTGCTCCGGCAGCCGTGGTTCGGCGGAAGCGAGAGACGCTCAACCACATCGAGCCGCAGGAACTTGTCCAGGGCCCCCGGCGGCGGAAGTCCGCGAGCTGGCCGCGCACGGTACCAGAACGAATGGCAACCGAGAGTCGGGGGCCAAAATCAAGGACCGACCAAAACCAACGCATGGTGTAGGCTTCGCGCCACATTAAGCACGGGCTTCCATTACATCAAGATTTCCTTCCCAAGAAGCCTAGGGGCACGGGCCTTTCTGCGTAGTTCTGGGAGTAAATCCGCTTAGCAGCTCAGACCAATTCTCATCTTTGTATCGAGGTCCGATTTGCCTCTCTTTCCGAACTCTTGGAATAGCCCGGAGTTCGGCTCATCCCCTGAACGCATTGCCCGTTCAGGGCAATTTGAAATGGCTGTACCGAATGCAAATATATCAGGACTAAGGTTCTCTTATTGCGGGCTCCTGCAACTAGCTCTCTATATTGATTAATTGATGGCTTTCGCCCTTGATTTGTATCCAACGGAAGGTCAACCAAACCGATCACGTCAGCTCCGACATCGGTGCACGTCATTGTTAGCCAGCAGAGAACGGGTTTTAAGATCCGACAATCGGGATCTACTAGTGTTATTAGAGCACTGGCACCGTCCGCGAAGTTATATGCAATCCGCAGCAGCTCGTCCATAGTGTTGTTGTTCCGAGTGTTATTGAGATAGGTATCCAGCGCTTCGCGATATCTTGTCTATCTGCTCGCTCAGTCGGGCTATGATTTCCGTCAAAATTGTAGTGGAAATCCCTTAGATATTTCATCAATAATCCACTCCTGGCCCTAAACAGCCTGTTCACGCAAGCTCCTGCAAAGCCCTCTGTCGAAAGAGCCTGATAGTGCGCTCCATCATTGTCAATCCCCATCTGCCGGGCAGCCTCGGCTAAAAGCCCCCCAAACCAGAAGTTGATATCATCAAGACGATTGGGTCCAAACTGTCCCGTTCAATACAACCAGCAGTTGCTTTCGGCCACTCGGCGGGCTTATCTAAGTGTCTTCGATTCCCTTAGAGTCCAGAAAATTTACCTCGGCTGGAACACCTCTTGCCTATTCGGCCTACGATTGCAAATACTATGGTGCCAAGCTCAATTAGCTCTCTATCGACGGCAGACTTGAGTGATTCGGCTTCGTAGTCGTCTACTCTTGCGACGGATATCCGCTTCGGAACCCGTCGTTAATGCGGCTGTTGCTCTTTAGTACAGATATCGCAGGTGACGGGTGGCGAACTTGCCCTATTGGCACACTTAGATATCTGATGCTCTCTGGGATTGGGCTGGCGACGGCTCCTGCCGATGGAGGAATGAGTTATTGAGAATCACCAAATTGCCCTCCCTCGGCTTCTCGCTTTCTATTCGATTCTTGAAACGCATTAGTAGGCAAGGATGGTGAGTACCTGGTTTTCAATTAATTTATAAACGAGTTCTGCGGTCTCGGCACGTTCGTCCATGAAGCCGCGCACCCTGGAAATCCTTTACACCTTATAGGCGTTGATGTCCTGTTTTAATCTGAATGAGGATACTGCGCATGGCGGCGCGAGTGCTCGCTTGCCGTTTGGGGGCGGACCATAGACTCCCGGATGCCTCGCTGCCCATGACTTTGCCGTACCGTCTACTCCCACAAATGACTTGCTTACACACTTGCACTCGGACCGCGTCCGACCGCTTTTCGGCGGTTAGGCCAATCGGCAGTGTGAAGCTGGGAGACCGATCGCCATCGTCCGTTATTCGACGCAGCGGCGGTGCTCCAACAGTTTGGAACTGGAGCACCGCCGCTCCTGACCAAGTGCTACGCGAAGATGGTCAATGATGCGTTTGACCTTGCGGCGGTCGATGTTGAGTTCGCGGGCTATGGCGCGCTGGCTGTGCCCTGCGCCGTGCCAGGCCTGTACCGTCTGCTCCAGGGTCGGTGCTTCGGTCAGCGCGATGGTGCGCCGTGGTCCTGGATCGGCAGGGGCGGCTCCCGAGTCCGGCGGGCGGGCGCGGCCCGGGCTCTGGCTCTCGGTTCTGATGAGCGTCATCAGGAGTTCGAAGGAGCCGGCGAGCGCCAGGGCGGGCCAGGCGCTGACCAGGGCGCCGATCGGGCCGTGGCCGAGGCCGTGCGCCAGGTTGGCGCCGATGGTGGCCGTGATGCCGGCGCCGAGGCACCAGCGTGCCAGCGGCGGTACCGGGTGGTTCCGGCGGCTGGCGTCGAGGATGAGCATGCTCGCTGCCAGGATCAGGCCGTCGACGGTGAACGGGATCAGCCGGGCAGTCAGCCCGGTCTCGCCGTGCGTGCTGACGAGCTCGTAGGCGTGCCGGTAGGAGATGACCGCCGCCACCGCGGCGACGGCGGCCACGGCCAGGGCGGTGGTGATCCGGATCAGCCGGTCCGTCATCGACGGCAGCCGGCGCTGACATTCGGGGCACTGGCAGAGGCGGCCAGGACAGTTCTCGTGCCGCCCCGGCCTCGCATACGATTCCAGCAGGGGGCGGCGCCGGTGGCGGCCCGGCCGGCGGCGTGGGCGCGGGTGATGAGACCGACGAGCACGGCACACGTCTGGGGCTCCCAGCTAGCGAGCCAGGCCAGTATCAGTGCGTCGTAGGCCCCGAGAGTCACACCAGCGCGCTCGCGGAAGCACCTCCGAGAACAGCTGAGCGCGGCGGCGGCTTCGGCCCAGCACCTCACGACGGATCGATCGCCGTGCCTGCTCGTAGACGTCGGCCATGTCTTGGCGCGCGCCTTGCCCTCCGAGGCTCTCGGAAGGCCCGATCACAGTAGGCTGGAACACCGCCGTCGCATGGGGGCCACTGAGTCGTTCATAGATTCGAATTTCACAGGGAGGCTCCTCTCCCACACCGTGAGCGAGGCAGGATGAAATGAGGGGAGCCAACGCACGTCCACTCGCCCTTAATTGGTCCGACTTGCCCGGAGCGTTAGTGCAGGTGAGAAGCTCTCCGTTCTGATCTCCCTCGGACCGTCCTCAGACACCTCGTTCGTGGCTGGGGGTCAAGGGGTCGCGGGTTCGAATCCCGCCGTCCCGACCATTTTTCGAACAGCTCGGGGACCATCTGGGAACCGGCTGGGAATGATCATGGGAAGTCGCCCAGGCGTAAGACCGCTCACCAAGGCTGTCGCGAGCGGCTACCAGGCTCCGAGGCGCTCCCAATCGGCTCTCTCCAGCTAGAGCGCCGCGATCTCTACCGTCGGCGAGCACCGGGTTCGCTACGCCCGCTGCAGCTGGTGCACCAGGCGCGTCTGGCCCAGCGTGGATGGTCCCGGCGCATCTCAAACACGGCCACGGCGTCTCGCTCACTTCGCCGGTCCCAGGGCATGCACACTCTGCCGGAACACCCCGAACCGCTCCGCCAACTCCGTGACCGGCCACCCCGGACGCGGCGTCAAGGGCAGCAACGCTGCTCGACAACCGACAACCAGTGCCAACTCCGGTCGCCCGCCACCACATCGCCCGCAACGATGAGGACCAGGAAAGCGAGATTGCGGCCATTTGTAAGCCATGTCCGCGGGCCGTGACGTCAACCATCTCCGATGACAGGACAACGCAGTCGGCCGCGATGTCCGCCGCGGTGTCGACCCCCTCATCCGCAGGTGCTGTGTGCACCTTGCATACGTCTTCAAGGCGACCCGGGGGGCCGCTCGCGCCGCCGCCACGGCGGCCCGCGCCCGGCCCTCTCGCTCATGCTGCCTGCTTTGAGGCTTAAGTATCGAACGAGCCGGTCGCGCCGGCCATGGGTAAAGCTTGTCGAGGCTCTCCCCAAGCTCGCCGAAGCTAGCGATCCCCTACTCCGCCGCAAGGCGATCGCTCATAGGTCACCCGACATGAAAGGAAGTCCTAGCTCTTTGCGGGCTGCTGAAATGAATGCGTTATGAGCTGCAAAGAGATTCAGGAACAAATCATCGCCTATATTCTCTGGTGCGATAGTGGCCCTGGCCGCGGCGATGGCCGCGCAGCGCATCACGAGAAATAGGGCGTCCCTTGTCTCTGGCTCACGCGATACGAGCGTGACGCCCATACGAGCCGCCTCGAGCTTCTCTCTGTACGGTCGGCCGTCGGCATCAAAAAACGGCATCAATTCATCTGTCCTGCGCAGGTGCGGAACAGCGATGATTTTAGAACTGGGATCTTGAGCGAACGCTGAGATACGCTCGATATGCGGCAAGAAACTCTTGGTAAGCCGACAGACGGATATCCCGCCACTGCCGATCGTGCTCGCGCCGCCAAATGCGATCCTGATTCCATACGGTCAACGACCCACCTAGGACAACTCCGAGTGTAACCGCGGCAGTAATAGCAATGCTTGCGACATCCACCAACGTGTCTCCCATCGGGACCTTGCACCCAGTGAGCGAAGCGGAACACACGTTGGACGCGCAGGAAGGTTCAAAGGTTCAAGGCAGCCGACTCAGATCAGTCGGGCGAGTTGACCCCGGGCACCGGCGCACGCACGCGCTCACAGTAGACCAGCTCAGAGAGATCCTCCAGGCACGCTAGACGCTCCAGGTCGGACACCTTCCGGTCCTGTAAATGCGACCTCTACGACTCGGCGCGTGAGTAAATGCACCGGGCCGGGCGGCGGTGGCGATGTTCTCGCGTATGCGGCCCGCCGCAGGCGGCCCGGCGCAGCCCCTGCCCAGGCCTGGTCTGGCCAGCGGCCGTGGCCTTGGCCGTGCTCTGTCCCCTGGCACGGGAGGCGCCGGGCGGGCCGGAGGCGTGGCGTTACCGGTTGTGGGGGCTGCACGGCGGGTTTTCCTGAGTCATACCGGTGAGCTGCGGGAGTTCCCGTCCGGCCGGTCGTTCGTGGCCGCGGCGGAGGCGGCGGTGGCCCGGGCCGGGGATGCGGTCACGGACATGGCCTACTTCGCCGCCCGCGATGACCAGCCCGCCGCCTACTGCCAGGACCGCGTCCGCGACGCCGACGTGTATGTGGGCCTGATCGGCCTGCGGTACGGCAGCCCGGTCCGCGACCAACCGCAGGTGTCTTACACCGAGCTGGAGTTCGACACCGCCACGCAGGCAGGCAAGCCCCGGCTGGTGTTCGTGCTGGATGAGGACACGGCCGTGCCCTTCAGCAGCAGCAGCGGGCATTCCGCGCCAGGGTACTGGACAGCGGAGGATAGCCGCCAGGTTCGCCAGTCCCGCGCAGCTGGAGATGCTGTTACTGCACGCCCTCCAGCAGCCCCCAGGCTGGCAGCCCCGGCCCGCCCTGCTCACCGCCCTCGGCGAGCCCGGCGCGGACGGCCGGGTGACGGTGGTACGGGCGGTGACCGGAATGCGCGGGGTCGGCAAGACCCAGCTCGCCGCCGCCTACGCCCGCGCCCGCATCGCCGACGGGTGGCGGCTGGTCGCCTGGATCAACGCCGACACCGAGACCGGGCTGCTGACCGGGCTGACCGACACCGCCGCCGCTGTCGGCCTGCCCGCCGATTCGGCTTCACTTGCGGTGCGCGCCAGCAGGCGGTGACCGACTACGGCCGCTACGAGAGCCACCCGGAGGATAACGAGCGCGGCCACGGGGACGGGTGCTCCCGGATGGCCGCCCTGGTCGCCGACCACGCCCGGCCCATGGCCGAGATGGATGCCGAGTGGAAGCTGGCCGATTGACGGCTGGCGCGATGCCGCCAGAGTCAAGGCCGCACAGGTCCACGGCGGCGCCTGGCCGAGCCAACTACGGCTTACGCTTATCGCCCCTGAGTTGATCGGCAGGCCAGCATCAGAAAGCAGCGAGACGAAGCTGTGCCGTAGCTCGCGTGGTGCCCAGTCGGCTTGACGGGCGGCCGAGCACCTGTTCGGTCACCTGCTCAGCCAGGTACGTCTAGCTGCGTCCAGCCGCCTCTAGCTGCCTCTAGCTGTTGGCGGCGGCGCGGGCCGCCCGCTCGATCTCCGCGCAGCGTGCCTCCCAGAAGGCCTGGTCGTGACCGTGCCCCGGCGTGCTCTCCCCGTTCCACCCCACCGAGCCGTCGAGCTGCTCGCGCATGATGTCCGCGTGGCCTGCGTGCCGTGACGTGTCGCCCAGCACATGGACCAGGATGTTGAACAGCTTCACCTCGTCGCGCCACCACGGTACGTAGCCCGGCGCGTCGATCGGCAACGCCGTGATCGTCGCGTCCGAGTGCGCCCAGACCCGGCGGGCCAGCCCGATGATCACCTCGCGAGTCTCGTCCGCCCCAGCCCAGAACTCCGTGTCCTCAGCCGACTCGTCATCCCAGCGAGGCAGCGGCTCAGCGAATGGCCGGTCGAAGACCAGCCCGAAGTACCGGGACTCCGAGATCGCCTGGTGCTTGACCAGGCCCAGGAGGTTGGTTCCGGTCGAGGTCAGGGGGCGGCGGATGTCGTACTCAGTCAGCCCGTTGAGCTTCGAGTGCAGCGCCTCCCGCATCCCGCGCGGGTTCTGGTGCAGGTACTCTTTCGCGAATTCGTCGATCACGAGCCTTAGCCTGTCATGCGGCCCGGATATCAGGCGGTCAGCTCCCGAGGATCTCCCCCTGGGGAGTACGAGCTGGCGAGCCGAGACGGACCCGAGCAGGAGCGCCGACGTCAGGCCGGTCAGCACGGCCACCGCCACGCCGAGCCAGGCGATCGCCGGGGCGTGGCTGGCCGTGCCCAGTGCGAGCAGGACGGCGGGTTGTTGTGCAGGCGCAAGACGAAGCCAGGACGCTCAATCACAACTACATTGGCACCGAGCACATCCTGCTCGGCCTCATCCACGAGGGCAACGGCACCGGGACCAAGGTGCTGGAGTCGGTTCTGCGGCACGACTACCAGGCGAAGACATGATCGGCGGAGGCCCCGGCCAGGCAAGCGGAGGCGCGCCCGGCTGCGCCGGCGTTCACTGGCAGCTGTCCAGGAATGGCCGGAGCCCTAGAAACCGTCAGGCCTCACCTGAACACGATCCGTCAACGATCACCTGGGCTCCTGGGCTCCTGGGCTTAGGTAAGGAAAAGCGCACAGAAAAGCGCGACTTTGTCCTGTCACGGGAGATGCTTGACGTCATTGGGGTGCTAGCCCTGCCGCCCCGAGAGGGCTTCGGCTAGCTGGTCGCGGCCAGAGACGCCGAGCTTGGCGTAGATGCGCTGAAGGTGATTCTCCACCGTCCGGGCCGAGAGGAAGAGCCGGGCCGCGATCTCCTTGTTGCTCTCGCCGGAGGCGGCCAGCCCGGCTACCTCACGCTCGCGCCTCGTCAACTGCTCGGCCTCAGGGCCGCTCGCCAGGCCAGGCGTGCGAACCTCCCCGCAAAGCGCGGTGAAGTGCTGGGCCCGTGCGGTCGACGCGCTGGCCCGCCGGGCCAGGCCGGCGGCCTGGTGGCTAACGGCAGCGGCCGTGCTGGCCTCGGCCGCGAGCAGCCACGCCTGGAGACCTTCGAAGCGATCGGCGGCGGCGTCGAGCTCGGGACCGGCGCGCCGCACGAGGGCGGCGGCGTGGGCGGCGAAGGCGGCGATCAGCCTGCTGTCGAGCGTCGCGGCCAGCTCGGCCAGGCGGATCGCGGCGTGCTCGGGCGCGCCGAGGCGGGCGCGGTCGTGCACCAGGTGGGCCTCGGCGAGCCACAGGTGGCCGGCGGCGGCCCGGTCGGCGGCCGCGCCGAGCATCTCGCGGGCCTTGGCCAGCTCGCCGGCGGCCACGCTGGCCCAGGCCCGGCCGCGGTCGATGAGGTCGGCGTCAAACATGGCCGGGGGCACCGTCGGCATCTCGTCCAACTCGGCCACCGCGGCCAGGGCGGGGTCGCGGTTTCCCTGCATGCCCTCGGCCAGGGCCAGGCCGCCGAGGCACCAGCGCAGCGCCATGGGGTCGCTCAGCTCACGGTTGATGAATGCGCCTTCGCGGAACGCTCGGCTGGCCGCGGCCAGGCGGCCCTGGCTGGCCCTGGCCCAGCCTTGCAGGAGGCTGAAGGAGGCCTGCCCTTCCTTGTCTCCGGCATCGACGCACGCCTGGAAGCCCGTATTCGCGTCGGCTTCCGCCCTGGCCGGGTCTCCGCCGCCGACGTGGCCCAGGACGGCGCCGATGAGCTGGGACTCGGGCAGCTGGTTCCGCTCGATGGACAGCCAGCGCCGGTGCAGCGCCAGGCCGCGCTGGGCTACCGAGACGGCTTCCTGGGACCGGCCCATGAGCGCCAGGGCGACGGAGGAGACGTAGCTGCTGCGGCAGGCCAGCTCGGGATCGTCGCTATCGAGCGACGGGGCCACGGCCGCCAGCGCTGGCTCCGGCTCCCCGGCGAAGAGCCGGTTCACGGCCGCTCGCCCAGACAGGCGGCGCCGGGCGACGGGGTCGGTGATCACAGACAAGGCCTCGTCGAGCACGGCGGCGGCCGCGGCCGGATCGCACAGCATGTTGCTGAAGTTGTAGGAGCGGGCGTTGGCTACGCTGGCCAGCTCGGCGTCGCTGGAGCAGAGCGGTATCAGCCCGGCCAGGAGTTCCTCGGCCTCGTGGGGGCGCCCGGAGGAGAACTCTGCCTCGGCGAGCGCGAGGCCGGCCTGAACCCCGCCACCGGAACTCAGGGCCACCTGGGCCAGCCGGGTCGCGAGGTCCATGTCGAACATCCGGCGGGCCTGGCGAGCGGCGCTAGTCAGCAGCGCGGGGGCGCCGCCCGCGCCGCAGTCGAGCCGCCAGCGGCCGACGCGCAGCAGGTCCTCACGCCGGCGCATGCCGACGCCTTCCACCGCGTCGGCCAGGCTGGCCCAGATCTTGCGCAGGCGGGAGCGGGGCGTGCGCTGGCGCAGTACCTCGCCGTAGATCGGATGGGCCAGCCGGGCCTGTGATCGCCTGCCGTCCTGAACGATCTCGATGAGGCCCTGGCGCTCGGCCGCCTCCAGCGCCTCCGGCGCCGTCATCGACTCCAGCAGCGTGAGCTCCAGCGGCTCCCCCGCCCCGAGCAGTTCGAGCACCGCGACGGTGCCGGGCGCGAGCCCGTCGAGCCGGGTGGTCACCAGCTCGATCAGCCGGTCAGGGGCGGTGAGCGGCAGGCGCAGCGCCCACATCCCCCGGTCATGGGCCAGGACCCCCGAGCCGACGGCGCCAATCAGGAGCTCGCGCACGTACAGGGCGTTCCCGCCGCTGGCCTGCCAGAGCCGGCGCACGCTGGCCGCGGCGATCGGCGCCCCGAGAACCCGGGTGGCGAGGTCGCGCACCTCTTCCTCGCTGAGCACGCCCAGGTCGATCCGCTCGGCCAGGCCTTCCTTCCACAGCGCGGTGACCGGGTCCGGGGCTGGCTCTGGGGTACGGACGGTCACCAGGACGCTGCACGAGCCCGCCTGAACGACCTGCTGGACCAGCGCGGCGGAGCCGTCGTCCAGCAGATGACCGTCGTCCACGACGAGCACCAGGTGCCGTCCCGGCCCGGCCCGCTCCGCGATGGCCTCGCTGGCCTGGCGCAGCAGCCCGAGCCGGTCCGGATGCAGGTCCTCGCTGGCCGGCAGGAGGGCGGCGAACGGGCCGAACGGGATCGACGCCGCTGACCTGGTCGCCATCACGTGCGCGGTGGCATGGCCCTGGTGGGCGGCCGCGCGAGCGGCCTCGGCGGCCAGCCGGCTCTTGCCCACCCCGGCCGAGCCGGCCAGCACGAACGAGCGCGGGCCAGGGCCCGTTATGCCCGAGCAGATGCGATCGAGCTCTGGTGCCCGCCCGACCAGTGGGAACTCCCCGATAACGGGCCCCGGAATAGTCACGAGCCCAGCGCCTCCCTCTCGGCCGCGTCGAGCGATTGGCCCCGCCTGGAGGTTATCGCGTCAGCGGCCGCGCTGGGCCCGCGCTTTAGCCGGCCGTGACCGCCGCCGCTTCCCAGTCAATGACCACGTCATTCGGCCCGGCCCCGATCTTCACCGGCACCCGAGAACCCGGGAACAGGAATGGCAGGGCCGCAGGGGGCGTCGGATTCCCGACCTCGATCTGGTAAGGGTCTTTCCCGTCAGGCATGACGGTCAGCCGGAAGTAGTAGAGATCCACGCCCGCGGGGTTTCGCTTGCCGAGCGGCTGGAAGGCGATGATGACGGCTCGTCCTGGCGCCCCTGTGGCCAGGATCGCCGCCGCCGACCGCCCGCCCGCGGCGGTCACCACCGGCGGCTCGGTGGCCAGGTCGAGCACGATCTCGTCCGGGTCGTCCGGGTTGACCCGGACGGCCAGGGTGGTGTTGCCGGGCTGGATCCGGGCCAGCTCGATCTCGGGAAAGCGCTGCTTGCAGGTGGCCATGTACGGGTCCCTCCGGTCCAGGGAGACCTCCACGGTGAACACGCACACCCGCTGGACCAGGCCGTTGCCGCTCTGCAGCGTCGTGCCGGTCAGTTTCACGTCGGTGATGATGCCGCGACCAAGCAGCCCCGTTTCCAGCAGCTTCTTGTCCGGCCCTCCTGTCATCTTTCTCAGTAGTCCCATGCCGTCAGCGTGCCGTTTCAGCGGCTGACAGTCGTGAGTGGCCGCTACCTATTTCCCGGCCCGATCTCGCCGCCACGCCCATGAGTACCCGCTGCGACGGCTAGCCGCAGAACCCACGGGGGTGGCCGGTCGCCGGGCCCGAAGCGGCACCGGTCGATCCAGCTGCGGCCAGGGCCGCGGGCCGGGCGCTGGCCGCATCAGGCGCCAGCACGGTGATCGTGTTGGACGAGTTGGCGACGTAGGCCCGGCCCGTAGCCGGATCGACGGTTACCGCGGTCGGCTGGAACCCCACCGGCAGGGTGTCGAGGACGCTGTTCGTGCGCCCGTTGATGACGGTGACATCCCGGTCCGCGAAGTTGACGGCGAAGACGACATTACGGCTCGGGTCCACGCCCAGCGCCCGGAATGCCGTGTTGTTTGCCGTCGTGATTATCGTGGTCACGACCTTGCGGGTCAGCTCGTTGACGACGGTCACCCAGCTGCCCGGGTCGCACTCGACGGCCGCGTACGCGGTGTGCGTCTGCGGGTTGACGGCCACGGCCTGGGCACCGGCGTCGGACACGCCGTCGAGCACGCCCACCGGCTTCCCGACCTGGTGTGTCTTGCCGTTGATCATCGTCAGCGAGGACTGGTCCATCGCGGTAAGAAGATGGGCCCGGTCATCCACGGCGAAGCCGTCTGTGTTCACGTCCAGGCCGTTGATCGTGGCGACGACCTTGTCGCTCTTGGCGCCGATGATCCAGACCCGGGTCTCCTCGGGGGTCAGGGAGCTGAAGGCGGCATAGACCACGCCGGTCGCCGGGCTCGCCGCTACCTTGCCGATGCCGTCGGCGCCGGCGGGCAGGTGCAGGCGAGCGATGATCTTGTTGGTCCGGTCGCTCAGCACGACCAGGCTCAACCTGGTGCCCGTTTGCATGACCACGTAGACGTGTCCGGTGACCGGGTCGACGGTGGACACCTCGGCGGCCGCCAGCTTCAGTGTCTTGATCACCTTGTGCGTCTTGGCCGAGATGATCGCGACGCCGGTGGCGGCGGCGGTCTCGGCGTAGAGGTTGCCGGTTCGCGTGTCGAGCACGGGTGCGAAGGTCGGGAGCCGGGCCACCACCTTGTCGGTGCGGTTGTTGATCACCGCGGTCGTGAACTTCCCGTGGCCCCGCTCGGGCACGTAGCTCGTGTCGGTCCGCGGGTCCTCCACGACCTTTGACGGGAAGGCGCCCAGCTTGATCGTGGCGGCTACGTGGTATCCGGACGCCAGGCTGGCTGGACTGCTCGCGCGGCCGGTCGCGGCCAGTGCGGGCACGCTGATGGCCACGGCGCAGGCGACCGCTGCGACCGTGGCCAGGCTCGGGCGGATCAGTGTTCTTCGATGTGCTGCGGTCTTAGCCATGTGCCGACTCCCTGGCCCAGTTCCAGACATCCCCGACTTTTCGACGCCTCAGCCGGGCGGCCGGTTGACCGGAGGTCTCGGCCGTTCATCTGCCTGGTCCGCGGCAGCCCAGGGGCGAGGGTTACCCCCCGCCCCTGGAGCCGTGCCGGTTTAGTTCGGAGTGATGGCGGTGTCGTCCACGACGAAGGAGGTCTGCAGTGAGGAGTCCTCCACGCCGGTGAACTTCACGGTGACGCTGGTGCCGGCGAAGCTGCCCAGCGAGTAGGTGTGCTGCGTGTAGCCGGTGTTGTGGTTGAGGTTGGAGAAGGTGGCGATCGTGGTGCCGTTCGCCGTGATCGTCAGCTTGTCGAATGCCGTCGTGGTGGTGGTCTCGGCGGTGTCGATGTGCAGCCAGAAGCTGAACGTCGTCGCGGTGCAGCCGGCCGGGATGGTCACCGTCTGGGAGAGCGTGTCGGTGTGGGTGGTGCCGTACCCGTCCAGCCAGGCGTACCAGTTACCGGAGTGGGAGGTCTCGCCCGCGCCGTTCGGATTGATGACGTCGGCCGTGGATGTCCACGGCGCGGCCGAGCCGGTCTCGAACCCGGGGTTGCCCAGCAGCTGGGTGTGGGTGCTGCAGGTGCCGCCGCCGGAGCTGCTGATCGTCCAGCTGAATGAGGCCGAGCCGGACGCCCCGGTCGTGTCCTTGGCGGTTACCGTCACGCTCGAGGTAGCCGCCGTGGTGGGCGTGCCGGAGATCAGTCCGGACGAGCTGATGGACAGGCCCGCCGGGAGGCCGGTGGCGGTGTAGGTGAGGGTCTGGCCACTCGCGGAGTCGCTGGCGTGGATCTGCAGGGAGACCGCGGTGCCGACAGTGCCGGTCTGGCTGCCGGGGTTGGTTACGGTCACGGTGTTGCCGGTGCCGCCACCGCCGGTGACCAGGCCGGCGATGCCGTCCGGGGTGCCGATGCCGGTCGGGCCGTCGTACCCGGTCTCCGCGGTGCACAGGTAGGCCGGGCTGCACGAGCCGTTATTGCCGGTGGTGACGTCGAAGAAGTCGCCGGTGTGGGTGTAGATGTCGTCGGCCGGGGTGGTGCCGGCGTTGCCGGCGAGGGCGTACATGGCGGCGAGCATCGGCGAGGAGGCGCTGGTGCCGCCGACCTCGTTCCACCCGCCGTTGCCGTTCGAGGTGTCGTACACCGCGACCCCGGTGGCCGGGTCGGCGTCCGCGGCGACGTCGTTGTCGATCCGGCGTGAGCAGCCCGACAGGCCGAGCGCGGTCTGCCAGGACGGCTGCGGCTCGACGGTGGAGCAGCCGGACCCGGTCCCCTCGGAACCGGTTGAGGTGTTCCACACCGACTCGGTCCAGCCGCGCGAGTTCGAGGCCGTGCTCAGCCTGGTCCCGCCGACCGCGACGACGTTCGGCGAGGTCGCCGGGTAGATCACGCCGAAGTCCGAGTCGCCCGCGGACGCGGTGATCACGTCACCCGGGTGATTGAAGTCGGTGGAGTCGAGCGTGGTGTCGGAGGACGACTCGCCCCCGCCCCAGGAGTTGGAGATGTACCCGGCCACGTTCGCGGCGGCGTTCTCAGCGACATCCAGGCCGGTGCCGCTGTCGCTAGTGGCCTCGACCAGCACGATGTTGCACAGCGGGCAGATCGCGGAGGCCATGTCCAGGTCCAGCGACTCCTCCAGGGTCCAGTCGTCGCTGGCCGGCGCCTCGGACGGCAGCGGCGAGGTCTGGCCGTTCTGGTTGAGCTTCTGGAAGCTGGGCACGGGGGGCAGCCCGGCGGCCGAGCGGTAGGTGGCCAGGTCGGCCGCGGCGGTCGGGTCGTCGAACGCGTCAACGACCGCGATGGTGCGGCCAGCGCCGTCAGCGGCCGAGGCCGAGGTCAGGTTGTAAGCCGACTGCAGCTGCGAGGGACCATAGCCGACGCCCGCCGGAATCGCGTTCGGCGAGGCGCTCCCGAGGATCGAGTGCAGGCCATCGCGCTTGAGCAGCATGCACGACTTGTGGCCGACGACGATGACGGCGGGGCACGCGTGGGTAGAGCGGGAATCCGCTCTCGTCATTTTGGGCTGCGAGGCATGCGCGCCGTGCGACTTCTCCTTGGCGATCGACACGTGAGGGTGAGGCCGTGCGGTGCTGGCGCTGGCGGCGCTGACGGTCAATCCCGTCACGCCTGCCGCGAGCCCGGCGGCCGACGCGACAACTAAGGCTCGTCTCAGCCAACTGGAGAGTGGGAGGTTCATGGATGCCCCTTCGTTGGGTCGTCCAGCGCATCCCGCTGACGCGCATGGCGGCACCCGAAGCGGGGTGCCTGCGCGTAACGTAACCAAGCGGTAATTTAACGTCAAGAAGCCGGCGAAAGATAAAAACCATGTGATTGTGGAGCATCTGGACTCGTGATTGTCAAGGCCGGCAACATAGGTGCTGTTCAGGTAGCCGGACGACAAAGATCGCCATTCGATGCCTGCCAGCGGGCTTGGGGCTTGTGCTGACCGCGACGCACCGCCAGGAGCGGCTCATCCGGACCGGCCGATGGCGGGAGTGAGGACTCCTGGCCGCCCAGGGCAGGCGCTGGTCCAGGTGGTAGCTGCCGGTGGTCGGAGCGCTGCTTCTGCCGCGAGGTAACGATCTCGGCACCGAGAAAGGCGAGGCCCATGAAGTAGAAGGGAGTGACCAGCAGGAAAAGCTGCGCACTACCGGTAGCGACCGACAAGACCACTGGCACGCCGACCGCAATGGTGATCCAGATGCCCGCCTTTGCGGCCATGCTCATCGGCCGCCGGGCCCGCGGCTGGACTGCACGCCCATGCGCCGCGGCGTCCGCCAGCCCGGCCGGCAGGTCGGCGGTGAGGACCGTCAGCTCGGCATAGGTCTGGGCGGCGAAAGTCAGGCCCGCCCGGGCGACCAGCTCATCCTTGGTCAGGCGTCCGTCCACGAACGCGCCCTTGAGAATGCCGATGGCCTGCTCACGGTCGGCGTCCGACGCCCGGAGGTGAGCATGACCGCCCGCTTCCAGCGCGTCTCCCGGTCCTGCCACCATCGCCGCCTCCCCCCACCCAGCGCAGGGTAACGAAAAGGGTAGCGGGGCGGTGCAGTCGCGAGCCAGCCTTAGATCGGTCTAAGCCGTAGTTCTCGGCGGCGAATGACGGAGCTGCGGGCGGCTTAAAGCCGCCCGCAGCTCGGTCAGATGGAGCGGTTAATGGCGGAAGCCGAGGCCCAGGCCGGGCAGGACTTGCGTGCCCTCTCGCCGGACGGCCTCAAGCGAGCGCGGAGACAGTCCGAGCAGTTTCAGGATCGTCGGCGCGATCTGGGTCGTTTCCACCGGCTGACCGGACAGGTGCGGCCGGACGGTGCCCGGCGCATAGACGACGAGCGGAACATCCCGGTCGGCCGGGTTGTCGCCGCCGTGCTCGGCGATCTTCGAGCCGGTCGTGTAGATCGTGCCGACCTGAGAGATCGCGAACACGTCCGGGTGATGCGGGTCGGAGAACGGCACGCCGAAGAAGCGTGCGGACTGCCTGGCCGGCGAAGACCTTCCGCAGGCCGGAGTGCTGCACGGTGATGGTCGTCCCGGCGTAGGTGACCGCCGGGGCGGTGTGCGTCCACAGGTAGTTCTTGACGAAGTCAGTCGCCGCCTGCGAGCGGTCTGACAGCCACCACAGCAGCCCGTCGTCGTCGGCCTCCTGCACGATCAGCGTCGGGCTCTTCGGGTGCTGTGCGGCCCAGGCGGCGTTGACGCCGGCAATGATCGGGCCGTCATTGATCCGCTGCAGCTGGCTGTTGTTCTGCGGCGACTGGCCGTGCTTGGCCGTCAGGATGATCGCGGTCGAACGGGCCTCGCCGTTGGCCCAGATCGTGTTGGCCATCCGCTGCAGGGCGTCGTTGACGTAGTTGAGCGCGCTGCGGAGCAGCGGGCCCGGCACCTGGTGGCCGTTCACGGTCACGTACCCGCCGGTCAGCGAGGGTCCCTCGGTGTAGTTGCCCTGCGCGTTGGGGCCAATCAGCACGGCCGGGGAGCTCTTCAGCTTCTCGGCCGTCGAGACGGTCTGGAAGTTCATCCCGTAGATCGCCGGCGTGCCGACCTTCGGGCCCTTGCCGGAGTGCTCGTAGCCGTTGATCCAGTTGATGACCGCCTGGACCTTGTACGAGTCGTACTGCTTGGTCGCGGCGTTGTCGTCCGTCCACGCGCCGTCGACCGGGTACGGCACGCCGTTCGGCTCGACCGCCTGCGAGTCGATCTCCGGCCCGAAGAAGTCGTCGATGCTCTTGCCGTTCGAGCCCGGGCCGTTGAACGACGTGTAGATCGCGTGCTTCTCGGCAAAGGCCGTTCGCATGCCGGCGCCGTGGATCACCTGGAAGATCGTGTTGACCCCCACGTAGTCCCACGGCTGGATCGGCTTGCAGGTCTTCGGGTTGACCGGGTACGTCGCCGGGTTCAGGCCCGACTGCGGGTGCGGGCTGAGGTTCATGATCAAGGCCGGGTTGGTGTCCTTGCCGCCCGGGTAGATCGAGCCGCCCTCATCGAACGAGGGGAAGGTGTTGCCGCTCCCGTTGTTCAGCAGGTCCGGCACGGCCGGAAGCTTGTCGTCCGGCGAGTCGTAGATCACGTCGCCGCCCGGGACCGGCCCGGTGCACTTCGTCGTCCCCGGCGGGAAGACGCCGTGGCTGTACTCGTCGTCGTAGTAGATGCCGGTCAGCTTCGGGTCGGCGCCGGTCATGATGCCCGTGCCGCCCGGGTCGGAGTCCGACGGGTCGGTGGTCTTCGCGTGGGTGTACTCAGCGCCGCCGGTGGCCAGCCGCGCGAGCTCCGAGTGGGGATAGTGGGCGACGTACCAGTTCAGGTCGGACTGGTGCATGCCGTCGACCGAGATCAGCAGCACGTGCCTGATCTGAGCGTGGTGGTCGGCAGCGACGGCGGTGGAGGCCGACAGCGCTAGCGGCGTCGCCGCGATCGCTAGCGCAGCGACTCCCGCCATCGCGACTTTCGTTCCTGAGTTCAATATTCGCTCCCTTAGCCGGAATCGATCCCTGGAGCGTACGGGTCACGTGCAAACGATTGCTAACCAGGCGATGACCCGCATGTGAACGGGATCAGACCAGCCGATCCGGTGGTGCGCTGGCCCGCGGTGAATGGCGATGGCCGTCGATGAGCAGTAGGCGGCGTGAGCTGGCGTCCTCGGAGCGTTCATCTGCCTTTCGCCAAAACATCCACCCTCTGTCCGCTTCCGGGCGTTGTATGCGTGACTCACATTGTCTTGGATGGCTTCGTTGCGTTACGGCTGAGAGGACGTGGACCCATCAACATGGATAACACCGAAACCCCCAGCACCGGTAGCGGCGGGGGCGAGCCCGGCCCCGCCAGCCAGCCCAGCACCGCCAGCCAGCCCAGCACCGCCAGCCAGCCCAGCCCGGCCACCGACTACAGCTTCCAGGCGCCGTTCAAGGCCGCCGTCTCCCGCCGCCGGTTCCTCCGCGTCGGCGGCACCGCCGCCGGGGTGGCGCTCGCCGCGGGCGCGGGCACGCAGCTGGGCGGGATCACCGGGACCGCCGGGACGGCCAGGGCGGCCGCGGCGACCAGGCCGCATCACCTGACCGGCACGATCCGCGATCTCAAGCACGTCGTCATCCTCATGCAGGAGAACCGGTCGTTCGACCACTACTTCGGCAGCCTGCAGGGCGTGCGCGGCTTCGCCGACAAGCAGGCGCTGAAGTACCCGAACGGCACCAACATCTTCCAGCAGCCGGACGCGGCCCGGACGGACCTGGGCTACCTGCTGCCGTTCCACATGGACTCGACGAAGGTGAACGCCCAGAACGCACGGGACCTGGACCACAGCTGGGTCGGCGACCACAGCGCCCGCAACAACGGCCTGTGGAACAACTACGTGCCGTCCAAGACCGAGCAGACGATGGGCTACTTCACCCGCGGCGACATCCCGTTCCAGTACGCCGTGGCCGACGCGTTCACCATCTGCGATGGCTACCACCAGGCGATCCTGGCCCCGACGAGCCCGAACCGGATGTACTTCTGGACCGGCACGAGCGGCGGCTTCATCACCAACCCGGACGACTACGTGTCCGACTTCCCGGCCGGCGCCATCGTCACCTACCCCGAGCTCCTGCAGAACGCGGGCATCACCTGGCAGGTCTACACCAACCGTGAGGTCGGGGACGGCGGCGGCAACGACGCCTGGGTCGGTGACTTCGGCGACAACCCGCTGTGGTTCTACCAGCAGTACGAGGACTCGGAGAACGCGACCACCGCGGCGGGACAGGAGCTGGCCATCCGCGGCGCCGTCCAGCCCTGGCAGCCCAACCAGAACGTGCCGCTCGGCCCGAACCACGTCAACCACGTGCTGGCCCAGTTCATCGCGGATGCCACCGCGGGCACCCTGCCGCAGGTCTCCTGGATCGTGGCGCCGGACAACTACTCCGAGCACCCGGCGGCCAGCCCGAGCTACGGCGCGCACTACGTCCGGACGGTGCTCGAGGCGCTGATGGGCAACCAGGAGCTGTGGAACAGCACCGCCTTGTTCATCACCTATGACGAGCACGACGGGTACTTCGACCACGTGCTGCCCCCGGCGCCCGAGACGAGCGTGACGGACGAGTTCATCGACGGACTGCCGATCGGCTTCGGCAACCGGGTGCCGATGATCATCGCCTCACCCTGGACCCGCGGCGGCTTCGTGGACTCCAACACCTACAACCACACCTCGATGCTCCAGTTCCTGGAGACCTGGACCGGGGTGCGGGCGGCCAACATCACCGACTGGCGGCGGTCCATCTCGGGTGACCTGACGGCGGCCTTCGACTTCGCGCACCCCGACTTCTCCATCCCGGACCTGCCGGACACGGTGCCGCTCATCACGCAGTCCGACCAGGAGAAGAGCTTCCCTCCCGTGACGACTCCGCCCGAGGGCGACCAGACGTTCCCGGTCCAGGAATCCGGATCCCGGCCGCACCGGCCGAGCATCCACCAGCCGCACGCGGACGCGGTCGTCCACCGGCGCAGCGGCCAGGTGACGGCCAGCGCTGGCCGTCCGCGGGAGGGTCGGCGTCTCGCTCGCCGTCTACCCGGACAACTTCCTGCCGTTCACGGCTACTCCGTTCACGGTGGTCCAGGGCAGGCACGAGACCTACACCTGGGACACCACCACGACGGCGGGCCAGTACGCCTTCTCGGTCTACGGCCCGGATGGCTTCCTGACCTCGTTCGCGGGCACCGTCGTCCCGGCCGGCCAGAACGCCGGGCCCGTCCCGGCCGTCGCCGCCACGCCTGACCGGCAGTACCGGCCCGTGCTCAGCCTGGAACTGGCCAACGAAGGGCTGACCGAAGTCGTGTTCACGCTGGCGCCGAATGACTTCGCCGGTCACGCACAGACCGTCCGGGTGCGGGCCGGCCACCCGAAGATCGTCAACTGGCCCACGGACGCCGACGGGTACTACGACGTCACCGTGACCACTGACACCAACGACGGCTTCACGCGCCGCTACGCGGGCCGCATCGCCTAAGTAGGCGGACTTGCCGGGGCCGGGGCGCGCGGACAGCGTGCTCCGGCCCTCGGCCTTCATCCGGGGTGTCGCCCATTCGCGGAAGCAGATCGTCCGGAACCGCCGCTACCCTCCTGGCCATGACAGCAGCCAACAATCCCGCCGACCAGCCCGTTCAGCCCTCGGAGGCGCAGTTCGGACCGCACCGGTTCTACGCCGGCGAGGGCGGCGGCAGCACCCAGTTCCAGGGCGCCCGGTTCGATGTCGCCGACCTGCGCGGGGCCCGGTTCACCGACTGCGACCTGTCCGGTGTCACGATCCGGGACAGCTGGCTGGTGAACGTCAGCATCTCCGGTTTCCTCAGCAACGTCACCGTCAACGGCGTCGACGTGACCGATTTCGTCAGCGCCGAGCTGGACCGCCGGCACCCCGAGCGGGTGCAGCTTCGCGAGGGGCAGACGGCCGACGATGTCCGCGCGATCTGGGCCACCATCGAGCGGCTGTGGGCCGAGGCCGTGGAGCGGGCCGGGCGGCTGCCCGCGGCCGCGCTGGCCGAGCCGGTTGACGAGGAGTGGTCGTTCGAGCAGACGCTCCGCCACCTGGTCTTCATCACCGACGCTTGGGCGAGCCGGACGGTGCTGGACGAGCCGATGCCCTACCACCCGCTGGGCCTGCCGCAGAGCTGGTACCCGGCGGCGCAGGCGGCCGCGCTCGGCATCGACCTGACCGCGCAGCCCGGCTACGCCGAGATCCTGGCTGCCCGGGCCGACCGGATGGCCGTGATGAGGGGCATCGTGGCCGGCCTGACCGACGAGGGCCTGGGACGGCTGTGCCGGCGCTCGCCCGCTCCCGGCTATCCGGACGAGGAGCGGCCGGTGATCGAGTGCGTCAGCGTGGTGCTCGAAGAGGAGATCGAGCACTACAGGTTCGCGGTCCGCGACCTGGCCGTTCTGGAAGCTCGTTAACAACTTCAGACCAGCAGGTAGATCACAACCGCGACGGCCGCCCGGCCGAGGGCTGCGCGGCGCCAGCGACAATCGCGCCGATGCGCGCAGGCCGTCGTGCCGGGCCGGGGCGGCGCTACCGGAGCGCGGCGCTACCGGAGATAGCTGACGTTGTCCCGGACGTGCTCGGCCAGGCTGATCGCGTGCCGCCGCACCACCTCCTCGGCCCGGTCGGCGTCGCGGTCGCACAGCGCGGCGATGATGGCCGCGTGGTCAGTCGCGGAGTGCGTCCGCCGGACATCATCGCCAATGGTCCGCTGCCGGATCGCCCGCATGTGAATCTTCAGCCGCGAGATCTGCCCCGAGAACAGCTCCGAGTGGGCCAGGTCCGCGATCCGCTGGTGGAAGTCCAGGTTGGTGGCGGAGTACTCGTCGATCTCGTCCTCCCGGACCGGGACGCTCGCGCCGGGGCGGAAGGCGGGAAAGCGGTCCAGCACGTCCTGCAGCTCCGCGTCCGAGGCCCGCTCGGCGGCCAGCCGGGCCGCCATGCCCTCCAGCGCGGCCGAGGCCAGGATCACGTCGATGATCTCGGCCTTGGTCTTGCGGACGACGTAGATCCCGCGCCGCGGGATAGTCTGCACCACGCCCTCGGTCTCGAGCCGCTGCAGCGCCGCGCGCACCGGGGTCCGGCTGATGCCCAGGCGCTCGGCCAGGGCGCGCTCGTCCAGGCGGATGTCGTCGTCGATGCCGTCGTAGATCGGCATCTCGGCGATGGCCTCGCGGAGGGCGTCGTACGCCCGCGAGGTGAGGCTGGCCTCGATGGCCAGGGCGGGCAGCCGCAGGCTGTCGGTACCCAGCCGCGCCGGCGCGCCCTGGGTCGACTGGAATGACGCGATGGTGATCCCCCCATCCCGCGCGACGGCCCCGAGGCCCGAGAACCGGGTCGCGCCGCGACCGCCCGGCTGACCAGCAGGCATGCCCAGGTCTGAGCGCTCCCGCGTAGTCTGCCCGACTTCGCATCTGCAGTGTATCCACGCCCGTCGCCCGCTGACCGCAGCGTGTGCGTCCGTGTCCGCGCCCCTGTCCGCAGTGGCCTCTGGTGGTATACCACATTCTTGACACCAAATGCACGTGCTGACACAGTGACACAGTTCCGTTGAAAGCAACCGTTATCCCTCGGGATCGGGCGGGAGGCACAGTGCACCGTCGTCGCGACTGTCGTCTACTGGGCGCAGCAGCAGGAGCCGCTGTCGCGGCCCTCGTCATCAGCGCGTGTTCCGGCAGCACGGGCGGGCTGGGCTCGGGCCAGCCAACCGGCGCCATCCAGAAGGGCGGCACGGCGACGTTTGCCCTTCCGCCCGGAGCCGTGCCGAACTGGATCTTCCCGTTCATCGACAGCGCGCACAGCTCCATCGACAACCGCAATCAGTTCGAGTACCTGATGTACCGGCCGCTGTACTGGTTTGGCGACAACGGCCAGCCGGTGCCGAACGGCAGCCTGAGCCTCGCCAACTCGCCCGCCTTCAGCAACGGCAACAAGACCGTGACGATCACCATGAAGAACTACAAGTGGTCTAACGGCGAGACGGTGACCGCGACCGGCGTCGAGTTCTGGCTGAACATGATGGCGGCCGAGAAGACGCACTGGGCCTACTACGTGCCGGGCGGTCTGCCCGACAACCTGAGCAGCTGGAAGGTCACCAGCCCGACGCAGATCGTGCTGAACCTGAAGTCCGCCTACAGCCCCTCCTGGTTCACCGACAACGAGCTGTCGCAGATCACCCCGCTGCCGATGGCCTGGGACATGACCTCCGCCACCGCCAAGGGCGATTGCGCGACGAAGGTCTCGGGCTGCGCGGCCGTCTGGCAGTACCTCTACAACCAGGCCAAGCAGGTCTCGACCTATGGCAACTCGCCGCTGTGGAAGATCGTCGACGGTCCGTGGCGGCTGACCAGCTACCAGACGACGGGCCAGTCGGTGTTCACGCCGAACAAGGCCTACTCGGGCCCGGTCAAGCCGCACTTGGCGCAGTTCATCGAGACCCCGTTCACGACGGAGGACGCCGAGCTGAACGTGCTGCGCAGTGGCCAGGTCAGCGTCGGCTACCTGCCCACCACCGACCTGGCCCAGAAGCCGGCCATCGCCGGGTCCGGCTACAACCTCAACGTCTGGATAGACGCCGGGATCAACTACTTCCCGGAGAACTTCAACAACCCGACGGTGGGCCCGATCTTCCGCCAGCTGTACTTCCGGCAGGCCTTCCAGCACCTCATCAACCAGCCGGAGTACATCACCAAGATCTTCCAGGGCTACGCCTCGCCGACCTACGGGCCGGTGCCGGTCTCGCCACCCAATCCGTTCGTGGACAGCTTCGAGAAGGCCAACCCGTACCCGTTCAGCGTGTCGGCGGCCAAGTCCCTGCTGACCAGCAACGGCTGGGCGGTGCATCCCGGAGGCACGTCGGTGTGCAGCAAGCCGGGCAGCGGCGCCGGGCACTGCGGCCCGGGCGTGGCGGCGGGCGCCAAGCTGTCGTTCAGCCTGCAATACGCCAGCGGCACCACCAGCCTGACCCAGGAGATGGAGTCACTGAAGTCGACCGCCTCGGCGGCCGGCATCAACCTGAACCTGTCCCAGGCGCCGTTCGACGAGGTGATCAGCAGCTCGGTGCCGTGCAAGCCGTCGCAGGCCAGCTGCAACTGGCAGCTCGACAACTGGGGCGGCGGCTGGAGCTACAGCATGGACCACTTCCCCAACGGGGACCTGATCTTCGGCAGCGGCGCCGGCGACAACTTCGGCAGCTACTCCAGCTCCGAGACCGACAAGCTGATCGCGGAGACCGATCACGTGCCGGGGACCATCTCCCAGGCCGAGAACTACGAGGCCAAGAACCTGCCCGCGATCTTCATGCCGAAGGCCGACTACCAGCTCACCGAGATCAAGAGCAACCTGCACGGGGTCACCCCGCAGGAGCCGACCTTCAACATCACGCCCGAGAACTGGTACTTCACGAGCGGGTCATGAGGCTGACGAGGAGCATCCGGTGACGGCGTACCTGATCCGCCGCTGCGTGCAGGCGGTGGCGGTGGTGTTCGGGGTGACCGTCATCGTGTTCATCATCCTGCACGCGCTGCCCGGCGGGCCGGCCGCGGCCTGCTCGGGCCCGAGGCCAGCGCTTTCCAGGTGCGTCAGTTCATCGTGCAGAACGGCTACAACCAGCCGCTGCCGGTGCAGTACGGCCGGTTCATCGGCCAGCTGGTGCAGGGCAACCTGGGCTACTCCTACCACTACAACCAGTCGGTCACGTCGCTGCTGAGCCAGGACCTGCCCAAGAGCGCCGTACTGGTCGGGCTGGCCTACCTGGTGGCGCTGATCGTCGCCATCCCGCTGGGGATCATGCAGGCGGTCCGGCGCAACAGCCTGGCCGACTACGTCACCACCGGGGCGTCGTTCGTCGCCTACTCGATGCCCACCTTCTGGCTGGGCATCCTGCTGATCCTCGGCTTCGCCATCAACTGGCGGCTGCTGCCGCCGGAGGCGCCGCAGGGGGCCACGGTCTCGGCCGTGCTCAGCCACCCGCAGGCGATGGTGCTGCCCGTGGCCACCCTGGCCCTGGTCTCCATCGCGGCGTTCAGTCGGTTCATGCGCTCCAGCGCGATCGAGGCCCTGGTGCAGGACTACATCCGCACGGCCAGGGCCATGGGCCTGCCGGAACGGATCATCCTGATGCGGCACCTGCTGCGCAACTCGCTGATCCCCATCGTCACGCTGATCGGGCTCAGCCTGCCCGCGACGATCTCCGGGGCGGTGATCACCGAGTCCGTCTTCAACTATCCCGGCATGGGCCTGCTGTTCTACACGGCCGCGACCTCGCACGACTTCCCCGTGCTGCTCGGGTCCACGGTCGTCATCGCCACCGCGACGGTGCTCGGCTCACTGGTGGCCGACGTGCTGTACATCGTCGTCGACCCGCGGGTGAGGCTGGCATGAGCATGATCGTGGCCGGAGAGCCGGCCCCGGAGGTGCCGGGCGCCGAGCAGGCCCCGTCGGGCGGGACCGGCGCCGGCGGCAGCGCCTGGCGGATGATCCTGACCGTCTTCGTGCGCAACCGGCTGGCCGTCGCGGGCGTCGGCATCGTGATCTTCATGGTCCTGTTCAGCTTCCTCGGGCCGGTCTTCTACCACACCGACCAGGTGCACACCCGACTGTCGCTGATCAACCTGCCGCCCAGCTCCGCGCATCCGCTCGGCACCGACGACGTCGGCTACGACGTACTCGGCCGGCTGATGCTCAGCGGCCAGTCCTCGATCGTGGTCGGGCTGTCGGCGGCGCTGCTGGCCACGGTCGTCGGCACGCTGTGGGGCGCGGTGGCGGGCTACGTCGGCGGTGCGGTGGACGCGGTGATGATGCGCGTCGTGGACTCGGTACTGGCCATCCCGCCGCTGATCTTCATCCTGCTGCTGGCCAGCGTGTTCCGGGTATCCACCCCGGTGCTGATCTTCGTGGTGGCGATCGTGGCCTGGCTGGCCCCGGCCCGGCTGGTCCGCGGCGAGGCCATCTCGCTGCGCACCCGCGAGTACGTGCAGATGGCCCGCGCGATGGGCGGGCGGCACGGCCTGGATCGTGCTGCGGCACATCACTCCCAACGCGATCGGCACCATCGTGGTGCAGGCGACCTTTGAGGTCGCCAACGCCATCTTGCTGCTGGCCGCGCTCAGCTACCTGGGCCTGGGCCCGGCGCCGCCGGCGACCAACTGGGGCAGCATGCTGTCCAACGGCCTGAACTACATCTACGAGGGCAAGTGGTGGCTGATCTACCCGGCCGGCATCGCCATCGTGCTGACGGTGGTGGCCTTCAACTTCATCGGCGACGCGCTGCGGGCCGCGCTGGAAGTCCGGCTGCAGGAAAGGTGATCGCCGAGTGACCGAGCTGCTGCGCGTGCAGGACCTGCGGACCGACGTCCGCCGCCGCAAGGATGCGGTGCACCCGGTGGACGGGGTGTCGTTCACCGTCCACCGCGGTGAGACCGTGGGCCTGGTCGGCGAGTCCGGCTGCGGCAAGACCATGACGGCCATGTCGATCATGAAGATGCTGCCCCCCGGCGGGCGCATCGTCTCCGGCGCGGTCGAGCTGTCCGGCCAGGACCTGGTCCCGCTCGACGCCGCGCAGATGCGGCGGGTCCGGGGCCGCCAGGTGGCCACGGTCTTCCAGGACCCGATGACCAGCCTGAACCCGACCATGACGATCGGCGACCAGATCGCCGGCCCGGTCCGGATTCACCTGGGCCACTCCCGAGCGGCGGCCCGGCAGCGAGCCGAGGAGGTGCTGGGCCTGGTCGGGGTGCCCCGCCCGGCCGAGCGGCTCGACGCGTTCCCGCATCAGCTGTCCGGCGGGCTGCGGCAGCGCGTCATGATCGCGATGGCGCTGTCCTGCGAGCCGAAGCTGCTGATCGCCGACGAGCCGACCACCGCGCTCGACGTGACCATCCAGGCCCAGATCCTGCACCTGCTCGATGACCTGAAGGCGCGCCTGGACATGGGCATGCTGCTGGTCACCCACGACATGGGGGTGATCGCGGGCCGGGCTGACCGGGTGCTGGTCATGTACGCGGGCCGGATCGTGGAGGCCGCGCCGACCGAGGTGCTGTTCGCCCGCCCGCGCCACCCGTACACCGAGGCGCTGCTCGGCGCCATCCCGCGGATGACCCAGGACCGCGGCCAGGACCTCTACTCCATTCCCGGCCTGCCGCCGGACCTGTCCGACGCCGCCGGCCGGCTGCCGGTTCGCGGCGCGCTGCCGGTATGCGACCCAGGAGTGCCGGGACAACGACCCGGCGCTGACCGAGCGGGAGCCGGGCCACCAGTACGCGTGCTTCCACCCCCGCCCCGATCCGGCCGCGGCCCGGGCGGAGGGCCTGGTCGCGGTCGCCGCCCCGGCGCGGCCCGCGGCTGACGCGGCCGCGCCGCTGCTCGTGCTCGACGCCGTGCACAAGGAGTTCGGCGTGCGCAAGGGCGTCCTGCAGCGCACCGTCGCGTCGGTCAAGGCGGTGTCCGGCGTTTCCTTCGAGGTCGCCCCGGGCGAGACATTCGGGCTGGTCGGAGAGTCCGGGTCGGGTAAGACCACGGTCGGCAGGCTGATCGCCGTGCTCGAGCAGCCCGACTCCGGCCGCATCAGGTTTGACGGCACGGAGCTGAGCGCCCTGTCCGGCGGGGCGCTGCGCCGGGCCCGGCGGGATGTGCAGCTGATGTTCCAGGACGCCTACGCCTCGCTGGATCCGCGCATGCAGGTCGGGTCGTCGCTGCGCGAGCCGCTGATGATCCAGCACATCGGCGACCGGGCCTCCCGCCGGGCCCGGGTCGCTGAGCTGCTGGACGGCGTCGGACTGCCGCGGTCAGCGGCCGACCGCTACCCGCACGAGTTCTCCGGTGGCCAGCGCCAGCGCATCGGCCTGGCCCGCGCGCTGGCGCTGAGCCCGCGGCTCATCGTGGCCGACGAGCCGGTCTCGGCCCTGGACGTATCGATCCAGGCCCAGGTGCTGAACCTGATGAAGAGCCTGCAGGCCCAGTTCGCCCTGACCTACGTCCTGATCTCGCACGACCTGTCGGTGGTCAAGTACCTGGCCGACCGGATCGGCGTCATGTACCTCGGCAAGCTGGTCGAGATCGGCTCGTCGGCGGCCATCTACGCCCGGCCCGCCCACCCGTACACCGCCGGGCTGCTCAAGGCCATCCCCGAGCCGGATCCCGCGGTCGAGCAGGCCAAGCGGGCCGAGGCCGTCACGGGCGAGCTGCCCTCGGCCCTCGACCCGCCGTCAGGCTGCCGGTTCCGCACCCGCTGCCCGCTCGCGCAGGCCCGGTGCGCCGAGGAAGAGCCGCCGCTGCGCCCGTTCGGCGACGACCACCTGGCCGCGTGTCACTTCCCGCTGCAGCCCGTCATCCCGGCGCCGGCGCGACTGGCCGCCACCGCTGACCCGGCAGGCTAGCCGCTGGTCAGGCCTCCTGGTGCGCGTGCTCCTCGTGCTGCGCGTGCTCCTGCTCCTGCTGGGCGACCTTCTCGCGGACGTCGTCCATGTCGAGGTCCCGGACCGCCTGAATGATCCTCTCAGCTCGGGCGCGGGCAGCGCGCCGGGCTGGGAGAACAGCAGGATGCCGTCCCGGAAGACCATCAGCGTCGGAATCGAGGCGATCCCGGCGGAACCGGACAGCTCCGGCTGGTCCTCGGTGTCGACCTTGCCGAACGTGATGTCCGAGTGCTGGTCGCTCGCGGCCTCGAATATGGGCGCGAACATCCGGCAGGGACCGCACCAGGAAGCCCACCAGTCGACCAGGGTGATCCCCGGCCGGGTGACCGTGTCCTTGAACGTGTCCGCAGTCAGCGCCACCGTGCTCATGTTCTTCTCACTCCTCGCCGGGAGCCCCATGCCCCTCGGGCTATAACGCAGCCCAGCCGGCGGCATTCCCCGCGCAGCTCACTGCGGATCCGGCCGGAAATCACTGAGCTCGTAGTGAAGTGTCGAGGTCCGCATGAGCCGGTGCGCCTGCGGAATCACCAGGCCGTGCAGCACCCGGTACTTACGGGACAGCGTCCGCGCCGCGGTGCGGGCCTCGTCGCCAGCCAGCAGCCGGGCCCGGGCGTGCATCGTCGCTCCGGTGGGCCGCCCGCGAATCGTGGACGGGCTGACCCGGACCTCGGGAAAGTTCCGCAGCCGCTTGCTCTTTCCGGCCTTGGCGTACGTGCGGATGTAGGCGCGGTCGCCGCCCACGGCGATGTTGACTGGCGTGGGAACCCAGCTACCGTCACGCTTCCTGGTCTGCAGCAAGATCGTGCGCTGCCTGACGAACGGCTGTAGCTGTGCTGGCACCTGGCCCGGCTCATTGATGGTCCTCACCTGCTTTGCTCGTCTCCTGGGAGAACTCCTCACTGCGTATGACGAGGAAGCGGCCGCGGCTGTGACACCGACGGGAGACGCGCCGATGCGCAGCCAGCACCGGCGTGGCCGGGGGCTGAGATACCCCCGGCCACTACCGCCGCTGTGGCCGCCCCGCCGGCTAACAGCCGGTTACTTCGTGATGGTGACGAGGCCGCCCGCTCCATTGCGGGTCGAGTTCAGCAGGAACCAGCCGATCTTGGCCAGGCCGGCGGGCGTGCCCGCCGGGACCGCATACTGCATGTCGTACACGCGGGACTGACCTGCCGGGATGGCTAGCGCGCCGCAGTTGAGCTGGTAGGCGACCGCCCGCGCGGATGAGATGCCGACCTCATAGCTCGGGCACGGGGAGAGCCTGATGGCCGCCGGGGTCGGGTTAGTGATCATCACGGTGAACTTCAGGATGTGTCCCGCTCGCGCTCGCGCCGGGGCTTGCAGCCGGATGGCGAGCCCGGAGAGTGGGCCTGGCTTCGGGGACGTCGGGGGAAGGCCGATCTGGGTGACCGCGGTCCTGGTGCACTTGCTGGTGAGGATGGTCCCTTCGCTGGTCGCGGCGACCGGCTGCGCGCCGATCTGAACGTGTGGTGTCACGGCGGAGGTGCGAGAGACGCCGTGCCGGGTGAATGCCGGGGTGCAGGATGCGCGTTGCGACTGGGTGACGGCGAACCTGGCCGAGGCGCCAGGGGCGAGCACTCCGGCCGTGACGTCCAGCACGTTCGGACTGCCCGCCACTATCTGGCCGGCCAGCTTCACGCTGGGACGCCCGGACACAAAGCAGGCGCGGCGGGTCGTGTTCTTCGCGTTGTAGATGTAGGCGTAGGTTCCGGCCTGGATGATGCCGCGGCCCTCCATCCGGACGCTGAGATCTTTCGACGTGCAGGCCGCGACACCCGGGTTGTGCGGCACGCTGACCGCCGGGATCTGCGCCGCGCGGTCCACCCAGCTGACGGCCCGCAACGCCGAGCCGGAGGCTGCCGCCTGCGAGGACTGATGCGCCGCAAGAAGTGCGGCGAGGCCGAGGACCAGGGTCGCCGCCGCCGTCGGCGCCAGAATATGCGCTGCTTTCGTACGATTCATCGTAGGCACCCGCCTCTCATGTCTCTGCTCGCGGTCATCAGGTGCAGGCTTCGGCAAATGTCGAAGTGCCTTCAACCGGACCGTCCAGGCAGTCCTCATCGATCGTCCAGGAGGGCGCGGAGTCTCCCGATCTAATCCTGAGGGCCGTATTCCCGGACCACTGATGCACCCGCTGATTGTGATCCCAGGCATTGTTAGGAATGCACTGAAGGGGCGACGTAGCATAGTCGGAATACCCGTAGTCCGCCGGGAAGATGGCCTCGGGTACGTTGCTGTGGGCGGTGTAGGCGGTCAGGTCGGAGGAGCAGCTGCTGCCATAGACGGCGCCGTGCTCGTGCAATACGGTGTGGACTTCGTACTCGAAGCCGTTAATGAACGATTGCGCGGCGGTGACGCAGGTTGAATTGCCCGTGTCGAAACCCTCGAGATCGTACACGAGGTACTCGTCGCCGAAGCCATCAGCGCTGGCCGCGGCGACCGCATCTTGCGCCTGAGTCTCGCCCTGATCCTGCGCGGTGGTCGGGTCATTGCTGAACGTGCCGTCCCCGCCGCCGGTTACGCAGGCCGACTGGGGGCCGACCCACAGCAGCCACACATCCCAGTCAGTCGTCATGACGCTGGCCAGCCAGGCATGGTTGGGGCTCGATCCGCGATAGTTCTCGCCGCCGATGTAGACGCCGATCGCGAAGTAGGTCGTGGTCGTCCACCATGTGGTCATGTCCGACGTGGGCGGCAGGGCGCTGGTGTCAAATCCCTCGCCCTGCTCGACCACCGGTCCCGGCAGTACCGCGCTGGCTGGCGGTACGCTCACCAGCTGGCCCGCCAGGGCAGCGAACAGCGCTAGCGGTATGAGGGCAGCCTGCCAGCGGCGCCTGCGGCTCAGCAATCGCGCGAACGCGGCTGCGGCGGTGCGGTAGATTCTGACCATTCTCACCTGCCAACCTTCTCGTTTCCGGTTCCGGTGCGGCCCGGGCATCTGCTGCCTGCCGTTACGGACTGTTTCGCCTAATTTGTAGGCTTAACTTCCGGGCACTGATAGCCCTCGGAACGGATCAGAGACAATGTTGAGACAATGGTGGTGATGGCGGGCAGAATGCCAGCGACAAAACATTCCCGTGCCAGCGACGGCCCAGGTTTGCTGCAAACGCGCCAAATGGTTAATCCAGCTGAGCGACCGGCATGATGAGGGTGTGCAGGTAGTCGCGGGCGCCTTCGCGGCGGTAGAAGCGCAGGGCGCCCTCGTTGCCGGCGATCACGGAAATGGTCATCACCTGGATGCCCCAGTCGGCCAGCCGCCGGCGGGCGGCGTCCATGAGCGCCTGGCCCACGCCGCCGCCCCGGGCGCCGCCGCTGACCACGAGCGTTTCCAGGACGCCGACCCGGTCGCCGAACTGCCACGAACCGGCGTCGTCGACGGCCCGGACCATGGCGTAGCCCAGCAGGCCGCCGGGCCCCTGAGCGACCAGCACCGTCGCCTGGGGAGCGGCCAGCCAGCGCTGGTAGTACCCGCGGCGCACGCGCCAGGAGTCGGCCGGGCTGCGCGCCGGGCCGAGCGTCTCCAGGTGCGGGGCCTGGGCCAGGTGATGGGAGAACAGCTCCCGCCAGAGTGCCTCGAGCTGGTCGATGTCAGCGACCGGAAGATCAGCGACGACGTAGTCCATGGCCGTGGAGCGTAACCGGCCCGGCCGCCTGGCCTGCCGATGACAGCCGGTCAGGTCCGCCAGTAGACGTTGTAGTGCTGGTGGTGGGTCCGGGCGGTGGGGATCAGCGTGACCGGCTGGCCGTCCGCCCTGGCCGTGAAGGTCAGGGGCCCGGCCCCGGCCGGCGTCAGCGAGCCGGGCGTCCAGCCTCGGCATCGCGGTGATCGCGCGGTCGCCGTAGGCGCCGTTCAGGACGACCGGGCCGTAGGTGACCGCCTGGACGGTCGGGTCGTCGGGGGTGGGATGCAGGTCCAGGCGCATCGGCAGGGCGACGTCCAGGCGGTCGCCGGCCCGCCAGCGCCGCCGGATGGCCAGCCAGCTGCCGGGCCGGGCCGGGCGGCCGACCGGGCGGCCGTTCAGCCGGGCCGTCGAGGTCCCGGCGACCCAGGCCGGGACGCGGACGCGCACCGTCAGGTCGGCCTGGCCGGCCACGACGTGCAGCCGGGTTCCCGGCTGGTCGGGGAACCGGGTGACCTGGCGCAGCGTGATCCCCTTCTCGGCCCAGGTCAGCTCGGACGGGATGAACAGGTTGACGAACAGGCCGTCGGCGTCGCGCGAGTAGATGGTGTCGGCGAACTTGGCCTGAGTCTCCATGCCGGTCGCGTTGTCGCAGGTGAAGTCGTCGTAGTTGGTGGAGTAGACGTCCGGGCTGGCGTCCGGGAAGTAGTTCAGCGGCTGCTGCTTGAACGCGCCGGGCGACAGCCCGTAGTAGTACTCGTTGAACCCGTGCGGCGAGTCGGGATCCTGCTCGCCGAGCATCTGGTTGAGCAGGGCGCGCTCGTAGTGGTCGAGCAGGTCAACCCGCTCGGGCTGGTGGAAGTGCAGCAGCCTGGTCAGCTTGAGCATGTTGTAGCTGACGCAGTTCTCGCAGGTCCGGTTGGAGAGCTGGCCGGCGATCACGTCGGGCTCGTGCCAGTGCTCGTGGTTGCTGGACCCGCCGATGATGTAGGAGTGGTGCTGGGTGACGATCCGCCAGAAGTGCTCGGCGACGTCCCGGTAGCGATCCCGGCCGGTCTCCTCCCACATCCGCACGGCCGCGATGATCTTGGGCACGGTCATGTTGGCGTGCACACCGCTGAGGCGGTCCTGCCCGGCCGCCAGCGGGCCGAGCACCGCGGCGTCGTCAAAGCGCCGCGCGGCGGCCAGGTACCTGCTCTGGCCGGTCAGCCGGTACAGGTTGGCCAGCGCCTCGGCGATGCCGCCGTACTCGACGACTAGGATCCGCTGCATGTGGGCGTAGGACAGGCGGCCGGTGCGCCAGCACACCCAGTCCGCCAGCCGGGCCGCGACCTCGATCGCCTGGGCGTTCCCGGCCAGCTCGTACTGGTCGATCAGGCCCGCCAGGTACTTGTGGATCATGTAGTACGGCGACCAGACGGGCTGGCCGGCCTCCAGCCGGTCGAAGAAGGTCTCGGGGAAGGCCGACAGGTAGCCCTCGTGGAAGCCGGCCCGCCGGGCCAGCGCCTGGTAGCGGGCCAGGTTTTCCACCAGGTAACGACCTTTGTCCAGCGCCGCCTGGCTCGCCGTGCCGGCGTAGGTCAGGGCCAGCGCCGACAGCAGGTGCCCCGTGGTGTGCCCGCGCACCTCGCACTGCGGCCGCTCCCACCCGCCGCACGGCCGGGCGGCCGACGGCAGGCCGTAATTGAGCCGGAAGGTGTGCAGCAGCCGGTCGGGGTCGACGAACAGCAGGTAGCTGGTGTTGCGTTCGGTGTTGGCGCGGAACGGGCTGTCCAGCAGCCGCACCGCCGGGCGCGGGAACGCCGCCGCGAGCCCGGCGACTCCGTCCGGGACGTACCCGCTGCCCGGCACCCTGGCCAGGCTCAGGCTCGGTGCCCTGGCCGCGGCGAGCGTCCCGGCCTCGCGCAGGTGGTCCGCGATCAGGTCCCCGGCCAGGGCCGAGCCCGCCAGGAGGCCGGCCCCGGCCAGCAGGCTCCTCCGGCTGACTCGACCGGGGGTCATGCGTGCCTCCTCGGCAGGCGGCCGCGCGGCCCGATGCCTGGATTCCGGGCCCGGGCGGCTTGCCCGTGCCTCGTCCTTAGCACGCGGCAGGCCCCCTGGTCCATGGGCGAGCGGATCCTACCCCTGGGCGCTCGCGCTGAGCTGGCGCAGGAACTCGGGGACGCGGCCGGCGCCGAAGTCGTAGTACCGGGCCCAGCGCGGCGCGATGGAGATGCGCGCCATCTGCGGATAGAACGACCGCACCTGAGCCGCGAACTGCTGGTGCTGCTCGGCGGGCATGGTCTTGGCCGCCGCCTCCAGGTACTCGGCGGGCACCCCGTCCACGATCTCGATGCTGGCCACGCCGCGCACGAGCAGTGAGGTGCTGCCCGTGCCACTGTCGGTGTCGATGGTCAGGGCCACGTGCGGCCGGGCGGACAGCGCCCGGACCTTGGGGGCGGTCGTCGCCGTGCAGACGATGACCTGGCCATCGCGCCACAGGAACCCGACGGGGACCACCCGCGGGAAGCCGTCCGGCCCGGTGTAGGCCAGCCGGGCCAGCGGCTGCCAGCGCAGCAGGTCCTCGGCCTCGGGCAGCTTGAGGTCGGCCACCGCCGCGTCGCCTCCGGCGGCCTCGCGGCCGACCAGGCCGGCCAGCTTGACCAGGGTGTCGGCCCAGCCGGGACCGATCTTGACGGCGACGTCGGGCAGCGCGGCGGCCAGGTCGCCCAGGCGCTCATGAACCAGGGTCAGGTGGGTCGCGCCGCCGGGAGCCTCGCGCAGCGTCACCGTCAGCAGCGAGTCGAAGACCGGGCCGCGCCGATCGGGCCCGACGAAGCCCCAGCGGAACCCGATGCGCTGGCCGGGCACGAGCTCGGTCAGCTCGCAGTCGAAGCCGCCGATCTCGGCGCCGGAAGCGTCGGCATGCCAGATCCGGTAGTGACCGCCGACGCGCTCGTCGACCTCGGCCCGGCTGACGGTCATGGTGCCGGGGTTCATCCAGCGGGCCAGTAGCCCGGGGTCCAGCCAGGCCCGGTAGACCTGGCCGGGCGGGGCCGGGATGGTGCGCTCGAGGCGGACGATCGGCGTGCGGTGCGGTCACGTTCATCACTGCTCCTCGTCGTCGGGCCCGGTCCGGAACATGTCGTCGAGGGCGTCTAGCCGCTCGGTCCAGAAGGGCTCGTAGAAGGCCAGCCAGGCCTGGGCCGAGGCGAGCGGCCCGGGCGCCAGGCGGCAGATGTGCCGGCGGCCGTCGATGGTCCGGTGCAGCAGCCCGGCTCGCTCGAGCACCTGTACGTGCTTGGCCGCCGCGGCCAGCGACATGGTCAGCGGCGCGGCCAGCTGGCCGACCGTGAGCGGCCCGACGGCCAGCCGGCCGAGCATGTCCCGCCGGGCCTGGCTGGCCAGGGCATGGAACACCTCGTCCATCGCCAGCTGATCCTCAACCATGCGGTTGACAGTAGCCCGCCCGCCCCGCAACCGTCAACCACATGGTTGAGGATTGCCCTGGATCGAGGCGGCAGGCCGCTTCTTGCTGTTATCAGATCGCGTCAGGCCACCTGGCCGCTGGGACAGCGGCGGGAGAGCCGGGCCGCCGCGCGCGCCAGCGACCTCTCTGCTTTCAGTATATGCAAAGCGCAAGCGTTCATTTACCGGAAATCGGACTGACGACGACTTAATACTTCTCACATTTACATTCGGCCTTTATCGCGCGTATTCCTGGTACCTTTCTCTTCCCTGACCGCGGGCTGCGAAATGGAGTGACGGTGACCGAGGAGAAGGCCCGGGGCGTCGGCCCGGCCGGCATCGACATCGCCTACGAGCGCTGCGGAGAGCCCCCGGACCCGCCGGTGCTGCTGCTCATGGGCGCCGGTGCGCAGATGATCAGCTGGCCGGACGGCTTCGTGGCCGAGCTGGCCAGCCGGGGCCTCCAGCCGATCCGCTTCGACAACCGCGACGTCGGCCGGTCCACGCACCTGGCGGACGCGCCGCCGCCGGACCTGACGGCGGCGCTGGCCGGTGACCTGTCCTCGGCCTCTTACACGCTGTCCGACATGGCGGCCGACACGGTCGGGCTGATGGACGCGCTCGGCCTGGACAGCGCTCATCTGGTCGGCGCGTCGCTGGGCGGGATGATCGCCCAGACCATGGCCATCGAGTATCCGGACCGGGTCCGGTCCCTGACCTCGATAATGTCCACCACGGGCGACCGCGCGGTGGGCCGGGCGGACCTGCGGGCGCTGGCCCCGCTCATGGGCCTGCCCACGGTGACCCGCGAGGACGTGATCGAGCAGCAGGTCCGGGCGTTCGCGGTGATCGGCTCACCGGGCTTCCCGTTCGACGAGGCGGCCGTCCGGGACCGGGCCGGGCGGGCCTATGGCCGGCCCACGACCCGGCCGGCACCGCCCGGCAGGCCGTGGCCGCGGTCGCCTCCGGCGACCGGACCGGGCGTCTAGCGTCGGTGCGCGTGCCCACGCTGATCCTGCACGGGTCCGACGACAAGATGTGCGATGTCAGCGGCGGCCGGGCCACGGCCGCCGCCATCCCGGACGCCGCGCTGGTCGTGTTCGGCGGCATGGGGCACAGCCTGCCCCGCGAGCTCTGGCCGAGATGGCCGCGCACATCGCCGGTCTCGTCCGCCGCGCCGAGGCGGCCCGGACGTGATCAGCCGCGTGATCGGCCGGGCGGGCTATTCCTCGGTCTGGTCGTCGAGCGCGGCGCCCGGCGCGTTGGTCTTCACTGACTCAATGCCGCTGAGCGCCGACTCCTTGCGCTCATAGGCCTCGCTGGTGGCGATGACCTGCCCGTTTCCGGCGATCAGGTTGAAGTGGTACTTGCCGCTTGAGCCCTTTTTCAGCACGAACTTGCCCGCCATCGGTTCCCCCTTGATCGGACTGCGGACCTGACCTGCGCTCATCGTCGTACCCGGTCAGGACGACTTCGAGTCCGCCCTGGCCGTGGCCAGCCGGCCCACGACCAGGGTGACGGCCACCAGCACGAACCCGAGGTCCAGCAGCATCTGCAAGGTCTGCAGGCCGCGGGCCAGCTGGCTGACCGGGACAAGGCTGCCGGTGCCCGCGGTGCTCAGCGTCCCCATGGTGAAGTAGATGGCGTCGAGGTGAGTGAGCCGGGTGCTGAAGTTGGCCGGCCGTGCCGTAGGTCCAGTAGATGACCGAGAACATGCTCACGAAGGTGAGCAGGTAGAAGCCCAGGTCAAAGTAGATGCCCAGCGGCGAGCGGACCACGTTCATGTACTTCGCGACGATGAACACGATGCTGGCCGCGGACACGGCCGCGAATCCGCCGATCAGCCAGAAATTAAAGGCGGCGCCCTGCGGCTGCGTCAGGAAGCCGAAGATCAGGGCACCCAGAATGAGGGCCCGGCTGAGCCCGTACCTGATTATCCGCAACCGTTTCGTGAGCATCCTTCGGCCTTAGGCTATTCCGGATTTGCCCGATAATGCTACCGAGCGGCCGGACCGCCCAGGCAGCCGGAACTAGGATCGCGGCATGGCCGCAGAGCCCGCGGACCCGGTGTGGGAGGCGTTCGTCGTCGCGATGCTGGCGGCGGGCCCGGCGCAGGAGCGGCCGTCCCGGTACGGCGGCAAGCCCGCGCTGCGCACCGACCGGCGGGAGATCGCGCACCTGGAGGCGCCGGGCGTGATCGACCTGCGGATCACGCAGGCGGGCTGGGCGCGGCTGCGGGCCGAGTTCGGCCAGGACCGGGCGGTGCGGCACGACCCGGGCCGCCGCGACTGGATCGAGCTGCACCTCGACTCCGCGGCGGATCTCCCCCGCCTGGAAAGGCTCCTGGTCACGGCCATGAACGCCAACAGGTAACCGGCCCGGCCCCGCCCAGCCACCCGGCCCGGCCCCCGGGTCAGTCGTCGATGGCCTGATAAGCGCCAGGCCCAGAAGTCCCGGTACACGGCCGGCGGCAGCGGCGAGGTCATCCCCCGCTGGGTCAGCAGCACTCCGATGAGGTCCTCGGCCGGATCGACATAGAACGTCGTGCCCGTCCCGCCGTTCCACCCGAACGATCCCGGCCCGGGTCCGAGGACGGTACGCCGGGTGACCACGTTGAGGCCGAAGCCCCAGCCGCCCGCGCCGACGAAGAACACGTCGTTCTCCGCCCGCTGCTGCTCGGTCAGCTGGTCGGTCGTCATCACCTGGACCGTCGGCCGGGACAGCAGCCGCCGCCCGAGGTAGCGGCCCTGGTGCAGCATCATCGTGCCGAAGGCCAGCAGGTCATCGGCGGTGGAGACCAGCCCGCCGCCGGCGGAGGGGAAGGCGGGCGGCTGGGCCCAGCGCGACTGCCGGGGGTCGTCGGTGAGCAGCAGCGAGCCGTTCTCGGGCCGGTAGGCGGCGGCCAGCCGGTCCAGCTTGGCGGCGGGCACGCTGAAGCCGGTGTCGGCCATGCCCAGCGGCACGAACAGCCGCTCGGCCAGGAGGTCACCCAGCGGCTGGCCGCTGGCCCGGGCCATCAGCACGCCCAGGGCGTCGGCGGGCGTGTGGTACAGCCACTTCTCGCCCGGCTGGTAGAGCAGCGGCAGGCGTCCGAGCCGCTTCATCCACTCGTCCGGCTCCGCCGGCGGGCTGTCCGGGCCCGGCTCCAGACCGGCCTCGGCCATGGCCCGGCCGAGCGGATGGTCCGTCATCAGCGCGCCCAGGCCCATCCGGAACGTCAGCAGGTCCCGCACGGTGATCGGCCGCTCGGCGGGCACGGTGTCGTCCATCGGCCCGTCCGGATCGCGCAGGACGCGGCGGCCGGCCAGCTCGGGCAGCAGCTCGTCGACCGGGTCGTCGAGCCGCACGCGGGCCTCCTCGACCAGCGTCATCGCCCCGGCGGCGGCGATGGGCTTGGACACCGACGCGATCCGGAAGATCGTGTCGCGGGCCATGGGCCGCCCGGCGCCGTCGGCCTCGGTGGTGCCGATGACGACCGCGTGCGCCTCGCCGCGCCGGGCCACCAGCGCGACCAGCCCCGGCACCTGGCCGCTGTCGACATGCCTGGCCAGCACCTCGCGCAGCCGCCCGAGCCGCGCCGCCGACAAACCCGATCCGCTCATCCCGGTTCCTCCGCGTCCTGAATCCCGTCCCGCCGATCACCAAGGTAGACGGAGGGACGGGACGGGATTCATCGCCCCGCGCAGGCCCGGCCTAGCCGTCGATCGACCAGGACTTGCCGTTCCAGTGCTCAAGCAGCACGAAGGTGTTCGACGCGGTCTCGTCGCGGCCCACCGCCCAGCAGTTGCCGGCGCTCACGCAGGCCGCCCCGGCCAGCGTGGCCACGGTCGCGCCGACCGGGCTGGCGGCGGTGGCGGCCACCCACTTGGCGCCGGTCCAGCGCTGGGCCAGGACCTTGAACTTGCCCTTGGCCGAGTACATGCCGACCCCCACGCAGGCCGACGGGCTGGCGCAGGCGGCCGCGTCGAGCTGCGCGGAACTGGCCCCGCTGGGCTTCGGCGTCGGGGTGCTCACCCACGCGTGCCCGGTCCACCGCTGGGCCAGTGCGAACAGGTTGTTGCCGATGCCGACGGCCAGGCAGGCGGCCGGCCGGGCACAGACAGCCCCGACCAGCTCGCCGGCCTTGCTGCTGGGCGTGCTGGCGACCTTCCAGGACTTCCCGTTCCAGGCCTCGGTCAGCGAGCCGGAGTCGGCGCCGGGGAACGTGTAGCCGACGGCCCAGCACTCCCTGGCGCTGGCGCAGGCCAGGCCGTTGAGCACGTTCGGCTTGGCCGGGTGCGGATTGGGGCTGGACACCCGCGACCATTTCCTGCCGTTCCAGCGGTCGATGAGGGTGCTGTTGCCCGACGCGCCCGCGGCCCAGCAGGTCGCGGCGCCGCTGCACGCGGTGGCGAACAGGTAGCTCGCCGAGGAGCCCTTGGGCACCGGGACCGGCGTCACCGACCACTTGCGGCCGTTCCAGTGCTCGGCCACCGCGCGCGGGCTGTGGGCGCTGGTGTCGAACAGGCCGGCGGCGACGCAGTTCCTGGTGCTGGTGCAGGTCACGCTGTACAGCGTGCCGCCGTGCGCGCCGGCCGGCTCGGGCGTGGCCACCACCGACCACTTCTTGCCGTTCCACCGCTCGGCCAGGCTGCTGCCCGGCCCCGTGCGGGTGCCCAGGCGGCCGCCGACGGCCATGCAGTTCTTCGCGCTGGTGCAGGAGACCCCGGACAGGGTGCCGGCCGCGGCGGCCGTGACCACCGGCGGCGCGGCGACGGCCGCACCGGCGGCGCCGGCCAGGACCGAGCCGGCGGCCAGCCCGGCTCCGCCCAGCAGGACCGCCGCCCTGGTCCACCACTTGATGTGAGAAGCGCGGCCGGGCGCTGTCCCGGCCCTTTCCCTGCGCATGCCAAGCACCACAGATCACCTGCTCCCGCCCCGGGCCGACTCCCCGCCAGCCGCATTCCTCGCACACTGTGGCAGATTTTGACAGGCCCTACCAGAGGGGACAGCGGGGTTAGGAGACCGTTAAATCGGTGGTCCGGCCGGGCGGCCATCATGAGACGCTCGGGCGTGCCTCACACCGGCGTTCACCAGGGCAGCTACGAGTCAGCCGCGGCCGGCCGCCCGGTCGAGTACCGGGTGCTCACGCCGCCGGGCTGGACCGGTGGCGAGCGCCTGCCGCTGCTGCTGGTGCTGCACGGCGCGAACTCCTCGGCGGCCGCGCTGGAGGCGCAGCTTCCGCTGTACGAGCAGGGCTGGGCGGACGGCACCCTGCCGCCGCTGCTGGCCGCCTGCGCGAGCACGCCGACCGCCGGCGGGTTCTACATCGACCAGGCCGAAGGCGGGCGCTGGGAGACGCTGGTGGCCCGGGAGTTCCCCGCCCACCTGGAGCGCGAGTTCGGCGCCGACCTGAGCCTGCTGCTCATCACCGGCGGGTCGATGGGCGGCTACGGGGCGCTCAAGATCGCCTTCAGCGAGCCGGACCGGTTCATCGCGGTGGCGGCGGGAGAGCCTGCCGTGTTCCCCGGTGAGACGGCGGATCAGGTCGGGCCGCGCAACACGCTCGGGGTGCTGCGCGAACTGCTCGCCTCGATGCGGGACAGCCCGGCGGGCTACGCCGGCAGCCACGTGGTGGCCCGGCTGCGCGGCAACGCCGACGCCATCCGGCGCAGTGACCTGGCCATCCTGGTCGAGTGCGGCGACGAGGACTGCTTCAGCCTGATGGACGGCGCGGAGTACCTGCACCGGGTGCTGTGGAATCTCGACATCAGCCACGAGTACCACCTGGTCCGCGGCGCCGACCACGTCGGCCCGCGGATGGCGGACCGGCAGGCCGGCATTCTTTTGTTCCTTGGTCAGGCCCTGAAGCGAGCCGAGCACCGCGCGGCGGGCACGGGCGGCGGCGCCGAGGTGCCCGCCGACTTCCGCGCCTGGCTGGCGGCCGGGGCGACCGGCAGCCCGCCGCCGGTCGATTTCAGCTCGGCCGCCGGGCCGGCCGTGCTGCGGCTGATGACCGAGCCGGAACGGCGGGCCGCGGCCGGGCTCGACCCGACCGTGACCCGCCGCTTCGGGGTGCTGCCCTCCCCCTGAGCGCTTGCCCTGAGCGCCAGCCCCGGCCCTAGCCGGGCGATCATGAACTCGTCGACGCGCAGCGGCCGGCTGACGATGCGCACGTCGCCGATCCAGCCGTTGAAGACCTGGTTGATCGTCCCGCCGTACTCGTAGCCGCCGAGCGCCCAGGGCAGGGCGAGCTGGGTCAGGCCGACGGCCATGGTGGGCGGGTTGTCGACGGTCTCGCAGCCCTCCACGTACATCACGGTGTGCCGCCCGTCGTTGACCACGGCCAGGTGCCACCAGGTGTCCTGCGGCAGGCCCTGGCCCCAGTTGGTGGACTCGTCGTCCAGGTTCAGCGGGTAGACGCACCACTGCGGTTCACGGCCGTCGGACAGGCTCAGGGTGACGATGGGCTCGTTGGGGTCGGTGTTGCCCGTTCTCTTGCCGGCCTGGCCGCTTTCGCCCCAGCGGCTGACGATCGCCGCCCACGAGTTGTCGCCGGAGTTCCAGTCCAGGGACAGCTTGACGAAGGCCTCGACGGTGTACCCGGCGGCGAACGTCTCGGTGTTCAGCGGGGCCGTGGCCGCCGTCTCCAGGTACGCCCCCCGCAGCGGGTTCTGGCCGCCGGTGAAGTACAGGCTGCCGTGTCCCGGCTGATCGGGGTGGTGGTCGCCGGACCAGGTGAGCACGTTGCTGGCGCTGCCGGGGACGGTGACCAGGGAGCTGAAGTCGTTGCCGTGCCCGGTCTGGTCCACGACGGCCTGCCCGGAGGTGAACGGGCTGCCGCTGGCGCCGCCGTGGTCGAACCGCCAGTAGGCCAGGGTGCCGGGGATCAGCATCTTCCTGGCCGGCCGGGCGGGCCGCGTCCGGACCGGGTCGAAGCCGGAGAACCGCTGCTCGAAGTCGACCGACATGGAGAAGTAGTCGGTCGGCGTGGTGATCCGCGACTCCTGGGCGGCGAGCAGGTTGCGCCCGGCCTCGGGCTGGTCCAGGATCCACGGCGCGATCGTCTCCACGTCGATCGTGTTCCTGGCCAGGTCGAAGTGGTACAGCCGGATCATGGCCGCGCCGCCGTAGTAGCGGTTCTGGTAGTTGGTGATGTGCACGTGAACGTCGTTGCCCCGGGCGTTGCGGAGCGTGGTGCGTCCCGGTGGCCAGTAGTGCCCGTTGAGGGTCAGGAAGATCTGGTCGTTGTCGTTGATCAGGTTGTCCCAGACCTGCTGGCCGTAGGCCGACAGCTCGGCGTCGTTCTCCGGGTCGCCGTACTGGTACGGGAACACGTCGTCGCTGTAGGTCGGGGTCGCGATCTCGTGCGTGGTCAGGATGACCGGCGCCTTGGGGTGGTCCTTGATGACCTGGCTGGCCCACGCGAAGCCCTCGGCCGAGCACCGCCAGTCCAGGGCCAGCACCAGCCATTCGCGGCCGGCCGCGGTGAACGTGTGAGCGGTGTTGTAGCCGCCGTTGTCGGCGCCGACGAACGACGGCGCGTTCCTGAACCGCTGCGGGCCCATGGTGTCCAGGTAGGGCGTGGGGCCGCGCTGGTCGTCGGTGCCGGAGTTGATGTCATGGTTGCCGGCCAGCACGCTGTAGGCGACCCGGTTCTGGTCGAGGTAGTCGAAGACCGGCCCGACGTGCTCGAACTCCGCGGCCAGCCCGTCCTCGGTCAGGTCGCCGAGGTGGGCCATGAACACGATGTTCTGGCTCTGCTCGTCGTCGCGACCGCCCTCGACGATGTAGCGGAACGACGCCTTCTGCGGCTCGGGCCGGATGCTGGGGGCGAAGTACAGGAACTGCGTGTCGGGCTGCACGGCCAGGGTGAACTGGAGGCTCTCGCCTTCCCGGTGCTCGACGTCCTGGTGGCGTTGATGACGCTGGCGACGGCACGGGACTGTACGGGCGACCCGCCAATAGGGGTAGAACGCGACATGAACGCACAGATCGTTCACACCACTTTTCGATAACAAGGGCCGATTCGGGGCATGCTCTCCAGCCACAGGGACCCGTCCCCCGGACTGCCCCTGGCGGACGGCCGGAGAACTCCGGTGCCGGTGGGCCAGGGGTGGCGCCGGCGACATAGTGTCAGAGGACGAGCATTGCGACACCGCAGTGGAGGCGCGCCGTGAGCATTGGCGAGGCCCTCGCGCAAGCGCGACGCCAGGCCGGCCTGACCGTGACCCAGGTCAGTCAGCGCACCCGCATCCGCGAAACGATCATCTCGGGCATCGAGGCCGATGACTACTCCTCGTGCGGCGGCGACTTCTACACGCGGGGCCACATCCGCGCGATCGCCCGGGTGGCCGGCATCGACTCGGAGCCGCTGATCGAGGAGTACGACGCGGCCCGGCGCCCGCCGCCGGACGAGACCGACGAGTTCTCGGCCCCGCCCGTCTCCGGCCGCCGCGGCCGTTGGGGCCGGGGCGGTGGCGGTGGCCGTGGCTCAGGCGGCGGGGGCCCAGGCGGCGGGGACTCAGGCGGGGGCTCAGGCGGCGGCGGGGGCCGGGGCGCCGTGGGTGCTGGCGGTCATGATCACGCTGGCCAGGACTTGCGTGAGGAACGGGACCAGAGTGGCCACCGGTACGACGGCGGGCTATCGGCCAACGGCGGGCGGGGCCAGGCCCGCGAGGCGGAGCGCTGGCCGGGCCTGGGCTGGCTGGGCGGCGGCCAGCGGACCGACCACGACGACTGGGACGAGCAACTCGGGTACCCGGGGCCCGACCCGGCTGACGAGCCGGACCAGCAGCAGCTGCGCCACCCGGACGAGGACTGGACGGACCCGGGCCCGGCTGCCGTGCCCGAGCGCGGAACGAACTGGGGTCAGCCAGTCCGCGAGGACCAGGCCGACTGGGACGACGAGCAGCTCGGGCACCCCGGGCCAGCCCAAGTCGACGAGCCGGAGCAACGGCTGGACCAGGACCTGACTGGCCAGGACGGCTGGGACGACGAGCAACTGGGTACCCCGAGCCCGAGCCGGCTGACGAGCCTGGGCAACGGACCGGCCAGGGCCGGACCGACCAGGCCGACTGGGAGGACGAACTGTTCGGGTCCCGCGGGGCCAGCCAGGCTGATGAGGCGGCGCCACGCGGGGGGCTCGGCACCTGGCTCGGCCTGGGTGACCGGGACAGCCGCCGCCAGCGGCGCGGGCAGATGCGCATCATGTGGGTGGTACTGGCCGCGGTGATCGGCTTCGCGATCTACAGCTTCCTGTTCGCCGCGGGACACCGGGCCAGCGCCACCGGGCCGCACCGGTCACACACCAGCGTGCAGGCCGCCGCCCGCCGCCACGCCGGCCACCGCAAGCCGGCGCCAGCGACCTCCTCGCCCGCCCCGACGTCCACGCCCGCGGTGCCGCTGCGGGCGGCCAGCGCGACGGCGTTCGGGCCGAACGGACCGGGCCAGGGCGACAACGCCAGCCAGGCCGGCCTGGCCATCGACCACAACCCGGTCACGGCCTGGCACACGGACTGGTACACCAGCGCGGACTTCGGCCACCTGTACCAGGGCACCGGGCTGCTGGTCGACATGGGCCACCCGGTCACCATCGCCGGGGCCCAGGTCGCGCTGGGCCGCGCCCGCGGCGCCAGCCTCGCGCTGCGGGTCGGCAACTCGCCCGCGCTAGCCGCGCTGAAGACGGTGGCCACCGCGACTAACGCAGGCGGCCGGGTGAGCCTGAAGCCGAGCACGCCGGCCCAGGGCCGCTACGTGCTGATCTGGCTGACCAGCCTGCCGCGCGACCCGCCGGCACCTACCAGGCCAGCATCTTCAACGTCCAGGTCGACGGCCAGCCCTAGCCGCAGCGACCCGGGTCACAGCGCCTCATGACCTGGTGGCGTGGCGTCCTGCCCCAGCGCCACCGGCCTGGCCCGCAGGGCAGGATGACGCAGGAGCCGGTCCACGAGCCCGTCCGGCCCGCCGATGCAGGTCCAGTCGTCGTCCCACAGCGTCGACACCAGCCAGGAGCGGTCAGCCGGGAACATCAGGTTCGGCAGGTCGCCGGTCCCGAACGCCCGGCCGTCATCCGGCCGCCAGGCCGCGGCCTGTTCCGGTCCCGCCTCGACCAGCACGTAAGGCCACCCCGTGTACAGGGTCACTTTCGGCGCGTCGGGGAAGACGATGTCATCGACGCCGGTGTCGAGATACCCCAGCCACCATCGCTGGTCCGGCGACTGCTCGGCCAGCAGCGCGAGCAGGGCCCGGTCATTGGCCTGCCGTTCCTCGCCGTCGGGCACCGGGACCGTGGCGTAGGCCTCGAAGACGGCCGGGATAGCAGCGGTGATCGTCCGGCCGATGGATGTGCCCGCAGTGATCCAGGCGACGTCGGCGTCGGTCCCGATACGCCACGTGCTGCCGTCTCTGGCCCGCCTCACCATGCCGTCAGCCTAGGCGCGACGGTGCGGCGATGGGCTGGACGCTGACGCTTCTTGCTGTTATCAGACTTGGCGTCAGCCGAGGATGGCGCCGATGGCGGCGATGCCGGCCTCGATCTCGCCCGGCGGGCTGGCCGCGTAGCCGAGCACCAGGCCGGGGGCGCCCGGTAGCTGGCGGTGCCAGGACAGCGGCTGGACCTTCACGCCGCGGTCGAGGGCCGCGGCGGCCAGGTCGATGTCGGACAGGTCCGGGCTGGTGTCGAAGGTGAGCGTGAGGTGCAGGCCGGCCGCGGCGCCGTGCACGGTGGCCCGGGGCAGGTGCGCCCGGACGGCGGCGATCATCGCGTCGCGGCGGCGGACGTGGCGCTTGCGCAGCAGGCGCAGGTGGCGCTCGAGCTCGCCGGAGGCCATCAGCTCGGCCAGCACGAGCTGGGGCAGCACGGCGTTGCCGAGGTCGATCTCCCGCTTGGCCGCCACCACCGCCTCGCGGTGCGCGGCCGGGACCAGCATCCAGCCGACACGCAGGGCCGGGGCGAGCAGCTTGGAGACGCTGCCGGCGTAGCAGACCTGCTCGGGCAGCGCGGCGCGCAGCGCGGGGACGGGCGGCCGGTCGTAGCGGTGCTCGGCGTCGTAGTCGTCCTCGATGATCAGGCCGCCGTCGCGGGCCCACTGCCACAGCTCACGCCGCCGGGCGCCGCCCAGCACCACGCCGGTCGGGAACTGGTGGGCCGGAGTGAGCATGACGGCGGGCGCGCCGACGGCGCGCAGGCTGGCGACCCGCAGGCCGTGGGCGTCGACCGGCGACGGGCGGGGTGTCCAGGCCCCAGCTGCGCAGCTGCTGGCGGGCGCCGAGCGAGCCGGGGTCCTCGACGGCGACGGCGGCCACGCCGGCGGCGCGCAGGGTGATGGCCAGCAGCGCGAGGGCCTGGGCCACGCCGGCCACGGCAATGACCTCGTCGGGGCTGACCCGGATGTCGCGGTTGCGGGCCAGCCAGTTGGCGACGGCGACGCGGAAGGCGGGCGCACCGCGCGGCTCGCCGTAGCCGAGGCTGGACGGCGAGAGGTCGTCGAGCACCGGTGCGCTCGGCGCGCAGCCAGGCGGCGCGCGGGAACGCGGCCAGGTCGGGCACGCCGGGCGACAGGTCGATGCGGCTGGGCACGGCGCGCAGGGCCTCGAACACCTCGGTGCCGGGCAGCGCCGGGAAGAGGTCGGGCGGCGGGGCGGCCGGGCGGGTGGCGGGCGGGCGGGCCGGGTCGGTGGCGGGCGGGCTCGCCGGGCTCACCGGGCGGGCCGCGGACGGGCGGGCCGGGCGGGTGGCGGACGGGCGGGCCGGGACGCCCGCCGGCGCCGGAGGCGGGAGCGCCGCGGGGGCGGCCACCACCCGCGTCCCGGCCCGGCCGTGCCCGGCCAGCTGGCCGTCCTCGATCAGGCGCTGGTAGGCCTCGGTGACCACGCCGCGGGACACGCGCAGCTCCTCGGCCAGCACCCGGGTGGCCGGCAGCCGGCTGCCGACGGGCAGCCGGCCGTCGCCGATGGCGGCGCGCAGGTGCTGGGTCAGCCAGTCGGCCAGGCCGCCGGCCGGGGCGTCGGCCCGGTCGAGCTGGAGGAAGTCGGTCCCCGTTATGGACCAGTGAACTTGGCTGCTATTGGACCTGTCCATCGGACCATTATGACGGCAGAGTCGGCTGGGTGACGAACACTCAGCGGCCCGGGCGGGCCCAGTCGCGCAGCATCGGCGCCGGGGCCGCGGGCATGATCCTGGTCGGCGGGCTGGTCGGGGTCTCCCGGACCCTGACCGCGGCGCCGCTGTTCACCGCGCAGGCCATCCGCTACGCCGTGGCCGCCGTCATCCTGCTGGCGCTGGCCCGCGGCCTGGGCGTGCCGATCCGGCGGCCCCGCGGCCGGGAGTGGCTGTGGCTGGTCAGCCTGGCCGCCACCGGCCTGGTGCTGTTCAACGTGGCCATCGTGCGGGGCGACGCGCACGCCCAGCCGGCCATGATCGCGGTCGCGGTGGCCTGCGTGCCGGTGCTGCTGGGCCTGATCGGGCCGTTGCTCGATCCGCAACGACGCGCGCCGCGACGGCGGGTAGTGCTGGCCGCGGTCGTGGTGACGGCGGGCGCGGTGCTGGTGGAAGGCGCGGGCCGGGCCGACGCGGCCGGAGTGGCCTGGGCCGCCGTGGCACTGGCCTGCGAGGCCGGGTTCACCCTGCTGGCCGTGCCGCTGCTGGAACGGCACGGGGCCTGGGGCGTCTCGGTGCACTCGGTGTGGATCGGCGCGGTGATGCTCGGCGTGCTCGGCGGGGTGATCGAGGGCCCGGCCGCGGCGGCCCGGCTGACCGGCCCCGACCTCATCGCGGTGGCGTACCTGGTGCTGGTCACCGTGGCGGCGTTCGTGCTCTGGTACTCGGCGGTGTCCGCGCTGGGCCCCGGCCGGGTCGGGCTGCTGACCGGCATCGCGCCGGTCTCGGCCGCGCTGACCGGGGTGGCCACGGGCAGCCGCGCCCCGACCGCGCTGATGTGGGCGGGCATCGCGGTGGTGATGGCGGGCCTGGCCGCCGGCCTGCGCGAACCCCCGCCGCCACGGCCCGCGACCGACGGCATTCGCGCGGAGGGCTCGGTCCCGGCCTGCGAGACGGCGGCCAGTGGTGGGAGGCTCGCCTGATGGACGACCATCTGTTGCGGCGCGTGGTTTTCGGGCATGACGCGAAGATCTGGACCGACTTTCCTGAGCTGGCCGCCGGCGTGGTTCTGGCCGCGGGGATCACCGGCGATGCCGACGTGACCGAGCGGGTGGCGCGGTTGCAGGCCAGGGCAGACGCGCGGCTGGCGGGCGGGTCGGAGGCCGAGCTGGCGGAGATCCAGGCCTGGCGGCGGGCGTTCGCGCGGATGGGGCTGAAGCCGACGCAGTACCGGTGCGCGTCGGAGTCGCTGCTGCGGCGGTACAAGAAGGAGCGCTCGCTGCCGTCCATCCACCCGCTGGTGGACCTGTGCAACGCCCTGTCGATGGCCTACGCCATCCCGGTCGCGGTGCTGGACGCGGACCAGGTCGACTGGCCGCTGGAGGTCCGGTACGCCGACGGCACCGAGCGCTACCAGGCGTTCTCCGGGGAGACGGAGCAGCCCCGGCCGGGCGAGGTGGTGTTCGCCGACGCGGGCGGGAACGCCCACGCGCGGCGCTGGACCAACCGGCAGAGCGCGGGGTCGGCGGTGCGGCCGGGCACCTCGGCGGTGCTGATCGTGGCCGAGGCGATGCACGAGTCCGCGGCGGCCGACGTCGGCGCGCTCATCGCGGAGATCTCGGCCGAGCTGGCCGCGACCTGGCCGGTCAGTCCGCATTCAGCGCTGCTCAGCCCGGACCGCCCGCGGTTCGAGGCCGCGACGGCCGGCCAGGCGGCCGGCCGAGACGAGGCCGGAGCGCCGGCCGAGACCAGGCCCGGCGGGTACACGTTCGGCGACACCGACGTGGCCGCGCGGCGGCTGCGGGTGCTCAGCGAGGTGTTCGGGCCCCCGTCGCGGGCGCTGCTGGCCGAGGTGGCGGAGGCAGCCAGGCCGCTCGGCGCTGGCCTACGACCTGGGCTGCGGGCCGGGCTACACCACGGCGCTGGTGTCCGAGGTCACCGGGGCCGGGCGGACGGTCGGCCTGGACGGCTCGGCCACGCACATCGAGCGAGCCAGGGCCGGGGCGTCGGGACCGGTGGAGTTCGGCCGCTGGGACGTGCGCGAGCTGCCGTTCCCGGCCGGGCCGGCGGACCTGATCTACGGCCGCCTGCTGCTGGCCCACCTGGCCGACCCGGCCGCGACCGCCGCGTCGTGGGCTACCCAGCTCACCGAGGGCGGGCTGCTGGTGCTGGACGAGATCGAGTGGATCGAGGCCAGCGACCCGGTGCTGCAGGCCCACCTGCGGCTGGCCGGGGCGATGGTGGCGACCAGCGGCGCCCGGATGTGCGCGGGCCCGCTGCTGGGCGGGCTGGCCGGCGCGGCCGGGCTGCGCCCGCGCCTGGCGCGGGTGACGGAGCTGCCGGTGCCGACGGCGCGGGCGGCGACGATGTTCGCGATGAACCTGGCCGCCTGGGGCGACCGGCCGGTGACCCTGGGCCTGTGCCGAGCCGGCCGAGCTGGCCGAGCTCAGGGCCGGGATGGCACGGCTGCTCGACTCCCCGGCTGAGGGCCAGATCACCTGGGGCCTGCACCAGGCGGCCTACGCCCGCCCGTGACGTCGCGCCCGTCAGGCGTCAGGCGCTGGTGCTGAGGACGGCGGACAGGGCGTCCAGGGCGGCGGGGACCAGGCGGTAGAAGGCCCAGACGCCGCGCTTGTCGCGGGTGAAGATGCCCGCGTCAACCAGGATCTTGAGGTGGTGCGAGACCGTCGGCTGGGTCAGGCCGAGCGGCTCGGTCAGGTCGCAGACGCAGGCCTCGCCGCCTTCGTGGGCGGCGACCATGGACACCAGCCGCAGCCGGGTGGGGTCGGCCAGGGCCTTGAGCAGCCGGGCCAGGTCGGCGGCCTGGTCGGCGCTGATCGGCTCGCGCAGCAGCGGCAGGCAGCACTCGCTGGCCAGCCTGGGCCCGGGCCGGGCGGTGAGGGTCATGCCGGAGGTGCTCACCGGCCCATTATGCGCCAGGCATTGACATGCGTCTATGCGTAGGGCAGCCTACGGCATAGACAGTTATCTATGCCTGGTGGTGATCAGCATGACCAACGAGACCAGCGGCGGACAGGCCGGCGGCGCGGACGTCTGGGTGCCGGACGCGTGCACGCTGTCGCCGGCCGACCGGGCCGGGCGGGTGGCCGAGTTCGCGGGGCTGTTCGGCAGCGCGGTGCGCGGCGGTGCGCGGCGCGGGCCGACGCGACTGCACCTGGACCTGGAGCCCAGCCCGGAGGCGGCGGCCAGGGCGGCCGGGCTGGCGGCGGCGGAGACGCAGTGCTGCTCGTTCTTCACGTTCACGCTGACCGCGGCGGACGGGACGCTGAGCCTGGACGTGACCGTGCCGGACAGCCAGGTCCCGGTGCTCGACGCGCTCGCCGACCGGGCCCTGGCCGCCCGCACGCCGCTGGCCTAGCCGGACTTGTAGGTAAAGCGGTCCCCCTTTGACTTAGGACTCAGCCAGAGGGAGTCGGCGAAGATCTGGATGTCGACCGTCCCGGCCTTCTCGGCGGGCAGGGTGACCTTGCAGGCGGTCGTGGTGCAGGTCGCGGCCACCGTGGCCAGGACCTTGGACCCGGACATGATCCGGGCCTCGTCGGCGGATCCGATGGGCAGGAACCCGGAACCGTGCACCGTGACCTTGATCTTCTTGTGGGCGGGGCCGGACTTCGGCGACACGCTGGTCACCTTGACCGTCTTGAGCCGGGTGGCTGACTGGTGGCACAGGACCTGGGTCAGCCCGGCCAGGAACACGAACCACCGGCGATGCGACTCGCCGCTGACCATCGGCGCGCCCAGCCCGCTGGCCATGTCGTAGCCCCTGGCCGACGGGTACAGGCCGCCGGTGTAGCCGGACGGCGTGTAGTCGTTGTTGCCGGAGGTGATGTCGCGCACGACCTGTGACGTCTTGGCGTAGACGTAGGAGTGCCGGGCGGCGACGGCGGCATACAGGTTCTGCGGGAGCGTCGACCCCCTGGATCCGTAGGCCGCGCAGAACGGCGAGGCCTGGGTCAGGGCGGCGATGGACGCCCAGACCGGCGTGGCCGCGCTGGTGCCGCCCACGCCCCCGAGGATCCATCCGCCGTCGTAGTAAACGGCGTACCCGTACAGCGGGTCTCCGTCAGCGGCGATGTCCGGGACCTCGCGGAAGTGCTTGCTGGCGCACGACTTGCTGTCCTTGCGGGAATGGGCGTTGATGATCCCGGGGATCTTGGTCTGGTGCTGGTAGCCGGGCATGCACCAGATGCTGGACACGCCGCCGCCGCCGGCGCCGGTGCCCAGGGCGCTGTTCGAGTCGTTCCAGACAATCTCCTGCTGGCTGGCGCCGGTGCCCCGGAAGCTGGTGCCACCGACGCCGATCACGAAGGGCGCGCTGGCCGGGCTGAGGGCGCTCACCTTGCGGTTGGCCTGCCCGGAGCTCGGCCGGAAGCAGCTCGTCGAGCCCTCGTCGCCGGCCGCCGCGAAGATCGTCTGGCCCTGCGCGTTGGCCTGCTCGAACACTGACTCCTGCGCCTTCATGGTGGCCAGCGCGGTGTTGGCCTCGCAGGAACCCCACGACACCGACAGCACCCGGTTGGTGTCGGAGACGGCGAACTTCTTGAAGATGTCGTAGAACCCGGCGTTGGTGTTCGGCGACTGGTAGACGTCGATGCTGGCCTGGGGCGCCAGGCCGGCGAGCATCTCGATGTCCAGCGCGGCCTCGCCCGATCCGGCTCCGGACCCGGAGCCGCCGTCGACCTTGGTGTAGCTGACCTTGGTCGAGACCCCGTAGCACTTCTCGTAGGCCGTGATGTCGGGGTGCAGGTTGGGCTCCAGCTCCAGGACCCCGATCTTGATGCCCTTGGCGAAGTCGCGCAGCAGGTACAGCAGGTTCAGCCCGTAGACCCCGGCGATGACGTTCGCGGTGTTCGCGAGCGAGTCGGTGGCCGCCGCGCACGGCTGCGGCCCGAGCGCGCTCGCGGTGGCGGGCACCGGCTGGCCGGTCCGCCCGATGGCGCGCGACGGGGTCTGCGCGCCGGCCGCAGGCCCGGCGCTCAGGTGCTGCTCGGCGTAGAGGTCATCGAGGCCAAGGACGCCCTGCACGAGCGGGGCCACGGCGGCCGGCAGCCGCGGCGCGGTGGCGTTGGCGTAGGCGGGCCTGCTGCCGGGCAGCCGGTAGCTGTCGAGCGTGATCCCGAAGGCCTGCTCGATCGCGGCCGCGGACGCCGTGACCGGGATGGACAGGCGGTTCGCGGCGACCCGGCCCGGGGCCAGGCCGGCCCGCCGGAGCGCGCTCTCGACCGCGGCGACGCTGCCCAGCGAGGGCCCGAACCGCGGGCCGAACTGCCCCGGCCGCAGGAAGCGCTGGTAGAACGGCGACCGCGGGTCCGACAGCCCGCTGAGGAACGAGGTCAGGCGGGCCTGGTCCGGGATGTTGAGCGCCACCTCGATGCTGAGCCTGGTGCGCGGGGCCAGCACCCCGGTGCGCACCGCGCCCGACGGCGGCGCCGGGGCCGCGCTCTCGGCCAGCGCGATAGGCGGCCCGCCGGGCGGCGCGCCGGGCGGCGCGGCCCGCGCCGCCTGCGACGGCGCCGCGGCCAGCAGCGCGCCGGGCACGGCAATGAAGGCGCTCAGCGCCACAATGAGGACACGGTTAGCAGACTTGCCCATCGACATATGCACACCCGCCCTGGCCCCATTACGTACAAGTACGACAAATGGTAATGAGAATGGCGGGCCGTCGATAGGGCTGTATCGGTGAAATCCTGATTAAACGCCTTTTGCTCGGCCAAACCTAGCCGGACCGGTCGGCGACCTCAGCCGGCCCGGGGATCGACCACGTAGCCGGCGCCGCTGGCGTCCACGCCGGCGCTGAACGTACGCTCCCCCGCGACCAGGCCGTCCACGTGCAGCCGGGGTCCGGCGCCACCGGGGCGCGGGCCCGGCGGCGTCACCGTGAGCTGGCCGGCCGGGACGTCCACCTCCAGCCCGAGCAGGGCCTGCACCAGCGCCCCGGCCGCGGCGGCGGCCCAGGCCTGCGGACGGCAGGAGGCCGGGTAGGCCGACGGCCAGGGCACCCGGTCGCGGGCGTCGCCGGCGAACAGCTCGGGCAGCCGCCAGCCGAACGCCTCGGCCGCGTCGAGCAGGCCGTCGGCCAGCGCGGCCGCCTCGGCGGCATGCCCGCTGCGGGCCAGGCCGCGGATCACGATGGCCGTGTCGTGGCTCCACACCGAGCCGCAGTGATAGCTCAGCGGCGAGTACCCGCCGCTGGCCGTCGACATGGTGCGCAGCCCGAAGCCCGAGCTCAGCTCCGGACCGGCCAGCCGGGCCGCGACCAGGTCCTCCTCGGCCGGGGTGAGCAGGCCGGTGGCCAGCAGGTGCCCGATGTTGCTGGTGACCGAGTCGACGGGCTGCTGGCGGGCATCCAGGGCCAGCGCCGGATAGGCCCCGGCCCCGTCCCGGACCCAGAACCGGGCCCGGAACACCTCGGCCAGCGGCCGGCCCAGTCCCGCCACGCCCCGGCGCCGGGCTGGCCGAGGGCGTCCAGGAGGTCGGCGCCGTGCCGGGCCGCCTCGTAGGCGTAGCCCTGGACCTCGCACAGCGCCACCGGCGGGTCGGCGATCCGGCCGTCGGCGAACCTGATCGCGTCGCCGGAGTCCTTCCAGCCCTGGTTGGCCAGGCCCCGGCCGCCGCTGGAGTCGATGTACTCGAGCAGGCCGTCGCCGTCGGCGTCGCCGTAGTCACGCAGATAGGCCAGCGCGGCGGTCAGGTTCGGCAGCAGCGCACGGACCTGCGCCTCGGGCATGCCCCAGCGCCAGGCGTCGTGCAGCAGGCAGATCCACAGCGGGGTGGCGTCGATGGTGCCGTAGTACCGGGCGGGCAGGCCGCCGGCCCCCTGCCGCCCGGCCGTGCGCAGCTCGTGCAGGATCTTGCCGGGCGCCTCGCCGGTGGCCGGGTCGACGCGGCGGCCCTGGCGCCCGGCCAGCGCGCGCAGCGTGCTCGCGGCCAGCGGCCAGCCGAAGGGCAGCAGCAGCCGGGCGGCCCAGATGCTGTCCCGGCCGAACAGGGTCAGGTACCAGGGCGCGCCCGGCGCCCAGGAACTCCTCGCCGGGGTCGCGGGAGGTGGCCAGCAGCAGCGCGGCCGCGTCGGGCAGGGCCTGGCCCAGCAGGCGGCCCGGTCGCGGGTCGTCGCCGTCGGCGCGGACGCCGGGCCAGGGGTTACCGGCCGGGCCGGGCGGCGGGCCGACGACCGCGGCCGGGTCAGAGACGGCCAGCTCCCAGGCCACCTCGAGCCGGCCGCGGGGGGCCAGCCGGACCGGCCAGGTGAGCCGGGCCGCGCCGTCCGGACTCGGCGCGGCGGTGGCGCCGGGCGCGGTCAGCCGGACCTGGATCGGGCCTCCGCCCCAGGTCAGCACCGGACCGGTATCGGGACCGGCACCGGTCCCGGCCAGCTCGCGGGCGGCGGTCCGGGGCACGGCCCAGTTATCGATGAATATCTCGATCGGGGCCGCAGGCCGCGCCTGGCCGGTCTTGATCTCGCCGATGCTGGCCAGGTCGGCGGCGACGCGCAGGGTCAGCTCGGTCGTCAGGGGCACCTCGGCGGACGAGGAGATCCGCATGTGCTCGCGCACGCGGCCGGGGCTGACCAGCCGCTCGCGCTCGACCCGGACGGCGGGGTCGGCGCCGTCGCCGCCGAGGTCGCGGACCAGGCCAATAAACAGGGCCCGGCTGGCGTCGAGCAGGCCGGAGCTGAGCGACTCGGGCTCGGCGCCGCCCACTTCCAGCATGGCCGCGGACAGCACCCGGCAGTCGGCGTGCAGCACACCCTGGGCGCCGCTGCGCGAGCCAGCGGCCGGCCGGATCTGGCCGCTGGCCTCGCTGAGCGCCACGGTCGGCGCGCACAGCGCGGTGACCAGCTCGTGCAGCCAGGGCTGCCTGCTCCTGGGCATTCCCGCCTCCCGGCATGGTGCTCACGGTGATCACGCGGAGCCATCAGTCAATCGGACCGGGTCACGCGCGGGCGGCGGAATGACGGGCTCTTGCCAGCCGGGCCCGGCGGCGTAATGTCATTTACAAGTTAATTTAAGCCTTGGACGAACCCTGGCGAGCGGGCGCGGCGCCCGCCAGCGGGGCGCCGGGCGCACCTCCGGGAAGGGTGGCTGCGGGACATGATCAGGCATGCGAGGAGTTCTGGCTTAACGGGCAGGCGGCGGGGCCGGCTGGCGCTGCTCACGGCGGGGCTCACGGCGGCGGCGCTGACGGCCTTCCTGGGGCTCGGCCCGCTGGCCGGCCCGGCGGGAGCGGCCAGCGCGAGCGGCGCGGCCAGGGCGGCGGGCGCGGCGGCGGCCGCGGAGACGCCGCTGAGCGAGACCGGCTGGACGGCCAGCTCGAACACCAGCTCCGGCGCGGGAGACGCGCCCGCCAACGCGATCGACGGCAACACCAGCACCCGGTTCAGCTCCGACGCTGACCAGGCCTCGGGCATGTACTTCCAGGTCAACCTGGGCTCGGCGCAGACGTTCAACCAGATCGAGATGAACGCCGGCGGGTCCACCGGGGACTACGCCCGCGGCTACAACGTCGAGGTGTCGAGCAATGGCACCTCGTTTACCAGCGTGGCCACCGGCACCGGCACGTCCTCGCCCCAGACCGTCACGTTCACCGCGCAGACGGCGCAGTACATCCGGGTGGTGCTCACGGCGGCGTCGACGACCAACTGGTGGTCGATCGCCGAGTTCACGGTCTACACCTCGGGCAGCGGTACGTCGCCGCCGCCGACGGGCGGCAGCTTCGGGCCCGACGTGTACGTGTTCACGCCGAGCATGTCCCAGAGCTCCATCCAGAGCACGCTGAACACGATCTCCAACGAGCAGGTCTCCAACCAGTTCGGCACGCAGCGGTTCGCGCTGCCTGTTCGCGCCGGGCACCTACGGGTCGAGCTCGAGCCCGCTGGTCTTCACGGTGGGCTACTACACCGAAGTGGCGGGCCTGGGCCAGAACCCGGGTCAGGTGGTCATCAACGGCTCGATCAACTCGTTCAACCAGTGCATCGGCGGCGGCTCGAGCAACTGCAACGCCACCGACAACTTCTGGCGGTCGATCTCCAACCTGACTATCAACGTCATGGGGAACACGGGCTGTTACGCGGGCGACGACTTCTGGGCCAGCTCCCAGGAGTCACCGCTGCGCCGGGTCGACATCAACGGCAAGCTCACGCTGATGGACTACTGCACCGGCGCCCCCGACTACGCCAGCGGCGGCGAGATCGCCGACTCGGTGTTCAGCAGCACGGTCACCAATGGCTCCCAGCAGCAGTACATCGTCCGTAACAGCAACATCGGGAGCTGGAGCAACTCCGTATGGAACCAGGTGTTCTGCGGGGACAACGGCGCGCCCGGCCCAGAGTTTCGCCAGCAACTCGGGCGACAGCGGGGGGCCGAGTTCCTACACCACGCTGGCCAAGTGCCCGGTCACGCAGGAGGAGCCGTACCTGTACCAGGACTCGTCGGGCAACTACCACGTGTTCGTGCCCTCGGTGCAGACCAGCTCCTCGGGGCCGACCTGGGTCAACGGCAGCACGCCGGGCACGTCGCTGGCGCTGAGCACGTTCTTCGTGGTCCAGCCGAGCAGCACGGTGGCGCAGATCAACGCGGCCCTGGCCGCGGGGGACAACCTGCTGTTCACGCCGGGCGTGTACGACATCAGCTCGACGATCAACGTGACCAAGGCGGACACCAAGATCATCGGACTCGGCTTCCCCACGCTGATCTCGGAGAACGGCGACACGACGATGAGCGTGGCCGACGTCGGCGGGGTGAACATCTCGGGCCTGATCTTCGACGCGGGCTCGGCCAGCTCGCCGTCGCTGCTCACGCTCGGAACGCAGGGCTCGACGGCGAGCCACGCCAGCGACCCGGACTCGGTGGACGACGTGACGTTCCGCGTCGGCGGCGCGGAGGCCGGCACGGTGGCCACGGCGTTCATCGACAACAGCAACAACTCGATCCTGGACGACGTCTGGGCCTGGCGCGCGGACCACGGCGCGGGCGCGGGCACCTGGACCGGCGATCAGTCCAACACCGGGCTGATCGTGAACGGCAGCAACGTCACGGCCTACGGCCTGGCGGTGGAGCACTTCCAGAAGGACGAGGTGATCTGGAACGGTCAGGGCGGCGAGGACATCTTCTTCCAGAACGAGAACCCGTATGAGGTGCCCAGCCAGTCGGCCTGGATGTCCAGCTCGACCCAGGACGGGTACCCGGCGTTCTTCATCCCGAGCAGCGTGACCTCGTTCCAGGGTTACGGGATGGGCAGCTACAGCTTCTTCAACCAGGGCGTGGCGATCGAGAACGCGATGGCGTTCCAGGCCCCGGACACCTCCGGGGTGCAGTTCCACGACCTGCTCACGGTGTTCCTGAACGGGTCGGGCGGCATCGAGACGGTGATCAACGGGAAGGGCGCGGCGGTGAGCTCCAGCTTCGGCGGGCCCAGCGACGTGGTGAGCTACCCGTGAGCTAGCTGACGGCGCCGCGAGGCGTGTCCGTCGGGGTCGCCGGGCTTAACCGGGTCGGCGGCCCCGGCGGACAGCAGCCGGGCGATGGGCAGCGTCGCGCCGCCGAGCGCGACCGCGTCCTGGCCCAGCTCGGCCTTGACGATCTCGACCCGGCTGAACGGCAGGTGCAGGGCCCGGCCCGCGGCGGCCGCGCGGATGCTGGGCAGCAGCGCCTCGCTCAGGGCCTGGCCCAGCCACCCGCCCACCACGACCCGCTCGGGGTTGAACAGGTTGACCAGGTCGGCGATCCCCGCGCCCAGGTAGGTCACGGTCTCGTCCAGCACCTTCGCCGCCGCCGGGTCGCAGTGCCGGGCCTCGATGATCGCGGCGATCCGGCCCTCCAGCTCGGCCGGGCGGGCCGCCCGGCGGCGCCGCTTGAGCTGCTCGTAGCGGGCCACGATGGCCCCGGCCCCGACGTAGGCCTCCAGGCACCCGTCGGCCCCGCAGCGGCAGGTCCGCCCGCCCGCGACGACCGTGGTGTGCCCCCACTCCCCCGCGCTGCTGGTCGCGCCCCGGTAGACCTCGCCATTGCTGACGATGCAGGTGCCCGCGCCGATGCCGAGCAGCACGATGACCGCGTTCTCGGTGTCCCGCGCGGCGCCCAGCCAGCGCTCGGCCTGGCCCAGCGTCTTGGCCCCGTTGTCGACCAGGATGGGCAGGTCGAGGCGGGCCCGCAGGTCGGCCTCCAGCGGCACCGCCCGCCAGCCCACACTCTGCCCGTGGACCACGGCGGCGCCGTGCTGCTCGCTGCGATGCTCGACCAGGCCGGGCACGGCCACGCCCAGGCCGAGGATGGCCCGCTCGGACACGCCGGACTCGGCGATCACCGACTCGACGCCCTCCACGATGCGGTTCACCGCGTCGCCCGGGTCGAGCACGGTGGTCATGCCGGTCACCGAGGTGTGCCGGGCCCGCATCCGCAGCGTCAGGTCGAACAGCTCGACCAGCACCGCCGTCTCCCCCACGTCCGCGCCGATGACGTAACCGTAATCGGGATTGACCTGGAGCAGCCCGCGCGGCCGGCCGCCGTTGGAGTCCTCCAGGCCGACCTCGGCCACCACGCCCTCGGCCAGCAGCCCGCCGACCAGGTTGCTGACCGTGGCCGAGCTCAGGCCCGCCACGGCGGCCACTTCCTGCCGGGTCAGCGGGCCGTTGAGGAAGACCTGCCAGAGCGCCCGCGACCGGTTGCTCTTGCGCAGGTCGCGCACGGTAGTAGTGCTGGGTCTCGGCATCGGGCTACCTGACCTACCTGACCGCTAGCGGGCCGCTGCGCGCGGCCGGACGCTGGGCCGCCCCGCGCGGCCCGGAGGGCCTATTTTACGGTCTGGAATAAGTCCGGCCCGGGATCGCGCGCCGGGGGTCAGGATCCGGGCCCCTGGCGACCGCCTATGCTGCCGGGCGTGACACAAGCCCCTGATCCCGTCGCGCACAACCGAGCCGCCTGGGACCGCGAAGTCGACAGCGACAACGAGTGGACCCGCCCCGTCGGGCCCGACGTCATCGCCCGGGCACGGGCCGGCGACTGGTCGGTGGTGCTCATCGGCTACGAGCCCGTCCCGCGCGGCTGGTTCCCGGCCGGCCTGCGCCGGCGCCGACGTGCTGTGCCTGGCCTCCGGCGGCGGACAGCAGGGGCCGGTACTGGCCGCCGCGGGCGCGACCGTGACCGTGCTGGACAACTCGCCCCGCCAGCTCGGCCGGGACGAGGAGGTAGCCGCCCGCGAGGGCCTGGCCATCCGCACCGTCCTCGGCGACATGCGCGACCTCAGCGGGCTCGCCGACGCCAGCTTCGACGTCGTGTTCAACCCGGTCTCCAACGTGTTCTGCCCCGACCTGGCGCCCGTCTGGCGCGAGTCGTTCCGGGTCCTGCGGCCCGGCGGCATCCTGCTGGCCGGGTTCATGAACCCCGACGTGTTCATCTTCGACCAGGCCGCGGTGGACCGCGGCGAGCTCGTGGTCCGGCACCGGATCCCTTACTCCACCCTCGACCTGGACTCCGGCGAGCGGGAGCAGGCGTTCGGCGACGGCCCCATCGAGTACAGCCACTCCCTGACCGAGCAGCTCGGCGGGCAGATGGCCGCCGGCTTCGTGCTCACCCACCTGACCGAGGCCCCGCACCACGCCGGCGCCACGGCCCAGTACATGCCGGGCTACATCGCCACCCGTGCCGTCCGCCCCAGCACGCCGATTCGATGATCGCCGGCAGGCTGGCCCGGTCCTGGGCAGGCCGCTAGTCAGGTCCAGCTCCGGTAGCAGTGCTGGATCAGGGCGACCAGCGCGGGCCCGGCCCGGGTGATGAGGACTGGCTGACCGGGCCCAGCCTCGACCGGGCGGTCGCGTTTCCGCGGAAACGTTCCACGCACTTGCGCCACGCACTTGCGCTAGATGTCCGCGGAAACGCCGCCGGCTCCGCGCGGGGACTAGGTGAGGCGGTACTCCCAGCCCGGCCGCCAGGCGAAGTCCTCGTCCACCAGCGTCTCCAGCGCAACGCCGTTCAGGTAGTGGTCCAGGCCCCAGCGGGTCGCCACGTGCCCGATGACCAGCACTCGCTGGCCGTGCCAGCGCACCGGCAGGTCGGCCAGGAAGCGGTCCATCCGGTCCAGGGCCTGCCGCCAGCTTTCCCCGCCTGGGTAAGGCTCGTCCAGGTAGTCGCCGCGGCGCGCCTGGAGCTCGCCCGACGGCATCCCGTTGTCTCGCCCGTAGTCGCACTCGCGCAGCCGCCAGTCGTGCAACACCGGAATCGGTGACCCCGCGAAAGCGATCGCCGCTGTCTCCGCCGCGCGGGCCAGGTCCGAGCAGAACACCGCACTGATCCCGTCGTCGGCCCGGCGCCGGCCCAGCTCCCCGGCCAGTGTGCGGCCCCGGGCGAGAGGCCGGGCAGCCAGCCGGTGGCCCGGCCCCGCTCGTTGTCCTCGGTGATCGAGTGAGTCTCAAAGATCAGCTCAATGGCCACCGGGTCACTGTATAAATCGCGGCGGTAGCATCCCGGAATGGCCCGCTATCCGACCCGCAGAGCAACGAGTTCTGCGTCGGCGACTTCGGCTGACGCCCGACGCAGACGCGGCTGCGGCCTAGTGGCCGGTCGCCGATACGCGCTCCTGCCGCCACTCGGCGATCTCTTCTTCCATCCGCTCGACCACCCGGTCAGTGATCAGCTCCCGGATCTCCGCCTGCTCCTCGTCACCCGGATCTAGGCTCACCGCGGGGCCAGCCGTGGACAGCGACGACCCGATCTCCCGTTGCAGCCGTACCGACTCCTCAAGCCGCCGGTGTGCGTCCTCCAGGTCCTCCAGCACTCCACTCAGCCGCTGCCAGACCTGCATGGCATCGGGCAGGCCCGCCGCTTCTGCGGCCAGGCGCTCCAGTACCCACTGCCGCATTAGCGCGGACGGGGACACGCGTCGGCCAGCGGCCAGCTCGCGAAGCTGCTCGAGCTGCGCTACCGGGATGCGCAGGCTGTACACCTGAGCCGGATCCCGTGGCGGATGCCTGCGCCGCTGGCTCGGCCCGTGATCCTCTTCGTCCGCGTGTCGCTCTGCTTCCCCGGCCTCGGCCGCCAGCAGGTCGGCGATGTCCTTCCTCATTCCTCGCCCTCCCAGTACTCGCGCAGATCTCGGCCCTTCGTCGCCCAGCACGTCGCGCCGAACCACGCCCCCGTCGGAGGGTGCGCGGCCGGAAGCAGGATGTCGGTCAGCACCCGGCCTGCCCCGTTCGACCACCCAGTCACCCGAATCCCCTCGCCGGTCTTGCTGGCCGGGTCGAGGCCGATCCGGGCCCTCGGGTCCAGAGCGGCCTGGGTGGCCCACTCTGGCTCAATGTCCACGGCACCCAGGTAGCGCGATGACCGCGTCCTGACGTGCCTGGCCTGTTCCGGTAACCACTCCACTGAGTCGATACGCAGGCCGGAGACGGGGATACCGTCGTAATGTTCCTCCTCCACAAGACGACCGTACTACGTTCGTATGACAGAATAGCAAGCGCAGGCAAGTCATGCGGGGACGGGCCGCCGCGGACGCGAGGCTGGGCAGCAAGCTGCGACAGGAGCGTCAGCCGGGGCCCCAGAAGACGCGGCGCCACCAGCGGCGGGTGGTGACCAGGCGCAGGCGCATGCTCCAGGGCATGCTGGGGCGGCCGCCGTGGATGCAGAGGCCGGTGTCGTTGACCAGGCAGTTGCAGGCGCAGTCGCCGCCGTAGCAGTGGCGGCAGTGGGTGGTCACGGCAGCAGGCGGGTCGCCAGGTGACCGGGCCGGTGGCGGCGGCTAGGCGCGCAGGCGGTCAAGGGACTGGCGGAGCTGGCGGCTGTTGGTGCGGGCGCGGCGGGCCTTGAGCCGGGCCTCGTTGAGCTGTTCGCGGGCATCGGCGAGTTTCTCCTCGAGCGTGAGGACGGTGCGCTCCAGGTCCTGTTCGATCTTGGTGGCGGAATCGGCGGCCCGGTCGGCCTTGGTCGCGGCCTTCTGGGCGTCGGCCAGGGCGCGACGGCGGCGGTCGCGGCGCTCCTTCTCGGCGGCGGCGGCGCTCACGGGACGGGCGGGCTTGGCCTGCTTGGCCTGTTTGGCCTGGGTTGCCCCGGTGGCAGCCGGGGCCGAGGTCGCCTTGGCCGATGCGGCCTTGGCCGACGTGGCCTTGGCCGACGTGGCCTTGGCTGCGGACGTCCAAGCCGCCGCGGGCTTAAGCGGCTGCACCTCGGCGGGCGCGGAGCTGGCCGACCGTGCGCTGGCCGACCGCGACCCCACCGACCGCGAACCAGCCGACCGTGCCCCGGCCGACCGGCCCGGGCCCTCCGGCGACCCGGAAGGGGCCGGGCGGGCCGGGGCGGGGTCCGACGGCCCCACGACGGTCAGCAACGGGCCCGTCGCACCGAAGCCGTCACTGCGCGCCGCACGGGCCATGGCCCCGGCCTCGAACTGCCCGGCCACCTCGGGATCGGCCACCACGGCGGCCAGCGTGGTCGTCACCTCATCGCGAAGCGCCGCCGGCGGCACGGGCTGGCCCACGGCGGCGAACGCCTGCCGGGTCAGGTCGTCGATGAGCTCGCGGCGGCGCACGGACAGCTCCCGGATGGCCGTGCCGTCCAGGGTGCGCTGGGCCTTGCGCAGGTCGGCGCCGAGGTCGGCGAGCTGGGTGGCGGCGGCCGGGACGGAGCGGGCCAGCTGGTTGACGATCCAGGCGGACTGGGTGGGCTTGCGCAGGGCGGCGATCTGCTTGGCGGCGGGCTGGTCGCCGGCGCCGCGGGCGGCGGTGGCCAGCGCGGCGCGGCGGGCGATGAACTCGTGCGGGGCGACGCCGTAGAGCTCGGCGACGGCGTCGCGCAGCAGGTCCCGGTCGGTCACCTTCCCATATTGCCCCAGCGGCCCGAGCCGCGCCCAGCACGCGGGGCCGACACCGGGCCGGGCCGCTGGCATCATGGGCCCATGGCCGTGCTCAACGTAGCTACTTGCCAGTTCCCCGTGAGCGCCGAGATCGGGGCCAACCTGCGCTACGTCGTGCAGCAGATGCAGGCGGCCCGCACGGGCGGCGCCGACGTGGCTCACTTCCCGGAGTGCGCGCTGTCGGGCTACGCGGGGACGGATTTCGCGTTCTTTGCCGGGTTCGACTGGGACGGGCTGCGCCAGGCCACGGCCGAGGTGCTGCGGCAGGCCCGGCGGCTGGGGATCTGGGTGGTGCTGGGCTCGGCGCACCCGCTGACAGAACCGCACAAGCCGCACAACTGCCTGTACATCATCGATCCGGACGGCCAGGTGGCGGACCGCTACGACAAGATGTTCTGCGCGGGCGACGCCGAGGGCCGGACCGGCGACCTGGCCCACTACAGCCCGGGTAGTCACTTCGCCGCCTGGACCATCAACGGGGTCCGCTGCGGCGCCCTGATCTGCTACGACTACCGGTTCCCCGAGCTGTACCGGGCCTACCGGCAGCAGCGGGTGGAGCTGATGTTCCACTCCTTCCACGCGGCCAGGGCCAGCGAGGAGCGGCTGGCCGCGATGCGCACCGCGCTCGGCGCGGACCTGGCCGAGATCAACCAGGCCGCCACCTACACCTACCCCGGCATCACCATGCCGGCCGCCATGACCACGGCGGCGGCCTGCAACCACGTATGGATCAGCTGCCCGAACTCGTCGGCCCCGGAGAGCTGCTGGCCGGCGTTCTTCGTCCGCGCCGACGGGGTGACCACCGGGCGGCTGCGCCGCAACCGGCCGGGGGTGCTGCTGACCAAGGTGGACACGAGCCTGGAGCTGTACGACTCCACGGCGGCCTGGCGGGACCGGGCCATGGCCGGGGTGCTGCACAGCGGCGAGCTGGTCACCGACCCCCGGTCGGCCGACCGCACGTCGATCTAGGGACGCGGAAGGTCCAGGGCGGCAAAAGCGTTAGGTCGCAGGGCCCTTTCGTGCCCATCCTTGTCCTGTACTGCGCCGGCCACCCGTGCGCCCGCACCACCACCTGGAGAAGACTCGTCATGCCGTCCGAGATCGCCGAGCTGCGCGCCCGCCTGCCGGGGCTGATGCTGCGCGATCAGCGGCGGCTGGGCCGGCGGGTCGGGCAGGCGGCCGGGCTGCGCGAGCCCGCGGCGCGGGAGCGGGCGCTGCGCCGGGTGGCCGACGACATGGACCAGGCCCAGGCCCGGATCGAGGCCCGCAGCCGGGCCGTGCCCGAGCTCCGTTACCCGCCCGAGCTGCCGGTCAGCCAGCTCAAGGACCAGATCGCCGAGGTGATCAGGGACCACCAGGTGGTCATCGTCGCGGGCGAGACCGGCTCGGGCAAGACCACCCAGCTGCCCAAGATCTGCCTGGAGCTGGGCCGCGGCGTGGCCGGGCAGATCGGCCACACTCAGCCCCGCCGCATCGCGGCCCGGACGGTGGCCGAGCGGATCGCCGAGGAGCTGGGCACCGAGATCGGCGCCGCGGTCGGCTACAAGGTCCGGTTCACCGACACCGCCAGCGACGCCGCGCTGGTCAAGGTGATGACCGACGGCATCCTGCTGACCGAGATGCAGCGCGACCGGCAGCTGCTGCGCTACGACACGCTGATCATCGACGAGGCGCACGAGCGCAGCCTGAACATCGACTTCATCCTGGGTTACCTCAGGCAGCTGCTGCCGTCCCGGCCCGACCTCAAGGTCATCATCACCTCGGCCACCATCGACCCCGACCGGTTCAGCAAGCACTTCGACGATGCGCCGGTGGTCGAGGTGTCCGGGCGCACCTACCCGGTCGAGGTGCGGTACCGGCCGCTTTCCGACCCCGACGAGCCCGGTGACGAGCCGCAGGACCAGATCCAGGGCATCCTCGACGCCGTGGCCGAGCTGCGCCGCGATGGCCCGGGCGACATCCTGGTGTTCCTCAGCGGCGAGCGGGAGATCCGGGACACCGCGGACGCGCTGTCGGATGACGACGGCCTCGAGGTGCTGCCGCTGTACGCCCGGCTGTCGGCGGCTGAGCAGCACCGCGTATTCCAGCCGCACACCAGACGGCGCGTTGTTCTGGCTACCAATGTGGCCGAGACCTCACTCACCGTTCCCGGCATCCACTACGTGGTCGATCCCGGCACCGCGCGGATCTCGCGGTACAGCCACCGGACCAAGGTGCAGCGGCTGCCCATCGAGCCGATCTCGCAGGCCTCGGCCAGCCAGCGCGCCGGCCGCTGCGGCCGCACCGCCGACGGCATCTGCATCCGGCTCTACAGCGAGGACGACTTCGCCTCCCGGCCCCAGTTCACCGAGCCGGAGATCCTGCGGACCAGCCTGGCCTCGGTCATCCTCCGGATGGCCGACCTGGACCTGGGCGAGGTCTCGGACTTCCCGTTCGTCGATCCGCCGGACGCTCGGAACGTCGCAGACGGCATCCGGCTTTTGCATGAACTGGGCGCGGTTACCCAGGCCTCGGGCCGCCCGCAGCTCACCGACGTCGGCCGCAAGCTGGCCCGCCTGCCGCTGGACCCGCAGCTCGGTCGCATGATCATCGAGTCGGGCCAGCACGGCTGCGCACGGGAAGTGCTGATCATCGCGGCCGGCCTGTCCATCGTGGACCCACGGGAGCGGCCGGCCGACGCGCGGGAGGCAGCCGACGCCCAGCACGCCCGGTTCGCCGAGCCCGGCTCGGACTTCCTGGCCTTCGTGACGCTGTGGGACTACCTGCGCGACCGCCAGCGCGAGCTGTCCTCATCGGCCTTCCGCCGCCTGTGCCGCCGCGAGTACCTGCACTTCCTGCGGGTGCGCGAGTGGCAGGACGTGTACGGGCAGCTCCGCCAGGCCGCCACCGACCTAGGGCTGGTGGTGGAGGGCGGGCGGGACGGCGCGGCGCCCGACGACGCGCCCGGGCTGGACGTCCCGGCGGGCGAGCCCCGGTATTCGGCCGGGCTGGCCGACCGGGTGCACATGTCGCTGCTGGCCGGCCTGCTGTCGCACATCGGCATGAAGGCCGTCGAGAAGAAGGAGAGCCCGGCGGCCAGAAAGGCCGCGGCCGGCGGCGCGGGCCGGCCGAGTACGACGGGGCCCGCGGAGCCAGGTTCGCCATCTTCGCCGACTCCGTGCTGGCCAAGAGCCGCCGGCCTGGGTGGTCGCCGCCGAGCTGGTGGAGACCTCCCGGCTGTGGGCCAGGGTGGTGGCGAAGATCGAGCCGGAGTGGGCCGAGTCGCTGGCCTCGCACCTGGTCCGGCGCACCTACAGCGAGCCGCACTGGGACGCCCGGCGCGGCGCGGCCATGGCGGTCGAGAAGGTCACGCTCTACGGCCTGCCCATCGTGGCCGCGCGGCCGGTGACCTACGGGCGCATCGACCCGGCCGGGGCGCGCGAGCTGTTCATCCGCAGCGCCCTGGTCGAGGGTGACTGGCAGACCCGGCACCGGTTCTTCCACGAGAACCGCCGCCTGCTCGACGAGGCCGAGGACCTGGAGCGGCGGGCCCGGCGGCGCGGCATCGTGGTGGACGATGCCGCGCTGTTCGAGTTCTACGACGAGCGGATCCCGGCTAGCGTGACCTCGGCCCGGCACTTCGACGCCTGGTGGAAGAAGGCCCGGCAGGACGACCCTGGCCTGCTCACCTTCTCCCCGGCCGAGCTGGTCGGCCCGGCCGCCGACCACGTCAGCCCGGCCGACTACCCGCTGAACTGGGCCGGGCTGCCGCTGACCTACGAGTTCGCGCCCGGCGAGCCCGACGACGGGGTCACCGTCGACGTGCCGCTGGCCTCGCTCAACCAGGTCAACGGCGAGGAGCTGGCCTGGCAGGTGCCGGGCCTGCGGCTGGAGCTGGTCACCGAGCTGATCCGCTCGCTGCCCAAGCAGCTGCGCACCGCGTTCGTGCCCGCGCCGGACACCGCGCGCGAGGTGGTCGGCCAGCTGGGCACCCCGCACGGCAGCCTGCTGGATGCCCTGGGCGACGAGCTGGGCCGCCGGGCCGGCCTGATGATCCCCCGCGACGCCTTCGACCTGTCCCGGCTGCCCGCCCACCTGCGGATGACCTACCGGGTGGTGGACGGCGACCGGGTGCTGGCCAGCGGCAAGGACCTGGACGCGCTGCGCCAGCAGCTCGCGCCGCGGCTGCGGGCCACGCTCAGCCAGGCCGCCCGCGGCCTGACCCGGACCGGGCTGCGCAGCTGGGACATCGGCACGCTGCCGCAGGTGTTCGAGTCGGGCCAGGTCCGGGCCTATCCGGCGCTCAGGGACGCGGGCGACTCGGTGGACGTGGCCCTGTTCGAGACCCCGGCCCAGGCCCGCGCGGCGATGCGCCTGGGCACCCGGCGGCTGATCCTGCTCCAGGTGGCCTCGGGGGTGCGCGCGGTGGCCGCCGACCTGCCGGTGACGACCAAGCTGGCGCTGAGCCGGCATCCGTACGCCAGCGCGGGCGCGCTGCTGGACGACTGCGCGGCCTGCGCGGCCGACCAGGTGATCGACGCGGCGGGCGGGCCGGCCAGGGACGCGGCGGGCTTCGCCCGGCTGCTGGAGGCGGCCCGCAGGTCACTGGCCCCCGACGCGGCCGCGGTGGTGGAGGTGGTCGCCCGGGTGCTGGCCGAGGCGCACGAGGTCGAGGTCGGGCTGGACCGCGCGTCCAGCGCGGCGCTGGCCCCGGTGGTGGCCGACCTGCGGGCCCAGCTCGGCGGCCTGATCTACCGCGGGTTCGTGGCCGACACCGGCGCCGCCCGGCTGACCGACGTGGTCCGCTACCTGCGGGCCATGTCCCGGCGGCTGGACAAGGCGCCCGGCGAGCTGCGCCGCGACGCCGAGCGGATGGCGATCGTGCACGCGGGTCAGCGAGGACTACCGTTCCGCGCTGACCCGGCTGCCCGAGGCCGAGCGGGACGGCCCGGCGGCCCGCGAGGTGCGCTGGATGATCGAGGAGCTGCGGGTCAGCCTGTTCGCCCAGACGCTGGGCACCAGGGGCCCGGTCTCCGAGCGCCGCATCCTGGCCGCGCTGGACCGGCTGTAAGCGCGGTCACGCCGTGCCGGCCGGCGCGCGGTCTCCGGCCGGCTCCCCGGCATCGAGTTCGCCGAGCTCGCTGAGCTTGGCCCGGAGCTGCCAGGCGTCCGACCGGTGCAGCTCGGCCAGGACGGCCAGTGACTCCTCCCAGGCCGCCCTGGCCCCGGCCAGGTCGCCGGCGGCGCGGCGGGCGTCGCCCACGTGCGACAGCACCTCGGCCAGGCCCAGCCGGTCGCCGAGCTTGGTGTTCACGGCCAGGGAGCGCTGGAAATACTCGACGGCCTCGGCGTGGTGGCCCAGGTGGAAGTGGGCGTACCCGATGCTGTCCAGCGTGGCCGCCTCCATCTGCCGGTTGCCCAGTACGACCAGCAGGTCCAGCGCCTCGTGGCAGTAGCGCAGCGCCTCGTGGTAGTCGCCGAGCTGAACCAGCGACCAGCCCACATGGTTCAGGGAGCTGGCCCGCCCGGCCGGGAAGTCAAGGGCGGTGAACAGCTCCAGGGCCTGCCGGGCGTGGTCGAGCGCCTCGGGCTCGCGGCCCTCGTTGCCCAGGGTGATGGCCAGCGCGCTGTGCGCGTAGGCCTCGCCGACCCGGCTGCCCATCTTGACGTACCGGCGCAGCGCCTCCTCCAGGTGCTGGTAGGCCTCGGCGTGCCAGCCGAGGTGGCCGCAGGCCACGCCGTAGTTGCGGTGCGCCTCGGCCAGGCCCTCCAGCTCGCCGAGCCGTTCCGCGGCCGCGATCCCGATCCGCCCGACCGCCGCCTCGTCGTGCCAGTAGCCGCGCAGGTCAAGGAAGAGGCTCACGGCCCAGGCGAGCTGCCAGGCGTGCCGGTCGAACCCCGCTTCGGCGGCGGCGGCGGTGACGGCCAGCAGCGCGGGCCGCTCGGCCTCGAACCAGGCCAGGGCCTGGCCGGCGTCGGCGAACTGCTCGGGCGCGGTGCCCGGCCGCGGGGCCTCGGGGCTGATCGGCCGGCGGGTCGGATGCAGCATCACGGCCGCGCCGCAGGCGGTGTGCAGGTAGTGATCGAGCATCCGGCCGACAGCCTCGCGCCGCTCGGCCCCGGAGTCCTCGGCCTCGGCCCGCTCGGTGGCGTAGGCGCGGAGCAGGTCGTGGAAGGCGAGCCGGCCTGGCTCGGCCGCGGCCAGCAGCCGGGCCCTGGTCAGCTCGCCCAGCGCCTGGCGGGCCTCGCGCTGGGGCAGGCCGGCCATGCTGGCCGCGGCGGCGGCGCCGATGCCGGTGCCGGGGTGCAGCCCGAGCAGCCGGAATACTCGCGCCGAGGGGGCGTCGAGCTGGTGGTAGGACCAGGAGAACACGGCCCGCACGCTGGCCGCGGTATCGCCGGAGTCGAGCGCGTCCAGCCGGCCGCGGGCGTCGCGCAGGTCCGCGGCCAGCGCGGCCAGCGGGAACTCGGGCTGGCTGGCGGCGCGGGCGGCGGCGATGCTCAGCGCCAGCGGCAGGTGGTCGCACAGCCGGATCAGCTCGCCCGCGGCCGCCGGGTCGCTGGCCGCCCGGTGCTCGCCCAGCCGCTCGGTCAGCAGCTCGCGCGCCTCGGCGTCGGTCAGCACGTCCAGCGTCACCGGGTAGGCGCCCTCGGCCGCGACCAGGCTGATCAGCTGGCTGCGGCTGGTCACGATGACCAGGCAGCCGGGGCTGCCGGGCAGCAGCGGGCGGACCTGGTCGGCGTCCCGCGCGTTGTCGAGCAGCAGCAGCATCCGCTGGCCCGCGAGCAGGCTGCGGTACAGCCCGGCCTGGGCGTCCAGGCTGGCCGGCAGCGCGGCGTCAGGCGAGGTCAGCGTGTCGAGGAGCAGCCTGATCGCCTCGGCGGTGGCCATCGGCGGCCCGGCCGGGTCGAAGCCGCGCAGGTTCACGTACAGCTGCCCGTCCCGGAACCGCTCGGCGACCTGGTGGGCGAAGTGCACGGCCAGAGTGGACTTGCCGACTCCGGCGGTGCCGTCGATGGTGACGATGGTGACCGCGGCGCTGGCCTCGGCCTCCTCGGCGAGCAGGCCGGCCAGCTGGCTGAGCTCGCCGGCCCGGCCCGCGAAATACCGCGTCGCCGGGGGGAGCTGGCGGGGCACCACCGGCTCGGGCCGTGGCTCGCGCTGGGGCTCGCGTTCCGGCCGGGCGGCCCGGCCGGACGGCCCGGCGGCCTGGTCGTCCGGCGGGCGCAGCAGCTCAGGGTCGCCGGCCAGGATGGCCTGCTGCAGCCGCCGGAGCTCGGGGCCGGGGTCGACGCCGAGCTCGTCGGCCAGCCGGCGGCGCACGTCCTGATAGGCGGACAGCGCGTCAGCCGGCTGGCCGCTGCGGTACAGGCCCAGCATGAGCTGAGCGTGGAACTTCTCCTGGAGGGGATGCGCGGTGACCAGCTGGCGCAGCTCGGGCACCAGCTGGCCATGCTGGCCCAGCCGCAGGTCCGCGTCGATGCGCAGGGCGAGCGCCTGGAGCCGCCGCTCTTCCAGGGACGGCACCTCACGGGCCCGCAGCAACGTCGACGGCACGTCGGCCAGCGGTTCACCGCGCCACAGGCCGAGGGCCTGCCGCAGCAGGCCGGCCGACTGATCCCAGCGGCCGGCTGCGGCGGCGGCCTGGCCCTGGGCCACCAGCGAGCCGAACCGGCGCACGTCCAGCTCGCCGTCGCCGACCTCGATGAGGTAACCGGGCGCCTTGGTGTGCACTAAGCCGGAGCCGGCCGGGCCCAGCGTCGAGCGCAGCCGCTGGACCGTGCTGTGCAGCGCGCCCCGCGCGCCGACCGGGGGCTGGCCGTCCCACAGGGTCTCGGCCAGCGCATCCAGGCTGACTACCCGGTCCGGGCTGAGCAGCAGCGCGGCCAGCAGCACGCGCTGGCGGCGTGCGGGGACGGGCACCTGAGTCGGGCCGTCGCGCACCAGCAGCGGACCGAGGAGCCCGAAGTCCACGCCCTCTCCCAGTAGCGTCCTGCGCAGCGCGACGTGTGCGCGACGTTCAGGCCGGTGAGCGTCCGGTAAGCGGCGGCGCCCGGCGCGCCGACGACCGGTGAGCCTGTGCTGGCAGCCTAACGCTGCTGGCGCTGCCGGGCGGACGGGTTTCCGCCGCCGTTTTCCGCGTCATCAGCTGATGGAGGGCGTTCGCGAAGAATGACCGTTTCATCCCTGGCCGTTGCGTCCCTGGCCACACCCCGCGGGGCAGCTGTCACGTCCTCCCCTCCCGTGACAGCGGCCCGTTCCATGCGGCCATGCTCGCAGGCTGACAACGCGGTCAGCCTGCGAGCATGGTCGCTGCGCAGTTACCTGAGGCTGGACGCGCGGCCGGAGGCCGTGCGTCCAGCCCGGCAGCACGCCAGGACGGTTGTCCGCCGCTGGCAGCTCGAGGCCCTGACCGACACCGTCGAGCTGCTGGTCTCTGAGCTGGTCACCAACGCGGTCCAGGCCTCGGCCGGCCGGGCTGACCAGCGGGCGGGGGCGGCCGCGCCGCAGATCCGGTTCTGGCTCGCCTCCGACCGGCGCCAGGTGCTGGTCCGGATCTCGGACCCCGACGGGCGCCTGCCGGTGTCGCAGGACCCCGGCCCGGATGCCGAGACCGGGCGCGGGCTGCTGCTGGTGGCCGCGCTCAGCGCCGGATGGGGCTACTCGCCGGACGGGCCGCGCGGCAAGATCGTCTGGGCGCTCTGCGCGCCCTGACTCACAGCCCGCCCTGACCCTCAGCCAGGGCCGGGGCGGACGGGGATGTCCCGCTGATAGCGCCAGGGGGCTACCAGCGGGACATCCTCCCGGCTAGCGGGGCGTGATGGCGGTCTGGTCGACCTCCTCCCCGCCGTTGGTGACGGTGCTGTACAGGTTGCCGGTGTCCAGGTCGGCCGCGGCCAGCTCGCCGCCGCCGGAGGCCTGGAGCAGGACCGGCACGCTCTGCGGGGCGTTGCCCGAGACCGCCACCCGCAGCGTGATCTGGCTGCTCGCCCCGGCCGCCAGCGGGCCCCCGGTCAGCGTGCAGGTGGCCGTGGCCGCCTGGCAGGACCAGACCGACCCGGACCCCGACCCGGACATGGCCAGCGCGGTCAGCCCGGCGGGCAGCGTGGCGGTGAACGTCACCGGGCCGCTGGTCGGCCCGTAGCCGTCGTTGGCCACCGTGATGGTGTAGCCGTCCTTGGCCGCCGGGCCGTCGCCCTGCGCGAACGGGGCGTACGGGATGCCGCCGGAGCTGTCCGTGCTGGTGACCACCAGCGCGGGCAGCTGCTGCACCTTGGTCGGGTCAGTGCCGGTAGCGGTGCCGGAGTTCCCGCCGCCGGAAACCGAGACGGTGTTGGTCACCGACGGCTGGACGCTGTTGGCCACCGCGACGGTCAGCGTGACCGGCGGGTAGGAAGCGCCGGCGGCCAGCCCGTCGGTCCGGTAGCAGGTCGGCTCGGGCGCGAACAGGTTCGGCGTGCCCGGCAGCGTTGCCGGAGCCAGCGAGCAGGTCCAGCCCTGGCCCGACATCCGCACCGGGGTGACCCCGGCGGGCAGCGAGTCGGTCAGCGTGACCAGCCCCGCGGCCGGGCCCGCGCTGGCCGCGTTGGACACGGTCAGCGTGTAGCTGTCGGCGCTGTCACCCTGGGCGAAGCCGCCCGCGTGACTGCTGGCCACCGACAGCACCGCCGGGCCGGGCGGCACCGGCGGGGTGCCCGCCGGGCCGGACTGGGTGATCGTGGTCGGGTCGGTGGCGCTCTGCCCGCCACTGGCGGTGGAGGAGCTCGCGCCCGAGGTCATGCCGCCGCCGAAGACCGTGACGCCGTTGGTCACCGACGCGGGCGCGTTGGCGGCCACCGACACGGTCAGCGTGACCGGCGGGTACGCCGACCCGGCCGCCAGCGTGTCGCTGCGGTAGCAGCTCAGCGAGGCCACGTCGCAGGTCCAGCCGGGGCCGGACAGGCCGGTGGCGGTCAGCCCCCAGGGCAGGCTGTCGGTCAGCCCGACCAGGCCCAGCGAGGCACCGCCGGCCGTGGAGTTCGGGCCGGTCACGTTGGACACGGTCAGGGTGTAGGTGTCCGCGCTGTCACCCTGGGCGAAGCTCCCCGAGTGACTGCTGGCCACGTTGAGGTCGGCGGCCGGCGCGATGGTGGTCGCGGCGGACACGTTGGCGGGCGAGGCCGCGTCGCCGCCGCCCGACACCTGGACCGTCTCGTTGCCCGAGGCGGCGGCGTTGTTGGCCACGCTGGCCACCACGGTGATCGGCGGTTCCTCGCCATTCTCCCCGGCCAGCACGTCGCTGCGGTAGCAGGTGTTGGCCGGCTCGGTCACCGGGCTGGTGATCGCGGCCGTGTTGCAGGTCCAGCCGCTGCCGTACAGCGCCTGCACGCTGACGCCGGTCGGCAGGGCCGTGATGGTCGCGGTGACGGGCGCCGACGAGCTGCCGCTGGTCGGCCCGGCACCCTGGTTGAGCACGGTGATCTGATACCGGTCGCCGGCGTCGCCCTGGCGGAAGGCGCTGGCCACGGCGTTGTCGGCGGTCAGGTCCGGCGGGCCGGTGATGGGCGTCTCGCTGGCGATGGAGATGGACGGGCCGGAGCTGGCCCCGCCGGTGACCGTCACCGCGTTGGTCACGTGCAGCCCGGACGTGGAGTCCTGGGTGCCGTACCCGGCCGTCTGCGGGATGCTGACCGTCAGCGTGACCGGCGGGTAGGACTGGCCGGGCTGGAGCACGGCCGGGCCGCCACCCGATCCGCCGGTCTCGGTGCACACCTCGGTCGGGTCGTTGGAGGTGTCGCAGGTCCAGCCGGACCCGCTGATCGAGACCATGCTGATGTTGGGGTCGACCACGTCGGTCAGCGTCACCGGCGTGGTCCCGTCGGTGGCGGCGTGGCCGGTGTTGGTCACCGTCAGCGTGTAGGTGTCGGCGTTGTCGCCCTGGGTGAAGCTGGTCGACGGCGTGGTGTCCGGCGAGTTCGCGACCGAGGTGACCGACCACTGCGGTCCGGCGGTCCGGCGGGCCGGGCCGCCTGCGACCGTCGCCTTCGACGTGGTGAACCTGGCCGCGGCCACCCGGGCGGGAGCCCCGCTGCCCGCCCGGGGAGTCCCGGCGTGCCGCGGAGTGCCGTTTGCGATACCGAAGTAACTGATGCCCTTGGTGTGCTGCGCGCGGCTGACGGCCGCCCGGGCCGGGCCGGATCGCGGCGCGGCGAACACCGCGTTCGGCGTGTTCCAGCCGTAGACGCTGACCACCGGCGTCGCGCCGCTGAGCCCCGAGGCGGCATAGGTCGCGGTCAGCGTCTGGGACTGGCCCGGCCACAGGGTGACGTCGTTGTCGCTCCAGTTGACCGGCAGCACCTCGTTGTCGCCGGGCAGCGCCGTGCCGGCCGCCGTCCCGCGCCGCACGTCGGCCCGCAGGAAGAAGGCCACGGCCTGGTTGGACGACGGGTTGGTCAGCGTGACGCTGGTGACCAGCTGGCCGCCGGGTCCCGGCGAGGTGGCCGCGGCCACCTGGACCGGCTCCGAGGGCAGGTTCTGCAGGCCGGTCATGTCGGCGTACTGGCTGAGCGGCGCGCCGTTGTTGGCCTGCGGGTTGCCCTCGGTGGAGTCCCAGTCGATCACGTCGTGCTGGGTGGACATCCAGTACACGTTGCGGTCCACCACGACGCCGTGCTGGCGCAGGGTCAGCTCGACGAAGTAGGCCTTGGCCGGCGTCGGCGGCGTGGTGGCCGCGGGCACCTGCGGGGTGAGCACCGAGTTCTGCACGCCCTGCGGCGCCAGCGACAGCCCGTTCGCGTTCTGGCTGTCGAGCACCTGGCCGCTGAGGTCGTAGACCTTGGACTGCACTGACAGGCCCGGCTGGGTGACCCCGGTCAGGTTGTCGATGGTGACCGTGCCGGTGTCGTAGGCGTACAGCACGTGCAGGTCCTCGTTGGCCTTCTTGGCCCCGAAGTAGGCGCCCGCCTCGTCGTAGTCGTAGTTGTACAGGTCCCACAGCATGGTCGGCCAGCCCTTGTTGAGCTGCCAGTAGACGGTGCCGGTGGACGGGGTCGGGTAGTTGTTCCAGTGATCGAGGTAGGCCTCGAACTGCGCCCGGGTGTCCTCGTAGTTCTGCACCTGGGCTTCCTGCACGTACTGGGCCAGGCTGTTCCACTGGCCGTAGCGGTGCGCGATCGCGGTGTCCAGGTTGTCCAGCGTGCCGAACGAGTAGCCCGAGTGCGCCCCGTCGGTCGACTCGTAGTTGGTGTGGTACTGGTGCGCGTCCGGCTGCTGCCACAGCGTGGCCTGGTCAGCGGGCGACAGGAACCGCTGGATGGAGTCCATGGTGGGCACGGTGTCGCCCGAGCCCTGCTCGCTGTCGAACCCGAACGAGCCGCCCACGTTGGTCAGCGTGTTGTCGTCGTCGTTGGCGTTGTTGCTGGAGTGGGTGGTGTCGTACCAGTAGTCCGGCGGCACCCAGTCGTACGGGCCCTCCTTCTCGCCCGACGGGCCCAGGATCGCGCTGGTGTTGTACTCGGCCGAGGAGATGTTCGGGTCGGTGAACCCGGACTGGTCGAAGCCCTCGAGGGAGGCGACCTCCTGCTCCTTGATCGGCTGGTTGTCGCTCCAGCTGAAGTTGATCACGCTCGGGTGGTCGCGCAGCTGCTGGCCGATGGTCAGCGAGGACAGGTACATGACGTGGAACTCCTGCGCGGTGACGCCCCGGCCGCTGCCCGAGGGCTGCCACTTGTCACAGCACTGGAAGCCCGCGTCGATCAGGATGCCGGCCCGGTCCATCTGGTCGTAGAAGTTCTGCGGCATCTCCTTGCCCTCGGTCCTGATCCCGTCCAGGCCCATGCTCTTGATCATCGAGATCTGGTTGGCCAGGTCGGACGCCGAGTAGTGCAGGAACAGGTTCTCCGACCAGCCGCCGCCCCGGAAGTCGAACGGCACGCCGTTGATCTCGAAGACCCGGACCCCGTCGGGCGCCTCCGCCGACGGCGCGGTCAGGTAGGTGGACACCGAGCGGATGCCGAGCAGGACCGAGCGGGAGACGTCGGAGACCTGGCCGTGCGCCGACACCCACGCGCGCACCCGGTACAGCGGCTGGCCGCCCATCTGGTAGGGCCACCACAGCTGCGGATGGCGCAGGGTGAGCTGCGGAGCGGAGCGGGGGGTGAAGGTGACCGTGCTGGTCGCGCCGGCGGGGAGGGTGACGGGCTGGCTGACCTGGATGGGGTAGCCGCCGCCGGGCGGAGTGACCTGCGCCGTGACCAGGCCGGTCTGCTGGGAGCCGGTGTTGTTGGCCACGTCGGCGTGCACGGTCAGCGCCGCGCTGCTCATGTCGGGGGCGTCGTTCTGGGTCGCGTACACGTTGCTGACGCCCAGCGCGTCCGAGACGTGCAGCTGCACCGGGAACTGAATGCCGGTGTTGTTGTCCGGCGGGATCTGGTTCCAGTCCACGTCGTCCAGCGTGAACATGGTGCTCGGGTTGTTGGGGAACAGCTCCAGGGCCAGGGTGTTGCCGCCGTGGCGGAGCAGGCTGGTGACGTCGAAGGTGTAGCTGGTGTAGTCGCCCTCGACCGTGGCCTGGGTGGCCACTTCAGTGCCGTTGACCCAGACGTCGGCCTGGCCCATCACGCCGTTGATGACCAGCTTGGCGTCCTGGCCGGGCGGCACGCTGGGGGTGAAGTCGGTGCGGAACCACCAGGGCACGCTGAACAGCGGGTTGGTGTCCGCGCCCTCCCTGGTCTGCGGCGGCCCGAAGCACTGCTGCATGTTGTTGGAGTAGAAGACGCTGCTGGTGCTGTCGGCGCTCTGGTTGACCGGCTGGAGGCTCTGGTCCAGCGGGCACACGCCGTTCTGGAGCAGGGCCTCGACCTCGGTGCCGACGGCGCCGGCGTCGTCGGCCGCGACGGGCAGCCAGCCGGCCGTGGAGAAGCCCGGCGCGGAAATGGCCCCGCCACCCTGGGTCGCGCCGTTGCCGTTGGTCCAGTCGGTGGTCGCGGCGCTGCTCTGCACCTCCCAGCCGCCGCTGAGGGTGTGGTCGCTGGCGGCGCTGGCCGGGGCGGCTGGCCTGGCCGGGCTGGCGACCGCCGCGGCGGACTGTGCGGCGCGCGCGGCGCGTGGGGCCTGCGGGGCGCTGCTGACGGCCGGCGCCTGATGCGCTGACGGGCCGCTGACCTGGGCCATCGCCACGCTGCCGCCCGAGGCGAGCACCAGTGCTGACAGGCCGGCCAGGCCGAACGCGAGGCCTCGGATCCGTGGCTGAGTCTTCAACGCGCCTCCCGGACACCGGAATTATTTTCAGGCTGAAACAAACTCGCCTGCCCGGACTCTAACTTTTGCGCAACCGGAGGGCAATAGGCGGTAATGGATTGCTCTTTCACCCGATGTCCGGGTGCTGCTGAGACCCCCGTGACTCCCGGTGCACGCGAGCCGGGGGCGGGTCCGGCGCGAGCCTGGGGCGGGTCCGGCGCGGGCCCGGCGCAGGACCAGCTCAGCCCCACGCCGGACCACCCCGGACCACGTAGGGCAGCGACGCAGCGGGGCCAACCCCAGCGCCACGCCGGCCAACCCCAGCCCCCCTTGCCCGGCCACCCCAGCCCTCGCCCGGCCACCCCAGCGCTGCATCGGGCCATCCCGGCGCCACGCCCGGCAACCCCGGCGCCGCATCGGGGACTCCAGCCCCACACCACCACCCCAGCCCCACGCCACCATCCCAGCCCCATATCGCCACTCCAGCCCCATATCACCACTCCAGCCCCACGTCACCATTCCAGCCCCACGTCGGGCGATCTCAGCGGCGCATCGGGCGACCTGAGCGACGTGGTTGTTGCTCCCACGTCGTAGGAGCGACGTGGGAGCAACAACCACGTCGTTGGCCCGGCGGCGGGCTGGTCCAAGCCAGGCTGGACCGAACCACAGCAATCCCGCCAGCCACGTGGGCCACGCGAACCAGGTCAGGTTCGCGCTCGCCGGTCCCGGGCGGACTCCTGGACAGCCGCCGATGACCCTGAGCCGGGGAGGCAACGTAGTGATTGGCCCGTGTCACGTCGCTGAGGGGCTGCCGCGCACGGCGACAGCCTGGAGCCAGGGTCACCAGCGGCCCTCTGGTGCTGTTCTAACGTCACCAGAGGGCCGCTGGTGACGTTCGCTGCTGGCTCAGCGCGGGGCCATCCTGCCCGGCGCCCCCCGCCAGTCCCACAACCACCACCGGTCCCGGGCCTGCCGCCCCGTCCGCGCGGCCTCGATCACTGGTGAGCCTGATGGGGGGCGACGGCAGGTGGGGCGGGCTAAGGGCGGTCGGCGGGGACGGCGGGACGGCGCCTGACGTGCCTGGCGAGCTGGGCGGGCTCGTCCAGCTCGGAGACCAGCGCCAGCGCACGGGCGATGGCGCCAGTGACGGCGGCGTCCTGGCCGAGGCCGGAGACCACGATGTCCGGCGGCCGGAACACGTGCGCCGCGACGGCCTCGCGCAGGGCGGGCAGCCAGGGCTCCAGGGCCCGGCCGATGGCGCCGTCCAGGATGACCCGCTCGGGGTCGACGAGCGCGGTGATGCCGGTGATGGCGGCGGCCACGTGGCCGGTCAGCTCGGCCACCACCTGGCGGCCGAGAGCGTCGCCGCGGGCCGCGGCGGCGAACACGTCGGCCACGTCGAACCCGGCCGTAAGCCCCGGACCTGGTCCGGCCTCGCCGGGCGGGCGCTGGGCCTGGGCGAGCAGGTCGGCGGTCCGGGCGCGGAGGGCGGGCCCGGACGCCACGTCCTCGAAGCCCTGGCGGTCCGCGGCCTGCCCCGGCGGCAAGCCGGTACCGGGCCAGCGCCAGCGCCAGAACGGGAGGTAGCCCACCTCGCCCGCCGCGTTGTGCGAGCCGCGCACCAGGTGGCCGTCGATGACCACCGCGCCGCCGATCCCGGTGCCCAGCGACATGGTGACGAACGAGTGGATGCCGCGGCCCTGGCCGCGCCAGGCCTGGCCCAGCGCGGCCAGGTTGACGTCGTTGTCCACCTCGAACGGCTCCGACAGCCGATCGCGCAGGACGCCGAGCAGGTCAAAGCCCTGCCAGTGCACATTGGGGCCGGCCACCGCGAGCTGGCTGACCGGGTCGATGAGCGCCGGGATGCCGACCACCACCGCGCGCACCGGGATGCCCAGATCCCTGGCCGCGGCCTTGAGCGCCTCGATGCAGCTCAGCAGCGTGCCGGCCGCGTCCCCGCCGCGCTCGTCACGGCTCTGCTCGCCGGGGCTCTGCTCGCCAGGGCTCGGCTCGCCGGGGCTCGGCTCGTCGGGGGCGACGTGGTCGCCGCTGGGCTCGCGGAAGTCCGTCGCCAGGGTGCCGCCGGCCAGGTCGGCCAGCGCGCCGTGGCAGCGCGTGCCGCCCAGGTCCACCGCGATCACGCCGCCGACCGGGCCGACGAACCGCAGGATCGACGGCGTGCGGCCGCGCAGCGCGCCCTCCCCCGGCAGCTCCTCGATGATCCCGGTGGCCAGCAGCCGCTTGACGATGCGGCTGACCGAGGCGTCCGACAGGCCCAGCTCCCGGCCGAGCTGGCGGCGGGTGGCCTCGCCGCGGGACCGGATGGCATCGAGGAGGAGGAAGGTGTTCAGCTCAGCAATGTTGCCGACGTCCATGCCCCATCTTCGGCCATGCCGGTCCCAGGTCGGACCGTAGGTGGCCGGCTAGGGGTAGCTGATCACGTCGGTGGGGCCCGGGTTGGCCGAGTCGACGGCCGCGCCGGTGGAGTTCACGACGTTCTCAATGCCGCCCGAGCCGTTGAGGAACCTGGTCAGCAGGTCGTGCAGCTGCACGCCCGGGGTGTCGGGCACCTCGAACGCGGTGCTGGACTCAATGGGCAGGCCGAGGTCGAAGAAGCAGTAGCTGCCCAGACCGTAGCCCTGGAAGCTGGACACCCGCCGCGTGACCAGGAACGCCGGGTAGCCGTCCTGGTCCGGCCGGGCCATCCAGGCGGCCTGGCTGGGCGGGTCGTAGGGCATCTCGTTCTGGAAGAAGATGTCGGTGCCGTGCTGCCCGTTCCAGACGACCTGGTACTTCTGGTAGTGCTCGACGAACAGACCGTAGGCGGTCACGTAATCGCCGTTGACCCGCAGGCCGGTGTCGGCGGTGTTGTCGGTCCAGCCCACCCCGGCGCCGTGGTCGGCCCGCCAGGCCCAGATGTCGTCCAGGATCACGTGCGAGCTGTTGACCACGAGGCTGTCGGTGGCCTGGCCCGCCGTCGCGCCGCCGATCCGGAAGAACACGTCCTGGACCAGCGTCGGGTCGGCGGCGCGGCCGCTGAACGGGCCGCCGCGGCCGCCGACCTGGAGCAGCACCCGCGAGTTCACCGGGCCGGCGTCGATGATCAGGCTGGACAGCTTCACGCCGGGCACGCTGGCCACCCGCACCGCCGCGGTGCCGTGCTGCGGGACCAGCGTCGGGAAGCCCAGGCCCAGCACGATGGTGTCGGGCCGGGTGACCTCGATCGGCCGGGGCAGGCTGTAGACGCCGGGGCTGAGGATGAGGTTCTGGCCGCTGGCCAGCGCCAGGTTGATGGCTGCCACCGGGGTGCCGGGCGAGGCGATGAAGAACCGGCCGATCGGGATGGCCCGGCCCGGCGTGCTGGTCGTGGCCGACCAGGTGGTGCCGGAGGTGTTGTCCTGCACGGCGGGCACAAACACGCTGTACCGCCCGGCCGCGTCGGTCTGCAGGAACGGCTCCTCCTCGGTCACCGGGCTGGTGGCCAGGGTGGTGTACGGACCGGCCCCGCCGGTTACGCCGAAGGCCTGGGCCGGGGCGCCGGTGTCCCCGGAGAAGACCTGGTTCCAGACCCCGTTGCTCCAGCCATCCAGGTCACTGTTGCGGACCACGAACTGCTGTTGCGAGCCGCTGACCACGGTGCCGCCGGAGAAGGCCGAGTCGGCGATGAACCCGCCGCTGGCGAAGTCGGGCGAGCCGTTGCAGTAGTCCATCAGCGACAGGCTGCCGCCGGTGATGGCCACCCGGCGCATCGGCGCGGCCTGGCTGACGGCCCAGAAGTCGGTCCCGGACTGGCAGCCCGACTGGCCGGTGACGTTGATGGTGAGGTTGGACAGCGAGCGCCAGAAGTTGTCCAGCGCGATGCAGTTGTCAGCGGCGAAGCACTGGTTGTAGACGTCGATGGTGCCGTTGATGGTGACGTCGCCCGGTGCCTGCCCCAGACCGGCCACCTCGGTGTAATAGCCCACCTGGAAGGTCAGCGGATCGGCGGCACTGCCGTAGGTGCCCGGCTCGAACAGCAGCGCGTAGCGCTGGGTGCCGAACTGATTGGAGATCTGCTGGGTGGCGATGGCGTTGACGGTGGCCTGGATCTGGCTCTGCGGCATGCTCGGCGTGAATACGTACACGTTCGGCCCGAAGTCCGGCTCGCCCGCCCGCCGGGTCGCGGGCCTGATCACGGCCCGGTGCGCGGCGGCCGCCTGGTGGCGGGCCTGCGGCAGGGCGGAGGCGGCGCCGGCCGTGGCCGCGGTCCCGGCCACCGCGAGCACCCCCGCGGCGAGGATCAGGCTGGATCGGGCCAGGCTGGATCGGATCAGGCTCTGGGGCAGCGTGCGTCGTGGCATCGGTCGCCGGCCTCCGCAACTCGGGGTACGTCGGAAAGCTCCTGCCCGAACAGCATTGACCGGCCGCACGGCCCAGCAAAGGGATGGCCGGGATTTTTCCGGAATGTTAATGGCACCCCTAGCCCGGCAGCCATTCCAGGTAGAAGATGCCCAGGCCGAGAGCCACGAATAGTCCGGCGATGAGCCAGAACCGGACCACGATTGTCGTCTCGGCCCAGCCCATCAGCTCGAAATGATGCTGCAACGGCGCCATCCGGAATACTCGACTGCCGGTCAGCTTGAACGAGCCGACCTGGATGATCACCGACAGCGTGATGATCACGAACAGCAACGGCACTACCGCGACCCCTCCGGCGACGAGGATGGTCCGCACCGCGCTGTTCCCTCCGGCCGCCGCGCCCGATCAGGCGGCCGGCCCGGCGTACCGGTGCGCGCCGCGCCGCGGCCCGGCCGGGTCGGGCTGGGCCGGGGCCAGCCGGACCATGGCGTTGTAGGTCACGACCGCGATGGCCAGGTGCATGACCATGAGCACCAGCACGGCCCTGACCGGGTCGCCGAGCATCAGCAGGTACAGGTCGGGCAGGTAAAGCACCAGGGTGGTGAGCACGGCCAGGCGCAGGAACAGCCACCGCGGCGCCGAGCTGACCCTGGTCACGACGGGCCACCCAGCGCAGGCGATGAGCACGCCGATGACCGTCAGCTTGGCGTAGTCGGCGAACGCGAAGTGCACGTAGCCCCTGGTGGACGGGAACACCGTGGTCCCGAGCAGGACCAGCAGCGCATCCGCGCCCAGCGACCCGGCCAGGGACGCCACCGTGGCCCCGGCGACCCGCAGGGCCGAAGGCTGGCGGTGCGCCGGGGCGAAGTCGAGCCGAGCCAGGCCCAGAGCGCGGTCGACCACTGTCTGCTGAGGCATGGCATCCCTCTCCGGCCTGCGGGGGGCGGGGGTAGATGACCGAACTATAGCCGCGCGCGGGCCCCGCCCAATGCCCGGATTCAGCCACATCATCCGGATTACTTTGCCAAGCTGGGCAGATGACGATGCCACTGCACGAGGGACGTGCGGACTTCGAGGGCCACGAGACCTGGTATCTGGTGGTCGGCGACCTGGCCGCGAGCCGGGCCGGGGTCGGGCCCGCGCCGCTGGTCACGCTGCACGGCGGGCCGGGGGCCAGCCACGACTACCTGCTGTCCATGGCTGACCTGGCCGACGACGGCCGCCCGGTGATCTTCTACGACCAGACCGGCAACGGGAACTCCACGCACTTCGCGGATCGCGGCGCCGACTACTACACCGTCGACCTGTTCGCGCGCGAGCTGGACAACCTGATCGGGCACCTGGGCATCGGCGACCGCTACCACGTGCTCGGCCAGTCCTGGGGCGGCATGCTCGCCCAGGAGCATGCCATCACCCAGCCCGCCGGGCTGCGCTCGGTGGTGCTGTCCAACACCGCCGCCGCCTTCGGCCACTTCGCCGTGGAGGCCAACAAGCTCCGGGCCGACCTGCCGCCCGAGGTCGAGGCGACGCTGCGCCGGCACGAGGAGGCCGGGACGACCAGCAACCCGGAGTACGCCGAGGCCTGCAACGTCTTCTACGCCCGGCACGTCTGCCGACTCGACGAGTGGCCGACCGAGGTACTGCGCTCCTTCGAGCTGATGGACACCAACCCGACCGTGTACCACACCACCAACGGCCCGTCCGAGTTCCACGTGATCGGGTCGTTCGCGGAATGGTCGGCGGTCGACCGGCTGGACCGGATCAGCGTGCCCGCCCTGGTGATCTCCGGCCGTTACGACGAGGCCACGCCGGGCGTCCAGCAGGCCTTGGTCTCGGGCCTCCGACAGGCCGAGCAGGTCATCCTGGATGAGAGCTCGCACATGCCATTCTGGGAAGAGCGGAATGCATATATGTCACACGTCCGTAAGTTTCTCAGCGAGCACGACTGAGAGCCTGGTCAAAGGCTGTGGATGAGCGTTAAATCGCAGTGCTCATCCTGGCCCTGAGCTGGGCAAACTCGGCAATGTTGCTGATACTATGCGGATTCGCTGCGGACTCGTGATCGGCGGCGATACGATGCGAACGCAGCTGGGGGATCTTGAAATATCCACAAGGTAGGCGAAGCGGAGTGTCAGGGCTGTCGACCACGGCCCGGTACTCCCTTTACTTCCCCCAGGAGGCGTGAATGACAACCAGCCGCGGCGGGACCAGCGGGTATCGCCCGCCTAATCCGGTCCCCGGCCAGCGGTCTCCGCGACGCTGGCTGATCGCCGCGCTCGTGCTCGCGGCGGTGGTGATCGCGGGGGTGATCGCGGCCGAGCACACCAGCCATGGCCAGTCCATCGTCGGCGGCGTGCACGCCTTCCTGCTCAAGTACATGGGCGTCTTCGCCCTCATCGGGCTGACCACCGCGGTGGGCGTGGGCCTGGTGGCCACCGACCGCATCGTGATGCGGCCAGCCAACCGGGTTGTGGCCCAGGCGCTGCACCGCGGGGTGTCGCTGGCCGCGCTGACCGCCCTGGTGGCGCACATCGTGCTGGAGATCACCGCGCGCCGGGTGGACATCATCGACGCGGTCGTCCCGTTCCACGCGCACTTTCGCACCCTGTACACGGGCCTCGGGACCATCGCCTTTGACCTGACCGTCCTGATCATCATCACCGGCTACCTGCGCGGCAAGTTCGCCGGGAAGCTGCCCTGGGCCTGGCGGGCCATCCACGCCGTCGCCTACCTGGCCTGGCCGCTGTCGATCATCCACGGCCTGCTCGGCGGCCGGTCCGCGCACCCCTACGTGGACTGGAGTTACGGGGCCTGCGTGGCCCTGGTGCTGCTGGCGCTGGCGGTCCGCTTCGCCGCGACCATCCGCAGCGAGGAGGAGAAGATCTCCCACCCGGTGACCGACCGGCTGAGCGCGCCCGCCGAGGGCGTGATCCCCGGCAGCCGGGTCAGCATGGCGCCGGTCAGTCCGGCGATGTCACAGCCGATCGCCCTGCCCGTCGGCTCGTCGGGCCGAGCGGGCCAGGCCGGCCCGGCCCCGATCCTCTCCGGAGTGCCCGCGACCGCTCCGGTCAGCGAGCCGGTGACCCCCAGCTGGCGGGAGTCGGCCGACGCGCCGCAGGCCGGCTGGATGGCGTCGCCGGGCTGGGCTGGCCAGGCGGACGCCGGCGGCCCCCACACCTCGCCGGGCTGGGCTGCTCCTGCTTACGACGCTCCCGTGCACGACGCGCCCGGTTACGGAGCTCCGGCCGCGCCGCAGGACTGGTCCGGTGCCCACGACTCCCCCGGCTGGGGCGGTGCCTACGATCCGTCCGCGTCGCCTTATAACGCCCCGTCCCCGCCGCAGCCGGCGGCGTCCTATGACCCGCCGTCCGCGCCGGGCTGGGCCGCGTCGCCCGGTCTCAATGTCGCCCCTGACTGGTCTGCTCCGCCTGGCCATCCTGTCCCGCCGGCCGATCGTGCCGTGCCCGGCGGCGGCCTGCCAGGCGCTGGCTGGCCGGGAAACGCCATACCCGGCGGCGGGCCCGGCGGGGGCCAGCGCGACTGGCCCGGGCCGCAGGACGCACCTGGCCACCGGACCGTGCCGCGGGACTGGGCCGGGCCGGACGCCGGATCCGGCCTGGGCGGGCAGCCACCACCACCGGACTGGTCCGCACCACGACAGCGAACCACGCCCGGTGACTGGGCCACACCGGGCGAAACCACCACCCCGCGCGGCTGGATCGCGCCAAGTGACTGGTCCACCCCCGAGGGCTGGACCACGCCGGACGACGCCAACCCTGGTGACTGGTCAGCACCAGGCGAGTGGACGCCGCCCGGCGAGTGGATGCCATCGCGCGGAGGGGCCCAGTGACCCCCCCGTCGCCAGCGCCGCAGACCCTGTCCATCGGGCAGGCGCGGCTGTTCGCTGGCCTCGACCGAGTGCAGCACATCGACCTCAACGCCTACCAGGCGATCTTCGGCAAGCTGCCCCGGCTCACCGCCGACCAGCTCATCGCCATGGCCCAGCAGGTGGACCTGCGCGGCCGCGGCGGCGCCGCCTTCCCCGTGGCCCGCAAGCTCCAGGCCACCGTGGCCGCGGCCCGGGCCCGCAAGCGCCCGTGCGTGGTCGTGATCAACGCCACCGAGGGCGAGCCCGGCAGCCTCAAGGACAAGACGCTGCTGCGCAAGTCGCCCTACCTGGTGCTGGGCGGCGCCCTGGTCGTCGCCTGGGCGCTGCGGTCCAAGGAGATCGTCATCGGCGTCGCCGACCATGAGATGGCCCAGTGGGTCACCTCGCTGGTCAACACCGAGCCCGACCTGCGCAAGATGCTGATCGTCGTGCAGGTGCCCGAGCGGTTCGTCTCGGGCGAGAGCAGCGCGCTGGTCAATGCCATCAACGGCCGGACCTCGCTGCCCAGCGGCCGCAAGACCCGGGCCAGCGAGAGCGGCGTCGACAACCGGCCCACGCTGCTGTCCAACGCCGAGACGTTCGCCCAGATCGCCTTGCTGGCCACGCTCGGCCCCGACGCCTTCGCCTCCACCGGCACGCAGGACGAGCCCGGCACCGTGCTGCTGTCCGTCGGCGGCTCCGTGTCCCGGCCCGCCGTGGTCGAGGTGCCCACGGGCCTGCCGCTGGGCGAGGTACTCGACCTGTGCGGCGCCACCCCCGAGGACGGCGTCCTGATCGGCGGCTACCACGGCATGTGGCTGCCCACCGAGACCGCGTACGACGTGCCGGTCAGCCGGGCCGGGATGACCGCCGCCGGCGGCACGCTGGGCGCCGGGATCATCCTGCCGCTCGGCTCCGGCACCTGCGCCATGGGCGAGGTGGCCAGGGTCGCCAGCTACCTGGCTGGCGAGTCGTCCGGCCAGTGCGGCCCGTGCAAGCTCGGCCTGCCCGGCATCGCCCGGTCGCTGGCCGCGGTCGCCGACGGCTCCGGCGGGCTGGACGCCCTGGACACCGCCCGCCGGGCCGCTGCCGCCGTCCGCGGCCGGGGCGCGTGCTCTCACCCCGACGGCGTGTTCCGGTTCGTGCTGTCCGCGCTCGACGTGCTCACCGAGGACCTGACCGCGCACCTGTTCCGCGGCACCTGCGGTCGGCCCGTACGCGGCGTCCTGCCCATGCCGGTCGGCCCGACCGAGCACCGGCTGTCCATCGACTGGACCCGCTGCCGCGGCCACGGGCTGTGCGCGCATCTGGTGCCCGAGCTGGTGCAGCTCGACCGCCAGGGCTACCCGGTGCCGCTGGACATGCCCGTGCCGCCGTGGCTGGAGCGCGAGGCCCGCCAGGCCGTGGACATGTGCCCGGCCCTGGCCTTGCGGCTGACCGCCAGCGACACGCCGCGCCAGCTGGCCATCAAGGGCAAGGACCGCCGTGAGCTGGTCGCCGAGACCCGCACCGACCTCAAGGTCACCGAGTCCTGGATCGCCGACCTGGGCGGCGGCGGCGACCGGCGCCTGATCGGCTAGGGCCCAGGGCCGGTGCGGCTTAGGGCAGCCCGCCCCTGGCCAGGGCCTCGCACGCGGCCTTGGCCTCTCTCAGGCCGACTCCGGTGGCCTGGCGGTAGATCTTGATGGCCTCGACCATCCGCCCGCGCTGCAGGGCGACCAGCAGCTCAGGCGGATAAGGGCTGGCCGGGGAACCCGGCGCTGGATCGCTGAAGCCGACCGGCCCCGGCATCGACCCCGGCATCGGCCCTGGCACCGGCCCCGATACCGGGACTGGCGGGCCGAAGAGGTCACCGGGCGAGCCGAACGTCGAGGTGCCCGCCTCGCCCGCCGCCACCCCCGGATCGATGCCGAGATGCTGGAGCAGGTAGGCCACCTGGCGCTCGACGCGCGCGAGCCGGGCCGACTCTGGGGGGTCCATGGCCGGTCATGCTACGCAGCCCGCGGACGCCGCGGTCAGATGGGCTACCGTCAGCCTCATGCGCATTCTGATCATGGGCGGCACGGCGTTCGTCGGCCGGCACATCGCCCAGGCCGCCATCGACGGCGGCCACCAGGTGACCTTGTTCCACCGGGGCCAGACCGGGGCCGACCTGTTCCCCGAGGCCACCCACCTGACCGGCGACCGCAACCAGAGCCTGGCCGAGCTCGGCCAGGGCGAGTGGGACGCCACGGTCGACGTCAGCGCCTACCTGCCGCGCCAGGTCAGCTCGCTGGCCGCCAAGCTGGACGGGCGGGGCGGGCAGTACCTGTTCATCTCCTCCGCGTCGGTATACCGGACGCCCGTGGCCCGCGGCTTCAGCGAGGACGCCCCGCTGAACGAGCTGGCCGACCCGGACACCGAGGAGATCACGCTCGAGACCTATGGCGGCCTCAAGGTGGCCTGCGAGCGGGTCTCGGTCGAGCTGTTCGGGTCCGGCACCACGATCGTCCGGCCCACCTACGTGATCGGGCCCTACGACAAGACCTACCGGTTCACCTGGTGGGTGGAGCGCATCGCGCGCGGCGGCCAGGTCCTGGCTCCCGGTAACCCGGAAGACCCGATCCAGGTCATCGACGCCCGCGACCTGGCCACCTGGACCGTCCGCCTGCTGGAGAACCACACCGCCGGGACCTTCCACGCCGTCAGCCCGCCGCCGCCGTTCGGGTTCGGCCAGCTCCTGGACACCATCGCCGCCGCCGTCGCGCCGCCGGGCACCACGCTGACCTGGGTCGACAGCGACTTCCTCAAGGCCGAGGGCCAGGACGACGAGACCCTGCCGCTCTGGCCCGCCGCCGACACCGAAAGCGACATCAACGCCGCCGACCCGGCCCGGGCCCGCGCCGCCGGGCTGGCCCCGCGCCCGCTGGCCGACAGCGTCACCGAGACCCACGCCGCCGAACTGGCCGCCCCCACCCCCAAGCCCGACGGCATCGGCCTGACCCCCGAGCGCGAGGCCGACCTGCTAGCCCACTGGGCCGCCCGCTAGCCGATCACGACGAGCACCTGAATCTCCTCAGGCAGGAACGAGGCCGACCAGATTGCCTTCCGAGTTCTTGAACCACGCCGCCTCGCCGCCACCCGGCATCCGGGCAATGGCCTGGGCGGGATAGAGGAAGAGCTGGTTGATGCCATCTCCAACCGTGAGCCCTACCCGCCCGTCTTTTGCCTGGAGAGACTGAGACTCGAGTGCCTGAAGTCCGACTTTGTCGGCGTAAAACGCTGTGGCGTCCGGCCGCCTCAGCCGAAACTGCGCTGGAGCTGCCAGGCGGCCTGGAGGGCATCCTCGATGGCGCCGGAGTTGCCTATGGTGAGGTCGGCCACGACCATCATGTGCTTGGTGAAGCGGGCGGGCACGCTGAAGGTCTGGGGGAACTGCCGCAGCAGCAGGTCGCGGTAGTCGAAATCGGCGCGGATCACCACATGGTCGTCGTCCAGCTGGCGGGCGACCAGCCGGCCGTGGTAGCGCCACTGGGCCAGGCCTTCCGTCGTGGTCCGGCGCACGCCGGCCAGCGCCCCGGTGAGCTGGTCTACCTCGCCGATCTCCACCAGATCAGTAAACACCCGGCCGCACCATCGCCTCTGCCATGCTGACGGCATGCTCGGACGACTGCACCATGTCGTGCTCGACTGCCCTGACCCGGCGGCCCTGGCCGCTTTCTACTCGCGGCTGCTCGGGCAGCCGGTCACCTACCAGAGCGACGACTGGGTGGTCGTCGCGGCCAGCGACACGTCGTCCGGCCTGGCCTTCCAGCTCGCCCCGGACCACCGGCCGCCCACCTGGCCGGATCCCGCTGTCCCCCAGCAGTTCCACCTGGACGTCATGGTCGAGGACGTGGCGGCGGCCGGGCCCGGCGTGCTGGCCCTCGGGGCCAGGAAGCTCGACGGCGACGGTGTCTACGCGGACCCGGCCGGCCATCCGTTCTGCCTCATCCCCCGGCCAAGCTGGGCCCCGCCCATCCCCGCCGAGGGCCGCAGCGTCATGGATTGATTGACATTTAACAAAGGTGGATGGCGGCCGGGCTAGACCACCAGCAGGCGGATCACGACGATGACCGCGACGACGCCGAGGGCGATGAGCATCTTGACCGCGAGCCCGCGCTCGTAGCGGGTGGCCTGGCTCACCTCGGCGTCCATCTGCTCCCGGGGCGTCATGCGCTGATCGCCACCTTCCCGGTCTTCTCGGTCTTGTCCCAGGTCGTGTCGGCCCCCCGGAGCTGCTTGATGAAGGCCGCGAACGTGACCGCGCACAGCAGCGAGCCGTAGCCGGCCAGGTAGATGAGCAGCGGGCTGGTGAACCGGCCGGCGAACCGGCCCTCGGCCAGCTTGGCCAGGTAGGCCACGAGCATCGAGCCGCCCAGCCAGACGTAGGTGAACAGCTCGACCCCGCCCGCCAGCCCGCCCGCGCCGTAGGCGCCGACGTGGCTGAGGCCGTGATAGGCGATGAAGCGGAGCGGCACCGGGGCGATGGCGGCCAGCATGATGAGCACGCTGATGGCGCCGGGGAACAGCAGCGCCTCGCGCCACACCCGCCGGCCGGTCGGCGGATCGATGAGCAGCGCGAAGCTGGTGATGAAGCGTAGGCCAGCAGGTTGGTGATCCACAGGGCGTGGAACGCGTCCCAGGCCAGCGACTTGTCGATGAAGAACAGCGTGATCAGCGAGGCCGAGGCCAGGATCATGAAGATCGGCTGGAGCAGCAGGGAGAACCAGAACAGCCCGAAGCTGATGCTGCCCAGCCGGTGCCCGCGATTGCGGATGGAACCAGACGCGCCAGAACCGCAGCGACACCTGTACGTTGCCGCGGGCCCAGCGCAGCCGCTGCTTCCACAGGCCGCCGATGGTGCCGGGCTCCTCGGCCCAGACGACGGCGTGCGGCTCGAAGACCACCCGAGCGCCGCGCAGCTGGGTCTTGATCGTGGTGATGGTGTCCTCGGCCAGCGTCCCGGTGTCGATCCGGCCGCCGATGGCCTCCAGGTTGGCCCGCGAGTGCAGCTGGGCCCCGCCGGCCAGGCAGGCGATGGCGCCGAGCACGTTCTGGCTGCGCCGGGCGGCGGCCTGCGCGGTGATGTACTCGTAGCCGATGAACCGGGTCAGGTAGTTCCCCGGCCGGCTCCCCTCCTTGATGTAGCCGGTGACCGAGCCGACCTCCGGGTCGGCCAGGTGCCGGGTCATCAGCCGCAGCGAGGGCGGCTCGTAGATGACGTCGGAGTCCATGATCAGCACGGCCTGCATCCAGTCGTCGGCCAGGATCTGGGCCAGGCCGTGGTTGAGGGTGTGCGCCTTGCCCTGGCCGCCGACCTCGCGGCGCAGGTGCACGACCGAGCCGGGGTACTCCGCCGCCTTGGCCGCGACCACCTGCGGCGTCTGGTCGGTGCTGGCGTCGTCGATGACGAACACCCGCAGCCGGTCTCTGGGGTACTCCAGGCCCATCAGGCGGTCGATGGAGGCGCCGAGCACGGCGGCCTCGTTCCAGGCCGGGATGAGGATCGCGGTGCGCGGGAAGTACGGGGCGCACTGGGCGTAATGCAGCCGCCGGAATGGAAGCCGATGAGCAGGAACTGATAGCTGGCCACAACCAGCGGAATGGCGCCCGCCATGACCAGTGCGACGAGGATCCACTTCTCGATGATCACGCCGCGGTGGCCGAGATCTCGGACAGGTCGAGGAAGCGCTCCTCCAGGAAGCGGACCATGGCCTTCTCGCAGAACTCGGCGTGCTCGGGCAGCCGCCGGCCGCGCAGCGCGTCCAGGGCCATCCGGGGCATGTCCACGCCGCTGGCCACGGTGAGCGGCAGCGACCCCGGAACCCGCGGGTTCACCTCGAGCAGCGCGGGCTGGCCGTGCTGGTCCCGCCGGACCTGCACGTTGGAGATGAAGGTCAGGCCGACGTGCTCGGCGACCGCGGCGCCGAACCACTCCAGCTCGCGGTCGTGCAGGGTCCGGCCGGCCACCGAGACGCCGGAGTCGACCCGGGCCCGGACCCTGGGCACCCCGGCGACGACGCGGCCGTCGACGTCGGCCAGCACGTCGATGGAGTACTCCTCGCCGGGCAGGTACTCCTGGATGATGAAGTCGGCCGACGGCTCCAGGGCCTTGAGCTCGGCGGCGGACACGATGACGCTGATGTCCCGCGAGCCGCTGCCGGTGCGCGGCTTGACCACCACCGGGTAGCTCCACGAGTCCGGGTCGGTCTCGGCGTCCAGCCGGCTCGGTGCGCGGCACCCGGACGACCCCGGCGCAGGCCCGGGCCAGGGCCAGCTTGTCCAGCGTGAGGTCGAGGGCCGACGCGGACGGCAGCATGAGCCGCACGCCGGCCTGCTCGAAGGTGCGCCGGGCGGCGGCCAGCGGGCGCAGCTCGGCGTCCACGGTCGGGATGACCACGTCGGCGCCCAGCTCGAGGCAGCGGGCCAGCAGCAGCGCGGCAGAACCGGGGGCCAGCGCCCGCCGGGATGACGGTCCGGTCCGCGGGCGGCACCAGGTACAGGCCCGCGGCCCAGCAGTCCATGTCCGCGGCGATCAGCCCGACGCCGGGATCCTCGCGCAGAGACTTGAGCACCGCGATGGCGGCCGGGCCGCCCGCGCCGGTGACCAGAACGCTGATCGTCGCTGTGCTGCACCTCAGGTGATGGCATGGCCTGCCTCCAGGATCTGCCGGGCGGCACTCTCATCGGTCGCGTTCTCCCTGACCGTGGTCTCCAGGAGCTCTGCGTCGGCGGCGGCCTCCTCTTCGGCGGTCTCCGCGGCGGTCCAGCCGACCGCGGGCCCGGACGCCTGGTCGCGGACGACCTCGAAGGCCTCGGCGTGGCGGCCGCCGCCGAACCGGGACCAGTACCGGGCCGTGGCCTCGATCAGGTCGGGCTCCAGGTACTCGCGCACCGCCACCTGGGAGCCGAACGCCCCGATGGCGGCGAGCTTGGTCGTGATGTGCTCGTCGATGGTCGATGAACCGGCCCGGCCGGAAGTCCACGGTGGCCGACGGTGACTGGTAGCAAAACACCGAGCCGATGCCGCGGGCCGCGACCATGACCGCCCGGTGGGTGTTGCGGTGGTCCTGGTGCACGTCGTGGATGGAGTGGGTGTAGATGCATGGTCGGCTGCACGGCCTCCACGACGGCCCGGATGGCGCTGATCGTCGGGTCGGACTCGCTGATCCGGGTGTCCTCCAGGTCCTCCAGGTACGAGCTCGGCGCCGAGGATCTCGGGCCGCGTTCCGGGCCTCGCCGGCCCGGCGCGTCGTCGGGACCCGCCGCGGGCGCCCCGGCTCATGGTCAGGATGGCGACGTCATGCGCCGGCCGCGCGGTGCGCGAGCAGCGCCCCGGCCGCGCCGATCTCCACGTCGTCGGGGTGGGCGCCGACGGCGAGCACGGACTCCCGGCCGCCGCGCCCGCGCTCGACCAGCCGGCGGTCACGGCCGTGATCAGCGAGTCCGGGTGCAGCGGCTTCTGCAGGAACTCGTCGGCCCGGCCGCGCAGCGCGCCGACCGCGTTGTCCACGGTGACGTGGGCCGTGACGACTGCCACGGGCAGCGCGGGGGCCTTGCGGCGCAGCGGTCTCGAGCAGCTCGATGCCGGTCATGTCCGGCATCTCGATATCGGTGATGACCAGGTCCCAGCGCTCAGCGCCGAGCCGCGGCAGCGCGGCGGGCGGGTTGGGGGCGTGCTCGACGTCGAAGCCGCCCCGCTTCTGCAGGACGCGCGAGATGAAGCGCGCGGTGTCCGGGTCGTCCTCGACCAGGAGGATCCGGCCCCGCGGTGAGGGGTGATGTTCCCTGCCCATGCCTCGATCCTGGGCGGCGGGCGTTGCAGCCGGGCTGGCCGGCGGGTAGCAGGCCCGTTGCAGCGGCTGCCTCTTGCTGTTATCAGGCTCCCCGGCGGGTCTGGGACGTCAGTGGTGCGGGGACGTCAGCGGGGCGGGAGGTAGCGGTAGCCGAACCCGCGCACGGCCTCGATGGGCGGCCCGCTGCCGCTGTGCTGGCCGAGCTTGCGGCGCAGCCGCATGACGGTGAACTTGACCCGGTCCGGGCCGATGCCCGCCGGATCCTGCCAGACCTGGTCGAGCAGCTGGTCCGGGCGACAGCACCTGGCCGCGATGCCGGACCAGCACGCCCAGCAGCCGGAACTCGGTCGGCGTCAGGCTGACCGGGCGCCCGTCCACGCTGACCTCACCACCGGACAGGCCCAGCGAAAGCAGGCTGTCCTGGTAGATCTCGGCCAGGTCCGCCGCGTCCGGGCCGGGCCAGGCCCGCGGCGCAGCAGCGCCTGGACCCGGGCCAGCAGCTCGGCGTTGCTGAACGGCTTGGTGACGTAGTCGTCGGCGCCCGCCGCAGGCCGCGGACCTTCTCGTCCTCCAGGCCGTGCGAGGTGAGCATGAGCACCGGCACCTCGCTGAGTTCGCGGATCCGGCTCAGCACGTCCCAGCCGTCCAGCACTGGCAGGCCCACGTCCAGCACGACCAGGCCAGGGCGGCAGGCGTGGAAGGCGTGCAGCCCGGCCCGGCCGTCGCCCTCGGTCAGCACCTCCAGGCCGCCGCCCTCCAGCACGGCCCTGATCGCCAGGGCGACGTCCGGGTCATCCTCGATGACCAGCACCGACGCGGGCACGGCTCATCGCCCGATGGGCAGGTAGACCGAGAAGGTGGTGCCCGGTGCCCACCACGCTGGCCACCTCGATGCGCCCGCCGTGCAGCTCGGTGATGGCCTTGGCCGTGGGCAGGCCGAGCCCGCTGCCCGGCACCCGCGTCTCGCGCGCGTTGGAGGCCCGGAAGAACCGGTCGAACAGGCGGTCGACCTCGCTGGCCGGGATGCCCATGCCGGTGTCGGCCACGTCGATGCGCCATTCCTGCTGTCGTGCGTGGCGCGGACCTCGACCCGGCCGCCGGTCGGGCGAGAACTTCACCGCGTTGGAGATCAGGTTGTCCAGGACCTGCTGGATCCGGTCGCTGTCGGCCTGTACCTCCGGGCCGTCCTGGGCGCACGATGTCCAGGCTGATCCCGTCCACCGCGGCGATGGCCCAGCCGGATCGGACCGACTCCCTGGCGACGGTGGGCACCGAGACGGGCCGCAGGTCCAGCCGGGCCACGCCCTCTTCCAGGCTGCTGAGGTCGAGCAGGTCGCCGACCACCCGCAGCAGCCGCTCGGCGTTGCGCTGGATGATGTCCAGGTACTCGACGGCGTCCGCGTCGAGGCTCGCTGTCCTCCGACCTGATCAGCTCGGCGAAGGAGACGATCGAGGTCAGCGGCGTGCGCAGCTCGTGCGAGACCGTGGCCAGGTAGCGGAGCCGGGCCTTGTTCAGGTCCGTCAGCTCGGCGTTCTGCTCGCCGACAGCCGGCGCCGGTCGCGTCTCCTGCGGCCTCCTCATGCGCATGCGGTGTTCACGTCGGTCAGCGCGGTGACCCGGCCGATGAGCTCCCCGTCCGGTCCGGTGATCCGGCGGACCACGGCGTGCACCCACATTTCGCCGCCGGAGGCGGTGCAGCAGCCGGCAGTCGGCGGCCAGCTCGGTCGGCCACCCCGCTGTTCGTCCCGCATGCGCGTCGATCTTCCCGACGTCATCGGGGTGGATGGTCGTGCGCCAGTTCCGGCCGATGACCTCGGCCGGCGGGATCCCGGCCATCTCCACCACTTGTCGTTCACGAACCGGCACGGTGCCGTCGGCGTCGGACTGCACGATGCCGACCGGGGCGAGATCGGACAGCAGCCGGAACCGGGCGTCGCCCTCGGCCACGCGCCGTGGTGGCGTCTCCAGCTCGGTAGCGTCGCGCAGGAAGCCGAAGAAGTAGGTCTCGCCCGCCGACGGTGACCGGCATCGGGCGTGAGCTCGACCGGCCGCTCGGTGCCGTCGGCGCGCAGGGCGCGCAGCCGGACCGGCTGGTAGAAGCCCGCTGCTGTCCCCGGTGGCCAGGTAGCCGGCCATGGCGTCCACGAACCGCTGCCGGTAGCGCTCGGGGACGAGCGTCTCGGGCATGTCCAGGCCCAGCGTGTCGGCGCGGCGGCGGCCGAACAGCTCCTCGGCCGCCGGGTTGAACTCCCGGATCCGCCGGTCGGCGTCGACGGCGACGATCGCCGAGGGTGCCCCGGCGACCAGCGCGGGGGCCAGCGCGTCAGCCGCGGCCAGGCCAGGCTCGACGGCACTGGCCGGGCTGGGGCCGGCGGTGGTGCTGGCGGTGGTGCTGGCGGTTCTGGAGGCGGTGATGGCCGAGGCCGGGGCGGCGTCTGCGGCCGGCCCGGGCAGCGTGCCGATGATGGTGGCCAGCGCCCGCAGGGTGGCCCTGGCCCCGGCCTTCCAGCGGGAGGTCTGGCCGAGCAAGGCCACCGCGCAGGCCGGCTCGCTCCCGGCCGACTCGGCCGGGACCACCAGCAGCCCGGTCCGCCGCTGGCCGGAGTCCAGGTCGGTCTCGAACGGCTGGCCGGCGGCCGACAGCGCGCTGCCCTGCGCCGCCCAGGCCGTCCGGACCTGGGCCAGTAGCACCAGGTCGTCGAGGATGTCGCCGGCGCCGTCGGCGCCCACCGGCCGGGCCGAGCCGGGCGCGATCACCAGCGCGCCCTGGGCCGCGAAGGCCGAGACCAGCCGCTCCAGGACCAGGCCCAGCGCGGCGGGCGAGGATCCGGCGGGCAGCAGCTGCGCGGCGGCGTACTGAAGCACGTCGGCCCGCGCTCGCGCGGACGGCTGGCCGGTCGCCTCGGCGTGCCCCGGCGTACGGCTAAAGGCCCGTTCTTCCCCCGATGCCCGCATTGGCCCTCGCGATCTTTGCCTCGTTACCTCACTTCCCTGCTCTCGCCGCTAGGAGGATTCCCCGTCGGGCCCGCGGCTGAACCGGGGAGCCGATGCGCGGTGACCCCGGGCGAGGGTCCTGAGGTCCGGGCTGGCGAGTGCCGGGGCCGGGCAGGCCAGCGGCCCGGGACCGCGGGCTGGTGCCTGCGATCTCCGGGCCGCTGAGCTGGGCATGCCGCCTGATGGGCGGCCTCGTGGCCGGGGCCACGGGTGGGTCAGGAGGCCAGGACGGCCTCGATCTCCAGGTGAAGCGCGATCTTGTCGGACACGACCGCGCCGCCGTTCTGCATCGGCGCGCTGAAGTTCACGTTGAAGTCCCGCCGGTTGATCTCAGCGGTCGCGGTGAACCCGGCCCTGGTGCCGCCGTAGGCGTCCGGGCCGAAGCCGTTGAGCTCGAGGCGCAGCGGCACGTTCTTGGTCACGCCCTTGAGGGTCAGGTCGCCGTCGACGACGAAGTCGCCGTCCTCCACCCGCACGCCGGTGGAGCGGTAGGTCATCGTCGGGTAGGTCTCGACCTCGAAGAAGTCGGCCGACCGGATGTGCGCGTCGCGCTGCTCCTGGCCGGTGTTAATCGAGGACAGGCTGATCTCGGCGGTGACGGAGGAGTCCTCGGGGTCGGTCACCGGTGACGATGTCGCCGGAGAACTCGGTGAACCGGCCGCGAACCTTGCTGACCATCATGTGGCGGACCGAGAAGCCCACCTCCGAGTGCACCGGGTCGATGCTCCACTTGCCCGCTACGTAGCCGGGGATGGTCGTGGCCGTGGTTGCCTCAGTCATCTTGTCTCCTGTTGTGAGTGCTCACCCGTTCGGGAAGCTCGCTAAGCTAGTGTTGGTTGAACACTCAATGACTATCATCTGTTCCCATGGTTGTCAAACTCTCAACTACCTTCGGGTATGCTAACAGACGTGAGCACCGTGGAGACGCAAACCGAGTGGCTGACCGCCGAGGAACAGCAGGCCTGGCGGGCGTATCTCAGCGCGTGCCGGCGGCTGTTCACGGAGATGGATGGCTACCTTCAGCACGTCGCGGGGATCCCGCATGCCTATTACGAGATCCTGGTCCGGCTGTCCGAGGCCCCCGGCCGGGAGCTGCGGATGACCCAGCTGGCCGACGCCTCGATCTCCAGCAAGAGCCGGCTCTCGCACGCCGTGTCCCGGCTGGAAGAGCGCGGCTGGGTGGAGCGAACCGCCTGCCCGACGGACCGGCGCGGCCAGGTGGCCCGGCTTGACGGATGAGGGCTTCGCAGCGCTGGAGCAGGCCGCGCCGGGTCATGTCGACCAGGTCCGGCAGATGGTCTTCGACCGGCTGACCCCCGAGCAGGTGGCTCAGCTGCTCGCGATCAGCCAGGCCATCGAGGCGGGCGCCGAGACGGTCGGCTCGTCGGAGGCAGCCGCGCCGTGCCGCGCGGCCCGCGACGCACTCCCGGCCCTCGAGCCCGATCCCGACAGCAGCTGCCCCTGATCAGCTCGTGAGTTGTACATGTCCCGCTACCCACACCAGCGTGTAGGTAACGGGACATTCAGCTCAGTTGACGCCGGCGGCCCAGCGGGTCCCGGCCGCCGGGCTGGGTCGGGGCGGGGAGGTTGGCGGTCATCCGGTCGGCGACGGCGGCCGGGCCGGGGCCGGGCTCGGCCCGCAGGCCCTCGATGGCGCCGATCTGGTCCTCGATGCTGCGGTTCTGGCTGAGCTTCTGCTTGGCCTCCACCGACACGATCGTTCATCTCCACGCCCACGATGGCCCGAGCTGGCCGTCGATGTACTCGGACGGGGCGTCGGTGACCGCCCACGGGCGGGGCCGGCAAGTCCTCGTGGCGGCGGGTCAGCCGGGTCACGACCTCGCGCAGCCACTCGGGGTCGCGGTGCACGGTCAGCGGGCCGGTCAGGTGCACGGCCTCGTAGTTCCAGGTGGGCACGGTCCGGCCGTGCCGGGCGGTGCTCTCGTACCAGGCGCGGCGAGATGTAGGCCTGGGGGCCGCGCACGATGGCCAGCGCCTGGGCGTCGGGCGCGCGGTCTGCCACTGGTCGTTGGCCAGCGCCAGGTGGCCGAGCAGGCGCCCGAACGACCCTGGCTCGCCGCCGCCGCCGCCACCGCCGCCGTCGCCGCCGCCGTTGCCGTTGCCGTCGGCCGGCCGGTCCCAGATCACCGGGAGCAGGGTGGCCACCGGCCTGGTGCCGTCGAAGGTCACCAGGTCGGCCGACTGCCGGCCGCGTCGACGAAGGCGTGGACCTGGGTGAGATCGGAGAGCGTGAAGTGAGTTGGGAAGGTACACGCGTCCAGGGTAAACGGCTGGATCCGCGCCGGTTATCCTGGGTGGTAACGCGCTGACGGAGACAAGTAGCACGGGAAGCGCGCGAGCGGCCGACACCGGCAGGTGACGGCAGAGAGCCGCCGGAAGCTGAGAAGGCGGCCTCGCGGCCCCGGTGTGAAGACCCTCCCGAGCGCGGGGAGGAACGGCCGCCGCGGCCAGCGGCGCGCCCGATGCCCCGCCGGCTGGCCCCCGTCGACCGGGCCGCAGTGAGGCCGGTCCGGTTCAGCCGGGGCGGTGAAAGTGCGGTGGCACCGCGAGTTCCCTTCTCGCCCGCACTCCCAAGGGGTCACGCAATCCCGCAAGGAGTGTGATGATCTCTCGTGTCCTAGCCGCCGACCTGCCCAGGCACGTTGGCGAGCACGTGATGATCGCCGGCTGGCTGCATCGCCGCCGGGAGCTGAAGTCCGTAACGTTCCTGATCGTCCGCGACCGCTCGGGCCTGGCCCAGGTAGTCCTCCGCGAGCGCGGCGACGAGCCGCCCGGCCTCACCGAGGAGACCGTCGTCCAGGTGCGCGGAGTGGTCACCGCCAGCCCGCAGGCGCCCGGCGGGGCCGAGATCACCGGCCCGGTGATCACGCCGCTGTCCGGGCCGGCCGAGCCGCCGCCGCTGGAGCTGTACCGGCCGGCCATCACGGCCGGGCTGCCAGCCATCCTGGACGGCGCCCCGACCAGCCTGCGGCACCCGGTGCTGCGGGCCGGGTTCGAGCTGGCGGCGGCCAGCGTGGCGGGCTTCCGCGACGCGCTGGACGACCTGGGCTTCACCGAGGTGCACACGCCGAAGATCGTCGAGTCGGCGACCGAGTCGGGCGCGAACGTGTTCGGCATCGACTACTTCGGCCGGCCCGCCTACCTGGCCCAGTCACCGCAGTTCTACAAGCAGGCCCTGGTCGGCGTGTTCGAGCGGGTCTACGAGGTCGGCCCGGTGTTCCGCGCCGAGCCGCCACGACACGGCCCGGCACCTGGCCCAGTACACCAGCCTGGACGCCGAGCTGGGCTTCATCTCCGGCCAGCGCGAGGTGATGGCCGTGCTGCGCGAGGCGGTCGCGGGCATGGCGGCGGGGGTCGCGCAGCGGGCCAGCGCGGCCGCCGGGCTGCTGGACGTCACCCCGCCGGAGGTGCCGGACCCGATCCCGGACATCCACTTCGCCGACGCCCAGGAGCTCATCGCCGCGCAGGCCGGCTGGGACCCGCGCGGCGAGCCGGACCTGTCCCCGGCCGACGAGCGGTGGCTGGGCGAGTGGGCGCAGCGGGAGTTCGGCAGCGAGTTCCTGTTCGTGACCGGCTACCCGATGGCCAAGCGGCCGTTCTACACCGACCCGGACCGCGAGCGGCCCGGCTACTCCAACAGCTTCGACCTGCTGTTCCGAGGGCTGGAGCTGGTCACCGGCGGGCAGCGGCTGCACCGGTACGCCGACTACCTGGAGGCGCTGGCCCAGCGCGGCGCGGACCCGGCCGCCTACGCCAGCTACCTGCAGGTGTTCGCCCACGGGATGCCGCCGCACGGCGGGTTCGCTATCGGCCTGGAGCGCTGGGCGGCCCGGCTGACCGGCGCCGCCAACGTGCGCCAGGTCACGCTGTTCCCGAGGGACCTGCACCGGCTGTCCCCATGACGGCGCGCGCCCGGACGGCGCGGTAGGGTCGGCGCATGACTGATGCGGACAACCTGGACCAGCTGTCCGGGCGCGAGCTGCACGACCTGGCCGTGCGCCGCGCGGTGCACCACCTGGACGTCAAGTTCCTGTGGGACCTGCTGCGCGAGCTGCCGGCCGGCGAGGCGGGGCCGGGCGCACGGACCTGGCCAGGCCGACGCGCTGCACCTGTCCGAGCTGATCGGCGACGGCCCTGGACTCGGGCGACGCGCGAGCTGGCCGAGTCACTGCGGCCGTTCTACCTCGACTACCTGCGCCAGCACCACGTGCAGCCGAGGCAGGCTGAGCAGCCGCAGTGACCCTGGCGGCCTGGGTCAGGGCACGACGATGACCTTGCCCACCGCCCCGGCCTCGACGGCTTCGTGCGCCTCGGCCGCCTGATCCAGCGAGAACCGGGTCACCGGCAGCTCGGTCAGCGCGCCGTCCCTGAGCGCCTGGGTGATGTCGGCCGCCGCCTGGAGCAGGGCCGGGCGCGGCACGGTGTAGAGCAGGATGAACCGCAGCGTGACGTTCGCGGTCATGCAGGCCCGGACCGGCAGGACCGGGTCCGCTGGGCTCGGCGGCATAGTCCACGATGTGCGTCTGCGGCCCGGACAGGGCCAGGTCGAGTTCCAGGTTCGCGCCCAGCGCGACCTCCACGATGCGGTCCAGCGGGGCGTAGGGCCGGATCTGGTCGGCCGCGTCCGGCGTCGGTGTAGTTCACCACGAGATCGGCGCCCGCCTTGGCCGCCAGCTCGGCCTTGGCCGGGCCGCTGACGGTGCTGATCACCCGCGCGCCGGCCGTGCTTGGCCAGCTCGATGGCGAAGTGCCCGACCGCGCCGGCCCCCCCGGCGACCAGGACGCTCCTGTCCGCCACCGGCCCGTCGGCAAACAGGCACCGGTGCGCGGTCATCGCGGGCACGCCCAGGCTCGCGCCCAGCTCGGCAGAGACCCCATCGGGCAGCGGACACGGCCTGCTCAGCCGGGCACCACGGTCCACTCGGCCGCCGTGCCCCAGGGCTGGCCAGCGGCGGCCAGCCAGACCCAGACTCGCTCGCCGACCCGGTCCCGGTCGACGCCCTCGCCGACGGCGTCGATCACGCCGGCCCCGTCCTGGTGCGGGATCTGGAATCCGCTCATCGGCCGGGGCGTGGCCCCGCTGCGGGACTTCCAGTCGGTCGGGTTGACCCCGGAGGCCTCGATCCGGACCCGGACCTGGCCCGGTCCCGGCTCCGGCCGGTCGACTTCGGTGACCCGGAGCACGTCGCGGGCCGATCCGTGGCTTTCGTAGAGCGCAGCTCTCATCGCGCGCTGGCCTCCGCATCAGGCTGAATAGGGTGTTGGTCCTCACCCTAGGCCGGGCCGATGGCGCGGCCGGAGGCTAGTCGGCGAACCCGACCGGCTCGGCCTCCAGGCAGACCTTGTTCCAGCCGGTCGTCTTGGCCACGCCCAGGGCGGAGTCGGCGGCGCCGATCAGCTCGGTCAGGGCCCGGCGCGACTCGTTCATCACGGCCATGCCGATGGAGACCGTCAGCCGGAACACGAAGCCGGCCTGGGTGCCCGACTCGATCGCGATGGACTCGCCGGCGATACGGTCCCGCAGCCGCTCGCTCATCCGCTTGGCGTCGGCCACGCTGGTGCACGGGAACATGATCGCGAACTCCCGCGCGCCGAAGATCCCGATGAGGTCCTGGTCGCGAAGCTGCTCGGCGAGCATGCTGGCCACGTCGCGGCGCAGCTGGCGGGCCACGTCGTCACCGGCGGACTCCTGGACCGACCGGAAGTCGTCGATGTCGACCATGGCCACGGCCAGCGGGGTACTGGTCCGTATTGCCCGGAAGAACTCGACCTCGGCCTCGCGCTGCCACGAGCGCGGGTTGAGCAGGCCCGTGCTGGCGTCGATGCGACCTGGGCAACCATGCTGGGCGCGCATCAGGTAGCGGCGGCACAGGATGACCGACGGGAGAGCCAGGGCCATCAGCGATCGGGTTGATCGCGACGACCAGCGTGAGGGAGACGGCCAGGCTGATCTCCAGCAGGTCGGCGGTGATCGACTCGCGGTTGCCGAACAGGTCGCGGAAGCGCGCTTCCCGGTCCGCGAGCCGGATGGCGACGAGCAGCAGGCTGTGGTTGACAATCCATCCGATGAGCGCGCAGGCGGCAACGATGGCGGTCCAGGTCAGGACGGTGGCACCGGTGCCTGGCTGGGGCCCGATCCCGCTGCCCCGGATCATGCGGAACACCACGGACGCCGCGCCGTAGGCCAGGCTGAGCGTGGCGTTGCTGAACACCCGCTTGTAGACCATGCCGCTGCCGTACCCGCAGCAGGCGGTAGGCGGCCATCGGGATCGGGGCCAGCAGCGCGTAGCCGGGCGGCAGCGTGATGGCCATGGCCAGGTACCAGACGGACTGCAGATCCCTGGCGACTGTTCCGTGTACTTCCTGGACGCCTCGGGTCGCCTCGATGGCGACGATCCCGCAGACCAGCAGTCCGATGAAGATCAGCAGCTGGCTCGGCCGCCAGGCGACGGCCATGAGAGCCACGACGATGGCCGCTACGGCGAGCGCCTCTACCCCGAGCAGATATCCGCGCAGCGGCTCGGGCAGCGACCAGATCAGCCAGCTGGCGACCCGTGACGCGGCCCCCCGCCACCGGCCCCGGGCATGCTCAGCCAGTCGCAGGACGGCCATAGGCACTCCGCAGGAACAGGTTCAGAGCAACAACCAAGCACTTTCCGGGTCGCACATATCTAATGCCGCATCGTGACAACAATATCTCCGGCATGTCAAGCGCGGCGCCGCGGGCTTTGAGGAGAGTCTGAGCGAGCCGACACGCAGACAAGACTGATACTAAATCATGACCTTCCGCCGGTGCCGACAATCCATGACATGATTGCTATAAAGGTCACTGTGTCGACCCGTTCTCGGCCCGACCGGAATTAAGGAGGAGCCATGCGCAGCGAGTGGACCTGAACCCGGGAACCCACGCCCGCAGCACCCGACCCGCAAGGAGGACCCGTGCGTAGCGAGTGGACCTAAGCACCCGATCTGACCCCACCAGCACCGAGGCCGGAAGGAGGAGCCATGCGTAGCGAGTGGACCTAAGCCCGGCCGATGTCCCACCACCAGCACCGAGCCCAGAAGGAGGAACCATGCGCAGCGAGTGGACCTAAATGCCCGACCTGACACCACCAGCACCGACCTAGAAGGAGGAACCCGTGCGCAGCGAGTGGACCTAAGCCCCGGCAACCCACGGCACCAGCACCGACGCGGAAGGAGGAGCGATGCGCAGCGAGTGGACCTAAACCCCCGACCGCACACCACCAGCACCGACCCCGGAAGGAGAAGCCATGCGCAGCGAGTGGACCTAAAGCCCCTGCACCCACACCCACCGCACCGACGCGAGAGGAGGAACCGTGCGCAGCGAGTGGACCTAAGCCCCGGAACCCACGGCACCAGCACCGACGCAGAAGGAGGAACCGTGCGCAGCGAGTGGACGTGAACCCGCGAAGCCCGACCAGCAGCTACGACCCCGCAAGGAGGAACCATGCGCAGCGAGTGGACCTAAGCACCATGAACCGCCACATCACACCGGGGACTACGGGCTGGCGGACCGCGCTCCGGCGCGGATTACTGCGGGCGGCGGAGCCGATTCCCTGCGGTAGGTCAGCGCCAGAGCGGCGGCTGCGGTCGCACCAATGCCGCCGCTGATGGCGATGACCGTGCCCGGCGTGAGCGCTTGCTCGGCCAGGGCGCCCGCCGCCACGATCCACAGGCCCTGGAACGCCTGCATGCCGCCGTTGGCCAGGCCGAACGCCTGACCTCGGCGCTCCGGCGGCACGGCGGCGACGAACGCCGCGTTCGCCTCCAGTTGGTAGGACGCGCACGCGCCCGATACGGCCAGGATGGCCAGGCAGCCAGCCAGGCCGGGGCGCGAAGGCGAACAGCACCAGCACGGCGCAGGCCGCGATGGCCAGCGGCCCCAGCCAGGCCCGCCGCCGGTCGGGCGATACGAAGCGGCTGAACGCGATGGCGCCGATCATGGTGCCGAAGGGAACAGCCGCGAAGACCAGGCCGGTGGTCACGGCCGAGGGCAGGCCGGAATGCAGGCTGGCCGCAATGCGGCGCGGCCAGGCCCATGGGCACGATGTAGAAGGTGACCAGCCAGCCGAACAGCACTAAAGTGCGCAGCACCGGCCGACCGAAGACCAGGTGCACGCCCGCCACCATCTGGCCTAGCCGGGAGGCCGTGGCAGCGTGACGGGCGTCGGAGGCGGCCGGGCGCGCTCGCACCCCGGCCCGGACCAGGATCGCGGAGCCCGCCGAACGTGACGGCATCGAGGAGCAGCGCGCCGCTGGCGTGCAGCACGGTGACGACGACGCCACCGAGCGCGAAGCCGGCCACCATGCCGATCTGGAGGGCAGTCTGCGATACGGCCACGCCGAGCACGTACAGGTCGCCGGCCAGGATGTCGGGCAGCATGGCGGAGCGCGCGGCCTTGAACGGGGAGTCCAGGAGGGTGACGGCGAACAGCAGCACGACCATCAGCGGCAGCACCGCCGTCGCGGTGGCCCGCAGGCTGAGCAGGGCCATCCCGCCGACCAGAAGCATCCGCGCGATGTCGCAGGCCACCATGACGGAGCGCCGGGGCAGCCGGTCGGCCAGCCCGGACAGGGCTAGCCCGCCCAGGAGCCAGGGCACGAGGGTGACGGCGTAGGTCACCGCGGCCCAGAAGGCCGACCTGGTCTGGTCGTAGACCAGCACGGTCATGGCCACCCGGGCCAGCTGATCGCCGAGCACCGACAGCACCTGAGCCAGCCACAGATAGCGGAACTCGCCGACCGCGAACACGCTACGGAAGGTGGCGCGCTCCGGGGCTGCCGGGCTAGCGGCAGTGTTCACTCCCGCGCTATCCACCCGTTTCTCCACTAATGCCGCATTCCTGACGGGTCCATCATGCCCAACTTACTAGCTGTACGCAACTAGGCAACAACAGTCAGCAACGCTTGGGCATCAGGCGGGTACCAGGTGGTAGGTGCCCGCCGGTCGTTCACCCGGGTGAATTCTCAGGTCCCTCTGCGGAGTTTCACGCGCTAGCCCTCTGGTACATGGGCAAAGTGGACGTCAGAATCGGCTGAGCGGGTAGCAAAGTAGTCAGCCGAGACTTCACGCGCGTAACGCCTACACCGAAAGGACGGGCCCGGCGGAGCATGAGTCGCAACTCACTATGGCAGACCCGGCAATTCCGGAAACGGCTCGCGCGCCCGGCCAGGGGCACCGCGACGGGGGCGGTGATCGCGCTGACCGCCACGCTCAGCCTGTGGACGCCCGGCGCCGTGAGCCAGTCGGCGCTGGCCGCCCAGCTCCGCAGCCCGGACGCGCGCGCGTTCAACGGCACCAAGGCGGTGGGTGCGCTGTTCGCCGATCAGAAGGGCAAGCTGACGCACTTCTGCACCGCCAGCGTGGTCAGCAGCAAGGCTGGGAACCTGCTGCTGACCGCCGCGCACTGCATGCAGGGCCGCAGCCTGACCCCGGCCGGGTCGGTGGTGTTCGCGCCCGACTACCACGGCGGCAAGTTCCCGCTGGGCACCTTCGAGGTCCGGGAGGCCTTCACCGACGGCGCGTGGCAGAGGAACCGCAGCCCCGATGATGACTTCGCGTTCCTGATCGCGGGCAAGGCGGGCCAGGACATCCAGAAGAGAACCGGGGCCGAGACCCTCAAGACCGGCACCCGGCTCCCCCAGCAGGTCCAGGTCATCGGCTACCCGGATGCCACCAGCCGGCCGATCACCTGCACCAACCCGGCCCGCGCCTTCACCCGGCACGGCCTGCACCAGCTGGTGTTCGACTGTCCCGGCTACACCGACGGGACCAGCGGCGGGCCGTTCCTGATGGACGTCAAGGCCGCGACGGGCGACGGCCAGGTGATCGGCGACATCGGCGGCTACCAGCAGGGCGGGGACACGCCGAGCGTCTCCTACTCCGCGCAGTTCCTGGCCAGCATCGCGGCGCTGTACAAGACCGCGACGTCCTCCTGACCGGTCACCGCCCGGCCGGCACGATCTTGTCGATCTCGGCCAGCTCATCGTCGTCCGGGACCCAGTCCGAGGCCGCGGCGTTGGCCCGCACCTGCTCGGGTGAGGTGGCGCCGGCGATGACCGAGGTGCAGCCGGGCAGCGCGGCCAGCGTGCCGATGGCCACCTCCAGCAGCGACCGGCCGTGCTGCTCGGCCCACTGGGCCAGCGCCTCGACCTTGTCCAGCTTGCTCTCGGTGATGTAGTCGTCGCGGCCGTGCAGCCGGGTGCCCTCGGCCGGCCCGCGGCCGCGCCGGACCTTGCCGGTGAGCAGCCCGTTGGCCAGCGGGAAGTAGGGCAGCACCCCGAGCTGGAAGTGCTCGCAGCCGGGCACGACCTCCTCCTCGGCCGCGCGCTCCAGCAGCGACCAGTGGTTCTGAGCCGAGATGAACGGCGCGGTGCCCAGCTCGCGGGCGACGCCGGCGGCCGCGGCGATCTGCCAGCCGGCGAAGTTGGAGTGCCCGATGTAGCGCACCTTGCCCTCGGCGACGAGCTCGCCAAGCGCGCTCAGCGTCTCCTCGACAGGGGTCCGCGGGTCCGGCGTATGCAGCTGGTACAGGTCGATGTGGTCGGTGCGCAGCCGGCGCAGCGACTCCTCCACGGCGCGGCGGATGTAGGCCCGGCCGCCCTTGGCGCCCGCCGCGGGCCCGTAGCCCATGTCCGCGCCCTGGTTGCCGAACTTGGTCGCGAGCACGACCTGATCACGGCGGCCCGCGAGCACCTCGCCGAGTATCTCCTCGGACCGGCCCGCGCCGCCGTAGGTGTCGGCGGTGTCGAGCAGGGTGACGCCGGCGTCGATGGCCGCGTCCACCACCGCCCGGGTCGCGGCGACGTCCAGCCGGCGGCCGAAGTTGTTACAGCCGAGGCCCGCGACGGAAACGATCAGTCCCGAGCTGCCTAGCGGCCGGTAGCGCATATCCGTTCCCTCCGAGGGGTAGCGTGAAATCTCACCTGCGATATCATGAAGTAAGCGACGATTGATAACAAGTTCACTGCGCAATTGCGCAGATGCTTCCACCCAAAAGGGCGCGGTCACGCCAGGGAGCGATGCGAAAGTCGGCCACTGTGCCAGGATGGTGGCCCTGGGGGGCCTGGACTCGGCGAGACGGAGTAGGACTCATGACGGAAGAGCCATCTGGCCCGACGGTACTGCGCATTCTTCTCGGTACCCAGCTCCGTCGCCTCCGCGAGGCTCGGGGCATCACCGCCCAGCAGGCCGCGAAGGCGATCCGCGCCTCGGAATCCAAGATCAGCCGGATCGAGTTAGGGCGTAACGCCTTCCGCGAGGTCGACATCGCCGACCTGCTGTCCCTGTACGGGGTCACGGACGTGGCCGAGCGCGAGCAGATGCTGGCCCTGGCCAGCCAGGCCAATCAGCCCGGCTGGTGGCACAGCTACCAGGACGTGCTGCCGACCTGGTTCCAGGCCTATATCGGCCTGGAGGAGTCGGCCGAGTGCATCCGCAGCTACGACTCGCAGTTCGTGCCCGGCCTGCTGCAGACCGAGGAGTATGCCTCCGCCGTCATCGAGCTAGGCGAGTTCTCTCTGGAGGAGACCGAGCGGCTGGTCGTGCTGCGCAAGGAGCGGCAGCAGCGGTTCACCTCGGGCGGGCTGCGGCTGTGGACGCTGATCGACGAGATGGCGCTGCGCCGGCCGGTGGGCGGCCCGGACCTGATGCGCGGCCAGCTTGAGTACCTGCTGGAGGTCAGCGACCGGCCCGGCCTGACGCTTCAGGTACACGCCGTACCCGGCCGGCGGCTCCTACCTGGTGCCGGGCAGCTTCAGCATCATGCGCTTCGCCGCCGAGGACCTGCCGGACGTGGTCTACGTTGAGCAGCTCACCAGTGCCATGTACCTGGACAAGCCGACCGACGTGGAGCGGTACACCGCCGCCATGGACAAGGTGAGCGCGACGAGCGCGACCCCGGAGCGGACGAACGAGTTCATCCGCGAGTTGCTCGAGGATATGGAGGGATCATCCCCATGAGCGACGTCTACACCGGCATGAATGCCTCGGGGCTGGCCGGTGTCATCTGGACCAAGAGCACCCGCAGCGGCCCGACCGGCGGCAATTGCGTGGAGGTGGCGTTCCTGCCGGGCGGGGACGTGGCCATGCGCAACTCGCGGCAGCCCGACGGCCCGGCATTGATCTTCAGCCCGGCGGAATGGGCGCGTTCATCGGCGGCGCCCGCGACGGAGAGTTCGGCTCGCAGCGGCCGCACGGCGGCCATGAAAAACGGCCCCCAGGCTCCTGCGGATCCCGGAGGCCGTTTCCTATATAAGAGGCTGCCCCGCGTGGTCGTGGGACTCAGCTTTCGGGCAGATCGAACTCGCCATTCTTGACGCCCGCCAGGAACGCCGCCCACTCGCCGCCGTCGAAGACATGGGCGGGCTTCGAGGTGTCCTTGGAGTCGCGCAGGGCCACCAGGCCGCCGGGCAGATGGGCGACCTGCACGCAGGCAGAATTGTTACACGCCCGGCTGGTATCCAGGCGGCGTCGGACATGTCGGGGTTCATGCTGTTCCTTTCGCTTTAATCAGGTGATATCTGCATACTAATGGCGCGGATGAGCTCGGCGGAGTCGGCGGGCGGCAGGGCGGTCGCCCGGAGCAGGTCAAAGGCCTCGACCCGGGCCCTGACCTCTCGCTCGCGCTCCTCGACGTAGGCCTGGCCGCCGACGCCCTCGGAGTAGACCACATCCGGGTCGAAGCGCTCGGGGAACTCGATGATCGCGAACGGACCGTTCAGCGCGGGGTGCAAACCGCTGGAGAACTCCAGCACCTGCAGGGTGACGTTCGGGCATCTGGCTCGCCTCGACCAGCTGGACGAGCTGGCGCGTCATCAGGTCGGGCGGCCCCATGGCCCGGCGGATCACGGCCTCGTCCAGGATGATCCACAGCTCCAGCGGGTCGGCGCGCAGCAGCACCTCCTGGCGCTGCATCCGCAGCGCCACCAGGCGGTCGATCTCCTCCGGGGTCTGCCGCCGGCGCACCGTGGTCATGACGGCGCGTGGCGTACTCCTCGGTCTGCAGCAGCCCGTGCACCACCTGGGCCTCGTAGACGCGCAGCGAGGCGGCCTCGGCCTCCAGCCCGACGTAGATCCCGAACCCGGTGGGCAGCACGTCTTCCCAGACGGCCCACCAGCCCTTGCGATGGCCCTCCCTGGCCATCTCGACCAGCATCTGCCGCTGCACTCGGGTCACTCGACGCCGTAGATAGTCCAGCATCGACGTCAGGTAGGCGCTCCGGGTCGGCGCCTTGCCCGTCTCGATCCGGGACAGCGTGGAAGGCGCCAGCCCGAGCCGCTCGGCGACCTCCTCCAGCTTGATGGACTGCGCCTCGCGCAGCCGCCTTAACTCGCTGCCGAGCCGTCGGCGGCGGACCGTCGGGCCGATCGTCACGGGCACTCGCCCCCTTTAGGGGAAGGCAAGCGCATACCTCCCGCAATTTACCCTAGAACGGGCAGCATGCACGCTTGCTTGGCTTCGGGATCACCATACCTGAAAAACGGGCGCGTGATGAGATCTCATCTGAGATTTCGTATGCAAGATTTCTGTCACGCACTTGCGTGCCATGCACCGTCAGACCATTATGAGTGACAGGACGTCACGCCGTGCAACCCACGCCGCCTAGGCATGGATGCGATGCTATCCACCGGTCATGGGGGCGGACCGCCATTTTACGGTGCAGCTGGGGAAGGAGCGACCGAGATGGCAGTAATGGTCACGCGCGCCAGCGACGCGGCCGAGGATCTCGCGGCAATGGCGGGGGCGGCCGTTCTCGGCAGCCTCGCCATTCCCGGGCCGCGCCCGAGCAGGTCCGCGAGGCGCGGGCATTCGTCGGCCGGGGTCCTGGCGCGACTTAGGCGCCGGTCGACCGAGACGGCGGTGCTGCTCGACCTCGGAGCTGGTCACCAACGCGGTCCGGCACAGCCGGTCGCGCGCGGCCGGCGGCTCGGTCACGCTGGTCATCCTGCAGGACCAGGACGGCGTGCGGATCGAGGTCACCGACGACGGCTCGGACTCAGCTCGCCGGTGGTGAAGGCTGACACGCTTCGCCTCCGACGGGCACGGGCTGTTCCTGGTGCGAGACCCTGGCCGAGCAGTGGGGGTACCTGCGCTCGGCGGCGCCGGCACCACCGTCTGGTTCCGGCTCGCCTGCCCCGGCGAGCCCCGTAGCTCCCGGCGCGGCTAGCCGCCCGCGGGCGCCCGCGCACCGCCGGCGCCTTAGCGAGCCGCCCCAGTGGCTAGCCGCGCCGGGATCCATGTCAGTGGCGGCCTGCCGGCTGCGCTCATGGATGTCTGGCGGCTCGGGCCCGGTGGTGGCTAAGAGGGCCGAGAGCGGCCGCGCGCCCCACGGCCGGAGCTGGCCGACCGCTTCTCGCGCAGCCGCATGGTCACGTGCACCGGGGTGCCGTCGAAGCCGAACTCCTCGCGCAGCCGGCGCTCGATGAACCGCCGGTAGCCCGCCTGCAGGAAGCCCGTGGTGAACAGCACGAAGTGCGGCGGCCGGATCCCGGCCTGGGTGGCGAACATGATCTTCGGCTGCTTGCCGCCGCGCACCGGCGGCGGCGTCGGCGGCGATCAGCGCGGTCAGCCAGGCGTTCAGCCTGCCCGGTCTGCACCCGCGTCTCCCAGCTGGCCAGCGCGGTCTCCAGCGCCGGGACGAGCCGGTCCACGTGCCAGCCGGTCGCCGCCGAGATGTTGACCCGCGGCGCCCAGCGGGCGGTGTGCAGCTGCCGGTCGATCTCCCGGTCCAGGAACTCCCGGCGGTCCTCGTCGACCAGGTCCCACTTGTTGTAGGCGATGACCAGCGCGCGGCCGGCCTCGATGACCATGGAGATGATCCGCAGGTCCTGCTCGGCCAGCGGCTCGCTGGCGTCGATCAGCACGACCGCGACCTCGGCCCGCTCCAGGGCGCGCTCGGTGCGCAGCGCGGCGAAGTAGTCGGCGCCCTGGGTCTCCCGCATCCGGCGCCGGATGCCCGGCCGTGTCGACGAACCGCCAGGTCTTGCCGCCCAGCTCGATGAGCTCGTCGACCGGGTCGCGGGTGGTGCCCGGCCACCGCGTCGACCAGCACCCGCTCCTGCCCGGCCAGCTTGTTGAGCAGGCTGGACTTGCCCACGTTGGGGCGGCCGATCAGCGCCACCCGGCGCGGCCCGCCCTCGGCGTCGAAGCTGCTCCCCCGGCGCCGCGGGCAGCGCGTCGAGCATCGCGTCCAGCAGGTCGCCGCTGCCCCGGCCGTGCAGCGCGCTGACCGACTGCGGCTCGCCCAGGCCGAGCGACCACAGCGAGCTGGCGTCGGACTCGCCCGGCGCGTCGTCGACCTTGTTCGCGGCCAGCACGACCGGCTTGCGGGACCGGCGCAGCACGCGCGGCCACGGCCGTCGTCGGCGTCGGTGACGCCCGACCACGGCGTCGACCACGAACAGCACCGCGTCGGCCGCGTCCACCGCCACCCTGGCCTGCGCGGCGACCCGCGCGGCCAGCGACCGGCTGCCCTCGACCTCCGGCTCCCAGCCGCCGGTGTCGACCAGGGTGAAGGCCCGGCCGCGCCAGGTGGCGTCGTAGGTGACCCGGTCCCTGGTCACGCCGGGGGTGTCCTCGACGACCGCCTGGCGGCTGCCCAGGATCCGGTTGACCATGCGTGGACTTGCCGACGTTGGGGCGGCCCACCACGGCCAGGACCGGCACCGGCGCGGCCGGCCTGGCCACGGGCCGTGCCCGTCGCCAGGCCGCCGACCGTCGAGCCGCGCCGTCGACTCCAGGCCGTCGTACTCGGTGCCGGTGCCGTCGGCGCCGCGGCTCAGCCACGGCGCACCGCCCGGCGGCTGCGGGCCAGCCCGACGATCTCGGCGATGACCTGGTCCAGGCCCAGCGCGGTGGTGTCGATCTCGACGGCGTCGGCGGCCCGGGCCATCTGCGGGGCGTCGCGCCGGTCCCGGCGGGCCTGCTCGCGCTGGGTCAGCTCGGCGGTGGCGGCGCGGGTCCGCGGCCAGGTCGGCGGCTGCGGCGCTGGGCCCGGATCGCCTCGCTGGCGGTGAGGAACACCTTGACCTCGGCGTCCGGGGCGACCACGCTGCCGATGTCGCGGCCCTCGGCCACGATGCCGGTGCCCGCCGCCAGCGCGGCGGCGATGATCTGCCGCTGCTGGCCGATCAGGTACTCGCGGACCTGCGGCAGCGCGGCCACCGCGCTGACCGCGTTGGAGACCTGCGCGGGTGCGGATCGGGCCGGCCACGTCCTGCCCGTCCACGGTGATCCGCGGGGCGGCCGGGTCGGTGCCGACCTCGATCACGGCGCCGCGGAAGCTCGCCAGCACGGCCGCGGCGTCGGCCGGGTCGATGCCGCGGCGAGCAGCCACCAGGTCAGCGCCCGGTACATGGCGCCGGTATCGAGGTAGCGCAGGCCGCAGGGCGCGGGCCACGCCGCGGGCGGCGGAGGACTTGCCCGAGCCGGCCGGGCCGTCGACGGCGATCACCAGGCCGGCGGACCAGTCCGTCCGGGCGCCGCGGCGCGGTCGCCTGCTGCGGTCTCGCTGAGTGCTTGACGCCGCACTGCGGGGCTGAGTATCGTCACGATGGCGATGTTACCGGCGCACGGGCCACCCGCAGGCCGCCAAGCGCGCTGGTGAGCCGCTCGACGGCCGCCGGCCGCGACGGCCAGCTCGGCCACGCCCGCGGGCAGGCCCGGCGAGTGCTCGATGCCGACGTCCTCGATGTTGATGCCCGGCCTCGCCCGCCGCCTCGAACAGCCGGGCCAGCTCGCCGGGCCGGTCGGGGATGACGACCTGGACGATGGCGTAGTCGGGGGCCGGGCCGCCGCGCTTGCCGGGGATCGCGGCCACCCCGGCCCGCGCCGCGCTCCAGCAGCCCGGTCAGCTCCTTGACCGCGTCCTCGTCGCCCGCCGGCGATGCCGCGCCAGCGCGGCCGCGGCGGCCGGCCAGGTCCTCGGCCGACCTGGGACGAACGGTCGGCGGCCGGGCCGGCGTTGGCGGTGAGGATCTGCGTCCACAGGCCCGCGTCGCCGGCCGCGATCCGGGTGACGTCGCGCAGGCCCTGGCCGGCCAGGGCCAGCGCGCCGTGCGGCGCGCCTGCTCCAGCCGGGCGGCCATGGCGGCGGCGACCAGGTGCGGGGCGTGCGAGACCAGCGCGACCCAGCGGTCGTGCTCGGCGGCGGTCAGCGACGACGGGCTGGGCGCCGCACGCGGCGGCCAGGCCGGTCGCGGCGGCCAGGCGGCCGCCGAGGTCGGTCCGGTCGTCGGGGCACAGCACCCAGGGGCGGCCCAGGAACAGGTCGGCCCTGGCCGCGGCCGGACCGGACCGCTCGCGGCCCGGACAGCGGGATGGCCGGGCACGTAGGAGGCCAGGTCGCAGCCCAGGTCGCGGGCCTGGCGCAGCGGCAGCTCCTTGACGCTGGCCACGTCGGTGTAGCAGCGGGCCAGGCCGCGGGCCTGGGCCGCGGCCAGCTCCGGCGGCCACGGCCGCCGGGGGCACGGCCAGGACGGCGACGTCGGCCGGGCCGCCGGGCGGCCCGCCGGCGGGCAGCAGCTCGCCCGCCCCGATGTGCGCGGCCAGCCGGGCGGCGGCCGGGTCGGCGTCGGCCAGCCAGACCCGCGCGCCGCGGGCGCGCAGGGCCAGCGCGACCGACGTGCCGATCAGCCCGGCGCCGATCACGACGGCGGGACCGCTCGCCGGGACGCTGCCGGCTGCCGGGCCGGCGCGGGTCACTGCGCGATGTCCAGCCGGAGCGCGGCCGCGCCGCGCAGGTAGACGTGCTGCACCTGCGGCCGGGTCAGCTCGGTCTCCACGTGCATCATCAGCCGCACCACGCGGGGCATGGCGCCGGGCACCGGGATCTCGCTGCAGCACAGCAGCGGCACCTCCTGGAAGCCGAGCTTGCGCGCGGCCAGCGCCGGGAACTCGGCGTCGAGGTCGGGCGGTGGCGCTGAAGATCACGCTGATGACCTGGTCGGTGCTGAGCTGATTGCGGCCCATGACCTCGGTCACCAGCTCGGTCGTGCCCTCCAGGATCGCGGCCCGCTCGTTGGCGTCGACCTGGATCGCTCCGCGGACTGCCCTGACCGCCACCGCTGTCCCCTTTCCGTGGTTTGTCCTGATACCCCATCCGGCCCTGGGCGCGGGTCGGCGCTACAGGCCGACGGCCGCGTACAGGTCGCCGACCTCCTTGGAGCGACAGCCGCCGGGTCGCGCCCGGACCGCAGCGAGCCCGAGCGCGACCGGGCCGACCTGGGTGCGCACCAGCCTGCTGACCGGGTGGCCGACCGCGGCCAGCATCCGCCGGACGATGTGCTTGCGGCCCTCGTGCAGGGTGATCTCGACCAGCGCCCGCGCGCCAGGCCCGCTCGACCACGCGGAACTTGTCGGCGGTGGCCACGCCGTCGTCCAGCTCGACGCCGCCCATCAGCTGCCGGCCCAGGTCCCGCGGCAACGGGGCCGGGCATGTCGGCCAGGTAGGTCTTGAGCACCCCGTAGCGCGGGTGGGCCAGCCGGTGGGCCAGCTCGCCGTCGTTCATCAGCAGCATCAGGCCCTCGGTGTCGTAGTCGAGCCGGCCGACGTGGAACAGCCGCTCGGCCCGGTCCCCGAGCAGGTCGGCGATGGTCGTGCGGCCCCGGGTGTCGGACATGGTGGTCAGCACCCCGGCGGGCTTGTTCAGCGCCACGTAGACAAGCTTCTCGCTGGCCGCGATGCGGCGCCCGTCGACCCGGATGATCTGGTGCTCGGGATCGACCCTGGCCCCGAACCGGCGGACGATCTCGCCGTCGACCTCGACCCGGCCCTCGCCGATCATCTCCTCGCAGTGCCCGGCGGCTGCCGATGCCCGCGGCGGCCAGCACCTTCTGCAGCCGGACGCCGCCGGGCACGTCGATCAGCGAGTCCGCTCGCCCCGGCCCGAAGTCATCGTCGTCGTCCTCGGGACCGAAGTCCAGGTCCGGGCTCACCTGCGGCGGGCGCCATTCCGCCTCCACCCCCCAGGCCCGGATCGTGCCGGGCCGCGGCCGCCGACACGCCGCGCTCGACCCCGCCGGCCGGACTGCGGGGTGCGCTTCCCGGCCCGACCGGTCCCGCTCCGGCCTGCGCCGCTGCCCGCTCGGCGCCGCTGCCGCCCGGCCCGCGCGTCCCGAGCTCCACCGGCCCGCCGCTCCGTCCCGACCACTGGCACCGCTCTGGCGGCTACGACCCGACATGCTCATGACCTGCGTCCTGTTCGTCTTCTAGGTGGTCGGGCAGGAACGGGGCCAGCTCGGGCAGGTCCGCAGGCGGCCAGGCCGAGCCGCTCCAGGAAGTACCCGGTGGTCTGGAACAGGATCGCGCCGGTGTCGGGGTCGGTGCCTGCCTCCTCGACCAGCCCGCGCAGCACCAGGGTGCGCATCACGCCGTCGCAGTTGACGCCGCGCACCGCGGAGACCCGGGCCCGGCTGACCGGCTGGCGGTAGGCCACCACGGCCAGGGTCTCCAGGGCGGCCTGGGTGAGCCGCACCTCCTGCCCGTCTCGCACGAACCGCTCCACCACGCCCGCGCATTCCGCGCGGGTGTAGAACCGCCAGCCGCCGGCGACCTCCCGGAGGTCGAAGCCACGGCCCTCGGCGGCGTAGGCGGCGGCCAGCTCGCGCAGCGCGGCGGCCACCTCCTCGGTCGGCCGCTCGACCACCTGGGCGATCACGATCTCGGGCACCGGCTCGTCGGCGACCAGCAGGATCGCCTCCAGGCTGGCCCGCAGCCCAGGCCCGGCCCGGCGGGCGCGGTCTCACCCGCCTCGGGCGCCTCAGGGCTGACAGCCTCGGGGCTGACAGCCTCGGCGCCGACTGCCTCGGCGCGGCTGCCTCGGGCGCCTCGGCGCGCGGCTGGCCCAGTTCGCCGGCCGCGCCCGACCGGGCCCCCGTCAGCCCGGACGGCCGCGCGCCCTCGGGGGCGCGGCGGCTCGGGCGACGATCCGTTATGCATGGTTTAGTCGTCTTCCTCGTCACGGTCATCGGCTCCGCGTCCGGACGGCCGTCCGCGGCGGCTCGTCCGACCAGGAAACGTAGAGCTCACCCAGCGGCGCGACCTGGTCCAGGGTGACCCGGCTGTCCCGGTACAGCTCCAGGACGGCCAGGAACCGGGCCACGACCTCGTAGGTGCCCGCGCAGTCGGCGGTGAGCTGGCGGAAGGTGGCCCGGCGCAGCTCGCGCAGCCGCACCGCCAGTATCTCAGCTTGCTCGCGCACGCTGGTCCGCGGGATGTGCAGGTGGGCGGTCGACACGGTCGGCGGGCTGGCGCGGGGCCAGCGCCTGCGGGCGGCGATCGCCGCGAACTCGCCCGGGCCGCAGGCCGAGCAGGACCTCGGGCAGCAGGCTCGGCGAACCGCGGCTCCATCGGCACCCGGCGCGGGAACCGCCGGCCCTGCACCGCCATCTTCCCGGCCAGGACGGCCGCGACCTCCTTGTAGGCCCGGTACTGCAGCAGCCGGGCGAACAGCAGGTCCCTGGCCTCCAGCAGGGCCAGGTCCTCCTCGTCGTCGACCTCGCCCGCGGGCAGCAGCCGGGCGGCCTTGAGGTCGAGCAGGGTCGCGGCGACAACCAGGAAGTAACTGGCCTGGTCCAGGTCCCAGGCGTCGGCCAGGGCGCGGATATGGGCGATGAACTCGTCGGTGACGCTGGACAGCGCGATCTCGGTGATGTCCAGCTTGTGCTTGGAGATCAGCGCCAGAGCAGCAGGTCGAACGGGCCCTCGAAGACGTCGAGGTGGACCTGGAAGCCACCGGGCTGGCCCGGCCCCTGGTCGCCCGGCTGCGGGTCTCCCGGCCGAGGATTACCCTTGCCGCTGGTCGCCATGATGGTCATTCAGGATCCGTTGCCGCCTGCTGGTTCGGGCCGCGGCCGCTCCTGGCGGTCGAGCTACCGGTCTGGTCGTCCCGTCGCGCAGCCGCCGGGCGACCAGGCTGCTGCTCGCCCTCGGCGTCGAGGTCGGCGAGCAGCACGGCCAGCGCCTCGCGGACGATCCGGCCGCGGTCCACCGAGATCCCGTAGGCCGCGCAGGGCCAGCCGGGCGCGCTCCAGCTCGAGCAGCTCGCTGGCGGACAGGTAAACGGTGATCTTCTGGGAGTGGGTCTCCCGGCCGCTGGCCGGGCGCTGGGGCTCGGATCTCCGGCAGCGCGCGCCGACCGGGCGCAGCAGCTCCGATACCCCCGGCAGGCTTACCCGCCGTGGGCGGGACCCCCGGGCACCCCCTGACGCCACCGGTCCAGTACCTCCTTGGCCAGCTCGCGGTACGCGCTCGCCCCGTTGGAGGGGGATCGAACTGCGTGATCGGCTCACCTGCCACGGTAGCGTCCGGGAACCTCACTGTCCGGCTGATGACCGTGTGAAACACCTTGTCACCGAAGCCTCGACCACGTTGGCCAGGACTTCGCGGGTATGCAGCGTACGCGAGTCGTACATGGTGGCCAAGCACCCCGTCGATGGCCAGCTTCGGGCTGAGCCTGCTGGACACCTTCTCGATGGTCTCCATGAGCAGGGCGACGCCGCGCAGCGCGAAGTACTCGCACTCCAGCGGGACGAGCACGCCGTCCGCACACGCCAGCGCGTTCACCGTCAGCAGGCCGAGGGACGGCTGGCAGTCGATCAGGATGACGTCATACTCGGGGATGAGCGGCTGGAGGACCCGGCCGAGCACGAACTCGCGGCCGACCTCGTGCACCAGCTGGACCTCGGCCCCGGACAGGTCGATGTTGCTCGGGCAGCAGGTCCATCCCGTCCACCGACGTCTTGATCACGCACGTCGTGCGCGGTGACGTTGCGCTCCATGAGCAGGTTGTAGATCGTCGACGTCGAGCTCGTGAGGCTGGATGCCCAGGCCCACCGACAGGGCGCCCTGCGGGTCGAAGTCGACCAGCAGCACCCGGCGGCCCTGCTCGGCCAGCGCGGCGCCGAGGTTTATGGTCGTGGTGGTCTTGCCGACGCCGCCCTTCTGGTTGCAGACGCCGCGATCCGCGCCGGGCCGTGCGTCAGCAGCGGCTCGGGGTCGGGAAATACTGGCAAGGGCCGACCAGTGGGACCAAGCACTCCCGGCCTGACCTCCAAGGTTCGGGTTGCTGCCACAGTTAACTGCACCTCCCCGGCGACGCGCAGGAAAAGCGCCGCTGGAACGGGGACTCTAGGCGCTCCGCCAGGTCGCGGCAAGCCGACTCACCGTTTACGGGGAAATGACTCTGCCACAAGATACTCCGATAGGTGGCCGTACTGGCGCTAAATCCGCCGTTGCCCCCGCGCCCCGGCCGTCCGGCGCGGCTCTGGCGGCGGCCCGGCACCGCCCCCGCCGCTAGCCCAGCGCGCGCGGGTGGGCGGCGGCGTAGACCTCGCGCAGCCGGTCCACCGTGACCAGCGTGTAGACCTGGGTCGTGGTCACCGACGCGTGGCCCAGCAGCTCCTGCACGACGCGCACGTCGGCGCCGCCGTCGAGCAGGTGGGTGGCGAACGAGTGGCGCAGCGTGTGCGGCGACACCTCGTCCAGCCCGGCCCTGGCGCTGGCCGCCCGCAGCGCGCCCCAGGCGCCCTGCCGGGTGAGCCGGCCGCCGCGCGCGTTGAGGAACAGCGCCGGGCTCGCCGGGGCCGCTGCCGGGCCGACCTGGCCAGCACCGGGCGGGCCCGGATCAGGTAGGCCTCGACCGCCGCCCGCGCGTAGCTGCCGACCGGCACGATCCGCTGCTTGCCGCCCTTGCCCAGCAGCCGGACGGCGGCGGCGCACCTGCGCGCTGCGGGCTTCCCCGGACAGGTCCAGGTCGTCCACGTCGAGCCCGACGGCCTCGGAGATCCGGGCGCCGGTCCCGTACAGCAGCTCGAGCAGGGCGCGGTCGCGCAGCGAGCCGGGGGGGCCCCGGCCGCGGCGGTGGCGTCGACCAGGCGGTCCCCGGCGGCGCCGTTCCGCGCGGCCGACGGCGCCGTCAGGCCGCCGCCGGCCGCCTCGAGCAGCCGTTCCACCTCGGGGATCGAGATCGCCCTGGGCAGACGCCGCGGCGGCACCGGCGGCCGGACCAGCCGGGCCGGGTCGTCGGCGGCCAGGCCCTCGGTCAGCGCGAACGCGTGCAGGCCCGCGGACCGCGACCACCGCCCGGCCGGCCGAGCTGGCGGCCAGCGGCGGGTGGTCGGGATCGCCCTCGCGCAGCCCGGCCAGGTAGTCGGCGACGTCCTGGGTGGACACCGCGCCGATCTCGGTGCGGCCCGGCCCGGCCAGGGTGGCCGCGTACCGCTGCAGGTCACGCCGGTAGGCCTCGAGCGTGTGCGCGGCCAGGCCGCGCTCCACGGTCAGGTGATCGAGGTAGCGGCGGATCGCGGCGGCGACGGTGGTCAGCTGAGCACCTCCGACAGGGGCGTCGAGCGGCAGCCCGTACTCCTCCGCCACCGGCTCCAGCGTGACGGCGCCCTCGTGGGTGTTCAGGCCCAGCGAGAGCGGCTGGTCGCGGCGCAGGGCGTCCAGCCAGCCGTACCGGGCGATCTCCACCGCGTAGGGCAGGGTCACGTTGGTCAGCGCGTAGGTGGAGGTGTGCGGCACCGCACCCGGCATGTTGGCCACGGCGTAGAACAGCGACTGGTGCACCGGATAGGTGGGGTCGGCGTGCGTGGTCGGGTGCGAGTCCTCGAACGTGCCGCCCTGGTCGATGGCGATGTCGACCAGCACCGAGCCGGGCTTCATCCGGGACACCAGCTCGTTGGAGATCAGCTTGGGCGCCTTGGCCCCCGGCACCAGCACCGCGCCGATGACCAGGTCGGCGTCGATGACCGCGCGCTCGATCTCGTAGGCGTTGGAGGCCACCGTCTGGCAGTGCCCCTGGTAGATCGCGTCGGCCTGGCGCAGCCGGGCGACGTTGAGGTCGACCAGCAGCACCTCGGCCTGCATGCCGAGCGCGATGGCGGCCGCGTTCATGCCCGACACGCCCGCGCCGAGCACGACCACCTTGGCCGCGTACACGCCGGACACCCCGCCCATCAGCACGCCCCGGCCGCCGCCGTCGCGCTGCAGGTGGTGGGCGCCGACCTGGGGCGCCATCCGGCCCGCCACCTCGGACATCGGGGCCAGCAGCGGCAGCGAGCCGTCGGGCAGCTGCACGGTCTCGTAGGCGATGGCGGTGACCCCGGCGCCGAGCAGCGCGTCGGTGCACTCACGGCTGGCGGCCAGGTGCAGGTAGGTGAACAGCACCTGGCCCTTGCGCATCCGGTGGTACTCCTCCGCGACCGGCTCCTTGACCTTGAGGATCAGGTCGCCGGCCTGCCACACGTCGTCGGCGGTCGGCAGGATGCGCGCGCCCGCGGCGACGAAGTCGGCGTCGGGGATGGCCGAGCCGGTCCCCGCGTCCTGCTCCAGGAAGACCTCGTGCCCGGCGCTGACCAGCTCGTGCACGCCGGCCGGCGTGATGGCCACGCGGTACTCGTGATTCTTGACTTCCTTGGGAACGCCGACCTTCATGACCGCGGGTCCTCCCTCGTCACTGGGGCTGCCCGGCGCCGTTGCCGGGCGATTCCCCTCCGCGCACACGCCGCGATGGCTACAGGGTCTCCGGAGCGCCCGCCGGGCGCAAGCGCGGCGAACCCGTCCTGCCGGGCGGCATACGCGGACAAGATACCCACCCCGGCCACCCCGTTGTGCAGGTCACCGGCGAGAAAGCGGCCGACCGCCTCCTCGAGCGGCACCCACGCGACGGTCAGGTAGGCCTCCTCGTCCTCGGGCACGTAGTCGCCGCTCGGCGGCCGGCACCTCGGTCAGCCCGCGGGCCAGGAAGATCCGCAGCCGCTCGGTGCTGAACCCGGGCGAGGAGAAGAAGTCGGCCAGCACGCGCCAGTCCGACGGCGCGGTAGCCGGTCTCCTCCAGCAGCTCGCGCTCGCGCGGTCTGGCGCAGCGGCTCGCCGGCCACGTCCCGCAGGCCGGCCGGGATCTCCCACAGCTCGCGCGCCGGCCGGGTGCCGGTACTGGCGGATCAGCAGCACCTGGTCGGCTTCGTCCAGCGCCAGGATGGCCACGGCGCCGGGATGCTCGACGACCTCCCGGTCGGCCACCGAGCCGTCGGGCATCAGCACGGTGTCCCGGCGCACGCGCAGCAGCTGCCCGCGGGCCAGCTGCTCGGAGTCGATGACCGGCCAGTGCTCGGCCCGGTCGACCAGGCCCCGGCCAGCCCCCCGGCCGGGCCGCCGGCCGGGGGCTCGGCGTGGCTCGCCTCAGGCATCCCAGCGCCCGCCCGCGCGGGCGCTGGCCGCCGGGCGCAGGCCCGGCGCGGCCACGGCTCCGAGGGCGCCGCCGGCACGGCCCGTGACCGCTCGATGGCGGCCGCCACCAGCCCGCTGAACAGCGGGTGCGGGCGGGTCGGCCGGGACAGGAACTCCGGGTGAGCCTGGGTGGCGACGAAGAACGGGTGGGTCGTCCCGTGGCAGCTCGACGAACTCCACCAGCCGCCCGTCCGGCGACAGGCCCGGAGCAGACCAGCCCGGCCTGCTCCAGCGTGTCCCGGTAGGCGTTGTTGACCTCGTAACGGTGCCGGTGCCGCTCGTGCACCACCTCGGCCCCGTACAGCTCGCGGACCAGGCTGCCCTCGGCCAGCACCGCCGGGTAGATGCCCAGCCGCATGGTGCCGCCCATGTCCCGCTCCCCCGCCACCACGTCCTCCTGGTCGGCCATGGTGGCGATGACCGGGTGCACGGCGGCCGGGTCGAACTCGGCAGCTGTTGGCGCCCTCCAGCCCGGCCACGTCCCGGCCGACCTCGATGGCCATGCACTGCAGGCCCAGGCACAGCCCCAGGATCGGGATGCTGGTGCTCGCGGGCGTAGCGGACCGCGCCGATCTTGCCCTCGATGCCGCGGACCCCGAAGCCGCCGGGGACCAGCACGCCGTCCACGTCGGCCGAGCTGCTCGGCCGCCCCCTCGGGGGTCTGGCAGTCGTCGCTGGGCACCCACCGGATGTTGACCTTGGCGTCGTTGGCGAACCCGCCCGCCCGCAGCGCCTCGGCCGGGGACAGGTAGGCGTCGGGCAGGTCCACGTACTTGCCGACCAGCGCGATGGTGACCGACCGCGCGGGGCGGTGCACCCGGCGCAGCAGTTCGTCCCAGTCGGTCCAGTCCACGTCGCGGAAGGACAGCCCCAGCCGGCGCACCACGTAGGCGTCCAGGCCCTCGCTGTGCAGCACCTTCGGGATGTCGTAGATCGACGGCGCGTCGGGCGCGGAGACCACGGCCTCCTCGTCCACGTCGCACATCAGGCTGACCTTGCGCTTCAGCCCGGCGCTGATCGGCCGGTCGGACCGGCAGACGATCGCGTCGGGCTGGATGCCGATGCTGCGCAGCGCGGCCACCGAGTGCTGGGTGGGCTTGGTCTTGAGCTCGCCGGACGGCCCGATGTAGGGCAGCAGGGACACGTGCAGGAAAAAGCACCGGTCCCGGCCGATCTCGTGCCGGATCTGGCGGATCGCCTCCAGGAACGGCTGCGACTCGATGTCGCCCACCGTGCCCCCGACCTCGGTGATCACCACGTCGGTCTCCGGGCCGCCCATAGCCAGGATGCGCGCCTTGATCTCGTTGGTGATGTGCGGGATGACCTGGACGGTATCCCCCAGGTAGTCGCCGCGCCGCTCCTTGGCGATCACGCTGGAGTAGATCTGGCCGGTCGTCACGTTGGCCGAGCCGGGCAGGCGGATGTCCAGGAAACGCTCGTAGTGGCCCACGTCGAGGTCGGTCTCCGTGCCGTCGTCGGTGACGAAGACCTCGCCGTGCTGGAAGGGGTTCATGGTGCCGGGGTCGACGTTCAGGTACGGGTCGAGCTTCTGCATGTTGACCCGCAGACCGCGCAGCTTCAGCAGCCTGCCGATGCTGGAAGCGGTGAGGCCCTTGCCCAGGCTGGAGGCGACTCCCCCGGTAACGAACAGATGCCGGGTACTGACCGGCCTAGATGCATGTGGCATCGCCAAGGTATGGCTCCCGTGGTCAGTGCCGACGGGAAAACCCGCCGGTCCACGGGGTCTCAGGATATCAGGCCGCAGCCCCTGGACGTGGACAGACGCGCAGCACCGGTTCGCTCACTGGTCGGCGAGCTCATCCGGCCGTAACGCCACCGGGGTCCGGGCATGCTCGTCGGCCGCTCGCTGGGCCGCCTTGTTCTCGCTCGCCTCCCCGAACCGGGCCAGCGCCACGGCGCAGAACACGGCCAGGATGAAGCCCAGGGCGGCGACCTCCTCCAGGCCGTGCCGGGTCGAGTCGCCCAGCAGCAGCACGCCCACCAGGGCCGGCGGCATGGTCTCGGCCAGCACCACGGCCGCCGTGGCCACCGTCACGCTGCCGCCGTCCAGCGCCGTCGCGTACAGCATGAACGAGACGATCCCGGCCGCGGCCAGCGTGTAGGTCGCCGGGTCCTTGACCAGCTGGCCGGGCGAGAAGCCGGGCAGGATCCGGGCCGAGACCGCCAGCACGGCGTAGCCCAGCCCGGCGATGGCCCCCACCACCGGCGTGCGGTAGGCGTTCGGCAGCCGGGCCGCGGCGATCCCGGCCACGGCCACGCCCGCCACCGCCACGATCAGGCCCAGCTTGAACGCGAACCCGACCCTCGTCGCGCCCTCGGCCCCGGCCGAGGAGCCCAGCAGGCCGACGCCGACGACCACGCCGGTGACCGCCAGCCACTCGCGCAGGCTCAGCCGCACATGCATCAGCCAGGCCGCGAATACGGCCGTCACGGCCAGGTTGGACGCGATGATGGCCTGGACCGCGAACAGCGGCAGCCGGCTCAGCGCCACCAGCTGGCCGATGAAGCCGATGAGATCGATGCCGATGCTGGCTACGAACGGCCATTGCCGCAGCATCCGGACCACCAGGCCGGGGTCCAGGCCGGGCCCGGACTCGCCCGGTTCCACGGGCGGCCGGTGGCTCGCCGACCGTACGGCGATCGCCTGCATGACCGCCGCCACCCCGTAGCAGAAAGCTGACACCAGAGCGGCGACCAGGCTCTCTAGCATGTTTCTGACCCTACGCCGCCCGGAAGCCTGGTGTTTGCCCGGTACCTGCTGACCACGGCCGTGGCGGACGGCCACGCGGCCATTCCGGGGTAGACGTACTCGGTGAGAATTGCCTTAAATGTCCTTCAATTCATATAACGGGCATCTGGGCCCACAGGACTCTCTAACGCTCACCCGGTCCCGCCCGGCGTGCGATTGCCAGGGGCCGCTCGACCGCACGGCCACTCGGGCTCGTGGGTGTCCCGTTGGTTACGTCCCGGCGTATGCAGCGGGACACCCACGGCGGGTATCGCCCGCGCCGTGGCGGCTGGTGTGACGGAAGGGGCCACGGGGCTTGAGGACCGCAGATGCGGCCGGAGTGCACGGCGCAGGGCGGTGCATGGCGCGGGGCGGGGCATGGCGCGGGGCGGGGCATGGCGCGGGGCGGGGCATGGCGCGGGGCGGGGCATGGCGCGGCGGCCGCCTGGGCCCCGCATCCCGTGAGTCCCTCGCCCCCCTTTAGCCACCCCGCGCCACAGTCGCGTTCCGGCAGCAGGTGATCAAGGTCGTGGGTGCGTCGTTACCTACACCCCGCTGTAGGTAACGACGCACCCACAGCGTCTGCCTAGTCGGTGGCCGCAGCGGATGTGGCGGGTGGGGTCTGCGGGTCAGGCCCAGGGCTTGTGGGGCGTGTTGGGCTGGAAGGGGCAGGCCCGCAGCGGCTGGCCGGGGGTCGGCTCACAGCCGGTCACCAGCCCTGAGCCCGGCAGGTCCGGCCCGCCCGGCTGGACCGAGCCCGGCGAGCCGGGCGAGGGCGTGAGCGGGACGGTACTCACGATGCGTGTGAGCAGCCGCCAGAAGGCGGGCTGGCCGGCCCGGCGCACCGGGCCCAGCCCGGTGACCGCGCGGCAGCCGCTCTCCTGGACCGCGACCACCGGCAGCCGGAGCCCGTCCGCCGTGAAGAAGAACTGGTAGCTGCCTGGGAACTGCGCCGGGCAGGGCAGCGGCCCGCGGGGCATCTTCGGCAGCGCGCACAAGGCCCGGGCCAGGCTGTGGACCTGGCCGGGATTGGTGATCGTCCGGAAAGTGCCCGGCCGGGAGCCGATCCCTGGCGGAAGGGTGCCCGCGGGCTGCGCTCGCTTGCCGCCCTCCAGCATGCGCACGATGCCGGTCCGGACGATGAGGACCCGGCGGGCCTGGCCGGGATGGGCGCACAGCACCGAGCCGGCGACCACCTTCGACCCCGTGGCATCCTGGCCGGCGCTGCCCGCGCCGCCGGTGCTGGCCCCGCCGGCGCCGGAGCGGGGCGCGCCGGCGGCCGAGCCGGAGCCGGTCGTGCCCGCGGTGACCGAGCCGCAGCCGGCCACCGCCAGCCCGGCCAGCACGGCCGCCACGGTCAGGTAGGCCGCGGGCCGAGAGCAGGCCGCCTTCGGAGGCCGGGTCAGCTGGCGCCCGGCCTCCGGGAGCTGGCGCACGGGGTCCGGGGTCTCACCCGGCGCGAGCTGGGCCTGAGCGTCGCCGACTCGGGGTCCGGGGCCGGCTGGCCGTCGGGAGCTTGCCATGTGTCTCACCTCCGGGTCCCGGAGAACGCGCAGGCCGCCAGTGTCCCCGCGGGGACGGTCGTGGCCTGCCGATCGCCGGTGACCGCCGCTGAGTATCGATCCCTTGGACGGGCGCGCATGGTCAAGGGTAGGTCTAGAAATAGTAACGTCTTAGTAAAGAACACGATTGCATTCTCATGTTAATGCGACACGGTGCCCTTGAATGGCGCGTCAGTATTGGCCCGAGGCCCCGCGGCCGGAAGGCTTTTCCGCAGGGGTCGGGATGGCCATATATCGGCCGCGGAGTCGCGCCCTTATGTCGAAGTTAGGTCGCGGTCGCTCGACGCCACTACTATCCGCTCACGGCAGCCGCCGGGCCGACCTCGGGGCGCTATCAGGCGCCGCTGCCCGCCGCGTCGCTCAGCAGGCTTTCCTGATCGGCCGGGTCCGGCTGGCCGAGCCGTTCCTGGGCCAGCAACTGGTCCAGCTGGGCGCGCAGGCCCTCGCACTCCCGCTCGACCTCACCGAGGCGGGCACGGGCGGCGGTGGCCTGCTGGTCCAGGTCGGCCGCGAGCTCGCCGACGTGATCCGCGGTCGCGGCGGCCAGGGCGGGCTGCTGCACCCGCCGGGCCTTGATCACCACGTCGTCGCACTGGTGCTCGACGATGTCCAGCCGGCGCCGCGCCGCGGCGGCGGCCATCATGAGCTGATCGGCCAGGTCGGTGGGCGGCGGCCCCAGGCGATGCCGGGCTGGCCTGCGGCGCAGCTGGCTGCGCAGGCTGGCGCACTCCCGCTCGATCAGCCCCAGGTGACCGCGCAGGGCGCCGGCGGTCCGGTTCAGCTCGGCGGCCACCTCGGCGCCGCGAACGGCCCAGCCGAGCGGCGCCTCCGCCGCGCCGCCTGCCGCGGCCATCAGGCGTGCCCCCGATCCGGAAGCCTGGCCGGCAGGTCCGCCTGCGGCCGGACGCTGAGCGTCATGAGCTATGTGCCTCCTTCTGCTGCCGTTCTCTCCCCAGAACGGCGGCATCGGATACTGCACGGCAATTCAGTCTGACGGAACCCTTCCACGCGAAGACCGGCAGACCTGGGCGCATCTGGGTAAAGCACATCGTAGCCGCTCAATGCGCATTCGTTGATGGCTATTAAATAACAATATTTGCCGTACCTCGTGCACGTGCATCCGCACGTTCCAGCCCCATTCTGAGAGACGTCCGTGGGCGCACGTCCCATTGGCCACGCCAATGACCGGCGGTCAATTGCTAGGCGGCGTGAGCGGCAGCCGGATTGTGAGGACCGCCCCGCGCGGGGGCGCGTTGCCCGCCTCAATCGCGCCGCCCTGGCTCCGGAGCAGGCGGGCGGCGATGGTGAGCCCGAGGCCTGCTCTCCCGGTGCGGCTGCCGCGGGCCGGGCGGGCGGTCAGCTCGAACAGGGCGGGAAGGACGTCGGGCGTGATGCCGGGACCGTCGTCGGTGACGCGGACGACGGCATGTCCGGGAGCATCCTCGCCGCAGGCGACGTCAACCGTGCCCCCGCGCGGCGTGTGACGCAGCGCGTTGTCGAGGACGTTGGCTAGCGCGCGCTCGAAGGCATCGCGGTCGATTGCCACCGAGGGCCGAGCGTGAGCCGTCACCTGGAGCCGGACTCCCCGCTGGTCGGCTGCGAGCTCGAACGCGGCGGCCGCGTCGATGACCGTCTCCGCGAGGTCCGCGGACTGCAGCCGGGGCCGCTCGTCGATGTCCGCCCGCGCGTAGTCGAACAGGCCGCTAACGAGCCGATCGATCTGCTCGGCCTTGGCCCGCGCCCGGTCGAGCCGGTCCGCGGGATTGCCGAGTCCGGCGGCGATGGCGTCGAGGTAGCCGCGCAGCGAGAACAGCGGGGTGCGCAGGTCGTGAGCGATGGAGCTGACCAGCAGGCGCCGCTCGGCCTCGACCCGCGCGTCGTGCTCGGCCGTCTGGGCGAGCCGGGCGGCCATGCCGGCCACGGCCGCGGCGACGTTCTCGACCTCCCGGATCGGCGAGGCGGCGCGGGTCTCGAGCGGGTCGCCTCCGGCGATCGCGTCGACCTGGGTGCTCAGGCGGCGCAGCGGGGCGACGAGCCAGCGGCTGGCGGCCCAGATCAGCAGCATCGCTCCGGCCAGCAGGGCGGCTAGACCCGACGCCAGGGCGACGAGCACCGGGCGCGCGCGGTCGGGCGAGGGAGCATAGAGATCGAGCGTGAGGGTTGATCCCGATCCCCGGGCGAGCGGGAACAGGTAGGTCGCAGCCGGCCGGGCGGCGCCCGGGCTCGCGGGAGCCGCAGCGGAGGCAGCGCCGGACGGCCGGCCCGCAGGCGGCGTCCTCGCGACGAGGCCGGCACTGGCGTAGACGACGCGCTTGCCCCCCAGCCCGACCACCGTGAGCTGCGCGCGCAGGCCGAGCGCGGTGAGCCTGCTGGTGACGGCCTGCTGCCACCGCGGCGTGCCGGCCCGGGCTGCGTGCTGGCCGACATAGGCCGCCGCGGCGGCGAGCCGGCCGGCCCGCTCGCGGCTCTGGTCATGGGCCCCGACGAGGTAGCCGGCGGCCGTCGGCCCGGCGGTGACCAGGACCAGCGCGAGCACGCAGACGGCGAGGGCGACGCGAACCGAGGCGCGGAGGCGTCTCATCGGGCGACGCGTCTCATCCGGTGACACTGCGCGTTATCCGGTGGCACTGCGTGCGAGCCCGCCGTCGAACCGGTAGCCGGCGCCCCAGACGGTGACGATGTAACGGGGATCGGACGGGTCGTCCTCGATCTTCTCGCGCACCCGGCTGATGTAGACCGAGACGGCGCTGCGGTCGCCGTAGCTTCCCCACAGCAGCTCGAACAGGTGCTCCCGGCTGAGCACCTGCCGCGGATGCTGGACGAACACCCGGAGCAGCTCGAACTCGCGGGCCGTCATCCGCACCAGCCGCCCGGCGACGTACACCTCGTACGCGGCAAGATCGACCTCGAGGCGGCCGAAGCGGAGGCGGCCCGGGCCGCGACGTGCGCCCGACCGGCGCAGGACCGCCCGGACGCGGGCCACGACCTCCGCCGGGGTCACCGACTTGACGATGTAGTCGTCGGCGCCGAGCCCGAGGCCGCGCAGCTTGTCGGCGTCGCCGCCGCGGGCGCTCAGGAACAGGACCGGGACGTCGGAGGCGGCGCGGATGTCCCGGCAGAGGTCGAAGCCCGACGTCCCGGGGAGCAGCACGTCCAGCAGCACGCAGTCCGGCGCGCCCAGCAGCGCCTCGGCTGCCTGCCCGGCATCGGCGGCGAGCAGGACGCCGAAGCCGTCCGCGGCCAGGAAGTCCCGCAGCAGCGCGGCGATCTCGGGGTCGTCCTCCACGACGAGCACCAGCGGCCTGGCTGACTCCGAGACGGCGCCCACCAGCACAGTCTCGCTGATCGACAGCGCGGAACGCCGATATTCGCAGCTCTTTCGCAGTCTGTTCGCAGGAGGTCGAATTGCCGGTCCCAGCATGAGGAGCACGACAGCAACCGAGTGGAGGCGGCAGCCCGCCATGACAGAAAACCTCTCGCTACCGCGGATCGATGATCAGGTCTCCCGCCGGGGACTGTTCCGTGGCGGAGTGGCCGCCGCGGCGCTGGCCGCGCTGCCCTCTTGCGACAGCGCCGGATCAGCACCCAGAGCAGGATCGCCATCACCGCGGCCAGCAGGCAGCACAAGATCACTAGCCACGGCGGCCGTGAACGTCCGAGTCACTCACGACCGGTACCGGGAGCATGTCGGGCCGTCGGTCGCGGTCAACCCCCGCGATCCGCGCCAGCTGCTGGTCGCCTGCCAGGCCTCGCCCGCGATCCCCGAGCTGATCGTGACCTACATCTCGCTGGACGCGGGCGTGAGCTGGCGGCCAGGTGGCCGGCCACCACAGCCGGCGGCCGGGCCGGCCGGCGACGACGTGACCGTCGCCTACGATTCACGCGGCCGCGGCTATATCTGCGCCACGCGCTCCGGGCACGGCCGCCCGGTCAGCTCCGCCAATCCCAACGCCAACCGGGCCGTGTACGTCTGGCGGACCGACGACGCCGGGCGCACCTTCTCGGCACCGCTGACGGTCGTGGAGCGGCAGTACTGCGATCATCCCTGGCTGGCCACCGCCCCCGGCCAGACCGCGGCCGGGGACGATGTCTACGTCACCTGGGGCGCTGGCCAGTCGCACACGGCTCTCGACCTCGCGCGCTCGACCGACGGCGGACGGAGCTTCGCGCCGCCGCGCCGGATCCTGGGCGAGGCCAGGGTCGCCTCGCTGGTCAGCGCGGGCCCTCAGATCGCCGCCGGACCGCACCGCCTGGTGTGCGCGGTCTGCGACTGGTCCACCCAGCCGGTCTCCTCCGGAGACCTGGTCGGCCAGGTCACCGCCGTCTGCTCGACCGATTCGGGCCACAGCTTCGCCGCGCCGGTCCACCTGGGAGCGAGTTCGTCGATCATCGCGCTGCCCGGCAACGTCCGGGCCAACAGCGGCCCCACGGTCGCCGTCGGCGCGCAGGGCGATGCCCTCTACGTCGCGTTCCCCCGGCACCGGGCGGGCGCCACCCGCTCCGACATCGTCGTGACCGCGTCCCGTGACCAGGGCCGGACCTGGTCCAGGCCGGTGACCGCGACACCGGGCGACGACGTGATCTACTTCCAGCCCAACCTGGCGGTCGACCAGGCGGGCCGGGTCGCGATCTCCGCGTTCGGCCTGGCCAACGGCCGCATCAGCGAGGTCCTGCTCGTATCACGGCCACGGGAACTGCGCTTCCGCCCGCCGGAACGGGTCACCACCGCGCCCTTCGATCCGCTCAATCCGACCACGGCCTCCAGGGGCAAGTACGGCGCCTGGTGGATCGGCGACTGGCAGGGCATCGCCGCCAGCCCCGCGGGCGTCCACCTCGTCTGGAACGACACCCGCACCGGGAAGCTGGATCTCTTCGCGGCCACGGTGCGGCCCTGACACCCGGACGGGCAGGCCGGAGCGCTAGCGGCCCAGCAGGGCGACGGCGACGCTGGCCCCGTCCTCCTTGCGCAGCGCGGCCAGCCAGGCCACGCCCGCGCAGAGGATGGTCAGCACGCCGGCCGCCGCGAGCACCGGCCGCGGGTCGCCGGCCAGGAGCGCGGTCGCCGCCCCGGCCAGCACGGCCCCGGCCAGCGTCACCGCCTGGCCGCCCAGCCGCCAGGCGGCCGTCACCCGGCCCAGCAGCGGCCGGGGCACCAGCGCCTGCCGGAGCGCGCGCAGCGTGACGCTGGCCGCGATGATGGCCCAGGTGTAGAGCAGGTTCCCGGCCAGCAGGACGGGCAGCGCGGTGGCCGAGGCGATCAGGATGAGGGCCACGCCGGACGCCGCCGCGCAGACCGCGACGACCGGCAGCGGACCCAGGCGCCGGCACAGCGCACTCGTGCCGATGGCGCCGAGCAGGCCGCCCGCGCCGCCCGCCGTGACGACCAGGCCGACCAGCGCGGGGGCCAGGTGCAGGGTGGCCCGGGCCAGGAAGATGACGAGCTTGTCCGCGCCCAGGCACAGGTTCAGCACCAGCAGGAACACCAGCAGGGTGGCCAGCAGCCGGGTCGCGGCCAGGTACCTGACGCCCTCGGCCAGCTCGCGGCCCAGCGTCCGCCAGGACGCCGGCTGGGCCTGCGGGCGGGCCTTCCGGTAGGCGCGGCGGACCGCCGCCAGCGAGGCCAGCGAGACCAGGAACGTGGCCGCGTCGATCAGCATCGACACCGGCAGCAGCCCGGCCGCGGCCAGGAGGCCGGCCGCGCTGGGCCCGGCGATCTGGCCGACCTGGCTGGCCGACTCCAGCCAGGAGTTCGCCGGGACCAGGCTCGGCCCGGCGAACACGTCGCGCACCGCGATGGCCATGGCCGTATCGGCGAACACTGTTACCGCCCCGGCCGCGAAGGCCAGCGACAGGATCAGCCACACCGGGACCGCCCGGTCGCCGGTGAGCAGGAACAGGACCAGGAAGATCAGCGCCCGCAGGACATCGCCGCCGGCCAGCACCAGCCACGGGTCAAGCCGGTCGACCAGAACCCCGGCCGGGATCCCGGCGGCCAGGTAGCCGACGCTGCCGGGCAGCGACGCCAGCACGGCCGCCTCCGGGCTGCTGGTGACCCGCAGGACCAGCAGCGGGATGGCCAGGAGGGCGAGCCCGTCACCGAGCATCGACACGGCCTGGCCGCCCAGGAAGACCCGCTGCCGCACGCGCTCATCCCCGGCCGCGGTCAGGTCACCTGGCGCGCCACGGCGCCCAGCATCCACCCGCGGGCCGGGTCGGGCTCGCCGGGCCCGGCGGGCCGCCAGTCCTGGACCGGGACCAGGCCGGGCTCGACCACTTCCAGGCCGTCCAGCAGGCTCAGGATCTCGGCCCCGGAGCGGACTCGGTTCGGGTTGGCGGTTGTCGCGTAGACCCGCATCGCCGAGGCCGCGGCCGCGGGGTCCGGGTCGCCGGTGATGTGCGAGAGCACCACGTAGCTGCCGGGCGGCGCGGCGGCGGTGAACCTGGCCACCGCCGCGGTGGCGTCCTGGTCGCCGACGAATTGCAGCACCGAGACGAACAGGATGCCGAGCGGCTGGCCGAAGTCGATCAGCCGCCGGGTGTCCGGGTGCTCCAGGATCGCGGCCGCCTCGCGCAGGTCGGCGTGGATCACCGCGGTGCCCGGGCCGGTCTTGAGCGCCCGCGAGTGGGCCACCACCATGGGGTCGGAGTCCACGTAGACCACCCGGGCGTCCGGGGTGATCCGCTGGGCCACCTCATGCACGTTGCCCCGAGTCGGCAGCCCGGTGCCCAGGTCCAGGAACTGGGTGATCCCGGCCTCCCGGGCCAGGAACCGGACCGCCCGGCCCAGGAACGCCCGGTTGGCCCTGGCGACGAGCGGCGCCTCCGGCGAGCGCTCGGCCACCTTGAGCGCGGCGATCCGGTCGGCGGCGAAGTTGTCGTGCCCGCCCAGCCAGTAGTCGTACATCCGGGCCGCGGTCGCCACGCTCGCGTCGATGCCCGGCGGGGCCGGGCCGTCGCCGCCCGCGCGGAGCTGGCCTTCGGCGGAGCCGGCCGACGGCGAGGTCGCGGGGCTGACGGGAGCGTCCTGGTGCCGGGCGGGCGGGGCGACCGGCGCCGCCGGGTGGCGGGGCCGGAGGCGGCCGACCCCGCCCAGATTCCAGGACCGGCCGGGGTCGGTGTCGGGATCGGGCTCGTCGGGCCGCCAGAGCTGCACGGGAACCAGGCCGGGCTCCAGGAGGTCCAGGCCGTCGAAGAACGACCGGATGTCCGCCCGGCTGCGCAGCGTACCGGGGTTCGCGGTGCTGGCGTAGACCGAGGTACTGGCCGCGCTGATGGCCGGGTCGACCTCGCTGGTCCCGTGACCGACCACCAGGTAGCTGCCGGGCTGGGCGGCGCCGAGGTAGCTGGCCACGGCCTGGTGGGCGTCCGGGTCGCCGATGAAGTGCAGCACCGCGACCAGCAGGATGGCCAGGGGCTGGCTGAAGTCGATCAGCCGCTGGGTGTCGGGGTGCTCGAGGATCCTGGCGGTGTCGCGCAGGTCAGCGCTGATGACCGCGGTGCCCTCACCGGTCTTCAGCGCCCGCGCGTGGGCCAGCACCATCGGGTCGTTGTCGACGTACACGACCCGCGCGTCCGGCGTGATCTCTCGTGAGACCTGGTGCACGCTGCCCCGCGTGGGCAGCCCGGTGCCCAGGTCCAGGAACTGGCGGATGCCCGCCTCGCCGGCCAGGAACCGCACCGCGCGGCCGAGGAACGCCCGGTTGGCCCTGGCCATGTCCGGCACGTGGGGGGCGGCCCGGGCCAGCCGGAGCGCGGCGATCCGGTCGGCGGCGAAGTTGTCGTGCCCGCCTAACCAGTAGTCGTACATCCGGGCCGCGGTCGCGACGGTCGCGTCGATGCCGGCGGGCGGCTGCTGGCCCTGGTCTGTCACCGGGTCTCCCGTTGCTGGCGAGCGCTGGCGGCGGCTAGCGGCTCTCGTACCCGCCGCGCTTGATCGCGGTGGTGAAGGCCGTCCAGGCCGAGACGCTGAAGGCCAGCTCGCCGCCCTCGGGGTCCTTGGAGTCACGGACGGCCACGGTGGCGGCGCCCGCGGCGACCTCGACGCAGTTGTTGCCGCCGCCGCTGTAGCTGGACTTGCGCCACGGGCCCCGGGCGGCGGGCACGGTCAGGCGGTTGGTGCGGACATTCACGGGTCCTCCGTTAGTAACTCGCTGATCAGGGCGGCGGACTCGGCCGGGCTCAGGGCCTTGTCCAGAAGATGAGTCCAGGCCAGGGAGTACCGGTCGAGCTCCTCCTTGGACTCCAGGTACAGATCGCCGAACAGGCCCTCGGCGTAGGCCACCGGCGGGTCCTCGGGATCGGGGAACGCCAGGATGACGAAATCGCCTTCCAGGGCCGCGCTGGCCCCGGCCGCGAACGGCAGGACCTGGAGCGTGATGCCCGGCTGCGCGCTGACCTTGGCCAGGCCAGCGAGCTGCTGCAGCATGACGTGCTCACCTCCCACCTGGCGGTGCAGCCCCGCCTCATCCAGCACGACATGGATATCCGGAGCGCTGTCCCGGTGCAGGACGGCCTGCTGCCGGGCGACGCGGGCCGCTACCCGGCGCTCGACCTCGTCGGCGTCGAGCGCGGGCCGCGTCTCGGCGATCACGGCCCGGGCGTACTCCGGAGTCTGGAACAGGCCCGGCACGATGTGCGAGGCCACCTGGATCCGGGCCGCCTCGTACTCCAGGCCGACGTACGACCCGGTGAACACGTCCTTGTAGGTCGTCCACCAGCCCCGGCGACGCGAGTCCCGGCCGAGCGCGATCAGCGCGTCGCGGTCGGGTGAGCGCACGTCGTACAGGTCGAGCATGTCCTCCAGGTCGTCAGCGTCGATACGGCTCTTGCCATTCTCGATCCGGTAGAGCTTGCTCTTGCTGAAGTCCAGCCGCCGCGCGGCCTCGTCCGGGCTCATGCCCGACGACTCGCGCAGCCGCTTCACCTCTCGCATCAGGCGACGGCCCCGAACTGTGGGGCTGTGATCCACGCCTACTCCCAGTCTGCCGTTGGCCAGCCTGCGGTACAGGATGCGCCATCAGAGCATCTCGTGCAACCGCTGAAGGTGACCGTGGTTAACAAAGCATTAATGCATTGATGCGACTTGCCAGAGGTGACATCGGTCATAGAAAATGTGGCATCGAATGGGCGGCAAGCCCCGGGCAAGCCAATCAGGCCGGCGGTCGGAGCAGTTTATGGCTGAGGTTAGCGACGGCGCGCGGATCTGCTCCGCGCCCGGCTTAATCGGCCTGGTGCTGGCCTGACCATGAGCGGAGGACTCCGGAGCGCTGATCCGCCGCCGCGTCCGCAGGCGGACGCGCCTGCCCTCCCGATTCCCGCCCTGTCCTCCTGGGCCAGGGCCTTCCCCGGCGTCCCGCGCCAGGTCGGCCTCGCCCGCCGGTTCGTCTCCGCGCTGCTGGAGGGGTCGCCGCTGCGCGACGATGCCGTCATCGTGATCTCCGAGCTGTTCACCAATGCGATCCAGCACACCGACTCGGGCCAGCCCGGCGGCCTGGTCGTGGTGCAGGTCAGGCGATGGCGGCAGGGCGTGCGGATCGGGGTCACCGACCAGGGCTCAGACCGGTGCCCCGTCATCCGGGAACCCGGTCCGGCCAGCCGCGACGAGATCGCCGCTGTCAGCGCAACCTGGGTTTTCACGGACCGGCGGGCCGCGGACGACGCGGACGCCCTGCCCGCCGACTGCGGCCACGGCCTGTACATGGTCAGCTGCCTGGCCGAGCGCCTGGACTGGCACGACGACGCCCGCGGCCGTACCGTGCACGCCGTGCTCGGCCGCCTCCCGGCCGACCCACCGCGGCCGCGCCGCGAGCTCGAGCCGACCGGGGCCGCCGGGGCCGCTACACGCCCGCGGCCTGCATCCCGCGCAGCTCCTGCTTGAGCTCGCGGATCTCGTCCCGGATCCGGGCCGCGACCTCGAACTGAAGCTCCGCGGCGGCGGTGTGCATCTGCTCGGTCAGCTCCTCGATCAGCGAGATCAGGTCCTCCCTGGCCGGCCCCGCCGGGCTCGCCCCCGCGGCCGGCGGCCGCCCTGGCCCGCGACGACAGGCCCGGCACCGGGGCCTTGCCCCGGCTCTGCTGCCGCCCCGAGCCGCCCAGCAGCCGCTCGGTGTCGGCGTCCTCGCGGACCATCTGGTCCAGGATGTCGGCGATCCGCTTGCGCAGCGGCTGCGGGTCGACGCCGCGCTCCTTGTTGTAGGCGATCTGCTTGTCGCGGCGCCGGGTGGTCTCGTCGATGGCCCGCTGCATGGACGGGGTCACCTTGTCGGCGTACATGTGCACCTGGCCCGACACGTTACGGGCCGCCCGGCCGATGGTCTGGATGAGCGACGTGCCGGAGCGCAGGAAGCCCTCCTTGTCCGCGTCCAGGATCGACACCAGCGACACCTCGGGCAGGTCCAGCCCCTCGCGCAGCAGGTTGATCCCGACCAGCACGTCGTACTCGCCGACGCGCAGCTCGCGCAGCAGCTCCACCCGGCGCAGCGTGTCCACCTCGCTGTGCAGGTACCGGGCCCGGATGCCCAGCTCGAGCAGGTAGTCGGTGAGGTCCTCGGACATCTTCTTGGTCAGCGTGGTGACCAGCACCCGCTCGCTCTTCTCCGCCCGGTCCCTGATCTCGTGCCACCAGGTCGTCGATCTGGCCCTTGGTCGGCTTGACGATCACCTGAGGGTCGATCAGGCCGGTCGGCCGGATCACCTGCTCGACCACGTCGCCGCCGACCCGCTGCAGCTCGTACGGCCCCGGCGTGGCCGACAGGTACAGCGTCTGGCCGATGCGCTCGCCGAACTCGTCCCAGGTCAGCGGCCGGTTGTCGATGGCGCTCGGCAGCCGGAAGCCGTGCTCGACCAGGACCCGCTTGCGGGACACGTCGCCCTCGTACATGGCCCCGATCTGCGGCACCGTGTTGTGCGACTCGTCGACGACCAGCAGGAAGTCCTCGGGGAAGTAGTCGAGCAGCGTGTTGGGCGGGCTGCCCGACCTCGCGGCCGTCGATGTGCCGGGAGTAGTTCTCGATGCCCGAGCAGCTGCCGACCTGGCGCATCATCTCCACGTCGTAGGTGGTGCGCATGCGCAGCCGCTGCGCCTCCAGCAGCTTGCCCTGCTGCTCCATCTCGGCCAGCCGCTCCTCCAGCTCGGCCTCGATGCCGGCGATGGCCCGCTCCATCCGCTCGGGCCCGGCCACGTAGTGCGAGGCGGGGAAGATGTACAGCTCGTCGTCCTCGCTCATCACCTCGCCGGTCAGCGGGTGCAGCGTCATCAGCCGCTCGACCTCGTCGCCGAACATCTCGATCGCGGACGGCCAGCTCCTCGTACTGCGGGATGACCTCGATGGTGTCACCGCGCACCCGGAACGTGCCCCGGGTGAAGGCGAGGTCGTTGCGGGTGTACTGCATGCCGACCAGCCGGCGCAGCAGCTGGTCACGGTCGATCGTCTCGCCGACCCGGAGCTTGAGCATGCGGTCCACGTACTCCTGCGGGCGTGCCCAGGCCGTAGATGCACGACACCGAGGCGACCACGATCGTGTCGCGGCGGGTTAGCAGCGAGTTCGTGGCCGAGTGCCGCAGCCGGTCGACCTCGTCGTTGATCGAGGAGTCCTTCTCGATGTAGGTGTCGGTCTGCGGGACGTACGCCTCGGGCTGGTAGTAGTCGTAGTAGGAGACGAAGTACTCGACCGCGTTGTGCGGCAGCATCTCGCGCAGCTCGTTGGCGAACTGGGCGGCCAGCGTCTTGTTGGGCAGCATGACCAGCACCGGCCGCTGCAGGCGCTCGCTCAGCCAGGCCACGGTGGCGGTCTTGCCGGTGCCGGTGGCGCCGAGCAGCACGGTGTCCTTGTCGCCGGCCCGGATCCGCTGCTCCATCGCGGCGATGGCGGCCGGCTGGTCCCCGGCAGGCACCATCTCCGTGATGACCTCGAACGGGCTGACGCGGCGCTGCAGATCGGTTACCGGCCGCATGGCTGCTCTCCCCCGGCCTGTGACTTGCTCATCTGTTCACTGTAGGACCCGCCACTGACAAGACGGGCACCGACAAGACGGGCGCCCGTCAGCACAGGGCCATGTTGGCCGGGAGGTAGACGTGCTCGCGGGCCCCCGGCAGGTCGCCGCCGCGCACCATGAACGTGGCCTCGGCCCGCACCGTCAGCCCGCGGGCCGCCGCCCAGCCGGCCAGGAAGGGTGCCGGCCCGGCACCTCCAGCCGCACCGGCCGGTCCGACCCGGCGGCCAGGCTGGCGATCAGCGTCGTGGCCAGGGCCGGGTCGCTGGCCACCACCGGCCCGATGGCGAGCGTGTCCGCCGACCGCCACGCGGCCGCGAACCCCCGGACCGGCGGGCCGTCGCTGACCACGAACTGGTCGGCCAGCTTGGGCAGCGCGGTCAGCAGCGCGCCGCGATCGGCGCCGAACGACCGCCGGTCCAGCTCCGCGATGCCCGGCAGGTCGGCCGCGCTGACCGCTCGCGGCGCGGGCTGGCCGGCCTCCGCCGGGTCCGGCTCACCCGCCGCGAGCGGGCCGATGTACCGCACCGACCGGTCGATGGCCCGGAACCCCAGCCGCTCGTACAGCGGCCGCCCGTACGCCGTGGCCAGCAGGCAGATGACCGTGTCGCCGGCCTGCTCCATCGCGTGCCGCATCAGCCGCCCGCCCAGGCCCTGGCGCCCGTGCCGCCTGGCCACCAGCATCTTGCCGATGGAGGCCAGGCCCGGCCCGTACCGGGTCAGTGCCACCGCCCCGGCCAGGCCCCCGTCGGTGTCGTCGACCCCGTAGATCTCGCCCAGCTCGTACAGCAGCCGCCACCGGTCCGGGGTCGGCTCCCAGTCCCGGTCGACGGCCAGCACCGAGCAGGCCGGCAGGTCGGCGGCGGTCAGCCGCCGGACCGGGAGGCCGGTGACCCCCCGGCCGCCGGGCAGGTTGGTCACAGGCGTCCCCCTCCAGATGGCGTGCGGCGTCAGGCTAGCGCTCATTCCCGGCCCGCAGCCAGCCGATATAGTCCGCCACCGCGGGCCCGGTGTCCCAGGCCCGGCTGGTAGCCGGCGTCGCGGCTGATCCGGCTGATGTCCAGGTACAGGCTGGGATCCGGCCCGTCCTGCGAGCTCCGCTCCGGCAGCTCGTACCGCCAGCCCGGCACCGCCTGGCCGATGGCCGCGACGACCTCGGCGTTGGTGGTCAGCCGCCCCGAGGACACGTTGTAGGTCCGCTCGGCCAGCCGGTCCGCCGTCTGGAGCAGCGCGATGGCCCGGCCGCAGTCCTTCACGTAGCACAGGTCCGTCCCGTCGCCGCCGTACACCGGCCCGCGCAGCGCGGACAGGTCCGGCGCCGTGCCCCGCGCCGCCGCGTGCACCAGGGCGGGCAGCGCGAAGAACGCCGACGCCGCTCGCCCGCCCGGCCCCCAGATCGCCCCGATGCGATAGTTGACCACCTCGACCTGAGCCGCGCCGGCCAGGTAATCCCCCAGCAGCTCGCCGATTTTCTTGAACACGGGGATCACATGGCCGGCCGTCATCGGCAGCGGCAGGTCTTCCCCCAGCGGGCTGGGCGCCGCCACTCCCCCGTACACGCCGATCGTGCTGGCCAGGCCCACCCTGCGCACCCCCCAGCGAGCCCCCGCCTCCAACACGTTGAGCAGGCTGGCGATCGCCTGCCGGGCCCCGTCGACGGGCTCGGCGCCGCCCGGCGGCCACGGCGCCGACCCGGCCAGGTGGACGATCCCGGTGATCTTGTGGCGCTGGCCGATGTCCAGCAGCGCGGCCAGGTCGGTGAGGTCGGCCTGCTCCGCGAGCACCCGATGGCCTGCCTCCCCGGCCAGGTCGGCGGGCAGTTCCGGGGCCCGGCGCTGCACCAGCACGCAGGACTCCCCCAGGTCGAGCAGGGCCCTGGTGGTGTGCGACCCGATGAACCCCAGGCCGCCGGTGATCAGGATCATGCCGCGCTCCCTAGCCCAGCTCCGGGTAGCCGCCACTCGACGAGTGCTGCGAAGCTGATCGTCAGTGTTAATGAATGTCAGTTCTACTGACGATCAATCTAACTGTAGTATCGGGACGTGTCCAGTCAGGCCCCGGGCGTCCCGCACGCGGCGGATGCGCCCCTCCGAGAGGCGACCAGCAGCCTCGGCTACCTGTTCAAGCACGCCCAGCTGCGGCTCGCCGAGCTCGCCGGGCCGGCGCTGGCCCCGTTCGGCATCAGCGGCCGGGAGCTGGCCGTCCTGCTCACGCTGGCGGCCGGCGAGCGGCCTCGCAGCAGCAGGCCGCGCAGCGCCTGGGCGTGGACCGGACCACGATGGTCGGGCTCGTGGACGCGCTCGAGGCCAAGAGCCTCGTCGCCCGCCGCCCGCAGGAGGGCGACCGGCGCCGCAACGTCGTCGAGCTGACCGAGACCGGCCGCGAGACCCTGCGCCGGGCCAGCGAGGCCGCCACCGAGGTCGAGCGCCAGTTCCTGGCCCCGCTCTCCCCCGCCGCGGCGGCCCAGTTCACCCAGGCCCTGCGCACCCTGATCTAGGACTGCGGCCGCGTGTCGTAAGTGAGCTGGGCGGTCTCTACTTCTTCGATGTGGCTTTCGGCCCAGTGCTTGATGGACCGCATGAGCGGAAGGAGGGACGCGCCGAGCGGGGTCAGGCCGTAGTCGACGCGGACCGGGACGGAGGCGGTCACCGCGCGGGTGACCAGGCCGTCGCGTTCCATGGTGCGCAAGGTCTGAGTGAGCATCTTCTGGCTGACTCCGGCGATGGTCCGATTCAGGTCGCTGTAGCGCTGCGGGCCGCCGGCGAGGGCGATCAGGACCAGGCTCACCCACTTGTCGCTGATCCGGTCGAGAAGCTTGCGCGCGGGGCAGGTGGCCATGAACGCGTCGTAGGCGGTCCGGGCGTCCTGGCGGCGCTCGGCCGCCGTATGCGTGGTCATCGCGTCCTACCTCGGCGTACGGTACGCACCTTCACGTGCGTACTTCCCAATAGAGAGTAGCTCTCCGTAGGGTCGTCATCAAGTAATCGGGTGAGCGGCGACGAAGGGAGAACGATCATGCGGGCGGTACTGGCGCGGGGCTTCGGCGGGGTGGAGGTCCTGCAGGTCGCCGAGATGGCGGTGCCGGCGGCCGGGCCCGGGCAGGTGCGCATCCGGGTCGAGGCCGCGGCTGTCAATCCGGTTGATCTGGCGACCAGGTCCGGGGCGCTGACCCAGGCCGGGCTGCTGCCAGAACGGGACCTGGTCGGGCTGGGCTGGGACGTCGCCGGGGTGATCGCGGAGGTGGGCCAGGGAGTCTCCGGTTTCGCCGGGGGAGACCGGGTCATCGGTCTGTCCGACCGGCTGGACGTGACGCTGGGCACGCACGCGGACCAGGTCGTCCTGGACGCGACGGCGGTGGCGCGGGCACCAGCGGGGATCCCGGCCGTCGCCGCGGCGACGCTGCCGCTGAACGGGCTCACGGCGGTTCAGGCGCTTGACCAGCTGGAGTTGGTCGAGGGGCAGAGCCTGCTGGTGACCGGGGCCGCCGGAGCGGTCGGCGGGTTCGCGGTACAGCTGGCGGCCGAGCGCGGCCTGCGCGTGGTGGCGGTCGCGGGACAGGACGACGAGGAACTGGTGCGAGCGATGGGGGCCGAGCGGTTCGTGCCGAGATCCGCGGTGCGACTGGGAACCGCCGTCCGCGAGATGCATCCGGCCGGCCTGGACGGCGCGGTCGACGCCGCGGCCCTGGGCGCGGTGGCGCTTGACGCCGTGCGCGGCGGCGGGGCCTTCGCGGCGCTGGTCCCTGGCGCCGCGCCCGCGCCGCTCCGCGGGACCCATGTGTTTCATACCTGGATCAGGGCCGACGGCGCCCGCCTGGCCGACCTGGTCGCGCTGGCCGAGGCCGGGAAGCTGGCCCTGCGGGTGGCCGAGACGTTCCCGCTGGAGCAGGTCGGGGCGGCGCACGAGCGGGTGGCCAAGGGCGGGCTGCGCGGCCGCGTGGTGCTCGTGCCCTGAAGAGGGGACGTCCCCGCCCGTCGGCCTCGTTGACACGCAGCCAGACGGCTGCCTATTATAGGCAGCCAGAGGGCTGCCTATGGCTCTCTGCTCAGGCGAGGTCGCTGCAGAAGGGAGCCCGGCATGCCGAACGGCGGCCCGATGGACGAGGTGTTCCGGGCCCTGTCGGACCCCGTCCGGCGGCGACTGCTGGACCGGCTGAATGAGCGCAGCGGGCAGACCCTGCGCGAGCTGTGCGCGGGCCTGGACATGGCCCGGCAGTCGGTGAGCAAGCACCTGGCGATCCTGGAGGAGGCCAGCCTGGTGACCACCGTCCGGCGCGGCCGGGAGAAGCTGCACTACCTCAACGCGGCGCCCATCAGCGACATCGCCGAGCGCTGGATCAACCGCTACGACCAGCGGCGCGTCGACGCGCTGGCCGACCTGAAGCAGGCCCTGGAGGGATCTGGAGTGGACAAGCCCGAGTTCGTGTACACGACCTACATCCGCACCACGCCGGAGCAGCTCTGGCGCGGGCTCACCGACCCGGCCTTCACCCGCCGGTACTGGGGGCTGGCCATGGAGTCGGACTGGCAGGCCGGCTCGGTCATGACCGTGAAGCTGGACCGCGACGACGTGATCATCGCCGACCCGGCCCAGGTGGTGCTGGAGTCCGATCCCTACCGGCGGCTGTCCTACGCCTGGCACACGTTCACGCCGGAGTGGGCGGCGGCTTACGGCATCAGCCAGGACCACCTGGCCAAGGTGGCGGCCGAGCCGCGCTCCAAGGTGACCTTCGAGATCGAGCCGACGGGCGAGTACGTCCGGCTGCGGGTGATACACGACGGCTTCGAGCCGGGCAGCGCGGTGCTGCCGGGCATCAGCGAGGGCTGGCCCATGCTGATCGCCAGCCTCAAGTCGCTGCTGGAGACCGGCGACCCCTTGCCGGTCAGCTAGCCGGGCCGGTCAGCTGACCCAGCCGGTCAGCTAGCCGGCGCGGCCAGCGCCGCCCGGCGGCGCAGCTCGGTCCACAGCTCGCCGACCTGACGATCCAGCTCGGCCAGCGAGCCCGAGTTGTCGATCACGATGCCGGCGATGCCGAGCCGCTGCTCCCGGCTGGCCTGGGCCGCTATCCTGGCCCTGGCCTGCTCCCTGGTCAGCCCGCGGTGCCGGACCAGCCGGTCGAGCTGCAGCCGCGGCGGCACGTCGACGACCACGACCAGGTCGTAGGCGCCCGCCATGTTGTTCTCGGCGATCAGCGGCACGTCGTGGACCACGATCGAGCCCGGGCCCGCCGACTCCTCCAGCTCGCGCATCCGGGCGCCGACCAGCGGGTGCACGATGCCGTTCAGCCGGGTCCGAAGGTCCGGGTCGGCGAAGACGATGTCGCCCAGCCGGGGCCGGTCGAGCGAGCCGTCGGGCAGCAGCACCTCGGGCCCGAACGCCGCGACCACCTCGTCCAGCCCGGGAGTGCCCGGCTCGACGACTTCCCTGGCGATGGCGTCCGCGTCGATCACGACGGCGCCTTGCGCCGCCAGCCGCCGGGAGACCTCGCTCTTGCCGGCGCCGATGCCGCCGGTCAGGCCAACCCGGTACAACTCAGGCCGCCTCGAGCGGGCCGACGGGCAGGGGTCACGTGCGCCTCATAAGCAGTCGGCCCCGGCCGGATTCCCGAGGGAATCCCGCCGGGGCCATCAGCGGGTGGTCAGCTCTGGCCGCCGGACAGCTTGTCCCGCAGGGCGGCCAGCGCCTCGTCCGAGGCCAGCGGGCCGGTGCGCCGGACGGTTGTCGTCGGGGAGCGGGCTCGCTCGACGCGCTCGACCGCCTCGGTGGCCGCCTTGTTCTGCGCCTCGGCGACCTGAGCCTGGTGCGCCTCGTAGCGGGTGCGAGCCTCGGTGTACTGCCGCTCCCACTCCTCGCGCTGCTCGTCGAAGCCCTCGAGCCACTCGCCCGACTCGGGGTCGAAGCCGTCGGGGTAGACGTAGTTGCCCTGCTCGTCGTAGGTCGCGGGCATGCCGTACAGCGTCGGGTCGAAGTCCTCGCCCAGCGCCTCGCCGATCGTGCCCTCGTTGGCCTGCTTGAGCGACAGGCTGATCCGCCGCCGGTCCAGGTCGATGTCGATGATCTTGACGAAGATCTCGTCGCCGACCTGCACGACCTGCTCGGGGATCTCCACGTGCCGGTCAGCCAGCTCGGAGATGTGCACCAGGCCCTCGATGCCCTCCTCGACCCGCACGAACGCGCCGAACGGCACCAGCTTGGTGACCCGGCCCGGCACGACCTGGCCGATCTGGTGGGTGCGGGCGAACTGCTGCCACGGGTCCTCCTGGGTCGACTTCAGCGACAGCGAGACCCGCTCGCGGTCCATGTCGACATCCAGCACCTCGACCGTGACCTCCTGGCCGACCTCGACGACCTCGCCGGGGTGGTCGATGTGCTTCCAGGACAGCTCGGACACGTGCACCAGGCCGTCCACGCCGCCCAGGTCGACGAACGCGCCGAAGTTCACGATGGAGGAGACCACGCCCTTGCGGATCTGGCCCTTCTGCAGCGTGTTCAGGAAGTTCTGGCGGACCTCGGACTGGGTCTGCTCCAGCCACGCCCGGCGGGACAGGACCACGTTGTTGCGGTTCTTGTCCAGCTCGATGATCTTGGCCTCGATCTCCTTGCCCACGTACGGCTGAAGATCACGCACGCGGCGCATCTCGACCAGCGACGCGGGCAGGAACCCGCGCAGCCCGATGTCCAGGATCAGGCCGCCCTTGACCACCTCGATGACGGTGCCGGTGACGACGCCGTCCTCTTCCTTGATCTTCTCGATCGTGCCCCAGGCCCGCTCGTACTGAGCGCGCTTCTTGGACAGGATCAGGCGGCCCTCCTTGTCCTCCTTCTGGAGAACCAGGGCCTCGATGTGCTCGCCGGTCTTGACGACGTCATTGGGGTCGACGTCGTGCTTGATCGACAGCTCACGGGACGGGATCACGCCCTCGGTCTTGTAGCCGATGTCGAGCAGGACTTCGTCTCGGTCGACCTTGACGACGGTGCCCTCAACGATGTCGCCGTCGTTGAAGTACTTGATGGTCTCGTCGATCGCGGCGAGGAAGGCCTCCTCGGAACCGATGTCGTTGACCGCTACTTTGGGGGTCGAGGTGGCCTCGGTGCTGCTCGTCATGTGGTGGTGGACTCCGGATGCGGACAGGATTGGCTGGTCGTGCGCCGTGCACAGAGCGTCCGACACGAAGGCCAAGATTGGGACTTGACACGCCTGGCCAGCACCACCGGTGACGGCCTCTACAGGCCGTCCCTCAGGCTGCCCGGCCATGGCGGACGGCAGAGAACACAACGCAGCGTTCAGCATATGAGAGCCCAGCCCGCCGGGTCAATCCAACTCAGCCCCCGGCGAGCGCAATCCTCGCGGCGCTATGGGCTAATGCGCGGCGTCTGCCCAGCTGTGTCCGGTTCCCATGGATACTTCCAGGGGAATGGACAGGCCGAAGGCGCCGCCCATGGCGTCGGCCACGATGACCTTGAGCTGCTCCAGCTCCCCCGCCGCCACCTCGAACAGCAGCTCGTCGTGCACCTGGAGCAGCATCCGCGAGCGCAGCCCGGCGCCGGCGATCTCGCGCCGGGTGGCCAGCATGGCCACCTTGATGATGTCGGCCGCCGAGCCCTGGATCGGGGCGTTCAGCGCCATCCGCTCGGCCATCTCCCGGCGCTGCCGGTTGTCCGAGGTCAGGTCGGGCAGGTAGCGGCGGCGGCCCAGGATCGTCTGGGTGTAGCCGTTGGTGCGGGCCCTGGCCACGACCTCCTGGAGGTACTCCCGGACCCCGCCGAACTGCTTGAAGTACTCGTCCATGAAGCCGCGCGCCTCCTCGGCGCTGACCCGGAGCTGCTGGGACAGCCCGTAGACCGACAGGCCGTAGGCCAGCCCGTAGTTCATGGCCTTGATCTTGCTGCGCAGCTCGGTGTTGACCTCCCGCGGGTCCACGCCGAACACGCTGCCCGCGGTGGCCGCGTGGAAGTCGTGGCCGGAGCCGAACGCCGCGGCCAGCGCCTCGTCACCGGACAGGTGGGCCATGATCCGCAGCTCGATCTGGGAGTAGTCCGCGGTGAGCAGGCAGTCGAAGTCGGGACCGACGATGAAGCCCTGCCGGATCCGGCGGCCCTCCTCGGTGCGGATCGGGATGTTCTGCAGGTTCGGGTCGGTCGAGGACAGCCGGCCGGTGGCGGCGATGGTCTGGTTGTAGGTGGTGTGGATCCGGCCGTCCGGCCCGGTGGACTGGATCAGCAGGTCGACGATGCTCTTGAGCTTGGAGACGTCGCGGTGCCGCAGCAGGTGCTCGAGCACCGGATGGCCGGTCTCGGCCAGCAGGCTGGTCAGCGCCTCGGAGTCGGTGGTGTAGCCGGTCTTGATCCGCTTGGTCTTGCGCAGCCCGAGCTCGGTGAACAGCACCTCCTGGAGCTGCTTGGGCGAGCCCAGGTTGAACTCGTGCCCGACGATCGCGAACGCCGCCTGCTCGGCCGCCTTGACGTCGCCGCCCAGGCTCGCCGACATGCCCGCGAAGTGGTCCACGTCGGTGGCGATCCCGAACTGCTCCATCTCGGCCAGCACGCTGACCAGCGGCAGCTCTACCTCGGCCAGGAGCTGGGTGGCGCCGCGCGCCTCCAGGTCCTCGTCCAGCGCGTCGGCCAGCTCGGCGGTGCCCCTGGCCTGCTGGGCCAGCGCGTTCGCCGCCTCGGCCGGGTCGGGCATGTCCAGCGTGAGCTGGCCCGAGGCCACCGTGGCGTCCGGGAGCTCCCGGTTCAGGTACCTCAGCACCAGGTCGGCCAGGTCGAACGTGCGCTGGCCGGGCAGCGCCAGGTAGGCGGCCAGCGCGGTGTCACTGGTCAGCCCGGCCAGCGTCAGGCCCCGCGCGGCCAGCGCGTGGATCGGGCCCTTGGCGTCGTGCAGCGCCTTGGGCCGGCCCGGATCGGCCAGCCAGCCGCCCAGCGCCTGGTCGTCGGCCGCGGTCAGGGTGGTGGGATCGATGAACGCGCAGGCGCCGTCCGGGGCGGCGATGGCCAGGCCGGTGAGGTTCCCGGTGCCCCGGCCCCAGATCCCGGTGGCGGCCAGCCCGGATCGCTCGCTGCTCTGCCCGTGCTCGGCCAGCCAGGCGCTGACCTCGTCCGGGCCGAGGCTCTGCGCGGTCACGTCGAACCCCTGGGCGACCTCGGTGGCCGACCCGTCCGCCGAGGCGGCCACGGCGACGATCCCGTTGGGCAGCTCGGAGTAGAGGCGGTCGCGCAGCACCCGGAACTGGAGGGTGTCGAAGAGCTGGTGGATCTGCTCCCGGTCCCAGGGCACCGGGGCCAGGTCATGCGGCCCGACCCCGACCGGCACGTCCCTGGCCAGCTCGGTCAGCTGGCGGTTGAGGAGCACGGCAGGCAGGTGCTCGCGCAGCTTCTCGCCCGCCTTGCCCTTGACCTCGCCGACCCGGTCGACCAGCTCGGCCAGCGAGCCGAACTCCATGATCCACTTGGACGCCGTCTTTTCCCCGACGCCGGGGATGCTGGGCAGGTTGTCGCTCGGGTCGCCCCGGACGGCGGCGAAGTCGGGGTACTGGGCCGGGGTCAGGCCGTACTTCTCCATCAGTTCGCCGGGCGTGAACCGGGTGGTGTCGGTGACCCCGCGCGCGGTCTTCAGCACCGTCACCCGGTCGCTGATGAGCTGGAACGCGTCCCGGTCCCCGGTGACGATCACCACGTCCATGTCCTCGGCGGCGGCCTGGGTGGCCAGCGTGGCGATGAGGTCGTCGGCCTCGTACCCGGCCAGCGACACCCGGGGGACGCCCAGCGCGTCCAGCACCTCGAAGATCAGGCTGAGCTGGCTGCGGAAGTCGGCCGGGGTCTCCCGGCGGTTGGCCTTGTACTCGACGTACTGCTCGTGCCGGAAGGTGGGCTCGCTGCGGTCAAAGGCCACCGCGATGTGCGTCGGCTTCTCCACCGGCAGCATCTTGATGAGCATCGCGGTGAAGCCGTAGACCGCGTTGGTGGGCTGGCCGGTCGTGGTGGAGAAGTTCTCCGGCGGGAGCGCGAAGAACGCCCGGTAGGCCAGCGAGTGCCCGTCCAGGAGCAGCAACCGGTCTCCGCTGGCGTGCTGATCTTGCGGGGGCTGCTTGCTCTGCTTCGGCTTCGTTACCACGCCGGAAGTCTAGTGGCCAGCACCGACATCGGCGCGGGGGTCAGGCCAGGCCTCGCCGGGCTGAGCGCCCGGGCAGGCAGCCGCTGTGCGCGCCGCCTGCCCGGGCCCCTTTGTTAGGTGGGATGTTCGTCGCCTTTACGTCAGGCGAGGCGGGCTAGAACTTGGAGAACTGGAAGATGGTGGTGGAGTTGAACACCTGGCCCGGCTTGAGCTCGGTGCTCGGGTAGTTGGGCTGGTTCGGCGAGTTGGGGAAGTGCTGGGTCTCGAACGTGTAACCCGCGCTCTGCCGGTAGATGTGACCGCTGATCCCGACCAGGGTGCCGTTGAGGAAGTTGCCGGAGTAGAACTGCACGCCGGGCTGGTCGGTCCAGACCGTCAGCTCACGCCCGCCCCGGGAGGCCCAGGCGCGCGCGGCGAACCGCAGCCCGTCCAGCGTCGGGCCGGTCTTGTTGAGCACCCAGTTGTGGTCGTAGCCCTGAGCGATCAGCAGCTGCTGGTTGTTCTCGTTGATCCGCGAGCCGATGGTGTGCGGCGCTCGGAAGTCGAACGGCGTCCCGGCCACCGGCGCGTTGACCCCGGTCGGGATCTGCGTAGCGTCGGTCGGCGAGTAGGCGTCGGCGTTGATCTGGACCTTCTGGTTGTAGACGTCGCCCGAGGCCTCGCCGTTGAGGTTGAAGTAGCTGTGGTTGGTGAGGTTGAGGACGGTGTCCATGTTGGTCGTCGCCGAGTAGTGGATGGCCAGGTCACCGTGGCTGTCCAGCAGGAAGGTGACGAACACGGTCAGCTGGCCGGGGTAGCCGGTGCAGGTGCAGCCCACGTTGGAGCCGTCGTCGCCGTTCGGGCTGACCAGCTTCATCTGCACGCCGGCCGCGCCGTCGAAGTGCACGGGGCGCGCGGCCCAGACGTGATTGCCGAACCCGACCAGCCCGCCATGCAGGCTGTTCACGCCATTGTTGATGGGCAGCGTGTAGGTGTGGCCGTCCAGCGAGAAGGTGCCCTTGGCGATGCGGTTGCCGTAGCGGCCGATGGTCTCGCCGAAGTACGGGCCGCCGTTGGCGGTGACGGGCGGGCTGTCCTTGGCGATGTAGTCCTGCAGGGTCTTGAACCCGAGGACCACGTCCTTGAGCCTGCCGTCGGTGCCCGGCACCTGGATCGACTGGATGATGCCGCCGTAGGACAGGATCCGGACCCGCATGCCGGAGCAGTTGCTGAGGGTGTACCGGAAGACCGGCAGCTTGTGCCCCGCGTACAGGTCAAACGCGGACCCGAAGGGCTGCTGGGTGACGGTCGGCGCTCCTGAGCAGCCGGCGGCCCTGGCCGTAGCCCGCGGCGCCGCCGAGGCCTGGCCCAGGCCCAGCGAAGCCGCTAAGCCAACCGTCAGAATGGCCGCCCCGCCGATTCGCGTGGCCCAGCTAATCCTCGTGCACGACCTGAGGTACCTCATCGAGCCTCCTGCTTGTCGAGGCGTTCCGGTCGCTGTCCACCGGAACTCACTCGCCAAATTGTTTACGCTAACAACGGATAAGTCACCCCTGTTAGCGAGAAAAGTTATCAAAGTTCCCAACGAAACTGATGTGGCCTGTGGGAGGCAGATTGGCTGCTGTGACTCACTTCCGCCCGGACCGTCACACTGGCGCCATGGCTAGCCTCCAGGCACAGCAGACGCACCGGGAATCACCTCCGCGTACAGCAGGCGCTACGGCCGCCGCCACCTCAGGCACACCAGCCGCCCCGGCCGCCACCTCCGGGCACAGCAGGCGCACCACCGCAGGATGCCGCGGCAAAACGGTCACGATGATGAGCGTCGCGCTCGGGGAGCGCGCCTGGCGGCGGGGCCGGGGCGGGCAGGCCGCCGACAGCGTCTAGGCTGCCTCGCGGAGGTGGGCAGGTTGCGCCAGGAGCAGGACCAGAACGACCCAGCAGGCCAGGCTGGCCCGGACGGCCCGGCGAGCGCGGACGGGGCGGCGCGGGGTGACCGGGCGGGGCGGCTGACTGATCTGGCCACCCTGGGTCAGGATCCGGTCGAGAACGCGCGGCGGCTGGCGGCCTCGTTCGGCTCGGATACCGAGTCGCTGACCAGCCGCATGGGCATCAAGATCATCGAGGCGTCGGCCCAGCGGTCGGTGGCCACCATGCCCGTGGCCGGCAACACCCAGCCCTACGGCCTGCTGCACGGCGGCGCCTCGTGCGTGCTGGCGGAGACGGTCGGCTCGCTGGCCGCGGCGCTGCACGCCGGCCCCGGCAAGATGACGGTCGGCATCGAGATCAACGCCACCCACCACCGCTCGGCCTCATCAGGGCTGGTCACGGCGGTGGCCACGATGGTGCACGGCGGCAGCACGCTGGCCACGCACGACATCGTCATCACCGACGAGCAGGGCCGGCGGGTCTGCACGGCCCGGCTGAGCTGCCTGCTCCGGAAGGCGGTCCCCGGCCGTCAGCCCGACTCGCCGGCGCCGCCGGGGGACGTTTAGCCCATACCGGCCGACGTATCGCCGTGTCTTTGCGCGGCGCCGCCGAGCGTCGCTACGGTTGATTCAGAGCCCGGTGCGGCCGAGTAGAGAACGTGCCGGTCCGGGGAAGGCCGGCATGGCACCAAAGGTATTTGCCGGGCTCACGACCGCCGGTCACCAGGCGCGATTCCGCGCCCGTGACGGCGGCAGCAGGCGGCCGGAGCCGGGGCGGCATCGGGGGTTGTGCCCCCGGCCCGCCCGCTTGCACACCTCCCCCACCACAGACCCCACGACCCCCACCGTCCCGTAGCGGCCTCGCGGTCCCTGGCGGATGGGTGCTTAGTTACCCACACCCCGCTGTAGGTAACTAAGCACCCATAAGGCCGACATCGCGGGGGGTTGTCGGCGGCGAGTGGAAGCCTGGGTGGGTGGCAGCAGGGAGAGCGCGATTACGGCGGACAGGAGCTAGGCGCCCTGGGCTAGGCCCCGAGCGGGTCGGGCTGGCCGGGAGCGGGCTAGGAGCCCTGGGCTGAGCCGGCGTCGGGCTCAGCCGGGTTGGACTCGGCGCTAGCGCCCCCGCTGGCCGGGTCGGCCGGGTCGGCCGGCTTGCCGGGTCAGCCGGCTTGGCCGCGGCGGCCAGGACCTCCTCGGCCACGGCCTTCATGGTCAGCCGGCGGTCCATGGAGGTCTTCTGGAGCCAGCGGAACGCCTCGGCCTCGGTGATGCCGCGCTCGGCCTGGAGCAGTCCCTTGGCCCGGTCCAGGAGCTTGCGCACCTCCAGCCGCTCGCGGAGGCTGGTCACCTCGGAGTCGAGCGCCGAGATCTCCTGGAACCGGCTCACCGCGACCTCGATGGCCGGCACCAGGTCGGCCTTGGTGAACGGCTTGATCAGGTAGGCCAGGGCGCCGGCGTCGCTGGCCCGGCGGACCAGGTCGCGCTGGGAGAACGCGGTCAGGATCACGACCGGGGCGAGGCGCTGCGCGGAGATCTGCTCGGCGGCGGAGATGCCGTCCAGGCCCGGCATCTTCACGTCCATGATGACCAGGTCCGGGCGGAGTTTCTGGGCCAGGTCGACGGCGGCCGCGCCGTCGCCGACCTCGCCGGCCACGACGTAGCCCTCCTCCTCCAGCATCTCTTTCAGGTCCAGGCGGATGAGGGCCTCGTCTTCGGCGATAACCACGCTCAGGGTCTTGCTCACGGGCTGACATTACCGAAGTCGGCCGGGCCGCCGCTGCGCCGCACTCCCCGCCGACCGCGCGGGCCGTCACAGACCGGCCGTCAGCCGGTAGGATCCTGGCGTGCTTCGCGCCAGCTAAGCGGTCTATTGTCTGGACAAATGCCGGGATGGCGGAACGGCAGACGCGGATGCCTCAAAAGCATCTGTCCGAGAGGGCGTGCGGGTTCGAATCCCGCTCCCGGCACCCGCCCAGACATCGCGGTTCCAGGCGCCCGCGACGGCTCCGTCGCGGATGATCACCGGCCGGTCGAACGCCGGATGACATCGCCTCCGGGCTACCATCCCCTGGCTCCGCTGCTGCGGATGAAGTAGAACAGGTTCTATTCTGGTTCAGCAAGGCGCGCCCGCCCCGTGCGGCCGCCGGGTACCGGAGAGACCGGAGGTGGCCGTGGGCCGGCTGGACGGCAAGGTCGCGCTGATCACCGGGGGCGCCAGGGGCATGGGCAAGTCGCACGCGCGGCACCTGGCGGCGGAGGGGGCCAGGGTCGTCATCGGCGACGTTCTCGACGACCGGGGCGAGCACGTGGCCGCCGGGCTGGGCCCGGACCGGTGCCGGTTCGTGCACCAGGACGTGACCAGCGAGGCGGACTGGGCGACGGCGGTCTCCACCGCGACGGAGGCCTTCGGCCGGCTGGACGTGCTGGTCAACAACGCGGGCGTGCTGAAGTTCGGCAAGATCGCCGACATGCCGCTGGCCGAGTTCCGGCGCATCCTGGATATCAACGCGGTGGGCTGCTGGCTGGGCATGAAGGCGGTGATCGAGCCGATGACCGCGGCGGGCGGCGGGTCGATCGTGAACATCTCCTCCATCGAGGGCTTCACCGGCACGGCCGGGCTGTCGGCCTACACCGCGAGCAAGTTCGCCGTCCGCGGCATGACCAAGGCGGCCGCGCGCGAGCTGAGCCCCTACGGCATCCGGGTCAACTCGGTGCATCCCGGCGGCGTACTCACCCGCATGGTGCTGGAGGCAGCGGACGACCCGGACCACGCCGACGGCGAGGCGTTCCTGCGGTCGATACCGCTGGGCCGGTTCGCCGAGCCGACCGAGATCTCCCGGCTGGTGGCCTACCTGGCCTCGGACGACTCGTCCTACTCCACCGGCAGCGAGTTCGTCGCCGACGGCGGCGTGCTCAGCGGCCCCGGCTACTGACCGCGAAGGAGAAAGCCATGGACGAGGCGCTGACGCTGGACGGCCGGGCGGCGATCGTGACCGGGGCGGGGCAGGGCCTCGGCCAGGCCGAGGCTCTGGCGCTGGCCGCGGCCGGGGCCCGGCTGGTCCTCAACGACCTGCCCGGCGACGCGGTGCACGACACGGCGAAGCAGATCCAGGCGGCGGGCGGCCAGGCCGTGGTGGCGCCGGGCGACGTGGCCGACTGGGCCACCGGCGAGCGGCTGGTGGCGGCCGCCCTGGAGTCCTACGGCGGCCTGGACATCCTGGTCAACAACGCGGGCGTGCTCCGCGACCGGATGGTGTTCTCGATGTCCGAGCCGGAGTGGGACCAGGTCATCCGGGTCCACCTGCGCGGCCACTTCGTGACCACGCGGTTCGCCACCGCGCACTGGCGCGAGGCCAGCAAGCGCTCCGGCGGCCCGGTCTACGCCCGGATCGTGAACACCTCCTCCGAGGCGTACCTGCTCGGCAGCCCTGGCCAGGCCAACTACGCGGCGGCCAAGGCCGGCATCGTCGGGCTGACGGTGAGCACCGCGCGGGGCTGCGCCCGGTACGGGGTGCGAGCCAACGCCATCTGCCCGCGGGCCCGCACGGCCATGACCGCGGAGCTGATGAGCGCGCCGCCGGCCGGGCGGTGCGGACCCGCTCGACCCGCGGCACGTCGGGCCGCTGGTGGCCTACCTGGCCGGGCCGGCCGCGGCCGGGATCAACGGCGAGGTGTTCGTGGTGCACGGCGGGGTGGCCGCGGTGATGGAGCCGCCCCGGATCCGCGAGGTCTTCCACGCCGAGGGCGCCGGTGCGGCGGACGGCATGTGGACACTGGAGTCGGTTCACCGGGCCCTGGCCCCGGCCTTCGCCGACGGCACGGGACCGTCCGGCGAGGTCGGTTACTTCTGCGGCGACACCATGGCCCTGGCCACCGAGACCATCGATCCCGCGAGCGGGCGAGGAGCACCGTGAAGCAGCGTGACCGGGTCACCATGACCGACGCCGAGGTCGAGGACTTCCTGGCCGCCGGGCGCAAGCTCCAGCTGGCCACCATCGGCCCGGACGGCATGCCGCACCTGGTCACCATGTACTACGCCGTGCTGGACGGCCAGATCACGTTCTGGACCTACCGCGCCTCGCAGAAAGCGCTGAACTTGACCCGCGACCCGCGGGTGAGCGTCCTGGTGGAGACCGGCGAGGCGTACTTCGACCTGCGCGGCGTCCAGGTCCAGGGCACCGTGGCGCGCATCGAGGACGCGGACGCGGTGCGGCGGATCGGCCACGCCATCACCGCCGCCATGAGCGGCGCACCAGAACAAGCAGAAGACCCAGCCCAGACAAAGGATTACGTCGAGCAGGCCGCCCGCAAGCGGGTCGGCTTCGCGGTGCAGCCGGCCCGCGTCATCTCCTGGGACCACGCCAAGCTGCTCACCGCGTGACGAGCGCGGGTGCGAGCGCTACATCATCTCGTCGGTGAACGGGATCATGACGGTCTTGAGCTCGGTGTAGGACTCGATGGCCGGGCGGCCGCCCTCCCGGCCCAGGCCCGACTGCTGGTAGCCGCCGAACGCCGCGTGCGGCTCCAGCTGGTACCCGTTGATGCCCACCGTGCCCGCCCGGATGGCCCTGGTCATCCGCAGCGCCCGCTTGATGTCGCTGGTCCAGATGGTGGCGGCCAGCCCGTACTCGGTGTCGTTGGCGATCCGGATGGCCTCCTCCTCGTCGGTGAACGGGATCACCGACAGCACCGGCCCGAAGATCTCCTCCCTGGCGATGCTCATGTCGTTCGACACCTCGGTGAACAGCGTCGGCGTGACGAAGTTGCCCTCGGCCAGGTCGCCCTCGGCCCTGGTGCCGCCGCAGACCAGCCGGGCCCCGGCCGCCTGCCCCTCGGCGACCAGGCCCAGCACCCGGTCCAGCTGCCGCGGGTTGATCAGCGGCGACGAGGTGACCGCCGGGTCGAACGGGTTCCCGTAGCTGACCATGCCGCTGATCATCTGGGCCATGTCCAGGAACTCGTCGGCCACGTCGCGGTGCACCAGGGCCCGGGTCTGGGCCAGGCAGACCTGGCCGGACAGGCCGAGCGTGACCGTGCCCATGGTGATGGCGGCCGCCGTCGACACGTCCGCGTCGGCGAACACCAGCGCCGGGCTCTTGCCGCCCAGCTCCAGGCTGACCCGCTTGAACCCGTCGGCCGCGGCGTGCATGATCTTGCGGCCGACCGCCCGGCTGCCGGTGAACGAGAGCTTGCTGATCATCGGGTGGCTGATCAGCGCGTCGCCGGTCGGCTCGCCGGGCCCGGTGACCACGTTCAGCACGCCCGGCGGCAGCCCGGCCTCCTCGATCAGCGCGACCAGCCGCAGCACCGAGAACGTCGCGTACTCCGACGGCTTGAGCACGATCGTGCACCCCGCGGCCAGCGCCGGGGCCAGCTTCTGCGCCGACAGCAGCAGCGGCGCGTTCCACGGCACCACGGCGGCGACCACGCCGACCGGCTCGCGCAGCGTCATGACCAGGTGGTCGCCGCCCTGGTAGGGGGGCAGCGTTTCGCCCGCCAGCTTGTCCACCCACCCCGCGTGGTGGTCGAATACGTCGGCCACCATCGAAGCCGACATCCCGTAGACCGACCCGAACGTGATCGGCACGCTGTTGTCCAGCGCCTGCAGGGCCAGCAGCTCGTCGCCGTGCTCGCGGACCAGGTCGGCGGTGCGGCGCAGCACCCGGATCCGCTCGGCCGCCCTGGCCCGCGGCCAGGGTCCCTCGTCGAACGCCCGCCGGGCCGCCTGCACCGCCGCGTCCACGTCCTCGGCTCCGGCGATCGGGAACGAGGCCACCTCCTCGCCCGTGGCCGGGTGGCGGTGGCTCCAGGTCTGGCCGGACTTGGCCGGACGCCACTCGCCGTCGATCAGCAGGAGCCCGTCGCGCAGGCCCGCCTCTTCCTGGTGCGGCTTGATCGAAGCGACCACTGCGACAGCTCCTCTGCTCCCAGGCCCCGGATCTAGAACACGTTCTAGTTATATGAGAGGCTACACCCATGTCCGGCAGCGCCGCGAGAACCGGGATCGAGGTCCGCGCCCGGGACGGGATCGCCGAGGTGATAATCGACTTCCCGCCGGTCAACGCGCTGCCCGCGCGCGGCTGGACCGACCTGGCCCGGGCCCTGACCGCGGCCGGCGAGGACCCGGACGTGCGCGCGGTGATCCTGGCCGCCAGGGGCCGCGGCTTCTGCGCCGGGGTCGACATCAAGGAGATGCAGGCCGCTCTGCCCACTCAGGGTCACGACGTGCTTGTCGCAGCCAGTCGCGGCTGCTTCGCCGCGTTCGCGGCCGTGTACGAGTGCGCGGTCCCGGTCATCGCCGCGGTGCAGGGATTCTGCCTGGGCGGCGGCGTCGGGCTGGCCGGCAACGCCGACATCGTCATCGCCGCCACCGACGCCACCTTCGGCCTGCCCGAGGTGGACCGGGGCGCGCTGGGCGCCGCCACCCATCTGGCCCGGCTGGTGCCCCAGCACCTGATGCGGGCCATGGTCTACACCTGCGCCACGGTCACCGCCCGGCAGCTGCTGGAGTTCGGCAGCGTGCTGCGGGTCGTGCCGCCGGACGAGCTGCACGACGCGGCCCGGGCCGTGGCCGGGGAGATCGCGGCCAAGAACCCGGCCGTCATCCGGCTGGCCAAGCAGTCGCTCAACGGCATCGACCCGGTCGACGTCCGCCGCAGCTACCGCTACGAGCAGGGCTTCACCTACGAGCTGACCCTCGAGGGCGCCGGCGACGAGGCCCGCCAGGCCTTCGTCGACGGCGCGGGCCGGGCCAGGCCGCAGTGACCGGCATCGTGCTCAGCCCGGACGACGTCGCCGCCGCGCTGCGGCCCGGCATGACCATCGGGATCGGCGGCTGGGGCGCGCGCCGCAAGCCCATGGCGCTGGTCCGGGCCATCGCCAGGGCCGGGCTGACCGGGCTGACCGTGGTCAGCTTCGGCGGCCCCGACGTCGGCCTGCTGATCGGGGCGGGCTGCGTGCGCCGGGTCGTGTGCGGCTTCGTGTCGCTGGACACCATCGCGCTCGAGCCGCACTTCCGGCAGGCCCGGCAGCGGGGCACGATCGATCTGACCGAGCTCGACGAGGGCATGATGCACTGGGGCCTGCTGGCCGCGGCCCAGCGGCTGCCGTTCCTGCCCATGCGGGCCGGCCTGGGCTCCGACGTGCTGCGCGTCAACCCCGAGCTGCGCACCGTCCGCTCCCCCTACGCCGACGGCGAGGAACTGGTGGCCGTGCCCGCGCTCACCCTGGACGTCGCGCTGGTGCACATGAACCGGGCCGACGATCGCGGCAACGGCCAGTACCTGGGACCCGACCCCTACTTCGACGACCTGTTCTGCCTGGCCGCCGAGCGGGCCTACCTGTCCTGCGAGCGCATCGTGCCCACCGCCGCCCTGCTCGACACCGGCCCTCCGCAGAGCCTGCTGATCAACCGGGCCATGGTGCACGGCGTCGCGCAGACCCCGCACGGCGCCCACTTCACCAGCTGTGTGCCCGACTACGCCAGGGACGAGAATTTCCTCGAACACTATGCCGCCGCCGCTGGTGACCCCGCCGCCTGGCAGTCGTTCAGCCAGCGCTACCTGGCCGCCGGGGAGGCGGGTTACCAGGAGGCCGTCACCGAGTTCGCGGCCAGCGCCGGCGCTGCGCAGGTGCAGCCCACGTGAGCGGAGAGCCGACCCTGGCCGAGCTGTGCGTCGTCGCCTGCGCCGAGGCCTGGCGCGGCGACGGGGCGATCCTGGCCAGCCCCATGGGGCTGATCCCGACGCTGGGCGCGCGGCTGGCCCGGCTGACGTTCGCGCCCGACCTGCTGGTCACCGACGGCGAGGCGATGCTGATGGCGCCCGACGGCCAGACCACCGAGGGCTGGATGCCCTACCGCGACGTGCTGCGGCTGGTGGCCACCGGGCGGCGGCACATGATGATGGGCGCGGCCCAGCTCGACCGCTACGGCAACCAGAACATCTCCTGCATCGGCCCCTGGGAGCGGCCGAAGGCGCAGCTCATCGGGGTCCGCGGCGCGCCCGGCAACACCGTCAACCACCCGGTCAGCTACTGGCTGCCGCGGCACTCGCCGCGGGTGCTGACCGAGCGCGTGGACCTGGTGTGCGGCGTGGGCTACGACCGGGCCTCCGCCCTGGCCGGCCGCGGCGCCGGCTTCCACGAGCTGCGCGTCGTGGTCACGAACCGGGCCGTGCTGGACTTCGCCACCCCGGACCACCGCATGCGGCTGCGCTCGGTGCACCCCGGCGGCCTTGTTAAGGAAATAAAGGAGCTGACCGGCTTCGAGCTGGCTGTGCCCGCCGACGTGCCGGAAACCCGGCGGCCGACCGGGCCGGAGCTGGAGCTGATCCGGGAGCGGCTCGACCCCGGCGGGCTGCGGGAGCGGGAGCTGGGGTGATCCGGACCCGGCTGACCGACCTGCTCGGGATCTCCTGCCCGGTCGTGCAGGCCGCGATGGGGTACGTGGCGGGCGCGCGGCTGGCCGCGGCGGCCTCGGCGGCCGGCGGGCTCGGGCTGATCGCCTCGGCGACGATGAGCCCGGCCGAGCTGCGCGCGGCGATCGCCGAGGTCCGGGCCCGGACAGACGCCCCCTTCGGGGTGAACCTGCGGGCCGACGCCCCGGACGCGGGCGAGCGGGTCGAGGCGATCATCGCGGGGCGGGTGCCGGTGGCCTCGTTCGCGCTGGCGCCGCGGCCGGAGCTGATCGCGCGGCTGCGCGACGCGGGGGTGATCACCATTGCCTCGGTCGGGGCCCGGCGGCACGCCGAGAAGGTGGCGGCCTGGGGCATCGACGCGGTGATCGCGACCGGTGGCGAGGGCGGCGGGCACACGGGCGCGGTGCCGACCAGCCTGCTGATCCCGCAGGTGGTGGACGCGGTGGACATCCCGGTGATCGCGGCGGGCGGGTTCTTCGACGGCCGCGGGCTGGCCGCCGCGCTGGCCTACGGCGCGGCCGGGGTGGCCATGGGCACGCGGTTCCTGCTGACCAGCGACAGCCCGGTGGCCGACGCGGTCAAGCAGGTCTACCTGGCCGCCGACGTGACCGGGACGCTGGTCACCGACCGGGTGGACGGGGTGCCGCACCGGGTGCTGCGCACGGAGCTGACGGAGCGGCTGGCCCGGGCCGGGCGGCTGTCGGGCCTGGTCCGGTCGGCCAGGGCGGCGGCCTCGTTCCGGGCGGTGTCCGGGCTGAGCTGGCCCGACCTGATCGGGCAGGGCCGGGCGCTGCGCCGGGACACCGGGCTGAGCTGGGCTCAGGTGCTGATGGCGGCGAACACGCCGGTGCTGCTGCGGGCGGCGATGGTGGACGGCCGGCCCGACCTGGGCCTGATGTCCTCGGGCCAGGTGGCCGGGCTGATCGACGACCTGCCATCCTGCGCGGAGCTGATCGCCCGGATCACCGCCGAGGCGCAGGACTGCCTGACCCGGCTGGCGGCGCTGACCACGGCCGGCCTCGTCGAGGGCTGAACGCCGCCGGCCGCTTCTTGCTGTTATCAGACGAGAGGCGCGGTCAGGCGTCCGGCGACGACGGACGGGTGATCACGGCCCGGCCCTGGTCCAGGTCGACGCGGATCAGCGGCGGCGCGCCGTCCTGCTCGTCGTCGCGGTGCACGAGTTCGTGCCTGCGCACCTCGATCGTGTGCCGCTGGCTGGAGTAGAACACGGCCTGCAGCTCGTCGAAGCTCCCCGAGGAGGCGGGCCGGTGACCGTCGCGGCGCCAGGGCAGCCCGCTGCGCTGGTGCGCCCACAGCCCGAGCCGGTCCAGGACAGCCAGCATGATCAGGCCCAGCGCGAGCCCGGGAATGGTCATGAAGAAGACGAAGCCCACGCCCGGCCAACGGGCCGGGCCGGCCCGGCGTTCCCCGCCGGGCGCTAGCCAGCCCGGTCAGAGCCGCTCGATGATGGTGACGTTGGCCTGGCCGCCGCCCTCGCACATGGTCAGCAGCCCGTACCGGCCGCCGGTGCGCTCCAGGCCGTAGACCAGGGTGGTCAGCAGGCGGGCGCCGGTGGCGCCCAGCGGGTGGCCGAGCGCGATGGCGCCGCCGCTGACGTTGACGCGGTCCAGGTCGGCGCCGGTCTCACGCTGCCAGGCCAGCACCACCGAGGCGAACGCCTCGTTGATCTCCACCAGGTCGATCTGGTCCAGCGTCATCCCGGCCCGGGCCAGCGCGTGCGCGGTGGCCTCGATGGGCGCGGTGAGCATCAGCACCGGGTCGCCGCCGCGGGCGCTGAGGTGGCGGATCCGGGCCCGCGGCCGCAGGCCGTGCTCGCGGACCCCGCGGGCCGAGGCGACCAGCAGCGCGGCCGCGCCGTCGGCCACCTGGCTGGACAGCGCGGCGGTGATGACGCCGCCGGGCCGCAGCGGGGCCAGCGCGGCCATCTTCGCCGCCGAGGTGTCCCGGCGCGGGCACTCGTCGGCGGACAGCCCGGCGCAGGGCACGATCTCGGCGGCGAAGTGACCGTCGTCGGTGGCCCGCACCGCGCGCTGGTGGCTGGCCAGCGCGAACCGCTCCAGCTCCGCCCGGCCGAGGTCCCACTTCTCCGCGATCAGGTCGGCCGACCGGAACTGCGAGATCTCCTGCGTCCCGTACCGGTCCCGCCACCCGTCCGAGCCGCGGAACGGGTCGTCGAACCCGTAGGCCTGGCCAGCCAGCATGGCCGCGCTGATCGGGATCTGGCTCATGCTCTGCACCCCGCCCGCCACCACCAGGTCCGCGGTACCGCTCAGCACGGCCTGGGCGGCGAAGTGCACGGCCTGCTGGGACGAGCCGCACTGCCGGTCCACGGTCACGCCGGGCACCTCCTGCGGCAGCCCGGCGGCCAGCCACGCGGTGCGGGCGATGTCGCCCGCCTGCGGGCCGATGGTGTCCACGCAGCCGAAGATGACGTCGTCGACCGCGTGCGGATCGACGCGGGCCCGGTCCAGCAGCGCGGTGAGCACGTGGCCGCCCAGGTCAGCCGGGTGCGCACCGGCCAGGCCGCCGCCGCGGCGGCCGACGGGGGTGCGCACGGCGTCGACCAGGTACGCCTCGGTCATCGGCACTCCCCTCGGCTACAATTAATTAGAACACGTTCTACCGTATTTCTCGGTGGCCGGGCAGCCTCGCAGCGGAGCACGGATGGACCTGAGCTACACGCCTGAGCAGGAGCGGCTCCGCACGGAGCTGCGCGGCTATTTCGCCCGGCTGATGACGCCGGAGGTGCGCCAGGCGCTGGCCGCCGGGCCGGGCGACGGGGAGGGCGACTACGGGGCGGGCCAGGCCTACCGCGAGGTGGTCCGGCAGCTCGGCCGGGACGGCTGGCTGGCGCTGAGCTGGCCGGCTGAGTACGGCGGGCGCGGCGCCACGATGCTGGATCAGCTGATCTTCACCGACGAGGCGGCGGTGGCCGGGGTGCCGGTGCCGTTCCTGACCATCAACACGGTCGGCCCGACCATCATGCGCTACGGCACCGCCGAGCAGAAGGCGCTGTACCTGCCGCGGATCGCCGGCGGAGAGATCCACTTCTCGATCGGCTACTCGGAGCCGGAGGCGGGCACCGACCTGGCCTCGCTGCGGACCAGGGCGGTGCGCGACGGAGACGGCTACGTGATCAACGGGCAGAAGATGTGGACCAGCCTCATCCAGTACGCCGACTACGTGTGGCTGGCCTGCCGGACGGACCCGGAGGCGCCCCGGCACAAGGGCCTGTCGATCCTGGTCGTGCCGGTCAGCGCCGCGGGCTTCTCGTGGACCCCGGTACGGACCATGGCCGGGCTGACCACCAGCGCGACCTACTATGCCGACGTGCGGGTGCCGGCCTCGGCGCTGGTCGGCGAGGAGAACCAGGGCTGGCCGCTGATCACCAACCAGCTCAACCACGAGCGGGTCGCGCTGACCTCGGCCGCGCCCATCCAGTCGGCGCTGGCCGCGGTCCGGGACTGGGCGGCGACGGCCAAGCTGGCCAGCGGGCAGCGCGTCATCGACCAGGAGTGGGTCCAGCTCAGCCTGGCCCGGGTGCACGCCAAGGCCGAGGCGCTGAAGCTATTTAACTGGCGGATCGCGGCCGAGGCGGGCCAGGGGCTGAGCCCGGCGGCAGCATCGGCGACCAAGGTCTACGGCACCGAGCTGGCCACCGAGGCCTACCGGCTGCTGATGGAGGTGCTGGGGGCCGCGGCCACGGTGCGCGAGGGCTCGCCGGGCGCGGTGCTGGCGGGCCGCATCGAGCGGCTGCAGCGCTCGGCGCTGATCCTGACCTTCGGCGGCGGCACCAACGAGGTGCAGCGCGACATCGTGGCCGCCGTCGGCCTGGGGCTGCCCTACCGCCGCTGAGACGCTGACCCGCTGGCCGTTTCACTGGCCGATTCACTGGAGGAGTGGCGATGGACTTTTCCCGCACCGAGGCCCAGGACGAGCTGGCCGGCCTGACCCGCCAGATCCTGGACCGGCGGGCCGCGTCCGAGGGGTTCGACGCTGGGCTCTTCGACACTGTGGGCTGGGCCGACCTGGCCGGGGCCGGGGTGCTGGCCGCCGGGCTGCCCGAGGCGCTGGGCGGGGACGGCGTGGGCCTGCTGGAGCACTGCTCGGTGCTGGCCGAGATCGGCCGGGCCGTGGCCCCGCTCCCCTACCTGAGCTCGATCGTGCTCGGCGCCGGGGCGCTGGCCCGGTTCGCCCCGCCGGAGCAGCAGCACCGCTGGGCCGAGCCCGCCGGACGCGGCGAGGTCATCCTGACCGTCGCGCTGGCCGAGGACGATGGCGACGACCCGTGCGCCCCGGCGGCCAGCGCGCGGGCGGTCGCGGACCGCTGGATTCTGTCCGGCGCCAAGACCACGGTCCCAGCCGCCGCGCAGGCCGGGCTGTTCCTGGTGCCCGCGGCCACCGAGCCGGGCGGGACGGCGGTGTTCCTGGTCACCCCGGACGACGCCGGCGTGACCGTGACCGCCCAGCAGGTCACCGGCGGGGCCGCGGCCGGGCGGCTGGAGCTGGACGGCGTCGAGCTGGCCGCGGGCCGGCTGCTCGGCGCGCCCGACGGCCAGGTCGCGAGCTGGCTGGGCAGCCACGCCACCGTCGGGCTGTGCGCCCAGCAGCTCGGCGTCGTCGAGCGGGCCCTGGAGCTGACCGCCGAGTACGCCCGCAGCCGGGTCCAGTTCGGCCGGCCCATCGGCGCGTTCCAGGCCGTGGCCCAGCGGCTGGCCGACGCCTACGTGGACGTGGAGGCGATCCGCCTGACCATGTGGCAGGCGGCCTGGCGGCTGGCGGCCGGCCTGCCGGCCGAGACCGAGATCGCCACGGCCAAGTTCTGGGCCGCCGACGCCGGCCACCGGGTCGCGCACACGGCGGTGCACGTGCACGGCGGTGTGGGCATCGACACCAGCTATCCACTGCACCGCTACTTCACCGCCGCCAAGGCCGGCGAGTTCGCGCTGGGCGGGGCCACCACCCAGCTGCGCCGGATCGGCGCCGCCCTGGCCAGCGCGGGCTGACCCGGCCGGACTCTGACTGGTCCGGACATGGAAAACCCGGCCCACGAGGGGCCGGGTGGTATATGAGATCCAGCATAACGCCGCTGGCGCCCGGCTGATTCCCGGCGGCCGGCCCGCTCGCCGGGTGCTACCAGCCCTCGGGTCGGCGGTACGGGCCGACCGGGTCGGGCAGCTGGTGATCCTTCAGGTCGGCCGCGGACAGGCGGGCCCAGAAGTGCCGGCCAGCCCCGGTTTCCGGGCTGCCGCGCAGGTCGCCGGCCAGGTAGTTGTGCGAGGGATTGATCAGCCCGAGCGGGATGTGCTCGCGGACCTCCTGGATGGGCAGCCGCAGGTCGCTGTCGTTGGAGATGACCATGGCCGCGTCCACCGTGCCGCGCAGCACGTCCAGTAGCAGGTGCGCGGCCACGTTGACGTCGGAGCCCTTTTCCTCCCGGTTGGCGTACGAGACCATGAACACCGCCTCGCTGACCGCGTTCCCGTCGCCGTCGTGGATCATCACCGGCCACTCCGGGCCGACCAGCTCCGGCCGGCCGTGCGGGCCCCGGACCGCCATCGGCGCGGTCCGGACCCGGGTCACGTAGGTGCCGTACTCGATGTGGTCGACGCTGCCCGCGGCGACCAGGGCCCGCAGGTAGACGTCCTGGTCGGCCCGGCTTGAGTCGTGGGCGGCCGCGTCCAGCCGCGCGGTGCAGTACACCAGCCGGGCCACCTCGGCGTCCCGCCAGCTGGACCGCCGGCTGATCAGCTCCGTGGCCAGGCCGCGCAGGTCCAGCCAGCGCCAGCCGGGGGTTCCCCGGCCGCACAGGCCCCTGGCTCCGTAGTAGAGGTTGAAGCCGTCGACGTAGACACCGACACGCATCAGGGCAAGCTAGCACCCGGCCCGCCGGGCGGGTGGCGTCCGGCCGGGGTCAGCCGGCGCCGGCGAAGATGGCCAGGCTGTGCAGGGCGCCAGGGCCGCTGCCGATGCCGGTGCTGAGCAGGCCAGGGGGCAGGTCCACCGGGACCGGCAGGTCGCTATTGGCGGTGCTGCCGGTGCCGAGCTGACCGCTGCTGTTCTCGCCCCACGCGAGCAGGGAGCCGGTGGTCGTCAGGGCCAGGCTGCTGAAGCAACCGGAGGCGATCGACTTGACCGAGACTCCGGTGGGCAGCTTGACCCCGACCGGCTTGTCGCTGCTGGTGGTGGTGCCGTCGCCGAGCTGGCCGGCGTTGTTGTTGCCCCAGGCGAGCACGCCGCCCTTGGAGAACAGCGCCGTGGTGTGGTCGCAGCCGGCGAACAGGCTGGTGATCGTGCCGGGCCCGGTCCCGCGGAACAGGAGCGGGACCAGGACGGGGGTGGCCGTGCTGGTGGTGCTGTCGTTGCCGAGCTGGCCCTCGTCGTTCTGGCCCCAGCCGAACAGTCCGTCGCTGGTGCTGGCCAGGCTGTAGTCGCACCCCCCGGCCACGATGCTGGCCTTGTCGCCCGAGGGCAGCTTGACCTGGACCGGGGTGCGGCGGTTCTTGGTCGTGCCGTCGCCGAGCTGGCCATGCGCGTTGTAGCCCCAGGCATACAGCTTGCCGGTGCTGGTGATGGCCAGGCTGTGGTAGCAGCCGGTGCTTATCGCGGTCACCTTGGTGCCCTTGGGCAGCTTGACCTGGACCGGCGTGCGGCGGTTCTTGGTCGTGCCGTCACCGAGCTGGCCGTACTTGTTGAGACCCCAGGCCAGCACGGTGCCCTTGCTGGTCAGGGCCAAGTTATGGTCACAGCCGGCCCGGATGGAGGTCAGCTTGGTACCCGCGGGCAGCTTGACCGCCACGGGCTTGGTCCTGACGGTCTTGGTGCCGCCGTCGCCGAGCGCGCCGGCGCTGTCGTCGCCCCAGGCCAGCGCGGTGCCCTTGGAGGTCAGGGCGACGCTGTCCTGGCAGCCGGCCCTGGTGGCGGTGACCGTGACGCCGGAGGGCAGCTTGACCTGAACCGGGGTGTCGCTGAGCGGGGTGCGGGTGCCGATGCCCAGCTCGCCGTCGTTGTTGGTGCCCCAGGCCCGCACGGTGACGTTGGGCGAGAGGGTCCGGCTGGGGTCGGGCGCCTGGACCGCATCGGCGGTGGTCCGCGTAACCGCCGTCGCGGGCCCTGGGCCCGGCTGCACCGCGGCCGTGATGGCCAGGGCCGCCGGCAGCGCCGCTGCCCCGGCTATGGCTGCCGCCCGGCCCCGGCTGACCCGCCGGTACCGGCCATCCGGTGTGGCCCGCTCCCCCATGGCGCCCCTCCTCCGCCCGCCGGAAAAACCAGGCCAAACGATATGCCATGACTAGCCCAATAGCCATACATGACCAATTCATCGCCATATATGGCGGGCTCGGATACGTTACAGGCCGCTCGGCCAGGTGATCGATTCCGGGGCGATCAGCGGCGAGCCGACCTCGAGCTGGATCTGGGCGTGCGCGGTCAGCGGGATGTCGCGGGGATTGCCCGTGAATACCTTCCCGTTATAGATCGCCGTGACGTGCCCGCGGGCGGGCCCGACCTGCCCCGGCCCGAGCGGCTGGCCCCACTCGTCGAAGAACTCGCCCAGCGTGTACGTGCGGTGCACCGGCGACTCGATGTGGACGATCCCGTCCCCGGCGTGCGTGTGCAGCCAGTAGAAGCAGGTCCCGCTGGTCACGAACGGACCCTGCGCGGTCTGCTGGGCATGAGCGCCGGGCACCCCGATCCCGGCCGGGACCTGGCGGGGCGAGCCGTTCACGAAAACGGTCAGGTGGGCGTGGATGTGGAACAGCGTCTGCTCGCTGGTCTGGCAGCCGATGCCGTCGACTCGGTGGCCGGTGGCGATGGTGGCCGTGCTGGCCAGCGGGGTGGCGCCGGGCACCGGGACGCCCTCGGGACCCATGGGGCCGGGCGCGGGCGCGGTCCGGAGCTGGCCCAGCGAACTCAGCGCGGTCAGCTGTGATGACGGCGGCCCCCCGGCGCCGGGGGTGCGCGCCGCCGCCGGTGACGGCCAGCGTGATGCCGACCGCGGCGCCGGCCGCGATCACGGCCGCCCCGGCGCCGCCCAGCCAGCGATTGCGGCGCCGGCGGCGCGCCTGCTCGGCCCGCTGCTGCGCGATCCTGGCCCGGGCCTGCTCCCGGTTCCTGTTGCTCTTGGACACCGCTCCCCGCTCTAGTCCGATCCGGTCCGCCCTAGTCCGCCTGGCCGATACGATCTACTATCTCCGTACGTAGATAGTAGCATTAGACTGCGGGCGCATCAGGACGGCGCTCGTATGCTGGCCAAGGACGCCGGGAGGTGACGTGCGCGGGTTCGGTGACCTGGAGCAGGTGATCATGCAGCGGGTGTGGGACCACGATCGCCCCGTGACCGTGCGGGAGCTGTTCGACGAGATGGCCCGTGAGCGGGCCATCGCGTACACCACGGTGATGACGACCATGGACAACCTGCACCGCAAGGGCTGGCTGGCCAGGGAGAAGGAGGGCAAGGCCTACCGCTACACGGCCACCGCCAGCCAGGCGGAGTACAGCGCGCGGCTGATGCAGGAGGCCCTGGCCGACGGCGGCAACACCGAGGCCGTGCTCAGCCACTTCGTGGCCCAGATGGACGGCGACGAGTCCGAGGCGCTGCGCGCCGTGATCGCCCGGCTGGCGGAGCGGCGGCCCCGGTGAGGCCCGCGCTGCTGATCTTCGGCTACGCGGTGGCCGTGGCCTGGCTCGCGCCGCTGCTGCTGACCCGGCTGACCGCGCGCGGCATCAGCGCCCGGCTCGGGCTGGCCGCCTGGCTGACCGCCATGGTCAGCGCGGTGGCCTCGGCCGTCGCGGCCCTGCAGTTCCTGGTCCGGGCGGCGATCACCGGCTGGCCCAACCTGGCCGAGGCGGTCTGCCGCTCGGTCACCGGCACCGCGTGCGCGCCCACCTTGTACAAGAGCGCCGCCTTCGAGGCGGGCCTGGGCGCGGCCGCGCTGCTCGGCACGCTGACCGCGGCCGCGCTGGGCTGGCGGTACGGCCGCAGCGTGCAGCGGGCCCGGCGGCGCACCCGCGCCCACGCCGAGGTGGCCCGGATGACCGGCCGCAGCCTGCCCGGCGCCGGCCCGGCCATGGTCCTGGACGCCGAGCAGCCGGTCGCCTACTGCGTGCCCGGCCGCCCGGCCGCGATCGTGCTCAGCAGCGGCGCACTGGCCCTGCTGGACCCCGCTCAGCTCACCGCGGTGCTGGCCCACGAGCGGGCCCACCTGGCCGGGCGGCACCACCTGCTCACCGGGCTGACCAAGGCCCTGTCGGCCTGCTTCCCGGCCGTGCCGCTGTTCGCCCGCGGCGCCGATGAGGTGGCCCGGCTGGCCGAGATGCGCGCCGACGACGCCGCGGTCCGCCGCAGCGGCCGGCCCACGCTGATCGCCGCGCTGCTGGCCATGGGCACGGGCACGGCGGTGCCCGCGGCCGCTCTCGGCCTGCCGGCCGCGGCCCTGGGCGCGGCCGCCTGCGCGGTGGCCGCCCGGGTGCAGCGGCTGCTGGACCCGCCCGACCGGGCCCGCCTGATCCGCAACGGGGCGGCCCTGGCGGGCATGACGCTGCTGCTGGCCCTGGCCTCGGTCATCCTGACCGGCTACGCCGCTCCGCTCGCCGCCCACGCCCTCGCGCTGGTCTGACCGGCCGACCCGGCCCCGCCGCGGAGCTGGGCCCCGTTCATGATCACCCGGACTTTTCAGTGATAGTGACCGAAAAGTCCGGGTGATCATGGTTGCTGCTATTTAGGCCGGGCGAAAGCCGGGATCTGGCCAGGCACTGAGCGAGGCGGGATCACCGGGGCGGACGGTACTGCCGGGGTGCGCGAGGTCGTCCGGCTCGGCCTGCGCTGCCGGACCCCGGTCGTGGGTGTCCCGTTGGTAACGCCCTGGCGTTACCAACGGGACACCCACGACCACTTGATCTTGCGACAAGGCGGACGGCACTCCGTCGCGCCGCCACCTCGGCCAGGCGGGCCGGGCGCGCGAGGGTCACTCAGCTGCGGAGCAGGGTCAGCACGCGCTCCAGGTCTGGGACGGCGGGCTCGCGCACCACGTAGCTGGTAATGCCCAGCTCCTCGGCCTGCCTGCGGAGCTGGGCGGCCAGCTGCTCGTAACTGCCGATGAGCAGGAACGGCGTCCGGTCCAGGTCCTCGGCGGACGCGCTGGGGATCTCGGCGCCGACCTCGGCCAGGGCCGCGTCGCGGTCGTCGGTGACCCGGACCACCTGCACCAGCGCCTCCAGGCCGGGGGCGCCGCGGCCGGCCCGGCTCGCCTCGGCGCGGATCAGGTCGAGCTGCCCGCGCAGGTCGGCGGCGGACCAGCGGACCTCGTGCTGATGCCCGTCGGGCAGGGTGCGGCCCAGGCCGCGAGGCCGACGACGTCGGCGCGGCGCGCGGCGGCGCGCAGCAGCCGCGGGTGCCCGCCGCCGATGACCAGGCGGACGGGGGCGGTACCGGGGGCCCGGGGCGGTACCGGTCAGGGCGGGGCTGGCCAGCACGCCGTCCAGCCGGGCGTCCCGCACCGCGAGGTACTGCCCGTCCAGGGTGACGCTCTGGCCGGCCAGCAGCCCGGCCACCGCCTCGGCGAACTCGGCCAGCCGCCCGGCCCTCTCGGACGGCGAGGGCCGCTCGCGGCCGATGTCGGACCACTCGCGCGGCGTGTGCCCGGCGCCGATGCCGAGCACCACGCGGCCCGGCGTGAGCAGGTTCAGCGTGGCGGCGTCGGCGGCCACGTGTATGGGCTCGCGGACGCCCGCCTGCACCACGTAGGTGCCCAGGCGCAGGGTGCGGGTGACGGCCGCGGCGCAGCCCAGGGCGGGCCACGGGGAGGCCCCGTTGCCGGGGTGGTCGCCCATCAGCAGCGCGGCGAAGCCGGCCGCCTCCAGGCGCCGGGCCAGCGCCAGCCACGACTCCAGATCGGCGGGCTCGGCCTGGACGCTGACGCTGATCCGAGGCTCGGCGGCACCGGGCACGGCGTTATCGGGCACGGCGTTATCGGGCACGGCGTTATCGGGCACGGTCACCAGCCTGCCGCCGGCGACCGCCACCGGGCCAGGCGTTCGGCGCTGCGCGTAACGGTCAGGCCAGCAGGTCCCGCGCGGCGGCCGCGATGTGCGGGGCGTCGATCCCGGCCGCGGCCAGCAGCTCGGCGCTGGTCCCGGAGCCGGGCAGCTCGCGCACGGCCAGGTGGGCCACCCGCAGCGTCTGCGGTCCGGCGGCCAGCAGCGCGTCGGTCACCGCGGCGCCCAGCCCGCCTTCCGGGTGGTGGTCCTCGGCCACGACCAGCCGGCCGCCGGTCGCGGCCACGGCGGCCGAGCAGCGTCTCGGTGTCGACCGGCTTGACCGAGTACAGGTCGATGACCCTGCGCGCTGATCCCGTCGGCGGCCAGCTGGTCGGCCGCGGCGAGGCAGGCGTGCAGGGTGACGCCCGGCACCGATCAGCGTCACGGCGTCGCCGGCGCCGGACCGCAGCACCTTCGAGCCGCCGACCGGGAAGGTCTCCCCGGTCTCGTAGAGGACCGGGTAGGCGCCGCGGGTGGTGCGCAGGTAGCTGATGCCCGGCCGGTCGGCCATGGCCCGGACCAGGGCCGCGGTGCTGGTCGCGTCGCTGGGATACAGCACCGTCGAGCCCTGCACGGCGCGCATCATGGCCAGGTCCTCGAGCGCCATCTGGGACGGGCCGTCGGCGCCGATCTCCACGCCCGCGTGCGAGCCGGACAGGCGGATGTTGGCCTGGGAGATGGCGGCCATCCGGATGAAGTCGTAGGCGCGGGTGAAGAAGGCGGCGAAGGTGGACGCGAACGGCACGTATGCCGCGACGCTGAGCCCGACCGCCGCCGCGACCATCTGCTGCTCGGCGATGAACATCTCGAAGTAGCGGCCCGGGTAGGCCTTGGCGAACTCGTCGGCGTGGGTGGAGTTGCTGACCTCGCCGTCGAGCGCCACGACCTCGGGCCGCGCGGCGCCGAGGGCGAGCAGGGCGTCGCCGTAGGCCTTGCGGGTGGCGACCTTGTCGCCGAGCGCGTACTCGGGGGCGGCGGCCGGGGCGCCGTCCGGCGTCGCGGCGGCGGCGGGCGGGGCGACCACCGCGGCCGGGTCCGGCCGCGGGCCGCGGACCACCAGGTCACGCTCGCCGCCCAGCTCGGCGATGGCGCGGGCGGCCATGTCCGGCGGGAACGGCTTGCCGTGCCAGCCGTTCTTGATTCTCCACCTCGGAGAACCCGCGGCCCTTGATGGTCCGGGCCAGGATCACCGTGGGCTGGCTGCCGGTGAGGTCGGTCGCGGTGGCCATGGCCTCGTCGATCTCGGCCAGGTCGTGGCCGTCGACGGTGAGCACCCGGGCGCCGAAGGCCTCGGCCCGCCGGGCGTAGGCGTCCAGGTTCCACTCCAGCTCGGTGGGCCCGCGCTGGCCGAGCCGGTTAATGTCGATCATCGCGATCAGGTTGGACAGCTGGTAGTAGCGAGGCCTTGTCGAAGGCCTCCCAGATCGAGCCCTCGGCCATCTCGCTGTCGCCGCACAGCACCCACACCTGGTACGGCAGCTGGTCCAGGTACTTGCCGGCCAGCGCGACGCCCACCCCGTCGGGCAGGCCCTGGCCGAGCGAGCCGGTGGCCACGTCGACCCAGGGCAGCACCGGGGTGGGGTGGCCCTCCAGCCGGGACCCGAAGCGCCGGTAGCCGGTCATCAGCTCCTCGTCGGAGACCACGCCCACGGCCTTGTAGACCGAGTACAGCAGCGGCGAGGCGTGCCCCTTGGAGAAGATCAGGTGGTCGTTGCCGGGGGCGTGCGGGTGGTCCCAGTCGTAGCGCAGGTGCCGGGCGACCAGCACGGCGAGCAGGTCGGCCGCGGACATGCTGGAGGTCGGGATGGCCCGACCCGGCGCTGGTGCTGGACCGGATCGAGTCGACGCGCAGCTGCGCGGCAAGCTCGGCCGCGGTGGCCAGGTCAATCCCGGTGAGCGGCGTGCTGGTAGTCATGGCAGGGTCCCTTAGCTGGTGACGAGTCTCACGGCGTCGTTTCGCCTCTGCCGGGCACCCTACCCAGGCTCGGCCGGGCTACCCCGGGCGCCGATACCATGCGGTTTCATGCGCTTCGCGATCGGGATTCCCCAGTTCTACTCCGACGGCGAGTTCGACCCCGCGGCGTTCCGGGCCTACCTGGCCCGCGCCGAGGAGCTGGGCTACCACAGCGCCTGGACCCAGGAGCAGGTGCTGGGGTCCGGGCCGCAGCTGGGCGCGATCGAGACCATGACCTACGCCGCCGCGTGCACCCAGCGGCTGCGGCTGGGCTGCGCGGTGCTGGTGTCCACTTTGCACAGCCCGGTGCACCTGGCCAAGAGCCTGAGCACGCTGGACCAGCTCAGCCAGGGGCGGCTGGAGATCGGCGTGGGCACGGGCGGCCAGGGGCGGCCGTTCGCCGCCTTCGGCCTGGACGCGGACCGGTACGTGGCCCGGTTCAGCCAGGGCGTGGCGCTGATGAAGGCGCTGTGGACCGAGCCCAGCGTCACCTTCGACGGGGAGTTCTGGCAGCTCAAGGATGCGGCGATGGAGCCCAAGCCGGCCCAGAAGCCGTACCCGCCGCTGTGGCTGGGCGGGTCGAGCCCGACGGCGCTGCGCCGGGCGGTGCGGATCGGCACCGGCTTCTTCGGCGCCGGGTCCACGCCCACGGTGCGGTTCACGGAGCAGGTACAGATCGTCCGGGAGGCGCTGGCCCAGGCCGGGCGGCCGGCGCGAGTTCCCCATCGCCAAGCGCGTGTACCTGGGGCTCGACTCGGACGGCGACCGGGCCCGGCAGCGGGTGAACGCGGCGCTGGAGCGGCTGTACGGGCGCCGGGTGCCCGACATCGAGGCGGCCGCGATCGCGGGCACGCCGTCCGGCTGCCTGCGCGAGCTGCGCGAGGTGGGGGCGGCGGGCGCGGAGCTGATCCTGTTCACGGCCCTGTACGAGCCGGCCGAGCACGCCGAGCGCATCGCCGCCGAGATCATCCCTCAGCTGGGCTAGCGCGCGGCGCGCCCGGCGCACCGGATCAGCTCACTTCACGATGCGGATGACCCGCTCCATGCCGAGCTGGGTGTGCTCGCGGTGGTCCTGGGTGTCCATGAAGCAGGCCAGCACCCAGTAACCGGGCTTGCTGTGCAGGACCAGCTGCTCGTAGGCACCGTGCGACAGGGCGTTGTCGTAGGTGGCGAAGCCGGTAGCCAGCTTCTGGGCCCGGCCGTCCTTGCCCGCCTTGAGCAGCCGGGCGATCTCCCGTGCGCCGGCCAGGCTCTTGCCCCGGGCCGCGACGATCATGTGGACTAGGAAGCCCTGGTTGGCGAAGCGGATCAGGGCGCCGGCGTGCAGCACGCCAGGGCCGCGGAAGCCGAACTCGATGGACGCGACGGTGGCGGCGGGCTTGGGCAGCGCGGCCGGGGCGCCGGCCGTGGCGATCGTGAACGAGGTCAGCGGCGGCTGCCCGGATGGGTTCAGGTCCAGGGCGACGTACTGCCCGGCGGCCAGGCTGACCTGGGCCAGGCTGGTGCCCCGGCCGGCCTCGACCGAGAAGACAATGTTGCCGATGCCGTAGATGTTGTTCGGGTCATTGGCGATCTTGGGCAGCGCGGCCAGGAACTGGGCCACGGTCACGCCGGGATCCAGCCGGACCAGCACGGGGTCGCCCTGGCCCTCGTGGCTGACCTGGGAGGCGATCTCGACCCCGCCGGACTGCAGCGCGCCGCTGACCGTGATCTTCTTGCCGGTCATGGCGATCGTGATCCGGGGCAGGCTGGCCGCGGACGCCGCCGGGGCCGCGGCCCGGCCGGGCCGGGCGGGCTGGGCGCTGGCGGTCGCGGCGGGCAGCACCGCGGCGACGGCCACCGCGGCGCTGCCCGCGACGGCCAGGCAGATCTTGAGCTTGGCTGACATGGATGGTTCCTCCGCTCCTGCGTACGGGCCTGAGCGGCCGACGACGTGGCCGGCCGCGGTCACGGTCCGGTGCGATCGGCTGGGCCGCCCCGCTCGGACGTCAGCCGCATCAGCACGGCGAACAGCTCCGACCAGCCGCTGAACGCCTGAGCCGACTGGCCTGCACTGCGCACCAGGCCCTCGACTGGCTCCCCCGTCCCGCCGAACTCCACCGTCAGCACGAATCGCACCGGACCGCTCACGTGGGCCAGCCTGGGCCAGCCGCCGGAGTCGGCGCATCACGGTAGGCACCACAGTGATTAGCCGCGAACGGCGATGAGCTGCACATACGAGGGATACACAGATGGTGCGGGCAGCCGCTTTGCCCCTACGATCCCCCCATGGCGGGGCCGGCGGCCGCGGGGCGGCTGCTTGACAGGAGTACCGAGCTCAGCGCGATCACAGGCCTGGTGACGGCCGCGAGCGCGGGGACGGGCTCGGCCCTGCTCATCGAGGGCGTGGCCGGGATCGGCAAGACCCGGCTGCTCGCGCACGCCTGCCAGCAGGCGGCACGGGCCGGGCCTGACGGTGCTGACGGCCAGCGCGGCCGAGTTCGAGGCCGGCTACGCCTGGGGCGTGGTGCGCCAGCTGTTCGGGACCGAGCCAGGGACCGCCGGCGGTGGCCTGGCCGGGGCCGACCCGCCGGGCCCCGGCGACGCCGCCGCGCTGGCCGCCCCGGCGCTCGGGCCCGGCGGGCCGGGCGCTGACGAGGACGCGTTCTCGATCCTGCACGGCCTGTACTGGCTGACTTCGGCGCTGGCCCAGCGGGCGCCTCTGCTGCTCGCGGTGGATGACCTGCAGTGGGCCGACGAGCCGTCCCTGCGCTACGTGCTGCACCTGGCCCGGCGCCTGGAGGGCCTGCCGGTCCTGCTGGTGGTCACCGTCCGCGGGCCGCGGTCGGGCGGCGACACCGAGCGGGTGCTGATCGCCGAGCTGGCCGCGGTGCCGGGGGTGACGGTGCTGCGCCCGGCCGCACTGGGCGAGCGGGCCTGCGCCGAGCTGGTCCGCGGCGCGCTGGGCCGCGACCTGCCGCCGGAGTTCCAGCGCGCCTGCCGGGAGCTGACCGGCGGCAACCCGCTGCTGCTCGGCGCGCTGCTGGCCAGCCTGGCCGCCGAGGGCGCCGAGGGCGCCGGCGCCGACGTGGCCCACCTGCGGCGGCTCACGCCCGCCGCGGTCAGCCGCCGGGTGCTGCTCCAGCTCGGCCGGATGCCCGCGGGGGCGCTGGCCGCGGCGCGCGCGGTGGCCGTGCTCGGCACCGCGGCCACGGCGGCACGGGCCGGGCGGCTGGCCGAGCTGGACGCCGACGGCTGCGCCCGGGCGCTCGCGGCGCTGATGGCCGACGGCATCATCGAGGGCGACCGGGCGCTGCGCTACGTGCACCCGCTGGTCCGGTCGGTGGTCTACCAGGACCTGGCGCCGCCGCTGCGGCAGCGCTGGCACGCCAGGGCCGCGCGGCTGCTGGACGCCGACGGGGCGCCGGGCCGGGGAGGTAACCGTGCACCTGCTGGCGGCGGGCCCGGCCGGGGACTCCTGGGTGGTGGCCCGGCTGCGGGCGGCGGCGGCCGACGCCTGCACCCGCGGTGCGCCGGACATCGCCCGGCTCTGCCTGGAGCGGGCCCTGGCCGAGCCGCCGACGGCGCGGGCCCGGCCCGAGGTGCTGGCCGAGCTGGGCCGGGCCGAGGTCCGGGCGGCGCCAGCGGTGGCGGCCGCGCACCTGGCCGAGGCGCTGCGGATGAGCAGGCCAGAGAAGGTGACGGTCCGCGGCCTGGCCGCCAGGTGCCGGTCGCGCTGGCGCTGAGCGAGGCCCTGGCCCTGTGCGGGCGGTTCGCCGACGGCGTGGCCGTGCTGGAGGCGACGCTGGCTGACTGCGAGCGGGAGGTGGCCGCGGGCCGCACGGGCTCGCCCGAGGTGCGGCCTCGGCGCGGATGTCACCTCGCTCGAGGCCGCGCTGCTCCACACCGCGCGCTGGGACCTCGGCACCCGCCCGGTCACCGCCGCCCTGCTGGAGCGGCTGCAGCAGCGGCATGCCGGCGGCGAGCCGCTCGACCCGCGGCTGCACGCGGCCATCGCCATCGAGCTGGCCGCGGCGGGGTCGACCGCGACCGGGGCCGTGGCCCACGCCCGGCAGGCCATCCAGGCCATGCCCCGGCTGATGTCGGTCACCTCCACCGCGCTGCCCGAGACGGTCCTGGTGCTGCTGTTCGCCGACCTGGCCGACGAGGCCCGCGCGGGGGCCCGGACCTGGCTGGCGCTGGCCGAGGACCGGGGCTGGCCGGTGTCGGCGGCGATGGGCGCGTCGGTGGCGGCGCTGGTCGCGCTGTACCGGGGCGAGGTGGGCGAGGCCGCCGCCTACGGGCAGCAGGCCCTGGCCGGCGCGGGCGATGTGTGGATCTCCTCGATCGCGGCCGCGTTCCTGGTCCCCGCCCTGGGCCGCCCGCAATGAGCTGGCCGCGGCGCAGGCCGTGCTGACCGGCCGCGGCCTGGCCGGCGAGCTGGGCCCGACCTGGCCGTTCGTGGTCGTCCGGCACGCCAGGGGCGCGCTGCGCGCGGCGGCTGGCCAGCACGCCGCGGCCGCGGCCGACCTGCTGGCGGCCGGGAAGCTGGCCGAGCAGTGGGGCATCAGCAACCCGGCCATGATGGCCTGGCGCTCGGACGCCGCGCTGTCGCTCAGCGCGGTGGGTGACGCGCGGACCGCCGCCGCGCTGTGCGACACCGAGGTGGCGCTGGCCCGCCGCTGGGGCGCCGGGCGGGCCCTGGGCATCGCGCTGCGCGCGGCAGGCCGGGTCGCCGGCGGCGACCGCGGCGTCGAGCTGCTCACCGAGGCGGTGGCGGTGCTGCGCCCCTCCCCCGCGCCGCTGGAGCTGGCCCGGGCGCTGATCGACCTGGGCGCGGCGCACCGCCGGGCGGGCAGCCGGGCCGTGGCCCGCGACCTGCTGCGCGAGGGCCTCGACATCGCGCACGGGCTGGGCGGCGCCGCGCTGGCCGGCCGGGCCAGGGCCGAGCTGGTCATCGCGGGCGGCCGCCCGCGCCGCGACGCGGTCCGGGGCCGGGACGCGCTGACGCCCAGCGAGCTGCGGGTGGCCCAGCTGGCCGCCGCGGGCCAGACCAACCGGCAGATCGCGCAGACCCTGTTCGTCACGCTGCGCACCGTGGAGAACCACCTGACCAGCAGCTACGCCAAGCTGGGCATCAGCTCCCGGCCGCAGCTCGCGGCCGCCCTGGCCGCAGGCCGCACGGACGGCCCGGACGGCCCGGACCGGCCGGACGACGACCAGGCCTGACTCCGGTCAGGCGCCGCGGACCAGGTCGCCGATGGTGGCCAGGTGCCGCAGCTCGGTGTGGAACAGGAACGTGGTCAGCACGGTCTGCGTCCACCGCGGGATCTCGTCGGCGATCTTGGCCCACGGGCCGATCAGCGCGACGTCCTCGACCATCGAGGTGGGCACGGCGGCGATGGCGGCCTTCTTGTCCCCGGCCAGGTAGTGGTCCTGGATGGTCTTGGCCTGCCGCCTCGTAGCCCATCCGGACGAAGACCTCGTGGTGGAAGTTGAGGCCGCGGGCGCCCATGCCGCCGATGTACAGGGCCAGCGACGGCCGGACCTGGTCGGCGGCCCGCTCGAGGTCGTCGTCGATGACGATGGCCATCGGGCCGCCCACCACGTCGAAGGTGGCCGCGGTGTGCCGGGCGCCGGGCCGGGCGAAGCCCTCGGCCAGCGCGGCGGCGTAGAAGTCGTTCATCCGCGGCGAGAAGAAGATCAGGTTCCAGCCGTCGGCGATCTCGGCCGCCAGCGCGACGTTCTTCGGCCCCTCGGCGCCGAGGTAGATGGGGATCTCCGGGCGGTAGGGATGCAGGATCGAGCGCAGCGGCTTGCCCAGGCCGGTGCCGCCGCGCAGCGGCAGCTGGTAGTGCCTGGCCGTCGTAGGCTGACCGGCTCGGTCGCGGGCGATGACCGCGCGCAGGATCTCGATGTACTCCCGGGTCCGCTCCAGCGGGCGCGGGTAGGGCTGGCCGTACCAGCCCTCGACCACCTGCGGGTTGCTGGTGCCGACGCCGATGATGACCCGGCCCTTGGTCAGGTGGTCCATGGTCATGGCGGCCATGGCCAGGGTGGCCGGCGGCCGGGCCGAGAGCTGGGAGATGCCGGTGCCCAGCTTGATGCGCGTGGTCCGCGAGCCCCACCAGGCCAGCGGGGTCCAGGCGTCGCTGCCGTAGGCCTCGGCGGTCCAGACCTGGTCGAAGCCCAGGCGGTCGGCGGCGGCGAACAGCTCGGCGGCGTCCGGCGGCGGCCCGGCGCTCCAGTAGCCGACGGTGGTGGCGATCCGCATTTCTGGCACGATACCGGCTCAGCGCAGGCCGGTCAGGCGGCCGAGCGTCTCGTCGGCCTCGTTGACCAGCTCGGCCATGACCTCGGCCACCGGGCGGACCTCGTTCAGCCGGCCGACGATCTGCCCGGCCGGCATCGGCACCACGTCCGGCTGGCCGGATCGCATCAGCCGCTGGTGCGCCTCGCTGACCAGCAGGTTCTGCAGCGGCATGGGCAGCGGCTCGGGGGCGTCCGGCTCGGCCCAGGCCTGGGTCCAGCGGTTGCTGCAGCAGCCGGGCGGGCTTGCCGCTGTAGATCCGCGACCGCACGGTGTCCGACGAGGTGGCGGCGAGCAGCGCGTCGCGCAGGCCCGGCGCGGCCGCGCTCAGCCCGTACTCCTGCGTGACCAGCCAGGCCGAGCCCATCCAGACGCCCACCGCGCCGAGGGCCAGGGCCGCGGCGACCTGGCGGCCGCAGCCGATGCCGCCCGCGGCCAGCACCGGGACCGGCGACGGCATCGACGATCTCCGGCACCAGCACCATGCTGGCGATCTCGCCGGTGTGGCCGCCCGCCTCGTAGCCCTGGGCGACCACGATGTCCACGCCGCTGTCCACCTGGACCCGCGCGTGCTGGGCCTTGCCCGGCCAGCGCCGCGACCAGCATGCCGCGCGCGTGGGCGGCCTCGATGACGTCGGCCGGCGGCGGGCCGAGCGCGTTGGCGATCAGCCGGGCCGGGTGGGCCAGCGCCACCTCGACGTGCTGGCGGGCCACCGAGTGCAGCCAGCCGAGCACCCCGTCGCTGGCCCGGGCGCCGTCGGGCAGCGGCGGCACGCCGAGCCTGAGTCAGGGTCTGCTCGACGAAGTCGGCGTGGCCGGGCGGGATCAGCGCGCTCAGGTCGGCCGGGGCGCCCTCGGCCGGGACCGGGCGGGCATCACCACGTCGATGCCGTAGGGCCGGCCGTCGGTGTGCGCGTCCATCCAGGTCAGCGCGGCGTCCAGCTCGGCCGGGTCGTTGAAGCGGACGCAGCCGAGCACGCCGAGGCCGCCGGCCCGGCTGATCGCGGCGGCGACGTGCTCGGACGGGGTGAAGCCCACGATCGGGTACTCGATGTCGAGCAGGTTGCACAGCGAGGTCCGCACGGCTCTCCTCAGGTGACCAGTGACTCAGCTCCGGGTGGGGCGGGCAGGCGGGTGGCCGGCGACGTGCCGCTGCGCCCACCCGTAGTCAGCCTTGCCGGCCGGCGTCCGGCCGATGGCGTCCACCAGCCAGATGCTGCGCGGCAGCTTGTAGCCGGCGATCAGGCCGCGCAGGTGGGCCTCGATCCCGGCCAGGTCGGCGGCCCGGCCGTCGCGCAGCTGCACCAGCGCCGCGACCCGCTGGCCGAGGCGCTCGTCGGGCACCCCGATGACCAGCGCGTCGAACACGTCGGGGTGCGCCTTGAGCGCGCCCTCGACCTCCTCGGGGTACACCTTCTCGCCGCCGGTGTTGACGCAAGTGTTGCCGCGGCCGAGCAGCGTCAGCCGTGCCGTCCTCCTCGACCCGCGCGTAATCGCCGGGCACCGCGTACCGCCGGCCGTCCACCTCGGCGAACATGGCCGCGGTCCGGACCGGGTCCTTGTAGTAGCCGAGCGGCACGTGCCCGCCCCTGGCGATCCGGCCGACCTGGCCGGGGCCCGCCGGGCGGCCGGCGTCGTCCAGCACGATGGTGTCCGGTCCCGGCGTCACGGTGGGCCCGCCGCGGTGCGCGGCCCCCGCGCTGAACAGGCTCAGGCCGGTGAACCCGGTCTCGGTCGAGCCGATGGACTCGGTGATGACCACGTGCGGCAGCGCCGCCGCGCAGGCCTCCTTGACCGCGGGCGAGAACAGCGCCGCGCTGGACGACAGCGACAGCAGGGACGAGGCGTCGTAGCCGCCGGCCCGGTAGGCCTCGATCAGCGGCCGGGCCATGGCGTCGCCGATGACCAGCATCAGGTTGACCCGGTGCCGCTCGATGGTGCGCCAGGCCTCGTCCGGGTCGAACCGCCGGGCCAGCACCACGGTGTCGCCGGCGAACAGCGCGCCCAGCGTGGCCACCTGGGCCGCCCCGTGGATCAGCGGCGCCGCGCAGAGCCGGACCAGGCCCGGGCCGGCCTGGCCGCGCCGCGGGACTGCTCCCACTCGTCGGCCATCGGCACGCCGGTGGCGAAGTCGATGCCGCCGGCCAGGGTGCGCCAGATGTCCTCGCTGCGCCACATCACGCCCTTGGGATAGCCGGTCGTCCCGCCGGTGTAGATGATGTAGACGTCGTCGCCGCTGCGCGGCCCGAAGTCGCGCTCGGCCGAGGCGCCCGCCAGCGCGTCCTCGTAGCCCGCCGCCTGGTAGCCCGCCCCCGCGCGGCCCGGCCCGGCGGCCAGCTCGGCGCCGCTGCCGTCCTCGATCACCACGGTGGCGCGCAGCACGGCCGCGTCCGGCGCGATCGCCGCGACCAGCGGCCCGAACTCCCGGTCGTGCACCAGCGCGACCAGGTCCGCGTCCGCGATCATGTACCGCAGCTCGTTCTCGACGTAGCGGTAGTTGATGTTGACCGCGGCGGCCCGCAGCTTGACCACCGCGATCAGCGCCTCGGCGGCCTCGATGGAGTTGCGGGCGTAAAGCCCGACGTGGTCGCCCGGACCGACCCCCGCCCCGGCCAGGTGATGAGCCAGCCGGGTGGACCGCTCGTCCAGCTCCCGGTAGGTCACCTGACGATCCCCGCAGGCCACCGCGACGCGCTCGGCGAAGGCGTCGGCGGCATGCTCGAAGAGGTCGGCGAGGTTCGCGGCCATGGCAAGAAACTAGAACGTGTTACTGTTTTGAGCAACCCCGCACGGCCTTACGGAAGGCGGCCATGACCGCGACCGAAACTCCTGGCGAGCAGCCGCACCTGCTCACTGAGCGCCGCGGCCACGTCCTGATCGTCACGATGAACCGGCCCGGCGCCCGCAACGCGCTCAGCGGCCCGATGCTGGCCCTGATGCGCGAGGCCTGGGACGAGGTGGACCGCGACCCCGGCATCCGGGCCTGCGTGCTGACCGGCGCGGGCGGCGCGTTCTGCGCCGGGGCCGACCTCAAGGCCATGGCCCGCGACCACCCCGGCGACCGATTCAGGAAAGATACGAGTAACGGTGCCGCGGCCGCCGGGCCCGACCGCGCCGGCAGCCAGGACATGTCCGTGCTGGAGCCACTCCTCAAGGGCCGCCGGCTGACCAAGCCGCTGGTCGCCGCCGTGGAGGGACCGGCTATCGCCGGCGGCACCGAGATCCTGCAGGCCACCGACATCCGGGTGGCCGGGGAGAGCGCCCGGTTCGGCATCTCCGAGGCGCGCTGGGGCCTGTTCCCGCTCGGCGGCTCGGCCGTCCGGCTGCCCCGGCAGATCCCCTACACCGTGGCCGCCGACCTGCTGCTCACCGGCCGTCACATCCGTGCCCCCGAGGCCCTCCGGATCGGCCTCATCGGCCACGTCGTCCCCGACGGCCAGGCCCTGGCCCGCGCGCTGGAGGTCGCGGACCTGATCGCGGCCAACGGCCCGGTCGCGGTCCGGGCCATCCTCGAGACGATCAGGACGACCGAGGGCATGGCGGAGGAAGACGCCTTCAAGCTCGAGGCGGCCATCGGCATGTCGGTGTTCGCCAGCGAGGACGCCAAGGAGGGCCCGCGCGCCTTCGCCGAGAAGCGCACCCCCCGGTTCCGCGACCGCTGACCCGCCGCTCAGTACCATCGGGCTATGAGCGCGACGGGGGATCTGGACCGGGCCAGGATCAGCCAGCTGCTGGCCGCCGAGCTGGACCGGTTCCGGGCCGCCCGGCCCAAGACGCTCGCCGTGCTGGACCGGGCCCGCGCGCACATGCCCAACGGCGTGCCGATGAGCTGGATGGCCATCGACAACGACCAGCCGATCTACATCGACCACGGCGCCGGGCCCGGCTTCACCGACGTGGACGGGTTCGGCTACGTCGACTTCAACGCCTCGGACATGGCCATGTTCTGCGGCCACGCCCACCCGGCCATCGTCGCGGCGATCCAGGCCCAGGCGGCGCGGTCGACCCAGTTCCTGCTGCCCACCGAGGACAGCGTGATCGTGGCCGAGGAACTGGCCCGGCGCTACCCGGTGCCGATGTGGCAGTTCACGCTGTCGGCCACCCAGGCCAACACCGAGGCCATCCGGCTGGCCAGGGCGGTCACCGGCCGGGACGTGGTGCTGCTGTTCCAGGGCCACTATCACGGCCACTTCGAGGAGAACCTGGTCGACATCGAGGACGGCCAGCCCCGGCCGCAGCAGCGCGGCCTGGCCAAGGGCGTGACCGGGCGGGTGCGGATCGCCCAGTTCAACGACCCGGACCAGCTGCGCGAGGCGCTGGCGCCGGGCGACGTGGCGCTGGTGCTGACCGAGCCGGCCATGACCAACTGGATCCACCTGCTGGCTCCCGAGCCGGGCTGGCACGCCGCGCTGCGCGCCCTGACCAGGGAGCACGGCACCCTGCTGGCCCTGGACGAGACCCATACCCATGTCGTCGGCTACGGCGGCGCCACCGGCCAGTGGGAGCTGGACCCGGACATCGTCACCATCGGCAAGGCCGTCGCCGGCGGGGTGCCCATGGGCGCCTACGGCGTCACGGCCGCGCTGGGCGGGGAACTGGACGTGGCCCGCAACGTGGCCACCGGCGGCACGCTGTTCGGGAACCCGCTGTCGGCCGCCGCCGCCCGGGCGGCGCTGACCGAGGTGCTGCTGCCCGAGGCCTACGAGCGCACCACCGCCATGGGCGCCCAGCTGGCCGACGGGATCGAGGAGGCGATCGGCGCGGCCGGCCTGCCGTGGACGGCCATCCGGCTGGGCCCGCGCTCGGGCCAGTGGTACGGCCCGGAGCCGCGTACCGGCGCGGCCGCGTTCGAGCTGACCGACTACGAGCTGACCCGGCTGATGCGGATCTGGCTGGCCAACCGGGGCATCTGGGAGGCCCTGGCGGGCGCGGGCCCGACGGTGCCGGTGCCCGCCACGCACACCGACGTCGACCACTACCTGACCGCCTACGGCGAGCTGCTGGCCGCGCTGACCACGCCCTAGCTGACACGCCCAGCCGACCACGCCTTAGATGGCGCGGTCGCGGCCGGCCCAGTAGGGGTCGCGCAGCTTGCGCTTGTAGAGCTTGCCGTTGGGGTCGCGGGGCAGCTCGTCGACGTAGTCGATGGTCCGGGGCAGCTTGAACCGGGCCAGCCGCCCGGACAGGAAGTCCAGCAGCTCGGCGGTCAGCTCGGGGCCCGGCTCCGCGCCGGGCACGGGCTGGACCACGGCCTTGATCTCCTCGCCCCAGTCCTCGTGCGGAATGCCGAACACCGCGACGTCGGCCACGGCGGGGTGGCAGGACAGCTCGGACTCGATCTGGGCCGGGTAGACGTTGACGCCGCCCGAGATGATCATGTCCGACTTGCGGTCGCAGAGGAACAGGTAGCCGTCGCCGTCCAGGAAGCCGATGTCGCCGACGGTGAACATGTCCCCGAGCCAGGACTCCCGGGTCTTCTGCTCGTCCTGGTGGTAGCTGAACCGGGCGCCGCCCATGCTCATGTAGACCAGGCCGGGCTCGCCGGCGGGCATGTCCTGGCCGTCGGGCCCGACCACCCGGACCTGCGAGTAAGGCCAGGGCCGGCCGACCGAGCCGGGCTTGCTCAGCCACTCCCGCGCGGTGATCACGGTGCCGCCGCCCTCGGTGGCCGCGTAGTACTCGACGATGACCGGTCCCCACCAGTCGAGCATCTGCCGCTTGACCTCCTCGGGGCAGGGCGCGGCCGCGTGGATCATGGTCCGCAGCGAGGACAGGTCGTACCGGGCCCGCACGCCGGCGGGCAGCGCGAGCAGCCGCCGGAACTGGGTCGGCACCATGTGGCTGTGGGTCACCCGGTGCCGCTCGATGAGGGCCAGCATCTCCTCGGGCTCGAACCGGTCCATGAGCACCACGAGGTGGCCGAGCTGGATCGAGATGGTGGCGAAGTTGAGCACGGCGGTGTGGTACAGCGGCGAGCCGCAGATGTGCACGTTGGCGTCGTGCGGCTTGATCCCGAAGATGCCGAAGAAGCCGGAGGAGGCCAGCGGCACCTCGTCGGGGTCGGCGCCGGTGAGGGCGCGGCGCACGCCCTTGGGCCGGCCGGAGGTGCCGGAGGTGTAGAGCATGGGCGCGCCGGCGGTCCGCGAGCGCGGGCGGCCTTCGGTGCCGGCGCCGAGCGCGGCCAGCGGCTGGAAGCCGTCGATGGCGCCGACGGCATAGCGGGCCCCGACCCCGGCGGCATCGGCGGCCTGCGCCGCGGCGGCGGCGAACCGCTCGTGGGCCAGGAACGCGCGGGCGCCGCTGTCGGCCAGGATGTAGCCGACCTCGGCCCCGACCAGGTGCCAGTTCACCGGGACGATGTACAGCCCGGTCTGGATGGCGGCGAAGAACGCGGCCAGCGTGGTGGCGCTGTTGGGCAGCAGGGTGGCCACGGTGTCGCCGGGGACCAGGCCGAGCCCCTGCAGGCCGCGGCCGATGCGGTCGGCCTCGGCCGCGAGCTCGGCGTAGCTGACCGCCCGGCCGCCCGGCTCGATGACCGCGGTGCGGCCGGGGGAACTGGCGGCGATGGCCCACAGCCCGGTAGCGTCCACGGAGCCCAATCTAGAACAGGTTCTAGTACCCGACAAGGCGCCTTGAAACACGGACAATCTACCGAGATGTAACGACCAGTCGGGCCCACTCGGCTTTGTTATGGATCTCTTGAAGTAACCAATCGAAACGTGTTTCACTCTGAGGCGTGAGCCAGGTCCTGCGCGCGCCGCTGGAGATCGGATTCGCCTACACCCGGTCGACGGGGCCGGTGCTGAGCCAGTTCCTGGCCGGCCTGGCCGGGCGGCAGATCCTGGGCGCGCGGGGGGCGGACGGGCGGGTGCACGCGCCGCCGTTCGAGTTCGACCCGGTGACGTTCGCGCCGCCGGCCGAGCTGGTCCCGGTCGGCCCGGAGGGCTCGGTGCTGACCTGGACGTGGATGGGCCGGCCGCTGGCCGGGCAGCCGCTGGACCGGCCGTTCGGGTGGGCGCTGATCAGGCTGGACGGCGCGGACACCGGCCTGCTGCACGCGGTCGACGCGGGCTCGGCGGCGGCCATGCGCACGGGGATGCGGGTGCGGGCCCGGTGGGCGGAGCAGCCGGCGGGCAGCATCCGGGACCTCGCGTTTTTTGAGCCCGTTAACGGTGCGCGGTCGCCGGAGCCGGCCACGCCCGCCGCCCTGGAGCCGGTGGGCATGGTCACGACGCCGATCGAGCTGAGCTATGAGCACACGGCCTCGGCGGAGGAGAGCGCGTTCCTGCGCGGGCTGGCGCAGGGCCGGCTGCTCGGGCAGCGCTGCCCGGCCTGCGGCAAGGTCTACCTCCCGCCGCGCGCGGCCTGCCCGGCGGACGGGGTGCCGACCGCCGAGGAGGTGGAGGTGTCGGGCACCGGCACGATCACCACGTTCTGCGTGGTCAGCGTGCCGTTCCGGGGCCAGCGGGTGGAGCCGCCGTACGTGGCGGCGGCGGTGCTGCTGGACGGCGCGGACATCGCGATCCAGCACCTCGTCCTGGGCTGCGAGCCGGATGAGGTGCGGATGGGCATGCGGGTCACCGCGGTCTGGCGGCCGCGCGAGGAGTGGGGGCTGACGCCGGAGAACATCGACCACTTCCGGCCCACGGGCGAGCCGGACGCGCCGTATGAGTCCTATGCCCGGCACCTGTGATGCCCGGCACCGGTGAGGGATGGTGGCCATGACCGAGGTGGCGGTGATCGGCTTCGCGCAGTCGCCGGTGGTCCGCCACGGCGAGACCACCACCAGCGGCGTGGAGATGCTGGTGCCCATCTTCGCCCAGGTGCTGGCCGCGACCGGGCTGGCCAAGGCCGATATCGGGTTCTGGTGCTCGGGCTCGTCGGACTACCTGGCCGGGCGGGCGTTCTCGTTCGTGCAGGCGGTGGACGCCATCGGCGCGTTCCCGCCGATCATGGAATCGCACGTGGAGATGGACGGCGCCTGGGCGCTGTACGAGGCCTGGGTGAAGATCCTGACCGGCGAGGCCGAGGTGGCGCTGGCCTACGGGTTCGGCAAGTCGTCGGCGGGCCAACTGCGCCGGGTGCTGGCCCTCCAGCTCGACCCGTACCTGGTCGCGCCGCTGTGGCCGGACTCGGTCAGCATCGCGGCGCTGCAGGCCCGGCTGGGCATCGAGGCCGGGCTGTGGAGCGAGAAGGCGATGGCACAGGTGGCCGCGCGCAGCCGGGCCGACGCGGCGGGCAACCCGCAGGCCCAGGTGGCGGGCGAGGTCGCGGTGGCGGACCTCCTCGGCCGGCCTTACGTGGCCGACCCGCTGCGGGCCCACGACTGTGCCCCGGTGGGCGACGGCGCGGCCGTGGTGATCCTGGCCGCCGGGGACCGAGCCCGCGAGCTGTGCCCGCGGCCGGCCTGGATCACCGGGTTCGAGCATCGCATCGACTCGGCGTCGCTGGGCGGCCGTGACCTGACCACCGCGCCGTCGGCGGCCAGCGCGGGCCAGGCGGCGGGCGCGGCCGGGGTGGACGTGGCCGAGCTGCACGCGCCGTTCACCCACCAGGAACTGCTGCTGCGCGCGGCGCTGGGCCTGGGCCGGGACGCGCGGATCAGCCCGTCGGGCGGGGCGCTGTGCGGCAACCCGATGTTCGCGGCCGGGCTGGCCCGGATCGGCCTGGCCGCGCGGGAGATCATCGCGGGCCGGGCGGACCGGGTGCTGGGCCACGCGACCAGCGGCCCGGCCTTGCAGCAGAACCTGGTCTGCGTGATGGAGGGACGCTGATGGCGGAGCTGGCGGCCGTCCTGGGCGTGGGCCAGACGCGGCACCGGTCACGGCGGGCCGACGTGTCGATCGCGGGCCTGTGCCGGGAGGCGGTGGACCGGGCGCTGGCCGACGCCGGGCTGGGCTTCGGCGACATCGACGCGGTGGTGGTGGGCAAGGCCCCGGACCTGTTCGAGGGCGTGATGATGCCCGAGCTGTACCTGGCCGACGCGCTGGGCGCCACCGGCAAGCCGCTGCTGCGGGTGCACACGGCCGGCTCGGTCGGCGGCGCGACGGGCATCGTGGCGGCCAGCCTGGTCCAGGCCGGCGTGCACCGGCGGGTGCTGGCGGTGGCGTTCGAGAAGCAGTCCGAGTCCAACGCGATGTGGGCGCTGTCGATCACCCCGCCGTTCGGCATGCCGCTGCTGGCCGGGGCGGGCGGCTACTTCGCGCCGCACATCCGGGCCTACATCCGGCGCAGCGGCGCCCCGGACCACATCGGCGCGATGGTCGCGGTCAAGGACCGGCGCAACGGCAGCCTGAACCCGTACGCCCACCTCCAGCAGGCCGACATCACGCTGGAGAAGGTGCAGGCCTCGCCGATGCTGTGGGCCCCCGTCCGCTACGACGAGAGCTGCCCGTCCTCGGACGGGGCGTGCGCGGTGGTCATCGGGGACCAGGCGGCGGCCTCGGCCACCGAGCGGGCGGGCCAGCCGGTGGCCTGGATCCGGGCCACGGCGATGCGCACCGAGCCGACCATGTTCTCGGGCAAGGACCACGTCAACCCGCGGGCCGGGGCGGACGCGGCGGCGGCGCTGTGGGCCAAGGCCGGGATCACCGACCCGGCCCGGGAGATCGACGTGGCCGAGATCTACGTGCCGTTCTCCTGGTTCGAGCCGATGTGGCTGGAGAACCTGGGCTTCACCGGGCCCGGCGACGGCTGGCGGCTGACCGAGGCGGGCGAGACCGAGATCGGCGGGTCGCTGCCGGTCAACCCGTCGGGCGGGGTGCTCAGCTCCAACCCGATCGGCGCGTCCGGCCTGCTGCGGTTCGCCGAGGCCGCGCTCCAGGTCATGGGCAAGGCGGGGGCGCACCAGGTGGCCGGGGCCAGGACCGCGCTGGGTCATGCCTACGGCGGCGGGTCCCAGTACTTCTCGATGTGGGTGGTGGCCAGCACGCCGGGCTGATGGTCGGGATCCCGGCCTGGGGGCGGGGGCCTGGGGCCGGGCGGAGCGTAGTGGCTTACTGATCGATAGGCAAGTACCCTGGGGCCATGAGTCCCGCTAGGACCAGCGGCACCAGGGAGCGCATCCTGGCCATCGCCCGCGAGCAGTTCGCCCGCAAGGGCTTCACCGGCACCAGCATCGCGGACATCGCCGGCGAGCTCGGCACCACCACGGCCGCGCTCTACTACCACTTCTCGTCCAAGGCCGACATCCTCGCCGCCCTGCTCGAGGAGCCGATGGCCGCCTACACCCGGATCATCCGGGGCCTGGACTCCGGCTCGCCCAGCGCCGAGGACCTGCTCAGCGCGTTCATCGACCTGGCCGTCGACTCGCGGGAGATGGCCACCATCGTGGACCGGGACCCCACCGTGCTGGCGATGATCGACGAGCGCCTGCCGCGCACGTCCCAGGAGATGACCGACCAGGTGATCGCGGCCCTGGCCGGGCCGGACTCGGGGCGCGCGGGCATGCTGCGGGCCCACGCCGCGTTCGCGGCCATCAAGGACGCCACCCTGGCCGCCGTGGCCGACCCCGGCCGCCCCGGCGGCAGCGCGGGCACCCTCGACCCGGCCGACCGCGCCGAGATCCTCGCCGCTGCCCTCCGCGCCCTCCGGCCGTAAGCCTCCCCCGCCCCTGGCCGCCGCCCGCAGCCCGCCGCCCAGCGCCCGCCGCCCGCCGCCCGCCGTCACCGGTGGCCCTTTGGTGCTGTTGTAGGAGCACCAAAGGGCCACCGGTGACGTTCGGGCCTGGGCCCCAGCTCAGCCCAGCGACGTGGTTGCAACAACCACGTCGCTGCGCCGGGGCACAGCGGCCGGGTGTGCCTAGCGGTAGGTGACCGGGAGGCGCTTGATCCCGTTGAGCCAGCCCGAGCGCAGTCGTTCCGGCTCCCCCGCCTTGCTGATCGACGGCATGGCGTCCGCGATCGCGTTGAACATCAGGTCGATCTCCAGCCGGGCCAGGTTCGCGCCCAGGCAGTAGTGCGCCCCGCTGCCCCCGAACCCCACGTGCGGGTTCGGGCTGCGCAGCACGTCGAACCGCTCCGGCTGGTCGAAGACCTCCTCGTCGAAGTTGGCCGACCGGTAGAACAGCCCGACCCGCTGGCCCGCCTTGATCTGCCGGCCGCCCAGCTCCGTGTCGGCCAGCGCCGTGCGCTGGAACACCGTCACCGGCGTGGCCCAGCGGACGATCTCGTCCACCGCCGTCTCCGGCCGCCCGGCCCGGAACGCCTCCCACTGCTCCGGGTGATCGAGGAACGCCAGCATGCCGTGGGAGATCGCGTTGCGGGTCGTCTCGTTGCCCGCCACCGCCAGCAGCACCATGAAGAACCCGAACTCGTCCGAGGTCAGGTCGTCCCCGTCGAGCTGGGCGTGCACCAGCTTGGTGATGATGTCGTCCCTGGGGCAGGCCCGGCGGTCCTCGGCCAGCACCATGCTGTAGCCGACCAGCTCCGCCGCCGCGTCCCGGCCCGCGGCCGCGTACTCCGGGTCGTCGTAGCCGATCATCTCGTTGGACCAGGCGAAGATCTTGCGCCGGTCCTCCTGCGGGATGCCCAGCAGCTCGGCGATGGCCTGCAGCGGCAGCTCGCAGGCCACGTCGCTGACGAAGTCGCCGCTGCCCGTGGCCAGCGCCTCGGCCACGATCCGCGCCGCGCGGGCGGTCAGCGCCTCGCGCAGGTTCCCGATCGCCCGCGGCGTGAAGCCGCGGGACACGATGGCGCGCAGCTTGGTGTGCTGCGGCGGGTCGATGTTGAGCATGATGAGCCGCTGGAGCTCGATCTGCTCCTGGTCGACCCGCGCCTGATGCCGGATGATCGCGGTCTTCTCCTGCGAGGAGTAGATGTCGCTGTTGCGTGACACCGCCACCACGTCGGCGTGCCGGGTCACCACCCAGTAGCCCTCGTCGTCGAAGCCCGACGCCCCGCGGGGCTGCGGATTCCACCACACCGGCGCGGTGCGCCGCAGCTCGGCGAACTCGTCCGCCGGCACTCGATGGGCGTACAGATCGGGGTCGGTGAAGTCAAAACCCGGCGGGATCCTCGGCTCGGCCATCGCGCGCCTCCGCTATAACGTGTTCTACTTTTATTCAATCACGGGGTATGCGGGGCCGTGAACCGCCGACCGCGACCCAATGAGAAACCCGAGGAGAAACGTGCCCCGCACCAGGGGACGGCGTCAGGGGCAGGAGGTGCCGCGGTGGGCTCTGCGGTAATCGTGGCGGCGGTGCGCACGCCGATCGGCAAGCGCGGCGGAGTGCTCTCCGGCCTGCACGCGGCGCAGATCCTGGGCACCGCCCAGGCCACGCTGCTGGACCGGGCGGGCCTCGACCCGGCCGCCGTCGAGCAGGTGGCCGGCGGCTGCGTCACCCAGGCCGGCGAGCAGTCGGGCAACGTGACCAGGACCGCCTGGCTGCACCGGGGGCTGCCGTACCGGACCGGGTGCCTGACCCTGGACGCCCAGTGCGGCTCGGCCCAGCAGGCCACGCACGTGGTGGCCGGGCTGATCGCGGCCGGCGCCATCGAGGTCGGCGTGGCCTGCGGCGTGGAGGCCATGAGCCGGGTGCCGCTGGGCACCGCCGCCACCGCCCCGAACGCGGGGCACCCCCGCCCGGCCGCTGGGCCATCGACATGCCCAACCAGTACCTCGCCGCCGAGCGCATCGCCCGGCGGCGCGGGCTGAGCCGAGCCGACCTCGACCAGTTCGGGCTGCGCTCCCAGGCCCTGGCCCAGCAGGCCTGGGCGGAGGGCCGGTTCGACCGCGAGATCGTGCCGGTCAAGGCGCCCGTCCTGGCCGCCGATGGCCAGCCGACCGGCGAGTCCCGCATCGTCGAGCGCGATCAGGGCCTGCGCTCGACCAGCCTCGAGGCCCTGGCCGGGCTGCGGCCGGTGCTCGAGGACGGCCTGCACACCGCCGGCACCTCCTCGCAGATCTCGGACGGCGCCGCGGCCATCCTGCTGGCCGACGCCCCGGGCCCGCGATCTCGGCCTGCGGCCGCGGGCCCGCATCGTGGCCCAGTGCCTGATCGGCGACGAGCCCTACTACCACCTGGACGGCCCCATCGCCGCCACTCAGCGGGTACTCGACCGCAGCGGCATGAAGATCGGCGACATCGACCTGTTCGAGATCAACGAGGCCTTCGCCTCGATCGTGCTGTCCTGGCTCAGCGTGCACCAGCCAGATCCCGGCCGGGTCAACGTCAACGGGGGCGCCATCGCGCTGGGCCACCCCGTCGGCAGCACCGGCGCCCGGCTGCTCACCACCGCGCTGCACGAGCTGGAGCGCCGCGACGCCAGCACCGCACTGGTCTCCATGTGCGCCGGCGGCGCCATGGCCACCGCCACCATCATCGAGCGCCTCTAGCGCGCGGCCCGCCGCGCCCGCCGCGGCCCGCCGGAGCCCGTCACGGATGCTGGCTGCTGACCGAGATGACCTCGCCGGTCAGGTACGAGGCGTAGTCGCTGGCCAGGAACACCATCACGCTGGCCACCTCCCACGGCTCCGCCGCGCGGCCGAACGCCTCCCGCCCGGCCAGCTCGTCCAGCAGCTCCGGGCTGGTCACCTTGGCCAGGAACGGATGCGTGGCCAGGCTCGGCGCCACCGCGTTGACCCGGATCCCGTGCTCCGCCACGTCCATCGCCGCGCACCTGGTCAGCGCCATCACCCCGGCCTTGGCCGCCGCGTAGTGGGCCTGGCCCGCCTGCGCCCGCCAGCCGAGCACCGACGCGTTGTTGACGACGCAGCCGCCGTGCCCCTGCGCGACCATCTGGCGCAGCGCGGCCCTGGTGCACCGGAACGTGCCGTTCAGCGTCACGTCCAGGACCCGGTGCCACTGCTCGTCGGTCATCTCCAGCACCGAGCTGGTCCCGCCCAGCCCGGCATTGTTAATCATGACATCGATCCTGCCGAACACGCGGACGGCCCCGCTGGATCAGCTTGTCCACCGCATCGCGTCGTCGGTGACGTCGCACGGCGCGGCCCAGACCCGGTCGCCGTAGCTCGCGGCACAGCTCGTCCGCCAGCTCGCGCCAGGCGCCGTTCGTGCGGGTCGCTCAGCGCCACCCTGGCGCCCTCGGCCAGGCAGCGCCGGGCGGCCGCCGACCCGATGCCGGTGCCGGCCGCCGCGGTGACCACCACGACCTTGCCCGCCAGCAGGTCACGGCCCGGCGGCGGGGCGGGTCCGGCCGCCCCGGCCCCCGTGCTCACGGCCGGGCCTGCCGTGGCAGGCCGAGCGCCCGGCTCGGCGATGATGCTGCGCTGGATCTCGTCCGACCCGCCGTAGATCGTGTCGGCCCGGCTGAACAGGTACAGCCGCTGCCACTCGTCCAGGTCATAAGGCGCGCCCCTGGCGACCATCGCGGCGCGCCCCGGACCGTCCATCGCCAGCTCGCCGAGGTCTGGTGCCAGCGCGACCACAGCAGCTTGACCACCGACGCCTCGGTGCCGGTGCCGCTGCGCGGGTCGGCCAGCACTGCCAGGGCGTGGGCCGCGCATGACCTGCAGGCCGATCCAGGCCCGGGCGAGCCGGTCGCGCAGCAGCGGGTCCGACCCGGCCGCGCCGGTGCGCCTGGCCAGGTCGATGCAGCGCGTCCAGCTCGCGCCGGAAGCCGACCTGCTGGCCGAGCGTGGCGGCGCCGCGCTCGATGGCCAGCGTGGTCCTGGCCACCCGCCAGCCGTCGCCCGGCCGGCCGACGACCAGCTCGGCCGTCGGTGCGGGCGCCGTCGAAGAACACCTCGTTGAACTCCGAGGTCCCGGTGAGCTGCCGGATCGGCCGGACCGTGATCGCCGGCCTGGCGCATCGGCACCAGCAGGTAGGACAGGCCCGCGCCGGCCGCGCGAGCCCGGCTCGGTCCGGGCCAGCACGAAGCACCAGTCGGCCACGTGCGCCAGCGACGTCCACACCTTCTGGCCGGTGATCACCCACTCGGTCGCCGTCCAGCGTCGCGGTCGTGGCCACCGCGGCCAGGTCCGAGCCGGCGCCCGGCTCGGAGTAGCCCTGGCACCATAGCTCGCGCACGGCCGCGATCGGCGGCAGGAACCGGTGCTGCTGCTCCGGCGTGCCCAGCGCGATCAGCGTCGGGCCGAGCAGCTCCTCGCCCATGTGGCCGACCCGCGCCGGGGCGCCGCTGCGGGCGTACTCCTCGTGGAAGATCACCTGCTGGGCCAGCGTGGCGCCCGCGCCGCCGTGCTCGGCCGGCCAGCCCAGGCAGGTCCAGCCCGCCGCGGCCAGGTGCCGGTTCCAGGCGAGCCGCTCCTCGAAGGCCTCGTGCTCCCGGCCCGGGCCGCCCGCGCCGCGCAGCGCGGCGAACTCGCCCGGTCAGGTTCTCGCGTCAGCCAGTCGCCGCACGCGGCCGCGGAACTCCTCGTCCCCCTCGCCAGCTGCCGGGCTGAACCGCACGCAGCGTCCCGCCTGCGTCTGGCTCAGCACAGCGCCACCCACGCGTAGGCTCAGGCTAGCGCTCCACTACGAACACGTTGCAGTTTTGCTCCCACGAGACTCGGTCAAGGCGAGAGGAACCCGGTTGGAGCTCACCATCCCCGCGGCCGTGGCCACGCGCGGCCGCGGCAGTTCGGCGACGCGCCCGCGCTGGCCGAGCCCGGCGGGCCCCGGCTGAGCTACCGCGAGCTGCACGACCGGGCCGCCGCCGTCGCCGGGCGCTCATCGCCGAGGGCGTGGCGCCCGGCGACCGGGTCGCGATCTGGTCGCCGAACACCCACCACTGGGTGCTCGCCGCGCTCGGCGCGCTCGTACGCCGGGCGCCACCCTGGTGCCGGTCAACACCCGGTTCACCGGCCCCGAGGCCGCTGGACATCATCGGCCGCAGCGGAGCCCGCGCCCTGCTCGTCGCGGGCCGTTCCTCGGCACCGACCGGCTCGCCGCCCTGCGGACTGCCCTGTCCAGCCGCCAGGAGGCTGACCCCGCCACCCCCAGCCTGACTCGGTCTCGATCGTCCGGATCCCGGTCGAGCCCGAGCCCGGCGGCCGTGGCAGCCGGTCACCCGCCGGAGTCGGCCGGCTGCTCGACTGGGCCGAGTTCGAGCAGTCGCGCCGAGCGGGTGCCGGCCGCGGTCGCCGCCGCCTGCGCGGCCGCCGTCCGCCCCGAGCAGGTCAGCGACATCCTGTTCACCTCGGGCACCACCGGCCGGAGCAAGGGCGCCATGAGCGCGCACCGCCAGGCCCTGGACGTGGCCCGGGCCTGGGCCGAGTGCGGCGCGCTGACCAGCGCCGACCGCTACCTGGTGGTGAACCCGTTCTTCCACAGCTTCGGCTACAAGGCCGGCATCCTGGCCTGCCTGCTCACCGGCGCCACGATGGTCCCGCAGCTGGTCTACGACCCCGAGCGAGGCCATGCGGCTGATCGAGGCCGAGCGGATCACCGTGCTGCCCGGGCGCGCCGACCATCTACCAGACGATCCTGGATCACCCCGGCCGCGCCGTCAGCCGACCTGTCCAGCCTGCGGCTCGCCGTCACCGGCGCGGCCGTCGTGCCGGTCGCGCTGGTCGAGCGGATGCGGGCGGAGCTCAGCTTCGACACCGTGCTGACCGCCTACGGGCTGACCGAGGCCGTCGTCGCCACCATGTGCCGCCCCGGCGACGACCCGGAGACCGTCGCCCGCACCTCCGGCCGGGCGACCGCCGGCTTCGAGATCAGGATCGTCGAGCATCAGCCACCAATCCAGCCCCCACCAACCCAGCGCCACCAACCCAGCGCCCACCAACCCAGCGCCCACCGACCCCAACAGCACCGTCAGTCTCAAGAACCCCACGGCACCACGGGTGAGATCCTGCTCCGCGGGCCCAACGTGATGCTCGGCTACCTCGACGACCCGGACGCCACTAAGGCCGCCGATCGACACCGACGGCTGGCTGCACACCGGCGACGTCGGCCGCCTGGACGAGCGCCGGCAACCTGACGATCACCGACCGGCTCAAGGACATGTACATCTGCGGCGGCTTCAACGTCTACCCGGCCGAGGTCGAGCAGGTGCTGGCCCGCCTGGACGGCGTCGCCGAGGCCGCGGTCATCGGCGTGCCCGACGACCGCCTGGGCGAGGTGGGCCGGGCCTTCCTGGTGCCCCGCCCCGGCCGGGAGCTGGACGAGGCCAGGTGCTGGCCTTCTGCCGGGACCGGCTGGCCAACTACAAGGTGCCCCGGCAGGTCGGCTGCGGCCCGGCCTGCCCCGCAACCCCTCCGGCAAGGTGCTCAAGCGACTGCTCAGGGAGGAGCCCGATGACCACGGAGCCCGGTGACGCGGCGCGGTCCTCCGAGGAGCCCCCGGACGAGCCCGTGGTCCTCTACGAGGAGCGCGGCCCGGTGGCCGTGGTGACCCTGAACCGCCCGCGGTACCGCAACGCCCAGAACTCGGCCATGACCTACGCGCTGGACGCCGCCCTGAGCCGGGCCGTCAGCTGACGACGACGTCCGGGTGATCGTGCTGGCCGGGGCCGGCGCGCACTTCTGCGCCGGGCACGACATCGGCACCCCCGGCCGGGACGTCGACCAGTCCTTCGACCGCAAGGCCGTGCTGTGGTGGGACCACGTCGGCAAGCCCGGCGCCGACGGCCGCTACGCCCGGGAGATGGAGGTCTACCTGGGCATGTGCCGGCGCTGGCGGGAGATGCCCAAGCCGTCCATCGCCATGGTGCAGGGCGCCTGCATCGCCGGTGGCCTCATGCTGGCCTGGGTCTGCGACCTGATCGTCGCCTCCGACGACGCGTTCTTCGCCGACCCGGTGGTGCGCATGGGCATCCCCGGCGTGGAGTACTTCGCCCACCCGTGGGTGCTCGGGCCCCGGTTCGCCAAGGAGGTGCTGTTCACCGGCGACCGGTTCGGCGCCGAGCGGGCCTACGAGCTCGGCATGGTCAACCGGGTCGTGCCCCGGGCCGAGCTGGCCGAGGCCACGTTCGCGCTGGCCGGCAGGATCGCCGCGATGCCCCCGTTCGGCCTGGCGCTGGCCAAGCGGGCGGTCAACCAGTGCGAGGACCAGATGGGCCTGCGGCCCGGCATGGAGGCTCGGTCTTCGGCCTGCACCACCTGGCCCACGCGCACAACGCCGAGGTCGGCGTCCGACTCGCTGGCCGGCATGGACGCGCGGGCCATGAAGCGGGCCAGCGGGATGAGCCTCGGACGCCGAGCAGGCGTTCCGGACCGAGGTCCGCGACTGGCTGGCCGCCCACGTGCCCGACCCGCCGCTGCCGTCGGTGGACACCGCGGCCGGGCTTCGCGCGCGCACCGGGACTGGGAGCGCGAGCTGGCCGAGGCCCGGCTGGCGGTCGTCTCCTGGCCCGCCCGGTACGGCGGCCGGGACGCCCCGCTGGCCGAGTGGCTGGTCTTCGAGGAGGAGTACTACGCGGCCGGCGGCCCGGTCCGGGTCGGCCAGAACGGCCTGTTCCTGCTCGCCCCGACGCTGTTCGCGCACGGCACCGACGAGCAGCGCGACCGGCTCCTGCCGCCGATGGCGCCGGCGCCGATGACGTCTGGGCGCAGGCCTGGTCCGAGCCCGACGCAGGCAGCGACCTGGCCGCGCATGCGGTCCCGCGGCCTGCGGGCCCGAGGGCGGGCTGGCTGCTGTCCGGGCAGAAGACCTGGAGCTCGCGGGCCGCCTTCGCCGACCGGGCCTTCGGCCTGTTCCGCTCCGACCCGCGGGCCGAGCGGCATCGCGGCCTGACCTACCTGATGTTCGACCTGCGGGCCCCGGGCGTGACCGTCCGGCCGATCGCGCCAGCTCGGACGGCGAGACCGGGTTCGCCGAGATCTTCCTCGACGACGTGTTCGTGCCCGACGCCGACGTGATCGGCGCACCCGGCGACGGCTGGCGGGTCGCGATGAGCACCGCCAGCCACGAGCGCGGCCTGTCGCTGCGCAGCCCCGGCCGGTTCCTGGCCGCCGCCGACCGGCTGGTCGAGCTGTGGCAGCAGGCCGGCGATCCCGCCGACAGCCGCCGCTGCGCCGACCGGGTCGCCGACGCCTGGATCGGCGCCCGGGCCTACCAGCTGCGCTGCCACGGCCACCGCGCAGCGCCTGGCCGAGGGCGGCGCGCTGGGCGCCGAGGCCAGCCTGGGCAAGGTGTTCTGGTCCGAGCTCGACGTGGCCCTGCACGAGACCGCCCTCGACCTGCTCGGCCCGCACGCCGAGCTGCCGGGACGCGGGCCGGGCTGGGTGGACGGCTACCTGTTCGCGCTGGCCGGACCGATCTACGCGGGCACCAACGAGATCCAGCGCAACGTCATCGCCGAGCGCCTGCTGGGACTGCCCCGGTGATGCCGCTGCGCTCCCCCGAGCAGGACCAGTTCGCCGCGGCCCTGCACGCTCTCCTGGCCCGCCCCGACCTGTCCGGCCGCCCCGACGCCGGCAGCGAGCCCGGCGCCGACGTCAGCCTGCGCGCCGCGCGCCGGTGGGCCGCCGGCGAGCGGGCCGACGGGCTCGCGCTGTGGCGTGACCTGGCCGGGCTGGGCGTCACCGCGCTGGCCGTCCCCGAGTCGGGCGGCGGCCCCGGCGCCACTCCGCTGGACCTCGCCGTGGCCTGCGAGGAACTCGGTCACCACGCCCTGCCCGGCCCTGTGGCCGAGTCGCTCGCCGCCGTGCCCCGCCTGCTCACCGCGCTGTCCGGGCCTGCTGCCGCCGCATGGCTACGCCGCCTGGCCGCCGGCGACCTCATCGCCACCCTGGCCCTGCCGCCCCGCCTGCCGTGGGCCGTGGACGCCGACGCGGCCGGCCTGGTCCTGCTGGCCGAGGGCGACACCGTCTGGCTGGCCGCGCCTGGCCCGGCCCACCGCTCGGTCGACCTCGCCCGGTCGCTGTTCGAGGTCCGCCGCGAGCAGGTCCTGGCCAGCGGCCCTGGGGTGGCCGACGCCGTGCGGGACGCCCGGCGGCTGGGCGCCCTGGCCAGCGCGGCCCAGCTGCTCGGCGCCGGGCGCGCCCTGCTCGAGGCCAGCGTGCGGCACGCCCGCGTCCGGGTCCAGTTCGGCCAGCCCGTCGGCGCCTTCCAGGCCGTCCAGCACCGGCTGGCCGACGTGGCCATCGGCCTGGAGTTCGCCCGCCCGCTGCTCGACGCCGCCGCCTGCGCCCTGGCCGCCGGCGCAGCCCACCGCCGCCCGTGACGTCTCGGCGGCCAAGGTCGCCTGCGCCGACGCGGCCCACCAGGCCGCCCGCGCCGCCCTGCAGGTCCATGGCGCCATCGGCTACACGTGGGAGCACGACCTCGGCCTGTGGCTGACCAAGGTCCGGGCGCTGATCCCGGCCTGGGGCACCCAGGCCCAGCACCGGGCCGAGGTCATCGCCGCCCTCACCGCCGACCAGCCGGAGCCGGCGTGGAGCTGACCCAGGACCAGCTGGCCCTGCGCGACGCGGTGCGCGGCCTGCTGATGCGGCATCAAGGCGACGGCGACAGCGGGCCCTGGCGCCGGCTCTGCCGCGAGATCGGCGTGGCCGGGCTGGCCGTCCCCGAGCGCTACGGCGGCGCCGGCGCTGGCCCGGTCGAGATCCACATCGTCCTGGAAGAACTCGGCCGCCGCCTGACTCCCGCCCCGATGCTGGGCTCCGCCGTGCTGGCCACCCGGGCCCTGCTGGCCGCCGGCGACGACGCGGCCTGCCGTCGCCTGCTGCCCGGCCTGGCCGCCGGCACCACTACCGCCGCCCTGGCCTGGACCGGCCCGGCCGGTCACTGGAACCCTGCCGACGTCGCCTGCCGTGCTTCCGCGGAAGCGCCCACCGTGGCCCGCCGCCTTCCGCGGAAGCACCCGATGCGGCTCCCCGCGTTTCCGCGGAAACGTCCAACGTCGCCCGCCGCGTTTCCGCGGAAACGCTCGATGTGGCCCGCAGCGCTAGCGGGGAAGCGCCCGATGTGGCGGTGCGCGCTTCCGCGGAAGCGGCCGTCACCGGCGACGCGCACTACGTGCTGGACGGCGCCGACGCCGATGTGCTGCTCGTGGTGGCCGACGGCCCGGACGGCATCGCGCTCTACGAGGTGGACCCGGCCCAGCCCGGCGTCAGCCGGGCGGCCGTGACCACGCTGGACGAGACCCGGCGGATGGCCACCGTCCGGCTGGACCACGCCCCCGGCTGCCGCCTCGGCCAGCGCCTGGACCTGGCTCGGGTCCGGGACCTGGCCTGCATCGCGCTCAGCGCCGAGCAGGTCGGGGCCGCCCGCCAGGCTCTCGACCTGACCGTGGCCTACACCAAGGTCCGGGAACAGTTCGGCCAGGTCATCGGCAGCTTCCAGGCACTACAGCACCGGCTGGCCGACTTGCACGTGCTGGTCGAGTCGGCGCGCTCACTGTCCTACGCCGCCGCCGAGGCCGCCGCCAGCGACGACCCCGATCTCGCCCTGCGCGCGGCGGCCGCCCGGGCCTGCTGCTCCGAGGCGCTGACCCGGGTCGCGGCCGAGATGATCCAGATGCACGGCGCCATCGGCATCACCTGGGAGCACGACGCCCACCGCTACTTCAAGCGCGCCCACGGCGACAGCCACCTCCTCGGCCCCCCGTCTGAGCACATAGCCCGCATCGCCGCCGCCCTCCTCGACCCTGAGGACGGTCATCCGTCAGCGACTATCGCTGACCAGTTTCCGTGATCATGACGGCCGGGGTTACGGCGGGCCGTAAGACGCGATTGGGCTGCTCGGATCGCGCCTGCGGTTGGTGATGGCGGTGGACCGGGCGGAACCGGAGCCGGGGCCGGGCGCGTCTGATGGACATGAGCAAGACGGTGCGGTTGACGGCGGGGCTGGTCGCGGCGGGGCTGGTGGCGGCGGGATGCGGGACGGCCCGGTCGTCGGGACCGCAGCCGCCGGCGGCCGTGCGGGGCGTGGTGTTGCGGGAGCCGGCGGTGAGCCCGCGGCCCTACGGGGCGGCGGACACGGCGTTCGGGATGGACGTGCTGGGCGCGTGGTGCCGGGCCGACCCGCACGCGAACGTGGTGCTGTCGCCGACGAGCCTGGCCACCAGCCTGGGCATGGCCTACCTGGGCGCGCGGGGGGCCACGGCGAAGGCCATGGCCGCCGTGCTGCACCTGCCCGCCGCGACGGGCCAGCGGCTGGAGGCCGGGCTGCAGGCCCGGTCCGCGGCGCTGCGCGGGCTGGACGGGCCGGGGGTGACGGTGGCCCAGAGCGACCAGGTGTGGGCCGACCCCTCGCTGGTCACCCGGAGGAGCTACCTGAACGCGGTGGCCACCGGCTACGACGCGGGAGTCCGCCACGTGCCGGTGCTGCGCCGCCCGGCGCTGGCGGCGCAGGAGATCGACAACGCGATCGCGGCGGCCACGCGCGGGCACATCACCGGGCTGCTGAGCCCGCGGTCGCTGGCCGGCATCGGCTGGGTGCTGACCGACGCGCTGTACCTGCACGCGGCCTGGGCCCAGCCCGTTCACGGCCAGCGATACCAGCCCGGCGCCGTTCACCAGCGCGGCCGGGCCGCGGGTCACCGCGCAGTTCATGCACGGCGGGCCGTTCCGCACGACGCAGGCGGACGGGTGGACGGCGGTGTCGCTGCCCTACCGGGGCGGCAAGCTGGCCATGCTGGCCCTGCTGCCGGCGCCGGGCGCGGGGGCCTGCCCGACGGTGGCGCGCGCGCGCTAAGGGCGCTCACGGGCGGGCTGGCCGCGCCGGTCGGGGGCAAGCGCCTGATCGCGCTGCCGCGGGTCAGCCTGAGCTCCAAGCTCAAGATGAACGGCCTGCTGGGCACGCTGGGCATGGGCCAGGCGTTCGGGCCGGGCGCGGACTTCGCGGGGCTGTCGCCGCAGGCGTGCTGCATCGGGCTAGTGGAGCACGCGGCCACCTTGAAGGTAGGCGAGAAGGGCACCGTGGCCAGCGCGGCGACGGCGACTGGGCTCGAGCCCACGGCGGCGCAGGCGCCCCAGGCCCGGATCTGGTTCAACCGGCCGTATCTGCTGATGGTGACGGACCGGGCGACGGGCGAGCCGCTGTTCCTGGCCCGGGTGGCCAACCCGGCGGCTCACTGAGCGGGCGTCACGCCCCGGCCGGCGCTGGCCAGCCGCTCGGCGCGGGCCAGGGTCTCGCGCAGGTTGTCCTCGGCGGTCAGCTCGCGTGCCTCGGGGAACGACAGCCAGCGCAGCGGCGCGTCGGGCCGCTCGGGCCGGGCCGCGTCCGGGTCCCGGGTGGCGAGGATGAACCGCAGGTCGGCGTGCTCGTGGGCGGGTTCCACGGCGTTGGCCGGGACGCTGACGATGACCAGGTGCCGGAGCTGGGCATCGGGCCAGGGCACCAGGTCGGCCAGGCCGGTCTCCTCGCGGGCCTCGCGCAGCGCGATGGCCAGCGGGTCGCTCTCTCCCGGATCGCCGTGCCCGCCGACCTGGAGCCAGGCCTGCTGGCGCTGGTGCCAGCGCAGCAGCACCCGGCCGCCTGCGACACGGGGTTCACGATCAGCGCCGAGGCGGTGACGTGCAGCGGGATGTCGCGCCGCCACGGGTCGGCCGCGGTCTGCGTCATGGCCACGATCCGGTCCAGGTCGGCGGCCTCGGCCGGACCGTCGGGCCGGTAGCGGGCGAGGAGTTCACGAACAGGGCCGGCGGATGGGTCAGGCATGCCGCTCAGGCTAGCCGTCGCGGGTCGCCGTTGCCGGACTGCTCGCGTACCGAGCCAGAGCCAGGTCCTCCCTAGGACGGACCGACTACTGGCACGACGGTGAGTGTCCGAGCAGGCACGTGACAGGTTTTCACCAGAGCTTGTTTCGCTGCCATCTCCTGGCTTTTCAGAGGAACGCTCAGGCTACTGGCATAGCTCTTAACGATGCCCCTTCCTTGATTCCATTCCTTCATCGCCTTTGAGCAGCTGATGAAAACCTGGTACTGGACATCATAGAGCTCCGTGTCAGCCCGATTATTCTTCCTGCTTATCTTGGGCACATCCGGCCTGTTAAACGCGCCCTCCGCGAGGGTTATGTCGTGCTCCGCTCGCGAGCTGAGTCCGAGAATATAGAGGATTCTCGCTGCTTCGCGCCATGCGTCGGCCGCCGTGCGCGGGTCGGACGCTTCCTTCGCCGCATCTCTCAGTAGCGCCAGGGCGGGCTTGTAATCATCCCCGTCTTCGAGGGCCAGGCCGACTTGGTATTTCTCTACGGAGGAGACCGCGGACCCGGGCAGCTGCTGAATCAGGTTGTCGGCTTCCTCGCCTTCACCGAGCGCCGTCAGCTGAATTTGCACGTCAACATCGTGCAGCTGGCTAGAGTCGTCCTTCAGGCTCACGGCTGCCTGAGCCTGAAGCTGAGGCTCTTGCGCGATATTGGATACCAGGGACAGCAGGGACTGCCGCTCGGCGTAGTCGTTCTCCTGCCGTGCGATGAGCACCGAGTAAATCGCGACACCCAGGGCGACCAGCGCCACCACCGTCGAGATTCCCGCGACGACGGTGGACGCCTTGGCGGCTTTCGCCGCGGCCACCGTAGCTTCAGCGGTAAGTAGCGTAGCTTTTTCAATGGCTTGATCCGATATGTCCGGCTGCCGATCATCAGCGGGCGGGCCGCTGTCCCCATCCATTGCTCCCCCCTCAGCCCGGAATATCTCCGGATATTTCCAGTCAGGGTAGCCAGGGGCGGCCTGAACCCGCCAGGCCTACGGCATCGGGGAATGCGCGGGCGCCGGACACCGCGGGCGCAGTCACATCCAGTCGGCGTGCCGGGGCCAGGCCAGCAGCGTGTCCACGATCTCGGGCGGGCTGGCCGGGCGGGCCGCGGTCTCGGCGTAACGGCCCCGGTAGAACAGCAGCGGCCGGGCCGCCCGGCAGGGGCCCAGCTCGGTGACCCGGCCCAGCACGACGCGGTGGTCGCCGGCCTCGTGCACCGTCTCGACGACGGCGCCGAGCCAGGTCAGCGCGCCCGCCAGCACCGGGGCGCCGGACGCGCTGGGCGACCAGGTCACGCCGTCGAACTTGTCCGGGCCGGTGGTCCCGAAGATGCGGGCCAGGTCCTGCTGCCGGGTGCTGAGCACGTTGGCGCAGAAGTGGCCGGCGGCGGCGATCCGGGGCCAGGTGGTGGAGGTCCGGCTGGGGCAGAACAGCACCAGCGGCGGGTCCAGGGACAGCGCGGCGAACGACTGGCAGGCGAACCCGGCCGGGCCGTCGGCGTCGGCCGTGGTGATGACCGTGACGCCAGTGCAGAAGTGCCCGAGCACCTGGCGGAACCGGGCCGACTCAGACTCCGGCTCCGGCGACTCCGGCGGCAGCTCCGGGATGGCCGTCACCATCAGGGCCCGGCGCCGGACACGAACTGGTGGCCCCACAGGCTGACCGCGGTGGTCTCGCGACTGACCCAGTCGGCGTCGTCCACGCGCAGGCCGTCGGTGCCGTACTCGACGTCGAAGCCGCTCGGCGTCCGGGCGTAGAAGGAGACCATGAGGTCGTTGGCGTGCCGCCCCAGCGTCGCGCTGACCGGCACGCCGCGCCGCGCGCAGCGGTCCAGGGCCCGGCCCACGTCGTCCAGCGTGGCCACCTCGATCATCAGGTGCACGATCCCGGCCGCGGCCGGGAACGGGGCCAGCGCGAGCGAGTGATGGCGCGGGCAGCAGCCCAGGAAACGCATCCACAGCGGCGGGCCCGGCGGCTGGCCGAACAGCTCGGGCGCCATCCGGATGGAGTCGCGCAGCCGGAACCCGAGCACGCCGGCGTAGAAGCGCAGCGCGGGCGCCTCCTCGGTCACCGGCAGCACCACGTGGCCCAGGCCCTGGTCGCCGGTCACGAACCGGTTGCCGTAGCGGCTGGGCATCGGGTGGTGCTCGAGGGCGGCCCCGCAGAAGATCTCCAGGGTGTTCCCGGCCGGGTCGGCGCAGCGCAGCAGCCCGCCGACCCGGCGGTCGGCCAGCTCGGCCGCGGTGCCGGCCTCGACCGGGACGCCGGCCTGCTCCAGCGCCTGGCCGACCGCGGCCAGGGCGCCGGCATCGGCCACCTCCCAGCCCGAGGCCAGCAGCCGTTCCCGCGTCCCCGGCACGATCACCAGGCGGGCCGGGAAGTCGTCCATCCGCAGGTACAGTGCGCCGGGCTCGGGGCCGCGGCCCTCGGCCAGGCCCAGCCCGCGGACCCGAACTCCCGCCAGGCCGCGACGTCGGCGGACTCGATCCGCAGGTACCCCAGCGACCGGATCAGCGGCCGGGTCTGCGGCTGGCTCGGCGGCTGGCTCGGCGGCTGGGTCATGTCCTCCAGGAAGCTGATCACCAGCCGGTTGAACTCGTCGAACTTCTCCAGCTGGGCCCAGTGCCCGCAGCCGCCGAACACGTGCAGCTGGGCCCGGCGGATCAGCTTGAGCGCGACCAGCGCGCCGTCCAGCGGGTTGACCCGGTCCTCCCGGCCCCAGATGAGCAGCACCCGCTGGCGCAGCCGGTGCGCCTCGCGCCAGAGCATCCCGTCCTCGGCGGTGGCCGGGTCGAAGAACGAGGCGCCCAGCGAGGCCATGGCGGCCAGCGACTCGGGCGCGGCGGCCTCGGCGTACCGCTCGTCGATCAGCTCATCGGTGACCAGCCGCTGGTCGAAGACCAGCGTGCGCAGGAAGGCGGCCAGCTTCTCCCGGCTCGGCCCGGGCGGCGCGGCGAAGGCGGCCAGCCGCCGCACTCCCTCGGTGGGGTCGGGCGCGAGCACGTTGAGGCCCAGGCCGCCCGGCGCCATCAGCACCAGCCGGCCGGCGCGGCTCGGGGTAGCGCAGCGCGAAGCGCACCGCGGTCCCGCCGCCCAGCGAGTTGCCGACCAGGTGCGCCCGCTCGATGCCCAGCCCGTCCAGCAGCCCGGCCAGCGCATCGGCGGCGAAGGTGAAGTAGTTGCCGGTCACCGGGGGCTTGTCCGACCGGCCGAAGCCGGGCAGGTCGGGGACGAGCGTGCGGAACCGGTCGGCGAGCACGGGCAGGTTGCGGCCGAAGTTGCTCCACCCCGAGGCGCCCGGCCCGCCGCCGTGCAGCAGCACGACCGGTGCCGCGCCGGCGGGCTCCGGACCCGGCCTCGTGATAGTGCAGGCGCAGGCCGCCGGCCTCGGCGATCCGGCTGGTCGCGGCCCGGTCGGCCGGCGCCATGGTCATCAGCGGTCCCTTCCCCCAGGGTCGGCCCGGGCGACCTTTGTTACAGCATGGCGTCGGGTCCCACGTCCAGGCCGAACTCGCCGCGGCCGAACATGGACAGCGCCCGCTCGGGGTCGTTGATGGCGTGCACCCGGCCGGCGTGGGCGTCGCGCCAGAACCGCTGGATGGGCGTCCCGGTGCGCAGCGCCCGGCCGCCGGAGTTCTCGAACAGCAGGTCCACGGCGCTGATCGCCTGGCCGGTGCCGCGGACCTGGTCGCGGCGGACCCGCAGGCGCAGCGCGAACGGGATCTTCTCCCCGGCCCTGGCGTGCGCCATCAGCGCGGTCATGTTGTGCTCCGCGGCCAGCCAGGCGTCGTCCAGGCGGGCGGCGGCCTCGGCCACCCGCACCTGGCCGTGCGGGTCCTGGGCCGCCTTCTGGCCGACGTACGAGGCGCGCACCCGGTCCCGCTGGTAGGCGACGTGGGCGTCGTAGGCGCCGGCGGCCATGCCGATGATCGGGGTGGTGATGGCGTAGGAGAAGACGGCGCCGTAGGGCAGCCGGTACAGCGGCGCGGGGTTGACCGCCTGGCCGGGGGAGACGCAGCCGGGACACGTCCATGAAGCTGAGCGAGCGGTGGCCGGGCACGAACGCCTCGTCGACGACGATGTCGTTGCTGCCGGTGCCGCGCAGCCCGACGGTGTCCCACACGTCCTCGATGGCGTAGTCGCTGGCGGGCAGCAGGAAGGTGCGGAAGTCGGCGGGCGTGCCGTCGGCGTCGGGCACGATCCCGCCGAGCAGCACCCAGCTGGCGTGGGCGCAGCCCGAGGAGAAGCTCCACCGGCCGCTGAGCAGGTGGCCGCCGTCGACGGCGGTGGCCCGCCCGGTCGGCGCGTAGGAGCAGGACATCCGGGTGGCCGGGTCGGCGCCCCACACCTCCTCCTGGGCCAGCGGCGGGAACAGGGCCAGCTGCCAGGGGTGCACGCCGAGCACCGAGGCCACCCAGCCGGTCGAGCCGCAGGCGCTGGCGATCAGCCGGACCGCGGTCAGGAAGGTGAGCGGGTCGGCCTCCAGGCCGCCGAAGGCGGCGGGCTGGAGCAGCCGGAAGAAGCCGGTGTCGGCCAGCGCCTTGACCGAGTCGGCGGGACACCTCGCGCTGATCCTCGGCCTCCTGGGCCCGGTCGCGCAGCGACCGGCAGCAGCTCGCGCGACCCCGGCGAGCACCGCCTGCCCGACGTTCTCGGTCATTGCACTTCCTCCAGTCGCCTGGCCCGGCCATCGCGGCTAGACTAGAACATGTTCTAGTCTGTTAGTAAGGCTGTGGGGAAGGCCACCGGAGGGAGGGTCGCCATGACCGACCGGGACGGCGTCCGGACCATCGACAGCGGCACACCGCCCGCGCGGTTCGCGCGCGGCTGGCACTGCCTGGGGCTCGCCGAGAGGTTCCGCGAGGGCGGGCCGCACGCCGTGCACGCGTTCGGGACCAAGCTGGTGGTCTTCGCCGATTCCGGCGGCGAGCTGCACGTGCTCGACGGCTACTGCCGTCACATGGGCGGCGACCTGAGCCGGGGCACGATCAAGGGCGACACGGTGGCCTGCCCGTTCCACGACTGGCGCTGGGGCGGCGACGGCCGGTGCGCGCGGGATTCCCTACGCCGACGGGTGCCGCCGCGCGGCCCGGACCCGGTCCTGGCGCACGCTGGAGCAGAACGGCCAGCTGTTCGTGTGGCACGACCCGGAGGGCAACCCGCCGCCGCCGGAGCTGTCCATCCCCCAGGTCGACGGCGCGTTCTCGCCCGCCTGGACCGACTGGACCTGGGACTCCGTCCTGGTCGAGGGCGCGAACTGCCGCGAGATCATCGACAACGTGGTCGACATGGCGCACTTCTTCTACATCCACTTCGCGTTCCCGACCTACTTCAAGAACGTGCTCGAGGGCCACGTCGCCACCCAGTACCTGCGGACCAGGTCGCGGCCGGACATCGCGGGCAGCGGCAACTACGGCACCGGGGACGAGAACACGCTGCGCTCGGAGGCGTCCTACTTCGGGCCGTCCTACATGATCAACTACCTGTGGCACGACTACCGCGGCACGACCATGGAAAGCGTGCTGATCAACTGCCACTACCCGGTCACGCCGACCTCGTTCATGCTGCAGTGGGGGGTCATCGTCGAGCGCCCCGCGGGCATCTCGGACGAGCACGCGGCCAAGGTCGGCGGCCAAGTTCGCCAAGTTCATCGGCCTGGGCTTCCAGCAGGACGTGGAGATCTGGCGGCACAAGAGCCCGGGTCGACAACCCGCTGCTGTGCGCCGAGGACGGGCCGGTCTACCAGCTGCGGCGCTGGTACGAGCAGTTCTATACCGACGTGGCCGACATCCCGGCCGGACATGGTGGCGCGGTACGAGTTCGAGGTGGACACCAGCCGGGCGGTGCAAGGCTGGGAGGCCGAGGTGGCGGAGAACCTGGCCCGCCGGGCGAACGCATGACCGGGGGCGTGGCGGCCTGATGAGCGGTGCGGCCTGACCCGCTACCAGGTCGCGTGCGACAAGTGCGCGGCCGCGGTGCAGGTGACCAAGTACAGCCTCCAGCACACCAGCGTGCAGTGGGACCTGGACTCGGTGCGGGCCTGCGCCGAGTTCCGGGAGCGGGTGGCGGCGGGCCAGCCGACGGCGCTCATCGACACCTGCGCCAGCCTGCGGGCCAGCATCGACCGCGCCGTCTTCCTGGGCCGTCTGATGATCTCGTCGCCGATCCCGTCGCCGATCCCTGAGCCCGTGTCGCAGCAGGCCGCTCGCAGCAGGCCATGCCGCCGCCGTGAGCCCGCCGTGAGCGCACCGCGCGACTTCTACCGGGTGCGGGTGGCCGAGGTGATCAGCGAGGCGGGCGACGCGTGCTCGCTGGTGCTGGACATCTCCGCCGAGCTGGCCGCCGCGTTCGGCTACCGGCCCGGCCAGTTCCTGACCGTGCGGGTGCCCGCCCCCGGCGGCGGCTCGGTGGCCCGCTGCTACTCGCTGTCCAGCTCGCCGCACGCCGGGGACCGGCCGACGATCACGGTCAAGCGGATGGCCGGCGGCCACGCCTCCAACTGGATCGCCGACCACCTCCGGCCGGGCAGCATGCTGGACGTGCTGCCGCCGGCCGGCACCTTCAGCCCGGCCTCGCTGGACGGCGACCTGCTGCTGTTGGCCGCGGGCAGCGGCATCACCCCGGTCATCTCCATCCTCAAGTCGGCGCTGGCCGCGGGCCGGGGGCGGGTCGTGCTGATCTACGCCAACCGCGACGAGCGGGCCGGTCATTTCTTCTCCTGAACTGCGCGGCTGGCCGCGACCGCCGGCGCCCGGCTCCTGGTCGTGCACTGGCTGGACTCGGTGCAGGGGCCGCCCACCGCGGCCGGCATCGCCGCGCTGGCCCGGCCCTACGCCGGCGACGAGGCGTTCATCTGCGGGCCCGATCCGTTCATGGCCACCGTCCGGGCCGGCGCTGGCCGGCCTGGGCGTGCCCGCCCGCCGCGTGCACGTCGAGCGGTTCCTGTCGCTGGCCGAGAACCCGTTCGAGGCCCGGCCCGACGACGACGGCGGCCCGCCGGCCACGCTGGAGGTCACGCTGGACGGCCAGACCAGCCTGCTGCCCTGGCCGGCCGGGACCCGGATGCTGGACCTGCTCATCGACCAGGGCCTGGACCCGCCGTACTCGTGCCGCCAGGGCATCTGCGGGGCGTGCGCCTGCCGGCTCACCGGCGGCGAGGTGGAGATGGCGCACAACGAGGTGCTCGAGGACGAGGACCTGGCCGACGGCTACATCCTGGCCTGCCAGGCCGTGCCCCGGACCGCTCAGGTGGCCATCACCTACTCGTAACCGCCCCCGGTTGCGCCACGGCCTGCCCGGCCCGGCGGCCGAGAACACGCAGTCGGCCAGCGACAGGCCGCTGACGTAGGAGCGCGAGCACAGGCCGACCGCGCTGCGGCCCGCCGCGTACAGGCCGGGCACCCCGGTGCCGTCCGGCCGGAGCACCTGGCCGGTGTCCTGCGCCACGACCAGGCCGCCCAGGGTCAGCACCGGCGCCGGGTAGGCCAGGCGGGGCCGCACCGAGCAGTCGATGAGCGAGTAGGGCGGCTGGTCCTGCGGCCGGACCAGCTCGGCCGGCTTGCCCGCCGGGTCGGGGCGGCCCGCCGCGGCGGCCTCGTTGTAGGCGGCCACGGTGGCCGCCAGCCCGCCGGGGTCGACCCCGGCCCTGGCCGCCGCCCGGGCCAGCGTGGGCGCGCTGACCCGGCCCGCGGTGAGCAGGTAGCCGCGCCTGCAGCCGCTGGAACCACAGCGTGCTGCGGCGCAGCTGGCGCCAGGCCAGCGCCACCGTGGCCCGGTCGGCCAGCAGCCAGGCCCGGCCCTGGTGGCCGGTCACGATCGGCGTCGCCGATGGCCGCGCCGTACCGGGACTCGTCGCACACCCGTTCCCCGGCCCGGTCCACCAGCACGCCGTGCAGCAGCGCGGCCGGCGGGCTGAGGAACCGCCACACCGAGACCCGGCTCAGCAGTGCCGTGGCGCCGCCCGCGCCGGTCGCCCAGCCGGATGCCGCTGCCGTCGTCGCCGGGCGTGGCCAGCGGCAGGCCGCCCCGGCCGGCCGGGGCGTGCTCGCGCATCATCGCCCGGCTGGCCGCGAACCCGCCCGCCGCGATGACCACGCCGCGCCGCGCGCCGGCCCGCAGCGGCCGGCCGTACCGGCGCTCCAGCCCGGCCACCGGGCGGTGCAGCAGGCGGCCCAGCTTGGGCGCGTACAGGTAGGGCTTGGCCGACCAGCGGTGCAGCAGCCGGTGCGCGACCCTGGCCCAGGCCGGGGCGGTGGCCAGCGTCGCGCACTCGACGCCGGTGACGCGCCCGTCGTCGCCGGTGACCAGCGCGACGGCGGTGGTCTGGGCCAGCACCCGGCTGCCGGAGGCGCGCACCGCGCGGGCCAGCCGCGCGTACAGCAGGCCGCCCGAGGTGCCCGCGGCCCCGGTCCGGTGCCCGCGCGGCGCGGGCGGGGCGACGGCGCGGGCCGACAGCTCGCTGCCGGAGTAGTACAGGTAGTGGCGGTTGGTCGGGTAGGAGGTCTTGTCCGGGCACAGGCTGCCCTCGAACGGCACGCCGTGGCCCTCCAGCCAGGCCAGCATGGCTGGGCTGCCCAGGCAGAACGCCCGCAGCGTGGCCGGTGTCACCACGTCCCCGACCTCCGTGCTCAGGTAGTCGAACATGGCCTGCGGCGAGTCGGTCACCCCGGCCGCGCGCTGCTGCGGGGTGCCGCCGCCGGCGTAGACGACCCCGCCGGACAGGGCCGTGGCGCCGCCCCCGCCGAACCGGTCCAGCACCAGCACGTCCGCGCCCGCGGCCGCCGCCTCCAGCGCCGCGCAGGCGCCCGCGGCCCCGAAGCCGACCACCACCACGTCGGCCTCGACGTCCCAGCCGTCCGCGGCCTGCCCTACCGCCGGCACCGCACCTCCGCCTCGGCCGCCGACCCCGCCCGCGGCGCTTCTTGCTGTTATCAGCGTCAGCCACCCGGCGGGCGGCGCTTCTTGCTGTTATCACGCCTCGCCTGGCGGCCAGGCTGGTCCTCGCCCGCCCCGCCGCCGCGATCCAGCGACGTGGTTGTTGCTCTGACGTCGCTGTAGCGACGTGGTTGCTGCAACCACGTCGCTGGCGCCGGGGCGGAGGCGGCGCACTGGACGGCGGGCGGGCTCCTTCTTGCTGTTATCAGTTCTTGCTGTTATCGGGATCGGGCCCGGCGCGGCAGGCTGGCTCTCGGCCAGCCCGCCGCAGTCTGGCTCTCGGCCAAAACTGCAACGTGTTCTAGTATGGGCAGGGGAGGTGCCATGACAACGGCCGGCGCCGCGCGGGACCCCGAGGCCGAGTTCGACGTGGTCGTGGTGGGCAGCGGCGCGGCCGGGATGACCGCCGCGCTGACCGCCGCCCATCACGGGCTGCGCGTGGTGGTGCTGGAGAAGACCGGAGCGTTCGGCGGCTCCACCGCCCGCTCCGGCGGCGGTATCTGGGCCCCGAGCAACGAAGTGCTGCGCCGGGCCGGAGTGCGCGACACCCCCGAGCAGGCCCGGGCCTACCTGGCCCACGTGGTCGGGCGACGAGGTCCCGGAGGCCCGCCAGCGGGCGCTGCTGGAGCACGGCCCGGCCATGCTCGAGCTCGTGCGGGCGCTGGCCCCGGTCGACTTCGCCTGGGTGCCCGGCTACGCCGACTACTACCCCGAGGCCCCCGGCGGGCTGGCCGCCGGGCGCAGCATCGAGCCGCGTGCCGCTGGACGGGCGGCGGGTGCTCGGCGCCGAACTGGCCCACCTCAATCCGCCCTACCTGCCGACGCCGCCGGGGCTGACCATCACCCAGGCCGACTACCGCTGGCTGGCCCTGGGCCCCCGGCACCCGCGGGCCATGCTGGCCTCGGCCAAGGTGGCGGCCCGGCTGGCCCGCGCCCGGCTGCTGCGCCAGCGCACGCTGAGCATGGGCCAGGCCCTGGCGGCCGGCCTGCGGGCGGGCCTGCTGGCCAGCGGCGTGCCGGTCTGGCTGGATACCCCGATGACCGGCCTGGTACTGGAAGGCGACGAACTGGACGGCACCGAACTGGACGGCGCGGAACTGGACGGCACCGAACTGGACGGCGCGGAGCCGGGCGGGGGCCGCGTCACCGGGGTGCGAGGTGACCCGGGACGGGCGGCCCGCGGTCATCGCGGCGGCGCGGGGCGTGATCCTGGCCGCGGGCGGGTTCGAGCGCAGCGAGCAGCTGCGGCAGCGTTACCAGCGCGCCGCCCATCGGCACCGAGTGGACCACCGGGTCGGCGGGCAACACCGGTGACGCGATCACCGCGGGCGAGGCGGCCGGCGCCGCGCTGGACCTCATGGACGACGCCTGGTGGGGTCCGTCCATCCCGCTGGCGGCACGGGCCTACTTCTGCCTGGCCGAGCGCAGCCTGCCCGGCTGCCTGCTGGTCAACGGGGCGGGCCAGCGGTTCGTGAACGAGTCCGCGCCCTACGTGGACGCCGTGCACGCGATGTACGACGGGCACCGCCGGAGGGCACGCCGCACATCCCGGCCTGGCTGATCACCGACCAGCGCTACCGGGACCGCTACGTGTTCGCCGGCCTGCCGCCGGGCCGCGCGCTGCCGCGGCGCTGGTATAAGTCCGGCGCGGTGTTCAGCGCCCCGGCCGTCGCCGAGCTGGCCGCTCAGGCCGGCCTGGACCCGGCCGCGCTGACCAAGACGGTGGCCAGGTTCAACGAGTTCGCCGAGGCGGGCCGGGACGAGGACTTCGGCCGCGGCGACTCGGCCTACGACCGGTACTACTCCGACCCGCGCTGCCGGCCCAACCCGTGCCTGGCCCCGCTGGCCCGGCCGCCGTTCTACGCCATCAAGATCGTCCCCGGCGACCTGGGCACCAAGGGCGGGCTGCGCACCGACGAGCGGGCCCGGGTGCTGCGCCCGGACGGCACCGCCATCGGCGGCCTGTACGCGGCGGGCAACACCAGCGCGGCGGTGATGGGCCGCAGCTACGCCGGCGCCGGGGCCACCATCGGCCCCGCGATGACCTTCGGCTACCTGGCCGCCCTGGATCTGGCCGGCGGTCGGCCCCGCGGTTAGGGTGGCCGCTGTGAAGCGGTCTGCGGTGGCCGAGGCGGCGGGAAGCAGGCACGGGTTCCCGGCTGCGCTGACCAGCTTCGTGGGCCGCGCCGGGGTGGTGGACGAGATCGCCGCCCGGCTGGAAGAGCACCGGCTGGTGACGCTGACCGGACCGGGCGGCGCCGGGAAGACGCGGCTGGCCGGGGAGGTGGCCCGGCAGGTGGCCGGCCGGTTCGCCGACGGCGTGTGGCTGGCCGAGCTGGCGGCGGTGCGGGACCCGGCCCAGGTGGCGGCCGCGGTGGCGGCGGCACTGGGCATCCATGACCTGCCCGCGGCCGGCGCGGCGGGCGCGGCCGACGCGCTGGCGCAGGCCCTGGCCCGGCGGCAGCTGCTGCTGGTGCTGGACAACTGCGAGCACGTGATCGACGCGGCGGCGGAGCTGTGCCGCGGGCTGCTGCTCGGCGCGGATGACGTGCGGGTGCTGGCCACCAGCCGGGAGCCGCTGCGGATCGCCGGGGAGTCGCGGTACCGGCTCGCGCCGCTGACGCTGCCCGACCCGGCCCGCCCGGCCGATCCCGGCGAGTCGGAGGCGGTGGCGCTGTTCGCGGACCGGGCCTGCCAGGCCGACGCGAGCTTCGCGCTGGACCCGCAGACCGCGCCGGCGGTGGCCCGGCTGGTGGCCCGGCTGGACGGGATGCCGCTGGCCATCGAGCTGGCCGCGGCCCGGGTCGAGGCGCTGGGCGTGGCCCAGCTGCTGGACCGGATCGACGACCGGTTCGCCCTGCTGGAGGGGGACCGGCTCGCGGCCGGCCTGCAGCGGTCGCTGGCGGCCACCGTCGAGTGGAGCTACCGGCTGCTGGATGAGCGAGAGCAGCGGGTGTTCCGCGCGCTGTCGGCCATCCCCGGGCCGTTCACGCTGGACGGGGCCGAGGCGGTCGCGGGGGCAGGTTCCGGGCCGGCCGTGCTGCACCTGGTCGACTGCTCGCTGGTGGTCCCGCCGCGGCCCGGCCCGGACGGCCGGGCCCGGTACGTGATGCTGGAGACGCTGCGCGCCTACGGCGCGGCGCGGCTGGCCGAGGCCGGCGAGGCTGACACCGTCGCGGCGGCGCTGGCCGGGTACGCGCTGCGGGTGGCGCAGGAGGCGATGTCCGGGCTGCCGTCGGGCGCCGACGAGGCGCCGGCGGCCCGGTGGCTGGACGCCGAGGAGACCACCCTGCGCCAGGCCCTGGGCTGGGCCAGGGAGCACGACGGCGAAGTGGCCCTGGCGCTGACGGCCGCGCTGGCCTGGTGGTGGCAGGTCCGCGGCCGCCTCGCGGCCCAGGCGCCGCTGCTGCGCGAGGCCGTCGACCGCGCGGAGGCCGGGAGCGAGCCCTGGTGCGCCGCGCACGCCTGGCTCGGCCAGGTGTCGCTGGATGCGACCGATCCGGCCGGGGCGCTGCTTCACTTCACCGCGGTCCGCGACGCCATCGGGGACGGGGGGCCGTTCGCGCTGCGGGCCAGGTGCCTGAGCGGCCGGTCGGTGACGCTGCTGGCCACCGGCCGGCTGGGCGAGGCGGCGCAGGAGGCCCGCCGGTTCCTGGAGCTGGCCCGCGCGGGCGATCACCCGATGTCCGAGGCACTGGCCCTGGCCGTCCTGGGCCTGATCGCCTGCGTCGCCGAGGACCGCGTCGGCGCCGTGCAACTGGCCGGGCAGGCGGAGCAGATCCTGGCCGACCGGCACGGCGCGATGCCCCGGGTGTGCGGGCACGCACTGACCACGGTGCTGATCGAGGCCAACGAGCCGGCCGCGGCCGAGCGGGTGTGCACGGCGACGCTGGCCGGCGCGAGGGACGCCGGTGACCTGTGGAGCCTGGGCAACCTGCTGGAGAAGATGGTGGTCCTCGACCTGAACGCCGGCCGGTTCGAGGCCGCCGCGGCCCACCTGCGGGAGGCGCTCCAGACCGCCCTGCAGACCGGCGTGCGGGCGCGGCTCATCGACGACCTGGACTGCTGCGGTTACCTGTGCTTCATGACCGGGCGCATGACCGAGGCCGTCACGATCTGGGCCGCGGTGGTCGCGCTCCAGGGCCGCAACGGGTTCACCGTGCCGGCCCACCCGGACAAGCCCGAGGGCTGGTTCCAGCGGCAGGAGTCCCTGGCTGAGGCCCGGCGGGCCCTCGGGCCGGATCAGGCCCGGGCGGCGCAGGAACGCGGCCAGGTGATGAGCCAGGCCACGGCGGCCGAGTACGTCCTGATGCTGACGGCCCCCGGCGTGCCGCCCGAGGCCACGGAGGCGGGCCCGCCCGGGCTCAGCCCGCGGGAACGGGAGCTGGTCACCCTGGTGGCCCGGGGGCACACCGACGCGCAGATCGCGGCTCAGCTCTACATCAGCGTGCGCACGGTCAGCTCGCACCTGGACCGCATCCGCGACAAGACCGGGTGCCGGCGCCGCGCCGACCTCACCCGCCTCGCCCTCAGCACCGGCCTGGTCTGACGGCCGTGGGTGATTCCACCCACAGGCTGACCACCGGGGAAGAGGGGCCGGCCGACCCCTGCCGCGGACCGGTCCCGGCGGGCGAATCTAGGGCTGCGGGGCCGGGAAAGCGGCCCGTTCCGAGCAGATAGGACAAGGCAATGTCCGCACAGCTGACCCACCAGGGACCACTGACCCACCAGGGACCACTGACCCACCAGGGACCACAGGACACCGCGACGCAGCAGGCCGGCGGCGTCGGCCACGGCCGGCTCCGGGCCGCGTGGCACCAGATCCGCCAGGCCGCCGCGGAGATCAACCACGCCAGCCACCGGGTCGTCGAGTGGCAGGCGCCCTGGATCGTTGACTCGCAGTGGCACAGCAAGTAAGCATCGGGCGGTGGATACCTTCACGGGCAAGCTCGCGGTCGTGACCGGCGGTGGCTCGGGCATGGGCCGCGAGCTTGTCCGGCAGCTGGCCGCCCAGGGCTGCTCGGTCGCGACCTGCGACCTGAACGCGGAGGCCGTCACGGTGACCGCGGCCACCTCGTGGGCGGCCGCCCCGCCCGGCGTCAAGGTCACCGGGCATGCCTGCGACGTCGCCGATGAGGCGCAGGTCCTGCGCTTCCGCGACGAGCTGCTGGCCGAGCACGACGCCGATCACGTCGACCTGGTGTTCAGCAACGCGGGCATGGGCGGCGGCGAGAGCTTCGTCGCCGGCCGGCGGGAGGTGTGGGAGCGCACCTTCGCCGTGGACTGGCTGGGCGTGTACTACTGCGCCCGCGCGTTCCTGCCCTTGCTTATCGCCAGCGACGAGGGCGTCCTGGTCAACACCAGCAGCCTGAACGGCCTGTGGGCGACACTCGGCCCCGGCATGCCGCAGACCGCCTACAGCACGGCCAAGTTCGCGGTGCGCGGCTTCTCCGAGGCGCTGATCGAGGACCTGCGCACGCACGCGCCCCATGTCCGGGTCGCCGTGGTGATACCCGGTCACGTGGGCACCGACATCGTCGCGAACAGCCTGCGCGCCCGGGGCCTGCCCGAGCCTGAGCACATGAGCGACGCCCAGGTTCAGGAGCTGTTCCCCCGCGCGGTGCAGGCCGGGCTGATCGAGGCCGAGTTGCTGCCCAGGACTGCGTCCGCCGCGGGTGCGTCGGGCGACGAGCTGCGCGAGATGATCGCGCGGCTGAACGCCAGCTTCCGGGACAACGCGCCGGTCAGCGCGGCCCAGGCGGCGACCATCATCCTCGACGGGGTGCGGTCCGGGTCCTGGCGGATCCTGATCGGCGACGATGCCAGGCTGGTCGACGCCAAGGTGAGGGAAAAGCCCGAGGCCGCCTACGACTACGCCCGGCTGTTCGGCGTGGACGCGGCCACGCCGGCCGAGCCGGCCGCCGGAGCGCCGGAGAGCTAGCCCCGCTGAGCGCGCCATGGTGGAGAGCCGCGCGTAGTCCCTGGTCCCAGATGCCCCTTGCGGCGTCGGCAGGCATGCTAGGGGCCAGGGTTTCACGACGGGCCGCTGGCCGCGTGCGACGTGACGACGCGAGGGGATGCATACATGGTGAATGCGACGGCGGTCTTCCCCGGCTGGCCGGGCGACGCCGAGGTGGCGGTGGCGCTGACGTTCGACGTGGACGGCCAGGCGCCCTGGCTGAGCGAGGGCCCGGAGTACACCCGCCGGCTGTCGATGCTGTCCCAGGGCCGGTTCGGGCCCGAGCGCGGCCTGGGCCGGATCCTGGACCTGCTGGCCGGGCTGGGCCTCCCGGCCACCTTCTACGTGCCGGGGCACACCGCCGACCAGCACCCCGGTGCGGTGGCCGCGATCCTGGCCGGCGGTCATGAGGTCGGGCATCACGGGTACCTGCACCGGGGCACAGACGGGCTGGACGCCGCCGAGCAGCGAGCCGAGCTGGAGGCGGGGCTGGTCGCGCTGGACCGGGCCGGGGTCCGGCCGGGCGGCTACCGGTCACCGGGCTGGGAGCTGACCCCGCCGACCCTGGACCTGCTGACCGAGCTGGGCTTCTCCTACGAGTCCAGCCTGATGGCCGACGACCGGCCGTACTGGGTGACCAGCGGCGGCCAGCCGCTGCTGGAACTGCCGGGGCACTGGAGCCTGTGCGACTGGCCCTACTTCGGCTACACGCCCTACCACGGCGGGCTGCTGGCCGACCCGGCGGCGGTGGAGCGGATCTGGCTGGATGAGTACGAGTCGGCCCGCCAGGACGGGCGGGTGCTCACCCTGACCATGCACCCGGAGGCCATCGGCCGCGGCTACCTGGTCCGGATGCTGGAGCGGGTGATCACCGCAATGCTGGACCGCGGCCGCCCGTGGTTCGCCACCCACGCCCAGATCGCCGCGCTGGCCGCCGCGCCCGCCACACCCGCCGCTCCCGCCGCTGCCGCGCCGGCCGGCTGAGGCCCGGACCGCCGCCTCATCCTCACGGCGTAGGCACAGATCACCGCTACGGGTGACGCGATCAGCCCCGTCCGGGCGTCACATTAGAAGCCGCGGCGGTGCTTACCAGGCGGAGAACGATAACGGGGTGAGGATGGAAGCCAGAGTCATGACCAGTCCGGCGGCTCCGCCGTCCGGCACTGCCGTGGCCGCGTTCGAGCGCTTCTTCCGCGAGCACTATCCGGCCGTGGTCCGGATCGCCCGCGGCGTCGTGGGCGACGCGGCCGCCGCGCAGGATGTGGCCCAGGACGTGTTCATCGCCGCGCTGGCGCGGTTCCCGGACCCGGAGGCGGCCCAGCACGCGGCCGCCTGGGTCCGGGTGGCCGCCGCGCACACCGGGCTGAACGCGATCCGGGGCGAGCGCCGCCGCGGGCAGCGTCAGGTACTCAGCGGCATTGACGTGCCGCCCGCCGGGCCGGAGGAGGCGGCGCTCGACTCCGAGTGCCGCGCCGAGGTCCGCGAGGCGCTGCGGCGGCTGCCGCGGCGGTCGGCGACCGTTCTCGTGCTCCGTCACAGTGGCCTCAGCTACGCCGAGGTAGCCGAGGCCATGAACGTCAACGTCGGGCACGTCGGAACGATGCTCCGCCGGGCCGAGTCCGCGCTACGCAAGGAGCTGAACGATGCGACACGTATCTGACGGGGTGCTGCGCCGACGGCAGGAGGAGCCGTTCGCGGTCCCCGACGCCGCCGGGCGCCACCTGGAGACGTGCGGCCGCTGCCGGGCCAGCAGCGGGAAGATCGCCGAGGACGCCGCGCTGGCGTCGCGGCTGCTGGCCACGCCGCCGGTCACCACCGACACGGAGACCGAGGCAGCCTGGGCGCGGCTGCAGCGCCAGCTGGAACGGGAGCCCGCCGCCCGGCGGCCGTCGGTCCGGCGCAGCGGGGTGCCGCGCTTCCCGCGGCCGGTGCTGAACGTCCCGGCCGCCACCGGGGTGGCCGTCGCGGCCGTGCTGGTGGCCGGCGGGGTGGCCGCCGCGGCCACGCTGACCACGGTCTTCGCACCGACCAAGGTGGCCCCGGTGCGCGTGAGCACGGGTGACCTGAAGGCCATCACGAACGTGCTGGGCATCGGGAGCGAGACCAGCCACCTGTCGCCGGGCGGCGGCGCGCAGCAGCTGCGGTTCGGCACGCTGCGCTGGTCCTCGTCCGGCCACGCCGGACCGGTGGCGTCGGTGGCCCAGGCCACGGCCCGGACCCACCTGGCGTTCACCGCGCCCGCGCGGCTGCCCGCCGGGGTCGGCGCGGCCACCGGCGTGTTCGTGCAGCCGCAGGCCACGGCCACGATCAGCTTTAGCAAGGGCATCACCGCCCCGGTCGGCGGGACCTCGCTGGCGGTGACGGCCGGCCCGGCCATGATGGTCCAGTACGGCGGCCAGGTGGCCGGCACCCGGGTGCCCACGCTGGGCATCCTGACCATGCGCCGGCCGGTGGCCACCTCGACCGGGGCGACCACCAGCGAGCTGGAGAACTACCTGCTGGCCCGGCCCGGCATCCCGTCCGACCTGGTCCGCCAGGTGCGGCTGCTGGGCAACCTGGGCACGGTGCTGCCGGTGCCGGTCCCGCCCGGCGCCACGGCCACCCACCTGCGCGTCGACGGCGCGCCGGCGGTGCTGCTCAGCGTCGCCTCGGGCGGCGCGTCGGCGGTGATCTGGGAGACCCACGACGGCACCGTGCACGCGGTGGCCGGCCTGCTCGACTCACAGGACATCCTGAATGTCGCCCGCCAGATCCACTGACCAGCAGGCCTCGCCCGCCTCGTCAGCAGCGCCGCCAGGCGCGGTGGACGAGGCGGGCGAGGCGGCCACCGCGGAGGCTGACCGAGCCTCGCCGGCCGTGCACGCCATCGAGCTGCGCAAGTGCTACCGGCAGACGGTGGCGCTGGACGGGCTGTCGATGACGGTGCGGCGGGGCGAGGTGTTCGGCTTCCTGGGCCCGAACGGCGCGGGCAAGACCACGGCGGTCAAGCTGCTGCTCGGGCTGGTCCGGCCGACCGGCGGCGAGGCCATGGTGCTGGGCGCCCCGGCCGGCGACCGGGAGACCCGGCGGCGCGTCGGCTACCTGCCGGAGCTGTTCCGCTACCAGAGCTGGCTGACCGCCCGCGAGGTGCTGGTGCTGCACTGCCGGCTGATGCGGCTGGCCCGGCCGCGCTGGCGGGACGAGGTCGAGGGCGCGCTGCGCACGGTGGGCCTGGCCGACCGCGGAGGCGACCGGGTCGGGGACGTTCTCGAAAGGTATGCAACAAAGGCTGGGCCTGGGCGTGGCCCTGCTCGGCGAGCCGGCGCTGGTGGTGCTGGACGAGCCGACCAGCGCCCTGGACCCGGTCGGCCGGCACGACGTACGGGTGATCATCCGCGGGCTGCGCGACCGCGGCGCCACGGTGTTCCTCAACACCCACCTGCTGGAGGAGGCCGAGCAGGTCTGCGACCGGGTGACGGTGATCGACAAGGGCCGGGCGGTGGCCAGCGGCACCATGGCCGAGCTGGTCGGGCGGCTGACCAGCGTGCGGCTGCGGATCAGCGGGCTGGCCGGGCGGTGGTGGCAGCCGCTGGACCGCTTCGGGTGCTGGACCCAGGACCGGGACTGGCTGCTGGTCGAGGGCATCGAGGCCGGCCAGGTCCCGGACCTGGTCGCGTCGATCGTGGCGCTGGGCGGCCGGGTCGAGGCCGTGGTGCCGCAGCAGCAGAGCCTGGAAGAGCGCTTCCTCGAGCTCCTGGGGGCACAGTGAGCGTGACCGCCGTGAGCCGCGGCTCGGTCAGCCCGGCGCTGACCATCGCCGCGCTGACCATGAAGGAAGCCCTGCGGCGGAAGCTGGTGCTGGCCTTCCTGGCCATCACCGTGGCCGTGGTCGGCCTCAGCGCCTGGGGCTTCTACCGGATCAGCCACCGGACCCACATGACCTCCGGCGAGGTCTCGCTCGCGCTGCCCACCGCCTACATCCTGTTCATGTTCATGTTCAGCTTCGTCGTCGCGCTGAGCGCCTCGGCCATCGCCTCGCCCGCGGTCTCCAGCGAGATCGACTCGGGGTGCTGCACGCCATCGTGGCCCGCCCGGTCCGCCGCGGCGAGGTCCTGCTCGGCAAGTGGCTGGGGCTGGCCGCGCTGCTGGCCGGGTACACGGCGCTGGTCGGCGGGCTGGAGTACGCGGTGGTGGACTGGTCCAGCGGCTACCTGCCGCCCGACCCGATCCCGGCGGCGGCGTTACCTGTTCGCCGAGGGCGCGGTGCTGCTGACGCTGGTGCTGCTGCTCAGCACCCGGCTGGCCACGCTGGCCGCGGGGGTGATCGGCGTGGCGGTGTTCGGCATGGCCTGGCTGGCGGGGGTCGTCGGGGCGCTGGGCAGCCAGTTCCACATCTCCGCGCTGGAGACGGCCAGCAAGGTCGCGGCGTACGTGGTGCCCACCGACGGCCTGTGGCACGCGGCCATCTACTACCTGGAACCACCCGCCTACGTGCTCCAGCAGGTGGCGACCCAGGGTGACCAGGGTGACCCGTTCTTCGCCGCGACCGCGCCGTCGGCCGGGTACCTGGCCTGGGCGGGCGTGTGGTTCGTGCTCGTGCTGGGCGCGGGGGTGATCAGCTTCGGGCGAAGGCAGCTGTAGCCCGACCGGGCGGACGAGGGACAGTCAGGCCGGACAGCCATTGTTACGGCCCAATGAAAGGGGAAGTCAGCCGATGATCGAGGCACTAGGCCTCACCAAGCGCTACGGCGCCACGACTGCGGTGGACGATCTGTCGTTCACGGTGGAGCCGGGGCGGATAACGGGGTTTCTCGGCCCGAACGGGGCGGGCAAGACGACGACCATGCGGCTGATCCTGGGCCTGGACCGGCCGACGGCGCGGCACGGTCACGATCAACGGCAAGCCATTCGGGCGGCTGGCCTACCCGATGCGGCGAGGTCGGCGCGCTGCTGGACGCCAAGGCGGTGCACGGCGGCCGCAGTGCCTACAACCACCTGCTGTGCCTGGCCCAGACCAACAACCTGCCCCGGCGGCGGGTCGGCGAGGTGCTGGAGCTGGTCGGCCTGGCGGACGTGGCCCGCAAGCGGTCGCGCGGCTTCTCGCTGGGCATGGGCCAGCGGCTGGGCATCGCGGCGGCGCTGCTGGGCGACCCGGCCATCCTGATGTTCGACGAGCCGGTGAACGGGCTGGATCCCGAGGGCATCCTGTGGATCCGCAACCTGATGAAGCGCCTGGCCGCCGAGGGCCGCACGGTGTTCGTGTCCAGCCACCTGATGTCGGAGATGGAGAACACGGCCGACTACCTGATCGTGATCGGCCGCGGCAAGCTCATCGCCGACTGCACGGTGGCGGAGTTCATCGAGCGCAACTCGGCGCCGGTCGGTGCGGGTGCGCACCCCGCACGGCGAGGAGCTGGCCAAGGTGGTGACGGCAGCGGGCGGCACGGTGCGCGACGACGGCGACGGGCGGCTGACGGTCACCGGCCTGGACGCCGCGCGGGTCGGCGACCTGGCCTACGACAACGGCGTGCGGCTGCACGAGCTGGCGTCGGCCCAGGCCTCGCTGGAGGAGGCGTTCATGGAGCTGACCGGCGCGGCGGTGGAGTTCCGGGCCGGTGCCCTGCCGCCGGACGGCACGGCCGACGGCCAGGACGAGCGGGTTCTCACGGGAGGCGGGGTCTGACATGGCAGCCAGCACAACTGAGGTGGCCCGCCCGGCCGCGATGCCCGCGCCCGCCGGGCCAGGCCGGGCCTGGGCGGCGCCCTGCCTCGGAGTACACCAAGATCCGCTCGACGCGCTCGACCTGGTGGACGCTGCTGGCCCTGATCGTGGTCACGGTCGGCTTCGGGGCGCTGGCCAGCTTCGGCGCCACGCGCGGCGGCGGCGAGCACGGCCCGGGCTTCGACGCGACCATGCACAGCCTGGGCGGCCTGTACCTGGGCCAGCTCATCATCGCGGTGCTGGGCGCGCTGGCGATCACCTCGGAGTACTCGACCGGGATGATCCGCACCTCGCTGACGGCGATGCCGCGCCGCGGGGTGGTGTTCGCGGCCAAGGCGCTGGTGTTCGGCCTGGTCGCGCTGGTCATCGGGCTGATTACCAGCTTCGCCTCGTTCTTCCTGGGTCAGGCGATCATGTCGAGCGACCACATCAACGCCTCGCTCGGGCAGCCGGGCGTGCTGCGCGCGGTCATCGGCGGTGCGCTGTTCCTGACCGCGTGCGGGCTGCTGTCGTTCGGGATCGGGATGATGCTGCGGCACACCGCGGGCGCGATCACCGCCTCGATCGGGCTGCTGTTCGTGCTCACGGTGCTGGTCCAGTTCCTGCCGCAGTCCTGGCAGTCCAACGTGGACAAGTGGATTCCGGCGCTGGCCGGGAGCCAGGTCTGGGCGGTGAAGGCGTCGACTGGCGGGCCGCCGATGTTCTCGGCCTGGGGCGGGTTCGCGGTGCTGGCGGGCTACGCGGTGGTGGCCCTGATCGGCGGGTTCATCTTGTTTCGCGGCCGCGACGCGTAGCCCGGCGGGACTCGCGGCCGGCCGGGGGCGCCGCGAGCTAGCGGAGCGGGTGCGGCTCCGGGCGCCGGGTGTCCTGCTCGGCCAGCCGGGCGGCGATAACGGCCGCCAGGCGGTCGAGCGAGGCCGGGACCCGGGCCGCACCGCGGCCGCTGACGGTGACCTTGGCCACCTGCGGCCCGACCCGCACGATCACGGTCCGGCCCCGGCTCAGCAGCCAGGCCTCGTCGCCGATGCCGGGCAGCGGCGTGCCGCGCCGGCCGAACCTGAGGTTGAGGTCGGCGACGGCGCCGCGCGCGGCGACCACGCTCAGGGTGCCGTCGCGGCCCTTGTGGATGACGCCGTGCCCGCCGGGGCTGGGAATGGCGGTGCTGCGCTGCACTGGGCCCAGCACGCTGGTCACCTCGGCCAGGCTGAGCAGCGGCGGGGTGAGCAGCGGCGGCTGGTCGCGGGCCTCGGGTCCGGTTCCGGCCTCCTCGAGGCAGGCCTCGTCGTCGAGGCCGGCCTCGTCGTCGAGGCTGGGCTCGGGATCGAGGGCGGGCCAGCCGGCTCCGGGCTCGCGCCCGGTCACGGCGTCGGCGCGCGGGCGGCCGGTGACGGTCAGCTCGATGAGCCTGCGCGAGCGCGGGTTCACCGTCACCGTGGCCAGGTCGCCCAGGGCGACCCGGCTGAACAGCTCCGCCCCGCTGAACGTCCAGGCCCGCTGGCCGTCGTCCACGGCGATATAGGGCACCGTGCTCGAGGTGTTCTCGGACTCGCTCTCCTCGTGCCAGCGGGCGATGACCTGGGCCTCGAAGGAGGCGGTCCGGGGGATCGCCGCCATCATGATGATCCGGCGCACGCCCAGCCCGGCGGCCAGCACCGCCCCGCCGGCCAGGATGGCCGGCAGCGGCCCGGTGCCGCCGGGGATGGAGACGGCGTAGCCGATCAGGCCGAGCCAGGCGGCCCCGCCGAGCAGCGCGAAGCCGCTGGCCATGCCCAGCCGCTCGCCCGACTCGATCCGGACCAGCCGCCAGCTGCCGGAGAACGAGGACCAGACCTCGGTCGGGCGCTGCTTGCCGTCCGGGCGCCGGGCGCTGCTGCGCATCCGGCAGCGCCAGGCCCGCACCGGGCAGCCGGGGTCCCGGCACCGCGTCGGGCACCCCCGCCGCGACGGCCAGCGCTCGCTGGCGCAGGGCCCGCGGGGCCGGGTCGTCCCAGCTCGCGGCCGAGGCGGCCAGGGCCGACCGGTCGCGCCTGGCCCGGGCGGCCAGGGCCGCGCCGGCGACCGTCAGCCGGTCCTGCCGGGACAGCCAGCCCAGCGCGACCCAGAACAGCACGACCGCGGCCACGGCGGCGAATCCCGGCTCGCCGAGCCCGGTCCGGTGGGCCAGCCGGTCGACGATGAAGGCGGCGGGCCCGATCACGGCGGTGATCGCGCAGGCCAGCAGCGCGGTGCGCCGGGTGGAGGGCAGGAGCGGGCGGCAGATCCCCTGCCGCCGGGCCGCGGCCCGCAGTCCGGCCTCGAATGGCGCCCAGGTGCCGTGCACGTCCACGGTGCAGGCTTCGGCCACGGCCTCGAACGGCGCGCCGCCGGTGTCCTCGAGCCGGGCCCGCATGTCGGCGAGCACCTGGCGCTCGCAGCCGGCCAGCGCGGGCGCGCCCGCGGGCGGCTCGGCCAGCTCGATGTGCAGGGTGCCGGGACCGGGACGGCCGGAGGGGCCAGGTCCGCCGCCGGGGCGGACGGCCAGGAACCCGCGGGCGGCCAGGTCCAGGATCGTGGCGTAGTACGCGGCGGCGCTGGGCGCGCACCGGGTCACCGCGAGGTTGACCAGGGCCGGGCTGACCTGGCCAGGGCTCAGCTGGCCCGGGCTGGGCTGGCCCGGTGCGGCGGGGCGGAGAGCGGGGCGGGGGCGCGTGAGCCGAGTCAGCACCCCGCAGCCCAGCGCCGCCAGCACAGCCGCGATTACCAGGCTTTCCAGCATGTCAAAGCGCCTCCCCCAAGGCCCCGCTGCCAGCACGCACTGGACGTCCCGTGCCGCCCGGCCCGCACTATCGGCGGGCGGATGACCGGCCGTGAACAAGTTCTCATCCCAAGAACCATCAGCACATTAACTCGTCAGGAATGGCTCGCGCTATCCCGGAACGAGGGGATGTGGATTATTAACTGAGTGTTGCTGAGGATATCGATCGGTAAGGGCACCCGGTTTTACGGAAATGGCCGAGGCCGTAGGCTGGCCGGGAACCGCCGCCAGCGATCGAGGGGGGTCAGGTGCCGTCAGGTAACGAAGCCGAGGTGCGGTCCGGGGTCGCCCCCCGCGGCCTGCGCTGGGCGGTGGTCGCCAGCGGGAGCGATGCGGCCTTCTCCACCATGCTGCACGTGTACCGGGACGGCATGCAGGTGCAGATGCCCCGGCAGCGCTGAGCCATGTGCCGCGACGACAGCCCGGCCGGCCCGGTCCCGACCCTGCGCCATGACGTCGAGCCCGCGGTCCGGATCGACCTGGAGCCGGTCGACTCGGTGGTCATCACCACGCTGATGGACAACGTCACCGACATGCTGCTGCCCGACCTGGGGCCGGCCCGCCGGGTCCGGATGGGCAGCGGCCCGTGGCGGCCGACCTCGACGATGACCGGCGGCCAGGTGCCCGACGCGCTGGTCGCCGAGCACGGCTTCTCGGCGCTGGTGACCGTGACCAGGGCCGGGCGTGAGCACCGGTTCCTGTTCGACACGGGCGCCAGTCCCGACGGGGTGACCGAGAACATGCGCCGTCTCGGCGTCGACCCCGGCTCCATTGAGGCCATCGTGTGCAGCCACGGCCATTTCGACCACACGGCCGGGATCGACGGGCTGGTCCGCACGCTGGGCCGGACCAGCCTGCCGGTGCTGATCCACCCGCACTTCTGGCGGCGGCGCCGGCTCCAGCTGCCCGGCCGCGATCCGCTCGAGCTGCCGACGACCAGCCGCGCGGCGCTGACCGGGGCGGGCTTCGAGATCATCGAGGAGCAGCAGCCCAGCTTCCTGTTCGACCGGTCGGTGCTGGTGACCGGGGAGGTCCCGCGGGTCACCGGCTACGAGCCCGGCTTCCCGCCCCAGCAGGCCTGGCTGGACGGCGCCTGGCAGCCCGATCCGCTGGTGCTCGACGACCAGGCCCTGATCTTCCAGGTGGCCGGCAAGGGTCTGGTGGTGATCACCGGCTGCGGGCACGCGGGGGTGGTCAACATCGCCCGCTACGCCCGCCGGCTGACCGGCGACCAGCCGCTCTACGCGCTGGTCGGCGGGTTCCACCTGAACGGGCCGCTGTTCGAGCCGCTGATCCCGCGGGTGCTGGACGACCTGGCCGAGATGGACCCCGGCGTGCTGGTCCCGGCGCACTGCACGGGCTGGCGGGCCCAGCACGCGCTGGCGGGCCGGTTCCCTGACGCGTTCGTGCCCAACTCGGTGGGCACCAGCTTCTTCCTGTAGCCGCGCCCGGCCACGGTGGCTGGCTAGCCGCGCGCGGCGGCGGCTGGCTAGCGGCGGCGGTAGACCAGCGTCTGCAGGCCGGCCGAGTACGTCGCGGTGGAGACCAGCTCCAGCGCGCGGCCCTTGCTCTCCTCGGAGAACAGCCGCGGGCCGCTGCCGGCCAGGAACGGCGCCACTGACAGCCGGTACTCATCGACCACGTCCAGGGCGGCCAGCGACTGGGCGAAGCGGGCCCCGCCCTGGGCCAGGATCACGCCGCTGCCCTGCTCCCGGAGGGCGTTCAGCCCGTCGACCGTGTCGCCGCTGATGATCGTGGTCCCGGGCCAGTCGGCGGTGGTCAGCGTGCGGGAGAACACCGCCTTGGGCGTCCGGTTCATGAGGTCGGCGATGGCGTCGGTCGTGCCAGCGGCCTGGTGATCGGCGGCGGTGGCGACGGGGAAGTGCCCGGCCATCTCCTCGTAGGTGACCCGGCCCATGATGTGCACGCCCGCGCTCTCCAGCGAGCTCATCAGCCAGGCTTCGTAGGCCGGGTCATCGGGCAGTGCACGGCAGAACTCCCACAGCTCGCTGCCGCCCACGCCGATGATCCCGTCCAGGGAGTAGTCAAAGACCTGCAAGACAACTGGCCGCATCTCCGGCCCCCTCGCGCTCGTGCGTCTCACCGATGTCACCAGGGAAGACGGGCGGCCGCGGCGTAACTAATCGGCCCGCGTCAGCGGCGCCGTCAGCTGATCCGCATCGCGGTGATGGTGCGGCGGATCAGGTACCGCCATTCCTCGCGCAGCCGGGCCCGGTCCGCCGCCGGCGCCTCGGCCAGCGCCAGGCCGGCCCCGCCCAGCATCCAGAACGAGAACCGGACCAGGCTGCCGACCGCCTGGTCGGCCAGGTAGCCCTGGTCGACCAGCCCGGTGACGAAGCGCTCGACGAGGCCGAAGGCGTACTTCTCCTCGCACTCCCGCCAGCGGTGCCAGCCCAGCGCGGCAGGCCCTTCCAGCCAGACCAGGCGGCCGTAGACCGGGTCGCAGCACTGGTCCAGGAACGCGTCCAGCGCCAGCAGCGCCGCCTCCCACGGGTCGGCGGCGGTCGCGGCGGCGGTTACCTCGGCGATGGCCCGCGTCTCCTGGCGGTCGAGCACCGCCTCGAACAGGGCCTGCTTGCCCGCGAAGTGGTGGTACACCGCGCCGCGGGTCACCTGGCTGGCGGAGGCCACGTCCTCCAGGGACGTCGCGGCGTACCCGCGCTCGGCGAACAGCCGGGTGGCCTCGTCTACCAGCGCGGCCCTGGTGGCCTCGGAGTACATCTCCCGGCGGCTCTTGACGGCCTCCTGCATGCGCTGAGTATAGTGACATACGCTGTGTATGTGACAGTCGACGTGTATGTGTCCGGCGGATATGTGTCGCGGCGGAAATCTGTTCCCGGCCGACATGCATGTCGGCAGAGGAGCACCGCCCGTGACCCAGACCCTGCCCCCGCCGCTGTTCGACCCCTTCGCGCCCGGCTTCACCGACGATCCCTACCCGCAGTACACCGCGCTGCGCGCGGCCGCGCCCGTCTACCAGCACCCGATGGGCTTCTGGCTGCTCACCGGCTACGAGGACGTGGCCTGGCTGCTGCGGGCCGGGATGTCCGTGGAGGACCGCAACATGGCCGACGGGCCGCTCTGCGAGCTGCGCGACCAGCTGTACGGCGACGGACGCACGCCGAGCGGCCGCCGGGCATGTCCATGCTCGACCGGGACCCGCCCGACCACACCCGGCTGCGCCGGCTGGTGTCCAAGGCGTTCACCCCGCGCGCCATCCAGGCGCTGCCGCCGCGCATCACCGAGCTGGTCGACGGCATGCTCGACGCGGCGCGGACGCGGGCCGGGTAGACCTGGTGGACGCGCTGGCCTTCCCCCTGCCGTTCGCGGTCATCGCCGAGATGCTCGGCACGCCGCCCGCCGACCACGACCGGATCAGGCAGCTGACCGGCACGCTGGTCCGCTCGCTGGAGCCGGTGGCCGACCCGGACGCTGGTGGCCGCGATCGCCGAGGCCGACGCCGAGCTGACCGCCATCGCGGCCGAGATGATCGCCTGGAAGCGCGCCAACCCCGCCGATGACCTGCTCACCGCGCTGGTCAACGCCGAGGACGACGGCGACGTGCTGGACGACGACGAGCTGATCGCGCAGACCCTGCTGCTGTACATCGCCGGGCACGAGACCACGGTCAACCTCATCGCGGGCGGCACCCTGGCCCTGCTGCGTCACCCGGACCAGCTCGCCGCGCTGCGCGAGGACCCGGCCCTGGCCGGCAACGCGCGTGGAGGAGCTGCTGCGCTACGACAGCCCGGTGCAGGCGACCCGGCGGGTCACCCTGGAGCCGGTGACGCTCGGCGGGGTGACCATCCCGGCCGGGGCGTTCGTGCTGGCCAGCCTGGGCTCGGCCAACCGGGACGAGCGCTTCTGGGGCACAGACGCGGCCGAGCTCCGGCTCGACCGGGAGAACGCCCGCCAGCACGTGTCGTTCGGCGCCGGGCCGCACCACTGCCTGGGCGCGTCGCTGGCCCGGCTCGAGGCCGCGCATCGCGCTGGGGCGGATGACCGCCCGCTTCCCCGGGCTGGCCCTGGACGGCGAGGTGACCTGGAACGGGCGCATCAACCTGCGCGGCCCCGCCCACCTGCCGGTGGTAGTGCGATCGGGCACCGCAGACTAGCCCGGCACCTATCCCTGCGACCCGCCCTGGATGAAGGCGTTTCCGCGGAAACGTCCCATGCACGTGCGTCACGTAATTGCGCCTGCTCCCCGCGGAGACACCTGGTGCGCCGCAGCTAGCGAGCTTGCCTGATCAGGGATCCCGCTGCGGGCGGACCAGGCGGACGGTCAGGCTGGGCATGCGGCGAGTGTCGGAGACGATGTCCTCGGCCGTGATCGACTCGATGATCCAGCCCGCGAACACCCGCTCGATGACCGGCACGGTCAGGTCGTTGGCGACCCCGCCGGCGGTCCGGCAGGCGCGCAGCAGGAAACGGCCGCCGGGCCGCAGCACCCGCCGGGCCTCGGCCGCGTAGTCGTCCCGGCAGCCGGGCGGCAGGTAGTGAAAACAGCCGCGGTCCAGCAACAGGTCGGCCCGCGCGTCCGCGACCGGCAGCCGGAGCACGTCGGCCAGGGCAACCCCGAGCCGGCGATCCCGCCCCACCGAGTAGCGCATGCCGGCGGCGCCGCGCAGCGCGGCCGCGGACAGGTCAACGCCCAGCCCGGTCCAGCCCGCGGCGACCAGGTAACGCAGTTCCCAGCCGAGCCCGCAGCCCAGGTCGACCACCACGCCGGGCCGCCCGAGCCAGCCGTCCGCCTGCGCCCTGGCCAGCTCGGGCGACGGCCGGGTCAGGTGCCACCAGCGGTAGGTGCCATCGAGGTAGGGGTCGGCGAGGTCGTCGGCGTCAGGGTCGGTCACTGGCCGGGCTCCGGCCGCGCGGGGCGCAGGCGGAAGAAAAGGAACCTCGGCTGGGTGCGGATCGACGTGGTCGGCGCGCGGATCCAGCTCGGCCAGGCCGGCCGCGGGCTCGGGCTCGACCAACCGCTCGATCACGAACCCGGCCGCCGCGATGGCCTCGGTCATCGCGGTCAGCGGCAGGCGCCAGAAGGTGACCTCGCACCCGCCCGACTCCACCGGCCAGGTCTCGGTGACCTGCCGGATCGCGAAGTAGTCCTCCGGCGAGTGCAGCTGCCAGTCCATCGCCGGGTGGTGGGTGGAGAAGACCACCGCTCCGGCCGGCGTGAGCACCCGGCGGAACTCGCGCAGCACCGCGGTCCAGTCGCGCACGTAGTGCAGTACCAGGGAGGCCACGACCAGGTCGTAGCCACCGCTGGCCGCGAACGGCAGCGGCCCGCTCAGGTCGGCGACCAGCACTTCGGCTTGCCCGCCCGCCCGCTCGCTCGCCAGCCCGGCCATCACCGGGCTCACGTCGAACGCCGTGACCGTGGCGCCGTGCTCGGTCAGCCAGGCCGTGAGCTGGCCCGCGCCGCAGCCCGCCTCGAGCACCCGGCGGCCGCTGACCTCGCCGAGCAGGCCGATCGTGGCGGGCCGCTCATAGTAGGCGTTGTAGGAGCCCACCGAGTTGCGGGCGGAGTAGCTCGCGCCCATCGCGTCGTACTGGCTCGCGCTTCGCTGCCCGTCATCCACGATGCTCTATCGTGCCGCGCCGGGGGCACATGTCAAAAGGATTGTCTGACCCGCGCGGTAGCGTCGGCCCATGGACTGGAAGATCGAGCTCGTGGCCGTCCCGGTGACCGACGTCGACCGGGCCAAGGCCTTCTACGTCGACCAGGTCGGCTTCAACGCCGACCACGACCACCAGGTCAGCGAGACCCTGCGCTTCGTGCAGCTGACCCCGCCGGGATCGGCGTGCTCGGTGGTCATGGGCACCGGCATCACCGACATGCCGCCGGGGTCACAGCCGGGGTGCAGATGGTCGTGGCCGACGTCGCGGCGGCCCGGCAGCAGCTGGTCAGCCACGGAGTGCCGGCCAGCGAGGTGGACGTGCAGCCCTGGGGCTCGTTCGTCACTTTCGCCGACCCGGACGGCAACACCTGGTCGCTCCAGCAGCTCCCGGCCTGGTCCGCAGGAGCCGAGGGCTAGGCGGCGGTCAGCCAGCCGAGCACCACGTCGGCGAACTCGCCGGGGCGCGCGGTGTGCACGTAGTGCCCGGCCGGGATAGTCACCAGGTCGCAGCGCGGGATGAGGGCTGCCGTCTCGGTCAGCTTGTCCTGGGGCACGTGGCTGTCCGGGCCGCCGCCGATGAGCAGGGCCGGCGCGGTGATCGAGCGCAGGCCGGCCCAGGCCGCCGGGTCGCCCTGGCTGAGCTGGGTGTGGATGGCCACCACCGCGGGCCAGTCGAAGTCCAGCGGCCCGTCCGGGCGCTCGGGGATGACCAGCTCCCGGCGCAGCGCGGGCGGCGCGTCCTCGACGATCAGCCGCCCGACCAGGTCAGGCCGGCCCATGGCCACCCGGTAAGCGACCGCTCCGCCCATGGAGTGCCCGACGAGCGTGACCGCGCCCAGGCCCAGCCGGTCCAGCAGGCCGGTCACGTCTCCGGCCATCAGCTCGAACGAGTAGCTTCCCGGCCAGTCGCTGTCACCGTGGCCGCGCAGGTCCAGGGCGTAGACCCGGAACCGCGCGGCGAGCGCGCCCAGCGCCGGGGCCCAGCTCGCCCCGCGCTCGCCGAGGCCGTGCAGCAGCACCATCGGCGGCGCGGCGGGCGGCCCGCTGACCTGATACGGCCAGCCGCACCGCAGAGTCGGCATCCACGCGCCTGACCCTACCGCCAGGCCAGGCCGGACCCGGCTGGGCCGACCCGGCCGGGCCGGGCTGGGCAGGCGCGGTCAGTCCGGGCCCAGGATCAGCCCGCTGGTCGGCACGCCGGTGCCGGCGGTGACCAGCACCGGGCCGTCGCCGGGCACCTGGTTGACCGCGGTGCCGCGGACCTGGCGCACGGCCTCGGCGATGCCGTTCATGCCGTGGATGTAGGCCTCGCCGAGCTGGCCGCCGTGCGGGTTCAGCGGCAGCGCGCCGTCCAGCTCGATCGCCCCGTCGGCGATGAAGTCGCCTGGCCTCGCCCGCGCGCCGCAGAAGCCCAGCTCCTCCAGCTGCAGCAGCACGTACGGGGTGAAGTGGTCGTACAGCACGGCGGTCCGCACGTCGGCCGGGCCGATCCCGGCCTGCGCCACAGCTGCCGGGCCACCACCCCCATCTCGGGCAGGCCCAGCTCGTCGCGGTAGTAGCTGGTCATCGTGAACTGGTCCGGGCCGCTGCCCTGCGCGGCGGCCGCGGATCACGGCCGGCCGCTGCGGCAGGTCGCGGGCCCGGTCCAGCGCTGGTGACCACGACAGCCACGGCGCCGTCGCTTTCCTGGCAGCAGTCCAGCAGCCGCAGCGGCTCGGCGATCCACCGGGAGGCCTGGTGCTCGGCCAGGGTCACCGGGCGCTGGTAGAACCACGCCGTTCGGGTTGGTCGCGGCGTGGCGGCGGTCGGCGACCGTGACCCGGCCGAAGTCCTCGCTGGTCGCGCCGTAGTCGTGCATGTAGCGCCGGGCGATCATGGCCACGGTCGCGGCCGGGGTGGACAGGCCCATCGGGTAGTGCCAGCCGTTGTCCACGCCGGAGGAGGTCGCCGCGGCCGCGGCGCGCGGCCGACACCTGGCCGAACCGGTGGCCGGACCGCTCGTTGAGCGCCCGGTAGCAGACCACCACGTCGGCGACCCCGGCGGCGACGGCCAGCGCGGCCTGCTGCACGGTGCCGCAGGCGGCGCCGCCGCCGTAGCCGACGTGGCTGAAGAACCGCAGCTCACCGATGCCCAGCTCGCGGGCGAGCGGCGATCTCGGCGGTGCTGTCCATGGTGAAGGTGACCAGGCCGTCGACGTCGGCCGGGTTCGAGCCCGGCGTCGGCCAGCGCGGCCCGCGCCGCCTCGGCGGCCAGCCGCAGCTCGCTGCGCCCGGAGTCCTTGGAGAACTCGGTGGCCCCGATGCCGGCGATGGCCGCCGCGCCGCCGATCACGCGCTGCTCCCGCGGCCCGGGCCCGGCAGACCCGGACCGTGCCGGTGACGTGGTCGCCGAGACCGCACCGGCCCGACCACCCGCACGACGCGCGCTCGCCTTCCCGGCGGCCTCGGATGACCTGCCCGGAGAACGTCAGCGTGTCCCCCGCGTAGCAGGGCACGCCGAGCCGGATCGTCGACCGCGCGGACCAGCGCGCGCGGCCGGCCCAGTCGGTGACGTACCGCTGCACCAGGCCCGTGGTGGTGAGGATGTTGAGGAAGATGTCCTTGCTGCCGCGCGCCACGGCCAAGTCCCGGTCGTGGTGCACGTCCTGGAAGTCCCTGGTGGCGAGCGCGGTGGAGATCACGAACGTCGGCGTGACCTCGATCACGCAGCTCCGGCAGCGCGGTCCCGGTGGCTCGGCCATGCAGGTCCGCTCCCGCCACGCGGGCAGCGTCAGCTCGTCGTCGACCCGTGGAACTCGGCCCGGACCGGCATGCCGATGCGGACCTGGTCCGGGTCCGCGCCGATCAGTTCGCCCACCATCCGCACGCCCTCGGTCCAGCCCACCAGCGCGACCACGAACGGCAGCGTGCCGGCCCGGCACCGGCGGGTGGTGGTGCACCACGTAGCTGTACACCTCGCCGGTCCCGGCGGCCACGACGTAGTCCGGGCCGCTCGCGCCCCGCAGCGCCGGGCACATCGGGCCCGGCGGGTGGCGCAGCGCGCCGCAGTCGTCGCAGCGCTGGATGCGCAGCTCGCCGGCGGCGGTGCCGGCCCAGAAGAACTCGGTGTCCCGCGACGACCACCGGGCGCAGCACCTCGCCCGCCGCCGCCGCACGCCGGCCCCGGTGGCACCCGCGGCCCGGACGGCCGGAACTTCAGCACCCGGAACAGCATCGCCGCGACCGCCTCGCTCCCGCGTACCAGGTGCTCCGCGTGGTGACGAACCAGCCCTCGCCCAGCGCCGTCCGCTTCGGCCCGGTCACGTCCTCCAGCCTGGCTGCGCACCGCGAGCTGCTCGCCCGGCCGCAGGTACCGGTGGTAGACCTGCTCGCAGTTGGTCGCCACCACCGAGGTGAAGCCCGGCCTCGTCCAGCACCGCCACCATCTGCGCCCAGCGGGTCATCCCGTTCGCCCGGCCGGCCGCAGCCCGCGCATCGTCCAGACCTGGATCATGGCCGGCGGGGCCACCAGCCCGCCGTGCCCCGCCGCCGCCGCCGCCGCCGCGTCGGCGTAGACCGGGTTGGTCGTCGCCCAGCGCCTCGGTCCAGTTGCGGATCATCGGCAGGTTCACCGGGTCCCGGCCCGCCTGCGGCGCGCTCTCCCCGGCCGCCGCCACCGCGCTCCGCCGCGGCCCGGCATCGAACTCGCGCCCCGGTCATCGCGGCACCCGCGGCAGGCCCAGCCCGGCGGTCGCGATCAGCTCCCGCTGGATCTCGTTGACCCCGCCGCCGAACGTCAGCACCGTGTTGCGCTTGACCTGGATGTCCAGCCACCGGGCCAGCTCCGCCGTGGCCGCGTCGGCCGGGTCGCCGTGCCGCGCGACCACCTCGTCGAGCAGCTGCGCCCAGCCCCTGCAGCTGCTCGGAGGAGTACACCTTGGTCGCCGAGGCGTCGGCGATGTCGCCGCTGTCCGCCGTGGCCACCTGCCAGTTGAGCAGCTCGTTGACCCGGAGTGCGGCGTAGGTCCGGCCCAGCGCCCGGCGCACGTCCGGCTGGGCCAGCAGCGGCCGGCCGTCCGGCCCGTCGTGCGCCGCGGCCCAGTCCCGCACCGCCTCGTGCAGCGCCGCGATCCGGCCCGCCGGGCCGAGCATCACCCGCTCGTGGTTGAGCTGCTCGGTGACCAGCCGCCAGCCCCCGTTCTCCGCCCCGACCCGCATCTCACCGGGACCCGCACGCCGGCGTAATACGTCGCGTTGACGTGGTGCGCCCCGTCGTGGGTGATGATCGGGGTCCAGGAGAAGCCGGGGTCGCGGGTGTCCACGATCAGGATCGAGATCCCCTTGTGCCGCGGCGCGTCCGGCGATCGGTGCGGCAGGCCAGCCACACGTAGTCCGCGTCGTGGCCCCGGTGGTGAAGATCTTCTGCCCGTTGACCACGTACTCCTCCCCGTCGCGCACCGCGCGGGTGCGCAGCGCGGCCAGGTCGGTGCCCGCCTCCGGCTCGGTGTACCCGATCGCGAAGTGCAGCTCGCCGGCCAGGATGCGCGGCAGGAAGAAGCTCCTCTGCTCGGCCGTGCCGTGCGCCTGGAGCGTCGGCCCGACGGTCTGCAGCGTGACCGCGGGCAGCGGCACGTCGGCGCGGGCCGCCTCGTTCACGAAGATCTGCTGCTCCACCGGGCCAAGCCCGCGGCCGCCGTACTCGCGCGGCCAGCCCACGCCGAGCCAGCTCGTCGCGGCCCATCCGGCGCACCACCTCCCGGTACACGCGCCGTGCCGCTCGGTCAGCATGGCGGCGCGCTCGGCGGGCGACACCAGGCCCGGCGAAGTACGCCCGCAGCTCATCCCGCAGCGCCCGCTGCCCGTCGCTCAGCTCCAGGTCCACCCGCCGCCCCTAACCGCCCGCCGCGCAGCTAACCCGCTCGCCGAGCCGGTCCAGCGCGTAGTCGGCCCCGCCGACCAGCCGGACCAGGTCGCTGACCAGCGCCGAGTACCGGTGCAGCGGGTAGCTCACGTCCATGCCCAGGCCGCCGTGCAGGTGGTGGCAGGTCCGCAGCGCGGCCGGGCCGTACTCGGCCAGCCAGTACGCCGCGACGTCCAGTGTCGCTCGCCGGCATCCAGGCCCGCGGCCAGCCGCCAGCAGCCCGACTGGGCGGCCAGGTGCAGCGTGCGCGAGGTGATGTAGGCGTCGGCGACCTGCTGCGCCACCGCCTGGAACGCGGCCAGCGGCCGGCCGAACTGCTGCCGCGAGCCGACGTGCGCCGTGGTCATGGCCAGCGCCGCCGCGACCGCGCCGTCGGCCACCGCGCACGCCCCGGCCACCGCCAGCTGGTACAGGTCGGCCACTGCCCGCCCGTCCGTACCGCCCAGCAGGTGCGCCACCGGCGCGTCGTCCAGCCGCAGCGTGGCCTCGGTGCCCGGCCCCGGCCCCGGCCCCGGCAGTACCGACACCCCGGCCGCCGCCGGGTCCACGACCGCCACCGCCGTGCCGCCGCCCGCGACCGTGGCCGGCACCAGCACCCAGCGCGCCGCCGCAGCGGCCGGCACCCCCACCTTCACTCCCGAAACCCAGGATCCATAACAGCTGCGCTGGGTGACCGTGGTCCGCGGCGCCTGCGGCCGGGGCTCGGACGGCTCGCGGATCGCCGCCGTGAGCACGGTGTCGCCCGCCGCCACGCCCGCCAGCACGGCCGCCTGCGCCTCCCGGCTGCCCCAGCGGACGACCGGCAGCACCCCGGTCATCAGCGTGGCCAGCGCGGGCACCGGCGCCGCGTGCCCGGCCGACCTCGGCCAGCAGCGCCGCGGCCTCCGCCACGCCCTGGCCGTCCCCGCCGAGCCAGTCCGGCACGGTGAGCGACAGCAGCCCGGCCCGGCCCAGCCTCCGCCACAAGGACCAGTCCCAGGGCTCATCGAGCGCCGGGGCGTCAGCCCGGTCCAGCACCCCCGCCGCGGCACGGGTGACCGCCCGCTGAGCCTCGTCCGGGCTGAAGTCCACGCGGCGCGCCTCCCGAGATGTCTAGGAAATTAGAACACGTTATAGCTAAGGCCGGCCAGCGACCCGGCCGCGGCACAACGCTGTGGTCTGCTGCACGGTCCGGGTGGCCGGCGCAGGTAAGCTGATCATGTGGCAGCACCGAGAACACGTACCACCGGCGCGGTGGGCGGCCCGTCCGACGCCGAGCTGGGCTCGGCGGCGCAGCGCGAGCGGCGCCAGCGGATCCTGGACGCCACCCTGGCGCTGGCGTCCAAGGGCGGCTACGACGCCGTGCAGATGCGGACCGTGGCCGAGCAGGCCAACGTGGCCCTCGGGCACGCTGTACCGGTACTTCCCGTCCAAGATCCACCTGCTGGTGTCCGGGCTGGCCAGGGAGTTCGAGCGGAACCAGGAGAAGCTGGCCCGCACGCCCATCCCCGGTGACACCCCCTACGACCGGATGCTGTACGTGCTCAGCCGGATCACCCGCAACATGCAGCGCGAGCCGATGCTCCTCGAGGCGATGACGCGGGCGTTCATGTTCGCCGACCCCAGTGCGGCCGCCGAGGTCAACACGGTGGCCCGGCTGATGGAGCAGATGCTCACGTCGGCCATGCACGACGGCGAGCCGTCCGCCGACGACACCGCCATCGCCCGGGTCATCGGCGACGTCTGGCTGTCCAACCTGGTCGCCTGGGTGACCCGGCGGGCCTCGGCCAGCGACGTGAGCAACCACCTGGAGCTGGCCGCCCGGCTGCTGCTGCGCTAGCGGTCCGCCCGCCCTGCCTGCGCTAGCCCAGCGCTAGCCCCGCACCGCCGCGATCACGGTGTCGGCGTACTGGCGCAGATGGTCCAGCTTGGCCGTGAGCGGCTCGGTGTCCGGCCCGGTCTCGTAGGGCCAGCGGAAGCCCACGATCACGTCGGTCACGCCCCGGTCCTCCAGCCGCCGCACCCCATCCGCCGTGTACGCGTCGGCCGAGATGACGTGCACCTCGAACGGGCGGTCCGCGGTGCCCTCCGCGCGGCGCAGCGCGGCCAGCCGGTCCAGCAGGCCGGGCAGGTCAGCCGGGTCGCCGCCGCCGTGCAGCCAGCCGTCGCCGCCGGAGGCCGCACGGCGCAGCGCGGCCTCGCCGTGCCCGCCAATCAGCACCGGCACCGGCGCGGCCGGCACCGGCGAGATCTTGACCGGCGGCAGGTCGAGCAGCTCGCCGTGGAACTCGAAGTAGCCGCCGGCCGCCAGCCCGCGCACGATGGCCAGCGCCTCATCCATGCGCTGGCCGCGGCGGGCCCAGGGCACCCCGAGCACCTCGTAGTCCTCGCGCCACGGGCTGGTGCCCACGCCGAGCACCAGCCGCCCGCCGGTGAGCACCGCCACCGACGTGACCTGCTTGGCCACCAGCACCGGGCTGCGCACCGGCAGCTTGAGCACGAACGTGACGAAGCGCAGCCGCTCGGTGACCGCGCCCAGGGCCGGGATCAGCGAGAACGGCTCCAGGAACGGCTTGTCCTCGAGGAACTCCCTGGTGCCGTCGGGGTTGAACGGGTACCGGGAGACCGCGTCGCGCGGATAGCAGATGCTGTCCGGCACGATCATCGAGTCGTAGCCCGCCGCCTCGGCCGCCCGGGCCAGCGGGGCGTAGTACGACGGGTCGGTCATCGACTCGGCATAGGAGAAGCGCACGGGAAAAGTAGAACAGGTTCTTGTCTAAAGTCAATCGCGGGCGGCAGGCTAGAGGCATGGACGCTGCTCCCGCCGACTCTGCTCCCGTCGACTCTGCTCCCGTCGACTCTGCCCTCATCGAGCTGGCCGCGCTCGAGGCGATCCGCCGGGTCAAGTACCGGTACCTGCGCTGCGTGGACCTGAAGCTGTGGGACGAGATGGCCGAGGTCTTCACCCCCGACGCCACGGCCGACTACGGCTCCCCCGCCACCGGCCAGCCGCTCCGGTTCGGCAGCCGGGATGAGATCATCGCGTTCCTGCGCGAGCAGCTCGGGCCGGGCATGATCACCCTGCACGCAGCCGGCCAGCCGGAGATCGACATCGACGGCGCCACCGCCACCGGCACCTGGCGGTTCGAGGACACGGTGATCGCGACCGAGTACCGGGTGGTGATCAAGGGGGCCGCCTTCTACGAGGACCGCTACGCCCGCGACGCCGGCGGCCGGTGGCGGATCGCGCACACCGGCTACGTGCGCCTCTACGAGACCATGCAGTCCCTCGACGACATGCCCAGCCTCAAGTTCACCGCCAACCGCTGGGCCAGCTAGCCGTCCCCGCCCGGCCCCCGGCGGGGGCGGGCGGGGACGGCTGGACTATTCGGCGTGCAGGGCGACGGCGGTGCGGGTGCGGGCCGCCCAGCCGGCCGGGAGCAGCGCGCCGAGGACCGCGATCACGACCCCGGACAGGGCCAGCAGGACCAGCTCCAGGCCGTGGTAGACGTCCAGGTACGCGGCGGGCACGCCCGTGTTGGCGGCCGAGCCCATGACCGGCAGCACGTAGTGCTCCAGCGCGATCCCGGCCGGGACCCCGATCAGGCCCGCGATCAGGCCGGTGCCCGCCACCCAGCACACCACCATGGCGATGGTCTGCCGCGGCGTCATCCCGACCGCCTTGAACACGCCCAGGTCGTGGACCCGCTCCCGGGTGCTCAGCACGATGGCGTTGAGCACGCCGAGCCCGGCCACCAGGGCCAGCAACACCGTCAGGGTGCCGATGAGGCCCAGCATCAGGTCGATGACCTGGGAGCTGCGGTCGGTCAGCCCGACCAGGTAGCGCGAGCCGAGCGGGCTGCTCAGGGCCGACACGTAGCTCTGGGCCGAGCTACCCGGCCGGAGCCCGACGTCGAACTGGTACGGCTGGACCAGCCCCGGACTGAGCCGGGCCAGCGTCCGGGCGCTCATGATCATGGTCACGCCGCGGTGGTCGGTCGCGAAGACCTGGCCGACGATCCGGACCGTCTCCTGGTGGCCGCCGTTCACCAGGGTGACCGTCTGGCCGACCGACTTGCCGGTGGCCCACAGGAAGCCGCTGGGCACCACTGCCTGGCCGGGACCGGTGAACCAGTGCCCGCTGATCATGGCGTAGCCGGTCCAGGCCGAGTCGCCGCTGTAGGCCGTGACCGGGACCTGCCCGGGCAGCCCGGACACGCTGATCACCTGGTCGGTCTCGGCCGCGTAGTGGGCCGTCGCCGGCTGGGCGCTGAGCGCGGTCTCGACCGCGTGCTGCTGCGCCGCGGTGAAGCTGAACGCGTTCTGGGAGCTGGGGTTGACCTGGACCGGCTGGGCCCGCGCGTGCGACAGCCCGGTCACCACGTCACTCAGCGAGCTGCTCAGCCCCACGGCGAAGGTCACCGCGGTCGCGCCCAGCAGCACGGACGCCAGCGTGATCGCGGTCCGCGCGGGCCGGGCGAACGGGGCGGCCAGGCCGATGCTCACCGGCCGGGGCAGCCGGAGCCCGGCCAGCAGCCGGTGCGCGGCGTAGCCGCGGCCGGTGGCCGGGGCCCGGCCCAGCGCGATGGCCTGGACCGCGCTCAGCCGGCCCGCGCGCAGCGACGGCAGCAGCGCGGCGATGCCCACCACGGCCAGCATGCCCAGGGGCACGGCCGCGTCCACCCAGGCCGGCACGCCCAGGCCGCCGACCCCGAACGCGTTCGCGGTCTGGGCCAGCAGCGGCAGGGCCAGCAGGTTGCCCAGCACCACGCCGAGCACGCAGCCGGTCACGGCCGGGATGGCCACCTGGCCCGCATAGGCCGAGACGACCTGGCCGGGCGTGAAGCCGATGCTCTTGAGGATGCCGATGCGCCGGTAGCCCGACACCACCGCGCCGCTGACCACGTTGGCCACGATCAGCACCGACATGACCAGGCCGATGATGCCGAAGGCGACCAGGAACGGCACGAACGGCCCGATCTGGGAGGTCTCCCCGACGCGGACCGCCAGGTAGGAGGTGGCACCGGTGACCGACCCGGCCGGCAGGGCCGCGCTGATCGCCCGCTCGTCGCGGCTGATGGCCGCGGCGGTGGCCGCGCTGCGGAACTGGTACAGCACCTGCACGGTGGCCGGCTCACCCGGCCCGCGCAGCCGGGCCAGCTCGCCGGGGGTCACCCAGCCGTCGGCCGAGTTGGTGACCGAGGTCGCGATGCCGACGACGGTCAGCTTCGGCCGGCCGGGTGCGCTGGTCACGGTGACCTTGGTGCCCAGCGGCAGGTCCAGCTGGAAGTCGCTGGCCGGGTTGAACGCCAGCACTACCTGGCCGGCCTGGCGGGGCCAGTGCCCCGACTGCAGGCTGAGGTCGTCGACCGGGCCGCCCGGCGACGCCCGGCCGACGAAACTCAGCGGCGGCAGCGACCCCTGGAGCCCGGGCCCGATCCGGGCGTTGACTCCCGCCTGCGGGAACGGCCCGGCCGAGCCGGTCACCTGCGGAAGCCGGCGAGCCGCGGCCAGCTGGGCCGGGGTGACCCTGGCCGTGTCGATGCTGGCCGCCACGTCCGCGCCGTGCTGGGCCGCGAACGCGTGGTCGAACGGGGACCGGGAGTCCACGACCAGGGACAGCGCCAGCACGGACGCGCCTACCGAGATCATCAGGACCAGGCCGATGACGAAGGTCTGCACCCGGCGGCGGGACACCCCGCCGCGCACCGCGCGGGCGACCGGGCCCATCATCGCCCGGCCCTCGTCACCGCGGCCGCCTCGGAGATCTTGCCGTCCACGATCCAGACCGTCCGGCTGGCGTAGCGCGCGGCCAGCTCGGGGTTGTGGGTGACCAGCACCATGGTCTGCCCGGACCGGTTGAGGTCGCGCAGCAGCTCGCCGATCTCCTCGCCGGTGGCGGTGTCCAGGGCGCCGGTGGGCTCGTCGGCCAGCAGCAGCGCGGGCCGGTTGACCAGCGCCCGGGCAATGGCCACCCGCTGCCGCTCGCCGCCCGACAGGCGGCCCGGGTAGGCGTTGCGGTGCTTGTCGATCCGCAGCGCGCTCAGCAGCTCGGCCGTGCGGACCCTGGCCCGCGCCCGCGGCACCCCGGCCAGCTGGGCGGGCAGCAGCACGTTGTCCTCGACGGTCAGGTCGTCGAGCAGGTTGAAGAACTGGAAGATCATGCCGATCTCGCGGCGCCGGAACCGGGCCACGCCGGTCTCGCTGAGGCTGTCGATGCGCTCGCCGTCGACGGTGACCGTGCCGCTGGTCGGCCGGTCCAGGCCGGCGATCAGGTTGAGCAGCGTCGACTTGCCGCTGCCCGAGGGACCCATGATCGCGACGGACTCGCCGTCGCCGACCGTCAGGGTGACTCCGTCCACGGCGGGCTGGCCGCCGCCCTCATAGCGCTTGGTGACCTGGCTGACCTCGATCAGCGGGTCGGCTGACTCGGTGAAGGTGGTGCTCATGGGATTCCTCTCGGAGGTGCGCTGGGCGAGAAGGAGCCCGGGCCGCGCTGACCCGGGCGACTCTGGCAGCGTCGCGCGGCGGGCCGGTCCGGCGACATCCCGCTGAGGTCCGGTTCCGCGGTGGTGCTAGCTCCCCCGTCGGCCGGGAAGCCTGCGGGATGGGGGCCGCGCCCTGGTTCCCTTAACCTCGGGATACAGCGGTTCAATAAAGGGCGGCGGCCACCCGGCCGCGGGTCGAGGAGGAGCGGATGGCGCCGGACAGCACCAGCGCCGCCCCCGCGCCCCGGGCATCGGGGGCGGCGTCGGCGGCGATGGCCGTGGCGCTGCGGGCCGTCCGGCCGCTGGGGTCCGTCTCGACCTGGCTGGCCGTCATCCACCTGGTGTCCGGGACCATCACCGGTGCCATGGCCTTCGCCGTGGTCAGCGCCATGACTTTGCTCGGGCTGGCCACCCTGTGGTTCTTCCTGGCCGGCCTGCCCGTGCTGGCCGGGATGCTGTACCTGAGCCTCCGCTTCGCCCGCGCCGAGCAGGTCCGGTTCGCCATCCTGCTGGGCGTCGAGCTGCCGCCGCCCCCGCCGGTGCTGCGCGACCCCGACGCCGGCTGGTCGCGGCAGGTCCGGGAGCTGTTCACCGCCCGGGCGACCCGCCGGAGCTTCGCTTACGCGCTGCTGCGGCTGCCGCTCAGCGCAGCCCAGGCCTTTGCCGTGCTCACGCTGTGGTCATTCGCGCTGACCATGCTGGGGCTGCCCGGCGTGCTCTGGCTGGAGCTGCACGCCAGGTTCCGGGTCAGCGCGCCGCTGCCGGCCAGCCCGGCCGAGCTGGCCGGCGCGTCGGCCATCGGCCTGGTCCTGCTGCTGGCCGCGCCGCGCGTGACCCAGCGCCTGGCCGCGCTGGACACCGCCTTCGCCCGGCGGATGATCGGTCCCGGCACCAGCAGCGCGGAGCTGACGGCCCGGATCGGCGAGCTGGAGCGCAGCCGGGCCCGGGCGGTGGGCGCGGCGGATACCGAGCGCCGCCGGATCGAGCGCGACCTGCACGACGGCGCCCAGCAGCGGCTGGTATCGCTGGCCATGAACCTGGGCCGGGCCAAGGCCAGGTTCGCCAGCGACCCGGAGGCCGCGATGCGCATCATCGACGAGGCGCACGCCGAGGCCAAGCAGGCCCTGACCGAGCTGCGCAACCTGGTCCGCGGGGTGCACCCGCCGGTGCTGGCCGACCGGGGCCTGGACGCCGCGATCTCGGGGCTGGCCGCGCGCTGCCCGGTGCCGGTCACGGTACGCGCCGACCTGGTCACCCGGCCGGCCATAGCGGCCGAGGCCATCGCCTATTTCGTGGTCGCCGAGGCGCTGACCAACGTGGCCAAGCACGCCCGGGCCACCGAGGCCGCGGTCACGCTGGACAGTTACGACGGCGTGCTGCGGGTGGCCGTCAGGGACAACGGCATCGGCGGCGCGGACCGGCACGGCCAGGGCCTGGCCGGCCTGGCCGACCGGCTGGCCGGCGTGGACGGGCGGCTGTCGGTGTTCAGCCCGGCCGGCGGGCCCACCGTGATCGAGGTGGAGCTGCCATGCGGGTCGTGATCGCCGAGGACTCGGTGCTGCTGCGCGAGGGCCTGACCCGGCTGCTGGCCGAGGCTGGCCACGACGTGGTGGCGGCGGCCGGAGAGCCCGAGGCGTTCCTGCGCGCCGTGGGCCAGCACGAGCCGGACGCGGTCGTGGTCGACGTGCGGATGCCGCCGACCTTCACCGACGAGGGCCTGCGGGCCGCCCTGGTGGTCCGGGGCCGCTGGCCGGACGTGGGCGTGCTGGTGCTGTCTCAGTACGTGGAGGAGCGCTACGCCACCGAGCTCATCTCCGACCGGCCGTACGGCGTCGGCTACCTGCTCAAGGACCGGGTCGCGGACCTGGCCGAGTTCCTCGACGCGCTGGACCGGGTGGCGGCGGGCGGCAGCGCGCTGGACCCCGAGGTCGTGGCCCAGCTGCTGGCCCGCAGCCGTCATCCGCTGGCCGACCTGACCGGCCGGGAGCGGGAGGTGCTGGCGCTGATGGCCGAGGGCCGGTCCAACGCCGCCATCGCGGCCGCCCTGGTGGTCAGCGAGGGCGCGGTGGCCAAGCACATCAACAACATCTTCGCCAAGCTCCGGCTGGCCCCCGCCGACCGCGACCACCGGCGGGTGCTGGCCGTCCTGCGCTACCTGGGAGCGGGATGATGACCACGTCCGCCACGCCCGGCCGGTCCGGCACGCCCCTGACGCCCGCGCGCCGGGTGGTCCTGGCCATCGGCATCCCCGTGGTGCTGGGGCTGATCGGGCTCTTCGCGACCGGCTGGGGCCGCCTCGCCGTCAACCAGCTGGCCAACGGCGAGCAGGCCGACTACTCGGTGCGGCTCAGCGCGCCGGCCAGCGGCGGCCAGTCCCGGCTGACGATCAGCAACGCCGACCTCACCCTGGGGCCCGGCGCCGGCCACCGGATCCAGGTTCGGGGCAGCCTGCTGGGCAGCCTCGTCCGGCCCAGCTTCGGCCACCGGTCCACCGCCAGGGGCCTGATCCTCAGCCCGACGTGCCGGACGTCCGTCGGCAACTGCTCGCTCAGCTTCAGCGCGACCGTGCCGGCCGGGCTTCCGGTCACCGCGAGCGACAACTTCGGCAACCTGACCGCGAGCGGCCTGCGCGGCCGGGTCAGCCTGTCCGACAACTCGGGCGACCTCTCGGCCGCCTGGCCTGACCGGCACCATCCGGCTGGCCAATACCTACGGCAGCCTGTCCGCCACCAGGCTGGCCGGCAGTCTCCAGCTGAACACCAACAGCGGCGACATCAACGGGACGCGGCTCAGCGGCGACGTGACGCTGCGCGACACCTTCGGCGGCATCACGATCACCGGCCTGGCCGGGGGCGACGTCACCGCCAGCGACAACAACGGCGACATCTTCCTGCGGTTCACCAAGGTCCCCCGGCAGGTCGACGTGTCCGACCAGTACGGCAACATCACGGTGCTGCTGCCGCCGGGGAGCACCGCCTACCAGGTCCACGCGCCCGTGCCCCAGTTCGGCAGCCGGGCCATCCAGGTGGCCCAGTCACCGGCCTCCTCCCACGTGATCACCGCGCACAACTCCAACGGAGACATCACGATCGGCTACTGGTGACCACGCCCGCCCGAACGAGCGGGTGCAGCCTCTCGTGACCTCGGCTGATTGACGCATTTTTATAACGTGTTCTAGTCTGAGCCGGTGCTCACCCAGTCGTTCGCTGACGCGGTGCTCGAGGCCGAGAAGATCATCATCAGCGCGCCGCACGTGGCGGGCGAGCAGGACCTGGCCGAGGGCTACGACTACCTGGCCGGCAGCATCCGGGCCTCGCTCCAGATGGCCTGGGCCTACCAGCGCGACTTCCCGTACTTCGTCCAGTCCACCGGCCCGTACACCAAGCTGGGCCTGGACAACCCGGACACCCTGTACTTCCACGCCTACCTGCGCGACGACGCGGAGTACGTGGTCAGCGGCCGTCGCGGCAGCACCACCGACCTGAGCTTCCAGGTGCTGAACGGCGACTACTCCCCGGTCGAGGTGCCGGGCAGCCTGACGGCCTTCGACGACCGGGAGGTCGAGATCGCGCCGGACGGGTCGTTCGAGCTGCGCTTCGGCCCGGCCCGCGACCACCCGGAGCCGGGCTACGTGCCGCTGGGGCCCGGCGCGGCCATGCTGCTGGTCCGCGAGGTGTACAGCGACTGGGACCGCCAGCAGCGCGGCACCATCACCATCCGGCGCGCGGACCGGGCCGGGCGGGCCCCGCAGCCGCCGGACGCGCGGGCGCTGGAGAAGCGCTACCGGGTGGCGGGCAAGATCCTGCTGTCCAGGCTGCGGACGTTCCTGGCCTTTCCCGAGTGGTTCTACCTGAAGCTGCCGGTCAACACGATGACGCCGCCCCGCTCCACGCCCGGCGGGCTGGTCACCCAGTTCTCCTCGGCCGGCCACTTCGACCTGGCGCCGGACCAGGCGATGATCGTGACCGTGCCCGCCGCGGGCCCGGGGGTGGCGCCGTACCAGGGCATCCAGCTCGGCAGCAGGTGGTACGTCTCCCTGGACTACATCAACCACCAGACCAGCCTGACCGCTGACCAGGCCCGCATCGACCCCGACGGCCGGATCCGGTTCGTGATTACCGAGCACGACCCCGGCCTGGCCAACTGGCTGGAGCTCACCGGTCACCGCCGCGGTTACGTGCAGATCCGCTGGCAGCGGCTGGCCCGGCCGCTCACCGCCGAGGACGGGCCGCGGGTCGAGGTGGTGCCCGCCGGCGACCTGGCCGGCCACCTGCCGTACTGCGAGCAGGCCCGGATCACGCCGGAGGAGTACGCGGGCAAGATCGCGGGGCGCCAGGCGGCCGTCGCCCGGCGGATGCTGGGCTGAGGGATAGCGGGGAGCTGAGCCGATGCTGCTGGCCGACAAGGTGATCGTGGTGGCCGGGGTCGGCCCCGGCCTGGGGCGGTCCATCGCGGTGCGCGGGGCGCGGGCCGGCGCCGACGTGGTGCTGGCCGCCCGCACCCCGGCCCGGCTGGAGGAGGTCGCCAAGGAGGTCGCCGCGCTGGGCCGCCGCGGCCTGGCCGTCCCCGCCGACCTCACCGACCCCGAGGCCGCCGCGCAGCTGGCCGAGGCGGCGGTGGAGGCCTTCGGCCGGGTCGACACGCTGGTCTACAACGCCCTGGCCATGCCGCCCATCGCCGACCTGGCCTCGGTCGGCCTGGACGCCATCCAGGCCGGGTTCGACGCCAACGTCGTCGCGGCGCTGCGGCTGACCCGGCTGTTCATCCCGGCGCTGGCGGCCAGCGCGGGCTCGGTCGTGATGATCAACTCCATGGTGGTGCGCTACTCCCAGCGCACCATGGGCCCGTACAAGCTGGCCAAGGCGGCGCTGCTGGCCATGGCCCAGAGCCTGGCCACCGAGCTCGGCCCGCAGGGCATCCGGGTCAACTCGGTGGCCCCCGGCCACATCTGGGGTGACTCCCTGAAGTGGTACTTCGGCTACCTGGCCCACAAGCGCGGCGTGGACGTCCAGGCCATCTACGACGAGACCGCGGCCGGCATCGACCTGGGCCGGCTGCCCGAGCCCGACGAGATCGCCGACGCGACGCTGTTCCTGGCCTCGGACCTGGCCCGGGCCATCACCGGCCAGTGCCTGGACGTCAACTGCGGCGAGTACCACCACTGAGGCCCGCCGTGACCGTTGGCACCGTGGACGACCTGCACGCCTCGGCGACCAGGATCACCGGGCTGACCGACTTCGGCGCCGACGACTACCGCGACGGCCTGGCCGTGCTGCTGGAGTCCTGCGCCGCCGACGCCGGCCTGACGCCGCTGGGGGCCAGGGTCATGCGGTCCTTCCTGCGCGGCGCGCTGGTGGCCCGGCTGCTGAGCGAGGCGGCCTGGGCCGCGCATCCCGGCCATGCCGCGGTCGCCATCGAGCGGCCCGTGTTCATCACGGGGCTGCCCCGGACCGGGACCACCGCGCTGCACCGGCTGCTCGCCGCCGACCCGGCCCACCAGGGCCTGGAGCTGTGGCTGATCGAGGCCCCGCAGCCCCGCCCGCCCCGCGACACCTGGCCCGGCAACCCCGTGTTCCAGCACATCCAGGCCGCCTACCAGCAGCACCACGTCGAGCACCCCGAGTTCATGGGCGTGCACTACATCGCGGCCGACCAGGTCGAGGAGTGCTGGCAGCTGCTGCGCCAGTCGATGCGCTCGGTGTCCTATGAGTGCCTGGCCCACCTGCCCCGCTACTCGGCCTGGCTGCGCGGCCAGGACTGGACCGGCGCCTACCGCCGGCACCGGCGCAACCTTCAGCTGATCGGGCTGCCCGACGCCGGCCGGCGCTGGGTGCTGAAGAACCCCAGCCACCTGTTCGCGCTCGACGCGCTGCTGCGCGCCTACCCCGACGCGCTGGTCATCCAGACCCACCGGGCGCCCGCGACCGCGATCGCCTCGGCGTGCAGCCTGGCCGCCCGGGCCTCCGACGGCTGGTCGTCGGCGTTCCGCGGCGAGGCGATCGGCCGCGACCAGCTCGAGCTGTGGGCCAGCGGCCTGGATGAGTTCCTGACCGTACGGGCCCGGCACGACCCGGCCCGGTTCTGCGACGTCGACTACGACCGCCTGGTCGCCGACCCGGTCGGCACCGCCGAGTCGGTCTACGCCCGCTTCGGGCTGCCGTTCACCGGCGCGGCCGCCGACGCCATGCGCGCGCTGCACGCCGGCCGCGCGGCCCGGCCGGCCGCCGCGCCACACCAGTACACACTGGCCGACTTCGGGCTGACCGCGGGCCAGGTCGACGACCGGTTCGCCGCCTACCTGGACGGCAAATGACCCAAAGCCATTCTGGTGTGTTTTCGCCGCATTAGCCGAATAGGATCCTCGTAATAAGATCGTTACCCTTATTGCCTAACGAGCCAGTGTGGCCAAGCTGCATACTAAGTGTCCACGTGCTGGCGCAGTGGGGAGCTTCGCGCGCTTGACGCGAGGAGCCAGGGCTAGGGGGCTACCGGTTATCAGCGACGCGCGGCAATTACCGTCTGTCGCTGGCGTCTTTTTCCGTCCCGGACCTGAGGCGATTTCCGGGCATTCCCCGCTGCGCGGGCGAGCCAGCTTTCCCTGGAGGGGTCCATGAACCAGCCGCCTGACAACATTCTGCCGCCGCCAGCCCAGGGCGCGCCGCCGCCCGAGGGCTACGGCCAGCCGGGCTATGACCAGCAGCCCGGCTATGACCAGCAGCAGGGCTACGGTCAGCAGCAGGGCTACGCCCAGCAAGGCTACGGGCAGCAGGGCTATGCACAGCAGCCCGGCTATGCACCGCCGCCGCAGGGGTATGTCCCGCCGTCCCCCGGCGCCTACGTGGCCGTGCCGTCGGCCATGGCCGCCATCCCCTCCGGCATGTACCTCGACCAGGAGAGCGGCCTGGCCCTGCCGAACGGAACCGCGCTGGCCACCTCCGGGCGGCGCATCGGCGCCTTTTTCCTGGCCATTCCGCTGTGCATTATTACCCTCGGCATCGGCTACCTGATCTGGGGCCTGATCGTCTGGGGCAACGGCCAGACCCCGGCCCTCCAGGTGCTGGGCATGCGCTGCTGGCGGCCCGAGGACGGCCGGGTGGCCACCTTCTGGTGGATGGCCCTGCGCGAGGTTGTCGGCCGCCTGATCGACGGCATCCTGTGGGTGATCACCGAGCTGGTGTCGTTCATCTTCATGCTGTCGCGTCCCGACCGCCGGACCCTGCACGACCTGATCGCGGGAACAGTCGTCCTGCACGACCCGGACAACGTCCTGCACAGCTAGCCGCCGGCTGCTGGCGCCCTTCGCCGGGCAGCCCGCCGGGGCCTATTTCGGACTGCCCGCTGACAACGGCAGATGCACGGCCATTTGCAACGAGCCAATGCACGTGCATCTGCTCTGTTAGGATACTCATATGCCACCAAACGTGGCGGCCCGCGGGCGGCGTGGCACGGTGCCCGCGGCCGGAGGCTGGCAGCACGGGGAGAGAGAACATGCAGATCCCGAACGGCATCCCTGGCGATGAGGTACCGGCCCGCTGGCGCAAGAGCACCGCGAGCAACCCGAGCGGCGCGTGCGTGGAAGTTGCCGCGCTGCCCGGCGGCGACGTCGCCGTGCGCAACTCGCGGCACCCCTCCGGGCCCGCGCTGGTGTACACCAAGGCCGAGATCACCGCGTTCCTGGCGGGCGTCAGGAACGGCGAATTCGACGATCTAACATAAGTTCCTTTCGCCCCTTCGGCCTGCCGCGGGGAGAGTGCCCGGGCCGCCCGTCGGGCGGTGGTATGGTGTGCACCGGTTAAACGCCATTGTCAGGCCATTCCTCGCCCTGGCCGGGACGCGGGTCCGGGTGCGATGCCCCGGCCAGGAGCGGTTATGAGCGCAGGGCAGGACGATCCGTCCCCCGAGGGGACGGGGCCTGCTTCTGCTGTGGTCCGGATGATGCTCGGCGGCCAGCTGCGCCGCCTGCGTGAGTCCGCCGACGTCACGTCCGACGCCGCCGCCTGGCGCATCCGGGCCTCCCGCTCCAAGATCAGCCGGATGGAGCACGGCCGGGTCGGCTTCAAGGAGCGCGACGTCTCTGACCTGCTCGACCTGTACGGCGTCACCGACGAGCAGGTCATCGCGGGCCTGATGGCGCTGGCCACCCAGGCCAACGCGCAGGCCTGGTGGGCCAGGTACGGCGACATCCTGCCCGGCTGGTTCGAGCCCTACCTGGGCCTGGAGGCCGCCGCGCAGCGGATCAGGACCTTCGACCTCCAGTTCATCAATGGCCTGTTCCAGACGCCCGCCTACGCGCGGGCCGTCACCGCCATCGGCCTGCGCAAGGCGCCCGAGAGCGAGATCGAGCGGCGCGTGGCGATCCGGCTGAAGCGCCAGGAACTGCTCACCACGCCCGGCGCGCCCCAGGTCTGGTCGGTCATCGACGAGGCCGCCCTGCGCCGCGCCGTCGGCGGGCCCGAGGTCATGCTCGAGCAGATCTACCACCTCATCAAGGTGGCCCGGCTGCCCAACGTCAGCCTCCAGGTCATCCCGTTCCGGGCCGGCGGCCACGACGCCGCGGGCGGCTCGTTCACCGTGCTGCGGTTCAGCCAGCCCGACATCGCCGACGTCGTGTACCTGGAGCAGCTCACCGGCGCCCAGTACCTGGAGCGGCGGGCCGACGTCGACCACTACCTCGACGTCATCAACCGGCTGAGCGCGAGCTCGCTGAGCCCGGCCGACACCATCGCCTTCTTCGCCGAGATCACCCGCCAGAGCGCCGGGCCGGCCTAGGAGTCGGCGAGGCGGCCGTCCTCGAGCCTCAGCACGGAGTCGGCGAGCTCCAGCAGCGCGGCGTCGTGGGTGGCGACCAGCGCGGTGATGCCCTCGGACTGGACCACGGTGCGCAGCAGCCGCATGATCTGCCGCGCGGTCTCGGAGTCGAGCTGCCCGGTCGGCTCGTCGGCGATGAGCAGCTCCGGGCTGACGGCCAGGGCCCGGGCGATGGCGACCCGCTGCTGCTGGCCGCCGGACAGCTCGTTGGGCCGCTGGGCAACGTGCTCGGCCAGGCCGACGATGTCCAGCATGAGCTGCACCCGCTCCTCGCGCTCGCGGCGGCTGACGCCGGCGATGCGCAGCGGGATCCCGACGTTCTCCGCCGCCGAGAGCATCGGGATCAGCCCGAAGGACTGGAAGATGAAGCTGACGGTGCCCCGGCGCATCAGCATCCGGTCGTGCTCGGTCATGACGGTCAGGTCGCGCCCGCCGATGCGGACCTGGCCGCCGGTGGGCGTGTCGAGCCCGCCGATGATGTTGAGCAGGGTGGTCTTGCCCGAGCCGGACCGGCCGCTGAGCGCGGTGAGCTGGCCCTTGGGGATGGTGAAGCTGACCCCGCGCAGGGCCTGCACGGCGGTATCGCCGTGCCCGAAGGTCCGGGTGACGTCAATGGCCGACACCATGGCCTGGGCGGTGACGGCGGACGACGTCCCCCCGCCCACCTCCCCTACCCGCTTCATGCCCGGTCCTCCGTTCCGGCTCGCCGGCTGTCGGGCCAGACCCCGATGTGGTCGGGCTCCTGCTCCAGGCGGACCCGGTCCTTCATGCCCAGCTCCTCGATCATGTCGCGGGGCAGCTGGACCCGGCCGACCCGGTCCAGCACCGCGTACTCCACGGCATGCCGGCTGCCGCTGCCGTCCTCGACGTCGTGCCGCAGGGTCTCGCTGCTGGTCCGGCCGTCGCGGATGGCCACGGTCCGGCTGACCTGATCGGCCACGGCCGGGTCGTGGGTGACGACCAGGACGGTCACGCCGAGCTCGGCGTTGGCGGTCTGGAGCCCGCCGAACACGTCGCGGGCGGTGGCGCTGTCCAGCTCGCCGGTGGGCTCGTCGGCCAGCAGCAGGAACGGCTCGTTGGCCAGCGCGGTGGCGATCGCGGTGCGCTGCTGCTCGCCGCCGGACATCTGGTCGGGCCGGCGGTCGGCGCAGTACCCGACGCCGAGCGCGCCGAGCAGCTCGTCGGCCCGGCGGGAGCGCTGCCGGCGGCTGGCCCGGCTCAGCCGCATGGGCACGATCACGTTCTGCTTGGCGGTCAGGTAGGGCAGCAGGTTGCGGGCGGTCTGCTGCCAGACGAAGCCGACCTGGCGGCGCCGGTAGTCCAGCCGCTCCCTGGCGCTGAGGCCGCCGAGGTCCCGGCCGCCGACCCGGACGGTGCCCGCGGTGGGGACGTCCAGCCCGGCCAGGATGTTCATCAGGGTGGACTTGCCGCTGCCGGACGCGCCGACCACGGCGGTCAGCTCGCCGGGCTGCACCAGCAGGTCGAGGCCCTGCAGGGCCTGCACCTCGATGCCCTCGCCGACGTAGATGCGGACCACCCGGTCGCAGACGACCAGCGCGCCCTCGCCGTAGGCGGTACGGGCGCTGAGGGCCTCGGCACCCAGCTCCGCGATTCCCGTGGCGGCAGCCGGGCCGTTACCTGCCCGGCCTGGGTCACTCGTCATCGCCATCACCTCGCCTCCGCATCTCCATGATCCTCCGTCCCTCAGTCGCCGATCCGCAGGGCCCGAGTCACGCCGCGCCGTCCGGTGAACAGGGCCTGGCCGACCAGGGTGAGCGCGGCCACCGCCAGCAGGCCCGCGGCCGCGATGGCCAGCGTGGCGGGCTCGGCCTGAATCGGCACCCCGGCCCCCGAGCCGGTGAACCCGGCCAGGCTGAGGTCCGGACCCACCAGCGAGACCAGCGCCCAGGCGCACGCGGTGCCGGCCGCCGCGGCGACCAGGATCTCGGGCAGCGCCTCGGCCAGCACCAGCCAGCTGCCCTGGCGGGCCGACAGGCCCATCGCGGCCAGCCGGGCCAGCGCGGCCTCCCGCGGGGCGGCGCTGAGCAGCAGCCAGATCAGCAGGGCCAGCACCCCGAAGCCGACCGCGACCAGGGCACCCACGGCGTAGGCCACGTAGACGCCATGCGGCAGCGGCGCCTGCGCCAGCACGGCCAGCACGCTGGCCCGCAGCGTGATGGCCGAGCCGGGCACGATCTTCCCGGCCGCGGCCCGCAGCCGCGGCCCGTCCAGGCCCGGCCCGGCCAGCAGCATGAGGCTGGGCGCGGGCGCGATGCCGTGCAGCGCCCACTGGGGCAGGATCAGCAGCGACGCGCCGGACGCCGCGCTGACGGCCGGGCCGGCGACGGCGGTGCGGACCACCCGGATGTTCACCGACTGGCCGAGGGTGCCGATGGTCAGCCGCGCGTCGGGCTGGCCGAGCGCCCTGGCCGCGGCGGGCGTGGCCACGGCGGGCACCCGGCCGCCCGCCCGCCGGGACAGCGCCCCGGCCGGGAACGCCGGGCCGGGGGTGGCGGCCATCAGCGCGGCGTACTGCCGCGGCTGCACCACGGCCACGGCGACCAGGTTGCCGTTAGCCTGGCTGCCCAGGGTCAGGGAGAGGGCGGCGGCGCGCCGCACGCCGGGCACGGCCGCGATGGCCCGCTCGGTGGCGGGCGACAGCGGGGGTTGGGCGTTCTGGGTGTTGATGGCGGCGTCCGCGCCCACCTGCTGCCAGGACGCGGCCACCTCGCCGCGGGTCACGGCGGCCCGGACCATGCCGCCGAAGGAGATCACGGCCAGCACGAGCACCAGGGCGAAGGCGGGCAGCACGGAGATCATCGTGGTCCGGGCGGCGCGGGCGAAGCCGAGGTAGGCCACGGCGCCGCGGCGCAGGCCGGCCGCGTGCAGCAGGCCGCGGGCCAGGACCGGGTACAGGCGCACGGCCAGCACGCCGGCCGGGATCGCGACGAGCACCGGGGCGGCGCTGGTCAGCACGTCGGGGCCGGACACGCCCTGCTGGCGGGCCACGATCAGCCCGCCCGCGGCCCCGGCGACCAGGGCCCCCTCGATCACCAGCCGCCGTGCTGCCGAGCGGCGGCGCAGGGTCCGGGCGCTGGCCTCGCGGGACCGCCGGGCCCTGGGCAGCCGCAGCACCGTCAGCGCGGGCAGGCTGATCAGCGCCGCGGCCAGCGTCAGGCCGCCCAGCCACCAGGCCATCGAGCCGCCCGCGCCGCGGGTCAGGCTGACGGCCGCCGCCGCGGCCGCGGCGGCGGCGGGCACCGCGACCAGCGCCGCGGCCCGCAGGGCCAGCCCGGCCAGCTGGCGGCGGGCGGCGCCGCGGGCGCGCAGCAGGGCGAACTCGCCGCGCCGCTGCTCGGCCAGCAGCAGGCCGCCCAGCAGCACCACGACGATGCCGATGGCGGCCAGGCTGACCACCAGCAGGTCCAGGACGCCGCTGACCGCGGCGCGCTCCCTGGCGAAGGTGCCCAGGAAGCCGGCCACGCTGGCCGACAGCACCACCTGGATCGGCGGGCTGACACTGACCTGGCCCAGGTTCTGCATGCTCGGCCCGGACAGCTTGGCCAGCAGCGGGCCGCTCTGCGCGGCGGTCAGCCCGTGCAGGCTCATCGGGAAGCCAAAGGACAGCTCGACGGCGCTGACGTTGGTGTGAGCCTGGAGCAGCGCCAGCTCGGCCGGGCCGATGAACACCGCGCCGGTCCAGTACGGCCCGGAGTTGTCCGTCTTGTTGGAAGTCGGCGCGGCGGCCGCGGGGTCCACGGCCCAGAACGCCGAGCCGGGCCGGGCCGGCTCGAAGATCCCGGTCACCTGCAGCGTGAGGTTGGGCTCGATGCCCACCTGGGAGCCGACCTTCAGGCCGAGTCGGCTGGCTGTGCCGGCGGTGACGGCGACCTGGAAGAACACCTTGCCGTGCGCGGCGTGACTGGCGGTGGGCAGCTGCCCGGTGAGGTGCCGGGCGTAGTGCGCGAGCGAGTCCCGGTAGAGCACCTCGAGCTGCGGCGGCGTGCCGGACACGTAGCCGCGGCGGGCGCCCGCGGTCACCGGGCTGTAGGCGGTGGTCAGGCCGGACCAGTCGGACTGGCGGGCGGCCAGCGGCAGGGCGGCCCTGGTCAGGCTGGTGGTCAGCTGGGAGCGCAGCAGGGCCAGGTCGGAGCCCTGAACCGGGTTGCCGTTGGTGCCGGCCAGGTCGAGGTCCAGGGTGCCGAGCACCGTCTTGTCCACGGGTGCCAGCCGGGCCAGCCCGGCCCGCAGCGCGCGAGTGGGCACGGTCTGGCTGGCCCGCGCGCCCGCCACCGCGACGAACACGCTGACCGCCACCAGCAGGGCCAGGCTGATCCCGGCCGCGGTCCCGGTTCCCGCGATCTCCCGCCAGGCCCGCCTCACGTCTCTGCCGCCCGGAGCTCGGCCGCCGGGTCGGGGCGGCGGGCCAGGGCCACGGCGGCCACCGCCACCGGGGTCACGATGACCACCAGCGCCAGCAGCGCGGCCCAGGCCAGCGGGGTCCGCACCAGTACGGCCGGTACCGGCGCCGCGGCGTCGGGGGTGAGCGTGATGGCGGGCACGATCACATGGGCCAGGCCGACCCCGACGCCCAGGCCGGCCAGTGCGGCGGGCGCGGTCAGCATCAGCTCCTCCAGGCACAGCCCGGCCGCCTGGGCCAGCCGCGGGTAGCCCAGCGCGGCCAGCAGCGCGCTCTGCGCCCGGCGGGCCCGCACGCTGGCCGCCACCCCGGCCGAGAAGCCCAGGCCGGCCAGCAGCGCCGCCGCGCCGGCGATGGCCAGCCCCTCCAGCAGCGGCGCGGCGGCCAGCGAGTTGTCCAGCAGCCCGGCCAGCAGCGTGGCCCGCACCGTGACCGACGAGCCCGCGGGCAGCCCCGGCGGGGCGTCGCCGTGCCGGGTCCGCAGCCACCACTGGGTCACCGGCAGCGGCCCGGCGCCGCTGCTGGCCAGCAGGGCCTGCGCCGGGCCCTGGCCGACGATCAGCGCGCTGCCGGGCGCGGTCGGGAACGCGGTGATCACGGCGGCGATCCGGACCGGGATCGTCGTCCCGGCGGCCGGCATGCTCACGATGCTGCCCAGGTGGACATGGTTGGCCGCGACGAACCGGCGGGTGGCCACGCCGGCCAGGACGGCCGAGCTGGGGCGGGCGGCCAGCACCAGCGTGCCGTTGTAGCCGACCGGGTTCTGGACCGTCGGGCCGGGCACGTAGCCGGCCTGGAAGGTGAGCCGCTGCGCGCCGTTGCCGGCCGGGCGCCAGGAGCTCACGCTGGGCCGCAGGATGGTGACCGGCCGGTACGGCGCCTGTGCCAGGCCGGGGGCGGACGCCGTGGCCCGCCAGCTGCTCAGCGCCTGGCCGGAGGTGAACGCGCTCCCGGCCTGGCCGAGCGCCAGCCGCGAGATGGTGAGCGTGCTCATCGGCACGCCGTTGCGCTGCTGGGCCCGGCTGGGCGGGGGCATGCCGTAACTCAGCGACAGCCCGAGCAGCCGCAGCGGGTAGCTGGCCGAGCGGGCGATCTGGACGGCCAGGACATGGCTGCGCCCGTCGGCCGGGAGCGGGCCGGCGGGGCCGGGTGTAGACCACGCCGTCGGCGCCCTGCACCCACATCGTCGCCGTCGCCCGGCGCAGGCCGGCGTGGCCGTTGGCGTTCAGGCTGGCCGTGACCGCCAGGCGGGCCGGGCGGCCGGGCAGGGCCAGGCCGGGCGCCGCGGGCGGCGCGAGCAGGCGCCACAGCCGGGCGGCGGGCAGCGGCGACAGGTCGGGCCGCAGCAGCGCGGTGGACCCGGCCTGCCGGGCGTCGAGGGCTAGCAGCGTCCCGCGCGAGCCGCCCTGCTCGCTGACCGGCATGGCCGCGGTCACGCCCCGAGCCTGGCCGATCGCCCCGGCCTGGGCCATCGAGAGGGGCCCGGCGGTGTTCACCCGGACATCGGCGCCGGCCGCGAACGCGGCCTGGTCATGCGCGGACTGCCGCCAGCTCTGGTACTGGGCCAGGGTCAGCGTGCCGGTGGCCACGGCCAGCACGGCCAGCAGCACCGGGCCGCTCTGGGTGATCGCGCGCCGGCTGATCTCCCAGCTGGCCAGCGCGCCGCCGAGCCGCCGGCTCCGGGCGACCAGCCGCTCCAGCAGCCGGGCCGCCACCGGCAGCAGGCGCAGCAGCACCAGGCTGGCGGCGGCCAGGGCCAGCGCCGGCGCGGCGGTGAGCACGGGATCCAGGCCCAGCCCGCCGGTCGGCAGCCGGGCCACGGCCGAGTAGCTGCGCAGCTCCCGCAGCGCGATCAGGGCCAGCACGATGAGCGCGACGTCGGCGCCGGAGCGGGCGATCCCGGCCACGGTGGCCTGCCGGCCGCGCCGGACCGCGTCCGCGCCGGGCGCGGCCGGCCGCAGCGCGGGCCAGGCCGCGATGACCAGGCAGAGCACCAGCATCAGCGCGACCGCCAGCCAGACGCTGGCCGGGAAGCCGGCCAGCACGAGCCGGTCGGCGCGCAGGGCCCCGGCCCGGCCGAGCAGGGCGGCCAGCCGGGTGCCCGCCACCGCGCCCGCGGCGGCCGCCACCGCGGCCAGCACCAGCGTCTCGGTCAGGGTGATCCCGGCCAGCTGCCAGCTGGTCGCGCCCCGGGAGCTGAGCAGGGCGTTCTCGGCGCTGCGGTGGCTGGTCAGCAGCCGGCTGACCAGGATCAGCGCGGCGGCGGCCAGCAGCAGCAGCTGCAGGGCGCTGATCACCAGCAGGGACCGGGCCACGGTCAGGGCGCGGTTCAGGCCGGCCAGCAGGGCGGGCAGGCCCGTCGACACCTGGAGGCCGCCCAGCCGGACGGTGTTCTGCAGGTACCTGGCCTCGTGGCTGATCCGCGCGCCGAGGTCGGAGATCTGGCTGCCCTGGATCCGGGCCGGCTCCAGCGCAGCCGCCCAGGACGCCTCGCCCACGGTCAGGCCGCCGGGCCGGGCGGAGAACGCCGCCGGGCTGACCACGAACGGGCCGTAGGTGATGTAGCCGGGCGCGGTACTGATCCCCGAGGTGCCGACCTGGTCCAGGCCCCAGTACGTCGAGGCCGGGTCCCGCAGCGCGAACACGCCGGTTACCCGCAGGCTCCCCCGGCGGCCGTTGTCCCGGTCGCGCACCGCGACCACGTCGCCGGGCTTTACGCCGAGCTGGGCCGCGGCGGCGGCGGGCACCGCGGCCGGCACCGGCTGGCCCGGCGCCGGCGAGCCGGGCCAGGCCCCGGACAGGAGCGTGGCGTGCTGGCGGACGTGGTCCAGCGCGGCCGCCTCGGCCAGCGGGATGACCCGGCTGCCGGCGGCGCGGGGCAGGCCGAGCGGGTTCGACCAGACGGCGCTGTCGAGGTGGTAGGGCGCCGAGCCGAACGCTGCGGCCACCGCGCCCCGTACCGCCGGCTGGTCGGCGGCGGCGATGGTCGCGTCCACCGCGCCGCTGATCACGACGCCGGTCTGGCCCGAGGCCGCGGTGAGCTGGCGGCGGGCCGCCTGCGGGAGGACCTGGGCGTTGAAGCTGGCCAGCGCGGCCAGCAGCGCGGCGGCGATGAACACGGTGAGCATGAAGGCGGCCAGCAGCAGCCACGCCGATGCCATGCGGCGGAGCAGGAACGGCGCCCGCACTCCCCGCATGTAATGTAGCCCCCTCGCCGCGGCCGTGCTGAATGCTCCGGTGCCCGGTGCTCCTGCTGGCAGGCTATGGCGGCCCCCGGGGGATTACGACAACCCAGGGCATATGGTTATGCGACCGTTGGGCTTTCGTTGCGAAAACACGAGCGAGGACCCCGCCCTATCAGCCCCGGCGCCGGTAGAGCCGCAGGCCAGGCAGCCCGGGCACGCGCCGGAAATGGGCGTGGAAATAGCCCTGCAGGTGCGGCGTCCAGGGGATCCGCTTGTAGGCGTGGACCGAGAGCCAGATGAACTGCGCGCGGGCGAACGCCGAGTGCCACAGCGCGGCCACGGACGGCACCTGGGCGGCGCCGGTCCCGGTGTTCAGGCCGTGGGACAGGGCGTAGTTGACCCCGGTGCCGTCGTCGATCTCCGGGCAGCCGCGCACGGAGCTGACGAACCGGTCGGCCAGCACCGCGTAGGACACCTCGTCGGCGAGCACGCACGCGCCGGGCGGGATGACCTGGCGGGCCGCGGCCAGCTGGGCCGGGGACACGCTGGCCGACAGCGGGGTCTCGTAGCGGAACTGGACCACCCCGGCGGCCAGCAGGAACACCACCGCCACCGCGACCGGCCCGGACCGCGCCATCACAGCCAGCCGCGGGGGCCCGGCACTGGCGGCTTGTACCACCCGGGCGGCGGTCAGCCCGACCGCCATGGCCAGGAAGGGGACCAGGAAGCCGACGAAGTGGTAGTGGAACTGGGGCGGCCACAAGAAGATCAGCCCCATCAGGCCGCCGGTCACGGCGACGTACCAGTCCAGGGCGGGCGGCGGCTGGTCGAGCCGGGACCAGGCGGCCACGCTGCCCACCGCCACGAAGCCGGTCACCAGCGCGGTGACCAGCAGCACCAGCAGGGCCGGCGGGTGGGCGATGTCCGACAGCCCGGCCATCAGCCGGATCCGGTACAGCGAGTAGACGCTGGTCGCGTTCAGGCGGCTGCCCACCTGGGCGGTGATCACGCTGCGGTAGAAGCTGCCCGGCGCCAGGGCCAGGAACGGCAGCGTCGGCATGGCGAACCCGCCCGCGACCCCCGCCACGAAGGTCGCGGCCCGGCGGGGCTGCCGGGCGCTGAGCACCAGCAGCACCAGCACCGGCAGGATCGCCCACGCCTCGACGACGCCGGCGAAGCCGAACGCCACCCCGGCCCACGCCACCCGCCGACGGCCCGACGCCAGGCGGTCGCCATCGAACAGGGCCAGCGCGCCGATCAGGCAGAACAGCACCAGCCACGGCTCCACCAGCACCGTGTGGGCGGCGAAGATGGCGTCCGGGTGCACGGCGCAGATCCCGCAGGCGACGATCACGGCCAGCCGGCCGCGATGGCGGACCAGCAGCCCGGCCAGCGTGATGCTGGCCGTGCCGGCCAGCATGGTCAGGATCCGGCCGATGGCCAGCCCCCAGGCCGTGCCGGTCACCTTGGCCAGCAGCGCCGCGGGCGCCATCAGCAGCGTGATGCCGGGGGGCTGCACGAACACGAAGTCCCGGTACGGCAGCTGGCCCTGAACCAGGCGGATGGCGCTGCCGAAGTAGGACCCGTCGTCGTACTCGGTGACGCCCAGCAGGTAGCCGGGCCGCAGCAGGCAGTAGACCCGCAGCCCGAGCCCGAGCGCGGACAGCGCGACGATCAGCACCGCCGGCGTGATCCGCTCCGTCCGGGCCCGCGCGCCGACCCGGGCGCCCCGCAGCTCCGGGGTGACCTGCACACCAGCCACTGGAATTCTCCCCGTAGTTAACTGACTACCGCCAGTAACCGTAGGGCGCGATCAGCCGCCAGGGCGGGCGATTGACAACAGTTCCGGTGCTGTCACCGAGCTTCCCGTTCGGTAGGAAACGGCCGGGTTAGCCCGGCCGCGCTGCCCGGCAGGGCGGCGCTGGCCGACGGCTGGCCCCGCCGGGAGCGGGTGGCGGCCAGGTAGGCGACGCAGCCGATGACCACGACCAGCATCGTCAGCTCGGTGGTGTGGATCCCCAGCAGCCGCGGCGCGTAGTCGATGCGCAGCACCTCGATGGTGAACCGGCCGGCCCCGTACAGCGCCCCGTAGACCGCGAACGCCCGGTCGCCGGTGAGCATGAAGCGCCGGATCGCGTAGGCCACCGCGGCCGCCACCAGCAGGTCCCACAGCGACTCGTACGAGCACCAGCGGCTGGAAGGTGGCGAAGCTCTCGTAGCCGTTGACCCGGTGCTCGGGGCTGATGGCCACCGCCCACGGCAGCGTGGACGGCCCGCCGTAGAGCCGCTGGCTGAACCAGTTGCCCCAGGTCGCGATGGCCTGGGCCACGGCGGCGGCGGGCGCCGCGGCCAGCGCCATCGGCCCGATCGAGTAGCCGGAGCGGCGGCAGTAGGCCCACGCCCCGATGGCCGCGGCCCCCACCATGCCCGTGCTGCCCAGGCCGCCGTCCCAGATCCGGAACACCGACACCCAGTCCCGGCCCGGCCCGAAGTAGGCCGGGTAGTCGGTGAGCACCGCGTACAGCCGGGCGCCGACGATCCCGGCCGGCACGGCCACCGTGGCCACGTCCCAGATCATGCCCCGCGGGCCGCCCATGTGCCGGTACCGGCGGTCGGTCAGCCACAGCGCCACGACCACGCCCGCGATCGCGGTCAGCGCGTAGCCCCGGAGCGGCAGCGGGCCCAGGTGCCACAGTCCGCGCCCGGGGCTCGGGAGGTAGGCCACCGGCATGTTCTGTGACGTTACCCGCAGGTCTAGCGCATCGGCACGGCAGTGGGCTCAATGGCGGCCGGCAGCGTCCGGCCGCCGCTCAGGTAGGCGTCGACGGCGGCCGCGGCCGACCGGCCCTCGGCGATGGCCCAGACGATCAGCGACTGGCCGCGGCCCATGTCCCCGGCCACGAACACGCCGGGCACCGAGGTGGCGTAGCCGCCGTCGCGGGCCACGTTGCCGCGCGCGTCAAATTCCACGCCCAGCTCGCTGACCAGCCGGCCGCGCTCGCGCGCCGGTGAACCCCATGGCCAGCAGCACCAGGTCGCAGGGCAGCTCCCGCTCGGTGCCGGGCAGCGGGGCGAACGACCGCCCCGATGCCTCCACCTCGGTCAGCCGCAGCGCGCGCACGCGGCCCGCGGCATCGCCGGCGAACTCCGTCGTCGACACCGCGTAGACCCGCTCGCCGCCCTCCTCGTGCGCGCTGGTCACCCGGTAGATCATCGGGTAGGTCGGCCAGGGCTGGCCCGTCGGCCGGCCCTCCGGCGGCCGGGGCATGATCTCCAGCTGGGTCACCGACGCCGCGCCCTGCCGCAGCGCGGTGCCCAGGCAGTCGGCGCCGGTGTCGCCGCCGCCGATGATCACCACGTGGCGGCCCCGGGCGCTGATGGCGGGCTCTCCGCCGTGCTGGCTAACACCGTGCTGGCTAACCCCGCGCTGGCTAACACCGCGCTGCGCCGCCACCGCCCGGTTGGCCAGCGGCAGGTAGTCCATGGCCTGGTGCACGCCGGCCAGCTCCGCGCCGGGCACCGGCAGCCCGCGGGCCACGGTGGCCCCGCAGGCCAGCACGATGGCGTCGTGCCCGGCCCGCAGCTCGGCCGCGGTGACCTGGTCGCCGGCGCTGACCCCGCAGCGGAACTCGGTGCCCTCGGCCAGCATCTGCACCAGCCGCCGGTCCAGGTGGCGCTTCTCCATCTTGAACTCCGGGATGCCGTAGCGCAGCAGCCCGCCGGGCGCGTCGGCCCGCTCGAACACGGTGACGTGGTGGCCGGCCCGGGTCAGCTGCTGGGCCGCGGCCAGCCCGGCCGGGCCGGAGCCGATGACCGCCACCCGCCGCCCGGCCGCCACTGCCCGCGGCGAGGGCCGCCTGCGGCGGCACCCAGCCCTCGGCCCAGGCCCGGTTGATGATCTCCACCTCGACCTGCTTGATCGTCACCGGATCGGCGTTGATGCCGAGCACGCAGGCGGTCTCGCAGGGCGCCGGGCACAGCCGCCCGGTGAACTCGGGGAAGTTGTTGGTCGCGTGCAGCCGCTCCGCCGCGCCGCGCCAGTCGCCGGTGCGGACCAGGTCGTTCCACTCCGGGATCAGGTTGCCCAGCGGGCAGCCCTGGTGGCAGAACGGGATGCCGCAGTCCATGCACCGCCCCGCTTGCCTTTCGCAGCGTCCTGGCCGAACTCCGTGTACACCTCACGCCAGTCCTGGATCCGCACGTCCACCGGCCGCCGGGCCGGGGTCCGCCGCGGCGTGGTCATGAATCCCCTGGGGTCAGCCATGCCGCCTCCCCTACCTTTCAGCCCTGCGCCGCGGCCATGACGGCCTCGTTGACATCCAGCCCGTCCCGCTCGGCCCGCTGTTGCGCGGCCAGCACCCGCTGGTAGTCCCGCGGCATCACCCGGGCGAACCGGCCCAGCGCCGCGGGCCAGTCGGAGAGCAGCGCGGCGGCCACGGCCGACCCGGTCTCGGCATGATGCCGACGGACAAGATCTTCTATAACAAGGCCGTCCGCCTGGCTCAGCGGCTCCAAGTCGGCCATCTCGGTGTTGACCAGCCCGCCGTCAGCGTCGAGCAGGTAGGCGATGCCGCCCGACATCCCGGCCGCGAAGTTGCGTCCCGTTGGCCCGAGCACCACCACCCGGCCGCCGGTCATGTACTCGCAGCCGTGGTCGCCGGTGCCCTCGACCACCGCCGTGGCGCCGGAGTTGCGCACGCAGAACCGCTCCCCGACCACGCCGCGCAGGAAGATCTCCCCGCTGGTGGCGCCGTAGCCGATGACGTTGCCCGCGATGACGTGCTGATCCGCGTGGAGGGGGCCGGGGAGGTGGGTGGGCGAGAGGTGGCCGGGGGCGGCGATGATCCGCCCGCCGGACAGCCCCTTGCCCAGGTAGTCGTTGGCGTCGCCGCGCAGCCGCAGCGTGACCCCGCGGGGCAGGAACGCGCCGAACGACTGCCCGGCCGAGCCGGTCAGCGTGAAGTCGATGGTGTCGTCGGGCAGCCCCGCGCCGCCCCAGCGCCGGGTGACCTCGCTGCCCAGCATGGTGCCGACGGTCCGGTTCACGTTGCGGACCGGCAGCTCGAGCCGGACCGGGGTGCCCTGCTCCAGCGCGCCCTCGGCGAGCAGGATCAGCGTGTTGTCCAGCGCACTGGTCCAGCCCGTGGTCCTGCCGCGGCCCCGGTGCCGGGCGGCGTCGCGGGGCAGCTCGGGCACGTGCAGCACCGGCCGCAGGTCCAGCCCGGCGGCCTTCCAGTGCTCCACCGCGCCGCGCGGTGTCGAGCAGCTCGGCGTGGCCGACCGCCTCCGCCACCGACCGGAAGCCGAGCGCGGCCAGGTAGCTCGCGGACCTGCTCGGCCAGGAACTCGAAGAAGTTGACCACGAACTCCGGCTTGCCGGAGAACCGCTGGCGCAGCTCCGGGTTCTGGGTGGCCACGCCGACCGGGCAGGTGTCCAGGTGGCAGACCCGCATCAGCACGCAGCCGGCCACGACCAGCGGCGCGGTGGCGAAGCCGAACTCCTCGGCGCCGAGCAGGGCCGCGATGATCACGTCCCGGCCGGTCTTGAGCTGGCCGTCGACCTGGACCACGATGCGGTCGCGCAGGCCGTTGAGCAGCAGCGTCTGCTGGGTCTCGGCCAGGCCCAGCTCCCACGGCGCCGCCGGCGTGCTTGATGCTGGTCAGCGGCGCGGCGCCGGTGCCGCCGTCGTGCCCGGAGATCAGCACCACGTCGGCGTGCGCCTTGGACACCCCGGCGGCCACCGTGCCCACGCCGGGCTCGGCGACCAGCTTGACGTGCACCCGCGCGGCCGGGTTGGCGTTCTTGAGGTCGTGGATGAGCTGGGCCAGGTCCTCGATGGAGTAGATGTCGTGGTGCGGCGGCGGCGAGATCAGCCCGACGCCGGGGGTGGAGTGCCGGGTCCGGGCGATCCACGGATAGACCTTGTGGCCGGGCAGCTGGCCGCCCTCGCCGGGCTTGGCCCCCTGGGCCATCTTGATCTGCAGGTCGTCGGCGTTGACCAGGTACTCGCTGGTCACCCCGAACCGGCCGCTGGCCACCTGCTTGACCGCCGACCGGCGCAGGTCGCCGTTCTCGTCGGGCCGGAACCGGCGGGCGTCCTCGCCGCCCTCGCCGGTGTTGGACCGGCCGCCGATCCGGTTCATGGCGATGGCCAGGGTCTCGTGCGCCTCGGCCGAGATCGACCCGTAGGACATGGCCCCGGTCGCGAACCGCTTGACGATCTCGGTGGCCGGCTCCACCTCATCCAGCGGCACCGGCGCCCGGCCCGCTGCGCCGTCGATGCCGCGGATCCGCAGCAGCCCGCGCAGCGTGAGCAGCCGCGCGGCCTGGTCGTCGACCAGCCGGGTGTACTCGCGGAACACGTCCTCGCGGCCGCTGCGGGTGGCGTGCTGGAGCTTGAACACCGTCTCCGGGCTGAACAGGTGCGGCTCGCCCTCGCGCCGCCACTGGTACTCGCCGCCGGTCTCCAGCCGCCGGTGCGGCAGGCCGCGCCGCGGGCCGGGAAGGCCCGGGCGTGCCGCCGGCCGATCTCGGCGGCCAGCTCGGCGAAGCCCACCCCGCCCAGCGGCGAGGAGGTCCCGGCGAAGCTGGCGTCGATGACCTCGGCGCCAAGCCCGACGGCCTCGAAGATCTGCGCGCCGGTGTAGGAGGCGACTGTCGAGACGCCCATCTTGGACATGATCTTGAGCAGGCCCTTGCCGAGCGCCTTGATCAGGTCCGCACCGGCCGGGCCGGGGTGACGTCGCCGAGCACGCCGCGGCCGGCCAGGTCGCTCACGGTGTCGAAGGCCAGGTACGGGCACACGGCCGCGGCCCCGTACCCGATGAGCAGGGCGAGGTGGTGGCACTCGCGGGCGTCGCCGGACTCCACGATCAGGCCGACCTGGTGCGGGTCCGCTGCCGGATCAGGTGATGGTGCACCGCTCCGGTCAGCAGCAGCGACGGGATCGGGGCCAGGTGCTCGCCGTCGGCTGCGCAGCCGGTCGGACGAGCACGATGATCCGCGCGCCGTCGGCGATGGCCGCGGAGACCTCGCCGCAGATCTCCGTCCAGCCGGCGCCGCAGGCCGGCGCCGCCGTCGCGACCGGGTAGCGGCCGTCGACCACGTGGGCGGCGAAGCCGGGCAGGTCGCCGTCGTCGTTGATGTGCACGATCTTGGCCAGGTCGGTCTCGCCGATCACCGGGTAGGGCAGCACGATCTGGCGGCAGGACGCCGGGCCGGGGTCGAACAGGTTGTGCTCCGGCCCGACGGTGGCGGCCAGCGAGGTGACCAGCTCCTCCCGGATGGCGTCCAGCGGCGGGTTGGTGACCTGCGCGAACAGCTGGGGGAAGTAGTCGAAGAGCAGCCGCGGCCGGTCGGACAGCACGGCCAGCGGCGTGTCGGTGCCCATCGAGCCGATCGCCTCGGCCCCGGTGCGGGCCATCGGCGCCAGCACGACCCGCAGCTCCTCCTCGGTGTAGCCGAAGGCCTGCTGCTGGGTGACCAGCGCGCCGGCTGTCGGGCAGCGGGCGGGTGCGCGGCCGGCCAGCTCGTCCAGGTGGAGCAGGCCGGCGTGCAGCCACTCGGCGTACGGCTGCTGCCCGGCCAGGCCCGCCTTGACCTCGTCGTCCTCGACGATCCGGCCGGCGGCGGTGTCGGCCAGGAAGATCTTGCCCGGCTGGAGCCGGCCCTTGCGGACGATCGTGGCCGGGTCGAGGTCCAGCACGCCGACCTCGCTGGCCAGCACGACCAGGCCGTCGCTGGGTCACCCAGTACCGGCCCGGCCGCAGCCCGTTGCGGTCCAGCACCGCGCCGACCACGGCGCCGTCGGTGAAGGCGACCAGGGCGGGGCCGTCCCACGGCTCCATCAGCGAGGCGTGGAAGCTCGTAGAAGGCCCGGCGGGCCGGGTCCATCGCGGGCAGTGTTCTCCCACGGCTCGGGGATCATCATGAGCACCGCGTGCGGCAGCGACCGCCCGCCCAGGTGCAGCAGCTCCAGGCAGGCGTCGAAGCTGGCCGAGTCGCTGGCCGTCTCGTCCAGGATGGGCAGCAGCCGCTCGAAGCCCGCGGCCGGCCTGCGTCGGTCCCGAACAGCGTCGGTGGCCAGCAGCGCCTCGCGGGCCCGCATCCAGTTCCGGTTGCCGCGGATGGTGTTGATCTCGCCGTTGTGGGCCACGATCCGGTACGGGTGGGCCAGCGGCCAGGACGGGAAGGTGTTGGTGGAGAACCGCGAGTGCACCACGGCCAGCGCCGACCGGTACCGCGGGTCGGTCAGGTCGGGGAAGAACGGCTCCAGCTGCGGGGCGGCCAGCATGCCCTTGTAGACGATGGTCGCCGCCGACAGGCTGACGAAGTAGCAGTCCGCCTCGTGCTCGGCCCGCTTGCGCAGGCAGAACGCGCGCCGGTCCAGGGCCAGGCCGGTCTCGCCGGCCAGCCCGGCCACGAACAGCTGGGCCATGTCGGGCAGCACCGCCCGGGCGCCCGGCGGCCGCAGTGCGCCAGGTCGTGCGGGACCTCGCGCCAGCCCAGGACGGCCAGCCCCTCGTCGGCCGCCAGCCGCTCGATGGCCGCCTCGGCGGCGGCCCGCTCGGGCCGGCGGGCAGGAAGACCAGGCCGGCCGCGTAGCTGCCCTGGGCCGGGAGCTCGAATTCGCATACGGCGCGGAACAGCTCATCGGGGATCTGGGTCAGGATCCCGGCGCCGTCGCCGGTGTCGGGGTCGCTGCCCTTGGCGCCGCGGTGATCCAGGTTGCGCAGCACGGTCAGCGCGCGGGTGACGGTGTCATGGCGGCGGTCGCCGGTCAGGTCGGCCACGAAGCCGACGCCGCAGGCGTCGTGCTCGTGGCGGCTGTCGTACAGCCCCTGGCTGGCCCGGGCGGGCGGGGCCGGCCGGGTGCTGCGAGCAGGTGCCATTGATGCTCCAGTCGTCTCGTCCGCCATCGACGTGCAGGTGGTGGAGGCGGGACGACATTGGCCCTGCCACGCTCAGCGTTCAGCGCTAGCTGCGCGCACTGCGGCGTGCTACTGCACTAGCCGGCTGGTGCTGCGCTAGCCGGACGGACGGCGCCCTACTCGGCCGGTCTGTACTAGTTACCCGAACGTCCTCACATTATAGCTAGCCACGGCCGCTACGTTAACGTGAGATTTCCTACGCAGGTCAGGCGTGTTGCGCCGGACTGCGTCACGCTCCGCGGCCGCGGCGGCGGCCCGGACGCCCGCGGCCAGCTCGGCGGCCAGGCTCGCGCGACGCTGCGGCGAGCCCGCCGCCGGGCGTCGGCGCGGCCAGCAGCCGCTGCACGAACGCCGAGCCCGACGATGACCCCGTCGGCGAACCCGGCCGACCTGCGCCGGCCTGCGCGCCGTCGCGCACGCCCAGGCCCGACCGCCACCGGCAGGGCGGTGTAGCTCCCGGACCCGGCCGACCAGGCCGGCCGCCTGGCTGCCGACCGACTCCCGGGCCCCGGTGATGCCCATCAGCGAGGCCGCGTAGACGAAGCCGCGGCAGGTCTCGGCGATCAGCTTGCCAGCCGCTCCGGCGAGGAACTCGGCGCGACCAGGAACACCCGGTCCAGGTCGTGCTCGTCGGCCGCGGCCAGCCACGGGCCCGGCCTCCTCCGGCGTGAGGTCGGGGGTGATCAGCCCGCTGCCGCCCGCGGCGGCCAGGTCGCGGGCGAAGGCCGGGATGCCGTAGTGGTCGACCGGGTTCCAGTAGGTCATGACCAGCACCGGGACGCCGGCCGCGGCCACCGCCTCGACGGTGGCCAGCACGTCGGTGACCCGGATGCCGCCGGTCAGCGCGCGGTGCACGGCCTCCTGGATGACCGGGCCGTCCATCAGCGGGTCGGAGTAGGGCAGCCCGATCTCGACGACGTCGGCGCCGGCCCGGGCCATGGCCACCGCGGCGTCGATGGCGCCGGCCACCGACGGGAAACCCGGCCGGCAGGTAGCCGACACGGCCGCCCGGCTCTCGGCCGCGCGCCTGCTCGAACGCGGCTGACGGCGGTCACGCGCGCTCACTGGCTGCCGATCTCGCCGTCGTCCAGGTGGCCGAACCAGCGGGCCGGCGATGTCCACGTCCTTGTCGCCGCGGCCGGACAGGTTGACCAGCAGCAGGCCGTCCGGTCCCCAGCTCCGGGCCGACCTGGAGCGCGCCGGCCAGCGCGTGCGCGGACTCGATGGCCGGGATGATGCCCTCGGTGCGGCACAGCAGCGAGAACGCGTGCATCGCCTGGGCGTCGGTGATCGGCCGGTAGCTGGCCCGGCCGGTGTCGTGCAGCCAGGAGTGCTCCGGGCCCGACGCCCGGGTAGTCCAGGCCCGGCCGAGATGGAGTGCGTCTCGCAGCGTCTGGCCGTCGGAGTCCTGGAGCAGGAAGGTGCCGCATGCCGTGGATCACGCCCGGCGAGCCGCCCGCCACGGTGGCCGCGTGGCGGCCGGTCGCCACGCCCGTCGCCGCCCGGCCTCGCAGCCGATCAGGGCCACCGGCTCGTCGCCGATGAAGGCGTGGAAGATGCCGATGGCGTTGGAGCCGCCGCCGACGCAGGCGATGACCGCGTCGGGCAGCCGCCCGGCCGCCTCCGGATCTGCTGCGCGGGCCTCGACCCCGATGACCCGCTGGAAGTCGCGGACCATCATCGGGAACGGGTGCGGGCCCATGACCGAGCCGATGCAGTAGTGCGTGGTCTGTCGACGCGTGGACACCCAGTCGCGGAAGGTCTCGTTGATGGCGTCCTTGAGCGTCGCGCTGCCGGTCGGCGACCGGGACCACCTCGGCGCCCAGCAGCCGCATCCGGGCCACGTTCAGCGCCTGCCGGCGGGTGTCCTCCTCGCCCATGTAGACGACGCACTCCAGGCCGAGCAGGGCGGCGGCCGTCGCGGTGGCCACGCCGTGCTGGCCGGCGCCGGTCTCGGCGATGATCCGGGTCTTGCCCATCCGCCGGGTCAGCAGGGCCTGGCCGAGGACATTGTTGATCTTGTGCGAGCCGGTGTGGGTCAGGTCCTCGCGCTTGAGGAACACCCGGCCGCCGCCCGCCGCGGCGGCGAACCGCGGCACCTCGGTCAGCAGCGTCGGCCGCCCCGCGTAGCCGGTGGGCAGCGCGGCCAGCTCGGCCTGGAAGGCCGGGTCGGCCTTGGCCGCCGCGTACGCGTGCGTGAGCTCGGCCAGGGCCGACATCAGCGCCTCGGGCGCCAGCCGCCCGCCGAACCGGCCGAAGTGCCCCGTGCCGTCGGGGACGCTCGGCCGGGCCGGCCGACCAGGTCAGCGGCGCTGGTCACGACTCGTCCTGCTCCGGGTTGGGCTCGGGAGCCTTCGGGTCACCGGCCTGGGGGTCGCCGGTCTCAGGGTCGCCGGCCTTGGGTCGCTGGCCTTGGGGTCGGCTCCGCGCCGGCCCGGCCCGCCCCGGTCGCCGCGCAGCGCCGGATGCGCCCCGGCGGTGACCAGGTCGGCCACCGCGCTGCGCGGGTCCTTGCCGGTGACCAGGCTCTCGCCGACCAGCACCGCGTCCGCGCCGGCCGCCGCGTAGGCCAGCAGGTCATGCGGGCCGCGAACGCCGGACTCGGCGATCTTGATGATGCCCGTCGGGGACCCGCGGGGCCAGCCGGGCGAAGACCGTGCGGTCGACCTCCAGCGTGGCCAGGTTGCGGGCGTTGACGCCGATGCACCTTGGCCCCCGCCTCCAGCGCCCGGTCCAGCTCGTCCTCGGTGTGCACCTCGACCAGCGGCACCAGCCCGATCGACTCGGCCCGCTCGACCAGCGAGATCAGCGCGTTCTGGCTCAGCGCGGCGACGATCAGCAGCACCAGGTCCGCCCCGTAGGCCCGGGCCTCCCAGAGCTGATAGGAGCTGACCACGAAGTCCTTGCGCAGCACCGGGCACTGAACCGTGGCCGCGGACCGCGGCCAGGTCCTCCAGGCTGCCGCCGAAGCGGCGCCGCTCGGTCAGCACGCTGATGACCCGGGCGCCGCCGGCCTCGTAGTCGCCGGCCAGGGCCGCGGGATCCGCGATCGCGGCCAGCGCGCCCTTGGACGGGCTGGCCCGCTTCACCTCGGCGATGACCGAGACCTCGTCGCCGCCCAGCGCGCCCCGCACGTCGCGGGGGGACGGAGCCCGCGTGGCCGCCTCCTTGAGGCGGTCAAGCGGAGTCTGCCGCTGGCGCTCGGCCAGGTCGGTGCGCACACCCTCGAGGATGTCGTCGAGCACGCTCACGCGGTTCTGCTGCCCCCTCGGATGGGATGCCTTGCGACCAAATCGTAGCGAGAGCGCCACCGGGCGCTCTGGTGCCCCCTCACGGAAGGCCGTCAGCCAGTGACTAACCAGCGACTAATCAGCGCCTAGCCAGCGCCACCGCCGATGGCGCCACGAGCGTTCTCGGCCCGGTTCTGCTCGCTGACCCGCACGTCACGCACGCCCGGCACCGCCGGATGGACCAGGCGGCCCAGCGTCGCGATCGCCAAGAGGGTACCGCCCACGTACTGCCCGGTCGCGACCCGGACCAGCCCGATGAGCGTCAGCAAGTTAGTTAGTCATCTCACTTGACAACCGACGAGCTGCCGCACAAGAGTGAGTTAGGTTACTAACCTAACTCTTCAGAGGAGTCCCATGGAATCAGTCCGGGAGCACGTACGGCCGGATGCCGACTCGCGGCTGGTTCTCCGCTCGAGGCTCGGCGCCATCACCCTGGTGCTGCTGTGCGCCGTGCAGTTCCTCGACATCGTCGACTCGGCGATCGTCAACGTCGCGCTGCCGTCGATCCAGCACAGCCTTGCACTTCTCGCAGCAGAACCTGCAGTGGGTGGCGAGCGGCTACATCCTCACCTACGGAGGCTTCCTGCTGCTCGGCGGCCGCCTCGCCGACCTGCTCGGGCGCCGCCGGCATGCTGCTCACCGGGCTCGACCGTCTTCGCGGTGACCTCGCTGACCGCCGGGCTCGCCAGCAGCTCGGGCCTTCTGGTCGCCGCCCGACTCGTTCAGGGCATCGGCGCCGCGCTCATGGCACCGGCCGCGCTCTCGGAGCTGACCACCAGCTTCCGCGAGGGCAAGGACCGCAACACGGCCCTCGGGGTGTGGGGCGCCATCAGCGGGATGGCGGCGGCGGCCGGCGTCTTCCTCGGCGGCGTGTCTCGCAGCGGGACCGGGATGGCGATGGGTCTTCTTCGTCAACCCGCCGATCTGCGTCCTGGTGGCGGTCGGCGCGCTCCTCCTGCTGCGGAGCGACCGCGGGCCAGGAGCGAGGGGACGCGGCCTTCGACACGCAGGGGGCGGTGCTCGTGACCGGCGGCATGCTGTTGCTGGTCTACAGCCTGGTGCGGGCCCCGGTCGTCGGCTGGGGATCGCGCCAGACCATCGCCACCTTGACCGGATCCGCCGTCTTGATCGCCGGCGTTCGTCGTTCAACGAGCTCCGAAGCCGCAATCCGCTGGTTCCCTTCGCCATCCTCCGGGTCAAGGGACTGGTCGCGGCCGACCTGACCCAGCTGATCGCGTTCTGCGGGTTCTTCTCGATGTTCTTCTACGCCACCCTCTACATGCAGGAGGTCCTCCACTACTCGCCCCTGAAGGCGGGAGTCGCCTACCTCCCGATCACCGCCGGGTTCGCCGTGGCGGGAGGCGATGGCGTCCCAGCTGGTCACCCGCATCGGCACCCGCCCGGTGGTGGTCGCCGGCTGCCTGATCGCCGCGGCCGGGATCTACTGGGTGTCGAGGGTGCCGCTGCACGGCTCGTACGTGAGCGACCTGCTGCCCGGGTTCGTCGTGATGTCGCTCGGGGCCGGATCGGTGTTCGTCTCGGTCACCGCCGCGGCCAACGCCGGCGTGCCATCCGACAAGGCGGGCCTCGCGGCCGGCCTGCTTGAACTCGTCCCAGCAGGTCGGCAGCGCGCTCGGCCTCGCCGTCCTCTCGGCCGTCGCGATCACCCACACCGACGACCTGGTCGCGGCTCGGGACGCCGCATCTGGTTGCCGCGGACGCCGGCTACCACCGGGCCCTGCTCGTCGGCAGCATCCTGATGGCCGCCGCGGCACTGATCGCCCTCCGCATCGGCAACACCCGGCAGGCGGCCCCGCTGGTGATGGTCAACGCCGACCGAGCAGCCGAGCTGGCCTCGCCGGCGCGACGGGGGAGCCGTCCACCGCTCGGTATCCTGATCAGTGAGATGACTGACTCAACATCGCCAGCGCGTCGACCGCCGTCGACCGGCGGCCGGGGAAGCGCGAGCGGCTGGTCGCGCGCCGCGGTCCAGCTCCTGCACCAACAGGGCATCGAGCGGACGACGCTCGCCGACATCGCCAAGGTCGCCGACGTGCCGCCGGGCAACGTCTACTACTACTTCAAGACCAAGGACGAGGTCATCGCCGCGGTCATCGAAGCCCATGCCCAGCAGGTCAGGACGACCCTCGCCTCCATCGACGCGCGCCATCGATCGCCGAAGGCCGGCTGAAGGCCCTGGTCGCGCGAGTTCGCCGGCCAGAGCGAGATCGTGGCCCAGTACGGCTGCCCCCTCGGCAGCCTCTGCTCCGAACTCGACAAGCGGGCCGAGGGCTCGGGCCTGGCGGCGGCTGAACTGATGCGCCTCCCGATCGAGTGGGCCGAAGCGCAGTTCCGGTCGCTGGGCCGGCGCGACGCCCACGAGCTTGCCCTCGACCTGCTGGCGGCCTACGAGGGCAGCGCGCTGCTGGCCAACACCATGCGTGACCCCAGCCTGCTGGACAACGCCGCGCGTCGCCTGGACCAGTGGATTGACGCCCTCTAGCCGACCGCGGGGCTAGGTGGGATCCTCGCCGCGGCTGAGTGACTCCCACATGGTGGCGGAGTCGGACCGGCCCGGGCGGGCGGGGCCCGCGGCGGCCGGGCGGGCGGCGGGCGGCGGCTCCGGCGGCGCGGCTGGCCGGGCGGGGGCGGCCACGGCCGGGGCGTCGTACCGGCTGGACATGACCGGCAGCCGGGCCGCGCGCCAGGCGACGAGCACGCCCGCGGCGATGATGATCAGGCCGCCGAGCACCGTGCCGGCCTGCCAGGTGCCGGCGGTGAGCACGGCGTGCGAGTGGAAGCCCGCCACGTTGGGCAGGTCCGAGGCACCGCCGTTGCCGGGGTTTCCCGAGGTGGTCGAGGCGCCCGAGCCGGTGGCCGGGCTGAGGCTGGAGGCCGCGGCCGCCACCGCCGCGGCGGCGGAGACCCCGGCCAGGGCCGCGGCGACGAGGCCCGCGCCCAGGCCGGCCAGCAGCACGCCGACCGCGCGCCGGGCGATGCCGCGGGTGGCCAGCACGGCGACCAGGCTGGCCAGCGTGGCGATGGCCAGGCCCTCGGCGTAGGGGATCAGGCTCTGCCCGCTGACGGTGATCAGGCTGGCGGGCAGCGGCGCCGGCGCGGCGGTCCGGACGTGCGCCCAGCCCTGCCGCAGGGCCAGGAACACCAGGCCGGCCCCGATGACGCCGAGGATGAGGATGGCCACCAGCTCCTGGCGCGGCGACCGCCCGCCCGGTCGCGCGCCCGGTCCCGAGCCCGGCCGCCGGCCGCTCGCCGGTCCCTCGCTGGTCATGAGGTAACGCTATCGCCCGGCCGGACGCGATCCGCCACCGCCATGAGCCGCGCTCGGGGCCCGCGGAATGCCCGGGTAATCTACGATCATGCGGGTGACTTATGCCCGCGATGAGCGACTGGCCATGTGCACGCTGCTGGAGGAACTCGGCCCCAACCAGCCCACGCTCTGCGCGGGCTGGCGCACCGCCGACCTGGCCGCGCACCTGGTGCTGCGCGAGCGCCGCCCGGACGCCGGGCTCGGGGTGCTGGGCGGGCCGCTGGCCGCCCGGACCCGCAGGCTCCAGGACCAGCTGGCGGGCCGGACCCCCTTCCCCCGCCTGATCGAGCTGATCCGGGCCGGGCCGCCCCGGCTGTCGCTGTTCGCCATCCCCGGCGCGGACGCCCAGGCCAACTCCGTCGAGTTCTTCGTGCATCATGAGGACATCCGCCGGGCCCAGCCCGGCTGGGCGCCGCGGGACCTGGATCCGGGCCTGTCGGAACTGCTGTGGCGGCGGCTACGGCTGGCCCGGCTGATGCTGCGCAAGGCGCCGGTCGGGGTGGAGCTGGCCCGTGACGACCAGCCGGACGGGGCGGCCGCCGGGCCGGTCCGGATCATGGCCAAGGCGCGCGCGCCGGTGGTCACGGTGACCGGGTCGCCCGCGGAGCTGACCATGTGGGCGTTCGGGCGGACCGCGGCGGCCAGGGTGGCGCTGGCGGGCAGCGACCCGGACGTCGCCGCGCTGGCGGCGGCGTCCTGGGGAATCTGACCTGGGGAAAGCTGAGACGGAAGAAGCTGAGACGGGGTAGCACGTGCGGGGAGCAAAGAAGGCGGCCGCCTGGGCGGCGGCCGCGGGCTGCGTGGTCCTGGCGGGCGGCTGCGCCAGCACCGGCGGCACCAGGGGCCCGTGGGCCGACCAGTCCGAGGCGATCGCCGGGGGCGGCATGCCCGCGCTCATCCAGGCGGCCAGGGCCGAGGGACGCCTCAACGTCATCCGGCTGCGCGGTGACTGGGCCAACTACGGCGCGATCATGAAGGCGTTCACCGCCAAGTACGGCATCAAGATCACCGACCAGGAACCCGACGGCACTAGCCAGGCCGAGATCAGCGCGGTCCGCGGGGAGCGCGGCGCGCGGGCGCCCGACGTGCTGGACCTGAGCGCCAGCTACGCCGTCGAGGCCGAGGGGCGGCATCTGCTCGCGCCCTACCAGGTGCGGAGCTGGAACGCCATCCCGGACACCCTGAAGGCGGCCAGCGCGACCTGGTACGCCGACTACGGCGGCTACGTGGCGATCGGCTACGACCCGGCCCGGGTGCGGCGCGCGCCCCGGTCCTTCCGCAGCCTGCTGAGCCCGGCCTACCGGCACCAGGTGGCCATCACCGGCAACCCCGGTGCGCCGACGGCCACCGGGGCGCTGGACGCGGTGTGGGCGGCCGCGCTGGCCAACGGCGGCTCGCTGAGCGACATCAAGCCCGGCCTCAAGTTCTTCCGCAAGCTGCGCCGCCACGGCAACCTGGTCCCGGTGGCGGGCAGCCCGGCCACCGTATCCAGCGGCCGCACCCCGATCCTGGTCTGGTGGGACTTCCTGCTCGCCGCCCAGATCCGGCCCGCGGTGCCGCGGCTGCGGATCGTGATCCCGCCGGACGCCCGGTTCGAGAACTTCTACTACCAGGCCATCAGCAGGCGGGCCCCGCACCCGGCCGCGGCCCGGCTGTGGGAGGAGTTCCTCTACTCGCCCCAGGGCCAGAACCTGTTCCTGGCCGGCGGCGCGCGCCCGGTCGAGCTGGCCACCATGATCAGGAACGGCACGGTGGACCGGGCCGCGCTGAGCGCCCTGCCCGCCGTGCCCGCGGCGGTCCCGCTGCAGCCCACCCAGCAGCAGCTCTCGACCGCCCAGGACCTGGCCGCCCGGCGCTGGCCGGATGGCCTGAGCTAGCTGTACTGATCGGGCCGAGCCGAGCTATCGGCCCAGCAGGGGCAGCAGGTCCGCGACTGAGTCCAGGACATGCGGCGCGCCCGCCTGCTCCAGCTCCGCCCGGCTGGCCGAGCCGGTCAGCACCCCGGCGACCAGGCCCGCGCCCGCGCGCAGGCCCGACTCCACGTCGCTGGCGGTGTCGCCGACCACGGCCAGCTCGCTGACCGCGCCGCCGCTCAGCCGGATGAGGGCGGTCAGCGGCAGGTCGGGCCAGGGCCGGCCGCGACCCGCGTCGGCCGGGGACAGGGCCAGGTCGATGAGGGGCCACCAGCCCAGCGCGTCCAGCAGCGCGTCCCTGGTCGGCGGGGCGAAGCCGGTGGCCAGGCAGACCCGGATGCCGGCCGCGCGCAGCGCGGAGATGGTCTGCGCCGCGCCGGGCAGCGGCGTGACCTGGCCGGCCTCCACGGCGTCGGCGTAGGACGCCTCGAACGCCTGGTTGGCCCGCTGGGCCTGCTCCTCGTCGGCCAGGATGCGGCGGAAGACCTCGATCTTGGACTGGCCCATGGTGGCGTGCACCACGGTCATCGCCTCGTCGTAGCCGGGCGCGCCGGGGACCAGCCCGAACTGCTCCATGGCCGCGGTGAACGCGGCCATCACGCTGCCCTCGTCGGCGACCGTGGTCCCGGCCATGTCCAGGCAGGCGATCGTGATCCTGCTCATCAGTCCTGCTCCCCGAGCTCGAAGCTGTCCTGCGCGATGGCGGGCGAGCAGGTCATGCCCCGGCCGCCCGGCCCGGTCACCAGCACCACGCCCGGCGCGACCCGGGACCGGTGGTACAGCTCGCTGGTGGTCACCTGACTGTAAACCCCGGCCCACCGGCGCTGGGTGGGCGGCAGCACGGTGCCGAGCAGCCGCTCGGCCCGGCCGCGCAGGTGATCGTAGGCCGCCTCGTCGACGTCGAACGCGAACGGCTCGTCGTAGGAATGGGTGTCGCCGATGGTCAGGCTGCCGTCCAGGCGCTGGACCAGCAGCAGCTGGGCCCGGGCCGCCGCGGCGGCCGGGGCCTGGGGCGGCAGCCGGTCCCGGCCGGGCAGCTCGTAGGCCGGGTAGTAGCGCAGCGAGTCGCCGTCCGCCACCGAGGTGGTCAGCCGCCCGGCGAACGGCCGGGTCTGGAGCATCTGCAGCCGGACCCGGCGCACCGGCGGCCGGTGGTAGCCGGCCAGGTGCGGGCCGGCGATGCCGGTGTGCGCGGCCCCGGTGGCCAGCACGACCAGGTCGCCGCGGTGCCACTGCCCGGTGTGGTCGCGCACCGCGTGCGGGGCCAGCTCGACCGCCTCCCGGCCGGGCAGCCAGTCGTAGTCGCCGGTCCCCGGCCCGCCCCCGGCCAGCAGGTGGCGCCGGACGGCGGCCGGCACCAGCCGCGGCTCCACGATCGCGTCGCGGCGGCACAGCAGGGCGCCGGCGAACGAGCCCCGCAGCGCCGGGCTCAGCTCGCGTACCGCCGGCGGGTCGAGCAGCTCGTAGCCGCGCTCGGTCGCGTCCGGCCTGGCCGCGGCCTCCTGGAGCAGGGCCAGCTCGGCGTCGTCGGCGGCCAGGGTGAGCGAGCCGTGCGGCCGGAACCCGGCCTCGGGCACCGCGGCAGCCAGTTCCTCCCACAGCTCGCGGGCCCGCAGCGCCAGGGCCAGCTCGGGACCGGGGGCCCGGCCGCTGACCCAGATCAGCCCGAAGTTGCGCACGCTCGCCCCGCGCGCGTCCGCCTCCCGTTCCAGGTGCACGACCGCGAGGCCGCGCCGCCGGGCCTGCACCGCGTGCATCAGCCCGAGCACCCCGCCGCCGACGATCACGACGCGCTCCATCCGGCAGCCCCCCTTTCCTCGCGGCCGGGCCTATTCTCCCGCGCGCTCCGGTACAGCCTGGCCGCAATACGCCTGCCAAACCGACCAGCTACATATCGTTAAATTTCTGGCTGGCCTGGCGACATGCCATATACACCGGTCTGACATTTCCTGCCGCCACGATGCTCCCGTCCTGACCTACAAAGGTCCCCAGGTCGGAGGGGAAATAGTGCGTAATAGCAAGAAAATCGCTGCCTGCGCCGTAGCGCTCGGCAGCCTCGTCCTGACCGCCGGCTGCGGCAGCAGCTCGTCCGGCGGCAGCGCGAGCGGTGGCGCCAAGTGGGCCACCGCGACCTCGGCGACGGTCGGCGGCGGCATGGCCGCGCTGGTGAAGGCGGCCAAGGCGGAGGGTCACCTGAACGTGATTACCCTGCCGTCCAACTGGGCCAATTACGGCGCCATCATGAAGGACTTCACCGCCAAGTACGGCATCAAGATCACCGACGCGAACCCCGACGGCTCCAGCCAGGACGAGATCAACGCCATGGAGCAGCTCAAGGGGCAGAGCCGGGCGCCCGACGTGCTGGACATGGGCACCGCGTTCGCCATTAAGGCCGGCCAGGAGGGCCTGCTGGCCCCGTACAAGGTGACCACCTGGAGCTCCATCCCGGCCAATTCCAAGGCCACCAACGGCGATTACTACGGCGACTACGGCGGTTATGTGGCCATCGGCTATAACTCAGCCAAGGTTAAGGTACCGCCGACCTCGTTCAAGGATCTCCTCAAGCCGATCTACAAGAATCAGGTGGCCATCAACGGCAACCCGACTCAGGCCAGCGCGGCGTTCTCCGCGGTCTACGCCTCGGCCCTGGCCAACGGCGGGTCGCTGAGCAACATCGAGCCCGGCATCCAGTTCTTCAAGAAGCTGCACCAGGCCGGCAACTTCGTGCCGGTCACGGCGGGCCCGACCACTGTGGAAAGCGGCCAGACCCCGATCGTGGTCTGGTGGGACTACCTGCTGGCCTCCGAGATCAGCTCGTCGGTGAAGACCTTCAAGATCGTGATCCCGAGCGATGGTCACTACGCGGCCTACTACGACCAGGCGATCAGCAAGACCGCCCCGGACCCGGCCGCGGCACGGCTGTGGGAGGAGTACCTGTACTCGGTCACCGGGCAGAACCTGTGGCTGCAGGGCAAGGCCCGGCCCATCGAGCTGTCCACCCTGGTCAGCAACGGCACCGTGGACAAGACCGCGCTCGCGGCCCTGCCGCCGGCCCCGTCCGGCGGGCTCGAGTTCCCGACCCAGGCCCAGGAGTCGGCCGCTGAGGCCAAGGTCGCGCAGCAGTGGTCGAGCGTGATCGGCTAGCGATGGCGGTCCAGACGGACAGCCCGGCGGTCCCCGCGGGGACCGCCGGGCGGCGCGCGGCCGGGCTGGCCCGGCGCGCGCGCACGCTGGCCGGGATCGTCCCGTTCGGCGCCTACGTCGTGCTCGGCCTGATCGTGCCGATGGTGGCCATCGCCATCGGCGCCTTCGAGAACCCCGACAGCGGGCACTTCACGCTGAGCAACATCAAGATCGCCACCCACGGCATCTACCTGCACGGCTTCGCCGTCACCTTCGAGCTGGCGGTGATCACCTCGGTGCTGCCGGGCATCTTCGGCTTCCTGATCGCCTACGCCATCTTCACGGCCCGGCGCGGCCTGATCCTGACCAGGGTCGCCGTCACCGCCTCGGGCGTGTTCGCCAACTTCGGCGGGGTGCCACTGGCGTTCTTGTTCATCGCCACGCTGGGCACCACCGGCGTAGCCACCGGATGGCTCGCCCACCTCGGCTTCAACCCCTACAGCAACGGCTTCAACCTGTATGACCTGGGCGGCGTCGCCCTGGTCTACATGTACTTCCAGATCCCGCTCATGGTGCTGGTCATCCTGCCCGCCTTCGAGGGCCTGCGGCCGTCCTGGCGCGAGGCGGCCGAGAACCTGGGCGCCCGCAGCTGGCACTACTGGCGCTACATCGGCGGCCCGGTGCTGATGCCGTCGTTCCTGGGCTGCGTGCTGCTGCTGTTCGGCAGCGCCTTCTCGGCCTACGCCACGGCCGAGGCGCTGACCAGCGGGACGATCCCGCTGACCGCGATCCAGATCGGCTCGTTCCTGAACGGCAACGTGCTGGCGGGCCAGCAGAACGTCGGCAAGGCGCTGGGCCTGGGCATGGTGGTCGTCATCGCCATCCTCATGGTCTTGTACGCACTGCTCCAGCGGAGGGCGGCACGATGGCTGCGGTAGCGACCGAAGTGGTAACCGGCCAGCCGGCCCCGGCGGCCAGCCCGGCCCGGCGGCGCCGCTCGTTCCCGGTCTGGCGCTGGGTCATCCTGGTGCTGGCCGGCGCCTACTTCCTGATCCCGCTGTACGCGGCGCTGAAGTTCGCCGGGCTGCACTCGTTCGGCCAGGTGACCAGCCAGTCCGGGTTCTCCGACGCGCTCATCCTGTCGGTCAAGCTGGGCGTGATCACCACCGCGGTGACCCTGGTGCTGATGGTGCCCACCACCATCTACGTGCACTTGCGGCTGCCCGGCCTGCGCCGGCTGCTGGAGGCCGTGACGATCCTGCCGATCGTCATCCCGCCCGTGGTGCTGATCGTCGGCGTGCTCCAGGTCTCCCCCGGCTTCCTGAAGAGCACGCCGTACCTGCTGGCGCTGGAGTACGTGATCCTGGCCATGCCGTTCGCCTACCGGACGCTGGACGCCGGGCTGCGAGCGCTGGACGTCAAGACGCTGGTCGACGCGGCCAGCTCGCTCGGCGCCGGCTGGCTGACCACGCTGTGGCGGGTCATCCTGCCCAACCTGCGCACCGCGCTGCTGTCGGCCACGGTGCTGACCGTCGCGCTGGTGCTCGGCGAGTTCACCATGGCCAGCCTCGACCTATACCAGACGTTCCCAGTGTGGATCGTGAACTTCGACCAGACCAGCGGGCCGGTGTCGGTCGCCGCGTCGCTGCTCGCGCTGTTCGTGACCTGGATCTTCCTGCTGGCGATCGCCACACTCGGAACCAGGCGGGCCCGGCGGACCGGCGGCGGCCAGGTGGCCCTGTTCTCGGTGGTGCAGCGCGACGTCGGCCGGCCCAACCAAGGAGACTGAAGATGACCACCAACTCCACGGCCAGCGCGGCGGCCGGGACGGCGGACGCGCGGCCCGCGGACGGCGCGCACGTCAAGCTGGCCGGCCTGAGCCGGTCCTTCGGCGCCACCCGGGCGCTGGACCAGCTCTCGCTGGACATCGCGCCTGGTGAGCTGGTCGCGCTGCTCGGCCCGTCGGGGTGCGGCAAGACCACCGCGCTGCGCATCCTGGCCGGGTTCGAGACGGCCGACACCGGCTCGGTCCAGGTCGACGGCCGGGACATCGCCCGCGTCCCGGCCGCCCGGCGGGACATGGGCATGGTGTTCCAGAGCTACAGCCTGTTCCCCAACATGACCGCGCTGGACAACGTGGGGTTCGGGCTGCGGATGCGCGGCCGGGCGGCGGCCGACCGGAGCCGGCGGGCGGCCGAGCTGCTGGACATGGTGGGCCTGTCCGCGCAGGCTAGACAGCATCCGCATCAGCTGTCCGGCGGGCAGCAGCAGCGGGTCGCGCTGGCCAGGGCGCTGGCCATCGAGCCGCGGGTGCTGCTGCTGGACGAGCCGCTGTCGGCGCTGGACGCCAAGGTCCGGCTCCAGCTCCGCGAGCAGATCCGCGCGGTCCAGCAGCGGCTGCGGACCACGACGCTGTTCGTGACCCACGACCAGGAGGAGGCGCTGTCCATGGCCGACCGGGTCGGGGTCATGCGCGAAGGCCGGCTGGAGCAGATCGCCGAGCCCAGCGAGCTGTACGCGCGGCCGGCCACCGCGTTCGTCGCCGAGTTCGTCGGCACCATGAACCGGATCCCCGGCCAGCTCGACGGCGAGACGGCCAGCGCCCTGGGCGCCGCCGTGCCGGTGCAGGGCGAGACCGCGGGCCTGGCGGGCGAGGTGGACGTGCTGGTCCGGCCGGAGGGCCTGCGGCTGGCCGCGCAGCCGGGCGGCAACGGCATCGTCACCGACCGGACCTTCCTCGGCGCCACGACCAGGATCAGCGTCCGGCTGTCGGGCGACGTGACGGTCAAGGTCGACCAGCCCAGTCACGAGGCGGTGGCGCTGACCCCCGGCACCTCGGTGCAGGTCACCCTGGACGGCTCCCCGGTCCTGGTCGCGGCGCGCAAGTGAGTACCGCAGAACGCCGGCTGGTCCCGGGCGAGCCGGGCGCGGGCGGCTATCGCCGGCTGGAGGCCGCCGACGGAGAGTCCCATTCGCTACGGGACGAGCTGGCCGGGGCCAGCCTGCCCGGCGGCTGGCGGCACACCGCCCGGCCGCTGCTGGTGCTCGCCCACCTGTCCGACACCCACGTGATGGACCACCAGTCCCCCGGCCGCGCCGAGCTGCTGGACCGGTACTCCGACCCCGACTCGCCGCTGCGGGCCGAGGTCGGCGTCATCGGCACCTACCGGGCCCAGGAGCTGTTCACCTTGCAGGTGGCCGAGACCATGTGCCGGGCCGTGCGCGAGCACGGCCGCGGCCCGGTGTCCGGCGCCCCGGCCGACTTCGCGGTCATCACCGGGGACGCCAGCGACAACTGCCAGCGCAACGAGCTGCGCGCCTACATCGGCCTGCTGGACGGCGGCGGCGAGATCCGGCCCGACTCCGGTGACCCGCAGCGCTACGAGGGCGTGTCCGGGCCCGACGTCACCGACGAGCGCTACTGGCACCCCGGCCCGGCCGAGCCCGACCTGCCCCGGACCCGCTACGGCTTCCCCGCCGCGCCGGGCGTGCTGGACGCGGTCCGGCGCCCGTTCCTGGCCACCGGCCTCGGGCTGCCCTGGTACGCGGTGCACGGCAACCACGACAACATGCTCCAGGGCACGGTGGTGCCCGACGGCGTGCTGCGCGACGTCCTGCCCGGCGCGGTCAAGTACGTCACGCCGCCGGACGGCGTGCCCGCGGCCGAGATCCTGGCCCGCTTCGAGGACGCCGACGGCGACTCCCTGCTGGGCCTGGCCGGCGGCACCGTGCTGCGGGTCACCCCCGATCCCGGCCGGAGCCCGGTGCGCCGGGCCGACTACGTCCGCGAGCACTTCCGGTCCGGCGGCCAGCCGGCCGGGCACGGTTACACCCAGAGCAACGCCGAGGAGGGCACCGCCTACTACGGCTTCGACCACGGCGTGGTGCGGCTCGTGGTGCTGGACACCGTCAACGCCAACGGCGGCTGGCAGGGCTCGCTCGAGGCGACCCAGCTGGCCTGGCTCGAGGCTGAGCTGGCCGCCTGCGCGACCCGGCCGGTGATCCTGTTCAGCCACCACCCGCTGGAGACCCTGGTCAACGACCGGCGGGCGCCCGGCGCCGAGCGCCGCGTCCTGGCCGCCGAGCTGCGCGAGGTCCTGCTGGCCTGCCCGAACGTGATCGCCTGGATCAACGGGCACACCCACCAGCACCGCAGTCACCCCGGTCACCGACGGCGCCGGAGGCGGCTTCTGGCAGATCACCACCGCCTCGCACATCGACTGGCCGCAGCAGGGACGGATCATCGAGCTGCTCGAGACCGCCCGCGGCCTGGCCATCGCCTGCACCGTCATCGACAGTGCCGCGCCGCCGAGTTACCAGGGAATTGACAAGGTGGCCGACCTCGCCGCCCTGTCCCGCGAGCTGGCCGCCAACGACTGGCAGGTCAGGGACGAGATCACCGCCGAGGGCGGCCAAGGCGCGGGCACGCCCGCCGACCGCAACGTGGTCCTCACGCTGGACTGGCCCCGGACCGCGGACCAGGCATGAGCAATCCCCTGGGCGGCGTCAGCTCGACGCTCGCCCGGCCACGGAGGACCCCCAGTGACTGACCCGGTGACCATCATCACCGGCCTGTTCGACAGCGAGGGCGCCGCGGACTACCTGGGCGAGCCGGTCACCCAGGCCGCGCACATGCTCCAGGCGGCCGCGCTGGCCGAGCGGGACGGCGCCCCCGGCGCGCTGGTCGTCGCGGCCCTGCTGCACGACGTCGGGCACTTCACCGGCACCGTCACCGGCCGGGACCTGATGCGCGGCACCGATAACCGGCATAGCGAGCAGGGCGCGAACTGGCTGGCCCAGTGGTTCGGCCCGGACGTCACCGAGCCGGTCCGCCTGCACGTCGACGCCAAGCGCTACCTGTGCGCCACCGAGCCCGGCTACCTGGACCAGCTGTCCCCGGCGTCGGTCTACACCCTCGGCGTCCAGGGCGGCCCGATGGCGGGCGCGGAGCTGGCCGCGTTCGAGGCCCGCCCGCACGCGGCCGCCGCCTGCCGGGTCCGCCGCTGGGACGACGCGGCCAAGGATCCCGCCGCCGGGCACCCCCCGCTCGGCCACTTCGTGCCGCTGCTCCGGGGCCTGGTCACGAGCTAGCCTGCTGCCATGACAGGCAGCAGGATGACGCCGAGCCAGAACGTCGCAGCCGAGTGCCAGCGGCGCGGCGCGGCGGGCGTGGTCTCCGGGTGCATCGACCTGCTGGAGGCCCGCGAGGTCGACGACGCGCTGGTGCTGGCCCTCGGCGGCGCGCCGGCCCCCTACGTGCTGAGCGGCGGCGAGGGCGGCAAGCAGGGCTACTGGCCGCGGGTGTGGGCCGCCCGCGGGCTGCTGTACGTCTGGGAGGACCGGGCCACCCCGGCCATCGTGCGGGCCACCGCCGACGAGGCGTGGCGGGTCCGGGAGATGGCGGCCAAGGTCATCGCCAGGCACCGGGTGGACGACGCGCTGGAGGCCGTCACGGGGCTGCGCGCCGACCAGGTCCCGCGGGTCCGCTCGGCCGCGGACCGGGCCATCGCCCGGCTGACGGTCAGCGGGCCCTGAGCTGACCCCGGGCCGATCAGGAAGGCTTCAGGGAGTGTCCAGCCGGCCTGCGAGACGGGCTGCCTAGGCTGCCGTCGAGAGTACGAGCACAGAAAGGTCGCAGACTTGCCTGACAACGTGACTGTCCTGTACCGGGGAGCGCGGTACGAACTCGGCCGCGGGCCGGGCTTCTACGGCATCTGGCTGACCGGGGCGCCGCAGTCGCAGCCGTTCGAGTGGTGGCACGAGTCGCCCGAGGGCTGGTACGGCGCCTGGCACCGGCTGACCACCATCGAGACGCCCGGCACCATCATGCCGGCCGCCCAGCCCGGTCCCGTCACCCAGCCCGGTTTCGTCACCCAGCCTGGTCCGGCCGCCCAGCCCGGCGCGGTCACCCAGCCCGGCGCGGTCACCCAGCCCGGCGCGGCCACCCAGCCCGGTCCGGTCACCCAGGCCGGTCCCGTCACCCAGCCCGGCCAGCCGTCCTACGGCCAGCCGGGCCAGTCCCGCGCCCGGACCAGCACCCAGGCCATCACGGCCTCGGCGCTGCTGGCCGGCGGCGTGCTCGGCCGGCCTGATCGGCCTGTTCCCGAGCTACGTGGGCGGCCAGAGCCTGGCCGCGGTGGCCTCCAACCTGGTGCCGCACGTCATCTACCTGCTGGCCTGGCTGGCCGCGGCCGTGCTCCTGCTGCTCGGCGGCGGGCGCCAGCGGGCCGGGGCGCTGCTGGCCGCGGGCGTGAGCGTGGTGACCCTGGGCCTGTTCCTGGCCGACCTCGGCACCGTGATGTCCGGCGGCACCCACCTGCTCGGCGGCGGCCTGGTCGTCAGCTTCCTGGGCTGGCTGCTGGCCACCGCGGGCGCCGTGATGGCCCTGTGGCTGCCGCCGGTCAGCTCGCAGGCCCGGCCGCGCGGCTCGGCCCAGCTGCTGACCATCGGGCTGGCCACGGTGATCGCCATCGGCGCGGCCATCGCGTTCGCGCCGTCCTGGGACAGCTTCACCGTCCGGGAGGCCAACGGCACCCTGCATCACTTCACGGCGGGCAACGCCTTCGCCAACCCCGGACCGGTCATCGCCGCCGACCTCATCGTGATGATCTTGTTCGTCGCGGTGGTCGTCGTCGCCGCGCTGTGGCGGCCGGTCCGTGAGGGAGCCGTGCTGCTGGCCGCCGCCATCGTGCCGTTCCTGGCCCAGGCCATCTCGGCCCCGGTCCAGCTGGCCCAGGCCGCCTCGCTCCAGTTCGGGCTGACCCCGGCCCAGGCGGCCAGGGAGGGCCTGACCATCACCTCGGGCCTGACGGCGGCGTTCTGGATCTACTGCGTGCTGGTGGCCGCGCTGATCGCGCTGTGTGCGTGGATGTTCGTTCCGCGCCGCCCGGTGCCGCCGGGCAGCACCGCCCCGGCCCCAGTGACCACGATGAGCTGAAAAATAGGCCATTGCCCACACCGGGATGGCGGATCTAGTGTCCGGTTGAGTCCGGCTTTGTGCGATCGCGTGATCGCAGATCCGCCTGAACGGAGACCGCCATGGACAACTCCCCGCCTATCCCCCGCGTATCCCCCGCTCTGCCTTCCTCAGGCTCCGGGCCGCCGCCGGCCGGGGTCGCGCCTTACGACGGCGCCTCGCGGCCACCGCGCTGCCCGCCGTGATCGCGCTGCCGATGGTGGCCGGGCTGTCCGGCCCGGCCCGGACCAGCACGGCCGCCAGCTGGGGCCAGCCCGCCCCGACCATCGACTGGGCGCTGTCCGGCCAGGCCAGCGCGACGAACTCGGAGTCGGCCAACCCCGCGTCCGGGGCCATCGACGGCGACGCGGGCACCGACTGGTGCACCTCGTCCTGGACCGGGGCGCTGACCGTGGACCTGGGCCAGGTGCGCGACCTGAGTGACCTGGGGCTGACCCTGGACGCCTCCAGCCCGTCGGCCAGCGCGACGATCCAGGTCGCCAGCCAGTCGGGCGACTGGCAGGCGGTGCCCGCGGCCAAGAACGTCGCGCTGGACCCCGGCAACCCCATGTACTTCCCGCTGCCGCGCGGCACCCGGGCCCGCTACGCCCAGCTGACCGTCTACAGCGACACCGGCGCCGACGTCTGCGTGGGCGAGTTCCGGATGTTCGGTCCCGACCCGGCCGCCGCCGGCATGGCCCTGGGCACGGACCTCTCGTTCACGCCCCAGGAACTCGCCGCCGGGGCCACGTTCACCTACCACGGCCGGGCCCAGAACCCGGTCACGATCATGCGCGAGAACGGGTCCAACTACGCCCGGCTGCGGCTATGGGTCGACCCGCCGCCCGGCTACAGCGACCTGGCCAGCGACCTGGCCATGGCCCGGCTGATCAAGGCGGCCGGCATGAAGCTGCTGCTGGACATCCAGTACTCCGACTTCTGGGCCGACCCGTCCAAGCAGAACATCCCGGCCGCCTGGCAGGGCCAGGACCTGGCCCAGCTCACCACCACCGTGCGCAGCTACACCCAGCAGGTCATCTCGGCCTTTGCCCGGCAGGGCACCCCGGTCGACATGGCGGCCATCGGCAACGAGATCCGCAACGGCATCCTGTGGCCCGTCGGCGAGGTCGACCCGAGCACCGGGGCGGGCTACGACAACCTGGCCCAGCTGCTCAAGGCCGGCGTGGCCGGGGCCGAGGCAGGCAACCCGCCCGGCCACCAGCTGCTGATCATGATGCACTACGACCAGGGCGGCAATAACCAGCTCAGCCAGGCCTTCTACCAGAACCTGGTCAGCCGGGGCGTGCCGTTCGACGTGATCGGCCTGTCCTACTACCCATTCTTCCACGGGCCCATCTCCGCGATGCGGCAGAACGTGGACGCCCTGGCCACCCAGTTCCACAAGCCGATCATCATCGCCGAGACCCAGTACCCGTGGACACTGGCCAACGGCAACAGCCCGATCGGCGACAGCACCGGCAACTTCGTCTGGGAGACCAGCCAGCTCTCGCCGGGCTACCCGGCCAGCCCGGGCGGCCAGCTCTCGTTCATCAGCGACGAGTTGTCCATCCTGGCCCAGGTCCCGGACGGGCTCGGCGCCGGGCTGTTCTACTGGGCGCCGGAGTGGATCCCCGGTGTGGGCTGGGAGCCCGGCTCGGGCGTGGGCACGCCCAACGCCAACCTCACGCTGTTCAACTCCCAGGGCGTGGCGCTGCCGTCGGTCGGCATCTTCCGCAACCCGGCGGCGGTCTGCCAGAGCTACGACCCGTGGGACGTGCCTTGTGTCGTAGGAGGCTGAGCGTCGTAGGGGGCTGAGTGTCGTAGGAGGCTGAGCGTCGCAGGCAGCTGAGTGCTGCTGACTGAGCCCGGCAGGCGGCTCCCCGCCGAGCCGCCGACCGGGCTCAGGCCCGGCGCATGGCCAGGTCCGGGGCCAGCCAGAAGGGCGGCAGGTCGCCGGCCAGGTTCGACAGCGGCAGCACCTCGGGCCGCAGGCTGATGCCCAGCGTGCGGGCCATGAACTCGCGGCGGCGGCCGACCCGCTGCCACAGGTCCGGGTAGCGCTCGGCCAGCTCGGCGCGCAGCGCCTCGTCGGCCAGCGCCACGCCATCCTCGATGTTCGTGGTGTGGTAGACGGTCCCGGTGGCCGGGATGATGTCCAGCTGCAACGTCATCCCCGACCGCAGCTCCACGTCCGAGCCCGGGTAGACCGGGGAGCTGGGCCACTCGTCCAGGTGGATGAAGTGGCCGGGGTTGAGGTGCACGCCGAAGAACGGGTCGCCCAGGTGCTTGCGGACCAGCTCGTACAGCTCCTCGCCGGTGACGCCGATGCCGATGGTCTCGTACCAGGCGCAGGCGCAGGCGAAGTACGGCGCCACCAGCCGGGTCACGTAGTCGGCCGCCGCCGCGGGCAGGTCCACCGGCCGAGCCGGCCAGGAACCCGCCCCGGGCGATGTTGCTGCCCCAGTAGCCGAAGCCCGCGCTCATCGGGTCACCCCGGCGCAGCGGCCGGCCCGACGCGCTGGCCAGCCCGAGCGCCGTCCGCTCCCCGCTGAGCAGCACCGGGTGATAGGCGTGCGGCAGCCCGATCGGCGCGTACAGCGAGAACGCCTGGTGCTCGGTCATGCCGGGCCGCACGCCGGCCAGCAGCCGGCGCATGGCCTGGGACCCGTGAGTGGCGGCGAACTCGAAGCAGGCGATCTGATCGGCGTCATTGACCAGCCGCAGACCGTCACCGGGCCGCACGAACAGCGCCGACGCGTTGACCGGCTCACAGCCCAGCGCGCGCAGCTCGGCGACCAGGTAGGCGGGCACCTCGATCCAGTCCGCGGCGCCCTCGCCGTCGGCCGGGCCGAAGTACTTCCAGCCCGCCAGGCCGACCCGCCCGGCCAGCCCGGACGAGGCCAGGATCTCGCCCAGCGTCTTCGACTCCGACCGGGGCTGGTTCACCAGGCTCAGGCTCTGGCACAGGATCACCTCGACCTCGGGCGGCACCACCGCGGCGTAGGCCAGGCCCTCGTTGCCGACCAGCAGCGCGGGCGCGCGGCCCGGCACCAGCAGCAGCAGCGCCTCCTCGAACCGGGGGTCGAAGCCGGTCAGGTAGGACAGGTTGGCGAAGTGCTCCCGGTCGGCGTACACCACCAGGGCGTCCAGCCCGGCGGCGCCCGCCGAGCCCGCCGCCGCCGCCAGGCGGCCCTGGTAGGCCGCCTGCGGCAGCGACGGCTCGGCCTCGGGCAGCCCGAAGTCGGGCAGCCCGATCTCGGCCAGCTCGACGCCCGCGCCCACCGTCACGCGCCGGCGGGGGCGTCGGGGCCCGGCTGGGCCGCGGGCGCGTCCCAGTCCACGTCGCCCGCGGCGTCACTGCGCGAGCCCACCAGCACGGTCGCGCCGCGCTGCAGCACGCCCGGATGGCGCGACTCGCGCCACAGCATGTACCCGTAGCCGATGATCAGCGTCACGATGAAGATGTACGGCGTGATGTTGACCGGCCAGGCCGGGACCGGGTAGACGGTCACGAACAGCACCGGCAGCAGCGCCAGCGTGCCGATCCAGGGCAGCACGCCGTGCCGCCAGATGTTGAAGTCGCTCGGGTGCTCGCGCCGGATGTAGGCGGTCAGGGCCAGGTTGGCCAGCACGTACAGCACGATCACGGCCAGCGTGGTGATGGTGCCCAGGAAGCCGAAGATGTCCGCGGGCTGCAGCAGCAGGCCGACCAGCAGGATGGCCACGATGCCCGCGACCTGCTGGAAGGCGATCGCGAACGTCGGGGTGCGGTGCACCGGGTGGATCCGGGCGAACCGGGACGGCAGCGTGCCCGCCGCCCCCATCGTGTACATCACCCGCGAGGCCGCGTTGGTGCAGGCCAGCCCGACGCCGATGGCGCTGTTGACCAGGGCGATGATCACGAACCACCAGCCCGCGCCCCACAGCGAGTGGCCCAGGGCGTAGTACGGGTTGGCGTTGGTCGCGAACAGGTTCATCCGGCCCGTGCCCCAGCCGATGGCGCTGGCGTAGGAGGTCAGGACGTAGAAGCCGCCGATCAGGAACAGCGACAGCATGACCGCGCGGCCGATGAACTTGCCCGGCCGCTTGGTCTCCTGGGCCAGCGGCGCGGGCGCCTCGAAGCCGCTCAGCGCCAGCACCGAGAACACCATCCCGGCCAGGATGCCGCCGAACGCGTGCGGCGAGTGGCTGGGCTGCAACGGCGCGGCGTAGGACGAGCCGTGCCCGGGGAAGACCAGGAACGTGATCGCCAGCGCGGCCATGATCAATATCTCGAATATGCCGAAGATCGCCGTGGTCCGCATCGACAGCTGGATCCCGAAGTGGCACAGGCCCCAGACGACGGCGAAGATGGCCAGCGCGAAGATCCACCACGGGACGTCCGTGCCGGTGGCGTCCTGGATCGTGTTGGAGATCAGGTAACCCAGGAACCCGATCGCGCCGGCCGGCCCGATGATGTCGTAGACCAGGTAGCTCCACGTGGTCATGAAGCCGGTCCGCGCGCCCAGGCCCCGGGTGGCGAACGAGTAGTAGCCGCCGCTGGACGGCATGTACTTGGAGAACTGCGACACCGTGTTGCCGATGAAGAAGCAGACGATCGTCGTCAGGAAGAACGAGATCGGCATGTCCGGCCCGGCCTTCAGCGCGATGACCGGGAACGTGAACACGATGTTGAGCGACGGAGCGATGTGCGTGATGCCCTGGAACACCACCTGCGGGAGGCCCAGGGCGCCACGGCGGAGCTGCGGCGCGGCGGCGGTGCTGGCTGTCTCTGCAGTCACGGCAACCTCCCTGATGAGGGGGTAGGGCAAAGTACGCAACCGGTTTCGCAAGAATTTAGAACAGGCCGTTAATGTCGTCAATGGTCTACGGCCCCTCAATCGACGCTGGCGAGGCCGGAAGGCGCCGTGGACTGCCAGTAGGCGGGCCGGAGCGGACGAGGTAGGCTCGCGCCATGGCACCGCCGACAGGGTCACGCAACCGCGTGCGTAAAGCCGTGCTGGCCAGGGGAGCCGCGCCCCGGATCCCCCAGCACGAGACGGGTCGTCGCCCGGCGCAGCTGTTGCGGATCCCGATCTTGGTCGTGCGGGGGCGGTAAGTGGCGACCATCCAGGAGGTGGCGCGAGCCGCCGGGGTCGCGCCGTCCACGGTCTCGCGGTACCTGAACGGCCAGCTCCGGGTGTCGCCCGCGACTGAGGCGCGGATGCTCGACGCCGTGCGCGACCTCGGCTACGTGCCGAACGCGCAGGCGCGCAACCTGGCCCGGCGGCGGTCCGGGGTGGTCGGCTTCGTGGTGCCGGAGATCAGCAACCCGTACTTCGGCGCCATCGCCGACTACGTGGTCGACGCGGTCGAGCGGCACGGACTGCTGGTGCTGCTGTGCTCCACGCGCAGCCAGGCCGTCCGCGAGGCCAGCTACATCGACCTCCTCGCCTCCGGGGCCATCGACGGCATGCTCTACCTGGGCTCGTTCCGCTCCAACGAGCGGCTGGCCGCGGCCATCCGGGGCGGGCTGCCGGTGGTGGTCATCGACGAGCCGATCGCCGACGTGTCGGGTGTGCACACCGTGGTCATGGACGACTACGCCGGCGGCTACCAGGCGGCCAGCTACCTGGTGGCGCTGGGCCACCGCCAGATCGCGTTCGTGAGCGGACCGGCCGAGCTGGCCTCCGTCCAGGAGCGCCGGCGCGGCTACGAAGACGCGCTGCGCAAGGGCGGCATCGACCCCGCCGAGCAGCTGACGCTGGCCGGGCACTTCACCGAGCAGTTCGGGATGAGCGCACTGCCCCGGCTGCTGGCCGGGCCGCAGCCGCCCACCGCCGCGTTCGTGGCCAGCGACTACATCGCGCTGGGCATGCTGTCCGCGGCCGAGACGCACGGCGTGCGGGTGCCCGCCGACCTGTCGATAGTGGGCTTCGATGACATCCGGTTCAGCCAGTACGTGCGGCCACGGCTGACCACGATCAGGTCGCCGCTGGAGCGGCTGGCCCAGATCGGGGTGGAGCTGCTGTTCGACCGGCTGGCCGGTGAAGACTCCGGCGTCCGCACCGAGGTGCTGCCGGTCGAGCTCATCGTCAGGGAATCGGCCGGCCCGCCGCCCGGCGCGGCCAGCTGAGCGGCCAAGCGAAAGGCGGGATCATGCGCGTGCTCCTGTGCGGCGAGAGCTGGGTCACCCACAGCCTGCACATCAAGGGCGTCGACTCGTTCACCACCAGCTCCTACGTCGAGGGCGCCGACCACCTGCGCGCCGCGCTGGAGCAAGGCGGCGTCGAGGTCGACTACCTGCCGGGCCACCTGGTGCCCGCCCAGTTCCCCGCCTCGGCCGCCGACCTGGCCGGCTACTCCGCCGTGATCCTGAGCGACATCGGCGCCAACAGCATCCTGCTCGCCCCGCAGACCTTCGAGCGGTCCGAGCCCGCGCCGGATCGGCTCGCCGCGGTCGAGCAGTACGTCCGCGACGGCGGCGGCCTGCTGATGATCGGCGGGTACCTGTCGTTCGCGGGCATCGACGGCAAGGCGCGCTACCACGACACTCCAATCGAGGCCGCGCTGCCGGTGCTGATCAGCGCCACGGACGACCGGGTCGAGCGGCCGCAGGGCACGGCGCCCCGGCCGGAGGCACCGGGTCACCCCGTGTTGCGCGATGTGCCCGACGGGGCGTGGCCGGACCTGCTCGGCTACAACCGGGTCACGGCGCGGGCGGAGGCCGAGGTGCTGGCGCGCTGCGGGGACGATCCGCTGATTGTCTGCTGGGAGTATCACGCGGGGCGCAGCGCGGTGTTCACGTCCGACTGCGCGCCGCACTGGGCTCCGCCGGCGTTTATGGCCTGGGCTGGTTACGGGGCGCTGTGGCCGGGGCTTATCCGCTGGCTGAGCCCTGATCCACCGAGAGGGTGATTTCGGGTTGCTGATTCCGGCTGCGGTCGTTGGGACTGCTGATGAGGACGCCAGTAGGCCGCCGGTCTGCCCGGCGTTTCCACTTCGGTCCTCGGTTGTGCCGTTGCCGGCTGGGTGGTCAGGGCGTGACGGTGAGGGGTGGGCTGGTCGCGGTCGACCACAGCAGCTCCCAGCCGCCTGACCATGCCCAGTGTGTCGGTAGGTGGAGGACGAGGCGTCGGCCGGTGGTTGCGATCCGGGCGGGGACGTTGATGATCCGGGTCCGCACGGTAGCCCAGGGGGCGGTGCGCATCGCTGCGGCGACGGCGGTGGCGCGGGCGATGTTGAACGCGATCACCGCGAGGGCGACCCAGGCGGCGTTGGCCGTGTACCTCCCTGAGGGCAGGTGCGCGAGCGGCCCGTCCTTGAGCTCGGCGATGACCTGCTCGACCAGGGCGTGATCGCGATGCCGTTGATCAGCCTCGATGGTCGACAGGGTGCTGTTGGTGATGAACGCATGGTGGCGGTAGGTCGCGAACAGCTCGCCCTGCTCGCTGCCGCCGGATGCCAGCGGCTGGAGCCGTTTGACCCGGCGCACGACCAGCCGACAGGCCACGTGCTCTGCCTTGCGGCGGCCGGTGAACGCGATGAAGTCGACTTCGGTGACCTCGGCGTCGCTGACCCAGCGGTGCTCGTCCTCGTCGAAAACCGCGTTGGGGTACTCGATGGGCTGCCACGCGTGCGTCGGGATGCTGGTGATCGCCGCGGTCACGGTGGCTGTCATCCGGGCGGTCACCGAGAACCAGGTCCTGTGGCGCAGGGCAGTGCCGACGAACGCGTGGCCGTAGTAGGCCGAGTCCGCGCGGGCCAGGATCTGTCCGGTCACACCAGCGGCCCGGGCAGTCTTGATGGCCTGGGCCAGCAACCTGCCGGCGCCGGTGGCCGAGGCGGTGTTGCCCGCCCGGAGCCGGGCGCGGGCGATCACCGGTGCCGCGGTCGGAGTCGAGATCGTGGCCAGTTGCAGGTTCAACCCCCGGTGCCCGGTGTAGCCGACGCGGCCTTCGCGCCCGCGTTGGCCGCCGGCACCGACAACCCGCCGAGGAGGTCATGGAACCCGGCGGACTCTGCCAGCCGCAGCGCCGGAACCAGACCCGCAGCCGACACCAAGTTCGGATCATCGAGGACAGGCCGGATCGTGTGAGAAGGTTTCACTTACGAGGTGCCCCTCTTGGTCAGTTCGGATCGGACGTCGCAATCCAGATCCTCCCTGCCCAGGAGGGCATTCTCGTCCTACGCCACGCTCACGCCACCGAGCCGCACCGTCGGCTGGGGCTCAGCGGCGGTTGATGGCGGTTGTTGGCACCGGGCGGTTGACCTGCGCAAACTCGTTGGCAGCAGCAGACACCGACCGGCCGCGGCTGGTCGTCCTGCCACATTTCTGCCACATGCATCAGCGGTCTCGCGCGCCGAAGCGCCGGCCGGGTTCGAGATCATGGAGCAACTCCTCGAACACACGTCCGGCAGGACTGGTCAGTCGAACAGCTTCCAGTGACCCTCGGAGACGACAGCGACCTCGCCGTCGATGACGGTGATGGCGGTCTGGTCGTCGATGGCGTAGCCCGGCCCGTCGAGCGCGGCGGCCCAGCGCTCCGCGTCGGCTAGGCCGAACTCCGGCATGTCCGGGTGGTCGAGGTGCGGAAAGATGCTGAAGTCGACCAGCCCGAGTGCCTGGACGCTGCCCGTGGGCGACTGCCAGTCACTCATGTCCTGGCCTAGGCGGGGCGCTGCCACGAGGCTCCCGGCGCTCACCCCGACCCACACGGTGTGCTGCAGTGAAGGCAGGACGTCGGCCGCGCCGGACTGCCACAGCCAGTGCGCCAGGTACAGCGGATCGCCACCGCCCACCAGAAGAGCGTCGGTTTCCCGGACGATGGGGATCCACTGCGCCGCGTCGATGCTGGGGAGTGCTGTGAGCTCGAGCAGGCCGACAGACTTCCAGCCGATCTCGCACAGCGGAGTCATCGCGCGGCCGGAGACGATGCGCCACGCGGCAGCGGGGCCCCCCGCGGGGTACGCCGCCGTTGGGATCACCAGGGCGCTGGCCTCGGCGATGGGCTTGCCCAGCATCTCGACGAGCGTGTTGGCGATGCTCGTGTTCTTGATGCCAGCGGAGGTGAGGAGAAGCTTCATGTCTCTTCTACGATCTCGTCCTCCCGGATCCGACATCAGCACCGTAATCGATCTGGTCGAAGGGCGCGCCCCCGTCCTGGCCGTACGCCTCTCGGCACCGGTTCCGAGGGTAGTACCGGCGGCACTACCCCCGGTACATGACCGAGAGGCAGTTGCTCCTGCGTGAGGGCAAGCGAGCGGTCACGGCGTGGGAGACGGCGGCCGGTTCGTTGACCAGCGAGGAGCGTGCAGCGGCTGAGGTGCTGCTGGACCGTCTCCGCGTCGAGGCTCAAGCGACGGTCTCGGGCTGAGCAAGGTGACGCTGGTCGAGGAAACATAGGCGAATGCAGGTCGTGGACAGTGAACGGCATGACCCGGACCGATGCTCTCGATGACCGCTTCGACGAGGCGGTTCGCACGCTCCTGGACGCCCACTCGGCCGGCGTCGATGCTGGCAAGCGGCTCGCCCGCCTCGCTGGCGCAGCTGCCGACCCCGGCAGCACCGAGGAGCTGCTCGCCAACCGGCCCGGCTCCCGGGAAGCCGGCGAGCATCCCGCCCACCACCGACGCGGCCTTCGCGCCCGCGTTGGCCGCCGGCACCGACAACCCGCCGAGGAGGTCGCGGAACCCGGCGGACTCTGCCAGCCGCAGCGCCGGAACCAGACCCGCAGCCGACACCAAGTTCGGATCATCGAAGACAGGCCGGATCGTGTGAGAAGGTTTCACTTACGAGGTGCCCCTCTTGGCCAGTTCGGATCGGACGTCGCAATCCAGATCCTCCCTGCCAGGAGGGCATTCTCGTCCTGCGCCACGCTCACGCCACCGAGCCGCACCAGTGGATCAGGGCTGAGCCGGGGCTAGGACCGGTTCCTGGGGATCTGCTGGGGTGGTCCTTTAGCGAGGGGCTGTTGGCGTGGGTGCTCCTCCGCAGTCTGGAACGACGTGCGGAGGACCACCCACGCCAGCAGCCTGGCCGTCCAACAGGGAGATTAGGCGGCGGTGGCGGGCGGGCCGTGTGCTGGCGGGTCGGCCCAGAGGGGGTCTTGGCCGGGTGGGGGGCTGTGGCTGTGGAGGGTCTTGCGGCCGTCGGGGCTTATCGCGGTGGTGGTGCCGTCGGCGTGCAATTGCAGCGTCCAGCCCCAGCGGTGCACGGCGATCAGGTGATGGAACAGGCAGAGCAGGGTCAGGTTGTCCAGCCGGGTCGCTCCGCCCTGGGAGCGGGGGATCACGTGATGCACATGACACCGGACGGGGGGTGCTGTGCAGCCGGGGAAGGAGCAGTGCCGGTCCCGCTTGATCACCGCCCGGCGCAGGTGCGGGGGGACTTGCTCGGTGGGCTCGCCGAGGTCTAGCGGGAGGCTGGGTGCGGGGAAAAAGCCGCCGGTGAGCTGTGTCCGCAGGTAGGCGGCGAGCCCGGCGGGGCCGGAGAGGAGGCTGATGGCGTAGCGCAGGAGGGTGTCCTGGAGGCGGGCCAGCCCGCCGGGTGTCAGCGCGCTGCCGTCGGCCGCGGCGGTGGCTTGTGCCGTGGCCGGGGTGAGGCCGGGTGGGACCGGGCCGGCGGCGGCCGGGCGGCCGGGCGCGGCGGTGGCCTGTCGGGACGCGGTGGGGGGCAGGGCGCCGGGGATGGTGGCGCGGGGCGCGGGCGGGTGCTCGTCGCAGCCGCAGCGGGGGCCGGGGGCGGGCACCGGGTTGGTGCTGGTGGCCAGGTTGGCGAGGTCCCCGGCGAGCCAGTCGGCGACCAGGCGGGCCAGTTGGTTGCGGTCGAGGTGGCCGCAGACCATCGGGGCGATCTTCGCGTCACACGAGTACGCGGCGGCGGCCTTGCCGGTCAGCCAGCCCGGCTGGCCCGCGCGAGCCGCGGCCCGGCGCAGGGCACGCGGGCGGGGCCGGGTGAGGGCGTCGCGGGGGTCGGGGCCGATCAGCTCGTCAAGGTCGGGCCGGGCCGAGGCCGGATCGCCGCCGGGCTGGCTGCCCCCGCCGGGCCGGCCAGCACCGGCGTGATCCGGGTACGGGCCAGCCGGGCCGGTGTCGTCACTGCCGGGCTGGCTTGGGCCGCCGGGCTGGCTGGTGCCTGGGTCGCTCACGTGCGAGTCGGCCGGCCTGGCGTCGCTGTTGCTCTCGCTGCCGGGCTGGCCGGTGGCCAGGCGGCGGGCGAGCCAGCCGCTCGCGGCGCTGGCGGCGCCGGGCATGTCCATCAGCTCGTCGAGGGTCAGGTGCAGCTGCACCTGCGCGGCCTGGCCCGCCCGCTCCGGCAGGCAGCCCGACGCGAGCAGGAGGCGCATCGCCTCTTCCAGCGCATCGTGGCGGCGCTGCCCGGCCGACCGGTCATCCTCCGGCCCGGCCTTCCGCCCCAGCGTGTCCAGTACTTCCTGGACCGCGGCGAGGCACTCGGGGGTGAGGTCGCCGTCGGCTTTGCCGTGGCCCCGGAACAGCCGGGTCAGGCGGAAGAACCGGTCGCGGAACCGGGCATCATCCTCGTCGTCGCGGTCGGGCCGGGCGACCTGGGAGTAGATCTCCTCGGCCAGCCGCGACAGGCCGTCCAGGTCCAGGCCCCCGGCAGCCTTGTCGACCAGGAACTCATCAGCGCCGTCCCGGTGAGCGACCGGCAGCACGTCCGACCAGCCGCAGACCTTGCGGGCATACGACTCGGTGATCGTCCCGGCGGCCAGCGCGTCGGCAATGAGCGGGTGGGCGACGAGGCGGCGCATCCACCCGATCGACCCCGACGCCGCCTTGGCCGTCACCCGGGTCTGCCAGGCCAGCCACGGATGGGAGCCGCCATGACCATCATCGGCGTAGCCGCCCTGGGCGGTAAATGCGGTCAGCACCCGGGCGCGGCCGGCGGTGTGCTGGGACTGAGCCCGCTCGTACTCCCGCAGCAGCCTCGCCTGGGTCACCGCCGGCAGCGACGCCGCATCAGCCCCGGCGAGGTAGCCGAGCCCGGCGCGAACCAGGTCCATGGCCTCATCAACCGAGCCAAAGGAGGCGTCCGGAGCTGTCATCCAGCGACCTCCCTTCCCTGGCCTCAAATGCTCTTTCGATCTCATGTTCTAGGATATCGGCCGCCAACGACATTCTGAGGGGCAACCGAGGCCCGTTGCGGATGATTTTTAATGATTTCCGGTGGGCAACGGGAGGCGGAATGGGACGGGCGTTTGCCGGCGATCAACAGCTGGCTGTGGTGGCGCGGGCGGCGTTCGGGGACGGGCGGCGGCTGGCCGGGGTGACGCGGCTGCGGGGCGGCACCAAGAAGGGGGTGTACCGGGTCGCCTTCGCGGACGGCGGGACGGCGATCTTCTACGTCTGGGATGCGGCCGAGGACTACTGGCCGGGCGGGGCCGCGGGGGCCCTGGGGAGCCGTTCTCGCACGCGTCGGGGCTGGAGCTGTTCCTGACGGCGCAGGCCCGTCTGGCCGGGCTGGGAGTCCGGACGCCTGAGTTGTACCTGGCTGGCGGGCGCCGGGAAGGGTTCATGGCGGACGTGGCGGTGCTGGAGGACGTGCCGGGGCCGACGCTGGAGGGGCTGATCGAGGACGATCCGCACCGGGCGGAACCGGTTCTTGAGCGGCTCGCGGAGGCCCTGGGAGTGATGCACGCGCACCGGGGGGCGGGGCTGGGGAAGGCGGGGTTCGTCGACGAGGGCAGCGTTTCGACGGCGGGCAGTTGCGAGGGGGTGGTGCTGGACCGGGCGCTGGCCGACCTGGCGGAGGGAGCGGCCCGAGATGAGCGGCTGGGCGCGGTCCGGGCTGAGCTGGAGCAGGAATTGCGCAAGCTGGCGGCGGCGATCCGGCCGCGGTCGGACTACCGGCTGATCCATGGCGAGCTGGGGCCGGACCACGTGCTGGTGGACGGGCAGGGGCGGCCGGTGATCATCGACATCGAGGGGCTGATGTATTTCGACGTCGAGTGGGAGCACGTATTCCTGCGGCTGCGGTTCCAGGATGACTACCGCTTCCTGCGGCGGGACGGCCTGGATCAGGACCGGCTGCGGCTGTACGCGCTCGCGATGCACCTGTCGCTGGTGGCCGGGCCACTACGGCTGCTGGACGGGGACTTCCCGGAGCGGGAGGGGATGCTGGGCATCGTGGAGTACAACCTGCGGCGGCTGCTGGCCTGGCGGACGGACGGCTCGGCCGGGCGGGACAGCTAGGCGGGGTGGCCGGTGGCCTGGCCGATGGTGCGGATGACCTCGTCGAGGTGGTTGACCACGAACAGCTCGACGGAGCCGTCGGCCAGGTCCAGCCGCAGCCGGGCGCGCAGGCCGCCGGAGAAGGCATTGCCGTCGGGTGCCTGGCGGCTGACGCCGGCGATGTGGCCGAGGGGCGCCTGCCAGTTGCTGCCGCCGGTAATCGCGTCGACCCGGTTGGGCTCGAACATGAGCCTTTCCTGGGTCAGGTACAGCCGCCCTCCGACGGCCCGTCCCCTGGACTGCGTCCGATTCGCGGCGCGCTGCCAGATGACATTCTCGGATTGGCCCAGGTCGGGCCCGCGGACCCAGATCCCCATTATTCGATCACCCCGTGAATCATCCGTGAATACTCCGCGGTTATGCCCGATATGCGGGACATACGGTAGCAGCCGGGCGGCGGGCGGCCGGGGCGACTGACGGCTTGGCCGGGCGGCCGGGAGAGCGCGGAAGGGCTCCGGGGGCTTACGCTCGGGGCAGAACCTAACCCAGGAAAACAGGGCGGGCTCGGCGGGAGGCCAGATGATTCAGGTACTCGGCATCGACATCGGCGGCACGGGCATCAAGGGCGCGCCGGTGGACGTGGCGGGCGGCAAGCTCCTGGCGGACCGGCGCAAGCTGGCGACGCCGCATCCGGCCAAGCCGGACGCAGTGGCCGAGGTGGTCCAGGAGCTGGTCAAGGCGTTCGAGTGGACGGGCTCGATCGGCATCACGTTCCCTGGCGTGGTGGTGAACGGGGAGATCAGGAGTGCGGCCAACCTGGACCACGACTGGATCGGGGTGGACGCGAAGGAGCTGTTCGGGCAGGTCACGGGCCAGCCGGTGACGGTGATCAACGACGCGGACGCGGCGGGGATCGCGGAGGTGCGGTTCGGCGCGGGAGCGGGCAAATCCGGCACGGTGCTGATGCTGACGCTGGGTACGGGCATCGGCAGCGCGCTGTTCATCGACGGCACGCTGGTGCCGAACACGGAGTTCGGGCACATCGAGATCCGGGGCAAGGACGCCGAGAAGCGGGCCTCGGAGCTGGTGCGCGAGGAGCACGACCTGAGCTGGGGCAAGTGGGCGGGCCGGGTGGATGAGTACCTGGAGCACATGGAGCGCCTGCTGTCGCCCTCGCTGATCATCATCGGCGGCGGGATCAGCAAGAAGTCCGAGAAGTTCCTGCCGCTGCTGACCGGCCTGCGGGCGCCGGTGGTCCCGGCGGCGATGCTGAACGACGCGGGGATCGTCGGGGCGGCGATGGCGGCGGCAGCGACGGCCACCGCGACGAAGCCCGGCTAGGGGCTACCGGTCGTACTGGTCCCAGCTCCAGTCGGGCTGGCGCCCGGCCTGGCCGTTGAGGTCGCGGTGCTGAACTTGGCCGGGCTGAACCTGGCCGGGCTGAACCTGACCGGGCTGAGTGTCACCAGGCAGGGTCGGGGCGGAGCCGAACTGGCCGGGCTCGAACTGGCCGGGCGGCGCGAACTGCGGCCCGGTATCGGCGAGCGGGGGCTCGACGGCGCGCTGGCGCTCGCGGAGCAGCAAGATCAGCTCGATGCCACCGATGACGGCCCCGGCAGCCAGCGGCCAGAACGCGAGCGCGCCGTGGGCGCCGAGGTCCACGGGCTGGTGCAGCAGGGTGCCGGTCTTGCTGCTGCCGAGCTGATGCCGGAACGAGGCCAGGCCGAGGTTGCTGCCTGACCACCAGGCCAGGAACGAGGCGGCGGTGGCGCCGGCCAGCGCGCCGGCGGTGGGCAGGGGCCCGTAGCGCCGGACGCCGCCGAACCAGGCGGCCAGGCCGATGATCACCCCGCCGGCGACGGCGATGAGGCTGAACCAGCCGTCGGCGGCGATGAACGCGGTGGTCTCGGGATTGACGACGTAGGCGACGCCGGGGCCCTGGACCTGGAACACGGCCTGCGGCGCGACGGCCGACCAGAGCAGGCCGCCGACCAGGCCGAGCAGCGCGCCGCCGACGGCGATCGCCAGGGTCACCAACAGCGCCCGGAACTGCACGGCGGCGTTCTCCGGGCGAGCGAATCGGGCCGCCGGGCCGCCGGGTGGCGGTAGCGGCTGCTGACTGGAATTGGCCATTCTCCGCAGCAGCGTACGTGACATTGCCGGGTGAGCGGTGATCGGGCGGGCACAAGACGCCACATTGTCCGCGCTCTGCTCGTGACCTGGCTCTTGCTCCCGCCGTCTGCGGCACTCGGCAGCCCTTGCTAGGTTGGGACTCTGGCCACTGAGTCACCACGGAGCCGAGGACCTGCAGAGGTCCGTGCCCGCTATGGGGAGATCATGATCGAGGCTCGCGATCTGACCAAGTCTTACGGGGGCAAGGTGGCTGTGGACCACTTGTCCTTTACTGTGCAGCCCGGCCGGGTTACGGGGTTTCTGGGCCCGAACGGCGCGGGCAAGTCCACGACTATGCGCCTGATCCTGGGCCTGGACCGGCCGCAGAGCGGCTCGGCCACCATCGACGGCAAGGCCTACAGCGAGCTGCCCAACCCGCTGCGGACGGTCGGCGCGCTGCTGGAGGCCAAGTCGGTGCATCCGGGCCGCAGCGCCCGCAATCACCTGCTGTTCCTGGCCCAGTCGCAGGGCCTGCCCGCCCGGCGGGTGGGCGAGGTCCTCGACCTGGTCGGCCTGCGCGCGGTGGCGGGCAAGCGGGCCGGGACGTTCTCGCTGGGCATGAGCCAGCGGCTGGGCATCGCGGCGGCGATGCTGGGCGACCCGCGGGTCATGCTGCTGGACGAGCCGGTGAACGGCCTGGACCCCGAGGGCGTGCTGTGGATCAGGAACCTGATGAAGTTCCTGGCCAGCGAGGGCCGCACGATCCTGGTCTCCAGCCACCTGATGAACGAGATGGCGGTAACCGCCGACCACCTGATCGTGATCGGCCGCGGCAAGCTGATCGCCGACTCGGCCACCGCCGACGTGATCGCGCGCAGCTCCGAGCAGTCGGTGCTGGTGCGGACCCCGGACGCGGCCCGGCTGACCTCGCTGATCGAGGCCGAGGGCGGCAAGGTCATCCCGGTGGCCCCGGCGACCGAGCCGGGCGCTACCGCGGACACCACCCCGGCCCTGACCGTGACCGGCCTGGCCGCCCCGCGGATCGGCGAGCTGGCCGCCTCGTCGTCGGTCGTGCTGCATGAGCTCAGCCCGCAACTGGCATCGCTGGAGGAAGCGTTCATGGAACTCACGGCGGGCAGCCTGGAGTTCGGCGAGCACGGCGCGCCGGGTGGGTCTGCTACCGCGGCGGCCGCGCCGGGCGGGAGTGCCCGGTGACCGCCCCGGCCCCGGCCAGCCCGGCCCCCGCCAGCCCCGTGACCAGTGCGCCGGACCTCGGACCGATGCCGTCGGGCGGCGTGAGGGGCTTCGGCCACCTGCTGGTCTCGGAGTCGACCAAGATCCGCTCGGTGCGCTCGACGGTCTGGACGCTGATCGCGTTCGTCGTGGTCACCATCGGCTTCACGGTGCTGTTCACGGCGCTGATCTCGGCCAACTGGGACAACGGCCCCAACCACCTGTCACGGGACGCGACGATCCTGGCCGACCCGGTGAACTTCATCATGGGCGCCGGCATCAACCTGGGCCAGCTGACGATCTGCGTGCTGGGCGTGCTGGTGATCACCACGGAGTACAGCACCGGGGTCATCCGGGCCTCGCTGCTGGCGGTGCCCCGGCGGTTCCCGATGCTGATCGCGAAGATCGTCGTATTCGCGGTGCTGATCCTGATCCTGAGCGAGATCGTGGTGATCTGCTCGTTCCTCATCGGCTCGTCGATCATCCACAGCCACGCGCCGGTGTCGCTCGGCGACCCCGGCGTGACCAGGGCGGTCGTCGGCGCCGGGCTGTACCTGACCGTGCTGGGCCTGTTCGCGCTGGGCATCGGCGGCCTGATCCGGCACACGGCGGGGGCCATGTTCACGGTCATCGGGGTGGTGCTGGTGCTGCCGATCCTGAGCGGGCTGCTGCCCGGCAGCTGGGGCGCGCACATAAACGCCTACCTGCCCGAGCAGGCCGGCTCGCTGATCGCCACCCATGCCAACAGCAACGCGGCGCACCTGCTCTCGCCCTGGGAGGGCTTCGGCGTGCTGTGCCTGTGGGCCGCGCTGATGCTGGGCGGCGCGTTTTACCTGCTCCGCCACCGCGACGCGTAGCCCTGCCGCTACCGCGGGTAGTACCTAGGGTATATGCGGGGCACAGGTATGATCTGCGTCAGGTGAGCCGGGAAGCCTGGTCGGCAGCGTTCTAGGTCAGGGGCTCATCATGCGCGGTCGCAAGTCCTCGTCGGTCCTCGCCACCCACTGGCGATCCGACGTGCTGCGGACCAACCTGTGGTTCGTCCCCGGCCTTGAGGTACTGGCCGCGATCGCCCTGTTCATCCTGACCACCAGCCTGGACCGGGCCGCCTACCACGGCGAGTTCGCGCTGCCGTCCTGGGTGATCAGCGGGACGGCCGACGCCGCCCGGCAGATCCTCACCGCCATCGCCGCCGCCGTGATCACGGTGGTGGGCGTGGTGTTCTCGATCATCCTGGTCACCCTGACCCTGGCCTCGACCCAGTTCGGGCCGCGGATGCTGCGCAACTTCATCCGGGACCGGGGCACCCAGCTCACCCTGGGCACGTTCGTGGCCACGTTCGTCTACGCCGTGCTGGTGCTGGTCTCCATCGGGCCGGGCCCGCACGGGGCCTACGTGCCGCACCTCGGCATCACGGTGACGCTGGCCCTGCTGGTGGCGGCAATGGTCGTGCTGATCTACTTCATCCACCACACGGCGATCTCCATCCAGCTGCCGCAGGTGGTCGCGAGCATCGCCAGCGACCTGTCCGAGGCCATCGCGGTCCAGGGCGGTCCGGACGTCCCGCCCGCCCAGGCGGCCGGCCCGGCGGCAGCCGAGCTGACCGTGCTCATGGAATCCAGCGGCGGGGTGGTGCGCGCGCCGGTCAGCGGCTACCTCCAGGTGATCAGGCACGAGCTGCTGGTCTCGTTCGCGACCGAGGAGCAGGCGGTCATCGCGCTGAACTACCGGCCCGGTCACTTCCTGGTCCAGGGTCACCCGTATGCGGTGGTATGGCCGCCGGAGGCGGCGGCGCGGATCAGCGCCGTGCTGGGGCGAGCCCACGTCACCGGGCCGTACCGGACGCTGACCCAGGACCTCTCGTTCGGCGTCGACCAGCTGGTCGAGATCGCCATCCGAGCCCTGTCCGCGGCCGTGAACGACACGTTCACCGCGCTGACCTGCATCGACTGGCTGGGTGACAGCCTGTCCAAGATCACCACGAGCTGGCATCCGGCCCGGGTGCACCGGGACCGGGACGGGTACATCCGGGTCCTCACCGCCGAGCCGACCTACGAGCGGCTGGTCCAGCGAGCGTACGAGAAGATCCGCCAGGCCAGCCCGGCCATGCCCGCGGTGATGATCCGCCAGCTCGACGCGCTGACCAAGATCATGGCCGAGACCTCGGGCAGCGGCCAGCGGCGGGTGCTGCTGGAGCAGGCCGACATGATCCAGCGGGCCAGCGAGCGGACGGTGCCCGAGGCGGCCGACCGGGCCGACGTCCGGCGGGCCTACGAGGAGGTGCTGGCCGCCGCCGACCGGATGACCACCCTCAGTCCAGTCCGGCCGGGGTGACGTCCATGGCGACCAGCCGGGGCGGGTCCTCGGACCGGTCCAGCCGCCCCCGGACCAGGACGATGGCATCGTCGGCGAGCAGGTCCTGACGGCGCCGGTAGACGGCCGGGAAGAACATCACCTCGACCGCGCCGTCCAGGTCCTCCAGCGTGGCCTGAGCCCAGCCGTCGCCCTGCCGGGTGACCTTGCGCTGCACCCCGGACAGGATCCCGGCCAGCGTGACCACCCGGTCCTCGCCGGCCTCCGCCCCGGACACCACCGCGCCCGGCGGGGGCTCGGCCCCCAGCAGCTCGCCGATCGAGCACTCGGTGACCGCGGCCAGCGCGTCCTGCTGGCCCAGCAGCGGGTGGTCGGACACGTAGCGGCCAAGCATCTCCCGCTCGAAGATCAGCCGGGTCCGCTTGTCCCACTCCCCCGGCGGCACGGGCACCTCGAACGACGCTCCCCAGTCGGTGCCCAGGTCACCGAACAGGGAGTCCTGGCCGACCGCCTCGTTGCGCTTGACCCCGATGGCCGCGTCGACGGCCTGCTCGTGGATGAGCATGAGCCCGCGGCGCGACTGGCCCAGTGAGTCGAAGGCGCCCGCCTTGATCAGCGACTCGATGACCCGCTTGTTGCAGACCGCGGCCGGAACCTGGCGCAGGAACCCGGCGAAGCTGGTGAACCGGCTCCCCCCGCTCTCCCGGGCCGCGACGATCGACTGCACCACCGCGGTGCCCACGTTGCGCACCGCGGCCAGGCCGAACCGCACGTCGGTGCCCTCGGCGGCGAACACCGCGGCCGAGGCGTTGACGTCGGGCGGCAGCACCTTGATGCCCATGCGCCGGCACTCGCTCAGGTACAGCGCCGACTTGTCCTTGTCCCCGGTCACCGAGGTAAGCAGGCCGGCCATGTACTCGGCCGGGTAGTTGGCCTTCAGGTAGGCGGTCCAGTAGGACACCAGCCCGTAGGCGGTGGCGTGGGCCTTGGTGAAGGCGTAGTCCGAGAACGGGACCAGCACGTCCCACAGCGTCTTGATGGCGGCGTCGGAGTACCCGTTGGCCCGCATGCCGGCCGCGAACGGCTCCAGCTCGGCGTCCAGGATCTGCTTGTTCTTCTTGGCCATGGCCCGGCGCAGCAGGTCGGCCCGGCCGGGCGAGAACCCGGCCACCAGCTGCGCGATCGCGATGACCTGCTCCTGGTAGACGATCAGCCCGTAGGTGTCGCCCAGCACCTCGGCCAGCGGGCAGGCCAGCTCGGGGTGGATGGGCACGACCGGCTTGCGGCCGGTCTTGCGGTCGGCGTACTCGTTGTGCGCGTTGGCCCCCATCGGGCCGGGCCGGTACAGGGCCAGCACCGCGCAGACGTCGGCGAAGCTGTCCGCGCTCATGGCCCGCAGCAGGGCCCGCACCGGGCCGCCGTCCATCTGGAACACGCCCAGGCTGTCGCCGCGGGCCAGCAGCTCGAAGGTGGCCCGGTCGGTCAGCGGCACGTCCTCCACCGTGATCTGCTCGCCGCGGTTGGCCGCGATCTGGGCCACCGCGTCGGCCAGCACGGTCAGGTTGCGCAAGCCCAGGAAGTCCATCTTGAGCAGGCCCAGGTCCTCGCAGGCCGGGTAGTCGAACTGGGTGATCACCGCCCCGTCCGCCTCGCGCCGCCACAGCGGGATGTGGTCGATGAGCGGCTCGCTGCTCATGATCACGCCCGCCGCGTGGATGCCCGCCTGGCGGATCAGACCCTCCAGCCCGCGCGCGGTCGCGATGACCTGGCGCACCGGCTGCTCCGCCTCGTACAGGGCGCGGACCTGGCCCGCCTCCCCGTAGCGCGGCTGGCCGGGCTCGAACATGCTGGCCAGGGAGATGTCCCGGCCCAGCACAGGCGGCGGGATGGCCTTGGTGATCCGGTCGCCGACCGAGTACGGGAAGCCCAGCACCCGGGCCGAGTCCTTGACCGCCGCCTTGGCCTTGATCGTGCCGAAGGTGACGATCTGCGCCACCCGGTCGGCGCCGTACTTGCGAGTCACGTACCGGATGACGTCACCCCGGCCGCGCTCGTCGAAGTCGATGTCGATGTCGGGCATCGACACTCGCTCCGGGTTCAGGAACCGCTCGAAGACCAGGCCGTGCTCGACCGGGTCCAGCCCGGTGATGCCCAGCGCGTAGGCCACCAGCGACCCGGCCGCCGAGCCCCGGCCCGGGCCCACCCGCACGCCGTGCTCCCGCGCCCACCGGACCAGGTCGGCCACGACCAGGAAGTAGGAGCAGAACCCGGTGGCCTCGATGATGCCCAGCTCGTACTCGGCCCGCTCCCGCCGCTGCGTGTAGTAATCGCCGTCGTGACGGCCGGGGAAGCGCTCGCCCAGCCCGCGCCGGACCTCGGCCCGCAGCAGGCTCGCCGCGGTCTCGCCGGGCGGCAGCGGGAAGTCCGGCATCAGGTTCCGCCGGTCGAAGCTGACCTGCGCCCGCTCGGCGATCAGCAGCGTGGCGTCGCAGGCCGCCTGCCAGTCCTCGTCCGAGCCCAGCGCGCGCATCTCCCGCGGGCTCTTGAGGTAGTAGCTGTCCCCGTCGAACCGGAACCGGGCCGGGTCGGCCAGCGTGGTCGCGGTCTGCACGCACAGCAGCGCCTCGTGCGGCCCGGCGTCCTCGCGGCGGGTGTAGTGCGAGTCGTTGGTGGCCACGAACGGCAGGCCCAGATCGCGGGCAATGCGGCGCAGGCCCTCAGCTGACCGCTGCTCGATCTCGAGGTCGTGTCGCATGATTTCCATGAACAGGTGGTCGGGTCCGAAGATGTCGCGCAGCCGGGCCGCGGCCGCCCGGGCCTGCTCGTACTGCCCGAGGCGCAGCCGGGTCTGCACCTCACCGCCGGGGCAGCCGGTGGTGGCGATGAGGCCGGCGGAGTGCGCGGCCAGCAGCTCGGCGTCCAGCCGGGGCTTGCGGAAGTAGCCCTCCAGCCAGGCCCGCGAGGACAGCCGGAACAGGTTGTGCAGGCCCTCGGTCGTCTCGGCCAGCAGCGTGAGATGGGTGTAGGCGCCCGCGCCGCCCACGTCGTCGGCAGCCTGGGCCGGAGTCCCCCAGCGCACTGGCCGCCGGTCCCCGCGGTGGCCGGGCGCGACGTAGGCCTCCAGGCCGATGATCGGCTTGATCCCGGCCTTGGTGGCTCGCTGGTAGAAGTCGTAGGCGCCGTGCACGTTGCCGTGGTCGGTCATGGCGATGGCGGGCATACCCTCGCGCTGGCACTCGGCCAGCAGGTCGCCGATCCGGGCCGCGCCGTCCAGCATGGAGTACTCGGTGTGCACATGCAGGTGCGCGAAGGAGCCGGAGGCCGTCATGAGCACCGCCTCCTTCAGCTTTCTGACCCAGATGGACCGCCCTCCACGCTATCCGCCCCCACCGACAATCCGGTCCGTCCGCAGTCCTCCGCGTGCGGTCCCCGCTTCTTGCTGTTATCAGTCGCGGGTGGCGTCAGCCCGGCGGCCTGGAATAGCCGGGGAGGGGTAGGCGTTGTGAGTCCTCGCTGGTGCGTTTGGATCCCTCGGGCCGCAACTCTTGCCTTCGCGGAATACCGTTCGGCTGGAGCCGCGTTGCGCCGCTCGCCGTGAGGCGACCGCGCATCAGCCAGTGGCACGCCCTCGTGAGCAGAAGCTCCCGGGGGCGCTGTCATGTCCGGACTCGGGCAGCGAACCGGGCGGGGCCCGGTGCGCGTTGACAGTGGCTGGCGGGTCTCACTAGATTTCAGTACGTTCGCCCAAAGAACCTGTGTTCGAACTGCGGATTTTCGCGGGCCGGGAGTGGCGGCCCGGATGCCATCGACCGAGGAGCATTCGTGACATTTCTCGATGCGCAGACATGGCGGGGCAAGGTCTACTCGGGCGGCTGGGTCACGGCCAGCGGCGAGGCGGCGGTCATCGAGCCGGCCACCGGCGCCGAGCTGGGCCGGACCGGCATCGCCGGGCCGGCCGACGTGGCCAGGGCGGCGCGGGCGGCCGCGGCGGCGCAGCCGGACTGGGCGGCGCGGCCCTACACCGAGCGGGCGGCGCTGCTGCGCCAGGCCGGCCAGATCTGGCTGGAGCACGCGGCCGAGATCGAGGACTGGAGCGTCCGGGAGGGCGGGAAGATCCCGCCTGCGGCACAGTTCGAGACGCACGTGGCCACCGAGGAGATCTTCGAGGCCGCGACGCTGCCCAACCGCTCCACCGGCGAGCTGATCCCCAGCGAGCATCCGCGGCTGAGCTTCGCCGAGCGGGTCCCGGCCGGGGTGGTCGGGGTGATCTCGCCGTTCAACTTCCCGCAGATCCTGGGCATCCGGTCGGTCGCGCCCGCGCTGGCCCTGGGCAACGCGGTGATACTCAAGCCGGACCCGCGCACCGCGGTATGCGGCGGGGTGGCGCTGGCCCGGGTGTTCGAGGAGGCCGGGCTGCCCGAGGGACTGCTGCACGTACTGCCGGGCGGGGTGGATGCGGGCGAGGCGGTCATCACCGACCCGCTGGTGCGGATCGTCTCGTTCACCGGCTCGACGGCCGCGGGCCGCCGGGTCGGCGAGCTGGCCGCCCGCCACCTCAAGCGGGTCCACCTGGAGCTGGGCGGCAACTCGGCGCTGATCGTGCTGGACGACGCCGACCTGGACGCGGCCGCCGCGGCCGGCGCCTGGGGCTCGTTCCTGCACCAGGGCCAGATCTGCATGACCACCGGCCGCCACATCGTGGCCGAGGCGGTCTACGACGACTACGTGGCCGCGCTGGCGGCCAAGGCCGAGCACCTGCCGGTCGGCGACCCGGCCAGCGGCCAGGTGGCGCTGGGCCCGGTCATCGACGAGCGGCAGCGGGACAAGATCCATGCCCTGGTCACCGGCACCGTGGACGCAGGCGGGCGGCTGGCCGCCGGCGGCACCTACGACGGGCTGTTCTACAAGCCGACGGTGCTGGCCGACGTGGCGCCGGCCATGCCCGCCTACGCCAGCGAGGTGTTCGGCCCGGTGGCGCCGGTGGTCCGGTTCTCCACCGCCGAGGAGGCGGCCAAGCTGGCCGCCGACAGCGAGTACGGCCTGTCGCTGGGCATCCTGACCAGGGACGTGATGCGCGGCCTGGACCTGGCCCGCAAGATCCCCACCGGCATCGTGCACATCAACGACCAGACCGTCGACGACGCGCCCGAACGCCCCGTTCGGCGGGGTGCTGGACTCCGGCACCGGGACCAGGTTCGGCGGCTCGGCCAACCTGGAGGCGTTCACCGAGACGCGCTGGGTGACGATGCAGGGCGCCATCACCCCGTACCCGTTCTAGCCCGGTCCTGACGGGAACTCCGGGCGGAAACGTCGTGGCGGAACGCTCGCGCACGCAGGTCGGCATCATCGGCGCCGGGCCGGCCGGCCTGCTGCTGTCGCACCTGCTGGCGCTGCGGGGCATCGACTCGGTGGTCGTCGAGCTGCGCAGCCGGGCCTACTGTGAGGCCCGGCAGCGGGCCGGGGTGCTGGAGCACGGCAGCGCCGACCTGCTGCGCGCGGCCGGGGTCGGGGCCCGGCTGGACGCCGAGGGGCTGGAGCACGGCGGGATCTACCTCCAGTTCGGCGGGGAGCGGCACCACGTCGACTTCCGGGACCTGACCGGCGGCGCGAGCGTCACCGTGTACGCGCAGACCGAGGTGGTCAAGGACCTCATCGCGGCCCGGCTGGCGGCGGGCGCGGCGCTGGAGTTCGAGGTCACCGGCACCTCGGTGGACGACATCGGCACCCCCAGTCCGGTGCTGCGCTACACGGCCGCCGACGGCACCGAGCACGAGGTGACCTGCGACGCCATCGCGGGCTGCGACGGGTTTCACGGGATCAGCCGGCCCGCGCTCCAGGCCGCCCGGCCCGGCGCGCACTCGGTCTACGAGCGCGCCTACCCGTACTCCTGGCTGGGCATCCTGGCCGGCGTGCCGCCGTCCACCGACGAGCTGATCTACTCTCACCACCCCCGCGGCTTCGCCCTGCACAGCCTGCGCAGCCTCCAGGTCAGCCGGCTCTACCTGCAGGTGCCGCCGGAGACCGACATCGAGGACTGGCCCGACGACCGGATCTGGGCCGAGCTCCAGACCCGGCTCGGGCTGCCGGGCTGGGACCTCAAGGAGGGCCCGGTGCTGGAGAAGGGCGTCACCCCGATGCGCAGCTACGTCAGCGAGCCGATGCGCTGCGGACGGCTGTTCCTGGCCGGCGACGCGGCCCACATCGTGCCGCCGACCGGGGCCAAGGGCCTGAACCTGGCCCTGGCCGACGTGGCGGTGCTGGCCGACGCGCTGACCGCGCTGCTGGACGGCCGGACCGAGCTGGCCGACGCCTACTCGCGCACCTGCCTGGAGCGGGTCTGGCGGTCCACCCACTTCTCCTGGTGGATGACGACCATGCTGCACCCCACGCCGGGGGCCGACGCCATGGAGGCCCGGCTCCAGCTCAGCCAGCTGCGCTACGTCACGACCTCGCGGGCTGCGGCGACCTCGCTGGCCGAGAACTACACCGGCTACCCGCGGCTGCATGCCGGGATGTAGAGAACCGCCGGGCTGCTCCGACCTCCGGGGTGAGGCAATCACCCCCACGAGAGGATGGATCCATGGGACAGCCGGTTGTGCACTTCGAGATCATCGGGGCCGATCCCGCGCGGCTGCGCGGCTACTACGGCGAGCTGTTCGGCTGGCAGTACGGCGTCGGCGACGCGACCACCGATCAGGTCTCGCAGCCGGGCCAGTACGGCTTCGTGGACGGCGCCAGCACCGGCGAGGGCGGCATCAACGGGGGCGTCGGCGGCGGCGCCGGGCACGCGCCGCGGGTGCTGTTCTACGTGGCCGTGCCCAGCGTGGCCGCGGCCCTGGCGGAGGCCGAGCGGCTGGGCGGCCGGCGGCTGCTGGGCCCCGAGCAGGCCGGCGGGGACTTCGCCGTCGGGCGGTTCGCCGACCCGGAGGGCAACGTGGTCGGCGTGGCCGGGCCGGCCTGATGAAGTACCTGCTGCTGATCTACGGCAACCCGGAGAACTGGGAGCCCCCGGTGTTCCGGAGCGACCCGCGGTTCCTGGCCCTGCCGGACGGCGAGCGCGAGGCGCTGGCCGAGCAGGGCGAGGCGCTGCGCCGGGAGCTCACCGAGTCCGGGGAGCTGATCGAGGGCGTGGCGCTGGCCGGGCCGGGGCGGACCCGCACGATCCGGGTGCGCGACGGCGCCGCGGTGGCCACGGACGGGCCCTACATTGAGGCCAAGGAGCAGCTGGCCGGCTACCTGCTGGTGGACTGCGCCAGCCCGGAGCGGGCGGCGCAGATCGCGGCCCGGATCCCGGACGCCCGGTTCGGCCTGGTCGAGGTGCATCCCCTGGCCGGGGAGCCCGTCAGGCCTCGTCGGACAGCACCGTAAGCGCGGCGGCCAGGTCGTCGGCATACTCGCTGGTGAACTCGACCCGGTGGCCGTCCGCCGGGTGGGCGAAGCCGAGCCGGACCGCGTGCAGCCACTGCCGGGTCAGGCCGAGCCGGGCGGCCAGCACCGGGTCGGCCCCGTACAGCCGGTCTCCGGCGCACGGGTGCCGGATCGCCGACATGTGCACCCGGATCTGGTGCGTCCGGCCGGTTTCCAGGATGATCTCGGCCAGGCTGGCGGCCGGGAAGGCCTCGAGGGTGTCGTAGTGGGTCACCGACGGCCGGCCGCCGGCGACCACCGCGAACCGGCCGTCCCCGGACGGATGCCGGGCGATCGGGGCGTCGATGGTGCCGCGCAGCGGGTCGGGGTGCCCCTGGACCAGCGCGTGGTAGGTCTTGTCCACCTCGCGGTCCCGGAAGGCCTGCTTGAGCACGCTGTAGGCACGCTCGCTCTTGGCCACCACCATCAGGCCGCTGGTGTTGGCGTCCAGCCGGTGCACGATGCCCTGACGCTCGGCGGCGCCGCTGGTGGCGATGGTGTGACCGCCGGCCAGCAGGCCCTGGAGCACGGTGGGCCCGGTCCAGCCGGGGGTCGGGTGGGCGGCCACCCCGGCGGGCTTGTCGACGACGAGGATGTCGGCGTCCTCGTAGACGACCCGCAGCCCGGGCACGGGCTCGGGACGGGCCTGCAGCGGCACGGGCGGCGGGGGCAGGGTGACGTCCAGCCACTCCCCGGCCGGGACCCGGTCGGACTTGGTCGCGGGGCGGCCGGCGACCAGCACGTCCCCGGCGCTGATCAGCTCGGCGGCCTGGGACCGGGACAGGCCGAACATCCGGGCCAGGGCGGCGTCCAGGCGCTCGCCGTCCAGGCCGTCGGGTACGGGCACGTGACGGGGGCCCGGCCCGGTCATCCCCCGCCGCCGGAGTTGCCGCCGCGGGGCGGGGAGCCGGGGGCGGCCTGATCGTCGGCCTGGCCGGCATCGGCCTGGCTGGCATCGGCCTCGCCCGCATCGGCCTCGCCGGCATCGGCCGCGTCGGCATCAGCCCGCTCGGCGGGAGTGGCCGGGGCCGCTTTGTTAATGGAATCCGGGCTTTCCTGGTCGTCGGGCGGGTCGGTCGTCGCGCGGCTGCCGTCCAGCCGGATGCCGCGAGCGGAGAGCAGGACGGCGAGCACGCCGCCGCAGACGATGGCCGAGTCGGCCAGGTTGAACACCGGCCAGTGCGGCAGCTCGATCCAGTCGACGACGTAGCCGCGGAACAGGCCGGGGTAGCGGAAGATCCGGTCGATCAGGTTGCCGGTGGCCCCGCCGAGCAGCAGGCCCAGGGTGACGGCCCACGAGATGCTGCGGATCCGCCGCGAGGTCCGCAGGATCACGACGATGACGCCGATGGCGATAGCGGAGAACACCAGGGTCATCGAGGTGCCGATGCTGAACGCGGCCCCGGAGTTGCGGGTCACGAGCAGGGTCAGGAAGCCGCCCAGCAGCCGGATTTGAGGGTGCCCCTGGAGGGTCGCGACCACGATGAGCTTGGACACGAGGTCGAGAGTGAGCACGGTCAGTGCCGTGCCGACCAGAAAGCCAATCCTCCGTGGTGCCACAGTTATTCCTGGCTTGTCCGCTCTGCCCGGCTCGTCGGTCTGGGGCGCGTTCGTCTCGGGCCGGACGGGCTCGTCGGCGGTGGCCGCCGACGGGCGCCCTAGCGGCGTTCCTCGCGCTGCTTGCATGTTACGCACAGAACCGCGCGGGGGAACGCCTGGAGCCGGGCCTTGCCGATGGGCTCGCCGCACGACTCGCAGGTTCCGTAGGTGCCGGCCTGGATCCGGTCCAGGGCGTGCTCGGTCTGGGCCAGCAGTTCCCGCGCGTTCTGGGTCAGGGCGAGCTCGTGCTCGCGCTCGAAGGTCTTGGCCCCGGTGTCGGCCTGGTCATCCCCGGCGTCCCCCGTGGCGTCGGTCAGCCGACTGGCGATGTCCGACTCTGCGCGCTCGATGTCGGAGCGGAGCTCGGCCGCCTCGCCGGCGAGCTGGTCACGCACCGTCCTGAGCTCGGCCTCGGTCCAGCGACGCTCACCGCGCCGGACGGGAAGGGCGGCCGCCCCTGAAGCCGCGGCAGCAGTCATCTCCGCCTCCCTGGCTGCCCCGTCGAGGTTGATCTTGGGTCCTGGGCAGTCACCGGAGGATAAGTGCAATCACTGGCCGTCTGCAAACCCACCGGCCGGCGACCGTCAAGGAAACGGATCGGGCATTTCGCGCGGCGGCTGGGCCGGCCCCTGACACGGTCCGGCCGACCAGCGAAATCCCGGCTCACGGCGCCCGTGCGCCGCTCGCGGGCCGGCGGCGGGGCGTCAGTTATCCTGCAACTCCATGTCTGACGCCCAGTACCCCGACGAGCGGTTTCCCGACCTGCCGCCGGTCGTGGACCTGCCCGCGATCGAGCACGAGATGCTGCGCCGCTGGCGGGACGCCAAGATCTTCCAGCGGTCGCTGGACCAGACGGCCAGCGGCCAGCCGTGGATTCTGTACGAGGGGCCGCCGACCGCGAACGGCATGCCCGGCGTGCACCACATCGAGGCGCGGGTGCTCAAGGACGCCTTTCCCCGGTTCAAGACCATGCAGGGCTATCACGTCCCGCGCCGGGCGGGCTGGGACTGCCACGGGCTGCCGGTCGAGGTGGCGGTCGAGAAGGAACTGGGGCTGACGGCCAAAAAGGACATCGAGGCCTACGGCATCGCCGAGTTCAACGCCCGCTGCCGCGAGTCGGTGGTCCGGCACGTCGGCGCGTTCACCGAGATGACCGAGCGGATGGGCTACTGGGTCGACCTGTCGTCGGCCTACTGGACCATGGACGCCAGCCTACATCGAGTCGGTGTGGTGGTCTCTCCGGCAGATCTACGACCAGGGCCTGCTGGTCCGCGACCACCGGATCAGCCCGTACTGCCCGCGCTGCGGCACGCCGCTGTCCGACCACGAGACGGGCCAGCCGGGCGTGTACCAGACGGTCACCGACCCGTCGGTGACCGTCCGGTTCCCGCTGCGGGTGCTGCCCGAGGGCGGCCAGCGGCGAGCTGCGCGGCGCCGACCTGCTGGTCTGGACGACCACGCCGTGGACCCTGGTGTCCAACACCGCGGTGGCGGTGCACCCGGACGAGGTCTACGCCATCGCCCGGCGGTCCGGCCACGGAGACCGGGTGGTAGTGGCCGACGCCCTGTTCGCGCGGGTGCTCGGCGAGGGCTGGCACGTCGTCGACCGGGTCCGCGGCAGCGAGCTGGCCGGCGCGGTCTACCAGCCGCCGTTCCAGCTCATCGACGTGCCCGACGCGCACCGGGTGGTCACCGCCCCGTTCGTGACCGCCGAGGACGGCACCGGGCTGGTGCACCTGGCCCCGGCCTTCGGCGCCGACGACATGGCGGCCGGCCGGGAGCACGGCCTGCCGGTGGTCAACCCGGTGCTGCCGGACGGCCGGTTCGCGCCCGACATCCCGCTGGTGGGCGGGCTGTTCTTCAAGGCCGCCGACCAGCGGCTGATCAGCGACCTGGCCGACCGCGGCCTGCTGTTCTCGCGTCCCGGCCGCACGAGCACAGCTACCCGCACTGCTGGCGCTGCGGCACCGCGCTGATGTACTACGCCGTGCCGTCCTGGTTCATCCGCACCACGGCGGTCCAGGACCGGCTGCTGGCGGAGAACGACCAGACCAACTGGCAGCCGCCGACGATCAAGCACGGCCGGTACGGCGAGTGGCTGCGCAACAACATCGACTGGGCGCTGTCGCGGACCCGGTACTGGGGCACGCCGCTGCCGGTCTGGGAATGCCCGGCCGGCCACGCCACCTGCGTCGGCTCGCTGGCCGAGCTGTCCCGGCTGGCGGGCCGGGACCTGACCGGGCTGGACCCGCACCGGCCCTACGTGGACGACGTGGTCATCGGCTGCCCGGACTGCGGCGCCGCCGCGCGCCGGGTGCCCGAGGTGATCGACGTCTGGTACGACTCGGGCGTCCATGCCGTTCGCGCAGTTCGGCGCGCCGCTCCGGGGCCAGGAGGAGTTCAGCCGCTCGTTACCCGGCCCAGTTCATCTGCGAGGCGATCGACCAGACCCGCGGCTGGTTCTACTCGCTGATGGCGGTCGGCACGCTGGTGCTGCGCCGGCGGCGCCTACGAGAACGTGGTCTGCCTGGGCCTGCTCGCCGACGACCAGGGCCGCAAGATGAGCAAGCACCTGGGCAACGTGCTGGAGCCGCATGGCCGCTGCTGGACGCGCACGGCGCCGACGCGGTCCGCTGGTTCTTCGCGGCGTCGGGCTCGCCGTGGGCGACCCGGAAGATCGGCGCCGGCGGTGCTCGAGGAGATCGTCCGCAAGGTGCTGCTGACCTACTGGAACACGGCCTCGTTCCTGGTCCTGTACGCGGGCGCGGCGGCCGCCGGGGCGGGGCCGGGGTGGACGCCGGGCCGGCTGGCCGAGGCCCCGGCCGCCGCGGACCGGCCGGTGCTGGACCGCTGGCTGCTCAGCTCGCTGCACACGCTGGTCCGCGACGTCACCGCCGCCCTGGAGGCGTTCGACTCCGCGGCTGCCGGGCGGCTGATCGCGGCGTTCATCGACGACCTGTCCAACTGGTACGTCCGCCGGTCCCGGCGCCGGTTCTGGGACGGACCGGCGACGCCGGACGGCGCGGCCGCGTTCGCGACCCTGTACACCGCGCTGGAGACGCTCACCCGGCTGATGGCGCCGATCACGCCGTTCATCACCGACTACCTGTGGGGCGTGCTGCGGGCCGGGACCGCACCGGACTCGGTGCACCTGGCCGCCTGGCCCGTGCCGGACCTTGATCTGATCGACCCGGAGCTCGACGGAGCAGATGGCGCTGGTCCGGCGGCTGGTCGAGCTGGGCCGGTCGGCCCGGGCCAGCGCCGTGGTCCGGGTCCGCCAGCCACTGGCCCGGGCCCTGGTCGGCGCGGCCGGCTTCGCCGCGCTGCCCGCCGGGCTGCGGGCCCAGGTGGCCGAGGAGCTCAACGTGCACGCGCTCGAGCCGCTGGACGCCGTCGCCGACGACCTGGTCACCTACACGGTGCGGCCCAACTTCCGGGCGCTTGGCCGGCGGTTCGGCCCGGCCACCCCGGGCGTCGCGGCCGCGATCGAGGCCGCCGACCCGGCCGGGCTGGCTCAGGCGCTGCGCAGCCAGGGCTCGGCGTCCGTGCCGGTGGACGGCCGGGACGGCGTGGACGGCCTGGGCGGCGTGGACGGCCTGGGCGGTTCGCCCGTGAGCCTGGCGCCGGATGAGGTCATCGTGACCCAGAGCCCGCGCTCGGGCTGGGCCGTGGCCAGCGACGCGGGCGAGACCGTGGCGCTCGAGGTGACGATCACCCCGCAGCTCCGGCGGGAAGGTTACGCCAGGGAAGCGGTCCGGCTGGTGCAGGACGCACGCAAGGGCGACGGGCTGGAGGTCAGCGACCGCATCTCGCTGCGCTGGTCAACGGCGGACCCGGACCTGGCCTGGGCGCTGACCGAGCACGGCGAGCTGATCAGCAGCGAGGTGCTCGCGGTGGACTACGGCGAGGCGACGGGCGACGCTCCGGGAGCCGCAGCGAGCGCCGAGGCTGGGGTCGAGGTGGGCGTCGAGGTGGGTGTCGAGCACAGCGACCCCGATCTGGGCCTGACCTTCTGGATCCGGCGGGCCTGACCGCCATCAGGACGGAAATCCGTCAGCGCATAGCGCGGACGGATTTCCGTGATCATGACGCTCGATGACGGGGCGGGCTACTTGTCCGGGCGGCAGGCCTTGCAGGGCACGCAGTTCGCGGCCTCGGCCGCCTGCCGGGTCATGACCTCCAGGTCATCGGGACCGAGGAAGCGGATCAGGATGCAGTCGGGCAGGTGATACCTGGCGATGCCTGGCACCACCGTGACCTGGTTGTCCTTCGATGCCGAGCCGTCGGCGCCGGCTGGGCCGGAGTCTGCTGCAGCGGGCTGGTCCGCCTCCGGCTCGGCGGTCGCGACTGGGGCGGCAGCGGCTGGGGCGGTCGGGGCGACCGGGGCAGTGGCGACCGGGGCGGCAGTGGCGGCCGGGGCGGGGCTGGCGGGCTCCGGGCGGGCTGGCGAGCCGGATTCGGCATCCTTGGGCGGCGCCGGCTCCTGGTCGGCTCGCGGGCGACCGGAGGTCTCTGGCTTGGCCGCGGTCTCTGCTTTGGCCGCGGTCTCGGGCTTGGCGGGAGTCTCCGGCGGGCTGGAGGACGCCGGCGACTTGTCCGCGGGCGGGCTTTCTGGCTCGGGGGGCCGGCCTGGCGGTGAGGCAGACGCCGGGGCCGGCGGATCGGCCAGCCGGAACGGGCGGGGCGGGAGCGAGCTGCCGGTCGCGCTGGCCCGGGACGAGCCTCGCCCGGCCCGCCGGAGCAGCTCGTCCACGCTGGGCGGTCCATCGGCGCCGGCCGGCTTCGGGGGCGCGTCCTGGCCGGACTGGTTCCGGGCCGGGGCGGCGGCTGAGGTGAGGGTTTCCCGCGCCGGGGCAGGCGGCTGGCCTGCCTTGGGCTTGGGTTCGGCGGCCGCCGTCGGCGCGCTGGCCGCCGCCGGGCGGCTGGCCGGGCTTGTCGCCGATGTGGCCGACGGGGCCGATTTCGTCGGCGTTGTCGGTGTGTCCAGCGAACCAGGCTGGCTGGCCGCCTTGACCGTCTCCGCCTTGATCGACTCGGCCTTGACGGGCTCCGCCTTGGCCGACTCGGCCTTCGTCGACTCGCCTTTCGTTGACTCGGCTTTCGTTGACTCGGCCTTGGCTGGCTGCGCCTTGGCCGGCTCGGGTTCGCCGCGCTGGCGTTCCGCACGATCCGGGGTGGTCGGGCCGGGCTGGCCCGGACGGGAGAACCGTCCGGCCGATCCGGCCAGCGCCGCCGGGCGGCTCAGGCGGCCGGGGCTGTCCTTCTCCCCCGCTCCCTGGTCGGCGGCGGCGGGCCGCTGCCAGGCGGCCGCCTCCTTGCGAGCCGGACTAGCCGGACTCGCCGGGCTGGCCGGCTCCTCCCAGGGCCCTGTCCGACGGGGCCAGACCGGGTCCGGCCGACGCGTCTCACGCTCAGTGACCGATGCGGCCGACTGACCCGCCGCGGCCGGGCTGGCATCCTCGGCCGGGCGGTCAGAGGCCTTGCGGTCGGAGGCCTTGCGGTCGGAGCGGGCATCGGCCGGGTCGGGGACCGGGACCCGGCCGCGTGCTCCGTGATCTGCGGCCTGTTGACGCCCGGCCGACTGCGATGCCGCAGCCGCCTGGGCGGCCAGGCCAATCATCGGCACCTCGGCCGCCGCCGCTGGCTGTGCTACCTCGGGCTGGGCCGCCGCGGGCTGTTTGTCAGCATCTTGTACCGCCGCAGGCTGGTCGGCCGCCGCTCTGGCCTGGCCGCCGACCGCCTGCTCACTCCGCTCGCCCTGCTCACCGAAGATCTCATCTCGCCAGATCAGCACTCCGCCGATCAGCATGAGCAGGGCCAGCGCCGCGACGCCGATGGCCAGGTACACCACCAGCAGGCTGCCGGACACCGCTCCCGCGACCAGCAGGCCGACCGCCGCGACGACGACCGCCAGGATGGCACTGAACCGGATCACTGACAGGCTCCCCTGTCGAGGCTAGCGAGGCTAGCGACGTCCGCAGCCCCTCGCCCGCCTGCCCGACCCACTTCGCACCCCGGCGTCGGCCCTGGCGAGCTACTACCTGCGGTCGTGCTGGCCGGTGTCGGTCGGGTGGAAGCCGGAGCCATTGTGGACCGCGGGCTCGGGCACGCCGGCGTAGGAACCGGACGCCGACGGCTGTCCGCCCATGCGGCCCACAGCACTCGGCACGCTCTGCTGGCCGCTCGAGATCGCCGGGAAGACGCCGCTGTCCGCGGCACCTGCCTCCAGATCTCGAAGCTGGCCCTCCAGGTACGCCTTCAGCCTGCTGCGGTACTCGCGCTCGAACGCCCGCAGGTCGTCGACCCGGCGCTCCAGCTCCTCGCGGGACTGGACGAGGGAGCCCATCGCCTGGCGATGCCGCTCCTGCGCGTCGCGCTCGAGGCTCTCGGCGCGGGCCCGGGCGTCGCTGGTGATCTGCTCGGACTGACGGCGCGCCTTGGTGAGGATGTCGTCGGCCTCGCGGCGGGCGCGGCCGAGCGTCTCGTCGGCCTCGCGCCGGGCGTCGGCGATCGCCTGGTCGGCGGTCTGCTGGGCCAGGGCCAGGACACGGGCAGCCGTGTCCATGTTGTCCTCAACCGGCTTCATCATCACCGGCTCGGGCCGGCGCTCCGGCTCGTGACGCGGCGGCTCAGCCGCCATCAGGTCCGGGCCGGACTCGACGTGCGGGGCGTTGAGGCCCACGCCGAACCGGGGTCTTCCCGCCGCGCAGGACCTCGGCCAGCTTGGCCCGGAGCTCGTCGTTGTCCTGGATCAACCGGTCGAGCTCAGCCTCTACCTCGTCGAGGAAGGCATCTACTTCTTCTTCGTCATAGCCGGGCCTGAGCCTCGTCGTGCTGAACTGCTTGTTCCGCACATCCGCGGGCGTCAGTGGCATCTCGTCTCCTTGAGCATGGTCCCCTATGGACGCTACATCACTTCAGCTGCTGCACCTGTTACTACCTGAACTGGACCACCTGCCAGAGCACCAGCACCACCAGGAACAGCAGCATGAAGCTGAGGTCAAGAGCCACAGTACCGAGCCGGAGGGAGGGAATGTAGCGCCTTAGGAATCTCAGTGGCGGATCGGTGGCCGAATACACAGCCTCCGCGATGACCAGGACAACCCCGCGCGGGTGCCAGTCATGCGCATACGCCTGGATCCAGCTAAGGATCAGCCTGCCGATGAGCAGCAGCAGATAGACCGAGAGCACATAGTAGAACACCAGCTTGACTATGTTCACGTCCCTGCCCCGCTCGCCGCAGCCCACCGCGGGCGCCCGGGCGTCCGCAGCATGTTGTCCTGTCTGGTAGCGGCTAGCTCTGGTTGAAGAAGCCGCGCTCCGCGATGCGGGCCTTGTCCTCGGCCGCTACCTCTACGTTGGCCGGGGACAGCAGGAACACCTTGTTCGTCACGCGGTCGATGCTCCCGCGCAGCCCGAAGATCAGCCCGGCGGCGAAGTCGACGAGACGCTTAGCGTCGCTGTCGACCATCTCCGTCAGGTTCATGATCACCGGAGTGCCCTCGCGGAAATGCTCTCCGATCGTACGTGCCTCATTGTACGTGCGGGGATGCAGTGTCGTGATCCGGGCCAAATCGGTGGTCTGTATCTGATCCGGGACGTGCCCGATCGGGCGGAACATGCCCGTTCTCCACGAAGCTGGAGTCATGCGGCGGACCGGTCTTCCTGCGCGACCAGGTCGGTACCGTACTCGTCGTACTCGTCCTCGGCGCCGTATTCGTCCTGGTATTGATCGTCGACGGTGGTCGTCCTCAACCAGGCCGAGGTAGACCGCCATCTTGCGCATCGCGCTGGCCATCTTCTGTCCTCCGTCATGCCCGCCAAGCAGCCCCGCTCACACCCCGGCGTGCCACGCTTCGACGGACATTACCTGACGAAGGCTGGCCTGCCGCCGAGCAACGCCGTACCGATTCGCACGAGTGTCGCGCCCTCGGCGATCGCGTCCTCCAGGTCACCGCTCATTCCGGCCGAGATCGTCGTGCGCCTGCGGGTGGCCGATCCCGGACGGCGTCGGCGATCTCCGCAGCCGGCGGAACGCGGGCCGGGCCGGCCGCCCAGCGGCGCGACGGCCATCACGCCGCCCAGCGCCAGGCCCCGGCTCGGCCGCGATCGCGTCGGCCAGCCCGGCCACCTCGCCCGGCCGGGCGCCGCCGCGGCCCGCGGCCCCGTCCAGGCCGACCTGGATCAGGCAGCGCAGCTCACGGCCGGGCTCGCGACGGCCCGCCGGCGGCCCAGCGCGCTGACCAGCCGCAGCCGGTCCACCGAGTGGACCACGTCGGCGTAGGAGGCCACGCTGGCCGCCTTGTTGGCCTGCAGCTGGCCGACGAAGTGCCAGGTCAGGGAGACGCCGCATGGCCGCGCACTGCAGCCGCCTTGGGCGCCGCCTCCTGGTCCCGGTTCTCGCCCACGTCGGTGACGCCCAGCCGGCTCAGCAGCCGGACGTCGGACGCCGGGAAGGTCTTGGTCACCGCGACCAGCGGCACCTCGCTGGCGGGCCGCCCGGCCGCCGCGCAGGCGGCCGCGATCCGCGCCCGCACCCCGGCCAGGTTCTCCCGCAGCTCGTCCCTGCGCTCGTCCTCGTCCTCGCCGGAGTCGGCGGAGTCGCCCGGGTCGGCGGAGTCGGCGGCATCACCAGGCACCTGAGTCACCCGCACATCATCACCCAGCGGCCCGGTCCGCGGCCACTCGTCGCCAGCCCGCGGGAGCGCGCTGGCCGGGCCGGGCTGGCTGGACCGCCGGGCCTGGCTACTCGAGCCGGCCGGGCACTTCAGGAAGTCGGGCACGTCCAGCTCGTCGTCTTCCTCGAAGACCACGGAGCGGCGGCGGGTGCTCGCCGCCTCGGCGGCCAGCCCGCGCGACTGCGCCGAGCCGTCCGCCGGCCAGGACCCGTTACCTGCGGCCTGGTCCCCGGACCCCGCCGGGGCCGACTCGGCCTGCCGCGGCGCCGGTACCCCGTCCACGGCCTCCGCGCCGTGCGGCTCCTGCGCGCCGCGGCGAGTCAGCGCTCTCACCAGCCGCGGTCGGCCGGGGAGGTCATCCCGGCGAGGGCCCCGCCCGTCGCCGCCGGCCGGCCCGCGAAGGCGGCAGAGACAGATACCGGCGAGCTCACCCCCGGCTGCGGGTCCCGGCGCTCGGCCGACGAGGCCGAGGACGCCGACGACGCTGACGAGGCTGACGACGCCGCGGCCGCCGACAAGGCCGACGAGGCCGACGGTGCTCGGCGCGCTCGGGCGCCGACACCGAGGACGACGAAGCGGACGCCGGGGCCGACGGGATGTCCGCCGGCCGGGCGGGACCGCCGCCGACCACCACGCGTCCGACGCGCGGACGGGTCGTCCTGGGGCTCGTCGAACCCGGCCGCGATGACCGTGACCCGGACCTCGTCGCCGAGCGCGTCGTCGATGACCGCGCCGAAGATGATGTTGGCGTCGGGGGCGGCCGAGTTGGACACCAGCTGGGCGGCCTCGTTGATCTCGAACAGGCCGAGGTCGGAGCCGCCCTGGATGGACAGCAGCACGCCGTGCGCGCCGTCGATGCTGGCCTCCAGCAGCGGGCTGGAGATGGCCATCTCGGCGGCCGCCACCGACCGGTCGTCGCCGCGCGCCGAGCCGATGCCCATGAGCGCCGACCCGGCCCCGGACATGACCGACTTCACGTCGGCGAAGTCCAGGTTGATCAGGCCCGGCGTGGTGATCAGGTCGGTGATGCCCTGGACACCGGACAGCAGCACCTGGTCGGCCGCCTTGAACGCGTCCAGCACGCTGACGTGCCGGTCGGAGATCGACAGCAGCCGGTCGTTCGGGATCACGATGAGCGTGTCGACCTCGCTGCGCAGCCGCTCGATCCCCGAGTCGGCCTGGCCCGCCCGGCGCTTGCCCTCGAACCCGAACGGCCGGGTGACCACGCCGATCGTCAGCGCGCCCAGCGACCGGGCGACGCTGGCCACGACGGGCGCGCCTCCGGTGCCGGTGCCGCCGCCCTCGCCCGCGGTGACGAAGACCATGTCGGCGCCCTTGAGGACCTCCTCGATCTCCTCGCGGTGGTCCTCGGCCGCCTTGGCGCCGATGTCGGGGTTGGCGCCGGCGCCCAGGCCGCGGGTGAGCTCCCGGCCGACGTCGAGCTTGACGTCGGCGTCGCTCATCAGGAGCGCCTGGGCGTCGGTGTTGATCGCGATGAACTCGACGCCCCTGAGCCCCTCTTCGATCATCCGGTTCACGGCGTTGACGCCGCCCCCGCCGATACCGACGACCTTGATGACCGCCAAGTAGTTCTGCGGTGCTGCCACGAGGAGGAACCCTTTCCGCTCGTTCGCTGTGCCGTGTACCCGCCAGGCCGCGGCTACGGCCAGTCCGTGCCGGCCCGGCTAGCTGCAGTGCTGGCCAATCCGTGCCCCCAGTGCCATCGGCCGGCAGACTCGCGGATTCAGCCTCGAACTCTCACCCTCAACTTGAGATTTAGAGTTATGTCAAGCTGCCGACTGATAGGGACAGTAGGGTTGCGCGCTACCGGCGGTCAACTAACCGGTAGCCGAGCCGCGCCGGCGTGTCGCGCTGGCTGCCGGAATACGCTGGCCGTGCCGAAACGTCTCCGGCTGGCCATCGCTCATCCTGCGCGTCACGCGCTTCTCCTGCGGCGAGCTCACGTCGTAGAAGCGCGGCACCGCGTGCGCAGCAGCGCCCGACAGTTCCGCGGCCTTCTGCCGGCGCTCCGGCCGGCGCTGCCCCAGCGCACCGTCAGCCGGCCGCGCAGGTCGCAGCGTGACCCCGTCGGCCGACGGGGTCGCTGACCGAGATCACCCGCTGGCGCAGGCCGGCCGGCAGCTCGCCGAGCACGTCCGCCGCCGCGCGCACCGCCGCGCTGCCGCGCAGCTGCGCCGGCGGCCGCCGTCAGCAGCGGCAGCCCGGCGGGCCGTGCGGCCGCCGTGCGCAGCACCACGCCGTAGCGCGTCGACCAGCTCGAACCCGCCGCCGCGCGGCCACCGCCAGCGCGGCGTCCGCGGACCCGGACCGAGATCACCACCGTGTCCGGCCAGGACCGGCTGACCTGGCGCCGACAGCACCTGCGGTGATGCGCTCCACCCGCCGCTCCGCGGCCGCGGCGTCGAGCCGGGCCAGCGGCGTCCCCGGCTGGATGCCCGCTGGCCGCGCGCACCTGCGCGGCCGGGATGCCCGCGTTGCCCGCTGACCTGGATGTGCCGGACGACCAGCAGGCTGCGAGCCGAGCAGCGCCCAGGCCGCGCCGCCGATGATGACCAGGGCCAGCGACACCAGGAACGCGGCGCGCCAGGGTGGCGACCCGCGCCGGCCGCGCTCGCGTCCGGCCTGCCGGAACCCGGACCCGGCCGGGCGCCGGGCCGCGCGGTCGCGGACGGCGCCCCGCCCGGCTGGGCCTGCGGGCTGGCCGACGGCGGGCGCGTCATCCCGCCTCACCCGTCGCCAGGCTCGCCCGCCCGCTCGCGCAGCGCGGCCACGATCAGCGGCCCGAGTGCGGTGACGTCGCCCGCGCCCATGGTCAGCACGAGGTCGCCGGGCTTGGCCAGGCCCGCCGCGACCGCCGGCGCGCTGGCCCGGTCGGGCAGGAACTGGGCCCGGCCGCCCGGCACCGCGCTCGCCACCAGCTGCCCGGTGACGCCGGGCTCGGGATCCTCGCGCGCGGCGTAGATGTCCAGCACCAGCACCTCGTCGGCCTGGCCGAGCGCGGCGCCGAAGTCGGCGGCGAAGATCCGGGTCCGGCTGAACAGGTGCGGCTGGAACAGCGCGATGACCCGGCCGCCGGCCGCGATGTCCCTGGCGGCGGCCAGGTCGGCGGCCAGCTCGGTCGGGTGATGGGCGTAGCTGTCCACCACCCGCACGCCGTCGGCCTCGCCCTTGAGCTCCATCCGCCGCCGCGCGCCGCCGTAGGCGGCCAGGCCCGCCGCGACCGGCCCCGGCCGCGATAGCCCAGCTCGGCCGTCAGCGCGAAGGCCGCCGCCGCGTTGAGCGCGTTGTGCCGCCCGGGCACCGCGATGTCGGACCGTGAGCCGGCCCGGCGCCTCGGTGCCCGGCCCGCGCGGTGATGGTCAGGCTGGTGGCCATGCCGCGCGGCCGGATGCTCGCTGACCCGGTAGTCGGCGTCGGCCGCGGTGCCGTAGGTCAGCACCCGCAGGCCCGGACGCGGCCGTGTCGGCCGGCCGCCTGCCGGGCCAGCTCGCCGGCGCCGGGATCGTCGGCGCAGGCCACCAGCAGGCCGCCGACGCTGATCTTGGCCGGCGAAGGCCGCGGAACGCCTGCCTCGATCTGCGCCAGGTCAGCCGTAGTTGTCCAGGTGGTCGGCCTCTACGCAGGTCACCACGGCGGCCGTCGGGCGCCAGCATCAGGAACGAGCCGTCGCTCTCGTCGGCCTCGGCGACGAACGCCGCGGCCGCTGCCCGACGTCGGCGCCCAGGCCGGTCTCGGCCAGGATGCCGCCGATCACGTAGGACGGGTCGGCGCCGCAGCTGCCGCAGCACCGTGGTGATCATGGAGGTGGTGGTCGTCTTGCCGTGGGTGCCGGCGACCGCGATGCCCTGGCGCGCCGAGCATGACGCGAGGCCAGCGCGGCCGCCCGGTGCAGCACCCGCAGGCCGCGCCGCCGGGCCTCGGCCAGCTCGGGGTTGTCCGGGCGGATCGCGCTGGACACCACGAGCGTGTCGGCGGGGCCCAGGTCGCCCAGGTTCGCCGCCGCGTGCCCGACCGCGACCCGCGCGCCGAGCGCGGCCAGCTCGTCGAGCCGCGGCCGAGGGCGGCCGAGTCGCTGCCGGAGACCGGCGACGCCCCGGGCCAGCATGATCCGGGCGATGCCGGACATGCCCGCGCCGCCGATGCCGACGAAGTGCACCCGGCCCAGCTCGCTCAGCGGAACCGGGTCAACCGGTGTCACCAGCCCCATGCCCCGCTCCTCCTCTGATGTCGTGCGTGATGTCCTGCTAGTCCGGCGGCGGTGGCGCCGAGCTCGCCCGTGCCGCCGGCCGGTCGGCAGTGTCCAGCACGGCCTCGGCCAGCTGCCGGTCGGCGTCCCGGTTGCCGCTGCCCGGCCGCGGCCTTGGACATCGCCGCCACCAGCTCCGCGTCGAGCAGGATCGGCAGCAGCGAGTCGCTCGATCCAGCTCCGGGGTCAGGTCGGCGTCGGCCACGATCAGCCCGCCGCCGGCCTGCTCGATCGGCAGCGCGTTCAGCCGCTGCTCGCCGTTGCCGTGCGGCAGCGGCACGTAGGCCGCGGGCAGGCCCACCGCGGTGAGCTCGGCGCAGGTCATCGCGCCCGGCCGGCACAGCGCGAAGTCGGCGGCGGCGTAGCCCAGGTCCATCCGGTCCAGGTACGGCAGCACGACGTAGGGCACCTCGCCGGGGGGCACCCGGACGTCGGCGTTGCGCGGCCCGATGATGTGCAGCACCTGGATGCCCGGCCTCGCGCAGCGGCCGGGCCGCGCCCAGGACCGCGTGGTTGACCGACCGGGCGCCCTGCGAGCCGCCGGTGACCAGCAGCACGGGCAGGTCGTGGCGCAGGCCGAAGTGCGCACGGGCCTGGTCGCCGAGCGCGAGCCGGTCCAGGCTGGCGATCTGCCGCCGGATCGGGATGCCGATGCACCGGGCGTGCGGCCAGCTTCACGCCGGGCTGGCCGGTGAACACCAGGTCGGTCAACCGGGCGCCGATCCGGTTGGCCAGACCCGGCTTGGGGTTGGCCTCGTGCACCACGATCGGCACCTTGCGGCGCCACGCGGCCAGGTAGCCGGGGGTGGCCACGTAGCCGCCGAAGCCGACCAGCACGTCGGCCCGGACCTCGTCCAGCATCTCGGCGGCGGCCGCCACCGCGGCCAGCATCCGGCCCGGCACCGAGGCCAGCTGCGGGGTGAGCTTGCGGGGCAGCGGGACCGGCGGGATCAGCGCCAGGTCGTAGCCCGCGCTGCGGGACGAGCTTGGTCTCCAGCCCTCGCTCGGTGCCCAGGCAGGTGATCAGCATCCCGGGATCGGCCCGCCGGAGCGCGTCGGCGAGCGCCAGCGACGGATAGATATGGCCGCCGGTGCCGCCGCCCGCGATGACCACGCTCATCGACATCCGAGTCTCCCTACCCAAATCGCCGTTCCGCCGGGCACGGCCGGCCGCGATCGCCGCTCAGCTGCGGCGCACGCCTAGACCGAGCCAGCTTAGGATGCGCCGGGGCACGCCGGGTCCAGCCGCCGCAAGTGCCTGCATCGGCACCGGGCTCGTGCCGGGCGAAGGACAGCAGCATGCCGAGCCCGGCCATGGTCACCAGCAGCGACGACAGGCCCTCGGAGACCAGCGGCAGCGGGATGCCGGTGATGGGCAGCAGCCCGACCACGGCGCCGATGTTAATCAGCGCCTGGATCACGATCCAGCCCGTCACGGCGGCCGCCGCCAGCCGCATGAACGTGTCGGTCATCCGGCGCGCGATCCGGATGCCCGCATACGCGATCCCGCCGTAGAGCAGCACCACCGACAGCGTGCCGACCAGGCCCAGCTCCTCGCCCAGGATGGCGAAGATGAAGTCGGTCGAGCTCTCCGGGCACCCAGCCCCAGACTGGGACGGCTGGCGCCGAGCCCGACCCCGAACAGGCCCCCCGAGCCCAGCGCGTACCGGCCCTCGGTCAGCCTGCCAGCAGAGCGAGTCGCCGACGACGGGTCGGCCCGCGTCACAGGAAGCCGGCCAGCCGCTGCCGCGCGTAGTACGAGGTGAGGATCAGGATGATCAGCGACGAAGGCCATCAGCCCGACCACGCCGAAGAAGGTCCTGCCGGGGCAGCCGACGACCCACAGCAGGCTCAGGAAGATGGCCAGCAGCACGATGGTGCGTGCCCATGTCGTGGCCGGCCAGCACCAGCAGGGCCAGGATCGCGGCCCCCGGCATGAGCGGGATCAGCAGCTGGCGCGAGTCGGTGAGCTGGCGCAGCTTCTCCTTGCGGGCCAGCAGGTCGGCGCCCCACACCGCGAACGCCAGCTTGGCGAACTCCGAGGGCTGGATGGTGAGGCCGGCCAGCACGATCTCGCGGGTCCCGCCGGCGATCGTGTACGCCGACCACCCGCACCAGCAGCAGGCCGAGCACGGCCAGGCCGATCATCGGGTAGGCCGCGGCCCGGTACAGCCGGGGCGAGGCCCGGGCGGCCAGCCACATCACGCCCAGGCCGGCCAGCGCGCCCAGCAGCTGCTTCTGGAACGCGGCGAACGGCGGCTGGTGCAGGTCCAGGGCGTGGGCCAGCGAGCTGGACAGCACCAGCGGCAGCCCGATGGCCAGCAGCAGCACCGTGCAGCCGATGATCAGGTAGTACGAGGTGAGCGGCCGGTCCAGCAGCCCGAGCAGCCGGGCCGCCGGGCGCTCGCGGCGGCCCCGGGCTCCGGCTCGGCCGCGGCCCGCCGGCCCGCCCGGCCGAGTGTCTCGCTCATCGCGGTGCCCCCGCCGTCAGCTTCATGATCCCAGTGTCCGTGGCCGCGGCGGCCAGCCGCGGGACATTCGCCCGCGTGTCGCGCGGTTTGCGACGGGCCCGCCCGGCGGCTAGCCCACGGCTAGCCGGGCAGCCACTCCACGTAGAAGATGCCCAGGCCGAGGGCGATGCACAGGCCCGCGATCATCCAGAACCGGATCACGATGGTGGTCTCGGCCCAGCCGAGCAGCTCGAAGTGATGCTGCAGCGGGGCCATCCGGAAGACCCGCTTGCCGGTCAGCTTGAAGAGCCGACCTGGATGATCACCGACAGCGTGATGATGCACGAACAGGCCGCCCAGGATGACCAGCAGCAGCTGGGTCTTGGTGCAGACGGCCAGGCCCGGCCAGGGCCCCGCCCAGGGCCAGCGAGCCGGTGTCGCCCATGAAGATCCGGGCGGGCGGCGCGTTGCACCACAGGAACCCGAAGCAGGCGCCCAGCAGCGCGGCGGCCACGACCGCCATGTCCAGCGGATCGCGGACCGCGTAGCAGTGGGGCGACAGGAAGTTGGTGCAGTCGTTGCGCTCCTGCCAGATGCCGATCAGCATGTAGGCGGCCAGGACCAGGCAGGTCGCGCCGGTGGCCAGCCCGTCCAGCCCGTCGGTCAGGTTCACCGCGTTGGACGTCCCGGCGATCATCAGCACGATCCACAGCACGAACGGCAGCACGCCGATGGCCGGCCCGAAGTCGCGCAGGAACGAGAGGTGCGCGTCGGCCGGGGTCAGGGCGATAGCCGTCGGGGTGCCGCAGCACCTCCATCGCGAACAGCGCGCCGACGACCGCCTGGCCGGCCAGCTTCGCGCCGCTGCGCAGCCCCAGGCTGGTCTGCTTGTAGATCTTGATGAAGTCGTCGATGAACCCGACCAGGCCCAGGCCGGTCATCAGCCCCAGCACCAGCAGGCCGGAGGCGGAGATCGGGTCGTCGGTGACCACGTGGCCGACCAGGTAGCCGATCAGCGTCGCGACCACGATCACGGCGCCGCCCATGGTCGGCGTGCCGCGCTTGGTCTTGTGCGCTCTGGGCCTTCCTCGCGGATCAGCTGGCCGTAGCCGCGGCGGCGCAGCAGCTTGATCGCCGCGGCGTGCCGAACAGGGCCAGCAGCAGGGACACGCCGGCGGCCACGAGGATGGTCTTCACGAGGCGGGCTCTCCGAACGGCTGCTCGCCGGTCAGGGCCAGCGCGACAGCCTCCAGCCCGACCGAGTGCGAGGCCTTGACCAGCACGACGTCACCGCCGGCAGCCGCTGCTCCAGCGCCCGGCCAGCCGCGGCCGCCGTGTCCGGCACGTGCAGCAGCTCGCCCGACCAGGACGGCACCGACTTGGTCCCGGCCAGGATGGGCGCGGCCGCGTCGCCGACCACGATCAGGCCGGCCAGGCCGGCCCGCGCGGCCAGCCGGCCGACCTCCTCGTGGAACTCCTCGGCCTCGTCCCCCAGCTCGGTCATCTGGCCGAGGACGGCGAAGCCCGGCGCCGCCGCCCGCCGTCATGTCAGGCCGACAGCGCGGCCAGGGCGGCGCGCACCGACTCGGGGTTGGCGTTGTAGGCGTCGTTGACGATCGTCACCCCGTCCGCCGCGCTCGGTGACCTCCATCCGCCACCGGCTCCGGGCCAGCGCCGCGGACAGCCCGGCGGCGATGGCGTCGAGCGTCCATGCCGAGCTCGGCGGCCAGCGCGGCGGCGGCCAGCGCGTTGCTCACGTGGTGCTCGCCGTGCAGCCGCAGCCGCACCGGCGCCGAGCCTTCCGGCGGTGACCAGCGTGAAGGCGGCCCGGCCCAGCTCGTCGGTGGTGACGCCGACGGCCCGCACGTCCGGCGTCCCGGCGCGCCCGGCCGAAGGTCACCACGCGGGCCGCGGTGCGCGCGGCCATGGCCAGCACCCGCGGGTCGTCGGCGTTCAGCACGGCCACGCCGTCGGCGGGCAGCGCCGCGGGCAGCTCGCCCTTGGCCCTGGCCACCTGCTCGATGCCGCCGAACTCGCCGGCGTGCGCGTGCCCGACGCACAGCACCGCGCCCAGCCGCGGCGGCGCGACCCGGCACAGCGCCGCGATGTGCCCCGGCCCGCGGGCCGACAGCTCGGAGATCAGGTAGCGGGTCTGCTCGGTCACGCCGCAGCACGGTCAGCGGGTGGCCGATCTCGTTGTTGAAGCGCCCCGCGCGGCGCGACCGTCGGGCCGAGCGTCTCGACCAGCTGCGCGGTCAGGTCCTTGGTCGTGGTCTTGCCCGCCGACCCGGTGATCCCGGCGATGGTCAGGTCCGGGCAGGCGGCGGACCACGGCCGCGGCCAGGGCGGCCAGCGCGGCCGGGACGTCGCGGCACGATCAGCGCGGGCGCGCCGCACCGGGCGGGTGGCCAGGACCGCGACCGCCCCGGCGGCCACGGCCGCGGCGGCGAAGTCGTGGCCGTCGAGCGCGGGTCGCCGGGCAGCGCCGCGAACAGCGCGCCCGGCCGCGGCCGCCCGCGAGTCGATGACCACCGGGCCGGTCACGAGGGCGCCGGGGTCGGGTACCTGCATCGAGCGCGGCGCCGGTGATCTCGGCGAGCTGCGCCACGGACAGCGGGATCACTGGGCCTCCGGCATCACGGCGTGCTCGCGGTCCCGAACGTCGGGGTCGGCCGCGGTCAGTCCCGGGCCTGCCGAGCGTCCGCGCGCCCGGCCTCGGCACCGCGCCTGGCGCCGCGCGAGCGCCTGCGCGGCGACCTCGCGGTCGTCGAACTGGATCACCGCCGCCGCCGACGTACTGGCCCGTCTCATGTCCCTTCCCCGCGATGAGCACGACGTCGCCCTTGCCGGCCGCGGCGATCGCCTGCTCGATGGCCGCGGCCGCGGTCGGGCTGGATGATCACCTCGGCGCGCTTGGCCATGTCGCACGCTCGACCGCGCCCTCGAGCATCTGGGCCAGGATGGCCAGCGGGTCCTCCGAGCGCGGGTTGTCGCTGGTGAAGATCGCGGTGTCGGCCAGCCGGGCCGCGGCCGCGCCCATCAGCGGGCGCTTGGCCGATGTCCCGGTCGCCGCCGCAGCCCAGCACGATCGTCAGGCTGCCCGAGGGTGACCTGGCGCAGCGCGGTCAGCACCGCCTCGACGGCGCCGGGCTTGTGCGAGTAGTCGACCAGCACGGTGAAGTCCTGGCCCGCCTCGACCCGCTCCAGCCGGCCCGGCACGCCCGGGCAGGCGGCCACCCCGGCCACCGCGGTGGCCAGCCCGATCCCGGCCTCGACCAGGGCCGACGATCGCGCCCAGCGCGTTGGCCACGTTGAACGCGGCCCGGCAGCGAGCCACCGCGGCGTCGGCCGCCACGCCGCCGGGCCCGATGACCCGGAACGTGCTGCCGTCCGCGCCGGTCCGCACGTCGACCGCCCGCCAGTCCGCGGCCGGCCGGCCCTCGGCGGAGAACGTCGTGATCGGGAGCTGCGGCTCGGCGGCCAGCTCGCGGCCGCGCGGGTCGTCGATGTTGACCACCCCCGCGCGCGGCGTACCGCGGGCGTGAACAGCTGGGCCTTGGCCGCGAAGTAGTCGTCCAGGCTGGCGTGGAAGTCCAGGTGGTCCTGCGACAGGTTGGTGAATACCGCGACGTCGTAGCGGGTCCCCGCGACCCGGCCCAGGGCCAGCGCGTGGCTGGACACCTCCATCGCCGCCGGCCCGCACCCCGCGCTGGGCCATCACGGCCAGCAGGGCCTGGAGGTCGGTGGCCTCCGGCGTGGTCAGCTCGCTGGGCACCGTCTGCGGCGCCGATCCGGGTCGGCCACGCCGCCGATGAGCCCGGTCTGGTAGCCCGCCGCCCGCAGGCCGGACTCGAGCAGGAACGTCGTGGTGGTCTTGCCGCTGGTCCCGGTCACCCCGATGAGCAGCAGCTGCTCCGACGGGTAGCCGTAGATCCAGGCCGCCACCTCGCCCAGCCGCGCGCGCGGGTCGGCGACGACGAACACCGGCAGCCCGGCCTGGACGGCCCGCTCGCGGCCGTCGGCGTCGGTGAGCACCGCCACGGCGCCCGCCGCGGCGGCGTCGGCGCAGAACCGGGCGCCGTGCACCCGCGCGCCCGGCAGCGCCGCGTACAGGTCGCCGGGCCGCACGAACCGGGAGTCGTGCGTGATGCCGGTAACTCCGGCAGGTCCGCTGCGCCCGGTGAAGACGTCAAGGGCGTCCTGGCCGGATGTCTTCAGGCCCGAGGAGCACCGCAAGTCCCGCGAATGGGCGCGCAGGGACACGTTCGGGACGGAGAGCCGCTGGCACGGGCTGAGGTTACCTCCGATCACGGGCGCATGAGCCGGATGTAGGGCGGCCTGGCGCGCGTCGGCGGGATCTTCATGGTCTGGAGTGCGAACTTCATGACGTTGTAGAAGACCGGGCCCGCCACCTCGTCGCCGTAGTAGCCGTTCGCGGTGGGGTCCTGCACGTTCACCGCGACCACGAGCTTAGGGTCCTGAGCAGGCGCGATGCCGATGTAGCTGGATCCGTACTGGCACAAGGTGTGGTGCTTGCACTGCCGGGTGTCGGCCACCTGGGCGGTGCCGGTCTTGGACGCCACCGGGTAGCCGTACAGGATCCCCCAGGGCTCGCCCTGCAGCGCGTCGACCTTCGGGACCTGGGCCATCATGGTCATCAGCGCCCTGGCCGTGCTGGCCTGGATGACCCGGCGGCTGGCCGGCCTGGGCGCGGGGGTGAACTTGCCCGCCGCGCTGGTGGTCCCGGCGACGATGGAGGGCTGGACCCGGACGCCGCCATTGGCGATGGTGGCGTAGACGCTGGCCATCTGGATGGCCGTCACGCCGATGCCCTGGCCGAACGAGAGCTCGTAGGGCTCGTCGTTCCAGTAGTCCTTGGTGCCCGGCTTGGCCAGCAGGCCGGGGCTCTCGCCCGGCAGGCCCAGCCCGGACATGGAGTCGAGGCCGAAGTCCCGCAGGTAGTCGTACTGCTGCAGGGGCGTGACCTTCTGGACCAGCTGCACCATGCCGTCGTTGAGGGAGTTGGCCAGGATCCCGGCGACGGTGTACCGGGCCGTCGCGTGCGGCTCGGCGTCGTGGAAGGTGAACCCGTGGACCACGATCTGGTCCGGCACCGTGTAGGTGGTCATCGGGGTCTGGCCGCCCTTCTCCAGCGCCGCCGCCACGGTGAGCGGCTTGAGCGTGCTGCCGGGCGCGAACACGTTGGTGACCGCGATGTTGTGCGTCGCGTGGTGGCTGTCGGCTGGTTGGGGTTGAAGGTCGGGTACTGGGCCATGGCCAGGATGTGCCCGGTGCCGGGCTGCATGACCACGATCGAGCAGTTCTTGGCCTTGGTCTGCCTGACCCGCTGCCGGCAGGCCTGCTCGGCGTCGTACTGGATGCTCGACTGGATGGTCAGCCGCAGGCTCCGGGCCGCGACCGGCTGCCTGAGGTCGGTCTCGGTGCCGGCGATCGGCATGCCGTTGACGCCGGTCTCCACCTCCTCGCTGCCGTCCCGGCCGGCCAGCAGCGAGTTGTACTCCTGCTCCAGGCCGGCCTCGCCGGTCAGGTCGCCCGTGGAGGTGTTCTCGTTGGTGAAGCCGACCAGGTTGGAGGCCAGGTTGCCGTTGGGGTACAGCCGCGAGTAGGTCGGGAAGCCGCCCAGCGCGATGCCCGGCAGGCCCAGCTTCATGATGCGCTGCGAGGTGGCCTGGCTGGCCGTCTGCGCGAGCACCTCGTTCTCCGGCGACGACGGGTGCTCAAGCTTCCCGAGGATCGTGGCGGCGGGCTGCCCAGCGGGCGGGCCAGCGCGCTGGCCACCTGGCCCTTCTCGGCGGTGGTCATCTCCTTGGGATCGGCCACGATCTGACTGGTCTGCTCGGTCATGGCCAGCGTCAGGCCGTCGCTGGTGGTGATCGAGCCGCGCAGCGTCGGGATCGAGATGGTCGACGTCCAGCGCTGCGCGGCCAGCGTCCGGTACTTGGACCACTGCAGGCCCTGCATCTGGATCAGCCGCCCGGCGAACAGCGACAGCACCACGGCGACGACGATCAGGGCCGCGTTGAGCCGGTGCCGGGGGTTGCTGCGGCGCAGCATGGTCCGGGCCCGGACCCGTACGGGCGGGCGCGGCGGCAGCGTCCCCGGCGCCCGGCGCGGTCCCGGTCCGGCGCGGCCGGGGCCCGGCGCGCGGCCCCGGCCCGGCTGGCTGCCCGGCCGGCTACCGGCCGGTCGGCCCGGCGCGGTCCCGGCCGGGCCGGGCCCGCCGCCGGCTCGCCCGCTGCCTGGCCCGGCCGGCGCCCGCCCGGCCGGCGCCTGCTCGACCAGCGCCCGCGCGCGGCGCCGCCCCGCGGCCCGGCACGCCGGCCGGGCGGCCGGCGCCCGCCGTCCGGCCCGGGCCGCGCGGCCGGTCCGGGCCCCTGGTGCCGCCGGGGGCGGCGGGCGGCCAGGCGGACCTTGCCGCTGGACCAGTCCCCGTCCCGGTCGCCGGTCACGGGGTGAACCCCGGCACCGGGAGCACGTTCGGCTCCCCGGCCATGTGGCTGGGCTGCCGGTAGATGCGGCCGTTGCCCACATTGAGGAAGGTCAGCCGCTGCTGCTCGCGCATGCCGAGCTTGAAGGCGCGCTTCTCGATCGTCCCCGGCGCCTCGTCGGTCGCGATCTGCTGCTGGAGCGTCTGCTGCTGCTGAGAGAGCTGCGCGTTGCGCTCCTGGAGCTTGGTGATGTTGAACTGCGCGGTGGACAGGGTGGTGTTGACGATCAGCAGGCAGACCAGGCCCCCGCCGAGCAGGCTCAGCACCAGCAGCATGAACGGCATCCGGGAACCGCCCGTCCGGGCCTGGCCGGCCGGGCGGGCGCTGGGCGCGCGCCGGGGCGCGGCCGGCTGGGTCCCGGTCGCGGTCTTGCTCGTGGCGGTCTTGCTCGTGGCGGTCCGGCCGGGCGCGGTCCTGGCCGCCCCGGTCGCGGACTTGCCGGTCGCAGTCTTGCCAGTCGCAGTCTTGCCAGTCGCGGGCTTGCCGGGCGCGGACCGGGCTTACCGGGCGCGGGCTTACCGGGCGCGGGCCTGGCTGTCCCGGCGGGCCGGGTCCCGGTGGCCGCCGCGCCCTGGGGCGGCCGGGGCGGACCCGGCGGCAGCCCGGCGGGCCGCCGTCCCGGCGGGTGCTGGCGAGCGGGCTGCTGACGCGCGGGCCGGCGGCGCCTGAGCGGGCCGCGGAGCGGCGGCGCCCGTCGCGCGCTGGCGCGCCTGCTCCCTGGTGTCGACGTCGGTCTTCATCAGCTGGCTCCCCCGTTTAAGCGGCTGTCCGGATACGTTCGGCGGCCCGCAGGCGGGCCGAGGCGGCCCGCGGGTTGGCGGTCAGTTCCTGCTCGTCCGGTCTTTCTGCGCCCCTGGTCAGGAGGCGGAACTGCGGCCTGCTGCCGGGCAGCGACACCGGCAGGCCCGGCGGGGTGGTGTCCACCGAGCGCTCGGCCAGCACCCGCTTGACGGCGCGGTCCTCCAGCGAGTGGTAGGCCAGCACCGCGAGCCGGCCCTGCACCGCGATCGCGTCGCAGGCGGCCGGCAGCGCGCGGTGCAGCCGCTCCAGCTCGCCGTTGACCTCGATGCGCAGCGCCTGGAAGGTCCGCTTGGCCGGGTTACCGCCGGTGCGCCGGGCCGGCGCCGGGATGGAGTCGGCGACGATCTGGGCCAGCCGCCGCGTCGAGCGCAGCGGCTCCCGGTCCCGCTCCCGGACCAGCGCGTCGGCGATCCGGCGCGCGAAGCGCTCCTCGCCGTAGTCGCGCAGCACCCGGGCCAGCCGGTCGGCCGGGTAGGTGTTCACCACCTCGGCCGCCGTGAGCTCGCGCGAGGTGTCCATGCGCATGTCCAGCGGCGCGTCGTAGGAGTAGGCGAAGCCGCGCTCCGGGTCGTCCAGCTGCGGCGAGGAGACCCCGAGGTCGAACAGGATGGCCTGGACGCTGCGCAGGCCGAGCCGGGCCAGGATGTCGGGCAGCTCGTCGTAGAACGCCCGGACCAGGGTGACCCGGCCGGCGAAGTCGGTCAGCCGCTGCCGGGACTCATTGATGGCGGTCTCGTCGGCGTCGATGCCGACCAGGCTCAGGCCGGGATGGGCGGCCAGCAGCGCGCGGGCGTGCCCGGCCCGGCCCAGGGTGGCGTCCACCAGGACCGCGCCCTCGGGCTCCAGCGCGGGGCCGAGCAGCGCGAGGACCCGGTCCCGCAGGACCGGCACGTGGCCGGCGGCCGCGTCGGCTGCGCTCATCGGATCCCCTCCCTCCGCTCATCGCCCTGCTCATCAGGAATGGCGTTCGCACATATATTCGGCTGAAAGCCCCCTTTGGACGTGATGCCCGGCCAGGCCCCCATCCGCGTGATGCGCGAACGGCCGTCGTGCCGCCTGGCGCCGGGGAAGTGGCGTCAGCCAGCGGCCGTCCCGCCGCGGGTAGGGACCTCGCCGGGCACCGGCGGGCGCGTGGGTACGCGCCCGGTTACAGAACTCCTGGCAGCACCTCCTCCGATGCGTCGGAGAAGGCGTCTTCCTGCTGGTCCAGGTAGCTGGTCCAGGACTCGGAGTCCCAGATCTCCAGCCGGGTATTGGCGCCGATCACCACGCAGTCGCGCTGCAGGCCGGCGTACTCGCGCAGGGCGGGCGGGATCGTGACCCGGCCTTGCTTGTCAGGCATCTCGTCGGAGGCGCTGGCAAAGAACACGCGGCTGTAGTCCCGCACCGCCTTGGACGCTCCCGGCCCGGGGCGCAGGGCTTCGGTGATGCGGTCGAACTCGGACAGCGGGAACACGTACAAGCAGCGCTCCTGCCCCTTGGTGAGCACCAGCCCCCTGGCTAGCTCCTCGCGGTACTTGGCGGGCAGGAACAAGCGGCCCTTCTCGTCGAGGTGAGGCGTGTGAGTGCCGAGGAACACCGGCAGTCACCTCCCCTATCCCCCACTCGCGGTACCACTTGACGCTTCCTGGCCCCACGATCCACCACTGTACTCCACTCTCCACCACCGTCAACGACTCCCGGGCCGTAAGCAGGGCTGATGCGGGGAGGACAGGGGAGGTCAGCGGGGGTGGAGTGAAGTGGAGCGGTCAGTGGAGCCAATGCCGTTATGGCGACGAGACCGGAGCGGGATCGCTCAATAGCCGCCCACGACGTACTGTCTGAACGCACGGATATGTCAATTGAGCTAGGACAACAGCGATCCGCCCTCCGGGCTGGGTGAGGGAAAGCGCCGTAATCTGACGCAGGGAGGACATGTGGTGATGGAAACTGGGCGCCCGGTCGGGCTCAGCCTGGACGAGCTGGGGGAGATCGCCCGCCGCGTCGCCACCGCCGTGGAGACGGTCATCGAGGGCAAGCCGATGGCCGTCCGGCTGGCGCTCACCGTTTTGCTGGCCGAGGGGCACGTGCTCATCGAGGACGTGCCGGGGGTGGGCAAGACCCTGCTGGCCAAGGCGCTCGCCCGGTCCATTGACTGCTCGGTCCGCCGGGTCCAGTTCACGCCCGACCTGCTGCCCAGCGACATCACCGGGGTCAGCGCGTTCAACCAGGAGATCCGGGAGTTCGAGTTCAAGCCGGGCCCGATCTTCGCCAACATCGTGCTCGGCGACGAGATCAACCGGGCCTCGCCCAAGACCCAGTCCGCCCTGCTGGAGTGCATGGAGGAGCGGCAGGTCACCGTGGATGGCGCCACCTACCAGCTAGCGCCGCCGTTCATGGTGATCGCGACGCAGAACCCGGTCGAGATGGAGGGCACCTACCCGCTGCCCGAGGCGCAGCGCGACCGGTTCACCGCGCGGATCGCCATCGGTTACCCCGACGCCGGGGCCGAGCTGGCCATGATCGACGCCCACGGATCGGCCTCGCCGCTGGATGACCTCAAGCCGGCCGCGCACGCCAGCGACGTACGGGCCCTGGTCGCGGCGGTGCACGGAGTGCACGTCGCTCCGCAGATCAAGCAGTACGTGATCGACCTGGTCAACGCGACCCGGCAGTCGCCGGAACTGCGGCTGGGCGCCTCCCCCCGCGCCGCGCTGCACCTGTACCGGGCGGCCAAGGCCTACGCGGCACTGGACGGGCGCGACTTCGTGATCCCCGACGACCTGCAGGCCCTGGCCATCCCGGTGCTGGCGCACCGGCTGCTGCCCACGGCCGAGGCGATGGTCGGCCGTCAGCTCCCGGAGAAGGTACTAGCCAAGATCGTGGAGCGGCTGCCGTTGCCCGGCCGGTAGCCGGAGCGCCGGATTTGCCGCCTGTGCTGGGCTGACGAGGGCCACGTCAGCCACATACATTGGGACAGGGCAGCGGGGAAAGGGAATCCCAGATGCGGTCGTCACTACTGGCCGGGTTGACCACCCGCGGTACGTCGTTCCTGACCGCAGGCGCCGCCACGGTGCTCGCGGGCCTGCTGCTGGGCACGCGCGCGCTGCTCAGCGTCGGGGTCGTCCTGATCGCGCTGCCGATGCTGGCCCGGCTGGCCGCCGGCCGGTCCCGGTACCGGCTGAGCTGCACCCGGTCCGTCAGCCCGGTCCACGTGCCCGTCGGCCACACCACGACGGTGACCCTGCGGCTGGAGAACGCGTCCCGGCTGCCCACCGGCCTCATGCTGGCCCAGGACACCGTCCCCTACGCGCTGGGCACCCGGCCCCGGTACGTGCTGGACGGCATCGAGCGCGGCGGGGTCCGCGAGCTGACCTACACGCTGCGCTCCGACCTGCGCGGCAAGTACGAGATCGGCCCGCTGGAGATCCGCATCGCGGACTCGTTCGGCGTGGTCGAGGTCGGCCGGTCGTTCTCCTCCCGGTCCACGCTGGTCGTGACGCCCAAGATCGTGCCCCTGTCCCGCGCGGTGGTCAGCAGCAGCTGGGCCGGGGACGGCGACGGCAAGACCCGCACGGCGGCCGCGGCCGGCGAGGACGACGTCATCCCCCGCTCCTACCGCAACGGCGACGAACTGCGCCGGGTGCACTGGCGCTCGACGGCCCGCTACGGCGAGCTGATGGTGCGCCGCGAGGAGCAGCGCTGGCGCAACCGGGCGCTGCTGTTCCTCGACACCCGCCGGATCAGCCACTTCGGCACCGGGATGGCCTCGTCGTTCGAGTTCGCGGTCAGCGCTGCCGCCTCCGTGGGCGTGCACGTGGCCAGGGAGGGCCTGGACGGCCAGCTCATCACCGACAGCGGGGCGCTGGACAGCGGCGGGCTCTTCGAGCAGGTCCTGCTCGACTCGCTGGCCGTGATCAAGCCGTCCGGCAACCACGACCTGTCCCGCGGGCTGGCCGCCATGCGGGGCGCCGAGGGCGGCCTGATCGTGGCGGTCTGCGGGACCATGTCCGACGACACGGCCGCTCAGCTCGCGGCCGCCCGCCGGGATCAGTGCCAGGGGATCGCGCTGCTGCTGGCCGTGTCGAGCTGGGCCGAGCAGCCGTCGCCGGGCGCCGGCGGGAACGGCAGCCCGGCGGACGGCCCGGCCGTCCCCCGGCCACAGCCCGTCGCCCCGCAGGAAACCCTGGCCGCCGCGTCGGTGCTGCGCGCGGCGGGCTGGCGGGTGGTCACGATCGACGCGAGCACCCCGCTGGCGCTGGCCTGGCAGCGGCTGCCCCGGTTCGCCGATCAGGCGGGCGGACTGGCCGCCGCGTACGGGGCCGACTCGAGCCTGAGGACGGTCTGATGAACCCCCGGCTGACCTGGATCGCGGCACTGGCCGTGTTCTTGTCTAGTTTCTCGCTGCTGACGGTCATTCTCGGGCTCGGCTGGCTGTACGCGGGCCTGGGAGCGATCGTCGTGGTGGCCTGCGCCGGGCTGGCCACCCGGCTCGGGCCGATCCCGGCCGCCGCGGTGGCCACCGTGCTCACGCTGATCGCCGTCGGGCCGCTGCTGGAAGGGCCGGGCTGGCCGCGGCGGGTCATCGGGCTGGCCATCGTGGCCGTGGTGGCGGCCAGTGCCGGGGTGCGCCGGGTGCTGCCCGCGCTGGCCGACCTGGTCACCTACCTGGCCGCCCTGCTGCTCTACCTGAACCTGGTGTTCGCCCGCGCGCACTCCTTCGCCTGGATCGTGCCGACCACGGGCTCGATGCGGTTCCTGGCCAACGTCGCCTCGACGGGCTACGCCGAGCACAACTACGCGCCGCCAGTGCCGAGCATCCCGGGCATCGAGCTGATCGCGGCGGCGGGCATCGGCCTGGTCGCGATCATCACCGACCTGCTGGCGGTCCGGCTCCGCAGCCCGGCGGTCGCGGGGCTGCCGCTGCTGGTCCTGTTCGCCGTGCCGGTCGCGACCAACGTCAAGAACGCGACGGTCGGGCTGACGCTCGCGTTCTGCCTGGGCATCACGGGCTACCTGGCCATGCTGGCCACCGACGGCCGGCAGCGGCTGCGGCTGTGGGGCCGCCTGGTCACGGTCTGGGAAGAGGCCACGGGCGAGGAGGGCCGGGGCCCGGACACCCGGCAGCTGGCCGCGTCGGGACGGCGCGTCGGCCTGGCCGCGGTGGTGTTCGCCATCTTCCTCCCGCTGATCCTGCCCGGCCTGCGCGAGCACGGCATCTTCGGCCACGGCGGGGCGCCGGGCCACGGCGCGGTCTCCGTGGCCCCGCCCTCGCCGCTGGTGGAAATGCGCAGCCAGCTCGACTCGTCATCAGCGGCGCCGGTGCTGACCTACCGCACCAACGCGCAGTTCCCGTCCCAGCAGTACCTGCAGGTCTACGTCCTCAACAACTACGACCCGGAGAGCCAGGAGTTCACGCTGCCCGCCCACAGCCGCACCAGTCCCGTGGGCAGCGGGGAGATGCAGCCCGTGCCGGGTCTCGCGGCGGCCACCACGTTCAACACCACCTCGACCACCATCACCATGGACAAGACCGGCGGCAAGGGCTACCTGAGCTACCTGCCGGTGCCGTACGCCCCGCAGACCATGAAGCTGCCGGGCACGGGCTGGCTGGAGACCGACCAGACGCTGATGGTGTACGGGTACCGGCCGGCCGCGGGCCTGCAGTACACGGTGTCCAGCAAGACGCCCGAGGTGATCCAGAGCGAGCTGCCGGCCAAGTACCAGCTACCCGCCCGCGTCAAGCCGTACCTCAGCTACCCCGGGCCCGACAAGGCCGAGCTGCTGAGGATCGCGCGCAACGTCACCAGCCAGGCGGACACGCCGTTCGCCAAGGCGCTGGCGCTGGAGAACTGGTTTACCAGCGCCGGGAACTTCAGCTACACGCTGCACGGCGCCGCCACCAGCACGGTGGCCTTCCTGACCAACGACCGGCAGGGATTCTGCCAGCAGTACGCGTTCGCGATGGCCGTGCTGTCCCGCCTCCTGGGCATCCCGTCACGGGTCGCCGTCGGCTACACGGCGGGCACCCGGGCCGGGCACGGCGTGTGGAAGGTCACGACAGCCGACGCGCACGCCTGGCCGGAGCTGTACTTCCCCAGCGTGGGCTGGACGCGGTTCGAGCCGACGCCCGGCGGCCCGGCCGCCCAGGGCACCGCCACCCGGCCGAACTACCCCTCCTCGGTACCGCCCATCGTGCCGCCCGGCCAGCAGACCGCGTCGCCCCCCACGACCTCCACCAAGGGCACCAACCAGGGCGGCGTGGACAACCGGCTCGGCCCGCACGTGGCCGGGGGCGCCGGCGGCCCGAGCAAGCACTCAGGCCGCGGGGGCTCGTTCCCGGTCGGCCTCGTCGTGGGCCTGGTGGCCGCCGCGCTGCTCGTGGCGCCCAGCCTGACCAGGGTGGCCAGCCGCCGACGGCGCTGGCTGACCGCGAGCACCGACCTGGGCAGCGCGCACGCGGCCTGGCGGGAGCTGAACAGCACGCTGGCCGACTACGGGCTGGACGGCGCGACCAGCGAGTCACCTCGCGCACTGGCCCGGCGGGTGGCTGACGCCGGACAGCTCGACGAGCCCGCCCGGCAGGCCCTGGGCCGGATCGCCAGCGCCGAGGAGCGGGCCAGGTACGCCCGCACCCCCGCGGCCGGCGCGACGCTGCGCGCCGACGAGCAGGCGGTGCGGCGGGCGGTGGCGCTGAACGCGACCGCTGGCCAGCGCTGGCGGGCCCGGCTGCTGCCGGCCTCGACGCTGGCCCCGGTGCTGGCGGCGCTGCGGCAGGCGCCGGACGTGTTCGGCTGGCTGGACGCCGCGGGAATGCGGCTGCGGCGGTCGGCGCCCGGCTCGCGGGTCCGCCGGACGGCGTGAGCTGATCGGGTGCCGGACAGCGTGAGCTGATCGGGCTGGTGCGGGCGGGTAGCCGCGGGGCGGCGATCCGCGGTTAGCGGTCGCGCTCCTGGCGGCGACGCCAGCGCTCTTCCAGGCGCTCCATCATGCCCTGGCTCGGGGGCCCGGGCGGCCCGGCCCCGGCCCCGGCGCTCACGGCGCTCCCGCCGTTCCCGGCCCACCGCGCGGCCGGTGGTGATCCCCGTCATGTGCCGGTAGCTGCTCAGCGCCCACATGCTGCAGGCCAGCATGACCACGAACCCGGCTACGCCGATCCACAGGTCCTTGATGGCCACCCCGGCCACCAGCAGCCCGACCCCGAGCAGGAAGCCCACCACGGCCTGGATGACCCGCCGTCGGTAGTGCACTCGCGGGTCGCTGGCGCGCACCGCGCGGGCGAACCGCGGGTGCTCGGCATAGAGCGCCTGCTCAATCTGCTCGAGCTGGCGCTGCTCGTGCTCAGAGAGCGGCACGTTGCCTCCCGTTGACTCACGCAGGGACGGGCCCGATGACCATCGCCACGGCCTTACGCCCAGAATACGAGCGCTGGTGCGTCATGGGGAAGGGTACACGGCGCTCTGGGCTGCCCGGTCCGCTGTGTGATCGAGCACCCTATCCCTTCCGTCACCTGCATATCTGGCGTGTCCAGCAAAAACAGGGCTATTTCCCGCCCGCCTCCCCGTCCCGCCTCAATGGATCCTGCGGGTCCACCAGCGTGGCCGGGCGGACCGCCCCGGACCCGAACCGGCTGGTGATCCGGTCCAGCGCCCGCTCGGCGTCCCGCCAGGACTCCGGCCGCTCCCCCAGGGCCAGCTGGGTCGTGGCCTCGGCCGCCGGGACCAGGCCGCTGACCCGCACCCCGACCAGCCGCAGCCGGGTGCCGGGGCTCAGCCCGGCCCCCTCGTACAGCGAGCAGGCGGTGGCGTAGATGCGCTGGGCCACGTCGGTGGGCTCGGGCAGCGTGCGGGACCGGGTGATCGTGGTGAAGTCCGCCCGCCGGAGCTTCACCACCACCGTCCGGGCCGCGTTGCCGCCCGCGCGCAGCCCCTGGGCCGTCCGCCCGGCCAGCCGCAGCAGCTCGCGGCGGATGAGCTCGGGGTCGCCGATGTCCTCGGCGAAGGTCTCCTCGGCGCCGATGCTCTTCTCGTGCACCGACCGTTCCACCCGCCGGTCGTCCCGGCCCGAGGCCAGCCCCGACAGATGGGCGGCCGCCGCGCGGCCCAGATCCCGCTCCAGCACGTCCACCGGGGTGGCGGCGATGTCCCCCACCGTCCGCAGTCCCAGCCGGGCCAGGACCTGGCCGGTCTGCCGCCCGACGCCCCACAGCGCCGACACCGGCAGGGGGTGCAGGAAGTCGAGCACGCCGTCGGCCGGGATCACCAGCAGCCCGTCCGGCTTGCAGTGCACCGAGGCCAGCTTGGCCACGAACTTGTTCACGGCGATGCCGACCGAGCAGGTGATGGCCTGCTGGGCGGCCACCTCGCGGCGGATCAGCTGCCCGATGACGGCCGGCGAGCCCAGCCGGCGCCGCGCGCCCGATACGTCCAGGAAGGCCTCGTCCAGGGAGAGCGGCTCGACCTCGGGCGTGACGTCCCGGAAGATCCGCATGACCTCGCGGGACACCGCCCCGTACGCCCCGTGCCGGGGATCGATGAAGATGGCCTGCGGGCACAGCCGCCGGGCCTGCCCGACCGGCATGGCCGAGCGGACCCCGAAGACCCGCGCCTCGTACGTGGCCGACAGCACCACGCCGCGCCCGCCGGAATGCCCGACAATGACCGGCTTCCCGATGAGCTCGGGCCGCTCCCGCAGCTCGACGCTGGCGTAGAAGGCGTCCATGTCGACGTGCATGATGTTGCATCCCGTATCGTCTGCATCCGGCCCGGACACCCGCCGCCCGCCGCGCGCCGCCAGATGCCCCGATGCCGACGGCCGCCCGCCAGCACCCGCCGCCTGGCGGCCCGAGCCGGGGTCAGCCGGACGCAGGCCGGAGCCGTCCACGTGTCCCCACCATGCGACCTACCTCCGCGCGGGCCGACCCCACTCCCCGGACTCTAGCCCGGCCCTCTGACATTCCTCGCGGGGCGGGACCAGTGAGCGGGGACCCAGCGGCGTGGCTCGTGTGACTGATGTGGCATATGGGCCGGTAGTAGAGACCCGAGTGGTTCGTTAGGCCGGTCGCAGCCAGCCGGGCCGACCGGAGTTACAGGGTGAGGGTGGGCTTGAGCTGGAGGAGGCGGGCCAGCAGGCCGTTGACGAAGGCCGGCGAGCCGTCGGTGGACAGATCGCGGGCCAGGGCGACCGCCTCGCTGATCACCACCGCGTCCGGGACGTCATCCTGCCAGAGCAGCTCGAACGTGCCGATGCGCAGGATGTTGCGGTCCACGGCCGGCATCCGGTCCAGGGTCCAGCCTTCGGCGTGGGTGCTCAGCAGCTCGTCGATCTGCTCCCGGTGGGCCTGGACGCCGCGGACCAGCTCGGCGGCGTAGGGCGACACGGGCGGGCTGGCCGCGGCGACGCGCTCGTCGAGCAGGGCCAGCACCGGCTCGCGCCTGATCTCGGCCTCGAACAGGACGTCCAGGGCCCGCTTGCGGGCCTTGCTGCGGGCGGCCATGGCGCGGCCCGGCCCGGCCCGGCCGCCCTAGGCCCGGCCGAGGTAGTCGCCGGTCCGGGTGTCGACCCGGATCTTCTCGCCCGTGGTGATGAACAGCGGCACCTGGATCTGCGCGCCGGTCTCCAGCGTGGCGGGCTTGGTGCCGCCGGTCGACCGGTCGCCCTGCAGGCCGGGGTCGGTCTGGCTGACGGTCAGCTCCACGGCGGCGGGCAGCTCCACGTACAGCGGCACGCCCTCGTTGAACGCGATGACCGCGGTCTGCTCCTCGAGCAGGTAGTTGGCCACGTCGCCGACTGTGGCCGCGGGAATCCGGGGCTGGTCGTAGTCCTGGGTGTCCATGAAGACGAAGTCCTCGCCCTCGCGGTACAGGTACTGCATCTCGCGCTTGTCCACGTTGGCGGTCTCGACGCGCACGCCGGCGTTGAAGGTGCGGTCCACCACCTTGCCCGACATCACGTTCTTCAGCTTGGTGCGCACGAAGGCGCCGCCCTTGCCGGGCTTGACGTGCTGGAAGTCAACGACGTTCCACAGCTGGCCGTCGATGCTCAGGGTCATGCCGTTCTTGAGGTCATTCGTGGTGGCCACGTCTGTCTGTCTCCTGCACGCGTCTGCGACTGGTCGCCCCGTTACAGGACGAGCAGTTCCTTGGTGGTCATAGTCAGGATCTCGGCCGCTCCGGCCCCCGCGCGGACGACCAGAGTGTCCTCGATCCGCACGCCGCCCCGGCCGGGCAGGTAGACCCCTGGCTCGACGGTGACGGGCACCCGGTCCACGAGTGTACCTGTCCGGTCATACCCGATGATCGGCGCTTCGTGTACCTCCAGGCCCACGCCGTGACCCAGGCCGTGCTGGAAGTACCCGCCGTACCCGGCCGCCTCGATGAGGTCCCTGGCCGCCGCGTCCACGTCGCCGACGTCGGCGCCCGCCGTGGCCGCGGCCACCCCGGCCGCCTGGGCCGCGGCGACCAGAGCGTAGATCTCGCGCTGCCAGTCGGCGGGCTGGCCCAGCGCCACCGTCCGGGTCATGTCGGCGTGGTAGCCGCCGACCTGCGCCCCCAGGTCGATGGTGACCAGGTCGCCCGCCTCCATCCGGCGCCCGCCCGGCGCGTGGTGCGGGATCGCGCCGTTGGGCCCGCTGGCCACGATGGTCTCGAACGCTACCCCGTCGGCGCCGCGGTCGACCATGGCCCGCTCCACGGCGACGGCGATCTCGCGCTCGGTGCGGCCCGGCCGCAGCTCGCCCAGCACCTCGCCCAGCGCGGCGCTGGTGATCTCGCAGGCCCGGCGGAGCAGGTCGATCTCGGCCTCGTCCTTGACCATGCGCAGGTCCTCGACCACCCGGCCCAGCGGGACCAGCCGGGGCGCCCCGTCCAGCGCCGCCAGCACGGCGTGCCGCTCGACCGTCATCTCCTGGGCCTCGAACGCCAGCGTCGCCACGCCCGCCGCGGCGGCCACCTCGACCAGGGCCGGCTCGACCATGCGCTCGGTGAGCAGCTCCAGGTCGGCGCAGTCCCGGCGGGCCGCCTCGGCGTAACGCGAGTCGGTGGCCAGCACGCCGGGGTAGCGGGCCGGCAGCAGCACGGCGGCGTTGGAGCTGGCCAGCCCGGACAGGTAGCGGACGTTCGGCGGGCTGGTGATCAGCGCCGCGTCGATGCCGAGCGCCGCGATCCGCTCCTGCGCCCTGGCCCGCCGAGCGGCGTGAGTCTCCGGCATGACGCCGACTGTAGTCCCCCGGCCGCCTGGCCCGCTGGACAGATACTATACGCGCATATAATATGTGCACATGACTTCTACACAGCCCGCGTTCAGCTACGCGCACACCGTCGAGACCGACGTGCCCGCCCGCGCCATCTGGGCGCTGTACGAGGACGTCAGCACCTGGCCGCACTGGGATGAGCAGGCCGAGGTCATCACCCGCGACGGCCCGTTCGCGGCCGGCACCACGGGCACCATGAAGTTCCGCGGTCAGGACCCGCTGCCCTACCGGCTGGCCTCGGTCGTGCCGGGCCGCGAGTTCACCGACGAGACCCCAGTCGGCGACCTGGTCATCCGGGTCTCGCACCGGCTTGACCCCCTGGCTGGCGGCCGCCTGAGGGTCACCTACGCCGCCCGGGTCGACGGCCCGGCCGAGCAGGCCCGCGAGGTCGGCCCGATGATCACGGCCGACTTCCCGAAGACCATGGGCGCGCTGATCGCCCTGGCGGCCAAGGATGACCAAGCTCCGAAACAAGGCGCATGACCGCTACCTCAGCCTTCGACACTCCCGAGCAGAGCCCGGGCTTCCTGCTCTGGCGCGTCACCCTGGCCTGGCAGCGGCGGATGCGGGCCGCGCTGGCCCCGCATGACCTGACCCACGTGCAGTTCGTTTTGCTCGCGTCGCTGTGGTGGATGCAGGAGCACGGCGGGCCGCCGACCCAGGCCCGGCTGGCCGGGCAGGCGGGCACCGACCTCATGATGACCAGCCAGGTGCTGCGCCGCCTGGAAGGCCGCGGCCTGCTGGCGCGCGACCCCGATCCGGGCGACAGCCGGGCCCGGCGGGTGCGGCTCACCGCGGCCGGCGGCGAGTTGCTGACGGGGGCGCTGGCCGACGTGGAGGCCGCCGACCAGGCCTACTTCGCCGTGCTGGGCCGGGACCGGGACAGCTTCGGCCGGGCCCTGCGCACGCTCAACGCGGAGTAGTCACCCGCCCGGTGGCCGGGGACAGCGCCATCAGCCGGGCTCGGACTGGTCGTCGCCGACGATGATCCCGCCGCCCCGGCTCCAGGTCAGGTACCGCCAGGACAGGTTGATGAGGGTCACGATGCGGTTGCGGTTGCCCAGCAGCGTGATCAGGTGCAGGCCCAGCCAGGCCAGCCAGGCCAGGGTGCCGCGCAGCCGGATCCCGCTGGGCAGCTCGACCACCGCCGACCGGCTGCCGATGGTGGCCATGATGCCCTTGTCGTGATAGCTGAACGGCTCTACGGGCTGGCCGGCCAGCAGCCGCCGGATCTGCCGGGCCGCGTGCCGGCCCTCCTGGATCGCGGGCTGGGCCAGCTGGGCCACCGGGTCCTTGCTGCTGACCGAGATGTCGCCCGCGGCGAAGATCCGCTCCTGGCCCTCGATGCGCAGGCCGGGCCCGACGACCAGGCGGCCCGCGTGGCCGTGGGTCAGGCCCAGCCGGTCGATGGCGCCCGGCGCGGCCACCCCGGCGGCCCAGATCGTGACGTCGCTGGGCACCGAGGTGCCGTCGGCCAGGCTCACGCTGTCCGCGGTCACCTCGCTGATCGTGCTGCTCAGCCGGACGTCGACGCCCCGCTTGAGCAGCTGCTGCCGGGCGTACTCGCGCTGCCGCGGCCGGAACGCGGCCAGCAGCGACGGCGCCCGCTCGATCAGCGTGACGTGCATGGACGAGCGGTCGATGGCCGGGAACGAGGCGGGCAACGCGATGTTGCGCAGCTCGGCCAGCGTGCCGGCCAGCTCCACGCCGGTCGCGCCGCCGCCGGCGATGGTGATGTTCAGGTCGGCGCTGTTGCCGCCCCAGCTGCGCTGCTCGAGCTCGTCTAGCACCCGGTCGCGCACGGCGATCGCGTCACGTCGGGTGTACATGCTCATGCTGTGCTTGTCGGCACCGGGGATGCCGAAGAAGTTCGCGCTCACCCCCGTGGCCAGAATCAGGTAGTCGTAGCCCAGCTCGGTTCCGTCGTCCAGCCGGACCTTCTGCCCGTCGGCGTCGACCTCGGCTAGCTCGCCCTTGTGGAACCGCGCGCCGGTCTTGCGGGTCACCGACCACAGCGGGTAGGCCACGTCGGACGAGGTCAGGCCGGCCGTGGCCACCTGGTACAGCAGCGGCTGGAAGGTGCTGTAGACGTTGCGATCCACGAGCGTCACCGCCAGCGGGGCGCTGGCCAGCGCGTTCAGGGCGGACAGGCCGGCGAACCCGCCGCCAATGATGACGACGCACGGCCCGGACTTACCACCGGGCTGACGGGATCCTCGTCGCACGCGGGCCTCCTCGTGAGCGTCCGTTTTGCCCTTCGGGTCGCCTACCCGGCCGGACCGGGCTGACACCTGAGCCGTCCGGCCCGATGTTTATTCTCCGTGAGACGGGCATGCCTCGGGCCGTCCACCCACCGGACGACGGAGGATCCCGTGACGATGACCATGTCCGTGCCCGACTCGGCCGCCGACGCGGCCGATGAGACGGCAGTCGCGGACCCGCACGACCTGAGCACGCAGCCGGACCAGGACCTGCTCCGGCTCATTCACGACCAGCGGCGCGATAGCCAGACCGCGGCCCGGGCCTGCGAGGTTCTCGTGGTCAGGTACGAGTCGCTGGTCCGATCCTGCGCCCGCCGGTACCAGGGCAGCCCGGAATCGGCGGACGAGCTCATGCAGGTGGGCTACGTCGGCCTGATGAAGGCGATCAACCGGTTCGACCCGGAGATGGGCACCAGCCTGGCCCCGTACGCGCTGGCCTGCGTGAGCGGCGAGATCAAGCGCCACTTCCGGGACCGGCGCTGGCAGGTCCGGGTCAAGCGCTCGGCGCAGGAGCTGGTGCTGGAGCTGCGCACGGCCACGGCCGAGCTGACCCAGCAGTCCCAGCGCACCCCCACCGACGCCGAGCTGGCCAGCTTCCTGCGGGTCAGCCTGGAGGAGGTACGCGCGGCGCGGCACGCGGACCTGGGCTTCTCGGCCTGGTCCATCGACGCGCCCGTGTCCGAGGAGCCGGAGGCGGCCAGCCTGGCCGAGCTGCTCGGCGAGGAGGACCCGCAGATGGAGCACGCGGTCGACATGGCCGCGCTCGAGGCGCACTGGAATGAGCTGCCCCGGCGCCAGCAGCAGATCCTGCTGCTGCGCTTCTACGGCAACATGACCCAGGCCGAGATCGGAGAGCAGATCGGGCTCTCGCAGATGCACGTCTCGCGGCTGATCACCCAGGCGCTGAGCTATCTGCGCGACCGGATGCTGGGCAGCGAGCAGCCCGAAGCCTCATGAGGATCGCAGCGGGCCTGGCCGCGCTGGCCGCCGGGGCCATCCTCACGTTCGCGGTCAGCGCGCGAGTGCCGGGCATCAACCTCCGGCTGGCCGGAGTGATCATCATCCTGGCCGCGATCGCTGGCCTGATCGCGACTTCGCCGGCGGCGCAGGCCTGGCTGCACCGCCGTGAGCCAAGCCCCGCCCCGCCTGCGGTGCCGGACGAGGAGGAGTTCGGCGACCTGGGCTACCTGCTGCAGGACCCGGCGGTGCTGGCCGCCGAGGTGCTCAAGGGCGGCGGGCAGTACGGGCTCAGCAACGGGCCTGGCGGGCCCCGCACCCGGACGGACCGCGGCCTGCGCGGTGTCTAGAACCGGGTGGTTTAGCCCCGCTCGCGGGGGTAGCTGGGCTACTGCGCAGGCCAGCAGGCACGGTGAAAGCTTCCGGGACGGGCTGCCCTTGATTCCCCTCTCCCAGCCCGTCCCGGAACACCGGCCCCTCGGGGGTTTGCGGCACAGTTTGCGGCCCAGGGGGGTTTGCCAGACGCCGCCCGTGGTTATACTCACCAGTAACGGTGTCTACGACGCAGGCACGCCCCCCACGCCGTCACGGTGTGGCTGTGGAGGCTGCCTGCGCGGAAGTCGTAGCACCGGAACCCCGGCTCCTTCTGATCGGTAGCACAGGCCCGCTCGCATGGGCCTGGACCCCTCCGTAGCCCGTTCGTGATCGTCGTGGCGATCCCGAATGGAGGCAACCCGTGAGGATCGCCCTTGTGACCGGCTACGTGACTGCCGGCTCCGCCACCCACGCCGACCCCCGCGGCCAGGCCGTTCGCGTGGCCACGCTGGCCAGCACCCTGGCCAACCTGGGTCACCAGGTCACCGTCTACGCCCGTAAAGACTCCCCCGCCCGGCCTGCCGCCGAGGAAGCCGGCGGCGTCCGGTTCGAGTACGTGCCAGGCCGGCCCGGCCGCGGCCCTGTCGCAGGACCGGCTGCTCGGTCAGCTCGGCACGTTCAGCAACGAGCTGGCCCAGCGCTGGGCGCAGAGCCCGCCGGACGTCGTGCACGCCCACTTCTGGACCAGCGGCCTGGCCGCGCTGGGCGCCACCCGCGGCACCGGAGTGCCCGTGGTGCAGACCTTCCAGACACTCGGCACGCCGCGCAAGTCGGTTATGTCGGTCGACCAGGCCGTCCCGGCTACCCAGACCGCCGAGCAGGCCGTGGTCCGCAGCCGGATGGAGCGGCTGGTCGGCAAGACCGTCCACACCGTGCTGGCCGACTCGTCGGCCGAGCTGGACATGCTGACCGGGCTGGGCGTTCCGCGCACCGCGATCACGGTCGTCCCGCCGGGCGTGGATACCAACGCGTTCGACCCGGCGGGCCCGGCGGCCCGGCGCGGCAAGCGGCGCCGCCTGCTGGCCGCGGCGCCGGCCTCGGCCGAGCACGGGCTGGAGACGATCATCCAGGCCCTGGCCGCCCTGCCGGCCGCCGAGCTGATGATCGCGGGCGGGCCGCCGCGGGCCGAGATCCGCACCGACCCGGTGCTCCAGGACCTGGCCCGGCTGGCCGATCGGGCCGGGGTCAGCGACCGGGTCATGTTCACGGGCAAGGTCAGCCGGGCCCGCATCCCGGTGCTGCTGCGCTCGGCGGACCTGTTCGTGCACGTGGCCGGGGACGAGGCCACGGGGATCCTGCCCGTCGAGGCGATGGCCTGCGGCACGGCGGTAGTCGCGGCGGCGGGCGGCGCGGACCAGGACGCGGTGGTGGACGGCGCGACCGGGGTGCTGGTGCAGCCGGGTGACGCTCAGGCGCTGGCGCGCCGGATCCGTCAGCTGCTGGCGAGTCCGATGTTGCTGGAAGGCCTAGGGATCGCTGCGGCGGACCGGGCGCGGAGTCGGTACTCGTGGGATCGGATCGGCAAGGAGACGGTGGCGGCTTATCAGCGGGCCGCGTAGGCGATTGACCTAGTGAGGGGCCGGTCGGTGACCGGCCCCTCATGGGTTAAGAGGCTAGGTCGCGGATCTGCTCGATGAGGGCTACGCGCTCAGCGTGTGTGTGAGCTAGCGGGGAGACGTTGAGGGTTGTCACACCAGACTCGCGGAGGGCGGCGACACGTTCGGCTATCTGGGGCTTGGGGCCGACCAGGTTGATGCCCTCTAGGAGCGATTGCGGGACTAGGGCGGCGGCTTCTTGCTTGCGGCCGTCTAGGTAGGCGTCTTGGATCTGGGTTGCTTCCTGGGCGTAGCCGTAGCGGACGGCTAGGTCGTTGTAGAAGTTGCGGCCTCTCGCGCCCATGCCGCCGATGTAGAGGGCGAGCAGGGGGCGGGACAGGTCTAGCCAGGGGGCGGTGTCGGCGGCGTCGCCGATGGCTAGGCCGGCTTGGGCGATGATGTCGAGCGGCGGGAGGGACGGGTCTCGCCGGGCGGTGCCCTCGGCGAGGGCGGTTCCCCAGACGTCGGCGGCGCGCTCGGGGAGGTAGAAGATGGGCTCCCAGCCTTCGGCCAGCTCGGCGGCCATGGCGACGTTCTTGGGGCCCAGGGCGGCGACGACGATGGGGATGCGGTCGCGGACTGGGTGGTTGATCAGCTTGAGGGGCTTGCCGAGCCCGGTGCCCTGGTCGGCCGGGAGCGGGATCGTGTAGTGGCGGCCGTGGTACTCGAGGCGCTCGCGGCGCCAGACCATGCGGCAGATCTCGATCAGCTCGCGGGTGCGGCCGATGGGGGCGTCGTAGGGCACGCCGTGCCAGCCCTCGATGACCTGCGGGCCGGACGCGCCGAGGCCGAGCACGAAGCGGCCGCCGGAAACGTAGTCCAGGCCGGCGGCGGTCATCGCGGTCAGGGCCGGGGTGCGGGAGTAGATCTGCAGGATGCCCGAGGCGAGCTGGACGCGCTCGGTCCGGGCGGCCAGGTAGCCCAGCTGGCTGACCGCGTCGAAGCTGTAGGCCTCGGGCACGAAGACGATGTCTAGCCCGGCCTTCTCGTAGTCGGCCAGCTCGGCGGCGGTCTCGGCGAAGCCGCCCGCGTAGTTGATTGCCATGCCGATGCGCATGCGCCGCAGCCCTTTCCGCCCCGGACGGGTCCCGTCCGGCAGAGCCGGGTGACCCAGGGCCGCCTTGTTAAGGAATAAGGGTTGAATCGTAACCGCGGACCCGACCGGCCTCCTAGGCCCGCTGGGCCAGCAGCGCGGCGACGGCCCGCAGGGCCAGTTCGTAGGACAGCAGGCCGAACCCGGCCACGGTGCCGTCGGCCACGCCGGCCACGACGGAGTTGTGCCGGAACGGCTCGCGGGTCGCGGGGTTGGACAGGTGGACCTCGATGAGCGGCGCCGTGCGCATGGCCAGTGCGTCCCGCAGTGCGTAGGAGTAGTGCGTGAACGCGGCCGGGTTGAGCACGATCGGCAGCCGCTGGTCGGCGGCCTGGTGGACCCAGCCGATCAGCTCGGCCTCGTCGTCGGTCTGGCGGACGTCCACGGTGAGCCCGAGCTGGCCGCCGATGCCAGCGCAGGCGGCCGCGACGTCATCCAGCGTGGCCGTGCCGTAGATCTCGGGCTCGCGGGAGCCGAGCCGGGACAGGTTGGGGCCGTTGAGGACGAGGACCAGCTCCATCTAGCTCACCTCCGAGTAGGCCTGTTCGAGCAGGTCCTCGGGTGGGTCGGCCAGGATGCCGGGCTGGGCCAGCCCATCCAGCACCACGAACCGCAGCCGGGCCGCACGGGTCTTCTTGTCCACGCTCATGGCCTGGCGCAGCTCCGGCCAGGCGCCCGCACGGTAGCTGACGGGCAGGCCGACGGCGGCCAGGATCTCGCGGTGGCGGCGCGCGGTCGGCTCGTCGAGCCGGCCGGCGGCCCGGCCCACCTCGGCGGCGTAGGTCATGCCGATGGCGACGGCCTCGCCGTGCCGCACGCGGAAGTTCTCGACCCGCTCAATGGCGTGCCCGAGAGTGTGGCCGTAGTTCAGGAACTCGCGCTGGCCGGCCTCGCGCAGGTCAGCGGAGACCACGGCGGCCTTCATGGCCACGGCCCGCTCGACCAGCTCGCGCTCGTGCGGGCCGCCCGGCCGCGCGGCGGCGGCGGGATCGGCCTCGACCAGGTCCAGGATCACCGGGTCGGCGATGAACCCGGCCTTGATCACCTCGGCCAGGCCGCTGACGTACTCGGCGGGCGGCAGCGTGCTCAGGGTGGCCAGGTCGGCGAGCACACCCGCAGGCGGGTGGAAGGCGCCGACCAGGTTCTTGCCCTCGGGGATGTTGACCGCGGTCTTGCCGCCGATGGCGGCGTCGGCCATGCCGAGCAGCGTGGTCGGGACCAGCACCACGCGCACGCCGCGCAGCCAGGTGGCGGCGGTGAACCCGGCCAGGTCGGTCACCGCTCCCCCGCCGACGCCCACGATGACGTCGCGCCGGCCGATCTCACGGGCGGCCAGCCGCGACCACAGCCCGGCGGCCACGCCGATCTCCTTGGCCGCCTCGCCGTCCGGGACGGCCTCGACGTGCACCACGTCAGCCGGCCCGGTCCAGGGCCTGGCTGACCGCCGCGGCGACCTGGTCCTGGCCGCGAGCGTGGATCACGGCCACGGCGCGGGCCTCCGGCCCGACCAGCGCGGGCAGCTCGCCGAGCACGCCGCGGCCGACCACGACCTCGTGCGGGTGGTCGCCGCCGACTTTGATCCGGGTCCCCGTCATGAGCTCGTCAGCAGCGCGGCGATCTCGTCGGCGATCTGATCCGGCTCGCGGCCGTCGGTGGTCACGGTGATCCGGGCCAGCCCGGCGTAGACCGGCCTCCGCTGGTCCAGGAGCGTCTTGAGCTGGGCCCGGGGATTGATGCCGATGAGCAGCGGGCGGGCCCGGTCCAGGCCGACCCGCTTGGCCAGCTCGGGGAAGCCGGTCTCCAGGTAGACGACGGGGCGGCCGGCCAGCAGGGCCTGGGTCCGCTCGTCGAGCACGGCGCCGCCGCCGAGGCCGACCACGCCGTGGTGACCGCCGAGCGCGGCCGCGACGGCCTCGTGCTCGAGCTTGCGGAACTCCGGCTCGCCGTCCTCGACGAAGATGTCGGCCACCGGCTTGCCGGCCACGGCCTCGACGCTCACGTCGGTGTCCAGGTAGGCCACGCCCAGGCGGTCGGCCAGCAGCGCGCCGACTGTGGTCTTGCCGGCGCCGGGCGGGCCGATGAGGATGGCGGCCGGCTGGCCGGGCTGGCTGTCCGTCGGCTGATCGTCGGTCACCGGATCACCAGGGCCTTGAGGTAGCTGTCGTAGTTGCGGGCGGTCTCCTCGACGGAGTCGCCGCCGAACTTCTCGATCGCGGCGTCGGCCAGCACCAGCGCGACCATGGCCTCGGCCACCACGCCGGCCGCGGGCACCGCGGTCACGTCGCTGCGCTGGTTGATGGCCCGGGCGGGCTCGCCGGTGCGCACGTCCACGGTGGCCAGGGCCCGCGGCACCGTGGAGATCGGCTTCATGGCCGCCCGCACCCGGACCGGCTCCCCGGTGGTCATGCCGCCCTCGATGCCGCCGGCCCGGTTGGTCAGCCGGCGGACGCCCTCGCCGCCGCCCTCGATCTCGTCGTGGGCCTTCGAGCCGCGCCGGGTGGCGGTGGTGAGCCCGTCGCCGATCTCCACGCCCTTGATGGCCTGGATGCTCATCAGCGCGCCGGCCAGCCGGCCGTCCAGCCGGCGGTCCCAGTGCACGTGGCTGCCCAGGCCGGGCGGCAGGCCGTAGGCCAGCACCTCGACGATCCCGCCCAGCGTGTCGCCGTCCATGCGGGCGGCGTCGATCTCGGCCCGCATCGCCTCGCTGGCGGCCGGGTCCAGGCAGCGCACCGGGTCGGCGTCCACGGCGGCCGCGTCCTGCGGCAGCGGCGCCACGCCGTCCGGCGCCCGGACCGGGCCGATGGCGACCACGTGGCTGACGATCTCGGCCCCCAGCGCCTGGCGCAGGAACCGGCGGGCCACCTCGCCCACCGCGACCCTGGCCGCGGTCTCCCGTGCGCTGGCCCGCTCCAGCACCGGGCGGGCGTCGTCGAACCCGTACTTCTGCATCCCGGCCAGGTCGGCGTGGCCGGGCCGGGGCCGGGTCAGCGGGGCGTTCCTGGCCTGGCTGGCCAGCGTGTCCTCGTCGACCGCGTCGGGGGACATGACGGTCTCCCACTTGGGCCACTCGGTGTTGGCGATCCGGATGGCCACCGGGCCGCCCAGCGTGCGGCCGTGCCGGACGCCGGCCGTCAGCTCCACCTCGTCCTGCTCGAACTTCATCCGCGCGCCCCGGCCGTAGCCGGCCCGCCGCCGGGCCAGGGCGGCGGCGATGTCGGCCGTGGCCACCTCGACGCCGGCCGGCACCCCTTCGCAGATGGCCATGAGGGCGCGGCCGTGTGACTCTCCCGCGGTCAGCCAGCGCAGCATGGTGACGATCCTCCCACGGACGCGGCTGGCGTTTGCCCGGCAGGCCTCCGGGTATCACCCCCGCGCACGACGGGGAGCCGTTGCCGCGGGCCAGCTCAGCGGGGGTTAAGCGAGCTGGCACCGGGGTGCCGCGGGGGCGCGGAGGGCGGCGGCGTGCGCGTGCTCATCGGGGAGGAACCGTACATGCGCCTGTTCAGGTTTGCCGTGCTCGCTGCCCTGTTCATGTTCCCGGCCATCGTCGCCGGCACGCCCGCCACCTACGCTGCCGAGGTCTCCGGGGCGGCTGGTGCGGCTGGGGCGGCCGGGCTGAGCGGCGGGTCGACCGCGTTCGCCACGCCGTCGTCGGCCACGCCGGGCACAGCCGTGACGTTCACCGCCGAGTGCAGCCCGGCCGCCAACGCGGGCGGCGCGTCGGCCATCCTGTTCGGCGCCACGCTGGGGCTGCCCCAGCAGATCCCGATGAACGCCGAGTCATCGGGCAGCTTCACCTTCCGCATCACCGTGAACCTGCCCAGCAGCATCCGGCCCGGCAGCTATGACCCGGACATCGACTGCCCGGGCGGCACCTCCGCCACCGCCGCGCTGCGCGTGGTGTCGTTCCCGCACGGCGGCGCGGCCACCGGGGACGGCACGACCTCGACCACGCCCGACAACAGCCTGGCCCTGGCCGGCCTGGCACTGATCGGCGCCGGGGCGCTGGCCGGCGGGCTGGCCCTGCGCCGCCGGGCGGTGCGCCAGCGCGGCTGAGGTGTTCTCGCTTGAGGGCGGGTGTTTGCGGCAGAGCGCGGCGCGGGTGCTGGGAGCAGAGCGCGAGCACGGGGGTAGGGGCGGCAGAATGCATCGGTGAGCCTGCGCGCCGCAGGCCCGCGTGCCCCCGGCCCCTCGTTAAGGCGGACTCCAGCCGTGACCGTGCCCGTCCAGGCCCCTGGCCAGCCCATCAACCGGAAGATCGCCGAGGAGCTCGGCGTGGGCGAGCGGCAGGTGGCGGTGGCCGTCGACCTGCTGGACGGCGGGGCCACCGTGCCGTTCATCGCCCGGTACCGCAAGGAGGCCACCGGCACCCTGGACGACGCCCAGCTGCGCGCCCTCGAGGAGCGCCTCGAGTACCTGCGCGAGCTGGAAGAACGGCGCGCCGTCATCCTCGAGTCGGTCCGGTCCCAGGGCAAGCTGGACGAGGCCCTGGAGGCACAGATCCTGGCCGCCGACTCCAAGGCCCGGCTGGAGGACATCTACCTCCCCTACAAGCCCAGGCGCCGGACCAAGGCCCAGATCGCCCGGGAAGGCCGGCCTCGAGCCGCTGGCCGATGACCTGCTGGCCCACCCCGAGCACGATCCGCAGCACGCGGCCGCGGCCTACACCGGCGAGGCCAGGGGCGTGGCCGACGTGGCCGCCGCCCTGGACGGCGCGCGGGCCATCCTCGCCGAGCGGTTCGCCGAGGACGCCGACCTCATCGGCGGGCTCAGGGAGCGGATGTGGACCGGCGGCCGGCTCGTCTCCCGGGTGCGTGAGGGCCAGCAGGAGGCCGGGGCCAAGTTCGCCGACTACTTCGAGTTCGCCGAGCCCTTCACCCAGATGCCCTCGCACCGGATCCTGGCCATGCTGCGCGGCGAGAAGGAAGAGGTGCTCGACCTGGAGCTGGACCCCGGCGAGGCCGAGGCCGCGGCTGATCCGGCCGGCGCCAGCGATTACGAGGTCCGCATCGCCCGCCACTTCGGCGTCGCCGACCAGGGCCGGCCCGCCGACCGCTGGCTGGCCGACACCGTCCGCTGGGCCTGGCGGACCCGGATCAGGATCCGGCTCAGCGTCGACCTGCGCATGCGGCTGTGGCAGAAGGCCGAGGAAGACGCCGTCGGCGTGTTCGCCGCCAACCTGCGCGATCTGCTGCTCGCTGCCCCGGCCGGGGCCCGGGCCACCATGGGCCTGGACCCCGGCTTCCGCACCGGCGTGAAGGTCGCCGTAGTCGATGCCACCGGCAAGTCGGTCGCCACCCAGACGATTTACCCCCATGACCTCAAACGGCGCTCGGCCGCCCCCGCTGCGGGCAAGCCCGCGGGCTGGGAGCCGTCCATCACCGTTCTGGCCCGGCTGGCCGCCGCCCACGGCGTGGACCTCATCGCCATCGGCAACGGCACCGCCTCCCGCGAGACCGACCGCCTGGCCGCCGACCTGATCAAGGCCCACCCCGAGCTCAAGCTCACCAAGATCGTCGTCTCCGAGGCTGGCGCCTCCGTGTACTCCGCATCCGAGTACGCCTCCCGCGAGCTGCCCGGCATGGACGTGTCGCTGCGCGGCGCCGTGTCCATCGCGCGCCGCCTGCAGGACCCCCTGGCCGAGCTGGTCAAGATCGACCCCAAGTCCATCGGCGTCGGTCAGTACCAGCACGACCTGTCCGAGGGGAAGCTGTCCCGCTCGCTCGACGCCGTCGTGGAGGACTGCGTCAACGCCGTCGGCGTTAACGTGAACACCGCCTCCGCGCCGCTGCTGGCCCGGGTGTCGGGCATCGGCGAGGGCCTGGCCGGGGCCATCGTGGCTCAGCGCGACGCCGGCGGCCCGTTCCGCAGCCGGAAGGCGCTGACCAAGGTGCCGCGCCTCGGGCCCAAGGCGTTCGAGCAGTGCGCGGGCTTCCTGCGCATCACCGACGGCGACAACCCCCTCGACGCCTCCAGCGTGCACCCCGAGGCCTACCCGGTGGTCGAGCGCATCCTGACCACCGCCGGGTCCAGCATGCCTGAGCTGATCGGCAACACCGCGATGCTGCGCGCGCTGAAGCCGCAGGAGTTCACCGACGACCGGTTCGGCCTGCCCACCGTCACCGACATCCTGAAGGAACTCGAGAAGCCCGGCCGCGACCCGCGCCCGGCCTTCACCACGGCCTCGTTCGCGGAGGGCATCGAGACGCTGGAGGACCTGGCCCCCGGCATGGTGCTGGAAGGCGTGGTCACCAACGTGGCGGCGTTCGGGGCCTTCGTGGACATCGGCGTGCACCAGGACGGCCTGGTCCACGTATCGGCCATGGCGCGAGGCTTCGTGTCCGACCCGCGCGAGGTGGCCAAGTCCGGGGACGTGGTCCGGGTCAAGGTCCTGGGCGTCGACATCCCCCGCAAGCGGATCTCGCTTACCCTGCGCCTCGACGACGAAGCGGCCGGCCCCCGCGAAGGCGCCGGGGGCCGGAACCGACGCAGCAGCCCAGCGGCAACCGAGAGCGCCCAGCCGCGCGACCCGCGCAGCAGCGACGCCGGTCGAGGCCGCGACGGCGGTCGAGGCCGCGACAGCGGGCGCAACCAGGCCGGACGCGACGGCGGACGCGGTCAGGACGGCGGAGGTGGCCAAGGCGGCGGCCAAGCGGGCGGTCAAGGCCCGCGCGGGCGCGAAAGCGGGCGCGACGACACCGGGGGTGGTGCGATGGCCGAGGCCTTGCGCCGGGCAGGCCTGACTGGCAGCACCAGCCCTGGCGGCGGGACCGGCGGTGGTTCCCGCCGACCGGGAGGCGGCTCTGGCCGGCCCGGCGGCGGTTCCGGGCGATCGGGCCGCTAAGCCCAGGCGTCCTGCACGTGGGTGTCCCGTTGCATGCCTCCTGGCGCACCCAACGGGACACCCACGACGGCCGTCATCCGCGCCACGAGGGCGGGTGTGACAGGCGAGATTCACGAGGTGCGCGTGGCGCGAGCCGGGCCCAGGGCTGCCGGGACTGCTGTCCATGATCGTCGGAAGTCTGGTGCTGCTGTAGCAGCACCAGACTTCCGACGATCATGAGGGTCGCATTGTGGCGCGTCATTAAGCCGGGATTGGGGCGGCCCGGTGGTGAGATGAGCGGGACGACAGAGGCTGGCATGGGCCGCTGTGGCGGGCGAGGCCCGCAGGACCACCCGCGCAGCGCGGCCGGAGCCCGTGGTCCCAGAGGTTAGGGCGGGGCCAGGGCGAGGGCGATGCCAAGGCGGAGGCGGTGGCCGAGGTGCTCAAGGACGGCGGAGCCCACCTGGGACGCGAACGCCTGCACCGCCGCCGGGTCCATCCCCGCGGGCGGCGCGAGCTCGATGAGCAGGTCGGCGTCGCCGGGGGCGGGTCGCAGCGTGAAGCTGACCGGCTCGGCGCCGCCCGCGGCCACCAGCGCGGCTACTACCTCGTGGATGTCTTGGTCCTCGAATGGCAGCGGGACGGGCTGGCCCTGGGCCAGGGCAGCCAGGCGGGCGCCTTCGACGGCCAGGGGCACGGGGCCGGCGACGTCGATGATCACGGCGCAGGAGTCCTGCACGGCGGCCTGCCAGACCTGGGTCGCCTCGGCGGGGACCGGGCGAGCCGAGGGCTGCCAGCGGGTCAGCGCGTCCAGGCCGGTAAACACGGGGATCGCGGCCCGGCCGTCGCGGCCGAGCAGCGTGGGCATGGCCATCTCGCTGTTCTTCTCGCCACCCGCGGCCGGGGCCTTCTCGCCACCCGCGGCCGGGCCGGACTGGCCGGCGTCGTCGTCGGACAGCACGGCCACGACGGGCACCAGCAGCCGGGTCCGGGCCAGTGCGGTCAGGGTGGCGTGCTCGCTGCCCTGGGCGGCCGCGAACGCCGAGAGCGCGGCCGCGGCGGCCGGGTCGGCGGAGCCGTCGTCGTCGCGGAAGCGCGGGTTGCCGCTGCCGTGAAGCACACGGTCACTCTAGCGGCGAGCCGGATGCTGTCCGACCTGCGATGGTCTGAGGGGAGCCGGGCGGGGCGATACCCTTGCGCCCGTTACGAGCTAGGTCAGCCGAAGCAGTTGAGGACGTATTTCGCGATATGAGAGTCTCATGGGACTGCAAGAGAGTCTGACCACAGGGGACACCGTGCGCCAGGTCGATCGGACGCCCATGGACGTAGAGCCGGGGACGCTGATGCACAAGGCGATCCCGCCCCGGATGGTCGAGCCCTACCTGACCGGCCGGCGGTCCATTATCGCCGGGTTCGTGCACCGGGTCGCTGATTGCTCGTTCACCGATCCCCGAGACCTCTACAGCGCAATGAGCCTAGGCTATGAAGGCTCGGAGTTCAGCCCCGACATGGAGGAGTTGTACCTGCTGCGCTGGCGGGCCGTGGGGACCGAGAACTACCAGGTTCCCTACTCGGCGATGCTCGGCGGTGACTTTGCCATGAAGCCACCGTTCACCGGGACCGGCTACACGGCAGGCCCCGAGCACCCCGTGCCCGAGTTCTTCACCGATCCTGTCCCGGTCCCGGTCGGGGCGGAGATCTACCGGATCTGCGCCGGGCGGGCCGAGTTCATCGCCCGCTTTGACGGCCAGGTGTGGCTTCGTCCGTCTGGGGGGATCTGACCGATGCGGTACCGGCTGATGGCGACCTATCGCGGGGCGCCTTACGAGGCTGGCATCGGCCCGGCGAACGGCCACGTCGTCCTGTTCGCCGCCTGCCCGCCACCCGAAGAGCTGGGCTTCGAGCCCGCGACCGGCCACTGGCGCAAGGAGCTGCCGATCAAGGACGTCCAGGCGGTGTGGGAGTCCCGGCCAGTCGGCATGTTCCGCGGTGAGCGCTGCATCGTCCTGGATGACCTGGGCGACCGGATGCACATCGGCTTCCTGGGTCACGACGGCTACCGGGCCGAGCAGCTCGGCTACTGGCAGGTCGACCGCGGCGTATTCGAGCTGGTCGCCGCGCGGGACGAGGTCACCGAGATCGTCGAAGAGCGGACGGACTACCCCGGTCAGCCGGGCGCGGTCCGCGCGCCCGAGCTCGCGCGGCCGCGCGGCCGGGCGGCGACAGCTACGCGCCGCCGACCTTGCTGGACTTCCCGATCATGGCCGAGCCGAGCCGGCACGCCGGCGCTCGACGGCGGGGTGGCCCTGCCCCCGCCGCCCGCCTCGGGGCCGCCGCTGCCGCTGGAGGCCGAAGCGATGCGCGCGGCCTCGGCGGCCTCGCGCCGGGATCAGCCCGATCCCCTGACCGGACCGAGCCCGCTCAACGGACCGGGCCCGCTCGCCAGCCCGGACCCGCTCACTGGCCCGGCCTCGCGCTCCGGCCCCGGCCCGCTCAACGGCCGGGGGCCGCTCGCCAGCCCGGACCCGCTGACCGGACCGGCCTCCCGCAGCGGACCGGCCCCCCTCAACGGACCGGGCCCGCTCGGCGGCCCGAGCTCAGCCAGCGGACCGGCCCCGCTCAATGGCCCGGGCCCGCTCAGCGATTCGGGCTCGTTCAGCCGACCGGACCCAGTCGGCGGTTCGAGCCGGGCCAGCGGTCCGAACCCGGCCGCCGGGCCGGCCCCGCCCATGGCCAGAACCCGATCAGCGGACCGGCCGCACTCAACGGCCCCGCGCGCGGCACTGACCGGGCCGCCACCCGGCTCACGCCGCCGGCTGGCCCCGCACTGCCGAACGGGCCCGCGCTGCTGGAGCCAGAGCCACCGAACCCGGCCACCCGACCCGAACCCAGGGCCAGCGACGCGGCCAGCCTGCTGCACGCCGCGCCCGTCACCGCCGACATGCCCGCTGTCGCTCCGGCGCGCGAACGGCTGGGCCCGGCGGCCCCGTCGTTCGCCCCCAAGCCGTCCCTTCCCGGCGCTGAGGACGCTGCCGCTAAGCCGGGCTTCCAGCCCTGGCTGGCCGGCGGTCCGCTGTCGCCGCCGCGGGACTTCGCCCCGGCCAGGGACTTTCCGGCCGGAACGCCGATTCCGCCTGGCGCGGCCATCACGCAGGCCAGCCCGATGTCGCCGGGCGCGGGAACCGCCCTGGCCGCACCGCCCGCCATCCCCCGCCAGGGAGCGGCACCGGCCGCGCCCCTGAACGGCCTCCCGGCCCCGGCCACGCCGGCTGCCGCCACCGCGGAGTCCCCCCGGCGCCGCCGGTCGGCCAAGCGGCGGATGGCCACGGAGCGCATCTTCGGCGAGCTGGCCAGCCTGGCCGCCATCCCGGCCAGCGCCTACTCCGTGGGTGAGGAAGTCGACGGGGCCATGTGCCTGCTGGAAACGGCCGACGGGTTCGAGGTCTTCACCTCGGCGGGCGGCTCGCGGCACGAGGTCCGGGTGTTCTCCGACGAGGAGTCGGCCTGCTTCTACCTGTTCGGCGTGCTGGCCGCGGACGCCGTCCGCACCGGGGTTCTGGTGCCCGGGCAGACCGCCCGCGAGCCGATCCCGGCCCGCCCGCGGGACCCGCTGGCCGGGCTGGGCGAGCCGCTGCTGCACCGCTAGGCCGGACTCGGCCAGCTCACCCCGGCCCGGGCTTAGCCCGGCCGGCGCTGGGGTAATCACACCAGCGACGGGTCGCTGGCGGTGCGGGGGAAACGATGCGGGTCTACGCCCGTCGGCGCGGCATCTCCTGGCTCAACCTGTCGGCCCTGCTGCTGATCGTGGCCGGCGTGGTGATCGCGGTCAGCGGCCACAACACGCTGCGCTGGTCCCCGCCGCCCGTTCCGCCCGGCTGGGCCGCCCGCCCGGACCCGCCCCAGCTCAGCTCCGAGCAAGTCCGTCACCGCCTGCCCCGGTCCGCCCCGGTCAGCCTGGATATTCCGGCCATCAAAGTCCGGGCCCGGGTTATCCCGCTCGGCTTCGGGCGGAGCCAGACCATCGCCGTGCCCTCCCTCCGCACCCCGTTCGTGACCGGCTGGTTCGACCACGGGCCCGCCCCCGGATCTCGCGGTGCATCGGTGATAGTGGGCCATGTCGACGCGGCTGGGGTCGGCCCGGCGGTCTTTTACTACCTGGGTGATATGCGACCGGGAAATAGGATTTACGTCCACCTGCACAGTGGCCGGACAGCAATATTCGAGGCTTACTCGGTGGCGCTGTACCCGAAGGACGCGTTCCCCACGGCCAGGGTCTACGGATACACCAGCTGGCCCACGTTGCGCCTGGTCACCTGCGGCGGAGTGTTCGATCCGCGCACCGGTCATTACCTGGGAAACACGGTGGTATTCGCCACCTATGTGGGCCAGCGGGCCGCTTAGTAACGAAGCCCGGCAAGCCCGCCTGGCTAAGGCATAGCCGAGCCAGCGGTCCCGGATCTGCGCCATTACGGACACCCCGCTGGTTAAACATCTCATCAGCCGTCCCGATCAAATCGGCATTCAGGGCACCTGATATGAAGCAGCCTTGACGCTCAAAGGAGCGCGAATTTACGTTTGCTGAGTATTGCCAGTCATTCCGTACTGTGCGCTCCGGGGGGGAACCGAGCCAGGTACGCGGTCCCGGGGACCAGAGCATGCGCCATCGGCGTGTGCGGGCGGCCAGAAGGAGGATTTATGCGTTCACTCATGCGCCGGATTACCGCCGGCGTAGTAGGTCTGCTAGCCGTCGCCACCACGGCGACGCTGGTGACCGCCGCACCATCCGGCGCGGCCACCTCGGCACCGCAGAGTCACATCTACTCGACGGCCCTCAGGTGGCCCACCGTGCGGCCGGGCGCCGTCGGCGAGCGGGTGTTCACCATCCAGTACCTGCTCCAGCAGCGCAGACTCCGGGTATTCGCGGACGGCCGTTACGGCCGGGCGACCACAGCGGCCGTGCGCGCCTTCCAGCGCAGCCGCGGCCTGCGGCCCGACGGCATCGTCGGCGCCTCGACCTGGAACCGGCTGATCACGACCGTCCGGCGCGGCAGCGCGGGATCGGCCGTGCGCGCGGTCCAGCACAGCATGCGGTTCGCGTACGGGTTCAGGTTCCAGCGGGTCACCGGGTTCTTCGGACTCCCGACACTGCGGGTGGTGCTTGCGTTCCAGCGCGGCTCTCACCTGCGCGTTGACGGCGTCGTCGGGTTCCAGACCTGGATGACCATCGTGGTGTTCGAGCACTAGCGCGCCCGGGACGGACGGACAGCCCGGCGCTGACCAGGGCCGGCTGCCCGCCCGTTTTATGCCCCCCGCTTATGCCTCCGCCTCGTCCAGCCAGGCCCGGACCGCCGCGTCGTGCTGGCCCAGCAGCGGCGGCGCCGTGTGCTCCCGCGGCGGCTGGCCGTCAAAGCGCAGCGCCGGCCCCGGCAGCTCGATCTCCCCCAGCAGCGGATGATCGACCGAGATGACCAGCCCCTGAGACCGGGTCTGCTCCCACTCGTACACCTCGTCGATCCGCCGGATGGACCCGGCCGGCACCCCCGCCTCGGCCAGCAGCGGCAGCCAGTAGGCCCGCTCCCCCGCCGAGAGCGCCGCCTCGATCGCCGCCGTGAGCTCCGACCGGTGTCCCACCCGGTCCTCATTCCTTCTGTAACAGGGTTCATCGGGGTCGATGCCCACGATCGGCGCGAACCGGCGCCACTGCTGATCATTGGCCACCGCGACTTGGATCATGCCGTCTCGGCAGGTGTAGGTCCCGTAGGGGGCGATGGCCGGGTGGTGGTTCCCGGCCGCCGCCGGCACTTCCCTGGCCACCGTCCAGCGAGTGCCCTGGAAGGCGTGCGCGCTGATCATCGAGGCCAGCAGCGAGGTGCGGACCACTCCGCCCGCTCCGGTGCGGGCCCGCTCGTGCAGCGCGGCCACGACCCCCAGCGCGGCGTTGGCCCCGGCCATGATGTCGGCCACCGACAGGCCGGACTTGACCGGGTGGGCCGGGTCGGGCCCGGTCACGCTCATCAGGCCCGCCTCGCCCTGCACGATCTGGTCGTAGCCCGGCCGGCCGCCCTCCGGCCCGTCGTGACCGAACCCGGTGATGGAGCAGATGACCAGGCGCGGGTTCAGCTCGAGGAGCCGCTCGACGCCGAAGCCCAGCCGGTCCAGCACGCCGGGCCGGAAGTTCTCCACCAGTACGTCGCCCCGGCCGACCAGCCGGGTCAGCAGCTCCCGGCCCGCGTCGCTGCGCAGGTCACACGTCACCGACTCCTTGTTGCGGTTGCAGGACAGGTAATAGGTGCCGATCGGGTCCACCTCAGTCCCGGCCGCGGCCGGGGGCAGCGTCGCGAACGGGGGTCCCCACTGCCGCGACTCGTCCCCCTTCCCTGGCTGCTCCACCTTGATCACCCGCGCGCCGAGGTCGGCGAGCAGCATCGTCGCGTGGGGGCCGGCGAGTGCCCTGGTCAGGTCGATGACGACGACATCATCCAGCGGTCCGGTCACGTGTTTGCCTCCTGCGCGCCGAGTCCTTACAACTAATGGCAGTGTTGCTGAAGTGGGCACCGGGGGTCTTCGGGGGCAGCTAGGGTGCAAGTGCCGGCGGGGCTGAAGGTCCCCCGCTCCCCAAGCAGCCCCGTCGGCACAGACTTCCGCTGGCCACGGCCGGCCGGATGGCGTGGCCATGCAGAGAGGTAAAGGAGTCCCATGACCCAGCCGTCCGGGCTAGCTCTGACCGGCGCGCAGCACGACATCACCGCGGGTGACTACCACGCCACGATCACCGAGCTGGGCGCGGGCCTGCGACGGCTGAGCTACCGGGCCAGCCCGGCCATCGTCGAGTACGAGGCCGACGAGATGCCGCCGGCCGGGGCGGGCCAGCTGCTGGCCCCCTGGCCCAACCGGGTCGACGGCGGCCGCTACACCTTCGAGGGCGTGGCCCACCAGCTGGACCTGAGCGAGCCGGCCGCGGGCAACGCCATCCACGGCCTGACCCGCTGGCACAACTGGCCACCGGCCGCGCATGAGGCCAGCCTGGTCGAGCTGAGGCACGTGCTCTACGGCCAGCCCGGCTACCCGTTCTGCCTGGAGCTCACCGCCCGGTACCAGCTGTCCGCCGACGACGGCCTGCAGGTGACGGTGTCGGCGGCCAACGCCGGGTCGGCGGCCGCCCCCTACGGCACCGGCAACCACCCCTACCTGACCGCGGGAACACCGCTGGTGGACGAGTGCCAGCTGGAGCTGCCCGCGGCGCAGTGGCTGGCCGCCGACGACCGCGGCATCCCGGCCGGCGGGCCCGCCGACGTGGCCGGGACCGAGTTCGACTTCCGGGCCCGCCGGGCCATCGGCGGCACCCGCATCGACCACGCCTTCACCGCGCTGAGCCGCGGACGCCGACGGCCGGGTGCGGGCACGGCTGGCCGGGCCCGGGACCGAGCTGGAGTTCTGGGCCGGTCCCGGCTACTCCTGGCTCCAGGTGTTCACCGGCGACGCGCTGGCCCCGGATCGGCGGCGCCGGGCGCTGGCCATCGAGCCCATGACCTGCCCGCCGAACGCTCTGGTGAGCGGCACCGACCTGATCACCCTGGCGCCGGGCGAGCGGGTCACGCATCACTGGGGAATCCGGCTCCAGAGCTGGTGACACCGTGGTTCGTCCCCAGCAGCCCCGCGACCCGATCCAGGTCGGCTCGGGTGTCGATGTCGTCGGGCCGTCCGGTGTCGCCGCACTCGACCAGCGTGACCAGCTCCGGGCGGGCGCGCAGGAACGTCCGGGCGCCGGCGTCGCCGGTGGCCAGCGCCATGACCTCGGGCCAGTGCTCGCGGCCCAGCAGCACGGGGTTGCGCGGCTGGCCGTCGTAGGCGGCCACCGCGACGCTGGCCCCGGCCCGGTACGCGGCGATCAGCCGTCGCACCGCCTCCGGGCCGACGAGCGGCTGGTCGACCAGCGCGATGACCGCGGCCGCGCACTGCTCGGGCGCCGTGGCCAGGCCGGCCCGCAGCGACGAGCCCATGCCGGTCCGCCAGTCCGGGTTGTGCACGGTGATCACGCCGGTCAGGTCGACCGCGGTGGCGCCGGTGACCACGATGACCGGGCTGGCGCCGCCATCGTGCAGCAGCGCGACGCCGCGGGCGGCCAGCGGCTCGCCGCCGACATCGATCAGGGCCTTCGGCTGCCCGATCCGGCTCCCCTGACCCGCCGCCAGCAGGATCCCAGCCACCTGCGCCGTCATCGGCCCAGCCTATGCCCGCCCGGCCCGCCGCAGGAGCGAGCGTGAACCTGACTGAGCGGGAGCTCGGCGGCCTGCGCTGGATCAGGCTCGAGGGACCGGCCGCGGATGCGTTCGCGGCGCTGGGTGAGCACGCGCGGGCGGACATCGGCGCGGTGCTGGGCGACTGGGACGGGCTGGCCGAGCTGCGCCGGCACGCGGCCGCCGAGCCGGGCCGGGACTGGCTGGCCGCGGCGGCCAGGGCCAGCCAGGCGGAGTGCCCCGGCCCGTGGTCCGAGCTGGCCGCGATGGCCGCCGGGGCCGGGGCGCCGCTGGATGACCTGGTGCTGCTGAACTGCCGCGGCGACATGGGCGCCGTGCCACCGGACGGGCGGCCGCCGGACGGCCGGCCGCCGGGCGCGGACGACGGGGCCGGGTGCAGCGACCTGGCCTGGCGGCGGGAGCGGTCGTTCATCGCGCACAACGAGGACGACGCGCCGTTCTTCGAGGGCCGGTGCGCGCTGCTGACGCTGGCCCTGGACGGCCAGCCCGCGGTCACCGCGTTCTGGAAGCCGGGCTTCCTGCCCAGCAACACCATCGCGGTCACCGAGTCCGGGCTGACCTGGAGCATCGACCACCTGACCGTGGCCGCTCCGGCCACCGGCCGGCCGGGACGGCACTTCGTGGCCCGCGGGCTGCCCGCGGCGGCGGAAACGGCCGACCAGGCCCTCGGCTACCTGCGCGAGCATCCGACGGCCGGCGGGTTCAGCTACACCATCGGCGACCGGACGGGCCGGGTGGTCATCGCGGAGTCGGTGGCGGGCCGGTTCGCCTGGCACGAGGTCGGCGGCGAAGCGGACGGGCCGCTGGGCTGGCACACCAACCACGGCCGGTTCGTGACCGGCGCCGAGGGCGATGCGTACGGGACCAGCCGGGCCCGCGGTGCGGTGCTCGAGGGCCTGACCGGCCGGCGGCCGAGCCCGACGCCGCGTGGTTCACCGCAATCCTGACCGGCGCCGTCCCACCGCTAGGCGTGCGAGCCGAGCCCGGCCCGGCCAGCACCGCGGCGACCCTGTGCACATTCGTGGCCGACCTCAGCGGCCATCTGTTTCATAGCCTGGTCCGTGGCCGCCAGCCGGTCACCATTCCGCTGTCGGACCTGCTCAGTTAGGCGGCGCGGGTGCTGGAGGACGGCCTGCTGGCCCGGATCGAGGAGAACTTCGCTGAGCACGCCTGCCACCTGCACCGCCAGGTGCCGGGCATGACGGTGTGGCCGGCCGACGACCTGGTGGTGGCGGACAGCGGGCTGGCCGACGACACGTTCAACGTGGTGGCCGGGGCGCGGTTCACGGCGGCCACGGCCGACGCCCGGATCGCCCGGACGGAGGCGGCGGTGGCCGCGACCGCGCGGCCGTTCACCTGGTGGGCCGGCCCGGCCTCGACCCCGCCCGACCTGGCCGCGCGGCTGAGCCGGGCCGGGCTGCCGGCGACCGCCGCGGAGCCTGGCCATGCGGGCCGCGCTGGCCGGGCCGGGCGGGCCCGGCGGGCCGGGCGGGCCCGGCGGGCCGGGCGGCGCGCCGCCGGACCCGGCCGAGCTGGACATCCGCCTGGTCAGCACGGACGAGGAACTAGCCGACTTCGCCGCGGTGCTGGCCGCCTGCTGGAGCCCGCCCGCGCTGACCGTGTGCGACTTCTTCGCCGCGGCCAGGGACCCGGCGCTGGCCCCGGCGGGCCCGGCGCACTACCTGGTCGGCTACCGGGACGGGTCGCAGGCCTGCACGGCCGAGGTGTTCTGGCACGCGGGCATGGCCGGCCTGTACAACATCAGCACGGTGGCGGCGCACCGGCGCCGGGGCTACGGCACCGCGATCACCAGGGCGGCGCTGCGCACGGCGGCCCGGCTCGGCGCGGCCACCGCCGTGCTGCAGGCCTCCGGGCTGGGCGAGCCGGTCTACCGGCGGCTCGGCTTCGAGCGCTGCGGCACGTTCACCGAGCACCCCGTGTAGGAAGCGGCTAGCGGGCCAGGCCCTCCGTCAGCCGCTCGTGGTGGATCCGGCCGGTGGTGGCGGTCAGCGGCTGGCCGGAGCCGCCCCAGCGGAGCTGGATCAGCTCGGCGGCGATGGCCACGGCGGTCTCCTCCGGGGTGCGCGCGCCGAGGTCCAGTCCGATGGGCGAGCGGAGCCGGGCCAGTTCCTCCTCGGTCATGCCCGCCTCGCGCAGCCGGGCCAGCCGGTCCTCGTGGGTGCGCCGGCTGCCCATCGCGCCGATGTAGGCGGCCGGGCGGCGCAGGGCGACCTCCAGCAGCGGCACGTCGAACTTGGGATCGTGGGTCAGCACGCAGATCACGGTGCGTGCGTCGGTGGCGATGCCGCGACAGGTAGCGGTGCGGCCAGTCGGTGACCACCTCGTCGGCGTCGGGGAACCGGGACGCGGTGGCGAAGACCGGCCGGGCGTCGCAGACCGTGACCCGGTAGCCGAGGAACTTCCCGGCCCGGGCCACGGCGGCGGCGAAGTCGATGGCGCCGAAGACCAGCATCTGCGGCGGCGGGGTGAACGACTGCACGAACACGGACAGCTCGTCGCGGCGGCGCTCGCCGTCGGGGCCGTAGCGCCGGACCCCGGTCAGGCCCTGGGCCAGCATGCCGCGCGCGTCGTCGTCCACCGCCTCGTCCAGCCGGTCGCCGGAGCCCAGCGAGCCGTGCCGACCCGGGCGGTCCGGGTCGGCCCAGATGACCCGCCGGGCGCCGACCTGCGCCCGGCCCGGCGATCACGGTGGCGACGGCGACCGGGGTTCCCGGCGGCACCGCGTCGGCGATCTCGCCCAGCTCGGGGAAGGTCTGCCTGGCTCACCGGCTGGACGAAGATGTCGATGATGCCGCCGCAGGTCAGGCCCACCGAGAAGGCGGTGTCGTCGCTGATCCCGTAGCGCTGCAGCACCGGCTGGCCGGTGGCCGATGACCTCGCCGGCCAGCTCGTAGACGGCGCCCTCGACGCAGCCGCCGGAGACGCTGCCCACGACCTCGCCGCCGCCGGACACGGCCATGGCCGCGCCCGGCTCGCGGGGCGCGCTGCTGAACGTGCTGACCACCGTGGCCAGGCCGAAGGACTCGTCAGCCGCCCACCACTTCGAGATCAGGTCCAGAATGTCCCGCACTGACGATCACCTCCTCGGCTCCAGCGTACGTGGCCAGGGACTGATCCGCATGTGCCGCTGATCCTGGGGGCAGACGGGATGAGGTGCGATCACAATCTGCGACCCGGCCGGCCGACCGGCGTGTGGTTAGGTTAGCCTAAGTGATTCCCTGTTAGGTAAGCCTAAGCTTTATCCTCGCCTTCGAGGATTCCAGCGTCGCCGCGCGGAGAAGGACGAGCATGATCCACGACAGGCCTGCTGGCCGAGGCGGCGATCCCGCCAGCTACCGGTGCTGGCCCTGGCCCCCGGCCTGACCCTGATCATGCTGCTGGCCGCCTGCGGCGCCCCGGCGTCGGACGCGGCCGCGGTCAAGCGGGCCTGCTCGCAGGTCGGCGCGGTGCTCGCGGACGGCCCCGATCCCGACGCCGACCCGGCGGGCTACGCCGAGGCGCAGATCCTGCCGCTGCGGCCAGGTCAAGGCCCCCGACCGGGCCTTCCGGGCGGCCTCAGCCGCCTCGACGCGGCCTACCGCCAGCTGTTCGCCAGCGACGGGCCAGAGCGACGCGGCCACCTCGGCCGTGGCGACGGCCAGCAAGAGGATCAACGCGATCTGCCCCGGGGCGGCGTCATGAGGCCCTCAGCAGGCATGAGAGCGACCCGGTGGCTGGGCGCCGGCGGCGGCCGTGCTGGTGGCCTGCGGCGCGCTGGCCGCCTGCGGCAGCAGCTGACCCCAGCGGCTCGGCCACGCTGACCCTGTACAGCGGCCAGCACGTGCAGACGGCGCGAGAACCTGGTCACGGCGTTCGAGAAGCAGACCGGGATCCACGTCGCGATCCGCAACGACGACGAGGACGCGCTGGCCGACCAGATCGCGACCGAGGGGCCGAACTCCCCCGCCGACATGTTCCTACACCGAGAACTCGCCGCCGCTGGAGAGCCTGCAGGGCAAGGGCCTGCTGGCCAGGTGGACGCCAGCCACGCTGAGCCACACGCCCAGCCCAGTACAGCTCGCCGCAGGGCGACTGGGTGGGCGTCTCGGCCCGGGTCAGCGTCCTCGTGTACAACCCCAGCCTGATCAAGGCCAGCCAGCTGCCGACCAAGATCAGCCAGCTGGCCGACCCGAAGTACAAGGGCAAGCTGGCGCTGGCCCCGCAGGAGACGGACTTCCAGCCCATCGTCACCGCCTATGATCGCGCCTACGGCAAGGCCGCCACGCTCACGTGGCTGGCGGCGATCAAGTCCAACGCGTCCGGGCACATCTACCCGGACAACGAGACGATCGCGTCCGAGGTCAACCAGGGCGCCGTCGCCTTTGGCGTCGATAAATGAGTACTACTGGTACCGGATGCGAGCGGAGGTCGGCGCGGCCAAGATGCACTCGCTGATCACCCACTTCGCGCCCCGCGATCCCGGCTACGTCATCGACGTCTCCGGGGCGGCCGTGCTGAAGTCGAGCAAGCACCAGGCCGAGGCCCAGAAGTTCCTGGCCTTCCTGGTCAGCCGGAAGGCGCAGGAGATCATCGGCACCCCCGGCTTCCGCGCCAATGAGTCGATCAGCTTCGAGTACCCGCTGGCCTCCGGGGTCACGACCAAGGCGCCCGAGACGCCGCTGCGCCAGCTCCGGCCGTACCCGATCACCATCGCCCAGCTCGGCACCGGCACCACGGCCATCGACGCTGATGCGCCAGGCCGGGCTGCTGTGACCCGCCGATGACCGTGATCCGACGATGACCGTGATCCGGCGATGACCGCCCAGGACCTGGCCAGCGCGGCCCCGCCGGCGGCGGGGCCGGTCCGGGCACGCCGGGCCCGGCCGCCGCTCGTGCTGATCACGCTCAGCGCGGCGTGGCCCTGGCGCTGGCCGTGCCGCTGGTCTTCCTGCTCATCGAGGCCAGCGGCGCGGGCCTGGGCCACGTCATCGACCTGATCGCCCGGCCGCTGACCGCGCAGCTGCTGTGGAACACCGTGCAGCTCACCGTCGCGGTCACCGTGCTGTGCGCGATCATCGGCACCGGCGCGGCCTGGCTGGTGGAGCGGACCGACGCTGCCCGGCCGGCGGATCTGGGCCGTGCTGCTGGTCGTGCCGCTGGCCATCCCGGACTTCGTGGTCAGCTTCGGCTGGGCCTCGCTGTGGACCTGGGTGCACGGCTTCCGCGGCGCCGTGCTGGTCATGACGCTGGCCGTGTACCCGCTGGTCTACCTGCCCGTGGCGGCCAGCCTGCGGTCCGCCGACCCCGGCCAGGAGGAGGTGGCCCGGAGCCTGGGCATGGGCCGGCTGACGACCTTCGTGCGGATCACCCTGGGCCAGGCCCGCGGCGCCATCCTGGGCGGCTGCCTGCTGGTCGCGCTGGTGCTGCTGGCCGAGTACGGCGCGTTCGAGCTGCTGGGCTTCCAGACCTTCACCACCGAGATCTTCACCGAGTTCAACCTGTCCTTCAGCGTGCCCGCCGCCTGCGCCCTGTCCCTGGTCCTGGTCGGTGCTCAGCCTGCTGGTGCTGGCCGGGGAGGGGCTGGCCCGCGGGCGCGGCCGGGCGGCCCGGCTCGGCGCCGGGCGCCCAGCGGGCCAGCCCGCCGCTGCGGCTGGGCCGGGCCACCTGGCCCGCCGTGGCCGCGGTCACCGCGCTGGTCCTGCTGGCGCTGGGCGTCCCGGTGGCCTCGGGCATCTACTGGATCTTCGAGGGCGGCGTCCCGTCGATCACCGGCGGCAGCGTGTCCATGCTGGACGCCGCCTGGCACACCGCCGCCTACGGGGTGTCCGCCGGGGTCATCGACACCCTGGCCGCCCTGCCCGGTCGCGCTGCTGGCCATCCGCCACACCAGCCGGGCCCGGCACTTCCTGGAGCGCAGCACCTACCTGGTGCTGGCCATGCCCGGCGTGGTCATCGGCTTCGCGCTGGCCTACTTCACCGAGCACTACGCGGCCGGCGCGGGCTACCAGACCGCGCCGCTGCTGGTCATCTGCTACTCGATCATGTTCTTCCCGCTGGCCCTGGTCGGGGTGAAGGCGGCCGTCGCCCGCGCCCCGGCCGGCCTGGACGAGATGTCCCGCTCGCTGGGCCTGGGCCGGCTGGCCACGCTGCGCCGGGTCACGCTGCGGCTGGCCGGCCCCGGCCTGGCCGCCGCCTTCTGCCTGGTCTTCCTGTCGGTCGTCACCGAGCTGACCGCCACGCTGCTGCTGATCCCGACGGGCGTGCAGACCCTGGCCACCCAGTTCTGGCAGTACGAGACCGACGGCTCATACGCTCAGGCCGCGCCGTTCGCGCTGGTCATGATCGCCATTGCGGCCGTGCCGAGCTACGTGCTCGGCCGGTTCTTCGACCGCTCCGCTAGCGCGAGGAAGACCACGTGACCGAGCTGACCGTGCAGGGGCTGCACAAGGCCTTCGGCACGCCATCCGGTGCTGGCCGGGCTGGAGCTGACCGTCCCGGCCGGGCTCGCTGACCGCGATCCTGGGCCCGTCCGGCAGCGGCAAGACCACCCTGCTGCGCGTGCTGGCCGGGTTCGAGCAGGCCGACGCCGGAACCGTGCAGATCGGCCCGTGGGTCGTCGACGGGCCCGGCACGCACGTGCCGCCCGAGACGCCGCCGGATCGGCTACGTGCCGCAGGAAGGCAGCCTGTTCCCGCACCTGACCGTGGCGGCCAACGTCGGCTTCGGGCTGCCCGCCAAGGCCGCGGCGCGGCCCGCGGATCGGCGAGCTGCTGGAGGCCGTCGGCCTGGCCGGGCTGGGCCAGCGCTACCCGCACCAGCTGTCCGGCGGCCAGCAGCAGCGGGTCGCGCTGGCCCGGGCGCTGGCCATCGAGCCGGCGCTGGTGCTGCTGGACGAGCCGTTCGCGGCGCTGGATGCCCACATGCGGGCCAGCGTCCGGGCCGACGTGCAGTCGATCTTCCGATCGCGCGGGGACCACGGCCGTCCTGGTCACCCACGACCAGGACGAGGCGCTGTCCATGGCCGACCGGGTCGCGGTGCTGCGCGGCGGCCGGATCGCCCAGTGCGCCGCGCCGCAGGACCTGTACATCCGGCCCGCCGACCCGCAGCTGGCCGGCTTCATCGGTGACGCCAACCTGCTGGACGGGCAGCTCAGCGCGGCAGCGGGGTGCACACCATCTTCGGTGACCTGCAGCTGGCCGGGGGCGCGAACCTGGAGCCAGGACAGGTCACGGTGCTGGTCCGGCCTGAGCAGCTGGAGGTCCGGGAGCGCGCCGGGGCCAACGGCAACGGAGCCGGGGAACCCGTGGAGTCCGGGGTGACCGGGCGCGTCGTGGCCTGCGAGTACTACGGGCACGACGCGGTGCTTCGGGTCCAGCCTGGGGCCGCGGCCGGGATACACGGAGTGCCCGAGATCATCGTCCGCATTTCGGGCGGCCCGTCGCTCCCCCCTGGCGCCGACGTGCTGGTGAACGCTCGCGGCCCGGTCCTGGCCTGGCCCCGCGGCTGACGCCGAGCTGGACCAGCGACTCGCTTGCTTAGCCCGTGCGCAGGGAGCGGAGGACCAGGGCTGTTTCCAGGGCGGCCAGGACCGCGTCCCAGCCCTTGTCCTCGCTGCTGCCCTCGACGCCGCTGCGGTCCACCGCCTGCTTGAGGTCGTTGCAGGTCAGGACGCCGTTGCCGACCGGGGTGGAGGTGTCAAGGGCGACCCGGGCCAGGCCGTAGGTCACCGCGTCGCAGACGTACTCGAAGTGCGGCGTGCCGCCGCGGATGACCGCGCCCAGGCAGGCCACAGCGTCGTGGCGCTTGGCCAGTTCGGCCGCCACGACGGGCAGCTCGACGGCGCCGGGTACCCGGACCACCAGCGGGTCGGGCACGCCGCAGGCGCGCGCGGCGGTCACGGCCCGGTCGACCAGGACGTCGGTGACCTCGGCGTGCCAGCGGGTGGCGGCGATGGCCAGGCTCAGCCCGGCCGCCGGCGACCACGGGCCCGTCGGGCCGGCCAGCCCCGCTCACCGCACCTCGCTCAGCCCGACGGTGCCCGCCCGCCCGTTGGCCGCGGGCGCTGAGCCGGGCGGCTCGGGCAGGGCGAGGCCGTCGAGGTGATGGCCGAGGCGGTCCCGCTTGGCGATCAGGTAGCGCAGGTTGTCGGGCGTGGCCTCGACGGGCAGGCCGACGCGGCCGGTCACCTTGATGCCGAAGCCGGACAGGCCCTGGACCTTGGCCGGGTTGTTGGTCAGCAGCCGCAGCGACTCGACGCCCAGGTCGGCGAGGATCTGCGCGCCGGTGGAGTACTCGCGGGCGTCGACCGGCAGGCCGAGGTCCAGGTTGGCGTCCACGGTGTCGACGCCGCCGTCCTGGAGCTGGTAGGCGCGCAGCTTGCTGAGCAGCCCGATGCCGCGGCCCTCGTGGCCGCGCAGGTAGAGCACGATGCCCCGGCCCTCGGCCGCGATGGCCGCCATGGCCGCCTCGAGCTGCTGGCCGCAATCGCAGCGGCCCGAGCCGAACACGTCCCCGGTCAGGCACTCGGAGTGCATGCGGACCAGCACGTCCTCGGCCGGCGCGGTGATGTCGCCCAGCACCAGCGCCAGGTGCTCGGTGCCGTCGACCGAGTTGCGGTAGCCGAGCGCCCGCCATTCACCGTGCTCGTTCGGGATCCGGGTTTCCGCGACCCGGCTGACCATGCGCTCGGCCCGGCGGCGGTAGTCGATGAGCTGGGCGATCGTGATCAGCGCCAGCCCGTGATGATCGGCGAACTTGCGCAGCTGCGGCAGCCGGGCCATGGTGCCGTCGTCGTTGACGATCTCGGCCACCACCCCGGCCGGGGTCAGCCCGGCCAGCCGGGCCAGGTCCACGGCCGCCTCGGTGTGCCCGGGCCGGCGCAGCACGCCGCCCTCGGTGTAGCGCAGCGGGAACACATGGCCCGGCCGGACGATCTCGTACGGCTCGGTGGCGGAGTCGGCCAGCGTGCGGATGGTGCGGGCCCGGTCGGCGGCGGAGATCCCGGTGGTGATCCGGTGGCGGGCGTCCACGCTGATCGTGAACGCGGTGCCCATGTGCTCCTGGTTGTCCTGGGTCATCTGGGGCACCTGGAGCCGGTCCAGGTCCTTGCCCAGCATGGGCACGCAGATCAGGCCGCGGGCATACCGGATCGTGAAGGCCAGCAGCTCGGGGGTGGCCTTGCTGGCCGCGAAGATGATGTCGCCCTCGTTCTCCCGGCTGGCGTCGTCCACGACGATCACGGCCCGGCCGGCGGCGATGTCGGCCACCGCCCGCTCGACTTCGTCCAGGGGAACTTCGGTCACGGCCGTCTCGGTGTTCACAGCGTCCTCCCGGCGAGCAGTCGCTCGACGTACTTGGCGATCATGTCGACTTCCAGGTTGACCGGCTCCCCGGCCCGTCTCAGGCCGAGCGTGGTCCGGCGCAGGGTCTCGGGGATCAGGCTGACCTCGAACCAGGGCTCCTCGGGCGCGTCGGGCGCGCTGAGCGCCGACACCGTCAGGCTCACGCCGTCGACCGCCACGGATCCCTTCTGGATCACGTAGCGGGCCAGCTCCGGCGGGAACGAGATGCGCACGACCTCCCAGCCGTCGGCCGGCTGCCGGGCGACGATGACGCCGGTGCCGTCGACGTGACCCTGCACGATGTGACCGCCCAGGCGGCCATCCGGCCGCATGGGCCGCTCCAGGTTGACGGGCGCGCCGGAGACCAGGGTGCCCAGGCTGGAGCGGTCCAGGGTCTCCCCCATCACGTCCGCGCTGAACTGCCCGTCGCTGGTGCTGGTGACCGTCAGGCAGACGCCGTTGATGGCGATCGAGTCGCCGTTCCGGGCATCCGCGGTGACCTCTGGCCCGCGCACGGTGAGCCGGGCAGGCTCAGCGCCACGCTCCAGCGCGACGACCTCGCCCAGCTCTTCAACGATTCCGGTGAACAACCCCTACCTCCCGCTATACCTCCGGAGCCCAAACCTGTCCCGCAGGCTCCGGGGGGTGCGCGAGAGCGCAGCGCGACGCTAAAAGGCTCCCCGTCGAGCGGGGCAGCCCACTGGCCGCGCGCGTGCTGCCTCCCATCCGGACTTTAACCGTCGGTCCCGGAATTCCACCGGATCAGCCAGCCGATGGTCTCGGCTGGGTCGCGGACTGTCACCGCCGGCTCGGAGTTTCACCGACCCCGGAGCACGCTATCTGGGTAACCAGTCTGCCATGGACCCTATTCCGGCCGGTAACCGGGATCTTCCGGGACAAGCCTGGCCGCGCTACCGCGCGAGCGTGATCGGGATCAAACGCGTGCCGGGCACGGTGCCCGCGGCGAGGCACCGTGCCCGGAGTTGCCGTCCCTGGGTTCAGACCGTGCCGCGTCCGCGGCGGGTCAGGGCGTCTACCGTCACCGCTCCGACCAGGACCAGCGCCGTCCACATCAGCTGCGCGGACGCGCTCAGGCCCAGGAGCAGCAGGCCGTTATAGATCACGCCGACGACCAGGCCGCCCAGCAGGGCGTCCATCATCTTGCCCCGCCCGCCGAACAGGCTTGTCCCGCCGATGACCGCGGCCGCCACGGCGTACAGGACGTTCTGGCCGCCATTGACGTTGCTGGAGATGGAGCCGAGGTAGGACGCGTAAATGATCCCGGTGATACCCGCGGTCAGGCCGCACAGCGCGAACGCGCCAGCACGCGAATCCGGTTGGTGTTGACGCCGGCCCGCCGGGCGGCCTCGGCGTTGCCGCCGATCGCGTAGATGTAGCGGCCGAACTTGGTCCGGCCGAGCAGCACGCCGTATACCACCAGGACGGCGAGCACGACCAGCACCACCCAGGGCAGGCCGCGCTGGACGGTCAGGCCGACCCCGCGATTGGTGTTGGCCACCAGCACCACGACCACGCCGGCGATCGCGATGACCACGATCTTGAGCAGCGTGATGCTCAGCGGCGGGGCCACGAGGCCGCTGACCCGCCGGCGCCGGTCCTTCAGGAACAGCATCAAGCCGGCCACCACCACGAGCGCGATCATCACGATCCAGCTGGCCGTCGCGTTGAGGCTGCCGTTCTCGATGTCGTTGATGACGTTGCTGTTCAGGTTGATGACGCCGCCGAGACCATGCTTGCCGGCCGAGGCGATCAGGAACAGCAGCAGGCCGGACAGGCCGAGATAGCCCGGCCAGTGTGACGACGAAAGAGGGCAATCGGAGTCTGGTGATGACGATGCCCTGCAGCGCTCCGTAGGCGGCGGTCGCCGCGAGGGCCGCGATCACCGCCAGCCACCAGGGGTTGCCTGCCGCGAGCATCCACAGTGCGATGACCGCACCGCAGGCCGCCGTGTACCCGGCGGCCAGGTCGATCTCGCCGAGCAGCAGGACGAAGACCTCGGCCATGCCCAGCGTCACGATGAAGGCCGCCTGGGTCATCAGGTTGACCAGGTTGCCCGCGGAAAGGAACAGCGAGTTCTTGAGCTGGAAGATCAGCACGATCACGACGAGGCCGGCGATGACCGGCAGCGCGCCGCTTTCGCCACTGCGGATGCGCTTGAGCAGGATCCGCGCGTACTCTCCGACCGACCCGGCGATCAGTTCCGGCGATGCGGTGGCGGCCGCGATCTCCTCGGCGTGGGCGTCCGAGTCGATCTGCGAGGTCGTGACAGCGCCCTTCTGGGGGTCTGTATCAGTCATTGCTCAGCCCTCCAGCCGACGTTCGCCATCCTCGGCAGACGCGTCCGCGCCGCGAGTCCGCTGGGTCGCACCCGTGGTCATCAGGTCGACCGTGGACGCCGTGTCATAGTCCGACGCCGGGCCCGCGGACACCAGCCGGCCCAGGTACAGCACCGCCAGCCGGTCGGCGACCTGGAATACGTCAGGCAGGTTATGCGAGACGACCAGGACGCCGATGCCGCGCTTGGCCAGCCGGGTGATGAGGTCGAGCACCAGCTCGGTCTGGGACACGCCCAGCGCCGCCGTCGGCTCGTCCATGATCACCAGCTTGGCGTCCAGCATCACCGCCTTGGCCACGGCTACCGCCTGCCGCTGGCCGCCGGACAGCGAGCCGACCGGCTGGCGGATGTTGCGCACCGTGGTCACCCGCAGGTCGGCCAGCGTCTTCTTGGCCGTCTGCTCCATCGCCACCTCGTCCAGCAGCAGATGCCGCCGCACTTCGTGGCCCAGGAGCATGTTCTCGACGATGTCCAGGTTGTCGCACAGCGCCAGATCCTGGTACACGGTGGCGATGCCGGCCGCAGTGGCGTCCCTGGGGGTGCGGAAGTGCACCTGCCGGCCCTGCCAGATGATGTGGCCGTGGGACGGCTGCCAGATCCCCGAGATCGTCTTGATCAGCGTGGACTTGCCCGCGCCGTTGTCTCCGACCAGGGCGGTCACCTGCCCGGCCGGGATATCGAGGTTGACCCCCGTGAGCGCCTGAACGGGCCCGAAGCTCTTGCCGACATCGCGCAGCGAGAGCAGTGTCCCGTTCAGGACGTCAGTTCCCTGGCCGGCACTGGCCGGAGCCTGGCCCGCGTCCGCGGGCCAGGCTCCGTCTGCCGGATTACCGGTCACTGCTGGTGCCCCGGCTTGTCATATGAGTCCATCCCTCAGCCTGAGATGCCCGCGGCCTTGCAAGCCGAAGCGTACTTGCCCGAGCACAGCTGCGAGGCCGGGCACGAACTTGTCGGCGATGACGGTCGCGTTCATGTTGGCCGTCGTCACCCAGGTCGGGGTCAGCAGCACCGACGGGACGCTCACGTGGCTCGTGGTGTCCTGAGTGGTGCCGTTCACCAGGCTAGCCGGTGGCTTGACTCCGGCCCGCGCGTACATCGCCAGGGCAGCGGCGGCCTGGGCCTCCAGGTAGATCGGCTTGTAAACGGTGCCGCACTGGTATCCGGTCAGGATGTTCTGCAGGCCGGTCAGAGTGGCGTCCTGTCCCGTGGTCGGGAAGGTCTTGGCCTTGATGCCCTTGCCCTGCAGGTAGTGGATGATCGGCGCGCCGTTCTCGTCGTTCGGGATCAGCGCGGCGTTGATGTTCGGGTGCGCGGTGAACTGCTGCTGGAACTCAGTCAGCGCGGTCGGCGGGTCCCAGGTCCCGGCCGGGTTGCTGACGTCCTTCCAGCCCGACTTGAAGTGCGGGGCCAGCACCGCGTCGTAGCCCTGCGCAAACAGCGTCGCGTTGTTGTCGGTCGGGGCTCCGCGCATCACGATGACCTGCGGCTTCTTGACGTTCCAGGCGGCGATGCAGCTGACCAGGCCCTGGCCGATCTTCGTGCCGACCAGCACGTTGTTGAAGCTGACGTAGTAGCTTGCGGGTGCCGCCCAGGGTCAGGCGGTCGTAGTCGATCACCGCTACGCCCTTGCGACTTGGCGTACGACTCGATGTGCGCGCCGACGCCCGAGTCGAGCGGGTCGACGACCAGGACCGTGGCGCCCTTGGTGATGGCCGTCTGCGCGTCGCTGAACTGCGTGGAGTCGCTGCCCAGCGCGTTCTGCACGGTGAACTGCGACGAGGTGAGCCCGGCCTTGAGGAACGACTCCTTCAGGTACGGGGCGTCGAACTCGACATAACGGGTCGAGGACACGGTGTCGGGCAGGATGACCGCCACGTTGCCCTTGCCGCGCGCGGCCAGAGGCTTGAGCGTGGCCATGGCCGTGAAGGAGTTGTTGAGGTCGCTCACCGATATCTGCGGCACCGGCGCGGAGCTGGAGCCACCGCCGCCAGAGCCGGACGGGGTGCTGCTACTGGAGCTGCCGCAGGCCGCGAGCGCGAGCGCCGCGCTGGCGGCGATTGCCACCCCAGCGACCGATTTTGTTACCGAATGCAAGAAAACCACCTCATTGACGGGCGGAACATGTCGGGACATGCCGGATGCCGACCCTTGTCGAGCTCCGATTGACGGTCGCCGCCGGGCCAGATCTTCTGAGCAAACCATAGAATGCGATTAATTAACATCGCTGTTAACATCCGGGGGCCGGTGTGAAAATTCTGTTAACAAGCTCGGCGGACCATGGACAGAAGTACTGGTCAGGACGGATTTGGGCGAGTGAGCGTTAACATCGCCACGTCTCAGTCAGATAAATCTGCGGCAATCCGGTAGCCAGCGCGGGGCTGGGTCAGGATAATCGGGCGCCCCATCGTCCGTTTCGAGCTTGGCCCGAAGCCGGCGGACATAGACGCGAACGTACTCGGTCTCAGTTTCATAACCATGGCCCCATACTCGGCGCAGCAGGTGGGCATGGGTCAGCAGTTTTCCGCGGTTGATGGCCAGTTCACGGAGCAGCGCGAACTCGGTCGGGGTCAGGTGCACCGTGTGCCCGCCCCTGGTCACCTGCTGGGCGGCCAGGTCCACGGTCAGGTCGCCGATCGTGATCACGGTGGGCGCGGACTCGGGGGCCACCGCGGGCCGGGTCCGGCGCAGCGTGGCGGTGATCCGCGCCAGCAGTTCCTCGATGCTGAACGGCTTGGTCATGTAGTCGTCCGCGCCCACGTTCAGCGCGGTGACCTTGTCCCGCTCGCCGCCGCGGGCCGAGACCACGATGATGGCCACGGCCGAGCGCTCGCGGATCTGCCGGCACAGCTCGAAGCCGTCTACCTCGGGCAGCATCAGGTCCAGCAGCACGATGTCGGGCGCCTCGGTCTCCAGCAGCCGCAGCGCGCGCAGCCCGTCCACCGAGACGACGGTGTCAAAGCCCCGGACAGCCAGGTTGGACCTGATCAGGTCCACGATGTTCGGGTCGTCCTCGACCACGAGCGCGCGGGTCCTGACCGCCTCATCATGCACCGGGGGCGACTCCGATCTCCAGCTGGCCCGGCTGCGGCTCGGGCAAGGCTCTGGTCAGCCTACTGGCCTCGGTCACCTGCTCAGCCGGGGCCTCCACCGGCAGCCGGATCCGGAAGCAGGTGCCCACGCGCACCGCGGTCAGCTCGATCTGCCCGCCGTGCGCGGTCACGATGCCGCGGGAGATCGACAGGCCGAGCCCCGCGCCGGAGGTGGCTGTCCGGCGCCGCCGCGCGGGCTCGAACGGCGCCGCGGCCAGCTCGGCCGGCAGGCCCGCGCCGTCGTCGGCCACCGTCACCACGACGTGGCCGGGGCCGTCAGCCGCCGCGCTGATGGCCACCGTGGTGCCGGGCGGATTGTGGCCGAACGCGTTGCTGAGCAGGTTCACGAACACCTGCTCTAGCCGGTCGTGGTCGGCCCAGACCACCGGCAGGCCGGGGGCGCAGGCCACCTGGACCCGCAGCGCCGAGGCCGGCGGCAGGCAGGCGATGGCCGCCTCCATGACCAGCGGCAGGTCGCACCAGTCCTGCTGGAGCCGCAGGATGCCCGACTCGATGGCCGAGAAGTCCAGCAGGTCGTCGACCAGCCGCCCGAGCCGGGCCGACTCGGCCGCGATCCGGGCCAGGAACCGCTGCTGGGACTGCACGTCCCAGGTGACGTCGGTCTGGAGCAGGCTGGAGGCGTAGCCGCGGATCGCCGTCAGCGGGGTGCGCAGCTCGTGGCTGAGCCGGGACAGGAACCCGCGCTGCAGTTCCTGGGAGCGGCGCAGCGTCAGCGCCTCCTGGTGGGCCACCCAGGCCTCCTCGCGCTCCAGCGCCAGCCGCAGCGAGTGCGCGGCGTCCTCGAGCAGGGCCTTGGCATCCGCGGGCAGCGCGTCGTCCGGCCACTCCGCCACCACCGCGGCCCCGCAGCCCGGCGCGACGAAGGTCACCGCCAGCCGCCGGCGCCCGTCCGCGCCGCCGCGGTGCACGGCCACGTCGTCGCGCCGGGCCAGGCCCAGCACGCCGGCGGCGGTGTCCAGCAGCCCCGGCGAGGCCCCGCTGGCCGCCCCGCTGGCCGCCGTGGCCGCCGTGGCCACCGCCCGGCAACGCAGGCCCTCCTCCCCCGGCGCCCTGGTCACCAGGGCCACCTCGGCCGCCTGGAGACCGTGGCGCAGCGACTGGAGGGCCATGGTCAGGCCGTCGGCCACCGGCAGCGGCCCGGCCAGCGTCTCCAGCATCTCCCGGATGGTCTCCAGCACCCGGTTGCGGGTGGTGACCTCGTCCAGCAGCCGGTCCCGCTCGATGGCCGCCGCCGCGTACCCGGCGTAGAGGGTGACCAGGTCCAGGTCGTCGCGCTTGGGGCGGCCCGCGAACGAGCGCAGCACGGTGATCACGCCGAGCAGCCCGCCGGGCCCGAAGCACCGGGACCGACCAGGACGCCGCCACCTTGGCCGTCCGGGCCAGGTCGGCGAACGGGGCCCAGCTCAGCCCGGCCCGCGCGTTGTCGTCGATGATCGGCGCCTGGGTCTGCGCGGCCACGCCGACCGGGCCGCCCGCGGGGCCGACCGGCAGCCGGGACCAGGCGCCCGAGCAGCTCCGGCGGCAGGCCCAGCGAGGCCGAGCAGACCAGCTCGTCGTCGGCGAGCAGGTGAATGCACAGCCGCTCGCTGCCCAGGGCCGCGCCCAGCGCGGACAGGATCAGCGACAGGCTGGACGACGGGTCGGCCGAGACCAGCCGGTCGGCCAGGCCGTGCAGCCGGGTCAGCTGGCGGCGGGCCGAGGAGTCCAGCTCCTGGCCCGACAGCAGCGCGACCACGTCGTCCGGGTGCACCTCGGCGGGCATCACCTCGGCCGCCACCCGGCCGTGCCGCAGCACCACGATGCGGTCGGCCAGCCGGAACATCTGGTCGATGTCGTGGCAGGCCAGCAGGATCCCGGTGCCCTGAGTCCCGCAGCCGGGAGATCAGGCCCTCGACCTGGGCCGACATCTGCACGCCCAGCGCCGCCGTGGGCTCGTCCAGCAGCAGCATCCGCGGCGCCGCGGACATCGCCCTGGCCACCGCCACCAGCTGCCGCTGGCCGCCGGACAGCGAGCGCACGCTGCGGGTGGTGTCGTGCAGCGGCACGCCGAGCTGCTCCAGCAGCCGCATGGCGTCGGTGTGCATCCGCACCTCCGACCGCAGCTGTCGCCGCCGCTCCCGACCCAGCATCAGGTTGGCCGCGATGTCCAGGTTGTCGCACAGGGCCAGGTCCTGCCAGACCACGCCGACCCCGTGCTTGGACAGCACCGACGGGTCGGCCGGCATGACCTTGCCCGCCAGCCGGATGGACCCCGTGGTCGGCTCGATGTCCCCGCCGATGCACCGGACCAGCGTCGTCTTGCCCGCCCCGTTCTCCCCGGCCAGGGCCACGATCTCGCCCTCGCCGACGGTCAGGCTGACCCCGTCCAGCGCCCGGACCGGGCCGAAGCTGACCGCCAGGTCGGACACCGACAGCAGCGGGGACGCCCCGGTCACCTCGGGCGCGAGTGCGGTGAACATGTCCCCATTGTGGCCGCTGACCACGGCAGCCACCACTTCAGCCGGAACCTTCAGCCGGAACCGCCCCGGCCGGGTCCGCCCCGCCCGCGTGGCTGAGGGTGACGATCTGCCCGGCCAGGAAGGCCCGCTCGGCCTCGTTGTCGGCCAGCTCCAGGGCGGCTCACGGTAGGCCTGCTCGGCCTCCCCGGCCCGGCCCAGCTGCCGCAGCAGGTCGGCCTTGGCCGCCGGCAGGTAGCGATAGCCCGCCAGCCGCGCGTCCGGCCCGTCCTGCTCCTCCAGCCGGGCAATCTCCGTCAGCCCGGCCGCCGGCCCGTCCATCATCGCCACCACCACGGCCCGGTTCAGCGCCACCACCGGCGACGGCCAGGCCCGCAGCAGCAGGTCGTAGAGGGCCAGCAGCTCCGGCCAGTCCGTCGCCGCGTAGCTCGGCGCCTCCGCGTGCACCGCCGCGATCGCCGCCTGGAGCGCGAACCGGCCCGGCCGCCCGGCCTGGAGCGCGCCGCGCAGCGCCGCCGACCACCAGCGCCGTACCCTCCGCGATCGCGCCCCTGATCCCACGTCGAGCGGTCCTGGTCCTCCAGCAGCGCCAGCCGCCCCGCGCCGTCCAGCCGCGCGGCCCGCCGGGCGTCGGTGAGCAGCAGCAGCGCCAGCAGCCCTCGGACCTCCCGCTCGTCGGGCATCAGCTCGTGCACCATCCGGGCCAGGCCGATGGCCCGGTCGACCAGGTCGGCGCGGACCAGGTCCGTCGCCGGCCGGCGCCGTGTGCCCGGTCGTGTACAGCAGGTGGATGACGGTCAGCACCGCGTCCAGCCGGTCGGGCAGCTCGGCGCGCGGCCGGCACCCGGTAGGCGATCCGCGCCGCCGAGATCTTCTTCTTGGCCCGGGTCACCCGCGCGGCCATCGTCGTCTCCGAGACCAGGAACGCCCCCGCGATCTCGGCCGTGGTCAGCCCGCACACCAGCCGCAGCGTCAGCGCCACCTGCGCCTCCCTGGCCAGCGCCGGGTGGCAGCAGGTGAAGATCAGCCGCAGCCGGTCGTCGGCGATCACGTCGTCCCCTCGCGAAGGCGGCTGCGGCGCCTCCGGGCCCGCCCCCGGCTCCGGCTCGACTAGCAGCGGCAGCTTGGACCGCAGCGTCCTGTCCCGGCGCAGCGCGTCCAGCGCCTTGCGCCGCGCCGTCGTGGTCAGCCAGGCCGCCGGGTTGTCCGGCACGCCCTGCCGTGACCAGGCGTCCAGCGCGGCCAGACGTAGGCGTCCTGGACGCATTCCTCGGCCACGTCGATGTCGCGGCCACCCGGGCCGTGGCGGCCAGCACGAACGCCCACTCCCGCCGGTGGGCGTCCGCGATGGCCGCGCCGACCTCGGGCCGTACCGCGCCGGAGCCGGCTGGCGCGGGCGCCGGCGACTCGCCCGCCCCCGCGTCCCGGCCTGGGTCCCCCCGCACGCCGCCTGCTTACATGCCCGAGGTGTCCATGATCGGGCGCACCTCGACGCCCCCGTACGGCGCCGGGCAGAGCTTGGCGATGGCCAGCGCCTGATCGAGGTCGCGGGCCTCGATCAGGTAGATAGCCGCCCAGCGCCTCCTTGGTCTCCGCGAACGGCCCGTCGGTGACCACGTCGCCGCGGATCGAGGTGGCGGTGGGCGTCGGCTGCAGCGCCTCGCCGCCCAGCAGCTCGCCGCCCGTCTCCCCGGCCTGGCCCGCGAACCGGGTGTGCGCCTCCATCGCCGTCTGCCAGACCTCGGGCGACGGGTCCAGGTACGCCTTCTCGTCCTCGTAGATCAGGATCAGGTACTTCGCCATCAAGGGCCTCCTTGAGCCTCGTGTGTGCGCCATGCACTGATCCCGACGAACGGGATCGCCGAAATCGACACCGTTCCCTGAGATTCTCCCGCGCCCGCCGTCAAAGATTCTCCGTAACGGGCCTCGGTCGCCCCCGCGGACTGTCCCCGGCCGCCGCTAATGTAGAACATGAACTCGAAGAGTCTGTTCTGACAAGGAGGTTACTAGCTCAGCGGCGGTCGCGGAAGGTGGGCTCGCCCGGGCCCGGGCGAGCCATCAGCCCCGGCGCGCGATCAGCGGGATGATGGGAGTGCTACCCGTCTCACCCGTGTTATCGCCGGTGGAGCCGGTCACCCAGACCCCGCCGCCGGGGATGCCCGCGATCCCGTCCAGGGTGCCCGGTCCGGAGGCGGGCACCGCCTCGTGCACCCAGGCGCGGCCGGTCCAGCGCAGCAGGTCCAGGGCGTAGGAGGTCTGGGCGGGTGAGAACGTGTCGCCCGAGGCCAGGATCTGCCCGTCGGCACGGGTCACGTTCTCGAGCTCGCCGCGCCCGGCGGGCATCCGGGTGGTGGTCCAGCGCCGGCCGTTCCAGTGCAGGGCCAGCGGGAGGCGCCGGTCGTCCTCGTTGGGCCCGAGCTTGTCCCAGCCCACGACCCACGCGCTGGTCGCGGAGACGACATGCACGCTCTGGACGGAGTTGTAGTACCCGAGGCCGCTGGCGGGCTGGGCCAGGCGCTGCCAGGACCGGCCGTTCCAGTGCAGGAGAACGATCTTCGTGCGCAGGCTGGACGGCGAGCCCACGGGGGTCGTCCCGGCGATCCAGACGTCGCGGGGGCCCTGGGCGCCGATGGCGGTCAGGGTCGTGCCGCTGCCCAGGCGCAGCGCGGCGGGCAGGGTGACGCTCTGCCAGCGGCGGCCGTTCCAGTGGTCAACGAAGCTGCCCAGGATGTTCTGGCTGACGTCGAAGGTGGAGCCGAGCAGCCAGGCGTCGCCCGCGCTCACGTCGGCGACGTTGCCCGGCTCCGGCTGGAGCGAGGCGGGCGGCATCGGGAAGCTGGCCAGCCGCCAGGACCGGCCGTTCCAGCCGAGCAGGCCGCAGTCGCCGGACGCCCAGGCGCTCGACGGGCTGGCTGCGCTCAGGTAGTTGATCCGGGCCACGTCGGGCGCGGCCACCCGGCTCCAGGTGCGGCCGTTCCAGCGCAGCAGCAGCGTGTCGAGGAACCCGATGAGCGGGCACGAGCCGCTGCCCGGCGCCGCGCGCGCCGATCGGTCCCCGGCCTCCCGCCGCCCGTTAGCCGACGAGCTGCTGATGGTGAACCCGCCCGCCCAGGCGTAGTCGCGCCGCGGCGCCGCCGCCGCGACCAGGTTGGCCTGCCCCTTAACCGGCACGCGGTAGTGCCGCCAACCCGCTGTCCCCGCCGCCGCTGTCCCCGCCGCCGCTGGTGCCGCCGCGGCGACCAGCCCACCGAGCAAGGCCACGCACGCGCCTAGCCCCGCCACCCTGGTCGTGATCTTCAGCATGAAGTTCCCTTTCACCACATGTGCCTGACTCCCGTCTTTTGTCTTCCGCAATTGGCGGCCAGACGGTTCACGGCGCCCCGATGGCAGGAAAGGTGGGAAGCCTGACATTGCGGTCACCGCGGCCGTCCCCCAGGATCGGATCATGGCCGCTCGCGAGGTGCTCATCGTGCTGTACGACGGCGTGCAGAGCCTGGACGTCACCGGCCCGCTCGAGGTGTTCACGGGCGGCTCGCGGTATCAGGAGGCGCACGGGCGCGGCCCGGCCTACGCGGTCCGCACGGCCGCGGCCGGCGGTGCGCCGGTCACCACGTCCAGCGGGCTGATCCTGGTGCCGGCCGGCGGCCTGCCCGGCTCGCTGGCCGGGGTGGACACGCTGGTGGTGCCGGGCGGCAACGAGGGCCGTACCGAGCCGGGCCTGGCCGGCTGGCTGCGCGCGCACGCCGGCCAGGCCCGGCGCGTGACCTCGGTCTGCACCGGCGCGTTCCTGCTGGCCGAGGCGGGCCTGCTGGCCGGGCGCCGGGCCACCACGCACTGGGCCTACAGCGACGCGCTGGCCCGGTGCTACCCGGACGTGCGGGTGGACGCCGAGCCGATCCACGTGCGGGACGGCAACGTGATCACCTCGGCCGGGGTCACGGCGGGCATTGACCTGGCGCTGGCCCTGGTCGAGGAGGACATCGGCCGGGCCGCCGCGCTGGCGGTGGCCCGTCACCTGGTCGTGTACCTGCGCCGCCCCGGCGGGCAGGCGCAGTTCAGCGCCCAGCTCCGGGCCCAGTCGGCGCGCCGCGAGCCGCTGCGCGAGGTGCAGCAGTGGATCAGCGAGCACCCGGCCGAGAACCTGTCCGTCGACCGGCTGGCCGCCCGGGCCGGCCTGTCGCCGCGGCAGTTCGCCCGGGCCTTCGCGGCGGAGACCGGGGTGCCGCCGGGGCGGCACGTGGCCCAGATCCGGCTCGAGACGGCCCGCCGGATGCTCGAGGACTGCACCGACGGCGTCGAGCAGGTCGCCAAAGCCTGCGGCTATGGCAACTGCGAGGCGATGCGCCGCGCGTTCATCCGGGCCCTGGGCGTCCCGCCCGCGGCCTACCGGGCGAGATTCTGACGAAAGGTAGTCCCGTGAAGGTAGCCATCCTGCTGTACGACCGGTTCACCACGCTGGACGCGGTCGGGCCCTACGAGGTGCTGAGCCGGCTGCGTGGCGCCCAGGTCACGTTCGTCGCCGAGCAGCCCGGGCCGGTGGCCGCCGACACCGGCATGCTGAGCCTGGTCGCCGAGCAGTCCATCGCCGAGCTGCCGCACCCGGACCTGTTGCTCGTGCCCGGCGGGCCCGGCCAGGAGCAGCAGATGACCGACGGGCCGGTGCACGAGTGGCTGCGGGCCGCCGACGCCGTCAGCAGCTGGACCACCTCCGTCTGCACCGGCTCCCTCATCCTGGGCGCCGCGGGCCTGCTGCAAGGCCGCCGCGCCACCTCGCACTGGCTGGCCGTCGACCGGCTGGCCGACTACGGCGCGCAGCCATCCACCGACCGAGTGGTGATCGACGGGAAGTACGTGACCGGCGCCGGGGTATCGGCGGGCATTGACCTGGCCCTGACGCTGGCCGGCCGGATAGGCGGCCGGGACGCCGCCGAGGCCATCCAGCTCATGCTCGAGTACGCGCCGCAGCCGCCCTACCAAGCCGGCTCCCCGCTGACCGCTCCGGCCGACCTGGTCGCGCGGCTGCGCATCGGCACCCGGCACGCCGCGGCCGACCAGGTGGCCGGCTAGCCCGGGGGCCGCCTTGGCCGGGGGTCTCTTAGCCGGTAACGGGCCCCCGGCCCGAGGCGGCCGCGCGCAGCGCCTTCACCCGGCCCGCCGGGTCGTCCGAGCCGAACACCGCCGACCCGGCCACGAACATGTCCGCGCCGGCCTCCGCGCACCGGCCGATCGTCTCCTCGGTGACGCCGCCGTCCACCTGGATCCAGATCTCGCCGCCGCTGGCCGCGGCCAGGCGAGCCGCCCGGCGGATCTTGGGCAGCACGAAGTCCATGAACTGCTGGCCGCCGAAGCCCGGCTCGATGGTCATCAGCAGCAGCATGTCGAGCTCCGGCAGCAGGTCCGCGTAGGGCTCGACCGGCGTGGCCGGGTTCATGGCCAGCCCGGCCCGCGCGCCCGCCGCCCGGATGGCACGCAGCGTGCGGATCGGCGCGCTGGCCGCCTCCGCGTGGATGGTCACGTTCCCGGCCCCCGCCTCCGCGTAGGCCGGCGCCCAGCGGTCCGGGTCGGAGATCATCAGGTGGCAGTCCAGCGGCAGCGCGGCGTGCCGCAGCAGCGCCTCCACCACCGGCAGGCCGATGGTCAGGTTCGGCACGAAGTGGGCGTCCATCACGTCCACGTGCAGCCAGTCCGCGACGGCCGCCACCGACTCCGACTCGTCGGCCAGCCGCGCGAAGTCGGCCGCCAGCAGGCTGGGCGCTATCTGAACCGTCATCGCCGTCCCGTTATCCCGTCACCAGCGTGCTCCTGCACGGTGCTCCCGACACACCCGCGAGTGTAGGCCCGGTAGCCTCACCCTGGGCCCGCGGCGAACCAGAATGTCAGTACCCCTGGCTAGCGTTCGATGATGTATTCGAAACCCCTCGACGTCACGGAGGCAGGGAATTGACCACCGAGGCACCGGACAAGCTGCTGGACCGGGTGCGCAAGCTGCTGGCCAAGGCGGAAGACGAGAGTTGCACCCCGCCGGAGGCTCAGGCCCTGACGGCCAAGGCCGCCGAGCTGATGGCCAAGTACGGCATCGACCGGGCGCTGCTGGCGGCGGTCCGGCCGGAGACCGACCAGCCGTCCAGCCGTCTGCTGGACATCGACAATCCGTGGGGCCGGGTGAAGGCGCACCTGCTGTGCGGCCTGGGGTCGGCGCTGCGCTGCCAGTGCATCATGCTGACCACGCGGACCGGGCTGCGGATCCACATGTTCGGGTACGCCTCGGACATCGAGCGCACCGACGTGCTGTACACCTCGGTGCTGATCCAGATGTGGCACGGGCTGGCCGGCGCGCAGGTGCCGGAGTGGTCGCGCAGTCCGCGGGCCTGGCGCCGGTCGTGGCTGCTGGGCTTCGCCGCCGCGGTCACCGCCCGGGTGCGCACGGCCGAGCAGGCGGCCCAGGCTAATGCGCAGCGCACCGCGCCGCCCGGTGAGGGGTCGCGGGCCGCGCTGGTGCTGGCCGACCGGGCCTTGGTGATCCGGCGGAACATGGAGGCCGAGTACCCGGTGACCCGTACCGCGCGGATGACCTACAGCGGCACTGGTTACGGCGCGGGCTTCGCCAAGGGCCAGCAGGCCGACATCGGCACCCGCCGGGTGGCCCGGCCCGGTACCCGGTCGCTGAGCAGCGCCGGGAGCTAGCGCCCACCCAGCGCGAGCGTCGGCCAGTCCTGGGAGCCACGGCGAATTTCGGGCTGTCCTACCGCCTGGCCAAGCCCGGCAACCGCGGGAACAGCCCGTCCAGGTGCCCAGCAGTCGAGCAGCTCTCGATCGAGCTACATCAGACCGACGCCCAGGCCATCGTTCGGGCGGTGGCTGATGTGGTTGGCCCGCCCGAGATGGCGCACCCGATGCCGTGGCGGCGCGGGTAGCCGCTGCTGGCGAGGGCGCGGCAGGCCTTGCTGACAAGTAACACGGCGCGAGCCGGGTGCGGGCCAGGGAACGCGGATGCGGTCCGGCACGACCTGGAACTGCGGTCACCACGGCGCCCGGCAGTCATGACGGTTGGCAGCGGCTTGCGGGCCCGCTCGTAGGTCGGATGGATCTTGGGGGTCAGCGCGCGCCGGACCCGCCTCGCCCGTGATCGGCTGGCTCGGCGGCCACCCCGCCCAGCGCCCAGGATCAGGTCGGGTAGGGGTCGGGGGTGGTGGTGTAGGTGCGTCCGGCTGGGGTGGTGAGCTGGAAGTGGCCGGGGGTGGGCTGGGTGAGGGTCCAGCCGGGGAGTTGCTTGATCTTGTGGTCGCGGCGGCAGTGGCCGCCGAGATTGCACTCGCAGGTCGGCCCGCCTTTGTGCCAGGCGAGGGTGTGGTCGAGGTCGGCGTGGCGGGCGGGCTGGCGGCAGCGGGGGTTGCGGCAGGTCTGGTCCCGGGCGGTGACATAGTCGCGGATCTTAGAAGTGGGCCGGTAGGCGGCGGTGGCGGTGGTGTGGGCGCACCCGCCGGGCGCGGCGGCGGCGGCGTCGGCGGCGGCCTGGCGCTGGGCGCGGGTGTGGGCGCGGCGGGCGGCGCGCAGCACCGCGGCGCGGATCCCGGACCCGGTGGCGCCGGTGCCGGAGCCTGTGCCGGTGGTGGCAGTTCCCGCCGTGCGGCTGGTGAGGGGTCCGGAGCCGTCGGGCGCGGCGCGGGCGAGCTGGTCGACGATGGCGGCGGGGATGGTGACGGTGACCTGGCCGGTGACCCCGGCCGGGCGGCGGGCGGCGCCGGGGCGGTGGCGGCGGCGGATGGTCTCGGTGGCGGTGGCGTAGCCGTCGGGGTTGGTGAGGATGACCTGCCAGCGGGCGTGCGGGTCGGCGGCGGCGGTGAGGGCGAGCAGCCGGGCCTGTCCGCCGGTGATGGGGCCGATCCGGCTGAGGGTGGCGGGTCCGGCGGGGTCGCCGGTGAGGGCCCGCCAGGAGATGACCAGCTCGAGCAGGCCTGGCGGCGGGCGGCCGGGCTGGCCGCGCGGTGGCGGCCGGCCGGGCGGTGGGTGGCTGGCGGGGGCGGGTGGCGCGGGGTGACGGCTGGCCGCGGGGTGGTGGCTGGCCGAGGAACGGGGGGATCTGCGCAGCGGTGCCGGGGATCGGCGGCCAGGCGACCGGCGGGTCAGCGCCGAACGGGCCATCGTCGTCTTCGTACCCGGCGCCGGTGTACTCGCCGCCCTGATAGTCGGGCGGAGCTTCGTTGGCCGGGTCAGGGTCGGGCGGCACCCGCACGTCCGGCCGGGGGCCGCCATGGTCGTCTGCGACGTCGTCATCATCCCCGCCGGGGCCCGGTCCGCCGGAGTCGCGGCCACCGGGCCCCGGGTCGGTGGGGTCCGCGCCGCCCAAGCCGGGACCGCCAGCGCCGCCGCGGCCCGGGTCGCGGTCGCCAGGGTCGCCGGACGGGCCGGCGTCGGGGTCGGGGTCGGGGTCGGCCCGGCCACCGCGGCCGAGACCGGGGCCAGGGCCGCCGGGATCAGGATCGCCGGGGCCCTCAGGCGGGCCGGGGTCGGGATCGGTGGGGCCGTGCGGGCCGGGGTCGCCGGCCGGTGGCGGGACCAGCGGCAGCGTGCCGAGCAGCAGGCCGACGAACGCGATCGCGCGCAGGTAATCCAGGCCGCCGCCCATCCCCGCGGCCTTCATCGCCCGGGCGATCGCGGTCAGCCGGGCCATCGCCGCCGCGGCGTGCACCGCCGGCAGCCGCGCCCCGGCCAGCGTCGCGGTATCCGCATCCGGATCGGGGTACAGGCTCACCTTCGCGGCCCGCTGCGCATCCTTGCGGCGCTGCTCCGCGCCCTCCGGGTCCGCGGCGATGACCGCGCGGCGCAGCGTCACGCGCAGCTGCCCGCTGGTCTGCCCCCCAGCCCCCGGCAAGACGGCGGACTCCACGGCGCGGGCGGTGTCATCATCCAGCGGGCCGGTCGCCTCGGCGATGAGCCGGGCGCGGTACAAGTCGATGGTCCCGGCGGACAGCGCGGCGAGGGTCGCGGCGAGCCGCCATCGCAGGGTGACGGCCAGGCTGGTCCAGGCCATCGCGGCCGGGTGGGACATGACCAGCTCCAGGCCCACCGTCGACGCGGCGGCGGGGGTGACCTGGTCGGGGCGGCCGCCGGCATCCACGCGGACGTGGTCGTCGCGGGCGGCGGTACGCGAGGCCATCTCGGCGACCGCGGCCAGCTCCCCGGCCTGCGCCCACCCGGCCAGGCGGCGGAACGCCGAGGCTACGCCGGGCAGGTCCCACTCCGACAGCCCGGACGGGTCCGTGCCGGACAGGCCCGCCGCCAGCGCCGGGCCCGGCGGCAGCTGATCCGCCAGCACCCCGGTCACATCCCGCGGCGGCGCCCCCGCATCCGCCGCGGCCGCCATCGCGGCGGCTTCCTCCGCGGCCGCGTCCTCGTCACCGGGCCCGCCGGCCGGGGCGGCGCCGATCGCGGCCAGCAGCTGCCCGAGATCCAGCTCATGCGACCAGGCCAGCCCCTCCGAGCGGCGGGAGTCGTGATCCATGACCTCTGGAGCTGGCATCCGGATCACCTCCTGCACGTCGCGGCGGGCTTGTCGTCATCGATAACAGTAGCGTCCGCCTCTGACAATCTGGCCACCCGGACGAACACACAAGCGAAGAAAGATTCATCATTTTCTGGCTGTCTGAATCTCATCCGGCCAGGCAGGCCGAGCACCCCGGCCGCCAACCCACCCGCCCACCCCGGCCTACGATGAGCGCGTGGCGACCGCGAACATTCAAGGCATAACGATCTCCTACGACGACCAGGGCGACCAAGACGGCCAGGGCGACCGCGGCCGGACGCCGGTGGTGCTGATCCACGGACACCCGTTCAACCGCAGCATGTGGGCCCCGCAGGTGGCGGACCTGACCGCGGCGGGCTACCGGGTGGTGACGCCGGACCTGCGCGGCTACGGAGAGAGCACCGTGGTGCCGGGAATCACGACGCTGGACGTGTTCGCCGCCGACATCGCGGGGCTGCTGGACCACCTGGGCCTGGAACGGGTGGTGCTCGGCGGGCTGTCGATGGGCGGGCAGATCGTGATGGAGTTCTACCGCCAGTTCCCTGGCCGGGTGGCGGCGCTGATGCTGGCCGACACGTTCGCCGCGGCCGACACGGCCGAGGGACGGGCGGCCCGCAACGCCACGGCGGACCGGATGCTGGCCGAGGGCATGGACGGGTACGCGACCGAGGTCATCGGCAAGATGATCGCGCCCTACAACGTCACGGCGCTGCCGGACGTGGCCGCGCACGTGCTGGGGATGATGCGCGGCACGGCGCCGGCGGGCGCGGCGGCGGCGCTGCGCGGGCGGGCCCAGCGGCCGGACTACCGCGACCTGCTGGCGCAGGTGTCGGTGCCCGCGCTGGTGGTGGTGGGCACGGACGACGAGTACACGCCGGTCGGCGACGCCGAGTACATGCACGAGCGGCTCCCGGACTCGGCGCTGACGGTCATCGAGGGCGCGGCGCACATGCCGAACCTGGAGCGCCCGGCCGAATTCAACGCGGCGCTGCGCAAGTTCCTGGACCGCCTGGCGCGGTGAGATCGCGAGGCTCGGATTGGCGTGCCAAACGGGAGCCGGGCCGGGGTACCGAGGCCGTTAGGGAGCCTATGAAGGTCGCCTGAGCAGGGCCAGGAAGATCGCGTCGGTGCCGTGCCGGTGCGGCCAGAACTGCGCGAAGCGCTCGTGCGGGTCGGCGCAGGCCAGGCCGGGCACCTCGGCCAGCACGGCCGGGGCGTCGAGCACCTCGACGTCGCCGCGGGCGGCGAGCACGTCGGCCACGACGTCCCTGGTCTCGGCCAGGTGCGGCGAGCAGGTGACATAGGCGACCACGCCGCCGGGGCGGGCGGACTCGAGGGCCGAGGTCAGCAGGCGGCGCTGCAAGCCGCCCAGGTCGGCGACGGCCTGCGGGGAACGCCGCCAGCGGGCCTCGGGACGGCGGCGCAGGGCGCCGAGCCCGGAGCACGGGACGTCGGCGATGACCCGGTCGAAGGTGCCGGGCGGCCCAGGGCGGGCGCGTCCCGTCGGCCACGACGACGTCGGTCGCGCGGCCGGCGGGCGCCGACGGCCGCGGAGCGCACCAGCCGGGCCCGGTGCGGGCGTATCTCGGCGGCGACCAGCCGGGCGCCTTTCTGCGCGGCCAGTCCGCCGAGCAGTCGGGCCTTGCCGCCCGGCCCGGCGCACAGGTCGAGCCAGCGCGCTCGTCGCCGCCGGCCGGCACGCGGGTCAGCGCGATGGCGGCGAGCTGGCTGGCCTCGTCCTGGACGCCCGGCCCGGCCCTCGGCGACGGCCGCGATCCCGGCCGGGTCGCCCTCGGGCAGGTAGGCGCCGAACTCGGACCACCGGGCCGGGGCCGGCGCCCGCGGCGGTCAGCTCGGCGGATCCGGCCAGGCCGGGGACGGCGCACAGGGTGACCGCGGGGCGCTCGCTGTCGGCGGCGAGCGCGGCCTCGGTCTCGGCCAGCGAGCCGCCGAGCGCCTCCCGCAGCGCGCTGACGATCCACCGGGGATGGCTGTACCGGACGGCCAGGTGGCCCTCGGGATCGTCGGCGCGAGCCGGGGCCGCGATCTCGAGCCAGGCCTCCAGGTCCCTGGCCGCGACGCGGCGCAGGACGGCGTTGACGAATCCGGCCGGGCGCGGACCGACCACGTCCCGCACCAGGTCGACGGAGGTGGCCACGGCGGCGTGCGCGGCGATCCTGGTGCCCAGCAGCTGATGGGTGCCGAGCCGGAGGATCTCGCAGCACGGCGGGCTCCAGGGTGTCCAGCGCGCGGTCGCTGCACACGGCGAGCACGGCGTCGTAGGTGCCCCGGCCGCGCAGCGTGCCGTAGGTGAGCTCGGTGGCCAGCGCCGCGTCCCGCCCGCTGAGCCCGCGCTCGGTCAGCGTGGCCGGGAGCAGCAGGTTGGCGTAGGCGTCCCGCTCGGCCACGGCGCACAGCACGTCGCAGGCGGCGCGCGGCGCGGCCGGCATCGGCGCGGCCGCGCTCGCCCGCACGCGGCCCGGGCGCTGCCGCCCGGACGCCCTCCCCCGCGAGGGATCCGCCGCCGCTCCTCCGGCGCCCGGCCGACCTAGCCGAGCACCGCGGCGGGCCCGGCGGTCCAGGCGCAGGCCGCGCGCCCAGTCGGCCGCCGCCATCCGCCGCTTGCCGTCGGCCTGAACGTCGCCGAGCCGGACGGGCTGGGTGCCGGTGCCGACGAGCACCCGGTCGCGCAGCACCCGCAGCTCTCCGGGACCGAGGCGCCGGCGTCGGACCGCGGCCGCGAGCGCTGGCGTCACCGGACCGAGCTTGAGCCGGCGTGCCGTCCAGCGTGGTCCACGCGCCGGGCGCCGGGGTGCAGGCGCGGATCAGCCGGCTCACCGCCGGGGCGGCCAGCTTCCAGTTCACCTCGGCGTCCGCGGTGGTGATCTTCGGGGCGAGGCTGATGCCCTCGGCGGGCTGCTCGCGCGCCTCCAGCTCAGCCGGTCCTCGATCATGTCCAGGGTGGTGACCAGCAGCTCGGCGCCGGCCACGCTGAGCCGCTCGAGCAGCGTGCCGGTGGTGTCGGACGTCCCGGATCGGCTCGGTGAGCACGCCGAAGGTGGGCCCGGCGTCCAGCTCATGGACGAGCCGGAACGTGGTGGCGCCGGTCATGTCGTCGCCGTGCAGGATGGCATGCTGCACGGGCGCCGCGCCGCGCCACGCGGGCAGGATCGAGAAGTGCAGGTTGACCCAGCCGCGCGGCCGGGATGTCCAGCACGTGGTCGGGGATCAGCGCGCCGTAGGCGGTGACCGGGCAGCAGTCCGGGGCAAGCTCGCGTCAGCCGGGCCACGAACTCGGGGTCCCGCGGCCGGGCCGGCCGCAGGATCTCGACGCCCGCCTCGGCGGCCCGGCGGGCGACCGGGCTGGGGCCGGGCTTGAGGCCGCGCCCGGCGGGCGCGTCCGGGCGGGTGACGACGGCGACCACCTCGTGCCGCGAGCCGAGCAGCGCCTCGAGCGAGGCGACGGCGGGCGCCGGGGTGCCGGCGAAGACCAGCCGCATGGGCTAGATGGCCTTGCCGCGCGTCGCGTGCGGCGAGTCCCGCACGACCGGGACCGGCTCGCCCCACCATTCGGCCGCCCGGATCTCCTTCATGGCCAGCTTGCGCTGTGCGGCGTCAAGGCGATCGATGAACAGCACGCCGTCAAGGTGGTCGGTCTCGTGCTGCACGCACCGCGCCATCTGCCCGGTGCCCTCCAGGGTGACCGGGTCGCCGTGCATGTTAAAGCCGGTGGCCACGACGCCGTAGGAGCGCTTGGTCGGGTACTGGAGGCCGGGGAAGGACAGGCAGCCCTCGTCGTCGGTCTCCTCCTCTTCGGACAGCCGCAGCGCGGGGTTGATCAGGTGGCCGAGCTCGTCGTCGATGTAGTACGTGAAGACGCGCAGCCCCACGCCGATCTGCGGCGCGGCCAGGCCGACGCCGGGCGCCTCCAGCATCGTGTCGCCGAGGTCCTTGACCAGCCTGCGCAGCTCGGCGTCGAAATCGGTTACCGGCTCGGCGGGCGTCCGCAGGACGGGATCACCGAACAGACGGATCGGCCTGATGCTCACCCGGTTCCTCCTGGTACGTGGCACGCACGCACGACGGCGGCGCTGCTCAAGTCTATGAATCCTCGGCGGGCGCTGCCGCCCGGCGACCGGGCCTTGAACGCGGCCTTGCGGGCGGCCCGCGCGACCCCAGGGTCCGGGTGGTGCTCGCTCAGCGCGGTGAGCAGGCCGATGACGCCCGGATGGTCGACGCGCCACAGCCCGGCGACGATGTCGGCCTGGGCCGGGGCGGGCACCTCGGGCAGCAGCTCGGCGACCACGTCCAGCGGATCGGCCTCCTCCAGCAGCCCGGCGCCGAGGTCCACCAGCAGCCAGGTCCGGTCCTCGGGCCGCAGCTCGGCTTCCTCGTCATGCTCGTGCAGCCAGACGGCGGCGTGGGCGCGCAGCAGCGGATCGGCCAGCGCGGCCCGGATCTCCGGGGTGGCCGCGCCGCCGATCCGGTCCAGCACGGCGAACGCGGCGCCGCGCAGCCCGGGCGAGCCGGCCGGCCGCGGCCCGGATCAGCTCGCGCGCGGCCTGGCGGGCCGCTGCGGCCGGCCAGCCAGGCGCCGATCTCCGCCTCGCCGTCCTCCGCGTCGCAGCTGGCCAGCGTCATCAGCAGGCCGACGGCGCCGTCCCGGCCCGCGCCGCCCAGCACCGGCACGTGCCAGCCCTGCCCGCGCAGCCGGCGGTGCACGCCCCAGACGCCGAGCGGCGACAGCGCGACGGTCAGGCCGCCCGCGGTCTCCTCGGTGCCCAGCTCGACGACGCCCAGGTCGGCCAGCGTCTCCAGGGCGCCCGACAGCGCGGCGGCCTCGTCGGGCTGGTGGCCATCGGGCCGGTGGCCGTCGGGCCGGGTCAGGGTCTGGGCGTCCGGGCTGCGGCGCCGGGCTGCTGCCGCGCGGCGGGGAGCCGCCCGCCGCCGCCGTGTAGGCCTCGAACAGCGCGTCGATGCGGACCGGGGCGCCGACCGTGTACAGGGCGGTGGCCAGGCCGTCCAGCTCCTCGGCGTCCAGGATGGCGGCCAGCGCCGCGTCCCACGCCCCCAGGACCTCGCTGGCGTCCTGCTGTCCAGGCGGGCCGCGCCGTGGCCGGCGTCTCCGCCGTTCCTCGCGCAGGCCCGTGGCCAGCACCACCTGCCACGCAGCGTCGACCTCGTCCGGCGTGAGCTCCAGGCGGCCGAGGCCGCGGCCGCGGCGTCCGTCGACAGCCGGCGGCCAGCGCGGTCGGCCGGTCGCCGGACCGGGCCGCCGCCTCGTCGGCCCACGCTGCTCAGGTCGGCGGCCGCCCGCAGCAGCGGCGCGACGCGGGCCGCCGCGGCGAGCTCCTCGCGCGGGGCCAGCCGGACCGGGGGCATCCGCGGCCGCTCGCGGTCGGCCTCGGCCTCCGCGGCCCCTGCCGCCTGTCTGGTCTGCGCCTGCTCCTGCGGGCCGGAAACGCCGGGCTGGCCGCCCGCCCTGTCACGTCCGGCTGATCCGGCCGGTCTGGCTGTTCGGGGCTGGTCCGGCTCACGGCGCTGTCCGCGGGCCGCCCGGATCCGGAGTCCCTGGCCGCCGCGGCTGGCCCGGCCGCGCGCCGCTGGGCCGCCGCTGTCGCCGTGCCCGCTGGCTGGCCCGCCACCCGCTGCCCGCTGGCCGCCGCTGACGTGCCGCGGCCTGCGGCCGCGCTGCGCGGCGGCGCGTCGCCGCGCCGGTCCGGGCGGAGTCTCGCCGCCGGCGGCATCGCCCGGTCGGCCAGGCGGGCGGTGGCATGCCCGGTGCCCGCATCCCGTCGTGAGGTCGCCACGCAAGAACCCTAAGGCCTCCGCGGGCAGTAGTCAGATCAGCTCGGCTGGGTCAAGCTCCAGGCGGACCGTGCCCGGCTCCTTGCGGGCGGTCCGCGCCGCCTGTCCGGCATGCAGGACGGCCGCCAGCGCGGCACCCCCTGACCTGGGCGCACGGACCAGGAAAGCGGACGGCATCGGCGTCCGGGCGGGACCCCTCGGCCGCGGCCGCCGCGCCCGCCGAGGCCCGGGATCGCTGCCGGCACCGGCACCGGCCCGAGTATCTCGGCCCCCGGCGGGCAGCTCGGCGCGCGTCCAGCAGCGCCCGGACCGCGTCTGTGCGGCCCGGACAGCGCCGCCATCCGGGCCGCCGGCGGGAAGCGGAGCTCGCGGCGCTCCGCCAGCTCGCGGTCGGCGAACGTCGCCGGATCCCAGCGGATCAGCGCCTGCACCGCGGGCAGGCTCGCGTCGGCGACGACCACCACGCTGCCCCCGTCCGGGCCGGGGCGGACCAGCGCCGCCGCGTTCATCCACCGGCGCAGCGGTCTCCTCGGCCGCGCGCAGGCTGGCCCGGCCCAGCAGCGCCCAGCCGTCCAGCAGCATCGCCGCCGCGTACCCGCCGTCGGCGCAGGGCTCCGCGCCCGGGGTGGCGACCACCACCGCCGGCGTGCCCGGCACCTGGGCCAGCACCCGGCTGCCCCCCGAGGTGCGCACCGGGACGGCCGGGAACGCCCGGCCCAGTTCCTCGGCCGTCCGGGTGGCGCCGGTGACCAGGGCGCGCAGCCCGTCGGTGCCCGCACCGGGCGCAGCTGCGGTTGACGGCGCTGCCGCACCAGCCGCAGCGCGGCAGCCGCGCGCGCCCCGGCAGCTGCGCGGGGCCGCCGCAGCTGGCACCGCGCCTGGCGCGTGGCAGCGCTCGCAGGCCACGGCGGCCAGGTAGCCGCGCCGCGGCACCTGGAACAGCACCGGCCCGGCGGCCAGCGCCTCGCGGGCGGTCCGCAGCGCCAGGCCCGGCAGCCGGGCGGACCGGGCCGCCTCGTCCCGGGCCAGCTCGCAGTCGTCGCCGGCCGCCGCCACCGCCGGGCGCCGAACCGCCGCACGCGTCGCACGGTCGGCGGCCAGCGGCCGCGCCCAGCCGCCGGTCATCAGCTGCGCGGCCTCGGCGGTCCGGGCGAATCCGCCGATCAGCGCGCGCCGCGCCGGCCCGGTGCGCCCGCAGCGCCAGCACCTCGCGGGCGTGCGGGTAGGGCGCGCGCGGCTCGGCGAGGCAGGTCGTCGCCCTCGTCCCAGAGCACCACCAGGCCGAGGTCCGCGCACCGGCGCGAACATCGCCGAGCGGGTGCCGGCGACGACCCGGACCTGGCCCCGCTCCGCGGCCAGCCAGCGGCGGTAGCGCTCGGCCGGGCCGAGGCTGGCCGAGAGGATCACGTGCGCGGCCGGGCCGAGCTCGGCGGTCAGGGCGCCGTCGACCCGGTCCAGGTCCCGGGCGTCGGGGACGACGATGACCACGCCGCCCGGCGCTGGCGGCCGCCGCCGCGGCGCTGGCGATCTCGGCGGCCAGCGCGCCGGGCAGCGCCGACCAGACGGCGCGCGGTGACCGCCCGGCGGCCAGCGCGGTGAGGAACGACGGCCCCGCCGCGTACCGGCTCCAGTTACCCGGCGGCGTCGCCGGTGCCCGGAGCGGCCCGAGCCCGCCTGCTCGCTCCGTGCCCCCGTCAGGCTGATCCGCGATGCCGGGCCCGAACTCCGCTGGGGGGGCCGCGTCCGCCGCGCCCGAAGCACGGGGCTGCGCCGTGGATGGGGCATCCCCGGCCGCGCCGCGATATCTCGTGGTCCTGTCCCGTATCTCGCCGGCCGGACCGCCGTCCTCCGGCGCGGCCGCCGCGTCGGCCGCGCTGGCCGTGCGGTCCGGCCCTGCGGAGTGCCCGCCCGGGCGGGCGCCTGGCCTGCCGGCCGGGGACCGGGTCCGGCAGGCCGGGACCGGGTCCGGCAGGCCCGGGCCGGTCCGTTCTGGCTCCGGGATGGGCGGGATCTGGCGGGCCGCCAGTCCCCGGCGGCGGTCGCGGCCGGTGCCGTGGCGCAGCGGAGGTGCGATGGCACCGGGGCGGCCTGGAGGCGGGCCCCGCAGGGCACCAGCGCGGCGAGCCGGCCTCGGCGGCGGCGTGCCGGGGCGGGATGGCGAGCCGCAGGACGTCGGCGAGGGTGCCGCCGTAGCGGTCGGCGACCGCGCGGGCCAGGCCCGCGATCTCCGGCGTCAGCACCGGCTCCGGGGACACGACGCGCTCCAGGTAGCCGAGCCGGCCCTGGTGCTCGCTCTCGGCGGTGCGCTGAAGCAGGAAGCCGCTCGTCAGCCGGCCGGCGAAGCGCACCCGGACCCGGCAGCCGACGGTCGCCGTCTCGGCCAGCGACTCGGCACGAGGTACTCGAACGGCCGGTCCAGGTGCGGCAGCGACTACGTCCACGGCGACCTGGGCGACCGGCAGCACGGACGCGGCCTCCGGCTCGCGCCGACGGCCGCGGCCGCGGCGCGCGCCGGCGGCTTGCGCGCCTGCCGCACCGGAGCTGCCACGGTCCTGTCCTACCAGAAGCCTGCGACGCTCCCGCTCGCTCCGGCGACTCTCATGATCACGGAGTCTCCGCCAGCGTTGGTTCCCCGTCTGCTAGCCGCGACTCGGCGCCGGGCTGGGCGTCGCGGTCCGCAGCCGGGTCCGGGACGGGACCGGGCTCGGTGCCACCGTGGGCGCCCGGGTCGGAGACGGGACCGCGCTGGGCGTCGCCGTGGGCGCTCGCGTCGCCGACGGGACCGGTCTCGGCGTGGCCGTACTGGCTGGTGTCGGGACCGGCGACCGGGACCGGGGCCGACGTCGGCGTCCTCACGCCCGACGGGGACGGGCAGGGCCGCGCGGGCCGCGCCCTGGTCGGCGAAGGCACCGGGGCCGAGGCCCGCGCCCGCGTCGGCGACGGGACCGGCGCGGCGGCCGAGGTCCGCGCCCGCGTCGGGGACGGGACCGCGCTGGGCGTTGCCGTGCGCACCCGCGTCGCCGACGGGACCGGTCTCGGCGTGGCCGTGCGGGCCAGCGTTGGCGCCGGGGCCGGGGCCGAGATCCGCGTCCGCGACGGCACGGGGGACGGGCAGGCGGCCATGCCGCGGGCGGCGGATGCGGGAGCGGGAGTGGCGACGGCGGCGTGCGCGAGGGCAGCGCCTCCGGCGCCCAGCGCGGCGACGGGCAGCGCCGTCCACGCGACGACGCGCAGGCGAGTAACCTTCATGAAACCTCCGCAGATGAGGAGCCCGTGTCCGGGCGGGAAGTACAGCAGCCGGTATGTGTACCGACCGGACAGGCTCCTGGTTCCGTGGCTCCGCCGGGTATTTCCGGCTGGCCGCGCGGATCGGGCCTCTCCGCCGCACCGCGGAGTCAGGAGGCTGGTTGAGCCCCGAGGAGTTCACCGAGTTCTACAACGCGTCCTTCCGGCGGCTCGTCGGCCAGCTCTACGCGATGACCGGGGATCACGCCGAAGCCCAGGACTCGGTCCAGGAGGCGTTCATCCGCGCCTGGGAGCATCGCCGCAAGCTGGACCGCGACGGCGCCCCGGAGGCGTGGGTACGGGTGACCGCGTGGCGCATCGCGATGTCGCGGTGGCGGCGGGCCCGCTCAGGCCTGCGGCTGCTGAGCGCCCAGCCCGCGCCGCCGGCGGTGGCCGGGCCGGATCCGGGGCGGGTGGCGCTGATCGAGGCGCTGCGGCAGGTGCCGACCGAGCAGCGCCGGGCCCTGGTGCTCTACCACCTCTGCGACCTGACGATCGAGCAGATCGCCGCGGAGACGGGTACCTCGGCGGGGACGGTGAAGTCGCGGCTGGCCCGCGGCCGGGCCAACCTGGCCGACCTGCTGCACGACGGCAGCGGGCAGGAGGTGACCAGTGTCTGACTTCGACGAAGAACTGCGGCGGGTCACCACCGATGCGATGGCCGAGATCACGCCGCTGCCCGCGGCTGAGGTCATGCGCCGGGCGAGCCGGCGGCACCGGCGCCGGCTGGCCGGGCTGAGCCTGGCGGGCGGAGCGGTGGTCGCCGCCGTCGTGGCCGGGCTGAGCGGCGTGGCCGCGGGCCAGCACCAGGTCCCGCCGGCCGTGGGCCCGTCCCGGCCCGCCCCGTCCCGCCCGGCACCGTCGCGGCCCGCGCCCACCACCCCGAGGCCCGCGCCGTCACCCTCGCCGTCGCACCTCAGGACCAGAGCGCCGTCGCCGGGGGTCTCCGGCCTGACCAGGGCCACGAGCGAGCCGCCGACGCGGCACGGGCCGACGCCCAGCCCGGCGGGGACCCCGACGGCGACGCCCAGCTCAAGGTGAACCCGGGCCCGGGCATGGAACCGGGCCCGGCGAGAAACGCCGGGCCCGGTTTTCGGTCAGCTCAGGCGCCCGCCGCGGACTTGAGGTCCTGGGCCCGGTCGGTGCGCTCCCAGGAGAAGTCGGGCTCCTCGCGGCCGAAGTGGCCGAAGGCAGCCGTCTGGGAGTAGATGGGCCGCAGCAGGTCGAGGTCGCGGATGATGGCCGCCGGGCGCAGGTCGAACACGTCCAGGACGGCCTCCTGGATGCGCTCGACGGGCACCTGCTCGGTGCCGAAGCACTCCACGAACAGGCCGACCGGCTTGGCCTTCCCGATCGCGTAGGCGACCTGGGCCTCGCAGCGGTCGGCCAGCCCGGACGCGACCACGTTCTTGGCCACCCAGCGCATGGCGTACGCGCCGCTACGGTCGACCTTGGACGGGTCCTTGCCCGAGAAGGCTCCGCCGCCGTGCCGGGCCATCCCGCCGTAGGTGTCAATGATGATCTTGCGACCGGTCAGCCCGGCATCGCCCATGGGGCCGCCGATCTCGAACCGGCCGGTCGGATTGACCAGCAGCCGGTAGCCGTCGGTGTCCAGCTCCAGGTCGGCCAGCACCGGCTCGACTACGTGCTGGCGGATGTCGGGGCTGAGCATCTCGCGCAGGTCGATGCCGGGCGCGTGCTGGGTGGACACCACGACGGTGTCCAGCCGCACCGGCCGGTCGCCGGCGTACTCGATGGTGACCTGGGTCTTGCCGTCCGGCCGGATGTACGGGACGACGCCGTTGCGCCGGACCTCGGACAGGCGGCGGGCCAGCAGGTGCGCGACGGTGATGGGCAGCGGCATCAGCACCGGGGTGTCCCGGCAGGCGTAGCCGAACATCAGGCCCTGGTCGCCGGCTCCCTGGCGGTCCAGGTCGTCGGTGCCCTCGCCCTCGCGGTGCTCGAACGCCTCGCCCACGCCCAGGGCGATGTCGGGCGACTGCGAGCCGATCGACACCTGCACCCCGCAGGATGCGCCGTCGAAGCCCTTGGCCGAGGAGTCGTAGCCGATCTCCAGGACCTTCTCCCGGATGATGCCGGGAAGGTCGACGTAGGTGTCGGTGGTGACCTCGCCGGCCACGTGGACCTGGCCGGTGGTGATGAGGGTCTCCACGGCCACCCGGCTGTGCGGGTCACCCTTGAGCATGCCGTCCAGAATCGCGTCACTGATCTGATCGGCCATCTTGTCCGGATGGCCCTCAGTGACCGACTCGGAGGTAAACAAGCGTCGTGCCACTAGACCACCCGTTCCTCTCGTGCTGAATACGGCTAGAAGTTTATCGGGGCGTCCGGGGCCAGGTCGGCAAACCCAGGTCAGCGCGATGGCAGACGAGACAGCACCAGGTCCCAGACCACGTCGGCCAGGGCCTCCTTGGGCCCGCGCGGGATCTTGGTCTCCGAGCCGTCGGCGCCCAGCACCACGGCCTCGTTGTCGGCGGTGCCGAAGGCCAGGCCGTTGCCGACCTGGTTGACGACCAGCAGGTCACAGCCCTTGGCGGCCAGCTTGGCCCGCCCGTTGGCCAGCACGTCGCCGGTCTCGGCGGCGAAGCCCACGATGACCTGCCCCGGCCGCGGCCGGGTGGCGACCAGCTCCCTGAGGACGTCGGGATTCTCGACCAGGTCGATCGGCTCGGGTGCCGCCCCGGTCTTCTTAATCTTGGCCGGGCTGGGCCGCGCGGGCCGGAAGTCGGCCACGGCGGCGGCCATCACGATGGCGTCGGCGGCGGCCGCCTCGGCCAGGATCTTGTCGCGCAGGTCGCGGGCGGACCCGGCCGGGATGACCCGCACGCCCGCCGGGGCGGGCAGCTCGGTGTTGGCGGCGACCAGGGTCACTCGGGCGCCGCGGCTGGCCGCGGTGCCCGCCAGCGCGAAGCCCTGCCGGCCGGACGAGCGGTTGCCGAGGTACCGGACTGGATCGAGATCCTCGCGGGTCCCGCCCGCCGACACCAGGACGCTGCGGCCGGTCAGGTCGAGCGCCAGCGCGCCCGGGCCCCGGTCCGCCACGCGCAGCGCGGTGGCGAACAGCTCGGCCGGGCTCGGGCAGCCGCCCCGGCCCGGAATCCGCGCCGGTGAGCCGGCCGGCGGCGGGCTCGATGACGAGCGCGCCATAGGAGCGCAGCCGGGCCACGTTGGCCTGGGTGGCGGGGTGCTCCCACATCTCGGTGTGCATGGCCGGCGCGTAGATGACCGGGCAGCGGGCCGTGAGCAAGGTCGCGGTCAGGAGGTCACCGGACATCCCGGCCGCCGCGCGGGCCAGCAGGTCGGCGGTGGCCGGAGCCACGATGACCAGGTCGGCCTCCTGCCCGATCCGGACGTGCGGAACCTGGTGCACGTCCTCGAACACGGTGGTGACGGCCGGCTGGCCGGACAGCGCGGCCCAGGTGGCCGCGCCGACGAAGTTCAGCGAGTCCGGCGTGGGCACGACGCGGACGCTGTGACCCGCCTCGGTGAACAGCCGCAGCAGCTCGCAGGCCTTGTAGGCCGCGATGCCCGCGCCGACGCCCAGGACGATGCGCACGGGCTTATCGCCGCGCTAGATCAGGACTCCGCCGGCGGCGTCTCGGCGCTCAGCAGCCGCTCGCTGATCTCGCGCAGCGCGATCGACAGCGGCTTCTCCTGAACCCGGGTCTCGACCAGCGGCCCGACGTACTCGAGAAGCCCCTCGCCCAGCTGGGCGTAGTACGCGTTGATCTGCCGGGCGCGCTTCGAGGCCATGATCACCAGCCCGTACTTGCTGTCCACGACCTGGAGCAGGTCGTCAATCGGCGGGTTGATAATGCCTTCGGTGGATGGAGTCGCAGCCACGTAAGCCTTCCGGGTCTGTCTGTCTAGGAGGCCGCCGGGCCCGCTAGCGGGCTACCTGGGCCGTCATCAAGGCTACCAGCTGCCCGCATACATCATCGACAGACGTGTTGACAAGGGTGATGTCGAACTCACTTCCGGCATCGAGCTCGACGCGAGCGGCCGCCAGGCGCCGCTGGATGACCTCGGGGGGCTCGGTCTCCCGCTCCGTGAGTCGCCGCACCAGCTCCTCCCAGGAGGGCGGGGCCAGGAACACCAGTAGGGTCCCCGGCATCGCCGCGCGTACCTGCCGCGCGCCCTCGACGTCGATCTCCAGCAATGTCACGATTCCGGCCTGAAGCCGCTCTTCTACCGGAGCGCGCGGGGTGCCGTACTTATTCCCCGCGAACTGCGCCCATTCGAGCAGCTTTCCCTCGGCCGCCATTACGTCGAAATCGCGCTCGCTGACGAAGAAATACTCGCGGCCGTCGATCTCGCCCGGCCTAGGCCGACGGGTAGTCACCGACACCGATTGCCAAATCTGCGGCCGCAACTGCCGCAGTCGGGCGACAACTGTGCTCTTGCCCACACCCGAAGGCCCGGACAAGACGGTCAGGTGAACGGGGGCCGGGGCCCGGCCGGCCGGTACGCGCGAGGCCACCATGCCTGCTGCGGACACGTCCCGTGCCCCCGTTCCTGATCGGCGCCTGGTTCACAGGCGCCTCGGTCAGATGTCCTTGAACTCATTCTCCAGCGCCGAGCGCTGGTTGGCGCCCAGACCGCGGACCCGGCGCGACTCGGCAATGCCCAGCCGCTCCATGATCTGCTTGGCCCGGACCTTGCCCACGCCGGGCATGGACTCAAGAAGGGCGGACACCTTCATCTTGCCGACGATGTCGTCGGTCTGGCCCTCCTTAAGGACCTGGGGCAGGGTCGTCGAACCGTGCTTGAGCCGGTTTTTAACCTCCGCACGGTCTTTGCGCGCCTTGGCCGCCTTCTCAAGCGCCGCCGCCCGCTGTTCGGGGGTTAGTGGAGGAAGAGCCACGCTAAGGTCACCTCGGGTTTCGTATCGAAAAACTCGCTCCGCGAGGGGAAACTAGCGACTTCGGCCCGACTCGGCAACGCGAACCCCCGTTTGTGTCGTCACAAATTGCCCATTATTACGTGACGCATTCGACCAAAGACTCAGCGTAGTCGATCTGTGACGTCGCAGTACAGGGCTCCACCCCCCTTATGTCTCAGCGACCTGCGACAGCGACCCTCCGCAGCGAGGCCGCGATGGCCGCCGCGGCCGCTCCCGGGTCCGCCGCGCCGGTGATCGGGCGGCCGATCACCAGCAGGTCGGCACCCGCTCGGCAGTGCCTGCTCCGGGGTGGCCACGCGGGCCTGATCGTGCGCGTCGGCGCCCGCCAGCCGCACCCCGGGCGTGATCAGCGTGATGCCGCGGCCGACCTCGCCGCGGACCGCGGCGACCTCCTGCGGGGAGCACACCACGCCCTGGGCCCCGGCCTCGACCGAGAGCGCGGCCAGCCGGCGGACCGCGTCGCTGGCCGGGCCGGCCATCGCCGATCCGCTCCAGGTCGGCGTCGGACAGCGAGGTGAGCACGGTCACCGCAACGATCTTGGTGTCCGGCACGGCCTGCACCGCGGCCTTGATCGCCGCTGGGCCGGCCGCGGCGTGCACGGTCAGCAGGGCCGGCCGCAGCCGGGCTACCGCGCTGGCGGCGCCGGCCACGGTGGCGGGGATGTCGTGCAACTTCAGGTCAAGAAACACATCTACGGCGCTTGCCCCGCGGATTGAGGCGACAGCTTCCGGGCCATAGCGAAGGTAAAGCTCAAGCCCGATTTTCACGGTACTGACATGCGCGGTAACCAGGCTCGCCCAGCGGGCCGCGGTATTCAGGTTCGGCGCGTCCAGCGCGACCGCGATCGGTGCCCGGCCGGTCAAGATGTTCTCCTAACTGGGCGTCGCTGCCCGCTCAGGTGCCCTATCTGCCGCAATCCGCTATGGTCCGGCCTGGTCCTACTCTCGCATGCCGCTGAGCCGGCGACGCGGCGCGGCGCGCGGCTCGTGGGCCAGCCCCACAACATCCGAGAGCCGGTCGATGCCCCGGCGCGAGAGCTCCTCGTCCAGCTCGCGCAGGATCCGGGCGCAGGCCGACGGGTCGTGGAAGTTCGTCGTGCCCACGCTGACCATGGACGCGCCGGCCAGGATCAGCTCCAGGGCGTCCCGCCCGCTCTTGACCCCGCCCATGCCGATGATCGGGACCCCGGGCAGGGCCTCGCGCACCTGCCAGATGCACCGCACCGCGATCGGCCGGATGGCCGGGCCGGACAGTCCGCCGGTCACCCCGGCCAGCACCGGGCGCATGGTCTCGGTGTCGATGACCATCCCGAGCAGGGTGTTGATCAGCGACAGGCCGTCGGCGCCCGCCGAGACGCAGGCCTTGGCGATGGACACGATGTCCGTCACGTCGGGCGACAGCTTGGCGAACACCGGGATGTCGTAGCGGGTCCGGCCCCGCACCGCCTCGACGACCGCCGCCGAGGCGGCCGGGTCGCAGGCGAACACCTGGCCGCGGTGCTCGACGTTGGGGCACGAGATGTTGACCTCGATGGCGGTGACGCCGGCCGCGTCGGACAGCCGCGCGGCCAGCTCGGCGAACTCCCCCACCGTGCCGCCGGCGATGGACACCACCGCGCGGGCGCCGCGCGACAGCAGCCACGGCAGGTCGCGCTGGAGGAAGGAGTCGATGCCCGGCCCCTGGAGGCCGATGGAGTTGAGCATGCCGCTCGGCGTCTCGGCCATCCGCGGCGTGGGCCGACCGGAGCGAGGCCCGAGCATGACCGACTTGGTCACGATGGCGCCGATCTTGGACACGTCGATGAACTGGGCCAGCTCGCGGCCGGAGCTGGCGCACCCGGAGGCGGTCAGGATGGGGTTGGGCAGCTCGACGTGACCCAGCCGGGTCCGCAGGTCAGTCACGGCCGCGCCGCCTGCCTGTGCCGTTGCTGGCCGCGGCGGGGCCGCCCCCAGCGTCGCTGGCCTCGGCGGCGCCGCCCGCCGCCCGGCCGGCCGCCGTCGCCTCGCTGGCCCGCCGGGTCCTGGGCTCCCAGCCCGGCGCGCCGAACGCGTCGAACGGGATCGTGCCCACGTCGTCCCAGCGCACCTGCTCGCCGCGGAACACCGGGCCGTCCACGCAGGAGCGCACCATGCGGGTGATCCCGTCGCTGCCGGTCACCGGCAGCACGCAGGTCATGCACACGCCGATCCCGCACGCCATGGCCTCCTCCACGCAGGCCTGCACGGGGATGTCGTAGCGCCCGGCCAGCGCGGTGACCTGGCGCAGCATGGGCATCGGCCCGCAGGCGTAGATGACGTCGGTGCGCGCCTCGTGGATGACCTGGCCGAGCATGTCGGTGACCAGGCCCCGCACGCCCAGCGAGCCGTCCTCGGTGGTGATGGTGGCCGTCCGGCCCGTGCGCCGCGCGGTCAGCGCGCCGAACACCCGGTCGCCGCTGGCCGCCCCGATCAGGAAGTCCACCGTGCAGCGCCGCTCGCGCAGCCGGCTGGCCAGCGCGAACAGCGGCGCGCTGCCGTAGCCGCCGCCGACCAGCAGGCAGCTCACGGGGTCCCTGGGCACCGGGAACGGCCGGCCCAGCGGGCCGGTGATGTCCAGCACGTCCCTGGCCCGGCAGCGGGCCAGCCACTGCGGTGCCGCGGCCGTGCACCGCGAACACGAACTCCACCGTGCCGCCGTGGTCGGGCCGCACGTCGTGGATGGAGAACGCCCGGCGCAGCAGCATGGACGTGTCGTCGCCGCCCACCGCCACCGCGACGAACTGGCCCGGCCGGAACCGCGCCGCGATGCCCGGCGCCACGACCGTCATCGCGTAGTAGGCGTCCACCCGGCGCACGGTCAGCACCGTCCCGCGCACCTGCACGGGACCGGCCTGGACCTCGGTCTCGCTCACTGCTGTCCTTCTTCCTCCCGGCTCTGCCCCTCCGCGCCGCGCAGCCTGATCGCGTGCTCCTGGAGGGACCGTACGCCGACCTCGCCGCTGGTGATGGCCTCGATGCCCTGGACGGCCGCGCCCAGCCCCTGCACGGTGGTCACGCACGGGATGCCGCGCCGCACGGCCGCGGTGCGGATCTCGTAGCCGTCCAGCCGCGGGCCCGACTGGCCGGGGCTGCCGAACGGCGTGTTCACGATCAGGTCGACCTCGCCGTCCAGGATCCGGTCCACGATCGTCGGCTCCCCGTCCGGCCCCGGCCCCTCGCTGTGCTTGCGCACGATCGTGGCCCGGACCCCGTTGCGGCGCAGCACCTCCCCGGTGCCCCGGGTGGCCAGGATCTCGAAGCCGAGGTCGGCCAGCCGCTTGACCGGGAAGATCATCGAGCGCTTGTCCTTGCCGCCACCGACACGAACGCCCGGCCCTTGACCGGCAGCGAGCCGTAGGCCGCCGCCTGCGACTTGGCGTAGGCGGTGCCGAACATCTCGTCGATGCCCATCACCTCGCCGGTGGAGCGCATCTCCGGGCCGAGCACGGTGTCCACGCCCTGCCCGCGCTCGTCGGCGAACCGGCTGAACGGCAGCACCGCCTCCTTGACCGCGATCGGCGCGTCCAGCGGCAGCGTGCCGCCGTCGCCGGCGGGCGGCAGCAGCCCCTCGGCGCGCAGGTCGGCGACCGTGGCGCCGAGCATGATCCGGGCCGCCGCCTTGGCCAGCGGCACCGCGGTGGCCTTGGACACGAACGGCACCGTACGCGACGCCCGCGGGTTGGCCTCCAGCACGTACAGCACGCCGGCCGGCGAGGGCGTACTGCACGTTCAGCAGGCCGCGCACGCCCACGCCGCGCGGCGATGGCCTCGGTGGACTCGCGGATCAGGGCGATGTACTCGCTGGCCCAGGGTGATCGGCGGCAGCGCGCAGGCCGAGTCGCCGGAGTGGATGCCGGCCTCCTCGATGTGCTCCATGACGCCGCCGAGGTACAGCTCGTGCCCGTCGTACAGCGCGTCCACGTCGATCTCGATGGCGTCGTCCAGGAACCGGTCGATCAGCACCGGGTGCTCCGGGCTGGCCTCGGTCGCCCGGCGCACGTAGGCGGCCAGCGTGGCGTCGTCGTAGACGATCTCCATGCCGCGCCCGCCGAGCACGTAGGACGGCCGGACCAGGACCGGGTAGCCGATCTCGTCCGCCACCGCCGTGGCCTCGGTCGCACGGAGGTGGCCATGCCCGTGCCTGGGCGCGGGCAGCCCGGCCTCCTCCAGCACCCGGCCGAACTCGCCGCGGTCCTCGGCCAGGTGGATGGCCTCCGGCGAGGTGCCGACGATCGGGACGCCCTCGGCGGCCAGGGCGCGGGCCAGGCCGAGCGGGGTCTGGCCGCCGAGCTGCACGATGACCCCGGCGACCGGCGCCGGCGGCCTGCTCGGCGCGCACCACCTCGAGCACGTCCTCGAGGGTCAGCGGCTCGAAGTAGAGCCGGTCGGAGGTGTCGTAGTCGGTGGAGACGGTCTCGGGGTTGCAGTTGACCATCACGGTCTCGTAGCCGGCCGCCGACGAGCGCGAACGAGGCGTGCACGCAGGCGTAGTCGAACTCGATGCCCTGGCCGATCCGGTTCGGGCCGCTGCCCAGGATGATCACCTTCGGCCGGTCTCCGGCCGGGACCTCGGTCTCCTCGTCGTAGGTGGAGTACAGGTACGGCGTGCGGGCCGCGAACTCGGCGGCGCAGGTGTCCACGGTGTTGTAGACCGGCCGCGATGCCGAGCTGCGTGGCGCAGCTGCGCGGACGTCGGCCTCGGTCTGGCCGGTGCAGCTGGCCGATCTGGGCGTCGGAGAAGCCGGCCGCTTGGCCCGGCGCAGCAGCTCCCGGGCCGGGCGGCGGGCTCGCGGCCAGCTCGCGGGCGATCTCCTCGATGCCGGCGATCTGGTCGATGAACCACGGGTCGATGCCGGTGGCCCCGGCCACCTCGGCCACGGTGGCGCCCGGCCCGCAGGGCCTGGTGGACGGTGGCCAGCCGGCCGTCGTGCGGGACCGCGCAGCGGGCCAGCAGCTCGCCGGCGTCGCCCGGCGGCCGGGCCCAGCTGAACGGCGCGCCGGGGTCTCTCCAGCGAGCGCAGCGCCTTCTGCAGCGCCTCGGGGAAGTTGCGGCCGATGGCCATGGCCTCGCCGACCGACTTCATGTGGGTGGTCAGCTCGGGGTCGGCGCCGGGGAACTTCTCGAACGCGAACCGCGGCACCTTGACCACGACGTAGTCGAGGGCGGGCTCGAAGCTGGCCGGGGTCTCGCCGGTGATGTCGTTGGGGATCTCGTCCAGGGTGTAGCCGATGGCCAGCCGGGCGGCGATCTTGGCGATCGGGAAGCCGGTGGCCTTGGAGGCCAGGGCGCTGGACCGGGAGACCCGCGGGTTCATCTCGATCACGACCATCCGGCCGGTGCTCCGGGTGGACCGCGAACTGGATGTTGCAGCCGCCGGTGTCCACGCCGACCGCGCGGGCGATGGCGATGGCGACGTCGCGCATGTGCTGGTACTCGCGGTCGGTCAGGGTCATGGCCGGGGCGACGGTGACCGAGTCGCCGGTGTGCACGCCCATCGGGTCGATGTTCTCGATCGAGCAGACGATCACCACGTTGTCGTGCCGGTCGCGCATCAGCTCGAGCTCGAACTCCTTCCAGCCGAGCACGGACTCCTCGAGCAGCACCTCGGTCACCGGGCTGGCGTCCAGCCCGGCGCCGGCGATCCGGCGCAGGTCGCCGGGCGTCGCGGGCGATGCCGGAGCCGGTGCCGCCCATGGTGAACGAGGGCCGGATCACCACCGGGAAGCCCAGCTCGGCCGCGGCGGCCTCGCACTCCTCCAGGGTGTGGCAGATCCGGCTGGCGGGCACCTCGGCGCCGACGCCCGATCGACGATCTCCTTGAACTGGCTGCGGTCCTCGCCGGCCTGGATGGCCTCGATGTCGGCGCCGATCAGCTCGACGCCGTACCTGGCCAGCATGCCGGCCTCGTGCAGGGCGACGGCCGCGTTCAGCGCGGTCTGGCCGCCCAGGGTGGGCAGGATGGCGTCCGGGCGCTCCTTGGCGATGACCTTCTCCAGCACTCCGGGGTGATCGGCTCGACGTAGGTGGCGTCGGCGAACTCCGGGTCGGTCATGATCGTCGCCGGGTTGGAGTTGACCAGGCTGACCCGGATGCCCTCCTCGCGCAGCACCCGGCAGGCCTGGGTGCCGGAGTAGTCGAACTCGCAGGCCTGCCCGATGACGATCGGCCCCGAGCCGATGACCAGGACCGAGCTTCAGGTCGGCGCGCTTAGGCATCGGCTCAGCCGGCCCTCCATCAGGTCGCAGAACCGGTCGAACAGGCCGGTGGCGTCGTGCGGGCCCGGCGCGGCCTCCGGGTGGTACTGGACCGCGAAGGCGGCGCGTCGAGCAGCCGCAGGCCCTCGACCACGCCGTCGTTGAGGTTGACGTGGGTGACCTCGGCGGCGCCGAACGGCGGTGTCGAACGACGCGCCGTCGCGCGGCGCATCGTCGACCGCGAAGCCGTGGTTGTGGCTGGTGATCTCGACCCGGCCGGTGCGCAGGTCCTGGACCGGCTGGTTGACGCCGCGGTGGCCGAACCGCAGCTTGTAGGTGCCCAGCCGAGCGCCCGGCCGAGGATCTGGCTGCCGAAGCAGATGCCGAACACCGGCAGGCCCGGCGTCCAGCACGCCGCGCATGGCCTCGACGGCGTAGTCCGGGGCGGCCGGGTCGCCGGGGCCGTTGGCGAAGAACACCCCGTCCGGGCTGGCCGCCAGGATCTCGTCGGCGGTGGCGGTGGCGGGCAGCACGTGCACCTCGCAGCCCAGTCCGGCCAGGTACCGCGGGGTCGAGGCCTTGATGCCCAGGTCGACCGCGGCGACCCGGAACCGGACCGGCGTGCCCTCGGGCGGGCGGACCACGTACGGCTCGGCCGGTGCTGACCTCGCGGCCAGGTCGGCGCCGGTCATCCGCGGGCTGGCCAGCACCCGCTCCAGCAGCGCGGCCGGGTCGGTCTCGGCGGTGCTGATCCCGGCCCGCATCGCGCCGCGCTCGCGCAGGTGCCGGGTCAGCGCCCGGGTGCCGATGATGGCGATGCCGGCGACGCCCTGGGCGGCCAGCTCGTCGTCCAGGCTGCGCCGGGCCCGCCAGTTGGAGGTCAGCCGGGCGGGCTCGCGGACCACGTAGCCGGTGACCCAGATCCGGCGGGACTCGGCGTCCTCGTCGTTGATCCCGGTGTTGCCGATGTGCGGCGCGGTCATGGCGACGATCTGGCGGCAGTACGACGGGTCGGTGAGGGTCTCCTGGTAGCCGGTCATGCCGGTGTTGAAGACCATCTCGCCGAAGCTCTCGCCGGCCGCGCCGAAGCCGCGTGCCGCGGAAGATCATGCCGTCCTCGAGGACGAGGAGCGCGCCGCTGCGGCGCGGCGTTCGCTCATCGGGCCAGCTTCCCGTCGAGCACGGTCGGGGTGCCGCGCAGGAACGTCGCGACCACCCGGCCGGGCAGCGTCATCCCGGCGAACGGCGAGTTGCGGCTGCGCGAGGCGTGCCCGGCCGGGTCGACCACGTCGCGGGCCGCCGGGTCGTAGAGCACCAGGTTGGCCGGGGAGTCCGCGGCCAGCGGCGCCCCGTGCCGCGGGGCGCCGTCGCCGCTGAGTCGGCCGATGAGCGCCGGGCGGACCGACATCCGGTCGGCCACCCCGGCCCAGTCGAGCAGCCCGGTGTCGACCATCGCCTCCTGCACCACCCGCAGCGCGGTCTCCAGGCCGGTCATGCCGAACGCGGCGACCGGCCACTCGGTCTCCTTGTCCTCCAGCGGGTGCGGGGCGTGGTCGGTGGCGACGCAGTCGATGGTCCCGTCGGCCAGCCCGGCCCGCAGCGCGGCCACGTCGGCCGCGGTGCGCAGCGGCGGGTTGACCTTGTAGACCGGGTCGTAGCTGGCCGCCAGGTCGTCGGTGAGCAGCAGGTGGTGCGGGGTGACCTCGGCGGTGACCCGCCAGCCCTTGGACTTGGCCCAGCGGATGATCTCGACCGAGCCGGCGGTGGAGACGTGGCAGACGTGCAGGGCCGAGCCGACGTGCGCGGCCAGCAGGCAGTCCCGGGCGATGATCGCCTCCTCGGCCACCGCGGGCCAGCCGGTCAGGCCCAGTCGGCCGGAGATCTCGCCCTCGTTGACCTGCGCGCCGTCGGTCAGCCGCGGCTCCTGGGCGTGCTGGGCGATGACCCCGTCGAAGGCCTTGACGTACTCCAGCGCCCGGCGCATCAGCACCGCGTCGGACACGCAGTACCCGTCGTCGGAGAACACCCGGACCCGGCCGGCGAGTCGGCCATCGCGCCCAGCTCGGCCAGCCGGCGGCCGGCCAGGCCGGTGGTGACCGCGCCGACCGGCCGGACGTCACAGCGGCCCGCCTGGCGGCCGAGCCGCCAGATCTGCTCGACCACGCCCGCCGTGTCGGCGACCGGGTCGGTGTTGGCCATCGCGTGCACGGCGGTGTAGCCGCCCAGCGCCGCCGCGGCCGTGCCGGACTCGACGGTCTCGGCGTCCTCCCGGCCCGGCTCGCGCAGGTGGGTGTGCAGGTCGACCAGGCCGGGCAGGGCGATCAGGCCGGCGGCGTCGAGCACCTGGGCGCCGGTCGCAGCCGCCGCGCCGGCCCGGGTCACCTCCTGGATCAGGCCGTCGGCTAGCAGCAGGTCGGCGGGCTCGCCGCCGAGCGGGCGGGCGCCCCTGATCAGCCAGGCCGGCTGGTCCCCGGCGCCGGTGAAGTCACTCATCGCTCTGCCTCCGATCCGCCGAGCAGCAGGTACAGGACCGCCATCCGGACGCTGACGCCGTTGCCGACCTGCTCCACGATGGTGGAGCGCACCGAGTCGGCGACCTCGGCCGCGATCTCCATGCCCCGGTTCATCGGGCCCGGGTGCATCACGATGGCGTGCTCGGGCAGCAGCGCCATCCGGCCGGAGTCCAGCCCGTACCGGCGGCTGTACTCGCGGACGGTCGGGAAGTAGGCCGCGTTCATCCGCTCCTGCTGTACCCGCAGCATCATCACCACGTCGGCCTTGGGCAGCACCGCGTCCAGGTCGTAGCTGATCTCGCACGGCCAGCTGGCCACGGCGACCGGCAGCAGCGTCGGCGGCGCGACCAGCGTGACCTCGGCGCCCAGCGTGCGCAGCAGCCGCACGTTGGACCGGGCCACCCGGCTGTGCAGCACGTCGCCGACGATGGCGACCCGCAGGCCCTCCAGCCGGCCCAGCCGGCGCCGCATCGTGAACGCGTCCAGCAGGGCCTGGGTCGGGTGCTCGTGCGTGCCGTCGCCGGCGTTGACGACGCTGCCCGGACCCAGCCCGCCAGCCGGTGCGGCGCGCCGGAGGCGGGGTGCCGGACCACGACCGCGTCGGCGCCCATCGCCTCCAGGGTCAGCGCGGTGTCCTTGAGGCTCTCGCCCTTGGCCACGCTGGAGCCCTTGGCGGAGAAGTTGATCACGTCGGCCGACAGCCGCTTGGCCGCCGCCTCGAACGAGATCCGGGTCCGGGTGGAGTCCTCGAAGAACAGGTTGACCACGGTCCGGCCGCGCAGCGTCGGCAGCTTGCGGATCGGCCGGTCGGTCACCTGGGCCAGTTCCTCGGCCGTGTCCAGGATGAGCAGGGCGTCGTCCCGGCTCAGGTCGGCGGCGGAGAGCAGGTGCCGGTTCATGACCCGGCCTCGCTCGCACTCAGGACCACCGCGTCCTGGCCGTCGATCTCCTCCAGCAGCACCCGGACCATCTCGCGCTGCGAGGTCGGGAGGTTCTTGCCCACGTAGTCGGCCCGGATCGGCAGCTCCCGGTGACCGCGGTCGACCAGGACGGCGAGCTGGACCGCGCGCGGCCGGCCGAGGTCGCCGAGCGCGTCCAGCGCGGCCCGCACCGTCCGGCCGGAGTAGAGGACGTCGTCGACCAGGATGACGACCTTGCCGTCGATCCCGGCCGGCGGCACGTCGGTGTGACCCAGCGCGCGCGCCGGGCGCAGCCGCAGGTCATCGCGGTACATGGTGATGTCGAGGGAGCCGGCCGGGGCGGGGCGGCCCTCGACCTGGGCCAGCCGCTCGGCCAGCCGGCGGGCCAGCGGCACGCCCCTGGTCGGGATGCCCAGCAGGACCACGTCGGCACCGCCGTCGGTGCGCTCCAGGATCTCGTGCGCGATCCTGGTCAGGGCCCGGCGGATCTCGGACTCGCCGAGGACGGTCTTGCCGTCGGGCGGCACGGTCGCGGATGGCGCGGTCGCGGGCGGCATCGGGCCGGTCGAGTCGCCGGCCGGTTCGAGCGCATGCATCAAAAGGACCCCCTTTCCCGCCTCACAGGACGGGCCTTAAAGGACGTCTGGCCGGACCCACCGTACCAGTCAGACCTGGGTGAACGCCCCGACTAGCGCGCAGACGGCCGGCGGTGTCGCTGTCGGCGCTTATCGGCAGGTCTCAGCCCTGGTGCACAACGCGTAACAGGAAGTGATCTCTGTCACACACATCAAGTATTTGTCCGGTTATAACCAGGAATTCCGGAGGCCGGTTTCCGGCCGTCACTCGACGCAATCCCATGTGGCACCGGCCTTCCCCGCATGCCGGCGGTCGGTAGTCATGATCGCGTTAGGATGCGACGACGCGCGTAAGTTCATCCGCTTTTTGGCATTCGGCTTGACCTTGTGCGCTCGGCGGCCTACCGTCACTGTGCGTAACCACCACTATCAGCAATCATCAGGCCAGGGGGCCGAGCGACATGCCATCTGATTACGCCAAGACTCTTGGCTCCAGGCTGCGGGCCATCCGGACGCAGCAGGGGCTCTCGCTGCACGGAGTGGAGGAGAAGTCGCGTGGCCGCTGGAAGGCGGTCGTGGTCGGCTCCTATGAGCGCGGCGACCGGTCTGTCACCGTCCAGAAGCTGGCCGAACTTGCCGAGTTCTACGGTGTGCCCGTGTCTGAGCTGCTGCCCGGCGATGTGCTGCCCGACCCTGCTGGCCCCCGCGCCCAAGCTCGTGATCGACCTGGAGCGGATGGCCCAGCTGCCCAAGGAGAAGGCCGGCCCGCTGGCCCGCTATGTGGCCACGATTCAGAGCCAGCGCGGTGACTACAACGGCCGGGTGCTGTCGATCCGCCAGGAGGACTTGCGCTCGCTGGCGGTCATCTACGATCGCACGCCGGCCGACCTGACCGAGGAATTGATCAACTGGGGCATCCTCGACGCCGAAGCTCGCGGCGCCATCGACTCGTTCTGACTGATCTCCCGGGCCGCCGGTCCGTCAGCCTGGCCTTCCGCCAGCTGGCGCCGGCGGCTCTGTATGTCCGGGGCCAGCAGCTGAGCGTCTGACCCGCAGGACGCGAGAGTGGCCGGCTAGCCGGCGGAGCGCAGCGGCAGGATCTCCTGGGCCGGGATGCCCAGGGCGCTCTCGGCCAGCCCGACGAACGTGGCCGCGTCGCGGAGCAGGTCGTCCGCCTCGCGGGCCGACACGGCGCGGGACAGCCCGGCCTCGGCGGCCGCTCGCTTGCTCGCGCCCGCGGCGAAGAACGCGGCCCACTCGCACAGCGCCGGCTCCACCCGGGGCAGCAGCTCCCACACGCTCTGCGGCTTGCGGCGCCGCCCGGTGCTGCCCGGCTCGGCGCGGGCGGCCACCACGGCCGCGGCGGCGCGCAGCGCGGCCAGGTGGGCCGCCACGTAGCGCGCCCCGGCCGATGCCTCGCTCTCAGCCGCCGCCAGCCCGTGCCGTGCTGATGACATCAGCGCCAGCGCCGAGGGTGCGACTCGGGCCCTGGGCCGCTCCGAGGGAGCCTGGGCGATCGTGCTCATCTGAGTCCTCCTCATCGGGCGGGGCCCGGCCAGGCGGGGCGCGCTCGCGCGCGCGGCGCCCGCCTGGCCGGTACCCGGCAGCCCCAGGGGGGCAGAGCCGCCGGGCTCCGCATCTATTCGAACATCTATTCGCTCGACTGTCCACTGTTTTGCATCTGCGTTCGAAGTTATCCGGGGGGTCTGACATTCCGCCGGGCGCGCCGGGGACACGCCGGGACACGCCGGGGCCGGATCGGCCGTGCGGGGTCGCCCGCGCCCGGCGGGCCGGGCAGCAAGTACGCTGGCCCGCGTGCCAGGAGCAGCGCTGCTACGCGAGCTCAGTCAGGCGGATTTCCGCGCGGAGCTCGACGATCTGGTCGCGGTGTATGCCGCCGCCATGCGCCCCGAGGCGGCCCAGCTGCCCGGCCGGCTGTCGATCATGGAGCGGCACGCGGGCTACCCGGCCTTCAAGGGCATCGCGGCCACCGCGGGCGGCCATCCGCAGGTCATCGCGTTCGCCTATGGCTTCCGCGGCGAGTCCGGCCAGTGGTGGCACGATGTCGTCCGATCGGGCATCACCGCGGCCGGCGGCGAGTCGGCCGCGACCGCGTGGCTGGCCGACCCGATGGAGATCGCCGAGGTGCACGTCCGGCCCGAGTACCAGCACCAGGGCATCGGCCGGCGGCTCATGCTGACGCTGACCGCGGGGCGCACGGAGCGCACGGCCATCCTGTCCACTCAGGACGCCGACTCGCCGGCCCGGCGGCTGTACCACAGCCTGGGGTTCGTGGACCTGCTGGCCGGGTTCATCTTCCCCGGCGGCGGACCGCCTTACGCGATCATGGGGGCCACGCTCCCGCTGCGCGGCGCCGACCCCGCCTAGCGCCGCCCCGGCCGTACGGCTAGGGCTGGTTCTCGCGCGGGCCCAGGCCCAGGAGCTGGTAAATCTCCCTGGTCGCGCGCGAGCCGTTGAGCGTGTAGAAGTGCAGGCCGGGCACGCCCTCGGCGATCAGCCGCTCGCACATCCCCGCCGCGTACTCCACGCCGATCTTGCGCACCGCCGGCTTGTCGTCGGCGTGGTCGCGCAGCTCGGCGGCCAGGTCCTCGGGGAAGCGGGCGCCGGACAGCAGCGCCGCCCGCTCGATTCCCGTGACGCTGATGATCGGCATGATCCCGGCGATGATCGGCACGTCGCAGCCTCTGGCCGCCACGGCGTCCCGCAGCCGGAGGTAGTCCTCGACGTAGAAGAACATCTGGGTGATCGCGAACTCCGCGCCCGCCCGGCACTTGCGGACGAAGAACTCCACGTCCGACTCGCGGCTCGGCGACCTCATGTGCCCTTCGGGGAACGCGGCCACGCCGACGCAGAAGTCACCCGACTGCTTGACCAGCCGGACCAGCTCCTCGGCGTAGGTCAGGCCCTCGGGGTGCGCGCCGCCACTCGCCGGCCGGGTCACCGGGCGGGTCGCCGCGCAGGGCCAGCACGTTGCGCACGCCGACCGCGGCGTAGGACCCGATGACGTGCCGCAGTTCGGCCACCGAGTGGTTGACCGCGGTCAGGTGGCCCACCGGGGTAAGCGTGGTCTCGGCCGCGATCCGGCCGGTGACCCGGACGGTACGGTCGCGGGTTGACCCGCCCGCGCCGTAGGTGACCGAGACGAACGCCGGGCGCAGCGGCTCGAGGTGGCGGATGGCCAGCCACAGCCGCCGCTCCTCCTCGGCCGTCTTGGGCGGCATGAACTCGAAGGAGTACGACCGTCCGCCCGCGGCCAGGAGGTCCCTGATCACGGATGAACCCCCCGAGCTCGCGCCGTTCATGACGCCAGCCTAGCCGGGCGGCTCGCCCCGGCGAAGGCGCGCAGCCAGCGGCGGCCTCGGATCAGCGGTCTCGCAGCCGCCCGGCTAGCCGGGCGGTCGCCGCGGCCGGGTCGGCCGCCTCGGTGATCGCCCGCACCACCACCACCCGGCGCGCGCCGGCGTCCAGGACCTGGTCCAGGGTCGACTCGTCGATGCCGCCGATGGCGAACCAGGGCCGCGCGGTGCCCAGCCCGGCCGCGTACCGGACCAGCGCCAGGCCCGGCGCGGGCCGACCCGGCTTGGTCGGCGTCGGCCAGCACCGGCCCGGTGCAGAAGTAGTCGGCGGCGGGCTCGGTGCTGCCCGCGGCGGCCTCGGCCTCGGCGTGGGTGGACAGCCCGATCAGCGGGCCGGGCCCGATGATCTGCCGGGCCACCCCCGGCGGCAGGTCGTCCTGGCCCAGGTGCAGCACGTCCGCGCCCGCCGCGTAGGCCACGTCGGCCCGGTCGTTGACGGCCAGCAGCGCGCCGTGCGCGTCGCAGGCCCGGCGGAACGCCTCGAGGAACCGCAGTTCCTCCGCGTGCCTCCAGGCCCTTCTGCCGCAGCTGCACGATGTCCACGCCGCGCGCCCAGCACCGCGTCCAGGAACGCGGCCAGGTCGCCCTGGCGCTGCCGGGCGTCCGTGCACAGGTACAGGCGCGCGGCAGCCAGCCGGGCGCCGCCCCGCGCGCGGCCGCCCCGCGCGCCGTCGCCGGGCTCAGAACGCCAGCGCCTGGGCCCGCCGGTTCACCTCGGTGCCCCGGTGCTGGGTGATCGCCTGGATCGGCGTGCCCGGCAGCGAGTCATCCGCGGTGAACAGCCAGCGCAGCGCCTCTGCCTCCGCGAAGCCGCAGTCGACCAGCAGGGTCAGGGTGCCGTGCAGCCCGCGCACGATCTGGTCGCCGTCGAGGAACGCGGCCGGCACGCAGAAGGTGCCGCAGGGGCGCTGCACGCCGAGTAGCTTGCGCTCGCGCAGGAGTTGCTTGATCCGGCTGACCGGGAGCCCGAGCCGCTCAGCGACCTCGGGAACGGTGAGCCAGTCGCCGACCATGGCGTCGGTCGGGGGGTCGATCTGTGCCACGTCTCCAAACTTTCCACATCAGCGGCCGGTAAAACACCGGTCATAATCGATTGCCCCTCGCCGGGCCTGCTTATGCCGCGACGGTATCGCGCACCGGGACGGCCGGGTCAGCCAGCCGCACGGCGTCCACCGGCGCGCCCGAGCTCGATCACCCGGCGGCCCTGGAGCAGGTCGCGCGGCAGGCCCACGGTCAGCAGCGCGACCAGCCGATCGCCGGCCAGCCAGGCCGCGGCCCAGCTTCCGGTCGGCCGGATCGCCCCGCCAGACCAGGCGTTCGGCGCCGCCGTGGTAGCCCGACGTACTGCACCATCCGCCCGAACTGCTCGGACCAGAAGTACGGCACCGGGTCGTAGGTCTCGCTGCCGCCGACGATGTTGGCCGCGGCCACCCCGGGCGCGTGCAGCGCGACGTCCCAGTGCTCGAACCGCAGCCGCGCGGCCGTAGCGGCCCGACCAGAACGCCGCGCAGTCGCCGACCGCGAACACGCCGGGCATCGAGGTGCGCAGCTGGCCGTCCACGGCCACGCCGTTGTCGAGCCGAGGCCGGAGCCGGCCAGCCAGGCCACCGCCGGGCGGACGCCGACGGCGGTCGACCACCACGTCGGCGGGCAGCCAGCCGCCGCCGGCCAGGGCCAGGCCGCCGGGCCGCACCGCGTCCACGCCCTGGCCCAGCCGCAGGTCCACCCCGGCGGCGGCGTACCAGGCGGATGGTGGTCGCGCCGATCTCGGCGCCGACGGCCGCCGCCAGCGGGGCCGCGCCCGCCTCCACGCACGGTGACCTGGCAGCCCAGCTGCGGCCGCGGCGGTGGCCAGCTCGGCGCCGATCCAGCCCGCGCCGACGATGGCCAGCGCGGCGCCGGGCGGCGAGCAGCGGGCGCAGCTCCAGGGCGTCGTCGAGGGTGCGCAGCACGTGCTGGCGGCCCGTCGCCCGGCAGCGTGACCGGGCTGGCGCCGGTGGCCAGCACCAGGGCATCGAAGCGAAGTGGTCGCCCTGGTCGGTCGTCAGCCGGTCGTCGGCCAGACCCGTCGGCGCACTCGCCCAGCCGGACGTCGACGCCCAGCGGCGTCCAGGTCGGCGCGCAGCGAGGTGTCGTCCAGCTCGCCGATCATCAGCTTCTTGGACAGCGGCGGGCGGTCGTAGGGCGGCCGTGACTCCGCGCCGACCAGCGTGACGCGCGCCGTCGTAGCCACGGCCCCGCAGCTCCTCGATGGTCCGCAGGCCCGCCAGCCCGGCGCCGGCCACGACCACGCGCGCGGGCCCGCTCATGGGCGCAGGTCCTCATCCCGCCGCCTTTCCTGCCGGTTACAGCCCCCCGATCATGGCCCGGGTGCCGGGCAGGTTCAGCCGCACCGCCGGCCAGCGGCTAGGCTAGGCGGCATCGCGCGGGAGTCCGGTGCTGACCGGGCTGAGAGGGCGGCTGCGAGCCGCCGACCGCAGGAACCTGATCCGGGTCATGCCGGCGAAGGGAGCGGCCCATGAGCGTCAAGGCGGACTCGCCGGCCAGCGGATGTGCTGGTCATCGGCGGCGGCGTATCGGCCTGGCCATCGCGCTGGCGGGCCGCGCAGCGCGGCCTGCGCGTCACGCTGGCCGACCCGAGCCCCGGCCAGCGGCGCGACGCACGTGGCCGCCGGGCATGCTGACCCCGCTGGCCGAGGCGGCCTACGCCGAGCGGGACCTGTTCCGGCCTCGGCCTCGCGTCGCTGCGACCGCTACCCGGCCTTCGCCGCCGAGCTGACCGAGCTGACCGGCCTGCCCACCGGGCTCGCGCCGACCGGCACGCTCCAGGTCGCCTACGACGGCGACGACCTGGCCGTGCTGGAGGAGCACGCGCCGGCTCCAGGAGTCCTTCGGGCTGCGCCGCCCAGCGGCTGACCGCGCGGGAGTGCCGGGCGGCCGAGCCGATGCTGGACCCGTCGGTGCGCGGCGGCCTGCTGGCCGGCGAGCGACGGCTCGGTCGACCCCCGGCTGCTCGCCGCGCGCTGCTGGCCGCGGCCCGGCGGGCCGGGGCCCGGCTGGTCCGCGCAGCGGGCCGCCGAGATCCTGACCGCGGGCGGCGCTGTGGCAGCCGGGGCCCGGCTGGCCGACGACAGCGTGGTCGCCGCGCCCCTGGGTGGTGCTGGCCGCGGGCTGGCAGTCGGGCGCGCTGGCCGGGCTGCCGCCGGCCCGCTGCCGCCGGTCCGGCCGGTCAAGGGCCAGATCCTGCGGCTGCGGCCGCGGCCGCGCCCGGCCGGGCATGCCGCCCAGCCTGCTCGGCCGGACCGTGCGCGGGCTGGTCCGCGGCTCCAGCGTCTACCTGGTGCCCCGGGCCGACGGCGAGCTGGTGGTCGGCGCGACCCAGGAGGAGCTGGGCCCGGACACCACGGTCACCGCCGGCGGGGTCTGGGAGCTGCTGCGCGACGCGCGGCTGCTGGTCCCCGGCATCACCGAGCTGGAGCTGGCCGAGGCCCAGGCGGGCCTGCGCCCCGGCACGCCGGACAACGCGCCGGTCATCGGCCCCGGCGCGCTGCCGGGCCTGGTGCTGGCCACCGGTCACTTCCGCGGCGGGGTGCTGCTGGCCCCGGTCACCGCCGATATGGTGGCCGACTACCTGGCCATCCAGGACGCATGCCCGAGCTGGCCGCCCCGTTCGCCCCGGCGCGGTTCTGGTCCGGCGGCAGCGCCGGTCCGGACCCGGCCGCCCGGCCGGCATCGCAGCGGGCGTGAGGAGCGCTCTCGTGAAGATCATCATCAACGGCCAGCGGCATCCGGTGGCCGAGGAGCTGTCGCTGGCCGGCGCCGTCTCGCTGGTCACCGCGGCGGCGCACCGGGGTGGCCGCGGCGCTCAACGGCGACGTGATCCGCCGGGGCGCCTGGGAGTCGACCCGGCTCGCCGCCGGCGACCAGGTCGAGGTCGTCACCGCCGTGCAGGGAGGCTGACCGTGGACGACGCGCTCACGCTGGCCGGGCGAGAGCTTCACCTCCCGGCTGATCATGGGCACCGGCGGCGCGCCCAGCCTGGACGTGCTGGACCGGGCCCTGGCCGCCTCGGGCACCGAGCTGACCACCGTGGCCATGCGCCGGGTGGATCCCGGCTCAGGCGGGCTCGGTGCTGGACGTGCTGACCGCCCGCGGCATCCGGGTGCTGCCGAACACCGCGGGCTGCTTCACCGCGGCCGAGGCGGTGCTGGTGGCCAGGCTGGCCCGCGAGGCGCTGGGCACGAACTGGGTCAAGCTCGAGGTCATCGCCGACGAGCGGACGCTGCTGCCCGACGGGGTGGAGCTGCTGACCGCGGCCGAGCAGCTGGTCGCCGACGGCTTCACGGTGCTGCCCTACACCACCGACGACCCGGTGCTGGCCCGGCGGCTGGAGCAGGCGGGCTGCGCCGCGGTGATGCCGCTGGGCTCGCCGATCGGATCGGGCCTCGGGATCCGCAACCAGCACAACATCGAGCTGATCGTCGAGGCGGCCGGGGTGCCGGTCATCCTGGACGCCGGCATCGGCACGGCCAGCGACGCGGCCATCGCCATGGAGCTGGGCTGCGACGCGGTGCTGCTGGCCACCTCCGTCACCCGGGCGCAGGGACGCCGAGCTGATGGCGTCCGCCATGCGGTCGGCGGTGCAGGCCGGGCGGCTGGCGTTCCTGGCCGGGCGGGTGCCGCGCCGCTGCGCTACGCGCAGGCCTCATCCCCGCCTCCGGCCTGACTGCCGGGGCGCGCCCGGTTACGGTACGCCAGCTGGCGATTCCGCAGCGCTATTACCGGGGCGGGCGGACCTTGCGTCCGTCTTACACTGCTCCGGATGGACACGACCTTGTCGCCGCCCACCGGGCAGTTGCTTGACGGCCGCTACCGGGTCGAGTCCCGCCTGGCCCAGGGCGGGATGGCGACCGTTTACCTGGGCCGGGACATCCGGCTGGACCGGGTCGTCGCGCTCAAGATCGCCCGCGCTGAGCTGGCCGGAGACCACGAGTTCGTCCGCCGCTTCATCACCGAGGCCCGCGCCGCCGCCCAGCTGTCCAGCCCCAACGTGGTCGGCCGTCTTCGACCAGGGCTCGGCGGGCGACATCAACTACATCGCCATGGAGTACGTGCCCGGCCAGACGCTGCGCGAGGTGCTCAGCGCGCACGGCGCGCTGAGCGTGCTGGGAGTCGCTGGACATCATCGAGGGCGTGCTCGCCGGCCTGGCCGCCGCGCACCGGGCGGGCATCATCCACCGCGACGTCAAGCCCGAGAACGTCCTGCTCGGCCCGGACGGCGTGGTCAAGGTGGCCGACTTCGGCCTGGCCCGTGCGGCCGCCGCCGTGGCCCGCACCAACACCGGCATGATCATCGGCACCGCCGCCTACCTGGCCCCCGAGCAGGTGTCGGCCAGCACCTCCGACGCGCGCACCGACGTCTACGCGGCCGGCGTGATGCTGTTCGAGATGCTCACCGGCAGGCCAGCCGCACACCGGCGAGACGCCGCTGGCGGTCGGCCTACAAGCACGTCAACGAGGTCGTCCCGCCGCCGTCGTCCCGGATCGCCGGGGCTGCCGCCCGCGCTGGACGCCCTGGTCGCGCTGGCCACCAGCCGCGATCCGGACCTGCGGCCGCCGACGCCGGGCAGTTCCTGCAGGCGGTCAGCCGAGGTCCGGCAGGACGTCCTGCCGCCCCGCGGGCGCCGCGGTGCCCACGCCGCCCGCGGCGCGCACGCGGCCCGCAGCGAGCCGCTGGGCGGCGGCCTGCCGCCCGCGACCTCGCCGCCAGCGACCTCGCCGCCCGCGACCTCGCCGCCAGCGACCGGCCCGCCCTGAACCCGCTGCGCGACGCGCTGGCCGAGCCGGGTCCGGACCGGGCCGCCTACCCGGGCGGCCCCGGGGCCGCGCCCGGCCTGTACGGCCCGGCTGCCGCGGCCGGCCCGCGGCTGGCGCCTGGGCCGCCTGCGGCTCCCTGGACGACACCGACCTCGGCCCCGCGGTGACCGGCTCGGGCGGCTACGGCGCGACCGGCTTCGGCGCCGGCCGCCCGGACCCGGCCTGCCCAGCCTGGGCCGTCACGCGGGCGGCGCCGCCGCCGATTCCCGGCCCGCTGACGGCGGCCCAGACGATCGGGAGGCCAACCACACGCTGGTGGTGTCCGCCGGCACCCTGCTGCCCGGCTTCGACGACGGCGACTACCAGCCGCGCGACCGGCGGCTGCTGGCCACCGAGGACCGCTGGCACCGGGAGCCGCCCCTCCAGCGGCTGCTGTTCAGCCGCCGGCTCATCTACATCCTGGGCGTCCTGGCCCTGGTGCTGGTCGCGGTGCTGGTGGCCTGGTGGCTCACCGCCGGGCGCTACACCACCATGCCCAAGGTGACCGGGCTGACCGCCCGGGTGGCCACCTCGGAGCTGAAGGACCTGCACTTCCAGGTGCAGCGCGGCCCCAGCCAGCACAGCGACGTGCCCAGCGGCCACGTGCTGAGCACCAGCCCGGCCCCCGGCGCCAAGGTCAGGCAGGGCGGCACGATCACCATCGTCGTCTCGCTCGGCCCGGTCCTGATCGACGTTCCCCCGGTGACCGGGCAGCCGATCGCCCAGGCCGACCAGGCTCTGAAGGCCAAGGGCCTGACCCCGGGCCAGCCCCAGGGGGAAGCCTCGACCACCATCCCGGCCGGGCGTGGTGATCAGCACCGACCCGGTGGCCGGCACCGCCTGGCCCAAGAACAAGCCGGTCGGCATCGTGGTCAGCTCCGGCCAGCCGCTGCCCAATTTCGTCGGCCAGCAGCTCGTCCGCGGCCCAGGCGGCCGCCGCGGCCGGCGGCTACAAGATCCAGCCGGTGACCGTGGCCAAGAGCACCCAGCCCGCCAACACCGTGCTCCGGCAGACCCCGGCCGCGGGCACGGCCATCACGTCCGGCGAGGTCGTGACCGTCTACGTCTCACCCGGCCCGCCGAGCGCGAACGTGCCCGACGTGACCGGCGAGTCGCTCCGGCAGGCGGTGGCCGACCTGAAGGCGGCCGGGTTCAACGTCCAGGTGAACAAGCAGGGACCCGGCAACATCGTCACCGGCTACGGGCCCGAACGGGACGCAGCCCACCGGGACCACGATCACCATCAACGTCGGCTTCTCGTTCCTCTCGGACCCCTTCGCCGGACCGCCCGAGGCTCAGAGCGGCGGCCCCTCGCCGTCCTGCTCCTGGTAGGAGTACCGCTGCTCCCGCCAGGGGTCGGCGGTGTTGTGGTAGCCCCGCTCCTCCCAGAAGCCGCGGCGGTCGCAGGTCAGGTACTCGATGGCCCGGACCCACTTCACGCTCTTCCACGCGTACAGCGTCGGCACCACCAGCCGCAGCGGGTAGCCGTGCTCGGGGGTCAGCGGCACCCCGTCCAGGTGGGTGGCCAGCAGGGTGCTGTCGGCGGCGAAGTCGGCGATCCGCATGTTGGCGCTGTAGCCGTAGTCGGCCCAGATCATCACGTGGGTCACCGCGTCCGCCGGCGGCGCCAGCCGGAGCATCTCGGCCGCCGGCTACGCCGGCCCAGTGATTGCCGGGGACGGTGAACCTGGTCACGCAGTGCAGGTCGGCCACGACCTCGCAGCGCGGCAGCGCGCCGAACTCGGCCCAGGTCCAGGACTGGTCGGCCCCGGACCGCGTGGCCCCGCAGACCCGCAGGTCCCAGGTCTGCGCTTGGAAACAGGGCACCCGGCCGTAGTGCAGCACCGGCAGCTTGCGCGGGACGTACTGGCCGGGCAGCCCGGCAGCGGATCCTGCTCCGTGGTCGCGCAGTCGGTGCCGCCGTCCGGCGCGCGCCGGTGTCCGGCTGCCTCATATCCGGCTGACCTGCTCCTTCCTGCGATAGCAGCGCGGAATCAGCTCGCTGCCCGTCGCCGGGCCCCCTGCCGGGCCCGTGGGTGCAGCTATCTTGCCACCCGCCCTCGGCGGCGCCGGCCGCGCCCACCGGGTGACGCCGCCGGTCACGACGGTGCGCTAGGCTAACGCCCGTGCGTCGCGAGTACTGGTTTGATATGGCTACCGGCCCGGCCCTGGGACGGTCGCCCGCCAGATCATGCGCTGACGCGAGCGACATGAGTGCAGAGCCCCGGGCCGAATCGGCCCGGGGCTTTCGTCATGTGGGGACAAGGAGGACAGCGATGGTGGTGGTGATGGCCCCGGAGGCCACTCAGGCGGACGTGGACGCGGTCGTCGAGCTCGTGCGCGCGGCGGGCGGCGAGGCCTTCGTCAGCCGCGGCGTAGCCCGCACGATCATCGGCCTGGTCGGCGACGTCGAGCAGTTCGGCGCGCTGAACCTGCGCAGTTACACCGGCGTCGCCGACGTCGTGCGGATCTCCGTGCCCTACAAGCTGGTCAGCCGGGAGCATCACCCGAACCGGTCGGTGATCACCGTGGGCGGCGCGCCGGGGTGCCCATCGGCCCGGACACCTTCACCGTCATCGCCGGGCCGTGCACGGTGGAGACGCCGGAGCAGACCCTGGCCGCCGCCCGGATGGCGCAGGCGGCCGGCGCCTCGCTGCTGCGCGGCGGCGCGTTCAAGCCCCGGACCTCGCCGTACGCGTTCCAGGGCCTGGGCGAGGCCGGCCTGCGGATCCTGGCCGACGTGCGGGCCGAGACCGGCCTGCCGGTGGTGACCGAGGTCATCGACCCGGCGTCGGTGGACCTGGTGTCCTCCTACGCCGACATGCTCCAGGTCGGCACCCGCAGCATGCAGAACTTCGCGCTGCTCCAGGCCGTCGGCTCGGCCTCCAAGCCGGTGCTGCTCAAGCGCGGCATGAACGCCACCATCGAGGAGTGGCTGATGGCCGCCGAGTACATCGCCCAGCGCGGCAACCTGGACATCGTGCTGTGCGAGCGCGGCATCCGGACGTTCGAGACCGCCACCCGCAACACCCTGGACATCAGCGCCGTGCCGGTCGCGCAGCGGCTGTCCCACCTGCCGGTGATCATCGACCCGTCGCACTCGGGCGGCCGGCGTGACCTGGTGCTCCCGCTCAGCCGGGCGGCCATCGCGCGTCGGCGCGGACGGGATCATCGTGGACGTCCACCCGCAGCCCGGCCACCGCCATGTGCGACGGCGACCAGGCCCTGACCGGCGACGACATCCGGGAGCTGGCCCTGGCCGCGGCCACGCTGCCGCAGCTGGTCGGCAAGACGCTGACCCCGGCCCGGCCGCCGCGGCCGGCCCCGGTCGGCTGAGCGGCGGGGCCCGTGCCGCGGCTGGCCGCCGAGCAGGCCCGGCGGCTGCTGGCCGCGGCCAGGGTGGCCCGGCTGGCCACGGCCAGCCCGGACGGCGTGCCGCACCTGGTGCCCGTCACGTTCGCGCTGGCCGGCGACACCGTCTACACCGCGGTGGACGGCAAGCCCAAGGCCGCGCGCCCGACACCGGCCGGGCTGCGCCGACTGGACAACATCCGGCGCAATCCGGCCGTGGCCTTGCTCGCCGACCACTACGCCGAGGACTGGTCCGCGCTGTGGTGGGCCCGCGCCGACGGCGAGGCGGCGGTCATCGACGACCCCGCGCTGATGGCCGGCCCGGCCCGGCTGCTGGCCGGCCGCTACCCGCAGTACGCCACGGTCCCGCTGCCCGGCCCGGTGATCGCCATCCAGGTCACGCGCTGGTCCGGCTGGGCCGCGACGCCGGGCTTCCCGGCCGCGGACTAGAGACCGGCGACCTGCGGGATGACCTGGCTGCCGATGATCTCCAGCGGCGTCACGTCCCAGACGTTCGCGACCGAGCCGATGGCCGCGCCGAAGCCCAGCTCGGCCAGCGCGCCCAGCTGGTCCACCACCGAGTTGGCCAGCTCGCCGTCCCGGCCGACGTCGTACATGAAGTAGCAGGTCTTCTCGATCTCGTCGTAGTCGCGCCCCTCGGCGTCGCAGTGCGCGCGCAGCACGTCCAGCTTGCGGCCCAGGTCCGGGCCGGGGAACAGGTTGCAGGCCTGGGCGTAGCGCGCCACCAGCCGCAGCGTCTTTCGCTCGCCGCCGCCCCCGATCATGATCGGCGGGTGCGGCGTGCTCAGCGCCGCCGGGTGGTTCAGCGGCCGCTCCAGCTGGTAGTGCCGGCCCTGGTACGGCGACTCGTCACCGCGCCACATCTGCAGGCAGATCTGGAGTGTCTCCTCAAGCCGCTCGAATCGCTCGGCGACGGGCGGGAACGGGATGCCCAGCCCGCGGGACTCCTCCTCGTTCCAGGCCGCGCCGATGCCCAGCCAGGCCCGGCCGCCGGAGAGCACGTCCAGGGTGGTGACGATCTTGGCCAGGATGCCCGGATGCCGGTACACGACGCCGGTCACCAGCGTCAGCAGCCGGGCGCGGGAGGTGCAGGCGGCCAGGTAGCCGAGCGTCGTATAAGCCTCGAGCATGTCGTTCTCGGGCGGGCCGACCACGCCAATCTGGAAGAAATGGTCCATCAGCGCGATGAACTCGAAGCCCGCGTCGTCGGCGGTCCGGGCCACGGTGGCCAGGTCGGCGCCCAGGTGGCCGCGCCTCCGGCGTGCGTGAAATCAGGGATCTGCAATCCAATCCGCACGTGATCACCTCCGGGCCAAGCCTGTCACAGCGGGAGGCCGTAAGCTGCCTGCGGGACCTGTCGGGCCTTTACCAGCGCAGATGGTTCCTTTGCCGAATACTTGTCGGAGCCTTACCCTGACGTTGTGCGTCCACGGCGGCATCGGGCCCGGCGCAGAGCGGGGACCAGCCAAGCATGCCCAGCAGGATCAGTGCCCGCCCGGCGCGCACCGCACTAGCGGTGGGCACGAGCCTGGCACTGAGCGTGACCTGGGCCGTGGCCACTGGCCGGCGCCGTGGCGCCGGAGCGGCGGCAAGGCCTGGCCAGGCGGGCGCAGCCACGGCCGGGCGGCCGGATGCCCGCGGCCCATGAGGTCGACGCGCGGACCGGTGAGCGGCCGGCCTTCAGCGTCCTGAGCGGCTTCGCGTCTGGCCGCAGCGCGCGGGCGGCCCACGCGACCGGCTGGCGGCTCGCCACCATGCAGCACTACGGCTCCATCCACGACGCCTCCGGCTACTCGGCCGTGGTCACGACGGGCAAGCGGACCGCCTGGGTGTTCGGCGGCACCAACCCCGGCGGCGCCAGCGCCCCGGTGGCGCTGCGGTGGAACGGCTCGCGCTGGCAGTCCTGGCCGCTGCCGCCGCAGCTCACCGGCTTCATCAGCGACGCCAGCGCGCCCTCGGCCAGCGACATCTGGGCGGTCAGCTACGCGGGCGGCTACGTACTGCACTGGGACGGGCATCGCTGGGCGGTCGTCCGGCACTGGCGCGAGCGCGGCGCGCTGACCGGCGTGACCGCCCTGAGCGCGAAAGACGTCTGGGTCTTCGGCACCACCGCGGCCGGCCTGCACGGCATGGGCACCTGGCACTTCAACGGCCGCTCCTGGACCCGGGTCAACGGCCTGGCCGGAGAGATCTACCGGGCCAGCGCGGTCTCCCGGCACGACATCTGGGCCGTCGCGGCCACCCGCAGGGGCGGGCTCATCGAGCACTACGACGGCCGCGCCTGGCGCCAGGTCAGGATCGGCCACGGCCTGGGCCAGGCCCGCCTGGACGACGTGCTGGCGGTGGCCCGCGACAACGTCTGGGCGGTGGGCAACATGGCCGGCCGCCACGGCGAGGGCCGGCTGGTCGTGGCGCACTTCGACGGCCGTCACTGGATCCGGATCCTGACCCGCTGGCACGCCGACACCGGCCGGCTGGCCGCGGCCACCTCCGGCGGGGTGTGGGTCACCGCCGACAACACCGGGACCCGTAACGACGCGCTGATCGGGCACCTGTGCTTCGGCTGCCAGCCCAGCTGGGTGGCCGTCCGGTGGGGCCTGGGCAGCGGCATCAGCGACGTCGCGGTGAACCCGTGGACCGGCACGGTGTGGATCAGCGGCGGATTCCTGACCAAGGCGGGCGGCGACGCCGCCATCTGGTCGCACCGGGACCGCCGCGCCGACGCCGACAACGACGACCAGGTCAGGATCGGCGGCCCCCTCAGATCCGGCCGGGCGTGTGCTCCTGGGCCGCCGCGGCCAGTTCCTCGGCCAGGTCGTCGGCCTCGAGCCGCGCCTCGATCCGGCGCAGGTCCGCGATCCGGGCCCGCGTCTCGGCCTGCCGCGGGGTCAGCAGCGAGCAGCAGTCCTGGTCGGGCAGCTCGGAGATGCCCAGCGTGCTGATCGTCCGGGCCTGCTCGATGATCTCCGACTTATCCAGGCCGATCAGCGGCCGCAGGATGGGCATCGGCACGGCGTCGTCCAGCGCGGTGATGTTGGTCAGGGTCTGGCTGCTGACCTGGCCCAGCGAATCCCCGGTGACCAGGGCGGTGGCCCGCAGCCGGCGGGCCATGGCGGCCCCGGTCTTGAGCATCAGCCGGCGCTGCGCCATGATCTGGAGCCGCCCGGCCCCGGACGACGCCAGCTTGCGCTGGGTGTTCCCGAACGCCACCACGAACAGCCGCGAGTCGCCCTGGAACCGGTCGAGCTGGCGGACCAGGCCGTAGGCCTTGTAGACCGACTCCGGGCCGGTCAGCGGGATCCCGGAGAAGTGCAGGAAACCGCAGCGCAGGCCCCGGCGCATCATCCGGTAGGCGGCCACCGGGGAGTCGATGCCGCCCGACATCAGCACCAGCCCGCGCCCGCTCATGCCGACCGGCAGCCCGCCCTGGCCGGCCCGGCCCTCGGTGAACACGAACACCTCGCGCTGGTCCACCTCGACGTGCACCGTGGTGTCGGGGTGGCTCAGGTTGACCGGGTAGCCGTACTCGCGCTGGATCCGGGCCCCGATCTCCACCGCCAGCTGGGCCGAGGTCACCGGGAACCGCTTGTCGCGGCGGCGCGCCCGGACCGCGAACGAGCCCGTCAGGCCCGCGGTGAGCTCCACGGCGGCGGCCACGGCGGCGTCCGGGTCCTTGGCCACCCGGACCGCGCGGCAGACCCGGGCCAGGCCCATCACCATCCGCATCCGCTCGGCGACCATGTCGGCGGCGGCCTCGGCGGCCAGCGCGTCGGCCGCACTGAGCGCGCCGCCGGGCTCCGGCATTCCCGCCGGGGCCACCCGCAGCACGATGACGCCCTCGCGCTGCCAGAGCCGGATCCCGATGCCCAGGTCCCGCACGGCCCGCCGGATGTTCTCGTGCAGGATCCGCTCGAAGCGCTGCCGGTTCTTGCCCTTGAGCACCACCTCGCCCAGCTTGAGCAGGACGCACGGCTCGTGCAGGGCCTCCGCGCCAGCGGCCGGCGATCCCGCGGCTGGCGGAGTAAGCGGATATAGCGGAGTGACCGACATAGTCCCAGTGTGCCAGCCTCCGCCGGGAGCGGCACGGAGCCGCCGTCCGGCCCTGCGCCCCGGCCATCCTGCGCTACGCACGCTGGGCCGCGCGGGGACAGGCTCCCCCGCGCGGCCCGGCGTCGCGTCAGCCCGGCTCAGCCGAAGAAGACCTCGGCCTCGGCGTAGCGCTCCGGCGGGACCAGCTTGAGCTTGCTGGTCGCCTCGGCCAGCGGCACCCGGTCGATGCTGGTGCCGCGCAGCGCGACCATCGTCCCGAAGGCCCCGTCGGCCACGGCGCGGATCGCGTGCACGCCGAAGCGGGTGGCCAGCACTCGGTCGAACGCCGTCGGCGTGCCGCCGCGCTGGATGTGCCCGAGCACCGCGAGGCGGGCCTCCTTGCCCGTGCGCTTCTCGATCTCGTCGGCCAGCATCTGGCCCACGCCGCCGAGCCGCGCGTGGCCGAACGCGTCGACCTTCTCGTCGGCGATCTCCTCCGTGCTCTTCGGGTGCGCGCCCTCGGCCACCACCACGATCGGCGCGTACCGGGTCTGGAACCGGTGCTCGACCCAGCCGCAGACCTGCTCGATGTCGAACGGCTTCTCCGGGATGAGGATCACGTTGGCCCCGCCGGCGATCCCGGAATGCAGCGCGATCCAGCCCGCGCTGCGGCCCATCACCTCGACGATCAGCGCCCGGTGATGGCTCTCCGCCGTCGTGTGCAGCCGGTCGATCGCCTCCATGGCGATGTTCACCGCGGTGTCAAAGCCGAACGTGTAGTCGGTGGCGCCCAGGTCGTTGTCGATCGTCTTGGGCACGCCGACGACGTTGGCCCCGGCGGCGTGCAGCTTGCTGGCCACCCCCAGGGTGTCCTCGCCGCCGATCGCCACCAGCGCGTCGACACCCAGGCTGGACAAGTTCTCCTTGATCCGCTCCAGGCCGGACCGGCCGCCCGCACTGGCCGCCTCGGCTAGCGGATTGGTCCGAGATGATCCCAGGATCGTGCCTCCGCGCGGCAGGATGCCCCGGACCGCCTGCACGTCCAGGACCATCGTGTCGCCCTCAAGCGGACCCCGCCAGCCGTCCCGGAAGCCGATGAACTCAAAGCCGTGCTCGGCCGCGCCGGTCCGCACGACCGCACGGATCACGGCGTTCAGGCCAGGGCAGTCGCCGCCTCCGGTCAGGACCCCTACTCGCATAGATTCCTCCTCAAGCGTTTTGCTCGCCCGTCACACTAGTGCCCCCAGGCGTCCCGCCGGGCAGCCCTCCGGGTGGTCTGGACATCTACCGGTCTGTCGGTGGGGGGTGCGATGGTGCCAGCATGCGACGGTTAGCAGCGGACCGGCTGGCTGGCCGCCAGTTCGGCGTGATCACCCGCGCTCAGGCCCTTGACTGCGGGCTTACTCAGAGCGCGCTGCACAATCGGATCCGCGCCGGCGGACGCTGGCAGCGCATCCTGCCCGGCATCTACGTGACATCGACCGGCAAGCCTGACTCCGACCAGCGCCTCATGGCCGCGCTGTTGTATGCGGGCGAGGACAGCATCATCACCGGCCAGGCCGCCCTCAGGCACTACAAGATCCATGTGCCTGACGTTCGCCGGGTCGACGTCGTCATTCCCGCCGGGCGGCGCCGGTCGAGCCGTGAGTACGTCGTCCTGCATCGGACCAGGCGGATGCCCCGGCGATACGCCGCTATCGGGCCCATCCAGTTCGCGCCGCCCGCGAGGGCCGTGGCTGATGCTGCGCTCAGCCTGGTGCGGCTTTCCGACGTCCGGGCGATCGCGGCGGCCGCGGTCCAGCGAGAGTGGTGCACGGTGCCCGCGCTCGCGGCCGAGCTCGACGCCGGCCCTCATCGCGGCGCCGCGCTGTTGCGCCGGGCCCTGGAGGAACTGGAGGACGGGGTGCGGTCTGCGGCCGAGGGCGACCTGAGGGTCCTGCTGCGCCGGGCCCGGGTGCCCGCACCGTTATTCAACGCCCGCCTCTTCGCTGGCGGCCAGCTGATCGCGGTACCTGACGCGTGGTGGCCGCAGGCTGGCCTGGTCGTGGAAGTCGACTCGCGCGAATGGCACCTGTCCCCGGCCGACTGGGAGCACACCATGCGTCGGCACGCGCAGCTGACCGCGCTGGGCATCCTGGTGCTGCACTTCAGCCCACGCCAGATCCGGACCGAGCCCGACGTCGTGATCGCGGCCATCAGGGCCGCGCTTGAGGCCGGGCTCGCCGATCCCCGCCCTCATCACCCGCCCTGCCGCCTAGCCAGGCCCGCGCTTTCACCTCGTGGGTGTCCCGTTGCTATCGCTCACGCGTACCCAATGGGACACCCACACGCTCGGCCGGCCGAGCAGCCCTAAGGGGTGGGGTCGGTGGTGCTGGTGGGGGCTGCGGGGTGGGAGGTGTCGGCCGCGGAGCCGTTGACGGTGCGGGACGGGGCGCCGTCGGGCAGGGCGCCGTCTGGCGGGGCGCCGTTGGGGTCGGTGGCCTCTTCCGGGTCGCCGGGCGGGGTGTGGTGGTGGCCCAGGCGGAGCGTCGGCAGGCGGCTCTTGCCACGGGGGGCGTACTCGTCCACGTACTCCTGGCCCGACAGCTTCATGAGCTCGTACATGATCTCGTCGGTCACCGCCCGGAGCACCAGGCGGTCCGTCTCCAGCCCGTAGTAGCGGGAGAAGTCCAGCGGCGGGCCGAACCGGACGCCCGGCCGGACGGCCAGCCGCGGCGCGATCTTGCCCGGCGGCTGGAACTCGAACCCGCCCACCATCGCGGTCGGGATCACCGGCACCCTGGCTTCCAGGGCCAGCCGGGCCACGCCGGTCTTGCCCCGGTACAGGCGGCCGTCGGGGGTCCGGGTGCCCTCGGGGTAGATGCCGAGCAACTCGCCCGAGGCCAGCACCCGCAGGCCGGTGCGCAGCGCGCGCTCGCTGGCCTCGCCGCCGGACCGGTCCACCGGGATCTGCCCGACGCCGCTGAAGAACGCCCGGCTGACCAGGCCCTTGAGCCCGCGGCCGGTGAAATATTCGGACTTGGCCAGGAATACCACCTTGCGCGGCAACGGCAGCGGCGCGAAGAAGTGGTCGGAGAACGACAGGTGGTTGCTGGCCAGGATGGCCCCGCCCTCGCGCGGCACGTTCTCGGTGCCCTCGGCCCACGGCCGGAACAGGACGTGCAGCAAGGGCCAGAGCACGGCTTTGGCCACCCAGTAGAACACGGTCATATGTTCGCACGCCGTCGGCCGCGAGAACATCAGCCCGCGCCACGACGAGCTTTCCGGCCGGCGCGACTGCCGCCGCGCCGACGGACATGGGACGATCAGAGTACGAGGCGCAGCGCGCCGCCGACCGACGCAAGCCGACAGACGCAAGCCGACAGACGCAGGCCGACAGACCCAGGCGAGCAGGAGACACGACCATGCCGGTGATGCCGGGCGCCGAGGCATTCAGCCACCAGGGCAACGCGACGGGCGTGCTGCTGTGCCACGGGTTCACCGGCAGCCCGCAATCGCTGCGGCCGTGGGCCGAGTACCTGGCCGCGGCCGGGCTCAGCGTCAGCCTGCCGCGGCTGCCGGGCCACGGCACGACCTGGCAGGAGATGGCCAGGACCCGCTGGGAGGACTGGTTCGCGGAGGCCGACCGGGCCTTCGAGGAGCTGCGCGGCTGGTCGGAAGAGATCTTCGTGATGGGTCTGTCCATGGGCGGCTGCCTGGCCCTGCGCCTGGCCGAGCTGCACGGGCCCGCGGTCAGCGGGCTGGTCCTGGTCAACCCGTCGGTCACCGCGGACACGAAGCTGTTCGCGCTGGCGCCGGTGCTCAAGCTGGTGCTGCCCTCGCTCAAGGGCATCGTCAGCGACATCAAGAAAGAGCAGGCCAGCGAGCTGGGCTACGCCAGGGTGCCAGTCAAGGCCGCGGCCACGCTGCCGGGGCTCTGGCGGACGACCAAGGACCACCTGAGCGACGTCACGCAGCCCGTCCTGGTCTACCGCAGCAGCACCGATCACGTGGTCGGCCCGGCCAGCCTGGAGGTGCTCCGCGCGGCCCTGCCCGCGGACCAGCTGGATGTTCGCGAGCTGAGAAACAGCTATCACGTCGCCACCCTGGACAACGACGCTGACGTCATCTTCACTGGGAGCCTGGGGTTCGTCCAGGCGCATACCCGCGTCGGCCGGGAATCGGGCAGGGAATGAGGTAGTGGCCGGAAACGAGGACCTGGACGGGGACGTCAGCGGCGAGGATGCCGCCTGGCGCGACCTGGTCGCGCGCTTCGACCTTCCGGTGGACACCGAGGCGGCCGACGCGCCCTGGCCGGCCCGCGAGAACCTCACCGAGAGCGCCCGCGACCGGCAGCGGCCCGAGCAGGACGCCGAAGGGGACTGGGACGACCCCGGACGTCCGAGCGCGGGCGCCCGCCCCGGCCCGGCCAGCCTGCCGACCCTGCCCGGCGGCGGCCTGTGGCCCGAGCCGGCCGACGAGCCCGGCCCGGACGCCCCGCCCGCGCCCGGGACCGCGGGCACCGACCCCGAAGACGGGCCCGCGGCGGACGCCACCAGCGCCACCGGCGTCAATGGCACCAGCCTCGCTGGGACCCAGCCGGCCGACACGACCCCCGACGGCACGACCCCCGACAGCACGACCCCGGACAGCGCAGGCCCGCCGGACGGCACGAACGGGACTGGCGCTGACGGCGCGAACGGGCATCGCCGGACCCGCCCCGACCGCCCGCGGATCATCCGGCGCGCGGGCCCGGGGCGGCCCGACCAGGTCGCCGAGCAGCCCGACGAGCTCGACGAGGACGACCGGTATGTCCCCCCGCCGCCCGAGCCGCTCCCCCCGCTCGACCCGGTGGCCAAGGGCGCCTGGGCCGGCGTGCTCGGCGGGCCCGCCTACCTGCTCATCGCGCGGCTGGCCGACTGGCAGATCCCGGACTGGGCCGCGCTGGCGGCCATCGTCGCGTTCGTGGCCGGGTTCGCCACGCTGGTCGTGCGGATGGGCGACCACCCGCGCGACGACGACGATGACGGCGCGGTCGTCTGACCCGGACGAAGATCCATATCCTTAACAATGGCCGGCGACCACGCGGTTATGCGCCCGCGGGTCAGGCGCCCCTGGCCAGGTCGGCGGCGCCGATGAGTCCGGCGTCGGCGCCGAGCTGCGCGGTCCGCAGCTCGGCCAGCGGGCGGTAGGAGCCGCCGGTCAGCCCGGCGCGGAAGGCCGCCCGGGCCGGGCCGATGAGCAGGTCGCCCGCCTCGGACACCCCGCCGCCGATGACGAAGCAGCCGGGGTCCAGGATCGCGGCCAGGTCGGCCAGCCCGGTGCCCAGCCAGTGGCCGATGATCTCGAAGCAGCGCAGCGCCACGGCGTCGCCCTCCAGCGCGGCCCGGGTCACGGTCGGGCCGTCGATGCCCTCCGCGCTGCCCCCGGATAGCTGAAGCAGCCGGACCGCGGCCCCAGGTGACCGCCGGGCGAATTCCCGCGCCTCCGCCACCAGCGCGTTACCGCTGACGTACTGCTCCCAGCAGCCGCGGTTGCCGCAGCCGCACAGCCGCCCGTCGGGCACGACCCGGTAATGGCCCGGCTCCCCGGCCACTCCCCACCGGCCCCGGTACAGCCGCCCGCCCAGCATCAGGCCGGCCCCGATGCCGGTGCCGACCGCGATCAGCAGCACGTCGTCCTGGTCCCTGGCCGCGCCGTACCTGGCCTCGGCCCAGGCCGCCGCGTTGGCGTCGTTCTCGACTAGCACCGCGCAGCCCAGCCGGTCCTCGACCTGCTTTTTCACCGGCTCGTCGCGCCAGGCCAGGTTGGGCGCGAACAGCACCGTGGAGCGGGTCTCGTCCACGAAGCCGGCCGCGCCGATGCCCACCGCGTCGACCGGGTACCGGTCCCGCAGCTCGGTCACGACCTCCACGATGACCTGCTCGGTCGCGGCCGGGCTGGCCGCCGGCGTGAGCCGCTTGACCTTCTCGACGATCTTCCCCTCGGGGTCTACGACCCCGGCTGCCACCTTGGTGCCGCCGACATCAACCCCGATCGCCAGGCTCATCAGGTGCCCTCTCCGCATGGTCATGATCACCAGCGGAATCGGGGTACCGCGAACGGGGTTCCGCCGTCCGCTCGTGTCCGGTGGCCGCTGTGGTCCGGGAGAGTACCCCGTCCAGCGCGCCGAATGCATCCTGGACGGCGGCGGACACGGCGTCGGAGACGCTGGCCAGGCCCGGGCGGCCCGACTCGCGCATCCGGCGAGCGGCCCGGCATACCGGGCACCAGGCACATTCCGGTGCCTCGCTGAGGTCCGGCGGGTGCTCGGTGGTGGCCACGCCCCAGGTGTCCTCGGGCTCGGCCCGCGCGGCGCCGATGCTCCGGCGGACCGAGTGCTCGATCTCGCGGCGCATGCTCCGGGCGCTGGACCGGATGACCCACCGCTGGAAGTTGTTGAGCAGGTCGGTGCCGGGCGGCGGGGCCTGCCGCCGGGGCCGCGGGGGCGCCGGCCGCACTGGCCGCGGGGCCGGAGCGGCGACCTCGCGGTAGCCGGGATGGGGCGGCTCGCGGATGGCCTCGCGGCCGGGCCAGTGCTCCGGCAGTCCCTCCGGAAGGGGGTCCGGGGCGGGCCCGCGCAGGGGGGTGGGGGGCGGGGGCGCGGCCGCCCGCAGCGCCGGGCCAGGCGCGGCTGGGGCGGCTGGCGGCTCGGTGCCGTCCGGCCCGGCCGGCGCCGCTGCCGGGGGTGTCGTCTCGGCCTCGGCGGACGCCGCGGGCCCGGCCGGAGCCTCCTCCGCCCGCGAGTCCGTACTTGCCTGCCCGTCCTCACCGGTCGCGGCGCCCCATGGGTCGGCGCCCTCGGTGCCCGGGTCCTCCGCAGCCCACTGCGGCTCGCTCATGCGCCCTCGCCTTCCCCGGCCAGGCTCTGGGCCCGTGTCCTCAGACCCTTGAGCGCCGTGTCAATGATGGTCTTCTCGGCCCGCCGCTTCATGATCCCGAGCATGGGCACCTTGAGGCCGACCGCGAGGTCGTAGGTGACCCTGGTGCCCGGACCGTCGTCGGCCAGCAGGTAGCCCCCGGACAGCTCGGAGATCATCGAGCCGCCCTCCGCGAGCTCCCAGCGCACCGCCGTGTCGGCGTCCCATTCATAAGCGAGCATGTAGCTGTCCTTAATGAGCCCGGCGTCGATCACGAACCGGACCGCACGGGCGCGGCCGTCCGCGCCGGGCTCTATCACCTCGGCAGAACGCACGCCGCCTGCCCACTGCGGGTAGGCCGCGAAGTCGGCGATCACGGTCATGACGGCGGCCCTGGGGGCCGCCACCGTGAGGCCGGAAGAAGTCCTGTCCGCCATGCTCGGAGCGTACCTCTCGCGGCGGGCCGTTTCGGCGCGGACCATCGGCCGCCTGGCCGCAACTGCTACCAGGCCAGCGTGAAGGGGCGGCGGGTGGCGCGGAAATGGCCGACGTTCACGCATTCGGTGCCGCCGATGCGCAGCCGGCTGGCGGCCGGCTGGTGCACGTGGCCGAACAGGGCGTACCGGGGCTGGGTTCGCTCGATCGCGGCCAGCAGCGCCTCGCTGCCGACCTCCATCCGCCGGGCCACCGTGTCGAACAGCAGGTCGGGCACGGCGGGCGGGATGTGCGCGCAGAGCACGTCGACCTCGCCCACGGCGGCCACCTTGGCCGCGAACACCTCGTCGTCCAGCTCGTTCGGGGTCCGGTAGACCGAGCGCAGCCCGCCGCCGACGAAGCCGAAGGTCCAGCCGCCCAGCTCGATCCGCTCGCCGTCCAGCACCTGCTGGCCGGCCCGCAGGTGCTCGGCCCACAGCCGGGGCACGTCGACGTTGCCGTAGGTCAGGTAGGCCGGGGTGGGCATGGCCGCGAACAGCTCGGCGTACTGCCGGGACACGGCCTGCGTCGATGTGCTGGCGCGGATCGCCGTCCAGCCCGGCCCACAGCCGCGGCCGACATCGCCCTGGCCTCGTCGAACCGCTGGGCGGTGCGCAGCTCGACCAGCTCGCGGGCGGCCTCGGCGCCGAACAGGTCCGGGAAGATGCCCTGGCCGTGGTCGGCATAGTCGACGAACAGCAGCAGGTCGCCCAGGCAGATCAGCGCGTCGGCGCCGTCCCCGGCCCGGGCCAGCGCGTCGGCCCGGCCATGGACGTCACTGACTACGTTGACCCGCATAGGGTTGATTATTCATGGGCCCAGCGACTGGAGGTCAGGTGCGCGAGTACAGCATTCCCGCGCTAGCGCAGATCGCGGACAACGCCAGCATCGCGGACATCGTGTTCAGTCGCGCGGAAAGCCAGCCGCAGGCCGTGGTGATGCGCCGGCGGTCGGACGCAGGGCGACTGGCGGGACGTGACCGCGCAGACGTTCCGGGACGAGGTCACCGCGCTGGCCAAGGGCCTGATCGCGGTCGGCGTGGAGCCAGGCGACCGGATCGGGCTGATGTCCCGGACCCGCTATGAGTGGACGCTGATCGACTACGCGATCCTGGCCGCGGGCGCGGTCACGGTGCCGGTCTACGAGACGTCCTCGGCCGAGCAGGTCGAGTGGATCCTGGGTAACTCGGCCGCCCGCGCGGTGTTCGCCGAGTCCGGCCAGCACGCTCAGCTCATCGACGGGCTGCGGGACCGGCTGAGCGGCCTGGGCGAGATCTGGACCTTCGACGGCCTGGACGCCCTGAGCACCAGCGAGGCCGCCCGGGCGGTCAGCGACGAGCAGGTGGAGCAGCGCCGGGCCGCCCGCGGCGCCGGCGACCTGGCCACGATCATCTACACCTCGGGCACCACGGGCCAGCCCAAGGGCTGCGAGCTGACCCACCGCAACCTGCTGGCCGACGTGCGCAACGCGGTCCGCGTGGCGCTGCCCGAGGTGTTCGAGTCCACCGCCTCCACGCTGCTGTTCCTGCCGCTGGCGCATTCCTTCGCCCGCATCATCCAGATCGGCTGCCTCGAGTCGGGCGCCATTCTCGGGCACTGGCCCGACGCGAGCACGGTGGCCAGGGGCCTGCCCGAGTTCGCCCCCACGTTCCTGCTCGCCGTGCCCCGGGTGTTCGAGAAGGTCTACAACAGCGCCCAGCAGCAGGCCGGGGCCAGCGCGGCCAAGAGCCGGATCTTCGCCGCCGCCGCGGACACGGCCATCGCCTGGAGCCAGGCCCGCGGCAGGCCGCCAGCGGGCCCGTCGGACCGGGCCTGGCCGTCCGGCACGCCCTGTTCGACCGGCTGGTCTACGGCAAGCTGCGGGCCGCCGTCGGCGGCCGGATCCAGTACGCGGTCTCCGGCGGCGCGCCGCTGGGCGAGCGGCTGGGCCACTTCTTCCGCGGCGCGGGCATCACCGTCCTGGAGGGCTACGGCCTGACCGAGACCTCGGCCGCCACCTCGGTCAACCGGCCCGGCCGGCAACAAGATCGGCACGGTCGGCCAGCCGCTGCCCGGCGTCAGCCTGCGGATCGCCGAGGACGGCGAGATCCTGATCAAGGGCCCGAACGTGTTCGCCGGCTACTGGCAGAACAAGGCGGCCACGGCCGAGATCCTGGCCGACGACGGGCTGGCTGCGCTACCGGCGACCTCGGCGAGCTGGACGACGAGGGCTTCCTGCGGGTCACCGGCCGCAAGAAGGAGATCATCGTCACGGCCGGCGGCAAGAACGTGGCCCCGGCCGTGCTGGAGGACCGGCTGCGCGCCCATCCGCTGATCAGCCAGTGCCTGGTCGTCGGGGACGGCCGCCCGTTCATCGCCGCCTTGGTCACGCTGGACGAGGAGGCCCTGGAGCACTGGAAGCAGCAGCACGGCAAGCCGGCCAGCGCCACGGTGGCCGACCTGGCCGACGACCCGGACCTGCTGGCCGACATCCAGGCCGCGGTGGACGACGCCAACAAGGCGGTGTCGCGGGCCGAGTCGATCCGCAAGTTCCGGGTGCTGCCGGTGGACTTCACCGAGGACAGCGGCCACCTGACGCCGTCGCTGAAGGTCCGCCGGTCAGTGGTGGTCAAGGACTTCGCGGCCGAGATCGACGCCCTCTACAGCTAGCGGTGACCGCAGGGCCGACCCGCGCAGTCACGGAGACACGCTGACGGCCCCTGAGCGGACGCTCACGGGCCGCCGGCCGAAGGGCCAAGAGCACGCTGACGGCCCCTGAGCGGAGCTCAGGGGCCGTCAGCATCGCTCTGCGGTTACTGGCTGTTCCGCGGTTAGTGCTGGCCCTCGCCCTCCTCGGACGAGCTGGGCGAGCCGTGCTGCTCGCCCTCGCCCTCGCCAGCGCCGGCGGGCACCGCGGCCGGGGCGTGGCCGTTCCCGTGCCCGTCGCCGCGCCTCGATGGCGTGGCCGTTGCCGTGCCCGTTGGTGTGGGCGTCGGTCAGCGGCACGCTCTCGGTGAGCACGTTGTACATCCGCTCGCGCACCCGGCCGGCGGCGCCGCGCATGCCGGGCGCGGGCACGCCCTCGGCCGACTCCTCGCCGGCCGGGCAGCGGCAGGTAGTCCGGCCGGGACGTCAGCACGGCCAGCTCCTCCTCCGAGGGCGCCTCGGTCACCTCGATGAACTCGCCGGTCGGCAGCTGGCGGATGATGCCCGTCTCCACGCCGTGCTCCAGCGTGTGCAGGTCGGCGCGCTGCAGGCCGAGGCAGATCCGCTTGGTCACCACGTAGGTGATCCACGGCACGAGGAAGATCGAGAACCGGGCGATCCAGGTGATCGTGTACAGCGGGATATCGAGGTGGTCGGCGATGACGTCGTTGGCGCCCTCGGCCCACAGCACGCCATAGAACGCGACCGTGGTCATGCCGATCGCGGTCCTGGTCGGCGCGTTGCGCGGCCGGTCGTTCAGGTGATGCTCGCGTCTATCCCCGGTGACCCACTGTTCCAGGAACGGCCATAGCGCCGCCCCGGTCATGATCAGCCCCAGCGGCAGCAGGGCCGGGATGAACACGTTGAAGGCAAACGTGTGCCCGAAGACCACCCACTGCCAGGCGGGCATCATGCGCAGCGAGCCTTCCAGGAAGCCCATGTAGAAGTCGGGCTGCGACCCGGCCGAGATGCCGACGGGATTGTAGGGCCCGTACAGCCAGATCGGGTTGATCTGGGCAAACGTGGCGGCCAGGGCCACCGCGGCGAACGTGAAGAAGAAGAACGCCCCGGTCTTGGCCGCGAAGTACGGGTAGGCGGGCGCGCCGACCACGTTCGGCGTTGGTGCGGCCCTTGCCCGGCATCTGGGTGTGCTTCTGGAACGTCATGATGAACAGGTGCGCCGTGATCAGGGCCAGGAGCAGCCCGGGGATCACCAGCACGTGCAGGATGTACATCCGCGGGATGATCACGTGCCCCGGATACGCCCCGCCGAACAGGAAGAACGCCAGGTAGGTCCCGACGATCGGGATGGACTGGAGCACGCCCTCGGTGATCCGCAGCCCCGCGCCGGACAGCAGGTCGTCCGGCAGCGAGTAGCCGAACAGGCCCTCGAGCAGGGCCAGCGTGAACAGGATGATCCCGATCAGCCAGTTGACCTCGCGCGGCTTGCGGTAGGCGCCGGTGAAGAAGACCCGCAGCATGTGGGCCAGGATCGCGGCCACGAACAGGTCCGCCGCCCAGTGGTGGATCTGCCGCATGCAGCAGGCCGCCGCGGACGTCGAAGCTGATGTTCAGCGTCGAGGCGTAGGCCTGGCTCATGTTGACGCCGTCCAGGTTGTAGGTACGAGCCGTGGTAGACGATCGTCCGTCATGCTCGGCTGGAAGAACAACGTCAGGAACGTGCCGGTCAGCAGCAAGATGATGAACGAGTACAGGGCGATCTCGCCGAGCAGGAACGACCAGTGGTCGGGGAAGACCTTCCGCAGCAGGTATGCGGACGCCCTTGGCCCCGGTGAACCGGTCGTCCAGCCAGCTGCCGACGCCCTCGAGCCCGCGCTCGACGCTCATGACCGCTCCCAGAAGCTCGGGCCGACCGCCTCATGGAAATCGCTCTGCGCGACCAGGAACCCCTGCGCGTCCGTGGTGATCGGCAGCTGCGGCAGCGGCCGGGTAGGCCGGCCCGAACAGGACCTTGGCGCCGCGCGCCGCGTCGAACGTGGACTGGTGGCACGGGCACAGGATGTGGTGCGTGGTCTGCTCGTACAGGGCGGCCGGGCAGCCCACGTGCGTGCAGATCTTGGAGTAGGCGACGATGTCGTTCGACCGTCCAGTTCATCACCGTCGGCGGCTGGAGCTGGCCGGGCGCCAACTTGATAGATGGTCACGGCCGCCTTGGCCAGGGCGTCGTCGTCGCTCTGCGTAGCCGTCCGGGGACCACGGTGATCGATGCGAGCCGGGCGTGTTGAACTCGGCCGGGGTGAGCGGCCGGTTGGTGCCGTAGACGACCAGCCGCGGTGCCCTTGCGCCAGACCGTGTGGTCCAGGCTCTTGCTAGGGCAGCGGGCCCAGGTCGCGCAGCAGCACGATCGGGGCCAGCGCGACCGGCACGGTGGCCGCGATCAGCGTCCGGCGGATCAGCGGGCGCTTGACGAACTCGCTGGCCTCGGCGCCCTCCTCGAAGGTCTTGGCGAACGCCGCCCGGTTCTCGGGCGTGGACCGCAGCGGGTGCCGCTGCTCGGCTGATCTCGACGTTCGGCATCACGTGCCGGACCCAGATGGTGGCGCCGACGCCCAGCGGCAGGAAGGACAGCGGCCATGGTGATGCCCAGGGCCAGGTTGGAGTGCGTCACGTCGTTGACCGAGTGCGTCCGTGAAGATGACGTAGCAGGCGATGAAGCCCAGGCCGGCCAGCATGGCGAGGATGAAGCAGGCGGCGACGAGCTTGGCCGCGCTTGTTGGCGTGCTGGTCGTCCGGGTCGGCGGGCAGCTCGCGGGCCGGCGGGTGCTCCTCCTCCGGCTCGGGGGCGAGCATGGTCCGGGCCTCGGCCGGGGCCGGGGTGCCGATCACCCGGTGCGGAGCCGGCCGGGCCTTGGCCGGTGTCCAGGCGGAGGTCGGCCATCAGGTCGTTGCCGTGCTCGGCTCGCCTGGCTCGTTCGTCTCACTCATGGTTGCCCTGTCTTCCGTGCTTCGCGGTGATCCAGATCGCCATCAGCACCATGAACAGGAGCAGGCCGAGGAAGGCCACCAGGCCCTCGGTGACCGGGCCGACCCGGCCCAGGCTGAACCCGCCGGGGTTGGGCTGGGTCCGCGCTCGGTCACGTAGGCGATGATGTCCCGCTTCTCGCTGGGGGTGATGGTGGTGTCGTTGAACACCGGCATGGCCTCGGGACCGGTCAGCATGGCCTCGTAGATCTGCCGGTTGGTGCTGACTGGGTGAGCGCGGGCGCGAACTTGCCGTAGGTCAGCGCGCCGCCCGCGCCGACGAAGTTGTGGCACTGGGCTGCAGTTGGCCGACGAACAGCTGCTGGCCCAGGCCCACGTTCGCCCCGGCGGTGCTGACCTGGGCGGCCGACGGGCATGGCCGGGCCGCCGCCGAGCGAGCCGATGTAGGCCGCGACCGCGCGGGTCTGCTTGGGGGTCAGCCGCGGCGGCTTGCTGGACGTTCTCCGCGCCCTGCTCGGCGGCGGGCATCCGGCCGGTGCTGACCTGGAAGTCAACGGCGGCCGAGCCGACGCCGATCAGGCCGGGCGCGCCTGGCTGGTGCCCTGCGCGAACTCTCCGTGGCAGGCCGAGCAGGTCTGCAGGAAGATCTGCTGCGCCGGCGCTGACCAGGGCCGAGTCGGTGGTCGCCGGGGGCGCGGCCGAGGCGCCGGACGCCGGCCCCGGTGACCGAGGCGTAGACGGCGCCCACCAGGAGCAGCCCGAGCAGGAGGATGGCGTAGCCCGCGGCCGGGTGCCGCCGCCTTGCGGTGATCCAGCTCACAGCGTTCCCCAAGTCCCCGGGTCAGTGGATCAGGTAGATGGTCGTGAACAGGCCGATCCAGACCACATCGACGAAGTGCCAGTAGTAGGACACGACGATCGCGCTGACCTGCTGCTCATGGGTGAACCGCTTGGCGGCGAACGTCCGGCCCAGCAGGAACAGGAACGCGATGAGCCCGCCGGTGACGTGCAGGCCGTGGAACCCGGTGGTCAGGTAGAAGACCGAGCCGTAGTTGGTGGACGACAGCGTGACGTGCTGGTTCTGGATCAGGTCGAGGTACTCATAGCCCTGGCCGAGCACGAAGTACAGGCCCATCAGGAAGGACAGCACGTACCACTCGCGCAGGCCCCACGCGGCGACGTTGCCAGATCCGGCCGGCCCGGCGGATCTGGCCGCGCTCCACCGCGAACACGCCCAGCTGGCAGGTGACGCTGGACAGCAGCAGCACGATGGTGTTGGTCGGTGGCGAGCGTCAGGTCAAGGTGGGCCATCGGCCAGTGCTTGCCCATGCCCTTGTCCACCGCGCGGATGGTGAAGTACATCGCGAACAGGCCCGCGAAGAACATGAGCTCGGAGGACAACCAGACGATCGTCCCGACGCTGACGAGGTTGGGCCGGCTCGCGGGGGTGCGCGGGACCACCTCGTAGTTGCTGTCGCCACGGGGCCATTATTACGACACCGCGTAGGCCTTCGTTGCCCCGACCCCCCGGGTCGGTAGCATCCAGTTCCATGAAGGTCGTTGTGTATAGCCACGATGCGGACACCCGCGCCCGGATCCGGCTCGCCATCGGGCGCCGCCCCGCCGCCGACGTGCCCGAGGCCGAGATCATCGAGTGGCCACCCAGCCGCGCTGATCCGCCTGCTCGACGCCGGCGGGGCCGACGTCATGGTGCTGGACGGCGAGGCTCAGCCCGCCGGCGGCATGGGCGTCTGCCGCCAGGCCAAGGACGAGGTCTACGACTGCCCGCCGGTCCTGCTGATCATCGGCCGGGCCGACGACGGCTGGCTGGCCACCTGGTCCCGCGCGGACGCGGTGGTCAGCCACCCGATCGACCCGGTGGCGCTGGCCCAGGCCCTGGCCGGCCTGATGCGCCAGCGCGCCGGCGCGGCACCGCCCGCCCTGCAGGCCTGACGCCTGATGGACGCGCGCACTAGCTGGCCCGCGCTGATCGGCGCGCTGATCAGGGGCGAGCACGCTCACCGCCGAGGAGACCGCCTGGGCGATGGACGAGATCATGGACGGCGCGGCCACGCCCGTCCAGATCGCGGGCTTCGCGGTGGCGCTGCGGGCGAAGGGCGAGACCGTCGGCCGAGGTCGACCGGCCTGGCCCAGGCCATGCTGGCGCACGCCGTCCCGATCTCGGTGCCCGGCCGGCTGGTCGACCTGGTCGGCACCGGCGGCGACGGCGCGCACACGGTCAACATCTCGACCATGGGCACGATCGTCGCCGCGGCGGCCGGCGCCCGCATGGTCAAGCACGGCAACCGGGCCGCCTCCTCGGCCTGCGGCACGGCCGACGTGCTGGAGGCCCTGGGCGTGGTGATCGACCTGCCGCCCGCCGGCCACCGAGCAGCTGGTGGCCGAGGTGGGGGTCGCGTTCCTGTTCGCGCCGCTGTACCACCCGGCGCTCCGGCACGCCTCGGTGGCCCGCCGCGAGCTCGGCGTGCCCACGGTGTTCAACTTCCTCGGCCCGCTGACCAACCCGGCCCGGCCCTCGGCGCTGGCGGTCGGGGTGGCCGACCCGCGGATGGGCCCGGTCCTGGCCGGCGTGCTGGCCGGCCGGGGCAACTCGGCGCTGGTCTTCCACGGCGACGACGGCCTGGACGAGCTGACCACCACCGCGCCCGTCCACCGTCTGGGTGGTGCACGGCGGCACCGTCAGCGAGGCCCGCGTTCGACCCGGCCGAGCCTGGGCATCCCCCGGTCCCGCGCTGGACGACCTGGTCGGCGGCGACGCGGCCCGCAACGCCGAGGTGGCGCGAGCCTTCCTGGGCGGTGCGCCGGGCCCGGTGCGCGACACGGTGCTGCTGAACGCGGCGGCCGCGCTGGCCGCCGAGGCGGGCGTGGACAGCCCCGACGCGCTGGTCCAGGCCCTGGCCGACGGCTACGCGCGAGCCAGCCAGGCGGTGGACTCGGGTGCGGCCGCGGACCTGCTGGCCCGCTGGGCGGCCGCCAGTCGCCGCCTGGCCGCCGCCCAGCCCTAGCTGAGCCCGCCAGCCCCGGCTCGGCCGTGGGCTCAGCAATGGGCTCGGGCCGGGGGGCTCAGCCCTGCTCGGGGTAGCCGAGCGCGAACGCGGCCTCGAGGTCGTGCCGCGAGTAGGTGCGGAACGCGATGTGGGTCTCGGTGTGCGTGACGCCGGCGACCTTGTTGAGCGAGCCGGGGATCACGTCGCCGAGTTCCTCGTGGGCGCGCACCCGCACCAGGGCCACCAAGTCGAACTCGCCGGTCACCGAGTACACCTCGCTGACCGCCGGCATCTGGGCGATCGTCTGCGCCGTCTCCGGAATGCGCGCGACGTCGCACTTGATCAGGACGATAGCGGTGACCACGGTCGCCTCCCGAGACGCCGGGAACTCAAGGCGCCGGGAACCTGCGCCCCGGCCGCGCCAGTAGCGTACAGCCGCCTCTTCCGCGGCCGCCTCTCCCCTGACGGACGCGCCGCCGGGCTCAGGCGCAGATGGCGGCCAGCGGCCGCGGCGCGGGCAGCGCGGCCACCGGGCGCGGGCCCAGGCCGTGGCCCTGACTCGGCCCCCGGCCCGACCGGGCGGCCGCCACCAGGTCCAGCAGGCCGAGCAGCACCTCGCCGGTGGCCTGGGCGTCGGCCAGCGCCCGGTGGCAGGGCGCGGTCCGGGTGCCGAAGTACGCGGCCAGCGTGGCCAGCTTGCAGTCGGGCACCTGCTCCTCGCGCAGCACCGCCGGGCCAGCACCGCGGTGTCCAGCACCGCCGTGGGCGGCCAGGCCAGCCCGCTGGCCCGGCAGCCGCTGGCAGGAAGCCCATGTCGAACGGCGCGTTGTGGGCGACCAGCACCGCGCCCCTGGCGAAGGTCAGGAAGGCGGCCAGTGCGTCGGCTGCGCGCGGCGCCCCGCCGACCATGTCGTCGGTGATCCCGGTCAGCTCGGTGATGCCCTCGGGCACCGCCACGCCGGGGCCGGGCTGACGAGCGAGAAGAACTCGCCGGTTACCTGCCGGCCGCTGAGCCGGACCGCGCCGATCTCGATGATCGTGGCCTGGCCGGGCCGGAAGCCCGTGGTCTCCACGTCGACGACGACCACGTCCAGGCCCGCGACCAAAGGCGTATCCCCGGCCGCTGCGAATGACGGCGCAGCGGCCGGGCCAGAGCCCCCGGCGGGCAATTGTCCGACCATGGCTTCACGGTAGAGCCAGCCTCTGACACTCCGGCGAGCGGCTCGCCGGGCCTCGGGGAACGTCACTTGCGGCCACCTGGAGCGCTGCCGTCACAGGGGTAGGCACGGGCGTGGTGACGGGATGCCCAAGTTTCGTAATGGCATTGTTATCGCTGCGGAACGACGAACTCGAATCGCGGGAGTTCGCGAACCGGTGGAATCCGCTATTGCAGGTCCACTAGTGTCGTGCCTCGAGCCGTATCGCTCATCAGCCGCCAGCATGGCGGCGGTGATCGGCCACTGCCGAGTCCTCGTTGCCGGTCACTGCGACGGCTGAGGAGCCGGGGAACCACCGGCGGGCCGTCAGGCGTGAGAACGCCCGGCTAGCCAGGGGTGAATCGACCCGACCTAAAGGACGGGCCGTAGGGCGACCTTCCACTGCCCGAACCCGTCAGCTGACCCGGTAGGCAGCAAGTGGGAGAAGGAGCGTGTCACGCAGGTGCATACGCCGCCAGATGATCGCCTGGCTGCGCGCGCACCGGCTCGAACGCCGGGCCCTGAAGTACCGCGACCGGGAGCTGCGGATGCACGCAACCGTGACGGCTGGGCTGGCCGCGACCGGCCTGCTCGTCGCCACCGGAGGCGTGGCCGTGGCCTCCCCGCAGCCCACCGCCGCCCAGGTCGAGAAGAAGCTCAGCCAGCTGGACGCCAAGGCGGACAAGCTGGACCAGCAGCTGGACCAGGTGAAGCAGGAGCTCAGTCGCGGCCAACCAGCGGCTCGCGGTGGTCAAGCGCAAGAGGCCAGGGTACGCCACGCAGTTCAACTCCATGCGGGGCCAGATCGGCCAGATCGCCGCCCAGGCCTACGAGCAGGGCAGCATGAACTCCTCGATCGCGCTGCTGACCTCGGGCAAGCCGCAGCAGATCCTGGACCAGTCCTCGATCCTGCTGGAGCTGTCCTCGGCCAACAACGCCGAGATGGACCAGTTCCTCGCGGCGGCCCGCGCGGCTCGCAACACCCAGCAGGCGGCGCGCACGGACCCAGACAGGGCATCGCCCAGCTCAAGAAGAACATCATGCACCGCCTGAGCGCGCTGAACAGCCTGATCACCAAGCAGAAGGCGCTGCTGGACCAGCTCACGGCCAAGCAGCGCAAGGTGGCCGGCCCCGGCGGCGGGCGGCGGCGGCGGTGGGGGCGGCGGCGGCGGCAGCCCGCCCCCGCCGGTCAGCGGCGCGGCCGGGAAGGCAGTTGCGTTCGCCTATGCCCAGGTCGCGGCCCACTGTCCGTACGTCTACGGCGGCACGGGTCCGTGCAACCAGGGCTTCGACTGCTCCGGGCTGATGATCGCAGGCCTGGGCGGCCGCGGGCGTGTCGATCGCGCGCACCAGCTAAGAGCACTGGGCCGACCTGCCCCACGTCAGCGAGCGCGACCTGCAGCCCGGCGACATCCTGGTGTTCGACGGCGAGGTCACGTGGGCATGTACGTCGGCGGCGGTGAGCTGATAGACGCCCCGCAAACCGGCATGGACGTGGAGAAGGTCCCGCTGACCGGCTGGTACTCCGCCAACCTCGACGGAGTGGTCCGGCCGTAGCACGAGCCAGACGGCACTGATCGTCAGACGCGAGCGCGCCCGGCCCGGATTCCACGGGCCGGGCGCGCTCGTATCGCGGCGACCGGTAGGCTCCCTATCTCGGCGGCCAGGGCCGCCAGGGAAGCCACGGTCCCGGCGGCGCCTGTGGCACGGGAGCGAGATGCGCAGAGTCCTGATCGTCACGAACGACTTCCCGCCGCGGCGCGGCGGCATTCAGTCGTTCGTTCACGCGCTGGCCGCCCGCCTGCCGGCGGTCCCGGTCTGCGTCTACGCGCCCGACGTGGGAGGGGGCGGCGGCGTTCGACGCCCGGCAGCCGTTCCCGGTCGTCCGGCACCGCACCTCGCTGATGCTGCCCGTCCCGACCGTGGCCCGCCGCGCGGCCGGTCGATCCTGGCGCGAGTACGACTGCGACACCGTGCTGTTCGGTGCGGCGGCGCCGCTGGGGCTGCTGGCGCCCAGCGCTGCGCCGCGCCGGGCGCCCGGCGGATCGTCGCGCTGACCCACGGCCACGAGGCCGGCTGGGCCGCGCTGCCCGCGGCCCGCGTCGCTGCTGCGCCGCATCGGCGACGAGGTGGACGTCGTCACCTACCTGGGCGAGTACTTCCGGCTCCGGCTGGCCCGCGCGCTCTCGCCGGCGGCCGCGGCGCGCATGGTCCGGCTGGCGCCCGGCGTGGACACCACGGCCTTCCGGCCCGGCGCCGGGGGCGCGGCCATCCGGCAGCGGCTCGGCATCGGCCCGCGGCCAGCCCGTGGTGGTCTGCGTCTCCCGGATGGTGCCGCGCAAGGGCCAGGACACGCTGCTCCGGGCCTGGCCGCTGGTGCGGGCCAAGGTCGGCGGCGATCCGCTGCTGCTGCTGGTCGGGCGACGGCCCGTACCGGGCCGAGCTGGGCCGGCTGGCCGAGCGGCTGGGCGGAGCGACTCGGTGCTGTTCGCCGGGCCGGTGCCCGGCCGAGGAACTGCCGGCCTACTACGACGCGGGCAACGTGTTCGCCATGCCGTGCCGGACCCGGCGCGAGCGGCCTGGACGTGGAGGGCCTCGGCATCGTCTACCTGGAGGCGTCGGCCACCGGCCTGCCGGTGGTCGGCGGCGACTCGGGCGGCGCGCCGGACGCCATCCTGCACGGCGAGACGGGCTACGTGGTGCCCGGCCGGCAGCGAGGACGCCCTCGCGGCCCGGCTGATCGAGCTGCTGTGCGACCCGGCGGGGGCGGCCGCGATGGGCGACAAGGGCGAGGCCTGGGTGGACCGCGAGTGGCGCTGGGAGCTGGTGGCCAGCCGGCTCGGCGAGATCCTGGCCGGGTAAACCCCGGGCTCAGTGCGCGTAGTGGCCGCGGTAGTACTCGAAGACAAAGCCGATCATGCTGAGGATGACGGCCAGCGCGCCGATCAGGAACAGCCACCAGCCGATCGCGAAGCCGACCGCGGCCAGCCCGCCGGCCAGGCCGACGAACAGCGGCCACCAGCTGTGCGGGCTGAAGAAGCCCAGCTCGCCGGTGCCCTCGTCGATCTCGCCCTGCTTGGTCGTCCTCGGGCCGCGGCGGCAGCCGCCGGCCGGTGAACAGGACGTAGAAGCCGATGAGGAAGGCCAGGCAGACCGACAGCGCCAGCGCCGTCGTGCCCGTCGGGTCGTGCGAGAAGTTCCAGTAGACCAGGTCCGACGCGCCGAAGAACGCCGGCGCAGCCCAGGAACAGGTAGGCCTCGACTTTCACTCGCCCACTCCGATCGCCTGCTGGTCCGCTCCAGCTCGCGGTCGCGGCCGGACTTGATGTGCGGGTAGTGCAGGTCGAACGCGGGGCGCTCGGACCTGATCCGCGGGATCGACGTGAAGTTGTGCCGCGGCGGCGGGCAGGACGTCGCCCACTCCAGCGAGTTGCCGAAGCCCCAGGGGTCATCGGCGGTGACCCGCTCGGCGTGTCTTGTGCGTCCAGTAGATGTTGTAGAGGAAGATCAGCGTCGAGGCGCCGAGGACGAACGACCGCGATCGACGAGATGTCGTTCAGCGTGGTGGCCAGGTGCGGCAGGTACGGGTAGTTCGCGACGCGGCGCGGCATGCCCATGACGCCCAGCCAGTGCTGGACCAGGAACGTCCCGTTGAAGCCGATGAACACCAGCCAGAAGTGCCACTTGCCCATGGTGGAGTTGAGCATCTTGCCGGTGAACTTGGGCCACCAGAAGTAGAACCCGCCGAACATGCAGAACACCACCGTGCCGAACAGCACGTAGTGGAAGTGCGCGACGACGAAGTAGGAGTCGCTGACCGCGAAGTCCAGCGGCGGCGAGGCCAGGATGATGCCGGTCAGGCCGCCGAACAGGAACACGACCAGGAAGCCCAGGATGAACAGCATGGCTGGCTCGAAGCTGAGCTGACCGCGCCAGATCGTGCCGACCCAGTTGAAGAACTTCACCCCGGTCGGCACCGCGATCAGGAACGTCATGAACGAGAAGAACGGCAGCAGCACCGCGCCGGTGGTGAACATGTGGTGCGCCCACACCGTCAGCGACAGGCCGGCGATCGCGATCGTCGCGCCGACCAGGCCCTTGTAGCCGAAGCAGGGCTTGCGGGAGAAGACCGGCAGGACCTCGGTGGCGATGCCGAAGAACGGCAGCGCCACGATATAGACCTCGGGATGGCCGAAGAACCAGAACAGGTGCTGCCACAGGATCGCGCCGCCGCTGCTGGCCGCGAACACCTGGGCGCCGAGCTTTCGGTCGGTCTCCAGGACCAGCAGCGCCGCGGTCAGCACCGGGAAGGCCAGCAGCGCCAGCAAGCTGGTGAGCAGGATGTTCCAGGTGAAGATCGGCATCCGGAACATGGTCATGCCCGGGCGCGCGCATGCACAGGATCGTGGTGACGAAGTTGACGCCGCCGAGGATGGTGCCGAGGCCGGCCAGCACCAGGCCCATGATCCACATGTCGCCGCCGATGCCGGGCGAGTACAGCGCGCTGGTCAGCGGCGAGTAGGCGTACCAGCCGAACGCGGCCGACGCCGCCCGGGGTCAGGAAGCTGGCCACCAGGATCAGCCCGCCGAACAGGAAGAAGTAGTAGCTCAGCAGGTTCAGCCGCGGGAAGGCGACGTCGGGGGCGCCGATCTGCAGCGGCATGATCTCGTTCGCGAACCCGACGAACAGCGGCGTCGCGAACAGCAGCAGCATGATCGTGCCGTGCATGGTGAACAGCTCGTTGTACTGCTGGTCGGACACGATGTGGTTGTTCGGGCCCATCAGCTGGGCCCGCATGATCATCGCCATCAGGCCGCCGATCAGGAAGAACCCGAACGACGTGATCAGGTACAGGTGACCGATGATCTTGTGGTCGGTGGACGACAGCCAGTCCGCCAGCAGCGAGCCCTTGCGGTAGCGCGCGCTTGGGGAGGGCGAGTAGTCGGCGGTGGTTTAATCGCGGTCACTGACGGCACCCCCGTGGCCTGCGTTCTGCTGCGCCTGCTGCGCGTGGATCCACGTGTTGAACTGGGCCTGCGGCACGATCTTGACGCGGAACAGCATCCGGCTGTGGTACAGCCCGCACAGCTCGGAGCAGCGCCCGATCGAGGTGCCGGCTGGGTCGCTGTAGACCTGGAAGTGGTTGGGGTGGCCGGGCACGACGTCGCGCTTGAACTCGAACGGGATGACCCAGAACGAGTGGATGACGTCGGCCGAGGTGAGGTTGAACCGCACGGTCTCGTGCTCGGGGATCTCCAGCAGCGGCAGCCTGCTCTCGTTGCCGGGGATGGTGCCGTTCCAGGTCGGGCCGAGCTCGCACACGTCGGCGTTGCCGCACAGCGCCTTGGAGCCGTTCACCGCGTACTGCGGGTACTGGAAGGACCAGCTCCACTGGAAGCCGGTGACGTTCACGACCACGGCCGGGTGCGCCGAGAGCGCGTCGATCTGGTTCTCGTCGCGGGCCGTGAAGAAGAACAGCACGCCGACCATGACGAACGGCACGACCGTGTACATGATCTCGATCGGCAGGTTGTACCTGACCTGGTGCGGCACCCGGTCCGAGCGCTTGCGGTGGAAGATGATCGCCCAGACGATCAGGCCCCAGACCAGGACGCCGACGGCGAAGGCGGCGATCCACGAGCCCTGCCACAGGTCGACGATCGGTCTGGCCCTGCGTCGTCTCCGGCGGCACGCAGGCCCAGCTTGGTGAACGTGGCGTCGACTTGCAGCCGGCCGTCATGGTCACCAGGCCGACAGCGAGGGCCGTGCGCGGCAGCCAGCGCCGCAGCTGGCGTGCTCTGACCCCTTGAGGCGCGGGTGACTGCGGATAGAGACTCACATATTGCCTTCCCAGCGGATGACTTCCCGGCTCTTTCCAGGCCGGGAACGCTCGTCCTACAGCCTGTCGTGGAAACAGTACAACGGACCGGCCTCGCGTCCTGCGGTACCCCCGGTACTCGCGCATATCGCGTCGGCGCGCCGGGTATCGGCCAGGCAGTGCCTCGCAGCAGCACGACGGTGCCTTCACAGACGTGGCCTCACAGCTGGCACGCCGCGTGTCATCGGCGGCGGAACTGCGGGACACTGTCGGGGCGGGCGGCACGGCCCTGACGGGGAGGTAGCCGCGTGACAGCGGAGCAGCGCGCGGCCGGGCGGCCGGGCGGACGGCCCGGCGTCGCGGCGCTGACCATCGACGCGCTGGGCCGCAAGTGCCCGATCCCGATCATCATGCTGGCCGAGCGGATCCGGGAGGTCGCCATCGGCCAGACCGTCGAGGTGCTGGCCGACGACCCGGCGGCCAAGAGCGACCTGCCCGGCCTGGTGCAAGCTGAAGTCGCAGGAGTACGTGGGCCGCGCGAGCTCGGCTCCGGCTGGTCGTTCCTGGTCCGGCGCAGTTACTGAGCCCGGACGGGTCGGTCGCTGGCCCGGCTGGTCGGCGTCGTCACGGCCTCGAAGCGCTCCGCGAACCGCGGGTCGGACTCCCACCAGGGCCGCCGCGCCGCGGCCGGGCTGGCCCCGGCGGTCCGGCCTCCCGGCGCTGCCGCCGCGGCATCGAGTGGCCGCCGCGGCCGCCTGAGCGGCCTCGGCGGCGTCGAGCTCGGCGTCGATGACCTTGGCCTCGTGCCTCGTCCTCGCGGATCATCTGGATCAGCTGCGCGACCAGGAACGGCAGGCCGACGATGTCGCCGAGCACCCACAGCGTGCCGCCGCCCAGCACCTGGTCGGTGCTCAGGGTCGGCCCCCACGGCCGGGCCAGCGCGTGGTAGTAGGCGCTGGCGATCAGGTGCGGGTCGGCGATGATGGCCAGGCCCGAGCACCGCGTCGCCGATGACCTCGGCGCCGGTGATCCACAGCGCCACCACGTAGGGGTAGGCCTTGGGCACCGGGTCGACCCGCAGCAGCGTCCAGAAGAACGCCAGGCCGGGCACCAGCAACGCCAGGTGGGTGAGCTCGCGCACGCCGGTCGAGGTGAGCCCGGCCGCGTACCAGGCGGTGAAGTAGACCAGGAACGGCATGACCACCAGGACCATGGTGGTGATGGCCGGGAACGTGGGATCCTGGCCGTGCGGCTGCGCGATGGCCGCCTCGATCCTGGCGCCCGGCCGGGGCGCCGCCGCGATGACCAGGCTGATCGGCAGGCCCAGGGCCAGGAACAGCGGCACGCCAGGAGCAGCAGCACGGTGGTCTGCGCCGCCCGGGCGTAGAACAGCACGGTCTGGTAGGCGCCGAGGAACGACATGGTCGCGATGACGGCGAAGCCGAGGCCGAGCCCGCAGAACGCGATCGACGCGCCCGGCGGGCCAGTGCTGCCCGGACCGCCGCACCCGGCGCACTCCGGTCAGGTAGGCCAGCGGCCAGCAGCGACGATGACCGCCAGCGCCCACGGATCGAGCACCCACTCGCTGAAGGCCCTGGCGACGGTCAGCTCCGGCGGCCCGTGATATCCGGCGGCGGGTGGCATAACCGCCACGCTACCGCTACTACCCGGCGTAGTGACGGGGCCCCCGCCCCGGTGAGCATCCCGGCCGCCGGCGCGTGTCGGGACTTGAACGACGGGCGGCCGACCGCGGGGGTATGCCTGGCGGCTGGCGGGGTGAGCCAGCTGACCAGCCAATATCGGAGCGGAAGGGACGCCCATGCCGCAGCACAGCCGAGTCGGGCGGCAGGCCTCGCGCTGGCCGTCGGCGCGTTAGGACTCTCCAGCCTGGTGGCCGGGGCCGGGGCCGGGGTCGCGCAGGCCGCCGGGGCCGCCGCGCCGGGTGGATATCGCGGGCGGGTACCTGGCCGTCTCGGGATCGCTGGCGGCGGCCCGCCGCGCGTTCGGCGTGCGGTTCGCCCGCTACCGGCTGGCCGGGCAGGGCCTGGTCCGCGCGCCCGAGCAGGCGGTGAGCGTGCCGGCCGCCGTGGCCGCCTCGGTGCTGGACGTCACCGGGCTGAGCACGGCCCGGCAGACCATGCGCCGCATGACCGTGCGGCGCAGGGCGGTGCGGCGGAGGGCGGGGCCGCAGGCCGCGGCGCAGCAGGCGGCGTCGGCCAAGCTGCCGCCGCCGGGCCCGAACTACTGGGTGGCCCGCCCCTGCGGGTCGTACTACAACCAGAAGATCGCGACCAGCAAGCCGACGGCCTACGGCCGGCACTGGCCGTGGGCGGTGTGCGGCTACACGCCGCGCCAGGTCCGCGGCGTCTACGGGGTGACCGCGTCGCGCATGACCGGCGCGGGGCAGACGGTGGCCATCGTGAACGCCTACGCCTCCCCCACGATGCTGTCGGACGCGAACACCTATGCCCGGGTCGTCGGGGACCAGCCGTTCGCGCCGGGCCAGTACCAGCAGTACCTGCCGCCCGGTTCACCGACGCGGGCCCGAATCAGTGCGACGCCCAGGGCTGGTACGGCGAGCAGACGCTGGACGTGGAGTCGGTGCACGGCATGGCGCCGGACGCGCGGGTCAGGTTCGTGGCCGCGGCCAGCTGCAACGACCCCGACCTGGCCGACGCCCTGGCCCGGATCGTGAACAATCACCTGGCCAGCATCATCAGCAACTCGTGGGGTGACACCGAGGCCGGGGCGAGCCGGCTTCGTGGACGTCTACCACCTGATCCTGCAGGCCGCGGCGGCCGAGGGCATCGCGGTGCTGTTCTCCTCCGGCGACAACGGCTACGAGTCCCCGGGCGAGGACCCCGGTTTCTCGAGCCGGACCCAGGTCGACTACCCGACCTCGGACCCGTGGGCGACCTCGGTCGGCGGCACCAGCCTGGCCATCGGCGCCCGGGGCAACTACCAGTTCGAGACGGCCTGGGGCACGATCCTGAACCCGCTGGGCAAGCGCGGCAAGTCCTGGCAGTATCCGCTGCCGGGGCCCTACCCGGCCGGATTCGACGGCGGCAGCGGCGGCGGCACGTCCACGCTGTTCGGCCAGCCCGTCTACCAGCAGGGGGTGGTCCCGCCGCGGCTGTGGCGCGCGGCTGCCCAGCGGACGCTTGAGCGCCCAGCCGATGCGGGTGGTCCCGGACGTGTCGGCCTACGCCGACCCGGCCACCGGCTTCCTGGTCGGCCAGACCACGCTCCAGCCGGACGGCAAGAGCTACCGCTTCTCGCTCAGCCGCATCGGCGGGACCAGCGTCTCGTGCCCGACGTTCGCCGGCATCGAGGCGGACGCGCAGCAGGCGGCAGGCGGGCCGCTCGGCTTCGCCAACCCGGCTATCTACCACCGGTACGGCACCGACGCCTTCCGCGACGTCACCGACCATCCGCTGGGCCCGGCGCCGCTGGCTCAGGTCCGGGGCAACTACACCAACCCGGCCACCAAGGGCCTGCCGATCCTGTACTACCTGCGCACGCTGGGCATCGACGGCGAGGGCGCCGCCGCGCTGCCGGCCACGCCGGGCTATGACGACGCGACCGGCGTCGGCTCGCCCTGGCACTACATCCAGACCTTCGGCACCGGCTGAGCCGAAGTTTGGGGCACGACCTGAGTTGAGTCCCCCAGGCGCAGCCTGGGGGACTCAACTCAGGTGCGCCGCGATCTCCTGGGCCGCCTGGGCGCCGTAGGCGGCGGTGAGCCGCTGGGCCAGCTCGTCGGGCTTGAGCACGTACTCCTGGGTCCCGGTGGTCTCCAGCGCGTGCACGGCGATCAGGTTGCCCAGCTGGGCGGCGCGCTCCAGGCTCAGGCCCCAGGCCACCGCGGCCAGGAACCCGGAGCGGAACGCGTCACCGGCCCCGGTCGGCTCGCGGGGTGTCACGTCGGGCAGCGGCGGGACCAGGACCGCCGGCTGTCCGACCTGGTCCACCCGGGCCCCGGCCGAGCCCAGCGTGGTGACCCGGATCCCGACCTGGGCCGTGAGCTCCTCGCTCGTCCAGCCCGTCTTGTGCTCGATGAGCTCGGCCTCGTACTCGTTGCTGAACAGGTAGGCCGCCCCCTCGACCAGGGCGCGGACCTGCTCGCCATCCAGCCGGGCCAGCTGCCAGGAGGTGTCGGCGGCGAACGGCAGGCCGAGCTCGCGGCACATCGGGGTGAAGCGGAGCATGGCCTGGGGGTCGCTGGCCCCGATCAGCACCAGGTCGGCCTGGCCGACCAGGTCGCTCAGGTCGATCTCCACGTCCTCGCTCATCGCGCCGGGGTAGAACGAGGCGATCTGGTTCATGTCGGCATCGGTGGTGCCGATGAACCGGGCCGTGTGGTGCAGCGTGGACTCGCGCACCCGGCTGGTGTCGACGTTGTGGTGCTCAAGCCAGCGGCGGTAGTCGGCGAAGTCCTCGCCCACCGTGCCGACCAGCAGCGGCCGCTGGCCCAGGCAGCCCAGCCCGAAGGCGATGTTGGCGGCGACGCCGCCGCGGCGGATGTCCAGGGAGTCCACCAGGAACGACAGCGCCACCTTGTCCAGCTTGTCGGGCATGAGCTGCTCGACGAACCGGCCGGGGAAGGTCATCAGGTGGTCGGTCGCGATCGACCCGGTAACGGCAATGCGCACGGCTGGGTAGTCCTTAGGCTGAGGCGGCGGGCTCGGAGACGAGCGGGCTGAGTCAGGCTACCGCGCGCCGCCCCGGCCGGTCAGGCCTGGAGCACCGGCCGCCGTACGCCGAGGCAGCTCAGCAGCCGCCCGATGTCGTCGGGGTCGCTGCTGACGATTCTGGCCGTCGTTCGAGCGGCCAGCAGCGCGACGAACGCGTTGACGACGTCGGCCGTCCCTGATACCGCCAGAAGCTGACCAACTGAAACATGGTGATCCGCGGTGAACGGCACTAACTCGCAGCCCTGGAGCGCCTTCATGAGGCGAGCCTGAACCGCTGGCTTGCGTACCACTTGCGCTGCGACCACCGTCGGAACCATGATTTTGCGCCCGCGGCTGAGCCGTTCGCGATGACGGTCGACGGCCGCGCGGTTTCGGGGATCGGCGATAGCCACGAGAGCTCCGCTGTCGTAAACGACGTCCTCGTATCCGACCGCCCTCATGCGACACCAGCTTCACGGTGGGCGGAGTCGCGCCGCTCGACCTCCAGCATCTCGGCGATGAGCCGCTCCTCGTCGTCCACCGCAGCTTTAGCCGCCGCTGCCTGCTCGGGCGTCGGGTAGCCGATCTGCTGGTACAGCTCGTCCATTGCGGCCAGGCCGTCGGCGCGGATCTTGTACCACTTGAGCTGCTCGGCCAGGGCCGCCTCGACCACGCTGGAGATCGTGACGTTCCGCGTCGCGGCCTCCTCGCGCACGGCCTCGGCCATGGACTCGGGGACCGTGACGTTGAGCACGGCCTTCTTCTCGCTCATGTTATGACCATAACATGAGGGGCCGACAGAACCTGGGCGCGCGAAAGGCCGCCGCACGCCAACCCCGGCAGGGAGCGCAGGCGCGCGACGGCCTCTTAGCGCTTGGTCAGTGGAACGAGTCGCCGCAGGCGCAGGAGCCCGAGGCGTTCGGGTTGTCGATCGTGAAGCCCTGCTTCTCGATCGTGTCCACGAAGTCGATGCTGGCGCCGCTGAGGTAGGGGGCGCTCATCTTGTCCGTGACGACCTTGACCGAGCCGAACGCGCTGACGATGTCGCCGTCGATCTCGCGCTCGTCGAAGTAGAGCTGGTAGCGCAGGCCCGAGCAGCCGCCGGGCTGCACGGCGATACGCAGCCGCAGGTCGTCGCGGCCCTCCTGCTCCAGGAGGTTGCCGACCTTCACCGCGGCAGCCTCAGTGAGGATGATGCCCTGGGTGGTCGCCTGGTCCTGAACTGTCATGTGGGTTAACTCCCGCGTCAGACTGGCCAGCACCCCTGCGGCGCGGCCCCGTCACCTGCTCTCACAACCATATGCCCTGCCCCCGCATTCCGGATCACGGGCATTCCGGATTACGCATTCCGGGTCACAGGCCCGGCGCGCCCCAGACCGGGAACCAGCGGCTGAGGTCCGGCTCGATCTTGAGGTCGTCGCCGAGCACGCCGCGGATCTGGAGCTCGAGCCCGTTGTCCCGGCGCTCGCCGCCCGCGGGGGCGAACGGGTAGAAGGTGCCCCGCTTGTACAGGTAGACCAGCCCCAGGCTGCGGCCCCCGGAGTCGCGGAAGGCCATGATCGTGCAGAGCAGCTGCGGCCCGAACCCCCTTGTTCCAGCGAGGAATTAACCGCGTGCAGGTCGGTGACCAGGCCTGCGGGGTCACTGGCGTCATGGTGGGCAACCAGCCAGGTGAACCCGTAGCTGTCGGTCGAGACCTCGACCGCCTGCTCGTTGCTCATGCTGAGCAGCTCGCGGACGTCCTTCTCGATGTCGCTGAAGGCCCGTCCCTCGGCCGACCGGAAGCACACCGAGCCGGTGCCGGTGGGCTTGAAGTCGGTGGCCGCCTCCATGGTGACGGCCGCGCTGGGCAGCCCGAACAGGTTGTCCAGGTTCGGCGGCGCGGGCTTGGTCCGGCCCAGCAGCGTGTCCAGGAATCCCACTGGCTACCTCCCGTGACTGACTGCGCGGGCCCGGCCCGGCCCGAAGGGGCCGGGTCCGAGCTTAGCGGCCGAGCTGCTTGGAGATCTTCTCCAGCTGCGCCAGCCGCTTGTCCAGCGACGGGTGGGTGGAGAAGATCGCGGACAGGTTCAGCTCGTTGCCCTTGCGGGCCAGCGCCGGGGCGAAGTAGAAGGCGTTCAGCGGCTCGGCCGCGCGCAGGTCCCTGGTCGGGATCCGCGCCATGTCGCCGGTGACCTTGACCAGCGCGCTGGCCAGCGCGGACGGCCGTCCGGTGAGCAGGGCGCCGGAGCGATCGGCGGACAGCTCGCGGTAGCGCGAGAGCAGCCGGATGAGCAGGAAGCTGACCGCGTACACGACGATGCCGACCAGCATCACGATCAGCAGCACCGGCAGGGCGCCGCCGTTGTTGTTGTTATTGCCGCCGCGACCCCGGCCGCCGCCGCCGAACAGCTCGCCGTAGAAGGCGAACCTGACCAGCAGCGCGGCGACGATGCCCAGCACCGAGGCCACCGTCATCACCGCGACGTCCTTGTGGGCCACGTGCGACAGCTCGTGGGCCAGGACGCCCTCAAGCTCCTCGTTGTCGTCCAGCTTGTCCAGCAGGCCCTGGGTCGCGCACAGCACGGCGACCTTGCTGCTGCGGCCGGTAGCGAACGCGTTGGGCATGGACGTGGGGGCGATGGCGATCTGCGGCTTGGGCATGTTGGCCAGCGCGCAGAGCCGGTCCACCACGGCGTGCAGCCGCGCGGCTTCCCGCGAGTCCTCGGGCTTGACCAGCCGGGCTCCGGAGGTACGCAGCGCGATCTTGTCCGACCAGTAGTAGGACGCGAAGGCGGCCCCGATGCCGATCAGGCCGGCCAGGACGACGAATCCGGTCGCGCTGCCACCGCCGCCGCCGCGCCGGTTGGCATAGATGTCAAGCAAATAGAACAGGCCCACGACGAGCCCGACGAAGACCAGGCCGAGCAGAAAGAGTGTCGCGCCCATGCGCGCGATCAGCCCGGGGTCAGACGCGTAGCGAGTTCGCGCCATCGGGGGGCGCCTCCGTTTCAGTAAGCGGCTTGCGTATGCGCCGCCTTACTTCATTACAACGCCACCCAAGCAGATTCCGTTCCCCCGGCCGGGCCGCCGCCGGCCGGGGTCAGGCAACTCTCAGCCGGTGATCAGCCCGTCGTCGGCCAGCAGCTTGCGCACGTCCTCCATGCTCGCGTCGGCGGGCGGCAGGATCAGCGCGGAAGGCTCCAGCTCCCCCGGTTCGGCCGGGGTGCCGATCGCCCTGATCCGGCTGAACAAAGCGGCGGCCGCCGCCGCGAACTCAGCCTGGTCACCGTGCTCGACGGCGGCCTCCAGCTTGGCGTCCAGCTTGTTCAGCTCGCCCAGCGCGGAGTCGTCGACGTGCAGCTGACCCTCGCCCAGAATGCGGACGATCACTGCGGCTCACCCGCAGGCTTCTGGTCGGTGGCGGCGGTCGCCGGGGCCGCGGGGTGCACGCTCGAGCCGCCGTTGGCGCCGCCCTCGAGCTCGCGCGGGGCGCTGGTCCCGGCCAGCTCGGCCTTCATCCGCTCCAGCTCGCCGTCCACGCCGTGGGTGGCGCCGATCCGGTCCAGCTCGGACTGGATGTCGTCGCGGGGGCCGCTCACCACGTCGTCCAGCGCGCCGGAGGCCATCAGCTCGTCGAGAGCGCCCGCCCTGGCCTGCATCTGGGCCGTCTTGTCCTCGGCCCGCTGGATGGCCATGCCGACGTCGCCCATCTCCTCGGAGATGCCGGAGAAGGCTTCGTTGATCCGGGTCTGCGCCTCGGCCGCGGTGTAGGTGGCCTTGATGGTCTCCTTACGGGTCCGGAAGGCGTCCACCTTGGCCTGGAGCCTCTGGGAGGCGTTGGTGAGCTTCTCCTCCTCGCCCTGGAGCGAGGCGTACTGCGTGTTCAGGTCGCTCAGCTGAGTGGAGATCCCCGACTTGCGGGTCAGCGCCTCACGGGCCAGGTCCTCGCGGCCGGCCGCCAGCGAGTCGCGGGCCTGCCGGTCCAGCTTGTCCGAGGACTGCTGGAGCTGGTTCATCTGAAGCTCCACGCGCTTGCGCGAGGTGGCGACGTCGGCCACGCCGCGGCGCACCTTCTGCAGGAGCTCCAGCTGCGTCTGGTAGGAGTAGTCCAGCGTCTCGCGAGGATCTTCCATCCGGTCCAGGGCCTTGTTGGCCTTGGCCCGAAAGATCGTGGACACTCGCTTCATTACGCCCATAGGCGCGACCATCCCCTCATACATGTACACCGCTGCCGCAGCGCGGCAGTGCCGCGACGGGCGCCTGCGAGAGACAACGGACATTGCTGGCACGTACCGGTCCCAGCCTACGACGACCTGATGCAAGCGTCATCCACTGGCGGGTGCCGCTCATCGCTTGGGCGGGTGCCGCTGATCGCTCAGAATCACCGTAGCGATCTGGCGACGTTCCTCCCGGTAGGCTGGTGGGCGTGTTCCGACGACGTGATAGTGATGCCCCCGCGGTGCTGGATGACGCCTCCGCGGTCGATGAGGGCACAGCCGAGGATGAGGCCGCGGAGCGGTCCGGCTTTACCGCCGCCAAGGGCCGTCCCACGCCCAAGCGCAGCGAGGCTGAGAAGCGCCGTCGGCAGCCCTACACCGCGCCAGGCGACCGCAAGGCGGCCGCCACGCAGGGCAAGACCCGCGACCGCACCGAGCGCGCCCGCCGCATGGAGGCCATGCGGCGCGGCGAGGCCTGGGCACTGCCGCGCAAGGACCAGGGCCCGGTCAAGGCGCTGGCCAGGGACGTGGTGGACTCCCGGCGGGGGATCAGCGAGTACTACCTGTACGGCATCGTCGTGCTGATCCTGCTGCTGTTCATCCCGGCGCTCAAGGGCACGATCATCGTCGACCTGGTCATCCTGGCCGTGCTGCTGGTCATCGTGGGCGAGGGCTGGCTCGTCAGCCGCCGGGTGCTGCGGCTGGCCAGGGAGCGCTTCCCCGGCGAGAGCACCCGCGGCATAGGCATGTACACGGCGCTGCGCGGGACCCAGCTGCGCAAGATGCGGGTGCCCGCGCCCCGGGTCCAGCGCGGCCAGAAGGTCTGATCCACCGGCCCGGCGGGGCGTCGGCGACGGTCGCACTAGGTTATGCAGCATGGAATACCGTCACCTGGGCCGCAGCGGCCTGAAGATCAGCGAGATCGCCTACGGAAACTGGATCACCCACGGGTCGCAGGTCGAGGAGGAGGCCGCGCGGGCGTGCGTAGCGGCCGCCCTCGACACGGGCATCACCACCTTCGACACCGCCGATGCCTACGCGGGCACCAAGGCCGAAGAGGTACTCGGCCGGGCCCTGCACGGCGTGCGGCGCGAGTCGCTGGAGATCTTCACCAAGGTGTTCTGGCCGACCGGGGCGGGCGTCAACGACCGCGGCCTGTCCCGCAAGCACATCATCGAGTCCGCGCACGCCTCCCTGCGCCGCCTCCAGACCGACTACATCGACCTGTACCAGGCCCACCGCTACGACCACGCGACGCCGCTCGAGGAGACCCTGCGGGCCTTCGACGACCTGGTCCGGCAGGGCAAGGTGCTGTACATCGGGGTGTCCGAGTGGCGGGCCGAGGAGATCGCCGCCGCGCTGCGCATCGCCGGCGAGATGGGCTTTGACCGGATTGTCTCCAACCAGCCGCAGTACAACATGATCTGGCGGGTCATCGAGGCCGAGGTCATCCCGCTGTCCGAGAAGGAGGGCATCGGCCAGGTCGTCTTCTCCCCCATCGGCCAGGGCGTGCTGACCGGCAAGTACCTGCCCGGCGCCCCGCCGCCGGAGGGCTCGCGGGCCACCGACGAGGGCGGCTCCCGCTTTGTCTCCCGGTTCCTGAACGACTCGCTGCTGACCCGGGTGCAGGAACTGCGGGACGTCGCCGACGAGGCCGGGCTGACGATGGCCCAGCTGGCGGTGGCGTGGACGCTGCAGAACCCCAACGTGTCGGCCGCGATCGTCGGCGCCACCCGGCCCGAGCAGGTGCTGGACAACGCCGGCGCCTCGGGCGTCCGGCTGGACGAGGGGCTGCTGCGGCGCATCGACGACATCCTGGGCCCGGAGATCATCACCGACCCCACGCACACCTCGAGCCCGCCCAGCCGGCCCTGACGCCCTGGCCTGCGCTGAGCTGACGCTCGGCGGCCGGGCGGGCGCTCGCGCCTACTCGGCTTCCGGGTGCAGGCTCATCGGGCCGTACTCGACCCGGCCGTCCTCGGTCAGGCTGACCTGGTCCACGCCCGAGTCCAGCAGGCCGCGCCAGTTCTCCCCGATCCAGCTCTCCGCATCGCCCTGGCTGCTGAAGGTCTCCTTCGGCAGCTCACGGGAGACGACGGCCGAGCCGTCTTCCTTCTCGAACTGCCAGGTCCAGGTCATGTCTCGCCTCGGTAGCTAGGATCGGGCCGGTCACCGGGGCCCCATCGTAGCGATCAGTTTCACCGAGGCAGGTCAATGGACGTTCGGTTCCTGGGCACGGGCGGCCTCGCCGGCTGGCCCGAGCCCGGCTGCCCGTGCGCCTCGTGCCGCCGCGCCGCGGTGGCCGGCGGCGGCCGCCGGCCGGTCAGCCTGCTGGTGGACGAGCGCCTGCGCCTCGAACCGGGCCAGCCGGTGCGCGGCGCGGCGCCGGGCTACCAGGTCAGCGAGCGGCCCGGCGGCTGGGACGTCACCGGCCCCGACGGGGCCCGCCTGCTGGCCGCTAGCGCTCCGGCGGCAGTACCAGAACCAGGATCCGTAACAAGGCCGTACGACCTGGTCGTGCTCGACCTCCTGGGCTTCCCCGCCCAGCTCGGCTCCTGGCGGGCCCGCGGCCTGGTCCGGGCCGATACCACCGCGGCGTTCCTCAGCGCCGATCACCGCGTCGCCTCCGAGCGCGAGCTGAACCGCCGGGCCGGGCTCTGGCGGGCCATCGCCCCCGCCGACGGCGACGTGCTGAGCACCGAGGCCGGGGCCGCCGGACCCGGCCAGGACAGCGGCCAGCCGGCCGGGCGGCCGCAGCGGACCCTGGTCCTGGGCGGGGCGCGCTCGGGCAAGTCGCGGGAGGCCGAGCTGCGGCTGGCCGCCGAGCCGGACGTCACCTACCTGGCCGCGGGGCCGTGGCCGGACGACGCCTGGACCGGGGCCGACGGGCAGCCGGACGCCGAGTGGGCCGAGCGCGTCGCCGCCCACCAGGCCCGGCGGCCGCCCTGGTGGCGGACGGTCGAGAGCACCGACGTGGCCGGGGCGCTGCGCCGCCTGGACGGCGCGGTGCTGATCGACGGGATCGGCACCTGGCTGGCCGCGGTCATGGACCAGGCCGGCATCTGGGATCCCGGCCCCCGCGGCGAGAAGGCCGCCGACCGGCTGGCCGAGCAGGTGGATGACCTGGTCAGGGCCTGGCGCGAGACCCGGGCCACGGTCGTCGCGGTCAGCGACCAAGTGGGCTCGGGGCTGGTCCCGGACACCCCGGCCGGACGCCAGTTCCGTGACCAGCTCGGCTGGCTCAACCAGCGGCTGGCCGCCGAGTCCGAGCAGGCGGTGCTGGTGGTGGCCGGCCGCGTCCTCGACCTGCCAACATGACCGAATCGCTACTATTCACGGATTCGGAGCCCGATCCACACGAGAGCACCCGGTGGAACTGTAAAGTTCTATCGCTGGCTCAGAGCCGAGCGGGTCTGCGAGCGAGCCGGCTCTCAGCACTGTGATCAAGGTGGTGACACGGCATGACGCGCGTCGTCGTGGTTGGCGATCTCATGACGGACACGGTCGCGCATGCCGCCCTGCCGCTGGCCAGGGGCAGCGACACGCCAGCCGTGGTGACCATGCACGGCGGCGGCTCCGGGGCCAACATCGCCGCCTGGCTGGCCGTGGACGGCGCCGAGGTCGCGTTCGTGGGCCGCCGCGGTGCGGACATCGCCGGCCGCAACCGCGACATGGAGCTCATGGGCTACGGGGTGGACGCGCGGCTGGTCATGGACCCCGAGCGGCCCACCGGCACCTGTGTGGTCATGGTCACCCACAAGGGCGACCACACCATGCTGTCCGACCCCGGCGCCAACGCCGCCCTGTCCCCCGACGACCTGCCCAAGGACCTGTTCACGCCGGGCAGCCACCTGCACATCTCCGGCTACACGCTGCTCAACGAGGGTTCCCGCCAGGCCACGCTGGCCGCGCTGTCGCTGGCCGGGCGGGCCGGGATGACCGTGTCGGTGGACGGCGCCTCGGCCGCGCCGCTGGAGCGGGTCGGGGCCGAGCCCTTCCTCCAGCTGACCAACGGCGCCGCGCTGCTGTTCGTGAACGGCGACCAGGGCCGGGTGCTGACCGGCCGCGAGGAGCCCGAGCAGGCGGCTCGGGTGCTCAACGCCTGGTACCCGCACGTGGTCATGAAGCTGGGCGGCGACGGGGCCCTGTTCTACGCCAACGGCCGTCCCGACCCGGTCCGGGTGCCCGGCCCGCCGCTGGAGAAGCTGGTCGACCGCACCGGCGCGGGTGACGCCTTCTGCGCCGGGTTCCTGCCCGCCTGGCTGGACAAGAAGCCCCCCGCGGAAGCCCTGGTCAGCGGCTGCCGCCTGGCCGCCCGCGCGCTCAGCCTGGTCGGCGCGCGCCCGCTGCTGTAGCCGCGTGGGCAGCTACCTCGACACCCTGTTCTCGCTGGCCGGCCGGGTGGCCCTGGTCACCGGCGGCAGCTCGGGCATCGGCTGGGGCATCGCCCGGGCCCTCGGCGGGGCCGGCGCGCCGCGTGTTCCTGGTCGCCCGCGACGCCGCCCGGCTGGACGACTGCGCCGCGCGGCTGAGCGCGGCGGGCGGCGACGCCGCCTGGGCCAGCGCCGACCTGGGCGAGCGGGCCAGCGTGGACCGGGCCGCCGGGGCGGCCGTCGCGGCGTTCGGCGAGCCCGACATCCTGGTCAACTGCGCCGGGGTGAACCTCAGGCCGCCGCTGGACCAGCTGACCATCGCCGACTGGGACACCACCATGGCGGTCAACCTGACCGCGCCGTTCCTGCTCGGCCAGCGGTTCGGGCCGCCCATGGCGGCCAGGGGCTGGGGCCGGATCATCAACATCACCTCCCAGCAAGCCGAGCGGGCGTTCGCCAACAGCGGCGGCTACGGCGCGGCCAAGGCCGGGCTGACCGCGCTGACCCGCTCCCAGTCCGAGGCCTGGGCGGGCCACGGCGTGTGCTGCAACGCGCTGGCCCCGGGTTTCGTGATCACCCCGCTGACGGCCGAGGCGTCCAGCGACCCGGTCCGGGTGGCGGCGCTGGCCGCGCGCACCATGGTCGGCCGCAACGGCGAGCCCGACGACTTCGCCGGCGCGGCGGTCTTCCTGGCCAGCCCGGCCAGCGCCTACGTCACGGGCCAGATCATCCGCGTAGACGGCGGCTTCTCCGCCACCTGACCACCCGGTACCCGGGCTGGCGGGATTCGCTCGAGCGGCAGAGTCACCAGCGGCCCTTTGGTGCTGCTCTAACGTCACCAGCGGGCCACTGGTGACGTTAGCCAGCCCAACAACCACGTCGCTGGCCCGCCCCGGCCCGAGCACGCTGCGGCTAGTCGAGGGCGGCGGCGACTATGGCGCGGGCCTCTTCCTGGATCTTGGCCAGGTGGTCGGGGCCCAGGAAGGACTCGGCGTAGAGCTTGTAGACGTCCTCGGTGCCCGACGGGCGGGCGGCGAACCAGCCCGAGGCGGTGATGACCTTGAGGCCGCCGATCGGCGCGCCGTTGCCGGGGGCGGTGGTCAGCTTGGCGGTGATCGGCTCCCCGGCCAGCTGGTCGGCGGTGACCTGGTCCGGGGACAGCCGGGCCAGCCTGGCCTTCTGCTCCCTGGTCGCGGCGGTGTCGATGCGGGCGTAGGCGGGCGCCCCGTAGCGGTCGGTGAGGCCGTCGTACAGCTCGCGACGGCGAGCGCCCGGTCACGGCCCGGATCTCGGAGGCCAGCAGGGCCAGGATGATCCCGTCCTTGTCGGTGGTCCACACCGAGCCGTCGCGCTGCAGGAACGAGGCGCCGGCGCTCTCCTCGCCGCCGAAGCCGACCGAGCCGTCGAGCAGCCCGGGCACGAACCACTTGAACCCGACCGGCACCTCCAGCAGCCGCCGGCCCAGGCCCTCGGCCACCCGGTCGATCATCGAGGAGCTGACCAGCGTCTTGCCCACGGCCGCCGCGGCCGGCCAGCCGTCGCGGTGCGGATACAGGTACTCGATGGCCACGGCCAGGTAGTGGTTGGGGTTGAGCAGGCCGCCGTCGGGGGTGACGATGCCGTGCCGGTCGGCGTCGGTGTCGTTGCCGGTGGCGATGGTGAACTCGTGCTGGCGGCCGATCAGGCTGGCCATGGCGTACGGCGAGGAGCAGTCCATCCGGATCTTGCCGTCCCAGTCCAGGGTCATGAACCGGAAGGTGGCGTCGACGGCCGGGTTGACCACGGTGAGGTTCAGGCCGAACCGCTCGCCGATCTCGCCCCAGTAGGCCACGCTGGCCCCGCCGAGCGGGTCGGCGCCGATGCGCACCCCGGCGGTGCGGATCACGTCCAGGTCCACCACCCGGGGCAGGGCGGACACGTAGGCGTCCAGGAAGTCGAACTGGCCGGTGCCGGGCGCGGCCAGCGCCCTGGCGTAGGGGATCCGGCGGACCCCGGCCAGCCCGGCGGCCAGCAGCTCGTTGGCGCGGTCCTGGATCCAGCCGGTGATCTCGGTGCCGGCCGGGCCGCCGTCGGGCGGGTTGTACTTGAAGCCGCCGTCCGTTGGCGGGTTGTGCGACGGCGTGACGACGATGCCGTCGGCCCGTGCCGACCCGGTGGCGGTGGCGTTGCGGGCCAGGATGGCGCGGGACACGGCGGGCGTCGGCGTGTACCCGCCGCGCGCGTCGACCAGCACGGTGACGTCGTTGGCGGCCAGCACCTCCAGCGCGCTGACCTGGGCCGGCTCGGACAGCGCGTGGGTGTCGGCGCCCAGGTACAGCGGCCCGGCGATGCCCTGGGCGGCCCGGTACTCGCAGATGGCCTGGGTGGTGGCCACGATGTGGTCCTCGTTGAACGTGGCCGTGAAGGCCGACCCGCGGTGGCCGGAGGTGCCGAACGACACCCGCTGGGCGGGCTGGGCCGGGTCGGGGTGCACGGAGTAGTACGCCGTGACCAGCTTGGCCACGTCGACGAGATCCTCGGCGGCCGCGGGCTGACCCGCGCGCGGACTAGTCATGGCGCCATCCTGGCATGGGGCGCGCCACGCGGGGCGGACCGCCCGGCGAGGCTGATCGCGGCGCGGGCCGCAGCCACCACGCGGCCAGCAGCGCGGCCGCGGCCAGGCTCCCGCCGACGGCGGCGAAGCCGGCCGCGGGCCGGCGTCGTCGGTCAGCAGCCCGGCCAGCAGGGCCGACACGGGTGCCACGCCGGGCAGCGCCATGGTCCAGATGCCCATCACCCGGCCGCGCAGGGCCGGGTCGGCGCGCAGCTGGACCAGGGTGTTGGCCGCGGCCACGAACCAGATCGAGAACAGGCCGGCCGCGGCCATGGCCGCGCAGGCCAGGACCGTCGTCGGCGCGGCGGCCACGGCCAGGATGGCCGCGCTGGTCAGCAGGGCCAGGGTGATGACCCGGCCCATCCCGGCGGTGGCCGAGCGGGCGGCGGCCAGCAGGGCGCCGGGCAGCGCGCCCAGGCCGAAGCAGGCCAGCAGCAGGCTGTAGCCGCCGGCGCCGAGGTGGAAGCTGCGCACGGCCAGCGGGGGCAGCACGGCGCTGGAGCTGAAGATGACCGCGGTGCAGGCGGCCATTACCAGGCAGCCGCGCAGGGCCGGCACGCTCCAGGCGTAGCGCAGGCCCGCGCGCACGCCCGGCGCCGGGCCGCCGGGGGCGGGCACCGGCGCGGGCGACGTGCGCGAGCCGGGCATGCGGCGGCCCAGCACCGCGATCGCGGGGAGGTAGCTCAGCCCGTTCAGGAGGAAGCAGGCGGCCGGGCCGGACAGGGTGAGGAGCAGGCCGCCCGCGGCCGGCCCGATGACGCGGGACAGGTTGATGATGACCTCGTACAGGCTGATGGCGCTGGCCAGCCGGGCCGGGCCGACCAGGTCCAGCACGATCACCTGGCGGGCCGGCGAGTCGATGGCCCAGGTGACGCCGGTCAGCCCGGTGAGCACGAAGATCACCGGCACGGTGGCCGTCCCGGTCGCGGCGCAGGCGGCCAGGGCCAGCCCCAGCCCGACGAAGGTGGTCTGGGTGACCAGCAGCAGCCGCCGCCGGTCCAGGCGGTCGGCCAGCGCGCCCGCCCACCCGCCCAGGACCAGGGCCGGGCCGACGGTCAGCGCGGTGAGCACGGCCAGGTCGACCGCGCTGTGGGTCAGCCGCAGGATCAGCCAGGAGGACGCGACGGCCTGGGTGATGGTGCCCGACGCGGACAGCACCTGGGCGCTGAACCACCACCGGAAGCGCGCGTCGGACAGGGAGGCCAGCGCCGGGACGCGGCTGAGCACGGTCTCGCGGCGTACCTCGGTGATGCGGACCCCTCGGGAGCGGGCGGGAAGTGTCCGCGGCGGGCCGCGGCGGCCGGGACAAGTATCCCAGGTGATCGTTTTCCCGGACAAGCGCGCCCAGACGCCTGCGCGCAGGTCACGGCGCGCCGCTGTCACGTACCACAGCCGGCGAGACGGCACAATGGCGGTCATGGCCAGACGCACCACGACAACTCCGCCTCCCGATGACTTCGAAGAGAACATCATCGACATCGACGTCACCGACGAGATGCGGGCCAGCTACCTCGAGTACGCCTACTCGGTGATCTACTCGCGCGCCCTGCCGGACGCGCGGGACGGGCTCAAGCCCGTGCAGCGCCGGATCCTCTACCAGATGGCCGAGATGGGGCTGCGCCCCGACCGCCCGCACGTCAAGTGCGCCCGCGTGGTCGGCGATGTCATGGGCCGGCTGCACCCGCACGGGGACAGCGCCATCTACGACGCGCTGGTCCGGATGGCCCAGCCGTGGGCCATGCGGCTGCCGCTGGTCGACGGGCACGGCAACTTCGGCTCGCTGGGCGGCGACGACTCGCCCGCCGCCTATGCGGTACACCGAGGCCCGGCTGGCCGAGGCGGCCATGGAGATGACCGCCTCGCTGGACGAGGACACGGTCGACTTCATCCCGAACTACGACGGCCAGGACACCCAGCCCGAGGTGCTGCCGTCGGCGATCCCGAACCTGCTGGTCAACGGCACGGCCGGGATCGCGGTCGGGATGGCCACCAACATGGCCCCGCACAACCTGGGCGAGGTGGTGGCCGCGGCCCGGCACCTGATCGCCAATCCCGAGGCCACCCTGGACGAGCTGATGCGGTTCGTGCCCGGCCCCGACCTGCCCACCGGCGGCAAGATCGTCGGCCTGGACGGGGTCCGGGAGGCCTACCAGACCGGGCGCGGCATCTTCCGCACCCGGGCCACCGCCCGGGTCGAGAAGCTCACCCCGCGGCGCACCGGGATCGTGGTCACCGAGCTGCCCTACAACATCGGCCCGGAGAAGGTCATCGCGCGGATCAAGGACCTGGTCCAGGCCAAGAAGCTCAAGGGCATCTCCGACGCCAAGGACCTGACCGACCGGCACCGCGGGCTCAACCTGGTCATCGAGGTGCGCAACGATTTCCACCCCGAGGCCATACTCGAGGAGCTGTACCGGCTCACCCCGATGGAAGAGACCTTCGGCATTAACAACGTCGCCCTGGTGGACGGCCAGCCCAAGGTGCTGGGGCTGCGTGAGCTGCTGCAGATCTACGTCGACCACCGGATCGAGGTTGTCCGGCGGCGCACCGCCTTCCGCCGCCGCAAGCGCACCGACCGGATGCACCTGGTCGACGGCCTGCTCGTCGCGCTGCTCAACATCGACGAGGTCATCCAGGTCATCCGGACCAGCGACGACGCGGCGGCGGCCAGGGACCGGCTGATGTCGGTGTTCGACCTGAGCGAGATCCAGGCTCAGTACATCCTGGACACCCCGCTGCGGCGGCTGACCCGCTACGACCGGCTGGAGCTGGAGCGCGAGCGCGAGCAGCTGCAGGCCGAGATCGACGAGCTGACCGCGATCCTGGACTCCGAGGAGCGGCTGCGCGAGGTGGTGTCCAGCGAGCTGGCCAGCGTCAGCGAGCGGTTCGCGACCCCGCGCCGCACGGTGCTGCTGGAGGGACACCGGCGCGGTCAAGACGGCGGCCGTGCCGCTGGAGGTGGAAGACGACCCGTGCACCGTGCTGCTGTCCTCGGCGGGCCTGCTGGCCCGCACGGCGGCCGCGCCGGGCGCAGACACGGCCAGGGACACCGCCGGGGCGGACACGCTGCCGCTGGAGGACGGCGCCGGCCGGCCCGGCGGCCGGTCACGCGACCCGGGGCCGCGCGCCGCGCACGACGTGATCCTGGCCGCGGTGGACACCACCGCGCGGGGCACGGTCGGGCTGGTGACCTCGCACGGGCGGCTGATCCGGCTGGGCGTGCTGGAGCTGCCCGCGCTGCCGCCCAGCGCCCACTCCCCCGCCCTGTCCGGCGGCGCCCCGCTCAGCGAGTTCGTCGCCACCGAGCCGGGCGAGACCGTGGTCGGGCTGGCCGCCGCCGACAGCCAGGGCGCCGGGCTGGCCCTGGGCACGGCCCAGGGCGTGGTCAAGCGGGTGGCTCAGGACTATCCCCAGAACGCCGCCGAGTTCGAGGTGATCTCGCTCAAGGACGGCGACCGGGTGGTGCGGGCGGTCCAGCTCGCCCGCGAGGAGGACGACCTGGTGTTCATCACCAGCGACGCGCAGCTGCTGCGATTCTCGGCGGACACGGTGCGCCCGCAGGGCCGGGCCGCCGGGGGCATGGCCGGCGTCCGGCTGGCCGCCCGGGCCAGCGTGGTCTGGTTCGGCGCGGTGGACCCCGAGTGGCCGGGGGTCGCCGCCCAGGACGGGCCGGGCGGTCCGCCGGGAGTGCCGGTGGTGGTCACGGTGGCGGGGGCCGCGGGCGCGCTGCCCGGCACGACCGCGGCCACGGTCAAGGTCACGCCGTACGACGAGTACCCGGCCAAGGGCCGGGCCACCGGCGGGGTGCGCTGTCACCGCTTCCTCAAGGGCGAGGACCGGCTGGTTCTGGCCTGGGCCGGGCCGGGCCCGGCCCGCGGCGCGACCGAGGCCGGGTCGCCGGTCGAGCTGCCGCCGGCGGTCGGCCGCCGGGATGGCTCGGGCGAGCGGGTCCGCCAGCCGGTCGCGACGCTGGGCGGAACGGCCCGATGAGCGCGGCCCAGCCGACCATCATCGCGACCAGCATCGGGCTCCAGCCCTCGCCGCACGGCCTGCCGGACGGCATCGCGGGTCCGTCGTACCGGCACGCCGCCCGGCTGGCCCGGGCCGCCTGGCCGCCCCCGGATCTGCATCATCGCCACCGCGATGGGCGACAACCCGGTGCTGCTGGCCGCGTTCTACAGCGCGTTCAGCCGGCTGGACATGCAGGTCTCGCACCTGTCGCTGTTCCCGATGCCGTCCGTGAGCGACGTCCGGGAGCACCTGCTGAGCCAGGACATCATCTGGGTGTGCGGCGGCAGCACGGCCAACCTGCTGGCGGTGTGGGAGGTGCACGGGCTGGGCCCGATCCTGCGCGAGTGCTGGGCCGCCGGGGTGGTGCTGACCGGCGTCTCGGCGGGCGCGATCTGCTGGCACCAGGGCGGCACCACGGACTCGTTCGGGCTGCCGCTCCAGGCGGTCACCGGCGGGCTCGGCTTCCTGCCCTACTCGCACAGCCCGCACTACGACGCCGAGGCCGAGCGGCGGCCGCTGACCCACCGGCTGATCGCCTCGGGCGTGCTGCCGGACGGGTTCGCCACCGACAACGGCACCGGCCTGGTCTTCTACGGCACCGAGCTGCACGAGGCCTTCACCGAGGTCCCCGGGGCCAGCGCCTACCAGATCACCCGCGGGCCGGACCACCAGGCGGTGGAAAAGGCGCTCCCTACCCGCCTGCTGTAGGACGGGTCAGGTGTCAATCCTGCTGGGGTCCAGCTCGGCGCTGGCGTTCACGATGAAGTCCCGGCGCGGGGCCACCTCGCTGCCCATCAGCAGGCTGAAGATGCCGGTCGCCGCGGCCGCGTCCTCGATCCTGATCCGGCGCAGGGTGCGCTGTCGCGGGTCCATGGTGGTCTCGGCCAGCTGGCTGGCGTCCATCTCGCCCAGGCCCTTGTAGCGCTGCGGCGGCTCCTTGTGCCGCTGGTTCCGCCGGTCCAGCTCGAGCAGCTTGCGGTGCAGCTCGGCGTCGGAATAGGTGTAAATGTACTTGGACTGCCCCTTGCGCGGGTGGGTCAGCTCGATGCGGTGCAGCGGCGGCACGGCCGCGAAGACCCGGCCGGCCTCCACCATCGGCCGCATGTACCGGTGGAACAGGGTCAGCAGCAGGGTGCGGATGTGCGCGCCGTCCACGTCGGCGTCGGCCATGAAGATCACCCGCTGGTAGCGCGCGTTGTCCAGGTTGAACGCGCTGCCCGAGCCGGCCCCGAGGACCTGGATGATCTGCGCGCACTCGGCGTTCTTGAGCATGTCGGCCAGCGAGGCCTTCTGCACGTTGAGGATCTTGCCGCGGATCGGCAGCAGGGCCTGGAACTCCGAGTCCCTGGCCAGCTTGGCCGTGCCGAGCGCGGAGTCGCCCTCCACGATGAACAGCTCGCTGCGGTCATCGGCGGACCGGCAGTCGACCAGCTTGGCCGGCAGGGCCGAGTTGGCCAGGTTGTTCTTGCGCCGCTGGTTCTCCCGGTGCTCGCGGGCGGCGATGCGCGTCTTGGCCGCCGCCACCACCTTGTCCAGCACCGCGCGGGCCTGCCCCTTGCTGCCCCGGGCCCGGCCCTCCAGGAAGCCCCCAGCTCGGCCGAGACCACCTGGGCCACGATCTTGGAGGCGGCCGGGGTGCCCAGCACCTCCTTGGTCTGGCCCTCGAACTGGGGCTCGGGCAGCCGGACCGCGATGACCGCGGTCAGGCCCTCCAGCACGTCCTCCTTGATCACCGGCTCGTCGCCGTTCTTGAGCAGCCGGCTGGCCCGGAGCTGTTCGTTCACGGTCCTGACGATGGCCCGCTCGAAGCCGGTGACGTGGGTACCGCCCTTGGGCGTGGCGATCACGTTCACGAACGACCGGGTGGTGGTCGCGTAGCCGCTGTCCCAGCGCAGTGCCACGTCCACGGCCAGCTCGCGGTCCACGTCGGTGGGCGTCAGGTGACCCTGGTCGTCCAGCACCGGCACGGTCTCGGTGAACTGGCCCGAGCCGGTCAGGCGCAGCACGTCGGTGACCGGGTCCCCGGAGGACAGGTGGGCGCAGAACTCGCTGATGCCGCCCGCGAACTGGAATTCGACCTCGCGCGGGCCGTCCGCCCGGCCGGAGGCCTGATCCTCGGCGTCCTCGTCGTCGGCCGCGGCGCGCAGCCGCTGGTCCACGATGCGGATGCTCAGGCCGGGCACCAGGTAGGCGGTCTGCCGGGCCCGCTCGGCCAGCGGCTCGAAAGTCCAGCTGGCGCCGGGCACGAAGATCTGCGTGTCGGGCCAGAACCGGGTCCTGGTGCCGGTCACGGTCCTGGCGATGCGCCGGCCCTTGCGCAGGCCCGAGCCGGGCTCGAACGGCGCGTCAGGGCCGTCGGCGGCGAACTCGCCAGGCACGCCCCGGCGGAAGCTGGCCGACCACTCGCTGCCGCTGCGGTCCACCTGGACCTCCAGGCGGGCCGACAGGGCGTTGACCACCGAGGCGCCGACGCCGTGCAGGCCGCCCGACGCGGTGTAGGAGCCGCCGCCGAACTTGCCGCCCGCGTGCAGCCGGGTCATGACCAGCTCGACGCCGGTCAGCCCGCTCCTGGGCTCGTTGTCCACCGGGATGCCGCGGCCGTTGTCGCGTACCTCGGCCGAGCCGTCGGCGTGCAGGGTGACCTCGATGCGGGTGCCATGCCCGGTGAGCGCCTCATCGACGGAATTGTCGATGATCTCCCACAGGCAGTGCATCAGGCCGCGCTCGTCGGTCGACCCGATGTACATGCCCGGGCGCTTGCGCACGGCCTCCAGGCCCTCGAGAACCGTGAGGTGCCGCGCCGTGTAGCCGTCCGCCGCGGCGTGCGGGGACGACGCGGGCGCGGGGCGCCCAGTGCTCCGAACGGCGGAGGCGGCACTGGCAGCGGTCACGAAAAGCTCCCGGTCACAAACGGCTGCTGGGGTGGGTTCCTGAGGGCAGACTAGCCGCCCCGGAGGCGTGTTCGGCGCAACCACGCCGCTGACATAGCAGGCGAGCAGGCACAACGCAGGACCTTATGGGACGGTTACGACGAGGGCCGCCGGCCACCGGGAATGTTCGCCTACGGCATACTCGCGGTGTCTGGGGGATGACAAGGACCCTAGCTGGGTGTTGTGATGCGATGTGAGATCACAAGTTTGGTGGCCCGCCGGCATCGGCGCCATAAGGGCCCGAGGCGAGGAGGCGACATGACCGGAGCGCTAGCCCCTACAAAGCCGCTGACCGCCAGCGACCTGTGCGACCGGTGCGGAGCACCCGCGTACGTGCGCGTGCTGCTCCCTGGGTCCGGAGAACTACTGTTCTGCGCCCACCACAACCGCCAGCACGCCGACGCGCTGGCCAAGGTGGCGGTCGAGATTCAGGACGAGACGGCCAGGCTGGCGTCTCAGCCTGGGTCCGATTCGCGCTGATCAGCTAACTACCGACAGAAGGGGCGGCCCGTGAGGGCCGCCCCTTTCGTCTGCTTACCGCTGCTTGATCCGGTCAGTCCAGGTAGTCGCGCAGGACCTGGGACCGGGACGGGTGGCGCAGCTTGGACATGGTCTTGGACTCGATCTGCCGGATCCGCTCCCGGGTGACCCCGTAGACCTTCCCGATCTCGTCCAGCGTCTTGGGCTGGCCGTCGGTCAGGCCGAAGCGCATCGACACCACGCCGGCCTCGCGCTCGGACAGGGTGTCCAGCACCGAGTGCAGCTGCTCCTGCAGCAGGGTGAAGCTGACCGCCTCGCCCGGCTGGATGGCCTCGGAGTCCTCGATCAGGTCGCCGAACTCGCTGTCGCCGTCCTCGCCCAGCGGGGTGTGCAGCGAGATCGGCTCCCGGCCGTACTTCTGGACCTCGATGACCTTCTCGGGGGTCATGTCCAGCTCGGCGGCCAGCTCCTCCGGGGTCGGCTCGCGACCCAGGTCCTGGAGCATCTGCCGCTGCACGCGGGCCAGCTTGTTGATCACCTCGACCATGTGCACCGGGATGCGGATGGTGCGGGCCTGGTCGGCCATGGCCCGGGTGATCGCCTGCCGGATCCACCAGGTGGCGTAGGTGGAGAACTTGTAGCCCTTGGTGTAGTCGAACTTCTCGACCGCGCGGATCAGGCCCAGGTTGCCCTCCTGGATCAGGTCCAGGAACAGCATGCCCCGCCCGGTGTACCGCTTGGCCAGCGAGACCACTAGCCGCAGGTTGGCCTCCAGCAGGTGGTTCTTGGCCCGGCGGCCGTCGTCGGCGATCCACTCCAGGTCCAGCCGCGCCTCGACCCGCAGGGCCTTCTCCCGGCCGTCGCCGAGCTTCTCCTCGGCGAACAGCCCGGCCTCGATCCGCTTGGCCAGCTCCACCTCCTGCTCGGCGTTGAGCAGCGGGACCTTGCCGATCTGCTTGAGGTAGTCCTTCACCGGGTCGGACGTCGCCCCGGCCACGGCCACCTGGGCCGCGGGCAGGTCCTCGTCGTCGTCGCCGTAGACGAAGGTCTCGTCCTCGGACTCGGTCTCGGCGGCCGGCTTGCCGGCCACGGCGGCCGGGCCGGCCACCGCGGTGGCCGCCGCGGGCTCCTCCGCGTCGCCCTCGGCCTCGGCATCGGCCTCGTCCGGGGCCTCAACCGCGGCCTCGCCGCTGTCCTCGACGTCCAGGCTGATGTCGTCATCGGCGCCGATCTCGTCGTCGCCCTCGATGTCGACCGGCAGCTCGGACAGGTCTTCCAGGTCCGGGTCGGCCACCGCGGCCAGGTCGGGCTCGACCTCGAGGCCGTCCGCCGCGGCTTCCGTGTCCACGTCCACGCCGCCGCGCGCCTCGCCGGCGAACTCGTCAGCCTGCGCGGTCACCTGCTTGCGTCCGTTGCCGCCATTACTTCCCCCACCTGGCCGATCCGACTGATTTCCTGGTCCCGTACCACGCTGCTGGCGTGCGCCGCGGTGGTTCGCCGACGCGCCCTGGGCCTGTGTGGCGTCATCGTCAGCCAGCGCGACGGCACCGTCTGAGGATCCTCCACGGGATTGCTGCGGGACACGTGTGCCCTGCGCCGACGGCCGGCTTCGCCGCCTGGCTGCGGAGCTTGCAGCGCTTGCCACCGCGGTCACCCCTTCCTTCGCTGGACGGCTAGCCGCCGTGTTCCGGCCGGCCACCGGCCGACCGTACTGACAAGCGACACAGCCACCTCTCCGGCAAACGTCATGGCGAGAATCGGACCTTACCGGGCTAGGCCTGCTGCTCGGACTCTGCTGTCTGGGGAGGCCCGCACCAGATCTTGTCCTGCCAACCACCTTAGGCGGAGTCTGAGGGTAGGTCGTCCAGTTGCGGGCCGTGGCCGGGCGTCCCGGGCGGGCGCGGGCGCCGCTCGGGAAATGGTACCCGCATTTGTCATGCCCGTCCCTTCCTCGTTACTCCTGCTGGTCGCGCCGCCACCCGGGGCCGCGGCGGCGGCTGGCCGTCCCGCAGCGGGACGTGCACAACCAGCACGGTGACATCGTCATCCTGCTCGTACCCGGTCAGCATCCGCTCTACGAGGTAAGCCAGCAACTGCTCTGGATCTTCCGCCACGCCGGGCGGCGCCTGGGACGCCACCGCCACGAGCTCGTCCAGGCCCTTGTCCAGGCCGCGCTTGCGGTTCTCCACCAGTCCATCGGAATACAGCACCGCAGTGTTGCCGGGCGGCAGCGGGAACTGGTACTGCTGCCGCGGGCTGGCCCAGCCCAGCGGCGTGCCGGCCTGGATGGTGTCCAGCCGGGGCGGCGCGGTGGCCGACAGCAGCAGCGGCGGCAGGTGCCCGGCGTTCCCGGCCATCCCCTCGCCGGTCTCCGGGTCCACGACCAGGTAGGCGACCGTGGTGACCTGCTCTTCCAGCTCGGTGGCGATGAACAGCCGGTCCAGCCCGGCCAGCACGGCGGCCGGGCGCGGGTCGGTCAGGGCCAGCGCCCGCAGCGCGTTGCGGACCCGGCCCATGCCGGCCGCGGCGGTCAGCCCCTTGCCCATGACGTCGCCCGCGGCCACGGCCAGCTTCCCGTCCGGCAGCCGGAAGGCGTCGTACCAGTCGCCGCCGATCTCCATGTTCCGGGTTACGGGCAGGTACCTGGCCTCCAGGATGATCCCCGGCACGGTGGGCAGCCGGTCCGGCAGCAGGCTGCGCTGGAGGGTCTCGGCCGTGGTGTGCTCGCGCTCGAACAGCGAGGCCCGCTCCAGGGCCAGGGCGCACTGGCCGGCCAGGGCCTCCAGGAAGACCCGCTCCTCGTCGGTGATCTGCCGGGGCCGGGTAAAGGAGAACCTCAGCGCGCCCAGCGGCGCGCCCGAGGACAGCAGCGGGAGGCCCACCCAGGCCTGCTCGTCGGTGTGGGCCAGGAACTCCGTCAGGTCGATCTGGCCCTCGAACTGCCGCCGCATGGCCTCCGGGCTGTCCACGGTCAGCGGCCGGCGCGAGTTGATGGCCGCGGTCATCACGCTGGGCGTGTCCAGCGAGATGTCGCCGCTGAGCGCGCCGGGGTGGCTGGGCAGGCCGCCGGGGTTGATCGTCTTGAGCCGCAGCCGGTCGGGGTCCAGCATGGCCACGGCCGACCGCTCGGCGCCGATGGCCGACCGGCCGACCTCGGTGATGACCTGGACCACCTGCTCGATGGTCAGCGCCTCGGCCAGCATCGAGGTGGCCTGCTGGAGCCGGGCGGTGCGCAGCGCTGCCGCCGACAGCTGCTCGGTCAGCCGCCCGCGCATCTCCTCGGCCTCGCGCTGCCCGGTGACGTCGGTGCTGGCGCCGACCCACTCGATGATCTTCCCGTCCCGCTCCACGGGCACCGCGCGGACGTCGTGATGGCGGTAGGAGCCGCTCTTGGTCCGGACCCGGTACCGGCCGTCGAACGCCTTGCCCGAGGCCAGGCTGTCCTGCCAGTCCTGCTCCACCCGCTCCCGGTCGTCGGGATGGATCACGTCCAGCCAGCCGCGGGCCAGGTACTCATCGACGGTCTGGCCGGTGATCCAGCGCCACTCGGGCGAGTCCTCGGCGATCTGGCCGGCCGGCGTGGTCACCCAGACCACCTGGGCACCGGCCTGGATGAGCGAGCGGTAGCGCTCCTGGCTGCGCCGCAGCGACTCGCCCGCGGCGTGCCGGTGGGAGTGGTCGACCGCGATCAGCGTCACGCCCAGGATGCCGCCGTCGGGGTCCAGCGACGGGTACCAGGAGAACGACCAGCGCGCGCCCGGTCCCGCCGCGGCGGCCGGTCCCGGCGCTCCGGGCGCCGCCTGGGCGTTGCCGGCCGGCCCGTGGTCCGGCAGCGGACGGCCGTCGGCCAGCACCCGGGCCAGCGCCGCCTCGGCCAGGCGGGCCAGGCTCTCGGGCCAGACCTCGGCGGGCGACCGCCCCACATGCCCCTCGGGGTCCAGCCCGCTCAGCTCGGCCAGGGCCCGGTTGACCCGCAGGAAGCGCAGGTCGGGGCCGATGAAGGCGAATCCGACCGGGGCCCGGTCCAGCAGGGTGCCCAGCAGCGCGGAGTCAGAAACGTCGAGTCCGGGGGCGCGAGGCCGGGGCACGGACATGCCAGTGCTCACAGCGAACACCTCGCACCCGTGCGAGCCCAGGCCATGGAAGAGCTCCTTCCTGCTCACTGCGGACACATGAAGGCTAGCGGCAACAACGGGCGCAAGAAGCCCGGCAGCGACAACTGCCTGCAATAACGATGCCGAAGCGGGCCTGGCGGCGGGCCTGCGCGGGCTCCGGGCCCCGGCCTGTGTCCCTGAAATCCCATGCGGCCCGTGCGTACCGTTAGCGGACGTTAAGGGACTTATGCGCCGCTGAAGCAATACACTCCCCTGTACTAGCGGCAATCGGCTGGCCGACCATCCCGGCGAATGCGTCCGGGTCACAAGGAATCGGGCGGCGCGCCGGGCCGAGGCATAGCATCACCAAGCGTGAATCTGGGAAGCTAGGCAAGTGAGCCCGCAGAGCCGACGTCGTGACTCCTCAGGGGGAGGAAACAGGCCCGGGCACTCCGGGCCGCCCCGCCAGAGCCATCGGCCCGGTCTGTCCTCGCCCCCGCCCAACGCGCTGTTCGCCGAGATGCTGCGGGCCGCCCGCGAGCTGCTGGCCGTGCGCAGCCCGCTGGACGCCGAGCTGATGGTCACCGAGCTGCTGGGCACCTGGTGGGGCCAGCAGCCGGGCCGGGCGGGGCATGCGCGAGACCAGGCGCCGCCGGGCCGACATCGAGGAGCTGGTCGGCGAGGGGCTGGTCGCCTACGCGGCCGAGCAGGGCAGCCCCGCGGCCCTGGCCCTGCTGTCCGGCATCGCCTGCCTGGGCACCCCCCGGCAGTGCGCCCAGGCCGAGCAGGCCGCCCTGGAGCTGATGGAGCGCGGCGTGGCCCGGCCGGCCTGGGCCGACCACGTGGGCGCCGTCAAGGCGGCCGAGTGCTACGTGAACTCCGACGCCTACGGCGACCGCGACGAGATCGTCTGCGTGTTCAGCTACGCGGGCCAGGAGCAGCACGCCCTGGTGGTGGTGGTCGACTACAACGCGGGCGGCCTGGCCCGCGACGGCTGGGTCACCTCCCAGGTCGGCAAGCTGCTGGAGTACTGCCGGGAAGGCAGCCAGACCAGCGCCGCGACGGCCTCCGGCGGCCCGGCGGCGCCCCGGGCCCAGGCCGCGCCGGGCGGGAGCCCGGCACGCGGCAGCGGACGGCCGGATTCCCGGCCGTCCGGCGCGTCGGCGCCGGGTTCGATGTTCACCCAGGTCGACCCGCCCCAGGCCAGGCGGCTGCTGGCCACGGCGCTGGCGGCCACGGAGAACGCGGCCGACCCGGCGGTGAGCTCGTCGTTCCCCTCCTACCACGCGTTCATCCGGGCCCGGGTCCGGACGCTGCCGCCTGGCGCTGCCCAAGGGCGCGGCCGCCCTGCCGCCCGCCTCGGCCGGCGGGATGGGCGCCGTGCTGCGGCGCCAGGTGTGGCGCAAGGACCGGCGGGCCATGCTGGTGGCCGAGTTCCTGGCCTCGGACGTGGCCGAGGACCTGTCCGACCTGGAGGCGGCCAGCCGCTGCGCCGACCACATCGTGGAGTACGGCTGCGAGCGCGACTTCGGGCGGCCGCTGCGGATGAGCCCGGCCAAGGTCGAGGCGTTCCTGCTCGACTGGCTGCCGCGCAAGGTCATGCTGTCCCGCTCGGAGCAGGACGCCATGCCGCACGTGCTGCTGGCCTGGGTCCGCTGGGCGACCGCACGGGAGGGCCTGTCCGACGACGGGATCGCCGCCACGCTGGACGCCGTCTTCGACGCCATGCGCGCGTTCCCGAACGTGTACCGCGACCCGGCCTCGTTCGGCCTGGAGCCGGCCCTGGTGGCCCGGCTGCTGCCCGACGGCGACCTGGAGGCGCTGGCCCGCCGGGCGTTCGCCTTCCCGCTGCTGCGCGGCACCTACCACGGGGTCGACCTGGCCACGCTGGACCCGGCCCAGCCCGGCCGACCGGCGCTCGCTGCTGGCCGCCGACCACGAGGACCAGTTCGGGCCGCCGGTCAGCGACCAGCACCTGGAGCGGCACGTGGCGCTGGCCGACCGGCTGTGGCGCGGCGATCCCCCCGAGCTGTGGGACGCCGCGCAGCGGCTGCTCGACCTGGGCGAGGACCGGCACTCGGTGCTGCACGCGCTGATGAGCGCGATCCGGCAGGCCGGCGACGACGAGAACGACATCGCGGCCGCGCTGGCGGACCTGATACCGGAGGAGCCCCCGTCTGATCACCCGCCAGGTGGTGCGTGGACCTCAATGCCGATCTCGGCGAGAGCTACGGCACCTGGCGGCTCGGGCGATGACGAGGCTCTGCTGTCGGTGGTCACCAGCGCCAACATCGCCTGCGGGTTCCACGCCGGCGACCCGCTGACCATCCGGCGGGCCTGCGCGGCGGCCGTGGCCCGCGGCGTGGCCATCGGCGCCCAGGTGTCCTACCACGACCTGGCCGGCTTCGGCCGCCGGGAGATGACGGTGCCCGCCGAGGAACTGACCGCCGAGGTGCTGTACCAGATCGCCGCGCTGGACGGCATCGCCAGGGCCGAGGGCGGCCGGGTCAGCTACGTCAAGCCGCACGGCGCCCTGTACAACCGGGCCGTCTGGGACACCGGCCAGGCGGGCGCGATCACCGCCGCCATCCGCGCCTACGACCCGGCGCTGCCCCTGCTGACGCTGCCCGGCTCGGTGGCCGCCATCGAGGCCAGCGCGGCGGGCCTGACCGTGGTGGCCGAGGCGTTCGCCGACCGGGCCTACCGCGACGACGGCACGCTGGTCCGGCGCGGCCAGCCCGAGGCGGTGCTGACCGACGCCGACGCCGTGGCCAGCCGGGTGGTCGGCCTGGTCACCGACGGCACGGTGCAGTCGGTGACGGGACGCCCGATCCGGGTGCTGGCCCGCTCGGTCTGCCTGCACGGCGACACGCCCGGCGCGGTCAGCCTGGCCTGGGCGGTGCGCGGCGCCCTCGGAGAAGGCCGGCGTCCGCCTGGCCTCGTTCTCCTAGCTGCTGCTAGCTGCTGGGCCCGGGAGCTAGCGGCCCAGCTCCCGGTAGGCGCCCTGCAGGTCCTCGGCGGTCACCGTGGTGAGCTCGTGGGCCGTGGCCCCGTCGCCCAGCTCGGACACCCGCAGGTCGCGGGAGGCGCAGGCCCGCTCGAACAGGGACCGGGCGAACCGGCCGTTGCCGAGCTCGTCGATCCGGCCCCTGCGCGCAGGCCTCGCCGAAGATCTGGGCCAGCACCGGGAAGGCGTCCACCGAGAACGTGTCCCCGGCCTGGGTGGCGATGGCCTGCGCGATGTCGGCCAGCTGGGCCGGGCTGTAGCTGGGGAAGCCGATCCGCACGCCGAACCGCGAGGCCAGGCCGGGGTTGCTGCGCAGGAACCGGTCCATGTCGTCGGTGTAGCCGGCCAGCACGATGACCAGCCGGTCGCGGTCGTCCTCGGCCCGCTTGAGCAGCGTGGCCACCGCCTCGGAGCCGAACGCGTCGCCGCCGGAGTAGCCCTGGTTGTACAGCGCGTAGGCCTCGTCGATGAACAGCACGCCGCCCATGGCCGAGTCGATCAGCTTGTTGGTCTTGATCGCGGTGGAGCCGAGGTGCTCGCCGACCAGGTCGGCCCGGTGAGCCTCGACCACCTCGGGCCGGACCAGCAGGCCCAGCGCGGCGAAGATCCGGCCCAGGATCCGGGCCACGGTGGTCTTGCCGGTGCCGGGCGGCCCGGTGAACACGAAGTGCCGGGCCGGAGGCTGGCTGGCGATGCCCTGCCGGTCCCGCATCCGGGCCACCTGGAGCTGGGCGGCGATCTCGTGCACCTGGCGCTTGACCGGCTCCAGGCCGACCAGGGTGTCCAGCTCGGCCAGCGCGCTCTCCAGCGTCGGCGTCTCGCCGTAGCCGCGGAACCGCGTGGTCAGCTCGGCGTAGGCCTGCTCCAGGTCGTTGCCCGGTAGCGTGACCAGCTCGACCGGGGACGGCTCGGCCGGGCCGGCCATGACCCGCACGTCGCGGCGCTGGCCGGCCTTGGCCAGCAGGCTGCGCACGAACCGCCCGTTGCCGAGCTCGTCGGCCAGCCGCCGCCGGCCGACCTCCTCGAACATCCGCCGCAGCACGGGCCGGGCGTCGGGGTCGAGCAGCTCGCCCTTGCGCTCCAGGGCCAGGTCGGCCAGCGCGCTGAGCTCGGCCGGGGTGTAGCCGGGGAACTTGATCCGGTTGGCGAACCGCGAGTTGAGGCCGGGGTTGCTGGCCAGGAAGTTCTCCATCTGGCGCTCGTAGCCGGCCAGGATGATGATCAGGTCCTCGCGGTTGTCCTCGGCCCGCTTGAGCAGGGCCTGGACCGCCTCGTTGCCGAACCGGTCGCCCTGCCCGTCGCCCTCGTTGACCAGGCTGTAGGCCTCGTCGATGAACAGCACCCCGCCGAGCGCGGATTCGATCAGCTCGTTGGTCTTGATCGCGGTGGCGCCGAGGTACTCGCCGACCAGGTCGGCGCGGTGCGCCTCGACCACCTCGGGGCGTGTCCAGCAGGCCGAAGGCGTAGAAGATCTTCGCGATGACCCGGGCCACGGCGGTCTTGCCGGTGCCCGGCGGGCCGAGGAACACGAAGTGCTGCATGGGCTTCTCGGTGCCGTGCCCGGCCAGCGCCCGGCGGCGGGCGGCCTCGACGGACGCGGCGATCGAGCGGACCTGGTCCTTGACCGCGGTCAGCCCGATCATGGCGTCCAGCTCGGCCATCGCCTCGTCGATGGTGATCACCGGCCACTCGGCGGCGGCCTGCTGGCCGGCCAGGTCCGGGCCGGGCTGGCTGCGCAGCCCGTCGCCGGCCTGGGCCGCGCGGACCGGCGCGCCGGGCCGCGCCGGGCGGCAGCGGCCCCCGGCCGACCGGGCCCGGCCGGCCGCCGGGTAGCCGACCTGCCCGCCGTACGGCGACGCCGGCGACCAGGGCTGAGGCACGGCCGGGTGCGCCGCCGCGGGCCTGCTGCCTGATCTCGCTCCGGCTGGCCCTGCCAGGCCCCGATCAGCCGCCAGCCGAGGACCAGGAGGGCGATGATCCAGGCCAGCGCGGGCCCGAGGTACGGGTAGCGGCCGATCAGGTGGAACGCGAGGATGCCGACCGGCAGCGACCACAGCAGCGTCCAGGCCACGGTCCGGCAGGGCACGGACCAGCGTCCGAGCGCGCCCGCGTGCGCGGCGGCCGGCCACCGCCAGCGGGAGCAAGGTGAGCAGGTACCAGGGGCGGTGTGCGCGTTGGCGAACAGGAAGACCGCGACCAGGCCCCACAGGGCGACCGACAGGGTGGCCCAGACGCTGCGGACGCTGGTCCAGACAGCGCGTACGGGGCATAGATGAGGCCCGCCGACGATGGCCAGCACGGCCAGCGTCGGGCACGGCCACGAGCAGGACGACGCCGAGTATGATCTTGAGCCGCAGCGGCGCGGTGGCGAACCTGCGGCGAGTACGGCTTACGCCGTCCTGCACGGCCCGCCGGCCGGGCAGCGACGGTGACCTCTCTCCTGACGGTGGTTCGCTCGCTCGCACTGAGACTTGTATAGCGCATTACGGACGACATACGGAGTCCTGAGGACCCATCGCGTGCGAAAAATTGGCATCGTGTCACCCATGAGCCACACAAAGCCACGCCCTGCTTACCCATACGCACGGCCGGATGCGGTCGACCCGAGGTCAGGGAGGGCGACCGGCGGGAGTGGCCAGCGGGCGCATAACGGATGGGCTGGGCCACCATTGTTATCGAGCTAGTGATGGGTACGCGGGAGGCGCGGAAGGAGACGCATGGAGCGGATCGATGCGGAGCTGCTGATCCCGGGCCGGGGCGAGCCGGTCCGGGATGCCGCGGTGCTGATCGACGGCGCGACGATCAGCTATGCCGGGCCGGCGGCGCGGCGCGCCGGCGGCCGCGGGCGTGACGGCGCGGCGGGCGGCGACGGTGCTGCCGGGGCTGTGGGACTGCCACGGGCACTTCATGGGCAGCCGAGTCGCTGGACCTGGCCCGGCTGGCCCAGGAGCCGGTGGCGGTGCGGGCCGCCCGCTGCGCGCGCGACCTGGCCAACGCGCTGCGCGCGGGGGTCACGTCGGTGCGCGAGGTCGGCGGGCTCGGCGTGTACCTGGCCCGGGTGGTTCGCGAGGGGACGCTGGACGGGCCGGCCATCTACGCGGCGGGCGCGGTGCTCAGCACCACCGGCGGTCACGGCGACCTGCACTGCTACCCGCTGGCCTGGGTGGAGGACTTCAGCCGCACCGACGGGGAGCTGCGGCTGGCCGACGGCATCGCGGAGTGCATGCGGGCGGTCCGCGAGCAGCTGCGCAAGGGCGCGGCGGTGATCAAGGTCTGCGCCTCGGGCGGGGTGCTGTCGGAGGTAGACCACCCGATCCACCAGCAGTTCACCGGGCCCGAGCTGCGCGCGATCGTGGAGGTGGCCGGGCTGGCCGACCGCGCGGTGGCGGCGCACTGCCACGGCAAGCCGGGGATCATGGCCGCGCTGGAGGCGGGCGTGGCCACCATCGAGCACGGCACCTACCTGGACGAGGAGGCGTGCGACGCGATGCGGGAGACCGGGGCCATCCTGGTGCCGACCCGTAGCATCATCGAGTCGATCCTGGCCGACCTGGACCAGGTGCCGCCTTACGCGGCGGCCAAGCTGACGGCGATCGCCCGGACCCACGCGGAGGCGACGACGCTGGCCATCGAGCGCGGGGTCACGATGGCCATGGGCACCGACATCAGCGTGACGGGCCTGGACCGGCGCAACTCCTGGGGCACCAACGGCTCGGAGCTGGTGCACCTGGTGGCGCTGGGCATGACGCCGCTGGCGGCGATCGAGGCGGCCACCGCGACCGCGCCGCGCACGCTGGGGCCGCAGGCGCCGCGCAGCGGCGTGCTGGCGGCCGGCTACGACGCGGACCTGATCACGGTGGACGGCGACCCGCTGGCGGACATCTCGATCCTGGCCCGCCCGGACCGGGTCACCGGGGTGTGGGCGGGCGGCCGTCAGGTGAAGGGCGGCTAGCCCACGGCCAGCCCGCGGCCATCCCCAGCCGAGATCAGATCTTCTTCACCACCACCTTGAGCACCACGATCAGCACGCCCACCAGCGCGGTCTCGGCGCCGTAGCGGAGGCAGCGGATCAGGGTCTCCTCGGCCAGGCGGCCCATCACCACCCCCAGGCCGCCCAGCAGCGCGACGCCGGTCCAGAGCGTGACGTTGTCGGCCAGCGGGGTGCTGATCAGCCCGGCCACGGCGAAGGCGTAGATCACCACCGCCGGGAGGGCGCCGACGCAGATGAACGACTGGTCCACCGCGATGGCCCGGAACTCGGTGGCCCGCAGGTCGCGGCGGTGCCTGATCTGCTCCTCGATGGCGGCGTCGTAGACCTCGCCCAGCGTGAAGGCCAGCACGGCCCCGGCCAGCGCCAGTAACGTCGACAGCGGGTCCGGTTCCCTGGACAGCGTCAGCACCAGGGCCAGGGCGACGAACATGCCCTTGATCGTCTTGCCTGCCCTGGCCGGCCACTGCGAGCCGATTTGCCACGTCACCGATCGGTCCGTCCCCGTCCGCGCGCCCCCCGCGGCGCGGCCCGGAGATCAGCCTGGCACACCGGGGCCCGGGCGCAGCCCGGAACGGGGCCGGACTGTCGGCCGGCGCTGATAGGAGTAGCCGTATGACGAACCCAACGTTCACCGAGTGGCTGACGCTCATCGAGGACCGGTCGGCGGCGCTGCGCGCCGGGGCGGACGAGGCGGGCCTGACCGCTCGGGTGCCGGGCTGCCCGGACTGGTCGGTCCGCGACCTGGTCGCTCACCTGGGCGAGGTGCAGCGCTTCTGGGCCGCGGCGGTGGCGGCGGGCCCGGCCGACGGACCGCCCGGCGAGGATCAGGTGGACCGCACCCCGGGCGATGACCTGCTGGCCTGGTCGGCGGGGTCCACCGAGATTCTGCTCGACGCACTGCGCGCGGCCGGGCCGGACCGGCCGTGCTGGACGTGGTGGCCGGAGTCGGGCGCGCCGATGACCTCCGGTGCGGTGGCCCGGCACCAGGTACAGGAGGCTGGGGTGCACGCGTTCGACGCCCAGGAGGCGGCCGGGCGGGCCCAGGCGCTGCCGGCCGAGGTGGCGGCGGACGGCATCGGCGAGTTCCTGACCGTGGGCCTGGCCAGCATGGGCCCGTGGCCGCACCGGCCGGGCGCCGTGGCGCTGACCGCGGCCGGCGGCCCGGACTGGCTGGTCAGCCTGTCCGGCGATGGCGCCAGGGCCAGGGAGCAGGCGGGCGCGGCGGAGCCGGATGCGCGGCTGCGGGGCACGGCCAGCGACCTGGTGCTCGCGCTCTACGGCCGTCACCTGGCCGGGGACCTGGCCGTGGACGGCGACCAGGAGCTGGCCAGCCAGTTGCTGCACTGGACCGACAACGAGTAACGAGCCGGGCCGCTAGCCGAGGCGGGCCTCCCGGCGCAGCAGGGCAGGCAGGTCCTCGGGGGCGGGCGTGACGCCGGCCAGCCCGCGGGCGGTGAACCAGCGGGCCACGTTGGCCGCGTCGCGGTCCAGGTACTCGGCGCCGCGCGGGTGCGCGATCACGTCGACGACCTGGGGCAGGTCGATGAGCACGAGCTGGCCGCGGTGCAGCAGCAGGTTGTAGGCGGACAGGTCGGCGTGGGCCAGGCCGCGCCCGGCCAGGATCAGCAGCGCGTCGACCAGCTGCGCCCAGACCGCGGCCAGCTCGGCGGCGCCGGGCCGGGTCTCGGCCAGCCGCGGCGCGGCGGTGCCGTCGGGCTCGCCGATGAACTCCAGCACGACCTCGGTGCCGAGCACCTGGACCGGGTACGGCACCGGCACGCCGGCCTGGTAGAGCTGGCTCAGCGCGGTGAACTCGGCGCTGGCCCACTGCACGGCGATCATCTCCCGGCCGGCCGCGCTGCGGGCGGCCATGGCCCGGTTCACGCGCGAGTCGCGGACCCGCCGGCCCTCCAGGTAGGCGGCGTCGCGGCGGAACATCCGGTGCTCGGCCGACCGGTACCGCTTGGCCGCCAGCAGGCAGGACCGGTCGGTGCCGGGCACGGCGCGGCGCAGCAGGAAGACGTCAGCCTCCTTGCCCGCCTTCAGGATGCCCAGCTCGGTGTCGGCCGCGGCCAGGTCGGTGATCAGCCAGTCCGGGTAGGGCCGCGGGCCGCGCTCGCTGGCCGTGGACTGGTCCCAGGTGGACCAGCGGTCGCCGTCGCTCAGGCCGTCGGTGGCGTCGTAGGCCTCGAGCGAAGGCAGGGCACGGCGGCGGCCGCGCCGGGCGAAGGTCGGCTCTTCGTCGTCAAAGCGCCGCTTGCCGCGGCGGGGGTAGGCATGGTCGGGCACGGGTGATGCTCCTCAGGCGAGCGGTACGGGATGGCAGGCAGGAATGCATGAAGAACCCCATGTGCCCCCTCCCTTCCGCTCGGCCGCGAGCTCCGGCGTCGGCCAGGCCCGAGAGTGCCACGCGGCGCGGGCGTTGGGCAACCGGATTTCCTGGCCGGAGCGCTCCCGTGGCCCGCGGCGCCGGGGATCATAAGAGGGTGGATGGTCATGCGCGTCGTTGAGTTGTCCAATCACCCCGGCCGGATGCTCAGCGAGGTCCGTGGCCGGCGCCGATCGGCGGAGCGGCTGGAGCGGTCCCGGTTCGAGAAGGCGCTGGCCCGGCACGAGGCCGGTCTCCGCCGGGCCCGGCGGGCGCGGGACCAGGCCCGGGCGCGGCGGCAGTGGCTGACCTGGCTGCGCCTGGCCCTGGCGGTGCGCCGGCAGCGGCGGCACGCCCCGCGGCCGCCGACGCCTGTCGATGGCCGTCCGGGTGGCCGGGACAGCGATCGAGAGGAGATCCTGGCCGCCGGGGTGGCCGGGGAGGATCTGGTCGAGGCGAGTCTGCACCGCCGGCTAGACGACGAGTGGACGCTGATCCGCGGCTACCGCAACCGCCGCGGCGAGATCGACCACCTGCTGCTCGGCCCGCGCGGGGTGGTCGCCATCGAGGTCAAGCACCGTAACGCGACGGTGCACTGCGACGGCGACGACTGGCGGTTCGACAAGTACGACAACTACGGCAACCTCGTGGAGCAGGGGCGGATCACCGACGCCCGCGGCCGCTCCCCCAGCGTCCAGCTCAACGAGCCCGCCGACGCCCTCGAGGAACTGCTGCGCGCCCGCGGGCACCGGGTGCCGGTACGCCGCGTGGTGCTGCTCACCCATTCCCGGTCCCGCATCGGCCGCATCCATCGCGCCACGGTGCAGGTCGCCACCTCGGCGGATTTCGTGCTTGACCTGGTCAATGGCACCGCGCCGTCGCTGACGGCCGGGCCGCTGGGCGAGATGCGGCAGCTGATCGAGCGTGATCACCGGTCCCGCGGCGGGGCCCGTAAGAGCTAGCCTGCCTGTGGGAGCGCCAGCCGGCGAGGAGGACTTTAGTGGGGCTCATGGATGAGTGGTCGCAGGTGCTGCGCGTGGAGGCCGCGTCCTACGCGCGGCTCGCGCTGACCAACATCAAGCGTGAGTTCCCGGCCGGCGTCTGGCACGAGATGACCGCGCCGGGCGACTTCCCGTTCCGGCCCCGAGCCCGCACCCCGGTGTTCTACGGCAGCTTCGACTGGCACTCCTGCGTGCAGATGCACTGGCTGCTCGTCCGGCTGCTGCGGATAGCGCCCGGCGAGGTGCCGGCCGACGAGATCCGGGTTGCCCTCGGGGCCCACTTCGAGCCGGTCGCGCTGGCCGTCGAGGAGGACTTCATCGTCGGGCCCGGCCGGGTCTTCGAGCGGCCCTACGGCTGGGGCTGGGCCCTGACGCTGATCCACGAGACCGCGACCTGGGACGACCAGTACGGCCGCAAGTGGGCCGCGGCCATGGCGCCGCTGGGCGACAAGATCACCGGCCTGTACCTGGACTGGCTGGGCGGCGCGAGCTACCCGGTCCGCTACGGCGTGCACGAGAACAGCGCCAACGGGATGTCCCGCGCGCTGCCCTACGCGACCGCGCGGGCCAGGGCCGGGGACAGCCAGCTGCTGGACGCGATCACGGCCAGGGCCTACGAGTGGTTCGGGGCCGACCTGATCTACCCGGCCGGCTGGGAGCCGTCGGGACACGACTTCCTGTCGCCGGCGCTGGCCGAGGCCGAGCTGATGGCGCGCGTGCTGCCGACGGCGGAGCTGGCCGACTGGCTGGGCATGTTCCTGCCCGGCATCGAGGCCGGCCATCCGGCCACGCTGTTCACCCCGGTGACGGTCTCGGACTCCAGCGACGGCTACTTCTCCCACCTGCACGGGCTGAATGCCACCCGGGCCTGGAGCTGGCGGCGGCTGGCCGAGAGCCTGCCGCCGGGCGACGCGCGGATCGCGCCCGCGCTCAAGGCGGCCCGGGCCCACGCGGCGGCGGTGCTGCCGCACGTGGTCGGGGACGACTACATGGTCGAGCACTGGCTGGCCGCCTACGCGGTCCAGATGCTCAGCTGAGCGGTCGGCGGCGCTGGCCCGCCGGGTTGGCCCGCGGCCAGGCAGGGGTCAGGCGGCGGCCTCCAGGCCGAGCAGGAGCCGCTTGGCCGCCGGGCCGCCTAGGTACGCACCGATGTCGCCGTCCGCGCGGATGACGCGGTGGCACGGCACCACCACCGGCAGCGGGTTCGAGGCGCAGGCCGTGCCGACGGCGCGGGCCGCCCGCGGCCGGCCCGCCAGCGCGGCTACGGTGCCGTAGCTGGCCGTCTGGCCGTAGCCGATGTCGGGCAGGTGGCTCAGCACCGTCAGCCGGAAGCCGCGCGACAGGCTCAGGTCTAGCGGCAGGTCGAACTGGCGCCGGGCGCCCGAGAAGTACTCGTCGAGCTCCCGCGCGGCCGGGTCCAGCCGCCGCGGCGCGTTCAGGATCCGCGGGCTGATCCGCTCGGCCAGCGTGGCCAGCACCCGGTCGTGGTCCTCGGAGTCGTAGGCCACCCGGAGCAGGCCCTGCGGAGTCGCGGCCAACAGCAGGGGGCCGACCGGCGAGTCGATCGTGCGGTAGGCCACGTCCACCAGGTCGCTGGCATCCGCGCGGGCCACCAGCCGGTCATGCAGCGCGGCCAGGTCTGCCTGGCTCACCTCGGGTAGCGCGGCCAGCATGTCGGCCGCCTCGGGCTCGTCGTTCATGGTCATCGGGCTTCTCCCTCCCCGACCGTCGCAGCCGCGTAGGTCTTGCGCAATCGTGCGATCCCGTCGGCGGCTGCTCGCCGGGCCGCATCGGTACTGCCGCCGATCACGGCGGCGACATCGGTGTAGGGCAGTCCGCCCAGGTAGTGGTAGGCCACGGCCTCCCGCTGCTTGCGCGGCAGCGCGACCAGGGCGGCCTGGAGGTCCAGGTCACGCTCGTCGGCCCGCTGCGCCGCGGGCCGTTCCGGAGCGTCGCCGACCGGGACCGCGCGCCGCGCGGCCGCCCGGGTGACGTCGATCGCCTTGCGATGCGCGATGGTGACCAGCCAGGCCTCCACGTTGGCGTCGCCCGGCAGGTCCGGGTAGGCGCGGAGCGCGGCCAGGAAGGTCTCCGACCACGCGTCATCGGCGTCCGCCGGGCCCAGGATGGCCCGGCAGACCCGCAGCACCGTCGCGCCGTGCTCGGCGACCACGGCCTCGAATGGCTGTTTCCCTGTCACGTGGTGTAGACGTCCCCGCTCGGCAGAACGTGAGGTGCCCGGCTACCACAGCCGGGCCAGGCGCTGGTCGGCCGGCTCCTCCAGGTTCAGCAGGAACCGCTTGCGACCCAGCCCGCCCGCGTAACCGGTCAGGGCGCCATTCTTCCCGACCACGCGGTGGCACGGAACGATGATGCACAGCGGGTTGCGGCCCACCGCCGCCCCGACGTCCTTGGCCAGCACGGTACCGCCGGCCGCTGTGCCGGAGAGCTCGCGGGCCAGGTCGCCGTAGGTCGTGGTCCGGCCGTAGGGGATGCGGCTGACCAGGTCCCAGACCCGGCGCTGGAACTCATCGCCGCGCGCGTCGACCGGGAGGTCGAACCGGTCCCGCTCCCCCGCGAAGTACTCGGCCAGCTGACGCCTGGCCTCGCCGAATTCCTCGTCGCTGCGGGTCCCGAAGGTCGCGGGGTCGGGCTGGTACCAGTGATGCGGGAAGTACAGGCCGGTGAGCCTGGCCCGCGTCGGCGACCAGGGTGAGCTGGCCGACCGGCGAGGCGAACGTGGTGTGGATGCTGGTGCCCGTCGTAGTGGTGGCGGTCATCTCGGCCTCCTGAGCTGTCGGCGTTGTCGTCTAGCAGACGGCTCAGCAGGCGCGGATGTGAGGTCGGCCGGGCTTCGTCCTGGCCGGTCAGCAGCCGGAGCGCGAGCCAGATCGCGGCGGCGGCCAGCGGCAGCTCGACCAGGACCGCCTCGCCGATGGCCAGTTCCTGGCCCGGACCCGGCGCGGAGGTGCACACGTCGAACCAGGCGTCGAGGATCAGCAGGGTCGCGCCGGCCATGGCGGTCAGGCTGGCCCGCCGGTCACCGCGGGCCAGGAGCACGGCTGTGGCCAGCGCGGCGGCGGCCTCGGCCGCGTCCAGCCCGGTCCAGGCCAGGGCCCAGTGGGAGGCCCGGGTACTGGCGGGCAGCGTGACCAGGAGCAGCACGCACCAGGGCAGCAGGAACCCGCCGACGGCCAGCGCGATCAGCCGGGCCCGCCGGATCGCGGCCGGAGCGGCGGTCATGGCCGGCGCCTTCCGGCCAGGGCGGCGGCCAGGCAGACGACGGCCGCGGAGGGCCAGACCACGCACACCGCGGCGATGCTGTCGCGCAGCACGACGGTGGCGGCCAGCGCGGCCAGCAGCCCGAAGGCGGCCAGCGCCAGGTTCGGCCCCGGCCGCCGGCCCGGCTGCTCACCGAGAATCTCCGGCAGCACCTCGGCCACCCGATCATCGATCTCGTCCCCGAGCCGGCCCAGGAACTCCCCGGCCGGGTCCGGCCAGCCCGCCCACGGGCCCAGTTCACCCGGGCCGGATGCCGGGCCCGCCGGAGGCCAGCCGGCCGGGTCCGGGCCGGCTCGGCCCAGCCGGGCCGGACTCGTCCGCGTCGGGCCCGTCCGGCCGGTCCTGGCCCCGGTCGGCCGGCGGGAGCTGCGATGTCCACATGCGGTCACCGTAGGCTGTGCCGAGAATTATTTGCAAATTATTTTCTGCATAATTTTCTCGGCATGACTGCTACGCTGACCGCATGAGCGTCAGCGCGCGCCGGGTGACCGGCGATGCCAAGCGGTGGAAGGCCATGTCGCATCCGCTGCGCCGGGAGATGCTGCGCCACCTGGCCGAACACGGGCCCGCCACGGCCACCACGCTGGCTGAGGCGATGGGCGAGAACACCGGGACGACCAGCTATCACCTGCGGATCCTGGCCGACGCCGGGGTGATCGAGGAGGTGCCCGAGCGCGCGCACGGCCGGGAACGCTGGTGGCGCACCTTCCCGGTCGACCACCGGGAGCCGGACTACGACAGCCTGAGCGCCGAGGACCGGGCCGCCCTGGACGAGTGGCGCGCCGGGCAGATCCCCGGCGAGATCGAGCTGTTCAACCGGTACCTCAGGGAGATGCGCCAGCACGGCCAGTGGGCCAGGGCCTCACGGGCCAGCGGCTACTACACGACTGAGGGCCTGGCGGCGCTGCTCGACGACTACATCGCACTGCTCGGCAAGTACGGCTACTCGGCACAGGACGCGCCGCCGGGGGCCAGGCTCATGCAGCTGCGGATGTTCTACATCCCTGGTCAAGACGACCCGGCGTCCCCGCCATGATCACCGGGCCGGGGCTAGGCTCCTGAGCCATGGCGATCAAGCTCAGCTTCAGCGCGCGCACGCTCATCAGCGGCAGTAACCCCGGCATCCTCGGCACGGTGAACCCCGATGGCAGCCCCCAGACCTCGGTGATCTGGGTCGGCGAGGACGGGGGTGACCTGGTGATGTCGTCGGCGGCGGGCCGCCGCAAGGTGCTCAACCTGGAGCGCGACCCGCGGGCCAGCCTGACCATCGTGGACCTGGAGGACATCGAGCAGTACATCGAGATCCGCGGCACCGCCACGGTGACCGAGGACCCAGGCCGCGTGCTGGCCGTCGCGCTGGGCGAGAAGTACGAGGGGCCCGGCGGGGGCCAGGTGTTCCTGGACCTGCCGCCGGACGTGGTGCGGGTGGTGATCCGGCTGACCCCGCTCAAGGTCGTCGGCAGCGCCGCGGGCTGATCCGGATGATCTGGCTGGCCCGGCTGGCCCGGCTGGTCTGGCTGGCCGGGCTGGTCGGGCGGCGGTCAGGCCTGCTGCGGGCGGAGCCGGGCCAGCGCGCTGCGCACCGCGGCCAGCGCCGCCTCGTCGCTGAGCCCTAGCTCGCGCGCCGTGCTGGCCACGTTCTCGGCCGCGGCCGAGAGGGCCTGGTGCCGGGACCGGTCCTGCGCCCCGGCTCCGGTTGCCGCCTGGACGATCGTTCCGTGCCGGCCCCGGCCCTCGACCAGCCCGGCCTGCTCCAGCTCCTGATAGGACCGGGCGACCGTGCCGCTGGCCAGGCCCAGGTCGGCCGCGAGCTGGCGAACCGGGGGCAGCCGCTCGCCGGCCAGCAAGCCGCCGGTCGCGATCAGCCCGGCGATCTGCTCGCGCAGCTGCTCGTAGGGCGGGGTCGGCGAGCTCAGGTCGACCTGAAGCGTGGGTGCGGGCTGGGGGCGCCCGGGGGCGGTGGTGCTCATGCGATCTTCGAGGCCGGGAAGGACGGCGGCTCGGGCGGCTTCGGGCCGGCCGGGACGAGCGCCGGCTCGGGCGGCGGCACGCGCTTCCACCAGCCCAGCACGCACCACACCAGTACGGCGGCCACGGCCAGGGCGGCGGCGCTCGACAGCAGGATCGGCGAGGCCGTGTAATCCACGCTGCTGCCGAGCTCGTCGCCCAGCACCAGGGCCAGCGCGGCCAGCAGGAGCAGCTCGATGCCGACCACCGCGCCCGCCACCGCACGAGCGGTGTTGCGCCGGACGCCCTCGTCAACCTCGGGCCCGCCCTCGGCGGCCAGCGGGACCAGCTCCACCCGCCGCAGCGCGATGGCGCCGAGGCCCAGCGCCAGCGCGGAGACCACGGCCAGCGGCAGGAACAGGGCCGGAGTCACCTCCCAGGCCCAGCCGAAGTGCTCGGCTGCTATCACGGCCAGCGGCCCGGCCATGACCGGCACGCCCACCGTCACCGCCACCGGGATCGCCCATCGCGGCAGGTAGCGCCGCGCATTCCGGGGCTGGAGCGAGGCCACCCGCAGCGGGCCGCTCGGCTGCTGCACCGCCAGCAGCTCGGCGACCAGTACACCGGACAGGTAGCCGACGCCGACCGCGGCCGGGGCCACCATGGCCCGGCCGAACCAGGTCAGCACGATGCCGGCCAGCGCGCCCACGCCGATGCCGGTCAGCCGTCCCAGCCGAGCCCGGCGGACCAGCCATCGCGGCGCGTCGCGGCGGGCCCGGAACGTCGCCCACCAGACCGACACGCCGACCGCGAGCACCGGCACGCCGACGTAAATGACCGCCAGGAGCGTGGACAGCCAGAAGAAGAAGAACCACAGGCCGGGGGGAAGATGGCCGCCTACCAGGTTCGCGCTCATGCCAGGAATGTACCACCCACTTGATACAAACACCATCCCGTCCGGTGCCTGCGCCGCGCGCGGCCCGCCGCGCCGCCGGAGTAGCGTCACTGGCGTGCGTACAGTGACCCGGCTCGGGCCGGCGGCGGGGTGTCGGTCGAGCAGGTGCAGATCACGGCGCAGACCCCGCGGTGGTCGGAGCCGGAGGCCCCGGCTGGTTACCGGCTGATGTTCGTGCGCCAGGGTGCCTTCCGGGCCCGGGTGGGCGGGCAGGTACTGCTGGCCGACCCCGCGCTGGCCTACGCCGGCGGTCCGGGGGTGGAGCAGAGCATCGCGCACCGGGTCGGCGCGCGGGACGTCTGCACTTCGGTACGGCTGTCCGGCGAGCTGATGGCCGGGCTGGTGCCGGCCGGGCCGGTGCCGCCCGGGCGCTCGCTGGGCACGTCGGCACCGGTCAGCGGCGCGGTCGCCGTGGCCGAGCGTCGGCTGGCCGCGCGGGCCCGCCAGCAGGCCGACGGCTTCGAGCTGGCCGAGCGGGCCATCCGGCTCGCGGCCGCCCTGCTCACCGAGCGCTCCCCCGCCCCGGCCGACGCCCGGCGGCCCGCCACCGTCGCCGCCCAGCGACGGCTGGCCGACGCCGCGCGCGAGGTCCTGGCCGCCGACCCCGGCCTGCCGGGACTGGCCGACCTGGCCCGCCGCGTCGGCTGCTCACCGCATCACCTGAGCCGGGTCTTCCACCGGCAGACCGGGATGACCCTCACCCGGTACCGCCGCCGGCTCCTGGCGCTGGCCGCCCTGGATGCCATCGAGGCCGGGGAGCGCGACCTGACCGGGCTGGCCGCGCGGCTCGGCTTCGCCGACCATGCCCACCTGACCAGGACCGTGGGCCAGGAGTGCGGCCGCACGCCGCGGGACCTGCGCCAGCTGCTGGCCCGGCCGAAGTGAGCATCGTCGTTCAAGCCCTGGCCGTCCGGCCCTTGCGACACTCGTGGTCCGACCCGCCACGAGGAGCCACGCCATGATCGCGCGAATATGGGATGCCCGGACCAGCGGTCCCCACGACACCCAGAGTTACCAGCAGGTATTCGATACCGAAGTCCTGAGCCAGCTCAGCGGCGTCGCCGGCTTCCGCGGCGCCTATCTGCTCGCCCGCGAGGATCAGGGCGGCGAGGCCATCAGGACCATCACGCTGTTCGAGTCCCTGGTCGCGGTGCGCCGCTTCGCGGGCCAGGACTACCAGCGTGAGCACGTGACACCGCGAGCTCGCGCGACCCTGCTCGGCTCCGATCCCGCGATCGCGCACTTCGAGGTCCTGAGCGTGCACCGCACCTGATCGAGTCACCCACGGTGCTCGTCCAGCCCGCCGGCGGCCCCGGTGTAGGAGACCAGTCACTGAGACGAGGGGCCGCCGGCGTGATGAACTTCGCTAATGCGCCCACGTCTGCTCATTGCGCTCGCCGCCACCGCAGCCACCGCCGCCTGGCCGTCACGGCTTGCGGAGGGTCCGCGTCTCACAATGCTGCCCGTACCCCGACCCCGCCGGCCGCCGCCAGCACTACTGCCGCCGGCCGGTCGAGCGTCACGCTCGTCGTCCCGAGCGGGCTCGGCGGCGGTCCGTTCGCCACGCCACGGAAGGTGGTCGTGCCCACCGGGTGGAAGGCACGGGTATGGGCCAGAGTGCCCGACGCCCGCATGGAAGCCTGGACCCCCGAAGGTGACCTGCTGGTCAGCGAGCCCTCCAACGGCCTGATCGTCGAGCTGAAGCCCGGCGCCTCGAAGACCGGCGGCACCAGCGTTCTGCTGACCGGACTGAACACCCCGCAGGGCATGGCGTTCGCCAAGGTGTCCGGCCACTGGGTCCTCTACGTCGGCGAGGCCAATCAGATCGACCGGTACCCCTGGGGCGCCACGGGCATCACCGGCGCCCGCACGGTGATCGCGGCCAACCTCCCCGCCTTTGACTCCTCGGGCGACGACGTCCACCCGGACAAGGACATCGCCGTCGCCCCGAACGGGATGGTCTACTTCGGTGTCGGCAGCTCGTCGAACGCCAATCCCGACGACCGGACCATGAAGCCCCAGCGGGCCGTGATCATGGCCGTGAAGCCGAATGGCACCGACCTGCACGTGGTGGAGCGGGGCGTGCGCAACGGCGAGGGCCTGGCCACCGCCCCCAACGGCACCGTGTGGACGGCCGTGAACAACCGCGACAACATCCCGTTTCCGTTCCACAAGGCCTACGGCGGTTACAAGGACGCGTTCGGCAAGGTCATCCAGGCCTACGTAAACAACCACCCGCCGGACGAGGTCCTCCCGGTGACCCAGGGCCGGGATCTCGGCTGGCCGTACTGCAACCCGGACCAGGACCTGAACCACCCGGCCGGCTCGCTGGCCAACGTCCCGCTCGTCGCCGACTCACTGACCAACCCCGGCGGCAAACACCTCCGCTGCGCCAAGCTGCCGAAGCTCCAGGTCGGGCTCCCGGCGCACAGCGCCCCGCTCGGGATGTCCTTCCTGGAGGGCAGCAAGATCCCCGCACCGTGGTCGGGGGGTGCCGTCGTAGGCGTGCACGGCTCCTGGAACCGCAACCCGCCCCGCGCCCCGGCGGTGCTGTGGATGGCGTGGAACGCCGCCAAGCACACCCTGAGGCCGGCCATCGCCCTGATCACCGGCTTCCAGAACGCCGACGGCAGCCGCTGGGGCCGCGCTGTTGACGCCGTTGCGGGTCCTGACGGCGCGCTGTACGTCAGCGACGACACGGCCGGCGCCATCTATCGCTTCATGCCGTCCAAGTAACCGGCCGGGCCCTGCGGTCAAGCGGGCAGCGGATCCCTCCGCTGCCCGCTCCGAGGCTGTTCGCAAAGCCATCGGAGCTGTGGCCGGTCGGCCGGTACCTGAGCGCGCGATCTGCCGCTCGTCCCGTGACCGATCTGCCCCTGATGTCCTGGCCGATCTGCCGCCAGGCCCGGTTCGGCCAGGAGGTGGCTCCGCGAGCGGCCAGGAGGGCCGCGGCCTTCTCGCCGCAGCCTTGCTGAGCTGCTAACTTATCGCCGGTACTGGGGCAGTGCACTTATTCGGAAGGTGCGCTATTCCCCGGCCGCCGCTGGTGCCTCGATCCGGTAGGCGCCCACCGCCTTGCGCGAACTCCGCCAGATCCCGTCAGGTCCCTGCACGGCGTCGAGCCTTCCGCGCTGCGCTGCCCGGCGCAGTGCGATCAGCGTGAACTCCTCGTCAGCGAGGGCGGTAAGCGGGACCATGCGAGCAGGACCGGCGACGTTGGGGACGATGAACCGGTTGAGGTTGTCATACATGGCCCGGGCGATCAGTTCTCCCAGCGCCCCGTAGTCGCCGCCATCGGCGCGCTGCATCGCCGCCAGGTAGGCGCTGCGCTGCCTCTTGAAGATGATCACGGGCGGATAGCCGAGCCGGACCAGCACGAGGTTCATGACGAGCCGCCCGGTCCGGCCGTTTCCGTCAATGAACGGATGTACTCGCTCGAACTGGTTGTGAAGTCGTGCCAGTTCCTCCGGTAGCCAGCGATCGATCTCGCCACGCCCGACGCGCTCCGAGGTAGCGCAAACATCCTCCACCCACTGCTGCATCTGGGCGGGCACCAGCGGCCAAGTCGGGGGCGTCATTCCGCCTGGGAACGGGTGAATGTCGTGCTCCCTGAAGCTGCCCGGCCCCTCGCGATCGGTGGCGTCCGGATGCGGCGCCACGTCCCAGACCGGGGTCATCGCCAAGTGGTGAACATGACGGACTTCGCTCATGGTGAGGAGACGGCCGTCATGCCAGTCACCAGGTTCCACGGCCTGCCCGTAGACCCAGCGGGCGGCATCCGCGTATCCCTTGACCTCGTTGTATTCCCGCAAGGGCTTCGCGCCCACGGCCCGGCCCTGGACCAGGAGCATCTCGACCTCGCGCAGGACCAGCGTGTTGCCTTCCAACGCCGTGGAGTGGTGCGCTTCCTGATGCCAGATGTCGGCCCAGATCGACTCGGCCTCCTTCGGGTTAGGAAGTCCCCCGAACCGCTGGTCCAGTTCAGCCAGAGCATGGCCAAGCCGTTCGTAGACACTGGCCCTGCTCGGTCGGCCTCTGCCCGCCATGATCACTCCGTTCACACGCAGACCGAAGTTGGTACATCTGACTCAAAGCTAATTGAACATACCAACTACTCGATCAGCGCGACGGCAATGCAACGACGGGCTTCATGCCAGCCAGGTCGGTTGCATCAGATTGCAACGAACGGCGTACGACCACTACTCAGAGGGAGCGCGGCCTTCGGCCGCGCCCCTCCTGAGCGGCAAATACCCCTTTGTAAGCGGGGCCTGACTAACTGCAGCCGCTGGTCGAGCCGCAGCCCTCGCAGACGTAGCAGCTGCCGGCCGGGCGCATCTTGGTGCCGCAGGTCAGGCACAGCGGCGCGTCGGCCGTCCGGCCCTGCTGGGACTCGATCAGCTCGGTCGAGCTGCGCGGCTGGGGCAGCGAGTCAGCCCGCGGGGTCGTTCCGCGGCTGAGCCTCCGGCTGGCCGCCGGGCTGCGGCTGGACGTCCTCGACCTGCGCCGACTGGGCCAGCTCCACCGGGTCGATGTCCTCGGCCGCCGAGGCGGCCGGGTCCTCGCCCGACCAGTGCGGCCGTGCGCTCGGCGGTGGTCAGGATGCCCAGCTCGGAGCGCTGCTCGTAGGTCAGGTGGTCCAGCGCCAGGCGGCGGAAGATGTAGTCCATGACCGAGCTGGCCATCCGGATGTCGGCGTCGTCGGTGATGCCGGCCGGCTCGAACCGCATGTTGGTGAACTTGGCCACGTAGGACTCCAGCGGGATGCCGTACTGCAGGCCGACGGAGATGGCCATGGAGAACGCGTCCATGACGCCGGCCAGCGTGGAGCCCTGCTTGCCGAGCTTGAGGAAGACCTCGCCGACGCCGTCGTCGGGGTAGCTCGGACGCGGTCATGTAGCCCTCGGCGCCCGCCACCGAGAACCGGGTGACCGTCGCCGAGCGCTGCCGGGGCAGCCGGCGGCGGACCGGCCGGACCTCGTGCGGCGCGGGCGCCGCCGGCGCGGCCTGCTCGGCTGGCGCGGGCTCCTGGGCGGTCTTGTCTTGGAGACCGACAGCGGCTGGCCGACCTTGCAGTTGTCCCGGTAGATGGCCAGCGCCTTCAGGCCGAGCTTCCAGCCCTCGAAGTAGATCTTCTCGATGTCCTCGACGGTGGCCGACTCGGGCAGGTTCACGGTCTTGGAGATGGCGCCGCTCAGCGCGGGCTGGACGGCGGCCATCATCCGGACGTGGCCCATCGCGCTGATGGCGCGCTCGCCCATCGCGCAGTCGAACACCTCGTAGTGCTCGGGCCGCAGGCCGGGCGCGTCGACCACGTGGCCGTGCTCGGCGATGTACTCGATGATCGCCTCGGCCTGCTCGGGCTGGTAGCCGAGGTTCTTCAGCGCGCGGGGCACGGTCTGGTTGACGATCTGCATGGAGCCGCCGCCGACCAGCTTCTTGAACTTGACCAGCGCCAGGTCCGGCTCGATGCCGGTGGTGTCGCAGTCCATCATCAGGCCGATGGTCCCGGTGGGGGCGAGCAGGCTGGCCTGGGCGTTGCGGTACCCGTTGGCCTCGCCCAGCTTGAGGCACTCGCGCCAGGCCTTGTTGGCCAGGGTGAGGATGTCCTTGTCCATGCCGCCCATGGTGCGAATCTGGGTGCTGGCCTCGGCGTGCTTGCTCATGACCCGCTTGTGGGCGGTCGCGTTGCGGGCGTAGCCGTCGTAGGGGCCGACGACGGCGGCCAGCTCGGCCGAGCGCCGGTAGGCGGTGCCGGTCATCAGCGACGTGATCGCGGCCGCGATGGCCCGGCCGCCGTCGGAGTCGTAGGCGTGGCCGGTGGCCATCAGCAGCGCGCCCAGGTTGGCGTAGCCGATGCCGAGCTGCCGGTAGGCGCGGGTGGTCTGGGCGATCTTCTCGGTCGGGAAGTCGGCGAAGCAGATGGAGATGTCCATCGCGGTGATGACCAGCTCGCTGACATCGCGGAACCGCTGCGCGTCGAACGTGTCGTCGTCGCGCAGGAACTTCAGCAGGTTGATGCTGGCCAGGTTGCACGAGGAGTTGTCCAGGTGGACGTACTCCGAGCACGGGTTGCTGGCGGTGATCCGGCCGGACTCCGGGCAGGTGTGCCAGTCGTTGATGGTCCCGTCGTACTGGATGCCGGGGTCGGCGCACTCCCAGGCCGCCTGGGCCATCTTGCGGAACAGGTCCTTCGCGTCGACCTTGCGGATCGGCTCGCCGGTGGTGCGGGCGTTGAGGTCGAAGCCGCCGCCGGTCTCCACCGCGTGCATGAACTCGTCGGAGACCCGCACCGAGTTGTTGGCGTTCTGGTACTGGACGCTGACGATGTCCTTGCCGCCCAGGTCCATGTCGAACCCGGCGTCGCGCAGCACGCGGACCTTGGCTCTTCCTTGGCCTTGGTCTCGATGAACTCCTCGACGTCGGGGTGATCGACGTCCAGGACGACCATCTTGGCCGCCCGGCGGGTGGCGCCGCCGGACTTGATCGTCCCGGCCGAGGCGTCGGCGCCGCGCATGAACGAGACCGGGCCGCTGGCGGTGCCGCCGGAGGACAGCAGTTCCCGGCTGGAGCGGATCCGGGACAGGTTGACGCCGGCGCCGGAGCCGCCCTTGAAGATCAGGCCCTCCTCGCGGTACCAGTCCAGGATCGCGTCCATGGTGTCGTCGACGGCCAGGATGAAGCAGTTGTGCACCCGGACGCTGCCCGACAGGTACTCGCCACTCTCGGTCTGGATGTCATAGACCTCCATCTCGCCGAGCCGCTCGATCCTGGTGACCTGCACCAGGTGCCGGTCGGTGCCGCCGACCTCGGGGTTGACGTGCAGCAGGGAGTCGCCAGGCAGGATGAACCCGGCCACGGTGAACTCGCCGGTCTCCAGGTCGGCGGCCCGCCACACCAGATGGTCCGGGGTGACGTCCAGCGAGTAGTCCGCGCTGGTGTGCAGGCGCAGGACTTCCTTGACCCCGTTGGCCTTGGTGGCCACGATCCGGGTCAGGCCGTGCGCGTCGTGCACCTTCATGCCGACGGCGTTCTCCTTGACCAGCCGGCCGATGGGCACCAGGCCGTCGGGGGTGCTGACCAGCGAGTCGTAGGGCTGGCAGGCGGAGACCTGCTGGGGGGACGCGGTGCCGACGTTGAACCAGACCGGCGAGTTGAAGCTGAACACCTGGTGGACGAGGGCGTGGGTCAGCTCGTACTCGAAGATCTCGGCGTCGGCCGGGCTGGCGAAGTAGCCGAACTCGCGGCCGGCCCGGGTGTAGGTGCCGACCACCCGGTCGATCAGCTGCTTCAGGCTCCACTCGCGCTGCGGGGTGCCGACCGCGCCGCGGAAGTACTTGGTGGTGACGATGTTCGCGGCGTTGACCGACCAGAAGTCCGGGAACTCAACTCCGCGCTGCTCGAAGTTGACCGAGCCGTCCCGCCAGTTGGTCATGACGACGTCGCGGCGCTCCCACGTGATCTCGTCATAGGGATGCACGCCGTCACGGGTGTAGATGCGGCGCATGGCGAGCCCCTTCTTGGCGCCCTTGCCCGCGCGCGCTGACCCGCTCGTCGTCTCGGTCATGTTCTGCCCCCTTCGGGTATCCGCGTGGACCCCATCGCGGACCTGTACAGGTCCTCTCCCGATGTTTGTGCAATCCGCCCGGCTAGCGGGCTGGCTTGTGGTGCCCGTTCGGCGAGGGCACGGGCCCGTCCGCCGCGACCGGCCGCTCCCCGGCCTCCGGCGGCGCCTCAGCGCGGGCCAGCGGCTCGTCATCCGCCGGCCGCCAGCCGGCCGGGTGCTCGGCGCGCAGCGCCGAGATCTCGTCCTCGAAGTCGCTCAGTGACTCGAAGCCTCGGTAGACCGAGGCGAACCTCAGGTAGGCGACCTCGTCCAGCTCCCGCAGGGGGCCCAGGATGGCCAGTCCGACCTCATGCGAGGGGATCTCGCCGCTGCCCCGGCTGCGGATGGCGTCCTCGACCTGCTGGGCCAGCACGGCCAGCTGGTGCTCGGTGACGGGGCGGCCCTGGCAGGCCCGCCGGACGCCGCTGACGATCTTGTCCCGGTTGAAGGGCTCGGTGACGCCGCTGCGCTTGCCGACCGTGAGGATCACCGTCTCCTGGGTGGTGAACCGCCGCCCGCACGCGGGGCATGACCGGCGCCGTCGAATCGCCGCGCCGTCGTCGGCCGTCCGGCTGTCGATGACCCGGCTATCGGAGTGCCGGCAGTACGGGCAGTACATGCGATCACCCCCCTTTCAACACCGGGACATCTGCCTCGTAGGCACAACCTATAGGAAAACTACAGGCGTGTAACTACTAGATATTGTGGTCCAGCCTACGCGCTGGCGCAAGTGGTTGTCGCCAGAGAAAAACCCGCAGGTAGCGGCCGCCGCCCGGAACCGGCCCGGCCGGGCATCCGGGCCGGGCGCCGGCGTGTCGCGGACCGCCCGCCGGGCGTGTCGCGCGGCCCGCCGGGCGTGTCGCGCGGCCCGCGGGCCGGTCGCGGAGCCGCGGGCCGGGTGCGGAGCCCCGGGCGGGCCGACTCAGCCTCTGGGTACCCACAGCACCTGACCGGCATGGATGGTGCTGCCCGGGCAGCGAGTTGGCGGTCAGGATCTGCTGGATAACGGCCTGCGGATCGGCCGTCGGCTCGGCGGCGCTGGCGATGGACCACAGGGTCTGGCCGGGCTTGACCACGACCTGGCGCATCCCCTGGTACCCGGCTCCGGGCGAGCCGTGGCTGGCCGCCGCCGCCCCGCCCGCCGCCAGCAGCAAGCCCGCGCACACCGCCACCGCCGCGACCAGGCCGGCCACCACCGCTCGCCCGCGCGACGTCAGCCGCACCGGCCCCGGCGCGACCCGCGCCCGGGCGGCCGCGGCTGGATCAGCGACACTGGCGCGCTCCCCGGTCGCGGTACCCGTCAGCCGGTCATCCCGGCGCCGGTCATCCCGGCCGGGCCTGGCGCGCCTCGTCAGGACCAGCCGTCTGGCCGGCGGCCCGGTGCTGAACCTCGGTCCGGCCGGGTGCCCCCGGCCACCGCGACACGCCGGCCGGGACCGGCGGGCGGGCGCGCGACACGCCGGCCGGCACCGGCCCGGCAGCACGGCGTGACACGCCGACGGTGCGCGACACGCCGGCGCGCCGCGAGATTTCCGGATCGGCCTCGCATTTCCGCCGCGCCGCGCCGGGCAGCTCGGTCACGCTGGCCAGGTCCTCCTTGACCTGGACCTCCCTCCGGCGCACCGCGCTGACCTGCGGGTCTGCCGTCGCCCGCGGCTCCGCCTCGGCAATGCTCAGAGCTGTCATCACTGGCCTCCCTCGGATGCGGCCCGCTCCCCGGAATGACGGTCTTGCCGAAATGCTGTTCGATAGTATCTCTGTTCTATCGCATTCTCGTTCGATCGAACGAAGATACGGTAGAGTTTCTATCGCAAGGGTCCGACACTTTCAGGTCGGTCGAACAGATGTTTGAGATCGGCGACCGCAACCGCTAGCGTCGGCATCGACCACAACACCGAGCCCGGAGGCCCAATGATGAGCGACGCAACGGATAACGGAAGGACGCAGGAGGCTCCGACCGTTGATGACGGCGCGAGAGCCGGCGGCAATGACCCGGCTCCAGTCACTGAGCCGCGCGGAAGGCCGGGCCGCAAGCCCAAGGGCACGGTGCCGCCAATTGTTGCCGACATGCCGGATAAGCCGGATCCGGACCACGTACTGACCTGGCGCCAGCGCAAGGTGCTTCAGGTCATCCGGGACTCGGTCCAGCGGCGCGGCTATCCCCCTTCGATGCGCGAGATTGGCGAGGCGGTCGGCCTGACGAGCACCTCCAGCGTCTCCTACCAGCTGTCGACGCTGCAGAACAAGGGCTACCTGCGCCGCGACGCGGGCCGCCCGCGCACGGTGGAAGTCCGGCTGCCCGGCCATCCCGCGGTTCGCCCGGAGACGGAAGTCGAAGAGCCGTCGATGGACATCACCTCGCAGGAGGCGGCGTACGTGCCGCTGGTCGGCCGGATCGCCGCCGGCGGCCCGATCCTGGCCGAGGAGCGGATTGAGGAGATCTTCCCGCTGCCCCGGCAGCTGGTCGGCGAGGGCACGCTGTTCCTGCTCAAGGTCGTCGGTGACTCGATGATCAACGCGGCGATCGCCGACGGCGACTGGGTCGTCGTGCGGCAGCAGCCGGTGGCCGAGAACGGCGACATCGTCGCGGCCATGATCGACGGCGAGGCCACGGTGAAGACCTTCAAGCGCGCGACCGACCATGTCTGGCTGATGCCGCACAACCCGGCGTACACGCCGATCCTGGGCGACGAGGCCGAGATCCTGGGCAAGGTCGTCGCGGTGCTGCGCAAGGTCTGATCCGCGCCCTGACGTGAGTCTCGCGGGGCCAGGCCTGACCTCCGGCAGGGCTTGGCCCCGTGGGTTCGCAGTTCGCAGTTCGCTACCCAGTGGGTCAGCCGGAGCGGCCCACGCTCATGCCGCCCTCGCAGGGGAACACGATCCCGGTCGTCCACCTGGCTTCGTCGCTCAGCAGGAACAGCGCCGCGCGGGCCATGTCGTCGGGGTGGGCGATGTAGTTCAGCGGGGCGTAGGACGCCATCCGCTCCCGCATCTGCTCGGTGTGCATCCAGCGGTCGAACATCTCCGACCGGGTCGGGCCGGGAGCGATGGCGTTGACCCGGATGCTGCTGGGCGCGTAGTCCAGCGCCGCGCACCGGACCAGGCCGGCCAGGCCCCACTTGCTGGCGGCGTAGTCGGAGTTGCGCTGGCCGCCGACCAGCCCGCCGATCGACGAGGTCAGCACGATCGACCCGCCGCCGGCGTCGATCAGATGCGGGATCTGGTACTTCAGGCACAAGAACGGCCCGCGCAGGTTCGTCGCGATCACCGAGTCGAACTTGCCGGTGTCGATCTCGTGCAGCGGCAGCTGGCCGCCGCCTTCGCCGGCATTGTTGAACGCCCCGTCCAGCCGGCCGAAGGCCCGGCACGGTGACATCGACCGCCTCGCTGACCGACTTCTCGTCGGTGACATCACAGGCCAGCGCCAGCGCGTCGCCACCGGCCGCCCGTACGTCGGAGACGACCTGCTCCAGCCGGTCGGTGCGGCGGGCGGCCGCGGCAACGAGCGCGCCCTCGGCCGCGAACCGGCGGACGGCCGCCGCGCCGATTCCGCTCGAGGCGCCGGTGACGAACACCACCTTGCCCGCCAGGCGGCCGGCGGAGAAGGTCAGCGGATCTGGGCTAGCGTACGGCATGTGCACTCCCTTAGGTTGACACTGTCAACCCTAGCCTCGAGTGGTTGACGGCGTCAACCTCCGGGCACCACCCCCGCAGCGGTCGTGGGGACTGGAAAGGCAGCCGTGGCGGGATGGTGGGCGAGATGGTGGCGACGACGTCAACGCGGGAGCGCCTGGTCGAGGTGGCGACCACCCTGCTGGAGGAGGGCGGGCCCAGCGCCGTCACGCTCCGGGAGGTCGGCCACCGGGCCGGAGTGTCGCACAACGCGCCCTACAAGCACTTCGCGGACAAGGAAGACCTGCTCGCGGCGGTGGCGGCCGCCCAGCTCCGGGCCAGTCGCGCCACCGTGCTGCGCCTGTCGGACGGCCGCCCGCCGGGAGAGGCGCTCCGGCTGGTGCTGCACGCCTACGTCAGCCGGGCGATGGAGCATCCGGAGATGTTCCGGCTCATCTACGGCCGCTGGCGGACGGACTCGGCCGAGCTCGGCCAGGCCGCCCACGAGGCCCGGTCCCTGCTGGTCAGCCTGGTCCAGGCGGCACAGGACAGCGGTGACCTGCCGCCCGGTGATCCGGACCGGATGACGGCGCTGCTCCAGGCGCTGGCCCACGGGGCGGCCGACCTGGCGCTGTCCGGGCACCTGGCCAGGGACGGCAAGGGCCACGCCGAGCCGGGCGACCTGGTGGACGACCTGCTCGGCCGGCTCGACACCACCTGACCCGCCCGGCCGCGACCCGCGCCGCACGAGTATCAGGCCTCGGCGGTCTGCCGCTCGGCCCGGTCGGCGATCTCCTCCAGGCGGCGGACCTCGGCCGGGCGCATGTGCGGGTCGGCCGCCCGGGCCCTGGCCACCCGGGCCAGCACCGGCGCCGGGTCGTCCTGCACGGCGGCCAGGAACTGGCGCAGCAGCACCGACCGCAGGACCGCGACCGCGGGCCGGATCCGGCGCGGCAGCACATCGACGTCGGAGGTGGCGATGATCATCCAGACCATGGCCACGTCCACCGCCGGCACGCCGGCCGCGGCACCCGTCCAGTCGATCACCACCGGACCCGACGGCGTCAGCATGACATTGCCGGGGTGCAGGTCCAGGTGCAGCATCCGGTCACCGGAGCCGTGCCGCTCGGGCAGCGACGACGGCGCGGGGATCTGGTGCAGCCGGTCGTGCAGCCCGGCCAGGGCCCTGGCGTGGCGGCGGACCAGCCACGGCCGGCTGGCCAGGTCAGCCAGCATGTCCCGGCCCTGGAGCCGCTCCATGACCAGGTCGGGCCCGTCGGCGTCGTAGATCCTGGGCACCGGGAAGCCCGCCTCGGCCAGGTAGGTCATCACCTCGGCCTCGCGCTGGGTGTCGTGCCCGGTCCGGTAACGGCGCAGGACCCGGTCCGGGCTGAGCGCGTAGACGTCGGCCGTCCGGCCCGCGCCGACGAGTGGCCCGGGCCCGTTCTCGGCGGCCATGACCTCACCCCTGTCACCGCGCAGCGCGCGCCGGGGCGGTTCCCGGCGCGGCGCTGAGGATGACTTTACGGGCCGGGCACTTGATCCCGAAATGAGTTGCCCGGACGGCATTAAGGGTGGCTGTGCTCAGCCCCTGGCCACCCTTGTTATGGATCCAATTAAGGGTGTCAGGCGGGCCGGATGTTGGCGTTGAGGTGGAACACATTGTCCGGGTCGTACTTGGCCTTGATCCGGGCCAGGCGCTCGTACTTGGCCGTGCCATAACTGCCCCGGACGCGGTCGTCGGCGTACTCGGCGGTGCCGTTGACGTAGCCGTCGCCGCCGTCAATGGCGTGCGGTCCCAGGGCGGACCAGAATTCGCGCGCCCAGCCGCGGGCCGCGGGCAACTGCCCGGCCTCGGGCGCGATGCCGAGGATGAAGGCCGCGTACCGGGGCGAGCGCCCGCCGCTGAACGCGGTCTCGCCGTCGCCGACCTCGCTGTAGGCGCCGTCGAGGCGGTAGAACAGCACCGCCGACGTCGGCGTGGCCTTGCGCTCGACCTGCTCGGTGACCACGTCGATCACGTCGTCGGTCAGGTCATCGAGGTAGGCGCCCTTCTCGTAGGCGTACACGCCCCAGGCGTTGGCCTCGTCCAGCAGCTGCTGCAGGGCGACGTAGGGCATGGGCGTGACCAGGTCGAACAGCGGCGGCAGCCGGCGGCGGATCTGCTCCACGGCGGCCGCATGCTCGGCGCCGGAGTGCCCGTCCGCGGCCCCGAACCCGGTCAGCAGCAGCGCGTAGCCCGGCGTGAGCTGGTACTCGGGCGGCACGAACGGCGCCGGCGGCGCGTTCACCGCGGCCGTGACCGCGGCCAGGTCGTGCGGCAGCGCGGGGATGAGCTCGCGGGCCAGCCGCATCACCTCGGGGCCCTGGTCCAGGCCCCAGAAGAACAGCCCGAACTGCACCGTCGGGTCGACCTGGTGCAGCCGGAAATCGAAGCTGGTGACCACCCCGAAGTTGCCCCCGCCGCCGCGGATGGCCCAGAACAGGTCGGGATGCTCCGAGGCCGACGCCCGGCGGATCCGCCCGTCCGCGGTGACCACCTCGGCGCTGGCCAGGTTGTCGATCGTGAGGCCGAACTTGCGGGTCAGCCAGCCCATGCCGCCGCCCAGTGTCAGCCCGCCGATGCCGGTGTGACTGATCAGGCCGGCGGGCACGGCCAGGCCGTGCGCCTGGGCGGCCGCGTCGAGGTCGGACAGCAGCGCGCCGCCGCCCGCCTGAGCCCGCCCGGCCGACGGGTCGACGGTCACCCCGGACATCGGGGTCAGGTCGATCATGACCCCGCCGTCGCAGGTGGCGGTCCCGGCCGAGTTGTGGGCGCCGCCGCGTACCGCGACCTCAAGCCCGTTCTCGCGGGCGAAGCCGATCGCGGCGCAGACATCGCGCGCCGTGGCACAGCGGGCGATGACCGCGGGTCGTTTGTCGATCTCGGCGTTCCAGACCCGGCGCGCGTCGTCAAAGTCGGGCTCGCCGGGCACGATCACCGCACCGTCCGTCATCTCGCGAAGCCCGTTGATGCCGTGGCTGGCTGTCTGCGTCATGGCCGCTCCCCCGTGATGGCCTTGAATGCTCGTTCCAGGCAAGGACAGGCAGGAGCACTTAGCGTGGGCACGAGGTGGAGGGCGGATGGAGATCGTCACGTCCCGGACCAGGGATTTGCCGGCGGCGGCCACAGGGTCCGGCCGCGGAGGATCAGGCCAGGCAGCGCAGCGGGGCGCCGCCGTTGTAGGTCACCATGTCGGCCAGCGCCGTGACGATGTCGATCGGGCCGCCGCGCGGCGTGTCGCCCAGCTCGGCCATCGCGCGGTGCAGGTTGCCCACGACCCGTTCCGCGTCGGGCCAGTCCGCGAACCGGCCCAGGTCGGCCTGGCGGGCCGCTTCCAGCGGGCCCAGCCCGGCCGCCCGCGCCCCCTCGGCCAGGTCCAGCACGAACCTGAGGTAGTCCAGCGTCGCGTCGACGGGGCCGGGGCCGCTGAACACCGGGCCGTGGCCGGGCACGATGGTCCGCGCGCCCAGCGGCCGGACCACCTCCTCCAGCACCTCGACGGCCCCGGCCACCGAGCCCATCAGCAGGAACGGCGTGCCGCCGTTGAAAACCAGGTCGCCGCAGAACAGCACGGACCGCTCGGGGATCCAGACGATCGAGTCGTTGGTGGTGTGCGCGGCGGTGCCGACATAGCGGACCTGGGCGCGCAGGTCGCCGGCGTGCACGGCGATCTCGTCGGCGAAGGTCACGAACGGCGGGTCGAGCTGGAGGTCGCCCCAGTCGGGGCCGTCCCAGAACAGCAGGTCACGCGGCGGCCCGAAGGCGATGGCCTCGGCCCTGGCCCGCTCATGCCCGATGATCGACGCGCCGGGGAACAGGCAGTTGCCGAAGGTGTGGTCGCCGTGGTGATGAGTGTTGATCACGGTCCGCACGGGGGCCCCGGTGACGGCGGCGATGGCGTCGCGGTAGGCCCGGGTGCGGCGCTCGGTGGAGCAGGTGTCGATGCTGATGACGCCCTGGGGGCCGACCAGGAACCCGGTGTTGTTGATCCACCAGGTGCCGTCGGGCTGGACGTAGGCGTAGATCCCGCCGGACACCTCCTGCACCTCGGGCCGCCCCGGCACGGTGATGTCGGTGACCATGCTGCTCATCCGGTGCTCCTTAGCTCGGGCCTGCTGGCCGGCCCAGCGCGATGACCCCGGCCGCGGTGGGCCGGAACCCGCACTGGTCCAGGTAGAACGGCCCGAGCTCGGCCTCGAAGTCGACATGCAGCCAGGTGCACCCGGCCGCGCGCGCGTTCTGGGTGGCGACGTCGACCAGCCGGGTTCCGATGCCGCGGTGCTGCGCAGCGGCGGACACCATGGTGTCCAGGATGAACGCGTGCTCGCCGCCGTCCCAGGCCACGTTGACGAAGCCGGCCAGGCGCCCGGACTCCCGCGCGCAGACCCAGCCCAGGCTGTGCCAGGCCGACCTGGGTCAGCCAGTCGTCCTCGTCCGGCGCGTGCCCGAACCCCTCGGCGTGCAGCGCGCTGACCTCGTCATTGCGGAACGAACCGCGCCATTCGTAGCTGACCATCGCGCCACATTAGCCCGACTCGGCCTGCTATGGCGGGGCCTCCCTGGCCGGGCTAGCGGCCTGCGGGTCCTGGCCCGGCGACTGGGTCGCGAACCAGGAGGCGAGCTGCGCGCGGGAGGAGAAGCCCAGCTTGACCAGGATCCGCTCCACGTGCCCCTCGGCCGTCCGCTGCGCGATGACCAGCCGGGCGGCGATCTCCTTGTTGGTCAGGCCCTCGGCGACCAGGCCCGCGACCTCCCGCTCCCGGCGGGTCAGCGCGGCTCCGCCGGCGGCCCGGGCGGACACCGCGGACGGCCTCTCGTCGAGGGCGTAGGCGATCGCGTCGTCGGTGCTCAGGCCCCGGCCGCGCAGCCAGGCGGCCTGGAACTTCTGGTCGCCCAGCGCCTGCCGCGCGGTCTGCTCGCAGGCGTCGTGGTAGGGCACCAGGTGCTGGTAGGCCTGGACCGGCCGGCCGATGATCTCCCACAGTCGGTCGGCCGAGCCCAGCAGCGCCGCGGCCCGCTCGTTCTGTCCGGCGGCCGCCTCGACCCAGGACAGCGATTCCAGGCTCCAGCCGGTCCCGGTGAGTTCCCTGAGGCCGCGGCGCAGTCGCAGGGCCTGGTGCTGGAGGCCGGCCGCCCGGTCCAGGTCGCCCTGGCCCAGCGCCAGCAGCCCGAGCGCCCACAGCGCGTAGGCCCGGTGGAAGCACTCCCCGGCGGGCTCGCAGATGGCCAGCATCTCCTTGTGCCAGGCCGTGGCCCGCTGCTCGTCGCCGGCCACCCCGGCCGCGATGGCCAGGATGAGCAGCAGGTTGAGCCGGATGGTGAGGTAAGTCCCCGGCGCCAGCGTGGCGAGCCCGTCCTCGCACGTCGAGATCGCGCCGGTGATGTCGCCGCGGTACAGCTCGGCCGACCCGGCCACGTAGCGGCCGAAGGCCCGGCTCCCGGTGTCCCTGAGCCTTTCGGCCAGCGCGCAGCCCTCATCGGTCCCCTGGCGGGCCGGCTCGACATCCCCGTCCGCCTGGGCCAGCGAGCTCTCCGCGAGCAGCGCCATGGCCCGGATGGGCATGGGCGGCGCGGGATGGGACAGGGCCTGGCTGAACCAGTGCCGGCCCTCCCGGCCCCAGGACCGGCCCCACCAGTAGAAGTGGTACAGCGCGACCAGGATCCGCAGGGCCGGCTCCACCTGGGCCGGCTCGGTGAGGCAGTAGTCCAGGGCCACCTGCACGTTGGCGTGCTCTCGGTCCAGCCGCCCGAACCAGGCCACCTGGCGCGGGCTGACCCAGTCCGCCTCGGCCTGCCGGACCAGCTGCTCATACCAGCGCATATGCCGCTCGCGCAGGGCCGGGTACTGGCCGGTCTCGCGCAGCTTGTCCTGGCCGAACTCGCGCATGGTCTCCAGCAGCCGGTACCGGACCGTGGCGCGGTGCTCGTCCCGGATCAGGATCGACTTGCCGACCAGGGCGGTCACCACGTCCAGCAGGTCCTCGGGAGCCAGTCCGTCGCCGGCGCAGATCTCCTCCGCCGCGTCCAGCTCGAAGCCGCCGGCGAACACCGAGGCCCTGGCCCACAGCAGTCGTTCCGTGGCCGAGCACAGGTCATAGCTCCACTCGATGCACGAGCGGAGCGTCTGCTGGCGGCTCGGCGCCCCGCGCAGCTCGGTGCTCAGCAGCCGGTACCGGTCGGACAGCCGCTGCGCGATCTGCTGGGGAGACAGCGCCCGCAGCCGGACCGCGGCCAGCTCGATGGCCAGCGGCAGGCCGTCGAGCCGGTCGCAGATCTCGACCACCGCGTCCTGGTTGCCGCCGTCTACCTCAAACCCGGACAGCACGGCCGCCGCCCGGTCCGCGAACAGGCTGACCGCCTCATACTCGGACAACTCCGTCCAGGAGTGGCATTCCTGCGGATCGGGGACGGTGAGCGAGGGCACGAGCTGGGTCGCCTCGCCGCGCACGCCCAGCGGCTCGCGGCTGGTCGCCAGCACGCGCACGTCGGGCGCGGCCAGCAGGACGGCCTCGGTCAGCTCCGCGCAGACGTCGACCAGGTGCTCGCAGTTGTCCAGCACCAGCAGCAGCCGCCGCGGGGCCAGGTACTCGGTCACCGAGGTGATCGTGGGCTGGCCCGGCTGCTCGCCCAGCCCGAGGGTGACGGCGATGGTGTGCGCGACCAGGGCCGGATCGTGCAGCTGGTCCAACTCGACCAGCCACACCCCGTCGTCGAAGGCCCGCTGGACCTCGGCCGCCGTCCGCAGGGCCAGCCGGGTCTTGCCCACCCCGCCCATGCCGCTCAGGGTCAGCAGGCGGGAAGCAGCCAGCGCCCGCTTCGCCTCGGCCACCTCACGACGGCGGCCGACGAAGCTGCTCAGCTCCAGAGGCAGGTTTCCCGCCCTGCCCCGCGCGGCAACTGCCATGGCACCCCGAGGCTCGCCGCCGGGGTGTACCCGGCGCGGCGAGCGTGTTGAGACTGACTGGCCCCCGATCTTGGAACATATCTGCCCGCTTGTCCGGACCGGCAACCCGCCCGCCGGGGCCAGGGACAGGTACCTAAGCAGGTAGTTCTCCCGTGGCCAGGTCAGGGCCGCCGGGCCCAGGCTGAACTGAGAGGCAAGGACCACGCAGCAACCCAGCCCACGATCGGGAAGGCTCACCGAGACCATGCAGACCGTACTGGAGGCGGATCCCAGCTGCCTGATGCGCCAGGTCGCCCTGCCGCCGCAGGCCGAGTCGGCCGGCGCCGCGCGCCGCGCCGTGCGGCGGACGCTGGCCTACTGGGGCCTGGGCGAGGTCACCGACGACGCGATGCTGCTGGTCTCGGAACTGGTCGCCAATGCGGTCTGCCACGCCCGGTACGACCACGACGGCCAGGGCGGCGGCCCGGGCCTGGTCCTGAGCCTGACCTGCGCCGGGTCCGTCTTGCGGATCGAGGTCCGCGATACCGACCCCCGCCCGCCGCAGCCGCGCGTGCCGGACTCGCTGGACGAGTCCGGCTTCGGGTTCGTCATCGTGGACACCATGGCCAGCAGCTGGGGCGTGTACCAGGCCGAACCCGGCAAAGCGGTCTGGGCTGAGCTAGCGCTCAGGCCCAGACAAGGCTGACGCTCAGGCCGAGACGATGTTGACCAGCTTGGGCGGCCGGACGATGACCGCGGCGACCCCGCGGCCGGCCAGCGCGCGGCTGACCCCGTCGGTGGCCAGAGCCAGCTCGCGAAGCTCGTCCTCGCCGATCCCGGCCGGGATCTCCAGCCGGTCCCGGACCTTGCCGTCCACCTGGACCACGCAGGTGACGGTGTCCTCCACCAGCAGCGACGGGTCGGCCGCCGGCCAGCCGGCCGTGGCCACCGAGGGCTCGTGGCCCAGCGTCTCCCAGCACTCCTCGGCCGTGTAGGGCGCGAACAGCGACAGCAGGATGGCCAGCGTCTCGGCCGCCTCGCGGACGGCCGGGTCGGCGGCGCCCGGGCCGCTGTCGATGGCCCGGCGGGCCGCGCCGACCAGCTCCATCAGGCGCGCGACGGCCACGTTCAGCCGGGTCCCCTGGATCAGTCGGGAGACCTCGTCGATGGTCCGGTGGGTGACCTTGCGCAGCTCCAGGTTGCCCGGCGCGTCCGCGGCCGGGGCGCCGGCCGCCGCGACATCGCCGGCCACCCGCATCACCCGGCCCAGGAACTTGACCGACGCCTCCGGCCGCATGTCGGCCCAGTCGATGTCGTCCTCGGGCGGGCTGGCGAAGATCATCGTCAGCCGGATCGCGTCCACGCCGTGCGCGGCCAGCTGCTGGCCCAGGTCCACGCCGTTGCCCAGGGACTTCGACATGGACTTGCCGTGGTTGATCACCTGCCCCTGGTTCATCATGGCCGTGAACGGCTCGACGAAGTCCACCATCTTCATGTCGTACAGCACCTTGGTGAAGAACCGGCTGTACAGCAGGTGCAAGATGGCGTGCTCCACGCCGCCGACGTACAGGTCGATCGGGGCCCAGCGGCGGACCGAGTCGACCTCGAACGGGCCGCTCTCGAAGCCGGGCGAGCAGTAACGCAGGTAATACCAGGACGAATCAACAAATGTGTCCATGGTGTCGGTATCCCGCCGGGCGGGTCCGCCGCACTTGGGGCACTCCGCGGCAACCCAGTCGCTCGCGCCGGCCAGCGGTGACACGCCCTTCGGGGCCAGGTCCTGGCCGCGCAGGTCGGGCAGCAGCACCGGCAGCTGCTCGTCGGGCACCGGGACCTCGCCGCAGCCGTCGCAGTACACGATCGGGATCGGCGCGCCCCAGAACCGCTGGCGGGAGACCAGCCAGTCACGCAGCCGGTAGTTGACCGCGCCCCGGCCAGTGCCCCGCTCGGCCAGGATCTCGGTGATCCGCGCGATCGCCGCGGCCTTGTCCAGGCCATCCAGCGGGCCCGAGTTCACCAGCTGGCCCTCGCCCGGCGTGGCCACCCCGGTCTCCGCCGGGTCGGGCAGACCGGTGTCCACGACGACCTGCACCGGCAGCCCGAACGTGCGGGCGAAGTCCAGGTCGCGCTGGTCGTGCGCGGGCACCGCCATGATGGCGCCGGTGCCGTAGTCGGGCAGCACGTAGTCGGCGGCCCACACCGGGATCCGCTCGCCGTTGACCGGGTTGATCGCGTACCGGCCCAGGAACACGCCGGTCTTCTCGCGGTCGGCCGACTGGCGCTCGATGTCGGTCAGCTTGCGCACCTCGTCCAGGTACGCGGTCCAGCTCGCCCTGGTGCTCCGGCGCGCACAGCTCCTGCGGCCAGCGGGGAGTCCGCCGCGACCACGAAGAACGTCGCCCCGTACAGCGTGTCCGGGCGCGTGGTGAACACGGTGACCGGCTCGTCGCGGCCCTCGATCACGAACGAGACCTCGGCGCCCTGGCTGCGGCCGATCCAGTTGCGCTGCATCAGCAGGACCCGGTCGGGCCACTGGCCCTCCAGCGGCTCCATGTCCGCCAGCAGCCGGTCCGCGTACTCGGTGATCTTGAAATACCACTGGGTCAGCGTCCGGCGGATGACCTCCGCGCCGCACCGCTCGCACTTGCCCGTCGACCACCTGCTCGTTGGCCAGCACCGTCTGGTCGACCGGGCACCAGTTGACGTAGCCGTCCTTGCGGTAGGCCAGGCCGCGCTCGTAGAAGCGCAGGAACAGCCACTGGGTCCAGCGGTAGTACTCCGGGTCGCTGGTGTGCAGCCGCCGGCGACCAGTCGAACGACAGCGCGTACTGCCGGAACGAGGCGGCCTGGGTCTCGATGTTCCGGTAGGTGTAGTCGGCCGGGTGCGAGTTGGTCCGGATGGCCGCGTTCTCGGCCGGCAGGCCGAAGGAGTCCCAGCCGATGGGGTGCAGCACGTTGTGCCCGCGCTGGACGTAGTACCGCGCCATCGCGTCCGCGATCGCGTACGCCTCGGCGTGGCCCATGTGCAGGTCCCCGGACGGGTAGGGGAACATGTCGAGCACGTAGGTGCGCGGCCGCGGGTCGGCCGGGTCGTCGCTGGCCCGGAACAGGTCCAGCGCTGGCCAGCGCTGCTGCCACTTCTCCTGGACGGCACGCGGATCGTAGTGCGACCGGTCCGCATTATCGGCGGCTGTCATGACTCCTCGCGAGGTGGTGAGGTCCGGATCGGCCCCGGCCTGGCTGCTGCTTGCTAGAAAGAAAGAACCCCCCGCCGATACCGGTCAGGAGGGAGAGCCGCGCCAACGAGCAGGAAAGTCGGCGCGGCTAGCTAAGGAGCAGCCGGGCGAAACGCATGGAGTCAGGGTAGCGCATCCCTAGCAGGCCAGTGGCCAGGAAACCGCTCGCCCGGCGGCGGCCGGATCTGGTAAGACGCAGCATGGGCTACGATTTCCGCGCCGTCGAGGCGAAGTGGCGCCAGCGGTGGCACGCGCACCCGCCCGCGCACTTCGACCTCGGCGCGGTCGACCCGGCGGCCAAGTTCTACAACCTGGTCGAGTTCCCCTATCCGTCCGCGGAGGGCCTGCACGTCGGGCACGTGTATACCTACTGCGGCGCGGATGCGCTGGGGCGGTATCTCACCATGAACGGCAGCCAGGTTTACCAGCCCATGGGCTGGGATTCCTTCGGCATCCACACCGAGAACTTCGCGCTGAAGATCGGCGAGAATCCGAGGGTCCTGACCGACCGGGCCACCCGCAATTACCGCCGCCAGCTCGAGCGGGTGGGCGCCAACTGGACCTGGGACGGCGAGCTGCGCACCGATGACCCGCGCTACTACCACTGGACGCAGTGGATCTTCCTGAAGCTGTACCGGGCCGGGCTGGCGGTGCGCCGCGAGGCGCCGGTCATCTGGTGCCCGTCCTGCCTGACCGTCCTGGCCTTCGAGCAGGTCGAGGGCGACGCCTGCGAGCGCTGCGGCACGGTGGTGACGCCGAAGGTCATGAAGCAGTGGTTCCTGCGCATCACCGCCTACGCCGACGTGCTGCTGGACACCCTGCCCGAGCTGGACTGGCCGGAGCTGTCCAAGCGCCTCCAGCAGGAGTGGATCGGCCGGTCGGCGGGGGTGTCGGTGACGTTCGGGCTGCGGCAGGGGCCGCCGGGCGAGCTGACCGCGTTCACCACCCGCGCGGACACCCTGCTCGGCGTGACGTTCGTCGCGGTGGCGCCCGAGCACCCGGTCGTGGCCCGGCTGGCCGAGTCGTCGGCCAACGGCGACGAGATCCGCGCCTACGCCGAACGGGCCCGGTCCCGGCTGGGCACCGACCGGCTGGCCAGCGCGGGCCGCGGGACTCCGGGCGTCCGCACCGACGTCCGGGCCGCGCACCCGCTGACCGGCGAGGAACTGCTGGTGGTGGTGGCCGACTACGTGCTGGCCGACTACGGCACCGGGGTGGTGATGGGCGTCCCGGCCCACGATCAGCGGGACTACGAGTTCGCCCGGCGGCTCGGCCTGCCGGTCCGCACCGTGATCCGGCCCGCCGACGGGACCCCGGCGGCCGAGCCCGACGCCGCCGACGAGCGCGACGGCGTGCTGACCGGGTCCGGCGAGTTCGACGGCCTGACCAGCGCCGACGCCCGGGAGCGGATCGCCGGCCGGCTGGCCGCAGTGGGCCTGGGCGGCCCCGCGACCCAGTACCGGCTGCATGACTGGCTGGTGTCCCGGCAGCGCTACTGGGGCTCGCCGATCCCGATCGTCTACTGCGACGGCTGCGGCGAGCAGCCGGTCCCCGAGTCCGAGCTGCCGGTGGTGCTGCCCGACATCGACGACTTCCGGCCGCCGGCACGGGCCTGTCACCGCTGGCCACGGTGCCCGGCTTCGTGCAGACGACCTGCCCGGCCTGCGGCGGACCAGCCCGGCGAGAAACAGATGTGCTGGACACATTTGTTGAATCGTCTTGGTATTTCCTGCGTTATCCGTCTCGCGATTGCGCCGAGGTGCCCTGGGACCCGGAACTGACCCGGCAGATGCTGCCCGTGGACATGTACGCCGGCGGCCGGGAGCACACCACCCGCCATCACCTCTACGCGCGGTTCGTGACCAGGGCCCTGCACGACCTGGGCCACCTGCCCTTCGCGGAGCCATTCCGCCGGCTGCGCCTGCACGGCCTCATCATCTCGGGCGGGGCCAAGATGAGTAAGAGCCGCGGCAACGTCGTCAACCCCGACGAGTACATCGACCGGGTGGGCGCCGATAACCTGCGCGGCTACCTGCTGTTCTGCGGCCCGTGGGAGCAGGGCGGCGACTTCAGCGACCGCTCGCTCAATGGCGTCGTACGGTTTAACGCGCGACTGTTCGACCTGCTCACCCGGCCGAGCCCGGGCGGACCTGGCGGAGTCGATATGCGGGCTCTCGACCGGGCCATTGAGAAGGTCGGCCATGATATCGAGAACCTGAAATTTAACACCGCTATCGCGGAACTAATGTCGCTGGCGAACTGGCTGCGCGATTCTGCCAGCAAGATGAGCGATGCCGAGTGGAATCACGCCCGGCGCATAATCGTGCTACTGCTGGCACCGATCGAGCCTTTCCTGACCGAGGAACTGTGGTCACTATTCGGCGAACCGGAATCGGTGCACCGGCAGCGCTGGCCCGCACCTGACCCGGCGGCCCTGGTCCCGGACGCCGTCACGATCCCGGTTCAGGTCAACGGCCGGATCTGCGCCCGGGTCGAGGTCGGCCCCGCCACGCCCGAGGCCGAGGTGACCGAGGCGGTGCTGGCCCTGCCCGCGGTGCGCGAGGCCCTGGGCGGGCCGCCCGGCCGCGTGGTGTACGTGCCGGGCCGGATCATCAGCCTCGTGCGGTAGCAGGCCCGCCCGAACTCACCCATTGGCCCGATCAAGAATGTATCCGGCGAGTGCGGCCGGGGCTTGCAGAACATCCATTAGCAGCGAAAGAGCGCAATCGCTGAGTTCATCTTGACCACCGCGATGGCTCCGCCAATAATGACGTGACACCCCGTCCTTATTGATTCGCGCGATCATCGTCCTGGCCGGCCGGGGGCTCGCCCGTGCCAGGGAATGATGTCCGTGACGTGCCGCATGCCAGGCTGAGGGCGTTGGGCCGCTATTGGCCCGGGGGGAAATTAGGCCATTAGCGGGGGATAATGGAAACTGAGTCGTGCGCGGAAACCGGGTTCTCGGAGCAAACTGAGCCCTGGGAGAAAGCCGGGCTATTCGCCGCTTTCGGGCGGCCGGCGGGGGCTGGCCTCCCGGCCCGGTCGGGGCAGCACCGTGGCTGAGTCCTCGGGGCCCGCTGCCGGCGCCGACTCGGTGGCCGTGATCGGCCTGGCCTGCCGGTTCCCCGACGCCGACGACCCGCCCACCCTGCTGGACACCATCCTGACCGGCCGGCGGGCGTTCCGGCGGGTGCCGCCCAGCCGCCTGGACCTGGCCCCCTTCGAGGCCGCCGACCAGCCGGATGTCTCCGTCCACCACGGCGCCGAGGCGGGGCTGCTGACCGGGCTCGGCAACCCGGCCGCGGCGCCCGGCCCGCGGGCCGGGCTGATCGAGGGCTGGCGGTTCGACCGGGAGGCCTTCCGGATCCCGGCGGCGGTATACGCGGCTACCGATCCCGCGCACTGGCTGGCCCTGGAGACCACCGCCCGCGCGCTGGCCGCCGCCGGCTTCCCCGGCGGCACCGGCCTGGACCGCGACCGTATCGGCGTGATCATCGGCAACTCCCTGGCCGGCGACGCCTCGCGGGCCAGCGCCCTGCGGCTGCGCTGGCCCTACGTGCGGCGGGTGCTGGGCGAGTCGCTGTTCGCCGGGGACGTCCCGGCCGACCGAGCCCGCCGGGTGCTCCGGCACGCCGCCACCCGGTACCTGGCCCCGCTCCCCCGGCTGGGCGACAGCGCGGCCAGCGCGGACATGACGATCCCGGCCCGGATCAGCAGCTATTTCGGGTTCCGGGGCGGCGGCCACGCCGTCGACGGCGCGTTCGCGTCCTCGCTCCAGGCCGTCGCGTCGGCCTGCGCCGCACTGGCCGCGCGGGACATCGACGTGGCGCTCGCGGGCGGCGTCGACCTCAGCCTCGACCCGCTGGAGCTGATCGCCCAGGCCGATGCGGCCGCTGACCGAGCTGCTAATAGGGTCGCGGACGGCGCCGACGGCACCATGCGCATTTACGACGAGCGGCCCACCGGCTACCTGCCCGGCGAGGGCTGCGGCATCGTCGTGCTGATGCGGACCGCCCAGGCCCGGCAGGCCGGCCTGCCCGTCTACGCCGAGATCATCGGCTGGGGCACCTCGGCCGGCGGGATGCCCGGCGTGGTCGCCTCCGATGCCAGCAGCCAGCTCCTGGCCCTGCGCCGGGCCTACGAGCGGGCCGGGGCCGATCCCGGTGACGTCCGGCTCATCGAGGGTCACGGCGGGGGCACCCTGACCGCCGACGAGGCCGAGCTCACCGCGCTGGCCGAGCTGCGCGCCGACGCCCGGCAGACCGCCGCGCTCGGCTCGATCAAGGCCAACATCGGGCACGCCAAGGCCGCCGCTGGCGCCGCCGGGCTGATCAAGACCGTGCTGGCTCTGGGCACCGGCATCATCCCGCCCACCACCGGCGTCGTCCGGCCCCATCCGCTGCTGCGCAGCGGCGACGCCCCGTTCTGGCTGCCCGAGGTGCCCGAGGAGTGGCCCGCCGGCAGCCGGCTGGCCGGCGTCAGCGCCATGGGCATCGGCGGCGTCAACGTGCACCTGGTGCTGCGCAGCGCCGCCGGCCGCGTCTCGCGCCACGACCGGGTGCTGCGCGTGCGGCCGCGGCCTGCCCGCGCGGGCTCCGGCCGGGAACGGGCCGCCTGCGCCGTCCGCGCCGACACGTCCCGGCCGCCCGCCGCCTACCTGCTGCACGGCCAGGACCGGTCACAGCTGGCCGCGAACCTGGCCCGGATCGCCGAGCTGGCTCGCTGGCTGTCCGATGCCGAGCTCACCGACCTGGCCGGCCAGCTCGGCCGGGACGCCCGCATCCAGGGCCCCGCCCGGGTCGCGATCGTGGCCCGCCATCAGGACGAGCTCGCTCGCCGGGCCGGCGAGGCCATCGCCCTGCTCCCCGTCCTGCGCGACGGACTGCTCGCCACCCGGCCCGGCATCTTCGCCGCCGAGAACGCCGACGGCCGCGTCACCCTGCTGTTGTCTGACGACCCGGCCCCGGCCGCCCTGGCCGGCGGCACTGTCAGCGGTACCGTCAGCGGCGCCCAGCCCGCCCCCACCCGGGTCGCCAGCCGCCGGGCCCGCAACGCCCGCCCGGCCGGCGCCCGGCTGCCCAGGGACATCGACTCCTCTCCGGAGCCCATCTGCCGGCTGCTGGCCACCCTGCGCTGGTTCGAAGCTCTCGACGTCAGCGCCACCGCGATCGTCGGCCACGGCCTCGGCGAGATCGCCGGCCTGGCCTGGGCCGGCGTGCTCAGCGAAGCCGATGTGGTCGAGATCGCCGCCCTGCGCGCCGAGTACCTCAGCGGCCCCGCCGTCCGGGTGCTGCCCGCCAGCGGCCGGCACGCCGGCCGCCACCGTGACGCCGACCCGGTCCCGGCCTCCGATCCGCTGACCCTGCTCAGGGACGCCGTCGCCCAGTTCCGGTTCGGGCCGCCGCGACGCCGCCTGATCTCCACCCGTACCGGCCACGAACTGGCTTCGGCCGCCGAGGTCATCGACCTCATCTGCGGCGGCTTCGCCGCCAAGGACCATCTCACCGAGGCCGTCGCCGCCGGAGCCGTCGGCGCCACCCTGCTGGTCGAGACCGGCCCGGGCCAGTTGCTGGCCGCCACCGCCACGCGCGCCTGCCGCGTGCCCACGATCAGCATGGACCCCGGCGAGCCCAATGCCGGCCGAGCCGGGCGAACCTGGGCCGGAGCGGCGCTGTTCGCCGCCGGAGCCATCGGCCAGGTCCTGCCGTTGTTCACCGGCCAGCCGTCCCGGCCCATCGACATGTGGCGCGACCGCGTGTTCATTACCTCCGGCGCCGCCCCAGCTGGCGAGCCAGATCATGGCGGAGTGTCAGAGGGCGCTCGTAGGCTCGATGTTGCCGCTCCGGTCCGGAGCGTTGCCGCACCTCGGACTGGCCCGGACGACCGGACGACCGGCGCGGGCGACGTCGCCGCGCACCAGGCCCTTCCGGTCATACCGCCCGCCCGCCGGGAGTTGACGCCAGCCAACCCAGACCATCAGACGACCGCCCCTCACCCGCCCCATACCGCCGACCCAGCCGGACCGGCTGCCCCAGCCGCGTCCGCTCATACCGCTGCGTCTCCTGATGCTGCCGGTCCTGATAGTGGCGCGCAGCCAGCCGACGCGGCCCAGGCTGACGCCGCCAATCCCGCCAACACAGCCGAGGCGGACACGCTCCAGCCAGCGGACGCGGCCCAGCCAGCCGACGCGGCCGAGGCGGACGCGGCCGAGACAGCCGACGGAGCACGGGCAGACGCGGTCAAGTCCGCCGACGCGGCCCAGCGGGACGCGCCCAGCCGGCCGACGCCGGCCAGACGGGAGCCACCGGGCCAGCCGACGCGACAGGACCGGCTGACCTGGTCCAGCCGGCTGCCGGAACCCGACCGGCGGCGGCAGGCGGCGCCGCGTCGGCCGGCATCGCCCTGAACACCGGCGCGACGCGGCCTGGCCCGGCCGGGCCGCCGGTCAGCACGGGCCATTGGGCCCAGGCTGAAGTGGGACGCCCCGAAGGCGTGCTGCGGGCCGGCGCATGGCGGCCGAGGGGCGGCGGCCCGGCGGGGGCGGGCCAGGCTCCCGGCGGACACCGTGGACGGGGTCGACTCGTGGGTGCGGTGCTTCACCGAGGAACTCCGGCCGGCACCCGGCAGGCCCAGCCCGCCGACGGGCGGCCGTGGCGGACTCATGTCGCGACGAAGAACGGGCGCGGGAAGGACCTGGGGTCCTGGTTCGCGGCCGATGATGCGGCGGACCGGACGCTGCTGGTCGCGGACGACCTGGCGGAGCCGGGAGCGGTAGCGGTAGTGCTGCGGGCGGTCGGCGAGGCGGTGGCCGAAACGGGCCAGCTCACGGTGCTCACGACCGGGCCCGGGCTGACGGGCTTGCTGGCCAGCGTGCACGCGGAGCACCCGTCGCTCGGCATCACGGTGCTGCGTCTTCCGGCTAACGAGGCGGGGCTGCGAGCGGCGCGGCCGTTCGCGGACGCCCGGCCGGGCAAGTTCCGTGAACTGGTGGTCGGGGCGGACGGCTCGGTGAGCGAGCCGGCGCTGGCGGCGCTCGAGCTGTCGGGGGGCGGGGACTTCCCGCTGGGGCCGAGCGACGTGGCGCTGGTGAGCCGGGCCTGCGGGGGGTCGGCCCTGGCCCTGGCCCAGGTCCTGGCCTGCTGCGGCGCGGCGGTCGCGATGATCGGCGAGTCGGGGCCGGACGACGACGACCGCGCGGTGGCGGGACTGGAGGAACTGCGGCGGGCCGGCGCGCGCGTCACCTACGAGGTGGTGGACACGACGAGCCCGGCGGACATGGCGCTGGCGGTGCAGCGGATCGAGAGCCGGCTCGGGCCGGTCACGGCGATCGCCCATGGCGTCAGGGCGGGAGCGCCGGCGGGGTTCGGCGAGCTGACGGAGCAGGTGCTGCGGGACCGCTTGGGCGCGGAGCGGGCGGCGCTGCTCGACCTGCTGCGGCCGGTCCGGACGCACAAGCTGCGGCTGATCCTGACCTTCGGCTCGGTGACGGAACGGTACGGCCAGGCGGAACATGGGCCGCTGGCGGCGGCGAGCGCCGCGCTGGCCGACCAGGCGGCGGCGCTGGCGGCGCGGGTGCCGGGCTGCCAGGCGCTGCACGTCCGCCGGCCGGGCTGGGCCGGCAGCGGGCTGGGCGAGCCGCCGAGCCTGGGGGCGAGCATGGCGGCGGCGGGCACGGCGCCGATCGCGGTGGGCGACGTGGCGCGGTTGCTGCTGAAGATGCTGGCCACGCCGGGCCTGCCCGGCCGGGTCGGGCTGCATGGCCGGGTCGGATCGCTGGGCCGCGGCCAGGCGGGACCGGCGGCCGGACCGGGAGTGCCGGGGCGGTTCCTGGACGAGGTCAAGGTGCACTACCCGGGCATTGAGCTGGTCTGCGATGCCCGGCTGTCGCTGACCAGCGACCCGTACCTGGCCGACTACCGGGTCGACGGGCTGCCGGTGCTGGCTCCGGCGATGGCGCTCGAGGCGATGGCGCAGGGAGCCTCGGCGCTGGCCGGGCGGCCGCTGCGGCAGGTGACGGGGCTGACGCTGGAAGCGCCGGTGGTGGTGCCGCCGGCGGGGGGCGAGCCGACGCGGGTCCGGGTCTGCGCGCTGGCTGAGGGCGACAAGATCACGACGGTGCTGCGGTGCGAGGAGAGCGGGTTCGGCGTGGACCATGTCCGCGCGGAGTTCCCCCTCGACGCCCCGGCGGACGACCAGCCGGCCGTCCAGCCGGCGGCGGACGCCACGGGCCTGGTGGACGGGGCGGAACTGTACGGGCCGGTGTGCTTCCAGACGGGGCGGTTCCGGCGGATCGCGATGTTGCCGGAGGTCACCTCGCGGTCCTGCCGGGCGCTGGCCCGCGGGGCGGATGAGCGCGCGTGGTTCGTCGCGCCGGGACAGCTGACGCTGGAACGGCTCGCGCCGGGACCGCTGACGCCGGACCGGCTCCCGCCGCGCGAGGCCCTGGCCGGGTCCGCCGTTACCGGACCGGTACCGACGGGACTGGCCGGCCTGAGCCAGGCCGGGTTCGGCGGGACTGGCGACGCGGCGAACGGCGAACGGCTGCTGCTGGGCAGCCCCGGCCTCAACGACGTGGTGCTCCAGGTCCTCCAGGCCTGCGTCCCGCACCGGCGGGTGTGGCTGGCCGGCTGCGCTTCGGTGTCGTTCAGCGGACGGCTGGCCGACGGCCCGGTGGAGGTCCGGGCCACGGCGAGGCCCCGCGTCAGCGTGCCCGCGCCAGCCCGGAGCCCGGACGGGACGCCGGCGCCGGCGTCGGCCAGCCTGCCGCTGCCGTCCGCGCTGACCTGGGACGTGCAGGTGGTGGACTCCGACCAGCGGGTCATGGCCACCTGGCGCGGGGTGCGGCTGCGTGAGGCGGGGCTGCTCCCGCGCAACGCGGCCTGGCCGCCGCCGTTGCTGTCGGTGTACCTGGAGCGGGCAGCCGCCGGCCTGGGCCTGGACCCGAGCCTGCGGGTCGCGGTGCGGTGCGGCGAGCCCGCCGAGCAGGCCACGCCCGCCACCGGGACGGCAGCCACGACCGGGACGCAGGCCGGGGTCATCCCTCGGCCGCGAGCCGCCGGCGCCTCAACGGCGAGCCCGCCGCCGGCCGCGAGCCCCAGACCGCAAGCCCCCAGGCCGCAACCCCCAGGCCGCGGGCCAGGAGTCGCCGGGTGGCGGCGGCCCGTGGATGAACGGGCGGCGGATCGTCGATGTGCCGCTGCCCGACGGGCCGCTCGTGGTCCCGAAGCAGGCTGGCGAGCCGGACAGGCCCGCCATCGCGAAGGGGACCGGACCGCTGGCCGGGTTCACGCTGGAGGCGGGCGGGGTCAGGTCGGCCGCCTGCGGCTGGGCGTCCGCCGACCCGCAGCATGCGGGTCTGGCCGGCCGACGAGGGGCTGCTGGCCAGCCTGGCCGCCGCCTTCTCGCGGCTGCGCAACCACCTGTCCGAGTCGCCGGCCTCCTCGGGGGCCCGGCTGCGCGCGGTGGCGGCATGCCTGGCCATGGCGAACGCCCCGGAACGGGCGCCGGTGGTGCGGGAGCGTGCGACCGGCGACGGCTGGGCGCTGCTGGAGATCGCCGGTGCCCGGGTGGCCTGCAATGTGGTGGAGATCAGCGGGGTGTCCTGCCCGGTTGCCGTCGCGATCCAGACCGACCCGCCGCGCGGGACCCGCCGCCCGGCCCAGCCGGGCGCCCGATCCGTGATCACGACCGATTTGCCCCGGAAAACGAGGGTCAATCGGTCGTGATCACGCAGGAGGGTAGCGTTTCGCGGCGGCCCGCGGGGGCGTAACTTGTGGCGCCATGACCACCTCCCTGGCGGTCCTGGTCAACGGCCTGCCCGGCGCGGGCAAGACGACGCTGGCCCGCGCGCTGGCCCGCGACCTGGGCCTGCCGCTGTTCAGCAAGGACGTGATCAAGGAGGCCCACGCCGACGTGCTGGGCACCGAGCGGCCCGGCTGGCCGCAGCGGCGGTGGAACGCGGCCATCGGGGCGGCGGCCAGCGACACGATGTGGGCCCTGCTGGCCGACGCCCCGGCCGGCGCGGTCCTGGAGTCCACCTGGCCCGCCGACTACCGCCACTTCGCGGAGCGGGGGCTGATCCGCGCGGGCGCGCCCCAGGCGCTGGAGATCTGGTGCGAGGTTCCGCTGGAGACGGCGCGGCGGCGGTTCGAGGCCCGGCCGCCCCGCCACCCGATCCACGGTGACCCGCTCACCGACCAGGAATGGGAGCGCTGGCGGGAGCACGCCCGGCCGCTGGAGCTCGGGCCGACCCTGCGGGTGGACACCCGGCGGCCGGTCGACCGGACGCCGGTCCTGGCCTGGATCCAGGCCCAGCGGCGGCCTTTCCGGCACGGCGGTCCGTCTGTCACGATGGACGAACCGAACGCCGTTCTAGCCAGAGGGGCAATTCGTGACGATCGACGGCCGCGTCCACCCGCCTGAGGGCATTGACCTTTCCACGGACGAGTTCTGGGCCCGCTCGCTGACGGAGCGCAGCGCGGGCTTCGCCCAGCTGCGGGCGCTGGGCCCGCCGGCGTTCTTCACCGACCCCGAGACCCCGTTCACGACGTCGGATCAGGGCTACTACGCGCTGGTCAGCCACGCGGACATCACCGAGGCCAGCCGTCATCCGGAGCTGTTCTCCTCGGCCCGGGGGTCGACCAGCATCGTGGACCTGCCGGTCGAGTTCAACGAGTACTTCGGCTCGATGATCAACATGGACGACCCGCGGCACGCGCGGCTGCGCCGGATCGTGTCCCGCGCGTTCACCCCGAAGATGATCAAGAGGTTCGAGGAGGACGTGCAGCGCACGGCGGCGGTGATCGTGGACGAGCTGATCGAGACGGGGCCATGCGACTTCGTGGAGCACGTCTCGGCCCGGCTGCCCATGAAGATCATCTGCGAGATGATGGGCATCGGCGACGAGCACTACGCGATGGTGCTGCGCAACACGAACATCATCCTGTCGGGCTCGGACCCGGAGTTCGTCAGCCAGAACATGGACGAGGCCATCGGGCAGATCCTGACCGCGGGCCAGGACCTGGCCAACCTGGTCACGGGGCTGGCGGCCGAGCGGCAGGAGGCCCCGGCCGACGACCTGATCACCGCGCTGGCCACGGCCAACATCGACGGTGAGCAGCTCACCCCGGCCGAGCTGGCCTCGTTCTTCGTCCTGCTGGTGGTGGCGGGGAACGAGACCACCAGGACGGCGATCTCGCACGCGCTGAACCTGCTCACCGAGCACCCGGACCAGCGCGAGCTGCTGCTGGCCGACCTGGAGGGCCGCATCGGCGGCGCGGTGGAGGAGATCGTCCGCTACGTGTCGCCGGTCATCTGGATGCGGCGCTCGGTGACCGCCGACTGCACGCTGAATGGCCACCAGTTCCGCGAGGGCGACAAGGCGGTGCTGTTCTACTGGGCGGCCAATCGGGACGAGACGATGTTCGCCGAGCCGGACCGTTTCGACATCACCCGCTCCCCCAATCCGCATGTCGGCTTCGGCGGCGCGGGCCCGCACTTCTGCCTGGGCGCGCACCTGGCCCGGCGGGAGATCACCGCAGTGCTCCGCGAGTTGCTGAGCCGGGTCCCCCAGGTGCGCGCGGCGGGCGAGCCGGACCGGCTGCTGTCGAGCTTCATCAATGGCATCAAGCGCCTGCCCTGCGACCTCGGCTAGCGGCCCGCCCGACCACTCCAGCGCCCTTATCGCGCCCTTCGCTCTAGCCTCCTGACCTCAATGTTGTAACGAGGTGTAATCACTGCTGCACAGCGTGTATAACTAGAGACCCACGCGGTGCTAGCGGGCCCGGTCAGGCCGGGCGAGGGGTCGACAGCGCCGCGTGGCCACGGGGGAAATCCGCGCGTCGCGGAGGGGGACCCTCGTCCGGGGAACGGTGAGTCCCTGACGGGACCCGCCCGGCCGCGCGGCCTTCCGGCCTGCGCCGGACGGCCGCGCCTGTCGTACGAGGGACGCGACGAGCGGAGGGGGATCTTCGTCCTGTGGGCGGCGCCACCCGGGGGCGTGGCGCCGCCCGCAGGCGAAGGCGGCCCGCCCCGGCGCCAGCCGCCCGGAACGACGGCCTCAGGCCAGGCGGCTGATCTGCCCGGCCAGCGCGAAGTCGGCCCCGGTCAGGCCGCCGGCCGAGTGCGTTGACAAGGTCAGCGTCACCTTGTTCCAGGAGATGGCGATGTCCGGGTGATGGTTCGCCGCCTCGGCCAGGAACGCGACGGCGCCCACGTACAGCAGCGCGTCCCGGAAGTCGGCCCTGGTGACAGTCATGACGATGCTGTCCCCCTGGCGCTGCCAGGCGGGCACCCCGCCGAGCTGGGCGGCTATCTCTTCCTCGGTCAGCACATTCATTCCTCCCGACTATCACATCGGGTGCCAGGGCGCAGCCCCTCCGGCCGAGCGGCCGGGCCGGGCGGCCAGGCGTGAGGCGGCCGGGCCGCGGGCGGCCCGGGTGGCCCCAGGTAGGCTGGCCACCGCCCGCCACGCACGCGAACGCAGGCGGATTCTCATGCCCCGGTGGCCCGCCCGCCAGCCACCCCGGCCTTGGAGATTTCATGACAGATCCCGCGACCGGTGCCGCAAGCAGCAGCGCGGCGACCGTCGGTGCCCGCGCGCACGCCGCTGACCCACGTGCACGAGCGGCTGGGCGCGACGCTCACCGACTTCGCCGGCTGGCTGATGCCGCTGCGCTACGGCAGCGAGACGGCCGAGCACAACGCGGTCCGCTCGGCGGCGGGCCTGTTCGACCTGTCGCACATGGGCGAGATCGCGGTCACCGGGCCGGGCGCGGCCGAGGCCCTCGACTACGCGCTGGTCGGCAACCTGTCCGGCCTGCGGCCGGGCCGGGCCCGGTACACGATGATCTGCGCCGCGGACGGCGGCGTGCTGGACGACCTGATCGTCTACCGGCTGGCCGACGAGGAGTTCCTGGTCGTGGCCAACGCGGCCAATGCGGCGGCCGGTGCTGGGGCTGCTCACCGAGCGCACCGACCGCCGCGACGCGGCCGTGACCGACCAGACGGCACGACTACGCGCTGATCGCCATCCAGGGACCGCGGGCGGCGCGCGATCCTCGGGCCGCTGACCGACGCGCGGCTGGACGAGGTGAAGTACTACGCCAGCTACCCGGCCACGGTGGCCGGGGCCGACGTGCTGCTGGCCCGGACCGGCTACACCGGCGAGGACGGCTTCGAGATCTTCGCCCGGCCCGGCGACGCGGAGGGCATCTGGACGGCGCTGACCGACGCGGGCGCCGACCACGGGCCTGGTCCCGGCCGGCCTGGCCGCGCGGGACACGCTGCGGCTGGAGGCCGGGATGCCGCTGTACGGCAACGAGCTGGGCGCCGACCTGACGCCGTTCGACGCCGGGCCTGGGCCGGGTGGTGAAGCTCGACAAGCCGGGCGACTTCGTGGGCCGGGAAGCGCTGGCGGCGCGGGCCGAGGCGGCGCCGGAGCGGGTGCTGGTCGGGCTGGCCGTGCAGTCGCGCCGGGTGGCCAGGCACGGCTACCCGGTGCTGTGGGACGGGGTGCCGGCAGGCACGGTGACCAGCGGGCTCCGTCGCCGACACTGGGCGTGCCGATCGCGATGGCCTACGTCTCCCCGGAGGTGGCGGCGGCCGCCGGCGGACGACGCGGCGGGCCGGCTGGCGGTGGACATCCGGGGGCACGCGGAGCCTGCCACACTAGTGCCACTGCCGTTCTACCGGCGCCCGGCCTAACGCATGAAGAGAGCCGTGCACGATAGAGCGTTCGACCAGCGTTCCCGAGGAACTGCACTACACGCCCGAGCACGAGTGGGTGGCCCTGAGCGGCACCGTCGCGTCGGTGGGCATCACCGACCACGCCCAGCGCGCCCTGGGCGACGTGGTCTACGTGTCGGCCCCCGGCATCGGCGCCAGGGTCACGGCGGGCGAGCCGTGCGGCGAGGTGGAGTCCACCAAGTCGGTGAGCGACCTCTACTCCCCCGTCGACGGCGAGGTCACCGAGGTGAACGCCGAGCTCGAGGACGACCCCGGGCTGGTCAACTCCGACCCCTACGGGGCAGGCTGGCTGTTCAAGGTCAGCGTGGCCGACGGCGACGGCGAGGGCGAGCTGCCGCCCGGCCTGCTGTCGGCCGAGGAGTACACGGCACTGACCGCCGACGCCGAGAACTAGCGGGAGGGCCAGCGATCAGCACCGACCTGGAGCGGTACGAGGCCGCGACGGCGCACCTGGAAGCGCCGTTCGCGATCGTGGACCTGGCCGCGCTGCGGGCCAACGCGGCCGCCATGACCGGCCGGGCGGCGGGCAAGCCGATCCGGCTGGCCAGCAAGTCGGTGCGCAGCCGCCCGCTCGTCGAGCGGGCGCTGGGGATGCCCGGCTTCCGCGGCGTGCTGGCCTACACCCTGCCCGAGGCGCTGTGGCTGCACGCCAGCGGGACCAGCGACAACATCGTGGTGGCCTACCCGACCGCGGACCGGACGGCGCTGGCCCGGCTGGCCGGCGACCCGGCCGCCGCCGCCGCGATCAGCGTGATGGTGGACTGCGCCGATCACCTGGACATGATCGAGAAGGCCGCGGCCGGGGCGGACCACGCGCAGCCGGTCCGGGTCGGCATGGACCTGGACGCCGGCTTCGTCACCCTGGGCGGCCGGTTCCGGGCCGGGGCCCGCCGCTCCCCGGTCCGCACCCCGGCGCAGGCGGCCGACCTGGCCGCCGCGATCGTGGCCCGGCCCGGCCTGCGGCTGGCCGGGCTGATGGCCTACGAGGCGCAGATCGCCGGGGTGGGCGACAACCCGCCGGGCCGCCCGCTGTACGCCCGCGCGGTGCGCATGATGCAGCGGATGTCCGCGGCCGAGCTGGCCGGACGGCGGGCGGCCATCGTGGCCGCGGTCCGGCAGGTGGCCCCGGTGGAGTTCGTCAACGGCGGCGGCACCGGGTCACTGGAGCGCACCGCGGCCGAGCCCGCGGTGACCGAGCTCGGGGCCGGGCTCCGGGCTGTACCAGCCGCGGCTGTTCGACAGCTACCGGACCTTCTCCGGCCGGCCCGCCGCGCTGTTCGCGCTGCCGGTAGTGCGGCGGCCGGGCCCCGGCGTGATCACCGCGCTGGGCGGCGGCTACCTGGCCTCCGGCCCGGCCAGCGCGAGCCGCGCTGCCGGCCCCGTACCTGCCGGCCGGGCTGAAGCTGGACCGCGACGAGGGCGCGGGCGAGGTGCAGACCCCGCTGCTCGGGCCGGCCGCCGACGCGCTGCGGATCGGCGACCGGGTCTGGATGCGGCACGCCAAGGCGGGCGAGCTGTGCGAGCGGTTCAATGAGCTGCACCTGGTGGAGGGCGACGCGGTGGTCGAGACGGTGCCGACCTACCGCGGTGAAGGCCAGAACTTTCTCTAACAGAATTTCCTATAACAAGGGTGCCCCGGGCGGACGGCCCCTACCGCCGGCGGCGGCCCCAGATCCGGTAGATCGTGATGCCCAGCACGGCCAGCCCGATCGAGGCCGCGGCGAGCTGCACCTCGGGCCGGGCGGCCTGCTCGGCCAGCCGGTCCTTCAGCCGCCGCACGTTGTTGGCCGGGCTGACCCGGTCGGCCAGCGAGTCGATCGTCTGGGCGAGGTTCTCCCTGGTCCGCTCGATCTCGGCGACAATCATGTCCGGGTCCTGCTTGGCCACCGCGCCGCGAACGGCGACCGTGCCCTGCACCTCTACTGTGCCGTCCGGCTCGGCCATCGCACGCATCCCTCCTGTGCCAGCGGGCTTCGCTGACGCCAATAACGATCTGCCTAGTGTCCCAGCCCTTCAGTCCGAGCGCGCGGCCGGCTGGCAGGTTGCTGACCTGCCCCGCATGTACCGCGACAAAACGTGCGCCGGCCGCCCGGAGCGCCATTTGCTCCGGGCGGCCGGCCACGTGCGGGCGAATGGGCCTAGCTGGACGCCGCCAGCCTGGTCGCCTGGGCGATGAGGCCCTCGCAGGTCCTCGTCTGGGCCCCGGCGCCGGAGACCCGGCGGCCGGCGAACGCCGCCGCCGTCAGCTCACCCTTGATCTGCTCAGCCAGCCGGTCCCTGGCCACCTCGAGCGACTTCAGCCTGCTGTCGACCGACAGGAACGTCTTGTCGCCCTTGGCCGAACTCTCGATGGCCCTGGTCGAGGCGATCAGCGTCTCCGCGCCGAACTCGCCGACGCTGGAGTTGAGCTGCTTGTAGCACTCGCCCAGGGTCGTCACGGCGGACCGCCGGAGCGCGGCGTTCGGGTGGCTCAGGATCTGCGAGATCACCCGGCCGTCGACCTGGTAGTCGTCGTGCAGCCCGGTCAGGTACATGATGGTGGGCCGGATGTCGGCTTCGTCCACCCACGGGCCCTTGAAGTGGTCGTCGGCCACCTCGATCTGGCCGCTGTCCGGGCCCGACGAGGTCGTGCCCTGGTTGGCGGCCGGGCCGTCCACGCCGAGGTGCTTCACGCCCGGGCCGACGAAGCCGACGTAGTTGGTGTTGATCTCCGCCGCGTAGTCGCCGTGGTCCCAGGCGAACCCGGTGTTCTGGCAGACGTCCGCGCCGAAGCAGTTCGAGCCCGACACCGAGCCCGGCTGGATGAAGTAGTCCGGCCGCGCGAACGTGGCCAGGGTCGGGGTCCGGGCCGGATCGGCGTCCACGAAGTGCAGGATGCCCTCCTCGACCGGGTTGGCCAGGTAGTTGGCCAGCTTGAACTGGCCCTTGCCGGTGTACGGGTCGGCCACCTTCAGCTTGGCCACGTCGTGCTCGAAGGTACGGACCGTGCTGGTGTCCGGCCCTGGATTACCGGTCAGGTAGAACTCGGGCGCGGTGTCCTCTTCCATGCTGAACGGGGTGGTGTTGCCCGTCTCCGAGGACAGCAGGCCGGTGGCGTCGACGTCCAGCTCGCCGAACGAGCCCGCCGGGTAGGTGCACTCGTTGGCCGGGGTCACCGTGTCGCCGCTGACCGTCGCGCCGTTGCAGGCGGCCGGGGTCGGCTTGATCGCGCGGCGGACGTTGGCGCCGGCCTCGTGGTCGCCCTCGTCGGAGCTGACCACGAACAGCGTGTTCCTCTGGGTGATCCCGTCCGCGGCCAGCCGCTTGAAGAACGTCCCGAACGCCGCGTTGTAGTACTGGGCCTGGGCGATGTAGCAGGCGCTGCCGCTGCCCAGCGCGTCAGGCGCGCTCTTGCAGTCCGCGGACAGGGCCGGGATGTCCTCGTTGCCGTGCAGGTCAGCCATGTACATGTTGACCACGGGCACGCCACTCTCCAGCATGTCGGCCGCGTAGGCCAGCGACTGCGACGCGTTGATGCCGTCGTAGCCGGGGAAGCCGGGGTGGTTGGTCAGGAACGCGCCGTTGATCTGGTTGCCGTTCTCGTCGACCAGGTTGCCCGCCGCGTTGGTGACCTCGAAGCCGTGGTGCTGGAGGTTGTCCGCGCCCCCGCTGATCGCCGGCGTGATGTACCGGCTGCCGAACAGGGCCTGGTAGCCGGTGTAGCCGCCCGGCTCGTCGGGCAGCCGGTCAGCCACCGCGGTGTGCGTGGCCGTGGTCTCCCCGAACTTCACCGCCGTGGCGTCGGCGCAGAACGCGTTGTGCCTGGCGCAGTGCACGCCCAGGCCGACGTAGTCAGCCGTCTCCGGGTCCTTGAACGAGTCCGTGTCGGCCAGGTACTGCTTCTCCTCGGGCGAGTTCTGGCCGAACACCTCGGCCAGGTCCGGGTTGGGGTTCTCCAGCTCCTGGTTCACCGTGGCGATCTCGCCCACGTTGCAGCCGGCCCTGGTGTAGGGCACCCAGGGCGCCGGGGCGACCTTGTTCGGCTTGGGGGCCGGGGTCGTGGTGGCCGGCGGGGTCTTGCTGTAGACCAGGTTCGGGTTGGTGTCGTGGCCCGTGGTCGGCGTGGACGACGTGTCGTCGATCGCGTCGTTCCAGTAGGTGAAGACGGTCGCCGAGTCGGTAGTGCCGTTCGGGTTGTAGGTCTGGTAGTCGTTGGCGATGCCGTCGCCCTGCCGGTCGCCGTACAGGCCGGTGGCCGTGGTCAGCAGGTCATCGCCCGTGTGGGCAATCAGCGGCGTGTGGCTGTTGGACAGCATCACGCCGTTGTTGTCGATGAAGTGCATCAGGTTCGGCATCAGCTCAAGATCGGACGGGACGTTCGGGTTGTCCCGGAAGAAGTGGATGTTGTCAAAGCCGATCTGGACCACGTGCTTGATGCCGCGGCCGAGGTGGCAGGAGGCGGCCGCGGCCGCCCGCTGCGCGGGATACGCGGGATGCGCGGGATGCGTCACCGACGCCTCCCCGGCCGCGCTCCCGCCGATGGCACACAGCCCTCCGACCAGCGTCACGCTCGCGGCCGCTGCCGCCAGCCTGAACCCGCTGAGTCTTCTGCGGTCTTGCTGTCGCATGCTTCCTCCCTGCCTACCAGCCTGGATAGGTTCGGCCCCGGTCATGGTCGGCTAGCAACGAGAACGCCAGCCATCCGCGCGGCGACGATGAGGCTAAATCCTCTGTTACTACCTTTCAGCATGGGACGGGAGGTGCTTTCAGGAAAGACCCGTCCTGCTGTGGTATAGCCGCGGGCGGAACGGTCGCCTTCTGCCCGCCAGGGCAGCGGCGGGCGAAAAATGGCTTTCTGGCCTGGTCAGGGTCGCGATTATGATGCCAGGCATGGCAGTACGGGCGGTGATATTCGACTGGGGCGGGACGCTGACCCCGTGGCACACGGTCGACGTAGGCGGGCTGTGGCAGTCGGTCTGCGCCGACCACTACACCGCCGCCAGGGCGGCCGAGGTGGCGGCGGCGGTGCACGCGGCCGAGCTGGAGCTGTGGGGGCTCGCCACCACCGAGCAGCGCAGCTCGACGCTGAGCCACGTGTTCGAGCGGGCCGGCGTGACCCCGAGCGAGGCCCTGCTGGCCAGCTACTCCAGGGCCTGGGAGCCGCACACCTACATCGACCCGGACGCGCCCGCGCTGCTGGGTCACCTGCGCGAGCGCGGAATCAAGGTGGGCGTGCTGTCCAACACGTTCTGGCCGCGCGACTGGCACGACGAGATCTTCCGCCGGGACGGCGTGCTCGGGCTCATCGACGGGGCGGTCTACACCAGCGAGATCGACTGGACCAAGCCGCACCCCGAGGCGTTCCGGGCCGCCATGACGGCGGTGGGCGTGACCGACCCGGAGGGCTGCGTGTTCGTCGGCGACCGGCCGTTCGATGACGTGCACGGCGCGCAGCGGGTCGGGATGCGGACGGTGCTGGTGCCCAACAGCGACGTGCCGGCCCATCCCGCCGCGGCACCGGACGCGGTGATCAGCCGGCTAGCCGAGCTGCGGCCGCTGGTCGACCGCTGGTAAAGCCTGGCCGGCTCAGGACGCGGCACCGGCGCGGAACGACGCGTACCAGGCCGGGAATCCCTCGAGCGTGGCCAGCACGTCATGGGCGCCGGCCGCGAGGAGCTTTGTTACCTCGAATGAGCCGGTCGGGACGCCGACCGCGCGGGCGCCCGCGGACCGGGCCGCCGCCATGTCCGCGGGGGTATCGCCCACGTAGACGGCGGCCCGGAGGCGCTCCAGCACCGCGGCCTTCTCCGGGCCGTGCACGTGCGGGTAGATCTCGGCGTCGGGCAGCCCGGCCGCGGTCAGGCTGGGGCCGATCGAGACGGGGTGCTTGGCGGTGATGATCACCGCGGTGGCCCCGGCGGCGGTGACGGCGTCCAGCGCCGCGGCGGCGCCGGGCAGCGCGGTGGTCAGGGCGGGGGCGAGCCGGATGTAGTGCCGCCGGTAGCCGTCGGCGGCCCGGTCCAGCTCGGACGGCGGGAACCAGTAGGCGGCCTCGTCCTCGAGCTTGAGGCCCATCCGGGCGTCCACCGCGGCCAGGTCGATGGCCACGCCGGTCTCCCTGGCCAGGTGCTCCCAGGCGGCCAGGATGGCGGGGCGGGAGTCGATCAGGGTCAGGTCCAGGTCGAAGCCGACCGGGCCGTCCCGGTGGTCGGGGTCGGTGTCGGCGTTCATCTAGCCCGGTGGCTCGGGGAACGAGGTCGGGCGGCCGGGCGGCGGGCGCTCACCGCCGACGGTGACCCAGTACTCGACCCCGTCGCGCAGCAGGCCGTCGCGCTGGCGCCAGAACGCGGCCATGCGAAAGTGCTGGTCCTCGGGACCCACGATCTCGACCTCGGCCGCGCACTCCTGCGGCCCGCCGAGCACCCGGAGCACGGTCAGCACGCCCCAGGGCTCGGGGTAGGAGCGCTGGAACTCGATCACGCCGTCCCGCCCGTCCAGCCGCTCGGCGGTGGCCGGCATCTCCACGACCGCGTCGGGGTGCAGGTAGCCCGCCGCGCGGGCCCAGTCTCGTGCCTGGTACGCCGCGTACAGCGCCTCAACCTGAGCAACTGCGTCCACGGTCCGATCCTAGCCAGCCTGACTGTCTCGCCGGAGGTCACGCTGGAGGTCACGCTCGAGGTCACGCTGGCGGACCGCGATGTCGGACATGGCGTCGAGGAAGCGCCCCACGGTGGCCAGCTCGGCGCCGGTGAGCGAGCGCATCCCGGCCACCATGGCCCCGATCTGCGGGCCGAAGAAGGCCCAGCCCAGCTCGACGGCCTCCGGGGTGACCTCGAGGAACACCTTGCGCCGGTCGCGAGTGTCGCGCACCCGGCGGACGTGGCCCAGCCGCTCCAGCCGGTCGATGAGCGTCGTGGTCCCGGCCGAGTTGAGACCGAGCTGCTCCGCCAGCCAGCCGGGCGTGGCTCGCTGGCCCGCCCGGCCCGCGTCGAGCAGCGCGATCAGGGCCCGTAGGTCGGTGGCGTGCAGGCCGTGCCGCCGGGCGAACTCCGTCCGGGACAGTTCGAGCTCCACGGTGAGCCGCCGCAGCCGGTGGAACAGCTGCAGTCCGGGGTCGCTGTCGTCCATGCCGCCGTCCCGTTCCCGTGTCCCTCGCTCAGCGGACTCATGCCCCGCCACCCGTCCACCTCCCCTTCCGAAATACCTCTCGCTCAGCGAGCGTATCGTTGAGCGAGAGATTTGTCATGAACGACAGGGAGGTTGCCCATGGTCCAGGCCACGGATGAGCTGGCGGCACGGTTCCGGTCGCCCGAACTGGCGGCTGCGTTCCGCGCTCGCTACGTCGAGGCGCTGGCCCGGTGGCCCGCCGACACCGGCGCCGTGGACGTGCCGGGCCCGTTCGGGGCGACGCACGTGCAGGTCTGCGGGCCGCCGGACGCGCCGCCGCTGGTGCTGCTCCATGGCGGGAGCACCACCTCGGCGTCGTGGTTCGCCAACGCCGGGGCACTCAGCCGGGCCCACCGGGTGCACGCCCCCGACCAGGTCGGTGACGCGGGCCTGAGCGTCCCCTCCGGCCGTCCGATCCGGCGGCCCGGGGACTTCATGGCCTGGCTGGACGGGCTGCTGGACGGGCTGGGCCTGGAGTCGGCCGCGTTCTGCGGGCACTCCTACGGGGCCTGGCTGGCGCTCAGCTACGCCCTGCACGCGCCGGGCCGGGTGCAGCGGCTGGCGCTGCTGGACCCGACCGCCTGCTTCGGCGGCCTGGCGGCGGGCTACCGGCTGCGCGCGGTGCCGCTGCTGGCCCGGCCGACCCAGGCCCGGGCCCGCGCGGTCCTGACCTGGGAGACGGCGCACGCCGAGCCGCCCGCCGACGAGCTGCTGGCTACCCTGGCCAGCCTGGGCGGCGGCGAGTTCCGCGGGGCCCGGCTGGTGCTGCCGAAGCGCCCGGCGGCCGCGGCACTGCGGGCAACACGGGTGCCGATGCTGGTGGTGCTGGCCGAGCGCAGCCGGGCCCACCACATCGGCCGGATCGGCGCGGCGGCCCGGCGGCTGGTACCGGGGGTGGAGACGACCGTCCTGCCCGGCGCGGCCCACCACACGCTGCCTGGGACGGCGGCCGGGCCGCTCAACGAGCTGCTGACCGGCTTCCTGGCGGCTTGACACGAGGTCTCGCGCTGCGCGATTCTATAACTGACTCGTTCTAGAAGAGACTAGTTATAGACAACAGGCGGCAGGACGATAGATGGCGACCGACCGGCTCAGCCTCGTCTTCGGGGCCCTGGCCGATCCCACCCGGCGGGCGATCCTGACCCGGCTGGCGCAGAGCGAGGCGACCGTCGCCGAGCTGGCCGAGCCGTTCGCCATGTCGCAGCCGGCCATCTCCCGGCACCTGAAGGTACTGGAGACCGCGGGCCTGATCTCCCGCACCCGGCGCGCGACCGCCCGGCTCAGCCATCTGGAGGCCGAGCCGCTGCGCGAGGTCACCACCTGGCTGGCCCGTTATCAGCGGTTCTGGGACGAGAGCCACGAGCGGCTGGATGACCTGCTCGCGGCGCTGCAAGCCGACAGCGATGAAGGAGACGACCATGCCTGAGACCACGATCACCGCCGAGCCCGGCAGCTCGCTGATCACCATGACCAGGGAGTTCGACGCGCCGCGGGAGCTGGTGTTCCGGGCCCACGTCGACCCGGACCTGCTCGTGCAGTGGCTCGGCCCGCGCGAGCTGACCATGACCGTGGACCGCTACGAGGCCCGCGACGGGGGCACCTACCGCTACGTCCACCACAACGCCCAGGGCGGCGAGTACGGCTTCCACGGGGTCTTCCACGGTGACCCGACGCCGGACGGCCTGGTGCAGACCTTCGAGTTCGAGGGCGCGCCGGGGCACGTGAGCCTGAACATCTACACCTTCACCCAGCGCGGCGACCGGACCGAGCTGCGTACCGTGGCCAGCTTCGCCTCGGTGGCCGACCGCGACGCCATCCTCGACGCCGACATGTCGCGCGGCGTTCAGGACGGCCACGACCGGCTCGAGGAGCTGCTGGCAGCGCTGCTGGCCGGGGCCCAGGCCGGCTGAGGCCCCTAGCCGGTCGCCGCGGCGGCGCGCCGGGCCACCACCTCGGCGTACCGGTCCAGCGTGCCGCCCGAGCCGGCCGCGGCGATCGCGGCCATGATGACCGGGGCCATCTCGCCGTGCCGCTCCAGGTGGGTGTACGTCAGCACCACCTCGGTCGCGTCCGGCCCGGCCGGGTTGAAGTCGACCACGATCACGCTCGCGTGCTCGTCGTCCGGCGCGGGCCGCCAGCCGGGCCCGATCCGCCAGGTCAGCGCGACGCGGCCGGGCGGCGCCCACTCCACGATCGTGCCCCTGGTCACCTCCGCCCCGTCGGCGCCCCGCTCATAGAACCGGCCGCCCGCCCGCGGCTCCATCGTGATGGACTCCGGGCCCCGCAGGAACGTGTGCTCGGGCGGCAGCCATTCGGCCGCGTGCTCGGCGTAGATCCGGAACGCCGCGGCCGGAGGCACCGGGACGGTCACCGAGACGCGCGGGTCGGCCTGTTGCTCGCTCATGATCCGATCCGACCACCCCGTCCGGCCCGGGGGCCAGGACCGCCTCGGTCACGATCGATACCCTGCCGGTATGGATGACCTGGAGACCCGCGAGCTGCGTTACTTCGTCGCCCTGGCCGAGGAGCTGCACTTCGGCCGGGCCGCCGAGCGGCTGGGCATGGCCCAGCCGCCGTTGTCGCGGGCCATCCGCCAGCTCGAGCGGCGGCTCGGCGTCACCCTGGTCGAACGGACCAGCCGCAGCGTCCGGCTGACCGCCGCCGGGCAGGTCCTGCTGCGCGACGGCCGCGCTGCGCTGGACGCCGTGGCCGCGGCCGCCCGCCGCACTCAGCGCGCCGGGCGGACCGACCCCCGCCTGATCCTGGTCATGAAACCCGGCGGGGACGGCGGCCTGCTCCCGGACATCCTGGCCGAATACGAGGCGGAGCCGGCCACGTTGCCGGTCGAGATCGTGTTCAGCGCCACCGAGCGCCCCGCGATGCTGCGCGACGGCCGGGCCGACGTCGGACTGCTGCTGCGGCCGCCGGACGACCTGGCCGGCCTGGATGCCGAGGAGCTGCGCACCGAGGCACAGGTCGTGCTGCTGGCCGAACGGCATCCGCTGGCCGTCCGGGCCAGCGTCTCGCTGGCCGACCTGGCGGGCGAGACGCTGCCGCGCTGGCCCGGCATGCCGGACGGTCCCGGCGCCGGCCCGCTGGTGCGCGACCAGGGCCAGCTCATGCAGCTCATCGCGCTCGGCCGGATGGTGGCCGTCGTGCCCGAGTCGGTTCGTGACCGGCTGCATCCCGGCCTGACCTGCCGCCCCGTGCCCGATGCCCCGGCCACCACCATCGCGGTCGCCTGGCCGCCCGGCAGCACCTCCCGGCCGGTCGCGGCGTTCGTCCGCGCGGCCACCACCGTCGCCGCCCGTGCCGCCGCGCCGCCCGACCGCCGCACCCCGGCGGTAGCAAGGAGCAGCGAGTGACGGACACCGACGTGGTCGTGGTGGGCGCCGGTCCGGCCGGACTGATGCTGGCCGCCGAGCTGTGCCTGGCCGGGGTGCGGCCGCTGGTACTGGAGCGGCAGCCGCGGCTGCGAGAGACCCCGAAGGCCAACGGCTTCAACGGGCAGATCGTGGAGCTGATGCGCTACCGGGGCCTGCTGGACCGGCTCGAGGCAGCCAGCGGCCGCTCCGTCCGCCCGGCGGCCGGGGCCCCGTTCGGCGGTGTGCACCTGGACTTCTCGCCGCTGGCCGATCCCCCGATATGGGCGGTGCCGCTCCCGCAGCCGCGGCTCGAGCGCTTGCTCAGCGACCGCGCCGGCGAACTCGGCACCGAGATACGCCGCGGGCATCAAGTGACCGGGGTCAGCCAGGATGACGCCGCGGCGACCGCCGACGTCCGCGGCCCGGACGGCTCCTACCAGGTGACCGCCCGCTACCTGGTGGGCTGCGACGGCGCTCACAGCAAGGTCCGCGACACGGCCGGGATCTCGTTCCCCGGCACCACCTATCCCGAGGTCAACCGGCTCGGTCAGGTCACCTTGCCCGATTCGGTAACCCGGCTGGACAACGGCGACCTCGAAGTCCCCGGGCTGGGCCGGGTCCCGGCCGGCTTCACGCGGACCGACCGCGGTGTGTTCGGGTTCGGGTCGCTCACCTCGGGGGTTGTGCTCATTCAGACCACCGAGGACGAGTCCGGCGGAGCCGACGACGACGCGCCGATGACCCGGACCGAGTTCCAGGAGAGCATCCGCCGCGTGCTCGGCGCGGATCTCCCGCTGGGCGAAGTGATCCGGCTGTCGCGCTACGGATTTCAGGCCCGCCAGGCCGAGCGATACCGCGACCGGCGGATCCTTGTGGCCGGCGATGCCGCCCATCAGTTTCCCGCCACCGGCATTGGCATCAACTTCGGCATGCTCGACGCGGTCAACCTGGCCTGGAAGCTGGCCGCCGTCATCAGCGGCTGGGCGCCGCCCGGCCTGCTGGAGACCTACCACGGCGAGCGCCACCTCGCCGGCGCACGGGCGATGCTGCAGACCCAGGCCCAGGTGGCCCTGCGGCGCGGAGAGGACCCGGCTGCGCAAGCGCTCCGTGAACTGTTCCTCGAGCTGCTCGCAGACGAGCAGCCACTGCGGCGCCTGGGCGCGATGATCGCCGGCACCGACCTCCGCTATCGGATACCCGGTCCCAGCCAGCATGCCCTGGCCGGCACCTTCGCCCCCGACCTCGCGCTGCGCACCGACCAGGGCAGCACCAGCGTCGCCGAGCTCATGCCCACCGCACGGCCCATCCTCCTCGACCTCGCTGACCGCCCCGAGCTCCGCGAGGCCGCCCGGGGCTGGCAGCAGCGCGTCGACATCCGCACCGCCGAAACCGATCACCGGCCCGCCGACGCCCTCCTGATCCGCCCGGACGCCTACATCGCCTGGGCCGTGACCACCGGCGAGCCGACCGACACCGCCGCGCCTGCGCTGCGAGAAGCGCTGTCCTGCTGGTTCGGCGAACCCCTGAACCAGCCTTGATCGGCAGGCCAGACCCTAGGTACTCCGGGCGAGGGCCGCGGCCAGCAGCTCGGACACGCTCGCCGGCAGCTTCTGGCGGGCCCGCCAACGGCTGAGACCGTGGATCAGGCTGCCGTGGCAGGCGGCCCATGGCCAGGCCGGTCAGCCCACAAGGTGTCCTGGCCCGGCGGCGGCCCGTGGCTATGCAGGGTCCTGATCCCGTCGGGGCTTTTGGCGGTGGTGGTGCCGTCGGCGTGCAGGGTCAGCGCCCAGCCCCAGCGGTGAATCACCACCAGATGGTGGAAGCTGCACAGGAGAGTCAGGTTGTCCAGGCGGGTCGGGCCGCCCTTCGACCGCGGGATCAGATGATGCACATGACAGCGGACGGGCGGGGCGGTGCAGCCGGGGAAACTACAGTGCCGGTCGCGCTTGATGACGGCGCGGCGCAGGTGCGGCGGTACCTGCTCGGTGGGCTCGCCGAGGTCCAGCGGCAGGCTCGCGGACGGGAAGAACTCGCCGGTGAGCTGGGTCCGCAGGTAGGACGCGAGCCCGGCGGGGCCGGACAGGAGGCTGACGGCATAGCGGAGCAGGGTGTCCTGGAGCCGGGCGAGGCTGCCGGGGGTCAGCGCGGCCGTGCCGGCCGCACTGGATGACGGTGCGGTGCCGGGAACGGCGGTGCCGGGCGGGACCGGGCCCGCCGGGGTGGCCCCGCCGGGCTGGCCGGTGCTGGGCAGGGCGCCGGGGATGGGGGCGCGGCGGGGCGCCGGGTGCTCGTCGCACTGGCAGCGGGGCCCGGGCACGGGCACCGGGTCGGCGTCGGTGACGAGGTTGGCGAGGTCGCCGGCGAGCAGGGCGGTGACGGCGCGGGCCAGGGCGTTGCGGTCGAGGTGGCCGCAGACCATGGGCGCTATCTTCGCATCGCAGGAGTAGGCTTCCGCGGCCTTGCCGGTCAGCCAGCCCGGCTCCCCCGCGCCGGCCGCGAAGCGGCGGGCAGCTCGGGGATCGGGCCAGGAGAACAGGTCCTGCGCGTCGGGCCAGAACGGGCTGCCCTGTCCGGGCCGGGCGCCGCCCAGCCCCGGGCTGCCTCCGCCGGGGCAGCCGGCCTGGTCAGCGCCGCCGGGCTCACCGTCAGGCTGATCTGCGCCGCCGGGCTCATCTCGGGACGGGTCACGGCCGCCGGGCTCGCCCCGGGACAGGTCACCGCCGGGCTGGTCGGAGCCATACGGATCCGCGCCAGGCCGGTCACCGGCCGGCTGGTCGGCGGCGGGCGGCGTTCCGAGGTGGTCTTCCAGCCAGGCCCGAGCGGCCTGCGCGGCGCCCGGCATGCTCAGCAGTTCATCCAGGCCCAGATGCAGCTGAACCTGGGCCGGCTGCCCGGCCCGCTCGGGCAGGCACCCCGAGGCCAGCAGCAGCCGCATCGCCTCTTCGAGGGCGTCGTGGCGGCGCTGCCCGGCCGTGCGGTTATCCTCGGGGCCGCCCTTTTTCCCCAGGGTGTCCAGCACCTCGGTCAGCGCGGCCAGGCATTCGGGGGTCAGGTCGCCGTCAGCGCGGCCGTGGCCCTGGAACAGCCGGGTCAGCCGGAAGAACCGGTCCCGGAACCGGGCATCCTCGTCCACATCCCGGTCCGGCGGCGCGCACCGGGAGAACATGTCCTCGGCCATCCCCGACAGGTCATCCAGGTCCGCGCCGCCCGCCGCCGCGTCCACCAGGATCTGCGCCCCGGCATCCCGCAACATCACCGGCAGCATGCCCGCCCACTCACAGATCTTCCGCGCATAAGACGCGGACACGGTCCCGGCCGCCAAGGCCTCCCAGACCACGGGATGGGCCTGCAGCCGGTGCATCCATCCGACCGCGCCCGACGCCGCCTTGCCGGTCACCCTCGTCTGCCAGGTGAGCCAGGGGTGCGGGCCGCCGTGACCATCGTCACGGAAGCCCCACTGGCCGTCGAACACCGACAGGACCCTGGCTCGCGCCGCGGTGTGCTGAGACTCGGCCCGCTCCAGCTCCCGAAGCAGCCGCGCCTGGGTCACGGTCGGCAGCGAGGCCACATCCTGCTGGGCCAGGTAGCCGAGCCCGGCGCGCACCAGGTCCATGGCCTCATCGACCGACGAGAACGAGGCCGTCGGCTGCGCTGGAGCTGACATCCGGCGACCTCCTTCCCTGACCTCAAGCGCTCTTTCGATTACATGTTCTATAATATCGGCTGCCGGCGACATTCCGAGGGTCAACCGCGGCCCGTTGGGGATGATTTTTGATGATTTTCCGGTGGGAACGGCAGGCGGAATGGCGGTCGGCCTGGCCGGCTGACCGCTGCTCGCGCGTCGGCCTGGCCGCGCCGACCAGTTAAGCTTTTAGCTGGTCGTAATCGCGGAAAGGCGGTTTCGATGGCCGGACGACAGCACGAGACGCCGGCGGCGGTGGCCACGGCCGCCTGCGCGCTTCCGACGCCGACCGCGAGCAGGTCATCGACGTGATTAAGGCGGCCTTCGTCGACGGCCGGGTAACCAAGGACGAACTCGACACCAGGGTCAGCCAGACCCTGGTCTCCCGCACCTACGCCGAGCTGGCCGTGGTCATCGCCGACCTCCCGGCCCGGCTGGCGCGACCGGGCCGGCCGGTCCGGATCGCGCCATCACGACCCGCTCGGGGCAGAGAGCTGGCGTCGGCTGGCGGGACCATCACGCCCGGCGACCGCGTGGTCATGGGGACCGCCACGCTGGCGGTGCTGGCCCTGGTGGCCGCCTTGTTCGCCGGCAATCCCCGTCGCCGGGATGCTCATGCTGGTGGCCGTCGGCAGCGCCGTCGGAACGCTGTACCTGATCGCGTCCCTGGCGCTGTGCCCGTCGGCCGGCGCTGCCGGCCCCGGCGCCCGCCGGCATCCCTGCTAGGCCAGCTCGGCGGAGAGCCGGGCCGTGATCGCGACCAGGACCCTGGCGGCGGTGGCCAGGTCCGCTGGCGGAACCGAGCCGTAAGCGCCCGCGATGAGTTCCCCGATCCGTTCCCTGAGCCCGGACACCAGCTCCCGGCCCTCCGAGGTCACCGCCAGCTGATCATCGGCGCCGGGGCGCTGTTCCAGCAGGGACGCGCCGATGAGGGCGGTCACCGCGCGGTCGACGGCCTGCGGATCGAACTTGGCCGCCGCCGTCACCCGCCCGATGAGGTCACCGCGCGAGATGCTCCCGCCGGCGCCGTCGGCGAACTGCACGGTGATCCACTGCTGCTCGTCCAGGCTGGTGCCCGTGCAGGACCTTTCTCAGGACGGCTCCGTGAGCCTTCTCGGCCTGGCCGACGATGGATGGGCTGAGCACGGCCGTGTCCATGATGTCTCCCTGGTTTCTCGTTGCCTATTCCGGAGGCTGAACGGCCAGCAGCTCTTCGAGCTGGCGCGTCAGCGCGGCCAGTGGCCGGCCGTCCGACCCCCCGAGGGGCCCCGTCAGCCGGTGCATGAGCGGGTGCACGACGGCGATCGCCTCGTCGATCACGTTCACCCCGTGCTGCGTCAGGGCCAGCCGGGCGATCCGGGTGTCGTGAGCATCCGGCCGCCGCTCGATCAGGCCGTCCCGCTCAAGGCCGCCCGCGAGCTTGGAGACGTAGACCGGATCGAGGCCGGCGAAGTCGGCCAGCTCGCGCTGGCTGGGCTCGGCACCGCGCGCGGTTACCTCCCGGAGCGAGGCCAGCACGACGTACTTGGCGTGGGTCAGGCCGAAGGGCGCGACCGCCGAGTCAATGGCGGTCCGCCACTTCATCGAGAGCCGCCACACCAGATGCCCGACCGTCGGTCCCCTTGCCATGTAGATAATCTACATGGCAACAGTCGTCATGGCAACATTAATCGCGGTCATGATCGCGCGGCGTGAGAGGGAATCATTAACAGGGGTTGTGTTACGTAGGGGTGGGCTAGGACCGTGTCACCGTGCGGAGCGCACTGACGGCGGCCAGATCGGGGCAGCCGGCCAGCGCCATCGCGTGCCTGAACTCCTCGCCGAGCAAGGCAAGCACGTCGGCGACTCCAGCCGCGCCGCCGGCTGCCAGCCCCCACAGCGCAGGACGGCCGAGCATCGCCCCTGTGGCGCCGAGGGCGACCGCCTTGAGCACGTCAAGCCCACTGCGAACGCCACTGTCGAGTATCACCTCGCAGCGCCCGGCCACCGCGTCGATGATCCGGGGAAGCGCCGCGATGCTCGGTACGGCTCCGTCGAACTGCCTGCCGCCGTGATTGGAGACCACGATCCCGGCGATCCCGAGGCCGGCGGCGTGCCGGGCATCATCGGGATCGAGTATTCCCTTGAGAATCAGCGGCAAGCTGGTCTGCTCGGCCAGCCAGCCTACGTCTGCCCAGCTCAGCGACGGGTCGAAGATCGCTGCAGTATGACTTGCCACAGCCGACCGGCCCGGGGCGCCGGGCCAGCCCGGGTCGGCCTCGCCGCTGCGGGCCAGGTTTGCCGGGTAGATCCCGTCGGGAAACGTGAAGCCATTCCGCAGATCCCTGAGCCTGCGGCCGAGCTCCGGCACGTCCACGGTGAGAACGAGCGCGCGGCAGCCGGCTGCTTCCGACCGCCGCACTAGGTCGATGGTCATTCCCCGGTCGCGCAGCCAGTACAGCTGCGACCATATGCAGCCACCAGCCTGAGCAATCTGCTCGATACTCACGCTGCTCAGCATCGCCGCTGTGTAAGGGATCCGCGCCCGTGCGCAGGCGGCGGCGAGCCCGAGCTCACCGTCTGGGTGGATCATCCGGAGGTAGGCCATCGGCGCCACGGCAACGGGCAGCGCCGCTTCGCAGCCGGCGAGCGTCGTCGCCGGCTCGCACGCCGACACGTCGGCCAGAACCCTGGGCATCAGGTAGACATCAGCGAAGGCGGCCAGATTTGCCTGCCGGGTGAGCTCTGCTCCGCTGCCTCCCGCGATGAAGTCCCATACCTGCCTCGGCAGCGTCGCCTCGGCGAGCTGCTCCGCGTCAGCGACACTGACAAGCAGCTCGGCTGGCCCATCGATGGCGCCGCGATCGGCAGCTGTCCCGCCACCTGCCGCGCGACGCTGGACGGTATCGCTCACGGGTCCCTCCGACCGGCCACTCCGAAAGGCTAGGTTCGCAGCTACATGATCGGCCACCTGCCGATGCGCATCAAGGGCGTGGAGTGGCTTCGGACTCTTGTCAAAACAGCCCGATCGAGTAACACTTGTCCGTGCTGGCAGAAACGCCCGTCAGGACCCATATTGGGTAGTGACCACGCCGTTTTCTGGCATTCCAGCATATTTGTTGCATAAGAATGGCTCAACAAGCGCAGCTTGCCTTCGGAAACTGGCCAGGGCCCGCTGGCCGTAGCCGGGCGAAGAGGGTGGGATCGGGTGGGCGGAAGCGCGTATGCCCAGGTGACCGGTGGCGCATACCCGCAACTGGAGCCTGAGTGGGTTGACGAGGTGCTGCTGGCGGGCGCCGCCGGCGATGTGTGCTTGCATCTGGGCGAGCCTGTCCGCCGGGATGAGCTGCGTCGGCTCGTGGCCGAGCGCCATCACGCTCTCGCTGACGCCGGGCTACGGCGCGGCGGCTCCATCGCGTTGTGCCTCGCACCATCTCTCGCGTTCATCGCCAATCTGCTGGCCTCATGGCGGATAGGCGCGCAGGCGTCCCTGCTGGACCACCGGCTCACCCAGTACGAGGTAGACGTCGCGCTCCAGCGACTGCTGCCGCAAGTCGTCGTCACTGCCGAGCACTCCGCCGGCGGCCCATTGCGAGGTTTCGCCGAGATCACCGAGCGGGTGCGCACGTATCCCGGCCGGCCTGCCGCCACTAGTCACGCTGTCATCCAGCTGAGTTCCGGGTCAACGGGCCCGTCTAAGATCATCGCCCGAGATGCCGCGAATCTGGTCGAAGAGGTGCGGCGCTACACGATGATCGACGGCGTCCCTGGCGCCGGCGAGCGCATCGTGTCGCTCGCGTCGATGGTGCACGTGCTCGGACTCGTCGGCGGCCTGCTCTACAGCCTGCACGCGGGCGTGAACCTGACGATCCCGGCCCGGATGACAGCGGACGGCATCCTGTCCGCCGTCGCTGCTGACCGGCAGCCGACCACGCTGCTGGGCGTCCCTTTCCACATCGAGTTGCTGGCGGCGGTGCGCCAGCCGCCGGAGCTGCCACAGCTCACTGGCATGACCACCGGCGGCGAGCTCGTCCGCCCCGACATCTACGCCGCGTTCGTGGACCGCTACAACGTGCGCCTCGGCAACATGTACGGGATGACGGAAGTCGGCGTCATCGCGACCGACCTGTTCGGCGCCCTCCGGCCCGCCGTGCGGCCGGCCCCCGGCCTCACCGTCCGGGAAGAGGGCGGAGAGCTGCACGTCTCGCTGCCAGCCTCGCCTTACCTCGGCGACCAGGACCCGGGCCGCTGGTCGGACGGATGGCTGCACACCAAGGACGCCGGCGGCGTTGATCGCGAGACCGGGCTGGTGCGGATCCTCGGCCGCCGGGACTCCCAGGTCTCCATCGGCGGCCTCAAGGTGGACCTGACCGAGGTTGAGCACACGATCGGCGCGCTGCCCGATGTCGCCGGGGTCGTCGTGGTGCATGACCACGCGATCGAGGCGTACCTGATGCTGGCGGACGGAGCCAACCCATCGGCGGTGGAGCGCGAGATCACGACCCGGCTCGCCGCATACAAGCGCCCGCGGCGGCTGCACGTAGTTGACCAGCTACCGCGTACGGCCACCGGGAAGCTTGTCCGCCACCAGGCCGCTCTCCGCGACAGCGGCCCGAGCGGGTGAGCGACGCCGACCACCGCCCGCGGCCTGTGCGGACGGCGGCCGCCGGGCTGTCGTGTCGAACGTATCTCTTCGAAAGGAAGCGCCGACCATGATCGACGAGATCCGCCAGTTCGTGCTCGACTCGCTAGCGGACATGAACTACGACATCGACGACATCGACGACAACACCGTGCTCGGCCCGGCCGGCGCCGACCTGGAGTCGCTCGCCCTCGCCGAGCTCGCCGTGCGGGTGGAGGACCGGTTCGCGGTGAAGTTCGATGACGATGACAGCGAGATGCTCACCGGCATGACCGTCGGCGAGTTCTGCCGCTCCGTCCTGATCCAGTCCGCGTCGGCACCGCGCTAACCGTGTCCGGCGCACCGCAGCGGTCGGACGTCGTCGCGATGCTCGCCACCTATGGTGACCGCGAGCCGGACCAGGTACCGGAAGGGATCGACTCCCTGGAACTGGCCTGGCTGATCTACCAGCTCGAGCAGCGTTACGGCGCACTCGACGTCGACGACGACATGATGACCCGAATGTCGACCGTCACTGGCGTGATCGACGTGCTGAAGGATCTGAGGGCCGGGTCATCACATGACTGACGGAACCGCCGCGACTTCGGCGCCGACTGCCCGCAGGGGGAGCGGCTCAGTGGTCGTGACCGGAACTGCCGTCCTCAGCGCGTATGGCCGGGGACCTGAGGCGCTGCTGTCCGGGTTGCTGTCTGGCTGGCAGGCCTTCGCGGCGGTCGAGCGATTCGATGTCGGGGCACGGCGGGCCCTCTTCGCGGCGACTATGCCAGGTGCCCCTGAACTGCTCACCGAGGTGACCCGCGCCGTCCGCGAGGCGTGCGACGACGCCGGCCTGTCGCCGTCCGACCGTGCCCGCAGCCCGCTGTTCCTCGCCATCCACGGCGATCCGGCGATCGCACGGCCCGCGGAGGCCAGCAAGCCCAGGCTCGGGCCTGATGCATTAACCGCCGCGGTGGCCGGCGGCTGCGGCCTCGCGGAACAGGGCATCCGCTGCTACATGTCGGCATGCGTGGCGGCGAGCACCGCGATCGCCGACGCGGCCGCGATCATCGCCCGCGGTCACGCTGACCGCGTCGTCGTGGCCGGCGGGTACCTCGTCGAGTGCGACCAGTTCGCGCTGTTCGATGCGGGCCGCGTGCTTGCTGACGATGGCCAGGTGCGCCCGTTCAGCGCCGGGCGGCGCGGGCTGCTCCTCGGCGACGGCGTGGGCGCTGTCGTCATAGAGTCGCGGGAGTCCGCACAGGCGCGACAGGCTCCGCCGGTCGCGCGGATGGCAGGCTGGGGTCGCGCCGGCGACGCGTACCACCCGTGCCAGCCGCACCCGGAAGGCCATGGCATGGCGCGGGCGGTCAATGCCGCGCTGCAGCGCGCCGGCATCGCCGCGGAGGATCTCGGCTACATCAACGCCCATGGGTCGGGCACCGGCCAGAGCGACCCGGCCGAGGCGAATGCGCTGCGCCTGGCGCTCGGCAACGCTGTCGCCACCATTCCGGTCAGCTCCACCAAGTCACTGCACGGTCAGGCCCTGGAGGCGTCCGGCGTGCTGGAACTGATCGTCACGCTGCTGGCGGCCCGCAAGGGCATGCTCCCGGTCAACGCCGGATTCCTCGGCACTGACGACAGATGCCGCCTCAGCCTGGTGCTGGACGAGGCGCTGCCCACCACCGCAGAGTTCGCGATGAGCCTCAACGCCGCATTCGGCGGCGCGAACACCGCGCTCGTTATCGGCCTGCCATGACACCGCTCCCGCCCGTCGCATCTCCGGGCCTTATCGCGCTGGCCGCGGCCGCGGCCGCGGCCGACCTGACGGTCTCATCGTCCGCGTCCTGGCCCGAGGCTGACGCCGACGTCGAGGTCACTCCGCTGGCCGGATTCATCGAGTCCAATTTCAGCCCGCTGCTGGCTGAGGTCGCGGTGCGAGCCTTGCGCAGCCGTGGTCAGCCGCAGGCATCCGGCAAGGTCACCGCCATCGTGGTGGTGACCGCCCTCGGCGATGTCACCACCGCGACCCGTACCGCCGCCGCGGTAGATGCCGGCGCGGCGAGTTTCTCCGCTGCTGTTCTTCCAGTCGGTGCCGAACGCCGTCGCCGGCTACCTGGCCGCGCGGTGGCACCTGACCGGGCCGGTCGTATGCGTCAGCGGGACAAGCGCAGGGCTGGACGTGGCCGCACTGCTGATAGCAGACGGGGACGCGGACGAGGCCCTGGTGGTGCGCGTCGACCTGGCGGTGACCGAGGGCGACGCGGACCGCGCCGCCGCCATTCTCGTGACCGGTCCGGCGACCGGAACGACCGTGAACGCATGAACCCGAGGGGCCGTCAACAGCTAGGGGGAAAGGAAACGATGAACATCGCCAACATTGACCACGTCGAGCTCTATGTGGGTGATGCGACCGCCGTGGCGCAGTCGCTGTGCTCTGCCTACGGCTTCCGCGTCTACGGCCACGGCGGCCCGGAGACGGGGCTGCCCGGGCAGCGCAGCGTCCTGCTTGGCCAGGGTGCCATCCGGATGCTGCTGACCTCGGGTCTCAACCAAGGCCATCCCGCTAGCCAGTTCGTGGCCAGGCACGGCGACGGCGTAGCCGTGGCCGCGTTTCGTACCGACAGCGCCGCCACCGCTTACACCGACGCGGTCACGGCCGGCGGCTCGGGCATCCGCCCGCCCTGCACCTGGGAGAACGACGAGGCGAGTGTGGTCAGCGCCGAGATCGCGGGTTTCGGCGACGTGGTCTATCGCTTCGTCGAGCGCCGCGGCTCGGACGCCGAGTTCCAGCCCGGCGTGATCAAGATGGAGCCCGGCGCCGCAGCCGGAGCGGACGACGACATGCTGTGCGTCATCGATCACGCGGCGGTGTGCGTGCCGGCCGGCGAGCTCGACACCACCATTGCCTTCCACGAGCAGGTGCTCGGGTTCACGGTCATTTTCCAGGAATACATCCAGATCGGCGGTCAGGGCATGATGTCGAAGGTGGTGCAGAGCCCGTCCGGCGGCGCCACATTCACGATCATCGAGCCGGACATCAGCCGCCACCCCGGGCAGATCGACGACTTCCTGGGCTGGCACGACGGCGCCGGGGTGCAGCACGTCGCGTTCCTGACCAAAGACATCGTGCACGCGGTCCGTACGTTCATCGGCCGGGGCGTCGAGTTCGCGGTAACGCCGTCGAGCTACTACGTCATGCTGGCCGCGCGTCTGGGCGCGACCGACCTCGAGGTCGAGGAGCTGCGGCCGCTCGGCATCCTGGTCGACCGTGACCACTGGGGGCAGATGTACCAGATCTTCGCGAAGTCGACGCACATCAGGCGCACGTACTTCCTCGAGCTGATTGACCGGCACGGCGCGCGCACGTTCGGCACCAGCAACATCCCGGCGCTGTACGAAGCAAAGGAGCGCGAGCTCGCCGAGATCCGCGACAGCGCAGGCACGATCCGTGTCTGACCCCGACGACCCGCCGGCAACCAGCCTAGAAAGGAATGGCCCGTGAGCCCTTCGGTCACACCGGCGTTCACGCTGACGGAAGACGAGCGCTCGCTTCTCCCGTCGGACTCCGATGTCGAGTTCTACGCCGAGCACGGCTGGTACCTCAGCAAGAAGCTGTTCACCGATGACGAGGTCGACGAGCTGGTCGCGGCAAGCGAGCGGTACTACGCGGGCGAGCGCGACCGCAGCGCTGCCACGGCGGCCGCCGAAGCTGGCGTACTGGGATCCGTCCAATGGCGACGTGCAGCGCCACAACGATTACGTGCACTACGAGCACGACGGCCTGGCCAAGCTGCTGTCGCAAGCCGCTGATCGGCGCCGTCGCTGCCGCCCTGGCCCGCGCCGACGCGATCCGCGTGTTCCAGTCGACGCTGATCTACAAGCCGCCGGTCGCCACGGAGCCGACCAACGTCGTGCCGTGGCACTTCGACAAGCACTACTGGTCGCCGTCAACTTCGGACAGGATGCTGACCGCCTTCATCCCGTTCCACGAATGCGACGAGGAAATGGGCACCATCACAATGATCGACGGCAGCCACCGGTGGCGGGAGATCGGCATCGCGATGACTCGGTGACCAGGCACTTCGCGGAGCGGGAAGCCAGCGACCTGGAGCGCATGCTGGAGGAGAACGCGGCGTACAACAACGCCAGGGTCGTCAAGGTCCCGATGGTCATTCCCAAGGGCCACATGAGCTTCCATCACTGCCGGACCTACCACGGCAGCGGGGCCAACCGCAGCTCGCGTCCCCGCCGGGCCATCTCGTTCCATCTGCAGGACGGCGAGAACGCCTACCGCCCGTTCGTGCTGAGCACCGGCGAGACCCTCGCGTACAACCACGACGTGCTAGTGCGGCACCTTACCGATGGCCGTCCCGACTACGCGGATCCGGACTTCTGTCCGGTCTTGTGGAGTAACCCAGAGCGTCCGGCTGACGGACAACCGCGCATACCGAGCGTACCGTGCAGGAGGTCTGACATGTCCCGCTATGACTGGGGCCAGCGGCACTACGGGATCGACCGCCTTGAGGAGCAGATCAGCGAGGCCAGGGACGCGGTCATCACGCACCCGCTGTACGCGCGCGCTGGACAGCCACCGCGCGATCCGGACGTTCATTGAGCACCACGTGTTCGCCGTATGGGACTTCATGTCGCTGCTGAAGTCGCTGCAGCGCAACCTCACCTGCGTCGAGCTGCCGTGGGTGCCGACCGGACCGACCGGCAGCCGCCGCCTCATCAACGACATCGTGCTGGTCGAGGAGAGCGACGAGCTCCGCGGCGGCTTCATCAGTCATTTCGAGCTCTACCTCGACGGCATGGCGCAGGCCGGTGCCGACACGTCGGTCATTCGATGCCTTCATCGGCAAGCTCCGCGCCAGGCGGCCGGTACTCGAGGCGATCGGCGAGGTCGGCGTGCCGGCGCCGTCTGCCGAGTTCGTCCGGCTCACCTGGAGCCTGATCGAGAGCGCGCCCGTCCACGCGCAGGCCGCGGCCTTCGCATTCGGCCGCGAGGACCTGATCCCCGAGATGTTCCAGCAGGTCGTCGGCGTCAACAAGCGCCTCGGATCCCTGGACACGTTCGTCGACTACCTGGCTCGTCATATCGAGGTCGACGGCGAGGAGCACACGCCGATGGCGATGCAGATGCTCGCTGACCTGTGCGGCGACGATGACGCCAAGTGGGCGGAGTGCGCCGACACGATCAATCTCGCCCTCGCTGCGCGCGCCCGCCTGTGGGATGGCATCCTCGCCGCCATCGGCGACCCGGTGCCGGCGGCGTAGCGAAGGCCCGCTAGCCCGTAGTTAGTGGTGCCACTGCCGCGGCGACTGGTGCCACTGCCGCGCCTGGCCAGCGGACGGCCTCCATGACGAACGGCGCCGCGCCGGCCAGCGCCGCCGCGGCGCGAAAGCCCGGCGGCGCAGTAACGTCGGTAACCCGATGCGGGCCCGTCGGCTCGGCGCAGCTGACAACATCGCGGCTGCGAACCGCGATCTTGAGGTTGGGCCAGAGGCGGCCGCCGGCCGCCTTGACGACCGCCTCCTTGCGGGCCCACAGGTGCGTGAACCGGTCCGCTCGCTCGCTGGCGTCGCGACCCGCCGTGACGTACGCGAACTCATCGGGCGCAAAGTACCGGGCGGACAGCGCGATCGTGTCCAGGCCAGGTACCAGTTGCTGGATGTCGACACCCACCGGGCGGCCGGTGCTGGTGGCCGCCGCGATCATGTGTCCCGAGTGCGAGAGGCTGGTGTGCAGGCCGGACCATGGCGGCGTCAGCTCGGGCTTGCCGTACCGGCCGGGGATCCAGGTGAGGTCCGCGGGCCGCGTTTTCAGCTCGTGGCCGGCCAGTATCCGGAGCGCGCCGTGCGCGACCGTAAACCGCTGCCGGTCGCGCGGGCTCAGGAAGGCTGCAGCGCGGGCCCGCTCGCTGTCATCGAGCACGTCACGGCAGATGGCCGCGACATCTGGTGGCACGTCGACGGCAACGATCCAGACGCGGACGAGATCGGTCACGACCGGACGTCGGCAATCAGGGCGGCCAGACGGCGGACACCCTCATCGATCTGCTCAGTCTCCAGTACGCTGCACGAGAGCCGGATCGCGTGGCTGCCACCATCGCCGAAATAGAAGAAGCTCATCGGCGTCCACAGCACGCCGTAATCTCGCGCCGAGCGCTCGAGCAGCTTCTCGTCGGCGAGGACGGGCACGTTGAGGACGGCGAAGAAGCCACCGCTCGGCGAGTTCCAGGTGATCGCCGGATCGCCGAAGTGACGCTCGAGTGCGGCCAGCAGCGTGCGGAGGTTGCGCCGGTAGAACGCGGTCTTCTCCCGGTTCGCGGCGCGCAGGCTGTATCCGCACGACACGAGCACACCGCCGATGACGGCCTGCGAGATCGGAGAGGTATTGACGGTGATCATGCTCTTGATTGTCGAGAGCTCGTCGGCCAGCAGGCTGCGATGACCGGCAGCGCTGACGACAGCCTGATCTGCGACCAGGAAGCCCACGCGGGCACCGGGGAAAACCGACTTGGCGAACGAGCCGAGATACATGACCCGGTGATCGGCGTCTAGCGATTTCAGCGCCGGGCTGCGCCTGTCGTCGAGCCCGAACAGCCCATACGGGTCGTCCTCCAGGATCAGGAGGTCCTGTTCGGCCGCCACCTCGATCAGCCCGCGCCGCACGTCGGCGCTCAGCGAGACGCCGGACGGATTGGCGAAGTTCGAGACCACGTACAAGGCCCGCGGCCGACGACCGCTGGCGCGTACCTGGCGGGCGACGCGCGTGACCGTTTCCGGACGCAGGCCCTGCGCCGTCTCGGGCACCGGAACCACGGTGATGCCGAGCACGCGCGCGGCGCCGGAGAAGCCGACGTAGCAGGGCTCAGCGGCAAGGACGACGTCCTCAGGGCCCGCGCACAGCCCGCGCAGCGCGATGATCATCGCTTCCTGGCAGCCCGACGTCACCATGACCGACTCGGCGGGAACGCGGATGTCCTCGTCAATCTCCAGCATCCGGGCGATCATCGCGCCGAGCTGACCGTTCGTCCGGCCGTATTGCAGGATGGCCTGCCCGACGTGCGCCTCGCTCATGCCCTCGGCCCGCAGGTACCCGAGATAGGCGACCAGGTACCGCTCGACATCTTCGGCGGCATAGAAGCCATCGAATGGGCGACCCGCGGCCAGCGATATCGCGTCAGGAAAACGCTCGGCAACCTCATTAAGGAAGTTCATCGACGCTGACGCGGGATCGGTGACCGAGGTGTGCAGCGCCTCACGCACCAATTCAACCATTGCAAGAGATATTCTATCATCGGCGAGACGACCCGGACCGAGCGAAAAGGGTGTGAGCTGTGCCCCTCGACCCGGAGCTGCAGGCGATGCGCGACCAGCGCGAGCTGGACGACGTCCCGCCGTTGTACGCCATGTCGCTCGCCGACGCCAGGGCCGCGGATCTGGCCTCGATCCGGGCCGGCGGGGGCGAGCCCGAGCCCGTCTACGAGGTCGCCGAGCTGAAGATCACCGGGCCCGGCGGCGAGCTGCCGCTGCGGCTGTACCGGCCTGCCAGCGAGCGGCCGCTGCCCGCGCTGGTCTACTTCTTCGGTGGCGGCTGGGTGCTGGGCGCCATCGACACCGCCGACGGCGTCTGCCGCAGGCTGGCTAATGCCTGCGGTGCGCTGGTCGTCGTGGTTGGCTACCGGCTGGCTCCCGAGCACCCGTTCCCAGCGGCCATCGACGACTGCTACACGACAGTGCGCTGGGTGGCCGAGCACTCGGGCGAGATCGGCGCAGACCCCGCACGCCTCGCGGTGGGTGGCGACAGTGCCGGCGGGAACCTGGCCGCGGGAGTGGCGCTGCGGGCCCGCGCCGACGGGCCGGCCCTGGTCGGCCAGCTTCTCGTATATCCCAACACCGATCAGCTCGCCGACGACCAGTCGATGCGAGCCGCGGACGATCGGTTTCTCTTCAACCGCCATTCAGTCGACTGGTACCGCCAGCATTACCTGGCGAACCCCGGCGACGCGGCCCACCCGCTGGCATCGCCGCTTCGCGCCGAGAGCCTCGCCGGGCTACCTCCGGCGCTCGTCATCACCGCGGAGTACGACCCGCTGCGCGATCAGGGCGAGGCGTACGCACGCAGGCTAGCCGACGAGGGCGTCCCGGTCGAGCTCAGCCGTTACCTGGGCATGGCGCACGGGTTCTTCACGATGATCGGCACCCTCGGCGCCAGCCGGGCCGCGATCGCTCAGGCCGCTTCGCGTCTGCGGGCCTGGTTTGATGCCTAGCTGCCGTAGCTTTTGATGCCTAGCTGCCGTAGCTGGGGCGTGGTCCGGGTGTCGAAGGCGGTCAGGCACAGATAGCGCAGGCCGGGATCGTAGTCGGCGGCCACCAGCAGGTCCGGGTGGCCGCCGTCGCTGGCGAGTTCGTCGATGAGGCCCGACCATACAGCGGTGGACGGCTGTCCGGGCGGCATGACCCGCACCCGCCCGGCGACGGGCGTGGTCCATTCCGCGGCGAGCGCGTCACCGAGCACCAGTCTCACTTCGTGGTACCCGGCCGCCAGCTCGACGAGGTCAGCGGCGGCGAGGCCGGCGGCATCGCCGGGCGGGACGCCCGGATGCTGGCGCAGCGCCGCGACCCGGGCCTGCGACGTCGCGCCGTCACCGAAGAGCATGGCGACCCCCCGGTGCTGGGACGGCAACGTCGCTAGGGAGCTATAGGGCAACGCCGCCTGCTCGACGACGATCAGCAGCGCCCGCCGGACGGCGGCCGACGAGGCGTACTCGCGGGCAATCCGCAGGCCGCTGAAGGCCGCCGCCGGGCCCTGGTCACAGACAGCGAACGCCATCGGCGCGCCCGGAGTGCGGTGACTGAGATACGCGGCAGTTGCCCGGCCAGGCCACAGGTCGTGGATGGAGAACGCCAGTACTAGCAGGTCAACAGGCTCATCTGCCGAGACAGCCGACCCGATCAGCGCCTCGGCCATCTCCCCGTACGAATGGCCGAGGGCCGGTGATAGCGACTCGCCGAACATCGCGGCCGGCACCTCGTGCCCGTAGGGCCTGCTCATGTCCGCCAGGTACTCGCCGACCTGGGCCCGGTTCGCCGGATCGGCGAGGAACTCGGCAGGCCCGGTGAAGCTGCGGTGTACGGCCCGCATCAAGTGCAGGTCACGGTCGCGGTGCCGGGGCGGCCCAGCGGGCGGGAGCGCGACGAACATGGCGTCCTCTCGGTCAGTGCTCGAATCGGTCAGTGCTCGAACACCATCGCCGAGAAAGTCGCGCCGCCCCCGGCGCCGACCGCGGCGGCGAGGTAGCGGTCGCCTGGCTGCAGCAGGCCGCGCTCGCACGCGGTCTGGTAGTTGGCGAACATATCCGCACAGAAAACGTGACCGCTGGTCGCGACATTGTCCAGCACCACGCGGTCTCGCGGGAATTTGAGCAGCGTGCACATCCGCTGCCAGGTCACCAGGTTGACGTTGTGCGGCAGCACGACACGGATATCGTCCAGCGTAAGGCCCGCCTCGTCCAGGGCCCGCCGCATCACCTCAGCCAGCGAGGGCCGGTATTCACGCTGCAGCCGCGCGTCGTTTTCGCCGGTGGTGCTATCGAACTCACCCCGCACGTTGCACGCGTACGCGAGCAGCCGGTCGCGCGCGCCGAACGCGCTGACCAGGCACGCGGACGCGCCCTCGCCGAAGACAGTCGTGTCAGCGAATACCTGGGCCGCGCGGGTGAACGCCTTCTCGCCGCTGAGGACGAGCGCGAGCGGCCCTGGCCCGCCGTCCTGGCCGTCCGGCCCGTCGCAGGTGTCGCTGGCCAGCAGCCGGCCGGCCATGTCGATCGCCAGCAAGCCGCTGGCGCATGACTGGTGCGTGACGGTAAACGCGAGCGCGTGGCCGAGCCCGAGCGCGCGGCAGACCTCGTGCAGGGGGTTGACCGGGTACGGCGCGACCACGGGCATGGTCCGCGCGTACAGGACGTACCGGACGCGGTGCTCCTGGCCGCGCAGCGCATCCAGCCCCGCGGCGGCCTTCATCAGCAGGCGGGTCAGCGACGCGTCCGGGTCGCGGCCGACTTCCCTCAGCCCGTGAAACCGCCGGAACAGCTTGACCTGCATCTCGGTCAGGCCGAGCGAGTCGGCCAGGCTCTCGATGGGTATCCGGAGCGGCGGCAGGTACACCGACACAGCCTCCAGTGCGGTCATGCTGCCACCGGATCAATGGTCACGCTGCCACCGCATCAGGATGAATCGTGAATGTCAACGTGTGCCGCTTCCTCTAGGCGGGCTTGCTAGGCCCGGTTAGCATCGGACCGACCCCGCGATCCAAGCCGGAGGACTAAATGAACGACACCGCGGCAAGCGTGGCCGCGGGGATGCTCCCGGCCGCGGACATTCGGTCCCTGCGGCATTTCCGCGCGGCGGCCAGAAAAGCGGGCGGCGTCCTCGACCTGATTATGCCGATGCGAGTCGGCGGAGACGGCCCTCGCCTGTTCTGCGCGCATCCGATGATCGGCCTGAGCTGGTGTTATCTGGCCCTGCTCCCGCACGTGGAGGCCAGGTACCCGCTCTACGGCCTGCAGGCCCGTGGTCTGCGGCGACCCGAGCCACTGCCGGCCAGCATGACGGAGATGGCGCGGGATTACGCCGACCAGATCCGGACGGTGCAGCCAGCCGGCCCTTACCATCTGTTCGGCTGGTCACTGGGCGGGAACATCGCCTTCGCGATCGCGGAGGAACTCGAGCGCCGCGGTGAGCACATTGGGCTGCTCGTCATCCTGGACTCGAATCTGTCCGCCATCGACGCGATCGCACCGAGCAACGAGCCTTGGATGATCTACAACCTCGTTCTCGCGCAGTTCGGGTACGTGCCCGCGCTGACCGCTGCCGATCCGGCGCCCGACGCGCGGATGCTCGAACTGGTCCGCAGGCGGCCGGGTATGGGGCTGGACGAGTGGCCGGACCAGCGGGTGCATGCGATGCAGCGCGTGATCAAGAACAATGTCGTGGTGGGGTCCATGCACCGGCCCGGCCGCGTGCACTGCCGGATGCTGTTCTTCTCCGCTACCCGCAATCCCCCTGGGCTGGCCGAGAAGCTAGACAGCTGGCGGTCGTTCGTCGATGGCCCCATCGAAGCGGTCGAGCTGGACTGCGACCATCGTCACATGCTCCTGCCTGAGCCGGTCGCGCGGATGGGGCCAGCGCTCTCGGAACAACTGGCGCGCGCCGCGGCCAGAACGGCGCACTGACTATCCGTTCTTGACCACTTTCAGGACTGTGTCCGTCAGCAGCTGCCGGCTGGGCTGCAACGCCACGTCGAGTTCCGGCACGCAACCGAGGATCGCGCCGTCCGGCCGGGTGATCCGCCGCGGCGGCGCGACCAGGTGCATCTCCTCGGCGGCGGTGGCGAGGATCTCGGCGGCCATGCCGCAGGTCCGGTTCGAGTCGTCGATGACGACCAGCCGGCCAGTCTTGGCCAGCGACGCGGCCAGCGGCGTCCCAGTCAAAGGGATAAAGCGTCCGCGGGATCGAACACCTCGATCGATACCTGGTCCGCCAACTCGTCGGCTACCGCCAGCGCGTCATACACCAGGTGCCCGATCGCGACGACCGTCACGTCGTGCCCTCCCGGTGAACCCGCCCGGTGCCGAGCGGCACCGGCACCAGGCTGCCCGGCGCCACGTCCTGGCGTATCGCCAGCGAGCCGATCGGGGCGAACACCACCACCGGGTCGTCGTCCCGGATCGCCGAGACGAGCAACCCGAACGCGTCCGAGGGAGTGGCGGGCACCACGGTCTTCACGCCGTAGTGGGCGAACAGACTGTACGGCTGGTCGGAGTGCTGGCCGCCCCAGCCGGACCGCCAGCCCGCGGCGGGCAGCAGGTAGGTGACCGGGACCTGGGCCTGGCCGCCGCTCATCAGCGGGAACTTGTTCGCCTGGTTGACGATCTGCTCGAAGACCAGCATCAGCAGGAACGGGATCTGGTACTCCACCACCGGCCGCAGCCCCGCCATGGCCGCGCCGGTGGCGAAATTCGTGAAGCCCTGCTCCGACAGCGGCGTCTCCACGATCCGCTGCGGGCCGAAACTGGTCGAACAGGCCGACGGTCACGTTGGTGAGCGCATGCTGGACGTCCTCGCCGAGGACGAACACGGTGGGGTCGCGTTCCATCTCGGCGCGCGAGCGCCCGGTTCAGAGCCCGCGTGTACGACAGCTTGGTCACCGTCGCAGCCGTCCTTTCCTCTGGCATGGCCGCTCACGCCCGGCCGGGCTGCAGGCCCGACGCGTACAGGTACTCGAGGGCATCGGCAGGATCCGGCTTCGGGCCGGCCAGGGCGAACCGCACGGCCGCTTCCACGATGACCTCGACCTCGGCATCGATCTGCCCGCCGCAAGCCCTCCGGTATCCGCCCGGCCTGCAGCGCCAGCGGGTCGCGTGCCTTCCAGCGGGCGACCTCCTCCGGATCGCGGTACCGCGGCCTGGTCTTGATCTCGAAGGTGTGATGACCCTCGAACCGGTACGTGAGGAACTCCACGAAGGTCGGTCCCTGGCCAGCCCGGGCCCGTGTCACGGCCGCGGGCAACCGCCGCGTAAACCGGTTCGGGATCCATCCCGTCGACCGTCTCCGCGGGGATCCCGAACGCCTCGGCCCGCCCGGTGACCGATGCCAGCCACGCTCGCCCCGACCGGGAGCGTGGTCGCGTACAGGTTGTTCTCGCAGATGAAAACGACGGGCACCTGCCACAGCGCGGCAAGGTTGAACGACTCCAGCAGCGCGCCCTGGTTGACGGCACCATCGCCGAACACGCTGACCGCTACGCGGTCGCTGCCCGCCCGGGCCAGCGCCCACGCGGCCCCCGCCGCCAGCGGCGCGCCGTGCCCCACCGACCCGGTGGAGCCGAGCACGCCGACAGTGAAGTCGGAAGGATGAAACGAGCCGCCCCGGCCGCGAGCGACCCCGGTGGTCCGCCCCGCCATCTCGGCCAGCAGCCGGCCGGGCTCGGTGCCCTTCGCCAGTAACTGCCCGTGCCCGCGATGGTTCGCCAGCATGATGTCGTCGCGGCGAAGCGCGGCGCCGGTCCCGGCGGCGACGGCTTCCTGCCCGATGCACGGATGGATGCCGCTGACGATCTCGCCGGACCTGACCAGGTCCATGGCGCGCTCCTCGAACCGGCGAATCAGCCGCATCGTCCGGTAGAAGTCCTCGGACCGCGGCGCTGTGCCATCCGGGACTATGCCATCCGGGCTGACGGTCAAGGTCATCTGGCCTACCTCGGGCTGCGAGCGAACAGGCACGTCGGCCAGGCCAGCGCGACCACGGCCAGTGCTACCGCGGCGGTCGCACCTTCCTCAGGCTACGTCGCCAGGTGCCCGGCGAACAGCCCGCACATCACGATGTCGCGCTAGGCGATGCAGAGCTCTCCCAGGTGCGCGGCCGCCGCCGCCGCCCCGCCCGCGGCGGCGAACGAGTTCGCGATCCGTTCGGCGGCGTGCCGATAGGCCGGATCATCAAGGATCGTGACCAGGGCCTGCCGCAGCTGGCTGGGACGGACCCGGCTGAACGGCACCCGGATGCCGGCCCCGGCCCGGACCACCTGCGAGGCGACGACGGGCTGGTCGTGGTTGATCGGGGCGAGGACGAGGGGCACGCCGTGCGCGAGCGTCTCGCACACGGTGTTCATGCCGCCGTGGCTGATGACCGCGTCCAGCCGCGGCAGCAGCGCCAGCATCGGCACCGAGGGCACCACCAGCACGTTGCCCGGCGGCTCAGGCAGCAGGTCCGGTGGTCCGACGATGATCGCCTGCACCCTGGCGGCGAGCGGAGCGACAGCGTCCGCCACCCGCTGGTAGAAATCCGCCGCCAGGCCGGTGACCAGGGTGCCGACGGTGATCAGGACCTTGCGCAGCGCGGGGTCGAGCAACTCCCAGGGGAAGGCGCAGGGACGTTCCAGCATGGCCGGGCCGACCAGCACGAAGTGGCCGGGGAACGGCTGCTCGCCGACGAGCGCCGAGGTCGTGAACGCGATCAGCAGATACGGCGAGACCAGCGGATCGAAGCCGACGTCCGTGACGCCCGCTTCCCGGCACAGTGATGCCACCTGAGCACGCACCCAGGCGTCTACCCTGGGCAGCGCCGTCAGCGGCGTGCGTCAGTTCCATGGCGCCCGTGACCAGCGTGGCCCAGGGCAGTCCGTGCCGGTGCGCCACCAGCGCGCCGGCCAGCGCATGCTGATCGACCACGACCAAGTCCGGCTGGTATGCGAGCACGGCGCGGTCCACGGCGGGCAGCGTGAATCGCGCCATCGGGATGAGGTACTGCTGCCACATCGTCTTCAGCGCGGCCATCCCGTATCCGGCCTGATCACGATAGAGCCTGGTGCCGGTCGGGAACAGTGTCGCGTCCGGGCCGAGCAGCGGCCGGAAGTACGCCTTCGAGCCGCACCAGGCCACCTCATGGCCGCGCGCGCCGAGCTCGTCCGCGATGGCCATGGCGCGGTACGCGTGCCCGGTCAGCGGCAGCGACACGATCAGGAACCGGCTCACCGGGACTGCTCCGCCGACCGTTCCGCCGTTCGCTGGGTCGGCCCGCATCGGTTCACGTAGTCGGTCACGTCACCCACGGTCAGCTCGATGATCTCGTCGATGTCCAGCCCGGCGACGTACCCGACCAGGTCCACCGCCCTCCCGTAGCGGTCGCGCAGCAGCGCGCCCAGGGCCGCCAGGTCCAGGCTGTCCAGGCGGAGGTCGCCCTCCAGCCGGGTCGCGGCAGTGATGCCGGCACTCAGCAGCGACTCGTCCCGGGTTGCCGCAGCAAGCGCCTCGGTCAGGTCGTCCGGCGTAACTCCGGCCTCGGTCATCGCCTGTCCTCCTGGCCGTGGCCGTGGACACCCCTGGCCTCAGATGGTGGTCGGCATGGTTATTATCTGGACAGCTGAAGGCGGGCGGATGCTGTGGCAAACAGGGTCATTGTTCAGTTCGAGGGTGACGGCTCCGGCGTCGCGGAACTCAGCTGGGGCCAGGATGAGATCTGGTCTGTCATGCAGGACACGGCGGACTCCCTGCCAATGGGGGGCGCCAGGGCGCTGCCGCCGGGTCAGACCGTGGCGGACGTCGCGGCAGGCCTGAGCTTCATCATAAGCCGCCACCAGGCGCTGCGCACCAGGCTGCGCTTCGACCTCGACGGGCAGACCCGGCAGGTCGTGCACGCCTCCGGCGAGATTGCGCTCGAGGTCGTCGACGCGGGCGACGGCGACCCGGCTGAGGTAGCGTCCGCCGTCGCCGCCGGGTACAAGGCCCGGAAATTCGACTACGAGCATGAATGGCCGTTGCGGATGGCCGTGATCACCCACCACGGCGCCGCCACGCATGTCGCGGAGATGATCTGCCATATCGCCGTGGACGCGTTCGGCCTGGCCGCGCTGCACGACGACTTCGACCGGCGCCATGACCAGGCCGGGCCGGTCACGGCGATGCAGCCGATGGAGCAGGCCAGGCGGCAGCGCGGCCCGGGCGCCCGCCGTGCGCACGAGGCGTCGCTACGGTATTTCGAGCGGCTGGCCGCGAGGGTCCCCGACCGCCAGTTCAGTCCGTCAGCTGACCAGCGGCAGCCGCGTTTCTGGCAAGTCACCCTCGACTCGCCGGCCGGTGACCGGGCGGCCAGGGCGCTCGCGGCCCGGCTGGGTCTCGGCACCTCCCCGGTGCTGCTCGCCGCCTTTGCGGTAGCGCTCACCCACCACAGTTCCTGCCCGCGCGCCGCGCTGCACCTGGTGGTCAGCAACCGGTTCCGGCCCGGGTTCGCCGGCTCGGTCAGCCCGGTGATGCAGAGCTGCCTCGCCGTGATCGAGGTGGCGGGCGCCCCGTTCGAGGAGGTGGTCAGACGTGCCTGGCAGTCCGCGCTCAGCGCATACAAGCACGCCTATTTCGATCCGGCGGGCCAGCGCGAGCTGTGCGATCGACTGGCGGCCGAGCGTCGGGGAGAGCCGGACTGGAGCGTGGTCTTCAACGACCGCCGGGTGCTCAGCCGTGAGCGCCCCGGCGCAGTCTCCGACGACGGGGACGACGCGCCCGGCGGGCCGGCGCCGCTTCGAGACGAGCTGACCCGGACGAAGCTGACCTGGGGAGACCGCAATGACCTGCCCGCGCAGAAGGTGTTCCTGTCCGTCGTTGACATGCCCGGCACGCTGGGCCTTGAACTGTGGGCGGACACCCACTTCGTGACCCCGGCGGATATGGCGGGGCTGTTGCGGCGCATCGAGAGCGTGCTCATCGACGGCGTTGGCACCGAGGACGAGACTGAGGCGGTAGCCACGATGGGCACCGTGCAGTGACCCCGGCTGGACGGACACAAGGAACGAGGCGGGAAATGAGCGACAGCGCGCTCCGGGAACGGGTCATGGAAAGTATTCACGTCGTCTTGCCCGAGGTGCTCGCTCGTGACTCCAAGGCCGCGGCGTTCGGGCTCTCCGACAGCACGCGCCTGATGGAGGACCTCGGGCTTACATCGGTGACCACGCTGGAGCTGATGCTGGAGCTGGAGGAGGCCCTGGAGATCCAGATCGACGTCGAGGAGATCGAGCCGGCCGACCTGGCCTGCCTCGGGGCGCTGGCTGACTTCATCGCGGATCACGCGGCGGCGGACTGACCCCCTGGGTCAGGCCAGCCTGGCGCCTGACCGGAATGGACAGCTGCGGACAGCCGCGGGCTCAAAGTCGGCCTGGGAAAGCACGTAACGAAGCTCATCCAGGTCAAGCCGGGCGGTAAAAGCGTGGCGGTAAAAGCGTCCATAGTGGCCGCAGTCCGGCACGGTGTCCATTGTGATCCATTGTGTAACCAAGCTCGCCCCTCTACCCTAACGATGTGAACTTGCCTCCGTGCCTCGGCCAGCACGGGCTTGCTCGGCACACCAGGAGACTCGATGATTGAGGCCAGCGGCCTGCGCAAGTCATACCGGTCTAGGCAGGGCCGCAAGGTCACCAGTATCGAGGCGGTGCGCGGCGTGGACTTCGCCGTGGAGCGCGGCGAGATCTTCGGCTTCCTCGGTCCCAACGGAGCCGGGAAGACGACCACCCTGCGGATGCTGGTCACTCTGATCCGCCCGGACGGCGGCGACGCCACGATCGCCGGAATGGACCTCCGCCGCGCCCCGGCGGAAGTGCGGCAGCGTATTGGCTTCGTGGCGCAGACCAGCGGCACCTACGATCTGTCCACCGCCCGGCGCGACCTGGTGAACCAGGCGCGCATGTTCGGCGTCCCGAAATCGACCGCCAAGAGCCTCGCCGAGGCAGCCGTCCTGGCCTTCCAGCTCGAGGGCTTCGCCGACCGCAATATCGGCACTTACTCTGGCGGGCAGCGCCGCCGCCTCGATGTCGCGCTCGGCGTGATCCACTCGCCCCAGGTCATCTTCCTGGATGAGCCCACCGCCGGACTGGACCCGCCGAGCCGGGCTCGCATGTGGCAGGAGGTGCGAAGGCTACGCGACCAGGGCATGACGATCTTCCTCACCACGCACTACCTGGATGAGGCTGACGCGCTATGTGACCGGATCTCGATCATCGATGCCGGGCTGATCGTCGCCGAGGGGACCCCGTCCGATCTCAAGCGCGAGATCTCCGGCGATGTCGTCGTGGTTGACCTGGCCGAGGCCGGTACCGCCGGCGCGCCGGAGCCCGCCAGCATTCTCGAGGCATCCAAGCTCATGGCCGAGCAGCCGTATGTGCACTCCTGCGAGGCCATCGACAGCACCCTGCGGCTGTATGTCGACAGCGCGGGCACGGCCATCCCGCTCATCATGCGCGCGCTGAGCAACAAGGGAATCGAGCCCGGGGCGATCGAGTACCGCCGGCCCAGCCTCGACGACGTGTTCCTGGCCAAGACCGGCCGGACTCTTGCTGACTGACCGGTAACCGGAAGGCGGAAGACGGCAGCTATGAAGTTGGTCCGTGATACGTGGCTGATCTTCAGCTATGAGACCTGGATGCTGGTGCGCAACCCGGCCAACATCGCGATCACGCTGATCCAGCCCGTCACCTACCTGATCTTGTTCTCCCCGTTCATCAAGGCCGTCCTGCACACCCCCAGCTACGGGGACGCTTATCAGATCTACGTGCCCTCGCTGTTCTGTGCCATGGGCCTGTTCAGCGGCCTGTTCGCTGGATTCGCCCTGCTCGCGGCCATGGGCCAGGGAGTCATCGACCCGGTGCCGGGTCACGCCGCTCAGCCGTGTTGCCCTGCTGCTGGGGCGGGTCGTCATGTGGATGCTGCTGATCAGCTTCCAGGCCGTCGTCGTCGCGCTGGGCGCGTTCGCGCTCGGCCTGCGGGTGCCGCCAGGCAACGTGTTGTTTGCCCTGGTGCTGCTGTCGCTGATGGTGGTGCTGGGCGTCTCGATCTCCTACGCCCTGGCGTTGCTGGTGCCCAACGAGAGCGTGCTCCCCACGCTGCTCAACTCGATCGCCAACCCCCTCTCGCTGCTGGCCGGGGTCCTTATCCCGATCTCCGTCGCACCGCTGTGGGTACGGAACGTCGCGCTGTGGAACCCATTCGCCTGGGGAACCAGAGGCATGCGGGCGATCTTCCAAGGCCAGTTCGGCACCCCGGTTGTCTGGCAGGCGAGCGTCATCCTGGCCGCGGTGGCCGTGGTGGCCGTCGTGTTGTCCTCACGGCTGTTCAGCCGCGAGATCGCATGACCGCAGATCCCGATTGACCGAGACTGATGGGGCGGGAGGCAGATCGGTGAGTGCAGGCAACCTTCGCGCGGTACTGACTGTGGATCAGGAACTCGGCGCCGGCAATGTGCTGCTCAGGCTGGCCGAGCATGGCGCCGATATGGACATGCCGCGGGTGACGTTTGATACCGAGGTCGACGCGATCGCGGCGTGGACGCCATTGTCGCTGCGCACGCTGACCGAGAGGGTTGCCGCTCGAGCCGAGTGGTACCGGCGGCACGGCATAGGGCGGCGCGACCCGGTCGCGGTCTACGTGACGTCAGCGGCCGACGTGTTCCTGAACTTCTTCGCGCTGTCCTGGCTCGGTGCGATACCTGCGCTGATGAACGGGAACATGCCGACCGAGATCGCCGCCGAGTACATCCGGCGGCTGCGCGCGACCGGGGTGATCATCGACGCCGACCACGCCGCGCTGGCTGGGCAGGACCTGGGCGCTCCGATCATCGGTGACGCGGCCGAGACCGGCACGGGTGATCCGTCGCGCGCTCCGGCGCACTACCGGCATCACCGCGACGATCCGGTGGCCATCACGCACTCGTCCGGCACGACGCGCATGCCGGCCGCCGTCGTGCACTCCCACCACGGCCTGTTCGCGGCCGTGCGGGCGGTCCGGCTGACCGAGCCCCGCCAGTCCGGCCCGGTGCGGGAGCTGTCCGCGTTCCCGCAGGCGCACACGGCCGGCATCATCATCATCAACGAGGCCCTGTGCAACGGATATGAGCTGCTGTGCCTGTCGGGACAGGGCGGCGCGTTCCCGAACAGCGGCGAAGTGATCATCGACGCCATCGAGCGCTGGCGGCCGACCGCGGTCTTCGGCTTCGCCGTCACGTGGTCCGAGCTGGCCCGCTTGGATCTGACTACCCGCGATGTCGGCTCGGTGCGCATCTGGTCCAACAGCGGGGACTGTGCGCACGAAGCGCATATACGCCGCCTGGTCGCCGTCGGCAGCCACCTCGCCTACGGCAAGGACGGCGCCATCAGCCTGCCCGGCTCCCGGTTCAACGACACGCTCGGCTCCACGGAGATGGGCTACGGCGGGTTCCGGATAAGCCACCACCTCGGCAGCGAGCGCTACAACCGCTGCGTCGGCAAGCCGTTCCCGTTCGCTGAGATCATCCTGGTGGATCCCCAGACCGGCGATGAGGTTCCGACGGGCCAGGTCGGGACAGGTCGCCATGAAGTCGCCGACGCTGGCGATCGGGTACTGGAACGACTCGGCCGCGACCTTCCGCACCCGCCTGAACGGCTATTACCTGACCGGCGACCTGATGTACCGCGACGAGGACGGCTACTTCTATCACGTTGACCGGGCCAGCGACGCGGTCGATCTCGGCGACGGGAACTGGCTCTATACCGTGCTGTCCGAGGAGCGCATACTCAGGCGCTGCCCCGATATTCGCGACTGCACCGTCCTGGCGGCCCGCGGGGACGACGGCAGGCTCGTCATCGACGTGCTGCTCCTGCTCGCGGGGGACGCCGATCCTGAGCGCGACCGCGAGGGCGAGGTCCGCGCTGCGCTCGGCGAGGTAGCGGCGGCGGTGCCGCGGCGGATCGTGGCCATCCCCGACGACGAGATCATGGTGGGAGCGACAGGCAAGGTCCGCAAGTTTCTCATGCGCGAGCGGCTGCTGGCCAGCAGGGGCGTGTCCTGATGCCGAGGGGAGCAGCTGATGCCTGATACGCAGGGGAGTCGGCAGCATGCGGTCGTGCTCAACGACGAGGAGCAGTACTCGATCTGGCCGGCGGAGCGAGAGTTGCCAGCGGGCTGGCGCCGGGACGGATTCACGGGTACCGAGGACGAGTGCCTGGCCTATATCGACGAAACCTGGACCGACATGCGGCCCGCGTCGCTGCGTCGCTGGATGCGCGACCACGAGCAGGCCGGCGCCGATCGACCCGGCTGCCGCTAGGAGCAGGTGGCTCGACCTGACCCGCGACCGGCTGCCAGCGAAGGACGATACGTGACGCTGCTCGACGACTTCCGATCACGAATCGCTGAGGCGCCGGATGCGATCGCCATCCAGGATGGCGGTCTGCGGCTGACCTACCTCCAGCTGGCCAGGCACGCCTGGGGCCTGGCGGCCAGGCTCGCCCGGCGCGGGGTCCGGACTGACGACGTGGTGGCCGTCTACGCCGACCGGTCCGCCGAGCTCGTCGTCGCCGAGCTTGCCGTGCTGCTGGCCGGCGCGGCCTACCTGCCGCTCGATCCAGCCCACCCGTCCGCGCGGACCAGCGAGATGCTGGCGCTGTCGGGTGCGGCCGCCGTGGTCAGCACCGGCCCGCTGCTGTCCGGTGGCGCGCCGCTCGGCGACGATCCGGAAGTGGTCGACCTGACGCAGGCGGCCCCGGAACTCCCAGGGGCATGGGCCAGGCCGGACGACGCCTCGCTGGCCTACGTGATCTTCACATCGGGCTCGACGGGCCGGCCTAAGCGCGTCGGGGTCAGCCATGGCAGCCTCGCGAACCTGATGCGCTGGCGCGAGGAGGCCTACCCACTGGGCCCGGAGGACCGGACGACGTTGCTGTGCGGCCCCGGGTTCGACGTGTCGGTCTGGGACACCTGGCCCACCCTGGCCGCCGGGGGGACGTTGGTGGTGCCGCCCTCGCAGGTGCGCATCTCGCCGTCAGACCTCGTCGCCTGGCTGGCTGACGAGCAGATCACCGCGGCGTTCCTGCCCACTCCGCTGGCTGAGGCCGTGCTCGACGAGCGGTGGCCGTCCCGCACCGTGCTCAGGATGATGCACACAGGCGGCTCGGCGCTCCAGCGCGGCGTGCCGGCGGGCCTGCCGTTCACTCTGGTCAACCTCTACGGGCCGGCCGAGTGCACGGTAGGCGTGACGACCACTCCGGTGCTGCCGGACGGCCCCGTGCCGCCACCGATCGGGATCCCCATCGATGGCGTGCGCTGCTACGTTCTCGACGGCCTTGAGCCGGTGCCCGATGGCGAACCCGGCGAGATGTGCCTGGCCGGTGCGTGCGTGGCCCGCGGCTACCTGGACGACCCGGCCGCCACGGCCAGGTCATTCGTACCTGACATAGCGGCCCCCGGGCGCCGGATGTACCGGACCGGCGACAAGGTCCGGCGCCGGGCCGATGGATCCTTCGAGTATCTCGGCAGGCTCGACGATCAGGTCAAGATCCGGGGGTTCCGGATCGAGCCCGGCGAAGTGGCCGCGGTGCTGCGGCAGCATCCGGCGGTCAGGTCGTCCTTCGTGGCCGCCGAGCGAACCGGTCCCGCTGACCCGCGCCTGATCGGCTACGTCGCCGCCGACGCCACGCCTGCCGAGCTGATCGGATTCGCCGCGACGCGGCTGCCCGGCTACATGGTGCCCGCGGCGATCGTCGTGCTGCCCGCGCTGCCGATGACCCCCAACGGCAAGGTGGACCGCGCCGCGCTGCCCGCGCCCGGCCGGGCCGAGGCGGGCCTGGCCGAGGTGGCCGCGGCGCAGCGCACGCCGACCGAGGCCGCAGTGGCCGGCATCATGGCCCAGCTGCTCAGGCTCCCCGTGGCTGGCGACACCGTGGCTGGCGACACCGTCGCTGGCGATCCCGTGGTCGGTGCCGATGACGACTTCTTCGCCCTCGGCGGCACTTCGTTGCTGGTCGGGCGGCTGGCGGCCCAGCTCACCGCCGAGCTGCAGGTCACGGTAACCCTGGCGGACCTGCTCCGCGCTCCCACGGTCGCGGCGATCGCCGCCATCCTCGACGAGCGGGCCGGCGAGCAGGCCACTGCGGTCAGCCGCCAGCCAGACTCCCCGCCCGCGGCGCCGGCCAGGCCGCCGATCCGGCCGGGCCGGAGGGACCAGCCAATACCGCTGTCGCTGGAGCAGGAGCGGATCTGGTTCTTCGAGCAGCTGTCACCAGGCAACCTGGCCTACAACATCCAGGTCACGGTGTCGCTGCAGGGCGAGGTGAAGACCGAGGCGCTGCGGGCCGCGCTCGACGAGATCGTGCGCAGGCACGAGATCCTGCGGACCGCGTTCGTCACGGTCGACGGGGTCCCGATGCAGCGGCCGCTCGCCACGGCGAGGGCGCCGCTGCGAGTGCTCGACGTCCCCGCCGAAGACGCCGAGGAGGCCATCGACGCCGAGCTGCGCACGCCATTTGACCTGACCAGGCCGCCGCTAGCGCGCTGGCTGCTGCTGCGCCACTCCGGCGACGAGAACACCCTCGTCCACGTGGAGCACCACATCGTGCACGACGGATGGTCAATGGCGGTGCTGCTGTCCGAGCTGAGCGTCCTCTACCCGGCCTTCGCGACCGGCAAGCCCTCACCGCTGCCCGATCTGCCCGCCGAGTACGCCGACTACGCGCTCTGGCAGCGGGAGTGGATGCGGGGCGAGGTCCTGAGGGCTCACGTGGACCACTGGACCGGCCTGCTAGCGGGCGCACCCGACATTCTGGAGCTGCCGGCCGATCACCCGCGGCCGCCGGTCATGAGCTTCCGCGGCGCCGCGCCGGCGATCAAGGTTCCCCTCGAGCTGTCCCGCGCGCTGCGCTCGTTTAGCCGGGAGCGCCGGGTGTCGCTGTTCTCGACCATGTACGCGGGCTTCGCGGCGCTGCTCTACCGGTACACCGGGCAGCAGGACCTGCTCGTGGGCACTGGCGCGGCGAACCGGAGCCTGCCCGAGCTCGAGCCGCTGCTCGGCATGCTCGTCAACACCCTGGTTCTGCGCACCAAGGTCAGCGGCCAGATGCCGTTCACCGATCTGCTCGGTCAGGTACAGCGGACCATCATCGACGCACTGGCCTGGTCAGACGTCCCGATGGACGCCGTCATCGACGCGATCGGGCCGACCCGCGACCCCTCGCGCATTCCCGTGTTCCAGGTCATGTTCACCTTCCACGACTTCGCCGTGCCCGACGTGGACTTCGGCGGGCTCACCGGCGCCGTCATCGAGCGCGCGAACGGGTCGGCCAAGGCCGACCTCAACGTGATCGTAGTGCCGCGGGCCTCGCAGCGGCTGGGCCGGGAGCCCCGGCCAGAGGACGACGACCTGAGCCTGATCTGGGAGTACTCGACCGATCTGTTCGATGAGACCACCATGTCCCGGATGGCCACGCACTACCTGAACCTCCTCACCGATGCCGTGGCCAGGCCGGCGACCCAGATCGGCAGGATGCGGCTGCTCACCGACTCCGAGTCGCGGCTGCTCGACTCCTGGAGCCGCGGGCCAGCGGCGACCGGCTGGCCGGCGGACTGCAGCGTGCCGGCGTTGTTCGCGGCCCAGGTCGCCAGGGATCCTGATGCGACAGCCCTGGTCCTCGGCGCGGACTCGGTGAGCTATGCCGAGCTCGACCGGCGCAGCAACGCGCTGGCCTGGCTGCTGCGCCGCCGGGGCGTGAGCGCGGATATGCCGGTCGGCGTGGCGATCGAGCGCGGCACCGGCCTGGTCACCGCCCTGCTGGCGGTGCTGAAAGCCGGCGGCGCTTACGTGCCGGTGGATATCAGCAGCCCGGCGTCCCGGGTTGCCGCCATGATCGGCGCTGCGGGTGCCCGGCTCGTGCTGGTGACCGCCCAGACTGCTGCCACGATGCCCCGGCTGGCGGGCGTGGGCATGGTCCGCGTCGACACCGAGCTCGGTCTGGCCGCCGACGAGCGCGCTGCGCCGCCGGATGTCTCGCATCCGCTGAGCCTGGCCTACGTCAGCTTCACCTCAGGCTCGACCGGCGTGCCCAAGGGCGTCGCCGTGCCTCAGCGCGCGGTCATCCGGCTCATCAGCGATCCGACGTTCGCCTCGCTTGGTCCTGGTGAGCGGCTGCTTCACCTGGCCCCGGTCGCGTTCGATGCGTCCACGCTGGAGATCTGGGGCGCGCTGCTGACGGGCGCCACGGTCGTGATCGCGCCGCCTGGCCCGCTCGGGCTGCCGGATGTCGCGTCGCTGCTGCGCACCGCCGGCGTGACGGTCGCGTGGCTCACCGCGGGGTTGTTCCATCAGCTGGCCGAGACGGATGTCGCCGCGATCGCCGGCGTCCCTGTTGTCCTGGCGGGCGGTGACGTGCTCGATCCGGACACGGTGCGTGCCGTGCTCGCGGCGCGTCGCGGGCAGCCTCTGGTCAACGGGTACGGCCCGACCGAGAACACCACCTTCACCACGTGCCATGTCCTGACTGACCCACGTCAGGCGGGCGCGACGGTGCCGATCGGACGTCCGATCCAGCACACCGTGGTGCACGTCCTGGACCCGGAGGGACGGCCCGCGCCGATTGGCGTGACCGGCGAGCTGCATGCCGGCGGGGACGGGCTGGCCCGCGGCTACGCCGGGAATGCCGCCGCGACGGCGCGGGCGTTCGTGCCCGATCCGTACGGGCACGGCACGCGCCTGTACCGGACCGGAGACCTGGCGCGCTGGCGCCCGGACGGGACCCTCGAATTCGTCGGCCGCCTGGACGATCAGGTCAAGATCCGCGGGTTCCGAGTCGAGCCCGGCGAGGTCGCGGCGGTTCTCCGGACGCATCCGGCCGTGCGGGAGTCGGTCGTCGTGGTCGCAGGCCAGGGCGCGCAGCGGCACCTGATCGGCTACGTGACGCCAGCGGCCGGCGTGGATCTAGCTGAGCTGCGGCCGTCAGCGCTGCGCGACTTCGTCGCGCAGCGGCTGCCGGATTACCTGGTGCCGACCGGATTCAAGGCCGTCGCCCGATTCCCGCTGAACGCCAGCGGCAAGGTCGACCGAGCGGCGCTCCCCGCGCCCGACCGAGAGGCCCGCAGGCCGGCCACCCCGCCGCGCGGCGCCACCGAGGAACGGCTCGCCGTTCTCTGGCTGCGGCTGCTGCGGGAGAACGGCACCAGCGGCGGCGATGTCGGCCGCGAGGACAGCTTCTTTGCGCTCGGCGGCAACTCCCTGTCAGCGGCACGCCTGATGTTCCGCGTCGCCGAGGTGTTCGACGTCGAGCTGCCCCTGGCCGCGTTCTACGAGGTCCCCACCCTCGCCGCCTGCGCCGCCGCCATCGACGCGGCTCGGCCAGCCGGTCAGGCCGCGGTCCGGGCGCCGCGACCGGACACGGCGCCGTCAGGCATCAGCCGCAGGGACCGCAGCGCCTACCGCGTGGCCGCCTCGCAGCCCTCACCGGACGAGCCGCGCATGGTGGCGGCCGACCAGAGAGCGGCTGACCAGGAACAGGAAGGCTGATCGTGGCCACGTATGAGTTCCCCACGTCATTTGACCAGCGGCGGATGTGGCTGCTGGCCCAGATGGACTCCGGTGAGCCCACCTACCACATCCCGTGGGCGCTGTGGCTGGATGGCGTGCTTGACGTCAGGGCGCTGCAGCAAGCCTGGGACGCCGCAATGGTCAGGCATGAGGCGCTGCGCACCACCTTCCGGAACGAGGCCGGCATCCCGGTGCAGGTAATCGAGGACGAGCCGGTCGCGCGGCCACTGCCGCTCACCTCCGTCGAGCAGCGGGCCGCCGGCGAGCGAGAGCAAGCCGCCCTGGCCCTGATCGGCGACCTCGCCCGCGTTCCCTTCGACCTGGCCGCCGGGCCGCTCGTGCGCGCCGCTCTGGTGCGGCTGTCGCCGGAAACTCACGTGCTCGCGGTGGTGATGCACCACATCGTCGCGGACGGCTGGTCGTTCCGGATCTTGTTCGACGAGCTGACCGCGGACTACGAGGCGATCAGGCGCGGCGGCGACCCAGCAGCCGAGGAACCGCCGATCCAGTATGCCGACTTCGCCATCTGGCAGATCGAGCATGCTGAGGAGGGCGGGTACGCGTCGGCCGAACGGTTCTGGCGGGCCGAGCTGGCCGATGCCCCGACGGCGCTGCCGCTGCCCGTGGATGAGCCGTACCGGGCGAGCCAGACTTTCGCCGCCGGGGCCATCGGCACGACGATCGACGCCAGCCTGGCCGACGCGCTCAGGCAGCTCGCCGCCCAGCGCGGGACCACGGTGTTCGCGGTCCTGCTGGCCGCGTACGCGGTCGTGCTCGCCCGGCTGACCGGCAGCGACGACTTGCTGATCGCGGTGCCGATGGCCGCCCGCACCCGACCGGAGACCGAGTCGGTCGTCGGGCTGTTCATGAACACCGTCCCGATCCGGATCCGGATCGACCGGGACACGACGCTCAGCGACCTGGTGCGGTCTGTCCACGCCGCGACCGCGCGGGCGCTCGCGCAGCAGCACCTGCCGTTCGCCAGGGTGGTGGAACTGGTCCGGCCCGACCGGGACCCGGCCCGACTGCCGCTGGTCCAGGTGATGTTCGCGATGGAGGAGTCCTGGGCCGTCCCGGAACGCGGCGCGCTGCGCTGGCGCCCCCAGCTGCTGGAGATTGGTACCGCCAAGTTCGAGATCGAGCTGACGGTCACCGACGCGCCGGCCGGCCCACGGGTGCGGCTCATCTACAACAGCGACTTGTTCCGCCCAGCCACCGGCCAGCTCGTGGCCGACGGCTTCACCGCGATCCTGCGCTGCCTCGCCGACGATCCGGATCGGGCCGTCGGCGACGCGGACATCATGCCGCCCGGCGAGCTTGACCTCGTCACGCGCGTGTGGCCGGACGGTGGTGCGGTAGCGGCCCCGGAAGCGACCGCTGTGGCTCAGCTATGGGCGGCATGCGCCGGCGAGACCGTCGTCGCCGTCGGCGACGACGGCGCGCTGACCGGCGCCGACGTGCGCGACCGTGCGCGACGGATCGCCGCTGCCCTTCGAAGGCACGACGTCGGCGTGTCCGACCGGGTCGCGATCCTGCTGCCCCGCGGCGCCCGGCTGCTGCCCGCGATCCTCGGCACCTGGTCGGTCGGCGCGTCCTACGTGCCGCTGGACCCGATCTATCCCGACAAGCGGCTGGCCGCGATGCTCAGCGACGCGGGCGCGGCCGCGATCGTGATCGACAGCGGCGTCGCTGGCGCGCCGGGCCTCCCACCCCCCTGCACGGCGGCCACCATCGCGATTGTGGACCTGGCGACGCTGGCGGCGGCGGATGCCGGACCGGCCGAGCCGGTGCTGGACCTTCCGCCGTCGGCCGCCGCTGTGACCATCTTCACCTCAGGATCGACCGGCCGGCCGAAGGCGGTCAGCGTGTCCCAGGGCGGCATCGCCACGCTGCTGAACGCCGTGCGGCCGATGCTCGCGCTCGCCCTCGGAGACCGTTTCGTCGCGGTGTCGACCTTCGCGTTCGACATCGCCCTGGTCGAGCTGCTCGCGCCGGTGCTGGCCGGCGGATGCGTCGTGATCGCCGATGCCGAGCGGGCACTCGACGCGGCACGGCTGCGCGATCTGCTGATCGACAGCGGCGCGACCGCGATGCAGGCGACGCCAGCCGGCTGGCGGATGCTCGTCGACGCCGGCGGGATCCCGGCCGGGGTGAAGCTGCGGATGACCGCAGGGGAGCCGCTGCCCAGGGACCTCGCTGACTCGATCGGCGCCGGGACAGGAGTGCGCCTGTGGAACCTGTACGGCCCGACCGAGACCGCGATCTACTCAGGCGGCGATGCCGTCGGTCCCTCGCCGGCCCCGATCGAGATCGGATCGATTATCGCGGGGACCCAGCTATACGTCCTCGATGCCGACCTGAGGCCGGTCCCGCCCGGCGTCTTCGGGGAGGTCTACATCGGGGGCGCCGGGGTGGCCCACGGCTACCACGGCGCTCCCGGCATGACCGCGAGCCGGTTCGTCCCGGACCCGTTCGGCGGACGGCCAGGGGCGCGCCTGTACCGGACAGGAGATGTCGGCCGGTGGCGCAGGTCCGGCCGGATCGAGCTGGCCGGCCGCGCGGACCGGCAGATCAAGATCCGCGGCTACCGGATAGAGAGCGGCGAGGTTGAGGCGGCGCTGCGCCGTCAGGACGACATCGCCCAAGCCGTGGTGTCGGTCCGCGGCGGGGGCCACGACATCCGGCTGGTCGGCTATCTCGTCACCCGTTCCGGCGCAGACCGCCCGCCGGCTGGACTGCGCGAGAGCCTTCGCGAGGTGCTTCCTGACTACATGGTGCCGGCCGCCTTCGTGGTGCTGCCCGAGCTGCCGCTCACCGGCAGCGGGAAGATCGACTACCGCGCGCTTCCCGAGCCGGACTGGGGCGCTGTTCCTGGTCAGGTCCCAGTCGCACCGCGGACGCCGACGGAGTCGAGGCTCGCGGCGATCGTTGCCGAACTGCTGGCGCTGTCCGCGCCGGTGGGCGTGAGCGACAGCTTCTTCGCGCTCGGCGGCCACTCGCTGACCGCGACCCGGCTGATGGCCCGCATCCGCGCCGACTTCGGCGTCGACCTGCCCATCCGCACGCTCTTCGCCGATCCCACGGTCGCTGGCCTGGCCGCCGCGCTGGTCGCCGCCGGCAGCGGCGCGGCAGATCCTCGGGGCACCGCACCGCGGCCGCCAGGGGCCGTTCCCGGCGACGCGCAGCCCGGCGACCCGCAGCCGATGCTCGTACCCGGCGACCGGAGGTAGTCCCCATGCGCTTCCCTGTATCGTTCGCGCAGCAGCAGCTATGGATGGTCGATCAGCTCGAGCCCGGCGTGCCGACCTACAACATGCCGTATGAGATGTGGCTCAGCGGCCCGCTCGATACAGGCGCGCTGCAGCGGGCGCTGGACGCCATGGTCGCGCGCCACGCCGTGCTGCGGACGAGCATCGTCGCCATTGACGGCGTGCCCGAGCAAGTCGTCGCCGATACCGGCACCGTGCCGATCGAGCACATCGAGCTCCCGGCGGCGTTGGACGGCGGCGAGCGCACCCAGCAGGCCGAGTCAGTCGCTGCCGACCGCGGTCGGCAGCCGTTCGATCTGGCCGCCGGGCCGCTGATACGAGCCACGCTGATCAGCGCGGGGGCCGACTGGCACCTATTCGTGCTGGTCGTGCATCACAGCATCAGCGACGGTGAGTCGATGAGGATCCTGATCGGCGAGCTGTCCGCCGTCTACCGGGCCGAAGTGACCGACGCGCCCGCGTCGCTGCCGCCACTGTGGATGGACTACGGAGACTACGCCGTATGGCAGCGCGACCGGATGCGCGGCGAGGAGCTTGACCGACAGCTGGGCTACTGGCGCGAGCAGCTCCGCGGCGCACCGCAGGTCCTCACGCTGCCCGCTGACCGGTCCAGGCCTGCCCGCCAGTCCTCGCGAGGCGGACAGGCCAAGGTCATCATCGACGCCACGACCACCGAGCGCCTGGCCGCGGTGGCCCACGGTGCCAACGCCACCATGTTCATGCTGCTCCTCACCGGCTTCGTGGTGGTGCTGTCGCGTTACGCCCGGCAGACCGACATCGTGACCGGCACCCAGGTGGCTGGCCGCACGCACGCCGAGCTGGACCCGATGGTCGGCATGTTTACCAACACTCTTCCGATACGAGTTTCGCTGGCCGACGACCCGACGTTCGCCAGGCTGCTCGGCCGGGTCAGGGACACCACAGTGGACGCGCTGCAGCACCAGGAGGTCCCGTTCGAGAAGCTCATCGAAGAGTTCGCGATAGACCGCTCGCTCGCGCACTGGCCGCTGATCCAGGTCCTGTTCATCGGCGGGTCGCTCACCGCGCCCGTCCCGGACTTTCCTGGCGTCAGCTCGCGCTGCAATGCGCTTCCTACCGGGACCGCGAAGCTCGACCTCACCGTGTACGTGGACTCCCCGGCAGGCGAGGCCACGACGCTAGCGATGGAATACAGCACGGACCTCTTCGGCCCGGCATGGGCCGACCGGTTCCTGCGCTGCATGGCTAACCTGCTCGCGCATGCCGCGCAGGCCCCCGGCACCGCCGTGTCCGACCTGCCGATGCTGTCCGCTGCGGAGCGCGACGGGCTGATCATCGGGCGCGGCTCCCAGGAACTCCCCGACACCGACGACATCGTGGACGTCCGACGCCTGCTCCAGGCATCGACGTCCCGCGTCATCGGTGGCGGCGAGGTCGTGCCGATGAGCGAGGTGTGCGACCGCGCCGCCCGGTTCGCCCGGACTCTCGCCAGCCGCGGCGTCGGCACCGACACGCCGGTCGGGCTGTGCGTGGAGCGCGGGATCGACATGCTGGCCGCGCTGCTTGGCGTGTGGTGGGCCGGCGGCGGTTACGTGCCGCTGGATCCGGCTTTCCCGAAGGCGCGGCTGGCGCTGATGGCCAGCAGGGCCGGCCTGCACATCATCATCTCCGACTCCGCCCACCGCGATCTCGCCCGGTCAGTGGCCGAGGACGCCGAGGTGATCTGCATCGACGACCGGGCGACGACGGCCGGTTCGCCGCTCGATCCCGTTCCCTTGCCTCCCACCGCGCTCGCCTACATCATCTTCACGTCAGGCTCGACCGGGCAGCCCAAGGGCGTGGCTATCGAGCATCGAGGTGTCGCGAATCAGCTCGCGGCGTTCCGGCGGCTGCTCGATCTCGGCAGTGACGACCGATTCGTCGTCGTCACGACCGTGTCGTTCGACATCCACGTCATCGAGCTGCTGGTGCCCCCGCTCTGTGATACCGACATCGTCATCGCGACCGCCGACGAGGCCCGCGAGCCCGACCGGCTGCGGTCGCTGATCGCGCGGACAGCCGCCACCGCGATGCAGGGCACGCCGCAGACATGGCGCCTGCTGGAATTGGCGGGCGGGGTGCCCGCTGGCCTGCGGCTGCGCCTGTGCGGTGGCGAGAACCTCCCGGCCGACCTCGCGGACCAGCTGATGGCGCCCGGTGTCTGCCTGTGGAACCTCTACGGCCCGACCGAGACCACGGTGTGGTCAACAGCTCGCGTTGTCACCAGTGCGGCCGGGGCGGCCGAGATCGGGCCGCCGATCGATCACATGCGCGTGTACATCCTCGACGAGCGCCTGAGGCCGGTGCCGACCGGGGTGGTGGGCGAGGTCTGCCTGGCCGGCCCGGGCGTCGGGCGCGGCTATCACGACCAGCCGCGGCTCACGGCGCGGTCGTTCCGGCCGGACCCGTGGAGCAGCGAGCCAGGGGCGCGCCTGTACCGCACCGGCGACCTGGGCCGACAGCGGGAGGGCGGGGGCCTCGAGCTGATCGGGCGCAACGACCACCAGGTGAAGATCCGCGGCTACCGGATCGAGTGCGGCGAGATTGAGGCCGTGCTGCGCGCACACCGTGATGTGCGCCAGGCTGCCGTGGTCACCGCCATGAGAGGCGACGAGCCTGCGCTGGTCGCCTACATTGTGCCCCGCCGGGGCAGCGCTGCGTCGCGGCCCGGCACCGACCTGCTTGATGAGCTGCGTCCGCACCTGCGCGCCGCGCTGCCCGACTACATGGTTCCGGCGCTCGTGGTCGCGCTGCCGGCGCTGCCGCTGACGCCGACCGCGAAGGTCGACCGAGCCGCGCTGCCCGCCCCGCGGTGGGGTGCTCCGGCATCGGCGGCCGATCGCGTCCAGCCCCGGAACACGGTCGAGGCGACCCTCGCCCGGATCTGGGGCGACCTCCTCGCCACCGGGGAGCCGGTTGGCGTGCACGATAACCTTTTCGCTCTCGGCGGTCACTCGCTGACCGCGACCAGATTTGTCGCCCGCGTCGCTGACACTTACGGCGTGAGCCTGCCGGTTCACTACGTCTTCGCCGGCCCCACGATCGCTGGACTGGCCGAGGTTATTTCCGCCGACCCGGATTTCGGGCTCGTCGCGGGCTCGCCTCGGGACGCCGAGCTGGACGCGCTCAGCGACGAGGACCTGGACGAACTACTGCGCGCGGCGCTTGCCCAGCGCAATCGTCGCCAGGCGACCAGGGGCGGCCCCGATTCGTAACGTCGGCCCGCCCGTCAGCCACTGTCCAGTCGGCCGGGAGCGGGGCGGACGGACCCGGCGCCGTAGGTAAACGATGTCTCGGTTCGGTGGGGCCGGTGGGACTCGAACCCACACTGGCAGGATCCTAAATCCTGTGCCTCTGCCGTTGGGCTACGGCCCCGGGTGTCAGACGCCTAGCTCCTGGCGTAGCCGCGCGACGTGGCCGGTCGCCTTGACCCCGTAGAGCGCCTGCTCGATCTTCCCGTCCGCCCCGACCACGAACGTCGACCGGATGACGCCGACCGACTTCTTCCCGTACATCGTCTTCTCGCCGTAGGCGCCGTAAGCCTGGAGCACCTGGCGGTCGGGGTCGGAGAGCAGCGGGAAGGTCAGCCCGTCCCGGTCCCGGAACTTGGCCAGCTTGGCCGGGCTGTCCGGGGAGATGCCGAGCACCGCGAAGCCGGCCTCAGACAGGTCGGCCTTGCTGTCGCGGAAGTCGCAGGCCTGCTTGGTGCAGCCGGGCGTCATGGCGGCCGGGTAGAAGTAGATGATCACCCGCTGGCCGCGCAGCGAGGCCAGGCTCACCTGGTTGCCGTCCGCGTCGGGCAGGGTGAAGTCGGGCGCCTGATCTCCGGGCGCGAGCCGCTCCTCAGCCACGGGCTCTCCTTCAGCAGCCGATTGGGTTCCCCTACGGTACAAGGCCAGCCGTGCATCCCTCACCGGGACCCGCGGGCCGGCTAGCGTGTCCTTATGGAGCGCTTGACGGCATTCATGCGTTATCGCACAATCTCACGCCCAGCGCGGGCCGGGCTCCGGTCGGCCGGGCTGGCCATGGTCTGCGGGGTCGCGGTCGCGGCGGCAGGCTGCGGATCAGCCTCGAGCGGCGGGTCGGCCGGGCACTCCGGCCAGGCGGCCAGGCTCACCGCCCGGCAGGCGATCACCGACGCGGCGCAGACAAGCGCGAAGCTGAACACGGCTACCGCCCGAGTCTCGATCATGGTCGGGACGGAGCAGCTCACCGAGAACCTCCAGCTCCAGCTGCACCCAGAGCTGAAGATGAGCGCGACGCTGAGCGGCGTGGCCGGTGCGGGCAACATCAGCGAGGTCATCGTCGGCACGACGGTCTACATCAAGATCAGCTCGCTGGCCAAGAGCGGCAAGCCGTGGATCAAGCTCTCGTCCTCGGGCGCCGGGGCCAGCTCGATCATCCACCAGCTGCTGCAGCAGGCCAGCTCGGGCAACCTGGCCACCCAGGCCAAGCTGGCCCAGGTGGTCTCCGGCGTGCACAAGGCCGGCCACGCGGTAGTCGGCGGAGTGTCGACCACGCGCTACGACGGCACGATCACGCCCTCGGCCGTGCTGCCGCACCTGCCCGCCTCGCTGCGCAAGCTGCTGAGCCCGATGCTGAGCCAGATCCAGGGCCGCCTCCAGGTCAGCTACTGGATCGACGCCCAGCACCTGATCCGCAAGGTCACCGAGGTGGAGACGGTGGGCGGGCAGCACGTCACGACGACGATCGCGTACACGGCGATCAACCAGCCGGTGCACATCAGCGTGCCGCCAGCCAGCCAGGTCCGTAACATCAGCTCGCTCAGCGGCCTGTGACTCACTGAGCGGCCGGTGACTCACCGGCGGCCGGTGACTAGCCGGCGGCTACCGTCGCGGCGATGACGGGGGCGATGGCCCGCAGGGCCTTGCCCCGGTGGCTGATCCGGTCCTTGTCCGGCGCGCTCATCTCGGCCGTAGTCAGCTCGGCCGAGTCCGGCACGAAGATGGGGTCGTAGCCGAAGCCGTTCCGGCCGCGCGGCTCGTGGATCAGCCGGCCGCGCACGATCCCCTCAGTCAGGTGCTCCCGGCCCGAGGGCAGCACGAGCGCGGCGGTGCACGCGAAGTGCGCGCCGCGCCGCTCGTCGGGCACGTCGGCCAGCTGGCCCAGGACCAGCCTCAGGTTGGCCTCGTCGTCGCCGTGCCGGCCGGACCAGCGCGCCGACAGCACGCCCGGCATGCCGTTGAGCGCGTCCACGCACAGGCCCGAGTCGTCGGCCACCGCGGGCAGCCCGGTGAACGTGGCCATGGCCCTCGCCTTGAGCAGGGCGTTGTCCGCGAACGTGGCCCCGGTCTCGCGGACGTCCGGAGCATCGGGGAAGCTCGCCTGGCTGACCAGCTCCACGTCGACGTGCCCGGCCTCCAGGATCCTGGTCAGCTCCGCGAGCTTGGCCTGGTTGCCGGTGGCCAGGACGAGCCTCGGCGGCGTCACGGGGCCAGGGCCGCGCGCTGCAGGACGGCCAGCTCGGCGCAGCCGGCCACGCTGAGGTTGAGCAGCTCGTCGAGCAGCTCGCGGTCGAACGGCTCCCGCTCGGCGGTGCCCTGCACCTCCACGAAACGCCCGTCGCCGGTGCAGACGACGTTCATGTCGGTCTCGGCGATGACGTCCTCGGCGTAGCACAGGTCCAGCCGGGGCTGCCCGTCCAGGATGCCCACGCTCACCGCCGACACTGACGCGCTCAGCGGGTCGCCCTTGGTCTTCTTGCGATCCCGCAGCCAGGCGATGGCGTCGGCCAGCGCGACGTAGCCGCCGGTGATCGCGGCCGTCCGGGTGCCGCCGTCGGCCTGGAGCACGTCGCAGTCGATGATGATCGAGTTCTCGCCCAGCGCCTTGGGGTCGATGCAGGCCCGCAGCGACCGGCCGATGAGCCGGGAGATCTCGTGGGTGCGGCCGCCCAGCTTGCCCTTGACCGACTCGCGGTCGCTGCGGGTGTTAGTGGACCGCGGCAGCATGGCGTACTCGGCGGTGACCCAGCCCAGGCCGCTGCCCCGGCGCCAGCGCGGCACGTCCTCGCTGACGCTGGCCGCGCAGAGCACCCGGGTACTGCCGAACTCGACCAGCACCGAGCCCTCGGCGTGCTCCAGCCAGTTCCGGGTGATCTTGACATCGCGCAGCTGATCCGGGCGTCGCCCATCGGGTCGAGACATGGCCGCCAGCCTAGCGGGGCTCGTGACCGCCGGCGTCCTCGTCAGTAGCTGGCCCGGTCCGGCACCCCGGCCTCGATCCAGCGGTACACCGCGGCCACCCCGGCGTCCAGCGAGGTGCCCGGCCGCCAGTCCAGGTCCCGCTCGGCCGCCTCGATGGCCAGCGCGCTGCGCTGCAGCTCGCCGGGCCGGGGCGGGTCGAACCGCGGCTCGACCGGGCGCCCGGCGACCTGGCCGATCACCCGGGCCAGCTCCAGCACGCTCACCTCGCGGCCGCTGCCGATGTTCCAGGTGCCCGGCCGCCCGCGGTCGGCGGCGGCCAGGAACGCGGCCACCGCGTCGCCGACGTAGACGTAGTCGCGGGTCTGGCTGCCGTCACCGTAGATGGTCGGCTGGTCGCCGGCCAGCAGCCGGGAGCAGAAGATGGGCACCACCCCGGACTCGCCGCTGGGGTCCTGCCGCGGGCCGTACACGTTGGCGAACCGCAGGATGGTGTGGGCGGTGCCGTGCAGGCGGTTGTACAGGCCCACGTACTGCTCGGCGCAGTGCTTGGCCACCCCGTAGGGCGACTCGGGCAGCGGCAGTACGTCCTCCATCGACGGGATCGGCGCGTCCCGCCCGTACAGGGCGCCGCCGGTGGAGCAGAACAGCACCCGCGCCCCGGCCGCCCGCGCCGCCTCCAGCACGTTCACCGTGCCCACCACGTTGGCCTGCGCGTCGGCCGCCGGGGCGGCCACGCTGGCCCGCACGTCGATCTGGGCCGCCAGGTGGCAGATCAGCTCCGGCGCCAGCTCGGTGATCAGCGCGGTCAGCGCGCCGGCCGCGGTGACGCTGAGCTTGTGCAGCGTGGCGCGCTCGTTCAGCCGCCCCGGCCGCCCGGCGGACAGGTCATCGACCACCGCCACCTCGTCTCCGCGGGCCAGCAGGGCGTCGGTCAGATGGGAGCCGATGAAGCCGGCGCCGCCGGTCACGAGTACGCGCATGGGTGAGGAGTCTATGTGCCGGGCCCGCCCCGCCGTCCCCGCTCCGGCCACCTTATGGGATTGCACGGAGGGTGCCCGGCCGGGCGCGGCCGATTTCCGGCCTGGATCACCCCGCGACGACCTGGGTGAATATTCACCAGATATCCCCAGCCATGTATTCGGAGTTACTCATAAGGGAATTTCTTTGCGGAATTTTTGCGCCTGGACGTCGATCTGCAGAAGCTTGCTAGAGGAGGCGCCGATTATTCTTGCCTGGCGGGCGTGCCGGGGCTGGTAAACCCCGGAGCGTCGGGGCAGATGTCATGCTGACCGGACTTTAGCCTGGCCGACCGGGGTAGACAGCTCGGTATCGAGCGGGCCGGGAATGCTGGCCGCCCGACGTTAAAGCCCCGGTAATCGCGGTGTATCGGCTTTATATTTCCTGCGGGAATGCGGAGGCGGCACGAGTGGCATTTCGGTCAGCGTCCTGGATTCGACACGCAGGCGCGACCGTGGCGGCGCGCGTGCCGCCGGGTCGGCCGCGCCAGGCGGCGATCGCGGCCTGGCTGCTCGCGCTCGGCGCCGTCGGGTACATGATCACGCGCAATGTGACCAATCCGGTCCAGTTCCGGATGGTTGATCTCGACGTCTACCGCAATGGTGCCCTGGCCGTCCTGAACGACCGTCACCTTTATTCCGTTCTGTCCCGTGATGGCCTGCTGTTCACCTATCCCCCGGCCGGCCGCGATCCTGGCCGTCCCGCTGGTCGTCGTGCCACTGAAGGCCGCGGTGGTGGCCTGGCTGCCCATGGTCTACGGGCCGCTGGCCGTCGTGATCTGGTTCGCCTTCCGGCCGCTGCTGGCCCGGGCGGGTGACTACGCCCCGGCCGTGTTCGCGGTGCTGTTCGGGTTCTGCGCCTTCCTGATGCCGATGCGCCAGGAGCTGCACTTCGGGCAGATCGACATCTTCCTGGTCGCCTTGTGCATGCTGGACTGCACCGTGCGCGAGCCGCGCTGGCCGCGCGGCGCGCTGATCGGGCTGGCCACGGCGATCAAGCTGGTGCCCGGCGTGTTCATCGTCTACCTGCTGCTCACCGGGCGGCGCCGGGCCGCGGCCATCGCGGTCGGCACCTTCACCGCCGTGACGCTGCTGGCCTGGGCGATCGCGCCGGCGGACTCGAACCTGTACTGGACGACGATGATCTTCGACTCCGCCGGCTCGGGCCTAACAGCCAGGCGGCCAACCAGTCGGTGCGGGGCATCTTGATGCGGATCTACTCCCCGGACGCGCCGCCGCTGGCCCTGTGGCTGGGCCTGGCGCTGCTGGTCGCCGCGGCCGGGTTCGCGGCCGCCGTCGCCGTCCGCCGGCACGGGCACGAGCTGGCCGGGGTGGCCATCACCGGCCTGCTCGCCGCCCTGCTGTCCCCGGTGGCCTGGATCCACCACATCTGCTGGATCGTCATCGCGCTGGGGGTGATCATCGGCGACGGCCGGGACTGGCGGCGGGTGGCGACCGCCGTCGTGAGCGGCGCCTTCTTCACCGCCGTGCTGCCGACCTGGGGCAAGGACCTGTTCCTGGACCAGTCGGTGCCCAACCTGGTCAGCCGGAGCGTAGAGGATGCCTTCGGGGTGGCCGCGCTGGCCGTGATCGTGATCTTGTTCCGGCTGCGGGCCAGCGATCCTGGCCCGCTGGCGGCGGTCCCGGCCGCCCCGCCCGGCCGCTCAGCCGCCCAGGACAAGGTGCTGGCCGGCAGCCGCGACGGTTAGCTCCCCGCCGAACGCCGCCGCGGCCTCGGCCCGCGACGCCTCCCGGTCGTTCCAGGCCACCAGGTGGGTCAGCACCAGCCGCCGCACGCCCGCCCGGGTCGCCGCCTGGCCCGCCTGGCGCGCGGTCAGGTGCAGGTCTTCCGGCAGGCCGGGGCCGTCGAGGAACGAGGCCTCGCACAGCAGCGTGTCGGCCGCCGCGGCCAGTCCGTCCAGCGCCGCGCACGGGCCGGTATCGGCGGAGTAGGCCAGCGCCGTGCCAGGCGTGCTCCAGCCGGAAGCCGAACGTCTCCACCGGGTGGTTCATGTGGGCGACGGTGACCTGCAGCGGCCCGATCTGCACCGTCCCCGGGGCCAGGGTCCGGAACTCGAACGCGTCGGTCATGCTGGTGCCCTCCCCGCCCAGGGCCGCCGTCAGTCGCCCGGCGGCGCCGGCGGGCGCGTAGACCGGCAGCCGGGGCCACCGGCCGTCCGGATGGTAGGTCCGGGCCACCGAGTACCCGCACATGTCCAGGCAGTGGTCGCCGTGCAGGTGGCTGAGGCAGACCGCGTCCACCTCGTCCAGCCCGCAGTAGCGCTGGAGCGGGCCGAGCGCGCCGCTGCCCAGGTCCATGACCAGCCGGAACCCGTCGGCCTCAATCAGGTAGCAGGAGGCCGCGCTGTCCGGGCCGGGGAAGCTCCCCGCGCATCCCACGATGGTCAGTCGCATGATCACCTAGGCTAGCCGGGTTCCGCCGCCCGGCAGCTACCCAAACCGCTGGCAAAAGGGCATGATCCCAGCAAGGTCTTGTGGCCGGGGCCGCCGCGGCACCCGGTTCCTGCGGAGGTGCGATGACCGAGAAGACGGCCAGTGAGGCCGAGGAGCTGTCCCCGGCGCTGGCCGAGCCCACGGTCCACGTCCGCCGCGGCTGGATCACCGGCCTCGGTCTGGCGTCCCTGGGCATGTGGATGGCCTCGCTCACCCCGCTCCAGGTCAGCCTGCCGCAGCAGCTCCAGGACATCACCCCGCACCACAAGTACGTCGCGCTGGCCGTGGTCTCGGCGGTCGGGGCCATCTCGTCGGTGATCGCCACCCCGCTGGCCGGCGCCCTGTCCGACCGGACCACCGGCAACCGGGGGTTCGGCCGGCTCCGCGGCCGCCGGCACCGCTGGACGCTGGGCATGGCCGTGCTGGCGGCCATCTGCCTGGCCCTCATCGCCAAGCAGGACACCGTGCTGGGCGTGGCCGTGTTCTGGGTCCTGTTCAGCGCGTTCCAGAACGGCGAGTACGCCAGCCTGTCGGCCGCGATCCCCGATCACGTCCCGGTGCGCCAGCGGGCCACCGTGGCGGGCTGGGTGGGCATGCCCCAGGCCCTGGGCCTGGTCGTCGGGACCGTCCTGGTCGTGCAGGTGTTCACCATCAACACCAAGTCCGGGCTGGCCTACGGCTACGTGACGCTGGCCGTGCTCCTCCTGCTGCTGGCCATCCCGTTCGTGCTGTTCACCGCGGACTACCCGCTGGAGGCGCACCTGGTGGCCGACCGGCTCAGCCTGCGCAAGCTGCTGGCCGCCTACTGGATCAGCCCGCGGCGGTACCCGGACTTCGGCTGGGCCTGGCTGACCCGGTTCCTCAACGCGCTGGCCATCGCCATGGGCACCTTGTACCTGCTCTACTTCCTCAAGGGCCCGGTGCACTACAAGCACCCGGACCAGGGCCTGCTGGTGCTGATCCTGATCTACACGATCTGCGTGGTGCTCACGGCCGTGGTGGGCGGGATGATCTCCGACCGGATCGGCAAGCGCAAGATGATCGTCACCCTCAGCGGCGCGCTGCAGGGCGTGGCCGCGCTGCTGCTGGTCTTCGTGGAGACCTGGCCCGCGGCCATGGTGGCCGCGGTGCTGTTCGGCGCGGGCTTCGGCGCCTACCTGGCGGTCGACCAGGCCCTGATCACCCAGGTGCTGCCCGCGGCCGCCGACCGGGCCAAGGACCTGGGCATCATCAACATCGCCATCGTCGCGCCGAGCGCGGTCGGCGCGGTGCTGGCCGGGGCGCTGGTCACGGTCGGCAGCTACCCCACGTTGTTCGCGGGCACGGCCGTGGCCGCGGCGCTGGGCTCGATCCTGGTCTGGCGGATCAAGAGCGTGCCGTAGCGACCTGCCCGTCGGCCGCCGGGCGCACCGGCCCGCGGCCGACGCGGGCCAGCTGCCTGCTCTGCGCCACCAGCGCGCCCGACGCGTCCCAGACCTCGGCCTCCTCGTCGAACCACCCGCCGCCCACGTGGCGGCAGCGCGCCGCCACCCGCAGCGGGCCGGGGACGGGCACGGCGCGCATGTACCAGGTCAGCTCGACGGTCGGCGCCCAGCCCGTGGCGCCCAGGCCGAACACCACCGGCGGCAGGCCGTCCACGGCCAGGGCCAGCAGGTAGGCGTCGGGGTCGCGGGGCTCGCGCAGCCCGAAGTAGCCGCGCATCTCCGGCTGCCCGGACGGGCGGCCCGAGCGCCAGCCCGTGGTAGCCGGGTCGAGCAGCATCGAGACCTGGTGGGCGTAGCCCGCGGTGCCGTCCTCGGCCACCGAGCCCCGCCACGGCCCCAGGTCGACGCAGTCCTCGATGGGCGGGACGTCCGGCGGCGCCCCGGTCCAGCTCAGCTCGGTCCCGCCGGGCTCGCCGCTGCGCGGGCACCCGCCCGGTGGTCACCGACATGTCCAGCACCGGCTCTCCGCCCTGCTCCAGGGTGGCCCGCGCGGTGGCGGCCGTCCTGCCCCGCTTCAGCCAGGTCACCTCGATCCGCGCGGGCTCCAGCCGGGCCACCCGCAGGAAGTTCGCCGTGGTCGCGACCGGGTGCGGATGACGGCGAGTCGTCCAGCACCGCCCGCAGCACGGTCGCGATCAGCGCGCCGCCGTTCACCGCCGGCGGGGCGTTGCCGCCCGGCGCGACCAGCGCGAACCGGGCGTCGGGCCGGGCCTCGTAGCGTCCCTCGGACAAGCGCCTGACCGCCGTTGCCTCGTCGAAGACGGTCATGCCGCCGCCAGGCGGCGCGGGGGAGGTTAGGGGGGTCGTCCCCCTGGGCAGCGCTGTCATGCCCAGAGCTGGCCTTCGAGCTTGGCCTCGGCCTCTTCCAGGGTGCCGCCGTAGGCACCGGTGGACAGGTACTTCCACCCGCCGTCGGCCACCAGCAGCGCGATGTCGGCCCGCTCTCCCCTGGCCTGCGCCTTGGCCCCGATGGCCAGGGCGGCGTGCAGCACGCAGCCGGCCGAGATGCCCGCGAACAGTCCCTCGGATTCCAGCAGCTGCCGGGTCCGGCGCAGCGCGTCCGGCGCCGACACCGAGAACCGGGACGTCAGCACCGACTCGTCGTACAGCTCCGGGACGAACCCCTCGTCGATGTTGCGCAACCCGTAGACCAGCTCGCCGTACCGCGGCTCGGCCGCGATGATCTGCACGTCCGGCCGGTGCTCGCGCAGGTACCGGCCGGTGCCCATGAGCGTGCCCGTGGTGCCCAGGCCGGCCACGAAGTGGGTGATCTCCGGCAGGTCGGCCAGCAGCTCGGGCCCGGTGGTCTCGTAATGGGCCAGCGCGTTGTTCTCGTTGCCGTACTGGTAGAGCATCACCCAGGACGGGTTGGCGGCGGCCAGCTCCTTGGCTACCCGTACCGCCTCGTTGGAGCCGCCAGCGGCCGGCGAGAAGATGATCTCCGCGCCGTAAGCCTCCAGCAGCTCGCGCCGCTCAGCGGAGGTGTTCTCCGGCATCACGCAGATCAGCCGGTACCCGCGCAGCCGGGCCACCATGGCCAGCGAGATGCCGGTGTTGCCGGAGGTCGGCTCGAGGATCGTGGCGCCCGGCGTCAGCAGGCCGTCCTTCTCCGCCGCCGCGACCATGTAGAAGGCGGCCCGGTCCTTGACCGAGCCGGTCGGGTTGCGGTCCTCCAGCTTGGCCCACAGCCGCACGTCCGGTCCGGGCGACAGCCGGGGCAGGCCGATCAGCGGCGTGCCGCCGAGCGAGTCGAGCAGGTTGTCGTAGCGCATGTCGACCCTCGCCGGGCCCGCCGCCGGCGGGCGTCAGCCCGCGCCGCCGGCGACCGCCGGGAGCACGGTGACGGTGTCGCCGTCGTGCACCTCGGCCGCCAGGCCGCCCAGGAACCGGACATCCTCATCATTGAGGTACACGTTCACGAAGCGCCGCAGGCCGCTGTCGTCGACCAGCCGCTCCCGCAGGCCGTCGTACTGCTTGTTCAGGTCAAAGATCAGCTCGTCCAGCGTGCCGCCGGATCCCTCGACCGCCTTGGCGCCGGAGGTGTAGGTGCGCAAGATCGTCGGGATGCGTACCTCGATGGCCATGAGTTCTGCTCCAGTCGTGGGGATGGCTGCTCATCTGCGGTCCAACCGGCCGCCCGGCCGGATCATTCCGCCGAGACGCTGACGTCCTCCTCACTGATCACGCCGTCGATGATGCGGAACGAGCGGAACTCATCAGCATCCTCGTCCCTGGTCGAGACCAGCACATAATGCGCGCCCGGCTCGCTGGCGTAGGAGACGTCCGTCCGCGACGGGTAGGCCTCGGTGGCGGTGTGCGAGTGGTAGATCACCACCGGTTCCTCGTCCCGGTCGTCCATCTCCCGCCAGACCCGCAGCTGCTCGAGCGAGTCGAACCGGTAGAACGTCGGCGAGCGCTCGGCGTTCAGCATCGGGATGAACCGCTCGGGCCGGTCGCTGCCCGCCGGGCCGGCGATGACGCCGCACGCCTCGTCCGGGTGGTCGGCCCGCGCGTGCGCGACGATCTTCGCCCGCAGCTCGGGACTGATGGTCAGCATGCAGGCAGCGTAGCCAGCAGTCACGCCAAAGACTCCACGAGGCTCTCCTGGAGGTAGCCCAGCCACTGGTAGACCCCGACGTAGGCGGCGCGCGGGTCGTCCTCGGACAGGTCGTCCATCTGGTCGTCGAAGTCGTCGGTGACCCCGAGCACGACCCCCAGCGACAGCCGCACGTCGTTCAGCGCCCGCAGCCAGGCCTGCGCGTCCTGCGTCTTCAGCCGGACCTTGCCCCCGGATTCCGGCAGCGTGGCCAGCACCGTCTGGGCCGCCGCCACCTTGCCCGAGCGCAGGCTGATCTCGGTGTAGCGGCGGAACTCGGCCGACGCGTCCGCGTCGTCGGCGTAGGCGTCCGGCAGCAGCCGGGCCAGGATCGGGTCGGCGGGCAGCTCCGCGTTATCGGACAGCCCGAGCTGCGCGGCCAGGTCGTCCTGGGCGGGCTGGGTCCCGGTCCGCTCCGGCTCGTCCTCGTCCGAGACCAGCTCGATGATCTGGCTGACCAGGCTGCGCACGATGCTGGCCTGGGCCGCCCCGAACCGCGCGGTCACCCCGCCGGTCAGCGCCGGCCGGAAGCCGGCCAGGTCACTCACTGGATCCGCCTCGGGCCATGGTTCCTGTCCGGCGCCAGTCACGAGTCGTGACTCACCGTCGCCCACAGGCCGTAGCCGTGCAGTGTCTCGGCATCGCGCTCCATGGCCTCGCGAGCTCCCGAGGACACCACGGCCTTGCCCTTGTGGTGCACGTCCAGCATCAGCTTCTCCGCCTTCGGCTTGGCGTAGCCGAATACCGTCTGGAACACGTACGTCACGTACGACATGAGGTTAACCGGGTCATTCCAGACAATCGTGACCCACGGCGAGTCGAGGACCGCGTCCTCGTCGGTCCCCGCCTGCTGCACCTCGGCTGGCGCGACGCTCACTCGACATCACCTCCCCGGCACGTACGTTTCTACTCTGCCAGGCTTACCGCCCGGGCGCGCACACGGCCGCTGTCCGGCGCGGTCGGCCAGGCCGGACGTTCTCGGATAGATCACGAATTTCCGGAGAATTCCGAAAATCGACTAGTCGGTGACCGCGCCCCGCGCTCTAGGATTCGTCCGGACTGACGCCTGGAGCGAGCCCGCCTGTGGGCCCTGCGTCGTCCGCGGGGAGCGGGTTCAGCGATGGTGCGAGCTAGGTTCAGCAGGTTCGGCGTCGGCGCGAGGTCCCGCGCCGGTGCCCTGACGGCGGCGGCGGCCCTGGCCGCCTTCGCCCTGGCCGGAGTCGGTGCCGCCCCCGCGCAGGCGGGGCTGAGCAGCGGCGACTGGACCGCAGCCACCCTGCCGACGAATTACCTGGTCGGCAACGGGCAGGACGGGGTACCGCTGTCGCCGGTGTCCTGCGTGGCCGGGACTCAGTTCTGTGCGGCGGTCGTGTCCGACACGGCGAACCTGATCAACTTCTACATCGGCCAGGGCGTCGCGGTGACCACAGATGGCGGCCAGACCTGGACGGGCTACGCGGGCCTGCCGTCCGGCCTGTTCGTCACCGCCCTCTCCTGTCCCACCACCTCCTCGTGCTGGGCGGTGGGCTACAACGGCGATAATCCCGCGGTGGCCCAGAGCACCGACGGCGGCCAGACCTGGACCGATGCCACCCCGGCGGCCTGGGACGGCGCGCAGTGGCTGGCCCGGGGGATCGATTGCGTATCGGCCACGACCTGCTGGGTGGTGGGCACGGACTACGGAATGACCGACCCGGCGGTGGCCGAGACCACCGACGGCGGCGCGACCTGGACCATGTTCACCAACATCCCGACCCCGGCCAACGGCGACCCGTACGACGACTACGGCCTCAACGCGATCTCCTGCACCACGGCGCTGGACTGCGTCGCGGTCGGCGGCTTCAACGGCGTGGGCGGCACCGCGTCGGTGTTCGCCACCACCGACGGCGGCGCGACCTGGGCCGCCTCGCAGGACCCGGCGCTGACCGGGGCGCAGGACCTGTTCGGCGTGTCCTGCGTGCCCGGCGCGGGCGGGATCCCCGCGTGCCATGCGTCCGGGTCGGCGCTGACCGCCATCGGCCCGGTCGAGCTGACCTCGCTCGACGGCGGGGCCACCTGGAGCCGGGTGGAGACCTATGACGACACCGGCTGGCTTAACTCGATTTCTTGCGCGGACGCGGCGCACTGCTGGGCCGCGGGCTCGGGTACCTCGGTGGCGCTGGTGGGCACCGACAACGGCGGGACGGCCTGGTCGGCGGCGACCTCCGACACCACCAACGAGGACGGCAGCGTGTCGTGCGCCTCGGCCGACCTCTGCGTGGCCACGACGGACAACGCCCTGTGGGTGACCAGTAACGACGGCGGGCTCGGCGCCCGGGCGATCCGGCCGCTGAGCGGCCGCCCCGCTCGGGCCACCCCGGCCGGAAAGCCCTTGTACCGCGCGCTGCCCAAGGTCAGCGCGGCCAGCGTCTGGGTACGCGCGGGCCGCCCGGTGACGGTGACCGCGCAGTACCGGGGCCGCCGGCGGCGACCAGCGCCACGGTGACCATCCAGCCGCCGGGCGGCAAGGCCGCCAGCCAGAAGGTCACGATCGGCCTGAACCACTTCTACTCCGCGTCCATCCCGGCGGCCGCTCGGGGGTGACGAAGGTGACCCTGACCGCGGGTAACGCACCGAAGCGGGTGATCGAGGTGCACGGGCACCCGGCCGCCGCCCCCACAGTCACCTCGATCTCCTCGCCGGCCGGCCCGGCGGCCGGGGGCACCACGCTGACGCTCAAGGGCTCCGGCTTCCGCGGCGTGACCGCGGTGGACTTCGGGTCAGTCACGGCACCAGACTCCATGTGCTGTCGGCGACCAAGCTCACCATCCACACGCCGGCCGGGACCGGGGCCAGGTACGTGACGGTGGTCACTCGCCGCGGCGGCCCGAGCGCTCTGACCAGCCGGGCGGTCTACAACTTCATGCCAGCTCCCCGGCTCACCGGGCTCAGCCCGGCCCGCGGCCCGGCGTCCGGCGGGACCACGGTGACGATCACCGGCTCCGGGCTGGCGTTTGCGCGGACGGTGGACTTCGGCTCGCACGCGGCCACCGGCGTGCGGGTCATCTCCGCCCGCGAGATCCAGGCTCGCGCCCCGGCCGGGTCGGGAACCGTCCAGATCCGGGTTATCACGGCCGGGGGCACGACGGCTGTGGCGAAGGCCGGCCTGTACACCTACTCGTCCTGACCCAGCCCGTAGGCTTTCCTGGGTGACCACTGATCATCCGGGCCGCACGAAGGGCAGCACCGCGCTGCTCACCGACCATTACGAGCTGACCATGGTGCGCGCCGCGCTGCACAGCGGCACCGCCGGCCGTCGCTCGGTGTTCGAGGTCTTCGCCCGCTACCTGCCGCACGGCCGCCGGTACGGCGTGGTGGCCGGCATCGGCCGGCTGCTCGACGCGCTGGAGGACTTCCGGTTCGGCCCCGAGCAGCTGGAGTTCCTGCGCGTGACGGGCATCGCCGACGAGCTGACCCTGCGGTTCCTGGAGACCTACCGGTTCAGCGGCAGACATCTGGGGCTACGCCGAGGGCGACTGCTACTTCCCCGGCTCCCCCATCCTGGTCGTGGAGGGCACGTTCGCCGAGGCGGTCGTCCTGGAGACCCTGGCCCTGTCGGTGCTCAACCACGACTGCGCCATCGCCGCCGCGGGATCCCGGATGGCGCACGCCGCGGCCGGGCGCCCGCTGATCGAGATGGGCTCGCGGCGCACCCACGAGCGGGCCGCGGTGGCCAGCGCCAGGGCCGCCTATATCGCGGGCTTCGGCTCCACCTCGAACCTCGAGGCCCGGCACACAGTACCAGATCCCCAGCAGCGGCACCAGCGCGCACGCGTTCACGCTGCTGCACGACGAGCGAGCGCGAGGCGTTCAAGGCCCAGGTGGACGCACTTGGCGCCGACACCACTCTGCTGGTGGACACCTACGACGTGGCCGCCGCGGTCGCGCACCGCGGTGAAGGTGGCCGGCCCCGGCCTCGGCGCGGTCCGCATCGACAGCGGCGACCTGGCCCTGTACGCCCGCCAGGTCCGCGAGCAGCTCGACTCGCTCGGCGCCACCGGCACCAAGATCGTGCTGACCGGCGACCTCGACGAGCACTCCATCGCCGCCCTGGCCGCCGCGCCCGTGGACGGCTACGGCGTGGGCACCTCGCTGGTCACCGGCTCCGGCGCGCCGACCGCCGCGCTGGTCTACAAGATGGTCGCCCGGGCCCAGGAGGACGACGGCGGCGGCCCGCTGCGGCCGGTGGCCAAGCGCTCGGTCGGCAAGCCGTCGCGCGGCGGCCGCAAGTGGGCCGTGCGCGAGATCGGCCCCGACGGCCGGGCCGTCGCCGAGCGCGTCATCGACGCCCCGCCCGAGCCCGGCGCGGGCCGGCCGCTGCTCCAGCACCTGGTGCGCGGCGGCGAGATCGTCGGCCGCGAGCCCCTCGACGCCGCCCGGACCCGGCACCGCGCCGCCGTCGCCGAACTGCCCCCGCACGCCCTGGCCCTGTCCCGCGGCTACCCGGCCATCCCCACCACCTTCACTCCCGACATCGAATAACGGCCCCCGGTCCCCCACCCGCACTCCCGCCTGGCTCCGGCCGCCGTCCCGTCGGCCAAGGACGACTGCCAGATGCCGCCGGCAGGCCAGTCACGCCCAACACGCCCACCTCCCAGCCCACCCCAGCCCGACCCACGTACTGGCCGTCCGGCCGAGGCCAGTCACTCGGTGTGGCTGATGGGTTGGGCTGGGGGAGGCTGGGCGCGGTCGCGTCGGGCGGGTGCGGGCGCTGGTGGTCGTGGACGTGCAGAACGACTTCTGCGAGGGCGGGTCGCTGGCCGTGACCGGCGGGACCGCCGTGGCCAGGGCCATCACCAGGTTCCTGGCCAGCCCCGGGCCGGCTACGGGCACGTGGTGGCCAGCCAGGACTACCACGTCGACCCCGGCGACCACTTCTCGGCCCGGCCCGACTTCGCCCGGACCTGGCCCGTGCACTGCGCCGCGGGCACCCCCGGCGCCGAGTTCCACCCCGACCTGGACACCAGCCGGGTCGACGAGGTGTTCCGCAAGGGCGCGCTACACCGCCGCCTACAGCGGCTTCGAGGGCGGTCAGCGGCGACGGAACCGGGCTGGCCGGCTGGCTGGCCGCCCGCGGCGTGACGGAGCTGGACGTGGCGGGCCTCGCCACCGACTACTGCGTGCGGGCCACCGCCGCCGACGCCGTCGCCACCGGGCTGGAGACCCGGGTGCTGCTCGGGCTCACGGCAGCCGTCGACCCGACCACGGCCCAGGAGGCGCTGGCCTCCCTGCGCGCGGCCGGCGTCACGCTGACCGGTACGCCGCTGGCGGGCTAGTTGTCCCCGCCGCCGCCCTCGGGCAGCGACTCGTAGATCTCCTTGCACTCCGGGCAGACCGGGAAGCTTCTTCGGGTCGCGGCTGGGCACCCAGACCTTGCCGCAGATCGCGACGACCGCCGTGCCGCAGGACCGCGCTGTCGACGATCTTGTCCTTGTCGACATAATGCGAGAAGCGCTCGTGGTCGCCGTCCCCGAAGGAGAGATCGGGCCGGACGTCTTCGTCCAGGCGGGTACTGCTGCCAGGCAGGACTTCTGTGCTCACAAGGCAGGAGTTTACCCGCCGCCGGTCAGTTGAGGACCGGATCGTCGGGATAGGTGGCGACCAGGGCCAGCTCGCCGCCCTGCCGGCGCAGCACGTCCGGCCACAGCCGCTCGGGGTCGGCGATGAAGGCATCGGCCGGGTCGCCGGGCAGCACGTACCAGGCGCCCTCGTCGATCTCGGCGCGGCAGCTGGCCGGCCCCCCAGCCCGCGTACCCGGCGAACACCCGGAACGAGGTGATGCCGCCGGCCAGCAGCTCGGGGGGCGCCTCCAGGTCAACCAGGCCGACCCTGGCCATCAGCGGGGAGCCCGCCAGCGACCGCCAGCCCAGCGGCTCGTCCCCGGACCGGGCCAGGGCCAGCGCGAGCGCGCTGTTGGGCGAGACCGGCCCGCCCCGGAACACCACCGGCGGCCCGGTGACCAGCTCGGTCCAGGCCTCCAGCACCTGGCCGAGCGGAACCTCGCTGGGCCGGTTCAGCACGACGCCGAGGGTGCCCTCGTCCGGGTCGTCCTCGACGACCAGGATCACGGTCCGCCGGAAGTTAGGGTCGCCGAGCAGCGGCGTGGCCACCAGAAGCCGGCCGCCCAGGGATTCATCCGCCATACGCTCATCATGCGCCGGCGGGCCGCCGCAAGCGTCCGGCCCGAGCCCGAAACGAGAACGTCACGATTGACCTCAGCGATGCCCACGGATACCCCCGCGGCCGACCGCGAGCCCGCAGGCGCCACGGATGGCGCCGACGTAACCTGCACTGGCGTCCACGCGAGGGAGCCGGCCGCTGCCGCGCGGCCGGCTGACCGCGCCGGCCGGGCCGCGGCCGGACTGATCGACGTCGCCCGGCTGCGCGCGGCGCTGCTGCGCCTGTCCCGGCGGCTGCGCAAGCACGAGGTGGCCGACCTGACGCCGACCCAGCTGTCCGCCCTGGCCACCGTGGCCCGCGACGGGCCGCTGAAGCTCGGCGACCTGGCCGCGGCCGAGCGGATCGCGCCGTCCACGCTGACCCGGCTGGTCAGCGCCCTGGAGGAGCGCGGGCTACGTGGAGCGCGAGCCGGTCCCCGGCGACGCCCGGGCCAGCCTGCTCTCGGTCACCGAGCTGGGCACCGTCGATGCTGCGACCGGATCCGCCAGGAGACCACGAGCCTGCTGGCCGACAACCTGCTGACGCTGCCCGCCTGACCAGCTCGCCGCGCTGGCCGCGGCGCTGCCCGCCCTGGAGCACCTGTCCGACGCCGACGGCTAGCCCGCCCACGCGGCCGAGCGGGCGGGTCAGAACAGCAGGCTGGACAGCGTGCGCCCGGGCCTTGGTCACCCGCGGGTCACCGCGGCGGGAAGATCTCGAACAGGCCGAGCAGGTGCTTGCGGGCCTTGTCCCGGTCCTCGCCGGCGGTCGCCCGGACGGCGTCGAGCATCCGGTCGAAGCTGGCGTCGATCCGGCCCATGGCCAGGTCGATGTCGGCCACCCGGGCCTGCGCGTCGACGTCGTCGGGGTTGTCGGTCGGCGTCCTGCCGGGCGCTGGCCTGGTCGTAGGAGCTGACCCGGCGCAGCAGCTCGACCTGGCGCAGGCCCATGGTCGCCATCGGGTCGCCGGGGTCGGCCGCGAGCACCTTCTCGAACGCGGCCGCGGCGGCGTTCAGGTCGCCGCGCTCCATGGCCTCCTGGGCCTCGGCGAACGCCGGGTCGCACATGCGGGCCGTCCGGCCCGTCCATGCCGAGCGCCTGCGCGCCGGGCCTCGGCGCCGCTCGCGCGCCGGCGCCGGCGGCCAGGCCCAACTGCTCGGCGACCTGCATGACCTGGCCGAGCCAGCTCTTGACCTGGCCGCTCGGGCATGGCGCCCAGGAAACCGTCGGCCACCTGGCCGGCCACGACGGCCACGACCATGGGGATGCTCTGCACCTGGAGGGCCGGCGCTGAGCTGCGGGTTGGCGTCGACGTCGACCTTGGCCAGGATCCAGGCGCCGTCCGCCTCGGCGGCCAGCTTCTCCAGGACCGGGCCGAGCTGCTTGCACGGGCCGCACCACTCGGCCCACAGGTCCACGATGACCGGGACCGTCCGGGACCGGGTGACGACCTCGGTGTTGAACGTCTCGTCGGTGACCTCGATGACATGCCGCGCCGGGGCGTCGGCCGCTCCGGCGGCCGGGGCCTGCGCGGCCCGCTGCCTGCGCTGCGCCGCGGCCTGCCGGGCGCCCAGGTCTACGGCGCCCTGGATGGAGAAACCCTGAGGCTGCTGCTCATAACTCCATCCTGCCCCATGCCGCGAGCAGCTCGCACCGCAGGCCGCGCCCGGCGAGCCGGATCGAGCGCGGCGCGACCGTTTCGGCTCGATAAATCGCTCAGAACGCGGGGGCCTCGGCGTAGCCGCCCCACTCCGCGCGCAGCGCGTCGCAGATCTCCCCCAGGGTGGCCTCGGCGCGGGCGGCCGCGATCATCGGCGGGATCATGTTCGTCGCCGCTGCGCGCGGCGGCCAGCAGCGCGGCCAGCGCGGCCTCGACCGGCGCGTCGTCCCGGCCGGCCCGCCGGACGCCCAGCGCGCGCGACCTGGCTCGACCTCGACCTCGTGGCTGACCCGCAGGATCTCGACCGGCTTCTCGACGGTGTCGGTGTGGCAGTTCACGCCGACCACCCGCTTGTCGCCCTTCTCGAGCTTGCGCTGGTAGTCGAAGGCGGCCTCGGCGATCTCGGCCATGAACCAGCCGTCCTCGATGCCGCGCAGGATGCCGCCGGTCATCGTCTCGTCCGGGCTCATCGCCTTGATCTGCGCGAAGATCTCCTCGGCCTGCGGCCTCCAGCCGGTCGGTCAGCGCCTCCAGGTACCAGGACCCGCCGAGCGGGTCGGCCACGTTGGCCACGCCGGTCTCCTCCATGATCACCTGCTGGGTGCGCACCGCGATCTCGGCCGCCTTCTCGCTGGGCAGCGCCAGCACCTCGTCCAGGGCGTTGGTGTGCAGCGAGTTGGTGCCGCCGAGCACGGCGGCCAGCGCCTCGACCGCGGTGCGCACGACGTTGTTGTCGGGCTGCTGGGCGGTCAGCGAGACGCCGGCCGTCTGGGTGTGGAAGCGCAGCCACTGCGCCCGCTCGGTGCGGGCGCCGTAGACGTCGCGCAGCCACCGGGCCCAGATCCGGCGGGCGGCGCGGAACTTGGCGATCTCCTCGAAGAAGTCGATGTGCGCGTCGAAGAAGAAGGACAGGCCCGGCGCGAACTGTCTCGATGTCCAGGCCGCGGGACAGGCCCAGCTCGACGTAGCCGAACCCGTCGGCCAGCGTGAAGGCGAGCTCCTGCGCGGCCGTGGAGCCGGCCTCGCGGATGTGGTAGCCGGACACCGACAGCGGCTTGTAGTCGGGGATCTCGCGCGGCGCAGTACTCCATCAGGTCGCCGATCAGCCGCAGGTGCGGCTCCGGCGGGAACAGCCACTCCTTCTGGGCGATGTACTCCTTGAAGATGTCGGTCTGCAGCGTGCCGTTGAGCTTGCCGAGGTCGGCGCCCTGGCCGCTGCGCGGCGGCCAGGTACATGCAGAACACCGGCACGGCCGGGCCGCTGATCGTCATCGACGTGGTGACGTCGGCCAGCGGGATGCCCGGCGAACAGGACGTCCATGTCGGCCGCCGAGTCGATGGCCACGCCGCAGTGCCCGACCTCGCCCAGCGACTCGCGGGTCGTCGGAGTCCCGGCCCATCAGCGTGGGCATGTCGAAGGCGACCGACAGGCCGCCGCCGCCCGCGGCGAGCAGCATCTTGTAGCGCTCGTTGGTCTGCGTCGGCGTTGCCGAACCCGGAGAACTGCCGGATGGTCCAGGCCCGGCCCCGGTAGCCGCCGGGGTACAGGCCGCGGGTGAACGGGAACTCGCCGGGCCAGCCGATCCGCTCGAAGCCGGGCACGACGGCGCCGTCGGGCGGGCCGTAGACGGGCTCGACCTCCAGGCCGGACAGCGTGGTGAAATCGGCGTCGCGCTTGCGCGAGCTGGTCATACCGCCGCTGCCAGCGCTCGCGTGCCCGTGCCGGACTGGGCGCCGGTCTGGCCTTCCGTCGGCCTCGGCTGGCCGCCGGCGTCTGAAGTGTCTGGTCGAGATGTCCATGAGTATCTTCCCCCGAGCTGTAGCCGCGATCTAGATCGTTGGACGGCCGACATCCGGCCCCAGTTTACGCGAGTTCCAACCAGCGGGCGCGGTCCGGCGTCCTAAGTGTTGCTCAGGCCCGTCGGGGGCCCTGAGCAATGGCCGACGTCCGGCGGCCGGAACTGGGCCAGGAACGCGACGGGAAATGTGGTACAAACCGATGCGGATATCGCAGCGATCTGGGGCATGCGGCGCTGGTTCTCGGCCGCGATGCCGTGGCCGTGGTGCGGCGCCCGGGTGGTCGCGCGGGTGGCCGGCGGCCGGCGGCTAGTCAAGGGAGCGCAGTGGCGGCCAGGCTCCGGGCGGCCGACCAGCAGGCCGCGGAGGACCTCTTCAACGCGTGCTATCCGCGGCTGGCGGGCTGGGTCCGGCGCCTGGTCGACGACGACGAGACGGCGCACGAGATCGCCTCCGAGGCGTTCACCCGGCTGCTGGCCCGGTGGACCGGGCCTGGACAACCCGCAGAGCTACCTGTACATGATCGCGACCAACCTGGTCCGGGACCACTGGCGCAAGTCCGGGCGGGAGCGCAAGGCGATCCGGACCATGACGGCGGGGGCGCCGCCGACCCGCCTATCATCCGGCCCAGGACGTGGACGTCCGCGCGCTGATCGAGAGCTGCCCGACCCGGCTGCGCAGCGCGTTCCTGCTGCACTACTACGCCGGCTTCGGCGTGCGCGAGGTGGCGAGCCATGCTGGGCCGCCCGGAGGGAACCGTGAAGGCGGACCTGTACCATGCGCGGGCGCGCCTGAAGGCCGCGCTGGGAGATGCCCGTGACTGAGCCCCACGACGAGATCGAGCACTGGCTGGCGCGCGAAGTGGAGCCGCTGGCCCCGCCGCCGGGCACGTTCGAGCGCGTCCAGCGCCGGGCCCGGCGCCGCAAGCCCAACCAGGCTGCTGGCGACCGCGGCCGGCGCGGTCGTGGTCATCGCCGGCGCGGTGATCGTGCCCACGGCCGCGGCCACCGGGCTGCTGGCCGGCAACGGCCAGTCCGGCCCGGCCGGCCGCGGCGGCGAGTCGCCCGGCGTCGACCACGCACGCCGGCGAACAGCACGAGCAAGTCGGCGCCCACGTCTTCCTCGGCCCCGGCGACGTCCAGCTCGACGCCGCGCGGCGGCGGGACGGCGCTGTCGGTGACGACGTCGGGCGCCGCCGGCGCCGCCCAACTTCCAGCCGACCTCGATCACCATGATCAGCCGCTCCATCGGCGCGGTGATCGGCCAGGCGGGCACGCCCGGGCACTGCCGGGCCGCCGGTCGCTCGCGATCTGCACCTCGCTGGCGGGCACCTCCTCCGACGGGCAGAGCTGGTACGGGATCAGCGCCCCGGTCACCGGCGCGCCCGGACGGCGGCGACGGGCGTCGAGCCAGCTGCGCTTCCTCAACATCGACCACGCCTGGGCCTACGGCCCGCAGCTGTACGCGAGCGGCGACGGCGGCCGGACCTGGACCGCGGCCCGAGGCCACCTACGGTCTGCGGGTGACCGACCTGGAGACGGCCGGGAGACCGGGCGTTCGCGGTGCTGGGCCGCTGCCAGGGCAGCGGGCGCGGCCTACGCGTCGGACTGCTCACGGTTCTCGCTGTACTCCACGGCCGAGGGCAGCACCTCGCTGCAGCCGGTATCGCTGGAGCATCCCGGCGGCGCCAGCGCGCCACCGCGATGGGCACGGCCGGGCCTGGCGTCCTCGGCCATCGATCGTGCTCACCGGCGAGCCCGGCCAGCGGCCAGGGGTACCTGCTGGCCCCGTCGGGCGACATCCTCACCGGGTCGCTGAGCGGCGGCCCGTGGCGGTACGCCGGGAAGGCGCCGTGCGCGCCGGGCGCCGCGTCCGCCAGCGGCGCGCCGCTGGGCGGCTCAGCTGGCCGTCGGGAACACCCGGCTGCTGATCAACTGCGCCAGCGGCGCCGACGGCACGGGCGGCGCCCGGACGGGCACGGGCAGCGGGCCCAGCAGACCAAGCAGCTGTGCGAGTCCTCGTCCGACGGCGCGCGGCTGGACGAAGGTCAGCCAGCCCCCGGCGGACGGGCAGGCCACCGTCGCTGGCCGCCGCGAGCCAGGGCCAGGTGGTGCTGGCCACCACCGCCGGCATCGACTTCTCGCCCGACGGCGCCGCCTGGCAGGCCGCGACGATCGCCGGCGGGGCGCCGGCGGGCGGGTTCAGCTACGTCGGGATGACCCGCGCCACCCAGGGCGTCGCGGTCCCGGCGGACGCCGCCTGGGCGAGGTGTTCGTCACCACCGACGGCGGCCAGACCTGGACGCCGTCGCGCGGATCTCCGGCTGAGCCGCGCTCCGGGCTCCGGCGACCCGGCGGCCCCGGCGGTCAGGAGCCGGGGGTGCGGTCGGGGGTGAAGTCGCCCGCCGCGACGCGCAGGCGGCGCAGCATGGCCGAGATGTCCTCGAGCTGGTCGTCGGAGTAGCCGCCCATGCCGAACTCCGCCGCCATCAGGTCGGCCGTGGCCGCCGCCACCACCTCGCGCCCGGTGGCCGTGATCTCGGCCAGCGTGCCGCGGCCGTCCTCCGGGTTGGGCTTGCGGACCACGTGGCCCTGCTTCTCCAGCCGGTCGATGGTGTTGGTCACGCTGGTCGGGTGCACCATCAGCCGCTGGCCGATCAGCGACATCGGCAGCGCGCCCTCGCGGCTGAAGGTGAGCAGCACCAGGGCCTCGTAGCGGGCGAAGGTCAGCCCGTAGGGCCGCAGCAGGCCGTCCAGCTCGGCCAGCAGGATCTGCTGCACCCGCATGATGGCCGTGACCGCCGCCATCGCCCGGGCGTCACCGAACCGGCTGGCCCAGATCTGCGCGGCCCGCTCAATCGGGTCGAAGGGCAGGTCCAGCGGCTTGGGCACAGGCACAAGGTACCGGGCGCGGGCGAAATGGAGGTGCGGGTGAGGCGGATGTGTTTTCGGGCGTGACGCCCGGGTGACCGCGGGGTGATCCACGGGTGACCCGCGAACCGGAGCGGAATCACCCGGCGCGCCTGTGGACACGCTTGTTTACAGAACGTTATATTGCCTGCTTGAGAGCCATGTGACCGCACAAAATCGGGGGATAGTCGGTGGCGTCCGGACACTTTGCCATGCCGATGACGGCCGTACTGGCCGCCGGGGTCGGCGTCCGGCATGGCTGGGGCCCGTCACTGCGGTCGGCGAGCTTCCGCCTGGAGTCCCCGCCGTCCGGTCAGCCCGCGCTCGGCATCCTGATCCCTGAGCCGGCGCGGCGCAGCGCCGTCGTGGACCTGCTGTCCGGCGTGGTCTCGCCCAGCTACGGCGAGCTGCGAGTGCTCGGCGAGGACATGCGTACCGAGCGCGGCCGGGCCGCCGTCGCGGGCCCGGATCGGCGTCGCGCGCCGCAAAGGCCGGGCCCGGCCCGGCATCAGGATCCGCGGCCTGGTCGAGCAGGCCGCCCGCCGGGCCCGCCTGCCGCGCCGCGAGCGCCCCGTGCTGACCGCCGCCATCCTGGACCGGCTCGAGCTGACCCCGTGGGCCGACGTGCCGCTGCGGGCCGCACCCGATCCCGTGGCCCGCCGGGCCCGGCTGGCCGCCGCCGCCGTGCACCAGCCCGAACTGCTGCTCATCGACGGCCTGCTCGACGACCTGGCCCCCGGCGACGCCGCGGCGCTCGCCGACAGCATCAGGGACATCGGCGCTGACACCGGCATCGTCGCGGCCGGCAGCGACGCCGACTGGCTCGCCCTGGCCTGCCCCGAGATCATCACCCTGGCCGACGGCATCCTGCCGGTCAGCGCCCTGACGCGCCAGGCCGCACCGAGCCCGCCGAGCGCTGCGCCTACGGCTCCTGCCATAGGCTGCACCATGGACTGGAGTCTGCTCGGCTGCGGACGATCCGGACATGTCACCTACGCGCCCGATGAGCCCGGCGTGCGCGCGCAGCTCAGCGCCACCACGGCGGACGGCGAGGCCTGGTGCTGCCTGCGCTGCGCCAGCTACGTGCCCGGCCCGGCCGGAGCCAGCGGCCCGGCCCGCGAAGCGCCGCGGGTCCGCCGCGGGCCTGCAGATCCGCAGCCTGCTCATCCTGCGGATCTTCTCCGTCGAGCGGTTCCTGCGCGCACTGCTGTTCTTCGGGCTGGCCGTGCTGCTCTGGCGGTTCAAGCACTCCCAGCACTCCATCGAGGCCGCCTTCGACCGCGAGCGGCCGATCCTGCGCGAGCTGTTCCGCCAGCTCGGCTTCAACATCGATCACTCCAAGCTGGTCGGCCTCATCCAGCACGCGCTGACCCTGAGCGCCAGCTCGCTCACCCTGGTGGCCATCGGCCTGGCCGCCTACGCCGCCATCGAGGTGGTCGAGGGGGTGGGGCTGTGGCTGGCCCGGCGCTGGGGCGAGTACTTCGCCATGGTGGCCACGTCGCTCGGCCTGCCGGTGGAGATCTACGACCTGGCCCATAAGGTCACGGTCACGGCGCTGATCTTCCTGGCGGTCAACCTGGCCCTGGTCGTGTACCTGGTGGCCACCAAGCGGCTGTTCGGCGTCCGGGGCGGCAAGCACGCCTACGAGTCCCGCCTGCGCAGCGACTCGGTCATGGAACAGGCCATCGAAGCCGCTTCGGTCGCATCCGACGGCACCGAGGTCCCGGCCCACCCCGGCGTCGCTCCCCCGACCGCCACTTCAGGCTCGCCCGCCGCCACTCCCGCTGGCCCGCCCACCGCACCAGGCACCCCGTCGAGCACACAGGGAGCGGCCGCCACGTCAGCCCCGCCCGGCGGGACGGGTCCGGCCGGGCTGGCCACGGACGGAATGGCCACGGACGGAATGGGCGCGGACCCGGCCGGCACGGGCATGGACCCGGCCGCCGCGGACGGGAAGAGCGCCGACGAAGCCGGCAGGTACGGCACGGGCACGGATTCCGCCGGCGACGCCCGGTCAGCCGAGCCGGTCGGCCGGCATCGCGCCACACCCGCCGCATCTCCCCGCCCGCCCCTCCCGTCCCAGACCCGCGACCCTGATCAGCCCGCCGCCGAGCCGGTCCGCAGCCACCGCGCCGCACCCAGCACGCCCGCCCCATCCGCCCCGCCCGCGACAGGCCCGCGCTCATGATCACGTGTGGGTGTCCCGTCGCGTACGTCAGCGCGTACCCGACGGGACACCCACAAGCTAGTTGCGGAGAACGGGACAATGGTCATGGTCGGCGCTGTCCGGCCGGCCGGGCGGGCTAGGGGGCGATGAGGGCGTCGGCGGCGGCGTAGGGGTCGAGCTTGCCCGCGGCGACCTGGGCGGCCAGGTCCTCGAGGCGGGCCTCGCCGGGCAGGCCGCCCAGGCGGCGCTGGCGCAGCTCGGTGACGCGATGGCCGAGATCTCCTCGCGGGCCCGGGCCTGGCGGCGGGCGGTCGCCCTCGCCCGACTCGGCCAGCCAGTCCGCGTGCCGGTCCAGGGCGGCGATCAGGTCGTCGATGCCGTCGCCGCGCGACGCCGTGGTGCAGACGATGGGCGGCTTCCAGGCCGCCGGGTCGTAGCCGGCTCATGGCCAGCATGGTGCGCAGGTCGCGCACCGACCTCCTGGGCGCCGGGCCGGTCGCTCTTGTTGACCACGAAGATGTCGGCGATCTCCAGGATGCCGGCCTTGGCCGCCTGCACCGAGTCGCCCATCCCCGGCGCGACCACGACCAGGGTGCTGTCGGCCAGCGAGGCGATCTCGACCTCGGCCTGGCCGACGCCAACGGTCTCGATGAGGATGACGTCGAAGCCCGGCGGCGTCCAGGATCCGCACCGCCTGGGGCGTGGCCCAGGCCAGGCCGCCGAGGTGGCCGCGGCTGGCCATCGACCGGATGAACACGCCGTCGTCGGTGGCGTGGTCCTGCATGCGGACCCGGTCGCCGAGCAGCGCGCCGCCGGTGAACGGCGAAGTCGGGTCGACGGCGAGCACGCCGACCCGCTGGCCCGCGGCCCGGTAGGCCGCGGACCAGCGCGCCGGTCACGGTGGACTTGCCGACGCCGGGCGAGCCGGTCAGCCCGAGCGTCCGGGCCCCGCCGGCCAGCGGCGCGATGACCTTCATGACCTGGCGCAGCTCGGCCGACTCGTTCTCGACCAGCGAGATGAGCCGGGCCAGCGCGCGCGGGTCACCCGCCCGCGCGGCGGCGATCAGGGAATCGGGATCCGACGCCCGGCGCCGCCGGGCTCGCGTGTCGCGCGGCCCCTGCGGCGGCCCCCGGCGCGACCCGCCGGTCAGCCACCGGCCGGGGCCGGGACCCGGAACAGCAGCGCGTCGCCCTGGCCGCCGCCGCCGCACAGCGCGGCGGCGCCGAGGCCGCCGCCGCGGCGGCGCAGCTCGTTGATGAGGTGCAGCGCGATGCGGGCGCCCGAGGCGCCGATGGGGTGGCCGAGCGCGATGGCCCCGCCGTTGACGTTCACCCGGTCCTGGATCGACGCCCAGGTCGCGCATGGACTGGATGGCCACCGCCGCGAACGCCTCGTTGATCTCGATCAGGTCCAGGTCCGCGACGGCCAGCCCGGCCCGGCCCAGGGCCTTCTCGATGGCGCGCGACGGCTGGGAGTGCAGCGAGTTGTCCGGGCCGGCGACGACGCCGTGCGCGCCGATCTCGGCCAGCACGGTGGCCGCCGCGGCGCTCCGCCGCCTCGGCCGACATGACCACGACCGCGCAGGCGCCGTCGGAGATCTGGGACGCCGACCCGGCGGTGATCGTGCCGTCGGCGGCGAAGGCGGGCTTGAGCCCGGCCAGGGACTCGGCGGTGGTCTCGGCGCGGACGCCCTCGTCGGTGTCGAAGATCACCGGCTCGCCGCGGCGCTGCGGCACGGGCACGCCGACGATCTCGGCCGCGAACAGCCCGTCCTTGACCGCCCGGGCCGCGAGCTGGTGCGACCGGGCCGCGAACTCGTCCTGCTCCTGCCGCGTGATGCCCAGCTTGGCCGTTGTGGCCGCTCGGTGGACTCGCCCATGGACACGTGGTCGAAGGCGTCGGTCAGGCCGTCGTGGGCCATCGAGTCGACCAGCTCGGCCGAGCCGTACTTGAAGCCGCGCCGGGCGCCCGGCAGCAGGTGCGGGGCCTGGGACATGGACTCCATGCCGCCGGCCACCACGATGTCGAACTCGCCGGCCCGGATGAGCTGCGCGGCCAGCGCGATGGCGTCCAGGCCGGACAGGCAGACCTTGTTAATGGTCAGCGACGGCACGGTCATCGGGATGCCGCCCGCCACGGCCGCCTGCCGGGACGGGATCTGGCCGGCGCCGGCCTGGAGCACCTGGCCCATGATCACGTAGTCGACCTGGTCGCCGGGCACGCCGGCCCGCTCCAGGGCGGCCTTGATGGCGATGCCGCCGAGCTCGGCCCCGCTGAAGCCGCTCAGCGAGCCGAGCAGCCGCCCGATGGCCGTCCTGGCCCCGCCCACGATCACTGGATTCCTGGATCACGCATGCCTGAAACGATACTCGCGTGAGAACCGCCGAGGCCAGAGGGGTGCATCTGCATGCTGACCCGCATCGACCACGTGGGAATCGCCTGCCGGGACCTGGAGGACGAAGATCGCCTTCTACGAGTCGACGTCATCGGGCTGACCGTGGTCAGCCGCGAGGTGAACGAGGCCCAGGGCGTCCGCGAGGCGATGCTGCAGGTCGCGCGACGGGCCGGCGGGCGGCTCCTACGTCCAGCTGCTCGAGCCGCTGGGACCCGGACACCCCGGTCGGGCGGTTCCTGGAGCGGCGCGGCGAGGGCGTCCATCACGTCGGCTACGGCGTGGCGGATATCACAGCCGCGCTGGCGTCGATCGGCGCCAGCGGCGTGCGCCTGATCGACAGCGGCCCCGGCACGGCTCGATGGGCGCGTCGATAGCGTTCCTTCACCCGGCCGATCTCGGCGGGGTCCTGACCGAGCTGGTCCAGGCCGCGCCGGCGCCGCCCGACTGAGCCCCCGGTCCCTGCCCGGGCCCCGGCCCGAGCCGGGTCAAATGCGACCGCCTAGCGCACTCCAGTTCGCGTTAGAAGGCCCTAACAAAAATGACATTACGCAAAAAAATACATCTCTGGCGCGAGCAACCCCGAACAGGCCGCCAACGGCGCACCAGGAGAGTACGCTGCCGGCACCGGGCGAGCGGAATTGCGTGCCGGCCGGGCCTGGGGCACCGTGGGCTAGCCCTCCGGGTCTGGCGAATGGACACATCAGACGGTTGCCCCGGTGTGCGAATTCTCCCGTCTACACAGGATTAGGCGACATGCAGCCCGACATCGATGCTCAGCTCAGCAACTTCTTCGAGGAAACTCCGCAGCGCGACTTCGCCCGGGTCATGCGTGGCTATGACCCGCACCAGGTGAATGAGTACCTGAAGCAAATCGACGGCGACGTACGCCAGCACCGGGATCAGGCTCAGGCCCTCCAGCAGGAGCTGACCGACGCCCACCGGCAGCTTCAGGAGCAGGAGCGCCCCACCTACGCCGGCCTGGGCTCGCGCATTGAGCAGCTGCTGCGGCTGGCCGAGGAGCAGGCGACCGAGATAGTCCAGGAGGCCAGGACCGGCGCCAACGAGCTCAACGCCGCGGCCAAGGTAGAGGCCGCCGAACTGCGGGCGGCGGCCGAGAACGAGGCCGCCGAACTGCGCGCCAACGCCAAGCGGGAGACCGACGACCTGCGCGGGTCGGCCGAGCGCGAGGCCGACAGCATCCGTACCGGCGCCCGGCGCGAGGCCGACGAGCTGACCTCCACCACCGAGCGGGAGGTGGCCAAGCTGCGGGCCACCGCCGATCACGAGGTGGCCGAGAAGCGCGCGGGCAACGAGCGCGAAGTGGCCAAGATGCGGACCACGGCCGAGCGCGAGGTGGCCCAGATGCGGGCCTCGTCCAAGCGCGAGCGGGACGAGATCCTCACCACCTCCAAGCGCCAGGCCGACGAGATGCGCAGCCAGGCCCAGCGCATCCTGGAGGAGAGCGAGGCTCAGCGGGCTCAGGCCGAGGCCGAGTTCGACATCCAGCTCGCCGCCCGCCGCGAGGAGGCCGAGCGCCAGGAGGCCGAGCGGCTCGCCGCCGCCCAGGCCGCCACGCAGAAGCTGGTCTCCGAGGCCGAGCAGCGTGCGGCCACCGCCGAGCAGCGCGCGACCAAGGCCAGTGCCCAGGCCGAGCAGACCCGCCGCGACGCCGACCAGCACTCGCGCCAGCTGGTCAGCAACGCCAAGAAGAACGCCGACCAGATCGTCGCCCAGGCCAAGGGCCAGGCCGACCAGATGCTGGCCGACACCAAGTCCGAGGCGGACCGGATTCGCACCCTGGCCCAGCGTCAGGTCGACGACCTGAACAAGCAGAAGGACAGCGTGGCGGCGCACCTGGCCCAGATCAGCCAGCTGCTTGGCACGCAGATGCCCGGCCTGGCCGATGCGCTCAAGCAGCCGGCCCAGGCCGCCGTCGCCGCCCCGGCGGCCAAGGCGGTCACCGCCGGGCCGCCGGCCAACGGCGGCGGCGCCCCCGCCGCGCAGCGGGCCCCGGCCCAGCACGCCGCCGCCACCCAGCAGGCGCCCGCGGTCAAGGCCGACTCGGGCAACGGGAACGGCAACGGCAACGGCGCGCCCAAGCAGCCCGCCGCCAAGACGGCCAAGGGCGATTCCGAGGAGTGGTGGACGGAATAACGCACTCCGCTATATCTGGCTCGGGGCGAGCCGCCGCTCAGGCGAGCTGGATGAGCCCCGGCGCGGAACAAACGACAACGGCCCTCCCGGTGTGACCGGGAGGGCCGTTCGCGTTCGCGGCCGGTCGTCGGGCGCTGGCCGGGGCTAGGCGCTGGCCGTCTGGCCGCCGTCCACCACCAGGACCTGGCCCGTCATGTAGGACGAGGCGTCGCTGGCCAGGAACACCGCGGGCCCGGCCATCTCCTCCGGCCTGGCCCAGCGCTGCATCGGCACGTTGGCGATCGTGGCCGGGCCGGCCTCCGGGTCCGCCCACAGGTTGCGGTTTAGGTCGGTCGCGGTCCAGCCCGGGCACAGCGCGTTGACCCGGATGCCCTGGGCGCCCCACTCCACGGCCAGCGTCTTGGACAGCGAGATCACCGCGGCCTTGGCCGCGCCGTAGGGGGCGATCGTCGGTGCGGACGCCACCCCGGCCACCGAGGCCACGTTGATGACCGAGCCCTGGCCGCGGTCCAGCAGGTGGCCGGCGAACGCGCGGCAGACGTAGACCGCCGAGTTCAGGTTGAGCTGGATGAGCTTGTCCCAGCCGGACAGCCGCAGGTCGCGGAACTCGACCATGAAGTTGGACCCGCCCGCGTTGTTGACCACGATGTCCACGTAGCCGAGCTGGTCGATGGCCGTGCCGACCGCGCCGTTGACCTCCTCCTCGCTGGTCACGTCGGCCGGGATGACGACCGCCTTGCGGCCCACCGCCTCGATGTCGGAAGCGGTCTCGGCCAGGCCGTCGGCGCTGCGCGCGACGATCGCCACGTCGGCGCCCGCCTCGGCGAACGCGACCGCGATGACCTGGCCGATGCCACGGGAGGCCCCCGTGACGAACGCCTTCTTACCGGTCAGCTCGAACAGGCTCATGGGCAATCCTCAGCTCGTAGTGTCGCCGACCAGCTCGGGGTCGACGGAGGTGGGCAGGGGCCAGGCGGCCGGGTTGACCCGGCGGACGATCTCGTTGAGCGCCACCCGCGTGTAGCGCTCCCCCACCCACAGGTGCTTGGCCCCCTCGGCCGCCACCACCTCGGCCTGCGGCACCCGGGCGAAGCGGGCCCTGGCCTCGTCGGGCCGCAGGTAGTCGTCGAACTCCGGGATCAGCGCCAGCAGGGGCTTGCCCGAGGCGGCCCAGCGGTCCAGGTCGGCGTCTCCGGCCCGGCGCAGCGGCGGCGACAGCAGGATCGCGCCGGTCACATCCGGGTCGCAGCCCCAGCGCAGGGCCAGCTCGGTGCCGAACGACCAGCCGACCAGCCAGCGCTCCGGCAGGTCGCGGTCCACCGCGAAGTCGATCGCGGCCGCGATGTCGTGCCGCTCGTCGTCGCCCCCGCCGAACTCGCCCTCGCTGGTGCCCCGCTCCGAGGTCGTGCCCCTGGTGTTGAACCGCAGCACGGCCAGGTCGGCCAGCGCGGGCAGCCGGTAGGCGGCCTTGCGCAGGATGTGGCTGTCCATCATCCCGCCCGCCGTGGGCAGCGGGTGCAGGCAGATGAGCGTGGCCGCCGGCGGCCGGGCCTGGGGCCGGGCCAGCTCGCCGACCAGCGACAGGCCGTCGGCCGTCCGCAGCGTGATCGGCTCCCGACGCGCGGGCAGGACCGTGCTGGCGGTGATCTCGCGTCATGGGCTCCTCAGCGGTACGGGCCTGGGCCGGCGCGGGCGGCGCTGCCAGCACGAATTGTGCCAGTGCCGGCGATCTTCGGCACCGTTGCCCTGCTCCGGCCAGACCACGACGTGCGCGACGCCGGGCTGGATCTCCTGGTCGCAGCCGGGACAGCGGTAGACCTTGGTCGCCGCGATACCGGGCACCTGGCGGATCACCCAGTCGCCGTCGGGCCAGGACTCGACCCGCGGCGGCCCCAGCCGGACCGGCGGCTCCGCGCCGTTGACCGGGCGCGCGGCGACCGCCCGGCTGGCCCCGCGCCGGGGGCGGCGGGGCAGCTCATCGGGCAGGCGGCGGGCCTTGCGGGGACTCACGGATGTCACGATATTTGCTCGGCGCCAGCACCTCGGCCAGGCCGCTCAGCCGCGGAAGCCGAGCCCGGCGGCGGCGTGCTCGGCCAGCAGCGGCGGGGGCGCGAAGGCCGGGTCGCCGTAGGCGTCATACATGGCCGACAGCACGGCCTGCGCCCGCTCGGGCCCGGCCTCGTCCAGCAGCTCCAGCGGGCCCTTCGGGTAGCCGCAGCCCAGGGTCATCGCCGTGTCCACGTCGGCCGCCGAGGCGTAGCCGTCCTGCACCATCCGGACCGCGTCGGCCAGGTGCGGGTACAGCAGCGTCCCGGCCAGGAAGCCCGGCCGGTCCGGCGCGAGCACCACCGACAGGCCCAGCCGGCCCGCCAGCGCCTCGGCCGCGGCCGCCGGCGGCGGGCGAGGTCAGCCGGGTGATGCACGAGCTCGGCCAGCCTCCCGCCGCCGGCGTACAGGCCGACGGTGTCCTGCGGCCGCCCGGCGGCCAGGGCGGCGGCCAGCACCGAGGAGTCCGGGCTCCGCGGCGATGATGACCAGGTCGCTGGGCTGGCCGGGGTCCGGGGTGATGCTGATGCCGGCCGCCGCGGCCGCCGCCCCGAACTCCCCCTCCAGGTCCGCGCCGGTGCCGACCAGGGTGACGGTGGCGGGCGGCGGGGCGAGCCCATTGTTAGGGATATCGGTGATGACCGGCGTGACGGGCTTTCCGTCGGCGTACTCGTACAGGCCGCGGCCGCTCTTCCGGCCGGTACGGCCCGCGGCGACGAGCCGGCGCAGCAGCGGCGCGGGCGTGTAGCGCGGTCCGCCGAACTCCTCGCGCAGCACCTCCATGATCGACAGCGAGGTGTCCAGGCCGATGAGGTCGAGCAGGGCCAGCGGGCCCATGGGCAGCCCGATGCCCGCGGTGGCGGCCGCGTCGATGTCCGCGCGGCTGGCGAAGCCGGTCTCCAGCAGGGTCACGGCGTGGTTCAGGTAGGGCAGCAGCAGGGCGTTGGCCACGAACCCGGCCCGGTCCCCGACCTGCACCGGGGTCTTGCCCAGCCGCCGGGCCAGGTCGGCCGCGGCGGCCTGCACGCCGTCGTCGGCCAGCACCGTGCCGACCACCTCGACCAGCCGCATCACCGGCGCGGGGTTGAAGAAGTGCAGGCCGACCACCCGGCCGGGGTGCCGGGTCGGCGCGGCGATGTCGGTGACCGACAGCGAGGAGGTGTTGGTGGCCAGGATGGCGTCGGGACGGCAGACCCGGTCCAGCTCGGCGAAGACCCGGCGCTTGATCTCCAGATGCTCGGGCACCACCTCGATGGCCAGGTCGGCCCCCGCGGCCTCGTCAAAGCCGCCTGCCGGGGTCACCCGCCCGCGGATCTCGTCCTGTTCCTGGCTGGTCAGCCGGCCGCGGCCGACGGCCCGGCCCAGCGAGCCGTCCAGGATCGACAGGCCGCGGTTCAGCGCCGCCTCGTCGGCCTCGATGGCCACCACCCGCAGCCCGGCCCTGGCGAATACCTCGGCGATCCCGGCCCCCATGGTGCCCAGGCCGACGACGGCCACCTCCCGAATCTCCATGGCGGTGACCTTACCGGCGACTACTCGTCCCAGGCCGGCTCGGCCCCGTCGGGCAGCGGCACCTCGAACGCGTTGAGGAGGAACGAGATGAGCGTGTAGTAGCCGCAGATGGAGACCAGCTCGACCATGCCCTGGTCGCCGAGCAGCCGCTGGCCGGCCGCGTACGCGTCGGGGCTGACCCGGCCGGTGCTGGCCAGCTCGCGGACCACGTCGTAGACGACCCGCTCGTCGTCGGCCTGGAAGGGCGGTTCCTGGCCGTCCCTGATGGCCGCCACCACGTCCTCGGGCACGCCGTGGTGGCGGGCCATCCGGGCGTGCGCCCACCACTCGAACTCGGCCCGCCACCGGGCCCCGACGGTGATGATGGCCACCTCGGTCAGCCGGCGCTCGATGGAGGTGCGGAACCGGACCTCGGCCCCGAGCGCGCTCATCTCGGCGCCCACGCCGGGCGCGTGCACGAAGGCGTTGAACGGGCCGATCAGGCCGCCCTCGTTGTTGATCAGCTGGTCGCCGCGGGAGCTGACGACGCCGTCCCACACCAGGCGGCCGTTGTTGTCGAGATCGTCATAGCGCAGGTAAGGAAGTCGCGACATAGCGGCACTGTATTCCCTGGCGCTCGCGGGGACGGTCGGCGGAGTCGCTAGGGTGCGGGCATGGAGGAGGGTGAGGCTACTCGGGCGGTTGACGAGGCGTTCCGCGAGGAGTGGGGGCGGATCGTGGCCGCGCTGATCGGCATGACCGGCGACTGGGACCTGGCCGAGGAGTGCGCCCAGGAGGCGTTCGCGCAGGCCCTGCGCACCTGGCCCCGCGACGGCGTGCCGCGCAAGCCCGGCGCCTGGCTCACCACCACGGCCCGGAACCGGGCCCTGGACCGGCTGCGCCGGCGGGCCACCGAGACCGCCCGGCTCCGGGACACGCTGGTCCTGTCGCCGCCCGAGGATCCGGTCGGTCTCGCCGATGATGACGAGAGCGGCATCGCCGACGACCGGCTGCGGCTGATCTTCACCTGCTGCCACCCGGCACTGCCGCTGGAGGCGCGGGTCGCGCTGACCCTGCGCACCCTGGCCGGGCTGAGCACGGCCGAGATCGCCCGGGCGTTCCTGGTCCCCGAGCCGACCATGGCCAAGCGCCTGGTCCGGGCCAAGCACAAGATCCGCGACGCCGGCATCCCCTATCGGGTGCCGCCGGCGCACCTGCTGCCCGAGCGCACCGCCGGCGTGCTGGCCGTGCTCTACCTGCTGTTCAACGAGGGCTACGCGGCCAGCTCCGGCGCCGACCTGGTCCGCCGGCGGCTGTGCGCCGAGGCCATCCGGCTGGCCCGGGTGCTGGTCCGGCTCATGCCCGGCGAGCCCGAGACCGCGGGCGTGCTGGCCCTGATGCTGTTCCACGACGCCCGGCGGGACGCCCGGGTCGGCGCCGACGGCGAGCTGATCACCCTCGAGGACCAGGACCGGGCTCGCTGGAACCGCCCGCAGATCGAGGAGGCCGACGCCATCCTCCAGGCCGCCCTCCAGCGGGGCCCGGCCGGGCCGTACCTGATCCAGGCGGCCATCGCCGCCTGCCACGCCACCGCGCCCGAGGCGGCCGCCACCGACTGGGCCCAGATCGCCTGGCTGTACGGGCGGCTGGCCGAGCTCACGCCGTCGCCGGTCATCGAGCTGAACCGGGCCGTGGCCGTGGCCATGGCCGACGGCCCGGCGGCCGGCCTGGAGATCGTGGCCGGCCTGGAGGCGTCCGGGGACCTGGCCGGCTACTACCTGCTCCCGGCCACCCGCGCCGACCTGCTGCGCCGCCTCGGCGACCGGCCCGGCGCCGCGGCCAGCTACCGGCAGGCCCTCGACCTGGCCAGCACCGAGCCCGAGCGGCGCTACCTGGCCGGCCGGCTGGCCGAGGCGACGTGACCTACGAGCTCGCGTGCCCGGCCAGGAACGATTCCGCCAAAGCCGCGAAGCGCGCCCAGTCCTGGAACAGGAACGCGTGCCCGGCGTCCGGATAGAGCACGAGCCGCGCGCCGTGGATGATGCGGGCCAGCGCGCGGTCGTTGGTGACCGGGTCCAGCTGGTCGTCGGCGCCGTCGGCGATGAGCGTGGGCGACGAGATCCGGGCCGTCTTGCGCCCGGCCGCGTCGATGCCGGTGCGCCAGTTGCCCATGGCCAGGTTCTGGATCCCTTTCGTGCCGGCCGACACCGCGGGCGCGGACGGATATTCGGCGACAGCCGCCTTGAACGCGCCGAGCGCGCTGGACTGATTGGCCGGGAAATCGCTCCCGGCCTGGATGGCCGCCAGCGACGGCATGACGGCCTGCCCGGTGCCGGGGTAGGTGGCGCACAGCACCAGGCGGCGGACCTGGGCCGGGTGCCGGACCGCCAGGGCCTGGGCGATCATGCCGCCCATCGACCAGCCCAGCACGTCCGGCCGGCCCAGCCTGAGGGTGTCAATCAGCGCGCTGGTCTGGTCGGCCATCGCGTCGATGCTGAAGGTCCCGGGCAGTTCGTGGGTACGGCCGATGCCCGAGTTGTCGAACATCACGACGCGGTGGTGCCCAGCTAGGGCGTGAACCAGCCGCGGGTCCCAGCCCTCCATGGTCCAGCCGTAGCCCATGATCAGCACCAGCGGCGGACCGCTTCCCACGATCCGGTACCCCACGGCGCCGAGCCTGGTATGCGCGATGCGGGCGGGCGCCGACACTACCGACTTCGTGCCCGGGGCCAGGCTCGGCGAGCCGCATGCGGCCAGCGCTAAGGACGCGCCCACCACGACCGCGCCCAGCGCGATCCTCCGCGCCAGTGCCAGCAGGCCCGCGTACCGGACGGGCAGATAGCCGTACATGTCGTCACTTCCCTCGGCCGTAACGACGACCTACCCGCGCCGGTGATTTGAAACTTGCTTGCGCATGCCCCCGACCTGCATGTATCACACCGGGCCGGCGAGCCTCCGCCCTATCATCAGCGGCCGGCGACGAGCCGGTCCGCGACCAGAGGAGCAGCCCGATGAGCACACCCGCGGAGAACTTCCTCAGCAGCCAGCACTGGGTCCACTTCACCGACTCCGAGCAACGCCAGGTGTACGTCCTGTCCGGGACCTGCATCCTGAACCCGGTGTTGGTCGGCCCGCAGGACGGCAGCCGCTGGCAGCGGGGGCAAACTGATTTCGCCGTTCCGGTGCCGGACCTTCCCGAGGGCCAGGGCCTGGTCATTCAGCAGTGGGCGCCGGCCGTCGTCCTCGGCTCGATCCAGAACGACGGCGTGGCCAACGACGCTGGCTGGGCGGTAGACGACTTCGACCTGGAGGTGGCCGAGAACGTGGCCGTCACGGCCGTCAATCCGGTGTTCAACTGGGCGGTCGGCGACACCGACGGCTACCTCCTGCGCGTCGCGTACACCGTCACCGTGGTGGGCTACTACGAGCAGCTAGCCGTCATCCAGTGACCACCAGGGACCCGGTCGCGCCTTCGGCGGGAGCGTCTTAGGCGATCCCCACGACCGCGATCAGCTCCTACAGTTAGCCACGTGACCGAGGCCTTCTCACTGAACGACTACCTCATGGTCATCGGCCGAAGCTGTGACGGCGAGAGCAGCACGCCGGTGCTGGTCCGCGGCCAGTTCCACGATGTAGTGGTCTGCGGTGACGTCGCCTACCGCTTTCCCCGTGACGAGCACTCACGACGCCAGCTTCCCGCGCGGGTGGCGCTGCTGGAGGAGCTTGGCCGGTGCGCGCTGCCGGTTGTGATCCCGGCGCCGCTGTCGACAGCAGCGCTCCGCCAGCCGCTGGGCCGGTGCTACGTTGCGCTGCGCCGGCTGCCGGGCCAGCCGATCGACGGTGAGCACATCGCCCGCTCCCGGTCCGAATCTGCTGTGATCGGTGATCTCGCCGGGCTCCTGGATCGGCTGGGCGAGCTGGGCACCGACGAATCCGTCCGGGCGGCAGTCCCGCCGGCTGATCGCCGCCGCTGGCATCAGTTCGCTGATGACGTCTCCGCCGTCTTGTTCCCGCTCATGTCCGACCAGGGACGGCGCCGCACTGAAGCTGAACTGAACCACGTCCAGGCCATAGATCCAACCGGCAGCGCCCTGGTCCACGGCGACCTCGGCGGCACGAACCTTCTCTGGAGCACTGACCAAGCCGCCGTACCCCGCCTGACCGGCGTACTCGACTGGGACGGCGCGGAAATCGGCAACCAGGCCGACGACCTGGCCTCGGTAGCCGCGACCTTCGGCTGGCCCCTGGCCAGGCGCCTCGACGCGCAGCGGCACGCCGGTCACACCCCCACCATCGCCGCCGCCGAGGTCATCGCCGCCACCTTTGCCCTCCAGCAGGCCCTCCCCGCCGCTCTCAGCGGAGACGCTCCCAGCCTGGCCGACGGCCTCGCGGCGTATACGCGGGATGACAACCGGGCTGGGTAGCGGCCGGCTTTGGTCCAGGTCAGATACCGCCACGCGGCGGCCATGGCTCCCACAGGCCAGGACCGATCTCATGGGCTGGTGCGCCGCTTCGCAGTCGGGCCAGGTCGGCGGCCAGCGGTGGCAGCCCGATCGCCGCTCGGCGCTGGTCAATTGCCGCCACGTCCACGGTCTGGCTGAACACGGCCCGGCCATGGTCATCCAGTTCGTACTGGCCGGGCAGGGAGGCGAACTCCGGCGGCTCGTCATCCCCCAGCCGCAGGCTGTCGGCTATCGCCGCCAGGTGCCGGGGATGAGCCTCACCGCGCGCCACGGCGTCGCGCAGCAGCACCACGCACGAGCGGCAGAACTCATCCCCGCTAGCGGAGCGGATGGTCGTGACCCGCGAGTTGACGTGCTGCAGCAGGAGCCACGCAGCGTCAGCGCCATCCTCGCCGACCAGGCTGCGACCCGGCCAGCCGTACTCCGACACGATCACCCGCAGCCTCGCCGTATGCGCCTTGACCACGCTGATGACGTGCCGCGCCGTGGCCGGGGCAGCCTCGGGAGGCTCCCACTCCAGCAGCGCATATGGCCACGGGGTACCCGACCTGATCGTCTGCGTGCGCTCGAACTGCTCCCGGTGATGGTCGGCGTCGGCCAGGAACGCGCTCACCGCGGCCCCGTCAGCAGCGCACATGACCAGCAGCTCGGACCTCAGGTCGGCATTCGCAGGCCGATCAGTTTCATCCGGGGCTGCCACGCGATCAAGTCTGCCGCACCGCTCCCGATTCGCCACCTGTTCAGCGACCCTTGCGCGGCCACGGCTGAGCCGTCACGCGTGCACGGTAGTTCTCGATATCGCCGCGTATAGGGTCAGTGCGTGGCCGAAGCGCTCTCCTACACGACGGCTAACCGCCCCGGTTGGAACATGATCGCCGCGCGGCGGGATGCAAAGGGGCCTCAGTTCTTCCTGGACGGCAACTCCACGCTCGCCGGATTCGAGGCTGAGCTTGCCGGTGACGTGGACGGCCAGACGATGCTGCATCTGGCCTGCGCCAACGGCAACGACTCGTTGTCGTGGGCAACGCTCGGCGCGCGGGTGACCGGAGCCGATATCAGCGAAGTCGCCGTCGGCATCGCGCAAGAAACCGCGCAGCAGGCGCAGCTGACGGCCCGGTTTATCGCTGCCGACGTATACGAATTGCCTCCAGGGCTCGGCGAGTTCGACATCGTCTACATGAGCTGGGGCGCTATCTGCTGGATGCCCGACCTTCGCTGGTGGGCCCGCATCGTCCGCAACCATCTCAAGCCCGGCGGATTCCTGGTCCTGTTCGAGCACCACCCGATATGGGAAGTCCTCGCCGTGCACGACGGCCAGCTCGCCCTGACGGGCAACTACTTCGGCCGGGAACCGCGCGCGCTCAGTCGCACCGACCCTGCCAAGCAGCCCTCCGGAGTCTCACCCGGGGTGGACCTGACCTCCTTCGTCTGGCCCACCAGCGATGTCCTGGCCAGCCTGGCCGATGCCGGGCTGATCACCAGCCATTTCAGCGAGGGCCCGATCGCCCAGCTCTACCAGGGCCTCGGGAACCAGGCCGACTGGCTCCCCGCCTACTACGCCATCAGAGCATCACGCTCGCTCGCGGGCTGCCACTGATCCAGTTCGGCACACCCGGCGGCAGCACCAGCCGCCAGTATGGTTGGCAGGCCAGCACGGAGCTAGGACGGACGGATGGCCCACCGGGACTGGGACGTCGTGATTGTGGCTCACCGCGGGATGGTGGCCGGATTCCCGGAGAACACGCTCGCGGCTTATCGCAAGGCGATCGAGATGGGCTTCAGCGCGATCGAGATTGACCTCCGCGCGACAGCAGACGGCCACATCGTGGTGATGCACGACGACACCGTAGACCGGACGACCAGCGGACGCGGCAAGGTCAGCGAGCTGACGCTCGCCGATGTCCGCTCACTGGACGCGGGAAGCCACGCGGGCCCGGAATTCTCTGGTCAGAAGGTCCCTACGTTCCAGGAGGTCCTTGAAACGGTGCGGGGGTCAGGGACCAAGCTGGTACTCGATATCAAGCCAGGACCGCTGCTCGACCATCGCCGCATCGTCCGCATGACAGAGCAGTACGGGGCGATCCTGGACGTGATCGTCGGGCCGCGCAGCCTCGCCGACCTTCACGACTTCAAGCGCCTGAACCCGAACTTGCGGACGCTCGGCTTGGTACCGGGCGAGGAGTTCGCGCCACCGGACCACGATGCAGTTGAGGAGTTCGCCTGCGCGGGCGCCGACGTCATCCGGCTGTGGCCGCCGTGGATCTTCTCTGATCGTGACCAGAGCCCTGGAGGCCAGACATCCGGCCTGATCGAGCGCATGCATCAACTGGGCAAGCCCGTATGGACAACCGCTGACATCCTCTGCCAGGACATCAACCCCGAGCGGCCCCGCGACGAACGTGCCGAGCTTCTGCGCCTGGGCGTCAACGGCATCCTCACCGATATCCCCGAGACTCTCCGCGATCTGCTCGCAGCGCCGCGCGATCGGCTACGCCGAGCCCAGACCGGCCCAGAACCGGTGGCCACCCCCCTGGTTTTCGCGCCTGGAAAGACGGACCAAAGTGGTAAGCGCAGGTAGTTCTCGCTCTAAGTTGAGACGATGATCGCTGCTGAGCTGCCGCCCTGGCCGACTTGGCCAGTGACCTACGGACCTGTTGTGCTTCGCGAGTTCTCCGACCTGGACGTGATCATGGTCATGGAGATGTCCACCGACCAGTACGTCCCGCTCATCGGGAGCCTTCCCGCGGATGCCACCCAGCAGGAGGCACACGACTACATCGACCGCCAGCGCGGCCGCCTGGCCGAGGGCACCGGCTACTCGTTCGCCATCGCCGACGCGGACACCGGCCGCGCCGTGGGCACCATCGGCCTGTGGCTCAGGCAGCTAGCCGAGGGACGAGCTACCGCGGGCTATTTCGTCGCTCCGAGCGCCCGAGGGCGAGGCATCGCAGCCGCAGCGCTGACCGCACTGACGTCCTTCGCGTGGACCGTGCCGGGGCTGCACCGGATCGAGCTTCACATCGAGCCTTGGAACACGGGCTCGATCAGGACTGCCAAGCGAGCCGGGTATCAACGGGAGGGCCTGATGCGAGGCCACCAGGAAATCGGCGGCCAACGCCGGGACATGCTGCTCTACGCCACCCTCAGAGAGGATTCGCCTACCTATCGTTAGCGGCGGTAGATGTCCCGCTGTGTACTCTGGCGCGATCGCATAGCCCATCGTGGTCCTCTTCACCGGATGCACGAAGAAGCCGCAGAACCCGACGACCGCGCCTCCGTCGCGCAAGACGACGGCCCACGGAGTCAGCGTCCGGTCTCCGCCCTGCGGACGAAAGTCTCGACCCAGCCGGGCGTCACGACCTCCCGCAATGGATCCGCATCCGCTGCCCGCAGGAGCCGCAGGTACAGCCGATCGGTACAAGCCATCCAGTTCTCTGAACGCTCCACAGGCACCACGCGGCTACGCAGACGGCGGACGTGCCAGCCGAGACATCAGTCGACTGGAATCCCACACCGGCTGGACGATCGCTAGAGTTAGCCGTTGTGCGCATTGTCATTGCCCGGTGCAGCGTCGACTACGCCGGCAGGCTGTCCGCCCACCTCCCCCTCGCCACCCGCCTGATCATGATCAAGGCGGACTCCTCGGTCCTGGTGCACTCCGACGGCGGCAGCTACAAGCCGCTGAACTGGATGTCGCCGCCGTGCAAGCTGGCCGAGCAGCCGGGCCGGTGGGTGGTGACCGGCAAGTCGGGCGAGACGCTGACCATCGAGATCGAGGAGATCATCAGTGACTCCTCCTACGATCTGGGCGTGGATCCGGGCCTGGTCAAGGACGGCGTGGAGTCGCACCTTCAGGAACTGCTGGCGGCCCAGCTGCACGTGCTGGGCGACGGCTGGCGGCTGGTCCGGCGCGAGTACCCGACCCCGATCGGCCCGGTCGACCTGATGTGCCGCGACGCGGCCGGCCTGAGCGTCGCGGTGGAGATCAAGCGCCGGGGCGATATCGACGGAGCGAATACAGTTGAAAGTAGCGCTGGGCGCCAAGGCGCTCATGTGGCGGTTGAAGTCAAACGTCACGCTGGTATCGACGCAGTCGAACAGTTGAGCAGGTACCTTGATCTGCTGAATCGCGATCCGCTACTCGCCCCGGTCCATGGCATTTTCGCTGCTCAGACCTTCAAGCCCCAGGCGCGCACCCTTGCCGAGGACCGTGGTATCCGCTGCGTGGTCTTGGATTACGACGCGATGCGCGGGATCGAGCGTGAGGGCACGCTTTTTTAGGTAGCGCGCTTTCACTATTACCATTGCAAGCCATGGGAAGGTGGAGGAACTGCCATGTGCTCGCCAGCGTAATCGTCTCGTAACGCTTTCATGGATGGTTCAAGCCGCCGAAGCTGTAAGACCATGGACTTTGCGCCATGTAATCTTGACACGCTCTTTGTCGAACCGCATAGTGACACCATCCACTCTGACGAATGGCTTACTAGTACTTGGAACTACATCGATTCGCTCAACAAGCATACCGACCAGCGCGCCGCGCCAACCGACGTCGTTGGCATCCCAAAACTGTAGAAGCGATTCCCTTGCCATAAGCGGGCCCGCCTGGAGCCTGCAGGTGCGGAGAACATCGATATCTTTACTTATACGGGATAGTTCGGCTTTGGCCCTTGCCTTGGCCCTCGCCAGCTCCGCGCGGCCTAGAAGACCACTTGCGTAATCATCGATCAAGCCATCCAGCCTGAGTTGCTGCTCAGCTCGTTCGTCAAGAAGTTGCTTCAGCTTGTCGTCGCCTTGCTCGTGATATCGCAGCAGCTCAACGACTTTCTCTGGGTCGAGGCGGTCAAAGACGGACTCACGAATGTACCAGTTAAGCGCCTCAGCGTTGACTGTTACACCACCACAGCCATGGTATCTCTGCGCATCGCCTTGTACTCGGCAGTGATAGACAGGACGTAGCGGCCGACCGGGATGGTCACGCTTGGTCTCGCCGTTCAGCGAGGATCCGCACTTGCCGCAGTACACACGGCCGGTCAGCAGGTACTTCCGCGCCTTACGCCGGTCAGCAAATCTGTCCGAGCTGAGCTTGATCTTTAGCTGCATCTGTTCCCAGGTGGCGGTGTCGAAGACCGGGGGCCATGTTGCCTTGTACCATTCCCCATGATGCTCCCGGATGCCGGCATACCGCACTCGCCGGAGGCTGTTCCTAATAGTTACCGGATACCACATCTTGCCCTCGGCAGTCTTATATCCCTTCTCGTTCGCCCAGTAAGCGATCTCTTTAAACGAGCAACCGGCAAGCAGCTTGACTCCCATCTCGCGAAGGATGGAAGCCTCTGCGTCGTCGATCTCCATATTGCCAGCTTTGTAGCCAAAGCATCGACGACTGCCGTGTGTCTCGCCTTTGCGCGCCTTGTCTGCCAGCTTGCGCCTCAGGCGCTCGCTGGTCTTACGCGACTCGCGCTCCGCAAGCTTGACGGTTGTCCTTAGTCGATGGACGCCGTTCGCGGTCGACAGCTTGTAGCCCTGATCCGTGGTGAGATGGATCTCTATTAGATCGGTCGTGGCAGCGAGGTCGATCAGTTGCTCAGCTTCGACTGGCTGTCGCACAAGGCGTTCCACCTCGGTCGCGAAGATCATATCGACCTGGTCTTCCCTTATAAGCTGAATTAGAGCCCGGAAATCGGGCCTTGATTTTTTTGAGAATTCAGATGCGCTGACGTCGTTCTCTTCGAAAATGACGACGACCTCGACATCCTTGCCGTACTCCAGGGCAAAGCGCTTAACTTCTTCAAGACACTCAGCAACCTGTATGGAGGTGTTCGTACTCAGACCACTAGTGTCGCGTGAACGAGGTTCTTTTACCGGGCCGGCAGTGCGGGAGTAACTCGTCGGGGGTCTTGGTCCAGGTGAAGGGGTGGCAGCGCTCGTTCCAGCTGTCGATGAAGGCCTGGATCTTGGTGATGAGGTCGCGGACCGAGGTGAAGGTGCCGCGGCGGATGGCCTGGCGGGTGATGATGCCGAAGAAGATCTCGACCATGTTGAGCCAGGACCCGGAGGTCGGGGTGAAGTGCAGCGTGATCCGGGGGTTCCTGGCCAGCCAGGCCTGCACGTCCGGGTGCTTGTGCGTGGCGTAGTTGTCCGCGACGATGTGCAGCTCCCGGCGCGGGTAGGCCTTCGCGACCTGGCGCAGGAACCGCAGGAACTCCTGGTGGCGGTGCCGGGGGTAGCAGGCGTCGGTGACCTTCCCGGTCGCGACGTCCAGGGCGGCGAACAGCGTGGTGGTGCCGTGCCGGACGTAGTCATGCGTCGCCTTCGCCGGCAGGCCGGGCCGCAGCGGCAGGATCGGCGCGGTCCGGTCCAGGGCCTGCACCTGCGATTTCTCGTCCACGCAGAGCACCACTGCCTTGTCCGGGGGGTTCAGGTAAAGGCCCACCACGTCGCGGAGCTTCGCCTCCAGCTGCGGGTCGGTGGAGAACTTGAAGGTCTCGGCCCGCCAGGGCTGCAGCCCGTACTCGCGCCAGACCCGGGCGACCTTCACGTTGGACAGGCCCAGCTCAGCGGCCAGCAGCCGGGACGACCAGTGCGTCACCCCCAGCCGCCCCGGCGGCGGCTCCAGCGTCGCCAGCACGACCGCCACGTCATCGGTGGTCCGCGGCCGGCCCGGCTTCGGCCGGTCATCCAGCCCGCCGATCCCCTCCGCGGCATACCGCTGCTTCCACGCGATCACGGTCGGCTTGGACACCCCGGTCCGGCGGACGATCTCATTCGTGCCCAGCCCGTCCGCCGCCAGCAGGACAATCCTGGCCCGCTGCGCGAGCCCGGCCCGGATCGACGGCGACCGCACCCAGGACGCCAGCACCTCACGGTCGCGCGGCGGAACCTCCACCTCCACAGTCAACGCCATAAGCCATCGTCCCGGACGGGAAACCCGAGGTCAAGCTACTTCAGTCACACGACACTAGGGTCTCGACTCAGGCGGGCATAGATAGCGATGCGGACAGCCACATGCCCCCTGCCGTGATCAAGCGTAGCTAAATAATCCGTTGTCGTCTCCATGAGTATTATATTAGTCGCACTGTCCATACGGCCCGTGCCATTGGCCCGGCGTGTTGCAAAGACTTCAACGGTGTCGGAATGGAGTCGCGATGCACTCTCCGGCTCGCCACGGTAGTCGAGGCCATCCCTCGCGGGCCATGCTGGCCCCCGTCACGCCGCGGCGGGGCGCGGCCAGTCGGCTAGGAGTAAGCACCAAGATTGACAGCGGCCGGGGCGAGGCTGAGATGCGGCCGCAGGCCCAGGTGCTGACGCAGGACAGCGGCATCCGGTGCGTGACGCTGGACCACGAGTGGATGCGCGGCACCGACGACGGCGCGCTGCGTTGTCCTGGCGTCTTGACCGGCCGGCCGATAAAGAATGACGGATTGCCGGCGGACACTAAAGAGATTGACGGCATTCGCGGCCCGCTCGATGCTGTACCGCGCCAGCTGCGCACCGCCGAAAGGGCCCCACGATGACCGAGCCGCCCAGATTCGACACCATCCGCACGAAACGGCTGCTGATGCGGCGCTGGCGGGACTCCGACCGCGAGCCGTTCGCCGAGCTGAACGGCGATCCGGAGACCCTGGTGTTCTTCCCGAGCACGCTCGACCGCGCGGAGAGTGACGCGCTGGTCGACCGCATCGAGGCCCAGTTCGACGAGCGGGGCTTCGGCCTGTGGGCGCTGGAGGTTTCCGAGACCGGTCAGTTCGTCGGGTTCACGGGACTCAGTCCGATGCGGCCGGGCGTGCCGGGCGCGGGCGGCATGGAGGTCGGCTGGAGGCTGGCCCGGAGCGCCTGGCATTCCGGTTATGCGACGGAAGCGGCCATGGCCGCGCTGACCGCCGCCTTTGAGGGTGCCCGACTGGATGAAATCTGGTCCATGACCGCCGTCCTCAACACACCGTCCCAGGCCGTCATGCGCCGGATCGGGCTGACCGAGGTGGCCCGGTTCGACCATCCGAACGTGCCGACTGGCCATCCACTCCAGCCGCACGTGACCTACCACCTGGACCGAGCCGACTACCTGAACCGGGCCGATCGAGCGCACTGACGCCCGGCGGCTTCTTGCTGTCTTCGGCCGGTTCGGCCTGATCTACACATCGTCACCACAGCGACCGCATCGACCGGCCACGGCCATGGGGTGGACTGCTAGGGGATGACGAGCGACAGGGCGGGCCGCTACGGGCCAAACGGGGCAGAGCACTCATGAGTACCGCTAGCGGACTCATGGTGTCGGCGTTCGCCGCGCTGGCCGCCGCGTGCGCGTTCGGCGTCGCAGCGGCGCTCCAGCATCAGCAGGCGGGCCTGGCCCCACGGGGCCGGACGCTGTCCCCGCGGCTGCTGCTCGACGTGGCCCGGCGGCCGCTGTGGCTGGCCGGGCTGGCCCTGGCCACCGCGGCCTACGGCCTGCAGGCGCCTGGCCCTGGCCTACGGGCCGCTGACCCTGGTGGCGCCGATCGTCGCCGCGGACCTGCTGTTCGCCCTGCCGCTGGCCGCGCGCTGGTCCCGGCGGCCGCTGCGGCCCAGGGACTGGGGCGGCTGCCTGCTGGTGGCCACCGGGGTGGCGGTGTTTCTGGCCGTCTCTCCCCCGCCGTCGGACCGGGCCGAGGTGCCCGCCACGGACTGGTTCCTGGTCTTCGGGGCCGCGGCCGTCATCACCGGGCTTTCGGTGGCGGCGGCCCGGATCACCGGCAAGACGGCCAGGGCCCGGCTGTTCGCGGGCGCGGCGGGCGTGGTCTTCGGGCTGACCGCCGCGGTGACGGCGAGCTTCGCCCGGTCGCTGCGCCAGGACGGGCTGGGCTCGATCTTCGGCCACTGGGAGCCGTGGGTGCTGATCTGGCTGGGCATCACGGGCATCCTGCTGTCCACCGGCGCGTTCCAGGCCAGTGCGCTGTCCTCAAGCCTGCCGATCATCGACACCGTGGAGCCGGTCTCCGGGGTGCTCATCGGGGCCGTGATCTTCGACGAGCGGCTGGCCACCTCGTTCTCGGGGCTGCTGGTGCAGTTCCTGGCGGCCGGGGTGGCGGTGGCGGGCATCGCGCTGCTGGGTCCATCGCTCGCGGCCCTTCAGCCGGCTCACCGGGCGCAGCCAGCCCGGAGCCAGGCCCAGCCGGGGCGCGCGGCTAAGGCGGCTGGCCCAGCTCGGGAGGATGGCTCGCCCCAGCCCGACCAGGCTCGCGGGCCGTTTGAGGTGGCCGGGACCGGATCGCGCCGCCGGCTGGACGGCCTGTCTGCGCCGTGTGATCTGCTGGAGACCGGGCGCCATGACACGACGACGGAGGACTGCGCTGATCAACTCCGGCTCTTACCGTGCTGAGGGCGGCCCGCGCCGCCGGCCGGGAGCACGCCCATGAACTGGCTGTCGACCCTGGCCATCACGTCTCCGCTGTCCTACATCATCGCCGTGCTGCTGCCCGCCTTCGACGCGATCATCCCGGTGCTGCCCAGTGAGACCGCGATCATCACGCTGGGCGTCGCGACCGCCGGCAGCACCGATCCCCGGATCGCGGTGCTGGTGCTCCTGGCCGCGCTGGGCGCGTTCCTGGGCGACAACCTGACCTACCAGATCGGCCGCTGGCTGGGCCCGGCCATCGAGCGCCGGGTGCTCGCGGGCGAGAAGGGGGCCCACCGCAAGGCCTGGGCCACCCAGGCCCTGGAACGCTACGGCTGGCGGATCATCATCGCCTGCCGGTTCGTTCCCGGCGGCCGTACGGCGGTCACCCTGACCTGCGGGCTGATCGGCTACCGGCGACGCACGTTCGTGGCCGCCACCGCCGTGGCCGGGGTGATCTGGGCCTGCTACGCGTTCTTCATCGGCCGCCTGGGCGGCCAGGCCTTCGAGTCCCGGCCGTGGGTGGGCCTGCTGCTGGCCCTGGGCATCGCGCTGGCGGTCAGCGCCCTGATCGAGCTGGCCCGGCGGCTGCACCTGTGGCCGCGGCTCGTGGCCCTGTACCGGCGCCTGGCCGGGCACCCGGGCCCCGAGGCCGTCGACGACACCGGCAGCCAGACCGTCGCCGACGAGCCGGAGCCCGAACTGGGCTCAGGTGAGGCCGACCACGGCGCGGACCACGCCGACCGGCCGGGCGTACCCAGCCGCTGACCCTGGACGCGCAGCGGCTCGGCCATCATGTGAGCAGGTGGGCGTTGACGGCGCGGGCCGCGGCGGCCAGCTCGGGGACCTCGACCACGGTGACGCCCTGCTCGCGCAGCCACCGCGCTCCCCCGCCGGGCACGAACAGCGGCGGCTCCCGCCAGGCCAGCACTACCCGGCGGATGCCCGCCGCGACGATCAGCTGGGCACAGGAGCACGGCCGGGACAGCCGGCGCAGGCAGGGCTCCAGCGACGAGTACATCGTCGCCTCGGACAGCTCCGTGTCGGGCCGGTCCTCGGCCGCCTTGGCCAGGGCGGTCTCCTCGGCGTGGTCATGCGGGTCGCGCTCGCGGGAGAACCCGGTGGCGATGGCGGTGCTCGCGCTGGCCGGGTCGCCGGGCACCAGCACCGCGCCGACCGAGAACGCGGCCTCCGACGGCGGGGAGCAGCGGGACAGCTCGATCGCCTCTCGCAGCCAGCGCACGTCGGCGTCGGTATAAGCGGATCCGGCCACGTTCGCCCCTCGGTGTCTGGCAGTCATCGCTGTTGCCAAACCGACGCTATCCTCAGCCAACACCCGATGGTTTACTGGCACGCGACAGCGCGGAATGTCAGTAATGACGATGGGCGTAACCGCGGGTAATGCCGGTGGAGGCGATGATGACGACCACGACGACGTCGAGCACGGAGACCTTTGACACGCTGAATCCGGCGACCTCGGAGGTCATCGCCACCTTCCCGGTCTGCAACGAGGCCGATGTGGCGGCCACGGTGGCCCGTGCCCAGGCCGCGGCGCTGTGGTGGGCCGGGCTGAGCTGGAAGGACCGCCGGCAGCGACTGCTGGCCTGGAAGTCGCACGTGATCAGGTACATCGGGCGGCTGGCCGAGCTGGTGCACACCGAGACGGGCAAGCCGCTGGCCGACGCCCAGCTGGAGATCCTGCTGGCGGTCATCCACATCGACTGGGCGGCCCGCAACGCGCACAAGGTGCTGCGGCCGCGCCGGGTCCGCCCCGGGCTGGTGGGCTTCAACCAGGCCGCGACGCTGGAGTACCAGCCGCTCGGGGTGGTCGGCGTGATCGGCCCGTGGAATTACCCGGTATTCACCCCGATGGGGTCCATCGCCTACGCGCTGGCGGCCGGGAACGCGGTGGTGTTCAAGCCCAGCGAGCTGACCCCGGCCGTCGGGGGCTGGCTGGTCAGCTCGTTCGCGGAGGTGGTGCCCGAGCAGCCGGTGCTGCAGCTGGTCACCGGGTTCGGCCCGACCGGCGATCGCGCTGGCCCGCAGCGCGGTGAACAAGATCGCGTTCACCGGCTCGGCGGCGACCGCGAAGAAGGTCATGGCCGCCTGCGCGCAGAACCTGACGCCGCTGGTGGCCGAGTGCGGCGGCAAGGACGCCTTCCTGGTCAGCTCGGACGCCGACCTGGACGCGGCGGCCGACGCCTGCGCCTGGGGCGCGATCTCGAACGGCGGCCAGACCTGCGTCGGGGTGGAGCGGGTCTACGTGGTCGAGGACGTCTACCACACGTTCCTGGAGAAGCTGACCGAGCGGGTGGCGAAGGTGCGGCCGGGCGAGGACCGGGAGGCCGACTACGGGCCGATGACCATGCCCAGCCAGGTCGAGGTGATCGAGAAGCACATCGCCGACGCCATGGCCCGCGGCGGCCGGGCGGTGATCGGCGGCATCGCCAGCCATCCAGCGGCCGTACGTGGGCCCGGTCATCCTGGCCGACGTGCCCGAGGACAGCCGGGCGGTCACCGAGGAGACGTTCGGGCCGACCATCACGATCTCCAGGGTCGCCGACCTGGCCGAGGGCGTGGAACTGGCCAACGCCACCCGCTACGGCCTGGGCGGGACGGTGTTCGCGCGGAACAAGAAGGTCGCCATGGACGCGGCCCGCTCGCTGCGCAGCGGCATGACGGCCATCAACGGGGTCATCTCGTTCGCCGGGATCCCGTCGCTGCCGTTCGGCGGCTCGGGCGACTCCGGGTTCGGCCGGATCCACGGCGCGGACGGGCTGCGCGAGTTCTCCCGGCCCAAGGCGATCGCCCGGCAGTGGATGAAGCCGATGGTCAACCTGACCTCGTTCGAGCCGCGGCGACCAGGACATGAAACGCCTCCTGGCGCCTGGCCACCCTCCTCCACGGCCGCCGCTACAAGCTAGCGTGCGCTCCTAGCCGGGAGCGGCGGCCAGGGTCAGCTGGGCCGGGTCCACCGGGGCCAGCGGGGCCCGGCCGCTGATCAGGTCGGCGGCCCGCTCGGCGATCGCGATCGTGGGCGCGTTGGTGTTGCCGCGCGGGACGGTGGGCATCACCGAGGCGTCCACCACCCGCAGCCGCTCTATCCCGCGCACTCGCAGCTCGGTGTCGACCACGCTGGTCAGCTTGCTGGCCGCCAGCAGCGAGTCGCCGCCCATGGCGCAGGTGCCCACCGGGTGGTACAGCGTGGTGATCTCCTGGCGGATCCACTCCGACAGCTCAGCTTCTCCGCGCAGGCCGGGGCCCGGCGCCAGTTCCTCCCGGCACACCTTGGTCATGGGCCGGGCCGCGGCGAACTCCCTGGCCAGCCCAATTGCCCGCAGCAGCGGGTCCAGGTCGGAAATGTCGGACAGGTAGGCGGGGTCGATCAGCGCCTTGTGCCGCGGGTCGGCGCTGCGCAGCTGGATCCGGCCCCGGCTGCCCGGCGCGACCAGGGTGATCAGCACCGACAGGGCCCGGAAGGACGGGTCGGTCAGGCCGAAGTTCTGGTACGGCACCGGCAGCACGTGCCACTGGATGTCGGGGGCGGGCAGCGCCGGGTCGGTCCGGGTGAACCCGCCCGCCTCGGCCACGTTGGTGGCCAGCGGCCCGGCGTGAGTGAGCTGCCACCGGGCCAGGTTGCGCGGCCCGGACTTCTCCCACAGGCCGCGGGTGCGCGGCGTGCTCCACATGGCCGGGACGACCGGGTGGTCGGACAGGTTCGCGCCCACGCCGGGGCTGTCGGCCATCACCGGGATGTTGTGCTCGCGCAGGTGGTCGGCGGGACCGACGCCGGACAGCATCAGCAGCTGCGGGCTGCCGATGGCCCCGCCGGCCAGGATGATCTCCGCGTCGGCCACGGCGAACTCCTCGGCGCCGCGGTGCAGGTAGCGCACGCCGATGGCCCGGCCGCCCTCGATCTCGATGGTGGTGGCCAGGGCGTCGGTGAGGATGGTCAGGTTGGGCCGCTCGGCGGCCGGGTGCAGGTAGGCGTCCGCCGCCGACCACCGGCGGCCGCCGCGCTGGGTGACCTGGTAGTAGCCCACGCCGTCCTGCCGGGCGCCGTTGAAGTCGTCGTTGGCGGGCACCCCGCAGGCCTGGGCCGCGGCCACGAACGCGCCGGTCAGGCTGGACTTGTAGCGCAGGTCCTGGACGCTGAGCGGGCCGGTGGCGCCGTGAAAGGCCGACTCGCCGCGCGAGTTGCCCTCGGCGCGCAGGAAATACGGCATCAGGTCGGTGTAGCCCCAGCCGTCGCAGCCGTACTCGTCCCGCCAGGTGTCGTAGTCGTACCGGCTGCCGCGGATGTAGATCATCGCGTTGATGGACGAGGAGCCGCCCAGCACCCGGCCGCGCGGCCAGTAGATCGACCGGTCGCCCGCCCGCGACTGGGGCTCGGTCTGGTAATCCCAGTCGTAGGTGCTCTTGAACAGCGTGCTGACCGCCGCCGGGATGTGGATCTCGTCGGCCTCGTCCGGGGGCCCGGCCTCCAGGACCAGGACCCGGATATCGGGGTTCTCGGTCAGCCGCGAGGCCAGAACGCAGCCCGCGCTGCCGGCACCCACGATGACGTAGTCATACACGGCCTACCTCCCGAACGTGGCCAATGCCGGGCATTACCCTACTAGCGGGTATCGGCGAGTGCCGGCGGTGAGCGCAGAAATGAGCGCGCTCCCGGCCAGATAGCCGGGAGCGCGCTCCCCCCACCCCTAAGCCATCTCCGGGGCCGGCGGGCCCCCGAGAACCGCCGGCACATGCGCGAGATGGCCGTTGGTCGCCGTAGCGACCGCTCTGCGGACCGTATCTCCTGTTTTCGGTCCGATCAGAGTCCCTGGTTAGACCGCCGCCTGGGCGGCGGCCTCACGTCTGGACTGTGCATCACTCTTTGTATCTATACGATGTCACATCGTGGCCTAGATGTGAATACCCAAGGTCAGAGGCTTGCTCCATCAGCCTGCCCCGAATCCTGGTGCTTACACTCCGCAACTCATCGATAACTACATCTTGACGTCCGTGACCCGATGCGACCCCGTCCGGCCCACCAGTCCCATTTTATGGACAGGGAGAGTCCGGATTTGGGTCACGTGATGGTCACGCACTCCCCCGGTCGGCCCGGCCGCCGGGCCGCTACCGTGGAGACATGCCTGCCGACCGTCAAGAGACGCCCATCGTGCTGTCCCGCATCTACACGCGCACCGGTGACCAGGGCACCACGGCGCTGGGCGACGGCCGCCGCGCGGCCAAGACCGACCTGCGGCTGGCCGCCTACGCCGACGTCGACGAGGCCAACTGCGCGATCGGGGTGGCGGTCACCATGGGCGGGCTGGCCGAGGACCTGCGCGAGCTGCTCGTCCGCATTCAGAACGAGCTGTTCGACGTCGGGGCCGACCTGAGCAACCCCATCACGCCCGAGCCCGCCTATCCCCCGCTGCGGGTGACCCCGGCCTACATCGAGGGCCTGGAGGCCGCCTGCGACCAGTACAACGCCGAGCTGCCCACGCTGCGCAGCTTCGTGCTGCCCGGCGGCAGCCCCGGCGCGGCCCTGCTGCACACCGCCCGCACCGTGGTCCGGCGGGCCGAGCGGTCCGCCTGGGCCGCCCTGGGCGAGCACGGCGAGACCATGAACCCGCTCACGGCGCAGTACCTGAACCGGCTGTCTGACCTGTTGTTCATCCTGGCCAGGTACGTCAACGAGCCCGGCGGCGACCTGCTCTGGAAACCAGGCGGCGACCGCTAGGCCGGCCCGTCGGAGGCGAGTCAGCGCCGTCCCCTTTGTTATAAATAATTTCCATAACAGGGGTTAGCTCAGGCCACTGAGGTAGCGGGGCGGGGCCGCCTCCAGCCAGGCCAGGAAGCCCGTCAGGGCTTCCTCGCTCATGGCCAGCTCGACGGTGCGCGGGGCGGCGCCGGGGGCGATCACCCCGCCCGCGTCGCGCCCGTCCCCGTCGCGGCCCGCCCGGCACTCCACCACCACGGTGCCGGCGCCGATGCTCACCGCCTCGGTCTGGGCCGCCGGACGCCGAGCCGAGGATGCTCAGCGAGCTGCGGTCGAAGACCTCATTGGGCCGCAGCCGGACGCCGAAGGCGCTGAACCAGTGCAGCTCGTCGGGCTGGTACGCGGCCAGGCCCAGCCGCCAGGCGGCCGCCTCGCTGGCCCGCAGGCCGCACTCCACGGTGCCGCCGGTGCGGCCGAGCAGGATCCGCCGGGAGGCCAGGCCGAGCGCCGCGAGCACGGCCCCGGCCACGAGCAGGATCAGGACCCAGCCCGCGACGAGCGCCAGTACCCAGCTCACCCCGGCGCCCCGCCCGTGCCCTCGTCAGGATCCGGAGCCGGCGGCTCGCAGCTGAGCCCGGTAGTAGCGGACGTCGGCTGACTCCTGGCCCGGCCCGGCCTCCTCCAGCGCGGAGTCCAGGGCCGCCTGGGCCGCGGCCGTGTCGATCTCGGCGCCGAGCTGGGCCTGGCGGGCCAGGATGGAGACCCGGTCGTTGGCGATGGAGAAGAAGCCGCCGCCGACGGCCGCGCTGACCTCGGCGGCGCCGTCGCCCTCGGGCCGGATCCGGACCACGCTGCCCTCGACCAGGATGCCGATGACCGGCGCATGCCCGGAGAGCACGCCGATGTCGCCGTCCAGCGTCTTGGCGATCACCATCTGGGCCCGGCCGCTCCAGATCTCGCCGTCCGGGACGACCAGCGCCACCTGGAGGGTCACTGGCCCTTCTCCAGCTCCGCGGCCTTCTTCTCCACGTCCTCGATGCCGCCGCACATGAAGAACGCCTGCTCGGGCAGGTTGTCGTACTCGCCCTCGGCGATCGCCTTGAACGAGGAGATCGTCTCCTCCAGCGGCACGAACACGCCGTCCTGGCCGGTGAACTGCTTGGCCACGAACATCGGGTGGGACAGGAATCGCTCGATGCGGCGGGCTCGCTGCACCGTGACCTTGTCGTCCTCGGACAGCTCGTCGATGCCCAGGATCGCGATGATGTCCTGGAGCTCGGTGTAGCGCTGCAGGATCCGCTGCACCTCGCGGGCCACGTCGTAGTGCTCCTGGCCGACGTAGCCGGGGTCCAGGATCCGGGAGGTGGACGCCAGCGGGTCCACCGCCGGGAAGATGCCCTTCTGGGTGATCTCGCGGGAGAGCACCGTGGTGGCGTCGAGGTGCGCGAAGACGGCGGCCGGGGCCGGGTCGGTGATGTCGTCCGCGGGCACGTAGATCGCCTGCATCGAGGTGATCGAGTGACCGCGGGTGGAGGTGATCCGCTCCTGGAGCTGGCCCATCTCGTCGGCCAGCGTGGGCTGGTAGCCCACCGCGGAGGGCATCCGGCCCAGCAGCGTCGACACCTCGGAGCCCGGCCTGGGTGAAGCGGAAGATGTTGTCGATGAACAGCAGCACGTCCTGGCCCTGCACATCGCGGAAGTACTCGGCCATGGTCAGCGCGGACAGCGCGACCCGCAGCCGGGTGCCCGGCGGCTCGTCCATCTGGCCGAAGACCAGCGCGGTGTCCGCGATGACCCCGGACTCGGTCATCTCGGTGATCAGGTCGTTGCCCTCGCGGGTCCGCTCGCCGACGCCGGCGAAGCAGGACACGCCGCCGAAGTTCTTCGCGACGCGGGTGATCATCTCCTGGATGAGCACCGTCTTGCCCACGCCGGCGCCGCCGAACAGGCCGATCTTGCCGCCGAGCACATAGGGCGTGAGCAGGTCGAGCACCTTGATCCCGGTCTCCAGGATCTCGGTGCGCGGCTCGAGCTGGTCGAAGGGCGGCGGGTCACGGTGGATGCCCCAGCGCTCGGTGATCATGCAGCTCGCTCGGCCGGCACGTCCAGCGGCTCGCCGAGCACGTTGAACACGTGGCCCTTGGTCACGTCGCCGACCGGGCACGATGATCGGGCCGCCGGTGTCGGTGACGACGGCGCCGCGGGTCAGGCCGTCGGTGGGCTCCAGGGCGATGGCCCGGACGGTGTCGTCACCCAGGTGCTGCTCGACCTCGAGGGTCAGCGTCTTGGTCTCGCCCTCCAGGGTGATCGGGACGGTGCAGGGCGTTGTAGATGGGCGGCATTTGCTCGGCCGAGAACTCCACGTCCACGACCGGGCCGATGACCCGGACGACGCGGCCGTCCCCCGCCGCCTGCGCGGACCCGTCGGCGGCCTGAGGGCTGTCTACGGTTGCGGTCATGATGCTCACTTACTCCCACTGATCGTCTCGGCCAGCGCGTTGGCACCGCCCACGATCTCGCTGATTTCCTGGGTGATCTCGGACTGCCTGGCCTTGTTGGCCTCGCGGCTGAGCTGCTCGATCAGGTCATTGGCGTTATCGGTAGCCGACTTCATCGCCCGCCGCCGGGACGCGATCTCCGACGCCGCCGAATCCAGCAGGGCGTAGAAGATCCTGCTCTCCACATACCACGGCAGCAGCGCGTCCAGCACCGCCTCCGGCGACGGCTCGAAGTCATACACCGGCAGCGGCCCGCTATCCGGCGGCTCGGTCGTCTCCTCGATCTCCAGCGGCAGCAGCCGCCGCACGACCGGCTCCTGGGTCAGCATGGAGACAAAATCGGTGTACACGACGTGGATCTCATCCACGCCGCCCTCCTCAGTCGGCTGATTGTAGGCATCCAGCAGCGCCGCGGTGATCTCCCGCGCGTTCTCGAACAGCGGGGTGTCGGAAAAGCCGCTCCACTCCGCCCCCATGCCGATCTCGCGGAACCGGTGCCAGGTGATGCCCTTGCGCCCGCTGACAAACGGCACCGACTCCACCCGGTGATCGGCCAGCAGCCGGCGCAGCCCCGCAGCCTCGCGCAGCACATTGGCGTTGAACCCGCCCGCGAAGCCGCGGTCACTGGTCAGGATCAGCACCGCCGCCCGCTTGGGGTCAACCGGCTCGCGGGTCAGCGGGTGGTCGATCTGCCCGGACCGGCTGACCACCGCCTCCACCGCGGCCGTGATCTCCCGCGCGTAGGGCTCGGCCTCGTGGGCCCGCTGCTGGGCCTTGATGATGCGCGAGGCCGCGATCAGCTCCTGGGCTCGGGTGATCTTGGCCGTGGACTGCACGGACTTGATCCGCCGCCGTACGGCGCGAAGCTGTGCTCCCATGCCGGCTCTGCCTTACCTGTCGCTCGTGCGGCCGGCCGGCGGGGCGTTGTCAGCCTTGGGCGGGACCCGCTTCTTGAGCGTCTCCTGCTGGACGTCCTCGGGCTTGAGGTCGCTGGCATCGCCCTCGGTCACCAGCAGGCCGCCGCCGCTGACCTCGAAGCCGCGCCGGAACTTGTCGATCGCGTCCTGGAGCGCCACCTTGGTGTCGTCGTTCAGCCGGCCCGTCTCGCGGATCGTGGCGTAGATGCCCGCGTTGGACCGGCCGAGCTCCTCGAGGAACTCGGACTCGAACCGCTTGATGTCCTCGACCGGCACGTCGTCCAGGTAGCCGTTGGTGCCGGCCCAGACCGAGACAACCTGGCGCTCGACCGGCATCGGGCTGTACTGGCCCTGCTTGAGCAGCTCCACCAGCCGCGCGCCGCGGTCCAGCTGGGCACGGGAGACCGCGTCCAGGTCGGAGGCGAACGAGGCGAACGCCTCCAGGTCGCGGAACTGGGACAGGGCCAGCTTGAGGCCGCCGGCCACGTCCTTCATGGCCTTGATCTGGGCGTCGCCGCCGACTCGGGAGACCGACTGGCCGACGTTGATGGCCGGGCGGACACCGGAGTTGAACAGGTCGGTCTCCAGGAAGATCTGGCCGTCGGTGATCGAGATGACGTTCGTCGGGATATAGGCCGAGATGTCGTTGGCCTTGGTCTCGACGATCGGCAGCCCGGTCAGCGACCCGCCGCCCAGCTCCTTGGACAGCTTCGCGCAGCGCTCCAGCAGCCGCGAGTGCAGGTAGAACACGTCGCCGGGGTAGGCCTCGCGGCCCGGCGGGCGGCGCAGCAGCAGCGAGATGGCCCGGTAGGCCTCGGCCTGCTTGGTCAGGTCGTCGAAGACGATCAGGACGTGCTTGCCGGCGTACATCCAGTGCTGGCCGATGGCCGACCCGGTGTAGGGCGCGATGTACTTGTAGCCGGCCGGGTCGGAGGCCTGGGCCATCACGATCGTGGTGTACTCCAGCGCGCCCGCGTCCTCCAGCGACTGGCGGACCTGGGCCACGGTGGAGCCCTTCTGGCCGACCGCCACGTAGACGCAGCGGACCTGGCGCTCCGGGTCGCCGGAGTCCCAGTTCTCCTTCTGGTTGATGATCGTGTCGATGGCGATGGCCGTCTTGCCGGTCTGCCGGTCGCCGATGATCAGCTCGCGCTGGCCGCGGCCGATCGGGACCATCGCGTCGATGGCCTTGATGCCGGTCTGGAGCGGCTCGCTCACCTTGGCCCGGTTGATCACCGACGGGGCCTGGAGCTCAAGCTGGCGGTCCTCGGTGCCCTCGATCGGGCCCAGGCCGTCCAGCGGCACGCCCAGCGGCCCGACCACGCGGCCCAGGAAGGCGTCGCCGACCGGCACCGACAGCACTTCGCCGGTGCGCCGGACCTGCTGGCCCTCCTCGATCTTGCTGAAGTCGCCCAGCACGACGACGCCGATCTCGGCGCACGTCCAGGTTCTGGCGCCAGGCCGCGGGTGCCGTCCTCGAACACCAGCAGCTCGTTGGCCATGGCCGAGGGCAGGCCCGCGACCCTGGCGATGCCGTCGCCGCACTCGGTGACGGTGCCCGACCTCCTCAGCGGAGGCGGTTCCCGGGTCGTAGTCCTCGACGAAACGCGCGAGCGCGTCCCGGATCTCGTCCGGCCGGATTGTCAGCTCCGCCATCTTCCTCGCGTCTTCCTCTGTGTCTATCGTCTGCGTCTGGGGTTAGCCGGGGCTCAGCTGGTCAGCCGGCGCCGGATCGCCGCCAGGCGGGTCGCGACGCTGCCATCGATCTGCTCGCCCCGGATCCGGATGACCATTCCGCCGATCACTCCGGGGTCAAGCACGATATTGAGGTGGACCTGGTGCCCGTATTTCTCCGCCAGCGCGGCCGCCAGGCGGTCGCGCTGAGCGGCGCTGAGCTCCGATGCCACCCGAACCTCGGCGACCAGCCGCTCCCGGTACTCGGCGGCCAGGCGCGCGTACTCTTCCAGGCTCCTGTCCAGGCTACGTCCCCGCGGGTGCAGGGCGGCCTGGGTGACCAGCTGAATCGTCTGCGGGATCACCTTGCCCCCCAGCAAGGCGGTCACCAGGTCCTGCTTGGCGTTCTCGGGCGCGAACGGGTTGCTCAGCGCGGCCCGCAGCTCGGCCTGGCTGCCGACCAGCCGGCCGAACCGGAACAGGTCGTCCTCTAGGTCGTCCAGCTGCCCGGCCCGGTCCGCGTCGGCCACGATGGCCTCCACGGCCAGCTGCTCGATGGCGTCGGCCAGGTCAGCGGACTCCGACCACTCGGAACTGGCCACCGAGCCGACGAGCTCGACGGTGTCCGCGCTGACCCGGCTGCCGAACAGCGCCTGGGTCAGGCCCGTGCGGGCCGACCTGGCGCTGGCCGCATCGGCCAGGGCACGGCGCACCGCGGGCTGGCTGTCCAGCACGTCGACGACCGCGAACAGCTCCCCGGCCAGCTCACTGGCCGACTCCGGGCTGGACGTGCGGGTCACCAGCGCGGCCAGCCGCTCCTTGGCGTCGGCCAGCGATGCCCTGCTCACGCCCCTCATGCTGCGCTCCTCAGAACGGGGCTCCTCATGATGACGGGGCCTGCGCCCCGCTGGCGCCGCTCGCGCTGGCGGGCTGGGTGGTGCCCGTGATCTCCAGCTCTTCGAGGAACCGGTCCACCAGCCGGTGCTGGCGGGCCTCATCCGTAAGGGACTCGCCGACGATCTTGCCGGCCAGCTCGACCGAGATGGCGCCCACCTCGTTGCGCAGCGCGGCCAGGGCCTGCTGGCGGTCGGCCGCGAGCTGGGCCTGGGCCGCCTCGGTGATACGGCGCGCCTCGGCCTGGGCCTGCTCGCGCATCTCGGCGATGATCTGGGCGCCCTGCTCCTTGGCCTCCTCGCGCAGCCGCGCGGCCTCGTGCCGGGCCTCGCTGAGCTGGGCCTTGTACTGGTCCAGGGTGCGGTTGGCCTCGGCCTGAGCGTCCTCGGCCCGCTGGATGCCGCCCTCGATGGCGTCGGTCCGCTCGGTCAGCGTCTTCTGGATCCGCGGCATCAGCACCCGGGCCAGGACCGCGAACACGATCACGAACGCGATCGTGCCGATGATCAGTTCCGGCCACTCGGGCAGCAGCGGGTTGCCGCCGGGAACGACGGGCTGACTGGCGGCGAGATAGTTCATCGTCCGGCTTCCTTTCGGTCGGACATCACTGCTCTTCCTTCCGCACCAGGCAGGTCAGGCGCTGTAGTGGAAGATGTACGGGATCACGATGCCGATCAGCGCCAGGGCCTCGGTCAGCGCGAAGCCGATGTACATGTTGGACTGGATCAGGCCGCGGGCCTCGGGCTGCCGGGCCATCGCCTCGACGCCGTGGCCGAAGATCAGGCCGATGCCGATGCCGGGGCCGATGGCGGCCAGGCCGTAGGCGACCGCACCGATGTTGATGTTCAGGTAGGTGGTCGTCGAGGAGCCAGCCGCCAGGTGGTGGACGAGTTCAAGCATTTAGAGCTTCCTTTGTGATCGTGCCAGCGGGTTTCGCTGGCGGTTTCGGATGGCGGACCACGTTAGTGGCCCGCTTCCAGCGAACCGCCGATGTACTGGGCGGTCAGGATCGTGAAGATGTAGGCCTGCAGGGCCTGGATCAGCATCTCGAAGCCGGTCAGCGCCACGGTCAGGACGAACGAGGTGGCGCTGAACAGCAGGCCGATCGACAGGGTGAACATGTACCAGGTGGCCAGGGTGAACACCAGCAGCAGGATGTGCCCGGCGAACATGTTGGCGAACAGCCGGACGGCCAGGGTGAACGGCCGGACGATGACGTACTGGAGGATCTCCACCGGGGCCAGGATGAGCAGGATCGGCCACGGCACGCCCTTGGGCACCATGTTGGCGAAGTAGCCGCCCAGGCCCTGGTGCTTGATCCCGAGGTAGGTGTAGGTCACGTAGACCATGACCATCAGCACGAACGGGAAGGCGAAGAAGGACATCGCCGGGAACTGCGCGACCGGGATGATCTCCATCAGGTTCATGATCCAGATGAAGAAGAACAGCGAGACCAGGAAGGGCAGGAAGTTGTCCCCGCGCCGGCCCATCATGGGCCGCAGGATCTGGTCGCGCACGAACGTGATGCCGAGCTCGCCCAGGTTCTGTGCCCCGCGGGGCACCAGCTTCGGCTTGGCGAACGCGGCCCAGAAGAACCAGACCACGATCAGCGCGCAGACCAGGGCCAGCAGCATGGGCTTGGTGAAGTAGAAGGCGCCGATCCGGAAGAACGGGGTGAAGACGAACGACGGCTTCGGGTACCCCGGCGCCGGGTAGCCGCAGTGCATCGAGGAGAAGATGTGGCTGTTGTCCTCGGTGCACTTGGCCGCCACATGGGCCACCTGTCCTACGTGTGCGACGAACTCACCGGCCAAGGCGGTTTCCTCCACATTCGCGCCTGCCCGGCGCGGTTACGGGCGCGACGCACGTCGTTGCGTCCGCTGCCCCGTGCCGGGCAAGTCCCGGCACACGGATGTTAACTGTCCGGCCGGCAGGCTTTACACCCGCGTAACCCGTTAGGGCCGGCCGTACCTGAAGATGATGAGCACGATGGCCAGGATCAGCCCCACGATCATGCCGAGCGGGAACAGGATTCCGATGTGCGTAGCCCGGCCGACCAGCCAGCCAATCAGCCCGTAGAAGACCATCCCGGCGATCAGGTAGCTGAAGACTGCCCAGCCCGCGTTGTCCTCGACCGGCCCGCGTCGCCAGGCCTTCCGGCCGGTGAGCTTCGGCTCGGCGGCCCCGGCGGTGCCGGCGCGGTCGGTGGTGTCGGTGCGGTCGGTCGGATCGCTGTCGACCATCATGGTCACCTGCCTGGGAAGAACGCGGCCTCGCCGACCGCACGCTCGCCGGACGCGGGCACCTGCGGGCAGCACTCACCGCGGGCCGCGAGTCGCCGTCCGGACGCCTGAGCACAGCCACGGGTCACCCGTCCCCGCGCGGCTCGACGTAGAGGAACTTGAGCTTCATCGACCAGTAGACCTGGGCGGCGCACCAGGCCAGGATGCAGGCCAGCGCGCTGAGGCCGAATAGCCGGGTGTTGAAGACCGTGGTGTTGCTGAAGCGCACCACGAAGAACAGGAGGATCAGGATCTTGGCGATGTAGGTCACCATTGCGGTGACCATCATGGCCTGCGGGCTGATCCGGGCCGCGCGCCCGACGGCGAACACGCTGATCGAGAAGAACACGGCCACGAGGGCGATTCCGAGCGCCGCGCCCAGCAGTCCCTTGGTCCCCGCGATGCCCGCACTGACGGCAGCCATGATCACGGCCACCGCGGCCGCGGAGGCGGCCGAATGGCGGGCGATCCGGACATAAGTTGCCGGCATCTACGGAACTCCGGGGGTCTCGGCGACGGCCAGGGGCCACCGTCGGGCTGAAGAACTTACTGCCAGGGTGCCTATCAGGCACCGAGCCATCCGACCGCCACGATTACGGTGTGCCGCCGGATGTGCGAAACGTATCACGGACCTCTCACTCGTCATTGAGTAGATGCTCGTGAAAGATATCACAAGCTCTTGGACACCTAGCTCACGGGGTCACCTAACGTGACGAACCCCCGAGCTGCTACGAGGCAATTCCGCAGGTCAGGACGCTAGTTTCGCCTACCGCTGAGACCGCTCAGGAGCCGGTGCTGCGGCCGGACCCAGGCGACGCCGACGGCCGTGCCGGCCACGGACACGGAGGTCTCTTGACCCGCACTTTGCCAGTGGCGAGAGCTTCGCAGTCGCCTGCGCCGGGCTCGTCCGGCGTCGGGCGTCATTCATGATCACGCGGACTTTTCAGTCGTATTGACTGAAAAGTCCGCGTGATCATGGTTGATGCCATTTCGGCGCACCGAAGCCGGGATCTGGGCAGGCGCTGAGTGAGGCGGGCGGGATCACCGGGGCGGACGTTACCGCTGGTGCGGGCGCGGAGCCTCGGGCCGGCCGCGGGCCCGTCGGACCCGGGAGTGCGCCGCTCGACACAACCGGTCGCGCCTAGGAAGGTGGACGGCGGTGGGCGCCGCTGCGCGGAGGGCTCAGGCGCGGGGGGTTGTCGCTCTGATCGTCGGGGTGATCTTCGGGGTGGTCGTCGTCCGCGGCGGGCGGCACGAAGCCGACGACCGAGCGCGGGCGGGCCTGACTGGCGCCGGGCTGCGGTTGGTGAGCCGACGTGCTGGCGGCGCTGGCGGCCGGGCCGGGCCAGTCGGGAGGCAGGCCAGAGCGGTGGCGCGGCGAGTCGGCGATCGGGGCGGGCATCGGCACCGGCTCCTCCGCCCGTCGGCGATGACCGTTGCCACCAGGCACGCTGACGCCAGGCACGCTGCCACCGGGCACGCTGCCACCAGGCACGCTGACGCCGCCGGGCACGCCGTGACCGCCGGGCACGTAGGTGTCAGGCGCCCGGCCGTTGCTGCTGGGCAGGCCGTTGCCGGGCAGGCGGGCGGCGGCCGGGACCAGGACGCCGGCCGCGGCGGACGGCTGCGCCGGGGCGGTCGCTGGTGAGGCCGGCCCCACCGATCCGGCCGGTGCCGCCGGTCCGGCGGCGGCCGCGGCCAGCCGCTGGCGGCGGCCCCACCAGCGCAGCCGCGGCATGGACATCAGCAGGAGCAGCAGCACGGCGCCCACGGTGATGGCGGCGAAGACCCAGGACGGCCGGCCCAGGATCGACAGCGACACCACGGCGCTGGAGAACAGGGCCGCCCACAGGTACATGATGATGACGCTGGACCGGTGCGAGTGGCCGATGTCGAGCAGCCGGTGGTGCAGGTGCTTGCGGTCGGCCGCGAACGGGGACTTGCCGGCCCGGGTCCGGCGGAACACGGCCATCACCATGTCGGCGTACGGGATGACCAGGATGGCCGTGGGCAGCAGCAGCGGCAGGATCTCGGGGAACCGGTTCACGGTGCCGAGGTGGTAGGCATGCCCGCTGATCAGCGTCTGCGGGTCCAGCGAGCTGGTGCTGGAGATCGGGGCGTAGGCCAGCAGCAGGCCGAGCAGCATGGCCCCGGTATCGCCCATGAAGATGCGCGCGGGATAGAAGTTGTGCGGCAGGAAGCCCAGGCACATCCCGATCAGCAGCGCCGACACCAGCGCCGGGCCGGCCTCGGTCGACAGGCCGAGTTCCTTGTTCAGGGAGTAGTAGTAGAGGAAGAACGACACCGCGGCGATGGCCACGATGCCGGTGGCCAGGCCGTCCAGGCCGTCGATGAAGTTGACCGCGTTGATGGTGGCGACCACGATCAGGATGGTCAGCAGGATGTCCTGGTTCGGGCTGGGCGAGAAGGCCTGGCTGCCCGGCAGGGGCAGCCAGCCGATCTCGCAGCCGCTGGCGACCAGGATGACGCCGGCGGCGACCTGGCCGGCCAGCTTGCTGATCGGGCTCATGCCCCACCGGTCGTCGATCACGCCGATGGCCACGATCACGCCGCCGGCCAGCAGCAGGCCGGTCTCGGTGCTGATCGTGGAATTCCCGGTGAACACGCCGTTCAGCGGCCTGATCTGGCCCGCGACCAGCAGGCCGGCGGCCAGCCCGGCGTACATGGCCACGCCGCCGAACTCGGGGATCGGGATGACGTGCACGTCCCGGTCGCGGACCTGCTTGACCGCCCCGGCCTTGATCGCCACCCGCCTGACCAACGGCGTCAGCATGTAGGTGACCGCGGCGGTCACCAGAAGGGTGAGAAGGTACTCCTTCACCGATCACCAGATCTGGGCGATGAGGCAGGCATCACAGCAACTCTAGAGCACCAGGCGGCCGCTCACGCCGCCCGAAACGAGTGAGGCGCTAACCGGCCCGGACCCCGGCGACCTCGCGCAGCCGCCCCATCGAGATGGCGCCCTGGCGCAGGAGGCGGGGCGCGGCGTCGGTCAGGTCCACGATCGTGGAGGCGGTGCCGCCGGTCGACGGTCCGCCGTCCAGGTACACGGCGACCAAATCGCCGAGCTGCTCGCGGGCCTGCTCGGCGGTGGTCGCGGCGTCGCCGCCGGTCAGGTTGGCGCTGCTGACGGCCATCGGGCCGGTCTCCCGGAGCAGCTCCAGGGTCAGCTCGTCCTGCGGCATCCGGATCGCGACGGTGCCCTTGGTGTCGCCGAGGTCCCAGCTCAGCGACCGGGCGGCCCGGCACACCAGGGTCAGCCCGCCGGGCCAGAACTCGTCGATGAGCTGCTGCCCGTACGGCCCGAGGTCCTCGACCAGGGCGGAGGCGGCCCGCACGGTGCCGACCAGCACGGGCGGCGGCATGTTGCGGCCCCGGCCCTTGGCGGCCAGCAGCCGGTTCACCGCCTCGGGGCTGAAGGCATCGGCGCCCAGGCCGTAGACGGTGTCGGTGGGTAGCACCACGAGCTCGCCGCGGAGCACGGCGGCCGCCGCTGCGGCCAGCCCTTCGGTCCGCTGAGTCTCGTCAGCACAGTCAAACCAGGCGCTCGCCGAATCCATGGCGATCATCCTGCCATGGGCCAGGTGGCGGTGACGAACCTGTCGCGCCCGGCCAGGTCGGAGTGGTTGCGGGTCTGCCGCCAGCCGCGCTCCTCGGCGAAGATCCAGTACACGGCGGGGCCCTGCTGGGCGGCGTGCTCGACGGCGACCAGGCCGTCGGGCCGCAGCAGCCGCCGGGCGGTCTCCTCGACCACGCGGATGGCGCCCAGGCCGTCGTCGCCCGACCACAGGGCGGTCGGCCGGGTCGTACTCGCCCACCTCGGGCGGCACCCAGGAGCCGACCGGGATGTAGGGCGGGTTGCTGACCACCAGGTCGACCGCCCCGTCCAGCTCGGTCAGCGCGGCGGCGAAGTCCCCGGCGTGCAGCGTGACCCGCCCGGCGGTGTGCGGGGCGGCCGCGGCCACCCGGGCGATGTTGCGCTCGGTCCACTGGCGGGCCAGCGGGTCGGCCTCGACCGCGTGCACCTGGGCCCGCGGCACCTCCTGGGCGATGGCCAGCGCGATGGCGCCCGAGCCGGTGCCCAGGTCGGCGACGATCGGCTCGGCCACGTCCATGGCGGCCAGCTGCTCGACCGCCCAGCCGGTCATCACCTCGGTCTCCATCCGGGGCACGAAGACGCCCGGGCCGACCTCCAGCTCCAGGTAGCGGAAGTAGGCCAGCCCGGTGATGTGCTGGAGCGGCTCACGGGCGGCGCGGCGCGCGATGTCGTCCCAGAACCGGGGGTCGAAGTCGGCGTCGGCGACCAGGTGCAGCTGGCTGCGGGGCACCCCGTGCAGGTGGGCGGCGATCAGCTCGGCGTCGGTGCGCGGCGACTCCACCCCGGCCTGGGCCAGCCGGGCTGACCGCCATGGCGATCTCATCGAGCAGCAAGCTCAACGTGGTGCCCCCTGCTTATCGACCGCGTATCGTCCGGCTCGCTCGCCGGAGAGCTCGCCCGCCGGAGAGTCAGTCGTCGTCGGAACCGGCGATCTTGTCGGCCCGGTCGGCCTCGACCAGGGCGTTGATCACCGCGGTCAGGTCGCCGTCGATGACCTGGTCCAGGTTGTAGGCCTTGAAGCCGACCCGGTGGTCAGAGATTCGGTTCTCGGGGAAGTTGTAGGTCCGGACCCGCTGGGACCGGTCGACGTCGGCCACCTGGCTGCGGCGAGTGGCCGCGGCCTCCGCCGCCGCCTCCTCCTGCGCGGCCGTCAGCAGGCGGGCACGCAGGATGCGCAGGGCCGATTCCTTGTTCTGGAGCTGGCTTTTCTCATTCTGGCAGGAGACGACCAGCCCCGTAGGCAAGTGCGTGATGCGGACCGCCGAGTCCGTGGTGTTGACGCTCTGGCCGCCGGGGCCCGACGAGCGGAACACGTCGATGCGCAGGTCATTCGGGTCGATAGTGACGTCCACGGGGTCGGCCTCGGGCATGACCAGCACGCCCGCCGCCGAGGTGTGGATGCGGCCCTGCGACTCGGTCACCGGCACCCGCTGCACGCGGTGCACGCCGCCCTCGTACTTGAGCTGGGACCAGGCGCCGTCGGCGCCCCGGCCCTTGATGGCCACCGTGACGTCCTTGTACCCGCCCAGGCCGGTCTGGGTGGCGTCGATGATCTCGGTCTTCCAGTGCTGGCGCTCGGCGAACCGCAGGTACATGCGCAGCAGGTCGCCCGCGAACAGCGCGGACTCATCGCCGCCCTCGCCCGCCTTGACCTCGAGGATGACGTCCTTACCGTCGAACGGGTCCCTGGGCACCAGCAGGTGCTCGAGCCGCTTGGCCAGCTGTTCGCGACGCGCGGCCAGCTGCTCGGCCTCGGCCGCGAACGCGGCGTCCTGCGCGCCGAGCTCCCTGGCCGCCTCCTCGTCAGCGCCGGTGTCCAGCCACTGCTGGTAGGCCGTGACGATCTGAGTCAGCTCGGCGTAGCGGCGACCCACCGTCCGGGCCCGGTCGGGATCCGCGTGCAGGGCCGGGTCGGCAAGGTCGCGCTCCAGCTGCGCGTGCTCGCTGGCCAGGTCGGCCAGCCGCTCAAACACCGCTGCCTCCTGTGATTACTGCGATAAGACACACGTCGTCCGGACCACCCCGCGGGTGATCCGGACTGTTCGTGAGTGTGGCCCGGACTAGGGGCTGACTATGGATGAGTACAGGTGAGTGGCCGTTACTTCTCGGATCCGGACTTCTGCTTGCCGAAGCGGCGCTCGAACCTCGCGACGCGCCCGCCGGTGTCCAGGATCTTCTGCTTGCCCGTGTAGAACGGGTGGCAGCTCGAGCAGATGTCGGCGTGGATGACGCCGCTCTTGGCCGTGCTCCGCGTGGTGAAGGTGTTCCCGCAGGTGCAGGTCACCGTGGTCTCCACGTACTCGGGGTGAATACCTGACTTCATGATGTGACTCCTGGTTCCGCAGTCGCCGGGTCGCCGGGCGCGAGCGCCGTGGGCGTGAACCGGAACCGCATTGGTTGGCTTCCAGTCTGCCAGACGCGCTAACGCCTGCCGGCGCCTGGAGATTCCCGCGGCGGCCGGCCGGCGTAGCGCTACGAGCTGACCGTCGTCCGCTGCACCGTCAGCAGGAACTCGGCGTTGCTCTTGGTGTCCTTCATGCGGTCCATGAGCACCTCGAGCGCCTGCTGCGGCTCCAGCGCGTGCAGCACCCGGCGCAGCTGCCAGATGATCTTGAGCTCCTCGGGCGACATCAGCAGCTCTTCCTTGCGAGTGCCCGACGCGTCGACGTCGATCGCCGGGAAGATCCGCTTGTCGGCCAGGTCGCGGCGCAGCCGCAGCTCCATGTTGCCGGTGCCCTTGAACTCCTCGAAGATGACCTCCTCCATCCGCGACCCGGTCTCGATCAGGGCCGTGGCGAGGATGGTCAGCGAGCCGCCGTTCTCGATGTTGCGGGCCGCGCCGAAGAACCGCTTGGGCGGGTAGAGCGCCGCCGAGTCGACACCACCGGACAGGATCCGGCCGCTGGCCGGGGCGGCCAGGTTGTAGGCACGGCCCAGCCGGGTGATCGAGTCGAGCAGCACGACGACGTCGTGGCCCATCTCGACCAGCCGCTTGGCCCGCTCGATGGCCAGCTCGGCGACCGTGGTGTGGTCGTCGGCGGGGCGGTCGAAGGTCGAGTGAATGACCTCGCCCTTGACCGTGCGCTGCATGTCGGTGACTTCCTCAGGCCGCTCGTCGACGAGGACGACCATGAGGTGGCACTCGGGGTTGTTCTTGGTGATCGCGTTGGCGATGGCCTGCATGATCATCGTCTTGCCCGCCTTGGACGGCGACACGATGAGGCCACGCTGGCCCTTGCCGATCGGGCAGACCAGGTCGATGATCCGCGTGGTCATGATCGTCGGGTCGGTCTCCAGGCGGAGCCGCTCCTGCGGGTACAGCGGGACCAGCTTGGAGAACTCCGGACGGGTCTTGGCCTGCTCCGGGTCCAGCCCGTTGATCTTGTCCAGGCGGACCAGCGCGTTGAACTTCTCCCGGCGCTCGCCCTCACGCGGCTGCCGGATCGCGCCCTCGACCACATCGCCCTTGCGCAGGCCGTAGCGGCGCACCTGGGACAGCGAGACGTAGACGTCGTTCGCCCCCGGCAGGTACCCGGTCGTCCGCACGAAGCCGTAGTTGTCCAGCACGTCGAGGATGCCGGCGATCGGGATGAGGACGTCGTCCTCGGTGATCACGGGCTCGGCCTCGGCGCCGCCACCGCGCTCCCGGCGCCGGTTGCCCGAGTTGCGGTTCCGGAACCGGTCCCGGCTCCGGCGGCCGCCGGAGTCCCGGTCGTCGTCACCCCGGTTGTCGCGGTTGTCCCGGCCGCCCTGCTGGTCCCGGTTACCCTGCTGGTCCCGGTTGCCCTGCTGGTCACGGCCACCCTGGTCGCGGTTGCCCTGATCACGGCTGCCCTGGTCACGCCCGCCCTGCTGGTCGCGGCCGCCCGAGCCGGACTCGCGGCCCTGGGCCGGTCCGTCGCTGGCTGCCCGCGGCTGCTCGTCGCGGCGGGCGTCATCGCGGCCCTCGCGGCGGCTGTCATCGCGGCGGTTGTCATCGCGACGGCCGTTGCCGCCGCCCCCGCTGCCACTGCCGCGCCTGCGGCGGTCACCCCGTGGGCCCTCCGCCGTGTGCTGGGCATCATCGCGAGAGCCGTTCGCGGCCGTGGCCTGGGCGCTGGCGTTCACGGCCGGCGCGCCGCCGTAAGGCAGCGCATCCTGGCTCGTACCGCCGATGCCGCCGGTGCCGGCCGCCTGCGGGCTCTCCCCCACCCCGCCTGCGTTCCCGGCGCCGATGCCGGGCTGCGTCGATGTCTGTGTATCCATGGCGTCCCGCTCAATATGGCGGTTCGCGCCGGCTCCCGCAGGCGCGCCCCGCTGGCTTGAGTTTCCGGATGTATCGCTGTGCAGGTCAGGCGTCTGCGCGGCCGTCCCGCTAACCGAGACCGCCCCGGTGCCGCCGCCTGCTGTCGCGCGAGCCCGGCCGCCGCGCGCACTGCTCGCCCCGGCCCCGTCGCGCCCGCCGTCGGCGGACCGACCCGGCCCGCTCGAACCGCCTGACGCGCCCGCGCCCCCGCGCTGAGCCTGCTCGATCGCCGCAATCAGATCGCCCTTGCGCATTCTGGCGGTCCCGGTCAGGCCAAGGGACTGGGCGATTTGCTGAAGCTCGGGCAGCACCTTCGAGGAAAGTCCCGAGCCGGATCGCCTGGCCGCCCCTGACTTGACGGTGGCCGTACCAGTACCGTCGTCCGCGTCCGGCCAGGAGCGTACCGCGCCAGCCTGCGCTGGGGAAGTCCCCGCCGAACGCCGCCGCGCCGGCGTTCTGGCCGGCGGAATGGGACAGGCTGGGAGATTCCTCAGGCTCGCCAGTGGAGCCGGAGTACAGATCGATGGTTTCGCTCACTAGGGGTCCTTCCCAGGTGCGGGCCCGGCGCTAGGCGCCGGCCGATGCCCGCTGTCGCGTGTTGTACGCGGCGTTCGCCGCTCTCCCAGGCCCTGCCGCCCTGCCAGGCCCGACGTTTTGGTGTATGCCGAACCCGCACATGCGGCATTTGTCTGACCAGCCAGTACGTGGTTCGCTGAAATCCAGGCCCTTGGCCAGGGCCGGGCGTCCGTGGAATCCCCGCAACAGGTAAGTGTCAGTGGAAGCCGCACCCCGCCGACCCCCACTGCGTCGACTCCGACAACTGTGCTGGATCTCACAGTGCAGACGCACACAGTGCTGATCAGCTGGAGCGCGTGCGAGCACCTATCCCCGCAGCGTCTAACTAGCAGCAGGGCATCTGGTGCAGCTACGAGCTTAACACCAACGGCGCCCACGGCATTCCTTCAGAGCTGTCCCTTACGACCGCAAGGGGCCGGCAGCGATGGCATGCCTGGTCAGCACGTGCCTGGCCAGGGTTAGCCGACACGCCTGCGGGCAGGGTCGCATAAGTCGAAGTTGATGAGCTGCCGACCTGCGCCTGGCTCCGAAGACTGTGTCTTGGCTGTCGACATCCAGGGGGCTTACACGCCATGCGGTACCCGTTTCGGCGGCACTTGAACCGTCCAGTCAGGAGCGGTCTGGGCCGCGGCCGTTCATGTCATGCCTGATTGAAGCGCGAACCTACTGGAAACCTCGCCTTTGCCACAAGCCCGCCCAACCGGGCAGTCTGGCTAGAGCCGGTCCCGCGGCGTCACCCCGACCAGTTCCAGGCCCGTCGCCAGCACCGTCCGCGTCGCCTGCGCCAGCCACAGCCGGGCGCTGATCCCCGCCGCCGAGCGCGGTGCCGCCCGCCCCCCGAACGGCAGTGCCGGACAGCTCTCCCGGCAGTCCAGCCAGGCCCGCGCCGTCTCCTCCAAGTACCTCGGCAGCTCCCCCGGCCGGCCCCGCCGGGCCGCCCCGGCGACCCGTTCGGCCAGCCAGGACAGCTGCCACAGCAGCGCGCCCTGCGCCGGACCGTCCAGCAGCCCGGCCAGCGGCCCGTCCGGCTCCTCCCGCGACAGCCCGAGATCCGCGGCCCAGCGCAGCGTCGAGGCGGAGTCCGCGCACGCGAACCTGACCGCGTAATAAGGATCAGCCAGATCGGCCTTAACAAAGTTGTCCAGCCCGACGTCGGCCGCCGGCTCGGTCAGCGCGCGGGCCAGCCCGTAGCGGACGGCGTCGGCGCCCGCGTAGGCCACCGCGTCCGCCACCCGGCCCTGGCGAGGCAGGCCAGGGTCGCCTGGACGAGAGTGTCGTTCCGGATGATCTTGAGAGGTAGCACCAGCCGCGGCCGCCAGCCGGCCCGTGAGGGCGGCCGCCTGCGCATGCCAGGCCTCCGACCAGCTCGACGCGGCTGCCAGGTCGGGCAGCGGCGGCATCGGCCGCGTCGCGCCGCGCAGGGCCGTGCTCCGAGCGCAGTCCGGCCCGGCCCGGGCGATGCGGACCGCCAGCCTGGCCAGCGCCTCCGGGGTCACCGTGATCGTGAGGTAGCCGTTGCCCGTCGGCTGCGCGGCGCTGATCCACGTGTTACCGCGCAGTCCGTCCGCGAGGCGCTCCGCGATCCGCGTCGGCTCCTTTGTCGCCCCGGCGGCTCGGGCCAGCTCGAACGGCAGCGAGGTCGCGTAGCTGGCGCGGTCATGGTCGGGTGATGGGCGCCAGGTCCCGGCCGGGCTGACGGTGGCTGCGGCCACCGGAAGGTCCCCCGCCGCGATCGCCGCGCCGATCAGGCGGGTCAGCTCGGCGCCCAGGTCGGCGGGGATCACGTGATCAGGCTAGAGCGTGCTCGCCTCAGTCAAACGCGCTGGTTGGCGCGCCGGCCAGCTCGCGGACCACGCGGATCATCTCCGCCGGGTCGAACGGCTTGGTCAGGTAGGCGTCGACGCCGATCTGGCGGCCGCGAGTCCGGTCGTCCTCCTGGGCCCTGGCCGTGATGAGCACGACCTTGATCTGCGCGGTCTCCGGATTGCGGCGCAGCTGGGTGGCGGTGACCCAGCCGTCCAGGCGCGGCATCATGACGTCGAGGGTGATGACGTCGGGGCCGACTTCGCCGACCTTCTCGAGACAGTCCTTGCCGTCGACGGCGGTGACGACGTCGAACCCCTCAAGCGTGAGGTTGACGGCGATAAGCTGGCGGATGACCTCATCGTCATCTACCACCAGCACGCGGCCCAGTCCACTCGTCACCCGGGTGAGGGTATCCGCTCCGCCAAGCTGATGCGCGCAGATCCGTCGCCGTGTCCGGAGATACTTTGAGGCTGGTACTGTGTCTTCGGCCGGGCGGCGGGAGCGCATGCCGGGCAATCGCGCCAGCCCCCATAGCTCAGGGGATAGAGCAACGGCCTCCGGAGCCGTGTGCGTAGGTTCGAATCCTACTGGGGGCGCCCACCCAGATCAGACCATTCGGCCGCTGACCTGCTGATACATCCGATCAGTCCTGGGATCAGCTCTCTCGTCATGCGCAGCCAGATGCCGCCAAATGCGGCTCTGAGTCGCGGTTCCCGGAACATACGCGGAACGAGAATCGGTCCATCGGGCCGGGTCAGCCCCGGCCGAGGGCATCCTCCATCGGGCCGAACCAGCGGTGATCGTCGCCGTCGATGCAGTGGGCGTAGATGCGGAGCAGGACTTCGACGGTGTGCCCGGCCCACTCGGCGACCAGTGGAGCGGGAGTTCCCGCGTTGAGCCGCCAGGAGACGCCCGCGTGCCGGAAGTCGTAGGGCTTGTGCGCCAGGAGCGAGGCTTGCTGCGCCTCAGTGAAGGCCACCTCACGCGCTTTCTGGAGCACTGTCCAGAGCGTGGATGGCAGGTAGATGGCGCCCTTATAGGTCTGGAAGAGGCGACCGTCCCGCGCGGTCCCGAACAGCTCGACATGTTCTCGGATCATCGCCACCAGGACTGGCGGGATCGAGGAGTAGTCAGCTCCGCAACGCCCGGCGGGTCAGGGCCTCAGGTCGGTGGCGGCCCGGCCCGAGCCGTCCATGTAGAACGGCGTGGAGTCATGCTCGTGGGTGATCTGCCAGCCCGCGGCCGTCCGGCGGAGCCCGACGGTGGACCGGAACCACAAGTCGACCTGCTCCCCGTCCGTCTTCGTGCCTGTCATATGGGTGAGGCCATGGCAGAAGGCGACGTCGTCACCCGCCTCGATGACCGGGTCGCCGATGTCGTAGCCGATCGGGCCGTCCCAGGTCCCGAACCAGCCCTCGATCCCCGCCGGGTCGCGAGCCTCATCCCCGGCGTAACGCAGCGGCGGGGCCAGGCCGAAGCTGACGACCTCGGGAGCGAGGTGGGCCACCGCGCGCCGGGCGTCCTTGGCGGTTATGGCGGCGGCGCGGTCGTTCAGCAGCGTCCGGATCTGCTCCTGGGCGGTCGTCTCGGTCTCTGTGGTCATGAGCGCGAACGGCCGCACCTCGACCTTCCGGTTGCAGGCCTTCGACCCCTCGGCGGCGAGCTTGAGCACCACGTCGAGGTCGGCAGCCTCGATAATCCACAGGCCCCCGAGATACTCCTTCGACTCCACGAAGGGCCCGTCGGTGAACAGCGCCTCCCCGCCCCGGTTGTCGATCACGGTCGCCGTGCCGGGCGCCGCGAGGCCGCCGGAGAAAATCCAGTGGCCCTCTGCCGCGAGCCGGTCGTTGAACGCGTCGATCGCTGCCATCTCATCCGGGCCAGCGGTAGCTCCTGACGCTCGCCATCTGGCCAGGTCGGCCGTGTCGTCGATCACAGAAACCAGATACTGCATCTCCGATCATCTCCTGTGCTTCGGGGCGCCCCTCGCGGGCGGCCGCTCACCCCTGCTACGAACAGCTCTGCCCCGATCCGACACCGCCTCCCGGACTCCTTTCAAGGACTTTCTGGTACGCCTGCTAAGGCTAGGAGAACGTCGCGGCTCGAGGTGTCGGATCGCCGCGCGCCTGCTGGCTGTTGTTGCCGACTCTGGATAAAGGTGTCGCATGGAAGGCAGCTGAGTGCGACACTTCTATCCATGCCAGCGATCGCGGGCCTGCCGCCGACCTTCACGACGGAGACCGCCCTGGCCAGACGGATCCACCCGCGGGACCTGTATGCAGCGCGCGACAACGGCGAGATCGCCGAGTTGTCTCACGGGGTGTTCCGCCGCGCGGATGCGCCGCTGGCCAGCTTTCCCGACCTTCTCGCGGTGGCGTACCGGACCCCCAGGGCAGTTGTCTGCCTGCTCTCGGCAGCCGCCGTCCACGATCTGACCGACGAGATACCTGCGGCAGTAGAGATCGCAGTGCCGCGGTCAAGCCGCCCGCCGCGCATATCCTTCCCGCCTACCAGGGTCTTCCGGTTTGAACCCTCGACGTTCGAGCTCGGGCTGACGCACGTGGAGGCAGCCCCCGGCGAGCCCGTGCGGATATACGACCCGGCGCGCACTGTGGTTGACCTCATGCGCCTGCGGCACCGCCTCGGCGCGCCGACGGCCCTGGGCGCGCTGCAGCGTTATCTTCGCCGCGGCGATGCCCGCCCGGCCGAACTGCTGAAGATTGCCGCTGACCTCCGCGTCTACGGACCGGTTCGGCAAGCTCTCGACGTTGCGAGCGCAAGGTGAAGCGGCCGACGCGAGGGTCGGAAGCCGGGCGGGCCTATCTTGACTTGCAGAATCGCGCTCGCGCAGAGCGCCGGGGAACCCAGCAACTTTTAACCCTGTATGTCGTCGAACGCTGGCTCGCACGGCTCAGCGCCTCGCCGCACTCCGACAAGTTCGTGATCAAGGGCGGCATGCTCCTCGCGGCTTACGACGCACGCAGGCCGACGGCGGACCTGGACGCGCTCGCGCGCTCGATCGCCAGCGGCCAAGACGCCATAGTGTCGGTCGTGTCGGACGTTGCCCGGCTACGCCTGGACGACGGCGTCGAATACCAGACCAGCGCGGCGACCGCCCGCACCATTCGCGATCAGGCCCTCTACTCCGGAGTGCGGATAGCAATGGACGCCACCATCGCGACCGCGGCGGTGAAGTTCCGACTGGACGTTAACTTCGGCGATCCCATCACGCCCGCGCCCAGTTGGGTAACACTCCCGTCGCTCCGTCCAGGCATGGAGCCAGTACGCGTGCTCGGCTACCCAGTCGAGACAGTGCTTGCCGAAAGATTGCCACTGCGATCGCGCTGGGGCCAGCCAACACCCGCGTTCGCGACTACGCCGACATCTACACACTCACCGGCAGGCACACCATCGCGCACTCCATAGCCCGCCGCGCTCTGCTCGCGACCGCCGCCTACCGAGGCACACCGGTTCGGCCGCTATCCGATGCGATCGCCAACTTCCCAGAGCTGCGCCGCCAGGCCTTCGGGGCATACCGCTCGAGCCTCGGCGATGCGGGCCTGCGCCTGCCGGCCGACCTCCCCACCCTTGTGAGCGCCGCGACCGCGTTCGCTGACCCGCTCGCCACGGATGCCGGAGACGCAACGTGGCAACCGACGCAACGGCGCTGGACCGGGTTGCCGAACTAAGCCGTATACAGATCAAGGCGGCACCGCACACGGCGCCGCGGGTCGGCACCAGCGCCCGGCCTTTGTCTTGGAAGGCAGCATCCTTTGCAGCGTTTCACTGGAGGGTTCAAGCCCGTTAAGTCCCTATCGCAGTCGATGCAAGCCCGCTGACCCACACATGCCTCCTTCTCCCGAAAGCCACCCATCGCGGCGCCTAATCGATCTCAGGTTCGATATAGATCTATTTCCGAACATACTAGAGACTGTCAGCTGAACTGCCTGGCCGACACGCCGCACGAAGCCGCAGGCCGACTCGTGGCGAGGAGAAGCGAGCGCTACTCATCGCCGGATCATGACTACTCACGATGCGCCACATAAGGCGCGGACCGGGTGACCAGGTCGAAGGCGCGGCTCGGCCCGGACTTCGGCCAGCTCAGCGGCATACTTCGCAGGAATGCCGTTGCGTCATCCGTGATCGTATTTCGCTTTTGAGCCCAGCAATCTCGCACCTCCGGCGGGGGCGCTCAGAATCCGGGATGGAGGGGCCTGATCAGGCAGGCGGGAGCTGCGGGCATACGCCCGTGCTGGCCAACCCGACCGTGACAGCGTGCCTGGTAACGCCATGCCGTGGGCGCATCTGCTGGCGCCAGGGTTGGCCCTACAGCGACCCTAGGACGGCGAGGACAGCACGAGTAAGTGCAGGGCAAAAGCTAGGGCCAGACCACACATATTGCCTGGTCAGATAGCGAAGATCGCTTCCTGGAGTGGCTGGCCGACACCCTGACACGGAAGCACTTCACGGTGTGCGTTCGGACCGGGCGTCCCACCCGCCGGTCACAAACTGAAGTTGTAGCACGTTGGTGTGCACCCTGGATTGGGTGAGGAAACTAAGGATTACTCTGGTGTCAAGCCAGAGCTTCAGGCAATATAAGGATGTGGCATCGAGAACTCAAGTAAACAGCACGATCATCGCAATTGCGATAGCCGTCATCTTCGCGACTGGAGCTCCATGGTGGTGGCCTTACCTTGATCATCACTCAAATAACCGCGGGAGTACCTCGACAACTGGCGATGACCAAACAACAAGTCCCAGCGTACCTGGGAGTAATGCCAGCCTCAATTCGAGACTCGGCGGCGCCCTGCTTCCCGCCTCATATCTGGGAACCGGAGCCAAGATCTCTTTTAAGTCCCTGGGCCTGGCCCACGCTGGTGGCGATTGCGAGCAGCCTCTACCGACCGGAGCCCAGGCGGCAGCCGTAGAAGACCTTGCAAAAGGCAACACTTCCCTCGAGGAACAATTGGTAATTTGGAATACGGCACAACAAGCTCGCCGATTCGTACTGAATGACACAAATGCCGTTCAGAGTAGCGGCGGCAGTTGTGTCATGACTGTATTTGGCAAGCAGATTGAATTTAAGGGCCCCTACGCCGGACAGCCGCCTGCGGTTTGCCGGGCACCTGGAGCCTACTCTGCATCGCAGAGTTTGAACGATGACAATCCCGCTTCAAAGAAGCATGCACGCGGATTCATCGTTGACAGTCAATGTGGCAGAATTACCATCACGGTATTTCCCGAGAGTCTTAGCGGGCCAGGGGCGAGCCTGGATACGGCAAATGGATACCTCACTACGGCCATAAGCTATCTGGACACTATTAGTGGTCTTGGCTGAAAATTCGCCCCCGCGCACCCTGGATCTTGGCGCCGACTGGTCGATCCTCTGCCTGCGGATCGGCAGTGGAACGGCTGGTGGGGCGACGATCCGCCGTTCCACGCCCCGGTCTTCGTGCTCACCCACCACGCCCGCGAGCCGCAGCCGATGGACGGCGGCACCACGTTCTACTTCGTCACCGACGGAATCGAGTCGGCACTGGTGCAGGCATGCGCGGCGGCCGGCGATGGCGATGTCTCGGTCCATGGCGGTGCGACCACCATCAACCAGTACCTCGCCGCTGGCCTGGTCGAGGAGGTGCGGCTGCATATTGCGCCGTTCACGATGGGCGCTGGCACGCGGCTGTTCGAGGGCGTCCCGCCGCTGAAGCTCGAGCAGGTGAAGGCGCGGGCGGCGAGCTCAGTCATGCACGTGACCTATCGCGTGCTGTCCTGACCGGGAGGACACCCACCGATACCAGGGGATGTCCGGGTTGGCGATCATATGGCGATGAGACATGGCCACCAGCAGTACCTCGGCGGCGAGATGGTGCTCGTCATTGACTGTGCGGACCTGGAGCGGTCAGCCGCGTTCTGGTGTGAGGCTCTTGGCTACCGGTATGACGGGCCGCCCGTTGGCCAGTATCTGGGCCTGTTCCCTGCGGAGGGCGCAGGCCTGCAACTGCTCCTGCAGCGCGTGGAGGATCCTAAGCAGGCCAAGAACCGGCTGCATCTTGACCTGCGCACGCGCGAGCTGGAGCCGGAGGTGGAGCGGATCCGGGCGGCCGGCGGGGTAGTTCTCACCGAGAAGCCGATGGCTGAGTTCGGCTTTCGGTGGCAGATCCTGGCCGATCCAGACGGCAACGAGTTGTGCGTGGTAGAGCCGCCGGCCGGACACTGGCGGGCATGAGCGAACGCCCAGCTGGCTGTTATCGGGTTATGGTGCCATTCGCGGTGGTCATGGCCTGGTAGGCGGCGGGATCCTTGAGGTGAATGCACTTCCCGGCGGCATTTCTCGCGGTGACATCGATGCTGCTGGTGCTGGCTTTCCCCGAACCGGTGATTCCGGCGTATCGGCCCGTGCCGTGGCCGATGGTGAATCTGCCCTTGTCGGTCTGGGTGAACAGGCAGGTGCTGGATGCCGAGCCTGAGCCGGAGTTCTCGGACAGCCTGAGCGTGAACGTGCCGCCGGGAAGGACGATCTCGCCGCCGCCACGGCGGGGGACTTCATATCCGCCCGCGGTGAAAGCCCCGCTGGCGATCACGCTCAGCCGGTGCGATCCCGCCTGGGTGCTCACGATCCTGAACTGCTCGGCGCGGCGGTGAACCGAGCTGGCAGCGGCGGAGGCCGCGCCAGAGCCACCAGCGATCGCGGCGGCCGAGACGGCCAGGATGGTCACTGCGCGCTTCGTCAGCATGTTTCCTCCATGGTGTGGGATGCCTGGTCAACTCGTCAGGCCAAGGCGAAACGGCTCACACTGCCGTGCGGCGAGGCCGGGCTGCCTGGCGGTGCAGCCGCCATAGCGCCGGGGTGGCTAGCACGGCGGGGGCCAGCAGCCAGAGGACTAGCGACAGCAGCAGGTACTGGACAGACATGTGCGGAATGGAGGTCACAATCCCCAGACCGTGCACGACGATGGCGACCAGCAGGCCGATCATGGGCCGCGCGTCCACGACGAGCCAGAGGACGGCAGCGGCCAGCACGGCCAGTAGCGCCCAGCCCAGGCCAGTGGACAGTAGGTCTACGTAGTTCCGTCGGCCGCCCAGGCCGAGGGCCAGGGTCAGACCGGCCAGCGCTGGGCCCGTGACGGCTACCGCGGCGGGCAGCCACAGCCACGCCCGCGGCGGCCGTGACCCGGCGGCCAGGACCGCGAAGAGGACCAGGCCTGCCGCCTGGATCAGCATCGAGGCCCGGTTGCTGCCTGGAGCGAGCCCATAGATGATCCAGGCTGCGGCGGCGGCTGCGGCAATGACAGCCTTAACGGCTGTCCGGCCCCGCAGCCAGCCAGCAGCCACCGCCGCAGCGGTCAACAGTGCGAGTGGCGCCTCATGCCAGCCGCCAGTTGTGCTGGCGGTGGCAATGAAGGCGAGGTAGATAGCCAGCCCGAGCATCGCGCCCAGCCGCAGCCCAGCCCAGGTGCCCAGCCGCCCGTTGGCGGCAGCGCGGGCCCGCAGCCCGGCCATGATCAGCGCCCGGCTCTCCCGCGGCAGCGGCCAGTCCCGCCCGACCGGGGTGGCCTCCAGCAGTGTGTCCGTGATCTCGTAGCCGCGGTCGCGGCGGTAATCGGCCGGGTAGGCGTGCAGCAGCAGCCGGGCGCACCGCTCCAGCCTGGTCACGCCGTCACCGGCCCCGGGCTGACGCGGCCCCGGCGGGCCGGATCAGCCTCGGTGACCAGGCGCGCGGCCTGGGCCATGCGTTCCGCCTCGGCCCGCAGCGCGCCCGCTCCCGCATCGGTGAGACCGTAGGTCCGGCGCGGCCGACCGCTGACCACCTCGTCGCTGACCAGCCGAACGTGCCCGTCCGCGGCCAGCCGGTCCAGCGCTGTGTACAGCGTGCCGGTGGCCAGGTGAACCCGGCCCTCCGACAACTCCGCCGCCCGCTTGATGATCCCGTACCCGTGCAACGGCCCGGCCAGCAGCGACGCCAGCACGAAATACGTGGGCTCTCGCATCGGGGCTCCTGATCTCGCCATGCCCCCACTATAAGTAGACAGCCGATACATTAGCAACCGACATATCAGGGGGCCTGCGGTCAGTTAGCCGATGCTGGCCGCCTGGTCCTGATAGGAGGGCACCAGCTCGCTCCACCGCGCCTCGGTGTCGCCGCGTTCACGCCCGGCGAGGTAGGCGCCGAGATTCTCGGCGTGGATCTGCCACCCGGCCCCGTAGAAGGCGACGGCGTCCAGGGGCATGCCCTGGACCTCGATGACCAGCACGGTCTGGTCACCGTCGGCCGTCAGCGTGGCCTCGATGACCTCGTCGTACGGCGGCACCCCGTTGCCGCGCCGGTAGGACTCATCGGTCTCCCTGGCCGTCACCCGCAGTCGCCGTGGCGGCTCGCACGCTTCTACGCGCCCGGTGAGGTCCGAGTCGGCGTCCGGGACGTGAAGGCGGAACTGCCCGCCGGGGCGGAGGTCGCCTTCTACCTCGCCGTACCAGTTCCTGAGACGGGCGGGATCGGTGACCGCTGACCACAGGTCGTCGATATCGGTGTCATAGCGACCTTCGATGCGCACGACGCCCGTGCCGTTCGCCGATCGCAGGCTGCCCAGGATGCGGGCCCCTGCAGGTGCGTTGCTGGTCATCTGCTGCTCCCGACGTTGCCGTTGTTCCCTACCGCAGACGCAGGCGCGGCCCGTAACTCATCGGTCAGCACGGGATGCGTCCCGCGGGACGACCCGGACCGTTTCACCTCGGCGAACGCGGGCAGTTAGCCCGCGCGACGCAGGCAGTTAGCCTAGCGAAACAGTAGGGAGAGGACACGATGGCAACTGAGGACAAGGCGGCCGCCAAGGCCACCGAAGCCAAGGGCAAGCTCAAGGAGGGCCTGGGCAAGGCCACCGACGACCAGGAGCTGGAAGCCGAGGGGAAGACCGACCAGGCCAAGGGGAACCTGAAGCAGGCGGGCGAGAAGGTCAAGGACGCCTTCAAGAAGTAACAACCCCCGCGGGTACGACCCAGGCAGGCGAAGCACCAGTTCCGCCTCGCCCGCCCGGCACTGCGCTGCCCGGCGGCCAGAGTCACATCCTGGCTGCCTGGTTAGTGCGGATGCCGGGGCTGATCTGGCGGCTGGGCGCCAGGGGTTATCAGGGTTGACTCGTAGGCGAGGACGACGGCCTGGACGCGGTCGCGCAGGCCGAGCTTGGCCAGTATCCGGCCGACGTGGATCTTCACCGTGCCGGCGGACAGATGGAGGCTGGCGGCGATCTCGCCGTTGGACAGGCCCGCGGCGATGAGGGCGAAGACGTCGAGCTCGCGGCCGGTCAGAGCCTGGCGTATCTGGTCGGCGCGCCTGCCGCTGGGTTGCTCAGCCGGTTGCGCGGCGAACTGGCCGATAAGGCGCTTGGTGGCGCCGGGCGCGAGGACGGCATCACCGGCGGCAATGGTGCGGATCGCCGCGACCAGGTCGTCGGGCTGGGTGTCTTTGAGCAGGAAGCCGCTGGCGCCCGCGCGTAGCCCGGCGTAGACATAGTCGTCCAGGTCGAACGTGGTCAGGATCAGCACCCTCGACCGCAGCCCGGCATCAGTAATGGCGCGGGTCGCCGCGATGCCGTCACGGCCGGGCATCCGCACGTCCATCAGCACAACGTCCGGGTGCAGAGCGGATCGTCATGGATACCGCCGTCGTGCCGTCGCTGGCCTCGCCGACTACCTCGATGTCGGTCTCGGCGTCGAGGATCAGGCGGAACCCTTTCCTGATCAGGGAGTGGTCGTCGGCCAGCAGCACGGTGATCATGCCGCGGCCGCCGGATCGAGGCCGAGGCGGGCGGTGACCTGCCAGCCGCGCGGCTGACGCGGGCCGAAGTCGAGGTCGCCGCCGAATGCGCTGATCCGCTCGCGCATCCCGGTCAGGCCGCCGCCGCGCGGCGCCCGGCTTCCGCGCCGCGAGCCGTCGTCCTGACTTCCACGCGTACCTCGGCGGGGGTGAGCTGACAGCCGGACCGCACGCGCTCGCGCCCGGGCCTGGCATGCTTCATCGTGTTCGTCAGGGCCTCCTGGACGAGCCGGAAGACGGCCAGCTGGATAGCGGGCGGCAGGTCGGTGCCCGTACCGCTGCGCTCATACCGGACCGGCAGGCCGGCGGCCCGGACCTGGGCGAGCAGGCCGTCCAGCTCGGCCAGGCCGGGCAGCGGCTCCCGCGGCTCCTGGCCCGGAATCAGCCCTCAGCACGCCCAGCAGGCGGCGCGTCTCGGCGAGCGCCTGCCGGGCCGTGCCCGACACGTCGCGGATCGCATCGGCCGCGTCGCCGGGCGCGCGGGTCACCGCTCGCCGGGCGCCGTCAGAAAGGGCCACGATCACCGTCAGGTGGTGGGCGACGCTGTCGTGCATCTCGCGGGCGATACGGGCCCGCTCCTCCGCGGCGGCCAGCGCGCTGGCCTGGTCGCGCTCGCGCTCCAGCCGCTGAGCCCGGTCGCGCAGCGCGGCCAGGTAGGCCCGGCGGGTGCCCACGTACAGGCCGACAACCAGGACAGCGGCCGCGAACCCGGCGGCATCGGAGATGGCCAGCGCCCAGTTGCTGGGTGCCGTCCTGGGCGACCGCCAGGAGCATGACGCCGGCCGCGAGCACCGCCGCGGTCAGTGCCTCGGCCCGGCGCATCGTGGCGGCGACGGTGTACAGGCTGATGGCCAGCGCCACCGGGAACAGCGCGCCGCGGTCTGGCCACTGGGCCACGACTGCCGCGGCCAGCAGGGTCCACACGAAGACCGGGCCGGGCCACACCCGGCGCAGCGGCAGCGCCCCGGCCGTGAGGACCACTACGATCACGCCGGCGGCCAGCGACAAGTGACGCGGAATGCCCCGCCTGGCCGAAGGAGAAATGCGCCAGTGACGCAGCGCCCGCCACGACCGCGCATCCGGCGTCAAAGGCCCAGGATCGCGGCGGCCGCGTTCTCGGGTTCTCGGCCGGCTCCCAGAAGGACACTCCCCCATCCTCCTCGCAGTTCACCGGTGGTGACGCCCGGCCACAGGCTGGCTTCCCCGTCAGCGGGAAGCCGGCCAGCCGGAGTCAGACGACGGCCTCTTACCGGCCATGCAGTGCCGTCTCCTCGCGCCGGGATTCCAGGCATCGCCCGGCCGCACAGGTCGTGGCTGGCGGGCCGGGCAGCGGCCGCCAGATCCGGGCCGCCAGCAGCACCATCGCCACCGCGAACGGCGCCATGAAGCAGACGACCAGGACCGGTCCGGCGGACGGGACCTGCTGGGCGATCTCCAGGCCGACGGTGAACAGGACCGCCAGCCAGCGCGGCACGCTCCGGCTTCGCCACAGGGCAAACCCCATCAGGACCGGCGCGACGAAGATGCCGAGGAAGTAGAGGCCCGAGAACACGTGCTCGAACCCGGAGTTGAAGGAAGTGGCCAGGAACTGCGCGGCCGCACCCCTGGTCATGTGGGCGGTAGCCGCGGCCGCGACGTTGACACCGACCAGGACGTTGACCATGGCCCCGCAGAAGGCGCCAAGTCCGCCGACCAGCGCCGCGACGGTGGCGACCGTTGCAGCCGCGGCCCCTGACCAGCGAGGCGATCGCTGCATACGAGACCGCCAGTGCACCCAGGGCGAGGAGCGAAAGCGAGCCCGAGACATAGAGCTGAGCCGGATGCATGGCCGCGATGGGCAGCACCTTAAACGCGCCGGCAATGCTCCCGATGACCTTGTCGGTGCCCTTGGGGTCAAGTGCCTCGGCGCTGACGTAGAACACGGCGGCTAGGGGCAGGAACACGGCCAGCACGCGCTGACGTTTCCGGGCAGCGTTATCCATTGGCTTCTCCAGCCTGATAGGGGCCGATCATCTCGGCGGATTTAATGCGGTAACCACGACGCTACGGACCCCGCCGCCAGCGGACATCTGCCCCAGTGCCGCACTTCCCCCGGCGGCTATGCCCTGAGGCATAGGCCCACGCGGCAGCGGGTGACGGAACCACGCATGAAGGCCAGGCCAGCCCCGACCGCGATAACCGTTAGTCGGCGCCTCGGGCCGATGAGAGCATGGGCCGATGGCGCAGTTTGCGGTGAGGCCGGCATCGGTGGACGACGCGGCGGCCATGGCGAAGCTTTTCGCGGCCGTGGCCGAGGAGCGCGACGGTATCGCGACCGAGCCGCCGGTCGATGTCGATAAGCGGGCCGAGCAGTTCGCCGGCACTATCGCCGGCTCGGTCGTTGCGGTGGCCGACGGCCAGGTCATCGGGATGCTCCACGTGGACGCCACGCGCCATGGCTTCGGCGAGATCGGCATGCTGGTCGACCATGACTGGCGGGGCCGCGGGGCTGGCTCGGCGCTCGTGCAAGCGGCGATCGGCCTGGCCCGCGAGCAGCGGCTGCACAAGCTCTGCCTGGAGGTGTTCGCGCACAACACGGCAGGCATCGCCCTGTACCGCAAGTGTGGCTTTGTCGAGGAGGGCCGCCGCACCCGGCAGTACCGCCGGGCCAGCGGAGAACTGTGGGACACGATCGTCATGGGCCTGGCGCTTTAAGCGTCCGGATCCCGCCTGTCACACGGGCCACTCCGGCACCCTGCATGGGGTCGCGCCGGGCGCCGGAACGACGTGGCTGTAACAGCCACGTCGCTGGAGCGACGTGAGAGCATCAACCACGTCGTTAGGTCCGGCGAGTCAGGTCTGGTGCCGAGGCCGGCTGACGGAATTGCGGAAGACAGCTGCCGGAAACACGGAATCCAGACCGCGGAAAAACGGAAAATAACCAACGGAGTCTCGGTGGAGACCAGCGAGTACGGGCGTCCCGTCGCGCCAGCCGCTGCCACGACGGGGGCCCCGCTGCTTGATCGCCACTCAAGCTCGTCGTGAGCGACCCAGAGGCGACGCCTTCCACCTCGCGACCGCTCATGAGGTACGAACCGATCTGAGCGCTTTCGTCTGCTACGACAACCGGCTGTGCGAGTCGGCGCAAGCTGCGGGCCTGCCAGTCGAATCCCCCGCCTGAGGGCCAACCCCTACGCCGCGGAGGACGGCATGGGCCCTGCACTACGCGGGCACCGAGCTGCGCGAGGCGGTCAGCGTCCAGGCGAACTCGCTCCAGCCCGGCCTGTCACCCCTCAACTTTGCGTCATAAAGTTCTTCGCTCAGACCCTTGACTTTGCGCCGTAAAGCAGCGTCTACTTTATGGCATAGAGTCGATGAAGGGAGACACCATGAACCACACCTCTGACGCCGCGGCCGCCGGCGACGGCGGCACCCTCGGCCCCGAGCAGGCCGCTGCCCTGCTGGACCAGGCCACCCTGCAGGCCCGCCGCAAGTTCCAGCCCTCGCCGCCGTGGCTGCTGGCGACCAGGGCGGTCATGGTCCTGGCCGCGCTCGGCGCGATCTGGATCTCCGTGCGCGGACAGCACCCCTACCGGGGCCCGACGGCCGCGGACATCCCCGTCCTGATCGCGTTCATTGTCGTCAACTTCGCCGCCACGGTCGGGGTCCGCAGGCACGCGACCGCCGGGATAACCGGACGAACCCGCTTTACTCAGGGCGAGATCGCCGTGCTGGTGCTGGCCTTCGTTGCCACGGTCGTGGCCATGGTGGGGCTGGGCGCCGCTGGGGTGAAGTTCGCCACGTACGTTACCTCGGTGCTGGTCATCCCCGGCCTGGCCTGGGCGGTCCTCTCGGCGGTACGGGCGAACTGGCGCGGGATTGCTACCGGGCTGGCGATCCTGGTCATCGGCATCGTGGGCGCGTTCGTCGGACCGGCCGGAGCGTGGGCGGTCGCCGGCGTGGGCCTGTGTGTCATGCTCCTGGGCAGCGCCGCCGCCGTTGCCTGGCAGCAGCGCGCATGACGGAGTGGCATGAACAACGACGGACTTGACCCGCTGATCCACGTCCCAACCCGGCTGAAGATCGTCGCGACGCTCGCGGCGCTGCCCGACGGCGACGGGCTGACCTTCACCCGGCTGCAGGACATGCTCGAGCTGACCCCCGGCAACCTGATCATCCAGCTGCGCAAGCTCGAGGAAGCCGGCTACCTCAGCAGCGAGAAGACCAGGAACGGGTCGGCACAGAAGACCACAGTGACCCTGACCCGCAAGGGCCGGGACGCACTTGGTACCTACACCCAGGCACTGCGCGACCTGCTCGGCGGCCTTTAACGGAGGCAAGGCCGACTATGAGCACCAGCGCACCTGATCCGCAGATCCACGACCCCGAGCCGACTGCGACCCGCAGTCGGCTCGTCGGCCTGTACAACATGCGTCACGGTGTCTGGGCCGCCGGGTCGGTGCGGCTCAGCCAGGACCCGCTCCAACGGCGTTATCGCGCTATGGGGTGTCCCGCCCGCCTGAGGTGCGCGGCGAGAGGCATGACGGTCGTGGGTACCCGGCCGGGACAGCCGCAGCTTTCCCGGACCACCAGCGGCGCGGGCAGGCACTCGACCTGCAGGGGCAGCGACGGGTCGGCGATCCGCGCCAGCAGCCGGGAGCAGGCCCGCTCCCCCAGCCGATGCATGGGCTGGCGAACCGTGGTCAGCGGCACGTTGAGCATCGCGCCGAGCTGGATGTCGTCGAAGCCGACCACGGCGATGTCGGCCGGGACGCGCAGCCCGGCGGTCTGCAGCTCGCGAATGGCCCCGATGGCCATCTGGTCATTGGCGCAGACAATGGCGTCGGGCCGGTCACCCAGAGGCCGAGCCAGGATCTCCCGCACGGCCAGCTGCCCGCTGAGCGCCGTGAACAGGCCCTCGTACGACCCGGTCTGCCGCGCCTCGGGATACGCGGCCAGGGCCTCGGCGAAGGCGGTACACCGTTCCTGGGTGTCCGGGGCCTCCAGCGGGCCGGACACGTAGAACAGCCTGGTCCGGCCGTGTTGCTCGACCAGGTGGCGGACGAGCGCGGTAGTCCCGGCGCGGTTGTCGGCGTGAATCACGTCGGCGTGGGCCTCGTCGGGACGCCCGGCGACCAGGGCGATCGGGACGCGCCCCGCGAGCAGCCGGAGCTGCCAGGAGCTGACGACGACGCCCTCGGCGATGATCAGGCCGTCGACCTTGGCCGAGATCTTCTGCAACCGCTCGGCGGCGTCGGCCACATCGCCGCCGCGCGGCAGCACGGAGACCAGCAGAGACCAGCCGATCTCGCTGAGCGAGCCCTCGACGCCGCGCATGACCTCATCGAGGAACAGCATGCCGTCCTGCTCGACGTCGGTACCGGGGCCGGGGCACTTGAACCCGACGAGGCCGATGACCTCCTTGCGGTGCCGGGCCAGGCTCTGCGCGGCGCCGTCGGGGATGAAGCCGAGAGCGTCGATGACGTCGAGCACCCGCTGCCGGGTGGACGGGCGGACCCGGTCCAGGCGGTGGATCACCCGGGACACGGTGGCGGTGGAGACGCCGGCCTCGCGGGCGACGTCGTACAGGGTGGGCGCCGGGGAGCCGCCCGGTCGGTTCTTTCCCGTGACGTCTCCCCCAGTGATCAGCGCAAATACCGCATCTAAACGGTTACATGGCCGAGCTTCACATTAAGGTTCCGCCGCCGGGGCGTCAACGCCGATACCGCCGGGAAACCAGGCGGGCACGGCCCGGCCAGGCTCCCGCCCGGCCGGCCGTGCCCGGTCCTCGACGAACAACGGGCTATCAGGTGGACGCGGCCCACTTGGCCACGAACGCCGTGTTGCCCTGGAGGCCGCCGACCGTGGACAGCGTGTGGCCGCTCGACGCGCTGATCATCTTGATGGAGTCGCTGCTCCACAGCTTGTTGGCGGCCAGCGTGCCCTTCGTCCCGCTGCGGCTGGTGACCCCGACGGTGGTGTAGTTCTGCGCGCCGTAGTCGGCCAGGCCGTAGGTGGGCGGGCCGCCGCCGGGCGCCTCGCTGACCACCTCGGCGGAGCTGTTGTGGCAGGTGCCGGCGCACTTAATGGTCTCCGACACCCCGGCACCGCCCTGCGTCAGGTCGGTGACAACCAGGCTGTAGTTGCCGGTCGAGGTGTTGTAGTAGGTCGAGGCCTGGAGCGCGTCGCCGGGACTGGCGCCGGTGAACACCACCGGCGCGGCCGGGTACATCTCGTAGAACACCCACAGCCCCTGGGTGCTCCCGTCGCAGTAGCTCTCGATGCCCTGCTGCTCGACGGTGCCGTCGGTCCAGCCGTCCAGGCCGGTCCAGCCGGAGTAGTACGAGAAGCCCGACGTGCCGGGCGTGCTGTTGGCACAGTTCAGGTTGGGGATGTTGAAGTCCGCGGTGACGTACCTCAGCGACACGCCCTTGTTGGCAATGTCGACGTAGCCGCTCCAGTTGCCGGACGTGGCGGAGCCGTTGGCCCGGGCGGTCCCGGGCTTGATGATCTTCGGCCGCGGCAGGTGCTCGACCGGCAGCTTGGCCTTGACCATCTTCCAGTCGCCCCGGATCTTCAGCGTTGCCGTCTGGCTGCCGACCTTGACGTGCGTGACCCGCGTCGGCAGGCCCGCCCGAGACGCCGTGGCGCTGGCTGACGCGCTCGCGGCTGGCAGCCCGGCCAGCGTGAGCGCCACGGCGCCGCCAGCGAGCAGCCACCTGATGTTGGACATGGATTCTCCTTACTGGGGACCGCTCCCCCGCCCGCGCAGCCCGAAACGACCCTTCCGGGCAGTCATGCGAGTATTGACGAAGAGCGGATTGCCCGTCCGGGATAACCCCAAACGGCTATAGGATTCCCAGCCTTTCCCCAGAATGGGGAGAATGCCAATCAATACGGCGAAATCGCCCCAGAGAGATTGGCGGCTCAGCCGATCGCCGGCGCCGGGAAGGCGTCGGTCAGGAAGATGTCGTCGGCCTCGAGACGCATCAGGTCGTCCCGGCCCCACCGGCGCTGGCCGTCGGCGGCCAGCCGGTGCGCGTGCCGCAGCCGGGCCCGCTCCAGCTCGTTGCGGACGCTGCGGGCATTGGCGAACTGTGGCTGCTGCATCCGCACGGTGAGATACCGCCGGAAGGCGAGCACGGCGTCGTCGGAAAGGTAGTAGCTGGCCCGCTCCAGCATGAGCCGTCCAATGGCGACCAGCTCGTCCACGCTGTAGTCGGCGAAGTCCAGATGGTGCGCGACGCGCGACCGCATTCCGGGGTTGGACTCGAAGAACGTGTCCATCCGGTCCTTGTAGCCGGCCAGCACCACGATGAACTTGTCGCGCTGGTTCTCCATGACCTGCAGCAGGATCTCGATGGACTCCAGGCCGAAGTCCCGGCTGTTGTCAGGCTGGTACAGGGCCGACGCCTCGTCGATGAACAGCACCCCGCCCATGGCCCGCTCCAGCACCCGCCGGGTCTTGGGCGCGGTCTGCCCGACGTACTCGCCGACCAGATCGTCCCGCATCACGTGCACGAGCTGGCCCTGCTCCAGGTAACCCAGCTGGTGCAGCAGGTCGGCCATCAGCAGCCCGACGGTGGTCTTCCCGGTGCCCGGCGCTCCGGTGAAGCACATGTGCAGGTTGGGCCGCGGCGCCATCAGCCCGAACCGCTGCCGCACCCGGTCCACCAGCAGCAGCGACCCGATCTCCTCGACCTGCTTCTTCACCGGGACCAGGCCGATCAGCTCCCGGTCCAGGGCGGCGAAAACGTCGTCGATGGCCGCGGCCTTGCGCTCGTCCTCGAACGTGACCAGGGCGTCGGGCGCCAGCGGCCGCGATCGTCGCCGCTCACTCCGGCTCGAGGCCGGCGAAGCGGCCCGGCCGCCGGCCGACCGGGTGGCCGCTGCCGAGGGCGGCCGGATCGACGGCAGGCCGCCCAGCCCGGCCTGCTGCGGGGCCGGGCCCGGGCGCGCGCTCCGGGCGGCCCGGGAGGCCCGGCCGGAGTCCGAGCCGGCCTTTTCATCCGGCGGGCTGCCCCAGACCTGATTCTCCGGGTCCTTTGACACCCCGCGGACCAGGACGAGGACTGCCGTGGCCGCGACCGCCAGCGCTACGACGACGGCGACGATGGCCACGATCATGTCCCACTCCCCTCGTCACCCTGCGATAACACCCCATCCTGGCACCCGGACCGCGCTCAGCCCAAGGCATCGCGCCGCCGGGCGTCGCACCGACCGGGCGTCAAGATCGGCTGTGGATGTCCCGTCACTACCCCCATAGTGTTACCAACGGGACATCCGCCCAGGGGCAAGACGCGTCAGGGGTGGGCCGGAGAGGAGCGTTCAGTGGACGATGCGTATGAGTTCGTTATCGTCGGCGGGGGCTCAGCGGGGAGCGCGCTGGCCAGCCGGCTGAGCGCCGATCCCGACAACCGGGTGCTGGTGCTGGAGGCGGGGCGGCCGGACTACCCGTGGGACGTCTTCATCCACATGCCCGCCGCGCTGACCTACCCGATCGGCAACCGCTTCTACGACTGGAAGTACGAGTCGGAGCCGGAGCCGCACATGAACGGGCGGCGGATCTACCACGCCCGGGGCAAGGTGCTCGGCGGGTCCAGCAGCATCAACGGGATGATCTTCCAGCGCGGCAACCCGCTGGACTACGAGCGCTGGGCCGCCGACCCGGGCATGGAGAGCTGGGACTACGCGCACTGCCTGCCGTACTTCAAGCGGATGGAGACCTGCCTGGCCGGCGGCGGGGCGGTGGCGCGGTCACGAGGGGCCGCTGGTGCTGGAGCGCGGGCCGGCCAGCAGCCCGCTGTTCACGGCCTTCTTCGAGGCCGTGCAGCAGGCCGGGTACCAGCTGACCGACGACGTCAACGGCTACCGGCAGGAGGGCTTCGCGCCGTTCGACCGCAACGTGCACCGGGGCCGGCGGCTGAGCGCCGCGCGGGCCTACCTGCACCCGGCGATGAGCCGGCCCAACCTCCAGGTCCAGACGCGGGCGCTGGTGACCCGGATCCTGGTCGAGAACGGCCGCGCGGTCGGCGTGGAGTACCGGACGGGCCGGGCGGGGTGCGCCGGGCCAGGGCGGCCGAGGTGATCTTGTGCGGCGGGGCGATCAACTCGCCGCAGCTGCTCCAGCTGTCCGGGGTCGGGCCCGCCGACCACCTGCGCGAGCTGGGCATCGGCGTGGTGCAGGACCTGCCGGGGGTGGGCGAGAACCTCCAGGACCACCTGGAGGTCTACATCCAGTACGGGTGCAAGCTGCCGGTCTCGGTGCAGCCGGCGCTGCAGTGGCGGATGCGGCCGTTCGATCGGGGCGGACTGGCTGTTCTTCGCGGCACGGCCCGGGCGCGACCAACCACTTCGAGGGCGGCGGCTTCGCCCGCAGCAACGAGGACGTGGCCTACCCCAACCTGATGTTCCACTTCCTGCCCATCGCGATCCGCTACGACGGCTCGGTCCCGGCGGGCGGGCACGGCTACCAGGTGCACATCGGCCCGATGTACTCCGACGCGCGCGGCTCGGTCCAGATCACCTCGGCCGACCCGCGGCGGCACCCGGCGCTGCGGTTCAACTACCTGTCCACCGGCTCAGGACCGGCGGGAGTGGGTGGAGGCGATCCGCGTGGCCCGCGACATCCTCAACCAGCCGGCCTTGGACCAGTTCAACGACGGGGAGCTGTCGCCGGGCCGGGAGGTGGAGACCGACGAGGAGATCCTGGACTGGGTGGCCAGGGACGCGGAGACGGCGCTGCACCCGTCGTGCACCTGCCAGATGGGCATCGAGCCAGGACGCGGTGCTCGACCCGGCGACCATGCGGGTGCACGGGGTCGAGGGGCTGCGGGTGGTGGACGCGTCGGCGATGCCGTACGTGACCAACGGCAACATCTACGCGCCGGTGATGATGATGGCGGAGAAGGCGGCCGACCTGATCCTGGGCAACACCCCGCTGCCGGCCGAGCGGCTGGAGTTCTACCGGCACCGCCCGGCATCCGAGAACGGGGCGTGACGGGCGGGGTCGCGCCCGCCCGGCTTCAGTGCGCTGCGGCCAGCGCGGCGCCGCTGATCGCGGCCCCGACCGTGGGGTAGATGTCAAAGTGCGCGCTGAGCCCGGTCGCCGCCAAGGCCCCGGTGACGGCGGGCGTCGGCGCGGCCAGGCGCAGGAGGCCGCCGATCAGCCGGGCGCGGTGGCCGGTCCCGACCAGGACCGTGAGGCCGCTGACGTCGGCGTCACTGACCCCGGACAGGTCGATGATCAGCCGACTGGCGGCGGGCCGGAGCAGGCGCCGCAGTCGCTCACGGAGCGCGGGCGCCCCCGCGAGGTCGAGTTTCCCGGTCAGGGCGGCGATCGTGTAGCCGAGCTCGGCCCGGCTGGTGATAGTGACGCCAGGAACAGGGCCGACCGCCATGAAAAGCTCCTCAGGAAGGCGGAATAGTGACGCGATGCCGGTCACTGACGCCTCGCGGCCGATGTTACAGTGGATGCAGAAGACTAGCAAACTATTTCCAGAATCGACGGGCGAGCGTTGACGGCGACGGGCTGGACCTTCCTGACCAATCACGGCCGCGTGCTGCTGTGCATCGCCCGCGACCCCGGGATCCGGCTGCGCGACATCGCGGCCAGCCTGGGCATCACCGAGCGCAGCGCCTTTGGCATCGTCACCGACCTGACCGAGGCCGGCTACATCGTTAAGCAGCGGGACGGCCGCCGCAACCGCTACGAGGTGCAGGCTCACCTGCCGCTGCGCGAGCCCACCAGTCGGGAGCGCACCATCGGCGACTTGCTGGCCCTGCTGGCCAGCAGCACGGCGGCAGGCCGGCTCAGGCACGGCAGAGGCAGCAGGCACGGCAGACGCAGCAGGCACGGCAGAGCCGACCGGCACGGTGGAGCCAGCAAGGAGGGGAACATGAGCGCCGCGGATGTGTGGGTGGCCAAGGACGACGGCAGCGACATCGTTCGCGCCACCGCGATCGCCGGCGTGGGCCGCGACTACAACGGCAACATCACCGTCCGGCTGTCCGGAGGCGACCAGACGGCCGTGACGCTGGTGCACGGCGATGTGCCGGACCGCGTCCGGGCCCCCGATGACTTTCACCGTCAGCTGCTCAAGGTGACATCCGAGCTGTCGGACACCGCCGAGCCGGCGATCGTCCGGCCGCTGTTCGACGCCGAGCACGGCTGGCGGTGGCACACCGAGCGCCTGTAGGCCCGGATGGCGGTCAGGGCGCGGGCGGCCGGGCCGGACGCGCCGCGGGCCGGGATGCCCGCCGGGACAGCCTGACCTTGGGCGGCGGCGTCTCGCGCAGCTGCCGGTCGGCGTCGGCGTCGGGCAGCGTGGTGTTGGCCCAGGCGGCGGCCAGGTCCAGCTCGGCCTGCCACAGCGAGGACTCCACGTGGCTGACGGTCCGGGTCAGGGCGCCTGACAGCGAGCCGCCGGTGATCCCGAGCCAGCCGAACACCGAGACGGCGACGCCGATGCCCTTGGCCGCGGAGGAATGCAGGAGCGAAAGCGACCCGGCCACCGCGAGGATCATGACCAGGGTGGCCACGGCCACCCACGGCCAGTACTGGGCAATGAGCCGCTGGAGGATCTGCCGCACCCGGCCGACGAAGAACCCGGCCGCCTGGACGTAGTCGTCCGGGCTCATCTGGTCCAGCGGGTTGACCTGGCCGGTCAGCAGCAGCCGCCAGCGCTGGCCCTGGACGGTCAGGGCGTGCTCGACCTCGCGGCCGTGCGCCTGCCAGTCCAGCGGCGCGCCCTGCCACATGGGGCTGGCCGCCCACAGCGTCCACTGCCGGATGGAGCCGATCATCGCCCCGGCCACGTGCGGCGGCAGCGCGGTGTGCAGTTCCTTGAGCCAGCCGGAGATGGCGTCGACCCGGCCGTCGCGCAGGTCGTCGGTCAGCGCCTTCATCCGGGCGTCCGCCGCGGCCTTGGCCGCCGCGGCCTTGTCTGCCGGGGCCTTGTCTGCCGGGGCCGGGTCGGCATGGCCGGCGCCGGCCTGGCCCGCCCCTGGCTGAGCGTGGGTCCTGACCAGGCCGGGGCTCATCCGCAGGGTCAGGTCGGCGACGGCCCGGCCCAGGCCGTAGGCCAGCCCGGTCTGGTGATCGGCGGCGGTCAGCGCGGCCAGCAGCGCGTCATGGAATAGCAGCACCGAACGGGCCAGCTCATAGTCGGTCTGGGGGTCGCCGCGGCGGCCGGCCAGGACCTGCCAGTCGTCATGCTCGGGCACGGTCAGCCCGGCGTCGGTGATCCGCCAGGCCAACTGGTGCACGGCGACGGTGACCTGGTCAGCGAGTAATGCGAACTGCTGCCGGTCCTGGAGCGCGCCCAGGCCGGGCAGGTCGGCCTGGAGCTGGATCCGGCCCGGCTGGGCCGGGCCGTCAGGCGCGGGCCGCGGGTGCGGCGGCACGGGCGGGGGCCGCAGGTCACGGGGCCGCACGCTGGCGTACAGCTCGGCCATGGACCAGCCCAGCCCGACGGCGGTGAGGATGGCCGGGTTGGCGGCGGGGGCCGCGAGGGCCGGCTGGCTGGCGGGCTCGGCGGCCGGGGCCGATGCCGGCCGGGCGGCGGCCGACGGGCGGGCGCGACGGGCCGCGGGCCCCTTTGTTATGGAGCCTGGTCTTCTCGGCGGCCACGCGAGGCGGCCGACCGGGCGGTACTGGCGCGGCACCACGCGGCCGGGACTGGCAGGCGGCACGGGCCCTGGCTCAGCCATGACAATTACCATACCGACGCTTTACCGTAACGGACAGTTATCCGAGACCTCCGCTGCGCTTCAGGTTCACCCGTCGCCGGCCCGCAGGGCCACGGCGCCGCCGCCCGTCCCGGCCAGCACCTGGCTCAGGGCGTCGGCGGCCTCGGCCAGGGGGTACTCGGCCGCGATGGACAGCCGGAGGTGACCGTCGGCCAGCAGCGCGGTGGCCCGACGCAGCTGGGCGGCGCCGGGCTGGATGAACACGGTCTGCGCCTGGATGCCGCGGCCGGGATCGGCCGGGACGGCGCCGGCGATGGAGGCCAGCCGGCCGCCGTCGGTCACGGTGGTCAGGGCGGCGGCGGCCCCGCCGGGAACGGCGTTCACGGCGGCGGCCGCGGGCCCGCCCAGCGCCTCGGTGGCCCGGGCGGGCCAGTCCGGGTCGTGGTAGTCGATCACGTGCGCGGCGCCCAGGGCGCGGACCCGCTGGGCGCTGCCCGGCCCGGCGGTGGCGGCCACCTCGACGCCGGCCAGCGCGGCGAACTGGACCACCAGGCCGCCGGTCACCCCGCTGCCGCCGTTGACCAGGAGCTTCTCCCCCGCCCGCAGGCCGAGCGCGTCCTCGGTGACCTGCTGGGCGGTGAGCGCGGGGACGGGCAGCGTGGCCGCCTGGGCCCAGGACAGGGCCGCGGGGCGGGCCACGACCTGTGCGGCCGGCACGATCACCTGCTCGGCCCAGGCCCCGCCGTCCCGGAACGGGAACGCGTAGGCCAGCACCTCGTCGCCGATCGCGAACCCGGTGACCTCGGGCCCGGCCGCGGCCACCAGGCCGGCCGCCTCGACGCCCAGCGCGAACGGCGGGGCCAGCCCGGAGTCCCAGCCGCCCGTGCGCATGAGGTCGTCCCAGTTGCCCACCCCGGCGGCCCGGACGTCCAGCAGCACCTCGTCGGCCCGCAGCGGCCGCGGCGGGGCCAGCTCGAGACTGGTCACCGCGCCCGCGGCCGCGTCGATCCCCGCGCCTCTCATGACCGGGTAGCTACCCGCCGTCGGGCCTGCCGAGTCAGCGCCCGTCGAAGGAGCGCCCGGCGGGTCAGGTGTACATGAGCGAGCCGGGCGTGGTGAGCACCTGGCCGGTCTCCAGCCAGGTCTTCAGGCCGGACAGGATCATCGGCCAGCCGCCGTAGAGCTGGTCGTTGGCGCCCTCGCGCAGCTGGTCGTGGGTCACGGTCAGGCGGCAGGAGTCGGCGGCGATGGGCTCAATCTCCCAGGTGATCCTGGTCGGCCCCTCGGCACGCACGTCGTCGCCCCACAGCGCGGTCATGGTCTGCACCAGCCGCCGCGGCGGGTCGACCTCGACGTTCTCCCCCTCGCCGAGCACGAACCCGGCCGCGGCGTGGCCCATCTCGAAGTGCGAGCCGGGCTGCCAGTCCGAGGTGATCCCGGCGCCGAAGTTGTACTTGGCCCGGATGCCGGAGTCGGTGATCGCCTCCCAGATGCGCTCGGGGGTCGTCCGGATGTAGATCTCGAATACCTTCTCCATGGTCTTCTCCAGTTCGGTCTTGAGCTCGCTCAGCGTCGCAGCCCAGGGTTCGGCGTACTTGCTCACCCAGCGGTCGTGCACGAGCCGGATGGGGACCGGGTTCAGGAAGTGGAGCTTCTCCCGGCCGCGTCGCCGGGTGACGACCAGGCCCGCCTCCTCCAGCACCCGCAGGTGCTTCATGATCCCGAAGCGGGTCATCGGGAAGCGCTCCTCCAGCGCGCTCAGCGTCTGCCCGTCCTCGCGGAATAGCACGTCGAGCAGGCCGCGCCGGGTCGGGTCGGCCAGTGCCCTGAACACCTCGTCCATGGCCACGAGAATAGGTGACCATCTAGTCACATGTCAACGACGGCGTGCGCGGCGCTCCAGAGCGGGTAGAAGCCTCTCAGCACGATCGGGGGGTCGGTGTCGATGAGGATTTCGCCGGGCGTTCTCGCCCCGCCGCACGAGGTACTCAATCCAGACGAATGGCGGGCTCGCGGCCAGGCCCAGCGCCGCGAGGTGCCGCGGTCCAGCCACGCGCAGTGGGATCCGCCGTCGGACCGGCCCGACCCGGTCGACACCCTGGAACGGCAGGCCAAGACCCGGGTGTCGGACCTGGTGCCGATCCGCTACGGCCGGATGCTGACCTCGCCGTTCGCCTACTACCGGGGCGCGGCCGCGCCGATGGCCTGGGACCTGGCCCACACGCCTACCACCGACCTCCGGGTGCAGTGCTGCGGCGACGCGCACCTGCTCAACTTCGGCATGTTCGCCGCGCCGGACCGGCACCTGGTCTTCGACGTCAACGACTTCGACGAGACGTTCCCGGCGCCGTTCGACTGGGACGTCAAGCGGCTGGCGGCCAGCATCGCCGTGGCCGCCCGCGACAACGGCTTCGGTGACAAGGCCGCCCACCGGGCCGCGAAGCACTGCGTCAGTTACTACCGCGAGCAGATGGCGCGGTTCGCCAAGATGCGGTTCCTGTCGGTGTGGTACTCCCGGATCGACGTGGACGAGATGACCCGGATCTTCGACGCGCTCCAGCCCAAGGCCGCCGTGCGCCGCCGGCGCCGGGACATCAAGAAGGCGCATCGCCGCACCAGCCTGGCCGCCATGACCAAGTTCTGCAGCCAGGTGGAGGGCGAGTACCGGATCCGGCCCGATCACCCGGTCATCGTCCGGTTCCCGATCGAGCGCAACCCGGAGATGCTGGACGAGCTGCGCAGCGCCATCGCCCAGTACCAGGCCACGCTGGAGCCCGACCCGCGTGAGGTGCTGAGCCGCTACTACTTCGGCGACTTCGCCCGCAAGGTGGTCGGCGTCGGCTCGGTGGGCACCGAGGCGTTCATCCTGCTGCTCATGGGCGACCGCGACGACGAGCCACTGTTCCTGCAGCTCAAGGAAGCCCAGGAGTCGGTGCTCGAGCCGTTCGCCGGCCGGATCGACTGCGACCACGAGGGCGAGCGGGTGGTCCGGGGGCAGCGGCTGATCCAGGCCGCGCACGACCCGTTCCTGGGCTGGACCAGGGGCATCGCCGTGGACGGCGAGCCGACCCGCGACTACTACGTCCGCCAGCTCCGGGACATGAAGGGCAGCATGAACGTCCCGGCCATGGACGCCAGCCAGCTCAGCTACTACGGCCAGCTGTGCGGCTGGGCGCTGGCCCGCGGGCACGCCCGGACCGGCCGGGCCGCGCTGATCGCCGGCTACCTGGGCTCCAACGAGTCGTTCGACCACGCCATCGCCGACTTCGCGCTGACCTACGCGGACCAGAACCAGCGCGACTACCAGGCCCTACTCGACGCCGTCGCGGCCGGCCGCATCCACGCCGTCCAGGGGCTGTAGGGCCGCCGGCGGCCCGGTGCGGGGCCGCGGCCGGGCCCGGCAGCGGAGGCCCTCGAAGGGCTGCCAGGCGATGGACGGCAGCACCGGGGTGATCAGCCGCTCGTGCAGGCAGCCCGCGTACACGCCGGCGCCATAGGCGGCCTGGTCGGCCAGCGTCACCGCGGTCAGCCGGAGCAGGCTGGTGTCGCGGCGGCCGGTCCACTCGGCCAGCGGCGGCCCGGCCAGCAGCGACGCCGCGGCCAGCCGCCGTCCCCACCGGGTCCGCGCGGTCCGCCCGCCAGGACAAATAACCAGCGCCGTAACAGCTGGCGCGGCGAACTGCCCGCACCACCGGCCGGTGCCGAGCCAGGTCTGCCGGACCCCGTCGGCCATGGGCCGGACCAGGCCCTCCGCCGGCAGCCCGCTGGCCCGCAGCCGCCGGGCCAGCAGCGCCGTCGAGACACCGAAGGCCGCCCCCGCGAGCAGCGGCCGCCGGGCCAGCAGGGCGGCCATGGTCAGCGTCGGCCAGGGCTGGAGTACGAGGGGGGCGACTGTGCCGGGATGGCGCCGGGTCAGCGGGGCGGCCGAGGTGCCGTACCGGAACCGGCGGCGCAGCAGGGCCGCCCTGGTGGCCGGCTCTCCGTGCTGGACCTGGACCGCGGGCTCGTAGCGGACCCGCCAGCCCGCCTCGATCAGCCGCCAGACCAGGTCCACGTCCTCGCCGTTGCGCAGCGACTCGTCGAACCCGCCGCCCAGGGCCGCCCGGCGCACCACCAGCGCGGCGGTCGGCACGTAGGCGACCCGGGTCATGGGCGCGACCCGCGCCGGGCGGTCGCCGAGGTCCAGCGTCACCCCGGCCGGGCAGGCCACCCCGGACGACAGCGCGACGATGCGCGGCGCGACGGCCGCGACCAGCGGGTCGGCGAAGTGACCGGCCAGGGCCTCGATCCAGCCCGGCGGCGGGACGCAGTCGCTGTCCAGGAAGGCCACGAACTCGGTCCCGGCCCGGGCCAGCGCGGTGTTGCGGGCCGGGCCGGGCCCGCCGTTGACCGCGCGGCGCAGCAGCGTAGCGCCGCGGGCCGCGCAGACGGCCGCGGTGGCGGCCGGGTCGGCAGACCCGTCGTCCACCACCAGCACGGGGTGCGCGGGGCCGGCGGCGGCCAGGCAGCGGTCCAGTTCGCGGGCCCGGTCCAGGACCGGCACGACCACGGTCACGTCCAGCCCTGGCCGGGCCTGGCCCGGGCCCGGCCCGGACGCTGAGCCGAACTCTGGGCCCGCCGCCGGGCCGGGCCGGGGATGGGCCAGGCCGGTGTCGGTGAGCTTGCGGGCCAGCACGGCGGCGGCGGGCGAGGCCACCGGCCCGGCTCGCAGCTCGGCCAGGGCGGTCACGCCGGCCGGGCTGAGCCGCAGCACCCGGGCCGGTGACCCGCCGAACAGCACGTCGCTGGTGAGCTGGCTGGTGCCGGGGTCGAGGTCGACGGCCAGGCCCGCGGGCATGGGCTGGTCGGCCCTCAGGCCGAGCTCGCCCGGCGCGATGACCCTCGGCCCGTGAGACTCCCTCACAGGGCCAGCCCGCCGTCGACCGGGAGCACGGCGCCGGTCAGGCCGCTGCCGCCGTCGCCAGCCAGGAAGGCCAGCACGGCCGCGACCTCGTCCGGGCGCAGCAGCCGGCCCAGGGGCTGCTGGGCGGCGAACGACTGGGCGTCGGGCAGGCCGTACAGCCGGGCGCTCTCGGCCAGGATCGGGGTGTCGGTGGAGCCGGGGCTGACCGCGTTCGCGGTGACGCCGGTGCCGCCCAGCTCCACGGCCAGTGCCCGGATGAACCCGGCCACTCCCGCCTTGGCCGCGCAGTAGGCGGCCAGCATAGGCAGCCCGCGGGTGGCGGCGGCCGAGGCCACGGCCAGGAACCGCCCGCGACGCGGCTCGGGCAGGCGCAGCAGGGCGGGCACGGTGACCCGGGCCAGGGTCAGCACGCCGCCCAGGTCGATGCTGAGCACCGCGTCCTGCTGCTCGGCCGGGACCAGCCAGGCCGGCTCGCCGCCGGCGATGACGCCGGCCGCGGCGATGGCGGCGTCCAGGCCACCCCAGCGGTCCTCGGCCCGGGCCACGGCGGCGGTTAGCGCGGCCTCGTCCCTGGTGTCGGCCTGGACCGCGAGCACCCCGTCGCCCGCCTGCGCCGCGACCTCGTCCAGTTGCTCCCGTGTGCCGAGGCGGTAGGGCAGCGCGGGATCGTCCTCGCACCGGTCCACGGCGACGACGTGCCAGCCGCCGGCCGCCAGGGCGGCCACGGTGGCGGCACCGATCCCCCGGGCTGCGCCGGTCACCAGGGCCACCCTCGCCGAAGCTGAGCTCATGCGGCGCCCCACCAGTTCTGGATTGAGGATGTGAGGTCGGCCAGCAGCGTAGTCATGTCAGCGCGTCAGAGCTGACCCTTGGCCGGGTCGCCGGCGGGCACCGGCTCGAGCACGATGACCTCGGACGGGCCGGCCACCTGGCCCGCCAGCCGGGGGTTGAGCGCGGCCAGCGCGGCGCCGCGGCTGTGCGCGGCCAGGGCCTCCCGGCTGGCCCACTTCTCGACCATGATCAGCCGGTCGTCGGCCTGCTGGAGTGCGTACAGCTCGCAGCCGTCCTCGGCGTGCACCTGGGCGATGGTCTCGGTGAACGCGGCGATGACCTCGTCGCGGTGCTCGGGCAGCGGCTTGATGGTGGCGACCACGACGACGGACACACGGGCTCCCTGGGGTCAGCTGGCGAAGATCGCGCTCGCGGCGGGCGCGATGTCATGGTAGGTGCGGACGCGCCTGAGCCGCCCGCGGCCCATCGTCTCGCCGGCTCAGCGGATGGTGTTGCCCGCGTCCACGGTGAGCTCGAGCCCGGTCACGTACTGGGCCTCGTCGGAGGCCAGGAACAGTACGGCGTTGCTGACCTCGCGTGACTCGACGCTCGGCACCGGGAGCGTGTTCATGAAGATCGGCCCGAGATTCGGGTCGCGGCCGATCAGCGGGTCCAGCCCGCCCAGGCCCTCGGCCATTGGGGTGTTCACGCCGGTGGGGTGCACGGTGTTGACCCGGATCTGGTGCTGGGCCAGCTCGTTGGCCATGGTCCGGGCGATGCCGACCATGCCGTGCTTGGCCGCCACGTACGGGGCTTGATGTCGGCGCCCTCCTCGGCCAGCCGGATCGCGTGACTGCGACCCTGCCCGCGCCCGGCCCCGGTGATGAAGGCGACCTTGCCCGCTACTCTGCCTGCCATGTGCCCGTCCCTCCCTGAAGTCCCTTGTTACATGTGGTGATGCAGTTGCCCGGGCCGTCGCCGGTCCGGGGCGTCGCCCTGATGGCGACGTCCCTGCGATGCGCGCTCAGCGCTCTGTGGTCAGCGGCCGACAGCCGGCGACGGGGCTAAGCCAGGCGGGTCGAAGCCGGCCAGCGGGCTCTCGTCGCAGGCCCGGTCGGGCGGCCGCCGGGCGCCGTCCGCGCCGGGGGCCGCAGGCCGGGGGCCGATGGACACCGGGACCGGGCGGCGCCGGTGCGAGTGATCGCCCGACGGTCGCGGCGCGTCGCGGCCGGCCGCGGCCAGCGCCGCTCCGCCGTGTCCCTTGACGCACTCCGGGTCCGGGCCGTCCAGCGGCAGCCCGGTGAAGAACTTGGCCGCCATGCAGCCGCCACGGCAGGAGTCGTAGGCCGAGCATGACTGGCAGGCGCCGCCGGTCTGCGGGCGGCGCAGGTCGGTGAACAGCTCGGACTCGCGCCACACGGCGGCGAACCCGCCCGGGCCGCGGACGTTGCCGGCCAGGAAGCTGTCGTGGATGGCGAAGGGGCAGGCGTACACGTCGCCGACCGGGTCGATCAGGCACACCACCCGCCCCGCGCCGCACAGGTTCAGGCCCGGCAGCGCCTGCCCGTAGGCGGCCAGGTGGAAGAACGAGTCTCCGGTCAGCACCTGCTCGCCGTGGGCCAGCAGCCAGTCGTAGAGCTGGCGCTGCTGGTCGGCCGTGGGGTGCAGCTCCTCCCAGACGTCGGCGCCGCGGCCCGATGGCCGCAGCCGGGTCAGCCGCAGCTGCGCCCCGAAGCGGTCGGCCAGGGACTGGAAGTCATCGAGCTGGCCGGCGTTCTGGCGGGTGACGACGACCGAGATCTTGAAGCCCTTGAAGCCCGCGTCGGCCAGGTTGCGCATGGCCCGCAGCGCGGTGGCGTACGAGCCGCGGCCGCGGACGGCGTCGTTGACGTCGGCGGTCGCGCCATCCAGCGAGATCTGCACGTCCACGTAGTCGCTGGCGGCCAGCCGGGCCGCGATCTCCGGGGTGATCTTGACGCCGTTGGTGGAGAACTTCACCCCGACGTGGTGCGCGGTGGCGTAGTCGACCAGCTCCCAGAAGTCGGGCCGCACGGTGGGCTCGCCGCCGCCGATGTTCACGTAGAAGACCTGCATCCGCTCGAGCTCGTCGATGACCGCCCGGCACTCGGCGGCCGACAGCTCGCGCGGGTCCCGCCGCCCGGAGCTGGACAGGCAGTGCACGCAGGACAGGTTGCAGGCGTAGGTGAGCTCCCAGGTCAGGCAGATCGGCGAGGCCAGCCCGGACTGGAACTGCTCGACCAGCGGCAGCGGCGCGCTCGCGGTCAGGCTCACGATGCGCTCTCTTCCTGAGTCACGGGGTCGGTTGTGGGGCCGGGGTCGCCGGCCGCGGGCCGCTCGCGGATCATCTGGGTGCGGGCCAGCGTGGCCAGCGCAGCGGCGTAAGCCGGCAGCTCACCGGCGGCCACGCCCGCGGTGGCGCAGGCCGCGCGGGCGCTCGGCGCCGTGTCCAGCGCCCGCACCACGGTCAGCAGCACCGGGCTCTTCAGGAACGACAGTCGCCGGGTGCCGAAGTGGTACATCAGCGCGCCGAAGTGCTCGGGGCGCACCGACACCTGCGGGTGGAGCTGCCAGGGACAGTCGAGGTCGAACTCGGCTGGCGCGCCGGAGGCGGGCAGCTCAGTAGACACCGCACATGCCATCGATCGAGACATCCTCCACGAGCACGTCCTGGATCGTGACCTGAGGCTGGGCTTCGGGTTCTGCGGCCGTCCCTGGTGCCCGGCCCGGCTCGGGCGTGGCGCCGACCTGGGTGCTGGTCTCGGCGCTGGTCTCGGTGGCGGCCTCAACGGTCGCGATCTGTCCGCTCATCACGCTCTCCCCACATGCAGAGATGCCCGGCGACTCATTCCGTCACGCGGTGACGAATATCTACAGATGATAACGTCACCTAGTGACGTAAGCAAGACTGGGAGCGGTGAACTCTCGGGCCGGAGAGCCCCGGAAGGAGGACCGCCGTGCTCACTGGCGAGGCCGCCGCGATGACCCCCCGGCGGGGCCGCCCGCCCGGCACCAGCCGGCGCGCCCTGGAGCTGATCGCCCTGCGGCTGTTCACCGAGCGGGGCTTCGAGAACACCACCATCGAGCAGATCTCGGCCGAGGCCGGGGTCAGCAAGCGGACCTTCTTCCGCTACTTCGGCTCCAAGGCCAGCGTGCTGTGGGCCGAGTTCGACGCTGAGGTCGACACCATCCGGGCCGCCCTGGCCCAGGTGCCCGCTGACGTGCCGATGCTGGACGCCATCCGCCAGGCGGTGGTCACGGCCAACCATTACCAGGCCCAGGACGTCCCCGAGCTGCGCATGCGGATGAACCTGATCAGCTCGGCCCCGGCCCTGGAGGCCAGCGCCGCCGTGCACTACGACGCCTGGGAGCGCGCCATCAGCGACTTCGCGGCCGGCCGCATCGGCCAGCCCGCCGGGTCCCTGTTCCCGCTGTCCGTCGGCCGCGCCACGCTGGCCGTCTGCCGGGCCGCTTACGAGCGGTGGTCGGCCCGCGCCGACGCCGACCTGACCGTCTACCTGGACGCGGCGCTGGTCGGCCTGGCGGCCGGCTTCGACCCGGCGGTGCTCGGGTCCACGGCACTGGGCCTCGGCGAGTACGCCACCCGCCCCCACCCCGCATGACCATCGGCCTGAACGTCCGGGAACCGGTGATCACGGACGATCATCAGCGCTATTCGCTGACGGATTGCCGTGATCATCAGGCTCACCCGCTAGCGGAAGACGACGGTCTTGGCGCCGTTGAGGAGAACGCGGTGGGCGGCGTGCCAGCGCACCGCGCGGGACAGGGCCAGGCACTCGGCGTCGCGGCCGACGGCCATCAGCTCGGCCGCGTCCTGGGTGTGATCGACCCTGGCCACTTCCTGCTCGATGATCGGGCCCTCGTCCAGGTCGCCGGTGACGAAGTGGGCGGTGGCCCCGATGAGCTTGACGCCGCGGGCGTGGGCCTGGTGGTAGGGCCGGGCGCCCTTGAAGCCGGGCAGGAACGAGTGGTGGATGTTGATCACCCGCCCGGCCAGCTTGGCGCACCAGTCGTCGCTGAGCACCTGCATGTACCGGGCCAGCACCACGAAGTCGATCCGGTAGTACTCGACCAGCGTCAGGATCTCGCCCTCCTGCCAGGCCCGGGTGTCCGGGGTGACGGGCAGGTGGTGGTAGTCGATCCCGTAGGTCTGGGTCAGCGGCCGCAGGTCGGGGTGGTTGGACGCCACGGCGGCGATGTCGATGCCGAGCTGGCCGGATCGCTGGCGGTGCAGCAGGTCGTTCAGGCAGTGCCCGGCCTTGGAGACCAGGATCAGCACCCGGGGCGGGACCGCGGTGTCCCACAGGCCCCACTCCAGGTCCAGCTCGGGGGCCAGCTCGGTCAGGCCGGCGCGCAGCTCGTCGCCGTTCTCGTCGGGCACGGTGAACTGGACCCGCATGAAGAACCGGCCGGTGGCCTGGTCGCCGAACTGCTGGCTCTCCACGATGTTGCCGCCGCGGGCGGCGAGCAGGCCGGCCACGGCGGCCACGATGCCCGGCCGGTCGGGGCAGGACAGGGTCAGCACGTACTCGGTCACGCTGGCCAGGGTACAAGCTTGTCGCTTCCGTCACATAGACGGCCAGGAGTGGCGTGAGGGGCAGCGGGGGCCGTCAGGGTGGGGGATGCATCCGGGGCCCGCGCTGGTTGTGTTAAGAGAACCGAGTGCGGAAACGGCAGGCAGAACCATGTCAGACGACATCACCAGGTGCCCGAGCTGCGGGCGCCGTAACCGGGTACCGGCTGTCGCGGCGGGCACGCCGCGCTGCGGTAGCTGCCACGAGCCGCTGCCCTGGATCACCGACGCGGGCGACGCAACGTTCGCCGAGGTCGTGGAGCAGGCCGCGGTACCGGTGCTGGTCGACTTCTGGGCGCCCTGGTGCGGGCCGTGCCGGATGGTCTCGCCGGCGCTGGCCCAGCTGGCCGGCGAGAAGCCGGGCCAGATCAAGCTGGTCAAGGTCAACGTGGACGAGGCGCCGCGGCTCCAGCAGCGGTTCGGGGTGCAGTCGATCCCGACGCTGATGGTGTTCCGCGACGGCCAGATCGTGAGCCGGCAGACCGGCGCGGCCCCGGCCGCGGCGCTGCGCGGCTGGCTGGACCAGGCCCTGGCCCGCCCGGCCGCCTCCGCCGCCGGCCGCTGACCCTCCCGGGCTGGCCCCTGGCTGCGCGTCCCCTGGCTACGCGTCGCGGCTCAGGGCCAGCCGGGCCGCGCTGACGTCCTCCCGGCCGTGGCCCTCCGCCACCGCGGCCCGCCACTGCCGGGACAGCGCGGCCAGCAGCGGCAGCGCGTCGGCGCGGGCCAGGCCGATGGCCAGGTCCACGTCCTTGAGCGCCCATTCCAGCGGGAACTCGGGCGCGTAGTCGCCCCGCTCCATCTTGTGCAGCTTGGCCTCGGCGATGGGCGCGTCCAGCGGGCCGCCCTCGATGGCCTCGGCCAGCTTCGCCTCCTCGACGCCCAGCTCGCTGGCCAGCTCCAGGGCCTCGGCCACGCCCTCGATGAGGATCGACATGTAGGCGTTCACGGCCAGCTTCATCTTGCTGCCCTGGCCGGCCTCGCCCAGCCACACGGTCCGGCGGCCCATGGCCGCGAAGGCCGGCCCGGCGACCGGCACCGCGGCGGGCGGGCCGGAGGCCAGGATCAGCAGCTCCCCGGTCTCGGCCGGGCCCTTGCTGCCCGACACCGGAGCGTCCACGAACAGCACGTCGGGGCGGGCCTGCCGGAGCCGGGCGCCGATCTCGGCGGTGGCGGTCAGTCCGATGGTGCCCATCTGGGCCCAGACGGCGCCGCGGGCCAGCGCCTCGGCGACGCCGTCGTCGAAGACCACCGCGGTCACCACCTCGGCGGTCGGCAGCATGGTGATCACCAGCCCGGCGTCCCTGGCGGCCTCGGCGGCGGACGCCGCGACCGTCGCGCCGGCCCGGCCCAGCGGCGCGGTGGCCGCGGCCGTCCGGTCCCACACCGTGGTCGGCAGCCCCGCGGCCAGGAGGTTGCGGGCCATCGCCGCGCCCATGATCCCGGTGCCGAGCACCGCCACCCGCTCGGCCTCCCCCGTCCCGGCACCGCCATCCCCGGCACCACGTTCCCCGGCACCACCGTGCCCGGTGCCCTCGTGCCCCGCGTTCCCCGGCTCCGTACGCTCGGGCTCAGTAGCCATCAGACTCTCCCTTCGGATCCCCCCTCAGCCATTCCCCCGGACGTCAGCCGGTAATGGCCTGAACGGCCCCGTACACGCCGAAGCCCAGCAGGATGGTGCCGGTGATGCGCTGCACCCAGGCCATCGGGATCAGCTTGAGGCTCTTGGCGCCGACGTTGACGGCCACCGCCGCGACGGCCGACAGGCCCAGGGCGGCGCCCACCGCCACGGCGATGGGGTCGGCGTAGCGCGCGGCCAGGTTGGCCGTGGTGATCTGGGTGATGTCGCCCCACTCGGCCAGGAAGATGATTCCGAAGGCCATCAGCGCGACGCGGGCGAACGAGAGCTGGGCGGCGCCCTGGCGGGCCGCGTCGGCGTCATCGTCGTGCCCCTCGGGCCGCAGGCTGCTGATCAGCAGATAGGCCGATCCGGCCAGGAACAGGCCGGCTACCACCCAGTCCAGGGCAGGATGCGGCAGCAGGGTGAGCATCTGGCCCGCGGTGACCGCGATCGCGACATGCACGATGAACCCGAGCGAGGCCCCGGTCCAGACCGGCAGCCGCCGGTAGCGGGTGCCGAGCACAAGCGACGCGAACAGGCTCTTGTCGGGCAGCTCAGCCAGGAAAGTGATCCCGAATACGGTCGCGGCGACCGCGAGGGAGTGCACAGGCGGGTCTCCTCCGGTGTCTGGCTTCCCGGCCGGAGATACGGGGTGGGGCTCCGGCCGGCAGGACTCACAGCCGAAGGTCTCGCCCACCTCTGGAGGAGGCTTGGCGGCCGGGCGCACACGAGGTGCGCCGGTATGTCGACCAGCCAACGAGGGACTACTCCCCTTCGCTGCCTAGGCTACCCGTCACGCCGCCCCCGGCGGGACAACTCCGGCCGAACGCAGCTGAGCCGGCCCGGGAGCGACCGGGTCTAGAACCGTGCGATGAGTCCGGCGACCCTGTTACGTCAGCCCTCCCGAAATAGCGATAAGGCCGACCGGGCACTGGTTAACCGGTTCGCCTGTACCGCGATGCGGCCGGTAGTTTCGGTTCCGGATGATGCGCGGACGTTGACGGCTCGCCGAGGAGGGCGTAGTGGCAGAGGACAACCGGGGGCCCGCAATTCTTGTGGAGGGCCTGACCAAGTCGTTCGGCGAGGTACACGCGCTGCGCGGCATCGACTTGTCGGTGCCGAGGGGCACGGTGCTGGGCGTCCTGGGCCCGAACGGCGCCGGCAAGACCACCGCGGTGCGCATCCTCACCACGCTGCTGCGCCCGGACGGCGGCAAGGCGATCGTCGAGGGCCATGATGTGGTGCGCCAGCCGGCGGCGGTGCGCCGGTCCATCGGGCTGGCCGGGCAGTCGGCGGCCATCCAGGAGGAGCTCACCGGCCGGGAGAACCTGGAGATCATCGGGCGGCTGTACCACCTGAGCTGGCCGAAGGCCCGGAGCCGGGCCATCGAGCTGCTGGAGCAGTTCGACCTGGCCGACGCGGCCGACCGGTACGCGAAGAACTACTCCGGCGGCATGCAGCGCCGCCTGGACCTGGCCGCCAGCCTGGTCGGCCATCCGCAGGTGCTGTTCCTGGACGAGCCGACCACCGGGCTGGACCCGCGGTCCCGGCTGGGCATGTGGGACATCATCAGGTCGCTGGTCGCGCAGGGCACGACGCTGCTGCTGACCACGCAGTACCTGGACGAGGCCGACGAGCTGGCCGACGAGATCGTGGTCATCGACCACGGCCTGGTCATCGCGGCGGGCACGGCGGAGGAGCTGAAGGGCCGGGTCGGCGGTGACGTGCTGGAGTTCACGGTGCCCGACCGGGGCCGGCTGGCCGACGCCGTCGGCCGCCATCGTCAGCATCGGCGAGGGCGAGCCCCACGTGGACAAGGAGACCGGCGTGATCAACATCGGAGTGGGCGGCCGGGGCTCGGACGCGCTCGTCGACGCGGTCCGCGGCCTGGACAGCGCCGGGGTGCAGACCCAGGGCCTGGCGCTGCGCCGGCCGTCGCTGGACGACGTGTTCCTGGCCCTGACCGGGCACGCGGCCGAGGACGAGGACCAGAAGAGCGTCCGCAAGCGGGGCCGCAAGAAACAAGGCGGCCAGGCGGACCGCTCCGAGACCGCGCGGGCGGCGTCATGAGCGCGGTCACGGTGGTGCCGTCCGCCCCGGCACCGGCCGCCGAGCCCAGCCTGCTGACCCAGGGCCGCTGGGCGGTCAGCGACACGCTCACCATCACCCGGCGCAACCTGCTGGTCTGGTTGCGCGTGCCGGCCTACATCGTGTTCACGGTGATCCAGCCGGTGATCTTCGTGCTGATGTTCCGGTACGTGTTCGGCGGCGCGATCACGGTGGGGAACAAGGGCGGCTACGTCAACTTCCTGATGCCGGGGATCATCGCGCAGACCGCGGCGTTCGCCTGCTTCGGCACGGCCATCGCGCTGGCCCAGGAGCTCAAGAAGGGCGTGATCGACCGGCTGCGGTCGATGCCCATGGCCCGCTCGGCGGTGCTGGCCGGGCGGCTGGTCGCCGACACCGCGCGGATGCTGGTCACGATCCTGATCGTGGTCGGGGTCGGGTACGCGGTCGGCTTCCGGTTCGAGAACGGCCCCGCCCCGGCGGTGCTGATGATCGTGCTGGCCACCGTGTTCGGGGTGGCGACGGCGCTGATCGCGGCGTACACCGGGCTGGCCATCGGCGACGAGGAGTCGGTGCAGGCGTTCGGCCTGATCTGGCTGTTCCCGATCACGTTCCTGTCCTCGGCGTTCGTGCCGATCGCGACGATGCCGGGCTGGCTGCAGGCGTTCGCCAACAACCAGCCGGTCACCTACATCGTCAATACCATGCGGGCGCTGGCCCTGGGCGGGCAGCCAATCGAGGCCAACCTGTGGAAGAGCGTGGTCTGGCTGGCCGGGATCTTCATCGTGTTCGCGCCGCTGGCGGTGCGGGCTTACAAGCGGGCCGCCTGACGCGGTTGACCTTGCCCCTGGGGGAAGCCGCACCGTAGTGGGGGCGGGCTTCCTCCCGGGGACGAGGGCGGCGTGATGGTCGAGGTCAGCATCGGGGAGTTCGCGCGACTGTCGCGGCTGTCGCCGAAGGCGCTGCGGCTGTACGACGAGCTCGGCCTGCTGGTGCCCGCGCGGGTGGACCCCGGCACCGGCTACCGCTGGTACGAGACCGGGCAACTGGAGCGGGCCGGGCTGGTCGCCTCCCTGCGCCGGATCGGCGTGCCGCTGACCCAGGTCCGCGAGTTGCTGGACCTGGACTCGGCGGCGGCCATGGCCGACCGGGTGGTCGCTTACTGGTCCGGCGTCGAGGCCGACCACGCGGCCCGCCGGGATCTGGCCGGCCACCTGGTCCGCCAGCTGACCGGGGAGAGCACCGACCTGTACCAGGTCGCCACCCGCGAGGTGCCCGAGCGCCTGCTGCTGTGCCTGAAGCGGAACGTGGACCAGGCCGGCGCCTGGGCCCTGGGCCGGGAGTTCATCGGCCTGACGCGGAGCCCGGCCGGTCCCGCGGCTGCCGGGCCGGGCCGGGGCGACGTTCACGATCTACTGGGGCGAGGTCACCGAAGACAGCGACGGCCCGGTCGAGTGGTGCCGCCCGGTGCCCGATGACCAGGCCGAGGCGGCCGCGGCGGGCTTCCCCGAGCTCACGCCGCGCAGTGAGCCGGCCCACGAGGAGGCGTTCGTCCACCTGGGGGACACGGTGGCCAGCCCGCCGCGCTGGCAGCTCCTGCAGGAGGTGCTGTGGGCCTGGGTGGCCGAGCACGACCGCCGGCCCAGCGACCTGGCTCCGCGGGTGACGATGCTGGCCATTCCCCCGGTGACCGGCAGCAGCGTTCCCGACGTGGACTTCGCCGTGCCGCTGGCCTGACCGGCTGGCCTGACCGGCTGGGCTGACCGGTCAGGCCCGGCGGTAGCTCAGGCTCGGCGGTAGCGCAGCACCGCGATCGGCGTGAACACCACCAGCAGCAGGCCCGACCAGGCCAGCGCCAGGCCGACGTAGCTGGTCGAGCCGGCGGTCAGCGCCCGCACCGCGTCCACCATCGGCGTCAGCGGCTGGTACTTGGCGAACGGCTGGAGCCAGCCCGGCATCGTGCTGGCCGGCACGTAGGCGCTGGAGATGAACGCGAACACGAACGCAATGAGCGACATGCCCTGCGCTGCCTGGACGTTCGGCGCGAGCAGGCCGATGACGATGAACACCACCGTGAACACCACGCCGTAGATCAGGCACAGGCCGAGCGCGGCCAGGCCGGCCGACACCGACCCGGTCAGCCGGAAGCCGAACAGGAACCCGAAGGCCGCCGTGACCAGGATTGACCAGGCGTTGGTGGCCGAGTCGGCCAGCGTCCGGCCCGCGACCAGGGCCAGCCGCGGCACCGGCAGGGACAGCAGCCGGTCGGTGAACCCCTGGGCCTTGTCCTCGGCCACCGCGACCGAGACGCCGCCCCCGGTGAACAGCACGATCGAGGCGACGTAGGCGGGCACCAGGTAGTTGACGTAGGTCGAGGCGCCGGCCTGGATGGCGCCGCCGAACACGTACCGGAAGCTGAACAGGAACAGCGCCGACTGGACCACGGCCATCACGCTCAGGCTCGGGGTCCGGAGATACTTCAGCAGGGCCCGGCGCGCGACCTGCACGGCGGCCCCGGCCGCCGACGGCGGGCCGGCCGGACGGGTGATGGCCGTCGGGGTGGTCATGACGTGGGTCGTGGTCATCGCGTGCTCGCCTTCTGAGTTGCGCCCGCAGCCGTTGTCTCGGGCTCGCTGGCGGTGCCGGTCGGGGGCTCGTCGGCGTGGCTGCCGGTCAGGGTCAGGAAGACCTCGTCGAGCGTCGGCCGGCGCACGCCGACCTCATCGACTCCGATCGCGGCCTGGTCCAGGGCGCTGATCACCTCGGCTAGCTCGCGGGTCCCGCTCGCCGCCTGCGCGCTGACCCGCCGCCCGGCCTGGTCGAACCGCGGCGGGCTGGCGGTGACCCGCTCCAGGACGGCGCCGGCCGCGCCGAGCCGGGCCTCGTCGGCCACCGCGATCTCGATGACCGTGCCCCCGGTGCTGGCCTTGAGCTCGGTCAGCGTGCCCGCGGCGATCGCACGGCCGTGGTCGATAACCACCACGTGGTCGGCCAGCTCGTCGGCCTCGTCCAGGTAATGCGTGGTCAGCAGCACGTCCGTGCCCGCCGCGGCCAGGCCGCGCACCGCGTCCCAGACTTCGCGGCGGCTGGCCGGGTCCAGGCCGGTCGTCGGCTCGTCGAGCAGCAGCAGCCGCGGCGCGCCGACCAGGCTCGCACCCAGGTCCAGCCGCCGCCGCTGGCCGCCCGAGTAGGTGCTGGTCCGCCGGTCCGCGACCGGGCCCAGGCTGAGCTGGTCGATCACTGCGGCGGCGGCCCGCCGCGCGGCCCGGCCCCGGTGCCCGAACAGCCGGGCCGTGAGCTCCAGGTTCTCTCGTCCGGTCATGGCCAGGCTCCACCGCCGCGAACTGGCCCGCCAGGCCGATGTCCCGGCGCACCGCCATCGGGTCCCTGGCCACGTTCGTGCCCAGCACCCGGAGTTCGCCGGCGGTCGGCCGGACCAGCGTGGCGACTGTCCGCACGAACGTGGTCTTGCCGGCCCCGTTCGGCCCGAGTATGGCCAGCACCTCGCCGGGGGGCGCGACCAGGTCCAGCCCGTCCAGCGCGGTGACTTTGCCGAACCTGACCGTCAGGCCGCGTGCCTCCAGCAGCGGCGCGGTCCGCTCCGCAGCCGGAGCCGGCCCGTGGCCGTCTTGCGCTCTCGCCGTCATCTCGTCTCCTCGGCTCTACAACTCTTTGGCTCTTGATCTCGTCGGTTCGAGTAGTTACTCGAGTCGCATAGTAGCCTGGAAACTAGTTGCAAGTAAACGCGTTGCTTGGAAACTAGTCTCCTGGAGACTAGAGGGTCGGTCGCGCGCTGGTCCGCTCCCCGCATCTGCGGGCCGCCCCCGTCCGCCCGTCCGCCCGCTCCGCCCGCTCCGTCCGCTGCGCGCGCTCCGCCCCGTCCGCCCGCTCCGGCCGGTCCGCTGGCCCCCCTCGCCTCAGGCGGAACGACGTGGTTGCAACAACCACGTCGCTGGAGCGACGTGAGAGTTACAACCACGTCGTTCATGGGGTTGGGGTGGGAATGCTGAGGCTGGCGTCGGGTTCGTGGGTGGGAATGCTGAGGCCGGCGGGGTGCGCGGGTCACCGGGCCGGTGTGCGCTGCGCCGGGACACCGCGCCCGGCCGGGCCCGCGGAGTACGGGCCGAACGGCTTACTAGTTCCTGGCGAACTAGTAACCGAGGAACTAGATAGTCACCACCGCACTAGTTCCGCCGGAACTAGTAGCCTGGGCCGCATGGAGGACGAAGGGCCGAAGGTCCGCCCGTCACCGCTGGGGCTGGCCGTGCTGAGCTTGCTGGTCGCCGGGCCGCTGCACCCGTACGGCATGCAGCGCCTGATCCGGCTGTGGGGCAAGGACCAGGTCATCAACGTCGGCCAGCGGGCCAACCTGTACAAGACGATCGCCCGGATGAAAGAGGGCGGGCTGGTCACGATCCGGCACAGCGAGCGGAGCTTCCAGTACCCCGAGCGCACGGTCTACCAGCTGACCGACGAGGGGCGGGCGGCGGTCAGGGACTGGCTGACCGAGATGCTGGCCGCCCCGCGCAAGGAGTTCCCGCAGTTCCCGGCGGCGCTCTCGTTTGCCATGCTGCTCACGCCGCAGGCCGCCGAGGCCGCGCTGGCCCGGCGCGCGGACATCCTGCGGGCCAGGCTGACCGAGCTCGACGGGGACCTGCCGCGCTACTCGGCTCGCCTGCCGCGGGTGGTGCTGCTGGATGACGAGTACCGGCGCGCGATGACGGCCGCGGAGCTGACCTGGATCACTGGCCTGATCGACGAGCTGCGCAGCGGCGAGCTGACCTGGAGCGAGGACCAGCTGATCGACCTGGCCTCGGAGGACCTCGGCGGCGTCGACCCCGAGCTGGTCGAGTAAGGCACCGGTGGGCAGCGGCCGGCCGCGCGCGGCCGACGGCCAGCGCCGCCCGGCCAAACAGCTACCGCCGGGCGGCGGCCAGCGCTTCCTTGATCACAGGTTCGCTGGCCGGCGTGCCCGCCTCGTTCTCGAACGGGCCGTACGGGATCCCGTACACGGGCGTGCCCGGCTCCTGGCGCCAGCTTTCGGCCAGCGGGCCGCCGTCCACCGCGCCGTAGCCGATGGAGTCCAGGAACGCCGTCACCGCGGCCCGTGCCGCCGGATCGTCGCCGGCGATGGGCAGGAACGTGCGGTCGGCCGCGCCGTCCGGGCGGGCCAGCGACAGCAGGTGCTTGTAGTAGATGTTGTTGAAGACCTTGACCACGCCCGCGCCGGCCAGATGCCGCTGGAGCAGGCCGCTGCTGGTCAGGGCGCCGCTGTCGAGCTCGGCGATGTGCCCGTCCCGCTGCACGTAGTAGTTGTTGGCATCCATGACGACCTTCCCGGCCAGCGGAGCGGCCGGGACGCTGGCGTCGGCCCGCAGCGGGATCGCGACCACCACGAGGTCGGCCGCGGCGGCCGCTTCCGCGCCGGTGGCGGCGCTGGCCCGCGGGCCGAGCTCGGCGACGAGGTCCTTGAGGGTCTCGGGCCCGCGTGAGTTGCTGAGCACCACCGAGTGCCCGGCGGTCACGCTGAGCCGCGCGACCGTGCCTCCGATGTGCCCGCTGCCGATGAATCCGATGATCGTCATGGTGACGGCAACTCCGGACTGCCGGCCGTAATTCCGGTGCCGCCGCGGCGGCGGGCCGGCACAATGAGCGTCATGGCTAGCCTGCGCGACATCGTCGTGGACTGTGCTCACCCGGCCGCGCTGGCTGGGTTCTGGGCCGCGGCGCTGGACGGCTACGTGGTGGCGCCCTACGACGAGGAGGAGCTGGCCCGGCTCCGCTCCATCGGCGTGTTCGACGTCGAGGACGACCCGACGGTGCTGGTGACCGGGCCGGGCCCGCGACTGTTCCTGCAGCGCGTGCCCGAGCCCCGGCGGGTCAAGAACCGGCTGCACCTCGACCTGACCGCGGCCGACCCGGAGCCGGAGATCGACCGGCTGACCGGACTGGGCGCCAGGGTCGAGGCGCGCTACGCCGGGCACGTGAGGCTCACCGACCCCGAGGGCAACGAGTTCTGCATCATGCTGACCTGACCGGCCGGCACCGGGCGACCAGCCAGCCGTCGCCGGCGCGCCACGGCCGCCGGCCTCAGCCCCGGCTCAGGCTTAGCTGGGAGAATCGGCTCCATGTCCGAGCCGCTGTCGCCGGCGTCACTGTTCTCCGGCACCACGTCCTGGGCGCGGAGCCTGGAGACGCCGCTGCGGCAGTTCGTGCGCACCGAGACCGGCAGCGCCGCGATCCTGCTCATCGCCACGCTGGCCGCGCTGGGCTGGGCCAACTTCGACGCGACCGGTTACGAAGCCTGGTGGCACACCGAGCTGTCCATCCACGCGGGCACCCTGGATCTCACCCTGGACCTGCGCAAGTGGGTGAATTCCGGGCTGATGGCGTTCTTCTTCCTGGTCGCCGGGCTGGAGGCGCGGCGCGAGTTCGACATGGGCGAGCTGCGCGAGCGGCGGCGGCTGGCCCTGCCACTGGTCGCGGGCCTGGGCGGGATGATCGTGCCGATCGCCATCTACCTGGCCATCAACGTGGGCCACGGCAGCGCTCATGGCTGGGGCGCGGCGATGTCCACCGACACCGCGTTCGCGCTGGGCATGCTGGCCCTGGTCGGCCGGCACCTGCCCGACCGGGTGCGCACCTACCTGCTGACCTTCGCCATCGTCGATGACCTGGTCGGCATCGCCATCATCGCGTTCGTCTACAGCGGGCCGCTGACCTGGCCGCCGCTGGTGGTCGGCGTGGCCCTGCTGTTGGCCGCTCTGGTGCTGCGCCGCTGGGACCTGCGCAACGGCCCGGTCTACGCGCTGCTGGGCGTCGGCGCCTGGGTGGCGTTCTTCGAGGCCGACGTGGACCCGATCGTGGTCGGCCTGCTGATCGGGCTGGCCACCGAGGCCTACCCGGCCGCGCGGCGGGACCTGGAGCTGGCCACCGAGGTGTTCCGCCGGTTCCGCGAGCAGCCCACCGCGGAGCTGGCCCAGTCCGCCCGCGACGTCGTCCGCACCGCGATCTCCCCCAACGCCCGGCTCCAGCAGATCTACCACCCCTGGACCAGCTACGTCATCGTGCCGCTGTTCGCCCTGGCCAACGCGGGCGTCTCGGTCAGCGGCGCGACTCTGAGCCGGGCCTTCACCTCGCCGATCACGTGGGGCATCCTGCTCGGCTACGTGGTCGGCAAGCCCATCGGCACGGTCGGCTCGGCGTGGCTGCTGCAACGGCTCAGCCGGGGCCAGATCCGCCCGCCGGTCGGCTGGGCCGCCGTGACGGGCGCCGGGACCATCGCCGGGATCGGGTTCACGGTGTCCTTGCTGATCTCCTCGCTCGCCTTTCACGGCCTGGAGCTGGAGGAGGCCAAGATCGGCATCCTGTCGGCGGCCCTGGGCGCGTCCGCCATCACCTGGCTGGTGTTCCGGGTCACCGCGCAGCTCCCCCGGCGGCTGCGGGTCCGGGCCCTGCTGGGCACGGCCGAGACGATCGTGGACCTGGCCGTGCCGGTGGAGATGAGCCTCGACCACGTGCGCGGGCCGGAAAAGTCCCCGGTGACGGTGGTCGAGTACGGCGACTTCGAGTGCCCCTACTGCGGCGAGGCGGAGCCGGTCATCCGCGAGCTGCTGGCCGACTACGGCGACGTCCACTACGTCTGGCGGCACCTGCCGCTCACCGACGTGCACCCGCATGCCCAGCTGGCCGCCGAGGGCTCGGAGGCCGCGGCCCGGCAGGGCAAGTTCTGGGAGATGCACGACCTGCTGCTCGAGCACCAGGGCGCGCTGACGGCCAGGGACCTGCGCGGCTACGCGGCCGAGCTGGGGCTGAACGTGGACAAGTTCAGCGACGACCTGCGCCACCACAAGGGCGCCAACAAGATCGCCAGCGACGTGGACTCGGCCGACCTGAGCGGGGTGTCGGGCACGCCGACGTTCTTCATCAACGGCATGCGCCACCACGGCGCCTACGACATCGCCAACCTGTCGGCGGCCGTCCGCTCGGCCCGGGCCCGGGCCACCATCGGCAAGGCCAGAGCCAGCTGACCCGCCCCGCCCGCGGTACCAGTGATGCATGTGGGACGCGAGGGCTGGGCTGCGGCCGGAACAGGCACGCCGCGGAGTTTGTTAGGGTAGCGAACAGTAAGAGCTTCGTACTAAGGAGACGTCTGGGTGGCAAACCCCGATGTGGCAGACCCCGATGACGTGCTCGTGATCATGCGCATGGCACGGGCCGTGGAGCGGGTTGACGCCGGGCTCAGCCCGCAGCAGTACCGGATCCTCAAGCTGGCCGGCGCGGGCGGGGAGCGCTCGGCCCGGCTGGCCGAGCGGCTGGCGGTGGCCAAGCCGACGCTGACGGCCATCGCCGACAGCCTGGTCGCGGCCGGGCTGGCCCGGCGCGAGACCGAGCCGGGCGACCGCCGCGTGGTCCGGCTGCACCTGACCGACGCGGGCACGGCCGCGGTGCAGCGCGCCGACACGGCCTACACCGACTGGATGGCCCGGTTGTTCGAGCTGACCGGTGACGGCGAGCGGATCCGGGCCGACCTCCGGCTGATCAGCGCCGCCCTGGACGAGCTGTGCCGGACCCGCCCCCGAGCCGCCTTTGGCCCGGCCGCGACGGCTACAGCGACGGCAGCGACTACACCGACCGCAGCGACCCCGGCGACCCTCGCGGGACGCTCATGAGGTGGCTGCGCTTCCGGCCCGCGCGGCCGGCCCGCGATGCCCGCACGCCCGACCGCGATGCCCGCACGCCTGACCGCGGTACCAGCGCGCCCGTTAAGGACCGCTGGCTGCGCCGGCTGACCGGCTACTGCTGGAAGCACCGGCGCCTGACCATCGTCGCCGTGGGCGCCTCGGTGGTAGCCACGCTGGTCACCACCGTCATCCCGCTGATCCAGCGGGACATCATCGACAACGCCATCGTCGCCCACAACCAGCCCATCTGGCCCGGCGCGACGCTGCTGCTGGTCGCGGCGGCGGTCAGCTTCGGCGGCGTCTACCTGCGCCGCTACCGCGGCGGCCAGCTGTCCCTGGACGTGCAGCATGACCTGCGCACCGACCTGTTCGGGTCGCTGACCCGGCTGGACGGCGCCCGCCAGGACCAGCTGCACACCGGCCAGATCGTCAGCCGGTCCATCTCCGACCTGAACATGATCCAGAGCCTGCTCGGCATGACCCCCATGCTGATCGGCAACGCGCTGCTGTTCGTGCTGTCGCTGATCGTCATGTTCTTCCTGTCGCCGCTGCTGACCACGATCGCGCTGGCCGTCGGCCCGGTGCTGCTGGTGCTGTCCATCGCCTCCCGCCGCCGGCTATTCCCCGCCTCGTGGGCGGCGCAGCAGCAGGCCGGCGAGGTGGCCGGGGACGTCGAGGGTGCCGTCACCGGCGTCCGCGTGGTCAAGGGCTTCGGCCAGGAAGAGCAGGAGATCGGGCGGCTCGAGGGCGTCAGCCAGGTGCTGTACGCCATGCGGGTGCGGACCGTGCGGCTGATGGCCCGGTTCAGCCCGGCGCTGTCGGCGATCCCGGCCCTGGGCCAGGTCGGCGTGCTGGCCCTGGGCGGCTGGATGGCCATCAAGGGCGAAATCACCCTCGGCACCTTCCTGGCCTTCTCCTCCTACCTGGCCCAGATGGTCAACCCGGTCCGCGCCCTGACCGGCCTGATCACCATCGGGCAGGAGGCACGGGCCAGCGTCATCCGGGTGTTCGAGGTCATCGACTCCCGCCCGGTGCTGAGCGAGAAGCCCGGCGCGCTCGAGCTGCCCCCGGGCAGCAAGGACGTCGAGCTGGACGACGTGCGCTTCGGCTACGTGCCGTCCGAGCCGGTCCTGAACGGCCTGTCGCTGCGGGTCCGGGCCGGCGAGACGCTGGCCGTGGTCGGCAGCAACGGCTCGGGCAAGTCCACGATCTCGCTGTTGCTGCCCCGGTTCTACGACGTGCGCTCCGGCGCCGTCCGGGTCGGCGGCCACGACGTGCGCGACCTGACGCTGGACTCGCTGCGCGCCGCCATCGGGCTGGTCATGGAGGAGAGCTTCCTGTTCTCCGACTCCGTACGGGCCAACATCGCCTACGGCCGGCCCGAGGCCACGCAGGAGCAGATCGTCGCGGCGGCCCGGGCGGCCGAGGCCGAGGAGTTCATCCTCGAGCTGCCCGACGGCTACGACACCGTCGTCGGCGAGCAGGGCCTGACCCTGTCCGGCGGCCAGCGCCAGCGCGTGGCCCTGGCCCGCGCGCTGATCACCGACCCGGCCATCCTGGTCCTGGACGACGCCACCTCGGCCATCGACGCCAGGGTCGAGGCCCAGATCCACGGCACGCTGCGCCGCGTGATGGCCGGCCGGACCACCCTGCTCATCGCCCACCGCCGGTCCACCCTGCAGCTCGCTGACCAGATCGCCGTGCTGGACGAGGGCCGGCTGGTGGACCTGGGCACGCACGAGGAGCTGACCGAGCGCTGCTCCCTGTACCGGCTGCTGCTGTCCGGTCCCGGCGACGACGCCGAGGGCGTGGACGCCGGAGAGCTTTCCATCTATCAACATGAGGCCGCCCAGGCCGCTGCCGCCTGCCGAACCCGGCCTGCCCCGGGGGAGATCACCCCGAGCCTGTGGCCGGACCAGGCGGACGAGGCAGGCGACCGGGCACCGTCGACCGTGGCCAGCGCCCAGCTGGCCGCCGCGGCCGCGGCCGGGATCGGCCGCGGCACCGGCGGCGGCAGCCTGACTGCCGGCCTGGGCGGAGCCCGCGCCGGGCGCGGCGGCGCCGCCGGGGCGGGGGCCGCGGCCGCGGGCGGCTGGCTGGCCGGCATCCCGGCCTCGCCCGAGCTGCTGGCCAAGGTGGACGCCCTGCGGCCGGCCGACGACACCCCGGACGTGGACCAGTCCTTCGCCCGGGCGCCGGACACTCACTTCACGCTGCGCCGGCTGCTGCGGCCGTTCGCCATCGCGCTGATCATCGGACTGGTCCTGGACGGCCTCGACGCGCTGGCCAGCACGGTCATGCCGCTGCTGGTCCGGGGCGGCATCGACAACGGCGTCGAGCGGCACCTGCTCAGCATCCAGGCCCGGTTCCAGACCATCCTGCTGGTGTCGGCCATCGGCCTGGGCATCGTGCTGGCCGACTGGGGGGTCAACTGGGCCCAGACCATCGTGGTCGGCCGCAACGGCGAGCGGCTGCTGTACACCCTGCGCGTGAAGATCTTCGCCCAGCTCCAGCGGCTCGGGCTGGACTTCTACGAGCACGAGCTGACCGGCCGGATCATGACCCGGATGACCACGGACGTGGACGCCCTGTCGTCGTTCTTCCAGACCGGCCTGATCACCATGGTGAACTCGGTGCTGACCTTTGTGGTGGTACTGGCCCTGATGCTGATCATCAACGTGCGCCTGGGCCTGACCCTGGCCACGATCCTGCCGTTCCTGATCGTGGCCACCATCGTGTTCCGCAAGAAGTCCTCGCAGGCGTACTCCGAGGCCAGGGAGCGGGTCAGCATGGTCAACGCCGACCTGCAGGAGAACGTGGCCGGCCTGCGGGTGGCCCAGGCCTACCGGCGCGAGCAGGTCAACTCCGACCGGTTCGCGGGGCTGAGCGGCGCCTACCGGGTGGCCCGGCTGCGGGCCCAGCGGCTGATCGCGCTGTACTTCCCGTTCGTCCAGGCGCTGTCCACCATCGGCGGCGCGCTCATCCTGTTCGCCGCGGGCAGTGAGGTCCGCGCCGGGCTGCTGACCACCGGCAGCCTGATCGCCTACCTGCTGTGGGTGGACTCGCTGTTCGCCCCGGTGCAGCAGATGTCCCAGGTCTTCGACGGCTACCAGCAGGCCAACGTGGGCCTGCAGCGGATCAAGGGCCTGCTGCGCACGCCGACCAGCACGCCGGAGCCGGCCCGCCCGGTCCGGCCCGGCCGGCTGCGCGGCGGCATCGAGCTGCGCGACGTGCACTTCGGCTACACCGGCACGCGCAACGAGGCCATCGGCGGGGTCAGCCTGTCGATCGCGCCCGGCGAGACGGTCGCGCTGGTCGGGCAGACCGGGGCCGGCAAGTCCACCCTGGTCAAGCTCATCGCCCGGTTCTACGACGTGACCTCGGGCCGGGTGCTCATCGACGGCACCGACGTCCGCGACTTCGACCTGCCCAGCTACCGGCGCCAGCTCGGCGTGGTGCCGCAGGAGTCGTACCTGTTCGCGGGCACAGTACGGGACGCCATCGCCTACGGCCGGCCAGAAGCTACCGACGCGGAGGTGGAGGCCGCCGCCCGCGGGGTCGGGGCCATCGAGATGATCGCGCGGCTGCCCGGCGGGTTCCGGCACGAGGTGGCCGAGCGCGGCCGCAACCTGTCGGCCGGACAGCGCCAGCTCATCGCCCTGGCCCGGGCCTACCTGGTGGACCCGGCCATCCTGCTGCTCGACGAGGCCACCGCGGCCCTGGACCTGGCCGCCGAGGCTGAGGTCAACCGGGCCACCGAGCAGCTGGCCGCGCAGCGGACCACGCTGCTGGTCGCGCACCGGCTGACCACCGCGGCCGGGGCCGACCGGATCGTGGTCATGGACGGCGGCCGGATCGCCGAGACCGGCACGCACACCGAACTGCTGGAGCGCGGCGGCAGTTACGCCCGGCTGTGGGCCGCGTTCACCGGAGAGGCCGAGCTGGTGGCGTAGACATACCTACGAGCACGCTCGATAGGTCGAGTGGTAGCCCGGCGGCGGGCTGGTGATCAGGTAGCTGCCGCCGCCGGGCACTAGGTACAGCGTGATCTGCCAGGCGGTGCACGACGTGCCGGTCTTGCTCTGACTGGCCGACTGATGGCTGAGGAACGACAGGCCGATGGCGAAGCCGCCGCCGCCGCCCTGGGACGCCGCGCTGGTCAGCGTGGCGCCCGTGTCGGAGGTCGACCCGTAGCCCGCGGCGAACTGCCCGGGCGTGGGAACCTGCGGTCCGCCCGGAGCCAGCAGGGCGATGTAGGCCTGGTAGTCGTGGTCGTTGATGGCGCTGAAGTAGCGCGACGCGAACGCGTCGAGCTGGTGCGTGCTGCCGTCCTGGCTCACGCCCTGGCCCAGCGCGACCGGCGTGGTGGCGCCCGGCCCGGGCGCGGCAGTGGGGCTGTCCGGGGCCGACGTGGCCAGGCCGGACGGGGCCGAAGTCGACGGGGCCGGGCTGGACACCGAGTCCGACGGCCCGGCCGCGGGCGAGGTCACCGCGGCCGGCGACGACGAGCTCGCGGACTGAGCGGCGGGCCGTCGTGCGGGGCCGGTCCCGCCGGCCGCGGGATGCCCGCCATGACCGCGGAACAGGGCCCAGCCCGCGCCGGCCGCAGCCAGCACGAGCACCACGACCACGGCGGCCAGGGTGCCTCGCCACAGGGCCGGGCGAGATGAGCGGCCGGACGGACGGCCGATCGGACCGGGCGACCACGACTCGGGTGCGCTGCTGGGCTGCGGAGCGGGCCGCCGCGGGGTCGGCCGCGGCGGGGCGGACCACCCCACGGTCGGCGGCCCGGCGGCCGGTGGCCGCGCGGCGGGCGGCGGTGGCTGCGCGGCGGGCTCGGCGGCGGGGCGGACCACCCCTCGGTCGGCGGCCCGGCGGCCGGTGGTCCGGCGGCCGACGGCTGCGGCGTGGGTGGCTCAGGGGCAGGCGGCGGCTCGTAAGCAGGCGGCGGCCCGGGCGGCTCGGCGGTGCCGCCTGACGGCCGGAGCGGGTTCCCGCAACCGACGCAGAACGCCCGGGACGAATCTGACTGCCGGCCGCAGCGCGTGCAGAAGGTCATGCCGCATCCGCCGTCATGACCGCGCCGCGTCGCGCGCCTGGGCCGCGCTGGGCCGCGCGGCGTCCAGCACCGGGGCGGCCGCCGCCAGGACGCCCGCTGGGCCGGCGAAATGCCGCACGTTCACGGTCTCCGAAGGCCGGCCGGTGACCTCGTCGAAGGCCAGGTGGACGGCGCTCAGCGCGGCCCGGGCGGAGTCCCAGCGAAGCGTCTGGTACATGTCATTACCACGGCCGGTCCGGTCCTGGATCATCCGGCCGATGCGCATGAGCACCACGTTCAGCGGCGTCAGGCGAATCCAGAAGGTCCAGCTGACGTACAGATCGTTCCCGAACGGGAAGCACGTGATCAGGCAGCTGAATGCCCCGCGCTGCCATTCCAGGTACTCGCGGCGCCCCTCCCCCGGCGGGGTCAGCCAGCGCGGGTTCATCGAGCCGGCGGGCGTTTGCTGCCGGGCGAAGATGCCCCCGATCTCATGCAGCACCGAGCCCGCCCGCCAGGCGCTGTCCCTGAGCAGCCGACTTTGATCATCCAGCAGGGCCGGCACCGATTGCAGCCAGGCGATCAGCGTGACGGCCACCCACAGCACCACGGCCACGATCCCCCAGAGCGTGAAGGCCGCCCCGAAGCCCAGCCCGACCAGCGCCAGCACGATACAGATCACGAACGCGACGATATCGGCGACGACGTAGATCAGGGCGAACAGCGCGAAGTGCCGGACCAGCTGCCAGCCGAACCGCGAGTTGGCCAGCGGATCGAAGCCGGACGTGCCCCCCATCTCGAAGGAGTGCACCTGCGATACCGGGACGCCGTCTGGTCCCGCGAGAGGCCCCGTGGGCGGGCTGGCCGCGGCGCGCTCATACGGCGAGCCGCCGGCGGGCGGGCGCGGGTCGGGCACCGGGTGCACCGGGCGGCCGCAACTCGGGCAGAAGGCGTCGTCGCTCTCTAACGTTTGCCCGCAGTGAACGCAGGTGCTGTCCATTTCTCCCCCACGCTGATGGTCATTTACTGGTCAGCTAATGAGTCATTGTGGCGGGCGATCCGGGATTTTCAAGGCCCATCTTCTCCGATAAGTCTCGTATTGGATCGTCGCAATGATGCACTATGGCGAGTTATTTACCTTTCCGGCGCTTTCGCACCGAGTGGCGAGCAGGCGGATTCACCACACGTTCGCCTGGGCCTTACCCGGCGGACGCCGGGGCGGCACGCTCCTGACTTACCGTTCAGCCGATGCCCGAGTGACACGTGTGGTCACCGGGCTTTCCCGACCGGGAGTTGAGGAGGGGCTCGTGCTCAAGGCTTTGCTTACCCGCCGCCGGCTGGCGGCGGCGGCCGCGGGGATCGCGGTCATCGTCACCATCGGGGCCGGGGTGGCCCCGGCGTCGGCGTACAGCGCGCAAGGTGCCGCGGCGGCCCGGCCCGCCGGACACGGCACCGCGCGGGTCACTGCGCCGCCGATCCGGCACGTCTGGATCATCGACCTGGAGAACGAGTCGTTCGGCTACACGTTCGGCCAGGCCGGGCACAAGCAGGCGCCCTACCTGACCAGGACGCTGCCCTCGCAGGGCGCGCTGCTGAGCAACTACTACGGCATCGGCCACGACAGCCTGGACAACTACATCGCGCAGATCTCGGGCCAGGCGCCGGACTACCAGACCGGCCAGGACTGCGAGTTCTTCGAGCAGTTCATCCAGTTCGGCGGCGAGAACTTCGACAAGTGGACCAAGTACGGCCAGCTGTCCGGCGACGGCTGCGTCTACCCGAGGTACGTGCGCACGGTCGCCAACCAGCTCACCGCCCATCACCTGACCTGGCGGGCCTACGAGCAGAACATGGGCATCGACCCGCACCGCGACGGCACCACCCGGACCGCGCACGGCCCGGCGTGCGGGCACCCGCCGCTGAACAAGATTGACCTCACCGACACCACCGGCCCGGCCAACGACAGCTACGCCACGCGCCACGACCCGTTCGTGTACTTCCACTCGATCATCGACAACAAGGCCTACTGCGACGCGCACGTGGTCGACCTGCGGCCGCTGGCGGGCAGCCTGAAGCGCCTGTCGGCCACGCCCAACTACTCCTACATCACGCCGGACACCTGCGCCGACGCCCATGACACCCCGCGCTGCCAGAACGGCCAGAAGGGCGGGCTGCCCCAGGCCAACCGGTTCCTCAAGGTGTGGATCCCGCGGATCATGCACTCCCCGGCCTACCGGGCGGGCGGGCTCATCGTGGTGACCTTCGACGAGTCGGGCGACGACACGGACGCGACCGCCTGCTGCGGCGAGAAGGACAGCCTGGGCTTCGACGACCCGTCGCACCCGAACGTCAACGAGCCGGGCCTGTACGGGCCGGGCGGCGGCCGGGTCGGCGCCGTGCTGCTGTCCACGTTCATCCGGCCGGGCACGGTCACCAAGGTGCCCTACAACCACTACTCGCTGCTGCGCAGCATCGAGGACCTGTTCGGGCTGGCCCACCTGGGCGACGCGAAGCAGCCGCAGGTGCACTCGTTCGGGCGCGACGTCTACACGCGGTTCAAGTAGCGCCGGCGAATGTCGTCAACGGCCCTCTGGTGACGCTGTAGCAGCACCAGAGGGCCGTTGACGTCGCTGGCCGGCCCTAGCCGCGCGCTGAGGCCGACGGCACGGCGACGGGCCCAGCGGCATCCGCCGCTGCCTCGGCCGGAATGGCCTCGGCGTCCACGACGGCCTCGGGCAGGCCGGCCAGCTCGGCGACCTCGGCCGCCGCGGTAGCGGGCGGCAGGGCGTGCTCAGTAGCAAGCACGCTGGAGACGCCGCGGCCGGAGGCCGCGGCGTCTCCAGCCTCGGCGCGCATCCGGCGGACGTCGCGCGGGATGAGGGCCAGCGCGGAGGCCACCAGGATCAGCGCGGCGGCGCCGTACTGGGTGGCCGACACGCCCACGGCGGCGGCGATAGGACCGGCCACCACCGCGCCCACCGGCATGGCCATGACCGAGCCGAGCGCGTCATAGGACGACACCCGGGCCAGCTTCTCCGGCGGAATGTTCCGGGCCAGCGCCACGGTCCACTGCACCATCATGATCTCCATGGTGATGCCCAGGCCCAGCGACGCCAGGCAGATGGCCAGCAGCGGCCACGGGCCGGCCAGGGACAGCGGCGAGATCGCGATGGCGCCGCCGATCGCGGCGATGAAGAACATGGGCCGCCGCGGGGTGAACTTGAGCGAGACGAACCCGCCGATGATCAGCCCGACCGACTCGGCCGCGGTGATCGCGCCCCAGGCCGCGGGGCCGCCCAGGTGCTCGCGGGCCACCACCGGCCCGAGGACCTGGAACGCGCCGTACCAGGCCATCAGGATCACGCCGAACTGAGCCACGATCGCCCACAGCCAGGTGTGCGAGCGGAACTCGGCCCAGCCATCGCGCAGGTCGCGCAGCATGCCGCTGTCACCGGATCGCTCGTGGGCGACGACCCGCAGGGTGAGCATCAGCGGCACCGTGCCGAGCGTGCCGGCACCGCAGGTGACCAGCGCCCAGCCCGGCCCGAGGACGGCGACGGACAGGCCGGCCAGCACGGCGCCGCCCATCTGGCCGCCGTTCATGGCCAGCCGGCTGATCGCGCTGGCCTGCTGAAGCAGGCGGCCGGGCACCAGCCGCGGCAGCAGCGCCTGGGACGCCGGGTAAAAGATGGCCATGCCCGTGCCGGTCACGGTCTCCAGCACGATCATCTGCCAGAGCCGGGGATGCCCGGCCAGGACCAGGATGCCGAACGCACCCTCGCCCAGAGCGATCATCAGGTTGCCCGCGATGATCACCAGCTGGGGCCGGATCCGGTCGGCGATGACCCCGCCGACCAGCGTGAAGATCAGCGACGGCACGATCTGCGCGGCCAGCACGTAGGACAGGTCGGCCGTCGACCTGGTCGTGTCGAGCACCGCGAACGAGACGCCGACCAGCGAGAACGCGAACGCGGCCGGGGCCAGCAGGCGGTCGGCCAGCAGGACCTGGAAGTCACGGATACCGAGGACGGGAAGACGCCGCAGCACGCCCGACAGGCGGCGCACGGGCGCACGCGAAAACACCTAGAACTCCGATCTTGATTGCCAGCAGCAGCCGATGCTAACAAGCCGAGTGGCTGGCCCGAAAGCTGATTTCCCCCTGGTCACAACCCAGTGATCGGCCGACTTCTTCCCAACCATCGCCGATCATGCCGAGATGGCCGGGAACACGGCGATAACTGCCGTAAGGGGGGGGAATGTCACACCGGGTCCCGGGCCCCGACCGCGGCTCCCAGCCGCCCCGGCGCGCGCTATCGGCCAGCCTGGGCCCAGGGTGGCCGGCCCCCCGCCCGCGTCTGGCCCGGGCGGGCCTGTTAATTGTCTTGATCGTGATCTGGCCAGGCCAGATTGCCAGGGTTGGCCCGTGCATGGGTAGAGTCGCCCCGTGTGCAGGGCCGCAAATTGCGACAGCGGCCGCGCTGGTCCGAGGGGAGCTGGTCGCTGGTGAGCATTCTGGGTACGCGAGTCCTGCGGACGGAAGACCCGCGCTTCCTGACCACCGGCGGGGTGTACACCGAGGATGTCGTGGACGACCGGCTGGCCGGCGCCTACCACCTGTTCTTCGTCCGCTCCCCCATCGCGCACGCGAAGATCACCGCCATCGATGCCAGCGCCGCGCTCGAGGCGCCGGGCGTGGTGGCCGTGTTCACGGGCGCGGACCTGGCCGCCCTGCCGCCCCGCAAGGGGGTGACCAACTCGGAGATGGCGCAGACCGCGCTGGCCGCCGACACGGTCCGCTTCGTGGGCGAGGCGGTGGCCGCCGTCCTCACCCGCGAGCCCTACCAGGGCGAGGACGCCATCGAGCTGGTCAGCGTGGACTACGACCCGCTGCCCGCGGTGGTCGGATTCGAGGCCGCCCTGGCCGGCGACACGGTGCTGTTCGAGTCGGTCGGCAGCAACGTGGCCGGCACCTTCGGCGAGCGCGACAAGCTGCAGGCCGACCTGTTCGACGGCTGCGAGGCGGTGGTCAGCCAGACGATCGCCAACCAGCGGGTGGCCCCGGCGCCGATGGAGGGCCGGGCCGCGGCCGCGGTCTGGGGCGAGGACGGGCGGCTGACCGCCTGGATCCCCAACCAGGGCGCCCAGGGCACCAAGGGCGCGCTGGCCCGGCAGCTGGGCGTGGACCCGGCCCAGATCCGGGTCATCACCCCGGATGTCGGCGGCGCGTTCGGGGCCAAGTTCGGCGCCGACCCGGAGCACGTCGTGGTCGCCTGGGCGGCTCGCGAGCTGGGCCATCCGGTCCGGTGGACCGAGACCAGGTTCGAGAACCTGGTCGCGATGACGCACGGCCGGGCCCAGGAGCAGACCGTGACCATCGGCGGCCTGCGAGACGGGACCGTGCTGGCCTACCGGCTGGAGGTCCTCCAGGACGCCGGCGCCTACCCGCGGCTCGGCGCGATCCTGCCGTCGCTGACCATCCTGATGGCGCCGGGCCCCTACGACATCCCCCGGGCCGAGGCGGTCGCCACCACCTTGGTCACCAACACCACGCCGCTGGGGGCCTACCGCGGCGCCGGGCGGCCCGAGGCGACGGCGGCGCTGGAGCGGGCCATGGACCTGTTCGCGGCCGAGATCGGGATGGACCCGGCGCAGGTCCGCCGCCAGAACCTGCTGCCCCCGTTCACCGAGCCGCACGAGACCGCCTTCGGCGCGCTGTACGACAGCGGCGACTACGTGGCCGGGCTGGACCTGGTGCTGAAGGCGGCGGGCTACGACGAGCTGCGCCGCGAGCAGGCCGAGCGCCGGGCCCGCGGTGACGTCGTGCAGCTCGGCATCGGACTGGCCTCCTACGTGGAGATCACCGGCGGCGGCGACGAGTCGGGGCCGCCGAACGAGAACGCCACCGTCGAGGTGCACCCGGACGGCAGCGCCACCATCCTGACCGGCACCTCGCCGCACGGCCAGGGCCATCAGACGGCGTGGGCCATGCTGGCCAGCGAGGAGCTGGGCATCCCCATCGACAAGATCACCCTCAAGTGGGGCGACACCGACCTGGTACCCCAGGGCGGCGGCACGGGCGGGTCGCGCAGCCTCCAGCAGGGCGGCGCCGCGGTCCAGCAGGCATCCAAGGAGCTGATCGAGGTGGCCAGGGAGCGGGCCGCGGCGGAGCTGGAGGCCAGCCCGGCCGACCTGGTCTTCGACGTCTCGCGCAGCTCGTTCGCGGTGGCCGGGCGACCCGGACGCGGCGGTCCCGCTGGCCGCCCTGGCCGAGACCGAGCGGCTGCTGGTGCGGGCGGTGTTCAGCGCGCCGGGCGCCACCTACCCGTTCGGCAGCCACGTCGCCGTGGTCGACGTGGACACCGAGACCGGCAAGGTCGTGCTGCGCCGCCTGATCACCGTGGACGACGCGGGCATCGTGCTCAACCCGCTGCTGGCCGAGGGCCAGCGGCACGGCGGCATCGCCCAGGGCGCGGCCCAGGCGCTCTGCGAGGAGTTCGTCTACGACGCCGACGGGAACCCGCTGACGGCGAGCTTCGCCGACTACCCGTTCCTGTCCGCCACCGAGGTGCCGAGCTTCGAGCTGGCCGACATGGTCACGCCGACCAGCTACAACCCGCTCGGGGCCAAGGGCATCGGCGAGGCCGGGACGATCGGCGCCACGCCCGCGGTGCAGAACGCGGTTGTCGACGCGGTGGCGCACCTGGGTGTCCGGCATGTCGACATGCCCACGTCGTCGCAGCGGGTCTGGGCGGCGCTGCGGGCCGCTGAGACTGGTCAGTCATCGGCATCTCAGGTATCCGGATCGGGATCGGAGAACGCGTAATGCAGGTCAAGCTCACGGTCAACGGCGAGCCGCGGTCGGCGGACGTGGAGCCGCGGCTGCTGCTCGTGCACTACCTGCGCGAGCACCTCGGGCTGCGGGCGGCCAACATCGGCTGTGATACCACCTCGTGCGGGGCCTGCACCGTCCTGCTGGACGGCGTGTCGGTGAAGTCGTGCACCGTGCTGACCATGCAGGCGGCGGGCCAGTCGGTCATCACGGCCGAGGGCCTGGGCGGGACGGGGGCCGGGGAGGCAGGCGGGGAGCTGCACCCGGTGCAGGCGGCGTTCCGGCGGGAGCACGGCCTCCAGTGCGGGTTCTGCACCCCGGGCATGGTGATGGCGGCCACGGCCCTGCTGGCCGAGAACCCGCACCCGACCGAGGCCCAGGTCCGCGAGGGCCTAGAGGGCAACCTGTGCCGGTGCACCGGCTACCACAACATCATCCGCGCGGTGCTGGCCGCCGCCGAGGCGGGCGCCGGCACTCATCCCCCGGCCGCCGCCCCGGCGGCTATGGCCCCGGCGGCGGACCCGGAGGTGGCCCGGTGATCCCCGCGCCGTTCGAGTACATCGCCGCCCAGTCGCCGGCCCACGCCCTGGACCTGCTGAGCGAGCACGGCGACGACGCCAAGGTGCTGGCCGGCGGTCACTCGCTGCTGCCGATGATGAAGCTGCGGCTGGCCGCGCCTGAGGTGCTCATCGACATCGGCCGGCTGACCGAGCTGAGCGGGATCACCAGCGAGAACGGCGAGCTGGTCATCGGCGCGACCACGCGGCACGCCGACCTGACCGCCTCCGAGCTGGTCCGCGAGCAGGCGCCGCTGCTGGCCCACGCCGCCGGGCTGGTCGGGGACCCGCAGATCCGCCACCGGGGCACCATCGGCGGCTCGCTGGCCCACGCCGACCCCGCCGCCGACCTGCCCATGGCGCTGGTCGCGCTGGGCGGCTCAGTGGAGCTGAGCGGGCCCGGCGGGACCCGGACGGTGACCGCGGACGACTTCTTCACCGGGTACTTCGAGACCGCGCTGGAGCCCGACGAGCTGCTCACCGCGGTGCGGGTGCCGAGCCGGCCGGGCCAGCCCTGGGGATACCAGAAGTTCGTCCGGCGGGCCAACGACTGGGCCATCGTCGGCGTGGCCGCGGTCGACGGCCGCATCGCGCTGGCCAACATGGGCCCGGTGCCGCTGCGGGCCACGGCGGCCGAGCAGGCCCTGGCCGGCGGGGCCAGCGTGGCCGAGGCGGCCGAGCTGGCCGCGGAGGGCACCTCGCCCGGCGAGGACATCCACGCCGACCGGGCCTACCGCCAGCACCTGGCCCGCGTCCTCACCCGCCGCGCCCTGCAGCACCAGACCTGACCCGCCCAGGCGACCCGCGGCCGTCGGCCGCCGGCCGTAACGTCACCGGAGGACCTCTGGTGCTGCTCTAGCGTCACCAGAGGTCCATCGGTGCTGCTAGACCGGGCCGGCGCCGGACGAGCTACCGCCGACGGGCGAGGCGGGCGGGACCGCTGTGGCTCGTGTGAATGCCGGGAATGGGGCCAGCGCAGGCCGCGAGGCCGCCGTGCCGGATGACCGGTCCGGCTGGGTGTACGAGGTTTGCTGAAGTGGGCGGTTTGCTTATAGGGGGTGCGGGCGGGTAGCCCTAGGCCCATGGAAAGACCAAGACGGCGGCGGTTCGGCGCCGGGCGCGCGGGCAACCGCGCCGCCGACGGGGGGCCGCGTGACGGCCAACCCGCAAACGGACAGCCTGGCTTCGGCCAGCCCCAGTACGGCCCGCCCGACAACGGGCAGTACGGCCCTGACCACGCCGCTGGCGCCGGAGGTTACGGCGCCGGGGGCTACGGCGGGGCGGGCTACGGCGGGGCGGGCTACGGCGATGAGCGCTACGCGGGGCCGGGCGGGCCGGGCGGGCCGGGCGGCGAGCTGGTCTCGGCCGATCAGGCCCGGGCCGACGCGCTGCTGCCCGAACGGGTGGCCGAGCTGGCCGCCGAGATCAGCGAGGCGCACACCGAGCCCAGGCGGCGCCGGCTGACCATGCTCCTCCCCCGGCTGGCGGGCCGAGGCGGGCGCGGCGCCTGGGCCGGGCTGCGGTCGGGCGGGCGCTGGCTGACCACGCAGGTGCTGGCCATGGCGCCCCGGCTTCCGGTGCGCAGCGTGGACACCCTGCGCGGCCAGTTCCCCGGCCGGACGCCGGACGAGCTGGCCGACATCCTCATCGAGGCGGCGTCCAAGGCCTCGGCCAGCGTCGGCGCGGCCGTCGGCGCGGCGATGGTGCTGCCGGTGGTGCCGGCCGCGCCGATCGAGATCGGCGTGGAGACCCTGGCCCTGGTGGGCATCGAGCTGAAGCTCATCGCCGAGCTGCACGAGGTGTACGGGATGCGGCCGCGCGGCTCGAAGGTCGACCGCACCATGGCCTACCTGGACTCGTGGGCCCACCGGCGCGGGGTGGGACTGGCCCCGGGCGGGCTGGTCATCGCGATCGGCTCGCCGCTGCGACGGCGGCTGGAGCGGCGGCTGATCAGCCGGGCCGGACGCAGCGCGCTGTCGCTCGGGCCGCTGCTGACCGGCGCGGCGGCCGGGGCGCTGCTGAACCGGCGGGAGACCCGCAAGCTGGGCCACGAGATCCGCGACGACCTGCGCCGCCGCTCCCCCGCCGGCACCCAGTGGCCGTATTGAGCCCCGCAGACCAGAGCCCTACAGGCGGGCCAGCTCGTCGGTCAGGTCGTCCAGCCCGAGGGAACCGAGGGACAGCGCGGCCATGTGCCAGGCCTTGAGGTCGAAGGCCGTCGCCGCGGGCCGCGCTGGCCGCCGCGCGCCCGGCCAGCCAGGCTCGCTCACCCAGCTTGTAGCTGATGGCCTGGCCGGGCGCGCCCAGGTAGCGCACGATCTCACTGTCGATGAACGCCGCGTCGCGGCCGCTGTGGGCCCGGAAGAACTCCCCGGCCAGCCCGGCCGACCAGGTCTGCCCGGCACCTAGCGGCGAGTCGGGCGGGATGGCCAGGCCCAGGTGCATGCCGATGTCGACGATGACGCGGATGGCGCGCATCATCTGGGCGTCCAGGTAGCCCAGCCGGGCGCCGGCGGGCCGCAGGTAGCCGAGCTCGTCCATCAGCCGCTCGGCGTACAGGGCCCAGCCCTCCAGGCAGGCGCTGACCTTGCCGACCCCGGTTTGGAACACCGACAGCTCCCCGGCCAGGTAGGTCCACTGGCCGAGCTGGAGGTGGTGGCCGGGCACGCCCTCGTGGTACCAGACGCTGTACAGGCTCCACACCGGGAACCTGGTCTGGCCCAGGGTGGGCAGCCAGGTCCGGCCCGGCCGGGAGAAGTCCTGCGACGGCGCGGAGTAGTACGGCGCCGCCGCGCTGCCCACCGGGGCGATCATGGCCTCGACGTTCCTGAGCGGCGCGGCGAGGTCGAAGTGGGTGCCGTCGAGCTCGGTCACGGCGTCGTCCAGCATCTGCTGGAGCCGCTGGCGGACCTGGTCGACGCCGTCGACGGCCGGGCTGTGCTCGTCCAGGTAGCGCATGGCCTCCAGCGGGGCGGCGCCGGGCAGCACGTGCCGCGCCTCGGTGTCCATCTCCTCCCGGATCCGGCGGTACTCCGACCAGCCCCAGTCGTAGGCCTCGGCCAGGTCGACGTCGGCGCCGGTCCAGCGGCGGACGCCGCGCTGGTAGCGCTCCGCACCCACGCCGTCCAGGACCCCCTCGGACCGGGGCAGGTACTCGCTGGTCAGCCACTCGCGCAGGGCCGCGCAGGCGGCGGCCGCGCCCGCCGCGGCGGCGTCCAGGTCGGCCCGCAGCCCGGCGGGCACCTCGGCGCCGGCCGCGAAGGCGGCGAACCAGCCCGCCCCGCCGCTGACCGCCAGCCAGTCGGCCAGCTGGGCGGTCACCGTGCGGACCTGGCGCGGCGCGGCGACCAGGCCCCGCCGCAGCCCTTCGGAAAGCGAGTAACGGTACTCGGTCAGCGCCTGGGGCACCCTGGCCATCCGACGGCAGATTACGGCCCAGTCATCGGGGGTGCTCGCGGGCATCAGCAGGAAGACCCCGCGGACCGCCTGGACCGGGCTGAACAACGTGGAGACGTCGCTCAGGTGCTCCCCCGCGGCGCTGTCGTCCAGGCCGGACTCCAGCCGCTCGGTCAGCAGCCGCGCGCACCGGCGCTCCTCGCCGGCGGCGGGCGCGGGCCGGGCCCGGAGCGCGGCCAGCGTGGACCGGGCCAGGTCGTCCCTGGCCTGCTGCCCGGCCGGGGACAGGTCGGGCAGGCGGTCGTCGCCCGGCCGGATGCCGAGCTGGGTGGCCAGGAACGGGTCCAGGTCGGCAAGCGCCTCGACGTAGGAGTCGGCCAGGCCGCGGACCGGCCGGGCGGGGGCAGATGGGCGTATGTCCGGCATGATCAGCATTGTGCCTGGCCTGGTCAGCGGCGCTGCGGGCGGCCCGGCCTAGCGGTCGGCCAGGCTTGTCCCCGCCCGGGTCTCGGCCGGGGCCTCGGCTTCGATCAGCTTCTGCATGGGCGCTGCGGCGGCGCCGCCGGCCGTGATCGCGACGCCGATGGCGGCCCCGGTGAGCGCGGTGCCGAGCCAGACCATGGTGGAAACCGGCAGCATGAACGCGCCGATCAGTCGGGCCACGCAGTCGGCCAGCAGGGCCACGCCCCAGATGGCGCTGTACAGCCCCTCGAGGCGGCGGAACCGGGCCGAGCCGGCCGCCAGCCGGTCCCAGGCCGCGGTCCGGCCGGCCGTGCCGCGGGTCAGGAACGGCTTCAGCCCGGCGGTCATCAGCGGGCGGCGGGCGGCCACCGAGACCAGGATCGCGACGGCGATCGCGCTGCTGATCACCGAGTCCTTGGCGATCATCAGGCGCGGGTCGCCGGTGGCGAAGCTGACCGCGATGCCCGCGACGTTGACGAACAGCATGAGCAGCGCCAGGACGTTCAGCTCACGCTGGGCCACCAGGCCGGTCACGGACCGGACGGCCGGGACCACGCTGCTCAGGGCCAGCGACAGCCACAGGCTCAGGCCGAGCCCGGCGTGCAGCAGGTAGTAGCTGCCGACGGGGATCCCGACGTCGACGACCAGCGGCACCAGCGACCGGGCGACCTGCTGGCGGTGCTCAGGCTCCGGGGCGGAGAAGTCAGCGGTGGAGTCAGCGTCTGAGGCACTGGCGGTCAGCTCTGCATCACAGGTAAGCATGGACCTAACTTTAGGTCCGTCCTAACTTCTATGTCAAACATAATCTTGTGTTCAGCCTAAGTTTTGCTATCCTGGGTCCGTGACCACCGGACTGCGAGAGCGAAAGAAGCGGGAGACCCGCCAGGCGATCTCGGACATCGCCACCGCGCTGTTCGTCGAGCACGGCTTCGACGCCGTCACCATCGCCCAGGTCGCGCAGGCGGCCGGGGTGGCCAAGATGACCGTCACCAACTACTTCCCGCGCAAGGAGGACCTGGTCTTCGATCGCGCAGAGGGGATCGTGTCGAGCCTGGCCGACGCGGTGACAGGCCGGGCACCGGGCGAGAGCCTGCTGGCCGCGATCCGGCGGCAGTACGCCAGCGCGGTGGCCCGCGGCGACGTGACGCTGGGCCTGTCCAGCCCGGAGTTCGCGGCGATGATCGAGGGCAGCCCGGTGCTGGCCGGCCGGGGGCTGGAGATCCTGGCCCAGCGGGAGCGGGCGCTGAGCGACGTGATCGCCGCCGAGACCGGGGCGGACACGGTCCTGCAGCGAGTGGTGGCGGCGCAGCTGTCGGCGCCGCACCGCGTGCTGTACGCCGAGGCCAGCCGCCGCAGCCAGGCGGGCCAGCCCCGGCCGGAGATCCTCCGGGTGCTGGCCCAGGAGTCCGAGCGGGCCTTTGACCTGCTGGAGCCGTCGCTGGGCGACTACCTGATCCGGTCCGGCTGACGCGACCTACCAGCCGCGCAGGTCGACCGGCCAGACGTCGACGACCTCGTCGCCGGAGCAGACGTAGATCCGCTCGTGGTAGGCCATGGTCGGGTCGACGTGGCCGGGCACCAGGCGGATCCGGTCCCCGACCCGGCGCGGCGGCGAGAACGTGGTGTGCTCGTCGGAGCAGAACCAGACCTTGGCCCGGGCGATGTGCGGGTTGCCGTGGTCCATGCCCACGGTCTTGATCCCGGCATCGGCGACCGCCCACTCGCGGCTGGCCGAGATCACGGTGGCCAGCACGAACACGGCCTGCTGGAACGGCAGGCCCAGGCGGCCGTAGGCCGAGTCCATCAGCACGTAGGAGCCGGCCTGGATCTCGGTGGCCCAGGTGTTGCAGGCGAAGGTGCCGGTCCCGCCGGCCGAGATGAGGTCGCCGCCGACGTCCTCGTGCGCGGCCATCAGGCGCTCCATGGCCAGCCGGCACTGATGCTCCCGCTCGGCCTCGTCCTCCAGGCCGACGACGTGGCCCTCGTACCCCATGACCCCGCGCACGGTCAGGCCCCGGTCGGCGGCCAGGCCAGCCAGCCGCCCGGCCTCGCCGGGCTCGCAGCCGCACCGCGGCATGCCGACGTTGACGTCGATGACCACCTCGGGCACCCCGCCGGCCACCGCGGCCTCGACGGTCTCCGGCGAGTCCACGGCGAGCGTGATCCTCGCCCCGGCCCGGACCAGGGCGCCGAGGCGGGCGGCATTCAGGACCTCGTTGGCCAGCAGCAGGTCGTCGCCGAGGCCGGCCGCGACCATGCCCTCGCACTCGCGGATGGTGGCGCAGGTGAAGCCGGAATGCCCGGCGGCGGCCTGGCGGCGGGCCAGGCTGGTGCACTTGTGCGCCTTGACGTGCGGGCGCAGGTGCGCACCGGGCAGCGCGGCGGCCATCACGGCGATGTTGTCGTCCAGCGCGGCCTGGTCCACGATCAGCGCCGGCGTGGGCAGGTCGGCGATCTTGCCGGGGGTCATGGCCGCCGTGGGCAGCCGGGGCGGGACGGCCCCGGCGCGCGGGTCGCGATCATGCCCCAGTGGTACCACGTCCGAGGCGGCCTGGCGTACCCCGGATATGCCGGGCCGGGCGGGCCGCCCGCTAGGGTCGACGCGTGACTAACCGGGCAATCCTGATCACGGGCGCGTCGCGCGGCATCGGCCGGGCCACCGCCGAGGCGTTCGCCGCGCTGGGCGACCGAGTGGCCGTGCACCACCGGGACTCGGCGGCGCTGGCCGAGAAGGTGCGGGCCAGCCTGCCGGGCGACGGGCACGTCGTCGTGCAGGCCGACCTGGCCGACCCCGCGGCGGTGCGGGCCATGGTGGACGCGGCGGCGCAGGCGCTGGGCGGCCTCGACGTGCTGGTCAACAACGCCGGCATCTACCAGTCGCACCCGATCACCGAAGTGTCCTACGAGGAGTGGCAGGCGGCCTGGCAGGCCACGCTGGGCATCAACCTGATCGGCGCGGCCAACGCCACCTGGTGCGCGGTGCAGCACATGAAGCCGGGCAGCCGGATCGTCAACGTGTCCTCGCGCGGCGCGTTCCGCGGTGAGCCGGGTCAGCCCGCCTACGGGGCGAGCAAGGCCGGGCTTAACGCCATGGGCCAGTCCCTGGCCAAGGCGCTCGGGCCGCGTGGCATCGCGGTCGGCACCGTGGCGCCGGGCTTCGTCGAGACCGACATGGCCGCCGAGCGGCTGGCCTCGCCGGACGGCGACGTGATCCGGGCCCAGAGCCCGTTCGGCCGGGTGGCCCGGCCCGCGGAGATCGCGGCCGCGGTGGTGTACCTGGCCTCGCCCGAGGCCGAGTGGGCCAGCGGCACCATCGTGGACCTCAACGGCGCGTCCTACCTGCGCAGCTGACGAGCCCGGGAGGCTGAGCCCATGAAGACACAGCTGATCGAGGTGCGCACCGGCGGGCACGAGGGCGTGTTCAACCTGACCGCCGCCTGCGAGGAGTTCGCGCGGGAGGCATCGGGCGGCGGGGACGGCCTGCTGCACCTGTTCGTGCCGCACGCCACGGCCGGGCTGGCCGTGATCGAGACCGGCGCGGGCAGCGACACCGACCTGCTGGCCGTGCTGGCCGACGTGCTCCCGGCCGATGACCGCTGGCGGCATGCGCACGGATCGCGCGGTCACGGCCGCTCGCACGTGCTCCCCGCGTTCCTGGCCCCGTACACGGTGCTCCCGGTGGTGGGCGGCACGGTAGCCCTGGGCATCTGGCAGTCCGTCGTCCTGGTCGACCTCAACGTCGACAACCCCGACCGCCACGTCCGCCTCTCCCTGCTGACCTAGTCGTCGGCGCCAGTCGGGACCTGGTCGAGCAACTGGCGCAGCGCTGCGGTGTACTGCTCGAGGGCGGCCCGGCCGGCGTAGGTGAGGCTGACCGCGGTGTGGGCGAGGCCGTCCTGGCGGGACTTGGTGCTGGTGACGTAGCCGGCGTCCTCCAGCTTGCGCAGGTGGGTGATGAGGTTGCCGGCGGTGAGTCCGAGCAGCTGCTGCAGCCGGGAGAAGGAGAGGCTGTCCCGGCTGGGCAGCGCAGCCAGGGTCACCATCACGCGCAGGCGTACCGGCGCGTGGATGACCGGATCGAGTTGCGTGTCAGGACCCGTCATGCCTGCCGTCGTCGCAGGACGAGCGCCGCCGCCAGCAGGAACCCGCCGCCGCCCGCCAGCGCCTCGATGGCGAGCACGCTGACCGGCCCGGTCCAGGCCGCGACGGTGCTGACCACAGCTAGCCAGACGCCGAGAATGAACATCGAGAGGTCCAGCCAGACCGCCGCTCCGACCAGGTAGATCACCGCCGTGACCACGACGGGCGCGGTGGCGAACGCGATGCCCTGGACGGCGTGGCTGGCGCCGTGGCTGGCCAGCGCCCCGTCGATCACGAACACCGCGGAGAAGCCGAGCAGCCAGGCCACGCCGTACATACGGCCCTGCACGGGTGAGACCCCGCCGACGCCCCTGGTGGCCCGGATGACCATGGTCATGGTCACCGTCAGGGCCAGGCTGCAGAGGACGCCGAGCACGGCCGACGAGAGGCCCGACGGCTCGCGATAGGGCTGCTGGTCGCGGACGGACAGCCACATCGCCCCGAGCCCGCCCAGCCAGGCCACGCCCCACGCCGCGTATACGGGGGCCAGCCGGACCTCCAGCGCGGCCCGCGTCCGCTCCTGGGTCTGCCGCATCAGGTCGGCGGCGGTCCGCACGTCCATGGCCTCTTCTGACATCTGAGTCAGCCTCCCACAGTCGAAACTCACTGGCCGTCACGAAGCCGCCGCGCTCGCGGCGCCTAACTTTGAAATGCAAAGTAGCCTGGTTTGAATTACAAAGTCAACTAGGTCTGGCTGTGGATGTCCCGTTGGTAACACCCCAGCGCGGCTGTCATTACCGCCATCCCGGCCGGCGCGCCTTACGGCCGGCCGGATCGCGTCCTGCGGCCGGGCCGCAATGGGCTGGTCCATGAGCACGGAAATCGGCCAGCGAATATCGCTGACCGATTTCCGTGCTCATGACGGCCCCCCGACGGCGGCCGGCCACCCGCGATCAGGCCGGCGGAGTGGGGCTCTGGCGTTGGGGGGTGGTGTGCCGGGCGGGCTGGGTCAGGGCTCGACGAGGATGACTTCGAGGGTTCGGGGGCCGTGCACGCCCTCGACGCGGTTGAGCTCGATGTCGCTGGTGGCCGACGGGCCGCTGATCCAGGTCAGCGGGCGGCCGCCAGCCCCCGACAGGCGCTCGACGGCCTCGGGGACCAGCTCCACGACCTGATCGGCGCGGACCACGCACAGGTGGTAGTCGGGCACCAGCGTGATGGCCCGGCGGCCCTGGCCGGGCCCGGCGTCGAGCACGATGGTGCCGGTCTCGGCGATGGCCACGGCGGCCCCGGTGACGGCGCCGTCGCAGGTGTCCAGCACCCCGGCCTCGGGCACCCGGGCATCGCGGCCATCGGCGCCCGGCCAGTCCCCGTCGGCCGGGCCGTCTTCGCCGGCTGGCCCGAGGGCGTGCAGCCCGTCGTCGGTGATGACCTCCAGGCCCTCGGGCGGGCCGGCGGGCCCGAACACGTCCAGCCCGGCGGGCACGACCACGCGGCGGGCGCCGCGCAGCGCCAGGGCCGCGGCCACCTCGCCGGCCAGCAGCGCGGCAGTGGTCCGGCGCACGGTGGCGCGGTAGTCGGTGAGCCGGTCGGCGAGCAGGTCCAGCAGCTCGGCCTGGTCCCGGTCACCGGCCTCGCGGTATCCGGCCTGGCCCGGGGCCGCGGCCGCGTGGCCCAGGGTGGCGTGGCCCGCGCGACCGCCCGCCTCGGCCGCGGCGAGGCCGTTGGCCCGGCGGATGCGGGCCAGGATCTCGTCGCGCGGGGTCACGCCGGGCCACCTTTGTTAAAGCGATTGTCCGGGCGATGTTCCTGGCGCCACCACTGGCGGAAGCTCATCGCGGGCGGGACCGGCGCGTCGCGGGCGGCGGTCCAGGCGGAGAGCGGCGGCGGCAGCAGGCGGATCCGGCCGCCCCGGCCGAGCGCGCGGCCGGCCCGCGCGGCCCGCTGGGCGGCCTGGTAGCGGCCGCCGCTGGCCATGACCCAGGAGGCGGCGGCCATGGTGATGGCCTCCGGGCCAGGCACCCGGCGGTCGCGGCGGGCCTCCTCGACGTGCCGGGCGCGCAGCTCGACCAGGATCGACGGGATGTCGATCTTCACCGGGCAGACGTCGTAGCAGGCGCCGCACAGCGAGGAGGCGTACGGCAGCGTGGGATTGGCCTCCACCCCGGTGAGCTGCGGCGACAGGATGGCGCCGATGGGGCCGGGGTAGACCGAGCCGTAGGCGTGGCCGCCGACGCGCTCGTAGACGGGGCACACGTTCAGGCAGGCCGAGCAGCGGATGCAGTGCAGCGCGGCCCGGCCGGTGGCGTCGGCCAGCGCGGCGGTGCGCCCGTTGTCCAGCAGCACCAGGTGGAACTGCTGCGGCCCGTCGCCGGGCGTGACCCCGGTCCACATGGAGGTGTAGGGGTTCATCCGCTCGCCGGTGGACGAGCGCGGCAGCAACTGCAGGAAGACGCCGAGGTCGGCCCAGGTGGGCAGGATCTTCTCGATGCCCATCACGGTGATCAGGGTCTGCGGCAGGGTCAGGCACATCCGGCCGTTGCCCTCGGACTCCACGACGCACAGCGTGCCGGTCTCGGCGATGGCGAAGTTGGCCCCGCTGATCCCGACCCGCGCGGACAGGAACTTGCGACGCAGGTGCAGCCGGGCCGCCTCGGCCAGCGCGGGCGGGTCGTCGGTCAGGCCCGGGTCGACGTCGGCCATCTCGCGCAGGAAGATCTCGCGGATCTCAGCCCGGTTCCGGTGGATGGCCGGGACCAGGATGTGCGACGGCCAGTCGTCGTCGAGCTGCACGATCAGCTCGGCCAGGTCGGTCTCGTAGGCGGCGATGCCCTCGTCGGCCAGCGCCTCGTTGAGGCCGATCTCGTCGGTGGCCAGCGACTTGACCTTGACCACCTCGCTGGCCCCGGCCGCCTTGACCAGGCCGGCCACGATGGCGTTGGCCTCGGCCGCGTCCCTGGCCCAGTGCACGGTGCCGCCGCGCGCGGTGACCTGCTCCTCGAGCTGCTCCAGGTAGCTGTCCAGGCGGGCCATGGCGCGGGTCTTGATCGCCTCGCCGGCCGTGCGCAGCTCCTCCCAGTCGGGCAGCTCGCCGACCACCTTGGCCCGCTTGGCCCGGATGGTCGCGGTGGCCCGGCGCAGGTTGCCGCGCAGCTGGCTGTCGCCCAGCGCCCGGCGCGCCGCCACCGGGAACGGCTCGGGCGCCCGCAGGTGGCCGACGCCGGGCGGCGCGGTCGGCATGCCCAGGAACGTCATCAGGCCAGGCCTGTCGGGTCGGCGCGGGTCGAGGCCAGGATCTGGGCCAGGTGCACGGTGCGGATCCCGGTCCGCAGCCGGGACAGCCCGCCGCCGATGTGCATCAGGCAGGAGCTGTCCCCCGCCGTGCACACCTCGGCCCTGGTGCCCAGCACGTTGCGCATCTTGTCGGCCAGCATGGCGGTGGAGGTGTCGGCGTTCTTGACCGCGAACGTGCCGCCGAAGCCGCAGCACACGTCGGCGTCGGGCAGCTCGACCAGCTCCAGGCCGGCCACCTGGCGCAGCAGCCGCAGCGGCCGGTCGCCCACCCGCAGCACCCGCAGCGAGTGGCAGGTCGGGTGGTAGGTGACCCGGTGCGGGTAGTAGGCACCGACGTCCTCGACGCCGAGCACGTCGGTCAGCAGCTCGGACAGCTCGTAGCTTCGGCCGGCCACGGCCTCGGCCCGGCGGGCCAGCAGCTCGTCGCCGGACCGCCGGGCCACCATGGCGTGCTGGTGCCGGACCGACCCCGCGCACGACCCCGACGGCATCACGATCGCGTCGTAGCCGCGCTCGAACACCTCGACGTAGCGCCGGACCAGCGGCAGCGCGTCGCGCTGGTAACCGGTGTTCACGTGCATCTGGCCGCAGCAGGTCTGGGCCTCGGGGAAGTCAACCTCGTGGCCAAGCCGCTCGAGAAGGGTGACGGTGGCCTTCCCGACGTCGGGGAACAGCGTGTCGGCCAGGCAGGTCACGAATAGCGCGATCCGCATCGTGATCAGTGTCCGAGCCCGGCTTTGAAGGTGTCAACCCCGCCCGGCCGGTGGCCGCCGTGAGCAGCCGGCCGATGCGATAGCGTGATCGCCTATGAACGGACAGCGTCCGGACATCGCCGGGCTCCGGCAGGACCTGGACGAGGTGGACAGCGGCATCGTGCGGCTGATCGCGCAGCGGCACGACATCATCACCGCGATCGCCGAGGTCAAGGAGCTCGGCGCGGCCGGCCTCAAGGACACCGAGCGCGAGCGCCAGGTGCTCGACGGCGTCGCGGCCGCGGCCGCCGACCTGGGCGTCTCGGCCAGCCTGGTGCGCCGGATCTTCCGCGAGCTGATCAGCGACTCGGTGGCCCAGCAGGCCCGCCGACTGAACGACGAGCCGGGCGGGCGGGTCCGGGTGGCGTTCCAGGGCGTGGCCCACGCCTACAGCGACGCCGCGGCCCAGAAGTACCTGGCCGGCCGGGGCCTGGACGGCGACCTGACCGGCTACCGCACGTTCCGGGAGGCCGCGGGCGCGCTGATCGCCGGGCAGGCCGACCTAGCCGTGCTGCCCATCGAGAACACGACGGCCGGCAGCATCAACGAGGTCTACGCCCTGCTGCGCGAGCACGAGCTGTACATCATCGGCGAGGAGACCTGGAAGGTCGATCACTGCCTGGCCGGCGTGGCCGACGTGCCGCTCACCTCGCTGAGCCGGATCCTGTCCCACCCGCAGGGGCTTGAGCAATGCTCACAGTTCCTGCTGTCGGTCCCGCAGGCCACCCCGACCAGCTACTTCGACACCGCCGAGGCGGTGCGCGCGGTGGCCGAGGCCGGCGATCCGGCCACCGCCGCCATCGGCTCGGCCGACGCGGCCGCCGCCTACGGCCTGGTCGTGCTGCGGCACAACATCTCCGACCGGACCGACAACTACACCCGGTTCGTGGTCCTGTCGACCACCCCGGCCCCGGTCGACCTGCGCATCCCGTGCAAGACCAGCCTCATCCTGGTCACCGGCCACGAGGAAGGCGACCTGCTGCGCTGCCTGGAGGTGCTGTCGGGCAGCGGCCACTCCATGACCAAGCTGGAGTCCCGCCCGCGGCCCGGCCGGCCGTGGGAGTACATGTTCTTCGTCGACTTCGAGGGCAACACCGACGACCCCCGCACCGCCGCCGCGCTGGACGAGCTCCGGGCGGCCGCGCTCTACGTCAAGATCCTGGGCAGCTACCCGGCCAAGGCGCTGCGGGCGCCGGCCCGGCCCGCCGGCCTGACCGGTCAGCCCGCGGAGGTTACTTCAGTACCTCCTTCCGAAACAATGGCCACCGAGCAGGATCCGGCCGAGATGCTGGAGGCCGTGGCCGCCGCGCCCAAGCCGGCCACGGGCCGGTCCCGGTCCCGGCACTACAAGCTCGTTGACCGGGCCGCCCGCCAGGACGACACGATCATCGCCGTCGGTGACCTGCTGATCGGCGGCGACGGCTTCGTGGTCATGGCCGGGCCGTGCTCGGTGGAGAGCCAGGAGCAGATCACCACCACGGCCCGGTTCGTGGCCGAGCACGGCGCGCGGGTGCTGCGCGGCGGCGTGTTCAAGCCGCGGACCTCGCCGTACTCGTTCCAGGGCCTGGGCTGGGACGGCCTCGACCTGCTCGTCGCCGCCGGGCGCGAGGCCGGGCTGCCGGTCATCACCGAGGTGATGGCCGTGGACCAGGTACCGCGGATGGCCGCGGCCGCCGACATCCTTCAGGTCGGGGCGCGCAACATGCAGAACTTCGACCTGCTGCGCGAGCTCGGCAAGGTGGACCGGCCGGTGCTGCTCAAGCGCGGGCTGTCCAGCACCATCGAGGAGTGGCTGGCCGCCGCCGAGTACGTGGTGGCCCAGGGCAACCAGCAGGTGATCCTCTGCGAGCGGGGCATCCGCACGTTCGAGAGCGCGACCCGGAACACGCTCGACCTGTCGGCGGTGGTCGTGGTCCGCGAGCGATCCCACCTGCCGATCATCGTGGACCCCAGCCACGGGACCGGCAGCCGCCCCTACGTCGCGCCGATGGCCTGGGCGGCCCGCGCGGCGGGGGCTCACGGCCTGCTGGTGGAGGTCCACCCAGAGCCGGCCAAGGCGCTGTCGGACTCCGAGCAGAGCCTGTCCCCGCCCGAGTTCGCCGACCTGATGCGGCACCTGGCCAGCATCCCCCAGTGGCCGGCCCCGGCACGCGTGTAGCGCGTCGCCGGGTGTGCGGGTCCGCGGATATAGGTCTGGGGCGAGGAACAGGACTCGAGTCCGCCGGGCTCCCCCCCAGGACCAGGCGGACGGGACGGGTCCCGCCACACCACCCAGCTCATGCCGTCTCCGTCGGCATGAGCCCTCCCCGGCGGGCCGTGTCGGGCGCCTCGCCCCAGACCTGTGCCATCAAATCGTGGAATCTCCCCTCTGGGTATCCCCGGATTCCGGGGTCCGTCGGCCTGGACAGCGCGGCCTACAATCTGCGGAAGCGAGACCCGTGTTCCGGTTCGTGACCCGGGCGGCAACCTGAGGGGCAGGCCCCCGCCCGCTCTGGTCGGCCCGGCCGCGCTGGTGATCGCGACAGCATCCGGACCGGTGACGCGCAGAGGAGGACGATGACTCCTCGACCTGCGAGCGATGTCGCCGCCCGAGTCAGCACGCCGTCGGGGCTGGTCGTCGGGATCCCCGAGGGCAGCCGGCTGGTCTTCGGCCGCGGCCCGGACGCGGACCTGACCGTCGCGGTCGGGCGCGGCCTGTCCCGCCGGGCCGGGGTCATCAGCGCGGTGGCCGACGGGGTCTGGATCGCCAACATCAGCCGCACTCACGCCCTGTACACCGAGGGCGAGGGGTACCGGATCCGGCTGCCCCGGATGGAGGACAACGGCGAGCCGTCCGGCGGCTGGTTCCTGCGCTCGGGGTCGACGCTGGTCGGCTCGCGCACCATGCTCGACGAGGGCCAGGCGCTGTCGGTGATGGTGGCCGGCAACGGTCATGGCTGGGGCCTGGACCCCGGGCGGGTCCGGGCCGACGCCGACGCGACCGTGCTGCCGTTGTACATCGACCCGATGACCAAGCTGTTCCTGGTCGCGCTGATGTGGTGCCGGCCGTGGCTGCTGGACCCGGCGGCCACCGAGCCGCTGCCGCGCACGCCGGAGATCGCCCGCGCCGCGCTGGAGGTGACGGGCGCCTATCACGAGCTGGAGCGGTTCGAGACCGACCCGGCCTACCGGGACCGGCTGTCGGCCCGGGTGGCCGAGCACATCAAGGTGCTGCGCCGGAAGATCACCGAGCGCGGCCTGGTCCGCGCCGACGTGCGGCTGTCCGACGAGGTGGTCGTCCGGCTGCTGATCGAGCACGGGGTGATCACCGCCGCCGACCTGGGCCGACTCAACGATCCGGTCTGGTGCTCGCGGCAGGAAGACCTGTGGTGGACGATCCAGGAGCCCTGACGCCCGCGGCCGGTCCCGGCCGCGGCGGGGCTAGCCGACTACGGCGGGCGAAGTGCTGCCCGGCGGCGGACCGGAGCCCGGACCGGGGCCCGGCAGCGGGCCGGGGGTGACATGGAACCTGGTGCTGGCGGTTCCTACGCCTGGCATCGTCACGACGACCCGGTACCAGCCCAGCGGGATCTGGCCGGTGAAGAAGACCGGATCATGACCGATCACGCAGTTGAAGGTGCCCGCCCGGTCGACGATGACCGTTTCCCTGGCCGACCGGTCCCCGGCCACCGTAACCGTCACCGAGCCACCGGGCCGCCAGCCGAAGCCATGCACGATGTACTCGGTGTCGGTATCGCCGTGGTTCTGGAACATGGCGACCTTCATAAGCCCCGGCCCGAACTTGGGCGGGAAGGACGGCGGCCCTGACTGTGCGCTGGGCGAGCGAGTCCGTCCCGGTCTTGGCCGGCTTCGACGTGCTGGCGCCGGGCCTGTTCGCGGCACCGGCACTCCTGGTCGGCTCGCGGAGCAGCACGCCGATGCCCACACCCGCCGCGATGAGCAGCACCGCCGCCATAGCGCGGCCGGCCAGCGGAAAGGTGGCCTCGTGCCGGCGCTGCGGCTTCGGCCAGCCGTCGCCCGGCGGCGCGGGCGGCAGGGCACCGCCGCGGCGGCGAGCGGGCCAGCCGCGGCGCTTGCGGCCCGCGTCGGCCGGGGACTTGCGGGGGGCGCGGTCGCCCGGCCCGGCGCTCCCTGGCCGGCGCTGGCCGCTGGGCCCGTCGGTACGGCGGCCGCGTAGCCGCGCCCAGCCACGCCGTCCAGCGGCCGCCGAGGCGGCCGATGCGGCCGTGGCCGCGCCACCCGGCAGGGCCAGGTCCGAGGCGTAGGTGGCGCCCTCCTCGAGGGCCGCGCTCCCCTCGCCGACGCTGCTCTCGGCCAGGCTGCCCTGGCTGGGGTGGCTCGGGTCGCTGGGGTGGCTCGGCTGGCTCGGGCTGCGGGTCAGGCTGAGGCCGCTCGGGCCGCTGGGCTGGCTCGGGCCGCCAGGCTGGCTGTCGCCGGGCTGGCTGCTGTAGCCCGGCGGGGCGGCCCGGCCGTCGAGCTGCGGGCTGCGCTGGTACTCGCCGATCAGCGCCATGGCCGACTCGGTCAGGTAGGAGTGCTCCCCGTCGCCGCCAGCAGGCCGGTCCATCAGCGGGCCCAGCCGCCGCAGCACCGCGGCCGAGGTCGGGCGGTCCCGCGGGCTGCGCTGAAGGCAGGCGGTGACCAGCTCGGTGAGCTCGTCCGGCAGCCCGCTCAGGTCGGGCGGCTCGGTGGCCAGCCGGACCAGGATGTCCATGACCGTCTCGCCCTGGTAGGGCGCGTGCCCGGTGGCGGCGAACAGCAGCGTGGCGCCGAGCGAGAACACGTCGCTGGCCATGGATGCCTGGCGGGTGTCCCTGGCCTGCTCCGGGGCCATGTAGGCGGGAGTGCCGACCGCCCCGTGGGTGACGGTGAGCTGGATCCGCTCGGCCGCCCTGGCCACCCCGAAGTCGATCACCCGCGGGCCGTCGGGGGCCACCAGCACGTTGGACGGCTTCAGGTCGCGGTGCACCAGCCCGGCGCCGTGGATCGACTCCAGCGCCTCGGCACAGCCGGCCGCCAGCCACCAGATGGTCTCCACCGGCTGCGGCCCGCATACCCGGACCAGCCGGCTCAGCGACGGCGCGGGCAGGTAGGCGGTGGCCAGCCAGGGCACGTCGGCCTCCGGGTCGGCGGCCACCACCGCGGCGGTGAACAGTCCGCTCACCCGCCGGGCGGCCGCGACCTCATGCGCGAAATGATCGCGAAAACCGGGCTCCTCGGCCAGCTCGATCTTGATGGTCTTCACGGCGACCAGCCGCCCGGCCGTGGACCGGCCCAGGTACACCTGGCCCATCGCGCCCGCACCCAGGCGTCCGAGCAGGACGTACGGACCGATCCGGTCCGGATCCCATCGTCGCAGCGGCTCGAGTGTCGGCTGCTGCACCATCATTGGCCTCCAGTGGCCCCAGTTTGCCAGGCCACCATAATGCCGAATGCGCCGCCGCGGAGGCACTCGGCTATACCAATGCGTAATGGCACCAGTATTCCGGGATAACGAATTTGGCACGCCTGCTCGACAATTCTTCCCAGGCCACGGCCAGTTTAGCGGACGCCCGCGCCGGTCCCGGCGGGCCGCGACCCGCCGGTCGCGGCTGACACGCCGGCCCGGCTGCCTCCTGGTAGCGTCTTGGCCCTGTGAGCACCCCCGCCCCCGCTAGCCCTGATGACGCCAGCCCTCCAGGCGCCCCCGTGCGCGCGGACCTGTTCGGGTCACTGCGGCCCTGGCAGAAGGCCGCTTACCAAGAGTACTTTCGACTGCCGCGACGGGACTTCCTGCTCGTCGCGACGCCGGGCGCGGGCAAGACGGCGTTCGCGCTGACCATCGCGGCCGACCTGCTGGCCCGGCGCGAGGTGGCGGCCGTCACCGTGGTCACGCCGACCGAGCACCTCAAGCATCAGTGGTCGCAGTCGGCCCACCGGGTCGGCATCGCGCTCGACCCCGCCTACCGCAACAGCCAGGGCGCGGCGTCGGCCGATTACGCCGGCGTGGTGGTGACCTACGCCCAGGTGGCCGCGCACCCGGCCCTGCACCGCCAGCGCACCACCAACCGCCGGACTCTGGTGATCTTCGATGAGATCCACCACGCCGGGGACGCGCTGTCCTGGGGCGAGGCGGCGCGCGAGGCGTTCGAGCCCGCCCGGCGGCGGATGGGGCTGACCGGCACGCCCTTTCGCAGCGACACCAACCCGATCCCGTTCATCACCTACACCGAGGATCCCGACGGCAGCCTGCGCAGCCGCGCCGACTACGTCTACGGGTACGGCCCCGCGCTAGACGACGGCGTCGTCCGCCCGGTGATCTTCCTGGCCTACTCCGGCGAGATGCGCTGGCGCAGCCGGGCCGGAGACGAGATCACCGGCACCCTCGGCACGCCGATGACCCCCGACCAGCTCGCGTACGCCTGGCGGACCGCGCTGGATCCCGAGGGCGAGTGGGTGGCCCGGGTGCTGGAGGCGGCCGACCGGCGGCTCGACCGAGGTCCGCCGGGGCATGCCGGACGCCGGCGGCCTGGTCATCGCGGGCGACCACGCCGACGCCCGGGCCTACGCGGCGCTGCTGCGGAAGATCACCGGGGTCCGGCCCGTCGTCGTGCTGTCCGACGACCCGGCGGCGAGCAAGAAGATCGCCAAGTTCGCGCAGTCCGAGGACCGGTGGATGGTCGCGGTCCGGATGGTCTCCGAGGGCGTGGACATCCCCCGGCTGGCCGTCGGGGTCTACGCCACCAGCGTCAGCACCGCGCTGTTCTTCGCCCAGGCCGTGGGCCGCTTCGTGCGGGTGCGCCAGCGCGGCGAGACCGCCTCGGTGTTCCTGCCGTCTATTCCGCTGCTGCTGGGCTACGCCGCCGAGCTGGAGGCCGAGCGCGATCACGTGCTGGCCCGCGCCGCCGACGACGCCGAGGAACGTGAGCTGGCCGAGGCGCAGCGACAGCGGGACACCCCCGACGACCTGGGCGAGGCACCGTTCAAGGCGCTGGAGGCCTCGGCGCACTTCGACCGGGCGCTGTACGACGGCGGCGAGTTCGGTACCTCGGCCGAGGAGGATGACTTCCTCGGCCTGCCCGGGCTGCTGGAGCCCGAGCAGGTCACCCTGCTGCTGCGCAAGCGCCAGGCCGAGCAGTCCCGTCCGCGCAGCCGGCCGGGCAGCCGCGGCCCGGAGCCGGATCAGGGCCCGGGCGCTCCGGTGTCCGCGCTCGCCGCGCACACGCCGCACGCGGCCGCCCCGGCCCGGCCCGCTGACCCCGGGCTCTGCCGCGGCCGGCGCACCGCCCGCGTCGGCCAGGGAGAACCTGGCCGCGCTGCGCAAGGAGCTCAACTCACTGGTCACGGCCTGGCATCACCGGACCGGCCAGCCGCACGCCGTCATCCACGCCGAGCTGCGCCAGTCCTGCGGGGGGCCGCCAGTGCCGCAGGCCACCGGAGCCCAGCTCCGCGAGCGGATAAGCGCGCTGCGCCGGTGGGCGTCGTCCCGCCGCTGACCACCTTTGTTACAGATAATTCCGGAACGGATCCGGCGGCCGCATCAAGGCACCACGGTGATGGGCCAGCGACTCGTGCGCACCAGGTGCACCGCGAGCGAGCCCACGAACCGGTGCCCGGCCTTGGTCGACGCGCCCACGATCACCGCGTCGGCGGGCAGCTCGTCGGCCAGCCGGACGATCTCCGCGAACGGGTTACCCTCCCGCTCCACGAACTCGGCGTGGAGCCCGATGCGGGCGCTTTGAGTCTCGACCTGTTCCCGCAGCTCACGGGCGATGTCGTCATGCGCCTGCTGCATTGACGGGATGGCCGCGACGCCCACGCCCGCCGCGATCTTGTAGGTGCGCACGTACAGGCACACCAGGCGGGCGTGCTGCCGGGTCGCCAGCCCGGCGGCGTAGGCGCCGGCCCGCAGCGAGGTGTCCGAGCCGTCGATCCCCACCAGCAGTACCGGGGCGTGAGGGTCAATCACGTGCTAACGGTACCGATCCTTCCGCGGGCCGGGCACAGCGTAATCCGCTGGTTATCAAGATCTCCCGAATCCGCGGGCCGGGCCGGCGTACGTTTGACACTCTTGTCGATTGTCCGGATAGTGATGGCCGACCCAGATAACCTGACCGGCCCGGTGGAGGACCAAGACCATGCCACGTCGCCCCGATTCCTGCTCAGCTGCGACCTGGGCCTGCTCGCGCCGGGTCGGGGGGGCCTCGATGAGCAGCACCGGGCGGGTCGCGCTCACGGCCGCGGCGGTCATGCTGGTGGCCAAGACGACACGGCTGATCGAGCCGGAGCTCATTGGCCTGCGCGACGTGGTCAAGCCGGGCAGCGTCTGCATCGACATCGGCGCGGCGGCCGGCCTGTACACGGTGGCGCTAGCCCACCTGGCGGGCCCCACGGGGCAGGTGCACAGCGTGGAGCCGGTGACCTTTGCCCACTCGGCCTGGACCAAGGTGCTGGGCTCCCGGTCCAGCGGGAACGTCAGGCACCATGTCACGGCGCTGGGCGCCGAGCCGGGCCGCGGGGTCATGAGCGTGCCGGTCGGGCGGCACGGGCCGGTCACCGGCCGGTCCTTCCTGGAGTGGAAGACCAAGGGGCTGGGCTCTAACGCCGAGTTCGCGGGCCAGATGGAGGTCCCCGTCGACGTGCAGACCCTGGACGGCCTGTGCAAGGACGCCGGGATCACCCGGCTCGACTTCGTGAAGATCGACGTCGAGGGCGCGGAGATGCACATCCTGGAGGGCGGCCAGCAGACCATCGAGTCCCTCCAGCCGGCCATGCTCATCGAGATCGAGGCCCGGCACTCGGCCCGGTACGAGATCTCCCCCGAGGACATCTCGGGCTGGCTGCTGGACCGCGGCTACGCGATGTACACCTGGCAGCACGGGTGGCAGCAGGTCACCTCGGTCAGCACGGCGACGCGCAACTACCTGTTCCGGCGGCAGGCGGGAGTGCCACCAGCTAATCCTCCGGGTCATGACTTGATCATGACTTGATTAAGGATCTCCGCGGCCCGCGCCTCGCGCCCGCCGCCGGACCGGCATCTGGGCCGCCATGTGCGCCCCCATCTCACCGCCATCTGGCCACCATCTGGTGAATTGGTGTTCGGGATTAGCCTCCATAGGGCAGACCGGATGGACGGGCGCGAACGGTTCGCCGAAGCCGCATCGGCCCGCATGCGTAACATCTGGCCGCCCCGTAACGCTTCGGGGATACCCCGAATCCTGCGGGCATATAGGCCAAGCTTCCGGTCTTACGCTCCCTCGGGAGCGTGGAAGCCAAGGTGGTACGTATGATCTAGCAACTACGTGCGATGAAATGCCGGGACCGGACACTGTGGGGGGCTTGATCATGCAGAAAGCAGTCGTCAGCCTGATTGACGACCTCGATGGCAGCGAGGCTGAAGTCACCGTCACGTTCGGATATCAGGGCCAGGAATACGAGATAGACCTGAATAACACCCACGCCGCCGAGATGCGGGACAAGCTGGGCCGTTTCGCGGCGCACGCGCGACGGGTCCGGGCGCAGCGGGCGGCCCGCGCGCCCACGCGCACCGCGGCCTCGCGCCAGTACAGCGCCGAGATGCGGGCCTGGGCCACCGAGCACGGCTACGCGATCAAGGAGCGGGGCCGGGTGCCGGTGGAGGTCGTGCAGGCCTACGAGGAGGCCCGGCAGGGCGGCGAGGCGGCCGGGGAGCCGTCGGCCGAGTCCGGCACCCGGCGCCGGCGAGCGGCGCAGAAGAAACGGCGTTCCACCGGCGGGCGGCCCGGCCAGCTCACGAGGCAGCCAGGCGAGCCATCGCCCCGGCAGGTCCCGGCTAGCGCCGGGTCGCCCGTCAGCCGCCCGACTCGGTCCGGCGCGGGCAAATCGGCCAGGAAGATCACCCGGATCAGGTTGGCGTGCTGGCTGGCCTGGTCCGCGAACGGGCCGGCCGCGATGACCGCGTCGATCTCAGCACCGCCCGCAGCCGGGCCATGGGCAGCTTGCGCCGCTGGCCCAGGTTCACGCCGCGCAGCAGGCAGACCCAGCTCGGCGCGCCGCCCCTGTTCATGCCGGCACGGTAACAGCGCCGGGCCGGGCGCGGCCGCCCGGCCGGGCCGGGCGCCGCCCGGCCATGACCGGGCGGGATCGGGCCGGTATGTTGCCAGGCAGCAGTCGCCAGACCATCGGGGAGGCCCGTGCCTGACAATCCATCCGGCCCCGTATCACCCTCCGCATCACGTCATGACTGGGAGCGGCCGGGCGCCTTCGAGGTGGCCTCCGGCGTGCACCGGATACCACTGCCGCTGCCGAACGACGGGCTGCGCGCGGTCAACGTGTACGCGATCGAGGACGGCCCCGGGCTGGTCCTGATCGACTCCGGCTGGGCCCTGGAGGAGTCCCGCAGGCTGCTCGAGGCGGCCCTGGCCGAGCTCGGGCACGACCTGGGCGACATCAGCCGGTTCCTGGTCACGCACGTGCACCGCGACCACTACACCCAGGCGCTGGTGGTGCGCCGGCTGCTGGGCAGCCGGGTGGCGCTGGGCACCGGCGAGGCGCCGGTGCTGGCCGAGATCCGGGCCAACATCGGCCGGTTCCCGCCGCTGATGCTGGCCCGCCTTCAGGCGGCGGGCGCCGGCGACCTGGCCCGCCAGCTGGTCAGCGCGGCCGGGCCGGACGAGGCCACCCAGCGCAGCGACTGGGAGGACCCGGACGAGTGGCTGCCGGACGGGACCGAGATCGTCCTGGCCGACCGGACTCTGCGGGCCATCGCCACGCCTGGGCACACCCGCGGGCACCTGGTGTTCCACGACGCCGAGGCCGGGCTGCTGTTCGCCGGCGACCACGTGCTGCCGCACATCACGCCGTCGATCGGCTTCGAGCCGCTGCCCGCCGACCGGCCGCTGGCGGATTACCTGAACTCGCTGGCCACGGTCGAGGCGCTGGCCGACGCGGTGCTGCTGCCGGCCCACGGCCCGGTCGCGCCGAGCGCCCAGGCCAGGGCCGGCGAGCTGGTCGAGCACCACCGCAAGCGGCTGGACGCGATGCTGGCCGCCGTCGGCCCCGGCGTCAGCACGGCCTTCGAGGTGGCCGGCCAGGTCGGCTGGACCAGCCGTGAGCGAGCGCTGGCCGACCTGGATGTCTTCAACCAGATGCTGGCCGTCAACGAGACGATCGCCCACCTGGATGTGCTGGCCGACCGGGGCGCGCTGCGCGTCGAGTCCTCCGGCGGTGTCCGGCATTACCTCACGGGAGGCTCCTGATGGGGCTGAGTGACTTCCCGCGCTATCCGCTGCTGTTCGGCTGGAGCCCGGTCCACCCGCTGGGGCGGCTGTCGGCTCACCTGGGCGGGCCGGCCATCTGGGCCAAGCGCGAGGACTGCAACTCCGGGCTGGCCTACGGCGGGAACAAGACCCGCAAGCTGGAGTACCTGGTCCCAGACGCGCTGGCCCAGGGCGCGGACACGCTGGTCTCGATCGGCGGGGTGCAGTCCAATCACACCCGACAGGTGGCGGCGGTGGCCGCCCGGCTGGGCCTCAAGGCCCGGCTGGTCCAGGAGCACTGGGTCGACTGGCCCGACCCCGTCTACGAGCGGGTCGGCAACATCCAGCTGTCCCGCATCATGGGCGCCGACGTGCGGCTGGTCGATGAGAGCTTCGGCATCGGCGTCAAGGCCAGCTGGGAGCAGGCCCTGGACGAGGTCCGCGCGGCCGGCGGCCGACCGTACGCCATCCCGGCCGGGGCCTCCGACCACCGGCTGGGCGGGCTGGGCTTCGCCAGCTGGGCCGAGGAGGTGCGGCAGCAGGAGCAGCAGCTTGGCGTGTTCTTCGACACCGTCGTGGTGTGCAGCGTGACCGGCTCCACGCAGGCCGGGATGATCGCCGGCTTCGCCGGCCAGGACCGCCCCCGGCGGGTCATCGGCATTGACGCGTCGGCGCGGCTGGACGAGACCAGGGCCCAGGTGGCCCGGATCGCACGTGCCACCGCCGCGCTCATCGGCCTGGGCCGCGACCTGCGCGAGGACGAGATCACGGTGCTGCCGGGCTGGGCTGGCGAGCGCTACGGGATCCCGGTGCCGTCCACGCTCGACGCCATCCGGCTGACCGGGCGGCTGGAGGGCATGATCATCGACCCGGTGTACGAGGGCAAGTCGATGGCCGGGCTGATCGACCTGGTCCGCGACGGTGAGATCGGACGGGAGTCCACGGTGCTGTACGCGCACCTCGGCGGCCAGCCCGCGCTGAGCGCTTACAGCGACTTGTTCCGCTGATTTCCTAGCCTGCTACCCCGGAAAAACATGAAAGAGGCGGAAAATCCCGCTATCGCGGCGCTAGCGGGTGAGCAGTTGAACATTGACACCACCGGGTGGCGGGTACTTCACTGTCGGCAGTGCGCCGCTGCCCGGCCGGGACCGCATCTCCCCCCCATGCGGATCCGCCTGGCAGCGGGCACCTCTACTTATGCGGGTGGCTATGCGGGCCCTGGTGGGGCCGGGCCTACCAGCCGTAGATGCGCAGCGGGAGCCGGTGTTCGGACATCTTGTCCGGCCCGGGGTGGGTGACCATGACCACGATGTCGTCGGGGTCGCGGCCCTCGATCGCGCTCACCCCGTCCATGCTGCGGCTCGCGCGGTAGGCCTGGCGCTGCTTCAGCGCCTGCTCGCACCGGTCCAGCTCATCCTGGTCGGCGGCGGTCCACACGACGTACTGCACGCCTACGCCGCCCAGTGGATGCGGGGCGTTACCGCCCATCGCGCGCAGGATCAGCTCCGTGCCGTTCGCGCTGACCAGCAGGGCCGCCGTGGCATCGCGGTCGGCGACATCCAGGCCCAGGACCTCGGTGTAGAAGGTCACCGACCGGTCGAGTTCCTGCACGAACGTGACCACCGAGCTGAGCCGCGCCTCACGCGCCATGCCGTATCCCCTCAACTGTGTCGGACTGGCCTGCCCGCCTGCCGGGGCCAGGACCACTATGCCGCAGCGGCAGGCCAGTCCGCAGGCCGGCTACAGCCCCAGGGCCGCCGCCAGCTGACGGTAGCCCTCGCTCGGGTCGACGTCGGACTCGGTGAGCAGCTGGGCGCAGACGTGGTCGGCGCCGGCCGCGAAGTGCTCGTCCAGCTGCGCGGCCACCTTCGCGCCGCTCCCCCAGGCGACCAGCGCGTCCACGAGCGCGTCGCTGCCGCCGTCGCTCAGGTCAGCCTCGGTCCAGCCCAGGCGGCGCAGGTTGCTGGTGTAGTTGATCAGCCCCAGGTAGGGGCGGCTGACCCGGGCCCGGCCCAGGCGCCGGGCCCGGTCCGGGTCGGTGTCCAGCACCACCTTCTGCTCGGGCGCCAGCAGCGGCCCGGCGCCCAGCACCTCGCGGGCCTGGCGGGTGTACTCGGGTGTCACCAGGTACGGGATGGCCCCGGCGGTACGCTCGGCGGCCAGCCGCAGCACCCGCGGACCCAGCGCGGCCAGCACCAGGCTGGCCCGCGGAACCCCGTCGGCCAGCAGGGTGCCCACGTAGGCCGCGAGCCTGTCATAAGGCCGGGCGTACTCCTGGGTGGCCTCGCGGTGACCCGCGCCCACGCCGAGCACGAAGCGGCCCGGGTAGCGGCCCTCGATCCGGTGGAACGACGCGGCGACGAGATGCGCGTCGTCCTGCCACATGTTCACGATGCTGGTGGCCAGGGTCAGCCGGGTCGTCGCGGCCAGCAGCCCCTCGACCAGCTCCAGCCCGCAGGCCGGCGAGCCGCCCACCCACAGCGTGCCGAAGCCGAGCTTCTCGAGCAGCGCGGCCAGCTCGGGAGTGAGCAGGCCCGCGCTGCGCCAGACGCCGAATCGTCCCAGCCGATCAGCCAGCTCCCTCATCCGGATCCGCTCCCTTGCTCGCGCGCTGCCGACGGCTGGCAGGATACGCCCGCCCGGCCCGGGCTCCGCTAGCCTGGCCGCAGGTCCTAGCCCGCGATGACAGGAGCACCCATGCCCGCCATCCCCGCCTCGCACCGCGACCTGCTCGACGGCCAGTTCGCCACCCTGGGCACGGTCGGCCCGGACGGCCGGCCGCAGCTCTCGGAGGTGTGGTTCCTGGCCGACGGCGACCAGGTCTCGATCTCACTCAACGACAGCCGCCAGAAGACCAAGAACCTCCAGGCCAACCCGGCGGCCAGCGTGTTCCTGCTCGACCTGGCCGTGCCCTACCGGTACCTGGAGATCCGCGGCGACGCCGAGATTACCCCCGACGACGACTACGCGTTCGCGGACCGGGTCGGGGCCAAGTACGACTCCGATCTGCGCGCGCACGACCAGCCCGGCCAGTCGCGCGTGATCGTGACCATCAACCCGACCCGGGTCAACGCTGTCGACATGCGCGGCTGACCGCGCCAGGAGGGGTGAACGGATGGCCTGCCGCCTGCATCTGGCCTGGGACGACCGGCTGACCGGCTATGACTTCGGGCCGGACCACCCGCTGGCGCCGATCCGCGTCGAGCTGACCGTCGAGCTGGCCCGGGCGTTCGGCGTGCTCAGCGCGCCGGACGTCACGGTGGGCCGACCCGAGCCGGCCAGCGACGCCGAGCTGGAGCTGGTCCACGATCCCCGCTACATCGCCGCCGTCCGGCTGGCCGGTGATCCGCGGGATCCCAGCCCGGCACGGCCAGTACGGCCTGGGCACGCCGGACAACCCGGTGTTCGCCGGCATGCACGAGGCGTCGGCGCTGGTCGCCGGGGCCACCCTGGCCGCGGCGCGGGCCATGTGGTCGGGGGCCGCGGAGCACGGCGCCAGCATCGCCGGCGGCCTGCACCACGCCATGCGGGCCAGCGCCAGCGGCTTCTGCGTGTACAACGACCCGGCCATCGCGATCGCCTGGCTGCTGGCCGAGGGGGCCGAGCGGATCGCCTACGTGGACATCGACGTGCACCACGGCGACGGCGTGCAGGCCGCGTTCTACGACGACCCGCGGGTGCTGACGATCAGCCTGCACGAGACTCCGGCGCTGCTGTTCCCCGGCACCGGCCGGCCGTCCGAGACCGGCGGCGCCGGCGCGATCGGCTCGGCGGTGAACGTGGCCCTGCCCGGCGGCACCGGGGACGCCCGGCTGGCTGCGCGCCTTCCACGCCGTCGTCCCGCCGCTGCTGCGCGGAGTTCGGCCCGCAGATCCTGGTCAGCCAGCATGGATGCGACACCCACCGGCTGGACCCGCTGGCCCACCTCGAGCTGACCATCGACGCCCAGCGCGCCGCGCACGCCGCCATCCACCAGCTCGCCCACGAGACCGCGGGCGGCCGCTGGCTGCTGACCGGGGGCGGCGGCTACGAGCTGGTCCAGGTCGTGCCCCGGACCTGGACCCACCTGCTCGCCGAGGCGGCGGGCCAGCCCGTCGACCCGCAGGCCCCGACGCCGGACTCGTGGCGCGACTACGTCCGGCGGCGCACCGGCCGGCGCCGCGCCGGCGCTGATGACCGAGGGCGCCCCGGCGACCTACCGCCCGTTCGAGTCGGGCTACGACCCGGCCGACCCGGTCGACCACGCCATCATCGCCACCCGCAACGCGGTCTTCCCCGACCACGGCCTGGACCCGCGCTAGCTCGGCGGGCCACCGCCTTCGCCTCCGCTCAAGCCCGGCTCGGCCCCTGGCCCGCACTGGTCCCCGCGGTCGACGGTGATCGTCGGAGCTTTGGTGCTGCTAGAGCAGCACCAAAGCTCCGACGATCAAGCTTCCGGCGGCACTACGGCCACCCACGCTGTTGCTTCCGGCGCCACAGGGGCTGATGTTGCGGCCGATCCACCTGGGTTTGCTGCAGGCGGGGCCGTGCTGGCCACTGTCGCGACGTGGTTGTTGCAACCACGTCGCTGCGTGCGACGTAGTAAGTACCTGTTGGTTTCGCGGGTTGGCATGAGGAACGTCCTCCTGTTGTGATGACGGGCTTCAGGTTCCCAGGACAGCAGGAGGACGTTCGGTGGCTCAGGGTAACGGATTGACGCGTGGTGACCGGAATCGGAACCGGAAGCTCGCGGGTCTGCGGGAGGCCGTGCGGCGGGACCGGGCGGTTCTCGCGATCGACCTGGGTGAGGATAAGCAGGTCGCCGTGGTGATGGATCAGGAGTGCCGGGTGGTGGCGCGGAAGATCGTGAAGGCGAAGGCCCACGAGCTGGGCGGGCTGCTGGGCTGGGCTGCGGAGCGGGCAGGGAAGGCCGGGTTCGCGGGGCTGACGGTTGCGTGCGAGCCGACCGGGCACCGGTGGAAGGCGCTGATGGGCCTCGCGGACGTCGCGGGGCACGGGTTCGCGTGCGTGCAGCCGGTGGCGGTGCACAGGTCCCGGGAGGGTGATGACTACACGCTCGGGAAGACCGATCACCGTGACGCCTACCTGATCGGGAAGCTCGTGACCCGGCTGGAGTGCTACCTGCCCGAGCGGGCGGACGAGGCGTGGGCGCGGCTGCGGCACCTCGGGGCGCGGCGGGCGGCCCTGGTCACGGGCCTGACCGCGGCCCGGCAGCAGGCCGGGGACCTGCTGGGGTGCGCGTGGCCGGCGGCGCTGGGCGGGGCGCGGCGGCCGCTGGAGTCGGTGACGTGGACGGCGGCGATGGCGGTGGTCACGGCCCGCTGCGCCGGGCGGCCGGAGCGGCTGCGGAAGATGGGCTATGAGCGGTTCCTGGCCGCGGTGCGCCGCGAGCTGCCCCGCTGGGGCGGGAAGCTGGTCCGGCACTCGGTGGTGAAGGCCGTGTGGGACGCGCTGGGCAGCGCCGAGGGCGTGCTGGCGCAGCGGCCGGGCGCGGTGGAGCGCCTGGAGCTGCTGATCGGGGACTGGCGCGGCCTGCGGCGCAAGCTCGCCGAGGCTGAGGCCCGGATGCTGGCCGTGCTGGGCGAGCTCGGCCTGACCGGGCTGGCGGGCAGCATCGACGGCGTGTCGGCACTGTCGGCGGCGGTGATCCTGGCCGAGTCCGGCGACCCGCGCCGCTTCAGCTCCGGGCGCGCCCTGGTCAAGCATGCCGGGCTGAACCCGTCGGAGCACGCGTCGGCCACGATGAACGGGCAGACGCGGATCTCCCGCCGCGGGCGGCCTGGCCTGCGCTGCGCCGCCTGGCGCGCCGTGTGGGGCGCGCTGCGCTGCAACGCCGTCCTGCAGGCCCGGTACGCGCACCTCACCAGCCGCGAGGGCAGCCGCCTGGCCGCCGGGCAGGCCCGCATCGCATGCGCCGCCGCGGTCCTGCGCTGGCTGCACGCCGTCATCACCGCCGGCCGCGCCTGGGACCCCCGCGTCGCCGCCGGGCAGGCCGCCGGCCCCGTCACGGCGGCCGCCGCGTGACCTGACCGCCCGGGCAGCCGCGCCCTGGCCGCCCGGGACAAGAGCCTTCCCCGGAGGGCGGAGACGAGCCCGCACCGTCGTTGAGCACCCAAGCTCGACTCTCACCATGGGCAGTCCCGCCGCACCCCGCACGAACCCGGTTGCGCGATGTCGGGACCCGGGCCGCCCCGCGCGGCACCAGGGAGAACCCGCTTGATGACTACGTAGGGACGCCCGGTGCACGCAGGACCCGCTCGCCGGGAGGGCACAACCTCAGACCGATCCGCCAGCCGGCGGGCGCAAGCCCGCCGGCCAGCCGCCATGCCCGCAGCCCGCCCCGCCCAAAGCCGTCACCATGAGCAACAGCCATCCCAGCGACAACACCGCCACCCGACCAGCAGCAACGCTGCACTCAGCACCACTCGCTTGACAAGGATCCGGTTGCGGTGGTGAGAGCAACAACCACGTCGTTAGCCGAGCGCTAGCGGGTGCGGCGAGCACCTGCCATGCGAATGCCGTCGCGGACAGCCGGGCCGAGGTATCGCGTCAGCGGGCGGACAAGCGCGCGCCATTTCGCCGGGCGGACGCCGGGCGTTTACCTGGGCGTGATCTGCCTGCCGCTCCGGATCGGCAGTGTGGCCTGATTACCTGGCCGGCAGTAGGCCGGCCGTCCGCGAGGAGGTTCCCGGCTAGATGACTGCGCAGCGCAACAATCGATTGCTAAACCGCCCTGGGCGCGTGGCGCTCACGCTCGCCGCCACGGCGGCCGCCGCATGCGGGCTGGTGGCGGCGGCCGTCCCGGCCGCATCCGCGCACACCCGCTTCGGCGGCTACTTCCAGCCGGGAAACCTCCTGGTCAGCCGGACCGTGTACGTGGACAGGCCGAGCGCCATCACGCCCGGCGTGACCCAGCTGCCGCCGGGCTGCGTGGCCCCCAACTGCGTCACCGCCACGGCCGACGGCGCCTACCCGGAGGTGTTCAACAACGACCTGGCCGACGGCAGCTTCGGAGTGACCGCCCCGATCTTCCTGGACCAGCTCACCCCGTCCGGCCGGCGGTCAGCACGCTGCCGGTGCCCGACGGCGTGTGGGACGGCGGCGATCACATGGTGACCAGCTTCTCCTCGAAGTCGGAACTGGCGCTCAACCAGTCGACCAGCGGCCGGTACGTGACCTTCATGGGGTACGCGGCGCAGCCCAACCTGCTGGACGTCTCGAACTCCAACACGCCGGGCGTCATCGACCCCACCAACCCGGTGCCCTCGGCGTACTACCGGGTGGTGGCTCAGGTCGACCAGCAGGGCCGGTTCCGGTTCACCGAGACCAACGCCTACAGCGGCAACAATGGCCGCGCCGCCATCCTCAATGACAGCCGCGGCGCGAACGTGATCTACACGGCGGGCAACGCCGGGAATGGCGGCAACCCGCAGCCCGACGGGGTCATCCTGGGCGCGGGCACGCAGATCATGTCGCCCAGTTCCGCCGGAGCGGTTCCAGCAGCCGGGCGCGCCGACGCCGGTGGGCAGCTTCAACGTGACCGAGCTCGGCGACAAGGCCGACAAGGTCGGCAAGGACACCAACTTCCGCGGCCTGACGGTCTTCGACAACGTGGTCTACCTGACCAAGGGCAGCGGCAGCAACGGCGTCAACACGGTGTACTTCATCGACACCACCGGGCACGCGTGCCCGAGCGGATCGGGCCTGCCGGTGCCGGGCGCTCCGCTGCCGACCTCGCCGATCGCCTACAACCCGTCGCTGCTCCAGTCCGACGGGGTCTTCCCGTACAACATGTGCGTTCTCCAGGGCTTCTCGACCACGCTGGCCAAGACGGACACGTCGTCGTTCCCGTTCGGCCTCTGGTTCGCCAGCCCGACCACGCTGTACGTGGCCGACGAGGGCAACGGCGACGACACCTACTCGACCACCACCGGGACCTACACGGGCGCGGCCGCGCAGACCACCGCGGGGCTGCAGAAGTGGGTGCTCAGCAACGGCAGCTGGCACCTGGCCTACACGCTGACCAGCGGGCTGAACCTGGGCACGCCGTACACCGTGCCGGGCTACCCGACCGGTGACAACGCCGCCACCGGGCTGCCCTGGGCACCCGCGACCGACGGCCTGCGCAACATCACCGGGCGGGTCAACCCCCATGGCACGGTCACCATCTGGGGCATCACCTCCACCGTCAGCGGCGGCGGCGACCAGGGCGCGGACCCGAACAAGCTGGTCGCCATCACCGACAACCTGGCCGCGACCACGCTGCCCGGCGAGAGCTTCACGACGGTGGAGACGGCCCGGTACGGCCAGGCTCTGCGCGGGGTGTCGATGACCCCGGGCACGCGGGCCGGTTTCTGACCCGCCGACCACCGCCTGCGGGCGGCGGCGTCCCTGGCGGCCAGCGCCGGCCGCCGGGGCGCCGTTGGCCCGGCCCCGGGCGAATCGGACCGGGGCGCCAGCCGGGATTGTGTACCGTAAGGTCCCGGTGTGCAATGATATGTACTTAGATTATTTCTCGGGGCCATGGGCGGACTAGATGGGTTCTGGGCTGCCCTGAAATGGCACTTTAAATAGGCGGCAGCACTGTGAATGGGGAACCTCCCCGCCCGGAAGAGCAGGACTCTGGGGCCGAGGGACAAAGCGCTGAAGGACAGAACCCTGGTTCAGGGCAGGCGGACAGCGGTCCGGCCGAGGTAACCGATTCACCGTCCTGGAGGCCGCCGCCGGGCGCGCCGCCCGGCCCGCCCGGCACTTACCCGGCGCCGCCCGCGCCCGGCACCCGCCGTCGCCGTCGCCGTCGGGCGCCTACCCCCCGCAGGCCCAGCCGGGCCTGCCGTCGTATCCGGGTCAGGCACCGGGCGCGCCGCCTGCTGGCGGCTATCCGCCACCGCCACCGCCACCGTCCGGCTCGTTCGGTGCGCAGCCTCCGCCGGGCTTCCCGGCCCAGCCGTACCCGTCAGGCCCGCAGCCCGGCCAGCCTCACCCCGGCCAGCCCCACCCCGGCCAGCCTCAGCCCGGGCCAGCGCCCGGCTCGTTCCCGGCCTCGCCGCCGACCAGCACCTCGCAGCCCGGCCAGTACCCGCCCCCGCCTGGCGCTTTCGGCAGCCCGCCGTCGGGCAGTACCTCGCCGCCCGGCCAGTACCCATTCCCGGCCGGCGCGTTCGGCGGCCCGCCGCCTGGCCAATCCAATCCAGGCCAGCCCTACCCCGGTCAGCCGCCCGCCGGACCCGGGCAGCCAGGACCTGGCACGCCGCCGCAGGGCTGGTTCATGGCCCAGGCTCCGCCCGGCACCGCAGCGCCCGGTACAGCACCGCCCGGCACGGCACCGCCCGGCACCGCACCGCCCGGCCAGTACCCGCCCCCGGCCGGCCAGTTCGGCGGTCCGCCCCCGGCCCAGTCCTACCCCGGCCAGCCAAGCGCCGCCTACCAGCCAGGCAGCGCTTACCAGCCCGGCAATCCCTACCAGCCGGGCGGCGCCTACCAGCCCGGCGGCGCCTACCAGCCAGGCAACGTGCCACCCGGCGGCCCCTACGCTCCCCCGCCCAGCGGCTACCCGGCCGCCGCGGGCACCTACCCCTACCCCCAGGGTGCCTACGGCGGTCCCCCGCCTGCCCGGCCGCGCCGCCGCGGCCTGATCATCGGGATCGCGGCCGGCCTCGGCGTCATCGTGGTCGCGGCGGTGGTCGCGGTCGTGCTGCTCAGCAACAGCGGCGAGTCCCACGCCACCATGGCCAGGGACGCCGGCCGGGCCCTGGCCAGGGCCGACGGGCTCAACCTGGATGGCACCATTGGCGGCTCGGCGGCCAACATGAACGTCACCAGGGCGGGCTCGGTCCAGGGCACCTACACCCAGGACGGGGACCAGGTCAGCCGGCTGACCGTCCAGGGCCAGACCTACCTGAACGCGCCGACCGCCTTCTGGATCGCCGAGATCGCCACCAAGTCCGCCGCCAACCAGGCCGGCGGCGCCTGGGCCAAGGCCCCGTCCCGCGCGGTCAACCTGAACTTCACCTCGCTGACCCCGGCCCGGCTGGCCAGCCCGCTGGAGCACGTGGGCCAGAACCCGAACGCCGTCCAGACCCGGATGGACGGCCTGGCAGGTGATCCGGCTGACCGAGAACGGGGTCAGGTACTACATCACCACCGCCATGCCCAACCGGGTCATCCACATCACCGGAGCGGTGGCCAAGACCGACTACGACTTCGCCGTCGGGGCGCTGAACAAGGCGGGCATCGCCCCGGTGCTCACCGCGCTGACCACCGAGGTGCGCAAGCTGCAGAACGCGCCCGACCCCGGCGCGATCATCCTGCCCGAGGGGAAGATCAAGTTCTTCCCGGACTGCAAGGCCGCGTCGAACTGCACGGTGACCAGCACGGTCACGGTCACCGACCCCAGTGCCACGACCTTGTACCTGCGGATGTACGTCCAGTTCTCCGGGACCAAGGACGGCTCGTCGTTCGCCACCTGCTCGGTCACCGACGTCACCAGCGCGATCGACACCCTGCATCCCGAGTGCGGGGTCAGCGGCGCGACCTGGAACCTCTGGTTCATCTCCCACACCGGGCACTTCTTCACCTGGGCCAAGCCGCATTTCTATGCCTCGGTGAACTCGCCCGGCGACGTCACGGCGCTGGAGTCCGAGCTCAGCCAGGAGAAGGCGGCGAGCTAGGCCGGGCGGCCTTTGTTAATTATCGGGATTGTTCACCTGGTCACCGTGATCAGGTCGCTGACGTCGAGTCCGAGGGTGCGGCGCAGTCCGCTGGCGCCGGTCGCGGTGACGTTCACGGCGCGGGAGCCGGCCCGGCGCTGCACCCAGGCCAGATCCTCGAAGCGGTGCAGCAGCCGGGCGCCGAGCGCGCCGGCCAGGTGATGGCGCTGCTCGCTCCAGTCCACGCAGTAGCGGACGAACGGCCGGCGGCCGGCCGGCGGTGCAGTCCACGCCGAGGTCGGAGAACAGTGCGCGGCCCGTGTCGGTGACCTCGTAGGCGACGTCCCAGCCCGGTGACGAGAGCCGGTCGCGCTCGGACCCGGACGCCTCGAAGGTGCCGTCGCCGCCGGTCAGCGCACCGGAGTCCAGCAGCGCGGTCATCACCGCGACGCCGACCCGGCCGGCCAGGTGGTCGTAGCAGGTGCGGGCCCGGCGCAGCGCCTCGGCGTTGGTCCCCTCGCGCAGCGACCGCACGGTCAGCGGCGGCGCCACCTGCATGATGGCCTCGAGCAGGTCGGCGATGTGCGGGCCGGCCAGCCGGTAGTAGCGGTGCCGCCCGTGCGGCTCGACGACCAGCATCCCGGCGCTGACCAGCCGGCTGAGGTGGCCGCTCGACGTGGACGCGGCGATGCCCGCCTCGGCGGCCAGGCGGCTGGCGGGCAGCGCGCGGCCGTCGCCGAGGGCCAGCAGCATCCGGCACCGGCTCCGGTCGGCCAGCACCTCCGCCACCGAGGCGATGTCGATGTCTCCGCGCATGGAGCCAGCATAAGACGGAAACGCTTCGGCGGGCATCGAAGCGTCGCCGGACCAGACTGGGGGCATGCCCCTGACTCAGACCCCACCGGACCGCATCGAGAAAGACCATCCGAAACAACGGCTGCCCCTGGCCCTCCTTGTCATCTGCGTCGGGTACTTCCTGGTCATCCTGGACGCGATGGTGGTCAACGTCGCGCTGCCGGCCATCGGGCACGAGCTGCACGCCGGAGTGGCCGGCCTGCAGTGGGTCGTGGACGCGTACACGCTGTCCTTCGCCGGGCTGCTGCTGGCGGGCGGGGCGCTGGCCGAACGGCTGGGCGGCCGCCTGGTCTTCCTGGCCGGCCTGGCCACCTTCGCGCTCGCCTCGGCCGCCTGCGGGCTGGCGCCGTCGCTGCCGTTCCTGGTCGGCGCGCGGCTCGTTCAGGGGGCCGCCGCCGCGCTGCTGGTCCCGTCGTCCCTGGTGCTGCTCCAGGCCGCCTACCCGACCCGCGAAGCCCGGTCACGGGCGTTCGGCATCTGGGGCGCCATCGCCGGCATCGGCGCGGCCTCGGGCCCGATCGTCGGCGGGCTGCTGGTGACGGCGTGGAGCTGGCGCGGCGTGTTCTTCATCAACCTGCCGTTCGCCATCGCCGCGCTGGTACTGGCGGGCCGGGTCATTCCCGTCACGCCGCGCCGGGCCCGCGCCCTCGACCTGCCCGGCCAGCTGCTGGCCGTCGCCGGGCTGGCCCTGCTGACGGCCGCGCTGGTCGAGGCCGGACGGCTGGGCTGGGGCGCCTCGGACGTGCTGGCCGGCCTCGCGCTGGCCGTGCTCATCCTGATCGCGTTCGTGGCCGCCGAGCGGCGCAGCGGCGACCCGATGCTGCCGCTGTCGCTGTTCGGCCGGCCTGCGTTCCGGTCGGGGGCCGCGGTCGGGCTGCTGATCAACTTCGGCCTCTACGGGCAGCTGTTCGTGCTGAGCCTGTACTTCCAGGACCTGCGCGGCTACTCCGCGCTGCGCACCGGGCTGGCCCTGCTGCCCGAGGCCGCGCTGCTGATCGTGGCGTCGGCGCTGTCGGGCCGGATCATGGCCAGGACCGGGCCGCGGAAGCCGATGCTGGCCGGCCTGCTCATCGGCGGCGCCGGGCTGCTGGGCGTGGCCACCGCCGGGCCGCACACCGAGTACCTGCTGCTGGTGGCGCCGATGGCGGCGACCGGTTTCGGGATGGCACTGACGATGCCCGCGGCCACCGCGGCCGTCATGGAGGCCGCCCCGCCCGACCGCGGCGGCATCGCGTCCGGCGTCATCAACGCCGCCCGGCAGGCCGGCACGGTGCTCGGCGTCGCGCTGCTGGGCACGCTGGTCTCGACCCGGTCCGGGTTCGCCGGCGGCCTGCACGCCGGGATCGTCGTGGCCGCCGCGGCCTTCTTCGTCGCGGCCGGGCTGGCCTGGGCCGGCGTGCACCGGCCCGCGGCCTAGCATCTCCACAGGATCAGTCGTCGAAGGGCGGTCGTGATGAGCGAGGTGGTCGGTCGCGGCGAAGCGCAGCGAGAGTACACCGCGCGCGGCAGCGTGATGTTCTTCAAGGCCGTGGCCGAGCAGGACGGCGGCGACTTCTCGCTGATGGAGCGGACCCTGCCGCCCGGTGGCCGCCGTCCGCCGCCGCACCGGCATACCAACTGCTCAGAGGCCTACTTCGGGCTCGACGGGCTGGTCTCGGTGATCGTCGAGGACCGGGAACTGACCGTCGGACCGGAGGGCTTCGTGCTGGTGCCGCGGGGCACCGCGCACACGTTCGGCAACGGCGGGACGGAGCCGGCCCGGCTGCTGGTGATCCACGCCCCGGCCATGGACGCCTACTTCGCCGGGCTGCACGAGCTGTGGAACCGCGGCGAGCCGCCCACGCCGGACGAGGAGCGGGCACTGATGCGGCAGTTCGGCATGGAGACGGTCGGCCCGTAACCGGGGGTCTCGGTCAGCTTAATTCCGGTGATCATGGTCACACTGCGGACCGGTCGGCCTGCGAGTGGCACAGGGTTGGCCCGTTTCTGGTCGTGATCTAGACTCGCGACGAGCGAGTGGGGTATTCAAGCAATGGCCGAATCCTTTGGCGAATTGCTGCGCCGGTTCCGGGTCGCGGCCAGCCTCACCCAGGAGGCTCTTGCCGGGCGATGCCGAATCAGCCCGGCGACGGTCGCCGCGATCGAGCAAGGGCGCCGAAAGGCGCCGCGTTTGTCTACGGTCCGGCTGATCGCCGAGGCTCTGGACCTGTCGACCGCCGACCTGGAATTGCTGGCCCGGGCCGCGGACGACGGCGGTACTAGCGTCCGGCCGGGCGCCGACCACGGCGATCGGGCCGATCGGGCCGATCAGGCCGGGCGGGCCGAGGCTCCGGATCGCGCGGACTCGGCCGACGCCGGCCTCGTCCTTGTTGGCCCGGCCGTCGCGGACGGCGACGGGCTGGCGGCCGGGCTGGTGGCCGGGCTGCCCGCGGCCCGGACGAGCTTCATCGGCCGGGACCGGGAGCAGGCCGCGGTGCTGACGGCCCTGGCCGGCAGCCGGGTGGTGACCCTGGTCGGCCCCGGTGGCGTCGGCAAGACCCGGCTGGCGGCCAGGACGGCCGAGGCCGCGGCGCCGCGGTACCCGTCCGGCGCCGTGTTCGTGGACCTGGTCCCGGTGCGCGCGGGTTTCGTCAGCCAGGCCGTCGCGGCGCTGCTGGGCGTCAGCGAGGGGCCGGGCCGGTCGCTGGACGCGGCGCTGCACGAGTACCTGGCCCGCGGCCCGTCGCTGCTGGTGCTCGACAACTGCGAGCACCTGCTCGAGGTGGCCGCCCCGTTCGTGGAGAAGCTGCTGGCCAACTGCGCCGAGCTGACCGTGCTGGCGACCAGCCGGGAGCGGCTGGCCATCCCCGGCGAGCGCACCGTCACCGTCCGGCCGCTGTCCCTGGTGGCCGATGGCGCCAGCGGTCCGGCCGGCTCGGAGGCCGCGGCGCTGTTCGTGGACCGGGCCCGGGCCAGCGACCCCGACTTCGCCGCGTCCGACACCGTGGTGGCCGACGTGTGCGCCCGGCTGGACGGCGTGCCGCTGGCCATCGAGCTGGCCGCCGCGCGCAGTGCGTCCCTGGGCGTGGACGGCCTGCTGGCCGGGCTGGACGACCACCTGCGCCTGCTGGCCGGCAGCCGCGGCGCCCACGAGCGGCACCGCTCGCTGCGGGCGGTCATCGACTGGAGCCACGACCTGCTCGACGGCGACGAGCGGGCCATGTTCCGGCGGGCGGGCGCGTTCAGCGGCCGGTTCGACCTCGACGCGGCCGTGGCCGTCTCCCCCGGCATGTACCGCGGCATGGTCGCCGACCTGGTCGGCCGGCTCACCGACAAGAGCCTGCTGATCCACCGCCGGGGGCCCGAGGGCAGCCGCTGGCAGATGCTGGAGACCATCCGGGCCTACGCCCTGGACCAGCTGGCCGACAGCGGGGAGGAGGCCACGGTCCGCGACGCGCACCTGCGCTGGGCCGCGACCGCGGCCGATGACCTGGAGCACCAGGCCGAGGCCGGCCTGGCCTGGCGGGCCGGCTTCGACGTGGTCGCCGATGACCTGCGGGCCGCGCTGGCCCGGGCCCCCGGGCCCGACACCGCGCCGGTCAGCCACCGGCTGGCCCGGGCCCTGGGCCACCTGGCCTACGCCCGCCGGTTCATGGTCGAGGCCCGCGAGCATTACCGGGTCGCCGCCGCGCGCGCCGGCGACCCGGCCGAGGCCGCCGCGGACCTGCGCACCGCGGCCGACGTGGCCATGGCCGGCGGCAACGGCGGGGTGGCGTTCGACCTGCTGCTGGCCGCCGCCGAGCAGGCCGGAGACGCCGGCGACGCCTCGGCCCGGGCGGCCTGCCTGGCCTACGCGGCGACCATCGCCGACCGGTTCGCGGCCGAGTTCCCGGCCGAGGTGCCGCACGAGCGGCTGCGCCAGCTGGTCGACGAGGCGGCCGCCGCCAGCCCGGCCGGCGATCAGGTGGCGGCGGCCTACGTGGCCATCGCTGCCGCGTGGATCACCAAGCCCGAGAAGACCGTCCCCGACCGGCCCTGGCCGCCCAGGCGCTCGCCGCGGCCCGGCTGACCGGGGACCCGGTGCTGGTCAGCGGGGCGCTCGACGCGGTGGTCGGGGTGCTCGACCAGGGCGGGCGGCTGCGCGAGGCGCACCAGGTGAACGCCGAGCGGGCCCAGATCCTGGAGCGGCTGCCCCGGCACGACCCGCGGGCCGGCACGGAGATCGTGGACACCTTCCACATGATCACCGAGATCGCGGTGACCGCCGGTGACCTGCCCTGGGCGCTCACCGCCGCCCGCCGCGCCCAGCAAGACGACATCGCCCGCGGCCAGCCGCACCGGATGGCCAGCAAGCCCATCCTGCCGCTGGTCCTGCAGGGCCGGTTCGATGACGCCCTGGCCCAGGCGGCCATCATGTGGGAGTCCTGGAATCAGGCCGGCCAGCCCGCCGCGCGCTGGATGGGCCCGGCCATCTACGGCACGGCCATGGCCCACGGGCTGCGCGGCGACGACGACGGCCGGCGCAGCTGGCTCGGCCGGCTCGACCTGCTCATCGGCAACGGCGGCGACCTGGTGCAGAAGTCGAACCTGGCCGCGGTGGCGCTGTTCACCGACGCGCGCATCGCCCTGCACGAGGGCCGCCTCGACGCGGCCGCGGCCGCCGTCGGCGACCTGCCGCAGGAGACCGAGTCGTGGTACGAGACGCCGCACTGGTACTCACTTCGTCCTTACGCCTGGGCCATCGCCGCGGAGGTGGCCGTCGCCGCTGGCCTGCCCGACGCGGACCGCCGGCTGGCAGCCGCGGCGCCCGCCGGTGACGAGAACTACTGGGCCGCGGCCTGCCTGGCCCGTGCCGCCGGCCGGCGGCACGGCGACCGGGCCATGCTCGAGCGGTCCATCGCGGGCTGGGAGCGGATCGAGGCCCGGTTCGAGCGGGCGTGCACGCTGACCCTGCTTGCCGACCGGGCCGCCGAGGGGGCCGCCGAACTGCGTGCCCTCGGCTGCCAGCCGCCGGGCCGCGGCCGACCGTAGCCTCCGCGGGCACGGCCGCGGGCGGCGGGCCGGTCGCGGCCCGCCGCCCGGCGGTCGGAGGGGGATTACGGGGTGGCCAGCATGCCGTCGGTGTTGCCGGCCGAGTCGGTGTAGAAGCCGACCAGGTCGCCACGGTCGTTGACCCCGTTGATCAGGGTGCTGCCGATGCCGTGCGGGTCGTTGACGGTCTGGAAGCCGTGGGCGCGGGTCCAGGTGAACCCGAAGGACTGGGCCGAGCTGCCCGAGCCCGTCATGTAGGCGCCGACTACCTCGCCCGAGTCGTTGACGCCGAAGGGCGTGGTGGCGCTGGCGCCCTTGACGGCCAGCTTGTACACGTGGCCGCCGGAGGTCTTGTAGAAGCCGATGGTGGTGCCGCCGTTGAGGGAGTAGAACCCGGCCACCCCGCCGGAGTTGTTAATGCCGGAGGCGGTCAGGCTGGTGCCCTTGCCCAGGTTGTTGATGCCGTGCAGCAGGACGCGCGCGTAACGGCCGGTCTTGATGTTGAACGTGTAGCCGCGGCTGTCGCCCTGGGCGTTGACGTAGAACCCGACCGCGACGTTGCCGTCGTTCACGCCGAGAAGCTGGTCCACCGGCGGGCTCGAGGTGCCCTGGGCCGGGAAGTTGACCTCGTGGAAGTGGCCGTCGCGGCGGTAGAAGCCGAAGTTGTTGTTGGCCAGGCTGGCCTTGTTCTGGGTCGACCAGAACCCGACCGTGGTGCCGGTGTCGTTCAGCCCGGTGACCTGGGTCTGGCGGGAGCCGGGGTAGTTCTCGCTGGCGTAGTTGCCCTGGCTGTAAGGCTTGCTCAGCCGGTAGCCCTTGTTCGGGTGCCCCTTGGCACCCGAGCCGAAGTACCCGGCGATCAGGCCCTCGTTGTTGATCCCCAGCAGCTGGTTGAACGTGTTGTCGTGGTGGTTGTTCAGCGTCCGGAACGAGTACGAGACGGTCGTGGCCGGGCGGGCGGCCGCGCTGGCCCAGGCCGCCGAGCCCAGCGTCCCCGCCGCCGCCGCGGAGGCCAAGGTGGTCACCGCGGCGACGCCGAGAAAGCGCCGCAGGCTCGGGCCAGAAGACAGGGATAGCGGGGCGAGATGCTTCATTACAGGATTCCTTTCCTTACCGGAGCGGTATGCCATTGATCCTGCGGTCCGGCCCGGCTCGGTCCCAGCGACAGCACCCCCACATCGCCCTCACATCACCCCGACATGCCACCCCGACATAATGGGCAAGGGCCCGCCGCGGCCCGCTATCAGCTCATCAGGTCATCTGCTCATCAGCTCATCAGCTCATCAGCTACCGAAGGGGCCGTCGTGCCGGTGCCGGAACCCGAGTCGCTGTCCGTGCTGGAGGCGCTGCACTCCACCCCGGCCCGGCGCTACCTGTCGGCCGATCCCATCCCCGACGAGGTCATCCGGGCCCTGCTGGACGCCGCCGTCCGCGGGCCGTCCGGCGGCAACCGCCAGGGCTGGGCCTGGGTCGTCGTCACCGACCCGGCGGTGAAGAGCCCCATCGCCGGCTGGTACCGGGAGGGCTGGGAGGCGGCCTACGGCCGGCGACGGGACGAGATCCTGGCCGCCGCGGGCCAGCCCGGCGCGCTCAGCCGGGCATCGTTCCTGGCCGCCGAGCATCTGGCCGGGCACCTTGAGGAGGCACCGGCCTGGATCATGCCCGTGCTGCGGCACGCCGCCGGCTCGACCAGCCCCCGGCTCGGCGCGTCCATCTACGGCGCCGTGCAGCAGCTCATCCTGGCCGCCAGGGCCTACGGCATCGGCGCCACCCTGACCACCCTGTATGCCGGGCACGAGGACGACGTGCGCGAGCTGCTCGGCCTGCCCGACGACGCCCTGACCATGGCGCTGGTCCCGCTCGGCTATCCGGCCCGCGGCCGCTGGAAGCAGCCGGAGCGGCGGCCCCTGGACGAGGTCGTGCACTGGAACCGCTGGTAGGAAGCCGCCCGCCCGGGGCTGGGTGCGAGCGGGCGGCTGGCTCTAGTGCTGGAAGCTGCGGCGCAGGTCGCGGGCTGCGTCCTTCAGCCGCCCGGCCAGCTGCCGGGCGCCGCCCATGATCCGGTCGCTCGGGCCCTGAGCCTGAAGGCGGCGGCCGCCGGTGGCCCGGCCGACCCGCTGCCTGACGCGTCCCCGGCCGACCTGTGATTTACCGCGCACCTTGTCGAGGAAGCTCATCGTGTCCTCCGCGAGACGGCCGGGCCCGGCCCGGCTCCTGCACTCGCGGCTCAACTGCCCGGCGCAACGCGGTTCATGCACGCGGCCAGTCCTGCGCCTCAGGGGCGCTGCGCGGCGAGCAGCGGGATGGCCGCGATCTTCTCCTCCGTCAGGTCCGCCCAGCGGATCCCGGTCTCCGGCCGCGGCTCGTGCCGCGGGCGGCAGTCGATCACCCGCTCCGGGGTCACGATGAAGTCCACCGGCACGTCGTGGCCGGTCAGCGGGATGGTCCCGGCCGGGCGGACCTGGAGCTCGTGCACCGTCGTCACGCACACCGTCTCCGGCCCGATCAGGCCCGCCGCCATGGCCAGCGCGAACTCCAGGTCCGCGAACCCGCCGCCCTTGCCCAGCCGCGCCCCGTCCTCGCCGGCCGCCACGCACCCCATCACGACCAGGTCGACCGGGTCCAGCTCGGCCAGCGTGACCCGCTGCGCGGACCGGGCCGCGCCGCTGATCGAGGCCGCCTTGCGCGGCGGCTCGCTCAGCCGGGCCGGGTCCAGCGCGAAGAACGGCTCCGGCTCGGCCAGCCGCGGCACCGCCATGTACACGACCTTGTCGTCCTCGAGCGCCCGCTGGCGCACCGGCAATTGCGCCGAGTCCGGGTTCGCCTTCAGCGTGCCTGCCGCCTGCCAGGCCGGCAGCCCCCGCAGCCGCTCGGCGGCCGCCTCGGCGCCGCTGAAGTTCGGGATCCGCCCGGCCGCGCCAGGAAATCGTGCCACCCGCGCCGCGCTCATCGCCGACCACACCTCCTCGCGGAGGGCCGCCTTCGCGGCCAGCACGTCGGCCGGACCCCCGGCGTCGCGGTCATGACGGGGCACAGAGCGAGCCATCCCCCCATCCTGCCCGCCCGCCCTCGCCTGGGAGCTGGCCTAGAAGTTTTCTCCAACTGAAGAGTATTCTTCAAATTATGGACAGAGGCGCGACGCCCTCTCTGCTGCCGATCCTGCGCTCGCAGCAGCAAGCCGAGATCCTGACCCTGCTCCTAGGCGACCCGGACCGCGAACTGAGCCTGACCGAGATCTCGCAGCTGACCGGGGCACCGCATCCATCGGTCTACCGCGAGGTCCAGCGCGCGGAGCAAGCCGGGCTCGTCGCATCGCGGAAGGTCGGGAACACCCGGCTGGTCCAGGCCGACACCCGCAGCCCATACTTCGCCGGGCTGGCCGAGGTGCTAACCAGGGCGTTCGGCGTCCCGGCCGTGCTCACGGAGGCACTCCAGCCAGTCGGCGGCATCGACGAAGCGTACGTCTACGGGTCATGGGCAGCCCGTCACGAGGGCGAGCCGGGACGGCGGCCGGTCGGGGACATTGACGTGCTGATTCTCGGTGACCCCAACCGGGATCGGCTCTACGAGGCACTGGCCAGCGCCGAGCGGAAGCTCGGACGCGAGGTGCAGGCCACTATCCGCGACAGTGGCTGGCTGACGGTCGGCGCGGGACCGTTCCACGAAAGCGTGACCAGCCGCCCGCTGCTGAAACTCCCGCTCCCCGACCCTTAGCCGAAGCGCTCGGGCGGCCCAGCCGAGAGCAGAACTCGCACGCCCCTGAGCGTACTGCGCCGCATGCCGGGTGCGCCGTAGCCGCTCGAAGGTCGGCTTGGCAAAGGCGGGAATCTCGCTGGCGAACTGCGCCGAAACAGCATCCTCTACCGACATATACGAGCCATCTCCACCCGTCGCGCGTAATCCCTGGCGGCCGAGAAGGGCCTCGGCAGCCATTCGGTAGGCGTCGTAGGCGGCCGCATAAGCCCCGTCGACGTCGCCCTTTTCCAGGGCCGAGATGGCCGTGGCCTCCAGTCGGAGCGTGGCCCGGCGAACCTGTGCGCTGGCCAGCGCGGTCGGTTCGCTGGCCGCAAAGCTCTCCAGCCGACCGCGCTCGATCAGGAACTGAACGGTCTGCTCGCCCTTCGGCCAGCGCGCCACAGTTTCAAGCCTCCCTGTGCAAATACCGGTCAGCGGAATTACCGACCTCAAGTCAAGCCCGCGGTGATACTCGGACGAATCGTAGCGATCCCGACCGACATTCCCGCCGGCGCAAGGTCCGGCTTCTCCCGGTCAGCCTGGCCGAACGACATGATTGGACCTTTCACGTCGCTAGAGCAGCATGAAAGGGCCATTCACGTCGTTGAGGCCTTTTCAGCGCGGGCGAATGTCGTGACAGAAATGGCTGAAGTGAACCACGGTGTGCGTGGTGCGCGCGGGCTCGGGCGCCGAGCCGAGATCGAGCGACGTCGTTGTTGCTCTCACGTCGCTGGAGCAGCGTGAGAGCAACAACCACGTCGCTGGCGGGGGGACATGGTGGCCGGGCGCGGCGGCCCGAGCGGCCCACGCGCGGCGGCCCCCAGCGCGGCGGCCCCGGCGGCGCGCCCCGGTGCGGCCAGGTCGCGGTGTGCACCATGAACGGGTGGCACAGGAACACGTCGTCCGCCGAGCCGGTGGCGTGGGCGTCCCGAAGGCACACGTCCCGAAGGCACAGTGGCGCCGCGCGGCGTCCGGGTCATCCCGATTTAGGACCCCGCCGCCCACCGAGGTCAGCGCGAGTGAGAACCTCGACGGAGCGGAGGTTCGCCGGTATGAGAGTGCTGATCGTGGCGGTCGGGTCGCGCGGAGACGTGGCGCCGTGCGCGGGACTCGGGACCGCGCTGCGCGACGCGGGGCACAGCGTGATGATCGCCGGTTACGAGCAGCACTCGAGCCTGGTCCTGGGCTGCGGGCTGGAGTTTCAGGCCCTGCCGGGCGATCCCCGCCTGCTGGAGGCCGCGCGCTGGCAGCGCGGCGGCACCGGGCCGTTAGGCGCCGCCCGGCTGGTCCGGCTCATCGCCGATCACCTGCGCGAGGTGCACCAGGGGATCATCACCGCGGCCCGGCAGGGCGCCGAGGTGCTGCTGCTCCAGGGCATCAGCACGATCGGCGGCTACCACATCGCGCAGGGGCTGGGCCTGCCCAGCATGGGCCTGGGCCTCCAGCCGGTGAACCCGACCGGCGACTTCCCGCCCTCGATCGTGACCGCCCGCTCGCTGGGCCGGTGGGGCAACCGGGCCGCGGGCCAGGCCCTGATCGCGCTGGGCGCACCGATGCTGGCCGGGCCCGTTCGCGAGCTGCGCGCCGAGCTCGGGCTGCCCCGGCTGGGCACCCGCGCGGCCATCTTCGGTGACCAGGACCGGGCGCGCTGGCCGGGGTTCCACGGCTACAGCCCGGCGGTGCTGCCGCGGCCGGCCGACTGGCGGCCGGGGCTGGAGGTGGTCGGCTACTGGTGGCCGCCGCGGCCGGCTGGCTGGAGTCCGCCGCAGGACCTCGATATTTTCCTTAACAAGGGGCCGCCCCCGGTATTCGTCGGGTTCGGCAGCATGACCCCCGGCGACGCGGAACGTGCCGGCGAGCTGGCCGCCGAGGCCAGCGGCGGGCCGGGGTGCGGCTGGTGATCCAGGCCGGCGCGGCGGGACTGGTGCAGGCCGGCCAGTCGAGTCCCGACGTCATCGGAATCGGCGATGTGCCGCACGACTGGCTGTTCCCGCAGATGGCCGCGGTGGTTCATCACGCCGGGGCGGGCACGACGGGCGCCGGGCTGCGGGCCGGGGTACCCGCGGTGACCGTGCCGATGCTCGGCGACCAGCCGTTCTGGGCCGCCCGGCTGGCCCGGCTGGGGGTGGGGCCGCGGCCCGTCCCCTACCGGCGGCTGTCCGCCCGGCGGCTGGCCGCAGCCATCAGCGACGCGGTCACCCGCCCGTCCTACCTCGACCAGGCCCGGGCAATGGCCGCACGGCTGGCTGACGAGGACGGTGCCGCGCCGGTCATCAGCGCGCTGGCCCGGCTCAGCGGCCGCCAGGCGTAATCCGAGCCGGAGGCGGCCGCGGCGGGCCTTGGACAAGGAGCCGTGCCGGGCCCCGGATAACGCGGCGGGGTCCCGGATAAATAACGCGGCGGGGTCCTGGATAAGGAGTGGCCCCGGCGGGCCGGGCCGGGCTAGGTTCCGGGCATGGCCGACGTTGAGGGCATGTGCCAGGACCGCTTCGCCGCCGTGCGGGACGCGCTGGCGGCGTCGCTGGACAGTCGGGACGTGGGCGCCTCGGCCGCCGTCTACGTGGACGGCGAGCCGGTGGTGGACCTCTGGGGCGGGCACGCCGACGCCGCACGCACCACGCCGTGGCAGCGCGACACGATCACCTGCGCCTGGTCCACGACCAAGACCATGACCGCGCTCTGCGCGCTGATCCTGGCCGACCGCGGTGACCTCGACCTGGCCGCCCCGGTGGGCCGCTACTGGCCCGAGTTCGCCGCCGCGGGCAAGGACCGGGTGCTGGTGCGGCACCTGCTGGCGCACACCGCGGGCCTGCCCGACTGGGACCCGCCGGTCGCCACCGCGGTGCTCTACGACTGGCCGGACGCCACAGCCCGGCTGGCCGCTCAGCCGGCCCGCTGGGCGCCGGGCACCGCGGCCGGCTACCACGCGATCACCCAGGGGTTCCTGGTCGGCGAGGTCGTCCGGCGGATCACCGGGGTCACCCTGGGCGAGTTCTTCGGCGCCGAGGTGGCCGGGCCGCTGGACGCCGACTTCCACATCGGGCTGGCCGCCGAGCACGACCACCGGGTCGCGCCGGTGATCGCGCCGCCCCGGCCGGCTGAGGCCGGGGCCCAGGCCGCGGACGCGCCGACCCGCCAGCGCGGCACGCCGATCCGGCCTGAGGAGGCCAACACGGCCGCCTGGCGGCGGGCGGGCAACCCGGCCGCGGGCGGCTACGGCAACGCACGCTCGGTGGCCGCGGCGCAGTCGGTGCTGGCCTGCGGCGGGACCGCGCGCGGCGTCCGGCTGCTGTCGGCGGCGGGCTGCGAGCGGGCCAGGCAGGAGCAGTACCAGGGCGAGGACCGGGTGCTGGGCCGGACGATGCGCTACGGCATGGGCTACGGCCTGATGGGCGGCAACTGCTTCTGGGGCGGCTGGGGCGGCTCGATGATCATGATCGACTTCGACAACCGGATGACGGTGTCCTACGTCATGAACCAGATGCTGGACCAGGGCACGACGGGCGACGACCGGGCCCTGTCCATCGTGATGGCGGCCTACGACGGAGTGAGCTAGCGCGCGCTATGGCTCCGGCGCCAGGCGGCGTGGCACACTGCAACGAAATCGGGCTATGGGTCGCGTTAGTCCCCTAGCCCGCAGGCGTTGCACACTGGGAGGGGTTGCGCCGATGGCCGAGGTCTCCGGCACCTGTGATGCCCGCTTCGAGCCCGTCCGGGCCGCCCTGGCCGAGCAGCTGGACTCGGGCAACGACCTGGGCGCCAGCATCCACGTGGATGTCGACGGCCAGGCCGTGGTCGACATCTGGGGTGGCTGGCGCGACGCCGAGCATGCCTCCCCGTGGACCGAGGACACCATCACCAACGTGTGGTCCACGACCAAGACGGTCACCAACCTGGCTGCCCTGATGCTGACCGACCGCGGCCTGCTCGACCCGTTCGCGCCGGTGGCCCGGTACTGGCCGGAGTTCGCCGAGAACGGCAAGGAGCGCATCGAGGTCCGGCACCTCATGAGCCACACCTCGGGGGTGTCCGGCTGGGAGGCGCCGTTCACCGTCCCCGACATGTACGACTGGGAGCTGTCCACCAGCCGGCTGGCGGCCCAGAAGCCGTGGTGGGAGCCGGGCACCGCGTCCGGGTACCACGCCAACAACCAGGGTCACCTCCTCGGCGAGCTGGTCCGGCGGGTGACGGGCCAGCCGCTCAAGGCGTTCGTGGCCAGCGAGATCGCCGGCCCGCTGGAGGCCGACTTCCAGATCGGCGCGGCGCAGGCCGACTGGGGGCGCATCGCGCCCGTGGTCCCGCCGCCGCCGCTGCCGTTCGACCTGGAGTCAATCGATCCCGACAGCCCGGTGTTCAAGACCTTGACCGGCCCGGTCGCCGACGCCAGCGCCGCGAACACCCCGGCCTGGCGGCAGGCCGACCTGGGCGCGCTCAACGGCCACGCCAACGCCCGCTCGGTGGCCCGCATCCTGCGCGTGCTCGCCCTCGGCGGCACCGCGAACGGCGTCCGCCTGCTGTCCCCGGACACCATCGGCCTGATCTTCCATGAGCAAAGCCACGGGCCTGACCTGGTGCTCGGCGTGCCGATCCGGTTCGGCATCGGCTATGCCCTGCCGGAGACCCAGAGCGTGCCGTACGTGCCGCAGGGCCGGGCCTGCTACTGGGGCGGCTGGGGTGGCTCGGTCATCCTCGCCGACACCGACTCGCGGACCACGATCAGCTACATGATGAACAAGATGGGCCCCGGCGTCATCGGGTCTGACCGCTCCGAGGTGTACGTGCGCACCATCCTGGACTGCCTGGCCTGAGCGGGCTGGCCGGAGCGGGCTGGCCGGAGCGGGCTGGCCGGAGCGGGCTGGCCGGAGCGGCAGGCCCGGCTCAGCCGGGCCGGTCGGACTCGATGGTGAGCAGCTCCTCCGGGGCGTGATCGACCTGCAGCGTGGTGTGGTCCAGGCTGAACCGCTCGGCCAGCAGGTGCTCCAGGTCGCGGCGGACCTGGTGGCAGTCGGCCGGCGGGCGCACCAGCACGTGCGCGGACAGCGCCGGGAACCCGCTGGTGATCAGCCAGACGTGCACGTCATGCACCGAGGCCACGCCGGGCTCGGCGCAGATCGCGGTCACGATGTCGTCCGGTCCGTAGCCCTCGGGCGCCGCTTCCAGCAGGATCCGGCCCGTTTCCCGGAGCAGGCCCCAGGCCGCGTGCAGCATCAGCCCGACCACGATCAGCGAGGCGATGGAGTCGGCCCGCTGGAACCCGGTGAAGATGATCACCAGCCCGGCGATCAGCGTGCCGATGAACCCGTACAGGTCGGTGACGATGTGCGCGAACGCGCCCTTGACGTTGATCGACTGCCGGTTGCCGCGCGCGATCACCCAGGTCGCGGCCACGTTGACGACCACGCCGACGGCGGCCACCGCGACCACGATGCCGCCGGTAACCGGGACCGGGTGCACCAGCCGGGTGATGGCCTCGAACGCGACCAGGGCGCTGACCACCAGCAGCGTGATCCCGTTGGCCTGGGCCGACAGGACCTCGGCGCGGCGCAGGCCGAACGTCCACATCCCGCCCGCGGGCCGTTTCGCCAGCCGGAAGGCCAGCAGGCTGGCGGCCAGCGCGCCCGCGTCGGTCAGCATGTGCCCGGCGTCGGCCAGCAGGGCCAGCGAGTGGCCCGCGAACGCCAGCACCACCTCGAAGACCAGGAAGGCGACGATCAGGCCCAGCGCGATGGCCAGGTAGCGGCTGTCGGCGTCCGCGGCGATGGCGTGCCCGTGCTCGTCGGCTCGGCCGGGCACCGCGCGAGTGTACGGCCCGGACTCGGGGTGGCCGCCGCCGCAGTCGGTCACGCGTCCTCCCGCTCCAACTGCGGCGTTTCGGGGTGCTGTCGCTCGGGGTGCAGCGCGCGGGTGTGCTGGGCGTGGGTCAGCGCGATGTCCAGCAGCACCCGGACGTGCGCGTCCTCCAGCCGGTAGTACATCATCCGGCCCTGCCGCCGGGGCGCCGACACGATGCGGTGGGCGCGCAGCCAGCGCACCGCGTGGCTGGCCGCCGACTCGCTCATCCCGGCCGCCGCCGCCAGGTCGCACACGCACATCTCGCCGCCCTCGAGCAGCGCGACCAGCAGCCGCACCCGGTTCGGGTCACCCAGCAGCGCGAACACGTCCGCGACCTGCTCCACGTCCGCGGCCGAGGGCATCGCGGCCTGGACGGCGGCGACCCGCTCCCGGTCCACCACCCGGACCAGGCAGTCGTCCACCGCGACCGCGTCATCGGAACGATTGCTCATACATAAGAGTGTACCTAACAGGAGGCGGGCCCGCCGGAAGCGATCGCCGGGCGGCGCCTCAGCCCATGCCGGGCATGTCCAGCAGTTCGAGGATGTCGATGGAGCAGCCGGGCTGGGCCAGATGGGGATGGCCGGCCAGCACGTCGGCCAGGTCCGGGGCCGACGCGGCCTGCATCAGTGAGTAGCCCGAGATGTCGTCACCGCCTACGGTGGAGGATCCGGGTCCGAGCCGCGTGGACAGCGCCAGCGGGCTGCCCAGGTCGATGATCGCGTCGCCGGCCTTGGCCGCCCAGTCCATCCAGGCGCCCATGCCCGCCTTCATCTGCTCGGGCGTGGTGTTCGCTATCGCCTCGCGGGCGGACACCGACGAGCGGTAAATCACCATGAACCTGGCCATACGAACCGCCTCCTAGCTGCACAGACGCCTAAGGCCGCACTCTAGCCAGCCCGGCTCACGGCGGCGGGCTCATCGGCGGCCGGGCCAGGGCATTTGTTAGGGAGAAATAACGGCCCGTAAATGGCGGACCAGCGGCCATGAATGGAATGCCACCATGCGGGCATGGACCCGGGAATGGTCGCTATCCCCTGCCCCAGCTGCCAGGCCAGCAGCGAGTCGGCCAGCCCGGGCCAGACGCACTGGTCGTGCCCGGCCTGTCACCGCTCGTACTTCCTGCGCCGTTGCTCGGGCTGTCAGATGGTCAGCCACGTGAGCGCGCTCCAGGGCTGGCATCAGCGGTGGGCCTGCGTCTGGTGCCACGCCGCCAACACGGGCTTCAGCCAGCATCGCGACCCGGCCGCCGCGACGGTGGCCGACCTGGCCGCGGACGTGAAGGGGTACGGGCTCAGGTTCGGGGCCGGCGAGCCGGACCAGGCGACGCAGCCGTTCCCGGAGCTGCCCATCGTTCCCGCCGCGGCCGATCCCGTGGCCTCCCCCGGCCCCGTGGTCCCCGCTGGTCAGGCCGCCGCTGGCGGCCCGGTGGCGGCCGCCGGCCCCGGCCCAGCGACCGGCGAGAGACGGCCGCGGCCCGGCCGGCCGGGGCGGTGGCGGCCGGGACCGCGCGTCGCGGCGGCGGCCGTGGCCGCGCTGGCCCTGGTGGTGCTGGTGGTGGCGGTCGGGGAGCTGAGCCTGGGCGGGCCCGGCGGCTCGGCCCGGGCCGGGTCGACGCCGGGCAGCCAGGCGGTCGCCGTCACCGCCTCGGCGGTCGGCACCGTGGACCTGCGCGGCGTGCCGGGGCTGCTGACGATCGTGGGCGCCCGCAGCGGCCAGGTCCGGCTGACCGGCGTGCTGCACTGGAACGGCCGGGCCGCGCCGGTGGCCACCCGCCGGCTGGACCGCAGCGGCCGCGGCGCGCACAGCGGGGTACTGCACCTGTCGTACCGGTGCGCCCAGGCCAGCCCGTGTACCGAGGACTACCGGCTGGTCGTGCCCGGCCGCACGGCCACCGTCATCCGCCAGCCGTCCGGCCACGTCATCGTGTCCGGCATGGCCGGCGCGCTGCGCATCCTGGCCGCCAGCGTCGATGTCAGCGCGACCGGGCTGCGCTCCCCGACGCTGGCCGCGCAGATCACCTCGGGCCACCTGAGCGCCAGCTTCGCCGTGGCACCCCGACAGATCAGCGTCGCGCTGGTCTCGGCCCAGGCCACCGTCCGGCTGCCGGGCGGCGTGGGCTACCTGGTCAGCAGCCAGGTCAGCTCGGGCTTCGTGCACGTCGGCATCCCGCGGGCCGCGGACGCGACGCGGACCGTCTCGGCCCGCATCGACCAGGGCGAGCTGCAGCTGCTGACCACCTGACCCGGCCACCGACCAGGCCACCTGACCCCGGCCGCCGGGTCGGCTCACGTCCGGGCGCCGGCCGGCGTCTGCCTGGGCGCGCCCCCCACGGGGCGCGCCCGAACAGAGCGCCGACCGAGAGGACGACCATGTCAGCCGAGCAGAACAAGGCCATCGTGGGCCGCTGGTTCACCGAGTTCTGGGGCCCGGACTTCAACCCCGCCATCATCGACGAGCTGGCCGCGCCCGACATCCGGTTCGAGTACTCGATGCACGCGCCGTGCCGGGGCCGGGACGAGGTGCGGCAGTTCGCCGAGAAGTTCCGTGCCTCCTTCCCCGACCTCAACTTCTGGGGCACCGCCGACCTGATCGCCGAGGGCGACTACGTCGTCGGCCAGTGGGAGGGCGGCGGCACCCAGACCGGGGCCGCCTTCGACGACCTGCCCGTAGGCTCGCTCCCGGCCGGGACGGGCAAGACAATACGGTTCACTGGGACCACGGTGCTGAAGGTCACCGACGGCCTCATCACCGAGGAGATCGGGCTCGACGACGGCCTCCGGGTGCTCCAGCAGCTGGGCCTGATCACCGCGGCGTGACCCGTCCTGTCGCGGATCCGGTCCCGGATTCTGACCCGGAACGGGAACCGTCCGGGACCGGCTCCGCGACAGGGAGAGCATGTGGGCACGAGCAGGGTCCCCGGCGTGAGCCGCGGACCCGAGCAGCGCGAGGACGCGGCGCTGCTGCGCGCTGTGGCCCGCGGTGACGAGGCCGCGCTGGCCGCGCTCTACGACCGGCACGCCGGCTGGCTGACCGTCCGGCTGTCGCGCCGGTGCGGCTCGCCGGACATCGTGGACCACGCGGTGCAGGACACCTTCCTGGCCCTGTGGCGGCAGGCGGGCAGCTACCGCGACCGCGGCGACGTGGCCGCGTTCATCTGGGGCATCGGCATCCGCCGGCTGATCGACGCCATCCGGCGCGAGCACGGGGCGCGGCGCCGGCCGGCCTGGCGCGCGGCCGAGCCGGAGGCGGTCATCTCGGCCGAGGAGCAGGTGCTGCTCGGCATCGAGCACGGCCGCCTGGGCCAGGCCCTGGCCGGCCTGACCCCGGAGCTGCGCGGCGCGCTGGAGGCGACGGTGCTGGACGGCCTGACCTGTGCCGAGGCGGCCGAGCTGCTGGGCGTGGCCGAGGGCACGGTGAAGTCCCGCTGCTACCGGGCCCGCCAGGGCTGCGCGCCGCCCTGGCCGAGCCGCCGCCGGATCCCCGCCCGATCGCGCCGGGCCCGAGCCGCGCAGTCGCCGCCGAGCCTGGGGGACGCCATGACCAGCCAGCTTCCCGTCGCACCCGGCCCGAGCCGGCTGGCACCCGGCGATGAGCTGCTGGCCGGCTACGCGGCCGGGTCAGCCGACGGGGTCGCCGCCTGGTCGGTCGAGGCCCATCTGCCGGCTGCCCGCACTGCCGCGCGGCGCTGGCGGCGCACGCGGACCCGGCCGGCTGGCCCGCAACCGCTCGGTGGTGCTGGTCCGCGCGGCGATCCCGGACGGGGGCCGGCCGGGCGGCTGCTGCGCCGCGCGGGGGTCCCCGATCAGCTCGCTGAGCCTGCTGGCCGCGACCCCGTCGCTGCGGGCGTCCTGGCTGCTGTCGGTGGCGGGCGTGCTGGCCGCGGTCGCCGGCGAGGCGGTGCTGGCCCAGCACGGCTGGGTCGGCCCGCGCCCGGTCGCGGTGGGCAGCGGCCGGGGCTGGACCGTCCTGGCGCCGTTCCTGCTGATCACGCCGCTGCTGACGCTGGCCGGGGTGGCGGCCGCGTTCCAGCCCAGGCTCGATCCCGCCTGGCGGCTGGCGGCCGCCGCGCCGTTCTCCGGCTTCACGCTGCTCCTGGTCCGCGCGCTCTGCGCCCTGGCCACCGCGCTGATCCTGGCCGCCGCCGCCGCGTTCGCGGTGCCCGGCCCCGGCTGGCTGCCCGCGGCGCTGCTCCTGCCGTCGCTGGCCCTGTGCGCGCTGGCGCTCGCGGCCGCCACCGTGGTCGGGCCGGTGACCGCCGCGGTCGGGTCGGCCGCGCTGTGGACCGGGCCGGTGCTGGCGCTGACGCTGCGGCATCCGCCGCTGGTGGCCGTGCAGTGGCCCGCTCAGGCAGTCTGCCGCCTGGTGCTGGCCGCCGCCGCCGCTGTGCTGTTCCTGCGCCGTGACCGCTTCGAGCTCGGATGGATGACATGACCCTGAACCTGCACACCGCGGCGGTCACCATCACGGGCCTGTCCCGCAGCTACGGCCCGACCCGGGCGCTGGACCAGGTCGACCTGACCCTGGGCCGCGGCATCACTGGCCTGCTCGGCCCGAACGGCGCCGGCAAGACGACGCTGCTGTCGGTCCTGGCCACCGTCAGCGAGCCCGACGCGGGCCAGGTGTCGGTGCTCGGCCTGGACCCGCGCGAGCCGGCCGAGCGCGTTGAGATCCGCCGCCGCCTGGGCTACCTGCCCCAGGAGCTCGGGTACCACCGGCACTTCACCGTGGCCGCGTTCCTGGACTACGTGGCCATCCTCAAGGAGATCACCGGGCGGCGCGAGCGGGCCGGTGAGGTGGCCCGGGTGCTGGCCGACACCGACCTGGAGCGCTATGCCCGGCGCCGGATCCGGACCCTGTCCGGCGGGATGCGCCAGCGGGTCGGCATCGCCCAGGCCCTGCTGGGTCAGCCCGGCCTGCTGGTGCTCGACGAGCCGACGGCCGGCCTGGACCCGGAGCAGCGGCTGCGGTTCCGCGAGCTGCTGTCGAACCTGCCCGGCGACCCGGTGATCATGCTGTCCACGCACCAGGCCGACGACATCGCCGCGATCTGCGCGCACGTGATCGTGCTGCTCCAGGGCCAGGTCCGGTTCGCCGGCACGCCCGCCGAGCTGGCCGCCACGGCGGCCGGGAAGGTGTGGACCGCGGACGGGCGCTACGGCCGGGCCCACCTGTCCTGGCGGGGCAGCGACGGGCGGTGGCGGCACATCGGCAGAACCCGCCCCGACGACGTCGAGCTGGGCTCGCCGACCGTCGAGGACGGCTACCTGCTGCTGTCCCACGCGGCCGGCGCCCGGTGACCGCCGCGGGATCCCGGCCCGCCGCGGCTGGCGCGGGCACCGCCCCCGACGACGCCGCCGGGCCCGGCCCAGCTCGCGGTGGGCCGAGCTCGGCGGCGCGCACCGTGGCCAGCCTGGCCGTGGTCGAGGCCGGGCGGCTGGCCCGCAGCGTGCTGGTGCTGGCCGGGCTGGTGGCCGGCGCCGCCATGGTGTACGAGATCGGCATCGGGCCGGCGCAGCCGCGCCTGGTGGGCCGTCGCCTGGGGGATCGGCTACGGGCAGCTGGTCCTGGGCCTGACCGTGCTGGTCGCCGCCCAGCTGGCGGCCGGGCGGGCCCGCCGGGACGGGATGGCCGAGCTGTACCGCAGCTTCCCGGCCGCAGCCAGCACGCGGGTCCTGGCCCAGCTGATCGGCCTGCTGGGCGCGGTGCCTGCCAGCCTGGTGCTGATCGGCGGCACGGCCGCCGTGCTGGAGCTGCGCGGGGCGGCCGGCGCCCGGCCTCGCGGCGCTGGCCGCCGGCGTGCTGCTGGTGATCGCGGCCGGCGCGGTCGGGGTCGCGGTCGGGTCGCGCTTCGCCCACCCGCTGGCCGGAGCGCTGGCCGCGTTCGCGCTGCTGGTGCCGTTCTCGCAGTCCAACCGGTTCAATGACCCGTTCATCTGGCTGTTCCCCTGGGTCGCACCGGGTCAGCTCAGGGAGCTGCCCGGCCCGCTGGCCGGGTACCCGCCCGCCGCCGCGCACGCGGCCATGCTGGCCGGGCTGGCCGCCCTGGCCGCCCTGGTGGCGCTCGTGCTGACCGTCGGCCGCCGGCGGCTCCGCATCGGGCTGGCGGTGGCCACGGCGGCGGCCGTCGCGGTCATCGGCGTGGCCGGGGCCGCGCAGCTGCGGCCGATTCCCGCGCCCGAGCTGAGCCGCCTGACCGCCGAGGTGGCCGACCCGGCCGCGGTCCAGCACTGCGCCACCGCCAGCCAGGTCAGGTACTGCCTGTACCCCGGCTTCGGCGGCGAGCTGCCCGCGCTCCAGGCCACCGTCGGCGCAGTGGTCGCTCAGCTGCCCCGGCGACCCGCCCAGCCGCTGACCCTCCGCCAGACGGCGGCAGTGGACTTCACCGACCCGGTGCTGACCCACGGTCACCCGCAGGCGCTGCTGACCCGGTGGGACCGGGAGCTGGCCCGGGCGCCGGGCACCGCCAGCTCGGCCTCGGTGATCTACCTGACCGCCCGCGCCTGGCCTGGCCAGCCCGTCAGGCGGGGTGCGCTTCAGCCTGGCCCTGGCCGCCGCCGAGTGGGCGGTGGGGCTGGCGCCCACCGAGTGGGTGGTGGGCTTGCCGCCCTCGTCCGGCGTCGACACCAGCGCCAGCGCGCAGTGCGTGCCGCTGGGCCAGGCCAGGGAGGCCGTCGCGATCTGGCTGGCCATCCGGGCCACCAGTGCCACCGCGAGCGAGCTCCAGCCCATTGCACCCGAGCCCGGCAGCGGCGTGCTCCCGGTGGCCGTGGTGCGCGGCACGCCGGTTCTCGAATGGGCCTATCCCGGCGAGGGGGCCAGCTTCCTGACCGCGGTGGGGCCGCAGCCCACCGAGGCCGGGTACCTGCTGGCCGAGGCGATGACCCGGCTGCCCGCCCAGCGCGTGAGCCGGGTGCTGGACGGCGCCTGGAGCTCCTGGCTGAACTGGCGCACCTCGCAGGCCCGGCTGGCGGCCGCGCTCGGGATCCCGCTGCCCCGCGTCCGCAGCCTGACCCTGCCCCCCGGCGGCTCCCCGTCGCCGCCGAACCCGCTGTGCCGCCCGTGAGGCCGAGCAGCTCATGATCACGCCCCGGCTCACCCGCGACGGCACCCGGCCGGCCCGCCGGACCGGCCGGCGCTGGCCCCGTACCCGGCCCGCCCTGACCCGGCACCTCACCCGCACCATGCCCTGGGGTCCGCTGCTGGGCGGCTGCCTGGCCGGCCTGGCCCTGCTGGCGCTCCTGGCCTACGTGGCCGACCGGTCCCGCTCGCCCCTCGACCAGACCCAGGTCCGCCTGACGTTCGTGCCCGCGCTGGCCGGGCTGGCCTTCGTGGCCCGCACTCCGGTCCGGGCGCTGGCCGTGGCCGCCCCGACGCCCGCCTGGGTGACGCCGGCCATCCAGCTGCTGCTGGCCGGGCCGGTGCTGGCCGCCACCGTCGCGATCCAGCTGGGCCTCATGGCGCACACCAGCCCGCGGGGAACCACGCCCCCGGCCATCTACCCGCTGCTGGCCCAGCTGACCGGGTGGGCGGCGCTGGTCGTGACCAGCGCCGCCGTCTGTGACCGGTCCCGCTACGCCGACCTGAGCGGAGCCGTCGCCGGGCCGGCCGGCCTGGCCGTCATCGCAGCCGGGTGGTTCACGCCCGGGCTCACCCGGCTGCTGGTCCCGCCCGCGGCCTCCGGCCGCGCGGCCACCGTGGCCTGGTACCTGATTACCGCGGCCAGCCTGATGCTGACCGGGGCCGCGCTGCGCGACCCCTGGCACCGCTACCGGCGGCCGCGCCGCTCCCAACGGGGCGTTCCAGCACCAGCCCCGGCCGGGAGCTCAGCGCGGCTCAGGTAGCGGGCGGGTTCTTCTGGACCGGCTCCACGTACATGTAGACCACGTTCTTGCGGGTGCACGCGGGCAGCGGAAACGGCACCACCTTGGACGCCGTCTGGCCGGGCGGGAACACCCGCAGGCCGGCCGACAGCACCGCGTCGCAGGGCTTCGGGCCCCCGCCGCCGGTGATGACGTCGGAGTACCGGACCAGCGCGTAGCCGGTGGCGTCACTGGCCAGCCGGACGACGTGCGCGGCGGGCGGCTCCCAGCGCGCCGGGGCGCCGACCTGGGCGCCGGCCAGGCTGGCCGCCGCGACGCCGGGATGGCCCTTCAGGGTGCACGCGTGCCCGGACAGGTTGGTGAAGTTCAGCGTGTAGAACGCGGTGCCTGCCGCCGCGCCGTCTTCGGTCAGCCAGATCACCAGCCCGGACGTGGCGCAGGCGGGCGTGGCCGCCGTCGTCGCCATCGCGGTCGTTGCCGCGGTCGCCGCTGGGGCGGCCGACGCGGCGAGCGCGGCCGCGGGCGTCAGCACCGCCGCACCGGCCAGCACGGCCGCCGCGGCCCGCCATCTCAGGGATACAACGGACAGTCGCATGGCGTCCCCCCATTCCTCGACGATCAGGACCCATGTACTCACCCAGAGTCAAAACCCGCGCAACGAATACAGAAAACGCGAAGGTCTTTTTTCCGCGCCCAGCGCGGGCGGCCAGATTCCATCGGGATTGACGATGTAGTGCCTGGCCGGAACCCTGGTCCGGTGAGCGCCGACCAGCCAGGGACGAGGGCCTGCCGCGACTCAGCGGAGCGATTCGCTGAGCTGTTCCGGGCCGTGTACCTCACCTTCCACCGTCGCGACGGGCCGCGCGGCCAGCTGCCCGGCGCGTCGCGGGCCGTGCTGGAGCACCTGGCCATGGCCGGGCCGCTGACCGTGGGCGAGGCGGCCGGGCACCTGGACCGGGCCCAGTCCGTGGTCAGCGAGATCATCAGCCATCTGGAGCTGCAGGGCCTGCTGGAGCGCGAGAGCGATCCGGCCGACCGGCGGCGGACGCTGGCCTGGCTCACCCCGGCCGGCCACGAGGCGCTGCGCCGCGACCGCGAGGTCCTCAGCGTGGACCGGCTGGCCACGGCGCTGTCCGGGCTGCCCGACGGCCAGGCCGACGCGCTGATCACGGGCCTGCACGCCCTGGTCGACCAGGCCGTCCCGACCCACCTAGATCAAGGAGGAATCTCATGAGCACGACAGCTACCTGCGAAAGCTGCGGCATGCCCCTGGAGACCGGCCGGTACTGCGACTACTGCACCGACGAGCACGGCGAGCTGCAGTCGTTCGATGAGCGGTTCGCGCGGATGGTCGACTGGCAGGCCCGCCGCAGCCCCGGCACGGCCCGGGCGGACCTGGAGCGCCAGACGCTCGACTACATGGCCACCATGCCCGCCTGGCGCGACCACCCCAGGGTCGCCCAGCGCGGTTAGCCCAGCTCCTCGACCACCGACCGGAGAAGCTCGAAGGCCTTGTCGTCCTCCGCGGTGCCCTCGTGCGGCCGCCGGAATCGGCTCACGTCGATGGCCACGTCGGCCAGGTTCCAGCCGACCCGGTACAGCTCCAGCAGCCCGGGCCGCGGCGTCACCCCGGTGGCGGCGGCGTAGGCGGCCAGCACCGAGCCGTCGCCCGGGTCCAGGCTCCACAGGTCGCGCTCGGGCGGCGCCACCAGCACCGTGTCCCAGTCAATGAACAGCCAGCGACCGCCCACGAGCATGGTGTTGCCGGGGTGCGGCTCGCCGTGGGTCACGACCGGCCGGGCGGGGTCGGCCCGCGCCCGCGACCTTTGTTCATCGTAAAAATCCAGGGCCGCCCGGACCGGCCCGGCGTGCTCGGCCACCAGCCGTTCCAGTGGTTCGGCGTAGGGCCCGGCCTCGGCGACGGGCGAGCCGGCCAGGGCGGCCTCAAGCTCGTCCCGGTGCGGGATCGCGAAGTCATCGGCCAGCGCGTGCCGGGCCGCCGCCGGCGGCGCGGCGTGGATCGCGACGAGCATGTCGAGCACCGCCTGCCGGTGCTCCGGGCCGGGGAAGTTGCCCCAGTCGAAGCTCTGCCCGTCGATCCACGGGAAGAGCGCGACGCTGAACTGCTCGCTGGCCCGCGCCAGCGGCTCGCCGTCGCGGGCCGGCACCGGCGCCACCACGAACTCCAGGCCGAGCCCGCGCAGCTCGACCGCGGTGGCCAGCGAGGCCCGCAGCCGGCCGAACGCCTCGGTCAGCGACTCGGACCGCGCGTGCCGCTTGTTCTCCAGCTCGTCGGCGGTGACGAACCACCGGGTGCCGGACGCGTCGGTGACCTCCCAGTGATGGCTGCCCCAGCCGACGGGCCGGTAGGCCAGCGCGGCCGCCGTCAGCCCCCAGCCGCGGGCCAGCACCACGGTCAGCAGGTCCTCGGGCAGCCCGTCCGGCGGCGTCAGCACCCCGCCACCGTAAGCCCCGCCCCCGCCCCCGCCAACCGAATAACCTCTGGTGCGCGAGCGCGGCCGGGTCAGACTGTGTCCATGGCAGCTGAGCCAGTAATCACGCAACGTGACCTGCGCCTCCGGGCGACCACCATCATGGACGCCGACCAAGATTCATGATCACCAGGCCGAGATCCATGATCACGGTCATCCGTTCGCGAATATCACTGACGGCTTTCCGTGATGATGGAGGTCATCATTGAGGCGGTCCGGAAAGGACATTCCGCCCGTCCGGATCCCAGGCTAGCCCCGGCGGTCAGGGGGTGGCGAAGACTGGGTCGCCGTCGGTGTCGGTGTAGATCTCGGTGCCGTTGATCAGGGCCCGCTCGACCCGGCTGAACATGTCCAGCGGGTCGCCCGACCAGACCACCAGGTCCCCGTCCTTGCCCACCTCGATCGAGCCCAGCCGCGCGTCGATGCCCGCCACCCGGGCCGGGTTGATGGTCAGCGCGCGCAGCGCCGTCTCCCGGTCCAGCCCGTGCTTGACCGACAGCGTGGCCTGGTGGACCAGGAAGTGGATCGGCACCACCGGGTGGTCCGTGGTGATCGAGATCGTCACCCCGGCCTTGGCCAGCAGGCCCGGATTGGCCAGCGACCGGTTGCGCAGCTCCACCTTGGACCGGCTGGTCATCAGCGGCCCGATGATCACCGGGATGCCGCGGGCGGCGATGAGGTCAGCCAGCAGGTGCGCCTCGGTGCCGTGGTCGATGACCAGGTCATAGCCGAACTCATCGGCGATCCGCATCGCGGTGGCGATGTCGTCGGCGCGGTGGCAGTGCTGCCGCCACGGGATCTCCCGGCGCAGCACCCGGCCCAGCGCCTCCAGCCGGAGGTCACGGTCCACGGGCAGGCGCTCCGCCTCGGGCTTGCGCTCCTCGGCCTCGATCCGGGCCAGGTAGTTGGCCGCGTCGACCAGCGCGCCGCGGATCACCGCCGCGATGCCCAGCCGGGTGCTCGGGGTCTTGTCCATGTCCCCGTAGGTGCGCTTGGGGTTCTCGCCCAGCGCGGACTTCAGGCCCGACGGCTGGCGCAGCACCATGGTGTCCACGGTCCGGCCCCAGCACTTGAGGGCCACCGTCTGGCCGCCGATGGGGTTGCCCGAGCCGGGGTTGACGTTGACCGCCAGCACGCCGCCCGAGATCGCGTCACGGAAGCCGAGGTCGGCCGGGTTGATCGCGTCCAGGGCCCGCACCTGCGCCGTGACCGGGTCGGTCATCTCGTTGGTGTCCTGGCCCGCCCAGCCCTGCGCCTCCTCGTGCACGCCGACGTGCGCGTGCGCGTCGATGAAGCCGGGCAGCACCCACGACCCGGCCGCGTCGATAACCGGCACTCCGTCCGGCACGGCCAGTCCCGCGCCGACGCCGGCGATCGTGCCGTCGGTCACCAGGACCGTCCCGCCCTCGATCGCCGGCCCCGTGACCGGCACCACCCGTCCCCCGACGATCGCCACCGACCTGCCCGCCATCCGACCTCCTTGTCGTACCAGCCTTGTCGTACCAGCGCTGTCGCACCGGCCTGGAGAAACCCACATTAGCCCGGACATCTGCCGCGCCTTCGGGCCAGTCGGCCCGCTGGTCGCCGTGGTCACCCGTCCGGGGTGATGCTCGCCCGCCACGGCGGGGAGAACTTGTCGTATCCGCCCATTCATCTATAACAGAGGAGGCCTGCGGTGACCGATCGCCCGCCGGCCCGTCCCGGCTGGCGCCAGCGCTGGCTGGCCCGGCTCTCGCTGGCCGCCGCGGCCGCCGCCGTGGTCCTGCTGCTGCTGTTCGGCGGCCTGAAGAGCATCACCGCCGTGCTGCTCGGTGCCGCCGGCGTGGCCCTGATCCTCGCGGCCGCCTGGTGGTTCCTGGCCCACCGCGGGGTGCTGCGCTGGCTGGCCGGGATTGTCCTGGTGGCCGCGCCCGCGGGGGTCATCGCCGTTTATGTGATCGCCGGACTGAGCTGGGACGTGGCCGCTGCCCTGGCGCTCGGGGTGGTCTCGGTACTGGCCGGGCGCTGGTCCCTGCGCAGCGACCGGCCGCCGGACGGGCCGAAGGAGCGGGCCACCCCGCCGCCGGAGCACGCGTTCCTGATCATGAACCCGCGCTCGGGCGGCGGCAAGGTCGGCAAGTTCGGGCTCCGGGACAAGGCGGCCGGAGCGGGCGCCGAGGTGGCGCTGCTGGAAGGACCGGGCATCGTGGACGTGGCCGCGATGGCCCGGCAGGCCGTGGACCACGGGGCGGACCTGCTCGGGGTGGCCGGCGGCGACGGCACCCAGGCCCTGGTGGCGGGGGTGGCGGCCGGCGCGGACGTGCCGATGATGGTGCTCTCGGCGGGCACCCGCAACCACTTCGCCCTGGACCTCGGCCTGGACCGCGCCGACCCCGCGGCGGGCCTGGACGCGCTTACCGACGGCCTCGAGATCCACATCGACCTGGGCCAGATCGGCGGCCACGGGGAGCCCGCCCGCACGTTCGTGAACAACGCCTCGTTCGGCGCCTACGCCCAGGTGGTGCAGAGCCCGGCCTACCGCGACGACAAGGCCGCCACGGCCCTGGACATGCTCCCCGACCTGCTGTCCGGCCACGAGGGCCCGCGGCTGACGGTGCGGATCGACGGCGAGGTGACGCTAGAGGGCCCGCAGGCCGTGCTGGTCAGCAACAACCCCTACGAGACCGGCGACATCGCCGGGCTTGGCCGGCGCGCCCGGCTGGACCAGGGCGTGCTCGGCGTGGTCGGGGTCAAGGTGGAGACCGGGGCGCAGGCCGCGGCGCTGCTCAGCCGCCGGCTGGGCAGCCGCTTCATCACCATCGCCACCGCGCATGAGGTGGTCATCGACGCCAGCGAGCCAAACATCCCGGTGGGCATCGACGGCGAGTCGGTGCTGCTGCCCACCCCGGTGCGGTGCACGATCCGGCCGCGCGCGCTGCGGGTCCGGGTCCCGGCCGACCGGCCGGGCGTGCCGCCGCCGCAGCCGGAACTGGACTGGACCCGGCTGCGCCGGCATGCCCTCACGCTGCCCCGCCGCGCGGCTGACCCGGCTGATGAGGCCGACAGCCCGTGAGCGGTCTCACGTTGGACCGGCGGGGCGCGCGATGAGAGCCTGTCCGGGGGGTGTTGTCGCCCGCGCGGATCGAGGTCGAGTGATCGAGGAGCTAGTGCCGCCGGCCGTGGCCGTCGCCGAGAGCTTCGGCGACATCTCAGGCGCCCGGCTGTTCCCCGAGGAGGAGGCAGTGGTGGCTCGCGCGGTGGACAAGCGTCGCCGGGAGTTCACCACGGCCAGGGCCTGCGCCCGGACCGCGCTGGCCGGCCTGGGCCTGCCCGCGGCGCCGATCGGCCGCGGCGAGCGGGGCGCGCCGGGCTGGCCGCCCGGCGTGGTGGGCAGCATCACGCACTGCGCGGGCTACCGGGCGGCGGCGGTGGCTCGCGACCAGGACGTGGCGTCGATCGGCGTGGACGCCGAGCCCAACGAGCCGATCCCCGGCGACGTGCTCAGGCTCGTGGCCGACGACGCCGAGCGGGCCTGGGTCACCGAGCTGCTGGCCGCCGCCCCCGCGATCAGCTGGGACCGGCTGCTGTTCAGCGCCAAGGAGTCGGTGTACAAGGCGTGGTATCCGCTGACTCGGCGCTGGCTGGATTTCAGCGAGGCGTCGCTCACCGTGGACGCCGCCGCGCGGACGTTCGCCGCCCGGCTGCTGGTGCCCGCGACCGGGCCCGACGGGCGGCCGCTGACCGGCTTCACCGGGCGCTGGCTGGCCCGTGACGGGCTGGTGCTCACCGTGATCGTGCTGCCGCGGGCCGGGGGCGCCGATGACGCCGGCTGAGCCGGATGCTGCTCAACCGGACGGCGCTGCGGCGGACGGCGCCGGGCCCCGGCTGCTGGCCGTCAGCGACCTGCACGTGTCCTTCGCCGCCAACCGGGAGATCGTGGCCGCCCTGCGGCCGGGCTCGCCGGGCGACTGGCTGCTGGTGGCCGGCGACGTGGGCGAGATCGTGCCGCATATCGAGTGGGCACTGCGCACGCTGAGCCAGCGGTTCGCCAAGGTCATCTGGGTGCCCGGCAACCACGAGCTGTGGACTCACCCGGCTGACCCGGTCCGGCTGCGCGGCGAGTCCCGCTACCGGCACCTGGTCGAGCTGTGCCGGGGCCTGGGCGTGGTCACCCCCGAGGACCCCTTCCCGGTATGGGCGGGGCCGGGCGGGCCGGTGACCATCGCGCCGCTGTTCCTGCTCTACGACTACTCGTTCCGGCCCGAGGGCGCGGCGACCCAGGAGGCCGCGCTCGCGATGGCCTACGAGGCCGGCGTGGTGTGCACCGACGAGGCCCTGCTGCACCCCGACCCGCACCCCAGCCGCGAGGCCTGGTGCCGGGCCCGGCTGGCCTACACCAGGGAACGGCTGGCGGTCCGCGACCGCGCCCTGCCGACGGTCCTGGTCAACCACTTCCCGCTGACCCGCGAGCCCACGCGCGTGCTGCGCTACCCGGAGTTCGCGCAGTGGTGCGGGACGACGGCGACCGCCGACTGGCACCGCGCCTACGACGCCGCCGCCGTGGTCTACGGCCACCTGCACATCCCCCGCACCACCTGGCAGGACGGGGTCCGGTTCGAGGAGGTGTCCTCGGCTACCCGCGCGAGTGGGAGCGGCGCGGCGGGCCGCCGGGACCACCGCGGCAGATCCTGCCAGAATCGGTCCGCACGGCCCGAGAGGAGGCTCACCTATGAGCCGCGAGCGCCTGGAGCAGGTTCTCCGCAAACCGGTGGTCGTGGCCCCGATGGCCGGCGGCCCGTCCACCCCGGACCTGGTCGTGGCCGCGGCCGGGGCGGGCGCGCTCGGCTTCCTGGCCGCGGGCTACCAGACCGGCGCGGCGATGGTCGCGCAGATGGCCCAGGTCCGCGCGGCCACCAGGGAAGCCTTCGGGGTCAACGTGTTCGTGCCGGGCGCGCCCGCCGGGCATCCCGAGCGCACGGCCGCCTACCTGGAGTCGCTCGGCCCGGACGCCGCCGCCCTGGGCGCCACGCTCGGCGACCCGGCCTGGGATGACGATGACTGGACCGGCAAGGTCCTGGCCCTGCTCGAGGACCCGCCGGCCATCGTCAGCTTCTCGTTCGGCTGCCCGCCGCCCGACGTGATCACCTCGTTCCAGGATGCCGACGCGGCCGTCGCGGTCACGGTGACCACGCCCGAGGAAGCCCAGTTCGCCGCCCACCAGGGCGCGGACTGCCTGGTCGTCCAGGGCCGCGAGGCCGGAGCTCACCGAGCGACGTTCAGCAACAACGACTCCGGCGACGCGGCCCGGGACCTGCGGGCGCTCATCGCGGCGGTGGCCCAGGTCACCGACCTGCCGCAGATCGCCACGGGCGGGATCATGGATGCCGAGGCCGCCGCCGGGCTGCTGTCCGGGCCGGTGCTGGCCGTCCAGTGCGGGACCGCGTTCGTGCGCTGCCCGGAGAGCGGCGCCCACCCGGTCTACAAGGCCGCGCTGGGCGACAGCCGGTTCACCGAGACCGCGGTGACCAGGGCATTCAGCGGACGGCCCGCCCGCGGCCTGGCCAACGCGTTCATGGCCGGCCGACCCGGACGCGCCGGCCGCCTACCCCGATATCAACAACGCGACCCGGCCACTACGCGCCGCCGCCGCGAAAGCGGGCGATGCGGACCGGATGAGCCTGTGGGCGGGCACCGGGTTCCGGGCCGCCACCACCCGCCCGGCCGCCGAGGTCGTGGACCTGCTCACCCCCCGGCGCCGAGCGCGTCCATGATCACGGCTCAGCCGTGATCACAGCCCAGCCGTGATCACAGTCGCCGTGATCGCAGCTCAGCTGCGGCCGACCGCCGGTCCCACCTGTCCTGTCCGTCCCAGGCGTTCGCACTGCCACCACCTATCTCACCCGCCCCAGCGCAGGCCGGGTGCTCAGCGACGTGGTTGTTGCTCTCATCGTCGTTGTTGCGACGTGAGAGCAACAACCACGTCGCTGGACCGTGGCGCACCAAGATCATCGAGCCCTGGGGAACTAGGGAAGATAGCGGAGACTGGTTTTTGGGCCAGCGGCCGGACCTGTTCATGCCGCTAAAGAGCCATTAGCCGGTTTAGGGGCTGGTGCTGCGGCTGGACGGCAGCCAGTGGCAGCAGGTGGCTGGTCCTCGCCCGCACGCTGGCGTGCCCGCACCGCTGGCCTCGATCACAGTCACGTCGGCGGCGAACGCGTGGGCCGTCGGCCACACAGCAGGCAAGATCCTCATCCTGCACTGGAACGGAACAAACTGGGTGACAGTGCCCGCGCCTAGCCCGGCCGGGACCAAGCCGGCCTCCTGGCCGGGGGTCAGCGCGGTGTCCTCGTCGGCGGCCTGGGCCGTCGGGGAGGCCGATTTTCCCCCAATGTCCGCAAGCTCCTGATCGAGCGGTGGGATGGCACGCGGTGGAAGCTGGCGCCGGTCCCGAACCCGACCCCATGACGGGACCATTGGCCCTGCTCAGAGCCCCCAGGCGCGGGTTACGGTAGCCGGATGAGCGACGTCACGCCGTCAGCCGCGCAGCCTGCCCGCGGTGGCCCGATCCGGGTGTTCCTGATGGACGACCACGAGGTCGTCCGCCGCGGCGTACGTGACCTGCTGGAAGCCGAGGCGGGCATCAGCGTGGTCGGCGAGGCCGGCACGGCCGCCGAGGCACTGGCTCGGATCCCGGCCCTGGTTCCCGACGTGGCGGTGCTGGACGTACGACTGCCCGACGGCGACGGGGTCAGCGTCTGCCGCGACGTCCGCTCGGCGCTGCCGGATGTGGCCTGCCTGATGCTCACCTCGTTCGGCGACGACGAGGCGCTGTTCGACGCGATCATGGCCGGCGCCGCGGGCTACGTGCTGAAGCAGATCCGCGGCACCGATCTGATCGGCGCGGTCCGGACCGTGGCCGCGGGCCAGTCCCTGCTGGATCCCGGCGCCGCGGCCGAGGTCCTGGCCCGCATGCAGGGCCAGGCGGCCGAGGCCGACCCGCTGGCCGGGCTGACGCCGCAGGAACGCAAGATCCTGGCCCTGATCGGGGACGGGCTGACCAACCGGCAGATCGGCGAGCAGATGTTCCTGGCCGAGAAGACGGTTAAGAACTACGTCTCGGCGCTGTTCGCCAAGCTCGGCATGGAACGCCGCACCCAGGCCGCCGCCTATGCCGCCCGGATCTTTGAAGACGGGTAATTCGGTGACTTACTGGGCCGCCTCGTACTGACGTAGTACATCCGCACTGATACGGCCCCGCTCGGACACTTTGAGGCCCTGCGAAGCGGCCCAGGTCCGCACCGCGGCCCGGTCGATTCGCGCCCCGCCAGCACGCCCGGCCTTGGCCGCCCGGCGGTGCGCGGTCCGGCGTCCAGCGTCGATAAATGGGCGCAGGGACTTCTCGAACTTGGCCAGGTTCTTCTGGCCGAGGTCAATCTCGTAGCTCTGCCCATTGAACGAGAAAGCCACGGTCTCCGCATCGGGGGATCCGTCAAGGTCGTCGGTGACGAGTACGCTCACAGTCTTTGCCATGTTAAGAATAGTCCACGCTGCCGGGCTTCTTGTCAAAGTGATCCGGCACATTCGCGGCCAAGAGCGCGCCTTATCCGGGATTGATTAGCGGGGCATTTCAGGTATCTGCGGGCAGGCGGTAACAGGCCGACCACTCCGCGACACTGCCGTCGGACGGGGCCGCCGCCGCAGGCCGGGCGCCGGCCCGGCGAAAATGGCTCGCCTCGACGGCGGCCAGCAGATTTACTAGGCCGATGAGCAGGCCAACCAGCAGCGACGAGATCCGCGACACGTTCCTGAGGTTCTTCACCTCCCGTGACCACCAGCGGATCGAGGCCGCCTCGGTGATCCCGGTGAACGACCCGACGCTGCTGTTCGTGAACGCCGGGATGGCCCCGCTCAAGCGCTATTTCCTGGGCGAAGCGGTACCGCCCGCGCCGGACCTGTGCAACATCCAGCCCTGCATCCGCACCATCGACATCGGCGATGTCGGCGACCGGCATCACCTGACGTTCTTCGAGATGCTCGGCAGCTGGTCGATTGGCCACTACTTCAAGGAGCGGGCGGTGCAGCTAGCCTTCGAGCTGCTCACCGAGGGCTTCCAGTTCGACATAGAACGGCTGTATGTGACGGTCTACCGGGGCAGCGAGGAACTCGGCCTGCCGCCCGATGACATCAGCGCCGCGGCCTGGGTGCGGGCCGGCATTCCCCGCGACCACATTGTGTATCTGGGCGATGACGACAACTTCTGGTCAGCCGGGGACACCGGGCCATGCGGACCGTGCACCGAGGTGTTCTACGACACCGGTTCCGAGCACGGCCCGGCGTACCATCCGGGCGGTGAATTCGACACGACGGGCCGGTACATCGAGATCTGGAATGCCGGCGTGTTCATGGAGTTCAACCGGCAGCCCGGCGGAAGGCTCGAGCCGCTCCGGTTCACCAGCGTGGATACCGGCTCCGGGCTGGAGCGAATGGCCATGGTGCTCCAGGGCTGCGACTCGGTCTACGAGACCGACTTGTTCCGCCCGATCGTGGCCGCGGCGCAGGCCGCGCTGGCCTCTGGCGATCCCAGCCCACGGGACGTGCGGCAGATCGCCGACCACGTCCGGGCCGCCGTGCTGATCCTGGGCGAGGGCGTCGTCCCGTCCAACGAGGGCCGCGGCTATATCCCCCGGCGGCTGCTGCGCACGGCGATCGCCACCGCGACCCAGGCGGGCGCGGACGACTTCGACCTGGACCAGGTGGCCAGGGCCGCCCTGACGCTGCTGGAGCCCAGTTATCCGCAGCTGGCCAGCCGACGCGAGCAGGTCCTGGACCTGCTGACCCGCGAGCAGCGCGACTTCGGCCGGGTGGTACGCCGCGGCCTGGCCCAGCTCAACGCGCTGGCCGCCAGCCCGGACTTCGAGATCAGCGGCGAGGACGCGTTCACGCTGGTGGCCACGCACGGGCTGCCGGCCGACCTGATCCGGGACTTCGCCGCGCGCCGCGGCGGCCGGGTGGACGAGCGGCGGTTCGCGGAGCTGTTCGCCGAGCACCAGCAGCTGTCCCGGCCGGCGGCCCGGCCGGGCACCGGGCCCGACCGGACCGCGGTGGTGATCGACCCCGAGCTGATCGGGGCGGCCGGGGCCGGGGCGACCGAGTTCCTGGGCTACCAGGAGCTCAGCGCGGAGGGCCGGGTGCTGGCCCTGACCGAGGCCCGCGAGCACGCCGGGCCGCATGGGCTGGCCACCGAGCTGGCCGCGGGCGAGCGCGGGCTGGCGGTGCTCGACCGGACCCCGTTCTACGCCGAGGGCGGCGGCCAGGTCGGCGACACCGGCCAGCTCACCGGCCCCGGCGGCGCGGCCGCGGTGCTCGACACGCAGAGCACCGACGGGCGCTTCGTGCACCTCATCGAGGTCACCAGCGGGACGCTGAGCACCGGTGACCTGGTACGGCTTGAGGTGGATCCGAGGCGCCGCCAGGCCACCATGCGCAACCACTCGGCCACCCACCTGCTGCACGCGGCGCTGCGCCAGGTGCTCGGCGAGCACGTCCGGCAGGCCGGGTCGCTGGTCGCCCCGGACCGGCTGCGATTCGACTTCGAGCACCCCAGCGCGCTCACCGCCGGGCAGGCCGACGAGGTCGAGCGGCTGGTCAACACGCTGGTGCTGGAGAACGCCGGGCGCACCACGCGGGTCCGCCCGTTCGCCGAGGCGGTCGGCAGCGGAGCCATCGCGTTCTTCGGCGACAAGTACGGCGAGGACGTGCGGGTGGTGTCGTTCGGCGACTTCTCGGCCGAGCTGTGCGGCGGCACGCACGTGTCCGCCACCGCCGAGATCGGGCTGTTCCGGATCGTCAGCGAGGGCAGCATCGGTGCCGGGATACGCCGGATCGAGGCGGTGACCGGCGACGCCGCGGTGGCCTGGACGCTGGAGCGTGACCGGCTGCTCCAGGGCCTGGCCGCCCGGCTGCGGGTCAGCGTGGACCAGCTGCCCGAGCGCGTCGATGCCCTGGCGGCCAGGGGCACCCGGCCCCGGCCGGCCCGGCTGACCGCGGCCGACTACGCCGACGCGGTACGCACCGCGGCGTCCGGCCAGCGGTACCTGATCGCCGCGCAACCCGGCCTGGCGCCCGCCGACCTGGCCAGGGAATCCCGCCGGCTCAGCGCGGAGCTGGACGCGGTGACGGTGCTGCTGCTGGCCCCGGACGCCGAGGCGGACTCGGCGCGGATCGGCGTCAGCATCCCGCCGGGGGTGGCCGACCTGGACGCGCGGGCGCTGCTGGAGCAGATCCTGGCCGCGACCGGCGGGCGGGGCGGCGGCAGCGCGCGGTTCGCCCAGGGCGGCGGCATTCCGTCCGCCGACCCCCCGGCGCTCACCGCGCAGGTCGCCGCGGCGCTCGGGCTCCAGTCCGGCTGACCAGGGAGTCCGTCGGCGACGCTGGCCGGCGGACGCGCCCGATCATGAGGGATGCAGGCTGACCGCGGTGAGCAGGGCGAGCAGGAAGGTGATCAGGGCGCCAATCCCGTGGCCGACCGGGATCAGGGCCCTCAGGCGCCAGCGGGATTCCCTGGCCGGCGGAGGCTGGTCGGCCAGCATGCGGTCGATCATGTCGTCGATGAGCTGGCCGGCCAGTTGCTCGTCGGTCAGCGCGCTGGACAGCAGCTCGTCGGGCAGCCGGCTGACCAGCGAGGGCCCGGCCAGCCCGGCGCTCGCCGGGCCCGGCGCCAGGCCCTCGTCCTCGGGCGCGCCGCCCGGCCCCGGGTAGGGCGTCCACAGCGTGACCGTGGAGATGCCCAGCCCGATCGCGGGCATGAGCAGCCCGACCGCGACCCAGGCCAGCCAGTGCCGCTCGCTGATCACGTAGCCGATCCACACCGCCAGCCCGGTCAGGGCCAGGCTGAAGTGGACGAATAGGAGTCCGGGGAACACGCCGTCGCTGCTGGCCCGCTCCCGGCGCAGGCCGCCGCCGATGATCGTCGACCGGAGCATGCGTGCCCCGATGCTGGCGGTCAGTACCCAGCTGATGAGCGTGGCTATGCGCACGGTCACCTCCACGGCACCAGGCGACCGGGACCTCGGCGCGAACATTCAGCGTAACCGCCCCGATCAGCCCCGCGATAGCCGCCCGTGCCAGGCGGGGAATACTTCTTCCCGTGGCCAGCCCGCACGCCAAAGGAGGAGCATTCGTGAGCGAGACCGGATCCGCCAGCGAGCCCGACGTCGTGACCAAGGCCAGCCCCCGGACGGTGGCCGACACGGTCAGCAAGCTGACCGGCATGATCGCCGCCAAGGGCCTGACCCTGTTCGCGGTGATCGACCAGCGCGAGGCGGCCCAGAAGGCGGGCCTGGACCTGCGGGACACCGTCCTGGTGGTGTTCGGCAGCCCGGCGGCGGGCACCCCGGTGATGGCGGCCGTGCCGCTGGCCGCCCTGGACCTGCCGCTGAAGGCGCTGATCTGGGACGACGACGGCCAGACCAAGGTCTCGTACTACGATCCCGCCGCGCTGGCCGCCCGGCAGCACGTGCCCGCCGACCTGGCCGGCAACCTGGCCGCCATCAACGGGCTCACCGACGCCCTGGTCGCCCCGTAACCGCGCCCCGTAACCGGCCCGGCTGACCTCAGGAGGCTCGATGACCCGGTTCATCAAGGACGATGACTTCGACGACCAGTTCGCCCGGACCCTGTCGGCGGCGGCGTCGGGCTGCGCCGACCTCGGGGAGGCGTTCGCGACCGCCGACCGCATCGTGCCCGGCGACCTGGACTCCTGGCACCGCGAGTGGGCCCGCACCGCCGGCGACGTCCGGGACGAGGCCGACGACAGCGTCGACGCGGGCCACCTGGCCAGCGGATCCGAGTGCTTCCTGCGCGCGAGCGAGTACTACCGGCAGGCGTTCTTCTACGCCCGCGACGACCTGGACTCCCCCGTGCTGCTGGACAGCTACGCGGCGCACCGGGCCAGCTTCCTGGCCGCGCTCCCGGCCCTGCCCTTCCCGGCCGAGGCGGTTGCCATCCCGTATCAGGACACCACGCTGAACGGGTACCTCTTCCGGCCCGACGACGACGGCGGGTCCCGGCCGACGATCATCGCGCCGGCGGGCTACGACTCCACCGCCGAGGCGGGCTACTCGTTCACGGCGGTGGACGCGCTGCGCCGCGGGCTGAACTGCCTGGTATTCGAGGGTCCGGGCCAGGGCGGAGTGCTGTACGAGCAGCGCCTGTACTTCCGGCCGGACTTCGAGGCGGTGCTCACCCCGGTCGTGGACTGGCTGGTCACCCAGCCGGGCGTGGACGCCGCCCGGCTGGTCCTGTTCGGGCGGAGCTTCGCGGGCCACCTGGCCGCCCGGGGCGCCACCGGCGAGCACCGCATCGCCGCGCTGGTCTGCGACCCGATCCGGTACGACTTCGCGGCGTCGGCCAGGAGCCGGCTGGGCGACGACCTGTGGGCCCAGGTCGAGGCCGATGACCCGGCCGCGGACGCGCTGCTGGACGGCCTGCTGGCCGACCCGCGGCGGGCCAATTTCTACCGGTCCCGGATGGTCGCCCACGGCACCCCCACGGCGGCCGGCTACCTGCGCGAGCTGTCCCGGTTCAGCCTGGTCGGGCTGGCCGGTCAGATTGACTGCCCGACGCTGGCCCTGGACGCCGAGGGCGACCCCACATCCGACGGCGCGCTCGACGCGTTCGCCGCCCAGCTGACCGCCCCCGTCACCACGCACCAGTTCACCGCGGCCGAGGGCGCCGGCGGGCACTGCGAGGGCCTGGGCCAGCGCCGCCTGGAGCGGGTCGTGTACGACTGGATCGAGACCGTCCTGCCGGGTTAGGTGTCCAGGGAGCCGGGTCTCGTTCGACTACCGGGAAAGGGGCGGACACGAGCCCGCCCCGCTGGACGACCGGGAGGACGCTCATGAAGTACCTGTTCCTGCTGAACGATGCCGCGGACGGCCCGCCGGAGGACCCGGCCAGTCCCGAGTACGCCGAGATCTACGCCCAGTACGGCCAGGCCCTGACGGCCATGCGGGAGGCCGGGGTGCTGATCGACTGCGCGCCGCTGCGCGGGTACTCGTCAGCCACCACCGTCCGGGTCCGCGCCGGGGAGACGATCCTGACCGACGGTCCGGCGGCCGAGATCAAGGAGCAGTGCGGCGGCTACACCCTGATCGAGTGCGAGGACCTGGACGAGGCCCTGAAGTGGGCGGCGATGATGCCCGCCGCCTGGACCGGCTCGGTCGAGGTCCGCACGGTGATCTACACCCAGGCGCCCAGCTGAGCGAGGAACTGCTCAGCGCCCACTGGTGGGCGGCGGTGGCGAGCGTCACCCGCATGGTCGGTGACCTGGCCGTAGCCGAGGACGCCGTGCAGGAGGCGTGCCTGGCCGCCCTGGTCCAGTGGCCGGCCGACGGCATGCCCGCCGACCCGCGCGGCTGGCTGATCGGCGTCGCCCGCCACAAGGCGCTCGACGCGGTCCGGCGCGAGGCTCGCCGGGGCGCCAAGGAGGAGGCCGCCGTGCGCGAGCTCGACCCCGGCTCCGTCAACCCGCCGGGCTCGGGGAGCTCCGGGAGCCTGGCTGGGCAGGCCGGCGACGAGCTCGCGCTCATCTTCATGTGCTGCCACCCGGCCCTGGCCCTGGACGCCCGGGTGGCGCTGACCCTGCGCTGCGTGTGCGGCCTGAGCACGGCCGAGATCGCCGCCGCGTTCCTGGTCCCCGAGGCGACCATGGCCAAGCGGCTGACCCGGGCCAAGAGCAAGATCCGCGACGCGGGCATGCGGCTGCGGATGCCCGCCCGCGAGGACCTGGCCAGCCGCCTCGCGGCCGTGCTGCGCATCGTCTACCTCGTGTTCACCGAGGGCCACAAGGCCAGCACCGGCGCCGAGCTGGTCCGCGGCGAGCTGTGCGATGCCGCCATCCGGCTGGCCCGCGGCCTGAGCGCGCTGCTGCCCGACGAGCCCGAGGTCACCGGCCTGCTCGCGCTGCTGCTGCTGACCGACGCCCGGCGGCCGGCCAGGACCGGCCCCGACGGCGAGCTGGTCCTGCTGGCCGACCAGGACCGCAGCAAGTGGGACGCGGCCCTGGTGGCCGACGGCGAGCGGCGGCTGACCAGCGCCCTGCGCCTCGGCCGGCCCGGTCCGTACCAGCTGCACGCCGCCATCGCGGCCTGCCACTCCACCAGCCCGGACGCGGACCGGACCGACTGGAGGCAGATCGCGGCGCTGTACGGGGAGCTGATCCGTTACGAGCCCACCGCGGTGGTCGAGGCCAACCGGGCCATCGCCGTGGCCATGGCCGAGGGCCCGGCGGCGGGCCTGGTCATCCTGGACGCGGTCGGCCACCACCCGCAGCTGCGCCGCTGGCCCCAGCTGCACGTCGCCCGGGCCGACCTGCTGGCCCGGCTGGGCCGGGACGACGAGGCCGCGGCCGCCTACCGGGCGGCGCTGGAGCTGGACCCCACCGCCGCCGAGCGCAACTTCATCACCCGCCGCCTGGCCTCCCTCGGCTACCCCTAGCCCCACGCCCAACCCGCCGCAGCCCAGCGCCTAACGACCACCCCATCAGTCACCTCGGTCAGTCACCTCGGGCACATGATCGCTGACCCCGCGCCGGGCAGGCAGCGTCATCGCCGGGCCTCTGGTGACGCCAGAGCAGCACCGGAGGGCCGCCGGTGATCCTGCCCCCGCGGGTATAACGGCCGGCCGAGCATCGGGCAGACTCGGGACGCGAGCGTCAGGCGGACCAGCGAAGGACGGGTAGCCCGTGCAGTCAGTACCAGGAGAGCAAGCAGCAGCCCAGCAGGCACCAAGCCGGCCAGGCACCGGGTCAGGCGCCGGCGGCTGAGCTGGGGCGGACCGGGATGGTGCTGAGCCGGGTCGGGCTGGGCACGTGGGCCCAGGGCGGCGGGGGCTGGGCGGCCGGCTGGGGCCCGCAGGACGACCGCGAGTCGCAGGCCGCCATCCGCGCCGCCGTCGAGGCCGGGATCAACTGGGTCGACACCGCCCCGGCCTACGGGCACGGCCACGCGGAGGAGGTCGTCGGCCAGGCCATGGCGGGCCTGGCCGACGGCGACCGGCCGTATGTCTTCACCAAGCTGGGACGGCGCTGGGACCCGGCCGACCCGATGGCCCCGCTGACCACGGACCTGACCGCGGCCTCGATCCGGCAGGAGGTCGAGGACTCGCTGCGGCGGCTGCGGACCGAGCGCATCGACCTGCTCCAGGTGCACTGGCCGCCCACCGACGGCACGCCGGCGGAGGAGTACTGGGGCGCGCTGGTCCGGCTGCGCGAGCAGGGCAAGATCCGCGCCGCCGGGGTGTCCAACCACGATGTCAGGCAGCTCGAGGCGGCCGAGCGGGTCGGCCACGTGGACAGCCTCCAGCCGCCGTTCTCGATGATCCGCCGGGACGCGGCGGCGGCCGAGATCGGGTGGTGCGCGGCACACGGCACCGGCGTGATCGTCTACAGCCCGCTGCAGGCCGGGCTGCTGTCGGGGGCGATGACCCCGGAGCGGGCGGCGGCCCTGCCGGCCGACGACTGGCGGGCCCGGAACCCGGAGTTCGCCGGGGACCGGCTGAGCCGGAACCTGGCCCTGGCCCAGCGCCTGCGGCCGGTGGCCGAGCGGCACGCCGCGACGCCGGCCGCGGTGGCCGTGGCCTGGGTGCTGGCCTGGCCCGGGGTGACCGGGGCCATCGTGGGGGCGCGGCGGCCGGAGCAGCTGCGGGACTGGGCGGCGGCGGGCGCGCTGCGGCTGGACGACACCGACCTGGATGAGCTGGCCGGCGCCATCGAGGCCACCGGGGCCGGGACCGGCCCGGCGAGACCAGGCCCGCGCTAGGCCCAGCGTGCGTTAAGGAGGCTGGTCTTCCCGGCTGGTCAGGCGCCGAGCGTGCGGGTGAAGCCGGGCGGGACGACCAGGTCCTCCGGGCTCAGCTCGTGGATGCTGGACCGGCCCAGGCCGAGCAGGGCCGAGTCGATGCCGCCGCGCAGGATGTCGAGCACGTTCTCCACGCCGGCCTGGCCGTTGGCGGCCAGGCCCCACAGGTAGGCGCGGCCGATCAGGACCGCCCGCGCGCCCAGGGCCAGCGCCTTGACCACGTCGCTGCCGCGGCGGATGCCGCCGTCGAGCAGCACCTCGAGCTGCCCGCCGACCGCCTCGGCCACGGCGGGCAGGGTCCGGATCGTGGCCGGCGTGCCGTCCAGGTCGTTGCCGCCGTGGTTGGAGACCGAGATCGCGGAGGCGCCGGCGTCGATGGCGCGCTTGGCGTCGTCCACCCGGGTCACGCCCTTGATCATGAACGGCCCGCCCCACTGCTCGCGGAGCCAGCGCACGTCGTCCCAGGTCGGCAGCGGCGACTGCATCCACTGGCCGTAGGCGCCGAAGAAGGTGGGCGGCGTCTCGCCCCGGGCGGTGACGTTGGGGACGGTGAGGTCGGGCAGCGAGCCGGACCGGACGAAGTCGAGCAGCCACCGGGGCCGCACCAGCACCTCGGGCGCGAAGCGGGCCATGGTGGCCAGGTCCAGCCGTTCCGGGATGACCGGGCTGCCCCAGTCCCGGCCGTTGGAGAAGGTCCAGTCCAGGGTCAGGATCAGGCCCGCCACCCCGGCCGCGCGGGACCGCTCGAGGTGCCTGACCATGTCGTCACGGGTGCCGACCCAGTAGGTCTGGAAGAAGGTCTGGGGGCTGACCTTGACGACCTCCTCGAGCGGCTGGCTGGCGAACGAGCTCAGGCTCATCACGGTGCCGCGCGCGGCGGCGGCGCGGGCCACGGCCAGCTCGCCGTCCGGGTGCACGGCCTGGACGCCGGTCGGCGAGATGATCACGGGCATGGACACGGGCTGGCCCATGACCGTGGTGGCCTGGTCGCGCTGCGCGGCCAGGCCGGCGATGTGCGGGGCGAAGCCCAGCTCGCTGAAGGCCCGGACGTTGTCCCGGACCGTGACGCCGTGCTCGGAGCCGGCGATCAGCGCCCCGTACACCGACTTGGGCAGCCGCTTCCTGGCCCGCCGCTGCGCCACCGCGACCGTCTCGAACCACGCATTAGCCATGTCTGCACTCCAGCCCCTGCATTCAAGAGCCCCTGCACTCCAGGGCCTCTGCACTCCAGCCGGACAATAATGTCACTCAGTGAAGAAACTGTACGCCCGGCCGGGACGGGAACGCAACCGGGGCCGGCGGCGCGCGGCGGCCGGCGCGCGGCGGCCGGCGCAGTACTGGTCGGGTGCCCGCCGCCGCTGTCGCCCGGCTGCCCGCTGCCCCCGGCGTCTACCGGTTCCGCGATGCGCGCGGCCGGGTGCTGTACATCGGCCGGGCCACCACGCTGCGCAGCCGGGTCGCCTCGTACTGGTCGGACCTGCGCGACCGGAAGCACCTGGCCCCGATGGTCGCCGCCGTAGCCCGGATCGAGGCCGTGGCCTGCGACTCCGTGCACGAGGCCAGCTGGCTCGAGCGGAACCTGCTGGAGGCGGGCCTGCCGCGCTGGAACCGGACGCCGGGCGGGCAGGAGACCGTCGTCTACCTCCGCCTGGACGCCGGGCCCGGCTCCCCCGGCCTGACCGTCAGCCACCTGAGCCGGCCCGACGCCGGGGAGGTCCGGTACTTCGGGCCCTACCTGGGCGGGCTCCGGGCCCGGCAGGCCGCCGCGGCCCTGGGCCGGATCCTGCCGCTGGCCTACGCCGGCGCTCAGCTCCGCGGCGCGCATCGCGACCTGGCCCGGACCCGGGGCGTGACCGGCGCCGACCGGGACCGGATCGCCCGACGGCTCACCGCGGTGCTGGAGCGGCAGCCGGTCGCGGTGGCCGCGGCGCGCGGCGAGCTGGAGGCGCTGCGGGACCGGGCCGCGCGGGCGCTGGGCTTCGAGCTGGCGGGCCGGATCCAGGCCGAGATCGAGGCGCTGGACTGGGTGACCGGCCCGCAGCGGGTCACCTCGATGGAGCCCGGCGACGCGGAGGTGCACGGCTGGGCTGGCGGCGTGCTGGTGCGGTTCGTGATCACCGGCGGGCGGCTGTGCGGGTGGTCCCAGCGCGCCTGCGGCCCGGCGCAGGCCGCGTCCCGGCTGGCGGCCACGCCGCCGGGCTGGGCCGGCTTCGCCCGCCGCAACGCCGAGCTGGCCGCCGCGCTCGCGGCCGCCGCGCTGGCGGCGCGCCCGGGCGCCGGGGCCGAGCCGGAGGCCTAGCGGGCCGGCTGGGCCACCTCGGGCTGGGCCGGCGTCGGGGCGGCCTGCGGGACCGGCCGGCGGCGGCTCGCCAGCTGGGCCAGCATCGAGACGGCCAGGCCCACGCTGAGGGGGATGGACAGCCAGGTGGCCAGGTTCATGCCCACCATGTGCCGGGTGGTGGAGATCCCCTCGAAGAAGCCCGGCGGGATGAACGCGACGAAGGCGCAGCCGATCAGGCCGAGCACGGCGACGGCGGCGTGGCGGTGCCAGGGCGGGCCCCGGCGGCGCAGCAGCGCCAGCAGCGCGATGCCCGCCATCAGCAGCCAGGCCGGCAGCAGCGCGTACAGGCCGAGCGTGCTCGGCAGCTGGCGCATGAGCCAGGTGATGACGATGACCCGGGACTCGAAGGCACCCTTCTTGTGGCCCGCGCTCGGCGCGTAGGTGCCCAGCTCGGTGACCCGGAAGACCTGGGCTTCGACGGCTGCGTGCTGGGCGATGCCCCAGATGCGGTCCGGGTGAGTGAGCAGGAAACGAGCCACGTTGGTGTCGGTCAGCTCGGGCTCGTAGGTGACGTACAGGGGGCTGTTGCGCACCGACTTCCGGTCCCAGTAGTAGGTCCCGGCGTACCTGGCCCAGCTTCGCGGCAGCCCGAGCGCCTTCAGGTCGGCGTGCACGTTGTCCTGGCCGGTGACGATGTTCTGGAAGATCGTGTCCACGGCCTGGATGTGGTGCAGCCGCTGTCCGTAGTTGCTGCTCGCGTCCCAGACGGCGTAGGTGCCGGCCATGAGCGCCAAGACGCCCGCGACCGCCGTCGCCGCGGCGACCGGGCGGGTCCGCAGCCGCTGCCGCCAGCGCTGGCCGCGGCTGTCCCTGGTCACGCTGGCCGCGATGATGGCCGGGCAGATGGGCACGGCCAGGATCAGGTACTGCTCCTTGGACACGATGGCCAGGAAGCCGCCGGCGCCGGCCAGCACCAGGCCCGCCACGGCCTGGCGGCGGCTGCGGCCGAGGTACACCAGGCCCGCCGCGAGCAGCAGGAACCCGACTACCATGGCGGGCTCCTCGAACGGGCTGGCGAACACGTCGAAGATCGCCGCGTCGGCCACGATCACCCAGATGCACGCGGCCAGGAGCAGCTGCGCCCACAGCCGGATCCGCAGGCCGGTGACCAGGCTGGCGATGCCGACCGAGGCCAGCGCGGACATCAGGATGCCGAGCGCGATCAGGTTGAGCTGGCCGGGCAGGCCGAACAGCGGGGTCAGCAGCCGGGAGATGACCAGCGGGACCATCTCCGAGGTCGGATAGGGCAGGTGGTTGTGGCACTCGGCGCTCACGCCGTACCGGAAGTAGGCGAAGCGGAAGAAGCGCGGGTCGCGGTGGTTGTACATCGGCCCCATGTGCAGCGGGAAGCCGCACATGACCCGCGGGCCGTCCCGGTTGTCGGCCTGGCCGATCGGCACCGGGACGAGCAGCCGGATCAGGAACGCGGTCAGCGACAGGCCGAAGATCAACAGCCAGCGGACGGGCACCCGCGCCTGCCGCGGGATGCGCAGCCGGCCGACCCGCAGCAGGACGGGCGGGCCCTTCGGAGCCTCCGGGGCCGCTGGGGCCTCCGGAGCCGCTGGGTCGCTTGCCGTGTCGTCGCCTGACACTCCGCCGGTCCTCTCATGACCGGACGCGACGATGCTCCCCCGCCCCGTGCTCGCGCGCCCCGCCAAAGAATCCGTAAAGTGGGAGAAATAAATAGGCAAAAACGCTGCATTCGCACGGAACGAGCATTCTCTTAGAAGCGCTCACTGATAGTGACTTAGCGCTGCTTCAGGAGCAATAGCTCACTTTTTCAGCTCCACCCTAATGCAGGCGCGGAACTCGTGGTGATGCGGCCGGCGGGACTCGTTACCAGAGGTTGTGCCGGGTGCCGATAGGGTCGCCCGCCCACTCGTGCATTCCGCCAGGTTGTCGCGGGCCGGGTACTTCCGGCCGCCGGGCCGTCGGCGAACGCGCGCAGCACATTGGCCGTCACCTGGCGGGTAAAGCGGCCGGTGCGCTGGTCAATGCCAAGCCGATGTCGCCCGCTCAAGGACCGGACCCAGCGCATCGTCCCGGCGTCGAACACCCCGGCCCCGCTGGGGTGGGTGTAGTACGCCGAGTCGGCGTAGCTGTTGATGCCCCGGCAGGTCAGCGGCGAGTGCGGACAGGATCTCGATCGGCCGCTGCACCGGGTAGTCGGGGTTGACCCGGTCGTACTCGATGCCGACCAGGCCGGGGAACCGGGTGCCGTGCCGCACGCCGGTGCCGCGGAACAGCCAGGAGTCCGGGCTGACCACCACCTAGGCGGCGTCGGCCGGGTTGGACTCGTACAGCGTCCCGGTGACCGACGACTCGGGGTCGGGATGCGGGCGGCTCCCGCCAGTCGCTGGTGACCAGCGCGTTGTCGTTGCCGTACATCGGGATCCTGCATGTAGCTGGTCTTGTAGCAGATGACCAGCCGGTCGACCCCAGCCGGCGTGCTGGCCAGCCGGGTGCGCCGGAACATGCAGTTGGCGCCCAGGAAGGCCACGTTGACGCCCGCGTCGCGGGCCGCGGTGACGTTCGCGCGCTCCGGGGGCGACCAGTACTCGTCGTGCCCGCCCGAGATCAGCGCGCTGGCCCCGCGCAGCAGGCCGGCGTCGGCGGCGATGTCCATGCTGCTGGCGTAGGCCAGCGGCAAGCTGCATCTTCTCGGCCAGCTGGATGAGCTTGCGCTCGTGGGCCAGGAACATGTACGCGCCGTTGAGGTCGAACGGCCGGTCCAGGCTGACCGCGAGCGACCGGTTGTCGTAGTCGGCGAGCCCGGCCGGGCCGTTGTACAGGTCGTAGCCGCCCCACATGTTGTAGGCCTGCCAGGTGGCCATGGAGTTCTTGATCACGACCTGGCCGGCGTTGTCCGGCGTGCGGATGGTCAGCGGGACGAACCGCTGCGCGCCGTCCTCGGCGTCGAGCCGCAGCAGGTAGGAGCCCGGCGGGCCAGTCGTCGGTCGGCACGCTCAGCGACGGAGCCCAGTCGGTGCTGACGGTGTTGGTCGGGCGCGACCGGGCGGGCCCGCGCTGCCGGCGGCCGCGGACGCTGGCCGACTGCCAGATCAGCCGGGCCAGATCACCGCGATACCAGCCCATGCGGAACGCCAGCACCCGGAACGACCGCGCGGTGGTCGACACGTAGAGCGGCACGGGCTCCCCCGGCAGCGCGCTGGCCAGCCCCGCGTAGCCCATGATGGCGTCGGGCGCGCCCAGGTGCCGGATGTCCCAGCGCGGGTCGCCCGGCAGCTTGCTTTCCGGGATCTTGCGCCGGGCCCCGACCGGCCTCGCGACCTCGTGGCGGGGCGCGCGGGAGGCGGAGTCAGGGGCCGCCGAGCACGCGGCCAGCTCGGCCGCGACGGGCACCGCGATAGGCACTGCGGCGGCCGCGGCGGCGGTCCGCAGAAAGGTTCTTCTGCTCTTGGCAGGCTGAACCATGTGACCAGCTTGCTCCTATACCGTCACCAGAGGGTGAATAGCTGGCCATAAGTTTGCCTTTCCGAGAGCATCTAAACGCCTGCGGCGCCGGACACGTCATCGACCCCAAGGAAATGATCACGAATTAACAGGGCGCGGTCGGCCAGAGTCATCCAGCCCGCCGAGCCCTGTTATCTATCCGAATTGAACCCGGCCGCTGCGGGCCCTGGCCGCATAGCCGCGCGCTGCCCCGAGCGGGCCTCGCCCCGACTAGGCGCGGATGGGCTCCAGGAGCGGGTGCGGCTGGGCCAGGACCGCGGTCACCGGGTCCGGGTCCGGGCGGCTGGCCAGGCCGGGGCCCGGCTCAACCAGCGTCTCCCGCACCGGCACCTCCTGGCCGCAGGCCGCGCAGACGCCGTCGCCGTTTACCGTGCCGCCGTCGGCCGCGTGCCGGAAGACCCGGCTCGGCCCCGCGGCCGAGTAGTGCTCGTCGCCCCAGGCCAGCAGGCTGCGCACCACGGGCCAGAGCGTCATGCCCTTGTCGGTGAGGAGGTACTCGGTGTGGCCGTGCGCGCCGTCCGCACGGCGCAGCACCCCGGCGTCGGTCAGCGAGCCGAGGCGCTCGGACAGCACGGCCCTGGGCATGCCCAGGTGGGCCGCGAAGTCCCCGAACCGCCGCACCCCGAAGAACGCGTCGCGCACGATCATCAGCGTCCAGCGCTCGCCGACCACCTCGAGGGCGCGGGCCAGGGAGCACTGCTGGCCTGAGTAGTCCTTGTGAAGCGGCACGGGGCCAGCATACGCCAACTTAGTTCGTTGACTGAACCGGCGTTGGCGTGATTGAGTGAGCCTCACTTTGGTTCATCCATTGAACCTAGCTGGACGAGACCGCGGGAGGGCTCATGACCACGACGGCCGGCGATCCAGGCCTGGAGGCGGCGCCGGCGGCGGCCACGACGAGCGCGCCGACCGGGCCGCCAGGGCCGGGCCGAACGGGGCCGATCCGGCGGAGGAGGGCCATCCGGCCCGGTGGTGGATCCTGGCCGTGCTGGCCGCCGTGGCGTTCATGGCCCAGCTCGACCTGTTCATCGTGAACATCGCGCTGCCGGTCATCGGCCGCCAGTTCGGCGCGGTGAGCCTGGCCGGGCCGTCGTGGGTGCTGAACGCCTACGCGGTGGTGTTCGCGGCGCTGCTGGTGCCCGCCGGGCGGCTGGCCGATCACTTCGGCCGGCGGCGGTTCCTGCTGGCCGGCGTGGCGGTGTTCACGGTGGCCTCGGCGGCCTGCGCGGTGGCGCCCGCGCTGGGCGTGCTGGTGGCGGCCCGCGCGGTCCAGGCGATCGGGGCGGCGATGATCGTGCCGACCTCGCTGGGCCTGCTCTACCCGGCGTTCAGCCGCCGCCAGCACGCGATGGTGGTCGGCTTCTGGGCCGCGGTGGCGGCCGTGGCCGGGACGGCGGGCCCGCCGGTGGGCGGGCTGCTGGCCGGCCTGGACTGGCGCTGGATCTTCCTGATCAACGTGCCGATCGGGGTGTTCACGCTGCTGCTGGGCTGGCGGGTGCTGCCGGAGGTGCGCGCGCAGCCGGGCAGCCGGCTGCCGGACGGAGCCTCGGCGGCCGGGCTGCTGGCGGCGGTGACGCTGCTGGTGCTGGCCACGGTCCAGGGGCCGGCCTGGGGCTGGTCGGACCCGCGCACGCTGGGCCTGCTGGCCGCCGGGCTGGCCGCGGCCGGGCTGACGGTGGCCAGGACGGTGCGCCACCCGCACGCGCTCATCGAGAAGACGCTGTTCCGCAGCCGCGACTTCACCTTCGCCTCGGTGGCGCTGTTCCTGTTCTACATCGGGTTCGCGCTCTTCCTGCTCACCTCGGTGCTGTTCCTGCAGGGCCAGTGGCACTACAGCCCGGTGCGCGCCGGGCTGGCCATCATGCCGGGACCGGTGATGTCGGCGACGGTGGCGGTGAACGCCGGGCGGATCTCGGCCCGGCTGGGCCGCACGACGCCGGCCACGATCGGCACGTTGCTGATGGCGGCCATGGCGGCGTACTGGATCATCGCGGCGCCCGCCCATCCGGCCTACCTGACGGGCTTCCTGCCCGGCCTGCTGATCGGCGGGGTGTCGGCCGGGCTGACCCAGGCCCCGCTGTTCGCGGCGGCGGGAACGCTGCCGCCGGACCGCGCGACCACGGGCAGCGCGGTGCTCAACATGTCCCGGCAGGTGGGCAGCGCGATCGGCGTGGCGGTGGAGGTGGCCGTCCTGGGCCCGGCGGCGCGGCACCCGCTGAGCGAGTTCCGGCACGCCTGGGCGGCCATGATCGTGGCCGGCGGGCTGGCCGCGGTGGCCGCCGCGGCGACCGGGCGGCGGCGCGGGCCGACCCGGCGCGGGTCGGCCCGGCGCGGCCCGCTGGCCGGCGAGGAAACCGGCGGCGGGCGGCCGTCGGTGCTGGCCGCCAGTGAATGGTCCCAGGAGCACACCTCGCAGGCGTGCCGGAACGCGGACCGGGCGAACTCCAGCCGCCGCGCGTGCGGGTCGGGGCTGGTCCGGACGGCATCCCAGTCCAGGAGGTACTCCCCGACCCCCTCCTCCCAGCGGGCGGCGGCGGGTTCAGCGTCATCTCGGTCGAAGCCGGGCGGCGCCGGGTGGGCGTAGGCGTAGAACGCGGCCCGCGGATAGCGGGCGTCGCCGGGCCACCAGCCGACCGCGACCTCCTGGGCGTCCATGGCGTTGCGCATGATGAAGTCGCGCGACGGCGGCTCGGCCGGCAGCCCGGAGAACAGGCTCACGGCCAGGTCGAAGGACCCCCACCAGGCGTTGACCGGCGTGCTGACGGCCGCGAAACGGCGCCCGGTAGGCGGCCAGGATCAGCGCGGCCTGGGTGGCCGCGACGAAGTAGTCGGCCACCTGGTACCGGTCGTAGCTGGCGTGCTCAGTGTCCTCGTCCAGCGGCGTGGTCCAGGTCACTTCCTGCGGCGTCGGGTCGATCCGCACCGGGCCGCCGAGCGCGCCGACCGCGGCCAGCACCTCGCGGGTCACGTCGCCGACGGCCCGGTTGGGGGTCAGCGGGATGCGCTCGGGACCGTCCGTCGCTGTGCTCGACCACGGCCTCGTGCGCCCGCAGGTCCAGCGCGACCACCAGCGATCCGGAGCCGTCGGGCGCGGGCAGCGGCGCGGTCTCCCAGCCGCGCGCGGTCAGCCGCAGCGCGGAGTGCTGCAACTGCGGCTCGGGCGGGGCCAGCCGGGCGGCCAGCTTGCCCAGGACCTGGGTGTGCGCGTGCAGGGTGTCGCAGGTCGGCTGCCACACCTCGTAGGAGACCACTGGCCAGGTTGTCGGCATGAGGTGCAGGCTAGGACGGGTCGCCACCGTTCGCAAACACCCGCTGATCCCCGCGGCGCGGCCGCGGGCACCACGAGGAGGCCGGCCTGAGCACCTACGTACTGATCCCGGGCGCCGGAGGCGCCGCCGCCTGGTACTGGCACCGCGTGGTGCCGCTGCTGGAGCGGGCCAGGCACGCGGCCATCCCGGTCGAGCTGCCCGGACCCGACGAGCAAGCCGGCCTGCCCGAGTACGGCGGAGCTGGTCGCCGCCGCCGTCACCGGGAGCGGCGCGGTCACCGGGAGCGGCGACACCGGGAGCGGCGCCGGCCAGGACGTGGTACTGGTCGCCCAGTCGCTGGGCGGGTTCACCGCCCCGCTGGCCGCCGCGCGGGTCCCGGTGGGCGCGATCGTGCTGGTCAACGCCATGATTCCCAGGCCGGGCGAGACGGCGGGCCAGTGGTGGGAGAACACCGGGTCCAGCCAGGCCCGCACCGAGGCGGCCGGGCGGGGCGGCTATCCGGTCGAGTTCGACGAGGCGGTGTACTTCCTGCACGACGTGCCGGCGGACGTGGTGGCGGCTGGCGCGGACCACAAGCACGCCGAGTCCGACGCGGTGTTCGGCACGCCCTGCGACTTCTCCGCCTGGCCGCCGGTCCCGACCCGGGTGCTGGCCGGGGCCGACGACCGGCTGTTCCCGGTCGGCTTCCAGCGGGCGGTGGCCAGGGAGCGGCTGGGCATCGAGGCGGACGTGCTGCCCGGCGGGCACCTCATCGCCCTGTCCCAGCCGGACCGGCTAGCCGACTACCTGCTGGCGGTCAGCGCAGCGGCCCGGTGACCGCTCGGCGGCCGCGATGGCCCGGCCGGACCGCACGTACTCCACCGCGTCGCGGATCTCCGGGGCGAGGTAGCGGTCGGGCCCCGGGCCCGGTACGCCGCCCTCGGACGCAGCCCGTCCCGCACCGCCGCGGTCGCCGGCGGCCGGCTCCAGCGGCGCCCGCAGGTCCAGCGCCCGCGCCGCGGTGAGCACCTCGACGGCGAGCACCCGGGTCAGCCCGTCGACGGCCCGGCGCAGCTTGCGCGCCGCCGACCAGCCCATGGACACGTGGTCCTCCTGCATGGCGCGAGGACGGGATCGAGTCGACCTAGGCCGGGGCGGCCAGCCGCTTGAGCTCGGAGACGATCGCGGCCTGGGTGTACTGGGCGATCATGTAGCCCGGAGTCCACGCCGGGGTCGTCGGCCAGGAACGCGGGCAGGCCGTGGTTGCGGGCGGTGTCCAGGAACCGGTCGGTGCGCCGCTCGGCCGATGGAGGCCAGGTCGGCGGCCGCGATGGCGAGGAAGTCCAGCACGTAGCCGACCGGCGCGCCGTGGAAGTTGCCGTTGGACTCGACCCGGCCGTCCAGCGTGACCACCGGGTTGTCGATGGCGCGGCCAGCTCGCGGGCGGCGACCAGCTCGGCGTGCGCGATGGTGTCGCGGGCCGCGCCGTGCACCTGCGGGGCGCAGCGCAGCGAGTAGGCGTCCTGGACCCGGGTGCACTCCGGGCCGCGGTGGCTGGCCATGATGCGCCGAGCCCGCCAGCAGGGCGACCAGGTTGGCGGCGCTGTCGGCCTGGCCGGGATGCGGGCGCAGCGCCTGCAGGTCGGCGGCGAACACCGCGTCGGTGCCGAGCAGGGCCTCCACGCTCATGGCCGCGCCGATGTCGGCGGTGCAGACCAGCCGCCGCAGGTCATGGCAGGCCAGCACGAGCATGCCGAGCATGCCGTCGGTGCCGTTGATGAGGGCCAGGCCCTCCTTCTCCTCAGCGCCACCGGCGCGAGGCCCGCCGCGCGCAGCGCCGTCCGCGGCGTCGGCGCAGCGCGCCCGCGGCGTCGCGGACCTCGCCCTCGCCCATCAGGGCCAGGGCGCAGTGGGCCAGCGGGGCCAGGTCACCGGAGCAGCCCAGCGAGCCGTACTCGCGCACGACCGGGGTGATCCCGGCGTTCAGCAGCGCCGGCGTAGGCCCGGGCCGTCTCCGGCCGGACGCCGGTGCGGCCGGTGGCCAGCGTGGACAGGCGCAGCAGCATCAGCGCGCGCACCACCTCGCGCTCCACCTCGGGGCCCGAGCCGGCGGCGTGCGAGCGGATCAGGCTGCGCTGGAGCTGGGCCCGCAGCGCCAGCGGGATGTGCCGGGTGGCCAGCGCGCCGAAGCCGGTGGACACCCCGTAGTGCGGCTCGGCGTCGGCGGCCAGCGCCTCGATCACCTTGCGGCTGCGCTCGATCTCGGCCTCGGCCGCCGGGGCCAGCACGATCCGCGCGTCCCGGCGCGCCACCGCCACCACGTCATCTGGCTCGAGGGCACCTACCCCCACCACGATCTCGGTCATACGCCCATCGGACACCACTGGCACACCCGGGCACCAGCGCCGCGCGGCTCTCGCTGTCTGGTATCCCAGACAGCCATCGCGTAGCCTGCGCTGATGGCGATAGTCCCGGCCGCCGCGCAGTCCCTGGCCATCCTGCGCTACCTGGCCCAGCAGGCCGAGCCGGTGCCCGCCGCCGCCATCTGCCGCGACGTGCGGCTGCCCCGGTCCACCACCTACCACCTGCTCGACACGCTGATCGCCGACGGGTTCGTCGATGCACCTGCCCGAGGAACAGCGTTACGGCCTGGGCCTGAGCTCCTACGAGCTGGCCTCCGGCTACAGCCGGCAGGCCCCGCTGCAGCGGCTGGCCCGGCTGCCGCTGGCCGGCCTGGTCGACCGGACCGGCCACAACGCGCACCTGGCCGTGCTGCACGGCCGCGAGGTCATCTACGTCATCGAGGAGCGGCCCCCCGGCCGGCCGCCGCTGGTCACCGACGTGGGCGTGCGGCTGCCCGCCCACCTGACCGCCAGCGGGCGGGCCATGCTGGCCCGGCTGCCCGCGGCCCAGGTGCGGGCGCTGTTCCCGGACCCGTCGGCGTTCGTGCTCCGCAACGACCTGGGCCCCCGCTCCCTGTCCGAGCTGCGCCGGCTGCTGGCCGCGGCCCGGCGGCAGGGCTACGCCGACGAGGCGGGCGAGATCACCGCCGGGATCTCCTCGGTGGCGGTGGCCGTGCTCGACCCGGCCCGCCACCCGGTTGCGGCCGTGGCCGTCTCCTACCCGGCCGCCAGCGAGTCGGCGGAGCTGCGCGAGCTGATCATCAGCGAGACCACCCGGACCGCCCAGCTGCTCCGCCGCCGCATCAGCGGCCCCGGCCACCCGGAGCCGGTCAGAAGCCCTTCCCCGGATTGAGCAGCCCCTGCGGGTCCAGCGCCTTCTTGATCATCGCGTGCAGGTCCATCACGTCCTGGCCCAGCTCCATCGGCAGCCAGCGCCGCTTCAGCACGCCCACCCCGTGCTCCCCAGTCAGCGTGCCGCCCAGGTCCAGCGCGGCCCGGAAGATCTCGTCGGCCGCCGCCCAGACCGGCTCGGGCACCTCGCCGCCGGGCTGGCGGTCGAACACGAACGTCGGATGGGCGTTGCCGTCCCCCGCGTGCGCCACCGTGAAGATCAGCACCTCGCGCCGGGCCGAGACCTGCTCGATCAGGGCCAGCAGGTCGGGCAGCTTCGAGCGCGGCACGCAGACGTCCTCGACCAGGCAGCTGCCCAGCCGCTCCGCGGCCCCGTAGGCCATCCGCCGGATGCCGAGCAGCTGGGCCGCCTCCTCGGGATCGGCCGACTGGGCCACGTAGTCGGCGCCGGCCTGCTCGAACTGCGCGCTCATGGCGGCGGCGCAGGCCGCGGAGTCGGGCCCGTCGGCCTGGGCGATCAGCATGGCCACGGTGCCGTCGTCCAGCCCGATGTTCTTCCACTCGTGGATGGAGCGCAGCGTGGCCCGGTCCATCAGCTCCATCAGGCTCGGCGTCAGCCCGGCCCGGACCACCGCCGCCACCGCGTCGCCCGCGGCCCGCAGCGAGCCGAAGCTGCCGACCACCGTGACCGGCTCGGCCTGCGGCCGGGGGCGCAGCCCGACCGTGGCCGCGGTGATGACCCCCAGTGTCCCCTCTGACCCGATGAACAGGCTGGTCAGGTCGTACCCGGCCACTCCCTTCACGGTCCGGCCCCCGGTGTGCACGACCCGGCCGCCGGCCAGCACCACCTCGAGCCCGAGCACCGAGTCGCGGGTCACCCCGTACTTGACGCAGCGCAGCCCGCCCGCGTTGGTGGCGATGTTGCCGCCGATGGTGGAGATCTCGTAGCTGCTCGGGTCCGGCGCGTACATCAGCCCGAACTCGGCCGCGGCCCGGCCGATGTCGGCGTTCAGCACGCCCGCCTCGACCACGGCCAGCCGGTCGTCGGGGGCCAGCTCGCGGATCGCGGTCATCCGCTCCGTGCTCAGCACCAGGCAGCCGTCCAGGGCCGTGGCCCCGCCCGCCAGCCCGGTGCCGGCCCCGCGCGGCACGACCGCCGTCTGATGCTGGCCGGCCCAGGCCAGCGCGGCGGCCACGTCGCCGGTCGTCTCGGCCAGCAGCACCGCCACGGGCCGCCCGGCCCGCACCGTGTCGGCCTGGTCCCGGCGGTAGGCCTCCATCACGTCCGGATCGGTGATCAGCCGGCTGTGCTCCAGCCGCCCCGCCAGGTCATCCAGGCTCATGGCCCCAGGGTACGACCGCCTGGCCCGGCGCCTGCGTCTCAGCATCAGGCGGATCCGCAGCCTCCGGCTCGGCGGCCTCTGGCTCGGCGGCCTCTGGCTCCGCGGCCGCCACCGCGCGGTCATAGGCCGCCCGGAGCTTGGTCACCTCCGCCTGCGGGTCGCTGAACCAGTTGGTGGACCACAGCCGGTGGAAGCTCCAGCCCAGCCGCTGCAGGTGCTCGCCGCGCAGCCGGTCCCGGTCGCGTACGCTGCCCGAGCCCCGGTAGGAGGCGCCGTCGGCCTCGATGGCCAGCACCATCCGCCCGGCGTCGGCCGGGTGCGCGGCGGCGAAGTCCACCCGGTAGCCGCCCACCCCGTACTGCGGCACCACCGTGATCCCGCAGGCGGCCAGCCGGTCCCGCACATCGGCCTCGAACGGGTTCAGCTCGGTCCCGCCCGACGCTGGCGGCGCGGTGCCGCCCGAGCTGGCGTACTCCAGGTAGTCGGCCAGCAGCCGGGCGCCCGCCTTGGTCACCCGGTCCGGGTCCACGTCGTGGCTGGAGAACGAGCTGACCACGGTCAGCCGGTGCTTGGCCCGGGTCGCGGCCACGTTCAGCCGCCGCTCGCCGCCGTCGCGCAGCAGCGGACCCCACTGGTAGCGCATCCGGCCGTCGCGGTGCTTGCCGTAGCCGATGGACAAGATGATCGCGTCCCGCTCGTCGCCCTGGACGCGCTCCAGGTTCTTGACGAAGAACGGCTCGGCCCGGTCCTCGCCGAAGAACGCCTCCAGGCCGCCGTCCTCGGCCAGCCCCGGATCCTCGGTCAGCGCCTGCCGCAGCGCCGCGTCGATCCGCTCCGCGTGCCTGCACGCCCAGCGCGATCACGCCCAGCGACTCCTCCGGCCGGGTCCTGGCGTGCTCCAGGATCAGCTCGACCACCTTGCCCACCTCGGCGGTGACCGACACCTCCTGGCCCGGCTCGGGTCCCTGGGCCACCACCACGTGGCGCAGGCAGTCGTCGGTGAACACGCCGGGGAAGGTGGTCAGCGCGCCGCCGTAGATGCGGCGTTGGAGAACGCGACCAGGCGCTCGTCGCGGCTGCGGTAGTGCCAGGCCAGCGGCGCGGTGGGCAGCAGCGGCCGCAGCGCGTCCAGGATCGACTCGAAGCCCGCGCCGAACGAGACCAGGCTCTCGTCGTCCTCGGCCCGCTCGTCGCCCTCGTCGCCGACCTGGCGGAAGAAGTTGGTCGGCGGCAGCTGCCGGTCGTCGCCGGCGACCACGATCTGATGGCCGCGCATGATCGACGGGATGGCGTCGGCGGGCACGATCTGGCTCGCCTCGTCGAAGATCACCACGTCGAACAGCCGGGTCGGCCGGCAGCACCTGGCTGACCATCAGCGGGGACAGCGCCCAGCACGGCTTGAGCGCGAACAGCACGTCGCCGGCCTGGTCCAGCAGCCGGCGCAGCGGCAGGTGGCGGCGGCGCAGCGCGGCCTGCTTGCGGATCACCCTGGCCTGCATCGGGTGCTCGTCCTGGGCCTCGCGCAGCCGGTCGGCCCAGGCCCGCCGGACCCGGGCCCGGTTGGCCGCCAGGTGCTGCACGTCGTGCACCCGGAACTCGCCCGCGATCTCGTCCAGCGCGTCGCCCAGGTGGGCCGCGTAGGCCGGGTCGCGGACCCGGATCTGGTCCAGGATCGAGGCGTGCCAGGCGTGCTCGAACGCCGCCGCGGCCAGGTCCGGCCCGGCCCGGCGGCGGGCCAGCTCGTCCAGCAGCGCGCCCAGGCCCAGCTCGTCGAAGTGGCCGCCCAGCTCGTACAGCCGCGGCAGCTTCCAGGCCGTGTCCTGGTCGGCGGCCAGCGCCGCCAGCCGGTCGGCCGGGTCGGCCGGCAGCCGCAGGTATCGCCGCATCTGCGCCAGGGCCCGCTCGCCGTCGGTCCCGACAGGCGGCCAGCTCGTCCAGGCTCGCGGGCAGCCGCGGCAGGCCCTGGTCGGTGCGGGCCTGCTCCCAGTCGGCCAGCTGCGCCGCGGCCTGGCCGAGCGCCGCGGCCAGCTCCTCGCGGGTCAGCTCGGGGCCGGGCCGCACCAGCCCGGCCGCCTGCCTGCCGCAGCGCCCGCCGCTCCCGCAGGCCGCAGCCCGGCTCCGTCGCCGACGGCCGCCGCCAGCCGGGCCGGGTCGGCCTCCCAGACGCCCGGCTCGAGCACCCGCAGCGTCTCCCGCACCGCCGCGTACAGCCGCAGCCGATCCGCGGCGTCCGCGTAGCCGGACGGCTTGGCCAGCCCGGTCTCCTCGCTGGCCTGGCCGACCCGGTGGACCAGCATCGGCAGCAGCCGGGTGCTCAGCCGCACGGCCAGGTCGCAGGCCGCGCGGGCGTCCTCCGGCGAGCCCAGCGCGGCGCCGAACCACGGCGTGCTGCCGGGCCGCATCACGAACCCGCCCAGGTGCGCGAACTCGCGCAGCTCGTCGTGGATCTGGTCGGCCAGCCGGCGGTCGATGCGCTCGGGCATGGCCAGCCGGACCATGGTCCGGGCCCGCTCGTCGATGCCCAGCAGCGCCGACTGCACCGCGAACGCGCTGACCCCCCACGGCTCGTGCTGGCGGTGCAGCGCGGCCGCGTGCTGGCTGAGCCGCTCCTGCCGGTCGCGCAGCCGCCGGTGCAGGTCGCCCACCTGCGGCTGGGCCGCCTGGAGCGCCCCGTCCAGCGCGTCGCCCAGGTCGCGGGCGATGCGCAGCCGGTCCCTGGTGCCCTCGTGGATGTCCAGCGCGATGTCGGCCAGCCCGACGCCCTTGAGCCGGGACAGCACCGCGTCGATGGCGGCCCGCTTCTCGGCCACGAACAGCACCTTGCGCCCCCGCGCCACCAGCGCCGCGATCATGTTCGCGATGGTCTGGCTCTTGCCGGTGCCCGGCGGCCCGTGGATGACCAGGCTGCGCCCCGCCAGCACCGCGTCGATGGCGCTGCGCTGCGAGGAGTCGGCGTCCAGCACCGAGAAGTCGTCTTCCGGCCCGCCGCCCGGTGCCCCATTACCCTCCAACGAACTCTCGCCTGGGCCGGCCCCACCATCAGGCACGCCGGTGTCGTCGGCGCTGATCAGCTCCTGGGCCCCGGGATCGCCGGCGATGGCGGCGATGATGTCGCTGTCGCCGAGCAGCTCCGCCGCCGCCTGCAGGTCACGCACCATCGGCAGCTTGGCGTAGGTGAACGTGCCGATGACCTGGCGGTCATCGATCCGGAATCCCGGCACCTCGGCGGCCTGCGCGGCCCGGGTGATCAGCTCGCCGACCCGGTCCGGCGGCTCGTCGGCCAGGTCCTCGGTGGCCGCGCCGAACACGCTGGCCAGCTTGTGCAGCAGCACCGGGTTGACCTCGGGGTCGTCCAGGGTCAGCTCGAAGTCGTCGTGCCGGGCCCGGGTCGGCCTGATGGTCAGGCCGCGCAGCAGCACCGGCGCGGCGGGCTCGAGGAACAGCTCGTCCCAGCAGGCCAGCCCGGTGGCCAGGTACCCGGCCCGGATGCCGCGTTCCTCCGACAGCTCGCGGGCCTTGCGGTAGATGACCTGCACCCGGCGGATCGCGTCGGCCCGGATGTCCACGTCGCGGAACAGCCGGGTCAGCCGGGCCGACCCGGTGCGCAGGAAGGCGGCCAGCGCCTCGGGGTCGGCGGGCGCCAGGTCGAGGGTGCCGGCCCGCCGGTCCTTGTAGTACAGCAGCGTGTTGCGCCCGCCGAGGTCGGTGAGCGCGTCCACCCAGCGGGCCTGGGCCGCAGCGATCAGCCCGGCCTTGCGGCGCTCGGCGTCGGCCAGCCCGGCGTCGGCCAGCCCGGGGTCGCTGAGTGAGTCACTGAGTGCGTGACTGAGTACGTCGTCGATCTGGCCGGCCATGGGCCACCCCGATTCCAAAAGGGAGCTTCAACCCAGGCCCCTAACTTGCCCCCGTCCGGCAATCCATTCGCCTGTTCGCTATCCGCTGAGGTCTAGCCGCTAAGGTCGCGCTCGGTGAGCACCCGCTCGCAGCAGCCGGCGGCCCGTCCCCGGCCACGCCGGTTAGCCTGACCCCGTGGAGACAGACCAGGGACCAGCCGGCTACGCCCCCGACGGCGCCGTCGCGACCATCACCATGACCACGCCCGCGCTCGGGCTGGCCGCCAAGCAGGACCTGCTGGCCGCCGTCCGGCGGGCCGCCGCCGACGAGGACATCCGGGCCGTCGTGCTCACCGGCAGCGGCCGGGCGTTCACCGCCGGCCAGGACCTCGGCGAGCACGCCGCGGCGCTGGCCGAGTCGGGCGCGAACGCCTTTGACACCATCGCCGCGCACTACAACCCGGTGATCACCGCCCTGGCGACCATGCCCAAGCCGGTCATCGCGGCCATCAACGGGACCTGCGCCGGGGCGGGCCTCGGCCTGGCCCTGGCCTGCGACCTGCGGGTCGCCGCCGCCGGGATCCGGTTCACCACGGCGTTCACCGGCATTGGCCTGACCCCCGACTCCGGCCTGTCGGCGGCGCTGTCCCGCGCCGTAGGCACCGCGCGGGCCAGCGAGCTGATCCTGCTGGCCGAGCCGTTCACCGCCGAGGACGCGCTGAGCTGGGGCCTGGTCGGCCGCGTCGTGCCCGGCGAGGACCTGGCCGCGGCCGCCGCCGGGCTGGCCGCCCGCCTGGCGGCCTGCCCGACCCGGGCCTACGCCACCGCCAAGCGGGCCATCCGCGACGCCTGGGCCGCGCCCTGGCCCGACGTCCTGGCCGCCGAGTCCCGCGACCAGGCCGCGCTCGGCGCCACCGCCGATCACCGCAACGCGGTACAGGCGTTCCTGGCCAAGCGCCGCCCCGAGTTCACCGGCCGCGACTAGCCCCGCCGCGGCCCAGTGTCGTAGGCATCGCGCGCCGCTCTGAACGCACCCGCACCCACGACTAGCTCCCTCACACGGGTGCGCTGGGCCGGCATCCTCGCGACAGCAGCACCGGAGGCCCTCTGGTGCTGCTCCAGCAGCACCAGACCGCCATCCACGCGCTTCCGCGGAAACGTGGCGCCACGCCGAATTAACACTCAGGCGTTGGTCTGGGCCAGGTAGGTCGCGATGACCGCGTCGAAGTCCGGGTCCGGGGCCAGGCCGAGCCGGGCCGCCCGGTCGGTCCGGAACCGGGCCGGCCAGCTGGTCACCAGCCGGGCCACCGCGGGGTCGGGCACCCAGTCGATCAGCGCGGTCGCGGCCGCCCCGCGGCCCGCTCCAGGGCCGCCACCATGTCCCTCACCGTGATGGCGAGCGAGGGCATGTTGACCGCCGAGGTCCCGCTCCAGTCCTGATCCGCGGCGGTGGCCGCGCGCAGCAGCGCGTCGACGGCCCGGTCCGGCGAGGCCAGCGCCACCTCAGTCTCCGCGTCCACCGGGCAGACCGCGCGCTGGCCAGCGAGCGGCTCGCGGATGATGCCGGACAGGAACCCCGACGCCGCCGCGTTGGGCGGCCGGCCGGACGCTGACCGTGGCCAGCCGCATGGCCCGCCCGCGCAGGAACCCCTTGCGCGTGTAGTCGGCCAGCAGGTACTCCCCGATCAGCTTCTGCGTCCCGTAGCTGGACTGCGGGCTGGCCAGCGTCTGGTCGTCGACGACCGCGGGCAGCGGGTGGTCAGGCGGGTTCCCGAACACCGCGAGCGAGCTGGAGAACACCAGTACCGGCCGGGTGCCCAGCGCGCGGCCCGCGGCCAGCAGCGCCTCGGTGGCCCGCAGGTTGGCCCGCAGGCCCAGGTCGAAGTCGGCCTCGCACTCCCCGCTGACCGCCGCCGCCAGGTGGAAGATCAGGTCGGACCCGGCCAGCGGGCCCGGCTCGGCGGTCGGGCCCGGCCCGGTTCGCGGACGCGGCCCGGCCGCCAGCAGCTGGCCCAGGTCGCCCTGGACCGCTGCCACCCGGTAGTCCGCGGCCAGGTCGGCCGGGGCCGGCACCTGGTCGATGAGGGTGAGCCGGTCGATCGGGCGCACGCCGCCGCCGGCCAGGTCCAGCTCGCCCGCGGCCAGCAGCCGGCGGGCCAGCCGCGCGCCGAGGAAGCCGCCGCCTCCGGTGACCACCACGTTGACCACGGCGTCTCCCCTCCAGACCGGCGGCTGCTCGACTACGGTGATCTTACGTGCCGACCAGGAGGACGCCATGAGCGCAGCCGGGCCGCACCCCGCTGATAACCCCGCTGACTCCGATTTCGTGCCCGCGGGCTTCCAGGTGCCGACGGCCCTGACGGCCGGAGCGCTCCGGCTCGAGCCGCTGGGCCCCCAGCACAACGAGGCCGACTACGCCGCCTGGACCGGCAGCATCGAGCACATCAGGGCCACCCCCGGCTTCGCCGGCCGCAACTGGCCCGACCCGGACATGACCCTCGAGCAGAACCTGGCCGACATGCAGATGCACGCCGACCACTTCGCGCGGCGGCAGGGGTTCACCTACACCGTCCTGGACGCCGCCAGCGGCGAGGTCATCGGCTGCGTCTACATCTACCCGGCTGACCGGCCCGGCCGCGACGCCCGGGTCCGGTCCTGGGTGCGGGCCGATCACGCCGCCCAGGACGCCGAGCTGCGCCTGGCGGTCCGCGACTGGCTGACCGTGGCCTGGCCGTTCCGGGCCGTCGACTACGACCGCTAGCGACGACGACCGCCAGCCGTCCGCCGAGCGCGCTACGGGAGCGCCCGCCGGGCCAGCAGCTCGACGTTGATGGCCGAGATCTCGGCCAGCACGGCCTCGATCCGCTCGCCCTGCCCCAGGCAGGTCAGGGCGGGCACCACCAGGGGGGCGGGCACATATCTCATGCCGCGCACACCACTGGGGGCAAAGTAGGCGTAGGGTCCATGTCCAGCGCCCTCGGCGCACCGGCAATTGATCTTGCCGCACCTTCGCGTCTGCTCGACCAGGGACCCGAACAGCACCTGCTCGACATCGCCGAGGCGCAGCGCCAGCCAACGTCGCCTGGCCCGCAATTCACGCGTGGAAAGTTGCAGCAGATCTAACTTATGTGAAGCCACCACACAAGACTAGCCTTGACACCCCTCGTGGCACCATGTGATCCTGCTCGTGTTAAGCGCCCCGCTAAGCCTATAAAGGCAGGTCTAGAGTTCGCGCGGTCCAGCCGCGTCCTTCACTTCGTGCGCGCTTTTGGCGTGCAATTTTAGGGTCTGGCAATAACCCCCTCCGAAAGGTCGGCCCCTTTTGTTAGAGGAAGCAGTGGGTAAAAACCTGCGTCACTACCGCTGTGTCGGCATCGGCGTCGGTCCCGCGAACCTTAGCCTAGCCTCTCTCTTGTACCGCCATTCAGAGATCACGAACCTCTTTCTCGACAAGAAGGAGAGCTTCGGGTGGCACGACGGCCAGCAGATTCCTGACTCGACGATCCAGGTCTCGATGCTCAAGGACCTGGTCAGCCTGTCGGACCCGGCCAGCTCGTACTCATTCCTGTCCTACCTGCACGAACTGGGCCGAATCTACCATTACGTCAACGCCCAGTTCGACGCGGTGCCCCGCCAGGAGTTCCGCAATTACATGGAATGGGCGAGCCGGAAGAACGAGAACGTCGTCTTCGGCGAGGAAGTGCTGTCGATCGATTACGACAACATATTCCGGGTTCAAACCAGCCGCACCACGGTCACCGCGGACAACATTGTCGTGGGCGTGGGATCGCAGCCGACAGTGCCCCCGCAGGCGCGTCCGTTCCTGGGCGACCGGCAGTTCCATGTAAGCGAATTCCTGACCAGGGCCGGGGACCTTGGCGGACTGCGGGTCGGCGTCGTTGGCGGCGGCCAGTCCGGCGCCGAGGCATTCCTCGATCTCATCTCGCGCAACGACGGCGCCTTACCCCGGCGAGTCATCTGGATATCGCGGCGGCCGAACTATTTCCCGCTTCGATGACTCACCGTTCACCAATGACTTCTACATGCCGAGTTACTCCGACTACTTCGCCGAGCTCGACCGGCCACCCGGACCGCCTTCAACGAGCAATACCTGCTCACCAGCGACGGCATCTCCGAGGCCACGCTGCGGCGGATCTACCAGCGCATATACACCCACCGCTTCCTCAGCGGGCTCCCCGATCTGGTCGCGCTCTACCCCAACCGCACGGTCACCGAGGTGACCCGCGCGCCGACCCAGGCGTGGAACCTGGCCCTCAGCCACAATGATCACGAGGGCGTCGTGGAGAACGTCGAGCTGGATGTGGTCATCTGGGCCACCGGGTTCCGGCCCGACGCCGCTGAATTTCCTGAATTCGCTCGAATACCGCCTGGAGCGGAGGGCAATGAGTACAAGATCGACGAAAATTTCGCGATCCAGTGGGACGGTCCGGCCGATCGCAACATCTTCATCCAGAACGCCACCCGTGAGCAGCGCGGCCTGGCCGACCCCAACCTGAGCCTTAACGCCTGGCGCAGCCAGCGGATCCTGGACCGGCTGCGCGGGGTCCGCACCGATCAGCAGCAGAACTCCTTCATCGAGTGGATGTCCAAGCCGTCCGGCGATGAATTCACGGGGACCGTAGGCCATGACCCAGCCCGCAGTGGTCATCGTCGGCGCCGGGATACTCGGCTGCCTGATCGCGCGCGAACTGGCCGCCCGCGACCCGGAGCTGTCCGTCACCGTGCTGGACCGGGACGCGGTCGGGGCCGGGGCCAGCCGCCGGTCGGCCGGCCTGCACCTGCCGCGCGGGGGCTCGCCCCGGACCCGGCGGATGTCGGCCCGCAGCCACGCCTACTACGCCGAGCTTCGCTCGCGCGACCCGGACCTGCCGATCTACCCGGTCGGCGCCACTGTTATCAGCCCGGATGACGGGCCCGGCCCGGACTACCTGAGCGAGGCCGCGCCGGTCCCGGCGGCCGGGTCCGGGCATCCGGCCGTCGACGTCCCGGACGGCTGCCGGGCCTGGCGGCTGAGCGGCTGCCACCACGCCGACGTGCACCAGCTCGCCCGCCGGCTGGCGGCCGGGCTGCGGCCGCGGGTGCGGTTCGCCGAAGGGGTGGCGGTGACCGGGCTGGCGGCCGACTCGGGCGGGGTAACCGTGACCACCGGGACGGGCGAGCGGCTGGCGGCCGACTACGTAGTGCTGGCGCCGGGCCCGTGGCTGGCCGCGCCCGCCTGGCGCGACCTGGTGGCCCCGCTCGGGCTGCGGGTCAAGAAGGTGGTCGCGCTGCACATCGGGCACCGGCCAGAACCCGGTGACCAGGCCATGCTGTTCGACGCCGACGACGCGTTCCTGCTGCCGGTGGCCCACCAGGGGCAGTGGCTGTTCAGCTACGCCAGCCCGGAGTGGGACGTGGACCCGGACGCGCCTGGCCGCCGGGCTGTCCCCGGCCGAGGTCGGCGCCGCCCGCGACCTGCTGCACCGCTACGCGCCGTCGCTGGCCGCGGCCTGCGACGCGGGCCGGGTCTTCTGCGACGCCTACAGCCCGGACCGCGAGCCCCTGGTCCGCGCCCTGGACGACGCGGGCCGCATCGTCTTCGCCGGCGCCGCCAGCGGCTCCGGCTACCGGCTCGCGCCGGCCATCGCCGCCGAGGTCGTCAGCATGGTCCAGCCCCGGCTGGGCGCCACTGCCACGGAAGGGGTCCCCAGTGATCACCAGTACGTATGACCCCGGGTCTCTGCATACCTCGTTCGGGATCGACCTGGGCGAGATCGACATGGGCGCCGTCGAGGCGTTCGGGGTGGGCGCGAACTGGGGCCGGGTGCCGCCCGGCCGCCACTCCGACCCGCACCAGCACGACGAGACCGAGACCTTCGTGATCGTCGCCGGCCGCGGCGACATCGTGGTGGACAGCCAGCGCGCCCCGATCGGCCCCGGCATGGTGCTCCAGTTCGAGCCGTTCGAGACGCACTACCTGGACAACACCGGCGCCGACGACATGCTGTTCGCGACCTTCTACTGGCGCGACACCCCGCGGGCCGCGCGGGTCGCGCCGCGCACCGACCGGCGGCGGTTCGGCGACCGCCCGGTGTTCGCGTTCTCGACGCCGCCGACGCCCAACGGCGGGCTGCACATCGGCCACCTGTCCGGGCCCTACCTGGGCACCGACGCCTTCGTCCGGTTCCAGCGGATGAACGGCACCCGGGTGTGGCACCTGGCCGCCACCGACGACTTCCAGAGCTACGTGGCCGAGTGCGCCCGGCGCGAGAGCCGCTCGCCCGAGGCGGTGGCCGAGCACTACGCCGGCGAGATCGCCGAGGCGCTGGCCCTCATGGACATCCATCCCGACCAGGTCACTCACACCAGCCGGGATGAGCGGTACCCGGCCGCGCTCCGGGCGTTCTTCACCCGCCTGCGCGACTCGGGCCGGGTCACCCCGCAGGAGGGCGCGGCGCTGTTTGACGGCGAGAGCGGTCAGTACCTCTACGAGCCCGACGTCGGCGGCGGCTGCCCGACCTGCGGATCGCCGACGGGCGGCAACATCTGCGAGGAGTGCGGGGAGCCCAACTTCTGCGTGGACCTGGTCGACCCGCGGCCGACCAGGGGCCGGGCCATGCCGCGGGAGGGCACCATCACCCGGTTCACGCTCCCGCTGCACGAACTGCGGGCCGAGGTGCTGGAGCACCACCACGTCGGCCGGGCCCCGGCCCGGCTGCGCGAGCTGGCCCACCGGGTGTTCCAGCGCGAGCGGATAGACGTGGCGCTCAGCCACCCGTCGGAGTGGGGCGTGCGGCCGACCGAGACCGACCTGCCGGATCAGGTCATCTGGGTCTGGATCGAGCTGGCCTTCGGCTTCATCTACGGCATCGAGCGGCTGGGCCGAACGCTGGGCGAGGACTGGCGGGCCAGCGCGCCGCAGGACGACTGGAAGATCGTCCACTTCCTCGGCTACGACAACACCTTCTACCACTCCATCCTCGGCCCGGCGCTCTACAAGATCGCCAGTCCGGAGTGGACGCCGGACGTCGACTACAACGTCAACGAGTTCTATCTGCTGGACGGGGACAAGTTCTCCACCAGCCGCCGGCACGCCATCTGGGGCAAGGACATCCTGGGCCCGGACACCGTGGACGGCATCCGGTACTACCTGGCCCTCACCCGCCCGGAGACCAGCCGGACGAACTTCACCGTGGAGGAGTACGAGCGGGTCGTCGAGCAGACCCTGGTCGGGACCTGGCAGCACTGGCTGAACGACCTCGGCGCCCGGATCGAGAAGCGCTACGGCGGGACCGCGCCGGACGCGGGCATCTGGACCCCGGAGCACACGGCGTTCTGGGCCCAGCTCGGCAGCCGGCTGGCCGAGGTGACCGGCGCGCTGGGCCAGGACGGGTTCTCGCTCAACCGGGCGGCGCGGGCGCTGGACGGCATCGTGACCGACACGGTGCGGTTCGCCAGGGCCGAGGCGGCCACCGGCGACCTGGAGGACTGGAAGGACGAGGCCAGGACCGCGATCGCGCTGGAGCTGGCCGCGGCGCGGCTGCTGGCCCACTGCGCGATGCCGGTCATGCCGCGCTTCGCGACCCGGCTGGCCGCCGGGCTGGGCCTGGACCCGCCCGCGCAGTGGCCGGAGCTGGTCACCCTGGTGCCGCCGGGGACCCGGGTGAGCCTGGCCCGCGAGGTGTTCTTCGGCGCGCACGCCCGAGCGCCACGTCATCGCCGTTACTGGCCTGGCTGTCCGACCGGGTCCGCGAGGCGCTGCTGCTGCCCGCCGGCCAGCCGGTGGCCGACGCCACGCTGGTCGCGCTGGGCACCAGTCCCTGCAGGCCATCGCGCTCCAGTACCAGGTACTCGAGCACACCGGCGAGGACGTGAGCGTGGAGGACCTGCTCGGCTGCCGCACGGTCGCCCAGCTGGCCGAGCTGATCGCCGCCGGGGAGGTGCCGGCCAGGTGACCCCCCTCGAAGTGCTGCGCGAGGTCCGCGAGCGCGGGCTCCGGCTCACCGTCTCCGGGGCGGATTTACGCCTGCAGGGGCCGCCGCAGCGCATCGACCCCGGGCTGATCGGCCGGATCAAGGCGGTCAAGGCCGAGCTGATCAGCCACCTGTCGGAGCCGGTCGACGGCGCCGACGCGGGCTACCCGCTGACCCTGCTCCAGCGCGGCTTCCTGATCGGCCGCGGTGACGCGGTCGAGATGGGCAACGTGGCCAGCCACATCTACCACGAGATCGACGGCTGCTGGGACCTGGATCGGCTGGAGGCGGCGCTGCGCGCGGTGGCGGCCCGGCACGGCGCGCTGCGCAGCCGGTTCACCGACGACGGCCGCCAGGTCGACGGAGCCAGACAGCGGCGTGCGCATCGGGCGCCTGGACCTGCGCGACCAGCCCGAGGCCCGCCAGCGGGCCCGGCTGAGCGAGCTGCGCGAGCAGCGCTCGCACCGGATCCTGCCCGCCGACCGCGCGCCGCTGCTGGCCGCCGACGTCACGCTGCTGGCCGCCGACCGGATGCGGCTGCACGTCGGCCACGACGGCCTGGTGATGGACGGCATCAGCATGTTCCTGTTCTTCGCCGACTGGTGGCAGGCCTACTCCGGCCAGGAACCACCCGGCGACGAGGAGGTGTCGTTCGCGGACTACGTGGCCTCGCTGGGCGCGATGCGCGAAAAGCCGCCGCGGCAGCGCTCCCGCGCCTACTGGCTGGACCGGCTGCCCGACCTGCCGCCGCATCCCGACCTGCCGCTGGCGGCCAGCCCGGCGGCGATCGCCGCGCCCCGGTTCGACCAGTACGACGCGCGGCTGGACGCGACGGCCTGGGCCGCGGTCAAGGCCCGCGCGGCCAGCGCCGGGCTGACCCCGACCGGGGTGCTGCTGGCCGCCTACGCCGAGACGCTGGCCCGGTGGGGTGCGGGGCGCCGGTTCGCGCTGGCCACCACGGTGGCCAACCGGCCGCCGATCCACCCGCGGATCGCCGACGCCATCGGCAACTTCTCCGAGACGCTGCTGGTCGAGATCGACCTGGACCCGGATCAGACCTTCACCGAGCGGGCCCTGGCCCTCCAGGCCCGGCTGCGCCGCGACCTGGACCACCGCCACTTCTCCGGCATCGAGGTGCTGCGCGAGCTGGCCCGCCGCGATCCCGGCGCCGATGCCCGGATGCCGTACACGTTCAACAGCGCCATCGGCTACCTGCGCGCCGACGTGGACGGCTCGGCCCTGGAGCTGTTCGGCCCCGAGGTCTACACCTCCAGCCAGACCCCGCAGGTGTGGCTGAACGGGTTCGCGTTCGAGCAGCACGGCGGCGTGATCGTGCAGGCCGACGCGGTACGGGGGCTGTTCCCCGAGGGGATGATCCGCGACCTGATGCGCGGCTACCAGGAGCTGCTGGACCGGCTGGGCGAGGCCGGGGCCTGGTCGGCGACCACCTTCGACCTGCTGCCCGACGAGCAGCGGGCCCGCCGCCAGGCGGCCAACGCCACCGCGGTCCCCCGGCCCGGTGAGCGGCTGCCGGACGCGTTCGCGGCCCGCGCCGCCCGCACCCCCGACGCGCCCGCGGTGCTCGGCGCCGAGCGGCGCGCTCAGCTACGGCGAGCTGCTGGCCCGGGCCCAGGCGGCGGCGAGCTGGCTGCGGAGGCGAGGCGGGCCCGGCGCCGGGCCGGACGAGCTGGTCGGCCTGATCATGCGCCGGGGGCCGGAGCAGATCGTCGGCATCCTGGCCACGCTGCTGGCCGGCGCCGCCTACCTGCCGGTCGACGCCGGACTGCCCGCCGAGCGGATCGCGTACATGCTGCGCGACGGCCAGGTGCGAAGCGTACTCAGCAACTGCGGCTGGACGGCCGGCCCCGACGGCGCGGGCCTGGACGTCCTGGAGCTGGACGTTGACCGGCCCGGTGCCCGCTCCCTCGGACCCCGCCGACCCGCCCGCTCCCGGTGCCGGCCCTGACGACCTGGCCTACGTGCTCTACACCTCCGGCACCACCGGCGAGCCCAAGGGCGTCATGGTCAGCCACCGCAGCGTCACCAACGTGGTCGCCGACTGCAACGACCGGTTCGGCATCGGCCCGACCGACCGGTTCCTGGCCGTCAGCGCGTTCAACTTCGACCTGTCCGTGTACGACATCTTCGGCGCGCTGTCGGCCGGCGCCGCGCTGGTGCTGCCCGACGCCGAGCGGGCCGCCGACCCCGCGCACTGGCTCGACCTGTGCGGCCGGTTCGGCGTCACGGTGTGGAACTCGGTCCCGGCCATCGCCGGGCTGATGGCCGAGCAGGCCGCGCTCGACCACCCAGGGCCGGACCACCCAGGGCCGGACCACCCGGGCCCGGACGGGCGACCCGCGGCTGACCGCGCTGCGGCTGGTCATGCTGAGCGGCGACCGGATCCCGCCCGCCCTGCCGCCCGCGCTGCGCCCGGCTCTCCGGTGACCTGGCCCTGGTCTCGCTGGGCGGCCCGACCGAGACCACGATCTGGAACATCCAGCACCCGATCAGCCCCGCCGAGGACTGGGCGCGACCATCCCCTACGGCCGGCCTAACGCCAACAACCGGGCCTACATCCTGGACGCCGGCGGCCTCGACGCGCCGGACTGGGTGACCGGGGAGATCTGCGCCGCCGGCACCGGGCTGGCCCGCGGCTACTGGGGCGACCCGGCCCGCACCGCCGAGCGGTTCTGGCTCGACGAGCGGCGCGGCGAGCGGCTGTACCGGACCGGTGACCTGGGCCGCTACCTGCCGACCGGGGAGATCGAGATCGCCGGCCGCAGCGACTTCCAGATCAAGATCAACGGCTACCGGATCGAGGCGGGCGAGGTGGAGACCCGGCTGGCCGCGATCCCGGCGGTCAAGCAGGCCGTGGTGGTGCGCCAGCCCGGCGAGCGCGGCGGCGGCCGACTGGTCGCGCACCTGGCCGCGGCCGGCGACGACCCGGCCCGGCGACGAGGAGATCCGCCAGGCCCTGCGCGTGCACCTGCCCGACTACATGACGCCGGCCGCGGTGGTGTGGCACGACAGCCTGCCGCTGACCGCCAACGGCAAGGTGGACCGGGGCCGCCTCGGCCGCCTGGCCCCGCCCGGCCTGGCCCCGCCGGGCCGCCCGCCCGCTTCCGACGGCCGCGCCGGACCGGGCCCGGCCAGCGAGCTGGAGCGGGGCGTGCTGGCCCAGTGGGCCGCGGTGCTGCACGTGCCGCCGGCCGTCGCTGGCGCCGGACAGCGACTTCTTCGACCTCGGCGGCGACTCCCTGGCCGCCGCCCGCATCTTCACCGGCCTGCGCAAGCAGTACGGGGTGAGCATCACGCTGGACCGGCTCTACGACGTCCGGACCGTCCGCGCCATGGCCGCCCACATCGCGCCGTGCGCGCACCACCGGGACCCGTGATGAGAGATCATTAACAGGGTGGCCCTGGCCGCACCCCGGCCCGGCCACCGGATCACGTTCCTGCGACTGGACGGCACCCAGTCCGTCGACCTGACCGACATGCACGAGGCGGGCCGGACGGCTGGCCCGGGGCCTGCACGCGGCGGGCCTGCGCCCGGGCGACCGCATCGGCATCCTGGCCTCGAACCGCCTCGAGTGGGTGCTGCTGGACCTGGCCGCGCTGCGGCTGGGCGCGGTGACCGCGGGCTTCGAGCCGGGCAAGTTCGATCCGGACCCGGCCCTGCTCGACCGCTACGCCCTGTCGGTGCTGTTCACCGACCGCCCCGCCCAGGGCCGTGGCATCCGCCCGATGACCGACGTCGAGAACCTGATCAGCGATGCCGACCCCGCGGCCGAGCTCCCGCAAGCGCCGTACGGCCCCGAGGACCCGACGACGATCAAGTTCACCTCGGGCAGCACCGGCGAGCCCAAGGGCATCGCCGCGACGGCCGGCAGCATCGACGCCTCGATCAGCGCCGTGCAGGAGATGTTCGAGCACGGCGCCGCAGGACAACCTGCTGGTGTTCCTGCCGCTGTCGCTGCTCCAGCAGCGGTACTGGATCTACTCCGCGCTGCGGTTCGGCCACGACGTGACGGTCAGCACCTACGAGGCCGCGTTCGCCGCGCTGCGCCGGGCCCGGCCGACCGTGGTCATGGGGGTGCCCGGCTTCTACGAGACGGCCCGCGGGCAGATCGAGCGCCGGGCGGCCGCCCACGGGAATGGCGCCGCGGCGGACTCGGCCATCCGGGCCGCCGCGCGGGAGATGTTCGGCGGCCGGATCCGGTACCTGTGGACCGGGTCGGCGCCCGGCCCGCCCGTCCACGCTCGAGTTCTTCACCGCGGCGGGCCTGCCCATCTACGAGGGCTACGGCCTGAACGAGACCTGCATCGTGGCCAAGAACCACCCGCGCGCCCACCGCGCCGGCAGCGTCGGCCAGGTGCTGGCGGGCAAGAAGGTGCTGCTCGACGCCGACGGCGTGGTCAGCATCTGGAGCGAGCACCCGGTCAGCCGCCGGTACGCCTACGCCGCCCCCGGCGAGTCCGAGCGCGTCTTCGCGCCCGACGGCTCGGTGCGGACCGGGGACCTGGGCTACCTCGACGAGGACGGCTTCCTGTTCATCCGCGGCCGGGCCGACGACGTGATCGTGCTGGACAACGGCAAGAAGGTCATCGTCCGGCCGCTGGAGGAGTACCTCAAGGCCAGCCCGGCCATCGAGGAGTGCGTGGTGCTGTGCCCGACGCAGACCCACCTGGTGGCGGTGGTGTCCGCGGCCGCCGAGCCCCCCGACGCCGCCGCCATCGCCGCCCGGCTGGCCGCCGCCAACGCGGCGTTCGGCCGGGACGAGCAGATCCGGGACGTGATCATCGCGCCGGAGCGATTCAGCATCGCCAACGGCCTGCTGACGTCCCAGTTCAAGCCGCGGCGGCAGCGGATCCTGGCCGCCCACCAAGCGCTGATCAGCGCCGCGGCCCGGAGGGATTAAGCAATGAGCGGGAAGCTGCTGACCGACGCCCAGCGGGCCGCGCTGGCCACCCGGCTGCGGCGCGGCCGGGAGGCCGCCGCCGAGCCAGATCCCGCGCCGCCGGCCCGGCCTGTCCGACCTGCCGCTGTCCTTCGGCCAGGAACAGCTGTGGTTCATCGACCGGTTCGCGCCCGGCCTGCCGACCTACAACATCCCGCACGCCCTGCGGCTGTCCGGCCCGCTGGACGCAGCCGCCCTGGGCCGGGCCCTGACCGGCCTGGTGGCCCGGCACGAGGCGCTGCGCACCCGGCTGGTCACCGGGGTCAGCGGCCGCCCCGTGCAGGTCATCGACCCGCCCGCGGCCGTGGCGCCGGGCCGGCGCGACCTCTCGGCGCTGGCGCCGGGACCGCGGCGGGCCGCGCTGCGCGAGTTCATCGGCGCCGAGGCGGTGCGGCCGTTCGACCTGGCCGCCGGGCCGCTGCTGCGGACCTGGCTGGTCCGGCTGGCTGCGCCGGCGGCGCCGGCGCTGGCGCAGTCGCCAGTTGCCAACAGAGCGAGCACGTGCTGCTCATCGTGGTCCACCACACGGTCTTCGACGGCTGGTCGGCCGGGGTGCTGGTCCGCGACCTGGCCGCGCTGTACCAGGCCGAGGTCACCGGCGAGCCCGCCGCGCTGCCCGAGCTGCCGGTGCAGTTCGCGGACTACGCGCTGTGGGAGCGGGACCGGCTGCACGGCGCGCGTGCTGGCCGAGCTGGAGGACTACTGGCGCGGGGCGCTGGCCGGGTTCGAGACCATCCAGTTCCCCACCGACCGGCCCCGCCCGGTGCTGGACACCTTCGACGGCGCGCATCGCCGAGCGGCTGACCGACCGGGGACTGCTGGACGACCTGCGGGAGCTCAGCCGGCGCGAGGGCACCACGCTGTTCGTCACGCTGATGGCCGGCCTGCAGGCGCTGCTGCACCGCTACACCGGCCAGACCGACCTGGTGGTCGGCACCGCCAGCGCCAACCGCGGCCGGGCCGAGCTGGCCCCGCTCATCGGCTTCCTGGTCAACACGCTGCCGATCCGCGGCGACCTGTCCGGCGACCCGTCGTTCACGCGAGCTGCTGGCCCGGCGTCAAGGACGCCGCCATCGGCGCCTACGCCCACCAGGACCTGCCGTTCGGCAAGCTGGTCGAGACGCTGCAGCGTGGAGCGGGACCCGAGCCGCGCGCCGCTGTTCCAGATCGCGCTGTCCTACGCCGAGCCCGACCGGTCCCCGGTGCCCGGCGGCGGCGTGGAGTTCTGCCTCACCGACCTGATCCTCGGCATCAACGCGGCCAAGTTCGACCTCGACCCTCCTGGCCGAGGCCCGCGACGCCGGCCTGTGGATCGAGTGCTCGTACAAGACCGGCCTGTTCGACGCGGCCACCGTGCGACCGGCTGCTCGGCCACCTGGAGGTACTGCTGCGCGGGGCGGCGGCGGACCCGTCGGCGCGGCTGTCGCGGCTGCCGGTGCTGACCGAGCCCGAGCTGCGCGGCCGAGCTGGCCGAGTGGAACGACACCGCGGCGGACTTCCCGGTCACGATGCATTCACGAGGGGTTCGAGGACGCGGGTGGCGGCGGCCCCGGCTGCGGTGGCCGCGGAGTTCGAGGGCCGAGCGCTGGTCCTACGCCGAGCTGAACCGGCAGGCCGAACCAGATCGCCCGGCGGCTGCGCGCGGCGGGCGTCGGCCCGGAGGTGCTGGCCGGCGTGTGCATGGCGACCGGGCTGGACCGGCTGGCCGCGCTGCTGGGCGTCTGGAAGGCGGGCGGCGGCTACGTGCCGCTGGACCCGGCCGCGCCCGCCGAGCGGCTGGCGTTCATGATCGCCGACACCGGGATGCCGGTGGTCCTCACCGACGACGCCGAGCACGGCTGGTCGCTGCCCGGCCAGCCTGGCCGCGGACGTCACCGTGATCAACCTCGATGCCGAGGCCGACGCCATCGCCGCGCTGGACGGCAGCAGCCAGGACGGCACCGGGGTCGACCCCGGCCAGCGTGGCCTACGTGATCTACACCTCGGGGTCGACCGGCCAGCCCAAGGGCGTGGTGGTCGAGCACCGCCAGGCGATCAACTTCCTGCACGGCATGGCCCGCGCACTGGCAGGTCGGGCCCGGCGGCCGCCGTGCTGTCAGCTTCGCCGCGTTCACCTTCGACGTCTCGGTCATGGACATGTTCATGCCGCTGCTCGGCGGGGCCAAGGTGGTGCTGGCCCCGTCGGGGACGCTGCACTCCCCGCCCCGGCTGGCCGAGCTGATGCGCGAGGCCGCGCATCACGTTCGCGTGCCTGCCGCCGGCCGTGCTCAGCCTGCTGACCGGCGAGCAGTTCCCCGAGCTGCGCACCCTGCTGTCGGCCGGCGAGGAACTGACCAGCGAGCTGCTGCGCTCCTGGCTGCGCCCCGGCCTGGAGATCTACAACGGCTACGGCCCCACCGAATGCTCCATCGGCTCCACCTTCATGAAGCTCGACGCCAGCACGCCGCTGCCGCCGCCGATCGGCCGGCCCAAGCCCAACTACCAGGCCTACGTGCTGGACGCGCACCTCAACCCAGTCCCCGTCGGGGTGATCGGAGAGCTGCACATCGGCGGCGCCGGCGTGGCCCGCGGCTACCTCGAACCGCCCCGACCTGACCCGCGACAAGTTCATCGCCGACCCGTTCCGGCCGGGAGCCCGGCTGTACAAGACCGGCGACCTGGCCCGGCGCCGCCCGGACGGCCTCATCATGTTCGCCGGGCGCATCGACAACCAGGTCAAGATCCGCGGCCTGCGGGTGGAGCTGGGCGAGATCGAGGCCGCGCTGACCGTGCACCCCGCCGTGGCCCAGGCCGTGGTCACGGTGGTCACCGACGCCGCCGGGATGCCACAGCTCGCCGGCTACCTGCGCTGGGCCGCGAACCTCGCCGACGATCCGGCCGCCGGCCTGACGGACCTGGGCGAGCTGCGCCAGCACCTGGCTCAGAGGCTGCCGGGCTACCTGGTGCCGACCTACCTGACCGCCGTGGAGGAGTTCCCGCTCACCGCCAACGGCAAGATCAGCAAGGCCGCACTGCCCCCGCCGCAGGCGATCGCGCCGGGGGGCGACCGGGCGGCGCCGCGCACGCTGCTCGAGGCCGTGCTGGTCGACCTGTACGCCTCGGTGCTCGGCCACGAGCAGGCCGACGCCACCGACAGCTTCTTCGACGCGGGCGGCAACTCGCTCCAGGCCATGCAGCTCATCACCGAGCTGCGCCGCACGCTGGCCGTGGACCTGGACGTCACGGCGGTGTTCCTGGCCCCCGCCCCGCGCCAGCTGGCCGCCCTGCTCGCGGCCGAGCACGGGTTCGCCGACTCTGTCCTCGACGACCCTGCCCTCGACGAGATCGGCGCGTGAGATGGCATCCGACCAGACGGTAAAGCCCGGCCCGGGCACTGAGGCCGAGGAGACCAGCGGCCTGCTGGCCAACCGGGACTTCGTCAAGCTGTGGACCGGGCAGACGGTGTCGCTGATCGGCACCCAGGTGACCCAGTTCTCGATGCCGCTGGTGGCCGTGCTGACGCTTAACGCCACCGTGCTCGAGGTCGGGATACTTAACGCGCTGCGCTTCGTGCCGGTGCTGCTGCTGTCGCTGTTCGCCGGGGTGTGGCTGGACCGCCGGCGGCGGCGACCCATCCTGATCTGCTGCGCCGTGGGCAACGCGCTGCTGATTGCCCTGGTGCCCATCGCGTCGGTGACCGGCGTGCTGTCCATCGGCCTGCTGTACGTGGTGACCACGCTGGTCGGGCTGCTCAACATGATCTTCGACGTGGGCGCGCTATCCTACGTGCCGCACCTGGTCGACCGGCGGCACCTGTCCCAGGCCAACAGCCGGCTCCAGGCCAGCAACGCGGTGGCCGGGATCTCCGGGCCCGGTCTGGCCGGGCTGCTGATCGGGCTGATCACCGCGCCGATCACGCTGTCGGTGGACGCGGTGTCCTACCTGGCCTCCGCGCTGGGCCTGATCGCCATCACCCGGCGCGAGCCGGAGCCGGAGCGGCCAGCCGAGCGCCAGTCGGTCGGGCGGTCCATCGCCGAGGGGCTGCGCGCGGTCTACGGCAGCAAGCTGCTGCGCGCGCTGCTGACCCAGTCGGCCGCGCTCAACCTGTTCTTCGGCGCGGTGATCACCGTGTTCGTCGTCTACGCTGTGCGCTACCTGCACCTGACGCCGTTCAAGCTGGGGCTGGTGCTGGGCGCGTCGGCGGTCGGCGCGCTGGCCGGGGCGCTGTTCTCGACCCGTATCCGGGTGCGGCTCGGACTCGGCCGCAGCATGGTCATTAACACCATCGGCCTGTCCGCCGCGCCATTGCTGATGATCGTCCCGCATGGCGCCGGCCTGGGCTCGATGATCATCCTGATCTGCTCGCACCTGCTCTACGGCAGCAACGTGTCGATGTTCAACGTGACCGCCATCACCATGCGGCAGACCGTCACGCCGCGCCGGGTGCTGGCCCGGATGAACGCCACCTACCGGATGCTGCTGTTCGGGGCGCCGCTGTTCGGGGCGCTGATGGGCGGCCTGCTCGGCGACGCGCTGGGGCTGCGCCCGGCCCTGATCATCTCGCTGATCGCGATGACCTCGCCGGTTCTGTGGATCGCCTTCTCGCCGGTGTTCCGGCTGCGCGAGATGCCCGCGGGCCCGCCCCCAGACGGAGAGGTGCGGTAATGCTCACGCCGGAGCAGCGAGACGCCCTCGCCGAGCGGCTGCGGCGCGGCCGGGAGGACACCGCGGCCGCGCCGATCCCGCGCCGCCCGTCCGGCCTGGCCGAGCTGCCGCTGTCCTGCGGGCAGGAGCAGCTGTGGTTCCTGGACCGGTTCGCGCCCGGCCTGCCGACCTACAACATCGTCTGCGCTCTGGCGCTGTCCGGCCCGCTGGACGACGGCGCCCTGGACCGCGCGCTGACCGGCCTGGTCGTCCGGCACGAGGCCCTGCGGACCCGGCTGGTCACCGCCGAGGGCGGCCACCCGGTCCAGGTCATCGGACCGCCGGGCCCGGTCACCGCGGACCGGGTTGATCTGTCCGGACTGGCGCCGGGCCCGCGGCAGGAAGCGCTGCGCGAGCTATCCGACGCCGAGGCGGCGCGGCCGTTCGACCTGGCCGCCGGGCCGCTGCTGCGGACCTGGCTGGTCCGGCTCGACCCAGCCCGGCACGTGCTGCTGAGCGTGGTCCACCACACGGTGTTCGACGGCTGGTCGGCCGGGGTGCTGGCGCGCGACCTGGCCGCGCTGTACGGCGCCGAGGCGACCGGCCAGCCGTCCGGGCTGGACGCGCTGCCGGTGCAGTTCGCCGACTACGCGCTCTGGGAGCGAGACCGGCTCACCGGCCCGGTGCTGGCCGAGCTGGCCGGCTACTGGCGCGGCGCGCTGGACGGCTTCGAGACCGTGCAGCTGCCCGCCGACCGGCCGCGGCCGGTCCTGGACACCTTCGACGGCGCGGTGACCGGGCACCTGGCCGGCCGCGACCTGCTCGACGGGCTGCGCGAGCTGAGCCGCCGCGAGGGCACCACGCTGTTCGTCACGCTGATGGCCGGCCTGCAGGCCCTGCTGCACCGTTACACCGGGCAGGCCGACATCACGGTCGGCACGGTCAGCGCCAGCCGCGGCCGGGCCGAGCTGGCCCCGCTCATCGGCTTCCTGGTCAACATGCTGCCGATCCGCGGCGACCTGTCCGGCGACCCGCCGTTCACCGGGCTGCTGGCCCGGCTCAAGGACGCCACCATCGGCGCCTACGCCCACCAGGACCTGCCGCTGGGCAAGCTGGTCGAGGCGATCGCGCTGGAGCGGGACCTGAGCCGGGCCCCGGTGTTCCAGATCGCGCTGTCCTACGCCGAGCCCGACCACGCCGAGTGGCCGGCCGGCGGCCTGACCGTGACCCCGGCCCGGCTGGAGCTGGGCGTCAACCCGGCCAAGTTCGACCTCACGATCGTGGCCGAGGCCAGGGATGCCGGGCTGTGGCTGGAGTGCATCTACAAGACCGGGCTGTTCGACGCGGCCACGGTGGAACGGCTGCTGGGCCACCTGGAGGTGCTGCTGCGCGGGGCGGTAGCCAACCCGGCGGCCCGGCTGTCCGCGCTGCCGGTGCTGACCGAGGCCGAGCTGTACGCCGAGCTGATCGAGTGGAACGACACCGCGGCCGCGGTCCCGCCCGGCTGCGTGCACGAGGCCATCGCGGCTCAGGCGGCACGCAGCCCGGCGGCGGTGGCGGCCGAGTTCGAGGGCCAGCGGTGGACCTACGCCGAGCTGCTGGAGCGGGCCGATCCGATCGCGGCCCGGCTGCGCGCCGCGGGCGTCGGCCCGGAGGTGCTGACCGGCGTGTGCATGGCTACCGGGCTGCCCCGGCTGGCCGCGCTGCTGGGCATCTGGCTGGCGGGCGGGGGCTACGTGCCGCTCGACCCAGCCGCCCCGGCCGACCGGCTGGCCTTCATGATCAGCGACACCGCGATGCCGGTGATCCTCACCGACGACGCCAGCGTGGCCAGACTTCCCGCCACGGACGCGGTCGTGCTGAACCTGGACGCGGAGCGAGACCGGATCAGCCGCCCGGACGACACCAGCCTCGCCGGCACCGAGGTCCGGGCCGAGAACGTGGCCTACGTGATCTACACCTCCGGATCCACCGGCCAGCCCAAGGGCGTGGTCATCGAGCACCGCCAGGCGATGAACTTCCTGCATGGCCTGGTCAGCACCTGGGCGGTGACCCCGCGGGACGCGGTGCTCGCGTTCAGCTCGCTCACCTTCGACGCCTCGGTCATCGACCTGTTCACGCCGCTGCTGGCCGGGGCGCGGGTGGTGCTGGCCCCGCCCGAGACCCGGCACTCGCCGCCCCGGCTGGCGGCGCTGCTGCGAGTCGGCCGGCATCACGTTCGTGCTGCTGCCGCCGGCGGTGCTCAGCCTGCTCGACGATGAGCCGTTCCCGGCCCTGCGGGTGCTGCTGACCGGCGGGGAGGAGCTGCCCGGCGAGCTGGCCCGGCGGTGGCGCGGCCGGGACCTGACGTTCGTCAACGCCTACGGCCCCACCGAGGCCACGGTCATGGCCACCTACCAGGTGCTGGACTCCGGCAGTCCGGTGCCGCCCCCTATCGGGCGGGCCAACCGGCCCAACTACCAGGTGTACGTGCTGGACCCGCAGCTCAGCCCGGTCCCGGCCGGGGTGATCGGCGAGCTGCACGTCGGCGGGGCCGGGGTGGCCAGGGGCTACCTGAACCGGCCCGAGCTGACCCGCGAGCGATTCATCCCCGACCCGTTCAGCGAGACGCCCGGAGCCCGGCTGTACAAGACCGGCGACCTGGTCCGGCGCCGGCCCGACGGCGCGATCGTGTTCGTCGGGCGGATCGACGACCAGGTGAAGATCCGCGGGCTGCGGATCGAGCTGGGCGAGATCGAGGCCGCGCTGCTGGCCCACCCCGGCGTGGCCCAGGCGGTGGCCACCGTGGTGACCGGCCCGGCCGGGGACCGCCAGCTGGCGGCCTACCTGCGCCCAGCCTGCGACCGGCCCGGGCCGCAGCTGGAGGAGCTGCGCGAGCACCTGGCCCGGCGGCTGCCCGGCTACATGGTCCCGGCCGAGCTGGTGGTCCTGGACCGGTTCCCGCTGAACGCCAGCGGCAAGGTCGACAAGGCCGCGCTGCCGCCGCCGCAGCTGACCGCCACCTCGGGCTACGTCGCGCCGGCCACGGTGATCGAGACCCTGGTCGCCGACTTCTACACCACGCTGCTGGGCCGCGAGCAGGTCGGCGCGACCGACAGCTTCTTCGACCTGGGCGGCAGCTCGCTACAGGCCATGCGGCTGATCAGCGTCCTGGACGAGGAGCTGGACGTGGACGTGGGCCCGGCCGCGGTGTTCCTGGCCGCCACCCCGCGCCAGCTCAGCGCGCTGCTGCGCGACAAGCACGGCCTGGATGACGCCGAGCTGACCCCCGAGGACCTGGACGGACTCGACGCGCTCGACGCGGGCGTCGGGTCGCCCTAGGACGGAGAACGCCACATGCTCACCGATGCCCAGCGGGCGGCCCTGACCGCGCGGGTGCGCCGCGGCCGGACGGCTGCTCCGGATGCGCGCATCGCCCGCCGGCCAGCCGGTATGGCTGACCCGCCGGCGTCCTACGGCCAGGAGCAGCTCTGGTTCCTGGACCGGTTCGCGCCCGGCCGGTCCACCTACAACCTGCCCTGCCCGGTGGCCATCCGCGGGCCACTGGACGCCGCCGCGCTCGACCGGGCCCTGGCCGCGCTGACCGCCCGGCACGAGGCCCTGCGCACCCGGCTGGTGGCCGGCGAGCACAGCCACCCGGTGCAGGTCATCGACCCGGCCGCGCCCGGACCGGCGAGCGCCCGGCGGCTCGACTATGCCGGCCCGGACAGAGCCGAGGCCCGACGGCGGCTGCGTGAGCTGGCCGCCAGCGAGCTGCAGAGTCCGTTTGAGCTATCGAAGGGACCGCTGCTGCGGGCTCACCTGGTCCGGCTGGCCGACCGGGAGCACGTCCTGCTCCTCACCGTGCACCACTGCGTGTTCGACGGCTGGTCGGCCGGGGTGCTGGTGCGCGACCTGGCCGAGCTGTACCGGGCTGAGGTGACCGGCGAGCCGTCCGGCCTGGACGAGCTGCCGGTGCAGTTCGCCGACTACGCGGTGTGGGAGCGGGAGCGGCTGGCCGGGCCGACGGGCGAGGAGCTGGCGGCCTGGTGGCGGCGGGCGCTGGTCCGGGCGCAGACGCTGCGGCTGGCCACCGACCGGCCGCGGCCGCCGGTCAACGACTTCGACGGGCGGGAGGAGAGCCGCGCGCTGCCGCCCGGCCTGCTGGACGACCTGCGCGAGCTGAGCCGCCGCGAGGGCGCAACCCTGTTCGCGACGCTGATGGCCGGGCTGCACGCGCTGCTGCACCGCTACAGCGGGCAGGACGACCTGGTGGTCGGCACGACCAGCGCCAACCGGCGCCGCGCGGCGCTCACCCCGCTGATCGGCTTCCTGGTCAACACGCTGCCCATCCGCTGTGACGCGTCCGGCGACCCGCCGTTCACCGAGTTCCTCGGCCGGGTCCGCGAGGCCATGGTCGGCGCCTACGAGCATCAGGACCTGCCGTTCGCCCGGATCGTGGCCGCGCTGGGCGGGGCCCGCGACGCCAGCCGCGCCCCGGTGGTGCAGATCATGTTCAACCTGGTCGACGACGCGGAGCAGGAGGTGCCGGCGGCGCCGGACGGGCGCGTCACGTTCGGCCGGCCGGGCCGCTAGCCGAGGCCACCGAGTCCAAGTTCGACATCTCGCTGTTCGCCAGGACCGGCAGGAGCCAGTTCACCCTGGCCGCCATCTATGCCTCCGCGCTGTTCGACGCCGCGACGATCGGCCGCCTGCTCGGGCACCTGGAGGTGCTGCTGCGCGGGGTGGCGGCCGACCCGTCGGCCCGGCTGTCGCAGCTGCCGCTGCTGACCGAGGCCGAGCGGCACGCCGAGCTGGTGAGCTGGAACGACGCGACGGCGCCGCGGCCGGACATCTGCGTGCACGAGGGCTTCGCGGCTCAGGTCGCACGCACGCCGGGTGGCGTGGCGGCATCGTTCGAGGGCGGCCAGACGGTGTCGTACGCCGAGCTGAACCGGCAGGCCAATCAGATCGCCCGGCGGCTGCTCTCGCTCGGGGTGGGGCCCGAGATGCTGGTGGGCGTCTGCATGCGGGCGGGGCTGACCAGGCTGGCGGCGCTGCTGGGGATCTGGAAGGCGGGCGGCGGCTACGTGCCGCTGGACCCGGCCCTGCCACCCGACCGCCTGGCCTTCATGATCAGCGACGCGGGGCTGCCGCTCCTCCTCACCGACCCCGCCAGCCTCACCAACCTCCCGGCCACCGCCACCGCCACGGTCGTCGATCTTGAGGCCGAGCGGGAGCGGATCGCGGCGCTCGATGACACCGACCTCACGGACAACACCGTCACCCCCGGCAACGTGGCTTACGTCATCTACACGTCGGGGTCGACCGGGCGGCCCAAGGGGGTCGTGGTCGAGCACCGGCAGGCGGTCAACTTCCTGCTCGGCATGATCGAGACGTGGGACATCGGCCCGGCCGATGCCGTGCTGCAGTTCGCGTCGCTCAGCTTCGACGTCTCGGTGATGGACATGTTCGTGCCGCTGCTGGCGGGTGGGCGGGTCGTGCTGGCGCCGGCGGAGACGCTGCACTCGCCGCCGCGGCTGGCCGCGCTGATGCGCGAGGCGGGCGTCACGTTCGCCTGCCTGACCCCGTCGGTGCTGGGCCTGCTGACCGGCGAGGACTTCCCGGCGCTGCGGGCGCTGGTGTCCGGCGGCGAGGAGCTCTCGGCCGAGCTGACCCGCGCCTGGCTGCGGCCGGGCCTGGGCTTCTACAACACCTACGGGCCGACCGAGGCCGCCGTGGTCACCACGCACATCCGGCTGGACGCGGGCACGCAGGATACGCAGCTGCCGCCGCCGATTGGCCGGCCGCTGCCCAACTACCAGGCTTACGTGCTGGACGAGCGGCTCAGCCCGGTGCCCGCCGGGGTGATCGGCGAGCTGCACGTCGGCGGAGCCGGCGTGGCCCGGGGTTACCTGAACCGGCCCGAGCTGACCCGCGAACGGTTCATCCCCGACCCGTTCCGGCCCGGGCCGGGGGCCCGGCTGTACAAGACGGGCGACCTGGTCCGCCGCCGCGCGGACGGCACGATCGCGTTCGCGAGGCGGGCCGACGGCCAGGTGAAGATCAGCGGGCTGCGGATCGAGCTGGGCGAGGTCGAGGCCGCGCTGCTGGCTCACCCGGGCGTGGCCCGGGCGGTGGCCGCGGTGCGCACCGGCCGGGGCGGGGACCGGGAGCTCGCGGCCTGGTTCGTGGCCCAGCCCGACGCACCGCCCGACGCCGCGGCGCTGCGCGCGCACCTGGCCCGGACGCTGCCCGGCTACATGATCCCGGCCGAGCTGACTCCGGTGGCGGCCATCCCGCTCAGCAACAGCGGCAAGGCCGACCGCGCCGCCCTGCTGGCCGCCCACCCCGTCGGCCCGGCCGCTCCGGACGCTCCAGCCGCTCCAGCCATGACACCGCCGGCGACCTTCACCGAGACCGTGCTGGCGGACAGCTTCGCGGCGGTGCTCGGCGGGCGGCAGGCGGGCGCGAGGGACAGCTTCTTCGACCTCGGCGGCAGCTCGCTCCAGGTGATGCGGCTGGTCGACCTGATCCACGCCGAGCTCGGGGCCGACGTGGGGGTGACCGAGGTGTTCCTGCACCCGACCCCGCGCCAACTGGCGGCCCGCATCGACGCTCAGCGCAGCGCCGGTGAGACCGGCCAGGCGGGCCCGCTGGTCCGGCTCAGCCGGGGGCCAGGCGAGCTGCCACTGTTCCTGGTCCACGCGGTCGGCGGGACGGTGTTCAGTTACGCGCCGCTGGCCCGCGAGCTGGCGGGCACGTTCGCCGTCACCGGGCTGGAGGCGCCGGGGCTGCACCGGGCGGCCACGCCGTCGTCGCTGGCCGCGCTGGCCGACGACTACACCGGGCGGATCCGCGCGGCGCAGCCGGACGGACCGTACCGGCTGGCGGGCTGGTCCATGGGCGGCGTGGTCGCCTTCGAGATCACCCGGCGGCTGGAGCGGGCCGGGGCCGAGGTCAGCCTGCTGGCCCTGCTCGACGCGCCGTTCACCCGGCCGGACGACACCGACGACACCGACGACACCGACGACACCGCCGCGACCGAGGCCCAGCTGGCCGCGCGGTTCCTGGCCGACGCCACCCACAGCCTGGGCTGGACGGCGGTGACCCAGCCCGTCCCGCCCGACCCGGCTGCCGCCACCGCGGCCGAGCAGCTGGACTGGCTGGCCGCGCGGCTGGCCCCGGACGAGGGCCGCGCGGGAGTGCAGACCGGGCTGCGCACCCGGTTCGAGGTCTTCCAGGCGCACGTCCGGATGCTGGCCGGCTACCAGCCCGCCGGGCCGCCCGTCCGCGCCCCGGCGCTGATCGTCAGCGCTCAGGGCTCGCCCAACGCCCCGGCCGCCGAGCGCTGGCCCGCCGTGCTCGGCGGGCCGGTCACCGCGCTGCCCGTGCCGGGCGACCACTACCAGTTCCTGCGCCCCCCGCTGGTCGCCGAGGTGGCCACGACGATGGAGAAGTGGCATGGCGATCCGGCCTAGCTCCCCGGTGCAGGCGGCACCGCGCCCCGCCGAGTCCGCCCGCGACGGGGTGCTGGCCAACCCGGACTTCCTCAAGCTGTGGGCCGGGGAGACGGTGTCGCTGATCGGCACCCAGGTCACCCAGTTCACGATGCCGCTGGTGGCGCTGCTGACGCTGAACGCCACCGTGCTCCAGGTCGGGATACTCAACGCGCTGCGCTTCGTGCCGGTGCTGGCCGTGTCGCTGTTCGCGGGTGTCTGGCTGGACCGCCGCAAGCGCCGGCCCATTCTCATCGCCTGCGCGCTCGGCAACGCGCTGCTGATCGGCCTGGTCCCGATCTCCTCGGAGCTGGGCGTGCTGTCCATGGGGCTGCTCTACGTGGTGATCACGCTGGCCGGGACGCTGTCGGTGATCTTCGACGTCGGGGCCCTGGCCTACGTGCCGTTCCTGGTCGAGCGGCGGCACCTGGCCGAGAGCAACAGCAAGCTCCAGGCCAGCTTCGCCGTCGCGGGCATCGCCGGGCCGGGCCTGGCCGGGCTGCTGATCGGCCTGATCACCGCGCCGATCACGCTGTCGGTGGACGCGGTGTCGTACCTGTTCTCGGCGGGCGGCCTGGTCACCATCCGCAAGCCGGAGCCCGAGCCGGAGCCCGCCGCTACCCGGCCGTCGGTCCGGCGGCAGATCGCCGAGGGCTTCGCGGCGGTCTACGGCACCCGGCTGCTGCGCACGCTGCTCACCCAGTCCACGGTGCTCAACGTCGGGCTTCGGCGCGGTGTCCACGGTCTTCACCGTGTACGCGGTGCGGCACCTGGGGCTGAGGCCGTTCGAGCTCGGCCTGACCGTGGCCGGGCTGGCCGCGGGCGCGCTGTTCGGCGCCCTGCTGGCCAGCCGGATCCGGCGGCGGCTCGGCCTGGGCCGGACGCTGGCCATGAGCATCATCTTCGTATCCGCGTCGCCGCTGCTGCTGCTCGTGCCGCGCGGCGCGGGCGCGCTGGCGGTGCTGATCCTGTTCGCGGGCTGGCTGGGGCACGGCTGGGGCATCTCGATCTGGAACGTCAACACGATCACGCTGCGCCAGGCGCTGACCCCGATGAAGGTGCTGGCCCGGATGAACGCGACCTACCGGATGCTGCTGTTCGGCGCCCTGCCGGTCGGGGCGCTGGCGGGCGGCGCGCTCGGCCGGACGGTGGGGCTGCCGACGGCCATGACGATCTCGGTGCTCGTGCTGCTCTCCCCGATGATCTGGCTGGCGTTCTCGCCGGTCTTCCGGCTCACGGAGATGCCCGTGGGCCCGCTCTCGGAAAACGCGCCAGCAGACAGCCCGGAACCCAGCCCGGCAACCAGCGCTGATGGAGAGGACGAATGACCGAGATGATCGCGCGCCGAGGCGCCGGCCTTGACGGAGCCGCCGCTGAGCTTCGCGCAGGAGCAGCTGTGGTTCATCGACGAGTTCCATCACGGCCTGGCCGCGCACAACGTGCCGACCCTGGTGCGGCTGCGCGGACCCCTGGACACGGCGGCGCTGGGTCGCGCGCTGGACGCGGTGACGACCCGGCACGAGGCGTTGCGGACCCGGCTGCTGGCCGGGCCGGATGGCCAGCCGGTGCAGGTGGTCGACCCGCCCGAAGCCGTCCGGCTGCCGCGTGACCGACCTCTCGGCGGCCGGGCCGGCGGCGGCCGAGGGACGGCTGCGCGAGCTCGCCGCCGAGGCCGCGCTGGTGCCGTTCCGGCTGGCCGCGGACTGGCCGCTGCGGGCGCGCCTGGTCCGGCTGAGCGAGGCCGACCACGCGCTGGTGCTGGTGGCCCACCGGACCGCGTTCGACACCGGATCGCGGCGGGTGCTGGTGGCCGAGCTGGCCGCGCTCTACGCGGCCCAGGCGGCCGGGCCAGCCCGAGCGTCCGGGCTGGCCGAGGTGCCCGTGCAGTTCGCCGACTACGCGGTGCGGGAGCGCCAGGAACTGGGCGGCGCGGAACTGGCTGGCCTGGAGGAGTTCTGGCTGGGCGCGCTGGACGGCTTCGAGACCTCGCAGTTCCCGGCCGACCGGCCGCGGCCGCTGCTGGCCAGCCACGACGGTGCGGTCGCGGTGGCCGTCATCGACCCCGAGCTGACCGGCCGGCTCGGTGACCTGGCCGCCCGGCACGGCACCACGCTGCCCGACCTGCTGCTGGCGGCGCTCCAGGCGCTGCTGCTGCGCTACACCGGGCAGGCCGACGTGGTCATCGGCACCATGGCCGGGCACCGGGACCGGGCCGAGCTGGCCGGGCTGATCGGCGCGCTGGCCGGGCCGCTGCCGGTGCGCGCCGACCTGTCCGGCGACCCGGCGTTCACCGAGCTGCTCGGCCGGGTCCGGGCCACGGCGCAGGCCGCGCGCGACCACCAGGCGCTGCCGTTCGCCCGGGTGGTGGAGGCCCTGCGCCTGCCCCGCGACCCCGGCCGGTTCCCGGTCTTCCAGATCGCGCTGGACTGGCCGGAGCCGCCCGCCGACGCCGAGGCGGCGGGCGTCAGCTTCCGGGCCGAGCCGGTCGAGCTGCGGGCCGCCATGTACGACCTCGGCCTCGCCGTGCAGCCCGGCGCCGACAGCGCGCGGCGCGGGCTGCGGATCGAGGCCACCTACCCGCCCGCGCTGTTCGATGCCGGCACCGTACGGCGGCTGCTGGGCCACTGGGGCGTGCTGCTGCGCGGGATCGCCGACCGACCGGCGGCCCGGCTGTCCGAGCTGCCGGTGCTGACCGAGGCGGAGCGGCATCGCGAGCTGGTCGAGTGGAACGACACCGCGGCCGAGCTGCCGGTGACCTGCATCCACCACGGCTTCGAGGCCCGGGCGGCGATCGCGCCCGGGGCGGTGGCGGCCGAGTTCGAGGGCGCCGAGCTGTCCTACGCCGACCTGAGCCGGCGGGCCAACCGGATCGCCCGGCGGCTGCGCGAGCTGGGCGTGGGCCCGGAGGTGCTGGTCGGCGTCGCCATGCAGACTGGGCTGGACCGGCTGGCCGCGCTGCTCGGGGTCTGGAAGGCGGGCGGCGGCTACGTGCCGCTGGACCCGGCCGCACCCGCCGACCGGCTGGCGTTCATGATCGCCGACACGGCGATGCCGGTACTGCTCACCGACGACGCCAGCGCCGGCCGCCTGCCCTCGTCCGGGGCCAAGGCGATCAATCTCGATACCGAGGCCGGGCACCTCGCCGGGCTGGACGACTCCGACCTGGACGACACCGGGGTCACCCCGGCCAGCGTGGCCTACGTGATCTACACCTCGGGGTCCACCGGCCAGCCCAAGGGCGTAGTGGTGGAGCACCGGCAGGCGATCAACTTCCTGCACGGCATGGTCCGGGCCTGGCGGATCGGCCCGGACAGCGCCGTGCTGAGCTTCGCCGCGGTCACCTTCGACGTGTCGGTCATGGACATGTTCATGCCGCTGCTCGGCGGCGCGCGGGTCGTCCTCGCCGCCCCGGCGACGCTGCACTCCCCGCCCCGGCTGGCCGAGCTGATCCGGGACCGGCACGTCACCTTCGCCTGCCTGCCGCCCGCGGTGCTGGCCTGCTGACCGGCGAGCAGTTCCCCGAGCTGCGCACCCTGCTCTCGGCCGGCGAGGAGCTGACCAGCGAGCTGCTGCGCGCCTGGCTGCGCCCCGGCCTGGAGATCTACAACGGCTACGGCCCCACCGAATGCTCGATCGGGTCCACCTTCATGAAGCTCGAGCCCGACCACCCAGCTGCCACCCGCCGATCGGCCGGCCCAAGCCCAACTACCAGGCCTACGTCCTGGACGCCCACCTCAACCCGGTCCCCGTCGGCGTGACCGGAGAACTGCACATCGGCGGCGCCGGCGTGGCCCGCGGCTACCTCGAACCGGCCCGAGCTGACCCGCGAGCGGTTCATCCCCGACCCGTTCCGGCCGGCGAGCCCGGCTGTACAAGACCGGCGACCTGGTCCGCCGCCGGGCCGACGGCACCATCGGGTTCGTCGGCCGGGCCGACAACCAGGTCAAGATCCGCGGCCTGCGCATCGAGCTGGGCGAGATCGAGGCCGCGCTGACCGCGCATCCCGGCATCGCCCAGGCCGTGGTCATCGTCAGCACCGACCCGTCGGGCGAGAAGCAGCTCGCCGCCTACCTGCGCCCCGGTCTGACCACCCCGCGCCGGACAACTCCGAGACCAGTCCGGCCGAGCTGCGCGCTCACCTGGCCCGCAGCCTGCCCGCCTACATGGTCCCGGCCCACCTGATCCGGCTGGACCGGCTGCCGCTCACCGCCAACGGCAAGATCGACAAGGCCGCGCTGCCCGCGCCCGGGCCGGTCACCTCCGGGGCCGACCTGGTGCCGCCGCGCACGCTGCTGGAGACCTTCCTGGTCGACCTGTACGCCACCCTGCTCGGCCACGAGCACGTCGGCGCGGCCGACAGCTTCTTCGACGCCGGCGGCAGCTCGCTGCTGGCCATGCAGCTCGTCACCGAGCTGCGCAGCTCGCTGGCGGTGGACCTGGACGTGAGCGCGATCTTCGTCACCCCCGCGCCCCAGCAGCTGGCCGGCCTGCTGCGGGACAAGCACGGCCTGGACGATGCCGAGCTGGACGACGAAAGCCTCGACGACCTGACCCCGAGCCGCCGGCGGGGAGCGCTGATGCTGACGGAGGCTCAGCGCACGGCGCTGGCGGCCCGGCTGCGCCGCGGCCGGGCGGACGCGCCGGACGAGGGCGGGCCGGACCAGATCCGGCCCCGCACGGGCGGGCTGGCCCAGGAAGCGCGCTCCCGCTGTCCTGCGGGCAGGAGCAGCTCTGGTTCCTCGACCGGTTGGCCCGAGGCCAGGCCGCCAGCGGCCAGGGAACAAGCGGCCCGGCCGCCTACAACATTCCGCAGGCCCTGCGGCTGTCCGGGCCCCTGGACCCGGCCGCCCTGGGCCGCGCGCTGACCCGGGTCATCGCCCGGCACGAGGCGCTGCGCACCCGGCTGGCGGCCGGGCCCGGCGGCAGGCCGGTCCAGGTCATCGACCCCCCGCGGCCGATGTCACCTGACCTGGTGGACCTGTCCGGCCACGCGGCGCAGATGCAGCCGAAACTGCTGCGCGACCTGATCGACGTCGAGGCGGTGCGCCCGTTCGCGCTGGCCGCCGGGCCCCTGCTGCGGACCTGGCTGATCCGGCTGGCCGCGGCGCCTGTTGCAAACACCGCCGAGCACGTGCTCCTCGTGGTGGCCCACCACGCGGTCTTCGACGGCTGGTCGGCCCGGCTGCTGCTGCGGGAACTGGCCGCGCTGTACGGGGCCGAGGTGCTGGGCGAGCCGGCCGGCCTGGCCGAGCTGCCGGTGCAATTCGCCGACTACGCGTTGTGGGAGCGCGACCGGCTGCCGGTCCGGTCCTGGCCGAGCTGACAGCCTACTGGCGGGACGCGCTGGACGGCGCCGAGACCGCTGCCAGTTCCCCACCGACTAGCCCGCGCCCCGTGGTGGAGCAGTTCGACGGCGGGCTGGCCCGGCGGATGACCGACCGGGCGCTGCTCGACGGCCTGCGCGAGCTGAGCCGCCGCCAGGGCACCACCCTGTTCGTCACGCTGATGGCCGGCCTGCAGGCGCTGCTGTACCGCTACACCGGGCAGACCGACATCGTCGTCGGCACCGTCAGCGCCAACCGGGGCCGGCCCGAACTGGCCGGGCTGATCGGCTTCCTGGTCGAACACGCTGCCGATGCGCGGCGACCTGTCCGGCGACCCGTCGTTCACCGACCTGCTGGCCCGGCTCCGGGACACCACCGTGGCCGCCTACGCGCACCAGGACCTGCCGTTCGGCAGGCTGGTCGAGGCCCTGCGGGTGGAGCGGGACCCCGGCCGGTCGCCGCTGTTCCAGATCGTGCTCAGCTACGCCGAGCGCGACGCGGCCCCGGTCACCGCGGCCGGGGTCGAGTTCGCGCTCACCGACCTGGTGGTGGGCATCAGCGTGGCCAAGTTCGACCTGGACCTGCTGGCCGAGGCGCGCGCCGGGCGGGCTGTGGTTCGAGTGCTCGTACAAGACCGGGCTGTTCGACCCGGCCACGGTCGAGCGGCTGCTGGGCCACCTCGAGGTGCTGCTGCGCGGGGCGGTGGCCGACCCGTCGGCCCGGCTGTCCGAGCTGCCGGTGCTGACCGAGACCGAGCGGCACGCCGAGCTGGTCACCTGGAACGACACCGACGGCCCGGTCCCGGCCGTGACGCATGCACGAGGCGCTTCGCGGCCCAGGCCGCGCGCACCCCGGACGGCGTGGCCGCCGAGTACCAGGGCACCGAGCTGTCCTACGCCGAGCTGAACCGGCACGCCAGCCAGATCGCGCCGCCGCCTGCGCGAGCTGGGCGTGGCACCCGAGGTACTGGTCGGCGTCTGCATGCAGGCCGGGCCCACGCGGCTCGCGGCACTGCTGGGCATCTGGAAGGCCGGCGGCGGCTACGTGCCCCTGGACCCGGCCCTGCCCGCCGACCGCCTGGCCTTCATGATCACCGACACCGCCATGCCGGTCATCCTCACCGACCTCGCCAGCGCCGCCGGCATCCCCGCCGCTGGCCCAGGCCTCACCCTGATTGATCTTGAGGCCGAGCAGGCGCGGATCACCACGCTGGACGACACCGACCTCGACAGCACCGCCAGCCCCCGCAACGTCGCGTACGTCATCTACACCTCGGGCTCGACCGGGTGGCCCAAGGGCGTCGTGGTGGAGCACCGGCACCTGGTCAACCTGCTGCACGGCATGATCACGCACTGGGACATCGGCCCGTCCGACGCCGTGCTCCAGTTCGCCTCGCTGAGCTTCGACGCCTCGGTGCAGGACATGTTCATGCCCCTGCTGAGCGGTGGCCGGGTGGTGCTCGCCCCGGCCAGCACGCTGCACTCGCCGCCCCGGTTGGCCGCCCTGATGCGGGACCGGCATGTCACGTTCGCCTGCCTGACCCCGTCCGTGATCACCCTGCTCGGCGACGGCGACTTCCCGGCCCTGCGGGTGCTGATGAGCGGCGGCGAGGAGCTGCCGTCGGAGCTGGCCCGCCGCTGGGTCGCGCGGTCCGGCCCGCGGTTCGTGAACGACTACGGCCCGACCGAGGTCACGATCAGCGCCACGTTCATGGAACTGGACGCCGGCACCCAGCTTCCGCCGCCGATCGGCCGCCCGCTGCGGCCCAACTACCAGGCCTACGTGCTGGACCCGCACCTGAACCCGGTCCCGGTCGGCGTCACCGGCGAGCTGCACCTCGGCGGGGCCAGCGTGGCCCGCGGCTACCTGAACCGGCCCGAGCTGACCAGGGAACGGTTCATCCCCGACCCGTTCCGGCCCGGGCCGGGCGCCCGGCTGTACAAGACCGGCGACCTGGTCCGCCGCCGGCCCGATGGCACGATCGTGTTCCTGGGCCGGGCCGACGGCCAGGTCAAGATCCGCGGCCTGCGCATCGAGCTGGGCGAGATCGAGACCGCCCTGGCCACCCACCCCGCCATCGCCCAGGCGGTGGTCACCGTGGTCACCGATCCGGCCGGCGACCAGCAGCTCTGCGCCTACATCCGGCCCGCGCCCAGCCCGGAAGCCAGCCCCCTGCCCACCCTGGCCGAGGTGAGCGCGCACCTGGCCCGCACGCTGCCGGGTTACATGATCCCGGCGCGCCTCATACCGGTCACCGAGTTCCCCCTCAACACCAGTGGGAAAATTAACAAAGGGGCCCTGCCCGCACCCGGCGATTCCATCTCCGTGCCATCGGCTGGCACCGAACCCGCCGCGGCGGCCGGTCCCGTCGCGACCGTCCTGGCCGGGCTGTTCGCCACCGTGCTGCGCCGGGACCGGGTCGGGCCGGACGACAGCTTCTTCGACCTGGGCGGCAGCTCGCTGGCCGTCATGCGGCTGGTCGACCTGATCGCGGGCCGCCTCGGCGCGGACGTCGGCGTCGCGGCGATCTTCCTGCACCCGACGCCCCGCCGACTGGCGGCCAGCCTGGACCAGGCCAGCGCGGCCGGCCCGCTGATCGCGCTGACCGTCCAGGCGGACGGGCCGCCGCTGTTCCTGATCCACGCCGTCGGCGGCACGGTGTTCGGCTACGCCCAGCTGGCCGGCGAGCTGGCCGACGCCTACCGGGTCTACGGCCTGGAGGCGCCCGGCCTGACCGAGCCGGGCGCCACCGCGGCCTCGCTGGACGGCCTGGTGGCGGACTACACCAGCCGGATCCGGGCCGCCCAGCCGGACGGGCCGTACCGGCTGGGCGGCTGGTCGATGGGCGGCATCATCGCGTTCGAGGTGGCCCGGCGGCTGGAGCAGGCCGGCGCCGAGGTGGCCCTGCTCGCCCTGCTCGACGCGCCGTTCGACTTCCCCGGCCTCGACGTGCCCGACGCCAGCCCGGCCACCGCGTCCCGGCTGGCCGGGATGTTCGTCACCGACGCGGTCCGCAGCCAGGGCGTCGACGACGGCCAGCTACCCGCGACCGCGCCCGCCGAAGACCAGCTCACCTGGCTGGCCCAGGCCCTGGCCGACCCCGGCGACACCGAGGCCGGCCACATCCAGGCCGTCCAGGCCCGGCTGCGCGCCCGGTTCGACGTCTTCCAGCGGCACGTCCGGATGCTGGCCGCCTACCGGCCCGCCGGGGCGCCGGTCCGGGCCCCGGCCCTGATCGTCAGCGCCGACGACTCGCCGAACGCGCCCTTCCGGCACCGCTGGCCCGCCCTGCTGGGCGGCCCCGTCACCGTCCGGCCGGTGGCCGGCGACCACTATGCGTTCCTGCGGCCTCCGCTCGTCGCGGAGGTCGGCCGGGCAATCCGCAGTCACCCGAGGGAGGAAGCCGTGTCCGCTGACATGGAGATCGAGGCCGTCGCCCGCGACGGCCTGGCGCGCGTACTCGACACCGAGGTCGATCCCGCCAGCCTGGACCCCGACCTGGACATGGCCGACGGGTACGGCCTGACCTCGCTGAACAAGGTGATCTTCCTGATGTCGGCCTGCGACGACACCGGGGTCAGCCTGGCCGAGTTCACCGAGCCCGACGTGGCCGGGATGCGCACGCTGCGCGACGTGGTCACGGCGCTGGCCCGGTTCGCGGGAACGGCGGCCTGACATGGACCAGACCTGGGCCCAGATCGCGGCCATCCCGCTGGAGAACGAGCACGTGCTGCTGGCGCCGGTGCGCCCCGAGGACCGCGCGTCCTGGCACGCCATCGCGATGTACTCGCCCATCTGGCGGTACTTCGTGCTCCGGATCGACACCGACGCCGACTTCGACGCCTACTTCGACCTCGGCCTGGCCGACCAGGCGGCCGGCCGGCGGGTGGTCTACTCCATCACCGACAAGGGATCGGGCCGGACGGCCGGCAGCATGAGCTTCTGCAACATGGCCCAGCCGGACGGGCGGCTGGAGATCGGGTGGTCCTGGCTCGGCCGCGACTTCCAGGGCGCCGGCCTCAACCGGTGGGCCAAGTTCCTGATGATGCGGCACGCCTTCGAGCGGATGACCGCCGAGCGGGTGGAGTTCAAGACCGACATCCTGAACATCCAGGCCCGGCACGGGCTGCGCAACATCGGCGCCCGCGAGGAGGGCACGCTGCGCAGCTTCAACCCCATGCCCGACGGCCGCCGCCGCGACGCGGTCTACTACAGCGTGCTGCGGGCCGAGTGGCCCAGGGTCCGCGACCAGCTGCTGACCCAGCCCAAGGTGGCCTGGCCGGAGCCGGAGACCCTCGGGGCGGCCACATGAGGGATTGCCTCCCCTTCGTCCGCGCCACCGGCCCGCCGTTCGAGGTCGGCTACCGGCACGGCGCCGCGCGGGCCGCCGAGCTGCGCGCGTTCCTGGACGACGGCCTGGCCCGCATCGCCCGGCTGGCCCCGGAGCCGGTGTCGGTGGCCGCGCTGCTCCCCCGGCTGGCCGAGTACAGCGCGGCCATCGGGGCGGCCACCCCGCGGCTGAGCGAGGAGATCGACGGGCTGGCCCAGGGCGCCGGGATCTCCCGTGAGGAGGCGGTGCTGCTCCAGGTCCGGCGCGAGATCATCGGGTTCCAGCGGGTGCCCGCGGCCGGCGACTGCACGACCTACGCCAGCCGCACCGCGGGCCCGGGCGGCGGGCCGGTGCTGGCCCAGACCGTGGACCTGAACGGCAACCTGGACGACCAGATCGCGGTCCTCGACGTCGGGCTCGACGACACACCGCGCCGGGTCCTGGTGCTGAGCTTCGGCGGGCTGCTCGGCTACCTCGGCGTGAACAGCGACGGCCTGGCCATCGGGCTGAACCTGGTGCTCGGCGGCGACTGGCAGCCCGGCCTGCCGCCGTACCTGGCCATCCGGCACCTGCTGGACCAGGCGGGCAGCGTCGCCGAGGCGCTGGCCGTCCTGCCCGGGCTGCCGCTGGCCAGCTCGCGCTCGCTGACCCTGTGCGACCAGAACTCCGCCGCGACGGTGGAGATCGTGGACAACGAGCTGCGGCTGGTCGAGCCGGGGGGTGAGATCGGGGTGCACACCAACCACCTGCTGCATCCCGACTTTGCCCAGCAGGATGCGCTCAACGTGTTCGCGCGCAACTCCTCGCGGCTCCGGCTGGCCGCGGGCCAGGCTGCCCTGGCCGAGCTGACCGCGGCCGGGACCGGGGCCGATGTCGAGCAGCACTTCGCGGTGCTGTCCCGGCCGCCCATCTGCGTGGCCGACACCGGCGATATCCGGCGGGAGCGGACCGTGGCCGCGGTGGTCATGCTCCCGGATCGCGGCGAGCTGCACATCCGGCCCGGCGACCCGTCCCGCAGCACCACCCAGTCCTTCCGCATCGACGTGGCGGTCCGCCAGTGAGCCAGCGCGAGACACAGTGGTTCCTCAGGACCGGGCCCGAGCTGCCATGGGCACCGCGGGTGTTCTGCTTCCCGTACGCGGGCGGCAGCCCGCGGGTGTTCCTGGACTGGCAGGCCCGGCTGGGCGAGGACGCCGAGATCCTGGCCATCTGCCGGCCCGGCCGGGAGCACCGCGCCGCCGAGCCCGCGCCGACCATCGCCGAGCTGATCGACGGCGCCACCGCCGCGATCACCGTGCTGACCGAGGCCGACGGCCGGCCGTGCTTCCTGTTCGGGCACAGCCTGGGCGCACTGGTCGCGTTCGAGGTCGGCCGCCGCCTGCCGGCCGCGCAACAGCCACGGCACTTCGTCGCGTCGGGCTGCGCGGCGCCCTCGCTGCTGCCCTCGGAGCGGGTGCGGCGCATCGCCAGCCTCCGCGGCCAGGAGTTCGCCGAGGCGATCGGGTTCTTCGGCGGCCTGCCCGCCGAGGTCATCGCCGACCCTGACATGCGCGACCTGCTGCTGCCCGGAGTGGTCGCCGACTTCCACATGGCGGTCGGCTACCGCTACCGGCCCGGACCGCCGCTGGACGTCCCGGCCACGCTGGTCGTCGGCCGCGACGACCCGCACGTCAAGGCGGAACAGATCGAGCCATGGAACAAGGAGTTCGCGGTGACGCCGGACCGCTGCTGGGTCGACGGCGGCCACTTCTACTTCGAGTCCGACCCGGACGCGGCCGTGGACGTCCTGCGCCGGCTCGTCCAGGCCGACCAGCACGTCGAGCTGATCTGAGGACAGTCCATGAGCACACACACCGCCTTCCTCCGCGGACCCAGCTACGTGCTCGGCGAGGTCGAGCTGGACCACACCGGCATCGAGAACCTGGCTGAGCTGGCCGCCCGGTTCAAGATGGCGCCCAGCGCCGGGCTGTGGGGCTGGGGCGGCCTGCGGGTGACCGAGCGCGACCTGGAGGACCTGGCCGTCGACTCGGCCACGGCCACGCTGCGAGCCGCGGGCCTGGACCCGGCAGCGGTCGACGCGCTGGTGCTGTGCTCCAACCGGATCCCTGGCCCGGCCGAGGATCACGGCCGGTTCGTGCAGCGGGTGCTGACCGGCATCGGCCTGGGCGACGTCCCGTGCTACGGCCAGTTCCTGAACCGGTGCGTGAACCTGCTTTCGGGCCTGGACGTGGCCCGCGCGCTGGTGACCAGCGGCCGGTACCGGACCGTGCTTCTGGTGACGACCGACAAGGTGGCCCCCGGCGCCGACCGGATGTCGCAGTTCGCGCTGTTCAGCGACGGCGCGGCCAGCTGCGTGGTCAGCGCGGAGCCGGGCGGGCCCGACGGCGGGGCGGGCGGTTACGAGCTGCTGGGCTGCGCCATCGCCCAGGACACCGCCAGCCTGGAGTGGACCAGCCAGATCAGCGCCGACCTGGCCCGTGCGGTGACCGGCGCGCTGCTGGCGCCGCACGGGCTCAAGCTGGGCGACGTCGCGGCGCTGCTGCACGCCAACCTGTTCAAGCCGGTGCTGATGATGAAGGAGCGGCAGGCCGGGTTCAGCGCCGACCAGCTCTACCTGGACAACATTCCGCGGCTGGGCCACTGCTTCGCCGCCGACCCGCTGATCAACCTGGTCGACCGGGCGGCCCGCGGCGACATCGGCCCCGGCGGCTACGGCCTGCTGGCCGCCAGCGTGCCCGGATCCAGGATCGGCGCGCTGCTGCGCCGGGTCGGCTAGGAGGATGGCCATGGCCGTATCGCCCGTGACGGCGTTCGAGCTGCCCGACACGATCGCCGCGCTGCCCCGCCGGCCGTTCCAGTTCAGCGCGGCCGCGATCGACGAGGCCGACGCCATCGTCGCCGGGCCTGCGGAGGAGCTGTTCCGCCGGCTGCTGGCCGACCAGGAGTCCGAGGCCGCGCTGCTGGCCGCCCGCCGCGTGCTCGACGCTTTCCTGCCCGCACCCAGCCCGCCCGAGCTGGGTGAGGACGCGACGGCCGATGAGATAGCGGAGCTGGTGGCCGGCGTCCGCCACGAGCTGGGAACCACACTGACCGCACTGGCCAGCGCCGAGCCGGCCACCCGTGAGCTGGTGATCCGCCAGCGCGCGCCGCTCGGCCTGCTCGGCGGCTGCTGGCTGGATGTCGTGTCCCAGCCCGCCACCCAGCCCTCGATCATCGTGAACCGGCTGTTCGCGCAGCACTACGCGCTGCGCGGCGCGGGCAACCCGCGCCGGTCGCTGGCCGCCGTGCGACGGCGGCGGATGGAGGAGTCCGGGGTCTACCTGCCCGACCTGGCCGCCGCCGACTTCCTGGCCCGGGCCGGAGCGCGCCCGCTGACCGCGCTGCACGCCGGCTGGTACCTGGCCCTGTCCCGGCTCCCCGCCAGCTTCCTGCCCGAGCTGGTCGGCGTGCACTACGCCGTGCTCGCGCTCGGCGTGGACGACCTGCTGCTCGGCCAGGCCCCGCCGCTGGCCGAGCCGGACCTGCGCGCGGTGCTCGCCGCCTACCTGGACCTGGCCGGGCCCGCCGAGCGGGCCCGGCTGCACGCGGGCCTGCGGCTGGCGCTGGACCTGGAGCGCGAGCACGTCGCCCTGCTGGCCGAGCTGGCCGACTGGCATCGCGGGCTGACGCTGGAGTCCAGGGTGGCGGCCATCGTCGCGCGGCATGCGCCGTTCGCGGGCCGCCAGCACCGGGACGTGCGGGTCGGCGGACGACGGCTCGTCGACCGCTTCGCCGACCCCAGGCTCGACCTGGCTGAGTTCCTGCGGGAGTTGCGGGAATCGCCGCAGCTACGCCGGACCACCGAGTCCGTTTGCTCGCTTGTTAAGGCCTTGAAGTTCGGCGGCCCGATGTTCGGCATCTTCGACGAGGGCGAGGCCGAGGTATTCCAGGCCTGGGCCGAGTCGGTGCAGGCCGGCGAGCGGCCGGACATCGTGATCTCAGCCTGCACCGCCGGTGACGAGCGTGCGGCGGCCCGGGCCGCCGCGATCGCGGCCAGCGCCCCGGCCGACGTGGTGATCGCCGAGGCCGGGACGCCCGGCGACCGCGAGCTGTTCTACCGGCTGGTCAACATCGAGAACTTCGCCAGCACCCGGCCGCTGGCGCTGGCCCGCGCCGAGCGGCTGCTCACCGACGCCGAGGTGTTGTTCGATGTCGGGGCGGACGGGCGGTACACCGACGCCAGCTACTTCGACTACCGGCCGGAGGCGCTGTACGAGCGGTGCGAGCGGGTCTACTTCGACAAGCTGATCCGGCCGTACGAGCCGCTGACCACCATCCCGGACCGGGAGGTGGTGGTGTTCCTGCAGACCACGTACGCGCTCGGCGCGCTGGTCGACGCGGCGTGGATCCACCGGATGGCCAACCTGGGCCGGGCCGAGCGGTCCGGCGACGCCGCGCTGTTCGCCATCTACGCCGACGAGGTCGGCCACGGCGACCTGCGCAAGAACCACATCACGCTCATCCACCGGGCGCTGGCCAGCATGGACATCCGGCTGCCGCACATCCGCGAGGCGGCGTTCATGGAGCAGGGCGACCTGCCCGACGAGCTGTACGGGTTCTCGCTGCATCAGCTGTGCATGGCGCTGTTCCCGGACACGTTCTACAACGAGATCCTGGGCTACAACCTGGCCATCGAGATGTTCGGGCTGGGCGAGCTGCGGCTGCACGAGATCCAGAAGCTGCGCCATTACGGCTTCGACGACTGCTACGAGCAGGCCCACCTGACGATCGACAACCTGTCCGCCGGGCACAGCCGCCAGGCCGCCGACATCATCGTGACCTACCTGGACGAGGTGGGCCGGACGCTGGGCGAGGCCGCGGTGCAGCGGGAGTGGCGCCGGGTATGGCGCGGCTACGCCTCGCTAGCCTGGTTCGTCGAGCACGCGCTGCTCAAGCGGCTTGCCGCGGGGGCCGAGGCTGAGGCTGGGGCCGAGGCGGCAGAGGCGGCTGACCTGCTCATCTGAGGTCGCGTTTCCGCGGAAACGTCTGACGCAATTGCGTCACGCATATGCGCGGAACGTTTCCGCGGAAACGTCGGCGGATGTGCCGACCAAGGCGACCAAGTGCCTGCACTGCGCCAGCGAGCTCAGCCCGGTCGGCGGCTGAGTAGCGCGCCTGGGTGGTGCTTGAATGGCCGGGATGACTGACTACCGTGCCTCGTTCGACGCCGAGATCAGGTTCAGCAACGGCGGTGACCTGACCGCGCACGGGTTCCGCGTGGACCTGCCGTCGGCGGACGCGGACGAGGCTGAGATCGCCGCGCTGTTCGTGGCCTCGCTGGGGCTGCTGATGACGGACGCGGTCCGGCTCAGCAACGTGCGGATCTTCGCCGAGCCGCACAAGGGCACCAGGGGCGGGCCGGCCGACCGCGGCGCCGGCGCTTCACGGCCCGGCGGGCGGCTGGTCGAGCTCAGCCACGTGATCCGGGCCGACATGGTGACCTACCCCGGCCTGCCGATCGGGAACACCGGGACCTACCTCGACGCGCCCTACCACCGCTATGCCGACGGCGCCGACCTGAGCGCCATCCCGCTGGACCAGACCGCCGACCGGCCCGCGGCCGTGGTCCGGGTCACCGGCACGGCCCAGCGCGGCGTCGACGTCGGCGCGCTGGCCGCGGTCGAGGTCAGCGGCCGGGCCGTGCTGCTGCACACCGGCGACGACGCGCGCTTCGGCACCCCGGCCTATGCGCAGGACGCGCACTACCTGACCCGGGCGGGCGCCGCCTGGCTGGCCGAGCACGGGGCGGCCCTGGTCGGCATCGACGCGATCAACATCGACGACACCGCGGACCGGGAGCGGCCGGCGCACACGCTGCTGCTGGCGGCGGGCGGCTGACCACGGACGCTCGCTAGGCGGCGACGCGTCCTGCGCTGGCCAGATGGGCCGAGAGCAGCTGTCCCGCTCGGTCCAGTGCCGCGGCCGCCTCGTCGAGGATCGGGTAATAGGCCTGGAAGACGTGGGGCACCCCGGGGGTGATGTCGAGGGTGACCTCGACGTCCGCGGTGGCGGCCTGCCCCGCGAGGCGGACGGCGTCGTCGAGGAGAACCTCGTGAGTTCCGGCCTGGATGATCAGGGGCGGCAGGCCGGACAGGTCGGCGAATATCGGGCTGATAAGGCCGAGGGCGGCGTCCTGCCCGGCGGTGTAGTCGGGGACCCGGACCTGGAGCGCGTCCGGGCTGAGCAGCGGGTCGGCCTCGCGCTTGGTCTTCATGGTCGCCCCGGCCAGGGTGAGGTCGGCATACGGAGACATCACGAAGGCCGCGGCGGGCTGGGGCAGCCCGTGATCTCGGGCGTTGACCAGGGTGGCGACGGCGAGCCCGCCGCCGGCGGACTCTCCCGCGAAGACGATGTCCGACGGGGCCGTGCCGTTGTCCAGGAGGGCCTGGTAGGCGGCCAGAGCATCATCGACCGCGGCCGGATACGGGTGCTCGGGACCGAGCCGGTAGTCGACGGACATGACCCTGGCCGCCGTCCGCCGGCCGACCTGCGAGGCCAGGTCAGCGGCGAGGAAGGCGTCCCCCATCACGTACACGCCGCCGTGGAAGTACAGGACGACGTGACGAGGCTCGATTCCGTCGACGGTGATCTCGGCGACCGGGACACCGCCCAGCTCGGCCTTGGTCACGGTGACGTCGGCGGGCAGCGGCTGCGCCGACAGCAGTTCCCGGAGCTGACGCCGTTGCTCTTGGACATCGCTGGTCGGAGGGAAGGCTGACTGTCGCAGGATTGCATCCAGGGTTTCTCGCTGCTCGGTGCTCACGGCGAATTCCCTTCGGTTGGCTGGGCTGGCCGGGTCGCGCCCCGGGGCTACCGGCCGGGAGGCCGGTCACGGCCAGGCTTTCCGCCCGGCAGGTGAGGCGACGTCACCTGATCCCGGTGATTCGCGCGTCGACCTCTATCTCGATCTTCATCCGGGGGTCGGCCAGGCCGCAGACCAGCATCGTGGCGGCCGGCCGGACGGCGCCGAAGCAGCGGCGCAGGAGCGGCCAGCAGGGCTCAAAGTCCTCGCGCTCGGGCAGCAGGTAGCGCACCCGCACCACGTCGGCGAAGCCGCAATCCGCCTCGGCGAGCGCGGCCTCGATGTTGCGCAGGCACTGCTCGGCCTGCTCCACTACGTCGTCCGAGATCGTCATGCTGGAGTAGTCGAACCCGGTCGTCCCGGACACGTGCACCCAGTCACCGACCACCACGGCCCGGGCGTAGCCAACCTGCTCCTCGAAGGTCGAGCCACTGAGAATCGCACGTCGCTGCGTCATGCGCCGAACGCTAAGGGACCAGCACCGCTAGGTCTAATGCACACAAGCGCGTACGCTATTTGCGACGCAGACATCCTGATATGCCCAGGAATGACAGGAATGCGGATGACCCGATGGCTCGCCGGACTGGCGGCAGGCGGGTTGGTGGTGGTCCTGTCGGCCTGCGGCGCGAGCCAGGCGGCCACGGTGACCGTGCCCAGGCTGACCGAGCCCACGCCCGCGGGGGTCTCGACCCTGCCGCCGGCCCGCCTGAGCAAAGGCAGCACGGGCGAGGCCCAGACCTGCCACCCGCTGGAGAGCCTGCGGCCGAGCGGCCCGCTGCCGAAGCCGGGGCACATGCCCGCCGGGTCGGCGATGGCGAAGATCTACCAGCGCGGCTACCTGATCGCCGGGGTCGACCAGACCACCGACTTGTTCGGCTACCGCAATCCGCTCAATGGCCAGCTTCAGGGCTTCGACATTGACATCGCCCGGCAGATCGCGCAGGCGATATTCGGTAACCCGGACCGCATCGAGTTCAAGGCCATCACCTCACAGCAGCGGATCCCGGTGATCCGCAGCGGCTCGGTGGACATCGTGGCGGACAGCATGACGATCAACTGCGCCCGGCTGAAGCTCGTCGACTTCTCGACCGACTACTTCGACGCGGGCCAGCGGGTGCTGGTCCCGATCAACTCGCCGGTGCGCAGCATCAGCCAGCTGGGCCACCAGAAGGTGTGCGCAGACAGCGGCACGACCTCGATCGAGACGATCGCGGCGGAGCCGAGTCACCCGATCCCGGTGGCCGCGGCCAACTGGACGGACTGCATGGTCATGATGCAGCAGGGCCAGGTGGCGGCGATCTCCACGGACGACTCGGTGCTGGCCGGGCTCCAGGCCCAGGACCCGGAAACCAAGCTGGTCGGGCCCCGGTTCACGGTCGAGCCGCACGGGATCGCGGTGTCCCAGAACTCACCGGACCTGGTCCGGTTCGTCAACGCGGTGCTGGAGCAGATGAGAACCGACGGGCAGTGGACCGCGCTGTACAAGCGGTGGATCGGGAGCCGGCTGGGCCCGGTCCCGGCCCCGCCCGCGGCTGAGTACCGCCCCTGATGGCGGCGACCAAGGCGGCCGGGCGGACGGGGCTGGCCGCGCGGACGGGACTGACCGGCCTGACCACCCCGGCGCGGCTGCGGCTGATGCTGGCCGCGGTGCTGGCGGCCAGCGTGCTGTGGGGCGCGGCGGCGGACTGGGGCCAGCACGCCTCGGCGGCGACGTGGTGACGGCCAGCGAGCCGCTCAGCTTCGACGCCCAGCAGATCTACCAGTCGCTGTCGGACGCCGATGCCACGGAGGCGGCCGCATTCCTGGCCGGCCTTGAGCCGCCCGCCGCACGGCAGCGCTACCTGGCCGACATCGCCCAGGCGGCGAGCTACCTGGAGGCGGCGACGGCGGCGGACGGCGGCCGGGGGCAGGCGGGCCGGCTGACGGTGCTGTCCACCGAGCTGCCCGTCTACACGGGCCTGGTGGAGACGGCGCGGGCCGACAACCGGCTGGGCCTGCCGGTGGGCGCGGCCTACCTGGCCGAGGCCTCGCAGCTGATGCGGTCCCGGCTGCTGCCGGCCGCCGACGCCCTCTACCGGCAGGAGAATGCCCGGCTCGCCGCGGTCTACGGGCAGGCCACCGGGCTGCCGGTGCTCGGCGTCGTCGTGGCGCTGATCGCGGCCGTGGTGCTGGTCGGGGTACAGCGCCGGCTGGCCCGGCGGACCCGGCGGGTACTCAACCACGGCCTGGTCATCGCGACGGCGGCCGGGCTCATCTCGCTGGCCTGGCTGCTGGTGGGCTTGAGCGTGGCCCGCGCGCAGTTCAGCGACGCCCGCGACCACGGGTCGGCGCCGGTCCAGGCGCTGGCTCGGGCGGACATCGCGGCGCTGCGCGCCCACGCCGACGAGAGCCTGACCCTGATCCACCGCAGCGGCCAGGACGCCTACCAGACGGACTTCGTGGCCGTGCAGAAGCAGCTCGGGCCGGGCCGGGGCACGCTGCTCACGGCGGCGCTGACCGCGGCCAGCCGCAGCCCGTCCGCGGCGCCGACGGCCAGCGCGGCGGCCGCGGCGCCGGCCTGGTACGCGGTCGACAAGCGAGTACGCGCGCTGGACGACGGCGGCAACTACGAGGCGGCGGTGCAGCTGGCGATCGGGCCGGGGCCGTCGAGCTCGGGCCGCCTGTTCCGGCGGCTCGAGGCCCGGCTGACTACGGCCATCAATGCCGGCCAGGCCGAGTTCAGGTCGGCAGCGCGCAGCGGCCAGGACGCGCTGGCCGGCCTGGAGGCGGGGATGATCGTGGCCGCGTTGGTCATGGTCGCGGGCTGCGCCTGGGGGCTGACCCGCCGCCTGGCCGAGTACGGCTGATGAGCACGGCTGACGCGCGGGCCGCGTCGAGCCACCGCTCGGTAAGTGTTCAGGCCGGCGGGAGGCGCGGGACGCTCGCGCGCCGTTGCGCGTTCAGCCGCCGGAGGGACAATCCCCACTGCGGCCCTCGCCGCCCTGCTCCGAGGGCAGCGAGCCGGGCCGTTGGTCATCTCGTCAGGAGGATGCGAGTGAACATCCGGATTCTTCGGCGGCACCGTGGACGGCTCGCCGTCGCCGCGGCCGCGGCCGTCCTGCCGCTGACGCTGCTCGGCGTCGGCACCGCCAGCGCGGGCACCAGCGCCGCCACCGCGCACCACGCCTTCAAGCCCCCGGCCATCAAGCACGTGTGGGTCATCGAGCTGGAGAACGAGGGCTCCGCCCAGACCTTCGATGACCCGTCGGCCGACCCCTACCTGGCCAAGACCCTGGTCAAGGAAGGCGCGCTGCTCAAGAACTATTACGCCGTCGGGCACAACAGCCTGGACAACTACATCGCGCAGGTCACCGGGCAGGCGCCGGACACGGCAACGGACAACGACTGCGGGGTCTGGACGAAGTTCACGCCGGGGGTCAAGTTCGAGGCGCCCTATCACCAGCTGCTCGGCAACGGCTGCGTGTACCCCAAGTCGGTGCTGACGATCGGCAACCAGCTCACGAACAAGGGGCTGACCTGGAAGGCCTACCTCCAGGACATGGGCAATGACCCCAAGCGCGACAGCACCACGCAGACCAAGCAGGGCCCGGCCTGCGGCCACACCAAGGTCGGGCACCGCCGACCCGACCGAGGGCGCGGAGGCCGCCGACCAGTACGCGGCCCGGCACGAGGGCTTCATGTACAACGAGTCGGTGATCGGCAATCAGGCCTACTGCGACGCGCACGTGCTGTCGTTCCAGCCGCTGCTCAGCGACCTGTCCAAGGCCAGCACCACGCCGAGCTTCTCGTGGCTGTCGCCAAACCTGTGCAACGACGGCCACGACGCCCCATGCGCCAACGGCGACCCGGGCGGCCTGATCAACATCGACGCCTTCCTGTCGATGTGGGTGCCGGAGATCATGCACTCGCCCGCCTACAAGAACGGGCTGATCTTCATCACGTTCGACGAGGGCACGGACAGCAAGGCGTGCTGCGGCGAGACGTCGGGCAAGTCGCCGTCGCACCCGAACATCGCCCAGCCCGGCATGAACGGGCCCGGCGGCGGCCGCGTCGGCGCGGTGCTGCTGTCCCCGTTCATCAAGCCGGGGACGGTCAGCACCGTCAACTACAACCACTACTCGATGCTGCGCAGCTTCGAGGACCTGTTCGGCCTGTCCCACCTGGGTGACGCGTCGATGCCGCAGGTCAAGTCGTTCGGCCCGGACGTCTACACCCGGCCGTGACCTCGCGCTGACCCACGCGCGGGCCAGCCGAGCGCCCGCCCGGCCGGCCCGCGCGCTCAGCGCTTGCGGGCGACGCCGCCGTAGGCCGAGGCCGTGCCGGGCGGCGCGGCGTCCTGCGGCCTGGGCCGCCAGTCGTGCACGTAGACCAGGCCCGGCGGCACCAAGTCCAGGCCGTCGAAGAACCGGCTCACCTCGGCCCGGCTGCGCAGCGTCTGCGGCGTGGCCACCCGCTCGTTGTAGCGGCGCTGCGCTTCCGCCTGGCCGGGGTGAATGTCGCTGGCCGGGTGGGAGATCACCAGGTAGCTGCCCGGCGCCAGCGCGTCCATGAGCCCGGCCACGATCCGGTACGGGTCCTCGTCATCCTGGATGAGGTGCAGCACGCCGAGCAGCATCAGCGCCGCGGGCTGGCCCAGGTCCAGGGTCTGCGCCGCAGCGGCCAGGATCGGGGCCGGATCGCGCAGGTCGCCGGGCACGTACCGGGTCGCTCCGCGCGGGTCGCCGGCTAGCAGCGCCCGGGCGTGGGTGAGCACGATGGGGTCGTTGTCGGCGTAGACCACCCGCGCGTCCGGCGCCACCGCCTGGGCGACCTGGTGGGTGTTGTCCGCCGACGGGATGCCGGTGCCGATGTCCAGGAACTGCGTGATCCCGGCCTCGCCCGCCAGGTACCGCACCGCTCGGGCCAGGAACGCCCGGTTGGCCCGGACCCGGAACCGCAGGCCCGGCGTGGCCGCCAGCACCCGCTCGGCCGCCTCCCGGTCGGCCGGGAAGTTGTTCGTGCCGCCCAGCCAGTAGTCATAGACCCGGGCCGGATGCGCGACCGAGGTGTCGATCCCGTCCGCCTGCTGTTGAGCCAGGTACTCCCCCGGCTGCGGGCAGGCCTCGGCCAGCGCCTGGCGCAGCTCGGCGGGCCAGGGCTGGGCCCCCTCCCCCGCCGCGGCGTTCACGATGACCAGCCGTCCCCGCGCGGCCACGACCTCGCCCCTGGCCACCTCGAACGAGTAAGTGAGCGACGTCCGGCCGACCGCCGCGACGGCCAGCCGGACGGCCACGATGTCGCGGAAGTACAGCCGCTCGGTGAAGTCGATCTCGAGCCGGACCCGCGGCGTCCGCCCGAAGGTCTGCTCCACGATGCCGAGCCGCTCGTGCAGCACGGTCTCGGCTTCCTCGAGCCAGCGCAGCACGGCCGTGTTGTGGTGGTGCCCGGCCGCGTCGGTGTCGGCCCACTCGACCCGCCGCTGTACCTCGATGCTGGCCGGGCTCGCCGGGCCAGCCGGGCTGGGCGCCGCGGTGCTGCTCGTCACGTTGCCGTCTCCTCGTAGTCATCGCGGCGCAGCCGGTACTCGACCTCGCCCTGCTCGGTGCCCTCCAGCGGATCGTCCCAGGCCACCTGGACCGTGCGGGCATACCGCAGCCCGGCCTTCTCCATCACCCGCCGCGAGCGGAGGTTGACCGCCATCGTCGTCGCCACCAGCTCGGCTACGTCCAGCTCGCCGAAGGCCCGGCGGACCAGCGCCCGCGTCCCCTCGGTGGCGTAGCCCCGACCCCACGCGCGGCGCCGCAGCCGGTAGCCCAGCTCCGCGGTCCTGGTCGCGTCCAGCCCGCCGCTCCAGTGCACCATGGCCCCGCCGTCCGGCCGCACCGGCCGCAGCCCGAACCACCCGATGAACCGCCCGTCGGCGCGGGTGTCGGCGGCCAGCCGCCCGAAGCCGGCCTCATTCTGCTGAGAGGCAAGTAACAACTGAATGACGTCGGCCTCGACCTCGGCCCGCGTCTTGACGTGGCGATCCAGGAAGCGCATCACTTCCGGGTCGCCGTCCAGGGCCAGCAGGCCGTCCACGTCGGCCGCGGTGAACGGCCGCAGCACCAGCCGCGCGGTCACCAGCACGGGCTCCATGCCGCGATGGTCTCCGCTAGCGGCGGCCCGCCGCAACCGGGTTACTGTGGGCGGGTGATCTCGCCCGCCGAGCTGTCCGGCTACGCCCTGGCCTCGTTCCTGCTCATCATCATCCCCGGCCCCAGCGTGCTGTTCGTGGTCGGCCGGGCCCTGGCCTACGGCCGCCGCGCCGCGCTGGCCACCATCTGCGGCAACGCCGCGGGCAGCTACCTGGTCGCGATCTGCGTGGCCTTCGGCATCGGCACCCTGGTCCAGCGCTCGGCCCAGGCGTTCACCGTGGTCAAGCTCATCGGGGCGGGGTACCTGATCTGGCTGGGCATCCAGGCGTGGCGGCGGCGCGGGACGCTGGCCGCGGCGTTCAGCGAGCAAGTCCCGGCGCGCAGCGACCGGCAGGCGCTGCGCGAGGGCTTCGTGGTCGGGGTGACCAACCCCAAGGCGCTGATCTTGTTCGGCGCGGTGCTGCCCCAGTTCGTCAACCGCGCGGCGGGCCACGTCCCGGTCCAGATGCTTGTGCTCAGCCTGGTCTCGATCGGGATCGGGCTGGTGTCGGACACGTCGTGGGGGCTGGCCGCCAGCCAGCTGCGGAGCTGGTTCGCCCGGTCGCCGCGCCGGTTCGCCATCGTCGGCGGGGCCGGCGGCCTGGCCATGATCGGCGTCGGCGTGACCGTGGCCGTGACCGGCCGCAGCAGCTAGCCCGGCCCGGTGGGGGCGCGATGGTCGCGGTCGGCGGCGCCGCGGGAGCGGCGGGAGCGGCGGGCCCGGCGCTCGGTCAGCCAGGACGCCGCCGCGAAGATCGGCAGGGTGACGCCGATCAGCAGCGCGCACCCGGTGAGCGCGCTGTCCAGGAACGAGCCGGCTACCCGCGCGACGCCGTAGTAGTACAGCACCACGATGGTCATCAGCAGCAGGTAGCCGCCCACGGCGGTGGCGGCCAGGTGGCGCAATAGCCGCGGCCAGCCGTGCTGCCAGCGCTCGGGCAGGCGCCGGCGCCGGGCCCGGCGCGACGGCGCGCGCCTGGACAGCCACAGGCCGATGGCCAGGGCCCCCATGAGCAGGACGTACCCGGACACGATGGGCACCAGGTCCTGCCGGATCAGCGAGGAGGACACGTCAGGTTCATCCGTTCCGCTGGGCCGCCCGGTCAGGACCGGAGCAGGAAGTGCCAGCCGCGCAGGAAGATGTGCCAGCCGAACCACAGCCACAGCGCGAACAGCGCCCAGCGGCCGAACGGGTAGCGCATGATGGCCCGGAAGGTGGCGCTGAGCGTGGGCACGGTCCCGCTCAGGTGGCTGAGGGCCAGCCCCTCCCACGCGAACAGGGCGCCGAACAGCACCGCCCAGACCAGGTAGCCGATCAGCGGATGACTCGCCACCGCGACCTCCTCAGTGGCTGGTTTCTCGTCCACCCGCACCACTATGGCCGGCCTGGGACGAGGGATCCGCTCAGCCCCCGATGGCGGGCAGGCAGAAGTAGTTGTGCCGCAGCGCCGAGGTGGCGGCCAACGGCTTGCAGTGCGCGGCGATCCAGGCCAGCCGCGGGTCGCCGGTCGCGGCCGCCAGCACCAGGTGGAACTTGCCCTGGCGGATGTCGGCCTGCAGCTGGCCCAGCGTGGGCGACGGGATGGTCCCGGTGAACCCGCCGATGGGCAGCGCCTCCAGCCCGGTGTCGTAGATGAACACCGACGCCAGCGCGGCGCTCTGCGCCGCGAGCAGGTACGGCGCGCCGAACCGGGCCTGCTGGAGCTTCGGGATCGTGAGCCTGACCTGGGCCGGCACGACCACGAACAGGTCGCGGATCGCGTCCTGCTGGCGGGCGGCCTCGAACGGCGTGTCAAACGACCCCTGGCCGCGCAGCACCAGCGTGGCCGAGGCCACGGCCGGCGCGGCCGCCCCGGCGACCAGCCCCGCGCCCAGCGCCGCCGCCAGCAGTGCCTCGCGGCGGATGACGGCACAGGCCAGCGCCAGGGCCACCGCGGCCACGCCCGCCGCGATGACCACGGGCAGCAGCCAGCCCGGTGCCCTGGCCCCGGCCGAGGCGACCAGCCAGGCGGCGTAGCCCGCCGTGCCGGCCGCCAGCACCGCCAGGCCGATCCGCCCGCTCCGGGTCGTGCGGTCCGCCGCTCGCGCCGCGGCCGCCCCGGCCCCCAGCAGGGCGGCCACGGCGGGGGTCAGCGCCGCGGTGTAGTACGGGTTGATCGTCGTGGTCAGCGAGAACGTCACCGCCAGCGTGACGAGCCAGCCGCCCCACAGGATGAAGCACGCCCGGCGCGGGTCGCCGCGCGGCTGCCGCCGCCGGCTGACGATCCCCCCTCCCGCGATGATCAGCGCTGCCGGGAGCAGCCAGCCCGTGTCGCGGCCCAGGTCGCCGCGCAACAGCCGGTCCGGGGCCGCGGCCGGCGCGGGCAGCGCCGACGAGATGCCCAGCTGCTGGCCGGCCAGCAGCTGCAGCGGCGTCTGGTCGCCGAAGCGGCCGAACCCGTTGTAGACGAAGACCTGCTCGTAGGCCGAGTTGTCGTGGCTGCCGTCGATGTAGGGGCGGTGCGCGGCCGGCAGCACCGAGACCAGCGTCATCCAGGACAGTGACACCAGCCCGGCGACCACGCCCGCGACGGCCAGCTGGCGGATGCGCCGCATCATCGGTCCCGGCGCGGCCACCAGGTAGACCAGGCCGAACGCGGGCAGGACCAGCCAGGCCTCGATCATCTTGGCCTGGAAGGCCAGCCCGGTCCACACCGCGGCCAGCACCAGCCGGCCCAGGCTGGCGCGGGCGATCGCGGCGCAGACCGCGTCCGCGGCCAGCACCAGCAGCAGGATCATCAGGGAGTCCGAGATGTTGCCCCGGTTCAGCGCGACCGTGGCCGGGCTCACCGCGACCACCGCCGCGGCGATCAGGCCCGCCCCGGGCCCGGCCAGCCGCCGTACCGCCCGGTAGAGCACTAGCACGGTCGCGATGCCCTCGAGCACCTGGGGCAGGACCATGGCCCAGGTATGGAAGCCGAGCGCCCGCACCGCCAGCGCCTGGATCCACAGCGCCCCCGGCAGCTTGTCCACGGTCACCGTGCCCGCCGGGTCGAACGCGCCGAAGAAGAAGTTGTGCCAGCTCATCGACATGCTGCGGACCGCCGCCGCGTAGTAGATCTCCAGCGGGTCCCGGCCCAGCGCCCAGGCGTACGACAACCCGGCCAGCGCCGCGATGACCAGCAGCGCCGACCACCGGCGCCAGGGCCGGCCGCCCGGCTCGGCGGGCTGCTCGGCCACGGGAACCGAGCTGATGTCCGGCTCGCTAACCACGGCCTTCACCTGTCTCTCCGGCCTGCTGGCGGACCTCGGCGTCCCGGCTGGCCTCGATGAGGGCCGCGAGCGTCGCCCTGGTGTGCGCGACGTACTCCGGGCCCACCCGCCGGTCCAGGTCGGCGTCCACCTGCCGCACCGCGGACCGGATGGCCGCCGCCGCGCCCAGCCCCCGTTCGGTGAGCGTGAGGGTCAGCCGCCGCCGGTCCGCGGGGTCCGCCGCCCGCGTTACGTAACCCCGGATGACCAGGGTGTCCACGAGCTGGCCGGCGGCCTGCTTGGACACTCCCAGCCCCTGGATGATCTGGCTGAGCGAGGCCCCGCCCTGGGCCAAGGCACCGATGACATAGCTGCCGTTGCGCGGCACGTCGTCGCAGCCCGCCTCGGCCAGCGCCGCCTGCACCGCTGTGGCATACCCCCGCCGGGCCGCCCGCAGCAGCGCCGGGAGCGCTATCACGGCATACCAGTCCTGCTCCTCGGCCATGGCCTCACGCTATAGACAAGGAGCAGGACAGTCAACGTCTTTTACTATCCCGGGTCTTTACCCAGCGGGGCGCTACAGCACGGCCTGGCGGCGTAGCCGCAGGACCATCAGCAGGGCGAGCAGGGTCCCCCAGGCCAGCGGCAAGAAGAACTGCAGACCGAAAATCGTGTCGTACCAGCCAGTGGCGAACGGGATGGCCCGGCCGAGCGCCACGCAGATGCCCACCGCGATCGCGGGTCGCGCGTCAACGAATGCCCACAGCACGACGGCGGCGACCAGCACCAGCGGGAGATTGTTCAGCAGCTGGCTGGTCAGGTAGTTCGTCGGGCGGAGCCCGAACTCGATCAGCCACGTCCCGGTTTCCGCGGCGACCACGATCCCGAGCAGCCAGAGCCAGGACCGGGGCATCCGCTCCTTCCCCAGGGCGAGCAGGGCCAGCGCGACCAGCATGGCCGGCTCGTCCAGCAGCCACCACGGGCTCTGCGACCAGTAGGCGCACACGGCGGCCGCGGCCAGCGCGACCGCGACGACGGCGGGCCGGGGCGCGAGCCAGGCGGCGACAACCGCGGCCAGCACCGCCAGCCCCTGGAATACGACGTCTCCGGTCGGGTAAACCGGTATCCAGTGCAGCCAGACGAGGCCTGCGAACCTGAAGTGGTCGGCGACTCCCCCCGCAAGATACAGGGCAACGCCGAACAGCACGGCCAGGCGCAGGTTGGCCGCCGTCGCCAGGCGGCGGTTCTGCCCGGCCCGGACCCGCAGGCCGCCCAGGATCAGCGCGACGGAATCACGCACCGAGAGCCAGGTCCGGCCATGCGGCGCCGCTCCCAGCAAGGTGTCTAGCATCTCGTCGCCACGCTCGCGCCGGTACCAGGCCGGATAGGCGTACAGCAGCCAGCGGTAGGCGCGTTCCACGCCGGTCATGCCGGACGCACCTTGCGGCCCGCCGGGCCTGCGCCCCGGCCCTGGCTGGCGGCCGGGCGGGTGCGGGCGCGGGCGCGGGTGACCACGCTGGCCGCCTCCGTCATCCGGCTCGCCTCCGCCTGCAGCGCCGCGGTTCCGGCGTCGGTCAGCCCGTAGGAGCGGCGGGTCCGGCCACTGACGATCTCCTCGCTGACCAGCCGCACATAACCCTCGCCGGCGAGCCGGTCCAGCGCGGTGTACAACGTGCCGGTGGCCAGCCTGACCCGGCCGTGGGACAGTCCCTCGGCCTTCTTGATGATGGCGTAGCCGTGCAGCGGCCCGTCCAGCAGCGAGGCCAGCACGAAGTAGGTCGGCTCCCGCATGGGGATGTTCGGAATGCTCATATGGTCAACATAAGTAGTTCACCGATGCATAGTCAAGTGAGACATCGCATCGTTCGGTGCCGGACTCAGAGCAGGCTCGCCGCTTCCTCGATGCGGACGAGGACTTGGTCGAAGGCTGGGCGCTCACCCCAGATCAGGCTCAGCGCCTGCGCGTACCTCTCAGCAGCGACGTCGCGGACAGGACCGGCTGGATCGAAGACCGGGCTGGCCGCGTAGCCATCAGCGGGGCGGGGAGTGTGACTCCAGCCGAACTCGGCGCTTTTAGCGTCAACGTCGGCCGCCAGCCCTCGTGGCCTGCACGCCTGCGTGATGGAGCAGCGCGAGCTTCTCGGCCAGCGTCCGGACCGGGGCTATCACGTCGACTTGAACCGGCTTGAGTTCCTGGTAGTCGACATCGATTCTGGCCGCGACGAGGTAGTCGGCGATGTAGGACGTGATCGTCCGGCGCTGAGTCCCCGGCAAGGTGCCACCGCGAATTCCCATCTCCAGACGAACAGCCGGCCTGATGAGCGGAGAAGCCAGGCGGCTGGGGAACAGTCCTGGCCGGCTCGCTCGCACAGGGGCCGCAGCAGCCTCTTCTCCCGCGCGCCAGCGCCGTAGCCCTCACACTCGACGAGGATGTCAACATCCTCAGAAAACCGCTTGATGAACCCGAATGCCTTGGACAGGCTCGTGCCGCCCTTGAACCGCACGGCGGCCGAGCAGGGAACGTCACCGACCGGCGCGAGGTCAATGGGCCTGACGATGCTGCGGAGCAGTTCCACGACCCAGAAGTCCTTCTCGACGAACGCCGGGTCCGGGATCCCTAGCTGAGCCGCTGCGGCGCCGCACAACGCGAACAGCTCATCGGGAGCTTCGCGGAGCATGGTCACGTCAGAATGGCTTCCGGCAGTTGCTCGCGCACGGCGGCCAGGTTGTGCCGCAGCGCCGGTGAGTGCTCGCGACGAGCCGCCATCTCCAGGTGGGCGAGCCGCACCTTGCCTTCAGCCACCAGGGCACGTACCCGGGCGGCGAACTCGGCGACACTGACCTCGGCGTAAGCGGGATACGACCGCAGTGCCTCAAGCAGCGCGATCTCCCAGAAGCCCAGGTCTCGGCGAGCCAGGTTGTTGCGCTTGTGGAAGCGGACGCCTTCGAAGCTTGGTACCGGGCCGGCCACGGCGACCTCTGGCTCGGCGGGCACCTGCGTGGATAGCCCCAGGGCCTGGGCCGCCGACCAGCCGGAGGGTCCCGCACCGTCCGGCCCAGCCACGGCGATCGCGACGTCTACCAGTCCGGGGCGCCCGGCGCCGAATCGGGTGTTAACTCCCTTCCAGTACAGGCCGTGGTGTACGCGCAGCAGCTCACCCGCTGCAGCCAGCCGGGACATGGCGGTGTTCACGGCCGCCCGGGAGCCCGGAACATCCGCGCTGCGGATGAACGAGCCAGCCGGGGCCGACGCTACGACGGCTCGCACCTTGTCGGCCACGCTCCCGATCATGATCACCTCCTGCTAGAAAATCATATCAATTTTCTAGCAACGGTGCGACCCAGCTCCATGTGGCCCGCAACCGAGGGAGCCGCTATTCGCGGGACGCGGGCGGGGCGCGAGTAAGGTACGGAGCCGACCGGATCGGCGTCGTCAACCGAGGTAGCCATGGACCGCCTGGACAACCCCGTCCGCCGTTACGCGTGGGGCTCAGACCGCGACATCCCCGAGTTCCTGGGCCTCCCGTCGGATGGCGGGCCGCAGGCCGAGCTGTGGATGGGCGCGCACCCCGGCGACTCCTCGCGGGTCGTCCGCGACGGGGAAACGCGGACGCTGGAGGAGGTCATCGCGGCCAGTCCGGACGCCGAGCTGGGGCCCGAAGTGGCCCGGGCTTACGGGGGGCGGCTGCCCTTCCTGGTCAAGATCCTGGCCGCGGCCCGGCCGCTGTCCCTGCAGGTCCACCCGGACAAGGCGCACGCGGCGGCGGCGTTCGCGGCCGAGAACCGGTCGGGCGCCACCGAGCGTGACTACCTCGACGACAACCACAAGCCCGAGCTGATCAGCGCGCTGCGGGACGGCTTCGAGGCGCTGTGCGGCTTCCGGCCGGCGGCCGACACGGTGGCGCTGCTGAAGGAGCTGGCGGTGCCTGAGCTGGCCGCCTACCCGGGGCGGCTGGCGGGCCAGCCCGAGGAGGAAGCGCTGCGCCGCCTGGTCACGGCCATCCTGACCGAGCCGGACGACCACGCGGCCGCGATCGCGGGGGTGGCCCGCGCGAGCCGCCGGCGAGCGGCGGGGGGCGGGCCGTGGGCGGCGGCGGGCGCGGCCTACGCCGTGGTGGCGGAGGCCTACCCCGGCGACCCCGGGGTGCTGGTGGCGCTGCTGATGAACCACGCGGTGCTGGCCGAGGGCCAGGCGCTGTTCGTGGGGGCCGGGGTGCCGCACTGCTACCTGCACGGGCTCGGCGCGGAGATCATGGCCTCCTCGGACAACGTGCTGCGCGCGGGGCTGACCAGCAAGCGGGTGAACGTCGCCGAACTGCTGGCGGTGCTCGACTTCCGGCCCGCTCCGCTGCAGGTGCTGACCCCGGTGCCGGACGGGGCGCAGGAGGTCTACCCGGTACCGGTGCCGGACTTCCGGCTGGCCCGGCTGCGGCTGGGCGCGGACCGGGTCGGCCTGCCGGTTTCCCGGCCGCAGATCGTGCTGTGCATCGCGGGCACGGTGACGCTGCGCGAGGCGGACGGGACCGAGCTGCGGCTGCGCCGGGGCGAGTCGGCCTACCTGCCGGCCAGCGACGCGGCCGTGACCGCGGCCGGGCCCGGCACCGCCCTGCGCGCGACGGTCGGCGGCTAGACCGTCTGGCCTAACCAGGTTGGGCCGCTATGACCAGCGGGAACATGCAGGTGCATGACGAAATCGGCGCCGGAGGTACCGCCGGACCTGGCCGCGACCCGCGGCGAGCGCCGCGCGGCCGGGCAGGCGGCCAGGCAGCGGGTCAAGCGGGGCACGCTGGGCTTCTGGGCGCCGGAGGAGCGCGGCCACGACGCGCTGGCCACGATCCTGGCTCAGAACCAGATCCGGGTGCCCGAGCTGCTGCCCCTGCGCCACCAGCGGATGGCGGTCTCGCCGTGGAACTACTACCGGGGGGCGGCGGCGGTGATGGCGGCCGACCTGGCCGCCCAGCCGCACAGCGGGCTGATGGTCCAGCTCTGCGGCGACGCCCACGTGCTGAACTTCGGGCTGTGGGCCACGCCGGAGCGGAACCTGGCCTTCGACCTGCGCGACTTCGACGAGACGCTGCCCGGCCCGTTCGAGTGGGATGTGAAGCGCTTCGCGGCCAGCCTGGTCGTCGCCGCGCAGGAGAACCGGCTCAAGCCGGGCAAGGCCGCGGCCGCGGTGGACGCCGGGGTCCGGGCCTACTGCGCCCGCATGCGGGACTACGCGAAGCAGCATGAGCTGGACATCTGGTACGACAGCCTGCACGCCGAGGGGCTGCTGGGCTACTTCGAGCCGGCTGACCGCGGGCAGATCAAGGTGCACATCGAGCGCAAGCGCAAGCGCCGCACCAGGCACGGGGCGTTCGCCAAGCTCACGACGATGGCCCACGGGCGGCCCCGGATCGATCCCGATCCGCCGCTACGGGTCACCATCAGCGACCAGGAGCAGGCCGACCTGGTCAGCCACCTGCTGGCCGAGTACCGGCTGACGCTGACCGAGGACCGGCGGGCGCTGTTCGACCGGTTCACCGAGGTCGACGTGGTCCGCCAGGTGGTCGGGGTGGGCAGCGTCGGGATGCGGGTCTACCTGCTGCTGCTGGAGGGCCGGTCCGGCGCCGACCCGCTGTTCCTGCAGGTCAAGCAGGCCGGGCCGTCGGTGTACGAGGAGCACTTGGCGGCCAGCCGCCACGACAGCCACGGCGAGCGCGTGATCAGCGGCAAGCGGCTGGTGCAGGCGGCCACCGACCTATTCGTGGGCTGGGGATCGCTGCACGGCCGGGACTACTACGTGCGGCAGTTCCGGGACATGAAGATCATCCCGACCACGGAGCTGATCGCCCCGCGGCTGGCCGAGTTCGCCACCGCGTGCGGGGAGACGCTGGCCAGGGCCCACGCCCGCACCGGCGACCCGGTCGCCATCAGCGGCTACATCGGCAAGGGCAAGCGGTTCCGCTCGGCGCTGGCCCAGTTCGCCGACCGCTATGCCGACCAGAACCAGCGCGACCACGCCCAGCTGGTCGCCGCCATCGCCGCCGGCGACGTCGACGCCCAGCCGGGCTGATCGCTTACTCCGTTATCTGAGCAGGCCGTATCTCAGCAGGTCGGGTTTTTCCGGAGGGCGCCAACGAAGGCGCCGATGGTGCCGGGGCCGACCTTGCCGTACTGCCGGTCACCACCGAAGGCGGCGCCGTTGTGCATGTTACCGAACTCCCACACGCACTTCCCGCTCACCTTGGCCAGGGTGAAGAACGGATAGAAGTGGCCCGGGCCCTTGGGCGGCAGGATGCAGCCCTTGCCGGTGGTCAGGTTGCAGTTCGTGTTGAACTGCGTGGCGCTGGAGTCGGTCATGAACTGGATCTGCGGATAGGCGTGCCCGTTCGTAGTGGGCTGATCCTGCAGGAACGGGGTCGGGAACGGCCCGGGCTTGAGCGAGCTGGGCCAGTCCGCCCAGTACGGCTGGCCGTCGTAGTCCAGGTCGCCGATGGCGTCGAAGAACACGTCGCACCCGGTCACCAGGTCCGGCGCGGCCAGGCCCTGGTGGGTATCGCCCTTGAGGTAGCACGGCGAGTCGTCCGGCTCGAACTGGTCGCCGGTGTCCTTCTTGGCCTCGTACGGGCCCTCGCAGTTCTTGAAGTAGGTGTCCTTGACCTTGCCGAGGGTGGTCGTGGCCTTACCGGTGATCTTGGTGCAGGCTTCCCAGTGCCCGATCTCGTACTCGGTGTTGATCTCGTAAGGACCGATGCCCCACGGGATGATGTTCTGCGCCCGCGCGGTGTTGTAGGCAGGCTGGAAGTTGAACGGCGTGCCGTCGCAGGAGAACGGGTCGGTGGTCATGAACCCGTTCTTGGCCGAGGCGATCATGAAGCCGCTCTTGCCGGTGGTGTGGTCGGTTTCTCGCACTTCCAGGGCATGACCGCCGGGGATCTTGGCGTCAAACATGTGGATCGAGACGTTGTCACCCGGGTTCATCATGAGCGTGTGCGCGTTGGGCGTCTCGGTGGCCAGGTCCGACTTCTGCGGGCTGGGCGGCCCGGTGGGCACGCCGTTGGTCTGGATGAACCCGAAGTTCACCGGCTCGACGCAGTTGTTGTTGCAGGAGCCGTTGCCGACCCCGGTGCACTCCAGGCTGTCGATGGTCAGCGCCGAGCACCAGCTCTTGTCGTTACAGCTGGTCGCGTCCGCGAACGGGGCGAAGCCCGGCGGGTAGAACTGCAATTCCACGAACGCCTGGCCGCCGCCCAGGTACTTGCCGTGCGGCGCGTTGGCGTCGGACTCCGGCGTGCACGACGCGAGCGGCGCGGAGTTGGGGTCGCAGACGGTGGTGGAGATCCACGGCGCGACGGACAGCTCGAACCAGTCCGTGACGTCATGGCCCGGGCTCTTGACCGTGGGCTTGGCGAGCGGGTCGGCCGGCATGGTCTCGTTCATGCTGAAGTTGTCGCCCGAGCCCGGCCGCGTTGAGACGAACCGCATGGACGGCTCGTCGTGCCCGATGTAATGCCCGTTCTCGAAGAACCGGCCGCCCCAGATGCTCGGGCCCTTGGGGTCCCCGCAGGCCAGGTCGTCTTTGACCGGGTGCTGGATGGGACTAAGCCCGTTGCAGTCAAGCTCGCCGGTCTTGTTGGGCGCGACCATGACGGCTGCGTGCCGCGGGGCGGGCGCAGCGGGCGCGGCCACCGCCGCGGGCGTCAGGGTCTGGGCGCCCAGCGACAGAGCGGCGCCGGCGACCAGGACTGACAGGCCTGGCAGGCCTGGCAGCCGTAGGGCTTTCGGGACTTTCCACATACCGACCTCATTCTCTGGAAAACGGCCAGACATGATCGGCGCGGCCCCCGGCCTCACCCCGCCGGGCTTACCCCGAGGCTCCGCAGCAATGGCACATGCGAGACGCACCCTAGCCCAGCGCCGGGCTCACCCGGCAGACCCAACAACGGCGTGGCTTAAAACTGTTACCTCGAGGTACGGGACCAGAATTCCTGGTGGCTGCGGTGCAGCCAGTCATCCAGGTAGTCGCGTACTTGGTGTCGTAGCCGTGCCGCGCCACCAGTTCGGGCCGGTTGGTGTGCGCGCCTGCGGCCCCGACCATGGCGGCCCGCTGCCCGCGCAGGTAGCCCAGGAACCGGTCGGCGGCCAGCCGGGACACGAACCGGTGCGCGTTGGCGGCCAGCTCGGCCCCGGCCTTGTCGCGGAACACCACCTCCTGGTCGGGGACGAACAGGACCAGCAGGACGGTCGGGTTGCCGGCCAGCGCCAGCCGGGCCCACTTGCGCGCGGAGTAGATGATGACGTCCAGGTCGCCGGCCCGGACCGGTCGTCCTGGCCGCTGACCGAGGTGCAGTGCACGCCCGACCCGACCTGCCGGGCGGCCAGTGAGTTTCCGGCGGCGGCACCTTTGTTAAGGAGCCATTGACTTCAACCGCGCTTGAAGAAATAGCTTCGGCGTCACTGGCACCAAGCGCAGGAGGCGACCGTGAGCGAGCTGGCGAGTAACTGGGTCCGGGCCACAGCGGTGGACGACATCCGGGTCGGCGGGGCCCGGTCGTTCGCCTACCTGGACAAGCGCATCGCGCTGTTCCGGACGCCCGGCGGGGTGTTCGCGAGCGACAACCGCTGCCCGCACCAGGGCTATGCGCTGGTCCGGGGCGACGTCAAGGACGGCGTGCTGACCTGTGCCTGGCACAACTGGAAGTTCGAGCTGGGCACGGGCACCTGCCGCTACGGCGGGGAGAACATCCGGACCTATCCGGTCCAGATCCGCGACGGCCAGGTGTTCGTGGACATCGCCGACCCGCCGGCGGACAGCATCCGGCCCGAGCTGTTCGCCAGCCTGACCGCGGCCATGGACGACCTGGACGTGGGTCGGCTGGCCAGGGACGCGATGCGGCTGCAGCGGATCGGCACGCCGCTGGCCGACGTGGTGCGCGAGGGGGTGCGGTTCGCGGCGCCGCGGGCGGAGTACGGCTGGGACCACTCGCTGGCCACCCTGACCGACTGCCTGCGGATGAGCCAGTACTTCGGCGAGTCGCTGCGCGCACTGCCGGTCATCCAGGGCCTGTCGGTGGCGGCCGAGGACCAGGTCCGCCGCCCGCCGCGAGGCCGGCCGGATCCGGTCGACCCGGTGGCGGCGTACGGCTCGGTGGCCGACGCGCTGCGGGCGTACCCGGTGCTGGTCGACGAGGAGCGGGCCGACGAGGCCGAGGCGCTGCTGCGCGGGCTGATCGCGGCCGGGGTAGCACCGACGGCGCTGCGCCACATGCTGCTGACCGCGGTGACCGACCACTTCCTGGCCTACGGCCACTCGATGATCTTCGTGCAGAAGGCGTTCGAGCTGCTGGACCAGATCGGCTGGCAGGAGGCGGACGCGGTGCTGTCCCCGCTGGTGCCCGAGATGGTGCTCGGCACCAGGTACGACAAGCTGCCCTACATGCGCAAGTTCCTGCGCGCCTGGGCGGGCGCGGAGGCGGACCTGGACGCGCTGGCGGTCCAGGCGGGCACGGGCCGGCTGGATCACGCCGGCTACCAGCGGGCGCTCACCGACGGCTCGCCCGAGGAGGCGGCCAGCAGCTTGCTCGGCGCGCTGGCCGCCGGGGCGCCGGTGCCGGACGTGATCGACGCGACGAGCCGGGCGGCGGCCGAGCGGCTGGCCCGGTTCGACATCGAGCTGGACCTGGACGACACCAACGACTGGGGCTGGCTGGACGTCACCCACACCCTGACCTACCTCAGCGCGCTGCGCTGGGCCTGGTCGGCCGATCCGACGCCGCAGGTGCTGCGCGGGCTGTTCCACGCGGCCTGGTTCGTGCAGTGGACGGGCCAGTTCGACGTGCGCGGTACGGGGCGGACCCGGCCGGCGCCGCACCCGGGCGAGGACGCGGACCAGGTGCACCAGGCCATCGTCGGCCGCGACCCGGAGGCGGCGGTGGCGCTGGTGGACGGCTACACCGGGCCGCGCGCGGACCTGGAGCGGGCGCTGATCCAGTCGGCGGCGCAGGACCACTCGACGGCGCCGATCATGGTGGCCCACGTGGTGAAGACGGCGCAGGCGGCGGTGACGGAGTCCCGCGCGCTGGGCGATGGTCCGGGCTCGAGCGCGCCGATCGCGGCGGCGGCCCGGTTCCTGGCCAGCCCGAAGCGGGAGCGGTTCGTCTACCAGTCCACGCTGGAGGCGATCACGACGCTGCGCGGTGTCCCGAAGGTCGAGTCGGACCAGGTTCGCCCGCCTGGCTAGCCGGCAGGGTGAGGGTCATGAAGGTGCTGCTGGGGCTGGACCCGTAGCTGCCGAACGGGCCGCAGGGCCGGAACCCGGCCCCGGCGTAGAGGGCCCGAGCCGGGGCGAAGGCGTCCTGGGTGCCGGTCTCCAGGCTGACCCGGCGGCAGCCGCGGGCCCTGGCCACGCCGACCAGGTGCTCGACCAGGGCCCGCGCCACGCCGCGGCCGCGAGCCGCCCGCGCGGTGTGCATGGACTTGAGCTCGGCGTGCTGGCCGTCCAGCTGCTTGAGTGCGCCGACGGCCAGCAGCTCGCCGTCGCGGCGGTAGCTGAAGAAGGTGATCGCGGGGTCGAGCAGGCCATCCAGGTCGAGCGCGTGCACGTCCTCGGGCGGGCTGGTGGCCCGCATCAAAGCCAGGTGCTGCTCCAGCAGCGCGCGGACGTCGGCGGCGCGCGGGTCGTCGACCGCAATCTCCCCGTCAACCATGCCGAAAATCTACCGGCCCGCTCAGTCAGGCCTGGATGGCGATCTGGCTCACCGGCGGCAGCGTGACCCCCAAGCCCTGAGCGAGCCCGGTGCTGGCCCGGACGGCGACCAGCCGCCCGTGCGCGGCGACCACGAACAGCCAGCGGCTGTCGGGCGACCAGGCCAGCGTCTGCCCGTTGGCCGAGGCGTTGCTGAGCGGCAGTGCGAGCTGCTCCTGGGCCCCGGTGACCAGGCTGATCAGGTGGAGCGTGACCTGGTTGCCGTCAATCCCGAACACCGCCGCGGTCGTGCCATCAGGCGAGATCACACCCGGCTGGCCCAGTTCGGCGTAGGGCACCAGGCCGGGGAGCACCCGCCGCGCTCCGCTGTACGGGTCGACGGTGACCGCGGTGCACCGCTTCCGGGTGCAGTTGGCCATCAGCCACCGGTGCGGGCCTACGGCCACGACGTAGCCCGGTATCCGGCGCAGACCGCCGGGCCGCAGGTCGTAGACCGACGGCGTGATCTGGATCTTCGCCGTGTCGTTCATCAGCGGATAGCCCTGGCCGTCCGGCGTGGGCACCCAGGTGCCCCGCGGCAGCCGCAGGGAATGACCGGCCCGGCGGCCGTCCAGCCAGGCCAGCGACAGGGACCGGGCCTGGTAGCCGGGCTGGATCCAGGCCTGGCCCGGCCGCGGTCCAGGCACGATCAGGCCGCCATGAGCCAGCAGGCCGGTCAGCGGCCGGGCCCGGCCGCCGTCGGGGACCAGGTAGCCGGGCACGCCGTCCACCGGCCGGATGACCGCCTGGCTCGGGCCGGCCAGGAAGTAGGCCGGCCCGGTGCTGGAGAGCGGCGGGACGGCGGTCCGGGTGACGCGGCCGGTCGCGGGCTGGATCCGGACCAGCCCGTCGGGCCCGTAGGTGGCCAGCTGCCAGCCCGCGGTCACGCCGAGCAGCCGGTGGCCCACGTCCCGGACGGGCGCCAGTACGCCGGGGCGGCGGGGCGGATGGTGATGCCCCTGGTGGATCACGACCAGCGTGGCGATGACCGCGGCGGCCAGGCCCGCTAAGGCCCAGCGAGGCCAGCGCCGCCGGGTGCCGCGGCGTGAGCCGAACTGCACCTGATCGAGCATGGCGGGCCCCCTCTCACTTAAGGATGTTGATGGCGCGCGCGATGACCAGCGCGCCGATGGCCAGCGACACCCCCGACTGGATCGCCATGGTCAGCTTGGCCCACCGGGCCAGCGGCATCACGTCGGTCGGGCTGAACGCCGTGGCGTTGGTGAACGACAGGTACAGGTAGTCCACGAACCGCGGCTCCCAGTCGGGCGGCGCCAGCTCGGGCGAGGCCATCTGCGGGAACATGAGGTCCGGGTGCCTGCGGGTGCCCTCGGCGCGGAGCACCGGGCCGCCGCGGTCGAATTCCCAGTACCACAGCGCGAACGCGATGACGTTGGTGGCCCAGATCGACGCCCCGGTGGCCAGCAGCGCCGTGGCCGAGGCGGCCGACTTGCCCTCCAGGATGGCCTTGATGAGCAGCACGGCCGAGGCCGCGTTGAACACCGACATCAGCATGATCACCGCGATGCTGCCGGCCCGGACCAACGGGCCGCCGCGCTCGATCCGGAACGGGTTGGCGAAGGTCAGGGCGACCCCCAGCGCGGCCTCCAGGATCGGCAGCAGGAACTGGGGCAGCGGGCGGGTCAGGTGCGAGGGCAGCAGCATCTGCAGCACGATGGCCACGGTGATGGTCAGAGTGACCGGCCAGCGCCGCTCGCCGGGGGTCTTGCGGAGCCAGGCCGGGATGGGCAGGCCCATGGTGCGCGCCGTGGCCAGCTCCTCGGCCCGGTGCATCCAGATCGTCCACGGGTCGAAGCTGCGGTGCGCGCGGGGCCAGGGCCAGGGCGGCGTGGCCCGCGGGGCTTCCGGCGGCACAGCCGGGGTGGCCGGCGGCGGCTGCTCCGGCCCGGCTGGCTCGGGGGCCCGTGTCTCTCCCATTGTCCGATCCTGTCACCACTAGGTAGTGACCTGCGACGACGGCCTAGAACTAGGCGAAACCCGGCGCTACTGATGTCCGGCCCATTATGCTCCGATGTGGTCATGTGACGTTTTCGGGGAGGTCCCCGTCATCACCAGGGCAGACCGCAATCGGGGCGCGGCGAAGCTAGCGATTCTTTCGGCCGTCGCGATCGCCGCGACAGCCTGCTCGAGCGGCGGGCACTCCCACGCGACCTACGCGCGCCTGACGGCGCGCATCCGGCCGGTCGCGCCCGCCACCTCAGTGCTGGGCGGCGGCCCCGACGCGCTCGCCGCCGGCCTGGCCAGCAAGCTGCTGACCGCCGCGCCGGTCGTGGTGGTCGGCAGCACCGGCAGCCGGGGCGGCCTCAGCCAGGCGGCCGCCTGGGCGGAGGCCGCGCACGCGCCGCTGCTGCTCACCTCGCCGCACTCGGCCAAGGGCCAGGCGGCGCTGCGCGAGGAGGTCAGCGACCTGCACCCCCACGTGGTGCTGGCGGCCGGGGTGTCCCGGACCGCGCTGGCCCGCCAGCTGGGCCGGGTCCGCGTGGTCAGCCGCCCGGCCGGTTTGCCGTCCACCCGGGCCCCGGTGCCCGCCGGCCACGAGGTGGTGCTGCTGCACCGCGGCCACTCGGCCGCGGTGGCCGCGGCGATCGCGGCTACCGCTCGGGTGGCCGGCGCCCGGGTGATCGAGGTCCGGGGCTATGACCCGCGGGCCGACCCGGCCGCCATCCGGGCCCTGGCCGCGGCCCGGCCCAGCCGGGTCATCGCGGTCGGCGCCCGGTTCGGGCCGGCCCGGCGGCTGGCGGCCAGGGTCGCCAGCGCGGCGACCGGCGTGCAGCTGCCCGGCGGCGGCCAGATCCTGTTCCCCGGCCACCGGCTGGTCGCCCTGTACGGCCACCCCGGCACCGCGGCGCTGGGCGCGCTGGGCCAGCAGGGCCTGGCGGCCAGCATCGCGCGGGTCCGGCGGGCGGCCCTCCCCTACCGGCAGCTGAGCCGGGTGCCGGTGGTGCCCGCGTTCGAGATCATCGCCACCGTGGCCGAGGGCTCGCCGGGGCCCGACCACACCTACTCCTACGAGACCCCGCTGGCCCAGCTGCGCCCCTGGGTGCGCCGCGCCACCAGGGCCGGCATGTACGTGGTGCTGGATCTCCAGCCCGGCCGGGCCAGCCTGCTGGCCCAGGCCAAGAAGTACGCACCGCTGCTGGAGCGGCCCAACGTCGGGCTGGCGCTGGACCCGGAGTGGAAGCTCCAGCCGGGCCAGAAGCCGCTGCGGCAGATCGGCGAGGTCAGCATCACCGAGGTCAACAGCGTCGTCCGCTGGCTGGCCCGGCTCACCGCGCAGCACCACCTGCCGCAGAAGCTGCTGGTGCTGCACCAGTTCCGGCTGTCGATGATCCAGAACGAGCGGCGGCTGGACACCGACGAGGACGACGTCGCGATCGTCATCCACATGGACGGCCAGGGCTCGCCCGGTGACAAGCAGCAGACCTGGGAGGGAGTGCTGGGGGCCGCGCCGCGCGGCGTGTTCTTCGGCTGGAAGGACTTCTACGTCAAAGACCACCCGATGCTGACCCCGCAGCAGACGATGGACCGCAGGCCGCAGCCGGTGATGATCTCCTACCAGTAGGCTCGTGTGCCATGCGGAGCCACATGGTCACGCTGAGCGGCTGGGGCCGGGTCGCGCCGACCCGCGCGGAGCTGGCCGAGCCGACTAGCCCGTCCGACGCCGCGACGCTGCTGCAAACGACGCTGCTACAGGCCGGGCCGACGGGGGTGATCGCCCGCGGCCTGGGCCGCAGCTACAACAACGCGGCCCAGTGCGACGGCGGCCTGGTCATCTCCACCGCGCGGCTGAACCGGATCCTGGACCTGGACCCGAGCACCGGCCTGGCCACCTGCGAGGCCGGGGTGAGCCTGGAGCAGCTCATGGTGGCCGGCCTGCCCGCGGGCTGGTTCGTGCCCGTCTCCCCCGGCACCCGGCAGGTCACCATCGGCGGCGCCATCGCGGCCGACGTGCACGGCAAGAACCACCACGCGGCCGGGAGCTTCGCCGGGCACGTGCCGTCGTTCGACCTGCTGCTGCCCGGCGGCGAGCTGCGCACGGTGACCCCGCAGGACGACCTGTTCTGGGCCACGGCGGGCGGCATGGGCCTGACCGGGGTCATCGCGGCGGCCACGGTCCAGCTCAGCCGGGTCGCCACCGCGCGGGTCCGGGTGGACACCGTGCGCACCGCCGATATCGACGAGACCATGGCCGTGCTGGCCGAGCACGACCAGACCCACCGCTACACGGTGGCCTGGTCGGACAGCCTGGCCCGCGGCCCGCGACTCGGCCGGTCCGTGGTGACCAGCGGGGACTTCGCGGACCTGGCCGACCTGCCCGCCCGAGACAGGCCGGACGGCCTCTTGTTTCGGCCAATATCGAGGATCGGGGTGCCCGGCGAGTGGCCGGCGGGCGTGGTTAACCGCTACACGGTCGCGCTGGCCAACGAGGCCTACTACCGGAAGGCGCCGCGCCGGCGGCAGGGCGAACTCCAGACCATCGGTCAGTTCTTCCACCCGCTGGACGGGATCAGGAACTGGAACCGGGTCTACGGGCCCGGCGGGATGCGGCAGTACCAGTACGTGGTGCCGTTCGGCCAGGAGGCGGCGGTGCGGCGGTCGTTCGAGCTGGTCAGCGCGGTGCGCGCACCGTCGTTCGTGACGGTGCTCAAGCGGTTCGGGCCGGGCGACGCGGGGCTGCTGTCGTTCCCGATGCCGGGCTGGACGCTGGCCCTGGACTTCCCGGCCCGGACACCGGGCCTGGCCGGGCTGCTGGACCGGCTGGACGAGCTGGTGGTGGCGGCCGGCGGCCGGGTCTACCTGGCCAAGGACTCGCGGGTGCCGGCCGGGCCTGCTGGGCGAGATGTACCCGCGGCTGCCCGAGTTCCGCAAGCTGCGCGCCGAGCTGGACCCCGACGGGCTGCTGGCCTCCGACCTCTCCCGCCGCCTGGGCCTGTGACCGGGCTAGGCTCATAACATGACGCTCTTCCAGCGGGCCCACGACATCATATCGGCCAAGGCCAACAAGGCCCTCGATGCCGCCGAGAAGCCCGACGAGATGCTCGACCTGTCCTACGAGCAGATGCTTGACCAGATCACCAGGGTCCGCCGCGGGCTGGTGGACATCGCCGCCTCCCGCAAGCGGCTCGAGCTCCAGGAGCAGCAGCTTCAGCACTCCGCTGATCACCTCCAGGACCAGGCCAAGGCGGCGCTGGCCCAGGGCAAGGAAGACCTGGCCAGGGAGGCGCTGGCGCGCCGGGCCGCGGCCCAGGGCCAGATCACCGACATGGAGACCCAGCACCAGGAGCTGGCCGAGCAGGAGCAGAAGCTCGAGGCGGCCCTGGAGAACCTGCAGAAGCGGGTCAACAACTTCCGGACCCAGAAGGAAGTGCTCAAGGCCCAGTACACCGCGGCCTCGGCGCAGACCTCGGTGAACGAGACGGCGGCCGGGATCTCCGCGACGGCGGGCGACTCGGGCGCGGCGCTCCAGCGGGCCCAGGACAAGATCGCCAACATGCAGGCCAGGGCCGGCGCGATGGACGAGCTGCTGCAGTCCGGCGTGCTGGAGGACGTCGGCGGCAATACCGACGACATCCAGCAGGAGCTGGACGACGCCAGCACGTCGGCCGACGTGGACAAGCAGCTGGCCGCGCTCAAGGCTCAGCTCGGGCCGGGTGCCGAGGCGCCGCGCGAGATCGAGGGCGGCTGACCGCGCCGTTCGTCCCCGGGCTGCGGCTGGCGGGTGAGTTCTACGCCGAGGTGGTCCGGCCGCTGCTGGATGAGGCCTGCCCGGGGCTGGACCACGCGGCCGCGCTGCTCGGCTCGGGCTCGGAGGTGCTGGGCTTCGACAGCCCGCGCTCGACCGACCACGACTGGGGCCCGCGGCTGCAGATCCTGACCGGGGCGGGGGCCGAGGCCGAGGCCGGGGCCGACCAGCTGGCCGAGCTGGCCGAGCGGCTGGAGGGGCGGCTGCCGGAGTCCTTCCGGGGCTACCCGGTGTTCTTTCCGGCGTCCTACGATCCGGCCGGCGCGCCCCGTCACTGGGTGGAGATCACCACCCTGCATTCATTTCTCAAACAATTGCTGGGTTTCGACCCGAGCACCCAGCCACCCAGCGTGGCCGACTGGCTCGCTACCCCGACTCAGCGGCTGGCCGAGGTCACCGGCGGAGCGGTCTATCACGACGGGCCGGGCCAGCTGACCCTGGCTCGGGCCCAGCTGGCCTGGTACCCCGATCAGGTCTGGCGGTACGTGCTGGCCTGCCAGTGGCAGCGGATCGGCCAGGAAGAGGCGTTTCCCGGCCGCTGCGCCGAGGCCGGCGACGATCTGGGCGGGGCAGTAGTGGCCGCGCGGCTGGCCCGCGACTTGATGCGGCTGTGCCTGCTGATGCGCCGCCGCTACCCGCCCTACAGCAAGTGGCTGGGCACGGCGTTCGCCCGGCTGCCCGAGGCCGCGGCCATCGGCCCGGCGCTGGCCGCCGCGCTGGCCGCGACCGGCGCCGAAGCACGGGAGCGGGGCCTGTGCCGGGCCTACGAGCTGGCCGCCGCCCGGCACAACGAGCTGGGCCTCACCGATCCGGTAGACCCGCGGACCCGGCCCTACTACGACCGGCCGTTCCAGGTGCTGGGTGCGGGGCGCTTCAGCGAGCCGCTGCTGGCCACCGTCACCGAGCCCGAGCTGCGCCGCCGCCTGCCCGTCGGCGCCATTGACCAGTTCGTCGACAGCACCGACGCGCTCGGCAGCGAACCGCTGTGCCGGGTCGCGGCGGGCGCGGCGACATTGCCGCCGCTCGTCTAAAGGCCGGCCCGCAGTTCCCTGGCGATGACCATCCGCTGGATCTGATTGGTGCCCTCGAAGATCTGCGGCACCTTGGCCTCGCGCATGTACCGCTCCACCGGAAAGTCCCTGGTGTAGCCCGCGCCGCCGAGCACCTGGACCGCGTCCGTGGTCACCCGCATGGCCGCGTCCGTGGACACCAGCTTGGCGATCGACGCCTGGCGCCGGAACGGCAGCCCGCGGTCACGCCGCCGGGCCGCCTCCAGGTAGGTCGCCCGGGCCGACTCCACCGCCGCCGCCATGTCCGCGAGGAGGAACTCCAGCCCCTGGAACTCGATGATCGGCCGACCGAACTGACTGCGCCCGGCCGCGTAGGCGACCGCCTCGTCCAGCGCCGCCTGGGCCAGCCCCGTCGCGCACGCCGCGATGCCCAGCCGCCCCGAGTTCAGCGCGTCCAGCGCGATCCTCAGGCCCAGGCCCTCTTCGCCCATCCGCCGGGCCGCCGGGACTCGCGCCCCCTCCAGCCGCAACTGGGCGGTCGGTGAGCCAGTCAGCCCCATCTTGTGCTCCAGCGTCCCCGCGACCAGACCGTCGGTGGCCGCGTCGGCCAGCAGGCAGGTGATACCCCGGCCGCCATCGTCGCTGGTCCGCACCATCAGCGTGTAGAAGTCCGCCTGACCCGCGTGGGTGATCCACGCCTTGGTCCCCGTGACCACGTACTCCTCGCCGTCGCGCACCGCGCGGGTCGACAACGCCGCCGCGTCCGAGCCCGCGTCCGGCTCCGACAGCGCGTAGCCACCCAGCAAGTCACCCTCCAGCAGCGTCGGCAGCCACTCGGCCCGCTGCTCGTCCGTGCCGTAGTAGGCCAGCGGGAAGCACGACAGCGTGTGCACCGACATCCCCACGGCCACCGTCATCCACGCCGCGGCGATCTCCTCCAGCACCTGGAGGTACACCTCGTAGCTCACCCCGCTGCCGCCCCAGCGCTCCGGGTAGGGCAGCCCCAGCAGGCCGCTCTTGCCCAGCAGCCGGAACTTCTCGCGCGGGAACCGGCTCTCCGCCTCGTACTCGCTGGCCATCGGCGCCAGCTCGGCCGACGCGATCTCCCGGGTGAGCCCCACGAGCTGCTCAGCATCGGCGGTGGGCAGCATCCGCTCGGCGGGCATCTTTCCTCCCACAAACAGCAGCTTGTCTGGGCGTTGTCCTAACGGTATCGCGCAGTGTCCCGCTGCCCCTCAGGCGAGCGATGCGGTGACGGGGGCGGCGTCGTACTGACCCGCCAGGATCTGCAGCTCGCCGCCATGGCGGCCGGCGCTGGGGCTGACCTCAGAATTGCTGGAATCTTCTCGCTCATGAGTTCGTCTGGGTCGTCAGAATGTCAGAGGCGGACGCTACTGTTATCGAAGACGACAAGCCCGCCGCGACGTGCAGGAGGTGATCCGGATGCCAGCTCCAGGGGTCACGGATCACGACTCCCGCCGCTACGAGGGACTGGCCTGGTCGCATGAGCTGGACCTGTCCCAGCTGCTGGCCGCGGTCGGCGGTTCCCAGGTGGGCGACCCCGCCGACGAGGCCGCGGCGGCCGGGGAAGCCGCCGCGATGGCCGCCGCAGCCGAGGCCGGGAGTCCGCCGCGGGATGTGACCGGGGTGCTGGCGGATCAGCTGCCGCCCGGCCCGGCGCTGGCCGCGTGCCTCTCCGGCACGGACCCGGCGGCTTTGTCGGAGTGGGACCTGCCCGGTGTCGCGGCGGCGTTCCGGCGGCTGGCCGGGTGGGCGCAGGCCGGGGAGCTCGCCGCGGTCGCGGAGATGGCCTCCCGCACCGCCGCCCGTGACGACCACGTCCGCGTCGATGCCGACGGCCGCCCCGACCAGGTCACCCCGGCGGCGGCGTCGACGGTGGGCCTGGAGCTGGTCATGTCCCACCCCACCGCGATGGCGTGGACCAGCCTGGGCGTGACGCTGCGGTGGCGGCTCGCCGCGACCCTCGCCGCCTTGTCGGCCGGGACCATCGACTTGTACCGGGCCCGGCTGATCGCCGAGGCGACCGGACCGCTGGATGATGACACCGCCCGCGCCGTCGAGTCCGCGGTGCTTGCCGGAGGCGGGGGGGCAGACCAGCGGGCAGCTGCGCGTCGCGCTGCGCCGCGCGGTGATCGCCGCGGACCCGGAGGGCGCGGAGCAGCGCCGCAAGGACGCGCAGCGGCACGCGAAGGTGAGCTTGTACCCGGATCCGGATGCGGATACCGCGACGCTGGCGGGGGCGCGGCTGCCGGCGGTGCACGCCGCGGCGGCGATGGCGCGGCTGACCGCGATCGCCCGCGCGATGAAGGCCGCGGGGATGGGCGGCGGCCTGGATTACCTGCGCGCGATCGCGTACATCGGGCTGCTGCTGGGCACGCTGCCGCTGGTCCCGCCGCCCGCCGGCGACCCCGGCCCGCCCGGCCCCACCAGACCCCGACCCCGACGACGCCGGCCGCCCAGACGGCCCGTCCCCGCGGCCCCGGATCCGGCCCCAGCGGCCCCGGTCCCGGCCGCGGTGGTCCCGCCGACCCCGGCGCCGGACCGTCCGGCAACCCTGGCGACAGCGACCCTGGCCCCGGCGGCGCGGACCCCGGCCCGGGCCCCCGCAGCCGCAGCTCCGGCGGACCGGGCCCCGCCGGGGATGATGACGACGTCGCAGACGACCACCGCGACCCCCGGCCGGACGTGCCGGTGCCGCCCGACCCGGACCCGTCCGATGCCCCGCCCGACGATCAGGGCGGCGAGTACGACGACGCCTACGACGACAGGACGACGGGCCGTTCGCCCCTGATCCGCCGGTCGCCTGGCCGCCGATACCCGGCACCGCCGCGCAGATCCCCCCGTTCCTCGGCCAGCCACCCCCGGCCAGCCGCCACCCCGCAGCCACCCATCCCCGACCAGCCACCCACCACCCGGCCGGCCGCCGCCGCGCAGGCAGCCCAGCCGCCCGCCACCAGGCCTGCTCGAGCTGGTCATCTCCTGGCGGGCCCTGACCGGCGACCCTGCCGGACCCGCCACCCTCAGCCGGATCGGCCCCATCACCGGCGGGCAGGCCCGGCTGCTCGCCCTCACCGCCGCCGCCGACCCGCACGCCCGCTGGCAGGTCATCCTCACCAACCCCGACGGCCACGCCACCGCCACCGAGACCATCCGCCGCCGCCACCGCCCCGGCGCCGCCCGCCGCCCGGCCGGGGTCACCGGCCAGGTCACCGTCACCATCCCCGCCGCCATCGTCGACCAGCTAGCCCGCGCCGCGGCCGACGGCTCCGGACCCGTCACCAGCGGCACGACCGGTACCAGCACCGGCACCGGCATCACCGGCACCGGCATCACCGGCATCGGCGGCACCGGCATCACCGGCGTCGGCGCCACCGGGTCCGGGATCCGCGCCGCGGTGCTGCGCGCCGCCCACCGCGCCCACACCCGCGCCCACCGCCAGTCCGCCGCCGACGCAGCCGCGCCCGGCGGCTGCGCCCACACCACCGCCACCGCCGCCTACCGGCCCACCACCAAGATCCGCGACCACGTCACCGCGCGCGACCAGACCTGCCGCAACCCCCGCTGCCGCCAGCCCGCCCGCCACGCCGACCTCGACCACACCCTCGCCTGGCACCAAGGCGGGCCAACCTGCGAGTGCAATCTCGGCGGCCACTGCCGCCGCGACCACAAGATCAAGCAACTCCCCGGCTGGACCCTGACCCAGCCCACCCCCGGCCACTTCCAGCTCACCACCCCAGCCGGACGCACCTACACCACCACCCCCGACCCCTACCCCCACTAGCAGCACCAGCGGGCAGCCAGCGCCGCTGCCACGGCGTCTCGGCTTCAGTGCTGGATCAGGCCGCCGACCGGGACGGGCGGGACATGACCGGTTGCCGGAAGGGTCTGCAGGAGGGCGAGGCCGACGTCCACAAGCGATGATCGGCGAAGGTGAGCGATGCCGGGGATCGGTGTCCAGGCCGACTCAGCGGTTTCGCCGTTCGGCTCAGGCCGGAGCTGGCCACCAGTGATGCGGACCTGGTAGAAGATGCCGACATTCTGGTGCGGCAGATGGCCGGGCCAGCGTCGTTCGGCCGCGGGGATGATTCTCGAGTCCACGCCTAGCAGGCGGTCGACCACCGCGTCGCAGCCGGTCTCCTCGGCAACCTCCCGGATCACGGCGTCGAACGGATCCTCGCCGTGCTCGACGCCGCCGCCCGGAAGAGTCCAGCTGCTCTCACCCGCCGTTGAAACGCAGCGGGCGAGCAGCACCTGACTGTCCTGGATGCACACGGCATACGCAGCCAGACGAAAACTCATCCCGCACGGCGTTAGGGGCGGCGGGCCACCGCGCAGTAGACGACCCTCGACCCGTCGCTATCGGCCGAGGCCGGATCCTCGGCGCCCCACAACCCGACGTGGGTGATGGCGGATTCGGCGCCGTCGAAGGGCGGGATCAGCTCCAGGCCGTCGAAGAACCGCTCGACCTCGGCCCGGGTGCGCGGGTAGAGGCGCTCGGCGGCGTTGGCGTACAGGGCCAGGCCGGCCTCGACCATCCGCGGCGGGAGCGCGTCCATGGTGGAGTGCGACAGCGCGAGGTAGCTGCCCGGCGCGAGTTCGGCCATGTAGCGGCGGACCAGGCCCCAGGGGTCGCCGCTATCGGCGACGAAGTGCACGACGGAGGTCATCAGGAGCCCGACGGGCTTGGTCAGGTCGAGGTGCCTGCGCAGAACGGGGTCGCCGAGCAGGCCGTCGGGGTCGCGCAGGTCGCCGACGACGAACTCGGTGGACCCGTCGTCGGCCAGCAGGTCTCTGGCGTGCGCGGCGACCATGGGGTCGTTGTCGACGTAGACGACGCGGCTGCCGGGTGCGGCCTTCTGGACTACCTCGTGGGTGTTGCCGGTGGTGGGCAGGCCGGAACCGATGTCGAGGAACTGGAGGATGCCGCGGTCGGCCATCCAGACGGCGGCCCGCTGATGGAAGCCGCGGTTGGCCCACGCGGCGTCGGACAACTCGGGCATGACGGCCCGCACGCGTTCGGCGGCGTCCCGGTCGGCCTGGAAGTTGTTCACCCCGCCCAGGTAGTAGTCGTACAGCCGCGCCGGACTCGGCGTCGAGGGGTCTACCCCGGGGGGACCCGCTCGGCCTCGGTCATGCTCGCCTCCATCGGATCGTCTGAGCCAAGCCTGGCACGGTTCGTCCAGGCTGCGAAATTGGCAGTGAAATGGCAGGTCAGTACCAATCCGAGAGCATTCAGCCGCCGAACGATCCGGGCGAACCATCGGACGGCTGCGCGGGGTCGGCGGCGGCCCCGTCGCGGGCCGGGGTCTGCTCGAAGATGTAGTAGATGGCGACGAGACCGCTGATGGCCAGCGAGGCGTACGCGCTGGCGAACGCGACGCCGATGGCGGCGATGTAGCCGATGTTGCCGATGCCGAACCGGATGGTGGCCCGGCGCGCCTGCTCACGGGTGAGGGCGATCTTGAGGTGCTCGCGCCGGATGGCCCACCAGAACAGCAGCCCGAAGGCGATCGACATGCCCTCGAAGACGCCCTGGTAAATGACGGCGGCCAGGGCCGCATCGTGGTCGCCCGCGCGCAGGTAGGCGGCGATGAGGGAGGTGGCGAACGGTATGGAGACCACGAAGAACAACAGCAGGAGGTTGAGGAACAGGAGCGGCCGGTCAACTTCGGCGAAGTTCTTGAACAGGGTGTGGTGGTTGACCCAGATGATGCCGATCGTGAGGAAGCTGACCGCATAGGCCGCGAAGGACGGCCAGTGACCGCCTAGCTTGTCGGCCAGCGACTCAACGCCAGGCCCCTTGATGGTCAGGTCCAGGGCCAGCAAGGTAATGGCCACGGCGAAAACGCCGTCGCTGAAGGCCTCGAGCCTTCCGCTGTCCACTACGGCTTCAGCCCGGTGTCGGCCCAGCGCTGGAAGACCGCGATCCGGGCGGCGGACCAGGCGCCGTCGCAGGGCATGGAGCCATCTTGCAGCCGCCGCACGATGTCGGCGGCGTGGGCCCGGACGTCGTCATAGGACCACAGGTCGAGGGCGAAGCTCATGGACTGACGGTCGCTGGCCCGGAACAGCGGCTTGATGTGCGCCTCGAACCCGACCTCCTCTCCCGGCCCGGGCAGCGCGTCGTCGGCGGGCCCGGCATCGGCGGTGTCGGCCTCGGGCGCGGGCGGCCCGGCCGGCCCCCAGTCCCAGCGCGGCGCGGCGGCGTCAGTGGAAGCGGCCGCAGCACCGGAAGTGGCCGCGTCGGCGGCCAGCGCGGTGCGCGACAGCCACTCGATGCACGACGCCAGCGCGGCGCGGAAGCCGGCGTCGGCGGGCAATTTGGCCTGGTCGGCAGCGAGGCCGGCCAGGGCGACCCAGCGGGCTCGCTGGTCCTCCCCGAACTCCTCGTCGTCGGGGCCGAGCACGGCCCGCAGGCCGCTGTCGGCCGGGGCCGGGTCCGGGCCGCCGAGGGCCCCGCCCAGCCAGTCGGCCAGCCGCTGGGCCTGGCCCGGCGGCGTCTGAGCGAATCGCGCGGCGAGCAGCGGATCGGCGGGCACGAGCTTCTCGTACAGCAGCCGGCTCATCCGGGTCAGCGCGGGGCGACCGCCGGCCCACTCGTACAGGGTGGGTGAGCTCGGCGGCACGGGGTCGCGGAAGCCGACGTACCAGTGCATGCCGCTGCAGAAGGGCTTGTTGCGCGACTGGCCGCACCGGCACAGGGCGTAGTGCTCGCGCGAGGCTCCGGCGCCCTGTGGCTCGGGCTCGCCGGTCGGGCCGGCCAGGGTGAGCCGGCCGGTGATCCGGTACGGGCCGTCCCTGGTCACCTCGATGGCGGGCGGCCTGGTGTCGTCCCAGTCCACCTGGCCGCGGGCCTCGACGTCGTCGATGGCGTAGCTGAGCGCTCCGGAGGGGCAGTCCCGCACGACGCGGATGATCTCGTCCAGGCGGCCGCCGCTTGGGGCGACGAACGGCTCGGCGTCGGTGCGGAACGCGGTGGCCAGCCGGTCGGTGCACAGGCCGGAGTGCTGGCAGACGCCGCGGTTGTCGAAGATGGTGGCCTGCTGGCCGGGATAGGTGTCGCGGTGGTCAGCGACCCGCTTGGGGTCCTTGGCGTCGGTGAACCCGATCCGGGCGTGACTGCCGTCGCACAGCGGCTTGAGCGCGGACTGCCCGCAGCGGCACAGCGCGAGCTGCGGCGCGGGCCTGGTCGCCGCGCCGAGGTGATCGGTCAGGCGGGGCACGCTGGTCACCAGGTACGGCCCGTTGCGGGCGATCCGCAGTTCGGGCGGCAGCGCGGCCTGCAGCTGCCACAGCTCGTCCAGCTGCTTTTGGGCATCTCGGGGCGATGCGGCGAGGCGGCCGGCCAGGTCCTGGAGCGCGGCCACGGCCTCGGCCAGGCCGGGCGGGCAGTCGCCGGCCAGCCGGGCGCGCAGCGCGGTCGCGGTCCGGGCCGCGGCCCAGACGCTGTCCGCCTCCCCCGGCGGATCCGCCGCGGCCCCGGCGTCCAGCTCGCCGGCCAGCGGCCGCAGCACGCTGTCGACGAGCCGAGGCACGATCAGCGCCTGCTGGACGGCCGGGTAGCGGTCGGCGGCCAGGACGATGGCGTAGACGGCGCCGAACAGGTCGGCCAGCTCGCCGTGGCCCCCGGCCTGGGCGGCCAGCTCACGGGCCCGGCCGCGCAGCTCGTCGAGCTGCGGGCCGGCCAGCGGGTCGGGCGTGGCGGCCAGGCGGGCGTGCACGCTGCCCGCGGGCAGCTCGGCGGCCAGGGTGCGGGACATCTCCCGCAGCGCTCCGAGCACGGGCGCGAGCCGGCCGGCGACCGCCTGGTCGTGGTCGTCCCAAAGCTGGAGGCACAGCCCGGCGGCCTCGTCCATCCGCTCGGCTAGCAGCGCCCAGGCCGCCTCGCGGTGCGGCATCAGGTAGTCGTCCTCGTAGAACAGCTCGAAGCTGGGCCGGCGGTCCGGCCGGGGTAGTCGGGGCCGGCGGGCAGCGTGGTGATCAGGTTGCCGAGCGGGCGCAGGACCTGGACCATCAGCGCGATGGTGGTGTCGGCCAGCGTCTGGAGCTGGGCGTCGGTCTCCTCGGTGTGCGCGAAGAACCGCTCCAGGGTCTGGAGCAGGATCTCGTAGCCGACGTTGAACAGGTCGGCGACCCGCGCGGTCAGCGGGTCGGTGATGAGCCGCACCTCGGTGTCCCGCTCGTGCGGCCGGACGTTGGCGGCAACGACTGGGCGCACGGGGTCGAAGTCGGGGCGGGCCGCGAGCATCTGCTGGTACTCGTCGAGGATGGCCACGAACTGGCCGAAATGCGCGTCGCGCCAGTGCCCGCGCGGGCCCTCGCCCTGCTCCAGGATCTCGTCGATGGCGCGCTGCGCGCTGGCCAGGTCGGTGACGGGAATCAGCTCGGGCCAGCCGAAGTGCGCGGTGGTGGCCTGGGCCCGGGGCGGCCCGACGAACAGCCAGTCCTCGCCGTGCCGCTCGGCCAGGTGGGCCAGGCCGGCCTCGATGGACCGGTACAGGTGGCCGACGGTGGCGAAGTCCTGTGCGCGCGGCACGATGTCGCGCTCGGTGAGGTGGGGCTGGGCCCGGCCGACGGCGCTCAGCCCGGCCGCGTCGGCCAGGTCCATGCCCTCGGGCCGCTCCAGGAACATGAAGTGCTGGAGCGCCGCCTCGCCGAACGGCAGCAGGGCCAGCTGCACGCCGGCCGGGTAGTAGTTGGCGGGCTGCGGCAGGTTGGGCCGGGTCAGGTGGGGCGCGGCGCCGATGGCCGACAGCAGGTTGTGCACCAGGGCCAGGTGCAGCATCTCCTGGGTGGCCACATGCGCGATGCGCGACCGCCAGCTCCGCACGGCGGCCAGCTCGTCGTCGGTCAGCCCCTCGGCGGTGCCCTGCTTGAGGCTGAACGCGGCGTACAGGTACTGGCACATGATGCCGTGCTCGAGCTCGGCGGCCTCGCAGAGCATGTAGATCAGGGCCTCGCGGTGCTCGATGACGAACGGGGCCTCGGGCGAGGCCGTGCCGCCCCTGGTCTCGAGCAGCTGGGCCAGCGGGCCCTGGCCGGCCGCTGGAGGGCTGATCGCGCCGTTGTCGTCTGCCATGATTACATTGTTACACCCGCACGGTGCCGGGCAGCTAACGACTTACGGGGGCGCGCGGCGCTAGCGGCCGACCAGGCCCTGGTCGTAGGCGAAGATGACCGCGGCGGCCCGGTCGCGCAGGCTCAGCTTGGTGAACACGTGGTTGATGTGGGTCTTGACCGTGCCCTCCCCCACGACGAGTACCGCGGCGATCTCGGCGTTGGTGTGGCCCTGGCCGATCAGCCGCAGCACCTCCAGCTCGCGGCCGGTGAGCAGCCCGAGCCGAGGGGCGGCTGGCGAGCTGGCCGGGGCCTCCCGGTAGACGGCCAGCACCCGGCTGGTCACGGCGGGGTCCAGCCACGCGCCGCCGTCGGCCACGACGCGCACCGCCCGGTGCAGCTCCTCGGCCGGGATGCCCTTGAGCACGAAGCCCGCGGCCCCGGCCCGCAGCATCCCGGCCAGCGCCTCGTCGTCGTCGAAGGTGGTGAGCGCGAGCACCGGGAGCGCGGGATGGCTGGCCCGCAGCCGCCGGGTTGCCGCGACGCCGTCGACCAGCGGCATCCGCACGTCCATGAGCACGATGTCGGGCTCGCAGGCGGCCACCGCGGCCGCGACCTCGGCGCCGTCCGGGCACTCCCCGGCGATCTCGAAGCCGAACTGCGGGCGCAGGATGCCGCGCAGCCCGGCCCGGACCAGGTCCTGGTCGTCGACCAGCAGCAGCCGGATCATGCCCGGTCCGCCCGCGCTTGCGGGAGCGGGGCGGCGGGCAGGGCGGCGTGGACCAGCCAGCCGGTCCCGCCCGGTCCGGCCGTGCAGGTGCCGCCGACGGCCTGGGCCCGTTCCCGCATGCTGACCAGCCCCAGCCCCAGGCCCGCTCCCGCAAGCGCGGGCGGGCCGGCGCTGTCCACCGCCACCTCGACCTGCCCGCCGGCGACCGCCACGCGGACCGTGACGGCGCGGCCGGGCGCGTGCCGGATGGCGTTGGTGAGCGCCTCCTGCACGATCCGGTACACGGCCGAGCCGGTGGTCGCGGGCAGCACGGCGGTGTCCCCCTCGATGGTCAGGCCGATGTCGGCCCCGGTCTCGCGGAGCTGGGCCACCAGCCGCCCGATCTGGTCCAGGCCCGGCACGGGTGGCGCGATGCCATCCGGGCTGGCGGCGTCACCGGCCTGCGGTCGCACCAGCCCGATCGTGGCCCGCACCTCGGCCAGGCTCTGCCGGCCCAGCCGCTCGGCCTCGGCCAGCGCCCGCGCCGCGTCGGCCGGGTCGTGCTCCACCGCCAGCCGCGCGCTGGTCACGTGCAGCAGCGACACGGTCAGGCTGTGCGCGATGACGTCGTGCAGCTCCCTGGCGATGCGGTTGCGCTCCTCGGCGCGGGACCGCTCGGCCAGCCCGGCCTGCGCCGCCTGGAGCTGGTCCACCAGCACCAGCTGGCGCTGGATCAGCGCCGCGCCGAACAGGGCCACGGTCACCCCGGCCGTCCAGGGCGCCCAGCCGGGGTCGGGCTTGACCCACAGGTACTCGGCGCCGAACAACAGCAGGCTGGCCGCCCAGTAGACGAGACCGGCGGCCATCCCGCCGGCCAGGGCGCACCAGCCGGTCAGCACCACGACCGAGATCCAGGCCACGTCGCGCGAGTCGCCGGTGCCGATCAGCACGAGGCCGACCGTGGCCACGGCGGCCAGCGGCAGCGTGAACCGGGACCGGGTCAGGAACAGCGGCACCGCGGCGGCCAGCGCGACCGCCGCGCCGCCCGCCTCCCTGGCCGGGTTCGCCGTGACCTGCGTCGCCAGCCCGGCCAGCAGCGGCACCGTGAACGCCGCCAGCCCGATCCTTCCGGCCGTCCGGCTCAGGTCGACTCGGGGCAGCCAGGCGAGCACCGAGCCGATGCTACGCCGCAGTCGCCGCTCGCCCATGCTTACATGCTGGACCTCGGGGCGGCGGGGCGCATCACGCCACGGCTAGATCAGTCTCTCCACCCGTGGCTAGAGGCAACGCCGGCGGCCTACGCCGACGGCGTCTGGGAGATCCGGACCAGGTTGCCCGAGGGATCGCGGAACGCGCAGTCGCGCGGCCCCCAGGGCTGGTCCATGGGCTCCTGCAGCACCTCGGCGCCGGAGGCCCGCACCTTCTCGAATACCCCGTCGAGGTCGTCGACCTGGAAGATGACCATCGGCAGGGCACCCTTGGTGACCAGCTCCTGGAGGGCGTCGCCGTCGGCCTGAGACCGGCCTGCGTGCGGCTCCGAGATCACGATCTCGGCGCCCGACTTGTCCGGGCTGCCGAGGGTGACCCAGCGAAAATTGCCCGAAGCGACGTCGTTGCGCACCTCAAGGCCGAGCGCGTCCCGATAGAAGCCGAGCGACTCGTCCGGGTCGTTGACGGTGACGTGGCAGTACTGGAGTGCGATGCTCATGTGGCCAACGCTAGACGGCGGCCGGGCTGGTCCGCTTCTTGGTTCCTGCTCGGCAGACTGCTGCTCGGGGGATTCCTGACCGGCCGGGTCTGCGCCATGGCCACGCACGGGGGCATGGCGATGACGGCCTCGTGCTCCCGGCTGCGGTACGCACTGGGGGGCTCCCCGACCAGCTCGGTGAAGCGCGAGCTGAACGAGCCGAGTGAGGTACAGCCGACGGTCATGCAGGCGTCGGTCACGCTCATGCCGCCGCGCAGCAGCGCCATCGCGCGCTCGATGCGGCGGGTCATGAGGTAGCTGTACGGCGTCTCGCCGTAGGCCGCCCGGAACTGCCGCGAGAAGTGGGCCGGCGACATGAACGCGTGCTGAGCCATGGTCGGCACATCGAGCGGGCGGGCGTACTCCCGGTCGATAAGATCCCGTGCCCGGCGCAGGTGCGCGAGGTTAGCGAGGTCTTGCGGATTCATGACTCGACGCTATCACCGCCCTGCGACAGGCCCCCGCTTGCCAGGAGCGGAGCGGGCAGGCTAAAGAAGATCCGTGACCCCTGCCTTCTTGCTGGACTGCGATCCCGGGATCGATGACACGGTGGCCCTGCTGTACCTGGCCCGGCTGGTGCGGACGGGGGCGGCCGAGCTGGCCGCCGTTGGCACCGTGCACGGGAACGTGGCCCCGGACGTGGGGGCCTGGAACACGCTGCGGGTGCTGGAGTGCGCCGGGCTGGACCAGGTGCCGGTGGCGGTCGGCGCGGCCCGGCCGCTGGCCCAGCCGGTGGGCTATGCGTACGGGATACACGGCGACGACGGCCTGGGCAACAGCGGGCTCCCGGCGCCGCGCGGGCAGGTCGCCGACGTCTCGGCGCCCGAGCAGATCCTGCGGCTGGGCCGGGAGCGGCCGGGCGAGCTGACGCTGCTGGCGATCGGGCCGCTGACCAACCTGGCCATCGCGCTGCTGCTCGATCCGGAGCTGCCAGCGCGGTTCCGCGGGGTGGTCATCATGGGCGGTTCGCTGGACCATCCCGGCAACATCACCAGCCACGCGGAGGCCAACATCTGGCACGACCCGGAGGCGGCGGAGCTGGTGCTCAGCGCCCCGTGGCCCGTCACGCTGGTGCCGCTGGACGCGACGCACCCGGCGGCGGTCGACGGCGCCTGGCTGGACCGGCTGGCGGCGGGCGACAGCGACACGGCCCGGCTGGCCAGCCGGGTGCTGGACTACTACGCGGAGGTGTACCAGCCGATCCTGGGCTACCGCGGCGCGGTGATCCACGACGCGCTGGCGGCCATGCTGGCCGTGGACCCGGCGCTGGGCCAGTACATCGAGCGGCCGGTGCACGTGGAGCTGCGCGGCGACCGCCTGCGCGGCGCGACGGTCTGGGACCGGCGGCCAGTCCCGGATCAAGACACCCGGCCGACGGTCAGGGTCGCGACCAGCGCGGACGTGGCCAGGTTCACGGATCGCCTGCTAGCCAGCCTGCTCTAGCCCATTCCCAGCAGCGTATTCCAAGCCTTTGCTTGACATGTGACGCCGGCGCTGCCTACATTCCAAGCATGTCCTTGGAATCGGCGGACCAACCGCGCGGGCAGCGGCGGCGGCTGCTGGATGACCCCCGCAGCATGCGCGCGCTGGCTCACCCGCTGCGCCTGGAGCTGCAGTCGATCGTGGGCCGGTCGGGCCGCATCACCACCGCCGACGCGGCGCGGGAGCTGGGCATCAGCCACGGGCTGGCCTCGCACCACCTGCACCAGCTGGCCAAGTACGGGTTCGTGGAGCAAGTCGGCGGCGCGGACAACCGGGAGCGGCCGTGGCGGCTGGTATCCACCTCGATCAGCCATGAGGGGCTGGACGCCACGCCGGGCGGCGCGGCCGCGGTCGCGGTCTACGAGCAGGTGGCGGCGGAGCGCGCGCTGGAGGGCTTCCTGGACTGGCTCGAGCGGCGGCCGAACTGGCCCGCGGGCTGGCGGGAGCACTCAGGTTTCGGCCGTTCCACGGTCTACCTGACCGAGAGCGAGCTGGCCGGCGTGGTCGACGCGATGGAGCAGGTGCTGCTGACGTACATCGAGGAGAGGCCGCTGGACGACCTGGAGTCCCGGCCGGCGGGCTCGGTACCGGTGGACTTCAGCCTGTTCGTGGTGCCGCGCGAGCCGACCTCGAGCGGACAGTGAGCGCGATCCGGCGCGCGCTGGGCCAGCCCGGCCTGCGGCTGCTGCTCGGCGCCGGGCTGGTCTCGGTGACCGGCGACTGGATCCTGCGGGTCGGCCTGGCCTACTACGTCTACGTGCTCACCGGCTCGACGCTGGCGTCGGCGGTGATGCTGCTGGCCTCGTTCGTCCCGCAGATCGCGCTCAGCTCGCTGGCGGGCGTATTCGCCGACCGGTGGGACAGCAAGCGCACCATGGTCGTCACCAACCTGCTGCTCGCCGCGGGCCTGCTGCCGCTGCTCGCGGTGCACCGGGCCGGCCAGGTCTGGATCATCTACCTGGTCGTCACCGCGGAAAGCTGCGTGCAGCAGTTCTTCACCCCGGTCCAGCAGTCGGTGATCCCGGTCCTGGTCGCCGACGACCACCTGGTCACGGCCAACGCCCTCGGCGGCCAGGTCGGCGACGTGTCGCGGCTGGCGGGCTCGGCGGCGGGCGGCGTGCTGGCCGCCGCGGGCGGGATCGCCGCGCTGACGGTCACCGACCTGGCCAGCTTCCTGCTCGCGGCCGTGCTGCTGGCCCGGCTGCCACTGGCGCGGCGCCGCCCGGTTGCGACCCGGCCGAGCCTCAGCGGGCTGTCGGGCGCCTGGGTCGAGGGCCTGCGAGTCGCGGTCGGGCAGCGGACGCTGCGGGTCGTGCTGATCTTCCTGGCCGTCACCTGCGTCGGCGAGGGCATCATGGGCACGCTGTTCGCCCCGTTCGTGCGGTCGGTGCTGCACGGCACCGGGCCGGACTACGGCTTCATCATGTCGGCCCAGGCGGTGGGCGGCATCGGCGGCGGGCTGATCGCCGCGGCGCTGGGCCGCCGGGCCCGACCGGCGCTGCTGTTCGGCTGGGGCGCGGTGGCGTTCGGCGCGGTGGACCTGGTCCTGTTCCTGTACCCGCTGGGCTACGTGGCTGTCTGGCCGGCCGTGGTCTGCATGGTCGTGGTCGGCGTACCGGGCGCGCTGACGCTGGCGGGCGGCTTCACGCTGCTCCAGCGGGCCACGGCCGACAGCCACCGGGGCCGGGTGTTCGGCGCGCTGGGCGCGGTCGAGGGGGCGGCCACCGTCGCGGGCACGGTAACGGCCGGGTTCCTCGGCCAGGCGGTCGGCATCATCCCGGTGCTGGCCGCGCAGGGTGCGGGGTACCTGATCGCGGGGGTGGCCGTCGTCCTTCTCCTGCGGCCGGGTACCGTCGGCCGCCCCCATGAAGAGGTCCATCTGATAGGAATCGCCTATGCGCGTGGGTCTGGTCGGCGCCGGGGTCATCAGCCACAATCACCTGCCGCACCTGCTGCGCCTCGGGGCCGAGGTCCGGGTCTACTCCGAGGCCGGGGCGGACGAGCTGGTCGCGGCGCACGGCGGCACCGTGGCGGCCAGCCTGGACGAGCTGCTGGACTGGGCGCAGGTCGCGGACCTGGCCAGCCCGACCCACACGCACTACCCGCTGGCCCGGCAGGCACTGGCCGCCGGGCTGGACGTGATCTGCGAGAAGCCGCTGGCCCGCACCGATGAGCAGGCCGCCGAGCTCGTCTCGCTGGCTAGACAGTCGGGCCACCACCTCTACCCGAACCATGTGGTCCGCTACTTCCCGGCCTACGCCAGGCTGCGCGACGCCGTGCGTCACGGGCGGCTCGGCGATCTGGCCGTGCTGCGCTTCTACCGGTCGGGCGCGTTCCCGGTCCGCTCGGCCTGGTTCGCCGACCTGGACCTGTCCGGCGGCGTCGTGCTGGACATGATGCTCCACGACCTGGACCTGGCCCGCTGGGTGGCCGGGGAGGTGACCCAGGTCAGCGCCACGCGGACCCGCCGGGGCGATGCCGGCCAACCCGACGCCGGGGTGGCGGAGGCGGCGCACGTGCTGCTCACTCACGCTTCGGGCGCGATCACCCACGTGGCGGGCGTCTGGGGCGCGCAGCACCTGCGGTTCACCACGGGGTACTTCGCGGCCGGGACGGGCGGGACGCTGGAGTACGACCGTGGCGCCGAGCCGGGCTTCACCGCCGACCTGGCCCGTCGGCCTGGCCCGCGGCGAGGCGGTGCCGGAGACCGACCCGGCCGAGGATCCTGTACTTCCTGACGCTCAAGGACTTTCTGGACGCCATCCGGAACGGCACGCCGACCCGGGTGACCGCCGCCGACGGCGCGGCCGCCGTCCGGATCGCCAACGCGGCGCTGCGGTCGGCGCGCGAGGGCCAGCCCGTCACGCTGGCAGCCGCGCCATGAAGATCGGCATCATGTCGTTCGCGCACACCCACGCGGCCTCCTACGTCCGACTGCTGCGCGAGGAGCCGGACATCGAGCTGCGCGCCGCCGACCCCGGGCCGCATCTGCCCAACGAGGTTCGCGGCGCCGAGCTGGCCCGCCAGCTCGACGTGGCCTACTGCGACGGCTACGACGAGCTGATGGCCTGGGGCCCGGACGCCGTGCTGATCACCAGCGAGAACGCCCGGCACCGGCCGCGGGCCGAGCTGGCGGCCAGCCGCGGGGCGCACATCCTGTGCGAGAAGCCCATGGCCACCACCTGGGCCGACGGGCTGGCCATCGCCCAGGCCGCGCGAACGGCGGGCGTGACGCTGATGATGGCCTTCCCGGTGCGCTTCGCCAGCGTGTTCGCCCGGCTGCGGGCCCAGTACGACGCCGGGCTGCTGGGCGACATCGTCAGCATCCGCGGCACCAACAACGGGAAGCTGCCCGCCGAGCGGGCCTGGTTCGCCGATCCGGAGCTGGCCGGCGGCGGCGCGTTCGCCGACCACGTGGTGCACATCGCGGACCTGATCGAGGCGCTGACCGGGGCCGCGCCGCTTAGCGTCACCGCGGTGAGCAACCGCAAGCTGTACGCCGACCGGGCCCGGGCCGAGACCGGCGGCCTGGTCATGATCAGCTACGCGGGCGGCGTCATCGCGGGTCTCGACTGCTCGTGGAGCCGCCCGGCCACCGCGCCGACCTGGGGCGGGCTGACGCTCAGCGTGGCGGGCACGCTCGGCTCGGTCGACCTGGACTTCTTCGGCCCGCGCGCCCGCGGCCTGGACGCGGCGACCGGCCGCCCGATCGAGCTGCCCTACGGCCCCGACCTCAACGCGCCGATGCTGCGCGAGTTCCTCGAGGCAATACGCACGGGCCATCAGCCGCAGCCAGATGCCAGCGTCGGCCTGCGCACGCTGGCCGTCATGCTCGGCGCCCAGCAGTCCGCGCGGACAGGGACGACCGTCGCCCTGCAACCTTTGTTAAAGAGTATTAATTAACAAATGGGCCGGGGCGGGTCCGGCCTAGAACACCGTCTCCTCGGGGGTGCTCGCGCTGACCGCGGCCGGCACCGCGGTCAGCCCGGCGGCCGGGCTCAGCGGGTGATGGCAGGCGGCCAGGTGGTCCGGGCTGCCGTGCTGGACCAGCGGCGGCTCGGTGGTCTTGCAGATGTCGGTGGCGAACCGGCAGCGGGGGTGGAACCGGCAGCCCGACGGCGGGTCGATCGGGCTGGGCACGTCGCCCTCGAGCACGATCTGCTGCGCGGCTGGCCGACAGGTCGGGGTCGGGGATCGGGCACGGCCGACAGCAGCGCCTCGGTGTAGGGGTGCACGGGCCGCTGGTACAGCTCCTCGGCCGGCGAGATCTCCACGATCTTGCCCAGGTACATGACCGCGATCCGGTCCGACACGTGCCGGACCACGCCCAGGTCGTGGGCGATGAAGATGTAGGTCAGGTTCAGCTCCTCCTGCAGGTCATCCAGCAGGTTGATGACCTGGGCCCGGATGGACACGTCCAGGGCCGAGACCGGCTCGTCGGCGATGATCAGCTTCGGGTTCAGGGCCAGGGCCCTGGCCACGCCGATGCGCTGGCGCTGGCCGCCGGAGAACTCGTGCGGGTACCGGTTCACGTGCTCCGGGGACAGGCCGACCAGCTCGAGCAGCTCGACGCACCCGGCGGCTGTGTCCTCGCGGCTGCCCCGCTGGTGGATGCGCAGCGGGTCGCCGATGATGGCGCCCGCCCGCTTGCGCGGGTTGAGCGACGCGTACGGGTCCTGGAACACGATCTGCAGGTCCCGCCGGACCGGCCGGAGCTGGCGCCGGCTGGCAGCTTGCTGATGTCCTGGCCGTCGAAGTACAGCGAGCCGCCGGTGATGTCGTACAGCCGGACGATGCACCGGGCCAGGGTGGACTTGCCGCAGCCGGACTCGCCGACCAGCCCGAGCGTCTCGCCCGGCCGCAGCTCGAAGCTGACGTCGTCCACCGCGTGGACCCGGCCCACCTCGCGCTGGAGCACCACGCCCTGGCGGATCGGGAAGTACTTGACCAGGTGGTCGGCGCGGAGCAGGACCTCGCCGTCGGGCTGAGCCGCTGCCGTTCGGGCGGTGGTCATGGCGTCTCCGGCACGAGCTCGGGGTGGATGGTGGTCGACCCGCAGGTCCTTCTTCTGCTCCGGGCTCAGGTGGCAGGCGTCCAGGTGGGTGGTGCCCGTCCTGGCCGTCAGCTCGGGCTGGGTGGCGCACAGGTCGAAGCGGTGCGCGCAGCGGTCGCTGAACGCGCACCCCAGGGGCAGCCGCAGCAGCGAGGGCGGCAGGCCGGGGATGGCGGCCAGCCGGCGCGGCCGGGGCCGGTCCAGCCGCGCGATGGAGCCGAGCAGGCCCCAGGTATAGGGGTGCTGCGGATCGTAGAACAGGTCCCGCCCGGTGCCCTGCTCGATGATCTGCCCGGCGTACATCACCGCGATCCGGTCGGCCATGTCGGCGACCACGCCCATGTCGTGGGTGATCAGCACGACCGCGGTGCCGAAGTCCTCCTTGAGCTTGCGGATCAGCTTGAGGATCTGGGCCTGGATGGTGACGTCCAGCGCGGTGGTGGGCTCGTCGGCGATCAGCACGTCGGGGTTGCAGGACACCGCCATGGCGATCATGACCCGCTGGCGCATGCCGCCGGAGAAGTGGTGCGGATAGTCGTCGACCCGGCGATTGGCCTGCGGGATGCCGACCGCGGTGAGCAGCTGGATCGCGCGGTCCCGTGCGGCCGCCGCCGACACCTGCTCGTGGGCCCGGATCTGCTCGGCGATCTGCCAGCCGACCTTGTACACCGGGTTGAGCGAGGTCATCGGGTCCTGGAAGATCATCCCGATGCCGGAGCCGCGGATGGAGCGGATCTGGCCCTGGTTGAGCTTCATCAGGTCGCGGCCCTTGTAGAAGACCTCGCCGGAGAACTGGGCGTTGGGGTCGGTGATCAGCCGCATGACCGACATCATCGTGACGCTCTTGCCGGAGCCCGACTCCCCGACGATGCCCAGCGTCTCGCCCTCGTCAAGCGTGAGGGAGACGCCGTCGACGGCCCGGACCAGGCCGTCGTCGGTGCGGAAGGAGACCTTGAGGTCGCGGACCTCAAGCAGCGGATCGCTCATCAGGTGGGCCGCACTCTCGGGTCGAGCCAGGCGTAGGCGACGTCGACCAGAGTGTTGGCCAGGACGATGAAGAACGCCCCGTACACCACCGTGGCCATGATCGTGGGCAGGTCGAGGTTGGTCAGCGCCTGGTAGGTCAGGAAGCCCACACCGTGGATCCCGAAGACGACCTCGGTCAGGATGGCGCCCCCGCCGACCAGGGCACCGAAGTCCAGGCCGAACAGGCTGACGAACGTGATCATTGAGTTGCGCAGGGTATGCCGCGTCAGCACCCGCCGCTCGGTAAGTCCCTTGGCCCGCGCCGTGCGGACGTAGTCCTCGTTCTGCACCTCGAGCACGCTGGCCCGCAGCACCCGGGCGTAGAACCCGATGTACAGGATCGACAGCGTGATCCAGGGCAGCACCAGGCCCTCGAACCAGCGCACCGGGTTGGCGGTGAGCGGGGTGTACCCGAGCGGCGGCACCCAGCTGAACAGGATGGTGTTATGCAGCCCGCCCTGGGAGACCAGGTTGGCCACCTGGCCCAGCCAGAACACCGGCGTCGACACGCCGATCAGCGCGATGATCATCAGCAGCGGGTCGAGCAGCGTGCCGCGCAGCACGGCCGCGGCCACGCCCATGACGATGGCGACCACGACCCAGATGAGCGCGGCACCGAACACCAGCGACAGCGTGGCGGGCGCCGCGGCGAAGATCTCGGGCACCACCAGCTGGCCCTGGTTGGAGTAGGACACCAGGCTGCGGTCGACGAACAGCCGCTTCATCATCAGGCCGTACTGCACCGGCAGCGGCCGGTTGAGCCCGAACTGGGCCCGGATCTCGGCCAGGATCTGCGGGCTGGAGTTGCGGCCGGCGATGGCCCGGGCCGGGTCCACGCCGGGGGTCTTGAAGAAGATGATGAACACCAGCACGGTGATCACGAACATGACCAGCACGGTCCACAGCGACCGGCGCACGATGAACGTCAGCACGAGGTCACTTCTCCACTCGCAGCTTGGCCCGCGGGTCGAGGGCGTCGCGGACCCCGTCGCCCAGGACGTTCAGCGCCAGCACCGTCAGCACGATCATGATGCCCGGCGCCAGGGAGACCCAGGGCCGGGTGTAGAGCAGGTCCTGGCCGTCGCTGATGATCGTGCCCCAGCTCGCGTTGGGCGGCTGGACGCCGATGGACAGGAACGACAGCGCCGACTCGGTCAGGATCGTGGTCGCGATCATCAGCGGCAGCAGCACGATCACGGTCGAGACGACGTTGGGCAGGATGTCGGAGAAGATCAGCCGGAAATTGGACGCACCCTGGGCGATGGCGGCGTCCACGAACTCCTTGTTCCGCACCGAGAGCACCTGGCCGCGGACGGGCCGGTAGACATACGGCACGTAGATGAACGCGATGATCAGGGTCGGCGTCCACAGGCTGGAGGGCGAGATGCGCAGCGGCCCGACCTGGAAGCCGTTGGAGTGGGTCAGCAGCTCGGTGGAGATGGAGATGGCCAGCAAGTAGACCGGGAAGGCCCAGATGACGTCCATTATCCGGGACAGCACCGGGTCCACCATCCCGCCGAAGAAGCCGGCGATGAGCGCGACCAGCGTGGCCACCACGGAGCAGATGACCGCCGAGGCGATGCCGATCTGCAGCGAGGCCCGGCCGCCGTACAGCAGCAGCGCGGCCACGTCCCGGCCCAGGTTGTCGGCGCCCAGGAAGTAGTGATGCACGTCCCAGGTGGGGCCGATGGGGGTCTCCCCCAGGTGCAGGGTGCCGCCGCCCTGCTGCATCACCGGCACGTTCTTGCCGTGGATGACCGTGGTGCCGTTCAGGTTCGGGGCGAACGGGTTCACGTGCGCCACGTCGTGCGCGTACACCGGCGCGAGCAGGCTGAGAATCACGATGAGCAGGAACAGGCCCAGCGCGGCCAGCGCGACGCGGTTGCGCCGCAGCCGGCGCCAGGCCAGCGCCCACGGATTGCGGCCGACGACCGCCGGCAGCAGATCCGCGGCCGCCCGCTCGACGTCGTCGGCTACCGCGGCCATGAAGCCGCTTCCGGGTGGACCGCCCCAGGCCGGGCCGTTGCCGGCCCGGCCTGAAGCTGGCTCACTACTTCAGCCACATTCGGTCGATCAGGATGTACCACTGCGGGTTCCACTCGTAGCCGTGGACGCTCTTGGCCAGGAAGTCGATCTGCTTCGGGTTGTACATGTCGACCCAGGGGGCCTGCATGGTGTCCGCGTGATCGACCTGCGTCCAGATCTTGGCCGCCGCCGCCGGATCGGTGGCCTCGATGGACTCGGCCTTGTTGATCTGCGTCTGCACGGACTTGTCGCAGAACGCGGCGATGTTCGGGCTGGCATCGCTGCTGGGGTGGATGCTGCCGCAGCCCAGCAGGACGTTCAGGAAGTCGGACGGGGCCGGGTAGTCCTGGTACCAGGCCGACCAGCCGACGTTCCACTTGCTGGAGTTCGTCGAGTTCTGCACGAACGGGTACTGAATGCTGGCGGTCAGCAGCTGCGAGGTGGCCTTGTAGCCGATCGAGTTCAGGTCGGAGACCATCTGCTCGACCAGCGCCTTGCCCACCTGGTCGGTGGTGCCGTCCACGACGACCTTGTCGCCGGCCGTGCCCGACGCCTTGACCAACTGCTTGGCCTTGGCCACGTTAGGCGCGGACCAGGTGGTCTGCGAACCGGTGGTGTACGGGCAGTACGGCGTGTAGGAGGGGAAGTTGGGCGGCAGGATCTGGCAGGCCGGCACGGCCAGCGACGGACCGCCCGCGATCTTGACGTACGCCGACCGGTTGGCCGCGTAGTTGATGGCCTGCCGGGCCTGCAGGTTGTTGAACGGCGGCCGCCGGGTGTTGAGCGCGAAGTACCAGTCGGCGGTCAGCGTGTTGACGTGGATCTGCCCCGCGTACTTGGGGCTGTTCAGCTGGGTGAGCTGGTCGGACGGGATCTGGTCGCCGTCGAAGACCTCGTCGGCCTCGCCGTTCTGGACCTCGGTCACCTCGTCGGAGACCGGCAGCCCGTACTTCTCGATGATCTCGTTGGGGTAGCCCGCCGGCTGAGCCGTCGCGCTCCAGACGTGGAAGTAGGGGTTGCGGACCAGCACCGCGGCCTGGTTGGGGTTGTACGACTTCCACATGTACGGGCCGGTGCCCGGCGCGACCTTGTTGCCGGTCAGCTTCATCGACGTGCCCGACGGCACCGCGTAGGCGAACGGCAGCGAGAGCTGGTCCATGAATTCCGGGTCGGACTTGGTCAGGTTGATGGTCAGGGTGTGCGCCGAGTTGTTGGCGATCACGCCGCTCTTGCTCAGGTCGCAGCCCTTGGTACTGCACTTGTTCGCGCCCACGATGTCGCTGTAGAACGCGGTCGGGCCGGGCACGGTGAACTGGCGCTCGAAGGTGGTGACGAAGTCACTGGGCTCGAGCGTCTGGCCGTTGGAGAACTTGATCCCGGTCCGGATGTGGAACAGGTAGGTCTTGCCGCCGTTGGTGGGGGTCGGGATCGACGTGGCCAGGTCGGGCACGATCTTGGTGCCGGCCAGGCCGCCGACGTGCGCGAAGCCCACGAGTCCGTCGTGGGTGTCGATCAGCAGTTGCCACTCTTCCAGCGTGTAGTTCTGCGCCGGGTCCGCTACGCCGAACGACGAGTTCGCCAGGATGGTGAACGTGCCGCCCGCCTTGGCGGTCTGCGCGCTGCCATGAGACGAGGGGCTGGAACTGCTCGTGCCGCAGCCAGCGGCGGCGATGGCCAGGGCCGCCGCGCCCGCCAGGCCGCCCCACTTGAGCAGGCGGCCCCCGACCGGGGCTGCCGAAGCTGTGATTTTCTTCATAGGGCACCTCCTTAGCGGAATTTATACGTTGTCCGCCTTAGGGCGCGGAAGTATGTAGAGATAACGCTTTGGCCGCAGGATTTAGTAAATATTTGCCTGATGGGGCACAAGATGCCGCTGGCGGGCTGGTTACGCCGTGGTGCGCCGGCCGGCCAGCTCGATGATCTCGTCGGGCAATGCGGTCGCGACCAGGAGCCGCGGCAGCAGATCGTCCTCCAGCGTGAGCGCGCGGAAGGTCACCGCCACCGTGACGTCGTGGTCGGGCCGGTCCACGATCTCAATCGGGTCGCCGGCCTGGACGTCGCCCGGCTCGATCACCCGCAGGTAGGTGCCCGGCTGCGCAGCCTGGGTGAAGCGCCTGATCCAGCCCTGCCGCCCCATCCAGCCCTGGAACGTCCCGCACGGGATCCGCGGCAACGACACCTCGAGGAGCAGGTCCGTTCCGACCCGCCAGCGCTCGCCGATCAGCGCGCCGTTGACGTCCACGCCTTCGGTGGTCAGGTTCTCCCCGAACACGCCATTGCGCAGCGCGACGCCCATTTCCGCCGCCCATCCGTCCAGGTCCTCCCGGGCGTAGGCGTAGACCGCCTGGTCGGTCCCCCCGTGATTGCGCACGTCATAGACGCGGTCCCCGGCCAGGCCGACCGTGCCGTCGCCCCTGGGCCCCGGCGCGACGACGGCAACCGGGCCCGCGACGGGACGCTTGTCAATCCCCGTCGACCTGATGCCCTTCCACGGATTGGGCCGCGGACGACCCACATTGACCGAAAGCACCCTCACGAGAACGACGGTATTTCCCGGCGGCCCTTATGGCCAGGCATTTCTCGGGCCGGCCGAGGACGGCGAAGACGGCCAGCGCGACGGCCTGGGTGGCGGCCGCCACGGCCAGCACCACGGCCGGAGAGCCCGCCAGGTGACCGGCCAGCGCGGCGCCGAGGGCGCCGGCCGCGATCTTCAGGCTGGCCGCGGTGGTGAAGACCTGGGCCCGCAGCCGCGCCGGGGCCTCGCGGTGGCGGACCGCGAACACGGCGGTGAGCTGCGGTCCGTCCGCCACCCCGGCCAGGGCGACAGCGGCGATCACCCAGCCCGCCGCGGGCGCCAGGGCCAGGCCGACGTAGGCCAGGCGCCAGCCCGGTGGCCAGGGCGAACAGGGTGTCCGGAGACACGCGGGCCGGCCAGCGGGCCAGCACCGCGTTGGCCGCCAGGGAGGCGGCGGCGAGCAGGGACAGCAGCACGGCGCCTCGGTCCGCGCCGCCGAGGTAGCGCTGGCCGAGCAGCGGGCAGGCGACGACGAGCATGCCGACCCCGACGTAGGCGATCACCGAGGTGACGGTGATGCGCAGCAGGGGCCGGACGCCGGCGATGGTGGCGAACCCGGCTCGCAGGTCGGACCGCACCGACCCGCGGGCGGCCCGGTGGCCGGCCCGGTCGGGCCGGGGCAGCAGCCCGGCCGCGGGTGCGCCGAGCAGCAGCAGGGCCACGACGACGGCCACCGCCCAGCCAGCGCCGGCCGCGGCGGCGACCAGGCCGGCCAGCGCGGGCCCGATCAGGGCCGCAGCGGAGTAGGTGCTCACGTCCAGCGAGTAGCCCCGGGCCAGCCGGGGCGCGGGCACGATGTCGGGCAGGCGCGAGGTCCAGCCGCCGGTCAGGGACGGGGCCAGGAAGCCCGCCCCGGCCGCGAGGACGGCCACCGCGACCAGCGGCAGGCGGCCGAGGCTGACGGCGACGGCCCCGAGGCCGGCGGCGTAGCCGGCCAGCGCCAGGGCGAGGACCCGGCCGGGGGCGGCGCTGCGGTCCAGCAGGACGCCGAACAGCGGGCCGCCGCAGCCGCCGGCGATGGTCAGGGCGGCGTAGAGCAGCGCGGCGGTCCGGGCCGACCCGGTGACGGCCAGGCCCAGCAGCAGCAGTGCGGGCCCGGACATCTCATCGGCGGTCCGCGCGACGGCGGCCCCGGCCAGGTAGGTGCCCAGGCTGTAACGGCTCATCGGGATTAGACGTTACAGTAGCGGGATGGCGGCTGAGTTCACCGATCCCGCGGCAGCGGCCGAGCGAGCGGCCGCGCTGACCGGCCTGCTGACCAGCGGGCGGCCCGCGGGCGCGAGCGAGGTGGCGGCGGTGCTGCGCGACTTCGGCGAGCCGGAGCCGATCACCATCACCGACGCCGACCTGGCCGGGCTCCGCCAGGTGGCGGCGGCGCTGCGGCAGGTGTTCGCCGCGCCGGATGCGGGCACGGCGGCGCGGCTGCTCAACGACCTCCTGGCGGCGTCGGCCGGGCCGCCCCGCCTGAGCAGCCACGACGGGACGGCCTGGCACGTGCACGTGGACCGGGACGACGACGCCCCGTGGGCCGACTGGTTCGCCGCGGCCTCAGCGGCCGGGCTGGCCACGGTGCTGGCCAGCAGGCAGGAGGTGCCGGGCGGGCTGTGCGCGGCGCCGGGCTGCGGGGTCCCGTTCGCGGCCACCGGCGGCGGCTCGCCGCGCCGCTACTGCTCGGCGCGCTGCGCCAGCCGGGCCCGGGTGGCGGCCTACCGGGCCCGCTCGACGCGCGGCTGAGCTATTTCTCGGCCACGCCGCAGTACAGCCAGCGGGAGCCCTCGGAGTCGGCCAGGGCCGGGTCCTCGCAGCCCCACAGCCCGACCCAGGTCACGTCCAGGTCGGCGCCCGGGTAGGGCGCGACGAGCCGCAGGCCGTCGAAGAACCCGCGGACCTCATCCTTGGTGCGGTGGAAGCTGCCGCCTGCCGCGCGCCGGCCGACCTCGGCCAGCACCTGGACGGCCTGCGGCGGCTTCTGGTCGTTGGTCATGTGCGACAGGGCCAGGTAGCTGCCCGGCGCCAGCACGTCCAGGTACTGCTTGACCAGCGCCTGCGGGTCGCTCTCGTCGGCGACGAAGTGCAGCACCGCGGTCAGCAGCAGGCCGGCTGGCTGAAGTCGATGAGAGCCCGCAGGTCGGGGTGGCCCAGTACGGCGTCCGGGTCGCGCATGTCAGCCAGGATCACCCGGCTGGCCGGGTCATCGCGCAGCAGGTCGCCGCCGTGGGCCAGCACCAGCGGATCGCTGTCGACGTAGACCACGCGGGCCCTGGGGGCGACGCGCCGGACCACCTCGTGGGTGTTGCCGACGGTCGGCAGCCCGGAGCCAATGTCAATGAACTGGCCGACGCCCTGCCGGGCGATCCAGCTGGCCGCCCGCTGATGAAAGCCCCGGTTGGCCCAGGCCGAGTCGACCAGCTCGGGGGCCCGCGACTTGAGCAGCTCGGCCGCGGCCCGGTCCGACTCGAAGTTCTGCTGGCCGCCCAGCAGGTAGTCGTAGACGCGCGCCGGGCTCGGCCGGGTTGGGTCCAGCCCCGGCGGCGGGTCCTGCGGGCCGGTCATGCGTGCCTCCGTTCAGCGGCCAGGATCAGTCTGGCACGCGGCCGGAGGCCCGGCGGGCCGGGGTTAGCTCGGGGCCGGGTACATCAGCTCCAGCACATCGCTGACCGGGCGCTTGCGGCAGGCCGGGCAGACGTCCACGTGCGGCTGGCCGGGCTGCGAGCCCAGCGCGCCGATCGCGGCCATCTTGGCCGCGGAGAACTTGTTGTCGCTGCGATGCAGCGTCGCGACCTCCTCGGGAAGGATCTCCTGCCCGCAAAGGTCACAAATGCGGTGCTCGATCATCTCGGTCTTCTTAGCCATGGCATTCCCCCGGTTGCTGCCCGCTTCAGCCGGTGATACCCCGATTACCGGCTGCTACACCGGCCGGTTGACCGGAGCCGGCGGCGGGCCGTCGGGCCACGCTGACCGCGTTGGCGGCCACGATGGCCGCGATGGCCAGCCACTGGACCCAGGCCAGTGACTGGCGCAGGACGAGCAGCCCGGCCAGCGCCGCCACCACCGGGTTGACGCTCATGAACACCCCGAAGAACCGGGTCGAGACGCGGCGCAGGGCCAGCATGTCGGACAGGAACGGGATCGCCGAGCACAGGATGCCCGCGGCGGCGGCCTCGCCGAGGTCGCGCAGCGTCGGATGGGTGTGCAGCAGGACCACGATCCCGACCGGGATGTACAGCAGCGCCGAGACGCCGGCCGCCGCGGCCGGGCCCTGCGCGCCGGGCAGACGGGCACCGACGACCCGGTTGAGCAGGATGTAGGAGGCCCAGCACACGGCGGCCAGCAGGCCGAGCGCGATGCCCAGGTAGTCGGTGGCCGGCTGCGGGCGGGCCAGCACGAGCACCGCGCCTCCGGCGACCAGCGCGCAGCCCAGGTCGGCCAGGCGGCGCGAGGCGGCCAGCGCCACGGCCAGCGGCCCCAGGAACTCCAGGGTCACCGCCAGGCCGAGCCCGATCCGGTCGATCGCCGTGTACAGCGACAGGTTCATGGTGGCGAACACCACCGCCAGGGCCAGCACCGGCCACCACTGCGCCCAGGTGAACGAGCGCACCCGCGGCCGGCCGACCGCGAGCAGGGCCACCGCGGCCACCCACTGCCGCACGGCCACCACCCCGGCCGGGCCGAGCCCCGGGAAGGCCAGCGCCGCCGTGGCCGCGCCGGCCTGGTTGGCCAGCGCGCTGCCGGTCATCATGGCCATGCCCGCCGCCTGCTGCCTGCCTGAGGTGGTCATGCCGGAAGCATGCGCCGCCCTGGCGCATACGCAAAATGCATGCGCGCGGCCATCTATACGCTTGACGCATGGACCTTGAGCTACGGCACCTGCGCTGCCTGGTCGCCATCGTGGACTCGGGCAGCTTCACCGACGCCGCCATCGAGCTGGGCATCTCCCAGGCGGCGGTGTCCCGGACCCTGATCGCGCTCGAGGAGGTGCTCGGGGCGCGGCTGCTGCACCGGACCAGCCGCAGCGTCACCCCGACCACGGCCGGCGTCCAGGTGCTGGCCCGGGCCCGGCACCTGCTGGCCGAGGCCGACGACCTGGTGGCCGAGGCCACCACCGGGCACACCCGGCTGCGCGTCGGCCACGCCTGGTCGGCCATGGGTCGGCACACCCCGGAGTTCCAGCGCCGCTGGGCGGCGCGGTACCCCGACGTTGAGCTGCACCTGGTGCGGACCAACTCCGCCACCGGCGGTCTGTCCGAGGGCACCTGCGACCTCGCCGTGGTGCGCACCGCGGTGGACGAGCACCGCTTCGCCAGCGCCGTCGTCGGCCACGAGCGGCGCTACTGCGCGCTGGCCGCCGACGACCCCTGGGCCCGGCGCCGGTCCGTCGCGCTGGCCGAGGTCCGCGAGCGGACCCTGCTCATCGACCGGCGGACCGGCACCACCACCCCCGAGCTGTGGCCGGACGGCACGCGGCCGGCGATCGAGTACACCCAGGACATCGACGACTGGCTGGCGGTGATCGCCACCGGCCGCAGCGTCGGCATCACCACCGAGGGCACCGTCACGCAGTACCGCCGGGACGGCATCGTGTTCCGGCCGCTGCGCGACGCCCCGCCGGTACCCGTCCAGCTCATCTGGCGCCGGCACGACCCGCACCCGTCCACCCACGCGGCCATCGCCCTGCTCTCTGAGCTGTATGCGGGCTAACGCCGGCGTGCCACCATGGAGGGCGTGTCCGGGCCGGATGGGTTTGACGCCGAGCTCTACCTGCGCCTGGCCGGAGAGCGTGCCCTGCTCGCCGGCGAGGGCTCGGGCCCTCCGACGCCTCCGCTGCTGGCCGCCGCGCACGCCCTGGTGGCCATCGGCGCACTGCCGGCCGAGACGGCCAGGGCTGTGGTGGACGATTACCTCCTAGCCGGAGCCTGCCGGGAGGGCCCCGGCCAGGTGCCGCCGGGGCGGCCCGCACCGGACTCGCGCGCGGCCGTCGACTGGCCGCGCGCGGTTCCCTGCGGTCGCGTGATCAAGCAGCCGTGGGGCCAGCTGAGGATCGAGTTCATCTTGCTCAGGGATGAAGCGACCGCGCTAGATGTGCGGTTGAGCCCGCCTCCTAGTCCGCCGTCCCCCGGACCCGAGCGCAGTTACGCTTTCGGCTGGCAGATCTACCCCAGCCCGGCCGGCCTTACTTCGACGTTCGGCTGCGGGTTTCCGGGGACGCTGACGCTGGTCGACGACCACGGCATCGTGACCGACGCTCAGTTCACTGGGGGCGGCAATGACGGCGGGTGGAGCGGTCGGTACGTGACGCGGTACCCGCTGGCCAGGGACGCAGCCTGGGTTGAGGTACTCGGCGAGCGGGTCGGGCTGACCCGCCCGGCGCCGGCGATCCGGGTGCGAACCGAGCGGCTCCTCGAGCCAGACCCGGCCCGGCGTTATCTGCGCGCGGTGCTGGCTAACGCGAGCGTCATGGAGGACGTCCCAGTTCCGGCGACGCTGGCCGCGCTCATCGCCGCCGGGGCCCTGGCCGACGGCGACCCGGAGATCGCCGCGACGCATGCCGTGCTCAAGTGGCGGTCCGAGGGTCCGGGCGGGCGCGCCGGCTCCGCCGCGCTGCACGAGCCGTGGCGCTCGCTGCGGCCGCCTGGCTGGGATGGACCCACTGGCCTGGTCGTGGTGGGAGCAGTAACGCCCGAGTTCGACGGGATAACGGTCGCGGTGCTGGCGGTGGAGTCAACCGAGGAGGAGTTCAGCATCGCCGTCGAGGCCACTCCCGATATCCCGATGTCCCTGGGGGAAGTAGACGACTCGGTCCTGGCCTGGTGGGCGGTCGACGATCGCGGCCACTACTACCTCGGTGAGCCCTGCGACTGGCGATGGAGCGACGAGCGCGGGCACGGGCGAATCGACTTCTCCGCCCCGCTCGATCCCGCCGCGACCGTGCTGGACCTCGTGCCGACGACCCCAGCCGCCCGTGCCATCATCACGATCCCGCTGGACTGGGCCGGATGACCGGGCCGTGGTGGCGGGGGATCTCGCCGGTCCAGGCCCAGGTCGTCTGCGGCGACCGGCAGCACCGACTGCGCTGGGCCGCCGGGCAGATGCAGGCCCTGGACCACACCGACCTGGAGGGCGAGCGGATCCTGGCCGCGCTGGGCGGCCGCTGCGCCTGCGCGGACCTGACGCAGCTGTGGGCCAGGCACTCCACGGACATCCGGACCCTGGTCGCCACCAGTCGCGGAGAGGGCGATCCGGTGCCCGATCCAGCCGCCGTGTCGATACGGCCGCACCGGCTGGGCACCAGGCACCGGGCAGCGGACCTGGCTGAGCTGCTCGATCTGGGCGGGCTCATGCAGGACCGGCTGACGGCCACGGTCGCTGCGGCCTGGCGGGACCGGCTGCGCGACGGCCTGGCTCAGCGGGAGCGGGCCGCCCTGCACGCGGCGCTGTACGGCCGGGCCACGGCCGCGCTGCGCAGCTGGACCCGGCGGCCGGACCTGGAGGTCGAGCTGGCCATGATCGGCGATGATCAGCCGCCCAGGCTAACTGGCGACTCGGACGGCATCACCGCCGAGCTGCCGTTTAGCTGGATCGTGGAGGTGTGGGCCAGAGGCCTGACGATCGTCTGGGGCCGGTTCTGCCTCGGGGCGGCGCCCGCGGAGACCGGCTGGATCCTGTCCACGGTTGGCCCGGAACTGGGCCCGCCTGCCCCGGTGGCGGTCGGCAGTCCGGCGGAGGACTAGAGCAGCCGGAAGTCGGCGAAGTCGAAGCCCGGCGCGACCACGCAGCTGACCAGCACTGGCTCGGTGCCCGCGGGCGCGGCCCGCTGCCAGACCCCGCCCGGCACAAGGGCTTGCGGCCGCTGGCCCGCGTCCAGGTCCGCGCCGAGCAGCACCGGGCTCTCCGGGCCGGGCTCGCTTCCCGCGCCGCCGAGCCGCAGGTCCAGCGGACCGCCACGGTGCCACAGCCACAGCTCGTCTGAGCGGACCACGTGCCAGCGTGACTCCTCGCCGGGGTGCAGCAGGAAGTAGATCGCGGTCGCCGCGTGCCGGGGTCCGTCGTAGCCCGCCGGCTCGAACGTCACCGGAGCGCGCCAGGTCTGCCGGAACCAGCCGCCCTCCGGATGCGGCGCCAGGTCCAGCTGCCCGGCCAGCGGAGGTCGCGACGTCATAGGCCCATTCTTCCCGGCCCGGCCGGACGCTACCGTGAGGCCGGTGGACGTCCAGGCCGGCCAGCGTGGAGGACGCGGCGGCCATCCTTGGCCTGCGCAAGGCGGCCGAACGCTGGCTAGCCGAGCGCGGCATCGAGCAATGGCACCCCGGCGAGATCTCGCTGGCCGACGTGCGGGGCCAAGTCGCCGCGGGCGAGTGGCACGTGGCCTGCGACGCCGGGCGGGTGCGCGCGGCGCTGCGGCTGCTCTGGTCGGATCCGGTGTGGGGCGGCGATCAGCCCGCTGTCTACGTGCACGGGCTGGTTATCGACCGCGCGCAGGCCGGCGGCGGGCTGGGCGCCGGGCTGCTGGACTGGGCCGCCGCGCAATGTCGCCGGGCGGGCGTCGCCGTCCTGCGGCTGGACTGCGTCGAGGACAACTCCGGCCTGCGCCGCTACTACGCCCGGCTGGGCTTCCGCGAGGTAGGCCGGCGGGACTTCGACGGGCCCTGGCACAGCACCCTCCTGCTGGAGCGGGACATCGCGCGTTGACCTCAAGTTCAGTTGAAGTCGTAGCGTCGGCCCAGGGAGGCTGATCATGACCAAGCTCGATCTTGGGTCCTACGGCGTGCTGCTCAACGTCTCGGCCGACGGCGCCCACGCCGCCGAGGCCGCCGAACTGGAGGCGCTCGGCTTCGGCACCGTCTGGCTGCCCGGCGGCCAGATCGACCGCCTCGGCCGACTGGCCGAGATCGCCGCGGCCACCCGGTCGGCGGGGGTCGGGTCGGCCATCATCCCCGCGGGCGTCTACGAGCCCGGCGCGGTCAGCCAGCTTTACGCCGAGCTGGAAGCCAGCGCGCCGGGCCGGTTCGTGGCCGGGCTGGGCGGCCCGCATGGCCCCCGGCCGATCCCGGCCCTCAACGACTACCTCGACCTGCTTGACGTGCAGGCCACCGGCTGATCCTGGCCGCGCTGGGCCCGCGCAAGCTCGAGCTGGCCAGGGACCGGGCGGCCGGGGCCATCCTGCTGCTGGTCACGCCCGCCTACGTGCGCACCGCGCGGGCGCTGCTCGGTGACCAGGCCACGCTGGTCGTCGACCTGATAGTGGTGCTCGACAACGACGCCGACCGGGCTCGGGAGACGGCCCGGGCTCCGCTGCGCTTCCTGTCCGGCGTCCCCGGCTACCGGGCCAGCTTCAGCCGGATGGGCTTTGCCGACGCCACGCCGAGGTCGAGGCGCTCAGCGACGGGCTCGTCGACGAACTGGTGATCTGGGGCGACCCGGCGACTCTGGCCGCCCGCTTGAGCGAGTTCCGCGACGCCGGCGCCGACCACATCGCGCTGCACGTCCGCCACGAAGCCGGCCAGCCCGCCCCCCTAGCCGCCGCCCGCCGGCTAGCCCCAGCTCTGTTCTAGCCGCGCTGGCCGCGTTCCAGGATCTCGGCCGCGCCGCGGACGACGCAGCGCAGCGGGTCGTCGACCACGAAGGCCGGGATGCCGGCGGCGGCCTCGATGCGGCTGGCCAGGCCGGGCAGCAGGGCGCCGCCGCCGGCCAGCCGGATCTTGCCCCGCACCACGTCCTCGGCCAGGTTGGGCGGGATGTCCGAGAGGAGTTCCTGCACGGCGGCCACGATCGCCGCGATGGGCTGCTCCAGCGCCCTGGCCACCAGATGGGCGGGCACCTGCTCCACCCGCGGGGTGCGCAGTACCGCGTCGACCCCGACGGCCTCGCCGGTGGTGTCCTCGCCCAGGCCGAGGGTCATCTTCAGGCTGCGGGCGGCGTTGCGGCCGACGAGCAGGCCCAGGTCGGCCTTGATGGCCCGGCCGATGGCCGCGTCCATGGCGTTGCCGCCCAGGCGCAGGGACTGGGCCCGGACCAGGTGGCCGCCGGCCAGCACGGCCACCTCGGTGGTGCCGCCGCCGATGTCCACGATGAACGCCCCCGACCCGGCGGCTAGGTCGAAGCCCGCCCCGGCGGCCGCGGCCACCGGCTCGTCCACCAGCTGGACCGCGCAGCGGGGGCGCAGGGCCGAGGCCGCGGCGGCCAGCGAGCGGCGCTCCAGCCAGGTGGCCCCGCTGGGCACGCAGACCACGGCCAGGCCGCGCAGCAGGCCGCGGCGCAGCCGGGCCCGGCGCAGGAAGTGCTGGAGCATGGCGGTCGCGGCGTCCAGGTCGGCGATGACCCCGTCGCGCAGCGGGTGGATGACCTCGATGCCCTGCGGCTCCTTGCCGGACAGGGCGTCGGCCTCGTGCCCGATGGCGACGACGCCGTTGGTGGCCCGGTCGACGGCGATCGCCGATGGCTCCTCGACGACCAGCCCCCGCCCGGTCACGCTCACCAGCGTGTTGACCGTGCCGAGGTCAATCGCCACACCTGGCCGCAACCTCATTCACAACCGCCTTTACCCGGAATCCCGACACCCCTTCCCAGTATGTCGGTCCTCATTCGGGCGGGGTGGGTTAGGGGACGACGATGACGGGGAAGTCGTTATGCCGCCCCAGGGCCTGGGTGACCGAGCCCGCGACATGGTGGTAACGGTGCTCGGAACGCCCGACGACGATGACGACCGCCGCCTCGGGGCCGTGCTGGCCGCGCAGATCCTTGGCCGCGGCGATCAGTTGATCAGCGACCGAGCCGTCACGGCGCTGGAAGTGCCAGCGCTGCTCGGTGCGGGTCAGCTGCTCGCGGACCTCGGCCCCGAGCTGGCGGGAGGCGTCGTCGAAGGTGCTGAGGATCTGCGCCGCGGCGCTGACCGGGAACTCGGCCATCGCCTCCAGCGGCGTGACATGGGCGACAAAGACGATTTCCAGGCCGCCGACCCGGCCGTGCAGCAGCCGGGCGGCCCCGTCGAGAGCGCGGATCGCGGGCGGTGATCCATCGAAGCCGACGACCGCGTACACGGGCGCCGCGGGCGACTCGCCGATCGTCCCGGCCGTCTGCTCCGGGGCCGGGTAGGTCGTGAGGGTAGTCATGGCGAGCTCCTTCCCCCGGCCGCCGCTGCGGCGGCCGACCTTTGGGGTTGCTAAATACAACCCTACGTCGCGGGGTTGTATACTGCAACTCCAAGGGAAGGTGATCTGCATGACACGCGAGGCCGCGCTCGAGGACCTGTACCAGGCCCTCGGCACGCTGGTCCGGCGATCCAGGGACCTCGGCGCTGACCTGCATCCGGGCCTGTCCGTGGTCGCCTACACGCTGCTGGTCCAGGTCGAGGCCGAACCGCAGGCCCGCGCCGCGGACCTGGCCGCGCACTTCGGGCTGGACAAGTCCACGGTCTCCCGCCAGCTCGACCAGCTCGTCGCGGCCGGGCTGCTGCGGCGCGAGGGCGAGCGGCCGGGACGGCGCGGCCAGTGCCTGGGCCTAACCGACGCCGGACGGCAGGCGCTGGCCGGGGCGGCCCGAGAGGTGCGGTGCTGCCTGGCCCAGTGGCTGGCCGACTGGGACGACGCCGACATTGCGACGCTGGGCGGGCTGATGGCCCGCTTCAACTCCAGTACCCCTCAGGTTGCATGCGCCAGCCCGGCCCCAGGCTCGGCCACGGATTAGCTGCGGGGCACAGCGGGAAGACTGCGGCGGGACGCTGGTGGCCTTTGTTACGGAGAGAAATCCGGGGCGGAATGGAGCGCGAGGCCCGAATCACGGCCAAGGTGGAGCACGCCAGGGGGGTCGAGCGAATCCTCCAGCTGCTGGGCTGGTCGGTGGCCGTGCTCGGGCTGGCCGGGGTCGTCATCTTCACGATCCTGTGGATCCTCGGCGACCTCAGCGCTGAGCAGGGCATCAGCCTCATCCTGGGTACCTCGCTGGCGACGGTGCTGTCGGGGGCCACGGCCTACGGGTCGGGCGTGAACGTGGGGCTCGGCGCGGAGCGGCTTGAGCTCGCGGCCAGGGCCGCGGCGCCGCCCGGCCGACGCGGCTGATAGACGATAGGCGCATGCCCAGGCTGCTGGTCGTTCACCACACGCCATCCCCGGCGGTGCAGGAGATGTTCGAGGCCGCGGTTAGCGGCGCGCGGACGGACGAGATCGAGGACGTCGAGGTGGTGATCCGGCAGGCCCTGACGGCGGGGGCGGCGGACGTGCTGGAGGCCGACGGCTACCTGCTCGGCACCCCGGCCAACATCGGGTACATGTCCGGGGCGCTCAAGCACTTCTTCGACGGGATCTACTACCCGTGCCTGGAGGCGACCCAGCGGCGTCCGTATGGCCTGTACGTGCACGGCGGGCAGGACACCGGCGGCGCGGTGCGCGCGGTCGAGTCGATCACTGGCGGTCTGCGCTGGCGTGCCATCCGGCCGCCGGTCTGCGTAATCGGCCCGCCCGGCCGGTCCGACCTGGAGGCCTGCTGGGAGCTGGGCGCGCTGCTGGCCGCCGAGATCGCCGGCTGACGCTCACGCCGCCGCGTCGAGCCACTCCGCGAACGTCGGGCCGCCGAGGACAGCGCCGGGCCCAGGCAGCAGACCGCCCGTCTCGTAAAGGTCAGCGTCGGGGTCGGCGTCGTTGCGGACCGCCTCTACCTTGGCCGGATGACCACGCCGCTCGGCCAGCAGCATGGCCATCTCCGGCAGGTACTCGACCTGCGGCCCGGCCACCTCCAGATAGCCGTCGCGGCCCAGGCTCGGCTGGGCCACCATGTCGGCCAGGGTCTCGGCCACCTTCCGGGCCGCGACCAACTGGGTGCGCATCCGCGGCACGTAGGCCACATCACCCTGGGTTCCCCAGTCCATCAGCTGCGAGACGAACTCGTGGAACTGCGCGGCTCGCAGGATGCGGGCGGGGATCGGCCCGTCCAGCGCGGCCTGCTCGTGAGCCTGCTGCGCCAGGCCGTAGCCGCCGGCGGTGCGGTCGGTTCCGATGATGGACATGACGATCAGCTGCTCAGCCCCGGCCCGCCGGCCCGCCTCGTGCAGGTTACGGACGGCGGTGGTGAAGAACTCGGTGGCCGGATCCTGCTCGGCGGAGGGTCCGGTGGCGGCGTCGATGATGAGGCTGACGCCTTCTAGGGCGGCGGCGAGCCCGCTGCCGGTGATCACGTCGACACCCTGGCTCCGTGAGATGGGCACGGCGTTGTATCCGCGCTCGGTGAGCACGTCGGCAACGTGGTGTCCCACTCGGCCAGTGGCCCCGGCGACCGCGATCTTGACTAGTTCTGGCATGACTGCTCCTGAAGGCTGATCAGAGTTGTCGGTAAGGAGTCGTCCACAGCTCTGACACGCCGCCCGATCGGAATGTGACAGCCTCGTGGCCTGGCCAGGTCAAGCGAGCTGAAGGGGCGCACCCAGGGAAGTGCATTACGGCCGGTTCTGCCGGGCAGGTCGGGAAAATCCGATCGACCGACACGGCGTAGTGGTAGTCTCAGCTCGCCATTGGGGCTACCATCCTTCCCAGCGGGATCCCCCGCCAAACATTTGCACCCTAACTTCTGAGGACAACGCCATGAGGGGTTCCGTCGTGCCCGGAAAGAATGTTTCCCACCATCCGCACGGCGTCACTCCTGCCGAGGTCAGCAGGGCTTCGTGGCAAAAGAGCAGCTTTAGCAATCTGAACGGCAACTGCGTTGAGGTGGGCCAATTTCGGCCTGACCGCGTTGGCGTGCGCGACACCAAGGACAACGGTCGGGGCCCCATCTTGATCTTCACGGGACCCGAATGGACTTCATTCCTTGCTGCGGCGAAGGAAGGCCAGTTCGATTTCCCTGGCTGAACAGTCCTTCTGCTAGGTTGTTACTCGGCTTCGCGGACTACTCTCATCAGAGAGTCACGCGAGGCTTCCGGACTCAGTGAGCTATCGCGGAGCGCCATAAAAACTACCCGGTAGGTGTTCACGTCCTGCTCGTCATCGAGAATTTCGGTTCCCTGCAGATGCTCGAGAGCGACGGTGTCAGGAAGCGGCACCCCATGGACCTGGCTGAACCGGAAGTATGCGAAAGCGCCCGTCCCGATGACCTGGCTTCCTCCTAGCGGAAGTATCCGTAGCTCAACATGCGGCTGCTCAGATATCTCTACCATATGGGCCAGCTGAGCTCGCATGATCGGTGCGGTCGCGAATTTCCGCAACAAAACCGACTCGTCAATCACGAAAGAGAGCTCCAGCGGCGGCGCTCGCGTAAGGGCGCGCTTCCGGATTTGGCCGATCTCGACCCGCCGTTCCATTGCCGCGGCGGGCCTGGCAAAGATGGCGGGCCAGAGCTCTAGCAGAGCGCGCGTGTAATCCTCGGTCTGCAGCAGCCCAGGCACCACCTGCGGCTCCCAGTTCCACATCGACGCGGCCTCGGCCTGGGCCGCCAGTACTTTGGCTAGCCCTTCTGGAACATGCTCAAACTCTACGAGCGGGTCCACCTCGTGGGACTCCTGGGCCAGCGCTACGAGCTCGTCGCGCTGGGAGCCGGAGATCTCATACAGAGCTAGCAACCCGTTCAGGTCGTCGACCTTGACCCTGGCGAGGCCGTTCTCGATCCGGGAGAGCTTGGCCTCGGACCACCCGAATCGGGTCGACACTGTCTTGCCGGTGAGGCGGGCGCGGCGGCGGAGTCGGCGCAGTTCGCCGGCCAGCCGACGCTGGCGCGCAGCCGAACTTCCGAAGTCCGACATCCGCGCGGCTCCTTCCGTTCCGCGGCCATTCAGAAGTGTGCGGACGTTGTTACTGATTAAGAGCTTAGAGACGGCAGAGCCCAGTGGGAAGGTCAGCGGGGTGAACTTCCGGCGTAACTTTACTCTGACCTTGCGCTGAGGGACTGGTTTGTCGTTCACTCAAAGGTGAGGGGCAAAGGAGAAGACCCCATGATCAACAAGCGGGGCGGCCAGATTGTCGCCCCGCTCTGTGTCTTCAGCCCTCGTCTTGGGCTTCCAATCCGGGCCGACCAGTTCGCGGCCGCACGCGGGCCGCCGCTGATTCAGGGAACTGTCGAATTACCGGCCAACAAAAGAGCTGGGCCAGGCGGTGGGGCCGCGCTAGCCCAGCTGTTGGCGAATCCCGACCGGATGACATTGGAAGGAACTCAATATGAACGAGGCTACGCTCGTGGCCGCCCGATGCAAGAGCCAGGGCAAAATTTGTCGAGGATCGGACCGGAAGGCGCGCCCGCGCCAAGCGAGTGGCGGGGGTGGTGGGCCGTGCACTTCATCGACATCCTGCTGATCATCGCGGCATCGCTCATCACCTGGTGCTGGACTGCCGCACGCTCGCGCAGCCGGGCTCACGCTCAGGCCCTGGCTTCGCGCCGGGAGCGGGCTGAACTGCTGGCCCGGATGACCCACATGCAGGATGTCGCGGCCCGGGCTCGGGTTCACACGGCCCAGGTCACCAAGGCCACGGCGGAGTGGTCGGCGGGCTACAAGCAGGGCTGCGCCGACATGATCAGGGCGATGGCCGCGCTCCGGGCCGGGGCCGCGAGCCAGACCGAGACCGAGGAAACAGCCAGCACGAAGTAAGGCTGGGGAAGCGATCGTGGCCGGGCAACGGGGGCACGGCCACGGACGTCAACACCGTCAGTGTTGGCTAATGCACGAGGCAGTTCGTCGCGGAGGCGGTCCGCTTGCCCATCATGTAGGCGGGCAGCGGGAGCGGCGGCGGCGGGGGCGGCTGACCGGCGGGGAACGCCTTGGCCAGCGCGTTGGCGATCATCCGGGACCGCGCGGCGTAGCCCGACGGGGTGTAGTGGATGCCGTCGTTGATGAACCACTTCCGCTTGGCCACGGCGGCCCAGTCGTAGACCTTCATGTTGGGGTAGCTCAGGCAGGCGTGCAGCAGCGCGCGGTCCCAGTCGCGCATCCGGCTTTCGGCGTACGGGCCGGAGTGCAGCAGCGACACGACGTTCACCCACATCACGGGCTGGGGGCTGAGCAGCGACATCACGCTGGTGATCCGGGTGGCCAAGCCGACCTCGGAGCCGACGGCCACGTTGGCGGTGTCGTTGGTGCCGAGCGCGATGACCCAGCAGCCGCGGAAGCCGCGCCGGAGCACTTTCTGGGCCACCGTGTAGCCGTTGGGGATGCCGTGCCAGGTCTCGACGAGGGAGCGGGCCCCGGACACCTCGGGCACGAAGTGGGCGACGCCGACCCGGCGGTACTGCGCGGCGATGCGCAGCTTGGCGTCGGGCTGGTAGGCGGGCAGCACCAGGCCGTCGGAGGTGGAGTCGCCGATATGCACGACCGAGTGGCACGAGGTCCGCGGCGGGACGTCGGCCGCCGGGCTGGCCGAGGTGCTGCCGCCCGCGGCCTCGCGCGGAGTGACGCTGCTGGTCGGGGCCATGCTGGTGCTGACCGAGCGGGCGGGCCGGGTGGCCTGGCCGGAGCTGGTGGTCGCGCAGCCGGCCACGGCCAGCACGAGCCCGGCCAGCGCCGCCGCGCCAATTCCGGTCGATGTCTGTCGCCGCACCAGGACAGCGTAATGGCGTGGGAACGCACAGTAGGCGAAGACACTCGACCGGGCGGCCGCCAATTCAGGTCATGGCCAGCCGCTCTTCGGCTAAGTCAGCCCGTGCCGGGCCAGCCAGGCCGCGAACTGGCCGGGCGTGCGCACGCCGTCCTCGAGCACGGCGGTGTAGATGTCGAGCCCGCCGATCCGGTCCGGGTAGCCGGGCCGCCGGTGCCAGACATCCTTGATGCGCAGCACGGCCCGGCGCTGCTCGGCGGTGATGCGGCGGCGGAGCTGCTCGTGCCACCGGGTGACGTTGAGGTGCGGGTCATGCAGCCACAGCGTCAGGTCGACTCGCCACCGGCGGCCGGACCGGTCCACCGTCACGGGGACGTGGTAGCGCTCGTCGCGCGCCTGGCCAGTGGTGCACCGGGCCCCGCGCTCGTCCCGGTACTCCAGGCCGATGACCCCGGGCTGGCCGACCACCCGCTGCATGAGCTCCATGACGTCGGCGGGCCGGAAGTCGTCGCCGACCAGCACCATCACGTCCAGCTCGGGCCAGGCCATGAGCCCGGACACGAAGCTGCCGGTGACCAGTAACGGCCCGATGTCGGCGACCAGCGCGGCCAGGTTCAGCCCGGCCAGCACCTCTCCGGCCTCGGCTTGCAGCGCTGACTGCCGGGCCGCCAGCTCCTCGTCGGACGCGGCATCTGCGGACATGGTCCCCCCCAGACCGTTGATAGCACTCCTGACGCCCCGGCGGAAGCCCGCTGTCCCGTCAGCGGGCTACGTCGACCGGAACCTCCACCTCGAGGGCCGGGGTCCCGGCCGGGACAGCGGGCGGCTCGGCGGGGACTGCGCGACGGGCGGACGCCCGGTGCGGCAGCAGCAGCGTCACGCCCGCGGCCACCGCGACCAGGATCGCGTCCACCACCATGGCCACCTCCATGCCGGACACGAACGTGCCGCGGGAGGGGGCCGCGCCCAGCGCGCTGTAGAAGATGGCGCCGACGACGGCGATGCCGCTGGCCACGCCGAACTGCTGGGTGGTGGTGAGGATCCCGGCGGCCGCGCCGGCCTGCTCGGGCTTGACGTGCGTCAGCACGGTGCCGATCAGCAGCGGCATCGAGATGCCCTGGCCGAGCCCGATCAGCGCGGTGGCAGGCGCGATGTCCCACCCGGTCAGCCCGGCGCCGAAGTGCGCGCCGGTGATGGCCAGCCCGATGGTGCCGACCGCGGTGAGGCTGGCGCTGATCGTGATGGCCCGTGAGCCCAGCCGGGCCGCGAACCGGGGGCTGAGGATCGACATGACCGTGAACGTGGTGGCCAGCGGCAGCGCCTCGATGCCCGCTTGCAGCGGCTGCTGGCCGAGCCCGGCCTGGAGCAGCAGCGTCAGCACGAACATGAAGCTCCCGAAGAAGAACACCAGGCCGAAGTTCACCGCCAGTCCGGCCGAGAACGCCCGGTCGCGGAACAGCGGCAGGTCGAGCAGGGGCTGGCCGCCCTTCCGGCCCAGCCGCCGCTCCCAGGCCAGCGTCAGGCCGAGCGCGGGCAGCGCCGCGGCCAGGGAGATCCAGGTCCACAGCGGCCAGCCCTCGTCCCGGCCCAGGGTCAGCGGCACCAGGGCCAGCGCGATGCTGGCCGACACGCCCACCGCGCCCAGCGGGTCCAGGCGCGGCCGACGCGGCGACTTCGCGTGCGGCACTACCACGGCCGCGGCGACCAGGGCCAGCACGCCGACCGGCACGTTGACCAGGAAGATGGCCCGCCAGCCCAGGCCGGCGATGTTGGCCTCGATGAGCCCGCCGCCGAGGATCTGGCCGGACACGAAGCCGATGCCCATGGTCACGCCGAACCAGGCCAGCGCACGGCTGCGCTCGCGGGCCGGGAACGCCGCGGTGATCAGGGCCAGCACCTGCGGGACCATGATGGCTCCGGTCAGGCCCTGCACCAGCCGCGCGGCGACCAGTTCGCCGGAGTTCTGGGCCAGGCCGCAGAGCAGCGACGCGGCGGCGAAGCTCAGCACGCCGGTCATGAACAGCCGCCGGTAGCCGAACAGGTCGCCCAGGCGCCCGCCGGTCACCATGCCGCTGGCGTACATGAAGGCGTAGCCGCCGACGATCAGCTGCAAGGAGGCGTCGCTCACGTGCAGGTCACGCTGGAGCGAGGGGGCGGCGACGTTGACGGCCCAGATGTCGAAGCCGGCCATGAACATCGCGATCAGGACGACCGGCAGCATCAGCCAGCGGCGCGGGTACGCCTCCGTGGACTGGGCGTTCACCACGAATATACTCTCCGTTGTTCGAGGGTTATCGAAGTTCGATGACTATCGAACAGTACAACAATCATCGAACTACTCGCAACTCTGAGCTATGCTCGGCAGCGTGATGGATGATGTGGTCGAGCCGGCGGCGCAGGACTTCCAGCTGCCCCGGATACTGGCCGCGCTGGCGGACCCGCACCGGCTGGCCACAGTGCGCTTCGTGGCTGTGCACGGCGAGTCCTGGTGCGGACAGGTCATGGAGGAGGCCGGGCTGCCGATGAGCAAGTCGACCTTCTCGCATCACCTGCGGATCCTGCGTGAGGCCGGCGTGCTGACCAAGCGGATCCAGGGTGCCCGCGGCTACACCCAGCTGCGCAAGGACGATCTGAACAAGCGCTTCCCCGGCCTGATCGACTCCATCGTCGCCGCCGACACCCAGCCGGTGGCCCGCTAGGGCCCATGACCGCGGGCGACGAAAACTTCTGCGCCGAGGCGGCCCGACGACTGGCTGAGCTGCCGGGCGTGCTGGCGGTCAGCCTGGGCGGGTCGCGGGCCGCCGGGACCGCCCGGCCGGACAGCGACTGGGACTTCGCGGTGTACTACCGCGGCTCGGGATTCGACCCGGAGAGCCTGCGCTCGCTGGGCTGGCCGGGCAAGATCTTCCCGATCGGCGGCTGGGGCGGCGGGGTGTTCAACAGCGGGGCCTGGCTGATCGCCGGGGACCGCCGGGTGGACGTGCACTACCGGGACCTGGACGACATCGAGTACCGGCTGGCCGAGGCGCAGGCCGGGCGGTTCCGCATCGAGCGGCTGATGTTCCACCTGGCCGGGGTGCCGACCTACATCGTGCTGGCTGAGCTGGCCGGGCACCAGGTGCTGCACGGCGACCTGCCCCGGCCGGCCTATCCCCCGGCGCTCCGCGAGGCCGCGGCTCGGGCGTGGCAGGCCGAGGCCCTGGCCACCCTGGACTACGCCCAGCGGGCGCACGCGGCCCGCGGCCACCTGACCGACACGGCGGGGGCGATCGCCATCGCCGCCTGCCAGGCCGCGCACGCGGTGCTGGCGGCCCGCGGCGAGTGGATCACCAACGACAAGCTGCTGCTCGACCGGGCCGGGCTGCGCGGCGTGGACGAGATCCTGGCCGGGCTCACCGCCGAGCCACAGTCACTGGCGGGGGCGGTGGCCCGGGCAACGGACCTTGTTAATGCTCCAGGAAGTCCCGGACCAGGGCGCTGAACTCGTCGGCCTTCTCCCAGAACAGCATGTGGCCGGCGTCGACCAGCTCCAGCCGGGCGTCCGGGATGGACTCGGCCAGCGGCCGGGCCAGCTCGGGCCGAGTCAGGATGTCGTGCTCGCCGGCGACCACCAGGGCCGGGACGGTGATGTCCTTCAGCCGGCGCCGGGAATCGTGGCCGCGGCAGGCCCGGGCGGCGGCGGCGAAGCCGGGCATGTTGCTCAGCGGCGGGATCTCCACGCCCTCGGCGTCCAGGAACTGCGCACTGAGCGAGAACAAGATGGCCGACTCGGCCAGCCGGTCCGCGTCGCCGGCGTCGGCCAGCGCGGTCCAGTGGTCGAACAGCAGGCCGGTGAAGTTGTCGGTGGCAGCCCAGGTGTTGCTGAGCACGACGGCGCTGACGTCGCCGGGGTGGGCGGCGGCCAGTTCCTGGGCGATGGCGCCGCCCATGGACGAGCCGATGGCGATCACCGGCCCGGTGCCCAGCTCGGCCAGCAGCAGGTGCGCGTCCTGCGCCATCTCCCGGATGGTGTACGGGCCGGGCGGGGTGCTGCTCTGCCCGCAGCCGCGGTTGTCGAAGACGACGCAGGTGTAGTCGTTGGCGAAGCGCGGGATCTGGCTGGCCCAGGAGGAGTGGTCGTCGCCGAGCCCGGCCACCCACAGCAGCGGCGGGCCGCTGCCGGTTACTGAGACGAACAGGCTCAGCTGGCCGTCCCTGATGGTCACCTGGGTCACGGTTCACCTCCGGCTCGGCTGGCGGATGATCAACAGTAACCGCCCGCGTGGCCGCCGTACTCGACCGGCCGGGATGATGGCGCCATGGAGCAGATCAGCACCCGCCCCGTGTACGCCAACTCCTGGCTGTCGGTCCGCGAAGACGAGGTCCGGTTCCCTGACGGCACGCCGGGGATCTTCGGGGTCATCGACAAGCGTGACTTCGCGCTGGTGATCCCGCGGGCGCCGGGCGGGTTCTGGATGGTGGAGCAGTTCCGCTACCCGATCGGCCGCCGGGCGCTGGAGTTTCCCCAGGGCTCCTGGCCGGCCGGGAAGAGCGGGAGCCAGGACGACCTGGCCCGGGCCGAGCTGCGCGAGGAGACCGGGCTGTCGGCGGGCCGGCTGACCCGGCTGGGTCACCTGCTCACCGCGCCGGGCTTCTGCAGCCAGGAGTTCGACGTCTACCTGGCCGAGGACCTGACGCCGGGGCCGACGGACCGGGAGGCCACCGAGCAGGACATGACCCACCACCTGGTCGGCCTCGACGAGTTCCGGGCCGGGGTGGCCAGCGGCGCCATCGCCGACTCGGCCACGCTGGCCGCCTACAGCCTGCTCACGCTGGCGCGGAGCGACGCCGGAACGGGACCTGGAACAGCACGCTGAGCCCGAGCACCCCGGCGGGCACCAGGGTGACCAGCGCGGGCAGCTGGTAGCGCCAGGAGAACTCGAACAGGTCCGACACCAGCAGCAGCCCCGCGGCGGAGGCGAAGAACAGCAGGCAGGCCAGCGCGGTCTGGCGGCGGGCCGGGTCCAGGCGGCGGCGGGCCACGGCCAGCGAGCCGGCCAGGCCGGTCACGGTCAACAGGGCCAGCAGCGGGCCGGGCGCGTAGCCGCCGTCGAGCTGGTAGGAGCGCAGGAACGAGGCCACCGGGCTCCAGACGGCGGGCGCGCCGCCGCCCCACCGGTCGATCCAGGCCCGGACCTGGGCCGGCCCGGCGTGCGGCGGGTAGTACGGATAGTAGGTCTTGAACTGCCAGCGCCAGATGGGCGTGTCGCCGGGGCTGGTGGTGCGGCTGACGGCATACAGCTTGAGCGCGTCGCGGCCGTAGGCGCGCAGCACGCGCAGCGGCTGCTGGGTCAGCACCTGGTGGTTGAAGTTCGACAGCTGGGCGTCGGTGGCGGCCCGGTCGGGGCGGTTGTAGTACGCGCGCACCGGGGAGCCCTGGTTGTACTCCAGCCAGTCCGGGCCCTCGGCCTGCTGGGCCGGGGACGGGCACAGGCCGCGCTCGGCGGCGGGCAGCTTGAGCGTCGGGCAGTCGGCGGCGGCGGCCATCCGGCCGTAGAACGAGGTCACGCCGGTGTGCGACAGGGCGAACGGGCCGCCGAGCGCCTGGGAACCGGCCATGTAGGCCACGATCGGCAGCGCGAAAGCCCCGCACACGGCGGCGGCCTTGGCGATGCGCTGCCGCCAGGGGTCGCTGGCCACCAGCACGTAGAGCACCACCGGCAGCAGCAGGGCCTCGCCGACCTGGGCCACCGTGGCCGAGGCGCCGAGCAGCACGCCCGCGGCCAGCAGCCGTCGCCAGCCGGTGCCCGGCCGCCAGAGCAGGACGGCCAGGCCGGCCACGATCAGGGCCTCGAACCAGGTGCCGGGCATGATCGACTGCTCGGACTGAAGCTGGTAGCCGTCCAGCAGGACCGGGGCCATGGCCAGCGCGGCCAGCCAGCGGCTCACCCCGCGGCGGCGCAGCAGCACGTAGATGACCACGGCCATGGCCAGCCCGAGCAGGTGCTGGACCGCGGTCACGGTCTCGAAGTTGGCCACGGCCAGGATGGCCCGCAGCGGGCCCTTGTAGCCGACCGGGTCCATGCCGTCGGCGTTGAGCAGGTAGCGCGGCGTGTCGATGTAGAACAGCGCCGGCCGGTAGGCCAGCTCGGCCAGCACGCGGAGCACCAGCCCGGCCGTGAGCAGCACGGCGGCGAGCCAGTGCCACCGCAGGAAAGCGCCGACCCGGCGCGCGGGCTGGCCGGCGGACTGATCAACCGGCTGGTCGGCGGCCGTGGCCTGGCTGTGATCGAGCACTACTGGCCGGGCCCCACTCTCGGCAGCGGGTGCCCCACGTGCGCGGCCATCACGTGGCTAGGCGCCTGGCCGCCGCTGGAATGCCACAGCGCGAGCACCACCGTGACGATGGTCAGCCACCGGGTCATCCGGTTGCGCGGCACCTGGGTCAGGGCCACCCAGGCCAGCGCGGCGTACCAGGCGAACACCCAGGGCGCGACCAGGATCCACGCGAACGCCAGCGCGAACGGGGCCACGACCTCACCGGGCTGGTCGGAGGAGATCCGCTTGTAGATGAGCTGGGCGACGATGATCAGCGCGATCGGCCACAGGCAGCTGATGACCGTCTCGATGGTGGACTTGCTGACGCCGAGCAGGGTCGCGCTCTCCTGGAGCAGCCACCACGGGGACGGCAGCACGACCAGCTTGAGCCCGCCGAACAGCGGTTTCAGCCCGCTCAGGCCGTAAGGGATGTACTCCAGGCCCACCGTGACCAGCGCCACCGCGGCGATCCGCGCCGTGCGCATCCACTCATGCCGCCGCAGCAGCGGCCAGGCCAGGCCCAGCGCGACCAGCACTGCGTTGGCCTTGACCCCGCAGGCCAGGCCGATCATCACGCCGACCAGGGCGTCGCCCCACAGGCCCGAGGCCCGGCGCGCCACCTGGATGGCGCAGATCGCCGCCGCGGCCACCAGCGTGTCCAGGTGACCGCCGCTGACCAGCTGCATGATGAGCACCGGGTTGGCGACCCAGAACAGCGTCGCCCGCACCGGGTCGTCGGAGGTCTTGAGCAGCAGCACCCCGATCCCGATGAACACGATGCCGTTGATGATCATCAGGACCCAGATCGTGGCCGTGACGCTCGCGCCGCCGATCCAGGCGGCGAAGGACTGGACCACGGTGGCAATCGGGCCGTACACCGAGGGCTGGTTCTTCCAGGACCAGCCCACCGCGTGGAAGTAGGCCGAGTGCGCGCCGAACCAGGCGTGCGGGTTGGTGATGTACGGGTTGCCGCCCATCGCGGTGATGCGGCCGTAGGCGGCGTAGCTGGCGGTGTCCGACGAGCCGACCGGCGTCAGACAGACCATGACCGCGACGATGGCCGCGCTGGCCAGCAGCAGGTGCCGGGGGTTGGGCCGCCAGCCCTGGCTGTGCGCCCAGAGCATGCCGGCCAGGCCGAGGCAGGCCAGCACGTCCCCGGTGTAGAGCAGGGCCCCGGCCAGGAAGCCGTTGTGCAGCGAGGGCAGCAGGTGCGACAGGGGCAGCCGGACGGGCAGGGTCTCGTGGTTCGGCGCGGTCGCGCCGACGACCATGCTCAGCAGCAGGCCCAGGCCGGATATCGCCATGGCCACCCGCGGGTGGGACAGGCGGCTCCAGGACAGCTTGCGGATCACCCAGCTCATGACCCGCTCGATGGGGCCGACCGGGACCGTCAGCCCGCCGATCGTCGGTGGCGCCGCCGGGGCAGGAGTGGCAGGCGCCTGCGCCACCTTGACCGCCTCCGCCGGACCGGCGGCCTCGGGCGGGTCAGCCACCTCAGCGGGATCGGCCGACTCGACCGAGCCCGCGGACCCGGCCGAGTTGACGGACACCTGTGTCACCTGGGCCATACCTCCATAAGCGCCACTCGGCCGCGGCTGGTGGCGCCGCCCGCCCCCGGGCTCTGCCGGTTTGCCTGTGAGACCCGCTGCCAGGTCTTCGCTGACAGGTCTTCGCCCAGCGTATGGTGGCTCCGGAGGGCCCGGCGCCACATTCGCCTGAATCGCGTGGGCGGCACGCCAGCGCGGCACGGGCCAGCGGCCCGCGCGGCCGGCGATTCCGCCCGCCTATCGGTTACCTGTTGTGTAACAGAATCTTACGGCGAACCGCGTCCCGATCCGACATTGATGTCCCATAGGTCACAGCGCGAATCGGGTGAACGGTACCAGTCGACCTTTGTTGACAAAATCTATGGGTTAAATAGGCTATAGGGACCAAGGGTGCCCAAAGGAGTCTCCCATGTCCCCCAGCCCGGCGGCCCTCGCCCCCGTGCGCCGCACCGACCTCCCCCGCATGACCCGGCTGGCTGGGCCGGAACAGCGGAATGCGGCACGGAAAGGAACCAAGTCATGACCGCTATCCAGGAAATCCACGAGACGACGAGCGCGGGGATCACCGTGACCCCGGTGGCCGGCCACATCGGCGCGGACATCTCGGGGCTGGACATCGCCGAGCCGCTGGCGGACTGAATGCAATTCAACCTGTTCATCATGGACACCGGGCATCACGAGGCATCCTGGCGGCTGCCGGGCAGCGAGCCGCTCGCCCACGTGGATGTCGACTACTACGAGCGGCTGGCTGTCGCCGCCGAGGCGGCCAGGTTCGACTCGGTGTTCCTGGCCGACAGCCCGGTGCTGTGGAACGACCCGGCCGGCGGCCGAGCGGGCGGCTCGAGCCGCTCATGCTGCTGACCGCGCTGGCCAGGGTGACCGAGCGGATCGGGCTCATCGCCACCGCCTCGACCAGTTACAACGATCCTTACAACCTGGCCCGCCGGTTCGCCTCGCTGGACCTGATCAGCGGCGGCCGAGCGGGCTGGAACATCGTCACCACGGCCGGCGACGACGCGGCCCGCAACTTCGGCCTGGACGGCCAGCCCGCGCACGCCGAGCGCTACGAGCGAGCCGCGGAGTTCGTCGAGGTGTCCAGAAAGCTGTGGGACTCCTGGGAGGACGACGCGGTGGTGGCCAATGTCACCGACGGCGTGCACGCCAGGGCCGACCGGGTGCACGCCATCGAGCACGCGGGCCGGTTCTTCCGGGTGCGCGGGCCGCTGAACGTGCCGCGACCGCCACAGGGCCACCCGGTGCTGGTGCAGGCCGGATCGTCACAGGACGGCCGCGACTTCGCGGCCCGCTACGCCGAGGCGGTGTTCACGGCGCAGCAGACGCTGGCCGAGGGCCAGGCGTTTTACGCCGACCTGAAGCGGCGGGCCGCCGCGGCGGGCCGCGACCCCGACGGGGTGAAGATCCTGCCCGGCATCGTCCCGGTGCTGGGCTCGACCGAGGCCGAGGCGCGCGAGCTGGAAGCGGAGCTGGACCGGCTGATCGTGGCCGAGCACGCCCGGCGCCAGCTCGCGCACCTGCTGCGGGTGGATCCGGAGCGGCTGGCGCTGGACGCGCCGCTGCCCGCCGACCTGCCGGCCGAGGACGAGATCGAGGGAGCCAAGAGCCGATACACGCTAGTGGTGGAGCTGGCCCGGCGGGAGCGGCTGACCGTGCGCCAGCTGATCGGCCGCCTGGGCGGCGGCCGCGGGCACCGCACGTTCGCGGGCACCCCGGAGCAGGTGGCGCGGACCATCGAGCAGTGGGGCGAGCAGGGCGCCGCGGACGGGTTCAACGTGATGCCCGCGGTGCTGCCGTCCGGCCTGGACCTGTTCGCTGAGCACGTGGTCCCGATCCTGCGTCGCCGGGGCCTGATGCGCAGCGAGTACGACGGCACTACGCTGCGCGAGCACTACGGCCTGGCCCGGCCGGCCGGCCAGTACACGGCCCGTGCCGCCGTGCCAGGCCTGATCGGATCCGGGGCGGGCGGCTTCCGCTCGAGCTACTCGAACGACGGCTTGCGGTCCCTGGTCCGCTTCGAGCTCGAAGAAGCCGTCCGCCTCGGTCACCAGCACCAGCCCGTCCCACAGCCGCCCGGCCGCCTCGCCCTTGGGCGCGGGCGTGATCACCGGCCCGAACAGGGCGTGGCTGCCGATCCGGATCACCGGCGTGCCGACGTCCAGCCCGACCTCGTCGAACGCCTCGTGGTGCGAGGCCTTGATCGCCTCGTCGAACTCGGTGCTGGTCGCGGCGCCGGCCAGCGACTCGGGCAGCCCGACCTCGGCCAGCGACTCGGCCAGCACGCCCGGGTCGGCGCGACGGCCCTCGTTGTGGAACCGGGTGCCGATGGCGGTGTACAGCGGGCCGAGCACCTGCGGGCCGGCCTGCTGGGCCGCGGCGGCGCAGACGCGCACCGGCGCCCAGGCCAGGGACATCCGCTCCTTGTACTCCTCGCTGAGGTCCTCGCCCTGGTGCTGCTCCAGGTTGAGGTAGGCCAGTGACATGATCCGCCAGTCCGTGTGCACCGGCCGGACCTTCTCCACCTCCAGCATCCAGCGGGAGGTGATCCAGGCCCAGGGGCACACCGGGTCGAACCAGAACTGGACGCTCTCCTGCTCGGGGGCCTGCTGCTCGGGGGCCTGCGCGCTCATGCTCGCTCCAATGCGGTCGGCGTTATCCCTATTCTGGCCGCTCACCGACCGCGATGGCCGGCCGGCCTGGCCCGAGCCGCAGCCGCTCCAGGAACAGCACGATCGTCGCGGCCACCGTGCGGTGGGTCTGATCGTTGAGCGCGTCGTGCCGCCCGGGTTCAGCCCGTCGGGCTCGTTCTAGGTCGCCAGCTGCTCGTCAACCAGGGTCATCGCGTGTCCTCATCGCATGTCGCCCGCGTGGATGGCTATTATCCATAACTTAGATCGTTTTAATGGATATTAACAAGGTGGGTCCCCGCCGGCGACGTGCTCCGCCGAGCGGGTGCGGCCCTGGCCGGCCGGTTACCGTACGGGGATGGTGACGATGGACGACGCGGCGCGGCTGGCCCTGGACCTGCCCGGCGTGACCGAGGAGGAACGCCACGGCCACCGGACGTGGAAGGTGGCGGGCCAGGCCTTCGCCTGGGAGCGGCCGTTCAGCAAGGCCGACCTGCGCCGGTTCGGCGACGAGACGCCGCCGGACGGGGAGATCCTGGCCGTGCGAGTCGAGGACCTCGGCGAGAAGGAGGCCGTGCTGGCCGCCCACCCGACCGCGTTCTTCACCATCCCGCACTTCGACGGCTATTCGGCCATCCTCATCCAGCTGCGGCTGGTGTCGCCCCAGCCGCTGCGGGACGCCATCACCGACGGCTGGCTAGCCTGCGCCCCGCCCGCCCTCGCGGACGACTACCTCAAGCGCTAGCTCCGCTCGGCGGGCCGCCGCGGGCCAGCAGGCCCGAGATCAGCACCTCCAGCACCTCCCGCAGCGTCGGCGCGAAGTGCAGCCGCAGCACCTCGAGCGACGGGTCGGCCGCGTAGGCGGCCAGCATGGCCGCCGACGGCTGGGTGTTGGCCCAGATCGCGCCGGCCATCAGCACGGTGGCGCCCGCGAGCCGGAACGCGTCGGGCTCACCCAGCTCGGGCACCCGCTCGAGCACGAGCTGGCCCAGCGCGGCCACGTCGGCCAGCGCGGCCCGCTTGTAGTCCGCCGCCACCTCGGCCGAGACGTTGCGCTCCAGCACCGCCGACTGGGCGCCGAGCAGGTCGCACAGCACCGGGCGGCCGGCCAGCGAATCGGCCAGCGCGGTCGCCAGCCGGTCACCGCGCGCGGCCACCGGAGCGCCCGCGTCCACCGCCTGGCCCAGGTCCCCGGCCAGCTGGGCCAGCCAGTCCCGCCAGGCCGAGTCGAGCAGCACCAGCAGCACCGCCTCGCGGGACTCGAAGTAGCGCAGCACGTTGGACTTGGCCAGTCCGGCCCGGCGGCTCAGCTCGTTGAGCGTGACCTCGGCCACGGGCATCTCGGTCAGCATGGCGGCCGCGGCGTCCAGGATGGCCCGGCGGCGCACCTCACGCTGCTCCTCGCTGCGCGCGCGCTGGAAGGTGACCATGCCCTCATATTACAGACCAGCGGTCCCTTGTTAAAAGACCAACGGTCTGATACGTTGGCGAAATAACAGACCGCCGGTCTTTCATAAGCCGAGGAGGCCCCGTGTACACCGTCCCCGACCAGAGCGGGAAGCTGGCCGTCATCACCGGCGCCAACAGCGGCACCGGCAAGGAGGCCGCCCGGCGCCTGGCCGCGGCCGGCGCCCGCGTCGTCATGGCCGTGCGCACGCCCGCCAAGGGCGAGCAGGCCAGGGCCGAGATCCTGGCCCGCCACCCCGGCGCCCGGCTCGAGGTGCGCCGCGTCGACCTGGCCGACCTGGCCACCGTCCGGGAGTTCGCCGACGGCCTGCTGGCCGACGGCACGCCCGTGGACCTGCTGATCAACAACGCCGGCGTGATGGCCCCGCCGACCCGGATGACCACCGCGGACGGCTTCGAGCTGCAGTTCGGCAGCAACTACCTGGGCCCGTTCGCGCTGACCATCCGGCTGCTGCCGCTGGTGCTGACCGCGCCGGCGCCGCGCGTGGTCACCATGAGCAGCGGCCTGGCCAGCATCGGCCGGATCCGCTTCGACGACCTGCAATGGGAGCACGGCTACCGGCCCACCCCGGCCTACGCCCAGTCCAAGCTGGCCGACCTGATGCTGGCCCGGCACCTGTCCGACCTGGCCGCCCGGAACCACTGGGACCTGCTCAGCACCGCCGCGCACCCCGGCTTCACCCGGACCAACCTGCAGACGGCCGGGGCCAGCCTGGGGCGCGACAAGCCCCGGCGCACCCTGTTCAACAGCCTGCACATCTTGCCGTCCCAGGACGTGGAGCCCGGCACCGAGCCGCTGCTGTACGCCGCGACCAGCCCCGACGCCGTCGCGGGCGGCTACTACGGCCCCGGCGGCCGCTTCGGCCTGGTCGGCCCGACGACCGCGGTGCGCACCCCGCGCCGGGCCCGCGGCGCCGCGACCGCCGCCCGGCTCTGGGCCGAGTCCGAGCGGCTGACCGGCGTGGCCCTGGAATCCGGCCCGGCCCCCGCCCGGCCGGCGACATCCGCGTAGTTTTCTTGGGTCGGCCCTGTCGAATTCGCGGTGCCGGCGCGACGTAGGGGTGAAGGAGCACCAGCGGAGCCAGCCAGCAAGGGAGACACCGTCATGGCTCAGTACGCGGTCCTGATCTACGCTCGCGACTCGTCGCACGCCCCGGACGCGACACCAGAGGACCTCGAGACCTGCGACGAGCACTCGGACGAGCTGCAGGAGACCGGCGCGATGGTCGCGGCCTACGCGCTGACGCCCAGGGAACTGGCCACCTCGATCCGCGACGACACCATCACCGACGGCCCGTTCGTGGACGCCAAGGAGATCGTGGCCGGCTTCTACGTGCTGGAGGCGCCCGACCTCGACGCCGCCCTGGCCCTGGCCCGGCTCAACCCCGTCGTCCGCGAGGGCGAGGGCGGCGGCGTCGAGGTCCGGCCCATTCACAGCAGCTACCTCAAGCCGGGCGCCCCCACGGCATGACCAGTACCGCGTGACCGACACAGCGTGACAAACACCGAGGCCGTCATCGCCGACATCCACCGCCAGGAATGGGCGCGGGTGCTGGCCGTGACGCTGCGCTCCGCGCGGGACATCGATCTCGCCGAGGAGTGCGTGCAGGAGGCCTACGCCGCGGCCCTGGAGACCTGGGGCCGCGACGGCATCCCGCGTAACCCGGCCGCCTGGCTGACCACCATCGCCCGGCGGCGCGCGATCGACGCCATCCGGCGGGACGCACGCATGCGCGCCCGCTTGCCTCTTCTGGTGGATGAAGCCATGCCTGACGACGACGAAGACATCACGGAGTGCCTCGATCCCGACGAGGTCATCCCCGACGAGCGCCTGCGCCTGATCTTCACCTGCTGTCACCCGGCCCTGGCCCAGGAGGCCCAGGTGGCGCTCACTCTGCGGCTGGTGTGCGGGGTCACCACCGCGCACATCGCTCGCGCGTTCCTGGTCTCCGAGCCGACGGTGGCCGCCCGGATCACCCGGGCCAAGCGCAAGATCTCCTCGGCCCGGATCCCCTACCGGGTCCCCCGGCCCGCCGAGCTGCCCGCCCGGCTGCGCGCCGTGCTGGCCGTGATCCACCTGCTGTTCACCACCGGCCACACCGCGCCGTCCGGGCCGGCCCTGGTCCAGGCCGGGCTGGTCGACCAGGCCCTGCACCTGGCCCGGATGCTGGGCGAACTGCTGCCCGACGACACCGAGGTGCGCGGGCTGCTGGCGCTGCTGCTGGTCACCGACGCCCGCCGCGCGACCCGCTCCGACGCCAGCGGCCGGCTGGTGCGGCTGCCGGACCAGGACCGGTCGCGGTGGGACCAGGCCGCGCTGGCCGAGGCCAGCGCGCTGATCGTGGCCAGCCTCTCCGCCGGGCCGCCCGGCCGGTACGTGCTCCAGGCCGCCATCGCCTCGCTATACGCCGAGGCCCCGTCCTACGACCAGACCGACTTCCCGCAGATCGTGGAGCTGTACGACCGGCTGCTGGAGGCCTGGCCCTCCCCCGTGGTGGCGCTCAACCGGGCCGTGCCGCTGGCCATGGTCCGCGGGCCGCAGGCCGCGCTGGCCGAGGTGGAGCGGCTCGAGCGGGACGGCCGCCTGGCCGGGTATCAGTACCTGCCCGCGGTCAAGGCCGACCTGCTGCGCCGGGCCGGCCGGGACCGCGAGGCCGCCGCCGCCTACCGCGAGGCCCTGGCCGTGACGGTCAACGAGGCCGAACGCGCCTTCCTGACCGAGCGGATTGCGGATTTCGGATAACAGAGCGTCGCTAGGATGCGGTTGTGGGTCAGCTGGCGGGCCGGGTGGCCGTGGTGACCGGCGGCAGCGCCGGCATCGGGCTGGCCATCGCGACGCGGTTCGCCGCCGAGGGCGCCCGGGTGGTCATCACCGGCCGCGATCAGCAGGCCCTGGACGCCGCGGTCAGGCAGCTGGGGCCCGGTGCCACCGGCGTCCAGGGTGACGCGGCCGACCCCGCTGACCTGGACCGGCTGCGAGACGGCCTGGACCGGGTCGACGTGCTGGTGGCCAACGCCGGGCGCGGCGGTCACATGACGATCGAGACCGCTACCGAGGAGCAGTTCGACGCCACCGCGGACCTGACCTTCCGCGGCACCTATTTCACGGTGCAGCGGCTGGCCCCGCTGCTCAGCGACGGCGCCTCGGTCGTGCTGATCGCCTCCATCGCGGCCGGCAACGGCACTGCCGGCGCCGCGATCTACAACGCCAGCAAGGCCGCGGTCCGGTCGCTGGCCCGTAGCCTGACCGTGGAGCTCAAGGGCCGCGGCATCCGGGTCAACGCGCTGAGCCCGGGGCCAACGCAGACCGAGGGCTTCACCGCGTTCGCGGCCCGCCGGGGCGAAGCGTTCCTCGAGCAGGTCGTGGCCGACATCCCGCTCGGGCGGGTGGGCCGGCCCGACGAGGTGGCGAGCGCCGCGCTGTTCCTCGCCTCGGCCGAGAGCAGCTTTATCACCGGCGTGGAACTGGTCGTCGACGGAGGGCTAAGTCAGATCTGATGAGAATAGGAATCCTGGGCGCGGCCGGCATCGCTCCCGCCGCCATCATCCGGCCCGTCCGCCGTCGCGGCGACCATGTGACCGTGGCCGCCGTGGCCGCGCGCGACGAGGAGCGGGCCGCCCGCTACGCCGCCGAGCACGGCATCCCGGCCTGGTACGGCGATTACCAGCGCCTGATCGACGACCCGTCCATTGACCTGATCTACAACGCGCTGCCGCCGTCCCGCCACGCGGACCTGTCGATCGCCGCGCTGGCCGCGGGCAAGGACGTGCTGTGCGAGAAGCCCTTCGCCATGAACGCCGCGCAGGCCGCCGACATGAACGAGGCCGCCCGGCGGGCGGGGCGGCGGGTGATCGAGGCCTTCCACGACCGGTATCACCCGCTGCAGGCGGCCATCGCGGGGACTCTGGCCTCCGGCCGCCTGGGCCAGGTCCGGTCGCTGACGGCGAACTTCTCGGCCAGCATCCCGTTCTTCCCGGAATCTCTGCGCCACGTGCCCGAGCTGGGCGGCGGCGCGCTCATGGACCTGGGCTGCTACGCGGTGCACTGGCTGCGGACGTTCGCGGGCCAGGAGCCGTCGGTGGTGACGGCGGAGGCCGAGCTGGGCCCGCTGGGCGCCGACGAGACCATCCGGGCCGAGCTGGAGTTCCCGTCCGGCATCCGCGGCCGCGTGGAGACGAGCATGACCGAGGGCGTGGTCCTGACCCAGTCGCTCCGCGTCGAGGCCGAGCGCGGCACGCTGGAGGTGACCGGCGTGGTCTTCCCGTCCCGCGGCCACAGCATCCGCGAGGTGATCGACGGGCTGCCCGGCACCCGCACCGTGGCCGGCGCGGAGACCTACGACCACCAGCTCGCCGCGGTGCACGAAGCGCTGCGCAGCGGCGCCCGGCTGCCCACCGAGGACGCGGACCCGGTCGCCAACATGGCGGTCATCGATGCCATCTACGCCCGCGCCGGGGTGGTCAGGCCCGGCCGGTAGTACCAGCCGGGGTGACGACCCCAGCGGTCAGGACGGCCGCGGCCGCATTACCTAGCGGCCTGGCGGCGGAAGTAGCCGACCTCGCCAATCAGCCCGATGATGCCCGCCGCGGCCAGCACGAAGCCGCCGAGCATGCCGACGCCGCCGCCGACGCCCATCTTGTTGGTGCCGAAGTCCAGCCCGAACGCGTAGCCCACGAACAGGAAGAACGTCTGCGTGCCCAGGGCCGTGAGCATCGCGGCCACGATCGTGAGCAGGATGTCTCGGCGGGTGACCAGGAGCAGGATGCCGCCGACGATGGCCACCAGCGCGACGACGATGGGCTCGGCCGCGAAAAACAGGTTGTTCAGGCTGGCGCCCGACCCGGCGTCGAAGATGGACTCCGAGGCGTATTTGCCGGGGACGCCGGTGGCCAGGTGCGCATAGGGCAGCGCCGAGCCGGCCAGGACGATCACCACGCCGACGATGGCCATGATGCCCGCGATGATCTTGAGGTTCCGGCTGGCCCCGGCCGGCCGCGGCACGGGCGGGCCGTACGGCACCCCGACCGCCCAGCCGGGCGCGGGGGCGGCGTAGGACGGGGGGGCGGCGTAGGGCGCCGGCGGGCCCTGGTGGGGACCGCCGGGCGGCGGTGGACCGGGCGCCGGGGTGCCGCACCGGGCGCAGAATGTGTTTCCGGCGCCAATCTCTGCCCCGCACCTGGAACACGTCACGACCGGACCTCCTCGTCGTTGACGACAGCACACCAAGGACTGCGCAAGTAATCCGCAATGTCGTAAATGTAGCGCTTGTGCGGCCGGCTTCCCGGATCCGACCGGCTGATGCCACCCCCTCTTTACGTGCCAGATCTCAGGCCAGCACGTTATGATGAAAGCGTGCTCACATCCGAGCACGTAAAGGAGGCGGTGTCATGGCCCAGGTGGACCAGTCAGCGGCCTGCGCGGCCTGCGGCCGCCTGCTCCCTGTTCAGCATGGTCAGGGTCGGCGCCGTCGCTATTGCGATGCCACCTGCCGCAGCGCGGGCCGGCGCCAGCGCCAGCGAACCGAGGCGAATGTTAAGGAGAAATTGACAACACCGCAGCGTCATGCGAGTGTTGACGACGTGGGCGGTACCGGTGCGCCGGGTCCGGCCGACGCGATGGCCAGCCAGGTTCTGGACGCGGCCGCGCGGCTGGCCGGGCAGCTCGGCCAGGCCGGCTCGCCGCTCGCGGCGGTGACGGCGGCGCGGGAGCTGTCGGCCACCGCGGACGCGGCGCTTCAGGAGTCCGTGGACCGGGCCAGGGGCGCGGGACATAGCTGGAGGGAGATCGGCGATGTGCTGGAGACCACGCGGCAGGCCGCGTTCCAGCGCTTCGGCCGACCCGTCGACCCGCGCACCGGCCAGCCCATGGTCCGCCAGGTCCTGCCCGGCGCGGCCGGCCGGGCCGAGGCCATCGTGCGGCGGCTGGCCGCTGCCCGCTGGGACGAGGTCCGCCGCGACTTCGATGCCACGATGCGCGACCGGCTGGACGCCGCCGAGCTGGCCCGCGGCTGGACCCAGGTGGTCGGCATGATCGGCGCGCTGGAGAGCACCGGCGACCCGGCCGTGACCCCGGCCGGGATCGGCACCGTGGTCGACATCCCGCTGCACTTCGAGGCCGGCGACCGGACCGGGCGGATCAGCTTCAGCCCGGACGGCCAGATCATCGGCCTGTTCATCCGGCCCTAGCTAGTGAAAGGCAGTTCCATGCCCTCGATGCCTGACTACGACCCGCTCGGCCGGAACAAGCAGCCCTGGTTCGGGCCCAAGCGCTTCGGCTACGGCTACGGACCGCGGACCTGGCCGGGCTGGCTGCTGGTGGCGGTGTCGGTGGCGGCCACGATCCTCGTCGCGACGACGACGCACTCCCCGCTGGCCCCGCTGATCATGCTGCCCGTGGTGGTGATCGGGATTATTTCTGGCGCGAGGAGTCGCTGAACGCCGCGTCGAATGAGGCCGTCGGCGGCGTGTGATCGAAGCCGCGCAGGAAGCGCACCGCCTCGGCCGCGCCCTCCAGCCGGTCCATGCCGGCGTCCTCCCACTCCACCGAGATCGGCCCGTCGTAGCCGATGGAGTTCAGCATCCGGAAGATGTCCTCCCAGCGGATGTCGCCCCGCCCGGCGGACACGAAGTCCCAGCCCCGGTGCGGGTCGCCCCAGGGCAGGTGCGAGCCCAGGCGGCCGTTGCGGCCGTCCAGCCGGTTCCGCGATTCCTTGCAGTCCACGTGGTAGATCCGGTCGGAGTACGCGTCCAGGAACGCGATCGGGTCCAGGTCCTGCCACACGAAGTGGCTGGGGTCGAAGTTGAGCCCGAACGCCGACCGGTGCGCCACCGCCTCCAGCGCCCGCTTGGTGGTCCAGAAGTCGTAAGCGATCTCGCTCGGGTGCACCTCGTGCGCGAACCGCACGCCCTCGGCGTCGAACACGTCCAGGATCGGGCTCCACCGCCCGGCGAAGTCGTCGTACCCCGCGTCGATCATGGTCTGCGGCACCGGCGGGAACATGGCCACCGTGTGCCAGATCGACGAGCCGGTGAACCCGACCACGTGTCTGCACCCCGAACGCCGCCGCGGCCCGGGCCGTGTCGGCCATCTCGGCCGCCGCCCGCTGCCGCACGCCCTCCGGCTCGCCGTCGCCCCAGATCCGCGCGGGCACGATGGCCTGGTGCCGGGCGTCGATCGGGTGGTCGCACACCGCCTGCCCGACCAGGTGGTTGGAGATGGCCCAGCAGCGCAGCCGTACTTCTCCAGCAGCGCGTGCCGCCCGGCCAGGTAACCGTCCTCGCCCAGCGCGCGGTCCACCTCGAAATGATCTCCCCAGCAGGCCAGCTCGAGCCCGTCGTAGCCCCACTCGTGGGCCCGCCGGGCCACCTCCTCCAGGGGCAGGTCGGCCCACTGTCCGGTGAACAAGGTAAACGGCCTGGCCATGCGCGCTCCTTTTTATCTCAAACAATCGGTCGCGGCGGGGACCGCCGTCCACCTGGACTCATGCTCGGCGCTGTCCTGCACCGCGTCCAGCACCCGCTGCACCTGGAGGCCGTCGGCGAACGACGGGGCCGGGTCGGTGTCCGCGCGATCGCGTTGACCAGGTCGGCGACCTCGTGGGTGAACGTGTGCTCCCAGCCCAGCACATGCCCCGGCGGCCACCAGGCGGAAACGTAGGGGTCGGTCGGTTCGGTGACCAGGATCCGCCGGAACCCGGCCGTCCGGGCGTCCTCGGTGTGGTCGTGGAACTCCAGCTCGTTCAGCCGCTCCAGGTCGAAGGCCAGGCTGCCGCGCTCGCCGTTCAGCTCGATGCGCAGCCCGTTCTTGCGGCCCGACGCGAACCGCGTGGCCTCGAACGAGGCCACGACGCCGGCGCCCAGCCGGGCGGTGAACAGGGCCGCGTCATCCACGGTCACCGGGCCCGGGCCGGTGCCATCCGGCCGCGGCCGCTCGCCCACGAACGTCGTGGTCAGCCCGGACACGCCGGTGATCAGCTCGCCGGTCAGGTACTGGGCCAGGTCGACGATGTGCGCGCCCAGGTCGCCGAGGGCGCCCGAGCCCGCGTGCTCGCGCTCCAGCCGCCAGGTCAGCGGGAACGCCGGGTCCACCAGCCAGTCCTGCAGGTAGCTGGCCCGCACGTGCCGGAGCTCGACCCAGCCGCCCGGCCGACCAGCTCGCGGGCCAGCGCGATGGCCGGGACCCGGCGGTAGTTGAAGCCGATCATCGAGCGGACGCCGCGCTGCGCTGGCCCGGGCCGCGGCCGCCGCCATGGCCTCGGCCTCGGCCACCGTGTTGGCCAGGGGCTTCTCGCACAGCACGTGCTGGCCCGCGTCCAGCGCCGCGATGGCGATCTCGGCGTGCGAGTCGCCCGGCGTGCAGATGTCGATGAGCTGCACGTCATCGCGGCCGATCAGGGCCCGCCAGTCGGTCTGCGCCGCGGCCCAGCCCAGCCGCCGCGCCGCGCCCGGGCCGCGGCGCCGTCCCGGCCGCACAGCGCGACCATGGCCGGGGCTCAGCGGGAGGTCGAACACGTGCGGTGCGGTCCGCCAGGCCTGCGAGTGGGCCGCGCCCATGAAGGCGTAGCCCGACCATGCCGACGCCGAGCACCGGCCGTGCCGTCCCGTCGTCCACGCTCGACCTCCCGTCGGTCGCCGGCGTCATGTCGGGTCCCATGCGGCCGCCGGGAGGGCGGCCGGGCACGGTGAAGGTGGTGCGGACCGGCTCGAACGTGCCCGACTCGGCCGAGGCGCGCGATGGACTCCATGATGTCCAGCACGTGCAGGGCCAGCTCGCCGGAGGCCCGGTGCGGCTGCCCGGCGCGCAGCGCCCGGGCCAGGTCCAGCACGCCGAGGCCGCGCCCGGCCGTGGCCCCCGTCGCCGGGGTGACGTCCAGTCCTCGTCGTCCGCGGTCTGGGCCCTGACGTCGCCGTCGAAGCGGTTCGGGTCGGGCAGCGCAGAGCGTGGCCTCGGTGCCGGTGATCTCGATGAACCCGTTACCGGCGCAGCGGCGAGTCGAAGCTGAGCACCAGCGTGGCGCGCTGCCCGCCGGCGTAGTCGATCAGCGCCGGCGACGTGGGTGGGCACCTCGACATCGAAGCGTCGTCCCGGCCTGCGGGCCGCTGCCGACGACCCGCTGTCGCGGGCCTGGCGGGCCAGCGCCGCCACCTGTGCGCGGGCCCGAGCAGGCGAGGCCAGCGTGGACAGGTAGTACGGCCCCATGTCGAACAGCGGGCCACCGCCGACCTGGAACAGGAACTGCGGGGCGGGATGCCAGCGCTCGGGGCCCGGCATCTGGAACAGGGCCAGCGCGGTCTGCGGCACGCCGATGCGCGCCCGACTCGATGATCCGCCGGGAGGTCTGGAGCCCGGCGCCGAGCAGCGTGTCCGGGGCGCAGCCGACCCGCAGCCCGGCCGCGCTCGCCTGCTCAGCAGCGCCTGGCCGGCCGGCGGTGTCCAGGGCTAGCGGCTTCTCTACCCAGACGTGCTTGCCCGCGCGCGATCGCCATCGCGCTGACCTCGGCGTGCGCCGCGGGCACGGTCAGGTTGACGACGATCTCCACGTCCGGGTGATCCAGGGCCTGGGCCGTGTTGCCGACGTCCGGCACGCCGTACTCGGCCGCCTTGCTCTTGGCCCGCTCGACGTCAATGTCGGCGCAGAACACCACGTTCAGGTCCGGGAACGAGGTCATGTTCCGCAGGTACTCGTCGCTGATCGTGCCGCAGCCGACCACGGCCACGCCGACGGCGCGTCACGAGGCACCGCGCTGGACCGGTTCGGCCAGGTCGTGGCTGGCCAGCCAGGCCAGGCTGTCGCCGACCGCGGTGAGCATGTCGGTGGCGCAGCGGTCCAGCTCGACGATGTGCCAGTCGGCCCGGCTGGCGGCCAGGATGTCGGCCACCGGCATCCGGCCCGAGCCGACCGCGGTCATGTCGCCGTCCTTGGTGATCGGGCCGTCCTTGACGTGCAGGTACCGGACCCGGTCGCCGAGGCGGCCGAGCAGCGCGACCACGTCCTGGCCGCCGACCGCCGCCCAGTAGGTGTCCAGCTCGAGCAGCACGCCGTCGTCCAGCTGCGCGGCCAGCACCTCGAGCGCGGGCCGGCCGTCCACGATCGCGGACAGCTCGTGGTCGTGGTTGTGGTATCCCAGGCGCAGGCCGTCGCCGGCGACCCGGCGGGCCGCCTCGTTCAGCTCGGCCGCGACGCCGCGCACCGCGTCCGCGTCGGCGAACCGCTCCGGCGGCAGGTACGGGACGACGATCGTGTCGGTGCCCAGGGTGGTGGCCGCGGCCACGATCGCGGCCGCGTCGTCGCCCACCGGGATCGCGTGCACGCTGGTCACGGCCAGCCCCGCCGCGGCCAGGTCGTCGCGCAGCCCCTCGGGGTCGCTCAGAATGTTGAACGGCTCAACGGCGCCGTATCCGAAGCCGGCGACCCGGGCCAGGACGCCCTTACGGTCGGCGGCGATCTGCTCGCGGACGGTGTACAGCTGAAGTGCCGGGATGCGCGGGGTACCGGTCGGGCTACTCGGGGTGCTGGTCAAGCCGCTCAAGCTCCTCAAGATCGTGCTTTTCGAAAAGCGTTCGCTCCGTTAGCCTCCTAGCTAAGACGCAATCCATCGCGGGGTCAATAGGGGGGTCGTGAGCCGCCGCAGCACGCTGGTCGGCATCGCCGCCGAGGCGGGGGTGTCGGTCTCGGCCGTGTCCAAGGTCCTCAACGGGCGCACCGACGTGGCCGCGGGCACCAGAGAGCGCATCGCGGGCCTGCTACGCCAGCACGGCTACCAGGTCGCCTCGCGGCTCGGCTTCGGCGTGGTGGACCTGCTCATCGCCACCCTGCACAGCCCGTGGGCCGAGGAACTGCTGCGCGGCACCGTGGAGGCCGCCACCGAGACGGGCACCAGCGTGGTCGTCACCACCGTGGCCTCCCCCGCCGAGTTCACCGGCTGGCTGGACCACGCCGCCGACCGCGGCACCGACGGCGCGCTGTGCGTGCTGCACCTGCCCGGCAGCCAGGAGCTGCAGCGGCTGGCCGCGGCCCGGATCCCGCTGGTCGTCATCGACCCGCCCGAGGAGCCCGGCGAGGGGATCATGTCGGTCGGCACCACTAACTGGCAGGGCAGCCTGACCGCCACCCGGCACCTGATCGACCTGGGCCACCGGCGGATCGCCATCATCGGCGGCCCCGAGGGCCTGTGGTCCAGCCGGGCCCGGCTGGACGGCTACCGCGCGGCGCTGCACGCCGCCGGGCTGACCCCGGCCGGGGACCTGGTCCGCCGCGACCTGTTCACCGTCGAGGGCGGCCAGCGCCAGGGCCGCGACCTGCTCGGGCTGCCCGACCCGCCCACCGCCATCGTGGCCGGCAACGACGCCCAGGCGTTCGGCGTCCTCCAGGCCCTGGGCGAGCGCGGCCTGCGCGCCCCCGACGATCTCAGCGTGGTCGGCTTCGACGACGTCGCGGTGGCCTCCTGGGCCACGCCCGCGCTGACCACTGTCCGCCAGCCGCTGGCCGCCATGGCCGCGACCGCGTTCCGGATGCTGCGCTCCGACCCGGCCACGGCCGAGGGCGAGCCCCGGCACATCGAGCTGGCCACGGCGCTGGTCGTCCGGGGCAGCACCGGGCCACCCCGCAGGTCGGGCTGACGTTCAGCCTGAGGCCGGGAAGCTGTCCAGCCAGAACTTCGCGATGTCGGCCCGGTGCAGGAACGCGACCTCGGGCTGGGCCTGCGCGTACTCGATGAAGCCGCACAGCGCGGACGCCGGGCCGGGCTGGCCGCTGTGCCCCGCGCGCACCTCGACCGACATCATCCGTGCGCCCGGGCCGCTGCGGGCCTCGTCCAGCAGGTAGTCCAGGCTCATCTGCAGGCTCTCGCCGAAGTGCCGGGGCGAGACCGGCACGGATAGCGCAGTGTCGTCGTGCAGGCCGGGCACGATCAGGAACGGCTGGCCCTCGTCGGTCATGTAGTACGGCAGCTCGTCGTCGGACGGGCCCGACGCGTACCAGAAGCCGCCGTCGGCGGCCAGCAGTTCCCTGGTCTGCGCGTAGTAGGCCAGCCAGCCGCGCGGTCGCTGGCCGGTGGCCCGCTCCGTGGCCGCCACGCCCCGGCCGAGCTCGGCCCGCTCCTGCTCGCGGGTCAGCCCGGTGCCCGACCCCGGCTCGTGCCGCCCGAGCACGTCGTGCCCGTGGTCGCGCAGCCACGCGCACAGCGCCGGGTTGCGGTCCAGCTCCCGCCCGCAACCCGCCACGGTCACCGGGATGCGGTACCGGTCGATCAGGCGGCACAGCCGCCAGATGCCGACCCGGACCCCGTAGCTGTCGGCCGCCTCGTAGCCGATCACCAGGCTGACGGCCACCAGCGCGCCACCGGGCCAGCGCACGGCCGGCGGCTCGGGGCCGTAGCCCAGCCCGCTGCTTCCGGGAATCGCGTCTGTCATAACCCGATCATCGACCCTCGGCCGGCCCGCGTGCGCGGGGGACGACAAGTCCGGACTCGTACGCGGCCACGACCGCCTGGGTCCGGTCACGCAGGCCGAGCTTGCCGAGCACCCGGCTCACGTGCGTCTTGACCGTCTCCTCCGAGACCACCATGCGGGCCGCGATCTCCTGGTTGGACAGGCCCTCGGCGACCAGCCGCAGCACCTGGGTCTCGCGCGGCGTCAGCGCGGCCAGTGCCGCCGGCGCGCCACGCGCGGGCCGCTGGGCGGCAAACTCGCTGATCAGCCGCCGGGTGATGCCCGGCGCCAGCAGCGCGTCACCGGCCGCGATGACCCGCACCGCGTCGAACAGCCGCTCCGCCGTGACGTCCTTGAGCAGGAACCCGCTGGCCCCGGCGCGGAGCGCGTCGTACACGTACTCGTCCAGGTCGAAGGTGGTCAGGATGAGCACCCGTGGCCCGTCCGGCCCGGCCGCGCCCTCAATGAGGCGCCGGGTGGCGGTGATGCCGTCCATGCCCGGCATCCGGACGTCCATCAGCACCACGTCCGGCCCCATCTCGCGGCAGACCGCGACCGCCTCGGCCCCGTCACGGGCCGTGCCGACGACCGCGAAGTCTGGCTGGGTGGCCAGCAGCGCGCTGAACCCGTCCCGGACCACGCCGTGGTCGTCGGCGACGACGATGCGCAGCGCCGGATGGCTAGCCGTCATGGCGCCTCGATCCGGGCCGGCAGGTCGATCCGGGCCGGCAGGGTGGCGTCGACCAGGAAGCCGCCGCCCGCCGCCGCGCCGGTGCGCAGCTCGCCGCCCACCGCCGCGGCCCGCTCCCGCATGCCCGCCAGCCCGTGCCCGCGGGCCGGGTCGGCCGGCGGCGGCCCCGGCCCGTTATCCCGCACCCGCAGGTGCAGGCAGTCCGGCGTGCGGTGCAGCTCGACGTCGACCGCCGCGCCGGGAGCGTGCCGCCTGGTGTTGGTCAGCGCCTCCTGGACGATCCGGTAGGCGGCCAGCTCGATGCTCGGGTCCAGGGTGAGCGGCGGGCCGCGCAGGATCAGCCGGGTGCCGGCCCCCGACGCGTCCCTGGCCTCATCCAGCAGCGCGGCGAGCTGAGCCAGGCCCGGCTGCGGCGCCAGCTCGGGCCCGGCCGCCTCGGTGTACCCCGTGCTGTCGCGCAGCACGCCGAGCAGCCGCCGCATCTCGGTCAGCGCGGTCCGGGCCGTGTCACCGATGGCCAGCAGCCGCTGCGCGCCCGCGGCCGGCAGCGCGGGCGTGGTCAGCCGGGCCGTCTCCGCCTGCACCGCGATCATCGAGATGTGGTGAGCGACCACGTCGTGCAGCTCGCGGGCGATGCGCGTCCGCTCGCCGCGGGCCGTGTGCTCGACCAGTGTCTCGGCGATGACCTCGCGGGCCGCGCGGTTCTCGGCCGCCTCGCGGCGGGCCTGCCGGGCGATCGCGCCCAGCGCCGCCGCGGGCGTCAGCACCGCCAGCGCCACCGCCAGGAAGGCATCCTCGGTCGCCGCCGGCCGCGGGCCGGCCAGCGCGAGCGCCACGAACGGCAGGCCCAGCCCCACCGCCAGCGCCTGCTCGGCCGGGTGGGCCGCGCGGCCGCCCAGCCGCCAGGCGGCGATCAGCAGCGCGCCCGCCCCGGCCACGGTCAGGGTGTGCAGCGGGATCAGCGACAGCACGTCGGCCGCGCCCACCGCGAGCGCCGCCCCCGCCGGGGGCAGCAGGGCCATGGGGACCGTGCCGCCCAGCGCCAGCAGGCACACGCCCAGCGCGTTCTGCGCGTCAGCCGCGCCGAGCGCCAGCCGGGTGATCGCCTCGGCCAGCGCGAGCAGGCCCAGGACCACCCCGGCCGCCCGCGGGCGCATCAGCAGCCTCACCTAGAACGCCTCATCAGAACACATTGTCGCCGCTGGCCAGCCCGTATGCGCCCCCCTGGCCGGGGATCGTCCCTCCCCCGTGCGAGCTACGGCCAAGACCGCTCCGCGGCGGGACGAAAATCCGGCCGCGCCTGCCTAGCGTGAGGTGTCATGGAAGCAGCCATCGAAGTGACCGACCTGCGCAAGCGGTTCGGCCCGGCCGTGGCCCTGGACGGACTGTCATTCACCGTCACCGCGGGCAGCATCACCGGCTTCGTCGGCCCCAACGGGGCCGGCAAGTCCACCACCATGCGGGCCGTCCTCGGCCTGGACTCACTCGACAGCGGCCGCGCACTGGTCGGCGGCCAGCCCTACCAGCAGCTGCGGCACCCGCTCAGCCACGTCGGCTCGCTGCTCGACGCCGCCGCGCTGCAGCCCAGCCGCAGCGCCCGCAACCACCTGCTGTGGCTGGCCCACTCCCAGGGCCTGTCCGGTCGCCGGGTCGACCAGGTGCTCGCCGACGCCGGCCTGACCGGCGTGGCCCGCCGCAGCGCCGGCGGCTTCTCGCTCGGCATGCGCCAGCGGCTCGGCATCGCCGCCGCCATGCTGGCCGACCCGCCCGTGCTCATGCTGGACGAGCCGTTCAACGGCCTGGACCCCGAGGGCATCGTGTGGATGCGCGGCTACCTGCGCGCCCTGGCCGCCGAGGGCCGGGCCGTGCTCGTCTCCAGCCACCTCATGAGCGAGCTCCAGGACACCGCCACCCACCTCGTCGTCATCGGCCGCGGCCGGCTCGTCGCCGACACCAGCGTGGCCGAGCTGATCGCGGTCGCGTCCGGCGGCCGGGTCGCGCTGCGCACCACCGCCAGGGCCGAGGCCATCTCGGTGCTCGGAGGCGCCGGGGCCACCGTGGCCGTGACCGGGCCCGAGACCCTGACCATCGCCGACCTCTCCCCCGAGCACGTCATAACGCTGCTGTGCCAGGCCGGGGTGCCCTTCTCCGAGGTGTCGGCCCACCGGGCCACCCTGGAGGAGGCCTACATGGAGCTGACCAGGGACTCGGTCGAGTACCGGGCCGCCCCAGCTCGAGGAGCCGACCCGATGACCGCCACCAGCACCGCCTTCCGCTCCAGCCTGCCCGCCGGCCGGGACGGCTTCGCCCAGGTCCTGCGGGCCGAGTGGACCAAGTTCTGGACCGTGCGCGGCTGGATCATCGGCCTGATCGTCGCCGTGTTGGTCACCACGCTGATCTCGATCCTGAGCGCCGCCGGCCAGCACAGCGGCTCCTGCGTCGGTCCCGACCCAGCTCACATGAAGTGCACCGTCGGCCACCCGTACGTCCCGACCGGGCCCGGCGGCGAGGCCGTGGCCGACACGTTCTTCTTCGTGAACCAGCCCCATGACCGGGAACGGCAGCATCACCGCGCGGCTCGCCTCGCTCACCGGGGCGACCTCGACGCTCGGGATGAGCGCCGGGCAGCCAGGCAACCCGCTGGCCAACACCCGGCCCGCGGTGACCCCGTGGGCCAAGGCCGGGCTCATCATCAAGCAGAGCCTGCGGCAGGGTCCGCCTACGCGGCCGTCATGGCCACCGGCGCCCACGGCGTGCGCATGCAGTACAACTACACCCACGACTCCGCCGGCCTGCCCGGCCACGTCTCCGCCTCCGCGCCGCGCTGGCTGCGGCTCACCCGCTCCGGAGGCACGCTCACCGGCTACGACTCCGCCAACGGCACCCGCTGGACAAAGATCGGCACCGCCCGGCTGGCCGGGCTGCACGCGACCGTGCAGGTCGGCCTGTTCGCCACCTCGCCCGTGTCCTTCCAGGCGGCCAGCGGCGGCGCCGCCACCCTGGCCACCGCGGCCTTCGACCACGTCAGCGGCGGCGAATCTCGGCGCTGGCGCGGCCACAGCATCGGGGCCGGCAGCATGCTACCCGATCCTCGAACCGGGCAGCTATCACCGCTCCGGCGGCACGTTCACCGTCAGCGGGTCGGGCGACATCGCCCCGGCTGTCGCCGGCGCCATCTTCGGCGGCGACACCCTGGAGAGCATCCTGGGCGGCGTGCTGGCCGGCCTGATCGCGCTGATCGTCGTGGCTACCTTGTTCATCACCGCTGAGTACCGCCGCGGCCTGATCCGCGTCACCCTTGCCGCCAGTCCCCGCCGCGGCCGGGTCCTGGCCGCCAAGGCCATCGTGATCGGCGCCGTCACCTTCGTCACCGGGTTGGCCGCCACCGTGATCGCCATCCCGGTCTCCCGGCACATCCGAACGGCAACGGCAACTACCTGTTCCCGGTCAGCCCGCTCACCGAGGTGCGCGTCATCATCGGCACCGCCGCCGTGCTGGCCGTGGCCGCCGTCGCCGTGCTGGCGCTGGGTACCGTCCTGCGCCGCAGTGCCGGTGCCGTCACCGCCGGCATCGTACTGCTCGTCCTGCCCTACATCCTCGGCTACCGCCCTGCCCGGCGCCGGGCAGTGGCTGATGCGGCTCACCCCCGCGGCCGCGTTCGCAGTCCAGCAGACCATCCCCGCCTATCCCCAGGTCAGTGACACCTACACCGTCGCCAGCGGCTACTATCCCCTGGCCCCCTGGGCCGGCTTCGCCGTCCTGTGCGCCTGGGCTGCCGCTCGCCCTCGGCCTCGCCTTCTACCTGCTCCGGCGGCGAGACGCATGACCGTGCACTGCACGCCGAGTGGACCAAGCTCCGCACCGTCGGCGGCACCGGCTGGCTCCTGCTCGCCGCGGCCGTGCTGACCACGGGGTCAGCACGGCCGCGGCCGCCGCCACCAAGTACGCCCCGCTCGGCTCCTACCAGGACACCACCAAGATCGCGCTGACCGGCATCGACCTCGGCCAGGCCGTCATCGCCATCGTGGCCGTGCTCATCATCAGCGGCGAGTACAGCAGCGGCATGATCCGCGTCACCCTGGCCGCTATGCCCCGCCGCCCCCTCGTGCTCGCCGCCAAGGCCGCCTGGGTGATCGTCGCGGCCCTCGCCGCCGGAACCGTCGCCGTGCTCGCCTGCCTGCTCGCCGCCCGGCTCATCCTGCCCGGCAACGGCTTCACCCCCGGCCACGGCTACGCCGCGCTCAGCCTGGCCCACGGGCCCACGCTCCGCGCCGCCTTCGGCTCTGTCCTGTACCTGGCCCTCATCGCCCTGCTCAGCCTCGGCATCGCCACCGCCGTGCGCGACTCCGCCGTCGCCATCGGCCTCGTGCTCGCCGTGCTCTACCTGTTCCCGATCATCGCCCAGGTGCTCGGCCCCCGCTGGCAGCACGACGTCATGCAGATCGGCCCCCTGACCGCCGGCCTGTCCATCCAGGCCACCACCCACCTCAGCAGCCTGCCTATCGCCCCCTGGCCCGGCCTCGGCGTAGTCGCCGCCTGGGCCGCCGCCGCCCTGCTCACCGGCGGCCTCGTCCTCCGCCTCCGCGACGCCTAACTGCGAGGAATGGCGGTGCGCTGCGGGGCGTCTGGCCACACTTGCCGCAGGGTCTGCTCGGCCCAGTCATCGGGTATGTCGGAGGTGGCGACGTACCGTGCGTAGAACGAGCCGATCAGCATGCTGGCCAGGACCTCAGGGTCGGCCGAGTCCGGCAGTTCGCCGGAGCGGATGCCCTCGGCCAGGGCCCGGCGCAGCGCGGCCCGGCGCGGCTCGACCAGGCGGTGGCGGAAGGCGGTGAGCAGTTCCGGATGGCGGTGCTCTTCGGCCAGCAGCGTGCCGACCACCGCCATGGAGTTCCTGCGCAGCAGGTTGGCGCGGAAGTTCCGCAGGACCGCGAGGGCGCGGCTGCGGGGCGGCCCTGACTCGGCGGGCATGCTGTCGACCCGCAGCGAGTCGATGACCGCGACGGCCACGCTGGCCTTGCTGCGGAACCGGCGGCGCACGGCGGGGACTGTCGTGCCGGCGGCGGCCGCTACTGACTCCAGGGACATCCCGGCGTAGCCGGTCTCGCGGAGCTGCTGCTCGGCCGCCGCCAGGATCGCCCGGTCCAGCTCGGGATTTCTCGGCCGCCCCGCAGGGCGGGCTGTGTCAGGTCTCACTTCGCATCCTCCTGGCGAGGATTATATTCTGGCGTCATATCGGAACGTATATACCCCAAGGAGGCTTCCCGTGACTGCCAGCCCGATCCCCCCGACCGCAGTCGTCCGCGTCTCACGCGGCAACTTCGATCCCGCCCGGTTCCCGGAGGTCCATGAGATGACCGTCGCGACCGGCCGCTACCTGATTCCGGCTATCAAGGAACTGCCCGGCCTGATCAGCTACCACGCGGGCACATCGCCCGATGGTTCCATGGTCCATGTCAGCATCTGGGAGTCCGACGAGCACGCACAGCAGATGAGCCGGCTCAAGGAGATGATCGTGGATGCCCGGCAGGACGCCGAGAAGGCCGGCGTCACCTTCACCCCCATCGTCAATTACCCGATCGACTGGACCATCTGACCGCTCGCCCGCGAGACACGAGTCAAGCAGCTGCAATAGGCGGATTGCCGCTAGGGCCTGTTTCAAAAGTGAGCTGAGCGTCCCAGCTGTGATCTGAATATGCCCGCGTGTCGGTGCCCGGTGACAGATGAGGTCTCCGGTAGATGAGTCAACGACGAAGAAGACCATCTGCACGGAGACCTCGTGGCCACCTTAGCGGTGACGGGGCGGGCGGACCTGAGGGACGCGCAGTGGGCGGCGCTGGAGCCGCTGCTGCCCGCCAGCACGCGGGGCCGCCCGCCGAAGTGGACGAAACGGCAGCTCATTAACGGGATCCGGTGGCGGGTCCGGGCCGGGTGCGCCGTGGCGGGACGTGCCGCCGGCGTACGGGCCGTGGCAGACGGTCTACGGCCTGCTGCGCCGCTGGCAGCGGGACGGGACCTGGGCGCGGGTGCTGACCGGGCTGCAGGCCCGTGCGGACGCGGACGGGCTGATCACCTGGGATGTCAGCGTGGACTCCACGGTGGCGCGGGCGCATCAGCACGCGGCCGGGGCGCGCGAAAAGGGGGACCTGCAGGCCGAGCCGCCCGGCGGGACCGCGGCCGAGCCGGATGATCATGGGCTGGGCCGGTCCCGCGGCGGGCTGACCACCAAGGTGCACCTGGCCTGCGAGCAGGGCCAAAAACCCCTGTCGGTCGTGATCACCGCGGGGCAGCGGGGCGACAGCCCGCAGTTCGAGGTCGTGCTGGGCGCCATCCGGGTGCCCCGGCCCGGCCCCGGGCGGCCGCGGACCCGCCCGGACCGGGTCCTGGGCGACAAGGCCTACGGCTCCCGCGCCAACCGCGCCTACCTGCGCCGCCGCGGGATCCGCTGCACCATCCCCGAGCAGGCCGACCGGATCCGCCACCGCAAGAGCAAGGGCCGCGCCGGCGGGCGCCCGCCGGCCTTCAGCCCCCAGATCTACCAGCAGCGCCACGCCGTGGAATGCGGCATCGGCCGGCTCAAGCGCAACCGCGCCGTCGCCACCCGCTACGACAAGCTCGCCGTCCGCTACGAGGCCACCGTCCACATCGCCGCCATCAACGAGTGGCTCCCCCGCCACTTATGAAACAGGCCCTAGGCGACTCGGCCCAAAGCGGGTCCTGGCCGGGTGGCGGGCTGTGGCTGTGCAGGGTCTTGCGTCCGTCGGGGCTGGTGGCCGTGGTGGTGCCGTCGGCGTGCAATTGCAGCGTCCAGCCCCAGCGGTGCACCGCGATCAGGTGATGAAACAGGCACAGCAGGGTCAGGTTGTCCAGCCGGGTCGGGCCGCCCTGCGACCGGGGGATCACGTGATGCACATGACAGCGGACGGGGGGTGCGGTGCAGCCGGGGAAGGAGCAGTGCCGGTCCCGCTTGATGACGGCGCGGCGCAGGTGCGGCGGGACCTGCTCGGTGGGCTCGCCGAGGTCCAGCGGCAGGCTGGGTGAGGGGAAGAATCCGCCGGTGAGCTGGGTGCGCAGGTAGGCCGCGAGCCCGGCGGGGCCGGACAGCAGGCTGACGGCGTAGCGGAGCAGGGTGTCCTGGAGCCGGGCCAGCCCGCCGGGCGTCAGTGACGCGGTGGTGGTGGCGGGCGGGCCGGTCGTTTGCAGGGCGCCGGGGATGGTGGCGCGGGGTGCGGGCGGGTGCTCGTCGCAGGCGCACCGGGGGCCGGGGGCGGGCACCGGGTCGGTGCTGGTGATCAGGTTGGCGAGGTCTCCGGCGAGCAGTTCGGTGACGGCGCGGGCGAGGGTGTTGCGGTCGAGGTGGCCGCAGACCATGGGGGCGATCTTCGCGTCGCACGTGTAGGCGGCGGCGGCCTTGCCGGTGAGCCAGCCGGGCTGCCCGGCGCGGGCGGCGGCGCGGCGGGCCGCGCGGGGCCGGGGCCGGCCGAACGGGTCGCGGGGGTCAGGGCCGATCAGCTCGTCCAGGTCGGGCCGGCCCGAGGCCGACCGCCGGCGGGCTGGCTGCCCTCGCCGGGCTGGCCGGCGCAGGCGTGGTCCAGGTACGGATCAGCCGGGCTGAGGTCGCCGGGCTGACTGGTGTCCGGGTGCGCCGGCGGACGCGTCGGTCAGGCTGGGTGCGTCGCCGTCGCCGTCGCCGTCGCCGCTGTCGCCGGGCTGGCTGGTGGCGAGGTGGCGGGCGAGCCAGGCGCTGGCGGCGTCACTCGCGCCGGGCATGCCCATCAGCTCATCCAGGGTCAGGTGCAGCTGCACCTGGGCGGCCTGGCCCGCCCGGTCCGGGAGGCAGCCGGACGCGAGGAGGAGGCGCATGGCCTCTTCGAGGGCGTCGTGGCGGCGCTGCCCGGCCGACCGGTCATCCTCCGGGCCCGCCTTCTTCCCGAGCGTGTCCAGCACCTCCTGGACGGCGGCGAGGCATTCGGGGGTGAGGTCGCCGTCGGCTTTGCCGTGGCCCTGGAACAGGCGGGTCAGCCGGAAGAACCGGTCCTTGAACCGGGCATCATCATCTTCGTCGCGGTCGGGCGGGGTGAGCTGGGAGTAGATCTGCTCGGCCAGCCGGGACAGGCCGTCCAGGTCCAGGCCCTCAGCAGCCTTCTCGGCCAGGAACTCATCCGCACTCGTCGCGGTAGGCATACGGCAGCGTGTCGGACCAGCCGCAGATCTTGCGGGCATACGACTCGGTGATCGCCCCCGCCGCGAGGGCGTCGGCGACCACGGGGTGGGCCGACAGGCGGCGCATCCACCCGATCGACCCCGACGCCGCCTGGGCGGTCACCCGGGTCTGCCAGGCCAGCCACGGATGGGAGCCGCCATGGCCGTCGTCGGCGTAGCCGCCCTGGGCGGTGAACGCGGTCAGCACCCGGGCGCGGCCGGCGGTGTGCTGGGACTGAGCCCGCTCGAACTCCCGCAGCAGCCTGGCCTGGGTCACCGCCGGCAGCGACGCCGCGTCAGCCTGGGCGAGGTAGCCGAGCCCGGCGCGGACCAGGTCCATGGCCTCATCAACCGAGGCGAACGAGGCGGCCGGCGCGGCTGGGGCTGGGGCTGGCATCCGGCGACCTCCGTCCCTGGCCTCGAACTCGCTTTCGATTACACCTTGACGGTATCGGCCGGGTACGACAGTTCCGGGGGCTGCCGAGCGCCGTTACGGGAAGAATTTCAAGATCTTTCTGGGCGGCAGGCGGGGCGGCGGCTGAGGGCGCGCGCTGGCGGCCGCGGCTAGGCGCCGAGGGCGGCGGCGAGCGTGTTGAGGTGCTTGAGCATGCGGTGCTGAGCCAGGGAGGTGTCGCCCGCGATGATGGCGTCGGCGATGGCCTCGTGGACGCGGTGTATTTCCTCGATCTCGCCGGGCTGGGAGACGGGCGGCGAGGCGCGCCGGGCGGCCTGCTGATCGAACAGCGCGGCGGTGCCGAGGAACCGGGCCGCGCTGAGCTGGGTGAGCACGTTGATGAACAGGTGCAGGGAGGCGTTGCCGGTGAGCTCGGCGACCACGACGTGGAAATCATGGATGGCGGCGTCGGCCTCGCCGCCCAGGAATCCGCTTTCCCGCGCGAGCGCGGTGCGCAGCCGGGCGATGCCGACCTCGTCAATATGCTCGGCGGCGCTCCGCACGGCCGCCAGCTCAAGCGCGGTGCGGGTCTCGAAGAGTTCGGGCGGGCTTACCTTTCGGTAGCGCAGATAGACGGCGGCGGCATGGGCCATGGCATCGGGATCGGGCTCGGCCACGACCAGTCCGCCGCCGGGGCCGCGTCGCATATTCGCGACATTGTGATGTTCAAGCAGCCGGATGGCCTCGCGCAGCGCGGCCCGGCTCACGCCGTATTCGGCCAGCAACTCGGCTTCTGACCCCAGGACCTTTCCCACCGGCCAGTCCATCTCGATGATGCGCATTTCGAGCTTCTCGCAGGTCAGCTCGGCGAGCTTCTTGGTCGGCCCGCGGGCAGCCCGGGCCGTCCCGGCGGCGGCGCGGACACTGGCGGTCCTCGGCGTGCTGTCCATGGATGCACTCGCTATCGGCCGAATACAGGCTCCTGATTTATGACACCATCGGGTGCTGTTTTGACTATAGCCGACCGCAACGGGCCAGAAGAGCGCCCTTTGGATAGATTAGCCAAACAGGCTGCGCTCGCTATAACGGTCAACTAGACAGGCTGATCGGAATAGCGCGAGTGGTCGCTTCTTTATTCTGCGGGCGATTCTCCTAAGCGCGGCCTGCCCAGGGCGGCGGGCGGGACGGTTGCTGGCGAAAGGACGGCTCTCTATCCTCGGTCGGGTGCGGCTGGCGACGTTCAACGTGCTCCACGGCCAGCCCATGCGCGATGGCCGCCCGATCGCCTGGACGGCGGCTCCGGGTCAGCCGCTGGCCGACGCCGTCGCCGCGTTGGACGCCGACGTGCTCGCGCTGCAGGAACTGGACCGGTTCGAGGACCGGTCGGGCCGGATCGACCAGGCGCTGGTGGCCGCCGAGGCCCTGGGCGCGCGGGACTGGCGGTACGCCGCCGCCGAGGCGCGGCCCGGGCCCGGGCCCGGCGTGACCATGTACTCGGCCAGCGAGGCCAGCGAGGTCGGCCAGGGCGGCCCCTCGCGCGGCATCGCGCTGCTGACCCGCCGGCCGGTCCTGGACTGGCGCGTCCGGCGGCTGGCCCCGGCCCGGCTGCCGATGCCGCTGCGGGTGGCGGGCCGGCCTGGCCTGATCATGACCTCCGACCATCCCCGGGCCGCGCTGGTTGCGGTGCTCCAGGGCCCGGCTGGCCCGTTCACGGTGGCCGCCGTGCACCTCTCGTTCGTCCCGCCCTGGAATGCGGCCCAGCTCATCGTGGTCCGGCGCTGGATCGCCGGCCTGCCCCGGCCGCACCTGCTGATGGGCGACCTCAACCTGCCCGGCCCGGTGCCGAGCCTGCTGCTGGGGCCGGGCTGGCGGGACCTGGCCCGCGCCCCCACCTACCCCGCGCACCGCCCGCTGGTGCAGCTGGACCATGTGCTGGCGGCCGGCCTCGGCCCGGACGCCGCCACCCACGCCACTGCCACCCCGGCCACCGGCATCTCCGACCACCGGCCGCTGGTGGTCGAGGCGGAGCTGTAGGCCGAGCTGCGGGCCGGGCCGGTTCGCCGCGGGCCTGGCCGGGCACAACGCGACGATGGGGCTGATCGCCGCGCCGGACCAGGCCAGCGTCTGGGTTCGCCTGGAGACCCCGGCGGCCATGTTCGCCCCGAGCGCGGACCTGCTCAGCCCGCAGGCCCGGCTCCAGTCGGGCATCGACGACCTGCTGCTCCAGCTCCGGGCCCGGCGGCTGGACCGGATCAGGAACGTAACCGTGCTGCTGCCCGCCGGCGAGATCACGGATGCGACCGGCCAGCGGCTGGCCCAAGCCGTCCGGCGCTACTGTGAGCTGCGGTTGCGCGAGAACGAGCTGAGCCGGCGGGTGGCGCGCCGGGACGGCGTGGCCGCGTTCGGCATCGGCATCGTGCTGTTCGGCTTCGGACTGTGGCTGTCCACGGTGTTCTCGGCCAAGGACCTGCCCACGACGGTCCAGCAGCTGCTGGGCAACGGGGTGTTCCTGGTCATCGCCTGGGTCGGGCTGTGGTACCCGCTGGACACCCTGGTGTTCACCGGGCAGCCGCTCAAGCGCGAGCAGCGCGCGCTGATCACCCTGTCCCGGGCCCGCCTGGACGTGGTACCCGATCCCGCGCCCGGCGGCCCGGACTGGTTACCGGCCCGGGTCGGGGCCGCCTAGCTCGTCCTCGGGTCCGGGCCGGTCGCCGCCCAGCTCATCCTCACGCTCACCGCGGTCCGGCCCACCCAGCTCATCCTCGTGGCCCGGCCGGTCGCCGCCCAGCTCGTCCTCGTGCTCGCCGGTGTCCGGGCCGCCCAGCTCGTCCTCGGGTCCGGGCCGGTCCGGCCCGCCCAGCACATCACTCATCACGACCTCCTCACCTTCTCCCGTTCCCTGCGGTGCGGGCAGCAACACGTTGTACATCATCCGCCAGCGCCGGCCCGGCGCCGGTGGGTTAGCCAGCCGGGGCATCACCAGGATGACCAGGTCCCGCAGGAACTCGGCGAACTCCCCGTCGGACAGCCACATCGCCGCCACCCGGTAGTTGGCCCCGTCGGCGATCGGGTCGGCCGGGCGGCTGGCCAGGTAGCGGTCGAAGTCGCCCATCAGCCCGGCGATGTAGGCCATGAACGCCTGCGCGTGCTCGTCGAAGGTCATGGCCCTGGCCTCGCCGGGCAGGATCTGCGCGGCGGCCATCCGCAGCGTGTAGGTCCGCTCGACCGTGCCGCGCACCCGGCGCTCGGCCACCACCTGGAGGATCCCGGCCTTAGTCAGGAGCGCCACGTGCCGGTAGAGACTGCCGGCGGGCACATCGTTCAGCTCGGCGGCGAGCTGGCTGGTGGTGAGCGCCCGGTCGCCGAGGAACGCCTTCACGATGCGCAGCCGCACCGGGTGCAACAGGAGGTCCGCGCTGGCCATGCCGACAGCCTAGCCACGTTCACAGAAGTGCTAACATTCACAAATATGAAACAAAGGCGCACGCGCCTGATCGGACAGGTCGCGTAATGGGGCCCGCGGCTGGCGTGGCCGTGCTGGCCGTGGCCATCGTGTTCGCCGCGTTCTGCCTGGTCGACCTGAGCCGGGCCAGCCAGGTGCGGTACCTGCCCAAATGGGGCTGGGCGATCATCGTCTGCGTGTCGGTGCCCTGGGGCGGCCTGGCCTACCTGGCCTTCGGCCGCTCCCGGGGCGGCCCGGCGGTGACCTGGACACCCCCGCCCGCCGCCCCGGCCCTCGCCCCTCCCGCCCCGGCCCTGACCGCCCGTCCCGCGGCCCGGCCGGTGCTGATCGAGGCGGACGGGCTGACCAAGCGCTTCGGCCCGGTCACCGCCGTGGACGGGCTCAGCTTCACCGTCCGGCCCGGCCTGGTCACCGGCTTCCTCGGGCCCAACGGCGCCGGCAAGACCACCACCATGCGGATGATCCTCGGCCTGGAGACCCCCACCGCGGGCACGGCGCTGATGGGCGGCCGCCCCTACGCCCAGATCACCCGGCCGCTGCACGAGGTCGGCTCGCTGCTGGACGCGGGCGCGCTGCACGGCGGCCGTACCGCCCTTGCTCACCTGCTGGCCATGGCGCGGAGCAACGGGATCGGCCGGGCCCGGGTCACCGAGGTGCTGGGGCTGGCCGGCCTGGAGTCGATCGCCGGCCGCCGCGTGCAGGGCTTCTCACTGGGCATGAAGCAGCGGCTCGGCATCGCCGCCGCGCTGCTCGGCGACCCGCCCGTGCTGATCTTCGACGAGCCCGCCATCGGGCTCGACGCGGAGGGTATCCGCTGGATCCGCGGGCTGTTCACCGGGCTGGCCGCCGAGGGCCGCACGGTGCTGGTCTCCAGCCACCTGATGGGCGAGATGGCCCAGACCGCCGATCACCTCATCATCATCGGCCGCGGCCGGCTGCTGGCCGACATGGCCACCCAGCAGTTCGTGGCCGCCAACGCACACCGCGACGTGCTGGTCCGGTCGCCGCGGGCGGCCGAGCTGACCGGCCTGCTCACCGCGGCCGGGGCGGCGGTGACGACCGAGCCTGGCGGCGGGCTGGCCGTGACCGGCCTGGACGCCCCGGCCATCGCCGACCTGGCCGCGGGCCATGGCCTGCCCGTGCACGAGCTGACCCCGCGGCAGGCCTCGCTGGAGGAGGCCTACCTGGACCTCACCGAGGCCAGCACGGAGTACCGCAGCCCGCCCGCAGGAAGCCCACCAGAAGGAGGCGCCCGGTGACGCGCGACGTGCTCGCCTCGGAGTGGATCAAGCTGCGGGCCACCCGCTCGAACGCCTGGACGCTGGCCATCGCGGCCGTGGCCACGCTCGGCGTGACCGCCATCGTGGCGCACGCCATGGCCGCGGCCCGGGTCCCGCCGCCGTCCGGCGGGGCGATCACGCCGCTGACGGCCAGCTTCCTGGGCTACGCGGAGTACGCCGTGCTGCCGGTGTCCATCCTGGGCGCGCTGGCGTTCACCACGGAGTACAGCACCGGGCTGATCCGCACCACCTTCACCTGCGTGCCGCGGCGCCGGGTGGTGCTGGCCGCCAAGGCCGCCGTCACCGGGGCGGCCGCGCTGGTCGCGGGCGAGGTGCTGGCCTTCGTCACGTTCTTCCTGACCCAGGCCATGCTGGCGGGCGCGCACCGGGGCGTGTCCCTGGCCCACCCCGGCGCGCTGCGGGCCGTGCTGGCCGCCGGGCTGCTGCTGGCCGTGGCCGCGCTGACCGGGCTCGGGCTGGGCGCGATCATACGGCACACCGCCGGCGCCATCGCGGCCACGGTCGGCGTAATCTACCTGATCACCGCGCTATGCCTGGTGCTGCCCGCCCCGTGGACCACCCGGATCGGCCGGTTTACGCTGCCCTTCGCCGCGTTCCAGCTGGTCACCGGGCACGCCCGGGCGGGACTGCTGCCACCCGGCGAGTCCCTGCTGGTGGTGCTGGCCTGGCCCGCGGCCATCCTGCTCATCGCCGCCGTCCTGATCACCCGCCGCGACCCCTGACGGAGAGCCATGCCCGACAAAGCAGCCATGCCCGACGAGGAGATCCACTTCGCCAGTGCCGGCATCACGCTGGCCGGGACCTTCGCCCCGGTGCCCGAGCCGGTGGCGGCCGCGCTGCTCATCACCGGGTCCGGGAAGCTGAACCGGGACTCCGACGCGCGGGCCATCAAGACCCGGGTCACCAAGCAGCTGGCCGAGGGCCTGGCCGCGGCCCAGGTATCCACGCTGCGCTACGACAAGCCGGGCATCGGGGCCAGCGGCGGCAGCTACCTGCACGCCGGGATGGCCGACAACCGGGCCGCGGCTCACGCCGCCGCGGCCTGGCTGTCCGAGCGGGCCGCCGGGCTCCCGGTGTTCGCCGTCGGCCACAGCGAGGGCACCTACTACGCGGCCCAGCTGGCCGCCGACGGGGTGGTGGCCGGCGCGGTGCTGCTCGGCGCGCCGGCCCGGTCCGGCCAGCAGATCATCGAGTGGCAGATCGAGAAGATCGCCCCGACGCTGCCCCGGATGGCCCGGCTGATCATGCGGGTCATCCACTTCGACTTGGTGCGCAGCCAGCACCGGCGGATAGCCCGGCTCAGCGCGTCCACCAGCGACGTCGTCCGGATGACCGGCGTGCGGGTCAACGCCCGCTGGTTCCGGGACTTCCTGGCCTACGACCCGGCCACGGTGCTGCCCCGTGTCACCGCGCCGGTGCTGGCCATCACCGGCGGCCATGATCTCCAGGTGCCGCCCGAGGACGTGGACGCCATCGGCCGCCTGGTCGGCGGGCCGTTCGACGGTCACGTCCTGGGCGACCTGAATCACCTGCTCCGGCCCGACCCGCAGCTGCGCGGCCTGCAAGGTTACCGCCGTTCGCTGCGCCAGCCGGTGAGCCAGGAGCTGATCGAGATCATGAACGCCTGGGTGAAGAAGAACAGCCTGCCCTGACTACTGCTGGCCGACGGGCAGGCTCTCGATGTGCTGGTAGCAGGCGGCGACCGCGGCCTCCGCCGGGCCCTTCTCCCAGGCGCCCTGGTTCTGCGGGCTGAGGGTCGTCTGGAGCTCGTCGTTGCCGAACCCGATGGCCCAGAAGTAGATCCCGGCCAGGTGGTCGCCCAGGGCGGCGTCGCAGGCCGCGGTGAACCACCGGACCTGCACGGTGGAATCCATCACCGGCTTGGGCCAGTTGTCCTTCCAGGGCTTCCAGTAAGCGCCGTTCACCCCGGCGATGCCGACCTCGCTCAGCAGGTTGTGGTGCGGGAGCCGCCCGTCCATGTACTTCCAGCCCTTTTCCAGCCGGGCCACCGTGGCGGTGAACGGCACGTCCAGGTCCGGGTACGCGTCCACCGACACCTGCACGCCGCCGCCGGTGCCGGCCCGGACTCCGGGCCCGTTGTTGGCGTACAGCAGCGTGCCCTTGTAAACCTTTTGCAGGGCTTCTCTCAGGTATGTCCAGTTCTTTACATTCTGGAACTTGCTGAACTCGGCGCCGATATACATGGCCGGAATGTCGTACTTCTGCGCCATGGTCGCGTACGGCAGCAGGAACTGCTGGTAGCTGGCGAACCACGCCTTGATGTCGTGCGGGGTCCAGCCGGCCCGTGACTCGCCGATGACGCCCTGGTCCATCAGCGGGCGCAGGGTCACGTACAGCCCCGCGCTCTCGGCGACCTGGGCGAACTCAGCCAGGTCCGCGGGGGTCGGCGTGGCGGGCTTGGCGAAGACCGTCGAGGAGGTCTTGGTGGCGATGTAGAAGGGAAACGACACCATGACCGAGTTGGCATGGAGGGCCTTGAGGTAGGTCACCTCATCCGCGGATGCGCTGGGCCAGTCCTGCTTGGCGTAGGTGTAGAGGTCAATGCCGGCCCCGAGCTGCATCACGGGCTTCTTGACCTTCACGGCCGCGATCGGGCGATGCGCGGTCGCGGCGCCGGGCGGCGCGGCGACTGCGGATGGGGAGAAGATGGCGAGCTGCACGGCGGCCGAGGAGCACAGGCCCAGGACCGCGGCCCTGGTCAGGACTTTGCGAATAACCTTCAATTCACAGCCCATTCTCTTGTCGTTCTCATAACCAGGTGGTAGAGCCGATGGATAACGCGGACATCGTAATACACTGGTACCGGCATTTCCCGATTCCAGTGATGTCGAATTACGCCCGCGCGGGCTGATACACGGGCCGATACACGGGCTGTTAATTTAATTCATCGAACGGATGCTAATAGTTAATGCGGGCAGCATCCGCTGTTACCGCCGCGGCCGTCAGCGTCCGGGCGGTGTGCACCACGCTGGCCACGGCCTCGTCCGGGGCCAGCCCGTACAGGTCGGTGAGGATGAACAGGGCCTCGGCGCTCATGGCCACGGCCAGGTCCCGCCGGAGTGGCTCCACCGCCGCCGGGCCGACCCGGCGGACGAGCGGGGCCAGGGCCTCGTCGATCAGCCCGAACCGGTGGCCGGGCCGCCTGGCCGCCACCGCGGGCCGGGTGATGGAGCCGGCGATCGTGGCCCGGACGGCGCTGGCGGAGGCCAGCACCCCGCGCAGCAGCACCTCGGCCGCGTAGCCGACCCGCTCGACCGGGTCCTCGGTGCCCGCGACCGGGGCCAGCGCCTCGGCCGGGCTGGACCAGATGCTCTCGTCGGCCTCCCGCAGCAGCGACACCAGGTCCGGGAAGTAGCGGTAGGCGGTGGCCTCGGAGACCAGCGCCGCCTGGGCCACGGCCGGGCATGGTGATCTCGGCGCCGCGGCGCGCGAGGTCGCGGGCGGCGGCCACGATGGCGGCCCGGGTGCGGGCCTTCTGGTTGGCCCGGCCGGGCCGGCCGGCTGGCGTGGTCATCTGCCCATGGTGGCGGCCGGACTCTCATCAGTCAAGCTGACTCTCGTCATGAGAGTCAACTTGCATAAAGGCTCGCGACCGTCTAGGTTCGTTCGTGAGAGTTCACTCTTACGAAGGAGATCGATGATGACGACGCATACCGTCAGCGTGCCGGGCCTCGGGCCGGTGCCGGTGACCGTGACCGAGCGCGGCGCGGGCCGCCCGTACCTGGTGCTGCACGGCGGGGCCGGGCCGCAGTCGGTGGACGGCCTGGCCGACCGGCTGGCCGCGTCGGGCCGGGTGCTGGTGCCGGTCCACCCGGGCTTCGGCGGCACGCCCCGGCCCGAGGGGCTGGACAGCATGGCCGGCCTGGCCGGGGTCTACGCCGCCCTGCTGGACGAGCTCGGCCTGGACGGCGTGACCGTGGTCGGCAACTCCATCGGGGGCTGGGTCGCCGCCGAGATCGCGCTGCTGGGCAGCCCGCGGGTGAGCGGGGTGGTGCTGGTCGACGCGGCCGGGCTGCGGCTGGACGACCATCCGGCGGCGGACTTCTTCTCGCTGACCATGGCTCAGGTGGCCGACCTCAGCTACTACGAGCCGGACAAGTTCCGGATCGACGTCGACCGGCTGCCCGAGGCGGCCAGGGCGGCGATGGCGGGCAACCGGGCCGCGCTGGCTACCTACGGCGGGCCGGGGATGTCCGACCCCGGGCTGCTCGGTCGGCTGGGCGCGATCAGCGTCCCAGTGCTAGTGATCTGGGGCGAGGCCGACCGCATGATCCCGGTCGAGCACGGGCAGGCCTACGCCGCTGGCATCCCCGGCGCCCGGCTCCTGGTCATCCCGCGGGCCGGGCACCTGCCGCAGCTCGAGACGCCCGATGAGCTGGTCCAGGCCGTGCAGGAGTTCGCGGCGGCCCGGATCGCCGGCTGAGGATAAGGAGGCACCCCGCGATGACCAACGTGTCCATCGTCGGTCCGGACGACGGCGAACTGGCCCTGTCAGGCCCGATCCAGATGCGGATACTCGAGGACGGCCAGACCACCGAGCACCGTTTGGGAATGGGAGAAATCACCATCGCCCCGCACACGGCCGGCCCGCCGCAGCACCGGCACGCCCAGCACGACGAGGGCTTCTACGTGGTGTCGGGCACGGTGCGGTTCACGGTCGGCGACACGTCCTACGACGCGCCCGCGCGCAGCCTGGTGATGGTCCCGCCGGGCGCCCCGCACACGTTCGCCAACCCCGGCGACGAGCCGGCCGTGCTGCTCAACACGTTCACCCCGGACCTGTACGTGCAGTACTTCCGCGACCTGCACGACATGATCGCCGCGGGCCAGCCGGTGACCGGCCCGGTGTTGCTGGAGGTTATGGCCCGCTACGCGACCGAGCCGGCCGGCGCGCCGTAGCCTGGGGTGGATGAGCATCGAGGAACGGGCGGCCGCGGTGGCCGGGCTGGCCCGTAGCGACCCGCACGGCCCGGGGCTCACCCGCCGCCGCGACGGCGAGGGCTTCGCCTACTTCGACCCGGACGGGGCGCCGGTCACCGACCCGCAGACGCTGGCCCGGATCCGCGCGCTGGCCCTGCCGCCGGCCTGGACCCGGGTCTGGATCTCGCCTGACCCGCTGGGTCACATCCAGGCCACCGGGGTGGACAGCCGGGGCCGGACCCAGTACCGCTACCACCAGGTGTGGCGGGAGCAGCGCGACGCGCAGAAGTTCGCGCACATGGTCCGGTTCGCGGGCGCGCTGCCCGCGCTGCGCGAGGCCACGCTGCACGACCTGCGGCACCGGAACCTGGACCGGGACCGGGTGGCCTCGGGCGCGGTCCGGCTGATCGACCTGGGGCTGTTCCGGATCGGCGGCGAGCGGTACGCGGAGCTGGACCACCACTACGGGGTGGCGACGCTGGAGAAGCGGCACATCACCGTGGGCCGGGGCGGCATCAGGTTCGACTACGTCGCCAAGGAAGGCAAGCGCCGCGACATCACCGTCAGCGACCCGGCCGTGCTGCCCACGGTGCGGGCCCTGGCCCGCACCGACAACGGCCTCGACGCGCTATTCGCCTGGCAGCGCGACGGGGCCTGGCACGCGCTGCGCTCGCACGACGTGAGCGAGTACATCGCGGCCCGCGCGGGCGCGCACTTCACGGCCAAGGAGTTCCGGACCTGGAACGCGACCGTGCTGATGGCCCTGCTGCTGGCCAGCTCCGAGCCCGCCAGCACGCCCCAAGGTCGCCGCCGGGTCATCGCGGCCGGCGTGCGCGGGGTGGCGCAGTGGCTGGGCGACACCCCGGCGGTGGCCCGCGCGTCCTACATCGACCCCCGGCTGATCAGCCGCTATGAGGCCGACGGCGGGCTGGCCGACATCCCGGTGCGGCCCGCGGCCCTGCCCGCCGACCCGGCCGCCGAGGCGGCGGTGGCCGCACTGCTGGCCGCCGAGGCCGGGGTGACAGGCTGAGGGCATGCGCTACATCATCATCGGAGCGGGGGCGATCGGCGCGACGATCGGCGCGCGGCTGTTCGAGACCGGCCACGAGGTGGTGCTGGCCGCTCGCGGCGCGCACTACGCCGCGCTGCGGGACGGCGGCCTGCGCTTCGGCACCCCGGACGGGACGGTGACGCTGCCGGTGCCGGCCGTGGCCGGGCCCGGCGAGCTGGCCCTGCGCCGCGATGACGTGCTGATCCTGGCGGTCAAGACGCAGGACTCGGCGGCCGCGCTGGACGCCTGGGCCGGCCAACCGGCGGGCGGCGAGGTGGCGGCCCAGGCGCTGCCGGTGTTCTGCGCCCAGAACGGCGTGGCCAGCGAGCGGATCGCGCTGCGCCGGTTCCGCCGCGTCTACGGGGTCAGCGTCTGGCTGCCGGCCGTGCACCTGGAGCCGGGCGCGGTCACCGCCGAGGGCACCCCGATGACCGGGCTGCTGCCGGTGGGCCGGTACCCGGCCGGGGCCGACGACACCGCGGGCCAGGTCGCCGCCGACCTGGCCGCCAGCCGGTTCCTCAGCCCGGTCAGCCCGGACGTCATGCGGCTCAAGTACGGCAAGCTGCTGACCAACCTGGCCAACGCGGCGCAGGCGGTGTTCGGCACCGAGGGCCGACCGGACGACGTCGCCGCGCGGCTGCGGCGGCGGGCGCGGGCCGAGGGCAGCGCCGTACTGGCGGCGGCGGGCATCGACTGCGCCGGCCCGGAGGAGCTGGCCGCGCTGCGCGGTGACCAGGTCGAGGTGGCGGCGGCCGGGCGGGCAGCGGGCACCGGCGGGTCGTCCTGGCAGAGCTTGCGGCGCGGCACCGGATCGATCGAGGCCGACTACCTGAACGGAGAGATCGTGCTGCTCGGCCGGCTGCACGGCGTGCCGACCCCGGTGAACGAGCTGCTGCAGCGGCTGGCCAACCAGTTCGCCAGGGACCGCCGCGCGCCGGGCAGCATCACCGACCGCGAGCTGGCCGACCTGCTGGCCGCGTGACCCGGCCCGGTGCTAGCGGGGTGCTAGCGGCCGGGGCCGTCGCTCTCCGGGATCGGCGCGGGCTCCAGCTTGAACGCCGGGTTCTCGATCAGGCCGACCAGGTTGCCGTCCGGGGTGCGGAACGTGCCGAGCTTGATGCCGTCCCCGACGTCCTGGACCGCCTCGTCCGCCACGGCGCCCGCCGCGAGCAGCCGCTCGGAGGCGGCGGCGATGTCGCGCACGCCCCAGTAGGCGCGGCCGCCGGCCGCGGGATCGCCGCCGGGGGTCAGGCCCAGCTCGTAGCCGCCCGCGCTGAACCCGACGTAGAACGGCTCGTCGAAGTAGGGCCCTACGCCCAGCACGGTGCTCCACCAGGCCTTGGCCGCGGCCAGGTCGGGGGCGGAATACACGACGGTGCGAAGTCCGAGAAACATGGGTCGTCCTCCCTGCGCTCATTGATTCTGCGAGTCAACCGCGCGCCGGCCACCCGCGTCTTGAACGAAACGGACAGAGGCCGGGACGCCGCGTCCGTACCATGTCGCCGGGGGCGGGCCAACCAGAAGAGCGCGGGTGAGCGGTGAGCGACGAGCCACGCGACGGGTGGGGGGAGTTCGCGGCGGGCTCGGTGGTGGCCGGCTACTGGCTGGACGAGCGGCTCGGCCAGGGCGCGCTCTCAGCGGTGTACAGCGCCTACTCCTCCCGGCTGGACGGGCGGGTCGCGCTGCGGATCCTGGCCCCGTGGCTGGCCAGGGATAACGCGTTCCGGGCCCGCTACGCGCAGGAATGGCGGTCGGTGGCGGCCGTCGGCGACCCGCACGTCATCCCGGTGCTGGAGGTCAGCGAGGACCGCGCGGCGCTGCTCGTGGCGATGCGGCTGACCGAGGGCGGAGACGTCCGCTCACTGCTCGCGCGCGAGGGCCCGCTGCCGCCCGGCCGGGCGGCGGAGATCATCTCTCAGGCGGCCGCGGCCCTGGACGCCGTGCACGCCGGCGGCCTGGTACACCGCGACCTCCGGCCGTCCAGCCTGCTGCTGGACGCGCGGACGGACGGTCACCAGACCGGCGTTGACCAGCCCGACTTCGTCTACCTGTCGGGGTTCGGGCTGAGCACGGAGGCGCTGGCCGACGCGGGCCTGCCGCGGCTGGGGCCGGGCACCCTGGACTACGCCGCGCCCGAGCAGCTGGCCGGCCGCCCGGCGGACGGCCGGGCCGACCAGTACGCGCTGGCCGCCGTGGCCTTCGAGCTGCTGACCGGGGCGCCGCCGGTCCGCCGCGAGCCCGCCGCCCCGGCGGTCTACGCCCAGGTCTCCGCGCCGCCGCCGTTGCTGAGCTCGCGCCAGGAGGGGCTGCCCGCCGAGGTCGACGAGGTGATGAGCCGGGCGCTGGCCTTCTCTCCGGCCTACCGGCACTCGTCCTGCGGGGAGTTCGCCGCCGAGCTGCGCCGGGCGCTCGGCCTGGCCCCGGCCGGGCCGGGCGCGCTGACCCAGGCGCCGGGGCGGTCCCCGATCCGGTTCCCGGCCGGGGCCTGGCGGTCGGCGGCCAGCCTGGCCGCGGGCCTGGGGGCGGGCGCGGCGGGGGTGGCGGGCGCGGCCGCGGGGGGATGGCGGCTGAGCCCGCACGGTGCGGGGGCTCGGAGCGGCCATGCGGACCGCGAGGCCGGTCCTAGCGGTCCCGGCGGCCCTGGCGTGGGTCAGGAGGCCTACTCCGAGCCGCCCGCGGCCTGGCCGTACGGGCCGCAACGGCCCGAGGCTCGGGCCCAGACCGGGCGGCACGCCAGGGCCGGGGCGGCGGCCAGCCCGCCGCGCGGCTGGCTGGCGTTCCCGGCGGTGCCACGGCTGAGCTGGTCGGCGCTGGCCGCTATCGCCTCGCTGGTCTCGGTGGTCGTCATCGGCGCCTGGTACCTGCTCGGCCACCACCAGGGCAGCAACGCGGGCCCCCGGCACCGCGTACTGCCGCCGCTGACCGCGCCGGGCTGCCGCCCGGCGGCCGGGCCGGCTCCCGCGCTGACGAAGGTGGCCAGCCACCGGGTCGCGGTCGGCGGGCGGCCCTTCGCCACCCTGGAGACACCCGACCACCGGTTCGTCTTCGTCACGCTCGGCGCGCGCATCGCCGTGCTGCGCGACGGCCGGGTGCCCGTCCTGCTGGACACCATCCGCGTGCCCGGCGCGGCCAACGGCCTGGCCATCACCCCGGACGGCCGGTACCTGCTGGCCGCCGGCGGCCAGGGCGCGGTGGTCATCAGCGTGGCCAGGGCCGAGCGGGACGCCGCCGACCCGGTGCTCGGCGGGCTGGACAGCCCGCGCGGCGACCACGCGGTTAGCGTGGTGACCTCGCCCGACGGCCGGTTCGCGTTCGTCACCTTGCAGGACACCACCGACCTGGCCGTGTTCAGCCTGTCCCGGGCGCTCAGCCGCGGCTTCGGGCCGTCGGACTTCGCGGGCTTCGTCCCCCTGGGCGTGCAGCCGGTCGGCCTGGCCATCGCCCCGGACGGCAAGTGGCTGTACGCGACCAGCTTCCAGCGGTCCGCCGGGCCGATGCCCTCGCCAGGGATCCTGAGCGTGATCAGCCTGGCCCAGGCGGAGACGCGGCCCGCCCATGCGGTGGTCGCGGTGGCCAGTGCCGGGTGCAGCCCGGCCCGGATCATCACCGACGGGCCGACCGTCTGGGTCACGGCCAGGGACAGCGACACCCTGCTGGGCTACTCGGCGGCCCGGCTGCGGGCCGACCCGGCCCGGGCCCTCGAGGCCGAGGTCCGGGTGGGCCGGGCGCCGATCGGCCTGGCGTTCGCCGACGGCACCGGCCGGATCGTGGTGGCCGACTCGGACCTGAACGCCACGCCCGGCCAGCGGGCGGCCCTGTCCGTGGTCGGCGTCGCCGCGGCGCTGGCCCGGCGGCCCGCGCTGCTGGGCACGATCCCGGCCGGGCCGCTGACCCGGCAGGTCGCGCTGGCCGACGGCGGGACGATCGTGCTGGCCACCAGCGAGGCATCGGGCCAGGTGCAGGTCATCGAGGTCCGCGACCTGCCCTAGGCGCGCAGGCCCAGCTCCGCCTGGGCCTCCTGCACCGAGGACAGCACCCGCTCCGCGCCGCTGGCGCCGGCCAGGGCGGCTGCCTCGGTGAGCAGCGCCTCGGCATCGGCCCGCCGGTCCTGGCTCGCGGCGATGTAGGCCAGCCCGATCTGGTTGCTGGCCACGCCGGCCAGCGACCCCAGTTCCCGGCGCAGCCGGGAGGACTCCTCCAGCCGCTGCCTGGCCTCGTCCGGCCGGCCCCCGAAGTGCGCCTCGATGCCCAGGTGCCGCAGCGCCTCGGACATGGTCTCCCGGTCCCCGGCCCGGGTGGCCAGCTCCAGCGACCGGGTCAGGGCCGGCCCCGCGGCCGCGTTGTCGCGCCGCACCACCTGGTGGCAGCAGCCGACCCAGAACAGCGCCTCCCCCTCGCCGTGCACGTCACCCAGGCCGGCGTACAGCCGGGCCGCGCGCTCGAACAGCGGCAGCTCATCCGGGTCCTCTCGCGCGCCGTCCGGGTCCTCGTCGCGCTGCAGCAGGAAGCTCAGGTGGGCCAGCTTGCCGCGGGCCAGGGCCAGCTCGGCCTCGGCCGCGTCCAGCTCCCGGCCGGCCTGATTCAGCCCGCTGGCGTCGCCGCTGAAGACAGCGCGGTCGTACAGCTGCCCGGCCTTCTCGATCCGCTCATCCACGCGGTTCCCCTTCCAGGTATGTCCGCAATTTACACACCAGTACGATCTCGGACTTGTGACGCAAACTGACGATTCCGGGCCGCGGGCCGTGACCTACCGCCAACTGCGCTTCGAGCCTCCGCCGGGGGCGCTGGACCTGGTGCTGATCCGGCACGGTGAGTCGGAGGCATACCAGGACGGCAGGCTGTTCCCGCTGGTCGGCGGGCAGGGCGATCCGCCGCTGTCGGCGCTCGGGATCGAGCAGGCCCGGCGGGTCTGTGCCCGGCTGGCCGCCGAGGACGTCGACGCCATCTACGTCACCACCCTGCGCCGGACCGCGCAGACCGCCGCCCCGCTGGCCGTGGCGCTCGGACTGCCGGTCCGCGTGGAGGCCCGACTCCGCGAGGTGCACCTGGGCGAGTGGGAGGGCGGCGAGTTCCGCAAGATGATGACGGTCGGCGGGGCGCTGAGCCAGCGGGTGGTGGCCGAGGAGCGCTGGGACCTCATTCCGGGCGCCGAGCCCGCGGCCGAGTTCGCGAGGCGGGTTCGCGCCGGGATCGCCGCGCTGGCCGCCGAGTACCCGGGCCAGCGGGTGGCGGCGTTCACCCACGGGGGCGTCATCGGCGAGGCGCTGGCGCTGGCCGCCCGGTCCCGGCCGTTCGCCTTCACGGGGGCCGACAACGCGTCGATCTCCCGCCTGGTGATCTCGGGTGACCGCTGGGTCGTTCGCGGCTTCAACGACACCGCCCACCTCGAGGGGCTCAGCTAGCTCCTTCGGGCCGGGCGGTCGGTTGCGGTCTGACCGGTCTTGTCATGGATAGTTCAACAGTATATAACGTCCATATGACAAATGAGGCGGGGAAGGGCATCAGGCTGCTGGCGGGCGCCGCCGGCCTCGTCATGGTCCTGGCTCGCGCGGCCACCGCGGCCGGTCCCCCCGCCGCCGCGGCCGCGGCGTCACCGGCCGCAGCGTCACCGGCCACGGCGTCACCGGCCGCGGGTCGCACGGACCAGGCGTTCCTGGTCACCGGGCAGCAGGTCGCGACGGGCGCGGCCGGGATATCGGTGCGGCCCGGCGGCCCGGCGACCGCAGGCCAGCTCCAGGAACTGCGGCTGGGCGGCCGGACCTACGTGCTGCCGGCGGCGGCTGCGGCCTACCTGAGCCGGGGGCTGGACCCGAGCCTGTTCGAGGCCGGCGCGCTGGCCCGGGCCGAGTCGGGCGGCCGGCTGCCGGTAAGGGTGAGCTACGCCGGCGCCGCGCCGTCCCTGCCCGGCGTGACCATCACCTCGGCCCGTTCCGGGACCGCGCGGGGGTACCTGACCCTGGCCGGGGCACGCGTGTTCGGCGCCGCGCTGGAGCGCCAGTTCGCCGGCGATCACGCCGATGCCGCCTACGGGCAGGACGGGCTGTTCGGGAACGGGGTGTCGATCGCGCTGGCCGGCGCGCCGGCCGCGCCGCCCGCGGCACGGGCCCGGCCGTCCTACCTCATGCACACGCTGACCGTGCGCGGGACGACCCTGTCCGGCCGGCCCGACACCGGCGACCTGGTCACCCTCATCGACGCCGACAACGCCAGCCGGTTCTGGACCTTCGGTCAGGACACGGAGCCCTTCTACCACGGCATCGCCAAGTTCAGCGTGCCCGCCGGGCACTTCTGGGTCATCGCCACCTTCGAGGACCTGCGCGGGACCCAGTACCTCGGGACCCGGCTGGTCCTGCCGCCCGAGATCACCGTGTCGCGCAACGCGACGGTAGCGCTGGCCGAGCGCTCGGCGGACAGCCGGGTCCAGTTCCTGACCCCCCGGCCCACCGCCGTGTACAGCAGCATCTTCGAGCGGGACTACCTGACCGACCGGGCGCCTCGCGACCCCAACAGCTGCTGCACGGAAAGCAGTGACTACATCACGCAGACCCTGCGGGGTCCGGCGCCCTACCTGTACGTCAGCCCCATGGCCGTCCGGCCCCGGGTCGGCGCGCTGACCCAGATCACCTCGGCCCAGCTCGACTCGCCGTCCGCGGCGCGCGGCATCCCCTACCAGTACTACGTCGCCTACCAGGCCCAGGGCCGAATTCCCGCGCAGCGCTTCGTGGTGCGCCCGGCCGGCCTGGCCACCGAGCGCGCCGGGTTCTACGCCGCCGCCGCGTCGCGGGGCTACCTGAGCAACTTCGAGTCCTTCCCGGTCCAGGACGGCTTTTCCACCGCCGTGCTGTGGCCCGGCCGGTTCCCGCTCCGGCTGACCATGTACCTGTCGGCGGCCCGGGGCCTGTCCTGGGCCACCTCCTACATCCCGTGGGCCCGGGTGCTGAACTTCATCGGCGGGCAGGCCGCCCCGCCGCAGGCATTCCGGCCCGGCCAGCGGCTCGCCGACGCCTGGGGCGCCTACCCGCAGCATCCCGCGGTCACCGTCCGGCTGGCCGGGCAGGCCGGGCCGCCGACCGGGGCGTCGGCCACCCGCGCGGGCAACATGCTGGACCTGGCCATGACCGCGTTCGGCGACAACACGCCGGGGCACACCGGGCAGTACATCGGCGCGCCGTTCACGGTCACTGCCCGCTACCAGCTCGACCAGGACGGGACCAGGGTCGCGGGCGGGACGCTGCGCCGCTTCCACGGCTTCGCCGGCGTCACGGCCCGGCTGCGGCCGGCCCGGTCCCGGATCCGATTCGTGCTGGACGCCGCGCAGCCCGCCGCGCTCAGCCCGCTGTCCACCGCCAGCCAGACCGCGTGGACCTGGTGGTCGGCCCGCGCGGCGCACGGCACGCTGCCCGGCGGCTGGCTGTGCGCCGTCCGGGAGAACCGCGCGTGCACGGCGCAGCCGCTGCTGACCCTGCGCTATGGCGTCGCGGACGAGGCGGTGACCGGCGCGGTTCGTCCCGGCCGGCAGGTGATCAGCCTGACGGTCGGGCATGTCCAGCCGAGCCGGGCGATCCGGATCACCCGGGCGGCGATGTCGGTGTCCTTCAACGGGGGCAGGACATGGCACCGGGCCCGGATCGCCGGCCGGGACGGCCGCTACACCGCGGCGTTCAGCGCTCCCGCCGGGGCGCGGGTGACCCTGCGGACCAGCGCCGCGGACGCGGCCGGCGGCACGGTCACCCAGACCGTCGCCCGCGCCTACCGGATCGCGGCCGCGGGCCGGGCGGCGCGGGCCGCGTGCCCGCCCGCCGGGCCGCGGCGGGCCCGGTGCTTCACCCGGTACGCGCCCCAGACCGCGGTCAACGCGGCGCTCGCGGCGCAGGCCGCGGGCCGCCGGGTCGCGCCCGGCGCGACCCGGCCCGGCGGCTGGGGCGCCCCGGCCATCGAGTCCGCGTACCGCCTGCCCACGGGGCTGGGCACCGGGCAGACGGTCGCGCTCGTGGACGCCTACAGCACCCCGCACCTGGCCCGCGACCTGGGCGTGTACCGCCGGCATTACGGGCTGCCGCCGTGCACCACGGCCAGCGGCTGCCTGCGCATCGTGAACCAGCGGGGCCAGGCGTCCCCGCTGCCGGCCGCCGATCCCACGGGCTGGGGCGTGGAGGAGACCCTGGACGTGTCGATGGTCTCGGCCGCCTGCCCACGCTGCAAGATCATCATCGTCGAGGCCAGGTCCCCGCTGCTGACCGACCTGGCCGCGGCCGAGGACACCGCCGCCCGGCTGGGCGCCCAGGTGATCTCCAACAGCTACGGCGGACGGGAGAGCGGGTTCACCCAGGCCGGGGCCGGCGCCTACCGGCACCCCGGGCACGTGATCGTCGCGTCGTCCGGCGACGTCGGCTTCACCGCGGCCAATTTCCCGGCCAACCTGGCCGACGTCACCGCGGTCGGCGGCACCCAGCTGGCCCGGGCCAGCAACGCCCGCGGCTGGACCGAGACGGTCTACAACGGCAACGGCGCCTCCGGCAGCGGGTGCTCGGCCTACGTGGCCAAGCCGCCCTGGCAGCACGACCCGCACTGCCCCGGCCGGACCATCGCCGACGTGGCGGCGCTCGCCTCGCACGTGGCCCTCTACGACAGCTCCATCACCCGCCGCCTGGGCGGCCCGTGGCTCACGGTCTACGGCACCAGCGCGGCCGCGCCGATCGTGGCCGCGGTCTACGCGCTGGCGGGCAACGCGGCCACCATCTCGCCGGGCTTCGAGTACGCGCACGCCGCCGCGCTGTTCGACGTGACGAAGGGGAACAACGACTGGTTCCAGGGCACAGGCGGCGCCATCTGCGGATACGACTACCTGTGCGTGGCCAGGACGGGCTACGACGGGCCGACCGGCCTGGGCACGCCGGACGGCACCGGCGCCTTCTGACCCCGGGCGGCCGCGCCCCGGCGGCTAGGGGCGCGGCAGCCGGGGCCGGATCAGGCTCGCCACCCGCCGGGCGATCGGGCACATGCGCGGGCCCGGCCCGTTCGGCCGGCCGGTCATGAAGATCAGCGCGCTCGACCCGCTCGCGGACTCGACGGTGAGCTGGCAGCCGCCGGTGCCGTCGGAGTCGAAGTCCAGCTCGCCGCGGCGGCCATCGGCGAACTGGTACGCCGACACCTGCCCGGTGTGGAAGAACAGGTCGGTGTACGGGTAGGCGGACAGGGTGATGGCCAGCGCACGGGTCGCGGAGCCCCAGGCGCACTCGTTGGCGCGCCCCGGGCCGTCGCCGAGCAGCGCCTGGCCCGGCGACAGGAAGCCCAGGCGGGTGAGCTCGGCCTGGTTCAGCAGGCCGCACGGGTCCACCCTGATCCACCAGTCGGCCGGTCCGGTCGAGGCGGCGACCGGGCTCGGCGACGGGCTCGCGGCCGCCGGGTCCGGCGCCTGCGTGGCGCTGGCCGCGCAGGCCACGGGGTCGCAGCTGGCCGACCCGCCCGTCGCGGCGCAGCCGGCCAGCCCGGCGGCCGTGACGATGACAAGAAGGAGCGGCGCGGCGCGCAGTGCCATGACCTGACCTCTGCCGGGTGACCTACACGTATCTGGACAGATCGGAGATTGTACCGATTGGCCGGGCAGCGCCGAGATCGGGCGGAGGTAATAGGTGACGGCGCACATTAGGGCCTGATATATATGGCAGTGTCCGGGTGATGCTCCAGGGGGAGACGGCCCGGATGCGACGCGGGTGACCGCGAAATCTGAACTCACGGGGCCGCACGAGGACGAGCTGCATGCCGCCGGGAGGTTCTCGCCGAGCTTCGGCGCATCGACAACCACCTGGCGCATGGTCGCGATAAGGGGACTCCAGATGTGCAACCAGAACGAATGGATCGTGCGGGAGGCCTTTCTGGCCTACGACCAGGGCGACGTCCCTCGGATGATGGAATTCGTGGACCAGGACCTGGAATGGACCTACCTGGACCCGAGCGTTTCCGAACCGCGGCCGCAGGTCTGCCGCGGCCGCGGCGAGCTGGAGAAGGCCCTGCGCCGGCAGGCCGAGCGCGGGCTGCGCTCGGAGCTTGAGGAGGTCGTCGCGGCCGGCGACCAGGTGCTCGTGGTCATGCGCACGCCGGGGGTGGACGGCTACCGGAACCGGCAGGCCGACGACCGGACCTACGACGTGCTCACTGTCCGGGACGGGCTGATCACCGGCCTGCACGCCTGCCGCGACCGCAGCGAGGCGCGCGCGGTGGCCGGGATCGCCTAGCCCGGCCGCCGCTGCCGGCCCGGCGGCAAAAGACGGGCAAAGTGGACTCCTATATCGGCCGGCCAGTTCAGCGATCATGGAGATCCGTGTGATCCTGAGGGCACAGCCCCCGGAGCGAATCCCCCAGGTGACGCAGGTGACCCCTATGCAATGGCGCATTCCGATCTTGCTCTCCCCGCTCTCCGCGCTCTCCCCGCTCTCCCGGCGGGGCGTCGTCGCCCTGGCCGCCGGCGCCGGGCTGGTGCTCGGGACCGCCGGCGTGGCGTCGGCCCAGGTCCGGACCGCTGATGCCGGCACCGGCACCTGGCACAAGGCGGTGGAGGTGGCCGGCTCAGCGGCGCTGAACACCGGCGGGAGCGCCGGGATCGGCGCGGTGTCCTGCGCGGCGGCGGGCGACTGCCTGGCCGCCGGCGCCTTCAGCACTCCCGGCTACCACGACCATCCGTTCCTGGTCAGCCAGGTGCGCGGCAAGTGGGGCCGGGCGCAGCGCGTGCTCGGCATGGGCGGCCTCGACCGGGGCAACCAGGCGTCGATCGGCTCCGTGTCGTGCTCGGGAGTGGGCAACTGCACGATTGGCGGCTCCTACCGGGACGGGTCGGGTCACACGCACGCCTGGGTGGCCAGCCAGGTGCACGGGAAGTGGGCCCGCGCGCACCAGCTGCCGGGCATGGCCGCGCTGAACAAGGGCAACGGGTCTGGCCTCGGCTCACTGTCCTGCGTATCGATCGGCAACTGCACCGCCGATGGCGGCTACACCGACGGCCAGGGCCACGGGCAGCCGTTCGTGGTCAGCGAGGTGAAGGGCACCTGGCACGACGTTCAGGCGGTGTCGGGCCTGGCCGCGCTGGCCACGGCCGGGACGTCCGGCATCGGCCCGCTGTCCTGCCGCTCGGCCGGCAACTGCTCCGCGGCCGGCGGCTACAAGGACGGCCGGTACAGCCAGGACGCCTACGTCGTCAGCCAGGTCGGCGGCAAGTGGGGCCAGGCCGAGCCGGTCCCTGGCCTCAAGGCCCTGAACACGGGCGGATACGACTCAGTCAACTCGCTAGCCTGCGGATCGCCGGGCAACTGCGTGGCCGGCGGGACCTACAGCGACGTTCCGGGTGACCGGTTCACGTTCATCGTCGGCCAGGTCCACGGCACCTGGGGCACGGCGCAGCAGGTGCCGGACATGGCCGCGCTCGGCGCGGGCGGCTATGGCGAGGTCGACACGGTGGCGTGCTCGACGGCGGGCAACTGCGCGGCGGGCGGGATCGATGGCGACAACAACGGCTTCGACGTGAACGGCGGCGGCGAGGCGTTCGTTGCCACCGAGACCAACGGGACCTGGAGCCCGGCCGAGGTGATTCCCGGCACGGGCCGCCTGAACAGCGGCGCCGACGGCGGGACGACGACGTTGTCCTGTCCGCGGCCCGGCGCCTGCACCGCGGCCGGCTACTACGGCGTGGGCACGGCCGGCGACAAGGTCTACAACCTGGAGCTGTTCGTCGACAGCCAGACCGGCGGCACGTGGGGCAAGGCGGAGGAGATCCCCGGCACGGCCGCCCTCAACCAGACCCACTGGGCCGGAATGGGCCAGGTGTCCTGCCCGGCGCCGGATCAGTGCAGCACGGGCGGGGCGTACTCGGACCGCAAGGAGCACGGGCAGGCCTTCGTCGTCAGCCAGAACTGAGGCCGCGGGCTCCTATAGCCGCGCAGACTTGGGCACATCCGCCCAGGAGAACCCCGCCAGCAGGAATGATCTCCTGTGACCGGCGAGACTCAGGCACGCTCGCCCAGCCGGCCGACAGAAGGAGAAGAACGTACCCATGGCAGCCACGCTTCACGAGATCCTGCTCGACCCGGACATCCAGCCCAAGGTCGTCGCGGACTGCTACACGCTGGTCGAGCAGGAGGTCCATGACATGTCGGGGATCTCGGGGACCGCGGTCAAGATCGCCTACAAGACTGTGTCCACCTTCATGCCGGGTCACGTGCGCTTCATGGTGGCGTCGCTGATGCCCCGCATGATCGAGGAACTGGACCCGTACTGGGCCGACTTCAACGCGGCCGGCGGCTCGGACTTCGGCGACTACCTGACCAAGCGGGCCGACGAGGTGTCGGAGTCCCTGCTCTCGGTGACCGACCAGCGGGCGGCCGCGTCCGACCGGCCCACGGTCATCAAGGCGTACCGGAGCGTGCGGGGCGGCGCGACCAAGCACGTCCAGGCCGCGCTCCCCCGCCTGGGCGAGCTGGTGGTCAAGTACGCGAGCTGATCCGGCGCGGCCCCTCCAGCTAGCCCGCGCCGCGCTGTACCGCTAATGGCTATACCGTATTGCGGTATAGCGTTAGGCGGTATAGCGTGAGCCATGGCATCGCGCCGCCCGGCGCGGGCCACGCCGGAGGACGACATGAAGGACGGACTTGACCGCTGGGCCGATCCGCCGCTGCTAGTGCTGGCCAGCCTGGCCGACGAGCCCAAGCATGGTTATGCGATCACGCAGGACGTGGCTGAGACCATGGGCGTGCGGCTGAGTGCCGGCACCCTGTACGCGGTGATCTCCCGGCTGGAGGCGCGCGGCCTGATCGAGCCGCTGGAGGCCGAGGACCGGCGGCGGCCCTACCGCCTGACCGCGGCGGGCGCCGAGGCACTGGCCGTGCAGTCGGAGCGGATGGAGAAGGTCGCGCGCGTCGCGCGCCGCCGCCTGCGGGCCAACTTTGGCGGGGCCGGAGCATGAGCGCCCGGTCACGGCGCGGGCTGGCCGGGCTGGTGGTCGTGCTGTACCCGGCCGCCTGGCGGGTCCGCTACGCCGACGAGGTCCGCGTCTACCTGGCCGACTCCGGCGGCGGCCCGCGGGCCGCGGCCAGCCTGGCCTGGCGGGCCATCCCGGCCTGGATCTGGCCTGCGCGCCACCTGCACGACGGGCCGGCCCGGACTCGGGCCAGCCTGGCCATCGTGCTGGCCGCCTGGGCGCTGCTGGCCGGCCTGGCGGCGGTATTCGTCCAGCTGGCCCAGGACCAGCCCGCCGGGCAGGCGACCGCGCTCGCGGGTCATCCGCTCATCGCCTGGGCCTACTGGATCTTCGACGGGGCGGCCGCCGTCTCGGCGCTCGCGATCGTCGCGGGCGGGCTCCCGCTGTGGTGGCGGCTGGTGCGGCAGGCCCGCGCCGAGCACCTCCGTCGCGACCTGGCCCTGCTGCTGGCCCCGCTGGCCGGGCCGGCCGCCTACCTCATCGTGGCGGCGATCATCGCCGGGCTGGTCCGCCGCCCGGGCACGCCGATCTTCCCGGGGCCGCACGCGGCCATTGACCTGGCCAACGGCAACCTCGGCCCCGGCTGGTTCCTGACCCTGGTGATCCTCGGGCTGGCCACCGCGCTCGTCTCGGCGGCCGGGCCGGGTCTGGCGCTGCGCCGCCTGCGGCCCGCCGGGCCGGACGTGACTCGCGCCGCCCGGGCGGCGGGCCTGGCCGCGCTGACCATGACCGTGGCCGGGGCGGCCAGCGTCGCCGCCGCGGCCGGGCTGTACCGATGGGCGTCCCCGGAAGCCGGCTACCACCAGTCCTGGCCGCTGGGGATCTATGTCCCGGCGGTCACGCTGGCTGCGGTCGTCGCCCTCGTCAGCGCCGCGCGCGGGATCCGGGCCAGCCGCCCGGCCGGCGCTTAGCGCGACCGGGACCGGGCGGCGGGACCTATGGGCACGATGGCCAGGGAACGCCCGGCCGGGTCGGCCGGACGCGACGGCTTCGGGCGGGTGCTGCGGGCGGAGTGGACCAAGCTGCGCACGGTGCGCGGCTGGGTGCTCGGCCTGCTGGCCGCCGGGCTGGTGACCATCCTGATCGGCGGGTGGGCGACGTCCGGCAGCCACACCGGCTGCGCCCCCATCGTGGCCGGCCACCCCGTCGGCCCGGCCACCTGCCAGCACCACGTCATCCTTGGCCCCGGTGGCGAGGGCGTGACCGACGGCTTTTACCTGGTGGGCCAGCCGCTGGCCGGCGACGGCCGGCTCACCGTCCGGGTGACCAGCCTGGCCGGCGGGACCGCGGCGGACAACCCAGGCGGGCAGATCACGCCCGGCCTCCAGCCCTGGGCCAAGGCCGGCCTCATCGTCCTGGCCAGCTCCCGGCCCGGCGCCGCCTACGCGGCAGTCATGGTCACCGGCGGGCACGGGGTGCGGATGCAGGACGATTACACCGCCGACACCGGCGGCCTGCCGGGGCCGGTGACGGCCGCCGCGCCGCGCTGGCTGCGGCTGGTCCGCTCGGGCAGCGCGCTGACCGGCTACGACTCGGCCGACGGCACCCACTGGATCCGGCTGGGCACCGCCCGGCTAGCCGGGCGGCCGACGGTCGTGCGAGCGGGCCTGTTCGTCGCCTCGCCGCTGGCCGTGGCCGCGCACTCCGCTAGCCCCACGCTGGCCATCGCGAGCTTCGACCGGCTCAGCCTGGCCGGCGCCGGGCCCGGCGCGGCCTGGCGCGGGGGTCAGGTCGGCGGCGCTCGGCAGGCGCCGATCGGCGGCGGGTTCACGCAGGCGGGCGGCGGGTTCACGGTGCGCGGGTCGGGCGACATCGCGCCGGCCGTGGCCGGCCCGGCGGGCGACAAGGCCGCCGGCGGCGGCCTGACCGGCGTGTTCGCCGGGCTGATCGTGGTGACCGTGGTCGGGACGATGTTCATCACCGCGGAGTACCGGCGGGGCCTGATCCGGACCACGCTGGCCGCCAGCCCGCGGCGTGGCCAGGTACTGGCGGCCAAGGCCGTCGTGATCGGCTCGGTCACGTTCGCGATCGGCGTGGCCGCCGCGGCGGTCGTGCTCCCGCTCGGCCAGCACCTGCTGGAATCTGACGGCAACTACGTGCTCCCGATGAGCTGGCTCACCGGGCTCCGCGTGGCGGTCGGCAGCGCGGCGCTGCTCGCGCTGGCCGCGGTGCTGGCCCTGGCCCTGGGCGCGATCCTGCGGCGCGGCGCCGGACCGGTCACCGCGGTCGTCGCCGTGCTGGTGCTGCCGTACTTCTTCGCCTCGCCGCTGTCGGTGCTGCCCGCCGGGGCCGCGACCTGGCTGCTGCGGGTCACCCCGGCGGCCGGCTTCGCAGCCGAGCAGGCCGTGACTCAGTACCAGCAGGTGAGCAACGCCTACACGCCGGAGTACGGCTATTACCCGCTGGCCCCGTGGGCGGGCCTGGCCGTGCTGGCCGGGTGGACCGCACTGGCGCTGACGCTGGCCCTGGTCCTGTTCCGGCGCCGGGACGCCTGAGCCGGCCCCTCAGTCCGTCTCGCGCTTGCGCGGCGGCCGGCCCGGCCGCCGCATCGCCCTGGCCTGGCTGGGCAGCCGGCCGGCCTCGGCCAGGGCCCGGCGCAGCAGGAACTCGATCTGGGCATTCGTGCTGCGGAGCTCGTCGGCGGCCCACCTGGCCAGGGCATCGTGCACGGCCGGGTCGAGCCGCAGCAGCACGCCCTTGCGGTCGGTCATCGTGGTCCCGTGCCGGCCATCACTGGTACAGCGAGCCGGTGTTCACGACCTGCTGGGTGGCCTGCTCGCTGCACAGCACGACGAGCAGGTTCGAGACCATGGCCGCCTTCCGCTCCTCGTCCAGCTCGACGACACCCTCGTCCTGCAGGCGCTGCAGAGCCAGCTGGACCATGCCGACGGCGCCCTCGACGATGCGCTGCCGCGCCCCGACGACCGCGCTGGCCTGCTGCTGGCGCAGCATGGCCTGGGCGATCTCCGGAGCGTAGGACAGCCGGGTAAGGCGGGTCTCGATAATGTGCACGCCGGCCGCTCGGACCCGGACCCGCAGCTCGGCCGACAGCCGCTCGGTGATCTCGTCGGCGTTGTCGCGCAGCGACAGCGCGCCGCTGCCGCGGTTGTCGTACGGGTAGCTGGAGGCGATGTGCCGGACCGCGGTCTCGGCCTGGATGGTCACGAACTTGACCACCTCGTCGACCGAGTAGATAGCGCTGGCCGTGTCCTGCACCTGCCAGACCACCACGGCCGCGATCTCGATCGGGTTGCCGTCCGCGTCGTTGACCTTGAGCTGGGCCGATTCCTGGTTGCGGATCCGGGTGGAGACCACGATCCGCTGGGTGAACGGGTTCACCCACTGCAGGCCGGAGTCGCGGACGGTGCCGCGGTACCGGCCGAACAGCTGCACCACCCTGGCCCGGCCGGGCACGACCGCCGTCAGCCCGCGCAGCACCAGCGCGCCGCTCAGCAGCACGAGGATGCCGACGACGAGGAGCGCCGCCGCGGCCGCGCCCGACAGGTGACTGACGAGCGCGACCAGCACGGCCCCGATGATCAGGATGACGATGCCCAGCGGCAGCATCTGCAGGCCGGGCCGGGACGCCGCCCGGCGCTCGGTGACCGGCGGGCCCACGAGGGTAACGTCGAGTCCGGCCGGTATCGGGGTGCCGGGGTCTGGTTGGGCCATCTGGCTCGCCTCCGTTGACATCGCCGCTAACACATTTCTATCATACTGATATCAGTTTTGTCAGCGCGGGCCCGACCGGATCGGGTTATCCTGCCCCTGCCGCATGCAGAGCGCGAGGAGGGCCCCGATGCCCGAGCAGCCGACCTATCGCGTGATCGTGGTGGGCGCCGGGTTCGGCGGCCTCGGCATGGCCATGGCGCTCAAGCGGGCGGGCATCCACGACTTCCTGGTCCTGGACAAGGCCGCGGACCTCGGCGGCATCTGGCGCGACAACACCTATCCCGGCGCCGCCTGCGACGTGCCGGCCAGCCTGTACTCGTTCTCGTTCCAGCCCGGCCGGTGGACCCGCCGCTTCCCGCCCCAGCCCGAGATCCTGGCCTACCTGCACGCGCTGGCCGACGAGCACGGCCTGGGCCCGCACCTGCGGCTGCGCACCGGCGTGGAGGCGGCCGAGTTCGACGAGCGCCACGCCCGCTGGAACGTCACGCTCGACAACGGCGAGACGCTGCGGGCCACCGCGGTGGTCTCGGCGGTCGGGCAGCTGAACCGACCCGCGCTGCCCGACATCCCGGGCCGCGCCGACTTCGCCGGCCCGGCCTGGCACTCCGCCCGCTGGGACCACGACGTGGACCTGGCCGGGCGCCGGGTGGCCGTGGTCGGCACCGGGGCCAGCGCCATCCAGTTCGTGCCGGAGGTCGCCAGGACCGCGGCCCGGGTCGACATCTACCAGCGCACCCCGCCCTACATCCTGCCTAAGCCCGACCGGCCGCACGGCGAGCCCGGCCTGGCCGGCCGCCTGCCCGCGCTGCGCAAGGCCGAGCGGCTGCGCACCTTCCTGTACGGCGAGCTGCTCACCACCGGCTTCGTGCTGTCGCCCAAGTTCCTGGCCGCGCCCATGCGGATGTGGCGCCGCCAGCTCGAGGAGCAGATCACCGACCCGGAGCTGCGCCGCAAGTGCGTGCCCGGCTACGTGATGGGCTGCAAGCGGGTGCTGTTCTCCAACGACTGGTATCCGACGCTGGTGCGCTCCAACGTCGAGCTGGTCACCGACCCGATCGAGCGCATCGCGGCCGACGGCGTGGTCACGGCCGGCGGCACCACCCGGCCCGCCGACGTGATCGTCTACGGCACCGGGTTCCGGACCCTGGACTTCCTGGCCCCCATGGCGGTGACCGGCCGCGGCGGGCGCTCGCTGCGCCAGCTGTGGCACGACGGGGCCCAGGCCTACCTGGGGATCAGCGTCGCGGAGTTCCCGAACTTCTTCATGCTCTACGGGCCCCACACCAACCTGGGCGGCAACTCCATCATCTACATGCTGGAGGGCCAGATCAGCTACGTGCTCGGCGCCCTGCTGGCCCTGGACCGGGAGGGCCTGGACTGGCTGGACGTGCGGCCCGAGGTGCAGCGCGCGTTCAACGCCTGGGTCGACCGGGCCAGCCGCACCTCCGTGTGGGAGAGCGGCTGCCGGAGCTGGTACACCACGGCCGACGGCCGCAACACCAACAACTGGCCCGACCACACGTTCCTGTACCGCTACCGCGTCCGCCACTTCGACCTGGCCAAGTACCGGGTCATGCCCCGCCGCCCGGCGCCCGCTCCGGCCGGCGAGGGCGCGGCATGAGGCGCCCCGAGCTGCGCCTGCCGCCGCCGGCCGCGCGGCTCAGCGCGCGGCCACTCAGCCGCTACATCCTCACCCCCGACGTGGCCTGGGACGTGCAGCGTCGCCGGCTAGACCGGGTCATGGGCAGCTCGCCGCTGCCCCGCGGGACCACGATCGAGCCGGTCCTGCTCAACGGGGTGCCCGCCGAGGTGGTGACCGCCCGCGAGGCCCGCCCCGGCGTCACCGTCGTCCACTTCCACGGCGGCGGCTACTGCGTCGGCTCCGCGCGCATCGTGCGCGCCTGGGCCGCGCGCCTGAGCCGCCAGGCGCGGTGCCGGGTGGTGCTGCCCGAGTACCGGCTGGCACCCGAGCACCCCTATCCCGCCGCGCTCGACGACGCCGGCATGGCGCTGGCCGCGCTGCTGGGCGCCGGGGCCAGCTCCACGGTGAGCATCGCGGCCGCGCCCGCCTCGGTCGTCGTGTCCGGCGACTCGGCGGGCGGCGGCCTGGCCCTGGCCCTGCTGCTGGCCCGCCGCCAGGCCGGCCAGGCGCTCCCGGCCGGCGCCATGCTGCTGGCACCGTGGCTGGACCTGACCGCCGACCGCCGGGCCGTGCCCGAGCTGGTCCGCCGTGACACCGTGCTCAGCCCGGCCTGGCTGGAGGCCTGCGCCGCCGCCTATGCGGGCCCCGCGAACCGGGCCGACCCCGCGGTCTCGCCACTGCTGGCCGGGGTCGCGGGCCTGCCGCCGCTGCTGCTCCAGAGCGGGTCCGACGACCTGCTGGCCCCCGACGCCGGGCGGCTGGCCGCCACCGCCTCGGCCGCCGGGGTGGACGTCACCTACACCCGGTGGCCGGGCCTGGGCCACGACTTCGTGCTCCAGCCCGGCCTGCTCGCCGCCGCCGACAGCGCCCTGGCCCAGGCGGCCTGGTTCGTGGCCGAGGCCACGAACCAGAATGGCAGCCTCGGATAGGCGCCGCTGGGCCCAGGATCACGGCAGCCACGACAGCCACGCTCCGTGGCTGTCGGCCAGGGCGACCGGCCGGCCGTCACGGGCCACGACGTAGCTCAGGCCGTCGCGGGCCGGTCCCTCGGTGCCCGGCACCACGCCCGGCGCCTCGCCGGACAGCCACACCGCGCCCAGTCCCCCGACCGTGGCCGCGAACCGCTCCCGCTGCTCCGGCGCGACCTGGTACAGCACCGAGGAGTGGAAGATGACCAGCGTCGCGTCCGTGGGTGCCGTGGCCGCCAGCGCCGCCACGTCCGTGACCAGGTCGCCGCGGTGTACCGCCGGCGGGTCCCGCCGGGCCGACGCGATGGCCGCCGCCAGCCGCTCCGCCCGGTCCCCCTCCCCCGGCCAGACCAGGCAGGACAGCCACCGGGCGTCGTCGTCGCGGGTGACGTCCAGCGGGTTCAGGTCCAGCCCGGCCCGCCAGGCGATGGGCGGGATCCGGGCCGGGAGCGGCACCAGCCCGCGCGGCTCGCAGCGCAGCGTGGGGGCGTCCGGATCGCGGCCCGCGAGCCGGTAGCCCGCGTAGTCGTAGGAGTAGCGGTCGAACAGCAGGGTCAGCCCGGCGCTGGCCCCCACCTCGACCAGCGCCAGCGGCCCCGGGATCTGGGCCAGCACGGGCAGCAGCACCGCGCAGCGCGCGGGCTCGTTGGTCTGGGTCCGCCGGGCCAGCATCACCCCGGCCAGCTCCGGGCCGGACGCGGCGATCAGCTCGCGCAGCCCGGCCAGGTCCGGCGGGCCGCCGAGCAGGAAGCGCGCGGCCGCGAACAGCAGCTGCGGCTGGCGCTTGTCCGGCGGCAGCGCGGCGACGAAGCTGAGCACGGCGGTATCCCCGGCGACCGCCTCGCCCAGCGCCTCATAGGCGGCCGAGCGCCCGCGTGCTTCCAGCCGGGCGAACGACCGGTAGAGCTCGGCCACTTCCGTCACGAGGAACGAGAATACTTCGGTGAGATCGGGAGAAGTTCGCCCGCCGCCATCTGGTCGCTGGCCGCGGTCGCCGCGGTCGTGATCGCCCCCCAGGCGGTCCACCCCGCCCGCGCCCGGGCGCGCGCCGTGGCCGGGCCGGTGATCACCGGCGCGAAGGTCGGCCTGCCCTACCGGGGCCCGGCCCGCACCGGCCGCCGCACCGACGGCGGCGACACCTGGTACAGCACCTGGGCCGCGGATGGGAACATCTACGTCACCAGCGACGACACTCACGGCTACGACGGCGAGTGCGGGTCCCGAGCCAACCTGGCCGTAAACGAGCTGACCGGCGGCGATCCCAGCCAGCTGGCCAACCCGTACACCAACTGCATGTCCAGCTACGGCCACGGCGGCAGCCGGGGCCAGTGCACCGCCGGGTCCCGGACCTGCTACAACGACGGCCGGACCTGGAAGACCGAGGGCATCGTCGCCGTCGGCGGCACCCTGTACCTGGCCGTGACCCGCCAGGTGGACAGCCCCCCCGGCGACTATCCCCGCGGCTATCAGCCGTCCGACGACACCAGCCTGGTCAAGTCCGCCAACAACGGCCGGACCTGGTCGAACGGCTTCGGCACTGCCGACAGCCCAGGCGGCGCGGCGCCGCCCGCGCTCAGCGCGCGCGGGACCACGCCCGGCGCCCGGTCGATGTTCCCGGCGGGCTTCACCACCCCCCAGTTCATCAACTACGGCCGGGGCGACGCTGCCGCGAGCACCGCCGACGGCGGCAGCCGCTACGTGTACGCCATGTCCAACGATGGCTACGCCTACGACGGCAGCGACATGATCCTGGGCCGGGTGTCGCGAAGCAAGATCTCAAACTTGAAGTCCGTGAACTGGCAGTTCTACGCCGGGCCGGCGGGCGGCAGCGGCACCAGCTCCGCGGACTGGGTCGGCTACGCCCAGCTGGACCGGGCCACCCGGCTCATCACCGCGCCGCACCAGCTCAGCGAGGCCAGCGTCCAGTACCTCCCGGCTCTGGGCCAGTACGTGCTGACCAGCTTCTACTACCCGTTCAATGCCCAGTGGCCGGGCCAGGAGCAGAACGCCAGCACAACCTGGAGCTTCTACTCCGCACCGCACCCCTGGGGCCCGTGGCAGCGGTTCTTCTCCGCCCCCACCGAGCTGTGCTACGTCACCTGCCAGGCCGAGGGCAACGACGCGCTCGGCCTGTACGACCCGGCGCTGGTGTCCAAGTTCAGCACCGAGGACGGCCTGGGCGCCGTGCTGTTCAGCAGCGGCGACTGGAGTGACCGGTACCGGCCCGGTGACGACCTCTACCAGCTGCACGCGTTCCCCCTCACGCTGGCCACCGCG